>OY970341.1:4947500-4966075 GCA_963717485.1 uncultured delta proteobacterium | reverse complement strand
CTGGGCACTCAGGTCACCCCCCCACAAATCACCAAGCATCAATTTCCGCCTAATTCCCGTGACACTTCTTGAACTTTATTCCGCTACCGCACGGACAGGGCTCATTTCTCCCTGCACCTGCGAACTTTGTATCGAGATCTCCATCCTCCCTTCCCAAAATTGCCATGACCTCAGAAGCAGGCTGGTTCGTACGGATAAGCCCAGCCATGATCCGCATTGGTTTGTCCGAATGTTTGAAAAAAGCCTTATATCCTGCACAGAGGTAGTTCAGCCCGGGCTCGCCATCAGGAGTTTTACTGAAACGGTTCTTGGGACATTCCCCATTGCAAATGGATAAGACCGGACACTCCCGGCAGTACCGAGGCAGCCCGTCTTTTTTGTCCCTCCCGAACTTTCTTTGTTGCTCTGAAGCCACGAGTTCGATCATGGGCGTCTTCAGGATGTTCCCCAGGTAGTGGCTCGGTTCAACGAAGTGGTCGCAGGAATAAAGGTCTCCGTTGTGCTCCAGCGCCATTCCGAGGCCGCAGGTGGGGCCAAATATACAGACGGTCCCGGCCATTCCGAGCCAGCCGGCCAGCGCTCCGTCGAAATTAAGGACAAACGTCTTTCCCACATCCCTTCTGACCCACTCATCGAAAATTTCAATCAGAAATCGGCCGAATTGTCCCGGTTGCACCGATCTGTCCGTGACCATCCCGCCTTCCTGGAAACCGCTCGCGTCCTTGCGCTCCACAATTGGAATAAACTGGATGTAAGGGAACCTGAGTTCATCCCGGAAGAACCGGTAGACCTCCAGGGGGTGGGCTGAGTTTTTTGAATTGACAGTGCACAGGATGTTGCACTCCACCTTGTGCTTCTGGAGCAGCCGGGCGGCCCGCACGACCCTGTCGAAGGTTTCCCTGCCTGCTCTGTCTTTGCGATAGAAGTCATGAAGTTCCCGGGGTCCATCCACGCTGAGCCCTATGAGGAAGTTGTTCTCGCGGAAGAACCGGCACCACTCGTCGTTAAGCAGGATGCCGTTGGTCTGGAAGGTGTTTTCAATGTGGGTACCGGGTTTCCGGTGCTTTTTCTGAAACTCCACGGAGTTCCTGAAAAAAGCGAGTCCCATAAGCGTAGGCTCGCCCCCCTGCCAGGCGACGGTGACCTTGGGAGCCCGGTGGAATTCCAGGAGTTGGCGGATATAAGCCTCGTGGACCGGCGCCGACATCCGGAAATCGCTTCCAGGATAGAGCCTTTCCTTCTCCAGGAAGAAACAGTAGCCGCAATGGAGATTGCAGGCCGAACCCGTAGGCTTGGCCATGATATGAAAGGCTTTGGGAATATCACTCGCCGTCATGTATTTTCCTCTTTATCGGTTCTGTTATCCGCAGTGCTGACTCCTGGCCTTTGATAATAAGAAAGGTCGGATTCCGCGGCCGATCTTCTCCGGAAAAACAGTTTCCCTAATGTGCCTTCACCCAACACTCGCTCTAATTCATCGAAAGCGAAAAAGGGTATGAATGCGACAAATGTGACCATACATCTGGCGAGCAATTCGCACCTGCCTGCACTCATAAGCTCATCAAAGCCACCAGCGATGCCTTTTCCGTGCTGCAATCCGCTTATGGTGTATTCGAAAACACCGAAGAACCCCACAAATATGGTGAACACAAAAGCCTTGTACAGGGTTGGCAAGATCAACGGATGCTCATTAAACCGCCGGCCCAGGCGCAAAGCACGCCCCACCATAATTACTTTGGCTAAAACCAGCGCCTGGATAACGCTAACCCCATAATGCAAATAACTGATTTCATACTGGACCAGTATCAATCTGCGATACCATGTAAATAAACCGAAAAAAAAGGCCAAGTACATGGAGATGATGCAATACTCGGTCATTTCGCGGATAACTTTGGACTTCCAGCCGGCTCTCTTCGTGTTCGCGAAGTTCATTGTCTATCCTAATCCTATCTGCTTCCAGTCGCGCATCGTCCGACGTAACGACCAGCTCATAGGAGCATTATGTGGAGCCTCCCACGCGCATACTTCTTTACGAATCGCCACGTTTTCTCATTGGGCAATAGCAAACAGGCAGCGCTTAAAGGACCAACAAAGCGGCGCCGCACTATCTCGTGATCCAGGTGTCCCAGATTAAAGTGCTTCAATCATTCGTGTGTCAGAGGTCTTGAACTAACCAATAAAGGGTAAGAACTCCCTCATGCCGCGCAATAGGGTGAAATCCCCATTTAAGGCCGTACGAAGGAGTCATCCTCAAAGGCTCTTTGCGGTAGACGTAATGGCTGAAAAAGCTCAATAGGGATTGCTTGGAACAAGGAGACTATTCGCAAATAGGGGATACGGCGGTGAATCCGTGTCTCCGTTCGGCCAACCCGCCTGCGCAGAAAAAACGGCAGCCCCGGAGTCCGCACTCGCTGCGTCAATCTATCCTATTTCTTGGCCGATGGATTTTTTTCTTCCAACAGATAGTGCACCGTTACACGGTCGGAGAAGGAGGGCGCCAGCTTGAGCGATGGCGGGGAAAGGACTATCGGTACAGTGAAGGACCCCGATTTAGACAAAGTGTCAAGCCGCACCGGGGAAGTGTAAACCGAGTTAACCTTCTCGAGGGTCTTGCTTCCACCAACCACCCTGACCGTTTCCGGCGACACGCTCACCTGCGTCAAAGTGGTATTTTCAGGCAGGCGGCCGGTCCAATCCACCTGGACGGGAAGATCCTTGGCGACCGGGATATCCAGCGTCACTTCTATTGTGGCCGGATGTATCTTGTTGAGGGAAACGCCTGGAGGCAGAACAATATCATCCTGTGTAATGGTGAAGGTATTCCGGCCTTCGGCTGCTTTGCTCAAGTCCACTCGCACTCCCACCTGCCCGGGCCCGAGGGACTTTATGAGGGCGCTTGAACCTAAGAGCTGGAGCCGAGCTTCATCCACGGAGGTATCGAGAATATCGTAATTTGGCGGCCTGTTGACGTATTCAATGGGTACGTTCAGAGCTATGATGGTATCCTGGCTGCGGGTGAAGCCGAACCAGATTCCGGCCATTATGAGAAAAGAAATACAGCCGGCTGCCGCCAGCTTTAGTCTTTCCCGTTCGCGCTGGCGAGCGGGGCTGATGTCGGGCATTTTGAGATGTTTTTTCAAAACCTGAGACAGCATCTGAGCGTCCAGCATCGGGGTGAGGCTGTGATCTTTGGCCACATTCACGCTGCCCCGCTCCTCGGATACCACGATAACAAGCGCATCGGCCGTTTCAGTAAGCCCTAACGCCGCCCTGTGCCTGGTCCCGTATTGAGATGGAAGGTCCTGCCTGTGGGAGAGCGGCAAAAGGACCCCCACCTCGGTGATCTGCCCGCCCTCGATTATGGCCGCTCCATCGTGGACGGGATTATTAGGCCAAAAGACGCTCATCAGCATTTCGTTTGAGACCTGGCCGTTCCACGGGATTCCTCCGTGGATTTTCTCGCCCAGGTCCTCGTTACCGGGGAAAACGATTAGCGCCCCGATCCGTTTTTTCGCCATCTGAAAGACGCTGTCCGCTATGACGTCAATGGGTGTTTGCTGCTCTCTGCTTGGGAATCCCCACAGAAATGTCTTTATATTGCGCACTTGCAGGGCCGACCGGATTTCATTGCGGAACACCACAATTATGATAATGGCAGCGGCCGCCGTTATGCCGCGTATTGCCCAACTGGTGAGAATGAGGCCGATGCTGGCCGCAACCTCCTGCGCCAGCCACAATGAAGTGACGCCCACCAGCACGCGAAAGGCATTGGTGCCTTGAAAAAGGACATACACCCGCAAAAGGATATAGCTGTTTATCAATATATCGACTATATCCTGCCACCGGATGGTTGATATGAATGCAAGAAAACGGTTCATGAGAAAGCTCTGGCCTTCAATCCACTATGCTGAATCGCAGTACGTCGAAAACGCGCCCGTTTTGGTCTATTATCTCAACCCGCCAGGGTCCCTTATCGGTTTCGCGGAGCTGGATCACGCTATAGGTGGACCACTTTGCCGGATACAGGCGCAGCCGGGTCTGGGTGCTCAGCTCGTCGCGGCGAAACCACCTGTGGTAGACAACGGTATGCTGAGGTACCGGATCGAAAGATGTATAGCAGCAAACCTGGCCCGCCGAGACGGAGAATACCAGACCGGGACCGACCGGCGTAAGGTTCTCGACCCGCTCGCACATTACCGCCTGTTTGAGGCTGAGCTTTTGGGCCGCCTCGACCTTGGGCTGGGCCGGTTCCTGAGGTGCGGCAACAGAAACGTGCCAGGTAAAGCAAAAAAGCGCCAGTAATAATACTGCAAAATACCTCATGGAGAATTCTCCGGCAAATTGCTCAGGAACAAGACTGACTTTGACGGATTTTGCCTGATGGACGAAGGCTTAAGCGAAAAAAGCAGGTCCGGTATGGGAATGCCCATGCCCGTATTCTCTATAATGTTTGTTTAAGGCCCTTTGATGCAAATAGAGCAATTGGCTGAATTTTAAAAATATCACGCATCAAATTTTCGTCAAGGCCAATCGTCGGTCGAAGATCGGAGATCACATGAACAGACGTTATCCTGAACGGCCCTACGCTGGAGTGGGGGCAATCATATTCCGGGGACCCGAGGTCCTGCTGGTAAAAAGAGGCCGCCCGCCTGCTCTGGGCAAGTGGTCGATTCCCGGAGGGCTCGTGGAATTGGGCGAGAGCCTCGAAGCCTCGGTGCGCAGAGAGGTCCTCGAAGAGGTTGGACTCGAAGTCAAGGTAATCGATCTTGTGGCCGCGCTCGACCGGGTCATTTTTGACCAGGACGGCCGAATCGAGTACCACTACATTCTTCTGGATTTTCTTTGCGAGGTCCTCGGAGGACACCTTAACGCCGGAACCGACGCGGACGAATGCCGTTTCGTTCCGATAAAGGACCTCTGCCGGCTTGACATGACCCGCGGGACCGAGGAGGTTATAGAGCGCGCGTCCAAAAAGGCCGCACATTTGGGCGTTCCGGTTTATGATGTTTATTTAAATTTTATTTATTATTTCTGGTTTTCTCCTTCCTTCTCCATTATGTCGTCGTCCCCAGGCCCCCACACCTTCCCTTCTTTAATGTGTTTTAGACAAGCAGCCTCTTTATCCCGATGCCCGCTATCAACTCTCCTGGAATAACTGGAGGGACACCCCCCCACGATTATTGAGCCACACACTTTCTCCCAAAAATCGATTAGAGCCTATAAACCAACAACGGGAAAAACAGAAAAACCACCCCCACCACATAAACAAATACCACCAAACCACGTCTTATCCCCCCCCCCGCAGGGATGGACCGTTATTATGAGCGGCGGCGGGGGGGATGTCAAAAGAGGCGGACAGAGAAAAAAACAAACATTAGGCGTAATGCGCCCACCCCTCGTGATAACCTGCGCCTGCATCAAGCGTCTCAGGGATCAATGAAACAATAGACACCAACATAATTGCACCACACAGAAAAAAAACTAAACACCCCCCCCCTCTCTGGTACATTCGCTGAACGCAGATGCTAATAAAATAAATTTATTTTATTTATAGATATATCCCTCATTTTATGGGTCATGGATACAGTTTATCTAGATACCTTTATGAAAGTATTTTTTCTTTTATTTTTTTTTTTTTTTTTTTTTCTTTTTTTTTATAGTTAATTTCCTTGAGATTATTGTGTACTGGTATTTTTTTTTTTATTTTTAGTTGGTGTTTTTTCTTTTTTTTGCTTTCTTCAGGTTAATGCTGGATACGGGTTCAACTTGGCGCAGCTCGTTCTTTTACCTTTCACTGCCCCTAGCTTCTTGGCCAGATATTCCTGAAGCTCCCGGTTTTGGTTCGAAATTACCTCTTCGGCCATTTTCTTCCCGAAGGAAGCGTATCGCCGGGCAAGCCCGGGATCGAGAAGACAAAGAATCCGCACGGCGAAAACTGCCGCGTTGTAGGCGCCGCCTTTCCCGATGGCCATTGTGCCCACGGGGACGCCTGGGGGCATCTGGACTGTTGAAAGAAGGGAGTCCATCCCGTTGAGTGGAGATGAGTCGATCGGCACTCCGATAACCGGTATGGTGGTCTGAGCGGCGCATACGCCTGCCAGGTGGGCGGCCCAGCCGGCCCCGGCTATCAGGACTTTAATGCCTCGACCCGCAAGTCCTTTCGCGTACTCGACGGCTTCATCAGGCGTCCTGTGGGCTGAAAGAATTTTCATTTCGTAGGGTATTTCGAATTCTTCAAACAGCCGGGCAGCATGCTCCATGACAGAGATGTCAGAGTCGCTCCCCATTATGATTCCCACCATTGGATTTTCCATCAACGGGTTGCCCCTCCTGAGTTCATTGACTTAAGATTAATTTCCCATCCAGGATTTGCGCAGCAGGAAAATATTTTCTCTAAGGATCTCATGTCCGGATTTGCCGAAAATCACCAGTTCGGGATTCTGGGTCACCTCGCCCACCAATCCATAAGGCAATCCATCGAAGATACCCTCAAACTCCCTGGCGCAGCCTTTGGGCACGGTAACCAGGAATCGCCCGCAGGATTCGCTGAAAAGGACCTGGTCGTCCCGAACGCTCTCCGTCAAGCCTGGATTCCGGCCTTCGCCGGAATGACAGGGTGTCTTCCCCAGTTCGATGGTCAAACCGAAACGACCGCCTATGGCCGTCATCGCAGCGTGAACCCCCAGCCCACCCCGGTAAATTCCGTGACACGAGGCGACAAGCCCTGAGGATATCGCCCTCTCGACAGCTCTATAAAGACTCAAAAGAGATTTGGATTTCTCAGGCTCGAGCTCATTTGGATCGGCGAAGCCCTCTACTTTCGGCACATTTAGCCCGGTATACCCGAAAAGGTCGTAGTAGGCCGAACCTCCAAGTTCATTCCGGGTGATCCCCAGCACATATACCAGGTCGCCGGAAGACTTCGCTTCCAATGTCTGTGATTTGAGCACATCGGCAACGATCCCCGTCGCCGTGAACTGCATCGTGGGAAGACCGCTCACTTTGTGCCGCTCGCCAAATGCGCCCGGAAGATATCCGTCCACATACATGCTGTCTTTTCCCGAAAGGAGCGGTATGCCGTAGGCAAGGCACAGGTCGCGAAGCGCCAGGTTTCCGCGCACAAGCTGCGCCGCTTTGTAGCGTCCGTCCGGATTTAGAACCCGATCGTACTGAATGTTTGGCCAGCAGAAGTTATCCACGCCCCCTATTTCGTCCAGCCTCCCGCCAACAGCCAGGATGCGCCTTACCGCTTCATCTATTGTCGCCGCCACCATGTGGTAGGTATCTATTTCCGAGTAAGTGGGCGCAAGGGCCTGAGCGACTGCCAGACCGCCCTTTTTGCCAAGGACAGGCCGGATTACAGCGGCATCGTTTGGAACGTCCCGGTCCCTGCCCGTCATGAACTTGATCGCGCTGCCGCCCTGCACTTCGTGGTCGTATTGACGCTGGATCCATTCCCGGCTGCTCAGGTTGGGGGCGCCAAGCAGGGCGTGCAGGAGCCTGCCGTAGTCGGCTGGTTCGGTCAGCACCGGTTCGGCCAGGCCGCGCGCCTTTGGCGCAAGCCATTCAGCATCGAAATCCCACTGGGGGAAATCCTCCGAAAAAAGGCTTAGGTCCAGATATGCGCAAGTCTTGCCTCCATAACTCAGGCGCAGCTTCCCCGTCTTTTCATAGTTGCCGATCACAGTGCTTTCGACTTCGTGTTTTCGCGAAAGCTCCATGAACCTGTCCAGGCTCTCGGGCCTGATCGCCACGCTCATTCGCTCCTGGGATTCCGATATCCATATTTCCCATATATCGAGGCCTTCATACTTCAGAGGCACCTTGTCCACCTCTACATAAGCGCCTCCGGCCAACATGGCCGATTCCCCTACGGAAGACGATAGCCCGCCACCCCCGTTGTCGGTAATGAACGTAATCAGGTCTTCGTCGCGCGCTTCGAGAAGAAAATCATGCATCTTCTTCTGAGTGTACGGGTCGCCTATCTGCACATGCCCGGCAGGGGTGTTGGCTCCGTAGCTCTCACTCGAGGCCGTAACCCCGTGAATTCCGTCTTTTCCCACGCGGCCTCCACACATGACGATGAGGTCGCCTTCCCCCGGCAGCTTGAGTTCAACCGGCTTGCCCTTGATTTCGCGCGGCATGATTCCCAGCGACGCTACGAACACCAGGCATTTGCCCAGATAGGAAGGATGAAAAAAGAGATTGCCAAAAGGCGTAGGCACTCCGTGCTTATTCCCGCCGTCCTTTACCCCTTCCACAATCCCGTCGAGCAGCCGCCTTGGATGGAGGTGCGGCTTGAGCGGCCCGTCGTAATCGCGGGGCCCCACGCAATAACCGTAAAGACCCGCAACAAGGCGCGATCCCTTTCCGGTACCCATTATGTCGCGGTAAATTCCGACGATTCCCGTGAGAGCGCCTCCATAGGCCTCCATGTTGGATGGGCTGTTGTGGGTTTCACCCGTAACCGAGTAGTTGAACTCAGAATCCAATCGCGCAACCCCGGCGTTGTCCCACAGAACTGAAACAACCCAGTCCTTCTGCTCCTGAATCCGGAGCGTTGGGGCTTCGATGCAGGTCTTGAAAAGATTGTCCACTGTGAATTGCTCGCCTGTGAGCAGGTCACGGTAGCGGAACTTCCCACGGAAGGTGTTGTGATTGCAATGATCGCTGCGCGCCTGGGAAATCGCTTCCAGCTCCACGTCGGTCGGTGCGCAAAGACCCAACTTTGCGCGCGCTTCCCTCACCTGCGGCCTGAGGAAATAATTTCTGATGACAGGAACATCGTTGCGGCTCAGGGCCAGATTCCTGTCATCGCTCAGCCTTGCAAGCTGCTCGTCGCTTTCGATGGGGATTTCGCAAACCGAGGGCGTGTGGGCAAGAAGTACCTTCGGCACGATTACCCCCGTTCCATCGCTTTGGTTCCATTCGGCCCTGGGATAAACGCGCCATTGTTGAATGATTTCGTTTGCGAGAAGTTCGCGCGCTATTGTTTCTGCCTGGGCTCGCGAAAGAGGGGCATTTTTGAGCAGGTAGAGCCGGGAAGTGTAAGCGGCCTGACCCGGAGCAGGCGTTTTCCCAAGGTAATCGCTTATGGCTTCTATTGCGACGCTGCCCGCAGTATCGCGGACCCCGGGACGATATCCTACCCAGATCGCCCAGTCGAAATCGGAGGCAAGGCTCCTAAAACCGGACACCTGGGTTACAGGATTGGTGAAAACCTCCGCGCGCACCGCTTCGAGTTCTGCGTCCGAAAGATCCGTATCCAGGGTCAATAGGCTTATTACCCGCGCTTCTCCAACTTCCCAACCAAAGTAGTCGCGGACCCTCCTGCAAAGACTCGCCCCTTCCGGATCGAAAAGGTGCTCTTTTAAAGCCGTTTCCAACCTTTTTGCCATTTTGTTTATCCATTCACTACACAATGAACTCAACGGCCAACGCCATCAGGATTAATCCCCCCCCAGCTTCCACCCAACGTCCGAATTTCGTTGAGAGCCGGTTGCCCATTTTCATAGACACCCAGGTCATTGCTCCCGCCGTCACTCCGAAACATACGGCAGGGATGATGAGACCAGCCCCCAGTATTCCCAAGCTGAAGCCGACCCCGAACGCGTCCATGCTTGAAGCCACCGACAGAATCAATAAACTGAATCCACGGGTCGGATCGGCGCATGCGCCGGGATCGGCATTCTTGCCCCGCAGGCTTTCAGCAACCATTTTAGCGCCGATTAAAAAAAGGATCGCAAATGCTATCCACGGCCCCCAAACCCTTGCTGTTCCTGGGAGCCGCTGGCTGATAAACCATCCCAGAACCGGCATAATAAACTGAAAGAGGCCAAAGTGAAAGGAAAGCCTGAAGCTCTGTCTCGGCTGGCAAAATCGCACGCCCACGCACATTCCGACTGCAAAAGCATCACATCCAAGAGCTATGGCGACAAGGGCTATTTCGACAAATCTCAAAATCGTCCTTTTCAAAATAGATTTCCCGGACCCAAGCGCGTCTGGTCCGGGAAACAAATATCGCAAGGGAAAGCAAGGAGCAGGGAGCAAGAAGCACTGCATGAGAGCGGCGGAGAGCAGGGCTGCCGCCCACCGTTTTCTTTCACCTCAGGGAAATACCAAACCTGGCGGTTACCTGCCTGACCAGTTCGACATGGAGAGTATTTACCTCCTCGTCTGTAAGGCTACGGTCCTCAGCGCGGTAAGTGAGCCGGTACCCAATGCTCTTTTTGCCTGTCCCGATTTGATCGCTCCTGAATATATCAAATATCTCAACACTTTCCAGCAATGGCTCGTTCAATGAGCGAATAAAGTCCAATGGTTCTTCCACAGGCAATTTCTCGTCGGCAATCAGGGCTATATCACGTGGAACGGGCGGGAATTTTGGAAGGGCCTTATAGACCGGGAACGGCCCCTTCAACGCGAAGAGCCTGTCAAAGTCCAGCCTGAAAGCAAATAAGGGCCGTTTTAGATCGTAGGCTTCGAGTACTTCCGAATGGACCCTGCCAAGTTCTCCAACCCGCTCGCCCTTAACGAAAACAGAGGCCGACCCGCAAGGGTCGAGCCACGGGGGAAGAGATTGCGCCCCGAACCCTGCATCGTCGATTCTAAGGAAGTTGCAAAGGGCTTCGACTACTCCCTTGACGTCGGTATAGTCCACATCAGCATCGCTGTAGAGAGTCTGCGAGACACGCTTTCCCGCAATGACCCCTGCCAGATGGTGAGGCTCTTCGGCCTGCAAGCCCTCTTTTGCAGGCAGGAAAATCTTGCTCAGTTCAAAAATCCTGAAGTTTTCGCTTCGGCGGTCGAAGTTGTAGCGGGCATTTTGAAGCAACCCGGGCAACAGGGTCGTTCGCATTACGGCCTGCTCGTCGCTCAGGGGGTTCTTAAGCTGGATTGGGGCCAGTCTTGGATCGCCTTCCGAATATCGAAGCTTTCTGATAGATTCATAAGAAATAAACGAGTAATTGATAACCTCGAAGAACCCGGCGCCTGCCAACAGGTCCTTCAGCTCCCTGCGCGCCCTCTGATGGGGATCGAAACCGGCGGCTTCCACGGCAGCGGCCGGGCTGGTAACCGGAATTCCGTCATAGCCCGAAATCCTCGCCAATTCTTCACCCAGGTCGATCTCTCTTGTGATATCCCCCCTGAAACCAGGCACAACCACCCGGAGACGATCCGAGTCCAGCGCGTCCACCCGCATCTCAATTCTCTCCAGTGTCTCTTTCATCTCGTGCTGGGATAGCCGGGTTCCCAGGAGCCGGTTGGCCCAGTCCACCCGCAGCACTATTTCCTGTGCTTTTATCGGATTTGGGCATACGTCAATCCTGCCCGCCGCAATCGCGCCCCCACCGACCTCAAGCATAAGCTCTGCCGCCCGGTCGAGGGCTCTGATCACACCACCCGGGTCCGTGCCGCGTTCGAACCGGTAGCTCGACTCTGTCTTGAGCCCGAGTCTCCTGCTGGTCCGGCGAATCGAGAGCGGATCAAAGTAGGCGCTTTCAATCAGAACATCCCTGGTATCCGGCTCGATTTCTGAATTGAGGCCGCCCATGATGCCGCCTATAGCAACCGGACCGGCCCCGTCACAGATCAGCACGGCCCCTTCAACCAGATCGCGCTCGATGCCGTCGAGCGTGATAAACCGCTCGCCGATTCCGGCTTTTCGCACCACTATACGGCGCTGGCGCAGCCGGTTGAAGTCGAATGCGTGAAGCGGTTGACCAAGCTCCATCATGACGTAATTGGTAACATCGACGATATTGTTAATCGAACGGACGCCAACCGCCTCCAACCTGTCTTTGAGCCATTCGGGTGAAGGACCTGTCTTTAGGCCCTGTATAACCCTGGCGGTATAGCGAGGGCAGCCTGAGGGATCGTCTAAGGTGACAGATGTCAACGTATCAATGGCAGGACCGGTTTCATCGACTGCAATGGAAGCGTATTTTACCGATGTCTTACACAGGGCCGCCACCTCTCTGGCAATACCCACCACTGAGAGGCAATCCCCTCGGTTGGGAGTGATCCCAACCTCCATCAGCACGTCCCTGATCCCCAGGGCCTCGTCAAGCGGGACACCGGCCGGAGTATCGGCCGGAAGAATCCAGATGCCGCTGTGGTCTTCGCCCAACCCGAGTTCTTTTTGCGAACATAGCATCCCCTGCGACAATTCGCCTCGAACCTTAACCTCACGGACTGACCCGTTCGGAAGCTCCGCCCCCGGCAGGGCCAGCGGAGCAATTGCGCCGGCGTGCACGTTCGGAGCACCGCAAACGATCCTGCGCAAGCCGCCCGTGCCTGAGACTACACAGATATTGAGCCGCTCGGCATTTGGGTGGGTTTCCACCGCCTCGATCCGAGCAGTCAGCACGTTTTTAAGCTGGGTGTAGCGCAAACAAAGCGATTCCACCTCCAGACCCGCCATGGTCAGGCCGTCTGCGATACGCTCGGGAGAAAGCGGGCAGTCAACATAGTCAGAAAGCCACTTAAGACTTATCAGCATAGTGCCTCTTACGGCGAGCCGCCGCGGCCAGGATTGCCGTTACCTGACTCGCCGCTGACCCCGGCTCATGCCGGGGTGGCGTCGGGGCGACGCATTAAAAAGCGGACTTCAGACTCATCCGCCCCTAACTGCACCGAACTGAAACCAGCTCTCCTAAAGCATTTCAGCTCGTGCCTCCGGGAAATTCTTCACAACGAACTCATTTGATTGTCTGTCACAGGCAATGAAGAGCATTTGTTCCTGCGGGACCGGAACTCTAGACCTCTTCATGCTTTCTGTCAGCTTGTCGACCACATCCCTCACATCATGTCCCTGGAAAATCATCTAAAACTGCTTAAGAAAACGCAGGTCGTTTTCAAAGAACAAGCGAAGGTCGTCTATTCCGAATTTCAACATGGCTATCCGCTCGATCCCCATGCCGAAAGCAAAACCGCTTACCTCCTCCGGATCATAGCCGACGTATTTGTAGACCTCCGGGTCAACCATTCCAGATCCCAGAATTTCGAGCCATCCGGTGCCTTTGCAAACGCGGCAGCCGCCTCCCCGGCATATGACGCACCCAATATCCACCTCGGCGCTCGGTTCGGTGAAAGGGAAAAAACTCGGCCGGAAACGAAGCCCGACCTCAGGACCGAACATCTGGTGGACAAATGTGGTGAGAATGCCTTTCAAATCGCCAAAAGAGATGCCCTTGCCCACCATCAGGCCCTCCACCTGGTGAAACATGGGCGTATGAGTGACGTCCGAATCGCGGCGGTATGTCCTTCCGGGAGCTATGATCCGGACCGGGGGCTTTCGCTTTTCCATTGTGCGGACCTGGATGGGCGAGGTGTGGGTCCTCAGCACCACCTCTTCGGAGATGTAGAAAGTGTCCTGCATGTCCCGGGCCGGATGGTCTTTCGGGATGTTGAGGGCCTCGAAATTGTAATAGTCCAGCTCTACCTCAGGCCCCTCGACCGTTTCGAACCCAAGCCAATTGAAAATGCGGCAAACCTCCACCGCCGTCTGTGTGATCGGATGAAGGCGACCCGGCGGCGGCAGCCTTCCGGGAACCGTTACATCGATCGATTCACGCCTGGAGGCCTCCAGATCGCGACTCCTCAGCGCCGCCTCCGAGAAGATCTCCTCCAGCCGCAATTTAGCTACATTCAACAGTCTGCCGACTTCCCTGCGTTCTTGCTCGGGGACCTTTCCCAATTCTTTGAAAAGCTGGGCAAGTTCTCCCTTTCTCCCCAAAAAACGAATCCGGGCCTGGTCGAAGGCCCTCGGGTCCTCTTCCAGCCCGGAAAGGGCGCGGCAGGCCGTCTCAAGAAGTTTCTCAACAGCCTCTTTCATTTCCTATGCAGCTTCTTTCGCGATCCTGGCCAGTTCGGCGAAAACCTCCGGGTTCGTAGCCGCAAGATTTGCCAGGGCTTTCCTGTCAAGCGTTATATTGGCCTTCTTCAGGCCGTTCATGAATCTGGAATAGCTCAGATCGTGCTCTCGAGCTGCCGCATTGATGCGAATAATCCACAGGCTCCGGAATTCGCGTTTTCTGACCTTTCTGTCGCGGTATGCGAACTTGAGGGCACGCTCGACGGTTTCCTTTGCTGTGCGAAGCAAAGTACCGCGACCCCCTCGATATCCCTTTGCCGCCGAGAGAATCTTTTTGCGCCTCGCGCGCGACTTGACCGCCTTTTTGACCCTGGGCATCGAAATCTCCTGTGAAATAAGATCCTACTACGTTCTCAACAAAGTTATGACATGTTGCAAGGAATCGTCACCCCTGCGAAAGCCTGAACAACGGGCTGCAGGTCCTTACCTATGCGAACTTGATGGCTAAAAGCCGGTTTATAGATAAGGCATCATCCGCTTGAGAGCCCTGACGTTTATGGCGTCAACAACTGTGTCCTGACGCAGCCCGCGTTTTCTTTTAGGGCTTTTCTTAGTCAGAATATGACTCTTGAAAGCCTTGGCCCTGACGATCTTGCCCGTGCCGGTTTTATGGAATCGTTTGGCCGCGGCTCGATTGGTTCTGATCTTGGGCATTACGGATATCCTCCGTTGAATGAAGTTCTCGGTTCACGTTCACCACAGGCTTGCAGCAAGCGGCTGGTCGCACACAGACACTGGGCGGCCGCACGATGCGGGACTGAAATGACCGCTTCAACAGCCCCGAATCGAGTCCGGGGTGTTCTTCGTGGTTAAATATTCCGTACTGACGGGAATCTTAGGTACAGACGCCAATCCCGCCAGTGAGCGCGCCGGGACGAAGCTTTGGCTTTGGCCGCGATCGTCATGGCAAAAGCATTAGTTTATTTAGGACTTGACCAAGAGTCAATAAATTAAGGTAGATTCTATGAATTTTTCAAGACTTCGGGGCCATAATCATCACCAGGTTACGGCCTTCCATCTTTGGCTGCTGCTCAATTACGACTTCTTCCTTCAGTTCTTCCTTTATGCGTTCCAGAACCTTGAACCCCTGATCGGAGTAAGCGATCTCCCTTCCACGAAAAAGAATCGTCACCTTCGCCTTGTCCTTCTGGGAGAGAAAACGCTTGATGTGTCGGATTTTCACCTGAAGGTCGTGTTCGTCGGTCTTCGGGCGAATCTTTACTTCCTTTACCTGGATTACGGTCTGTTTCTTTTTGGCTTCCTGGGACCGCTTGTTCTGCTGGTATTTGAACTTTCCGTAATCCATTATCTTGCAAACAGGCGGATCGGCGTTCGGGGCCACTTCGACGAGATCCAGATGCTCCAGTGCGGCCAGCTCCAGTGCTTTTCGGATCGGAATAATTCCAAGCTGCTGGCCGTCATGGCCGATCACCCTGACTTCCGGACCTCGAATCTTTTCATTCACATTGGCCTGTTTCTCCAGTGTCGTTTCTCCTTTTGATTAGGGTTTATTTTTTTCTTTCATTATAATTGCCGTGCTGTTTGTTCAAACAATGCCCAAACCAACACGCCCCTTACTTGACTCCAGGCACTCCCTGCCCACCAGTTCAGCAAACTGAGGCGGGGTCATTAGACTCAGTTGAGTTCCGTCCCTTTTCCTGGGCGCGATAGCCCCCTTCTCGACTTCCTTGTCCCCAACAACGAGCATGTATGGGACTTTCTGCATCTGGGCTTCCCGGATCTTATACCCGAGTTTTTCACTTCTCATGTCAACCTCGGCGCGAACGCCCCGGCCGCGGAGTTCAGCGCATACAGCCTGGGCGAAATCCAGCTGCGAGTCGGTAACAGTTACGATCATAGCCTGCACGGGCGCCAGCCAGATAGGGAAAGCCCCCGCGTAATGTTCTATAAGAACTCCCAGAAAACGCTCTATCGCCCCAAGGATCACCCGGTGTACCATGACCGGCCTGTGCCTGCCACCATCGGCCCCAATGTAAGTCAAATCGAATCTTTCGGGTAAAGTGAAATCGCATTGGATTGTTGCACACTGCCAGCGCCGCTCAAGAGCGTCTTTGAGCTTGACGTCGATCTTAGGCCCATAGAAAGCGCCCTCCCCTTCACATAGATGATACTGGAATCCCTTATCCTCAAGCGCCTTCACCAGAGCGCCGGTCGCTCGGTCCCAATCTTCATCCGTGCCGATGGACTTCTCAGGCCGGGTGCTGATTTCCATCTCAAAGTCAAAGCCGAAAATCCCCATCACCTCTTCAACAAAATCAATAATACTTTTGATTTCGTCGTTCAACTGGCCGGCCGTACAAAGGATATGAGCATCGTCCTGGGTAAACTGCCGGACCCGAAGCAGGCCGTGCAGCACCCCGGATTTTTCGTGCCGGTGCACCGTCCCCAGCTCAAAGTAGCGGATTGGCAGGTCGCGGTAGCTGCGGATTTTTGACTTGTAGATCATCATGTGGGACAGGCAGTTCATCGGCTTCACACCGTAGGACTGTTCATCTATCTCCGTGAAATACATATTTTCGCGGTAGTGCTCGAAATGCCCGGACTTTTTCCACAATTCGGTCTTGAGCAGCGTCGGGCCCACCACTATCTGATAGCCGCGCAGCAGGTGCTCGCGTTTTTCAAAGTTCTCCAGGATGTTGCGAATGAGCGCCCCTTTTGGGTGGTAGATAACCATCCCGGCACCGATTTCTTCCGAGAAACTGAATAGATCGAGTTCCTTGCCCAGCCGCCGGTGATCCCGCTTTTGGGCCTCTTCCAGCAAGTGGAGATACTTCTTCAGCGACTCCGCATCAAAGAAGGCGGTCCCATAGATACGCTGGAGCATCGGATTGCGCTCATCCCCGCGCCAGTAGGCCCCCGCGACGCTTGTGAGCTTGAAAGCCTTGAGAAAACCCGAATGGGGAACGTGAGGACCACGGCAAAGGTCAATGAAATCACCCTGCTGATAAAAGGAAACCACAGGATCGGTGAACCCTTCGAGAAGCTCAACCTTGTATTTTTCACCAACCCTGGAAAACAAACCTATCGCCTCTTCGCGTGGCACATCCCGCCGAGAGAAGGGAAGCTTCTGCGAAGTGATCTCCCTCATCTTGGCTTCGATCTTTTCCAGGTCCTCCTGCGTGAACGGCCTCGACACATCGAAATCGTAATAAAAACCGTTTTCGATTGCCGGGCCGATGGCAACGAGCGCTTCCGGAAAAATCGACCTCACGGCCTGTGCCATTATGTGCGCAGCGCTGTGTCTGAGGATCTCAAGCGCCGCCGGCGAATCGGTTCCCACCCCTTCGAGCACAGCGTCCTCTTCGACCCTGCGGGCCAGATCCACCAATTGACCATTTAGCTTTGCGGCAATCCAACTATCGCCGGACTGCCCCATTTTGTCCAAAATCTCCGAAACCGCAGTCCCTTTGGGCACTGTTTGATTACCTCCACCAGGCAGGCTAATCTGAATTTGTTTTGGCATACTTCATTCCTTACTTATAAACTCGGCATTCAGCGCTAAGGCCCGCAACAAAAAAAGGCACCCCCACCATTTTGGAAAGATGCCTCGAATGGAAATGTCACCCTTCAATGCCGAAATTTTATCTTCCTGCTGTGATCCGGGTCCAATTAGGCAGCGAGCCGAACTATTAGAGGAGTCTGCAAACCTGAGAACAATTTAACCTAAATAGCTGGTAGGCACGGGCGGTTTCGAACCGCCGGCTTCTACCGCGTCAAGGTAGCGCTCTCCCACTGAGCTACGTGCCTACGAAACTCTTGACCTATAACGACCCGGCCTCATTATGTCAAGGAAAACATCATTGGGCCGTATTGCCCGACCGATGCCGTTTGAGCAGGGACACCCCTTTTAACAGGTATTGTCCCCAGCTAAATATTGAAAGGCCGGCCGTCGTGACGAACAAGACCGAATATATCCACCCCGAAAGCTCCAGAAACGATCTGCCGAGCAGTGTGAAAACAGTCCCGAGTTGAAACAGGGTAGTCAGCTTGCTCGAGACCAGAGGCTTTATCTCGAATTGCACCTTAGAAAAAAACAGGACGAAAAACCCGCACAGAATTAAAAGGTCACGGCCTACAACGATCAGCACCAGCCAAAGAGGTATTTCACCGATCTTCCACAGCAGAAGAAACGCTGTTACCAGGAGCAACTTGTCGGCAACCGGATCTATATAGGAACCCAGCCGGCTTTTCTGATCGAGCACCCTTGCAAGCAGTCCGTCAAGGGCATCGGTCAAACCGGCGATAAAGAAAACAATAAAGGCCGCCGTCATCGATTGTCTCAGCAACAGCCAGGCTAGCAGAGCCGTCAGCAAAATGCGTGTGAGAGTAAGCAGGTTTGGAATTGTCATTTCGTTTCGACCTGGACTCCCCCGGGAGGTGAAAACGATACTTTCATGGTCTGCGCCTCTATTGAATAAGAATCTATCCGGACCGTCGCGCCGCTCGGAAGCCGAGCCCCGCTCATTTTCAATATATACTCCCCGTTGACTCCATCGAGTTTAACGGCGCTTTGTGTCGTCCCTATCTGAAGGCTGCCTACCTGCATATTTTTGAACTGTTCGCGCAGAATGCTTTCCAATTCCATCCAGTACGGATACTGGGCAGACGGCACGTAGATCAATAGCGGACCGACACTTGCCACTTGGGCTGAGGTCGCCCCCTCAGAAGTCGAAGCGCC
>OY970341.1:1517500-4935000 GCA_963717485.1 uncultured delta proteobacterium | reverse complement strand
GCTTCGCCAGATTTGTCCTGAAATTGCGCTTACCTCCGATATTATCGTCGGCTTTCCCGGCGAAACGGAACAGGACTTCAAAAAAACAATGCAGCTACTCGACGAGGTCCGGTTCGACAATCTTTTCTCTTTTCGCTATTCGGACCGCCCAAACACCCGTGCCGCCACATTTGCAGACAAGGTTGACCCTGAGGTTGCTGCCCGCCGGTTGCTCGAACTCCAGAGCTATCAGGCCGATATTACTCTGGGGAAAAATCTTGCCGAGGTAGGCTCGATGCGCCTTGTGCTGGTTGAAGGGCCAAGCAGAGCGTCCAACGGGCAGATGACCGGACGAACCACACAAAACAGGATAGTCAATTTTCAAGCGCCGTTATCCTCTATAGGGCAAATTGTTGGCGTGAAAATTGCCTTTGCATATTCCAATTCCCTTAGAGGGGATATCATCCCGGCATAATGCGCGAATAGGGCAAGATCTCTCTTTCGCCTGCTTCGCCTTGCTTAGTGCATTGTTTGCGGTTATAGTGTGATCTAAGGCCTGAACCTGAAGGAAATCTCTCAACCTGTCAACTCTACCGAATCGAGCCCGGGGAACACCGAGGCATATGGTTGGAGGAAAGCATGTTCAAGCAGATGAAAGTAACCGGGCTCGTAATGGATCCTCATTCGAACACGCCGATCCTGGTGCTCAAAGACATTACCGACGAAACAACCCTTCCAATTTGGATAGGCCTGCTTGAGGCTACGGCCATCGCCACCGAACTGGAGAACATCCAGTTCCCCCGGCCAATGACTCATGACCTGATCCGGACTCTTTTCGACCACCTCAAAGTAAAAGTAGAACGCATTGAGGTCTGCGAGTTGAAGAACAATACCTACTACGCCCTAATCCACATCCGAAATGGCGAACAGCTCACCTCTATCGACTCGCGTCCAAGCGACGCCATTGCAATCGCACTGCGGACAAATGCGCCCATCTTCGTCAATGATGAAGTGATTACCAAATATCTCAAGTCCGACGAGGCCAACCCCTCCTTTGACGAAAAAAACAAGGAGCAGTGGGCCGAAATGCTCGAAAAGCTCGATCCCCTCGATTTCAGCAAGTATAAAATGTAATATTCCAACAGTTCCGACCGGCCTCCGTTCAGCAGGGTACGGCGGCTCGGAGATCTTTTCACCAATTCATATTTTCAGAACGAAGATCTAAATAATGCTGTCGTGGCGAAAATAGATTTCAGGTGAGATTTCATCTTGGAGCGGCCATGAAGATGGATACGGCGCGGTTGAAAGGTTTGATCGAGGCTGCCAGAGGGCAGCGGCCGGCCGACCTTTGCATAAAGGGATGCCAGCTGGTAAATGTTTTTTCCGGGAGAATCGAGACCGCTGACCTGGCGATTCATGATGGCTTGATTGCCGGATGGGGCAACTACGAAGGCAAGGAAACCCTCCAGGCAGATGGAATGTATATAAGTCCGGGTTTCATAGACGGACACGTCCACATCGAAAGCTCTCTTCTAAGTCCTGCCAATTTTTGCGCCGCAGTTCTCCCGTGGGGTACGAGCACTGTGGTGGCGGACCCGCACGAAATCGCCAATGTGCTCGGCCTGGACGGGATCAGGTATTTCCTGGAATGCGCTCGAAACCTTCCCCTGGATATCTTTCTCAATCTGCCGAGTTGCGTTCCTGCTACTAATCTCGAAACCTCCGGCGCCACCTTGAGGGCGGTTGATCTCCAGTCCCTGTTCCCTGACGAAAACCTGCTCGGCCTGGCGGAAATGATGAACTTTCCAGGTGTGATCGGCGCCGATCCCGAAGTTACCGACAAGCTTCTGCTTTTTCAGGACCTGGTCGTAGACGGTCATTGTCCAGGGCTTTCAGGCCGCGACCTTAATGCTTACCTGGCTGCTGGAATTGGCTCCGACCATGAATGTGTGGCCTTGCAGGAAGCGGCCGAAAAGCTCGCACGCGGAATGGCGGTCATGATTCGCGAAGGGAGCCAGTCCAAAGACCTGGAGAAGCTCATCGGAATCGTAAATGACTCCACATGGCCCCGTTGCATGTTCGTATCCGACGACGTGCACCCCGATGACCTCATCGGCAAAGGACACATGAATGCCATAATTAATAAGGCGATGACCCTTGGAATGGACCCAGTGCGCGCCATCACGCTGGCTTCCTGGACCCCCGCCAACTATTTCCGCCTCCGAAGGCGCGGAGCGCTTGCGCCCGGATACTTTGCGGATTTCAGCATCAGTCCGACCCTTGATCCCTGGAACCCAGTTCGGGTCTTCAAGGGTGGAATCGAAACTGCGCGCGAAGGCGAATTGCTCACCGATCCTATCTGCTGGCCAATGCCACCCCTGCCGGGCAGCCCAATGAGTATCGAAAGGATAAGCCCCGAACAAATACTCGTCCCGGCAAAAGCCGGTAAATTGCGGGTAATCGGCATACTTGAGGCAACGCTTTTTACAAGAAAACTTCTCATGGACCCCAAAATTGAAAACGGCTACGTTGTTTGCGACCCCGAGCGCGATTTGCTCAAAGTGGCAGTCTATAATCGATATGTGCCGGGCAAGGATCCAGCGGTCGGATTTGTCCACGGCCTGGGGTTGAAAAAAGGAGCTCTCGCCTCTACCGTTGCGCACGATTCGCATAACTTAATCGCGGCGGGCGTCTCCGACTCTGATATTACCGCTGCGGTTTCCGCGTTGAAGAAAACGGGCGGAGGTATGGCAGCCGCCTCGGACGGCCGGATCGAGATTCTGCCGCTTCCAATCGCCGGGCTTATGTCCGCATTGCCTGCTTCGGATGCATCTGACAGACTGAGGACGCTCAAAGCGCTTCTCAAAGACTGGGGAGCTAAACTGGACAATCCATTTATGGCCCTCTCTTTTCTGTCGCTTCCGGTTATACCGGAGTTGAAACTGACCGACCTGGGGCTTGTAGAGGTCTCGAGCTTTTCTCACGTTCCTCTGTTCGAGTAAGCCCGATCGAGTCAATGGACTCGGACTTGCTCATCCGGATTCAAACCGATTCCCGATGTGAGGAGTCCAATCAATCCGGCGACGTAAAAAATCGGTCCCGGTGTGTAAAATGTTAAACCCAATTAAGTGTGTAACAGATTATCAGGAGGACACTAATGAGCACCCTTTCCTGCCATTCCGTCAGTGATGTGGTCGATTTTGCCATCCAAAAGGAAGAAAATGCAGTGGAATTCTACCGGAAATGCGCCGAACGCGCAAAGAATCCGGGAATAAAAGAGTTCTTCAACGAAATGGTCGCCGAAGAGCAGAGCCACAGGGATATGCTCAAGAATCTGGACTCGCTGAACCTCGATAAGGTAGAGCTCCGGCAGGTCGAGAACCTCAAGATCAGCGACTACCTGGTGGACGTGCCTTTTTCCGACAAGATCACCTACCAGGAGGCACTAATAGTAGCCATGAAGAAAGAAGAAAAAGCCATGGCCTTCTATTCCGGCTGGAAAAACAAATGCATGAGCGAAAAAGCTTCAAAGCTTTTCCAAGTGCTCGAAAATGAAGAAGAAAAGCACAAACGCAAGCTCGAAAAGCTTTATGACGAGGAGATTCTGGGCTGGGACTAAAATTACCGTCCCAGTCTCAAATTCATGTTTAGCAGGGAGGCCCGAGCCTCCCGTTTTTTTGGGCTGCCGTGCCGCATATGACACCATGTACGCAATCCCCTCCCCGGCCCCTTTAGAGCAGAGAGATTGGTTTGCCACTCATATGCTACTCAGGGACCTTTTTGCGAATCGGATCATTGCAGGCAAGGTGGACAGAAATTATAATTACATCTAGTATCTTATACAGAGATTGCGAATATATCTTGGGTGTGAAAGGCATTTCAATGCAGGACGAACCTCCGAATTTCCCCGATCAGGAAACTCTGCAAAAAGAGCTTAGTGACTATCTTTCAAAAAAATATGGTTACCGAATCAAGGTTATTTCACCGATGATGGCCCCTGAACATGCTCCTGAACCCATCGAGAGCGAAAAGAAACCGGGTGGTGTGAAGAACATACGGTTCGACATGAAACCAGACGAGCTTGAGTTCTACCTGAACCAGTACGTAATCAGGCAGGACGAGCCCAAGGCTATTCTGGCCACAAAAATTTGCACCCATTACAACCGGATAAGATACCTGCAGAGCCTCGCCAGGTTCGGAAGCGAACCGGTAGTGGGGAGGATAAAGAACAATATCCTGCTGATCGGTCCAACCGGTGTGGGCAAGACCTATCTTGTCAAACTGATCGCCCAGAAGCTCGGGGTGCCCTTTGTAAAGGGTGACGCCACCAAGTTCAGTGAAACCGGCTATGTGGGCGGGGATGTCGAGGACCTCATCCGGGAGTTGGTGATTCAGGCCGATGAGGACATCGAACTTGCCGAGCATGGAATCATCTACATAGATGAGATCGACAAGATCGCATCCTCTCAGCACCTAATTGGCCCGGATGTTTCCCGGACAGGAGTGCAACGGGCGCTTCTCAAGCCTATGGAAGAGACCGAAGTGGACCTCAAGACGCCACACGATCCGGTCTCCCAGATGCAGGCCATCGAACAGTACCGAAAAACGGGAAAGCGTGAAAAACGCACTGTTGATACGAAAAATATACTCTTTATCATGAGCGGTGCTTTCAACGGTCTTGCCGAGATAGTTAAAAAACGGCTCCAGAAGCAGGAGATCGGCTTTGGCGCCCAGCTCCACAGCCGTGAAAACGATACTCGATTTCTCAAGTACGTCAAAGCAGAGGACCTTATTGAATTCGGGTTCGAAAGCGAATTCGTGGGCCGGATCCCTGTGGTTGCAGTACTAGAACCGCTCGAGGTGGAGGATTTGCTCCAGATTCTGAAGAATCCCAACAATCCCATCATCAACGGCAAAAAGGAAGACTTCCGGAGCTACGGAATTGATATCCGGTTTGAGGACGAAGCACTGCGCATCCTTGCCGAAAGGGCCTACCCGGAGAAAACCGGCGCGCGAGGACTGGTCAGTGTGCTTGAAAAGGTCATTTTGCCCTTTGAAAAAAAGCTCCCATCCTCGGCGATCCAACATCTTGCCATTACCGCGAATATAGTAAGAAGCCCCGAAGAGGAGCTGGAGCGGTTGCTCAAAGACTCCGAGGGGGCAGGGAATCTTGAAACGCATCAGAAGCTAATTATTGAAGAAACAGCCGCCGCCAGGGACAAGGTTCTCAGGATAAGAAAAGATTTCGCCGACAACTATCCGCTCGTTTTCACTCCGGACAGAATCAATTTGGTGATAAACCATCATGTCAAGACCGGAATCACGGTGGAGGCTGTCTTTAAGGAACTCCTGTCGCTATACAACCAGGTGAGGGCCTTTGAAACCGATTTCTATGAAAAACACGGGTTCAAGATACATTTCAACGAGCAGGCAATCAATGAGACCATCGTGCAGGCGCTGGATCGCGATGAGAGCGCAACAGCCATATGTCAGAAAATTTCGGTTGACTATGATTACGGATTCAGACTTATAGCCGATCGAAGCGGAAAGACACAGTTCATTATGCCCAGGGAGGCCGTAGTTGACCATAAGGGTTACCTTGATGAACTAATCCGTGAGAGCTACAAGCAATACCCTTTGACACCCGGTGAAATTACCAAAGAAAGATAGGCCGGCAGGCCGGGATGCCACCGCTGCGGTCCCCGGTTATTCTGCCATGTACGCACTTGCGCCCCGATTCCATCATAAATGTCGAAATCCGCTCGGCTTTGCTGGACTTTGCCACCGTTTAGGGTTAAATCTCTTTAGCCCTGACGGCGGGTTATATGGATATTTTTGGCTATCCGACTACCAATCGCACTGATATGAACCGGGGTCCTCATGATCGGAATATCAAAACTTTACTGCGGCACAGTCGAGCCCTCGGATGCCTTGCGTTATGGGCGCCACAGCGGCAAGCTGCCTTCCCATCTGCTCCAGTTTTCTACAGATAAGACACCTGTTGTTGTCTGGAATGTAACCCGGCGGTGCAATCTCAAGTGTCTCCATTGCTACGCGCATGCAAGAGACGAGGAGTTCTCCGGAGAGCTTTCCACCAGCCAGGGGAAAGCGGTCCTGGATGATCTTGCCGCTTTCGGCTCGCCGGTGGTCCTTTTTTCGGGCGGCGAACCGTTGGTCAGGCCCGATCTCATCGAACTTGCCGAATACGCGGTCGCCAAGGGCATGCGTGCGGTGATTTCAACCAACGGGACCCTTATCAATTCGCGAATAGCGGGCGATCTCAAAAAAGTCGGCCTCTCCTACGTTGGTATAAGCCTTGATGGGCTCGATGAAGTAAATGACAGGTTCAGAGGAGTCAAAGGCGCCTTCCGCAAGGCCATGGAAGGTATTACGGCCTGCCGGGACGCCGGAATAAAGGTCGGGTTGCGCTTTACAATGAACCGGCTAAACGTGCTGGAGATGCCCGGCATATTTGACCTTCTCGAAAAACATGACATCCCGCGCGTCTGTTTTTATCACCTCGTATATGCCGGGCGCGCCAGCGAGTTGATGAACGAAGATCTCTCCCACCAGCAGACGCGCGAGGCAGTTGACCTGATAATCGACAGGACCGCTGACCTGCACGAGCGTGGCAAGGCCACCGAAGTGCTCACAGTGGACAATCACGCCGATGGTCCCTACCTCTACCTCAGAATGCTGCGGGAGAATTCCTCGAGGGCGTCCGAAGTCCTCGAACTGCTCCAGATGAACGAGGGTAACAATTCCGGGCGCGGCATCGGATGTATCAGTTGGGACGGAAGTGTCCACGCCGACCAGTTCTGGAGACACTATTCTTTCGGAAACGTAACAGAGCGCAAATTCAGCGAAATCTGGACCGATCTTTCCAACCCGCTGATGAAACGTTTAAAGGACAAGAAACTCTACGTCAAAGGACGCTGTGCGGACTGCAAATGGCTCTCGGTTTGCGGGGGCAACTTCCGCGTGCGTGCCGAAGCTGCTTCCGGCGACCTCTGGAGCTGCGACCCGGCATGCTACCTGAGCGATGAGGAAATCGCCAAGTAGTTGGGCTGACAGCCGGCTGTATAGCTGTGAGAAACTTTATTGACACATATTCTCTTCAGGTTTATATGATTTGCTGCCATTGACGATCGGCTCCCGTTGCAGATACAATTAGTAGTTTTTAGCTTTCCAAACTGTCCTGATTCTCTAGCTCGAGAGGGTTGAATAGCATGATCGATAAAGAATCTTCGCAAGTCTTGCCGGACGATGTGATGGCCACATGCTCCGCCGCCTGTCCGGTTCACACCGACACCCGCGAGTATGTTCAGCGATTGAGCAGGGGGGATTATGAAGGCGCCCTTGACATCCTGCTCGAGGTTAATCCGTTTCCTTCCGTCTGTGGCCGCATCTGTCATCATCCGTGTGAATCCGAGTGCCGCAGAAAAGAGATCGATTCGGCGGTAAGCCTCAGGATGCTCAAACGTTTCGTAGTGGAGAATACAAAAGAGTACCGCATCGCCAGGCGAAAGAAGCCTGTGGAAATGAAAGCGGGGACCGTGGCCATCATCGGTTCGGGTCCTTCAGGCCTGACCGCTGCTCTGGACCTTGCGCTAATCGGATACCGGGTAAGGGTCTATGAAAAGGACACCAAGCTCGGCGGCATGCTAGCTCATGCCATTCCCCGCTACAGACTTCCGGTTGAAGCCCTTGCTCAAGATATCGAGGACATACTGGCTGTCGGCATCGAGGTTCGAACCGGTTGCCAGGTGGGCAAAGATATTTCCTTTGATGAGCTGCGAAAAGAAAATGATGCAATTCTCATCGCGGCGGGTCTTGCCGAAAGCCATTCACTACCCATTCCCGGGACTGACAGCAAGGGAGTGTTTCTGGGCATTCCCTTCCTATGGGACGTCGCGAATGGAATGAGCCCCGAACTCGGAGACCGCGTACTTGTGGTCGGGGGTGGGAATGTGGCTATCGATATGGCCAGGGCCGCCAAACGCCTTGGACCGTCCAAAATTTACATGGCCTGCCTCGAGAAACGGGAAGAAATGCCCGCATGGAAATGGGAAATAGAAGAGGCCGAGCAAGAGGGCATAGAAATTCTCAATTCATGGGGACCCAAAGCAATTCTTGAAAAAAATGGCGCAGTAACGGGCATCGACTTCAAGCGATGCACCAGCGTTTTTGACGATCAGCATCGGTTCAGTCCCCGCTACGATGAATCCGAGACCAAGAGCGTCGAAGTTGACAGCGTCATTCTGGCAATCGGCCAGAAAGCCAACCTTGATTTTTTGGCCCAAACGCCCGTTGCTGTTGATCGCGGCCGGCTTCAATGCGACCGGACCTCTATGACCACATCCGAACGGGGTGTATTCGTGTGCGGCGAGGTCATGACCGGCCCCGGTTCCGCCATTCAGGCCGTAGGCACCGGCCATGACGCCGCCAAGGTCATATCGCATTTCCTGGAGACGGGAGATACGCTGAAGCTCGCTGAACGCGCCGTCAAAACCATAGGCGAGCTGCCGTCGGCAACCGCTGCTCTCGCCAAACGGTTCGAACGCGTCGAAGTGAGTCTTATGGACCCCGCCGAACGAATCAAGACTTTTTCTCCTATCGAGCCGGGATACAGCGAGGCCGAAGCACTCGCCGAATCGAGACGATGTCTTGCCTGCGCCACCGGCGCACATCTCAAGCCCGCCGGCCACTGCGCCGGCTGTCTCACTTGTGTGAGGGTCTGTCCTTTCGGAGTTGCGCAGGTGGAAAAGACAGCAGTTATGCCCGCTCAACTGTGCCAGACTTGTGGGCTGTGCGCAGCGGAGTGCCCTGCCGCAGGGATCGCCTTGTCAAGATTTGCAACAAATGGTATGAAAGATACTCTAAGAGCGATTCTCTCCAAGTCGGATACTGCCAAGATAGCAAGACCCTTAGTGGTTTCCTATTGTTGTCTCAATGAGACAACCAGCAGGAAGTTTCTGCTCGAACAAACCCAGGAGGAAATCCGGCAGACGGGAATCCTGCGCGTGATGATCCCATGCGTCGCCCGCCTTAGTACTCTCGACATGCTCAGCCCTATCGAATTGGGCGCAGATAAGGTCGCGGTGATCGCCTGCACCGAAAACGGCTGCTTTTACACCGGGGCTGAAGAATTGCTCGCAAGGCGCGTCAAACGAGTCCAAAAGTATCTCGATGAGATTGGAGTGGGACAGCACAACGTGCAGCTTTTCAAAACAGAGGGCAGCGCAGAGGAATGCTGGCCCAGGATATGGGAAGAATTCCGCTCGGCTTCGGCAAAAACTATTGCCACGGAAGAGCTGTTTCAGGAAGGAGCTTCACGATGATCATTGCCGACCCTAAACCGTTCGGACAGGTTAAGGGCTATCTCGAAGATTTCGACAAAATTCTGGTTGTAGGCTGCGGTACATGTGTCACAGTCTGTCTGGCTGGAGGAGAAGCCGAGGTGCAGATTCTCGCATCGGGTTTGCGGATCGCTTTTGGCAGAGAAGGCCGGAGCAAAACAATACTGGAAGGCTGTGTACAGCGGCAATGCGACGAGGAATTTATCCTGCCCATCCTCAGCCAGGTGGAGAACGAAAAAATCGATGCGGTCGTGTCGCTTGCCTGTGGTGTGGGTGTGAATTTTTTTGCCGACCGGCTCGGCAAGGTGCCGGTCTTTCCTGGAGTGAACACTACTTTTTACGGCGCTGGGATGGAACCGGGGCTATGGGCGGAGATGTGCGCCGGTTGTGGAGAATGCATGACAGCCCATACCGGCGGAATATGCCCTGTCGCCCGTTGTTCGAAGCATCTTTTGAACGGGCCGTGCGGCGGATCTGAAAAAGGCAAGTGCGAAGTTGACCCTGCAAATATCGATTGTGTATGGCAGCTCATCTATGACCGGCTGAAAAGGCTCGGAAAACTTGATGAACTTCAAAATCTTCTTCCCGCCAAAGACTGGAGGACCGCTTCGGATGGTGGAGTCCGCCGGACCGTTCGGGAATATCTCTACAGGCTGAAATAACAAAACGAAGGCCGCCTCGCGGAGCGTCGATATCTTTGCTTTAGGAGGTATCCGCTGCCGGGTGGAACCAACATAATCCACATCAGAGAACGAGGACCATGAGCGATAAAAGCGTTATCAAATCGGGAAGTAACCTTGAGAGTGTGCTCTGTTCCGGTCATTTCGCGGTAACCTGCGAGTGCGGCCCGCCCAAGGGTGCAGACGTGGAGCATCTTCAAAAAAAGATAGACCTCGTCAGGGGCTGCGTCGACGCGGCAAACGTCACTGACAATCAGACAGCGGTGGTGCGCATGTCGAGCATCGCAGCCAGCTCTATTCTGCTGCGCAACGGTCTTGAACCGGTCATGCAGATGGTTACAAGAGACCGCAACCGGATCGCCGCCCAAAGTGACGTTTTCGGGGCCTACGCTCTTGGGATTCGCAATATGCTCTGCCTAACCGGCGATCATCAGAGCTTTGGCAATCATCCCATGGCGAAAAACGTCTTCGACCTTGATTCCATTCAGCTTCTGGATGTGGTGCGCACAATAAGGGACCAGGGCACGGTGAACAGCGGAGACCCGGTCGAAGGGGGCGCCAGGATGTTTCTGGGAGCGGCGGCCAACCCTTTTGCCGATCCCTTCGAGTTCAGGGTGATCAGACTCGCCAAAAAAATCCGGGCCGGAGCCGATTTCGTTCAAACCCAATGTATCTACGATATGGACCGATTCCGGGAGTTCATGAGGATGGCCTGCGATATGGGGTTGGACAAGCAGTGCTTCATTCTGGCCGGACTCACACCGCTTAAGTCTGCCGGTATGGCGGCCTACATGAACAAGAACGTATCCGGAATCACCGTTCCGGATGAAATCATTAAACGCATCAGAGGTGTTCCCAAGGGAAACCAGGCCGAAGAGGGCATCAAGCTCCTTCTCGAACAGATCCAGCAAGTGCGCGAAATCCCCGGTATTGCCGGCGTGCACATAATGGCTATCGAGTGGGAGGAAAGAATAAAAGAGATCACTGAAAGGGCCGGCCTCCTTCCCCGACCGCAGATCTAGCGGATGATGAAAAATGAGTAAATTCCCCACCCGGAGGGAAAAATCTGAATTTCCCCCCTTTTAAAAAGGGGGAAATTCAGCCTTGGTGCAAAACTCCCTGCAGTTTTCGGATGCAAAACGGCCAGCTGTTATTCCGATATTCCCGAAAGGTCATCCCTTAACACCTCCGCCCCCAAAGAGGGCCAGTCCCAGCGAGATCCAAATTTCCCCTTCATTTGCGATGATTCTCGCTGGAGTGCGGCCAAATTACAAGTTAGCCTCAATGACCCGCCCGCTTGCAGCCTCCCCGAACGGCGAGGGTGGGGGCGCAAAGGATTCAAGGCTCCGCCAGGTATCACTTGACACATTTTGCACTCAACTTGGTATAATGGGAACCTTCGGCTGCAATTGGTGCGATGCCGTTGCCCAAGACCTCACAGGGCCACACCGTGGATGACTCTTCCTGACCTCAAGCTCAATGAACAAGCAGGAGTAAAATCGTGAATCGCTTATTCTGTGCCGAATCCGTCGTGGTAGTTGGAGTTTCCGAATCCAAGGACAATCTCGGGAAAAACGTTATGGCAAATCTTGTTAACCTCGGATACCAAGGGAAAATCTATGCTGTTGGTCCTCGGGGCGGAGAGGTCCTTGGACACCCGGTTTATCGTTCAATTTCAGATTTGCCAGGAAACCCCGAACTGGCAGTTATCCTCACACCTGCGCGTTTCGTTCACGATATGCTCACCCAATGTGGCGAAAAAGGTACACGCTGGGCTATTATCGAGACTGCCGGCTTTCGAGAACTCGGTGCACAGGGAGAAATGCTCGAACGAGAAATCCTCAAAGCAAGCAAGAGATTCGGCCTGCGCTTTGTCGGCCCCAATTGCGTGGGCACCGGGAATTCCGCTAACGGGCTTTACACAGCATTTGTTACTTTTGTGAGTCAAGTCAGGCGAGGTAAAGTCGGTGTGTTTGCTCAAAGCGGCGGAGTTGGTCTTTGCCTTGTCGAGAGGCTCTGCACCTCCGGAGTAGGCATAAGCAAGTTTGTCAGCATGGGGAATAAACTGGACCTCGATGAAGCCGACTACCTGGCCTATCTCATGGATGACCCGGAAACCGCTGTCATATACTTCTACCTGGAAGGCTTTAAAAGGGGCCGCTTTTTTTCTGACCTGGCGAAACGATGTTCCAAGCCCATCATCCTGCACAAGTCCAACACCGGCGCTATGAGTCTTACAATCGCCCAATCTCACACGGCCGCTCTGGCCGCAGATGACCAGGTCGTTGACGCCGTCTGCCGTGAGAGCGGCATCCTGAGGGTTCATTCCGTCTCCGACGCGGTAAGCGCTGCGAAAGGATTGTGCCTCCCGCCGCTTAAAGGAAAAAATATCGCCGTTTTATCACGGTCCGGCGGTCATGCCGTCTTAGCCGCCGACGTTTGCGCAAGTTACGGCTTTCGCCTTCCTCTTTTGGATCGCGACATTATCGAAGAAGCTCAAAGCGCCAGCCGCGCCGGCGTTATCCGGCTGGGAAATCCGCTGGACCTTGGGGATATCTTCGATCTCTCCTTCTATGTCAGCGTAGTGGAAAAGATCCTGAGGCAGCCTGATATCGACGGCGTCTTGTTCATCATGGTGTCCCATATGGCAGTCGAGAAACAGGCGACACCCCGTTTGGTGGAAAAGCTTGCCGCGCTCTCCAAGGAATCAGGAAAACCTGTCGCAACGGTTATCGATATCCCGTTTGAACAACGGGTGTACCTGGAGGAAAACTCAAATTCTCCCTTTTTCCTGGAACCTGCCGAAGCTGTGAAGGCCCTTGCGATTCTGTCGGAGTGGAGCAATACCGATGCCTCAGCCCGTCCAAAGCCCGAATCCGATGTTGCTGCCGCGCCTTCTCACCACACCTTGACAATACCTGTTAAGAAGATCGAGAAGTGGTTCGGGGAAATCGAGAGACAAAATCGGCAGCCACTTCTTCACGAGGTGCTCGATTTGCTGGACCTGACAGGCATACCGGCCGTACCCTGGCGAATGGCAATGAACCTGGATAAGGCCCTTGAAGCATCTGAAGATCTTGGTTTTCCCGTGGCTTTAAAAGCAGTCGCGCCTTCGCTTCTGCACAAAAGCGACAAGGGCGGCCTGGCATTGGACGTGCGGGATGTCGAATCCCTCCGGACTGAATGGCGCCGGTTGCAGAAGGTTTCGGATGACATTGCGGGCATCGTGGTTCAGAAGATGGCCCCGGCCTCACGGGAACTCGTAATAGGGGGTAAAAGGGACCCCTCCTTTGGCCCTGTAGTGCTCATCGGCATGGGAGGCATCATGGTTGAGGTCATAAAAGATGTAAGCATGCGTCTTGCCCCGATCGATACCGATGCGGCCATGCAGATGCTCGGAGAGCTATCGGGGAAACGAATACTGGGGCGATTCCGGGGTATGCGCGAGGCAGACCTCGAAGCTGCGGCCCGCATCCTTGTGCAGGTCTCCTTGCTCATGCACCACTTCCCGCAAATCCGCGAGATGGACTTGAATCCGGTGAGCCTTGACGATGAGGGGAAGGGGGCTGTGGCTTTGGACGCGCGGCTGCTGATGTAGAGTCTCTACCTGCCTCAGAGCGCCGCCGGCGAATTGCCTGCTCTCCCACAAATGATTATCTCCCGGACATATCCTCCAGCCCTGGGGCATTATATGAAGATCAAACGGAGGTGCTAATGAACGCCGAAGCATTGAAAGCCGAAGCATTGAGACTGACGCCTGAGGATCGAGCAAAGCTCGCCCACGCGCTGCTGGAAAGCCTGGAGGACTTGTCGGAAGCTGAAATGGAAAGCCTATGGGTTGAAGAGGCCCTGCGCCGAGATAAGGAATTTGACAGCCGCAGAGTCCCGTTGAGGCGCGCAGACGATGTACTCAAAGAAGCAAAGTCAAGGCTTCGATGACATATCTGGTTCGCTTTCATACAGGGGCAGAAGCGGAGATGAACGGAAGCTGCCGACTTCCTGGATCGTGAGAGCACAGGCCTTGGATAAGTCTTTCTGGATGATCTACGGCATGCAATCGATCTCGTTGCATCTCACCCGGAAATTGCACCGATTGTAAAGGGACGTGTTCGACGAAAGCCTCTGCGCAAATTCCCTTACTCGCTTATATACTCCCTTGCCGGAGAAGAGATCCGCATTCTTGCAATAATGCATCAACATAGGCGTCCATTCTACTGGCGGCACAGACATTGATCTCCCAGCCCGTCATTGCCTGCATTCTAGACGTCCTTACCAACCCAATCGATGCAACTGCCGCCGGGATACGTTTCGTGAGTTAACCCAGTGACATACAGCTACCCATGACTCTGTAGGGGCACTAAACCCAGGTGAAATTCAGAGCTCCAACCCCGGCTGAAAAAGAGTCCATTCAAATTTTCGGCGCTACTGTGCTGGAGGGTCGCACCTTCTATTAGGGGGACTGAAAACTATGGGTGGAGCGCTTCCGTATTTACAAGCCGCGCACATCGAGGTGTATAAGTCAGGCCTCTTCGTCGAGTTGTTTGAGCGTTTTGCCACCCTCAGTTTTCCACGCCATAAGTCCGTTTGCACTCCCACCGTGTATGACAGCCGCCCCCGCAGATGGACTGGAGAACTCCGTATCTTTGGTAAAGACTAAAAATCCGTTCTTTTCGATGAGCACCCCGTCGGCGATAAGTTGTTTACGCTGGGTTAAGACATGGGGCCATTTCTCGGCAGATGGGCGCTCATTTAAGATGGCGGTGGAATCACGGAAAATGACGAATCCATTCTCGGTACGCTGGCCTCGCCCCTCGGCGCCTTTCATACGGCAGTAGAGCACGCCTCCGGGCTGAATTGTAGCAGCGAGTTGAACAATGGGCGTGAGGATATCGGAGCCGAGCACGGGGAGAAGTTGCTTAATACGTACAAGAAACTCCTCCATATCATGACGGTCTGCTTCTGGAAGTTTTGAGCCACCAGCCTGGTTTTGTTCAAGCGTGAACCTGTTGACATTAACGGTTTCCTCCAGGATACGGCTCTCAAGATACCGTGCGTGGGCCTTGGTCAGGTTCTCGTCCTTGCTGATAAAGACGATGGCGGTAACCCAGAATTCCTTTGTCTTGTGTTGTTTTAGTCGCTCGCGTACGACCTCCGCCTCGCCGATGTAGGCGCGGGGTGCGTTAGTAACAGGGTCGTTACCAATGAGTATATAGACTCCGGTTTTGTCGAGTTCTTCGCGGGCCAGAAGTTCATCAAATTCGGTACGAGGAGCGGCGATAGCCTTTCCGGTCCAGTTGATGATCTCAGCAATGCGTAGACTTTTAGCTTCTCCGCGTACAAGGAAGAGTTTGACGTGTGCCGATGTCATATGTGCTCCATGTTAAATATTTTGGACTCAACCTCTTCTTGCTTTCTAACATACCTCTAGCAATTCACCCGCACAAGTTTTTCTCTTCGAAGATTAGTACTGCAAGTGTGCCTGGGCAAGTTGTCACAGATGTTCTTGGAGCCGTAGGAGGTCGTACCCATTTCAATACGAATAGAATTCTCCACTGGAATCACGTTATGGCCGGCGCACCAAAAAAAACCGCCCACCGGCGGTGCCGATGGGCGGAGGTAAATCTCAATTTTGGCAATCAGATGCTTTTCACAACTATCTATTCTATAGACTCGTTCTCCACCAGGTTCCACACGCCGCAGGGGCATGCGCCTGCGCAGAATCCGCAGCCTATGCACTTTTCCGGATCTACGACCATTTCATATTGTTCAGTGCCGTTTGTGGCGCTTTGCCGTGAAATGGCCGACTCCGGGCAGATCGTTTCACATATCCCGCAGTCGCGGCAGGTACCGCACGAGGAACACTGGGAGGCACACGACTCGATTCCGTCAAAGCCTGAAAGGCGAGGATCGAAGTACTCGAGTTTTACACGGGAATAGTCGATCATCGATCGTGTGGGGCAAACCTGAATCTCCCGCCCGGAAAGGATGTCGCCTATTTTTACGGCGGCTTTTCTGCCGGCGCCGATTGCGTCAGTTAGAAGCCCAAGTTTTACTGTATCGCCTATCGCGAAAATCTTCGGGTCGCTGGTCTGATAATGCTCGTTTACCTTTATGAATCCCCGCTCCGTCTCGACGCTTTCCGGCAGGAAATCCAGTTCGGGCACGTCGCCCACCGAGATGATTATTGTATCGGCCGGGATGACTTCCCCCGTTGTGAGTTCCAGCCCGTCCTCAGTCACCGCTTTGCTGAAACATGGCCACCTGAACTTCGCTCCGGCGGCTTCGGCTTCCTTGCGTTCTTTCCCAAATGAGAGCGGTTCCTGGATATCTATCAGGGTGATTTCTTCGGCCCCTAACCTGTGCGCTTCCGCCGCTGCGTCGCAGCCGACGTTTCCGGCCCCTATGACCAGCACGCGCTTTCCCACCTTCGCCTCGCCCGCCTTAGACATGTGGAGAAACTCCAGGGCCGGGATCAGCTTTTCCTTGCCGGGGATGGGTATAACTCTGGGCCTTTGCGCTCCGGAAGCGATCACGATGAAATCGAATCCCTCCCTGAGTTCTTCTATATCAGACCTTTCGAGCCGCTGGCGCAGGTTCACGTGAGGGATTGCTTCTCTCACGCGGGCCAGTTCGGCTTCAACTATTTCATCCGGGATGCGAGACCTCGGGATCATGGCTGAAATTTTCCCGCCCAGCTCCGGCCTCATGTCATAGATAATCGCCTCATGTCCCTGCCTGCGCAATTGCCAGGCAACAGAGATACCCGAAGGACCGCCGCCGATTACAGCAATTCTTTTTCCGGTCAGGGGTGGAGGTTCGGGAAGTTTTGCCCTCAGGCTCGCCTTCCCCAACTGGCTGACGTCCACCGGGATCATTCGCGCCGTCTGCCTCGTACAGCCCTGCATGCACAGGTTCGGGCACAGGTAGCCGCAAACAGAAGCGGGAAACGGCGTGTAGGCCAGCGCCAGGTCAACGGCCTCATCCGCTCTCCCCTCACGGATGAGTCGCCACCGCTCGTGGACCGGCATCCCGGTAGGGCAGCTCGCCTCACACGGCGCGGCAAACTTCCTGTTCTCCCAGACCGGCACATAGCGCCTGAGAAAGCCGGTGGTAATGAGTGGAATCTGAGTTCTTTCGAAATCTACGAGGTCTCCGATAAGGCCTCCTCGGCCCAGTTCGGAGTCCCAAACCCCATCGTGAAAAGATTTCATCGAGCGCCTGGGTTTTGAGAATTTTTCAAGCGGGCCTCGAGCATCCAGGAGTTGCCATTCCTCCCGATTGGCAAGATGGGTATAAAGATCGGTTTTTCCGATTGCAGTGAGGTACGTTTTAAGGTTTTCGGCCAGCCATTGCCAGTCGCCGTCCTCAATTGGAATCAGCTTGGCGTCCGCCTTGCTGTACCCTTTATGGGGGCCGCGAAAATAGATTCTTCCGCCGACCATTCCTACGCACGGACGATAGCCCAGGACATTTGCAGAGTCCTGAGGCTCATAGCCGCAGACTACCGCGATACCACCCGCCATGAATTCGGCGAAGTAGTCGCCGGCCGAACCCAGCACCCACAGCTCAGGGGGCGCAAAGCGCGGGTTGCGCTTGGTCATTGTCATTCCGCGAGCGCCGATGTTTCCGGCAATAAAGACTTTGCCCTGGGCCATTGCGTTGGCGACGCCGTTTGTGGCATGCCCGTGTACGATGATCTCCGCTCCGCCGTTTAGCCAGCCCACATCGTCTGAAGACGGACCAAGGACTTCGATCAGCGTATTGGGAAAGCCCATAGAACCCACGCGCTGGCCTGGCGCACCGGATATTTTGACATAAAGCCTGTCGTTTCCGGCCTTCCAGAGCCTGCCTCCGATGCCATGCTGGCCGAAAGCCTCAACCTCGAAGGTGCGATAGCCGTTCTCTACGGCCTGCTGCATCCTTTCTTCGAGAATGCGCGATTCAATGCGATGGCCATTTTCAAATCCGGAAAACCGAATCACCTGTTGCTGTTCCATGCTCAAACTCCACGTCATCAGAAGCGAGTAGCGAGTAGCGGGAAGAAGACAGACTTAAACCTGCTCCTTGCTCCCTGCTTCCTGCTATACAACGTATTTTATCTGAAGGCGCTCGGCGGCATCCTGATCGCTTATCGCCAGAGCGTCCGACATGCCGATCGGAAGAGAAGTCGAACGTCCCAGAGGAGCGACTATCTTCTTTAGCTCGGTATCGAATGAAAGATATATGTCAACGACCCGCTCGGCCACCTTCTCAGGATCGAGCCGCCTGTAAAGGCGCGGGTCCTGCGAGGTGATCCCTTTCGGGCACAACCCTATGTTGCAGATATTGCAACGGTCCGACTCGGAGCCTACGCACCCGGCCGCTGCCTGCATCATGTACTTTCCGACCTGGACGCCGCTTGCCCCAAGCATTATGAGCGCGGCGGCGTTCGCCGCCAGCTTTCCGTTCTTGCCGACCCCGCCTCCTGCAAACAGCGGAACTTCGTTCTGCCGGCCGAGCTTGACCAGGTTGAGGTAGCAGTCTCGGATATTGCTCGCTATCGGATGCCCCATATGGTCCATGGATACCGTATAGGCCGCGCCTGTGCCGCCGTCTTCGCCGTCAATTGCAAGCCCGCCGGCGTAGGCGTTTCGGGTGAGATTATTGAGAACCGACAGGGCGGTCGAAGTTCCTGAAATCTTCGGATAGACCGGGACCCTGAACCCCCATGCCATGTACATGGACTGGATCATCTTAGCGACGGATTCTTCGATCGAATACTTAGTCTGATGAGTCGGCGGACTGGGCAGGCTGATCCCGGACGGTACTCCTCGGATCGCCGCAATCAGCTTGTTTACCTTGTACCACATCAGCAAGCCGCCGTCGCCCGGCTTGGCCCCCTGTCCATACTTGATCTCGATCGCACAGGGGTCTTCTTTCATTTCGGGCAGGGCATGGATTATTTCGTCCCACCCGAAGTAGCCGCTCGCAATCTGCAAAATCGTGTATTTTAGAAATCGGGACCGCAAGAGCCTCGGCGGGCAACCGCCTTCGCCCGTGCACATCCGCACGGGCATCCCAAGCTCTTCATTGAGGTATGCCACTCCCATCTGAAGCCCTTCCCACATGTTCGGGGAAAGAGCGCCGAACGACATGCTGCCGATAATAAGAGGATATATCTCCCGCACGGGGGGTATCCAGCCGTTCTCGCGGAAGAGCTTCAGGTTTTCCTCCGGAGGAAGGACACGGCCAAGCAGGGTCCGCAGCTCGAATTCATGGCGGCCCGCATCGAGCGCCGGGTCCGTCAGCATCGAGATTCGGACGAACTTTATCCGGTCGAGCGTCCCGAGATTGAGAAAATCCGGCACATTTCTCCTGCCGCCCCGGCTTCGTGCATGTCCACCACGGTTGATGTGGTAGCGTTGCTTGTCGATTTCGTCCGACCTGAGCGGAATTATTGCGCCGTTGGGACAGACCAGGTTGCACATCGCGCACCCGATACAGGCGTACGATGGATCGGTTTTTTGCCGAATCCCGTGATAGACCTTGTAGACATTGGACGAAGAGGTGGCTGGGCCGATCTCGGCCAGTGAAGGAATCTGAACCGTCCTCTTCCTGTGCGTTCCAAGATCTATCGCCTGAACGGGGCACACCGCCGTGCACCGGCCGCACAGAGTGCATTTTTCTTTGTCCCATTGAACCTGCCACAGCAGGTCCTTCACGCTTAGTGAAGAAGGGATAAGGGTTCCATTTGAGAGCATACCCGGACCTCCGAGCGGTCAGAAGGAATAATGACCGTATCAAGATGCATCGGCTGAAAATCTTTGCTTTTATCCCGGTCGGGAATCGCGGCGTCAAGGCCGCACATTTCCGAGGAGAACGCGTACATGCCCTTCCTGCCCCCCGCGACGGCGGGCCGGAGTTTTTTCCGGTCCTGGACAAGGAAAAGGGTGTTATCGGGCAGGCGTCCCATGACGCAGTTCGGACCGTCTATAATGAGCCTGCGGCACGAGCGCTTCAATTGCTTGAGGAAATCTCCGTCCGGGTGAGGCTCAAAGTCTTCATCCTGGAGCGGAGTGATTACATGCTTGTACGCCTCGATCCCCAATCCGAGGCTGTTAAGCGTATAGTGCGCGATATGAGTGAAAACCTCTGAGTCGGACTGATATCCCACATAGCCGGGGAAGCCGCGAGACATCAGGTATTCACGGATCGGCACGAACGCCGTGTTCTCTCCATTGGTCATCGAAGCTATGCCCTGGATGAAAAACGGATGGCAGGCGTAAAGGTTTATTGCATAGTTGGTATTCTGCCTGCCCTGGGCAAGAATGACCCTGGCCCTGAGTTCTTCGTTGTCCAGTTGGAGGTATTCGGCTACCTGAAGCGGATCGCCGATTTCTTTTACCATGATCACGTCCGGCCAGAAGCTGTAGATGATCATGTCCTCCTGCGCCTCGCCCATTTGTCTCAACTGGAGGCGCGTAAGCATAAGGCGCTGTTGAATTTCTTTCTGCTCGAGGCCTTCCCAGGATTGTGGATACTCGTAGGCACGAATTACATAAGCGTCGCGCTTTGGAGTGCCCGTAGGCGGTGTTGTCTTCAGGGCTCGCATGGAAACCTTGTGCTTGGTCATGAACCCAAGGTTCATCATGTGCTGATCGAGCCGCTTGACACCTTCAGCGGTGAATATACCGGACAGGATCGGCAATCCTTTCAGCTCTTCGAACGGCCCGCTCAGATCGCTCATAAAAAGGCCGACACCTGAGCCGTCATGACCCTCCCGCATCACATCGAGGGCGCGCATTGCCAAAATGGGTGACTGAGGCTCGTCACTCGTCAACGAAATCAAACGGCACATTACGCTCTTGTCTCCTTGAAAAATATGCTCCCCCGTTCCGAGAGAGCACAATCGTTAGTTGCTTCGGTCAGGTATATGACCTGTGGAAACCCTGGCGGGAAACTGTATTCAACTGGTTTTGCCGTGGCCTGTCAGGATACCGGTCCGGACTGGAATTAGTTTCACTTTAAGGTTTCACATCCGCTTTGGTTTATACCCTGCTACCCGCAATTATAATATTACCAAAATAATCCACCTGTTACCAAGTGAATTTCATGCACTTACTCAGAAAACCACCAAATTGACACGGATAGATAACAAGATTGACCGAAAAAGTATAGGGGCAGTTTTGCGACCGGAAGGCAAAAAAAGGCCTGAAAAGCTTATTTGCTGATAAAGTCAAATTGAAGAGGAGAGCGCAAGACTTCCCACACCCCTTTTTGACGGATCACCCCCTGCGAGAAAGCCAGGTAGCTGTACTTCCCATAATGAGTGATCTTGCGGGCCGCTGTCAGGACCGAGTCGGCGGACGCGCCTGAAACGGGAAGATATAACGCCGTGATTCCGGCCCCCCGATTGGACTCATTTAAAACCAGAAATAGGCAGTCGGCGCCGGAAAGCCCTTTCACCGAAAATTTTTCCTCAGCAAGTGTCACATCTTCCGGAGAAGATGAAAAAAAAGACTTAAGCTTTTCAGACCGGGGGAGGCCAAAAAACAGGAAGTCCCCCTGTTTACTCATTTTCATCTCCGCCTCTTTTTCGCTCGTTATCCGGGCGTCTGCATGGCCCAGACCCTCAAGCAAGAGTTCAAAGGCTTTTACGGCCTCCCGAGGACTGCCGTCGCGCAGCACAGCCGTCAGACTTTTTGACCCTTTGACGCTGTTTACAGTGCATGGGATCTCCTCGGGGTCAAGAAGCCGGAAGGTGTTTACATCAGGGTCTGCGATCAGTTTTTGCGGCGGTGGCGTGCCGCCACTGCCGGATTGCACACTTGCAGAATCGCCGCGCGGTGGCGTGCCGCCACTGCCGGATTGCACGCTTGCAAAATCGCCGCGCGCAGTAGGCGCCTCCGAAGGTTTGAGTGCCGATCCTGTCCGCGGCAACCCGATGGCAAAAGAAGTCGAGCCGCCTTTGATTCCGATCCTTGTATCGAATCTTTGATTCGGGGAGATCTTCAGCGCGACCGTTATATCCAAATCATACCACGGAGGGTCCTGGTCAATAGATCCCGTCGCCTGCCAACCGGAAGCATCCGAATTGAGCCGCACATCTTGAAGCCTCAGAACAGGGGCGCCGCTTCGCGCAACCCATTGATCGAAAAACTCTTTGGCTTCTGCGGGGTCCCAGCCTCCGGTCCTAACGAAGGCATCCCGGAAATCCTCCCATGAAGTCCTGACAAACAGCCGTTCTTTGTATATCTGCCGCAGGCTGTTCCAAAAAGCGTCATCTCCAAGCTTTTGCCGGATCATGTGAAAAACGAATGCTGCTTTCCCGTAGCCGACGGCCTTGGTGGCAGGGCTTGAACGGCCCTCGAAGAACCGGAGCGGAAAATCGGCCCCCGATGCGGCAAACGTCGCATATTCCTGGAGAATTTGCTCCCGGTAAAGCCTGGCGTCTGCGGCGGATGACATCTCCTGCGAGAGGTAATCGGCGACATAGGTGGTCAAACCCTCGCACCAGTTCCCGGAGGCGTAATCAACCAGTACGCCGTTGCCCCACCATGAATGAGCAATTTCGTGCCTGAGGCTGGTTTCCGGAATAAATGGAAGCCTGAGAACCGTGGCCCCCAAAAGCGTGTAGGAAGGAAACCCGTATCCGGTCGGGAAGAAATTCTCGACTATGGCGAACTTGGGAAAAGGGTACGGCCCGTGCAAACGCTCGTAAAACTTGATGTGTGAGACAGCGGCCTTAAGGTAGGTTTCCGAAAGCGCATCGTTTTCCGAAGTGAAGTATGTATAAACAGGCGGCGAGCCGCCGCGGTCGGGTTGCCGGCTTGCAAAATCGCCGCGCGGTGGCGAGCCGCCACTGCCGGTTTGCGCGCTTGCAGAATCGCCGCGCGCAATAAGCGTCAATCCCGTCTGCGGCGATAGACTGCGAATGATATACCTGCCCGCCGAGAGCGCCAGCCCCTGCCCGATCTGACCTGTTTTCCAGGTCGATATGCTGTTTGCGTTCCGGTCCTCATGTCCTATCAGCTCCCCGGCTGTAACCGCATAGATGCCCCGAGGAGCAGTGACCTCCAGGTCAAAGTCCTCCGGTATTTCGCCCTCGGCGATTTTGGGGAGGGCGGGTTGGCTGGGCAACCCGACAGTGGCGGCTCGCCTGCACGCAAAACGCGGATACCAGCCTGAGTCCGCCAGAAGAAAAGTCCCCCTGTCGCTGATCGACCCAGCCACCCCGAGGCCTGGATTATCGAAACTGGCAGGTTCGCTATCTACCGGGTCGTTAAATACAGCATCAAATGAAATCGAAACGCCAAAGGATCCCCTGGCGGCAGAGACGCCGGAAAGGGTCAGCTTGCCTGAACTGAAGGAATACTTGGAGGGCTTTCCATTGACCAGCACAGATTTGATGTTGGCCTTATCTGAGAAGAGAAAACTTATCTCTCCGCCCTTCCACCCTGCGACCCGGATATCGTCCTGAACGAGCAGCCTGTGTGCTTCCGGCTGCAGTTTAACTTTCAGATCGTGATGGCAGACCTCGGCGCCCCATGCGGCCTTTAAACCGGGTGAAATAAAAATAAGGGCTGCTGCCAGCCACAGAACTTTGCCAAGGTATTGGGCGATTTCCTGCCCGTGAGCGCCCTGGGTTTTACCGTAATCCGCCGGTGGAATTTTCATCATATGCGCAACTGCTTTCCTAGCCCGGACCCTGCTTTTGCTGGCCGGCGTCCTCGGCGGCAAGCCGTGTGATGGCCGACCAGTCAAGCCTCTCGCCGCCGTGAGCAAACAGGGTCAGGAACCGGTCGCGCAAAAGGCTTGCCAACGGCATGGGCACGCGAAGGGTTTCCGCAGCGGCAAGGGTCAGCCGTATATCTTTATGTCCCAATGGGGCTGCAAACCCGGCCGGTTCAAACCGTTGCTCGGCAATCAGGGGGCCGTAGATCTTATAAATCGGTGCGGAGAAAATCGTCGAGGTCAGAAGATCGATAAACTGGCCTCGGTTGACGCCTGCCTTGCCGACGAGCGCCATGGCCTCGCCCAGCGCTTCGATGGCCGAGGCGATCAGGAAATTACCGCTGAGCTTGACCAGGTTCGCGGCTTGGGGATTATTGCCGAAGGTAAAAGTTTTTTGCCCCAGCGCCTCAAAGAGAGGCAGGCAGGCGTCAACCGCATCCGGCGCTCCGGCGGCGACTATGAACAGCTTGGCTGCCGCCGCCGCTTCCGGCCGCCCGAAGACGGGCGCCGCGACGAAACGCTGGCCGGCTTCTGCGTGCGCAGCGGCAAGCCTTTCCGATAACGCAACGCTGATCGTGCTCATGGAAACGTGGATTGCGCCCTTGCCCAGGCCCCCTGTCAAGCCTTTATCGCCGAACGCTATGCTTTCAACGGCATTGTCGTCTGCCAGCATCGTAACGACGGCCTCTCCCCGGCAGGCGTCCGTCACCTGGGCGGCCGGGTGCGCACCTTGCTCCACGAGCGCTTTCATTTTGGAGGCCGTTCGATTGTAAACGGTGACTTCATGACCGGCCCTGATAAGGTTAGCCGCCATTCCGAATCCCATGTTCCCAAGTCCTATAAATCCGACTTTCATGACCTCACTCCTTGCAAACTTAGCCTCTTTGCCGCTGGAAGCTTTACCCGTTTTCGTATATTGTTTACGTTGATGGGCCTGTTGTCCTAAACAATGTTGATAACCACTTTATTCGGGCAGGCTGAGCTCCGGTACCGCCTAATGTAAGCTGCGGACGGGTCGATTACAAGATCGCTCCAATGATGATTGCAGGCAGATTTATCGAGAGGTCCGAAGCACATATGAGCAGGCGCTGGCTTTCTCTTGGTGTTACATGATGTCGAACTTCTGTTCTCCCCTGTGAAGCGCTGCAAGACGCGCATGCTGAAAACCGTGATGCTGCATCGATGGAGGAATCTATGAATATTATCGAAAAGGCCCTGGCAGAAGGACGACCGGCACTCAGTGAGCATGAGTCCAAACAGTTGCTCTCAAGCTTTGGCATTCCGGTGACCAATGAGGTTATCGCCCAAGATGCCGTAGAAGCTGCTTCGTCTGCCGCAACAATTGGATTTCCAGTTGTTCTGAAGGCATCCGGGGCGAGTCTGTCTCATAAGACCGAGGTTGGAGGGGTGGCGCTTAACCTCCAGACCGCGGAAGAAGTGAGAAAAGAAGGTGAGCGTCTTTTGAAGATTCCAGGGTGTGAAGCCCTGCTGGTTCAGGAAATGGTTAAAGGCGGCAGGGAAATCGTCTGCGGCCTGATGAGAGATGCTCAATGCGGACCATGCGTCATGTTCGGGATCGGCGGCATATTGACGGAGGTTCTCGAAGACATCGTGTTTCGCATCGCCCCTCTGACACTTTCGGATGCTCGAGATATGGTCGCGGAGATTCGCGGAAAAAAGGTGGTCCAACCCTTCAGGGGAGAAGAGGCTGCCGACATCGATCAGTTGTGTCAAACCCTTGTGGCTCTGGGGGAGATTGGAATCAAATACGGTGACGTGCTCGAAATCGATATAAACCCATTGAAGATCCGCCCAAACGGAAAACCCGTTGCGGTTGACGCTCTCGTCGTTGTCAAGGCGGGCGGTGGGACCGCCTGCCAGGAAGGGCGCTTGCCTTCGGCGGCGCCTGAGGGAATGGGCGGCGCCAGCAGGGGAAAACTGGGTCCATTTTTCGAACCAGCCGGCGTCGCAATCATTGGGGCCTCCGCTACTCCCCACAAGCCGGGAAACGACGTGATAAAAAATATTCTGGCCAATGGCTATGCCGGCAAGCTCTTCCTGGTCAATCCCAAAGGTGGGGAAATTCTCGGCTTTCCAGTTCACACCTCTATCACCGGTTTGCCTTATGGAATCGATCTGGCCGTCATCATTCTCCCCGCAAAAGATACACTTGGGGCCCTTCGAGAGTGCGCCGCAAAGGGAATCCACCATGTTGTGCTTTCCGCCGGAGGTTTTGCCGAGGTGGATGAATCCGGCGCCGGGATTCAGCAAGATCTCATCGATATCATCAAGCAGACCGGGACCCGTGTCATGGGGCCCAACACATCGGGTCATATCTCAACGCCCCACAGGTTTACTTCCACTTTTTTCCCGCTCGGCACGATCCGGCCCGGCAAAGTATCCTATGTTGCCCAGACGGGCAATTTTGCCACCCATACCATGAAGCACATCCTGACGGCCGAGCATTTTGGCGTCTCCCGGGTTTTTGGCCTGGGAAACAAGATCGATATCGACGAATGTGACGCCCTGGAGTATCTGGCCGAAGACCCGCACACGAGTGCGATTATCATGTACCTTGAAAGCCTCAAGCGGCCGGGACGCTTTCTGGAAATTGCCGGAGAAGTTACCAGGCTCAAGCCAGTTATAGTCTTGAAGAGCGGAGCCACCGAGGCGGGAAGGCATGCCGCCGTCGCACATACAGCGGCTATGGCCGCCGAGGACCGTCTGATTGACGGCCTGCTTCGACAGGCAGGCGTTGTCCGAATATGGAATTATACGCACCTGATCCTTGCGGGAAAGGCCCTTTCGATGGCGCCTCTGCCGAAGGGCAAAAGGCTGAGTTTCCTCGCCCCGTCAGGCGCTATGCTGGTCACTCTGTCGGACCTTTGCATCCGCTTGGGGCTTGAGGTACCCGACCTTACACCTCAGACTCTGGGGAGGCTTCAGGAAATCAGCCCCCCATTTATTCGGATGAGAAATCCCGTTGATATCTGGGCGGCCGCTTCGGTAAGCGGGGTCGAATTCGGTTACAGGGAGGGCATGGAAGCGGTCCTCAAGGACCCCAACATCGATGCAGTCGTTACAGTGCTCATGCTTACCGAGGACACCGGCATACCGTCGTTTGACTTTATGGTCGATCTGGCGAGGAGGTATCCTGAAAAACCTGTCTTTGTAACTTTTAGCGGTGACAAACGCTTCGAGGATGAGTGCAAGGCGTATATCGAACCCCTCGGGGTCCCTTCTTTCACCTATATCGAGCAGCCCTTCGAGGTGCTCTCGATTCTTTCGCGTTGCGAGCAGGCTATGAACAGACCCCGGTGATTGGGGTGATTTCGTAGGTAAATGGCTGGCCTGAGCTTTCCCCTGTCAACTGCATCACGTATAGCCTCGCGGCTATCCGCACATGACTCGGGGCCATAATGGAGCAGCTCCTCCTCTTATGTGGGGCTCTTTCATCCCCTACTCTATGCCGGTTTATCCCGGCGCTTTTGGCCCGCGTCTTGCAACCAAGCGGAGGCTGGAGGTTCAGGGCCTTTTTCAAAAACCGTTAATCCCTACACCATCCCGCATTGACATTTGAGGTTACAGTGTTTACGAGCAGGGGATGAAACCACCATTATCATGTGCTTCACAGTCCAAAAACTTCTCAACATCTGATACATTACGTCTTCCTAAGTGATTACAGGCCGATACACCTATTTGGAGAGGGGGTGATTTCAGTCGATTGCTGATTGATGCCGCGGTTCGATACTAAGAGTCTGAGGTCCATCCTAATGTTTTTGTTTCCCACCAAGATGATAAAGGAGTTATTGAGATGAAAAGTCACAGCAGGTTTTTGGCAACTTCATTAATCGTTTGTCTGTCAATCGGCATTTTTGCTATCGCTGGATTTCTACAAGCTGCGGAAAGTGACAAGAAAATCCAGGAAGGCAAGAAGTCGATAATGGAAGGCGCAAAGCAGGTCATGGATGGAAACAAAATGGTAATGGATATAATGGCCAAGAAAGGCATCAAAGACGCAGCGTTGACGGCGGCCGAAAAAATGATGGCGGACGGCTATAACATGGTAACCAAAGGCGAAAGCATGATGACCGGCAGCACAATGGCGGAAGGCCAGGAGATGGTAAGACATGGCGCAAAAATGATGCTGGAGGCACAGCTTGCGACGTCGGACGCCGTTGAGAAGCATGGAATGACTGCCGAATGTTCAAGCGTTCTTGAAACGTGCGCGATAGGAGAAAAAAAGGTAGCGTTTGGTAGACAATTCTGGGGAGATTGAGATTCTGGACAACCTCACCCGCATAGTCGGCAAGAATCAATCCGGCGCAAATCGTTTTAGCGTCGAGGTGGCCGATATTTGTAAGGAAAACGTAGTGCTTCCCCGTCTCCGGGTCCCGCTGGCCGATTCTGCGTAGAGGAATGGGACACTCCTTGGCCTTGGCGCCGGCAAGCAAGGATTACCTGGTCGGATGTGAGCCCTTTGGAGTGGTCCACTTCATGACGCTCAACCACGTTGCAGCGGATGCTCCGCTTCATGGGGGATTTCTTCACGCTCCGCGATGTATAGAGTGTCCACGCATGCACAGGGTCTCAGACCCCGCGGGACCTGTGGACGGCTCGCTGTTTAGCGCCGTTTCACAATGTTGCCATCGCTCTCTGACCACGTGGTCGGCGCCCCGTATAGGTGATATCGGAACTCAATGACTGGCCCGCGCTTTCCCCTGTCAACTGCATCACGTATAGCCTCGCGGCTATCCGCACATGACTCGGGGCCGTAATGAAGCAACTCCTCCTTTTATCTGGGCCTCTTTCATCCCCAACTCTATGCCGGTTTATCCCGGCGCCTTCGGCCCGCCCCCCGACCTCACCCACTCGAATGCTCCCTTTCACTCTGCCCTTGGTACCTGGACGCGGACTTGCGTGTGTCATGGTGTGTCATTGTGAATCGTCATGTGTCGCACGGTGACACATGACACACGATTGCCCCCTTTGTTTTCGCACAAGACCCAACCCAGACAAGGTGTTCCCGCCAGAGAATATCAACTTGGGACTGGCCCATTTCCTGCACTATTTATATCGGCTTCCAGATATTTCATTCGAAGAATATGGGAAAGATCTCACCTTTTTATATTTCAGTCCCTACGAGAAGGAACTATTGAAACTCAGATGAGCAGACATGCGATGGGTCTATGTGTGTAAGTTTATGGCAGAAACAATATCTCAAGACGGAAGGGGGCAAGAATCTCATTTCGGAAAAGGGAGGCCTTATTGACCTTTAACTTTCAAAAAGGAGAAAGGAAGATGAGCTCTAAGGAGGTTACCCGAAGATGTTTTTTCAAGAATGTTGCTAAGTATTGCGGGGCCGGCGTCGCAGCCTTGGGAATGATGGGCCCGAAGCGAGCCCATGCAGGTGCCATGGGGCTTCCAGACCTGGATGAGCCGGTCCAGACAGGTGTCTGGAGGATGAGGGACGCTCAGTTGATGCAGTATGGGGAATTTATTAATAATGCCCCCATACCCAAGGATTATTTCGACAAACCCCCTGGTAGTTTGATTAATGGAGGAGCTCCGGTCGAGTGGTCTCATCTCCATCCAAACCATTACGCCGATGGGGGAAAATCCCTGGTCGGGATGATCTTGGCCACCAAACTGGATAAAGACCTGACCGGAGATATCAAGAAGGCTGTAAAGCTCGTTGGAGGGTTTGAAAAATCCCTCAAAAAAACAGATAAAATTCTCATCAAGCCCAACATGAACACCGGGGATCCCTGGCCGCAGGGGGGGACAGACCATGCATTTCTGAAAGCTCTGATTGTCGTCCTAAAAGACCAAGGCTACACCAACCTGACCGTAGCCGATACCTGCGGACCATGGGGGCCAACAGAGCGGGTAATCAATATGATGGGGTACGATCAGGTAGGCAAGGAAACCGGCACCCCTGTCAAGACCTGGGAAAAAGAAAAATGGATGAACATCCGCAATGCCAAGGCCGAATACCTGGGCAAGATCGGTGGCGGGGATGGAACCGTGTCCTATCCAGCGGACCTCAGAAATTACGACAAGGTCATTTATACCCCGGTGATGAAGACCCATTTCCTCGGGGGAATTACCCAGAGCCTGAAGCTATCCGTTGGGATTTTGCATCGTGCCGACCGAGGCGCGCATCTTCATGCCTTCAACCATATCTTCGTTCCCGAGCAGGCTGCGGAAATCAACCTGCCTTTCCAGCCGGACCTGATCATCATGGATGGAAGAAGGTCCCTCATCGCCGGCGGTCCTTCCCATGGCGAGGAAGTCAAACCCGGTGTGATCCTTGTCTCCGGTGACCAGGTGGCCAATGATGTCATGGGCATTAGAACCCTTCAGGAGTGGTACCCGAGCGAGGCAGCCAACAAGATTGGCATGTATGCCTGGTATCAGAAACAGATCGCCCAGGCAGTAAAACTCGGTATTGGATACGCTAGAAAGCAAGACGACATCAAGGTCGTTTTGGGTTAAATTTCCATCTTCTTCAGCTTTTTGCCCATACGACCGCTTTTCGTAGAAACATCATAGACATAGCGGCAAAGATCGTCCGCCAGGCAGGAGGAGTGATAACCAAAGTACCCGAAGCCATCTGGAAGCACATTCGTTTTGATTAACTCTGGGAAATGAACGATCAGCCTCCTATTCGTATGGGTATAAATGTCACCGTGGGATCTTTACGAATCGCTCAATTCAGGTAATAATTCATACTCCCCCTCTTCCATGTTCTCGCGGAAGGGGGGAGTTAGCAATCCAGATGGAGAAATGTTTATGACCAGATATGCAATGTTTTTTCTCACCCTATTTTTTTTTATTACCTTTCTTGACCCACAAGTAACCATGTCTCAGAAAGCAAATCCAAGCATTGTGGATTTCAAGGTCCAGCCCCTTTACCGGGCAGCCAAATTGACCTGGAAGACGAGTGATGGTCTGAAAAACCAACTGTCATTACAGATTCTAAGGGCCGAAACCTTTGAGGAAGGTCCTTATCAGGAAGTGGATGTGACAAATCTTGTCCCCGGCACGAACGCTTATGATTATGTTGATAAAAGCGTGGGAAGTGAATCGAAGTACTATTACAAACTGGTTATTAAAGAAACCGGCGAATCTTTCGGCCCGTTCTTCACGAGACCTTTTTTTTCGCCTCCTGCTACTCAATTTAAACCACCGAAGCAGAATGATCCGCTCTTAGTCCTCCGATAGGGAAGAATGTAAATGGCCAAGGACATCGACCGCCGTATTTTTCTCAAGGGCCTTACGCTTGGCGCCTTAGCCCTGGGTGACGTCGTTGCCTTTGGGGATCTGCTCTGGGCTTCCACCCTTCCCAACGGTCAAAGGGTGGCCTTAGCTAAGATGGCCATTTTTGTAGATAAGACTCTGTGTAGCGGATGTCGTGTCTGCGAAATGGTCTGTTCCAACCTTAACTGCGAAGGCCGGAATACCTCTGCGCTCGCACGGCTTTCCGTCGAAAAAGAGTACATCAAAGGGGACTACGGGCCTAAGGTATGCTATCAGTGCAGCGATCCTCCCTGTTTGAAGGTTTGTCCGGTAGGGGCCCTGCAGGTGGAGGAGCGGAGCGGCACCTTTGCTCGCATCATTGATGAAAGCTTGTGTATCGGCTGTCAGCAATGTATCGAGGCTTGTCAGCAATATTTCCGGCCCCCCAGGCCAAAATTCGATGTGCAAAAGCAAAAATCGATCAAATGCCACCTTTGCTTTGGGGACCCTCAATGTGTGAAGTTTTGCCCCATGGGTGTTTTACGGGTGGAGCATTCGGAACAGGGACTGCTCGTGGGTTATCCCGTGATCAAAGAGGACTGAGATGACTCCTTCGGGTGGATGGGTTGGAAAAATTCTCAGGGTTGACCTGACCGATCGTAAAACCTCCGAGGTTTCAACATTTGACTATGTACCCAAATTTCTAGGAGGTCGTGGACTTGGGGCAAAGATCTGCTGGGATGAGGTGCCTTCGGAGGTGGAAGCATTCGACCCTGAAAATCGGCTGGTCTTGGCTACAGGTCCCCTGCAAGGGACTCTTGCACCCTCATCGGGTCGGCTCATGGTTGTGGGGAAATCTCCACAGACCGGCCCCATCGAATCCTATGTTCGTTCAGGCGTTGGAGGACACTTCGCTCCTGAACTAAAATGGGCTGGATACGATGCCCTCATTATCCAGGGAAGAGCCTCGAAGCCTGTCTACCTTTGGATTACTGATCAGAAGACTGAAATCCTGGACGCCGGCAGTTTATGGGGCCTTGATACCCATCAGACCCAACAGATGATCTGGAGGCTTCATGGCAATAAGACGAGAGTCATGGTTATAGGAAAGGCTGGAGAAAATCGAAGCCGCATCGCATGCATTCTCACGGACTCCGGGGATGCGGCGGGCCAGGGAGGATTTGGTGGTGTGATGGGCTCGAAAAACTTGAAGGCCATTGCGGTCCGGGGCACCGGAAGTGTGACCGTGGCAAGGCCAAAAGAACTGATGCAACTCACCCATGACATCCAAAGACTCTTTTCACGGAAATCTTTAAAAAGTGATCCCTTTCAGCCGGAAGAAAAAGATTTCAAGTACAATGTATGGGGCGGTGGCTATGGCCGAGGAAGCCTTACGCTTCTTCCCGGCGAGCTTCTCGATCTATGTAACGACCCTTCCTCTGGTTATTCACAAACGCCTGATGGTTGTTTCGCCTGCCCTGTCGCTTGCCGCTCACGGGTAAATGGACCAGACATCACCTCCGGCGTAGCCAAATGTGCCCAGTCTTACATGTATCTCGAGTCTATGGTCAATGAGCCTGAAAAGGGCTATAGCAAAATCACCTGGCAGGCTGCCAAATTAGCTGACCTTTTCGGAATTAACTCCTATGAGTTGATGGCCATCATCCCCTGGCTTTCGGACTGCTATCGGGAGAAGCTGATTTCAGAGCAAGAGACTGGGCTTCCTCTTAATGAAATCGGTTCCTGGAAGTTCATCTCCGTACTTCTAGAAAAAATTGCCAATCGAGAAGGATTTGGAGACCTCCTCGCCAACGGGGGGCAGCGTGCGGCTGCCCAGCTTGGAGGAAAAGCCGAAAAGCTTTCCTGGATGTATTATCCCCGCGCGGGGAAGTTCGGCGGTTATCGTGAGCACTGGGCCTATCTGGGAGGCTTTCCCTCGGGATATGCGGTTCCTGCCTTGGCTTTGATGTGGGCACTGGACAACCGGGACGCCATGGTCTCCCACAACTACGTCTCTATGCTTTGGGGTGCTGCTTTCACCATCGGGCAGAACGCCCTGACCGCTGTACCGGAAGAAATCTTCCCTGTTCTTAAACCTGTGATGAAGGCTGTCTATGGTTCAGAAGAAGCGGCCGAATTTTTTCAGCCGGATGGAAAGAGTTTGAATTGGAAATGGGCTGCCCCCGTGGTAAAGCGGTATCATGAACATTCCCTTCTGAAGGATAGTTACATAGTGTGTGACGTCCTTTTCCCTTTTCTGTTCAATGCCAATTCTCCCGATCATGTGGGAGATACAACCCTTGAATCCCGCCTCTATTCTGCAGTTACAGGAGACGAGATGAGTGAGGAGGAATCCTATCGAAAGGGACAAATGCTTTGCACATTGGAAAGAGCCGTAGCCGCACGAGATGGTCGAACCCGTGGGGACGACATTTTCAATGACCTTTACTTCGAAAAGGAAGACGCGGGAGGTAGGAAGTACCTGCGAGAAGATCTGGAACGTGCCAAGAGTGATTATTACAGATTAATGGAATGGGACGTAGAATCCGGCATTCCCACCCATTCAACCTTGGAACGACTGGGGCTGAAAGATGTAGCGGAAGGCTTGGGAAAAAAACCGTAACGGGGGCTGCCCTCCTCATGGAGTACAACGGAATAGCGAAAGCCTGACTTCACAAGGAGAAAGGCGAAGTGGTCCCCTAACATCAGAGAAGACAGATGAGCAAGAAGGAAGGCATCACACGCCGGGAAATGTTGAAAGAAACCGGTTATCTGACCTCAGGTACAACTGTGCCCGGTTCAGGCATTTTGGGATCTGGCAGCCTGTGGGCCGCGACCCCCATTACACAGAAAGATGAATGGAAGTTAACAACGGATGCGCCAAGAGTTGCAATTGTCAAATGCGAACCCCCCGCAGGAAACGCTTCCTTTATCGCAGGCAAATTCATTCGTAGCGATGAGGACGTCGCCAAAATCAAGGCGGCGGTGAAGAAAGCGGTCGAACTGGCTATCGGCTCTCCGGACGCAATCATCAAACCCGGCCAGAAGGTCCTGATTAAACCCAATCTGGCTTTCAACGCCCCACCGGAAAGCTTCGCCATTGTCGATCCCCGCATGGTCGAGGCGGTTGTCTCCTACTTCAAAGAAAACTCGAAGGCTGGAGAAGTCTGGGTTGGCGACAATCCCTCGTTAGGTATGCAAGTGGGTCGCGCAAAGCCCGCCTTCAGTGTCTCCGGAATGGAAGCAGCTGCGAAACGCGGCGGCGCCGACAAGGTGATCTGTTTCGACGAAACCGACGTGGTCGAAGTTGATATCCCGGATGCCAAGGTGTTCAAGAAGGCCGCCATTTTCAAGCCCGTCCTCGATGCCGACGTCATCATCAACCTGCCCAAGATGAAGGTCCATATCGCCGGCGGGGTCACCCTGGGCCTCAAGAACTTGAATGGGATAATCCCCAACATACATCCCAGCGCGCAGCAACAAGGGGCGCACCGCATCGACCTGGGACAGAAGTTCTCCGACCTTTATCGGGTTTGCAAGCCGAACCTGACTATCGTGGATGGCATCATCGGTATGGAAGGACAGGGACCTCACGCAGGTGTGCCAATCGAAATGAATCTGGTCATCGCAGGGACGGACACAATTTCTACCGACGCGGTGACCTGTTACTTGATGGGCTTCGATCCTATCGAGATTCCCGCTATCCGCTGTTCAGCCAGCGACGATCTGGGCGAGATCGACCTGAACAAGATCACCGTGGTTGGCGAACCAGCAGACTCGGTGCGCAAGATCTTCAGGCGCCCAAACGACAATCCCGTAGGCATGTACAAAGGCCTCACGGTTTACGCCCAGCAGACCTGCCCGGGTTGCTATGTAAATGTGCGGGGGGCGCTGGATTCCTTCGCCCGCAGCGGCATCTCTGTGCCCGAGTTCTTGAAAGAGCGCGGCGAGGTGGTGGTTGTCGCCGGAGGTCTGCCGGACTTCGATCCGCAGTTTGCGAAAGAAAAACACCTCTTCATTTGCGGCGACTGCTGGGAATACTTCCCGACAGCCGATAACATCCGGCAAGCCGCCAAGTTCGCCAAGTCGGTCACTTACTATCCCGGCTGTGCGCCGGTTTACATTTTTGCGCAATTGAGCACAGATCTGCAGCAGTTAGCGAAGACGGGATACGTATAACTCCCTGGCCGCCATTGCTGCCCATTGAGCAAGGAGCAAATGGCACGGTGGTGTTTCAACTTGTAGCCTGCGCGGGAGGAACATATCCTCTCATATAAGCCACTGTTGCACGGCAACGAAGTATCGAAGAGCAACGCACTTCCATGTTATCGCGCAGGATGCTGCAATCAGTCCGAATCCGGGCCGAAATGGTTCCCGTTTTAGGACGGGAAAGGATTCCCGTGCATTCGGCGTAATCCGGCGGCTCCGGCCGTCACTATGATTTAGGCCGACAATCGTTGGCAGGTCACCACTATGAGCAGTGCAGGTACGATTGACAGTATTCACGGCAAAGAGGCTTGGAACAAGTTCGTCACTACGGGAGAGTGTGTTCCTGACGTGGCGCCGCTGATAGCCCAGTCCTGGGCGCGTTGCCGAGCCCTTGGACATGATCCCAAACGGGGACCCGCCGTTGTAGTTGTCGAGCGAGAAGAGCTGGAGCGGCGCGTGGCGCGAAACCGGGACCTGTTGACCGTCGCTGTGCCGATCCTCAATGAACTGCAGGCCCTCGTAAAAGATTTGGGCTTTTTGACGTTACTCACCGACAGTGACGGTGTGATTCTGGAAATGCTGCCGGGCGGAGAGTTGAGAAGCGCCGGCACGGAAGGAAACCTGCGAGCCGGTGGAATGTGGGGGGAAGAACAAGCGGGAACAGGGGCGATCGGACTTGCCCTCAGGCATTGTCAGCCGGTTCAGGTCGTTGGCTGCGAACACTTCTTTGAAGAGGCTCACGATATGACCTGTTCTGCAGCCCCGATCTTCAATCATGACAACCGTCTCATCGGAATTCTCAACCTGAGCGGACCCAGAGAAGAAGCCCACCTTCACACCTTGGGTATCGTGGTTGTGGCAAGCAAGGCTATCACCAATCAGCTACGCATCGAGGAGGACCGTCGGCAGATCTGGCTCGCCAACGAATATCTGAGGACGGTAATTAATTCGGTCTCAGACGGCGTTGTAGCCATTGATTCCAATGGATTCATCAAGGAAATCAATTCCGAGGCAGCCAATATTCTGGCAACGGACACCTTGCTCGCCCGGGGAAAAGACATTCAGGAGTTTGTGGGCAAGCAGTCGCTGTTCAAAAGAGTTGTAGCCGGCGGTAAGCCGGTGACCGACATAGAAACCACTATGGAGACCGGGCGCGGTTATATTCACTGTCACGTCAGCGCCACGCCCATCTTTCTAGCCAATGGCCAGGTGGTCGGAGCGGTTGCCACCTTGAAGGAGATGAAGAAGCTGCAAAAGGTGGTGAATCAAATCACCGGCGCGGAAGCGAGATTCACCTTTGCGAACATTATTGGGGAAAGCTCGGCGATGCAACGGGCAATCCATCTTGCGCAGGTTGCAGCCAGAAACATGCATACGGTGCTGATTCAGGGGGAGAGCGGAACAGGGAAGGAACTCTTCGCTCAGGCTATTCATAACGCCAGCCTTGCCGGCCAGCCCTTTGTAGCTTTGAACTGCGCCGCGATCCCCGAAACACTCATCGAGAGCGAATTGTTTGGCTACAATGCCGGGTCCTTTACCGGCGCGAGCAGGAATGGACGACCAGGCAAGTTTGAGCTTGCAAACGATGGAACCATTTTCCTCGACGAAATCGGGGAAATGCCGCTCAACATCCAGACAGTGTTGCTGAGGGTATTGCAGGAGCGATCCGTGGTGAGGATCGGTGGACTTCGCTCAATACCGATCAATGTTAGGGTAATCGCGGCAACCAGCAAAGACCTGGCCGTCGAAGTTCCCAAAGGTAACTTTCGCCAGGACCTGTTCTACCGCCTTAATGTGTTCGAGGTTCGCATCCCGCCCTTGCGCGAGAGAATCGGGGACATTACACAGTTGGTTGACTATCTTGTAGCAGGCATTTCGGCAAGGTTTGGCAAATCTGTAGCCGGTGTCTCGCTTCCAGTCTTGAAACGCATGTGCAGCTATCACTGGCCCGGCAATGTTCGCCAGTTGGAAAATGTCGTGGAGCGTGCTATCAGCCTTGTTGATGGGGACATTATCGAGGAACAGCACCTGCCCGACTTCCTGAAAGCCGATTCACCCATACAGGCCGATGAGTTTCCCCGCGACGCCAGGCCATCGAACATGGAGGAGGTTGAGAAAAAGGCGATTTTGGAGGCTGTTCGCAACTTCGGGGAACGACAGCAGGCGGCCAGGTCGCTCGGTATATCGCGCAGTACTCTGTATCGGCGACTGAAGAGGTACAAAGTGGAAAGTCCATATTGACGGGTCCAGCAAAGTATAGCAGCTATATTACGGGACAGGTTTTTGCGGTGGAGATGAGTACACGATGATCTGAAGAAGAAGCCAAGGTGGAGCGGATCGACGGATAATAGGTAGAAAACCGGGCCTGGCGCTGCAAAGAGGAATTATGTCTGTCGAAGTCGAAGTGGATAACGAACTCAAGGCTAAGCTGAACAAGCTCAACGATGAGCTGCGCTCTTTAGGAAATCTACTTGTCGCGTATTCAGGAGGAGTAGATTCAGCTTTTCTCGCCTGGGCAGCGCATCAGGTGATTCCCGGGAAAATGCTGGCCGTCATCAGCGACTCGCCAAGTCTGGCGCGCGCGCAACTGCGGGACGCTATCGCTTTTTGCGAAGAGTACGGCATCCCGTGGCACATGATTTCCACCGGCGAGATGCAACGCCCCGAGTATGTGCGAAACGATGGCATGCGGTGCTTTCATTGTAAGGAGGAGTTGTTCACCGCGCTCGACTGCTTTCGAAAGGAGCACCATTTCGAGTCGATTGTTTACGGTGTCAACACTGACGATCAGGGCGACTATCGTCCTGGCCAACTGGCAGCCCGTGCGCATGGTGTGAAGGCCCCACTGCTGGATGCCGGCCTGTCGAAACAGGACATCCGTAATCTGGCGCACGCGGCGGGGCTTCGAGTGTGGAACAAGCCGGCTTCCGCGTGTCTGGCGTCGCGCATTGAATACGGACGGGAAGTATCGTTGGAGATTCTCAGGCAAATCGAGACTGCAGAGGATGCATTGCGCGACCTGGGATTCCAGCAGTTCCGGGTGCGCCATCATGGGAAGATCGCTCGCATCGAGATTGCACGGGAAGAGCTGCCGCGTGCGATGTCGCTTGAGATGGCGGAAGAGCTGGTACGCATCTTCAAGTCGATCGGGTTCACGTACGTGACCCTCGATCTCGAAGGTTTTCGTTCCGGCTCCATGAATGCCATCCTGCCGGTCGCTTCTTTGCTTGACGCTGCCGGGAAACAGTAGCCGACAGCGCTGTCCAAGGTTACCCCTCCGAAACCACTCGGAGTGATTGATGCACTGATCAGCAATATCTGTTTCTTCCCGATCAAGATGTTCGCGGAGATGTCACAAGAGGAATGGCAACGGGTGATCGACCCTGACGGGCACGTTTCTGGTTACCAGGGTAGTTTACGGGCACATGGCCGATCGAGGCATGAATGGCCGGAGTACAGGCTCCGCAGATGTTCAAGGCCATTGGCACGGCTGTGCGTAGCACAGGGTTTGCTTACGTGGCGGTAGGTTGCGAAGGCAATTACTTTGGTTCAATGAATGCAATTTTGCCTGTGGAAGTTCTGGAAGGACATCGCGCAACAGACGACAGAAAGGCCGGCACGGTAGCTCACGCGCCAAAGGATTTGCAAATGAAAATTGGATATCTGGAATGCTTCGCCGGTATCAGCGGAGACATGCTGCTGGGAGCGCTGGTCGACGCAGGAGTGTCCGCCGAGCTTCTGAGGTCAACAGTAAGGGCACTGGACTTGGGAGCGGAGTTGCATGTCGAGCGGGTCAACCGTAGCGGCATTCAGTCCACGAAAGTGGATGTGCTGGTGGATGGCAAACCTGCGGATGCTCCGCAGCCAGATGTGAGAACTCACGCTCACGCAGAGCATAGGCACGGCCATTCTCATGGGGAGTCCGATCAGAAACATCATCATGAAGAGCATGGACATGGTCATGTGCATGGAAGAGATTGGGCCAACATCCGTACGTTGATAGAACAGGCTGCATTGCCGGAAGACGCGAAGGGTCTGGCGCTGCGAACCTTTGAGTTTCTGGCGCGAGCGGAAGCGCAGATTCACAATGTCCCGGTAGAAAACGTTCACTTCCACGAAGTGGGAGCGGTGGATACGATTACCGATATTGTGTGTAGTGCGGTAGGACTTTGTTCGCTGCAAGTGGACCAGTGGGTCTGTTCTCCAATCAATGTCGGCGGTGGATTTGTGGAGTGTGCCCATGGCAGGTTTCCCGTGCCCGCTCCAGCGACGGCCGAACTCCTGAAAGGCATGCCTACTTATTCCTCGGGGCTCCGGATGGAGTTGGTGACGCCGACTGGAGCAGCCCTGCTGAAAGCACTCGGGGGCAGCTTTGGGGATGCTCCTGCAATGCGATCTCATTCGATTGGATATGGAGCCGGGAAACGGAATCCGGCGCGCTTCCCAAATGTGTTGCGGCTCAGCATTGGTGATGCAGAAAGCGCGACGCAGTTTTCCGAAGAGACGATCACCGTACTGGAATGTGCAGTGGACGACCTGAGCCCGCAGGTAGTGGCCCGCACCATGGAACTCGCCATAGCGCGGGGTGCGCTGGATGTAATGTGCATTCCGGTGACAATGAAAAAAGGCCGCTTGGGCAGTCTGCTGACAGTGCTATGCGAAAGCAAAGATGCCGCAGCCTTTGAAGAACTGTTGTTCCGGGAAACAAGCACGCTGGGCATTAGGGTGCGCGAGGAGAAACGTGTAGTGTTAGAGCGGAGGTTCGTGGAAACACAGATGGCGTATGGAACCATCCGCGTGAAGCTGGGGCTGTGGAATGGAGTGGAGATGAATGCGATGCCGGAATATGAGGATTGCCGCAAGGCCGCGGATGAACACGGTGTTCCAGTGAAGCAGGTAATGCAGGCGGCGGTGGCTGCGATGGCGGAAGCCAAGGTGCGGGGATGACAATGGAGACGATTCTTGCACTGTAGAAGGATGTTCAGCAAGGCGGGATCAGCCCTGAGAACGCTTTCGCAGACGTGGGTAGAGCAGCACTGCTTTCACTTCAGTTTGAATGTCCGGTGAAACAAGGAGACGGACAGCGTTTCGCCGCACCAGATAGATGATTTGGCCCGGATTTGAAGAGGGCTTCAACACGGCGCGCACGTACACATTGGCATCCAGCACCACTATGATCATCGCGGTTGCCGGGCCTTAATTTTCCTGGTGGTTACTTTCTTGGCCGCAGCCACCGCTTCAGAGATCGCCTCATCAAGCTCCGGATTTCTGCGTGGACAGGCGGCGGACTGGGCCATCGCGGCGGCCGGGTTCCCGATCCGTTCAGTAAATCCTTCGTCCCCCTCGCCTTCTTTTCCAGTCAATCCTGTTAATCCTGTCTAACCTTTTCTCTTTGTCCTCTGTGCCTCTGTGGTGATAATTTTTTTTTGCCAGCCTCCGCGGTGCAAATTATTCAACCGTTACGCTCTTGGCCAGGTTTCTTGGCTGATCCACGTCGGTTCCGCGAAGCACGGCCACGTGGTAGGCCAGAAGTTGCAGCGGGAGGCTGAACAGTACCGGCGAGAGCCACTCGGATGAAGGATGGATGACGAACTGGTTTTGAGCCGGCCCGATGATCTCGCTCGGTTCGCCTTCGATCAGGGCGAGGATAATGCCGTCTCTGGCCTTGACCTCCTGGATGTTCGAGATCATTTTCTCGAAAAGCGGCCCCTGCCTCAGCAGGACCATGACCGGCATTTCGACGTCTATAAGCGCTATGGGGCCGTGTTTCATCTCGCCCGCCGCATAGCCTTCAGCGTGGATATAAGAGATTTCCTTGAGCTTTAGCGCGCCTTCCAGGGCGATTGGGTAGAGCGCGCCGCGGGCAAGATAGAGAAAGTCTTTGAAGTCTTTATACTGTCTGGCCCAGGCGCTGATCATGCTTGTATCGGAGAGAATCTTTTCCATCTTGCCCGGAAGTTCGACAAGGTCTTGGATATATTGCTCGATCGATTCCCTGGGCAGTTTGCCGGTTTCGGCGGCCCAGTAAACGGCGAAAAGATACAGGGCGACCAGTTGAGTGGTGAATGCCTTGGTTGAAGCCACTCCGATCTCGGGTCCGGCATGCGTATGGATCACCCCCTGGGCCATCCGGGCTATGCTGCTTCCGACCACGTTCACGATTGCCCGGCAATGAGCGCCCTTATCCAGCCCTTCCTTCAGCGCCGCCCTGGTATCGGCGGTTTCCCCGGACTGGCTTATAACCAGCATAAGGACTTTGTTGTCGAGCACCGGGTCCCTGGAGCGGAATTCGGATGCAAGGTCCACCTCGACCGGGATTCGGCACAACCCCTCGATCATGTACTTGGCCACCAGTGCGGCATGGTAGGAGGTGCCGCACGCAACGAGCAGGACTCTTTCGATTTTGTTCAGCAGGGTCTTATCCAGGTTGAGATCGGGAAAATCGATCTCCTTGCGCTCAAGATCGACCACGCTGCGGAAAGTATCGATGACGGCACGAGGCTGCTCATAGATTTCCTTGAGCATGAAATGCTTGTAACCGGCCTTTTCGGCCATTAGCGGGTTCCAGTCCACCTGGTGAGGCTTTGGGTTTCGTTGGGTCCCATCGGCAAGCGACTCGATTTGGTAGTTTTGCCGGGAAATGAAGACGACCTCCTCGTCATTCAAGTAAACCACCTGGCGTGTATAGGGCAGTACCGCCGGGACATCGGACGCCAGAAAGAAGGCGCTCCCGGTGATCCCAAGAATAAGCGGGCTTTCCTTTCTGGCGGCAACAAGGCTGTCGGGTTCGAGTTCGTTTACGATTACCAGCGCGTAAGAGCCTTTTAGCTTCTTGAGGGTATTGCGCACCGCCTGCCGGTATTCATTTACTTTGCTCCACTCACTGTGAAGGAGCGCCACTATCACTTCGGTATCCGTCTGGGACGCAAAGCGGTGCCCTTCCCTTTCGAGCTCTTCCTTGAGAACGGCGTAATTCTCTATTATTCCGTTGTGAACCAGGGCAAAAGGGCCGGAGCGATGAGGATGGGCGTTTTGCTCGGAGGGCCTGCCATGTGTTGCCCACCGGGTATGCGCCACGCCGAGCGTACCGTTTACGGGCTGCTCGTTGAGCTTGCGCACCAGTCCGCTGAGTTTGCCTTCGCACCGGACGATCTGAAGCCGGCCGTCGGGCCCGACCATTGCGATTCCTGCGCTGTCGTAGCCTCTGTATTCCAGCCTGGCAAGACCGTTTAACAGGATGTCCCGGCCTTCGTCGGGACCGATGTATCCCACTATTCCGCACATAGTTTTATTCCTGCCTTGTTAAGTTAGAAAAAATCTGTTCAGTTTAGAAGGCGGTCTTAAACAGATTGCGTTTAATCTTAATCGTACTGCCCCTCCGGCAGCAAGGTGAAAATTTGAAACGGCCCGAGCCGGAGATCTCACGCCGAAAATCGAAAAAACAATGCAAGGGGCGTCTTTGCTCGGTATGATTCTGATACGCTCTCTGGAAACTGCGGCTTCCGGCTAATTTTGCGGGAACGAGTTCGCCAAATGTGTTAGGATTAAAAAAAGGAGAAAAGCCCGTATGTCTTTTGTCCATCTGCATGTCCATACCCAATACAGCCTTCTTGACGGCGCCATCCGGCTAAAGGACCTCCTTGATACCGCCGCCGCCTACAGGATGCCCGCAGCGGCCATTACCGATCATGGCAACATGTTCGGCGCTTTGGAATTCTACGAACGGGCAAAAAAATGCGGGATCAGGCCAATAATCGGGTGTGAGGCCTACATTGCGCCCAAGGGCCGTCACGATCGGGGATCGAAAGCCGAAGGGGAGGCAAACGGGGATGAGGACCGAAGTTTTCACCTGACGCTTTTGGCGCGCAACCGGACCGGTTATCAGAACCTTTTGAAGCTGGTCTCACTGGGTTTCACGGAAGGGTTCTATTACAAGCCGCGCATGGACAAGGAAATCCTCAGGCGTTACAGCGAGGGCCTCATAGCCCTTTCGGGCTGTCTCAAAGGGGAAATTTCCTCGCTTTTGATCAGAAATCAACATGAGGGTGCAAAAAGGACGGCTCAGGAGTATGCGCACATATTTGAGCCGGGTAATTTTTACCTGGAAATCCAGGCGAACGGCATTCCCGAGCAGGCTATTGTAAATGAGGGGCTGGTGCGCCTTGCCCGGGAGCTCTCGCTTCCGCTGGTGGCCACAAACGACTGCCACTATCTGCGCAAAAGCGACGCCCGCGCTCACGAGGTCCTGCTGTGCATTCAGACGGGCAAAACGATTCTGGACGAAAAAAGGCTGAAGTTTCACACCGATCAGCTCTACTTCAAATCCCCCGAAGAGATGGCAAAAGAGTTCGCCTATGTTCCGGAGGCGCTCAAGAATACCCTTGAGATCGTCGAGAAATGCGATCTGGAATTGGAGTTTGGCAATTATCACTTCCCGGTATTTCCGCTCGAGCAGGGCGAGGACCTGGACGAACGGTTCGAACGCGAGGTAGGGCGAGGCTTTGAGGAGAGGATCGAGGCTATACGCCGCAAGCACCCGTCCTTTGGCGAGGAGCAGCTCCTGGAGTATCGCCAAAGGCTGGACTACGAACTCGGCGTTATAAAGCAGATGGGATTTGCCGCCTACTTTTTAATCGTGGCGGACTTCATAAACTATGCGAAAAGGAGCGGTATTCCGGTCGGTCCGGGCCGGGGGTCCGCAGCAGGCAGCCTTATAGCATACGTTATGCGCATAACCGACTTGGACCCGATCGAGCACGGGCTCATATTCGAGCGTTTCCTCAACATCGAGCGCATCAGCATGCCCGACATCGACGTTGACTTTTGCGTCAACGGCCGCGACAGGGTCCTCGAATACGTTACCAATAAGTACGGCAAGGACCGGGTCGCGCAGATCGCCACATTCGGCACTATGCAGGCGCGCGCGGTGATCCGCGACGTCGGCCGGGCGCTCGCCATGCCTTACAATGAGGTGGACCGTATCGCCAAGCTCATCCCGCCCACCCTTGGAATCGACCTGAACAGGGCCATGGCCGTCGAGCCCCGCCTCACCGAGATGCAGTTGGAAAACCCACAGATAAAGGAGTTGTTCGAAGTCGCCCAGGCCCTTGAGGGACTCACCCGCCATGCATCCACTCACGCCGCCGGAGTGGTGATATCCGACAGGCCCGTTGTCGAGTACATGCCCCTGTGCGTTGGTCAGGAAGGTGAAATCGTTACGCAGTATCCCATGAAATATGTCGAAAAGGCAGGACTCATCAAGTTCGACTTCCTGGGCTTGAGAAACCTCACTGTGATAAGCGACGCTGTCAATCTCATAGCGGAAAATCATGGAAAACAAATAATTATAGAAGACCTCCCGCTCGACGATCCTGACACCTACGCCCTGCTGGCCCGCGCCGACACCACCGGGGTGTTCCAACTCGAAAGTTCCGGAATGCGGGACATAATGGTAAGGCTGCGTCCGGAAAATTTCGCCGATATAGTGGCCCTGGTCGCACTCTACCGCCCGGGCCCACTGGAAAGCGGCATGGTGGAACATTACATCCAGGGCAAACACGGGGGGCAGGTTGTCTACGATCTCGACGTTCTCAAGCCAATACTGGAATCGACCTACGGGGTGATCCTCTACCAGGAGCAGGTGATGAAAATTGCCAGCGCCCTGGCCAACTACACTCTGGGGGAAGCCGATATTTTGCGCAGGGCCATGGGCAAAAAGATCGGCGCCCTGATGAACGATCAGAGAGACCGGTTCGTAAAGGGCGCCGTGGAAAACGGCATCGATTCTGTAAAGGCCAACCGCATTTTCGACCTCATGGCCAAATTCGCAGAGTACGGCTTCAACAAGTCTCACAGCGCAGCCTACGCCCTGATCGCATACCAGACCGCCTGGCTCAAGTCTCATTATCCGGTCGAGTTCATGGCGGCCCTGATGAACAGCTTCCTTGGCAGCTCAGATCAGATAGTAAAGCTGATAAACCAGTGCGCCCAAATGGATATCAGCATTCTACCGCCCGATGTAAACCAAAGCGGCAGGACCTTCCAGGTCGTGGGGCGCATGATACGGTTCGGGCTCGGAGCGGTGAAAAACGTCGGTGAGGCGGCCGTAGAGATCATTTTGCAGGGCCGCCGGGACCAGGGGCCGTATACGGCGATCCACGAGTTCTGCGAGCGGATCGATTCGCAGAAAGCAAACCGGCGCGTGGTCGAACAGCTCATTCGATGCGGCGCTTTCGACTCCTTGCATCAAAACCGCGCCCAACTCATGGCGGGCCTGGACGAGGTGATCGAGCGGGCCGCTGCCGCCCAAAGAGACCGCCAGGCCGGGCAGATGAACTTATTTGAAATGTTGCGTTCACAAAAAAAGATGAAGGCCCCCCCACTTCCCGATGTTCCCGACTGGGACAGCCGAATTCGGCTCCAATTCGAAAAAGAGTCCCTGGGGTTCTTTATCTCCGGCCATCCTCTTGATTTTTACTCGGAACAAATCCGCTCGGTGTGCACCGCCGACACTCAATCGGTAAAAGACAAACGGGAAGGCGCCGAAGTGGTGCTCTGCGGGCTGTTCTCAATCATAAAGGAAATCACCACAAAACGCGGGGACCGCATGGCGTTCCTCAACCTCGAAGACAGGCAGGGCACAATCGAGGTAGTGGCCTTCGCCGAGCCTTTCACTCAGGCTCGAGACCTGATAGCAGGCGATGAACCGCTTGCTCTGTGGGCCAGGGTTCAGCATGACGAAAAATCGACAAAGCTGGTCGCCAACCGTATCCTGAGTATGCAGGAGGCCGGACTGCAGGCCGTTGACTCGGTCCATATAACGCTCGATGCGGTCAGGATGGACAGAGACTCTTTGGGCCGGCTAAGACACCTGCTCATGACCCACCCCGGAGAGTGCCGGGCCGTCCTGCACCTGGCAGTCAAGGACAAGGGGGAAGCCGTGCTCGATTTGAGCAAACTGCCGGTCAACCCGACCCACTCTTTTTTTGAGGACATGCGGCTCTATTTCGGCCCGGACTGCGCTGAGCCAATGTATAAAAATTCCGACTAGCGGCGGCGCTTGGCTATCGCATAGTTTTCGCCCCTGTTGCTTCAGCAAGGCAAGGTATAAATTGTAATGAAAATTGCACTTGTTACACCCATGAACACTTCCGGTAATGATAAGAGTTTTTATGACTGGAAGTTTTATTCCAAGTTTCTGCTCTCCAGGAAATACTTCTTATATCAACTGGCTGTTCCCATCCTCGCCTCTTTGACCCCTCCGCGGCATGAAATAAGGGTATTTGACGAAAATATTGAAGACATCGATTATTCATGGAAGCCTGATCTTGTCGGCATCACAGTGAGCAGAACTATGCATGCCCATAGGGCTTATGCTATTTCGGAAGAGTTTCGGAAAAGAGGAGTCAAGTCTGTTCTGGGCGGTATTCACCCGTCCATGTGTCCGGAAGAAGCACAGTTGTACTGCGACAGCGTAGTGGTGGGAGAGGCCGACAATGTGTGGGCGACTCTTCTTGAAGATGCAGAAAATGGCTGTATGAAAAGTCGCTATCAAGCCGGCATGTTCGCCGATTTGCAATCTTCTCCCGGCATAACCCGAGCGGTCCTTTCGCGAAACAGGTATATGCAGGATACTATGCAGACCTCAAAGGGGTGCCCTTTCCATTGTGAATTCTGCTCCGTGTACGCATTTGACGGGCAGGAGATCAGGCATAAGACCATAGATCAGGTCATAGCCGAGGTCATGGATATCAATAGCTCCGCTTCTCACTACAAGAAGAAGAATGTCATATTTTTTGCCGACGACAATATCATTGCCGATAAAAAATACGCCCGGGAGTTATTCCTGTCGCTCGAGCCGCTCAATGTAAACTGGTCGTGCCAGGCATCCATCAACATCTCCCAGGAGGATGAACTCTTGGGTCTTATGCGCGACAGCGGGTGCGGGGCTGTGTTTATCGGGCTTGAATCGATATCAAAGAAAAACCTTCAGACCATGCACAAATCGATCAATCAGCGGTATGATTACGCCAAGGCAATAAAAAATATACAGTCATACGGAATACTGGTTCTAAGCTCCTTTATCGTGGGCTATGATTTTGATTCCGAATCGACCTTCGATGAATTAAAAGATTTCATTCGAGAGACCAATCTCCTGATGCCGCTCATCAATATCCTCACGCCTTTCCCTGGAACCGAGCTTTTCAAACGCCTTGAAAAGGAAGGAACGATCCTTCACAAGGACTGGAGCAAATACGACACCCAAAATGTCGTTTTTAAGCATCCCAGGTTGTCTCAGAAGGAACTGACAGATGGATACAATAGTATTGTGAGATCAGCCTATTCATTTGATGCTGTCTGGAAAAAATTGAATTATTACTGGGATATGGATTTCTGGAAGCGCGCCAATGAGCTTGACCCGGTGAAATTCTCCTACCGCCTTTTGTTTGCACTGCGGCTGTTTACATTGCTCTTTTCTCGCAACTGGGACCGATCCGGATTTATCTTGAAGGTATTGCCCAAGGTGTTCAGCAAACGTGTAAGGATATCGACCATCCTGACCATGATGGCCTACAATGATTTTGCGTGCAGCTTGCAGAACAGCACCGTTTAAACCCACTTTTTAGATGGATTGGCGGCAGCGAAAAAGCCGATGGTTTCTCTCGGAGCTTAAAGCCCAAATGAGCGGTGAAACCATTTTTGCCCGCTTTGGTTCCCACCTTTTAACCTGCCCTCTGAGAGGTTCACGTGGCTGATATAGGTCAATACCGGTTCGGCGAAATAGAGGTGGACGGCAAACGATACACCGGCGATATAAAAATTATCGGCCGTTGGGTAATCTCTGACTGGTGGCGCGCGCAAGGACATGAACTCGCCAGCTCAGACATTGAGGACATACTCTCCGAAGCGCCGGAAATCCTGGTCGTGGGTATGGGTCTGCCGGGGCATATGAAGGTCGCCGATGAATTGCGCCAACGCCTAGCCGCAATCGGGACCTCCCTGATCGATGAGCCTACGTCAAAGGCTGTAGCCACGTTCAACAGGTTGAATAAATCAGGCAAAAAGGTGGCCGGGGCTTTTCACCTTACCTGCTGAACTCCGCTGCCGCCCGGCAGCGAATTTATAATACGCCTGAGCGCCAAAGCAAATGATGTCTCAGTCACCCAGGGGCGTAACGCTGTTGCAAGGACCCGAGGCCAGCCCGGTCCCGACGGAATTGCCGGCAGTTACCGTAAATGTGTAGGCTTTTCCGTTTGTTAGCCCTTTTACTATTATAGGGCTCTTGACGCTTTTGACCCTGATGCCCCCTGGATGCGACGTCACCGTATAAACGGTTACCGGGCTCCCGCCGTCTGATTTCGGGGGATCAAAACTCACTGTCACCATGCCGTTGCCGGCGGTTGCCGCTACGTTTCTCGGCGGATCGGGCATGAGATAGTCTATGGGGACGCTGGTGGCCGCGGCCCCGCCTCCGCCGCCGCCATACGCCCAGCATGGGGAAGTCATGAGGAATATGGCCAAAACTGCGATTGTCATAGTTTTCCCGATCATGAAATTACCTCCTGCTCAGTATCTATTGTCCTGGATTTACCTTATAACATATTAATCACGACTCGATCCCCCTGTCCACTGGATGACGCATTACGCGGCTGACCGGGGCCGTCGATTATAACGATCCTGCAACCGTTTTTTTAAAATAAAAGGACCTCTTGAAAGGGTAAAAATTTACCTGAAGACCATGCGATTACAGTAAACTTGACGCACACCGGCAGTCGGATTTATAACATCGAAAACTCCGGCTGCTGCGCATTCGATGGAGTAGATGGAACGTATAAGGTTATACCCCAGCGGCCTGCGAAGCTTCGCGTCGATATCCCCGGACCGGGTCCCCCGGATCAGATCCTGGCAGGCTCTGGCAGGCGGTCCCGCGCCTGCGTCTTTCATCAACCCCCACGTTTCCCGATGTGGGTGCCCTGATTTTGCGGAAAGTCTCAGATGAGCATCTATTTCGCAGAGACGACTGTGGCTGAGCAAAGCGAGCTTATTTGCCGCTGGACCGAGCGGTTTTATAGTGAGAAAAAGCGGGTCCAGATCGTGGTCGATTCGACGGCTGCGGCCCAGCTAATCGACCAGTTGCTGTGGACATTTTCACAAGCAAGCTTCATTCCACACAAGATCTTCAGCCCCGGCGGGGCACCCGCCGCCGAGCCCGTTCTAATCACCACCGCGGAGTTCCAGGTAGTCGGATTTGGGGCGCTTGTATGCGGCCGGCCGGCCGATCTCGAGTTTATGGCCAGGTTCGAAACCGCTGTCCATTTCATCCTCAGGGACGACACGAAACGGCTGCAGCAAAGCCGCACACTGTGGCAGATCGCGCGCGACTCAGGGATCAATCCGGTCCATGTTCCATACGGACGTCAGGCCTGATGCCGTGCGGTCTCCACTTACCGTATAGTCGAATTTTCTGGACTAAATCCGTCCTGCGAAAGACCGCTGGAAAAAACATCGGCAACAAATTCAAATTTGCTTCAGGAAGCGAAAAATATAGCGAACCGGTTTCAGGGTGCGGCTTCAAGGACCGAGTGCGTATTTTCGGGTGCACTGGGCGATTAGTGCGGGCCGATATGTGAATATTTGGACGAACTGGTGGGAAAGACCTTGACATAACCTCGCGGAAGGCTAGAATGGTCGAACTGTTTAGCGAGTGGCGGCGAATCTTGCGTTCTATTTCAAAGTTGACATGGAGGAGTAGCTGATATGGGAATAGTCGCGGACAAACTCAAAGAACTTCGTGAGAAAGAAGCCAAAATCAGGGAAATGGGCGGCTCCAAAGCTGTGGCCCAGCAGCTTGAACGCGGGAAGATGACCGCTCGTGATCGTTTAAATTATTTCTTTGATCCCGGGAGCTTCCGTGAACTTGACATGTTTGTGAGACACCGGGGAACTCTTTTCGGGATCGATAAAATTGATGTTCCTGCGGACGGAGTCATAACCGGTTTTGGAAATGTAAACGGACGCGAGGTTTTCGCGTTTGCGCAGGATTTCACTGCCCGCGCGGGCAGCCTCGGCGAAATGCACGCTAAAAAGATCTGCAAGGTAATGGATCTCTCGCTTCGCGCCGGCAAGCCAAACGTTGGCTTCTGCGATTCGGGCGGCGCTCGTATACAGGAAGGCGTCGATTCGCTCTCCGGCTACGGCCAGATATTCTACCGCAATGCCATCTCCTCGGGCGTCATTCCCCAAATTTCGGCCATCATGGGTCCATGCGCCGGAGGCGCGGTCTATTCACCCGCAATGACCGACTTCGTTTACATGGTCAAGGGGACCGGACTGATGTTCATCACGGGTCCCGACGTCATCAAATCGGTTTTGGGAGAAATAATCACCCAGGAAGAGCTTGGCGGGGCCATGACTCACAACTCGAGAAGCGGCGTGGCCCAGTTCGCTGCCGAAGGCGACGCTGATTGTATCGACCGGATCAAGCAGTTGCTGTCTTATTTCCCTGACAACAACATGGAGGACCCTCCCTACCTCGATACCGGAGACGATCCCAACCGCCCGTGCCCTGAACTCGACACCATAATCCCTGAAGCTCCAATGGGCGCATACGATATGAAGGACGTGATCCGCTCAATCGTTGACAACGGGGAGTTCCTGGAGGTGCATCAGTATTTCGCCCAGAATATGCTCGTCGGCTACGCTCGCCTGGGCGGAAAGACTATCGGTATAATCGCCAACCAGCCCAAGGTGCTGGCCGGATGTCTCGACATCGACTCATCGGACAAGGCGACCCGTTTCATCCGCACATGCGACTGCTTCAATATCCCGATGCTGACCATCGCCGATGTTCCCGGCTATCTGCCCGGCAAGCAGCAGGAATGGGGCGGCATCATTCGCCATGGCGCAAAGCTGCTCTGGTGCTACTCGGAATCCACCGTTCCCAAAATTACTCTTACCACCCGCAAAGATTACGGCGGGTCATATCTGGCAATGTGCTCGAGCGACCTTCGGGCCGACTTCTCCTTTGCGTGGCCCACGGCCGAGATCGCGGTCATGGGCGCCCAGGGCGCGGCAAACGTCATTTTCCGCCGCGAGATCCAGGAATCCGCCGACCCGGTGGCCAAACGCCAAGAGGTTATCGACAACTACAGCAGGGCGCTCTATAACCCCTATATTGCGGCCTCCCGCGGCTATATCGACGGCGTGATAATGCCTTCCGAGAGCAGAGCCCGCCTGATCGAGGCCTTCAGTGTCATCAGCAACAAGCGCATGTCGCTTCCGCCCAAAAAGCACGGCAACATTCCTCAATAACAGTGAATGGACAGACGCCGCCCCGGACGCGAGCCGGGGTGGCGCCTCCGCCGCCTGCGGCCCGCCGCAAACCCCGTTCACCGTACTTTGCACATAATTTTATGCACCACTCTTCGGGAGTGAATGCACCGGACGCACTGACGCCGAGATGTGGGGAGTGATGTTATGAAAGACTGACACGGAGACGCTGAGACACGGAGACGCTGAGGCAAAACCTCACGGCGGCGCCCCATCCCCCATTCTCTGCGTATGCTACAGGGGAGAAGGGGCGGGAAATGGCCGGCATTCGAAGCTTTCGCTTTCCTGCTCACCACCCCCTTGGTCGCGTTGGTCACATACCCGAATCGACTTGTTCAACGCTTGTGAAGCTTCTTTTTCCTGCCATCATACTGCTTTTTTGGCCGGTCTTTTCTCTGTTTAACACCGAAGCGATACACTCCTTGTCTTTGAAGTGTTGTTTGGCCGATTCGTAACTGGCGGGGTCCATTCCGATCAGTTGTCGAACTTCCTCATCCAATGGGCCGCTTGAGTTTTCGGATTCAAATAGCAAACCGGCCACAATTATTTTGAACGAGTCCTCCGGTATGCCCAGGGATTGGCAATCGACGATCAATTCGCACAATCTGAAGAAAAAATCCGAGACATGCTCGGCTTCCTGAAGCTCCCGCGAATAATCCTGCACTTCGGCAAAAACTCTGCTCTTGAAATCACCCCCCGCGCTCAAAGGGGGACCGTTTAGAAGTATTTCCCTGATCTTGTCCCTGAAAGTATCGTCATTAAGTAGACACGTTTTCATCGTTCCTCCATAGCCTCTTTTGCACGCAACTGCTCGACTGGGAACTGCGGCGGCAGTCGTGTGTTCTCACTCAAATCCTTAAAATGAAAAACACACCGCAGGGACGGTCTAATATTCCGCCCTCCGGCATCATTTGCAGAGTACCCGTCGCAGTCAAAGTAATACCCAGGCGTATTGATGTCTACTGGAGGAAGCCGTAGAAATAAAGGCATGGATCAGCGGCATGCCGGACAGAGTGACCCGTAGAACCGAGCAAGCCTTTGTATTGGCGCACCAGCCTCTGGAACAATAATGTCCAAGCCGGTCCGCTCGAAAGGTTCGCGAGACTTCCATCGCCCAGGAACGCTCAAGGCTCGGCAACTACATTTTCTCTGATGACGGGCCTCGCGTGACCGTTCATTATTATGCCGGCTCGGCGGGCAACTGGGCAGCCTGACGCAAGCTCTCCCAGCGGCCCGCAGGGCGCCGGAGTTTGCGCGATGATTACCAGGTTCATACGTTTGGTGTAAATTTTGACAGCTCGTGGATGCCAAGCTTTTTCTCTATCTCACCCACAGATTCCACCATTTTTTTAAATCCTTCCCTTCCGAAAAGCTCCTTTTCCTTGTCTTCGAATTTTTCGCCCAGCTCATCAAACTCCCTGGGCGTCACTATCGAGCGAAAAGCAGGGAAAAGCACTGTATCTTCGTCGGCCGCGTGGGGCCGGTACATCACAATGAACTGGCGCATGGCCGAAGACACATCGTTCCTTGAATCAAAGCCTTTCCATCGAAACAGAGGAGTCGAGCCATAGAGATTTTGCATGGTTGAATCCGACTCCTGCTTTGATTCTTCAGTTTTGAGCGGCCTGGATTCCGATAATTTCAAAATGGAATCGGTCAGGCGCCGTCCCGCCTGGTGCTGCACGAAGAGTACCTTAACAAGATCGTTAAGCTTTCCGGCCTTTTCAAAACGCGGAAAAATCTCATCTTCCTCAAGCTTTTCATGGTAGTCCTCGACGAAGCGCCGGATAATGCGGGCTGAGTCCCCAATAATTTCGGGCGGCAGCACCTTTGACACACTGATGCGGCTTATCGCCTCCTCATAGATCAGCAGCACGCGGCGCAAGACTCCGTGCTCGCGCATGAGATCTTCCACTGGGTTCACCTCGGATTCTTTTTCTTTGCCCTCGTTTTTCCCGGCAGCTAAAACAGCGGGTGGAATTGCCGGCAGAGCGATACCCGCAGCGAGACCGCCGGTCAGGCACAAAAAACGGCGTCGTGACGTAAGTGTCCCCGTGTACATAGACTCCTCCTCTTATGATAGACGATAGACTTATAGAATACCTTGCTCGAAAAAAAATGGTCATGACATGATAAGAGTGGCGACCGTACGCGCAGCCATACAGATCGCACAGACATAAAACGTGGTGCGTTTGAAGGCAAGCCAAACGTTAAGCGCATCAGAAAGTCAAGTAAATTTGGTGTCAAGGTCTCGCTTCGCAGGGATTCACCTTACTGCACTCTGTGAAGTGGGTTTGCCCGGTCTTCCTTAACGAGGCGCCGGCGCCTAGCGGGAAAACCGACCGCTCATTCTCGACGCTCCGCGAGACGGGGCGCGAGCGGGAACCCTTTTTTTGGTTGATTCAGGCTTCTGCGCATCCAGGGCAATTTCCAGCTCTGCAGAACCGATCAGCCACTCTTCCAGGGTAGGCGGTTGAACGAGTGGCTGCGAGAGGGGCTTCCACTCGGGTGAGGCGTTAAGATCTACTCCCCTGTGTATTACCGAAACAGGCCGGTCCGCCGAAACGACGACGACAATCAGGTTCTCGTGCTCCGCAGTAAACCTGAGGGCCGAGTTGAACCGAGCTCCCCGTGCGCGGTTTTCGTTGACAATCGCCCTGCCGTCCAGCAGACAGGCGAATCCATGCAGGCGGAGGTCTGCCCCGATATGGAGCGCCCCGTCGACCTTTGAGAGGGATTTAGCCAGATCGAGCATCGGCTCGTTTGTTAGATCGACGGGAGATGCAAGCTGTTGGCCCGAGATAAAAATGGGACTGGGGTTAAGATCGATTACCAGCGTGGCCCCGTGCCGCTGCTCGCCCGCCCTGGCTACGATGCCCGATACGATCTTGAAAAGAGCGTGACGTTCGGACCCTTCAATAGGTGATTCCAGAAGGAGTTCTTCAAGATGCACCAGGTTGGGCTTGCGGTCGGATGAAAGAAAGCTTCCGCCCGAAAAGCTGCAGACCAGGTTGCCCGAAAACCGCAGGAATCCGTAACCACCTCTGAAATCGGCGGTTATGCGGCTATCGGGCAAACTTCCCTGCGCTACCCCAATTATCGTGCGTCCATCGGAAACAAGCTTTCTATCAGAACTTTCAACCGCCAGGATAAGCTTGCGCACGTGCTTGTAATTGGTCAGTCTAAGTTTTTCAGGGTGAGGGAACCTCACCAGGAAAGGCACTTTTCCAATGACGGCAGGATCGACGAATACCAGGGTCCCACGCGGCCAGAGCCCTTCCTCCCTGGTCTTGGAAATGCCCAGCACAGCGTCAAGGATCGGGTAGACTTCGAGGTGGCTGTCCATACCGAGCTTAAGGTCAAGCCGGTCCCGGATGTAATCGCTGATCGCATGGGTCGCATATTCGCGGACAACGTAGGATGCGTTCCGCGTATAGAACCATTCATCATTGGCCCAGTCATGCACCAGGAGGCAGGCCGCGTGCTCCAGCCACCTCTCGATGGGGCCGGTCGAGCACATGGCCGGGTGTTGTTCGGTAAACCACATCTGGTAGAATACGGTCTTGGCACTGCCGCCCCTGGATACGAGTCCTGCAAAGTCCACCCCTTTTTGCGGCAGTACCTGCCCGAAAAGCTTCATCTGCATTGTCTTGGGATCATGCTCCCGCCACGCGCCGGACCTCAGGTAGATTTTCTCGACAAGCGGCTCCCAGGACTCCAGTAAACCTTGAGGATCGTAAAGGCGGGGCGGGTCGTCCGGTTTCTCGGCATAAATGAGCGCCGCGCGGCTTGGACCGGAAAAGTGGGTCAATCCGTCGCAAAGCCCGTCATGGATGTGGAAAATGCTTAGGAGTTGAGACGAAGGAGCCATATTCTTATAAAGATCAAGGGGGTTAGCGCCAACCAAGAAGTCATCGTCAATTTATAAGTACAGTTTCCGGCCGGCTATTTCAAGCATAAATACCAGAAGCACCTGCAAAAGCCCAATCCGTGATATTCGTGAAATCCGTGGTTTCCCGCATTTTAAACAACGGATGGCACGGATGCTTCCGGGAAATCGGACAGTCGCATAGCACATTACATACGGATCTGTGCTGGGGGCGCAGGGCAACCGGCATCCCTGGGGCGACGCCGGAACTGGGGGACCAAGCAAAATAACGGTTCAAGATTTGCCCTGATTGAAGTTTAACGGTAGATGAGATTCGAGAGCAGCTTACTTGCCGTCATACCGCGCAGCCCATCGCCATTGGTCGGGCAGAGGCTGGGGCCCTGGTTTAATTCCGGCTATATCCGGGTCTTCATTACCGATGAACGGTTCACGTTCCGCCTTGACCTTCTTGGCTTCCACGCGGCGAGCTTCTTTGTCCCTTTTTTTCTGTTGCTTCTCTTTTTCCCTTTCCCGTTTTTGAAAGGTAGGTTTTGACCTTTGAGCCATTATTTAACTCCACAGAACTTGACTTGTCGTGAAATTGTTAAAAAGTGTCCCAGGCACTAATATCTTGACCCACGCCGCGGTCGTTTAGCAGGTGGTTTTGCTTGACTTAGCTTGATAAGTTGGTCTTTTAGCCGGGATCCGTTCAGGGCTTTCATAGCTTTGTCAGCTTCCGAATTGTTTAGCATTTCCACGAATCCAAACCCTTTTGACTGCCCTGAGGACCTTTCCTTTACAATGTTCACAGCAGATACTTCTCCAAAACTGGAGAAAAGGGCTTTTAAATCATCTTCAGTGACATTGAAGGCTAGATTGCCGACATGAATATTCATATTCGCTCTCCTCTGTTTCCGCCTTGAGCAACCGAATTCTGCTAATCTGCGGCTTGCATATTTTGCTTCCTCTTATAAAGATAAAGCCGGAGATTTACTCCGGCTCTTTCTTCCATCGTAGAATAGACGAAAATTTCCCTACTGAAGCTAAAGCTTTTTCACTTTAGTCGCCTGGGGGCCTTTTGTGCCTTTTTCCTCGACGAAGCTCACCCGGTCTCCTTCGCTCAAGGACTTAAATCCGCTGCCTTCAATAGCGGAGAAATGAACAAATAAATCACTCCCGCCGTCTCTTTCAATAAATCCAAAACCCTTGCTTTCGTTGAACCACTTTACTCTGCCTTCTGCCATCTTTGATCCTTTTCTAATTTTTTTTATTTTTGACGCGGCTTTAGGAGCTACTTAAGAATCGTTCCAATCAGGCGAAAGACCGACTCCCCAGACAACTCAAGTCAACAGCCCTGCTCGTACATATTAAACATCGTAGCGTCTCTTCACGAAAAAAGCAAGGCAATGGCGCAACTTTTTCTCTCAACTACCCTCTCCCCGCACTAGGCCATCGCTACGAATGCCGGCAAGGCAGCTTTAAATGACCGCCAGTCCCAAAATTTCCCAGCTCTGGACTATGGCGTCGCCAACCGGGTTCTCCAACCCATCGGCTTTTCTCTGCTTAGCATTCGGTTCAGCCAGTCTGAACGTCTTAATGATATTGACGAGCAACTTAATAATAAGTTCCGCCGATTCAAATCTCTGGCGATTCGCTAAAGACTTGGATTTATCGAACTGGTCTTGAAGAACTGCTTTACCAGTTTTGTCGATTTCAGATTGAGCTACTTTCTTGAGTCCAAAAATGGAATCCACTACTTCAAAATCGTTTTGATCTGATAAATGTTTGATTGCAAGCCTCAAGATTCTACTTCTATCAGGCTTACCGGAACTGTCGTAGGATTCCGATAGTCTGACCAGGTATGGAATTGCGAAATCGATACAATAAGTTGTAACGTGCATTTCTGGAGATTGAGAATAATTCTTCAGTTCTTCGAAAAAATACCCTGTGGAACGCAAGTCTTTCACCAAGGCATGCGGAATCTCCATAATAAATCTCCAATGTATGCAGTTTATGGTACCTCAAAAGAGGGTATCTCCCAAAGAACGGCGCCGTGCAGGCACGGTTGTGCACCAGCTCGGGATCCGGACGGACCTTGTCCGGCGCCCAAAGCATACCGGCGCTATTTTGGAAGTTTGATGGAGGTAAGCCGCTCCCATACTTTTGCAAGCTGGTTCTCCAGATCGATTAAATACATGTCCCCTGAGATCTCCACCACGATCCCGACCCCGTTGGGTATCTGCACCCTATCGTTGAGCTTGGGTCTCCAGACCTCAATGGAACTCTTCTTAGTGGTTCGAGGCAATGCACCTACCTGCCTCACGGATTTGCGGAATGAATTGAACCCACCTCGAGGGGGATTTGTCATTATTTTGCTTCTCTCTAACTTCTCGCCGATAACCTGGCTCGAATCGCATTGTGGTCTATAAACGTTGCAGAACCGGAAACAGCCCTGTGGGGCCATCAGAAAGCGCCTCACCGATCCTCGCGCTGCAGATCGGGCCGGCAGGTGCCCTATTCCGGGAACACCGGGACAAATATATCCTGTATTGTCGCCTGAAGATGCCGAATTGTCAATCGATATGGTTAGGCCTGCATACAGGGGAAGCATCTCAGCTTTAAGGACGCAGAGGGCGGGTGAGCGGGCTCTTAAGGCAGTAGAATGCCGCAAACCCTTTGATTCCCACCCATGTTTGCATGTCGCGTCCAATATTGAAACCCTTTGTGACCGAGGAAATCCAAATCAATCGAGGCGTTCTTTTTGACGCGGACGTAGTTGATGCGTGTTTGAAGCTCTTCAAGGAGAAAAACTACACACTGGAAATTTAGGGCTTGTCCGTGATCTTTCCCGTGACCCCTCAGATTTCCGGATATCTTTTGCTCCGAATAAACCTTTGCCATTCTCAGGCGGTCTCTCATCTTGCTAAATGGGCGCACAGCAAATAAAATGCAATGCAGGTTTTCGCCGAAGGTATGCATCGGTCAATCGCCAGGGACTGAAGGAGTTTCGTTGCATATGACGGAAGAGATTCGCTGGATCAAGACTCATTGTGCACGGATGGACCATGGTGGATGTGCCCTGTTGGCAGGTGTGAAAGATAATAAGATCGTTCGGGTCAAAGGAGATCCGGATGGTTTCTTAAACAGGGGGTACACCTGCTACAAAGGAATAGTGTCGCCCGATCGCCTCAATCACCCTGATCGTCTTCGCTATCCTCTCAAACGCGCGGGGAGACGCGGCGAGGGTAAATGGCAGCGAATTTCCTGGGATGAAGCGCTCGCTGAAACCGCAAAGAACCTTCTTGCGATCAAGGAGAACTTCGGAGCGCGGGCAGTTGGCTTTGGCGTCGGGATGCCCAAGGGACTCGAGCATTTCGTTCTGATCCGGCTTGCCAATGTCTTCGGTTCCCCCAATGTTATCGCATCTCAGGATGTATGCCATGCCCCTCGGGAGATCACGGGCATCCACACCTGCGGTTTTTACCCCGTCGCCGATCTGCATAACCCGACCCATCTCATCCTCTCCTGGGCCAGTAACGTTTTGTCCACAAACGAAGAAGGGCAGATAGCCAGTCTCACTTTGGAACAGCTCAAGAAAGGCGCCAGGCTTATTGTGGTCGATCCCCGCAGGACAGATCTTGCCGAGAGGGCCGAGCTGTGGCTGCAACTTCGTCCCGGAACAGCACAAGCGCTTGCTCTGGGCTTTTTGCACGTCATCATCGCGGAAGATCTCTATGATAAGAAGTTCGTTGAAAACCATACCTACGGCTTTGAAGACCTCGCACTGCATGTGAAACATTACAGCCCGGAGACAGTCTCCGACATCACATGGGTTCCGGCCGGCCTGATACGCAAGGCCGCAAGGCTTTATGCTGAGGCGAAACCGGCCGCACTGCAGTGGGGTAACCCCATCGAGCATGACGTCAATGCTTTCGACGCTGCCCGCTCCCTGGTTTGCCTAATGGCAATCTGCGGGTATCTCGAAGTGCCAGGCGGTAATATCAACGCCCATGATCCGAAAATTATGGGGCTTGGCGAATTCGTACGGGCCGACCTCATTCCGGACAAACGCAATGAGATGATCGGCGCCTACCGTGGAGTCATTCCAAGACTTATGACTGTACCGCCGGCCTATTTCCGAAAAGCGGTGCTTGATGGCAAGCCTTATCCGGTCAGGGGATACTACGGTATGTGCACAAATCCCCTGGTGGCCTGGGCCGACAGCGCCCTCACCTACGAAATGTTTATGAACCTCGATTTTGTCGTTATGGCGGAGATTTTCATGACGCCTACCGCATCCCTGGCTGATATTGTTCTTCCAGTGGCGCACCAATACGAAATGAACGATATCGGCCACTACGGCATTGGACATGGGATGATACTTGCCCGGCCGAAAATCGTCGATCCACCGCAAGAGTGCTGGCCCGACATGAAAATCATCAATGAATTGGGAAAGCGGATCTCTGAGCCTCAATATTGGCACGATGATTTTGAAGACTTTCTGGAAGACGTTGTCAAACCAGCGGGCCTTACTTACCCTCAATTCGCCGCCAGGGGGTTTCTGAAGGGGCCTGATCGTTTCAGGCTCTATGAGCAGAAGGGCTTCCGCACACCAACGGGAAAGGTGGAACTGAAGTTAAGCACAGCGGAGAAGTTCAAATTGAAACCGCTCCCCGAATTTACAGGCCTTCCAGAAGAGGATGATCCCGATTACCCGCTGATCTTGATCAGCGCCAAGAGCCGCTATTATCTCCTTTCCTCCTATCGATGGATGAAGAAGCTTCGTAAAAAGCGGCCCTTCCCTATCGTTGAGATCCACCCCGACACTGCTGCGGCTTATGGGATCGGCGATGGTGACCAGGTCATCATTGCGACGAACTACGGCGAGATCATTCAAACGGCACGGGTTACCGACATCGTGCACCCGCGAGTGGTAAGCGCAGACCTGGGATGGTGGTTCCCTGAAGGAGATGCGGCGAAGCAGTTCGAATGGCGGAAATCGAACTTCAATATGCTCACCTCTATCGGGAAGCTGGGTAAGGAGTTCGGGACGCCGAACCTGAAAAACCTTCCCTGCAGAATACGAAAACAATGATGCGTATAGGACCATATTCTTTCGAGGAATACCTGAGTGTGGTGAAGTCTTTTCACGGCTACACCGCGCCCGGTTTGGCGGCTGGGGGGGTCATGGTGGACCTTGCCCTTGACCGCATGCCGAGTGGGGTGTTGTTTGAGGCGATTTGCGAAACGAGAAACTGCCTCCCGGACGCCGTACAATTGCTCACGCCATGCACGATAGGAAACGGCCGGCTGAAAATTATCAACCTGGGGCGGTTTGCATTGAGCCTTTATGACAAGCACAGCGGGGAAGGCGTACGCGTCTTTGTCGATGCTCAAAAAGTTCGGGCCTGGCCGGAAGTGGAGGCATGGCTTTTCAAGCTCAAGCCGAAGCAGGAGCAGGATGGCCAACTCCTTCTGGAGCAAATCAGGCAAGCGGGGCCGGAACTCTACAGAATCGAGACTGTCCTCGTCCAACCTCAATTGCTTGCCAAGCACCGCAGGGGTCGCATTGGCTGCTGTAATCTCTGCGGAGAACCTTATCCGATAGACGATGGGGCGATCTGCCGGGCATGCGCGGGGGGGACCCCTTACCTGTCACGGTGAAAAATATCAGGTTTTCGAGGTTCTTTTTAATTTCCTTGAACTCATTTCCCTGAACTCATTGTAAAAAGCAGCTTTTGGGAATATGATTATCACCTTTGGAATTTTACGCTTAAAGGGTTTGAAATTCTCTGACATTCAATCGTAGAACCGAACCAGCTTATGTACAAATCTCAGGAGCGGGCGGAAGTATTCAGCCGGTGCAGGCGTGTTCTCATTAAGGTGGGCAGTGCCGTTGTGACGGGGCCTAAAGGGCTTGACCGGGCCATGATTCACCGGATTAGCGACCAGATCGCCGAACTCCGTGAACGCAGCGCCCGGATGGACGTGCTCGTCGTATCCTCCGGCGCAGTCGTATCCGGCATGCACAGAATGGGTCTCACAGAGCGCCCTCGGACTATTCCGCACAAGCAGGCGGCTGCAGCCGTTGGCCAGGGGGCGCTGATGGAAGCCTGGGAGGTCGCCTTCGACAAGTACGATCTGCGTGTGGCCCAAGTGCTCCTCACCAGCGAGGACCTCGCTCACCGCCACCGTTATCTCAATGCGCGCAATACGCTCGAGACGCTCCTCTCCTGGGGAATCATGCCAATTATCAACGAGAACGATACTGTTGTCGTAGAAGAGATCAAGTTCGGAGATAACGACCACCTTTCGGCGCTTATCGCCGGCCTTGTCGGGGCGGACCTGGTTATAAACCTCACTGACACTGATGGACTTTACGACCGTAACCCCAAGGTTCATGATTTCGCCAAACTGATTCCAGTGGTTCACCGGGTGGACGCCAAGATTCTGGCCTCCGCCGCTCCGGAGCCGGGTTCGGCAGGTACGGGCGGGATGCTGAGCAAAGTGAATGCCGCCCGCAAATGCCTTGCTTTGGGCATTGCGATGATAATCGCTGCTGGAAAGCAAAGAGATGTTCTCCTGCGGCTTTTTGACGGTGAAGAACTGGGCACGCTGTTTGTGCCCAGGGAGCGTGCTTACTCGGGCAAGAAAGTCTGGCTTGCTAATTTGCCCAAACCTGCCGGTGAGCTTACCCTGGACGATGGGGCCGTGACGGCCCTGATTAAGCGGGGCCGGTCTCTTCTACCCATCGGCGTAAGGGAAGTGAGGGGCGTTTTCGGAGTCGGTGCTCCGGTGCGGTGCATCGACAAGGACGGAAATGTGATAGGCATAGGGCTCACCAATTATAAATCGACCGAGATCGAAAACATAAAAGGCCGCCACAGCGACGAAATCGAAAAACTTATAGGATACAAGCATTCCGATGAAGTGATTCACAGAGACAATTTCGTTCTCACAAGTGAGATCTTCTAAAGAGTTGGGAATTGAAACCGGAGGAATTTATGCGGGACGAAATCCTGGAGATGGGCAAAAAAGCCCGTGAAGCCTCTCATCTCATGGCAATGGCAAACAGCAATCAGAAACGGGAATTTCTCGAGAAGATGGCTGCAACCCTGGACCGGGAGAGAGACTCCATCGGCGCCGCCAATCGCAAAGACGTCGAACAGGCCGAGATCAAGGGGCTTGGAAAGGCAAAAATAGACCGGCTGGTTGTAAGCGAAAAAGTCCTCAAGGAGATGATCGATGGCCTTAAAGAGGTCTCGATGCTGCCCGATCCGGTCGGCGAGATCACCCGGATGTGGACGCGGCCCAACGGTCTGCAGGTCGGAAGGATGCGCATTCCTCTCGGCGTGATCGGAATCGTCTACGAATCACGCCCGAACGTCACGGTGGACGCAGCGGCACTGTGCATAAAGGCCGGAAACTCTGTAATCCTGCGTGGAGGGTCCGAGGCTTTTCACTCCAACATCCGCCTTGCCGGGATTTTGAGGGAGTCGCTCAAGCAAGCCGGCCTCCCCGAAGACGCCGTCCAGTTTGTCGAGACCACCGACCGGCAGGCAGTGCTCGATCTGCTCGGCCTCGAGGAATATGTTGATGTCATGATCCCGCGCGGCGGAGAAGATCTTATACGCTTCGTGACCAAACACGCGAGGATGCCCGTCTTAAAGCATTACAAGGGCGTCTGCCACGTCTACGTGGATTCTGATGCGGACCTGGAGATGGCCCGAGATATATGCCTCAACGCCAAAGTGCAGCGGCCCGCCACCTGTAACGCAATGGAAACATTGTTGGTTGACGAGGCGATTGCGGAAAGTTTCCTGCCCGAAATGGCCGAAGATTTTCGGCGTAACGGCGTCGAGCTACGCGGTTGCCAAAGGACCCGGACGCTTGTGCCCAACTGCGCTGCCGCTACTGATGAGGACTGGTACGCCGAGTACCTCGATCTGATTCTTGCGGTGCGCGTAGTGCCGGACATGGACGAAGCTATTCGTCACATCACCAGATATGGCTCTCAACATACCGAGGCCATTGTTACTGCAAACTTCGAACGGGCACACCGTTTTGTCCGTCAGGTGCAGTCTTCCCTTGTCCTGGTGAATGCTTCGACACGATTCAATGACGGCTTTCAGCTTGGCCTTGGGGCCGAGATTGGCATCTCCACTTCGCGGCTCCATGCTTTCGGCCCTATGGGTGTCGAGGAACTTACGACAACCAAATTCATTGCCTTTGGCAACGGCCAGTTGCGCGGCTGACGGACTGGAGAAGAGGCAGTGCCACTTCGGCTGGGCATATTTGGAGGGACTTTCGATCCCGTTCATCTGGGCCATTTGAGGGCAGCCCAGGAAGCCCTGGATATACTCGGACTCGATGAGATGCTTTTCGTGCCGGTTGCCGTTGCTCCCCACAAACCAGCCAGGCAAATTCTCCTTTTCGAGAACCGCTGGCGCATGCTCCAGCTTGCACTTGCCGGCAATGCGCGTTTTCGGCTTTCGGACATCGAGAAGCGGATGCCCGGAAAATCATATACGGTGCATTCGCTCAAACAGCTCCGCAAGGAAAACCCCGGGGCCGAACTTTTCTTCCTGGTCGGATCCGACGCTTTCTTTGAAATGGATACCTGGTATGAGTTCAAGGAAATTTTTCGGCTGGCGGGCATAGTCGTGCTTTGCAGATCCGAGTGCTGCGAAAATGAAATATTGCAATTTGTGTCCAAGAGAGTATCCGAATTGTACAGAATCGTGCCTGAAAATCGAGAAATCCGACATCCAGTGCTCTGTTCGGTGTACAGCCTCGCAAATACCAGGATGGATATCTCGTCGACCAGGATAAGGGAGCTTGCCTCCGAAGGGCGATCCGTGCGATATCTGGTTCCCGATAATGTATGGAGTTATATTGCGGAAAATGGGTTATACCCAAAGGCCCTAAGCAGGCCGCATTGCGAACTTGCAAGGAAAAATGATGCCTGATCCGGGTATCTCGGGAGCTGAACAAAAGGGCAAAGATCTCCGCATAGAGATGAGCAGTAAGGAAAAAGCCATCCTGTGCGCCAGGGAGGCGTGGGGTTTCAAAGCCCTCAATCTTGTTATTATGGAGGTCTCCAGGTTTTCCTCCTTTGCTGACTATTTTATCATTTGCAGCGGAAAATCCGGAAGGCAAGTCCAGGGGATCGCCGACAACATTGAAAACGAACTCAAAACCAGGGGACTCAAACCAATCGGAATCGAGGGAAAACGAGAAGGCCACTGGGTCCTTATGGATTATGGAGACGTAATCATCCACGTTTTTTACGAACCTGTGCGCTGCTTTTACGACCTGGAAAGCTTGTGGTCCGAGGCTCCCAGAGTGGAGTGGGAGCATGGGCCGAACGAAACCATACCTAGAGAAAATTGATTAAGGCTTACTTGTATGTTTTTTATATCAGTTTCCGGAAGGAAATTAAAAAAGGGACTGATCGCCCTCACTTTGTTGGTTTTCACCTTCGTGATCCTGTGCCCGCGAGGCCAGGTGATCGCGATTTCTCTTAGCGAAGAACAAGACCTGGGCAAAAAGTTCGTCAGGTTGATCCACAAGTCGATGCCATTTGTGGAAGACGGCGAAGTTCTCACTTATGTAAGAAACATTGGTAATCGAGTCGCCAAAGAAGTTGGCATAACCACTTACCAATTCCAGTTCTTCGTGGTCGATGCACCCGTTCCGAATGCCTTCGCGGTCCCCGGCGGCTATATATTCATTTACCGGGGCTTGATTGAAATGATGACCTCAGAAGGCGAACTGGCAAGCATTCTGGCCCACGAATTGGGGCATATAACGGCGCGCCACCTTCAGAGATCCATAGACGAAGCGAAAATTCTGAGCATTGGAATGGTAGCCGGCATGATCGCGGGGATTCTTCTTGGGGCCCCGGGGCTTGCGATCGGAGGTGTGGCCGGCGCCCAGACCGCTGCCTTACAGTACAGCCGGGTACACGAGACGGAAGCCGACATGCGCGGGTTCGGGTATCTTTGTGAGGCAGGTTACGATCCTGCTGACATGCCCTCTATGATGCAGAAGCTGATGGACTGCACGTGGCTGCAAAATTCCACTCTTCCCAGTTATCTTTCCACCCATCCGGCCGTTGGTGAACGAGTACAGTACCTGAATGAGATGGTCAAAAAACGGAAGGCCTCATCCCGAAAAACGGTGGAACCCCCCAGCGGGGATTTCCAAGTCATGCAGGCTACCCTTATAGCGGACTATACCGACCCGACGATAGCTTTTAACCGTTTCCAGGAGGGGATAAAAAAAGGTGACAATGCTGCCGTATTCGGGCTGGGGCGTCTCTACCTAAGGCAAAATCAGTGGTTCAAAGCGGTGGAGCAGCTTAGGCAAGCCGCTCACCTCATGCCGACCAGTCCTTTTGTTCTGAGCTCGCTGGGAGAAGCTTACCACAGGGCAGGCAAACTCCAGGAGGCGCAAAACACCCTGGAGTCAGCCCTGATGATCGACCCCTCCTCCTCAATCGCTGACTTCCGGCTGGCCTTGGTGTTGATGGATATGGGGAAAAAAGATGAAGCCCTCGAGCATTTGATGCGAATAGAAGAGCTCGCGCCTATGTTCCCCGAGGTGGACTATCAGCTCGGAGTGATCCTGGGACAGGCCGACAAGCTGGGGTCGGCGCACTTCCATCTCGGGCGCTATTACTTTCACAAAGACAACACAGAACTCGCTATCATGCACTTCAAAAAGGCAAAATCCCTTATCACAGACTCGCCCTCGGAACTTAATGAGATCAATGAGGACCTCAAAGAGTTGGATCCAAAGAAAAAGGGGTTTTTCTCATAAGTCAGATTCGCTTTGAGATTTCAAGACCGATGGAGACCGTGGCTTTATGTCCCCCCGAATAATAGAAATCAGACCGGACAAACTGGAAATACCTCCATTTGCCGATAGCAGGAAAACAAACATCCTTTTGCTGCTCATTGCACTGGCCGGGCTGGCCGTATCATTGATGAGCAGATATCACGAAAGTATAGTATTTCTTAGGTCTCTTTGCCCGAGCGCATGCAAAGATACACTCGAAATTCATCTACTGCGTATGCCTTTGTGGCTGCTGGGCGCCGTGTTTTATTCAGTCGTAGCCATGTTGGCCCTGTTCAGGCATGAGATGGCCACATGGGTCGCAGGCCCCGCTGCCGGAGTGGAAGCTCTTCTCATTCTGCTCATGATTCAGCTCAAAGCCCCCTGCGTATTTTGCATGGCTAATGCCGCCGTTATCCTCCTGCTGCTTATGGCTACGTTTAGAAAAAAGTTTTTTTGGCAGGAAACGACTCTGGCCCTTCTTTTCTTCGTGGGCTTCTACTCCTGGGTCCCTTTCGGGAACGGTCTATCACCTTCCACGCCAAAGACTGCGACCGGCCCCGCCATGATGGCCCTGGGCGCCGATGATTTCGGGATTGCGGCCAGGGTGGGCGATGAGGTCATTACTAACCAGCGGCTCGATGTGCTTCTTGGCGCACAACTCATGGAGAGGCGCAGAGACATCTACCGGATGAAGATGGATAAGCTGGAAGATTTGCTAACTGAAATGGTCCTGGCGAAGGAAGCAAAACAGCAGGGAAAAACGGTGGACGATCTCGTGGAGCAAATAACCTCTGCCGGTCCGACGAAGGTTGAAGAATCTGAAATCGACAAATACATCCAGGACAACCAGCAGCAGTTCGAGGAGTATAAGGGAACCCTTCCGGACCTGAGACAGCAGATAAGGACTTTTCTGGAACAGCAAAAAAAATCCCAGGTCATCAGGGATTACGTTCATGGCCTCGGATCCAAATACGGCGTCCGTATTTTTGTGCCCGTGCCCTATCCGCCCAGGATAACAATCGACATTCAGGGCGCTCCCACTCTGGGGCCTTCGAATGCGCCGGTCACCATAGTGGAATTCTCCGATTACGAGTGCCCTGCCTGCCGATCGACCCATGAGGTGGTAAAACAGATCAGGGCCATTTACGGTGACAAGGTCCGGTGGATCTATAAAGACTATCCGCTCAGGCAGCATAAAGATGCTTTCAGGGCAGCCGAAGCTGCTCACTGCGCCCAGGAGCAGGGCAAATTCTGGCAGTACCAGGAAAGCCTGTTTACAGCAAAGGATCTGTCGTCCGCCAACCTGGCGAGTAATGCCGCCCAGATTGGAATGGCCCCGGATAATTTCTCCCAATGCCTTCAGGATTCAAAATATAAGGCCCTGGTGGTAAAGGACCTGCGCGAAGCAGTTCTGGCTGGAATAGACAGGACCCCCTCATTTATCATCAACGGGACTCTGTTTGCAGGCGGCCTGTCGCCGGATAACTTCAGGAACATAATAGACGAAGAGTTAAGAAGCGCTGTATTGCATCCCCAACCTATGGAAATAGCTAAATGAAACAAATAGCGTGTAAAGGGGAACCGGGGAATTAATTGCTCCCTTAGCCCGCCGAAGGCGGCACCCCAAGTTTGGTAGCGAGAATGCTTCTTGACGCCAAAGAGCCGATAATGCTAGCTTTATTTTGTGCCGGCAGTGAAGGTGCATTCTATCCCAGGAGAAATCGATGAAGATTCTTGTTAGCGACAACCTTTCCGAATCGGGGATCGAAAAGCTTGCGAAGGTTCCTGGCTTTGAAGTGGAAGTGAATACCACACTGTCTGTCGAAGAATTCACGCGGGTCATAAAGGATTTCGACGCGCTGGTTATCCGGAGCTCGACCAAGGTTACCGCCCAGGTGCTGCAAAATGCGCATAATCTGAAAGTGATAGGACGCGCCGGAATAGGGCTTGACAACGTCGATATTGAAGCGGCAAGCAAACGCGGCATAGTAGTAATGAACACCCCGGAAGGCAACGTCATAACCACAGCCGAACACGCCATAGCCATGATGCTTGCTCTTACCCGCAACATTCCGCAAGCTTCCACTTCTCTAAAGAGTGGCGCATGGGAGAAGAAACGCTTCAAGGGAAAGGAAGTTTTCAACAAGGTCCTTGGAATCATAGGGGTCGGCCGGATCGGGCGAGTAGTGGCCGAACGCGCCCAGGGACTCAAGATGCAGGTCGTCGGATACGACCCTTACATCAACCCCGAGGTGATTGATTCTCTGGGTATCCGGGGCGTATCGTTCGATGAGCTGCTGGCGACATCAGACTACATTACGATTCATACCCCCATGACTTCTGAAACCCGCAACCTGCTCAATATAGATGCCTTCAGGAAAATGAAACCGTCTTCTTTCATCATCAACTGCGCGCGAGGGGGAATCATAAACGAACAGGACCTCTATGAGGCGATCAAACAGGGGGTTGTGGCCGGGGCTGCGCTTGACGTGTTTGCTAAAGAGCCCCCTACGGGTAATCCCCTGCTCACCCTAGATCAGGTTATTGCTACGCCTCACCTTGGAGCTTCCACGGCCGAGGCCCAGGAAAACGTCGCCATCGCAGTTGCAGACCAGATAGCAGATTTTTTGACGCGCGGGACGATCCGCAACGCTGTAAACGCTCCTAATATTGACGGCTCAGTGCTGTCCAAACTGCGTCCCTACCTGATTTTGGCTGAAAAGCTCGGATGCGTGCTGACTCAGATAACAAAGGGCGCCATACAAAAGGTATCCATAGAATTCGTCGGTGATGCGTCTTCACTGGAAACGCAACCTCTTAGCATTTCCATCCTAAAAGGCATGCTTACACCGATCCTTGGCGACATGGTCAACTTCGTCAATGTACCTATCCACGTGAAGGAGCGCAATATCAGAGTGACCACGTCGGTCCGTCGCGAGGCCGAAGACTTTACCAACCTGATCAGCATTCGTGTGCAGACTTCACAGTCAGAGAACTTCGTTGCCGGGACCATACTTGGGAAAAAAGAGCCGCGCATGGTCCGGATCAACGACTTCCGCCTTGAAGCGGCACTCGAAGGGCATCTGCTGCTGATCCACAATATCGACACTCCGGGCACTATAGGCGCCATCGGCACCTGCCTCGGACGCCACAACATAAATATTTCGCTTATGAATGTCGGGCAGGTGCTCGAACGCGGACAAAACATTATCTTTCTGCGCACTGACACCCCCGTTCCCGCGCAAGTCATCGAAGAGCTGCTTGCGATGGATAATGTGGACATTGTCCAGGCAATCGAGCTTTAATCCACTCGATTGATTGAGGAGGTAAAAGCGCCATGGCAGACAAAGAAGAAGAAAAGGGATTTGTGATAAAAGACCGTCGAAGGTTCGCAGAAGGGGCCGAAGCGGAAGAAGACAAGCAGGGACCCGAGCCTGAAGCGGCTTCCGCAGCGGATGAACAAAAGACCGCCAGCCCCGAAGAGGCTCCCGACAGGCAGGAGGAGCAAGCACGGGGTCCTTTGCCCCAAGTTACCCTGGCCACCTTCATTTTCTCCCTTAGCTCATCGGCACTGGTGCACCTGGGAGAAATTCCGGAGCCGGAAACCAATCGGACCCTGGTTGATTTGCCCATCGCAAAGCAGATTATCGACACTCTGGGCATGCTTCAGGAGAAAACCAAGGGCAATCTCGACCAGGATGAGGAAAGGCTTCTCAAGTCCGTGCTCTATGATCTTCGGATGCGCTACATACAGAAATCAGACAAATAGCAGGTATCCGTCCGCAAACACCTGACGGTTGGAACACCCGCAAAGGACCGGTTCGGATTTGATCCTCAAGATCAGCGTTCCCGCGAAGATAAACCTGTGGCTCGAGGTGGTCCGAAAAAGGCAAGACGGCTATCACGATATCTCGAGCCTGATGCTGCCCATTTCGGTTTTCGATAATATCTCGATCGACGTCCGGCCCGGGGGTGGGGATATTTCAATTACCTGTGACTCGCCCGAAATACCCTCCGACGACCGAAACCTGGCTTGGCGCGCCGCTGATCTTTATGTGAAAAGCAGCCACTCGAAAAGCGCGGTGAACATACATCTTGAAAAGCGCATCCCCTGGGGAGCAGGCTTGGGAGGTGGCAGCGCGGATGCGGGGGGCGTTCTTGTCGCCCTGAACTCATTTTTCGAAAGCGCGCTCCCCCCGGGCGAACTGGAAAGACTTGCCCTGAGCCTTGGGGCCGATGTGCCTTTTTTCCTGCACTCAAGACCTGCCCTGGCAACCGGGATAGGTGAGAAGCTCCAATTTGCGGACAAAGTGCCCGATTATCGGCTCCTGCTGATAAAACCACCCGTGACCGTACCGACGGGCTGGGTATATCAAAGTTTAAAATTGACAAAAGAGTCGCCTCAAATTATCCTTAATGATTTAAGTGAGCATCCCTGGCAACTTAAGCATCTAATTGAAAATGATCTCGAATCGGTTACCATACCCCGATTTCCGGTCATAGCCGAACTTAAACGATGGTTGATCCGCCAGGGTGCCCTAGCGGCCTCCATGAGCGGAAGCGGACCTACGGTGTTTGGAGTTTTCAGGACCGCGCAGGCGGCAGAAGATGCTGAAATCATCGCAAAAAAAGATTGGCCGGATTGCTGGGTCCATGCTGCAGAAGTAATCGGCCATCAAAATTGATCTGACCGGGGGCGCCTCTTTTTATTGCGCCTTCGCTATGATTTGCCGCATTAGCGGTATATTGCGTTGGGGCGTCGCCAAGCGGAAAGGCACGGGTCTTTGGAACCCGCATTCGGAGGTTCGAATCCTCCCGCCCCAGCCATTTTTTTCTTTGGCATGGATGTCTGTACTCTATAACGGCTGGCAATCGGGTAAATTGTGCGGGAAGGGCTGAAACCCTTTCCGCAGAGACGCAAACTGGCGCAGGTAAATTGTAATTATGTGGAGCCGCCTCACTCTTTTTGCCGGAAATTCCAACCCTGCCCTTGCAGAAAAAGTTTGTTCGCGGCTGGGTGTAGATCCGGGCAAAGCTCTTATCACCCGCTTTTCTGACGGAGAAGTCAGGGTGGAATTAGGCGAAAACGTCAGGGGCAAAGACACCTACGTGCTCCAGTCCACCTGTCCGCCCGTAAATGAAAATCTCATGGAGTTGCTGGTGATTATAGATGCCCTCAAAAGGGCGTCCGTAGGGCGGATTAACGCGATAATTCCTTACTACGGCTACGGCCGCCAGGACCAGAAAGAAAAGCCCAGGGTCCCGCTTATCGCCAGAGTGGTTGCCGATCTTTTGAGCGTAGCGGGGGCTGACCGCGTGATTACGATTGACCTGCACTCCGACCAGATTCAGGGGTTCTTCGATATTCCGGTGGATCATCTTTTTGGCACGATTGTTTTGAGTGGCGCACTCAAAGAAACGATACGGGGAGACGAGATCGTTGTTGCCCCCGATTCAGGAGGCGCCGAGCGCGCCAGGGCCTTCGCCTCCCGGCTCAAGCTTGATCTGGCCCTCACGGACTATCGCGATGGCAACGGTTCCTACCCGAAGATCGTCGGGAACGTCAAAGGGAAAAAGGTTATAATCGTTGACGATCTGATCGATACGGGGCGGACCGTCTTGCGCACGACAGAGGCAGCTAAAGCGGCCGGGGCCGGGACAGTCGAGGTCTGCGCAGTTCATCCGGTGCTCTCCGGAACATCCGTGGAAAGGATTGAATCCTCGCCCATCTCGAAACTGATGGTGACAGATACAATTCCTCTATCTGAAGGTGCAAGGGCCTGCAATAAAATCCGTACGGTCAGCATTGCGCCCATGCTGGCCGAAGTCATCAAACGGGTGCATTTTGAGGAATCGATAAGCTCCATATTCAACGAAATTTGAGATCCCGGCGCCCGGAATTTTGCCGAAAGCTCCCGGCTGAGTCTTTCTGTGCAAAGTTGAGCGTCGAATACATCAGGAGGCATAAGGAATGGCTTTGGAAATTCAAGCGGTAACAAGAAACAGGACTGGAAAGGGCGCCGCGCGGACCGTGCGCCAGGATCTGAGGGTCCCTGCAGTGCTTTACGGACCGAAAACCCAGTCGACCTCACTTTCGGTTTCGGCTCTGCATCTGGAAAAGCTTCTCAAAGAGACCGGCGGCGAGAGTAAGCTCCTCAACCTTAAGATCGATGGCGGTGAAACCAGGCAGGTGCTCATTCGCGAAATTCAGAAGCACCCTTACCGGAGGCGCTTTCTCCACGTCGATTTCTATGAAGTGCCCCTCGATCAGCAGATCGCCGTGGAAGTTGTCGTGGAGCTGGTAGGGGAATCCATAGGGGTGCAGAAAGGCGGAGAGATCAATCTCATTCAACGAACGCTCTCCGTGCGCTGCCTGCCAAACAAAATTCCGGAAAGAATCCGGATCGATGTGAGTAAGATCGATATGGGAGAGACACTCCACGTCGAGGACCTTGTAGCGGAACCTTCCTATGAATTCGACGAGGCCCCGACAGTTGGGGTCGTAAGCGTCTTGGCGCCTGAGACCGAGGCCCCGACGGCAGAGGAAGAAGCCAAAAAATAGCGGCCGCCAGGACCGGCTGCCAACCGGTGGGACCGGTCGCCATATTGCCCGCTTGCAAAATCGCCGCGGGCCAAAGACTCAAACGGTTCAGTCCCTATGGGTGATGTCTGCCGCAACGAAGAGCAAATCCTTGCCGTCATCGGCCTTGGCAATCCTGGAAAACAATACGAGCACACCCGCCACAACGTGGGGTTCCAGGTCGTTGACCGGCTGATTGCGCACTATTCGCCCATGATGATGGAACGTAAGTTCCGCGCCTCGTGGGGTTTCGCGATTGCCGAAGGACGAAAAATCCTTTTTGCAAAGCCGCTCACCTTCATGAACAGCAGCGGCGAAGCCGTTGGCGAGATCATCAAATACTTCGGAATCCCTTCGGACCGCATGCTCGTTTTACATGACGACCTGGATCTGCCGTTTGCCCGGGTCCGAATCGCACAAAGAGGCGGCTCCGGGGGGCACAAGGGCATCCAGTCGATAATTGACCACGTCGGCGGTTCGGATTTTCCGCGCCTCAAAATGGGAATCGGCCGCCCCAAACACGGGGAACCGGTCGAAACCTTTGTCCTCCAGCCCCCATACCCGGAAGACCGTCAAGACTTCGAAAAAATGACGGCGCAGGCTGAAAAAGCAGTCTGCGCCATCCTCGCCACATGCCTGTCCGATGCTATGAATGAGTTCAACAGGCACGATTAGGGCACTTTCTATCCTGGAGTTGGGCTACTGGCGAAGCCAGATTGTATTTCTTCACCGCCCTGATGCTGCGTATTCTCGCACGTCTTGCTGCAACCTCCCACCAAGCCTGTCTTCCTCAATATCGAGGTCATAGTCCATCTGAAGCCCCAACCAGAATTGCGGAGACATACCAAAATAACGCCCAAGACGGAGAGCCGTGCCCGCTGTGACCCGGCGTTTCCCATGCACTATCTCGTTAATGCGTCGCGGTGGAACTCCTATATCAAGAGCCAGTTTGTTCTGACTAATCCCCAGAGGATTGAGGAGTTCCTCAAGCAGCATTTCACCGGGATGAACCGGTTTAAGCTTTTGATCTCCCATGATCCCAAACCTCCTAATGATAATCCGTTACTTCAACTTCAAATGCGTTGCCATCACCCCAATAGGCCGCTTTTCGACAGAAGCTCCATCGGGCAGCAATTGTCCCCGAATCCGAACACCGCTCCCAGGCCCCTTATAGCCAATAATGCGCCCATTGTTACAATGAAAATCGCGGCCGCGCGTTCGCCCAATAGTCGTGTTCGCGCGGACACCAGCGTGGCCGACATTCCTGCCGCGAGCAGCGCCGGAACGGTCCCTAACCCGAAAGAGGCCATCATGACAAGCCCCCTGGCTGGGCTGAGTGTGCTTGCCGCCGCAACCAGCATGGCCCATGTAAGACCGCAGGGCAGTAGCCCCGCGAGGAGGCCCAGCCCTATTTTGGAACCGAGACTCCTTGAGTTCGCCAGTCTCGTCAGGCCCTTGCCGAAAACCGATGCCTGAGGCGAAAAAAGACGGACGACAAAATGGGGCAGCGGTAAGGTCCCAAAAATTACCAGGCCCAGACCAATGAGGGTGATTCCCGAGGCAATGGCAAGGCCAGCCCTGTATTCCATTGAGAATCTGTGTACTTCCAAAGAACTGAAAATACCCGCAACAATGGCCCCCAGCAAGACATATGTGGCAATCCGTCCGGCATGGAAGGCGAGGTGATGGAAAAACACCCCGGAGAAAAGTGAAGGTCCCACTTCCCCCGAACCGGCCTGAGATGCGCTCCTGTACCGCAGGGACCATGCAATAATGAGCGGCCCGCACATCCCGAGACAGTGGAGACTGCCCGTCAGTCCCACAATAAAAGACGCAAATGCTTGCAACATATCAAACCGGATTATAGCAGGAGTGGAGTAAAAGTGTGTCATCCGGCATCTAATTTTTATTGCATATCTTCTCAGCCGTTGTTTCAGCCAGCTTCATCACGTCCTGATGGCTTTCGACTTCCCCCGGTTCATTAACTCCTAACGCACGAATGAGATGACTCTCACCAAAGCCGCCGTAGGTTCGGGCGAAGAATTGGAATTTTGGGTAGATATCGGCAAAGTTGTTTGGGTCCGGATTGTTCTGAGCAATAACGAAAACCAGCTTCTTCCCCGGCGCAAGGCGTGTTTTCCTGGGATTGGTAATGAAGTCGGGCACAAGGTACGAGTAGGTACGATCGATGAATGTCTTTAGCTGAGAGGAGATATCCCCGAAATAGACCGGCGAGGCCAGCACGAGAACATCGGTTTCACGAACCGCCTCCAGAACTTCAGTGAGATCATCGTTCAGCGCACATCTCTCGAGCTTGGTCTTGCATGCCATACATCCCTGGCAGCCACGATATTTGAGATTGTTCAGGGTGAAAGTCTTCACTTCCGCACCCAGCCCCTGGGCGGTGCTGCAGAACCGATTTGCAATGGCAGCACTATTTCCTTTTTCTCTTGGGCTTCCGAGCAGGCAGACGATATTCATTTCACTCTCCTCTGTTTGGACAGATAGGCAATTTGTTTCATGACCATTTTGTCAAAGACGCAGTCGGGGAGCAGCCAGCGGAAAAAGAGAAAGAGCTTTGCATGACAGGGCGCAGCATAGCGGGTTTTGGGCCTGTTCGTTTCCAGGGCGTGTTCGATGACTCGAGCAATAACTTCGGGTGAAGCCGGGGTCATTGGCCACTTGCCCCGGCGGCCGGCGGTTTCAAGGACGTTAGCCATGTCCCCGGCCAGCTCGCTGTACGGACCGCTGCCGGAAACGGAAAGGAGATTCTCTTTAGCGATTCCGTTCCAGGCTGTCGAGACGCTGCCGGGCCGAATCACCACCACGTCGATCCCGAACGGCTTGACCTCTGTTCTTAATGAATCGGAAAGGGCTTCCAGGGCAAACTTGGTGGCATGGTACCAGCCGCCCATCGGAGTTGTCATGCGGCCGCCGATAGAACTGACATTTACGATCCGTCCGTTTTTCTGCGCCCTCATGTGTGGCAGGACCAGGCGAGTCAGGCCCATCAAGCCGAAGACGTTCACATCGAACTGGCGCCGCGCCTCTTCATCCTCCACTTCCTCCAGGGCGCCGTAGGAACCGTAACCTGCATTGTTAACAAGAGCATCTATGCGCCCTTCTTTGCGCAGGATTTCTTCGACGGCGGCACGGCACTGAAGCTTATCGGTGACATCAAGCTTCAGGGGGATCGCGCCGATGCCGGTCAAGTCCTGCATTGACTCGACGCGGCGTGCGCACGCATATACCCTCCAACCCTTCGCTGCCAGCATTGCAGATGTGGCCTTGCCGATACCGGAGGAGGCCCCTGTAATCATTACAACCCTTTGAGCTTTGTTCATACCGTTTCCTTTTTGGACAGGAGTTTACTCACCTCTTCCCAAGTTTCGGGCACCGGCCGGGCGATCAGAAACTTCCCTTGACGCTCGGTGACGATCAGACCGGCGTTGACCAACTCCTTCAAATGATGGGAGATCGTTGGCGCCCCGATCTTGAGATTGTCAGCAATAACGGAAACGACACAGCATTCATTGGCAGCGAAGCTTTGTTGCTCACCCTTGACGATACTCAAGTATATTTCCAGCCGATTGGGATGCGAGAGGGCCTTGAGAACTTTAGCGGCCTGTTTGATGTCCATATCAGTCCTTTTACGTTTCGACAACTATCGAAATGATGATAATCGGCAACCATTTGCCTGTCAAGCGCTTTTTCCACCTTTTTCACTCTAAATCTTCAATCGCGTACAGAATTTTCTCAGGGGTAATAGGGAGGTCCCTGCACCGGAAGCCCGTCGCATGAAAAACGGCTTCGGCTATGGCGGGCGCAGTGGGGATGGCGAGTTCTTCGCCGGCCTCCTTTGCGCCCATCGGCCCTTCGGGTTCATACGTATCGATATGGGCCGCTTCGCTTGGCGGCATGTCCATGGCATTGGGCATTTTATAGTCGAGGAAATGGGTATTGAGGGTCCTGCCGCCTTCCATTACGAACTGTATCGTCAGGCAAATGCCAATCCTTCATATACTGACTTCAGCACACCTCGAGGGGGAGCGTTTTGCCGTCCCTCAGGTTTACCAGGCCCTCCTCACAGATTCTAAGGTAGGGAATCGCCGCCCCCGTAAGGGTGGACAATGAAAGCACCGGGTCCACAAAGGAAATGCCCAGGCCGCGCGCCGCCTGCCTAACCGAATCGAGCTTTTCGGCAAGCTGCTCCATGCCCAGATCCGATATAACCCCAAAAATTGGAAGCGGCAGTTCAGCCATTATCTTCCCATTTCTACAGACGGTAATGCCGCCTTGCAATTCGCGGATTCGATTTACGGCCAGCGCCATATCTTCTTCATCTCCGCCCACCACGATAATGTCTGAGGTGTCCCAGGCGGCGCTGCATGCAATCGAGCCCATTTTAATCCCAAACCCCTTTATCAGCCCGACAAATGAGCGGCCGGGATTGTTTCTGTAGTCAATGGCCGCTACCTTCACGATATCCTGCTGCAAATCTACCGCAATTTTCCCTCCGGCGGGAAAAACATCGGCATGGAATTCTTTGGTCACCAGATCGGTTACCATCTCGATAATGCGGACCTTGACCGATCCGCTTAAGGAGGAGGTTTTGGCATAAATGTCAAAATCCGTTGATTTCATAGCGCTCTTGAGTCGCATGCTTTGCAGGCAGCTATGAGAATAATGATGTCTTCGGGGCGCCAACAGGAGCTTTCCGTTCTCAAAGATAACACGGCCGTTGCTGATGACGATCTCGGGCACAATGGTTCTCACATCGGAAAGCACCAGTATATCGGCGCACCTGCCGGGCGCAATACCGCCAATGGCGCTGTCCAGGCCAAAATGTTCAGCCACATTAAGCGTAGCCATCTGAATGGCGCTTACCGGATCAAACCCACAGGCAATTGCCTTTTGCACGACAACTTCGAGATAGCCCTTCTCGACCAGTTCCTTGGGCTCGACAGAGTCGGTGACCAAAATGAGTCTTCTTAAATCGACACCGGTCTCGATGATCTTAGAAATTTCTTCGAGATCTTTTCGGACGCTTCCTTCCCTCACCATCACGTAAAAACCGAGCCGCAACCGCTCTATGGCCTCCTCTGCGTTAATCGCTTCATGGCAGGAGGAGATTCCGGCAGCGGCATAGGCAGCCAATTTCTTCCCCTTTGCACCTGCCGAGTGTCCTTCCAACCGCTTGCCTCGATCAAGGGCGCTCTGAAACAGCGGGACCATAGCGTCAGGCGATTGCAGCACCGCCTGCCAGTAAGATTCTCCCAGCCCGACAATCTCATCCCTGTCAAGCAGCTTTTCCATGACGCCAAGGGAAATGCCGTTCAGACTTTTGCTTATAGAGATCATGACCGGTGCAGTACCCAGGATTTTGATCGGCTGATCCTTAACTGAATCGAGAAACTCAATAACCCCCTCGCAGCCGGCCACCGGGAAGTACTCCATTGTTTCGATAATAATGGTGGTGGTTCCTCCCTTTATGGCATAGGGCAGGAATGCCGCCATGGATTGGAAGCACATGTGAGTATGTCCTTCTATCAGGCCCGGTATGAGGGTTTTCCCGGCGGCATCCACAACCACCGTGGATGCACCGGCTGCCGATGCAGCATCTGGTCCCACTGCGGCGATCCACTTTCCTTTGATGCTGACCGGGCAGTTTTCCACGATTTGGCCGGTGTACACATTGACCACCGAAGCGTTAAGGATCACCATATCGGCAGGTTCAAGGCCAAGAGCAACGCGCATCAATTCGGCCCTTTGTTCGGCGTTGCATATAAGCATTCTAGAAGGGGGATTTCCCATGTGCTTTTTCCACTCTATACAGGCTGCATGAGGGAGGTTTCCCGTTTTATGCCGCCATGTTAATATTTGCTGGTTACGGGTGGGCATATAGCTACATTGTAGCTTCACATTGAACCCATAGTCAAATAGTTATTGACTAAGATTCTGACAGAAGCTATGAAATAGCTGTTAAATAGCTAGTTTCCGTCCGGGCGACGGAACAAAGAAACGTGATGAATGATAGATTGTCTCAAGTCTTAGAGGAAGCATAGACTATGTTGAATAATGCATACATACCTTTCAGGGGTTATTACTCGACTCCGTTCTCACGGTGGCAGGGCAGCATGGCGGCCCAGAACTCCATAATCCTTGCGGCGGATACATCTAAAAGATGGTTGGCCGGGAAGAACTGGGACCCGAAGATGTTCGACTACCTTTTTCTGGGCATAACTATCGGGCAGCCCAAATGGTTCTACGGAAGCCCCTGGGCGGCCGCTCTCATCGGCGCCCCAGGCATTCCCGGAATGATCATCAGCCAGGCGTGCACTACCTCAGCCACTTGCCTCTACCAGGCCGCCATCGGTGTCGAAACGGGACTCTATGGGAATTCCCTCTGCCTTATGACGGACAGATGCTCAAACGGACCCCACACCGTATGGCCCAATCCACAGGGCCCGGGTGGAGAAGTGGAATCTGAGAACTGGGTGATGGACAACTTCGGTCACGATCCCTGGGCCAAGAATTCCATGATCGAGACCGCTGAAAATGTGGCAAGGGAAGCCGGACTTACGAGGGAGCAGGCCGATGAGACAACCCTGCGGCGCTATGAGCAGTACATGGCCGCCCTCGAAGGCGACCGGGATTTTCAAAAACGGTACATGTTTCCGGTCGAGATAAGGATTTCCAAAAACAAGACCGTTCTGGTGGAGGCAGACGAGGGAATAATGCCGACCAGCCGGGAAGGCCTGGCGGCACTCAAGCCAGTAGTACCAGGCGGCATTCACACTTTCGGCTCGCAAACACATCCAGCGGACGGAAATTGCGCAGTAGTGGTAACTTCGCGGGAAAAAGCAGCCGAACTGAGCGCGGATTCTTCTGTAGAGGTCCGGGTGGTCTCGTACGGCTTTTCCAGGGCAAAGAAGGGCTTCATGGCGATGGCGGTTGTCCCTGCGGTCAGAATGGCCCTTGACAAAGCAGGCATAGGGGTCGCCGATCTAAAGGCCATAAAGACCCATAATCCCTTCGTCACAAACGACCTCTATATGGCCCGGGAACTGGGCATCGATGTAATGGGCTTCAATAATTACGGGTGCTCCCTGATTTTCGGGCATCCCCAGGCCCCCACGGCGGGAAGGCTCATCATCGAAGGCATCGAGGAAGTGGCCAAACTGGGGGGCGGATATCTTCTGTGGGGAGGATGCGCGGCGGGTGACACGGGTGCCGCTATCGTAATAAAAGTCGGTTAGGGGCGGTGGGACCGCCGGCCAGGATTGACGCAGCCGGAACGCCGCCGAGCATCGAGACGCGGATGCGGGAATTTTGGGAGTCGAGGGACCCAGTGCCCATGAGCTGTGGCTATAAAAGTATTATCCATATGGTGTGCGATAGTTTCTAATGATTCTTCTCCAGTATGTGTTCACAGGACATACCTGTTAAGTTAACGGCATAAGGCCCGGCCCCCTACCCCACCCGACCCCATCAAATAGTCCTGTAGTTCCGCCTTTTTATGTATAATGTGCTCGCCCGTAACCCAGTAAATCACAAGGAGAATCAGGACATGGCGCATAAGTCTTCTACAAAAGAGCATCCTCCTGAAACCAGCGATACAAAACTCCAGCAAGCTTTAGGCAACTGGCTCATAGAGGAGTCTCCGGTTTTCATGTTGGAGCTCGGCCACGATGGCCGGATTCTGCTGATAAATAAGGCCCTTTTGCAGGTCATCGGCCGTACGAAAGAGGAAGTCGCCGGCAAAGAGTACTTTACCGGTATTATTCCTGAAAGCGATCATGACGCGTTGACCAGGCTCTTTGGAACTGTCGGCCCTTCGCCGAAGACCATAATGTTGGAAACCCACCTGATTGCCGCCGATGGTCAGCTAAGGCTAATTGAATGGCATGGGCGCGCGGTTTTTGATTCGGAGGGGTTGGGCAAAATCATCTGCTGTGTCGGTACGGATATCACGGAGCGCCGGAGCAACAGCGAGGAGCTTCTGCAAACAAAAGACTATCTGGAAAACGTTCTTGAGAACTCCCCGGACGCCATCGGTATAGTGGACCCCAAAGGCCGGTTTATCAAATGGAACCATACGGCAGTCGAACTGTACGGCTATTCCAACGAAGAATTCCGGGGCGAGTACGCTTTCAATTGGTATGCGGATAAAGATGAACTTGCCGCCATGGTGAAGGTATTGAGAAAGCAGGGATTTGTCAAAAACTATGAAATAGGCATGAAAAAAAAAGATGGCACGATCATACCCTTCGACGTATCGATAAGCCTTTTAAAAGACAAGAACGGTTCGCTGCTCGGAAGTGTCTCCGTCGCCCGGAACCTTAGCGAGACCAAAAAGGCGTTGAAAGCCATCGAAACCGCCAACTCCAAGCTCCAGGAGGAGATGGAAAAACGCCAGCAGGCATCGGATGCGCTTGAAAAATCTCAGAGCGAATATCGCACTATATTTGAAAATACAGGAAACGCCACGGTCATCATTGGAGAAGATTCGATTATTACTTTGGCTAACGCCGAATTTGCCAGAATTTCCGGGTACGCCAAAGAGGAGATTGAAGGCAAGAAAAGCTTGACCGAATTTTTCACGGATGAACACCAGACCCTGATGAAGGAATATCGCCGGATGCGGCGAATCGACCCCCATGGGGCTCCCAGAAATTATGAAGCATCTTTGAAAAACAGCCAGGGCCATGCCAGGGATATGTTTCTGACCGTTGCCGTTATTCCGGGATCGCAAAAGACCGTGGCGTCCCTGCTCGACATTACGGAGAGAAAACAGGCGGAGCTGGAGCTGAGGCGGTCCCATGAGGAACTCGAACAGCGCAGCTACGAAATCTCACTCCTTAACGAGATGTTGAACCTGCTGCAAGTGTGCGGCACGGGAGAAGAAAGTTACTACGTCCTCGGGAATTATATCCAAAAGCTTTTCCCATCGGATTCCGGCTTCCTGTATCTGCTCAAAGACGCCAAATCCACGCTCGAGGTCGTCTTTTCGTGGGGTGATTCCTTAACGAGCGAAAAGGTTTTTGATTACGATCACTGCTGGGCTTTGAGACAGGGGAAAGTGCACATGGTCGAAGAGCCGGGGGGTGTTGTGTGCCGGCATTTGAAAGGCGAGCCGACCGATGGATATTTGTGCGTCCCGATGATTGCCCAGGGTGAGATTATCGGCTTGTTTCATTTGCGCTGCGGTCCTTCAGATGGCGGGGAATTCCAGGAAACCCGCCGCAAGATCATGTTCTTAAAGCAGCGTCTGGCCGTAGCCATCACAGACCACATCGGCCTGGCCCTTGCAAATTTGAACATGCGAGAAACGCTTCGCGTGCAGTCCATTAAAGATCCTCTCACCGGGCTATTCAACCGGCGTTTCATGGAAGAGTCCCTGACTCGCGAACTCAGCCGGGCAAAACGTCATGCCTCCGCCCTGGCGCTCATTATGCTGGACCTGGACCACTTCAAGAACTTTAACGATACGCAAGGTCATGAGGCCGGGGACCTTCTACTTGCCGCAACGGGCGGTATTTTAAAAAAGTCCGTGCGGAGTGAAGATGTTGTGTGCCGCTATGGGGGGGAGGAGTTCCTCATTATTCTGTGCGGCGCTTCAGGCAAGGAGGCTATAGACCGGGCGGAATATATCCGAAATCAGATCAAAGAGGTCAAACTCATGTACCATGGCAAGCAGTTGCCGGCCGTTACTGCTTCGCTCGGAGTAGCTGTGTTTGATGAGCAAAACAATGCGGCTGCCGACATTCTGAATGCAGCCGATAAGGCCCTGTACTCGGCCAAGAACCAGGGCAGGGACCGTGTGGTTATGGAATGAACAGATGGAGGTAAGGAAATTAGGAATTAAGGGATTCTTGCACTGAGGGGCCGAGAATGTCCTGGTTTGCAACCCGAATCCCTGAATCACCTAGCTTAAACTATATCTTTAAATCAACAACAACGATCCTTTCCGAATCGGAAACCGCTAGTCGATAACCGTCTGGGGTTCCCGCTTCGCACCGAGCACGCCGAAAACTTTGATTGGCGTTGATTTCCCTTTGGCCTTCAGGGGATCTAACTCGTTTGTATCGAAGTACTTGCGTATTTTCCGATAAGTGTTTTCGGATATAAGCACCTGCCCCGGACCGGCAGCAGAGCAAAGCCTCGATGCGATATTGACCGCATCCCCGATAACCGAATAGCTCATGGTGCGCGTAGATCCGATATATCCTGCGACGAGTCGATCGGTGTTTATACCAATTCCCATGCGGATCGGGTGCTTACTAGCCATGTTGTACCGCTCCAGGGCCTCTTGCATGTCCAACGCTGCCTGGACTGCCCGGCGGGGGTCGTCGGAATGAACCACCGGAGCGCCCCAGACAACCATGATCATGTCTCCAACAAACTTATCTACCGTGCCCTCGTAAGAGAAGGCGATCTCCACCATAATCTCGAAGAACTCGTTGAGTAAGATGAGGACCTCGGGGGCTTCCATTTTTTCGCACATAGAGGTGAAGCCGCGTATATCGGCGAAAAGAGTCGTCGCGATGCGCTCCTCGCCGCCCTTTTCCACCTTGAGCTTGCCGGAAACGACCATCTCGGCGAGATCCGGGGAGAGCAGGCGCTGAAATCTTTCGCGCGTGGCGGCATCGGTCTCTATTTTTTTGGCCATTTCAGCCATCTTGATCAGGTTTGCTGTCTGAAGGGCGATATTGCTAAAGAGGAGAAGATCCTTCTTCGTGTATGCCATGACTGCCGCAGAGGACTCGATAACCATGATGCCGAGCAGCTTTTCTTCGTGCAGTATGGGAACGGCCATCGAGGAGCGCACTTCCTGGCTGACGATCGAGGCGGCGCCCTGAAAACGTTCATCAGCAAGGGCGTCTGCGCTGATTATTCCTACTTTGTTCTCTTGAACCCGCCTGATTACAGTCGAGGAAACGACCACCCTGTCTTTAGGCGTTCGCGTTTTGAACGCCTCTACGGCCATATTCCCCGTTGCATCCGCCATCAGAATTACGGCCTGGTCACACACCAAGACCTCAAAGGTGCGGACAAGGATTCGATTGAAAATTCGGCTCAGGTCGAGCTCAAGACCAATATCCCGCTGAAGCTCATGAGCAATTCGCAGCTTTTCGTAATCAGTACGAAGAGCTTTATCATCGGTAATTTCCTTTTCCGGGAGAAAGCGGCTTCGCTGTAAAGATTTAAGGTAAATCTGATCGAACACCATGATCTGACATCGTTCGTCATCCAGCGCAACAAGGTTGTCGGCCATCATGAGATGGAACATGCAGGATGTCGAACCCAGAGAGATCTCGTCTCCATTTTGAAGACTTATTTCGCCCTCGATACGCTTTTTGTTGACAAAGGTCCCGTTCCGGCTGCCTAAGTCCTTGATAGTATAATTGCCGTTCTGGTCGGCAAAAATCAGGCAATGCTGTTTAGAGACGAGAGGATCGGCAATCTGCACCTGATTGACCGGAGAACGTCCGACTGAGTTGACCCCTTCCAGTGTGACTTCGCGGGTCCCTTTGCTATCTTTAACGATCAGCTTCGCCATACGACTCCACGAAAATAAGTTGCAGGTCTTTTATCCTATTTTTCCGTGTAAACCGCAAGGGTTTGCAACCGGCGCGTGCGACAGCCACTGGAGGCGCAAGAGACTGTAGTAGCGAGCTGTTTGACGACGAGAGTCCAATCTATTGGAAGTGCTTCATAAAATCGCACTCACAGGGCGTATGAAGTTGTGCGGGATGAAACGGTATGTTACTCTTTAAAGAAGGCGGCCGGTTTTATGTGCATTGGCGGTCCCGGTGGGCGCCCGGACGGTTCCTGCTCCGGGAGATTCCCAACTTGTTTGATTCGCTGCACGCGAGAATTCCATGGTCAAGACAGACGAGATTATAGGAAAGCGTATAGATCAGTTTACAGTGGAGTCCTTCATTGCCGAAGGGGCAATGGGCATGGTGTTTAAAGCTCACGATTCCACGCTCGCCAGAATTGTCGCATTGAAGCTTATTCCCAAAACTTCCAAGAATGCAACGAATGAGGAAGCCCTTCGTAGAGACGAAGCTCAGAAAAGGTTTATACACGAAGCCCAGACTGCCGGCAATCTTGTGCACCCCAATATAGTAACCATCCACTCTTACGGGGAGACGGACGAATTTCAGTATATCTGCATGGAATATATTAAAGGGAAAACTCTGAGCCAAATTCTTAAGGAGCGTGGAGCTATTCCTGTAGAAGAGGCAATCCCCATTCTCGAACAAATCCTGCTGGCTATAGAGACCGCTTACAAGGCAGGTATCGTGCACAGGGACATCAAACCGTCCAACATCATGATTACGGAAGACAACAGGGTGAAAGTCATGGATTTTGGCATCGCCAAACTTCCTTCACTTTCATTGACGGTCACAGGGATGGTCCTTGGAACTCCGTTTTATATGTCTCCCGAACAGATTTCCGGCAAAAAGGTGGATATACGCTCCGATATCTTCTCCCTGGGTGCTGTCTTTTACGAACTGGTGACCGCCGAGAAACCCTTTGAGGCAGAAAATACGGCGACCCTCGTCTATAAGATTGTACAAATAGATCCGATTCCTCCAAATATAGTCAATGTGAACATTCCACAAGCGGTTGCCCGTGTAATCTTCAAAGCCCTGGCCAAAGATCCTTCCCAGCGTTATCAGAAACCGGCGGAAATGCTAAAGGACATGAAAGCGTTGGCCTCTGCCTCCCCAACTGATTCCGAAGCGGTCATAGCATCTCAATTCTCTTTTGATAGAACCATGCTGGCCGGTCAGCCCGAATCCGCCGCTCCTGCGATCGGGCATGTCTCCGACCCCCAGGGTTTGTCCTCCGAGCAGCAGATTTACGCCGCCGGGCCGAAAGGGGAAAGGGCCTATCACCCTGAGGAGGCCAGGCAAGACTTAAGGGAAGCCAAAAAGACAGGGCCGAATATACCGGCGATCGTCCTGCTGCTGTTGATGGTAGTGTGCGCCGGTGTAGCTGTTTTGTGGCACTTCCACCGTATGCAGGTGCTGGACTCAAAGCAGGCTGTTCCGCAGCAGACTGGAGAAGTGCAGCAGGTGCAGCCCCCTGCAACTATGCCTGCAAACACCCAGCCGGGGGTAGGGCAGCCGAGTGGCCCCCAGCCAGGCCCCGGGACAAAGGAGCGCCCGCCCTCTGTGGAAGGTTTGATTATCGACGCAAAAAGACAGTTTATAAGCAATCCGCAGGGGGCCCAAAATCTCCTGGAGGAGGCTTTGGCTATTAATCCGAACAGTTATGACTGCCTAGTCACCATGGCCCGCCTTCTCGTGTTCAGAAAGGACCCCCAGGCGGCCATAGAGCGGTACAAGCAGGCGTTGAGCCTGAACAGCACCGATGCACAAGCTCATTATGAACTCGGCAATGTTTATATGGGACAGACTGAGTTTGATATGGCGATCGAGTCTTTCAAGGCCAGTATCAGACTCCTGCCGCACAATAGAGATGAAGTGTTCGCAAACATCGGGACCTGTTATATGAAGAAGGGCGACGCCGATAAAGCCAAACAGTTTTTCAAGCTGTCCCTGGAGGCAAATCCCAATAACGCCGCCGCCAGATCTTACATGGCGAGCGTAACGGCGACAACAACTCCTTCAATTTCTCCCGGCGCCGGCGGTAAGCCATCTCAATCCTGGCAGTACCTGTTCGATCAGCAAACAGCCCCGCAACAGCCTGCGCCCCCCGGCAAAACCCCGTCTAAGAGCGGTTCGGTGAGACTGGAAGGTCACTACACCGTTGAAGGAATAAACCCCGACGGCACTAAGTACAACGGGATGGCAGGGATTGCCCAGAGCGAGGGCAAATATTCCATCAGGTGGAAGATTGCGGATCGTACCCTGACAGGCACCGGCACTCTATCGGGAACGACTTTGATTATAAACAGGAAAGGTCCTAAAGCCGACAACGAGATAGTAGTGTATCGAATGGGGCCCAACGGAACGCTCAATGGTATATGGGGCAGCGGTAAAGCAAAGGAGACCCTAAAACCTGTCCATTGACGGGCGGGGCGGTGGGACCGCCGGCCGGGATCAGCGCAGCCAGGCGGTGGGACCGCCACGCCTCGCGGAGCGTCGAGATACTGGCGGTGGCGGGCCTCCCATCTTATACCGGTTTGCGTTCAAGTCACGCCCTCCAGGAGGGCATAAAGCCCTCCCCAAAGCTTTCTCGCCTATCGTTACACCTTTTGTGCATTATCGCAGCCTAACAGGGTGATGAAAAAGGATTGAAATTCCCACTTTGCAGTAAAAACCCCGTGGGGCCGTCACCCCGACGAAGGTCGGGGTCCAGTGTTTTACTTTAGATATCAAATAGTTCAAAAAAGCTCTGGATTCCGGCCTCCGCCGGAATGACGAAATCACCATTCTTTTTAAGGCCCTTTTCCCACCAGAGAACCCTTTTTCAGCACCCTGCTAAAGCAGCCCAGACACGGTTGAAATCTTATAGACAGTTATTAGTTTATCAGGATTCGAAAACCTTTCAGACGGTTAAAGGAGGATGGAAAATGGCGAGTTGCGGTGAGATGTGTAAGGGAGAAATCGTTGAATGTAAAACGTGCGGCCTGGAACTCAAGGTGGAGAAGCCATGCAGTTGCGGGAAGGGCGAACCGACCTGCCATGCGCCCCTCGAGTGTTGCGGAAAGGCGATGTTGAAAAAGTAACTGCCTCATCCATAGCATGCTCTGGCGTAAATGGGCAGGGAGAAGGCGCCGGTGATGAGAGGTCTTCACGCACACCGTTATTAGGGAACGCCGGCGCCCCGGTCCGCCGCAAATTCTGTGGAACTGCAAACTCTCAGTAATGGATAGAGGGGATTGCGGCGGTAGATGTTCACGATCTGGCCATGAATTTCTTCCGACCAACAGGCGGAACAGTCTTCGAGCAACACGGCCTGGAAATCGCAGCAGATGGCGTCCATTACGGTGGTAAGGACGCAGAAGTTGGTCGCAATACCCGCCACCGCGCAGATTGTAACCTTATCTTTTTTCAGCCTCTGAGCCAGATCGGTGCCAAAAAAGGCCGAGAACCTCGGTTTTGGCAGCCACAGGTCCTCCGGCCTCCTGTCAAGGTCTTCGACAACTTCGGCCCCTTCGGTCCCAGCCAGGGAGTGGGGCCTCATTCGACCCGTAAAAATGAAATCCTCATTTCGAAATGCGTCCGTCGAGAAAACAACGGGCCACTTTTCCTTCCTGAACACACCGATCAGGTTGTTTATCGGGCCAATAATCCTTCGAGCCAAGGGGGTAATGGGAAGGTTTTTCGCTTCGTCGAAATTATCCTTGACCATGTCTATTATCAGGAGCGCAGGCCTTTGCCGCCTATCCATCGTATCTCCCTCGCCAGCAGAAGCGGAAATTAGTGTCCTGAGTCTAAAATTCATAACCTAATTCAAGCTTGGGAATTGAGCAAACACCTACGTCACGCCGGCCCCCGGCCCCGGACTGGACACTTCCGGGGTGACGGACACTTCCGGGGCAGGGTTCGCCGGAATGACGGCCTAAGTACTCGGGACTTATGTAGTGGATCTTTGATTCAGGACAATAGAAGTATGAACGGTTTTTTGCTTCCTGCTCCCTGCTTCCTGCTTCCTGCTCCCTGCTCCCTGCCCATGTTTTTCCTTTGGCCTTGCCTCGAAGTTCATTGGTTTTTCCAGACGGGCTTGCGTCTTTCTTCAAAACTGCGGATTCCCTCCATGGTGTCTTCTGTCTTCATGAGTGAATTGAGGAAATAGTCGTTTGCTTTTTTAGCGGCTTCCCTGAATTCGCACCCTTTGGTCATCATTACCGCACGCTTGTTCATGCGGATAATCAGCGGGCTGCAGGCGCAGATCTCTTCGACCAGGCCGTCGAGCTTTTTACTGAAGTCTTCCTCATCTGCGACACTGCTGACGAACCCCAGTCCGAAGGCTTCCAGTGCGGTGTAGATTCTGCCGGTAGTGCAAATTTCAATGGTCTTAGCGGTCCCAACCAGTTCCGGAAGCCGCACCGCAGCATATGGCGGGAAAAAACCCAGCTTGATTTCCGGCTGACCGAACCTGGCGTTTGACGAAGCGAGCACGATGTCACAAGCTATGGCGAGTTCCATACCCCCGCCAAGACAGGCGCCATGCACCGCTGCAATGGTGGGTACGTCCAACCGGTCGATCAGCTCAAAAATGCGGCCGAAAGCGGCTATCATGCCGGGGGCCAGCTCCGGCTTGTGATCGCCCACTTCAACTCCGGCACACCAGCTCTTGCCCTCGCCGAGGATCACCAGGCATTTGAGTTCGTCGTCAGAGCCCAGCGTTTCGAGCAGGGAATTGAGTTCGTTCATCATGTCGATGTTCATCACGTTATGCTTTGGACGCGCAAGACTAATCCGCGCCACGCCGTTTGTTCTTTCAAACTTGAGGTGCTTGAGATCGTACATGTCGGTTCTCCAGTTCATCGGCGGCAATCATTCACCGCAGATTCGAAAAGCTATTTATCACTGAGACGCAAAGGACGGGGCATAGTCCGGTCAAGGAGAGAAAAGCTTCTAAGACAGGATTTACATGACTGACAGGATCAGATGTATTGCCCCCCATCGACTTTGATGACCTCACCCGTTATGTGGCGTGCCTTATCGGAGGCAAGAAACGCAACGAGATTTGCCAGGTCCTCGGGCTGCCCCACCCGCTTGAGAACGATTTCCGCCATTGCCATTTCGACTATCTTGTCCCGCATGGAGGATTCCCGAAGCATGGCGGTTTCAATCAAGCCAGGGGCTACCGCGTTTACGTTGATGTTAAACGGCCCCAGTTCCCTGGCCACCGCCTTGGTAAAGCCGATTATGCCCGCCTTGGAGGCCGAATAGTTGGACTGCCCGAACTTTCCGCGAAGACCGTTTATCGAGGTAATGTTTATTATCTTGCCATATTTCTGTTCCCTGAACAGCGGGACTGTATTGCGGGTGAAATTGAAGTAGCCCTTCAAGTTGACTTCCAGGACCCTGTCCCACTGCTCTTCGGTCATTTTCCAGGATACGGCGTCCCAGTTCATCCCGGCGTTGTTGACCAGTATGTCTATACGGCCGAACGCCTCGACGGCCTGTTTTACGACCTGCTCGGCCTGGGCGAATACAGCGATGTCGCACTCGATGGCGATCGCCTCGCGGCCCATCTCCCGGATCTGCCGGACATAATCCTGAGCCTCCTCCTTGTGCTTGCGGTATGTCAGGCATACGTTCGCCCCTTCACGGGCAAGTTCGAGAGATGTTGCGGCGCCAATCCCCTGAGACCCGCCTGTGACAATCGCACTTTTTCCTTCCAGTAGCATAGCTTTCCCTGTTCCCGGTTCCGCAGATGTTTACCCTAAGCCCATCTTAGCAAGGATATTTTTTGCTTGGACCTAAACGACTCAAGAGCTATAATACAGCTATAATGTATTTAGTCAAGATCAACTTTCACCGCCGGGAAAAAGCAGGCTATACAGCCCGGAGCAGGGGCCGCTTCAGATTTTTGAAGTGATGGAGGAGCTAACAGGTGGGATCCGACTTGCAAGCTGCCGTGGTGAAGCCGGCCGATAACGATTCTTCGATGGGGGACAAGACCGAAGCGGCCCGCCACAAGGTTAAATTCGAGGTCTTCGGCGAAGAGATGCTCGAAAAACGGGTCAAACCCAGCGGCAACAGCGGCAGGGTTTACTTGCCTCCGGACTGGGTCGGCCGCCGGGTAAAGGTGATAAGAATAGGATGAGGCAAGATGCGGCGGCGGTCAGGCGATGAAGACTGACGCGGAGATGGTGGAACGCCCTAAGAAAGAGCTTCTCACCGCCGTATTTCCGGCTAAACGGTTCAGAGTTGTGCTATAAATGAGCGTCGGTTGCGGCAATTACTGCTCCGGCCGCCGGAGGATGTTGCGTGCAGAAGGTATCCCGCGCCCGCCCAGCGCGTCCGATAGACACGCGATGCGGTCGCCTTCCGCGCTCCGCGATGTGAAGCTATTTAAGTGATATATGTAAGTCTATAATTCGAGGAGCTGTCACTGAGGCAGGTAAAAGAGCCGATGGAAACAAATACAGAAGACACACCGATCGAAGCGGCGCGCGATCCGCAAAACCTTCCCGAGGCTGCTCACAATATGGTCAAGTTCGAAGTCTTCGGCGAAGAGATGCTTGAGAAACAGGTCAAGCTCAGCGGAAACAGCGGCAGGATTTACCTGCCTCCGGATTGGGTCGGCCATCGAGTCAAAGTAATACGAATAGATTGAAATCCCACGGGAAAAACATGGGGAAGATATGGATTCAGATGACAAAATCGCACGCATCAGGCCGATGGGACCGGAAGATTCCGAGGAAATATCCAGGATCTACGGCGAGATTACGAAAATAAAAGTCGAGGCCGATTTCGCCAAACTGATTCAGGCACATGCCCAAGGGAAGGATTCGGCCTGCTTTGTTGCGGAATTGGACGACAGGGTCGTCGGGTTCATGATCAGCTATATTCTAACGTTGGGCTTCGGGATAGAGAAAAGCGCCTGGATCGCGACCATGGGCGTACACCCCAGGTACATGGGCCAAGGCATAGGCGCGCTTTTGGCTGCTGAAATCTTTAAATCCTACGAAGCGCAGGGGATTACACGCGTTTATACCTCCGTCAGGTGGGATTCCACGGATTTGCTTTCCTTTTTCAGGACCCTGGATTTTGAGAGAAGCGATTTCATCAACCTGACAAAAAAGCTTGGTTAGACGGGGCGGGGCGGGGCGGTGGGACCGCCGGCCGGGATCACCGCAGCCGGAACGCCGCCGGCACCGGCATACGCCGGTGCGGCGTCGGGCCTCCCATCTTAGTCAGAGACTAGCCACCCGGCGAAGGCGGCGAGACGGGCGGTGGGACCGCCACGCCTCGCGGAGCGTCGAGATACTGGCGGTGGCAGTAAAAGGACAGGCGACGGTGGCACCGCCGAACGGGATTAGCGCAGCCGGAACGCCTCGGTAGCTCGTTCCGCGAGTTTTTCAAAAACAACCGGGGTTACATTTGCTCCCGCCGCCTTAGGCCCCGTCTGCGAGCTTCCTCAGCTCGAATCGCTTGAGCTTTCCCGTGGCGGTCTTGGGCAGCTCTTCCATAAATTCAATCCATCGCGGGAACTTATAATGGGCGAGTTGCTTTTTGACGTAATTTTTGAGTTCCTCTTCCATTTGAGCATCCGGTGAATGCCCCGGCTTGAGAACGATGTAAGCTTTGGGTTTTATGAGTCCCTCCTGGTCCGGCACGCCGACGACCGCGCATTCAAGGACTGCGGGATGTGAGATAAGACAGGACTCGACCTCCACCGGAGAAACCCAGATGCCTCCCACTTTGAGCATGTCGTCGCTTCGCCCCACGTAGTAATAGAACCCTTCTTCATCTTTGAAATATTTGTCGTCGGTGTTTATCCACTCGCCGAGAATGGTGGATTTTGTCTTCTCGTGCTTATTCCAGTAAGCTGCGCAAATACTGTCTCCCTTGATGAGCAAAGTACCGATCTGCCCATCGGGCACATCTTGGAGATTTTCATCGACGATCCTGGCTTCGTAGCCCGGGACCACTTTGCCCGAGCTTCCAGGCTTTATGCAGTCGGCGCAGTTCGAGATGAAAATGTGAGCGATTTCGGTCGAACCGATCCCGTCGGCAATCTGAACGTGGTGACGTTCCACCCATCGCCTGAGTATGTCTGCTGGAAGCGCTTCGCCTGCGGATACGCAAAGCCTTACTCCATCGAGGCTGCCCTCCGCCTGCAGCATAGCGGCATACAGAGTTGGGACGCCAAAAAAGAGAGTAGGCCTGTAGCGGCGGATGGTATCGTAGACCAGGGCCGGTGTGGGCCGCGCCGGCATATACACCGAGGTCGCCCCGACGCTGAACGGGAAATAGAGCGCATTGCCCAGTCCATAGGCGAAAAACAGCTTGGCGGCCGAAAAACAGACGTCGTCTTCCCTAATCCCCAAAACCTGTTTTCCGTAGGTCTCAACCGAATAGACCATGTCGTGCTGCAGATGAACGGCGCCCTTGGGCGCACCCGTCGAACCCGAGCTGTAGAGCCAGAAGCAGGCATCGTCGGGAGTAGTCGGCGCCATATCCATCTCAGCCGGCTGCCCTTCGATCAGTTGATCGAAAGACATGGCCCATTCGGGCGCCGGCCCGTTTACCACAACGATATGTTCGAGGAACTGGAGATTTTCTCTTACCGGCTCGACGACATCGAGCAGGGCGGCATCGATAATCAGTACTCTTGTGCGGCCGTCGTTGAGGAAATACATATAATCCTTGGGCCGCATGAGCGTATTGAGGCAGACCGGCACGGCGCCCATCTTGATGGCCCCGAAAAATGCCTGTGGAAATATCTCGGTATCGAGAAGCAGAAGCGCTACACGGTCCTCCATCCGTAGACCCAGGCCTTTAAGCCCGTTGCCGACCCGGTTCACGCCGGCCTGCATTTGTGCATAGGTCAAAGATCGATCCTCGCACAGGACAGCCACTTTATTGCCGCGGCCCTCTCGAACATTTCGGTCGACAAAATAATCGGCCGCGTTAAATTGCCCTGGAAGCCCGAGTTCAAGCTTCATCGCTTTTCTCCTTTCCCACCACAGATCGTTTAATTATGAGGGCCGAATATAAGCTGGCTTTCATATATCCGTCTCCAGCGCACCAGGCACGGGCAACCGAGTTGCCCGTGCCACCCTGCCAATAAGAAACTAGTCCAGTTTCCATCCGGAAAGGGTCCTTTTCCGCCCCGGCGGCGTCAATCTTCGGGCTTGCTTGTGCGGCGTACCCATGTATGCCTCCGCGCAACCCCTCGATTTTCTTGCCAGGACGAAAAATGCCTTCTTTTCGAATCGGAAACTGCCAGCGTTCCATCCGGAGTTTCCGGATGGACGCTAGTCTAGATCCAATTTCGCTTTACACTGATTACATTTTACAGCCCCCCTGAAAACTTTATTGCCACATTCAGGACAAATATAGCGGGCTTCTTCATCTTGAACCCATTTTTCAGTACCAACCTCTCGCCGATACGGAATAGCTCGTAAAATGACCTTTTTGCCAACAGTCATGGAAAAATTTTGAATATACTGACAAGGAAATTCATCGCATTGGTGACATCCGGTGTAACCTTTCTCTCTTGTGCAGGCCCTGATCTCACACTGCCGGCAATGCATAAAGAGTTCATCAGACAAGCAGCCACGGCATTTAATATCTTCTGTCGAAAGGTTTTCACTATTAGGAAGAGTACCTTTACCGGGAATCTCTCCCTTGTAAAGGTTCACTAACCGCTCCTTGAATTTATGATTATTATCACGGTATGCGATATAAATAGCACAGACTCCGCAATAAAGGCCACAAGGAGAAATTAAATCCGGATTTATCATCATAATTCTAATCTCCCATGTTAACTCTTCACTGGCTTTGCTTCTCTTCCATCAATCTCTAAAAGGATGTCTCTCATTTTTCTTTACTTTTTCTGACTATAATTCTTGCTTCTACAGGGATAGGAGGAGGGACAGGCTCGCCGGAAATCTTCTTCACCGCACCAAAGCGAGGGGGGCAAGCTTCAAAGCAGGTTCCACATTTTATGCATTTCTCCTGGTCAATTACATGAATCCGGTCCTTGCCTCCCACAATAGCCTCTACAGGGCATTTCTTAAGACAAATCATACAGGCCCGGCACTTATCCGGATCAATATGGTACGATATTACTTCACGAAATAACCGGTCTATCTCGTCAGCGGTGAAAAGTTCCTTATATTCTTCTTCTTTATCAAGGCGTGACGCCAGCTTATCCCTTTTCACCAACTTGATGTAGGGGATCAATTTATTGACTGCCTCAAGTTTGGACTTTAACTCATTTCCGTCAATCCCCTCCCCTTTGCCAAGAGGCCCTAACTCCTTAACCTGCTTGACAAAATCGTTAACACCCCCGACAAAAAGGTTCGCTTCACTGCCGGACATAAATCCGATCCTTAACCTTTTCGGGTCCAGCCCCACATGCTTCATGATTTCTTTGAAAATACTCACCATGCTTAATGCCTGGTAATTTCCGTGAGTAACATAATTACATTCATTTAAATGGCATGCGCCAATAAACACCCCATCCGCGCCCTTTGAAAAAGCCTGGAGTACAAACCCCAGATCGACTCTGCCGGAACACATGACGCGAATAAGTCTCATTTCAGTTGTATACTGTAGTCTGGAAACTCCAGCCAGGTCAGCAGCGCCGTATGCTCACCAATGGCATACAAAACCTAATATTTTGGGTTTAAACTTAAATCCTGTACCCATTCGTACTCACCTCGTCACCCAGGTAGTCCAGGCTTTATTCATTCGTATATCGCTACACATCGCCAAGCGCCGCATCAATTTCGCTCAAGAGCTCTTCATCGGTAAAGTGCTTCAGTTGTATAGCATTTGTTGCACACTTTGTGTTGCAGAGACCATCTCCTTTACAGAGTACAGGATTGACCCTGGCCTTTCTGCCTTTCGACGTATCATGAAAATCTATGGCGCCATACGTGCACACTTCGATGCATGCCCCGCACGAAATACACTTACTCTCATCCACCTCGCAAACGGCACCGGAGGCGATGACCGTATCACGTGAGAGAAGCGTTAAGACCCGGCCTGCAGCCCCATAAGCCTGGTTAATCGTTTCCTGCATAAACTTAGGATAGTGAGCTGTCCCGCACAAATAAACGCCGTCTGTACCAAAGTCGACAGGTCTTAGTTTGACGTGCGCTTCTTTGAAGAACCCATCCGGGCTCAAAGCCACCTTGAATAATTGGGATATTTCCTGACTTGCCGCCGAGGGAATAACAGCGGCGGCTAAGGCGAGTGAATCGGTATCTATAGCAAGCCTCTGACCTAAAATAGGATCGGTCACAGTAACTCTCAAGACAGGCCGGCCCTCCTCCACAACAGCTTCCACCTGAGGTTTATCCTGCGGTTCATACCGGATAAACTTGACATCTTTATTTGAGGCTTCCCGGTAATAATCCTCTTTGAACCCATATGTTCTCATATCGCGAAAGAGAATGTAGATATCCATCCCGGGGTTTTTCTCTTTCAGTTTAAGGGCGTTCTTTATAGACTGGCCACAACATATTCGGGCGCAGTAATTTCTGTCTTCCTGCCTGCAACCTACACATTGGATCATCACCAGACTCTGGGAGTTAATCAGCCTTTGGTCTCCCTTGACGATTCGATCCTCCAACTCGAGCTGGGTCATGACCCTGTCATCTTCTCCATAAAGGTATTCGGTAGGTGTATATGCATCAGCACCTATAGCGATGACGGCTGCACCATGTTTTATCTCCGTGGGACCTCTTTCAGACTTCACCATGGTTACGAAATTTCCCACATAACCTGTAGCCTGCGTGATTGCAGCAGCGGTATATACGTGTACTAAGGGGTGTTGGTGCACCTTTCGGACAAGATCACGCAAATAGGCCTGAACATCCAGCCCTTCCAGGGTATAGTGCAGTTTCCGTGCTATTCCCCCAAGCTCGGTGTCCTTTTCCAGCAGGTAAACCTCATGTCCCTGGCCGGCTATTGAGAGAGCGCACGTCATGCCGGCTATGCCTCCACCAACCACTAAAGCCGTCTTATTCACCGGCAGCTCGATTTCCTGCAAAGGTTCTAAAAAGGCAGTTCGGGCTACCGACATCCGGACTATGTCCTTTGCCTTCCGGGTAGCTTCTTCCTTTTCTTTAGAGTGGACCCAGGAGCAATGTTCCCTGATATTAGCCATTTCGTAGTAATATTGATTAATTCCCGCCTCCCGAACGGTGTCCCTGAATAACGGTTCAAGGGTCCTGGGGCTGCACGCAGCGACAACCACTCGATTGAGGCCTTTTTCCTTTGCTATGTCTGTTATTTCTTTGGCAGCATTAGTGGCACAGGAAAATAGCTGTTCCTGAGCGTAGACAACATTGGGCAAGCTTAAGGCATATTCAACCACGGAAGGAACGTTTACCACCCTTCCGATATTAGCACCACAATGACACACAAAGACCCCTATCTTTGGCTCCTCTTCGGAGACATCCCTTTCCGGCGGATATATCCTTTCTCTGGAAAGATTTCCCCGCCTGTAGTCAAGGAGTTCCCCAACCTGCGAGCCGGCCCCGCTGGCGCTAAAAACCGACTCAGGGATATCCACGGGACCCTGGAAGGCCCCGCTGATAAAGATTCCCGGACGAGAGGTTTCCATGGGATTGACAGGATTGGTTTTACAAAATCCGTGAGAATTGAGCTCGATGCCGAACTTTTTTGCCAGGCCCTTGTAATCCGCCGGAGGGTTCAATCCAACGGATAACACCACCATATCGAATTCTTCTTCCTTTACTCCGTCTTCAGCAGTAGCGTACCTTAAGGTGACGTTCCTGCTTTCCGGGATCTCTTTTCCTATGGATACATAGCTTCTTATGAATCGAACCCCGGGAAGTTTCTCTGCTCTTTGGTAGTATCGCTCGAAATCCTTCCCATAGGACCGAATATCGTTATGGAATATCGTAGCCTCGATTTCGGCGTAATGGTCTTTTGTCAAAATCACCTGTTTCTGGGTATAGGTGCAGCATACAGCCGAACAATAGCTGTTAGCGCCCGGGATGACCTGTCTGGAACCTACGCACTGAATCCAGGCTATCTTCTGCGGATGCTTTCCGTCAGAAGGGCGCCTTATCTCACCTTCGTAGGGCCCGGTGGAGCTTAACAGCCGTTCATAGTCAAGACTGGTTATCACGTTCGCAAACTCTCCGAAACCATATTCCTCCCTTAATTTAGGATCAAACGGCGCAAGTCCGGGAGCCAGAATTATCGCCCCTACATTTACTTCAACCTTCTCCGCCTCCTGATCGAGATCTATGGCGTCGTTCTTACAGACTCCTTCGCAAATCCGGCATTTCTTTTCTTTAAGATAAAGACAGCTTTCATCAATATATGTGACAAGTGGAATAGCTTGAGGAAAGTATATATGGACGGCTTTATTCTTCGATAATTCCTGATTAAACTGATCGGGGTATTTGACCGGGCAGTACTCCACGCAGGTAGTACAACCCGTGCATTTGCTCTCCACAATATATTTGGGCTTCTTAGTCAACGCGACCTTAAAGTTTCCCGGCCCCCCTGCAATACTGTCAACCTCAGTATAGGTCAGGACCTCAATATTGGGATGCCGGTCGGCCTCGACCAGCTTGGGCGCGAGTATTCACATGGAACAATCATTGGTGGGAAAGGTCTTGTCAAGCTGGGCCATATGGCCCCCAATGCTCGGCGCTTTCTCGACCAGGTAAACCTTAAAACCTGCAGTGGCAAGATCAAGCGAGGCTTGAATACCGCTGATCCCTCCCCCCACAACCATAACATCTCCAAAATTATTGTCGGGGAGACCCTTAAGAATCTGTTCTCCAATATTTTCCAGTTCTTTTTCCACTTCTGTCCGTCCTTATCAGGTTTATCCGGTCCACTAAATCACTGCCTGGATAATTTCCGTGATGTCCTTAATCTCTATCACATCACTATCCTCCCGGTTCAACCTGCTATCTTCAAAGTTGGTGATGCAATAAGGGCAGGAAGTAACAAGCACCTCAGCCCCAACTTCGACAGCCTGTTCCAATCTGATGTCGGAGAATCTTAGACCCTTTGGAGTTTCCATCCAAATCCTGCCTCCGCCCCCTCCGCAACACAGGCTATCTTGCCGCACATCAGCCATCTCAACGAGCTCCAAACCAATCACCTTCTTTAAGACCTCTCGGGGTTCGTCATATATGCCGTTATGCCTCCCCAGGTAACATGGGTCATGATAAGTAACTTTTTTCCCATACTCCGTGGTGAACTCAAGCCTTCCCTCATTAATAAGCTCAATTAAATATTGGGAGATATGAACCACCTCAAAATTCACCCTAAATTCGGGATACTCGTTTTTGAAGGTGTGATAGCAATGAGGAGAAGAAACAAGGATTTTCTTCACGCCATAATCGATAAAAGTCTTGATGTTTTCTCTGGCCAAGCGTTTGAATAGTTCCTCATCGCCCGTCTTGCGTATGCTTTCTCCACAGCAATTCTCTTTGGGGCCCAGTATCCCGAAATCTATACCCGCCCGGTTGAGGATATTGGCTGTGGCTCTGGCTACCTTCTTTAATCTTGGGTCATAGCTGAGGTAGCAGCCGGGAAAATATAAAACTTCCATCCCCTCGGTGAACGTTTTTACCGACAGACCTTCCGCCCAATTTGCCCTATTTTTCCGTTCCTCATTCAAGGGGTTGCCTTCAGCAACCAAGCTTGCGCTTATGCCGCGGACAGGGCGCACAGAAGCAGGAAAAATCCCGTTTTCAGTGGCAATCCTGCGCAAGGATACCCCGGATTCTATCTGTTTTACTCCCCTGGGACACCGCTGAGGGCAACTTCCGCAGGTAGTGCAACGCCAAATCTCTTCACTTTCTATTTCAGTCAGACCGAATGTAGCCTGCCGGATTATCTTGCGCATACTGAAGCTTGTAACCCTATTCCACGGACAAACAACATCACATAATCCGCATTGATAGCAGAATTTGAAGGTTTCTCCACCATTGGTTTTTATGACTTCTATAATTTCTTTGAAGGGGGTTACAGTCTCCACTGTCTTTCTGAATCCTTTTCTTTCGGCCTGAAGTTTTAGCCCTTCTTTGACGTTGACATTCGGGCATAGGTATCCGCCACTTTTTGCCATCCATATTTATTTACCAATGATTCCAATCCTATCTCGACGTCCCCCGGCTTCCCCTCTTCTTCTTCTACTTCCTCTTCAATCTCTTCGTAAGTCAAGGCTTTAGCTAAGCACCACTGAACACACAAGGGCTCTTTTTGTGCCGGATCGTCTTCACACATATCGCATTTTATAGGAAGACCTGAATCGGGTTCTTTGAAAAAGTCTCTGGAAGAGCATGAAGCCCTGCAGAAGGCACACTCGTCATATTCCTTTCCATCAATCGTATATTTGTCTCTGCCATTGCATTCGGCTTTAGCATACTCACCGGCATGCACAGGAAGATATATGTCGTTTAGCGGCTCACGAACTACACGAATACGAGACCTGGCCGGATTATTGCTGCTATATTTTGGCACGGCGTGAAAGGCAGAGCAGATTACTTCACATGCCCTGCAGCCATTGCATTTCTCGACATCGATCTTGATTACCTTGACTGTCTTCTTAACTTTGCTCATTATTTAAAATCCCTCGCTGTTCCAAGTCTTCGCTAACGTAATCCAAAGCCAATTCATGTAAAGACTCTTCAGTAGGAATTCCCTGATTATTCCACCCCTTGAATTTGTAATACTCATCTAAGAGCTTAGCTTCAAGCTCGGGAAATCTCTTCCTCCAATGGTCCTCGGGTGGATGCTCGTCAGCTCTAGTCATGCCTCTTCTTACATTAACGGCCCTAAGTAAAGTTCGGTTTCTCCTGACTACTTGCGATAGTCCGGCTTCATCCATATCGATCCCGGTCGCTGCTGAGATAAAATCCGGGTAATTGTGTAAATGATAGGGAGGCTTAAGGGGAAATGACGACAGACCGGCGCAAACCCCGAGGGAATCATCAATGTGGTGCATCTTCTCTTGCCAGTCAACAATTTCACAGCACATTTGAACAGTAGGGTAAAATGGCATTGAGTGTTCTCCGCGTAGTTCCCAATCCAGAAAATATTGCTTGAACTTTTCATCAGGAACCTGGACCCAATCCTTTACAAACTCTTCTTTCTCCTCTAGCGTAGGAAAAGGCGCCTGGGGGAACTGCCCTTCAATTTGAGTAATGTTTATCTTCTCGCCGGTGCAATACATAAGGTAATAAATGGGATTCAACATTCCCAGTTTGAGAGGCAGTTGCTCATGTTTCTTAATGTTGTTATGAGCGTACTTCTCTGCTCCATTGCCAATCTGTTGGGCCGCCCAATGAGTGCCATTGGCCAACACATCGCCAATGCCTTCCCGCCTGACAATTGCGTCAAGCAACCAGTAAAATCTCGCCTCGTTATCGGAGGGCAGTCCTGCCATGTCCCGGTCAGTCAAAATGCCGTCTTCATATAGCTCAAGGGCAAAGGCCATAACTTGCGGGGCCGAGTATGCGTCCACTCCATACTCCGTAGCGCGTTGAGCGATTCTAAAACCAAAATCCAGGTCTGAATAGGCCGCCATTGTGTAAGTGAGTTTCGAGAAGCATTTCATCATGTAGGTCGAAATTCCAGGGACGGAAATTGTCGCCCCGCATTTCATGGGACAATTATAGCAACTTATTAACCGCGTCCGCACACTTTCCTGAGTCTCCCTCCACTTCTCCTCGATTTCCTTGTTCCAAAAATCTTTTCTCCGGGTGCGGGAATTCCCCCACATGAAATTGGTGGTGTGCCATTCCTCGTCGACGAGTTTCAACTCCTGCGGTGATCCAAGCCCGGCTAAAATGGGCATTACCCCCGGGATCGGTTTTTCTTCCCGGGCTTCTATATATTTCAGCACTTCGTTGCAGAGCTTCATAAATTCAGCCGGTCGGGCAATATTGATGTCCTTTGTTCCACGAACGGCTATCGCCTTCAGCCCTTTGTCTCCCATGACGGCGCCTATTCCCAGCCGGCTCGCGCTGGACCTTCCATGCTCGATGGAAGCAAAATAGACCCTGTTTTCGCCTGCCAGGCCGATGGCAGCCACCTGGGCGCCCGGCTCTTTCAACTCCTGTCGAATAAGCCCTTCAGTTTCAACTGCGCCTTTACCCTGCAGGTGGGAGGCATCACGTATTTCCACTTTGTCATTGTTTATCCACAAATAAACCAGATTGGGGGACTTGCCGCGAATGATCACTTTGTCATAGCCGGCGTGCTTCAATTCCGGCGCCCAAAATCCCCCCATCATTGAATATGCCATTAACAAGGTCTGAGGAGAAAAGGTGGAAACAATGGTACGATTGGCGCCAACAGCAGGTGTACCGCACAAAAGACCGGTGCCGAAGATGAGTAAATTATCAGGAGAAAAAGGTTCGGTTTCAGGTGGAACCCTATCCCATAATATCTTGGTGTTAGTGCCCAAACCCCCCAGATGAAGCTCTGTTAATCCGGGGTCGGTTTCCACCTTATCAATGCTTCCTCGGGACAGATCAATTTCTAAATTAAACCCTGTCTCTCCGCACCTCATTTTTTATCCCTTCCACATCAATGGATTCAGGGGCCTTCGGACGCTGCTCTATGGTCAGCGCTAACTACAATATAGCTGCAATATAGTTATATCCTAGCTATCTCCGGTGTCAAGAAGAAAACTGGCCGCCGCTGCCTGTAATGGCAAAGGAGGACTGAGTTGCCTGGCCACTCTGAACCCGATGAAGAATTCCGGGCGGGCGGGGAGGTAGAAATTGCGGGATGCCGATCGAGAGTCAGGGTCATAAAAGTGCCGGGCAGCGGCCCTGCAGGGAGGTGAGCAGCCGTTTAGCCAGCGTCCATCCGGAAACTCCGGATGGAAACCGGCTATTTGGCGTAGCGATAACAGCGCTCGACGGGATACGTGGTGGAAAAGCCGAAAGACCCGAATATCCTTTAGGAATTAAGGCCCAACAATCGGGCTGCATCGCCTCCGAGGATTTTTTCAACCGTTTCGGGCGGCAAGGACAATGTTGCAACAGCCTCGATATTGCCCTTGATGTCAATGATCCCTTCGAAATAGAGTTGACAGCCCGCTAGGCTTTCTTAAACGCGTATGTCAGCCGTCCATTGGGGGTTCGGCCGACCGCGGCCTTCATCTTCGTTCCTACCGACAGTTCAGTATCGGGAACGGACTTGTCGATACGTCCGAAGACTTTATATTCGCCGTAATCCACCAGTGCGATTGTATAGGGGACCTCTTCGGTGAAACCGGCAGGCGCATACTGCAATGTGGAGTAGCTTACCAACTCCCCATTGCCGGCGATTTCAAACCATTCCATGTCGCCGGCAAGGCATTGATAACAGTGGGCGCGGGGTGGAAAGAAACTCTTCGCGCACCCCTTGCACCGGGTCCCCATCAACTTGCCCTCTTCCAGATAGCCGATAAAATCATTGACCTGAGTGACACTGGCGAAGCTGACGGTCCCGAATTGAGCGAATCGTGCATCCAGTTCATTTTTTGCCATCTTGTGCTCCCCGAAACGGATCGTCAATCGACGCCGAGAATTGTGACATTCCCATAAAGACCTACGCCGCCAATGTTGTGAATCAGTCCGAAGGTGGGCTCCTTCACCTGGATTTCCCCGGCCTCTCCCCGGAGCTGAAGTACAACAGTTCGGATCTGGGAGCCGCCTGTCGCACCTATTGGATGGCCTTTGGAAAGCAGGCCGCCATCGATGTTCACCGGGATAGCGCCCTCCCTGTAGGTTTGCCTGGAGCGGATGAGGTCTTTTGCTTCGCCTGGCCCCGCAAACCCCAAGTCCTCATATGCCATCAGCTCGGCGATAGTAAAACAGTCATGAACTTCTGCGACGTCAACATCAGCGGGCCTAATGCCGGCCATCTTGTAAGCTTGCCTGGCAGCTTCCACGGACGCCGCAAGACCGGTGAGCCGGTCTCGTCCCGCCATGTTGACTGGGGCAGTGGCGGAGCCGATACCTTTGATCCAGACCGGCTTTTTGGAAAAGGCGCGTGCTTTGTCCTCGCAGGCGACAATAATACAAGAACTGCCGTCCGCATTGGCGCAGCAATCGCCGGTCCGGAGCGGGCCGGCCACGGGGCCGCCCAGGAAACTGCCGGGGTCCTGAAACTGGTCGAGAGTGACCGGTTTTCGATATACTGCATTCGGATTGAGCTGTCCGTAAGTGGCTGCCTTGACCCTGACGAGCGCGAGGTCTTCCAGGGTAGTTCCGAATTTTGCCATGTGAGCACGGGCGTGCATAGCGTAATAAGCCGGCATCATGGTCCCGAAAGGAGACTCCCAGAGTATGTCCGCACCCCGGCCCATGCGTTCCTGCGATTCGGCCGAGGTCAGTTGGGACATTATCTGAAACCCGATAACCATCACCACGTCGTGCAAACCGGATGCAACGAGCGAGTAGGCGAGCTTGAGGCCTGTGCTGCCCGATGAGCACAAGGTTTCGGCATAAAATGTCGGCTGCGGGTTCAAGCCCAGGTACTCGGCAATCACTCCCGCCGGGGACCGTTGCCTGTCGTATTCGGGCGCCGAGCAGACGATCGTGGCGTTGACATCGGTACCGCTGATCCGCGCGTCCTTCACGGCTTCCCGGAAGCTTTCAAACACCAGCTCGCGAATCGACCCGGGGTACGTGCGGACAAAAGCGCTCTGCCCGACGCCGATGATTCCAACTTTTCCCATATCTTTTCTCCCGAGTAAACAAACCATAAACCGCTTATTTTCTTAATCCGCCGGCACCTGGGCGAACATATCCAAATCCGGGCCCTTGCGGTCCGGCTAACAGCAACCCTTTGGCCTGTAGAGAGACATTGCGCCTCCAGGCGAATGCGCCCTGCCGGGGGGCACACGGACCACAAAGCCCGCCCGTCCCCTTTTCAGGGAGGACGGGCTGCTAAGGTCGGCGGCAGAGAACTGTTTCAACCGTCTTGTTTATTACTTGGGTTTGCCCAAAACTTCGGCAAACATTTCGTCGTCCCAGGTTTTGCAGTCGGCGATATTTTGGCGGAATTTAACGAAGTCGATAACATCCTGGCCCGTTATCTTCTTGGTATTGAAAGCGCCGAAGCCGAGGAACGCCTCACCCTGCATATTGGCAGCCAGCCAGTGACGGTTGCCGTTCTTGCACATATCCCAGAAGTACTTTTTCTTCATGCGGATGCCGTCAATGGATTTGATAAGACAACCGGGGAAAAGATTTGCAAATTTCCATACGACCTTGTCGATCTCCCCGTCCAACAGTTCGAAGTCGGCATTAGGCTGGTGAGTCTTGACAAAATCCCTGGCTTCCTGAAGGGCGGCCCCGGATTTGGACTCTCCGAAAACAATCTCCCCGTCTTCTACGTACTTGTCCGTAACGATCGTGGGATTGCGAACCCATTTCCCATCCACCTTGAGTATGGGCACGCATTTGGAAATCAGTCCCTTCTCCTTCATCTTGTATGCGGACCACATCTCGCAGGAAACACAGTTCCACATGGCATCTTCAATGGTGAGAAACCAGGGCAGAAAATCCGTGGAACCGCCGTCTGGCGCAGATCCATGCCTGGGGCCGGCCTGTCCGAAAATCGCCAGGTCCGATGACAACGTGAGATCACAGGCCATGCCTATTTCCTGGCCCCCAGCCACCCGCATGCCGTTCACGCGGCAGATGGTCGGCTTCTTGCACATGAGAATGGCGTCAACCATGTGGTTGAACAATTCCATGTACTGGCCGTACTCGTCGTTTCTCATGCTGTAATACTCACTGTACTCCTTCGTGTTGCCGCCGGTGCAAAACGCATAGGGGCCGGTGCCCGTGAAAATGGCCGCCACCACGCTTCTGTCCAGTGATACGTTCTCAAACCCCGCGATGACTCCCTTGACCATTTCGGTTGTGTAGGAATTGAACTGCTTTGGGTTGTTGAGCCGAATCCACGCCGTATACAACCCTTCCACAATCTTTCCGGAAGCATCTTTAAGGGGCTTTTTTTCAAACACCACACATGGGGCATCCGCATCAGTGCCCCAGTGAACATCCGTGTGGAGCATGTGATTTTTTGCGCCGTTATCCCTTGGCATCCATTCTAAAGACATAGTATTTGCTCCTTTTTAATCGTTAACCTGAGTTGCGGGTTTCGGTGTTCCGAAGCGCCGGTTCCTTACTCAGTACCGAATTTTTTAACAAGTCTATTCATATCGGAACTGCGGGCGCCTTAGAAGTCAGGCGTCAGAACAATCCTTTTGTCCGGCGCCTTGCGGTGCGCCTCCTCGAAAGCCTCCCGGATGGAACTCATTGGACGGGTCTGCAAGAACGGCCCGACTGAGACCTTGCCGGCGAGTACTGTCTCCAGCACCTGCGGGTAATATTCGGGCAGGCATCCCCAGGTGCCGACGATTTCCGCGTCGAAGGCCATCAGGCGGCTCAGCGAATATTCCACCTTGCCCATCCCGAAACCGATAACTACCAATGTGCCCGTGAAGCTCAGCAGAGTCAGTGCGACATCCTGGCCGGCACTCGAACCGGTGGCCTCAAAGATCTTCCACCCGAAAACCGGTAATCCGTTCTGCTTTTGAATGGCTTTCACTTCGCCGGCCAAATCCCTAGGTCCCTTGCCGGCCACGTTGATGACGAAATCGGCGCCGTATTGCTTCATCTTCTGGAGCTTCTCATCGGTACTCGCAATATATTCAGGCGACCCAACCTTTGGGGACATCTGGCTGGTTCCGGCTACTGCGATGACAGTTCCGGCCCCAAGAGCTTTAGCGGTCTGAACCATGTACTGGCCAACGCCGCCTATTCCAATCACGATCACATTGTCCCCGATATCCAGGGAAGAGCGTTTGGCCGCTTGAAAGGGAGTAGTGACCGCATCGGCGACCACTGACAGATGTTCCAGAGGGATGCCCTTGCGGTCTCGGATTTCGCACAGGTTGACAGAGGGAACAGGAATGTGACTGGCAAATCCGCCGTATATCCCGAGGCTGTTCCCCGGCATTTTCTGGCTAAGACAGCGGTTGCCCCTCCGGGTCTTACAAAGAAGACACTGCCTGCAGGGCATCACAGCCGGAATAATCACTTCCTTGCCAATCCAGGCTGCATCACCGGCCACAACAGTGCCGGAAATCTCGTGGCCCAGGGTCAAGGGCGGCTTGCAAACCGTAGGCACACCATCGTAGAAGTAGCCAAGGTCCGTGTGGCATAAGCCACAACCCGCCACCTTCACGAGGGCCTCGCCGGTCTTGAGCTCGGGAACCGGCAACTCCACCAGTTCGAGCCTTCCGGGGGTTGTCTCGCCCGTCTCTTTGTTTCGGACGGCAGGCTGCAACATTTGCCAGGCCATAATCTTATCGGGTGCTGACGACATTTGTCTCCTCCAGTAATAACGGTCGGTTGGAATGCTGGCCGGCAATAAGCCCGGCAACGCGAACTAAGAGGGATACGAAAGTAACAGCTACATTTCCGCTACAATCTAGCTTTTTGAGAAGATGGTGTCAACAGGTTTTTAAAACAGGTTTTTAAAACCGCTTCGGGAAATTTGCGGCGGGTAAGGAAATGCGCCTCTTGGGCCCTTGCCGATCTTGCCTGCCGGCACAGGACCGGCTCTCAGCCGCACGGCGCCAGTCCGGTGGGAGGCGCTCCCCCGGTGCTTATCTATACGAGGGCTCCGTTGGAGAACCTCACAGGGACCGAAGGGCTGGAAGCGCCGGCTGGAATTTTTCGAACGAGGGCGGCAGTCGGCCGGCCACAGCCCTAAGTCAGCCCTCGCTTGCTTGGGGCCTCGATATCCAGGATTCTCTGTTTCATCTCGTCAGGCACGGGGACCTTGGCATTATTTCGGTAATCATAAAAAACGAGCATCGCATCCCCTTCGGCGGCAATCTTTGAGAGCCGGTGGCTGACGACACGGTACTTCATGGTGAACCTGTCATGCCCGATATCTGAGATGCGCGCTCCGACCGAGACCACGTCGGGATAAGTCACCGGGGCGCGAAACCTGCACTGAGTTGATGCCATGATGGGACCGGTCCCGGTTTTGTCGAGAAACTCCCAGGTCTTTAGCCGATCGAGATAGGCAATACGGGCGTGTTCGAAATACCGGAAGTAGGCGACGTTATTGACGTGGTGAAAGGTATCCTGGTCCCCCCAATAGACGGGGATCTCCACAATAACCGGAAAGGCTTCATGCAGTGTCTGTTTCATGGGCACCTTCACAATGGCAAAAAATGTCGATCAGGAAAACAGGACCTGAAGCGAACAGGAACGTAATACCTGGCTCCAAGGATTTCAATAAAAAACGGTCGGGCGCCGGACCGCATAGAGGCATGCGTTCAGCCGGATAATGTCATGAATCCTGGTGGAGATACTCGCTGAATGCAGCATAGGACCGCTTCAGTCTGAACAATTCATTATAATGAAATATCTGATTATTCTCCAGAAATTTTCAGGAAAGTGTTTTTGTCACAAAAATGAGAGATTGGCGTGAAAATTGAAGAAAAATACTTGACCTGACGGTGCAAGCTGTATTAAAAAAATTCACCATGGTGAACTTTAGCCATGAAATTCACGAAAACTTAAACCTGCGAACGTAGATTGTGGTGAATTAAATTGGATACAGCTACTCTTTAAGGAGAATCAAGATGCTCTTGCCCAGGTTTGATTTCGATGAGCCGGCAACATTGGCAGAAGCCTGTCAGGTTTTGTCCGAGTTCGGCACGAGGGCTAAAGTGGTCGCGGGCGGCACCGATCTGATGGTCAACATGAAAAAGAATCTGGCATCACCCGAGCGGCTGGTTTCCATTGCCAGGATCCCGGAACTCAAAAAACTGGACTCATCGTCGGCCATGTTGATGATCGGGTCATGCTTCACGATTGCAAATGCCGCAGCATCGGAGGCGATCGGGAAAAGATGGGGTGCGATTTGCGCCGGTGCAAAATCGCTGGGCTCTCCTCTTGTCCGCAATCGCGCCACGGTCGGCGGAAATCTCGGGGCTGCAAGGCCTGCCGCAGACATGCCCCCCTCTCTTATGGCCTATGGTGCAAGGGTGGTCCTCGTCAAAAAATCCGGAGAAAGAATTGTGCCTCTGGATAATTTTTTCCGGGGTCCGGGACGGACCGAAATAGCACCCGATGAGGTCCTGACGGAAATTCAAGTGGATGCTCCGCCTCCATATTCAGGCGCCGGCTATATGAACCTTGGCCTTCGAAGCTCTTGTGATTGCAACATTGTAAATGTGGCGTCTTTTATCACTCTCGAAGGCCCCGGCGGTCCGATCATAAACGCACGCATCATCATGGGCTGTGTTGGCCCTACCCATCTGAGGGCGCCTTCGGCCGAAAAGACCCTGGTCGGTGAAAATCCGAGCGAGGCCCTGTTTGCCAGGGCAGCAGATGCTATTGTCGCATGCGCGCCTGGGGTTCGGTCGATGGACTGCACGCCCATAGATGACTTCAGGGGCTCGTCGGAATATAAGAGGGACATGGTGCAGGTGCTTATCCGCAGAACGCTTGCCGCCGCATATAAAGACGCGGTAAAGGACTAGTTAGCGGTCCGATTGATTTAGGAGGAGACACTTCATGGCTAAACTCATTCATCTGACGATCAATGATAAAGAATATGATGTCGCAGTGGAACCAAACGAGCTCCTGGTGGACGTGCTCCGTTACCGCCTGGGGCTGACCGGCCCCAAGAAGGGCTGCGGTATGGGAGACTGCGGTTCGTGCACGGTGATCATGGACGGCGATGCGGTTAATTCCTGCCTGGTCCTTGGGGTACAGGCCCATCAAAGAAAAATCACCACCATCGAGGGGTTGGAAACCGATGGGGAATTGCATCCGGTTCAGAAGGCGTTCATCGAACACGGGGCCATCCAGTGCGGGTTTTGCTCCTCGGGCATGCTCCTTTCCGCCAAGAACCTGCTGGACAAAAATCCCAAACCGACGGAAGTGGAAATTCGCAGCGCCTTATCGGGGAACCTGTGCAGGTGTACCGGATATCAGAAAATCATTGAAGCCGTGAAATCCGTGGGCAGGTAGCTGAGCGTCGATAAACCGCCAACAAGTCAATGGATATGCCAAGGAGAGATTTAAATGGGTGACTTTGACGTTATCAATTCGAGGGCTGCCAGAATCGATTCGCCTGCTAAGGCCACGGGGCGCGCCGTATACGTAGACGATATGAAAATGCCGGGGATGCTCTACGGCGCAATGCTGCAAAGCCCCCTGGCGCACGCCCGGATAAAAAGTATAGATATTTCGGCCGCCTCACGTCTTCCGGGCGTAAAAGCAGTCGTAACTGCAAAGGAGGCTGGGATCGTACCATACGGTGTAAGCCCTGCGCGCCACGATGAGACGCTCTTTTGCCATGACAGGGTGAGGCACATCGGGGACAACGTGGCAGCCGTTGCGGCGATAGATCTTGAGACCGCCGTGCACGCTCTTTCCCTTATAAAGGTTGACTACGAAGAGCTTCCCGTGCTCCTTACCATCGAGCAGGCAATGGCCGATGGCGCTCCGCTGATACATGAGGGATATCCCCGAAATATATCTGCCGAAGTTCACCAGGAATTCGGAGATGTAAAAGCGGCATTCAAACAATGCGACCTCATAAAAACCACCAGCTTTGTAAACAAGCGCCAGGATGGGGCCTTTATCGAACCCCAGGGGTGTATCGCATACTATGATCACCTTGGAAATCTGACCCTTTACTCCTCCACCCAGGCGCCGCACTATGTACAGCGCACCGTGGCGATGGTTTTGGGCCTGCCTATAGGCAAAGTGCGGGTGGTAAAGCCTTATGTGGGCGCCGGATTCGGCCCCAAGGCCGCTGCAAATCACCTGGAGCTGGCGGCATGCCTTCTTGCTATGAAGACCGGAAAGCCGGTCAAGATGATCTTCGAAAGGGAACAGGTCTTTTTGCACAGCCGGGGAAGACACCAGTTCTTCCATACTTTCACCACCGGCGTGAAAAAAGACGGCTCCATCATGGCGCTCGATCATGAATGCTATCTTAACGGGGGCGCCTACTCGAGCTTCGGGATCGCCACCGTCTACTATGCCGGGTCGCTGCTTGGCGGTCCGTACAAATTACCCAATATGAAATATGACGGATACCGGCTCTACACCAATCTCCCCGCCTGCGGCGCACAGCGCGGACACGGCGGTGTGGCGGCCCGCGCCGGATGGGAACAGCAGTTGGACATGATTGCCGAAGAACTGGGCATCGACCCCATCGAACTCCGCCTGAAGAACATGCTGGTTGCCGGAGACGTTACCTGTAACGGTTTCAACACCAGCAGCTTCGGGATGAAGGAATGCATCGAAGCGGTGAGATACGGTTCGGATTGGAATAAGAAAAAGGGCACACTCCCCCGGGGCAAGGGCATCGGCATGGCGTGCGGGTTCTTCGTATCCGGTGCGGGCTATCCCATTTACCGCTCCGATACCTTCCACAGTACGGCAATAGTAAAACTGGCCGAAGACGGCGGATCGGCCCTGCTCCTCTCCGCATCTTCTGAAATAGGACAGGGTTCGGACACCACGTTTGCCATGATTGCAGCCGAAGGATTGGGAATCCCACTGGAGTGTGTAAGGATTGAATCGGGAGACACCGACTACGGTGTAGACCTTGGAGCGTATTCCAGCCGCCAGACCCTTATGACAGGCCATGCGACAAAAGAAGCCGCCGAAGATGCCAAGCGCCAGGTACTGGAGGTTTTATCCGAGCAATTGAATGTTCCCGTCCAGGATATGGATATCAGGAACGGCTTTGTGGTGTTTAAAAAGGAAAAACCTGATTTTACCGCCCTCAGGACCCGTTACATCATGGAACACCGTGGCTGGACGGACAATCCCGTGTCCGGGGATCAGCTTTCTTTCAGGGAAGCCTCCCGAATCGCCTTTTTATCAAGGGGAAGCATCGTGGGGACGGGCAAATACAAGCCTCCGGCCCTGGGCGGCAACTACAAGGGGGCAACCGTGGGCACTTCTCCAGCCTACGGGTGTTCTGCCCAGGTGGTGGAACTAAATGTCGATGAAGAAACCGGCCAGATTACCATCGAAAAGATAATCGACGCTCATGACTGCGGCCTTGCAATAAACCACACCTCGGTCGAGGCCCAGATGCAGGGATCGATTTCCATGGGGCTTGGCGAGGCATTGTTTGAGGAAGTCAAGTTTGACGCAAAGGGCCGGATCATCAACGCCGACCTGGCCGAATACAAAATCCCGTCCGCACTGGATATGCCGCCGGTGAAGGCTATCGTTGTGGAGAGCGATGAGCCAAACGGGCCTTACGGGGCAAAGGAAGTCGGCGAGGGCGCCATTATGCCCACCATACCGGCCATCCTCAATGCAGTCTATGACGCAGTCGGGGTCAGGATCTACGAGCTTCCGATGACGCCCGAAAGGGTCTACCGGGCAATCAAGGAATACAGGGAAAAGGCAAAATAGGATATTTCCCGCACGTGCTCTTCGCCGGACGGGGTAAAATCAGGTTTGTGAGAAGCATCGACGGCGCCAAAGGCGCTTGTCGTATCAGGGATAGTGTCCATTGTGAAACTGCGGATGACACTTTAACAGTTTCCGAACGGAAACCGGTACAGGCGCCAGGCATGAAGATCACCGCAAGCGGGATGGAGCTGGAAGTCCCTGCCGGAAGCACGATTGAGAGACTCCTGGATATCCTGGGAGAGACCGTTCGGCAGGACATGATAGTTGAGCTCAACCGCAGGTTTATCCACGTCAGAGATTACTCCACCACCATCGTCAAAGAAAGCGACGTCGTCGAGATTATCCACCTGGCTTTTGGTGGATAGGTGTTTTCAGTATAGTGAACAATCCAACAGAAGGCTTATTTTCTCATACTCGCCAGCGTATCAGCTTTTGGGATGGAGTAGAGCAATATTTTTATTGGGTTTTTTCAGCATGTCGGCTATCTTGTTCACTACAATGAATTTTATTGGCGTTTTCCCATAACCATTCACGATACCGAATTTCACATGCAAAAAGAAGAATATGCTTTGCCCCCGAACGGATACAAGGCGCCGGCCGTGCACAAAGCCTTCCAGTTGTTGCGGGCGGTTGCTGAGTCGCAGCACGGGTTGCGTCGCGTAGAGCTGGCTGCCAGGGTGGGATGCAGCACGAGCACCACGCATGGCCTGGTTCACGCACTCTTGAGGGAAAAGGCGCTCATCACGGGAGACGATCCCCACAAGCTTTTTCTCGGCCCGTTGATCGCCGATCTGGCCTTTACCGATTGGAACTACGTAAAGATAGGCCGACTGGCCCAGCCCATCATCGACGGGGTCCGGGACCATGTCGATGCTACGGTGTTCCTGGGGGTTCGGATTCGCAAGCGCGTGATGATCACTGCAACGGCCGAAGCAAGGGAAGCGTTCAGGATATCCGCGCCTGCCGGTACGACCATCCCCCTTTTTGCGGGAGCGGCCGGAAAGGTCTTCCTGTCCCAGGAGAGTGCTGAGCGGATCGGGGAATTGGTCGGCAAGAGGGGTCTTCCCCGGTATACCCCCCACTCCATAGTAAATATGGAAGATTATCTGGCCGAGTTGCATCGGGTCCGCTCCCGTGGATATGCCATAGACGATGAAGAATATCTTTCGGGAATCCGGGCAGTTGCGGCTGCGCTCGATAATCGGCGTGGTCTGCCTATGGCCATCTGGGTCGTGGGAATTGCAAGCAATCTGGGACTGACAAGACTCAGGCAGGTGGCGGATATAACGGTCGCTGCGGCAAAGACGCTGCGCTCACAACTGGAAGGCATTGCGAACGGCGGTTTTGGACCGGCTGCTCCGGCCGGCAGGGACACTCTGCGCACTCAATCCGAAAAGGACCCGGAGCCGGTTCACGCGTTGAACAATCCCTGACGGCTAAAGGCAAAAGAGAACACGGAATCATTTTTCGTATCATTACATAGACACCCGTGCAGGAGTGGAAACTTGCAGGAATGATTACAGCATCCCGGCAGGCGGTGTCCCACATCCAGTTCTGCCTGTAGCATGTTGCTTGTCAATCGATCGCTCTCAATATCTCGATCACATAGATATCGTTGAACGTTTTCCCCATTCCGGCGAACCCACTGTTTCAATTGACTGGAAGCTTGGCAGAGCATTGAATTCACTGCTCCCGAAGAAGTTTGATTCGTCACCGGTGAGGCTTGAAGTTTGGCGTTGGGGAGAAAAAACAACAAGGGGGTACAAGGAGATGAGTCCATGATTTCAGAACAACGTTATTGGAACCCGGTACTGGAAACCCTGCCTAGGGAAAAGTTGCGCGCCCTTCAGTTGAAGAAGTTCCAATCCATATTCCGATGGACGTATGAGAATTCCAGGTTTCACCGGCCCCTCTATGATAAAGCCGGCATCACTCCATCAGATATCCGGGAGTTTAAGGATATCCGCCATGTGCCCAAAGTGGAAAAATCCATGTTTAGGAGCATTCAGTGCAAAGATCCCTTTCCATATGGAGACTGTCTTTGCCTTCCTCTGGAGGAAGTCAGCAATTTTCGTCAAACCAGCGGCACCACCGGACAACCGGTTTATCAGGCCGACTCGATGCAGGACTGGGATTGGTGGGCCGAGAGCTGGGCGTTCATTCTCTGGGCGCAGGGATACAGGCCCTCGGATCGGGTCTTCATCCCTTTCGGATACAATATTTTCGTGGCTTTCTGGGCGGGACACTATGCTGCCGAAAAGATCGGATGCGAGGTGGTGCCGGGTGGTGTATTGGATACACAGGCCAGGATCTTAAAGATACAGGAACTCAAAGCCACCGCGCTGATGGGGACCCCGACCTATATGCTGGGAATGGCCGATACGGCGAAAAATAAGGTCGGCATTGACCCCAGGACATTGGGGATAAGAAGAATAACCTGTGCCGGCGAGCCGGGCGCAAGCGTTCCTGCAACGAAAAAGCGAATGGAAGAGGCCTGGAATGCGAAAGTTTTCGACCATGCCGGCGCCACCGAAATCGGCGCATGGTCATACGAGTGCCTTGACCAGCCGGGCGGCATGCACGTCAACGATGCGTTATTTCTGGTTGAAATCGAAGACATTGTAACCGGAGAAATCATTGACGAACCTGGACGCAGAGGAAAGATGATCATCACTGCGTTTGACCGGATGGCCATGCCGTGCGTCCGGTTCGATTCCAAGGACGTGATCGAATGGGATGCAAATCCGTGTTCCTGCGGGCGCACATTCCGGCTGATCAAAGGTGGGGTGCTTGGCCGCGTGGACGATATCACCAAGGTGAGGGGCGTGCTGCTGTCTCCGGTCGCGATTGAAGACGTGGTCCGGAGCATAGAAGGCCTCGACGACGAGTATGAAGTGGTCGTGGATAAGCTTGGGGAGGCCGATACTATCACCCTCAAGGTGGAACTCTTGCCTGGAAATGAAAAAAACGCCGCGCAGATTGAAGATCAATTGAGACACCAGCTCAGGCTCAAAACCAACCTGGCCTACTCGATTGAGTTTCACGACCTGGGCAGCTTGCCCCGGTATGCGCTGAAAGCCAGACGGTTCAAGGACCTGAGAAAAACACATTAGTCCCCTGTGTCAGTGGAGGAAACAACTCATGACGGCACAACCGGATATGGAAAAAATGGACGAGCAGATACAACGGATCAAGCAGGCCGCGCTGGCGCTGAGTGAAATGGGAGATCAATTTCCAGCGGTGAAAAGGAATGCCGCCCGTGTACTTGTAAGTGTCAAAATGTTGGAGATCAATGTCTCCGATATCGTCGGGCTGACAATACGGTAGCATATGGAGACGGCCCCCCCGTGTGATGATGGATTGTCATGACGGAAAAGGCGCTGAACGGTCATAGGCGGCCCCGGGGCAAAGGTCCCGGCAGATTGCCTGCCGAACCTTCGCATGGGTGCGTCCCGATCCTTGAACTCCAGCAGGATGGGACCCCCGCCCGAGGGAATCGATTCTTATCGATTTAATTCTTAGCCATTTTTTTTAACAGGAAGGAGAGAGACATGCAAATGAGTAAAGCAGTTGAAACCGATCTACCGTCTTACCGATGGGCCATTCTGTCCATGTGTATGCTCAGCTTTTTCCTCACTTTCGTCGCGCGTTTTGCGTGGCCGCCCCTGATCCCGGTCGTCGTTCCGATCCTGGGGATGAAGATGAGCCAGGCCGGCGCATTCATGAGCGCTTTCTACATCGGCTATGTCATAACTCAGATACCGGCCGGCATATTGGCGGACTTCATTGGAGTCCGTCTCGTACTCACATTGTGCCTCATCCTCGAGGGGGTAGCCAGCATCGGCATGGGTTATATCAACACCTATGACTCGGGGTTTGCCTTGCGCGTTATCTGCGGGCTTGGCGCAGGAGCGGATTTTGCCGCTTGCACCAGGGCCATTATGGAGTGGTTCCCCGCGAGGGAACGAGGCACGGCTATGGGTCTTTTGCTGGCTTCTCCCTCAGCCGGCATAGTCCTTGCCGGTCTGATAGTCCCAGCTTTGAACAGTCTGCTGGGATGGCAGGGGGTCTTTAAGGCTGTCGGAGCGATCTGCATCATTGGGGGTATAATTGTTTATCTGACGGTGAAAACCTCAAGTACGGCCAAAATGGGTAGTCATATCATGGAGGGCTTCAGGATTATATTTGGCAGCAAAGACCTCATCCTGACTTCACTAGCCGGCTTCTGCCTCCTGTGGTGCGAACTTGGCACCGCCACCTGGACAGTTGCTACTATAAAGAATATGGGAATGTCATTGGCGGTGGCAGGGTCTATATTGACTCTCTACGGCGTGGGGGGTGTTCTTGGACCCATCATTTCGGGCGTGATCTCGGATAAGCTGGGCGACCGCAAATACATTCTTATAATCGCTCTGGCGGTCACAGCCCCCGTTACAATTATTTTCGGCTACCAGACCAGTGTTTTGTCGCTCTCTATCTTGGGATTCATCTTTGGATTCGTATCCTGGTTTGGAAATCCCCATCTGACTATCCTTGTTTCTGAGTTTGCCGGCCAACAATATGCGGCCACGGCGAACGGGACCTCCAATCTCTTCTTCCAGATGGCTTCCATCATAGGTCCCTGGGTTATGGGATGGTCCATCGATGTCACCAAAAATTATCATTTCCCATGGTGGATCATGGCCGCAGGTCCGGTAATAGGCATTCTTCTGATGCTCCCGGTGAATCCGAAGAACGTGAGAGATTAACCTTTTGAAGCGACCCCAGGAGAAACGCAGATGCCACCAGAAGAAACCAAAAAACTTTTCGAAAAGGGGCTCGGACGCTATCAGGCGGCAATAGCTCTGGAGCCTGTGGATCGTTGTGATCAAATCTTTTTTCAATTCCTAACCAATAGCTCTCACAAACTCTTCGTTGTTATTATGAAAAACTGCTCAACGAGTTGGCGACGGAGGTATTCTCATGGCTAAGTCGGAAAAAACGGCAGCAGTGGAAGCAGGGCGGCGGCAGACGGCAGGTTTTGATCCGATAATACTGGGTCTTATCGTTTCTGTGGTGATTACGGCCTTCATTATTTTTGCAAAACCAATACCCGGTCTTTCCGCCCAGGGACACGTCATGCTCGGAGCAACGCTCCTTGGTCTTTCCTTCTGGATCTTCAGGCCATCGGCTCTTCCCTACTTTGTGGGAGGGGCCATAATCCTTATCGGGGCCCTCTTGCTGAAGTTGCCCTTCGACGTCGTATTCAAGGGATACACATCCCCCGCTGTATGGGTATTGATCCCCGCACTCTTTTATGGATTCGCCCTGATGAAGACCGGGCTCGGAAAACGAATCGCCTATGCCGTGCTCAAAACGTTCCAGCCCAGTTACATGGGCTTGACGTTCAGTTGGTTCATTATCGGATTGCTCCTCTCGGCCCTCACGCCATCCATTACCGTGAGGATAGCCATTGTCATGCCCATTGCCATCAGCCTTGTCGAGGCGTGCAAGCTGCCGGATAGGTCCAAGGGCGCTGCTTACATTTGTTTTGTCGCCTTTGCAACCGCCCTGCTCCCCGGCATCGGCTGGCAGACGGGTTCCCTGTGGGGTATCTTCATGATGGGGTTCTATCCTCCCGAGATAAGGGCGATTGTCACACCGGGAATGTGGTTCGAGTACATGGCTTTTCCCTGGTTTTTCATCACTGTTTTATTCCTTGGTCTTCTTTATTTCGCTTTCAAGCCCGGTGAACCGCTCCAGTTGAGTCGCGAGGCTTTCAAGGATCAGTATGCGGCTCTGGGAAGAATCACGAGAGATGAAATCGTGACCGCTGTAATTCTCACGGGCGCCCTTGTACTTTTCTCCACAGACAAATGGACGGGGATCAAGACGCCTGAGGCCGCATTGATGGGTTTCATAGCGCTGATGCTCTTCGGAATCATCAAGATCTCCGACATTGGAACCGGAGTCAACTGGGATATCATCAACTTTTTTGGAGTGGTAGTCGGCCTGTCGGCCATGTTCGGCAAATCGGGCGTCTCTGACTGGGCCAAGCCGATCATCGAGCCGGCTGTCCTCTCCATGGCCAGTTCACCCCTTGTGTTTCTTCTGCTCCTCACACTCGTGCTGTGGGCCATTCGCTTTATAGACATTCCGTGGGGTTTTACGACCTTTGCCATCCTTTCGCCCGTGTTCATCCCTCTTTTGCAGAAGTTCGGGCTCAATCCGGTCATGGTCAGCATAGCCTTCATAGCTGCCGGGAATTCTTTCTTTTTGGCCTACCAGCAACCCTTTATCTTGCTCGGCGACGGCTTGACCAAATCGAGGGGGTGGACCGGCTCTCAGGTTTCAACTGCCGGCCTTCTTTACGCCATTGCCATTATTGTAGGAATCATAGTCAGCACTTTCTACTGGAAAGCCATGGGGCTCATGCCGGCCTAACGAACTGCGAAGGATAATCGGGTTAGTCGGTCTTGTATTCTAAAAGCGCCGGCCGGGGTCGCGAGCCCCGGCCGGCCACACCCAATACGAGGCGCTGCACCATCAGCTGGAGCCCATCCGGAAACTCCGGAACAAATTCCACGCCCTGCAAGGTTTCTGTTCGGAAAGTAGGCATTTTTCGTCCTGGCAAGGAAATCGAGGGGTTGCGCGGAGGCGTACATTAGTACCGCCTCGCGGGTGGGTGGGCGGGCTGTCGAGATCGGCGATCGGGCCTCCCGAAGCCTCTGCGGCCACCGCCGAAGGCAGTGGCCAAGTCGGCTGGCGGTTCCACCGCCCCAGGGCGGAAAAGGACACTTTCCGGAGGCTTATTTACGAACAAGCCCTCAAGCAATACCTTGCAAACGGGAACACCATTTCAGGGAATTATGGCAATAGGCCTGACCCAGCCCGCACTTGCCGCTTTAATCTTAATTGGAAAGCATGCCACTTTAAATCCATAGGACGGGAGCTTGTCAATGTTGGTCATTTTTTCCATATGATAATATTCCTTTTCAATACCGGCGAAATGACCCTCCCAGATAATGGATGCGTCCCTGGTTTTAGTATATTCCTCAGCAATCAGAGAAAAGGGCCGGTCCCAGCTCCAGGCATCGGTTCCCACGATTTTTACGCCCCTGTCCAGCAACCAAAGAGTAGCCTCCCGGCCCATGCCGCAACCGCGAATAAGGTACTCGGCACTTCCCCAATAGCTGGCGGCGCCTGAGCAAACCAGCACAATATCCAAAGGCTTCAGCCTATATCCTATTTTTTCAAAAGCCTGCTCCATGTCCCGGGCGGTTACTTTATAACCATTCGGCTTATCGTCGAAACGAATGCTGACTCCATCGGACAGACACCATTCCAAGGGCACCTGATCGATAGTACGGGCCGGTTCCCCGTTGTTCATCGTCGGATGGAAATGCCATGGGGCATCTAAATGAGTTCCGCTGTGGGTCGTGAGCTTCATATACTCCAAAGACCAACCAAGGCCGTTGGGAAGATCGGCATCGCTGATTCCGGGAAAGAAACCTTTCATGTGCTGCGCGCCTTTGACATGATCCAAATAGTCAATCTCCGTCAGCATGGAAGGGGGATCGGATGGGGTATTGTGTTCAATGGCGATGCTTAGGTCAATGAGTTCCATTCGCTTCACTCCTTACTCAGGGATCATAGCTGATATTTCGGTTGATACTTGACCTGGCAATTCCCGAAGCTTCAGGCAAACTCGCCACATCAAAATTTAGTTCCAGAACTTACCCCCAGACCATAATTATAATAAATTTTCACATTATTCCAGTTGATTTCCCAAAAATCTCCATTGACATTAATAGCATTTTTCTGTATGTTTTTGCATGTTTAAGAAAGGCTTCGGGTTACGGTCACTTTCATGATTCCGCGAATTATATTTAGGTAAGTTAACTTATTACTAGCCACCGATTGTCACTTTAGATACAAAAACGATTTGAATTCAAGAACATAATTTTTGCGTCGTCACTCCAGGAGGCCTCATGTCTTGATACTGCGGCTTTGGTTGTACCGTGTCAGGATCAGCGGACAAAAACGACTGGATCAATGATAGTCGGTAAGAAAAATGATTGTACCGGCCAATTACCAGTATAATAGCAGAGGCCAAGGAGTAGAACATTTTGTCCGGGAAATAGACATGGCGGCATCATCGGTTCGATAAGGCCGGCGGTAAATGAAAACCGAAGGGGGGAAATAAAAAAGAACACTGATAAAAAAGGCGAGAGGTTGGACGGTAACACAGAACGATGGAGGCAGGTCCTTTTACTTGCAGTATATCGTGCGGAAAAAATCAAAATCAGGGAGTGCATATTGAAATGGATTCTAATAACGCAGTCATCGTCAGCGCCGTCAGAACGCCGATTTGTGATTTCGGCGGGAGTTTCAAGGATGTAAAAGCAGGAGACCTCTCGGCGGTTGTGATGAAAGAGGCCATCCGGAGAACCGGCATTGAGAGCGCATCTATCGAAGACATCATCTGGGGATGCTGTATTCAGGATTTTGATGAACCAAACGTTGCGCGGTGCGGAGCATTGAAGGCAGGAATCCCTGTCGAGGTCCCGGCCTATACAGTGCAAAGGCAGTGCAACTCGTCACTGCAGGCACTCATCAACGCGTCCCTGATGGTCAAATGGGGAGAGGCGGACGTTATCCTGTGCGGAGGTGTGGAGAGCTACAGCACAGCTCCTTATGTCTCCAGGGACACACGTTGGGGCGCCAGGCTGATGCACAAGACCATGGAAGACGCGATTTGGAGCATGCTGTATTCCGGCGGCGACTTAATCATGGGTGAAACCGCAGAGCTTATTGCAAAAAAATGGGGGATCACCCGGGATGAGAGCGACGTCGTAGCTCTTAGAAGCCATAACAACGCAGAAAAGGCTGTCAAAGAGGGCAAATTCAAAGATGAGATTGTTCCGGTCCCCGTCCCGCAGAAAAGGGGAGAACCCAAGATGATCAGCCAGGACGAGCATATCCGCTTGGGTCTGACCCTGGAAGAGGTCGCTAAATTGAAACCGGTATTCAGCAAAGACGGGATCGTAACTGCTGCGAGTGCATCGGGTATCAATGACGGTGCGTCAGCCATAATCGTCATGTCCGCAGAAAAAGCGAAGGCGCTCGGTCTAAAAGCTCTGGGAAAGTTCGTCGATTACGCTGTTGCCGGCGTTGAACCGAACTACATGGGCGAAGGCCCCATTCCGGCGACAAAAAAACTTTTCCAAAAGAGCAAATATTCCCTGTCCGACGTAGGTTTGATCGAATTAAATGAAGCTTTTGCAGCGCAGTACATCGCCTGCGAACGGGGTATTGGATTCGATCGGAACCTTGCAAATGTCAACGGAAGCGGGTGCGGCCTGGGGCATCCCGTAGGCGCGACCGGCAGCCGTCTTGTCGTTACGCTTGTTTACGAGATGGCCAGGCGGGATGTTGAAATTGGGATGGCCGGGCTATGCGCCGGCGGCGGCATGGGGACTTGCGTATTAATCCAGAGAGTTTGAAAAAGGAAAACCAGATATCAGATCAAGGCGATGTCTTGCACCGCTAAAAAAGAGGAGGTTTTTATTTATGGAAATTAAGAAGATATGCGTACTGGGAGCGGGTTTGATGGGCAACGGTATTGCGCAGGTGTGTGCTCAGGCAGGCTACGAGGTGGCTATTCGAGACATCGAGCAGCACTTCATTGACGGCGGCATGAACACCATCAGGAGAAACCTGGCCCGCGATGTGGAGAAGGCAAAAAAGACACAGGCCGACATGGATGCCATCCTCGGCAGAATCAAACCCACGTTGGATTTGAAGGCGGCCGCAGCCGACGCAGACCTCATTGTTGAGGTGGTCATTGAAGTCATGGATGTTAAGAAAAAAGTTTATGCGGAATTGGAAAAGATCGTAAAGCCTGAATGTCTTTTCTTTACGAACACGTCAGGGCTAAGCATTACGGAGCTCGCAGCGGTGACCACGCGTCCCGCCAGATTTATCGGAACGCATTTCTTCAACCCGGTTCCGGTGATGAAGCTTCTGGAGATCATACGGGGCTATGAGACATCGGACGAGACTTTGGCGATCGCAAAGGAATGGGGAAAGAGCCTTGGCAAGGAAGTCATCGTCGTAAACGAGGCGCCTGCTTTCGCCGTCAACAGGATTTTGTGCCCAATGCTCAATGAAGCTTTTTTTGTTCTTGGAGAAGGCGTCGCCAGCGCTGAAGACATCGACAAGGGGATGGTTTTGGGCTGCAATCATCCCATCGGGCCGTTGGCCCTTTCTGACCTTGTGGGGCTGGACACGACTCTGCGAGTGGTCGAGGGGTTGCACAAGGAACTGGGGGACAAGTACAGACCGGCCCCTCTTCTTGTTAAACTGGTAAGGGCTGGACGCTTGGGGCGAAAGACAGGAAAAGGGGTGTACGACTACGGCAAGTGACATAAAGTTTTAGCCTCCGTTATGGGATTGTAAATTGCCAACCCATAACGGAGGCCCCTATTCAGGCAATGCTGCAATGCTGCTTAACATTTCGCTTGCCTTCACACGCCCTACGTTTAATGTCTGTGTGTTCTGCACGGCTGCGCGCACGGTCGCGGCTTTTGCTCAGTCCTCCGTGGCGAGTGCAACCCGGCGAAACAGCACTCCAAGATTGCCCAGCGCCGGGCCGGAGGCCCTCAGTCCTGCTTCTCTGCATGACTTCTCCCAAGCAAAGGTCTCCAGGAGTTTTTGCCCGGTCATGGTTTTCCTCAGCCAAAATGGACTCGAATGAAGGTGGCGAGACGTTCCGGAAGCTGAACCACTATTTCATTCTTCAGCAACTTCTGAAAGTAGAAATCATCTGTCCGGTAGTTGGGTGCCATATTCTGGCGATTGATCAGGCGCAAAAAGCAGCGGAACTCCGGATGATCTCCCTCCATTGGGGCGCCGAAACAGGAGAAGTTGAAAGTCGAACAATTCATGGCATGATAAGCGGTCAAGACGCGAGAAAGGCCTTCGGCCATCGCATTCACGTCTGCTTCGTCCCATTCCAAAAAATGACGTGCCTTGTGCCACACAGCGTTGACTTCGTGGGTTCCCATAGGAGAGTAGGCCGCAAACCAACTGCTTTCTCCGATTTCTCCAAGCCACCGCTGCCCCGTTTGTTTTTCCGTCTCGGCAAGGTCCAGCCAGTAGCACGAACCGTGTTCGCGATAGTACTCACGACTGAGTTTGTGAAGAAGTCCCTCGTGAGTGCCGGGGAATGGAGAACCGAGGACCTGGAGATGAGGATGAAACACACTGGAGCCCGCAGGCAAAAGATAGTTCCCATTTATGGTGAAGTGCTTCATGTCCTTGTCCGCTTCGTGACAGAGACGCATGAACTTTACCGACACTGAAAGAGCGTCCCTGAGCAAGGAGGCGGGAAGATCATTGAGAGGACGAAAGTGCTTGTTGCCGAGCATGATCACGGCGTGGTGGGCTGCGAGTGGGAAAAGGTTCGGAAAAAGGACTGCTTCCCCCCGCACCATTCGCCCTTCCTTTACTAGTTTGGAATCGAATCGCGGAGTGGTGTTTTGCCATTTGCCATCGCAGAGAAAACACTGACGCCTTGTTTGCTCAGCCTGCATTTCCAGATAGTCGTGGTCGGTTTCGGGGAAAAGTACGGAAGTTTTCCCTTCCAGCCCGGCATTGAAGATGCTCTGATGTCCTGTGAGCGGGTCCAGGCGTACCTCGATCTGCTGCTCGTCCAGATTACCACCCTTCAGTGGACTATGAAAAATAGCTGTTTGTTTCAAGGACTCAAAAGCGATTCCAGGCATGGCATCCCCTAATTTAGCCGCAGCAATGATAGCAGCGGCTCCTTCCGGGCAAGAAGATCACATCAACAGGGCCCTCCAAAATCCCACACCCGATAACCGGGCACGGGGCCATCAGGTACAGACCTTAATAATATTGAGCGGAACATTACTTCAAGGCTTTTATTGAGTTCGGAGTCAAATTCTGTTTTTTTTGCTGTTCTTGTGCTAAATTCGCATTCACTTTTCAGGCGCCACCTTTGCAGGGCATTGAGTAAACGCACATTGAAGGCATCCCGCGCGCGCCCAACGCGTCCAATGGTCACGCGATACGGTCGCCTTCCGCGCTCCGCGATGTGAAGCTATTTAGGGATGCCTGCAAGCAGGCTTCACAAAGTGAAGCAATGCGAAGCACGCGTAGCGAGGCTTACACGACTTTTCACTTTACTTATTAATGTGCTGGACGGTGGGCTTGCCTTCAACCGCACGATACTCTCTTTGAGGGCATCTCGGATGGCTCCGCCAATAACAACATAGCGACATGCATATGCATCAGGTATTTATTTTTGCATGATGCGCGTTTTTTCTAATTAAGTGATATAGGCAAGTCTATCATGCGAGGAATACAATATGTTAAAGACCATGATGACGGAAATGTTTGGTATCGATCATCCGATTCAGTGTGGAACTTTACAGTGGCTATCCCGGGCCGAACTGGTAGCAGCAGTGGCTAATTCCGGTGGATTGGCCTGTATCGCGGCTGCAAGTTTTCCGAAGAATGGAGACCTTGCAAAAGAGATTGCGCGAACTAAAGAACTTACAAATCGTCCCTTCGGCGTCAACATATCACTATTCCCTCCAGCAACTCCCGAAATCATTAAAGAGCAGATCCGAATAGTAATCGATATGGGAATACATATTATTGAAACATCAGGTCGAAGTCCTGAACCATACAGGAATATGATAATAGATGGCGGCATGGCTCACATTCATAAGTGTGCACGCGTAAAAGATGCGATTAAGGCAGACACATTGGGCGTTGATGCAATATCGATAGTCGGTGGTGAATGTGGTGGACACCCTGGTATGGCTGCTATATCGTCAATGGTTCTGATACCACTGGTCGTAGATTCGGTCAGAAAACCGATTATCGCAGGAGGAGGAATATGCGATGGAAAATCTATGATGGCCGCTCTTGCCCTTGGCGCTGCGGGGGTAAATATGGGTACTCGTTTTATAGCTACGCATGAATGTATGGCTAACGAACGAGTTAAACAGTGCTATCTCGACGCGTCAGAAACAGAAACATGTTTGGTAATGGAATCGTTGATGAATCCTGGCAGGGTTCTGCGCACTGAATGGGCTGAAAAAGTGCTGAAGATGGAAAAGAATGGAAGTACATTAGAGGATCTATATCCAATGATAAGTGGACAGATCACATTAAGGGGATTTTCAGAAGGAATTTTTGAAGAGGGGCTTTATCCTGCAGGTCAAGTTGTAGGACGCATTAAGGACATTGTCAGTGTTTCCGATCTGATTAAAAGAATTGTTAACGAAGCTTTGGAAGTGAAGGATAGACTTGATTCCCTGTTTCACCGGGTATAGTAAATAGTGTAGTGTACCCCATCTCTCCGAGCTCGACACATGCTTTGGCCCCTGTGAGGGTCTCTATGTTCAACCTCCCGGGGGGCGAGAAAAAGAATGGGACCATTCAATCCGGCTGAATATTTTTGGCTCATTGGTTTGGGATTTGCCGTAGGACTCTACGGTACGCTCATCGGTGCAGGGGGGGGCTTCATCTTGATGCCTCTGCTCCTTCTGCTGCATCCCAAAGCAAGCCCCGAGCAACTGACTGCCATTTCCCTGGCGGTGGTTTTTTTCAACGCGCTGGCCGGGTCTGAGTCCTACGCCATGATGCGCCGGATTGACTACAAGTCAGGATTGATGTTCGCTGCCGCTACCATTCCGGGGGCCATCATCGGGGCGCTCAATACATCTGTTGTGCCGCGGCGCCTGTTTGACGGCATCTTCGGTGTGATCCTGTTGGCTGCCGCCCTTTTTTTGTTTATACGCCCCATTGTTAAAACCGGCCAAATCAAGCATCATCTGCACCACCCTAATATCTCACGCCACATGGTGTCGGCCGCTGGAGACACGTTTGATTATAATTTCAACCCGCTGGTGGGCATCGGCATCAGCTTCGTAGTGGGATACGCCTCCAGTTTTCTGGGAATCGGAGGCGGCATAATCCATGTGCCGGCCCTGATTTACTTTCTGGACTTTCCAGTGCACATTGCCACGGCCACGTCTCATTTCATCCTCGCGGTCATGGCCTTGACCGGCACACTGGTGCACATCTTGACCGGGAATTTCCAAGAAGGCGCCAGGCATACCCTGTCGCTGTCCATCGGCGTCTTGCTCGGAGCGCCCATAGGGGCATACCTCTCCGGACGCATCCAGGGCCTCTGGATCGTCCGCAGCCTGTCGCTGGCCCTGGGGCTTGTGGGGATTCGCGTCCTGGTACTGTTAATCCAACATTAAGACAAGTCTATTTAGTTTACTCTTAAATTTTGCGAATAAATGTTACGATGATTTTTCACAATCCAAATAAGCATTCCACAATCTTCCTTACAGTGCTATAAAATTGGGCACGAGATACATGAACAACTCAAGCACGCCAGCCTGGAACTCCGCCCAGCAAAATCTTCAACGTTGTTTTTCCTTTGGCACCGGCAGATGTTTTAACGATGGGGTCAAGCAAAGGCGTTTCCGAAGGTTTCCGCTTTTGCGGGCAAGCAGAGGAGATTCCCGGTGACTCATAAACCAAGTTACGAAGAGCTGGAAAAAATAATTAGGGAGTTGGAAAAGGAAGCTCTTATGCGCAAGCAGGCGGAAGAGGCGCTGCGGGAGTCGCAGCAGATGTTGCAGTCTGTCCTGGATGCCATCCCCGTAAGGGTCTTCTGGAAGAATAGCGATTCAAACTACCTGGGCTGCAACCGCCCATTTGCTCTCGATGCGGGCCTCCAATCACCCGAGGAGATCGTAGGTAGAAACGACTTTGAGATAGCCCGGGCGGAACAGGCGGATCTCTACCATTCAGATGACCGTTTAGTCATGGAAACCGGCGTCGCGATACTCGGATATGAAGAACACCAGACCACACAAAGCGGTGACAAAATTTGGGTTCGTAAAAGTAAGATACCTCTTCTTGATGTGAAAGGTGAAATCAAAGGGGTGTTGGGTACATATGAGGACATAACAGTCCATAAGCAAGCAGAGGATGCGCTGCAGCTCAGCGAAAGTCGTCTTCGGAGGGCTGAGGTGGTGGCCCTCTTCGGCAACTGGGAATTTATTCTCGGGTGCGATAAAGCACAGGCCTCCGAAGGTGCGAGGATTATTTACGGGTTGGGAGGCGCCGAGTGGTCAATACCCGAAGTACAGAGGATCCCCCTTCCGGAGTATCGCGGCATGCTCGACAAGGCCCTTAGTGGACTCATTGAGGAGGGCAAACCGTATAATGTGGAATTTAAGATCCGCAGGCCGACCGACGGGAAGATCATCGATATCCATTCCATAGCGGAATATTCTCCCGAGAAAAAAGTGGTGTTCGGCGTCATACAAGATATCACCGACCGCAAACGGGCAGAAGAAGCGTTGCTGGAGAGCAATGCACGAATAAGCCATTTAAACGATGTCATGCGCGCTATTCGTGACGTTGGAAGCCTTATCAACAGAGAGAAAGACCCGATTGAGCTGTTGAACGCGGTCTGTCACAGCCTGGTGCAAACCCGCGGCTATGTAGTGGTTTGGATCGGGAAACCGGAAGCAGGCTCCAAGCGGGTGTTGATGGTGGCCTGCTCGGGAGTGGGCGGAGATTTCCTGCAACATGCCCCGATCACATGGGATGACAGCCCCACGGGACAGGGCCCTGCGGGCACGGCGATGCGTGAACGCCGGGCTGTAGTCTTCGATAACCTCGCCACCGACCCGCGCTTTTCCCTCTGGAAAGATCCTGTAGTGGCCTATGGCGGCGCCTCCATTGCCTCAATCCCCCTCATCCATGATGAGCGCCTCTTCGGCGTCCTTACGGTCAAGGCTGACCGTCCCCATGCGTTCGATCTGAATGAGGTTGAGCTTTTGAGCAACCTGGCGGCGGATGTGGCTCGTGCACTTCAAAGTCTGGAAAACGAAGCCGCTCACAAGCGTGCCGAAGATGCCTTGCGCGAGAGCGAGGCCATGTACCGAACGCTCGTAGAGAACATCCCTCAAAAGGTCTTCATGAAGGATACGGACTCCTGCTATGTATCCATCAACGAGCACTACGCCCTGGATCTCGGCATTCGACCAGCAGACGTTATTGGCAAAACGGACTACGATTTCTTCCCCAGAAAGCTTGCCAACAAATACCGGGCGGACGACAAGCGCATCATGAAGACGGGTGTGACTGAGGAGCTGGAGGAGCACTACATCTCACAAGGCAAAGAAGTGTGGGTCCAGACAGTCAAAACTCCGGTTAGAGACGTAAACGGCAAGATCGTCGGTATTTTCGGAATCTTCTGGGACATCACCGAGCGAAAGCAGGCGCAGGACGAACTGTTCAACTCGCGTCAGATGCTCCGCTCAATCCTTGACAACATCCCACAGCGGGTATTCTGGAAGGATCGAAACTCGGTCTTTGTTGGCTGCAACAAACCTTTCGCCCTGGATGGCGGCTATGAGGACCCAAGTGAGCTTGTGGGCAAGACCTCTTACGAGACCGCCTCCGGAGCAATGGCTGACCGATATACTGCCGATGATCGCGGGGTGATGGAGAGCGGCAGGCCCAAGATTAACTATGAACAACTGCAAATCAGGGCCGATGGTTCTCAGGCTTGGCTTATCACCAGCAAGGTGCCCATGTATGACCAGGACCATCAGGTGATTGGCGTGCTAGGGACTTACTCGGACATTACGGAGCGAAAGAAGGCGGAGGAGGCGCTAAGAGAGAGCGAGGAACGTTTCTCAACATTCTTTCGCACCAGCCCCGTCGGCACCAGTATCACCCGCTTGAGCGACGGCCGATTTACCGACATCAATGATGCGTTTCTTGGCTTATTTGGATACACACGCGAGGAGGTCATCGGCCAAGACCCTTTGAAGCTGGGAATGTGGGCTAATCCCGAAGACCGGGCCAAGATGGTCGAGATACTGCAAGAGCAAGGCAAGATAAAGGACTTTGAAACCGTGTTCGTCACCAAATCCGGTGAGATCAGAGATGTGAGCGTCTCGTCGGAGGTGATCGAGGCCGCCGGGGAGCAGTATATACTGGGCCTTACGCGTGACATCACCAAGCGCAAGAGGGCCGAGACGGCGTTAAAAGCAAGTGAGGAAAAATATCGCGAACTGGTTCAGAGTGCTAACAGTATCATCCTCAGAAGGGACGTTTCGGGCAAGGTGACCTTCTTTAACGAGTTCGCCCAGGTTTTTTTTGGTTACAGCGAAGATGAGATACTCGGTAACAATGTTGTCGGAACCATTGTCCCCGAATTCGAGTCTACCGGCCGGAACTTGAGCGCAATGATTGAAGATATCGGTGTAAATCCTGACAGGTACAAGAACAACGTTAACGAAAATATGCTCCACAACGGAGAGAGGGTTTGGGTCTCTTGGACCAATAAACCTGTCTTTGGAGAAAACGGCCGTATAAGGGAAATCCTCTGCATTGGCAACGACATCACCGAGCGCAAGCGAGGGGAGGAGGAAAGAAAAAAACTCGAGGAACAGCTTTTTCAGGCCCAGAAGATGGAGTCAGTAGGGCGTTTGGCTGGCGGCGTGGCGCACGATTTCAACAACATGTTGGGAGTGATCATCGGCAGGGCCGAAATGGCCCTGCAACAGGACGTTTCCAATGGCAAACTCCAGCACCACATCGAGGAGATCCTCAAGGCGGGCCTGCGTTCAGCAGACCTTACCCGGCAACTGCTGGCGTTTGCCCGCAAACAGACCGCCATACCGAGGGTGCTGGATTTGAACGACACGATCTCGGGCATGCTCAATATGTTGAGGCGGCTCATTGGCGAGGATATCGACCTGTCCTGGCAACCTGGACTCGATCTCTGGAAAGTCAAAATCGATCCCTCCCAGGTAGACCAGATCCTGGCCAATCTTGCGGTCAATGCCCGCGATGCCATTTCCGGAGTAGGCGCCGTCACCATTAGGGCCAAAAACGTTGTGATCGATGATTCCAACAATGTGGCGGCCCCCGAACTCATTCCTGGAGAATATGTCCTGTTGACCGTGAGTGATAACGGGGCGGGCATGAGCCAGGAAGTCCTCGAGAAGATTTTCGAGCCTTTTTTTACCACCAAGGAGGTGGGCAAGGGAACCGGGCTGGGATTGTCCACCGTTTACGGCATCGTCAAACAAAACGATGGTTTCATTTATGTTGAAAGCAAGCTGGGGAAAGGAACTACGTTTAAAATCTACTTGCAGCGGTTCGAGCCTGAAGCCGCACAGTTCCCCTCTGAGCATGCGGCCATAAAGCGCCCGACAGGCACTGAAACCATCCTTCTGGTCGAGGACGATGAAGGGGTCCTGGACCTCGGTAAGATGATTCTCGAAGAGCTGGGTTACACTGTGCTTGCGGCACATACTCATGTACACGCCATGCATCTTGTTAAGGAGCATCCAGGAGATATCCACCTGCTGCTCACGGACGTTGTGATGCCGGAGATGAACGGCCGGGAACTGGCAGAAAAGTTTAGCGCCATCCGCCCGAACCTCAAGCGCCTGTATATGTCGGGCTATACCGCCGAGGTGGTTGCACATCGCGGCATTCTGGACGAAGGAGTGAATTTCATTCAGAAACCTTTTCGCGGCGATGAGCTTGCAACAAAAGTCAGACAAGTACTGGACCATTTGGAGTAGATGGTTGAAAGATGGTGCTGGCATTGCTCTTTAAAAGACGGTTCGGTTCTACAAATCTCAGCGTAATTTTCTACGCATTTTCAGTAGGTTGGACATTGCTGTCCCTTCAGTCTCTGAAAGTCCAGTTCAAGGATTTTTTCCGGGCGGAATCCGCCTCAAAATGAGGTTAGGCATCGCAGATAGTCAAGTTGATGCATTATTCAGGATTAGCTTGGTTCGACCCCTTTTGCCGTTTGCCGGACATTGCGATCGTTCCGAGTCCGGACGTTATTTATTCCGGTCCACTACGGTTAATCATCGATCAAAAAAGCGAGGAGCAAAGATATGACGAAAAATAGAAATCTGCCTATTACATCCGTTCTGATGATTTGTGTATTGCTATATTTCCCATCCTTATCATGGTCTGCCAGCTTTGATTGTTCAGAGGCAAAAGGATTTATTGAAAAAACTATTTGCCCTGATCCTGCTCTTTCACAATTGGATGAAGAGCTTTCAAATGCCTACAGAGATGCGCTTGATTCCGCGAATCATCCTAAGTCAGTAATAAAAATGCAGAAAAATTGGATTGCTAAAATAAGGTCAACATGCGCAACAGCTCAATGTCTGGATGATGTTTATAAAAAGCAGATTACAGAATTAAATGCTGTCGAAAAATATTCATGGAAATTGTTCCATGATGACAAAATAGGCATAGAATTCGAGTATCCACGCAATAGAACTGTAAAGGTTAACTATCATAAAAATAATATCTCCATTATATGAGATCTGATGCAGTCTAGTGTTTATATAATCAACTTTGAAATTCATGCTGGCAATTTTGAGAAAACTGTTACTGAGAGTAGTATGTTTCAAAAAGTGGATGGCGTATGGTATGCCGGTATTGGACCCGGCGTAAGCCCTCCGGCTGAATCGATAACTGGAAACGGATGGCAGGGGATAAAAACTATTATTACGTGCGGAGTTCCTGATAAAAAAACAGGATTTCATGCCGGGGGAGGAGGATGCCTATGGGCGATTATCAGCAATGATAATCGCTCCATTGTCGCAGATACTCAAGGACAGGTTGGGATGGATGAAAATACTTTAAAAACGTTAATGTCAATTAAGTTCCTTCAATAGACAGCAAACATTCACGATCAATTAAAAAGGGTGCAGCTCTTTTAGACAACGCCTTAAAGCGAATTTAAAGATGCAATCGGGTCAAGCCCGTTAGCCTTACCGGCCTCGTACACGGCCGGCCAGTCTGCTACAGGAGGAGTTCGCCTTTGAGTAGGCAATGAGCAGGGAATTTTCCCGATTCAGGCAGGCAGAAAAGAGAACAGCGGGTAGAACTCCACCTTCATATATATTGTATTCGTAAGTGGGAAATACACTCTCCACCTGATTTTCAAAAATGGAAAATATGCTATTTTGCGACCATAAGGTCCCGAATGGCGGTTTAGGGATGCGTCTCCTGATTTTGTCTCTATTGGTGCTGTTCCGGCGCATCTTATGTGTGATTGTCATGTCTGATCAGGTTGTTTTGAGGGCAACGTGATAATAAAAGTCGCACCATGTCCCGGCGTGCTTTTCGCTGTAATACTTCCGCCGTGCCTCTCGACTATTTTCTTGCAGATGGCCAGGCCAATGCCCGTTCCCTCATATTGGCTGCTTCTGCCGTGAAGCCTCTTGAAAGGGGCAAAAATCCTGTCGAGGTTCTGCTCTTCAAAGCCTATACCGTTGTCTTTAACGTAAATTTGAAGAGTTCCATTGTCTGTTGTGGTGCTGAACAAATCAACGACCGGCCTTCCCCCCTCCTTGTGAAACTTGAGAGCATTGCCAATCAGATTTTGGAATAGCTGCCAAATCTGCGTAGGATCGGCTTGAATGCAGGGGAGTTCTCCAACATTTACTTCTCCTCCCGTCTTTTTGATCGTAATTTCCAAATCGTAGAGGACTTCCTGAATAACGGCAGAGACATCGACTTCTCTGAAAGGCTCAGGGTTTGTCGTTACCCTTGAGTATTCAAGAAGTCCTGTGAGCAGGGAGTTCATACGCTCAGCCGCATCGAGCATACGGTCCAGATACTCATTGCCCGTCTGTTCGAGCGAATCTTTATACTTTTGCCCGAGCATGTTGCCAAAAGAGATGACCTTGCGAAGAGGCTCTTTCATATCGTGTGAGGCTATGAAGGCGAAATCCTGGAGGGCCTCATTGCTTCGCTGCAACTCGGCTGTACGCTGCCGCAAGAGTGCTTCGGCCTGTTTGTAGTCGGTTGAGTCACTGAGAATCCCGACTGACCCAACATTCTTGCCGGAATCATCGTACCAGGGAAAAGAATGGTCTCGCAACCATTTGGAGGTCCCGGTCTTTGTGGTTATCAGATAATCTGCTCTGTACTCACCGGTCTTCCCCGCATGACGATTTTCGAGAATCACTTTGGTAGAGACGTCTTCTTGCCCCGGGAGGTCAATCCGGGTTACCAGGCTTTTAAATCCAATAGTTTTAATATCTTCAGGGGAGTATCCAGTAAGCTTGCCGATCACTGGACTCAAATAATCGTAAGTCATCTTGTCATAGCGCAGGTGATAGATTACATCCCCCGTGGTTTCCACCATGAACCGGAAACGCTTTTCGCTCTCCCGCAGCAAGTCCTCGGCTTGTTTGCGGCTGATCTCGACGGCTGCAAGATTGGCGACGAGAAATAGTGTATCCAGGTCGGATTGTGAGAAAGCGGTCTTCGTTCGATTAAAGACGTAAAGCACGCCCAGATCTTTTGCGCCCATCTGGATCGGCGCCGCCATTCCCGAGATTATTCCCTCATCCGAGATAATTTGGTCATATTTTCGGTCGAAGCTCCCCTCTGTTAAATAGTCATCAACGATATAACCTTGCCGCATTCTTGAGGCCGGCCCACCCAAGCCCCTGCCGGAAGGGAGCCGCAGGTTTCTGAAGGCTTCCGTCTTGATCCCGGAGAAGGCAGGCTTATAAAAATCATCCCGGACCTCATCGTGCAGCGCAATATAGGATATTTCACAACGTAATATTTCTCTGCATTTATCAGCAATGACCTGGAGATATTCATCGAGGCTCCGATCGCTCTGCATGGCTAGCGCCGTGTCATACAATGCCCGGAACTTTCTCAGGTCGTTTTCCAGATCCGCCTCTACCCGACTTCTTTCAGGAATTTCACTTTGCAGATCTGCCAACTTTTGTTTCAATTCTTCATAGGACGGTTTTTTGGCCATGATAACCTCCAACAATTGCTGTCGAGGTCGAGGGCAATGCGTGCTTTCCGGGCACTGCTGTCCGATTCGGGAAATAAGAAAGAGGTGAACTCCGATTTTGTCGGCATACCGGAATTACCGTAAACTATTAACGAAAAAGGCAAATTACATTCGCTGCAGCGAGCCATGAATATTTAAGATCCAAAGATAAGAGCGCAGTGTCCGAAGTGTGGAAGCGAGAATGTGAAATTCAAGCAAGCCTTTACCAACATCGTCGCATGGGTGGAGAAGTGCGCACATCAATTGAGTGCTCATGAGAAACAAGAATTCCTCTGCCCGGCCTGCACTGGACTTGCAGAGGAATGTCGCATGCGGAATAGCGGTTGAGGCGGTTTAAAAAGAGAAAAGGCAAAAGGAATCCTCACCTATATGGTTAGTGATCCGGCAAGGCGTCACGACCGAAGAGGCCTACACGCCGGATTCAAAGTTCTCCAGAAATTGCGATATTTGAACTCCCAGGTAGATGCACTGAACCCCCTCGAAACAGGCGTCGGCATCTTTCCTCTCAAGGTGGGTTGTCAATTCGTGCTTTCCTTTAGCCAGCTTGACGATCCAAGCATCTTTCTCACGGTCAAAACTTAAAGACAGCGAAAGATCGTGCTTCGCGATCTCAGGGTATATCTCCCGCAGTTTGGAATCTAAGGCTCTTGGATCTACACTCATAGGCATTTTCTCCTTTTTACCAAGATAAGACATATTGGAAGATTAACATCCTACGCACCTGGATTTTATTCGACTCACCCCCAGACTCCCTGCCGCAGAGACACGGAGGTGAAGAGCTACGGATACACTACCGCTTCGAGGTGTATGGGTTTGAAAAGGGGGATGCAGGCTCAGGAGCACCGCCGTAGACCGGACGATAAGTTGGCTTGTAAATGTAGGGGCCAAAGTGGTCTACCATGCCAGGAAGTGGTGCGTCCATGTGGCATCGGCTTTTTCTCTCGCCCCTTAATATCGCATGATTTTCGCCTGAGTTCTTTCAATACGATGCCGCGAAACAAGACCATCAACTGCCGGAAATGGTGGTATGTTTCGGAAGTGCCGAAACCCGTCCCTTTGAAAGATGTATCACTTGCATGTTCGATTGGTAAATCGTATGGTTTTGCGGGCTTTGGGCCAAATTGAAAAGGTGTCTTCGGAAAGAGGACCGTTTAAGTGTTTATCGCCCAGAAAAGGGGTTCAGAACGTCAATTTTGGACAAAGGCAGAAGGGTTGCCGCATGTAATCTCTGCCAAGACCGTAAACCCTTACGACGAGAGGTGGGTATGAAAAAAATTGTCTTTATTCTGATGATAGCAATCTCGCTGGCTGGAGGCGCAGTGGCCGTCATGTCTTCACCTTCTTATGCTCGGACCTATGACTATCCACCCCCGCCCCCGCGGACCCCTATGAGTCACCATGGGTGGGGCCTGATACGCCGTGGGTCTATTACAACGGTGATTGGTTTTTGAATGGCGTCCTGTACTATTTTTACGGCCCTGATTACGGTTGGGCTCCTTATTACGCTTATTCTCCCGGTTATATTGTCAGACCCGAAGACTGGTATGGTGCGAGATGGCCTTCGTGGTATGAGAGGCGGCCTCAATACTGGGAGAGTTTTCAGCGGCAGTATCCTTTATTGGCGTGAACACCGACAAGGTCAGCATTATGGTCAGGAATTCTTTGAGCAACACCATCATGGCCAGGGCGCTGGGTGGCAGAAAGGATTCCAACGCGGCCCCACTGCTGCATCCCGTACCGAAGGGAGCGAACAAGGTCAGGCTCAAGGGGTCTCCACTGAAAGCCAGTTCCATGCTGTGCAGCACGAACAACAGCAACAAATACACCAGCAACAGCAGCAGCAACATAAAGATGAGGGTAAGGAAAAGAAAAACAGAAAGATCACCAACAACAGTAAAGGTTGGAACCTGGTGGATGTGGTTCCGGTAAGGGCTTGCCGGTTACAGAGAGATCGAAAAGGGGCTGCGCTCATCGCGCAGCCCCTCGCATTTTCTGGCGGGGTGGAAGGGACTTGAACCCTCGGCCTCCGGCGTGACAGGCCGGCGTTATAACCAACTTAACTACCACCCCTATAAATTATCAAATAGGCGGAACAGGGCTCGAACCTGTGACCCCCGGCTTGTAAGGCCGATGCTCTCCCAGCTGAGCTACCCGCCCAAAATCGCCCCTACTCCCCTTCACAAAAGAGGGAGCGCCAGGCTCTGTGCCCCTTGCGTCCCAAGAACACTTATTATCAGTGAAACTGACCGCAAATGTCAAGCGGTTTTGCTCCGTTAAAGCCATGCCGGAGCATCGGGAGCACCAAAGACAGGACCTAACCACAGAGACGCAGAGCAAAGAGTGAGTTTGTTTAACTGGATTCCGGCGCCTGCCAAGCCTGCTCCGGACCCGGTCCGGTGCAGGCCATGATCCGGGGAACCCGGCCCGGGGCTGGAATGCCGAATGATTGAAGGACCAATTATCGAAATCTCTGCGCCTCTGTCTCGAAAAGACTTGGCTGGCTGCGCTCCGCTTAGCCCACCCTCCGATTCTTCTCAGGGTGTCCGGGAGGGGCATGAACGACTGCGGTGAGCATGTAGAGACAGACTTCCGTCAATGCGTACGAATCTCGTCTGCGGCCGGTTCCTTTGGCAGCATGACCGGAACGGCTTCTTCGGGCTCCTTGAACAGCTCCAGCTCTTCCACAGGCACCAGGGCCAGCTTCAGCACGTCGTCCATGTGCCTCAGCAGCTCGATATTTATCTCCTGGAGAATTTTTTCCGGAATCTCCTTGAGGTCCTTGGCGTTTTCCTCCGGTATCAGGACGGTCCTGATGAGCGCCCGGTGTGCGGCAAGGATTTTTTCTTTGAGCCCGCCGATGGGCAGTACACGGCCCCTTAGAGTGATCTCGCCCGTCATCGCGACGTCACTTCTCACAGGGATTCTACTCAGAGCGGACACAATAGAGGTAGCCATCGTAATGCCGGCGGACGGACCGTCTTTTGGAATGGCCCCTTCGGGGACATGAACGTGGATATCGAGGTTCTGGTGGAAATCGGGGTCGAGTCCGAGCTGTTTTGCGCGCGACCTGACATAGCTAAGGGCCGCCTGTGCCGACTCCTGCATGACTTCGCCAAGTTTTCCGGTGATCGTCACCTTGCCCTTGCCAGGCATGATCGCGGTTTCGATACCGAGAATGTCGCCTCCGAATTCCGTCCAGGCGAGCCCCATCGCAAGGCCTATCTCGTCTTTTTCCTCGGCGCGCCCGTAGTGGAATTTCGGGATCCCGAGAAATTCCTGGACATGGTTTTCGGTGAGTTCCACCCTGGTTTGAGGACCGTTGCGCACCACTTCCTTGGCCACCTTGCGGCACACTGCGCCGATTTCGCGCTCAAGGTTGCGCACTCCGGCTTCCTTTGTATAGTGGCGGATTATGTGGAGCACAATTTCGTCGCTGAAGGCGATATTGTCCTCGCTTATGCCGTTTGCCTTCGACTGCTTTTTGATCAGGAAGTTTCTGGCTATGTTGAGTTTTTCGAATTCAGTGTAGCCTGCAAGCTGGATAATTTCCATCCTGTCGCGAAGCGGAGGCGGAATGGAGTGCAGGGTATTGGCCGTAGTTATGAAAAAGACCTCCGAGAGATCATAGTCCAGATCGAGATAATGGTCGTTGAAGGCGAAATTTTGCTCGGGATCGAGCACTTCGAGCAGCGCCGCCGAAGGATCGCCCCGGAAATCCATACTCATCTTGTTCAACTTCATCGAGGCAGAATACGGGATTATTGCTCTTGACCTTCTTGAGGCACTGGACGATCTTGCCCGGCATCGCCCCGATGTAAGTACGCCTGTGGCCGCGGATTTCAGCCTCATCGCGCACACCGCCAAGCGAGAGCCGGATGAAGTTGCGATTCATAGAGCGTGCAATCGAGCGCGCCAGGGAAGTCTTGCCGACACCCGGAGGCCCGACAAAGCAAAGAATGGGGCCTTTCATCTTCTTTACGAGCGCCTGCACGGCGAGGTACTCGATGATGCGCTCCTTGGGTTTCTCCAGCCCGTAATGATCTTCGTCCAGTATCCGGGCGGCTTCGTCTATATCGATCTTGTCCTTGGTTCTTTCATACCAGGGAAGCGAAAGTATCCAGTCGATGTAGTTACGCACCACTGTCGCCTCGGCGCTCATCGGAGACATCATCTTGAGTTTCTTTAACTCGGCCCGAACCTTGGCAGCCGCTTCCTGAGAAAGTCTCTTTCTCTTTATGCGTTTTTCAAGGTCTTCGAGTTCGGACTTAAAATCGTCTTTTTCACCGATCTCCTTTTGTATGGCGCGCATCTGCTCGTTGAGGTAGTACTCTCGCTGGGTCTTTTCCATCTGCTTTTTGACCCGCCCCTTGATGCGCTCCTCTGTCTCGATGATCTCGATTTCCGACCTGATGTGCCCGAAGAGCCTCTCCATCCGCTGCAAAGCGCTCAGGGTCTCGAGCAGCTTCTGCTTGGTCTCCAGCTTGAAAGGCATGTAGGAAGCAACGGTATCGGCAAGCCGGGAAGCATTTTCGATCCCCGCCACCGTGTCCAGGATCTCCTGGGTGATCTTCTTGTTGTGCTTTGAATAAATCTCAAAGGAGGACCGCACCCCTCGCATGAGAGCTTCGATTTCGACGGATTTTTCCTCAGTTTCCTCGATTGCTTCAAGTTGAGCCACGAAATGCTCGGGATGAGGGACAAAACTGATTACCCTGGCGCGGTAATCGCCTTCCACCAGTACCTTTACAGTGCCGTCAGGCAGGCGAAGTATTTGCAGAATGTTTGCCACCGTACCCATGCGGTAGATGTCGCCTTCGCCGGGCGTATCGGTCTTGGCCATTGTCTGCGCAGCGAGAAAAATTTTTTTCTCTGCCCCCATAGCCTTCTCAAGAGCGTTGACCGACTTGTCACGCCCCACGAAAAGCGGGACCACCATCGAGGGAAATACTACGATATCTCTGAGCGGCAGAAGAGGCATAGTGAAAATATTGTTCTGCTGACCATCTTTTGTGCGCGTTAGTTTGAACATTTTGCCTTTCACTTCCTGCAGTGTTCGACTTGTCCGAATGAGCCGGCATCCGCTGAGGTCTCATGGAGCGTTTGCACATGGGACACAAGATTTCCAGGCGCGAGGGGGCAAATCGCAAAATTCTATTTTCAAGGGCGGCCAATCGGCGCCCTTGTGCTTCCGGTAAACCAATCCCCTTTAAAGGGATCAGGCTGATTCCTGGTCCTGGCCACGGTAGACGAATAAAGGCTGCGCGCTCTTGGTAAGCACGTCCTCGTTTATTATGCACTCCTGAATCTCGGGGTGCGACGGCAGATCGTACATGATGTCGAGCATGATGTTTTCCATGATGGACCGAAGACCACGGGCCCCGGACTTGCGCCTTATGGCCTCCTTGGAAATGGACCTCAAGACCCCGTCGTTGAAGCGCAACCGCACGTTTTCCAGCTCGAACAGTTTCTTGTACTGCTTGATCAGGGCGTTCTTGGGCTCGGTAAGAATACAGACCAGTTCGTCTTCAGTGAGTTCGCTAAGGGTCGCTATAACCGGCAGACGGCCGACAAATTCCGGAATCATCCCGAACCTGAGCAGGTCTTCGGGCTGCACATGCCGCAGCACCTCACCGACGCTCTTTTCTTCCCTGCCCCGGATTTCGGCGCCAAATCCCATGCCCTTCACCCCGATTCGGCCGCGAATAATGTTTTCCAGGTAGTTGAAAGCCCCGCCGCAGATAAAAAGTATGTTTGTGGTGTCGATCTTTATGAACTCCTGCTGCGGATGTTTGCGACCGCCCTTGGGGGGCACGTTTGCCACGGTGCCTTCCAGGATTTTCAAAAGCGCCTGCTGCACGCCCTCTCCCGAGACGTCGCGCGTGATTGAGGGACTGTCGGATTTTTTTGCAATCTTGTCTATTTCATCTATATAGACAATTCCCCTGGCCGCCTTCTCGATATCGTAGTCGGCTGCCTGGATAAGGCTTACCAGTATATTTTCCACGTCTTCGCCAACGTAGCCCGCCTCGGTGAGCGTAGTTGCATCGGCTATCGTAAAGGGCACGTTCAGAATGCGGGCAAGGGTCTGCGCAAGAAGAGTCTTTCCGGAACCGGTCGGCCCGATCATCAGGATGTTGCTCTTCTGGAGCTCAACGTCGTTTTTGTTGACCTTTAACTCGATGCGCTTGTAATGGTTGTGAACTGCCACAGAGAGGACTTTTTTGGCCCTATCCTGACCAATTACGTACTGGTCCAGAACACTCTTGATTTCGGCGGGTTTGGGAATCTGCGTGGCCCGTGCCGCACCTTCTCTTTCGTATTCCTCGGCAATGATGTCATTGCAAAGCTCCACGCATTCATCGCAGATATAAACCGTAGGACCGGCTATCAGTTTTTTAACTTCATCCTGGCTTTTTCCGCAAAAAGAACATCTGAGCTCGCCACCTCGGTCGTCACGTTTTCTACCAGCCATCAAGATTCCTCCTCAACCCACACTTTCCTCACGATACACTTTCTTAAAAACTATATCGGGTTAATCCTCGCACATTGTAAAGCAAATTTTCGCCCCGGAAACGGCGCGCGTAATTATTATAACAACCGGAACGAAATTAAGCTACTTCAAATTGTGCTCTGTAAGGACCGGGGCCACCCGGCTCACTCACTGGCCAATCCGGACGACGCAGAGCAAAAAGTCTGAGTCCGGGGCGAAGAGGTAACCCGACCGAGGTAAAAGGTCAATAGGGGCGGGACGGAAGCGGTCAAGACAAGAAGCGGGAAGTTTTTTTGCTCTCTACCCCCTGCTTCTCACCATGCAGCATGAGGCGGGAAGCGGGAAGTTTTTGCTCCTTGCCCCTTGCCCCTTGCCCCTTGCTCCTTGCCCCTTGCCCCTTGCCCCTTGCTCCTTGCCCCTTGCTCCTTGCTTTGTCCCTATTTCTTGAACGGCAGGATAAGATAGAGCAAATTCCCGTTTGTTTGAGGCTCGCAGCCCACCATTCCGCCGTGAATCTCGATTACGTTTTTCACAAAATGAAGACCATGCCCTCTGCCACTTTCAGCACTGCCGCCCACCGCGCGGTAACCCTCTTCAAAGACTCGACTGCATTCTTCACGGCTCAGAGGCTTGCCGGTCGTGAAGAAATTGAGCCGCACGCCTGGTTTATCTTCTCCGAAAGCATCCTGTATGATCTGCCGGTTCAAAGAGAACAACCTTATCGTTTGCCCTGAATCGTCTCTTGATTGCCCGGTGTATTTGAGCGCATTCGAGAAAAAGTTATCAAACACCTGGGATATCAGTCCCTTATCGACAAAGAGCGTTACCTGTTCGTCAGGAACGTTTTCGATCCGGTCGTCAACCGTTATCCCTTTTGTTTCGAACTTGGAGGCGTACCTGTCGATAAGAGGCTTGATGATCTCAGTGCGGAAATTACACGACTGCTTCCTGAGCACGTAGGTGCCTTTCTGAAAGTGGTCCTTGCGGAAAAGGGTCTCCAGAAACAGACTGGTGTGCTCGTAATGTTTGGAAAGGGCGAAATACTCGGCCTGGAGTCCGCGGTTGGTTTCACGGAGGGTTTCGCCTGCATTTTGCAGAGTCTGCGCCACGGCTTCGCAGACTGACGGGTTCTCGACCATTTCTCTGGTCAAATCTTCGATATTTTTGTAGTTTTCGATCATTTTCCTGAGCCGGATCAGGAACAGCTTGTAGTAAAGATTCGGTGTGATGACGTTGTGTTCAATATCGGATACAAGTTGATTTATGAACTTAATGTGATCGATATTCTGCTGGACCAGGAGTTTCTGGTGGAGGTTGTATCCGATCCGGTTTGTGAATTTTTCCAGGAAAAACTGTTTGCGCTCATCAACTCTGTGTTTCGGTAGCACCTCAAAGAGGCCGAGAACAGAGCTCCGGCCGAAAAAAGGCAGCATATCCATAAGCGCCAGATTGCCCCGAATGGGGAAAAACCAAGACTCTTCCGCCTCCACAGGGTTTTCGACCACTACTGCGCTATGATTCCCTCGCTCTGCGGGCGGGATGAGGCCCCGCTCGCTGGTGCAGACCAGCTCCAGTTGCGAGAGCTTTGGTTCGATGATATAGATTCTGCTGTCGAGGTTGAAGAACTCTTTGGGGACGCTTACGCAAATCTGGTAAAGGCTGTCGATCGTGGTGAATTCCTGGGCCAGATCGAAAAAGGTTGCAAACGCCTCTTCCTGCGAACGCTCGAAGTTGTAGCGCCTGTAGCTTTCCTTTTTTTCTCTGACCCTGAAGGCGATGCACTCTTCCAGTTCCTGGGGGGAAACACCGACTCCATGCGAACAAATATCGCAGGGGGGTTGTTGAATCTCGCTCATAATCGCTCCACGACCGTGTTAAAAAAAAGTATACTTGATTTGAGTCCCGATTTTATGTCCTAAAAGAGTCCTTTTCCGCCAAGGCGGTACAAAGAAGCTGAAAAATAAGCGGATATAAAACTTTATCAATAGCGCCCTGCCCTCACAAGCAGTTTAAGTATTCGTCACCTAAACGTCACGTGGCAGTGGACAGCGATCAAGAATATCCAGCGTTTTTCTTTGCCGCGCGAGGATCAGGTCTACACTTTCGACAAGCTGGCCGGCGCGGACAGGAAATATTTGCGCAAATGGCCCGGTCAAGGAATGACTTGGCGGATTTTAGACTCCTGAGATATACCGGGTCCGTAATGCGGCCCTGCCGATCTAATGATTGCGAGCCGGCCCTTTATTTGCGGAGTTATAAGAGCCCGGTTTACGGCGCGATTTTACTGTGATATTTCTTGTAAGAAGGACTTGGGCACTACATTCTGAGTATACTTGCGTCCCAAATGCTGCGGTGGAGCGTCGATGGAACCTTTCGATCTTTCCGATTTCAAAAAAGTCAATGCACTCGTCATAGGCGATGTAATGCTCGACCTGTACCTGTGGGGACGGGTCAGCAGGATATCTCCTGAGGCTCCCGTTCCGGTGGTGAAAGTCGAAAGCCGGACCTACCGTCTCGGAGGGGCCGCCAATGTAGCGGCCAATCTGGCCGCCCTGGGCTGCCGGGTGCGCCTTCTGGGAACTAAGGGAGCTGATGACTTCGGGGAACGCCTTTCGCGGCTCCTGAGTGAACACGGGATTGAAGAGCGTCTCATTACTCTTGCCCCGCCACGCCCAACTATTGTCAAGACGCGGGTTATGTCACAGGGTCAGCAACTCTTGAGGCTTGACGAGGAAGAAACCGGGACGATCCGTCCGGAAGAGGCAAGCATCCTGCTGGACCGAGCCTTGGAACTGATCGCAGAAGCGGGTGTGGTTATCCTCTCAGACTATGGCAAGGGGACCCTGGACGACGGCTCCTGCTCAACGATCATCAGGAGCGCTCGGGAGAGGCTCGTGCCAACCCTGGTAGACCCCAAAGGCAGAGACTGGACCAGATACAATGGGGCAACCTGCATCACCCCCAACACTGCGGAGCTTGAACTGATTGCCGGCAAACAGTTTATTTCCGAAGAAAATTTTATGGATACCGGCCGGGAACTGATCAAGACCCTGCGAATCGACCGGCTTCTGGTTACTCGCGGTCCTAAAGGCATGGCGCTCTTTACCCCCAACGAGCCACCCCTTCTCATTGGAACCCAGGCCCGCGACGTCTTCGATGTTTCCGGGGCGGGCGATACCGTAATCGCCACTGTGGCCGCCGGAATAGCAACCGGGATGGGTTGGGCCCAATGCGCAGAATTAGCCAATATCGCCGCAGGGATAGTCGTGGGGAAGGTAGGGACAAATCCCATCCGGGCCGAAGAGCTTGCCATCGCCCTGAGGCAGGGACACAACGGGACGCTTAGGAAAATCTGCGATCCGGCTTCAGCCAGGTTAACGCTCGATGCATGGAGGGCCGCTGGAAACAGCATTGTTTTTACCAATGGATGTTTCGATATTCTTCATGCCGGGCATATACGGCTGCTCCATGCCGCCGCCGGCGAAGGACAGCGGCTCGTCGTCGGCCTGAACTCGGACAGTTCGGTAAGACGCATCAAAGGCATGCATCGCCCCATATTGCCTCAGAGCGACAGGGCCGCTCTGCTCGCTGCGCTTGGTTGCGTTGATATGGTGGTCGTCTTCGAAGAAGATACTCCTTTGTCCCTGATAAAGGTTCTGAGGCCTGACGTCCTGGTGAAAGGAGCCGATTACACCCGTGAGGCCGTAGTGGGCCATGAGCTTGTGGAAGCATGGGGAGGCCGCATCGTCCTGGCGCCCCTGATTGAAAACCTGAGCACCACAGGAATTGTCGAGCGGGTCAAGGGGACAAAAAAGTCTTAAATTAATATCCAGTTATCCCGGCAGTGATTACTTCCCTGGCGTCTTCCATGAATGCACTCAAAGTGGGCGAAATCCATTTGTCCTTGTGCCGGATCATCAATATCGCCGTCTCCAGCACTTCTTCACTCCATGGCAACACGACCAGTTTTTTATCATGAATTTCGTCTTTAACGGTGATCTCGGGCATGATGGTCACCCCGATTCCCCTCATCACGCATTGATTGATGGCCTCAATAGTATTCATTTCTATGATGGATGCGGTTTTTATTCTTTTTTCAGTCAGCATTTGTTCAAAGACCATCCTGTAACTGCAATCATGCTTTGGCAAGATGATAGCCTCTCCCTTAAGGTCCTCGACGGCCATAGACGACCGCCCGGCCAGAGGATGGTCGGGCTTTGCCACAATTACAAGCGGCAGAACACCCAGGACTTCGCATTTGAGGTCCCTGGCATTAATCGATTCCGCCAGTAGAAACGCTACATCCGTGACCCCGCTTTTGAGCTCGTTTTCCAGCGAATGGAAGGCGCAACTGTTGATATCGAAGCCCACATTCGGGTACCGGGAGTGAAATCGTTGCAGGATGGCCGGCAGGAAATAAGTGCCGAGACTCTGCGGAATCCGAACGCTAAGAGAGCCTTGGGACAGTGTGTGACCGGCAACTTCGCAATGAGTCTCTTCCTCTATGTCGAGCATTTTCTGTGCGTAGCGCATCAGGACCTGCCCGGCCTCCGTCAGAACAACCTGTTTACCCAGCCGATCGAAAAGCGGTACGCCGAACTCCTCCTCCAGCCCCCGAATTTGGACCGACACGGTCGATTGGGCATAGTTCAAGGCATCGGCCGCCCGGTTGAAACTGAGGAGCTTTGCGACCATCAGGAATGTCTTTAGCTGACGTAGTTCCACGTTGATTCCTTCGTTCGATTTTTTCGATCATAACCATCAAAACCTTTCTTTTTACACCGAATAAATGATCGGTTATAGAAAGGGTCTGCTCCTGTCAAGTTCAAAATCATTTGCCGTTTATCATTTCAGGGAAGGGAGAAGATGGTTGCACAGAGCAACACTGGAATCAGTCCCGCTATTGTTATGCGCAACGCCTATGCGGTTTATCCGCCGTTTGCGATGTTGGCCGGAATGGAGTTGGACCTTTTTACGCCGCTTAAGGACGGTCCAATGGATGCCGTTGCCCTTTCAGAATCGTTGAAGGTCCAGGCGACCAAGGTTTCGCCCCTGCTCTATGCTTTGGTGGCAGCCGGCCTCCTAACGGTTGAAGACGGAATTTTCTCTAACACCGAAGAAGCAGACAAATTCCTGGTGCGCGGGCGTCCGGATTACATGGGCGGATTGAGCGGATTCCATCGCAAGCTGTGGCATGCCGCCATGAACACGGCAGAGAGTATTCGAGCGGGAAGGCCCACGTTCAAAATCGATTGGGAGACCTTACCCGATGAAGAACTGTTTAATTTTTTCGGCAGCCAATTCCACAGCAGCATCAGGTCGGGCAGAGAACTCGCAGGGAGGCTGGACTTCTCGCAGTGTGAGCGGTTTCTCGATGCCGGTGGCGGCACAGGAGGTGTGGCCATCGGGATTTGCGAGAAGTTCCCTCTAATCAGAGCAACGGTCGCGGACCTGCCCAGAGTGGCGCAGGTGAGCCAACATTTTATAGCCAAAGCCGCAATGTCCGGCAGAATCAGCGTAGCGGCAACCGATCTTTGCTTGAATACTCCCCCGGGGCACTATGATATCGCAATCCTTCGAGCTTTCATTCAGACAATTTCCAGGAAACGGGCGCAGATGGCCATAATCAATATAGGTCAAGCCATGGCGCCTGGAGGAAAGATCTATATCATAGGAAGTATTTTAGAGAATTCCTGTTTATCACCACCGTCTTCATTGGGTATGGGGCTCGTTTTTCTTAATTTCTACGAGGATGGAAAAGCCTATACCGAAAAAGATCACCAGGAAATGCTCGAAAACGCCGGGTTCACAGATATCAATGTGAAACATGAAACGCTCATTGATGGAATGGGAATCGTCAGTGCAAGAAAAATGAGCCATGAATAGTCATGAAAAAGAAAAGTCGGTGAATCTTCCTTTCTTTGGCTGCACCTGAAGATTGGGTCAGCCTTTTTCTGAGGTGAATTCTTCTTTGATGCGTTCTGCCAGGAAGACTTTCAGCAACGACTGGTACGGAATGTCTTTTTTGTTTGCCAGCATCTTCAGATCATCGAGCATGGATTCGGGAAGCCTGACGGAGATTGTCCTGGTGGAAGGCTTCAAGTTGGGAAATGACAACCGCTTTGCCTTTCCCCAGTCGATATACTCAGCTGAGTCCCGGTTTGACCAAAAATCCCGCTCCTGATCTTCACTCTCGAATTCCGGAATTTTCTTTTTCATCGTATATCCTTCTCTCTGCCCGATTCATATTTCGGGCTGAAATTACTCGGATTAGACTGTCCCGGATCGTGAACACTACAAACAGCTTCCGTCCTCTGTCGGTCTGGCCTAAGGCGTAGCAGCGCGGTTCGCCATGTGAATGTTTTTGGTCATCTGCAACTACAAATGGCAAATTGAAAAAAACCTGCTCACACTCGAAGCGCGTTACGCGGTGCTTGGCCCAATTCTTCTCAGAATTCCCTTCGTCCCACTCAAAGCCACTGCTTTCAGATAGCTGCTCTAGATCCACAGTGTCTCCATCCACCTGGTTGGGAAACTGTTATTTTTGTATATAATCATAGCATACAAAATTCAAGGGCAAGAACGGAAATCGATGGCTGGCTGCAAATTGGGCGGGCGCCTTCAATCTTCGACCGGGACCCTAATCCGACCTCCCGCCTTTCAAGATGCTGTGCTGTTTTTTCCCTCTACAACCAAACTATTGACGGGCGCGTTATAATTATCAGTGGAAAGACATTCTTTTCTTTCCTCCAGGGGAGAGTCAGGTTTTATCCTCCTCCTTTCCTGACTCTCCTTTTCCTTTTTTGTATCTGCTTAATATTGCATGGTAATTCCGGGTCTTCCGGATCATGTATTTTGTCGGCTCAATAAATACCGTGTTTCCTACATATGAATAGGGCCTTCACCCTATTTAACTCCTACATACCTTGAGTATACTAGGTTCCATCAAGCTAGGCCATGCGCATCCGGCCAAATCAGATGTCTTCTAAAGTCATCAGTCGCCCGTTTTTTCTCCAGCCAGGAGTTTTGCGATGGAAATCACCAGCGCGCACCTCCGCGCAACAAGATTGTTCAATTGCCCGGAAGCCTTTCCCATGGGCCCTGGGGCAGAGGACGGGGAAGAATGCGGGTACAGCCCGGATTCAACCCAGGAGCAAAGATATCGTATTATTTGCGCCTACTTGCAGGTGCTCGAAGAGATGAGGGGGCCGATAGGGATGGATTCCGAACTTCCCTGTCCAAAGGAGCAAATCAGGGAGGCCATTTTTTGTGAACTTGCGGACTATACCGGGGGCGATCTACAGCGCTGGCTTGAAATCGCTTACGTGCTGCTTGAATCCTTCATTCCTTGCGAGGAGTACCGGGTGATCGAGGATTTCAAGGCTGCAAGCCGTTCCGCCCAGCAGATAGCCAACATGGGAGACCCGACAAGCATACTCAGGTCGGCCGGGATAATAAGAAGGGTTAATGGAGAAAACGCTGTCAGGCTCCAGGAGAAAATTCACGAAAACATGAGCAAAAGACACTTGGAGGTTTTGAAGCTTCGGGAAAGCAATTCTGCCTGAAAAACAAGTTTTAACTTTTAAAAGAGCTTTCCGAGGTCCACGATCTCGAGCATCGTCTTTTTATGGAAGCCGTTCCAGCCTACGTGGAAAACCATATCCGCACTCTGCCCCGGACCAGATCCAGAGTTGTTTTCCCTGTCGTGTGACTTTTCGGGGAAGCGTTGCGCCCCCCGCCACCAGATTGCTTCCAGGCCGTTTTCAAGCCCTATTTTCAGATGGTTTTGTTCTTTTCCGAATATTCTTACGGAGTTGAACCGGGCGCCGCGCAGGGCAAAAACCGGGGCCGAATTACCCATCCCGTGGGGTTCGAGTTGCTCGAGCGCATGGACCAGTTCGGGTCCGGCAAGGGCCAACGGTAACTGCAGATCGACTTTCCCATACGGGACGAAAATTTCCGCCCGATACTGCCGGGCAATCTCCTCGAAGCGGTCTGCGAACTCATCGATGCGGTCTGCAGCCAGTGTCAGACCGGCCGCCGCTTTGTGCCCTCCCCATTTAACGAACAGATCGGCGCACATCGAAAGCGCGTGGTGAACGTCGAAACCCGGAATGCTCCTGGCCGAACCCCTCGCAATCCCCTTGCCCTCGTCTATCGACAATATCACTACAGGAGCATAATAGAGGTCCTGCTGCACCCTGGAAGCAGCAATGCCCACGACCCCCGGCTGCCACTGAGCGTTTCCCAAAACGAGCGTCCTGCCGGTGGGAGGACATTGTGCCAGACGGGTGCGGATCTGGCTCACTATTTTTTCCTCTTGCGCCTGCCTTTGCGCATTCAGGTCGTTAAGCTCCCGCGCCAGCCGGACCAATCGGGACGGCTGGTCCGAGGTGAGCAGATCGTATGCTATTTGTCCCTCGGAGACGCGCCCTGCGGCATTTATACGTGGACCCAAATAGAAGCCGATGTGGCCCGCTGTCAAGGTCTTACCGGCCAAACCGGCAGCGGCGGCCAGGTATGAAAGCGGGGCGCAGACATTTGCGTTGAGATTGCGCAGGCCGCTTCGGGCGAGAATCCGGTTTGCCGAAACCAGCGGTACGAGGTCTGCGACAGTGCCGGTAGCTGCGAGGGCAAGGTATTTTCCACCGAGCGCAGGAAGAGGGAGGCAGGTCGAAGCGCTGCGCAAGGCGCGCCTGAGGGCGGCCAGAAAAAGGAAGGTCAGCCCCGATGCGCAGAACTCCTTGAAGGACGAGCCGCATTCGGGGTGCTTGGGATTTATGAGCACCGAAGCCGGGGCCAGCGCCTGATCCGACCCTGGCACGCCCGCGGGCGCTTCATGATGATCGATCACTATGCAGTCTGCGCCCATGGAACGCGCCAGTGCGACTGGTTTGCGATCGAGCGTGCCGCAATCGAGGGCGACAAAAACTTTTGCATCCTGGTTTTCCGATATAGCGCGTTCGGGTATGCCATATCCTTCGGATCGAGACGGAATTACAACTCTGAAATTCTCATAACCTGTCTCCTGGAAGAAAAGAGCGATTTGCGCGGCAGATGTAATTCCGTCGCAATCGTAATCGGCAACCACTACTATTTTGTTTCGATTTGCCATGTGCTTTGCCAACAAACTGGCGCCCTCTGTCATGCCGCGGATGCAGAGGTGCTCGGAGAGGTCCTTGAGCTCTCCGGTAATAGCGTGAGGATCGATGTTGCGGTTTTGCAGGATGATCTCAACAACATCGGCGACCGTCGCCGGTAAGCGCTCGTTCAGTAACTTCCAGCGCGGACGGATGAGGCTGTCCTGTCCCATATCGGCCTCCTCACAGGGTTTTAGCATTCTGCACGGGGGAGGTGCGCTTTTTGCGGCCCCATGGTTACTTTATGAATGTCCATATGTAAGTGGAACGGTCGGATCGATTGTTTCGATCCGTTATAGCATTGTTAAAGATCATGGTCGAGCGCGGCGAATCGCGGTCTCGAATCAAAACGCACGTTGATGTATTAATTTGATTTCATTATCAGTGGATTGCTGCTATAAGAGCGCCGGGGTCCAGATTGCGAAGATAATATTTGAATGATGGAGCACAGGGCTAAATACCGGGAAAAAGGACACGATCCGGTAGGAAACAGGCCTAAATGACTTTTGCTCATTATTTGGGAGGGGATTACAGTTGCGGAGTTAAAGGAGAAAAATGAAAAAACTTCATCTTCTTCGGCCTGCCGGGATTTCCCTCTTTAATGCTTTGCCGTGTTAAAATAGATGTTTAGGAGTTGCCAGATGGACACGCTCATCTACATAATGAATTTCATCAAAGATAGAAATGTCGCCTCGATTACACCCACGTCCTCCGTCGGCGTAAAGAAGGTTTGCAATAAGATAGATTTCAGCCAAAACAGCCTGATTGTGGAATATGGCCCTGGAACAGGAGTTTTTTCAAAATACCTGCTTCGGCAAATGGGAGAAGACTCCCGGTTGATCCTTATCGAGAGAAACCGGAACTTCAATTCCCTTCTCAAGCGAAAACTCAGCGACCCCAGGGTGGTCCTGGTGCATGACAGTTGCGAAAACGTGCTCGAGACTCTGAGAAGGTGCAAAGAATCGGAAGCCGATTACATAATCTCGGGGATACCTTTTTCCTTCCTCGACTCGGAATTAAAACACAAGATTCTCTACAACACTCATCGAGCGTTGAAAAAAGGCGGAAAATTCCTCGTTTACCAGACCTGTTTTCAGACTAACAATCACCTGAAGGTCCACCTGCAGCAGTACTTTCCAACCGTGAACTCAAAATACGAACTGGCCAACATACCACCCCTCAGGACCTACGAGGCAATCAAAGACTGATTCGCCTGGTATGGTTCAAATTAAACCCTTTAGCACCAAACCGCGCAGTGCTCCGGGTTTAGCAGGGTGATGAGAAATGATTGGAATTCCCACTTTACAGTAAAAACCCCGTGGGGCCGTCACCCAGGCGAAGCCTGCCCCGCCGGAATGACGAAATGACGAGTCTTTTTAAGGTTCTTTTCCCACCATCAGACCTTTTTTCAGCAACCTGTTAAGACCGGTCTGCATCCGGAGTTTCCGGATGGCCGCGAGTCTACACAATTTCCGACAGGTCTATCGAAACGCCTATCGAAGGATGTGTTTCCCATTCCCCATCGACGCATTTGAAACAATACACATCCATGCAATATTCCGATCCATGAGGATATATTATGCCGTTTTCCGAACAACTGCTTTTCTCTTTCTGCTCGTCCATTTCGACCTCCCATGCATGATTCGAAGGCATGATTTAACTATAAAAATCAGGGCCTGTTATGGCAAGTCACTCCTGGGATGCCCTTAACGAGGTTTCCACCTTACATACCCGCCCAGCCTCATAGGTCACCAGCGTTTGGGCAAATACCCTGATATCTTCAGGATCATGTGTAATCATGATTACCGGCACCTTGAAACGGGCCTGAATCGCGAGGAGTTCGTCGCGGAGCTTTGCCCGCAGAAGGGTATCAAGGGCTGCAAAAGGCTCATCCAGAAGCAGAAGTTCCGGGCTTCGTATGAGTGCCCGAGCCAAGGCCACACGCTGCCGCTGGCCTCCGGACAGATCGAATGGGAGACTTTTGGCCAGTTGTGGAATCTCAAAGATTTCCAGGAACTCCTCAACCTTTAGTCTCTGCGGCCGGGACAGGGGTTGCGGCCACCTTTTCCTTAAGCCGAAGCCCACGTTTTCAAAAACCGTAAGATGCGGGAAAAGTGCGTAATCCTGAAAAACGTAACCGATGTTGCGGTGTTGCGGATGTATGTTGATCCCGCTCTTTGAATCAAAGAGCACGCTGTCCCTGAACACGATTCTGCCCGAGTCGGGTGTAAGAAGCCCCGCTATGGACTGAAGAGTGAGCGTCTTCCCGGCCCCGGAAGGTCCAAAGATGACGACAAAGCCCTCCACTGAGGAAAAAGCCGCTTTGAGGACAAAGCGTCTCCCGCGGGAAGACAGTGTTTTCTCTATATCGACCCGGATGAGCATGTCAGGGTTTTTTGAAGCCATACGTGAAAAGGATCTCCTGGCCCTGCCCGCTCAAAACGAAATCGACGAATCGCCCGGCCAGGTCCCTGTTCTTCGTCGAACCCACAACCGAGATCGGGTAAGTTATCGGTTTGTGCTTCGGGGCTTCCAGAGCCACGATGACGTGGTCTTTGGCCACTGCGGCGTCCGTTGCAAAAACAAACCCGGCATCCACCTCGCCGCGACTGACATAATCCAGCACCTGCCGCACCGACTCCCCGAAGATAAGCTTGGGTTTGAGCCGCTCCCAAAGTCCTTCGTTGGTGAGGACCTCCTGAGCATAGCGGCCGGCGGGAACGGTTTCCGGGTTTCCCATGGCGATCTTCCCAATTTCTCGGGCGCTTAGGTCTTGCAGCGCTTTAACCGGGGTCCCGGCCCCATGCGGGATGATGAGAACCAACTCATTGCTTACGAAATCCTTGCGGGCGCCGGAAATAATGAGACCTTTCTCAGCGGCCTGGTCCATTGTCTTTTGGTCGGCGGATGCGAAGACGTCCACGGGCGCGCCCTTGTCGATTTGTTGAAGAAGAGCGCCCGATGCCCCGAAATTGAAGACCACCTTCGTCCCCGGATTAGCGATCTCAAATTTTTTCCCGATCTCTCCGAAAGCATTGGTCAGGCTCGCCGCCGCAGAAACTATCAGTTCCTGCTCAGCGGAAGCTGCTTCAACGAAACAAACGGAGAGCATAAGACTGCAAAGCAGCGAAACAAGGTAGAAGATGGCGCGTTTCACCGGTTGATTTCCTTGAGATAGCTGGTTTTGAGTATGCTTCCTGAAGAGACAAGAACGATAATGCAAACGAGCGATGTGATGAGCACCAGTGTTGCCGCAAGACTGTCGTTGCCCGCCTGAACCGCACTATAGACCGCAAGTGAGAGGGTTTGCGTCTTGCCGGGCAGGTTGCCCGCAATCATCAGTGTCGCCCCGAATTCTCCCATCGCGCGGGCAAATGCGAGCATCGTTCCGGCAAGAATCCCCCGCCAGGCAAGAGGAAAGGACACGCGGAAGAACACGCCCGTCTTGGACAGCCCGAGCGTCAGCGCCGCTTTTTCCAGATTTTGGTCCACGCCTTCGAAGGCAGCCCTGGCCGATTTCAAAACCAGCGGCAGTGAGACAATCGCGGCTGCCAGCGCGGCCCCCTGCCAAGTGAACATGAGCGTTACGCCGAAGGCTTCGTAAAGCCGGCGTCCGATCCAGCCGTTTCTGCCGACAAGGACAATTAGATAATACCCGAGGACGGTTGGCGGCAATACAAGGGGCATCGTCAAAAATGCATCCAGCCACTCTTTGCCCCGGAACCTGCCCTTTGCGAGCAGGAAAGCCAGCGCGACACCGGCCAGGAACGCGGAAAGCGTTGCAACGCCGGCCACCTTGAGGGTTAGCCAAAGCGGCTGAAGTGAGGGAATTACACTGAACATGCTCATCAGTTGAAATCAAGCGCGGGAAACCAAAAGATTTCCCGCATCAAAGCTACGAATCGGTTGTCTTCTCAGATGTTACTCTTTCATTATCATGACGTTGCTGGCTTTGATCAGGGCGCTTACCTGGTCGCCTTCCTTCAGAGCGAGGTCCCGCACGGCATCAACCGTAATCGTTGAGGTGATTATGTTTCCGCCTCCAATATCGACTCGGACCTTCGCCGCGACTGTGCCTTCTTTTACCTCAATGACCTTCCCTTTTATGACGTTCCTTGTGCTCAACTTCATAGCAAGATCTCCTCTTTTTTCCAGTAGGCATAACGATTCCTATCAGCTATACGGCTTATTGCTCATACGGCGATAACCATGGCGGGCCAGCGGACGCAGGATATAATAGCCACGGCACGTAGAGGACTTTGCGGATCATTTCCATCCTTGAAAGATAATATGTCCGTTTACACACGTCAAACACGCAATCCATAAAGTACATAGTCGTTCCTATGCGTGTATGCCGTGGATCGATGAAACAAAAAGGGTGGTTTCATGACAAAGCAGCTTGTGATCCGTAATCTCAGAGCGGCCCGGCAAATTAAGCTTTCACCTTTTCTTCCTTAACCCCTTCCGTGAGTTACTCTTCCTCTTCGCCTCCTGCTGCCGTTCACGCTCGATCTCCTGCTGGGCCTTCCAGGCCGGGCACCATTTTCCGTGCCAAGCCATAATCTTGCCGATAGTCGTTGCGGGATTCTCTCTTGCGTATCGACATAAACGGCATCCATCACAGGCCTTACCAAAGAATCGTTCGATCCGGGTCATTATTTCCTCCAGGATAGACAGAAGTCTGCGAAGCGATTGGGGCGAATTAAAAGGGCTGATGAAAATGCAAGTCATCAACCCTGCATCGGAGCAGCTTGAGATAGTGAAGGCGCCACCGATCTGCTAAAGGGACTATCTGCACAGCTAGAGCAAATCAATTCGCCTTCTTCTTGCGAAGTCTCGTTCGCTTAGGCTTTTGGGCTGTGCCGGCCTCTTTGGCTACCTTGGCGGACGTTGCCGCTTTCTTCTGCCTTCTCACTTCGATAAATTGCTGCAGCTTCTCGGGCAGTCCTCTCTTTTTAGCTGCTTTGCTTCTCGCTTTGGTCAATGACTTTGCAGATAACGGCGTTCGCATCGAAAATCCGTATTTCTTCCTGTACTCTTTCTGGTCCATGCCATGGGAGACAAGGTGCTTCGACGTGAGCTGCTTCATCTCTGCACCGCATTCGAGACAGATCACTTTATCTTTCTGGATGGAGTCTTGCGGCGTGAGCATGGGTTTTTGTTCTGTTGGCGCTTCTCCAGTTGCTTCGGCAGTCAGAGCTAACTCAGTTCCTTCCGCCTCAGCCCTTTGCAGTTCCTGGAGAGTGCTGAAGACCTCTCGGAGAGAAGCAGCGATATCGGTAGCCGACATAGACGATAAGGATACCTGAGTCTGGACGATTTCTGATGCGATCTCGATGAGTTTTTTTGGCATTGGTAATCCTTTTGCGTAAAGTAAGTGAAAAACGTCAATATTCAGAGCAACGTGTATTTTAATAGATTAGTACATGAATGCAATGTTTTTCGAATGCATGCGGCCCTGGTCAAATATGATAGACTTACATATATCACTTAAATAGATTAACATCGCCGAGCGCGGAAGGCGACGGCTCATTCGCGACAGCCCGCTCACCCACCCGCGAGACGGGGCCGGCGCGTGATGCCTTCTCAATATGCCGGGATTTGCGAGTGTCCTGAGTCTAAAGTTCATAACATAATTCAAGCATGGGAATTGAGAAACGCCTACGTCACCCCGGCCCCCCATAAGCGCTAACTTAAGCGCAATATTTTTCAGGCGAAGGCCCTGCGAAAATCGGAATAGGCCTCTTGTTCGTCATTCCGGCGCGTCCTCACAAATGATCGGACGCGAACTGGGCACTCACAAAAAGATCGTACCCGGACTGGGCACTCACAAAAAATCGTGCCTGGACTGGAAGCATTAACCAACGGTTAGAATGTCAAGCCCGGACCTGAACGAAGTGAGGGTCCAGCATTTAACCATGTTAGGAATGTCAAGCCCGGACCTGAGCGAAGTGAGGGTCCAGCGTTTAACGCCGGCCAGAAGTGTTAACGCGAATCCGAACGTAGTGAGGGTGCGCCCTCACAAAAGATCGGGCGCGAACTTGAAGCGTCGAACATCGGCCCAATGTGTAAGCGCAAACCCGAACGTAGTGAGGGTTCAGGCCGGAATCCAGTCAAGCGAGCGTTTGATACAAATCCTCCCAATTGGGATTCGTACTCTCAATTAGCCGCATTTTCCAGCTTCGCTTCCACTCTTTCAATTGCTTCTCCCGCTGAATCGCGGACTCCATGCTCGCATGGGGTTCGTACCAAACCAGGTTGTGAACACCATAGCATTCTGTAAACCCTGTCAGCAGATTGTTTCTATGCTCCCAAATCCTCTTGACGAGGTTTGAAGTCACACCAATGTAGAGGATGCCATTTCTTTTGCTTGCCAAAATGTATACCGCAGGTTGCTTATTCACTGCGCTTTCCTGGATTCCGGCTCCCGGACTGGACACTTCCGGGACAGGCCCCGCCGGAATGACGAGAGTGAAAGACCTCAGTCGTTAAGTTAGCGCTTATGCCCCGGCCCCCGGCCCCGGCCCCGGACTGGACACTTCCGGGGTGACGGACACTTCCGGGGTGACGGACACTTCCGGGGTGACGGACACTTCCGGGGTGACGGACACTTCCGGGGCAGGGTTCGCCGGAATGACGGCCTAAGTACTCGGGACTTATGTAGTGGATCTTTGACTCATGACACTAGCAGGAATTATCCATTCAGATTGAGTCGTAAAAATTTACACCTTATCAGGCAGGCGCGTGAACCCGAAGCAGAGCTTATTTCTTGTCTGCCCGCACCGTTGGCAGGCGTGTTGATCTCTGCCGCCCCCTGCCCGCATCAGTGCTTGATGCAGATTTTGCCGAAATGCTTGCCACTAGCCAAAAAGTCGAGGGCGGGGTGCAATTGTTCGAAATCAAACACCCGGCTGATCGCCGGGTGAACCTTGTGCAGGGCCATTGCCTCTGCCATTTGGGCAAAATCATCGCCGCTGCCGACAGTTATTCCCTGCAGCCGGACGTACCGGGTGACGATCTGCCCCAGCGGCACGTTCAACGTTGCTCCCGAAAGCACGCCTATCACGCTTATTGTCCCCCCCGCCCGAACGGCGCGAAGCGATTGCGCCATGGTTCCCTGCCCGCCCACCTCGACCACGTGGTCAACACCTTCTCCACCCGCAATTTCACGTGCGTATTTGCCCCATTCCGGGACAGTGTTATAGTTAATCGTTTCATCGGCGCCCATCGCCCGCGCCCGCGCCAGCTTCTCATCGCTCGATGAGATGACGATCACATGTGCGCCCAGCATCTTTGCGAACTGGAGCGCGAAGAGCGAAACACCACCGGTGCCCTGGACCAATACCGTGTCTCCCGGCCTGGATCGGCCTTCTGTAACCAATGCCCGCCAGGCGGTCACTGCGGCGGCGGGAAGTGCGGCTGCTTCAACATCGTCGAGATGCGCGGGGGCAAGCACAACGGTTTCCTCGGGAAGCACCATGAACTCGGCCATCGTACCATCAAGCTCGCAACCCAGTGTCAGTGCAAGTCTCTGCTCATTGGGCGCCCCGCTCACCCAACTCTGAATGAGAAGCGGGCATACCCTGTCTCCCGGCTTAAGGCGCGTCACGCCCTCCCCTAATGACTCAACCACACCGAGGCCGTCGCCGAGCATTATCAGCGGCAGCCGCTGCATTCTCGACCCGTAGCCGCGGACAGGCACGATAAGGTCCCGAAAATTCAGGGCCGATGCTTTCATCCTGATCCTCACCTGGCGCGCTCCGGGTTGTGGATCGGGCCGTATGCCGATGCGCAGGTTGTCCCTGGACCAACTATCTTCGACTTGAAAGACTCTCATTTGCGGCCTCCTGCGGCCCCGCCGCTTTAAAAGGGCCAAATCCACCATCGGTATAACTAAATTGAATATATTATGCACTACAAAACTGGGGACGGAGGACGGAAGACGGAAGGGAAAGGACTGAGGCCCCGGACTGGAAACTTCCGGGGTGACGAGGACGGAGTCTGCAAACCTGAGAACGCTTCAGAACCGGCCGATTCGACAAAAGCCCCGCAGAAAAAACCGGGGGATGCTCCAATTGCTTCTCAACCCGTTCCTTGATTAAAGTAGATGATTCACTGCCTGGCGCGTCGTTTCAGGGATCTCGGGCAGTTCGTTGTTATTTGAATAGTTGCAAGTAGGCCGCAAATGCGTAAATTTTCCCCCGCTTACCGCCGGTGATTTCTTTCAGTATGCCGAATTGCTCCAGATCGGCAATCAGTTTATAAGCTGATGCTGCTGATATTTCCGCCACTTCCCCCACCTTGGCGGCATCAATTATCGGCTTTTGATACAAATAATGGACAACCTTCTGCGCATTAGCGGTCCTGCTGGCGAGAGTTCGTATCTGGGCTTCCACCTCCTTTTGCAGCTTGAGAATGTTGTCAAACGTCGTTATGCTGTTTTGTGCGGTTTCGACAATTCCCACCAGAAAAAACTTGAACCATTGCAGCAGATCGTTCTTTTCTCTCACACGCATCAGATTATCGTAATAATGCATGCGGTTGCGCTCGAAAAAATCCGACAAATACAACACAGGCTGCTTCAATATCCCCTTGCTTACCAGATACAAGGTGATGAGCAACCGCCCCACACGGCCGTTGCCGTCCAGGAACGGGTGGATGGTTTCAAACTGGTAATGCACCAGGGCAATTTTTAACAGCTCTGGGAAATACTGCGTATCATTATGCACAAACTGTTCGATATCACCCATTAACTCATCAATAGAAGTATGTACAGGCGGTACAAAAACGGCATCGTTGATCGTTGCCCCACCAATCCAGTTCTGGCTGCGCCTGAATTCTCCCGGCTGCTTGTGTTTGCCACGCACGCCTTGCAGCAAGGTATTATGGGCCTCCCGTATCAATCGCGCAGAAAATGGCAACGCCTGCAACTTCGCAATCGCCTCATTCATTGCCGCCACGTAGTTTTGCACCTCTTCCCAGTCGTCTCTTTTGTCCGGAGCAACGTCCTCTTTTTCCAAAAGCGCCTCTTCCATGTTTGTCTTTGTGCCTTCAATTTTGCTTGATTGAGTGGCCTCCTTCAGTACATGCATACTGATGAACAAGTCGATGTTGGGTATATATTCCGAGTACATATCCAGCCTGCCCAATTCCCGGTCAGCCCGCCCAAGCAACTGAATCAACTCCATGTTGTCAAGCATCCAGGCGCGGTTGATAGGGTTTGGTTGAAAGCTTTTATACTGCTCTTGCTGAACGTAACGGCCGGAATGGAATTTTTTCATCGAGTAGCCTCGCAAGGAAATTAGAATAGTCACGATAGTTATTTTAGATTTTACCATAAAACTAAAATAGTGCAACGCATTATTTCAGTTTCCAGAATAGAGCCCGACTGTAATTCCTGTAAATACAGGGCAAATGCAGGGGCTGATCGCACAACAAACTGATTGAATTGACACTTTTGGATTAGATTCTCCGCAATAACAGGTGATAACAGGAAGCAGTGAACAGTGAGCAGTGAAGCGGGAAGCGTGAAGCAGGGAGCAGGGAGCAGGGAGAAACCAAAAACACACCACGGATAGCCCAGATATTCCACCACAGAGGCACAGAGAGCACAGAGAAAAACCAAGAGTAAGCCGCGGATCGGCTCAGTGTGGCGCTGCGGCGACGCCCCGTGCAATGCGGGGCCATCGCCGCGAGCGCCGAGCTCTCGGCCGCACGCGAGTGCGCATGCGACCGAAACTCTGCGGGGAGCGGGGGAATCATTCTCCCGCTCTTTTTGGGGTCTGTTTTCCGTTTCCACTGGGTTTCCCTCTGTGCGTCCTCACAAAAGATCGGACGCGAACTTGAAGCGTTTAACGCAGGTCGAAAGTGCTAACGCGAACCCGAATGTAGTGAGGGTTCCTCTGTGTCTCTGTGGTGAGAGTTTTGTGGTGAACGCTTATACAAAGCCCAAATGGCAGTCAGCAGTCAGCAGGGAGAAACCAATTTCAACTCCCCGATTCCTTCGACATCTGCAATTTGGTCGGCGGTATTGTAGCGCACAGTGATTTTGTTTTGCCAAACGGCGACGAGAAGCGGCATTCAGAAGCGGCAATAGAAACGGCAACGAGAAGAGGCAAATAGACGGTGGCACGGAGGACGGAGGCCCCGGACTGGAAACTTCCGGGGTGACGAGGACGGAGGACGGAAGACGGAGGACGGAGGTAGGAAGACGGGGGCCTCCGGCCCGGCGCTGGGCAATCTTGGAGTGGTTTTTCGCCGGGTTGTACGCGCCACGGAGGACGGAAGACGGAGGACGGAGGTAGGAAGACGGGGGCCTCCGGCCCGGCGCTGGGCAATCTTGCAGTGGTGTTTCGCCGGGTTGTACGCGCCACGGAGGACGGAGTCAGCAAACCTGAGAACACTTTAGGACGGAGGACGGAGGCCCCGGACTGGAAACTTCCGGGGTGACGAGGACGGAGGACGGAAGACGGAAGACGGTAGAAGGAGGACGGAGTCAGCAAACCTGAGAACACTTTAAAACGGAGGACGGAGGCCCCGGACTGGAAACTTCCGGGGTGACGAGGCCCCGGACTAGAAACTTCCGGGGTGACGAGGAGTGAAGGGTACGGGTTGGCTCCGGCCATATCTGACAACTCACTTATCTGGTTAAACGGTCGTTTTTGCCAAAAATGCACCTCTAACAGGGTGATGAAAAAGGATTGAAATTCCCACTTTGCAGTAAAAACCCCGTGAGGCCGTCACCCCGACGAAGGTCGGGGTCCAGTGTTTTGCTTTAAATATCAAATAGTTCAAAAATGCTCTGGATTCCGGCTCCCGGACTGGACACTTCCGGGACAGGCCCTCCGGAATGACGAAATCACCCGTCTTTTTCAGGCTCTTTTCCCACCAGAGAACCCTTTTTCATCACCCTGCTAAGGCCCAAATAAGCCATGAGTTAGGCCTATTGTCATGTAAATTCAATTTGTTAGCGTGACCCGACCCCGTTGCCATTCAAATTAAATGGACTGATTTTTTCTGATTAGATTGTACTTTTCCTTTTCTATGGGTAGATTTCGCGCCTCTATAGGTGTCGTTTTTTCGTCCGTCTGCCCAATCGCACACGCCTTTCACCAGAATCCCGATCAGCAAGTCCCGTGGAAAGTTGCTGCATCTTGCCAATTCAATAAGCCTGAACGGTAGCTCCTGGATAATGAACTATGATTCGAATATCAAAACCTCTGTGACGATACCTTTCAGATCGAGAGGGAGGAGAGTATCTGTTGATTGCAAAAATCATAAAAAGTGAAAGCTATACTGTGCGCCAAGTTAGTCAAGGATATCCAGTGCTACCCGCAAAGCTCGTTTCAGAGCTTCCAGTTTGGCGGGCTGGACAGTACCAACGAAATTGGTCAACCGCGCCTTTTCCAAACTCACCAACTCATCGCAGTGAATACTGCTCTCATGTTTTAAGCCCTCGTCCGGTCCGACTGGTACTTGGGTCGCAATACCATCGTACGCAGTATAGATTGGGGCACAGATGACGGTTGAAAATCGCGACTTAATCAATACCTCACGGCTTAGGATCACGAATACGCGGGATTCCTTCGGATCACGCTTGGAAGGATGAGGCACGCGGTAAAGCTCGCCCCGTTTCATAAAGGCCCCTGATACTCAAGCACATCCCTGGCTTCCCGGTTAAGGAATGCTGCACGCCGGTTGATGATATCAAGGTCACGAGCGTTCTGCTCATTTCGGTCCAGATGGAGGCTCAGTATCTTCCCAGCTTTGAACTTGACAACTTTTGACGCCGGAATTTTGATCTTCTCGCCGGTCCGTGGATTGCGGCCTTCACGCTGAGACCTTGAGCCTACATTAAAGGTGCCGAAGCCCATAAGCGTAATCTTGTTGCCGGATGCCAGAGCGCCGGCAACAGCTGAAACGAATCCGTCCACTGCCTTTTCTGCCTGGGACTTGGTGATTCCGCCCTCAGAGGCTATTTTAGATACCAATTCTGCTTTTGTCATTTCACCGTCCTCCGAATTGATCGGATCAAACCCAGGGTGGCGCGGCCATTCGTCACCCAGATGCAAAACGCCAGGAGTATGTTCAGATTACTATATAACATTTATGCTGCGTTTGATTCGACAAATTCAGCAATTCCTCCAGCAGACCGCAAAAGGCAAAAAAGTGGCACGGAGGACGGAGGACGGGGGCGGGAAGCAAGAAGCGGGAAGCAGGAAGCAGGGAGCAAGGAGCAGGGAGCGTGAAGCGTGAAGCAAGAAGCGAGAGGCAGGGAGGGGTGAAGGCCGAGGGCGGAGGCCCCGGACTGGAAACTTCCGGGGTGACGAGGCCCCGGACTAGAAACTTCCGGGGTGACGAGGGGTGAAGGGTACGGGTTGGCTCCGGCCATATCCGACAACTCACTTATCTGGTTAAACGGTTATTTTTGATGCCAAAAATGCACCTCTAAGGCCCAAATAAGCCATGAGTTGGGCCTATTGTCATGTAAATTCAATTTGTTAGCGTGGGCCCGACCCCGTTGCTACGCAAGGGCTGGTTGAGAGACATTCACGGGGTATGGATAATTGCAATGCAAGCCATATGGCACAGGTAAATCACAGACTCTAAGAGAAAGCCGTGCACACGATTTCCCACAGGTACTCCGCCACTTCCCGTGGTGACATGAGCTTGTCTCTTTCCATTCCAAACATCCTCACCCCAAGCGGTTTAAGTTTAAGCTCTCCTTCGTGTTCTTCCAAATGGATCGATTCATTCGTGGAATTATCATCTATGTCGATGCGGTCCCCGTACCGGAAAGAAATTTCATTGCTGCCGAATGAGCTTGCAAGCCAAATTTTGAACTGGGTTATCTGTTTCTCATTGCTGTATAGGGTGAAAACGGCTTTCCGTGTAGTGACCCTTTCGGTATCATAATCGAAGTGGGCGTGCTCGTTCTTGGTATCGATCAGGAACTGCTCCAAAAGATCAATAATCTCCGAAAATGAATCTCTCAAGAAGGTGTTCTTCTCCTTGTCAGTGAATGATCGTTTGAGCTTTGGTACGTGTGGTTTCGGGGTTTCTGCTTTGAATGAGGGAGCGGTTTCTCTGGTCGGCGATTTCCTGCCGATCTTTTCAAGGAACGCATTGACCACTTTTTCAGGCTCGTTCTCTTGAACCGACAGATAGCCGATCATTCCTGATAGGGCGGGAACTTCACCCGAGAATCCTCCAAGCCGAACGGGGAGAACGTAGGCTTGCCCCTTCTGTTTGATCAGCCTCTCAATGGCCTGTTGCCGCTCAAAGCTCGTCCACATTTTATCCACATAGTGCTGAGTGAGGAGCATGATGCAGAATTCGCTGGAATCGTGGTAAATTTCTCGTAGCTTTGTGCTAAGATCCTCACCCCACAAATCGGCGGCATAGAAGTTATCGTAAAAGACCTCCACCCCAGCATCCCGAAGACCCTTCGCAACAGCTTCGGCAAAGGTTCTGTCTTCACCCGCAAAGGATATGGCGACTTCGTATTTGTAGCCCATAATCGATGTCCCTTCAAAATGTTCAAGCCAGCCAAGGGACCTTGAATATCCCAGCCCAGTTGTGTTGGATGGTTGCTTCGAGCGTGTCACAGGCTTCAGCATGGAATATACTAAGATATTTACAACATAGTCTATCCAGTACCTTGATGCAGATATCGATTTCCTCATATCGTGGGAGTTGATTTAGCTCACCTTTGTCAAAATGAGCCAGTCGTTTATCTGCAAAATACTCAATGTTAGTAGTTACTTTCTTTAATTCTAGTAGATGGTCCCTGACCATTTCCTGATTAATATATGTACCACCTCCGTAAATGTTGATATAATCACCCTCAACATATTTGATCATCGGAGACGTTTTGTATAGAGTAGTAAAATATTCTTTAGAAAGAAGTTCTGGTGTATCATGGATTTCGGATAACAATCGAGTCAATGAAATGTCATTTGATCGGTTATTTATTTTCCGCCAGTTGGCATTTATATTGCCATCTTCCCTAAACTTGTTCGGTTTCAGGTGCCGTCTAATTACAATTACTGAATATGTTACATATGTATCTGTTAAGTAGTTATAAAAGTAACTTGGTTTATGAAGTGCGGTGTTACTTTGTATCATTAACTGGACTTTGTTGAAAATAAATCGGTTTGTGGCAAGTATGCTGACATCATCACATATCATTTGTAGCCACTGTATCCACTTTGTCAGCCTATTATTCATTGAAGTACTCTCGATAGAAGTATAATCAATCCATGTGCAATGGCGTTCGATGAAATACCTTCTAGGACATTGTGGATGCTCTTTAGGCTCTCTGTCACAATTGCATTGTTGGGATTTGCTTTTGTTAATTGTGTTTCAACTGTCATGATATCAACGCCGATATCGTCCTTTTGTTGCTTATCTAAAGGAAGTACATCCAATTGAGACTTAACGTCTTTGATGAAGTCCTTAATAGTAGTAGCAGATTCATAACTAATATTAAAGGTTTGTTGTGAGTCTATAGTGCCTTGCTGTAATTGCGAATGAGACATCGAGTTAATATGAATTATGTTAATAGGCGGGAAATATTTTGTCTCTATATCTGGATGCTCCAAAGCATCCTCCACTTGATTGACGCCATAATGCGTTATTCCCAAAAAACCGCCAAGTGCTCGAAATTCGATCAATCCTTCTCCTGAAAGATACTGTAAGGTTTGTTCAGTAGTATTCTGATCAAATCCAAGTTCTTCTCCTAACTCCCACATATTTACTAATGCCAGTTCGTCTCCTTGCGTCTTCTCATAAACTTTATTTAACATTCTAAAACGGTCTTCCTTCTTTTTCTTCAGATTGTTCATAGTTATTTGTCCTCTAAATGCTCACTTATATTGAACACTGCCGCCGCAAGAAATACCGCAATGATAATCTGCCAATACTTGTTTGCAGGATCATGGAGTGCATATCCAATCCAGATAGGTATGAACAGGAGAACAAGTTTGGCGAGGCGCAACCACGTAGAATAACGTCTCCTTAGCCGTAATGACCTGATAGTTGACCAATACCCTTCAAGCCAATTATCTCTTGAAATCATTAAGTTTACATCCTTGCTCTTTTCGTCTACTGCGACTCTACGTGCATAAGAAAAAACAAGGAAAAACATTTCTGACATTTTTTTATTGGCTTCGCTGATGGCTTCAGGTGCAAGAACCTGTTTTACACCATCATCAAGTTTCAGAAAATCCATCTCAAGATGCTCCCTTAAATGTGTGGCTTTTCCCCCAGTTCCTCGCAAACCGCCCTAAACTGTTCCAGTGCCGATTCAAGATTCTCAACGATTTCCATTGCAAGAACTTCGGGATTGGGGAGGTTCTCAGAGTCCTCAAGACTCTCGTCTTTCAACCAGAAAATGTCAAGGTTCGTTTTGTCCCGCTGGATCAGTTCCTCATACCTAAATGCCCTGAACCGCTCAGACTCTTTCCGGTCGCGGCGGTTGTCAGGATTGTAGAAAGAGATGAAGTCCTGAAGGTCGGCCAAACTCAGAGGATTCGTTTTGAGTGTAAAATGCATGTTGGTGCGGAGATCATAAATCCAGAGCTTTTCCGTCCACGCTTTTTCACTGGCCGGTTTCCGATCAAAAAAGAGTACGTTCGCTTTGACCCCCTGAGCGTAAAACACACCCGTAGGAAGCCTCAGAAGCGTGTGAACATCGCAATCGTGCAAGAGCTTCCTTCTGACCGTCTCCCCGGCACCGCCTTCAAAAAGTACGTTATCGGGAAGTACGATGGCGGCTTTCCCATTGATAGATAGAAGAGTCTTCACATGTTGGAGGAAGTTCAACTGCTTGTTCGATGTCGTAGCCCAAAAGTCATCCCGCTCATAGGTCAGGGAGTCTTTTGCCGCCTTCCCCTCACCGTTCATTATGGTGATGCTGCTCTTCCTTCCGAAGGGCGGGTTCGTCAGTACCAAATCAAATCGCTCACCGGGATCGGAAATCAGGGAGTCCCCCACGATGATCGGACTTTCTTTACCGCCGATCCCATGCAGGAAAAGATTCATCACGCAAAGTCTTGCAGCCGTATCTACAATCTCCCATCCCTTCAGAGCCTCGAAGCGAAGAAATTTCTTCTCCTCTTTATCGAGCCGGTAATGGGCGGATATGAAATCGTGGGCGGCGAGAAGAAAGCCACCAGTACCACAGGCAGGGTCACAGATAAGCATGTCTGGCTCAGGTTGAATCACTTCAACCATTGCCCTAATGAGAGATCGTGGAGTGAAGTACTGTCCTGCCCCGCCCTTCACATCTTCGGCGTTCTTCTGCAATAGCCCTTCGTAAATGTCGCCTTTGACATCGATGTCCATGCCTGTCCAAGTCTCGCCATCAATAAGTTCGATCAAACGCCTAAGTTTTGCGGGATCTTGGATCTTGTTCTGTGACTTTCGAAAGATTACACCCAGCATTCCCTTTCCTTTTCCCAAGGTATCGAGAATATGCCGGTAGTGGACTTCCAAAGCGTCACCATCTTGAGAAAGAAGGCTTTTCCAGTCAAACCCCTGTGGTATGGGTGAAGACTTACCGCCGAATGGGAGCTTCGATTGCTCCTCAGCCATCTTGAGGAACAGAAGGTAAGTCAATTGCTCAACGTAGTCGCCATAGCTCACTCCGTCATCACGGAGAACGTTGCAGTAGTTCCACAGCCGTTGAACGATAGTCGCTGATTCATTCGCCATTCGGGGTATCTCCGCTGGATTTCCTTTTTCGTTTGCTCCAGAGACTCTTGCTTGCGTTCTCCCTGATCCTTTCAAAGAGCTTTTCGGCTGGTTCGTCGGTTGGGTCTTGTGGTACGAGTTTTCCACCAAAAGCATCTGACAGGATCGACTGGTGCAGACGATTTGATTGCTTAAAGCCATTTTGGAGAGCGGAATCAATGTCGTGAATAATCGAAAAGTGACGTTCAATTTCTCCAACGATCTCTACCTGTTCCTCTACTGAGGGCAGACCGAAATCAATAGCCCTGATATCATCAAGCCCCAGCCCCGCTTTCGTTGCTCCTCTCTGCAAACTTCTTAGTTGTCGCTGCCCAAAATCACTGGCAAGGAGCCACGCCAAAAACTTAGGTTGGATTGACTGTACGGGTCGAGCTAGAGCTATATGCTGGTTAATATAAGCCTCCTCAAGGTCAAGAGGAACAAGCCCGATCATTCCAACATCGGCGGTGATGGAAATTAGGATATCATTTTGGTGCAGACGAGTTCGAGCACCTTCGGCTCCATCGATTGGTAGTACATGCTGAGCACTGCTCAGATCCAAATCGATGTCGTAATGATCTAAGTTACCGATCCTCACAAAAATAGCACCACTGTCAGAATAGTATTTCGCCCAGTTCCTTGAGCCGCTTGTCACGTAAAAAAAGACCTGATCAGTCCTTGCCACAGACCACCCTTCGGGAACTTTCAATTCTGTGGTTGGTGTGTTTGGCTGTTCGTAGTTTAAAGTGAGTTCCTGATCACGCCTTTTGCTTCCTACACTACTCTGTTGAGCGATTTGGTGTGCTCCCCATTGCTTTTTACGATCTTCAAGAATTCGTGTGAGGAGTTCTTTTGCTGGCTCAATCTTACCCTTGTGCTCATCCCTCCATTGGCGGGTAAGTTCGCCCCGCATCGCAGATTCAAGCACCGAACGTCTGTATCGCCTCAGTTGCGCCTTTGCCTTCTTTAATTCATCAACTCCCGCATCCAACTTTGTGAAAAGCTCTTCGATCTTGCTAACAATGCGGCACTGTTCGGGAAATGGCGGGAGGGGAATTGCTATATGACCTAATTTAGTGGCATTCACATTTGGCTGTCCAATTCCCGCTTTTTCTTCATGGATCTGCTTCCAGTATAGATGGGACTGAAAGAAGTTGGAAACAAAGGATGCATCCACATTCGGATCAAGGCAGATCCTTATGAGATAGGACGCAAAAACCGATTCTGGAATATTCCCTCTGATGAGAAAACTTTTCCCGACTGTGGCACCAGTCCGTGCAAAAACCAAGTCGCCTTGGTTTAGTAAGAACTTGTGTTTCTGAGGCTCCTCAATCTTACAATAGGGTACGGATTCCCAATCTACAAAATTCTCTTGGATATCGGTTATTCTCAAAAACCTCGTCCCGCATGACTCTGATGTAGCACTTGCTGTATAGCCATACTGAATGCTCTTTGAAATTTGCCCTACCGTTGTCCACATCCACCCTTCAGGCAGATTGTTCCGTTCGGAGTCTTGTTCCTTCATGCCGCCAAAGCCTCATTCAAATCATTCAAAATCATCCCCATATCTTCTCCGAAAAGCTGGAACACTCGCTGGGTGCCCCCTTTGGCATTGAACGGGGTGTACTCGAAATCCTCGACTTCGATGGTCAGGCTTGCTGCCACATGATCTCTTATCATCCTGAGCCACTCCAGTTGCTCATCAGTGAAAACCCGCCCTTGCTCATTTTGCTTCGACAGCCACTGATCAAATCTTTCGTTTACGGTGTCAGGATACGGCTCCAGCATGTCCGCTTCACCCATCGCAAACCGCACCAATGAGATGATATTCGTCAGGAGCTTCTGGGCTCCCGCTGCTTTGACCTTGGATTTTTCCAACTGCTCATATGCCTTCCACAAAAGCTCAGGAGTCAGTTTATAGGGCGGCTTCTCGATGGCTTCGGCAAGCTGCTTTATCTGGTTAAACGATAGATGCCGCTGACCGAAGGGCTTGCTATAGAAAATCTGGAGGGCGGTGATTTCGTCCTTGTTTTCATCGATAAACTTCTGGAAGGTATCCACCACCGTTCTGGCTCTTTCCTTTGCGGCCACATCAAACCCAGCGGAAATCACCAAGTCCCTGCTCACGGTATCGATGATCTGCTCGTTTTTTCTCTTGATCTCAATGATGGCGTTCCTGAGCTTGGGATCATCGAAGGCACTGCAAGCACCATCAATTATCTTGTCGGCGGCTTGCTTCACCTGATCTTCGGAAGGAATCTCCGTCCCGAAAATCTCTTTTGCTTTCTCGTCATGCTTATCGGGATCGATGGCATCCAGTAAACGATTTACCATTTCTTTCAGAGTTTTCCCGCCAGCCGCATCTTTGATCTCTTCCCTGTCTTTACTCACAAGCTCCCGATCCAGTCTTGCCAGCCTTCCCGCAAGTGAGGTTAGAGTGTCCTTATCCCGATTGCCCATCGCAACAGAAAGAAGGAGCTTATCGAAAGGAATCGAATTTTTCCGCTCAAGTGGTCTGGAATCGGTTTTATCCTTCTCACATACCCCTACGGCATCAACGATCACAAAATGGGTCTTGTGCTTGGTGTCGGGAGTCACGGCCTCAAGATCGGTTGAAGAGATGATTCGAGTTCCTCTCCCCTTCATTTGCTCGAAATAAACGCTCGAATTCACATTCCGCATGAAAATCAGACATTCCAGTGGGCGAATGTCCGTTCCCGTTGAGATCATGTCCACGGTCACGGCAATCCGTGGGTTGTAGGAGTTCCTGAAACTGGCAATGAGGTCTTCCGGCTTCTCTTTGCTCGTCATGTATGTGTGATAGGTGATTTTCTTGCAGAACTCGTTTCCTTTCCCAAACTCTTCTCGAACAATGTGAACAATGTCTTCAGCGTGAGAGTCATCCTTGGCAAATATCAATGTTTTTGGGATTTCTGTTCTGTTCGGGAAAATTTCGGTGAAGAGTCTCTCTTTAAAAGTTCGGATGACGGTTCGGATTTGGTCGGGAGCGACAACATCCCTGTCAAGCTGGTTTGCTTCGTACTCAAGATCTTCATCGAGTTGCTGCCAGAGAATCTGCCTTGTAAGCTTGTCCCGCTTATCGATGAAGTACCCCGCCTCTACTTTGCCCCCTTTTTCGGTCATTTCGGTCTTAATGCGGTACACGTCATAGCCGACATTCACCCCATCGGCGACCGCTCGTTCATGCGAGTATTCCATCACAATGTTCTGGTTGAAAAATCCGAGTGTTTGTTTTGAGGGCGTTGCCGTGAGTCCGATCAGGAAGCCATCGAAGTATTCTAGCACCTGGCGCCAGAGATTGTAGATAGATCTGTGGCATTCATCGGTGACAATAAAGTCAAACGTTTCAATCGGGATCTGCGGATTGTAGGTGACATCCTTGGGCTTGCCATCAATCGGCAGGGAATCAAAAACAGAGTGTTCCTCAATTTCTTCACTAATTTCGGTTTCTCCCCGAAGCATCGAATAGAGTCGCTGGATGGTTGTAATCGTAACCCGACAGACCGGATCGAGAGTATTTGAGGTAAGGTGCTGAACGTTGTAAAGCTCTGTGAACTTCCTGCCATCGTCTGGTGTTCGGTATTGCTGGAATTCCTTGAAGGTCTGTCGGCCAAGGGTGCTTCGGTCAACGAGAAAGAGCACTCTCTTTGCATTGGCGAACTTGATCAGCCTATATACGAAGCTCACTGCCGTGAAGGTTTTTCCGCTCCCAGGAGCCATCTGGATCACAGCACGTTGCCTCGACTCCCCAAATGATTTCTCAAGGTTTGTCATGGCCTCGATCTGGCACTGCCTGAGTCCATCGGTCATGAGTGGGGGCAACGTTTGAAGCCTTGCCCGAAGGGTGTTGGGCTGATTGGCATAATCGAGAAGCGTCTTTGGCTGGTGGAAAGCGAATACTCTGCGGGAACGGCAGTCTGGATCACGGCAGTCCCGAAAAAATGTCTCCGTTCCAGTACTCTCATAAGCAAATGGCAACGGTTTCTGGACACAAGGGAGGTCTTGGGGAAGAGCAGAGAGGTACTTATCGGATTGCTCAGCTATCCCGCTTAGGGTCATTCCCTCTGGCTTGGCTTCAAGCACACCCAGAGCTTTTTTATCAACAAAGAGAAGGTAATCCGCAAAACCCGATTTGAGCGGAAACTCACGGATCGCAACCCCGAAGGAAGCCGAAAGATTCAGGTCATTGAAGTCCTGAACGGCCCATCCTGCTGCCACCAGCAGTTGATCAATTTTTTGGCGGGCATACTCCTCGGGTTTCATCTAATTTATTCTGCCGCTACTGGTTGTTCATAGCGATGCGTGTTCCATAAAGCATTTATTGAATTTTTACGTACACTTTGATAGGTAAGATGTCAAATTGATTCCTCCGATTGTTTCTGTGCTGGATTAGTTTTGAAAGAGCCCTTATGTGGGAAGAAAGAGAATTCTTAATATGTGTCAAGACTTATCCAGAATATAGCACGAAGTACATCGAAACGGTCTGCACAGCAGCAGTGCTGAAAGATTCGGGGAGGCTCATAAGGCTCTATCCCATTAGCTACCGGTATTTGGTGGGGGAGCACCAGTTTAGAAAATACCAATGGGTAAAGGCTAAAATAGAGAAGAATCTCAGAGATGACCGTCCGGAGAGCTACAGAATCCAAAAGGAATCAATTCTGCTGGGTGGCACTGTCGGCACACAAAAAGACTGGCTTGCTCGGAGGAAGCTCATTCTTTCCCAACCGGAAAACCTCTTTGGGTCCATTGAGGATCTCCAAGAAGGCCAGAGTCAGAAAAAAACATCACTTGGCATAATCAAACCCAAGGAAATCATCGGATTTCACATTGAGAAGAAAACGAGAGCTGAGCTTGAGGAAGAAGGCCGGAGGAAGCTTCAGATCATTGGACAGCTATCTTTTGTGGTCGAAAAAAAGGAACTCGACCTGGTACCTTACAGATTCTTGATCTCATTTACCTGTGACCACCCCGAATGCACTAAACACAGGATTAGCATCCTTGATTGGGAATTTGGACAACTCTACCGGAAGGTGTTGAAATCGGGTGATTGGGAGGAGAAAATGCGGGAAAAAGTGGAGCAGCTTTGCTCGAAAGAGAGGGATGTCTACTTTTTCATGGGCAATATGGCAAGCAGACGGAATACATTCTGTATACTTGGCATGTTCTACCCTCCGAAGACGGTTGGTAATCAACTGGATCTTTTTAGAAGCTGAGAAGGAGTGATCTGATCAGAGAGAGCGGATTCTTAGTCCGTTTCCGTTGATATCTTTTATGGCAGCTGCCAAAGCAGATCTGTGGCATTTCTCTGGATCTTTCTCAAGGCACATAAGAGCCACTCTGTTTGACCGAATCACTTGATGTAGCTCCTGCAATGCTGAGACTTTTGTCGCCACAAATTTCCGGTAGTTGAGTATAAACTTTCTATAATCTCCTGTGCCTCTTACTTCGTTACGAAGGGCTTGAGGAGTTCCCAGTTCCCTGAAATGAAAATACTGGATATTGTGACTCGCAAGTGCTTCTGCAAGCGGTGTTTTTGAGAAGGATGGTTTTCGACTTATCGGATTTAGCCTTACATCGGCAACGGTATCGATCCTCCAGCGCAAGAGATGCTGGATAAAGGCATCGATAGTCAGTCCTTCGTAGCCGATAGTGAACAAATCCATTTTTTATCCCATCAGCCAAATTTGCGAAAACTCAGCGCAAAATTAGACTTAGTGCCGCTTGTTGTCAATTGCAAATTTGACAAAATCATGACTTTAGATTCAAGCGAGTTGCCATGATAGGAAATCGATCGACGATCTCCGCTCAACCCATATACCTGAGAACCCATGTGAATTTGCGCCTTACAACTAAATCCAGTATCCAAAAATATTCTTGCGAAACCAAAATGTGACTGTAATATGATTTCAGCACCAAATTCTCCTGCTTTGTCCTTTTGTCCTTTGATGGCCGGCAGATCGAGGGGTCCAAATGACAAAATTCAAATCCCTGCTTTTTATTGCTGTACTGGTCGGATTTGCTGGCCTTGCCGATGCCGGCTTCGATGAAGGTAAAACGGCTTATGACAAGGGTGATTATGCCATTGCATATAAAGAGTTCAGGGCTGCGGCTGAACAGGGAATTGCTGAGGCACTAGTTTTTCTGGGAGTGATGTACGCCAAGGGCGAAGGCGTAAGACAGGATTACGCCGAAGCGGTCAAGTGGTACCACAAGGCTGCGAAACATGGAGATGCTGGCGCGCAATGGCTTTTGGGAGTGATGTACGATAACGGCCAAGGCGTCCCGCAGGACTACGCCGAGGCGCTTAAGTGGTTCCGCAAGGCTGCGGAGCAGGGGAATGCTTACGCGCAATATAGTCTAGGAGTGATGTGCGCCAACGGCCAAGGTGTGCAACAAGACTTGGTTCAAGCGCACATGTGGTTCAATCTATCAGCAGCTCAGGCCGATGCGGACGCTCGGAAGTATAGCGATATCTTAGAGGACGCTCGAAAGTATAGAGATATGTTAGCGAAGAAAATGACCCCGTCCCAAATCGCCGAGGCACAACGTTTAGCGAGGGAGTGGAAGCCGAAAGGTCGAGATTAGGGGTGTCCTGATAAACAGTCTATGGAGTACTCTTAATGAACAGGGGAGAACGTGATCTCGCTATCCGTCTGGCGACGTTTGACTGGCTAACCGGTCAGACCGCAGCTCTCGGAGATGTCCTTCCCAGGGAACTCCTCCAGAAGGGTTTCGAGTTGCAGGGCGAGCGCGTCCCACTCGTCGCTCCCCAAGGCATATTCAAGCCTCGCATCATGGACTTGCCCCTCAGTATTGCTACCACACCGCATGGACCATATCAGGACGCATTCGCATCAAATGGCCTGCTGGCCTACAAGTACCGAGGGGCAGATCCTTTACACCCCGACAATGAAGGTCTCCGCAGAGCCATGGCAATGAAGGTGCCGCTCGTCTACCTGCATGGCATTGTCGCGGGAAAGTACCTTGCTATATGGCCAGTCTACATTGTAGGTGACGATCCAGCATCATTCACCTTCCATATTGCTGTGGACGATGCCGCCTATCTTGCACAACCGAGTGAGCGAGCTGTCGCTGACGATACGGTGGTAGCTCGACGTGCGTATGTCACCGCGACAGTGAGGGTCAGGCTGCACCAGCGTTCTTTCCGCGAGAAGGTCATTGCTGCCTATCGGTCCCAATGCTCACTCTGTAGACTTCGGCACCAGGAGTTGCTGGACGCTGCTCACATCATCCCTGACGCTTCGCCAGAAGGCGAGCCCAACATCAGTAACGGCATTGCCCTCTGTAAGCTTCACCACGCCGCCTTCGACAGCTTCATAATTGGTGTATCGCCTGATGATTACAGGGTCCATGTCCGCCGTGATGTTCTAAATGAACACGATGGCCCAATCCTTAGGTACGGTCTGCAGGAGTCGCACGGCATTAGGCTGATCCTTCCTTCGTCCACCACAAAATGGCCTAATCGTGATGCCTTACAGTGGCGATTTAAGAGGTTCAAAGGTGCGGCTTAACCCTTACCCAAACCCGGCTCCTTAGAACACCCGTTTTAAAGCCACGATCGCGGCTTTTGAGACATTTCCTTTCTAAGTAATTGAAAATCTGGTATAAGAGCAGAGGTACGACAAACTGGAGCCAATGGGTCGGCGTTCAAACATTTTCGTCTTTCCGGGTCCGTTGCTACACATTAGTTTGGCAGTGCCGCACATAAACTGAAGGAGGGAAAATGGAGATTTCATCGGTCTTCAGCTTTCTTGTACATCCTAGCAAGCACGAGGATATACAACCGGAAATAGGAGGGACCGCCCTCCCGTTGTCCGGGAACCTTTTTGATATGTTGTCTGCTGTATTCGAAAAGGCCCCGAGTGATTGCAGTATAGACATTGCATTTCTCCCAACCCCCGTGGGCCAACAGATCAACCAGAGACGTAATGATATTATAACGCTCCTTAGGGAGCCAACTCTCGATAATGCTCGGGTCATTGCTGGACGACTGCAGATTGTCACCACCCGGCGGTCAGGTCTCGGGCTTCTGTTCATTGTTCTGGGGCAGGAAAACGGGACGCACCGAGCCTATATCTCGCGCTTTCCAGCAGATTTTGGCATTGTTGCTGAAGAGCAACAAAATGCCCTGCGAGTTGAGTTGCTGGAACGTGTGTTCATGAAGAACGCCGCATCATATAAAGCTGTGGTTTATGATGGGGACAGTTTTGATTCAGATTTCTGGATAGGAAAGGCGATAGACAAACAGATCACCAACAAATCAGTCGCTGTTTCTGGGTACTGGATTCGGGAGTTCCTCTGCTCTGATTTCAAAACCACTTCAGCGACAGGCACACGTCGATTGGCGCTCGCAGTCAAACGTACGATGGATAGTATTGATGATTTGGAAATAAAAGAAGAACTTTGCGCTGCTGCGCGGCTTGCGCGGTCACTTAATGGTCAGATGATCAGTATGGACAATTTTGGGGAGCGATTTGGTCTTTCTGAAAAGACGCGCAACGCTCTTACCGCTACACTTTCTGACCCCACGCTACGGTTTAGCCAATTCCATTTCTCTGTTGAGGAATTCGCAAAACACGTCAGATACCGTTCGCTACAGATCAGCAATGGTGCACTTTTAACAGCGCCTGCGGGTCGCTTTGAGGAATGCTTTACGAGGGAGCGCATCGCCGAAGACAGTGAAGAATACAGCTTTACCACACGTGGAAAAGTTGTTAATGAGCGACTACGGACTACCGCATCATGAGCGATGAACTTGCTGATCTCTATGGTAAGCGGTTTCGTGAGGTACTCGGACCCCTCGCGGTCCGCCTTGAGACATTCATAAAAGAATGCTTAGAAGGCTTCCCCAGGATAGACCGAATTTCTGCTCGCGCAAAATCAGTAGACAGATTTGTTGCTAAAGCGGCGAATGTGGAGAACGGCCAACCGAAATACTCCGACCCTCTGAATCAGATTCAAGACCAAATCGGAGCCAGGATTATTGCATTCTATAAGGATGACATTGACGTCCTCAGCCAAGAAATCGAGAAGTACTTTCACGCCATAGAATTCAGAACTGTCGTGCCAGACTCTGACTATGAATTTACCTATTTCGGGAGGCATTACATCTTGCTTATTCCTGACGATGTCATTGACCCTGATGCGCCCAAAATACCATTGTTCTTCGAAATGCAATTGAAAACCTTATTTCAGCACGCTTGGAGTGAAGCAAACCATGATCTTGCCTATAAACCCACTGCTGAACTAGCATCTCAACTGAAGCGCAAGATTGCCTTTGCGTCTGCTCAGGCCTGGGGCGCCGATCAAATCTTCAATGAGCTTCACCGAGAACTGACCCAACAAACTGATGCACCTCATTTGATGCCGTAGTCTCATAGCCCTCCAGGGAACTGTCAACCAAACTCTACCACCTCTCAGCCAATATCTCGGCCTCACCCCCCCATCCCATACCCAAGCTGCTCAGAACACCCGTTTTAAAGCCAAGAGCATGGCTTTTGAGAAATGCGATGAAAAACCGAAAAATGGAAATGGGATTAGTACCTGTTCAAAAGTATCTGATTTGTCTTGCCAAAATGCTCCCACTGCTCATAATTAAGCCACATAGCCAATACGACTACGAAAATGGAGGGTTCTAGCATGACAAAAAAACTCATCGAGATCGCATCAGAAATTGTCCAGACACAGGTATCCTTAACGTCTATGTCGGCAGCTGAGATCGCTTCATCTCTTCGGCAGGTTTTCATCACTCTCAATGAACTTCTAAAAGCTGAAACGGCTGGAATCAACATTGAAGTTACTCACCCGGCCACAGATGAAGTAGCCGCAACGAAGCTCAGCCCAGCAGATTCTATCCAAAACGACAAAGTGATCTGTCTCGAATGCGGCGCTGAGTGTAGACAGCTAACGTCGAAGCACTTGGTCTCTCATGGCATGAGCTCGAAGGAGTACAAGAAGAAGTACGGATTCACAATGAGGACCCCATTGTCCGCAAAGTCATTGACCAAAGCGAGAAGCAAAGCGGCGAAGAAGAGGGGATTGCCTGAGAAACTGAAGCAGGCGATTGAGGCGAGAAGGTTAGCAAGGGCCAAGGGGTCAAAGCCGGCGGCAACAGAGAAAGTGTCGGCCGGCAAACCGAAGCGGACGAAAATTCGGAAGAAAAAGACGGCATAATTGCTGATGATCAGGTTCAATAAACTTAAATAACGATTATGGCAAATGAGATGGCATCATGTTTAAGCAGTTGAGCGGTAGTTCTGGAAACGTCCTTGGATTCAAGATCGGCGAAGATATCACTGGCGAAGACGTACGCGATATGAGCAGGATAATGTCTGAGACCATCGCTGCATCTGGAAAGATACGGCTTCTGATCGAGATTGAAGGCTTCCGACACATGGAACCGGACGTCCTTTTGGAGAAATTGAGATTTGCCAGGGACCATGCGAGGGAAATAGAACGAATGGCGGTCCTCAGCAATAGGGTGTGGATCAAATCATGGGTGAAGATTGGCGGACTGTTAACTCACACTGAGGTGGAGCATTTCGACCGTTCTGAAATGGAAGCTGCATGGAAATGGGTACGTACATGAGGAATTGGGGATATTTAATCCAACCTAATGGAACGAAGGCCAAGATCATCTTCCCTTATGAACTCATCACCCAATTCGAAATCGACCATCTGGGCTCAAAGGCAAGACCCGAAATTTTCTCCCGCTGTAAATCCAATCTAGATGATACCGATATTGTGATTGCTCTTCTCGACGGCTCTCAGGTGGATGATGGTACCTCATGGGAGATCGGGTATTTTTTCGCCAAAAAATCACCCGAACAGAGAATTATCGGGATCAGCACTGATTTCAGCCGAGCGGGGGAAAGTGAAGGCGCCATAGTGAATCCGATGATTGAGGGAGCGTGTGATAAGATTGTGAGGACACGAGAGGAGATTCTGGAGAGATTCATTGGAAAGAGAGGAAGGAAGAAAGCGTAAGGTTTGACTGACCGATTGGGAGATTTTCCTTGCAGATCGGTTGAGATTGGAATTTTGAATTCCTGACCTCAATCACCCTCCCCATTCATTCCAGTCCGCAAAACTCTCGAACACTTAAATGTTACTACCTTCCCGGGTGGCAGTGTCATCGGCTTTCCGGTCTGAGGATTTGTGCCTCTACGCAAACTTAAAGATTTGCAACCAACGCCCCTATGTAACAGCTCTCCCCAAGATCGATCCTGTGGTTTTCAACAAATCTCAGAACTTCATCCAGCCCGTTGAACTTTGCAGCATTATCTTTTTCGATCACTATGTTCCCCCTCAAGCCATAATACCCTGTTGGAAGCAGATCCGGTCGCGTAGTAGCGCATAAAACAAGGTAGATCTTACTAGAAGTGTTCGGTATCATGAAATTGGATCCTCACAGATTAGTTCGATGCATGTTGAATAACTTTCGGACCCAATGTATCGGCCTTGTGTTGCGATCATGCGGCGGCATTGTTTCATCTTGAAAAATTTACAACTTCCGCTGTGTACCCGAAAGCATTGGAATCAGTGGATGTGGGGGGTCGTTGAAAAAAAAGCATCGGCATCGCAACTGATTTCCGCCGAGCGGGTGAGTGTGAAGGCGCCGTAGTGAATGCTATGATTGAGTGTTCGTGTGACTGGGTTGTGAGGTCGAGGGAGGAGTTGATGGAAACGGTTTTTCAGTTTGTCTAATGGGAAGTCCCTAAAGCGGAGAAAATAATGATCCCGTGATCCGTTTGGTTCCAAGAAAACCCTTGACATTCTTCCCTGGTTGTGCTTAAATCATAATCGAGCCCCAAGAGGTCGGAGCAAGAAGCCCAGTGAAAATGCTCGGGGGAAATACTCAACAGAAAGAAGAAAGCGCAAAACTTTCTTCGGGGAAGTTGAGAAAATAAGCCGGGATGAACCAAACTTGGTAAAGTTGGGCAACTGCGATGGTCACTTGGGGTTCAATCTTTTCTGGAGCTACTGCGGAATTTGCCTACCGTTGATCGTTTTGATTTTTCTTCGGGTGAAACGGGCTCTCAATTCACACTAAGCGTGAGATTAACCCGACTTCGAATCGATCAGGTCTTTCCCTTTTACGAGTTCTTCCAGAACATTGTATGGCTGGGCTCCGACTACCATTCGACCTTTGGCCACGAATGCCGGGACAGCCTTGACGCCACAGCGGCGTGAGTATCTCCAGTCACTATCCACTGCCTCTTTGAAAGCCTCTTTGGATAAAACCTCTTCTACTCCCTTGAGACCAACCGATTCTGCCAGCTCAACCAAAACCGGAATCTTGGCAATATTGAGTCCATCAGCGAAGTAGGCTTTGAACACCGCCATGTGAAATGCCTCTCCCTGATTTTGGGATTCGGCCCATTTCCCGGCCTCCTGAGCCCTCCGGCTATTATACGTCATAGTTCTAACACCGAAGGGCAGGCCGCAGTCGGCCGCTACTGACTTCAGACGATCCAATATGGCAGAAATATCAACATCCCTTCCTGCGAAAAGTTCATCCAGGGTCAGGCCATCTTCAGGGATCTCCGGATGCAAGGGAAAGGCAATCCACTTGACCTCGAGATCGTATACTTGTTTGAGTTTTTCAGTACGCCCGGTAATGAAGTAGCACCAGGGTCAGATGTAATCGGAGAATACCTCCAGGATGATTCTATCGTCTTTAGCCATAAGGTGCCACCTCTACATTGATATAACGGGTTACGCCTTCCCATTCAATTGCCGGTTTCAGTGATGTGAGCCGCATTGTACCGGGCATGAATGATTTTGTCTCTAGATCAGAGCATCAAGCCCCCGCTGCATGTTGCTCGTAAAGGGCCAGGTGCTCTTTGAGCATCTCAGGGATAGGAAGGCTGTAAGGGCAGCGTTCCACGCACTCCCCGCACTCGGTGCAATTCCTGACGGATTCCATCATCTTTGCCGCGAATCCTGCTGCCTTAGCGTCGGACATTCTGCGAGCAATTACCGGGTAGCTCATCGCCGATGTGATCATAACCCCCTGTTCACAGGGCTGGCAGTACTCGCACCGGCGGCAAAACTGCTGCCCCAACTCCGTTCGGTACCTTTCCATAGCAGCCAGGTCTTCAGGGAAGACAGCGTTTTCAGTCTCGTAAACGGCCACAATCTGATCGACCTGCCAGGCGGCATCGAACCCCGGCAGCGGGATAACGTCAGAGAACCGGCGAAGGAACTTGAAACAGAGTTCTCCGTTGTCCAGTACACCCCCACCGAACGGTTTCATGGCGAGAATGCCCATTCCCTCTTGCCGAGCAACCGGATGGAGTTCTTCGACGGGTTTGGACTCTATAAAGTTGAAGGGAAATTGGACGGTGCTGAAAAGCCCGGTCTTGACAAGCTTTGCGGCCATCTCGATGCTGTGGGAAGTCACACCGAGGTGCCTGATCTTGCCGGCCTGCTTTGCCCGGAAGATTGCCTCCAATGCCCCGTCCGGTCCGGTTATCGCCTGATAATCGGATTCCAGCGACAGTTGATGTATCTGAAAAAGATCGATGTAATCAGTCCGCACGCGCCGCAGGCTGAGATCGATATCTGCCTCGGCGCCCGCGCGGTCGCGCTTCAACGTTTTAGTGGCAATAACCAGACGGCTTCGGATTCCATCGAAAGCCTGCCCGATTTTCTCCTCGCTGTCCAGGTACACATTGGCCGTGTCGAACAGGGTTATCCCCATGTCATAAGCCCGCCTGAGAACCATCACTGCCTCGGCAGTGGATAGACGGATGATGGGAATACCTCCAAAGCCCACCTCCGATACTTCGAGCCCTGTTTTCCCAAGTCTGACATATCGCATTACCTGCCACCTCCATTCATCACTGAAGAGCCTTCCCTGAAGCAACCGGACTCTCTAGACACTTGCCCTCGATGTTTTCTTCTTCATTGTCGATCTTATGCTGATAGTGTGAGCCTCGTCAAGTTGCTATGTGTCGATGATCCGGGCTGACTGATACCAGTTTGCGTTCAAGATTGAATTAATCGAAAAGAGCGGGGAAGTGATTTCTCACTCTAAAGATGTCCCGCACCCCGCAAGATTTGGCCGCGCGCGCAGACGCGCGCGGCCAAGCGCTCGGCGCCGGCGGCGGCCGCCCAGCACTTGCTGGGCGGCCGCCGCAGCGCCATTCTTAAATAGCTTGGATTTTCTCCTCAGAAATGAACATAACGTTCTGAAGATTGGGAACCCTCTGTGGGACCGGCCTTTCATTCAAGCAGTTTGTTGCCTATGGCCGGCAGACCGGCATCTATGTCTTACGGCGTTCTTCCTTGAGCTTCCTTTCCCAGTAGCACGAAATCCCCAGGCCCTCCATACCTGTTTCGAAACAGCGGTTGCATGAGATGCACCTGGCACTGGCGGTATCTCCACCATTCCACCGTTTGATGAGATGTGGTTCGCGAATAAACGGGCGGGCCATGGAAATGTAATCTGCCGGTCTCTCCTTCAGATGGGACAAGACGAACCTCGCAGGGCGTGGAGATTGTCGCCAATCAGGCCGGGCTTCTCGTCGGATGTCTTGCCTACAATCTGCTGCACGTGATTCGGGATGCGGCATTCCGGGGCGAGAGCGTCAAGCCGTCCATAGACTCGATCATCAGGCGGCTTGTAAAGGTTGGAGCGAAGGTGGTCTGCCATGCGAGGAGGTGGTACGTGCACGTTGCGTCGGCTTTTTCACTCGCCCGGCACTATTGGATTCTACTCGCCTGAACCCCTCAAGGCGGACAGGCAGGAACCAGGTTATACAAGACTCCGGGGATGGAGGTATACCTTGAAAACGCAAAAACCAGTCCCATCGACGTATAACTTGCGTATTCCGGCCGGAGATTGTATACTTTTTGCATCCTCAGGCGCGCGACTAAAGTTTTTTCGGGCAAAGACCCCACCGGAAGAAGCGGTTGGGATGGTTGGCACTGAAGTTGGAGCATTATTCCGGCTAAAGACCTGAGCTTTGTTGGGTGAGGAAGCAAAATGAAGATGGAGTTGGAATCTGCCAGGAGCCTTCACGAAGATAGCATTAGTCATGTCGTGCATGGAGAATGAAAATGGACGATCCCGCACCTCGTGAGAGGTCTTCTCAGGACATATTGGAGGAAGCCCTCAAAGCCAGAGAGCAATTTTTGAAAGAGCATCCTCATCTCCAGTCTTTTCAGGAAGAGATAGATCGAATCCTGGAAAAGACGGTGGGATTTGAAAACCGGATGCCGGTACTTGCATTCATGAATGAGGCAAAACTTTACGAGCTCAGAGACTCACTTGCCAACCTTCACTCCGCTGCTCCCAAAGTACAAGGGCCTTTTAATAAAGCCAAAGTTGAAAATGCCGATGAAGTCCTCGATTATTCCACAAATTCAGATGGTTATTTGAATTGGAATTCTGCCAAAGTGGGACAGCTCTCCACTTTCTCGATCTGGTACGAGGGGTTATGAAGCGAATTGCAACGGGGACCCGGTATCTCCTCTTCGCTGTGCTTGGCATTGCTTTGACGGTTGCCTGGCCGATAATCTCCCGTGCGGAAGTTTTCAAGTATATCGATAATGACGGGGCAATTCATTACACCAATATCCACACCTATGCGAATTCACCCGATGTGAGTCTGCCGCCTGTGACCGAGGCCTTCCAGAAATATTTCCCAAAATACATGGCATCCAAGGGATTTCAGCCGGGATTTTTCCCCCGTCTGTCAAACCTGGCCAATCAGGTTGCTTATGATCCGCACATAAAGCTAACCTGCAAGCTTTACGGCCTGGATTGCAACCTGGTCAAGGCGATGATCCTGGCTGAATCGGGCTTCAATCCGCTGGCCGTATCCCCAAAAGGCGCAATGGGCTTGATGGGGCTAATGCCCGACACATCGCGGGACCTCGGCGTGCTCAATCCTTTCGATCCGCGGCAGAATATCGACGGTGGAGCAAGGTATCTCAGAATGATGCTCGACCGGTTCGGCAACGACACGGCCCTTGCGCTGGCCGCCTACAATGCCGGTCCGGAGGCGGTGACAAAACACGCGGGAATTCCGCCTTTTGACGAAACCCAAATTTATGTTAAGACAGTTATGCACTTTTATGATCGGTACCGTTACTAACCGGTGGTATGTCCATGTTGCGTCGGCTTTTTCCCATGCCCGATACTATCGCATCTTGTTAGCCTGACGCCCACCGGGTGAGGCTGCGGAATGAATCCACCAACAACAGGGAGGTCGTGCGTCCTTGAAACGGCAAAAACCAGTCTCATTGACCTATCACTTGCGTATTTGATTGGGAAATCGTATGATTTTGCGCTCTATCGGGTTGTCCAAGGAGTTCTTCGGGCGTGAGCCGCCCTCGAAATGCGTTCGCCGTTCGCAAAGAGCGAAGTTGATGCATTATTCAGGCTTAAAGCTTATTCCACACCGCGAACAGTGTTCGTCACCTTCATAATTGAGTTTGCCACAGTTACTGCACTCGGTGACGCCGAGGAGGTGGTGTTTCTTAAGATACTCTGCGATATATTTTCGAGAAGCTTCATCCCGACTTTCCGGACGGTATGGCGTTTCGCTAACATCCAAACTGGCAGCTATGTCCAGAAGGGGATCAGAAAAGATTTTATCCATACATTCTTCGCGAGTAAAACCAAGGTCTAAAGCGTCCCCGTCCGACACATCCTCATAATCCAGGTTATAACCGTCCTCCGCCGTAGTGACGTTGTATCCAGCTTCCTTCAATTCTTCCGAATGTAGAAGTCTGATATGTTCCTCATCATCGACAACAAGGAGCGTCAACATAATTCAACCCCCCTTTCTTCTTTTGACCATGCCTTTTATAATTCTCGCCTCCGCGTTTGCGTATTTCCTTTTATTACAAACCCTGGTTCGTTTTTCGACGAGACTCGCAACGGCACAAATGGACTTTCCTCCTAACGGTCCGCTCAGAAGAAATCTATTCCCATGTATGACATGACCGAAGTTCTCTACTCGGCCAACCATAGCATTGTGGAGGTTTATTGAAAAAAAATGGGTGCAAGGCCGCCCCCCAGTGGTTCGTCCAAGCGCCCTGATAGGAATCACGATCCGTGTCTCCCATCCCTTACCACTTGGAATTTTCAAATTAACATCGGCAAATAGCATGCCCAAGCCAGGAGGCTGAAATCATTACATTTCCGATTGCGTCTTGAAGGCTGAACCCTGTGCACGTACATACGGTTTCATAGTGAATGTTCACCGGTTCGTCAAAGTTGATTTCCCCAATTTTGGGCGAGAAACGCGAAACGAGATGAGAGGGAAAAAGACCAGGGATGAACAGATGTTAGCCGGAACGATCATCTAAGTAACTGAAACAAGTGGAAAATTTGCTAAAAACTTTTCCCTTATAAAATCAAAGGCATCCGTCAATCCTGTCAGGCATTCGTAAAATCCGACAGGTGGAAATCTTTTTTTTTCTATCATTTTCGCAAAATTTCGTTAAAAGCATCCTTTCCAAGCCGCCTGATGATCGAGTCTTTGGATGTCTTGACACTCTCGCTGTGTCCCTGAACCCCGAAAAACCATACAATTTCCCAATTGAAAGCACTGCTGTCCGGTAAAATTTCGACGTACGGCTTCAAATATTTGATTTTTATAGTTCTTTGACATTATTTTTCGTTTTCGATTTGAATTTCGAGTGATGGTACCCTTCCCGGACAACTTTGAGAGGGTATCCATGAATTCCGGTAAAAATGTTTTCAGGCAATTGCTTCAGTTTCTCCCACGGCATGACTTTAATCTCTGTGTGCGCCGGTATCGAGGAGAGCACTGGGTCAAAACCTTCACGACTTTCGATCAGTTCCTTTGTCTGGCATACGCCCAGCTATCCGGACGCGAAAGTTTGCGGGACATTGAAACATGCCTGAACTCCCATCGGGACAAATTCTACCATGTCGGATTTCGCGGGGCGGTTTCCCGGACAACTCTTGCCGACGCCAATGAACGGCGCGATTACCGCATTTTTCAAGCAAGATCCACGAGTCAAACCGAAGTGTCCTGAATGTGGAAGCGAGAGTGTAAGGACAAAGTGGTCGCTCACCACCATCGTCGCATGGCTGGGCAGGAAGCTGGGAGTATCGACGGTAAAGATTTTTGAGAAGAAGTGCATGGAGTGTGGGCATGAGTTTCAGGTGTTGAGGAAATAGAGGAGGCGAGAATGATGGTAGGATGGAAACAACTCGGTGCAGTAACAAAAGTTTTCTACATCGCCGGTCTGATCAGTTTTATCGGCCTGGCCATTATGGTCCTCACCGGCAAGACGAGCATTTGGGACATTCTTATTTGGAAATTCAAGCTGTGCCCCTGGTGTATGCAGCCCCCCATGACCGTAAAATAGCCCACTGATCACCTTCAATACTGTCCGAGTCAGTTTCTGCGCTTGACTCATCCCTTTTCTCACTCTAAATTCAAGCCATCGAGGATCAGGAGGTAAAGGCTTTCATTATCTAACCTTGAGGAGGAACGGAAATGACGAAAGCTGAATTGGTTGCAAAAATCGCAAGTAAAGTTGGACTTACCAAATCACAGGCTGAAAAAACTGTGGCAGGATTTATTTCGGCTGTTACCGGAGCTTTGTCGGGCGGTGACAAGATTACGCTGGTGGGTTTTGGGACTTTCAGCGTCGCGACAAGGTCTAAACGTGAAGGCCGAAATCCCCGGACCGGCAAAAAGATAAAAATTCCGGCGAAAAAAGTTGCCAAGTTCAAAGCAGGCAAGGCTCTCAGTGAAAAAGTCAAATAGCAAGATTTAATCCCCTCTCATTCAATAAGATGATCTGAAGGGACTGCTCGCTGGAATGAATCGGCGGGCAGTCCTTTTCATTGTGTCCTGAGAGGTTTGCAGGGCTGTAGACGAACTCCAAAGGCCATTCTGGATTCGTTGGTGGTCAGGTTGATGCATTATTCGGATTGAGCCTTTTGCTCCCCCGTTTGGGCTATCCCCGTGCTGTGTATTCTTTTTTCATAGGCATTGCGCATAGACAATTCACATGTTATGAAAGTTTACCTTAAAACTGGATCGAAAGGAAAATTCTAAAGGATGTTCCTCAACAGGATACTCAGGCCGTTCTCAAATGATCTTGCAATAGACCTTGGGACCGCCAATACGCTTGTTTACGTGCGGGGCAAGGGAATTGTGCTGACAGAGCCGTCGGTTGTCGCGGTTCGCAAGGATGAGCGCGGCGCCAACAAGGTCGTGGCCGTGGGCAAAGAGGCAAAGATTATGCTCGGCAAGACTCCCGGCAATATCACTGCGATCAGGCCCATGAAAGATGGCGTGATTGCGGATTTTGAAGTGGCCGAGGCAATGCTGAGATACTTCATACGCAAAGTGCACAACAGGCGCGCCTTTGTAAGGCCAAGAGTAATAATCTGTATTCCTTCCGGCGTCACACAGGTTGAAAAAAGGGCCGTTAGGGAGTCCGCTCTATCCGCTGGCGCCCATGAAGTATACCTGATAGAGGAACCTATGGCGGCCGCAATCGGGGCTGGGCTCCCAATAACCGAGCCGGTTTGCAACATGGTTGTGGACATAGGCGGAGGGACAACCGAAGTCGCTATCATCTCCCTTGCAGGGATTGTGTACAGCCGGTCTGTGCGCGTTGGCGGCGACAAAATGGACCAGGACATTCTCCAGCACGTTAAACGCAAGTACAATCTGCTGATCGGTGAAACAACGGCGGAACTTATAAAGATCACTCTCGGAAATGCTTATCCTCTTGGTGAAACTGAAACTATGATGATAAAGGGCCGCGATCTGGTAACGGGGCTCCCCCACCCCCTTGAGGTCAATTCGGATGAAATCCGGGAAGCGATCCAGGAACAAATCGACGCCATCCTGGCAACCATAAAAGTTGCCCTCGAGCAGACGCCTCCCGAATTGGCGGGCGAGATCGTGGACCGAGGGATCGTTCTGACCGGTGGAGGAGCGCTTATCAAAAATCTCGATCACTTCCTGAGACTTAAGACGGGATTGCCGATAATGCTGACTGAGGACCTCTTGTCTGCTGTAGTGCTCGGTGCTGGTAAGGCTTTGGAGGAGATTGAAGTCTTAAAGGACGTGCTATCCTGAGAGGCGGAACCAATGCCTGAACTTGGTTCACTGATTCTATCATTATGTCCATATTAGATGCCTCAACTATGATCTCCTCATGCGTGCGCGACCCGAGCATCAGGTCCTCCCAGCTTTTTCTGCAGCCCAAGACAGCATTCCCTGTATATCGATTTCCCCCAAATCGAAGTTATCATCAGAGCCTCTTGCAGAACTCAACAAAACCGCCACTCCGGTGACATCCGCGGTCCAGTGGACCTTGAAAAACCTGGATTCCGGCCTGAACCCTCACTACGTTCGGATTCGCGTTAACACTTCTGGCCAGCGTTAAACGCTGGACCCTCACTCCGCTCAGGTCCGGGCTTGACATTCTAACCGTTGGTTAATGCTTCCAGTCCGGGCACGATTTTTTGTGAGTGCCCAGTTCGCGTCCGATCATTTGTGAGGACGCGCCGGAATGACGTTGAAGGACTTTTGCAAGAGGCTCATCATTGTCGAAGAATTCCTCACATCTCTGTTTTGTCATGTAAACTCCGGGATCTCCAAAAAGAATGGCTTTCATCTGAGCCAAGAAGATCTTGTAACTAGATTTGTCGTACTTTGCCAAAATTCGTGGAACTCTCATATTTATTACATCGGAGGTCATCACGGTTTCACCGGATACCGATTTTTTGCTTATCGTAGGCATCATGACTCTAAACCACATCTGCCGCATACCTGTGATCGAGGCGGGCGCCTGTTCGTCCTGATGACGAGTTATCCGGGCCGGAAACAGGGAGAGCCCGTCCGCTTTTTTCCTTTGACAAGACACTCCTTAGTTATGCGATAGTAATGCATGTTTTTAGACCACAGCGATCAAAAACAAATTTGCAGGATGAAGGGGGATATCCAATGGCTCAAAGGAGCGTTTTAGCCGTTTTCGTCATGGTCTTGAGTCTGTGCCTCCTTCCGCCCGTGTTATCAAGAGCCGGAGTCAGCGAGGAAGCCAAGGTCCAGGCATCGACCGCCATTATAAAAGAGGTCATGGATATTCCTGAGAGTGCAATTCCCCCCAGTCTTTTGCACAACGCGCAGGGGATCGCTATTTTCCCCGATCTGATCAAGGGGGCATTTATTTTTGGGGGCCGTTTTGGAGAAGGGATACTGCTGGTGCGCAATGAGGACCGATCGTGGGGCAACCCCGTCTTTTTCAGCCTGATAGGAGGCAGCTTTGGGTGGCAGATCGGCGTTCAATCCACCGATGTGATACTTGTGCTCAACACCATTCGCAGTCTGGACGCTATATGCGGCGGCAAATTCACCCTCGGGGGTGACGCTTCGATAGCGGCGGGGCCCGTCGGGAGGCAAGCAGAAGTGGGAACTGACGTTTTGCTCAGAGCGGAGATACTCTCCTACTCCAGAAACCGGGGCGTTTTTCTGGGACTTTCGCTTGAAGGGGCCGCAATTCAGCTCGACTACGGTGCGACTGCATCCTTCTATAACGTTCCGGGGTTGCTGCCGATGGACATTTTGAGAAAACCCAATGTGATGACGACCCCTGCGTCTGCGGCAGAACTTAGGCGGGTGCTTGATTGGTACTCCACGCATTAAAGATGGGTTCGGACATGTTGTCTGGAGATCTTATGATTTCCATGAATAGGCTACTCTGATCTCCGCCACAAACGAGACCTCTGGGATGATCTGCCTAAATGCCTCTTCCAGTGACGCCGCAACAATTGCCTGCACCTGACCCGCTATGTCTTCTCTGGCTTCAACAATGATCTCGTCATGCTGTGTATGAACAATATGTGCATCCGGGCCGTTCAATTTCTCGGAAATATGGATAAGGGCCAGTTTGAAACCATCGGCGCCTGTCGCCTGAACCGGAAGATTGAATAAAGAGCGGTCGCTGGCATCATTTAGATGGAAATCTGGTGACGTTTTACGGATTGAATCGGTTTTTTATGCTTAACTTCATTTAGGAAAACACCGCTCTGGGCGCGATATGACGTTGCGGGGCTAAATGACTGATGGAGAGCACAAACATGGAAGAGACAAGTTGCGAATTAAGTGAGATTTTCCAGGAGGGCGTTGATTGAACGGCACACACCTCATTTCGCCCATCTCTATAACCCGATGATCAGCATTCTGGCCTCTCTGTGCAAGGCTTATCTCCAGGCCCAGGCAAGTTCGCTTTCCGACCGCCTGCTGACTCACCTTCAATAAGAGAGTCTATGTCAAGATATGGATAAATGGTAACTGCCCCATGTTCAGCCAAGCATCCTGAATCGACTGAAGGCCCATAGACGCTATAGTTCTCTCTCCCCAACATTCTAAGCAACATTCCCTGTTCCGCCCGATGATGCACAGTGTGTGCTATCCTTCGGACCATAACCCAGGATCTTGTTCTTTTAACATCAAAAAAGGGCACCTCGACTTCCCACCAGGCTTTGTCCTTTTCCTTGAGAGCGGCAAGCCTCTTTCCACTATCTTCGGCATACCTTTTAATAAACTCCAGGCGTGTTTCAGGATCAGGCAAAGGAGGCGCTCCAACATCAATCCCGAACATGTTGCAGAACCACCTATTTTCACTTAAACACTGATGGACCATGTGTTCGAGGGCATTTCTGTCTCTTTTGTCCAATGGGTGAGGGCGAATCGGAAGGTCATCATCTTTGAAGGTGCTCCAGACGCTGAGCGTTTTTAGTCGTTCCGTCTCATAGGTGCCCACGAGAAAATCATATTCCACCTTTTCCTCCTTCTTGTGAGATCATCGGGATTGCGCTGTCCCCCATCTTAAAAAACCAAACGACAGTCTATCCTCGATTTCATGCATAAATCGGCAAGCTTGCGGCTTATCTGGTAGAAAAAATCGTCAGAAAGGCTATCTTGCAATCTATATTTCTTATAAATCCAGATGGCATAGTTATAGTTCATCCGATTGGATTTCCAAGCAATTTTCGTTTCCGATTAAGATCGAAGACTCAGAAATGACCATGGAGTACCAGAATATCAAGTTGGGTCCGCTTGAGGATTCCCTCTTCGAGCTGCCGGCGGGATACGAAAAGATGGCTGCACCGATAGTTCCGCAAAAGGACTAAGATAAAAGATCACAATTCCGGCGAGAAAAGTTGCCAAGTTCAAAGCAGGCAAGACTCTCAGCGAAAAAGTCAAATAGCAGGATTTAATCCCCTCTCATTGAGATGATCTGAAGGGACTGCTCGCGGGAATGGATTGGCGGGGAGTCCTTTTTATTTTTATGGAACCACTCCGGCAATCCGGTTTTTACATTTTCAGAACACACTCATTCCCCGCAGTTGACGGCCTCGCCCCCAGTGCTGGTGGGAATTGATTACTATTTTTCCGCACCGGCAGGGTTTTCTGAAATTTCCTCTGGCGGTATAGACGGGTTGGAGTGCCTCGATTATGAAATTGCAGGTGGTCAGGGCACCCCTGGGTATCTGCGCGGTTTCACGAAAAAAAAAGACCGTCTGGCGCAAGAGCCGAAGACGGTCATCGGAAGGATTACATCACAAAAGGAGGCGGACTTGGGCACCGCAAATTTAGAACTTGTAGTTCACACCGACCTGGAAGATGTTGGCGGTTGTCTGCCAGTCGTAGCTTACCTGGAACGGCCCGTTCAGTCTGCTAATGGCGGACTCGCTTCCGAGGTCCATATACAGATACTCCGCCTTGACGGTCCAATTCTTACAAAGGGCGTATTCGACGCCTCCGCCTAAGGCCCAGCCCAACTTTGTAGTGCTGAGGGATGCAGGGTACTCTGCGCCTCCGGGGATCGGAAAATAATTATTCCCCGCGTAGGACACATCGCCGTAGGCGAGACCGCCCGTCGCATAAATGAGCACGTTGGGCTTCACAGTGTAGCCCAGCCGCGGACGCAGTGTTCCGAACCAGTTGATATTCTCATGGGCTGTAATAACCCCAGGGGCGAATGGCGGTGCCTGGGGGACATTTTGGGACCCGCTCATTCCAGACCCCGAAAAGTCGGCCTCGATTCCATAGACGAAACATCCCATTTGATAGTTGTAGCCGGCCTGTACACCACCAACGAGTCCGCCCGGACTGGGACTCAGTGTCGCCAGCGGAGGCTCACTCGCCCGAAGGGAAACCGGCAGAGGGGTAAAGTTCATATCGTCATCATTGCCCGATCCGTAGCCGAGGTGGAGCCCGAGGTAAGGCCCGGTCCAATTAAAGGACGGTGCACTCTCCGCCGCCAGAGCGGTTTGACTGAGGATCAGCACGCAGGCCAGTGACAGCAGACACACCAAGCGCGACAATTTCATGGCTTTCCTCCTCTTTCAATTGAACGAAATTGAGATCGAATCTGTTTGAGGATCGGATTCTTGCCCAAAAACTTCTAGAGCAGCCCCATAGCGCGCAGCACTGTATTATTTGCGAATCGGATCTGCAAGCGATAAATCAATGAGACTGGTTTTTGCAGTTCCAGACACACCACCATTCCCCAGTTAATGCGCTCGTTCGCCAGCCCCATCTTATTGACACGGGAATTGAGCGGGATCTACAAGCTATTTCCTAAACACCTGAAACTCATTCCCGCACTCCCTACACCTCTTCTCAAAAATCTTGACCGTCGGGACTCCGAGAATCCTGCCCACCCATGCGACAATGTTGGCAAAGGATAGCTTGGATTTCACATTCTGACTTCCACAGGCGGGACATTTTGGTTTGATTCGTGGGGTTGGAATAATCATGGCTGGACCTCCCTTGATGAGTGATGTCATTTGCGTTGGCTAATTGAGTTGCGAACAGGTAACGAGAAAGTACATGGTGGATTGGATTATTATCTTGGGTATTCATATATATAGGGATGAAGCATCATTTCAGAGGGCGGAAGACGTCTTAGCTGGCGTGTTTGGGAGAAGAGGACCAGGCGTGAATTTACGTTGGCGCTGACCAATGTGAGACCACTGGCGGAACGGCGATGGTGGATCGGTTGCGCGCAGCCGGATTGGCAGCCCATGAAGGTTCACAAATGTGCAGGACATGGAAAGGTTGATCGTGCCTTTGCGAAGTCAATGATCAGGAGAGTTGTTTCACATTTTGAGTTAACAAGGGCAGGTCAAAGTCAGCCCCCTTTTCGTGCATCGAGAATCTTTCGGGCCGCCCGGGATATTTCAAGCATGCTATAAGGCTTCATCAGGAGGGCAAACCCAAGCTCTTCAATGTGACCGGGAGTAATCTTTTCACTAAACCCAGTACAAAGCAGGATCGGCATATCAGGCCGGATATGCAAAACTTCCCCAGCCAAATCAACCCCTGTAAGTTTGGGCATAGTATAATCGGTAATGAGCAGGTCGAATTCGTGCGGGGTCGAACGAAAAACTTCAAGCGTTTTCATGCTGTCTGTTTGAGACGTAACCTTGTAGCCAAGACTTTTCAGGAGACTGGCGCCCGTTTCCATCACGGCCGCATCGTCATCGACGAGCAATATCCTTTCCGAACCAAGTGGCGGCAGATCGTCAAATTGCATGGTTGCTTCCGATTCGACATCAACCCTTGGGATGTAGATAGTGAACGTTGTGCCCTTTCCAGGTTCGCTTCGCACGGTAACGGCCCCTTCGTGCCGTTTGACTATTCCGTCAACGACAGCGAGCCCCAGGCCGCTTCCTTTTCCCACCTCCTTCGTGGTGAAGTAAGGGTCGAAAATGCGCTCCAGAGTCTCTGCATCCATTCCACACCCGGTATCTGAAACTGTCAATTTCAAGTATGGGCCGGGCTTGAGATCAACGATTGACCGGCGGGTCAAATCGCTTCCTCTCAAATCGACAGGAGACAGATGAACTTCCAGAATGCCCTTGTCATTCATCGCATGGGCTGCGTTGGTGCAAAGGTTCATCAACACCTGGTGGATTTGGGTTGGATCGGCCAGAGCGATGCCCTTCAGAATCTTTTGCCTCATTTCTATCGAAGTTGGCAGCGAAGACCGCAATAGCTTCAGGGCCTCTTTGATAATCGAACTTATATCGGTCGGTGTTCTTTGCTGCTCTTCAGGGGAGCGGGAAATCGCCAGGATTTGTTTGACCAGGTCCTTGGCCCTAAGAGCTGCAGTGAGCACCTGTTGCAAACTATCCCGCTGCTGACTGGACGCAGAAAGTTCAAGCAGCGCCATTTCCATGTAGCCTATAATAGGCTGCAGTATATTGTTGAAATCGTGCGCTATGCCTCCGGCAAGGGTCCCGATGGCTTCCAGTTTCTGTGATTGGCGCAGTTGTCTTGCGAGCTTTTCCTTTTCTTCCTCCGCACGTTTGCGTTCGCTGATATCCTCTACAAATCCTTCCAGATACAAAGGCTTCCCTTCTTTGTCACGCACCGCCCAGGCATGAAGGGCGGCCGTGAAGATGCTCCCGTCCTTTCGCCCGTACAGACTCTCTGCATGGACAGGCCTCTTGGTATCCAACATAATACGCACGATTTCATGTCGGCGTGAAGGATCGACGAAGAGGTCAACGGCCACATCGTTTACTTGACTCTTCACCTCCTCAGGGGAATCAAAACCAAACATCAGGGTAAAAGCCGGATTCACATCGATGAGCTTTCCCTCAAGGGTAACCCGGAAGATGCCCATCGAGGCGTCTTCAAACAGTCTCCTGTACCTTTCCTCGCTAACGGCCAAGGTCTCTTCGTTTTTTTTGCGCTTAGTGATGTCACGGACGAAAACCAGGGCGGCTTTACTCTTCAGGTATTTTATCGGCACAGCATGGGACTCGACGTAAACGGTCGTTCCGTCGAGTTTCACGTGTTTCAGCTCCATCGGAGGGATGGGTTTCCTTTCCTCGTTTACGAGCGCGATGCGCTTCAGAACGGTTGCATGGTGATCGGGATGGATTCTTTCGATGATATCGTGGCCCAATAATTCTTTCTCAGATGCCGCCCCATAAAGCCGGACAGCTGCATCGTTTGCGTAAACAAAAAAACGCCCTTCCACTAGTATAAAAATCGCGTCCGGCGCACTTTCCACCAGTGTTCGGAACTGTGTCTCACTATCCTTTAGCGCCGCCTCCGCGAGCTTGCGCTCGGTGATGTCAAGAAATGATGCTATGCTTCTCTTTGTACCCGCAATCATATCAACGGTGAGTAAGCAATCTCTTATCTGGTCATGTCTGTCAATAAGGCGGAATTCGTATTGTTTCAGAGCAGCCTTTGCATCGGCTCTACGCAGGCGATGCTGGTATAGCATCCTCTCCAGATCCTCTTTCACAACCAATTCCGTCCACCTCCTTTTGTTTTCAATCTCATCTCTCGTGTAACCTGTCAGTTTTTCGAATTCCGCATTTGCAAGTGATATGGTGGTATCCTCTTGGAGTATGATTGTGGCCATGCCTGTGTTTTCAAAGATGGTCCTGTATTCGGCCTCCGCTTTTTTTAGAGTCTCCTCAGCACGTTTGCGTTCGATGATTTCACGATTCAGTTGGTCATTAGAAGTACTGAGAGCGGCCAGTGTCTCCTTTATTTCGCTCAAATCTCTTGCGACGCAAACACTCCCGAGAGTTTCTTTTTGGCTGTCTTCCAGCAAGCCAATGGAAATTTCAAATGGGACAATGCTGCCATCCTTTTTCTCCATTCTCATTTCCCATTTCTTAACCGAGCCTTCCCGGCGCAAGCTCACAAGCATTTTTTCGAGCTGATCTTTATCCGCATATAGATCCAACCCAGTCTTCCCATTCATTTCTTCAAAGGTATAGCCGTAGAGGTCTTCCGCCATTTTGTTCCACCTGATAATCCTTCCATGCTTATCCACAATGGCGATGGCATCGGGCGAATTGTCGAGGATGTTCTCAAGGTAGGCATTGGATTGCCTGATCTCCTCTTCCATCAACTTGCGCTCCGTGATGTCAAGAATAGTCCCTGCGCCTGCAGGCTTCCCTTTATAAACGCTTGTGGCACCATAAACTTCCGCATGAAATATCTGTCCGTTTTTCTTCAGCCCCCTGAAGGTGTAATGAACCGACTCGACTTCGCCGGATGTTCGCCTTCTGACCTGTTCTTCGACCGTAGCCACGTCCTCCGCATAGACCAGGTTCTGGAAATGCATGTCGTTCAGACATTCATCGACAGTGTAGCCGAACATTTGAGCGAACTTGGCATTTACATACCTGAACACTCCGTTCTGTAATATATACATGCCTGCAAGAGCCTGGTCTGCAACCCACTTCAACTCATTTTCAGAGTCAAGGAGGGCCTCTTCAGCCTGCTTGCGCTCCGTCTTGTCCTTCTCGGATTCAGCAAGCCTCTGACGTAATGTATGCAATTCTGTATCCTGCATTTCCGACTCCTCGGGATCGATGTGCGGGTTAGCATTCATGCGATGCAAAATATATCCTATTTGCTGACCCCGCAAATATTTTGTCGGCGAATATTAGGATTCTCATAACGAAAAATTCAAGATACTTGCTGGCCTGTGAACTTTCCAGCAATCCCAACTATGGAAAAAGCATCCTTACGATTCGTCACCCTTTTCGAAATCGTGATCTCTCCTCGGTGGCAGCATCATAGTCTCCCCCGTCTGGGGATCCCTCCCTATACGCGCCTGCTTTTCTTGCACTGAAAATTTCCCGAACCCACTAATGAGAACCTCTTCACCATTTTGCAGGGACTGTTTAATCAGCTCAAAAAGGGTGTCGATGATCTGGGCTGATTGGGCCTTGGTGAAAATGTTCTGCGCGATGAGTGCTTCTGCAAGATGAGATTTGGTGAGAGTCATTGATTGCTCCAAAAAGTTGAATATGGGCTGTTTGTGGGAGGAAGGATGGTACCGCAAGGGGAGTCGGGAAGCAAGGATAGAGGCAAGCAGGCTAACAGCAACGGTTCTCGTTGTCGATGAAGGAAACAGGGCTGGTGCGGGCAACGTGAGGTGAAATTGATCCAGCTGCTTACCCCATGCTTACCCAACAAAATGGTAAGATCGTTAAAAGTGGAGCCGGCGATGGGATTTGAACCCGCGACCTGCTGATTACGAATCAGCTGCTCTACCACTGAGCTACGCCGGCCCGACCTTGAAGTGCTTCTATCACAGGGGCTTTTGAAAATCAACTCCGCGCGGCGCGGGGGGGGGTGAGGACGGAGGGCCTCCGGCCCGGCGCTGGGCAATCTTGCAGTGGTGTTTCGCCGGGTTGTACGCGGGCCTGCGGCCCGGCGCTGGGCAATCTTGCAGTGGTGTTTCGCCGGGTTGTACGCGGGCCTCCGGCCCGGCGCTGGGCAATCTTGCAGTGGTGTTTCGCCGGGTTGTACGCGGGCCTCCGGCCCGGCGCTGGGCAATCTTGCAGTGGTGTTTCGCCGGGTTGTACGCGGGCCTCCGGCCCGGCGCTGGGCAATCTTGCAGTGGTGTTTCGCCGGGTTGTACGCGGGCCTGCGGCCCGGCGCTGGGCAATCTTGCAGTGGTGTTTCGCCGGGTTGTACGCGCCACGGAGGACTGAGGACTGAGGAATGAGTAAAAGTGAGGTCCCTGGAGGCACCGGACCGAAAATTGTCGGGAAGACAATTTTAATTGACAATATGTGGTTATCTGTATATATAGATGTTAACATATGCCGGTTTTCAAAACCGCCGGCAAGTTACTCTTCCGGGCCGATCAAGGAAAGCTGCGCCTGAAATGACTGTAGAAAGCACCTCTTTAATCGCCGATACCGAACGGTTCCAGCGTGCGGCCGACATTCTGAAAACCGTCGCACACCCCGCCAGGCTCGGAATAATCGCGATCCTCGAAGCGGGTGAACAGCCCGTGGCCCAGATTTGCAAGCAGCTCAGCGCACCCCAGCCCTACATTTCACATCATCTGAACCTGATGAAGGCCAAGGGGATTCTAGCGTCGAGAAGAAACGGCAGCCAGGTATTCTATTGGGTTGCCAATAAAAACGTGATCGAGGTCATTCACTGTGTCCGCAAGCACAGCCAGGACGATGAAGGCTGTGCGCCCGTGATTGTCCGCTAGTGATGAAATAAAGACCTGGAAGAATGCAGGACAATGATTTTTCACTTATTTTTCAGGAGGTAAAATCATGTCGAATTCAGCAGCCTTGGAGCAAAAAATCGATTCCAGCGCCCAACCTTCGCCCGAGCATAAATCCTGTACCTTTATCTGCAGCCACGACACGCTGGACGGCGCCTACCCCTCCCTGGTGCTGGCGATAAACTCCAGGAGGCTGGGAATGGATGCCGGGGTGTTCTACACCTTCATGGGAATCAACGTGATCCGCAGGGGAAGGGCCGCCAAGTGCAAGTTCGTCCTCGGCGGCACAATGGGAGCGATCCCCGGTATGTCCGCCTTTGCGAGCTGGATGATGAGGAAAAAAATCGCTGCGGCAGGTATTCCGGCCCTGGATGAGCTGATGGAAATGGCTCAACTCGAGGGGGTCAAATTAATCGCATGCAAAATGACTATCGACATGATGGGCCTGCGCCCGGAGGATTTCATCGACGGCGTCGAAATCCAGACCGCCGAAGAGTACCTGAAACACGCGCGCGAGTGCGATATCAACATGTTTACATAACCGCTCCCCGGAGAACAGGGCTGGGAAAGCCGAGCAACCGGCATCACCCCCTCCTTTTAAAAAAACCCTGGGGCCGCGGGGAAATCATTTGCTCTCATCGGCGGGCGTGGAGTTTGTCTGAGATTCGCGCTCCCGTTCCACCTGATCGTGGACCGAAGAGTTGGCGATCTCACCCTCCTCGGGGGGGGTGGAGTCTGTTTGATGAGATGCGCGCGCCCGTTCCACTCGATCGTGGACCGGACAATTAGCGATCCGGTCCTCTTTTTCCTCCATTTCACGTTTGCTTCGGAACACCCAGCAACTTGAATCGGAAAAGCAGTAGACCGCCAGTTCGCATTCTTTACATCGTTCCATTCTCAATGTCCTTCGATTGAACATATTGGTCCCACTCGATGGGAAGCAGGTACTTCTTGCGGCTGTTGCACTCCCTGCACGCCGGCACACAGTTGCTGCGGATGGATTTTCCCTCCCGTATGAGCGGAACTATATGGTCCATAGTCAACTCGGCGGGGGGCGTCTTCTTATGGCAATAATAGCATACCCCCCTGGCGGTCTGGCGCTTCCACCACTGCGTCCTGCGAAGCTCCCCGGCTTTTTCTTTTTGCTTTCGGAGTTCCTCTGCCGATATGTACACTGTAAAAGGAGCCTGCCCTCCGGTCTCCATGGGGTTATCAACCTCGTAAGATAGACTGGTTTGCATCCGGAAAGGGTCCTTTTCGAACAGAAACCTCGCGGGGCGTGGAATTCGCTCCTGAGTTTCCGGATGGACACTAGACTGATTTCCATCGTCATTTTATCCCAAAAAGAGTGAAGAGTGAAACTTTCAACCTTCCAGTTTCACCCTTCGCACTTCCGGGATGGCGCTCGCGGGGGCACTGCCCGCCTTACTCTTTGGCAGCCTTGATAGCCACATAGAAGGTGTTGGCGCCGCGTTTTACGAGCAAAAGCAATGGTTCGCCTTTCTTCATTTTTTCTATTGCCTGTTTCCAGTCGCGAATGTTTTGAATCTTCTGCCGGTTCACTTCCTCTATGAGGTCTCCCGGGTGCAGCTTGGCTTCAGCGGCCGGTGACCCTGCGGCAAGCTCGGTTATGACAACCCCGCCTTCTTTTTCATCAACTCCGAATTTTTGGGCCAGCTCAGGAGTAAGGTTTTGGACCGTTATACCCATGGCGCTTTCCGTACTCGCAGCGGCGGTTTTCTTGTGCTCAGCCTCTTCAGGCATGGTTCCAATAGTTAATTTGACAGTAACCGGCTTTCCGTCACGAATGACCTCGATGGCCGCTTTGGTCTCCGGCGCCATCGCGGCTACGGAACGTGAAAGCTGGTTGGCGTTTTCGACCGGTTTTCCGTTAAGCGTTTGAACGATGTCCCCTCTTTTCAGACCGCTCTTTTCAGCAGGGCTGCCCGCAACTACGTCGGCTACGATTACGCCCTTTGCCGCCTTGGTGCCGAAAGACTCGGCAAGTTCGGGCGTGATGTCCTGGATCATGATTCCGAGCCATCCCCTAATGACCTTCCCTGTCTTTAGCTGATCGAGGATCTCCTTTGCCATATTGATCGGAGTGGCAAACCCTATCCCCTGGCCCTGGGCGACGATAGCCGTATTGATGCCCACCACTTCGCCGCTCATAGTGAATAGCGGCCCTCCACTGTTGCCGGGGTTGATAGCCGCGTCGGTCTGGAGAAAATCGTCATACTGGCCGGCCCCGATTACACGGCCCTTAGCACTGATGATGCCGGAAGTAACGGTATTGCCCAATCCGAAAGGGTTGCCCACTGCGATAACCCAGTCACCGACTCGAATGGCCTCCGAGTCTCCAAGTTTTGCCGGTTTAGGCAGCTTGCCTTTAACTTTTATCTGAATCAAGGCGATATCTGTCTTGGGGTCCCGCCCGACCACCTTGGCGTCATATTCATTTCCATCGAGGGTTTTAATCCTGATCGCATCGGCTTTTTCGACGACGTGGTTATTGGTAAGTATTAACCCATCTTCACTGATTATGAAACCCGAGCCGAGGGCGTGGGTTTTCAACTGCCCCTGGGGTATGTCGCCGAAGAAGTGCTTGAATTCGTCGCCGAAAAAATCGCGGAAAGGCGAATTAGGCCCGATGAACGGCTGCATTGGATTTTCCTTGAGCGTCTGGGTGGTCGAAATATTGACCACCGAGCCCTTGACCGAGTTGACCAGGTCCGCGAAGGATGCCGGGCCCCCGAAGGCCGCCGAATTAGCTGCTGGACCGCAAAAGAGAAAAACGGACCAGATTATGAGCGAAAAACAGACAATTCCGCTGACGCCTGAAAGATTTCTACTACGAATCCGCATTGAAGCTCCTTTCTAAGAGTAACTGGTCTACTATATTTCCGGAAAGGGTTTTTCATTGAAAATACTCATAATAAGATGGTTACCGGACGCTTTGTCAATAAAAAAGCTTCATCCTGAGCGCCAAGACTGGTTTGGGTCTTTCCATGCATCGCTCGAAAATGTTAGGATAATAATAAAAGATAAACATCAATCCAGCTTGATCGAGAACCAATTTTTTCCAAGAAGCTGAGAAGAAGGGTTTATGAAGGAAAAGAGAATGAACCTGATCGAAGCCTGCGACAAGGCTTTCGGCATCATTGTCCAGGCGCAGGAAATGGATACGCTTTACCGCAAAGGCCTCAAGTGTATCGGGGAGGGTAAGCTGCGAAACGGCGTCATGAGCCTTGCGGCCGAAGCGGTCTGCGACGAGAATCTGAGCCTCGAGGTTTTCGTTAGCGATGAAAACCTGGTAAGCTTCCTGTGCGGCGCATGGATTCAGTTTCTGCTGACCGAAGTAGCCGGACTAAAGAAAGACAAACTCAAGGACCTGGCCCGGGAAGCTTTCGGTGAAAACATCGAGGGCAGGTTGCTGCATTAATCTTCAAAAACTTAAGCGCGGCTGTTGGACCCTCGGCCCGCCTTCCCGCCCGAAATCTTCCACGATGGTCTTTTCACCCGGCAGTTGGCCGAAGAATCTCCTTGCTTCAGCGAAATTGTGAAAGACGACACTGAGAGAGACGAACTGCCTGTCATGCTTATCCGGACCGCTGGTTATCCGTTGTATCCGCACTGCCTCCGGCATGCCGGCGAGCACTGGGAGCAGGTCTCGTATGGTGCATTCCAGAACCTGAACCTGGAACGCCAGCGGGTGGCGCCAGGGCACACTGAGGTCCCAGTGGACCTGGAGCATTTGCTGCACCATGAGGGAGTGTCTTTCGTGAATGTCCTGGCAATCCCGGTGATGGAAAGTTACACCCCTTTCGCTAAGGATTGCGAGCACGTGATCTTGTCCGGGCAAGGGATTGCAGCAGCGCGCGAATTTGAAAACAGCCTTGTCCAGGCCGGAAACAGAAAGCGTGTTTTGTCCGGGGCCTTCCGCCTCGCCCTGATTTCTGGACTCATCGGACCGGTGACCCTCGAGGTAATAAAGAACGAGCTGTGGGCTAAGAAGGTCCTGGCCTATCTGGAGGTATAATTCCTGGATGTCCTTGAGGTTTAGTATTTCCAGGATCAGCCGAAAGTTTTCTCCCTCGAGGACAGAAGAGGAAAGCTTATGCCGCAAAATTTCCTGGAGTAAAATGTCTTTGCCTGCCTGCTGCGCAAACCTCAGCCGTTTTTGGTGCAACCGCCTGTTGATGGCCGTTCGGGCTTTGGGGGTCTTACAGAGCGCCTCCAGGTCGGGATCCACATCCATGGGTTCCGGCGAGGTGAGGACTTCGACCGTATCTCCATCTTTCAACCGGCCCGTGATCGGCGTCCACGAGCCGTTCACCAGCGCGCCCTCGCAGTTGTCGCCCAGTTCGGAATGGATGCGATAGGCAAAATCGAGCACGGTGCTGCCCTTGGGAAAATAGTAAATGTCGCCGGCCGGGCTGTAAGTATAGATTTCCTCGGCTTCCGAGAGCCGTATCATTGCCTTTCGATGTGTGGCGGCCCCCCCGTATTCGCCTATATCCCGCAACAGTTCGCTTATTTCCTGCCAGTGCTCGTCGGAAAGCCCTTTTTGCGACTCCCACGCCCGAAGGATTCCCCCCTTTGCCCAATTTTCCATCTCGAGAGTTCGTATCTTGACCAGATAATTGTTTCCGCCGAGATGAACTCGCGTGTGCAGGCTCCGATACCCGTTTGGTTTGGGATTGGCGATAAAATCCCGCAAGCTCCTGGGAATTGCGGTAAGGTTATTGTTCACAAGCCCAAGCATCTTGTAGCAGTCGGTGAGTTCCCCGGAGTGAAGGATAATGGCAAAATCAACGTAATTTTCAGGATAGCCCGGATCCAGGATCCTTTTGAGCGGGTTGTAGTAGTTTCCGAGGCCTTTGACTCGTGTGCGGATATCGGCTGTGAGCCCCGAGGCGACAAGGATTTTTGAAAGGGAGGCCTCAAGGCTTGTGACGGCAGGCAGCTTTCGCAGGTCCCGCATTACATGCAGAATCTTCTTACTCTTTTTTGGATAAAGAAAAGAAAGCGCAAGGTGGTAGAGTTCCCTTTTCAGGGGGTATAGATTGAGGCGCGCAGCAATTGGGGCATACACGTCGATTGTTTCCTGGGCGATGCGCTGCCGCTTGGTCAGTGGAAGATAGTGAAGCGTTCTCAGATTATGCAGGCGGTCGGCCAATTTTATGATGAGCACTCCAAGCCTGCGGCTGGCGCTGATGAATATTTTGCTGTGCGTCAGGTCTTTGAGTAAAGCCCGGTCCAGATGATACCTGGCCAGCTTGGTGACCCCGTCGACCAGTTCGGCTATCCTTTGCCCGAAGCGGGCTTCCACATCTTCGAGCGACATCCAGGGAACGTCCTCGACAACATCGTGCAAAAGAGCGGCCGCCAGCAGCACCGGATCTTTGAAGTGCATCTCTCTGACCAGGATTTCGGCCACTGCGCAGGGATGGCTTATGTAGGGGGCCCCGGATTTTCTGCGCTGACCGGCGTGCAACTCGGAAGCAAACTCTAGGGCTTCGAAAAAAAGAGCATTATCGGTGTTTGCAGGGTCGAGGCTTTTGGACATGCGGGCACGGAACTCGGCTAGATCGAAGAAGTGCGTATCTCCAGCGATTACCGGCAACGTTAAACCCGATTTTTCGTGAAGTTCAGTTTCAGCCATCTTGCCCGCTCTTAAGTCTCATCCTATTTTGGCGCCACGGGGGCGCTTGCTCAATACCTCTCAGAGGTCCAATGACCAACTTCCGCCATATTTACCGGTTATTCTATCAGATTAACAGGGGAAATTCACCCCGGCCCGTACAATCGCGGGTTTGCGGGCTTGCGTTAAGCAACACGCAGAGAGCGAAACGCAACAACCATTTTGCTTTGGGCCCCATTTTGCCGTTTGTTTTCTTTGCTCGCAGCTCTTTTTACGGCCTTGAAAAGTATTTTTGAAGATATAATGTAAGTACTCGTAACGGACATCGCCCTATCGACTGCTTAACATGTTAAGTGACAAAGATTTGGAGGGTTATAATGGAGTCTAGCGAGTTTGCCGAGATCAAAGAAGTCTTCGTTAAAACCGACAGGACACAGGGCAATATGGTCATCCTGAAACGGTCGGAAGAAGACAGCTATTATTTTCTCATGTTCGTTGGCGACGCCGAAATCACAGCAATAGCGAAGGAAAAAGGCCTGGTCGAACCAAAGAGGCCCCTCACACACGACATTTACCTGACAATGTTGAAACGCACTGGCGCGGTGTTCGAAAAGATCGTGATCTCGGAGATGCGTGATAACACCTTCTACGCGCAAATCTATGTCCGCATTAACGATGAGGTGGTCGACTTCGATGCCCGTCCGAGCGATGCGGTCGCATTGGCCTTGCACGAAAAGTGCCCCATTTGGGTAAGCAAAAAGCTGCTCCGCGTCGAGCTGACCCCCGAAGAAGTCCAGGAATTCGAAATGATCGTCAAGACCGTAAAGTTTTGATTTGCCTGGCTGAATAAGGGCTGCAAAACTAATCGTTTGACTTGCAGCGCCGTTTTGGATAGACACTGACATCCACTCAGGCTCTGTGCGTAATGATGCCGCAAGAACACTAAAGCCGGTATGCACCGGCTTTGCTGTAAATGAGATCCTAAAACTTTCGCCAACCTGGAAGAGGACCCTTATGGCCATTGCTTCTTCTTCAGCCACATTTACCCGTTTTTTCGCACCCGATCTCGAAGCTGCCGATTTCTGGAGCTTAGTGGATGAAAAGCTCCGGGGAGGAGCTTTTGCCGAACCCGACGACTCAGCGATCGAGGCTGCGGGTTTTGCATCCTGGGAGGATTTTTTCGATTCGAATTTTGCCTACGGCTCATACCGGAAGGCAGAATACGTGGCGTTCAATTTCCGGTTAGACCAGAAAAAGGTTCCCGGTATGGTGCTCAATAAGTTCGTGAGACAATCGGTGCAAAAATTCCGTGACGAGCACGACGGCAAGTGGCCCAACCGGACCGAAAAACAGCAAATCCGGGAAAGCATGCAAGAGTACCTGCTAAGCCGCGCATTCCCTCAGCCATGCTCATCCGAGGTGGTTTGGAACCCCGCGCACAACTGGATGATTCTTGGAACTGCGAGCAGCAAGATGGTGGAGGCGTTCCTGGAGTATTTCGAACGGCAGTTCCAACTCTATCCCGTTGCTCTTTATCACGCTCCATGGGCGTTTAACATGCTTGCGCTCACTGCGGCCCAAAAGGACTTTCTCGGCTCCCTTGTTTCGCTTAAATCCCCGACCGCACTCAACGACGGGCGGTTTCTGGGCTCAGAGTTCCTGACCTGGGTGTGGTATTACATCGAGCGGCTGGGCGGCTCGATCCAGGCCGGGGATAAAATAGCCAACGTCCACCTTGGGGACCGCATGGTCCTGGTCCTGCCCGGCGACAGGAAAGAGCGGGTGGTATGCACCACACAGGCGAATTTTCTCCACGAAGCCCGAACGGGGCTGCGCCAGGGCAAGGTGGTCGATGAGGCTCAACTTTTCTTTATAATAGGCGAAAACGAATACTTTTTGACCCTGGACAGCTCACTGTGGTCCGTAAAAGGACTCAAGACCCCCAAGCAGCTCCCCGACTACGGCCGGGAAGACCCCGATGGCCGATTCCTTGAAAAGATGTACTTTATCGAGGAAGTCTTCGCGGCCCTGGACGCGCTCTTCATGCGCTTTCTTGCCGAAAGACTGACTCCGGGGTGGGAAACCGACTCGCTTGCACAACTTCAAAAGTGGATTGATGAAGGAGATACGACGCCGGTGGGACCGGCGGCCAAGATTTAAACCGGTGGGACCGGCAGCCAAGATTTAAACCTGATTCTGCGGCGCTGTCTTCGACCGCGCCTGACCCTGCTTTGGAACCGATGCGGCCGGACTCCCGGCCGAATCCGCCGTCCCGCGAAGCGGCAGCGGCGACGGATTGAATGATGATACCGGCTGCGGCGGCCCGCCGCCCCATTTTAGCGACTGATGAACCAGATCGGCTTAGCCACTTTCACATACGTGATCCGCGAGCATTGGTTGAGCGCTTTTCTCATATTTGTTTCGCTGGCTACCATGTGCGTCGTCCTCGCCTTGCGCTGGTATGTGAGGCGGAGCTTGCGGGAAATGCTGGAAAACCGGTTCGCCGAACTGCACGAACTGGATCTTCTGCCGCCGCAGGGCGCCCTGGAACAGCAGGCAATCGAGCTTATCGCCAGGATGCGGGAGCAGGTTTGGGAGCTTCCCGAAAGTGAGCTTCTGCTCGGATTTGACGCTTTCAACCAGCGCGCCCTCAATATCGTGCGCACGATCGGCGCCGTCTATCACCCGGAAGCCGCTCAGCCTGAGTACGAAGCCTCGCTTTCCGATACCCTGGAGTTGGTGAAGCGGGTGAGCAGCCGGCTCGCAAGGCTAGCCTCCACCATCCCGGTAAAGTATGTCGGGGACCGCAAACTGAGCGATTTCCAGCGCTACTACCAAGTCTATGTCAAAATAAACGAAAACCCGGTTTTGAAGCTTTTCAAGAAAAACCCGCATATATATAAGGCCGCCAAGTTCGCCCTGAGTGCAAGAAACATCGCCAATCCGCTCTACTGGGCCGGCAGAGAGCTTACGCGCGAGGGCTATTTCCTCATTTTGAGATGGTTCTACCTGACCTTCACCAGCGAGATTGGCAAAGAAGCCATTCGTCTGTACAGCGGAAAGCGCTTCCAGCATGAGGAGGACCGTGACGCCGCGCTTGTGTGTTATCGCCTGTTTCATACGATGCGCAAATGGAGCGGACCGACCCCGGCTGAGTGGGCTGCGTTCGTGCGCTTTGTCGCGGGCCATTCGACCCTGGATTCCGACAGCAAGCTGCATATCCTGGCAAGGTGCTCGGAGGACCGCCTGCCCAAGGACCTCGAAGAGCAGACGATATCTACCAAGGCGGGGATCAAATGGTATAAAAAGGGCCTCAAGACACTACTGGACGCCGACGCGGGTCCGTCTCCAGCAAAAATAAAGCTGGTCGAAAAGGAAACAGGGGATCAAAACGCAGCCGGATAGACGGCCGGCAACTAATTTTTAACAGGGAAAAGACCTAAATCCGTCATTCCGGCGCAAGAGACAGTGTCACAACTCAGAAATCCTCCGAGAAATTCGATGGAGCCAAGTTTTGCCTCCCCCTTTTGCCAAGAGGGATCTAATGGGATTGTAACGGCTTATGTGGAACTGGAGAATCAAAATTCCCCTCCCCAAGAGTCATCCCTGGAGGAATTCAACAGAGGCCTGGAACCGGGAGCTTGGGTCTACGCGGAGATTAGTCCAGATGGTGAAATCAAAGCATTACCTGTACGAAAGAAAGAAGGGATATGCGTACTTGATGTAAGGAAATGATGATCATTGAAAAAAGGAAGGCCTGTAGCCATGACGGAAGATCCCCGTGATAGGATGATGAGGAAACCGCTTGACCAGCTGCCAATTTTCAAAGAGGCGGAAAAGCAAGGGGAAGAGGTTCTTCGTCCGTGGAAGCATCTTTTCTTCGTCGCTATCGGTATTGGGATCGGCATCTTCTACATGGAAGAAGGTCTCCGTGGCATACTCATAATGGGCATAATCGTAGGATTCTTCATGCTGTGTCTTATTCTCCAAGAAAAGTGGAACGAAAGGCAGCGCCGAAAGAATCCTATCAAGTTCTGGCGGTTGTAAGATTTCTGGGGGGAGTAGCTAAAAGGAGCACTAAGTATGAAAAGTTTTGGCATTGGTATCCTGAAAGTAACGTTGATGCTTATTCTTTCTTTCAGTTTTGCTTTTCTGATTGATGATTTAGGGAGTGAAATGTTTGGAAGATTCTCCTCTACAGGTAGTACGGGGTTAGCATGTGGGCTTGGAGCTAGTTTTCTTCCAATCTGGCGCAGGGAAGCAAAGTTTCAGGCACGTTTTTTGGGGCTTGTTAGTGGTCTTGGCTTTGGATTTTTTATGATTTACCTATTACCTCTGATTGCTATCAGTTCCTATCAATCAGGAAGTGGAGAGGCGATGAAGCAGACCCTGTCAATAATAGTAGGCATAGGGGTGATGGTCGGCATTTTAGGGAGTTTTTTCTTGACAAGATACACAATGAATCGTTTTGCACAACCAAAGTAGGGCTTTCCGGGGAATGAACTAAGAGGCCGGATAGAGACGTTGTTTTCTTTTCTCGAACTATCTTAGGAGCCGTGCCTCTCTTCTTTATTTCTGTAATTTAGGCACTTATGACAAACTTGACGGATTGGGTTTTTTCTAATTTTCACTGACACTTGAGAAGGGGAAAGTCGTGGCTAAGAAAACGAAAGTGCAATCATGCTGGTTAAGGGCACGGGACCCCGGTTTTCGCCGAGGTGACAGTCGGTTGCAAACATATAGAAACTTTGCTGACATTGCACCAGCAGCGTCGGCCTGAAAAGGAAAAACCATATGAAACTGCCCCATGTACGGCAACTCGGAGTTCTAGGCCTCTGCCTGGCATCTGTTTTGATGTGCACTTTTCTTGGGTGCGGCTCGCCGGCCGCGAGCCAACCTGAAGAGTTCCGCGGCCTCAGGTGGGGAGCGGAAACCTCTTCGGTTTCCGCTCTCAGCCAAATTGCCGATGAGGGCAACCTCGCCTTGTACGAAAAGAGCGACGATCGGCTTCAAATGGGTGAAGTCGCGCTCGATCAGGTGATATACGGTTTCTACAAGGGCCGCTTCTATATGGGGATGGTCTATTTCCCGGCCGTGGGTTTCAAAAGAATCGAGGAAATGTTGACCCGTCAGCTCGGTGAGCCGGCCAAACCCGACAACACTCCTTCCAAACTGATATGGGACGGCGACAGTGTCTCTGTGCTGCTCACTGTGGGCGACAACTCCGATCAGGGACGCCTCGTCTACATCTATAAGCCGATTCAACTTGAAGTCGAACTAAAAAAATAGCGGCGGTGGGACCGCAGCCGGAATATCAACGCTGCGAATTCCGACAAAACAGCGGCCTTCTGTGCGTTTGCGGCTGGAATGACTATGTCGCTGTAGCCGCAATCACGCGCCTGGATCGCCCCATTGGCAGGCATCCGGCAACCGGCTTTACCCTGCCGTCGAGCGAAAGCTCTCCGCAAAAGATCCACCGGCGGCTTTATCCGAGTTCACAATCCCAGGAGCGGCAATTATCCCGGCCGCAATTACCCCCTGCCCCTATGCACCCAATCCTTGCTGCCGCTCATGAATTCCTGAATTCCTCAATTCTTAAATTTTGATTTTACCATGCAATCGATATTTTCCTTTGCGTCCATAAAAACAATGGCGGCTGTGAGGGCTGAATGTTATATTCAAATGTACCATACTAAATTGGTAGAGTATCTGACTGTCAATTCATCTGCCAGGTGCTTGGCAATCGGTTTTTGAAAGCGCTGATTCAAGAAGGAAATTGAAATGTACAGTATTCTTGAAAAAAAAACCCTGAGTGACGTCACGAAGCTGCTCGTGGTGGAAGCTCCGCAAGTCGCTCGGAAAGCCAAGGCAGGGCAGTTCATTATCGTGCTCATCAACGATTATGGCGAGCGCATCCCTCTCACAATTGCCGACCATGACAGTAAGGCAGGCACAGTCACCATAATTTTCCAGGAAGTGGGCAAATCGACAGTGCAAATGGGAATGATGCAGGTGGGGGATTCGTTCAAAGCTATTGTCGGTCCGCTCGGACATCCGACCGAGATCGAGAATTTAGGAAAGGTGATCTGCGTTGGCGGTGGGGTGGGAATCGCGCCCATCTATCCGATTGCCCGGGAACTCAAAGAGGCGGGAAATCACGTTATCTCTATTATCGGCGCCAGGACGAAAGAACTTCTTTTCTGGGAAGACAAGATGCATGCAGTTTCAGACGAACTCATCGTCACAACCGATGATGGATCGTACGGCCGCAAGGACCTGGTTACGGCGCCCCTCAAGGAAATCCTCGAAGGGCAACCCGGGCAGATCGCCAAGATATGGGCCATCGGGCCGGCCGTCATGATGAAGTTCGTAGCAGCCACGACCAAGCCGTTCAACGTGCCGACCGTCGTCAGTTTGAATACTATCATGGTAGATGGTACGGGGATGTGTGGCGGCTGCCGTGTGGTCACGGACGACGGCGCCAAGTTTGTTTGTGTGGACGGCCCCGAGTTCGACGCCCACAAAGTGGACTGGCAAAACCTTTTGTCGCGGATGGCGTTTTACCGTTCCGAGGAACAGGCATCGGTTCAGCGCTGGCGGGAAGGGCATGAGTGCAATCTGCCGCGTACGGTCGGGGATGGACTTACATAAATGGCAGAGTTGACCAAAAAAGAACGGATGAAGATTCCCCGCCAGGACATGCCCGTGCAGGAGCCTGAAGAGAGGGTGCAAAATTTTAACGAAGTGGCCCTGGGCTTTACGCTGGATCTTGCCAGAATGGAGGCTGAACGTTGCCTCCAGTGCAAGGAACCTCACTGTATGGAAGGCTGTCCCGTCCAGGTTAAAATTCCCGAGTTTATCGAAGCCGTACGCGTGGGCGATATGGCCAAGGCCGTTCAAATCATGAAATCCAGAAACAACCTGCCGGCTATTTGCGGCAGGGTCTGTCCTCAGGAGGGCCAGTGCGAGTCGCGATGCATTCTGGGCAAGAAGGGGGAACCGGTCGCCATAGGGCGGCTCGAGCGTTTTGTGGGGGATTTCGCGCTCGCCAAGAAGGCTTTCGGGGTTATCAGGGGGCCTTCGACAGGCAAGAAAGTGGCGGTAGTCGGCTCCGGACCTGCAGGCCTGAGCTGTGCTGTTGACCTTGGCCGGATGGGACACGATGTCACCATCTACGAATCCCTTCATACTCCGGGCGGCGTACTCGTTTACGGCATTCCTGAATTTCGGCTTCCAAAGGAAAAGGTTATCAGGGCTGAAATCGAAACGGCGGCAAAGGCCCTCGGTATTCGGATACTTACCGATCACGTCATAGGACGTACCCTTACCATCAATGAATTGCTGGCCGAACACGATGCAATCTTTCTGGGTACCGGGGCCGGCCTTCCGACGTTTATGCGCATTCCGGGAATCAATTTCAACGGGGTCATGTCGGCAAATGAATTCCTCACTCGTGTCAACCTGATGAAAGGCTATAAGTTCCCCGAATTCGACACCCCGGTCAAGGTAGGCAAAAGAGTCGTTGTGATCGGTGCAGGGAACGTGGCGATGGATTCGGCGCGCTGCGCTCTTCGCCTCCAGTCGCTGCGCGCCGGGGCAAACGGCAGCGCAACAGGCGCAGAGGTCCATATAGTATATCGGCGCTCATCCGCAGAGGTGCCCGCAAGACTTGAAGAATTCCGTCATGCTGGAGAGGAAGGGGTCATTTTTGACTTTTTGACCAGTCCGGTTGAAATCCTCGGGGACGACAAAGGTGCAGTACGTGGGATGCGTTGTATCCGGATGAAACTGGGAGAACCGGATCAATCCGGCCGACGCAGTCCGATTCCGATCGAGGATTCCGAATTCGAAATGGAGGTGGACCAGGTGGTCTTTGCCCTCGGAACCGACCCGAACCCTCTGGTTTTCTCCAATGCCGACGGCCTGGAACGCACCAGGCATGGGACGGTTGTGGCCAACCAGGAGACCGGGCGCACCACGATGAAAGGTATTTGGGCCGGCGGCGACGTCGTAACCGGCGCGGCAACCGTCATCAGCGCAATGGGAGCAGGCAAGCGCGCAGCGGCCGATATCGACCGTTATCTCAAAGGTGAATTGGATTGGTAGTCTTCACGTGCGGTTACATTTTATGCGGTGGTCGCAAGAATTCGACCAATTTGTACAATTGTTGCCGCTCCAATCGCCGGGGTTTTCTTTAAGGTCGAGCCTTTTGGCGGCCAACCCTGAGATCCTGCTGCTCGAGGTCTGGCACTGTTCCCTCGTCGAGGTTCGCAGTTGTGCCCGTTTCCCGACGAAACTCGACATCATAGTACGACTCGAAGATTTTACTGATCGAACTGGTGTCCGGCAGCACATAGACGATGCCATAAGTCCCAATAAAAGTCGGCCTCACGACATCATTGAAGAAATTCGCCGGAACATTGATGCAACCAAAGGAAATACGGTGGTCGAGCGGTTTTGAAGAGGCCAAGCGTTCCAGGCGGCGCTCCTTGGGGTTACTAGTAACCACCCGGTGCAGGGAAACGGCACCGTCGTAGTCCACCCAGAGGACATCCTTTCCGTGTAAATTGAAGCCCAGCGAAGCCACAAAGCGACCCGCCGGTGTGACACGCTCCTCAGGGCGAATGTCCGACAATTTCCGGTCGCCGATACCGGGGATGCTCTCATCACCCCTTGCCAGGCCCACCAGGGCTGGGGCTGCCCCACTAAGTCGTCCATCGGCATCGAATACAAAGACTTTGGCGTCAATCTTGTCTACAATTACGAATGGCATGCCACGATTGTCGCCTGAATCTATGACCCAATCTGCCAAATGCTGAGCGTTGCGGGACTTATGCTCCCCTACGAAATTCGCCCGTTTGGGGTCAGGTGCCTCGGCAGGTTGCTTCTCAACTGTTAAGCCGGTTGCTGCCACTTGATTTGTAGACGATGAGCCATCCGGATTGGAGAATTGCGCAGCGTTGCCGGCGGCGGCAACCTGGTGGGGGATAAAACTGACGGCCATCAGACCAAGACAAAGCCCTTTTGCTATGCCCGCCGCGAGCGAGCGCACGCTCCCCGAACTCTTCGTGCGCCGCAATGCCGCCAAAAGGAACAACCTGATCCTTTTTCTATTCGTATCACATAATTGTCCGTGCCTGACCGGCATGTTTCTCTCGTCCAGCAGCAATCGTAAGTAGCCCTGCCTTGTGTTTTTATCAACAGCAAGACAGGGCGCCGGAAGTATAATTTAGTTGCGGTCCGCTTTAGGCGGAGGGACGTATTGCGGTGCCGGAGGCGGAGCTGGAGCCGGTGTGGCTACCACAGGCTGCGCACAAGGGGCCTCGGCCACTTGTCCGCATGGGAAACACGAGCAACCAGCCAGAAAGATACTAACACAGAAAACAAATAATACGAGCCCAAATGATCTTTTCATAGCACATTTCCTCCTTTAGAGATAATTAGTAATAGTCCACTCTCCGCCTGTTCCGAACTGCCGGAAACCGGTTCAACAATCTTGCCATGATCTTAATAACTCCATCCCTGAATCGCAACATTTTTGCCGTTTTAAATCGTTATATTGCCCGTTCCAAACTCCACTATGACGCCCAAGCAAGGCTCGAATCCAGACTTGTGTTCAAGTTTGCGCTGGTCTATAAACCTCTAAACGAACCGCAAGTTCATTTATGAATTCCGATAGTTGCCACGGTTCAGTTCAACTCGGCCTTTTGTTACGGCTACTCGACGCAAAAACTCTTTTTCGTTAGGCATTGGAGGGTGTATCGATGCGATTCGGGATCGATCTGGGAGGGACTAAAACCGAGCTCATCGCACTCGACGAGGGTGGGACCGAGATCTACCGGAAACGGGTTGACACTGACCCCAGCAGCTACGAAGCCATCGTTGCCACCATTGCCGAATTGGTCGCGGAAGCGGAAGCGGCACTGAGTCAGGTCGGGACTGTCGGCGTGGGCATCCCCGGTACGATCTCGGTTCGGACGGGGTGCGTCAAAAACGCCAACACGAAAGCACTCAACGGCCACCCCCTGGACCGAGATTTGGGCCGCATCCTTAACCGCGAGGTGCGGTGCATGAACGACGCGAACTGCCTCGCGCTTTCCGAAGCGGTCGATGGTGCAGGCGCGGGCTACCGTGTCGTATTAGCCGTAATCCTCGGAACTGGTTGTGGGTCTGGTATCGCTATTGACGGAAGGCCATGGGCAGGAGTCAACTTGGTCGCCGGTGAGTGGGGGCACAACCCACTCCCCTGGATGAATGATGAGGAATACCCAGGCCCTGCATGCTGGTGTGGGAAGTCGTCCTGCATCGAGAAATGGATCTCCGGAACAGGTTTTATGGACGACTACGCCCTGACCACATCTGAATTGACAGGCTACAGGCCCGTCAAGCTGAATGGGGCACAGATTGTGGCCTTGGCCCGTAACGGAGACACTGTCGCCAGGGGCGTATTGAAGCGATATGCTAATCGTTTGGCTCGATCCCTCGCCCATGCAATTAACATCTTGGACCCAGACGTAGTCGTTCTCGGTGGGGGTATGAGTAACGTGGATGAACTGTACGAGTTGGTGCCCCCGCAGTTACCATCCTACGTATTCGGTAGCGAGGCGGAGACGCCGGTCATCCGCAACAGGCATGGAGATTCCAGCGGGGTCCGTGGCGCAGCTTGGCTCTGGCCGAGGTCGTGAGTGCAAAGCATTCTGAATAAATACTGTCCCGAAATTCTTTCCGTTTCCGAATCATAATGTTCCCGTCACACAGGTAAACCCCGCTTTCGAATCCGGCAAGCTTTGTTGAGCGTGCATCCCAAATTCACGGCAGTCTTCTGAAAGGTCTCCTGGTTGCTCACGCGGATTAGGTTGCGCAGTCACCTCGAACAGGGAAAAAGAACCTGGATATGGAATTTCTTGCTTCAGTCCGGGTATCCTCAGGCTGAAATTTACGATTATCTTTGCCATGCAGCAGCTCCATCTGGAATAATCCTGCGCGTCCATTCGAGTGGGCTTGTCCGAGGAGGTGATTGCGTGGCGCTCCGGGCCCAGCGTTTTTTTAATATTCGGTTGACCAAGAGTGAGGAATGCAGCGAGAAAGACCCGCGATAGCCTACTATATTACGCCACATGGATTTGGGCACGCGGTGCGCTCATTGGAAATTCTACGCCGCCTTGCCGATTTGCAGCCGGATATCGAGCCAACAATTATATCAGATATACCCGATGCACTCGTAGAGCAAAGCTTTGGAAGCCTTCCCAATATTAGACGTTTACGACTGGACGTGGGTCTTTATCAATATAATTCACTCAGGTTCGATCTGGAAAAATCGCTGGATTTGCTATCTTGCCTGAACTCGTCATCAGAGGCAATTATAGATCGTGAGGTTGAGTTCCTCAGGCGTGAGCGTGTCCGGGTTGTGATATCCGATATTGCGTGGCTTCCGTTCGAGGCGGCATACAGGTGTGGAGTGCCTTCAATCGGAGTCAGCAATTTTACATGGGATTGGATATACAATGCCTATGCCGCGCAAGATCCACGATGGGACCCTATAGTCTCCAATATTCGGCGTGGCTATGAAAAGTGCTCGCTTTTTCTCCGGATCCCGATGCATGGGGATTGTTCCGCCTGTACGAGGATAGAGGATGTTCCACTGGTCGCGCGGAAGGCCGAAAAATCCGGGCCCCAGGTACGTTCAATTTTGGGCCTGGACCCCGCTGACAAAGTCATCCTGGTTTCCTTCGTGAGCCTGGACCTGAATGAAGCTGCCATGCGCAACCTGAAAAATATAGACGGAGTAGTTTTCCTGTACAAAAGTCCGCTGGAATTCGGTATTCCACGCGCGCTCAGGTTCAATGGAGCCCCGATATCATTCCCGGATGCCGTAGGGGCCTCGGATGCGGTAATAACCAAGGCCGGCTATGGAATCGTATCGGATTGCCTTGTCCAAGGCACGCCCATCATCTATACGGAACGGGGGCTGTTTCCTGAATACGATGTGCTCGCGAACACCATTCAGAGGGAACTTACCTCGGTATTTATCGATTTAAAGAATTTCAACGCCGGCAACTGGGAACCCGCGATCAGGCAGGTCTTATCCCTGTCCCTGCCGCGCAGATTACCGGACATCAGGACCGACGGCGCAGATGTGTGTGCAAGAAGAATTCTCGATTTCCTGGAATGACCAAAGACGGGTGCTCCGGGTTGATTTGCAGTGGTGATTCACTTCAGTTGTTTCGCCAGCCGGGTTGGGGCGGCCAAGCTTCACCGGGCCTACGCAAAGGTGCCGGGCCGAGCTAACAAATTAAATTTACATGACAATAGACCTATATTATAGCTTATTTGGGCCTTAGAGGTGCATTTTTCGTATCAAAAATGAACGTTTAACCAGATAGTGAGTTGTTTAGGCCGATTCAAGATTGGCATCCCCTGTCTGCTCCATCTGTGAGCGCAGCTTTTTTGCTGAGGCACCCGCTATATCAGCCGCATACTGCAACTTTTCCAACCCCATATTGGCGGAAAATCCCAGCACCCAGATAGCGATGGGTAATCCCTGCCGATTGTTCAGCGCCACGGCAACCACGCGAACTCCTGAGAGATACTCTTCGTCGTCGATGGCGTAGCCCCGGGAACGGACTCGATTTAAATCGGCCAGATATTCCTCCAGGTTTGTCATGGCCTGCCCTTTACCCCACTTCTATGTGGGAGCCGGATTTCACCTACTCGTTATGTCTTGCTTGATATAATGGGTGACGTATCCTATTCTGCGCTCTCGGACAGAACTCACAAAAAGCAGGTGGGTATGAGAAAAAATGGGGCTTTATTATTTATGGTTTCAGGCGTTCTTTTGACGATTGTCACAGCTACACTTGCTTTTGCTGCTTACAGCGCTCACAAGAACGATCAGGACATCAACAATTTTCTGACTGTTTATCCGTTCACAACCCCAACGAAACTCAATGACTGCTGTCTTTGCCACAAGGGAGGCAATATTACACGGAATGGAAAGACCTCTTACTATGGCAGTTGTGATTATTGCCACCAAATTTATGGAATTCAGGCGCCGCATGGAGACATAACGTTTACATTAAATCCATACGGAATGGATTATCGAAGCGCAGGGAGGGACCAGGCAGCTATTCTTAATATAGAACAGAAGGATTCCGACGGAGATGGCTACAACAACATTACGGAGATCAAAGCCCTCACTTTTCCGGGCGATCCGAAGGATTACCCCGGCTTGATCGCTGCTCCGGCAGTTTTGATGAATCAGGAGAGGCTCCTCCGGTTACCGTGCTATAGCGAATTTCTCCTGATGAATGCATCGAAGGATACGGACTGGTACGCGACGTACAGGGGAGTCAAACTGATCGATCTTTTGAAACACGTGGGGGCCAGCGCACAGGCTACAGGAATTACGGTGTTTGCGCCTGATGGCTATTCCAAGTTTTTTCCGATCAAAGATCCTACCCGATACGATGTCATGGGACCCTATCCTTATGGGATCTACTACGGAGGGTTGGGTTTCGTTAGCTACACTTTCCTGCCGGCTCATCTCCTCAAAGGTAACGTAATCCCTGACAAACTCTATATGCTGCTGGCGTACTTAAGGGATGGAGACCCCCTGGCAACGGGTAAGATATATCCTAAAAAGTTAAGCATCGAAGGAGAAGGACCGTACCGGTTGATTCCCCCTCAACGGGTGGCAGGAAGTCCTGATCGGTCCGTAAATGGTCCCTATCTCAATGACGGGTGGGATTACGACCCAAAGAAGGACCACAATGCGGGGCCTTCTGTTCGAAGTGTCGCAGCGATCCGTGTGGAACCGCTTCCCAGGGGAACCACGGATTTCCAATGGGCAGAGGGAGGATGGAACTTAGTCGACTCCGCAAGATTGGTGATCTATGGGAATATCAATCCCACCGTCTATCCTGTCGGGGGCATGGTCCTCGATAGCACCGGGAAACCCATACCTGATGTAACAGTCACCTTCGGCATGCAGTCCCTCGGGCAGGTGGGCGCGGCTAAATCAAAAAGTTCGGGGGACTTCCTGATCAATCTTCCCTCCGGCGAATACACCCTCATTCCTTCAAAAGATGGTTGCAGTTTCACCCCCGGGTCAATTTCAATCAACTTTTGGAAGCCCGACCGCAAAGGAATAGTTTTTACAGGTTCTTGCAGCCAGTAGGGCCCTATTTGGCCGGTTGTAAGCTTTCCCTCATTCCAGGACCGGTTAGAAAGATTCATGAAGAAAAAGTACAATGGGAACACGTCCGAAAAGTCAACGACTTTCCTTACGAGTGACCACCATCATCGTCCAGCGGGGTCAATATTTTGTCTCATGTTTATAGTCTGTCGTGCGCGTAAACCAGCGCCACGCCTCAAGGCCGTCCTGGGGCATGAGACAAAATAACTCTAATTGCCTCATGTACATAGTAGTTCAACACTTTGAGCACTCTGACAGCAGCCATAAAGCGCGCTCGGCCAGAGACTTGCGAAGAATAGCGACCGTCCCGTTTGAGTGCTATGTTAGGCGAATTTTCGCTTGCTTATCGATTCAAAGTTATCCCCAGATACGCCTAGTTTCATCGACAATTCCACATCGCTCCCAAAAGGCACGGAGAAATATCCTCCAGTTGGCGAACGGACCTTAGCGAGATAATCCGGACTCCAGTCGGCGTTGTCGGCAATGATGAGTGCACCAGCACGTAAATGCTCCTCCAGAAGCGAGAGGACGCGGGGGTATAGCGCTTTCGCTCCGTCGAGAAGAACAAGATCAATCGTTTCCGGCAAATCACGCGCGAGCGTCTCCAGCGCGTCGCCTTCTCGTATTTCAACAAGATCGGACAGGTTTGCCTCTGTTATGTTTTCTCGTGCCCGAACGACCTTTGACGGCTCAAACTCTGTGCTGATGAGGTGGCCGCCACCGTTATCCTTGAGAGCGGCGGCAAGATGTAGTGTCGAAATGCCGAAAGAAGTCCCGAATTCGATGATCGAGCGTGCTCCTGTAGAGCGCACGAGCATGTATAGCAGGACGCCCGTATCCCTCGAGACAGCGAGATGGAAGTCCTTCATCCGGGCGTAGAGTTCCCGGTAGTCGCCATCTTCCTTCAACGCGTCGCGTTCTTCAGGGGAGAAATTCTCTAGTTGCTGTTCAAGCGTGGCTTGCGTTACGTCCGCGTCGGCGAATATTTGTGCAAGAAGCGGTGCTAAAGGTGGGGCCAATAGTGTGTTCATTTGAAACTCCTTAAAGTGAATGGCACAATAATTTGTGCCGTTCTATAATACGAATAATTAGTCGCATTTTAAATTCGCATTTTGGAGTGTTGTCCATGAAAACTCAGAAACCCCCTGTTATTTCGGTAAGAAAACGCCCATTACAGGCTCGCTCAACGCAACTTGTCGCCGACATTTTGGAAGCAGCAGTTCGCGTTTTGGCTTCGGATGGCGCTCGCCATTTCACAACAGCGCGTGTGGCAGAAAAGGCTGGTGTTAGCGTTGGCTCGCTCTATCAATACTTTCCCAACAAAGAGGCGATTCTGTTCAGGCTTCAGGCCGACGAGTGGCAGGAAACTCGCGAACTGCTTGAACGCATCCTTGCCGACTCGACTCGTCCGCCATTCGAGCGACTGAGGGGGGCTGTGCAGGCGTTCTTCCTGACCGAATGGCAGGAAGCTGAGTTCCGTAAGGCGCTAAACGATGCGACGCCTCTCTATCGCGACACGCCTGAAGCACATGAGAATTGGAAAGCCGGCACACGTTGCGCACTCGTTTTTATGAATGAGGCACTGCCACAAGCACCTGTCGAAGACCGTGCATTTGCGGCAGATATGGTAATGACTGTAATGTCCGCAGTGGGAGAGAGGATTTCCGAGCAAACCCGCTCGGAATCTGAAGTCAATGCCATGGCAGTGGCAATTGGTGAAATGTTCTGCGCATACCTTGAAGGAATCAAGTACCGCCGCAAAGGTGCCGGGCCTAATGCTATTAACTTAAGAGAAATACTTGTCCTTTCAAATCCTTACGGGTTTCCGGCTGGAGTGGCAGCGGCGATGCTGTTTTGAATTTAGGCTTTCGCCCCCGGCGTCGCTTTTCCAGCCCTCGACTCTTTGTTCGATATTGCTGCCGGTCTCTTGGAAATTGGCGGCCTAGTTTAGAATGCACCCTATGTCGTGCACAGCATCGCACAAATTCCTCCCAGATGGAAGGCCATAGGCCCACATCACCAGCGGACATTAAGAGCTTGAGGAATAAGCGTGTCTGGGTTAGGGCACGTGCGAAGCTCAATTGAGCCACAGACAGGTTTTTAAGGCGGCCGGCTTCGAACATGGCGATGCGGATTAGACACAGGGCAATCATGTGCACCATGATCTCCTGGTGAAACGAACTCGGAGCGTGGCAATGCCACGAGGTGGCACGCAGGGTTTGTTTAAAATCGCGATAGAAGGTCTCGATGTCCCAGCGCATATGATAGAGACGGGCCAGCTCTGTTGCCGGAAACAAATTGGGGTCCAGCAGAGAGGTGACTAGCCGTCGTCGCCGGAAACCGTTTCTATAAACGAAAACTACCCTGACATTGAGGGTTGCTTTCTTGTGGGAATCCTTAATTTCGCACAAATAGTCACCCTGTGCTAATTTTCGCTGCACCCTGGGACGCATGTCTTCCCTGGTAGGAATGATGAAGTGGGCATGCCTGAGCAGGATTTTAAAAAAAGTGGCGCAGTAGTAGAAACCTGAGTCCAATAGAAGCAGGTCGCCTTTTTTTAGGTGCTCTATAAGCTTTAGGATAAGCTTGTGTTCCGAGGTGCATACCCTGCCATAGACAAAGCGCAGGGGCGCACGGCTGACGACGTCAAACAGGCAGCAAAGCTCGACGGCAACCGGCCCCAGTCCCTGAGACCCCTTGTGTGCGCCGAAGCCCTTCCAAAGAGATCGAGATTCGGGCAATGCCAGAGTTGTCTTGTCGGCGGCAAGCAACCGCAATCCGTTCCAACGGGTGCGCCCTTCTTTACAGGCTCTTTGCAGCCGCGATACCAGTGTGCCATGCAGCCAGGATAGAGCGTCCAGGGGAAAAACGCGCACGAGCCTTGCAAAATGCCGGCACGGAAATGGTCCATTGGATGCCAAGATCTGCCGTAGCCAAACTGAGGATCTCGTAGAGGCTAAATCGATGGGTATCCAATGAGACGGCCAACATTAGCCACAGAGTTTCCAGAGTTGCCAACTTGCGATGGCGATGCCACTCGTTTTTCAGGCGCCGCCGGTTTTCAAGCATCGCCACAACGATGGGGTCGAGCCATTGTGCAAGCATTCCCAGATCAGGTCGTGGCATGGTTATCCTCCTTGGAATCGATGAGAGCAAAGGTGGCTGGAGCGCTCTGGCGGACCAAGACCCCCTGGCGGGCTTTTTTCGCCAAAGCACTGGAAAGGGCGTCCCGGTCGGTAAGACGTCCGTAGCGCTGCTGGAGTAATTGAACGAGTTTGTTGACATGCAGGGGTTTGCGTTTTTCAGTCAGTATTTGAACGGACAGGTCAACCAGCGACTGACGCCTTGTTCCCCGCCGGTGTACGGGGGCAGGCTCTGCATCAGGATGTCCCCGCAGTTGGCGGATAGCACGCAACTGATAGTCAAGCTGAAGTTCAAGCACTTGAAGAAGGACTTCCTTGAGGTCCTCTTTTTTCATGGCAGTCACCCTCCTGAAAGAGATAATGAATATTAATCAGTATTCAGTCAGTATTACATTACATAATACGTACATTTTGTCAAGCAAAAAAAGCGGCACGAATGAAGTTATAAGAGGTACTTACGGCAGAAAATGAGAAATGTTGTGTCGATGAGAATTATAGGTAGGTTACTGAATTAACGGAATAAAACGTTAAGTTACTAGCATTATGCCGGGCCGAGCTAACAAATTAAATTTACATGACAATAGACCTATATTATAGCTTATTTGGGCCTTAGAGGTATATTTTCGGCATCAAAAAGATCGTTTGACTATACTGAGCTGTCAGACATGGCCGGAGCAGAGCGAAAAATCCTGCCCGGACAGGCTTGGCGAGCAGCGACATGATTTTTCCCAAAATTAGTGTTTTTGGGCAGCCTTATAAGGCTGCTGCAACCAAAGAGGTGAATGATCGGCTATGCTTTATTCAATCATTTAAGGCTGTCTCAGTGCTAAATCAACCCATAGGACAAGGTCGCAACGTGAAGGCCGCAATCCCATGACTGGAGAGAAGATCAAGATTCCCGCCTCAAAGGTCGTTAAGTTCAAAGCAGGCAAGACACTCAGCGAAAAAGTCAAATAGAAATCCCCTCACATTCAACACAAGATGATCTAAAGGGACTGCTCGCCGGAAAGTATATGGGCGGCCAGTCCTTTTCATTTTTCCATGTACCGTTTCTCCTGCGGATTTGGCCTATGTATCGCGCTGGAAGCCGAAAGCCAGCCAAGACTGACGGAGTAAGCTTTCTACAAGGTTGAGTTCTTCTGACCTTACAGTTTGGAATAGTCGGCCTGCACAGCAAAGCCGATGCCAGAAGTCAACATACCCAAACGTTATGCGTTATGCACCGGCCATCATTTCCAATTTAACGCTCTGGCAAGCTGTACGTGAACATAATCCATTGATGATCCCACACACGACATGATACTCTGAAACCACCGAAAAGCGATTTCTTATCAGCTATCAGCATCCAGGATGCTCGAGGCTCAACTTGTAATTGCCGAGAGGTAGTTTCTTGAGGTGTATTCGCCGGCGGGGCCGGTGTCTTTTGTAGTTTGAAAGAACTCCAGCCTCATAGCCGATTGAAATCTCAAGCTCGCCACAGGGATTCAAAGTGGGAGGGTGGTCTAATCATGAGTGCCGACGCATCAAAGATCGATCCAAAGGATTTCAGTGACATCGATCCCGGCCACCGGCTTCTCATGGGACCGGGGCCAAGCGACGTTCCCGCAAGGGTGCTGCAGGCGATGGCCGCACCCTGCATCGGACACCTGGACCCCTATTTTCTGGAAACCATGAACGAGACTCAGCGACTGCTGCGCTATCTCTTCCAGACGCAGAACGACCTTACCATTCCGGTTTCGGCCACCGGCAGCGGCGGCATGGAAGCCTGCTTAGTCAACCTGGTGGAGCCCGGCGACGAGGTTGTAGTAGCCGTGAACGGTGTTTTCGGTACCCGCATGTGCGACATCGTCAATCGCATCGGCGGCAAATTGGTCAAGGTCGATTGCGAATGGGGCCGGGCCGTCAACTCGGAGGCGGTAGCCAAGGCGGTGCAGGGATGCAAGCCCAAAGTTGTAGCCGTGGTGCACGCCGAGACGTCGACCGGCGCATGCACGCCGCTGGAAGACATCTCGAAGATCGCTCACGAGGCCGGGGCGCTATTCCTGGTGGATTGTGTCACCTCCCTTGCCGGGATTGATGTACCTGTCGGCCGGATGAACATCGATGCGGCTTACAGTGGTACCCAGAAGTGCATCTCCTGCCCGCCGGGGCTTTCTCCGGTCACCTTCAGCGCCGACGCTATCAAGGCCCTCGATCAGCGCAAGTATCCCGTGGTCAGCTGGTATCTCGATTTCAGCATGATACGCGACTACTGGGGCAACCAGCGCAAGTATCACCACACCGCGCCGGTCAACATGGTCTACGCCATTCGCGAGGCACTGCGAATCATCGCCGAGGAAGGGCTCGATGCGCGCTTTGCGCGGCATCGGCTGAACCACCGCGCCCTGGTAGCCGGGGTCGAAGCCATGGGGCTTTTGATGCTTGTACCCGAGAAGGAACGGCTCCCGATGCTGAACGCCATCCGGATCCCGGACGGTGTAGACGATCTTAAGGTGCGCAAGGTGCTACTGAGCGACTTTGCCATTGAGATCGGCGGAGGTCTGGGCCAGTTTGCCGGCAAGGTCTGGCGCGTCGGGCTGATGGGCCATTCCTGCCGCCGCAGGAACGTGTTCCTATTTTTGGCCGCGCTGGAAGCCGTGCTGAAAGCCGAGGGCTTCAAAACCCGCCCGGGCGCCATCGAGTCGGCAACGGCGGTTTATGCGTCGGCATGATACGGTGCAAGAAAGCGACGCGGCGTTCTCATTGTACCTCAGGAGCCTTTCAAGGAGTTAACAGGGCAAGAGGGGGCCGCGATAACTGATTAAAATTACGTGACAATGATCTAATGTCATGGCTTATATGAGGCTTAGAAGTGTATTTTTAGGGTCAAAAACGATCGTTTAACCGGACGGTGAGTTGTCAGATATGGCCGGAGCAGAACGAAAAATCCTGCCGGGATACGCCTGGCGAGCCCCAGGGCCAGCTTAAAGCTATCATTTTGGAGTCAAAAACATGCTTTTAAGCCCCAGTAAGGCATGTGTTTTTAACATTTATCCATAGAAATCGAATTATTAGCTTGACCCCGTTCGGCTTTTATTAAATGCAAGCCTGGGAACTCACCTAGCTCGCTGAAATCCTGCCCGAGCCATTCGCTTTCGCGCCCCGCTCGCATTGAGCCGGTATTGAAGCATGCCGTTGCTTACCCCATAAATTTGACATGCTGCTGTGCTCGAAAAATTCATCCTGACAATACGCAAGGCGGCCTCGTTGGTGATCAGGAGATGGCTTGCGAGGATGTTTGCCTCTCCTTCAATCCCCTGATCATAATTTTGCAAAGCAGACCGACCGAAAGAATACGAAGGAGGATGGCCGAGGATAACATGCGACAGTTCATGCGCAACGCTGCTGTTTTGTCTACCAGGAGAATGGCAATCGTTAACGATGATGATACGCAGTTTCGCACTGGTCGGAATGAGTACGGCAGAAAAAGCATCCCGATCTACCCGAGTAAGGTGCTGGACTTGTCGGGGATGACTTTTAACAAAGCTACTTAATGGAATTATAGGTATCTTGAGGAGATCAGAAAGAGCACGAACGTCGAGCGGATCTTCAGGATCTTTTCCCAACCTTGCTCTGTAATTCAAGGCAATCCTATTGGCCTTTGCTTTAAACCCATAGGGTAATGCCATCTCATTTCTCCCGAAAACGTTCATATGCGGCTTGTACTATGTCCACTATGGCGTTGGCGCTATCAGTTGAAAGGTTCTTGTCTTTTCGGAAAAGAGCTGTAATTTTCGCAAGGGTTTCTGGGTCTCCAGGCTCATTGCTTTCAATAAAATCTTGTGCTTGGAGCCCAGACCATGTGAGCAAGGCAGCCAAACCATCGATATCCGGCCGTTTGCCATGAGCCATGCGGGTTAAGGTGGAGGCACTCACTCCGGATTCTTCAGCCACCTGCTTCCAGTTCTTCTTTTTTGACGCGCGCTGGCTGTTCAAGGCAGCGTAAAATGCGGCAGTATCAAAGGTCCCCTTGATAGTCGGCATGTTTTTTTGCCCTCCTGTAATTTTACTATTGCAATTAAATTCGACATGTGCAATTTATTGTTCATCGGCAATTTCACTTTAGCAATTTACAACCTACTTTGAAAGGAGAAAAAACAACCTTCTGAGAAAATTCAGACCCTGAGGGGGCCGAAATCCTTGGGGAGGATAGGGCAAATGATAATGGGGTTTTGATTAAAGTAAGCGGCTTTGAACCAACCACATCACATTTAAGAAAGGTAATAAAATGCACGCTCGAATACTGGTTGATGGTGAGGGTCTGAGGGATTTGGAGGTTGTCATTGTTCCTCACGGGGGTACCGCAAGAGATGTCGTTATTGCGGTAGGGAAAAAGACCGGGATATCGACGGAAGAGGGGGTCCTGTTCATTGAAGATGTCGATGAACCAGTGGACCTGGATTTTGTAATCGAAAACCTGAAACCGCACCATGTCCATCATGTCCATCGAGCCCGGTCGATTGCGACATCGGTCTTTTATCAGGGTCTGACTAAGGTGAAGGCATTTTCACCTTCAACTCGCGTACAAGTGATCTTGGAGTGGGCGGTCGGGCCGGAAGGCTTCAAGATTGATCCAGCAATCGCACCGGAGATGGAGCTAACCCTACACGGGCAGACAGTAGAACTGTCAAAACAGGCACACATCGGGCGATATGTCCAACACCCCAAAAATGAACTAGCCCTGGACCTAATACGTGGCATTGTACCGAATGGTAGTGAAGGCATGTAATGGAAAACCCCGCCAAAACCGCTATTGAGAACGACCTTGCAGCGCCAAGATTCCTGGCAGGTATGGCACGGAAGCATTGGCGTTTAGTATCGTTGAATTTCCCTATTTTGGTAATCGCGGTAGCGGCAATTGGAACCGACGGCGCTGCATGCGAATATGGGTTTCGTTTCGAGGTGACAGGATATCCGGCTGTAGCCCCGGAGGTTCGCATCTGGGACCTCCAAGCGGACCTGATTTTACCCGTGGCCCGTCGTCCCAAAGGTTCACACCGAGTTACCGAGGCATTCAAAGATTGGGGTTCCGGTACGGTTTACCGCCCTTGGGAGCGGCACAGCGGGGCGCATAGCAACTGGGCAAATACTTATGTGAATCTGGCGTGGCATCCGAAACGCGATATTTCCTTCATTTTGGAGGATCTTCATGGTCTCGTTAATTCTAATGCTCTTAAGGGCAGCGATCGGTTGGCCGCCTAAACTGGTTTGCTCACGTCAGGTCTGGCAAACCGGCGTTGACGAACTCCGTCGAGGAACCGGCGGCCATCGTGAAAGTGGTGCATTTCTACTCGGGCACATGAATGGTCGTACTCGTCGGGTTAAAAAGTTCCTTTTTTATGAAGACGTTGACCCCAATTGTTTTCGAAACGGAATCGTAGAATTTGATGGCCGACAATTCGGAAAAGTATGGCAGAAGTGCCGTGACGAAAAACTGATGGTTGTGGCTGATGTGCATGTCCATCCGCATGGATATGGGCAAAGCGGCAGCGATCAAGGCAACCCCATAATCGCTGAAATTGGCCACTTTGCCATCATACTTCCGAACTACGCGGCCGAAAAAATAATGCCAGGCAGCATCGGCATCTATGAGTATTGTGGTTCGAGAAAATGGCTGGATCACAGCCCGAAGGGCAATAAAACCTTTTATGTAGGATGGATGCCACATTGAAAATCCATTCCGCAACATCCCGTATCCGAGCGGTACTGGTCAATTCCGGCCGTTATAGCTTTAAGGAGGCCGAGAAAAAGCTCGGGAGCTCCAGATTGGCAATACGAATCGGGTGGGAAGCGGCGGCTACACCTGCGGGTCAAGCCGCGGCTCTGACGGCCGTAGCAACAGCAGTTCGGTGTTTTTTAGGGGGAGTCATATTAAAAGGAGCAGTTGACCACCCTCTATTAGTCCCATTACCGCTTAACATCAACACTTTGGGGGAGGCAGCTCGTCTCCTCGGTGCGGTTTCAAAGCTGAGGAAATCACCAAGCCGCACTATCATCATAGGGTCAGGAGAACATGGCTCCAAGGGATGGGCGACCCGAGCCATTTGGAACGGCTGGAGCGCCGGTATAATGTCAGCAAGTGAAGGTGATGGATATGTCGGTAGCGGTGACATTTCACTCGCGGGGGCTGCTGCAGGGGCTCTCGCAGTTGGTCATGCGTTCCTTGCTGAGCAGGATAATCCTTGTGCGGGTTTGTCGATGCAAGGACTCTCCCTTTGGACACCTGGTGAACGATATGAATGGTGGGAAAATAAGGGTCCCAGTGAATACTATGTTCCGAATGCACTCTGGTTAATTGGGCTTGGGAACTTAGGGCAGGCTTACCTTTGGGCTGTATCGTTGTTGCCATATGCAGACCCAAGTTCGATCGAGCTATTTTTTCAAGATGATGACCTGATAGAGGAAGAGAACTGGGGAACTTCTATTCTGGTCAAAAAGGGACGGTATGGTGACCTTAAGACACGTATTGCCGAGGAGTGGGCCGAAAACTGTGGGTATCGCTCACGTCGTATAGATCGGAAGCTTGACAATCATCTTCGACGCACAGATTACGAGCCCGGAATAGCCTTAGCTGGTCTGGACAGCATGGAACCACGGCGCCTACTCGGGATGCCTGGGTTTGAATATGTGATTGACACCGGACTCGGTGCGTCGGCGCGGGACTATGATAGATTTCGACTTAACATATTTGATAGATCCCATGATTCGGCCTCGCACTTCGCTGGTGTAGAAGATGCAACCGAACGAAATCGTAAAGAGATAATACGATTACCTGCATATCAGGAGATGATGGTATCGGAAAAACACGGCTGTGGTATGGCCGAACTTGCTGGTAAAAGCGTGGCAGTACCTTTCGTTAGCATCTTTGTTACCTGTCTTGCCGTTGCTCAGGCAATCCGCATTGCATCCGACCAAGCTCCCTATATCGCCATATCTGGCGAACTGAGAGATTTAAGAAGTATCCGTGCGGTGCTCGGATTAATTTCAGACCGTATGGTCGTCGGATACACGAATATCACCAACAAGATGGCGTAAATCCTATTCCTTCGTCCAGAGTGGTCAGGAAACCTTTGTGGTCTGAGGCCGGGCTAAGACAAATATTTGCATGTGTTGCAGAAATTACGAAATTCCCCCATTTTTAAGGGCTTAAAACGCTGTTTTTGGCATCAAAATGACCAGTTTAAGACGGTCTTGATTCTCAAAAGGTACTCCAGAGATGCCATAGTGCCCCTACGTTGTCTCGAAAAGGGAAAACTCCACATACACAGCTCTCCTATGTGGCGTTATGGAGAGGGCGGTTGCCTGATTAACATATTGGTATCATTGTCGTAACGCACCCCGGCCTGAGCAGAATTCTCCACATTGGCAAGGAAAGCTCACCCTCGCGCAATCCTCACCAGACTTTTTCTTGCTCTCAGGAATTAGCGAGTCAATCATGAATTGATTGACGCCATTAAGATACGATTGTAATATACAAGACCGCACGCATTGTATTTCCGCATAACTAAGATATAGCTCCAGTGAGAGCAAAGATGATGGCACTATAACCAGCCTGGAAGGTGGCTATGCTACATCAGCGGGATTATCTCCACCTTGGATGCAACTTGGTATAAATCACCAGGCTCAGGGGAGCGTCGAACAGCGATCAATACTGAGACGAGTTGAAGGTTAATGGCGATGGAATTCGGAAGCGGAAGACTCTTCATTGCTCTGTCTATTGCCGCGATCATCGGAGCAATATGGGAGCAGTGGGTTGTAGAGACCACGGTCCTGACCAAGCGCAGAGAACGCCGCAACTTGACCCATTCCGCCCTCGTGGTTCTGGTGTCTGGAGGATTGTCAAGCGTCCAGGTCTTCTTATACTATTACGGAAGTATCACACTTGCGCTTGCGATGGCTTTCCAGATCGGTGTTTTCCTTTCAAGTCTGCTTCAGGAGATTGAGAGACCGAGCGAGCCGACCCAGCCGAGCGCCGCTCGAAGTAGCGTCGTGGGTGGCGCACCCGTTGGCACTGCACTCATACTGGACGGTTTTTGGCCTGTATATGGTGTCGGCTGTTTCGGTGCTCTGCTGGTTGAATTGTACGAGTTGTATGAAAAGCGCGCAAGGCTTCCGAATCGCCACTGGTCCTACTGGGCGATTTCAGTTGCGATGATCTTTGCGAGTGGTGGAGTCGTAGTGCTTTACGGCACAACGAACGTGCATGCCGTCATTGCTGCACAGCTAGGAGCTACTGCGCCTCTAATTATCAAACGATGGCGAAATGGCCCTGTGGGTGGGCAGCCGAACGAAACGGGGTAGCCGAACGAAACGGGTCGGGCAAGTATTTGCATTGCAGAAATTGCTAACTTTCCCCTTTCTTCAGGGCTTATATCGCTGATTTTGATCCGTTGACCGGCTAATCTCATTGACCAACGATAACTTACCGGAATATTTAAGATTAGCCGGTCGAACGAGCCATTGATTGTGCTAATGTTGGCACGGCGCATTAACTAACTGATATTACAGAGGATATGGATAAAGCGTGCCAATCATTAGCCAGTCAATGGCATCGGAAAGGCCAGTTTTAAGGCGGTCTTGACTATAGAAAGGTAGTCCAGAAAAGCCATAATGGCTGCACCCTGGATCGAAAAGCTGAAAGCTCAACACAACTCCTCCGCCTTGAGAAATGGAACGCCAGAATCTTCGCCGTTTCCGAATCATTTGTTTACCGAATCGCCGCAAACTGATTCTTTAGAAAGTGGCAAGCTGTACGTAATAAAGGCGAGTTTTCCTAGTGAGTACAAGTGGTTAGTAAGAGTCTCCCTTGCATTCCTAACTTCTTTATATCTATCTGGTTTTTCATCTTTGCAGACTCCATGATCCATTTTCTGTGATCAGTATATCCGATCTGAATCTTTCTATGCTAGAGTATTTTCGCCCGCCCGGAGGATAGGGCAACGCTGGGGAGCGACCCGAGCGCCGAGGCGGGGGAACGATCAGAAAAGATCGTTGCACGGCGAAAAGTCGATGCAGCAACGTCTGAGCTTTGGGTTGATCCCTGGCACGCCTGATTCTGACACGTTTAACCAAGGGTACACACAATTCATTCAGGCACATGTGAAGAAATCTTGATACAATGCTGAGAAACAAAGGGGCCAAGCCTTGAAATGGGAAGAAGACGCTGGAGGATGAACGTTATGAGAGACTCGATGGAAATGATGGCAAGCGACTCGCTGAGCAAAGAATATAGTGAAGTTTTTTGCAGTGTCAGTAGTGGACGGATATGCCGTGAAGAATTCAAATTTCCCTTTTCAAAGCTTGACCCCTTTTCTTTTCCTACTCAGCTGTTTGATCCATTTGGAGTATCCCATGGAATATCTTGAGATTGCCAAACTGGTTTTTCAGATTGCATTCTGGAGTATAATAGCGACAATCGCAATCCTCACCTACAGGCGTGCTCGCTCAACTATTTTGCAGCCAATCAGAACGGAGGTTTTCAAGGCTCAACTGGGAGAGCTTACGCATATAATGGCACTGTTCGTGGGGAAGAACGAGCTTGAATTGCGAGAGGCTTTTGTATTCGAGAAGCTTCTGTACGCTAACACGTGTAGCATGTACGATTCCTATGCTGCTATCTTCTTTGATGTGGACATTGATCGTAAAAAACGTCCATACAACATACAGGACTGCCCACATAGTAGATTTAACAAGGATTATGCAGCAAAGCATTTGGTGGTGATGCAAGGATATATAAGGCAGGAATCACCTCCGTCTAAAGTTGATAAAACAGATCCGCGCATCAGGGCAGCAATGTGGAGTGAGTTCACTTATGGAGAGCTTCGTATACCAAGTGAATTTTCGGAAATGGAAGAGAGGCTTGGACTATTTCTTGAAACCCCTGTGCTGCCCACTCGGTGTATCACTTTAATTGAAGAATACAACAAATTGGTGTCTTGCAATTTGGAGATGATCGGAAAGATCCTTGATGATGCTGCTAAAGAAATGATTGCTAAGTATCCATCACTTGAAGCTCTAAACCAAGCCTCTTTCGATTGGATTCGAAAGATGTATATCAACGAATTTATCAACCTAAAGCCTAAAGCTGAGGAAATCATATCGTATGTGCGTTCGTACTATCGTGTTGACGATGTAATGAGTGTCTAAGGCCCAATGACCAACCTTCATTCGAAATGAGCAAGGCAGGTCGATAGTTTTTCACGACAATTGACTGCTTTAAAATCTCAACACAGCTCTCTTATATGTTGATCTTGGAACTTCGATCACTTTGGTACTATATTCGTTTCATTTGTGAAACTCTGAGATTCGGTTCAGCCATAGCCTCCAATGTCGGCATGGTTCAACCCTGAGCCCACCATCCAGGCGGGAATGCCCGCATTCTCATTCCGGACTGGGAAAAGAGCTTGCAGTGCGTTCTTGAAAGGGCGAGCGATACTTTCCCCCTCCAAAGTGAAGACTACCGTATCCTTTCAATCGCCATGTGTTCTTATCGCTATCGTCATGACAACTAAAGAGGCGCAAATCCGGTCATGGAATGAGAATCGAGGAGCCGGTAGTAAGCCGGGATTCGATGTCGCGATGGGCCATGCCCGCGTCGGCCAGTGAGTAGGTCTTCCCTATCTGCACCTTTACAATCCCGCTTCCAACCACGTCGAACAAATCTTTGGCATGTGCAAGAAGGTCTTCCCGCCTGGCAGTATAGGTCATAAGGGTCGGCCGGGTGAGGAAAAGGGACCCTTTGGCGGCGAGCATGCCGATGTCAAATGGAGGAACTGTCCCACCGGATTGTCCGAAACTCACCATTGTGCCGAGAGGTCTCAGGCAGTCCAGGGACTTCATGAAGGTTTGGTTGCCCACGGAGTCATAGACCACGTCAACACCTCTTCCGGCCGTTATCTCCTTTACGCGGGATGTGAAATCCTCCTCCCTGTAAAGGATCGTATGGTCGCATCCGTTACTTCTTGCAAGTTCGGCTTTTTCCTTTGACCCAACTGTTCCGATTACCGTTGCACCGAGGTGCTTTCCCCACTGGCATACAAGTATCCCCACGCCTCCCGCTGCCGCATGGATGAGGATCGTATCGCCCGGTTTGACCCTGTAACACCCGTGAAGGAGGTATCTGGCTGTCATTCCCTTTAACATCATGCCGGCCGCCTGACGCGTGGAAATGCTTTTAGGGAGCACAACCAGACGATGAGCCGGAATGACCCGCACCTCCGCATAAGCTCCAGGAGGAAGCCCCGCATAAGCTACACGGTCTCCGACCGAAACCTCGCTCACCCCCTCGCCGACAGCTTGGACTATTCCCGCTCCCTCCATTCCGATTACCCCCGGCAGGTGGGGCAAAGGATAGAGGCCGGTCCGGTGATAGATATCTATGAAGTTCACCCCTATGGCCTCGTGGCGGACAAGCGCTTCACCATGACCGGGCATCCCCGGATCGTATTCTTCGAAACGCAGGACTTCGGGTCCCCCAATCGTATGTACCATAATAGCTTTCGGCATGATTTCCCCTTTTTAAAGGTACAAGTATGTGTCACTATTTCTTTTTTTACGGCGGAGGATACGGGGCTACATCCCCTCAACCCCTGTTCAAAGTAGAACTTTAATCACGAATTTCCAATGGGGCACCCCTCCAATTCCGGGGTATTAAAGGGGGTAACGAAGGCAGGGGCTTTCACTCGAATTCTCGCGAATTCATGATATGCAACTCACATATTTTGCAACTGACCTCGGTCCGGGAATTTGTATTTGTGGCAAGACCTGGATGTATCTGGAATCCGTGGATGCGTCCGGAACAGAGAAAACACACAAAGGCAAGCGCAAGACCTTGTTGTGCTCTCATCTGTTCCCGGTTGAATTTACAGTTTAAAGTTTCTCAAAGAGATCTACAATGCTCTGTCCTACAGGGCATACTCCAGACGGGTGACAAAGAGCTTGCCGTCACCAATCTTTCCAGTGAGGGCCGTATTTTGGATCGTATTCACCACCTCTTTACCCTGCTCATCGTTGACTGATAACGTGAGCATCAAATCGGGTTCGAAATTAACCGTGTATGAGGCGCCCCGATACGTCTCGATGTGCCCCTTCTGTCGTCCGAACCCCTTCACCTCGAAAACGGTCATCACCTGGACACCGATCTCCAATAGTGCTTTCCGAACTTCTTCCAGTTTGAACGGCTTTATGATTGCCTCTATTTTTACCATGCTGATTCTCCTTCTTTCCTTGTTTGAATTGCGAACTTATTAATGATGTTTAAGCAAATGTGGGCAATTGGCAATCCGGCCATTTGTATCCAGAGTCCACAGACTCCGAATCGAGCCCGGGGCAAGCCGTTTCCTCGATTACCGTCTGTTCTTTCCTTCTTGCTTATTTAATCGCGTTTTCGCGTGAAGAATTTCCGCCCCCCCGACAGACGGAGACTTCTGGTGCTGCGCAACGCTTAATCAGGGAAGCAATTTATGTGCCAACAACTCTTGTGTCGGCTAGGGGAGCAGTTTTGAAGGTTTTTGCTACCAGGATGAGTTCAAAATATGCAAACTAATTGACACAAAATAGTATCAAAATCTGGAGGAAATGAACAAAATTGCACCATTTTTGTGTGAAAATTCATCCGCATTGTGGCATATCCCTTTCCAAAACGGACCTTGTCCAGTTTGCACGGAACTGGAAGTTATTGCAAAGGGGTCGGACCCCGTTCGCCGTTCGCCCAAATCTGTGAAGTCCTCAGTTCCCTGCCCTGTCCGGAAAAACATCGTAAACATAGTCGTACGCGGCCAAGGCCTTCCTGCCAAGCTTGCCTGCTTCCACCAGTTCCACGATTTCTTCCCGGGAGAGATCGAAGATCGCCTCCAGGATCTGCGCGCGCTCCTGCTCGCTCGCTTCCCCCAAGACGAACAGCACACGCGCGCTGTGTTGGATGTAGCGCGGCGAAAGCAGTTGCCGTTTCAAAAGTTCCATGATGACCGGTGATTTACTGCGGTCGAAACGGCCTTCATCGCCGCGGCGGTCCAATTCGGCGAAGAATTCCGTTGTCCATTCGTTGTGATAATCCCATACCTTGTCGAACAACTCGGGGTTAAAGCGGGTCCCGGCCTTGATCTGAAAATCGTTGATGGCCGGTTCGACGCCGTCTTCCGTGAGCGCCGGCCGCTTTAGCCAGCCATCCCTGGTGATGGCAGCCTGGTGCCGGACCAGCGTCCACAGCCACGAAACGTCGATTCGGTACGTTGCAAGATCGTTCATGAACCGCAGCTTAAGCTCATAATCGTCGATTGCCGCCGCGAAGTTGCCGTTGAGAATTTGAAAACCGTAGTTAGCAGCCATGAAGAACGCGTGCTGGATGCGCTCAATGGTCACATCACCCTTGGGCACCGCATAGATGGATTCCCATAGGTCCGTAGTGAAAAGTTTTTCCGGTGAATCCAGCGCATCTCGAGTGATGACCCAAGGGGTAATCCTGCCATGCGCATTCAATAAGCCACAGGATTGCAGCAACTTCCGCTCTGCGTCGCTAAGACCACTTGCCACAGTCGGTATTGACCGGCCTCTAACGTCTACGGTTTCCAGAGGCGCATCGAGGATGGACTGAAGCTGTGCCACGGGCGCTCGCAGCTGTGTATTGCCGGCGGCAACGTAAGCCTCTTCGGGGCTAGCGACCCAGCTCTGCCGGTAAGTATCGTAGAGCCTGCCTTTCACACGGTTGGCAAGGACATCGTCCAGCGTGGGGTTCTGCCCTACAGGCAAGGACTGGTCAGGCACGAAGATCAGACCCAGAATGCGCTCCCGCAGCTTATCCATGGCTATCCCACGCAGCGCCACCGGGTTGGACCGCGAACGTCCATACACGTCGCTCGGCGGGTAAATCATTACCGCGGCCATTCCGCCGATCGGCGCCGCCGTACTGAGTTCATTATTTTTCATGCCGGACATGAGCATCATCAGGGCGTTGTACCGCTGATAGGCAATCATGTTCGGCGAGGCCATGCCGATGGATTGCGGATCGGGAAACACCCCCTGCGGATCGTCCTTCCACATCTCGATCAGGCTGCCAAGGTAATCCCAGCGGCCGACGTTGGTTCCCAGCAGACGGCGCCTCAACACCCAGGCAATCGCCGCAAGGGATCGCCCGGCATTTCCTTCTTCATAGAGCATCTTGATCTTGAGAGTGCCCGGCGCGACACCGATGGTTGCCTCAATCCGCGCCAGCAGCTTCTCTACTATTGCTGCTTCCTGCGGAGTTTGCATCTTCGGGATGTAGTAGTAGACGCCCGTGCCCTCGCTATTGAGCGAGCCGTAATTATTGAGCGCCCATAGGACGGCAACGGCAATGATGCCCGGCACCGGTTGACCATCGACCCTGATGTGGTCATACCGCACGTGTATGCTCGGAGGTCGAACAAACCGGGTTGGCCAGTTTGAAGGCGGCTTATCGATCTTGTAAGTACGCTTTTTCCCCTTTTTGGTCACCTCATAAGTGCGGCCGGCCCAGCGGCCTTCGAATATATCCTGGGCATTTTTCATGGCGGCAAACACACCGACCGGCCGATCTGCGGGCGTGCCGTCCGGCTGAAAGTGAGGCGGCGACGCATCCTCGAAGTCCGGCATATTCATGGGAGCGGGACTATTCAGTGCATTGAATGCCATGTCAAGCGGATGCCACGGTCCGGTGAGTTCCAACCCCGGATTCATCAACGGATGAGCGTCCTTCGGGATGGGCGCCTCGTCGTTAAGGCGCCAGCGCCACTCGCTCTCTCGCCCCCAAAAGTTATCGATCAAGCCTTGCACGATCTGACGAAAGGTCCAAGACCGGCCCGTAACGGGATCTGCGAACGTGTCGTCCCATTTCGGCCAGGCATATTTCCTGCCGACCGGTTCGCGGGAGTTTAACAGTGCGCGGCGCGCAGTCAGTACGGCAGCGATTTCGGGATTCAACTCGCGGGTAAGCGTGGCGATCGTGTTTTCTACATTGACTTCTCGTCCGTTCACCCTCCTGGTCCCGAAAAGCTCCGGGAATTTCCGCAGAACGTCTTCACGAATCATGACCCGTCGTCCTTCAATCAAATCATTTACGGTGCTTTGGTTGTCAGCTGTCAAGGGTGTGGTTGCGGCCAAAATGCGCCTATCCCTGCGTGTTGTTCCCCGGCAGGGCCACGCGTCAAACCATCACCACCATTATATAAGTTGTTCGATTGTGAACTGCAAGCCATTGCCCTGCACGCCACCTTGCAGCCTGGCGTTTTGGCGTTATTTCTGAGCCATTGTGGAACCGTGACGTGCACTGAAGACTCGGGCGGCAGGGTGTAGGCCCTGCCGCCCGAGAAAGCCTGCCTGGGGTTTGGTTCGGACAGATCCGCCATTTGCCTACGGCATGAGGGCCATCGTATCCCGAGGCACAAGGCCCGGAACCACGTATGCCTGCAGCAATACCACGGCGATCGTAATGCCCAGGAGCATGACGGAATACTTAATCGTCTTGCGGAAGATGTCGGGCTCCCTCCCCACCAACCCCGTAGCCGCACATGCGACCGCTATCGATTGGGGCGAAATCAGCTTGCCCATGACGCCACCGAACAGATTGGCCGAAGTGGTCAGCACAGGATTGATGTTGATTTGCATGGCTGTCACTTGCTGGAGCTTACCGAACAAAGCGGCAGAGGACGTAACAGATCCGGTCAGGAAAACTCCCAGCCATCCGATGATCGGAGAGAAGATTGGGAACAGCATGCCCGTATAGGTGGCAAAGGTCAGACCCAGGGTATAGGACATGCCCGAGTAATTTGCCACGAACCCGATACCGATAACCGAAGCAAGAGTAATCAGGGCGAAACGCAGTTGTTTGCACGTTGCCGCGAATACCTTCACGCCGCGGGACGGACTGATCCCCAGGATCACCATGGCGGCCGGCAATACCTCCATCGCCTTCTTCCAGCCTGCCATAACGACCAGCATGAAAACGGGAATGATGAGGGCGCATATCGTCATGTCGATCCCGATGGCCCTGGTCATCACCAACGCATTAATCTTGGTGACCGTAACCATCATGTTGGTTGGCACGCCCACCGAGCCGAAGGGCACGGGGGGAGTGTTTGCGACCAGGCAGATCACGGCTGCCGGCAAGGGGGGGAAAGCCCAAACCAATCAGCATGGCGGCAGCAACCGCTACCGGGGCTCCCATTCCAGATACCCCTTCCATGAAAGCCGAAAAGCAAAACGCAATAAGCAACGCCTGGAGCCGCCGGTCGGTCGACAGCGCGGAAATCGAGCTCTTCAGAACTTCGAACTGCCCGGCTGCTACCGTCAGGTTATAAAAGAACACTGCCGTCAAAATAATCCAGCCGATAAGAACCAGGCCGGTGACCACACCCAGGGCCGCCGCCGATACCGCGATCCCCAAAGGCATGCTGTAAGTAAGGATTACGATGACCAGGGTCAGTAGCAGGGTCAACACCCCGGCCACATGCCCTTTCATGCGCTTTACGGCCAGCGCCCAGAATAAAAAGAATATGGGGATCGATACGACAAGTGCGGTTAGGCCAATGCTGTTGTCCAGGGCTGCGTAATTGTGATACCAGGGCATAGACGCACCTCCCCTTTGAGGTTTAAATTTTGCAAACTGCGGAGGGTTTTGAAATTATAACTAAGAGGTGGTGGAGACAACAGGATATTCTCCGCAGGATGGTCACGCCGTCTGGTTCCCACGTCCGCCAAGACCGGGCGGACACTGAAGACCGGAGGTGAGGGCCGCAAAGCCTGCCCGAGCCTCTACGAGGCGGCGGAGAAGTTCCGCAAAAGGGGCGGGCTTAGCTAACAAATTAAAGTTACTTGACAATAGACCTACATCATAGCTTATTTGGGCCTTAGCAGGTTGCTGAAAAAAGGTGTGATGGTGGGAAAAGGACCTTAAAAAGACTCGTCATTTCGTCATTCCGGCGCGTCCTCACAAATGATCGGACGCGAACTGGGCGCTCACAAAAGATCGCACCCGGACTGGGCACTCACAAAAAATCGTGCCCGGACTTGAAACATTTAGCCAGGTTCGGAATGTTAGCCCGGACCTGAACGAAGTGAGGGTCCAGCATCTAACCATGTTAGAGATGTCAAGCCCGGACCTGAGCGAAGTGAGGGTCCAGCGTTTAACGCCGGCCAGAAGTGTTAACGCGAATCCGAACGCAGTGAGGGTGCGCCCTCACAGAAGATCGGGCGCGAACTTGAAGCGTCGAACATCGGCCCAATGTGTAAGCGCAAACCCGAACGTAGTGAGGGTTCAGGCCGGAATCCAGAGCTTTTTTGAACTATTTGATTTTTAAGGCAAAACACTGGACCCCGGCCCCCGTACTGGACACTTACGGGGCAGGCTTCGCCGGGGTGACGGCCCCACGGGGTTTTTACTGTAAAGTGGGAATTCCAATCATTTTTCAGCACCCTGTTAGAGGCGCATTTTTGGCATCAAAAATAACCGTTTAACCGGATAGTGAGTTGTCAGATATGGCCAGACTCCGTTCGACCTTTCATCTAAGGGGGCTGGACCTGAGTGTGCAGAGTCCATCTTCAGCGGCAGCGATGCAATGACGCCGGATTAGGTAGGCCTATGGGTCACTTGGCTTTATTCTCTGAACTTGAAGAGCCCGGATCGGGGCATGATAGAACGAAATCCGGAATGGACTCAAACTACACGGCAGGTGGAGAAATGTTATGAGATCGTTGGGTAGAACCTTGACAATGTGTATGGTGCTGTGGTTTGGAGTTGCTGCAACGGCGATTGCAGCCGACATCACCGGAGCGGGGGCGACCTTCCCGTATCCCCTGTACGCTAAATGGGCTGAAGCTTATAAAAATGAAACGGGTATCGGAGTGAATTACCAATCCATCGGTTCCGGGGGCGGCATAAGCCAGATCAAGGCCAAGACTATCGATTTCGGTGCTTCGGACATGCCCCTGGAACCCGAGGAGCTTGAAAAGGCCGGTCTGGTGCAGTTTCCTACGGTCATTGGCGGTGTAATACCCGTTGTCAATCTGGAAGGTGTCAAACCGGGTGAAATCAAATTGAGTGGTAGGGTGCTAGCCGATATCTACCTGGGAAAAATTACGAAGTGGAACGACCCTGAAATAGCCAACCTCAATGAAGGCGTCAAACTTCCCGATAAACATATTAGCGTGGTGCATCGCTCCGACGCTTCCGGCACTACCTTCACCTTCTCCAATTACCTGTCCAAGGTCAGCCCGGAATGGAAGCAGGCAGTGGGAACCGGCGTTTCCGTGTCCTGGCCGGCAGGCATGGGCGGGAAGGGCAATGAGGGAGTTGCGGCCTACATTCAGAACTTTTCAGGCTCTATAGGGTATGTTCAATATGCATATGTGCTCCAAAACAATATGACCTATACCATGATGCAAAATAGAGAAGGGCAGTTCGTCAAGCCGGATGCGAAGAACTTCCAGGCTGCGGCAGCGGGTGCGGATTGGGCAAACTCCAAGGATTTCTATATAGTTCTTACAGATCAACCGGGCAAGGACACCTGGCCAATAAGTGGCGCGACATTCATCCTGATGCATAAGGTGCAGAAAGACCCGAAAACCGCCAAACTTGTTCTGGATTTCTTCACATGGGCCTATCAAAGTGGTGGTAAGCTGGCAAGCGAATTGGGCTATATCCCCATGCCTGCCAGTGTTGTGGAACTCATCCACAAAGAGTGGAAAGCGGAGATTAACGGACCCGATGGCAACCCTATTTAGTTTATTGATCTCTTCAACCCAACCGAGAGCGTACTATCGCGATGGAAGGTCCAGTCCGGCAGACAATCAAATATCACGAGGCCAGCAAACATCATTTTGACAGGTATGCGCGCGGGCCGGGTTACCTTGACTGGGCATCCAAACCGGACCCTTTTCGGCGCTACCTGGGGGCGCCCCTGTACAGGCTTGCCATAAACCCATCGTTTACCGACCCCGACTACGATCTTGCTTTTGACTGCGGGCGCATCCCCCCGGTCCAATTGGATATGCAAAGCCTCTCACGGCTTCTTTTCGACAGTCTTGCCCTCTCGGCATGGAAGCAGGCCGGTACGGAAAGGTGGGCCCTTCGGGTGAATCCTTCCAGTGGTAATCTGCATCCTACGGAAGGCTATGCGATCTTTGGACCGATGGCAGGGATGGATGAATCACCGCTTGTCTGCCACTATGCGCCCAAAGAACATGGGCTGGAACTGCGGGCACGGTTTCCGCTCGATTTGTGGGACGAGCTTATCTGCGGACTTCCAAGGGAATCGGTCCTGGTGGGGCTAACCTCCGTTCATTGGCGTGAAGCCTGGAAGTATGGAGAGCGCGCATATCGCTATTGCCGGCATGATATCGGGCACGCCATTGCGGCAGTCAGCCTGGCAGCCGCCGGTCTGGGCTGGAAGGCCGGATTGCTGGACGGCCTGAGCACCGAAAGTTTGTCTTATTTGCTCGGGGTCTTTGATCCGCAGGGTGCAGAGGCGGAAGAGCCTGATTGTCTTCTTGCAGTGTATTCTCAAAATGCGCCCATCGTTTCCCCTTGCCCGCTGAATCCGGACGCATTAGCCGCATTCAGGACGCTCTCATGGAATGGTAACCCGAACCATCTCAGTATGACCCATGTGGAATGGCCCGCCATCGACGAAGTTGCGTTGGCCTCTCGAAAGTCTCACTCCGGTGAGAGTACTTGCGAAGCCGAAGATCGGGTTCAAAATGTCAGGGAACCGCTCCGCTGTCCGGAACTCTCAAGTGGCCCCGGAGCAAATCACGGGCGCATGGCAGGGCTTCGGCAAATCATTCACCAAAGGCGTAGCGCTGTGGCCATGGACGGCGTCACTTCGATCCACCGCTCCACTTTTTTCGAGATGCTCCTCAGAACCATGCCCGTCCCTGGGCGGATACCCTTCATGGCTCTCTGCTGGGAAGCCCACGCACACCTTGCCCTCTTTGTCCACCGCGTTAACGGATTGGCGCCGGGATTATATTTCCTGCTTCGCAACGTCCGGGAGAAAGATAAACTCCGCTCGGCAATGCGGGGCAGTTTTGTCTGGAAAAAGCCGGATTATTGTCCTGATGCCCTGGAGCTTTATCTTCTGGCCGAAGGCGACGTCCGCAAATCAGCCATGCAGATCTCCTGTTTTCAGGAAATCGCCGGCGACGGCTGCTTCAGCGCTGCCATGATTGCGGAGTTCGAAGGTCCCCTGAATCGGGATGGACCTTGGTTCTATCCCAGGCTCTTCTGGGAGTGCGGGATGATCGGCCAGGTCCTCTATCTCGAAGCGGAAGCCGCCGGCGTGCGCGCAACCGGCATCGGCTGTTTCTTCGACGATCCCACGCACGAGGTGCTGGGCTTGAAGGGGCGCTCCTACCAGGACCTTTATCATTTTACGGTCGGAGGACCCATCGAGGACCACCGTCTGACTACGCTGCCCCCTTATCCATTAGAACGCTAAAATCTTCTCCCTTTTCGAATCATTTGTTTACCGGTTCGCTGCAAACTTACTCTTTCGAAGTTGGCAAGGAGAGTTGAGCTTCTCAAAGCCCATTTCAGGTTTCTCTACCTTGCTCGGCAGGTATCGCTAATCAATCCACCCTAGCAAAAAAGAATGCAAGAGGTCAGGAACTTTCTGATTGACCTAATACTAATCCAATTGTAGTATGCTTTGCTTACAATTGTTCAAGTTTCCGCATCCACGGTGAACTCATTCGCAAGTTTCATAAACTTGGGTCGGTTTGCCCTCGGAAGCGAAAGAATGATGGCCTTTGCACAAAAGGCTCTGTAAATGTAGAGAGGGACAATGGGCTACCAATTTGAAGATTTACGGAAACATAAGCGTCTTTTGCTGGTATCACCAGACGATAGACTCACAAGTATCTCAAGTAAATATTACGCAAAAAGGAAAGGATATAAAACAGCCTCTGCAAATTCTCTAGCAGATGTACTCAGATGTGTTAAAGAACTATCACCTCAGGTTCTTCTGATGTCCATCACCATTACAGAACGAGAGAATATAAAAAGGTTGATAACAGACATTAAGTCTATAGAGAAGGACTGCAATATCATCCTCTTTGCACGCGAAGAAGAGTCAGAGATAATCAAGGAGGCCTGGAAATCAGGAGCTTTTTTCTTCCTTCGCCAAGGAGCACCCTTGAGAGAAATCGGTCCTGAGGTAGAAAGAGCTTTCGAGGATTATTTCGGGCGTATTCAAATAAGATACCTCAGGAGCTTCGTCTTTGTGCTCATGCCCTTCTCAGACTCTCTTGATGACGTTTATCAGTTTGGGATCAAGCAACCAGTCGAAGAATGTGGCCTTTTTTGCCAGAGAGTTGACGAACAGCACTTTACTGAATCCATCCTTGAGCAGATTGTTCTGAACATTAAGAGAGCTCGTTTCATAATCGCCGACATGACCGGCTGCAATCCCAATGTTTTTTATGAGGTTGGGTATGCACATGCTTTGGAAAAGCCAATCATATTTCTAACACAAGACGACCCACGTAAAATACCATTCGATTTAAAACACAAACCACACATACACTATCATGAAAAAGAAGTCAGGAACCTGAAAAAAACATTGCTGGAAAGGATAAAAGGCCTCTTGGACCAGGGAGTTGGAATGAGTTAACATCGAAGGTCGGCCTTAGGCACACAAGATCTAGTGTTGCGTCCCATAAATAAAGTTGTATAATGTGCCTGTCAAAGGGGGCACATTATGGGGAAAAAAGTAACTGTTCAATTGGCCGAGGATGAGTACGCAACCCTGAGAATTTGGGTAAGTTCCGGAAAAACTGAACACCGCCTTGTCAACCGTGCCAGGATTATCCTTTGCGCGGTCCGTGGCATGACCCTCAAAGAAATTGCTTCCGAAGTCGGCCTTGACTGGCAGACCTGCATGAAATGGCGCAAACGCTTTTTGAATAAGCGCCTTGAAGGTTTGCAGGATCGACCTCGAAGAGGCAGGCCGGCGGAGATCACCCCGGAAGAAAAAGTGCAGGTGATGGCGCTTGCATGCACTGACCCCGACGATGGGAGTACCCATTGGAGCGCAAGAAAGCTTGCTGACGCCTCCGGGGTGTCGAAGTCCACGGTAAACAGGATACTCAACGAGGCTTCCTTGAAGCCACATAAGACTGAATATTGGTGCGGAAAAAGCCCGGACCCTGAATTTGTAGAAAAACAGACGAGCATCCTAGGCCTTTACCTTAGCCCTCCGGAAAATGCGCTCGTAGTTTGTGTTGACGAGAAGTCTCAGATTCAGGCACTGGATCGCACGCAACCGATGTTGCCGTTGCGTCCCGGTAGAGCCAAAAGATTCACACATACTTATACCAGACATGGGACAACTTGTCTGATGGCAGCTCTTCTGGCCCACGAAGGCAGTATTGAGGGAAGGTGTGTAGAGCGCCACACCCACGAGGAATTTCTGAGTTTTCTCAAGCATCTTTACCGCAAGTTTCCGCACCGGGAACTCCACGTGATTGTCGATAACTACAGCCCCCACAAACACCAGAAGGTGCGCGAGTGGGCATCGAAGCGGAGCAGACTCACACTTCATTTCACCCCGACTTACGCTTCCTGGTTGAACCAGATCGAAATCTGGTTCGGTATCCTTGCTCGTGACGTGCTACGTGGCGCCGTCTGGCACTCCAAAGGAGAATTGGTGAAGCAAATCATGCATTACATCAAGCGGTACAACGAAACCTATGCGCACCCATTTAGGTGGACATATACCGGGAAACCGCTTGTCGCTTAGTATAAGCTAATTTATGGGACGCAACACTAGACGCCCCGGGCAGGCATGGCCCCCTGCCGGCTCCCCTCTGAAGGGCCCAAAGGGGGCGGGCCGCGATAACTGACGAAAATTACGTGACAATGATCTAATATCATGGCTTATATGAGGCTTATAAGTGTATTTTTAGGGTCAAAAACCATCTTCTAACGCAAGCCGGAGTTGCTTTTGCCATGGGAGCCAAGCACACTTCCTGCCCGGATAGCCTTAACGAGCCCCAGCTCCGGCTTAGAGCTATCATTTTGGAGTCAAAAACGAGCTTTTAAGCCCTAATAAGGCATGTGTTTTTAACATTTAGCCATAGAAATCGCGTATTAGCTCGGCCCGAGCCTGAAACTGGGTAATATTCAAAATCCCGGGCTGCTTCATTTTTCCCATTTGCGTGTGGCGAAAGTTTATATTATAATAAACATGTATTCTTGCAATCTCGTTGAGCGGGCCATTAAGAGGTGCTGTCTCATTTCGAGGATGCACCGGCAACATCAGAATTACTGCTGGCTGGGTCGGCACCGAAGAGGGAACCCCCAGAGGATGCGACCTCCACTCAGCCCGTTTGTCCCTGGCCGGAGCCTGCTTTTCGAAGCCCCGTCGGACGGCTAAGGAGTTTTATTTAAGAGTGGAGGCCCGGCTGCATGCTCGGCCCTTGACCCGAGGCTTTAAAAAGGTATTATCCGGGAGGAGGTCAAAGAAATGGCCGCATGCAAAAACGTGCCATTCTGGCACGAGGGCGCACTTGGGTTTTGGCTCTTTGCGCCATCATTCTTGCAATCTCGTTGAGCGGGCCATTAAGAGGTGCTGTCTCATTTCGAGGATGCACCGGCAACATCAGAATTACTGCTGGCTGGGTCGGCACCGAAGAGGGAACCCCCAGAGGATGACGAGCTTCTCAAACGGCTGAGTGAAGGCTTACCGACGAGGCTCAGCAAGACAATGAATACAAGTAACCCCCACCCGCTCTATTCTAAAGTCCGCAGCAGGAAATGCCTCAGAGAGGCCTGGAGAATAGTCCGCCAGAACGGGATCAACTCAAAATCTATTGATACGCAAAAGCAGGTAAGAGAATTTGAAATTAGGTCTGAGACGCACATAGAAAACCTCTATCGGCAGCTATTGTATCAAAAATTCAAATTCAGTCCAGCCGTTGGCGTTCTCCAGAAAAGGCCAGCTAAGACACCACGTCCCCTGGTTGTTTCATCCCTGACAGATCGGATCGTGCGGCGCAGTATTCTGGATGTGCTCCAAGGGCAGGAGGCCATTAAGCCATTCTTCAAGGTCAATAATAGCTTTGGTGGAATTGAGGAAAAGGGTGTCAGACAAGCAATTGAGGCCGCCCTTAAAGCTATCAGGGGGGGCGCCGACTACTTCATCAGCTCAGACATCAAGGATTTTTTCGTGAGGATTCCCAGAGATATTGTTCTCCAGAAAATCCAGAACGTCATAAATGACCACGCTTTCAACAAACTACTTAACGATGCTGTGAAAACGGAATTAAAAAACATGGCCAGTCTAGACAAATATAAGAACCTATTTCCTATTTACACCATTGGAGTTGCTCAGGGATGTTGCCTTTCGCCGCTGTTTGGCAATATTCTTCTAAATGAATTCGATATTGATATGAATGGTCGTGGTATAACTTGTTTGCGATACATTGATGATTTCATCCTGTTTGGCAGAAATGAAAGCAGCGTTGCCAAAGCGTTTTTACATGCACAACAACATCTTATGCGATTAGGATTTACAGTATACAACCCACTTCACCATCCGCTAAAAGCTTCGTCCGGAAGAGTTAAAGAAGGGTTTGAGTTCCTTGGATGCCAGATTATACCAGGATTTGTAAGGCCAAGTGAGAAGACCAGAAAACGCCTTATTAGTAAAATAGAAAGCCTGTTGAAAGAGAGTTACGCGGCAATGTCTAACGCAGAAACAATCCAAGGGAAGAAGACCTTCATTCAATCTTTGGTGGACGTGAGTAATACGGTCAGGGGATGGGGCAACCAGTACTCATTCTGTAATGATATTCAGGTTATGGAACACCTCGATGTTAAGATTTACGAACTGGTCCGGAGGTACATTCGCGGTTACTCTGAGAAGATCAAAAATCTTGACCCCAAAAATATCCGCAGAATTTTTGGGGTATACTGCCTGACCGACTGCAATTCAAAGCCCTTACTGCCTCTCAAGAATTAGTGGCCGCACTATAAACATACTGCAAGTGGGATTGGACCAAGACAACCATTTCTAAGGCGGTCTTGATTGTCAATAGGTACTTCGGAGACCCCATAAGGTCTCTATGTTGGCTCGAAAAGGGAAAACTCCACATCGTTGCTCCGGGACATTGAATTGCTGAGGAACTCCAAAGTTCAGCACATCCGGATCATACTTTTTGTGCACGGCCTCCCTGGCCAGATTCCACCTTCTGGCAAGGTGTTGGCAACTTGGTGGAGTCGGTGTCTGGGTAGTACGCAACCTTCATCCGAGAAATCAGACCGCCAGAAGAAATACTTCTCTCGGGAAAATTCCTAATGGGGGAATCCCTCATTGATTGGATAGGAAATTAGCTGTAACCTAATAAGAGGGGTGATGTATATTCATGTCTTCAACCGAGGATCGACAAGCGTGCGGAGTTCTATGGGCGGCCTTTGAGGCAAGGCAGTAAGAACGTTATGCCGATCTGGATAAAACACCGTGATAAGCTGTGAGATAGAGTGAAACCAGCGAAAGACAAAGGGCTGAGCGCATTATTGGCTACCGGTTCGATGGCATGTTATACGGCCAGAAATCCGAAAATTTGCATGTTATGCGGATCAGTGTAATTATTGTTAGCCGGTCATGATTGTCCTGGAAATGAGCGGAATCTCATGGTCGGTGCGGCTCAGGAACTCCCCGCAATGCCACATTGAAGTTGGAGGTTGCGTATGCCAGAGGATACCCACATTGAAGTCAAACAAAGCTCCTCCCAGGCATTTGTCCATACAGAGGGCAAGACCGATTGGAAACACCTTCAGAAAGCCATGCAGAAACTGAAGCTCAACCTAAGTCTTCGCTTCTATGATAAGGAGGACTGCATAGGAGACCGCAACCTACTCGACCACTGCAAGAGTCTGTCCAAAGGGATTTATCCTCAAGAGAAACCGCTCATATTTGTGTTCGACCGAGACAACCCACAAGTCGTCAAGGAGGTTAATGATGAAGACAAACCATTTAAGCACTGGGGGAACAACGTTTATTCATTCGCTATCCCCCTACCAAGTCACCGGCTACACTACGAGAATGTATCGATAGAGTTCTACTATTCTGATGCTGAAATCAAGACTTACGATACGAAGGAGAGACGGCTGTACATGTCGTCCGAATTTAATGAGACAAGCGGAAGACATCACAACGACCGATCAATCAGCTACGGCAATAGACATAAGCTAAAGGGAATCACTGATAAGCTGAAAGCTAAAATCATAGACTCCGACGTTTTTGATGAGCATAGCAGGAGCTTGGCACTATCGAAATCTGATTTTGCCGAAAACATTTATCGAGACGTTCCTGCTTTTGCCAACTTCGATTTTAGCCATTTTTCTGATATATTTATAGTCGTTAAGTCGGTACTAGAGGCTGCAGAGAGCCCACCACTTCAAGACGAATCAGAGACTATTCCTATTCGTTTTTTGCCCGATAAAGAGCGCATCTTCAGAGACAGCCCACCCGTGGTGTCCATATTTGTTGGAAGGAATATGGAGATCGATCGGCTTCTTAATCCACTGATTAGGGTGGCAGCTATTACTGGTCTGGGGGGTGAAGGCAAGTCAACCTTGGCAGCCAAGTTCTACGAAATGGCTGTGAGTGGCCGGACCAAGGTTCCCTTCGCCCATTTTGGATGGTGTGACTGCAAAGATTTGGAGACACCATTTCACCAGAAGCTTCTCACGCTATTAGAGGAATTGACGGAAGGAGAAGAAAGCAAGGCAAAATATGCGGAGGAAAACGTCCGAAATACTGTGCGTCGGTTCGCTCACGTCCTGAACAGCAAGACTTGTTTGGTTGTCTTTGACAATATTGATGCGTTCGTTGAAAAGGAAACATGCTGCTTCACGGGTCATGTTAAGGCGCTCTTCGATTTCCTAACGACGAGCCTTTCAAACAGCCTAGTTATATTTACCTGTCGTCCGCAAATCAATGATTATCATTTCTCATTCCTAGAAGTTCCGGTAGGAGGGCTATCTTACACCGAGTCTTTGGAACTTGCCCAGAACTTCGGAATACTTGGAACGCGAATTGAAGAGAATGACCTGAGAGACTTACATGCCGAAACTAGAGGCCACGCTTTGTGGCTGAATCTAATTTTTGCCCAACTAAGGAATCAACGTCTAACAGCTGCCAGTCTTGATGGCATGATCGGGACAGAATCCGGGACGCTGGACAGACATCTCCTGAGATCGATTTGGGGCAACTTGAGTTCAAACGAGAAGGAGATGATTTGGACTATCGCTACATTTACAAGGCCGCCTGATATAGACAAAATAGAGCGCGTATCTAACATGACTTATCAGAAATGTAGCAGAATGATCCGATCTCTTATTAGGTTAAGGATGATTATCGAAATAAATGCGAGTGGAGCGATCCTTTATGATCTGCATCCTATTATTAGGATAAAAGCGAAAGAGGAGTGTAAACCTCAAAAGAAGAGATCGTTGTTTGAAAAAGTTATTATCATTCTGAGTTTCGGCAATTGGAATCGTCTGGAATCAATTATTGTGAATAACGCTTATTACACAACTGAGATTGATAGATATGTAGAATGTGCGGAGATTGCGCTAGAGAATTCAGAATTCGAAAAGGCCTTGGATTACATTAACAAGGTTTCTGAGGCACTATTGAAGTATGGAGAGGATGCCAAATTCGTCGAACTGGCTATAGGGCTGCTGCAGATAACTAATTATGACTCCTACCAAATAGGAATCCACCCCACACTGTCGTCCATTTACGAGGACCTCATAAACGTTTTTCTAGAACAAGGGGAGTACGATAAGGTAGAATCTTATCTCTCAGGTTTAGATCGCAACTCTCAGACGATTCAACAATACATCTTCTATTCTAGGCTTATGCAGTACGCACTGTGGTTTAAAAATGAGTTTGTTCAAGCTATTGAGCTCTTCGAAGTTGCAAAAAGGCGCATCACGGAGAAGGGCGAGATGGTCCCAAGCACAATGGAGTATAATTATGCTTTGGCTCTGAGAGACGGTGGGCGAGTGGACGAAGCGTTAGTGTATTTCCTCTCCGATACAGACCTGGCTACTATCAACTCTTGGGATCCTGAATCTGGCCCAGATTTAGCTGTGGAGGTTGGGAACATATCTCGATGCCACTATTTAAATGATCAACTTGAAGAGAGTCTCAGGCTGTGCAGAAAATCAGTCCAGTCCTTGAAAAAGGGGCACACGCGAAAGGACAGGGTGAATTACGGGTACGGGCTGCTTTGGATCGCCGACATATACGTTAAACAAGGAAATTTTATCGAAGCCAAGGGTTACTTGGATGAGGCCGTGGAGATTTGGAAAAAGTTCTGCCCTAGTCGTCTGGATAAGATCCGTCAACATGTTGCACATTACCCACAGGGCGTCTTGAAAATTCTGTCGGAATGAAAGAGAGGGGTCACACCTACACTCCTGACAATGGCGGGGCAGTCAGACTGGTTGCAGCAGAGGAGATGAAACAGAGCAAATCTGTTGGAATGCTCGAGAGGGAGCTTGGAGCGTGAAAAGTGTAGGTTTGACCCCTCTCTCTTTCTTATGAGGAGAAGCGATGATATCGGACAGAAACAAACGGCACGGGCGGACGATAATTTCCATTTTATCGATACTGACGCTTTTCTCTATAAATGATTTTGCGACGGCCCGGCAGCCGGACGCCATTGACAACCCGGCCTTCACGGCCGTGAGTAGCCCCGACTATGGCGGAGTGTACAACCATTACGCCCGGTTCATCGCAGGAATGGCAGTTCCGCAAGGTGCATTGGCCGCATTTCAAAGCAGGCCGGCATGGGTGGAGTATTCCCGGTTTTTGGACCGCAGCTGGGGGAATTTGAACAAAAGGCTGCTCATACCCGAACGCCGGTGGGCTGAGACGGGACTTGGAGCTGCCGCCTCATCGAAAGGCACAGTCTTCTATCCATTCAGCGGGCCGGATTTTGCCAATGTCTATACCTTTTTCCCTCGAGCCCGGACATATGTTCTGGCCGCCCTGGAGCCGCTCGGAGAGATCCCCAGGTTTGCCGCCATGAACGATGAGCAGTTCAAGTCCTATCTCCAATCCATGAAAAATTCCCTCCATGATCTCCTAAACATCAACTACTTCATGACTTCCCATATGGAGGCTGAGCTTCAGGAAACGGAAATAGAGGGCGTTCTTCCGATTCTCCTGTTCATGCTGGCGCGAAATAACGCAAAGGTGCTCGACGTCCGCTACGTGACAATAGGACAGGACGGGAGGATTAAGGAATTTCCCGCCCTCGGGACCACCGTTCGGGAGTTTCCTGCCCTCGGGACCACAGACCTGGACCTGAATAACGTCCATGGCATTCGAATTGCCTTTAATGCCGCCGGTTCCGAGGAGAATCACCCTCAAACCCTTTACTACTATCGCCTCAACCTTTACAATCAGGCCTTCGATCGAAACCGGCACTTTCTCTTTTTTCTCAAGCGGCTGGCGCCTTTCACCACCTTTATAAAGTCCGCTTCGTACGTGATGTTCGACGCCAAGGCGTTGACAGCGAGGCAGTTCGTGCTCGACCAGAGCCGCTACCTCGTCCAGGAGGATTCGGGAATTCCGCTGAAATATTTCGAGCCGTCGATCTGGAATCTCCGATTCTACGGCCGTTACGTCAAGCCTATTTCAGCTTTCAGCCAGGACTACCAGGAGGCCCTGGCCTCGATTTACAAGGCGGATAAGAAGATAAAACCTTTGCCCTTCGGCTTTGGTTATTATTACAACCCTGGCGAGGCAAATTTGATGGTTGCTGAAAGAAGGTCTATGGATCGAGGAACAGATGAAGCTCCTTTTGACAATTCTGATGACAAGCAGTTTCTTTATTACAACGCAATATTGCAGCGCCGGCTTTTGGGATCCTGAGCCTTCCCGGCCCTTGCCTTTACAGGCTGGACAGTATCGTCCCTTTTCAGAGACAGCGGACGAAGCCCTTCAGTCGGCGCTTGAGCGCGCTCTGGGCAAAAAACGGTCCTGGCGCGCCCTGATTGAACAGGATAAAATGGCCGTCGGGGTGGTGGACCTTTCAAACCCTCCATCTGCGCGTTTCGCCAGCGTAAACGGCTGGACGATGATGTATGCGGCGAGCCTGCCCAAAATCGCGGTTTTGCTGACCGCCTACCAGAACGTTGAAGACGGCCTGCTCCAAGACACGCCCGACCTCCATGAGTGGTTGGCCCAGATGATTCGCCATTCGAGCAACTATGCCGCTTCTTACCTGATTGATTTCATGGGCGTGAAGCGCATCGAGGACGTCCTCGAGCGGTATCGTTTCTATATCCCCGAAAACGGCGGGGGAATTTGGCTGGGCGCCCGTTATGGGCATGGCGGGGAACGAAATCCCGAACCCCTTAAAGGCCTGTATCATGCCGCGACGGTTTCCCAAATATGCCGCTTCTACTACTCGCTCGCAAACGGTGAACTGATCAGCCAGGAACGCTCGCACGAGATGCTGGAGATACTTTCAAGGACGGCCCTTCACGACAAATTTGCAAGCGTCCTCGAAAAGCATGTCTCTCCGGACAGGCTGTTCCGGAAATCCGGGGACTGGGCCAACTACTTTTCGGATTCGGTCCTCGTGTATGATGACGGTTGGCGGAAATATATACTGGCGGCGCTGATCGAGGACAAGAATGGGGAGCGTATACTGCGGGACCTCGTTTCTGTCGTGGAGGGGATCCTGAAGCCTTCCCACATTAAAGCATGCTCTGGGCGGCAGGCCAAGGCACCCCCTCGCCCGGGGTCCTAGTGTTGCATTCCGTAAGTAATTGGATATTTCGGAAGGGCCTGTGCGTCACCCCGGCGCGCCCTCACAAAAGATCGGGCGTGAACTTGAAGCATCGAGCATCGGTCCAAGGTGTAAGCGCGAATCCGAACGTAGTGAGGGTTCAGGCCGGGGTCCAGTGCTCTTAGTCGATAACAGCTTGAATAGACCTGGATTCCGGCTCCCGGACTGGACACTTCCGGGACAGGCCCCGCCGGAATGACGAACAAGAGGCCTATTCCGATTTTCGCAGGGCCTTCGCCTGAACAATATTGCGCTTAAGTTAGCGCTTATGGGGTTACCCCCCGCTCGATCTTGAGGCTTCGCCAGGCGGACGCGCGGTGGACGAAGTTGACAGCGTGGACGAAGTGGACATGGTGAACGAGGCGGACCTCCGTCAGGCGCACGCCCGGACGCTCTGTGGGCACCGCAGCAGCGCCACGTAGATTTCGAGGCCCGCCGTGTATCACTTGATACTTTCTTGACCGCAACCTGGTATTAGAACAGCGTATCAGCGCGCTTGAAGAAAGTATCCGGACGGTGATGGCCGGCTTCCAAAACCCACGATCGCCTTTTCGCGTCTTTGCGTGAAACCATCTGTTTCTATCTCTAAATCCCGGCACGAATTTCTATTTTCGGCGATCTCAAGTATAATGAGCCTCCTAGAAAAGGGGGCTGATGACATGATGGATATGGAAATGCAATCGGACGACAGGTTTGGCGCCGATATTTCCCTGCTTCAGTCGATTCTGGACTCCCTGGTTGTCGGAATCGTCTCGATTGACATCGAGGGTGAAATCACCGTCTTCAATGAAGCGGCCGCCCGGCTCATGGGTGTTCCAAAGGAGCAGGCCCTGGGCAGGCATCTTCTTGCCGTAATCCCCAACGCGGGCCTGATAAATGTGCTGAGAACGGGCGAGCCCGAGATGGGCCGCACGCAGTTGATCGGCCAGCGCACCGTGCTCACAAACCGCTCCCCGATCATTCACAACGGGGTGCTGACAGGCGCGGTCTCCCAGTTCCAGGACATAACGGAAATGGAGAAAATCTCGCGGGAACTCGACTCCACCAAGACGATCGTACGCACCCTCGAGGAAATCCTGTCGGGCGCCGGAGAGTGGATGGTGGTCGTTGACGCAAACGGCGTCATCACCATGATGAGCGAGCAATACGCAAAGTTCAACGGGTCCACCCTACCCCAGGCCGTGGGACGGCATGTGACCGAAGTTATCGAGAACACCCGCATGCATATTGTGGCCCATACCGGCGTGGCCGAAATGGGGGAAAAGCAGACCATCAGAGGCCGGGAGCTGATAGTTAACAGGGTCCCGCTGATGGATGCAGGCCGGGTGGTGGGGGCCTACGGACGCGTAGTTTTCAAGGACGTGGAGCAACTCTATGAACTCGCTTCCAAGCTCAAGGTGCTCGAATCGAAGGTAAAGTATTATGAAAAAGAGCTGACCCAGCTTCGTGGGGCACGCTATACCCTGGCCAGCATCGTTGGTTCCGGACAGGCGATCAGCGCCGCCAAACTTGAAGCCCTGAGGGCCAGCCGGACCGATTCAACGGTGCTTGTTTTTGGCGAAACCGGGACGGGCAAGGAACTTTTCGCGCATGCCATCCACGCCGCAAGCCAGCGTCGCAGCGGGCCTTTTATCAAGCTCAATTGCGCGGCCGTTCCCGCCGAGCTTCTCGAATCGGAGCTTTTCGGCTATGAGGAGGGCGCGTTTACGGGCGCCAAAAGGGGCGGCAAACCCGGAAAATTCGAAATGGCCCAGGGGGGCACACTCTTTCTCGATGAGATCGGCGATATGCCCCAGGCTATGCAGGTCAAGCTTTTGCGCGTCCTGCAGGAGCGCGAGGTCGAACGGGTCGGCAGTACCGTGACCCGTCCGGTTGACATCCGCATTATCGCGGCAACCGCAAGTTCGCTGGAAGATCTGGTAAATGAGGGAAGCTTCAGAGCAGACCTATACTACCGAATTCACGTGATCCCGATTCGAGTACCACCCCTCAGGGAAAGGCGGGAAGATATCGAAGCTATAGCCGATAACTTCCTGGCCAGGCTATCAAACGACACAGGTGAGATCAAAACAATGATTTCACCCGAACTTATGGAAGCGCTCAAATCCTATGGCTGGCCGGGAAATGTGCGCGAATTGCAAAACGTGCTCGAACGGGCCGCCGCTATGACCAGGGGAGAAACGCTTTTGCCCGAACACGTTCCCGAGTACCTTTTGCGCTCAATCCCGAAGCTGCGAGCCGGCCTTACGCCATGCACCCTTGCACACGCCAGGGCCGAGGCGGAGCGCAAGACCATTGTTGCGGCCCTCGAGGCTGCGGCAGGAAACAAGACAAGGGCGGCCTCCATCCTGCAGATACATCGCGTGAAGCTCTATGAGAAGATGAAGCGGCACGGCATCCCGCATATAACCAATAAGGTACATGTACCAAATTAACTACACTACGAGCGGAACCAGCAGTGTAGGCTATTCCTTAACGCTGTAGGCCGTTTAGCCATTTCAATTATGTAACTTTTCGGCTACATCTTCCCCGCGCCAACGCTTCACTTGCCCTATAAATCCTTTCCAGAAGCCACTCAAGGAACTTGGCACCGAATTTGCTGATCTGGTTCCCATAAAAAAGACCCTTAAACATCGGCTCCGTGATTTTGCCCCCGTCCTCTGTTTATTGCGGAAAGGAAAGGCATGCTCGATATCAGGGGTTCCGTGGCGGTTATTACGGGGGGAGCTCAGGGAATCGGGCGGGCGCTCGGAGAATACTGGGTGGCAGGCGGAGGAAAGGTCGTGCTGGCCGACGTGTCGGAAGGGTGTCTTGAGGAAGCGATAAAATCTCTGGAGAGTTTGGGGGGCGAGGCGGTTGCGGTTACCTGCAACGTCGCTAGGGAAGCCGATTGCTCATGGCTTGCACAAAAAGCGATCGATCTGTTTGGAAAGATAAACCTGGTGGCCCCGTGTGCAGGCATTACCAGAGACGGTCCGGTGCTCGATATGGACAAAGACACCGGCAAAGTGATCGGGAAGATGTCGCTCGAGAACTTCCAGGTCGTTATGAACATAAATCTTACGGGTGTTTTCCTCACGGTCCGCGAATGCGTGGAACAGATGATAAACCATGACTGCCGGGGTCTGATCTGCCTCATATCTTCCACCAGTTCGCTCGGGGCGGCCGAACAGCTCAATTATTCATCATCCAAGGCGGCTTTGTCAGTGGCGCCCAAGGTGTTGACCGCCGAGTTGTTCAAGCGCGGGCTGGCCGGCAGGATCCGCTGCGTTGCCGTCGCCCCGGGATATGTCGATACCTCGTTGGCAAGAGGAGACATGAACGGGAAACACGCCGGGAAGGCAGTGGACCAGGTCCCGATCGGACGTCTTATCGACCCTTACGAAATAGCGTCGCTGGTGGGTGAGCTTTACCGCAATGAGGCCCTTGCCGGGGATGTGTACTATATCCACGGCGGTTTGAGGCTGGGGTCGAAGGGCTAGCGGCGCAGGCGGGCCGGAATAACCTGACAAGAGCAGGCGGGAAAAAGACTTCGGGGGGAAGGAGGTGATGCAGCCTCGAATTGCAGCGGCTGCCCTTGCTGATTGGAGCTAAGAGAAACTACTGACGCCCCTGCAAATGCAAGAGGCTCTATTTGACATTCCGGCATAATTTTTTTTGGATATGCTCGCGATTTTAAAAATCCTTAGCCGAAAAGGGGATTTACATGAGCGAAAAGGTCGGGGTACTTCAAAGCGACACTCCTCCCAAGAAAGAGCACGTTAAAGTTGTAATTACAGCCGTACTAGGCAATACGCTCGAATGGTATGACTTTTTTCTCTATGGCACCGCAGCCGCATTGGTATTTAACAAGCTGTTTTTCCCGGAGTTAAGCCCTCTTGTGGGAACGGTTGCCGCCTTTGCGACTTTTGCTGTCGGGTTCCTTGCCCGACCGGTTGGCGGGATACTCTTCGGACACTTCGGCGACCGTATCGGCCGAAAACAAATGCTCTATTTGGCGCTGGTGGTCATGGGCATTGGCACGACAGTGATTGGTTTACTCCCGACCTTTGGGACTATCGGGATCTGGGCCCCCATCGTGCTTGTAACATGCCGTGTGGTTCAGGGTTTAGGCCTTGGCGGCTCGTGGGGCGGCGCAGTGCTGATGGCGGTGGAATATGCCCCGGAGAACAAGCGCGGTTTCTACGGGGCTTTGGTCCAGTTGGGGGTCCCCCTGGGGCTTGTTCTGGGGACTCTTGTGTTCGGTTTCTTCGCCCGACTCCCGGAGCAGCAATTCCTTAGCTGGGGATGGCGGATACCATTTCTATTCAGCGTCCTGCTCGTAGTGGTCGCTATTTTTATCCTGGTGAAAATCTCCGAGACTCCGGTTTTTGAAAAAATCAAGGTCGCCCATAAAGAAGCAAGAATACCGATCATCGAGGCGATCATAAAGCATCCGAAGAACCTGCTGCTTGCCATGGGCGTACGCTTTGCTGAAAACGGGCTTTTCTACATTTACGCGGCCTTCGTTTTTGCTTACGCTACGAATATATTGAAGATCTCTCGAGCGACGATCCTGGATGCCGTAACTATCGCCGCTTTTGTCGAGGCAGTAACCATTCCCTTGTTCGGCATCCTCTCGGATAAAATTGGCAGGCGCCCGGTTTATATGTTTGGCGCGGTATTTTCGGGTCTATGGTCTTTCCCCTTCTTCTGGATAATCGGATACGGGGGCCTCTGGGCCGTGACGCTGGGGGTCGCGGTCGGACTGGGGATAGGCCACGCGGCCATGTATGCTCCACAGGCCAGTTTTCTCTCGGAGATGTTCAGCGCTCGAGTCAGGTACAGCGGGGCATCTCTAGGCTACCAGTTGGCTTCCATATTCGCCGGGGCACTTACACCGCTTGTTGCAACCTCGCTGCTCGCCTGGTACAGCAGAGCGTACTGGCCGATAGGTATCTACATGATGATTCTGGCGCTGATAACCGTCGTATCCCTCTACCTTGCAGCGGAGACGTATAAACAGTCGTTCGAAGAAACCTATGATGAGGTAGTCGTACCGAAAAAGGCATAAGGTCTCCATCCCTTCCCCGGGTGCTGTTCCGCCCGGGGAGGGGTGGATCGCTCGGCGCCTTTGCAAAGCGGACTCCATCGATGGAGGCGTAAGAAAGGAGTTTACCCATGGCAGAAGTGGTCTCCAACAAGGGATTCACCCATCCCATGCTTACGCCGGTCCAGGCGATGCGCATGAAGAAGGGCAAGATCATTTCCGCGGAAGAAGCCGTCAGTCTTATAAGAGACGGTGATACGATAGCAAATGAAGGTTTCGTTGGATCGGGTTTCCCGGAAGAGATTATCAACCAGCTCAAGGAACACTTTTTGAGGACGGGAAGTCCCAGGAACCTGACCCTGATTTACGCCGCCGGGCAGGGGGACGGTAAAACCAGAGGCCTGAACCAGGTCGGCATTGACGGTCTGATAGGAAGAGTCATCGGTGGGCACATCGGCTTGGCCCCCGAGCTTCAGAAGCTGATCAGGAACAACACGATCCTGGCCTACAATTTTCCCCAGGGTGTGATCTCCCATCTTTTCCGCGACATCGCAGGGCACAAGCCCGGCCACCTCACCTACGTCGGACTCGGGACGTTCGTAGACCCAAGGATTGATGGCGGCAAACTCAATGAACTCACCAAGACAAAGGGAGAAGACCTGATCGAGTTGGTCCACATCGGCGGGAAGGAATGCCTCTTCTATAAAACCCTGCCCATCGACGTTTCGATTTTGAGAGGGACGACGGCGGATGAGGATGGGAATATAACCATGGAGAAGGAGGCACTTACCCTTGAAGCACTTTCCATGGCAATGGCCGCCAGGAATTCCGGTGGTATTGTCATAGTGCAAGTTGAACGAATAGCAGATCGCGGGACACTCAACGCCCGCCAGATAAAGATCCCGGGGATACTCGTTGACTGCGTGGTGGTAGCCAAACCCGAAAACCACTGGCAAACTTTTATCGAATTTTATAATCCGGCTTTCAGTTGTGAGATCCGGATGCCTATGCAGTCAATTCCACCTATGGAAATGGGCCCCAGAAAGATCGTTGCCAGGCGGGCGGCCTTCGAGCTGATGCCTAACAGTGTAGTCAATCTTGGGATCGGCATGCCGGACGGAGTTGCCCAGGTTGCCAATGAAGAGAAGATCATCGAGTACCTCACCATGACTACCGAACCCGGCGTTATCGGCGGGCTTCCCAACATGGGAGTCAACTTCGGCACCGGGACCAACATGGTTGCCCTGGTCGACCAGCCTTACCAGTTCGATTTTTACGACGGAGGCGGTCTGGACATGGCGGTCCTTGGGGCAGCGGAAGTGGACAGGGAGGGCAACGTCAATGTCAGTAAGTTCGGGCCCAGGTTCGTTGGACCGGGTGGATTCATCAACATCAGCCAAAACTCCAAAAATATTATTTTTGTCGGCACTTTCACCGCGGGGGGGCTGAAGATTGCACTGGAAGATGGCAAGGTGAAAATCGAGCAGGAGGGAAAAGAGCGGAAGTTCATCGACCAAGTCGAACAGAAAACCTTCAGCGGCCGATATGCGGCAACGAACAAACTGCCTGTGCTCTACGTTACGGAGCGCTGTGTCTTCAAACTCAGGGAAGAGGGCCTGGAACTGATTGAAATAGCTCCGGGAATTGACTTGGAAAGAGACGTCCTGGCCCTTATGGATTTTAAACCGATCATCGACAAACCGCCCCAACTGATGGACCCGAGGATTTTTAGACCGGAGCCAATGGGTCTGAAGAACGATCTGCTGAGCCTGCCGATCGAGGATCGCCTAACCTACCATCCAGAGGAGAATCTTTTCTTTGTCAACTTCGAAAACCTGTATGTGAAGTCCTCCGAGCAAATCCGGAAAATCAAGGCAAATGTTGAGAACATACTGGCGCCTCTGGGCAAAAAAGTCGATACGATTGTTAATTATGACAATTTCAACATAGCCCCTGATTTGATCGATGAGTATTCGGATTTGGTGAAATATGTCATGCGGTTTTACAAAAGCACTACGCGTTATACGACAAGCACCTTCCTCAGGATGAAACTGGGCGATGAACTGGCTAAGCGGGATGTGGCGCCCCACATTTATGAGACCAAAGAGCGTGCACTGCGCGCCCTGGCGCAAAAAGAAAGATAAAGCTATTTTGGCTTAACAGGGTCTCGCGGAGAAAAGAAGCCTTTTCCCGCGAGCAGTCTGATTGCGCAATTACTTGATTTTTTTGTCGTTTTCAAGGCGAAATTTTCTTGTCCAATTCGCGCAATCCGAAATATATAAGGCAGCACGCAGCACGACTGCTACAGGCAGAAACGGACATTGAATGATTCGCAGAATACAAGCTGAGAACAGGCTGCCGGTAAATGTGGATCTGTTCTCACAGGGGGGTCCGGTTGGGGTTCGACTCGATCGATTGGGCAAAACTGCGCCGCTTCAGGTGGGTCCCGATTGCTTCGGCGGCCGCCTGGGTTATGGTGGTCTGGATTCAGATAATCCTCCGGCCTCAAGGTGATTTTCCGCTTCACTTCGAGCTTGGCAGACGGCTCGTCAAGGGCGTTTTTATCTACGAAGGCGGCCTCGATTACGTTTATCCGCCCTTCTGGGCAATGGTCCACGCTCCACTTCATCTCTTCGGCATGCATGCTGCGCAGATCATCGTCTATCCTCTGGCCGTCGTCGCCATAGCGGCACTGTTCCGAACGCTACAGCTCCTATCGGAACGGAGCATACCGCTTTCACCAGATGCCTCCTTCTGGTCTACAACACTGGCCGTCCTGCTTGGAAGCCTTTTTCTGGGGCGCGACCTCCCCGAGGTCGGAGTGAATACGGCCCTGGTCGCAATGTCCTGGCTGTCGGTTTATTTTTGGTCAAAGGAGCGCGATATTGCCGGCGGGGTGGTCCTTGGCATGGCGGGGGCCTTGAAGTGTACGCCCCTGCTCTTTGTCGCCTGGTTCATTCTCAAGGGGCAATGGAAGATCGCGGCCGCTGCATGCGCAGCCTTTGCGCTCTTCACTCTGAGTCCGATACTGGTGAGCGGTCCCGACCAATATGCCCGGACAATGGAGACCTGGATTGCAAGTGTAGTCCGGGGAGTGAGCGACCTCGACCCCTCACGGGGTCCCCTGGGGGAGGAGAAGGTTGAAAACCTCTCGCTTCGACCCGCCCTCGCACGTTACCTTATGAATCTGCCATACGGGCACTTGGGCAGGCCGGAGACATCGGACGACCCCCGCCGCCCCAATAATCCCCCCAGCCCGTACTATTACCAGTTCCTGGATTTGCCGGTTTTCTGGGCGGCAACAGTGGTCCGCTTTCTTATGGCGGCGCTTTTCATTTGGATGGTCGTGCTGATGCGCCACCGGCCGGTGAGCCGCAATTCCATTGAAATCGTCTGGGAATGCGCTGCGGTATCAATCCTCATACTGCTCTTCTCGCCAATTACCTGGGTTCAACATGCTGTGGGGGTGCTGCCGGCCCTCTACCTGATATGCCGCGCCGCTTTCGCCGGCTTCAGTCTTTCCCGCTGGCAAACTGCGGCGATGGGGGCCTATGCCATTTTCTGCCTGATCATGAGCAGGTCTTTTTTCGGCCGGGATTTTATAAAACTCGCAAACTCCTACCACGTGAAAACGTTAGGTTTCATTCTACTGTTGAGTGTCGTCCTGGCCTACCGGCGGCGCTTTTCGAAAATGGAGAGGTCCCGCGAGGTCAATTCCGGTGCGGAAAACCCGCAAAGTTTGCCCCGCACCAATCTCTAGGCCCCGCCAAGCGCACACCCGCCGGCGCATCACCGATCTCCGTCCCAGCGTCTGCGCGTATGCCGAGTTCTTTCATATTTCGAATAGATATCATTCCGCGATAGAAGAGCTGATAGTTCTCTTCAAGACAACGCTTTTAAAAAGCAGCGCTAGGGGGACGCTAACGAGGGAAAGGAAACCAAGCATTCTCCAGTTGTCGATAAACGCCCAGAGGCTGGATTGGATCACAATAGTGTTGTAAATTGACAGGTAAGCTTTTTTTACGGCCATAACCGGGTCCCCCTGAGCGGCGAACAACTCCGTCAGCCTGTGGAATGATTCGCGAAACGCCGGATCGTAAGGCGTGAGATGAGAGACCATCAGCGACTGGTGCAGTTGCGCGTGCCTGGAGAGCAAAGTGGTGACTACTGCAATGCCGATGCTCCCGCCCATACTCCGCATCAGATTATACATGCCGGTTGCAGTTCCCATCATTTCGTTGGGTAAGGTCCCCATCGCAATCGTGGTCAGGGGAACGAAGATCATTCCAATAGAAAATCCCATGATAACGTTAGGCCAGATGATACTGAAAATGGAAATCTGAAGATTGACTCCACTTAGAAGAAAGAGGCCGAAAGCAAGGAAGATAAAGCCGGAAATGATCATGACGCGGCCGTCTATCCTCCTCACAAGCCAGCCCGCAAGAGTTACCGAAACTAGCGCGCCTATTCCACGTGGACTAATCGCCACTCCGGTATCCAGCGCAGTGTAGCCCATCAGGTTTTCCAGAAAAAGAGGCAGCATCACCAACGTCCCGTACAGGATGATTCCATAGACGGTGGCCAGAAGGAAACCAACAGCAAAGTTGCGGTCGGACAGAACGTGCAAATCGACTATCGGCTCCCTGGAATTCAGCTCCCAAATTACAAAACCCAGCAGGCAGGCCCCGGAGACAATAACGGCCGGCAACACCCAGCCGGAAGAAAACCAATCGGCCCTTTCACCTCTGTCAAGAACGACCTGGAACGCTCCGAGGCCGATAGCCATCAGAACAAAGCCAACGTAATCGATCGATTTTGGAACCCGGCCCTGGATATACGGAGGGTCTTCGATAAGCAGCTTAGTCAGCAAAATGGCCAGCACGCAGACCGGCAGGTTGATATAAAAAATCCAGCGCCAGGAGTAATTGTCGGTAATCCAGCCGCCGAGAGTGGGGCCGATGACGGGGGCTATGATGACGCCGAGGGCGTAGACCGCCATGGCCTCCCCTCTTTTTGACGGAGGAAAGCTCTCGAGAAGGACAGCCTGGGAAACCGGGAGCAACGCCCCCCCGCTCGCGCCCTGGATTACACGGGCGATTATCTCCATATCCAGGGTAACGGCGGCCCCGCTCGCAAGAGATGAAATGGTGAACGCGATGATACTGACTATAAGGAAGCGCCGGCGGCCCAAGGTTTGGCTGATCCAGCCCGAAATGGGCAGCACAATGGCATTGGCGACCAGGTAGCTCGTGAGGACCCAGGTAACTTCGTCGGTGCCGGCCGACAGACTCCCGGCAATATAGGGAAGTGCGACATTGGCGACCGATGTATCCAACGACACCATAAACGTCGGCAGGATCATGGTTGCCGCAATGAACCAGGGATTTACTTGTGGACGCCAATCATCGGCATTGGCCATAAGATGGCCCCCCTGCCCTCTTTTCCGATTTCAGCATTACACATAAAGGATCGTCCGAGCCCCCCGCGCCGGGAGCCTAAAATTCATGATGTTCTATACCACAGGCGGTAAAGAAACGAAACGTTCATGATTTACCTGTGCGGTTTTCATCCTTAAACACCGGACGGACAGTGTCTAATGTTGTGATTCATCAAGCACTGAACCGTTTTTTTATTAAGTAAATCCCGTCACGGATTGTGAGGAAGAGCTTTTCGGTCCGGCCGTCTGCTTTGACCAATTCGTTGAAGTCTGCAATTGCCCGGCTTTCGTCGTCTTTGGGATCGAAGATCCTGCCGTACCACAGGGCATTATCGGCAAGTATCAATCCGCCATTACGCAAAATCCTCATCGATTCTGTGTAATATGCGCCATAGTTTTGCTTGTCGGCATCAATGAAGACAAGGTCTGTTTTTGCATCCGGCAGGGTCTTCAGGACTTGCAGCCCATCACCTGTGCGCACCTCGATCTTGAAGCCGCTCGAGCTTCTGGCGAAGAAATTCTGCGCGATCTTTGCATAGTCAGGATTATGCTCAATGGTCAGGATGTCCCCGTCATGGGGCAGGGCCTCGGCCATGGCAAGGGCCGAGTAGCCGGTAAAGGTGCCGATTTCGACGATGTGCTGCGCGCCGGACAATTGAACCATCAACTGCAAGAACCGGCCTTCGACCCTTCCTGTGAGCATACTGGGATAGGCTGTCATTGTCAGTGTATAGTTCTCAATCTCCTCAAGGAGCGCAGACAGGGGCGTTGTATGATCGGCGGCATACTCTTCGGCCTCCTTGGCCACCTTATCCATGAAGCAGTAAATGGAGGCCGATCTGTCCGCCTGCCTGGATCCTCGAGTATATTTTGGGCTCATAGGGTCCCCCTATTTAGAGATCGTTGGCATGACGACGCGATATGCCAGCTATATCGCGTCAAACACCTCGCCGTTCATAGCGGTTTCGAGGACTTGCACATAAGCGCGCGCAACCGCTTCGACGGGAGTTCCGATCGAAGGGTCCATGTTGAAAGCCTTGAGTGTATCAACCACCCAATTCGGGCTTACGACGTTGATGCGTATGTGCCTGGGCATTTCCAGCGCCGCTGCCCTGGCAAAGCCTTCGATTGCCGAGTTGACGAGGCTTATCGCAGTTGAACCAATCATCGGCCTGCGGCTCAATATGCCGCTCGTAAGCGTGAACGATCCGTTATCGTTTACGTAGTCCATGCCCAGGCGCACGAGGTTTACCTGCCCCATCAGTTTACTGTTTAGACCAAGCGCAAAATCCGCATCCGAAAGAGAAGTCATGGGACCAAACTTCGCAAGTCCTGCTACGCAGATCACGGCATCGACTCGTCCTGCCGTCTCGAACATCCTTGAAATGGATGTCTTGTCCGCAATATCGACCTTGATGATGGAATGGCTCAAGCTGACCGGGATCACCTCGAAACGGCTGCCGATCTCTCGCACAATAGCGCTGCCTATTGTTCCTGTAGCACCGATTACGATGATCTTCATGTCTTTATCCTCTTATGATAGACCGAATAGAAAAGGGTTCTTAGCGAAAATAAGCATCCAGGGGGAAAGTTGGTCAAAATTATGCTGCTAATTTGTCCGAAATAAGTTGCATTTCTGAGATTATTGGTTACACTACTTGGGTGCCAATGGAGTAGGTAGTTTTGAGTTACGCAGGAAATCGATTTTTCACCGGTATTAATTGGTGCGGTTTCGGAGTAGCTCTTAGTGCCGCACCAAGAGAGCAGTGGAAAAAACACAAAATTTAAAGAAGGACAACAAATGGTGGAAGGTAAAGTAAAGTGGTTTAATGACCAAAAGGGCTATGGCTTTATTGAAGCTGACAGCGGACACGATGTCTTCGTTCATCATTCAGCAATCGAAGGCGAAGGTTTCAAGACTCTGAGCGAGGGTGACCGGGTCAGTTTCGCAGAAGAAAAAGGCGCAAAAGGGCCGAGCGCCACAAACGTAAGGAAGCTCTAATCAAAGCTTTGTGAAAGGCATTAACAACGAACGTTAGCCGGAGCCATGAAAAGCTCCGGTTTTTTTGTGCCCCCCCCGGTGCAGCAACCCCACGAAAGTTAATGTAGACAAGCTGAACTGCCTGCCGCAGGATAAGACCCCGAAGGGGTTCTGGAAAATGCCCAAAATAGGTTCATACAGGGTGCGGAAAGCGGCGTGAAAAAGACGCCTTTCGGGGTATGGTTGGTGATTTTAATGATTGGACCGCGTCTCAAGAGACGCGGTCCAACTGCTGCGGGCCGCCTTGAAACTCTTTGTTACCTCTTCTTGGGAAAAGCGGCGTCGAGGTAGTCGGCAATGGTGTTATCAATGAACTGTTCCGGCCCTACGTCGATATTGGTGATGTCCTTGGTAACCTGGCCGGTTTGCGTACCGCCCCTGCTGCTCGAAATATCAAATTCGAGCGTGAGGTACTTGACCACCAGAGGGGTATCCGACCCGCTTGCCGCTCCGGCGGCTGCTCCCCCGGCTGCTCCCTGAGCGGCCCCCTGCCCTCCACCACCTAACGCAAGCCCGCTCAGCGCACCGAAGACAGCTCCTACTACAGCTTTATTGCCCGTCTGCTTGGCAACGGTCTGGCTATTGTCCACCTGATTGTACTTTGCGGTGACACGCACCTGGATAGCGGCGCGGGCCGGGTTGTCCGGCACGTCGTAGCCGTTGTCTTCCATATACTGGATGGTTTCTTTAAGGTAATTTAGATTACGAGGCAGTCCGGGGAAGTTGTCATTGGTGACCTGGAGACCGATTGTTTTCTCCTTGGGTCCGGTTCTGAAGTAGATCATAAGATCGGGCGGCGGAGTGTAGGCAGGCGCCTTTGCGGCCGGCTGTGCGTCCCGGTCGGCCTGGGTCGTTGCAGGGAAGCATAAAAGAGAAATGAACGCGGCTGCAAGTATACAGGGGACCAGGGCTGCCTTGATCGAGGAACTCTTCTTCATTGCTTTTTTCCTTTCTCATTATTTTAGTCTGGGTAATGCCTTAAACGGGCAATAAAGATGCCGAGAACGAAAAGATAAGAGCGCAGGCGGAAGAGTGAAAGAAACTCCTGCTGCTCTCCCTTCACTGCGGCAGTTTATTAAATCGTCCCGAAATGTCAAGATGAGGTTAAACCATCTGCCCCACTTCGGCCTCCACCTCTTTGAGCAGATCTCCGCTCCTCATGAGGCTCACTATCGTGTTGATATCATATGAGAGGATGCGGTCCCTATCCAGGTGGGGAACCACCTTGCGAACGGCCCTGTATGCAGCCAGAGTTCCAGCCCCCGGCTTAAGATTTGTGAAAAGGTCCAGGGCCTGGGCGCCGCACAGCAGTTCTATTGCGATGACGAATTGGGCATTTCTGACTACTTCCCTGCACTTGCGGGCGGAAAGAGCACTCATCGGCACAATGTCTTCCTTGTTTGCCGAAGTTGTGACGGAATCAACGCTTGCGGGATGTGCGAGCACCTTGTTTTCCGAAACAAGAGATGCCGCCGTGTACTGGGCTATCATGAAGCCTGAATTGAGCCCCCCTTCACTTACGAGGAAGGCCGGAAGACCGCTTAGTTGAGGATTTACCAGCCGCTCTATACGCCTCTCGGATATATTGGCAAGACCCGCTGCGGCCACGGCGAGAAAGTCGAGCGCAAGCCCGACCGGCTGGCCATGGAAATTGCCTCCAAGCACAAACTCTTCAGAATCCGCAAAAATGAGAGGATTATTGGTCGAAGAGTTCATCTCGGTTTCCAGTACTCTTTTCGCGTAGGCAACGCCATCTTTGCTTGCTCCGTGAACCTGAGGGGAGCACCTGAGTGTGTAGGCGTCCTGGATACGACCACAGTCTTTGTGAGAGGATATGATCTGGGAGTCTTGGGTAATGCGCCGCATGTTGTGCGCGGCGGCCGCCTGGCCGGGATGAGGCCGCACCTGATGAATTCTGGGATCGAACTCGACCCTGGACCCCATGAGCACTTCAAGACTCATGGAAGCGGCAATATCGGCAAGTTTACAAAGCTGTGCGGCGTCGTATGCCGCGAGACCGCCGATAGCGGTAGACATCTGAGTGCCGTTAACCAGTGCAAGCCCTTCGGCGGCTTCGAGTTCGAGCGGCTCCATGCCGCACCGTGAAAGGGCCTGGGCCCCGGACATCCTGTGACCGTCGTAAAAGGCTTCACCCCGGCCTATGAGAACGAGGCACATGTGCGCCAGGGGCGCCAGATCTCCACTTGCGCCCACGGAACCTTTTTCGGGCACTGCAGGCACGATTCCACGGTTGAGCAGTTCGATCAACCTTAGAACAGTTATCAGCCGTACACCCGAATGCCCCCTTGCCAGATCCTTGATACGAAGCGCCATCATCGCGCGAACCGCATCCGCGTCAAGCTCATCACCAACCCCGGCCGAATGGCTCAGCAGAATATTTTGCTGCAGCAACCCGGAAGCCTGAGCCGGAATCTTCACATCGCTCAGCGCCCCGAAACCAGTCGTCACGCCATAGATTATCCTGCCCTCCCGGAGCCATTTGTCAACAAGGGCCCGGCACTTGACAATCCGCTCCCTGGACTCCTTTGCCAGACGCACCCCGGCGCCCTGAGCGGCAACCGCCACCAGGTCCTCCAGACTCATTCCATCGACGCCCAGAACGATTTGTCTCATACCTCACTGACACCAGTCACACGTCCGGTACCACCCCGTATGATACAAATCATCGCCGCCGTACCGGCCATAGCAATCCAACTGAGGGTCCACTTCAATATAGCCGCCGTCGTAGTATGGATAACCTTTGCTCAACCTGAATATTTGTATTTTCCGCCACCACGAAGCCGGGATGGGATGCCTTTTGATATGCGCAACGTGAGCTTGGGCGTCGATCTTGCCCGGATGATTTCTGATTAAGCCACTCCCTAGGGGTACGCCAGGCTGCCCCGGATCGGGTCCGGGGCAGCCTGTAGGGTTTTTCGCCCTGATGGGGGAATTCTAACCCTTTTTCATCACCCATTATGGCTAAAGGAGCATGGCTTAGGACAAAATATGTAACGCTGAAAATCTGAACCGGAACCCCCCGAAGTCTCATCGGGCTCTTGCAGACGGACACTAACGAGACCCAGAGGTTGAACCTGCCGCTTCTATTGAGCACTTGGTAAAGTCAATCTCCTTACCGCATTTTTTGCAAACATGCTTCTCGTCGAATTCATCCGAGAAGATTTCTTTTTCCTGGCCGCATCCCGGGCAAAAACATGAGAACGACTGCAGGTTCTTAAATTGCTCGAATCCGGGACAGTGTTGCGGTGTCGTCATTTGTCAGCTCCTCTTTGAAGGATTTCAGTGGTGATTATAGTGGCTCGCCGCCGTTCTCAGGACAGGCCGAATTGCATAGAGCCGAGCTTCCTGAGAGCAGCCCTGGCTTCATCGACCGTCATTCCAAGGTTCCATGGCTCCATAAACCCGCAAAGCATGAGTTTCCAGCCTTGCTCATCGTGGAAGATGTCCACATCATCTTCGCACGCGATGCCGCACCCTTGCTCTCCCAATATTTCAAACAGGGTCTCCCTGATTTGCTGTTGGCCTTCCATATCAAAATCTCCCCCGATTCTTGAGATCACAAAAACATTTGTAATGATCTATTAATGACTCTTTTAATTACGATTCCCTGGTTGAGCAATGCCTTCAAAAGAAGGATTCAGACAGGTTTAAGCTATTAATCCTGTCCAGGTAAGCAGAAAGAATTGGGCGCTTCAATGCATCCCGAGCGCCTCCAGCAGATAGGGCGCCGTATGGGAATTTTTTGAGCGGGCGACCTCCTCGGGAGCGCCGGCGGCAACGATACGCCCACCACCTTGTCCACCTTCGGGGCCGAGGTCGATAACGTAATCGGCCGATTTGATCACGTCCGGATGATGTTCGATTATAATAATCGTGTTCTGCTGGTCCACCAGTTTGCGCAGGACGTGCAGTAGCTTGCTGATATCTTCAAAATGCAGGCCGGTCGTGGGTTCATCGAGGATGTACAGTGCTTTGCCCTGGCCCCGCCGGCTCAATTCAGCCGCAAGTTTGATCCTCTGGGCTTCGCCTCCCGAAAGAGTGGTGGCCGGCTGCCCCAGCCGTATGTATCCCATTCCGACATCGATGAGTCCATCGAGCTTATGTCGGATCGCCCGGAAATTGCCGAAAAAGACCACAGCCTCGTAAACCGTCATCTCCAGGATTGAAGCTATCGAGTGGCCCCGGTAGGTAATATCCAGTGTCTCATGGTTGTACCTGCTCCCCTGGCATACCGGACAGGTAACGTAGATATCGGGCAGAAAATACATCTCGATCCGTTGAAGGCCTTCCCCTCGGCAGTGCTCGCACCGGCCCCCTTTCGCGTTGAACGAAAAGCGGGCAGGGGAATACCCTCGAGCACGGGCTTCGGGCACGCGGGAAAACAATTGCCTGATGAGGCCATAGACTCCCGTGTAGGTTGCCGGTATGGAGCGCGGGGTCCTGCCGATCGGCGACTGATCGACCAGGATCACTTTTCTCAGGCGTTCGGCGTTTTCCAAGCTGGAGAACTGGGCGGGATAAGTCTCGACGCCATAGATTTTTCGGACCAGCGCGCGGTAGAGCGTATCCAGAACAAGGGTGCTCTTGCCGGAGCCGGAAACACCGGTGACGCACGTCATGCATCCGTAGGGGAAATCAGCGGAAATGGACTTGAGGTTGTGTCCGCAGGCCCCGGTGAGACGAAAAAAATCCCCGCTCTTTTTCCGGCGTTTGGGAGTGTGAATCTGCTTTTTGCCCGATATATAGAGTCCGGTAAGCGAGGCGGGGCAGTTTGCGATCCCTTCGGGCGTTCCCGAGAAAACGACCTCGCCTCCCTGCGTTCCGGCCCCCGGTCCCATATCGATGACGTGGTCGGCGCGCAGGATAGTCTCCCTGTCGTGTTCGACCACGATCAGACTGTTACCGGCGTCCCGGAGCCGCAACAGGATATCCAGAAGCCTGCGGTGGTCGCGCGGATGCAGGCCGACGCTGGGCTCATCGAGAACATAGAGCACGCCGGAAAGGGTCGAGCTGAGCTGGTGAGCCAGTCGAACGCGTTGGGCTTCACCGCCTGAAAGCGTGTTCGAAGACCGGTCCAAGGTGAGATATGGCAGCCCCAGTTCGATCAGGTTGTTCAACCGGTTAAGGATTTCTTTTCCGGGGCGTTTAAAAATCTCCCGCCCGGACTCATCAAAATCGAGTGCTTCGAGCCACTGTGCCACAGCGGCAGGATTCATCGCGGAGACACGATCTATCGACAGGTCTCCGAGCCGAACAGAGAGAGCGGCCTCGCATAGCCTTGTTCCGTTGCAGGCCGGGCAGGTAGGCGGCTCGGAACTCAATCCGGGAATCTCGATGGGCTCTTCGGTATCCGCCGCAATGGGAGCGGACCCGTGCGGGGCCCCCTGTTCTTCGTCGGCTCCGGCATGTCCCAGTCCCTTGCACAAAGGGCACATGCCGGAGGGATGCTGGAAAGAAAACAGGCCGGGCGTAAGCTCGGGCCCCGTATACCCGCAGGAGGCGCACCGGGCCGATTCAAAATAGAACTTTTCCCAGCCTTCGGCAGTGGCGATCGCGGCTGTTCCATTTCCAACCCTTAGGGCAAGTTCAAGCGAATCGATGAGCCGCCTGCGCCTTTCTTCATCCAGGACAAGCCGGTCAATCACAACTTCGATCCGGCGGGAAGGCCTGCGGGGCAGCGAAGGAAGCGGGTCCAGCTCATAGACCGATCCATCCGAGCGAACCCTGCCGAAACCATCGCGCCTTAACCTTCGCAGTACATTGGGCAGTTCATTTTCCGAGACCTCGCCAAGGGGCGCAAGCAACAGTATCCTGCTCTTCGGGGGCAAGTTCCCCGAGAGGTCGGCCAGTATCTCGGGGACCGTCCAGGCCCGGACGGGCAAATCGCAGTTCGGGCAAAAGATTGTGCCCAGCCGAGCGAAAATAAGCCGCAGGTAATCGTAAATTTCGGTCAGGGTGCCGACAGTGGACCGGGGATTATGCGGCAAGCCTTTTTGTTCGATTGCAATCGAAGGGCTCAGTCCCTCGATCTCATCGACGAGCGGTGCGTTGAGCCTTCCGGCCATCTGGCGAGCGTAGGTGGACAGGGCCTCAAGATAGCGCCTCTGCCCTTCTGCGAAAAGGGTGTCGAAGGCGAGCGAGGATTTGCCCGAGCCGCTCACCCCGGTGATTACCACGAACCTGTTTCGAGGGATTCGCAGGTCGAAGCCTTTGAGGTTGTTCTGGCGCGCTCCCCGTATGTAGATCGATTCGTCCGCCATTATGGATGCCCGTTTCGACTAAAGATAGAAGGATCAAGAGAGTGGTTTAATCGGCAGAGCGCCCATTCACCTGTTCACTCATGTTTTTTCTGTTGCGGGCGATGGAAGCCGCGAGGCTCACGGCTTTGATGAGGCTTCCGGGGTCGGCTGTTCCCATACCTGCAATGTCGTAGGCGGTCCCATGATCGACCGAGGTGCGGACGACCGGAAGGCCGAGGCTGACGTTGACGGCTTCGTTGAAATGAACGAGCTTCACCGGTATAAGCCCCTGGTCGTGGTACATCGCCACAACCGCGTCAAACTCATTTAACATGGCGCGATGGAAAACGGTATCCGCAGGCCACGGACCGCTGATATGGGCGTAAAGGCCGCTCCCGCAGCCGCCCGTCAGCACGGGGGCGGCTTCGAATTCCTCGATTACGGGCCTGATAACTTCAATTTCCCCACGCCCGAACTTTCCGGCTTCTCCCGCGTGAGGATTGAGGCCCGCAACGGCAATGCGGGGCGATTTCACGGCGAAGTCGCGCGACATCGACTCTGCCGTGATGCGGATCACTTTTCGGAGCAGCTCCTTTGTGAGCAGGCCCGCAACGTCGGCCAGAGCCACGTGAATCGTCGCGAGCGCCACCTTGAGCCCGGGTCCAGCAAGCATCATGACCACATCTTCGGCCAGTGTTAATTCCCGTATGAATTCGGTATGCCCCGCAAAGGGAAAACCCTGCTTGTGAAGCTGTTCCTTGTTTATGGGGCAGGTGCACACGGCGTCGGCCTGCCCGGCTACGGCGAGCCCCACCGCCGTCCGGATACAGGAGACCGCCGCCTCGCATGCAGCAGGTGTTGGTTTGCCGAATTCTATATCCGCAGGCATCAGCCCGGTCGTCGAACTGCCGTCCAGAGCGGCCGGCGCCAAAAGAGCAATCGCGCCCGAACCCATTGTAAAGGCTGCGGAGGGATACTGCCTCAGCATTTGGCAGGTCATTGGCCGGATCACTGCGGATGAACCAAGGAGCTTGATTGCGCGCTCGATCGGGAGGCTGTCTCCGATCACAAGTGGAATGCACTCCCCCGGAAACCCCGGCGAATCGAACGCTTTGACGATGATTTCCGGCCCGACCCCACATGGATCTCCCATTGTTATAGCAACAATCGGCCGCGTGTTTGCCCCTTCCCGGGTCCTGTCGGTTTGTCTTTGCATCTTGGCATATGGCCTGGTGCGAGTATGAAACTGAAGTCAAAAGCAGATTTTACCACCTTGGTAAGATGTTGTATCAAATTATATGGCCGTAAAATTCAGCCAGGGGATGCTATTCTTTGCAGGTTTCACAAAAGGGACCGGCAGGTAGACAAGGTCCGGCGTCCACCCTAATGATTTGCACGGTGGTATTTGCGCGATGAGAAGCCCCTGAGCTTAAAGGGAGTAGACGGGCATGCAAACCTCCCGGTCTGCTTTTCGACGGCCTCGAATACTTTCCTGGATCGTCTTTAGTACATTGGCCGCATAGTAGCGCGTACCACACTCCCTGCAGACACCTGCAGGAACCTTCTCAATCTGCACGTAGCCCCCTCTCACCTTATGGTGAAGAGTGACACGCTTCTCAGCGATTGGCCCACCGCAATGCTCACACGTTTCGTTTTCCCAGAAGCTCATATTTGTTCTTCCTGCTCTACTCTCCAGATCTGTCTTCATAAACGGTTATTATACGAACTTTTCCGGACGTGGTGATGCGACATACAACCCCAATGGAGCGACCGTCCAGAGCTGAACCGATCAGTTCGTATTTCCCTTCCCTTGGCCAACTTCTCCTGATTTTACCTGTCAAAATACCTTGTTCAATATCATAGATCAGGATCGTCCAGCTCCGATTTTGCGCTAAAGTGATCCTGTTCAACCCGTCAGTTTCCAATTGGCAGCTTTTACAAAAACCAGATTATACCTATCCTGTTAAAATGGCAGGAATTTTTTGTCTTTTAGGGAGTAGAACTTGTCTCCCGGCCTCTGAACGTACTCGATGTACTCCACTCTCATTTTCATCGGGACAGTCTCTCCGATAATGAATTGGCTTTCCGCAGTAGGATCGGCTACCGAAAAAATTTTCCCCTCATACTGGAATGAAAGGGAATTGGCGAAGGGGTATTTCCCGGACACGGCCACTGAAGCATGCTCCATTCTGGGCAGATAGAGTATGAGATACTCAGCCCCGATCTGCTCCAGAAGCGAAGCAAAGAGAATCGTTTTATTCCCGCAATTTCCTTGTCTAACCATGAGGACTTCATTGGGACGCTTAAGAACTTCTGCTGATGTCAGATTGTCGCTTTCAGCATAATTAATGTTCAGAACAACGAAGTCCAACAGTTTCTGGATTTTATCCTCGATTGTTTCCGCCCCATTGATAATCCGCTCGACCAGGCGGCTCATTGAGGGCTCGCCTTTTTTGGCGATAAACGGGGAGCGGTTGTGCATGAAATACTCCACATTTCCTCGCCAGCCGGTAATCACCCTAAGCGGACCACCGTAAATGTTCCGATTAGAGATAAAGCCGTACAATTCTGCTGGGGAGATTTCACATTTCACTTTGCCGTACTGATAGACGATCTTCTTGTTGAGATCAATTCGGACATCTTCGGCTGGCAACCGGAAAAAGTACCGATTCGGAGCAGAATAGATGTAATTTCCAAGAACAAGTCCAGCGCTCTTTAATTTTGCCAGTTCAACGTTGTCGCGATTTCGTGCAATCGTTTTTATTGCTTCCTCAAAATCTAAGCTTCCCGACATGGAGAAGTACGCTTTCATCTCGTCTAGATTTAGCATCTCCATTTCCACATCAAGACCGAACACTTTCTCAGCCAGACCTTCTCCAGCAAACATCGGCTGGGCCATGTAGTTGACTACGGCCTTAGCAATATCATCATTGCTTTGGGGTAATAATCTCATTGGTAAACCCCCGCCTTGGCCGGGACGACTCGTAGAGATTTGACCGTCTGGAGCAGTAGCTAATTTGGGCCTGACCCAAGGCCATCCAACAAGATAACCGGCCAAAATAGCCAGAGCTACTATACCTAATGCAATGGTCTTTTCCGTTTTGCTCATGCACTCACCTGGATTCTATCAGTTTGTATTGGGATATGCCCTGGACGAGTCTCGAATTGAAGTTCAGATTTAAATTGTACCACCACGTTTGATAAAATTCCGTATCATATTACATGGCCGTAAAATCCAGGAATAAGGCGATCCGCTTTTTCAAACCAACACGCACAATTCTGCTGCGAATGGTACATCGCGGCGTGACCCACCCCGGATCAGGTCCGGGGCAGCCTTTACCGGAGGGAGGAGTTCTTTTCATGGTTCAGGATTTGCCAAAGGGGCATGCAGAACAGCAGTTGACGTTCAATCAGGCTACCGTGTGGTGATTGGCGCTTATTCCTGATTCTTATTGATTATTGGATGCGAAATGGAGAAGCGGAATTTCACTTTGTCTCTGGGGCCCACTTTTTAGAATAAATTTTCTGGACTCTTATGACTATCAGACTGCCACTAAAACATGATAGATGGTGAAAAAACGTCCGACCAAATCGTGCCCCGTTTCGTCAATCGGCATCTCGGCTAGAATTGTGGACTTGGTCAATCCGCCAGGTGGCTGCATTTTGAGTACTTTCGCCTTATTGCGAATTGACTTATTAACGCCGGACCGTGCTTTGTCGATTTTGCCGTCGAAAACATACCCTAGCATCGCTCCAGCCCTCATCTGGGGGGTATATTGGCCGCTAACAAAACGCATCATTCCTTCCTGGACATACTGAGAGCTTCCGGCATAAGTCACACGACCACCGGCTGAGCATACGCGAAGTCTTTTAGCTTCAATGGCAAAATAGACTTCATACCCCCTTCCACATGCCACAAGCAAATCGATTTCGCTACCGGGTGTGTCTTCGTCGGGAGGAATTTCAGAGCGAAGGTGAATACCCAAAGGTCCATCACGGAACTTAGGCATTCTAACCAGTGTTCTAAATAGACGGTTCGTTATCAGGTCTTCAAATTCATTATCAGCTTTCTTACGAAGAGTAGTTCCGGCCTGCAAAAGTGAAAGGAGAATGACAGGAATATGACGTGCCGGGAAAAGTGGCTTAAAGGCAAGAGCCTTTCGATCACTCATCACTCCTTCTCCGCGGCAATAGCAATGTCTCCATAAATCCTGGCAGCGTCGTTGAGAGCCGCGGTGCGAGTCCAATTCAAAAGAATATTCGGTCGAACAATGTGGACTTGCTTTCCATAAAAGACAACCAAGTCCCGGTTGTAACCCAAGGTGCGGCTATTATCACCGATAACCTTTTGCAATTTTGCAAGAACATCCGCTAAACGTCGGCTTAAAGATCTTTGTCTATAGGCTGTTTCAGTCGAGGTAAGCTCCAAAGTGACCATGGCAAGACCTGTTTGATCGTCTGTCCCTCCTTCCGCGCAAACCCGATAGGTTGAACTTTCCATTTCGGCCCACGAGTTCAGTGTCTTTGTCAAAGCGTCCGCATATGCACCTAATCCCTCATTTGCATAAGGAGGGACGTTCGATCGCTCCGACGGCTCAAGGGATACTGTTTTCTCCGACCACCTTGGGGTGGAACTTGGAATAAACACCCGTACCGTATCCTCTACCAGAGTTACCTCCTGCTCCGTCAGGCTGAAATAGCGATGGATCAAGGGTTCAAGTTCTTCATGGAAGGCGTTAGCCTGCGCTTTTCGTCCCTCAAGCCATTGCCTACTGACCTGTGCCCTGCGTCCCTTTATAAGGGTTTTACCTTTATTGCCTTGTCCATACTGGCTGAGTATGTTCTCCAGATTTCCTTGAAGCTTTCTCATCTTTTGCGCCACTTCCAACACGATTCGCTGCGAGTCATTTGATACGAATTCATTTCCTGGCAAGGGAAAGGGAATGCGCAGAAGTTCAAAGAGATGGACTTTATCCCTTTCGCTACCCCAGTTGGCCGAGGTGTGAAAGAGAAAGTATTTTGCTAAATTGGATCTCAAGTAAGCCGTAAGAAACATCAATAGATCGGTATCTTCTTCGGGTCCAGAGATCGATTGAAGAGAATGTTGGAAAAGCACATCAAAATTGGAAAAAGCTACTTTGCCGAATCCGTGGCTTACGAGAACCATAGGGCCTCGGTAGATCCGTTCATCACGAGGCCGGTGCAAGCTCGGGAAACGGTCGCCTATTTCTTCACAGTCACTCATTTGTAGCTGGATGCAATCAAAATCCCAACAATGAGCTTTTGCGTCGATATAGAGATCGCTCTTCCTCCACCACGGCGATTTGGGATTTTTACTCTTCCCCAATGTATTGGGCTGAAACCCTTGCCCCTTAATCCAACGCTTCCCCTCTTTTGGTGTTCCGGCTAATTCCGAGAGGGTGGGCAGGGACTCCAGTAAATCGAGCATTTTTTGATCCCGCCGTGTCCCCCAGAGTCGGCGCTTCCATAATGATGGCGCTTTTTTTGCCTTGGTGGCTGCAAGAATATCGCTTAATGGAATCCAGGTTCGGTCTGTAGGGTTAATAGTGATGATGCCTTTCCTGAGCCCGTCTCTATTGAATTTCGGAGTACCAAACTCCACTTTGTCTTGATTCGGTCGCGGTGGCGTCTTTGCGAATAGCGCTATGAATGCAGGACATAATGCGTCCTGGAATAGCACGAAACGATAGTCCGCTAGTTGTATAACCCTTTTCAGGCTTACTCCGCTAAGCCAGGTTGCCTGAAATGCATCCGTCTGATTCTGAAGTATTTTAGACGGCAACAGAAGGCATCCAGTTCCGCCGCGGCGAAGAAAGGAAGGAGCTTTCTCCATGAATTTCTGGGCAAGTTGCTTGCTTTGCCGTCCCTCCCATGGCGGATTGCCGATGATGCAGTCAAATTCTCTGCCTGCTAATGTTTTCCCGGCAAGAGAATCACCCTTATAGATAACCGGGATATCAGCTTTGAGATCGTTTAATGGATCTCCATAGTCAAGGAGCTTCGGCAAAGGCTTTCCTGTCTGCTCAACATAATCCCGAATATCAGGAGGGTCAAAGAAGTCAAGATAGGCGAGATAGAGGCTGAAACACGCAATCCTGCATGCTGTCTCTTCCTTGTCGATGCCCCAGATCTGACGTTCAAGTATTCTTTGCAGTGCGCCCGCTTTAGCATCATGGCCAACAGGACCAGATTGTGTGTTAAGCCAATGATTTGCGAGTCGATTAAAGAGAATCACAAGGAAAACGCCTGACCCACATGCAAAATCGAGGAAAGTCCAATCTAGGGCGTCAGGATTGTTGTTAATGGCCAAATCTACGACCATTTCCGCAAGGAATCGAGGTGTATAGTAAGCCCCGCTCTCTTCTTGCCCTTTAGGGTCCTCGGCACCCAGAAAATCTTGGTAAACAGCGCTGATAGTTTCAACGGGTATCATTTTGAAGTTATAAGGCCAGAATCCGAGGGTGAGTTGCCCGCTGCCTACCGCGTGGCCACCTAGGAAAAGAGTCAGCTTCTCGATATGGGAAGGCCGGATCAGGAGCCTCTCTGCTTCAAGGTCCTGGTCAAACATATTGCCGTTGAATTTTCCCTTTAGATCCTGGAATAGTTCGTAAAGAAAATTAATCCGCGCTTCGTATGTTCGCCTCTCCAAAATAGAAGCCAGAATTATAGTTCCAGTAGGCTTTTCGCCGGATTGCCCGACCGAAATAATGCCGCGGTCGAGCAGATAGCATAGAAAAAGAACCCGCCCGATAAACGCATGAGCATGCCTGATTTCCAGCGCTCCGTGATCTGTGTCATCCCTGATTAGTGCATCGCGCAATGAGCGGAGATTGTTCAGAAGCAATGCATCCACAGAATCGTTAGGGTCGAAACGAATCCGGTTTTCAGCATAGAAGTGGCCGGTTGCCAGATTGTGATGAAACGATTTGACATTCTGCACATAGCCGACATAAGTTAGTCTCTTTACAAGAGCATCTTCGTTTTCTTTGCCTGCAGTATCATCTGAAGGTTTCGCGAGTCCCGAATAAATGTAAACAGATTGTGGATCGGCCAGAACAAGGATATTGGCCACCCCCTGGTTCCAGAAAAGTCTCTGCAAATTGACACGTTCACGCTGGGATGACGGCTGGTCGAATACTTTCAGGTATAAAATTGGGCGATTGTCAAGGCAGAGAACTCCCGCAAGATCCAGTTCCCTCCATGCACGCTCAATTACCGATATATACCCAAGCAGACAAGGATCACCTCGCACGGAAGCGATTAAGTCAAAAAACGCCATGCCTCCTGGAGGCGAACTGTGCGCCATCACAAGTTCGGTCATTTCTATTGCGGTCTGCATTTCAATTCACCCGCCTTAGAATGAGTTTGACAACTCCCTGTATACTCATTTCCGTAACCGGAATCATGTCAGCAAAGTCCGGGTTCTCTGGCTTGAGAAAAAAGGTTCCTTCTTTCATGGCGAGGGTTTTTAGTGTGTTCTGCCCGTCAATGAGCGCCACAACCACGTTTCCCTCACGAGGGGGACAGGCCGCGTCTGCGACAATCCAATCTCCCTCAAAAATACCGCACCCAGTCATCGACTCACCATGGACCTGCAGCGAAAACAGCCGGTTGCCAGCCGCTACGCCTAAAATTGATTTGTCAATCGCCAGCGAGCCCTGAATGTCCCCGGTCTCCTCGATGGGATTTCCAGCTTGAATTTGACCACGAATGGGGACGTTAATTGTACCACGATCTCTTGCCCTCTCAGAGGGAATTAGCTCGATTCCGCGAGAACGCCTGCCATTACGCCGCACATGTCCCTTCTTCTCCAAAGCAGACACATGGTCCGTCGAGGCCTTCGGGCTCTTGAACCCAAAGTGCTTGGCAATTTCTCTATAAGTGGGAGCGCTGCCACTGACATGGTTGCGTTCTCGGAGAAACTCCAAAATCTCTGTTTGTTTCCGCGTCAATTTAGTCATACTATACACTTGTATAGTATAATGACAGAAGATGTGCGCGTTGTAAAGTGTAAAGAATAAAGCAAAATACTATACATACGTATAGTAAATTCTGACAATGCCTCTACCGGAGTCAAGATTAATACAGCAATGGAGTGAGGCGACGCTTTTCGGCCTCCTCGATGTTTTAAGGGACCGTGGACCGAAGCGGACTCGTCACACCCAAAGCCGGACGCTCAGACCGATGCCAAGCGCCTAAATCAACAGCCAAAAATTCTGAGCGCCTGGTTAGCCATGAGCAAGAGTGTGATAGTGGGACTGCTCTCTAATCTCAGGCGTCGAGGGCTAGCGGCCTCGATTATCGAGCACTTGAGCTTTGATGACAGCCGGGTATATACTGGTTCATAAATGTCGTGGCCAGGGAGCCGGAGAGTTTGCCGCCGATCAGTGATGGAAGGTCGAGTATGCTGCCATCTGTCTCCAAAAGGAACTGAGCCCATAATATTGCTGCTGATAGGGAAGCAAAATATGCGTTTAGATGATATTCCTGAAATTACCCGCTTGAGTACACCTGAAAAGATTCTGCTCCTGGAAGACCTGTGGGACAGCATCTCCTCAGATGAATCAAAGGTGTCTGTCCCTCGGAGACATATTGAGGAGTTGGACAGGAGGCTCAGAAGATATGGCTCTCATCCGGGCAGCCTCTTGTCGCTGGAGGAACTCCAACGAGGGGTAGAGAAGAGAAAATGACGTTTGGCTTGCGCTTCCTTCCTGAAGTGGAGGACGATGCTCTTGCGGATTATGCAAACACAATCATAAAAAAGCCATACTTCCAGCCGGCTCGAAGCGCGCCTGGAAAAAGCGCAGGTATTTCGGTTCGTAGACGAGCTTTAGACCTTCTGCTCTTTCCCGGTTCCAGAAGACTTCCTCGATTGCTTCGGCTGTAACGTCCATGTGCGCCTGCGTATAGACCCGGCGCGGAATGGCGGCTCGTACCAACTCGAGCTTTGGGTAGCGGTGGAGCCCGGTCTCAGGGTCCCGGCCGGCTGAAAGGATACCTCTTTCCATCGTTCGCACCCCGGCCTCGAGGTAGATTTCGGCCGCAAGGGTCTGGGCCGGGAACAGGTCCTGCGGGATATGGGGATAGAAGCGCTTTGCATCCAGGAAAACGGCATGCCCGCCAACGGGCATGACTATCGGTACGCCCCAGTCGAGGAGTTTCGTGCCCAGATACTCCACCTGCCCGACCCTGGCCCGGATGTGTTCGTCATCGACAGATTCTTCGATGCCGCGCGCCATCGCCTCCATGTCCCGCCCGGCAAGCCCGCCATATGTGTGAAGCCCTTCATATACCACTACGAGATTTCGCGCCTCCTCAAACTTGTCCCGATCGTTTAGAGCAAGCCAGCCGCCGATGTTAACGAGGCTGTCCTTTTTTGCGCTCATCCACGACCCATGGGTGTATGAACAGAACTCGAGCAGGATATCAGCCACCTTTTTATCCCGGTACCCTTCCTCCCTTTGCTGGATGAAGTACGCGTTTTCTATTGCCCTGGTCGCATCCAAAAGGACCGGAACGCCATATCCGTCGCAGAGCGCGCGAAGCTCACGCACGTTTTGCATCGACACGGGCTGCCCCCCGGCCATGTTCACGGTAGCGGCAAGGCTCACGTAAGGAATGCCGTCACGTCCGACTTTCTTAATAAGGTCTTCCAGCTTGCCCAGATCGACGTCACCCTTAAACGGGTACATGCTCTGCGGGTCGTACGCCTCCTCGACGATCACATCCGCGAAACTCCCGCCCGCAAGCTCCTGGTGAACCCTCGTCGTCGTAAAGTACATGTTCCCCGGCACCACATCCCCTTTTTTTATGTAGATTTTGGAAATCAGGTGCTCTGCGCCGCGCCCCTGGTGGGTGGGCACTATATATTTATATCCGTAGAATCGTTGGATATTGGCCTCCAGGTGGTAGAAATTGCGGCTCCCCGCGTAAGCCTCGTCTCCGAGCATAAGCCCGGCCCACTGGTAGTCGCTCATCGCCGAAGTGCCGGAGTCGGTGAGAAGGTCAATATAGACGTCCTCGGACTTAAGGAGAAAGGTATTATACCCGGCCTCCTGCATGCGGTCCCGGCGGTATTGGCGGGTTGTCCAGCGGGCAGGTTCGACCATCTTCACCTTCCAGGGCTCTGCCCAGGATTTTTTGGAAGGGTCTCGTTTTCGTGAGGTCGGCATTTGAGTATCCTCCTTTGGGACTCTGCGCTGCGGTCAAGGGTCTCCGAATTTTATTCCCTGGGCAAGGGGCATTCCACCCGACCAGTTAATTGTGCAGGTTTGGCGGCGCATGTATGCTTTCCAGCAATCCGACCCCGATTCCCGGCCGCCCCCGCTTTCCTTCTCACCACCGAAGGCGCCGCCGATTTCCGCCCCCGAGGTGCTCATATTTACGTTGGCAATACCGCAATCGCTCCCCCGGCTGCCGAGAAAGAGTTCAGACTCGCGCAGGTCGTTTGTAAAAATCGACGACGTGAGCCCCTGCGGAACGTCGTTGTGGAACTCGATGGCCTGTTCCAGGTCATCATATCGAATCATGTACAGAATGGGCGCAAAAGTTTCCTTTTTTACGATGGGATAGCTGTTTTCCACCTCGCAGATGCAGGGCCGGACGTAGGTCCCGGCATCATATACGCCACCCGAGAGGACTTCGCCTCCGTAGAGCAGTTTTCCGCCGTCTTTTCGGATTTCTTCGAGCGCCATTCTCATCGCTTCGACGGCCTGAGCGTCAATGAGCGGCCCCATGAGCACGCCCTCTTCCAGAGGGTTGCCGATCTTAACCTGCCTGTAGGCGCTAACGAGCTGTTCTTTCAGCGTGTCGAAAATAGAGTTCTGCACGATGAGCCGCCTGATGGTGGTGCACCTCTGCCCGGCGGTCCCCACGGCGCCGAACAGTATAGCCTGCGAAGCCAGTTTCAGGTCTGCACCTGGAGTAACGATGACGGCGTTGTTGCCTCCCAGCTCCAGTAGAGGTTTTCCGAGCCGCGACAGAACGATCTCCCCGACGCGCCTTCCCATCGGCACACTGCCGGTGGCCGAGATCAGCGGCAATTGCCTGTCTGCGGCCAGTCGCGCACCGATATCCTCTCCCGTGCCGATGACCACGTTCAAAAGCCCTTCGGGAAAGCCGCAATCATTTACGACGCGAGCGGCTATCATGTTTGCCGCAATGGCGCAAAGCGGGACCTTGCTCGAGGGCTTCCAGACAACCGTGTCGCCCGCAATCAGCGCCAGCATGGCGTTCCAGGACCATACGGCAACCGGAAAGTTAAACGCCGTGATAACACCGACAGGGCCAAGCGGATGATATTGTTCGAACATGCGATGCCCGGGCCTTTCGCTGTGCATGGAAAAACCATAGAGCATACGCGACTGCCCGACGGCAAAGTCGCATATGTCTATCAACTCCTGGACCTCGCCTTCGGCCTCCGCCAGTATTTTCCCCATCTCCAGAGAAATCAACGCGCCCAGATCTTTTTTCCGCTCACGGAAAGCGCCGCCGATCTGCCGAACCACTTCGCCGCGCTTCGGGGCCGGGACATCCCGCCACCGGCGGAAAGCTGTAATGGCTGTTTGCGACACCCTGTCATAAGCGGCTGAATCGGCCTGCCTGACCTTTGCGAGCATTTTCCCATCGATCGGTGATGTAGATTCCAGGACCGTGCCCCGGCAGTCCAGGCGTTCCAGTCCGGTGAGAGCGCCCTGGTTCAGTTCGCCGATACCGAGCCTTTCCAGCAAGTCTTTCATTGATAGCCTTTCTATTATTGGTTTACCGCAAAGAAAAGCTTCTAGACAGGATTTACAGGATTGAAAAATAACCTAACGGAGCGTCGAGATATGTTTCTTCTTGCAGGATACGTGCGCCAACAGGGATCTAAAGACCAAGAAACAGCCATTTCCAGTAATCCTGTTAATCCTGAGCCTCTTGCAGAACTCAACAAAACCGTCACTCCGGTGACATCCGCGGTCCAGTGGCCCTTGAAAAACCTGGATTCCGGCTCCCGGACTGGACACTTCCGGGACAGGCCCCGCCGGAATGATGTTGAAGGACTTTTGCAAGAGGCTCTCCTGTCAATCGTGTCAAAGATTTTAATATTTCCGCCTCTGCGCTCCCTGCGGTGGAATATGAATTATCTTAACCGGCGAGCTTTCTTAGAGTCTGCTCGAAAATGGAAAGCCCAGTGTCTATTTCCTCTGCGTTGATGGTGAGAGCGGGGCAAAAGCGAATCGTGCTTTCACCGCAACCGAGCAAGAGCAAGCCACTGTGGAATGCGCTCGAAACGGTGAGATCACGCAAATCGGGGGCGCTTTGTTTGGTGACGCGGTCCTTCACGAGTTCCACACCCACCATCAGTCCCTTTCCACGCACGTCTCCCATACACTCGAAGCCCTTCTGCATTTCCCTCAACCCCGCCATTAGCTGCTGCCCCCTGATTTCCGCATTGCCGATCAGACCTTTTTGAAGGAGATCAATGGTTACCAGGGCTGCCCGGCAGGAAATGGGATTGCCGCCGAAAGTCGATGCGTGCGATCCGGCATGCCAGTCCATAAGTTGCGCATTGGCGATCATGGCCCCCAGCGGCATGCCCGAGGCAATTCCTTTGGCAAGGGCCATCATGTCAGGTTCAACGCCGAAGTGTTCCATAGCGAACATTTTCCCGGTTCTTCCCATCCCCGATTGAATTTCGTCGGCAACAAGAAGGATGCCGTATTTTTTTGCCAATTTGCTAAGTTCTACGTAGAATTCGGGCGGCGGTACGATATATCCGCCCTCTCCCTGAATTGGTTCGACAAATATGGCCGCAACTTCCTCCGGAGGAATGCAGGTGCGGAAAAGGGGATCTTCTATCCACCGCACGCATGCTGAGCCACAAGTGGGGTAACAGGCCCCGTGAGGGCAGTGATAGCAGTTCGGGTATGGCACGTGGGTAACACCCGGTACGAACGGGTGGTAATATTTTTTCTGATAGGCTTTACTTGCGGTGAGCGAAAGTGCACCCATCGTCCTGCCATGAAATGCGCCGAAAAAAGCGATCATTTGTTCGCGCCTGCTATGATAGCGGGCGAGTTTGAACGAGGCTTCCACGGCCTCAGCGCCGGAGTTGCCAAAAAAGACCCTGGCCCCGCCGGTCATGTTCGCAATCTCAACCAACTTTTTGGCAAGGACTATCTCGGAACCATAGTAGAAATCCGTTCCCGACATGTGAATCAGTTTTCCGGCTTGATCCCTGATTGCCTTAACGACTTCGGGATGGCAATGCCCGGTCGAGTTCACGGCTATACCCGCTGTGAAATCCAGGAACCGATTCCCGTCAACATCCTGAACCCACAGTCCCCGCGCCTTTTCGACAACCAGCGGATAACTCCTTGTATAGGATGGAGAAATGAACCCTTCGTCAACGCGGATCAACTCTGAAGCTTTCGGCCCCGGCAAAGAGGTCTTTATTAGCGGCACTTTCATATTTCCCTCTGATTTTCTTGCATTTGTGCACTAAGTCTCTCTTACGAGAATACTTACTAAAATAGTTACTCGCGTTTCGAATTCCAGCTAGCGTCCATCCGGAAATTCCGGATGGTACACTAGCAGTTTCAGATTCAAAAAGGAGGCATTTTTCGTACTGGCAAAGAAATCGAGGGGTTGCGCGGAGGCGTACTTGGGTACCGCCTCGCGGAGCGTCGAGATCGGAGATCGAGCCCCCCGAAGCCTCTGCGCCACCGCCCCAGGACGGAAAAGGACCCTTTCCGAATGGAAACCAGCTAAAAGATACATCTATCTTTGACAGTCTAGCCGATTTCCGTCTGCCCTCTGGCAGAAAAAAAGGCCTGTACTTATATTGCTCAATGCTAAAGGATTTTGCCTGAGTTTTTATTCCGTTCATTTACCTATAGCTATTTTCAGATAATTTCGAGGTGAGAGAAAGGATAATGCCGACCACAGAAATCGATCTCCCATACCGAGTCAATTACCTTTCGATCCTGGACCAAAGCGGGCAGGTTGACAAATCGCTGGAGCCGCAATTATCAGACGAGCTGCTGCTCAAACTCTATCGAGCCATGCTGCTTGGGCGAAGATTCGATGAACGTATGTTGATCCTTCAGAGGCAGGGCAAGATAGGAACTTTTGCGCCGATCAAGGGACAGGAGGCCCAGGTTGGAGCGGCAGCCGCCTTGAATCCCGATGACTGGATCGTACCCTCCTTTCGTGAAGCTGCTGTCGAAATGTGGCACGGAAAGCCGATGGAGCGCATCCTTCTCTATTATGGAGGCTACAGTGAGGGCGGGCACATACCGGACGGAGTGAACCTGCTTCCCATATCCGTTCCTGTCGGCTCGCAAATGATTCATGCGGTGGGAATCGGTTACGGAATAAAGTACCGTGGGCAAAATGCCGTCGTAGCGACATTTTTTGGCGACGGGGGGACCTCCCAGGGCGATTTTCACGAAGCTATGAATTTTGCCTCGGTCTATCAGACCCCGGTCGTTTTCATATGTCAGAACAACCAATGGGCGATATCACTGCCCCGGAGCCGGCAAACCCATTCAGGAACTCTGGCGCAGAAAGCGATTGCCTACGACATGCCGGGGCTTCAGGTTGACGGAAACGACATTCTCGCCGTTTACAAAGCGGTCAAAGATGCGGTGGACAGCGCCAGAAGGGGCGAGGGACCCACCCTTATAGAAATGGTAACCTACCGGCTCTCCATGCATACTACGGCGGATGATCCTAAAAAGTACCGCACGGAAGAAGAAGTCAGAGAATGGGAGAAACGCGATCCCATCACCCGGTTTGAAAAATATTTGAGAGACAAGGGCATTCTCGACGACCTGAAAAACCAGACGGTTGAAGAGCAAGTCAAAACAGAAATCAGCGCGGCCGAGCACCGCTGGACGGAGTTGGTCGAAAAGGGAATCAATTCTTTGGACATGTTCGATCATGCCTATGCGGAACTTACCCCTACTCTACGCTACCAGAGGGAGGAACTCAAAGGGGAACTCGAACAAAAGCGCGGCTCAGTCGATAAGGGGGGTGCGCAATAGAAATGATATTCTTCTGCTTAGTGTTGCATATAGTCCACTCATACGAGGATTTTTTCAGTGCCCGGGAGATTTCATAGATGCCCAAAATGAACATGGTTGAGGCCATAAACATGGCGCTCCGTCAGGAGATGGAAAAAGACGACAGGGTTATCCTGCTGGGGGAAGATGTCGGAAAAGACGGGGGAGTTTTCCGTGTGACAGACGGGCTGCTTGACAAATTTGGGCCCCAAAGAGTTATGGACACCCCGCTTGCCGAATCCGCAATCGCCGGGTTCTCAATCGGAATGGCGATCTACGGGCTCAGACCGGTATGCGAGATGCAGTTTTCCGGCTTCAGCTACTTCGCTTTCCACCAGATGGAATCTCATGCGTCCAGAATGAGGTTCAGGTCACAGGGCCGCTACGGTATTCCAATGGTGTTGAGGGCCCCCTATGGTGGGGGAGTAAGAGCACTCGAACACCACTCCGAGAGCCGGGAAGTTTATTGGGCGCATACCCCCGGGCTGAAGATGGTAATCCCTTCTACCCCACGCACGGCCCGCTCGCTTCTGATAAGCGCCATTCGGGACCCTGACCCGGTTGTTTTCTATGAGCCAAAAGCAGTCTATCGGGCCTTCAGGGAAGAGGTGCCCGAAGAAGAGGAAACATTCCCTATCGGCAAGTCCCGGATAGCTTTGGAGGGCGGAGACATAACCCTGATAACGTACGGGGCAAGCCTTATGCCGACGCTCGATGCGGCATCGGAACTAAATGAGAAGGATGGGATAAAGTGCGAAGTTGTCGATCTGCTGTCAATATCGCCTCTTGACGACCAGATCTTCATTGAATCCGTAAAAAAGACCGGACGAGCCGTTGTAGTGCACGAGTCACACCGCACCTATGGAGCAGGCGCCGAAGTCGTTGCCAGAATAGTGGAAAAGGCCCTGCTCTACCTGGAAGCTCCCATCCGCAGAGCGACTGGTTTTGATATTGTAATACCGTACTACCAGCGCGAGCAGGATTATTTGCCCGGCGTGCTCAGGATCAAAAACGCCGTTCGCGAAACCTTGGCATTCTAGCTAGTGTCCATCCGGAAACACCGGATGAGACACTTGCAGTTTCAGATTCGGATGTTTTGACCTAGAAGAAAGGGATTTTTCGTTCTGGCAAGGAAATCGAGGGCTTGTGCGGAGGCGTACACCTGTACCGCCTCGCGGAGCGTCGAGATCCTGCCTGTGCCGCCGCCGAAGGCAGCGGCCAATCTGGCTGCGGCCCTGCCGCCCAGGGCGAAAAAGGACCCTTTCCGGACGCAAACTGGCTATGGAGGATTTTATGCCCGTCGAGTTCAAACTTCCCGACCTTGGAGAGGGAATTCACGAGGGTGAGATAATCGAAGTTCTCGTTCAAGCCGGGGACAGAGTCGAAGACGGGCAAACAGTGCTGATCGTCGAAACCGACAAAGCGACGGCAGAGGTCCCCTCGCCGGTCACCGGAACCGTCAAGGAAGTAAGGGTAAAATCAGGGCAGACAGTCCGCGTAGGGGAAGTGCTCATTGTTTTCCTGAAGGAGGGCGAGTCCGCAGAGCAGACTAAAGCGCAGGCGCCGAAAACGCCCGAAGAAAAGCGTGAAACGCGGCTGCCTGAGGGTCCGGTTGCCGCCGCCCCTTCCACCCGTCGCCTGGCGCGAGAGCTCGGTATAGATATTAATCAGGTGAAGCCAAGCGGCCCAGGTGGGCGAGTTACCCCAGACGACGTGCACGCGTTCGCCGAAGGCGCCGGACGGCCCAAAGGCGAAAAGGCGCCCATCGAGGCTAAAATCCCCGCCGGCCCCCCTTTGGGAAAGGGGAAGGAGAAAAAACCTCCCGAACTCCCCGAGGCTCCGGCTCTCCCCCAATTCGACTTGGCCGGGCCGGTCGAGCGAATCCCGCTTCGCTCCGTGCGCCGAAGCACTGCGAAACACGTTGCCGTTGCGTGGTCCCAAATACCCCATGTTACGCACATGGACGTCGCGGACCTTACCGAACTCGAAGCGTTCCGGCACAAACACAAACAGCAGGTCGAGGCGCAGGGCGGAGCTTTGAGCCTGACGGTTTTCGCAATAAAAGCCGCTGCGGCGGCACTGAAAAAATTCCCCCGATTCAATTCGAGCATCGATATGGAATCTGAAGAGATCATCATTAAACATTACCATCACATCGGGTTCGCGGTTGACACCGAGCGCGGCCTGCTGGTTCCAGTGATCCGGGACGTTGACTGCAAGAGTATTTTCGATCTGGCGGTTGAACTCAAAGACCTTGCGGAAAAGACCCGCCAGGGCCAGGCGACCAAGGATGACATGTCCGGCGGGACTTTCACAATAACCAACGTGGGTCCGATAGGCGGTACGGCACTTTGTCCTATCATCAATTACCCTGAAGTCGCCATCCTTGGAATGGCTCAGGCAAGATTGCAGCCGATGGTAGTCGGAGATGAAAAAAATTATGAAATCATCCCTCGCCTGATGCTGCCGCTCAACATCACTTTCGATCATCGCGTCCTTGACGGCGCTGAAGCGGCCAGGTTTCTGAATGTGATCATAGAGAGCCTGGAAAACCCCGAAGACCTTCTTATGATGAGCTAGTAGCTATATAGGAGCTTTCATCGAATGGTAATGGGCGAGTTTACCCAGGAAACAGATCTGCTGGTGATCGGCGGAGGTCCGGGAGGCTATGCGGCAGCTTTTCGGGCGGCTGATCTGGGTATGGACGTAACGATGGTCGAAGCCGACCCCAGACCGGGAGGAGTGTGCCTGTTCAGAGGCTGTATACCGTCAAAGACCCTGCTCTACGTTACCGAACTCATGCACGATGCCCGGCGCGCCAGTGATATGGGCGTCACCTTTGCGGAGCCGAAATTAGACCTGGGCCGACTGCGCGAATGGAAAGACAAGGTCATCGACAGGCTGGCGAAGGGTCTGGTCGAGCTTACGAAAAGGCGCGGCATTCTTTATATGCAGGGACAGGCCGCACTGGAGGATTCAAGCCATGCGCGAGTCCAGAATACGGGGTCCAGCCATATAAGGTTCAAACATGCGATCATCGCCACAGGCTCCTCTACCCGAACCCTGGCAGGAGCGCAGTTCAAACCGGGCGGGCGGGTCATGGATTCAACAGGCGCCCTTGAGCTGGCGGATATCCCCAAACGGCTGCTCGTTGTCGGGGGCGGTTTTGTCGGGCTTGAAATCGGGTCTGTTTACGCCTCGCTGGGGAGCAAGGTTGTCCTTGTCGAAGATGACGGACAGCTCATGCGCGGTATCGATGCCGATCTGTCGAAACCTCTTGTTGTCCGGCTCGAAGCGCTCTTTGAATCCATTCGCTGCAACACCAACGTCACCTCGATCGAGGAAGATGAAAGCGGCGTAAATGTTACTTTCAGCGGGGCAATCGAGGAGAAGAACCAGCGATTCGACCGAGTGCTCGCGGCCGTCGGCAGGACCCCGAATTCGCAGGGAATCGGCTTAGAGAATACAAAAGTCACGGTGAACGAGCAAGGGTTCATAATAGTTGACCAGCAGAGGCGCACAACGGATGAAAAAATTTTTGCGGTCGGCGACGTGACAGGCGGGGCTATGCTGGCTCACAAGGCCATGCATGAAGGCAAAGTCGCTGCCGAAGTGATCTATGGAATGCCATCGGCATTCGATTTTCAGGCCGTTCCTGCAGTCCTTTACACCGATCCGCAGATTGCGGTTTGCGGACTGAGCGAAGAGGCGGCAAAAAGGCAAGGACGAAAAGTCAAGGTCACCCGTTTCCCATGGTCCGCATCCGGTCGCGCTGTATCCATGGGCGTCGCCCAGGGGATGACCAAGATGATAATCGACCCCGGTTCGCAACGGGTGCTGGGACTCGGTATTGTCGGGCGTGAAGCCGGTGAAATGATATCCGAGGGTGTTCTTGCAATCGAGATGGGCGCTCTTGCAGAGGACATAGGCCTGTCGATTCACCCTCATCCAACTCTTTCAGAATCCGAGGAGGAAGCGGCCGAAGCCTTCCTCGGCAGCTCAACGCACATTCTTCCGCAGAAAAAGTAAACATTCACCTCAGAAACGGGCCATAGTCCGGTCAAGGAGAAAAAAGCTTAGACAGGTTTAACAGAAACGGCAGATAAAGAGTTCAGACACGGATGAACAGGGATAATAACTTTAACTTAAGGAGAGTGAAATGAAGGGCAACGAAAAAGTCATTGCAAAGCTGAACGACCTCCTTTCAGACGAACTGACCGCCATCAACCAGTACATGGTTCACTCGGAGATGTGCGACAATTGGGGCTACGAAAAGCTTCACAAACAAATCGAGAAACGGGCGATCGACGAGATGAAACACGCAGAGAAACTGATCGCACGCATACTTTTCCTGGACGGCCGGCCAATCGTAAGTAATTTGAAAAAGATAAACATCGGCCCGGAAATCCCGGCGCAGCATAAAAATGACTGGGACGCCGAAGACGGCGCCATCAAGAGCTACAACGATGGAATCCGGCTCGCCATGGAACTCGGCGACAACGGCTCACGGGAACTCATGGATTCCATTCTGAAGGACGAGGAAAATCATATCGACTGGATCGAAGCTCAACTCGACGAGATCAAGCAGATGGGCGTCGAGAATTACCTGGTGGAACAGATCGATTAATACCAGTTTGCGTTCAAGATTGAATCAATCGAAAAGAGCGGGGAAGTGACTTCCCCGCACCCCGCAAGATTTGGCCGCGCGCGCAGACGCGCGCGGCCAAGCGCTCGGCGCTGCCGGCGGTTGCCCAGCACTTGCTGGGCGGCCGCCGCAGCGCCATTCTTAAATAGCAGGATCATGGTCCGGGCATGGAGAGCTGCGAAGGGGTGCGCCCTCTCAAAAGATCGGGCGCGAGTGTCAGCGCAAACCCGAACGAAGTGAGGGTTCGGGGTAAAGTTCCCCGAGCTTTTCAGCTTCTTTTGGTACACACTTGAACGAAACTTCGTATTAGACCCCTAAGCATGAGCGCCGAAATGGCGAAGGATTATAGAATTTTCAAAGCGGCGGGGAGGCTTCGATAGTGACGCAAGATGCGGGCGGCGTATCTACCGGAAATCAGCTAAGATTGCCTTTCTAAAACTGGACAAAATGGCGAACCACCGATAAACAAACAAAAAACCCAAGCAACAACTCTTGTAAAACGTAAAATTACTCTTTACAATATGGACGATGATAAAAACCTTTCGGCACAAAGGACTGCGGCAGTTCTTCGAGGATGACGACGGCAGCAAATTGCCGCCGGACATGTTGGAGCGGATAAGGCTCATTCTCTCGACTCTGCACGCCGCGCAAGAGATTGAAGGCGTGAACGTGCCTGCTTTCCACTTGCATATCCTCAAGGGAGAGTTGAAGGACTTTTTCTCGGTGACTGTCCGCGCGAATTGGCGGATCATTTTCCGCTTTGAAACGGGAGACGCTTTCGAGGTGGATTTTGTCGATTACCATTGAAGGAGGCAAAAACAATGGAGATGAAAAACCCTATACACCCTGGCGAGCTTGTTAAGGCGTGCCTTGACGATCTTGGCTTAAGTGTCGCGGAAGCTGCTAAGGGGCTCGGCATCACGCGCCAGCAGCTTCACAACGTTATTGCCGGACGCAGCAGCGTCACGCCGGAAATGGCGATCCGCTTTGAAAAGGCATTTGGCAGCACGGCTGATACGTGGCTTCGGATGCAGATGAATTATGACCTTGCGCAGATGCGCAAGCGGGCTTCCCGCATTACTGTTGAGCGTCTGACGCCCAAGGTTGCTTAAACGAGCTATGAACGACCGAAAACACCCACTACCACGCACGAGGTTGAAAAGCTTATGGCTGCCGCCAAGGGCAGCCGCTTTGAAGCCCGCCACCGTTGTTTCTTGCTGATGATGTTCCGGCACGGGTTGCGCGTGTCGGAGGCTTGCGCCTTGCAGCTTGAGCAGGTGGACACCGAAAGCCGCGTGTTGCACGTCGCGCGGCTTAAAAAGGGCCTTTCCACCACGCACCCGCTACGCGGCGACGGGGGTGCGGAGCGGCTTTGGTTGCGCAATGCAAGGGCGCAACCGCAACGCGCGCAAAAGCGCGCACGTGCCGCTTAAAGCGGCACAATTGCCAGCGAGCAAAACTAGACAGTTTGTTGTAAAGTGTCTAATGTTATGATTTTTGCCTATACTGTCGCGTATTATTAAAGAAGTTGCTTATCTCAGCGCGTTCAGAACTGCCTGCGCAATGATCCAAAAGCTCATCCCTCAGCGCCGTAGAGCCATGGCGCAGCCATTCATCCACAAGCCTATCGAAATCTTTTAGGTTACCCACCACACGACGTCCACAAGCATCCATAATAGTATGTTCTGCGGATCGCTGGTTCAGGTACCTTCCTTTTTGTAGTTCGCAATCGGCAACGTCTTGTACCGATTTGATACGCAATTCAGTGATATTGGAAGCTCTTGTAAATTTGTCTCGCATTACTTTTAAGACGCCTAGAACATCAATTACTTTAGGTCTCCGGTAAGACATGGCTTAGCCCCTCGTTCTATAAACGGTTATGACTTCTTTCATGTCATCGCTAACCAATACGGCCTTTCCGTCAATTTTGTCCAAAAGTTGTATCTGATGTTTCAATTGCTTAAGTAGATTAGACTTGTCTCCCTTCTTTAATCTGTATTCTATAGCACCACCTTTTCTCTTTTCGGAAGTGCCGAAGTCAATGATCATATTGATGCATTCAGTAGATATTCCCCTTTGTTTGCTCCTTATAGTTGCATGTTGTGTAAGCTGCATGACAACTCCTTTGATTACAAAGTATCAGGATCAATTGGCGTACCATCTTGTAATTCTTGTTCTATTGCTTGACATAGATTATCGAGTACTATACAAACGCTTAAAAAGCGTCCACGGATGGGGTCGCCTTCCTCTAGTATACCTTTCAATTCCTCTAAAGCATTTTCGAGTGCAGTCGAGCTACTCTGAACTATTTCAAACGCCCTGGTATGCGTCCTGCGTTTTTCTTCTGCCCGTTTAGTGATTGACTCATTTTCAAAACGCACCGCATGCTCAACAAAAGCGTCTCGGGAGAGCTTGTATTTTTCGGCAAACCTTGCCAGTTTTTCACGTGCAGTTTTGCTTATCACATAGGTTTTACGGACTTGGCGTTGTAGTTTCTCAATCTCGGCTTTTTTATCATGTTCGTTCAGTTTTGCGAGCATGGGATCGTTCGATTCCAGCGCCTCCTCCCAAAACAGAAGGCGGAAACAAAGAGTGTCAAAAAATTCCTTCATGCTTTCCCCCTTGCTTTCGGTCAAGGCAGTCAACATCTCGGTTGCCTCTTGACTTAGCTTGAAGGTCGCTCTCACGGATTTTTTCTCCCAGGACAAGCCGGACAACCACTTATCCGCAAACTTGTTTAATTCTGTTAGGTCGTTTGGCATTCCGCCTCTCCCTCTTAGATGATGGATTGCGTACTATCCGTTAGTTTAACTTTATGAAATCCAATTTAAGATGTCAAGTAAAATGTCGTCTGTTTTTTATCAGCGTCTTAATTATTTCAGCGTCCTATTTCTAGCATTGATCCCAAAACCTGCTCAAAAGCAGCCAATTTTGCGTTGCGGGCCGTCAGCAGCCTTGAAAAGTGGGATAAAATGCCCCGGCCTTTTTGCTTCAGGAAAAACTGGACAATTGAGCCTAAATTGTCTAGTGTCGGTTTTTGGCTTTGAGGATTGGCGCGGGTTTGCGAGCCGCGCCGAAGGCTGAACACTGGACAAATCGCCGCGAAGGACGTTTTTTGAAGACCGACGACCGCAAACACCTGACCGCTTTGGAAGTCGATAAATTATTATCCGCGACCAAGGGCCACCGCAACGAGGCCCGCGACCGTTGCTTGCTCCTTATGATGTTCCGCCACGGTTTGCGCGTGTCGGAGGCCTGCGGGCTTGAGCTTTCCCGCGTGGACATCGAAAGCCGCGTTTTGCACGTGGCGCGGCTTAAAAAAGGCCTTTCCACCACGCACCCGATAAGACCCGATGAAATCAAAATCGCCAAGGCATGGCTTGCGATCCGCGCGAAGATGAAGCCGGAGACCGACGCTTTCTTTGTCAGCGAGAGGCGCGGCCCGCTTAGCCGTAAAACCGCATGGCTTACGATCCGCAATTACGGAAAGCTGGCCGGTCTTGCCCTGCCCGCCCACCCACATCAGCTACGCCACTCTTGCAGTTTTGCCCTTGCGGATCAAGGCGCGGACATGCGGCTAATTCACGACTATCTAGGACACCGCGACATTAGGCACACCGTCATTTACACGGCGACAAATCCGGCAAGGTTTGAAAGGCTTTGGCGATAGAGAAAAAGCTATAGAAACGCTTCAAAGACTGGGAAAGGAGACGCCTGTGAGCTCTGAGGAACTTGTCAAACAGGTTCGAAAAGCGAAGAACGAGTTTGTGGCCAAATGCAAGAGCCGGTTTGGGGACAAAGCCAAAAAATGCACGAAGTTCACCGGGGCTGTGGCCGTGGAGATACTTCGACACGCGCTCCAGAAAGAGGGGTTTCCGGTGTCGCAGCGGGACTGCTTCATCGACGGTATTCCAATCCAAGTTGATCTTTTTATTACCAAGCCAGACGTGCAACCGATTTGGGATTTGCTGTATGCGCCGGACGACGTACTTGTTGCGCTTGAGGTCAAACAAACAGGAGCGTTTCCCGGCGCGATCACGAAGGTTAAAAGTGACTTCGATAGTTTGTTGGAGGCTTGCCCGCGCCTCACTTGCGCGTACGTTGCCATCGAAGAGCGGAATAACTACAGCCAAGCTGTCACCACGGAAAACATCGGGCCACTTGGCCACTCGGTTTTTACCATCGCTACACATCAAGGAGACCCCCAAAAAGGGTTCAAGCCCGTTGAAGGCGCATGGGAAGGGCTCTTGGGTCTCCTGCGCAGCAAGTGTTGTCAGACCTGATCGTCTCTGTGTCAAAAATTTTAATTTATGACACAGCCGCCCCGCTCCAGGCCTAATTTTTTGCAGGAAGCACGCGTGACCAGTAGCGGCCGTTTTCGGCCCCGGCTTCGATCTGGATGCCAAAAGCCTGACTCAGCAGTTCTCGCTTCAGTATTTGGTCTTTTTTGCCTCTTGCCGCGCAGCACCCCGACTTTAGCAGAAAGACGTGACTGAAGACCGGCATGATTTCCTCAAGATAATGGGTGACCAGGATCATGGCAGGGCCGTCGGACATCCGGCCCAGGCTTTCAAGGGTTGACAGGAGTTGCTCTCGGGAAACGAGGTCCAACCCCCCGCAGGGTTCATCGAGAATCAGAAGACGAGGCTTGTGAATGAGCGCCCTGGCTATCAGGAGGCGCTGCTTTTCTCCATGGGAGAGCACCGCGTATGGAAGATCGAGTATCTTGCCGCACCCGAGCCTTGCGGCAAGCCTGGCGGCTTCCTCGAAATCCTCGGCCTCGGGCTTGTCAAATATCCCAAGCGAGGCATACTTTCCGCTCACAATGAACTCGAGGGGTCTCTGTGAAGGCGGCACCTGGGCCTGGAGAAAAGATCCGACCCAGCCGATTTTCCTCCGCAAGGCTCGAAGATCGACCTCACCGAAGTGCTCTCCCAAAACGGTCACATCGCCCGAGGTCGGCCATAGGTAGCCGGCAAGGATCTGAAGCAGGGTCGTTTTGCCGGACCCGTTTGCACCGAGCACAACCCAGTGCTCGCCCGGCTTTATATCCCAGGAAATATCGTCCAGTATCAGCTTCCGGTTTCTTACGAACCGGACATTCTTGATGCTTATCCAGGAATTTTCCATTTTGCGTCTGCTAAAACGATTACCTAAGAGTTCACCACAGAGGCACAGAGGACGCAGAGGAAACCAAAATTCAACAAGATCAACATTATTTCACCTTATTCTCAGGACCTAGAATGCCCGAGAATTAAGGGATTGTGAATTGAGGGATACAGGGATTAATTCCTGAATCCCCTAATCCATTGCCATTTCTGTTAATCCTGTATTACAAAGCTTTTCTCAGTGTACTCTGCGTCTCTGTGGTGAGAATTTTTGTCCGTGAGCCTCAGCGGTGAACGTTTCCACGATTACCACGTGAGTACGATTTTTCCGAAATGCTCCCCTTTACTTAGATACCTGTGAGCATCCTCCACTTCGGATATTGGAAATATGCGGTCGATTATGGGCTTCACCCGGCCGGATTTGAGCAGCGGAAGCACGGTTTCGATGAACTTGCGCGTGATCTCGGCCTTCTCCTCTCTCGACTGGCTGCGCAAAACGGAGCCGATGACTTTTAGCCTTTTGGCGACGACCGGGACCAGGTTTATTTCACCCGCGCTCCCGCCCATCAAACCGATCATGACGAGCCGCCCTCTTGTTTTGAGAATCTCAAGGTGCTTGCGTAAATAGGACGCTCCTATCCAGTCCAAAATGATATCCACGCCCTCGCCCCCGGTTATTTGCAGGACTCGCTCGGCGAAATCCTCTTCCTTGTAGTTAATCCCTGCGGAAGCCCCTAAATGGAGCGCCCGTTGCACTTTGTCTTCCGAGCCTGCGGTAATTATAACCGTTGCCCCAGTTGATGCGCAGAGCTGAATGGCGGCAGTCCCAACCCCGCTGCCCCCGCCGTGAAGAAGAACTGCGTCTCCGGCTTTGATTCCGGCCTGTACAAAGAGATTGTAGAATGCCGTGAAGAAAACCTCCGCAGCCGCAGCCGCTTCGGTGAAACTCAGGTTTTCAGGAATGGGAACCAGGTGGTCCGCCGAAACGGCCACATATCTGCCGTAGCCGCCCCCGGCAACTATTCCGAATACCCTGTCGCTTTCTTTAAGGGCCGAAGCAGGCGGCCGCTTGACAACAAACCCGGCAAAATCGAGTCCCAACACCTGGGAGGCCCCGGGTGGAGGCGGGTACAGACCGCGCCTCTGGAGCAGGTCAGCCCGGTTAACTGAACAGGCTTCAACCTGAACCAGCGCTTCCCCTTCTTCCAGAGCGGGTATTTCTAGCGTCTCGAGGCTGAGATCGTTCCATTCCCCCTTTTTTGCCCCCTCACGCACTATGACGGCCGGCATAGATAGAGCGTTCATAAGGTGAAATTCTCCTATGTTTATTCCAGTCCACCGGTTTCGGCAAATGAGTAATACTGGTCCAGTCCCGCTATGATTATATGATCGTGGACCACTATGTCCAGATCGCCCAGTATGTTTCTGAGTCTCTTGGTAAGTTGCCTGTCTGCGGCCGAGGGCAGCGGACCCCCTCCGGGATGATTATGACCCAGGATTACAGCCGTTGCACGATGTTTCAGGCTGGCCTCGGCTACCAGCCTCGGAAAGACGGCAGTCCGATTTACGCTCCCCCTCTGCACCTGCTCGACAGCGATCAACCGGTTCTGGCTGTCCAGCGCGAGAACACAGAACACCTCGTTTCTTTGGGTCCCAAGACGCGCCCGCAGATACGAGACAGCGGCTTGAGTTGAACAGAAAGTCTCCTGGCGGGCCCAGCGGCTCGACTGGTAAGAATCGAACAGGCGGGGAATAAGGCATATCAGTCCAGCGGCATGCTTCCCAATTCCCTCAACCTCACGCTGAAGCGCCTCGGGAGGGGCGTCGAACACTGAGGCAAGGTTATTGCCGAATTTGTTCAGCAGATCTTTTGCGATCGGCTTGACATCTTTTCTGGAAATCACATAGGTAAGCAGAAGTTCCAGGATTTCATGATCGTTGAACCCGTCAAGACCGCTTTTGAGGAACCTTTCCCGCAGTCTGCTACGGTGGCCTTCCAGACCCGATTTTGGCGTAGTGGATTTTTCAGGTGATTCCAGATGAACGAGATTTTTCACAATACCCAGGCGCCGTTTAATGGTCGGATGAGAGCCTGTCCACGCCTGCTCCGGGTCAAGTCCGGAGCAGACACTGGCAGGAATTCATTGTGGGGTAAAAAAGCCTCAGTTCGATTCGGCGATTTTCTGGCGAAGTCTTCCCAGCAGGGAGTCAAATGATTCATTAGCCAGGATCGAAGTGAACTGGCTACGGTAGTTTTCCACAATGCTGATTCCCTCGACTACCACGTCATATACTTTCCACTCCCCCACATTCCGGTTTAGCCTGTATTCTATCTCGACGTTATTATTGCCCTGATAAAGAATGTGCGTTTTGACGATTGCGTAGTCCCCGTCCAGTTTTTCAGAATCATAAAATACCCGTTCTTTCGAGCCTGTATACTTCTCGAGCCGGTTGATATAGGTATTGAAAAGAAGCTGTTTGAAAAGTTGCACAAATTCCTGACGCTTATCAGGAGTTTGGTCTTTCCATGGCCGGCCCAACGCTCGTTTGGCCATCTCATCGAAGTTGAAATACTCGCTCACATCATTCAGGATTTCATTCTTTCTCTGCCGCAAAGATGGCGCTTGACCACTTTCAGACTCGCGCAAAGTCTGGAGGGCCTTTTCCGTACCGCGCTGTATGAGCGCCATTGGGTTCGATTGGCCTGGGACAGCGGCGCAAGTAGGTTGCGAAAAGACGAGCGGCGAGAACAATACCACCAGTACAAAGAAAAACTTAATTTCTTTCAATCGGAATAACACTCTTTTTCTCCTCCAGCAAATCTTTGAATTCTTCAGCACTAGCCCCTCTGAGCATTGACGGGAAGAGTATAGCGCTACCGCCCGATTTGTCAATGGGCGGGGTGGCGCAATAAAGTTTATATAAATACCACATATTTCGCAAAAACGCAGCTCCAGAGTCCATTTTCCAAACAACGTGATTCAGGAAGATTTAATGCGTTCGAGAAACTCCCCTGTGGCTTCATCCATATCAGATGGTTGAGTAGAATGCCGCATAAATTACTGTCTCCCATTTATTATGTTTCTAATGGCGTGAAAAATTGATTTCTCGGGCGTTGCCTGTGACCATTTGCGACTTATCGTAGGTGTGGCAAAGCCTGGTCTCCAGGTTCAAGGCAGTTTTGGGTATGACCCGGAGAGACAATCCCAAACCAGTTCGCATGCAAAGGAGATGAAATGATGAAGCGAGTTCTGTTGTTTTCGCTGTTTCTGGCCTTGGTTGCAACGTTCAATGTGCCCGTGACATACGCGGACGGGATGCAGGATGACGTCGATCGGGCCGTGACGATTATCCAGGCATTCCGGGATATCCCCGAGAGATCCATCCCCCCGGAGGTGCTAAGGAACGCCAAGGGAGTGGCTATCATAACGGTCATCAAGGGTGGCTTCATTGTCAGCGGGCGCGGCGGCTCCGGTGTGGTAGTGGCGAGAACAGGCAAAGGCTGGAGCGGGCCCTCCGCAATCGGGACTGGTGGAGCGGGATTCGGCCTGCAGATCGGAGCACAGGAAACCGAGTTCGTGTTCGTTCTCAATACTCATGAGGCCGTGAAGGCATTCTCTCAGGGAGGGAACGTGCAATTTGGAGGCGCTATGAGTTTGGCTGCCGGTCCCGTGGGACGCACGGCCGAGGCCGATGTAACACCTGTTGCCGCAGTCTATGCCTATAGCCGCAGCCAGGGACTTTTCGGCGGTATCTCTCTTGAGGGGACCGTTATTGCGACGAGAAACGAAGCGAACGCAAACTATTACGGCCGGTCAGTCACACCTGGGGAGATTCTGTCCGGAAAGGTCAAAGTGCCGGCGGGGGCCAGGAAGCTACAAAAGGCACTGGCGAGGTACTGAAAACCCGGGTGTTCGTTACCCCCAAAATTCCCAAATCGGTGCCATTTCGGGTCATTTTCTGCCATTCCCCCTGGCCCGCCGAAGGGTGCTCTTCGCGGCGAAACTCATCCCTGCCCCTCTGCGGCCCCGCTCCTTCGGGCCGCGAGGCAAAAGAGAGGCGATCACACGTCCATCCGGCGCCTTTCCTGGTCTCGAATCTCCCGGCGAAGCAGCTTGCCCACTTTGGATCTGGGAAGCATGTCCCGAAATTCTATATGGTCCGGCACCTTATACGAAGCCAGGGTAGTCCTGCACCACTTGATGAGGTCGTAGCCGGTTATTCCTTTGATGTCTTCCTTCAGCACCACGTAGGCCTTGATCCGTTCACCGACCTTTTTGTCCGGCACACCCACCACGCATGTGGACATGACTGCGGGATGCTCCTGAAGAACGGATTCGACCTCAGAGGCGGAAATGCGGTAGCCTTTATGCTTGATGGTGTCTACCGTACGGTCCACGAAATAGAGATGGCCGTCGGAGTCCATGGTCATGATGTCCGAAGTGCGGTACCAGGTATTGCCATCGATTTGAACGAACGAGTCCCTGGTTTCCTTCGGCTTGTTCAGGTAAGCCTTGACCATATGAGCGGAGCGTACGAGAAGCTCACCTGTCTCTCCCGTCGCCACTTCCTTCAGGCTCAACGGGTCCACGAGCTTAACCTCCTTGCTTGCCAGAACTTTTCCCACGCTTTTCGCAGGGTTTTCAACGTCTGCGGGACACATGCTCACCCCGCCGCAGGTTTCGGTTGCCCCGTACCCTTGCCGGATCGAGCGGCCGAATTTTGCCTGCCAGCGCCGCCCTATTTCCACCGGCAATGCGTCGCCTCCGCAGAAGCAGTATTGGAGCGAACTCAGGTCGTAGTGATCCAGGCGCGGGTGATCGAGGATCATGCGATAGAGCGCCGGCACGCCGATCATGCTCCTGACCTCGAAGCGCTCGATGGCATCGAAAGCTGCATCCAGGTTGACGCTGGGCTGGACTATCAGGGTCCCGCCCGTAAAAAGGGTTGCCAGACCGCAGGTCTGGCCCATGATATGGAACAGTGGGGCGTTTCCCAGGACCACGTTTTCGTGCGGGGCGATCAAAGGACTGCTCATCCGAATCTGCTCATCGGCCGAAACCAGGAAAAGAATATGCGAGATAGGTACGCCTTTTGGAAACCTGGTCGTTCCCCCCGTGTACAGGATCTGGGCGGTATCGCTGCCTTTGCGCTCATTTAATTCCGGAAGCGGTTTTCTGCGGCCTGCGGATATAAGACTGCCAAGCGAATGCGTATTGCCGTTGCACACCGTCCTGCCCCTCGGCACCACATCGCTGAGATAGCCGAAGGCCCGCTTCCACAAAGGCAGCAGGTCCGCCATATTGGAGAAGATAACCTGCCTCAACCCTGTTTCGGGCAGCGCGTTCATCACGTAGCCGAAATTGGTGTCGGCGCAGATGATGGTTTCCGCGCCGCTGTCGTTTGCGATGTAGATGATATCATGAGGGGTGTAGATCGGCGTAATGGGTACGGCAATAGCGCCGAGGCGCTGGATGCCCAGCCAGGCCGCCACCCATTGTATGCCGTTGGGTATATAGAGCATCACTTTTGCGCCGGGTGTCACGCCGATCCCGGCCAGAGATGAGGCAAAAGCTTCCGCCATCTCCTTCAGGCGCGAATAGGAATACCGGCTGCCCAGATAGACCACCGCTGTATGGTCCCTTCGCCTTTGAGCCGTTTCGGCGAAGACCGAGTAGATCGACCCAGCACTCAAATCCGTCATGATTGTGCGGCAGCTCCGATGTGCTCAAATAAAAAAGAGTGGTTTGTCGAAAAGCCGGGTCAAATCCCGAAATAGGCGGATTGAATCTCCGGGTTTTCCATCAATTCGCGGCCGGTGCCGCTCAGGGCCAGCATACCGTTTTCGACCACATAACCCCGGTCGATCACCGGGAGGACCGGCCGCGCGAACTGCTCGCTCAATATGACCGTGATGTTATAGCGCTCTTTCAGGTGGAGGATGGCCTCCATCAGAGTCCGTTGTATCAAAGGGCTAAGGCCCAGAAGTGGTTCATCCAGGAGCAACAACGCGGGCCGCGCAACAAGCGCCATACCGATGCCGAGCATCTGCTGCTCGCCCCCACTCATGAAGCCGGCCTTTCTGGATTTCACGCCGGCCAGATGAGGAAACAGCTCAAAGACATATGCGATAGTCTCTTTGACCTCCGATCTCGATCTGAGATAGCCGGCTATCTTCAAATTTTCGACAATATTGCTCTCCGGAAAAATCGGGTGCCGCTCACGGGAGAGCACGATGCCTTTTTTTACACGTTCACTGGGGGGACTTTCAGTAATGTCCTCTCCCTTGAAAAAGATCCGGCCGTACATGGTGATGCGCTCGCCGCCCCGGCGCTTCTCCCTGGTTCTCATGTCGATGATGAGCCCGGAGAGCGCGTTCATCAGGGTGGTCTTGCCCGCGCTGTTGGGACCGATTACCCCCACAATTTCCCCGGTATGCACCTCCATGCTTAGCCCGTTGATCGCAAGAGCGTTTTCGAAAAACACCATCAGCTCCCGCACTTCGAGCAGAACATCCGGGTTGTTTCCCGCCGGATTTTTATCATTTACGCTCATATGAAAACTTCCTGCGTGTTAATACTCTGCTCCCAGGTATGCCTTCTGCACTCCAGCGGTCTGCATGGCTTGGGCAGCCGGGCCGTCTGCAATTTTCTGCCCGTAATTGAGCACCACTACCCGGTCGGCGATCCGAAACAGCTCTTTGAGGCGGTGCTCGATCATGATTATGGTCTTGCCCTCCTTACGGAGCTTCTCGATTATCGGAATTATGCTCGCCACTTCGGCCAGGCTCAGTCCGGAAAACAGCTCATCGAGAATGATAAGGTCGGGCTTGAGGGCAATGGCCTTCGCAAGTTCCAACCGCTTGAGATAACCCTGCGGCAGGGCGCTTGCGCTCTTGAAAGCCACGTGAGAGTCGCGCTCGAAACCGACTTCCTCCAGATAGTCCAGGGCTACCGCGTCCAGATCGCCGTAGTTGCCCCCGGCCAGCTTCTTGACCCTCGGCGAGTACAGCGGGATTATCATGTTCTTGTAAGCCGGGAGCTGATAGAAGGGCTTGACCATCTGGAATGTGCGGGCTATCCCCAGCCTCACGATTTTATGGGGCGCCAGACCCGCTATGCTGCGGTCCCGGTAGACAATCTCACCTCTTGATGGTTTGACAAAACCGGTTATCAGATTTACGGCGGTGGTCTTGCCTGAACCGTTCGGCCCGATGAGGCCCAACAACTCGCCCTGGGCCAGATCGAAGCTCAGATCGGTTATGGCCTGGATTCCACCGAAATTCTTAAAAAGTGACTTGACCCTAAGAAGGGTCCCGGCTCCCATCACTCCACCTCCACCCATCGTTCAAACTGCTGATACTTGCGCTGGATGTAGTGGAAAATCCCTTCGGGCAGGGCCACGATGAACACAACCAGGAAACACCCGTAGAAGACGATGCGCAACCCGCCGATTCCGCGCAGAATTTCAGACAGCGGCACGAGGATGGACGCACCCAGGACTGCCCCGGCCAGAGACCCCGGACCGCCCACCACCGCTGCGGCTATCGGAAGGATAGAATAATCCAGTGCAAAAACCGGCATGCCCACGAACATATAGACGTGTGTCATAAATGCCCCGGCCAGTGCGCCGATCGAACCGGCGATAAACAGTGCCTGGGCCTTGTACCAGAAAATGTTGATGCCGGCGTTGGTAACAGAGCGGTCATTGTCCCTGATGGCCTTGAGCACGAGTCCGTAGTCCGAGTTCATCATGCGCCTGAACCCGAAAAGCGCCGCCAGGAGGACCGTTACGATGAGATAGAGCTCGATCCATTTGGACGGCAGAGGAGCGATGCCGCTCAGCCCTTCGGTGCCACCGAAAATTTTCGTAGCTTCGATGATGCGAACGAACATAAGGGGGATTATCAGGGTGACCATGGAAAAGTAAACGCCCCGCAGCCTGATTACAGGCAACAGCACGGCCGTACCCATCAGCCCTCCCAGAACTGTTGCCCCGGCAAGTGCGAGCAGCGGAGGACACCCGAGTGCGTGATTGAGGATTCCCGAGCAGTAGGCGCCAAGGCCAAAGAAGAGCGCCTGGCCAAGCGAGACCATGCCGGCCTGGGCCAGGATATCCCAGCTTAACGCAAGCAGGGCGAATACGGCAACCGACAGGAGCACCTTCTGCCAGTAATTGCCCAGCACAAGAGGCAAAAGAAGAAAACCCAGGATTGGAACCAGCCGGGGCGCCAGCAAATAGAGCATTTCGCGCCACGAAGACAGGGCGAAAACATCCTGCGAGCGTACCTTGATGCCACGATCTATTCGCTCCAGGCGCCGTTCCAACAATCAGATCCTTTCTTCGAGTTCCTTCTGCCGGCCGAACAGGCCCGAAGGCTTAACCAGCAACACTACTAGCATAGCCGCCAGGCTCACGATCATGGTCCAGCTCGAGCTGATGTAGGTGTCGGTCAACCGCTCGGCAAAGCCGATAAGAACACTTGCCACAATTACCCCCCCGGTGCTTCCGAGCCCACCTATGATGCAGACCGCCAGGGCCTTTATCAAAACATCGTAGCCATCGCTCGGCGATATGCTGCCGAGCGGGATGATGAGGGCAGCGGCCAGGGCCGCAAGCCCGCAGCCCAGAGAAACACTGAACATGCCGATCCTGTCCGAATCGATGCCGAATGTGAGCGCCGTGCGCTCGTCCTGGGCAATTCCGCGGAACGCGAGGCCTATTTTGGTGTAGTGTGTGAAAGCCCATAGGCCGGCCATGAGCAATACGGCCACGGCCGTGATCAGGATGCGCTGCATGTCTACAACGATGTTGCCGAAAACGATGCTACGGTCGATTAGCACAGGAAGGCTGTACTCGTAGCCCACCAGGCCCATGTATTGAAACAGCTCGAGGATGGCCAGTCCGATCCCGAAGGTGGCGATGACCTCCGAGAGGGGCTGCCCGCGCACCCGCAGAAGTACGTACCGGTACATCAGCGCCCCCAGCGCCATTGTAAAGCATATGGAAACGCAAATAGACAGCCAGTAGGGCAGGTTCAGAAAATGGAGAAACATCCAGCTCAAGTAGGCCGACAGAATATACATGGCGCCGTAGGCGAAATTGGCTACCCCGCTGATTCCGAAGGTCAGGTTGAACCCGAGCGCCATCACTGCGAGGATGGCGCTGTTAAAAACGGCATAGACAAAAGTTCCAACAAACATCGAGCCGATCTCCCCGGCAACCGGGTGGATTGTCAGAAACTCGATCAGCGCCCTTCCCCCTCGAAAAGGAGGTTAGAGTCGGCAGCGCCCTGTAACCGGAGTTTACTTGACGGGTTTCAAGCCCTTGGGCAGTTCTATTTTGCCCTCGGCCAAAGACTCCGGAAACACGATCCGCCGCTTGCCGTCTTCAGTCCATTGAAACACCACGCCGACCGCTGTTTCCTTGGGGTCGAAACCATAAACGGCCTGGTTTCCTTCGTCAAAGCGCACGCGGCCTATGGCGCCCATTCGGTCCGTTTTTTTCAGTTCGGCGGTGATGGCGTCGGCATTCAGGCTGCCGGCACGCTCGATGGCTTCGGCCAGGATGTAGACGGCTTCATAGGAAGGGGCCGGCCCGTGCCCGGCCTGCATTTCATGGCCGAAGGCCTTCTTGTATCCATTGTAAAACGCGACTGATGCGGGGACTTTATCACTTGGAAGGGCGCTGCCCAGTTCGAAGATGCAGTTCGCAGCCCCGCCGATCTTTGTGTCAAACGTTTTCCAGGCATCGCTCCCGGCCAGCGGTGATATGAAGCCTGCCATCAGGGCCGGGACATTCATGGATTTCCACTGTTTGACCAGAATCCCGCCCTGGGGCATATCGAAGATCGGCATGATCACCTGGGCGCCCTTTGAGCGGGCCTTCATGAGACCGGAAGAAAAGTCCGAAGCGCCGGTTGGATAGGCCTCCTGTTCCAGCACTTCCCAACCTGCCTTGTCGAAATAGGTGCTTTTGACGAGATCGGCTGTCGCCCTGGCCCAGGCTACGTCCTGGTGCATCACATAGACCTTGGTGAAGCCGAATTCCTTGTTGATGGCCGCCATCGTGCCCGCCAGATACTTCACAAGGTAAACGGCGTTTAGGCAATCGCGGAACACGTACTTGTATTTTTCAGGCTCCTGCCTCACATTCTTCTCCGAAGCAGGCGACATGGCAATGCTCCCGATGGTTGGGACCTTATATTTGGAGATCAAATCCATCCCTGCGATCAATGCCTCGGAACGGAAGGGGCCCACCAGGATTGCTGCGGGTTTTTTCTCCAGTATGACTTTCTCGATGCCGAGCAGGGCTTCGGGCACGGGTACGCCGGGAGCGGCGTCGCGAATGTCGATCGAGGCCACCTTGAACAATCTCTTTTGCCCACCCACATTTATGCCGCCTTTTGCATTAATCTCGCTTACGGCCATCTCGACGGCCTTAAGGGCTTCCTTGCCCTCCAGGAACCCAAGCGATGTCGGCACGGCAATAACCACAGGCTCTGCGGCATTGGCCAGTTGAGCACCAAACAGACATGCTGCCAGAGCCGCCATAATCAGGCCGAAACGAAAAGATCCGGGTCTCATGGCTGGTTTAATCCTTTTCTCTGTGTAAAATGGGAAAAAATAGTTTGTCAGTTAACGATCCCTATTTGGAATAGAAACCGCTCCCGGTCTTTTTACCCAATCTTCCGGCTCTCACCAATTGCTTGATGATCTGGGGGGGTGCGTAATGGCCGTCGCGAAACTCATCAGCGAAATACTCCATGACAAAGCAGGCAATATCGATCCCCGTGAAATCCATTAGTTCGAAGGGACCCATCGGGTAGTTCAATCCCAGTTTGACCGCCGTATCGATGTCTTCCATCGAGGCAACTCCCTCCTGCAGCACACGGGCCGCCTCGACGAGATGGGGGATAAAGATCCGGTTGACCACGAAGCCGGGAGAATCCTTCTTGACCTCGATTGTCTTCTTGCCGAAAGACTCCGCCAGCGCCTTGGCTGCGGCCATGGTCTCATCGGATGTGCCCAGCCCTCGTATCACTTCCACCAGGCGCATAACCTGAGCCGGGTTGAAAAAATGCATCCCGCAAACCTTGTCGGGCCTGTTGGTAGATGCGGCTATCGCGGTAATCGACATCGATGAGGTATTGGTAGCCAAAACGATTTCCTGCCGGCAAATCTTGTCCAGGGCCTTGAATACCTCCTTTTTCAGGTCGAGGTCTTCGATTACGGCTTCTATGACAAAATCCACATCGGCAAGATCTTCAAGAGCGACCGTTGGTCTGATCCGCTTCAAGGTAGCCTGAAGCTGATCCTGGGTCATTTTGCCCTTTTCGACCGAGCGCACCATGAATTTGTCCATATTCTTGATGGATTTTTCCACATAAGACATCTCTATGTCGCGCAAAACCACTTCGTAACCATTCATGGCCGCTACATGCGCAATTCCGGTGCCCATCGCACCGGCCCCTACCACGCCAATTTTACGGACGTCCATATTTCCCTCCTCTTATGAGTTGCGATCCTACCTGGGTCTTTCGTCTACAACGCGCACCGCTTTCCCTTCGCTTCGCTTGAGGGCCTTTGGCTGGACTAATTCCATGCCGACATGGATGCCCATGACTCCCCTGATATGGCCGACGATTTTTCCTTCAACCTCCGCAACCTTGCCGGGGCCGGCGTCAAACACTTCCTGCTTGCCCTCGACGCGGATGGTGAGTTCATCGAGGTGCTTTTTCTTACGCACCACGAGCAGGTACTGAAGTTCTATTTCCCTGATGTCCGAGAGCAGCGCTTCGATCTGCGACGGGAAGACATTGACTCCGTTGATGATGAGCATGTCGTCGGTGCGTCCGGTGACCTTGTCCATCTTTACGAAGGTGCGCCCGCACGAACAAGGCTCCCTTCTAAGAGTGGTAATGTCCTTGGTGCGGTAGCGCAGCAGGGGCATGGCCCGGCGCTGTATGGCGGTCAGGACCATCTCGCCCCTTTGCCCCAATGGGACCGGCTCGAGTGTGACCGGATCGATGGTTTCCACCAGGAAATGGTCCTCGTTGATATGCAGCCCGTTTCTTTCGTCGCAGTCATACGCCATTCCGGGGCCGCCAAGTTCGGTGAGTCCGTAGATGTCTCTGGCAGAGATCCCCATCCTTTCATCGATTTCATCGCGCATAGCCTTCGTCCATGGCTCGGCCCCGAAAACGCCCACGCGCAGAGGCAAATCCCTGATCGGCATTTTCATCTCTTCGGCTAGTTCGGCAATGGTCAGTGCGTACGACGGGGTACAGCAGAGGGCCGTGACGCCGAAGTCCTTCATCAGCATGATCTGCCTTTCGGTCATCCCGGAACTGGTTGGCACGATTGCGCTTCCGATGAGGCTTGCTCCCTGGTGCAGTCCAAGGCCGCCCGTAAAAAGCCCATATCCATAAGCGACCTGGACTATATCTTCCTTCCTCACCGTGGCGGCCCAGAGCACCCTGGCTACACACTCCGCCCACTGCTCCAGGTCTTCGGCTGTATAAGGTCCCGTAATGGGCTTGCCGGTCGTCCCCGACGAACAGTGTACGCGAACCACTTCATTCATGGGAACGGCGCAAAGCCCGAATGGATAATTGTCCCTCAGGTCGTTTTTCACCGTAAAGGGAAGCTTTCTGATATCATCCACGGACTTTAGATCACCTGCACTGATGCCAGACTCGTCCAGCTTCCTCCGGTAAAACGGAACTTTTTCGTAAAGCCAGCTCACGGTTTCCTTAAGCTTCGCGAGCTGGAATTTTTTCAATTCTTCAACCGGCATGCACTCAAACCGATCGTTCCACGTCATCTGCTCAACTCCTTCCTGTCTGGGCGGCTGTAAAGCCGAAGTCGAAAGCTTTGAGGTTTATTTCTACAAATACCTGCCTGACTGATGTAGCGGCTATTTCGGCGAACCGTCGGGAATAAGAGTACTAAACATCGCAAGGAGGAGCTTGGGTGATTCGGCGCCTGGAACGAAGGCCGCGGAATATGGGAAAGAACTTCTGCTGGAACGGGCTATCCCGCCGTGAAATGAACCTGCGCACCGGGACCAAAACTGTGGCCCTGGTTGGCCGCAACCGGTATTTTAGCTGGCCTGCATCCGGAAACCCCGGATGAGACACTCGGTTTCCGGTATCGGAAAGGACCTTTTCCGGACGACTAGCTATAAGGTGGCTATTTAATAGCTAATATTCGACTGCCCGTCAAGCAAAATTGAGAGTCCAAGAAAATATTTCCAGCCCGGGGCCCTTTGATGATAACCTGACCAGCAAAGGGAGGCGTCAAAGAAAATGCGACGATAGGGTCCACCTCGCGGAGCGTGGAGTTTCTCGCGGCTGTTAAGGCCGTAAACGGGAGGATCATTCACTTGACTGAACGGATCGCTGTGCAGACTACGAAGGGAAAGTTATCCGTGTATACCTTTGCTTCTCCCGATGAGATCCGTCGGCTCAGTTTCGAGGGACAGTTCGGCGAACACCCCGATTTCCGCTCGCTCTACACCAGGAGTGCAAGCCTGATAAGAAGGGCTGCCGAAGAGGATGCAAACGTGGTCCTTGCAGTAGCCGATAATGAAAACATCATCGGTTTCGGGGTGCTTGCCGGTCCGGAGCCCGATCAACGGTGGGCCAGACTAGAACCCAAGGTGATGATGGAGGTCAAAGCGATAGAGGTTGCCCGCGATTGGAGGCAAATGGGGGTTGGAAGCCTTCTGGTCCAAGGGATGCTCTCTCATCCAAGTGTGGAGGAAAAAATCATATATTTCGTAGGATTCACCTGGACCTGGGATTTGAGGTGGACCAAAGTCACTGCATCGCAGTACCGGCAAATGATGATCAGCCTTTTCAAACCCTTTCAATTTAAGGAGTGCAAAACCAACGAACCCAATATTTGCCTTGATGCCGACAATCTTTTCATGTGCCGGATCGGGAAAAATATCAGCGACAGCCTCCTGGATGATTTTAAATGGCTCTCGTTTGGCGTCTATAATCCCTGAGTCCTCAAATATGTTTTTCAGGACATGCTTTTTCATTGACTATCGTTTTTTTCTTAGCTATCAAATAGCTGTAATCTAGCTTTCAGTGAACCGCTACAGCTTGGGCGCGGCGCTGGTGTTTTTCGAGACTTTCAAACAGCATTTTTGCCGTATTTTGCTCAACCTTTCCTCCACCTGCGGGTGGGGCCGGTCCTTGCTGAGAGTGCGTTCCAAATGCTCTTGCGCCCCCGCGATCATTCAGCGTCCTCGGCTCTATAGACCTTGCTTATCTCTCATTACTCAAGCGCGCCAATCTTCACGCTCCGCTGGATGGGCCATGCAGGCGATGAACTTTTCGAAACATTAACGGCCAGGGAAAGGAGGGTGGTAGAAGCAGACCGGGGTTGGCCGCTTTGGAAAAGGGCGCAAGGCCGTGCGCAAGTTTGCAGCGCAATGTGAAAATGGAAGATGCGAAGAATTCTTGGGAACAACTCTAAAAGCTCAAGGAGATTTTATGCAGCCTGAAACTGTTGACCCAACGGTAGCGTGGGTTGTCTGGGGGCTGATCCTCGTCGGCACTTTCGTCATGACCGTGCTCGGAACATGGCTTATCGCGAGGAGGTGGAAAAAATGAACCCGACATTCCAGAACATTCCAGAGCCTACAGCAGGCATGATCGTGGGTTCCATCATAGGGGTCGCCTGTCTGTTGACTATTGCAGTCCTTTTAGGGTTTTTGGCCAAAAAGCAGTGGAAATCCTACGATGAATACCTTGTCGGCAGAAGAGACATGGGCCCATGGGTTACGGGACTCGCTCTCACGGGCTCCTACATTTCAGGGTGGGCCTTCTGCGGAAGCACGGCGGTAGTTTACAAGGTCGGGTTTTCCGGCATGTGGTTTGGGGGCATCTGGTCCCTGGTAGGCATCATTCCCACCGTCTGGCTTGCCGCAACGAAGACAAGAGAGTTCGCGTCCAAACTCGGAGCAGCGACAATCACGGAAACCATTGGACGGCGCTTTGAATCAAAGGGCCTTCAGACGCTCATTGCAGGGAGCATGCTTTTTTTCCTTTTCATGTACTCCGTGGGACAGTTGAAGGCGGCCGGAGCAGTCTGGTACGCGGTTACCGGCCTGCCGCCTTTCTGGTGTCTCATCATCGCCATTGTGATCGCATGGCTCTTCCTGGTCTTTGGCGGCTATACGGGGACCCAATGGTTCATCGCGGTAAAAGGCGCTTTTCTGGGATGTGTGGGCCTTCTGCTTGGCATAATGGCGCTAGTTTACGCCGGCGGGTTCGGAGCGATATCGAATAGCCTCATGGCTCAAAAGCCCGCCTACATGGCCCTGATCAACCCTGCCCTGCCGCACATCGGTGTAACCCAGCTCTTTTCCAGTTGGGTGGGCATAGCTGCAACACCCTTAATCTTCTTTACCATGTCCGTTGGCTTTCCTCATAACGTCAGCCGGTTTCTGGGCATGAAGAAACTGTCGAGAAATGAGTTTGTTTTGCTTTGTTTCGTGGTCTGGCTCACAGCCGGGGTCCCCATCATGCTCGATTGTTCGAGCAACGGTCTCGTGGCCAGGGTGATCTACGGCGACAATCTGCTTGCAAACAAGCAATGGGGCGCCGACCTGGCCGCTCCCATGCTCGCCTGGGCAGTAGGCGGGTCAACATTGATCTCCATATACCTGACGGCCCTGGTTGGCGCCGCCCTGGGCACGCTGTCCGCCATGGTCTTCATCATGAGCGCCAATGTCACAAGGGATATCATAAAGCTCTGGCGGCCGCAGACATCTGACAAATCGATGCTCTACCTCGGCTACTTCCTGATCGCCCTTTTCCTGTTTCTGCCTTTCTACTGGACCCTCGAGAGGCCGCCTGCATTGCTCGCGGTCTTCATGGGTTTTGCTGCAATGGGCCTCGGCGCCATATTTTTCTTCGTCACCGTCGTCTCCTACTATTGGAAGCGCGCTACGAAGCTGGGCGCGATCCTCACGGTGATATACGGCACTGTAGCCACCCTGTGGGGCGGATGGGCGGTGCTTGCAAGAAATCCACCCCTGCTCGGCATGGGCACAATGGAATGGATACTGATCGCCGGCTGTGGTATTCTCTACTTTGTAGGGAGCATCATTTCCAAACCGCCTTCCGAGGAACTGATCAAAAAACTCTTCACCAAAGAGACGGCGGCGGTCTAACCGGCCTCAAAATAGCTGCCGGATGAAATCACAACAGGGCTTCCTCAGGGAAGCCCTGTTTTCACCTCTGAATCGTGCGCCATGATACCCCCCAAAGAATTCATAAAGAAGATCAGGCCCTTTTCATTTCTCTCCGGAGAAGAGCTGAATATCCTTATGTCGGGACTCGATGTCGACGAGTTCAGAAAGGGCCGGACCATCTTTGAAAAAGGGGCCTCCCGCAAGTACGTCTACATCGTGTTCGCCGGGCTGGTGGGACTGTTCGAGGGCCAGACGCCGGTTGATTATCTTGCCAGAGGCGAGGCGTTCGGAATCGCTGCCGTAGGCAGCCACCCCTATGTTTTTGAGGCCAGGGCAGTCCAGGACACGGTGTGCTATCTGATTGCAGCGGACAAATTCCAGGAGGTCTTTGAGCGCAACGACCGGTTCTCATCTTTTTTCCTCTCTTTTATCGCCAGGCGTTTCCGCTCGTTCAAAGAGATCGCCCTTCGCGGAGAAATCCTCGATGAGACGGCCTACATATCGCATATAGACAAAGCCATATACAAAGACCCGGTTGTTTGCGGGCCCGATACCATTGTCGAACAAGCCGTTTCCATGATGGACAGCAACTGTGTGAGCTCTATCGTGGTGGTGGACGGCGCCATGAAACCGTTAGGGATATTTACGCATAAGGACCTGAGACGGGCCGTCATAGAGGGCGGGCACTCGATCCCGATTTCCCGATTCATGTCTCATCCGGTGAAGACCAGGCCACATAATGCAACTCTATTCGACGCCCTGACGGAGATGATCGAATCCGGCGTAAATCACCTCGTCATAACCAAAGAAGACAGGGTGTTCGGGGTAATAACAAGAAAAGACGTCCAGATTCAGTTTGAACCTTCCTCTTCCATGATTTCCCAATTCAGGAGAATAACTAAGGCAACTTCCATGGAAGAGCTGAAAGCCGTGTACGCGACGATACGCTTGTCGCTGGCGAAGCTCGTCATGAATGGTCCGAGCTTCTACAGTCTGACCATGATGATCTCATCGATTCACGATGCAATTGTCAACAAAGTCATCAGCCTTATAAGTGTAGATTCGCCCGCCGAAGGATTCCTGTGGGTCCAGATGGGCAGCTTGGGCCGAAACGAAGAGATCCTTGCAACCGATCAGGACAACGCCCTTATCCACTCCGGAGGACAATTGTCCGAATTTGCCGAAGCGGTTATCGCGGGACTTAGCCAGATAGGAATACCAGAGTGCACTGGCGGTTACATGGCGTCTAATCCGAAGTGGAATCAAAGCCTCCCGGCGTGGCGGGATTACTTCAGGCTTTGGTTCAGTCACCCTGTCCCCGAACATGTAAGGTATCTCACGGTCTTCCTGGATATGAGGCCGGTCTGCGGCGACGAGAGCATGTTCGCTGAGCTGGCGGAATCGATCAGGGGCAGCCTGAGCGATCCGACATTGAAGCTGATGGCTGCCGATGCGGTCGAGATCCGGCCGCCTCTGGGGATGTTCGGCATTACCGGGCTCAGCAAAGGCTTAAACCTTAAGGGGTACGGGATCTTCCCGATCGTCAACGGAGTGAGGGTCCTTGCGGTAAGTCACGGCATGGTGGAAATCACCAATACAAAGGAGCGGCTGGAGGCGCTGAGCGAGCAGCAGATAATCGGAAAAGCGATGTGCCACGATCTTCTCGAGTCGTACGGCTTTCTCCAGGACCTCAGGCTCAGGCTTCAATCGAGGTCCCTGTTGACTGAGAGCAAACCCGACAACGTTGTCACGGGACAAGACCTCTCAAAGGTGGACCTGCTCATTTTGAAAGAATCCCTCAAAGTCATTTCCTCTTTTCAAAAGCTCCTCGTGATAAAATACAACGTGAAGGGCGCCGACACGTTCAGCCCTTTTTGAGATGAAAAACGGGGGGTTTACCCAATGTTGCTCGCACATGCCAGTTTCTGTGCCGTTGATTTGGAAACCACGGGGCTAAACCTTAAGCAGGACGAAATCATAGCATTTGCCGGCATTCCCATGCTCGGATCCAGAATAGCCGTGCATGAGGGGTACTACACCCTGGTCAGGCCGAAAAAATACAAGCTGGAAACAATGAAATTTCACGGCATAAGCGAGGATGATCTTGACGGCGCACCTTCCTTTGGTGAAGTTGCCCCCAGGATTTTAGACGCCTTGGGCGGAATCATCGTTGGGCATTCCATCGAGTACGACCATGAATTCCTGAGAGAGCATTTCAAGCGAATCGGGACCAGGTTGAAAAAAGAGTGCCTGGATATTGCCTTTATTGAAGAATGGCTCGGGAAAGAGTCCGGCAGGCAAGTCGCAGATTTTTCACTGAACGGCCTCACGAGCGGCTACGGCCTCAAAGAGTCCTACCGGCACAATGCAATGGCCGATGCTTTCTGCGTGGCGCAGATCTTCCAGATGCAGATGAGAAGACTGGCGGATTACGGCATAGACTCCCTGTGGACATTGAAACAGGCCGTGAAAAGCTGCCGGCGCCCCATGTGGTAGAGGCGCACGGAAAAAATTTTCACCGTAGAGGCGCAGAGGACGCTGAGAAAAACAGTTGAACGAACAGACAAAACTAATAGCCTGATCCCTGTTTGCTTCCCGTTTCCTGCATACCCGTTTTCTTTTCTCTGCGCTCTCTGCGGTGAAATCTTACGGTTCAGTAAAGGAGGACCCCGCGTGGGCCGGATTCAATATATTTCAGATGAAAACAACAACGTCACCGGGGTTATCGTCCCTATCGATTTATGGCGGGAAATCCAGTCCGAAAAGGAGACCGCCTGGCTGCTCAAAAGCGAGACGATGAAGAAACGGCTGATCGAGGCCAAAAACCGAAAAGAGGGTATCCCTTTTGACAAAGTCTGCAAAGAGCTTGGAATTTGACCCCGACGCGTTTGAAGACCTCGCCTGCAGCTACCACTATTAGTGTTGCCCATAAGTTCACATAGATTTGAAACTTCGTTCGCCGAATGGTTGCAAACGCATTCAGCCGAATTTGCATCCTCTGCATCGTGTAAAATCCCATGTGCGGGTCAGTTTCAATGTCTGTCCTTGAGAAACGGGCCGCTTAAATAGTCAAAGTTTCAGAATCATAATGCGAACTTTTGGGTGATTTGAAGAGTCTGCATTTAGGCAAGATACAGCAACCATTTAAGTTACGGATCAGAAACAAATTTCCAAGCCGGTCTTACTCGCCGCCGCCTTTGGCGATGCCCAGGGGTTCGAGGATTTCCGATATGATACGAGCCCTCGCCCTGTCGGTCCCTGAGGCCTGCGCTTCCCGGTGGAGCAGCGTCAGGGCGGCCGCGTGCCGGTACATGTTCCGCCGCCCAGATTCTCGGGCCGCCTCGATCAGGCTCCAGTCGCCGGTTTGCCGGAATCGGAAGAAGGCTTCCCGGATTTCCGGGAAAACCGCCCGCGAGATCGCGCGCTGGAAAGCGACGTAGAACCCGAGGGAGGATTCGACGCGGTTTTGCACGATGTGGCCGAGCAGCCCTTCCGAGTGGGTGTCCGCAAGAACGTCTTTCAGCACCCGGGCAAAGATTTCGACCGGGGTGTTCGCATAGGAAGAGACCATTTCCTGCCAAAGGCCGCTGTCGAAGCCGGTCTCTAACACTTCCCCGATTTCGTGGTAGACCCAGGTTTCAAGTTCCCGCTCGGCGATCCGCTCCAGTAGGTCCGCGAGGCGCGCCGCGTTGCGGCGGATCTCATCGAGACCCACCCCATACCGGGCAAGACCGAACTCCACGGCTTCCCGCGCAGAGGGGGGCGCCTCAAGAATATGGTCCCACAGGAAAAAGAGCATGCACGACCGCCTGGCGAATATCTGCTCACCCCGCCGCATTGCCGGGGTCATGAAGATGTCGCGTGCAAGCTCCCGGTTTACCACGTCGATTCTCAGCCCGCCCACCGAGCTCGATTCGGCGCATTCAGCCAGGAAAAAAGTGGGTTTCATCCCGATGCCGTAGCCCGCCCCATAGACCAGACCCAGCGGGCGCAGGCGGACGTTTAGTCCGGCCATGTCGTAAGGATCGAAACGCTCTCCGCCCAGGACAACCGGCGCGATTTCTCCCTCTATGATTTCCTCCCAGTATTGCTCCCTGTCTTCGATCCACCCCATAAGATCGGCCGGTTCGGGCTCCTGCCAGGGGACCATCAGATGCTCCCATTTGTACAGGTCCCGCAACCTCAGCAGAAGGCCGCAGAGCGAGTACACCCCAGCGTGCCGGGCGTCCGATATATCGCAGTTTTTCTGAACCTGACGCTGCAGGTCGGATATTTCCGGTTTCAATGCGCCCTCCTGAAAACCGTTGCGCAGGAGGAAAACGGGAGTTCGCGGCCCCCCGGGACGGCCAAGCGGGAACCACGCGCCATTGCACGTTTCTAACCCCAGTTTTACCCATGTTGACAACAAATTAACTTTTCACGCGGTTTTTTGGAAGCCAATAGCAGCATTGTAGGTCTCCGTCCTCCACTATGTTGCTACTTCAAATCACGTCCATTTGCGCGTGTTGGACGGCCGGAGCGGATATGCGGAGATTCAGGAAGCACGGGAAAGGTACTCCATCATCGACCATCGGGCGCTAATGTATCTGCTGGGCATACCCTCCATCGATGTCCTGCGAAGGTTACATAAGACGTGGGTGGAGGAAGCCCTTGGCCGTGCCGAACAGGCCTGGGAAGGCAAGTGGACAGAGAGCATCGCCGTAGGGAGCAGAAACTTTGTCGAGATCGTAAAGGGAGAAATTGGGATCAACGCGAAGGGACGAAGGATTTCCGGAACCGATGAGAAATCAGGTCTCCGCCAACCCCAGGCTTCTTACAGCAATGATTTCGATGGCAATAATGGGCTTCTAAGCAGAAAAAATGCCTGTTTTTGCAAACTAATCTTTAAATAACGAGTTGTTAGCTTATCACGACTCCGTTCGCGCGGCTCTCTCCCCGGCATGTCCACGAGCAGTCTCTGAGGGGAGATCCGGCTCCTGCCCCGGACCGGATCCGGGGTGGACCATGCCCGCGATGAACTTTTCGAAGCAGATCAAATCAGTATTGACATCACAACGCGATTAAAGCTACAGTATAGCGGTATTGTAGCTGAGATCGCCGGTCCTTGAGTAAAGCGCAAATCCCGGCAGGGCCAATAAGAAATTTCTACCCCGTTGAACTCGATCGAACGATCATTCCGGCTGAAATTCCTCGTACGATAGACTTTTATAGCTGAAGGCTGAAGGCTGAGTGGCGGCGATCTTGCGCGCGGCCGGCCGGAGTTGTTAGTTGTCAGTTTTGAGTAGACTGCCCCTTAACGCGCGGCCGGCTGCATGCCGGTCATGAAGCTTACGGCTTGACCGCGCGAAGACAGGATTGCACCGCAGATCTCCGCTACGAAAAGACCTGATGGGTTGCGCTTCGCTCCACCCATCCTACGGGTCTTTTCATGGTTTGGGGTGTCCCGCAGGGACATGAGGATCTGCGGTGCAAATTCTTCACCTGATGTCCCCGGAAAGGAAAGGATCTTATGAAGCTCAAGCAACTTGTCCTGTCTATTGAGAATTCTCCAGGCCGCCTTTACCAGGTTACGGCCGCTCTGGGTGATGCGGGAATAAACCTCAGGGCGCTTAACCTGGTGGACACCGGGGCATTCGGCCAGCTCAGGCTGCTGGTGTCCGACATAGCTAAGGCCAGGCGGATTCTCATGGAATTGCAATTGCCCGCCTTTGTAAACGAAGTCGTTGCAGCACTGATCCCCGACGTTCCCGGAAGCCTGGCCAATATTCTCAAACCGCTAAACGAGGCCGGCGTGTATGCCGAAAGCATGTACGCATTTATCGGGTTTGCAATGGACAAGGCTGTCATGATCTTCCGGTTCAGCGACAACGACAGGGCCATAGAGGTGCTAAGGCAAAACGGAGTGACCATTCTGGACTCCGAAGCCTTTGGAATACTGGAAAGCGAAAGCAGATATGAAAGGGAAGCCCATGACGAAAGAAAATCCTGAGTTTATCGCCAAGAGGATTGGGGTGGTTGGCGCCGGGCCGGTGGGTTGCATAGTAGCGGCTTTTCTTTCAAAGGGCGGCCACGAGGTCGCCGTCTGCGATGTGATCCCCGAGATGGTCGACCCGGCGGGGACCACCGGTATTTACATCGAGGGAGCAGAGCAGATCCACTGCAAAGTTGCCCATACGTGCCACGGTGTTGACGAACTGGCGCAGTACGATCCAGATTTCATTTTCATCACGGTCAAGGCAAACGTGCTGCCGCTGATCGTTTCGGCAATCGAGGAATTCCACAGGGAAGGCAGGTATGTAATAAGCTGGCAAAACGGGATCGATACCGAACTGGAGATTGCAAAGGTGCTCGGGAAAAAGCCCGTTATAAGGGGCGTAGTGAACTGGGGGTGCGGCATGAAGGGCCCGTGCAGGGTCATGATGGAGTTCCACCACCCCCCGCACTTCGTTCAGGAGCTTGCTCCGGAATCCGTGCCCGCCGCCATTGAAATTGCAAGGATATTGACTGAGTGCGGACTGCCTACCCTGCACACGGATAAAATCATCTCGATGGTCTGGCGAAAGTCGGTGATGAACGCCGCCATGAACCCTGTGTGCGCGGTTACCGGCCTGACGATGGCGCAGGCAACGAGCGATCCGATCATCCTCGGACTGGTTGACGCCCTGATGAAAGAGTGCATCAAGGTGGCGCGCGCAAACGACATATTTCTCGGTTTCGACTACTATCCGCACGCTATGGAGTACATAAAAAACGCGGGAAACCACAAGCCTTCCATGCTGATGGACATCGAGGCCAAGCGGCGCACCGAAATCGATTTCATAAACGGCAAGTTCGTCGAATACGGAAAACAGGCCGGGCTGGAAACTCCCTACAACGCCTCTCTTCAGTCGCTGATAAAGGGCCTGGAATCTGCCATAGAGTCCGCCAGGCGAGGATGATGGGAAGTCCCGGTTGTACACAAAACGAGCTTGAGGACCCAGCGGCATGAGTTCGATCTATGTTGGCGTTGACGTCGGGGCTTCCCGAACGAAGGTGGCCGTTCTCGACCGGGACCGGAACCTGCTCGGATACGCGGTAAAGAAATCCGGCGTCGATTTTTCGGCAACTTCAGCGGACTGCCTGAGACAATCGCTCGAAATGGCCGGAGGCCGGGAGGCGGACATGGCATTCGCGGTCTCCACCGGTTACGGCAGATCCAACGTCGCTTACGCCGGGGAAATGAAAACCGAGATCGGATGCCACGCCAGAGGGTGCTATCTTTATTTCCCCAAGGCTATTACGATTATCGATATCGGAGGGCAGGACAACAAGATTATCAAGCTTGACGCGGAAGGCCGCCGCACCGGCTTCAAGATGAACAGGAAATGCGCGGCGGGCACCGGGGCTTTTCTCGAAGAGATGGCCTCACGGCTCGACGTTGCCCTGGAAGACATGGACGCCATGGCCAGGCAATCCACCGATATGGTCAGGCTGGGCAGCTTCTGTACCGTTTTTTCGGCTACGGAGGTGCTGGAAAATATTCGAAAAGGGAAGAAGGCCGCCGACATTGTCAAAGGAGTTTTCTTTTCGATGATCCAAAGGATTCTCGAAATGGATTCGCTCTCCGAAAATGTGGTCATGACCGGCGGCGTTGTGGCTAACAATCCATACATCGTCACCATGACCGAAGAGCAGATCGGGCGGAAGGTCCTTGTTGCGGAGCACCCGCAGTTAACGGGAGCAATCGGGGCTGCCATCTATGCGATCGAGGCGGCGAGGCGTGAGATTCCATAGGGAGCCGCTCCTGGACGCGGCGAATCCGGCCGGCGGTCCCGGTTCCCAAGCCCGGAAAAGGACGTGCGTGTTATGGCTCAAAAAGAGGCAGTCGTGAGGAGGCTGAAGACCTCACGAGATATCGCGAAATTCATGGCCGATTATTACTACGAACTCGATGAGGCATCCAAATCGGCAAAGCGCAAAATCGCCTGGTGCACCAGCGTGGGGCCTGCTGAGATTCTCAGGAGCATGGGATTTCTGACCTATTTTCCCGAAACCCACTCCGCCATGCTCGGCGCCGGCAGGATGGCCTCAGAACTTATTCCTTCGGCCAATGCCGCCGGGTACTCGCCTGAGATTTGCTCTTATTTGACAGCCGATATCGGGGCCTGCATCCAGGGGGTGACCCCCCTGGCAAAAGCATATCCCGGAATTGAGCGGATTCCCGGGGCCGATGTGCTTGTCTACAACACCAATCAGTGCCGTGACGTTCAGGACTGGTTTTCCTGGCATGCCAAAAGACTTGGTGCGCCTCTTTTGGGTATAGAAACCCATAGAAACGTCATGGAGGTGACAGGGGCGCATGTATCGTCGATCGCCGAACAAATGCGGAATATGGTCGAACCGCTTGAACGGATCGCGGGGCTAAGACTCGACATGGACGAGCTGAAAAATACGGTGAGCCTCGCCCGCCAATGCTCGGACCTCTGGGAGAAATGCCTTGCGGCGGCCGCGGCCGCCCCGTCTCCGCTTACCTTTTTCGACTCCGCCACGCTTATGGGCCCGGCGGTTGTAGGCAGAGGGACCCAGGCGGCAATCGATGTGTACCGGCTGCTCCTGGAAGAATTGAACGAGCGTATCGAACAGGGCATAGGGGCAATAGAGGGCGGTGAACGGCATCGCATCTACTGGGAAGGAATGCCGGTCTGGGGCCGCCTTAGTATGCACTCAAAGCTTTTTGCGGACCTTGGCGCCTCCGTGATCGCTTCCACTTACTGCAGCAGTTGGATTTTCAGTGCCCTGGACGCGGCCAGGCCCTTCGAGAGCATGGCAAGGGCATACACGGAGCTGTTTATCGTTCGCTCGGACAAATACAAGGAACAATACATAAAGGAGAAGCTGGACTTCTTCAAGTGCAGCGGCATCATCTATCATGATGCAAAAACATGTCCCAACAATTCGAACTGCCGCTATGGGATGCCTCAGCGCCTGCAGGCCGAAACAGGCATTCCCGCCCTGATAATAAATGGCGATCTCAACGATCTGAGACTTATTTCCGATGAACAGACCAAGACCAATGTCGAGGCATTCATCGAGCAGCTCGAAGAGGCGACGGCATAAGCAGGGAGCAAAAGCTTCCCGCTTCCTGCTTTACGGAGGTTGATTATGGCTCACTGGTTGAATCTTGGACAAAATTTTAAGGTCAATGCGAAGAGATTTCCGGATACTTTGGCCATCAAGGACCAAAACAGAAGCTTCACCTATCTGCAGACCAACGAGCGAGTCAACCGGTTGGCCGACAGCCTTCTTGCCCTGGGGCTCAAGAAAGGGGACAAGGTTGCCGTACTGCTGGAAAACAGTATCGAAATCGTGGAGATCTTTCTTGCGACGGCCAAGACGGGACTCATTATCGTGCCTATAAACTTCCGCCTGGTCGGCCGGGAGATTGAATACATCTTAAACAATTCCGATGCCCAAACGATCTTTGTACACGAACAGTTTACGGGCGCCGTTGACCAGATCCGGGCCGAATTGGGCAACATCGCGCCGGAGCGCTTCTTTGTAGTAGGCCCTCCCGCCGGCGGCTACAGGGAATATGAAACTTTCATTGCCGCAGGATCGCCGCAGGAGCCGGCCTGCGAGGTTAAGCCCTCGGACACGTGGATTCTCATCTATACATCGGGCACAACCGGCAAACCAAAGGGAGTGCTTCGATCCCATGAATCCCACATTGCCTTCTATATAATCAATGCTCTGGATTTTGGCTTCACCAGGGATGACATTTGCATGAACGTAATGCCCCTGTGCCACATCAACTCCGTCTTTTTCACATTCACTTTCCTCTACCTCGGCGCCTCGGTCTACATTCATCCCGCTCTATCTTTCAAAGGCGAAGAGGTGCTGGAGATAATCGAGCGCGAAAAGATCACTTTCATTTCGCTTATACCAACCCATTACAACCTCATACTCAATGTTACGGGCAAGGGGCGAAACAGGGACGTCAGTTCGATCCGCAAGCTGCTCTGCTCCTCGGCCCCTGTTAGACGGAAAATGAAAATGGACATCATGGACTTCTTTAAGGGCGTGCAGCTCTACGAGGCATACGGGTCCACCGAAGCCGGGACCGTCACCGTGCTGAGGCCTGAAGAGCAGTTGAACAAGCTCGGATCGATCGGGTGCGAATGCCTTGGCACCGATCTCGTAAAAATTCTGGATGAAAACGGCCATGAGGTCCCGGTGGGCGAGATAGGGGAGATATTTTCCCGCGGCCCGATGCTGTTCGACGGATATTACAAGCTCCCCGAGAAAACCGCTCAGTCTTTCAGGGGCGAATACTTTTCCGCCAGGGACATGGGCAGCAAAGATGAAGACGGATTTTTCCACATCGTCGATCGACGCGATAACATGATAATAACAGGTGGCGAGAATGTTTATCCCAGTGAAGTCGAAGAGGTGATAGGGGGTCATGAGTCCGTATTTGACTGTGCCTGCATCGGAGTGCCCGATGAAAAATGGGGAGAAAAAGTTGTCGCCGTGGTGGTATGCCTGCCGGGCATTGCAGAGGACCAGCTTGGCGAAGCCATAAAAGAGCTGTGCAAGACCGACCTGGCGAGGTTCAAACGCCCCAAGGAGATCATATTTGTCAAAAATGATGAAATGCCAAGGACCTCGACCGGGAAAATCCTGCATAGAAAATTGAGGGAGATGTGCGGCAGCAGAAAGCTGCCCCAGGCGCTGTGAACTAGCTAAGGAGTAATTCATGAAAGAAGTAGTGATATTGGGAACGGCCCGGACTGCTGGCGGACAATTCGGAGGTTCTTTTCAGGGCGTCGCTGCCCCGGAACTCGGAGCCGCTGTAGTCAGGGAAGCGATAAAACGTTCCGGGATCGCGCCGGAGACCGTGGAACAAACCGTTTTCGGAAGTGCGTGGCAGGCCGGCGTTGGCCCCAACCCGGCCAGGCTGAGTTCGGTCATGGGCGGCGTTCCCGTGGATGCGCCGGCGGTTTCCGTCAACGTGCGCTGCGGATCGAGTATTCAGGCCCTGATTTTCGGCGCCCAGGCCATAAAAGCGGGTGATGTGGATACGGTCCTTGTCGGAGGCGCCGAAAGCACGAGCATGATCCCCTACGGCCTGCCTCGAGCCCGCTGGGGTTACCGCATGGGCAACGGTGAGTTGATTGACTTCATGCAGAAAGACGGGTTCCTATGTCCGCTGGGCGGCGGACTCATGGGTGAGATCACCCAGTGGCTTGCTGACGAAAGAGGGATCTCCAGGCAGGAGCAGGACGCGTTTGCCGCCGAATCGCACAACAAAGCCGAGGCAGCGGTTCGGGAAGGAAAGTTCCGGGAAGAGATTGTTGCTGTCCAGGCCAAGGGGAAAAAGGGCGAAGAAATTTGGGTGACAGAGGAAGAAATCTACCGGAAAGGCATGAGCTCCGAATCCCTCGCCAAGCTTCGGCCGGTCTTCGCCAAAGACGGGACCATCACGGCGGGCAACGCGTGCGCCTTGTGCGACGGCGCTTCAGCGGCTGTACTCATGGAGCGTGGGAAGGCCATGGCGATGGGGTTGAAGCCCATGGCGCTTCTAAGGGGCTATGCTTTTGTGGGAGTCGATCCCAAAAGGTTTGGCGTCTCTCCGGTCAAGGCAATACCCGCTGCGTTGAAAAAAGCCGGGCTCGCGCTCGGCGACATCGACCTGATCGAACTCAACGAGGCGTTCGCCGCCCAGTATATTGCGTGCGAACAGGACCTGGGCCTGGACCGATCGAAGGTCAATGTTCACGGGGGAGCGATCGCCTTGGGGCATCCGGTGGCCGCAACGGGCACAAAGCTGCTTGCCACCTTGCTCTATGCCATGCGGCAACGCAATGTTACTCTGGGGGCGGTAAGCCTTTGCATTGGCGGAGGCAATGGTGTGGCTGCCATAGTCGAGCGGTTGGACTGAATTATCCCATCACCCCACGATCGGCAAACAGTCATTTGTAAATAGACATGCTCTTCGTGCTTGCGCTGAAAACATCCTTGTTTACGATAACATTCACGCAGGCAGGCTTGCCGGAAGATCCGGCCCGCTCCAGGGCCGGACGGATTTCAGAGGGTTGGACGACATGTTCTCCATACCCGCCCATGGCCTCGATTATCCGGTCATATCTCAGAGGAGTGAGAGCGCTTGCCAGGTTTCCCCTCTCAGGACCATACCGTGCGAGTTGAAGGAACCGAACCTGGTTCCAGGCTGCGTTGTTTGCGACAATTCCAACCACGGGCAAATTGAAGCGGATGAGCGTATCATAATCAAAACCGGTACATCCGAAGGCCCCATCGCCAAAAAGCGCGACAACTCCAGTTGCGGGAAAGGCGGTTTTGGCAGCTATGGCGAAAGGCGTACCAACTCCGAGAGTGCCAAGGGGACCGGGATCGAGCCATTTGCCCGGCTTTCGCGTCCTGATCACGTTTGCGGAAATGGTGACCACATCCCCTCCATCGGCGATGAAAATAGAATCATCGCTCAAAAAATCGTTTATCTCACGAGCAAGCCTCAGAGGATGTATTGGAACTTCATCGGACGTCAGAAATTCCCTTTCCCTGTCAAGAATCTCATTTTCTTTCGCCCGAAGTTCCCGGCGCCAAGCGCCGAGATCCAATCTGGGGCGAAGGGCCTGTGTGAGATCCTCGAGCGCCGCACCGATGTCCGCATTGATTGGGACATATGCTGACCGGTTGTGACAGAGTTCGGAATAATCCAGGTCGATCTGTATGATCTTCGCGCCGGGGGCGATCCGGTCCCCATAGCCAAGCCGGAAATCAAAAGGCGTCCCGACGACAATGACCACGTCCGCCCGTGAGAGCGCATAGCTCCGGGATCTGCTGAACAGGAATTCCGAATCCGCCGCAACAGCGCCCCTTGCCGCTCCGTTCAGATATGTCGGAATTTGCATTTTTTCAACCAACGCATTCAGACCATCAACCGCCCGGCAGAGCCATACCTGCGTGCCGGCGAGAATGGCCGGTCTATCGGCCTTATCGAGCAGTTCAGCCGCTATTTCAATATCCCTGGGATCGGGCCGTGTCCGGCCCTTTGCCCTGTACCCGGAGGGAATCCGCACCTGGGCCTCCTCAAGTTCCTTGTCCAGCACATCGTAAGGGATTTCAAGAAACGAGGGCCCCGGCCGGCCGCTGTAAGCCTCGCGAAGCGCCATGCCCATATATTCGGGGATGCGCTCAGTTTCAAGGACTGTCGCAGAAAACTTGGTGATCGGTTTCATTATTTCCACATTATTCAACTCCTGCAACCCGCCCTTGAGCAGATTCTTAACAGGCACCTGTCCTCCTATGAGAAGCATGGGAACCTGCGCCCGAAAGGCGTTTGCAATCCCAGTAACGGCATCGGTCACGCCCGGCCCGGCGGTTACGACCGCAATGCCCGGAAAGCCGGTGAGCCGTGTCCAGGCATCGGCCGCATGGGCTGCGGTCTGTTCGTGCCTCACGTCGATTATCTGAATCCCCTCCTCGGCGCATCCGTTGTAGATGTCCATTACGTGCCCGCCGCACAGCGTAAAGATCGCGCTGATCCCTTCGGCTTTCGCAAATTTTGCCACAAGTTGACCGCCTGTGATCTTGGCCATCGGATGATCCTTTTCAGAATGAAACCTTTTTGCCGAATAATGCCTCAACTTGACCAGTGCACGCAAGTGCAAAGGCTTATCAGGCCATTTCAGGTTGACACGTGAGATTTTTATTCGCAGACCCGTCCTGATGCTACGACCATTGGTGGGAACGCTGTAAGTAAATACGCTTTGAGAAGATATGGAAGGGGCGCTTGAATACCTTCGTCCTGGGGGGCGGATGGGCAGACTCAGACCAGCGAGGCTCTTGCCGGCCTGAGAATGGGCGCCCCTTCCATTTTGCAGTTCTAGAGCATTAAATAGACTGTCTCTGTTACGCTACCTTCTCGGGAGCGTGACTTTTGTGTGACTGTCGCAGAAAGCGGAACGTGGGGAAAAGCTGATCCCAGCAGATTACTCTCAGAGAGATAAAGGGAGCAGTGAATCACGCACACTGATCGGCAGGCGAAAAGAGTCCAATGAGGCCCCCAATATACCTTCAGTGCATAAACGGCCTATTCAAGAAACTGCCATTTTGAGTTCTTTCAATCTTTTTGCATTTTTTTGTTGACAATCAGATACTTTTATATTTGTTTGTAGCTAGAACGAGTTTGCCATCTACGGAAGTGAGAAGGAAAGGCTTATGGCAATAGATCCTAGAAAAATCGACCCTGGGCTCAATTATCCCTTGAAGCAGGTTGCCCAATTTCTCGAAATTTCATACGGGACCATGCTGAAATTAAGAAAAGAAGCCAAGCTGAAATCAATGAGGATGGGCATGAAGTACTATATAAAGGGCAAGGATGTGTTGGATTACATTGAACACGGTGATCCACCACCAAGAGAGAAGCAATTAAAGCTTTTTTTACCCCCCAAGAAGGAATGACCGATATGATTCCGGGGAGTCATGATTTTCGCCATTGTATAGGGTCGGGTTTCATTATCGCCGTCGGGGTATTAGCCCTGCTATCTGTCTCATGCAGCAGCACCGGTGAGGGAGAGCAGAAATTTGACGTGTATGTCCAACATCCCGAGGACGTCAAGCAGCTTAAAAAAGTTGAGACAACGCTAACGATGACCCCGGAGAAAGCTGCTCTGCATCCGGATTATCAGGTCCTGCAAGAGATTGCGGTTCCTTTTGTCCCTGAATACAAAATCGGAGCCGGGGATGTGATCGAAGTAGCGTACAGCATCCGCTATGAGAAGAACCCCGGTGAATACCGGCTTGACGTCCAGGACAAGATCAGCATTACGTTGGCTTATTATCCTCAGTTTAATTCGAGCGTGTTGGTACGTACCGACGGCAAGATCTCTGTACCGCTCATCGGCGATGTCGTGGCTGAGTCCAAAACCCCTATGGAATTGGCCGCGATTCTCGACAAGCAATACACAAAATATTTGACCAACCCGTCAGTCACGGTGGCCCTGGAGGAATTCAACGTAAAAATCGATGAACTGAGGAAAGCCATTACTACGGCTTCCCGGGGACAGAGCAAGATTGCGCCGGTAACACCGGATGGGCGCATCGCATTCCCGATCATCGGGAATATGCAGGCTGAAGGGTATACCCTCTCTCAACTGGAAAAGGTGGTCAATGAGAAGTACGCAAACCAGGTCAGAAACCTCAATTGCACTTTGATCTTAAACGAAATCCACCATTCGAAGGTTTACATTTTTGGTGAAGTGGAGCGCCAGGGGCCTCTCGACATGCTCACCACCATGAGCTTGCTCGATGTGATCAGTGCCGCCGGCGGCATCAAGAAGACGGCAAAAATCAAGGAAATAATGATATTCCGCAACGACGGCCTGGAGAGGCCCATGGCGTTCAAGGTGGATTTGAAGCCTGTTTTCGAGCAGGGCTATACATTTCCGGATCTAAGGCTCAAACCGGCTGATATTGTTTTTGTACCCAAAAGCGGTCTGGCTAAGTTCGACGATTTTGCTGAACTGTTCTTTACCAAGGGCATCTATGCCGTTCTCCCGTTTTCGACCGGCGTTAGCGCTTCTTATTATTTTGGCCCTACCTCGGGGGTGACCACGCCCGTGACCACGCCCTAGTGACTTTTGCCTTTTGCCTGTAAACAGGAATGCAACGATGACTAACGACATACAAAGATTTCCTCAACATCAGGAAAACGCGTTAAGGGAATTCTCGTTCATCGTATTTGAGCGGAAGAGACTGGTGCTTACCATTTTCATTCCTGTTTTTTTGATTTCGGCAATAATAGCCTTATTGCTGCCATCGCAGTATCGCTCTTCCGCCAAATTCTCCCTCAGCGTTTCGCAAACGCTTGATCCCTTGGAACAGGATAGGACGTTCGACTATAAGAATGCTGCCAGGCGTTATTTGGAGGAACAGAAAGTGCTCGTCTCTTCCAATCGTGTTCTAGAGAAGGTGGTGGCAAGACTTTATCCCGATATAAGTTCGGACGAGATTCCAAAACGCGTGCTGAAAATACGTGAGGACGTTGAACTATTGCCTCCCGGAGGTGAATCCTTTGAGGATACGAGTGTATTTTATGTGAACGTAACCGGGACCACGGCGGAGAATGCCTTTCAAAGGGCAAAGATCGTAACAGACGCTTATCTCGAGGTCTATAATGAACTACAGAAGTCACGAACGACATACTCGTACGATTTCTTCAAGGACCAAACAGCCGCACTTTACGCGGAAATGACGCAAAAGGAGAAGATCCTAAGGGATTACGAAAGAGAGAATGCTGCGGTTTTAGTTGACACCGTTAACCTGGAGAGTGGTGCGGCCACTCCTCCATCGGGCCCGTCCACCATGCTGTCGGACCTTACTCGTAGATATTTCGATGCACAGGAAGAACTTGCCGGCTTGAATGCGGTCGTCAAGGGGCTGGAGCAACAGGACAAAGGCGCCGCCATTCCCGCAATACCCCAGGATATGGAGCAGCCAGGCCGTACCATCGTTATCTACAAGAACAAGATAGCCGGCCTTCAGATCCTCCTGAATGAAATGAAATCGCAGTTCACCGGCCAGTTCGGACCCATCAAACAGGCAGAGAAGGAATTAAATCTCAATGTGGATTCCATGAAACAGGAACTGGCAAGGACCATTCATGCCCAGAAGGCGAACCTTGACGTTATCGCCGCCAAGGTCCAGGAGCTCGACAAGGCTATGACCACGCTGCGGGACAAGATCCGCTCTGCTGTCGAGGAGAGGTCCGCCTATGAGGTCAAGCGGCAGCAATACCAACTAGCCAAGGATGCCTATGTCAATGTTCGCAACCAGATGGAACAGGCTCGCCTGGCTAATGCCGTCATTAGTTCAAAACAGCGCCTGAAGATTCTTGACGAACCGTCGATGCCTATTTCACCGTACAAACCCGCCAGGCTGGCGATAATCCTAGCGGGTTTCTTCGCCGGCATGCTCCTTGGGGTTGCGGCTGCCGCCACCTCAGACTATTTCGATCATACGATAAAGAAACCCAGTGATGTTCAAAGATTTTTGAACGTGCCGATGCTGGGTTCAATTCCTAAGGTTGGATGAAGAGGATGCTAGCATTCCTTTACTCTGTGATAATCTTTTCAATTGTCGTCAGCGTGTTTTTTCTGTCCCGCTCCTATCATCCATATTCTCCACATGAGACTTCAGTGCATTTCCCTGCGCTCCTCATTTCTTGTTGGCTCTTTGCAGCGGCTATGTTTGGTGGTGTTTTCTACACCTATCGGCTCGCCGGCTTCTTTGACTTGACCATCGAACGTGCAATCTTTATCATTCTTATCGTTACACTGATTGCAGGGGCTTTCAGCCGGTCCCCGAGTTTGCATCCAAGGCGAGCCATAGAGTTGGCGTTCATACTGTTTGCCTTTATCTGTCTGGCGTCCATGGCGGTCCATGGGTTTGGGCCTTCATCTCCCCGGTTGACATCCCCCTGGTATATATTTATCACGGCCTACCTCTTTCCCTTTCTCGCATTTTTGTTTGCCAAAAGATACCTCGTTACCGAAAGAGACTTTTCTATTTTGTTCCACACGTTGTTTTATCTGGGCGCCTACCTGGCGATCATAGCTTTCTTCGAGTTCTTCGATCTCCGGCAGTATGTATACCCCCGCTTTATTGTCGATCCCAAGGTGCTTGCCCACTGGGACCGGGCTCGGGGACCGTTCTATAACAGCGCCCTCAACGGGTTCGCCATGGTCATTGGATTCATCTGCGGCGTTCAAATTCTATCCTCCAAGCGCGGTTTCGCGAAAGTGTTGCATCTCATCTTGATGTCGCTGTTTTTCCCTGCTGTTTTCTTTACCCTGACCCGGTCCGTTTACCTGTGTTTTCTGTTCACCTTGGGGAGCCTGTTGCTTGCCTACCGGACGCCACTCTCAAAGTGGAAGCTTCTTGCTCTCCCTCTGGCACTGGCGCTCATTTTCGGATACATGAACCTCCACAGGCTGGAGTCAAGCAACAGGCGAGAGGGAGGAGTATACCAGGTCGAAGAAGTTCATATCCGTGAAGCTCTTTTTAACATGTCAATGATCATGATCGCGGACAACCCCGTTTTGGGAGTAGGATTCGCCCAGTTCTTGCCGGCGTCGCTGACTAGGTACAGGGCCCTGGTCCCCCTTGCACAGCAGTTTGAACCAACAAGCGAGCACCATCAAATCCTCACCATCGCTGTGGAGGTGGGGCTGATAGGAGTGACGCTCTACCTGTGGATGATTGTCATGTTTCTTATACGGGCCTATTCACTGTTCACCTGGTTCCCAAGCACCGGATATTTCGATCCCAATCTCGCTCTGTTGATCGGGCTCGCGTTGGGAGTTTACATTTTGAATAGTCTCTTTATAGATCCCTCATATCAGTTGTTTCCCAACGCCGTCTTTTTCACGTTTGGAGGGATCGCAGACGGGTTGTACGGCCGACTGCCACAGATACAAGCGGCAGCCGAAGTAGCGATTCCGTTAGGGTTGTCCCCATCGTACGGTGCATGACGACAGTGCTGAAAGCGCCGAAGATTTATGCCTTGACTTTCGCACCATTTTAGAGCGAGGCGTTGCCAGGGAACTCTAGTTTGAGCACCGACAAGGCTATGACCATATATGTTACCCCCGACGATACCTTTACATGGGGGTTCAGGGAACTTCCAGCTACGCGCGGAGAACGCATGTATAAAGATTTTTACCATATGAAAACAGAAGCGTTCAGCAGCCAGCCGTTGCCCAATGTTTTCTTTAACTCGAGGTCTCATAAGGAAGCATGGCATTACCTAGCATACGGCATCGAATCAAAGGAACCCTACCTACTTTTGAGCGGTGAGTATGGAATGGGCAAGACTACCCTTTGCTTGAGGCTCATCCAGGCTTTAAAAGGGAGAAGACTGCCCTTCGTTTTTGTCTCTACACCTATCGACTCTTATGCTGCGCTCTTAAGAAAGATTGCTTTTTGCCTCGGGATCTCCCTCGAGCAGGAAGAGGAGTCAGCCGTTCAGAGTCTGATTTGCAATTATTTTGAAAACCACGAGGACGCGAAGGGGATCAGCATAATTGTTGACGATGTCCAGGAGATGGACATTTTAACGCTGAATAAACTCCGTCTTTTCGCCAACTTCAACATCGAGGGCTTTTTCCCCATCCGCTTGCTTTTCTTTTCCTATTTGTCCTTTCTCGACAAATTGAAAAGCGACATTTTCCAGCCACTGAACCAAAGGATAAAGAGAAGGTATTCTCTGGAGCCGTTCAATTTTCAGGAGACCAGGGAATATATTTACTTCCGCCTGGTGAGGTCCGGTGCACATGGAGTGCCGTTGTTCACCGATGATGCCATCCAGGGTATTTTCGATCACAGCAAGGGGATTCCGCGCATCATCAATAATATCTGCGACGGTTGTTTGCTGCTGGGAGCCAGCCAGGGGCTGACCACCATCGACAAGACCATCGTCACAGGGGCAATCGGTTCCATCGAGGGAACTCATGTGAGATCAGCCCCCCCTCCAGTGCAGCTTTCTGCGGAAGCGGCCCGGCAGCCGGCCATGGCCGCCCCGCGACCGGTAAAAGAGGACGCCGCTGCGCCCTTCACCGTGGAGCGAGGACCTCTACCGGGCGGACCTCAGGAGGAGGACGCTGCACGCGTCAATGTGGATTATCTGACCGGAGGCGGCATTGACATACAACCGCAAAAGAGGGCCGGCCCCCGGAAGGGGTCTAGCCTGAAGATTTTTGTCATCATTGCCGCTATGATGTTTATTTGTGGTATAATATTAGCGATATCCTTTGATTTTAGGACTCTAATACAACCTTTAACGGATTTTTTTGCACGTCTGCTCGTGCATTGAGCAAGAAAGCTTCAGGGAACGGATGGAGCTATCCGAGCAACGTAGAGGAGTAAGCTTCCATGGAAAAGGGTATCTGGGGACAGAACTTTAGTAGTAAGAACCTACGAGGGGAATCTTCCGGTTTATCTCCGGATCGGCCCGGCGCCGATTATGTATCGGATGATGCGCCCTCTTCGGTTGACTGGCCACTCGATCAGCCGGAACCCGCTGAATCCCAGGGCAAATGGGAAAAGGCATTTTCCAATAGGGTTGCCGGTGCTGCCAGATCCCGAGCATTTTCCAATGCTGCTTCACCCCAGGTCAATAGCCGGCCGCGCGGCCCTATTGCCCCCCAATCAGAACCGGATTTAAATGCGGGAACGCCTCCGGAGCGTCCCGGTTATGAGGTGTCCATATTCAGGGAGAAAAGCAAATCCGGACCACCTCTTCTTGACGAGTTGGGAGACTTCCTGGATAAGATATGGATCAACTTAAACCTGAAGACAGCGCATCAGTATCCAAAGACCTTCCTGTTTTGCGGCGCCACCCGAGGAGTGGGGGTCACCTTTCTATCCTTTTACATGTCGCTGTCCATTGCTTTGGAACGCAACATGAGAGTGCTTTACGTAGACGCCAATGTTGATGTCCCACACGCGTCATCAGTTATTCCCAATATTCAGTCATATGCAGGTCTTGCAACTTATCTTGCTGGTTATCAATCCCCTGAGACGCTTATCCTGCAGACCCAGTACAAGAACCTGTCAGCGCTCCCCTCGGGCTCTAACGAAATGGTGAGACAAGCGAATTCCGACCAGCAGGACGCCAGAACGATCAGTGAATTCATCAGCTATTGCAAAGCTCACTACGATGTGACGATCTTCGATGGCCAACCCGCCATGGAGTTTCCGAGCACAACCGCTTTTGCCAGGGTTGTCGATAACACTATACTCGTCTGCAAGTACGGCGTTTCCAGACGTGAAATCGCCAGACTGGTGATAGACAAACTCAAGGAAAACGGAGTTTCGTTGGCTGGAGTGATCTTGAACGAGCGTCGGCTTCCTATTCCAGCTTCGGTTTACAGGATCTTGAAGTGATCCGGGACGCCCGGATCGACCGGCGAAGACACATTTTGCATGTGATTCCTTTATTGGACTATGGCGGAGCACAGGAACTATTAGTTCTGATGGCAAAGTGGTCCCCCAAGAATCGGTACCGAACGACGATTTGCGTTTTGCTGCCCAATCCTGAGCTGAAAGCCAAAGCAGAGTCCTATGGGGCAGAGGTGATTTGCTTCAACAGGCCGAGGCCCAGCATCCTGAAACTGCATCGTTTCATTTCGTACTTCTATCGCAATGTCAGAGACATCGTCTCGCTATGCAGGCGTGAACATGTGGACGTGATCCATTGTCACCTTTCGGAGGCGGAGTTCGTCGGGATAGTTGCGGGGTTTTGGACAAGGGTTGACCGCATACTGACGACCCTTCACGCCCCCGAGATGCTCCCTGCGCGTAGCCGCCGGGACCCGAGGAATTTTCTGAGATGGCTGGCGACCCGTATTCTTTACAAGTGGGTCTACGCGGTCATAGCCGTATCTGAGGACACGGCGGCAAAGGTGAGGGATTTCGCGGGGGTTAATCCGGACAAGGTTTTCACGATCGTCAACGGCATAGATGTGGATTCTTTTCAGCGGACTCAACCCAATCGGGACCTGGCCACAAAACTGGGACTAAGCGCCGGGGATAAAGTTATTCTCACAGTCGCGCGCCTCTCGGCCGGCAAGGGCCATGTCTACCTGATCGAGGCCGTCGGCCGGCTGATGAAGCGTTATCCTGCCATCCGGCTTCTGCTGGCGGGTGATGGTGAACTCAGAGAACAACTCGAGGCGAAATGCAGTTCTCTGGGAGTTTCCAATCATGTTCACTTTCTCGGCAACCGTCCTGATGTAGCGGATCTTTTGGCCCTGGCGGACATTTTCGTGTTCCCCTCTCTGGGCGAAGGGACCCCGCTCGCGCTCCTCGAAGCCATGGCGGCGGAGAAGCCCATTGTGGCCACCGATATCCCTGCGAATCGGTCGCTCCTGCTCTCTCCGAAATGCGGACTTTTGGTCCCTGCAGCAGACGGCCAGGCTTTGGCTGAAGCGATCTCCTATCTGCTGGAGCACCCCAAGACAGCTTCCGAATACGGTCAAATTGCCCGGCGGGTGGCCCGGGATCGCTTCGATGTGCGTCAAAACATTGCCCAGTTGGAAAAGCTTTGGGGAAGACAGGTTGCGCTTGCGTGAACCTCTAAGCCCCACGGACTCTTTTAGTTATAGAAGGGTTGCGCTCATAACAACCGGATCGGTACCCAAGCCTGCTTAGTGAACACTCACCCTTAGCAGCTCCCAATGAATCGGTCGTTTCCTGCTCAAGGATTTCCTGTATCACCTCGCGCAGAATCTTTTTGAGAACGCCTTTTCCTTTGCTGAAAAGGGCTTTCACATAAGACAAATTGCGCTTAAACTCAATCCTGGTCATGGCATTCTCCCTTTTGGGGTGGATTGTTTGTGGTGAACAACCCTATGTCATGACCATTTTTTAAATCATTCTCTCTTGTAGAGCTTTCTGCACATTACCATTGCAAAAACCAGTCTCACGACATATTCTTTTGAGTTGGTTTATAAATTGTATGATTTTGCGAGCCTTGGGGTTGTTCCAGAAGTTTTTGTGCAGGGATCCAATCCCAAAATGCGGTTCGGCATCTGTTGACAGACAAGTTGGTGCATTATTGCGGATTGAATTTCTCGATAAATGGTGAAGAGGAGTGGATGGCCAGAATTGCGGTTACCGGATTTCGCGGAGTTCCTGCCACCTGGGGTGGCGTCGAACACCATTGCGAAGAACTCTATTCCCGGCTGGCTGCTAACGGACATGACATCACCATTTATGCACGATCTTTTTACGTCAGGAGCGATATCGAATTTTACAAAGGCATGAAAATCGTCAGGTTGCCGACCACCAGCGTGATTGGACTGGAAGCTCTTGTGCACACGTTCCTCTCCATGCTGCATATTCTCATGACCCGGCCTGACATAGTGCATATTCACGCCCAGGGACCCTGTCTTTTTAGCTGGGCCCCCCGGCTGCTCAGACCCCGCATGCGAGTTTTCTTCACGTGTCACGGCCTGGATTGGCAGAGGAAGAAGTGGTCAAAGTTCGCCTCATCCATTATTCACCTGGGAGAGGTCTTCTCCGCAATTTTTCCCCATTATCGGATCACCGTATCAAAGGAATTGCAGCGGTATTACCAAACCTGCTACGGGGTGCAAGCCCGCTACATACCGAGCGGAGCGAACAAAATGGAAAAACGCCCCCCCAATTTTATCCGAAGCTATGGGCTTTCGGGGAAAGATTATTTCCTGTTCGTGGGACGCCTCGTTCCCGAAAAGAGGGTTGAGGATATAATCAAGGCGTTTCTGCAAAAAGAACGCAAGTCCAGATTGGTGATTGTCGGCGACAGCGCAGGCACCGAGAACTATGCGGCAAGCTTGCGAAGAATGTCCGCGAGTCATGCTTCCGTCGTATTCGCCGGGTACCAGTATGGAAATAACCTGGGGGAATTCTTCTCCAATGCCAGGGCTTTCGTAAGCGCATCAGAACGCGAAGGGTTGCCACTAACCTTGCTCGAAGCCCTATCCTATGGTTTGCCGTGTATTGCGAGCGATATTGCTCCCCATAGGGAAATCCTTGAATGCCAACTCGATCTTATTTTTCCAACAGGCCAGCTTGAAGCCCTCTCCAACCTCATGGAACTGTTGGACGAAATGCCGGAAGCCGGGCTTGCCGACGTGGGCAAGCGCGCGATGGCCATTCTGGACAGGGATTTCAATTGGGACGATATCGTGAGAGCCACAGAAAGACTTTATCAAGAGAGCCTGACAGCCACATGAGGTGTATATGTCAGAAGAAAACAAGACACAGGTACAAATATCGATAATATTTGATATTATCCTCACAGGTATTGCCTATCTGATTGCACATGTGTGCAAGACTGAGTATTTGCCGACCCCCTATAGAGGACTATACAATACGTCCGACTATAGTGTAATAATACTTCTCGTTATTATCATTTGGTTTGTAAGCCTGCAATATTCAACTATGCATATCTATTATTTTAGAAAAACGCCTTTTTTTGCTTTGCTTTTAAAGGCTACACAACTTGTTACGATCAACCTTGTTATCCTTGCCTTCTCCTTTTACATCTTCAGTATTGCTAATATCAGCCGACTGATGATTGGCATTTTCTATATAGTAAACATTTTTTTACTTACTCTGAGCAGGTGGTTGTTCAATTATATATTGAGTTTGCTAAGAAGGAATAAACCTGCGTTGCGCAATGTGTTGGTGGTGGTCGGAAGCAAACAGGCTGCAAAAGACCTTATTTCGGCTATCCAGGACGATCCCGAAGCGTCCGTTAAAATCCTGGGGTGCCTAGACCTGGATTCCGAGACCGTGGGAGAGGATGTTACCGGGGGAGTCAAGGTTATCGGCACTCTTGAACAATTGCAAAACATTTTGGCCACTCAGGTTGTCGATGAGGTAACTTTCGTGATGCCCGTGGACATGATATGGGACGCTGAGAAATACTTCCACATTGCTGAATCCGTCGGAGTGCAGATCCGGGTGGTGCCGCACTGGCATCTACGCAAATTCCTCGCCTCCCGCCCTCTTTTTTACTCAATGAACTACGAATATTTTTTTCAAACCCCCACATTCGTCCTGTCCGCCACCCCTAAATACCTCGTAACGTTCCCGATTAAAACGGCCTCTGATTACCTGTTTGCCGGGACATTGCTGATTTTACTTTCACCCCTTTTCTTGCTGATTGCGTGCGCGATCAAAATGTGCTCATCGGGGCCTGTGTTCTTCAAGCAGGTGCGCGTCGGCCTCAACGGCCGCAAATTTATCGTTTATAAATTCCGAACGATGGTCGTCAACGCCGAAGCGATGCTGCCGGACCTGCGAAATTTGAACGAAGCAGATGGAGTGGTATTTAAGATTAAGAATGATCCCCGCATTATCCCCCGGATCGGGGCTTTCTTGAGGAAAACGAGTCTTGACGAGTTGCCTCAGCTCATCAATGTGCTTCGAGGGAAGATGAGCATGGTGGGACCGCGTCCTCCACTCCCCGAGGAGGTGGCGGAGTACAAAGATGGCGGGCGAAGGCGCCTGTCCATGAAACCTGGAATCACATGTATCTGGCAGATCCAGCGGCGGCGGAGCGAAATCCCATTTGAAAAATGGATGGAATTGGACCTCGAGTACATCGACAACTGGAGCTTGTGGCTGGATTTCAAAATACTCTGCAAGACCGTGGTTACGGTAATCTTGGGCAGGGGGATGTGACCGGTGGTCAGCGAGGGAAAGATAAAGACAACATAGTATGGGAGAGCATAAAGCTATTTACGGTCAGATCGGCAAAGCGGTAGCCGTCATCATGTGTCTGACCGTTATCGATAAGCTTCTGGCTGTTGTCAAAGAGATGCTGGTCGCGTATCGATTTGGTGTGTCCCCGGCCCTTGATGTGTTCAATGTAGCCTACGCTCTCCCCGCCATCATCATCTTATATTTTTCCAGCGCCTTCGGTTCTGCCTTTGTCCCCGCTTACCTCGAATGGTCCCATGGCTCCTCCGCAGAGCGCGCAGACAATCACGCCCTGTCCATTTTTTTCTGCGCTTCGGCTTTTTTCGGCGTCTTGACCCTTATCGGGTTTATCTTAAGCCCTGTTATTTTTCCGGCCCTCGGCTACGGCCTGGCCCCCGAGCAAAAGGTGCTGGGAATAGGCGTAGAGCGTTTGCTCATGTTCCTGCTCCTTTTTGACGGGGCCTGCGTCGTCCTTGCGGGTCTGCTTCACGCACAAAAGAGGTTCTTCAACCTTTATCTGGCCCCAATTTTCATCAATGTGACAACTATTCTCTTTATTACGTTTGGCTACAGGTATGGAATCTATACGCTGGTTTGGGGGTTTCTGCTAGGGACACTTTTCAAGTTCGCCTATATGACCTCCACTTTGCATTATGCTGGGTTTCACTTCGTTGCAAAAGCGAGCTTCGACAGGGAAAAACTAGTCAGCTTCGGTCTGCTGATGCTCCCGCTGCTGGGAAGTAACCTGATCACCAACTCGAATATCCTGATAGACATGATGATGGCTACCCAGCTTCCTGCAGGGTCAGTCTCGACCCTCAGGTATGCCGGCCGTATCAATGATCTGCCCATTCAGGTGGTCATCCTGGCCATTTCAAAGGCTATCTTTCCCTTCATCAGCAAACAGGCGTTTGAGAAAGACTATGAGGGGTTGACGCATATGTTCAAACACAGCATTACGCTGCTCGGGTTCATCACCTTTCCGATCATCTGCCTGGTAGCACTGTTTTCTTATGACATTGTGAGTATCCTGCTGGAGCGCGGAGCCTTCGATTCTCATGCCGCGCGGCAAACTGCTCAGACGCTGGTTTTCTATAATGCCGGGCTGTTTTTTGCCGCCTATGCATATATCAACGGGGCTTTCTTCTGCGCTTTGAAAGACACCAGGATGCTGCTCTACCTGGGCTGCCTGACGATGGTCCTCAATATAATGTTCAATTTCATCTTTATGCGCATTTTCGGTGTGAAGGGAATCGCTCTGTCAACGTCTGTGACGCTGGGAATTGTCTGCAGCATCTTTTTTGTCTTGCTGAAGAGAAGGCTCCACGTAACCGATCTTTCCAATACTTTCGTGCAGTTGTTTAAAATAGCGGCCGCTTCGGCATGTGCGTTCGCTATGGGATTGGCTTTTAGAAAGTACATGGGATTTCTGGAACTCAATCGATTCCTAGGCCTCACGATATCGGGGCTGTTCGTGACCTCATGCTATATTTCTCTGGCCTGGCTCTTTAGGATAGAAGAAGTGAAGGTCGGCCGGCAATTACTCGGCAGATTGTTCGGGAAACCGTGGGGATAGGAGAGAAAATGGATTGACACCTGATATGCGCAAGCATGTTGGAACAAGCTCACCACCCCCTGGGAAGCAGGTTGGTCTACAATTGTAAAGACCGCTCTCATTGACATATCGCTTGCATGTTCGATTGAGCTATCGTATGTTTTTGAAAAGCTTGGGATTATTCTGGAATTTTCGGGCCGGAATCCGATCCGCAAAATGAGGTTCGGCTCAAGTTGGGGGCAAGTTGATACATTATTCAAGCTTGGCAGTTCCCCGAGGAGATTCTAATGAACTCAGATTTGTCCTTTTTGCTTGATCCGGTCACCTACACCCCTTTGCAATTATTCGACGATAGCTGCCTGGTCAGCAAAAGCGGCAGAAAATTCTCAATCGTCAATGCGATTCCGAGGTTTGTTTCCAAGGAAAACTATGCTTCTGCATTTGGTTTTCAATGGAGCCAGTTCCCAAAGACCCAGCTAGATTCTCACACCGGCGTTTGCCTTTCGGAAGCAAGACTCGCAAGGTGCATGCAGGGGCACTTGTCTGATGTAAAGGGTAAGATGGTACTGGAAGCAGGTTCCGGCGTCGGCCGGTTTACCGAGATATTGCTCAAACACGGTGCCATGGTTCATTCATTTGACTATTCTGATGCCGTGGATGCAAATGCAGCAAATAACGGCCATGGCGACCAGCTCACTTTGATTCAAGCCGACATTCGGCAAATGCCATTCCCGAAAGTTCATTACGACTATGTAATATGCTTGGGAGTTTTACAACATACCCCAAAACCAGAGGAAAGCATAAATCTCTTATGGGGAATGCTCAAATAGGGAGGGCATCTAGTCATTGATCATTATCGTTGGAAGCTGAGAAATGTTCTGCCACCGCCTATGGGCATGGCGGAGGTGGCATATCGCTGGGTGCTTTTGAGATTGGCAAATAAATACCGATTCAAAGTTATTAAGGCAATTACCGATTTCTGGTTTCCAGTACATTGGCGATTCAGGGATACAGTATTGGTACTGAAAATACTTGGGCGTCTTTCACCGGTTCATTTTTACTATAGACAGTTTCCACTACGAGATCGTCACAGGTATTACGAATGGGCATTACTCGATACACATGATGCACTAACTACCGTCTATAAACACCATCGCACTGTACGTCAGATACGAGAGTTCCTGCAAAAGATCGGCGCCAAGGATGTCAAGATACATTTGGGAGGGAATGGTGTCGAGGCCTTTTGTACAAAATGAATTGCTCAGCATTAATAGAATTTCTCCAGAAGCGAACAGGTTTTGGTGTGATCGGCGCCTACGGTCCAGTATATGTTTTTTCAAAGAGATAGGTTGAATCTATGTGTGGCATTGTTGGCGTAGCATCCCGATTGCCGATCAGCCGTCGCGACCAGTTGGTCACCCAATGTGATACTATGAATCATCGTGGACCTGACGACACCGGGATATGGTGGTCACCTGATGGTGTCGTGGGCTTGGCGCACCGCCGGCTGGCGATAATCGATCTGTCGCCGGCTGGTCATCAGCCCATGTCCGATGAGAGCGGCGACCTTTGCATAGTTTTCAACGGGGAGATTTACAACTTCAAGGAGCTTCGCCTTACGTTGCTGAACCGTGGGCATCGCTTTCGTTCTGAGAGCGACACAGAAGTTATCCTGGCTGCGTACCATGAATGGGGTGTGGAATGCCTACACCATTTTAACGGCATGTTCGCCTTTGCTCTTTATGACCAGACAAAGAGGCGGCTTTTAATCGCCCGGGACCGAGCTGGAGAGAAGCCGCTATTCTATCGGCTGGCAAACGACACCTTTTCTTTTGCCTCAGAGCTCAAAGCTTTGATGGCTGACCCGGCTTTTCCACGCCGCATCAATCCAGAAGCGCTCGACTGCTACTTAGCTTTCGGCTACGTGCCGGGCGAATACTGTATTCTCGATGGTGTAAAGAAACTTCCTCCAGCGCATGCACTCACCTTCGATCTGCGCAACGGACAACTAAGTGTCTGGCGTTACTGGAAGTTGCCTGCTCCGTTGGAGGGGCAATGCGATGCCCAGGCTGCAAATGAGGTCACACTACAAGAGGAACTGGAACATCTGCTGGAGGATGCTGTGCGGCGGCAACTGGTGGCAGACGTTCCCGTTGGTATCCTACTCAGTGGAGGCATAGATTCCAGCCTTATCACTGCTATTGCAGCTCGGGTAGCAGCAAACGTGAAAACATACACCATTAGATTTCCAGGCCATCCAAAATACGATGAAACCAAGCATGCCCGGTTGATCTCCAGCTACTTCGGCACGGAGCACATGGAGCTGGATGCAGAGCTATCGACAATGCGGTTACTACCCATGCTGGCGTTTCAATATGATGAACCCATAGCCGACTCGTCCATGATCCCAACCTACCTGGTAAGTAAGCTGGTCCGGCAACATTGTACCGTGGCCATGGGAGGCGATGGCGGTGACGAACTCTTTGGAGGGTATGCGCACTACAATCTCCTGCTCTGGATGCGAAAGAATTTTGGATGGACCCCTGGTTTTTCCCGAGAGGCGATTGCATGGCTGGCAACGAAACTGCTACCATTGGGGTCAAAGGGCCGCAACTCGCTCCAGGCTCTAGGAACCGATCTGGACGTTGGCACGCCGCTGCTTGCTCCATATTTCGACGTGGACGCACGGCGCTCCCTGCTAAAGGCGGATTTCATCTCGCAAAGTGCCAGTGCAGGATCTGCTGAACGTATTCGAGAGAGGCATGCTCCCGGTTCCGGCGACTTGCTGCAGCGCGCTACTCGAATGGACTTCGAAAACTACCTGCCTGAGGACGTACTGGTGAAGGTGGATCGCGCCAGCATGCTCAATTCGCTGGAGGTGAGGGCGCCATTCCTGGACTATCGGATCATTGAATTCGCTTTTCATAAAGTGCCTTCCCATTTGAAGACAACTTTAACAAGCCGAAAGATTCTACCGAAGCTCCTGGCGGCGAAACTGCTACCGCGAGGCTTTGACCTGGAGCGCAAGCAGGGATTCTCGGTCCCTCTGCCAGATTGGTTGAACGACCCTGAGTGGAATGATTATTTTCGGCAGGTCCTTTTGCATTCTTCGGGAACTCCATTTAACCGCCCTTTTGTTCAGAAACTCTTCGACAACCAGGCTCGTGGATACTCAAACAGCTACAGACTGTTTGCGCTCATGCTCTTGGAATTATGGAGACAGGAATACAAAATAACATTCTGAAGGAACTCGTGAATTTTGTTCCAGGGGGCACGTTCTTAGGAACCTTCAGGCCTTTTGTAACCATGTCGAAAAATATGCTTTGGTATCCCCCTGAAAGCATCGCTTCGGGTTATGCTCCCAAAAGGCTGCCTTTCGTTACCGAGCCCTTAAGGGAAGTTCAGCAGCCGGCCCTCATCATCCCTTCTGCTTATTGATTTTGGCTCCGGGGGCCGGAATTCTGTAGACTTTCGTTGGTTTGGAGTTCTACCCTTCGGTTCTTCGCACGTCCTTCCCTGGTTCGATTGCCGGCCACGGGACGCAATTTGCCCTAACCCACCGTCTTCAACCGGGAAGCAGGAAGGGCCATATATCGATCGATTTGCGGTACATCAAACTAATGGTAATAAACTAAAGTATAACCTCTAGAAAAGCCAAGTAGAAATAGCATCACTAGTTGATCTAACTCTGTCTTTTGTGTAAATTGTGAGACAATAGGGTCAGGAAGGAGATATCGATGTCAAACAAGATTTTGATCACGGGTGGGGGTGGCTTTATTGGATGTCATTGTGCCAAATACTTTGCTGACAAGGGATACCGGATCGTTGTCATCGATAATCAATCGCGGAAAGGGTGCTCAAAAAATATCGAATGGCTCCACGAAGTCATCGGATACACTCATTATTCGATTGACATAAGGAGCCTGGAAGACCTGAAAATTGTTTTCGCAAAGGAGGGACCCTTTGCGGCGGTCATCCATCTTGCCGGCCAGGTAGGCGTCACAACCTCCATTGTGAACCCCCAGGAAGATTTTGACGTCAACGCAATGGGGACGATGTATTTGCTGGAATGTTTCAGGAAGTACAGTCCGGATGGTTTGTTTATGTTCTCCTCCACCAATAAGGTTTATGGAGAATTGCTTGATATCGAAATAAAAGAAACAGAACAGCGCTACGAATTTTCGGACATTATCGGAATTACCGAAAGACACCCGTTGGATTTTCATTCACCCTACGGTTGCTCCAAAGGGTGTGCTGATCAATATGTTGTTGATTACGGAAGAATTTATGACCTACATACAGTGACATTCAGACAATCGTGCATCTATGGTGAGCGTCAGTTCGGCGTTGAGGATCAGGGATGGGTAGCCTGGTTTTCCATCGCGGCGATATTGGGGTTCCCTCTAACCATCTACGGGAATGGCAAACAAGTTAGGGACCTTTTGCATATCGATGATTTGGTCAGGCTGTATCATGCGGCCCTCGACAATAAAGCCCGGCTCTGCGGCAAAGCTTACAACGTTGGCGGTGGACTGAAGAATACTCTGTCCCTCCTGGAACTCCTGGACATTATTGCCCAGGAAGGTTTCCCCGTTCAATGGGGGTATGACAAAACACGCCCCGGCGATCAGAAGATTTTCATAAGTGATAACAGCAAGGCCGGGCGCGAGTTGGGCTGGGAACCTCTCGTCTCATGTGGTGAGGGTATCCGCAAAATGATGGGGTGGATACAGCAGAATCGGCAGATGTTGGAATCTGTTTTGAAAACCAAGTGAAGGGTTCTCATATGAATATTTCCCGGCTCAGGGTTTTGTTCGTGGTGAACTGGATAGAAGAAGGCAAATGGCCCCTCTATCGTGCCGTAGCGAATCGGACTAGCGTGGCTCATTACATCTCCTCCCTTCCCATGAAAGGATCTCTGAGAAAACCCTCCATACTACTAAGTGAATTCTATCTGCCCTGTGTGGCTCTTTTAAAAAAAAACAAGTACGATATTGTAGCCACGTGGTCAATGAGGATGGGGGTTGTTTACGGAATATTAAACAGGTTGTTCGGGTCACCATCGTCACCCAGGCATATCACGCATGATTTTCATATCAACTTGAACAGGAAGGACTTTTTCTACCGCCTGAGGCTTATGCTTGTCAGGTTCGCGCTGCCCGGAATTGACTTCTTTCTGTGTACTTCAACTCGAGAGGAAGAAATATATTCGAAAATGTTTGGAATAAGCCGTGAACGGATACGTTTCTACCCAATGTCCAGTCCACTCGACTACTTTTGTAATTATCGATTTGAACCGAAGGACTATATTCTTTCCTATGGCAACAGTGATAGAGATTACGATACGTTGATCAAGGCAGTGGCTGATTCGGACATAAAACTGGTCATTCTGTCCCAATCCTATCGTCCGCAGTCGCCTTTTCCTCCGAATGTGACTCTCATTACGGAAGGGCATTACGGCATGGATTTGATCGGTCTCATTGTCCCCGCTCGCCTGGTTGTGCTCCCCACAAAGTATATGATGATCTCCGCTGCTCAGTTAGCTATGTTGGAGTCGCTTGCTCTCGGGCGCCCTCTGGTGGTCTCCGCCAATCTGGCCACGGTTGAATACGCAGACCATCTGAAGACCGCTGTCTTCTTCAAGCCCGGCGATGCGGCGGCCTTGGCTGAGAGCATCCGCTTTTTGCTGGACAATCCAGCTTTTGCAGAGGCTATGGGTCAGCGGGCCCGTGAAGCCGCTCGAGGGCTGACTCCCAGACATCAGGAGACCTTTTTCGAGGTTATGGACACTCTTGCCGGGCAACCATAACTCCCACCGGTTTGCACACTTAGGATCGATGCAGGTGAGGTCGGTATGACTCTATAGTTGCGTCTCATCGGTGGATATAAGATCCTAAGCAGACCGATAGAAAAGGTAGACGTTAGGCTCTGTGCCTGTCAATACAAGGACCTTGGTGAGAACTTCCAGCAGCCTGGGATGTTGTTTCAGAAAGGTAAGTATCCGCCCACCTCTCATGTGATAATTTTCTTGCACGCTCTGTTTCATAAATTCGACGAAAGCGTTGGTAACTTCAGCGCCACCGGCTTCCAGTTCCCGCACCACGGCTCTCCGATGAATATAGAAAGTGACGGCCAGTTGATTACGAATACTAAGTTGCGTTCAAGATGAAACTGTTGTAGAATGAGTTCTTCTACTCAAGGGGGTGCTCATGCCAAAGAAGACCCAGCTAGCAACCGAGGTGGTTCAAACGGCTTTTAAAGTTGCGCACAATGCCAAGACAGCCGATGAGCTTCGAATGGCCCAAACGGCTGTAGTCCCGAGCCTATTTGATGTCTCCGATCATCTGATAAGACAGATTATTGGCCGCTCTCGTGAAACGGTCGTCCGATTGCGAAAGAAATTCCGTGAGCGTTGGAGCCAAGAACCTCAAGACCGAAATTGGGGTGGCCGCCGCCACGGCTATTTGACTATCGAGCAAGAACGTCAATTCCTTTCGAAGTTCATTGATCAAGCCTCACACGGGGGTGTTTTGGTCGTGAGCGAAATCAAGCGGGCCTTTGAGGACCTGGTGGGACGCAAGGTTGCGAAAACCACCATCTACCGGATGCTGGACCGGCATGATTGGCGAACAATCATCCCTAGACCACGTCATCCCAAGAGTAACACCGAAGCCCAGGAGGGCTTTAAAAAAACTCCCGAAAACAGTGGCTAGATGCGCCAAGGAACTTGCTTCCGTCGGAGTGCGCCTGCGATTGATGCTTCAAGACGAAGGTCGTTTTGGAAGAATCAGCAGACCTCGACGCTGCTGGGCGCCTCGCGGAATACGGCCCAAAGTGCCCGGTCAGATTGTGCGCGAGTATACGTATGGGTACGTTGCAGTATCCCCTCATGACGGCGCAATGGATTCATTGATCATGCCCGAGGTTAGCGAGCAGGCCATGTCTATTTTTTTGAGGGAAGTGAGCGACCGGCATCCAGATGAGTTCATTCTTATGGTCATGGATGGTGCGGGATGGCACAGGGCTAAGGCATTAAGAGTACCCGACAATATGGCGCTGATCTTCCTTCCGCCCTACAGTCCTGAACTCAACCCTGTGGAACATATATGGGAAAGCATCCGGGAAAATGGTTTCCGCAATGAAGTTTTCAACAGTATCGAGGGGGTAGAGGATCAACTGATGCGGTCCTTGGCTGCACTTGAAATGAATCCCGCATCAGTGGCAAGCATGACCGGATTTCCGTGGATCGTTAGTATCAACTTGAACGCAACTTAGTAGAAGAGAGTCAAGTGTGCGTCCCGTTCCACGGAGGCGATGGAAGAACAACGCTGCCTTTGCAGCGTTGTTCTTTGACAGCCAAGTGACCAGGGGAGCGTCTAGATGTCCGAAGTCATAAGGGAACCCGGCATTAGGGTTGTAACAAAGAAGACCCTGCCTTCCAATTCGAAGCATATCACCAACGGCACGCTCCCAATGCTCGATGTGCTCAAGGGTGGCCGAAGAGAAGACAAAGTCCATGCAACCATCAGTGAGAGGCATTCGGGTGGCATCAGCGCGAATGACGTCAGTATCCGGGTCACGAAGCCACGCTACTTCCACCCAATCGGGGTCGATGTCCGAAAGGATCGCCATTTCAGGCTTGAAGTGTTTGCGAAAACCCGTCAGCGCCCCTCCTTGACCGCCGCCGATTTCAAGAATCCTCGTCGGAGTGCCGTCCAGATAGGCTTGTGCCGTACGAATGAACTTCCCTTCCCCCCCGGTGTAGCGGAGCCGATAGATCAAATCTTGCTCCTGACGCTCCCGCAATTTGGTTGGCAAACCAGAAGGATTCAGCTTGGTTCGAATCATCTTGTGCAGATGCTCCTGAAGCCCTACTGAATCAAATCGGTTTTCTTCCACCATACGAGGACCTGTTTTGCCGTGCCGCTTCATCTTTTCCAATGCGCGTCGCTCGTCTTGGGTGAGATTCTCACGGGGCATAAGACGCGGCACCCAATTCAAAACCGGATAGGGCAGTCTGCAACCCAGACATTGGAGAATGCCATCCCGCACTCGGCCAGTGCAGCTGACAGCTTTTCGAACAACCAGCTCCAGAGGTCCTCTACAGTAGGGGCAGACCAAAACGGACAACATAGCCAGTTTCACGATCAAACACCTAGTGCTGTGCCCCGCATTTAACAGGGAGGCCGCTCATTGGCTTCCTTGCCGAGATTTAGAGCCCTGAGGGCATTTCATCCGTTTTTAGCTCGGCACTGCGATTCTTGGCACGTCCTTCCTTGGTTCGATTGTCGGCCACGGGACGCAATTTGCCGTAACCCACCGTCTTCAACCGGGAAGCAGGAACGCCCTTTTTGGCAAGGTAGTTATAAACCGATTTCGCCCGCCGTTCGGATAGTTTTTGATTGCAGGCGACTGTCCCGAAGCTGTCGGTATGGCCTTCGATGGTCACGAGAAGGTTTTCGCGCTTTTTAATCAAGTCGGAGTCGCGGTTGAGGACCCCGAGGTATTGCTTTTTCAGCTTATACTTGTCAAAGTCGAAGAAAACCGGTTCAAGATACAGCCTTTCCGGGGCCATGGCGACCGGTTCAACATACGGTCTTTCCTCGGCCATGGCGAGTTGCTTTGGAGGGTATATGGCGACGGCATATACAGCGCCGCGGGCGTCCATCCAGAACGCAACGCCTTCGGTATCCAGGACGTACTTGTACTTCATGACCATGTCATCGCTGTACAGCTCATACAGGGTCCTGTCGCCCCGATACTCCATTGTAAGGGCAGATGCCTCGCCCACTGCCGGGGAAACCTTATCTTCGGTCTCGACGGTCGCCGAGGTGCGCACGAGTGGCGAGGGCGAATAGGTCAGTCTTTCCGAGGCCCGGGGGCTTCCATAGTCCCTGTAAACGTCCTTCATATCAGCCTCTGGGCCGGATTTGCCGCCTATGGCGCCCCTGAAGTCCTTGCCCAGGTAGATTCGTTCCACCTGCATGTTTCGGTTTAGAAAAACACTCATATCAAAAGTATCGTACTGCAGGCAGTATCCATCGCTCTTGATCCTGCTCGGGGCGCCAACTGTGGCGATGAGGTCCTGCTTCGTCATCCCGAGGGAAACCTCCCTCGTCATTGACCCACCTTGGATCGTCACAGTTTCGATGGCCGAAGCCTGGATAGCCCCAAAGAAGCAAAAACCCAACAACAGCATAAATGAGCCAAATGATTGCCGCGCCATGGGAATACACTCCAAACATCTGAGAATTGTGATTAAAGGAACTGATCAGACAAGAGTAGATTAATTACAACCACCCATAAATGCAAGCAACAATAGCACGCCTGCCTGCTGAAAGTCTGAACCTGATCTTGATTCAATATGAGCATGCCAACACCCTACCCGATCAGAACTGAAAATAGATGAAAGGTGATGAATTCAAAGGTGCCAGATAAAACAATCCGAGCAGTACGAAAAACAAGAGAAAGCATCCCCAGGTATTTTCATAGCGGACGTATGGAGGATCGCCAAGTTTGAGACCTAAATAGTGGCTGATAATAAGAACGGGTACGATCACAAAAAGTGAAGTCGCATACCAGGTAATTCCCCTAATGCCGCCTATCAGAAACATTTTCTTAATGATAATGAATGAAACCGCGAAATCGGTTGACCGAAAGAAAACCCAGGCCACGCAAACAAACGCCATGGTAAGAAGCCAGCTCATGCACGCATAGGGACGGGAGTTAAATGCTCTTGGCCTGAGGTGGTCCGAGTATAACTTGTGTATCATCAAGCCCAGCCCGTGTAATCCACCCCAGATGACAAAATTCCAGCTTGCACCATGCCAGAGCCCACCGAGGAGCATGACAATCATAAGATTCATATACTGTCTCAGTTTACCTTTTCGGTTCCCGCCCAACGGAATATAGAGGTAGTCCTTAAGCCAGATGGAAAGCGAGATATGCCATCTCCTCCAGAATTCAGTTATGCTTTTTGAGATGTAAGGCATGTTGAAGTTGGGGGGAAATTCAAAGCCCAGACATTTGGCCGACCCAATCGCCATATCGGTGTATCCGGAGAAATCGCAGTAGATCTGAATGGCATATGCGATGACTGCAAGCCATACGGTGCCGGAACCGTAGTCTTGGGGCGCCTTGAATACGGGATCCACAAAAAGGGCCATACGATCCGCCACGAGGACTTTCTTCACCATTCCGAGGAGAAAAATCTGTGTCCCCTTTTCGACATTGTTCCACCTGACAGTAATCTCCCGATCCAGTTGAGGGAGGAAATGGCCGGGCTTGAGAATGGGACCCGAGATCAGATGTGGGAAAAATGTGACCAAGAGCGAAAGGTCGATGAGACTTGCGGCAGGCTTGTTCTTTCCGCGGTAAATATCGATCGTGTAGCTCATGACTTCAAAGGTCATGAACGATATTCCAATGGGCAGGATGATGTCCATGGAGGGGAGCCTGATCTCGGAGCTGAGCGTCAAGCTGTTGATTGAACCGACAAAAAAATTGAAGTATTTGAAGAAACCCAAGATCATCAGGTCAAAAACTATGCTGGCTACCAGCCATCTTTTCTTTCCCGCCCGCACTTGAGTCGATGCGATTTTCGACCCAGTATAATAATTGACGATGGATAAGCCTGCTAATAGTGGAAGAAATCTATAGTCCCAGTATGCATAAAAGTAGCAGCTTCCAGCCAACAGGATAAGTTTTTTTGCCCTATTCTGCCGTATGATAATGGTTAACAACAGGATAACCATAAAAAAGATGAGGAATTCAAAGCTGCAGAAAATCACCTTAATACCTTCCTCATAAAATAATCGGCCAGGCAATCAGCTAATATGGCATGTCCTATCTCGTTTATGTGACCGGTTCCAGGCATTGTGTTGTAAAACCCGTTGACTGGCTGGAGGTGGAACTGATAGTAGCCTGAAAATGCATCTCTTGTATTCACCAGGTCTATGCCATACTTATTGGCAGAACCACGCCACAAAGCCTCCATATCGGATTCTGTTTTGTTTAATGTCAAATACAGGATGGCCATTTCGGGGTAAGCACTCTTCAGGGTCTTAAGGGTCCAGTCGATGACGTCCGCATAATCAACAGCAGGTGTGCCCTCTTGCCGAGCCGGCGCCCCGTGGTTTCGGTGCTGCTCCCACCTCACCGGGATCTCGTCAAGCGCTATTTTGAAGGTGGAAAAGGCGACGAAAGGTTTGATTACCTTGAGGGGAGGAAACATCCGCCAGAGATAGTAGTCTCTGAAGTTGGCAACCGTCACATACTCTGCTCCCTCCTTTTTGACATAAAACTCCCTGGTTTTATCAACAATAGGGGTGATGAAATCTTCATTGATTTCTATGATCACATAGTCCGGATCCATGAAAGAATGGTAGAAATTTGACAGATGAATGTAATATGCAGGCGATGCCCCGTTTCTTCCAGCGTTTATGGTCCTGATTTCCCTGCCGGTATTCCGGGCAAGCTTGGTCTGCAGCAGGTGTACGAAGGTCTTATCGTCGGATACCTGGAGGGCTGCGGTCTGAGAATCGCCCAGCATCAGGATCCGGTATTCCGCGGCTGTTTTGGGAAGTATATCCGCTCCGCGCATGCCAAGGCTGTTCATCCTCGTCTTGCAGTACCCTTCCGTTCCCTGGAGATAAATGCCGGGTTTAAAGATCCTCCCCAGTATCGGCGAATTGTTGCCACCCGGCTCCCTGATCACGCAGTTCTCCAGGATGACCTCCCACACGAGAAGCGCCACTGCAGCTGCTGCCATGAGTCTGAGAATATATTTGAGTACACGCACGCTTCCGGTCCTGGGTCAATCGCTTCGACTGGACGATAGCGTTGCACCCTCAGCTATTTCGAGCAACGCGGGAAGTCGGAGCATTGGTCACGGGCAGATTTCAGCCTTCTGTAAAAAAGACAACATCCTCACGGGCTCCCTTAAGTCAAGCAGCATTCGGTCATGGGGAGCGGTTCCCTCCTCACACACATCACCACATCTTCTCAAAAACTTTCTTATCACTTTTTCTCCAGCCTCTTGTTTTGCCCGAGGCGCCAGGGTCCACGTTCACTCGGCGTGAGTGCAAGTAATAAAAGTAGCAGCGCTTACCACGGTGCTTTAAAGTGATTATTCCCTGTACATGATCGGTTCATCCAGGCTTGGCATTATATGAACAACCGGTTTCTCACTTGTTGCGGAGGTTCATTCGCACCATTAATAATGTAATGAATTAGTGATTCGGAACACTACTTTACCTTTTGCATTTAGAAATCGGGACTTTATCCTACTGATCCAAATCATGTTCCGTGCGATAATGCGTGCCCTGGTACTAACGAAGATTTCAGCACTGTAGCACACTGCCCGCCGGCCGCCAAATGATTCCTTGAAAGCATTGATGCGCAACATCTCAACGTCTCGCTTGCCATCATACCATCCGCCAAAGTCATAAGTATGATACCCAATGTTTTTGAAACGAAGCATGTTTTCCCAGTGGAGCAGTCGGTTTGCTCGTCCCACCATGCGTGAGACAGCACTGGAGTTGTCTCGGAAAAAGGAAACGGAGTATAATTGTCTAACATTATTGAGCCCAAGGACATGGGCATGGAAAACAAGATCACCCTCAAGATCGGTAGAGGCGCAGGAAAGATCGAAGGTCTTGGCACCTACCAGCCTTTGCACATAATCCCAAGGCAGCATCGGCAGCCTCTTCTTCTGTCGCGCAAGCACGTCGTAAGCAGATCTGAACCGAGAGAGGAAGGATGGCTCAATTCCGTCCCATACTTCGCACCTAATACTATCTTTTTCTTTCGCGCGGCGTATTTCGTAACGTGTGGTTTTTTGAATAAGGCCCCATATATCTTGCTCGTTTTGTCTCAAATCCATATAAAGAGTATGTACTGGCGTTGAGATCACGCTTCCGGCCGGGAAAGGAGCTTGGTGAATACGGATTATGTCTGCCGTGATGTTTGCGGTTGGCTCATCGCACCAGACTTCAGCAATCCTAAACCCATATTTGCGGTAGATTATCACAGATTGGTTACCTCCGGACTTTGACACTTCCCTTGTAAGTGTTTGATTCTATTGTTCGCACACATTCACAAGTCAACACATCCTGAGTGATTTCCATCCGATTTGCCTGTAATTCCATCAATGCATTTAGCGATTAGGCAGTAGGTTCGAAGGAACTCCTGTTTATCTTTGCCGAATGGATCAGCAATTTGAGTTGAAGGACAATCAGAATATATGCCAAGCAGAACAGTCTTGTGTAAAGCGGAAGGATGATTCCGCACCACATGTACAACATTTTCTTTATCACATATAACGATCACATCTGAGCTGCAGATGATCTCATTCGTAAGAGGTTTAGAGGCATGTCCAGAAAGGTCTATGCCGAACTCCGAGGCTGCATCTATAGCTTCATTAGGTGATACGCGCCCTTGTTTTTGAATAGTCCCCGCAGATAATGTGTCTATGTACCCATGCAGCCTTTTGGTCGCATACATCTGGGCGAATGGCCTTCTACATATATTGCCTTTACAAACAAACAGGATGCGTTTTGAATGTTTGATCTTTGATGTCATTAATCTTTTCATAGCCCTACGGCTTAATAGCATGTCAGACAGCCCCAGGTACACGATAGTAATTACCCTTTGTAACACAGAGCGCAATACCTGATAGATTTCGATGCACCCTGGAATAGGGTCGTCACACGTTAATGTATCACTCCTCTCTCTTAGCATTATAATGTTAGCTACCTCTAATACACACGCGTAGACAGGTTTTGTATTGAGCCTGACATTGTGTTTATCCGCCTTAATATTTGCAATCATCCAGTCTACATCTCGCGTTAGATTGCGACAATATAAGTTAGTTCTATATATTCTGTTGAACTCCACTTTCGCTTTAACTAACATTTCATATAGATAGTATGGGAAATCAATTCCAGCTGCGACAGCCAATGGCAACGACCCCCAAAATCTGGCGTTAATTTCCATAAATGTCCAGTCCCCGGTCTTAAGGTTTTTCTTGAATTCTAACATAGCAACACCGGTGTAGTTTAGATAACCGAGAAGCTTTTCTGCAGCTTCTAACAGCCGTGTATCGAGAGGTACGCTTTTCCGATAACTGCTACCCCCACCGTGAAGCGGTTCATGCACGCGTTGGTGTTGAAATGCGGTAAGGACTTTCCCACCCTTCGCCAGGCACTCTACACCGATTCCAGTGCCGAGGAAATCTTCTTGAACAAGAACATCACCACTCTTAAGCATTTCAGTAAGGATATGCAGGAAAGTTTCATATGAATAGGCCTTTCGCACATTGCGTCTTTCGTCAAGACTGCCGGAATGGAAGGATGACAGAGGCTTTAGGACAACAAAAGGCCGGAAATCAGAATAAATTCCTTCAGGATTGTCGTTGACAGTTACGAGCCTCTCACGGGGCAGGTTGATACCCAATACTCTACAAATCTTGTTAATCTCGAACTTGTTAGAGGTAATCTCATAAGTTTCCTTCTCCTGAATATAGATGTTTCTATAACTATTCAGGCGAGTTCTATGAGCGTCAAGAGGAATACTCGAAGGGTCATCGCAAGGTATCACCAAATCATAACGTTCTTGATCAAGCAGGGAACAAACCCTTTCGATATCACATAACCTGGCATCACTGGTGATCTCAATGTGGTGAACCTTTGATATGTACCGGGATCTAGTCGCCGGAAGACATGAGCCACACATGCCAACATGAACAATAATGCCTTTTCTCCCAAGAGAACGAACAACGGTCAACAAACTGCTATTTTCATTTCCACGAACAAGAACCTTTCCACCGCTCATGATGCAATATCCTTAGTTCATCTGGACACGACATGTACGATTATTATTTAGGCCGTTTATATAACGCGTCAATTATGTGAAGACAGTTTACATGATTGTATGTATGCGTTCCCATAATATTTATATCCCACGTGGGTGTCACATGTGATACCAGCACCTCAGAATAATTATTCTCATCAAGCGAGGTTATCTCCGCAATATTGAAACCATACCCATATCTCGTACTGCAATTTTGCGATGGCCTATATAATATCCCATTTACCGAAAATATTTTACCAGCGGGGCGAGACCTTTTGCAGTCTGATACTATTGGGTTTAGCGGGTGAGATAGCCACTTGTTACTAAATAAATTACTCGAACTAAACAGAAACAGCTCATCCTCTGAAGACGCCCCCTCATTTTCCACCATATTTGCAAACATCCACCACTTCTGTTTATGGTATAGTATAGTGGCATCAACTGCTCTAACATTCTCCATAAGATTCATTTGAAACTCCCACTTTCGCGGGAATTCAACACATCTATACAGTTCTATGCATTGATTCGACATGGATTCCGGAATCATATAGTATTCGTTACCGTACGCAAATATGAATGGATACGAAAGATGATATGGCCTATCAAGGACTATTTCCGGTTCTCCATAAGCCCCGTCTTGATCCATAGTCAGTACGGCTATATGCCCTTTCTGTGATTTATACATATATTCTTCAATAAATATATAATATTTATTCTCTGTGTAAATGACATGCGGGTCGGCCCAATCTCTATCTTTGGGGGGGATGATTTTCTTATATCGCCACAAGGATGATGACAACTCATCTTTCAGGTGATACATCAAGATCCATTGCTTTAAATAGTATTTGTTTTCATATAAAAAACTTCCTCTTTCTTTCAGTTTTCTGAATGTGAGCTTGGCAAGTTCATAATTTGTAGGCTTTGCATATAGCCTTTCTGAATGCAACACTGGATGCCGATTCATATATTCTACTTTCTTGAAGAACTCCTTTTCTCCTGTGTTGTACAGTTCCTGCATCGTTCTTGTCATAAATGACAACGACTTCCACATACAGTTGCTTCTATTGTCCTGCACAGACATATTGTAGGTGCATGAGAATGACTTATATAAAACGTTGTCGTTATCCGAGTCCTCTGTTAGTATCTCTAAAATAGAACCGGTCTCGGGCCAACTCTCCATACTTTCCCAGAAGCCGAATGGCCCCCTACGATTTATGCATTTATCACCATGATGAAAAGACCATATACCGTACTTCGCTGAACGTAATATCTCCCCTCCTAAGATCCCAAACCCCAGTTTAACTAAGATGTCAATCTTATGATCCCTTATTTGCAAAATGTCATCATTGCCAAAATACTGCTCATATTTCTTAGATAGTGTTCTTGCATGTATTGTAGGAATTGTTGTTAATAAGGATTCAGAATGTACTTTCATGTCGGCATTGGGCAAAAAGGTGGTATGTCGTTCTATCAGTGTTGCATATACATACTCTAGTACCTTACGGATTAATAGGGCTGCCACCTTCCAATAATCATCTCTTAGGTGGGATGTGTGTCTTTCATATAGGTTGTTTCTGTTATTGTCATTAATGATAACTAACACAATGTCGGCATAGTCACATTGTATGATATTTTCAATCATTTTACGCGACCAGGCAGCAATGTTATAACCATCTAATAACAGACCAACCCTCAACTTGTGTTTTTTCATCTTATCTCATCTACGGATTTCTTCTATGTTTGTTACAGGTAATAAGCGGTCGTACCGCCGATTGTCCACCACTGCTGGCCGGTTATAAATAGCTGAAATTTACACACAACTGCGCACGAATTTGCCCTTAATTATTTTATTTGCCCAAGCCATATGTTTTTTCTATAACGCCAGGCGTCGATGCAAGCAAGGCGTAAGCGGGGATTTCCTCGCTCAGTTCAGCGGCTTCCCAAATAAGATCATGGGAAAGATAGCTAATGGAGGCGAGGAGCATGTTTTTACGCTCGATCATTTCGATTCGTCTCATAGTCGGAGAAACATACCACTATGCCATTCGATGCGCAATGATTTATGACGCTCTGTCTATGAGATAATCAATCGCTCTTAGCCCGGATTATGCGTGAGCATGTCTAGGAATTCCACTGCGTTCATTCCAACCACTTGATATTATGTCGCAAATTCGTCAGATGGAGGGAAAGCTGAATGCACGCAGTTGGTGACAGACAAAGAGAGGTGATTAGGCCCGAATTTGACCTGTCCATCAGCATTGATTTTCAGGGTGCAAAGATCACGTCCGATACAGGCTTTCTCCTGATGAGAGAAATAGATCAGCGGTTTATTAAGTATCCTTGGCGGCGTAGAGTCCCTGATTGATGATCCAGGATCTCCTGGGCATACGAATCACTCGTTACTCCAACTGCTGCGCCAGACAGTCTATTAAGTTGCGGCAGGCTATGAAGATTGCAATGACGCCAATCACCTGAGGGTGGACCCGGCGCTTCGGTTAGCTCTGGGAAAAGAGCATGAAAGCGGAGCCTGCCAATCCGCACTGAGTCGCTTTGAAAACAACATCCTCGCAACTGGTAAGGGGCTGAAAGCCCTGGAAGATATGATCAGTCGATCCGCCGACACCTTGCTTCGGCGCAGAAACAAACGGCGGCTCATCATCGATGTCGATTCCACCGAAGATCCCGCCCACGGAAACCAAGAGGGTCCAGCCTTTAACGGTTACTTCGATCAGGTCTGCTACCATCCGTTGTTTTGCTTCACCAACAAAGGGGACCTTTTGGGTGCAAAACTGAGGCCTGGAAATGCGCATTCAGCCTATGGCGTCTTGGACCTTATGTCTCCTCTGGTTGACCGCTATAGGTCTAGGTTCAAGCAGTTTTGGCTCCGGGGGGGATGCGGCCTTTGCTGGTCCAGACCTGTACGAGTTTTGCGAAAAGAAGCGGATCACTTACTTCATTCGGCTTCCCAGCAACAGCAACCTCAAAAGCCGCATATTGCACGCTCCGCGAGGCGCTGCCGGCCGTCCCCCAAAGGGCGGAGTGCAGGTGAGGGTAGTCGAGTTGCGTTACCAGGCGGAGAAATAGAATAAACCGCGTAGGGTTGTCTGTAAGACCGAATGGCATATGGGTGAACTTTTCCCACGTATCGGCTTTATTGTGACCAACTCGAATCTTGAAGCAGAACAAGTAATCACGATCTACAATGGTCGGGCTGAGATTGAAAATCGGATAAAAGAGGGAAAGAACACTCTCAGATGGGACAAGACAAACCTCGCGGAGCGTTGAGTTTGAGGCTAATCAAGCAAGGCTTCTCGTCGGATGTCTTGCCTACAAGCTGCTGCACATGATTCGGGATGCGGCGTTCTGGGGCGAGAGCGTCAAGCCGTCCATAGACTCGATCATCAGACGGCTTGTGAAGGTTGGGGCCAGGGTGGTGTACCATGCCAGGAAGTGGTACGTCCATGTTGCGTCGGCTTTTTCCCTCGCCCAGTACTATCGCATCCTATTCGCCTGAACCCCTCAAGGCGGACAGGCAGGAACCAGGTTATACAAAACTCCGGGGATGGAGGTCTGCCCTGAAAACGCAAAAACCGGTCCCCTCGACGTATAACTTGCGTATTCCAGCCGCAGATCGTATACTTTTTCCAGTCTCAGGCGCGCAACTGCAGTTTTTTCAGGCAAAGACCCCACCCGGAGAAGCGGTTGGGATGGTTGGCACTGAAGTTGGTGCATTATTCCGGATTGAATGGACTTGACGCCGCCGCCGAAGATTGGGAGCAGAGTCTCGAAATGGCCTGGATTGGCGTCAAGGACGGCATTTCGCGGATCGTATGCACACCGCGTTGCTGGGACAGACGTCGGGGAGGCGCTTGACATTGGGTGATAATCGATCAAGGAGCCGCTCATGGAATTTTCCTTTCGAGCTTTCTTAGTAATTGCCACCCTTATCAGTGTCCTTGCCTTGCTAACCCAGCTTTTTCTGAAATCCGGATTCTAATTTTAACATTATATTATAAGGGTGCGTTGCACGGACAGACGTCGGGGAGGCGCTTGGCATCCGGGAATTATCGAGCATTATATCGGTTCTTGCGGGTTTTGATTGGAATATCGTATGATTTAAAGACACGCTGCATTCGAAAAGCTTTTTTGGACGGAATCCGAGCCGGAAATGCGGTTCGGCTCCAGTTGGGGGACAAGTTGACGCATCATTCGGGTAGATTCCACTTGCATATTCGATTGGAAAATCGTACGGGTTTGTTGGTTTTGGGGTTGTTCCAGAAGCTTTTTAGGGCAGAATCAGACTTCGAAATCCGGTTCGGATGGATAGCGTACAGCTTGATGCATTATTCAGGTTAATCGTAACCGTGAAGAACTGAAATGAGGAGCACCGCGATACAATTCGAAAAGAAATACCAATACCTTCTGTGTATAATATGTCTTGCATTTGCCCTCAGGGTGCTATTCGTCATCTCTTTCTATGCAGCGCCTAATGTAGATTTAGATTATAATACAAAAGATGCAAAAGAGTATGTGTCTCTTGCAGAAGAATTGGTACGGCATGGCAGGTTCATGTCATCTACATGTCCAATCATTGGGGCGCGTATTAATCTCCCGGAAATTGTGCGAACCCCGGGATATCCTCTTTTCCTTGTTCCCGGGGTTTGGCTGGGGCACCTTCGGCTGGTAACGGTCCCCCTTCAGATATTCCTGAGTTGCCTCACGGTCTTTTACATATACAGGCTGTGCTTTCTCTTGTTCGGGAAGGGAAAGCCCGCCCTGCTAAGCGCATCCATTTTTGCTTTGGATCCCATGTCGATTTTTTTTACTCCCTACCTTTTGACCGAAACACTCGCCGCGTTCCTGATTATTCTCGTGGCGTTTTCCCTTACAAAGTACTTCCTTCAAGGCTCCCTCAACCATCTGCTGTCATCAGCGTTTCTTTGCGCCGCATCCATGTTTGTGAGACCGATCTGCTACTATTTACCTGTCTTTCTGGCAATTGCCCTTCTGGCTTACAGGGTAATCAAAGGTCCGCCGGTTAAAAGATTCATGGCCCATATTTCGCTGTTTCTCTGTTTCGCAATGGTCCCTGCCATAGGCTGGCAAGTGAGGAATTATCTGGCGACCGGCTATTCCGGCTTTTCGGCAATTGCTGCAGTAACCTTATACTACTTTAACTCAGTAGCCGTTTTGGCAGGGCAAACACAGGTGTCCTACACGGACCTGCAGGATGATAAGGGGTTAAACAATATCGAACGTGGCTTCGCTCATCACCCGGAACAACGATCTTGGACTGAGGCGCAGAGGTTTGACTTCATGGCGAAAGAAGGCTTGAAAGTTATCCGTGACAATTTATTTTCGTATGGCGTCATTCAACTGAAAACAATGTTCCGATTTATGTTCGACCCGGGCATCATCAAGTTCTTCAAGCTGTTTCGATACCAATCCGTCAACTATCAGTTTACGTCAGCACTTTTTGGCACCGGTTTATTGGGGACTGTGAACATCATCTTTTCTCAGAAGCCGGCCATGTTCTTTTCCTATGTATTATCCGGCCTCTTCCTCGGGGCTGTCATCTTCTCCGCCTGTGCGGCTTTTGTTTCGAAAAGCATGCAGTTTAATTTGCCCGTTTATGCACTTTTGACTTTGATTGTCTATTTTTGGGTGTTATCCGGCATTAACGACTGTCCCAGGTTCCGCATGCCAACCATGCCCCTCATCGCTGTCTTCTCCGGGATTGGTGCTTATCTACTAAGTGTTAAAACAACGGCGATGATAAGCCGCTAGGCAAATGCGATCCGGGCGTATGATTTAAGCGGGTAAACTAGCCCCCTTGGCATATAGCTTGCGTATTCCATTGGGAAATTGTATGGCTTTTCGCGGTACAGGAGCACAACGGAAGTTCTTTCGGGCAAACCCGATCCCAACATGCAGTTTGCATGCATAGCGCAGAAGTTGATGCATTATTCCGGTTTAAAGATGCCTCGCACCCGCGCAGGATTTCGGCCAGGCGCGGACGCGCGAACGCCTCTCGCGGAGCCTGGAGATCAAGGGCGGCAAGCCACCGCATGCGCGGGGCCCGCCTCGCGGAGCGTCGAGAATGTGAGCCGCGTAGCGGCGAGGGGGGCAGCTCCCCACGCTCTTGAAGAATATCCACTTCCTGCTTTCTTGAACGCAACTCAGTATAAGGCCTTGAGGCTCTCCTCCACCATCCTCTTGATGGACCGCAAAGGATGGCCCTCTAGGATCAGGCTCTCAGGACTCAAGGAGTAAAAGAGTCTCGGCTGCTGGTGGTCGGGCTTTCTCATTTTCTTTCCTTGTCGGGTTTGCATGTAAATTCAGTACCTTGTTATCACATTAAACCCGGCAAAGATGCACGTATATTAATGACTTTTTCAACAAACTGATAGGCTACATATTCAGCCGTCTAAGGATTATTAAATCGATAAATAATAAAATTATCATTTTTATATACTGGCAGCAGTCGATCGCTGTTTCTGCTAATGAATTGACTCACAAATGAATCATCTTCTTTGATATCATGTATTAAGTATTTGGCATTAATATTCATGAAATATTTCCATAATGCGTTATCACTCTCAGCGTTATAATATCCCGACACACTTCTCCCAGTCATAAGAGAAAGAGCCCTCGGTTTTCTGAAAATAAAAACATCATCTTTGTTTGTAGAATTCCTAACATAATCGAACATGCTAACCGCTTCCGCGTTTGCTATACCATCCTTGATCGGACCACAATCAACGGTAGTATATTTGGCTACATAAGTCGTAGATATAAGAAGTACAATGATAATAATACCTATTGACCTATAGCGCTTTATGATAATGTTTTGCACACACTGGAAGATGTACAATATATACATTGGTATAATAGGTATTAGAAATCGAACACCCTGTCTTGCTGGCCACGACACTATTACTCCGATATACAGTAAAGCAAATACTTCATACAATGTTATTCCACGTCGAATGCGCCTGATGAAACCGAGTATAGCCAATAATGACATAACATAAAACACAATGTGAGCCACATGTTTATTATAACCATTAGACCAGATTATGGTAAGATACTTACAATAGGCGTGGACTCCTCCACTTATTGTCGTTAATAATTGCCATATATTGGCTGGTAGCTGATCTAGGTAACTGTATTCGATGGGGAAGATAAGCTTTTGCAGATAGATAAGCAAAAGGGTAACCCCGCAGGTTACCATCGTGCTGCTGGACACTCGCCTCTTTGTAAGTATATCCCTGATAAACAGGGATGGAAGAAAGATAATCCCTATGGTTCTTGTCAAAAAGGCGAGAAACATAAGTAAACCAGATGATATGGAGTAAACTGTTTTCTTGTTAGTATGGTCTGGAGCACTGTCCGCAATGAATATATTCAATATGGCTGCGTATGAAATAAATAAAAACGGAATATCAGACCCAACACTATCCTTATAATCCCAAAACCACGGATTTAGGCCTACTGTAAGAACGGCGGCAAGCGATAGGAGGTCAGTCAGTTCACGTTGAAAGAGCATAAAGAGCAAAACCATTGAACCCACCCAAAATATGATAATCTCATATTTAAACATATTAAGGTTAAGCCCAAAGAGTTTATAGACAGGCGCTAACAATATGGGAAACATTGGCGGGTAGGATTTGGGAGAGAGATAGGGATCGAATGGGTTGTATATGTATCCTGTCGAAGCGTACGGCTTTCCGTTCACAATATTAATGGCATGATGTATATAAAGAGCGAAATCGTCGCCCCAGTCCTGGCCGTCTCTGACGGTACATAAATATATAGTTCCAATAACTATAATAATGATAAGAATATAAACATGCCTTTTGCTGATCATCACAATAATTAGTCTCCTCTACTTGTGGTTTCCACGCTCCCGGCGGGCGCTCCGGAAAGACAAAGATCATTCTTCCACTTGCATGTTGGGATAGGATTTTTGCCTGAAAAACCACTGAGGATACTTAATAAATCGCTGATCGATCTCCCTGATGAGAAGAAACCCGGCATCGGTGGTGATCTTTGCACCTTGAAAATCAATGCTGATGGATCTGTCGAAATCCGGCCTTATGGTCCCCCTCTTTTTGTCACCAACTGCGCGCATGCAACTTTCCCTCCCTCTTGCACATTTGCGCCATAATATCAGATAGTTGGGACAAATGCATTATAATTGTCAGGCATGTTCACGCATAATCTAGGATCAAAAAGCTACTCAAATTGAGGTTCACGCATTATTTGGTTTCACACACCTCCTCGAAAAGGTCCTCATAGCATGACGCCATCTTCTGAACGGTCAGCTTTTCATGAACAAGGACCTGGGCCGCTTTTCCCATGTTTCTGCGCGCTGCCGGGTTTTGAATCAGCTCGATCAACCTTGCGGCCAAGCCTTGAAAATCGCCGACATGCACCAGGTAACCCGTCTTGCCGGGGAGCACTATTTCTTTCATGCAGCCCACGTCGGTGCAGACAATAGGCACCCCCGCCGACATGGCTTCAATGGCGGCCACGGAAAATGTCTCCAGCTCGGGTTTGGAAGAAAGGGCATTAATGTCCACGGCTGCTAGGACATCACCCAGTTCGCGGCGGAAACCGAGGAAATGGACACTCCCGTCAATACCCAAATCGTGGGCCAACCGATCCAGGCGGTCTCGCTCGGGTCCGTCTCCCACAATCAGAAAATGAGTATCAGGAATGCTTTTCAAGACCTCCCGGGCGGCATTCATGAAAACCTCATGAGCCTTGTCCGGCCGCAAAACCGCTATGATGCTCACCACAGGACTGTTTGCCGGAATCCCAAGCCTCGTCTTTGCTTCTTCAGAGGAAAGGCTGGAACAAAACCGCTGCGGATCGACACCGTTGTAAATGACCTCTATTTTACTGCGCGGGACTTTCTCAACCGATGCAATGTAGTCCCTGTGTCCGTCAGCAATGGCTACCACCTTATCAATCCATAGGTGAAGGATCCGACGGCCGAGCATCGTGAGGCGATGGAATGAATATCTCCGGAACATTTCATTTTCCCGGTTGACGATGGCACGCACTCCGGCCAGTTTGGCCGCGAGCACCCCATAGAAAATGGTGTTGCGGTGATTGATCAGAAAGAGCACATCGGTGCGCTCCTCCTTAAATAGTCTTGCGAGTTTCAGGATGCCGGAGAAGTCGAAACGGTGCTTAAGAACATTGGTTGTGACCGGGAAGTTGAGCCGCAATATCTCTGCTCCCATCAATCCCGGGCTCTTCAGAAAACATACATGGACCCTGAAACGCTCACCATGGATGTTTCTCAGCAACTCCCGCAACAACTGCTCCGTGCCCCCGATGGTGAGGGTGGAGACCAAAACGGTTACATTAATTTGTTTCATCTTCCGCATTTCTTCTCAAAGAATCAGTATGAACGGCTTCTCAGCCGCACAAAAATCTCCAGGAGACGACCGGCATGCCCCTCCAGGCTGCACCAGCGGGCGACAAAATCTTTTCCCGCCTTTCCCATTTGCCTGAGCCGTTCACGGTCGCTCAGCATCCAGAGCAACGCCTCCCTCAATTCATCCACGGAATCCGGCGAGAAGAGTCTTCCGGTCACTCCTTGCTCCACCTGCTCGGGAATTCCACCCAGATTTGCAGCAACCACCGGCGTTTCATGGGAGTAGCTTTCATAAATGCTGATCGGAGCATTGTCGTACCAGCGGCTGGGAACCACAGCAAACAGTGCCCCGGCAATCCACCTGGAAAGCTCCTGCCCGTCCTTGAACCCAAGAAATTGAATGCGCCTTGTGTATCCCGGGAGGATAAACCTTTGTAACCGTTCCTTTTCCCCGTCGTAATCTTTTCCGATCAGGACCAGATCCACATCGGGTGAAATTTGCTGGTAGGCCTGAATGAGAGTATCCAACCCCTTTTCATAAGAAACTCTTCCAAAAAACAAAATGTAGTCGCCTCTGCGGTCCGCCGGCTCCCTGGGTGCAGCTGAAACGGGGTAATGGAGCAGATGCATCCGGTCGGCCGGAAAGCCCCCTTCCACCAGCTTCGACTCCATGAAGCGGCAGGGAACGATGAAAGCATCCACAAGATGATAAAGCTTGAGCCACTTTTGTATGTACATGGACAATACGCGCACCGCCGAAGCCGGGTAACTGTGCTTGATGCAGCGATGGCGCAACCCGTGACGATAGGCCCCGCCAATACACAAGGTGCAGGGCCTCCCGTCCCTCAAGAAAAGATAAGCCGGACAGAGCAGGTGATAGTCGCCCAGTTGCAGGGCTACGGGTATTCCGCGTTGCCGGAACGTTTGAATGATGCTTGGGGACATGTAATTGTAGATGTTGAGCAGATAAGCAATATCCGCTCCCCCGGTCTCGTCCAGGAGCCTGGAAAGATAGCTTCGGGCCTCGAAGGAATAAACGCTTCGGTCCAGGTGGCGAATCAAGCTCATAGGGGTCAGTCTGATCGTTTCGAAGCGGGCTTGATCGGCTGGTCCGGGTGGAGGGAGAAAGTACTGGCTATAGGGCGATTTCCAATTACCCGCATATCGAACGCTGAATGGAATGGGAGTATGTCCCATCGAAGAAAGTTGCGGCATGAGCTCGGATATGTATCGTTCCGTTCCTCCGTTGAGGAAGTAGAACTTGCTGCAAAAGACGATCTTCATCTAGTAATACCCGCCATTTCACACTGAAACGCTCCTATGCCGTTGAAACCCAGGAAAAACTTGAGATCCTGACTCTTGGCTACTTCGACAGCCAGCACGCTGACTTCGGGCAGATCAAGGGGTACTTTCTCAAAGGCGCGGCCTCCATCCCGACTCACATACACTTCATCCGCCGCTTTCTCATAGGCCAGAGTCCCAACCACCACGAGCTTCGGATTCAACGGGTGCACAGCTATGGCGTACGATGCAATGTGGGGCGGGTTCCCTCCAGGAAGCTCAACTTCCCTCCACGTCCGCCCCGCGTTTTCACTGATGATGATCTTCTTCTCAGGGCGGCCCGCAAAGAGCCGGGACGGGTTGGAAGGGTCCATGGCCATCCCGAATGTAAAAGGATACAGCGTGCTCACCGGGGTCCAGTTATTGCCTCCGTCCGTTGTTTTGTAGATTCCTCCCTGCAGAGTACTCGCGAATAGGACCTGAGAATTGCGGGGATCGATCAGAATCGCATTAGGTCCCTTAACGAAAGGCGTCGTAATTCCCCCGTTTACGGCGTGCCAGGTCTTACCGCCGTCGGTGGTCTTAAAGATGCCGTACCCGTTGGTGCCCACATAGACAACCTCATCCGATGCCGGATCCAACACCAGATTGGTTGACAGTCCGTCAACAAAACCCAGGTGCGGCAAAGATCCGGCAGGTACGGGGAAGCCGATGTCTTCCCAGTTCTCACCGCCATTTGAACTCTTATAGACAAAAACCCTGTCCTTTCTCTCTATGTTCATCAGCAGATACATTCTGGAAGGGTCCCTGCGGGAAATTTCCACCGCCTGAGCGTGTCCCTGCTGAACGCCCGTCACCTTTCGCTTCCAGCTCTTGCCGCCGTCCCCGGAAAAAAGGAGTCCATTGTCGGCCACTGCGAGATAAATCTTCTGCGTATCGAACGGATGGACCTTGATCGCGTTCACCACCGTGTTTTGCAGTCCCTTGTAGAGTTGGGACCAGTTTTCCCCTTCATCCCGGCTCTCCCACACATTCGCCCAGTCGGCGAGAAAAAGCTTTTGAGGCTCGGCTGGGGAGAAGGCGATCTTCTCGACCCCCGTTAAATCTTTCCCGATAGTTTCCCCTGCCTGAGGGTCCAAATGAAAGGAAGTGATCCTTTTCCATGACCTTCCGCCATCGGTCGATTTATATAGTATATGCGGCCAGGCTTCAGGGTCCGTCGCCAAAAAGACGATGTCCGGGTTTTGGGGATCTACGGCTAATGCTTTGTAGGGTCCCGGGCGGTCGCTCAGGAGCTGCCAGGCTCCGAGACCTCGTCCTTCCCACCTCTTTTGACCCTCATTCCAGACATAGAGGCCGTTGGTTCTCTCTAGCAGATAGAGTCTGCCATTTGGATGAGCGGAAATGCCGTACACTTCTCTACGGTCGGCCGGAAGACCTTCGTTGCAGGCTTGCCACCGTCCGTCCACAAGGCGGAAAACACCTCGTTGGGTTCCCGCATACATCAGTTCATGGAAACTCGCCAGGGCATTCACTTTGATCTTTTCCATGCCGGGTACAGAGACCGCCGAACATGTCGAACCATCGAACCTGACTTGAAAGACGCCGTTCCGGTCAGCGGCAACCCACAGGACGCCCTTGAAAAAAACCATCAACCGGCTGCCAAAAATGCGGGATTCATATCGAACTACGGAGCTCTCTTTTTGCCAGGACTCCCCCCGGTCTCGGCTGGCGTACAAACCGTCCTGGGTGAGCAGCAATACTCGGCCCGGGTCGTCAGGATGAATTGCGATATCCGCGACCGAAAATCCTTCGAGGCCTTTCCCCTTCAGATGGAAAGTCTCTCCCCCATCCGCACTCTTGAAGACCCCCGCCACGTCGGAACCCACAAAGAGCACCCGGGGGTCCCCGGGGTCGATGGCGATGGCTGTAAACCGCCCCCCTCCCTCATAACCTAAGGGAGAAACAACAACCCCATCTTCACGGCCCGAAGCCTCCGCTCGTCTAAGGCATGCACTCTTCAAAGAGGACAGGATTATCAAGAACGAGCAAATGACTAGCACAACCGTGGGAAACCGCTTCACACGATAGCGCATAGAGGTCTTTTCCATCTCCTTACCACATCCCCGTTCTTCTCACTGCATCGGTTAATTGATTTCTTGCCCGGCATCGGCTGAGTCAATCCGCTCCAGCCCCTCCCCGACAAAAGCTCTAACTGGAAAGCGTATTGACCTTGCTTGAGCTTCAAGGGCGAGTCCCGCGCTCACCCCTGTTTCTCACAGGATCCCTCTGCTGTGTTTCGGGGTTGAGACGGGTCCCCGTTTCTCCGGCAAAGGAAGCATTATATTCTACGTAAGAGTGTTCAATACCATCATAGCCCTTCATCCAGACGCTGCCGGAAATCATATTGCCGGCAACTCTGATCCTCAACCGGCCTGCCTGGGCATTGACAAGGGTCGGCAAGGCCCGTTCTAGCGCCAGTTTAGTGTTTTCCTTTTCCTGGGGAGGACCGATGATGCCCTTGGCGGGCTTGATAAGGATTGGACTTATGTAAGAAAAATGGCACGTTATAAACGTTGTGGGTATCCTCTCGTAGCTGCGTGGCCTCATGAAGGTTCTCTTGAGGTCAGAGATCAATTCTCCCGACAAGACCGTAAGCTCGGTCGCACCCGAATCCCAAAAGAAGGTGTTTCTCGAGTTTACCTTGGGGATCCCTTGTATAATCACCAGGTATGGATGCGGGGCGTCGGTATCCTGGGGGGTTATTTCAATGGAAGCCCTCGCACTCGAGAATTCCTCATTAAGAACCTTGCCCGACATCTCCACTAAGTAAGTTTTCGTAAAACCGCCGGAGTCGTCGATAAGACCCTCCTGGGCGCAACTGGATGAATTAAAGACGAACAGACCAAGAGAGAGGAAGAAGACGGCGCATAATAACCTGGTGTTCAATTTCAGGGGCATAATCGCGGCCTCCGTCAAATGGTCTAGTCCCATAAGCAAGCCCACATTTTCCTCACCAATTCAAATATCAGGATTGGAAGGCTTCTGTAAGGCAATGCCACCGAGAATACCCATAGTTACATTCCAAGGCTTTTAAACCAAGTTAAATACTACCTCAGGAGAAAGTGAATTACAAAGAAAACGAGCAGGAACCGCATTTGGAGTGATGGGTTTACAGAACCATTCTTCGCTCAAACAGATCATCCCCGGTTTGACAGAATCAATGGCAGGTGCTATCTAAAAAATCTAAAAAAGCGATTTCTCATCACCTTAACTTGCGGCGGTTTGCCGGACCGCTTCGGAGGAGAAGAATGATAGCTTATTTTGCTCTTGGTGGTATTGAGCCGTCTCTTGACACTGGCTCTGGCGGCGAGTTTAGAGTATTTAGCGACTATGAATCGTTCGCCTCCGCTAACCTCAACCCGGACTGCTTCATTGTGGAATCTAACAGCAGCGCGCAGGGAACTGCAATCCTGCGTTCGCTCCGTTCAAATCCTTCCACATCTGTTATCCCGGCCTTCCTTGCACGCTCGCTCGATCAATACGTGGATGTCATGAGCGACGGGGTGGTTTCGAGTATGAACGAGGCTTCGCAAAAAGGTGCAGCCATCAATCGCCTGGCGATGGAACTCGAAGCTCAGGCATTCCAAAACGCTGATTACCGGCTCCTTGGCTATCTATATTGCCGTCCCGGAACTATTCTCACCCCCATTAAGAAATGGTCCGATCCCCGGGTTTACGTCTTTCCCCTTGCGGAATCGATAGCCGACTACGGCGCAAATATCTGGGCGTGGCTGCAGGGTCTGCAGGAAAGCGGTTTTATCGAACCGTCGTCCTTGATTGATCGATTGCGCCATTGTCCCTATTGTAGTTCCGCTCATCTGGCCTTTGTTGACAACTGTCCGGAATGCAATTCAGTCGATATTGCCCAGAAACCCGTTCTATCCTGCTTCAACTGCGGCCATAGTGCTCCGAGCGAGGAATTTCGCATGACCGGTGAGTTGACCTGCCCAAAATGCAATTCGAAATTACGGCAAATAGGAAAAGATTATGACCGGACAATAGGCAACTTTGCCTGCAATCGATGCGATTCGGTTTTTCTGGAACCCCATGTGGTGGCAGATTGCATGAGTTGCGAGAAGAAGATCGAACCCGATAATCTACTTATTTGGCCGATTTACTCTTTCCGGATTACCGACCGTGGGTATATGGCGGCAAAGACGGGAACCACACAGGACATCTTCACTATCCTGGATTCCATCAATTATGTGAAGCCCGACCAATTCATGTTCTTGCTTGATTGGCTGCTTGCCTTGCAGAGACGTTATCCCAGCGACATTTTCGTCGTGATCGGAGTCCGGGCGCGCAATACCGCGCAACTGGCGCAAACGGTGGGTTTACACAAGGTGGGGGCTATGATCGACGAATTTGCGGCTACTCAGTGCAAATCCATCAGGGTTACCGATCTCACTACACGCACGGGCCGCCATACGATCTGGATGATACTCCCAAAAACCGATAAGCACGGCTGTAAAATATTGGAGGAACGTCTCCTCAGTCTCAATCCCAGCAGACAGGACAGCGGCCCTGGACTCGAATTCGATACCGTGTCACTGTGTGTAAATGATGAGACGCCAAGCGGGGAGACAGCGGAAAGGCTGCTTGGCCGGATGATGAAGATGCTCGGCTAAACCCGGTCCTTGTCCTTTCGCAGCCTTTCGAGTCCTACTTAACCGCTTTCGTGGGTCTTATGAGACTAACAACGCCAAGGGTTATGTTCACTGGGTTGTTGAGCTATACGCCGCTATGGAACATGAGGGCCAAGCTTGTCAAGCCCGCAGTCGGGGGGGCCAGTTCCGCCAGGTATTGCTACGGCGTCTGGTTGAGGCACCTCGTTACCGCCTATGATGCTGGATTGAGAAGGTTGCCGGAGGTGATCCTGGAACTGGGGCCGGGAGAATCCATTGGGGTTGGTCTGGCTGCTTTGCTGTGTGGGGCATCCCGTTATCTTGCGATCGATGTCGTGAAATATGCATCGACTGAATCGAACCTGCATGTTTTTCAAGAACTTGTGGCGCTATTGAAGAGGGGCGAGGATATTCCCGATGATACAGAGTTTCCTGATATGAAGCCGAAAATTGAACAACATAGTTTTCCACGCTCCATTTTAGACCGGGATCGGATGGAGGTTTGCCTGTCCGACCAACGCATTGAGTCCATCAGCGATGCACTGATGCGTCCATCTCCCGCTAATCCCATTTCGATCAATTACGTATCCCCCGCTTACGCAGATTCGATTATCAGGTCCAAGTCGGTGGGTATGATAATATCCCAGGCAGTCATGGAGCATGTGGACAATGTGGAGGGCGCCTATCGCTCCATGTATAAATGGCTGGGGTCCGGGGGGATCATGTCCCATCAGATCGATTTCACGAGCCACGATATGTCGGACTATTGGAACGGACATTGGACGTTTTCCGACCTAGTGTGGAAGATGATAAGAGGAAAGAAGTCGTATCTATTGAACAGGGAGCCTTTTTCGACTCATATCAAATTGCAGCATAAGCTCGGTTTCAAGGTCCTCAAAGAGATAAGAATCGAGAACCACAATGGCGTAGACCGAGAAAAGCTGTCACCGAAATTCGTTGACATGTCGGAACAGGATTTTTGTACTTCCAGCGCCCTTATCGTTTCAACGAAGAACAAGCCTTGATGAGGAAAGTGACATCAAATGTGAAGTCTATTTATATTTGACTAAAATCGCCGGTACATGCTAATTGAACAGGCATGTCCGGGAGAATTGCATGAATATTTAAATATGCTGAGCCGGTTGGTCCCGGTGCTGGCGCGGAGGTGTTCATGGCCGGCGAGCGATCGTGTTGCACGCACCTTATCCGAACACTCATGATCGTGGCCGCTTGCCCTCTCATCATCCTGATCATTGCGCCGGCATTATCGAGCGAGACATCGCACGACGGGTCCTCACGGAGGTGCCAATCAGGGCTGGCCGTTTGCGCCAACGACGATCTCGACTCCATAATCATGCAGCTTCCAGCTGCCTTCCGGCTTTCCCCACATTATCACGCATTTCTGCTCTATCACCACTCACCGAACCAGTATATCTATGACCGCTACATCAGGGTTGCCTGTTGGCAGGAAGGGGTCGATTACAATCTGGTGAAGGCTATCGTAAGAGCGGAATCGGGATTCAGACCTGATAGCGTTTCGGCCAAGGGGGCGGTCGGCCTCATGCAGTTGATGCCCGATACGGCAAGAAACCTCAAGGTCAATAATTCGCTCGACCCTTATCAGAACATGGAAGCGGGAGTACGATATTTGAAGAAGATGCTCGCCCGCTTCAAGAACAACATTACTCTGGCCGTGGCTGCCTACAATGCCGGACCGGAGGCCGTCGAGAAATACCACGGTATCCCACCTTATAATGAGACGCAACTATACGTTCAGGTGGTCCTGGTGCTATACAAACATTATTCTCAGTAGGACCAGCCTTATTTGCGCTCTGATGAACCCTCAGTTTTACGCTGGCGACTATTACGATGAAATTTCTGAACTTCCTGGTGGCCTCATACTTTTTTTGGTGGAATCAAATTGATTTTTAGGTTCTTATAAGTATCGTATTGGGCTTGACTCTTATTTTCCGCGTCTCTGCGGTTCTTGCGGTGAGTTTCATATGAATAAAACAATACTCGTTACTGGTGGCGCAGGATTCATCGGAAGTAATTTCGTAAGGTGTGAAAGGCTGCGGAGCAACCGGATTATCAATCTCGATATCCTCACTTATGCGGGGAACCTCTTGAATCTGGAACAGCTAAAGGGTGACTCCGATCACATCTTCATACAGGGAGACATACGCGACCGGGAACTCATAAGAAAACTCCTCAAAGGATACCAACCGGATGCCGTAGTAAATCTTGCCGCCGAATCCCATGTGGACAGGTCGATTGACAGCTCGGAGAGCTTCATTCAAACCAATATCATCGGGACCTATCACCTCCTGGAGGAGGCAAGGGAGTACTGTAAAAGGCTTCCGGCTGAGCGCCGAGAACATTTTCGCTTTCTTCACGTTTCGACCGATGAAGTCTACGGTTCCCTGGGGCCGCAGGCGCCCGCGTTCATCGAAAGCAGCCCTTATGCGCCCAACAGTCCCTATTCAGCCAGCAAGGCTGCAAGCGATCACCTGGTACGGGCATATTTCCATACCTTTGGGGTCCCCACACTCATTACGAATTGTTCGAACAATTACGGTCCGCGGCAATTTCCGGAAAAGCTCGCGCCGCTCATAATCCTCAATGCGATCGAAGGAAAACCGCTGCCGATATACGGTGACGGGCTCAACGTGCGTGACTGGCTATACGTCGATGACCACTGCGAGGCGCTGCATGCAGTACTCGAAAAGGGCAAGCCCGGGGAGACATACAATATCGGCGGATGCTGCGAAAAAACGAACCTTGAAATGGTAAATGCACTGTGCGCTCTTCTGGATGAGATGATCCCCACGTCGAGGCATGTTCCGCATTGCAACCTGATTACATTCGTAGAGGACCGCCCCGGACACGACCGGCGCTATGCCATCGACTGTTCCAGGATAAAAGACGAGTTGGGCTGGCGAGCGAAAGAGACCTTTGAGTCGGGCATGAGGAAAACGATTCAGTGGTACCTGCATAACCCCGAGTGGGTCCATTCAATAAAAACAGGGGCCTACCGTGAGTGGATGTCAAGGCAATACGGGACCGACAAAAACGAGGATTCACCACAAAAGGCGCTAAGGCAAGAGTGATGGATCGGGGGATCGAAATGGAATCGGCAGGCGGTTTGAAAGGAATCATTCTTGCCGGGGGATCGGGTACCCGCCTCTACCCGATAACCAAGGTGATTAGCAAGCAGCTTCTTCCGATTTACGACAAACCGATGATTTACTATCCGCTCTCGGCCCTGATGCTTGCCGGGATACGGGACGTTCTGATCATCTCCACGCCCGAAGACTTGCCAAAGTTCGAGGCGCTGCTGGAAGACGGTTCTCAATGGGGGCTGCGCTTTTCATACATCCGGCAGGATTACCCGGCGGGTCTTGCCCATGCCTTCATCCTAGGCAGGGACTTCATCGGCGCAGGCAAGGTTTGCCTGATACTCGGTGACAATATCTTTTATGGACACGGATTTCAGGAAATCGTCCGAAGGGCTGCCGGTTTTAAGTCCGGCGGGCTTGTGTTCGGCTATTATGTGCGGGACCCCGAACGCTACGGGGTAGTAGAGTTCGATACATCGGGCAAAGTGCTGGGCATTGAGGAAAAACCGCTAAAGCCCAAGTCCAGCTACGCTGTACCGGGGCTTTATTTCTTTGATAACAGGGTGGCCGCAATAGCTTCGAACCTTAAGCCTTCTGCGCGCGGAGAGCTGGAGATAGCCGATGTCATCAACGCCTACCTGAAAATGGGCGAGCTTAAGGTGGAACTGCTTGGCAGGGGATTTGCCTGGCTCGATACCGGTACGCATGAATCCCTGCTGGAGGCATGCACCTTCGTGGAGACGATCGAAAAACGACAGGGTCTCAAGATCGCCTGTGTTGAGGAAATAGCTTACCGCATGGGGTATATTGATGAGGCCATGTTGCGAAGGCTGGCCGAGCCTTTGATGAAGAACGCATATGGACAGTATCTGCTTAAATTGTTGGGCTAAATTTAAGCGTTTGAACACAACTTCCATTAACGAAAAAGACCCTGTCCTTTTTATTGGGCAGACCTTACCTGGTCCTTGATTCGCTTTACATTTCCGCGCCCCAGACCCTTTACTTCGCATCACAGCTCAAAATAGCGCTTTATATCGCTATCCGTAAGGATCCCAAAGCAGTCTATCACCGCAACCGGCTTTCCGGTCATCTCCAATAAGCCGTCGGCTGAAAGGCGCAGGTAATGTTCGTGCCGCACGGCAAACACCACGGCATCGGCCCCGCGGACGGCTTCCGTCATGTCTTTGCTGATAGTGAGCGCCTTCAGATTTTCCTGGTTTCGGAAAAACCTCGACCATGAATGGCCGGGGGCGGGGTATGTATCCTGTTTCTCAAATTCCCACCAGTGCTTTACATAAGGATCGTGGACAGAAATATCCGCCCCCATTTCGGAAAGCTTTCTAACAAGCATTTCCGAACCGCTGTAGCGGGTGTCTCCGACGTCTTCCCTGTATGATGCGCGGAAGATGGCGATCTTGCAGGCAGCCACGATCTTGCCCATATTTCGAAGAGCATCACGGACCAGGCGGGCGACATGAAGAGCTCTTGTATCGTTTATGTCGATAGCCTGTGGCGTTATCTTGAAGATATCGTCTTCGAACCCAAGAAGCGTCTGGTAGGCCCAGATCCCCAGTCCTCCGTCCTTTGGCAGGCAGTAGCCTCCTATTCCAGGTCCGGGAAATATGATGTTTGAATGCGTCGGCCGAACCTTTATCGCTTCTATGACCTTTAGCAGGTCCACGCCGTTTCGCTCCGCAAAAACGCTCCACTCATGAAGGAAAGCCAGAATCGTGGCGCGATAGGAATTCTCGACCACCTTGCAGGTTTCGCTCTCAATAGGGGTTTCCAGGACGGTCAGTGGGTATTCCCCCACGTTTAAAACGTCGGACAAAAAGGTCTGCACTCTTTGCCTGGATGGTTCGTTGACGCCGCTGCACACTCTCTAGAAGTCCCGAATAGAAGACACGTAATCCTTGCCCGGCATAACCCGCTCAAAGGAATGGGCCAGCAACGGCTCGGCTCCGATGCCGCGGCTTTGGAACGCCTTCTTGATTATGGGATATGCAACATACTGGGTCGTGCCTGGCGGAACAGTGGTTTCAATCAGGACCATGCATTCGGGGTGGATCTTCTCACCGATTATCTTTAAGCAATCCTCTAGATTGCTGTTATATCGGCGCGGCCCTGGCGAACGTTTCCGAGAGTCTCTTTCTGATAATCGCATTGCACGTCAACCACCACCACGTCGGCCAGTGAAAGCACCTCATAGGTATACGTAGCGATGAGCGTCTTTTTCTCTTTGACGCACCGATGGATAAGGAGCGCCACCTCGGGATCTTCGGCCTCAACAGGAGCGATTCCCCGATTGAGATATTGGATCTTCCAGAAAGACCGGATGGAGGGCCGCTGCATTCCGATGACAAACTTGCATGGGGCCCCCAGTTACCTTGTGCACTGAATCTGCTACGACCCCGGCCATTACAGCGCCCACGAACCCCACACCCATCACCACCACGATCTCGCGCCCCAAGCTGCGATGCTCCGCGACAATTTTTCTGATCCGCGCGAACTCCGCATGGTGGTCGGATTGTTTTGGAAGCAGTCATTTTCCTCCATTTCGCCGTTGTTCCAGGCTGACAAGCAGAGTAGTGAAATCCTCAAGATTTGCGAAAGCCGTCGAGCAAGTAGTTTTTCGTGGCATTTGCTCTCGCATTTCATTAGTATTTGCAAACAAGGCATCCCGCGCCCGCCCAACGCATCCGATAGACACGCCATGCGGTCGCCTTCCGCGCTCCGCGATATAAAGCTATTTAAGTGATATATGTAAGTCTATCATACGAGGTGAAAAAGTATGGAACCGATTGAAAAGGAAGAGTTTTTGCTTGCTACAGAGCGGATGTTTCAAGAAAGCATCCAGGCAAAACAGGCTCTCTGTGACATGGCGAAAGAGACCATTGTGGAGATGGCCGATCTGCTCAGCCGGGCGTTCCTTGCCAAGCACCGACTTTTTATTTTCGGTAATGGCGGCAGTGCTGCAGACGCCCAGCACCTGGCAGCCGAGTTTGTAAACCGCTTTCAAATAGAACGGCCGCCTTTGCCTGCAATAGCGCTCACAGTTGACACGTCAATTTTGACTAGCATAGCAAACGACTACGACTTCGACGACATATTCGCAAAGCAACTACGGGCTTTAGCGCAGCCTGGGGACGTGGCTTTAGCGATAAGCACAAGTGGCCGGTCCAGCAATGTGATCAGCGCAGCCAAATGGGCACGAGCGAACAGTGTTGTCACAATAGGTCTGGGGGGTTCTTCTGAGACTGAAATGGACCTGTATTGTGACATTATCCTTCATGTTCCGTCCCCGGTAACGGCCAGGGTGCAGGAGTGTCACATCACCGTCGGGCATATAATCTGCGCCCATGTGGAAGAGATGCTTTTCGGGCGAGGCCGCTAGCCCTAAATCATGAAAAGGCCAATCTCCACAACCCACCCACCCGCGAGGAATGGTCGAGGCAAAGCGTTGTTTGATCTCTTATGCCTCGGCAAAGGCCTTGAAAAAAGTGTAGCAAAAGACGCCGTCAGGTTCTGTCGTCCTGTAAAGGTCGCGAATTCCTTTCTCGAAGGATTTCCGGTCCATTAGTCCCGCAGCCACCGCCTTTTCCCGGACGCCCTCGATCATTGCAGTGAAGGTGTTTTTGGTAAAGCCTTCAACTAAATGAGGCCTGCTGGAGTCGACATATACCATGCGGGGCGACACACGGCAGTTTCTGAAACCGGCCTTTGTCAGCAGGGGATAAAGCTCGCGTCCGATCAGCGCATTCCCGCCCTCCCGGGCCTGGAGGGCGATCTGGGAGTTTATGGCCCTTCGAGCGTCATGGCTTTCAGGATGGAAATAAACTGAGCCGTGATCCCCTTCTATAACGGTGATCGTTCCGCCGGGTTTTATAACGTGTTTCAGACATTTCAACGCCTCGACAGGATTTGCGAGATGTTCGAGCACGAAACAGACAAAAACGTGGTCGAAGTATGCATTTTCAAAAGGCAGTCTAAATATGTCGCCCTGCTTAAAGATCACATTGGTGACCCCCTCTGAATCCAGCTTCTTTTTAGCTTCGGCCAGGGATGCTTCGGACACGTCGATTGCTGTTATTTCGGCGCCTTGACTGTTTCGGGCAAGCATTGACGTTTGCGACCCAACCCCGCATCCGGCTTCGAGAACTCGGCTCCCGGCCGGAAAAGAAGAGTCCGAGTGCAGCAGGTCGGCCAGGGTTGAGGCCTGGTCCTGAAGCCGAATGCTTTCCCGCAAATTGTATCCGTGTATGTACGCTTTTTTCATCGGGGACTGCTCTTCATATCCGGGATAATACAAGGCCTCCCGCACACGCCCATCGCGCATGATAGACCATCCCGCGGTCGGCCTTCGCGCTACGCGGTGTACATCGCACAGGGTTGTTTATACGTCTATCATACGAGGATTTATTATTCACTCTGATCCATGGAGCCTTGCGTATAGCTTTTGCACTGTCTCCAGCGACTCAGGCGTGTCCACCCCTGCCACCTCTTCTTCAGGCGCAGGCGTCATTCCCACCGGCAAGCCATCCTCATTCATCATTTCAGCTAAGTCAGTGAGGAAGTACTCCTCGATGGTAAACCACTGTCCGTTCTGCTGCTTTCTGACATCGTGCGGCTTTTTTTCCATCTGGTCCAGGTATCTGAGCAGGGTGGCCTTCCCGGCGGCATAGACTCCTGCGTTGCAGTACCTGAGCCTGCTCTGCCTTTCTAAAGGAAAATCCTTCCAGTATTTCCATTCTACAATCCTGGTTACCTGTTGGCCTTCCATCTCGATCATCCCGTACTGTCCCCTGTCCTTGCATTCGAATGCCAACAGCGTCAGCTCAAAGCGTCCCAGCAGGTCAAGCAGCCTGTAATAAGTAGCCGGCCGGATAAGGGGGACGTCCCCCATTGTAATTATCACACGGTCCGCATCTGCGGAGTTCAGAAAGGAGCGCGCCTCCAGCAGTGCCCCGCCTGTGCCGTTTGTAACCGGCTGGTAAACATAAGATATCCCCTGGCCCTCGGTTACACTGCGCACCTGTTCTGCGTGGTAATTGACCACGATTCCCTTGGGACCGGAGGGAAGGTTATCAAGGACTTCCCTGATAAGGGGACGGACGCCCTGGTAGCGGGATTTTCCCGGAATCAGAGGCAGAAGCGTTTTATTGCCGGAATACCCCTTCATGCGGGTCCCTTTTCCTGCGGCAAATACTAGGCTGGCGACCGTGCTCATTTTATCCAATTCGACCTTTCGGATTTAAGGGCTGTTGGGATTGACTCCATCGGCTTGCCGGTGGGGTTCAGCCCCTGCCCGGCTATCCTGCGGCGAGGTTTCCAGCGAATCGCCAATTGTGGGACTTTTGTCTCCCGGCGTCTTTTTTTTCAACTCATAATAGTGTGAAACAGCATTTTGGTGCTCCTCGGCGGTAACCGAAAAGTGGTGGGTACCATCATTATTGCTTACAAAATAGAGGTACGGGACCCCTTTTTCAGGATTGAGCGCCGCTTTGATGGATTCCTCCCCAGGGCTGCAAATCGGTCCGGGCGGCAGGCCCTTGATGCGGTAAGTGTTATAGGGACTTTGCCTTGTCAGATGCGCGGCGGTAACCGGTCCTGAAAAGCCCGGTATGTCGTAAACCGCTGTTGGGTCGCTCTGAAGCGGCATGTTGATTTTGAGCCGGTTGTAGAAAACGGCGGCAATGCGCGGCCGCTCGGAATCGACCACAGCCTCCTTTTCTATGATAGAAGCCACAATGATGATCTCACGCAGAGATAACCTGAGTTCTTTCACCCGGTCCGGCCACTCCTTTGGCAACCTTTGCCAAAACCGCCGGACCATTTTCTCTGCTATGGAAGCGCTCGAGACCGGTTTTGTGAATTGATAGGTGTCAGGGAAAAGATAACCTTCCAGACCGTTCGCCTCAACTCCGAGCGATCCGGCAAATTTTGCGCTGCCGGCAAGCTCGATGATTTCACTCTCCGGGGCAAGTTCTTTTTGATGGAGGATCCTCGCCACATCCCACAAGGTGGACCCTTCAGGCAGGGTAACAGTATGGATCACCACCCTTCCATTTACGATCTGGTCGAGGACCTGTTCGGGGGTGTAAAGGGTTGAAAAAGCGTATTCTCCCGCCTGCATGCGGTGAAGGGAATTCTTCAACCAGCCCAGTAAAAAAAACGCGCGCGCATCCCTTATGACCCCCTGAGATTCAAGGAGCCTGGCGACTCCATAGGCGCTTGTCTTGGGAACTAAAAACTGCTTGTTCTCGGAAAAAGGTTTTGCAGGCAGGCGCAAAAAGAGCCAGAAATAAAAAGAACCCACGATTGCCGTAACAGTCGTAAGACAGGAAATGATCAGCAAGAATCCGCAAACCGCCATGCAGACCTTCTTCAGTAGGGGCATGCTAACCTCCGGCGTTGGGTCTCCTTTAACATAGGAGGGCGGGTTTTGGCAATCTTGACCGATTCCAATGATGGATAATCCCAGAGGAAATCAATTGTAAAAAACTGAGCGCATGGTAGACTACATAGAGTTTACTGGAAAGCCCCCTTGACGTATTTTTTTCCGGCCTAATCTTTCGAAGCGGCAGCGCTGCGGATGCACAGAGCCGGAATTGTTTTCAACTGTTCGAGAAGGTTTGTATTCTTATGCCTGGCGATATGTACCGGGAAGCTGGAGTTGACCTCGACAATGCAAACGAACTTGTCCGGAGAATCAGGCCTATAGTTCGTTCCACCTACCGCAGGGGGGTCATCACCGATATCGGCGGTTTTGGAGGGTTATTTTCCCTGAATCTCCAGGATGTGGAAAAGCCCGTGCTCGTTTCTTCCACCGATGGAGTGGGGACCAAGCTTAAGATCGCATTCATGACGCACAGGCACGATACGGTCGGAATAGACCTGGTGGCCATGTGTGTCAACGACATTGTCGTTCAGGGCGCGAGGCCTCTTTTTTTCCTGGACTACCTTGCCATGGGCCGCATAGACCTCGATCTTGTCGAACAGCTTGTTGAGGGGATCGCTGCCGGATGCAAAAAGGCGGGCTGTTCCCTGATCGGAGGGGAAACGGCAGAAATGCCCGATTTTTACAAAGAAAATGAATACGACATGGCCGGTTTCGCAGTTGGCCTTGTTGACAACTCTCAGATCATAGACGGCTCCACCATCCGGGTTGGGAATCGGATTATAGGGCTGGCATCGAGCGGTTTGCATTCAAACGGGTACAGCCTTGCGCGACACATCATCTTCGACAAACTGGGCCTAAAACCCGACAGCTTCGTTTCGGAACTGAACCGAACCGTTGCCGAGGAACTTCTCGAACCCACCCACATCTATGTCGAACCTGTTCTGAATCTTCTGCGCAAGCACCGGGTTCGTGGGATGGCTCACATCACCGGGGGTGGTTTCTACGACAATGTCGAGAGGATTCTGCCGCGCGCCTGCAAGGCGCTCATACGGGAGGATTCCTGGAGCGTGCCTCCCATCTTCAACTTCCTTCGCGAAAAGGGCGCCGTTTCGCCGGAAGAAATGAACCATGTTTTCAATAACGGGATTGGATTTATAGTAGTCGTAGAGTCTTCCGACGTTGAAGATATAGGGGCTTTTCTTCGCGGCATGCAAGTGGGGGCCCATATCATCGGAGAGATTGTGCCACGGGGGCTCGGCGATGAGGCTGTAGAGATAGCGGGTAGATAGTTTCCCTCCGGAAAGGGTCCTTTTCGAACAGAAACCTCGCGGGGCGTGGAATTTGTCCCGAAGTTTCCGGATTGACGCTAGATAAGGGAATATCCTTGTTATTCAAAGCGCATTCTGCTATTATAAAGTTTTTTGACCGATCAATACGAGCTGTGCCAGCTCTGTGGAAAGGAATTTGGAATCATGAGCAGAGTATGTGAATTCTGCGGCAAAACCCCTCATGTAGGGAACAACGTCAGCCATGCAAATAACAAGACCAAACGTATCTGGTATCCCAACCTCCAGCAGGTGAGGCATGTCCGCCAGGACGGCAGTGTCAGACGTGTGCGCGCCTGTACGCGATGCATCCGCTCCGGAGTTGTTGTGAAGCCCGTTTGATCGTCTCGGGTTTCGCTATCGACTTTTGAGACGATTTGTCCCGAAATCCCTGCGGTCTAATAATGTCTCGAACATACATCACCGATCCAGAAAAGACGACCCATTTCGGATATCTTGCAATTCCCGAGAAGGAAAAGGTGGAATGGGTCCGCCGGCATTTCAACAGCGTTGCCCGCAAATACGATTCCATGAACACTTTGCTGAGTCTGGGGATACATTACCAGTGGAAGCGGATGGCCGTGAGAATGATGGGATTGCGAAGCGGGGACCATGTGCTCGACGTGTGTGGCGGGACCGGAGATCTTTCGCGGATGGCCGCCGGACAGGTTGCGCCTTCAGGCCGCGTGGTGCTCTATGATATCAACTGGGAGATGATGGCGGCCGGGCGCCCAAAGACTTCAGCTTCGTCTTATTCCAGCCTGGTTTGCTCTGTACAGGGCGATGCCGAAAAAATAGCCTTTCCTGACAAAAGCTTCGACGCGGCGATGGTTGGTTTCGGAATAAGAAATCTCACTCATTTTGAAAAGGGCTTCATGGAGATGCACCGGGTCCTAAAAGCAGGCGGTACCTTTATGTGCCTCGAATTTTCCGAACCGGTGACACCCTGGTTTCGGCGCCTCTACGATTTTTATTCATTTCATGTAATGCCCTTCATAGGAAAGCTTCTGGCCAACTGCCAGCCGGCCTACACTTACCTTCCGCAATCAATCCGGCTCTTCCCCAACCCCGAAGAGCTGAAATCGATACTTGAGCGGATAGGGTTTCGGAATATAAGATATCGAAGATTGACCAACGGGATCGCGGTCGTGCATCTCGGTAAGAAAGCGGACTGAGGCGATGAAGCTTAACTGGGCGGAGCTGCTGGTCGTGAATAACCCCTGCAGGGTCTTCCAGCAGAAATTTGAAATTGGCTGGATTAGAAAACATGCGCAGCTTCCCCCCGGTGGGTCTTTTCTTGAAATAGGGTGCGGGCGGGGAGCCGGGGCATCGATCATTCGCAGGGAATTTTCTCCGGGCTTCCTTTGTGCCACGGATCTCGACCCTCTGATGATCCGGCGGGCTTTTCACTATCTCAGGCCCCAAGAACTGCAAAACATCTCTTTTTGCGCGGCTGATGCACTCAATTTGCCTTATCCGGACGGCGCTTTTGACGCGGTATTCGGTTTTGGAGTGCTCCACCATGTTCCCGACTGGCAGGGTGCGCTTGCCGAAGTGGGACGCGTGCTAAAGCCGCACGGGATTTACTTGCTCGAGGAGCTTTATCCCGCACTTTATCAGAACTTCATAACCAGACACATCCTGCTGCACCCTACCGAAAATCGTTTCCGGGGAGAGGATCTGAAAAAAGCTCTGGGCGCGACGAACTTTTTGGTCCAGGCTTCATTGGAGTTAAATCCTTTTGGAATTCTGGCCGTTCTTGAAAAAGCATGTTAATTCGCAGCAAAAAAATCGCTGAGGAGGGTGTTTTCGCATGAGCGTAGCGAGGCTTATTTTTGTTTTGTGCTTTGCCCTGGCCATTGCAAATTGCCCGCCGGCATCTGCCCAGACTCCTGCAGGAGGCAGCCCGGGTTTGGAGACTCCAAGCGGACCCCTGGTTGAGATCCCGGAAAGGCTCTATGATTTTGGCGACCTGACCGATGGGAAGGAATACGTTCACAGTTTTGTCGTCAAGAATGTCGGAACTGCTCCCCTCGAGATAATAAAAGTGATAAAGATCTGAGGGATCGACGTTGGTCGGTTCGACCACACAATACCTGCGGGCGGTGAGACAAAGATACCGGTGAGCCTGAGTGCGGCGTCCTGTAAAGGCGGCGCCAAAAAATCGGTGCTTTTCCTGACAAATGACAAGAATTCCAATTTCGTAGTGAGTGTGAGCGGACACTCCCAATAGGTGGATAATCGGAATGTCAGATAAGGGATATCAGGGGTCTCCTCCTCCCGCGAGGGGTGCAGATCGGCATCTGCCCTCAATCTTAAAAGATTACCGCAACACTGCCGTTATCTTGGCTTTAGGGCTTGCCATTCTTACCCTCCTGGCCTGTCTTCCATACGCTCCTCAGGGCCCGTTCGACGCCCGCGACTATACCCGCGTGGCGGGAATCAGGCTTGAGCAGCATCCATGGGAAGCACTCATCGAGCCGCTGGCAGCTCCCTTCCTGATCCTGGCCGGGGCGCCGGATTTCAGCATTGCGGGGTTTTCTGTGCTGATCTGGGTGTTATTGGGCGCAGCAGCTTGGGGCATGTTCGCCGAATATCGGGCTCAAAGGAAGAAAAAGCCTTTTGCCATTGCGCTTAAAGGAATCCGGATGGCCCTTGTTGCGTCATCATCATTGATACTGATCATCTTATTATTTGTGGTGGCGCGCATTCCAGCCTGGCGGCTGGTTGTGGACGACCCCAACCTGCTTGTGGCCGACCTTCACAGCCACACCACAAAATCTCACGACGGCCTGGTCTCTACGCTAACGAACCTCGAGTGGCATGCATCCTGCGGTTATAACGTGGTGGCGCTCACCGACCATGACGAGCTCTTTGCGCATGAACTTAAAGTGAAGGCAGATTCACCTCTCGATCGGCTGCAGGGATTCATCTCCGGTGTCGAGGTCCATACAGGCCAGAGAGCGATGGCTCTGGGCATTTGTGATTGCAAGGCCCCCCCCTTTCAACTGAAGATGGGAATGACAGACTCGCCGGATCTTACAGCCGGGTTTTGCAAAAAGATCCATGAGGGTTGCAGAGGGGCGGTCATTGTTGTCACCTTGAAGAGACTAACAACTGACGACATTGACCTGCTGGCCGATGATGGCGTAGACGGATTTGAAATCGCCAATTCCGGCCACCCGGATCTGCCGCCGTACCTTCGGCAAAAGGTCCTTGATACCTGCCGTTCCCGCGGACTCGTCCTTGCGGCTTCCACGGACTGGCATGGCTGGACTGGAATGGCGAGAACATGGACAGTCATGAAGGCGCCCGGGGCATTGGCTCTTTCGCCTTCTCAAAGGGCAAGCCTCGCAGTTCGAAAACTGAGGGAACACGACACGGATATCATTCCAGTGGTGGCCGGGTACATTGGTGAACCCTCACATGTTCGCGCGATTTTCTCTCCAATTGCCGAGTCCTTAAGATATGCCATGGAGCTCTCGACTGCTCGAGTTATATCATGGTGGATCTGGGTCTGGGCTGTCTTTGTCCTCTGGGCGTTCCTGCACAGGATTGACCCCAGTCCGGGCGGTATCATGTTTGCTTCGCTTGTCGGGGCTACGGGCCTGAGTCTGATTTTTGCCGCTCTTTTGCTCATTAGACAAGGAACTGAAAGCGTCACATCATTTCCGCTCCGTATCGGCCTCATCTCGGTTGCAATCGGGGCAGCCGCTGTTGGATGTTCAACGTTTCATGGGGTAACCCATTTAATGCGGGCGCGGCGCAAGGGCCGCATCGAGCAACGTGGCGGGGGCCAATATCAGCCCGGACCACGCTGAACTTGGGAAGCGCGATCTTTTCATGCCGATGAAATCTTCCGTCCCGGTTTTGCCGGACGTCCGCACTAATTGCAGCATTCAATCGATGCCCGGACAGAGCACCCTTGTGGACTGGAACAAACGATTTTTTATCCTGCTCGCTCTTACCACGGTATTTCGTCTAGCTTATCTCCTTGCGGCTCCAGTGGATCTCGCTGCTGATGAAGCCTACTACTGGAACTGGTCTCGCCAACTGGACTGGGGCTATTTCAGCAAACCCCCCATGCTGGCCTGGATCATCGCCCTTTTCTGCCGGAACATCGGTTCCAGCGCGGCAGTTGTACGGCTGCCCGCAGTGCTGCTGGGAACAGTTTCAGCACTGCTGCTTTTCCTGCTTGCAAGACGCATGTATGACTCACGTACGGCTTTCTGGGCGGTTGCGGCGTCATTGGCCTCACCCGGCGCGTCCGCTCTGAGCTACATTATGACCATCGATGCGCCTCTCATTTGCTTCTGGTCTCTTGGACTGTACATGTTCTGGGCAGTACTCGAAAAGAAGGAAGGCTGTTCCTGGGAGTGGTACGCACTTGCGGCGGCCATTGGTCTTGGACTGCTCACCAAACAGGTGATGTTCGGGTTTATTGTCCTCATATTTGTGTTTGCGGCGATGAGCAGAGGTGATAGATACCTCCTGAAATCCCGCCGTCCCTATTTGTTTTCGCTCCTGGGGTTCGCTGCCTTGATTCCACCCATCCTGTGGAATGCTTTTCACGGCTGGGTCACGTTTTATCATACCGCCACTCACTTTGACGCAAGCCCGCACAATTTCATAGCTACTTCAACTGAATTCATAGGCGGACAGATCGGGATCGTTTCGCCTGTGACCTGGGTCCTGTTTGCCCTGCTCTCTGCTTTGCTGGTCTTCAATTTCAAGTCCATGGATCGCCGCGTGCTATATCTGCTGTGCTTCAGTTTCGTGCCTTTGCTCGGTGTCGCAGTCCTGAGTTTGCGGCAGAGAATTCAACCCAACTGGCCGGCGATGGTATATCCGGCCGGAATGATCCTTCTGTCGGCCTGGGGCTGTGGCAACATCTCGGCTGGTTCCAGACTGGATTCGTGGAGACCTTACTTCAAAAAAGGGGTCATTGTCGGGGCTGTTATGGCGCTGCTCGCCTATGCTCTTCCTTTTTGGGCCGGCGCCGTGCCTGTCCCCTCGGCGGACAGGCTGATCGCCCGGCTTCAGGGCTGGCAGCAGCTCGGCGTTGAAGCAGGCAGAGCACTGGGGGAAGTACCTCGCCCTCAGAACACCTTCATAATGACTTTCGATCGGCAGCTTGCCTCAGAACTTGCCTTCTATGTACCCGGGCAGCCAGGGGTCTACGCTTGGCGTCTTCCCGAAGGTGAACCCAAGTGTCAGTACGATATATGGGACGGGCCAAAAATTGGCTGGGACGCTTTAATCGTTGTCGAGGGAACCGATTCCCTGCCTGCTGCTGCAATCTCCGGGTATTTCCAGGCAGTCGGGCGCCTTGACGACACATCATTGGGAGCAGCAGGGCGTCGCCACTACAGCTTCTACCTTGGGACATCCCTCAAAAATTGGCCGGCTAAAAAACAATAGTTAGACTCATGTATTGTCCTTTAACCGGCGGCAAATCAGCCCTGTTTGGAGGAAAACACCAGGGTCCGCAGAATATCTTCTTTGCCGATGATTCCCACCAGTTTCCCACCTTCCAAAACAGGAATCGTATGAATACTCTTGTTGACCATTATAGAGGCTATTTCATCTATGCCCTCTTCCGGACCCACTGTCACCGGGTTGGGCGTCATAGCGTCAGAGGCCTTTAGTGCCGCAATTTTTTGCATTTCTTTTGCTATTTTGCCCGGCCGATAAATCGGGATAAAAGCATCCAGGATTGTGAAAACCGAAGGAATCGGGAGCTTCTTTTGCTCGGCGATCAGATCGCTCTGGCAGATCAGGCCAACCAGATCGCCGTTGCTGTCAACGACGGGCACGCCATTAAAGCGCTTTTCGAGCAGCAACCTGGCAATTTCGGTTACCCCTGTTTGCGGGGTAACGGTGATAACATCCCGTGTCATTATGTCTTTGGCCTTTAGCATCGGAAGTACTCCTCTGGCTATGAAAACTATGGACGCCTGCAATAATCTAAAATTTCATTACCCATCCGCTTTGCCTCGCAAAGGACCTCTGCCTCATCCACCGTAAGCACCTGCCCATCCTTTACTATCTGCCGGCCATCCACCCACACGAATCTTACGTCACTCCCTCGAGCCGCATATACGATGTGGCTGACCGGGTCGTACATCGGAGTCAGGTGAGGTTGATTGAGGCTGAGTGCAATGAGGTCCGCCTTTTTGCCGGGTTCGATGCTCCCGATCTCATTTTCCAGCCCAAGAGCTGAGGCGCCCCCCAATGTAGCCATCCGTAGCGCCTGTTCGGCGGGGCAGGCGAGGGGGTCTTTTCTAAATGCCTTATGAAGCTTGGCCGCAAAGTCTATTTCGGAAAAAAGGTCCAGGTCGTTGTTGCTCGCGCATCCGTCAGTACCGAGACCGACCTTTACTCCGCTGGAGATCATATCCGGAACTGGAGCGACCCCGGAGCCCAGCTTCATTGCGCTCTCCGGACAATGGGCAATAGAGGCGCCATTGTTTGCAATGGACTCGATTTCATCCTTCGATATCCATATCCCGTGAGCGCACAGCGTTGACTCATCCAAGACCCCGAGCGCATCGAGATGCATTACCGGTCTCAGGCCGTATCGTTTCTCGATCTCATCGACCTCTCCTCTCGTTTCGGAAATGTGGGTCTGAAAGAGGATTTTATGACTCCGGCAAAGCTCCTTTATGCGCTTCAGCGTTTCCGGGCCGCATGTGTAGGGAGCGTGGCAAAAAAGGGATGGGCGAACGCGATCTGTCTGAGCGGGGAAGTGCGACAGAAAAGCTTCCGCGCGTGCCTGGAAATTGGCTGGATCTGGCAGGTCGGGGGTGGGAAAATCGAGAATCCCCTGGCCCATAACGGCGCGAATCCCTGCATGAACGGCGGCGCGGGCGGCCGACTCCTCAAAAAAATAGCCGTCGCAGAAGCTTGTCGTGCCGCTCCTGAGCATTTCAACCGATGAAAGCATGGTCCCCAGATACACACTGTCAGGATTGATAAAAGCGTTCTCGACAGGAAAGATACTTTCCTCGAGCCACTTTTTCAGGGGCAGATCGTCGCCGATGCCGCGAAACAGGCTCATAGCGGCGTGGGTATGCGTATTTATCAAACCGGCCATGAGCAGAAAGCCTGAGAGGTTGACTTCCCGGCGCCCACAGAAATGATTTCGAAGCTCACCGGAAGGGCCGACCGCGGCTATGCGCTCACCCTCGATTGCAACGGCCCCCGAACGAAACCGGCTCATTCCAGGGTCGCAAGCAACAAGCCAGTCGGCGTTGAAAAGCAGCCAATCGACCTTGTGGACCGGCTCATTTTCGGGCTTTTTTCGCAAATTCGCGGACATGACCGAAAATCTCCTCCAGATCCAGCGTCAGCAACGTGCGATCCTTCATCACAAGGCGCCCGCCAATTACGCTGTGGCGGACGTCTGCAGCCCCGGCAGCATATACCAGGTGGCTTACGGGGTTGTAAACGGGCGTCAGGTGGGGTTTTCTAAAATCCACCACTATCAGGTCGGCAAGCATACCCTGGGCGATTTGCCCGGTCTGCCCCTCCCAACCGAGAGCCCTGGCCCCGGACCCGGTCGCCATCCTGAGCGCCGTTGAGGCCGAAAGCACAGTCGGGTCTAGTGTTGCTGCCTTGTGGAGCTTGGCGCACGTATTCATTTCTCCGAACATATCAAGGTTGTTGTTGCTAGCGCAACCGTCCGTGCCCAGGGCCACCGTTACGCCGGATTCGAGAAGGCGCGGGACAGGGGCGATACCGGAGGCAAGCTTCATATTGCTTTCCGGATTATGGACCACTTTCACCTGGTTTTGGGCAAGCATCCTGATATCGGTTTCATTGAGCTCAACGCAGTGATCGGCCACAAGACGCCGGCCCAACATACCAAGACCCTCGAGGTGCGCGACCGGACGCTTGCCGTACAAGTGCAGTATCTGTTCGACTTCAGCTTCATTTTCCGACAGGTGGACTACAAGCGGCACGTCGTACCGAGCCGACATCTGGTAACACTTCCTCAGAAGATCCGGAGAACAGGTATAGAGGGAATGTGGTTCGATGGCAATGCTAACCAGAGGATCTTCCCGCCACCTGTCGATGAGCAATTCGGTATGTCTCAGGCCGTTTTCGACCTTCCCGTAGGCTGGAGAAGGGAAATCGTAGAGTACCTCGCCCACCAGCGCCCGAATGCCTGCTCTTTTTGCCGCCTCTGCGACCTTGTGCTCGAAAAGGTACATGTCGCAAAAAGCGGTCGTCCCTGAGAGAATCATCTCGGCGCAAGCAAGCATTGTCCCCCAGTAGACCCACTCTTCATTCAGGTTTTTTTCGGCAGGAAATATGTGACCCTGCAGCCAGTCCATAAGGGGAAGGTCGTCGGCAAGACCGCGGAAAAGCGTCATAGCGGCGTGAGTGTGAGCGTTTATAAGCCCTGGGAGGGCCACACATCCTGAAATGTCCAGAGTTTCCGATGATTCAAAAGCCGATTGGATTTCATCGGAAGGCCCCACTGACTCGATCTTTCCTCTCCCAATGGCGATGCCTCCGGGACTGAAGATAGTGGAGCCCGAGTCCAGGGTTAGCACGACTCCGTTCAGAAACAGAATGTCGGCCTTTTTTTTCCTTGCGCTGTTTTTTTGTGGTTGATCGGCTTCCCGCAATTTGCTTCATCCAATCAATAACTGCCACCTTCTCGATGTTGATTTGAGAAGGCCCCGGCATCGGTGTTACCATTTATAAAAGGCAAAGGAGCGGTCTGTCTGGCCGCTATGAGGGTCGCTGCCCAAAGTGTCACGGTACTGAGCAAAACGAGCCCGAAAAACCGAAGATACCAAAACGGCCCCATGTCAATAGATGTCAAAATATGGCTCAGTGCAATAAACCAGAACACAGCCTTCCACCGGGGGGGGATACGCCCGTATGAGTATCTCTCCCAAAGTATGACAAGCAGGACCATCACCAGCGGCAGAGCCATCGAAACATAATGAGGATGAAATACAGGACTTGTCACAAACATTAACGGAATAAAGGCGCTGAAGAAACAAACCTCTGCTATGGTTGCATCTACTTTCCCCCAATACCATCTGCCCTTCCACCCCGAAGCAAGCAGGGTAATAGCCAGCATTATAAAAGCTATCGTCCAATGACTGGCTCGTACGCGCGGATCCGCTACATCCGGGCGGCTATTTCTATCCGGATACATGAGGTTATGTATTACGACCATCGGAGAGTTGCTGTCTGTGCTCCTGATTCCGGTGAGCTCATTCCCGAGCATGCCTCCAGGATCACCACTGATACCTCCAATAACAATTCCCTGATAGAATGATTTATACGACAATGCTGTTCTCGCCGGCCCGAGCACAACCAGGGGCACGAGGATCAGCCCTGCCAGCAGTCCAATGGCGCTTCCGGATAACATGCGCCAATCACGGCGCCATAAGGGGAAGGCCAGCAGAAGAGCTGGAATCACTTTTACGCAAATTGCAGCGGAAAGCCACAGACCCGCACGAAGTCTTCTCCCTTTGAGAGTCGAGGCAGCAACGCAGCACAAGAAAAATGCGATAAGCAGATCCACCTGTCCACGCATCTGGCATCGCGCAATCGCCGGAAAAAGAATCAACAGGGGAGCGGTCCGCAATGCCCACCAACGTTGTGAAAAGCGGCGTCCCCTGCCTGCCGCCAGGTTCCTGAACGGCTCTTCCACGCTCCTGGCAAGGATTTCTATACCGGCAACCCCAAGGGCCATGGTAATCATATACCAAAGCCCAACAGTAACTTCGTAAGGCAGATATCCCGTCCGATCTTCTCCATGGGGAGGGTCTGCCAGTGGAGTCATAAGGATGGCCAACAGAGGTGGGTAAACGTAGTGCCATCCTCGGTCATCGGTTATCTTGTACATATCGCCGCCTGTGCGTACAGACCACGCGGCTCTCAGGTAAGGACCAATGTCGGTCCTGCGCATTTTCAGGAATGCACCGCGAAATTCCACCATTGCGCCGAAAAGAATGACCGTAATGAGAAGCAGGCTTAGCCCGATCACATGGAGCTTCGAAAGAGGCTCTGAAGATGTCTTCAGAAAGTTTGCAGAAGCTGGTTTGTCTTCCACAGCGAATATCCCGGGATTCAGGGGTCTGTAAAACAATTCTATCGTACTACACCGGATCAGAAATCACCGATCTTTTCCGCGCTGTTTGACGCCAATCGAACACTACGGAGGAGACCCAAATCACGTCCATGTCGATACTTTACCATGCTTTTGGGCTGAAGGGTACTGAGCACAGAGCGAGCCGCTTTATGGCATACAGAATTATCTTTAGCGCCGAGATGAACGACCGATGAGTCCGATACCCTCGGTGCGGCTGCCGGGATATAAGTTTCGAAGGGAAGAAGAACGGGTCGCTTTACATGAGTCCCATCGGACGCAAGAAGTGCATTCCGGATCTCATTGTCCACCGTCTGAAATGTAGGGCGTGTGCAACACTAGCAGGGTGCTGAAAAATGATTGGAATTCCCACTTTACAGTAAAAACCCCGTGACGCCGTCACCCCGGCGAAGCCTGCCCCGTAAGTGTCCAGTACGGGGGCCGGGGTCCAGTGTTTTACCTTAGAAATCAAATAGTTCAAAAAAGCTCTGGATTCCGGCCTGAACCCTCACTACGTTCGGATTCGCGTTAACACTTCTGGCCGGCGTTAAACGCTGAACCCTCACCTGGTTCGGGTTTGCGCTGACACTCGCGACCGACGTTAAACGCTGGACCCTCACTACGTTCAGGTCCGGGCTTAATATTCTAACTGTCGGTCAATGCTTCTAGTCCGGGCACGATTTTTTGTGAGTGCCCAGTTCGCGCCCGATTCTTTGTGAGGGCGCGCCGGAATGACGAAATGACGAGTTTTTTTAAGGTTCTTTTCCCACCATCAGACCTTTTTTCAGCAACCTGCTAGGGTGGCCGACTCTTCCGTTCGTGACAGGGACTCATCGCTGCGTATGGAAATTAGCTGGTTTCCGTCCTGAGTTTCCGGATGGACGCTAGCTGGTGAAATCAACACAAGCGACAAAACTTGCCCTTTTCTTGAGCCATAGTAGATATATTGCCAGCTTTTCAAGCATCTTCTCGCCGTTCGGATTCTTCAGCCACCAAGGCAGACCCCACGAAGCAAGGTCACTAAATTCCCAGGGGTGGAAATAAATATTCAGGTAACCGTTATCATTAAGCGCCCATGATGACATCGCCTTGAAAAGCCACAGGGGCGTGCGTTTAAAGCTGAGCCAGAAAAGAGGATAACGGATTACCGGGCTCGTTGATATTGGAAGGACAGACAAGCCCCTGGAGCGGTAAGGCAAGCGCGGGTTGAGTAGGTTCATATATCGGCCCGGAAGCCATATCGGGTTTAGCGAAGAGTCATAGGCATAGCCTGCGGCAAGGATTTCATCATGGCGAACAGCTTCCAACCGGGGGCTGCGAAACCCGCATACCATCTTACCGGTCAATCTCTCCAGTTCGATGCGTGAAGCTGACAGGTCGCCTGGCTCCAAGCCTGAATGATTAAAGCCGTGGGATGCTATTTCATATCTCCCGGTCAGTCTTGCCATCAGGTCCGGCCGGCTTTGCGCGAATTTTACGGTCACAAACCAGGTTGCAGTGATATCTAAGCTTTCAATCAGGCCGAGCAGGCGAACCAGTCCTTCGCTTGTAACGCCGACCCCTTCTTCAGGACTGATCGGCAAACCATATTCATTCGGGACGTCGAACTCCTCCACATCAAAGCTCAACAACACGCGTTTAGTCATAAAGTTCCTTGAGGTTCCTCGACTCGACCAGGTTCTTGCCGAACGCTATTCCCAAAGGTGGTTTATTACCAAACGAGAGTTCAAGCTGCAAGGCCCGATTCCATATCTGCTACTTCATCTGCAACTTCCCGTTTTTCTGAAAACTCGATTGCCGATTCCACAGCGCGTCCAATGACGCCTCTCTCATTAAAGGCCGACAGAATAACTGCCACCATCTCGATGTTGATTTAAGAACTCCTCGGCATGGGTGTTTCCGATACAAGAGGCATAAGAGCAGTCTGTCTGATCGCAATGAGGGCCGCTGCCCAAAGTGTCAAAGTACTGAGCAAAACGAGTCCGAAATCCTGAACATACATAAACGGCCCTATGTCAATAGATTCCAAAAGATGGCTCACTGCAATAAACCAGAACACAGCCTTCCACCGGGGGGGGATATGCCCGTATGAGTATCTCTCCCAAAGTATGACAAGCAGGACCATCACCAGCGGCAGAGCCATCGAAACATAATGAGGATGAAATACAGGGCATGTCACAAACATTAACGGAATAAAGGCGCAGAAGAAAGAAACCTCTGCTGCGGTTGCATCCACTTTCCCCGAATACCATCTGCCCTTCCACCCCGAAGCAAGCAGGGTAATTGCCAGCATGATAAAAGCTATCGTCCAATGCGCAGCGCGTACGCCTGGATGCGCCACATTCGGACGGCTATTTCTATCGGGATACATGAGGTTATGCAGTACGACCATCGGAGAGTTGCTGTTTGTGCTCCTGATTCCGGTGAGCTCATTCCCAAACCTGCCACCAGAATCACCATTGATCCCCGCAATAATAGTTTCCTGATAGAATGATTTATACGACGATGCTGTTCTCGCCGGCCCGAGCACAACGAGAGGCACGAGGATCAGCCCCGCCAGGAGTCCAACGGCGCTTCCGGAGAGCATGCGCCAATCACGGCGCCATAAGGGAAAGGCCAGCAGAATGGCTGGAATCACTTTCACGCAGATTGCGGCTGAAAGCCACAGACCCGCACGAAGCCTTCTGCCTTTGAGAGTCGAGGCGGCAACGCAGCACAAGAAAAACGCGACAAGCAGATTCACCTGTCCACGACCCTGGGCTTGCCCGATCGCCGGGAGAAGAATCAACAGGGGAAACGTCCGCAATGCCCACCAACGCTGTGAAAAGCGGCGTCCCCTGCCTGCCGCCTGGTTCCTGAACGGCTCTTCCACGCTCCTGGCAAGGATTCCTATACCGGCAACCCCAAGGGCCATGGTAATTATAAACCAAAGCCCCACAGTAACTTCGTAAGGCAGATATCCTGTCCGATCTTCTCCATGGGGAGGGTCTGCCAGTGGAGTCATAAGGATGGCGAATAGAGGTGGGTAAGTGTAATGCCATCCCTGGTCATCGGTTATCTTGTACATATCGCCGCCGGTGCGTACAGACCACGCAGCTCTCAGGTAAGGACCAATGTCGGTCCTGCGCATTTTCAGGAATGCACTGCGATATTCTGTAATTGCGCCGAAAACAATGATCGTAATGAGAAGCAGGCTTAGCCCTATCACATGGAGCTTCGAAAGAGGCTCTGAAGATGTCTTCAGAAAGTTTGCAAAAGCTGGTTTTTCTTCCACAGCGAATATCCCGGGATTCAGGGGTCTGTAAAACAATTCTAGCGGACTACACGGGATCAGCAATCATCTGATCTTTTCCACGCCGAATTCGGAGAATACCTTGATGATCTACTATTTCTGAACAGGCCTAATCCCGAATAATGCATCAAGTTATCTGCTACGCATCCAAACCGCATTTTCGAGTCGGCTTCCACCCAAAAATCTTCTCGAAGACCCTCAAAGCCCGCAAAACCTTCAAAGATAAGGTCTGAGATACGTTGTTTGCAGGAAGAAGGGCCAGCTCGAAAGAGTATCTTGGGCCAGCCCGGATGGGGTGCTGGAGGGTTAGACTGGAGCTTCGGTAACGACTCATCCCGAAGCTCTCTATATCAAGCGCAAACCCTCATCTGCGCGGAAGCGGGAGCATGCGAGACATGAGGAGAGGTGAATGGTTCTCGTAAAGCTCCCACAAAGGATTAGTCCTTGTGCTTCTGTTCCTTTTCGTGCCGAGATTTCCATTTCTCACGCATTTGCTCAACTTTGGCGTGCTGCTCCGGGGTCAGGACCGCATAGATCCTGGATTTCATACGCTGCTTCTCCACAATCAGCTCGGTTATGATATCCGCGTGTCCCTTCGCGATGGCTCGAACCTTCGCTTCGTCAAATTGACCTTTTGGGAGAGCGCGGAGCTGATCTCGCCCCTCCTTTAGTTTTTGAACAAGTGGTTTCATTTTTGCGCGCTCTTCGAGCCTGATGGAAAACATCTCTTTCTTTTGCGCATCAGTCAAATTGAGCTCTTTCCACAAATGGTGATGTCCGTGGTGACCCCCGTGACGATGCTTCCAATGATGTCCGCCTTCACATTCAGCGGCGCCTGCATCTTGTGGACCGGTCTTGCTTACGTCCGCTACGGCAGGAGTGACCGACCCCATGGTCCCGACTGCGATAGAGTTGAAGAAGAACCATGACCCGATCATCCATACTACCGCTACCAAAGTTATGGCAAACCCTGTCAGTAATCTCTTCATATCGTTTCTCCTTAAAATTTGATGGTCCGTTGATGATGAATAAATATAGGAAGTCTGCGTCAAGATCATGTTAATATTCATTAAAGCAAGTAAAGTTTGGTAAAGGAATATCTGAGTTAAAGTTTGGTTTCGCTGCGTTGCACACAGTAGATGAGGCAGTTTTTTATGTGAGGTAGACCCCCTGGCCCCAACATTTAGAAGCGACTTATCATCCGGATAAAGCATCATTTCAGCGTCGGAAGATGACTAGATCGGTGAGTCTGCGAGAAGAGATAAAATCTTCTTGGCTCAAATGAAGTCCATCCTTTTTGGAGATTCCGATGTTCGAAGGAGATCTGGGACATTCCGAAAAACTTTTGCTTTTCTCTGTGTCTTCTGTGTCTCTGCTTCGAATCTGGAGATGAAGGCAAATTTTGCCGCAATGACGAGTTTGTGAGTCCTTTTGTAGTCATTTTCCCATCTGAGCAGCCTTTTTCGGCACCCTGCCAGTTCTGCCATACTTAAGAGACAAACAGTCATATACAAGCGTGTTTGGGTGTTGGAACCTTTGGCATGCGTTTTGCTTCGATTTGCGGGAGGTATTATGGCCGAAATGAGGCGCAAAACCCTTTGCTCACAGAGGTTAAGGAATGAGTAAAAAAACGGAATCACCTCTTTATACGCGGGCTCCGGTGATGGGAGCGGCTTTTGGTTTGTTGCTGGTTTTGGGGTCGATTGTAATGAGCGCACACGGTTTCCTGGCCTTTTTCAACCTCGAAGGGTTAATGATCGTGGTAGGTGGCGTGATGGCCGTCGCTTTCATGAGTTTTCAGGCAAGCGATGTGCGCAAGGCGCTGCGCGCCATTTCGAGTATGCTCAAAGAGTCGCCCATAACGCACGAATACCTTCATCGCGATACGATGAACATCATGAAATGGGGGCGTCTGGTTAAAGAAAAGGGAATGCGTGCGCTGGAGGCCAGCATCGGAAAGAGCGGGATAGACGATGCCTTTGTCAGGTATGGGCTCAATATGGTGGTCAGCGAATACACACCGGAGGAAGTGCGCTCGATGATGGAAACGGCGGCAGATGCCTATTATGAGCGAGACAGCATACCAGTTGACATATTGACAGCCATGGCGAGCCATGCGCCGGCTTTTGGCATGGTTGGCACACTGGTGGGTATGGTGACCATGCTGTGTCACCTTGACAGCGACATGACGGGCATAGGATCAAGCCTTGCGGTAGCGTTTCTTTCGACACTGTACGGTGTGGTATCGGCGCGGATGGTCTATATGCCTGCGGCGTCCAAGTTGCGTCAGGAGGTCGAAAAGAGCCGTTTTCGGAACCAGTTGATCACCGAGGGCATGGTGATGCTGGTCAACAACAAATCGCCCATGTGCATTCAGGATCGTCTGAACAGTTTCATGCGCCCGGAGAATTACAATTATTACAATGTCTTTGGGGAGCATGCCGGATTTTTTAAAAATTTGCCGTATGCACAGCTTGATTAGTTGGCGCCGGGCGGCCACCGGCCATGGTTGGCTCAGGCCCTGAAAGCCATCAGGAACGCCTGGCTGGCGCCCTAAGATCAAGTGCGCCTATGTGTTATCGGGAATGCAGCGCCGCAACGTCTGAAGGTCGTGAACGCATGATGTATCACTGGCAAAAGAAACGAAAGAAAGTCAGCCACACCGATGACTGGCTCATGACTTACGCGGACATGATTACATTGTTGTTATGCTTTTGTATCCTGTTTGTGTCGGTTTCGATTTCTCAAAAGAAAAATAGACTGAAGGCAGGCGCGGTGCAAAGGGTGGAGCTTCCGGCGCAGAAGCCAAAGCCGAGCGAAGCCCATCGGCCTCTCCCCGCTCTTGATGAGATGATAAAATCTGAATTGTTTGATCCTGATAAGGAAGAGAAAACGGAAAAGTCCGGCCCCCCCGAACCCGTGGTCGAAGCGGCTGTTGATGAGACGTCCGAGCATGTCCCGCTACCGGCTTCTCTGCCCGAGATTGTGGATAGCCTCAAATCTCAGGGTGCGGCGAACTTCGAGCAAAAAGGCGACAGAATTACCTCACTCGAGATAAGCAGCGCTGCGTTTTTCGACAGTGGTTCGGCCATACTCAGCCCGGCAGGAAAGGCGATATTGCACGAAGTGGCCGAAAACCTGAAAGTGGAAAAATTCAAGGACTATCTGGTCACTGTTGAAGGCCATACCGACGATGCACCGATCAACACAGCGTTGTTTCCGTCCAATTGGGAGCTGTCGACTGCACGCGCGGCAGCGGTGGTGCGTTTCTTTCTGGATGAAGGGATTCAGGCGCAAAAACTTCGCGCGGCTGGTTATGCCGATACCTTTCCGAAGGTATCCAACCGCGATGCAAACGGCAGGGCAATACCAGAAAACCAGGCACAAAATCGCCGCGTCGTTATTAAACTGGAAAAAATAGAAAAGACAACCTAGCGCTGTTGTTGAAGGCAGGCAGGTGATGGAACACCAGGGTCATCAACGGTGAGTCTATCGCCCCGGAAATGGGAAATTCTCTAATTTGATCCTTAATGACTAAGGAAAGAAAAATCCCCATGTCAGTATCCGGCATCTCCTCGACAAACAACGTGAGTCAAAGCGCTTGGCAGAGCGCTTTTTCACAGAGCCAACAATACTTCAACGATCTTAGCCAGGCACTCCGATCGGGCGATTTGGCTGGTGCTCAGAAAGCCTTTGCCTCCTTGCTAGCACCCAACAGCGGCCAGGATTCAACCAGCCCTCCGCCTTTGAAGGAAGCGAGCCTGATGGCTGGATTAAGTATCCGACTTTCCGTCGAAGCAGACATGGAGCATTGGAAACGCTGGGTCGCCGACCCTAAGGTATTACGTTGGTTCCCATTTTCTTCCGAAGAAGAGATCGACAGAGCAGCGCGGTACGTGTTCAGTTTCTTGCCGCAACAAGCGGTGCTTACCGCCGAATGCGATGGCCAACCCTGTGGCATCGCGGGTCTTGTATTGCCAGAATTCCGCAAGATCATGCATCAAGCGGTGTTTTCGATTATAGTCGCCGAGTCCCACCGCAACTTGGGTGTCGGGACTTTGTTATTAGAGACGCTGCTGGCGAGAGGAAAAGCTTTGCACGGGTTATCTCTCATATTGCTTGAGGTGTTTGAAGGAAATCCGGCCCGTTCTCTCTATCAGAGGATGGGATTCGTCTATTATGGTTTTCAGCCCTTCTACAGCAACATGGATGGTCAATTCTTGGGGCGCCATTTGATGTTCAAAGCTCTTTAGCCAGGATACAGAAAAAGGCTCCCTTCTGATTCTTGGTTGCGTCGGCGCCAGTCGCTCAAAAAGCGAGTGAATCCCCAAAAAACGTCACTGCCTTGCGATTAGATACCTTGTGGATTCGGCCATACCCGCATCGATAAAGCAATATGCATCTGCCTCCACCATCTCGATGTTGATTTAAGAACTCCTCGGTATGGGTGTTTCATATACAAGAGGCAGAAGAGCGGTCTGTTTGATCGCTAAGAGGGTCGCTGCCCAAAGTGTCACGGTACTGAGCAAGACGAGCCCGAAGTACCGAAGATACTGAAACGGCCCCATGTCAATAGATGCCAAAAGATAGCTCACTGCAATAAACCAGAACAAAGCCTTCCACCAGGGGGGGATATGCTCATGTGAGTACCTCTCCTGAAGGATGACAAGCAGGACCATCACCAGCGGCAGAGCCATCGAAACGTAATGAGGATGAAATACAGGGCTTGTCACAAACATTAACGGAATAAAGGCGCAGAAAAAAGAAACCTCTGCTATGGTTGCATCCACTTTCCCCGAATACCATCTGCCCTTCCACCCCGAAGCAAGCAGGGTAATCGCCATCATGACAAAAGCTATCGTCCAATGCGCAGCGCGTACGCCTGGATGCGCCACAGTCGGGCGGTTATTTTTGTCAGGATGCATGAGGTTATGCAGTACGACCATCGGAGAGCTGCTGTTTGAGCTGTTAATTCCGGTCAACTCCGCCCCACGGCTGCCTCCAGGATCACCCGTGATCCCCGCAATAATAGTTTCCTGATAGAAGGACTTATACAACGATGCTGTTCTCGCCGGCCCGAGCACAACCAGGGGCACGAGTATCAGCCCCGCCAGGAGTCCAACGGCGCTTCCGGATAACATGCGCCAATCACGGCGCCATAAGGGGAAGACCAGCAGAATGGCTGGAATCACTTTCACGCAGATTGCGGCTGAAAGCCACAGACCCGCACGAAGCCTTCTGCCTTTGAGAGTCGAGGCGGCAACGCAGCACAAGAAAAATGCGATAAGCAGATTCACCTGTCCACGACTCTGGGCCTCCCCGATCGCCGGAAGAAGAATCAACAGGGGAAATGTCCGCAATGCCCACCAACGTTGTGAAAAGCGGCGTCCCCTGCCTGCCGCCAGGTTCCTGAACGGGTCTTCCACGCTCCTGGCAAGGATTTCTATACCGGCAACCCCAAGGGCCATGGTAATCATATACCAAAGCCCCACAGTAACTTCGTAAGGCAGATATCCCGTCCGATCTTCTCCGTGGGGAGGGTCTGCCAGTGGAGTCATAAGGATGGCGAACAGAGGTGGGTAAACGTAATGCCATCCACGGTCATCGGTTATCTTGTACATATCGGCGCCGGTGCGTACAGACCACGCAGCTCTCAGGTAGGGACCAATGTCGGTCATGCGCCTTTTCAGGAAGGCACTGCGATATTCTGTAATTGCGCCGAAAACAATGATCGTAATGAGAAGCAGGCTTAGCCCGATCACATGGAGCTTCGAAAGAGGCTCTGAAGATGTCTTCAGAAAGTTTGCAGAAGCTGGTTTGTCTTCCACAGCGAATATCCCGGGATTCAGGGGTCTGTAAAACAATTCTATCGGACTACACCGGATCAGAAATCATCTGATCTTTTCCGCGCAAAGTTCGGAGAATACCTTGATGATCTACTATTTGTGAACAGGCGTAATTCTAACCCGTGAGAGCATTGCTGGATCGGGGAGCGGCTCAAGAATTCCCAGGTGTCCCACCCTCAGGGCTGCGAGTCTGCTCCAGCAGGCTCAGCCGCTGTTCGAGGAGTTCCACCCTGGTTTTAAGGTCTACAAACTCCTTTTGGCGGACCACCTCCAGGTTTTCGGAAATTTTCTTGAGAGATGACTGAAATTTGGAGTTTATGTCCTCCCATTCCCGCCCGCCGCTGTTGACCAGGTCTTCCGTGAGTTTTTCAGCTTCCTCGCTCGATAATCTTCCCTCTTTAACCAGCTTTCGGGTCGCTTCGCGGATCTTGTCGCGAGTCAGCACCGCCGCGCCGATTCCCGCAAACATCCCTTTTTTCAGCAACTCAAGCATTGTAGCTCCTTTTTTCTAATTTGCGCCCCTGCAGGAAAGCGCAACAAAGATGTCGAAAAAGCCAAATTGTCTATAAAATAGCAACATTTCGCGAAGGCGCAATAACGATCTGAAACTGGAGAAGATATGAACACTATCAGGCAAGAGATTATATCCCTTTTGTCAGAGGGAAAGCACGGGGCAAAATCAGTTTCCAAAATCCTGCGCATCAGTGAAAAGGAGTTTTACGGACACCTTGGGCACATCGGCCGTTCAGTAAAATCTCACAACAGCAAGCTCAGGATAATTCCAGCCCTTTGCCTGGAATGCGGCTTTGTCTTCGAAAACAGGAACCGGTTTACGTCACCCGGAAAATGCCCGCAATGCAAAGGGGAACACATTCAGGACCCCGAGTATAGCATTGAAGGCTCTTAGCTCTTATTTATTGAGAAAACGAACGGCTTCGTGGATAATAGAAACTAAGAGAATTCAATTATGCGGTATTCCGCAAAGAGGTGATCTGGGGGTGAGCATGCAGGAGCGCGTAAAGAAGGCTAACAAGACTTATTGTGATGCGCATGATCAGAAGGGTGTTAAGGTTTGCAGTTGGGAAAACATGCCGGGCTGGCAAAAGTTCCTGAAGGGCGAAATAACCGAGACTCAGCTTTCTGAAGAGGCCAAAAAGGAACTGGCCGAACTGGATCAGGCGTTTGGCAAATACCTGCGCAATGAGGGGGACGAAGACCACCCGGAGCCGGAGAAAGACGGTCCACTGGATGAGAAGGTGAGGATTGCCAGCAAGATCTATAGGAAGGTGTGTGTCGATTCCGGTAAGAGCTTATGCTTTTTTAAGAACTTCGTCACCTGGCAGCGGTTCGTGCACGGCGAAATCGGAGAAAACGAGTTCTACGAAAAGGCCCGGGAAGAAATCCTCGAAATCGGGGCCGGGAAGAAGAGCGAGAATTGAGGAGGCAGGGAACAGAAAAGAGAAGTAAGAAGATTGAAAAACACCCTTGCCCTCTTAACTGCTGTGAGCAGTGAGCTTTTATGAAAAAAATCGGGCTAGGACTTTGTTATTTAGGTCGTGTGTCGGCTCGGATGGCGGAGGTTGGATTTTGGATGGCGGATGTCGAAGTTCGAAACTAACAGTTCTTGTGGGGGAGGACGTTCGATGGGAAATGAGAAAGACCCGGACTTGAGAATCCAAAAGGAATCGCCTCTTGAGAGGTTCGGCCTGAGCCTGGCTGCCTGGAGCGAGAAATGGTTTCCGGACGCATTGGTATTCGCGCTGCTCGGCATCGTCTTTATTTTCCTTTTCGGGATCATCATCGGAGAAAAGCCGGTGACTCTTGCCCTGGCCGGCGGCAAACAGTTCTGGGTATTGATACCATTTACAATGCAGATGGCCATGATAATCATCGGGGGCTATGTGGTTGCTTCGACCCCGGCCGTGTACTGGGTCATTCGCAAAGTTGCCCTGATCCCAAAGAACGGAAAGACCGCAGTTGCCTGGATTGCTTTTTTCTCAGTGATGACGTCCCTCATATCCTGGGGGCTCAGCCTTATTTTCAGCGGCCTTCTGGTCCGCGAGATGACCCGCCGCCTGGACGATATGGACTACCGGGCGGCCGGCGCAGCCGCCTACCTGGGGCTGGGCGCAGTATGGGCCTTGGGGCTTTCCTCATCAGCCGCGCTGATGATGGCCACAAAGAGCGCCATTCCGCCCAAGCTATTTGACATCAGCGGCCTTATCCCTTTAACGCATACATTGTTCATCTGGGCGAATTTCTGGACCATATTGGCATTGACCGTCGTGTCGGTTTTAATCGCCTACTTTTCGGCGCCTAACCCCAGTCGAGCTAAGAATGCAAAGGCTTTCGGCCTTTCCTTCGAGCCGCTCGACGTGAGTGTCGAACCAAGACAAAAACCGGGTGAATGGCTCGAATACAGCCCTATCCTGATCGTCATCGTGGGGGCCATCCTTGTCTACTACCTGATAGACGTATTCCGGACTTCACCTACCGGGGCGCTGGCGGCACTCGATCTGAACACTTATAACCTGATTTTTATCACGGTCGGCATGATCCTGCACTGGCGGCCCAAGAGGTTTCTTAAAGCTGTCGCCCAGGCGGTGCCTGCCACCGGCGGCGTATTGATTCAATTCCCTTTCTACGCGGTTATCTTCGGGATGATAATCGGCACCGGCATAAATGGATGGCTGACCGACCTGTTCTACAAAATAACTACGCAAGGCACCTACCCGCTCCTGGTGGCCGTTTACTCGACCGTGCTCGGGGTATTCATTCCGTCGGGCGGATCGAAATGGGTCGTTGAGGCCCCCTATGTTCTTCAGGCCGCCAACCTGCACCACGTAAACCTTGGGTGGGTCACCCAGATATATAATGCGGCCGAGGCGCTGCCCAACCTGTTGAATCCCTTCTGGATGTTGCCGCTCCTGGGCCTGCTGCACGTAAAGGCAAGGGACCTGGTAGGCTATTCGGTTTTGCAGTTGTTAATTCACGTTCCGCTCGTTTTCTTTTTATGCTGGCTGTTTGCCCAACTCATACCCTATGTCCCACCATTGAAATAGTAAGTGTTGAGCGGGGTGACAAGAGCCGGTCGAAATCCGATCTGCCATTTTGCAAATGGAAGGAAGACCCTGATGCCTGCGCACAAGCACACCATCGTAGAGCAATACGATGGAATGGTGGCCTTCGGGCTTTCACGGGAACTGGATGAAAAATCGTTGATGTACTACCTTCAGAAGTTTTCGGATGATGACCTGCTGAGGGTCCTGGCGCCCCGTCTTTCCGATGAGGAAATAAACCGGTTGTTCGCCCTGATTACCGAACTCCTGCGAAACCACCTGAGCGACAGAGAATATCACGGGTTATTTCTTAAGGACTAAGAGGCTTATTTACGGGCAAGCCCTAAGAAAGATCGTTCAGAGCGCACGTTGCAAGGCTGTGATCAACCTGTCGTTTTGATCTTCCAGGCGTACCGCTACCCTGAAATACCAGTCGTCAAGCCCTTCGAAGGACCCGCAGTCGCGAATGAGAATCCGATCGCGTTCGAAAATATCCCATTTCAACCGGGAGGCCGGCGGGAGCCTGCGGTCCATCCGGACGAGCAGGTAATTGGCCTGTGCAGGAAAAACTTCCAGGCCGGGAATAGCTGAAAGCTCCCCTGCAAGTCTTTGGCGTTGTTTTGAAATAAGATCCAGGGTCTTGCGCCTGTATTCGTCCTGAGCAAAGCAATAGGCGCCCGCAGCCTGGGCCAGGGTGTTTACCGACCAGGGTGGAAGATGGCTCCTTACCTGCGCGATAACCCTCGGCGGGGCGAGCAGGTAGCCGATCCGCAAGCCGGGCGCACCGTAGAACTTGGTGAAAGATCTTATGATCGCAAGGTTCTGAGACCGGTCCAGGAAGCGCTTCAGGGATGCCTGCTCGCAAAAATCGATGAAAACCTCGTCAATCAGAAAAAGGGGGCGCCCGGATTTACTGCTATTTTCGGCAATCCAGCTAATTGTATCGGAGGCAAGGAGTGAGCCGGAGGGGCTTGCCGGATGCGTGAGCAAAACGGCCTCAAAGGCATCATGTTGGAGTGCGGCTTCCAATTGTAGGACTATTGGTTGAAATCGATCTTCCGGGGTCGAAAACAGTTTTTGCAACCGCGTTCCCTGAAGCTCGAACGCTTTGGCGTATTCGCCAAAGGCGGGTAATATCACCAGCGCTTTGCTTACTGCAAGCGCGCGCGGCAACCAATAGATCAGTTCGGTCGAGCCGTTTCCGACCGCAATGCATCCAGGGTCGATATCGTGGAATTTTGAAATGGCCTCGATCAGGAGTTTGTTATTTATGTCGGGGTAGCTTGCCAGGCGGTGAAAGCAGCCCGAAAGAATCTGCGCCAGGCCGGGAGGCGGACCGAGCGGGTTTATGCTTGCGCTGAAATCCAGAATGTCATCGGGAGAACATCCGGCACGCGCCGAAAGCTCGTAGATATTTCCGCCGTGAACGACGCTCATGCTTTAAGCCCTTCATTACCTTGAAACAACAAACCTGACGCAAACGGCCATAAAGAAAGCCAGCCCGGAAGTCAAATACATAAGACGGACCATCCGATCGTAGGTTTCCAGTGTTATGTGATTAATCGTATCACCCAGCAGGGGTTTTTCGACAAACTGTCCAAAATAGAAGCCGCCGCCGCCGAGCTGGACCCCGAGCACCCCTGCCGCTGCGGCTTCCGGATATCCTGCATTGGGGCTTTTCATCTTTGGCGCATCCCTCATCATGATGGTTGCGGCAACCCGCCAGTTCATGCCCATGCAGGCGGAGGCGCCCACCAGCAGCCATCCGCTGATCCTTGCCGGGACCCAGTTTGCGAGGTCGTCGGCTCGGGCCGCAAAAGAGCCAAAGTAGCGGTAGCGCTCATTTTTATATCCCAGCATGGAATCCATGGTGTTTATAGCTTTGTATAAGAGAGCGCCAACGGGTCCGAAGAAGCCCAGGTAAAGAAGAGGCGCCACTATTGCGTCGGAGATGTTTTCAGAAACTGTTTCCACCAGCGCGCGCAGTACGCCGTCCCGGTCAAGTTGCGAAGTTTCGCGGCTCACGATGAGTGACAGGCGCGCACGGGCCAGGGCGAGGTCACCCATGCGCAGGGCTTGTGCGACATGGGATGATTCCTTATGGAGACTGCGGGTGGCAAGAGTGGAGTATGCAAGCCATATCAGGACAAGATTGCCGAAAATCGAGCCTGCGGTCTCTGAAATTGCGATGAACACCTTTGCCGCGCTCAGCACAACTGCAATCACGATGACCCAGAGAGCGAATCCCGAAAACCGCATGAGAATGGGAGGGGCCGACTCGGTATAGAGCACGTCTTCGGTCCCGGCGATAACTCGGCCGATCCATCGGACCGGGTGAGGCAGCCGTCGAGGATCGCCTGCCGCAAGGTCGAGAAGGTAAGCCAAAACAAGATGCCAGGGGAGAAATGCCATTTCACTTCCCTAGAAGGATATCGAGAATACGGGCCACATCGACGTGCTTGCGCACAAGTTCGGCAAGCTTGTCGTACTGCTCCTCTTTCCAGAGCCGGAAAGAAAAAGAATCCGAAACCGGGGCCACAATCTTGCCGGACCTTCTTCCAACATCTTCGAGGAACATGTTCCGGAACCCGTCGTTGTCGAAGATACCGTGCATGTATGTGCCCCATGCTCTTCCGTCGGGCTGTGAGAGCCCATCCTCCATGTCGACAGCCTTGCCCTCCCGCCTCACGATCCTGAAAAGCGCTTTTGCCTCCCCGCGCGAGATGCTCCGGCCCATGTGTATTTCATATCCCGAAAGCATCTCCCTGCGCCCTGGAAAGGGCAGAGATTCGGAGATAACGCTGGCTTCGACCTGCGAGGTTATTTTTTCGGGATACATTTCGGTTTCCATATCCAGAAGGCCCAAACCGGGGATGACATCTATCGAGCTTTCAATTCCTAGCGGGTCGCGCACTATGGAGCCCATCATCTGGTATCCGCCGCAAAGCCCGACTACGGTGCCGCCCGATTTATGGAAGGCGCACAGCGCATCGGCCATGCCATTTTTGCGCATTGCCGCAAGGTCTTCAATAGTGTTCTTGCTTCCTGGAATTATCACCGCGTCGAATCCGAAAATTTCGGCCGGCCTGTCGAAATAAACCAGATCGATCCTCGGGTCGTTCTCGAAGGGGTCGGCATCCGTGTAGTTGGAAATGAACGGCAGACGGACGATGCCGATACGAATGGCGCAGGGAGCGGTTTTGCTGTGCGCTTTGTCCATTCGCCGCCCGAGCGCCACGGAGTCTTCTTCGGGCAGCGAGATGTTTTCGAAGTAAGGCACAACCCCGAATACCGGAACACCGGAGCGCGATTGCAGTATTTGAACCCCGTCTTCAAACAGGCGAGGATCTCCCCTGAATTTGTTTACGATAAACCCGATAATCCTGTCCCGCTCTCCGGCTTCCAGCAGTGATAAGCTTCCGAGCAGGGCCGCAAATATGCCTCCCCGGTCGATGTCTCCCACCAGGATGCATTTGGCGCCGGCCATTTCGGCCATAGCCATATTCACCAGGTCGTGTCCCTTTAGATTAAGTTCGACCGCACTCCCGGCCCCTTCCATGACTATTAAGTCGTTTTGGGCGCAAAGCCTTTCAAAGGCGCCCCGGACTATTGGGACAAGTTCTTTTTTGTATTCGTAATAGTCTTTTGCCGAAAAATTCCCGATCACGCGTCCGAGCACGATCACCTGAGAGCCCATTTGCGAAGTGGGTTTAAGAAGGATGGGGTTCATGTCCACGTGAGGCTCGATTCCCGATGCCTCGGCCTGGACAACCTGGGCGCGCCCCATTTCCCCGCCTTGCGGAGTGATAAACGAGTTCAAGGCCATGTTTTGCGCCTTGAAGGGCGCCACGCGATATCCCTCGTTTTTGAAAATGCGGCAGAAAGCAGCGGCCAGAATGCTTTTGCCTACATCGGAGCCGGTCCCCAGAAACATGAGTGACTTTGCGCTGGACATTCTAAATCGGTTTACCTCCCCTTTGCCCACTCGGCACAGTGGCCGACGAATTGTCCGGCAGCCTCGGGGGCGCTGCCCCAGTGCAGGTGAATATAGCTGGCAAGCACAGAACCTGCCTGATAGCCCTCGCGACGGGCGGCTTCGTGTTTACGCCCGCGCAGGTCATAGGCGAACTCGAGGACGGAAGACGGAAGATGGAGAACAGGATCCAGCTCGAGTCCGACTATTTCGGAGTAGTGGAATTCATGGCCCCGGATGACCATGCCGGGACCCCCAAGCAGGCATTGGCGGCGCAGGACGACCTCGGTATATCCAAGCGACTTGCGCCGGGGCAGCATCCTGGTCCCGAAAGGCAGTATCCCTGCCATATCGTACTTTTCCCCTTCAATAGTCTCTATAAAACGGCCAAGGGTCATCAGGCCGCCGCATTCCGCATAGATCGGCATCCCCAGCCCGGCACGCTCGCGAAGAGATTCAAGAAAACGAGCATTCCCGGATATGGCCTTCGCAAAAAGCTCCGGGTATCCCCCGCCCAGGTATGCTCCCGAGCATGCCTCCGGGAAGGTCTCGCCGCTCACCGGAGAAAAAAAGCGAAGCCGCGCGCCGGCCTTCTCCAGAAGCTCCAGGTTATCGGGATAATAGAAGCAGAAAGCCGCGTCGCGCGCCACTGCAATCTCAGGCCCATATCCGCTCGCAGGCTCAAGGGGCAGAAGGCGAGGCCCCGTTCGCATGGAATATCGGGTCTTTTCCAGGAGCAGGTCAATGTCGAGGCGCTTTTCCATGAGCTTGGCCAACCTCTTCTGCCACCCGGCGTCCAGGCTCATTTCGTCAGCGGTTACAAGCCCCAGGTGCCGCTCGGGTAATCGGACCCGCTCTTCTCCGGGAATGCCGCCCAAAACGGCGACTTCCGGACATGCGGAAGCCACAGCCTCCTCCAGGTACTCCAAGTGCGCCTCTCCGCCGATCTGGTTGAAAATGACCCCGGCAAAATTCAGCGCCGGGTCAAACCGCTTGAATCCGTATATAAGGGCCGCTGCGCTCCTGGCCATGCTCCGGGCGTCCACAACCAGCACGGCGGGGACGTCGAGCCATTTGGCCATCTCCGCGCTGCTGCCCGATTCCGATTGGCCCTCGTAGCCGTCGTAGAGTCCCATTACGCCTTCGATCAGACCCACATCTGCTTCTTCCATAAGGCGCAGGAAAAGCTCCACGTTCCATCGGCGGCTGAGCATCCATCCGTCGAGGTTGCGGCTTTGCCTGCCGGCTATGCGGGTGTGAAGCCCGGGGTCTATAAAGTCCGGTCCCACTTTGAAAGGCTGCACAACAAGGCCCCTCGCCCTCAATGCGGCGAGCAGCCCGAGAGTAACGGTCGTCTTGCCGCACCCACTGTGCGTTCCACATACCAGAAATGCTTGTTTTTGCCGCGGGCTGTCCGCCATCTTCTCTTTCAGATTTCCTTTCGTGTTATTTCAGGCTGGTCGCAGCTATCCTAATTTCAGATCGGCTTTTTGGAAATAGAAAAACGTATCTTCTCCTTCATTGAACCCGTTGTCCAAACAATCGAGGTATTCATAAAAGCGCCGAATTTCTGATATACTTCGAGAGATTGACGAATTGAGGAATTAAGGAATTGAGCATCTTGCGTCCGAAATTTGTGTTTTTTTGGCAGGAAATTTCTTCATGGCCTTCATTTATCTTCGCGTCCGAACTTGGAGCGAAGTTGGGTGGACTGGGGTTGTTTTTGCCTGGAGCGCCAAGAATTTCTTACGTATCTTTTTTATTTATGTTTCTGCGTGACGATTTGTGCCTTCTTCGCGTTCTCGCGTGAAACCAGGCTTTGCGTTGGCTTCAATACCTAAATTCCTAAATTCGCACATCTTTTTGCCGCTTCTATTGCCGTTTCTATTGCCGCCTCTGGTTACCGTTTATGGTTGCCGTTTGGCAAGGCGAAATCACACTGTAGTACAATATTGCGGGATCAAAACAAATTGAGGGATTTAGAGATTCTGAACCACGGATTAAGGAGCGTAGCGGGGTGGATGGACACGAATAAAAGGATTGAGGAATTTGATTTCTCACTGTGCGCCCTCACAAGGAATCGGGCGCGAACTGGGCGCTCACAAAAGATCGCACCCGGACTGGGCACTCACAAAAAATCGTGCCCGGACTTGAAACATTTAGCCAGGTTCGGAATGTTAGCCCGGACCTGAACGAAGTGAGGGTCCAGCATTTAACCACGTTAGGCATGTAAGCCCGGACCTGAGCGAAGTGAGGGTCCAGCGTTTAACATCGGCCGCAAGTGTTAGCGCGAACCCGAGCGAAGTGAGGGTTCACTGTTCACTGCTCACTGTTCACTGCTGCCTGCTTCCTGTTTCCACCTGTTATCACAGGAAATAAAATCAAAATTGTCAAGAAAATCAGCTGGTTGTTGGATCAGTGCCTGCATTTCCCCTGTATTTACAGGAAAATCTTATTCGTTCTTGTCCATCCACCCCGCTACGCTCCTCCATCCGTGGTTCAAACTCATCCCTGTCCACCGCTTTCCGCTGCCCGCTTCCCGCTTCCTCTTCTCATTGCCGTTTGGTAAAAAAATTCAGGCTGCGATATACTGCCCTTGAGGATGAAAATATGCTCTGGAAACTCAAGCAGCGTCATCAAAAATGGCTGGAAGGCGAAAAGGGGACCGTCTTCAAGGACTGGGGAGGTAAAATACGTGTCGCCCTGGCCTTTCCAAACCGCTACGGCGTGGGGATGTCAAATCTCGGGTTCCAGTTCGTATACGACGCTCTAAACCGGTTTGAAACCGTAGTGTGCGAGCGCGTATTTTACCCGGAGCCCGAAGATCTCGCCATGGTAAGACAATCTCACGGAGGCCTGCTGTCGGTAGAATCTCAAAGACCGCTTGCCGATTTTCACCTGGCGGCCTTCTCCGTTGCTTATGAAAACGATTACACAAACCTTATCGAAATGCTTCAGCTTGCCGCAATTCCCGCTCGGGCGCAAGACCGGACCGCAGCGCACCCCCTGGTGGCCGGTGGCGGGGTTGCGCTTTTCCTAAATCCCGAACCGCTTGCCCCCTTTTTGGATTTTATGTTCATTGGAGAGGCGGAATCGCTGCTGCCCGACTTTATCGACTTTTGGAAGCAATTCGAAAGCAGCTCCATTGGACGTTCTGAAATTTTAAAAAAGATGGGCAAATCGGTTCCAGGAATCTATGTTCCATCTTTTTACGAGCCCCTGTTCAATTCGGACGGGACCCTTGAGTCTATTCGCCCCATGGACGGAAGCGGCCTTCCGGAAAGGGTTGCATGCAGGCGGGCCGATTTTTCAAAAAGTCCTCCATGCAGGACCTCTGTACTCACGGCCGATACCGAATTCAGCAATGTAGTTTTGCTCGAGATTGGAAGGGGGTGTGGACGGGGATGCCGGTTTTGCGCTGCGGGATTCATCTATCGGCCGGTCCGCTATCACGGCGTGGATGAGCTGTTGCAGGCCGCCGGCACCGCAAACTCCGGGACCAAAAGGATCGGCCTCGTGAGTGCTGCGGTATCCGATCACCCGGAGATAGTCCACCTGTGCTCTTCACTGCTCGACCGGGGCGCCTCCCTTTCCTTTTCTTCACTCCGGGCAGATACGCTTAACGCCCAAATCCTTTCATCGCTTGAATCGAGCGGACACCAGGCAGTAGCCATCGCCCCCGAGGCCGGGTCGGAGAGGCTCAGGCGGGTTATCAACAAGAATTTGTCGGAAGCTCAGATATACAACGCAGTGGAAATCCTGGCCCAAAAGGGAATCCTCAATATCAAGCTCTACTTTATGATAGGGCTTCCGACCGAAACGAGGGAAGACCTGGAGGCAATCGTTGAGATTGCAAAAGGGATCCGTCATCATGTACTGAGCGCAAGCCGCGGTAAAACACGGCTTGCAACCATTACGCTAAGCGTAAATTCCTTTGTTCCGAAGCCTTTTACGCCGTTTCAGTGGACGGCTTTCGCAGGGGTGGGGGAACTTAAGGAAAAAGCCAAATGGATTCAGAGGGCCCTGGGGAAAGTGCCGAACATCCGGGTCCATTTCGACGTGCCTAAGTGGGCATACGTTCAGGCGCTTCTGTCCAGGGGAGACCGCAGGGTTAGCTTTTTCTTGGAAAAAGTCGCACTGGATGGGCTCAACTGGGGCCAGGCGATGCGCAGTTCGCCTTTAAACCCCGACTTCTGGGTTATGAGGGAGCGGGAGCGTGAGGAAAAATTCGCCTGGGAGGTTATAGACAACGGGATCGAGCGTAAATACCTGTGGGAGGAATACCAGCGTGCTCTTCAGGAAAAGGACAGCCCCGAATGCCGGCCGGATCTAAATTGCAGAAGATGCGGGGTTTGCGGGCCGTAGCACTGGATGCTCGATGCCGGCCGTTGCGGCTGAAAAAATCACTCGAATCCATCCCACGGGCAGGGGCGAGGTCGTAGGCCTTGGGTGCGGTTTTGTTCTATCAGTTCTGCTGATTTTCGTGATAAACAAGCACTCTTCCGGATGGAGATGAGGTAAAATGAAATCCCGCTTCAGCAGATACTTTTTCATATGCACGCGCCTGCTTCTCGGGGTTATTTTCATCGCCGCGAGCATCGACAAGATAGCCCATCCGGCGGAATTTGCCAAAATAGTCTATAATTACCAAATCCTTCCGGGCCACCTGATAAATATTATGGCTATCGTGCTCCCCTGGCTGGAAGCGGTCCTGGGGTTATTTATCCTGTGCGGTTGGTGTTTGCCTGGCGCCGCCGTCCTCGCCAATTTGCTTCTGGTCACCTTCTTTGGAGCACTTTCTTTCGCTGTTGCGCGTGGAATCGATATCAACTGCGGATGCTTCAGCACCAAAGCTTCAGGGTCACCGCACACTGTATGGTATCTCGCGCGGGACTCGCTTTTTCTGCTGCTCGGGTCTACTGTAATGATCCAGGTCTTTCGGGCCCGCTCAGCCGGAATTCGCAAGTCTGATACCTGAACGCCATCCCTCCTCTCTCCTCCGTCTTCAGTCCTCCGTCCTCCGTTTTTCATGACCTCAGGTTGTCGAAATCCCATCTGCTGAAGACCACGCAAATTGACTGCATTGCAATAATGCATAAATTGAAGAGTCCGTGGGAAACTGCCGGAGTGTTTCCGGATCACAAACTGAAGGATCATCCGTCAAATCAGGAGGGTAAAAATGAATGAGAAAATGAGGAATGCGTTGAACGGGCAGATAAATGCGGAACTTTATTCCTCTTACCTCTATCTTTCAATGGCCTCGTATTTTAAGCGGCTCAGTTTCGACGGGTTCGCCAGGTGGATGGAAGTACAGGCGCTCGAGGAATTGACCCATGCCATGAAGTTTTTCAACTTCGTAAACGAGCGGGGCGGCAAGGTTGACCTGAAGGCAATCGAGGGTCCTCAGACCTCATGGGATTCTCCGCTTTCCGCTTTCGAAGCGGTTTACGCGCATGAAGTCAAGGTGACAGGCCTGATTTACGACCTTGTGAACATCGCAACGGAACAAAAAGACCATGCGACAAGCACTCTTCTCCAGTGGTTCGTATCGGAACAGGTCGAAGAAGAAACCAGCGCAGACAGTATCGTGCAGAAACTGAAGATGGTTGGAAGCGAGGGTGGGGGTCTCTATCTGCTGGACCAGGAACTCGCACAAAGAGTTTTCACCCCTTTGCCCGGGACTACCATCCTGGCTGGCGCCGGCAAAGGCGGGGCGTGATCCGATCCGGACCCGAATCGCTATGGCAAAGCGGGGACGGGGGCAGCCTCGATCCCTGCTCATGCCATTAAGTGGCGGTGGGACCGCCGGCCAGGATCTCGACAGCCCGCCCGCGAGGCGGTAATCCTTTCGGCTAAAGCCGGTGATCGGCGTTTAGGGGTGGACACTAGTTACCCCGATCCCCTTATCCAGAAATAACATAATATCGCAGAAAAAATTACGTTTCCGGCCCATACCCCCAGAAAAGGCGGCAGAGAACCGGCGAAGGCGAGTGAGCTTCCGACGTTTGATATGACAAAGAAAGCCAAGGCTATAACAAGCGAAATGCCGACACCCGCTGCGATTCCTTCGTGGAGCCCCTGCCTCAGAGCTACAAGCGTCCCCAGCAGGGTCAGGATAAGTGTGGCAAAGGGCGCAGCAAACCGCATTTGCAGGTCAACTCTGTAAGGGGTCGAGCTGAATCCCTCCGCCTCTATTTTTCCCACGTAGCGGTTCAGCTCTGTCCAGCTAAGGTACCGCGGGATGGCTTCGCCTGTCTTGAAGTCACTTGGTGTAACTTTCAAATCGAGCTGTTTTTGCTCGAACCACTGCTGGTCCTTTTTTCCTTCACGGAAGGTTACGATGAGGCCGTCCTTGGCAAGCCACCCAGGATTGGTCCAGGATATGCGCCGCGCGTCTATCCTCTGGATCAAGTGGAAGCCGGTATCCAGAAAAAATATAGACGCTGACTCCATGACATTTTTCCCCGGGTCGTAGAGCCGGATCTGGTAAATGGTATTCTCATTGCGTAACCAAATGTTTTCCGTGTTCATCCAGAGCGACGGCTTGTGGTGTTCTACGCCGACCGCCCAGATTTCTTCCACTCTCTGTGTGCAGGGGCGCGCGGCGTATTCCGCTACGCCAAAATGAACTACCGAAAGCGCGAGCGCCGCAAATGCGATTGGCGCGACATAATAAAAGGGATTAATGCCGGCGGTCTCCATGGCGATCAGCTCCCGGTTCCGCTTCAGCATCCCAAGTGCGATGATCGCTGAAAGCAGGGCCGCCATCGGGATGCCCTGGGTTAAGATCATGGGAATTTTGTATAAAAAGTAGATGTAAATCTCCCGGAACGGGAGGTGATTATCGACCAGATGATCCACCCGCTCGAAAAAATCCACAACGAGGTAAATCCCGGTAAAGCTGACAGTGGTCAGCGCAAAGATGGGCAGAAGATGTTTGAGGATATAGCGGGGGATTATTTTCAATGCGCGACTGCCCCATGTTTACGGGCACTAGATGCGGCCAGCCGTAGAAGTGCAAGCGGCCGCCCGAGCCATGCTAAGTAAAATGGCGTCTCCCTGTGCATTTTTGTCCACAGATAGACAGCCAGGGCACCGCTTAGCAGGTTAGGGGTCCAGACGGCAAAAAAAGGCGAGATCAGGTTACTTTCGCCGAATGTCCTGCCGGCGGACAGCAAAACGTAATAAGTGAGGAAAATTCCTACCCCGACCGTAATTCCCGTCATTCGGCCCCGCTGGCGGAAAAGGGAGCCAAGCGGAGGTCCAAGCAATCCCAGAAGCAGGCAGGCCGACGGGAAAGCTATCCTCTGGTATAGCTCAAAACTCCAGAATAAGTATCCTGAATGGTTTGAAGCGTTTTTCATCCGATGGTAGATCTCAGCGGGGCGCATCTGACTTCTATCCTTGCCTGCATTAGTTGCCGCCCCCATTATTTCGTCCATCGAGATGATGAAATCGTAGTTTTTGAACGCGACGGCCTGCGCGTCTTTCAAGTCATTGGCGGCGCGGGTTATCATGCCGTTTTCAAGCTTGAAAGTGATGGCGTGAGAGTCCGAAGGAATATCGACCTGGGCGTTCTCGGCCGCTATTGTGACTTTTTCATTCGGTTGTCTCTGATCCTGGATGAAAATTCCCTTGATCGTATAGTCCGAGCGGTCAACCGATCTTAAAAACAAGACCAGTTTGGGAATAGCAGAAATAAAGACACCCTCTTCCAAAAGAGACGGAATCGAGGAGCGGCCAATCGCCCTCAGCTTCATCTCGAATGCACTGTTTGCCACAGGGAGGACCCAAAAGGAGTTTATAAACGCGAGTATGCTTACAACGATAAGCACTCCAAGCACTGGCGGCAGAAAACCGAGAAAACCAGTCCCCGCCGCGCGGAAGGCAACAAGTTCATTGTCGCTGTTCAATCGCACGAAAGCAAGCATAACCCCCAGCAGGGCCGCCATCGGGGCCGCATACAAAATGAGCCTCGGCATGGCGAAAAGGATTATCTCGATAATGTCTTTCAGGCTGCACGAAGAGGCGAATAGAATACGCATGAGCTTGATAAGCTGCCCCGTAATGAGCACAAAGACGGTCCCGGCCATGCAAATGAGCAGCGGGGGATACTGTTCGCGCAGGACATAGGTATAGAGAGTCTTTTTCATCATGGTGTAATCTATCCAATCAAGGTAGATGAGGTCAATTGCAAAGATGAGGCTGGGGTGGAATACCTGCGCTTGCGCTTTTAGGCCCCCGCTCCCGGCCCGTCTCGCGGGTGGGTGGGCGGGCTTTTGAGAATGAGCGGTAGGCCTCCGCGCTACGAAATCAGGACTGAGTGCTGAGTGCTGAGTGCTGAGGACTGAGAGCGAGACCTTGGCACCATTGTCACTTTGCTTTCTGATGCGCTTAAGGGCTTGTCCGTAAATGAGCCTCTTAGGGATTGCGCCGGATTTTGAGGCTGATTTGGTCGCGAAGATTGAGCAAAACCGCAGGCGTAGCTAGGCTACGTCGAGGATTTTGCGATTGAGGAGCGGCCAAAGCCTGCCAAAAGCCGGATGCGAGCACAAAGGTTTTATTTACGGACAAGCCCTAACATTTGGCTTGCCTTCAAACTCGCCACGTTTAATGTCTGTGCCTTCGGCCGTCGCTTTTGCTCAGTCCTCAGTCCTCTTTCTATGGGGGAGATAGTCCTGAAAAAACCGTAAAGATTTACCGCCGATGAGACGATATTTTAAGCACATGCAAAATTTCTCTATTACAGAGAGGCTTTTGTCAATCTTTCCAAAAACCGACACTTTCCCAGGAGAGTTCAAATGGTCCAAACACGAGCATCCAACAGTTATCACCGAACAGCAATTGAAACCGCTGAGCCGATCCAACTGATCATTCTGTGCTATGAGGCGGCTATTAATGACCTCATGCAAGCCAAAGATCTTCACGAAAGGCGCGAAATGAATGAGGCATACCTCAAAATCAGGCACGCCCAGGACATCATCACTGAACTCCTGGTGGGCCTCGACTACGAAAGGGGTGGAGATATAGCTCGGAGCCTTAACCGGCTTTATAATTTCATTCTCAGGCAGTTGATCGGTATAAACAGCCGCGAGGATACCTCCATCTATGGGCATCTGGTCAAAATTCTTTCCGAACTCAGGGACGGTTGGGAAGCGATCAAGCTGAGCCCAAGCCAGACCCCTGTGAAGGCTGGACTTCTTCCTAGAACCTGGCAGGCTTCCGCATAGGATTCAGTGATGGAACGCAACGGATCGTGCTGGATGGATCAGGCTGAGTCCATTCTGGATCAGCTCCTGAAATTTACCGCGCAACTTGCGGAACTCGAAACCGATCCGCAGGTAGACGCTAAAGCACTTTCGAACGCATGCATAAGGCGCCTCGATGAGCTAAAGCAACTTATGCCGCAGCAACAGAAAAACTCGCGGGAGGCCAGCACCGCAGTGCTTGAAAAAATGCGGGACCTTTATACCCGCACTCAAGTTTGTCTTGAGATTCTGGAAAGGAAAAACAACCGGGTGACCGCCAAGCTCCAAAGTCTGTCCAGGACCAAGCAGGCGATCAGCGCCTACACTACCCGGCCGGATCGCAATCGGTGAATAGGCGGGCACATCAACAGGGGGTTTAATCGCGTCTTGGGTACATCAGCACGGATTGGGTTTTGCCCACTCGCCGATCCACCCATGCTCTTACCGGTTCCCCCCCCAGGTGAAAAACCTGTTTGTCAGATAGTTCCAACTCATCCCCACCCATATGCCAAGAACGCTTGCATAAAACCATGGAATGGTTTTTTCGACCAGATACCAGCCGATCGCAAGGTTAAGTAAGTTTCCCAGCATGCAAGCCAGATTGAATTTGACAAATCCATTCCACCATCGCCAGCCCAAAAATCGATGTTCCTTGAAGGTCCACTGGTTATTCAAGATGTAGTTGGAAACCATTGCCGTTTCGATGGCGAAGACAAGAGAGACGGGATATGGTAACCCCATCACGACGTGCAGCAGATAGAGCGCGAACAAATGTATCACAACCCCCGATGCCCCAACCACCCCATACCGGATGAATTGAAAATTGAACCGGGAAGGAATGGCCCGCGAAATCAGAAGGTCGGCAAAGTCGAACATCACTGCGGCCGTCAGTTTGCTGGTCCCGTACAAGCGAGCCTTGAAATCGTAAGGCAACTCCTTTACCTTCAAGTCGGGGCGCCTGATCAGTATATCGAACAGAATCTTGTAACCCTGTTCGAAGAGCTGTGGGGCTATTTCCAGTATGATTTTGCGGCGGATCATGAAAAAGCCGCTCATCGGGTCGGAGATCACTTGTTTCAGAAGCTTTTGAGCCATAATGGTCCCGGCCCTGCTGAGTCTGGATCTCCAAGACTCCCAGCCGGGCACGGATTTTTGGTTCATGTACCTCGAGCCTACCACGACGTCACAGTCGCCTATTTCGTCGAGCATAGCGGCTATGAGTCCGTGATCGTGCTGAAGGTCGGCGTCCAGGACGGCAACATATTTGCCTTTGCCCAGAAGGAAACCTTCGGTTATCGCCGAACTCAGCCCCTTTCTGTTGATCCGGCGGATCACTCTGATATTGCTATACCGCTGGGAAAACTCTTCTGCGACCTGCCAGGTGCCGTCCTCGGAGTCGTCATCCACTATGACGATCTCGAAGCTGCGGCCCTCCATTACTTCCTGAAGCTTTTCAATGAGAACGGGAAGGTTTTCTCGCTCGTTGCGGGTAGGAATAATTATCGAGACATCGAGGTCCGCTTGGCCGCAGACAGACAGCGACGGAAAGGCCAAGGCGGGATTCACACCGGTTTTCATGCAATAACCACCTCCAAAGGGTGATCGTCTTATATGCCGGAGTGCCCGTCCTGTTCAAGCGAAATCCGGTACAGCGGCGAGCAGGTGAATTTACCTGCTCACCCGTTATGTTTCAGTTTCCGATCTGACCACCGTTTGAAAAAACCAGCCACTTTCGAGCCAGAGGGTTCCTCAACGATCCTGATCTTTCCTCGTTGGACCATCACATTCTGGAGACAGGCTCTCAGATGAGAACATGGGAGGCACCCTTTCTGAGGCTGCATTATCCCCTCATCATCAACAGGGCACACTCTGTCCCCATCGCCGAAACACTCCGGCGGACCCACAGCTCCCGGTTGGCAATAACTCGATGGTATGTCTTTCATGCACGCCCTCCGGCGCACCGCTATTATTCGAGAATTTCCAGCACAGCGCGTTTTTTCAGTTTCGTAGCGGCCGCGTTCATGATCGTTCGCATTGCATGAGCATTTCGGCCTTCCTTACCGATTATTTTCCCAAGGTCATCTTTGGCTGCCCGCAATTCCAGCACGGATATCTGCTGCCCGGTAATCTCTTTAACTACAACCTGTTCGGGATGCTCCGCAAGACAACGCGCAATGTATTCAACCAGCTCTTTGATTTGAATGTCTTCCATAAGCCCAGGCTCCTGTGATTTCCGTCTGCCAAAAATCAGGGAATCCGAAGGATTCCTTTAAAATGAATCGGTTCGCCAGCCAGGCAGAAAATACAGTGGAAAAGCAGGTTGCTTGATCGCTGGAGCAAAAAGAACAGAACCTGACAGCTAACGGTGGTCCAAGTGTTTGTGAAATTATGAAAAATCGGTTATAGTGTCAACTGATTTTCGTGTGTAAATAATACGTTAAGAAAATGAACTTTATCACAAGCTCCACGACTCACCCTCACTTCTTCCACAATTGGTAATAACCTGTTCGGGAACGTAAAGAAAGGCAAGTTTTTGAATAAATTGACTTAACAAACGTATGACTTTTTTCTCGTCCATCGTTTCAACGAAGAAGAAATTAGCACAAAATGACGAAAAAGGGTTCACAAACGGATTTTGATGTCCCGGTCAACCTCGAAAACCAGCCTCTGATTGAATCAATCGCGGTTGATTTGCCTGCGCCAAGCCTGAACGACAATACCGCAGATCTTGACAGGCTCGCCCGAACTCTTGGTCAGTTGGGGTATTCCCCCGTTCAAATGGCGCCCGGTAAAATGGACGAGTTAGTCAGGAAAATGCGCGGAAAAGATCTGCGCTTCCGTGCGGTAGTGGGATACACCGGTACACATTGGCAGGTCCTGGACGTTGTGGCGCGGTCGCCCGATCCTGCCGTTTTCGGCTTTGCACTGGACCTGGGTACCTCCAGCCTGGTTTTCCGGCTGATAGACATCGCCCGCAAAAAGATCATCCTCGAGACCTCGATAAAAAATCCCCAGGCGGCCTGGGGGGAAGATATCCTCAGCCGCATAATATTCGCCCGAGGTCAAGAAGGCTTGGCCGTGCTTCGGGACTCGCTGGTGGAAGCCTGTTCGGATGCGATGCTCAAAATGCTCGAAGCCTCAGGGACCTCTGCTCATCGCATCTACGCATTATCCTGCGCAGGAAACACGGCGATGAGCCATTTTTTCTGGGGCCTTGACCCGTCAAACATATGCCGTGAACCATACATTCCCGCGGCAAACAGTTTTCCGATAGTGCGCGCAACCGAGCTTGGGTTCGATTTTTTCCCTAACGCGCTGCTCTACCTTTTCCCCAATGTCGGCTCATACGTCGGGGGCGATATCATCTCAGGGGTGATCGCAGCGGGTCTGAACAAATCGACGGGCATCCACATGCTCATAGACGTCGGAACAAATGCCGAGGTCGTGCTGGGGAACTGCGAGTGGCTGCTGGCATGCGCGGGTGCGGCCGGTCCAGCCCTTGAAGGCGGGGTTGTGGAGTGCGGAATGCAGGCTGTTGGCGGGGCAATCGACAGGGTGAGGATCAACAGGAAGACATTGGAGCCTGATATCCGGGTAATCGGGGGCGGGAAAGCCTCGGGCGTCTGCGGTTCAGGCCTGATAGAACTTGTGGCCGAGATGTTCTCGTCAAAAATCCTCAACATACAGGGCAAATTTCGCACAGGACTCATCTGCTCGCGCTTAAGAAACACCCAGGATGGCCCGGCTTATGCGCTGGCTCTTTGTTCCCAGACCAGCGACGGACGCGAGATGCTCATATCCGAGATCGATATAGGAGTTTTTTTGAAGTCAAAAGCGGCGATGTACACTATACTGTCTGTCATCTGCCGAAAGGTAGGACTCAGCTTTTATGATTTAAAAAATATCTATATAGCGGGAAACTTCGGCAAACATATAGATCCGGAAATGGCGGTTCGAATCGGCATGATTCCGGATTTGCCGCTGGAAATATACCATGGGATCGGGAACTCGAGCATCCTGGGGGCCTGCATGCTCATGTGCGACCGAAGGCTTTTGGCTGAAGCCGAAAAAGTTCGAGACATGATCACCTACGTTGAACTCAACGTCAACATCGAGCTAATGAATGAGTTTCGAGGGGCGCTTTTCATTCCCCACACCGATCCGAAGCTTTTCCCATCTGTGCGGATACCGCAGACTGGCCCTCAAGCGCCCAACACCGGGGTTTGACAATGAGCCGACCGATCCAGACCAACAAGTACCAGCAAAACGAGGTAAAGCCCATATTCAGCGTCAAGGGTGTCTATATCCTCAGGCTTCTGGTTGGCATTCTGCTGGGTCTTAACATAGTTTTCATCTTCACGATCCTGTTTTCCTCCAGCGGACTTCCCGGCTTCAGGAAACAAGCCCAGCAGGTAAAGGAACTCGATGAAAAGGTCCTCAAGCTCAAGATTGAAAACCAGAGACTCTTCGAAATGATTCAGTCCCTCAAGGCCAGCTCTAAAGCACAGGAAAAATTCGTTCGCCAGCAACTTGGCTGGGTCCGTGAAAACGAAATCATCCTCGAATCCGCAGATAAAGACGACGAATGGAGCGAAAAAGCGGTTGGACCGATCAAGCCTTTCAGCGTTCCGAAATAGCCCTGCCCGGCCTCGGGGCCGGCCGAATGTTCCGCTCAGGCTAAGGCGTCACGCATCAGTCGTTCACACAGTTTACCGGAGACTCAGGTCATGATTGAACACCTCGACCCGGTCCTGCTCTCGCGCATTCAGTTCGCATTCACTCTTTCTTTTCACATCTTTTTCCCGGCCTTCACAATCGGTCTGGCGAGTTGGCTGGCCGTGCTCGAATGGCGATGGCTGAAAACAGGCGACACGGTCTATGCAGTTATATACCGCATGTGGGTCAAGATATTCGCCGTCACGTTCGGCATGGGCGTCGTATCGGGCGTGGTCATGTCATTCCAGTTCGGGACGAACTGGTCCGCATTCTCGGACAAAGCCGGAAACATTCTCGGGCCGTTGCTGGGCTATGAGGTGCTGAGCGCATTCTTTCTGGAGGCCTCATTTCTTGGGGTCATGTTGTTTGGCTGGAACCGGGTCAGCCGCAGGATGCACTTTGCTGCCACAGTGATTGTGGCCGTTGGGACCCTCATTTCCGCATTCTGGATACTGTCTGCTAATAGCTGGATGCAGACGCCGCAGGGATTCCGGATTGCCGAAAACGGCCTTTTGTATCCCACAAACTGGTTGCAGATTATTTTCAGCCCGTCTTTTCCCTACCGCTTCGTCCACATGATCACCGCCGCCTACCTGACCACAGCTTTTGTCGCCGGAGGTATCGGCGCATTTTACCTGCGGGCCGGCCGCCATATAAGGGAGGCACGTGTGATGTTGGGGATGGCCATGATAATGGCGATTTTCGTAGCCCCCATGCAACTGCTGTTCGGCGACATGCACGGTCTCAACACGTTTATACACCAGCCGGCCAAGGTGGCCGCCATAGAAGGACTGTGGGAAACCCAGCGCGGCGCGCCGTTGAATCTGTTTGGGTGGCCGGACCAAGAGGATGAAACCACTAAATATGCGGTTGAAATTCCCAAGCTGTCAAGTCTGATTCTTACCCATGACCTCAATGGCGAGGTCAAGGGCTTAAAGGCCTGGCCTAAAGACCAACGCCCGCCGGTGCTGTGGGTTTTCTGGTCTTTCCGCTTCATGGTGGGCATTGGCATTTTGATGATCCTGACCGGTGTGACGGCCCTGGTTCTTTATTTCAAGAAGCGCTTATTTGAGACAAAATGGTTTCAGTACTGGTGCACGGCCATGACTCCGGCCGGATTTGCGGCCGTGCTGGCGGGATGGTTTGTTACGGAAATCGGCAGGCAACCCTATATAATCCAGGGTGTCATGCGGACCAAAGAGGCCGTCTCCCCGGTGCAGGGCCTTCCCGTCGCCATATCCATCGGCGCTTTTGTACTCACCTATGCGGTCGTGTTCGGCGCCGGGGGCTATTACATTATAAAGCTGATCAGAAAAGGTCCCGAGACCGAGGCGGATGTTTATGGTTCGCACGGCGTCAAAGGGCCTGCCCTGATCACCGACCTTGTCTCACAAGAGGAGGGACAGCATGTTTAGCCTCGAGGGCTCTCTGGATCTTCCGCTCATATGGTTTGGCCTGCTCGTCACGGCACTTTTCCTGTATGTCCTTCTGGATGGCTTCGACCTGGGGGTGGGCATTCTGTTTCCCTTTGCGCCATCGGATGAGTGCAAAGACCGCATGATGAACTCCATCGCGCCCTTCTGGGACGGCAACGAGACCTGGCTGGTGTTGAGCGGCGGAGGGCTTTTTGCTGCGTTTCCGCTTGCTTATGCGATCCTGATGCCGGCGCTCTACATGCCTGTCATCCTGATGCTCTTGGGTCTGATCTTTCGCGGTGTGGCATTCGAGTTTCGCTTCAAGGCTGTCAAATCCCGCTTTGTCTGGGACTACGCTTTCCACTTTGGATCGATAGTGGCTGCCTTCATGCAGGGAATGATCCTGGGGGCCTTTGTTAAAGGGGTGCAAGTCGAGGGGCGAAGCTTTGCGGGCCACCCTTTTGATTGGCTCAATGCCTACAGTTTCATGACGGGGGTCGCCCTGCTGTTCGGCTATGCACTGCTGGGAGCCACCTGGCTTGTTATGAAAACCGACGCGATCACCCAGGACTGGGCGCGAAAATGCGCCTCTTATGTCCTGGGCTATGTGGGAGTGTTCATGGGGATCGTGAGTATCAGCATGCCAATAATGAACGCGGGTGTGCGAGATTTGTGGTTCACTCTTCCAAATTTTTGCTACCTTTTGCCGGTGCCCCTGGTGACTGTAGCTCTTTTTATCTTTATATGGCGAGATTTACATAAGGGCGTAGAGAATCGTCCTTTTTTCCTCAGCATCGGCGTTTTTCTCATGGGTTACCTGGGGCTGGGCATCAGCCTCTGGCCATGGCTGGTTCCGTTTGCAGTGACCTTCCGCCAGGCAGCGGCAGCAGCTACCTCACAGTCATTTTTGCTTGTAGGAACTCTCGTCATCCTGCCGGTTGTTCTCACCTATACCGCCTTTTGCTATTATGTGTTCAGAGGCAAGGCATCGCATGAAGGCTACTACTGAATTCCGCTTGACAAACTTTCAACCAAATTCAAGCTACAACGGTGCAAAGGACTAGCTTCGCTGGGCTTCGCCCAACTTCACTTCGTGAAGTTGGCTTGCCCGGCCTCCCGTAGCGACATGTGAGCGCGTAGCGCGGAGGCCGACCGCTCATTCCCAACAGTCCGCCCACCCACCCGCGTGAAGGGGCGGGAGCGGGAGGCCTCCTGCAATCCAGCTTAGCCTCAAAACGTTTTGGCCCTTATTCTGATCTCCTTTTTGTCCAGCTTGCCCACACTGGTCTTTGGAATGGATTCGACTACTACGATCCTGTCAGGAACGGCCCACTTCGAAATGACGTCCCGGGCCACAAAACCTTGCAAAAAGGCTTTCAAATCCTCTCCCGAAACTTTTCCCTTGTGCTCTTCTCTTATCGTCACAATAGCGAAGGGCCGCTCACCCCAAGTTTCATCGGGCACTCCGATAACCGCCGCTTCGCTCACCGCCTCATGCTGGCTTAGGGTATCCTCGATCAACAGAGAAGAAATCCATTCTCCCCCGCTCTTTATCACGTCCTTCAAGCGGTCGGTCAACTGGAGATAACCCTCTTCGTCAACGAAGCCTGCATCGCCGGTTCGCATATAGCCGCCAGCCCAGAGGTCTTCGGATCCGCCGGGCTCCTTTAAATAACCCTGAGTGAGCCAAGGGGTCCTAACCACGACCTCTCCGACACTGGCGCCATCATGTGGGAGTTCCTGCCCTTCGAAACTGACTACTCGAAGGTCAACGAGAGGGATGGGAAGCCCGGTCCGGCAGCGAATGTCCGTTTGCTCTTCCTCGTTCCATTCCGTCATGTGGGGTTTGAGGTGAGCAATCGTGAGTACCGGACATGTCTCGGACATCCCATAGCCGGCAATAATATTCATGCCCCGTTCCATGGCCGCTTTGCACAATCCCCTGGGAAGGGCGGAGCCGCCTATGGTCATCTTGAATCCGGAAAAGTCCACATTGGCCGCAGCCGGGCAGCCGAGCACCATTTGAAGAATGGTCGGAACGCTGTGGGAAAATGTTACGCCTTCCTTTGCGATAAGCCCAACTATCGTCTCGGGTATGTAGCGTCCCGGATAGACCTGTTTCAGGCCGAACATAGAAGCCATGTAAGGCATTCCCCACGCATGGACGTGAAACATGGGAGTAAGGGGCATGTAGACATCCTTTGAACATATGCCCCCCTGGCCGGCCTGGGCCTGTGAAGCCGCCAGCGCCAGAGTGTGGAGCACCAACTGGCGGTGGCTGAAGTAGACACCCTTGGGCGCGCCAGTAGTTCCCGTGGTGTAAAATGTGGTAGCCCTGGAGTTTTCGTTGAAATCCGGGAAATCATAATCCACCGGGCTTTTCTTCAGAAGCGCCTCGTATTCCCCCGCTGCTTCGAAACTCGTTTCGGGGACCGGCCCCTGGTCGGTCAGAATGATAATATTCTTTACGGTTTTCATCGCGCCCCGCAGTTTTTCCACTAGGGGTAGAAAATCAGCGTGAACGAGGAGCGCGTCGTCTTCAGCGTGGTTTATGGTGTAGAGGATCTGCTCGGGAGAAAGCCGCACGTTCACCGTATGAATGATGGCGCCCATCATCGGGATGGCGAAGAGGCACTCCAGGTACCTGTGGCTGTCCCAGTCCATTACGCCTACAGTATCGCCGGCTTTTACACCCATCTTTTCCAGTACGTTTGCCAGTTGACCGATTCGCTTGTAGAGCGTCACATAGTCATAACGTTTAACGTTCGCGTAGACAATTTCCTGCTTGGGAGCGTGTGCAAGTGGGGTCTTCAGAATGTGCTTGATCAGAAGCGGGTACTCGTAAGCTGACGGTGTACGATCTATCAGCTTAGTGGCCATAGCTTTTTCTCCTTTCCAAGACATTAATGAGCCCGGCTTCCGTTTTTTCTGTACACGCCTGGAGCCGCGCTACGAACCGAAAAAGACCTTCTGGAGTGTCTTCGGAGCCACCCCCGTCAGGTCAAGATACATTGTGAGCCCTCCCATAAAAAAGGGCCAGCCTGCTCCCGTGATCATGGCAAGATCGACTTCCTTTGGCCCAGCCACGACCTTTTCCTTCAAAATGAGGTCGGTTTCCCGAGCGAGGTTGCTTAGCGCAATCTCACGAATTTCCTCCGCGTGGAAGGTCCTGTTTTGCTCCTTTACCCAGAGCCGTTCCACCGCCTCATCAACCTTCCTGCCCTTACCGCCTTGCGCATAGATTCTCGGCTGTCCGGCTTCAACCAGCCTCTTGAAATTCTGACTCAACGGAAACCGCTCGGGCCCGAAAGCACTGCACAAGGTCTCGTTTACATGAAAGGCCACCGGCATGCCGACCATTTCCAGCAATTCGAACGGCGCCATCGGCAACCCCAATTCAATCAGGGCGTCATCCACCTGTTCGAAGCTTGCGCCCTGGTTGACCATGGCGATACAGTCGCTAAGGTTGCGCATAAGAACGCGATTGACCAAAAATCCCGGGGAGTCCTTCACCAAAATACCCGTCTTCTTCAGCTTTTTCGCCAGATCGAAGGCGGTGGCCAGGGCGAGGTCGCCCGTTTTCTCAGCCTTTATTACCTCAACCAGGGGCATAAGTGCAACAGGATTAAAAAAGTGAAATCCAACTAAGCGCTCCGGATTTTTCAGGTCCGAGCCCATTTCGGTCACGCTCAGAGATGAGGTGTTGGTGCCAAGAATGGCGTCCGCCTTCATGACGGACTCCGCTTCGGCAAAGACCTTTTTCTTGACCGCCATCTCTTCGAAGACCGCCTCGATTACGAAATCGCAGTCGGCAAAATCTCCGATGTCCAGCGTTCCTTGAACCAGTTCGCCCAGATAGCTCGCACGGGTGTCCGAGATCCTGCCCTTCTGCGCGCTCTGTTCAAATTGCCGGCGAACGTGGGCAACTCCCTTGTCCACCAACTCCTGCCGTACGTCCTTCATAATCACCGGCAAGCCGAGACGGTGGATAAAAAAGTGTGCGAGCTGCGAAGCCATAAGGCCTGCGCCGATTACGCCCACCTTGCCTATTGGCCGGGGCTTCGTATCCGGAACACCTACGGGCTTTTTTGCGTGCCGGTTCACGAGGTCGAAAGAATAGATCGAAGCCTTGCATTGGCGGGTCTTTACGAGATCCCCGAGCGCCTTGTTTTCTTCTTCAAAACCACGCTCGACATCCCAGGAACATGCGCCCTGGATCAGCTCCAAAGCGCGGTAGGGCGCCGGAGCGGCCCCGTGCACCTTCCCGTCCACAAAAGCTCGCGCCTTGCTTATGAGTTCGCCGAGTTGTTCGGTCGAAACAGGCGCCCGTTCCACCTCCGTCTCGCCGGCTACGATGCTCAAAAGGAAGCTCAGGGATTCGTCCAGGAACTCGGCGCCGTCGAACAGCCTGTCGGCAAGTCCCAGCTCGAAAGCTTCGGAACCGCTCAACATCCTGTTCTGGTTCAAAGAGTTGAATATTATGATCTGGAGGGCCTTTTGCGGTCCGATCAGCTTTGGGGTCAGCGTGCAGCCTCCCCAACCTGGCAGCAGCCCTAGAAAACACTCGGGAAACCCGATCGCGGTCACGCTCCGGGCAACCGTGCGGTACTTGCAGTAGAGCGCAATCTCCAGACCTCCACCGATCGCCACCCCATTGATGGCGGCCAGGGTCGGAAATTCGAGGTCCATGATCCGCTTCATTGCCGTGTGACCTGCCTTGCCGCCGGTGTACCCCTGATCGAAGGTCGTGATGAAGGGAAAAGCGCTAATATCAGCGCCGGCCGCAAAAATGTAAGGTTTTCCGGTCAGCATCAGACCCTTCACCTCTTCTTCGGCCATTACAAGGTCGAGCGCCTTATTAAGGGAGACCATCGCGGCTTCGCTGAACGTGTTGGGCTTCTTGTAGTCTTGAGCGTTGTCCATCGTAAGGATGGCAATCTTTCCCACCGGTGAATCGTAGAATCGCGTATGGAAAATGGTAATCGGTTCAGCCATGGTAGTTCCTTCTATTTTGAACGTAACTTATTTGTTAATTGCCGGACCCATTTGTTTGCATATTTTCCCAAATGGCCGTCGCCCCCTGCCCGAGGCCCACACAAAGGCTCGTAATCCCATAGCGGACGTCCGGGCGTTCGGAGAATGTGCTCAGAAGATGCATGACCAGCCGGGGTCCCGAGCCGGCAAGAGGATGGCCGAAAGCTATGGCTCCTCCCAGCGGATTAAGCCGTTGGTCATCGGGAAACTTCAACCCGAATTCCTTCATGAATACAATACACTGGACAGCGAAAGCCTCGTTGAGCTCTATTGCCCCGATGTCATTCATGTTGAGTCCGGTTCTTGCCAGGGCTTTCCGAGTAGAGGGAATCGGCCCATAGCCCATGATTTCAGGCTTCACACCCGCATAGGCGTAGCCCTTGAGGCGCATTCGGGGGACCACTCCGATTTCGGCGGCCTTATCGGCGCTCATCATAAGAACTCCGGCCGCACCGTCATTGAGACCCGATGAATTGCCCGGCGTCACTTTTCCGTGTACCCGAAAAGGCGTCTTGAGGTCCCTTAGCCCTGCCATGCTCGTGTCCGGACGCGGCTGCTGGTCCCGGTCCGCAACTATCCAGCCCTCCCTGGTATAGACGGTCATTGGAACTATCATCTTCTGAATCTTGCCTTCCGCATTAGCCCTGGCGGTTTTCTTCTGCGAAAGCATGGCGTACTCGTCTGCCATCTCCCTGGTGATATCCGGGTACATGTCGTGAAGGCATTCCGCTGTCTTGCCCATCACCAGGGCGTCTTCGGATACGAGCCGGTCGGAGAGAAACCGGGGATTGGGGTCACTGGTCGCCCCCATGGGATGGTGTCCCATATGTTCAACGCCCCCCGCAATGACAACGTCGCATGCTCCCAGGGCAATTTCGGAAGCAGCGGTCGTAATAGCGGTCAGTCCCCCTGCGCACATCCTGTCCACTGAGAATCCGGCGCAGCTTTCCGGCAAACCGGAAAGGATTACGCTCGAGCGCCCAAGGGTCAATCCCTGGTCGCCTTCCTGGGTCGTTGCGCCCCAGACATTTTCTTCCACCATCTCGGGCCTGACTTTTGGATTACGGCGGAGCAGCTCACGGATCACCTTCACCACCATGTCGTCGGCCCGTGTGTGCCAGAAATAGCCTTTTTCTCCGGCACGCCCGAAAGCGGTCCTGATTCCATCCACCACCACAACGTCTCTGGCTTTCATTAGCCATTTCTCCTTTTCTATCGCATTAACGCCGTTCCACCGCACAGGGCGCAAAGACCTCGGAAATTTGCATCAAAATGTCCGCAATCCGCGCCTAATGAGCATTCAAATTTTCACTTTAGCCCAGCGCGAATCCATCCTCAGGGATCTCGAGTGGAGATTTGTCATTGTTCATTATTCCACGCGCCTTTCCGGAAGCTTGGGTGAGGACCTGGTTTGAGAAAAAGCGGGCCGAGGCGATTTTGCCGAAATAGAAGGCGGCGTTGCGATCTTCGCTGAGGAGCTTTTTCCGGGAAGCTTCATCCTTTGCCCCGTGTTCCTGGTAGATTTCCTGCAGCCGGAGGTCGGCCAGATATGCCTGCCAAATGAGCAGAAATCCCATAACCACATCACCAAAAAGATCCAGGTAAGGTTTGGCGTAGAGAATGGGCACGTGAAACTCTTCTGTGATGCTCTTTAGCCCGAAAAACATCGTGAGCTGACTCAGGCTTTCCTGCGATTCGTCGTAAATCTGGACAAGATCGCGCAGGCTGAAATTCTCCCTGACCTTGGACAGGATTTTGCCGGCGGCCTTTAATGCGTTCTTGAACAACAGCCCCTGCTTGATCGCCAGTTTTCGGCCCACAAGGTCGAGGGCCTGGATCCCGTTTGTTCCCTCGTAGATCGATGCGATCTTGCAGTCCCTCATAAACTGTTCGACAGGGTAGTCACTGCAATATCCGTAACCGCCGTAGACCTGGATGGCCGTCTCGCACACCCTGAATCCCAAATCGCTTCCTACCGATTTGCAAACTGGTATCATCAGGTCCACATACCCCTGGAAAAGCTCTTTCTCCTCCTGTGTTTCAGCGACCCTGACCCGGTCGATGCAGTATGAGGCTAGGTACAGGAGCGCCCGCATCCCTTCTGTGCTGCTCTTCATGGACATCAGCATGCGTCTTACATCCGGATGTTCTATAATGGCCACTCGGGGCGCATCCGCATCCTTCATTTTTTCGATCGGGGAGCCCTGGACGCGCTCCTTGGCGTACTGCAACGCGTGCAGGTAGGCGGTGCTGGCGTGAGCCAGCCCCTGCATTCCGACGAAGAGCCGGGCTTCGTTCATCATCTCGAACATGATTTGCATGCCCTTGTTCTCTTGGCCCATCAGGTAACCTACACATCCCCCGTTCTCACCAAAGTTGAGCGAGGAGGTGGACGATCCGTGGATTCCCATCTTGTGCTCGATCCCAACGCAGGCCACGTCGTTATCGACCATTTCGCCGCCTTCGATTAACCGCAGCCTGGGCACGAGAAAAATGGAAATCCCCCTGGTGCCTTTGGGTGCTCCATCGACACGGGCGAGCACCATATGAATGATGTTTTCGGTCAGATCGTGCATCCCCGAGGAGATGAACGTCTTCTGGCCGCTGATTTTGAAGGTTCCGTCCGGCTGACGTTCCGCCCTGGTCCTTAGATTTCCAACGTCGCTCCCGGCGCCGGGCTCCGTAAGACACATGGTACCGGTCCACTCGCCTGAGAAAAGATTTTCCATGTAAAGTTTCTGAAGCTCCGGCGTCCCGAACTGCTGGAGAAGACGCGCAGCCCCGTGGGTCAGCCCCGAGTACATTTGGAGCGCCCAGTTGGCCGCGCCAAACATTTCGATGCACGCAGTGGACAATGCAACCGGCAAGCCCTGGCCGCCCACTTCGGGCGACTCGGCCATTGCCAGCCACCCCCCTTCCTTATAGAGCCGATATGGCTCGTGGAACGAATCCGGGACCTTGACCTGCCCGTTCTCGAAACGACAGCCTTGCTCGTCCCCTTTTTTGTTCGAAGGATAGAAAGCCCGCTCGGCCAGTTTTGCGGCCTCCTCCAGGATCATATCAAACGTTTCCAGTGAAAAATCGGCGTAAAGAGGGGACTTACACAGCCCCTCCAGTCGCAACTGTTCATAGAGCACAAATTTCATGTCCCTTTCATCAACAAGCAGTTTCATCCTTATCTCCTTCTTGTCGGCAGCCCCGACATAACAGTTTGCGCGGTTCGTCCACCAACCGCGCCATCCAGTTCAACAGAGTTGGCACCCCGACCGAGGCCGTTGGTAAAGAGGTCCATCAACGGCTCCGTGAGGGTGACCAGGTTATATTCCATGCCGGACAACACCCACGTTGAAACCACCTCGTCCAGAGTCCCGAAAATAAGATGAGTAACCAGCCTTACCGGAAGCTCATTTCGAAACGATCCATCACGCCTGCCGTACTCGACGATTTCCCTGATCAAATCCAAATACCGCTGAAGCTCGCCTTTGACGATTCCACGCATGAACCGGCTGCTCTGACGCAACTCGACCTGGAAGCATGCAGCCAGGTCGGGCTGCCTCTGGAACCCTGCCAGGTGCATGCGAACGAGACATTCAAGGCGCGATCTGCCATCTCGCTTTTCAACGATGGCCGCACGATACTCGGAATTGATATCCTGCATCTTCTCCTCAAAAATCGAAATGAGAAGGTCTTCCTTATTCTTGAAGTACAGGTATACCGTTCCGGGCGCGACCCCGGCTTCAACGGCTATTTGGGAGACCTTGGCCCTAAAGAATCCCTCATGTGCAAATACCTTGACGGCCGAGTCGAGAATGCGCAGACGTTTATCGTCTTTTTTCAAACGCATCGGAAATCCCCTGAAAATGGTTTCAAAAATCACAACGGACCGATCGAATTTGAACAGGATGCGCAGCGGAGCTTTGAGCGGCAGATGCGAAAAAGAACGGCCAGGGCTGCATCCCGATTCTATAATGAATGAACCGTCATTCATTATAGTCTCAAGCTATATCACCTTTTCTCCACTTGTCAAGAAAATTTTAAGACGAAAATTTTAGGAACACGGAAGGAACAGTTTTCACTTTCACGGCCTACGCCGCCAGGTTATTAATGAGCCGATTCGAATCGGCCATTTTCTTTCTTACGCCACTCACATCAAAGTGAATAGTTATCTCTACATGTAGAGCGTTCTATACATGCACTGATAACTTAGGGTAATCTTAATAATTATTGAACGGCGCACACAAGTTGAGGTAGCGCTTTCTATGCGCACGGCTGGGTCGTAAGATAGACTATAAGCTACATACATTACACAATGCCTCAAAAAATGAAGCAAGTGGCTATAACATTGGCAGGGGATAACCACTTCGCGCCCTTCGTGCAAGCACTCCGTGCTTTTCGTGGTAAAACCCGCGCCAGCTCACACTGGACCGCGTCTTTCAGACGCGATGGGCTGGACTGCGGGTGGCCTGCCTCAAGAGGCAATCACCGGCAAAAAGGCCCACGGGAGTCAATGCACTGCCGTTTGCAACCATATGCGCCCCAGTCTGCCAAAAACCATGGCAGGGTAATTGCTAACCTAAGTGCATGCAATACAGGATGAAGATTACAGTGTGTGCCTCATTAATATGAGACCTGGAGGAGAGTGATGAGCGTACAAAAAGTGATGGTTGTCGGCTCGGGATTGATGGGCAGCGGGATCGCTCAGACCTGTGCCCAGGCGGGCATTGAGGTACTGATAACCGATGCGGCCGAACAAGCGCTCGATAAGGCGATGAAAAACATTGCCTGGTCTGTGGGCAAGCTGGTTGAAAAGGGGAAACTGTCCGAGGACGCGGACACGATAGTTAAGCGAATCAGGGTGGCAAGGGGCTTTGATGACGCCGTGGAAGCGGACATGGTTATCGAGGCTGTTTTCGAGAACATCGAGGTGAAGCAGGATATCTTCAAAATACTCGATGAGACTTGCCGGAGTGATGCCCTTATCGCGAGCAACACTTCCGCCATTCCCATCACGGAACTGGCGTCGGTAACCAGGCGCCCGGAAAGAGTCCTTGGCATTCATTTTTTTAGCCCGGTGCCAATGATGCAGGCAGTCGAGGTAATACGGGGAATTTGCACCAGCGATGAAACGATGCAGAAAGGCAGGGAGTTCGTTTTTCAAATCGGCAAGGAACCAATCACCGTAAACCGTGACGTCGCCGGATTCGTTATCAATCGTATAAATATGCCGTCGAATATCGAAGCAATGAGACTGGTTGAAGAGGGCGTCGCAACCATAGAAGATATCGATAAGGGAGTGCGTTTGGCATTGGGCCGTAAGATGGGCATTTTTGAAACGGGCGATATGGTGGGATTGGATGTGTCGTATGGGGCACTCATGGCAACCTTCAGGGAAACAGGCGACCCGCGCTTCTATCCTCCACTTTTGCTTAGAAGGAAGGTCAAGGCCGGCCATCTCGGGCGAAAAACCGGTAAAGGCTGGTACGAATACAATGAAGATGGGACGAGAAAAACGGGGCAAAAATCCAGCACGTAGGCATGGCAAAGCTTCATTGCGCCCGCCATCTGCGGATTTTTGTCCGCGACATTAGACTTTTGATAAGGAGATTGCACAACTATGTCACACTACAAGGTAAACCCAAGGGATATTTTTTTCATTCTGAAGGACCAGCTCAATTACGGGAAACTTTGCGAGCTTGAGCGCTACCGCGAACTCGACGAAGCAACCCTTGATATGCTGGTAAACGAAGCCATCAAGTTCGCCAGGACCGAAATTTCTCCCCTTCAGGAAATCGGCGAGAAATGGGGCGTCGTTTATGAAGACGGACAGGTCAGGTGCGCGCCCGAGTTCAAGAAGGCTTTTGAAGTTTGCGCCGAAAATGGGTGGGTAGCGCCCTCGGAGGACACTGAATACGGCGGACAGGGATTCCCGCGCATGATGAGCATCGTTATCAATGATTTCATGTACGGCGCGTGCCAGTCTTTCAACATGGCCCCAAGCCTTACCCATGGCGCGGGACACCTCATCGAAAGCTACGGGACACAGGAACTAAAGGAACTATACGTCGCCAACATGTATTCCGGCAAATGGGCCGGGACCATGGCCCTTACCGAGGCGAACGCCGGGTCAAACCTTGCCGCTCTGAGAACCACGGCCTACAGGGAGGGGGACCATTTCAAGATTAAGGGCAACAAAATATTTATCTCCTGGGGCGACCACGATCTCACCGAAAACATCATTCACCTTGTGTTGGCCCGGATCGAGGGCGCACCTGAGGGGGTCAGGGGGATTTCACTCTTTGTCATCCCCAAAATCAGGGTCCTGCCCGATGGGTCGTTGGGAGAGCCAAACGATGTGCTTTGCGGAGGTGTCGAGAAAAAACTCGGTTTGCATGCCTCTCCCACCTGCCAGCTCATCTTCGGTGATAATGACGGATGTATCGGATATCTTTGCGGCCAGGAAAACAGAGGCCTGGCGGCTATGTTTCAGATGATGAACGCCGCCCGCATCAATACAGGCGTAAGCGGCATGACCCTGGGCAGCACTGCCTACCAGAACGCGTTGCAGTACACCACGGAACGCATCCAGGGTCCCAGCCTTGGGGGAAAAAAGCCCGGGTATGTGCCTATTATAGACCATCCCGACGTCCGGCGCATGCTGCTGTGGATGAAGGCCATGGTGGACGGCATGCGCTCCTTGCTCTATACATGCGCCTATTGGATCGAGCTTTCCTCAGAGCTTCCCGACGGTAAGGAAAAGGTGCATTACCGCAATCTTGTTGAATTCCTGACCCCGATCGCCAAGGCTTACTGTTCGGATATGGGCTTCCGCGTATGTGAGACAGCCATACAGTGCCTCGGTGGATATGGCTTTTGCAGTGATTATCCAGTGGAGCAGTACCTCAGAGATTCAAAAATCATGTCTCTCTATGAGGGTACAAATGGGATCCAGTCCATGGACCTGATGGGACGCAAGATGAAGATGGACGGCGGGGCCGCCTTTAACGAATTCAAGAGCGAGATTGAACAATTCTGCCTGCGGCATCGTGAACATCCCGCTTTGGGAGACAGGGTCCGCGCGATCTCAGGAGTTGCCGCCCGCCTCTGGGAAGCTGCCGGGGAAATGACCAAAAGGATGGATAGTGATCCTTTACACTGGGCATCCTACACTTATCCGGCCCTGCTGGCGTTCAGCGAGGTGACCATGGCCTGGAGGCTGATCGATTTGGCGATTATTGCTTATGAACCCTCCCAAAAGCAGGGAGAGGATACTGACTTCTACCGAGGAAAAGTTTTACAGGCTACCTACTTCGTAGACATGACATTGCCCCATACTCTTGCGACAATCGAGTCATGCCTCCGGCATGGACGGGAAGTGCTGGAGATGCCCGAAAAGGCTTTTTAGCCTCAGCAGATGCAAAACGGCGGGCGCGATAAGCCGGCGCCCGCCCTACTACCGTTGGCCGGCTGCAATCACAATACGTCACGAAATTTGTGGAATGGACTACTGAGGGTGATAAGTTATGGGAAGAGAGCTTAAAGAGGTTGTCGTTATAGATGCGCTTCGAACCCCATTTGGCAAGGCCGGGGAAAAGGGCATGTTTTGGAGAACCCGCGCAGAGGACCTGTGTATTCCCCTGCTCAAGGCCCTTATCGACCGCAATCCGCCGGCGGAGCCCGCCCTGGTCGAAGATGTAATCTGGGGCGTTACCAACCAGATGAAAGAGCAAGGCGGGACCCTGGGGCGGATGCTCCCAATGCTGGCGGACTGGGGATGGGGAGTTCCGGGCTGTTCGGTTGACCGAATGTGTGCAGGCGGACTGACGGCAGTTAATTTCGGTGTAAACTTCATTGCCGCAGGGGCAGCAGACTGTGTCATCGCAGGCGGCGTCGAGCACATGGGGCACTTGCCCATGGGCTTCATGCGAGACCCGCATCCGCGATCGATAGAGGTCATGGGCGACGAATCGGCTTTCAGCATGGGAATGACGGCCGAAAATATTCATGACCGCTATCCCGCGATCACTAGGGAAATGGCGGATGCCTATGCCGTTTTCTGCCAGAATAAGGCCGACCTTGCCATCAAGTCAGGCAAGATGAATCAGATGATTATACCCATCGAGGTTGAGCTTGCCGACGGCGTGAGACTAATAGCCGATAAAGACGAGCAACCGCGGCCAGCAACAACCATGGAAGGGCTGGCATCCCTTAAGACGCCTTTTAGAGAAAACGGCCGGGTAACCCCGGGGAATGCCTCAGGGCTAAATGACGGCGCCGCCGGAGTACTGCTCATGAGCCAGGACAAAGCCCTGGAACTTGGGCTGGCCGGTAAAATGAGATGGGTGGCAAGTGGTGTTTCAGGAGTCGATCCCAGGGTTATGGGGACCGCCCCGGTGCCGGCGGTCAAAAAGGCGCTGGCAAAGGCCGACTTGACAATGGAAGATATCGATATAATCGAGCTAAACGAAGCATTTGCCGTCCAGGCCCTCCACAACCTGATCAACCTGGGACTTCGGCCCGATGACCCCCGTGTCAACATCTGGGGTGGATCGATCGCCTATGGGCACCCGCTTGCCTCGTCGGGACCGCGCCTCGTGGCTTTCTTGCTCGGACTCTTCAAGGAAAACCCCCGGGCGCGATATGGGCTGAGCGCCATGTGTGTTGGCAGAGGCCAGGGATATGCGATGATTTGGGAAAACCTGGTGTAAAAGTGAATCAATCGGAGGAAGAGGCGACATGAGCAGCCAAAACATAATTCTTGAAGAAGAAGGCCATATTGCAACCATAATCATAAACCATCCTCCGGCCAATACCTGGGACCTGGCCACTGTGAGGGAATTCGAACAATCTTTGAACCGGGTCGAGGCCGATGACCAGATTCGTGTGGTCATCATCACCGGGGCGGGAGAAAAAATGTTCTCAGGCGGATTCGATGTAAAGGATGCCGCCAACTCCGGCACAACCAGCCCCATGGCGCGCGAGATCTGGAGGCGCATCGATCGTTTTCCTAAACCGGTAATCGCCGCCATCAACGGGTTCGCACTGGGTGGAGGGCTCGAGTTGGCAATGTCCTGTCATTTCAGGATTATGACCGACGATCCCAATGCCAGGATAGGACTCACTGAGCTCAACCTGGGAATCATTCCCGGGTGGGGTGGGACCCAGCGGCTGCCGCGGCTGGTGGGAAGGTCGAAGGCCCTCGACATGATTCTTTTCAGCAGGAGGCTCTCGGCGGCAGAGGCCCTTGAGGCCGGTTTGGTGAACACGCTGTCGGCCCCAGAAACTTTGAGGCGCGACGCTCTCGCATTTGCCGGGGAACTTGCCCAACGGCCTCCAATAGCTGTTCGCTGCGTGCTCAAGGCCATGGCGGCCGGACTCTACGAAGGGGTGGATGAAGGATTGAAGGTGGAAGCCGAGGGCAGTTCGGCCGTCGGCCAAACCGAGGACCGCAAAGAAGGGTTCGCCGCTTTCCTGGAAAAGCGCAAGCCTGTCTTCAAAGGGAAATGACTATTTCCTGATACGACCTTCTTAGACCCATGAGATGTCCCTGATGCAAGCAAATGCAGCAGGACCTGCAATGATCACCTCTCTTTGGCGCAAGAGGAGCTTTTGGGGATGGCAAGCAATTATGTCAGTGAGTACAGGCAAAAACTGGTATCGGCTGAAGAAGCAGCAACAGTGGTTCGTTCCGGGGATTGGGTGGCATACGGCCATTTCGCCATGGCTCCCCGGCTCCTCGATGAGGCCCTTGCGAAAAGAAAAGACGATCTTCGAGATGTTAAGGTAAGATGCGTCTGCCCGCTCCAAACAATAGAGGTCGCAAAAGTAGACCCCAAGTATGAGCACTTCATATATCACAGCTCATTTCTCAGCCCTTACGACAGGAAATTGGGTGACAGGTGCATGCACATCGCCGGAATGTACCACAATGGCCCGGCAACCATTCGTAACGGGCATGCATCGCATTCTCGGGTATTTTTTCTGAAGACTGCCCCCATGGATAACCATGGCTTCTTTAATTTCGGCACTTCCTGTTCCTATCACAGGGCTTTGTGCGACGTGGCAGACCAGATTGTAGTGGAAGTGAACAATAAAGTGCCGGTCTGCCTGGGAGGAGAGCAGGAAAATGTCCACATATCGGAAGTCACCCATGTCGTGGAGTCGGATAATTACGACATGCCCGTTTTCCCCCAGGATATACCCGCAACGGACGTTCAGAAAAGCATAGCCACACACATTGTAGAGGAACTGGAAGATGGCTGCACACTCCAGTTGGGGATTGGGGGACTGGCTAATTACGTTGGCAAGATTCTGGCAGAATCCGATCTCAAAGATCTTGGGGTCCATAGCGAAATGATGTGCGACGCCTTCGTCGATCTCTTCGAAAAGGGGAAGATTACAGGATGCTGCAAGACGAGGCAAAAATACAAGATGGTATATACCTTTGCTCTGGGTTCCCAACGTCTTTATGATTTTCTGGACAATAATCCTGCATGCGCCATCTATCCGGTGGACATTTGCAACAACCCCGAAAGCATCGGCCGCAATTACAAACAGGTTGCAATCAACAATGCTTTGATGGTCGACATTTACGGACAGGTAAGCTCCGAATCGGTCAACTTTCAGCAGATCTCCGGAACGGGTGGTCAGGTGGATTTCACATCTGGAGCATGGTTGTCGAAGGGGGGCAAAGCCTTTATTTGCATGCCATCCACGCGGCTGTTGAAAGATGGGCGCACCGTGTCAAGAATTGTCCCCTTTATAACCCCGGGTAACATTGTTACAGCGCCCAGAGCGATGCCCATGTTTATCGTTACTGAATACGGCAAAGCCAATATCACAGGAAAGTCCGTATGGCAGCGTGCAGAAATGCTTATAAATATTGCTCACCCGGACTTTAGGGATGACCTCATAAAAGATGCTCAAAAGCAGAAAATATGGACCATGACCAATAAGATAGAATAGCCGGCTTCAGTTTTTGCCATTGGTGATGACGTAAATAAGGGCTTGTCCGTAAATAAGCCTCTTAGGGGTCGCGTCGGATTTTGAGACTGATTTGGTCGCGAAGATTGAGCAAAATCGCAGGCATAGCTGGGCTACGTCGAGGATTTTGCGATTTAGGAGCGGCCAAAGCTGGCCAAAAGCCGGATGCGAGCGCAAAGGTTTTATTTACGGACAAACCCTTAATCGATGTTGTATTTTTTCATCTTCTGATACAAGCCGGTCCGGTGAATTCCTAGAATTTTAGCGGTCTTGGCCCTACTGTTGCCCGACTTTTGCAAGGTGTCGACAATTGCGCGGCGCTCGGTCACCTCCAACAAGTCCCTTAACGAGGATATCGGCTCTTCTGTTCGCGTTTGAGGGCAAGTCGTCGAAATGCGCAACGCCAGTGGCAGGTCTCCAGGTTCAATAACTTCTCCCCCCGGTAATATCATGGCGCGCTCGGCAATATTTCTTAGCTCACGAACGTTGCCCGGCCAGGCATGGTTTTTCAACAACTCCACCGCTTCAGGTGCCACACCGGGGACTCTGCGATTCCTTTCACGGCTCAGTTCCTCAAGAAAATGAACGAAAATCGGTGGGATGTCCTCTCTTAATTCACGCAAGGCGGGCAATTTAATGTTGATAACATTGATCCTATAGTAAAGATCGAGGCGAAACCCACCATTGCTTATCATTTTTTCCAAGTCGCGATTCGTGGCGCAGATGATTCTAAAATCTACCTGCCGAGGTCTGCTGCTGCCTATGCGGTCAATTTCCTTTTCCTGGAGAACACGCATCAGTTTGACTTGCATAGTGTGGGGCATCTCACCGATTTCGTCCAGAAATATGGTGCCCTTGTCGGCAAGTTCAAATTTTCCGGGCTTACCGGTTTTGCGGGCGCCGGTAAAAGATCCCCCTTCATACCCGAACAATTCTGCTTCGAATAGATCCGCCGGGATGGAAGAGCAATTGACTTTTATAAAGCTGCTGTCCCTGCGCCGGCCGGCCTGATGAATAGCATGGGCAAACAGTTCCTTTCCTGTCCCGGATTCCCCGGTAATCATTACCGGCGAATCGCTTTCCGCCGCATGCCGGGCCAGGTCGATCGTCTGTTTGAGCAGATCCGACTTACCTACGATTGTGTCGAAACTATACCGGACTCCACACCTGTGATTTAATTCTTCCTTGAAATAATCAAGGTGTTTTTCCAGCGTATCGATGCGATCGTAAAGTTCCTTAAGCTTCTTTGGCGTCCAGAACATCAGCTTTCCGAACGCTCCGATCACCCGGCCGTCCCTGATTAGCGGGATACGCGCAATCACCCGGTTACTGTTTTTGAGCATCATGGCCCTGCCTATTTCGGCCTTACCCGTCTCAAGGATTCTGGGAAGTTTGCTTTCAGGGCTCACTTCACTGATATGGCGGCCAACGGCATCCAGGTGCGCAACCGGATATACGCCTTCGGTTGAACTGCTCATAAACCGAACGATGCCTTCGGCATCCACCAGTATCAGACTTTCGTAAGGGTTATCCAAAAGCGAGACCAGGAGTCCCTGGGGTATGTTGTGCAAAATGCTCTCTTCTCCCGGTACTTCCTGCAAGTGATCCATGATTCCCCGATCTTTCCGTTTCCTCTAGATTAACAGAGCGATAGAAGAAGATACTTTATTTTCCCGATATCTGACATCCGATTTACAATTTGAACAGGTCTTCGACTATAACATGGTTCAAGGCCTTTTTCATGCCCCTGCCGCCCGCGACAATGATCTCAGCCTAGCTCAGCTCTACCTTCCCCAAGACATCCGAACCATATTTCACGACACGGGCCGGCCCTGACTTTACTCCAGGTTTTGCCTCAAAAATTTAATTGCAGCAGGCCATGCTTGCTGTGAGGCTTCAAGATTCGCCCCGTTACGCTCCGCCTGCGCTCTTAGAAAACCATGCCCTGCACCCTTGTAAATATGAGTGATATAGCTCTTCCCAAGCTCTTTCATCTTCTCTTCAGCAGGCGTAATCGTACTGACCACACGGGCATCGTCCTCGCCGTAAAGGCCAAGCACCGGCGCACTTATCGTCCCCAGCGCGTCAAGCGGAGGGGACACGCCGTAATAGACCACTGCCGCGCCAAGTTTGGGCTGAACAGCCGCGTACTGGAAGCTCCGGCCACCACCCCAGCAGAAACCAACCGTTGCGAGCTTTTGGGTGGCTGCCGGCAAGCTTGATGCCCAGTCTTTTACTGCATCCAACATGATCGCAACCTGAGGGAATGAAAGACCACTTACAGCCTTAACGACATCATCGCGGCTCGCAAAAGCCTCGGTGCCTCCTCCGCCCGGCCCGAGGCCCGAGAGCAAGTCCGGCGCAACAGCGATAAAGCCCTCTGCGGCCAAACGGTCAGTGACGGCACGGAGCCAGTCGGTCAGGCCGTATATTTCCATGATGACAATAACTACCGGCGCCTTATCCTTACGTTCCGGGTAGACTATGAAAGAACTCAACTTAGTCTGCGAGCCCGCAATGGGGATGTTCACCCATTCGTGATGCCTCGGGGATTTTTCCAGCGCAGCTTTGGCTTCGGACTCCCCGGGCGGGATGGCACTGAGGTCCGACCGGCAAACAGGTACTATAAGAAGGTTTACAACAAGCGCACAGAGCAGTATTAAGACGCACTTTCTGACCATAGTGAATTTCCTCCCTGATATTCGAGTTTTCTGACATTGCATTCTCTAGGTCTAATCTAATTCGGATTTGGCGATATTCATCATGTGTACGAACTTGATCTCATCGCGTGTTCTCATGAACCATCCCTGGTGTGCTCAATTGCTCAATTGCCCGCCGGATATAATTGTGTATTCCCTCGACATCGTCGGCGTCAAAAGGTCTGAACTCGCCGTCGCCCCGGAACCAGGTGATCTGACGTTTGGCGTAATGGCGGGTATCGCGCTTTATCTGACAGACCGCTTCATGGATAGAAATGGAGCCATCAATGTGAGCGGCCATCTGCCTGTATCCGAGCGACTGCATCGATTTAAGCTCCGCCGGGTAGCCCATGGCAAGGAGCCCTTCCACTTCCTCTTTGAGGCCTGATTCAATCATCCGGTTGACCCTGCGGTTTATCCTTTCGTAGAGCACCTCCCGCTCCCGGCTGATAAAGACCTTTATCGCAGGGAGAATCTGCTCCTTGAAACCGTGGCCCTTCTGTAGGGTGGATAATGGAACTGCTCCCAGATAAAAGACCTCGAGCGCCCGAATAACTCGCTGCCGGTCGTTAGGGTGAATTCTTGCCGCCAATTCGGGGTCAATCCGCAAAAGATCGCGGTAGAGCTGTCCCAGGCCCTTAGACTTTTCATCGGCAATAAGCCTTCTTTTCACTTCGGGGTCAGAGGGAGGTCCCGGACATAGTCCCAGGGTCAGGACCTTCATGTACAGGCCTGCGCCTCCCACGACCAGGGGGAGCTTGCCGCGTTTTTGTATATCTTCGATTACCGGGCCGGCAAAGCTTAGGTACCGTGCCGCATCGAAAGGCTCATCGGGGTCGACAACGTCTATGAGGTGGTGGGGGACAATGCGCCGTTGTTCAAGAGTTGGTTTTGCGGTCCCGATTTCCATGCGGCGGTAAACCTGCATTGAATCGGCGTTTACTATTTCGGCTGAAATCCGGGCACAGAGTTCGATCGAAAGGGAAGTCTTGCCCGCAGCGGTGGGTCCGGCAAGTAGAATCAGCGGGATAGCGCCCCCCTGCTCAGCTTCTTTTGAAAAGTCGGAAAATCTGCTCATATGTCAAAGTGTATGAAAGCGGCCGGCCGTGCGGGCATGTAAAAGGGGTGTCAATCGAATCGAGCAATTCGAGCAGGTGCTTTATTTCTTCTGTTTTAAGCCTGTGGCCCGCCCTCACCGATCCGTGGCAAGAGGCAACCCTGGCAAGGCCAAGCAGGATTTCGCCCTCATCTGCCGGACACTCTTCTTCGGCATACCGCAGATAGTCGCGCAGTATCTGTTCGGGTTTAAACTCAGATAGACTGGCCGGGACTGCATGTATGGCGAAACTGCTTCCTCCGAAAGGCTCGATTTCAAATCCAAGATCGCGCAGGGAGGGGACCAGGCTCTCGAGCATCACGGCTTCTTTTGGCAAAAGGTCCACAACGGCGGGCCGGGCAAGAAGCTGAGCGGCCTTTGTCTTCTTCTTGCTCAGGCCGTTGAAGACTATCCTTTCATGGGCCGCGTGCTGGTCTATCAGAACAAGGCCGTTTGGGGCTTCAAGCAGGATGAAAGAGTTTGCAAGCTGCCCAAGAAACTTGAGGTTCGAATAGGCAAATGGTCCCGCATTCATCTCAGCTTGGACCGCAGGATAAGGCGGCCCTCCAGTCAAGCTTCCCTGGCCGGGCGTCCCTGCGGGTACATCTGCACTCGTGGATATACCGGAAGCTGGATGTCGAAGTGATTGAGCGGGTCCGATAAATCCAGTTGCACCACGGATCAAAGCCTGCCCCGAACTTGATCCGGGGTGTGCGGCGGACTCGATGTTCCTTTGGGACCAGCTTCCGGAACCGAAGGGCGCCTGACCTTCGGACGCCATTCCCACACGAGTTGCCGCGTGCCTTCTTTCGAAAATTCCGCCCTCCTGCCGCGAAAATCCGTATGAATTCGGGCGAATCGTTGAAAGCGCCTCGAAAAGGGCGGCCCGCACAATCGATATCACTTCGCCGGGGTTTCTAAACCGGATTTCTCTTTTTGCAGGATGAACGTTTACGTCCACATCCGCAGTCGAAATTCCCACAAAAATAACGGCGACCGGATATTTTCCACGGGGGATCAGGGCTTCATAAGCCGTCAGAACAACCCTCTGAAGAAGCCTGTCCCAGACGGCCCTGCCGTTCACATAAAGAAAAAGGCTCTGGCTGTTCGTTCTCTGGACGTCGGGAGGCGCGAGAAAACCTGAAACGCTTATTCCGTTTTTTTCAAAATCGATCGGAGTAAGCGACCTTGCAATGTCAGGTCCCAGCACCTGTGTGGCCCTGTGGAGCAGGCCGTCGCACCTCAGATGATCGCACAGCATCTTTTCCTGGCTTTGCAGTTGCAAGTGGATCTGGGGGTTTGCCAGTGAAATGCGCAAGAACAGGTCTGTGATGTAAGCAAGCTCGGTTTCTGCTCTACGCAGGAACTTGCGCCTTGCAGGAACACAGTAAAAAAGGTCGCGCACGAGCACCTGAGTGCCCGGAGGACACCCCTTTTCGCGAACATCTTTTATTACGCCTCCTTCAACTCTAATGCACGTTCCGCAAATGGCTTCATGTTCTCGAGTGCTCAGCTCAAAGCGGCTTACAGCCGCAATCGACGGAATAGCCTCTCCACGAAATCCAAGAGATGATATTGAATTCAAATCCTGGGCAGACCTGATCTTGCTCGTCGCATGCCTCTCGAGCGACATCAGCGCGTCTTCGGCGCTCATCGCGCACCCGTTGTCCACTACCCGAATTTCCCGGCGTCCTCCATCGATCAGGCTTACTGAAATCCTTGAGCTCTGAGCATCGATGCTGTTTTCAATGAGCTCTTTTACCACCGCCGCAGGGCGTTCGACAACCTCGCCGGCGGAGATCTGGTTACACAGAATATCCGGTAAAATCGCGATTTTGCTCACCCGTTTCTCCAGCAACTCAACCCTATTGACAGACAACTCCGGTTCCAGTACTAAAAAGATACTTCTTGGCACAATTGTATCATACCGGAAAATCTCCAGGCAAAAACAGGATCAGGGGTTTTTGTTTTGTCGCTTTAAAAGAATTCTTTTGGTGCAAGCCACCTGCGGCGAACAAAAATCTTCCCCCAGGAACCTTTAGAATCGAGTAGACATATGGATTCCAACCCCTATCAGCCGCTGGTAAATCTTCTGTCCAATATTCTCGAAGCTTATACCACAGCTTTTTTTATTTTCGATGAAAGAAACCGCCGGCTAAATCTTGCCGCGGTGCTAAGCCTGAGCAAGTTCATTCCGGCCCAGATTTCGCTTCCTCTGGAAGGCAGCGGGATACTTGCCCAAGTGCAAAAAGCAGGGCAAACAATTCACCTCGATAAGCTCCATGAGGCGACCTCATCCATACCCCTTACACTTCCTTTCTACCGGGAAGGCGAATCTCACATAAAGGGGCTCTATGCTGTTCCGGTTGCGGGCGGAGCGGGTATTCTCTACGTCGATACGAAATATGGCTGGGGATTTAACCACAAGCAGCAAAAATGGATAAATGAGTTCGCCGAACTTCTCGGGGGGTATTTGAAATACCGGCAAGCCGAAGAACGGCAGGAAAATTACGCCAGGATATTTGAGGTGTTAAACCGGCTCGACGAAGTCGCCTCCAAGAACTACGCCCTTGATAACTACTGCGGGATATTCGCTACCGAGTGGTCGCAGATACTTGGCATGGATTACGGCTTTCTGGTCCTGAAAGATCCCGAGAAGAAAACTTATCGCATCCTGGGCTGCACGGCAAATACGCCAAGAAGCCTGGTGACTCAGAGTTTTTCTGCAAAACAGGGGCTGATCGGCTGGGTCCTTCACAACCAGAAAAACCTGCTCATCATACGCCTCAATCCGTCCACATCGGACCACTACCTGTTTGCTCCGGGCGAGAATCTCCCTCATCAGGGCACGGTCTGGGGAATGGGTGCTCAGAGTTCACTCGGATACGAACTTGCCCTGGTTTTCCTGTCTCGGCAGGTGCTCGATTGGAACGTCGATTCAGAGCGCGCCGTAGGGCACGGCTTTCATTTTCTCTTGCTCATGCTCGAGCAGATCTATTACAAGGAAGAAAACGAGGCCCTGAACTCATACGATTCCTGCACGGGTCTGTTTAGCGCCACGGCCTTCGAATCAAGAGTCGAAGGTATCTTTCACGCCTCTATGCAGTCAAACGCTCCATTTACCTTGGGGCTCATTCAGTTCGAACCCTGGCAGATACTTACCACCAAAGTCCTGCCCAAAAGGATAAGGCAGCTTCAGCGCGAGCTGGCCTCATCTCTTTGCGACGCCCTGCCTCCGGGGGTTCTGGTCGGGCAGCTTGCGCAAAACCGCTTTGGCGTATTGTTTGCCGAAACGACCGTCCAGGAGGCCCAAAACCAGCTTGCCGAGCTTGGCGGCCACGGCAAAATCACACTCAAAGGAATCAGGGGGGTCAGGCTCTATCCCTATATCTCTGCGGCCGGTTTCCCTCAGGATGCGGCAAAAATAGATGACCTCTGGCCCCTTGTCAACCAGCGTCTCTTTTCGGCCTTTGGACTAAAACCTGAAAAAGCCAACTCATAAACAGTTGACCGGCTGATTCATTATCTATAGACTCAGCGAAAAAGACACCGGTTCACCGCGCAGAGCAGAACGCAGTGTACGCGCTAGGCGTGGTGCACGGCGATTAGCAGTTACGCTGGAAAGATCAAATAGAAGGGTCATACACTATGCTTGGGTTTCTTCTGTCCTATTTCTCAAAAGACCTGGCGATGGATCTGGGCACGGCAAACACACTCATCTACATGCGGGGCAAAGGGATCGTGCTTAACGAACCATCGGTTGTGGCCATAACCCACGATACCCACAAGGTTATAGCGGTAGGCCATGAAGCAAGAAATATGATAGGAAGACACAGCCACAGAATTGTAATCATTCGCCCGCTCAAAGACGGTGTAATTGCCGACTTCGAGGTAACTGCAGTGATGATCAAGTATTTCCTGGCAAAGGTTTTGACCAAGCGCCACCTCTTTCGCCCCAGGCTTGTCGTCGCGGTCCCCACCGGGGTCACTTCCGTTGAGAAAAGGGCCGTAATCGAGGCCGCCGGACAAGCCGGCGCCAGATACATACACCTGATCGAAGAACCGATGGCTGCGGCTATCGGGGCCGGACTTCCCATTGACCAGCCCCGTGGAAATATGGTGGTGGACATCGGGGGAGGTACCACCGAGGTCGCTGTAATCTCCATGTTCACCGTGGCCTACAGCGAATCGGTGCGGGTGGCGGGCGATGAGGCCAACGAAGCGATTATGCGCTACACCCAGCGCGAGCGCCAGATGATAATAAGCGAGATGCTGGCCGAATCTGTGAAAGTGAGGATAGGTTCGGCAATGGCTGCGGAAAAACCTGAGACGCTGGAGATCACCGGGAAGGAAATTCTGTCGGGCATCCCTAAGACTTTTACAGTAACTGACGCAGAAATCCGCGAAGCTATGAAGGAAACGGTAGAGGCAATCGTTGATGCCGTGAGGCGGGCGCTTGAGAAGACCCCGCCTGACCTTGCCGCCGACATTCACGACAGCGGGTTCTGGCTTGCCGGTGGAGGAGCGCTACTAAAGGGCCTCGATAGGCTTTTGTCTGAAAATACCCAGCTCAAAGTCAACATCGCCGAAGATCCTCTTACCGCTGTAGCCAGAGGCGCTGGTTCGGTAATCGAACATGTGGATTTCTATAGGAGCGTTTTTATAAATTAGCGCTCGATCCAGCCCCCTGCGGCGCGTGCCTTGCCAGGCAGAAGTCCGGCCGCCTCGAACGGAGCGTCCAAATCGGGCTTCTTCCATCTCGATGAATTCCGTCTGTTTTTGAGCGTGCGGGAAGAGAATGGCAGATATCATCGACCTATCTTCAAGATTTAAACCGGGACACAACCTGATCGCGATGTCTCCGCTCGAGTTTCGCAAAGGCGAGTGGCTATCGGGAAGCGCTATTTTGTGCACGCGGGAAGAATCTGCAAAACTGGAAGCCCAGCGCCGGAAGACAACCCCGGACAGGCCCCCTATAACGCTTGTCCCAAATCATATTACCCTGGACGGCGGCTATCACTACACAAGCCTGTGGCTTTTCAGGTTTCGGGAAGATGAAAGCCGCATGCGCCGCCTCTACCGGCTGGCGGGGCTCATGGAGTGCGTTACCAAGGCGCCATCCCCCGTTTTGCGAACCGACCTGGTGAGAAGGTTTTTCAAAATCATAAACGAAGAGCGCGAACAACTGAACGTCTCATGGAAGGGAAACGTCCGAAATTTTCTGCTTCCGCTTCACGCCGAGCATTATAAGCCCGGCGTCTTTATCGATACCATCAGCAGCGCTCCTTCCCTAAAGGACCTTTTGGCCGGCATAGAGAAGGAGACAGACTCCCAGTTTGACATTCTCGCAAACAGTTATGTCTTCTATGTGCCAGAAACGTTTTTGCCCAGATAACCAAACAGGTCAAGGGCAGGCATCTCCCCCGCAGGCGCCGCCCAAACCGATCTCTGCGCTCCGCGAGGCGGGTCCCGATTCCCAAACACCGCCAGGCGACTAATAACCGGATCATGAAAAAAATCGTAAAGATCGCCTATATCGGAGCCGACCTCGGGGGGACGAACCTCAAGACGGCCCTTGTGAACCATGCCGGAAAAATACTCGAGTCCCGGACTGCGAAGGTACGCGTAGAGCTGGGGGCCGAATCGGTTTCGGCAAAATTGCTGGCCCAGTGCAGGGCGCTTGTTCATTCAGCAGCCAAACTGGGGCTGAGGGTAGCCGCGATTGGGCTTGGGGTCGCCGGAAAAATCGACCGTTCCACCGGCTCGGTGATATTTTCTCCGAACCTTCCAGTGCTTGATGGATACCCCCTGGGGCAGGAACTTGGGCGGAATCTGCAAATCCCGGTTTGCATGGAAAACGACGCAAACGTTTTCGGCCTGGGTGAGAGTTGGGCGGGCGCCGTCAGGGGAGTCAGAAACTGGGTCGGGATAGTAGTGGGCACTGGTACGGGAGGCTGCCTCTTTCTCAATGGAAAACTGTGGGAAGGAGACGGCCTGGGGTTTTCGGCGGAGATCGGCCATATGATCGTGGAACCCGGAGGGCCGGTTTGCCCCTGCGGGTCGAAGGGGTGCCTGGAGGCGTTCGCTTCGGCGCGTGCGCTCATATCAGGCGCAAGAAAAGCTGTTTGCGGCCAAAAGATAAAAGAAGGCCCGCTTCATGCGCTCGACAGGGATGGAAAACTCAGCGCGCACACCATTTATGCCTGTGCAAAAAAAGGAGACCCCGCCGCGATGGCACTGTTCGATAAGATGGGCTGGGCGCTGGGGATTTGCCTGGCAAACATCTTCTCGGCCCTCGGAATCAGGCACGCGGTCATAGGAGGGGGAGTCAGCTCAGCATGGGACCTCTTCATTGGTTCGTTGGAAAAAACCCTTGCTCAAAACTCTTCGATGCTCGATCCCGGTGCTGCGGTCATTTTGCGAAGCCGCCTGGGCAATGACGCGGCACTGATCGGAGCAACGCGTCTCAGCCGCAAGTGCACGCAAGTGAAATACACTATTTGATCTACTGTCCCGCTCTAAGAAATGTCCGATTCGATGGCCGCGCACAGTTCCCCGGCAAAAGGGAAAAGGCAGCTTGTATCAAGTCTGCCGATATAGCTTTTTATGCCTGTAATTCCTTCCACCTTGAGAAAGCGCTCTATTCCATCGATTATTTCGACCGCGGCGACGGGATTTATGAAATTTGCGGTCCCCACCTGGACGGCGCCGGCCCCGATCAGCAAAAACTCCAGGGCATCCGTTGCGTTGGTGATCCCCCCGATTCCTATTACGGGGCATTGGACCGCCCGTGTGACCTCATAGACGCACCGAAGAGCAATGGGTTTTACGGCCGGTCCGGAAAGCCCCCCCAAAACATTGGCCAGCCTCGGCCTCCTGGAAAAAATATCCACGGACATGGCCGCCACGGTGTTTATGCACGAAATAATATCGCTTCCAGCGTCCTGGGCGGCTTTGGCGATCTCCGAGATGCTCGTCACGTTCGGCGTGAGTTTTGTGATTACCGGAAGACGCGTGGCGCCCCTGACAGCTTCAACCACCCTGGAGGTCATCGCCGGATCGGTTCCGAAGATCATCCCGCCATGTTTAACGTTCGGACAGCTTACGTTGATTTCCAGGGCGGCTATTCCAGGCGCCCCGTCGAGCCGGGCGGCAAGTTCGCCGTATTCCTCGACCGTGTTGCCGAAGATGTTTACGATCACAGGAACGCCCAGATCGTGCAAAAAAGGGAGCTTTACGGACAAAAACCTTTCGGCCCCTACATTTTCCAGACCTATGGCGTTTATCATCCCCGATGATGTTTCGGCCAGCCGGGGAGGAGGGTTCCCGGCGCGGGGCTTAAGCGAAATCCCCTTTACCACAATCGCCCCGAGACGGCTGAGGTCAAAGAAGCTCGAGTATTCCTCACCGTAGCCGAACGTGCCGGAGGCGCTCATAACCGGGTTTTTCAGGCGTAGCGGACCTAGCTGAACAGCAAGGTCGGGGGAGGCGTCTGCTGGACTAGGATTTTGTTCCATTTGATAGATCCTGCCGAAAAGATTGGGCCATCTTCGCACACGTGGACAAATGCGTCGGATTCCGGGTCGCCGGGAGTGGCAGCGGGGAGCGCGCACCCAACACAGGCCCCGATCCCGCAGGCCATGATCGATTCCATCGAAAGCTGGGCGAGCGTATCGTTTGAGAGCGCCCAAGCGGCAACATGGTACTGCATGGCCAGGGGTCCGCATGAATACAGCTCGAAGGGCCGGAAGTCTCCCTCCGCCATGAATTCTTCAAACATTTGAGTAATGCGGCCCTTGTAGCCGAAACTGCCGTCGTCGGTTGCAAAGTGCACCCGGATGCCCTGGCCGTTGAAAAAGTCTTCGGGCAAAAGCTCGATTGCTGTGCGGGCGCCGTAAAAAAGCCGCAGTTTCTCCGCGCCCGTTGCCCCTCGATCTGAAATCACCTGTGCGATCAGCTCCAAAAGAGGCGCTATACCGATCCCGCCTGCAATGAAGGCCAGGGGATGAGTCCTGTCGATCGGAAGTTCAAACCCGTTTCCGAGAGGGCCGATAAGGCTTGAGGCCGATCCCGGCTCAAGCCGGGACATGAGCCACGTGCCTCGGCCGATAACCCTGTAGAGGATTTCGAAGTCTCCGTCCTCGGGATATATACGGCTGAATGAAAAAGGGCGGCGCAGCAGGGGGTCGGTCCCCTCACCGAGGCGAATCATCACGAACTGCCCGCATCGGGCTGCGCCCGCGATTCGAGGCGAGTGCAACCGGAGCCGGAATATCTGACCGGAAATCCTCTCCTGGTTAACTATGCGGGCCTCTTCGATTATCTTACCCAAGATCGGCTCCGATGTCTCTAAGGTTTGGGGTCCTGCTATTTCCACCCGATTACCGAGGCCATGCGCCCTGTCGCGCCTTCGGCCCGATACGAAAAAAACTCCGCCTTCCCGCACACGGTGCATCTTGCCGCAAACTCGATATTCCGGCCCCCAATCCCGGCCGTCCTCAGTTGGTCCCAGGTGATCGCCCAGAAGTCGAAGTATTCGGGGCGAACCTGAAAGGACCACAACTCTTCGGGAATTTCCTTTCGGTAGTTCACAAATTGGGCGCAGCAGGGGCCAAGGGAAGGCGATACGGCGGCAAGTGTCTCTGCCGGATTTAGCCCGAACCGGTCCTTTAAGTATCGGACGGTCTTTCCGGCGATGTTTTGCACGCTTCCCCGCCATCCGCTGTGAATATTGGCAATGATGCGGCTTTGCGGATCGACCAGCAAAATTGACTGGCAATCGGCGATCTTTATAACAAGACCAAGGCCGCTAAGATTGGTCGCAAGCGCGTCTGCTGGAGGCGCGACAAGCACCGGCGGCCGCTCCTCGAGTCCCAAAACGGACTCTTTGCCGATGAAATTTACCGAATCGCCGTGGACCTGGCGGCTCGAAACTAGCCTCTCAAGTCCAACCGCATTCTTTATGCGGGTAAGGTTTTCCAACACGGCCTCGGGTAAATCGCCGTTGCTCCAGGACACATTAAGGCTCTCGTAAGGGGGCAGGCTGACTCCGCCGTGCCTTGTGAATACTCCATGCACCAGCCCCGGTACGCCGGACAGGTTCCCGAAGGTAACGCAGGGAAGGCTTTGAACCGTAAGATCGCACTTCATGGCTTCCAACCCTGAGTTCTTAGCCTTTGGCGTTTATAAAGTGGAAAAACCTGCAGCCGCATAGATGCGACCCCAAGCCGTTGACCGCACCCAGGGTTTTAATCAGAAAAACGTCCGACAGTAAACAGAAAATGTCCCCTTTTAGCCCGGCAATGGTTAAAATCGGTGAATAGTGAATAGTGAATAGTGAATAGTGAATAGTGAATAGTGAATAGTGACGGTGAGGGTGAGCAGTGAACGGGAGTGATATGGAAGAGCTGATCGGGGAATGTTCCAGGGTGACAATCGAATGCGAGATGCGTGTCGTGCCGGCCGATGGTCCGGGACCTGTTGTCCGGTCTGAGGCATGCAGTTTTGTAATGGGCGTCGACGTGCAGTATCGATCGGTTGAAACAGCGCTTATGAACAAAAGGGCCGGTGACCGCGTGAAAGTCTATGTCCCGCCCGAAGAAATCTACGGCGTGAACGACCCGGAGCTTGTCCGCGAGCTACCCAGGGCCGACTATAAGCAGGAGCGGCTCAAGGCGGGCAGGATGTACCGCGAGATCAAGCGCAAGAGCCTCGTGCAGTTCATGGTAAAAGAGGTGCGCGAAGAAGTGATCGTTGCAGATTTTAACGATCCGAGGGCCGGAACGTGGGCCGAATTCGACATTTTGGTAAAAGAAGTCCGTCCGGCCAAAAAAGAGGAAATGAAGCCCCCATGCGCGAAGACGCTGCCCGAGTTTCCGGACTGCTGTTAGCCTGAGAATAACTCTCAGCGCAGAGGTCCCTTGCTGAGCGTCGAGATACCAAAGTTCAACAGGATCAACAGGAACGCAGAAGTATTTCTGTCTTATTCTCAGCATTTAGAAATAGCCATTTCTGTTAATCCTGTTCATCCTGTCTAATAAAGCTTTTCTCCCCGCCCTCTGCGGTGACGGCCCGATTCCCGTCCCATTGACAAAGACCGGCGCCTGTGGTAGGCAGGCAACCGGGCTCGGGGGGATATCCCGGCCGGATTTTATCGAAACACCATCCGCATTTTTCAAGCCTGATCGAGGGCGACTAGCTCAGTGGATAGAGCGTTGGTCTCCGGAACCAAAGGTCGCGGGTTCGACCCCCGCGTCGCCCTCCAAGTGAAATCAATAGGTTACAATGAATATTGAGCCTTGCTGAATCTCTCTTTTTCGCCGCCCCCAACATTATCCCCAACATCACAGCCTGTTTTTGTGTTCTCAGGGCCGTCCCCCCCATGGCCGATGGATGACACGGCCGGGTGGAGATCGTCGCTCCCAGGTCCATCGTAGTGGTTGCCGTCCGCACCGTCGCCGCCCTCACCACATGACCGATGGATGATATTGTCGGTATGGAGATCGTCAATTGCAGGCGGTCCCTGCCGTCCGCAGCGCCGCCGCCGCCGACCATTGCAAAACCGTAAAACGGGCGGCCTACCTCCCCTAAGACCATCTGCAATCGAGGCAGCCACCCCCCATAAATTTGCCGATAAGAAGGATGGTGGGCACAGCATGGATGCACCGGCACTGGTAACCGATTTTTTGAAAAATACCGTTAAGATATCTCTTGCATGTCCGATCTGAAAATCGTATGGTTTTTAAGGCTTCAGGAGTGCAGCGGAGGTTTTTTCGGGCAAAAATCCGATTTCAACATGCAGTTTGGATGCATAGCGGAGAAGTTGATGCATTATTCCGGATATAGCTTAGTTTTTCTTACTTTCTCCTACCGGTGCTTTTGGCCCCACTGCTGACGGGAAATCAGGACATGAAAGTTCTTGACCGGACCATGGACAGGTGTTATCCCGACACCTTCAAAAAGCGATTTCCTAATGACCTGATCATATTCTACGCGTCGGCGCGCAAAATTGGGCCGATGCGCTCAGCATATCCATGAGGGCATGACATGCCAAAGCGCCTGACCGAATACACTCTTTCAGATTGGCGGCATCTGCGGCCGCTAACCCAAAACTATAAGACGCTCCGTTACCGGCTTGTCAATTCCATCCACATGCGCCGGCCGGCGCGCAAAGGCGATGTAGGCGCTCTGGCGGGCTGTATCCGTGGCAAGAAGGTGCTCGTGACCGTCGCCTTCTCCGATCAACAGCTCATCGACTGGCAGGCGCAGCTTATGCGCGCCTACCTACCTCAACCGGTTTACCTGATTGCCGACAATTCCCCCGATGATGCGTCTGCGGCCGAGATCGCGATGATAGCCGAACGGCATGGGTCCCCATATGTGCGGCTTCCGGCTAATCCGTGGGAATTATTCAACCCACTTCGGGGCTACGCCAGCAGGTCGCACGGGATTTCCATGAATTGGCTCTGGCGAAACATCATCCTTCCAGGCGAACCGGAGGCATTCGGCTTTCTCGACCACGATCTGTTCCCGACGGCCCCAGACGACCCCTTCTCAGCGCTGTCCACGCAGGATTTCTACGGATTTGTCCGCAGCTTCGGCCCTCGCTGGTTCCTGTGGGCAGGATTTTGCGTTTTCAAATTCGACAATGTCAGGCACAAGCCGCTGGATTTCGGCCCGGATTGGTTTGTGGAATTGGATACCGGGGGCGGTAATTGGGAGGTGCTTTATCGACACGTTGACCGTGCCCTGCTACGCGAGCCTAGGTACTGGGAGGTGCCTTTCAGGCCGGGGCTGGACATAAAGGACGGGCTTATGCAGTGGTTTGGCGCGTGGGTCCACGAGTTCCAGCATGCGGGACGCCCCGAACTGGCTGCCGAGAAGCGCGAAGCCCTCGGCCGGTTGCTGGCCCCTCATCTCGCAGCGGCTCAGGCCCGCATCGCCGCTTGCGATCCGATCCGGCTATCGGGCGGAGATATGTAGGTTGAAGTCTTTATAAGCCTGGGCATAATCACCTCTGTCATGGCATCTTACCTCTGTGGCAACGGACTGTCTTAAATCGGTAAAATTCTTCTCTTCATCTCAAACCGTCTCCCGTGGTATCCTAATCTGATGGACAAGCTCCGCGAATGGACTTGACGGACTTCATGAAAGGGGAAAAACGGGATGACGCGTTGGGTTAGTAGAAGTGCCGATGAAGAATATTCGATTGAGTGCCAGAGGTGATTCATGAGTAAAAAGACACTTCACCAAGTGTACGCTGAGCATACTGGCAAGGTGTCCGATAAGTGGTCCTTATATCTGACCGAATACGATCGCTTGTTTCATGACTACCGCGACAAGCCAATACGCTTGCTTGAGATCGGTATACAGAATGGTGGCTCGCTCGAGATATGGTCAAAGTACTTCAGCAATGCATCGGCCTTGATCGGTTGCGACATCAATCCCTACTGCGCGCGCCTCGGCTTCGACGATCCGCACATCGATGTCATTGTCGGCGATGCTACCGCTCCCGAGGTCCGTGAGCAGGTGTTAGAACGCTCGCCGCAGTTCGATATAATTATCGATGACGGCTCTCATCGGTCGAGCGACATAATCAAGTCGTTTGCGTTGTATTTCCCGTGCGTAGTGGAGGGCGGTGTCTTTATCGCCGAGGACATGCATTGCAGCTACTGGGGCCAATTCGAAGGCGGGCTGTTCGATCCCCACTCCTCGATTTCCTTTTTCAAGCGCCTTGCCGACGTCATTAACCACGAGCACTGGGGCATATCCAAGGCGCAGGCCCATATCCTGCGCGGCTTTTTTACGAAATTCGATGAAGAAGCGCTGACCCAGGTGCATTCAGTAGAGTTCATCAATTCCATGTGCGTGGTGCGCAAGGCGCCGGCCGCCGACAATAGTTTGGGTTACCGCGTTATCGCAGGCTCGACGGAACTTGTGGTTCCGGGTCATCTGGGGCTGCACGGTAGCCCGTATCAACTGGGTCATGACGAATCGAGCAATCCTTGGAGTGCGAGGAGGCGAATTACATGGCCTCTGCGCATTGTTGGGCACCAACTAAAAAGATACCGACGCGTTGCTGAATTTGTCATGACTGCTATACACGGAATGAGACACGCCAAAAAGTAATGGTTCAGCGGGGGGGGTAAATCAAGAAACCCGCATTTTTCCGGAATCTGCCCTGGCGCACAAATACTGTGTTGGCAAAGGGCTGGAGATAGGCGGGGCAGCCCATAACCCCTCTGGACTGAACACCTTAACCTGAATAATGCGTCAACTTGACCCCAACTGATGCCGAACTGCATTTCGGGGTCGGATTCCATACGAAAAGTTCTTGGGAGACGCTGAAGGCCCATCGAATTATCCGATATCCCAATAGGAAACGCAAGAGAAAGGGGCTTTCCCAAAAATCACATCTGACGAATATGCGGGACCGGGCACGAGCGCGAGGGAAGTCGTGTGGGGCAGGCCGGGGGGGGAATCGGAAGGGGACTCACATCCTGATAGTCACCTCATCCAAGACGTGATCTGGACCTTGCCCACTCTCAAGGGCATCACACTATTGCCGTGAGGTCCCCGGCAGGAGCACGGTGCCGAGGGGACTGCAACCGACGATCAGGCATCGGCGCGGGGAAAGAAGTATCGTCCCCGCCGTCCACCTCCCCCTTACCTCCCCTGGACGGATCGAAGATCGAGGCGGCCACCCCCCATAAATTTGCCGATAAGAAGGATGGTGGGCACAGCATGGATGCACCGGCACTGGTAACCGATTTTTTGAAAAATACCGTTAAGATATCTCTTGCATGTCCGATCTGAAAATCGTATGGTTTTTAAGGCTTCAGGAGTGCAGCGGAGGTTTTTTCGGGCAAAGACCCGAAAATGCGGTTGGGATGCTTGGTACTGAAGTTGGTGCATTATTCTGGCTAATAGCCGTTTTCACCGTGTAAGGGATGGCTGACACCCAATTCAAACACAGACTATTTTCAAGGACCTGTCGGTGGTTATGAACATGGCGGATTCAGAGAGGAATCTGGCCGGCTTTACTCCCAAAGCCCCTCATACCTTACAGGAACTGGACATCCCGCAGTCGGTCGTCGCCGACCTGATGCTCCGGCGCCTCTACATGGAAGGCAAGAGCGATATCGATTCGCTCGGCCGATCGCTCAGGCTGTCCTTTAGCGTAGTTCACTCCGTTTTTCAGCGCCTGCGCGAACAGCAGGTCCTCGAAGTGAGCGGCATGTCGGGGAACAATTACAGCTTCTGCCTCACATATGCGGGCCGCGAACTGGCCGAAAGGCGCCTCAAAGTCTCTCAATATTGCGGGCCAGCTCCCGTTTCCCTGCAAAGTTACACCGCTGCTGTCAATGCACAAATCCCGAAGGTAGCTATCACTAGTGATATACTGCGAAAAGCTCTGTCCGACCTGGTGGTGACCGAGGAATTTCTGGATCAGATCGGCCCTACGTTGATTTCGCAGTCCTCGCTATTCCTCTATGGTCCGACCGGCAACGGGAAAACGAGCATTGCGGTCCGTCTGCAAAGAATCTACGGAGATTCGATACTTATCCCCTATGCGGTAGAGTTTGACGGTCAAATAATCGCCCTCTACGATCCGGCCGTCCACTGCAGGGTTGATAATGGCAACGGAAACGGCAATGGAGACCCCCGCTGGGTCGCCTGCGAGCGTCCCTGCATAGTGGTTGGCGGAGAACTCGACATATCCATGCTGGAACTGCAATTGGATGCAAACTCCGGGGTATACGCGGCCCCCGTGCAGATGAAAGCTAATAACGGCATTCTTCTCATCGACGACTTCGGCCGGCAGATCGTCTCTCCCCGCAATCTGCTCAATCGGTGGATAGTACCGCTGGACCGCCGCGTTGACTACATGACCATCAGCTACGGGGTGAAGTTTCAGGTTCCTTTCGCTCTGATGGTCGTTTTCGCCACAAATCTCGACCTTCGCGAGCTGGCTGACGAGGCATTTCTGAGACGCATCCGAAACAAAGTCTACGTTGGGCCGTGCGAACCGCATGTCTTCGATGATATTTTCGGCAGGCTTGTTTCGCAGAAAAAGCTGAAGAGCGAGCCGGGCAGCGCCGAACATCTCCGCACATTATGTCTGCACGCCGGAAACGGGGAACTCCGCGCCTGCTATCCGATTGATATCTTGAATATCATAGTCTCGATAAGCGCCTACGAGCAGCGCCCGGTCGAGATCACCAGGGCCGACCTGGAGCGGGCGGCCTCGATGTACTTCACGGGAAAACTCGGCCAATTGGCAAATTGACACCGGCGCCATTTGCCGAAAATGAATTAATGACTCGGGACACTAGTACTACTTTGTTATTTAAGTACCATCTCGTATGCGAGAGAGGTCGCCAATGACCTGCCGAAAAAGTTCCTCAAAAACCGCCCTGCGAAGCGCGGCCATGCTTTTTCTGCCCTTTGGGGGGAAAACCTCGCCCTGTGGCGACGGTCGGAGCGTTTTGGCTCTGCTCCCAATGACCTGGCGGCCCTTGCTCAATAATGTCTGCACCGTAGCTTTGGCGCAGCGTCAAATAGCAATGAGCCAGCATGACCAGCGCAACATGGCGGTGAAAACCACTCCAACGCCTCCCCTCATAATGATCGAGTCCCAATTCTCCTTTGGCGTCCTGATAGAATCGCTCAATTACCCAGCGGATATGAGCAATTTCAACCAACTCCTCCATGCTGAGTCCATCCAGTTTCCAGGCAAAATAATATTTACGATCCTCCAGGCGAGCGAGCTTAGAGATGGGACGTTCAATCAAGAGCCAACCTCGGATGGGCAAATGTGCACCACGATGCCCGCTGCGAAACACTTCTACCCTGGCAAACTCCTTGACCAGAGGCCCCTTTGTGCCCACCCGCCATGCAACTCTTTGCCAAGCCTCGGGAGCCAATCGCTCAGAGATTTCTCCGGCGCCCAGAGTAGGAATGCGATCTTTGAGGGTAGAAGCCTTTCGTGGCTTACCTCGTCCACTATAAGGCGGAGGCGGTGGATCCCCCTGATCTTGGTCAACCAATTGGGCATAGCGAAATTGAATAGCAGAACTTGCCGCCGCAATATGTGGAATTCCCAGAGCAACCAAACCATCGAGCAAAGACGGCTGATCCCCATAACCGGCGTCGATCACCACTATCCGAAAGGGAATCTGCGCCCGGAGGGACCAATTGACCAGGTCCAGGCCAATCTCACCTTTGGTCTGAAACAGAACCGATTCAGGCACGTGGGCTTTTTGTCGCCGCGACTGGTCTTTGGCCCAACGCTCGGGCAGGTACAGGCGAGCCGTCACCGGCCAGTCAAAAACCCGATCGACATAATGAGCAGTTACAAGGACCTGGCAATTATCAACTCTGCCAAGTGTTCCGCTGTATTGCCTGGCAACTCCTACGGAGGCAGTGCCCTTCTTAGCAAAGCCGGTGTCATCAATGACCAATACTCCGTTGCCAACGCATGTGTGGACACGCATTTGCTCGATACGGAACTGGTCCATCTGCCAGGGGTCCCATTCGGTACGAGTCAGAAATTCCTGCAGTCGTTGCCCATTGGTACCTGGCAACGATCTGCCCAGTTCAGAGGCAGTCTTTCTGCTTGTGCCCGACAAAAGCCCGGTAGCGTATCGTTCCAGAGTATTCCGGCTCTCAGATCGGCGCAAGAATTGACCAAAAGGAGCCAGGAATTGTCCAAGATCAACTAATGGCTCTAGCCCTGCCTGCAAAATTGTCATCTCCCCCTCCCGTAAATAGGTTCGGGAAGGAGATTACAGCTAAAGCAGGGCAAATGCAACAATAACTAACAAAGTAATACTAGAAGGAGATCACCATTTGCGAATTGCTCGTCAGGGATATTGTGGGCTGATACCGCTTGCAATCATCATAGGAATAATAGCGCTAATTTTCACCGGCAGCTAACTTCCCATTAGCCAAACCCAGCGACTGGTGCAGCAGTGGAAGCAGTGTAGGTTTTTATCGCACACTTTTATACTGCGATACTTCAATCGTTTAGAGATGCAGTCGAGGTTCAACAAAAGGTTCTCACTGCATTCCTGAACGCAGTAGTAGATTGTCGTTCAAAATAGCTTGGGAAGCCTAATCTCCGTTGGAGTGCCGGTAACCGGACGATCCACCATCGGCGCGTGTAGAACATCGTCTCCGCCGTCCATCCCCTTACCTCCCCCGGCCATCTCGGAAATGCACCCCTCATACCCCCCATAAACGCGCGGATAAAAAGGGCAGTGGGCACAGCGTGGCGTCACCGGCACTGATAACCCATATTTCGGATAACTTTTCCACCGGACGATGTTAGTATGGCCCGGCCTGAGAAAGTCGAGACAGACCGCACAGTAACGGCTTTAGCGGCGGGGATGCTCCACGAGTGGCGCAGGAAGTGGGCGGCACATTTGCCGAGCTAAACGGACGCGCTGACGAGGGCGCGGCGCGAAGATGGTTGCACCATGCAAAGACGCAACCGCGACGACCCTCTGGGTCTCGTGCCGCAAGCGGCACAATTGCCAGCGAGCGAAAAAACAGCGGGCGAAAGTGGACAGTGTTGTAAAGTGTCCAGTTAGCAGAACACGAGATGGTTTACTGTAGAGCATCTGATTATCCCCAAATGGTAAGGGCTTATATGAAAATAATACTAATCCTCTTATCCATTATCTTTGGCTTGCTGGGAATTTTTCTTTCTATACGTAGGGAACAAGAACGAAAGAAACCATTTTGGTTTGGATTGCTGGCAATTATCATATCTATCGGGATATTGATCTCTCAAAATGTAAATTTACAAAGAAATGCACTGGAAAAGTAGGCAGAGCAACAAGACTTCTTAAAATTAAAGTATTAATTACTGTTGGATGATAATAAAATATTGGAATAAATAAAGTCAATGATTGCTAATAAACAAAGTATATCTTTTCTATATAATATAAGCCCTAGCTCTAGTGTTTTTGCTTTGAATAATCGACATTTGAAAATTCGATTTATAATGATCCCATGTCCAACTAATAATATGTATTATATATATAAAGGTTTTGATCCGAGTATATATGGGTTACAAGGGATTGAACCCCTTCTTCCTGTTATTAATCATGATGATAATCGTAAATATTATATGGGAGGTGTGGCGATATCAGATGAACTCTTTAATCACAACAGTGACTTACTAGTTATAACCACAAATACAAATGGGCGAATTGATATAGATAATATAAATATAGATAAGCATACTATTCAGCTGCAGCATTTGAATGTAACATTTCTAGATAATTAAGGTCAACATCGCACTACACGTCGTAGAATGAGGGAAATATGGACAAAAGAGCGTAAATTGTCCCGTATGTGCGGGGAAGCGGCCCGCAAAGCCGCAATTTTCCGAGGGCGGCAAAGTGCCGATACTGGACAAAAAGACAAACCGGAAACATGCTGCTGTCCCGCTGCGGGGAGACATCCTGATTTTGGCCTTTTATGGATCGTGGCCTCCGAGTGATGGCCATGTACCATCCCAGTGTACTTGGACGTTAATGACTGCGGGATCGGCATCTTCGGCTGACACTTGAACAGCAAAGACATAGTCCCCCGGAATGCCAAGAGCCCATGGGGGAAAGGCGCAGACAGTTAGGGTCTCTTGACCGTCGATGGGCGTGCCCAACCCGCCTTGGTGGCGCTGCTCAACGAGCCACAAAAAACCCTGCGCAAGAGCGCGGCCGCGGCACTGGATGCGTTTGGCTGGCAGTCTGCCGACGACGCTGTGCGCGTGCCCTATTACATTGCGCTTGAGCGTTGGGACGAACTGACGCGGCTAGGCTGGGAGCGGGTGCGTAAACCTCTCTTGGAGTCGCTGCAAAACGGGGACAGCGCTGTCAGGCAGCAGGTCGTCCATGCGCTCGGCCTGATCGGCAAAAAGCTTGCCGTCGAGCCGCTGATCCTGGCCCTCAGAGATGAGGACGTCGCAGGATTGGCGGCGTCGGTGCTCAGTAAGATCGGCGACCCTCGGGCCATCAAGCCCCTGATCGAGCACTGCTTACGCTACAGCCCGAAAGGCGGCTACCGAAACGATCCGCGCGCACCCGGTTACGAGCAGGATGCGGCCACGTCCTGGGTGTCTCCGCTGGAAACACTCATCGAACGCTCTGCGGCCGACATCGCGCCGGAGGTATTGCGGCAACTGGCCGGCCTGAGCGACAAGAAATATCACCTCAGCGTTAACTACGACACGCCGGGCTACGGGTACGGCAGTGATAACTTCGTTGTCGTGCTCGACTTTTCCCAGGTCCGGCATTTGGCCACGCAAGAACTCCGCCGCCGTGGCTTGGACGCATAAAAACCGGGCGAATCGAATATTCATAGTTGCAGCCATCTATTCCAAGTGGTCCAACACCTGTCTGACTCTTGCCGCAAGCTCATCGCTGCCGAAAGGCTTATGAATGAAATTCAGTCCTTCCTCCAGAATGCCTCGATGTGCAATCGCATCGGCGGTATAGCCCGACATAAAAAGGCACTTGAGGTTCGGGCGGACTGCTCTAAGCAGTTCTGCCAGTTCCCGCCCGTTCATCTCCGGCATCACCACGTCAGTGATCAGCAGGTGAATATCTCCCGGATGCTCCTCGACAAGGTGCAAAGCGTATACCGGAGTATGCGCCGCAAGGACCTTGTAGCCGAGCTCTTCGAGAATCATCTTGCCGAGGTCCAGGATCGCTTCATCGTCCTCGACCAGCAGAATGGTTTCCGTACCTGTCGGACGCGTGGCCGTAATCTCTTCAGAGGGGGCTTGTGCGGTTTGACCCTCGAACCGCGGCAGGTAGATTTTGAAAGTTGTTCCTTTCCCCGGCTCGCTGGCGACATAAATAAAGCCGTCGTTTTGTTTAACGACGCCGTAGACGGTGGACAATCCAAGCCCGGTTCCCTTGCCCAGTTCCTTGGTGGTAAAAAAAGGCTCGAAGATCTTCTCGCGGACTTCCCGGCTCATACCCGCTCCTGTGTCGCTCACGGTCAGCAGGACGTAATCTCCGGCAATGATTTCGGGGTCCTCGGCACTATTGGAATCATAGATCGCAACGTTTTCGGTCCTCAAAGTGATGGCGCCTACTCCGGAAATGGCATCGCGGGCATTGACCACAAGATCGGCCAGGACCTGGTCCACCTGGGAGGGATCGATTTTGACTTTCCACAGATCGAGTTCCGGCGCCCACAACAGGTCGATATCCTCGCCGATGAGCCGCCGCAACATCTTGAGCATGCCCGAGATCGTGTCGTTCAAATCCAGTATCTTTGCGACGGCGGTCTGTTTGCGGGCAAAGGCCAGCAGTTGCCGGGTAAGGTCTGCTGAACGAAGGCCCGCTTTGAGGATCTCATCAAGGTGGTGCTGGAGCTTGTCAGGGGAAACGTCCTGCTGCAGGGCCATTTCCGCCCGGCCGATGATCACGCCCAGCATGTTGTTGAAATCGTGCGCCACACCTCCCGCCAACCGACCTACTGATTCAATCTTCTGGGCCTGAAACAGTTGTTCCTCGAGTTTTTTTCTTTCCCTTTCGCCCCGCTTTTGTTCGGTAATGTCATATACAAGGCTCAAGATATACTGCTTCCCGGCTATGTCGATCATCTCCCCAAAGCCGACCAAATCAATGATCTCACCGGATTTCCTGACGCCCTGGCGTTCAATGCCCCGTATCCTGCCATGCTCTAGCAGTAACCGGAGCATCTCCGCCCTGTCTCCAGGATCAGCCCAAATTCCCAGCTCCAGCGCGCTGTGGCCGACGACCTCTTCGCGTGTATAGCCAAAAAGGCTCAGGAACGCGTCATTGGCGTTGACGAATCGGCCGTCGCTTAAGCGTGATATACTGCTGCCGATGGGACTTGCGCGAAAGAATTTTGAGAAACGTTCCTCGCTCTCGCGCAATGCATCTTCGGCCATTTTGCGCTCGGTAATGTCCGAATAGGTTCCCAGCACGCCAATTACCTGGCCTTCCTGGTCATACATCGGCACCTTGCTGGTAATAAGCCAGGCCTGAGAACCATCCGGCCTGATTTGAGCTTCTTCATAGTTGAGCTTGGGCCTGCCGCTCTCCATCACCTCGCGATCGTCATCACTATAGAGGTCGGCCATTGCTGCAGAGGCGGTCTCGTAAGAGGTCTTTCCCACAAGCTCACTTGGGTCCTTGTAGCCGCAATCGAGGACGAAGGGTTTGTTGCACCCGACAAAGGCCGAGTTTCGATCCTTCCAGAACACCCGCTGTGGGATGTTATCCAGGACTGACCGGAGCATCTGACGCGAGTTGAAAAGCTCGTCCTGCGCCCTCTTGCGCTCGGTGATATCCCGTATGGATTCAATCGCACCGGTGACATTTCCCTGCTCGTCGAACAGGGCGGTTGCGACACCCCACAGGTATGCCCCCTTTCCTCCATATGCCTCCGGCGCATAAGTCTCGGCAACGATGTTGCCCCCAACTGTTGAAACAGGGTCATAGTACTCGGTTTTCTTCTCTTCACTTGCAAACAAAAGGTCTATGAGTATCGGTCGCCTGTATCCGAAAAAAGGTAAGGAATACTCGAAATCGCCCTTGCCAATCATTTTACTCTTCGAAATTCCGCTCATTGCTTCCATGGCGCGATTCCAGGCGATAACCGTTCCTTCGTTATCGATGACGAATGTAGCATCCGGCAAGAATTCAATGATGTCAGCCCATTGCCGTTGATACCTCCGCATCGCCTCCTCAGCTTGTTTGCGGTCGGTGATGTCTCTAAAACTCCACACCCGCCCAACGATCGTGTCGTCAATTCGCTGAGGCTGGGAATAGCGTTTGAATATCCGGCCGTCCTTGAAGACCAGCTCGTCCACGGAACTTACCTCAGGCGTCCGATAAAGCGCCCGAACCTTGTCCAGGAACGCATCGGGTTCCAAAAGCAGGTCAACGGCATACTGGAGCAACTGCTCGTCGTCCCGCGTCGCAATTAAGCTTTCGGGAATCCGCCACAGTTCCAGAAAAATCCGGTTAAAGGCGGTCACCTTGCCTGCTCTGTCCACGACCAGAATGCCATCCGCAGTGGACTCGAGCGTCGCCGCCAATAGTGAATGGGAATTCTGCAGAGCCTCCTCCGCCCGTTTGCGGCCGGTGATGTCGTTGCCAATGCACAGCACTTCCCTTATCTGACCGTTTTCGTCAAAGACCGGCTTATTGGTCCAGGCAATCCAGACACGCTCGCCGTTGCTGCGCATATTTTCGTTTTCGTTGTTGGCATAGCGATCAGGGTTCACCGCGATATCTTCGATCATCAACCGCAGGTCCCTCCCGGTCGTTGATTCAACCTCCGGAACAATAGTGCCTACCACGTTTTTGCCGAGCATCTCCTCTTCGCTGTAGCCGAAAAAACTCTCGGCAAACTCGCTGAAGAAGGTCACGTTGCCCGCGTTGTCCATTCTCACTATGATGCTGTTGGCATTCTCCACCAGTTCGCGGTATTTTTCCTCGCTCTCCCGCATCGCTTCGTCTGCCCGTTTGCGTTCGGTGATGTCGATATGTGTGCCTATCATCCGAAGCGCCCGCCCGCCGGCACCCTGAGTGATGACTTTGCCGCGCCGAAGAATCCAACGCCAGGTTCCATCATGAGAAAGCATGCGGAACTCAACCCCAAAAGCTGGAACATCATTGCGGATGCACGCTTCGTTTGCGGCCAGAACTCGTTTGCGGTCGTCCGGATGAACCATTTCCAACCAGGCATCTGCTTTAGCCGGAAATTCCTCCGGTTCGTACCCCAGCATGCTGAAGTAGCCGGGGCTGTAATTAACGCTTCCACTGGCTACATCACAATCCCAAAGGCCGTCACTGGTGGCTTCCATCGCTCGACGGAAGAGTTCTTCGCTTTTTTCCTGCCGCTGCCGGATCATTCCCGCCTGCCGCCTGGAGCGATGCAGGCTCTCGCTTAGTACGCTGACAAGCACGCCATTCACAATAAGGATGACCCACTGCACAAAGTCGTGTGTGAATGCGAAGTGGAACGTGTAGGCCGGCGGTATCAGGAAGTAGTCCACAAGGACAGCGGACGCCGTTGTGGCCACCAGCCCCGGTCCCAATCCGCCCAGGTAGGCGCTGATGATGATCGGGAGATAGAACAGGATCAGCATGGGTCGGTCGCCAAACGCCACCCCCATACCCATGCGCGCAAGCAACATCGCCACTGACAACACCACCGCTAAGACATACGCCAGCAACACCGACCAATGCTCCAGGGCGGCGCGTTCCGGCGGAATCGCCGCGTGTGTGCCGTTACTCATAATTCCTGCCTCCGATTTTGGATAAATCAATGAGTTGCAGGACCTGACAGCCAAACTGAAGTGCCGCTGGCATTAGCGGAAAACATTAGGCAGGAGCACATCACGATACCCATTCTGCCGTTCGATGAGCGAACAAACCTTGCAGACGAGATCGAAGAGCACAGCTACGGGATGACAGTGGCCGACCTAATGCCGGCACGCGCAAGAAATGAGCCTTTCGATGGTTATGTTAAAGACCTGCGAACAAATAGTCAATGATTCTGACACGATTGGGAGGACAGTGAAAATTAGTATTGAAGCATAAAAATGTTTATCCGCTCATCCGTGTACGTTCCGGGATTGAGCCCCGGTCCTCAACGCCCTGGAGCATTTCCTTCGCTTCGTCTGGAAACTGGACTGCCAAAAACCGGTCCAGTTGACCTTCCACTTGCCTTTTTTATTCGTATATGGGAAGGTTTTATGGCACTGAAGGTGTCTTGGCAGTTTTTCAGGGTGTTGGACGAACCCCAAAAACCCTTCGGGATTTGTTGGTAGTCAGGTTGATGCATTATTCGGATTAATCGGAAGGAATCGTTCCGGGTACGCCCAATTTCTCCAGAACAGAACCCGAGTTTTAGGATCTGAGGTTTTCGGCTTCCTTCCAGAAAGCCGATGGGAAGAGTGTCCTTTCGGTAAGCTATGGAATTCCCGGTCAATCGTCCAGCGTTCCGGTTGAAGGCCGTATCGACAAAGTATGAAAAAACCAAAAGGGATACAGAGTCTATGACGACCCGCGCTTCCGACAACCCCGTGCATCCGCTCCGCTCGCAAGCGCGAGTGCTGCTGGTTAGCGTCTTTGGCCCTTACGCCCAGGACGATCAGTACGGCAGCCGTGTGATCAACCCGATGGAGTTGTATCACAACCAGGTGACGCGGGTCCAGGGGGCCTTCTCGTTACGTACCTTCCATCGATCTTGGGGCCTGATGATGATTCAACTCAACATACAGGCACCTTGCACGTTGCTTGATTTTCCATCCGAGAAGAGGTTTGTCGACGAGATAAAGTCGCGGGAATATGACGTTATCGGCATCAGCTCGATCATCCCGAACCTGCTCAAGGTGCGGAGGATGTGCCGGTCGATCCGCAAATACCAGCCCGGCGCTACGATCGTAGTTGGAGGACACGTGGCCAACATGCCCGATGCGGCACGGATTCTACATGCGGACCATATAGTCTGCGGGGACGGCGTTCGATGGATGCGCCGCTTTCTTGGCGAGGACGAAGATAAGCCCATCCGGCATCCCGTGGACATAACCTACAAGCATTCCCGCATTATGGGTGTGCCGCTGAGGAACCACGACGGCCTGGACTATGCCACGCTCATCCCGAGCGTCGGATGTCCCTTGGGATGCAACTTTTGCTCAACGTCGGCTATGTTCGGGGGCAAAGGTAAATACATCGAATTCTACGAGACCGGAGCAGAGCTGTTCGAAATCATGTGCGCGCTGGAGTCGAGCCTGCACGTACACGGCTTTTTCGTGATGGACGAAAACTTCCTGCTGGACCGAAAGCGGGCTCTCCAGCTTCTGGACCTGATGGAGAAGCACGGCAAGGCGTGGTATATGGCGGTGTTCAGCTCGGCCAACGTTCTTCGCCTCTACACCATGGAGCAACTTGTCGGGCTGGGGGTCAACTGGGTGTGGATCGGCTTGGAGGGAAAACAGTCCCAGTACTCCAAGCTTGCGGGCACCGATACTGGTGCGCTGGTTCGCGAACTGCATTCCCACGGGATCCGCGTGCTTGGCTCGAGCATCATCGGCCTCGAGGAGCATACGCCCGAAAACATCGACGAGGTGATCGACTACGCTGTCAGCTATAATACTGACATGCATCAGTTCATGCTCTACATGCCTTCGCCGGGCACACCCCTGTTCGCCGAACACGAGGCCAGGGGCACACTGCTTGATGTTCTCGATTTCCCGGTGGGCGACGCCCATGGACAGCTATCATTCAATTACCGCCACCCGCACATCAAAAACGGCGCGGAAGCCGAATTTCTCCTCCGCGCTTTCAACCGCGACTTCGAGGTCAACGGCCCCAGCGTGGTGAGAATCGCCCGCACGATGCTCCAGGGTTGGAGACGCTACAAGGACCACCCCAACCAGCGGGTCCGCGCCCGCTTTGAGCACGAGGCGAGCAACCTGCCGAACAACTACACTGGCGCACTCTGGGCGGCGCAGAGGCAATACCGGCACGATCCCCATCGCTTCCGTCTGATCTCCGTGTTGCTCGATGAGCTGTATGCCGAGTTCGGTGAGGTTGCCCGCTCGGCTGCACCCATCGTTGGCCGCCGCCTTTACCGCGCGCTGCAACGTGAGGAAAAGCGACTTCAGCAGGGGTGGACGTATGAGCCGCCGACGTTCTACGAAACGAACTCAGCCGAGGGACCGGCAGGTGCCGTGCGAGTCTTCGGCATAGAGGCCGGCGCCGCCTCTGCATAGACGCAGTTCGAAACTAATGGAAGCTGATTTGTTCCTGCCATAATCTTATGAAGCTTTTCAGGGCCTTCGGAGTGGTCCCAACCACTTAAGCAGGTTGGGGTAGAGCCGCCCAACGCCCGTTTAGGGCCATTCCCATCGACATATTTTCTCGATCATCAAGGGAAAGACTCTCTTCGGTCAAAAATCTACCCGAAACCGTCCAATTTGCTTTTCACGGTCGTAAAGAGTTTTGCAACGGCCTTTGTTGGCGCTAATAATAGTGTTGCTGTTTGCTACACTTTTTGATATGGGTAATTCTAAAACTGAGGCGTCTTGATGGGAAAATATCTTATCGATTTAGGAAGGGAATGTCATGCATGGACACTTTGAAGGTCATGAAATCACCAGTCTGATATTCGATAGTCTGTCAAGAACGGGGGTAACGATTGTCACGGATTCGGAAGATAGAATCATCGCTATAAGCGACCACTATGTCAAGATATTGAACCGCAAGAAGAAAGATATCATTGGCCAGCCCGTTCTCAAGATAATCCCTAATACGAGCATGCCTATGATCAGGGAAACGGGACAACCGGATTGCAAGTTGTTTACACTGGCCAATGGCGAAACCGTGATCGCACATTATGTCCCGCTCATCAAAGGCAATAATATCCTTGGGGTATTCGCTTACACCTCCATGAATACGATTAAATATATGAGTACCATTTCCACTTTTGATCTGGTGAGGCGTTTAAATGATGAATTGAATCAATTCAAGAATGAATTGCAGAAATTGAGAGGGGCAAAATACTCTGTAAACAACATCATTGGCTCATCAGCAGCGATAACAGAGGCAAAGGAACTTGCAAGGAAAGTGGCGCAAACGAAATCGACGGTCCTGATTACAGGGGAAACGGGAACAGGGAAAGAATTGTTTGCTCATGCAATCCATCAGGCAAGTCCCCGCAGGCATCAGCCATTCATTGCATTGAATTGCGCCGCAATTCCCAAAGATCTGATCGAGTCGGAGTTGTTCGGCTATGATGAGGGTGCGTTCAGCGGCGCCCGCAAGGGTGGCAAGCTCGGAAAATTCGAGATGGCACATCAAGGGACATTGTATCTTGATGAGATCGATCAACTTCCGCTCCCGCTGCAATCAAAGTTATTGAGGGCTATTCAAGAAAAAGAGATTGAAAGAATAGGAGGGACAAGAACCATTTATACTGACATCCGCTTGATCTGCACCTCGAACAGAAATTTAAAGGAACTCGTTGACAAAGGTGAATTCCGCGAGGATTTATACTACCGCGTTCATGTTGTATCGCTCCAGGTTCCTCCGCTCAGGGAGCGGCTGGACGACATTGCCGAGTTGGTCAATCATTTTATTGCGAAAATAAACAATGGATTGGGCCTCAATATCCAGGGCGTGCACAAGGACGTGTTGAAATCATTGACCCGGTATCATTGGCCCGGTAACGTTCGGGAATTGGAACACCTTCTGGAGAGAGCCGCAAATATCGCCCTTTCAGGACATCTGAACCTTTATCATTTTGAACGATTTGTACCGAGATTGCTTGATAAAACTCCCAACAAGCCTGTCGAAAAATTCGCCAATTTAAACGACCTGCGAATTAAGCTGGAAAAGGACGCGATCATCAACGTTTTACAGATAACCAAGGGAAATAAGAAACGGGCCGCTGAAATGTTGCAGATGGACAGAAGCGTCCTCTATAAGAAAATAAGTCGGTACAAGATCAATATGTAAGGGAAACAGGCAAGCGGGATGGGTGTAGCCAATACCTACACACATTATTGTAGATTTTCACTACACTAGCGATGCTCAATGCGCCATATTACTGGAAACATTGAGCATTTTTTATTGGCATGTAATGTGCGAATCATCACTTCAGCAGGGCTTTGTTTTTCCTCATTCATCCTGAAAGGAAGGGAGAATTTTAATGGACTGGAGTGTTATAGGAATTATTCTGTCGTTAGCGTTCATTGTCGTTCTGGCGCTGAGGGGGTGGCATATTATCGTCATCGCGCCCCTCGCCGTTGTCGTCGTATCGATTTTTTCTCAGATGAATATCATGGAAACGATGACAGGACCTTACATGAAAGGGTTCGTCAATTACGCCGGGAAATTTTACCTGATCTTTCTGGCCGGTTCGGTGTTCGGCAAATTCATGGAAGACGGGCAAGCGGCGCGCTCCATCGCCAACGGTATTTTAAGAGTGATCGGAAAAGAGAGTCCCCTGCGGGTGATGCTGGCTATTTCGATCGTCTCCATGTGTCTCACCTACGGCGGCGTGAGCCTGTTCGTCGTCATATTCACCGTTATTCCGATCGCGCGACCCCTATTCAAGGAGGCCAATCTTTCCTGGCATCTTTTCATGGCGGCCTTCATATTCGGAGCGGCATCGCTGACGATGACCATGCTCCCGGGAACTCCCCAGATCCAAAACATCATGCCCACAAAATACATGGCCTCAACGACGACCTCGGCCCCGCTGGTCGGTCTTATGGGAGCGTTCATTGTCGCCACCTTTAACGTACTGTATTTCCGCTACATTCTGAAAAAATCCAAGGCAAGGGGCGAAGTGTACGAGGAACCCGCAGCCGGCGTCCTCGGAGCAGGAGCCCCGGATTCGGGGCCGATGCCCAACGTATGGTTAAGCCTGGTCCCGATGGTGGTCGTACTCGTGCTGCTCAACTTCAATATTCCCTATCTCAAAAGAGATGCCGTTGTCGCCTTGACGGGCGGTGTGCTGACCTGCGTCATACTGTTTTGGAAATACTACGCCAAGATCCTGGATACTTTGAATAAAGGCGCCCTGAATACGGTCGTTCCCATCGTGAACACCTGCGCCGACGTCGGCTACGGTATGGCCGTGGCGGCTACAACGGGATTCGCGGCGGTCTCCTCCTGGCTGCTGACGCTTCACATGCACCCGATCATTTCTCTTGCGGTCGCTACGAACATCATGGCAGCCATCACAGGGTCCGCATCCGGAGGCCTCGGAATTATACTTACGACCCTGGCTCCCAAGTATCTTGCCCTAGGCCTGAGCCCGGACCTGATCCACAGGATTGCATGCATGTCCTCCGGCGCTTTTGACGCAATGCCCCATAACGGGGTCGTCATAACCATTCTTGCGGTTTCCGGGCTCACCCACGCCAACGCATACAAACACATCTTCTTTGGGCACGTTATTGCGACAACCATAGCCCTGTTCTTCGCGATCCCGCTTGGGATCTGGATCTATGGTTAATCGGAGTCCCAGGAGAACGAATGCATGAAGATACCCGAGATCAAAAAAACGGCTGTGCTTGGAGGAGGCCTCATCGGTTCGAGCTGGGCAACCAACTTCATCTGGAAGGGTGTCTCCGTCCATATCTACGACATAAGCGATGAGGCCCTGAAGACAGCCCGGAATCGTATCCGGGAAAACCTGGAATATCTCGTCTCAAAGGGCATCTTGACCTCAGGTGAAACGAACGTGGCCATGGGTCTGGTAAAATACACGACGAGCCTTGGAGAGGCCGTTAAAGATGCCCAGTTCCTCCAGGAGTCTGTCCTGGAGCAATATGAAGTCAAACAGGCACTGCTCGCCGAGGTTGATAAGCATGCACCGGCGGATGCTATCTTTGCGAGCAGCACTTCAGGGCTCCTTATCTCGGAGATCGCAAAAGGCTCAGCGCATCCTGAGAGATGTCTGGGCGCACATCCTTACAATCCTCCTCATCTTATCCCGCTTGTTGAGATCAGCAGGGGGCAAAAGACGAGCGAACAGACAGTAAAGAGAACCTGCGACTTCTACATGTCGCTTGGCAAGGAACCCATAGTTCTTCGGAAGGAGGCCCATGGGTTCATCTCCAACAGGCTCTCCATGGCCCTCTACCGGGAAGCCGTCGATCTGGTGATGAGAGGGGTGTGCTCAGTGGAGGATATCGACAAGGCCGTAAACTTCGGACCGGGCCTGCGCTACGCCCTCATGGGTCCCAACCTCATCTACCAATTGGGAGGCGGTCCCCACGGGATTCAGGGTCTGCTCAAACACGTCGAGAAGTCCGTGGAACTCTGGTTGGAGGACATGGCGGTCTGGAAGAAACTGCCGACTGGCTGGTCTGAAACCGCTCAGCAAGGCGTGAACACAGAAATGGCCAATCGTCCACCCGAACAGGGCCGCACCAATGAAGAGATTACCAGGTGGCGGGATGGCGGCCTCATCGAGATACTGAAGTTTTTGAAAAAGATCTGAATTAGTCCCCTTTATCGTAAGTTTCCTGTTCAAAGAATAACAGTGGACGCACAGACCCATGCACTATAGTTTGAAGGGAGAATTTATGAACAAACCATTCGAACGTGTAACAGTCGTAGGTTCGGGAATTTTGGGTACGCAGATCGCCATGCTTGCAGAATATGCCGGCTATAAAGTCTGCGTCTACGATATCAGGGACGGCGCCTTTGCTGAAACATACGCCAAACTGTATTCAGACTTAAAGGCAAAGGGCGTGAATCCTTTCATTGCATGGGATAAGTGGGAGGGGTGCAAACAGAACATCCGGCTTGTGACAAATCTGGGCGATGCGCTCAAAGACGTTGATCTGGTTGTAGAGTCGATAACCGAGGACGTGGAACTCAAGCGAAAGGTCTTCAAGCAGATGGGACAAAGCGCACCGGCCAAAGCGATCTTTGCCACGAACAGCTCCTCGCTTCCCGTATCGAGAATGGAAGACAGCAGCGGCAGGCCGGATCGGTGCATCAACACCCACTTCTACCTTCCGCTTCAGGGAATGAATATGGCCGACCTCATGGCGGGAACAAAAACTCTTCCCGAAGTCATGCAGAAAGGTGAAGAATGGATCCGCTCTTTAGGCGTTGTTCCACTGCGGGTAAAAAAAGAGGCCCTGGGTTTCTGTTTCAACAACGTCTGGCGGGCAATAAAGAAACAAACCCTCTATATGTGGGCAAATGACTTCGCCGATTTCCGGGACATAGACCGGGCATGGCGAATCTTCTCCGGCATGAAGGTCGGGCCTTTTGGCCTCATGGATTCAGTTGGTCTTGACACGGTCTATAATATCGAAATGGTTTATTACGATGAGTCGAAGGACCCGGGGGATAAGCCGCCAGAACCACTGGTGGAGAAGATCAAAAAGGGTGAACTGGGCGTTAAGAGCGGAAAAGGATTTTATTCATATCCGAATCCGGAATTTCTCCAGCCCGATTTTTTGAACCCTAAGAAATAAGGAGGAACGGTATGAAAGAAAAAGCCGTCATAACAGCGGCAATCACCGGGAGCATCCATACCCCGACGATGTCGGATTATCTTCCCATCACGCCGGAGCAGATTGCCGATGAGGCTGTTAGGGCTTATGAGGCAGGCGCTGCCGTCTGCCATATCCACGCCCGGAATCCTGAGACGGGGATGCCGGTCCCCGATCTGGGCCTCATGAAGGAAATCATCACGAGGATTAAGAGCCGCTGCAACATGGTCGTTTGCATCACGACGGGCGGAGGCCTCGGGATGACGATCGAGCAGCGGGTTGCCCCGGTGGAACTCTATAAGCCGGAGCTTGCGTCATTCAACGCCGGATCCATCAACTTCGCGCTTTTCCCGGTCATCCCGAGATACAAAGAGTGGAAGTTCGAATGGGAGAAACAGTATCTCGCCATGACGGAGGATTTCATCTTCGCAAACACCTTCAAGTCCATGCGGGGATATTGCGCTAAATTCAATGAGACGGGAACCAAGCCTGAGTTAGAGATCTACGATGCCGGAATGGTGAACAATGTGGCCTTCATGATCCAGGCGGGGTATGTCAAGAAACCGGTTTACATCCAGTTCGTCATGGGAGTCCTGGGCGGGATCACCCCGAGTTCCGAAAACCTGCTTTTTCTCGTGGACTATGCGAAGAAGCTCATCGGGGACTTCGAGTTTTCCGTCTGCGTCGCCGGCCGGGCACAGTTTCCCATATGCGCGCAGTCCCTGCTCATCGGCGGAAATGCACGAGTCGGCCTGGAGGACAATCTGTACCTTGAAAAGGGCAGGATGGCGAAAAGCAACGCCGAGCAAGTGGCCAAGATAGTCCGCATCGCCAGAGAGCTGGGCATCGATCCGGCGACACCCGATGAGGCCCGGAGTATCCTGGGTCTTAAGGGAATAGATAAGGTGAATTTCTAAAGTACTTTCCGTAAAGACCTTTTTCGTTATACAACCCTCATCTGGAATCCGGCTGGGGGTTGTCTTTTTCAAAAACTGCAGGACCTCGGGCCGAGGCTGCGTCCTGCCCGCTCATTACTCTGCCCGGACTGTGCGCCGGACCCGGACGTAAACCCCAACGCCATGCTGCGCGAGCCGGACGTTCGCTAGCGTCCTGAGTCTGAAGTTCATAACATATTTAAAGCTTGGGAATTGAGCCAACGCCTACGTCACCCCGGCGAAAGCCGGGTTCCAGAAGTGACTGAAATTTATTAAAAATACTGGATTCCGGCCTGAACCCTCACTACGTTCGGGTTCGCGTTGAACACCTCGACTCATGTTAAATGCTTCAAGTTCGCGTCCGATCTTTTGTGAGGACGCGCCGGAATGACGGCCGAAGTACTCGGAACTTATGTAGCGGATCTCTAACTCAGGACACTAGCTTTCGACAGCGTCTCATCTCAATGAGTGTCGCTCTTATGGAGGGCACGATACAATAGTAGGGCTATTTATGAATGAAAGTACTAGACCAATATTTCCTTAGCTGCAACTGTTCTTAATCTCGAGATGTACGAAGTTGTACCATCCATAAAAATATCATAACAAATCTTGGACAGTTCTTCGAGCGAAACAGGACCATCAGGATCATACCAGTACATGATTGAATTACACATTCCAAACATGATATAACTTATGGCCTTTAAATTATCAATACCCATACTCCCACTAAGTAATTCAGAGAGTACATCGGTCAGTATTCTTGCATATATCTTTTGTTTGCCCGAGATGACTTCAAAATACTCAGATGGTAAATTATGCGCGTGGTTTAGCAATGCTCTGGCCTCTGGAACCTGTTTATTATAGTGCTTTAAATGTCTAAACATTATAAAGTGAATCCTTGATGGGCTATCCGGTATTTCCCTTAACTCTTCTTCCAGTCCCCCCAAAAGGCGATCCATGTAATTATCAAGAATAAAGAAAAGGATGTCATGTTTATTGGAGAAGTAGTGATATATACCTCCCTTGCTCAATTGTGCCTCGGTAGAAATATCTTTCAGGCTTGTTTCCACGTATCCGTTTTTATCAAATAAATTTGCAGCAGCCTTCACTATAGCGCTGACTTTACTCAATTCCTTTTCGGTGAATCGCTTAGTGCTATTTTCCATTAGTCAACCTTATATGACGGAGTAACATCGATATTATTTTCACCCATTTTAGCTATTGTGTAACGAATTAAGCCGTACTCAGTCTGAATGTCTTTAATCTCAGTTGGCGCCCTGAGGTCGAATATAGCGGCGATCGTTGACCATTTTCGAAAATGCTTGTGACGCTGACAGGGCTCCGGGAAAGAGTTGCCTTATTAATCCGGTGTGGCCAGTATAATATCACAACCCGGAAAAATGGCAATCCGAACCTTCGTCCGAATCTTTGTCCTTCCGAAACGGCAAGGAGTATGTGTCAAGACACATGCCGGGCATGTTTACGGTCGCTGGAAGACGAATGGCCGTTGATGTTCGCCATGGGTCATACGGTGCGACTTTTCCAGCCCGGTGTTTTGGATATGAAGCAGGCAAGTTTTTTCTTGACAAAGAATGCGGGCTTCAATACTAATTAAACCGGTTGGCCGGTTTTTCTGTGGATCAGCGGGTGTTCCCCTGAATGGAGCCTTGCTACCCTTTCTTGCACTTGGAAGATTTTTTGGGTGGAACCCGGCCGGCTTCGCCGATTCTGTCCTGTTGGATGTAACAAAGTTGCTGCAAGACACCTGTGCAGGAGATTCCATTATGATGAACAAAGAAACACTGCTGGAAATCCATCACTCGATGGTAAGGGTGAGGCTGGTGGAAGAGCGTCTTGTTGATGTGTTTGCCCAGGGGAAAATCCCCGGGTTCATTCATGTGGGTATCGGCCAGGAGGGGGTGGCGGCGGGCGTCTGTTCGTGTTTGACCCCGGAGGATACCATTTTTACCACACATCGGGGGCATGGGCAGGCACTGGCCAAGGGGATCGATTTAAACGGCTTTATGGCGGAGATATACGGACGAAAGGACGGCTGCTGCAAGGGCAAGTCCGGGTCCATGCACATCGCCAGCAAGGAGTACGGCGTTGCAGGGTCGAACGGGATTGTGGGGGCGGGCCTCCCCATCTCTCTTGGGACCGCCTTTGCGTCCATGTACAAGCGAGAGAATAGTGTTACGGTTTGTTTTTTCGGCGACGGCGCATCCAACCAGGGAACTTTTCACGAATCGCTCAATATCGCGGCGTTATGGAATCTTCCGGTTATTTTCTGTTGTGAAAACAACGGATGGGCTCAGTTCACCTCCCAGAAAGTCTACATGAAGCTGCAAGACATCAGTAAGAGGGCCGTAGCTTACGGCATGTTCGGGGTGACGGTGGACGGCGATGACGTGCTGCAGGTTCGTGCGGAGGCGGAAAAAGCGATCGACAGGGCTCGGACGGGCAATGGTCCTACACTCCTGGAGTGCAAGACCCACCGCTGGCTCGGCCATTACGTCGGGGACGCGCAAAAATACCGGCCTTCAGTGGAGGTTCAGCAGGCAAGGGAGTTTGACCCCATTGAAAGGTTCGAAAAGTTCCTGCTTGAGTCCGGGCACGTTGACCGGGACTATCTCGACGGTGTACGGGCCAAAATCAAATCAGAGATCGCATCGGCTATGGCCTATGCGGAGAGCAGCCCGATTTCGGGTGCCGAAGAGCTTTTTACCGACGTATACGCATGATGGTCGAACGGGAGACGTATAATCATGAAAGAAACACGATACATAAAGGCAATCGCAGAAGCCTTGCATGAGGAAATGGCAAGGGATGAGAGCGTCTTCGTCATCGGTGAAGATGTGGGAGGGCCCGGCGGAGCGTTCAGCGGTACGAAGGGGTTGCTGGAAACATATGGGGAAAGGCGTGTCAGAGACACTCCCATAAGCGAATCCGCCATTATCGGGCTCGCGGTCGGCGCGGCGATCAAGGGCCTCAGGCCCGTGGCCGAAATCATGTTCTCAGATTTTCTAACGTTGTGCATGGATCAGATCGTTAACCAACTGGCCAAGACGCGGTACATGTTCGGGGGTCTTTTCAACGCACCCGTGGTGATTCGAAGCCCCGGCGGAGGCGGCCTCAATGCAGGTCCGCAGCATTCCCAATGCCTGGAGGCATGGTTTGCTCACGTGCCCGGACTCAAGGTGGTCATGCCCGCCACGCCATACGACGTCAAAGGGCTGCTTAAGTCGGCGATTCGAGACGACAATCCCGTCCTCTTCCTGGAAAACAAGGCGCTCTACGCGTTGAAGGGAGAAATCCCCGAAGAGGAGTATCTCGTTCCAATAGGGAAAGCCGACGTAAAGAGACCGGGCAACGATGTGACCGTCGTCGCGGCTTCCCGCATGGTGCACCAATCGCTGGCGGCAGCGGAGACACTGGCGAAAGAGGGTATAGACGTGGAAGTGATCGATCTGAGGACCATCAGTCCGCTGGATAAAGAAGCAATCTTCACCTCCGTGGAAAAAACATCGAGGCTGGTGGTCGCGCACGAGGCGGTGAAGTCATTCGGCATTGGAGCTGAAATTTCCGCCTTGGTCTGCGAGGAGATGATCGACCATCTGGATGCCCCCGTCGTTAGGGTAGGAGCACCTTATGTGCCGGTCCCCTTCAATCTGGAGAGCTTGTATCTGCCTAACGCCGAGGATGTCGTCAAGGCCGTAAAAAAGGTGATGGAGTAGCGGGTCGTAATCTGCAGGGTGGCACAGTACGGGATCATGTATCGTGATAGATGGCTGACAACTCATCTGGTAAGGCGGCGCTCCATTTTGAAAACTATCTCCCGTAGATGATCTCTAATTTCGAAGGATGGCGTAAATGACAATTCCAGTCTTGATGCCCAAGGTCGGTCTTACCATGACGGAAGGTAAAATCGTTGAGTGGACAAAGGGTGAAGGGGAATGGGTCGAAAAGGGGGAGATCCTTTTTGTTTTTGAAACGGAAAAGGTGACCTTTGAAGTGGAAGCGCAACAATCAGGGTTTCTCGCCAAAATCCTTGCCGGGGTGGACGAGGTGGTTCCCGTGGGAAAAGAAGTGGGGATACTTTCCGAAGAGCGTGGAGAGGTGGTGGAGCTTACCACCGGCAAACCGGGACAGGTCCCTGCCTTGACCGAAACGCAGGGCAAGGAACCAGGAGCGGAAAGACCGGGTAAGATCAGGGCAACCCCAATGGCCAGGAGGCTCGCGAGGGAGCGCGGTCTCGACCTGGAAAGCCTCGCCTCCTCTGCCGCCGGCGGAAGAATCAGGATGCAGGACGTCGAGGCCGCCAATGCTGAGGCCAAAAAAGAGCTGGTTTCACCTCCGGTGGAAGTCGAAAAACCCCAGCCGGTTCCGCCCCGGGCGCCCGACGGCAAACTGGTGAAACTTTCCGGAATGCGAAAGATCATCGCTCAAAAGATGCTGGCGAGCAAGGTGGAGGCGGCCCAGACCTACATGGTCATCTCCGTTGATGCAACGAAGTTGCTGGAATCAGTGGAGAAGCTGAAAGCGGTAACGGAGAAGGTTGCCGGGGTGCGCCTGACCATAACCGATATCCTCATGAAGATCACGGCATCGGCCATTGCTGCTCATCCCGTGATTAACACGCGCTGGTCGCCCGACGGCATTATCTGGTTGGATGCCGTCCATATGGGAATGGCTATGGCGCTCGATGAAGGTCTTATCGTGCCGGTTATCCGAGACATCGGGAAAAAGTCCCTCTCCGAGATCGCCAAAGCGCGGTTTGAACTGGTGGCAAAGGGAAAGGCCGGCAAACTGACGCCGGATGAGATGCGGGGAAGCACCTTTACGCTCTCCTCTCTGGGCATGTACGGCGTTGAGGAGTTTACGGCCATTATCAACCAGCCGGAAAGCGCCATTCTTGCCGTGGGCGCAATTCTCGATAAGCCCGTTGTCATCGGAAAAGAGATCGTGATCCGGCCCATCATGAAATTGACATTGAGCTACGATCATCGGGTGATCGACGGAGCTAGGGCTGCTGTCTTCACAAAAACCCTTAAAGAACTGATTGAACATCCGATTCTAATTGTTGCATAGAGGACCAGATCCATATGGGCAGGGATCGCGTGATAGTAATTGGAGGGGGTGTCGGAGGCTACGCAGCGGCACTCCGTGCGGCAAGGCTCGGCGCAGAAGTCATCCTGGTGGAACGGGAAAAGATAGGGGGCGTGTGCCTTAACAAGGGCTGTATTCCTACAAAAGTGTTGCTGCACTCCGCATCGCTTTACAAGGAAGCACAAAGGGCCGCGATCTTCGGTCTTGACACTGAAAAGCTGACGATTGACTACAAGAGGGTCCTGGCGCGCAAGCAGACCATCGTCGCCAGGCTGACAAGCGGTGTCGAAAGCCTTTTGAGGAGCGAGAAGGTAAGAGTGGTCAACGGGACGGCCGCCTTTGCGGATTCAAAAAGCATAAAGATACTGGAAACCGGTGAAGTTCTTGCCTGCGACAAGTTCATTCTGGCTACGGGCTCAGTCCCGGTGAAGCTCTCCATTGACGGAAGTGCAAAGGTCCCTCTTCTTACAAGCGACGATCTTTTGAATTTGGAAACCTTGCCCGAGAGCCTGCTCATCATCGGCGGGGGATATATCGGCGTCGAACTTGGGCAGTTTTACAGCAGAATGGGGGTGAAGGTTTCCATCGTGGAAATGCTGGATCGGATCATCCCCACCGAGGATGAAGAGATCAGCCGAGCCCTGGAAGGGGCCTTGGCAAAAGAGGGTATCAGCATTTTAACCAAGGCTGCCGTCGAAGGGATCGAGATGGCGGAGAAGGATAGGAAAGTAATCCTCGCGACCCCGGATGGTAAGAAAGAGATCACAGCCGCCCAAGTCGCTCAAACCGTGGGAAGAAGACCGCGCTACCTGGAGATGAACATCGAGGCAATCGGGCTGAAGACCGCGAGAGGGCGGATTGCCGTAAACGACAGAATGCAGACCAATATTCCCCACATATATGCCGTGGGAGATGTAACGGGCGGGATCATGCTGGCGCATGTCGCCATGGCTGAAGCAACGTGTGCTGTCCAAAACGCTTTGGGACACCACCCTTTCCCGATTTCCTACCGGGCCGTCCCACGATGCATCTATACTTCCCCGGAGGTCGGATGCGTCGGTTTAACGGAGAAAAAAGCGGTTGAAGAAGGAGGCGAAGTGCAGGTCAGCCGCTTTCCGCTTCATGCCGTGGGCAAGGCATTGCTGATGGAAGAAACGGAAGGAATGATCAAAATAGTTGCCGGCAAAAAGCACGGGGAGATTCTGGGGGTCCATGTCATCGGACCTCACGCCACGGAGCTGATTGCCGAGGCGGTGCTTGCCATCGAGCTCGAATCTACAGTCGAAGAGCTGGCGCATACGATTCACCCGCATCCCACTGTCTCCGAAGGGATGGGAGAAGCGGCCATGATGCTGAGCGGCGGCGCGTTGCACCTTCCGTGATACTCCAGTTAATTCATGTGAAGCGTTTATTTCAGGGTTGCACGTGCGTGGGGCAAAAGCTTTGCGCATGAGGTCAAAACAGTGATGGGGGACAGAAATCCCCCATCACCCTCAATGCTCCCATGCTCTAATGATTCACGTTCTGGCAATTCCTATGCCGGTGGTCTGCCGGACGTACAACTCATCGAAGGCTTCTTGCTCGCGCTTGTTCGGGAATAGCAACGAGAATACGATAGCGGCCAGGAAACCGATCGGCACCGAGACAAGTCCCGGGTTCTTGAGAGGGAAGAGTGGTTTATCCAGCCCCGTTAGAGATGTCGCATCCTTGTTTTTCTCGTAATCGCCGTGCGCCTTCTTGAGAGTACCCTGCTCTTTCTCGGTGAGGACAGTACCCGCTGCCTGCTTTTTCTCGAGCGTCGTGAAGATATTCTGGGCGCTTGCAGCAATAACCTTCGGGTACTGCATGGTGGGAGACACTAGAACAAGTCCCACCGCAGAGACAGTTCCGATGAGCAGTGGTGCGCAGATTCCAGCCGTACTCATTTTCCTCCAGAAAAGCGATAGTATCACGGCGGGAAAACTCCCCGACGCTCCGACGCCGAATGCTATGATGCCTATATGCGCCACATTCTGTTTCTCGGAGGCCATGGCAATGAGTATGCCGCCGATGCCCACGGCGACGGAACTAATCTTGGCCGCAGTGAGCTGCTCACGCTGATCCGCTTTTCCCTTCCTGACGATGCTGACCCAAACGTCATGCGAAATGCCTCCGGCCCCGGCGAGAACAACCCCGGATACCACCGCGAGGATTGTTGCGAAAGCCACGGCGCACAGGAACGCCATGAGAAAGTCACCCACCCAGGGGGCAATTTCCGATCCAACAATTTTGGCCAGCAGCCGGAAAAATTGAGTCGTCCTAAACGTTGCACCTACCCGGGAAGCCGAACTCCGGCAACGTTTAGACGAACTCCGTACAAAGATGACCTGGCCGTAATGTAGAGGGTCTTCCGGTCTGAATCTCCCCAAGCCAGGTTCGCTGGAAGTTCCGGGACTGTGATAACCCCAAGGCGATGCCCTTCCGGATTGAGCACCCAGATCCCCCCTTTGCCGGTTACATAGATGTTCCCCTCAACGTCCACCTTCAAACCGTCAGGCGCCAGCGGCTCCCCGGAGATTTGAGCAAACGTGCGACCGTTAGAGGTTTTGCCGTCAGCGGTTACGTCAAATACACGGAGGTGATTCCTCTCTGTGTCTGCGACGTAAAGCAAAGATTCGTCGGGAGAAAAGGCTAATCCATTGGGAACGCAATCGCTTATCAGAAGGCTGAGATCGCCATCCGGCGAGACCCGATAGACCCCATAGAATGGAAGTTCCGGTTCCCCCATGGCGCCGAACATCGGGTCCAAACCGTACGGTGGATCGGTGAAATAGATTCCGCCGTCTGACTTGACGACGACATCATTGGGGCTGTTAAGTCTCCTGTTCTCGTAATGGGAGGCAACAGTAACGACAGTACCGTCCTCCTCGGTTCGAGATACCCTGCGATTTGCGTGTTCGCAGGCAATGAGTCTTCCCTGCCTGTCACGCGTCAAACCGTTCGATTTGCCGCTGGGGGCTCGAAAATTTGAAATACCCTCTCCCGACGCCCATCGTATGATCCGATTTCCAGGTATGTCGCTAAAGAGCAAGTACCCGCCCGCCAAATCCCAGACGGGCCCCTCGGTAAAGAGAAATCCTGTTGCCAGTCTCTCGACTGTGCTCCCCTCAGGTACAATGTCTCTGAATTCAGAACCCATTTTCGTTTCCCAACTTGTCCGGACCGGACATCCTTACGCTTTTGAGACATCCTGCACCGGAAGTTCAACGAGGCCCTTGCCGGGAACGCAAGTGATATCGTTCTGGTTCTTTATCCAGAGATCCAGCTCCACACAACCTTTCCCGTCCCGGATATACTTTGCTGTAACCTTTCCACCGCAGACCAGGATATCCCCCGGGACCATGAAGTTGCGAAACTGAACGGACATCTTGCGGAGGTTGCCTTTCTCCCCAGCCCAGCCGCTCAGGAGCTGCACGTAGTAGTCTGTTGCCATATTGCCGGGCGCGACAATGTTGGGGAGTCCGCGACGCTGCGTAGCAAAGGGATAGTCGAAGTGAATTCTGTCTATGAGCCAGACAGCGGAGAGATACATCGTGATGTTGACCGTATTGACAGACTTTTCCAATGAGGGAATTTCCTGGCCCACGGTGATATCCTCGAAATAAAGCTGGTTGCTCATTCAGTGTCCTCCTTTCGCGGTGTTGCGATCATGGTGATGAGATGCTTGGCCAGCAATTCCCCTTCCTGATTCGTGTAGGTGAACTCGGAGGTGACGAAAATCAATTTGCCGCTTTTCCCGTCCTTTTCAGTCATATTGAGTATCTTACCGTTTACGGTAACGCGGTCATTCACATAGACGGGCTTGAAAAACTCAAGTTCCTCCCCGCCGCGGACCCAGCCCAAAGTCCAGACGCCGGGAATATTGGGAACACCCACAAAAGATGAGAGACCGTCTTCGCCCAGTTCCTTGGCCCCCTTCTCCGACCCTGGTACGCCGACCGACCAACTGATATAATTGAGAGGGGCTGTCAAACCGCCGTACTTTCCGGCCTTGGCAGCGGATTCGTCAAAATAAATTGGATTGGGGTCATCGATCGCCAGGGCGTAACGGCGAATATCCCGAGCCAGCACGGGCTCACCCGTGTGTGACCCTGTCTCCTGCCCAATGTATTTTTTCCAGTCAAGTTCTTCCAATAACGACGCCATAGATTCTCCTTAAAGTCAGCTCAATCAAGCCCCAGCAATGTTGTTTGATGTGAAGCAATCCAAATTCAGTAGGGCGGCCCTGCAATAAAGGCGGCCTTTTCGGATCGAACACCCGGCAACGGCCGCGAACGTTCAGATCGTCAAAGTGCTCCTTATTAAACCGGCCAGCTGGATTATTCATATAAAGGGCCAAACAGTTTGTCAAGCAAAATCGGTGGCCACCCCTGCCACCGGGCGGGCCGTCTTGATTCGGGACGGGCCTCTTCCGCCGTCTCATGGGACGTCTCCGGGTAGACGCGAAACCAGTTTTGGAAAAACTTCCAGGTGGCGGGGGCGAACATTTTTCCTTGACAAATCAGGGCAACTTAAATTATTTTGATAGAAGAATAAAAAACCGGCTGGCCGGATGCATCTTTGGCCGATGCATGCGGACCGTGAAAAGTCTTTTGGCCCGGTATTACAGCATCATTTTCGCCTGAACCCTGTAACTCTGCCAGGCGGAAAGCGGCCTATAAAACTCCGAGGATGGAGGTGCGCCTCTCAACATGCAGTCTGGATGCGTAGCGCAGAAGTCGATGCATTATTCCGGGCAAAAACACTCCGAGTGTGATACCTGAGTGGTCATGCAGGCAAAACACCATTTTGGAGGATTCAGATTTTGGGAAAGATCAAATAAGGTTCAGCTTGAGAGCAAGGAGGGTGATTGAAAATGGCTCAGAAGAAGATACAGGAAAAACTCAAAATAACCATGACAACCCCCACCCAACAAAAGCTCAGGGACAAGACCATCACCGCAAAACAGTGGGCTGACATGGTAAAGCCCGGCGACTGGATTAATCGCGGCGGACCTGGCTCTGATACTCTCCCAACCATGGAAGCAATGTGTGCCCGCTTCGGCGACGGGTCAGGCGACTTGAATAGCATCGAAATCTGGACTCAAGGCGGCATGATGAATGGGAGTAAGTATTTCGTTGATGCTGACCCCGAAGGAAAATATCACGTCAACCATGAGCAATTCCTGCTGCATCAGATGCGCAGTTCGGCAGCAAAGGGATACAACGGCTTAGATTGGAAGCACTGGGGATGGGCACTGGGAATGGACGCTGATTATGCCCGTTTCTACCGCAAAGATAAGCTCAAACGCGCAATGGACTGGGGTGTTCAGACCATCGCAGTGCCTGAGGGCGGCTATGTGAATGGCAGCTACGGCGTGAATAACTTTATGATCGTCGCCAAGTCTTGCAAGAAATTCGTCTGCGAGATTCGCGAGGACTACGCCTGGTGCGAGGGCGGAAGAGGGATCATCTTACCCGTTGACGATGTTGATTATTTTGTGGAGGTCGATGTTAATGATGAAAAGTATCAGTGGCCCTATGTGAATGAAAGAGAGGCCAAACCAGATGCGGTTCAGACCAAAATAGCGGGAAATATCCTGTCAATTATGCGTGACGGCGACTGTGTTCAGGTGGGTATTGGCACACTCCCGTCTGCGGTGGTTATTGCTTTGGCAAAATCCGGCCTCAAACATCTTGGCGTGCATACCGAAATGATCGGCGAGTTTGCCTTCACTCTCACAGAGGCCGGAGTCATAGATAACTCACGGAAGAACATCGACACTGGCAGATGTACTTGGGCCTATACCATGCCTTTTGATACTCCAAGGTATTATGGATGGCTGCATCGCAATCCTTTCTTTTGCGGATCGGACATCGGCTGGGTGAACAACATAACAGTGCTCTCACAGCTCGATAATTTGGTTACCATCAACAACTTTGCTCAGATGGATCTGCGTGGCCAGGATTGTGCTGCCAATGTCGGTGGTCGCCCGATTTCAGGTACCGGGGGACAGTACTCGTTTGTGCTCGGCGCCTCTATGGCCAAAGGCGGAAGAGCCATCATTGCCGCTTCAGCCAGAGACGGAAGAGGAAAGTCCCGCTTTGTTCCCACACTAGATCCCGGTAGTCTCGTTTCAGTTCCGGACTGGCTTGTGACATGGGTATGTACCGAGTATGGCATCGTCAATCTCATGGGTTGCACAGACGCCGAAAGGGCAAAAAGGATAATCAGCATCGCACATCCTGACGATCGCGAAGGTTTGGAAAAGGCAGCTCGAGAAATGGGGTTGAAGCCGGATCACTGGATGTTTAAAAGCAGTCCGGACCGTCGCTTTCCTACGTCAGATGAACTCAAGGAACACAAATATGGCTACGCTGATATGAAAGTAGTACCCCGTGCCATTGCTAATGTGAACGATTAATAGTGGTGCGAAAGCACACTTCTCCCATCGGTAAAGTGAATTGAACGAGATATTGATGAGCCGAGCGGCTTGGTCTGCAGGTGGGGGCCAGTAGAGATGAACGCAAACGAATCTCCGTTGAAGCATTGTAAGGTACAAAACGGCTTGTCAAAATCAGGGACTTCTCTACCTCGTGGGATAAGCCTGCCGGATACCCGGCAACCGGGCGGGTATCGGCCGGTTTGCCGGAGGCGTGACTTTGTCTGATCCGGGCTCTCGTGCGGAACTGCGGGAACCGGTCACCCTGATGGCAAGAGAGAAGCACAAGCGGCAGAAACCGTTATAATGAGAGGAATGAAAATGGTAGAAATCAGGTTTCTTGCTCAAGTGGATGCTGAAAAATGCATAGGGTGCGGCAAATGTGCAAATGTCTGTCCGACTATAGCCATTGAAGTCCAAGACAAGAAGGCTGTGGTAGAGGCTAAGAAGTGTCTCGCATGCCAGAACTGCACCGGTGTGTGCCCCGAAGGGGCGATGACCAAAGTACCTCGTTCCGTGCCGATGGTACTGGGTGTCGATTACAAATCTGTGGACCAGGACAGGATTCTGGAAATATGCCGTAATGCGAACCTGCATCCGATGCAATGGCTTTGCCTCTGCACTGCTACCCGCGTGAGGGATGGGGCCGCAGCCGTAATCAAGGGGGCTAAAACGCCTGAAGAGCTTGCGCTGATGACCGGTGTTCGTGCGGGGTGCGCGACTTACTGCACCATGATGTCGATGAGGCTGCTGAAAGGGGCCGGCGTGGAGTTCGATCAGCCGAAGGGGTATCGCTGGTACAAAACCATGCCAACATTGTGGGATGTACCACCGGAGGTAGTTGATAAATATCCGGGATATTTCCTTGCAGAAGATAAAGACGTGTTCAGGAAATTTTAGGCGCTGCCTCCTGCAGAAAAGGATAGAACCATGTCTAATCAGGTTGCTCCGACTCTTACGCTGGCCTCGCTCAAGAAAGCCATGCCAGGTTATATTAGAAAATCCGTGTATGGGCCCGCCACCCCCACAGGGCTCCCTGCCAAGCGTGTCGCAGACCTTCCGGGGATCGTGGCTTTGCCCGTACAGGAACTCTTTCCGGATGTTCCCAAGGCTATCTACATAGAGGGCGATGACCTTGCCCCCATTCGCAAGGCTACCGAAGCGGCGCTCAAAAACGTCAACATGGACAAGATCAAGCCTGACAGTTCGGTCAACATCCTGACCTCGCAGTACGGGTTTATGATCATGGGCGGGTTTGCCTACAAGGAAATGGTGAAGACGATCAAAGAAGTGGTCGAGCAGCGAACCGGCTGCACGAACATTCGCCTTCGCGTTGCCACCGGTATGAGGATTCAGGAGCCCGCTGAAATCATCGAGCATTACGAACTCGATAAACTGTTTGACGGGAAGGCTTCCCCGGCGCTTTTCCTCGACAAGGGCGTGCCGATCGAGACCGAACTCGGAACCATGTACGGCATTGCGAAAATATATGACGCCGACTTTATCATCCATGCCCATCACGGCGAGTTGAGGGAACTCGACATGCACCGGATGATGAGCCGGACAATGAAGCCGTTCGCCATGTCCTATTCCAGGATGGAGACGAGGTCGATCCATCATGTGAACTTCGGGCCGAGGAGCAGTAACCTTGTGCCCAGGGTTATATACGAGTCTCCCTTCGTTCAGGGCAAATTTACCTTCGGCATCTTCATGGCAGCCTCGCCTCAGGGGATCACCGGGATAGAGGCAGGAAACGATTTGTTCCCGATCGATCGCAAGCTGATGTTGCTCGCTTTCAAATCCTACGGGAAAATTCGCGAACTCTATAATGAAATAAAGGAATGCGTCGCCGTAATGGACGGCACCGGCGAGCCGCGGTACATGATCGGCGGCGGCACCACCTTCGGCAATCTCACGGAAGCCGAGCTGGATCTATTCGATCTGGATGCGGTGCCGGTGAGCCTGGGGTTCGGAATCTATCAGACACCTCCGACCCAACCCAAGCTTAAGGCCGTCAATCCGGCCATCAGGGCACTGGTAATGAATCACTTCTGGGTCGGCGTACCGCAGATGGAGCTTGCCACGAGCTGCCCGATGGTTCTCGTCGGAAAGGAAATGACCAGGCTGGTGGACGAAGATTGTATGAATAGTGTGATGTTGGATCACGTCGTCACCGCCGAAACTTTAGAAGCGGCGGTGCGGTTTGCAAAAAAGGTTGCCCGGACGGAAAACATCATCGCTTTCGACGGCGCCTACGGAGCGATCACCTGCAGCGAGCCCCTTGCCGAATATCTTATTCAAAGGGCTCCGATTGCGAACCAGAGGGTGGAAGAAGTACTCATGCCGAAGTGGTTGAGGCAGAGAGGGTTCGATCCTTCCGAGGCGCTGTAAAGATAATACCTTTGTCCAGGCTGCTTGATGGGGGCAGGCTTTCGGCCTGCCTCCGCCCAATGTGCCGTGCTCCCCATGGCGGGGACATGATAGCATCTCCTGCCACATTGCCTCTAAGTCCGGCGTGAGCCGAACGCACCTGGTTACGGCAGGCGGCGTGATTCAAACAAGGATTGAAAGGTGAGCTGTAACGGTAATTCCAATGGCAACTTCCCGGACATAAGGGAAGAGATACTGAAGAATGTCTCCGCAAGGCGTGTCGTCGCTTCTATTATAGCGGATGGCCCGGGCATCATTGCCGGCATGGCCCTTACCGTGAAGGAAATTGAAAGACTCGAACTCGAGTTGCTCATGATAGCGGGTGAAGGCCAGACTATCGGCAAAGGCTCTGAGGTTGCCCGGTTTGCCGGCACTCCGAAACAGATCGTCATGGCAGAAGAAACCTTGATTGGACTGCTGGCGAAATCGTCGGGCATTGCCACCAGCGCGCTCAGGTTTACCGATGCGACTGGAGGCAAGCCTCAGATTGTAAGCGGTGCCTGGAAGAAGATGCCTCCTTCTCTCAAGGAGCTTGTCCGAGAAGCGGTGAAAGCCGGGGGGGCTTCTCCCCGTATGATATCCGAGCCGTTTGCATATCTCGACAAGAACTACATCGAGCTTATGGGTGGTGTGAAGAAATGTCTTGCCGCTCTCGCCCACCTTGATGGCATAGTGAAAGTGGTTCAGTTAAAGGGAAGGTATGGTGACATCGCATCTGAGGCCTGCGAGGCGGCAATGTCCGGTGCCGGGGTGGTTTTCATCGACTCGGGCAATCCGCGCGACATCGAATCCGTATCGGAGAAACTGCGCAGCCTTGGCCTGAGGGATAAAGTCAGGCTGGCTTTCGGCGGAGGGATAAAACTCGACGACATCTACCTGCTGAAGATGACGGATATTGATATACTCGATATAGGCAGGCCGATTGTCGATGCTCCCCTGCTGGATATGAGACTGGAAATCATGGATATTCAGAAGTGAGCAAGAGGCGGGTTTCAAGTATGTCAAAGTACGATTTGCTCAATAAGACCGAACTGAGCATTGACGGGATACTACTCGAAAATGCCAACTTGATTCAAATTGCCCGCACGGTTGCGGAGGTACTCGGGATAGACCGCAGTGATCTGCTGGTGACGGATGTTCGGGGCGAAAATCTCGTGCTCGACATTCTCAAAAAGGGGCTCGATCCGGAAAACATCGTTGGCAAAGAAGGGCAACTGCTGCAATCCTTGTCCAAGCTGCCAGGCGTGCAAATGCGGAAAGAGGCAAGGATTGATTCTCGGGGACTGCTGAGCTGGGTTTCTCTCGATCCCGAGGAAGTCAAGGAGGCTCTGCAAAAGTCAGAAAAGATGGCCGAGCAAATACGGCAGAGGCTCTCAAAAATGGTTGTCGTCTTTTCGACGGGCACTGAGGTTGCAAACGGCCAGGTGATGGACACCAACAGCCCTGCCATTCGCGATCGGCTGGCCTCCGACGGCTACTCTGTGCGATTTGGACCTACTCTCAAGGACGACGATGTCTTGATTGCAGCGAATTTGCGACAGGCGGCCGAGGAGGGTTACAGTTTAATTATAACCACGGGCGGCGTCGGCGCCGAGGACAAGGACCGGACCATCGAAGCTCTGCTGCTGCTCGATCCGGATGCTGCCACTCCATCGATTGCAAAATATGAACTCGGGGTTGGAAGACATCACCATAAGGATTGTGTTCGGATCGCAGTAGGTAAGATATTCGATACTCTCATCGTATCCTTGCCCGGTCCGACTGACGAAGTGTTGCTGGGTATCGATGCCCTGGCCAAAGGCCTTGCGGCGTCCAACACCGGCAAAGAAGTGCTCGCAAAAGAGATCGCGGGCGTTTTGAGGCAGAGACTGCACGAGAAAGTTCATGCAGTATCGGATTAAGTAAAGAAGAAGGTTGAGCCCGGAATTTCCATTGGCTGGCTCTCACAGATCGCCGGTCCCTACGTGTTCCCTTTAGTCAGGAAACGCAAGTGCAGTACTGAATGGTGTTGCACAGACTTACATATATCACGTAATTAAAAAAACGCGCATCGCGCAAAATAAATACCGTATAGTGCTGCATGTGCATGTCGCTATATGGGATTCCTGCCTGCCCTGACTGGGAAGAGCCGCAACGGGTTGCCCAGGCTGTCAAAAGAATGGGACTTCTATATGTTGTAATTACCTCTTGCCCCGCCTCTGCGCAACGCAGCGAGGAGAGGCGGGGACGGGGTGACGCATGGACAAAAAAATCCAACACAGGCGCAAAGATCTGTGTGGTAATATTTTTCAGCTTTCATCTCCGCTGCGTCCTTTGTGTCTGCTACGAAAAGACCTGATGGGTTGCGCTTCGCTCCACCCATCCTACGAGTCTTTTCATGGTTTGGGGTGTCCCAGCGGGACATGAGATGCTGCGGTGAAAAGTTTTTTCCCCTGCGTCCCCGCGTCTCAGGTTCTGCCGCTCCGCGGTGAACTCCCCCGGAACGAAAGTGTCGTAACTGTATAAAATAACAAGAGTTATTTTAACAGTAAGAGTGGGCGGCTATCGCCTGGAAAGAGGCAGTCTGTGTTTGTCGATTTATACAGAGTGCATATCATGGTCAGGCATCGTTTGAAGGAGCCAATATGGATCAAACTGAAAAAGACTACATCGCCTACAGGGCTTATGTGGACTTATGGGCCGCTGAAAACCCCATAAAGACTAACAAGTTGCAAGTTTTGCTGATCGTTAATGCATTGTTGGTATCAGCCCTTCATGTGGGGGGAGGATTTCACACCGCTAAGTGGCCGATTTTCATGGCAGGTTCTGTCTTTAGCGTAATATGGCTCCTGTCTATCGGGAGGACGAGCTTATTTCAAAAAGTATGGCGGACAAAAGCGATCGAACTTTCGAATACATATACGGGAGACCATCGGTTTCAACTGCTCGACACTGAAGCCGCCGAATTGGCGGCGCCCCGCTGGCTGCGTTTGTTGGGAGCGGTACCATCCAGGTTTTATTTACTGGGGACGCCTGTGGTTTTTGCATTGGCCTGGACCGGAGGTCTTGTTTATATTATTTTGAAACGGGCCGGGTGCCAATAAACTGAACACCTAGCTTTGCGCTCAACTTCAACGGGCCATCGAGGCCGTCTCTTATTTGGAGAAAACAAATGAGCAGGTTATTCGAAAGCAGCACGATTAATGGAATGCAGTTGTCGAATCGATTCGTAAGGTCGGCAACCTGGGAGGGCCTGGCTGGAGAGGATGGATCTGTTACTCCGAGGCTTATAAAAATGATGACCGAACTTGCCGGCGGCGGCGTGGGGTTGATTATCACAAGTCACGCCTACGTGCGGCCTGATGGGCAGGCGGGCCCATGGCAGCTTGGCATCTATAAGGACGAACTCATCGGCGGACTTCAAAAAATGACGGCCGCAGTTCATCAGGCTGGCGGCAGGATAGTAGCGCAACTGGCCCATGCCGGTCATTTCGCAGCAGAAAAGCTGACCGGGCAATCTCCGCTCGTTGTCTCAGATTATGAGGGGCTGGCCCGATCGCCGCGAAGAGAGATTTCGGCGGTCGATATCGTAGAAATCGTTAAAGCCTTTGCCGAAGCGGCAGGAAGAGCCAGGGAGGCAGGCTTTGACGGGGTGCAGATTCACTCTGCCCACGGCTATCTTCTCAGCCAGTTCCTCTCCCCAATGTTCAACAGGCGCCGGGATGAATACGGCGGGAGCCTGGTCAATCGGGCACGGATTCATCTTGAGATCTACCATGCCATCCGAGGGGCCGCAGGCAACTCATTCCCGGTCCTGATCAAAATGAACTGCCAGGATTTCAGCGAGAACGGACTGAGTCTGGACGAGTCCGTTCAAGCGGCGGGTCTTCTGGCCGATGCCGGCCTGGATGCCATCGAGGTGAGCGGGGGAATTATCACGGGAGGGAAAATGTCTGCCAGCCGCCCCGGAATCGATTCTGAGCAGAAGGAAGCCTATTTTTCGGAAGAAGCCCGGGCCTTCAGAAAGGCAATCCACATCCCGTTGATCCTGGTGGGCGGCATCAGGTCATTTGGAGTCGCCGAGCGGCTGGTGCAGGATGGACTGGCTGACTACATTTCCATGAGCCGCCCATTTATCAGGGAACCCGATCTTATCAGGCGATGGAAAGAAGGAGATCGACGCCGGGCGGAATGCCTGTCGGATAATCAGTGCTTCGCACCGGGCATGGCAGGCGAGGGGATCGATTGCGTTACCGCCAAAAGAGAGCACGGGCGAAACAAATAACCGCCTTGAGTTCACCCTGTGAGACGAGGCCGGTGTCAGTCCGGATTTTTTCCCGCATCAGCTGCCTTCGCGATTGTGGCTGCGGTGGATGCGGCCTCAGGAGAAGCGGTTTTTCTTCTTGCCGTTGACCAACTCTTCTCCTTCACCGGGGAAAATCAGGCACTCCGGATCGAAGCCGTTCGCGGCGGGGCTTTGAGCGCTTGTTCTCCGTGACTTGGGCCACGTTCCGGCTACGGGTTCCGGGCCTTCAAGTGCGGCCGGCCCCGGTGCCGTATCGACCAGCCTGGGATCGGCCCCCAGATCGACTCCCTCCACCACGGCGCTGAATTCTATTGGAATGCCGTTCGGGTCAAAGGAGTAGATCGAGTGGATAATGCCGTGATCGATCACATCGGAAACCCAGAAGCCGGCGGCATGCAGGGTTTCCCGCAGCGCGCAGAGCGACTCGCCGTCTTCGACCCTAAAGGAGACATGGTCAAAAACCATGGGGCCGGAAACGGGAATGCCGTGATCTTTTTCAACGACAGGCTCTACATTTGGCCATTCGAAAAAGACGACATAATTTTGCGGACAGATTTCGAAAAAATAGAGTTTGTATCCCGTTTTCCCGAGTCCCCCCACCAGCCTCATGCCGAGCAGATCGCGCCAGAAGCGGATGGTGCCCTCCATGTCCCTGGTGGCCATAGCCAGGTGGTGAATGCCTTTTAGCCTCACGCCTTAACCCTTTCGCGGTAAACCACCCGCAGTTGCCTGTTCATCATCTCAATTGGTAACACACAGGGGAAAAAACCTCAACTTTTCGCAGCACGAGACCCCGACGGCAAAAGAAACATACGAAGAATCGGAGAATTGAAGGCAGACCGTTGCGGAATTTCTGGCCGCATTATAAGTGGTTCATGGATTGGCGGGTGAAGCCGTTTTCGAGGTCGAATTGCGTTATGCGGCAGACTCCCGCCTTATGAGGAATATGATTGCACCATGGGGCATGGAAATGCGAAGTGCTATCTGAAATTTCTGGCTCTGCGAGGTGTGGATTTTCTTTGCCCTTTGGACTGCTGACGCGCAATTCATTGAAATCTTGTCAAGCATTTGCCCTTACGTTATTGTGCACCCTGCGGCCTGTGCGGTTAATTCGAGTCCCGGTGGACCGATACGTGGCCCAAAGTTTTCATTGAGCATTGCGCTGAGGGGAAAAATCAAATTGACCATGCAGCAGATTAGAAATTTCAGCATTATTGCCCATATCGATCATGGCAAGTCCACCCTGGCCGACCGTCTGATTCAGCACGCCGGGCTGGTTAATGACCGGGAGTTTCGCGACCAAATCCTTGATAACATGGATATTGAAAGGGAAAGAGGCATTACGATCAAGAGCCAGACCGTGCTGCTCTCATACACGAGCCGATCCGGTGAGGTATTCGATCTCAATCTTATCGATACTCCGGGTCACGCGGACTTCTCTTACGAAGTCTCCCGCGCGTTGGCTTCGTGCGAGGGTGTCCTGCTTCTCGTAGACGCTTCTCAGGGAGTTCAGGCGCAGACGATAGCCAATCTATACGCAGCCATGGAGCATGACCTCAGCATTGTCCCGGTGATCAACAAGATCGACCTGCCTTCGGCCGATATTGGCAGGGCCAAAGAACAGATAGAACATGATCTTGGACTGGAACCGGACCTTGCCCTCCTGTGCTCCGCGAAGGAAGGGACCGGTATTGAAGATGTTTTCGAGGCTATCGTAAATCGGGTTCCGCCACCGTCTGGAAATGCTGAGAAACCTCTTGCAGCGCTGATCTTCGATGCTCACTATGACCCTTTCCGGGGCGCCATAGTGAGCTGCCGTGTCTTTGACGGCGCACTTCGGCCCGGAGACATCATCCGCCTCATGTTTAACGGAGCGGCTCACAAGGTGGAAGAAGTGGGTGTCTTCCGCTTGAGCAGGGAGTCTCGGAGAGAACTATCGGCGGGTTCCGTGGGGTATGTGATTGCAGGGATAAAGTCCGTGGCCGATATCAGAATCGGCGACACGATAACGCTGGACTCCAATCCCGTTTCATCTCCACTGCCGGGATTCAAAAATATAAAGCCTGTGGTCTTTTCTTCTCTCTACCCCATATCTTCCGATGATTATCCATCCCTTCTGGATTCGCTCGAAAAGTACAAGCTCAATGACGCCGCACTGGTCTATCAGAAAGATACCTCCGTAGCCCTTGGCCAGGGATTCCGTTGCGGCTTTCTTGGGCTTCTTCACCTGGAGATTGTCCAGGAGCGGCTGGAGCGTGAGTTCGATCAGTCCATTATCATGACGGCGCCGAGCGTTCAGTACCAGTTTACACTACTCGATGGCACTACCCTCACCGTGGAAAATCCCCAATATTATCCGGACCCCACCGTTATCAGGAGTTCTGCGGAACCATTTATACGGGCCGCGATTATCCTTCCCGAGCGATACATGGGCGCGGTAATGAAGTTGTGCCTGGAGCGCCGGGGAGCCAATCCGAGGATCACATATCCGACCCCGGCCCGTGTTGAAATCACCTTCGATATGCCTCTTGCCGAGGTCGTCTTCGACTTCTACGACAGGCTGAAGACGGTCACTCAAGGATACGGCTCGTTTGACTACGAGCTGATCGAGTACCGGCAGAGCGACCTGGTAAAGCTCGATATTCTGGTGAACTCGGAAAGGGTTGACGCCCTTTCTATCATTGTGCACCGTGAACGTGCGAGGGAGTGGGGTGTGCAGGTCTGCGACCGTCTTAAGGAGGAAATACCCAGACACAGTTTCAAAATCGCCATTCAGGGCGCAATCGGGGGTAAGATAATCTCTCGTTCCACCATTTCGCCCTTCAGAAAAGATGTAACGGCCAAATGCTATGGCGGGGACATCAGCCGGAAGCGCAAACTTCTTGAAAAGCAGAAGAAAGGAAAAAAGAGGATGAAAATGGTGGGCTCCGTTATGATCCCTCAGGGCGCGTTTGTTTCCGTGCTGAAAGCCAAAGATGAATAAAGATAGACATCCGGGACTCTACATTCATGTCCCATTCTGCCGCTCAAAGTGCCTCTATTGCGATTTTTACTCAGTTGCTTCGCGTGCTGCAATCCCGGCATGGCTCAAAGCCGTTAAAAGGGAAGTGCTTCTTTACAAGGACAGGTTCCACAATTTTGACTCACTCTATCTGGGGGGCGGCACCCCTGCAATTCTTGCTGAAAGGGAACTCGCCGAGCTGCTGGAGTGCCTCCATAAGCATTTTACCTTTTGTCCCAAATCTGAGATGACCATAGAAGCCAATCCCGACGGGTTGTCCAGGGATAAACTAAAAGCCATCGGAAGTCTGGGCATTAACCGCATTAGTCTTGGCGTGCAATCCCTTGACGACAGGGACCTCAAATACCTGGGAAGAAGCCACGGTTCCAGGCAGGCGCTCAAATCGCTCGATATGGTCCGCTCCTGCGGGTTTGCCGATCTTGGAGCAGACCTTATGTACGGGCTGGAAACTCAGAGCATACAAGGATGGAGAAGGACACTGGAGAAAATCCTTGAATTCAGGCCCGAACATATTTCATGTTACCAGATGACCTTCGAAAAGGGCGCCCCGTTTTGGAAGATGAAAGCGGCGGGCCGGGTTCGATCCATCGGCGAAAAGTTGGAAAGCGCATTTTTCATTTGGACTTCCCGCTATCTCGAGAAGCGCGCCTATCAACACTACGAAATATCCAACTTTGCTCGAGGCCTGGAATTCATGTGCCGTCATAACCTAAAATACTGGGACCATATTCCTTACCTGGGTTTGGGTCCATCCGCCCATTCCTTCGATGCCGGAACCAGATGGTGGAATGTCAGGTCAATCAAGAAATACTGCCGGCTCCTTGCGGAGGGAAAGGCGCCGGTCGAAGCCTCCGAGGTCCTTTCCGAAGAGCAGCTCGACCTCGAGACCCTCGACCTTGGCTTAAGGACAAGCGCCGGCGTAGATCTTCATGCACTTGGAGGCAGATTGATAACGGATGAGGCTTTGGCGGAGTTGCAGAAATCGGGTCTGGTAAAAGTGACAAACGATAGAATCCAGCCCTCCCGCAAGGGTTTTCTTGTGGCCGACAGCCTTTCCCTTACGCTTTGCAGTTAGTTTTAAAGCCAGGTTGCGACCACGCCGGACGGAGCCTGGAGATGGGTGCGGGCGACGGGGTAAGAAGCGAGCGCGCCTCTGTGATTGTGCAAAAAAATATGCACTATCAAAAGAACGATTAGCTGTTGAAATCCCTTTTTAGTCGTGCTATTGGAACGTTTCGTGTAGTTGCTGCCCAGGATGTCGGCTGTACAATAGTTTTCAGGCTGTTCAGTGCTTGTCCGCTCGATGTCGGGAATACATTAAATTCCCCGCCGCTCCTTCTCCGGCTTACACTATCGGCTATCCTAATAAAAGGGTCTATTCCCCGCACCGGTGCGGTAGGCCTCAGGCAAGACATGGCCATCGAACAACATCTTGTGAAAAACAAAAAAAAACTCCTCCGGCAATGGTTCGATATGCTGGCGGGGAGTTATCCACTTGAAACGGTACGGTTGCTCAAAAAGGAGACCAACCAATTTGCCAATCCGGTTGGACAAACTTTTCTGGTTGCAATCGGCGAGATTCTCGATGAATTTTTAGCTCAAAACAGCGCGGCGGCCATGGAGCCCCTGCTGGATAAAGTGATCAGGATCAGGGCGATCCAGGATTTTTCCCCATCGAGTTCTCTGGCCTTCATTTTCGGTTTGAAAACGATAGCCAGGGTGGTGCTCGAAGAGGATTTGGCCTCAGGCGTGGTGGGCAGGGAGGATTTGTCCGATTTCGATCGAAAAGTGGACGGTCTGGCCCTGTGTGCTTTCGACGTCTACATGCGCTGTCGTGAAAACCTTTTCGAAGTAAGGATGACCGAGGTAAAGAACAGGACGCACAGGCTTCTCAAGAGGGCCGAAATCATTGGTGAACCAGGAGCGGGAAGCGAGTAGCGGGAGCAGGAATGGTTCTTGCCTCCCGGGTCTTTTGCTTCTATGTTGCTGCTCCCTGCTGTTGAGTTTTTATGGGAGGTTGTGTAAATGGGCATCACGTTTTCCCTAGCTGCAGTCGTTGCGCTCGTTTTGGCTTCCTATCTGGGGGTCAAGGCGGCCGGACTCAATTACTTCTTCGGCGCAACCATGCCGTACATAGCGATGTTCGCTTTTCTTGGCGGGGTGATTTTCAGGGTGCTGAGGTGGGCGCGATCGCCCGTTCCATTCTGTATCCCGACGACGGCGGGCCAGCAGAAGTCCCTGTCATGGATACCCCAAAGCAAGTTCGACAATCCTGTGACCAAAAAGCAGGTCGTGGTCAGGATGATCCTGGAAGTGCTCCTTTTCCGCTCGCTTTTCAGGAACACCAAATTCGAGATGCAAAAAGGACCCAAAGTCTTCTACCAGTGGGAAAAATGGCTCTGGATCGCGGGGCTTGCCTTCCACTACTGCTTTCTGGTCATCCTGATAAGGCATCTGCGCTTTTTCACCGAACCGGTGCCCTTTTTCGTCCATGACATTGAAAGACTTGACGGATTTTTCCAGGTAGGGCTTCCCGGCGTCTACATCACCGATCTGATTTTTATGGCGTCGGTAACATACCTGCTGATCAGAAGGCTAATCATCCCGCAGGTACGCTACATATCTCTTCCGCAGGATTTCTTTCCGCTTTTTCTGATTATTGCAATCGGAACAACGGGCATTCTTACCCGCTATTTTATCAAGGTCGACCTTATCAAGGTGAAGCAACTCGCCATGGGACTTATTTCCTTTAAGCCGGTCGTACCCGAAGGGATCGGGGTCGTTTTCTTCATCCATCTTTTCCTGGTGAGCGTGCTGTTTGCCTACTTTCCTTTCAGCAAGCTGATGCACGCCGGCGGCGTACTACTCAGCCCGACGCGCAATCTTCCCAACGACAGCCGCATCATACGGCACGTAAATCCCTGGAACTACCCGGTGAAAGTACACACTTACGCGCAGTATGAAGACCATTTCAGGGAAAAGATGATCGAGGCCGGATTGCCAGTGGAAAAAGAATTGGAAGAAGCCGCAGTTACGGCTGAAGATTGATGAACCTGCAGATCGAGAGTCGAGGGTCCGGGGTAAAGAGGCAAGGATCCGTGCCCCCCGGACCGATAACCCTACCAAGGAGTTATTTGAGCAATGGCTAAGGTCCCCAAACCAAACGAACTAGTAGTAGAACATGGGTTTCCCAAAACGGGATGGATGGACACCCCGGCCGTTTTCAAGCCTGGAAACTTCAGCTATCCTGGAAAGGCGAAAAACCTGCAAGCCGTCGGACTTGCAAACCCCAGGGAATGGTCTCCTCTCGATGAAGACTGGAAACTGCCCTCCAATTGGAAACAGATTATCCTGGAAGGCATCAGGGAACGCCTTGACAAATTCCGCTCGCTTAAGATTTTCATGGACATATGCGTGCGCTGCGGCGCCTGCGCTGACAAGTGCCATTTCTATTTGGGCTCGGGCGACCCGAAGAACATGCCCGTGCTCAGGGCCGAACTGTTGAGGTCGGTCTACCGCAAGGATTTCTCTCTTGCCGGCAAGCTGATGGGCAAAATGGTCGGCGCCCGAGAACTTACCGAGGATGTAGTAAAAGAATGGTTCATGTACTTTTTCCAGTGCACGGAATGCCGCCGATGCTCGCTTTTCTGTCCCTACGGGATCGATACGGCGGAGTTTACCATGATGGGCCGTGAACTTTTGAACCTGATCGGCCTGAACATCGACTGGGTCGTCGGCCCGGTGGCCAACTGCTACAATAACGGAAACCACCTCGGGATTCAGCCCCACGCCTTCAAGGACATGATCGAGTTTTTCGTGGATGAAATCGAAGCCGTAAACGGCATCAGGTGCGAGCCGACATTCAACCGCAAGGGGGCCGAGGTCCTTTTCATCACTCCTTCGGGCGACGTTTTCGCAGACCCCGGCACCTATACCCTGATGGGCTACCTGATGCTTTTCCATGAGATCGGGCTGGATTACACGTGGAGCACCTACGCCTCCGAGGGCGGAAATTTCGGCATGTTCACCTCCCACGAGATGATGAAGCGTCTGAACGCCAAGATGTACGCGGAGGCCAAAAGGCTCGGCGTAAAATACATCATCGGCGGAGAGTGCGGCCACATGTGGCGCGTTATCAATCAGTACATGGACACGATGAACGGCCCTGCTGACTTTTTGGAAGTGCCGGTGTCCCCCATTACGGGCACGCGGTTCGACAACGCGGCGTCTACGAAGATGATACATATCGTCGAATTTACCGCCGATTTGATCAAGAACGGCAAGCTGAAGATCGATGCGAGCCGAAACGACAACCTGGTCATGACCTACCATGATTCCTGCAACACCGCGCGCGGTATGGGCTTTTTCGAGGAGCCGCGCTACGTGATCAACAACGTCTGCAATAATTTCCATGAGATGCCGCCCGAGACCATTCGTGAGCAGACTTACTGCTGCGGGTCGGGGTCGGGCTTAAATAACGATGAGTTCATGGAAATGAGAATGAGGGGCGGGTTGCCCCGGGCTAACGCGGTGCGCTACGTACACGACAAGTTCGGCGTAAACGCACTTTCGTGTATTTGCGCAATCGACCGCGCGGTGCTTACCGCCCTGATGAATTACTGGGTGCCCGATGTTACCGTGTACGGAGTTCACGAACTGGTAGGCAACGCCCTCTTGATGGAAGGCGAAACCGAGAGGACCACCGACCTGCGCGGCGAGCCTCTGCCCGGAATGGAGGAGGATAGCGAGAATGAAGCTGTATGATGGAAAATATATCCTTGTCGGCCTGGTCATTTTCATCGTGCTGGCAACCTTCCCGGTGTGGTTCAATCATGGCAGGGCCGCTCCACCGCCGGAGCCCAAGCTGGATACCCCGGTCATAGCCCAGATGACCACAAAACAGTGCATTCTGCCCAAGGCAGAAATGATCACGGAGCATATGAAGCTTTTGAACGAATGGAGGACGGAGGTCGTCCGAAACGGCAAGAGAATGTATGTGGCAAGCGACGGCAAGACTTATGAAATGAGTCTCCAGAACGGGTGTATGAAGTGTCACTCCAATAAGTCTCAATTCTGCGACCAGTGCCATAACTACGCCGGACTGCAAAAGGACGCCGACCCCTATTGCTGGAATTGCCATATTCCTCCAAAGGAGAGCAAGTAATGGAAACTGGCAGAAGGAATTTTTTGAAAATCGGCGGGATTTGTGCGCTGGGGCTTGGGTCTTTGCGGGTAGTAAACGCGTTGGGTCAAACGGAGGCCTCCCCTAAATTCACGGCAAACCTCCAGGGGCTTACCGCGAAGCGATGGGCCATGGCGATCGATATGAAGAAGTGCTGGGAAAAAGGGCCTTCGGGCTGCAAGGATTGCGTGCTTGCCTGCCACTCGACCCATAATGTTCCGGATATCGGGACCAAAAAAGAAGAGATCAAGTGGATATGGGAAGAAAAGTATGAGAACACCTTCCCGGGGCAGCAAGGCGGTATGGAACCTGAAGAGATAAGGGAAAAGCCCTTCCTGGTTTTGTGCAATCACTGCACGCATGCCCCCTGCACGCGGGTTTGCCCGACCCAGGCCACCTTCAAAAGGGCCGATGGAATTACGATGATGGATTTCCACCGCTGCATCGGCTGCCGGTATTGCATGGCTGGTTGCCCCTACGGATCCAGGAGCTTTAATTTCAGGGACCCGCGCCCCTACATCAAGACGGAGCTTAACCCCGATTTCCCAACCAGGGAACGGGGGGTTGTCGAGAAGTGCAACTTCTGCGAAGAACGGCTTGCAGTTGGAAAAATGCCGGCGTGCGTCGAGGCGTGCAAGTGCAAGGCACTCTGCTTCGGCGACCTTGAGGACCCGGGCTCCGATGTGCGAAAAGCCCTTGGTTCGCAATTTTCAATAAGGCGCAAACCCGAGTTGGGGACAGAACCCGGCGTTTACTACATAATCTAAACAGAGATCGGAAGACGGATGACGGAAGACGGAAAAATCTGTCCTCTGTCCTCCGGCCTCTGTCCTCTGACAAAGGGGTGGGATATGCTTGAAAGAGCACTTACTGGAGGCACAAGATACAAAAAGCTGCTTGGGGTCCTGCTCGTCTTCATGGGGCTTGGTTTTGCAGCTTACCTCACTCAGTGGAACCGGGGTCTTACGATCACTGGCCTTAGCAGGGACGTGTCCTGGGGACTCTACATCGCCCAGTTTACTTTCCTGGTCGGAGTCGCGGCCTCAGCGGTCATGGTCGTGCTTCCCTATTACCTGCACGACGTGAAAGCGTTTGGAAAAATCACCATTCTGGGCGAGTTTCTGGCCATCGCTTCGGTCACCATGTGTCTTCTGTTTATCTTTGTCGATCTTGGCAAGCCGATGCGCATTTTGAATGTCTTGCTCTATCCGACGCTCAATTCAGTGCTTTTCTGGGATATGATAGTTTTGAACGGCTACCTGCTGCTGAACCTGCTCATCGGCTGGAACGTACTCGAGGCGGAACGCAAGGGGACTCATTATCCCAAATGGGTAAAGCCTCTCATCTACATTTCGATCCCCTGGGCTGTCAGCATTCACACGGTCACGGCCTTCCTATACGCAGGCCTGCCCGCAAGGGAGTACTGGCTGACCGCCATATTGGCCGCCCGCTTTCTTGCCTCGGCCTTTTGCTCGGGTCCTGCGCTTTTGATCATGCTTTCCTACCTGGTGAAAAAATACTCCAAGTTCGATCCGGGAAAGGAAGCTATAGACAAGCTGGCAACGATCATGACTTACGCCATGCTGATAAGCGTTTTCTTTGTCGGCCTCGAGTTCTTTTCGGCGTTTTACAGCAATATTCCAAGCCATATGGACGCGCTCAAGTACCTGTTCGTTGGCCTTGAAGGCCACCACAACCTGGTCCCGTTCATGTGGCTTTTTGCCATACTGGCCGTAGCAGCGGTTGTGCTGCTTCTCCACCCGAATGTGCGCAAGAACGAAAAAATGCTCCTTACCGCAGCCGCCTGTGTCTTCTTTTCCATGTACATCGAAAAAGGCGTCGGGCTGATAGTGGCCGGTTTCATTCCAAACCCCTTCGACCAGGTTCGCGAATACGCGCCGAGCATCCCGGAGATAATGATCGTGCTCGGGATCTGGGCAACGGGTTTTTTCGTTCTGACCGTGCTCTACAAGATTGCCATTTCGGTCAAAGAAGAGGTTGAGGCATAGAATGCGTCAGTATTGGGGCGGTGGGACCGCCGGCCCGGATCTCGACGCTCCGGTAGGCCCTGATCCCGGGTGAATCTCACATCCGGTTGGATGAGTAGATAATGGATAATTAGATCAGAAAGCCCGTGCCGCCCGGCGCGGGCTTTGCCTTTTGCGCGCCCGGTGGGGTTCTGTCTAATGCCGCAGACTCTTAAGCGTCCCCAAGCCGAAACCGGCCTCAGTTTGTTTCAAGAAATTTCCCTCACTTTTTTCTAAGATCATGCCGATTCACCGTGTATCTTAATATAGTCCTTCGGGCGACTCGATCCGGGGCACTGGGGCGGAGTTCAAACGCTGGTTGCAAGGGTCAACCGCACCCGGGACGGTAAACCAACCGAAGTCGGAGCATCCTTTACCGGCACGCAAAGCGAGATTTCAAAGATTTTGAACTTCTGCCAATTTTGCATGTTCTTCGACGTGGAAGAATCCTCCCTCCCAGGTTGAACCACGGATTACTGGTGGTTCAGGCATCCTGCCGTGGTTAACTTCGAACTATAAGGCATACGGTTATATCTCAGATGATTCAGGGAAAGAATATTTTGTGGAGCATACGTGAAAAAGGCCCTGACTATAATTCAGCTCGCAATTGTTTCCGGCCTCATTATTTATGGAACGATATGTCTTTATATGGGAGATTTTGTAGGGGCCTACGCTGCCTTCCCTGTTCTGCTTGTCTATTACGTCTGGTTCGTGGCCAGGAAACGTCGGCAGAATCCGGAAAAAGCCGACGACCGGTAAAACATTGAGCTTAGGTTTCTGCAGTTATGCGAATCAGCAGGCCGGTTAAATTAATAGTTATCTGTGCGGTTTTGGTCTGTGCGGTTTTGGTCTTTGCGGTTTCACGCTGCGTCAGGCCCCTTTTTCGCCAAAGGACCCATCCTCCGAGTGTCCCGAAGACATCACTTGCACAAAGAATCTCTGCCGAAAGACACACTGAAATTCCAATAAACTACCGGTGAGTGTGGAAAAGCTTGATTCGGGGTGGAAAATGGTCCAAATAAGAATGCTTGGGCAGATGTCACCTTTTGCCTCCGGGCGGGGCAAGCTTTCTCTGTGGCGCATGTGATTTTTTGGTTTTCGCGCCATTGTTTTTCATATAGAGTTCGGGCGCGGATTAGGGGGATACGGTCGCAGGGGCCTCCCCCTGGGCTTTTTATTTGCTGATTTAGAGGTGTATTTATGAAAGTCTGCATCGGAGCGGATCACGCCGGTTTCGCATTGAAGGAGATTGTCGCTTCCTCTCTGAGAGAGGCGGGCATAGAGGTAGTGGACGTTGGCACGAACAGTCCCGATTCGGTCGATTACCCGGTCTATGGCCTCCAAGTCGCGCGCGCGGTGGAGAGTGGACAAGCGGACCGGGGCATCCTGGTGTGCGGCAGCGGAACCGGGATGTGCATAGTGGCCAACCGGGTCCCCGGAGTGCGGGCCGTGAGCGGACACGATCCGTTCGAGGCGCGCATGAGCCGGCGCCACAATGACAGCAACGTTTTGTGCCTTGGGTCCCGTTTTATCGGCGTTGACCTGGCCCTCGAAATAGTGCGCGAGTGGATAAAGGAGCCTTTCGAAGGCGGCCGCCATAAGAGGCGCATCGACCTGATCGATAACCCAGAGGCCGAATGAAGACTATAGGTCTTATAGGACCAATAGAACGTATTTTCCCATAGGGAGATCCAAGAAATGACATTCCAGGAACTTATTATTGCCCTGGGCAAGTTCTGGGCCGACAGGGGATGCGTGATCCAGCAGCCCTATGACCTCGAAGTCGGGGCGGGTACGTTCAATCCCGCCACCTTTTTGAGGGTTCTCGGGCCGGAGCCGTACAATGTGGCCTACGTCGAACCCTCCCGGCGGCCGACCGACGGCCGGTATGGGGAGAACCCGAACCGGCTCCAGCATTACTACCAGTACCAGGTGATTCTTAAGCCTTCTCCCGCCGATTCGCAGGGCGTGTACCTCGAGAGCCTGAAGAGCTTTGGCGTCGACCCCATGGATCACGATATCCGCTTTGTCGAGGATGACTGGGAATCGCCCACCCTGGGGGCCTCGGGTCTGGGCTGGGAGGTCTGGCTCGATGGAATGGAAATAACGCAGTTCACCTACTTTCAGCAGGTCGGCGGCATCACCCTCAGCCCGGTCAGCCTCGAGCTTACCTACGGCCTGGAAAGAATCGCGATGTACCTGCAGGGTGTAAACTCCGTCTACGACCTCATCTGGAGCGGCAATGTCACTTATGGGGACGTGCACCACCAGGGTGAGGTGGAATGGTCCCATTATAATTTCGAAGAGGCGGACGTGGGCATGCTGCTCAAGCTCTTCGGCATGTACGAAGCTGAATCGTTGCGCATGAACGAACGCGGCCTGGTCCTGCCCAGCTACGACTATACGCTCAAATGCTCACACGTGTTCAATTTGCTCGATGCGCGCGGGGCGATCAGCGTAACCGAAAGGACCAACTATATAGCCAGGGTCAGGAACATGGCGCGCAACGTGGCGCACGCCTATTACGCGCAACGCGAGAAAATGGGATTTCCCCTGTTGAATAAATGGCGTTAAAGATAATTAATGAATTGCGAATTGAGGGATTCCTGAGATTACAACAAATTCCTCAATGCCTGAATGAGTCAATCCCTAAATCCGTTTCTAAGGTGAACAGATGGCGAAGACCCTGTACATAGAGATTGGAACCGAAGAAATACCGGCCGGCTACATCCTGCCCGCACTGGAATCGATGTCTTTGAGGATGGCCAAGTTTCTGGATGATAACCGCATAGCGCACGGTGAGCCCACGGTTAACGGCACGCCTCGCCGGCTGGTGTTGCATGTGCCGGGTGTTGCGGATTGCCAGCAGGCTGTGAGGACCGAGGTCATCGGGCCGCCCAAAAGCGCCGCATACGATGCGCAAGGAAAGCCGACGAAGGCTGCCGAAGGCTTTGCAAAAGGACAGGGGGCAAGTGTCGGGGACCTGACAATAAAGCAGACGCCCAAGGGTGAGTATCTTTGCGTCTTTCGAGAGGAAGCCGGTCTTGCGGCAAAAGAAATCCTGGAGAAAATGCTCCCGGACTTTATCGCCAAAATTCCATTTCCCAAGTCCATGCACTGGTCCTCCTACAGTGTGACGTTTGCAAGGCCGATTCAATGGATCGTGGCCCTGTTCGCACATGAGGTCCTTCAGTGCGAATACGCCCACGTGGGCTCAGGGAAAAAGTCCATGGGCCACCGGTTCATGAGTCCTGTGTGGATAGAGGTCAATGACATCGAGGGCCACCGCGAAAACCTCAGGAAGAACCACGTCATCCTGGACATAGCCGAGCGGCGTGAACTCATTCGGCAGGGCGCCGCAACGGCTGCCGCAGGGGTCGGCGGCAAGGTCCTCGCAGACGATGAGCTCCTGGATGAAGTCACACAACTGGTCGAGTTCCCTCAGCCGCTCGTCGGGCGGTTTGAGGACAAGTATCTCGAACTTCCCCCCGAACTGCTGATTACGGTCATAAAGAAGCACCAGCGCTACTTTGCCCTGACGGACGGCGCCGGCGTGCTGCTCCCATATTTCGTGACTATTTCCAACACCATTCCAAGGGATTTCGCACTGGTTGAAGCCGGCAACGCAAGAGTAGTGAGGGCGCGGCTCGAAGATGCCCGCTTCTATTACCGGGAAGATCAGAAGGTGACTCTCGACGACCGGGTCGAACAGCTAAAGGGGGTCGTTTTCCATTCGAAGATCGGAACGAGCTACGAAAAAATGGAGCGCTTCAGCGAGTTGGCCGTAATGCTGGCTGAGCGGGTTGCCCCGGATCTCGCGCCCGAGGTTAGCCGTGCAGCTTTGCTTTGCAAGGCCGATCTTGTGTCGGGCGTGGTGAGCGAATTTCCGGAACTCCAGGGGATAATGGGAAGAACTTACGCGCGGCTCCAGGGCGAGCCGGAAGCAGTTGCAGAGGCCATCTACGAGCACTACCTGCCCAATCGGTCGGGCGGGCCGGTCCCATCGCGAATCGAAGGCTCGCTCATAAGCATCGCAGACAAAATCGACACCATTGCCGCCTGCTTCGGGGTCGGACTGCTTCCAACCGGTACGGCCGATCCGTTTGCCCTGAGGCGCCAGACGCTTGGAATCATTCGAATCGTGCTGGAAACGCCTCTTAGAATTTCACTCGCAGAGATCATAGACAGGGCACTCGCACTACTTTCCAGTAAACTCACGCAGCCGGCGGAAAATGTAAAACGGGACATAACGGCCTTTTTCGAAGGACGCCTTCAGCACTACCTTGCAACCCTGGACGAGGGTGCAAGCCCCGACGTGATCGATGCGGCGCTTTCAGTGGGCATAGACGATCTGCTCGAAGCCGTACAAAGGACCAAAGCGCTTTCCCGCTTTACCGCGAGGCCTGACTTCGGTGACCTGGCGGCCGCAGTTAAAAGGGTGGCCAACATCATCAAGGCGCCCGAGACCGCGCCCGTTGACGCTTTACTTTTCAAAAACCCAGCCGAAGGAACCCTGTTCGACGAGCTGACGAAGGCCGAAGCCGAAGTGGGCAGCCAGCTCGGCCGGTCGGATTTTTCCGGGGCTCTCGAATCCATGGCCCGGCTGAAACCCATGATCGATTCCTTCTTCGATACCGTGCTCGTTATGGACAAAGACGACTCGGTTCGACGAAACAGGCTTGCGCTGCTCACCCGAACGCGGGACCTTTTTGCCCGAGTGGCGGATTTCCGCAAAATTCAAACCCCCTGAGTGTAGATTTAAGATCGCAAATACTTACCTTTACCAATGTCGGACAGCGCAACGCAGCAAGGTCCCGAATGCGCAGAGGCGCACAGGGGTGCTGAGCCGCCACGCAAGGTTTGAGTGGCGGATCTGGCTGGCGGTTCCACCGCCCTCGCTGTCTGTTCCATATTTTTCATTCGCGATTTTATTTAAGGAGGGGATTTACAATGCTGGATAAACGCACGCTGCACATGAAGGTCCAGGAACACTGCGATTGCTTCGCCGAAACCGACCCGCTCAGTGAAATGGGCGCTCTGGTCAAGGAGCATGATCCCGAAGATGGCGCCCTGAAATGGATTGCCTTGGCCGTTTTGCATGGAATTGACAGAAATGCGGAAAAAATCTCTCTTCGCTGCACCTCCGAGGGAGGAGTCTCGGTAACCGCTAAATATCGTAAAACCGAACTGCCCAGCCCCTCGGCGTCGATAGGACGCAAAGTTTTCGATGTGGTGAAGGGAATTACGCACATCGAAGCAGATAAAGGAAACTCGGCGGTTGTGATCGGCATTCGCGACAGCAGCGTAACGCTTGAAGTGAAGCTCGACAGCGACAGCGCCCAGGAAGAAGTCGTCCTGAAATTTCCCGATTAGGACGAAATTGCCAAACGTGCGGATCAGAAGACAGTCGGGACCGTGACGCGGCGAGAACAAAAACTGACGCGGGAGATGCAGACAATAGGTCTTATCGGTCCCGGGGGACTTATTGTCTGCTTTTGTATAATGCCGAGCTATATCTCCGCACAAAGCCTTCGCCTCAAGCTCCACATCTTTTTTGTGCGCTCCGGTAATGCTTAAACAATCAATTACTTACGAGCGCAAAACCCCATTCGGCCCTCCCCCCGATCAAACTCCGCCTTCCCGCCTTCAATCTCGCTTGTAACCGGAGCGACAGAAGTATAAACTTGTACGGGAATACCGGATGATACCGGTGGTTTACAATTCCGATTTTTGGCTGAAATTTTTTTGACCCCAAGAAGGATCTTTCGTCCCGGCAGGAAAATCGGGGGGCCCTTGTGCAGGGACGCGGTGACAAAGCGGACAATAAGTCCAATAGGACCATAGAAGACCTATTGACTACCTTTGCCGCCTCGGTTTTTGAACTCACCGCGTCAGCCATCGAGGCTCCCTACTCCTTCTGGAAAAAAAAAGGGGAAAATCATGAGTAAAAACATGGATACCAAAAAAGATGGGAAGAAAAAACCAGCTAAGAGCTTGAAAGAAAAAAGGGCCGAAAAGAAGACCAAAAAGGACACCAAAAAGTAGTAATGGTCCACCGGAAAACGGTGGTCTCATAACTCAGGGGTCTGGTGCACGCGAAGCCTGAATCGGCGCCGATGAGAAAGTCTGTCCTGCGTCTGCCCGAAGGGCACAGAGCGCAGAGATTTCGATTATTCGTCCTTTAATCATTCTTCATTGCAGTCGCAGAAAAACCGCCGGCAGTAGACTCTGCAAAGGGTCTTGCCCGTTATAGCAGAGTGTGTTAGGGGTTTTCCGCCATGGAAGTTTTCCCCGTTCTTTGTCCCCAATCTCAAGCGGAAGGAGTATGTGCATCGAACGCTGTCCCCTCATCATTAAGCAGACGTCCCCAGCCAATTTCCGTCCGGATTCTTTGACGTCAATAAAGGCCTTTTCGGCCTGGCGGGGCATGGGAACCGGGACTCGCCTCACGTGGCGCCGAGATAATTCAGACATTGGGCGGCACAGTCGGTATCTCGACGCCCCGCGAGGTAAGCCCTCGAGTTCCTTGCCGGAAAGAAAATCCCTTTCCCTTAGGCCAAAAAAATCCGAACAGAAACCCCGGATCGGGTCCGGGACAGCCTCTCGGGGGGCGTCGAATTCTTATCCGGTGTTTCCGGATGAATGCCGGCTAACTGCAAAACCTTTTGAAAGGAGCCAATTTCATGAGCGATCAGTATGATGTCGAGTTGAGCGAGGACCACATTATTCTTCGGGATATGGTTCGTAAATTCGCAGACAACGAAATTGCACCCTTTGTCGAGCAGGATGAAAATGACCATCGTTTCCAGCGGGAACTCGTGGACAAGATGGCGGAACTGAATCTTTTCGGCTGCCCTATCCCGGAGGAATACGGGGGCAACGGCATGGGTTACCTGGCCCACGCCATAGTAACCGAAGAAATCGGCAGAGTGTCCGGTTCACTAAGGATCTCTTTAAACATGCAAACCATGGGAACGTCCCTGTCCATCCTGAAATGGGGCAGTGACGTACTCAAAAAGAAATATATTCCGGAGCTCATGTCAGCCAAACTGCTGGGCTGCTTCGCAATCACCGAACCAAATTCGGGTTCCGATACCGTGTCCATGGCCACTACAGCGGTCAGGGACGGAGACGGCTACATTCTCAACGGCCAAAAGAATTGGATCAGTTGGGCGCCTGTCGCCGACATAGGGATAATATTCGCAATGACGAACAAGGCTGCAAAGCACAATGGGATGAGCGCCTTCCTTATGGACATGCACTCGCCCGGCGTGTCCACCATCGCCACCAAGGCCAAGCTGGGCATCTGGGCCTGCCCGACCGGTGAAATAATTATGGAGGACGTAAAGGTCCCGGCAGGAAACATCATTGGTCAGGAAGGAAAAGGCTTTGGCCACCTCATGCAGGAACTCATCAGCACGCGCCTTACTGCTGCGGCCGGCGCGGTGGGAAGTTGTCAGGCAGCTCTGGACGCGGCTATCAAATACGCGTGCGAACGCAATCAGTTCGGCCACCCGATAGCAGAATTCCAGATGGTGCAGGAAGTTATTGCCAGGATGGTCGCCGAAACGGAGGCTGCCAGAGCGCTTACCTGGAGATGCGCCATTCAGAAGGACCGTGGTTTTATCAACAACAATAGAGAGACCGTACTGGCTAAGTTTTATGCATCCCGCGCTGCGGACGAAGTCCCCAACCTGGGTCTGGAGGTCTTGAGTGCATATGGGTATTCCAATGAATACCCGATAGCGCGAATCCTTCGGGACGGGAAAGTATACAAGATCCTCGAGGGGGCCACGAACATCATGAAGATGATACTCGCGACAGATGCACTCGGGATAAAAAAGGCCAACAAATAACGCGGCGGCGCACGTCCACATTGGGATCAATATCAACCTGTTGAAAAATTGGGAGCAGAATATGAGAGAAGTCGTCATTCTTGGGGCAGCCCGCACTATTGGCGGACAATTCGGAGGATCGTTCCAAAACCTGACCGCTCCGGAACTCGGCGCTACGGTGGTCAGGGAGTCTATAAAACGTTCCGGAATCACACCTGAGGTTATAGATCAAACCGTCTTCGGCAATGCCTGGCAGGCAGGGGTGGGACCTAATGCGGCAAGGCTCAGTTCTGTCATGGGCGGTGTTCCGGTCGAGGCCCCTGCGGTTACGGTCAATGTCCGTTGCGGCTCGAGCATTCAAGCTTTGATTTTCGGGGCGCAGGCAATCAAGGCGGGTGACGTCGATACCGTTCTGGTGGGCGGGACTGAAAGTGCAAGCCAAATCCCATACGGACTGGAACGGGCCCGCTGGGGATATCGCATGGGCAATGGCCAATTAACCGATCTGATGCACAAGGATGGGTTCAGATGTCCGCTCGGCGGCGGTCTCATGGGTGAAATCACCGAATGGCTTGCCGAGGAAAAAGGAATTTCGAGACAAGAGCAGGACGCCTTTGCCGCCGAATCTCAAAACAGGGCCGAGGCCGCTGTCAGGGAAGGAAAATTCCTCGAAGAAATAGTCCCGGTTGAAGTCAAGGGGAAAAAGGGCGAACTTATCTTGGCCGTCGACGAAGAGATCTACCGTAAAGGAGTCACTGCCGAGAGTTTGAGCAAATTGCCGCCGGTTTTCAAAAAAGGCGGGAGCATCACCGCTGGCAACTCATGCGCCCTGTGCGATGCGGCATCCGCCGTGGTGCTTATGGACAGAGCGAAGGCGCAGGCAGTGGGGCTGAAACCCATGGCCCTGCTGCGCGGCTATTCGTTTGTGGGAGTCGATCCCAAGCGCTTCGGCATCTCGCCCGTGAAAGCCATTCCAGCGGCGCTCAAAAAAGCGGGCCTTACGCTCGGAGATATCGATCTGGTCGAATTGAACGAGGCATTCGCCGCCCAGTACATTGCCTGCGAGCAGGACCTCGGTCTCGACCGCCTCAAGGTCAATGTCCATGGGGGAGCTATTGCCCTGGGACACCCTGTTGCCGCTACGGGCACCAAGCTGCTCACTACGTTGCTCTATGCGATGAAGCAGCGCGATGCAGCCCTGGGGACCGTGAGTATGTGCATTGGCGGGGGTAATGGTGTAGCTGCGGTTGTCGAGCGGCTTAACTAGTTTCCGTCCGGAAAGGGTCCTTTTCCGCCTTGGCGGTGTCAATCTTCGGGCTTACTTGTGCGGCGTACCAATGTACGCCTCCGCCCAAGCCCTTGATTTCCTGGCCAGAGCGAAAAATCCCTCCTTTCCGAATCGGAAACCGCGAGTGTCTCATCCGGTGTTTCCGGATGGACACTAACTAACATGTGATTCAGGGGAGTAAAATATGCCTGTGAAAAAAATTCTCGTTGTCGGCGCTGGAAACATGGGAGCAGGAATTGCGCAGCTCTGTGCCCAGCAAGGTTTCGAAACAGTGATCAGCGATATCAGCCTGGATCTTTCCACCAGGGCCAAAGCCCGCATAGAGAAGGGGCTGCAGAAAAGGGTGGAGCAGGCAAAGCTGAGTGAGGATCAAAAAAACTCCGTTCTGTCGCGCATCTCGACTGCTGGTGATCTAAGCCCCGCCAGGGAATGCGATTTTGTAATCGAGAGCGTACTGGAGGACATCGAAATAAAGAGGAAAGTTTTTGTAGAGTTGGACAAGCTCGCGCGGCCGGAAGTCATCCTCGCCACAAACACAACTTCGCTTCCTATCAGTGCGATGGCTGAGGTCACCAAACGCCCCGATAAAGTGGTCCAGATGCATTTTTTCAATCCACCTACAATAATGAAGCTTGTTGAGATCATGCCCGGCGCGAAAACCTCTCCGGAAACCCTGGAGGCAGCCGCAGCGCTGGCAAAACAGCTCGGCAAGGACCCGGTGGTCTGTAAGCACGAAGCGCCTGCGGGGATTGTCAGCCGGGTTTTGGGGCAACTGCTAAACGAAGCGACATGGCTGGTGGCATCCGGAGTGGCGGCGCCTGAAGACGTCGATAAAGCCCTGAAGCTTGGGGCCAATCATCCGATGGGCCCCCTGGAGCTGATCGATCTTATCGGCCTCGACGTCCATCGGGCAAAGATGCAGACTCTGGCCGCTTTTTTTAATGATCCCCGCTACAAACATCCGGAACTGATTGACCGGATGATAGGCGAAGGCCGGCTGGGCAAAAAAGTGGGCAAGGGTTTCTACGTTTATGAAGATGCAAAATAATAGAGAGGGGAGTGTATGGACCTTAAAGGCAAAGTATTGGGTTTATCAGAGGCCGTCGAACGATATGTACATGATGGGGCCTTGATTTCATTTGGCGGATTTTCCGCTACCCAATGCCCAATGGCTGCAGTCCATGAAATCATTCGCCAGAAGATCAGAAACCTTCATGTCGCAGCGGCTTCCAATGGACAGGCCGTTGATGAAGCAATAGGTGGCGGATGTGTCGAGGGTGTTGAAATAGCTTACGGTGGCAACGGCAGGTTTGCCTCGACCTGCATTCGCTTCAGAAGAGCTGCCGAAAGAGGCGAAATCAAGGTGGAGGATTACTCAAATTACCAAATGTCCTTGAGGTTCATGGCCGGCGCCATGGGTGTTCCTTTTCTCCCAACATATAGCTCCCTGGGCACGGATATTGTCAAAAAGTGGGGATATGACGAAGAAGAAAGGCGCCAAAATCCTCGACTGGCCCCAAAGAAACTTCATATCCTTGACAACCCGTTCAATGTCACCGGCCAGGTAGATCAACTGGTGCTAGTGCCTGCTCTGCGGCCCGATATTACTATTATCCACGCTCCAAGAGCCGATATCTGGGGTAACGTTCAATTAATGGGTCTGCAGTTTGCTGACCTTGAACAGGCCAAGGCTTCAAAGAACCTGATAGTGACTTGCGAAGAGATCGTCGAAACCGAAGAACTCAGAAAAGATCCTTATAGAAATCAGATTCTTAGCTTTCAGGTGAGCGCTGTGGTTGAGGTTCCCTGGGGCGCCTACCCTTGTGCCGTGTTTGGGTATTATGACTACGATCCCTGGTTTTTACGCGATCTGTACCAAAAGGTGGCAAAGAATGAATCCGAATGGCAAAACTACCTGGATAAATATGTCTACGGAACCAAAGATAGACAGGAGTTTTTGGACTTGATCGGCATGGATAGGCTTAAGACTTTAGTGGCCGATAAGGAAGCCGGGTACAATCCAGGTCTAAACCGGAGGTGAGGATTATGGCTGAGTATAGCCTTCAGGAGATGATGGCGATTATTGCTGCAAGAGAAGTCAAAAACTCCGACATTGTTCTGTGCGGTACGGGAATAGCTATGCTCGCCGCTATAGCTGCCAAGAAAATTACCGCACCGCAGGCCTCTATTTTTTTCGAGACGGGAGCGGTAGACGTTCAGTTTATGCAAACACCTTTAAGCCTTGCCGATCCAAGAATTATGCAGGGAGCGATAAGGCTGGCAGGGTTGTTCGAGTCTTTCAATATTCTCCAAAATCGGACTACCGGGCCTAACGTTATAAGCATCCTGGGCGCCGCCCAGATCGACATGTATGGAAATTTGAATTCCACGGCGATAGGAGATTACCGCAAACCTACGGTGCGTTTTAGCGGCAGCGGTGGGGCATCTGACATAGGGTCACTGGCCGGTCAATTTTGGGTCTTCATGGAATTAGGGAAAAGAAGGTTCGTAGAAAAAGTGGATTATTTAACCACAGCCGGCTTCCTGGATGGAGCAGGAGCACGTGAAAAACTTGGCCTGCCCGGCGGCGGCCCTTCACTGGTCATAACCAATAAGGCCTGTTTCCGTTTTGATGATACAAGCAAGAAAATGTACCTCCATAATTTCTATCCGGGCTTTACACCGCAAGCCATCCAGGAGGAGATCGGTTTCAAGATCGATTTGACCAGGGCGGCTGAAGCCAAACCTCCAACCGAACACGAACTTAACATCCTTCGAACACAGTGTGATCCCGATAGAATGGTCTTGAAATGAATCTCACAGGAGGTGACTGATGGTGGCAATTACTTCGGGCCATATTATAGGTATGGTTGTCACATTGTTGATTATCGTCGGTGCAGGCATTTATGCCGGAACCAGGGTCAAGGGCGAAAAAGACTTTTCAGGCGCCTCCCGTAAGGCCGGCTCGGCAGTTGTCGCCGGAACTATCATGGGGACCCTGGTAGGTGGATCGTCCACCATCGGCACTGCACAATTAGCATTCCGATACGGTCTGGACGGCTGGTGGTTTACGCTTGGAGCAGGGATCGCCTGCCTGTTTCTGGGGACCTTTATGCTCGGGCCTCTCTATAGGAGCAACAAAACCACCATTCCTCAGTATCTGACCGACACATACGGTGACACGATCGGACCCATCGCCAGTGTGTTCACATCAATCGGCATATTTATCAATGTCATTGGCCAGGGTCTGGCAGCGGTAGCCCTGCTGACCACGATGGCTCACGTCAGCCCCACCGTTGCCCTGGTGATCAGCACAGCTTTGGTCCTCGCATACGTATTGGCAGGCGGGCTCCAGGGTACGGGAATTGTCGGAACGATCAAGTTAACGCTGCTGTATGGGGCGGTTATAGCTGCCGGTGGAATCGCTCTCCACAAGTTTGGAGGAATGAGCGGGTTATTCGAGGCCTTTCCTGAACACTTTCCCTGGTTTTCTTTGTTTGGCCGCGGCTTTTCACTGGATTTTGCGGCCGGCTTCTCGCTGGTGGTTGGGGTGCTATCTACTCAAACTTACATTCAAGCCGTTCTATCGGCCAGGAGTTTTAAGCATGCCCGCCGGGGCGCGTTGATCTCGGCATTTTTTATCCCGCCGGTTGGTATTGGCGGCATCCTGGTCGGCATGTATATGAAGGCGCATATAACCGACTTCCCAGGGTTGAAATCCGGCGAGGTTTTGCCGACTTTCATTCTGCACTACATGCCGCCGCTGCTAGGTGGCGTGGTCCTGGCTACCTTGATTGTCGCGGTAGTGGGGACTTGGGCCGGCTTGAGCCTCGGGATTTCCACCATGCTTACCCGTGATATCTACAAGCGCTACATTGATAAAAAAGCCGATGATAAAAAGGCGCTGCTCGTACAAAGGGTGCTAATATTATGCATTTGCGCCCTCACTATCGTAGCGGTCAGCAGCAATTTAGGCGGTTTGATCCTCGGGTTTTCATTCCTCTCCATGGGACTGCGAGGTTGCAGCGCACTCTTCCCATTGTTGGGAGCTATGTTCTTCAAGCGCTTTGTTTCCCCGGTAGCCGGCATATCGGCTGCGGTATTGGGGCCATTGACCGATCTCATATGGCATTTCGTGTACCCGAAGGGGTTGGACCCTCTCTACCCGGGACTTTTGGTTAGCGCCGGCGTTCTGTTTGCCGTCGGTATGTTCACTCGCAGGAAGCCGGAGGTCCAAGCAGCGGTCAGTGCCGGCGGTGAGTAAAAGACGGGAGTTTGGACTCGACTTCCTGGTACTATTCTTGCCTGCCAGATCTGTTTAAGAGGAGTTATCGGGTGGTAAAACGCGGCGCCGTTATTGGCATTGGATTTTTTTTGCTGGGCGTCGGTCTGACATCCCTGGTTCTTTTGAAGATGGAAGGGGTTTACCGGCCGGCGTCCAAAGGACAGCCCGCCTTACACGATGTAAAACCGCCAGCCCCATCCCAGCAGGAGCCAGGCACGCAAGCTCAATTTGAGCTAAGGCCGCTTCCTGTAACGCCGGACGCCATCAAACAGACCCCGGAACCCGGGAGTCAAGCCGAGCAGGCGCCGGCGCCTCAACCCGTGGAGGAGCCCAAAAACCCACCGCTTGCCGAGACTAAATCGCCGCCTCGCCCGTCACCCGAAGCGTTGCCGCCGGTGGTGATCAGGTTTCTTTTCGATCCGGCGCAGCAGCGCGAAATCAACGTGGCGCAGGTGCATTTGGGTGACTCGATAAGCGTGAGAGTGCGGCGGCTGGGGCTAGCGAACCTGGGGCTCCATCTCGCTTTCGCAGTTCCGGATACTCTGGAGACCGACGCCTGGCGCCAGTGGAGCACCGGGGCCCGACGTGCGGCCGTTGCCCCGATCCATGACACTGACCGGATCGTTTTGACGGCTGACGGGGATTTTGGAGTCGCTCTGATAAAGAAGCTCGATTCCAAGGAGGGCGCCGTTTTGAGGCTTGGGGTCGATTACCCTGCCGGCCCGGTGGTTCAATATCGAGGCCCCGCGGGGTGGGGCAGCTATGAAATCGAGATGAGAATTTATCCTGGCAACCGTTGGAAAATCAAGCCCAGAAGCCTTATGTGAGCCGGAGCAGTGAGCGGGAATGGTCTTTTGCCTCGTATGATAGACTTATATAACACCCTGGTTCTAAAAAATGCGCCTGACATGATAAGAGCGGCGAGCGTGCGCGCAGCCTTGCAGAACGCCCGGACATTAAACGTGGTGCGTTTGAAGGCAAGCAAAATGTTAAGCGCATCAGAAAGTGAAGTTACAATGGTGTAAAGATCTCGCTTCGCGGGGCTTCGCCCCCGTCTGTCATGGAGGTGCAAACAGATGTATTCCGGTGGCTTCAGGTGGAGAACTGCAGCGGTCGTGACGGCGGTCTCAGTGTTGCTGTGGGCTGCCGGCGCCATCGCTGGAGCTAATGAGGATTTGGGCCGGGCGGCAATGGGTGGCGATGTGGCTGCGGTCCAGCGATTGATCGGCAGGGGGGCCAAGGTCAATGCCAAAGACAAGTCCGGCTGGACTGCGCTGATGCTTGCCTGTCAGGGCGGCAAGATCGAGGCGGTGAAGGCCCTGATTGACAGGGGGGCCGATGTCAAAGCCGCTAACAGCAGCGGCGTAACTGCATTGATGATTGCCTCCGAAAACGGGTACAGCGAGATAGTCAAAGTGCTGCTGGGCAAGGGCGCTGAGGTCAATGTAGCCAACCTGGACGACTGGACCGCGTTGTCGACTGCCTCATGGAACGGCTACAAAGAGGTCGTGGAAGCGCTGCTCGCCGGTGGGGCGGATGTCAATGCCAGGAACAGCAAGGACGGCGCTACTGCGTTGATGGCTGCATCCTTGAGGGGCAACGCCGGGGTCGTGCAGGCGCTGATCACCAATGGGGCAGATGTCAATGTCAAGGACAGGGAGGGAGCAACCGCGTTGACGCTTGCCTCACGATATGGCCACACCGACGTAGTGGAGGTTCTGCTCGCCGGAAATGGGGCCGAAATCAACGCCAGAGACGACCACGGCAATAGCGCCTTGTCGCTTGCCTCCCGGTACGGCCGCCTGGAGATCGTGCAGACGTTGCTCGGCAGGGGGGCCGATGTCAATTCGAGGGCAGGTAACGGCGCAACCCCGTTGATGTTTGCCTGCATGAAGGGCTATGCCAAGATTGTGGAAGCGCTGATCGCCGGGAACGCCGATGTCAATGCAGAGGCCGATGACGGCGAAACCGCCCTGATGGTGGCCTGCCAGAACAGCAGCGTGGAGGCCGTGCAGGCGCTCCTCGACAAAGGGGCCAGGGCCTCTGCGGCTAACAAGGACGGCTACACCCCGCTTATGATTGCCTGCCAGGACGGCCACCGCGAGATTGCGGAAGCGCTGCTCGCCAATGGGGCCGAGATCGACGCAAAAGATAAAGATGGCCTAACTGCGCTAATGCTCGCTGCGCAGAATGCTCACCGAGACGTGGTCACGGTCCTGCTCGACAAGGAGGCCGATGTCAATGCAAAAAGGAACGACGACCGGACCGCGTTGATGGCGGCTTGCTGGAATAACGACCGCGAGATCGTACAGGCGCTGCTCGACAAGGGCGCCGAGGTCAATGCCCGTGCGAACGACGGCGAAACCGCGCTGATGGTTGCCTCCGGCAACGGCAACCTCGATGTCGTGCTCGCGCTGCTTGACAGGGGGGCTGATATCCATGCCGGGATGAATGAAGGTTTCAGCTCCCTGATGATTGCCTGCATGCTTGGCAACCGGGATGTCGTGCAGACCCTGCTCGACAGAGGCGCTGAGGTCAATTCCGCAAAGCAGGACGGCGCAACTCCGCTGATGCTTGCAGCCCAGGATGGCCACTGGACGGTCCTGAACCTGCTGCTCGCCAGGGGGGCGCAAGTCAATGTCAAGGACAGTAACGGGGTTACCGCCCTGATGCTGGCGTCCCGCAATGGCCGCGTCGAGGCCGTTCAGGCGCTGCTGGCAAAAGGGGCCGAGGTCAATGACAAGGACAAGGACGGTGCAACCCCGCTGATGCATGCCTCGCGGTTCGGCCACGTGGGGGTCGTGCGGTTGCTGCTCGCAAAAAAGGCCCTCGTCAATGCCAGGGACAACAATGGCCAGACCGCGTTGATGCTTGCCTCCCAGGAAGGGTATCGCGAAGTTAAGAAACTGCTCCTCAGAGCGGGAGCAAAATAAAAGCAAGCGTTTACCTCGAGCACGAAGAGTTCGAAGGCGGCGTGCCGAGGGGACAAGACCGTATCCCGCTTTCCGCGCCAGTCTTTCGCCACCCCATCCGCCTCCTGAGAGCCTGCCAAGCCGCCCCGGGCCTGATCGGTGGGACCTGATCCGGGATGGGCGGCCTGCCTGAGATACTCCCGTTTCCGGCTGCTCTTTTTTCGCTTTGCGCTTCCCGCGCCTTTTTATGTTGACTAAAATACTCCCGCAATCGTCTAACAAGCTGAATAAACTAATATCCAATCCCTTCGACAACTTTTCCCAAAGGGGAGGACTAACGTGATAACGCGTGGAGCTATTATCGGCATTGGAACGGTTATCCTTGTAATTGGCCTTTCGGGTCTGGGTCTTTTGCAGACCGGGGTGTTCCACCCAACCGAAGTGAAATTGCCCGAACCCGCATCCAGCCAACAATCCCAGGGCCCGGTGAACCAAACTGAGACCTCTACTGCACCGGCCCCTCAGGCCGGGGTGGAACCAGGGACCCCAAGCGGCCCGAACCTACCGGAGAGTGCTCCTCAGGGGAGCCAACCCCAATCCGGAGACCTTGCGGTAGTAAAACCGGTCCCCCAGGCGGGCAACGGCGAGAGCAGTTATCAAAAACAGGATAAATCTGCGCACTTCCGGTCATCGCCTGTAGAGATCCAGAGAGAACTCTCGCAGAACGCCAAGACAACTCAAACGTCAAAATACGACGTGAAGCGCAGCCAGGTTCACCGCAAATCCGGACCGGAGCGCTACGCACGCAGGACGCCTTCGGCTTACAGGGCGCAGCCCGTTGTTATCAGGTTCAATTTCGATCCGGCCCGGGATCGCGGACTTAATGTAGCGCAGGTACATTCGGGTGACAAAATAAGGGTGAAGTGGCGGCAGGTCGGGCAGGTTGGCCGCGGGGTTTACTTCACTTTTTCCAGGAAGCTCAATTCACCGAAGGGCGCCGTTTTAAAGCTGAAGACGAGGTATTCGTTCGATCGCCCGGTTATGTACCGGACTGATCGGGGCTACTATGTATTCGAGGTGAAAATCTATCCGGGCAACCGGTGGAACATCAAGCCGAGGAGTTTTGTATGAGCCGATTCTGTCTAACCATGTTGTTTTCGGTTATGTCCGTGGCCGGCTTAGGCCTGGTTCTCTACGCACTTCTGGCCGGGGGCCGCCGAAATAGCGAGCCAATCGGCGCAGGGAGTGCGGCGGCGGGTCTTTGCGACTCTGCCGGGGAACCTGGCGGGGTTCTCGATCTTGATATAGGTCATGAAGGTCTAAAACACTGGGAAAAAAAGACCTTCAACCCGGATAAGCACAAACCGGAGCCTATCGAGGCCAGGAAAAAAATTTCCTAGAAGCGTCCACGTGAAGACGCGGGGATACGGATAGGCGAAATATAGCCTAATTTTTCGGATGCGACAGCAAATCTCAGGAAGACGGCGGAAAAGGGGCCGGCCTCACGGGAGGCTGTAGGTCATCTCCGCGATCCGCGAGGTTTTTTTCGATCCCTCAGGCTGACTAACCGCGCGCAAGCCCTCACCGCGGAACTCCCCCAAAAGTCTGCGTCTAACCGTTCTTTGCGGCAAAATATTTCATGTAATCGACAAGCACCTTGACCGCCTCAAGGGTTATCGCATTATAGATGGACGCCCTCAAGCCGCCGACCGAGCGGTGCCCTTTCAACCCGACCAATCCGGCTTCAACCGCCCCCGCCAAAAATCCTTTTTCCAACTCGACGTCAGGCAGCAGGAATGTGACGTTCATGCGTGAGCGCGAATCCGGTCTGGCCGTGCCCCGGTAAAAGTCCTGGCTGTCAATAAAATCGTAGAGAATCCGGGCCTTCTCGTCGTTTATCTTCTCCATGCAGTCCAGACCTCCGACGGTCTGTTCGATCCACTTGAACACCAGTTCGCATACATAGATACAAAAGCAGGGCGGTGTATTGTAGAGCGATTTGTTTTCAGAATAGGTCGTATATTTGAGCATCGTCGGAAGTTCTTTGGGAACTATTTCCAGCATATCTTTGCGAATAATGACCAGCGTAACCCCCGCCGGACCGATGTTTTTCTGCGCCCCGGCGTAAATCAGCCCGAAGGGGCGCGGATCGAACCTGCGGCTGAATATGTCTGAGGACATGTCGCTGATAAGAGGCACAGCCTCCGGACCCGGGAAGCTCCTCCACTGGGTGCCCCGGATAGTGTTGTTCGAGGTTATGTGCAGATACGCTGCATCCTGATTGACAGGGACCCTTTCCGGGATGAAGGTAAATTCCATCTCCTCGGAGGTTGCTACCACACGCACCTCTTTGCCCAGTGTGCGGGCTTCCTTTATTGCCCTTGTCGACCAGGTCCCGGTGTTGACGTAATCGGCCGGCTTGCCTGCAACCGCAAGGTTCATCGGGACCATTGTGAACTGGAGGCTTGCGCCTCCTTGAATGAAAAGGACCTGATAGCTGTCGTCGAGGCCCAGCAGGCGCCGGACCCTCTGAACGGCGCTTTCGAGAACGGTTTCAAAACTCTTGGACCGATGGCTTATTTCCAGCACCGACATGCCTGAGCCTTGAAAATCGAGCATTTCCATCTTTACCTGCTCGAGCACAACGAGGGGCAGGGCAGCCGGGCCCGGATTGAAGTTGAAGACTCGCCGGGTCATGGGTCTTTCTCCTCTATCGCTGAATCGTAAACGGATGAACGGGACCTTGGAGTTTTTACCTATTCACCTATGCTTTTTTTTTGTCAATTTCTTTTTCGAATTATTATTATAAGATCTATTGTGGATGAATAGACTGGCGGGGGTTCCACCCTGGGCGGGCCACCCGCCGTGATAACCTCAAGTGAGGATTTGAATGCAGATTGAATGGCAAATTGCTCCTTGTGATGAGTGGCAGGCTGATGGCCTGGTTTTATTTGTTTTCGAAAAGCCCCACGAATATCTTCCCGGTTTGAGGGGGTTTCTGGAAGGTGCTGGAAAGTGGCTCGCTGTTTCCGCTGCGCTGCCCGACTTTCAAGGCAAGCCCTCTGAGGTGGCCGTCGTTTATGCGCCTGCCGGGGAGGCGCGAGTCCAGCGCATCATACTTGCCGGTCTTGGCCCGGCAGAACAGTTCGAAATCGAAAAGCTGAAAAACGCCGCCGCGTTCGCTCTTAGAAAGTGCCGCGAGATAGGCATAAATAGGCCGGGGATCCCAATATCGGCCTTCGAAGGGTTCCCCTGCGAGCTGTCTTCATGCACAACAGGGAGTCTGCTGAGGGAGGGGCTTACCGGCGCGATGGCCGGGCTTCACCGTTTCAGTGAAATGAAGACCAAAAACTCCGATGGACCGCAAAGCCCCGAGTCCATCCTGCTTCTGTGCGATGCCGATCCGGGACCCGTTCTGCGGGAAACCGCCGTCTTGGCCCAGTCTGAAGTCGCGGGGATCGTGCTCGCCAGAAACCTGACAATATCTCCGGCCAACCGGGCGACCCCCGGATTTATTGCCGAAACCGCATCCGAAATTGCTGCAAAATTCGGGTTCCAAATTGAAATAATCGACCTGGATTCGGCGCGATCCCTCGGCATGGGGGCCTTTGACGCAGTCGCCAAAGGCAGCACCGAACCCGCTTATGTCATCGTACTGGAGCATGTGCCGCCCGGGACCGGGAACGATCCTCCGATTGTTTTTATCGGCAAGGGCATCACGTTCGACACGGGAGGCATTTCACTCAAAGCAAGAGATAAGATGGAAGAAATGAAGCAGGACATGGCAGGGGCCGCATCCGTTTTGGGCGCCTTTGAGGTGATCGGCCGCACCGGTCTTAAGAGGCGAGTGGCGGGCATACTTCCCTGCACGGAAAATATGCCCGGCGGCCGGGCATATAAGCCCGGAGACGTTTTCCGCTCCTATTCGGGGCAGACGGTCGAGGTCATAAGCACCGACGCCGAAGGCAGGATGGTGCTCTGTGATGCGCTGGCCTACGCAGCCAGCCGCTTCAAACCCGCACTCATGATCGATATCGCCACCCTCACCGGGGCGAGCATCATCGCTCTTGGCAGGGATGTCGCCGCAGTTTTGGGCAACCGCGAAGAACTGGTCCGTTCCATTCAGCAGATCGGCGCCTCAATTGGGGAAAGATTCTGGCCGCTGCCTCTGTGGGACTCTTACTTCGAGGGTTTGAAGAGCGATGTGGCCGACATGAAAAATGTTGGGGACCGCAGCGCCGGGGCGATCGTTGGGGCAATGTTTCTCAAACAGTTCGTGCCGAAGGAAATCCCCTGGGCGCACCTCGATATTGCCGGCACTGCATGGACCGACAAAGACACCGGCTTTTCTCCAAAGGGCGCAACCGGCTTCGGGATGAGGACACTGTTTGAAATCGCGCGCAGGTGGCCTGAACTCTGACACTTGCAGTCTCTTCAGCCTTCCTTCACGGTCCGGTTTGCCGTTTTAAGCTGTTGAGCTTCTGTATGAGTTCCCTGGTCGAGTCCGAATTTTTTTGGTCGATTACGTGCGGAGTAATCGCCACTAGGAGTTCGGTACGCTGTAGATCGGTGCTCTTAGTTGAGAAAAGAGGCGAGAGCAGGGGTATGTCCTGGAGATAGGGTATCCCGACCTTTGTGGCCGTATTCTGCGAGTTGATTATTCCGCCGATTACAACCGTTGAGCCGTTCTGGGCAAGAAGAGTGGTCTTAATGTTCCTTTCGGTAAACGTTGGCGCGATATTGCTGTTGCCTACCGTAGCAGCAGTGTTGGTCACCTGTCTAATCGTCTGTTCCAATTCGATCCGGACCAGGCCCCCGGCGTTTATATGCGGCGTTACGTTCAGGATGACGCCTGTTTCCGCGTACTGGATCGTGTTGATAACCTCGCCCCCCGTGGTGACGCCGGTAACCGAACCGGTCGGCACCGGCACACTTCCGCCGACCGTAATGGTTGCCTCCGTGTTGTCGGTGGCCAGCAGAGTGGGAGTGGAAAGGACTGTGACGTTGGTTTTAGAGGCCACGGCGCTCAGAAGCACTGCTATGCTCTGTGAATTCGCGACCCAGCCCATGCCGAGCCCCGTTCCCGTCGCATTGGACGCCACCGTTCCGATAGTCTGGGAGATGACGTTGCCGATTCCTAACGAGGCATTGGTGGAGCCGGATGTGTTGGTAGTCGAGGCATTTGACAGCCCTCCGAAAGATAGGCTGTATCCGGCGCCGCTATTTGGATGTGTCTGAAAATAGTATTGCAGCCCGTAAGCGAAATCCTTCGTCAAGTCCACCTCGGCGACAAGCACCTCTATCAGCACGGCCCTCGGAACAATATCCAGGGTCTCGATCGTCTTTTTTACCTTCCCGTAATCGACGGCGTTTGCCCGGACGACTATAGCGTTATTGACCTCGTCGGGAATCACCGTCACCTCGCCGGTGAATATGCCCCCGGGCTTTGGAGGCCCGGTCGATGCCCCGCCCGTCGTTGCGCCGGTCTTCGCCGCGCCGGTGCTCGATGTCTTCGAAGAGGCGCCCCCGAACGAGCTTCCGGAAACCGCCCCGGAAGAGCCGACGCCGCCCGTCATACCGCCGGCGCCTGACAGAGTGGTGCTGCCGGAGGTGCCCCCGCCGAAGGGGCCGCCGCCGCCCCCAAAGGGGCTGGCGCCGCCTCCAGTACTGGTTGAGGTGCGCCCGGATGGCACAATCTTTTGTCCCAGCCCTTGCTCGCCGCCTGCTCCAATCCCGAGCACCGCGCTCACGATCTGAGCAATGTCTCGCGCCAAGCCGTTCTGGAGGAAGTACACATAGATTTCTTCCTGGGTTCCCAACCCACGTACATCCAGGGCCTGTATCCATTGCCGGGCCGATTTGAGCAGTTCGGGGTTTTGAGCCATGACCAGCACGCCCCTGTAATTGTTAAGGGGAATAAGCGCCAGGCTGTTCTTGATTGAACTCTCTTTGAACCCGCCTAGCTTGCTCATTAGAGATTCCATCCCCTGAACGGCGTCCTGAGGAGCTATCGAAGAAAGGGGGATGATCTCCATGCTTACTTCCTGAAGAACATTTATATCAATCGTCTTGAGAAGATTGATAAGCACGCGGGCGTTATCGGTTTCTTCAACAAAGATAATGCTGTTGGTAAGCTGGTCGGATAAGATCTTTCTCCCCGGGGTCAGAAAAGGGGTGAGCAGGCTGATCGCCTGCTTGTGCTCCATGAATCGGAGCCGATAGATTACTATGAGCGGTCTTGTGCCTTTTTCGCCTTTGAGCAATTGCTCATTGGCTAAAGGAAGACCGCTGCCTCCCGTTTTCTGTGCAACCTGGATGAAATAGAACCCTTTTTTGGGGATGATGCTGATCCCATTTGCTTCATAGGCCCTTGTCACCATCCGCAAGAGCTCGTCGTTTTCGAAATCACCCTCGATATACATGCTGATGTGGCCCTGAAGGGTTTGGTCCATCACGTAATTGAGCTTCAACTGATCGCTGAATATCTGGTTGGTGACCTCGGCAATATCGGCTTTCTCGAAATTAAGGACGATTCGCTGCCTTTCCTTCTGCCCGGACACGGGCGACCCGGCGGCTATCTCCTGGGTTGAAGGGCCCAAGAGTCCCGTCTGGACGGGGGAAATCACGGGCTTTATGGGGGACTTTCTTTGCGGCGGCAGGGCCCCCAGGGAAACTGCTTTGGAACCCGCCCCCTGGTCATCTTTCGCCTGTGTGCCGGTCGAGAATTTATCATTAGCCCCGGCATTGGACGAATCGATTTCATCCGGTGTGGAAGCAGAGGTGGACCCAGCGGGCGTCGCCGCCGGCCGGGCGACCTGAGGTTGCGCCATCCGGCCGACCGGACTCTGAGGTGAAGATTGGCATGAAACAGAGGTGATTACCACTATTGTTGCCAAGATAGCCTGGCACGTTCTCATTAAAAGGCCCCCCGCTTGGCTGAGAACTACACACCGGCGATTTCAAATGTCGCGATACTATATCAGAATCGGTGAATGGGCAACAGTATAACAGACTCGAAGCGGTAAGTGCTATAATAGAGTCGGCACTAGGATTTTTCTCCTTTTTCCATGAGCGCTGCAAGAATTACGTCTACTACAAGGTCAGGTCCCTTAGGTCTTGTTACTTTTTGTATATTAATTTCCTGCACGTGGATGGCGAACTCAGAATTCTTGACCCTGGAAAGAAAATAGTGCAGCCCATCGATGTTGGTCTCGATACTGAATCTGAGATGCACTTCCCGATAAAGACCGTACTCCTTGCTTGCAAGTACCTGGTAGGTCTTGATGTCCAGTTTCCGCCCTTCAGCCCCGCCCTTTGATGAAAGCAGGTCTCCCAGAGAAGCGGCGAGTTGGTACGGGTCGGTCCCCCGGAACAGTTTTTTCTGCATCTCCCCGAGCTCTCCCTCATGCCGTGCCAACTCGTCCTGAATGCTTTGGCCCTGTTTGAGCTTTTGATCGTATTTGGCGATGAGTTCCTGCTGTTGTTTCATTTTCGAATCAAGCGCCTCTTTCTGAGCCGCTATCGGCGCGATCAGGATAAAATAGGCTGCCGCCAGGGCCGTCATCACGATGGCTGAAGCCGCTATTGTGCCTCTGTGTTTCCCGATATCCGCGATTGTTATCTTCGGAATTTTGACTTTCATTGCGCACGCTCCTCGGGGGCCTGTTTCCAGGCCTGCTGCTCTATAGCCGTGGAGGGCGAGCCTTCAAGCACTCCTTTTTCGGCGGCGGGCGCCCCGGCATCCGGACCCTCACTCAAAACCTCATCGGGTGTTTCGGGCGGCAGCGCTTCGAAACTTTTTTTCAGCTTCTCCATATCCAATTGAAGCTGGATGTTAAACTTCTCCATGCCGGTCCCGGGGTCTCGGGTTACGGGAGAAGCGAATTTGACGTCGATAAACCCCTCGGTTTTCGACAACTCGGAGAGGTACTTTATCGCCGATTTGCTTTCGCCCCTGAGAATGAGCTGTCCCTGGCGAAGTGAGAGATAATTGAGCCAGGTATCCTCAGGAGTGAGCCGGGTAAGGAAGCTCAGAAGCTCCAGGAGCTGATAGTCTTCGCTTTTGAACTGCGAGAGTGTTTTCTGATCTTCCTGAAACTTCGTAATACGCGTCTGGATCTGCTCGATGGGTTTCCACCGGGCTTCGAGCTGATTGATTTGAACTTTGAGGCCATTGCCGGTCTTAACCATGCTTGCGGTCGAGTGCGACTGATAGAGGCCATAGAGGGCGAAAATGAAAATGAGCGCCGCCAGAGGCGCGGCAATTCGAGGAATTTGCCATGGCTTCAACAGGATTTCGGAATCGAAAGTGTGAATCGCGTCCTGTTTTAGCATGTTGTGAAGCCAACTGGTGACTAAAGACTCAGGGATCTCTTGCGCCTTAACCGGTAACCCCGCCCTGGTCCAGATTGCAGCCGGACCTTCGAGAGAAGTGCTCTCACCTGGTGCGAAGACAAGATGGATATGCTGCCCGCACTCATCGTTGCCGAGGCATTTCAGGGTTTCGCCAAACAGTTTCAAGCCGTTGAAAGACTTACCGACCACCGCAGAATTCAAAAGGGCGCCCCGGTAGAAGCGATGTGCTTCAAGAGTCTCATCATCCAGACCTCGGACTATGATCTCGCACTCTTCTCCCTCATCATCGATCAGGGGCAGCAAAGCTGAAAACGACAGCGCGCTCGGCGCCACGGCGAAGGTATGGAAAAGCGCTCCATTGAGCGCACGGTTCAGTTTGTCGTAAATCTCCTTTTGAATGGAGAAAACGGGGACCGAAACATGTTGATTCAACGCAACCGGCGGCCCGGAAAAATGCAGGGTGCTGTCGTAATCCAGAAAGATGTTTTCCTGCCAGTCGAAGTTGATCGCCTCATCGAGCTGGTCCTTTATCGACAGGGGATAGTGTTCACTGTGGACGGAATAGAAAACGCTCGACACAATGGCCAGCAGGGCGCTTCCTTTCCTGTCTTGCGGCGTGAGGTTCAGATATTGGAGATGATCGAAAACCGATTCACCCCGGGGGACAAGGGATTGTTCGGCTACTCCGATTTCCCACGATCTCCAGTGCCTGTGCGCCTGTATGACCTCTATCCTGAGAGGTTCCACATAGACAACATGCAGGTTGGTCGGTCTGTACTTGATTATGCTCTTTAGCATAACGATTCCTTACAAGTCGAATTCAGCGGCTTGGAGATCTGCCTACATCACCTTCCTGCTCAATATCTGGTACGGTTTTTCGCCGCTGCTCGTGTAGCGTACCGTTAGCCAGACACCCGCACTCGGGGGTCCGTTTGCCGATTTCCCAAACGAAAGAATGCGATAGATGCCTCCGGGTCTCCAGAATTTGAACACAGAAGCCTGTTGGCCTCCAAGACCTGGAGACGAGTTTGTATTGCCGCCATATATCGTCAGCAGGCTGAAGAGGGAATTGGGGGCCGGAACTACGATATCCTGACAACTCCCCTGGGACTCGCCCATCCCTTCATCTGTTCCGTTACCGTAGCCGTAAAAAAGCTGCTGGCTGACGCCCGGCACGAGCAGCAACTGATCCAGGTCGGTGAGCGGGCCATTGAAAGGAATGTAGTTAAGGCCGGCTTTTATATAGTCAGCTTTTTCCATCCCTTGAGGCCGGGGGATAGCGTCGGCATTGATAAAATCGAGTATCCGGTCCGCGAGCTTCTCCGAGGTCAATTCATCGGCGCCGGCATTTTGAAGCACCTGCCTGAGTTGAACCTTCTGGGCCGAGTTAACGTTTACCTTGGTCTCTTCGGGTTCGATAACAACAACGGCGATGCCGCTGTCATACCTGACCGTGCGGGGCTGCCCATCCGGCTGCCAGTTCAGATCGATGGACTGGTCCTTCCTCAGAGCAGGCGCCTGGCCCATCCGCGCCAGGGCTTCGTAGCATCCCCCAAGGGCAAGATAGAGGGCCTGGGAGTCTCGTATCGAGTGCATCCGGTCCTCTCCCAGCAGGCGGGTCTGGGCGCTTATCTGGAATGCAAACCACATGACAAGGGCGCAAATCCACAAAACGGCTATAAGCACAACACCCCTTACGGAGGATAGAGGACGGAGAACGGAGGATAGAGGACGGAGAACGGAGGACAAAGGGCGGATTTTAGTCTTCTGTCTTCCGTTCTCCGTCTTCCGTTTCCCGTCTTCCGTCTTCCGTCTCAAGCTTTGGGCGATATTATTCATTGGTTTAAGCCAGTGTTAAAACCACCTGCTCCGGCGCCCGGGGCAGCCACATTTGAGGCCTCGACCGGGAATGGAGCGTTCAGCATGCAGACCCGGGCATGAACCACTGAATCACTTGCTCTCCACCTCACGAGGACTTCCACCGGTAATTCTTTCACAGCCTGCCAGGATTGCGAAAACTGCTTGGACTCCTTGCCTGCATAGGCCAGAACGAATTCCGGGAAATCAACTCCATAAGTACGAACTTCAGTGACTTGTTTGCTGGAAGACCCGCTGGCGATAAACCTCTCGATGGAATCCGGATGATAGGGGTCCAGCAGAAGTTCAGAATAGTAGAGCACCCTTGAGTTCGAATCATACGCGTAACGAACGACTACCGGCACACCCTGTGAGATAGCCTTTACGGAATGAGCGGTTACAAAAACAATCGAGTTCTCTTGCCCGGCAAACAGAGGACGCACGCCGCCCGTGAAGTTGATGGGCTTTGGATCGCATTCGGCCAGTTGGCGATTGAGCAGATCGGCCAACTGGAAAGTCTGGTCCGGCTTTTGATTCTGAGTACCCTGCCATACGCGCAGCGTAAACGCAAAACAAACCGAGAGAATGCCGAGCACGAGCGCGGAAATCGCCGTAGCCAGGATCAGCTCGATCAGCGTGAAGCCTTTCCGGCATCCGGCATCCTGCATGTATCCACCACGCTGCGCTCTTCTATCCACTCCATTCCTCCATCGGTGATTCACCCCTATTTCAGATCCTTGTTGGGAATTATTATACTAAATTCCAGACTTGAGGACCCGTAGTTCAGCGTCACGCGGTATAACCGGCCGGATTTTCCGCCGCCCTCACTTTCTTCAGCTAGTGGGACCGGAAGCAGGTAAACACCCACCTTAGCAGATCCATCAATCTCTCCCAGGCTGATAAACCCGGCCATCGCCTTTACCGGATCGGCCAGGATGACCTGTGCGGCGGACTCCAATATGGGCTGAATATAAGCCTTTTCCTTCAAATTGATCCTATAGCGAATGGACTCGGAGATAAGCCCCATCACAGCGCCTATAATCAAAGCGCCGATAGCCAGGCTGACCATCATCTCAATAAGAGTGAATCCGCGTTCCCGTGTCGCTGTGTCACCGTGACGGGCTTTTTGTCTCCACGTCTGTTTTCTCACCCCTTCACTTAGTCCTCTCCAGGCTCAGCGTTCCGAACAATGGATGTATATAGACGTGGTAAGTGCGCTCGTGATCGAAGACAACTTCAAAATCGTTTCCGACGAGGCTTCCGTCCGGGTAAAAAATAATAAGGAAATCGCCTGTTCCCGGCTCCTGCTGCAGATTCTCTGAAAATATTTCGGCATTAAGAGGTATGGCATGCCGGGGTGGATTTTCAAAACCGTAAACCCGCGTGTCCCCGTTGAGTCTGAATGCGATCGGGCGTCCGCAATTCATGGCGAACAGGCGGCTCCTTTGTATGGACTCTGTAAATTGCTGGAGAAAATCGCTGTCTTCAATCTGTTTCCAGTTGGAGCCGAGCCTTGGCACAACCACGGCGATGGTCACTGAAATGATCGCCAGTACAACGATCATTTCAACCAGGGTAAAACCGCGAACGAAGATTCCGGGACTCAGGACGGAGGGCAGAGACCGCAAATCGAATACTCTCCGCCATCGGTTATCCATCTTCCGTCTTCCGTCTAGAACTTTATATCGTTGATTCCAAAGATAGCCGAATACATGCTCATGACTATCAGGCCGATAAGTCCGCCGGTGCACAAGATCACCGCGGGTTCCATGAGAGTCATGATCCTCTGAAGCGTCCTGTGAAGTTCTTTTTCAAAGTATTCCGAAAGAGAGAGCAGGCCCACTCCTATGTTGCCCTGCTCTTCGGATATGCGCAACATTGTTCCCATTCGCGCCGGAAAAGCGGAATGGCTGCGAAAAAAATTGCTCATCGACCGCCCGATTTTTATTTCCTGATGCAGGGGTGCTATCGACTCCCTTAGAACGGTATTCATTATCAGTTCCTGGCCGAGGCTGAGGGCCCTCAGAAGGGGGACCCCCGACTCCAGCATGGTCCCAAGCGTTCGGCAGAAACGGGTGAGTTCGCTGTACAGGATCAAATAACGCGAAAATGGGAACCAGAACAGGCACTTATCCAGAAATCTCCTTATATTGGGCCGGCGAAGAAGGTATTTACCGACCAACCATCCCACTGCAATAGCTATCGGAACCAGCCATCCGAACTCCTTGAGCCATACGCCGATATTGACCATAACCTGTGTGAGAAAAGGGACTTTCTGATTCAGGTCGTGAAAGATTTGCGCAAATTTGGGAATGACATAGACCAGCAGCACTATCACCGAAACCGCAGAGGTCACCAGCAGGATAACAGGGTAGATCATCGATGATATCATGGCCTGTCGGAACGCGCGCCGCTGCTCAAGGTACTGGGCCAAGCGCTTGAGAATAGGCCCGAGCGTGCCGCTTGCCTCCCCTGCCCTTATCATATGATCCGACAGGGAGCCGAATACATCTCGATAATTACTCAAGGCGCCCGAGAGATCATTTCCGGCCTGAACGCTCTCCCACAACTCTTGCAACATGCGCTGAAAGCGTTTGTGAGTCTGATTGCTGCTTAGAAGGCTTAGGGCGCGGTCAAGCGGTAAGCCTGCAACAAGAAGGTCGGAGAGATCGAAAAAAAAACGGATGATATGCTCTTCGGGAACCCGCCGCTTCTTCCGGCTTCTTACGGCCTTGATCCTGACCGGGAAAAGCCTCCCAGCCTTAAGCTTCCTGACGGCGTCCTGTTCCGAGAGAGCTTCGGTCACTCCCCTGTGTATTGCCCCACTGGCATCTCGCGCCTGGTATTGGAAAAAACTCATACGGACTCCGTGATTAGTGATTGGTGATTAATGAGCGGAGCGGTGAGCTTCACCATTCACTATTCACTATTAACTAACCGAGAGGCTTGTTACCCTCAGGACCTCGGAAAGGCACGTTATCCCTTCGACCACTTTTCGGAACCCGTGGTGGGACAGTGGCCGATAACCGAGTTCAAAGGCTGTATGGGCAATGCTCCCGGCGTCTTTGCCCGCGACAATGGCCGACCTTACGGCCTCGTTGACCGGGAGAACCTCGAAAATTGCCTGCCTGCCTCTATAGCCGGTATATCCGCACCTCTCGCACCCCTTGTTCCGGTAGAGGGTTAGGCCGGTGGGCAAATCGGGCAGCAGTTCGCCGATTCGGTTCCTGTCCCCTTCACGTCTGAAGAGGCCAGTGGAGTCCTGAACCTGCCGCAATAGTAGTTCGCCGATTCGTTTCCTGTCCTCTTCACTGGCCGAGTATTGGATTTTACAATGAGGGCACAGCACGCGGATAAGACGCTGGGCCATGATTGAGAGAAGGGAATCGGCCATCAGAAAGGACTCGATTCCGATGTCTCGAAGGCGCGTAATTGCCCCCGGGGCGTCGTTGGTATGCAGCGTCGATAGGACAAGATGTCCGGTCAGGGCCGATTCGATGGCTATATCGGCAGTCTCCTTGTCACGAATTTCACCTATCAGTAAAACGTCCGGGTCCTGCCGAACCAGAGAGCGCAGCGTATTCGCGAAGGTTAGGCCAATCTGCGGTTTCACCTGCACCTGGCTTATCCCGTCTATCTGGTATTCGACCGGATCTTCGACCGTGATAATCTTGCGCGTAACCGTATTGAGCTTTTTCAGAACGCCGTACAGAGTCGTTGTCTTGCCCGACCCGGTCGGTCCGGTCACCAGGATCATCCCGTGTGGTCGCTCGATCAGGTTCCGGACGTAATCAAGGTCTTTATTATCCATCCCCAGGTTGGCGAGATCATATTCAACGCTTTCCTGCGCAAGGAGCCTCAGAACCACACTCTCCCCATAGATGGTCGGAACGCTCGATACACGAATGTCCACCTCGCGATTTCCAAACCTGATTTTGATCTTGCCGTCCTGGGGCAGCCGGCGTTCGGCTATGTTAAGATTGGCCATAAGCTTGAGCCTGCTCAGGATGGCTGACTGCATGGCCTTCTGAGGCTGGTCGAGATCGAAAAGTACGCCGTCCACCCGGCATCGTACGTGAAAGGAGCGCTCGAAAGGCTCGAAATGTATGTCCGAGGCCCGCATATCCAGCGCTCTGGAGATCAGCACGTTTACCAGCCTTACAATAGGCGCCTCCTGGGCCAACCCCTTGAGGTGTTCCAGGTCTTCCTCAAAGCCGTCCGCACCGATGGCGATCCCGTCCCTGGACTGTTCTTCGGCCTCGCGAGCCGCCGTTCCGTAAAGCCGGTCGATAGCCGTACGGATTTCCTCGCGCTGCCCCAGGCAAAGGCTAAGTTCCATTCCGCTAAAATAGTTCGAAACAATATTGAGAATCGGCAGGTCCAGAGGATTATTCACCACGACCCGCGCCCGTCCGCTTTCCACTTGAATGGGCAAAACAGCGTGCTTGCGCAGAAAAAACATTGAAACGCCTTCCAGAAGCACGGGCTTTTCCGGATAGTCTTCGCGATCGAGCATCTCAATGCCCATATGCCCGGCCATAACGCGAAGGATACGGCCTTCATCGGTAACCGCAACGTTTTCGAAAGCATCCATCAACGGAAGGAATTCGACGAAAAAGGATTGCTGCAGAAGCCGTTTGTGCTCTTCAGGCAGATTGAATTCCTGCTGAAACGCATCCAGAAGGGAAATTTGTTCTTCCATGGGATGCCCTCATTAAATAGGTTCGAGCCCTGGGAGGTGTGCGAATGTTAGCAACATCCAGCGAAAAAGTAAACGACCCCTGTGAAACGAGTGTTCTTCCCGGCGCAGAAGGCATTCCGCGCCCGCCCCAGGTTCTCAGGACGGAGGGCCTCCGGCCCGGCGCTGGGCAATTTTGGAGTGGTGTTTCGCCGGGTGGTACGCGCCACGGAGGGCGGAGGGCGGAACAAAAAAGGTCACGAAGAGCACCAGACACGAACACGAAGGACTCTTCCCACAGAAACAGCAAGGATTCAGGAATTAAGCGCCCAAAAAGTGAAAATCCGATATTCAGATTCATTTCCTAAGAAACATTCCCTGTGACGGGCGAGGTTTCCTGCTTCTGAGCCAAGCGGTATCCCAAGGCTGCTGCTTTTCGGGATAAGGCACGTAGGACTCTTTCTCTATACTGCCGCTCATAATAGTCTGCTCCGGGTTCCACATACGCCTTTCCGTACCTCATGAGCGTGTAGAACAAGACGGCCAGCTTCCGAGCCGTTGCGGTTACGGCCTTTGCTTTTCCAACCCTTGCCGCCAATCGCCGATAGAACGCGCCCAGCGCAGTTTGCGTCTTGCCGATATTGACCGCGGCAATGCGCAGCAATGTCGTCGCTCGGTTCTTGGTTCGGCGGGTTCTGCTTGACAGAACCTTTCCTCCGGAGATCTTATTGCCCGGTGAAAGGGTGAGCCAGGACGTAAAGTGCTTCGATGTCGGCCACTTTGCCATATCGGTGCCACATTCTGCGACCAGGCGCAGGGTCGTGTAGGGACCAATGCCGTTGATTTGAGTCGAGTCCACGCCCGTGAGCGTGTAGAGCATCTCGCGAATGGGGACCCCCGGTTCATTTTTTTGCTTTTGCGTACGACGGGCTTTGGGGAGAGGCTCCGACGGAGGATTCTTATCGCTGTTTAATGCCGCAAGCGCCTTCTCGATTTCTTGATCACACTCCTTGATCTGCTTCTGATAGAAATCGTACAAGGCAACAGCCTGCTTTAGCGAGAAGACGTGCTCGGGGCGATAGTTGCCCGTCAATGCGGCCGAGATCGTTTTCTCCGATTGCTTGCAGTGGGGGTCCCGGTAAGAGGCCAGCTTTGAGGTTGAACGCTCTCCTTTAATGATTGCCCGGATTATCCTCATGCCCGTATCTCCCGTGATGTCACTTACAACATGTTGCAGCTGCAGGTTCATCTGCATGAGCGCCTTCTGCATATGCTGGATATGAGCGGCGGCGTATTCCGTGAGCCGTTCCCGGTGGCGCAAATAGGAACGCAGGCTTGCAATCTTTTCGCCGGGGCGGAAGCTTGCGGATAGAAGGCCGTACTGGTGCAGTTGCTGAAGCCACTGGGCATCCTTTATATCCGTCTTTCGCCCAGGAACCCGCTTTGCTTCGCGGGCATTGACCAAAATGACGTCAAAACCTCTTGATTCTAAAATCTCAAAGACCGGAATCCAATATACACCGGTAGATTCCATTGCGATGGTGGTAACCCCGACGGCTTTGAGCCAATCGGCAAGGCGATGCAGGTCTGTGGTAAAGCTGTTGAATTTGCGTACGGGATCGGGATCGTATTCCGCGGACACCGCCACAACATGAAATTTGGAACCTACGTCAATTCCTGCCGCACGGGGATGAATTACTTGCAGCTGATTCTTTCCGCCCTTGCAGGCTTTCGCTTTGCCCATGATGCCCTCCTCGAGAATGAAGTTGGGAGGCAGAATGATTTCAGTACACTATTTTCCTAAACGGGATCACATTTACTGTGTCGCCAATCGCAAGTTCATCATCATTCTTGGACCAGGTTGTCAAACGGGTGCAAAACTCCAATTAGAAGACGGCCTCTCCCTCCCGAAACAATGTTTCTTCTATCATAGGAAAAGAGGCATATTTAAGACAGTTGTCAAAGAGGTTCATTCGCTTCCTGTAATTCCTGTAAATACAGGGCAAATGCAGGGGCGAAGACCGAGGACTGAAGACCAAGGACTGAGGACTGAGGACTGAGGACTGAGGGCCTCCGGCCCGGCGCTGGGCAATCTTGGAGTGGTGTTTCGCCGGGTTGTACGCGCCACGGGGGACTGAGGGGTGAGGAGCGGAAGGTGAATGGTGAGTGATGAGTGATGAGTGATGAGAAACCAATTTCAACTCCCCGGTTCCTTCGACATCTGCAATTTGGTTCGCAGTATTGTAGCACACAGTGATTTTGTTTTGCCAAACGACGACGAGAAGCGGCATTCAGAAGCGGCAATAGAAACGGCAACGAGAAGCGGCAAAGCGGTGAATAGTGAATCGTGAATAGGAAAAGAGCGGGTGAGGGGGCAGGGGCGCGCCTCCGGTGCGGGTAAGAGGTTAGAGGTGAGGAGCGAGGGGTTATAGCTCAAAGCTCCGGCGGAAAGAAGGCGGTTTTTCTGCGCGTTGTACCCATACGAAATTGCAGCCTCTGAAGGAGTGGCAGCGAGAGGTTCGGTTTCCGCCGAATCGATCCGGTTTCCATCATCATCGAGCGTGTACTGGTAGTTCGACACGATGCTCCCCATGCCAAGGAGCCTGCTTGCCATGTCGCAGGTATAGGTCGTTACGATGCCTTTAAAATGGGTAAAAATGGCGGGCATCCCGGCCATATCGTAGGTGCAGGTCGCCGTTTCTCCCTGCGGGTCGGTTACGGCGGTCAAACGGTTCAGAACGTCGTATTGATAAGTCGTAACGCTGCCGTTTGGCTGAGTAAGGGATTGCACCAGGGGGCTCGCCCCGGTGTAGGTATAAGTATAAGCCTGGCCACGGACAAGACCTTTGCCCCACGTTTGGTTTCGCTTGTACTCCCTGCGCCTGACGAGGCAGGGATATGCCGGTTCCCTGAAACATCAGCCGGCAACCCGGAGTCCTGTCCCATGGGCGGATTTGAGCCCTAGGGAACCGTCACCTGCTTCACCAGGCGGTTTCCCACGGCGTCGTAAGTGTACTGAATGGTGGTGCCGTCGTCGTATTGCACCTGGATCAGGCGGTTCAGGCTGTCGTAAGTGTATTGGGCGCTGCCGGCCAACCCCGGGGAAGCCGAGAGGAGGCAGAAAAAGGCCGCCAGGACGATTGTTTTGATGAACCGGCTGCTCATCACGATTTTCTCCTTTCGTATCCGTAAGTTAAATCTTTGGAATGGAGTTTATCAGGCATAGCTCAAAGCTCCCGGCTGAGAGTAGGCGATTCTCCGGAAGGCCACATCAGATAATGGGCCATTATCGGATATGCCGAAGCGTTGCGACTTCCCGCCCGGCTCCGCCCATCAGTCCCTTCGCTGCCGTCAGGAAGACCGAAAGCTCCGTGAGGGCGTCGCATCTTTCCTGTTTCAAGCCCCTTCGGTTCCTGTCCCCTTGCTTTCAATATTCTTTTACTCTTTTGGCTGGCTTCTGCTATCTCTCATGATTCGCTCAAGTGGCGCTCTCTCCTCTTTCAAAAAATGCAGCCCTCTTTCTTTTACTTCGATTACTGACGGATCATCGATTGAATTCAAAATTGCAATCCTATTGTCAATTACTGATATCACCTCGCTGGTCTCCCTGTCGACGAGGTCAAGTGGAAGCTCTGTCAAAAGGCACTTTAGCCATCTATCTTGAATAGCTTTCTCTCTGACCGTCTGCAAAAAGATCAACGGTTTTGTCTCGAAAAAAGCCGCTGCACTTGCACAAAAATCCTCAGTCTTACTTGCACCGAAACATCTGGACACGGATAGCCCAGCCCGGAACGCCGACGAATTCCCTCCGCGAATAAGCTTAAACAGTAGTGCCTGCTGCTGCTCGGAGGGCACACAGCTCGGGTCGCATGGTTTCTGGCTCGCCTCAACTGTATTTTCCAGCGTAGCAAGCGCCTCTTCGGTCGGGTTCCGCAAAAAATCATCCCACAAGGGATTGGAAAAGGCGTGGACGTAACACCCCAATAAAAGCACACTAAATAAAGCCAAACACGTTGAAGTGGACTTTTTCATTTCACCCTTCTGCCAGATCTCCAGGTAGTGAGTTTGAGCCAGCCTAGTGGCCCGTAGTGCCACCGGTAATATAAACCGTTATTCTGCCCGAGCCGTCGTATGCGATAATGCTGTTTATCTGGGCCATTGCGTTGACGCTGTTACCCACTAAGTCAGGGCTAGTCGACATCGACGTTCCCGCCAAAAAACATCCCTCGGACTGGCTTGGGTTGTTGCCATTGTGAATCTCGATACCGGTAGCTATGTCCATAGGCACGTCTAGAAGAATCCTATCTGGTGTTAGTCCTGGAATATTATCAGTACTGGCAGCAGAATAAGTGCCCTGAGGAAGAGGTAAATTAAGATTGGGCGGACTGGCATTTTCCAACGTATATCCGGAAAATGTTCCGCTCACGACCGTGCTCGAAACGTCGATCGTTCCGATAATTGAGTTATCAGTGTAGGTAGTCCGATTGATTAGGATATTAACGTCAAGTCCACTCGGGTCAATATATTTGAGGGGATTATTTAGAACGTAAGCATACAAATTAATCCCGCCTGTCTCCCCCAGGGGGTCCCTGGTAAGCCAGCGGCCAAGGGACGGGGAATAGAACCGGTAGCCGTAATAGGACAGCCCGGTCTGGGGGTCGTATGCCTTGGTGGAAAAGCCCATGGGTTGGGTGATAGAGGCGAGCAATGTCTGAGGTTGACCGAAAGGATCGTACTGGTAGGCCGCAGCCGGTTGGCCGGCAGCATTCAGAAGGGCGGTGACGTTGCCCTTGCCGTCGTACAAGTAAGAGTAGAGGGTATTCGTTTGCACCAGTTGGAGCAGCCCGCCGATGCCTCCCGGAAGGCCCAGCCCCCAGGTGTATTCGTTTACCACGTTATTATTGCCGTTCCGTTCCTGGGTTGCCTGGGAGCCGTCGAAAACGTAGCGGGTATCACCGGTTTTTGTGCCGTTCATATATTGCGTTTTCTCGAGGAGAAGATTTCCCAGGTAGGTGTACTGCGTATGGTTCACAACGCCGTTGCCGTCAGTGTAGGTAAAACTCGTAAGATGGTTTGCGGAGTCATAGGCTGCGGTGAACTGGTAGCCAGCCGGCGTGTAGCCCTGCACCAGGTTCCCCGAAGCGTCGTAGACCAGGTTTTGCTGCCCTGGATTGTTTATGGTGGTGAGTTCGTTGACATCATTACAGGTATAGTAGTCCAACTCATTACTATAGGCCGCACGGGGCTGGGGTTCGATGTAGTTCTCGGCATCCCGCAGGTCCTGCGCATTATATGTGTATGTATACTGCGTGAGGGTGTTGCCCGAAAGGGTTGTCGTCATTTGCGTCAGCCGGTTCACGATGTCGTATTGATAAGTCGTAACGCTGCCGTTTGGCTGAGTAAGGGATTGCACCAGGGGGCTCGCCCCGGTGTAGGTATAAGTATAAGCCTGGCCACGGACAAGACCTTTGCCCCACGTTTGGTTTCGCTTGTACTCCCTGCGCCTGACGAGGCAGGTATATGCGGGTTCCCGGGAACATCAGCCGGCAGCCAGGGGTCCTGTCCCATGGGCGGATTTTAGGCCTAAGGAACCGTCACCTGCTTCACCAGGCGGTTTCCCACGGCGTCGTAAGTGTACTGAATCGTGGTGCCGTCGTCGTATTGCACCTGGATCAGGCGGTTCAGGCTGTCGTAAGTGTATTGGGCGCTGCCGGCCAACCCCGGGGCAGCCGGGAGGAGGCACAAAAAGGCCGCCAGGACGATTGATTTGATGAACAGGCTGCTCATCACGATTTTCCCCCTTTCGTATCCGTAAGCTAAATACCTGGAATGGATTCGATTAGGCGTAGCCCAAAGCTCTCGGGCATCGTGTCACGCGCGTGGCTGCCTGGGCCACGCCACTCACTATTGCCGCCCAAATTGACCTTTTAGGCCCTAAATCGCTGCTTCTTTGAATCTTTTGGCTGTCAATCGAGGCGTCTCGTTGGGACCGACACCTACGGCTTCACTGTTTCTAATCATTCAGGAGCTCCTTTCGTAAGTATTTTAAAACGTTTTTGAAGGATAAGATGCCTACTAATATCGCTACGACAGCGCTAATAACAAATATCGATACACTTACACATCGTGGAAGATGTGACATGTATGGCATATACAGCAAAGCAACCACAATTGAAACTACCATTTGTACAGCAATCATTGCTATAACCGCAGAAATTATATTGACAAACCATCTCATAAGACTATAACGCTGTTCTCGAGACAAGCTCATGGTGTCGTAATCCTAGTTTGCGAGACATGGTTGGTTTTGCAAGGGCATTTCGTCTGTAAGCCCCTCATAAATATTGTGATATGCGTGTATTGCCTCTATGCCTGAAGCGCCAACTAACGGTAACATCTCTGCACAAATCAATGCTGCTAATGGCACATTACCCGTTATTGCTGCCGTTCCAACGGTAGCTGCAAAAGCGGTTCCAGCCATTACCGTCGCATCAGCAGCTTGGAGAAATCCTAGGGCGACCTGCCCCCATAGCACCAAGCCCTCTGGATCAATTGCATTCACCGGATTATTTTGGACAAACGCATACAAATTAATCCCGCCTATCTCCCCCAGAGGGTCCCTGGTAAGCCAGCGGCCAAGGGATGGGGAGTAGAACCGGTAGCCGTAATATGACAGCCCGGTCTGGGGGTCGTATGCCTTGGTGGAAAAGCCCATGGGTTGGGTGATAGAGGCGAGCAATGTCTGAGGTTGACCGAAAGGATCGTACTGGTAGGCCGCAGCCGGTTGCCCGGCAGCATTCAGAAGGGCGGTGACGTTGCCCTTGCCGTCGTACAAGTAAGAGTAGAGGGTATTCGTTTGCACCAGTTGGAGCAGCCCGCCGATGCCTCCCGGAAGGCCCAGCCCCCAGGTGTATTCGTTTACCACGTTATTATTGCCGTTCCGTTCCTGGGTTGCCTGGGAGCCGTCGAAAACGTAGCGGGTATCACCGGTTTTTGTGCCGTTCATATATTGCGTTTTCTCAAGGAGAAGATTTCCCAGGTAGGTGTACTGCGTATTGTTCACAACGCCGTTGCCGTCAGTGTAGGTAAAACTCGTAAGATGGTTTGCGGAGTCATAGGCTGCGGTGAACTGGTAGCCAGCCGGCGTGTAGCCCTGCACCAGGTTCCCCGAAGCGTCGTAGACGAGGTCTTTCTGCCCTGGATTGTTTATGGTGGTGAGTTCGTTGACATCATTACAGGTATAGTAGTCCAACTCATTACTATAGGCCGCACGGGGCTGGGGCTCAATGTAGTTCTCGGCATCCCGCAGGTCCTGCGCATTATATGTGTATGTATACTGCGTGAGGATGTTGCCCGAAAGGGTTGTCGTCATTTGCGTCAGCCGGTTCACGATGTCGTATTGATAAGTCGTAACGCTGCCGTTTGGCTGAGTAAGGGATTGCACCAGGGGGCTCGCAGACATCAAGTTCCTAAATCCCTAAATCCCTCAATCCCTCAATCCTTAACAGGGATATGCCGGTTCCCGGAAACATCAGCCGGCAACCCGGAGTCCTGTCCCATGGGCGGATTTTAGGCCTAAGGAACCGTCACCTGCTTCACCAGGCGGTTTCCCACGGCGTCGTAAGTGTACTGAATCGTGGTGCCGTCGTCGTATTGCACCTGGATCAGGCGGTTCAGGCTGTCGTAAGTGTATTGGGCGCTGCCGGCCAACCCCGGGGAAGCCGAGAGGAGGCAGAAAAAGGCCGCCAGGACGATTGTCTTGATCAACAGGCTGCTCATCACGATTCTCTCCTTTCGTATCCGTAAGTTAAATACTTGGAATGGAGTTTATCAGGCATAGCTCAAAGCTCCCGGCTAGAAGTAGGCGATTCTCCATGAGCCATGTCCCACAATGGCCATTATCGGACCTGCTGATCGCTGTAACTTCCCACCGACAGGAGACACCAGCTGATCCTTTGGCTTCTCTTTGTGATTCCTCTCTTTCGGGTTTCCGCCATCATCTTCGATGGTCTGCTCCCCCAAAGTTCTTTTGAGCAATCGCACCTGCTTGATTAGAACTTCGTCCTTTATATCCTTTACCTCATCGAGTACTGTCCTGGCATCCCGGATCACTTCGACCCGTTTTCTTGTTCTGATTTGCTCGTCCGCTCGGTTAGCGTAGTCACGGACAATCTGGTCTTTGCTGTACTGGGACAGGTCTAATTTCTGTCCGATTTTCTTATATATGGCCTTGTGGCGTTTCTTTACGACCTTCAGTATCCCGTAGGTTCCTCTTCGAACCAGTGTCACCGTGGTCGGGATGGCGATGTCGGCAATGACGTGAGTAACATCGATTCGCTGGATTTCGTTTTTCTGGATAAGTCCGGCCTTTATAAGATGTTCCAGGATGCGGTCAAAAATCCCCTTTTCTTTGCCGTTTTTCAGCAGCCTTTGCCTGAAGTCGCCAAGAGAGGAGTGGTCAAATGGCCTCTCATCGAGCCTGGCCCCAGTGCGTGCTTGATCTCGATATCGTACATGCACGCCCGCTCCATCTCCCGATCAGACAGATTCCGATGGAACTGTAGTAGGGTCGCCATGGCCAGAAGAGCAGGCGAGATGGGAGGACGGCCGTTGTCTTTGCAGTACATAGGGGCGAATTCATCATCTTTTATGTTCGGCCATACAATCTCCCGGAATTTTGTATAGAAGCTATCCTCGGGAATTAGCTTCTCACATATATAGTTCGCATCGAAGAAGGTTGATTGCTTTTCGCGTGGTTTGAATGTAATCTCTCCTGACAAATCCATTTATCATTGACACCACATGTATATACTACAACTTTGTTAACCCACAAGCAATATTTTATAATCAGGTGGTCTATAGGGCCATTAGTATAAAGATACAATGCATTAAAAAAGTATCAGTCTCGTGACTTATCAGACTCACTAACATCTCGCCTGCGACCGTAATGAAAATACTTATACAATTTAACGAAAGCGTAGATACCACTTGAAATAGAAATTGATATGTCGCCTAAAAATACAATACTCTTTACCCTTCCAGACACACCGACAGCATCTAAAATTACCCCTATCGGTAGAATGAGAATACCTATCAACATCGCTACTGCTAGGGAGGAAAGCATCAAAGCTAGTCCGATTGCTGGCAATGTTTCCATGTTTCCAGTGCTACTTTTCATTCTCACATGGCCCTTTTTTCTCATCGGGGGAAAAACCCTCTTTCATATTCTCCCAACCATGCTGTATCTCCCACACACCCACGTCTGCCATGAAACTTGCTAAAGGCAGCACACCAATAGCTCCAAGTCCGCCTGTAGCTTCGCCAGCACTGTACACCAGCACCATTCCCGCCCCAACGTCAGAGATGCCCACTGCGGTCTCAAGCAGCCCGGTAACGCCTTGGCCCAAGCTCCATAGGCCGTAGGGATCGATAAAATTCACTGGATTATTGTGCGCGTAGGCGTACAGATTTTCCCCAACCAGGGGCTTTCCGACACTATCCGCGTAAGCGTAAAGATTTGTCCCGAAGGGGGGTTTTCCGACACTATCCACAAACCCATACAAATTAATCCCACCCGTCTCCCCCAGAGGGTCCCTGGTAAGCCAGCGGCCAAGGGATGGGGAGTAGAACCGGTAGCCGTAATATGACAGCCCGGTCTGGGGGTCGTATGCCTTGGTGGAAAAGCCCATGGGTTGGGTGATAGAGGCGAGCAATGTCTGAGGTTGACCGAAAGGATCGTACTGGTAGGCCGCAGCCGGTTGCCCGGCAGCATTCAGAAGGGCGGTGACGTTGCCCTTGCCGTCGTACAAGTAAGAGTAGAGGGTATTCGTTTGCACCAGTTGGAGCAGCCCGCCGATGCCTCCCGGAAGGCCCAGCCCCCAGGTGTATTCGTTTACCACGTTATTATTGCCGTTCCGTTCCTGGGTTGCCTGGGAGCCGTCGAAAACGTAGCGGGTATCACCGGTTTTTGTGCCGTTCATATATTGCGTTTTCTCAAGGAGAAGATTTCCCAGGTAGGTGTACTGCGTATTGTTCACAACGCCGTTGCCGTCAGTGTAGGTAAAACTCGTAAGATGGTTTGCGGAGTCATAGGCTGCGGTGAACTGGTAGCCAGCCGGCGTGTAGCCCTGCACCAGGTTCCCCGAAGCGTCGTAGACGAGGTTTTGCTGCCCTGGATTGTTTATGGTGGTGAGTTCGTTGACATCATTACAGGTATAGTAGTCCAACTCATTACTATAGGCCGCACGGGGCTGGGGTTCGATGTAGTTCTCGGCATCCCGCAGGTCCTGGGCATTATATGTGTATGTATACTGCGTGAGGGTGTTGCCCGAAAGGGTTGTCGTCATTTGCGTCAGCCGGTTCACGATGTCGTATTGATAAGTCGTAACGCTGCCGTTTGGCTGAGTAAGGGATTGCACCAGGGGGCTCGCCCCGGTGCAGGTATAAGTATAAGCCTGGCCACCCACGCTGAGGCCGGTCAGCCGGTTCAGGTTGTCGTAGGTGTAGGTAACCGCCTGACCCATGTCCCTGGTCATGGCGGCCCTTCGGCCCAAAGCGTCATATTGAAAATTTACATTTGCTCCCATCCCCCAATCCAGCCAGGAATTATTCAGGGTCACCAGCCGGGAGTTGGCGTCATAAGTATAAAGATGGGTGAAATAATCGCCGACTGCCTCATTCCACGCACGCGTCATCCTGTCGAAATTATCATAAAAATAGTAAGTTCTGGACCCGTTGGTATCTCCGAAGTAAAAAAGCTGACGCGTAGCTGTATAGCCGTAAGCGGTAGTGACGCCGCGGGCATTGGTCCTGCCCCTGACCAGACCGGAAGCATCATTATTATCGGGATCATAAGTAAACGACTCATGGGTCCCATCCGCAAAGGTCTTTGTGGTCAGGCGATTATTGAAGTCGTAGCTAAACGAGGTGGTATTGCCGTTGGGGTCAGTGAAGCCAGCCCGGTTGCTATTGGCATCGTAAGTAAAACTGGTGGCTCCCCCGGCCGGGTCGGTAACCGTGAGAAGATGATTGAGCTGGTCATACGAATAAGATGTGGTCTGGCCCGAGCGGGCGGTAATGCTGCCCACTATGTAAGGGCAACAGGTGGAATACTGATAGCTCGTGAATTTGCCGTCCGGATAGGTGATCGTGGTCACCTGGTCCAGATTGTTGTAAGCATAAGTCAGGGTCAGGCCGGTGGGATCGGTATGAGTGCTGACCCTGTCCAGGGCGTCGTAAGTGTATTGATGCAGAGTCTGCCCGGCCCTGGTGACGGCGGCGAGGCGGTTCCAGCTGTCGTAGTTATAATTGGTGACTATCCCCAGGGCATCCTGAACTGAAATCACCTGGCCGTAACTGTTATAGGCATAGTTGGTCGTGTTGCCCATGCGGTCGGTTGCCGAGGTGACGTCATGGTAGGCATCGTAAGTAAATGTTAAAATTCCCAGGCCGTCCTGTATCGATATCGGATCAACGTTATTGGGGGCATAAGTCAGGGTCGTGGCCACATCATTGGGATTAGTCACCGAAGTGATCTGCCCCATGGAGTTGTAAGCATAGTGCCAGGTCCCCACCCCATCATTAAAGTAGGTGAGGTTTCCCACCGCATCATACATATAGAATTCGAATCCTCCCGCAGGCATCGATATGGAGCTGATCTTTCCTATATTACCATCGGTCGTAGTCGTGATAAGGAACTTCGTTTGATGAGAGTAGGAATTATTATTGCTCGGACTGACATAACTGACATAATTCACCGGGCTGACATGCCAGTAGGCGGGGTGGAGGCCACAATAGTAGTACTCCTCGTTGGAGCCCAGAGGATTGGTGACGGTAATGCGGTAATCCTGCCACATGGCCGTCCCTGGGGGCGGATATCCATTACTGCCGTTCATGATGCCGTCGGCAGGCTCGGTATAAAAGGTCGAGACGCCCCGGGAATTGGCGATACTGGTCATATAGCAGTTCTGATCGTAGGCGAAGCTCGACCAGTAACCTCCCATGTCGGTGATCTGCGTGAGGTTAGCATTCGAATCGTAGGAAAAAGTCGCCTGCCTTCCGAAGGGGTCGGTTACCTGGCTGACCTGGCCGGCGGCATTATAGGCCAAAGTGGTGACGAAACCCATGGCATCTGTAATGGTGGTGAGATTCACATTGACATCGTAGCCGAAGCTGAGGCCAAGGCCGTGCGCGTCTTGTATCCCAACGAGGAAAGGCTGAAGGGAGTTGGTGCCTGCGGGTATATCATAGATATATACCGTACCGTTCGGGAACCATAGCTGAAAACTGTTGGCGGCGATTTGAACGAGGGTATTGTAGACCTGCGGCGGAGGAATGTAGCCCCCGGAACCGTTCGGGGTGTAAACATCCCTGCGGCCGTCCGGCATGATAACAGTCACTTTTCCGCCGCTGTCTTGCACCGTGTAGGTTGCGTAGTTGAACTGCCACTTATTCCCAAAAGGTTCATAGACGGCGATGGCCGACTGGGAGTTGTAGGTAAGCGCAATCTGCATTCCAGGGCCGATAGGGGGGCGGTACCACATCGGAATATCCCTGGCTATGAAATTCATGCTGACTTTGTTCACCAACCAGGCGGGGGCGCCACAGCCTGGCTTGTCGGTGCTAGGAACACCCCCACCGTAGTCGGGGTAGCTCGGGAGATTGTCGGGATTCCCCAGATTATCCTCTGCTCTTGGAGTACCGCAACAAGCGCCATAAAGGCCTGCCATCTTTTCGGCAGGCAGCAGAACGCCGGGGAGCTTCTTCCCCTGTGCAAATACCAGGGCGTTGCCGCCCCACTCCCTGGAAAACTCCTGGGAGGTCTGGTTAAACCTGCGCCGGCTCTGGGGGTCGTAAAAAGTCAAGGTGTTCCGACTATGTTTCTCCAAGACCCAATAATGCCCCATGTCACCTTTATTTAAGCCGGTCAGTTGCACGATGGCGGGAAGCGGGATCTTTTTCAGTTGGGGAACTGACAGCCGCACTCCGGTTAACCGGTAATCATGGAGGGCGGCAATCGATTTGAGATCTTTCATACTCTGTCCGCGAGGCGAAGAAGCCAACATGCCGCGGACCTTTTGGGCCGCCGCTATTTTCCCTCGTTTTTCCAACAGGCAAGCCAGCGCCTGGGCGCCGCAACTTAGGACCGCCTGCTTATTGTGGGTTTCCCGGGAAAGCCTTTGAATCCAGTGAGACGCATATGTCCCGTCACGCCAATCGGGGCTGGTTTGTTTGACTATGCGAAGATGCTCCATGGCTTCATTGAAATTACCCTGCAGGGTTTTCAGATTCGCCAAACGCACATGGGCCTTGATAGCCAGCTTTTGCGCTCCCGGATACTTATTTGTCGCATTTGCCTGTAAAATCCATTGAAAGGAACCGGCTGCCTCGCTATAGCGCCCGTTGTAAAGGGCGTCACACCCGCAATGCAAGCTTGCCTCCGAGGCCCAGGGGCTGTCCGGGTATTGCGATAGGTGGGTCCAGAATAATTTCACCGCATCTCTATATTGATGCTGGTTCCAGGCCTGGATGGCTACCCCGAAAGAAGCATTGATCGCCAGATCCCTAGCGCTGTCGGTCAAAACGCGAGTGGGTTGGAGCGGGCCGCCCAACTGCCCCGCGGCCGCCAGGTCGGCAGCGGAAAGGGGCCGGGAGAGGTCCAGGGGTTTTACCGAATATCCGGCTGCGAAAATTCCATCAGCAGTTATGAGCAAGCTTATTTGCATTAACAAGAATAGTAAAACGGTGAGGCAACGCTTGGAACTCCTCACGGCCGGCGAAAATGGAGCAGATAACGACGCCATCTTCTCATCTCCCTGGTAAGAGTGCAAATAACGCCTTAAAAGTCATGGGAGAGGGACCCCGAGAATAAGGGCCACCGTGCGCCACGACATACTCTAAGTGCGGGTATCTTCCACCACCAAACCGTCAAAGTCCAGAAATTCGAGTCGAGACGAGGGGACGGTCTTGTCCCAAATACCCAAAGCCATGCGACTTACCATCTCAGACGCTTCTTCTAAGGCTGCGTCGATAACCGTCCTTCTTGGGCAAGCGTTGCGTAATTTAAAGTCTTTGTATTCGGTTTTCTCTGTGCTTTAAGGAAAGCAGATAATCGATCGAACCCGCTTTGTCACCTGTAGTAAATTACAGGTACCTGATCACAGGTTAGTACAAGCCGGAATAATGCATCAACTTCTGCGCTGCGTACCCAAACTGCATGTTGGGACCGGATTTTGCCCGAAAAGACTTCCCCTGCGTCTTGGATAAAGCTGCGAACTGTTGTTCCTTGCGCAAAAGAGTTTAAAATTAATCATCCGGGGCGGGGATGCTGAGGGGTGACGCGGGGACGCGGTGACACGGGGACGCGGTGACACTGTGACTCGGTGACACTGTGACTCGGTGACACGGTGACACGGGGACGCGGTGACACTGTGACTCGGTGACACTGTGACTCGGTGACACGGTGACACGGGGACGCGGTGACGGGGGGACGCGGTGACGGGGGGACGTAATCCTCTCTGCGTCTGTCTTTGGTGCGGCTGCCGATACCCTGGAGTTGACTTCGTGGAAGATAACTTTTAATGTGCCAAGCTTCGGTTTTGTGCAAATCGGAGCGTCTCGCAATGGACGGAGTCTTTTTTTCGACATCCGATATCCGCCAAAGGAGCGGTTTTACCATGAAATGTAATCAGAAATCGTGCGCGGACTGTCCGAAGGCAGCGCAAAAGAGGTCTAAAGAGGACCTCATCGAGTGCAGGCTATCGCGCATCAGGAACAAAGTGTTGGTAATGAGCGGCAAGGGGGGAGTGGGCAAAAGCAGCATTGCCAGTTATCTGGCCCTGGCGCTGGCGCAGAAGGGATACCGGGTCGGACTTCTGGACATCGACCTGCACGGGCCTTCTATTGCAAAGATGTTTGGCCTGCACGGGCCTCTTGACATCACTGCCGAACGCGAAATCGTCCCGCACCAATACAGACCCAATCTGAAAATAGTCTCCATCGAATCAATGCTGGAAGACACAGATTCCGCAATAATCTGGCGGGGTCCTTTAAAGCACGGTGTAATACGGCAGTTTTTGGCCGATTGCAGGTGGGAGGATCTCGATTTTCTGGTGCTCGATTCGCCGCCGGGCACGGGAGATGAGGTCCTCAGCATCTCCCGGCTCATTCCCGACGCGAAGGCCCTGATCGTTGCAACCCCACAGGAAGTGGCGCTTGCCGACGTGAGAAAATCCATAAACTTTTGCCGCAAGGTCGAGATGGAGATCCTGGGACTTGTCGAGAACATGTCCGGACTTTTCTGCCCGCATTGCAGCGGGTTTGTTCCCATTTTCCAGACGGGCGGCGGCCTCAGGACTGCCACTGCCATGAAAGTGGATTTCCTTGGGCAATTGCCATTCGATCCCGAAGTGGTCAAGGCGGGAGACAGCGGCGCCCCGCTGCTCAACGGGGGCACAGATACGCCCTTTGTAAGGGCGGTCTGGGAATTCGTAGAAGCGGTCCTGAAAAACCTGGGTGAGCGGTGAATGGGTGACCGGAGAGCATCGCGATAATAAACACTATCCTGCTTCAGGACCAGTTTTCCGCGCCGGCCCGCCCTGGACCGCGTTTTTCATCAAACCCCACGCCCCGCGTTGCGGATGGCTGTTTACAGAAATGCCGATTCACCTGTGTGGAGGATTACGCAATGTTTAAGATTCCGCTGGATCAGGTTGCTTTGAGCGAGCAGCAGAAAAGCACTTTGAGTGAGATGTGGCTGCACTGCATGCGCCGTATCATCGTGAGCACCACTCTTGCCGGGAGCGGCCATCCCGGGGGGTCAATGTCCTCGCTTCACCTTCTTCTGATGCTCTACAGCACCATCTCGCACGATCCTGGCGACCCTTGCTGGCAGGAGCGTGACCGGCTGATCGTAAGCATGGGTCACATCAGTCCGGGTGTTTACAGTGTGCTGAGCGAGTTCGGATATCTGAACGAAGACGATTTCTGCATGGAGTTCCGGCGCGCCGGATCGTCTTTTACCGGGCATGTCGAATCCTGTGTTCCGGGTATCGAATGGAATACCGGGGTCCTGGGACAGGGCCTTTCAGCCGGGACTGGAATGGCGCTGGGTTTGAAACTCCAGGGGAAGAAAAACAGGGTCTTCGTGCTCATGGGGGACGGTGAACAGCAGAAGGGACAAATCTCGGAGGCGCGCCGATTCGCAGTAAAATTTGGCCTCAACAACATCGGGGTCCTCATAGACCGCAACTACCTCCAGATCTGTGGAAGCACCAACTCGGTAATGCCCCAGGAAATAAGGGCCGACTATGCGGCAGCTCACTGGAACGTGGTTTATATCGAAGACGGCCATGATTTCGAGCAGATTTTTCAGGCGCTTCGAAAGGTTTACCGCTATGAGGCCGGAGACCCGCGCTTTCCCTCGGCTATTATCGCCCGCACCACAATGGGTAAGGGCGTAGCGTTCATGGAAAACAAGGCAAAGTACCACGGCTCCGTCCTGAATGAATCAGAGGCCGCAAAAGCCCTCGAGGAACTTGGACTCGACAACCCCATAGCTGAACTCAAGGAAAAGCGGCACGCCTGCGTCGTGTTTCAAAAACATTTCTCGCTACAGCCCGTTTATCCCAGCATCGACACCGGCGCCCCCAGGACTTACGGCCCCGGAATTATTACCGATAACAGGTCTGCTTATGGGTCTGCCCTCGAGGATCTGGCCACAATCAACAACTCCGGGACAGTCCCCAAAGTTATCGGCTTTAGTTGCGACCTGGAAGGTTCGGTGAAAATGCAGGGGTTCCACAAGGTTTCGGGCAACGCCTTCTTTGAATCCGGCATCCAGGAACACCACGCCGCAACCGCATCTGGAGCCATCAGCAGGGAGGGTTTTGCCGCCTTCTTCAGTACTTTCGGGATTTTCGGGGTCACGGAAGTCTTCAACCAGATGAGGTTGAACGACATCAACCATTCCAACCTCAAGCTGGTATGCACCCACCTTGGACTGGACGTCGGAGAGGACGGCCAGACGCACCAGTGCATCGACTATATCGGATTGCTCCAGAACCTGTTCGGCTTTTCCGTATTCCTTCCGGCCGATCCGAACCAGACCGACAGGATCGTCCGGTATGTGGCCGAGCGGCCCGGCAACTTCTTTGTAGGCATGGGCCGATCAAAACTCCCAGCAATCCTTGACGAATCGGGCCAACCTGCGTTCAGCGGCGATTACCGGTTTTCACCCGCCAGGGCCGACTGGCTCAGGCATGGCGGCCAGGCGGCCATACTCGCCTATGGTCCTACGATCCACGAAGCGGTGAAGGCAGGCGAAGAGCTGGCAAAAAATCACGGTATCCGGGCGGCCGTTCTCAATTTTGCCTCGATCAAGCCGCTGGACATCGACGCAATCTTGCAGGCAGCCAAAACGGGCCTCGTTGTATGTGCCGAGGACCATCATATCGATACCGGTCTTGGATCTCTGGTCGCCGTCATTCTGGCCGAAAATGCTCTTGCGTGCAGGCTGGTGCGGCTTGGGGTAAAAAGATACGGCTTTTCCGGAACACCCGAAGAACTCTACAGCTCGGAGGGGATCAACCGGGACGGGATTGTGAAAGCCGTTTTGCAAGCGAGCACAAATCGGCTTCCAGAGAAATGAGCGCCTGTTCCATGAAGTAGTCGCTGAACGGATTTCGATCTTCCGGCAAAGCGTGTGAGAACAAAGCCGGCAGGACGGGCCGCGCAGGCGTCACGAGCGCGCCCAGGGCGCGGGTTGGCTGAAGCGACAGCAGATGGTCCCTTTTGCCGCCCAACATCCTGCTTGCGAACAGCCGCAGAAGAAAATTCTGGCACAGGCAGCATTTGACAATCCGCCTCTCGGAAACCCCGGCGCTCAGGCCCACGAATTCCAGGAACCGGCGATAAAAGGATGCGATCTCGACAAGTCGGCCCCGGTCTCTTTTGAAGTCCCTCAGAAGTTCATCGTATCTTTGTGGCGTGCTTGATCTCGCCAGCCAGAGGGCTTCAAGCTCGGATTCGAGCAACCGGTGGCCTTCAATCTTGGAGAGCCTTTTCACCCCAATGTAATCCCGCACAAGGCGCGAGCCGCTCAACTCGTTTATTACCGGATGCCACAGCGCATCGGTGAGAAAATGGCAGGCGAAGCCAATCCCCCACAGGACTGTGCTTGCGTGGGTGGTCTTAAGCATCGAAGAGTTTTGGGCAATCCATCTGGAAATAATGGAAATTCCTTCCCGGTCGATTAGATCATGCAGCGCGTTGCCCAGAGGGGATAACTCAAAGGAAGGCAAATCGTAGTAAAAAATGTCGGGAGAAATAGCCCCTATAGAAAACTCCGCAGCTCGCAGGTTGGTGGGTAGGCTGCGGATTTCATTTGACGGCAGGCTGCCGGCGCATCTGTTAAGAAGCTCATCGGCCAGGTAGAGATGGAAACGCTCTTTGGGCATAGTCTGGGGGCCTATACTGATGTCTGTTTATTTTTTTGCCGGCTTTGTACCTCCGGATGTTTGGCGTGCGGCCCGTGGGGGCCAAGGTCCTGCCCACAGCAAGGCTGAATCTCAATGGTTGTGTGGGTTAATCCATGCAAGTCGGCAAGCCGTGCTTTGTAAGCAACCGGCGGTTCAGACCCATCTGAGACGATTGATACCGCAGTGGCGAAATGCCCTTGCCCGATCCGCCATACGTGCAGGTCGGCGACCCGGTCTCCGTTTTTTTCCAGTCGTCTGCGTATTTCCGAGCAGAGCGCTGCGTCCGGGCGCATGTCGAGCAGGACTGAACCTGCCGCCCGCACCAGGCCCCAGGACCAGTTTATGATTACGCAGGCCCCGATCATGCCCACGACCGGGTCTATCCAGATCCAGCCCATGCGCCAGGCGGCGGTCAGGCCAAAAACCGCCATCAGAGAGACCGCAGCATCGGCCAGTACGTGTACGTAAGCCGCTCGAAGGTTTAGGTCGTGAAGATGGTGAGTATGATGATTCTCAGCATTATCCCTGCGATCGTCGTTATTACGATCACCTGGTTGACGGCGCAGAAGCCGGGCGCTCGTCAGGTTCACGCCAAGGCCGAGCACGGCCACAAAAATGGCTTCACTGAAGGCAATCGACACGGGGTGCAACAGACGCCAAAAACTCTCCGAAAATATTAAAACAGCAATCATCGCGAGTATGAGGGCTGAGCAAAAAGCAGCAAGATCACCGAATTTGCCCGTCCCGAAAGTGAAACGCTCGTCGCGCACATGCATTCGCGCCAAAGTATAAGCCAGCGCCGCGATTAACAGTGCGCTGGCATGCGTGCTCATATGCAAACCATCTGCGACAAGCGCCATAGAACCGAACCACAGGCCGCCCGCGATCTCTGCAACCATCATCGCGCCGCAAAGCGTGATAACAATCCATGTCATGCGCTCATTGCGCGCATGCTGCTCTCCAAGGAAAAAATGCTCGTGCAGATACTGTTCAATCGACTTGCTGTGCATTCGAATTCCCTGTTGCATGGTATGGTGCCTGAGAGCGCCGGCTTTCCTCCGTACACAGGGTAAAACAGGCGCGATACCGCGGGCGCTCCACATTAGGCGGTGTCCATCCGGAAACTCCCAACTAAATTTAAGACCTGTCAGGCGATTGGGCGAGAGTTCGTGACTTTGATTGCCGGGATTGGCATAGGATGGAGTTCTGCAGGAGGCCCCTTATTCTGCCGTATTCGTGAGCCACTCCTTTCTCAGTGCACTCATTATCTCCACCCATTTACCGAAGCTCGAAGGTTTGGTGATAAATGACTTTGCCTCTGCTTTGGTGGTGAAGTCAATGTCCCTATCCTCTTTGGATGTACTCATAATGACAATCGGAATATGCCTCAGAGCGGGCCGGGATTTGATTTCAAGGAGGGCCTCGCGGCCATCCTTGCGAGGCATATTCAAGTCAAGGAGGATCAGATCGGGTAGCCTTTTTGAATCGGAATGCGAGCGCTCCGAAAGATAGAGCAGCAGTTCATTTCCGTCTGCAACACAATCGAAAGCAGCCTTGCCTCCACTTTCTGCAAACGCTTGAGCCGCCAACATGCAATCATCTGCATCATCATCAGCCATGAGGACGGTCTTTTGGTCCTCTCTCGCCATTATATTCCCTTCAATTTGCTTTGCATCACGGGAAGCCTGATTATGAATACCGAGCCTTTCCCCGGTTCGCTTTCCGCCCGGATGCTTCCACCATGCCGCTCAGCGATTTTACGGCATATTGCCAGGCCCATTCCGGCGCCTTCATATTCAGTGTGATTATGCAGTCTCTGGAAAGGTTTGAAAATGCGCTCCGCATACTGCTGCTCAAATCCGATGCCGTTGTCCTCGACGAATAATTCGCAATACCCACGTCCATCCTGCTTTGCACTGATCCTGATCCGAAGGCTTTGCCCGCTGCGGTATTTCAAAGCGTTACCAACAAGATTTTGAAAGAGTTGCAGCATCTGGGTCTCGTCTGCCTCGATTTCGGGAAGGTCCCCGGTCTCGATCGAGGCGCCAGCTTCTCTTATCTTTTCTTCAAAAATATCCGCCGCTTCCAATATGATTTTTCCCAAATCAACTGTTCTGAACATCTCCGGTCTGGTTGCAACCTTTGAAAACTGGAGCAAGTCGTCAAGAAGTTGCCTCATCCGGGATGCCGAGTTAATGATGCGTTCCAAGTATGCCTGTCCTGCACTGTCAAGTGCCGATGCGCATCTCGTTTGAGCCAAATCACAGAATGTCTGTATCTTGCGCAGGGGTTCCTGCAGATCATGGGAGGCTACGAAAGCGAATTCCTGTAGTTCCTGGTTTAACACTCCCAGCCTCGCTATTGTAGCACTGAGTTCGGCTGTGCGCTCCTGGACCCGCAGTTCCAGTTCATCGCGCGATTTACGAAGTTCCTCATCACGCAACCGCAACGCCTCCATTGTCAGCCGCAGGGCCTTTGTCCGCTCTTCGACCTTCCGTTCAAGCCCCGCATGTGCAAGCAGCAACTCGTCTTCGGCCCGCTGCCTCAGCTTCTTTTCTTCAGCCTCTTTCAAGGCCCTGCTGACGCAATGCGGAAGACGTGAAAGCCGGTCCTTCAGCACGAAATCCGTGGCGCCGCTTTTCAAAAGGTCAACAGCACGCTCCTCCCCGAGCGCACCGGTAACGAAAATAAAGGGCACATTGGGAGCTTTCCCGGCGGCTATCAAAAGGGCCGATTCTCCGTCAAAAGAGGGAAGCGAGTAATCCGAAAGAATAATCTCGGGCGAAAAATCTTCAAGTTCCTTCAGGAAAGACTGTTCACTGTCCACCCGCCTGGCTACGAACTCGATCCCGGCGGAACGAAGTTCGCTTTCCACAAGTTCCGCATCGGTCGAGATGTCCTCCAGAATGAGGACCTTGAGGCGGCCATCGGGCTGATCGTCGAGCATATCGGCTTACCTCCGGGACACTCAGTAAGGGGGCTTATTGAGAAAAACCCAGTAAAATCCTATCTCTGAGACCACATTGGCAAAGGTGTCGAACTGCACAGGTTTCACAATATAGCTGTTTACCCCGAGGTTGTAGCTCTCTACCCTGTCTTTTTCTTCTTCCGAAGAGGTCAGGACAACCACGGGAATGAACTTGGTCCGTTCATCGGAGCGGATCTTTTCCAGCACTTCGAGCCCGCTGACCTTGGGCAGCTTCAGGTCCAGCATGATCAGGTAAGGGCAACCCGCTTTGTCCGCCGTAAGGCCACAGGAATTAAACAGGTAATCGAGAGCTTCCTCCCCATCTGTGAGTACCTTAACTTTGTTGGCCAGGTTTTTCTTTCTCAGTGCATCAAGTGTAAGCTCTATGTCGGCAGGGTTATCTTCAATCAGCACTATTTCGACACCAGCCGTGTTCATTCCTGCTCCTTTGGTGAAAGCGTAAAATAGAAAGTAGCCCCCTTATCGATTTCTCCTTCGGCCCAGACCCGGCCGCCGTGCCGCTGGACTATCCGCTGAACGATGGCCAGCCCGACTCCTGTCCCTTCGAATTGGCTCTCGCTCACCAGGCGCTGAAAAACACCGAACAGCTTATTGTAGTATTTCATATTGAACCCTGCACCATTATCTCTCACATAATAAACCTGCTCCCCCGGACTCTTGATATTGCCCACCTCGATTCGGGCATCCTGTTTCCCCCGGCTGAACTTCACGGCGTTTGCCAAAAGATTGAACAGGACTTGTCGCATCATGGCCCGGTCGCCGTATGCCGCGGGGAGTTCACCAATTTCGGCTTTGAACTCGCGTTCGGAATCTGCCGACCGAATTTCCGCCAAAACTTCCTGCACAAGGCCTTCCATGCTCAGTTTTGACCGATTCAGTCCGGTCCGGCCAAGGCGTGAAAGCCTGAGCAGATCGTCAATGAGTTGCCCCATCCTTTGGGCATTCTGCTGGATTATTCCGAACTTCCGGTTTGTCTCCGAATCGAAGGAAGCTCCATTCTCATCGAGTATCTTCCTGGCGAAGCCAATGATCGCCCGAAGTGGCGCGCGCAGATCGTGGGAGGCGGAATAGCTGAATGATTCAAGCTCCTTGTTGGCTTCCTCGAGTCCAATGATGTTCTTATTCAGCTCTTCGTTGAGTCTTTTGATCTCCTGTTCCGCCTTTATGTGCTGCGTTATCTCCAATTCCAGACGCTCGTTGGTCCTGGTAAGTTCCCTGGTGCGCTCGGACACCAGCTTTTCGAGATGCGCACGGTGTTCTTTCAGCTCTGCTTCCGATAAGAGCTTGTTTACAGTTGTCCCTGCCAGACCTGCGACTGCCAGATATACGTTGAGTATCTCTCTTGAGATTGGTCCGGCCGTCACATGCCCGACAAGCATGGCACTGGCAGTTTCGCTGCCGACCGCAATCGGTAGCAGGACTACCGTATACGGCTCTTCGAAAACTGTCAGGGTGCGCCAGGCTAGAAAACCGGTTTGCAGCACCTCTCTAACACTTTCAAAGATCTCCGGGGACTCCTGGAAAGCGCGGCAGGACCGATCTGAAGGCCTCAAGTTGTGGAATTCTATTTCGCTATTTTCGAGCTGTCTGGCAAAGCCCGCCGAATCGGCGCCGTAAAACTTGACCATCAGCTCTGCAATATGATTCCAGACGTCCTCGTGCGTTGTCAAGGAGGCGAGGTACTGAGCTGTTCTCATGAATGCATCTAGGTAGGCGCGATCGTTAAACTCAGAATTCTTCATAAATTCCCATCACCATCTCCGGTTACAATCACTCCACCTGCCAAGATAGAGCCCTTCCATGAAAAAGTCGTCGAACTCGGCGCATTGGGCCATATTGATTAGCCGTGTTTTGCTCTTGATCTTGTTCAAGGTCTTCCCGGAATCTTCCGACATCAGGAGTTCTTCGCACCCTCTAAGAGCAATGTTGCCGCAAAGCTCGATGGCATTGGACTCCAGATCGGGCAGAAGTCCGATCTGTCTTGCATTCTCCCTGTTCAAAAAATGGCCGAAAGCTCCGCCGATATAGACTCGCCGCAATTGCCCGGGAGTCAGCTTCGCCATCGAAAGCATGACTTGAACCCCGGCGAATATGGCTGCTTTCGCACGCTGGAAAATGTCCACGTCTTTTTTGGTCAGCCGCAGTTGTTGCCGGTCTCCATTAAGAAGAACGATTCCGCCCTGTGGAACTTCGGGTGAAAAGCGCCCGATGCTGGTAAGTTGGCCGGACCTCACCAGGCATGCGATGAGATCGACTATTCCGGAGCCGCAAAGACCAATGGGCCTTTCATCATCTATGGTCCGAAATTCGAGATCGAAGCATGCCAGTTTATTCCAAAAAATCACCTCCTCGAAATTCGGGCAAGCGCCACCGGGCGGTCCAGCACCGCCGGGATGTTCGCGGACCTGGGAAATGGCCCCCGGCCCGCCAGGGATTCCGCAACTGATGCCGCACCCCTCGAAGGCAGGGCCTCCGGCAGCGGAAGTGACCCACAAAGATTCGCCATCCCATAAAGCGATCTCGGAGTTCGTCCCAAAATCGATCAAAAGGGCGCCGGGTTCTTCTTCGACAAGTTTCGTACCAACAGCGCCGGCCAAAAGATCGGAACCAACAAAGCCGGCTAGGGGCTGCACGACCTCGATGATTGCTTCCGGGTGGATCCCCCAGGTCGCCGATAGTTCCCGCGGATTTTCCGGAACGCAGCCTATGGGCGCCATCCAGTAAGCGGGCTGAAGCAGCAGGTCGCAGTTTCGCCCCGAAAACACCGCCAGCATGGCCGTATTGCCCACCAAAGTCACTTTTACAACCTGCTCCAGGCCGATGCCCTCGCGGACAGCCATGTCCATAGCGGCCGAGCCGATTGCATCGATGATCAGGCCCCTCAAAGTGCGAGCCGCTTCCCGTGACTCGTTATAGGCAATGAGCCTGGTCACGACGTCTGCGCCGAAGCACGCCTGCGGATTCAGGCCGTGGCGCCCGGCAAACCATTCGCCGGTGGAAAGATCGTGAAAGGATACGCTGATGTGAGTGGTCCCGATATCCACAGCAGCCCCGTAAGCGCTTCCAGGGGATCGGGGCAGCTCTGATGCAAGGCGGGTAAAGCGTCGGGAGGCGCCCGGCATCGCCCTCCACGAGGAAACCGGCTCCCGGTTAAGGACCGTTACCTCGATGTCCTGCTCAGGTTTGATTTGGCAGGCCAACCGGACACCCGATGCGATTTGATCCTCGGAGAGGTATACGCGCTCTATCAGGCTGGATCCTGCCGGATCATTTGTCCTTACTTTTACGCGGCATAGACCACACGCACCGGTCCCCCTGCACCCGGAACGGACCCGAAAACTCGTTGAATCCAAAATTTCTCTGAGGGATTGACCAGGGCAAAACTCAAGATGGCGATCTCCTTCGCCGGTTTTGATCGTAACTAAAGGCAAAAACTATCTCCCCTCACGAGTCGCCGATACAAGGGCCGCCACATTTTCAGGCTTGGCTCCCGGCGCAATTTCACAACCGGACGAAAGAATGAAGCCACCCCTGGTGGAAAATAGCCCCATCAGCCTGAGCGACTCGTTAAAAATGTCTTCAGGTTGAGCTGTCTCGAAATCCAGAGACTTTATGTTGCCATCGAAGCAAAGCCGTGGTGCTGCACTCATTACCTCATGGGGATCGACGCAATAGTCGAAGTTGAAAATGTCAGCCCCTGTTTCTCCGTAATAGGGAAGAACAGGCGTAACCGGTCCCGCAATGTGGAGCCAACCCTTCGATGTGCCGGCTGTTTTTGATGCTTCGAAAAGTTTGTTCAGCCTCGGAAGCTCGAACTCGCGGAAAAAGGACGGAGGTATTACGGCCAACGAAGCGGAAGGATCGAATACGAGAACCACTTGCGCCCCAGCCTCGATCTGGGCGGCTGCAAAGCGGATTAACACACGGGTGGCGAAATCCAGCAGTCTTTCGAAAGCCTCGGGATCATCTATGGCCATGTATAACGCTGTCTCTATTCCAACCAGTTGAACAGCCAGGGTCATTGGCCCAAGAACACAGCCTGCAACCAGAACTTCTTCCCCCACTTCTCGCCGCATTATGCCCAGTGCTTCCAGAATTTCCGGCATTCGGCCTTCCAGGTACGGATCGGGTATGGGAAGCAGATTGAGGTTCGTGCCTTTGCTAAAGGCATGCGACTGCACGTAGGGATAGTCGTGGGAGCGATAAACGAGCTTCGACCCAAGGGCCTCAGTTTCGATATTTACGTCCATAACAGCAAAAACACAGTCATGGCCGTATAGCTTAAGAGCTTTTATCTGGCAATCCGCCAGTTCTTTACCGCTAAGAACATATTCCTGAATGGTTTTGCCGGCGATTATGGCGGTATGCCCGAATACCTGGGGTATCACCGGCATCCGGTCTGCCGGTTGGAAATCAACGGTGGCTTGAATCCTTTCGATGCTTCTCATCCCATGCCCCCGATCTGAAATTTTTTGCTTAAAAAAACCTTTTGGTCAGTCCTGAAAATGAAAGATCCCTGCGTGCGCTGAAAAAAGATTGAAATTCTCTTTTAAAGTTTTTTTGCCACAAGCAGGCCCTTTCCAGCACCTGCTAAACTGCCGATTCAAGATACCGCGCGCCGTCAAAAGCTGTTTCCGCCACATAATCGACATTGAGATATTCCGCCGTTGCCTGTTTGAGCGCGGCGCCACCCGCCAGAATCTTGATTTGCCCGAGACCGCGTTTGGCTGCAAGGTCCCTGGTTCTTTTTACCTGCGGGATCACAGTGGTTATCAAACCGCTTATGCAGATCGAATGAGCATGCTCTTTGTCTGCTGTGTCAATAAGCTTATCAAGAGGGCAATCCTTTCCACAGTCTATTACCCTGTAGCCTTTTCCGGTAAGAACCATTTTCAGGATGTTTTTCCCTAAATCGTGAACGTCGCCTTCCAGGCTACAGACGATTACCGTGCCCCGACTCGGTATCCCGGACAACTCACCTTTGGGAAAAAGCTCTTTCATGACACTCATTACCGCCCTGCCCGCGAGCATGATCTCGAGCAGATTGTACTGATCTATCGTGCACTTGCCGTCGAGCTGCTCCATTGCTTTGCCGATGCCGGCCACCACGATCCGTTCGATGCCGGCGCCTGCCGCCCGAAGTTTTGCCACCTCAGCCACCGAACGAGCCTGGTCACCCTCCAGTAAAGCATCAATAAGTAAACCCATCGTCGAATCGCTCATATTTAGCCTTTTGCCGAACTCGAATCCGATTCGGGCATGGTCCTATGAATGCAATTCAGTCCCGGTTCGTGCGGAATTTAAGTTTAGGGCTTGTCCGTAATATAGCTTATAACAAATCACCTGCACCAGCGGCAAGGACCCGAAGTTCTCGTAACTATGGAAAATCACAATGGTTTGAGGTAGATGGCGATGTGAACCAATCCACTGAACCACCTGCGAACGTGAAGCAGCGTGTGAGATGATCGAAGAGATCCTCGGTGAGATCAGTTACTCTGAACTAAGTCGCCTTTCCATTTAGCATTTTCGTATATCATCTGGTTGAAATCAACCTCTGAGAGGACATTGTTGTTCCAGATCAGGCAGGGTGGAAAAAAGAGCGGTTTTCATGGTCGGCCGGAACATTGATCGATTTATATGAATTCGTATTGTTTATCGAGCTGATCGGCATCATTTGGGTCGAGATAGCCACTTTTGATCGAAAACTCGTTCCATACCCGCGTATCTACGTCTCGGCGTCATCTTCCGTGTCGCAGAAAGTTTTTATAGCTTCGGGAATTAGTTTTCGAATGAATGAATGCCGGTCACCTTCAAATTCGGCTACATACTCTTCGTAGAGCGGGTGGGCGCTCGAAAGAGCGGGCGTGTTATGCCTCGCTGCCGAAAACTGTTCCTGGAAGGCCTGGATGAGATCGACCAGGGGGACCTTCAGGAAGGGGTAATCATCTAGCCAGCCCAGCCGGTACATTGCCTCGAAGCGAACGAGGTCGAGCAGGAACAGCGTGATGTCGGTCACATTCATTTTAGATTCGCTGTCGAGGTAATGGAACCGAGGAGCCAGGCCAAGTCCCTTCATTCCCATGATAAGCTCGTAGAGAGCCGAGGATGAATCCTCGTTGCCCCGGACCAGGTACTTGATTACCGGATTATCAAGCCGGCGGATGGACGTATTGTCGTCAAGCGAAATCCCGAAACGGCGTCCCCATGGACTGAATCCTTTCTTGGCGGCAATGCGCCGTTTGCATTCGCTGATGTAGAGTAACCTGCCCATTTAATCCCCCGAAACGATTCAAAAAACATCCGCCGAAAATACATATACCTCGACGCCTTTGTCTTTCCAGGCATCTTCCGGGAGTCCGGCCTTGTGACAGGTCCACTTGAGAAATTGTTTCCGGTCCCAGTTGTGTTCGGTTGCAACCTGCGGCAGAAGAAGGCCTGAGCGCATTCCTCTGCGGATGAACAGTCCATGTTTTCCGATTTCGATTTCAGAAAGATCGTCTATCCGCCGCATCGGGGTCAGAACGGATATCTCTATGTCGATCTTTTCAAATTCATCCTCAGCGATGGCGCAAAATCGAGGGTCTCCAAAAGCGGCTTCAACCGCCATTCTCTTTATGGTTTCCCAAAGAGGAGCGCGGGCCTCGATCATTCCGATGCACCCGCGCAGGTCCTTGCCTTTGTGGATGCAGACGAAGGCCGCTCCAGGCTCTTTAAGCCTTGGGGCCTCCAGCGCAATATCGGGCATGGCTTCACCCATGCACCGGCAGCGGATCGCCTGAAAAGCCACTTCACGAAGCTTTTCCTTTTCTTCGGCGCTCAATCCCAGATCCACCCCAGCTTTGTGGGCATCAGAGCTTTCGAGCTTCTTCATCGCTTAAATCTCGCTCCGGTAAATTGCGGCGGCGGCATACCCGACAACCTCGGACCTGTCACCAGTCACATCACCCGAATTAGCGTAGCTGAGCACTTTACATCGGTCCGCACCGAGCCTTTTGGCTGCAAGCATCACGGTGATTAACGGCCCCGCCCCGCAAGCCTGGGTCCTCTGATTTTCCACTTCAGCGGCAAGCCCCTGCGGATCGAAGCGGTTCAGCCGATCCAGACAGACCCCGTCCAGCAGCATCGCTTTCTCGTAAGGGTAGTAATGCGACAAATCGCTGCTCGCGATAATCAATACCCGCTTGGGACCGCACGCCTCCGCAATTGCCTCGGCCAGCTCGAGGCAAAAATCATAGTGCTGGCTCCCCATTATGACGGGCGTCAGACTGAAGGTGTCCAACACGACCTGAAGGAAGGGGAGTTGGATTTCCAGGGAATGCTCTCTGGAGTCTGCTTGCGGGACGTAGTGTATGATGGCGGTGTTCTTATAGAGCTCATCAATCAGATCGAGGTCCAGAGGGACAATGCCCAGAGGGGTGCGATATCCTCCCAGATTGTAGATGCTCGCTCCGGCAAAACTTGCCTGGTGGCTGGGGGCGAGTATGAGCACCCGGTCAAAGCGACTCTTCAAAAGGAGCTTATAAGACCAGGCAGCTACGCTTCCCGAATAGATATACCCCGCGTGCGGAACGACAAGACCGGTGAGTTCCCCCTCCGGATCGGACGGACGGGCCCCGTCAAGATACCTGACAAGCTCCTTTTTGAGCAGCGCAGGATCGGACGGGTACCAAGTCCCGGCAATTACCGACTCCCGGATTTTTGCGGCGCTCATGTTTGCCCTTGCCTCTTTTCCCACCGCCGTTCTCAGCGTCCTGAGCAGACAACTGCGGTGAATGCTCTGAGAGTTATTCGATCCTGGGCGTCAGGGTCCACTTTATGAACCACCACTGGGTGTCCGGGTCCTTGTCCAGGCAGACGATCCCCCCGTTCTGGAACTTGAAAATAAGCCTTTCAGCCGACCCGGCAATAAGAAAACCCGTAAGCCGTTCCATGAAAGGCAAATGCCCTACGAGCATGAGATTATCGCCGGTTTTCAGCGTATTTGCAACTGCGGCGACATCATCGAGAGGACCAATGCCTGAAATCGGTTCGACTTTGCTCATTTCTCCCCGAAGCGCCTCGGCAAAGATTTCCGCTGTCTGCCGCGCTCTCTTCCTGCCGCTGTGCCTTATAGCCGCAGGCCGCACACCGTAGCCCGCTGCGACCCCCGCTATGCGGTTTACATCTGCGTAGCCTTCCTTAGACAGGCCCTGCTCGGGGTCCTGTTCTTTCGAGAGACTTTTCCCATGCTGAACAAGGTAGAGAGCCATATTTTTTCCCCTTCTCTGAATTTAGATATTCAACGAGGCTGTTGCAAAAATCTGCCAGCAAGCAAACCGGGGGGATAAGTCGCGGACATCTTTGTCTGGTGAAAAGAGAAAGAAATGCAGACCCCAGCGGGTGACCCAATAGTGTAGCGTCCATCCGGAAATTCGGGATGGAAACTAGTGTAGCTTCGGAGGCAAGACCTATTCGGAGGGCTGTGAAATCTGCTAAGCATCCAGAAAGTTAGGCGAACGGGTGAGTCGGCATATCGGTGAAAAGGTAAACCCGTGAATTGCTTTTTTCCTGCTAACCTTTGACCAATTCATCTTCTTTCATTGCCTGACAATGGTGCTTGATATTCACTCCCTTGACCATAAAAATCACGCTCTCAGCAATATTGGTCGTCTGGTCGGCGGCGCGTTCGAGACATCGGGCGGCGATAATGGTCTCGACCGACCTTTGCACGGCGGGCGCCTCGTTTGCCATGTAATCGAGAGCATTCCTCAGGATGCGGTAGTTGAGATCATCGGCAATATCGTCCATTTTGCAGACATCCGTGGCAAGGTCCGGATCCTGGTTCACAAAAGAAGATATTACAGTGCGCAGCATGTCAAGAGCCGTATCGCCCAGTTCCTCCATGGCGAGATTGCGGGGAAGAGGCGGGCGGCTGTTCAGGGCCAAGGCCCTTTGAGCGATGTTTACGGCCTGGTCCCCTATGCGCTCCAGTTCTACCGCGATCCGCAAGTTACCTATTATGAATCGCAAATCCCGCGCCATAGGTTGATCGAGAGCGAGAAGTCTCAGCGAGTGGCGGTCAACTTCCACTTCCAGAAGATCGATTTCCCGGTCCCCGTCCAACACTTCTTTTGCCAGGCCGTCGTCCCTTTCCAACAGAGCCTTTATAGATTTTTCCAGGGCTTTTTCGGCCAGGGTCGCCATCTGGAGGATTGTCATTTTGAGCTGTTCGAGATCGGAGTGGAATCTGTTTTCCATTTGTTAACGACTCCCGGAGCCACCCCTTCGTTTGAGTCCAGAGTCGTGAGTCCCAGGGTGATGGATCTTTACTTCTTGGCCCCTGACTCGCGACTCTCGACCCGGAAGGCTCCCCTATTTTCAGGCTATCCACATGCCAACTCGCAGGCTTCGATATCGATATCAATGAGTTTTGGATCGGTTTGGATTCTAATCTCAAAAAATGAGCGGATTCAACACAAATCTTAATAATCACTAAAAATAATACGGGGTATCTTATCCTAAATTCCTGAATCCCATTTTCAATATGTACTTTGGGGGACGATTCTGGTATTGAAGAATCCCGCAGTAGATAGATAGTTTCCATCCGGAAGTGTCGGAACGAAAACGTATAACCGGCAACGGACGCAGGTGCTACGCCCAGCTGCTGATACCAGGAGGATCTATGCCCAGACGTTTAATTATCGTACTCGCAGCTCTTTTTTTGGCTTTTGTTCTTTCGCCGTTAGCGCCTACCAAAACCATTTCAGCCGCTCAGGACGAGATGATCGTCGGCACCGTGGTCAAGCACGGGAAGGTGTTCGTAATCGAGACCGATGAAGGCGATTACATCGCCAAGGGCAAGGACCTGTCCAAAATGGAAGGCAAAATGGTCGAAATCACCGGCACGATAAGTGAAAGCGACAAAGGCGATACGATCGAGGTCAAATCGGTTGAGGAGATCGAGGAATAAATCCGTAGAACCTTTAACAAACAGTTGGAGCGCGCCGGCTCGATAGACCTGTGACTTCTTATCCCTGGGCAGCCTTGGTCCGCGCTCGGCGTGCATATGTCGCCGCCTCGAGCCCGGCTACGCACCCCTCGCCCACCGCCTTGGCTATCTGCCATGGTGGACCACAGATGTCTCCTGCAGCATAAAGGCCCGGCACATTGGTTTGCTGTTTTTCATCGGCCGCCACGAAGCGCATTGTATCGCTGTCTAGCGCAACCCCAAGTCCCGCTGCAAGCTCTATGGCGCCTTTGGCTCCCAGTTCGATGAAAACTCCGCTGGTTTCTAGTTTTGTCCCATCGTCGAGCAAAACGGCCCGGACCTCACTGTCTCCAAGAATCCGGCTCACATGTCGCCCCATATGGACTTCCATTCTGCTGCTCTCGATCTGATAACGAAGGTGCTCCGATATTTCCAGAACGTCGCAAACCAGATGAGTTTCGCCGGCGATCAGCAGCAGCTTCAGGGCGCCGGAAGCGGCCGCGCTGCCATTGCCGACGACGGTGACCACCTGATTTCGGTAAAAATTGGCATCGCAATCAACGCAGTAGCTGACCCCTTTGCCGAGCAGTTCCTTTTCTCCCGGGACGTTCAGGCGGTTGCGCGATACTCCCATAGCGAGAATTATCGCCCAGGTAAGCAGGGAATCTCCCGATTCGAGTCTTACGCTGAATCGGCCGTTTACTTCCTGTTCGATGTGGAGAACATCCTCGTCAAGGAGGACTGCCCCGAACTTTTTTGCCTGATTTTTCCCCGAGTTGAGCATCTGCTCCCCTGAAATCGTCTCATCCATGCAGCAGTAATTTTCAATGTGAGCTTTATACAAAGCGCTGCCATGCACTTTTCCCAAAACTGCCACCCTGGCCCTGGTCCTGGCCGCATGCACAGCCGCCTGCAATCCGGCAGGACCGCTGCCCATAATTACAACGTCAAATTCCGTCTCCACCACTTCTCCTTTCATTGCTGTTGCCGGTTGTACTATCGCGCCCGAAAATGTATTGTAATAACTGATAGTCACAGGTTCAATCGGTGGGACTCACCCGGTACGGGGCCTTTCTTGTCCGCCGGAGCAAGGGGACCCGTCTAAAGGAGAGCTGTAGTGGCCCTATGATAGTAACCGCGGCCCTGATATCATCGCAGGGGCGGCTCTTTGTGGCGCAGCGGCCGCCCTGGAAAAAATTCGGGCTCCTGTGGGAATTTCCCGGAGGCAAGGTGGAACCCGGAGAAGGTCTGGAACAGTCGCTCGTTCGTGAAATAAAGGAAGAACTGTGCCTGGATATACGCGTGTGCGGCCTGTTTAAGAAAGTCTCCCAGCTGGAGCCTGACTTTGCAATCGACCTTCACGCTTACTGGTGCGCAATCTGCGGGGGGACCCTCTGCCTCGCTGAGCATATTGCGTTCATGTGGGCGAACTTATCCGAACTGAAACAAATCGATTTCACTAAAGCAGACCGTCTTTTGATCCCATTTCTGGAAGGCCTTCCGGTGTTTCGCGATTTCTAGAGCCTAAATCGTTAAATTCCCGGTTTCATGCCGATACCCTATTGTATGAAACAAGTATGTAGATTATTTATTTAGGCTTTATATATCTCTAGAACCAGAAGGACAAAACATAGAATGTCGAAAGAAAAAAGCGCCCCCGGCGCCGCACTCGGATGGCTATCATCCCTTAAGCTTACGCTGGTTCTCTTTTTTGCCCTGGCCGTCGCTTCTGTGATAGGGACCCTTCTACCCCAGGAGATAAGCCTTCCCGAACTCAGAGAGCATTTTAGTCCCGTAGCGGCCTCTTTGATAAACTTTTTTGCGCTCAACAATCTCTACCATTCCATGTGGTTCAGGATTTTGCTCCTGCTGCTGTGCACAAACCTTGTCGCCTGCACGATAGAGAGGTTCCCAAAGACAATCCGCCTGATTCGAAGGTTCCAGGATCCCTTCGATTCGCAGAAGCTGTCCAGGTTTGGTCTGAGCAGCTCGATTGCCGCCGCTCTCCCCATCGAGCAGGCGCAATCTGTCGTTGAAAGCGCTGTGCGCGAAGCGTTCGGCCGGATGTGCCGGATAGAATCGGGGCGGGCAGGCGGGCTCGGTCCCTTTTGCGCCGTAAGTGAAACGGGACGATGGAGCACCCTGATGGTCTACGGGGTCCATCTAAGCGTGCTGATAGTTCTGGTTGGCGCCATGGCGGGGTCTTTCCTGGGGTTCAAGGGTGCAATGAACCTCACTGAAGGCGAAACTTCGGATAAAGTGATGCTCGCAGGAGCCGAAAGCGTTACTGAGCTTCCATTCGCTCTGCGGTGCGACAAGTTCGAGGTTTCTTTCTACGATACGGGCGCGCCAAAGGAGTTTAAAAGCGATGTGGCCGTAATTGAAAATGGCAGCGAGGTGTTGAAGCGATCCATAATTGTAAACGACCCTCTTACCTACGAGGGGATCACTTTTTACCAGGCTTCCTACGGGACGTCTCTTAAGGAGGCCAAAATCGAGCTTACCGAACCTGACTCAGGCAAAAAGATCGCTATGACCCTGCCCTTCCGGCAGCCTGTGACCATTCCCGGCTCAAGCGATCAGCTCATGATAGACGAATATGAGGAAAACCTGATGCAAGTCGGGCAGGCAATCGAACTCGTCTATGGAAAACAGGGGCGCCAATCTTCGGCCCAGTGGATTCTGATCGACCGGCCTTATCACGGCAACAGAATCGAAAATTACCTGGTCCGGGTTACTCAAACCGATAAAGCAAGGTTTACCGGACTCCAGGTAAAAAAAGACCCCGGGATCTGGCTGGTGTGGGCCGGTTTTACACTGATGACCCTGGCCATAGGCCTGACGTTCTATTCGAGCCACAGGAAACTATGGGTCTGTATCGAACCCGATAAAAAGAGCGGGAAAACGATTGTTGCCTTTGCCGGAAGAGCGAGCCGCAACACACAGGCATTCGAAGAAGAGTTCGAGGCGCTACGCAGGGATCTCGAAAACCGGCTGAAAAATCCCCATGCCTCCCATGAAATAAGGGGGCACAAAACAGATAAAAAGGGCACTGAATGACCAGTTCTTTTCTGCTAAGCTTGACTACTTTCGCCTATCTTCTGTGTACGGTACTGTACCTGGCCGGAACGATCTTTCGCTTCAAGCCTCTGCTTGTCGCCGGCACGATTGCGGGTGCTGCGACCCTGCTGATGCAGACGGCGGGCATCGGGTTGCGCTGGGTGGAATCCTACCGGATGGGCTATGGGCATGCGCCGCTTTCGAACATGTACGAATCGCTTGTTTTTGCATCCTGGGCTATAATGATTATCTACCTCGTGTTCGAGTTGCGCGTCAGGCAACGGGCCCTTGGGGTCTTTCCTGCACTGTTTTCCTTTCTGGCAATGGCGTATGCTTCTTTTTCAAAAGACATCGATTCAAAGATTCAGCCTCTCGTCCCCGCTCTCAAGAGCAACTGGCTCATTGCTCACGTAATGACCTGTTTTCTTGGCTACGCCTCATTTGCGGTATCCTTCGGGATCAGTTTGCTCTACCTGATTAGGAAAAGATTTCCCGAAGATCCGAATCAGGATGGCGGCTTTATTGCTTTTTTGCCCGGCGCTTCCCAGCTTGAGTGGTTCAATTACCAACTGGTGCTGTTCGGGTTCTTGTGGCTTTCAGTCGGAATAATAACGGGGTCCGTCTGGGCCAATTCGGCATGGGGCGCCTACTGGAGCTGGGACCCCAAGGAAACCTGGTCCCTTATAACCTGGTTCATATACGCCGCCCTGCTCCACGCCCGCAATCTGAAGGGCTGGAAGGGAGAAAGAGTGGCCTGGCTGTCAGTAATCGGTTTTGGGTGTGTCCTATTTACATATTTTGGGGTAAACTTTCTATTGAGCGGGTTGCATAGCTACGCAAGATAAACTCTGGAGGGTCCCATGCTGAATATGACCGAAATGCTGCTTTTGCTTCTTGGTGTTGTCATTCTGGTGGGCGGTAAGAAGCTGCCCGAACTTGGAAGCGGCCTGGGGAAGGGAATCAGCGAATTTAAAAAAGCCATAGCCGGCGACAAACCGGAAGAAGAGCAGAAGCAGATCAAGGAAGACGAGACCAAGTCGGCAGATACAAAGCCGGGTGAGTCTAAGTAAGGGATATCGGGTTCAAGGAAGCATTCAGGGAGCGGCACATGTTTGGATTCGGTTTTGAACACCTCCTTGTGATTATGGTTGTCGTCCTTTTGGTGGTCGGGCCCGACAAGCTGCCCGGTGTGGCCAGAGCTCTTGGACGCGGGTACGCCGAGTTCAAACGAACGATGGACGACTTGAAGAATACGATGGACCAGGACGACACGGTTCGCGGACTAAAAGAGGAATTCCGCTCGGCCCAGCGGGAGGTGAAGCTGAGAAAACATTTGGTTCAAAACATCCTCATGGATGAGGGGACCGCAATCAAAGCGCAGGTCTATGATGAACCAAAGAAAGCATTCGAAGCCGCCACGGTTGAAGGAAGCCCAACACAAGCCCCCGCAATTGATCCCGGTGAGGCAGAAGCTTCAGCCGCCGTGACCTCTTCGCCCAAGGCCGGCGAAATCAAACAGGAAAACTCATAAGTCTTATGCGCCCGTAGGACTTATTGCTTGTTAATTGGAATAGCTAAATGCCGGACGAACAAAGCAAGATGCCCCTGTTTCAGCATCTGGAGGAACTGCGAACCAGGTTATTGATTTGCTGCCTGGCTGTAGGGATAGGATTTGTCGGTTGCTATTTTTTCAGCAAAAAGATCTTCGAGATCCTTATGAAGCCCTGGATCAACGCAATGCCTCCAGGACAGCCCGCCAAGCTAATCTACACAGCGCCCCATGAGGCTTTTTTCGTCTATATGAAGGTGTCCTTTATCGCGGGGACAATTCTTTCCGCTCCGGTAATTCTGTGGCAAATATGGAAATTTGTAGCTCCCGGCCTGTATGAAAACGAAAAGAAGTACATGCTGCCGGTTATTTTATCTTCCAGCTTATGTTTTATTTCCGGCGTTCTGTTTGGTTATTTCGTGGTCATCCCGGTAGCGTTTAAATTCTTTGCCTCCTTCTCATCCGAATACATAACCCCCATGTTGCGCACCACGGAGTATCTGGCGTTTGCCAATAAAATGCTTTTGTGCTTCGGTATTGCATTTCAACTGCCCGTATTCGCCTTCTTTCTTGCCAAGATGGGCGTGCTCAGCGCGGACTATTTGAAACGTAAGCGCAAGTGGGCCATAGTACTGGTTTTTGTTGGCGCTGCGGTGCTTACCCCAAGTCCCGACATCGTATCTCAGCTCTTAATGGCGATGCCGCTGCTGGTCCTTTATGAGGCGAGCGTGTGGATCGTCCATTTCTTCGGAGGAAAACCATTTAACGCCGCTAAAGAAACAGGTGAGTAGATGTCAATCCCTGGAGCTGATCCGATTGTGGTAATCGCCACAAAAAACAGAGGAAAATCTGCGGAGATTAAAGGCATGCTCAAGGATTTCCCTGTTCTGCTCAAGGACTTGAACGATTTTGGCCCGATTGCCGAGCCGGTCGAAGACGGTGCGACCTTCGAAGAAAACGCCTACAAGAAATCGAGCTTTACGGCCAGGGTCCTCGGTCTGCCGGCCCTTGCCGACGATTCCGGGCTTGAGGTGCAGGCGCTGGCAGGCGCCCCCGGTATCCATTCCGCCCGTTATGCGGGGACTGGGGCAACCGATTCAGACAATAACTTAAAACTTTTGAAAGCGCTCTCCGGCAAAGCAAACCGCAAAGCCAGGTTTTGCTGCGTATTGTCCCTGGCTGTGCCTTCCGGCGCCGCCCTGACCTATGAAGCCTTCTGTGAAGGGCTGGTTCTGGACTCGGCGCGAGGCGATCACGGATTCGGCTACGATCCGCTTTTCCTCTATCCTCCGATGGGTAAGACTTTTGCTGAAATGAGCACGGAGCAGAAGTTGAGAGTCTCCCATAGAGGGCTCGCGCTGGGCGAACTTAAAAACGAGTTCGAAAAGGTCCTCCAGTGGCTCCAGCTCAGACAGGCCGAAGAGGAGCTGCGGCGAGGCGCCAACGGGATGTGCTGCGATAAGTGAATGGCGGATCATGTCCAATTCACGGCCGAAAGCCCGGGCACTCTCTCGAATTCGTTCAGATTATTTGTGACCAGCGTCAGCGACAGGCTTCGTGCATGAGCAGCAATGAGCAGGTCCATTGCTCCAATCAAATTGCCGTTCCTCTCGAGGTGCGCTCTGATGTCGCCATAGTGGGAAGCGGCTTGATCATTGAAAGAGCATATTTCAAACGGGGCGAAAAATTTCACCAACGTCTGCCGATTCTTTTCCGGATTTCTGCTTTTCGAAGCCCCGTACTCCAGTTCACAAACGGTGATCGCAGAGATTACAAGATCAGAAGGACTGAACTCCTTCACCTTTTGGACGACCCCGGCGGGACGATTCTTAATGGTGTAAATACAGATGTTCGTATCCAACATGAAGAGCATCACCAATCCTCCCTGTCTGCCAGAGGGGGCTGGTGTCTTTTCCCTTCCATATAATCTTTAGTGAACTCTCCAAGGCTCTGCTCGAACATCTCCCATGGTTCATCCTTCGGAATAAGAATCACGCCGCGTCCAGCCTTTTTGATATAAACTTCATCCCCGCCAAACTGGAACTCCTTTGGAAGACGTACTGCCTGACTATTGCCGCTTTTAAAAACTTTCGCCGATTTCATGACAAATCTCCTGCAAATATATACTTAAGGTATATACTAATCGGGAGAGGCTCCTCAGTCAAGCCGGATTTCATCCTGATCGCCCGAAGTACGCAGTGGGTTGTTTTATTTTCGTCGGAGGGAAGTCACTGTTGCTGCAACCCATGCCAGTTCATATAAAGGGTTTTCATCCGCTGGTACCGTTCGTATCCGAGCAGCTTTCTCACTTCCAGCGAATAGCTGAACCGGGTTGCGGCCAGAAGGGTCCGGGTGCTTTCCAGTTTTGTCATCTTGGTGATTGCAGATGTTTCGTTCAGGTGTTCCTGATCGACTGCCTTTAAGAGTTCGGCTCTCTCCTGTTCCATTAGCGTTTTAAGTTCGGCAAGCCTGTTGCGGTTGTAATCGAAGAGCTTGTCCAACTCGTCTTGCTCCTTCTCGGTAATGCTCAACTGATCCGCAAAATAGGGCAGGTGCCACCACCTCCCCGGGGGAATCTCCTTTGCCCGGCAAATCGCCGGAAAAAGAAAAAGCACAATCGCGGCCAGTATTGCCAGTGACTTGTTAAGCATTTCGTGATCCGCCGTCATGGCCCACACTATCGTCATTCATCGCGCCAGGGGTCTGGATGTCCCTTTCGTCATCACCGGGGTCTCCGATACCCACATAGAAGCCGGGCAAAGGGTTTTCCTCGAGTTTTTCAATTTCGGTCATGAACTTTTCGTCCTGGAGCATCTCCCGGTAGACCACTTCCTGCGTATACAGCCTGTCCCTCTTAAGCGTCAGGGGGCTTAGAAGAAGGGCAAGGATCAGTGCGAAAGCCAGTCCCATACCGAATGCGGGACGGATTTTCCAAGCCGGCCTCAATACGGCGGCGCCCTTTTTCCAGACCCTCGGCTTCCTAAAGTCTAAAGGCGCCTCGCCGCGTGAAATGTGTCCGAACCGCGCAAGCCTGCCTTGAAGCGCTTCCTTTTGAGCGCGGCAGTCGGGGCACTCTAACAGATGGCTGCGCAGTGCTCCATCCATGCCTCTTTCGTCTGTCACGGCCTCGATAATCTGTTTTTCATCAAGATGGCTGATTTTTTTCACCTGGCCGTTCTCCTTGCAAAAAATCGCTCAAGGCCGCATCCTCTTTGAATTTTGAGATCGCGCGGTAGAGGTGCGTCTTGACAGCGCTCTCGCTCCTTTTTAGTGTCTGAGCTATTTCCCTGAGATTGAGCTCCTCGACAAACTTCAGGAAAAAAACCTCTCTTTCCATCCGGGAAAACCGCTTAGATAACTGGTTGACGTGCGACCAGAATTCCTTTCGAAGCACCGTGTCAAGCGCTCCCGGATTGTGGTGCGGCTCAACGTCCGCCACATCGGTATCCTCCCTGTGCTCGGTTATTCCCAAAAAAGCCAGAAACTTGTTTTTCCGGCGAAAATCGTGCACCCGGTTTAGCGCTATTTTGTAAAGCCACGGCCGGAACCTGTCCGAATCCTTTAGCTGGGGCAGGTATTTGAACGCGGCCATGAAGATATCCTGCACCAGGTCCTCGGAATCGATCTTGGACCTGATGCGAAAAAACACCAAACGGAAAATCTCGTCCTGATGGAGTACGATTATCTCGTCGAAGGCATTCCTGTCTCCCCCCCGGGCCCTTTCTACAAGCACCGAAACTTGAGCGGCCTGCGTGGAGGAGACTCTTGGTTCAAGATCTTCCGTAGTATTCATTCTGAATAGAACACACCTTGTCGCCTATGAGATCTTATCGCCCTGTATTCTATTCATTATGATCTACTTTAAAGACTTATAAAACAGCCAAATCCAGGTAATCGACTTTCTATGTTCACTTAAGATAACGAATGAGACACGGAATTAGTTTACAAATCACGGTTTTTTATTCAAAAGGGGAAATGGACCAATGAGTGAGTGTGAGGCCTGTTGTTGCTTATCCGCTCTATGCGCACATGGGGCTGGATTTTGCCCGGAAGGGATTGCATAACACAGCCTGGTATATCTGGTCTTTGTTGCGGAAGGTATAGGGCTTATCGTACAGCAATGAAGACATCTCCATCACGGTAAACCCACCTCCGGTGTTAGGCGCTCTGTTGGATGTTCGGCCTCCAGCGTAGACATGATGGCTTCAGGTAGATTGACTATCCGGCAGGCTGTGACGGCTGCGGGATCACACGCCCGTTGCCTCGGCCGGGGGTTTTCCGTCCACATCCCGCTTACTCGTAGACCTTTTCCTCCCTGTCGGCGGCGCACTGGGCGTCCATCTCGTGGTCGCGGCGGGCGCCGGTGGCCTTGAGTTCGGCGTATTCGCCGTACCACTCGTGGGCGGTGATCATGCTCATGACTTCGTTGGTGCCGGTCCAGATGCTGGCCAGTTGCAGGTCGCGCACGATGCGCTCCACAGGGAAGACGTTGGTGTAGCCTATGCCGCCCATCACCTGCATGGCGTGTCGGGCGGCCTGCTGGCAGGACTCGGTGACGAACTTCTTGGTCTGGCTCACCAGCCGGCGCAGGCGATTCATAGGGACGCCCGCGTCCACCGCCCTGGCCGTGGCATATACCATGGCCCGGCTGGCATCCAGCAGGGTTGCGGCCTCAGCCACCTGGAAGCTGACGCCTTGGAACTGGTTGATGGGCTGGCCGAAGGCCTTGCGCCGGGTGGTGTAGCCGGTGGCCACCTCCAGGGCGGGGCGCGCCGCGCCGATGGTCATGGCCGCGGTGCCAAGGCGCTCGGGGATCATCATGGTGTTGAAGACATCCAGTGCGCCGTTCAATCGGCCCACAATGTTGACCCCGGGCACACGGGCCTCGCGGAAGACAACGCGCCCGGCCCCGCCGCCCCGGCAGCCCATGAGGCCGTAGAGGTATTCCACGGTGACGCCGGGGCCCTTGTCCACGAGAAAGCAGGTCAGCCCCTGGTGGGGTTTGGCCTGGGAGTCGGTGCGGGCGTAGACCAGGAAGTAGTCCGCTGCCTCGGCGCCCACTATGAAGCGCTTCTGGCCGGTCAGTAGATAGTCGTCTCCGTCGGCTACGGCCTGGGTGGTGGTGCCGAAAAAGTCGCTGCCGCCCCGGGGCTCGGTCAGGCACTCGGCGGCAAAGATCTTGCCGGCCAAGAGCGGCTTGACGTAGCGCTCCTTCTGCTCGTTGGTACCGTGCAGGACGATGGCGTCGCAGACCAGCTCCGCGCCCACGCCGAAGACGCAGGCAAAGATATAGCCCAGCACGCCAACCTCCTCCATGACCATACAGGTGCTAACCCAGTCCATGGCACGCCCGCCCCACTGTTCGGGATAGCGGCAACCCAGGAGGTTGCGGCGGCCGGCCTCGGCCAGGAACTCCTTGGGGAACTGGAGCTTGTCCTGGTCCATGTCCAGGATCATCTGGCGGGGGACCCACTTGACCAGCTCGCGCACCTCGTCGCACAGCTTGACCTGTTCCTTGCTCAGCAGAAAGTCGAACATAACATCTCCTCGCGCAGCTTGTACTTCATGACCTTGCCCGTGGGAGTGCGGGGCAACGCTTCCACCAGTTTGAACTCGCGGGGTATCTTGTATTTGGCCAGGCGGCCCGCCAGGTGCTCCTTGAGCGCTTCTTCGCTGAGGCTGGAGTCCTTGGCCGGCACCACCATGGCCACCACGGTCTGGCCCCACTCGGGATGCGGCTTGCCGATCACCGCCGCCTCCACCACCTGCGGGTGAGAGGCCAGGGCGTCCTCCACCTCCTTTGAATAGACGTTCTCGCCGCCGGTGATGATAATGTCCTTGGTCCGGTTGACGATGTAGAGATAGCCCGCCTCGTCCACTCTGGCCACGTCGCCCGTCTTGTACCAGTCGTCACTGAAAGCGGCTCGGGTGGCGGCCTCGTCCTTGAAGTAGCCCTTCATCATGCTGTCTGCCTTGAGCCATATTTCCCCAGTCTCGCCCGGGCCGGCCTGGGAGCCGTCGCTCTTGACCACCCGGATGTCGGCCCCGGGCAGGGCGGTGCGGCCGATGGAACCGGCGCGCTCGATCTGCTCCTCCGGGAAAAGGGTGGCGCCGGTGGGGCCGGACTCGGTCATGCCGTAAACCTGGTAGAACCTGTCGCTCTTGTAGGCGACTATGAGCAGCCGGGCCACGTCAGCGGCAATGGGTCCGCCGCCGTATATCCAGCAGCGCATGGACGAGAGATCGAAGTCGGCGAAGGTGGGGATCATCTGCAAGGGCGCTAGATAGGAGATGGGCGGGCCAAAGTAGACGGTACATCTCTCGTCCTGCACGGCGTGCAGTAAGTGCAGGGGGTGGTACTCGCGCAGGAGCACGGTGGTCGCGCCCATGTAGAGCGCCCCGATGAACCAGTTGTTGAGCGGCGAGGAGTGCCAGATGGGCATGGCCATGAGGAGGCGGTCGTGCTGGTCCATCTTCATGGCCATGGCCCCGGTGATGCCGGCCATGACCACATTCTGGTGGGTGTGCAGGCAGCCCTTGGGCTTGCCGGTGGTGCCGGAGGTATAGAGGATCTCGGCCAGATCATGCTCCTCCAGCGGCGCCGGCCGGGGCTGGGGCGCGTCGGCCAACAGGGCGTCGAAGTGAGGGACTCCTGCCACGGCGGTGTCCAGACTGGCCTTCTTGCCCGCATGGGCCAGCTTCTCGGCCACCGGGGCTAACGCGCCGTCGTAGAGGTAGACCTTGGCCTCGCTGTGGCCCAGGATGTAGTCCACCTCCGGGGCCATGAGCTTGTGGTTGATTGGCACCACCGCCGCGCCGCACAGTTGCCCTCCGAAGAAGGCGTAGACGAATGCCGGGGTATTCAAGCTCATGATGGCCACCTTGTCGCCCTTGGCTACTCCCCAGGACTGCAAAAGTCCCGCGGCGCGGACGGCGGCCTGGGCCACCTGGGCATAGGTGATGCCCTGGCCACCCTGGCGCAGGCAGTCACGGTCGGCGAATTTGTGGGCGTTGCGCTGAAGCAGATCCACAAGGTTCATGATTCACTCTCCCTTTCGAGTTGCCGCAACCTCGCCTGAAGTTTGAGCTTGACCATTTGCAGGTCGCGTTTGATCTCATCCAGTTCCGCCTGACGTTTGGCGATCTCCTTCAGAGTGCGCTCGCCATAGGCCAGCTTTCTTTCGATCTGCCCCACCTCGTCCAGGGGGTCGCCGGAGGGGCCTATCATCTCGGCGATCTCTTCCAGGGTGTAGCCAAGGCGCCGCCCGCGCAGGACCAGCTTGAGGCGGGCGCGGTCGCTATGGCTGTATAGGCGGTGGTTGCGGCTGGAGCGCCGGGGGTTGATGAGGCGCTTCTCCTCGTAGAAGCGAATGGTACGGGGAGTTATGTCCAGTTCGCCGGCAAGATCGGAGATGGTGTAGTGGCTCTCCCCCTCCTCGCCGCTTTTCTTATTGGTCATGGCCCGGCATTCCTCTAGTTGACGTTAACGTTAAGAGTATGTGCCGGAGCCCATGCTGTCAAAACATTTTTACAACATTTATAGATAGGTTTCTGTTCCGATTTTTTGGCATTAGAGGTATTTTCTTCCCAGGAAGCAAATCGAGGGCGCGCGTGGAGGCTTACTCTAAAGTGTGAAGGGTGAAGTTCCGGGTAAACGGTTCGCGGAGCGTGGACAAAGGAACAGATTATTTTCACTCTTCACTCATACTTGTGCCGCCGGGGCGGATGACCTCAAAAACGATGTGTGCGGGAAGTCTAAGATGACCGCTGCGTATATCAAAGCATATAGGAGCGGACGGCTTGAAGAAGCACTGAGGCGCGCCTCCCTATGGATGAAGAAGTGCACTCTGTGTCCGCGCATGTGCAGGGTTGACCGAATGGCCGGCGAAACAGGCTTTTGCAGGACGGGCAAACTTGCCGTGGTGGCCAGCTACGGGCCGCATTACGGCGAGGAACGGCCCCTTGTGGGCAGCCGTGGCTCAGGGACTATTTTTTTCTCGCACTGCAACCTTTTCTGTGATTTTTGCCAGAACTTCGACATAAGCCACGGCGGAGAGGGAAAGCCGGTTGGCCCGGAAGATCTGGCCGAAATCATGCTCACTCTTCAAAAAAATGGCTGCCACAACATAAATTTTGTCACCCCGTCGCATGTGATTCAGCCCATTATCGAGGCGCTTGCAATAGGTGTCGAAAAGGGGCTGCAAGTACCGCTTGTCTATAATTGCGGTGGATATGAGCGGGTTGCAGCGTTAAGACTTTTGGACGGAATTATCGATATTTATATGCCGGATTTCAAATTCTGGGACCCAGTGGCAGCTCGGGAACTATGCAACGCGCCGGACTACCCCGAGCGGGCGCGTGAAGCCATTCGGGAGATGCACAGGCAGGTGGGTGACCTGGTTTTGGATGGTAGAGGACTGGCTCAAAGGGGCCTTCTGGTGAGGCATCTCGTAATGCCAAAAGGCCTTTCCGGGACGGCTGAAATTGCCGATTTCATAGCCACGCGGATCTCGGCTCAGACCTACATAAACATTATGGACCAGTACCATCCCTGCGGCAGGGCTCTGTCGAACAACACGATAAACCGAAGAATCACTTCAGCAGAGTTCAGGCAGGCGCTGGATGCGGCCTTAAAAGCGGGCCTCACTCGCCTGGATGACCGGTACAAGTTGAAGGAATATATTAATTAGATTAGCATATGGCGCTCGGGAGCAAAATCCCATATCATACATTTTACGTATAGGACCTCCAGGCTCCGCCAGGTGCACCGTGGGCGCAACTCCATGCGCGCCGGGAAACCTGGAAAACAGCGCCTGCGCCTTTGAGGGAGACACATCGATGGGGATGTCGCAATGATAATTGGTTTTTTGAGAATCTGTTTGATCTTTTTGTTCATATGTAGCATTCAGCCCTTCCCGGCCCTGGCCCAGGGACCGATGCATGTCGCCGTCAGTATTCTTCCTCAGCGGTATTTTGTGGAGAAGATTGGAGGACAATTTGTCGAAGTTGAGGTCATGGTCCCTCACGGGGCAACGCCGGAAACATACGAACCCAGGCCCGGGCAAATGTCTGCGCTGAACAGCTCCGGGATTTACTTCGCCTGTGGAGTTCCGTTCGAAACTACTTGGCTCCCTAAAATCATTTCCGTAAACCCAAAAATTCTGGTGATACACACCGAAAAAGATATTAAAAAAAGGTCGCTTGAGGCCCATTGGCATCCCGGCGAAGGCGCCAAACCGCATAGCGGCAGCTCTCATGAAGAAACGGGCGACCCTCACATCTGGCTATCGCCGCCACTGGTAATCCCTCAGGCTCGGACAATCTTTGAAGCCCTTGCCGCGTCCGATCCGAAGAACCGAGCCTCTTACGAGACCAATTACAAGGAATTCGTTTCCGAGTTAGTTGAGTTGGATCTCTACCTTTCCCGTCTGTTTGGGACAGGGGCTAAATCGGGATCTTTCATGGTTTTTCATCCCGCATGGGGCTATTTTGCCGACGCATACGGGCTCGAGCAGGTGCCGGTGGAAGTTGAAGGAAAGGAGCCAAAGGCAAGAGATCTCGATGAGTTCATAAAACGCGCTCGCGAGCTTGGAACAAAGGCCATATTCGTTCAACCGCAATATTCGCCCAAGACCGCCCAGACCATAGCCGACGCGGTTGGAGGCACCTTGGTCCAGGCCGACGACCTGGCGCCCGACTGGGAGAAAAACCTCGTGCAGGTGGCCGGGCAGATTTCAGCCACTCTTGGCAGGCAATAGGGAGAGATCCGACATGCCCGTTTCGGCTATTGAGTTGCACAATATTTCGTTTTTCTATAACAGCGATCCCATCTTGACGGACGTCAACCTGAGCGTGGAGGAGCAGGATTTCCTGGCAATAATCGGACCTAACGGCAGTGGCAAGACCACCCTGCTCAAGATCATCATGGGCATTTTGAACCCCGCGCAGGGAACCGTGAGGGTTTTCGGCAAGACGCCCATGGGAGCCGCCGGACTGCTTGGGTATGTCCCGCAGAATACGGGGCTTAACAAGGATTTCCCTATTTCCGTTCAGGATGTTGCGCTCATGGGCAGGCTCGGCCGCAGAGGACGTGACCGCCTATACACTTCCGAAGACAGGGCCCTTGCAAGACGGGTATTGGAACAAGTTGGAATGTGGGAGTACCGGGACCGGCCAATCGGCAAGCTCTCCGGCGGCCAGAGACAGCGGGTGCTGATTGCCCGGGCGCTTACCGTCGAACCGAAAATCCTGCTCATGGACGAGCCTACCGCCAGCGTGGACGCGCAGTTCCAAACCGACCTCTATGACCTGCTAAAAGAATTGAACACTGCGATCACCATTGTAGTGGTGAGCCACGACATGAGCGTCCTATCCGGCTACATCAACTCGGTCGCCTGCCTCAATCGGACCCTTTACCATCACGAATCGGGCGAAATCACTGAAGAGGTGCTGCATTCAGCCTACCAATGCCCCGTTGATCTCATAGCCCATGGCGGGGTGCCTCATCGCGTTCTGCGCAAGCACGACCACGAGGACTGCTAAGAAATGCTCGATGCCTTCCAATCCGAATTCATGCGCAACGCTCTCCTTGCCGGATTGCTTGCCAGTGTGGCTTGCGGGATCATAGGAACGCTTGTCGTGGTAAACCGGATCGTTTTCATCTCGGGTGGAATCGCTCACGCCGCTTACGGCGGCATCGGATTGGCCATTTTTTTTGGGATTGCGCCGCTTGCCGGGGCGGTCGGGTTTGCGCTGGTGATCGCGATGATCATGTCCGCCGTCACGCTGAAAAACAAGCAGAGGGCCGATACGGTCGTAGGGGTCTTGTGGGCAGTGGGGATGGCCCTGGGAATCATAATGATCGACCTCACGCCGGGATATAATGCGGACCTGATGAGCTACCTGTTCGGGAGCATTCTGGCCGTGCCGCGCGCCGATATAGTGATGATGGCCCTGGTTGACCTTGGGGTGCTGGTAATTGTGGGGTCGCTCTACAACAGCTTCCTTGCCATGTCCTTCGACGAGGAATTCGCGAAGGCCATGGGGGTCCGGGTTGCAGTGCTCTACTACGTTCTGCTCGGGATGATCGCGCTTTCGGTAATCATGCTAATTCGAATTGTGGGCCTGGTTTTGGTTATTGCTCTTCTAACCATCCCGCCATTCATAGCCGAAAAATTCTGCCGCTCCCTCAAAGCGATGATGATAACCTCGGTATTTCTTAACTTTTTCGTTTCACTTGTCGGCTTGTGGTTTTCTTACAGATTTAACCTTACCTCGGGAGCGACCATAATAATGGTTGCAGCAGCCTTTTTTTTCGCTTCGCTGGTCTATGAGCGGGTGCGGAGCCATCTCGGCGGGGCTTAGCTCCAAACAGCAGCCGGCATCTCCGTAGAGTCACCCAAGGTATGCGGCAATCATCCCCTCATCCTTCAACAGTTCGGCGGGCGCCCCCTCTATGATAATGCTGCCGCGTTCCATTACGTAGGCGTAATCCGCCACTTGCAGCGCCCTCCTTGCCATCTGCTCGACAAGAATCAAGGTGATCCCCTCCTCTTTGAGCCATTCTTGACTCCGGTAGCTGATGATTCTATGAGGATTGATGTTTATATCGCACGCCCTGGATGTCGGGCTTGCCGATGAGCGGAAAGGTGTGCGAGAGATCTTTGAGAATTCAGGGCCGCACTTCCTGAAAGGGGAGTTCTTCATGCCCGCCCCTTCTCACGAGAACCTGGAAATCCTGGAAGAGTTGCAGATAACGGTAACGCTGCTTAGGAACATGGCGAAGGCGGCTATCAGCGGATTTAGAATGCCTGCGGCTGCAAGTGGAATCCCAAAAAGATTATAGAAGAAGGAAAAGAAGAGATTCTGCCTGGTGATTTTGAAGGAAAAGCGGGAAAGATCGAGCAGTTCGGATATCTTTAGCAGATCGTCTCCCAGAACTGCCGCATCGGAACATTCCCGGATCAGGTTTGCGCCTGCTCCAAGCGTTATTCCAATGTCTGAGCGGGCGAGGGCCGCAGCATCGTTTATTCCGTCGCCGGCCATTGCAACTCGTTTCCCCTCCGCCTGTAAGTCTTCAATTATCCTGACCTTATCCTGCGGGCGTCTTTGACCGGCGAACCTGTCCGCCCCCGCTTTAAGAGCGAGCGTCCGAGTGGTTTGCTCCGAATCCCCCGAGACTATCCATACCGAGATTCCCTGGGCGCGGAGCCGGGATACGATTTCGGGCGCATTGTCCCTGAGCCTGTCGCCAAAAACAAAAAACCCTCTGACGGCGCCGTCCCAGGCGAAAAAGACTATTGTCGATCCATCGGTTTCAAAAGCGTTAGCCTTGTCCTGGAACACATCCGAAAGTTCCAGCCCATAGTGAAGCATCAGCTGCCGGGAACCGGCGATCACCTCGCCGGACAGTGTCAGAGCGATTATCCCCAGCCCCTCCCTGGCTTCGAAAGACAGGACCTCCTCGAGTTCCATAGCGCGAAGGCGCGCAGCCTTCACGATCTCGCGGGCCAGGAAATGATCCGATTTGACTTCCGCCGAGGCGACCCGCCGCAGGGCTTCATCAACGTTTGCGTCCAGTGTGACTGTCTCGCGCAAAATGTAGCTGCCTTCGGTCAGTGTCCCTGTTTTATCGAAAATCATCACATCCAGGCTGTCGGCCCGTTCGAGGGCGGCCGGGTTGCGGATGAGTATGCCGGAGGCGCGCGCCCTGGCGATTGCTGCGACCCTGGCAAGAGGAGTGGCTATTCCGAGAGCGCAGGGACATGTTATGACGAGTACGGTTAACGCCCGCAAGACAGCTTCGCCCGCCGGCGCAGAGGAGGCGAGAAGAAAGATCAGTATGCAAGCCGAGAGCGCCAGCACGGCCGGGACCAGTACCCGCATGAGGCGGTCTGCGAACAGTTCGAATCGGTTCTTGGTGGAAAGCGCTTCCTGAATCAATGTAATCAACTGGGTGAGGGAACTCTCGCCACCCGCACGGTCGGCCTGAAATTTCGCATCTCCATTCAGCACGAGCGATCCGGCAGACACGTCGTCTCCGGGTCTCTTCGTTACCGGGCGCGATTCCCCGGTTATTACGGATTCGTCCAGAACGGCCTCCCCGGAAAGGATACGTCCGTCAACCGGTAAGCGCTCGCCGGGAAAGACCATGAACAAATCGCCCATGGCAACCTTGTCGGACGCCGTCCAGATTTCCCTGCCGTCCTTTGAGATTCGGGCCTTCCCGCTCGCCGCGTGAAAAAGCGCGGTGAGCGTACCGGAAATTTTCTCCTTTGCCCGAATTTCGATGAATTTTCCGAGCAAAACGAGTGTGACGAGCATCGAGGCAGTATCGAAATATACATGAAGGCTTCCCCGCAACGTCGCCGCAACGCTGTAAAAATAAGCCGAGAGCACGCTGGCCGCTATGAGCGTGTCCATGGTGGCGCTCAGATGCCGGATGCTCCGGAAAGCATTGCACAGGATCGGCCAGCCTGCATAGAAAACGACGGGTGAGGCGATCACCCAGAGCGTATATGAAAAAAGCGCCGCTCCCTCTCGTCCGATCTGTTCGAAAAAACCGGCCCACAGAGCAAATGTGATCATCATTATGTTCATGCTGAGGATCGCTGAAATCCCCAGCCTGACGACAAGATTTCTGCTTTGGCCGGAATCGGGCGGGGATTCGGCCGGAGAGGCCCTGTAGCCCAGCCGGGAGATGCTCTCCATGATAGTTTCGGGCTGGACGAGATGGGGCATGTACCTGATGCGGGCTATGTCCGAAAAAAAGAAGATGCCGGCGCTCAGCACCCCGTCCATTTTGCGCACAAGATGCTCGATGAGCCACGCACAGGCTACGCACCACATTCCTTCGATCCGGATGGAAAGCTCCTCCGAGAGTCCTTCCTCGATGAGGGCAGCGGTTGGACCGCCAGCCGGGTCGCCCGCTGCGATCGGCCGCGGACCGTAGAGGTGCTGACCTGTGCTGGTGGACCATGCAGGGTCAGGCCTGGATAACGGAGCGTTTTTCTCTTCGGCCTGTCCCGATGGAATGAGGCCCGCTGAAACGCAAGCTCTGTAGAGATCGGTATTCCGGTAATCGTCGGCGATACCGCCGGGGCCGTTGTATAGAACCTGGAAGACATACATGCAGCCCAGGCAGCAAAAATGCACCGTCATGCCCGCAACCGGCTGAGAAATATTCGAACTTCCCGCCGGAAGACCGCACAGGTGGCACGTCTTTCTCCCTCTGTAATTAGACGCTCCGCGAGGTGTAGAGTTCATAATCCTGTAAATCCTGTCTACGCGGTTTTTGTCTCTGCGCGCTCTGCGTCTCTGGGGTTAATTCAAGTCATGGTGAGCCGGTTTGGACAATAACTCGACTATCGAACGATGTCAAAGAGTCGCAAGGTCAAAAAAATCTAACAATAAGCGAATCATTGTTTAACCTGCTTGTCCAAATTCCAGCCAGCCGTTGTAAATATCTTGGGTTGTGCTATATTTGCCATCCGCCAGGAAACAGAAACCAAGAACTGAAGCAGAACGATCGAGGGGCGGTCGTATCCCCCATCGACGGGATCAAGAAGGTCTTCGAGCAGAGGAGTTCCCATGAGATTGCGTAAAATACTCATGTTGCCCGCCGTTGTCTTAATTTCGGCCGTTTTTGCATTCGGCTGCTTTGCCCAGCAGGACGACAGCCAGGTAAACGATAAAGTCCGCGAGCTCCAGGAACAATATCGCCGCCTGTTGAAAGACGAATACAATCCTTCGACCATCGAGCCGAAAGTGAACGGCAAGCCTTCGTTCGGCGCCGAGTCGAGAGGGCTGAAGAGTTCGAAAAAGAAGGGCAAAAAATCAGCACGGAGAAAATCCGGGAAGAAAAAATCAAGGCTCGCTTCAAAAAAAACCGGGAAAAAGAAAACTTCAGCTAAAACCTCGGCACCAAAGGGATCAAAGTCCTCCAAGGCTGCGACCGGCAAAGGCGCGCAGTCGTCCAAAAAAGGTGCAAAAGCTGCCGGGAAGAGCGCAAAAAAAGCGAGCAAGCCTTCGGGTTCGCAGAAAGAAAAAAAGTCTGGCAAGAAGAGCGCCGTAAAGAAAGGCTCAACGGCAAAGTCCGGCACAACCGGCAGCAAGAAAAAAAATAATAAAAAATGATTTTGAGCAAATTCTTGATTTGTATATTTTAAATTTTCTCCTTAGAATGGGTGGCATGATTGACCCTTCTCTCAAGGGGGCGGCATTATTTTCGCAGGAGGAAAGGAGAGTTAGAATATGAAGGGTAAGGTTCTTTCAATCATCACCGCTATTTTATTTGGGGCGACAATGATGGCATCCCCTATCGTGTTTGCGGCAGGGGACGACACAATGGGGGCAGCCGGCACGGTAGAGAAGGCGCCGGCGACAAAGAAGCCATCCAAGAAAAAGAAGACGACCAAAAAAGCAACTACTAAGAAAACCAGCAAGAAGAAAACCAGCAAGAAGAAGGAAGCAGCCGCACCTGAAAAAACGGAATAATTTGGGGCAGGCAGCATGCCGCCTCCTTGAGAGATCGTCGAAAATCAGGGCTATGCAAAACCTGCCATTCGATTCGGAATCGAAGGCAGGTTTTGTTTTTTTTCTGGAAGGATTTGCCGCAGGCTCTATGAGGTGCTGCGACGTGTGGAGTTTAGCGCGCGCATAGCCTGCCGCGGACCCGATCCGGGGGCGCGCTCTTAGAGTGTTTCCACCATGCGCCCAAATGCCGGTGCGATTATCTCAAATTGTTGGGGTATAAGGGTGCGTAGATCCATAATGAAATGATCGGATTCGATTCTCCCTATGATGGGAGGATCGTTCTGGCGAAGAAATTCCTCGATTTGATTCGGGCTTAAATCGCGGGATTGGACTGCCACAACAAAAGTTGGCAAGTCCTGGGCAGGAAGACAACCACCGCCCACCTGTGAAAAGCCCCGACGGACTTCGACCCGGAGCGCTGCTTTGCGGTCCGCCCCTTGAATGGCTGAGGCGAGCTGTTCTGCACGACCGTTCAATTCTTCTGGAGAAAGGGCTATCATCGCGAGCGTTGGAATTTTCTCCAATGCCTGCCGCTGGTCTCTGTATAGCCTCAAAGTCGCTTCGAGGGCGGCCAGCGTCATTTTGTCAACCCGCAGGGCGCGCGTGATTGGATTTTTCCTGCACCTTTCGATCAGGTCCTTCCTGCCGACTATGATGCCCGCTTGGGGACCTCCGAGCAACTTGTCGCCACTGAAGGTGACCAGATCGGCGCCTGCCCGGACGGTCTCCTGCACCGTTATTTCGCCGTATAGTCCAAACGGGGTCAAATTGATGAAGCATCCGCTTCCGAGGTCTTCCACGACCGGCAGCTCGCGTTCGCGTCCCAAGGTTGCCAATTCGTTGAGCGAAACCTCTTTGGTAAAGCCCACGATCCTGTAATTGCTGGTATGCACCTTCATGAGCAGGGCGGTCTGGTCGGTAATGGCAGACACATAATCCTTGAGGTGCGTGCGGTTGGTTGTGCCCACCTCTCTTAGTATTGCGCCGCTTGAGTTCATTACGTCCGGAATCCGGAAAGATCCCCCGATTTCGACCAACTGCCCTCTGGAGACCACAACCTCGCGGCCCCTGGCGAGCGTGTTTAAAACCAGGAAGACCGCTCCCGCGTTGTTATTTACGACCAGTGCGGCTTGAGCGCCGGTCAGTTCACGAAGGATCGCCTCGGCGTGAACGTGTCTGGATCCCCGTTCGCCCGACTGGAGATCGTATTCGAGGTTGCTGTAGCCACGGCAAATTTTCTGAAGTCTCGCGAGGGCTTCATCCGCAAGAAGGGAGCGGCCGAGGTTTGTGTGAATCACTATTCCGGTTGCGTTTACAACCGGGCGCAGGGTAAAAGCCGCAAGTCGATCCGCGCGCTCCGCTATCGAGCGGGCAAGCTCAGAGAGATCTATTTCTGATGCAGACCCTGGGGATTGCAATATCCGTTTTCTGGTCTCATCGAGTTCCTCGCGTATTGCATCCAGGACCAGTTTGCGTGGATGGCGGGAGAGCGCATCCCGGACAGCTTCCATTTCCAGGACGGCGTCTACGCCCGGTATTTGCCTTAGGTATTCTTGTGCCTGATTTTCGTCCATTATTTGCCTCGAAAGTTTTATTGTCTCATGGATGTTTGCGGATGGATACTAATTCGTGCAACATTGCGCAACCAGGGAGTTGATCGCGCGCATGGCGCGCTGCTAGAGTAAAGGCAATTTGTGTTTCCGGATCAAGAGTGACTCATGTGTGGTATAATTAAAAATTGATTAGAAAATCGCGGGCGTGGCCCCGTTCCTGCGAGTTCCGCAGGGCCCCCTCGGGGTTAGCCCAATTCTTTTGTACCAGAATCTTTAAGGATTTTCGGCAAAATAATGACATTCCCCGAATCTCGAGAAGCGCATTTTGAATTATCTGAAGAGCGAATTGCCGGACCGGATTTCAAATCCGCATCCGGAGAGGTCGTTTCGTTCTTGAGGAAGTCTGATGAGTCGGCGGTTATCAGAGGCGTCCAGCCTTCAGCTTTGGCCTACCTGGTCGCGATGGCCATGAGGCAGATTCGAAAACCTTTCGTGCTTGTGGCTCCGACTGACAGGGAAGCCGAAACATTAACCGAGATGATTTGTCTTTTCGCGGGCAGGGGACAGGAGGAAAACGGCGCCGCGCCGCTGGGACGGCGCGTCTGGTTTTTGCCCTCACGCACCGGTCACAAGGCCCAGGCACTCGGAAAAGCCGAAACAACCGCACGCAGGCTCGAAGGCCTCTACGCTTTGCGCGCCGCCCCCTCTCCCATGGTGGTGGTTACATCCGCTCTTGCTCTAATTGAGCGTGTTATCCCGCCGGAGGCCCTTGTTGCCAATATGGATCACAAGCTTGTCGGGCAAAGCGCCGACCCGGAGGGTTTTATGCGAGGCCTGATCGAGCGCGGGTTCTTCCGGGTATCGCTCGTTGAGGATTACGGCGATTTGAGCCGCCGGGGCGGCGTGCTCGACGTATATGCGCCTCTTTACCGCTGGCCGTTGCGATTCGAGTTTTTCGGGGACCAACTGGAGTCCATCCGCCTCTTCCACCCGGTTACTCAGCGCTCGATGGGCGCATTGGAAGACGCGGTTATCCTGCCAGCAAGCGAAATCGTCCTGGATGCGGAAGCCAGGACGCGTGCCCAGGAAGCTGTCTACGAGGACGTAAAGAAGGATCTGCTCTCGCCAGCCGCCGGGAACATATGGCTCGACAGGATTGCTGAGGGATACCATTTGGGCGCTTTTGAGTCCGTTTTTTCAGTTTTTTTTGAAAAGACGGCCTCCCTTTGGGATTACCTTGACCGAAACGCAATCCTGATTTGGGCCGACGCGGTTCAGGTGCGCCGGGAGATGGAGGGACAGTGGGCAAAGCTTTTACGGGCATGGGATGAGGGAGCTTCGGAAAACGAATGGAGAAGGCGCCCGAACGAACTCTACGACGAACCTGAAAAATCCTTTGAGGCCGCATGCCGCTTCCAACAGCTTCTTTGCAACTCGCTTTCGGAACCCCAGGACGCCACAACGGTATTCGACCTCGGAACGGTCCCCCACACCGAGCTTGCTGCAGCGGTCAAGGCGCACGAAAACAGGGAGCGACTGCTCGATCCCCTTGCCGCACGGTTCCGGAGGTGGATCGACGAAGGCACCTCGGTCTACCTGATCTGCTCCCACAAGGAGCGGGCTGCAAGAATCGCCGAGCTTCTGGAAAACTACGGGATAGAATCGGTGGTAAGCGGCCGTGGTTTCGGTGAGGAGTCATTCAGATCCAACCTCGTGAAGATAATACATGGGCCGCTTAGCAACGGGTTTTTCTGGCAGGCCGAGATGCTTGCCGTAGTAGCCGAAGATGAAATATTCGAGAGGCGGTCGCGCCAGCGGGGGCGCAAACCTGTTGCGGGCATTTTCCTCAATTCCTTTCAGGACTTGCACCATGGAGATTTCGTTGTTCACGTTGATCACGGGATCGGGGTTTATAAAGAGCTGGCGCATTTGAACGCAGGCGGTGCAGAAAACGATTTTCTGCTCATTGCCTACCAGGACGCCGACAAGCTCTACGTACCCGTGGATAAACTCGAGAAAGTCCAGAAATACATGGGCCTGGAGGGCCAGGAACCCCAAGTTGACAAGCTGGGCGGCAAATGCTGGGAAAGAGCCAAGAAGAAGGCAAGGGAATCAGCCGAGAAAATGGCCGAGGAGCTGTTGGATCTCTACGCGATTCGGCAGGTGGGGGATGGCTATTCTTTTACGGCCCCCGACCATTACTTTCAGGAATTTGAGACCACCTTCGCCTTCGAGGAAACCCCGGACCAGGTAAAGGCAATCGAGGATGTCCTGGATGACATGATCTCGAAGCGCCCGATGGATCGCCTGATTTGCGGCGATGTGGGCTACGGAAAGACAGAAGTCGCTCTGCGTGCGGCATTCAAGGCTGTCATGGATGGAAAGCAGGTGGCGATGCTGGTCCCGACAACGGTCCTGGCCGAACAACACCACGAGAGCTTCCACGAGCGATTCGAAGGGTTCCCGGTCAATGTTGCCTCTCTTAGCCGATTCAAGTCGGCCGTCCAGCAAAAGGCAATCCTCAACGGGCTCAAGAAAGGCTCGATCGATATTGTGATCGGCACGCATCGCCTCCTGCAGCAGGATGTCGTTTTCAAGGACCTCGGGCTGTTGATAATCGATGAGGAGCATAGATTCGGGGTCCGGCATAAGGAAAGGTTGAAAAAGCTGCGAACATCGGTGGACGTCCTGACGCTTACCGCGACCCCAATTCCGAGGACGCTGCACATGGCTCTTGCCGGAATTCGGGACCTCAGCACCATTGAAACGCCTCCCCAGGATAGGCGCGCTATTGAAACCTACGTGACAAATTACGACGAGTTCGCTATCCGCGAGGCGATCCATCGGGAGATCAACCGCTGCGGTCAGGTCTTTTTTGTGCACAATCACGTCCAGACTATTCAGCAGATGGCGGCCAGGCTCGCGGTCCTGGTCCCGGGGGCGCGGATTTCCGTGGCCCACGGGCAGATGAGGGAGCGGGACCTGGAAAGCGTCATGCTTGACTTCATTCACAAAAAAATTGATGTCCTGGTATGTACCACGATCATAGAATCGGGTCTCGACATTCCGGCCGCAAACACAATCATAATCAATCGGGCCGACAAGTTCGGCCTTGCCCAGATTTACCAGCTCAGGGGGCGGGTGGGCCGATCGAGCGAGCAGGCCTACGCCTATCTCATCATTCCAGGCGAAACCTTAATTAGCCGTGATGCTCAGAAGAGACTGCGCGCACTTCTCGACTTCAGCGAACTGGGCGCCGGCTTCAAGATCGCGCTGAACGACCTTCAAATTCGCGGGGGTGGCGCCATTCTGGGCTCATCGCAGTCGGGGCATATCGCGGCGATCGGCTACGAGCTTTACCTGGAGCTGCTCGAAAAAGCTATAAAGAGCATGAGGGGTGGCCAATCACAAGCCGAGGCAATCGAAACGGAGATAAATCTCCCGGTTTCCGCCTTTCTGCCCGAAGACTACATTTGCGATACGGACCAGAGGCTTATCGCGTACAAACGGCTCGCTACGCTGGCCGACGAGCAGTCCATAGAAGACCTCGCCGGTGAATGGAGAGACCGTTACGGTCCATTGCCTGAAACGGTCAAAAGCCTCATTTTGATGGCGATGATGCGGCTCCTTCTCAAACGGCTCAAAGTTGTCCGCCTGGATGGAGACCAGGAGAACTTCATTCTATCCTTCGCGCAAGGGGTGGATATCTGGCCGGCGATCTCTTTTTTCGAGAAAAAGAAGCTAAACTTCGCCCCGGAATCGGAACGCAAGTTAAAGGTGGAAATTTGGGGCCGCAACTTTCCACAAAGAATCCTCAGACTTAAAAGAATCTTGCAAGAACTAAATGAATGTGCTACAGCCAGCGAAACTCATTAACAAAAAAATCAGCCTCGGCGTCCTTTCGTGCTGCTCTGCTCGGGCAGGCCGCCTCCGCCCGTGGGAAATGTCGAAGGAGCCTCTGGATGTATACAGGGAGCAAGTCGGGAGGTAGTATGAGTCTTAATAGAGTCTCAACTTTTACGTTTTGCATAATGCTCGTCGGCGCTCTTTCATGTGCAACGGCGCGAGCCGAAACGGTTGACCGCATCGTAGCCAACGTCAACGGAGAGATAATTCTTTACAGCGAACTGCAGCAGCAGATTAAAGTCATGGAAAAAAACATGCAGCTGCCGGAAGCTACCGATCCGGTAAATAAGGCGAAAGTTGAACGCGAGGTTCTGACCCAGTTGATCCGGCAGAAACTCGCCGATATGGAAGCAGAGCGGCTTAAGGTTACAGCCAGCAATGCCGAGGTGGAAGGTAGAATCCAACAAATTCTGGCGCAAGGCCATGGAACCATGGCACAGCTTGAGGCCAATCTGAAAGCTAACGGCCAGACCCTCGATTCATTTCGCGTGCAGGTAAAGAAAGACATGGAACGCCAGCGTCTCGTGGATCAGGTCTGCAAGTCGAAGGTGCTGATCGGCGATCAGCAGGTCGATGCCTTTCTCAAGGGCGAGAATGGATCGTCGGTTTTGACCACTCCGAAGGTCCATCTGGGTTTGATCATACTTCCGTTCGGCGATAAATACGCAACAAAGCCCGAAGATGCTGCGAAAACAGGCCGTGAAATACTTGAAAAGCTCAAAGGCGGGGCCGATTTTCAGAGTATGGCCAAACAGTATTCGAAGGGGTCCTCCGCACAGGAAGGGGGGGACGTCGGATATCTGGGAGCCGATGAACTCGCCCCCTTTATCGCCCAAGGGATCCACAATCTGGGAAAGAACCAGGTATCCGGTCTGATACAGGGACCTGGCGGATATTACATTGTCAAACTATATGACTTCGGCGGCGAACCGGTTGCAAAATCAGACCCGGATTTCCGCGAAAAAGTTCGAAGAAGTCTGTACGAGAAGGAATGTAACCGCAAGTTTGAAGAGTGGGTCCGTGACCTTGAATCAAGGGCTTTCATCCAGATAAGTCTTTAGAAGAACATAATTAGATGAAAAAGCTGGCAGAGTTTCTCAAGACTGAAAGGCTGAATCGAAATTTGACGCTGGAAACCGTTTCCGAGGGGAGCGGAATCAATGTGCGTATGCTCGTTTCCTTTGAGGCATGCAACTTTGAACAATTCGGCGCCTCTACTCTTTTCATCCGGAATATGGTCCGCGCCTACTGCCGGGTTCTCGAGATAGAAGCTGAGCCTGTGATCCGAAGGTTCTCCTATGATATTGAAAGATACAATACCCAGGATGCAGGAATAAGAAAATACGGGCAGCAGATGAAGCTGATGCACGAGAAGCGCAGGATGATCAGCCTGCCGCTTTTCGCCCTGTTTTTGATCTCTGCAGCCCTTTTCTACGGCGGTATGTGGGTAGCGGAAAGACGCTCAAAGCTTTTTGCCACGCCGGATGCAGACAGGGTTTTCACCCAGGAAGAGATCCCTGCCGACCTGCAGGAGCGACTGGCGCCCGGCCCGAACGCCCGGATCAAGAAGCCCGGAACTGATAGGCAGAAAGCCGATGAGGCGATAAGAAAGGCCGAGATTCACATAAGGGAATCACAAATGGCGGTCGACGGGGCCGCAGTGCCCGAAAACAGGGGGGAACAGGCCGGCGAAGCAGTGGAAAAAGATTTCATACCGGGTGCCGGTGCTACGGGCCAACTTGCTTTTAGCAACTCCACTGAGGCCGTAGCGGACGACGAGCCGGTCCAGGGCACGGAGGTGGAAAACCGCCTCCCGAATAAGTTCGCTGTGGAAACCGACGATGATGTTTGGATTGAGGTAACAATCGACGATAAGGAAACCCAAAGAGCGGTGCTCCACGCGGGAGATCGGATGGAGTGGGCTGCCGATAAGGATTTACAGGTCGTAATCGGCAACGCCGGGGGCATTCACATGACATGGAACGAGCATCCGTTGAAGGCCCCGCGTGATCCAGGGCGAGTCCTGAGGTTCCGCCTGCCTGATTATGCAAAGGCGGAGTAGCGTTATATACGGTGTCTCAAAGTGTAGCCTTTATCCATAGATTTTCATTTACTTAAGGATCTGGTTGAGGAAATCCCTGGTCCTCTGGTGTTTGGGATTCGTAAAGAACTCCTCATCGGTCCCGCGTTCGACTATACGCCCTCCGTCCATGAAGATTATCTCATCGGCGACCTCCCGGGCAAATCCCATCTCATGGCTCACCACAAGCATAGTCATGCCCTCTTTTGCCAGATCGATCATGACCTCAAGAACTTCGTGGATCATCTCGGGGTCCAATGCGGAAGTCGGTTCGTCGAACATCATGTATTCGGGCTCCATCGCCAGCGCCCTGGCAATGGCTACACGCTGCTGCTGGCCTCCGGAAAGATTTGCCGGGTAGGCGTGGGCCTTATCCGGAATGCCTACCCTATCGAGCAGTTCCATCGTTTTGGCCTGGGCTTCGCGCTTCGATTTCTTTTTCACTTTCATCGGAGCCAGGGTGACCATATCCATGACGGTCATATGGGGATATAGTTCGAAGCGCTGGAAAACCATCCCTATTTTTTGGCGCAATTTGTATAGGTTGGTCTTGGGGTCTGTGACCGAAATGCCGTCTACAAGGATCTCACCTTTCTGAAAAGGCTCCAGGCCGTTGACGCATCGAAGAAGAGTGCTCTTTCCCGAACCGCTTGGACCGCAAATCACCACTGTTTGCCCGCGGCCTATTACCTCGTTTATGTCGCAAAGCACCTGAAAATCGCCGTACCACTTGGTGACATTCTTAATCTGTATCATAAGACGTTGGTATTATCACTTGCCTGAGCGTGCCGCTGGAAGCCTGGACCCTGGACGGCGGCCAAAGGTCTGGCGGCCGCCCGCGCCTGGTTTTTTGCCTGCGCCGTTATGGCCCGCCTTTGGCTTACCGGAGCTAATCAATCCGTGAGATGGCTCCATACCGGGAATTACGTGAATTGTCAAATTTTGCCCGATGTAGCGCTCGATGCGGTCCAGGTAAGGGAGATCGGCGCGTGAGGCAAGGGAGATCGCGATGCCTGACTCTTCGGCCCGTCCCGTCCTGCCTATGCGGTTTACGTAATCTTCGGCACAGCGCGGCAGATCGAAGTTAATGACGTGACTGACGCCGGTTATGTCAATCCCGCGCCCGGCTACGTCGGTGGCCACCAGTACCCTGATCTTGCCCCGCCTCATATTCTCCATGGTACGGTTGCGGGCGCTCTGAGTCATGTCCCCGTGCAGAGCGGCCACAGAGTACCCCTGGGCGCCAAGTTGCCGGGCCAGGCTGTCGGCGTCTCGCTTTGTGGCCGAGAAGACAATGGCCCTTGTAACATTTGTGTCAGCGCAAAGATGCTTAAGCAGCCGGTTCTTGTGCTGCAGGCCGTCCGCCAAATGCAACCGTTGCTCGATCTTGTCGAGAGTTATTTTGCCCTGGGCAATTTCAATGCGCTCAGGATTTTTCATAAATTTTCGCGCCAGCCTTGTTGGCGCCTCGCCCATTGTGGCGGCGAACAGCAAGGTCTGGCAGCCTTCCGGCATGGCGTCCGATATGAATTCCACATCATCGATGAATCCCATATCGAGCATGCGGTCGGCTTCGTCAAGGACCAGGATCTCGACATTCGACAGATCGATTCGGCCGCGCCAAATGTGGTCGATAAGTCTTCCCGGAGTGGCAATGATCATGGCCGGCAACTGGGACAGCGCCCTTATCTGATCGCCGAACGGCATTCCGCCGTAAATAGCGATACTGTGTACTTTGAGATATCTTGAGTAGGTCCGCGCGGCCTGCAGAATCTGGGTGGCAAGTTCGCGCGTCGGTGTTAGCACCAGGGCGCGCAGTCCCTTGCCCGGAACGGCCTGAGGGGCAGATAGGCGCTGGAGCATTGGCAGAACGAACGCGGCTGTTTTACCGGTTCCAGTATTGGCCGAAGCGATAACGTCACGTCCGGCAAGTACTTTCGGAATTGTCTGTTCCTGCACTGGAGTGGGAGTGTGGTGACCGCATTGCGACAGAGCTTTCAAGATGGGTTGGGTCAGATGTAAACTGTCAAAAGTCATATTAAGCTGAAATCCTTGATGTTTCCGGATCTGTAGGTGTTGGATCCAAAGGTGGCTGCCGGCAGTGGCCTTTTCTTGCAAAATGCAGGAAAACCCCGATTCGGAAACTCGGTTAAAGTATCTAATTTGTTTCAAAACTGCAAGTGTCTCATCGGACGTTTCCGAATGGACGCTAATCCAGGGCGCACCTCACGACAGGGCTTGCACTAAGTGCACCTGTGCGGCCGGCGCCAAAATCATCGTCGCCAACCAGGTTGCTGTCGCAGATGTAATCTTTGCAGGGGCAGTGGGTCAGTGACCGATGGGGATTTGATGGCAGGGAAGATCGAAGACATCGAATTCGATCCACCAAATCTTGTTGAAATGTACTATACATCTATTAGTTTATTAAAGCAACCTCCCATGACACGATTTCGCAGCACTTGATTTCCGGGCCGGTTTTTACTCCGGGTGTCACGGCCACGAGTGTATGGGATAAAATGGAAGCATAGGAACAGAGAATCGCTCGCGCGCCGTATCCTTTCTTTTCGCAATCTGATATAGTTTATCCGTCGTTTTGCAGCCTGGGGGTACCCGTTGTGGGCCATCTTTTCACATAGGCCGAACAATTTGTCACACTTTGACACGGAGAGATATCATGTCTGCTATCAGAGCCAAGCGAGGGCCTTTCGCTAATAACAGAGTCAATCCTCACGAACAGAATGAGCTCAAATATTGGTGTCAGAAGTTCACTTGCAACGAGTTTCAACTCAAAAATGCAGTTACGGCAGTTGGGACTTCTCCCGAAGCCGTGCGGCATTTCCTGAAAGATAAGACCTCAAGCTGATGCTACACAGGTTTGACCTGAGCACAGATGAGGATTGGACCATCCAAAATCCACCCGGTCCCCTTTAAGGAGGTCAGTTGTGGAGACAAAATATTGTGTCGTAGCCGTAACCGGAGGGGCTTCAGGGTTAGGAGAGGCCACCGTGCGTGAGTTGGTTGAACATGGGGCTAAGGTTTCCATCCTGGATCTTGACGGCCAAAAAGGGGGAAAGCTTGCCTCAGAATTGGGAGACGGCATCATCTTCTGCAAGACTGACGTAACCGTTGAAAGTAACGTCCGGGAAGCCTTGGATAAAACAATGGACGCTTTTGGGGCCATCCATGTGGCGGTCAATTGCGCGGGTGTTGGAACACCGATGAAAGTACTCGGCAAGAATGGCCCCATGCCTATAGATGGCTTCAACAAAGTGCTGCAGGTAAATTTGGTGGGCACCATGAATGTTATTCGGTTGGCTGCCGAAAATATGGCAAGAAACACTCCCAATGAAGATGGTGAAAAAGGGGTGGTGATAAATGTCGCGTCTGCTGCCGCCTTTGAAGGCCAAATCGGACAAGCGGCCTACAGCGCCTCCAAGGGTGCGATCGTGAGCATGACGCTTCCAATTGCCCGCGAATTTGCCGAGTACGGCATCAGAGTGATGACTGTAGCGCCAGGGCTTTTCTATACGCCAATGATGGCTTCCTTACCTGAGAAGGTCCAAGAGGCCCTGGCTAAAACGGTCCCCTTCCCTAAAAGACTGGGACATCCGTACGAATTTGCCATGCTGGTCCGGCATATTATTGAAAACCGCATGCTCAACGGAGAAACCATAAGATTGGATGGGGCCATCAGAATGCAGCCCCGTTAGCAAAGTGTGTGTTCCTGGCACATGGGTATCCTGTATTTCAACTCCTCGTATGATAAACTTATTTAATACCTTGCTCGAAAAAAATGCGCCTGACATGATAAGAGCGGCGACCGCGCGCGCAGACATGCAGAACGTACAGACATTAGACGTGGTGCGTTTGAAGGCAAGCCAAATGTTAAGCGCATCAGAAAGCAAAGTGAACCGCTAGATGCCGGGCTGAGCCGCTCCAATGGAGGAGTTCCGCGCGGCTGGAAACGGCCAATGGACTCCAGCGCTTGGAGCAAGCAACCCGCAGGCAATCAGGCCAGTATTTTCCGTACCGCATCCAGGAGTTCGTCGGCCTCAGGCGGCTTTTCTATATAAGCAGCCGGCTCGGGCATCTTTACGCCCTCATATTCATCGACCACTTTTTGCGAATGAAAGAAAGTCTTCTTGGAGATCGCCGAAACCATGATCACGGGAATACCGCTCAGTTGAGGGTCCTTTTTGACTTCGCGGTACATGAAGATGCCACTTTCTTTGGGCATCATAATATCCATGATGATCAAAGCAGGGTTCTTAAGCCTGGCCATTTCCAGGCCTTCCTGGCCGTTTTTTGCCGCAATGGGTTTAAAACCGCTGGTTTCGAGAATCGTTGTAATGAACACCCTTACGTCTTGCTCGTCATCGACTACCAGAATTCTTTTTGACATGGGGGGGTCCTTCCATGGTAAGAGGATAATCTGCCGCCGTCTCCGGTCTCGCCTGGCCCATCAGCGCCGCCGCAAGGCAGCGCCCATTGTGGCTGCGGCCCGGCCGCCCGCCTGATTATCCTTTTATCGGTAAGGTGAACTGTTTCAACGGGTTCCTTATGGCCATCACGTGGCAATGAGCATACCTGGATACGTTTGCGACCGTGCTTCCATGTTCAAGCTTGTCAACTTCCGCCTTGCCCAGAGCACCCATTACGATCAGGTCAATATCGTTTTTCCTGGCATAGCGGATAATCTCAATTTCCGGGGAGCCGCATGCAATTACGAACGTATAGGACTTGAAATCCCCCATTCGCCCCTCATACTCGCGCCTGAGCCTCATTTGAGCCTCATCGACGATTCCCTGATCGAAAAAGGCCTGGCCTTCTTCGGATAATTTACTCTCCGGGATGTCCTCATCTACTATGTTTTTCGCATAGACGAACGGCGAGTGAGGTATATGGATGATATGCAGCCTGGCGCCGAATTTTGCGGCAAGCCTGAGAGCGTGGAGAAACGCGATATTGGCGTCATCGGAAAAATCCGTACAAAACAGTATATTTGTGTATTCAATCATGGCTTTGTCCTTTCGTCAAAGAATTCTGATTTAGGGATTCGGGAATCTCGACACCCTGCCCGCCCGCGAGGGGGGGGCGGGGGGGGGCTGCCGGCTCGGATAGCGAGTTATCCCTTATATTGTCCCGGGATGCTCAGCCAGCCTGATCGCAAATCTGGTCCCGCTTCCCTTTTCCGATTCCACTTTTATATCTCCTCCGTGCTCGAGCACGATTTTCTGGGTAATCATAAGGCCAAGACCGGTCCCCCTTGTTCCTTTCGTGCTGAAGAAAGACCGGAAAAGCTTGTCCTTTACGTCTTCATCCATGCCGCATCCGGAATCGATGACCCCGTACTCGACACCCCCTTCTTCCGCCCTCGCCGTGCGGATTACGACCTCCTTTGGCCCCCCGGCGTGTTCCACATCCATGCAGGCATCGAAGGCGTTGCTTACGAGATTTAACAGGCAGCAGTGAATCCCTTCCGGGTCAAGAAGAATTTCGGGCAAAGTTTCGTCGAGGTCCAGGACCAGGTTTATTCCGCATTCGCAGGATTGCGCCAGCATCAGCCGGTAGAGGTCCTTGGCGATCTGATTGGGATTGACCCGTTTGTAGTCCGGCTCTCTTTGCTTGGCATAATTAAGAAGGTCGAGCGCCAGGTTCTTTATTTTCTCAACATTACCCTTGACCATCTCCCACCCTTGGAATCGGTATTCCTCTTTGTCCAATTCCATGCCTTTTTCGTAAACGTATATGCCTCCTTTGAGGCCTCCGATAATGTTCTTGATCGCGTGGGCCAGGGTCGCCACAGTTTGCCCAACGGCGGCCAGTCTTTCCGTCTCGAGCAGTTTGCGGGTTTTCTCATCCACGAGGCGCTCCAGCCCCTCGGTGTACTCACGGAGTCTGGCCTTCATCCAGATTCGCTCCTGAGCTCTTTTTAGAGCAATTTCAAGCGCATCGTCGTTTATCGGCTTAGTTATGAAATCGGACGCTTCAAAACGAAGGCTTTTTATCGCAAGTTCCAGATCACCGTGGCCGGTTATCATGATAACTTCGGCGTCGGGTTTGTCCCGTTTGATTCGTCTTAGGAGCTCAATTCCATCCATTCCGGGCATTTTGATGTCCGTCAGCACCATCGGTGGATTGGCATTCTTGAATATGCCCAGCGCCTCTTCTCCAGAGGATGCCGTGAGCACTTCGTAGCCGCTGTCGGCCAGCGTTATGCCGAGAACCTTTCGGATTCCTTCCTCATCATCTACGATCAGGATTGTATTTGCCTTCATGCGCCACCCGAAACAGGCAATGTTATAATAAAATTCGATCCTTCATTCTCCCTGGTCTCCACCTTTATGGTTCCTTCATAATCCTGAATGATTCCATAGCTTATCGAAAGGCCGAGTCCAGTCCCTCTGCCAACCCGCTTTGTGGTGAAGAATGGCTCGAATATCTTTTCCAGCAACGGTTTGGGAATCCCTAACCCGGTATCTTCAATCTCTACCCGGACTTTCCCCTGCCAAAGACGTGTTTTGAGGAAGATTCTCTTTTCGATGGTATCGCCGAACTTTTCGCATTTATCTTCAATGGCATCCCTGGCGTTTATGAGAAGGTTGATAAACACCTGTTCCAGCCTGTTGTTGTTGGCCAGAACCAAAGGCAGGTCCTCCTGGAAATCCTTTTCCACTCCAATCTCTCTGAGCCTGAGTTGCTGCATGAAAATTGCGAGGGACCTATCCACGGCGTCGTTGATATCCACCCTTTCCCTCTTCACCTCCGATTTGCGCCCGAACTCCCGGAGGTGGTTGATTATCCCCGACGCCCTGTCCACATGACTGTCGATCTCTTCGGCCAAAGTCTCGAGAGTTTCTTCTTTGATCGGCTCGCTCTTCCTGATCTTCTTTATTATGAAGCTGCTAGCCGTCTTCATCACCGAGAGCGGTTGATTGAGTTCATGAGCGATAGCGGTTGCCATTTCTCCCAATGTGGCCATCTTGCTCGCCTGTATCAGTTGCTGTTCGGCCATTAGTCTCTTGGTGATATCGCTAGTGGTTATAAGGAATGCTTCCTGCCCGAGGTACTCTGAAGGAGAAACGCGAATGTTTACATATATGACCCTGCCGTCACTCGTAATATGCCGCACCTGGTTCATTGCGTCCGAGTCTCTGATCTCCTGGGCAAAGTCGCGGTTTTCTTCCCGTTCGAAAAGGTCGGTAAATGGTTTGCGCAGAATATCCTCTTTGTGATATCCATAAACTCCGGAAACCATATCGTTGCAGTCGATAATTTTTAGTTCCCTGTCCAAAACGAAGATAGGGTTGGGAATATTATTGAATATCTCGCGGTACTTCTTCTCAGATTTCCTGATTTCTTCTTCTAGAGTCTTTCGTTCCGTTACGTCAACACTCATTTCCATTACAGCGGTGATGTTTCCATCGGCATCGCTGATGGGTGAAGTGCGAACGACCCAGGTCGAAATCCTGCCATCCCTGGTTATTCCCGATTCCTCACTCAGGTGGGATTCTCCGTCCTGGAACGTCGCGAGAACCGGGCAGTATGTGCACACTTCGGTCCGGCCTTTGTAGATTTCATAGCAATAACCACCGGGGTATGGATCGAAGGCATTTGCAAATTCCCTGTTATAGCGGATAAGCCTGAGATCCCTGTTCTGGACAGTGATGTAGCAAGGCACCTGCTCGAATAACCCCTGATATTCGTCTCTTTGCTTGTTCAGCTCTTCTTGCTTTTGGCCTACCCTGGCCGCCATAGAATTTATGGCATGGGCCATCTGGCCGATTTCATCTTCCCAGTGCGCATCGATCGGGTGGCCATAGTCGCCTTGTGCTATATTGCGCGTCCATGCAATCAACTTCTTTATGGGCCTGTTTACGAACACAAAAAGAAAGGTGACGATGATCGCTGAAGTCGCCAGAAAGCTTATGATCGCAAGGCCTATTATCCTTTCCTCATAGTGCCTGACCCCTTCGTCGGTCTCCTTTAGTGAGACCACTACGTCGAGTGCGCCCAGAACTTTTTTGTTCTGGGGGTGAACATGACAACTGTCAGTGTTGCAACTGGCTTCATTGTAGATCGGACTGATGACACCAAGGAGTCTATAGCCCTCAGGGGACCGGAAAGTTCGTGTTCTTGCTGATACAGGCAGCGCATCCAGTGGTGGTTCCGTTCTGTGGCAAATGTCGCAGGCTTCCGCTTTTATGCTGGTTCTCTTATCTACTTCGTTTGGGAAGTTCGAAAATTTGATCTGCCCCTGCTTGTTATAAATTCGAATATTCTCGATACCCGCCTGCTTGCCGATGTTCTTTGTTATCTCATTGATATCGTCTCTCGAATTGAGCGTCATCGCGTAATGGGTGCCAAGCTTGATGGTATTGCCGAGCCGGTCGCATGATTCAATCTTGCTTTGCAGCCGGTTTTCTTTCTGGTAGTTTATGTTGAAGTATGCCCAAATGAAAATGCAGACAAAAAGAGCCAGCCCTACCAGAGCTATAAGCTTAGAGATAAGACTGCTGTAAATTCTGACTGCGCCCTTGAGCATGGTTGGTCCTGTTTCTTGTTGACAGGAGGTCCTGCCGGAAAGATCCGAACAGAGTTATTCCCCTGTTACATTGCCAAAACCGATTAGGAATGACAAATAATTCCTGTTGGCCCTAACGCATCGGGACTCATAATTGGTTCCTATTCCAGGGCTGCATCCAGCATGGCCATAACCTGCCGGTCGCCGTAGCCCCTGACAACCGAGGCGCTGTTGGGACATATGGCCGCACAAGACCCGCATCCCTGGCAAGCGAGTCCGTCGATCTCGATAATGTCTTCCTCTTCGCTCCGCCGCCGGGCATCATAAGGGCAAGCGGAAATGCATCTTTCGCATCGGGCGCATAAACTGTGCCGTACTTCGGCGACTATGGCTCCTGCCTGATTTTTCTCCCGTTTCAGTATTCCCAAGGCTCGCTGGGCAGCAGCCTGGGCCGTGGCAATGGATTCAGGAATAGACCGGGGGGAATGCGCGATGCCGCATATGAAGACTCCACGTTTTCGGGAATTTACGGGCTGCCACTTGTAATCGGCTTCCCTGAAAAAACCGTCTTCATTCAGCTCGATCCCGAATAGGTTGGCCAGTATGCGCTGATCGCCCGGAACGATCCCTGTGCTGAGAACCACAAGGTCAGGCTCAAGGACAATATCTCTGCCCAGAATCGGGTCGCGCGCCGTAATCCTGATTTCCCCACCGTCTGCAAGGGAGAGATCCGGCTTTTTGTCGGGCGTGTACTGGATAAAGACGATCCCCTCCCGCCTCGCCCGAGTATAATAGGCTTCCAGGAAACCGTAGGTCATCATATCCCGGTAAAATATGTAGATGTCGAGATCGGGGTTCCGCTCTTTGAGGTAGATGGCATTCTTGAGGGCCGAAGTGCAGCATACTCTGCTGCAATAATTCCTGCCGTTCTCGCGGGAACCTACGCACTGAATCATTGCAATGCTCTTGAGCTTAGCCGGGTCGATGGTACCTTCTTCAATAAGGGTTTCAAGTTCGAGCTGGGTAAGGATGAAGTCGCTTGCCCCATGCGAGTAGTCATTTGTCCACGCTTCCATTCCTCCCGTTGCCAGTATTACCGCACCGTGCTCTATCAGCTCCGGCCCTCTACCATCTACTTCTATCGTTGTGAGGAAATTGCCGGCATTGGATTGGGAATGGATAACCGAAGCGCACTTATGGACTGCAATCCGGGGATGATGTTCTGCACCCTTACGCAATTTGTCGACTAGATCAGCTATGGATGCTCGCTCAATAGATTGATTGATTCGCCTCGCCAGTCCGCCCAGACTGTCGCTTTTTTCTACAAGGTGCACCTCGAATCCATGATCCGCTATGGCCAGGGCAGCGGTCATTCCCGCCACGCCGCCTCCAATAACGAGGGCCTCTTGGATTACCTTTTGAGAAGAAGCAAATTCGGGATTGGCACCGCAAATCTTTTCCAGGGACATCTTCAGAATTGTCTCGATGTGTTTCAGCATCCGGCCAGAATCATCTCCAACACGAAGCGCCGGAGTACGAATATCCACCACCTCCATGAGGGCCGGAGACAATCCGATCTGCTGCCCCAGTTCTGCCAACCTCCCTCCATACAGGCAAGGCATGCATGCCCCGATAATCACCCTGTTGAATCCGCTCCCCACCAGTTTTTTGACCAGCGCATCCCACCCGGATTGCGTGCATATCTGCTCGATCATAAAAACCTGTACGGCGGGGGACCTCATGCTAAACCTTGATTGAAGCACCTTAGAATCTTCAGACAGTGCATCCCCGCAGGTGCAGAGGACGATGGCAGCCCTAGACGGTTCCCTGGAAACATCCCGATATGTCGCATCTTCCTCACCTTGAACTCCGGAGCCGCCAACTCGTGAATGGATCAGTTGCGAGGCGCCGAGAGAAGCGGAATCGGCCAGGATGACCGACTCAGAAATATCTCTCAGCCCGGGAAAAGACCCACCGGCAAAAATGCCTTCTCTGGAGGTCATGCCGGGAGAGAAGTTCTCGGTTCGGCAAAATCCATCGGGGTTAAGTTCAATTCCGGCCAATTGCGCAAGGACGTTGGAACCTTCAGGAGGCCTCTGCCCGGCAGCCAGAACCACCATGTCAAATATTTCATCATGTTGCATGCACTCGGAATCCACGTAGTGGAGCCGAAGAGACCCGTCTGCTTCCGGTTCGACCGTATGGACTCGGCTTCTTATGAAACGCACCCCGGATTCCTCTTCCGCTGAATCGCGGTAGCGTTGAAAGTCCTTTCCGAAAGTCCGCATGTCCATGTAAAAGATGGCGGTATCGACCGCGCCCATGGACCTCGATTTGGCGAGCAGGGCTTCCTTTATGGAAAACATGCAGCAAACCGACGAGCAGTAATCTGCTTTTTGCTGAAGGTCCCTGGATCCCACGCACTGCAACCAGGCAATTTTCCGGACTGGTTTGCCGTCACCGGGACGAAGCAGTTTTCCGGCGTACGGCCCCGTGCCGCTGACCAGCCGTTCGAACTCTATACCGGTGATAACATTGGGCAGATTGTATCCGAAGCCGCCCGAACCTTCAGCCGGATTGCAATGCCCTGAACCGGCCGCCATGATAACCGCGCCCACTTCGATCGTGCGCCCGGTTATTGTTACCGTGCTTTCGTACTGCTGGACCACCTTTGCAATCAGGGCCTCGATATCGAAAGGTTTCATGAGGTAATCGCGAGCCCCGATTTTCATAGCCTGGACCGCTGTTTCCACCGTGGCATAGGCCGTCATCATTAAGACCGGCAGGTCCTCTCTCATTTCCTTGGCAATCTTTAGGACCTCCACCCCATCCATTCCGGGCATCTTTATGTCAAGAAGCATCAGCCCGTATTCGTTTACAGAGAGCAATTCGATGGCTTCTTCGCCGGATTGGGCCATATCGACGCTAAAACCTTCCACTAAGAGCCACTCTTTCAGCGAATCGCGGACGACAAGCTCATCGTCGACCACAAGTACTCTGAACTCGCGTCGAGCATCGAGCTTGAGATCGATCGCTCCTGTCGGGCAGATTTTCTGGCATTCCCCACAGCGCGTGCATGCTGTCATGTCAATTACGTAATTATTTGGGATATTGTGAGGGACCGGAAGGTAAACGGCCTTTCTCATGGCCAGGCCAGCGTTAAAATCGTCGGGGACTTCTACCGGACACGCAGATGAACACTGCCCGCAGCCAATGCATCGTTCCTTGTCTATGAACAAGGGAGCCGAAACCAGCGTGGCTCGAAAATTTCCGGGTTCGCCCTCAAGGGCCGTCATTTCAGTCCCGAGGAGGATCTCGATATTCTTGTGGAACAGGCCCTTTCGCAAACAGAATTGGGAAGAAGCATCGCGGTTTGTCGTTGGAAGCATTTTACACATACCGCAATGGTCATTTGGGAATTGGTAGTCCAACTGAGTGAGCACTCCACCCATATGAGGCGACTTGTCTGTAAGGAAAACATGATATTCCATCTCAGCCAGGTCGAGAGCCGACCGGATACCGCTGATTCCGGCTCCGATTACCAAAACTGAAGCGGCTTTTGTGTTCATGGAATTACCTCGTGAAATGAAAGTGGCAATGAATATTCCACCATAATACTGCTTCTATTTGACTTGACCGGTCACTTCAACCAGTTCGTCTGATTCAAATCCAGCCATCGGCTGTTCTTCATCGACCGATCGTCCTGCCTGATAGTTGAATCGGGCCTGAGTCTTATCGGCACATGTCCTGAACAACGGCATCAGATCTATACTATTCGGGCATGCACTCGTACACTGACCGCAACCGACACATAAGAGGCTCATATGGGTCATGCGGGTCAGATGATAAAACAAGGTGTCGTTCGGCATCTTCAGCATACCGCTCTTATCCGCCCACATCATGAACTGCTCGCCGGTGTGCCGGAAGGTATCCGTAAGAAATACGCATTCGCTACAATAGCAGACCGGGCATGCAATCCGGCAATTATAACAATTTACGCAAGCAGCCAGTTTATCCCCAAGCGCCTCAAAGCTGTTGGTCTCGGCCCGATATTCAGCAAATTTCCTATCCCTGGCCCCGGTACGCACCGCAACCAGCTTCTTCACCGCCTCGTCCCTGCCGGCAGGAGTTTCATCCGACTTCAAATCTGATTTTTCCAGGACTTCCTCCCCTTTTCCGGTTACTGCTTCGATGAAAACACTGCCGTTTTCCGCGCCTATCGCACACAATCTCATGTCGACATTATCAGCAATCGGAAATTCACAGATCTTGCAGGCGCCGATAATATCGAAATCCTGCATGGAGGTCTTTCCTGCCACAGCGTTCTCCAGGAAGGACTCGGATGTCCCTCCCATCTCCTGGAATTTGGCGAAATCGGTATTTTCATAGCGGCCGAGACAGTCCATACCGATTAGTAGGACGTTGTCGAGATTTGCCTGCTTCAATTTAACGAGTTCAATCACAGCCCGAATCTCACAGGGTCGCAGGACCATCGCAACCTTGCGGCCGGATGGCCGCGAGGTAAGCGATGAGGCAATCTTGGCGCCGCTTACGGCAGCTATCGGGGCAAAAGGATCCACCCGCGCGGTATGGGCAGCAGAGGTAATGAGTGTAAGCCGGACCCCTTTTTTAGCCTGAGCCATAGGAACAAGGACAGCGTTAACCGCACCACTATTGAGCATGCCTTTGAAAAATCCTGACAGTTCCTCATTCAATTGGTCTTTCTTAAAAGACAATTTTGCAAATTTAGACATTTTCAGTCATCTCCCTGTCCTCAGACTGCCATTTGACCCATATTCCGCAGGGGGCTTGGTCCAAGCTGTTTCAATTTTGAAGTCATGTCAGTTGCGATTTCCTTCAGCATGTTTCCTTCACTGGCGGCGATCCACCGAAGATAGAAACGCTCTTCACCGATCCCATACTGTTTCAGAACCTCGGTGAGGAGTGCCACTCGGCGCCGCGCCTTCATGTTGCCATTGATGTAATGACAATCTCCAGGCCAACATCCACCGATCAAGACACCATCCGCGCCATTCAGGAATGACTTGAGGACGAATTTCGGATCAACCATGCCACTGCACATAACCCTGATAATCTTGATGTTGGGCGGGTATGAAAGACGGGAAGTACCGGCAAGATCCGCTGCGGTGAATGTGCACCAGTTACAAAAAAAGGCCACTATTTGGGGTTCAAATTCGTTCATCGCATAACTCCCTCGTTAAGTAAAATCCCATCTATTTCCGCAAAGATCTGTTTATCGGTAAAGTGTCTCACCTTGGCTGCGCCGCTTGGACAAGCGCCGGCGCAGCTTCCACACCCTTTACAGATAGCACCGTTGACCTCACTGATGCCAGCATACCCATTAAATTCAATTGCTGAATAGGTACAGAGCCCTATACAAAGTTGACAACCGACGCATATATCGGGATCAATACTGGATATCATAGGTGGGGTCTCAACGTGACCCGCTGAACTCAGCGCCATGCATTCTGCCGCGGCCCCCTTCGCCTGGGCAACCGTGTCCGGGATATCCTTGGGTCCCTGACAAGCCCCGGCCAGGAAGATTCCGCTCGTCGGGGTGGATACAGGCGCCAGCTTTGGATGCTCCTCCTGGAAGAATCCGTCTGAACCTATACCTATACCGAACTTCCGCATGACATCGGGTGCATCCGGCCTGGCTTCCATAGCGTTACAGAGGATGACCATCTCCACCTTGACCTCTATCAGGCGGTTGGAAAGAGTATCCTCTCCCTTAACGGTCAGAATACCGTTCTCATCCTCGCTGATGGAACCGGCCTTACCGCGGATCATCCTAACTCCTTCGGCCTGGACCTTCCTGTAGAATTCCTCATATCCCTTGCCGAAGCAGCGCATGTCGATATAGAAGTTATAGACTTCCGTGTCATGCCCGCATTTATCTTTCAGCAGATGCGCATACTTGAGGGCATACATGCAGCAGGTGCGTGAGCAGTATTCATGGTAATTTGTGTCGCGGCTGCCGATGCAATGGAGAATCGCCACGCTCTTCGGCGCATCGGTAAACTTCAGCGGATCTTTCAGATCACGTTTCCTGAGTTTGCCGGATGTCGGCCCGGTCGCATTGGAAAGACGCTCGAACTCGATATTGGTAAAGACGTTACGGTACTTGCCGTAGCCGTACTGGGACATCTTGACCGGATTCATTGGATCGAAACCAGTGGCAATGATGATGGAACCGACATCGATGATCTCCTTCTGATCGGTCATCTCATGGTCAATGGCGCCGGCCTTGCACTCATTGAGACAGAGCTTACACTCGCAGCAGCCACCGCAATCCACGCAACGGGCCGCCTCTGTCCTGGCCTGCTCCTCACTGAATCCCAGATCGATTTCCTTGTAATTGTCTATGCGCTGTCCAACCGGAAGGACAGGCATCTTCGCTCGGGGCACGGACTCGACCTTTTTCGGAATCACCTTCCAGTCACTCCCTGTCGGTTTGGCAGGTCTTTTTTTCGCAAGCTCCTCGCCAAGCAGATATTTTTCTATCGAAACAGCCGCCTGTTGTCCCGCTGCCACTGCTTCGACGGCGATGGACGGACCGGTAAACAGGTCTCCGCCTGCAAAGATGCCCGGGAAGTTTGTCTGATACGTCGCCGCATCGGCCGCAATCGTCCCCCAGCGGGTCGTTTCGACCCCTGTCGTACCTTCCAGGAAACTGCTGTTGACCTGCTGACCGATGGCCGGGATAATCATGTCACATTCGATATTAAATTCCGAACCGGCAACCGGGACCGGTCTCCTTCTACCGGATTCGTCCAGTTCACCAAGCTCCATCTTGATGCAACGAATTCCGGAAACCTTTCCACCTTCGGTCATTACCGCAATGGGATTCACCAGCAGTTCGATTTTGATGCCTTCTTCCTCAGCGGCCACGATCTCATGCTTCACTGCCGGCATCTCTTGCCTGCTTCGTCTGTAGAGCACCTTCACCTCGGAGGCGCCCTGCCTTAGGGCCTCACGGGCCGCGTCGATAGCCACGTCGCCACCGCCGACGACCACTACATTATTGCCGGTCTTGACCGATTGCTTCAGATTGAGAAGGCCGAGATAATCGATGCCGTGTAGGACGCCTTCGGCATCCTCGTTCTCGATGCCCATCTTCATACTCTTATGCGCACCGACTGCCAGATAGACGCTCTTAAATCCCTCATCGAAGAGAGCGGCAACCGGACGATCCTTGCCGATGGTTGAATTCAGTTGGATATCCACGCCCAGCTTCTTGATATAGTTGATCTCTTGTTCGAGGACCGCGGGCGGCAACCGGTAGTCCGGGATACCGAAACGGAGCATGCCTCCGGCAAAGGGCGCCTTTTCGAAAATTGTCGGATGATACCCTTTTTTAGCAAGGAAATAGGCGGCTGAAAGCCCTGCCGGACCCGCACCGATGATGGCCACCTTCTCACTTTCAGGCTTTTTCTCGATTGCCGGCACCGCCAATGTGGCCCAATCAACCTGGTCCGCCGCGAACCGTTTCAACTGGCAGATCGCAAGAGGGGAATCAACCTCCTGCCTGCGACACCGGGTCTCACAGGGTGCGGGGCAGATACGGCCGAGCGTGCCGGGAAGCGGCATCTTTTCCATTATCAGGTTGAGTGATTCCTGATACTTGCCGAGCTTAATCAGAGCGACAAACCCTTGAATATTGATACCCGCCGGACAGCTCTGCACGCAGGGACCGCGATCCTTTTTATCAATCGCATAGCGGACCGGCACAGCCTGGGGGAAGGAGATATAGATGGCCTTGCGCATCTTCGTCCCGACATCCCATTCGCTCGGGGCCTCGACCGGACAGACCTTGGAGCAGTCTCCGCAACCAGTACAGTTCGTCCCCACATAGCGGGAGCGCTGATTGACATTGACCTTAAAGTTGCCGATAAAACCACTGACGCTCTCCACCTCGGCATTAGTCATCAAATGGACGTTTTTCTCCTGGCCTACGGCCACCATCTTCGGTGTACCGATACAGGCCGCGCAGTCCAAGGTGGGGAAGGTCTTGTCATACTGGAGCATGTGACCGCCGACGGTGGGCTGCCGTTCCACAAGATAGGCACCATTACCGGAGCTTGCGATATCCAGAGCCGCCTGCATGCCGGCGATACCGCCACCAACCACCAAGGTGTTCGGATTGACCGAGAACGTGCTTGGGATTAGCTCACTCTGGTTCGTGACCCGCATCAGACCGGCCCGGACGAGGACGATCGCCTTCGCGGTAGCCTCATCCTCGCTTTCCGTCACCCATGATACATGTTCCCGGACACAGACCATATGGAAGGCCCGATAGGGGTTCAACCCCGCCCTCTGGCAGGCGGCACGGAAGGTTTTTTCATGCATGCGAGGCGAGCAGGAGGCTACAATCACTCGAGTGAGATTATGATTCTTGATTTCCTTTTCGATGAGATCCTGTCCCGGATCCGAACACATGAACAGATAATCTTTGGAAACTGCGACACCCGGGAAGGTTGCCGCATATTCCGCCACCTCCTTCACTCTCACCCGATAGGCGATGTTTATCCCGCAGTGGCAGATGAAAAGCCCGATTCGCTCAGACACGACGGTCCTCCTTCGAAAAGCTCTTATTATTATTTCCGGTCTTGCCTGGTGTATCAGACAGATCAACCGCCTGCAGAAGCAGTTCCATTACATCCTGGACTTGTATCTTGTTTCCGGCGCCAAGTTTTGCGATGCCCTCATTCAGAGTTCTGATACAGTAAGGACACGCCGTGGCGATCACCCCCGCACCGGTGCCAATGGCCTCTTTGATCCGAATCTCTCCAAGGCTTTCTCTTCCAGCCCTATCCTTCCATGGCCCGCCGCTGCCCCCGCCACAGCAGAAGCTCCGCTCTCTGCTATTCTGCATTTCAAGCAGTGTAAGACCTGGTATTGATTCAAGGATTCTGCGGGGCGCATCATATATGGAAGAATGTCTGCCAAGGTAACAGGGATCATGGTAGGTCACTTTGAGATCAAGCTCGTTGACGGGTTTGATGGCGCCCTCTTGAATGAGTTTATCCAAAAGCTCAGTAGAGTGAACATTGGCTATCTTCTTCAGCCCTTCGTAATTCATGGTGAATGAATTCAGACAGTGAGGAGAGATGGTCAGGATCTTGGAAACACCGGCCTCCAGGAACATCTCGGTATTTTTCCTGGTTAGATCGGCAGCAACATCCGCAGTTCCGATCTTATCGACCAAGTCACCGCAGCAACTCTCCTTTGTTCCAAGAGTTCCGTAGGAGACACCGGCATGATCGAGCAGGCGCAAGAGAGCGATACCCGCCTTTTGGCTGCCTTTATCGGCGCTTGTGTCATAAACCGTGGTACAGCATGTGAACAGGCAATACTCATGTTCCCTGGTATAAGTCGGCAGCTTTGCGCTCTTGGCCCAATCCAGGCGCTTTTCCTTCTTTCCTCTCCACGGGTTGCCTTCTTTCTTCAGACTCTTCACCGGTATATCAAAATATCCTGGCAGTGATCCGGCATCGACGACCTGGCGGCGGACGGATTTTACCAGATCGAGTATGCCGATACCGCGGGGGCACTGTTCGGCACAACTGTTACACGTTGCGCAGGTCCATGAGGGCTCATCGACGGATACGTTTGAGGAACAGTCAAGAGCGATGTTGCGGAGGATCTTCCGGGGACTGTAACTCGTAATCTCGCCCCAGGGGCAAACCCCGGTGCAGGCGCCGCACTGCATACAAGTCTGGAAAGTCTCACCGACATCCTTCCGGATCGTGACCAGGTTGACCTGAGAGTTTCGCAAAGCCTTTTCCTTAAGTGTTGTCAGGAAGATGGCTAAGGGCCTGTAAAAAAGATGAGACCATTTGCCGAAAGGAACCTCAACAATCAACATCGGTACTGCAATAGCAAGGTGAATGACATAAATGATGTAGGTTCCCATCGGCCAACCGATGAGACGAACGATATGCATCATAATACCGGTTAATGTTGTGAGAAAAAGGAGGCTCAGAAAAAGCCAGTCGGAACTGTGTGAATATCGGTGGTTTTTTTCCTGCTTTTCAAGACGGCCGCGAAACATCTCCACGGTCATGACAAGCAAAGCCCCCGTCGCGTAGTAACCGAAGATACTTGTGAAATGCCAGCTCCCGTCATCAACCTGGAACCAACGGATGAAAACGATGATCAAAGTCATCATGGTTAAGTAGCCGGAAACCAGGATGAAATGCTTCAACCATCTGCTCCGGTCTTCCCCGCATTGCCGCCAGCGCCGCTGCGTAATAAAATGCACAACAAAGGCGCTGGCCTCCGTAACATAGAGCCGGAGCGGCACCCTTGCACCGTTCATAATTAAGCGATACATTCTGAAGGCATTTGACAGCAGGAAGATCGACAGGATTGCGGCCATGGTCAAATCGCCGATCTCAATCCACTTGGGAGGCGCAAAGGTATTAACCGCAACGCGGTCGGTTATTATAGGACCGTGAAAGAAAACGAAAAGAAGAATAACAAAAAGCGCCACCCCGCCCAACGCACCGAATTCCCAGGTCTCAGAGAGGTAGAACCGCTTGGCAAGCCCTGTCCAGTCATACTGAGTGGTGAGCCAACGGCGAGTGGCCATCATCGTCTCGGCCGGCTCGGCTCCCCGGGGACAGTCAATATTACAGTCACCACAATAATAGCAGAGCCACGGTTCCGAAGATTCCAACAGTTTATCTCTCAGACCGAGCTGTATATAGCGATAAATTTTTCGAGGAAACGTGTTTTCTCCGGTAGACAAAGGACATGCAGATGCACAGTTGCCACATTGCATGCAGGCTTCCATATCCCTGGCCCCAAGCCTCTTGACCTCGCTGTCTAAATCCGGATTGATATTGTTATTATTCACAATCTTCCTCTTGAAAGTCACACACGGGCGATAGAAAATGGCTTTCCGAAGCTCACACTGCGATGGTGTGGCATCATGAGTCTATGGTCACAAGGTCTCTTTAATCTTCGCTTTCCTGGTTCCATGCGGTTTTCATGGCTTTGTCGAAGTAGCACTCGGCACAGTTATGCTCTCGATCGCAAAGCTTGAAGTTCACCACTCCGGCTCTCATCCAAACACATTTCTTTTCGCCTGAGTCAAAGGCAGGCGAAGAAATTTCCTTTTCCCGCGGATTGTATGGTCTGCCCGACATGAATAATCAACCCGTCCTTGTTATCGAAATTACGCGAGAGTTCGCGGATCGACATGGGTGAAGGAGACTTACAAGGCCAGCGCGAACAGTAAGAATGAGACGCTTGGGTGTTCGAATCTCCTATGCGCAAGACGTGTGCCATCTGCGGATAATTTGGACGGGCACATAGTTCCACCTTTACGGTTAGGGCTTTTACGAGAGGTAAAAAGCCTCTTCTCGGACCATTGAGCCTGAGGGGTCTTTTGTCTATATTTGTACACTATGTATAAAATTTAAACAGTCAGGACGGGAATGCGTTCCTCCCGGCATCGCAGATCGAGGCCGCCGACGGCCGCCGTCAGGCCGGGCTTGGTCCTGGAGTACATTGTCCGGATGGAACATATGTGTGTCTGTTGCCTGCCGGCAGATTTTTGTGTATAAATAATTTACACTCTGCTTCCTTCCACCGTGAACACCCTCTTCTCGCTGAACCGGTCTATACAGTTTGCAGGCCTGTACCTTGTGGGCAGGATTAAATGGAAAAGCAAATGAAAATCGCCATAATCGGAGGGGGCAAACGCTGCAGGGCATTTCTGGAAATGTTTGATGCCAGGCGGTTCCCAAAGCTCGGAGCAGAGATTGTTGCGGTTGCAGATCTCAACCATGATGCCCCCGGTATCTGCCTGGCCCGCGAGAAAAATATCCACATTACCCGGGACTACAAAGACTTTTACAAGATCAAGAACCTGGATCTGGTTATCGAACTCACCGACAAAGCGGACCTGCTGGAGGATTTCCTCAAAAACAAACCTCCAAGAGTGCGTGTCCTCGAAGCGGCGATATCGAGAATCTTCGGAGATGTCCTGCAGCTTCGGGAAGAATACCAGTTCACCAAACGCAAGATCAATCTGGTTGAAGGCATCATGGACAGCCTTTTCATCGGTATGCGGGACTGGGTCCTGGTCATGCAGCCGGATTTCAAGTTGATCGATGCCAATGAGGCATTCCTGGAAGCCGTTCGGATGAGCAAAGAGGATGTGATCGGAAAACATTGCTATGAGGCGGCTTACGGTTTGACAGCGCATTGCCGGGGGGCTGGATTTGATTGTCCGGCTGCAAGCTGCCTGGAAACTGGAAATATTGCTCATGCGATTCTGGAGGATCCCGGCCGGCCCGATCTGGGACGGTATCGAGAGATAACAGCAGTTCCATGGAAATCAGCCGGCGGGAGGATTGAACTGATTGTCGAGATATCCCGCGATATCACCGATGAACTCGAACAGATGGTCGAACAGAAAGTCTCAGCCCTGAAAAAGGACCTCATGCGGCTTGTCTATGAGGAGAAAATGATTTCTCTTGGTAAGCTTGCAGCAGGAGCGGTTCACGAGATAAATAACCCCTTGTCGGGGATAAACGCGCTGGCCCGCCTCGTGCGAGAGGAACTGGAATCCGGGGAGATCGATGAAGCAGCAAAAAAGAAATTCATCTACTATCTAAGCCTCATTGATTCGGAATCCGCCCGGTGCAGCGGGATCGTGAAAGACCTGCTCCACTTTTCTCGGCAGGCAAAGGGAATTCGCAGCGATTTTCAGCTAAACGAACTGATTGAAAAAGCGCTTGATTTTGTCCATTTTCGCTTCGATTCACAAGGAATACGTGCACGAACAGAACTGGACGGGGATCTGCCCAGGATGGTGGGAGATCAAAGCCAGATAGAGCAATGTCTTTTGAACCTCATTTTCAATGCCGTTGATGCCATGCCGGATGGAGGCGAGCTTACCCTGAGAACATCCTGGGACCGGTCCGCATCTCAGATCCGCTTTGAGGTGGCCGATAATGGGATCGGCATTGCGAAAGAAATCATTCCCCAAATTTTCGAGCCGTTCTTTTCGACCAAAAGCCATGACAGGGGCGTGGGTCTCGGGCTTTCCGTGGTTTACGGTATAGTCAAGGAACATGGGGGCTCGATATTCGTCAAAAGTGAAGAAGGGGCTGGGGCGCGCTTCATTCTTAAGTTCCCCGTTGATTATGCCGCTCGCTGAGAAGGAATGTTTCATGCCGGAAAAGATTCAGATTCTGGTTGTTGATGACGAGTTAATCGTGCGGGAGTCGCTGGTAGGATGGATGAAGCGGGCCGGACACAACGTGGATGCGGCTTCCGGGGGCCATCAGGCGCTGGAAATGATCAATTGCAATGAATACGACCTGGTTTTCCTTGATATAAGGATGCCGGACCTCAGCGGCCTGGACGCATTAAAAAACATCAAAATGGTCTCCCCGCATATTCTTGTGGTGATGATAACGGCATTCGCCACGGTCGAGACTGCCTTAGAGGCGATGAAAAGCGGGGCTGACGATTTCCTGATCAAGCCCTTCGAGCCCGAGCAGCTAAAACTGCTGATAGAAAAACTCCTCAACCAAAAAAAACTGGTGGATGAAAATATCTTTCTTCGAAACCAGGTGGACAACGGCTCACGCTATCAGGACCTGATCGGCGCCTCCGTCTGCATGAGACGGCTTTTTTCTTTTGTTGATCAGGTCGCCAAGGTGGATTCGCCTATTCTGCTTCAGGGGGAAACGGGGACGGGCAAGGAATTGGTCGCCAAAGCCATTCACGCTCGCAGCAATCGCAAGTACGGACCCTTTATCGCTATTAACTGCGGAGCGTTTACCGATACCCTGCTCGAAAGTGCGCTCTTCGGCCATGAGGCGGGGTCGTTTACCGGGGCGACCCGCACCCAGAAAGGTCGCCTGGAAATGGTCAAAGGCGGAACGCTGTTCCTGGACGAAGTAGGCGAAATCCCTCTCAAGATGCAGATCGACCTGCTCCGCGTTCTCCAGGAAAAAAGTTTCCACAGGGTGGGAGGAAACCGGGACATAAACGTGGACTTCCGGCTGGTTTCAGCTACCCATCAGGATTTATTAAAAAAGGTGTCCAGAGAACAATTCCGCAAGGACTTCTATTTCCGGCTCAAGGTGATCGAGATCGAAGTCCCGCCTCTGAGAAAGCGCAAAGATGACATCCCCACTCTGGCAGATCATTTTCTGCAAAGATTCCGCCGCGAAACAAATAAGCAGGTTAAAGGCTTCAGGGATGAGGCAATGCTGCTCCTGCAATCTTATGATTGGCCCGGTAATGTCCGGGAACTGGAAAACACGATAGAGCGGGCGGTGGTGCTCTCAAAAACCCCGTATCTGAAAAAGGGGGACTTCGCTTTTCTTTTAAGGGTCCCCGAGGAAAAAGGGGTATCCGTCTCAATGCGTGAGGTCGAAAGCCGCCATATAGATCATATTCTCAAACTCTGCCGCTGGAATATTTCCAAGGCGGCTACCCTCCTGGAAATGAACCGCGTTACGCTGCATCACAAGATTAAGAAGTTTGATTTAAAGCCGGAAGACTAAGAAGCCCGGCCTGGTACGACTTGAAAACATCATGAGAAATCTCAGCGCTATAGAGAAGTCTTATACCCGCTTACCGGAAGATCTATTCTGAATGCTGTGCCTTTTCCAGGTTCGCTCTCGACACGAATGGTTCCCTTATGCCGGTCGATAATCCCGAAAGTTGTGGAGAGCCCAAGGCCCAATCCCTTTCCTGCTTTCTTCGTGGTAAAGAAAGGATCGAAAATATAGGGAAAGTCCTCCTTGGAAATCCCGTATCCCGTGTCCCTCACTAGAATATGAATAAGACTTTTGGCAGAATCCAAACTGCTCTCAATTCTCAGGACCCCGCCCTCCGGCATCGCATCAACGGCATTGAAAATAAGGTTTATTATGCACTGCTGGAGCTGGTTGAAATCGCCCTGAATCATGGGGAGATCCCGGCCAAGGTGCGTTTGAACCCGAATATTCTGAAGGACCAGTTTGTGCTCGCTCAAATCTATGCACTTGCTCAACAGCTCGTTTATATCCACTGGGTTGAATTCGAGTTTAGATTTCCGCGAAAAATCGAGCAGGTTGGAGACAATCTTTGAACATCGCTCCAGTTCGGTTTGCATCCGTGATAGATAACCCTGAAACTTTGCAATCGAATCCTCCGGGAGGCTGCCGCCCGAAAGTATCTTGCTCATAAGCCCGACATAGACCAGAATACCGGTCAAAGGATTATTTATTTCATGGACCACGCTTGCGGCGAGCTTTCCCAGTGAAATCATTTTGTCCTGGTGAAGCATCCTCGCCTGATCTGCCACTTCCTGCGCCAGTTTTCTGATCTCTCGTTCGTCACGGACGAAGCAGACGATGCCAACCTCCTCCTCTTCCTGGACCATCACGGCGGCCGAAAGCTGAACGGGAATTCTCGAGCCGTCATTCCCTGCAAGGCAGCTCTCGTACAGGAACAGTCTCCCTTTGCCTCCAAGTTCTTCAGATGCGAGTGCTCTTTTGAACTTATCAGCCCCTCCCGCACAGAACAACCGGTCGCTCATCTCGCCGATCGCCTCTTTTCTCGAATACCCGAGCATCCGCTCCATGCTCCTGTTGAAAATCATTATCCTGCCGGCTTTGTCGCTGGCGATTATACCGTCTATGGAGCTTTCGATCAGAAGCTTCCGGGTTTGAAAGGTCCGGGCCAGTTCCTCGGATGTTTCCATCCACCGCTCCTCGATAAGAGCGGTGTAATCCCTCAGGTCCCTGCGCGTGGACAACCTTTCCTGCGCCCGCTTGATTGCAACCATCAAGGCCTGTTCGCTTATCGGTTTGAGGATGAAGTCCGAAGCGTCAAGCTGCAGAGCACGGATGGCGTAGTTGATATCGCTGAAGGCCGTCGCCACGATGACTTCCCTGTCCGGATCCATCTCCTTTATTCTTCTGAGGACTTCCATGCCGTCGATGCCCGGCATCCGAATGTCGGTAACAACCACATCGGGAGAATCACTGGCGCACAAATCCATCCCGCTTTCCCCATCGTTAGCGGAAATAACCGTGTATCCCTCATCCTCAAGTGCGATCGTCATAACCTTGAGAATGCCGGGGTCATCGTCAATTAGCAGGACCTTCAATCCTTTGTGAGTAACCATCGCCGCCGCTTCCCCAGTGTCCATCCGGAAAACCTCGCAGGCGCAGCCGAAACCGATCTCTACGCTCCGTGAGGCGCAGATTTGCCGCATTAAGACAATTTATCTATTTTCCTCAATTTCTGCAAAGCTTTATAGTTACTGGAATTCGGCTTTCTCATCTTCGATATCGGTCGTCAACAAAAATCGAATTACAAAATCGAGTTGAGATGTTGAAATAAATCGGTACTTTAAAATACTCTTGTAAACTCTTATATAAAATGTGATTACATTAAAACACCGGCAAACTGCCGCTCCCCTCCCATAAGGGGAGGTTCGCACAGATTGAGACGGCCTGTAATTTGCCTCATGGATCTGATCCGGAAAAAGACATTTGCAAATGGCCGATAGGAAGCTGGGTAACAATAAGAGACAAACGGAGCGATTCAAAGTCGCATGGACCGGTACGCTCACCTGTCTTTTCCCGAACCATGAAGAAAATGTTGAGGTCAAAGTTACGGAGGTTTCGACAACCGGTGCCCGGCTCGAATTAAAAACTCTGACATTCGGCCCTTATCATATAGTGGTCGTAAGCGAATCGAGCCGGTTTACTTTGAAGGTCAGCCTGCCCGAAGCCGCCATCTGGACACCGGTCAGAATAGTTTGGTATAGCACTGACCAGGAGAAAGATCTGTTCAATTTGGGTGTGATGTTTCTACACGCATCCGATAAGCTCCGAGCGGCAATCAAGAGGCTATTGGCGGACGTTGCGGCCGGAAACATTCCTCTATGAGGAGCAGAAAGAAAGCATCCCGCGCCCGCCCAACGCGTCCGATAGACACGCGATGCAGTCGCCTTCCGCGCTCCGCGATGTTAAGCTATTTGAGTGATATATAAGTCTATCTTGCGAGGATTGTATCGACGCTAGAAATTTTCAGGCCATAATTCTGGATGTTGACGGCACGCTCCTGGATACTCTCCAGGACTTGGCCGATTCAATGAACAGCACTCTCCGCCATTTCGGATTTCCCGTCCATGAATTGGAAAAATACAAGTATTTCGTCGGGGACGGCATGGAGAACCTTGTTAGGCGCTCCGTGCCGAATTCGGTAAAAACCGACCCCAGGCTGATATCCCGATGCATTGAGATGATGCGGCAGATATACGAACGTAACTGGAATGTGAAAAGCCGGCCCTATCCCGGAATCCCGGAACTTCTTGACGCGTTGAGCGCGTGCGGCCTGAAGATGGCCGTGCTTTCCAACAAGCCCCATATTTTGACGCAGCGGGTGATAGAGGGGCTTCTGCCCGCATGGCGCTTCGAGGTCGTCATGGGCGAGTGCCCGCCAGTCCCCCGCAAGCCTGACCCTTCTTCAGCACTGGGAATTGCGAGCCGGCTCGGAGTTGAGCCTGCCGGCTTCCTCTTCCTCGGCGATACAGCCACTGACATGAAAACCTCAAATGCCGCCGGCATGTACGCCGTTGGCGCGCTGTGGGGATTTCGAAACGCCGAAGAGCTTATCCTGGGCGGCGCCAAAAAGCTCATCGCCAAGCCCGCCGAATTGCTTGAGCTGCTTTGATGGAAACACGGGGACAATGCTGTTGGAAAATTTGTTCTTATGAAATAAGCAGTAATGTATTGTCCTTAGTCGAGGAATGAGATTAAATTGCCCTTAATTGCAGGCTCTTGCGCCCGGCCGTAGTGCCGGGCCTCTTTTTGTGCTTGACGCGCGAGGATTTCGGTATCAAAAAGGACTTGATCTGAAATCCGAGAATCTTTATTGTACGGAAACTGGTGCGAGACCGTTCAAAACTACCGCATCTTGGGGAAACAGCTCATGAGGTTGAAAAGGGTTGCAGCGCTAACGTTTTTTCTCGTATTCACTATCCTGTTCTCGTACTTTGCCCTTGCCGACGAAGAAAAAGAAGAAGAATTCACAGCAGGCGTTCAAAAATTCGACTATCGCATCCCGGACTTGACCGTTGTAGGGTCTCCGAGGTGGTACAATATCAAAGCGAAGGACACTCTCCTGGACATAGCGAGGCGAAACGGCCTGGGCTACAATTCCGTTGAGCTGCTTTTTCCAAAAATGGATGCGTGGATTCCACCCAGGGGCAAAAGGATTTTTCTCCCTACTTTCTGGGTGCTTCCGCCCAGCCAGCATTATCAACTGGTAATAAATATCCCCGAGTTGAGGATCTACTTTTTCGACCAGCGCAGTTCAACCGTTCAGACCTATCCGCTCGGGATTGGCGACGAGGGATGGGAAAGTCCGCTTGGGACCTTTCATATAAATGAGAAAAGACCCAATCCGTCCTGGTATGTTCCTGCTTCGCTGCAGGAAAAATACGGCATGGCGGTAATGCCGCCCGGCCCGGAGAACCCTCTGGGGGAATTCATCATGAAGTTTTCCGCAGGCGCCTACGGAGTTCACGGGACCGCCATGCCCTGGGGGGTGGGACGACTCGTAAGCCACGGCTGCATTCGCTGCTACCCCGAGCACATACGCATCTTGTATCCTCAGGTAGCAATTGGAACAAAGATCGAGATCATCTACGAACCGGTCAAATTCGGCCAAAAGAACGGGCGGATCTTTGTGCAGGCTTTTCCGGATGTCTATAAGAAAATCCCTGATTATGCCAAATATGCATTCGACAAATTGGCGCAGTATCCCCTTGCAAAAGACGTGGACCAAAGGAAATTCATGGTGGCGACGAGCCTGCAAAATGGGGTCCCCACCGATGTGACGCGAAACGCTTATGAGGACGACTCACTCAAGGTCACCGAAATGACCCAGTAAGAGGTGAGGCCGGACTAACTCAACCGCGCACTTCATTTCGGGCAGCAAAAGGAGCATCTGATTTCCCCTCGCCTCCGCTGCGTATGTGGTACTGGGAGAAAGAAAAATTCCTTGCATTTATAAAACAGGTGTCATACATTTAAGCCGTTTTCCGCTAGGAAAGCCGCATTAGGTGGTCTAATGGACTGTAAAAAAAGATCGGTTTCGCGAATTTTGGATTTGAGAGGAGGTGGAATACCGCAGACGGCAAGAGGAGGGTTTTGAAAACGACACGGTAGTTAATCTAATCGGTTTTTTTTTAAGGAGGAAAGAGAATGAAGAGAATATTAGCGGTATTGTTTATTGTTGCATTTGCTTTTGCGACGCTTTCCGCTTGTTGCACCGAAGATTGCTCCAAATGTAAGGAACTTTGCCAGTCGGCTTTGGATAAGGCTCAGACAGTTGAAGCATCATGCACGGCCAGCGCCAAAGCAGCCGGCGATGCCGCAATGAGGGCCGAGAACGCAGCTCGCAGAGCTGAAGCAGCCGCTGAAAAGTGCGAAGCGATGTTCAAGAAACACATGAAGAAGTAACTACCGCATTTATCTTTTTGGAATGAACGGCCGGGGGACTTCCACCGGCCATTTTTTTTGTGGGTGTCAGCGCTGATTCGGCGCAGCCATTCTTTTCCTGAGCAGAATTTCATTCCAGCCCGGCTTTATCAGCTCCTCCAGAATCGCCGTTTTCTCGAAACCTGCGCTGCTGTAGAATTTTTGTGCCTTTAGATTGAAAGAGGATACCGTAGCCCATAGGTTGGCCGATTTATACCGGTCGCAGACCCAGTCGATGATCCGGCCCCCAATTCCTTTGCCCCGGAATCCATCAAAGAGGGCCATGAGCTCAATGAACGGCCCAAAAAGCCACGGAGACCTCACGGACAGAACCCCGCACACATTTCCGGAAATCATTACACAATAGCGGCTGAGCGCCGGGTCTGCGTGCAGCAGATAAAAGTCGAAAGCCTCCGGCCGGTATTCCAGGGTCAGCCAGGGGTCCATCGAACATAGTATGATGCTCATCGCGTTCACATATTCCGGTCTGAGAGGCAAAAGAGAAAACTGTTGTTTGCCGCCGATCTCTTCCATGCCATTCCCCTTTGAATTCACCCGTAAAAAGGATATGTTTACCTCACTGTTCTTCCGGCTGTGGCCGCCAGCTTCCGCCGGCTCTTTTTTATCAACTCACCGTTCAAACGCAAGGGATTCCCTGCCGGAATGCCAAACCGGAACATTATTCGGCAAATTGCCGCCGCCCTGGTGCTGGTAGGTTTTCTTGCCCTCGTTGAGCAAGGCCTGGCTACGACAAGGTTCAAAGTGGCGATAGATATCGGCCATACGCCAGGGGAGAAAGGAACTCTTAGCGCCAGAAACAGGGCCGAGTATGATTTTAACCGAAAGATGGCCATGGAAGTCTTTCGAAAGCTCAAAAAGAACCCCCGCTTCGAGGTCTTCGTAATAAATCCGGAAGGAGAAGAGATTTCGCTGGAAAGCAGGACCAAAATGATCAATGCGACCTTACCAGACCTGCTCATTTCCATTCATCACGATTCCGTGCAGCCGATTTACCTCTCCGAATGGACTTGGAAGGGTGCGCCGGCATTGTTTTGCGACAAATACCGAGGCTATTCGATTTTCACCTCTGATAAAAACGTAAAGCGGGGTCGGAGCAGGTCTTTTGCAATCACCCTCGGAAATGAGATGAGAAAATCGGGCTTTATACCGTCCGTTCACCATTCGGAGCCGATCAGCGGCGAGGGGAAGAAGCTCATTGACAAAGATGCGGGGGTTTACCGCTTCGATGAGCTTGCCGTGTTAAAGAACGTCAAATGTCCCGCTGTTCTGCTGGAGTGCGGAATAATCAGGAACAGGAGCGAGGAGACTCTGCTTCGCAACCGGGCATACCGGCAGCGAATCGCAGCAGCAATCGTCTCGGCCGTTTCAACATTCCTCGACACCCGCGCAGGGAGGCGGTCCGGCAGAAGCTTTTTTTGAAATGCCTTTGAAAGGCATTAGCTTGATATTTTTATGTGCAACCGGGAACCACAAACAGCGGACAAAGACTATTTGAAACTAAGGAGATAGTCGGCAAGCGCTTCCTTGTCCCCGTCCGGCAGGGCCTTTATCTTTTCGACCTGCGCGCGCATCATACCCCACTTTTCGCTCTCTATGAGCGGCTTCTTCTCTCCTTTGAAGAAGGAGACCAGCTTGGCCTTATCCGAATATGTTTGGACAATCTCTGCCAGTGATATGGCCGCGGTCTTTTTGTCAGGTTTGTGGCACATGCCGCATTTTAGCGTCGCAAATATCTCTGCGCCGTCCGAAGCCCACGATCCTCCGCCGGCCGCCAACACAATCACCAGGACCAGTGAGGATAATATCAGCCGCATTTAGTTCTCCTCCATTTAGTGTTCCTGTCGTTTCAGGCCTGGCACTATTGGTGCGGCCTCGGATGGTTCTGGAACATCAAGATGATCGCCCTCCCCGGGGCCGGGTTGGTTCGCGTGGGTCCCTACCAGTTCCTCAAACACACCATTTATGTCGTGGTTCTGCCAGGAGCGTAGAGCTTGAACCCCTGCGTTCTTATCCGGTATCCGCCGGCCAATACCCGGAAAATTACCTCTTCGGCAACTGATCCAGATACCAATCCATCGGGTCTAGCAGTGTAAAACCCAGCTCACGCAGGCGGTTTTTTACTTTAGAGATGTTGCTGGTAAGAAGATAGGGGAAAACGGCCCTCTTGCCCTCGTCCCACACCCGGGCCACCAGGATGCTCCCGAACGGAACGCCCAGTTCACTTATGGCGTCGACGATCTTTTTCATCTGACCGAGTTTGTCTTCGACCACGATACCGAGCAGGGCACCGGGCTCTTCCAGCCCGAGCACGTTAACAAACGCCCGGGTGAGGTCCCGCATGGATATTATTCCTACGAGCTTTCCCTCCGGATCGACGACCGGGAAGGCCCCTACTTTGATGTTCTGCATCATGAGGAGCGCGTCTTCAAGCGTCTGGGCCGGGGAAACGGTTACAGGGTTGGCGGTCATAATGTCTTTGACCTTCATAACCGCCAGCCGTCTTTCCTCGGACGCTTTTTCAGCTTCGGAAAGAATCGACGCAGGCATGGCGCTTCTTATGTCCCGGTCGGTAACGATCCCGACGAGGATATCATCTTCGACAACGACCGGCAGGTGCCTGATCCTGTTCTGGGCCATTAGGGTCTGAGCTGCAAGTATTCCCGTCTCCGGGCTGACAGTTAAAACATCCCTGGTCATCGACTTATCAATGAACATATGGCCCCCCTTCAAGCTGAGTGTGACTGCTTACAGGTCCAGAAGTATTTGCACATGATTTCTGATGAGCTCCGGAAGCACATCCAACGCATATCCCCCTTCGAGGACGGAAATGAGACGCCCGTCGGCATACTGGACCGCCATTCGAAAAAGCCTTTTCATGATCCAGGAAAAACCATCAGTCGAAAGCTTAATGTCAGACATGTCATCTGCGACGTGCGCGTCAAAACCTGCAGATAAAAGGACAACTTCGGGCATGAATTCATCGAACGCCGGAATCAAGTCCCGCATTATCTTGCGCCTGTATTCCTCATCGCCCTGTCCGGGAAGGATAGTAGAATTAAGAGTAGTTTCCAATCCGGAGCCTGAACCCTTTTCGAATTCGCGGCCCGTGCCCGGATACGCGAACGACGGGTGTTCGTGAATTGAATAGTAGAAGACGTTAGGGTCCCCCTCGAATATGTGCTGCGTTCCGTTGCCGTGGTGGACGTCGAAATCGACGATGCCGACTCGCCCGACTTTCCACCGGATCTGCAGATAACGGGCCGCGATCGCTACATTGTTGAAAAAGCAGAAACCGAGGGCCTCGCTCCTTTCAGCATGGTGACCCGGCGGACGCACAGCGCAGAAGGCGTTATCGATCTTCCCCTCCATGAGCATATCGACTGCATTGAGAATGCCGCCCACAGCGAGCAGGGCCGTCTCATAGGTTTGCGGGCAGATCTGGTTGTCGGCGCTGTCCAGTTCGCCAAGATCGAGCAGGCAGGCTTGCTCGAACCTTTTTACGTACTCGGGCGAATGGACCGCTTCCACCCATTTCATTTCAGCGGCAGTGGCCGGAATAGGGATCAGTTTGGGGAGAAGGTCTGCCGCCTCCAGGCCTCGCAGGATCGCCGTCAGCCTTTCAGGAGCTTCCGGGTGTCCCGGCCCGGTTTTGTGCAGTTTGAACCTTTCGTCATAAACCAACCCCGTTCTTCTCATCCTGTTTCCCTCATATCTGATGTCCATCCGAAAACACCGGACGAGCGAAGGAAAATTTCCCTTATCAGACACCGGAGGTTTCCGGTTCGGATTTCTTGATCCAAAGATAGGGGGGGCGCTCCCATGACCTGTCCCGGACCCAGGCAAGGGAATCGAGATACTCTCCCCTTTCCTAAAGGGTGCTTGGACCGGAGACATGGAGGCCCTGGGGGAGAATGTGACTCGAAGGCGTACATCCCACCGCCCGAACCGGGGCCCGCAAAAGCCGGTAGCGGAAAGGAAAAAGATTCTTGCTCCCTGGTGCTGCTATATCAGCTCACGGAATCCGCAATTTCTGTCCTGGTTTCAGGTCGTTTGATTTCAGCTTATTGGCGGATTTCAGCTCCTGCGTGCTTATTTGGTAACGCTGGGCAATAGCCGAGAGGCTATCCCCCTTCTTGACCAGGTAAATCTTCTCCCGGGCCTTTTGTTTCGCCTTGGGTGACCCTTCCTTCGCCTGCGCAACGGCCACAGCGGCAGGAGCAGGTAAATCCTGCCCCTGCAGCGTCGAGTTTTCCGGGCTCACCTTCCCGACAGCGACTTCATTTCCGGCCCTGAAGTTCTGTTCGAATATCTTGCCTGTCCCCATCGGGAGATTGATTTCATGATTGCCCGCAGGAATATCGTCCGACCGGTAAATCGGGTTCAGACGCTTGATTTCGCGGTACGTTGTACCGGCCGCGTTCGCTATCGTCTGAATCGGCACCGGCCTGGACAGCGATACGCTCACCCGGTCCAGCCTGAATTCCATGTATCCCCACCCTTTGGGCAGGTCGTACCCGTACTGATTAGGATTACTCAGCACCGCCTTTACCGCCAGGATTCGAAAAACGTAGCGCTCGGTTTCCTGAGGGAGCTTCAGGTCATAGTAGTCGCGAGAGCCCTGGACGCGAGATTCTTCGAGTATGCGCCTGTCCCCGCAGTTATAGGCCGCAATGGCCAGAGGCCAGCTATGATATTTATCGTAGAGGTCGCTTAATAAAAGAAAAGCGCTCTCGGTAGAGTGTTCAAAATCGTACCTTTTATCGACCGATCCACTCCGCCACAACCCGTAAGCCGCTCCCGTGCCGGGCATAAACTGCCACGGCCCGGCCGCCCCCTTGGGAGAGCACGCCTCCGGAAGCAGGTCACTTTCCACAATGGCCACGTACTTCAAGTCCTCAGGCAAATTGTAGTGATGGAGCCGCTCTTCGATCATCGGAAAATAACGCTCCATCCTCTTCAACCAAAGATAGACCTGAGCGTGATTATAGACAACCAGCGTGAATTCCTTGTCGAAACGCTCATACACATCCTGCCTTTCGAGGGGGACCGGCTCGCCGCAAAGGTCGATGCTGTTTGGCGGAGGAATGAAGGGAACGCTCATAGGCGCGGAAGCAACACCGGCCGGGGCAGACGCATTATGGCTTTCCATGACCTGGGCCGCCACAGGCTGTTGAACTGTATCGGTCTTTTGCACTGACGCGCAGCCGCACACCCCAAGGATTAATCCCACCGCGGCCGCAGCAGCTCCCAATCTCTTTGTTTGACGCCGGCCTTTCATCTATAAACCTCTCCTCGCCTGTTTCTGATGCATGCCTTCAGTGTTGGATTTCAAGATCGTTGAAGAAGAATTTTATTTCCTGGGCAGCCGTCTCGGGGCCGTCAGAACCATGGACGATGTTTTTTTCGACATCGCTTGCAAAATCTCGCCTGATCGTACCCGGTAAGGCTTCTTTCGGGTTGGTGGCCCCCATCAGCTCCCGGTTTCTCTGGATGACATTTTCCCCTTCGAGCACCATCGCAACGATCGGCCCCGATGTCATAAATTCCGTAAGCGAGCTGTAAAACGGCCGCTCCCGGTGGACTGCGTAGAACATTCCGGCCTGGTCCGGGGTGAGCCGTACCATCTTCATCGCGCAAATCCTGATACCGGCCTGCTCCAGACGCCTCATTACCTCTCCAGCCAGCCCCTTGCGGACTCCATCGGGCTTGATTATCGAAAGCGTCCTTTCCATTGAACCCCCTTCCTGGTATCGCGAGTAAAAATCATGAAAAGCAGAAACCGAGGCGCCAAGAATGTCCTGCTCCGTGTTTACTGCTTCTATTCTTTGCTTCGCAACCCCACTCATCGAACTTTATATGTTTACATCACAGCAGACAAAGATGTCCAACCGAAATCGGAGAGGACAATTCACTGACGATGCCCTGCTCTCACAGAGCTGCTGACCGCGGCTTAGACGCTGCCGGGAGCGCACGCTGTTGACGAGTGGTTGACGAGCAGTATTCCCAGTCAAGACAGCGGATGATACTACCATCCAGGAGGGAAAATAGCAAAAGATCAGTCTAAGTAGATGTAGTAACTGCACAAAACATTATGTGCGGCGCCGCATTGCAACCTGGTGAGAAAAATTATTGCATAAAGTGCAAAGTAACACTTGACACTTTGCGCATCTTATTCTATTCTGCCTTAACCATCGATGGAGAGTCTATGACTTCGAAGCAAAAAGAAACAACGACAGAATCACAAGAGGCGACACGGCCCGGGCTCAGGATGCAGGACATGGTTAACGCAACCGGCGTGCCCAAGGGCACCATCCTTCACTATCTTCGTGAAGGTCTTTTGCCCGAACCGGTCAGGACAAGCACCAACATGGCTTATTATGACCAGCTTAGCGTGGCGCGCATACGTCTCATTCGCCAGCTTCAGCATCACCACCGGTTGAAGCTCTCTGAAATCCGGCAGATACTTGAGGATAGCGCTGATGAGGAAGAGTTGTCCATGCGGGCTTCCCTCAATGAACTCATCTTCGGTCCTTTGCAATCAGAGGGCGACCTGGATCTTCCCGCATTCTGCGAGGCAACAGGCTTAAGCCGGGAGCAGGTGTCGCAATTCCTGCGCGCGAGGATGCTTCTGCCCGCCCAGGAGGGCCGCTTTGACCTGGGGGATGTTGCAATGGGCCGGCTGCTTGTCAGTGGAATGGCTGTCGGTATGCAGTTGGAGGACATGACCTATTATGTGGAGCTTGGAGAGAAGATAGTTGACCATGAAATGGCCCTGCGCGGCAGACTGACGCGCCATCTTCCAAGCCTCCAGAACGCATCCTTGACCATGGAACTTGTAAAAGCGGCCCGCATGACCCGCGCCTATATCATCGACCGGTTATTCCAGCAAAGGATCTCCGCCATGCGGGACTTAAAAGAAGGAGAGACAGCGTGATGATCCCGGTTCTCGAGGCCATTCCTTTTGCCAGCGTTGCAGTCCTGATTTTTCTATTCGGAAAAGGGCATCCGGATCTGAGCTTCCTTCGTGAATCAAGTCTCGTTGTCCTAGCGATCGATTACTGCGCCATCTTCTATCTCCGCCGCAGGAAATTGGCCTCCCCGATCCACTGGGGCATGTCCATTTTCCTTGCCCTGGCTGCCGCGGCCCTCTGGATCCTGTCCGAGGACGCGGGCCGGTTCATGGTCTCTCATGCGAGCACACTCCTCTATATAATTCTTTTTGCTGTTGCCGTAGTGCCGCTCCTGCTGGGCAAAGAGGTTTTCACGATGTTTTTTGCCAGGAAGGAAACGCCCGAAACGCTTTGGGGCACATCCGTATTTATTAAGATCAATCATCATCTGACCGGCGTCTGGGCAATACTTTTTTTCGTCAGCAGCCTCTTAACCCTTGTGCCAGACGTGTTTAGCCTTCATGGGCCTTTTTATGAAACGCTTTTTGAGGGCATTCTTCCAGCCGCCGTCATGTTAGGCATCGGTGTGCCCGTAACCAGGCGCTACCCTGGGTACTATCAACGAAAACTGGGAATAATACCACCGGGAGAAAGTCACTCGGATGGAGCGGCACGGCAGGATTCGTTCCAAGCCACCCAGCAATACCCTATAACAAGATCCAACATCGAGGAAAAGGAGACGGAGAAAATGACTGCTAACTCTGCGATAGTAGCCCTGAACGGTTCACCCCACGCCGGGATCGGCAGTACGAACATGATGCTTGAAATGCTGCGGGCGCCGCTCATCGAGAACGGATTTGATCTCGAGATCATCAATCTGAGTGAGCACGACATCAAATACTGCACCGGTTGCGCTCTCTGCATGGAGAAGGGCGCCTGCTGGATCAACGACGATCACCGCACGATCGCAAATAAGCTGCTGAATGCTCCGGGGATCATCCTGGCATCCCCCGTCTATTTCTTGCACGTGACGGCACAAATGAAGACTTTCATCGACCGAAGCCTGCCTTACGGGCACAAACCCCGCCCCACATGGAAGCCCGGCCTGGCCGTATGCGTCTCGGCAGGTTACGGTGAAACCGATACCGCCGGTTATCTCAGTTCATACCTCCGCAGCTACGGCGCGTTTTCAGTGGGCATGCTCACGGCGATGGCCGCGGGGCCGGGCGGGTTTATCGGCAAGGAAGCCGTTGAGGCGAGGGCGGCCGGCCCGGCGGGGGACCTGGCTATGGCAATACGCGAGAAGCGGCGTTACCCGGCCACGGACCGGGACCTTCACTATTATCAGTTTATGGGGCGCCTCGTGAAAAGCGGGAAAGATACGATAATGCAAGACGACTACAAGCACTGGCAGGAACACGGCTTATATGAGGGATTTGAAGCATATATTCAGCAGAAAGAAACCAGGGTTGAGGTCAATAGTGAAGTCAGGAAGGCATGGATCGCGGAGATGATCGCAGAAAGCAAGAAGGCAAAACCCGCAAGAGACACGAACAAGCCGGACAGTCCAGGTCCTCAGGCGGCCCGGACTTGTGAGGAATTGCTGCGCTCGATGCCCTACGGCTTCAATCCGGACGCAGCCGGGGGGCTGGAGGCAGTCTACCAATTCGAGGTCACCGGAAGCGAGAGCTTTACGGCCCATGTGCAAATAGCCGGCGGTATTTGCACTTATCACCCCGGCCCTGCCGCAAAGCCCGATGTGATCGTCAAAACTCCTGCGGACGTCTGGCTTGCGGTCTCCAAAGGTGAGATGGACGGGCAGCAAGCTTTCATGACCGGCAAATACAAGGTTGACGGGGATATAAGTTTGCTCCTCAGGCTAAAATCCATTTTCTCAGGCTGAAAGCCATCGGGTGGGAGAGGGAGTCACCCGAGGCTGTTACCTTAAACCCCGATTATGCTTGAGCATGGTTAAGAATTATACTGGAGTGATCTTAACCATCTGATAAGGAGAAAAATCATGGACGAAGAACTCTATTTGAAATTGGCCCGAGTCCTGGATACCTTGCCGAATGGATTCCCGGCTACGGAAAGCGGCGTGGAACTCAAGTTACTCAAAAAGATTTTCACCCCGGACCAGGCCGACCTTTTTTGCGATATGAGACTTTCCTTTGAAACGGCCGAGCAGGTGGCCAAGAGAACCGGACGCCCTCTGGAGGGTCTGGAGGATAGGTTGAAAGCCATGGGCAAGGCCGGGCAGCTCTTTGCCATCGACTTGGGCGGCACATGGCTCTTTAAGATGATGCCCTGGGTTTTTGGGATTTATGAGTTTCAAAATGAACGGCTGGACAAGGATTTCGCCAAACTCAACGAGGAATTCGAACCGGTCTATGGGAAGCAGTTTTTTTCCAAGACACCCCAATTGATGCAAGTGCTGCCTATTGAAAAAGAGATCGTCGTACAGCAGGAGGCACTACCCTATGAGAGGGTTTCCACCCTTATTGAGCAGAGTCAATCCTTTTGGGTCCAAGATTGCATCTGCAAAAAGGAGCAAGGCTTGTTAGGCCACCCCTGCGTCCGGCCGATGCAGGTTTGTTTGGCCATTGCCCCGGTGCCCGGGGTTTTTGATAAATACTCCCATGGCCGTGTGCTGAGCAAAGAGGAGGCTTATGCCTTGCTGAAGGAAACGGAAGAACAGGGGCTGGTGCACCTTACGGCTAATCAACAGAGGGGGAATATCTATATCTGTAACTGTTGCGGCTGTTGCTGCGGAGTATTAGGGGCCATCAATAAATTGGGCATCCCGGCCTCCAAAGTGATCAATTCCCATTATTACGCCGAGATCGATCCGGAAAACTGTATCAGTTGCGGGATCTGCGCTGAAACACGTTGCCAGGTGAAGGCCATCGAAGAAGGGGAAGAGGCTTACCAAATCGATCCGGAAAAGTGCATTGGTTGTGGCCTTTGCGTCAGCACTTGCTCCGGCGAGGCTATCCGGCTGATTCGTAAAGATCATGAAAAGATTGTTCCTCCGCCGATAAATGAATATGCCTGGCTTGAAGAGAGGGGCAAGGAAAGGGGCGTGGACTTCTCGGCCTATAAATGATTCGCCCTCAGGCACTCTCAGGCAGACAACACCGAACCCTGTTTTGGCGCCCACCTCACCCTGTGGACGTATGAACAAAATGAACCATTAAAAGCCGGGAACAGTTAATGCACGAAATGGGGATCGCCCAGAGTATTTTGGACATTGTGAAACAGGAAATGGCCCTTCACGGGGCGACCAAGGTTAGCACCATTCGCCTGGTGGTCGGGGAATTCAGGGCCGTGCTTCCCCACAGTCTGACCTTTTGTTTTGAGATCATCACCAAAGACACGCCCTTTGAAGGGGTCAACCTGGAGATCGAGCAGGTGCTCCTGACCGGGCGTTGCAACGATTGCGGGGAGGAATTCATCATCAAGGAGTATCGTTTTATATGCCCCAAGTGCGGCTCCAGGGAGATAGAAACAATCGCGGGCAAAGAATTCTTTATCAAAGAAATCGAGGTACAATAAAAACTGCGTCCAGCCACCTTTCTTTCTAATTTAACGCACCTTAAAAAAAATCTATTTAAAGCCGCCAGGCGGCATAACCCGCGCCGGCCCACATTGGATTCACGACGCCCCGCGAGGCGGGGCCGGAGGCGGGTGGCCGGGTCTTATTTTTCCGGCGTTTTTCCTTCCGATGGCGAGGAGACCTGCAGGTCGGCCAACCGGGCGCTTACCACCGTGTCCTTAATGGTCCAGTAGATGCTCCGGAACTTCTCGTCGAAATTCATAGGCGAAACAGTTCCCATTTCTATGAATTTTATCAGCACTTCCTTTGTCACCTTTAGGATTTTCTCATCGTCCTCGTTCATCGAAATCCTCGCTCCAGCTTGAGTCAAAAAGCCCCTGCTCCATGGAAGGAAGGCCATTAAGGTTCAAGCAGAGGCTTTTCTGGGCAGGTGAAATACCCTTCGAAGGCATCCCGGCGCCCGTATAAAATTTAGCATAAAGAGCGCAGTTTAGGAATTAAGGAATTGCTACATTAAGACACTGATCCTTAAATCCCTCATGACATCCAATTATTTTTAGGAATTTTTCCAATGAGAACGCAAAAATAACTTGACAAACCCGGATTTGGGGCTTACAGAATTGCCCTAAGTGGTTAATTGTGGGTAAAAGGGGCAAAAAGTGGGTATTTTGAACTCACCCAACTTTAGAGGACGCTCAGCCGCCAGGCTCGACGCCAAAGGGCGCCTGCGAATACCCGCAAAATTCAGGGAAGTCTTGCAAAACAATTACACCGACGCTCTCATTATCTCCCAATACGGGGAATGCCTCGTTGCCTACCCGCCCGAGAAGTGGGATGAGATGGAAGCCAAAGCATTGGAGCTTTCCCAGGTTCGTCACGAGCATCGATCCTTCGTGCGGCTTTTCATTTCGGGCGCTGAGATATGCGAGTTCGACAATCAGGGGCGAATACTGATACCTCCCCTTCTTCGTGAAGATGCTCACCTAGACCAGGAGGTGATCATTGTCGGAATGCTCGCGAATTTCGAAATCTGGAACAAGGCTACGTATGACCTCCAGGTTGTGCGGGATAAACAGAACGAGCAAATGATAATGGAAACAATCGCCAATTCCGGGCTCTAGTATGGATGAAAGCCCAAATGAAAGTCAACATATTCCGGTTATGCTCGGACCGGTGCTTGAACTTCTTAATTGCAAACATGCCGGCATTTACGTTGACGGCACGATCGGGGGAGGGGGATATGCCCGGTCCATTCTGGGAGAAAGCGCGGCGGAGGGGGTCGTGCTCGGAATGGACTGGGACGGGGACGCGATAGCACGTGTGCGCGAAAGACTCGGCGGCTATGGAGAAAGACTCATTCTGGAGAAGGCTGACTTTGCCGATATACGCCGGGTTCTTCGCAAGCACGGCATCCAGGAGGTCGATGGAATCATAATCGATCTCGGCCTCTCGAGTTTGCAGATCGAGGACGCGCAACGAGGATTTAGTTTCTTGAGAGAAGGGCCGTTGGACATGCGGATGAATCGCGATTTGCCTCAGACGGCGGCAGACCTTGTCAATACGCTGCCCGAAAGTGACCTGGCCGACTTGATCTACCGGTACGGCGAGGAGAGGCTGTCGAGAAGAATCGCGCGCGCGATTGTGGCGGTGCGGCGAAAGGGCCCCATTGCGAACACGCGGGAACTTGCCGAACTGATACGAAAAACCGTCCCGAAGACCAGGGACTCTTTTCGTATTCACCCAGCCACACGCACTTTTCAAGCTCTGCGGATAGCGGTCAACCGGGAGATCGATTCTTTGGATCGATTTCTGCCCGAAGCCCTGGACGTTCTCAAACCCGGAGGCAGGATCTGCGTGGTCGCCTTCCATTCACTTGAGGACAGGATCGTAAAAGAGGCGTTCAGGAACTGGGCACGGTCGTGCCGCTGTCCCCGCGAGCGCGCTGCGTGCGAGTGCGAAGGTAGACCGCTCGTTCGGCTACTTACAAAAAAAGCTCTCCGGCCTTCGCTGGATGAAGTTGAGCACAACCCGCGCGCGCGCAGCGCAAAGCTCAGGGCAGCCGAGAAATTAAGCCGGTGTCCATCGGAAACACCGGACTGCGTGTAGATTGTCAAAAGGTTAGATTGGCAGTGCACCACGGCTTTTTTCCTTCCGGGTTTGAGGGAACCCGCAGGGGAATCTAGCCGGATTCCCCCTGAAAGGGGATAGTTAGTGGTTTCCGGGGAAAAGGGGGAAAGAGGGAAGCTTTTCCGGACGGCTGCGGGGGTGACCGTCCGGAGAGCTTCTTCCCGCGAAAGAAGGGACCAAAGGTCAGGATGGGGGAATAAAAGATACGTAAGGATGACTCCGATCAGATCGGAGGTTTAGAGAATTTCACCTGATAATTTAGCAGAAGGGGGTGCAATTATGCAGCCTATCACCTCAAAGAAAAGGTTTTCAAGAAGCGGCCGCCCTTCAACACATTTTCTTTTCAAGCGCGACCTTGCGGATCATCTCGGGCCTCAAAGTTCTTACGGGATGGCCATGGAAGATATGTTCTGCATGTTAACCGAGCGCAGATTTGCGCGAGACTTCCATTGCGCCGGTCCTGGTCACGGGCGGCCGCATTGGGAAATTTGACGAGCAACATATGAACAGAGCTATTAAAAACGCCCCTGCATTCAGCATGAAGCCGTTGCGTGATCCCGGTTTCCGGCAAAGGGCCCCTGCCCCTGTGCGCATGTGGGCCTGGCTTGCGTCGTCAATATTTCTGGGCGTTGTTTTCGTCGCATGTGCGATTTTTTACGTTTGGCTCTACGTTCAGCAAATTCAAAACGGCTATCGGATTTCAAAAACCTACGAAGAAAGCGAACTCCTCAGCACTGTTCATCGGAAGCTGACAATTGAGTGGTCTCGATTTCAAGACCCGCAACGGTTGGGGGAGATCGGCCGAAATCAGTTCAGCCTGGGGCCGCCCAGGCCAGATCAGAAAGTGGTGATGCGCTAACAGCTTGAAACTAGTAACCGTTCACCGTACTATTCTCACCACGAAGAGGGCGCGCAGCGCGGTGAAGGGCACGAAGGGAAGCTTTTTAGGACAGGATTTGGTTGGGGAATTGAGGAATTGAATCCTTGGAATTGAAACCCTAAATTCCTAAATCCCTAAATTCTCCGATTGGGGAATTGGAGAATTGACGAATTGAATGAGTGATTTATACCCGTTCAAGAAGGTCTCCCGCTGCAAGCACAACGCGCACGATAGGCACATCCAGCGGTCGGCCTTCCGCGCTCCGCGAAGTGCATGGCTCGGGGGCGTCCACAAGCGATTTGGTATCCTCTTATTTAATGTTTTATATAAGTGTATCTTACGTGGAGGCTGCCATGTTTTGGGCCGGTTTAGTAGTTGGACTGATGCTGGGGGGATCGCTCGGCATGTTCGCCTTAGCTTTGATGATCTACGCAAAGCGCAGCCAGGATGAATTGGACGAGGCCGTCTCGGTCATGGAACCGACGCCTGTGCGTTGATTATTTGACTGCTAAGCCACACCGCTGAACTCTTACTGAAACTAAACCGGGCGCAGTTGAATTCGGGAGACAAGAATGGAAAGGCGCGAGCAGCGGAAATCTCTGAACTCCCGCTACTGGTCATGCCGCGTGATCTTCAACTTTTTGGTGATTGCGGGGTTGTGCGCCATAGTGTTCAAAGCCTTTCGTCTCCAGGTGATCGAACACTCGTTCTGGGTGGACCGCGCCAATGCCTGTTTGAACACCAAGTTTACAGTCCCCGCTTATAGAGGCACCATCTATGACCGGCAGGGGCGAGTGTTGTCCTACTCTGTTCCGCAACGTTCGCTTTATGCTTTTGGAAGCCAAATCGAAAATCCATCAAAGACTGCAGCCCTTCTCAGTCAAATCCTGGACAAGCCGGCCAGATCGATTGAAAAAAAGCTCGTTTGCCGCCATTTCGTCTGGATAAAGCGCCACCTCTCAGATCAGCAGGCCATCGAAATAGAGAAGCTAAAAGCTCCTGGTCTTAACCTCACCGATGAATACAAGAGGTTCTACCCGTACCGCGAGGTGGGAGGCCAAGTTGTGGGGTTCGTCAATATTGACGGCGTCGGTATGGAGGGCATAGAAAAATCTTTCGATGACGTGCTGCGATGCAGGCCAATCCCCGTATGTCAACTGAGGGACGGTGGACGCAAGCCTCTGTGGCTCAATTCAGCGGCGCCTCCCGCGCCTGCCGAGAGTTGCGGGGTAAAGCTCACACTGGACGCATTCATTGAATACGTTGCCGAATGTGAACTGGAGAAGGCGGCGCAGACATACAGGGCTAAAGGGGCTGAGGTGGTGGTCATGGATGCCGGCACCCGTGAAGTGCTCGCCATGACAAGTTGGCCTTTTTTCGACCCGAACATTATTCCGAAAAAAAAGGGCCCCGATGAGACGTTTGGGCGCAACCACACCATCTCGGACGCCTTTGAGCCCGGCTCGACCTTTAAGGTGTTCCTTATGAGCGCCGCTCTCGATCAGAATATGGTCCGGGAGCACGACCGAGTATACTGCGAAGGCGGCAAATGCTTCCTGGCGGGCCATTCCATAAAGGACGTTCACCCGCACGGCTGGCTCACCATGCAGGAGGTGATAAAATATTCGAGCAATATCGGGGCCGCCAAAATTGCGTTGCGTTTCGGCAGCGAAAAATTCGCCCGCTACATTAACGACTTCGGCTTCGGATCTCCGTGCGGTATCGATCTGCCGGGAGAATCCAAGGGGCTTGTAAGGCCCCAAAAGAGGTGGAGACCGATCGACCTGGCCACGACCGGCTTTGGACAAAGCATTGGAGTCACAAGCCTTCAGCTCACCAACGCCGTTGCCGTGATAGCCGGAGGCGGACAATACGGCCGCCCAATAATCGCCAGCACTGTACTTGACGCGGAGGGACGACCGGTCAAGCAATTCCAGTCGCTAAAAACACGAACAGTGATTCAAAAGAGGACATCCGAGCAGATTCGTGCTATGATGGCGTCAGTAACTGAGGAAGGAGGGACAGCGGCCAATGCGGCGCCCGAAGGTTACACGGCGGCAGGCAAGACTGGAACGGCTCAGGTCATGGACAAAACCTCGAAGCATTACGCTTCGGACAAGTATACCTCAGTCTTTACAGGGTATATCCCGGCTGAGCAGCCTAAACTGGTAATTACCGTAGTTGTCCACGAACCACAGGGGGCTATTTATGGGGGGGTTGTAGCGGTGCCGGTATTCCGGAATATTGCGGCAAAAGTCCTGCCTTACCTGGGTGTAATGCCCTCTGTGCCAAATTCAACACCTGGTCCCAACATCCGCACTGCCAACGCCTCATCGGCTGATGTCAAACAGGCCTCTGGCAGCAAAAAACCTGCGGTCCAAAAACCCGGCGCCAAATCCGCTCATAAAACAGCTTTGAAAAAATCGGCTTCTATAAAAAGCTCAAGGGGCGCTCCGATTGTTGCGAAGAAAATTCAGCCGGCTCCGCAGAGCGAAGCGCCTGATAAGTACTCGCTAAAGATTGATGAGCGGGAACCCGGGGTTTATTAGCCAAGCTGTTTAATGCCTCTTTCGGATGACAGATAGAAGCCGCCTTTCTGTAAAAATGTTATTGGTTCTAAAAGAAGTTTGTTAAATAAATAAAAACATAGCGATGCGAATCTGATGAAGACGCTCAAACAACTCATAGACGGTCTGGAAGTTATCGGCCCAAGCGGCAAGCTGGACGTTCCCGTGTCCAGTGTATGCTATGACAGCAGGCAAGCCGAAAAAGGCAGCCTGTTTGTCTGCGTTTCGGGAAATCGTGCAGATGGGCATGATTTCATTGGCGACGCCGTATCGCGCGGCGCCGTTGCGATCGTTGCCCAAACCGAGATGCCGGCCGGCTTTCCAATGGGTTTTGTACGCGTCCCGGACTCCCGCGCAGCGCTTGCCGCAATATCTGCGAATTTCTACGCTCACCCGGCTTCCAGGCTTGAACTCATTGGAATAACGGGAACCAATGGAAAGACCACAACCTCACTGCTCATCGAGAGCATTCTACGGAGCCGGGGATTAAGTCCGGCAGTCCTCGGCACTCTTGTCTACAGGTGGGCGGGAAAGCAAATTCCCGCTCCCATGACCACGCCCGAATCCCTGGACCTCCAGAGACTCTTTTACAGTATGCTTCAGGACGGAGTTTCACACGTTGTCATGGAGGTCTCCTCTCATGCGCTCGCGCTTGGCAGGATTGCCGGATGCGAGTTCCGGACAGGGGTTTTTACCAATCTGTCCCAGGACCATCTTGATTTTCACTCGACTATGGAAGAGTATTTTGCGGCCAAGAAGCTTCTTTTCTCGTCCCATCTCGACCCGCATCTTTCTGTGGCAGTAGTCAACGAAGACGATGATTACGGCAGAAGAATAATTGAAAACGGGACCCACGCAGCCAAAATCATCCGTTACTCCGGCACAATTTCCCCCGGCCCCCGTTTGGAAAAGGGCGCAAATGGCGTTTTCGTCGAAGAAGCCCGGTTCAGTCCCATGGGTATCACCGCGAAAGTCCATACATCTCAAGGGGAAATCAGCGTTGATTCCCCGCTCATGGGCAGGCTGAACCTCTATAACATTCTGGCGGCGATATCTGCGGCAGTGTCTCTGGGTTTTGCGTCAAACACCATCGAAGAGGGGATCCGAAACCTTTCGAGCGTGGACGGGAGGCTCGAGCGCGTTGCGATACCGAGCCGGTGCGGCTTTCAGGTAGTTGTAGATTACGCGCATACACCCGACGCAATGGAAAAGGCGCTTGCCTGTCTTCGCGAAATGACTGAAAACAGGGTTATCGCCGTATTCGGCTGCGGGGGTGACCGCGACAGGGGAAAGCGCCCTATCATGGGTAGAGTAGCCGCAGAGCTGGCGGACATTGTAATAGCCACAAGCGACAATCCCCGGTCCGAGCCGCCTGATGATATCATCGACGAAATCGAGGCAGGAGTTAAACAGACGGGGATCTCGGCATTGGGATCTGCCGGAGGACTGTCAGCCGGCAAGGGCTACATTCGGGAAGTTGACAGGCGAAAAGCCATCGAGTTTGCCCTTTCGCTGGGTCTTCCCGGAGACACGATTTTTATTGGGGGCAAGGGACACGAAACCTACCAGATCGTTGGAAACATCAGACATTCATTTGACGACAGGCTGGTGGTGAGGGAGTATTTTAACAGAAATGTTCAGGACTGTAGCGACACTGGCTGAGGCTGCGGGAGGCGAGATACTTTCCGGGGACCCCGGAGCGCAAGTCCGGGCGATTTCCACAGACACTCGGCAGATTGCGCCGGGAGACTGCTTCATTGCCCTGCCCGGAGAAAACCACGACGGGCACGCCTTCATTTCGGACGCCCTTAGCAAGGGAGCGGGCGCGGTAATCGTATCGGGCCCCACCGCCTTTGCCGGGGACACTTCCGCCGCGGTCATCAGAGTAGGCGACACCCTTTACGCGCTCGGCGAACTGGCTCGGCGCCACCGCATGAAGTTCGACATCCCGGTAATCGCCGTCTCCGGCAGCAACGGCAAGACCAGCACGAAAGAGATGATCGCGGCCATTTTCAGCCGAACTCGCAAAGTGCTGAAGAACAAGGGCAATTTCAATAACCTGATTGGCCTTCCGCTCACGCTGCTCGGCCTGACAAAAGAGCACGGCGTCGCTGTCGTGGAAATGGGAATAAACGTTGCGGGAGAAATGGAGCGGTTGGCGCAGATCGGCGCTCCCACAACCGCGATCATCACCAATATTCACCTGGCCCACCTTGAGGGACTCGAATCGATCGAGCGCATCATGGAACAGAAGGGCAAGCTCTGGGAATCACTGGATTCGGACGGCATTGCCGTGGTGAACGTGGATGACCCCATGCTTTCGCATTTCGCCCAACGGATCAAAGCCCGAAAAGTCACCTGCTCTCTCAGAAATGGCGCCGCCGATGTGTCCGTGTGCTCGAAGATCATAGTTTCCCCAGGAAACACATCATTTCGAATAAACGCAGGCGGCTCCGAGATACCTGTGTCGCTTCAGGTTATGGGCATCCACCATGCCCAAAATGCCCTTGCCGCAGCAGCAGCAGCCCTGAGTACCGGGGCTTCCGCCGAGGAGGTCGGAGCCGGACTGTCCGGCTGCGCGCCGGTACGTCAGCGCATGAATTGCCTCAAGCTCCGCAACGGCGGGGTCCTGGTGGACGATACCTATAACGCCAATCCATGCTCAATGATTGCCGCCTTGGAAGCGGTCCTTTCCGCAAGCGCAGGCAGTCCTTTTATAGCGGTCCTTGGAGAGATGCGCGAACTCGGTCGGGACAGCCCTCTTCTTCACTTCGAGGTCGGCAGAAAAGTGGGCGCAGCAAAACCGGGCAGGCTGATCACACTCGGGCCGCTGGGCATAGAGATACTCAAGGGAGCGCAGGCCGCCGGGCTCGATGAGTCCCTCTGTTTTCATGCAGCCGATCATGCCGAAGCATCGGATTTCTTGCGGCGGGTTGTGCCCGAGGGAGCATGGATACTGGTCAAAGGCTCCCGCGGGATGACAATGGAAAAAATCGTCGAGGCAATGGCCGGGGAGTGTGCGTGAGAGGCAAAGAGACCTCCGAAAAAACCCTCGTGGTTGGGCTTGGCGCCTCAGGCCGGGCCGTATGCGCTTTGCTCCGAAGCCGGGGGGCCAAAGTGACCGCGACGGACCTGCGCTCCCGCTCTGAATTCAAGGGCACACTGAACAGTATCGAGCAGGCGGGCTGCTTGCTGCGCCTGGGGTCACACCGTCTCGAAGATTTTCTCGATGCGGACCGGATAATCGTAAGCCCCGGCGTCCCACTGGATATCGAGCCGCTTAAAGAAGCGAGAAGCCGGGGAATAGAAATAGCCGGTGAACTCGAGTGGTCATGGCGCCAGGTCAGCCTCCCGGTGATCGCCGTAACCGGCACCAACGGGAAGACGACCACAACAGCCCTGATCGGCCAAATGCTCGAGCAGGCCGGCAGGCATCCCTTCGTTGGCGGAAATATTGGAACACCCCTCAGCCAGTGGATACTTTCCGGCGAGCATGCAGACACTCTGGTGCTCGAGGTTAGCAGTTACCAACTGGATACCGCTTCCACCTTCCGCCCGGACATAGGCGTCTTGCTGAACGTAACGGAAGATCACCTGGACCGTTACGACAGCTTCAAAGCTTACACCGATTCAAAGCTGTCTATTTTCCGACGGCAAAACAGCGCAGATTTCGCCATAATCAACGGCGACGACCCGATTTGCAGCAAGCGGATCTATGAGATTCCGGGTAAGGTGCTGTCCTTTAGCAGTTCGGACTCAACCGCGAACGCCTTGGTTGAAGGCCGCGCCATCAAAGTGGCCGTCCCGGGCAAAGGGAACTGTGAGATTGGCCTGGAAAAAACGAGGCTGCCGGGTTCCCATAACCGTGAAAACATAATGGCTGCGGCACTGGGCGCCATGTGCATGGAAGTCTGTGCCCGAGCAATTCAGGCGGCGGTTGACGGGTTCGGCGGCTTTGCCCACAGGGTAGAGTGGGTGCGCAACTGGAAGGGGATCGGTTTCTACGACGACTCCAAGGGGACCAATGTCGGTGCGGTGGTCAAAGCACTGGAGGGGTTCGACCGGCCCGTGATGCTACTGCTTGGTGGAAGGGATAAACTCGGCAGCTACGAACCGTTGCTCGCGCCACTCCTTGCCAGGGGCAAGGCGATTTTCGCCTTTGGGGAAGCCGGTCCGAGAATTTACGGCCAATTACACGGGAAGGTCCCGGCCGGAATTTATCCGGATTTGGGCTCAGCCTTCCGGGATGCGATCAGCCGGGCCTCGCAGGGAGACGTTGTCCTGCTCTCTCCCGCGTGCGCCTCTTTCGACCAGTATGAGAGCTACGGGCACAGGGGGGATCATTTTAAAAAGCTTGTGGCGGAGCTTGGGGATTAGATAATCTCGATTGGAGAATGGATTGCTCAGAACGGCATCAGACGCACCTTCGGCTATAATGCCCGACTCGACTGAAAAGCAGCGCCTCGCCTGGAAGCCTCTCCCCCTGGAGGTCCAGCTCTGGGTCGAAGTGTCCCTGCTGATTGCCTTCGGATTAATAATGATCTACAGCGCCAGCTCCATTCCAGCCTTGACGAGATTCTCCGACCCGAATCATTATCTCAAGCGCCAGCTTTTATACGTTGCGCTGGGGATCCCGATTATCTACATAGTGAGCCGCACATCCTACCGCTCGTACAAAGAATATTCCGGCCTCATGCTGATCTGTACGATTGCGCTGCTCGTTATGGTCCTGATTCCGGGACTCGGGGCAAAGTACAACAACGCTCGGCGCTGGTTTGGCTTCGGCAGCCTGCACATCCAGCCGGCCGAGTACGCCAAGGTTGTCTGGGTTTTATTCCTCAGCAACGCTCTGGTCAAAAAACAGGACCGCATCAAAGAATCGCGCGTAAGCTTCTGGCCCTTCATAGTCCTTTGCGCCATATTCAGCGCCCTGCTGCTCAAAGAGCCCGACTTCGGCACTGTCCTCATGTTCGTGATCCTCATGCTCGTCATGCTGGCGACGGCCGGGGTCCCGTGCCGTAATTTCTTTCTCATCGCCCCCTTTGCCGCCTTTGGACTCTATCGGTTCGTTTACCTCGTCCCGTACCGGCGCGTTCGCTGGGAGACTTTCCTCAATCCATGGGCCGATCCCCTTTATTCGGGATATCAGCTCATTCAGGGATGGATCGCGGTAGGCTCGGGCGGTTTTTTCGGAAAGGGCCTGGGAGCCGGACAGCAAAAACTTCTTTATTTACCCGAATCCTACACTGATTTTATCATGGCTGTAATTGGAGAGGAGTTGGGATTTGTCGGCATTGTGCTGACCTGTCTGCTCTTCTATTTTCCTTTCCGCACCGGCCTTCAGATTTCAAGGGAAGCTCCCGACTTTCTGGGAAGCATGCTTGCGCTCGGACTTACAATGCTGCTCGCCCTCCAGGCTTTGCTCAATATGGGAGTCGTACTGGGGCTGGTCCCGACAAAGGGCATGCCGCTTCCTTTTATTTCTTACGGGGGCAGCGCATACACCGCGAACTGCTTAATTGTCGGTCTGCTGATGAGCATAGCCAGGAGCTGTGAAAAAAGAACGGACAACTATGCCGGCTAAACGCCTCTGGTCATAGACAGGCCACGGAGAGCGTGGAGATACACAGATTATGTTTAAACGTTATCAACATATACATTTCATCGGGATTGGCGGGATAGGAATGAGCGGCATAGCCGAGCTTATGCTCAACCTCGGCTACAAGGTGAGCGGTTCGGACCAGAAAGTCTCGGATTTGACGAAGCGCCTTGAGAAATCAGGCGCCGCCGTCTATTCGGGTCACGATCCCCGTAACGTCATGGGCGCCGATGTCGTGGTGGTATCATCGGCCATCTCCCAGGATAATCCCGAGTTCCAGGCGGCACGAAAGCTCCCGAAGGTGCCTCTGATCCGCCGCGCTGAAATGCTGGCCGAGCTGATGCGCCTCAAATACTCCGTGCTGGTGGCCGGAGCCCACGGAAAAACCACAACTACTTCGATGGTTTCCACGGTGCTCGCGCGGGGCGGTCTTGACCCCACGGTGGTCATCGGAGGAAAGCTAAATGCCTGGGGCGCCAACGCCAAACTGGGAAGCGGCGAATTCATGGTGGCCGAAGCAGATGAGAGTGACGGCACTTTTCTCATGTTGCCCCCGACCATCGCTGTTGTCACCAATATAGATCTTGAACATCTCGACTACTACCGGGACATCGATCACATACGCGATACTTTCCTGCAGTTCATAAACAAAGTCCCTTTTTACGGGCAGGCGATTTTGTGCCTCGAAGACGAAAACATCCAGGCCATTTTGCCTTGCGTCGAAAAGCGGTTCGCAACCTACGGGTTTTCTTCGCAAGCGGATTTCCAGGCCACAGAGGTGAAGACCGGGGGACATTGCAGCGCTTACCGGGTCTTTCATGACGGAGAGGAACTGGGTGAGATGGAAATCCCAATTCCCGGCCGCCATAACGTGCTCAATTCGCTGGCAGCGGTCGCGGTGGCCCACGAGCTGGAAATACCATGGCCCGCCGTACAGGCCGGGCTCCATGACATGACGGGTGTCCAACGCCGCTTTCAAATAAAGGGAGAAGCCCGGGGCGTGCTGGTCCTGGACGACTACGGTCACCACCCGACCGAAATCAGGGCGGTCCTTGAAACCCTCGAGGGCTGCTACCCCGATCGCCGCCGGATAATAGCGTTCCAGCCACATCGCTTTACCCGGACTCAGGCCCTCCTGGAGCAGTTTTCGAGGTGTTTCCATCATTGCGACGCACTTCTCATATCCGAGATTTACGCGGCGAGCGAAAAACCTATTCCCGGCGTAACGGGGCGCGCGCTCGTCGAAGCAATAGCGGCGCACGGGCCCAATGACCTGCATTTCTGCCCGACCTTGGAAGAGATGCACGATAAACTGTTCTCGATTGTGCAGCCCGGAGACGTGGTTATGACCCTTGGGGCCGGCAACATCTTGCAGGTTGGCGAATCGCTTCTCAAGACCCTCGAGCAGCGAGGTCCGAGTGAGTAAGGGGAGCTGTGAATGGGCGATAGTTCACCAGGGCGATCTCGGAAAACGCGAATGAACATCAGCTCAGCTCTTGCATCGATCCCGGATGTTGAATTTCGGTTCGATGAGCCGCTCGCACGGCATACCACCTTCCGGGTCGGAGGGCCGGTGCGGTTGCTTGCGCGCCCTCGAAGCGAAAAGGCGCTTTTTGCCCTTCTGGATCCCATTCGGGAGTTTGACATTCCGTTCATCGTTCTTGGCGAAGGTAGTAACGTCCTGGCGCCGGACGGACCATGGGAGATGTCGGTCATTCAGCTTCACCTGGCATGCAACAGATTGCTCCGCAGCGAGCAGAGGGCAGGAGGTGAAAAGGTTCTCTACGCAGGGGCGGGAACGAAACTCCAACAGCTTATCCCATACTGTATCGAAAATGGCCTGGAAGGGCTTGAATCGCTTGCCGGGATTCCCGCAACGGTGGGTGGAGCGATCGTGATGAACGCATCAACATCTCTGGGCGCCATCTCAGACTCCCTCGTTGACATAGATCTGCTGGGCCCCAATGGCGAAAGGCGGTCAATCCCCAGGGATCAACTCACCCCCGGCTACCGCACAATGGGTATTCCGGAAAGCAGCATCGTCCTGGGCGCCCGCTTCAAGCTCAGACCGTGCTCCACAGACATCGTGAAGGCGCGCGTGGAGCAGATTATTAAAAACCGCAGGCAGACTCAGCCTCTGCGCTTCCACTCCGCAGGATCGATTTTCAAAAATCCTGTGGGCCGGTTCGCCGGATCTCTTATAGAAAAGGCCGGGCTCAAAGGCTATCGAATAGGGGACGCCGAGGTTTCAAGGAAACACGCGAACTGGATCGTCAATCGAGGTCACGCCCTCGCCCGGGATGTTATCGAGTTGGTAGAAAGGATAGAAAATGAAGTTTACGGAATTTTTGGCGTGCGTTTGGAACGAGAAATCCGTATACTGGAACCGTTTTATAGAAACCCGACCCAATGATAAAACCCAGGAAAAAGAGAAAAAACAAATATGAAGAAGGCACTTTCAGGCGTCTTAAGGGGAATTTACGCACTTTTCATGATTTTTTGATTGTTTTTACTTTATTTTGCTTTGTAGTTCTGTTCGCCGCCGGTCTTTCGAGGCTCTATCATGAGATGATCAGCGCACCATGGCTCAAGCTGGAGGAAATCGAAATTACCGGGATCAAACAAATCGACCGGGGCGACATTTTAAATGCGATGGGCCTAAAAAGAGGCCAATGTACACTGGGCATCAACACCGAACAGGCCGCCGAGCGACTGAGGAAGCTCCCGGCGGTCAGGGAAGCCTGCCTGAGGCTCGAATTAAGCGGACGCATAGTGGTGGAGATAGTTGAGCGCGAGCCTGCGGCCATTGTCAAGTGCGGCGACAAGAATATGCAGATGGACCTTGACGGTATACTGTTCTCTGATGCGACTCCTGATGCAAAGGGGACGCTGCCCCTCATAACCGGGCTTTGCGGCTCCAATCCCAATAAGGGAGACCCTATTGCGGCCCGCAGCCTGGAACAGATACGGGAACTCCTGTCGGCTATCGATAGTTCCAAAAACTGGCTATCGGGAACCGCCATAACCGAATGCCGGTGGAGCGCAAGCGGATTCACCCTTGTTTTTGGCGAAAGGGCCGTGTTGGTGGACTTCGGGAAGGGCGCCTTCGAGCAAAAGATGACAAAACTCAGGAAGGTGATAAATACCCTGAACGAGCGGGATTGGACCGATCTTGTGACCCGGATCGATCTCGATTATCCGGGCAAGGCTTATCTGGAGGGACAATTTCCAGTCCCCCAGCCGGCTCAGGGGCGGGCAAAGCAGCCGGGCTGACCGGGTATCGTGCATCGGCACTGCGCCTGTTTCCCCGCACAGACCCGACTTTAAGGGAATTTAAAAGGATCCCCATGGCAAAAAAAGAGGAACTGATCGTCGGTCTGGACCTTGGAACTACCAAAGTCTGCGTCGTGGTCGGAGAAGTCACCACGGAGGGGATGGATATAGTAGGCGTGGGGACCTATCCATCGGCCGGGCTGAGGGGAGGCGTCGTCGTAAACATAGACCAGACGGTCAATTCCATAAAAAAAGCGGTCGAAGAAGCTGAGCTCATGGCCGGGTGCAATATCTCTTCGGTCTTCGCGGGTGTTGCCGGAACTCACGTCCAGAGCTTGAACAGTCACGGGGTGATCGCCATAAAAAGCCGTGAGGTCACCCCGGCGGATGTGGCAAGAGTTCTGGACGCGGCAAAGACGATCGCCCTTCCCTTCGACAGACAGATACTGCACGTTCTGCCCCAGCAATATATTGTTGACGACCAGAACGGCATTCACTATCCGATCGGAATGGCGGGAGTTCGACTGGAAGCAAAGGTGCACATCATTACCGCGATGACAAGCGCGGTTCAAAACATTATGAAATGCTGCGAGCGGGCTGGACTGCAAGTTCAGGACGTTGTTCTGGAGTCGTTGGCCTCGAGCGGCGCCGTGTTGGACTCTGACGAAAAGCACCTTGGCGTAGCTCTGATAGACATCGGCGGGGGGACAAGCGAGATAGCGGTCTTCCAGAACAATGCAATCCGGCATTCGACTGTGGTCGGACTGGGTGGAAACCATATTACCTCGGATATCTCCGTGGGCCTGCGGTGTGCGATGGACGAGGCGGAAAAGATCAAGAAAAAGTATGGCTGCGCCCTGGCTGAGTTGGTCAACCAGGAGGACTTCATCGAGGTCGGATCGGTTGGCGGCCAAAAGCCGCGCCAGCTTGCCCAGTCGATTCTCACCCAGATTATCGAGGCGCGGGTCAAGGAAATTTTGGACATTATCGAATGGGAACTGGTCCGGTCGGGGTTCATCGAATCTTTGCACGCCGGGGTGGTCCTTACAGGCGGCGTCTCGCTGTTGCCGGGAATTCGCGAGCTTGCTGAAAGAGTGTTCGACATGCCGGTGAGAATCGGGGTCCCATGCAATTTCGGAGGACTGGGCGACGTAGTGAAAAACCCGATCTACTCTACGGCAGCCGGACTTCTGCTTTACGGAAAAGATCGCGGAGGCGGGATGCCGATGCGGGATTCGCACAGCAAAGTCGGATCAATTTTGGAAACTATCAAACGTTGGTGGAGGGACTTTTGGTAGTCTGCCACCTTTCCCGAAGGAGGGCGGGTGAGGATTTTAGGCGGAATTACCCAATGGAAGGACGGATCCCTTGATCTGGAGCCGGGTTGAATGGCGGAACGGCCGGCTGCTTTGATTAGGGAGAGCTTTCATGCGGAGAGATTATGGAAAGGAAAGCGACCAAGAGGGGGAAGCGCGCAATGGAGCAGATGACGATGGAGCAAACCGGAGTCAGCAACAGAGCCAAGATTACCGTTCTGGGAATAGGGGGCGGTGGCGGCAATGCTATTAACAACATGATAAACGCTGAACTTGAGGGAGTTCACTTTATCGCCGCCAATACCGACTGGCAGGTGCTCGAGAAAAATCTCGCACCGACCAAAATTCAGCTTGGAACCAATTTGACAAAGGGCCTGGGCGCAGGTGGACTGCCTGAAATGGGGGCTAAGGCGACACAGGAGGACATCGACAAGATTCGTCAAGCACTCACCGGAAGCGACATGGTTTTCATAACAGCCGGGTTGGGCGGGGGCACCGGGACCGGCGGCGCTCCGATCGTGGCGCAGATTTGCAAGGAGATTGGCGCACTCACTGTGGCGGTTGTAACCAAACCTTTCCTGGTCGAAGGAAAAGTCCGGCTTCGCCATGCGGAGGAGGGTCTCAAAGCGCTCCAGGATACCGTGGACACTCTTATCACCATCCCTAACAACCGGCTCCTGTGCCTGGCGGACAAGCGGTCCACCTTCCTCGACATGATTAAGCGGGCGGACGACGTGCTGCTCTACGCCGTAAAGGGCGTCTCCGATCTGATAATAAAGCAGGGCTACATTAACGTTGACTTCAACGACGTTAAAACAGTCATGGGAGAAATGGGCCTTGCCCTGATGGGCACCGGCGTCGGGCGCGGCGAGAACAGGGCCGCGCAAGCCGTACAGCAGGCGATTTCAAGCCCGCTTCTCGAAGATATTTCGATTCACGGCGCCCGCGCAGCCCTTATCAATATCTCGGCCAGCCCTGACCTGGGCATGCATGAATTCGAAGAAGCCCTCTCAATCATTCAAAAAGAGGTTACCGACGAAGCCAATATCATACTGGGCATGGTTATCGACGATAAGATGGAGGATGAGATTCGCGTAACCGTAATTGCAACCGGAATTGGAAAAGTCGGGCAGAAAAAACCGGCCGAGGCATCAACGGTCCGGCCCATAAGAAGAATGAGGCCCGAGGGGGTAATGCCGGTGATCGACTACGACCTTCTCCAGGTGCCCCCCGGCGTCCGGCAGAGACTTAACATGGGTGAAGCGGCTAATGTAGAACAAGTGGTCGAACTCGAAGACGAACAACAAGAGCCGCCGAAAAGAAGGACCCTTCTCCAGATGCTAACCGGAGGAAGCGGCCGCAGTCACGAAGAAGAAGATTTGAACATTCCCACTTTTATCAGGAGGCAGGCTGATTAGTTTCGGTCCGGGGCGATGGGACCGCAGGCCGTGATCTCGACTCTCCTCGAGACGGCCGGCACAGGCAGGATATCGACGCTCCATGAGGCGGCGCCCGCATGTACGCCTCCGCGCAACCCCTCGATTTCCTTGCTAAGCCCGATCTGGACCCCGGCTCAAGTCCAGGGCAAACCTCGCGGGGTGTGGAGTTCTTATCCGGGGTTTCCGGATGAACACTGATTTAAAAATCCTGCTTCGATCTTGAGGCAGAACACAAGGATTGGGTAATTCCCAATAAAAATGACCGGGGTTTTGCCGGTCATTTTTGTTTTTCGATTGTGTTTTGCCTGCCCTGCAAAAACCTGGGCAGGAGATCACGCCCAATTCCCTGAGAAAAAACCACGCCTTGGAGATGATCGGCTTCGTAGATCAACGGGCGTTGGCGTTTGCGGCCTTTGCTTTCGGCCACGGCCCGATAGTGATACTTATCCCGCCCATTAAGGGAACCGACCAGCGTACCGACATCCAAGATGACCTGAAGTCTCATCTTCCTTAATGATCAATGTGCGGCGGATTCGTTGAAAGGTCCTGCGGGCCTTGCACATATCCCGCAAGATCACGCGCATATTCGAGGCAGGAACCCGTATTTTGATTCTTCTCTTTAAATCACACCACCATCGGCATAACCAGGCTCAAATACCCCGGATCTTCGGGGGACAGGAATATGCCGCCGTGGAACTCGTCCACCCACTCAAACCTGATTGTAGGGCTTTCCATGACTGAAATGCAGTCCATGACGTACTTGACATTAAAAGCTACGGTGAAATCTTTGCCGTCATAATCGATGTCGATAATGTCGTTGGCGTTTCCGAGTTCCGGGTTTCCGGATTCGAGTTCGAGGGAGTTCTTGGTGATGTTGAATTTTACGTGCCTGTAGGTGATGTCGGTTACGACGGCAACCCTTTTGAGGGCCGGATAGAGGATATCGCTTGGCACTGTAATCCCAAACGGCCTCTCGGCGGGAATAATCATTTCATATTCCGGGAATTCCGCATCAAGCAACAGAGTACTGAGAAATGTGGTCGGGGTCCTGATCACGAGAGAATTCTCATCCACTCCGATGGATGCCTCGGTCTCTTTTTCAAGCAATCGGTTCATTTCCTGGACCGCCTTCCGGGGCACGATGATCTCTCTGGTCATTTCAAGCCCAGGAAACGCCGTTGCGGGGACCTCATAATAGGCAAGCCTGTGCCCATCGGATGATACGAACCGGAAATCGTTCTCTTCGGTTGAATGCCACAGAAGCCCGGGCGCGGTAAATGTTTCCTCTTCCATCGGAATGCTGTAGAGTGTCTTTTGAAGCGCACGTCTTAAGGCGGCAACATCGCAACTTGTGAGCGTTAAATCCTGGTAAAGATTTATGTTTGGAAAATCTTCGGCGGGAATGGTGGAAAGCTCGAATCGGGAGCGTCCGGCTTTGATGATCAGTCTGCTGTTGGCCGTTGCTTCGAGAGATATCCTGTCCTGGGGTATTTCGCGGACTATTTCCAAAAGCTTTCGCGCCGATGCCGTAGTTTTACCCTCAGTCTTCACCTGGGCCCCTATTTTTGTCCACAGATTCAGTTCCAGGTCGGTCGCCGAAAACTCTACGGCGCCATCCTCAGCCGCCTTTATCAGGCAGTTATTCAAAATGGGCATCGTGGTCTTTTTTTCGGTCGCGCTTTGTATCCTTTGGAGCACCTGGACAAGGCTTGCCTTTTCCACCTGGAATTTCATGATATCCCTCGATTCGATGTTTTTATTGTTTTTCTTTTTTTACATAAGAAAGAATCATAATATTAATAAGGGGTCTTGGGATTGTCAAAAAGTTTGTTAACTAATTGAAATTTAAGTAGATACTAGTTAACAATCCGTTGACGGTTCCTGTTAAAAGTAGGACGATGCTTTCCTGGTGGAATGGTTTTATACATTTTCTCAACAATTTGTTAACAGTATATTTACGGAACCTGACGGAGTTTTGAATAATCGGTGTGAGGCTCGCGTCATTTTTGGAAACTCCGTGCTCTCGGGCGTTGAGATTACCCTTGCCCGGATGTAGACTGCAGGACTTATAACATGACGGTCTCGGAAGACGAAAGGGATATACTTTTAAACGACCTTTTGCGTGCCCGGTTGGAAGGGGCTTTCGTGTCTCCGTGTGGAACCGAAGGCGCCCTATGGGAAGGTTTTCCCGAGGAGCCTGACGAATATCCTTACGACGCCTTTGCGGATGGGGACAAGGAAACGGACGAATCACAGCTTGAAAAAAGTCCTACATGAACATAGAATCCTGCGCGATTTCGGCGTGAGTTTTCCGGTGTTCGATTCGGGAGATCTTTTATGAAAAAGATCCAGGAAATTCTCCTGGAGTTCAAAAATGGCGGCAAGGGCATGCAGGAAGTGCTCGAATACCTCGAGAAGCTGCCGTTCGAAGATCTTTGTTTCGCCAAGGTGGACCATCATCGCTGCCTGCGCCGCGGGTTTGCCGAGGTCATCTACGGGGAGGGCAAAACGGCGGATCAGATCGCCGCAATTGCCCAATCCATGATAGAATTCGGCAGCAACGTACTTATTACGAGGGTGGATACGCAGAAGGCTCAGGCGATTATGGCCATGATCGGCCCAATGGAGTACCACCCGCAGGCTCGAGCGCTCATCCTCAAGCAGGAGGCGCCCCATGAGGCTGTTCCAGAAGGAACGGTTCACGTAATTTGTGCCGGGTCCTCCGACATGGACGTTGCCGAAGAGGCGGCGCTGACCGCCGAGTTCATGGGCAATAAGGTGAAGCGGAACTACGATGTGGGAATCGCGGGAATCCACCGGTTGCTCAGCGCGTTGGAGGACTTGCGCAAAGGCAGCGTTTACATAGTTGTCGCAGGGATGGAAGGCGCCCTGCCCGGCGTTGTGGCGGGCCTGGTCAAGGGGCCGGTGATCGGCGTTCCGACCAGTGTGGGATACGGGGCGAGTTTTGGCGGTGTCGCAGCCCTGCTGGGGATGCTTAATTCCTGTTCTCCGGGTGTCTGCGTTGTAAACATTGACAATGGTTTCGGGGCTGGATATCTGGCTGCGATAATCAACCGGCAGTCAAGCGGGCGTGAAGAGCCATAAGTCCGGTTTAAACGAAATGAAAGGAAATGGCGTGGGAAGAGAATACAGGCCAAACGTAAGAGAAGCCGCGGTGATATCAAAACTGGATCATCAGAAAGAATCCCAGCGGTATCACGCCATGAATCAGCTTCGTCACAATATTGACGAGCTGGCCGATAGGATTTCGATGAAGCTGATCGAAGAACGTCTGATCGAGACCATCAGCAAGGGGGACCTGCAGGACCAGATTCAATTGGCCCTTCAAAAGATCCTGGACTCGGAGGAATTCGAAATTCAGTTCCAGACGGCTAACATTCGGACCCTGGTGCCTCGCCCCAATTTTGTGAGCCTGTTCGTTACGGCTTACATTGTGGAAAAGCTTATCGACCATAAGTGCATCGTGGATATTTTCGGGACGGACGAGGAAATTTACGCCAGCGTCAACAGGCAGGTAAACCGGTTCATTCAGATGGACTAACCCTGGGATCGGCATCAATATTTTTGAATCTTTCGGATTTTTCTAATAATCATACGCGGGAGAAAATTAAGATGAGCGGTCTGGAAACGAAAGTCCCGCCAAATTTTATTCGCAGCATAGTCGCCGAGGATGTGAAGAGCGGAAAAAGCGGGGGGAAAGTCCTGACCCGCTTTCCACCCGAACCAAACGGTTATCTGCACATCGGGCACGCTAAATCCATATGCCTCAATTTCGGTCTTGCAGCCGAATTCGGGGGGCTTTGCAATTTCCGGTTTGATGACACCAATCCAGGCAAAGAGGAACTGGAATACGTCGATTCGATCATGAATGATGTTCGTTGGCTGGGGTTCGACTGGGACGACCGGCTCTACCACGCATCCGATTACTTCGAGCAGTTATACAAGTGGGCAATCGACCTTATAAAGGCCGGCAAGGCCTACGTGGACAGCCTGGGCGCAGATGAGGTGCGCGAATACCGGGGGACGCTCACCGAGCCGGGAAAGCAGAGTCCGTTCAGGGACCGGCCGGCCGCTGAAAACCTGGACCTCTTTAAGCGGATGCGTGCGGGTGAGTTCGGTGACGGAGAATACGTGCTTCGGGCAAAAATCGATATGGCCTCGCCGAACCTGAATCTGCGAGACCCGGTGATGTACCGCATACGTCATCTGACGCACTGGCGGACCGGCGATAAATGGTGCATCTACCCTATGTATGACTACGCACACGGCCAATCGGACTCGATCGAGGGCATCACCCATTCTATCTGCACGATGGAGTATGAGGACCACAGGGCGCTCTACGACTGGTATCTGGACAACCTGGACGTGCCCTGCCATCCTCAGCAGATCGAGTTTGCGCGCCTGAACCTGAGCTACACGGTCATGAGCAAGCGAAAGCTCCTCCAGCTCGTTCAGGAACATTATGTGACGGGGTGGGACGACCCGAGGATGCCGACCCTTGCGGGCATGAGGCGGCGCGGATACACGCCCGAGGCGATCAGAAACTTCTGCGAACGGATCGGAGTAGGCAAACGCGAGAGCCTGGTTGACTACGGCATGCTGGAGTACTGCGTCCGGGAAGATTTGAACAGGAGTGCCCAGCGTGTCATGGGAGTTTTGCGGCCCCTGAAAGTAGTGATCGAAAACTACCCTGAACACCAGGTCGAGCAGCTCGAGGCGATAAACAACCCGGAAGATGCTTCCGCCGGAGCCCGGATGGCGCCCTTCTCCAGGGTTATTTATATCGAGCGCGATGATTTCATGGAAAATCCGCCCAAGCAGTTCTTCCGGCTCTCTCCAGGGCGTGAGGTAAGGCTTCGCTATGCCTATTTCATAAAATGCGTTGACGCTATCAAGGATGAAAAGGGCGACGTGGTCGAGCTGCGCTGCACTTATGACCCTGCCACCCGAGGAGGAGATTCGCCCCCGGATGGCCGCAAAGTCAAAGCGACGCTCCACTGGGTTTCCGCCGCTCATGCGATAGACGCCGAAGTCCGGCTCTACGATATGCTGCTCAATCGGGCCGACCCCTCAGAAGGAAAGGATGGATCGACTTTTAAGGACTTCATAAATCCCGATTCCCTCGAAGTGATCCAAGCGGCAAAACTGGAGCCAAGCGTTGCAGGAGCGCCCGCAGGGAGCCGTTATCAGTTTGAGCGGCTTGGCTACTTTTGCGTCGATCCGGATTCCACACCCGAAAAAATGGTGTTTAACCGCACGGTCACGCTTCGCGATACCTGGGCAAAGGTTGCCAAAGCTGAAGGAATAAAGCAGGCATAATTGGCTGCGCGGTGTTCAAAACTAAGCGGACTCTCGATACACTCGCGTTGTATAAATTATTTACTTTAATGTATACGCCTGATCCGGCCGATAGCTCTATTAGAGACTTAACATAGGAGAAGGCCATGAATATAGTAATAGGCGAGACCGTTAAAATTGGCCCAGCGGCCCAATACAGGCCGGAGGGCGAACAACTTGCGGTGGAGGCAAGGCTTTTGGAAATCAGGGATAGAAGGGAAACCTCTGACGCCGGCAACGTGACTTCCGGACGCGTCATAACGCTTCTGGTCCCCGAAGGCCAAAAGATTCCCCGTGGGGTAGAATCCGGGGACTACCGCATCTACCTTAGATTCGTGCATCGCCGCCAGGCAAGAGCGTAATAGGAGGTTAGCGATACCGGTGATCCAGGGACCCCCGTGCCCGAAACCGAACGTTAGTTTCTTGCCGAACGTGGCTTTCGGCCCAGATAGCCGGTGGACTCTTGCGGTACGGCGCGCCGGTCCCTGCCCGTCTTGTCTGGCGCCAACCCCCGCTTAATCCCTCCACACCTTGTTTTTCTAACATAGACTATAAATAAACTGAGTAACCCATCCCTTAGAAAGCAAATGAATTCCTTGAATTTTCCGGATTAGAATGTATTGTGTAAACGTGTGATGAGGTTTAACAATAACCGGTTTCCATCCGGAAAGGGTCCTTTTCCGTCCTGGCGGTGTCAATCTTCGGGCTTGCTTGTGCGGCGTACCCAAGTACGCCTCCGCGCAACCCCTTGATTTCCTTGCCAGTACGAAAAATGTCTCCTTTTCGAACAGAAACCTCGCGGGGCGTCGAATTTGCCCCGGAGATTCCGGATGGACGCTAACTGGAGAGGCAGGGTCCCCTTATGGCCGTCCAACGAATAGGCGCTGTGGCAAGAAGCACCAAAGAAACTCAAATTTCCGCAGAAATTACACTTGATGGAACAGGCAGGGCAGAACTGAATACGGGGGTCCCCTTTCTTGACCACATGCTGAGTCTTATCGCCGTCCACGGGCTCTTCGACCTCAAGATCAAGGCAACAGGCGACCTGAAAGTTGACGCCCACCACACGGTCGAAGATATCGGCATCTGTCTTGGCCTTGCGCTATCAAAAGCGCTGGGCGAACGCAAAGCCATTGTCCGCTATGGGCATTTTACGGTTCCAATGGATGAGGCGCTTGCCTCAGTTAGCCTGGATCTGTCAAACCGCCCGTTCCTGGTCTATGATACCCCGCCGATGGCCGACCGGACCGGGGAATTTGAAACCCAGCTTGCGCCCGAGTTCTTCAGGGCCTTTAGTCTGAACGGCGGACTCACTTTGCATATCCGGGTTTTTTACGGCGCGAACACTCATCACATGCTTGAAGCGACGTTCAAGGCATTTGCCCGCGCGCTGAGCATGGCCGTATCATTGGATCCTCGCCGCAGCGGCATACCTTCATCCAAAGGGGCGCTTTAGCGATTGGCCGCATAGCGTTCGGCGTACTCCCCCCCAATTGTTGCCGTATTTCACCTCCCGGGGTTACTCGAAAAGCCGGTTTCCCTGTTGGCCGGCTTTTCCGGGGCGGGGTTTTGGGGCCGGTTGATGAGCCGGGGCCACCTTGATGACGCTCGTATTGCTCAACCCCTGTATTCTCATCTGTTCCTGGAGGGTATAGGCATGGCTAGCCGGGCTTGCGCCTGTAGTCACCAAATAGCCGGAGCCATCGGCAGAGACGCGAACCACTGCGTTGTAGCCCTTGGCCGCAAGGTTCGCTCGAACTTTTTCAGCTTGCGGCCTGTCTTTGAAGATCGATCCTACCTGAACCGCATGATCTGCCACTTTCGTCGAATGGGCCGGTTTTGCCGGAGTGGCTGTGCCTAGGGCTTTTGCTTGCGGTTTGGCGGGCGCCTTTAGTGCTGCCGACGCTGGTGTTGCGGATGGAGCGCCCTTTTTGGGGAACAGGTCTTTTGGCGCAGGTTCCTGGGACTCGGCCGATGGGGCGGGAGGGGCTTTGCTTTCCGGTGGCGCTTCCGGCATGGATAGTCTTTGAGAAGCGGCTGAGCTTGGCGCCGGTGGTTTGGGCACAGGCATTACCTGTGAGGGCTTTGTGCCCTCAGGTTCCGTTGCGGCTCCGTGTGATCTGGGCTCGGGAGGTCTGACCGGTTCAGAGGGCTTCGTGAGGTCTGAAAGACCCTCAGGTGCGGATTGCTCCGGCTGTTTTGGGAGCTCTTTTGTAATCGTTCCCTTCTCAGGAAAGGGTATTTTGAGGACCTCTTTGCTTTTGCCTTTGAAAAAGTGCTCCGCTATGAGCACCAGGATAATGAGGCACACTGCGGCAATCACCAAATACTTCTGATACTGGGGCCTCGCGCCTCCACCTCTGTTTGGATTTCTTTGTGAATTTGGGTTATTTCGCATCCTTGCCCTCCTGAATGCCGTGCTTGATGCACTGACAACTTAATCCCAGCCTGGGGTGGCGGGATCCTCGTGCGCCCTTCGGGTATCAAAGGGCCAACGGCTGACATCTAAAAGTTAGTGGGCAGTGCGCTAAATGCCTCTAGAACGTTTCATGGCCCTTTCGAATCCCGGCAACGCCCCTTCAATCGTAGAGTCATCGACGCAGTAGGCAATCCGGATGTGGCCTGGCCCTGCAAATCCGCTTCCGGGCACGCACAGGATGTTTTCTTCCCGGAGGAGTCCAACGAACTGGATGTCGTCGGGAAGCGGGCTTTTTGGGAAAAGATAAAATGCCCCCCTCGGGACCGTCAGTTCGTAGCCGAACTCCGTGAGAGCGCTAACGAGCCTGTCTCTTTTGGCCTTGTAGATATTGACGTCCACACAGATTCCCTGGAGTTCCACTACGAGCCGCTGCATGAGGGCGGGCGCGTTCACGAAGCCGAGAATCCGGTTTGCCAGCGTGAGCGCATCGATGATTTTAGCCCCATCCACCGCGGAGGGACTCAGAGCTACGAAGCCGATGCGCTCGCCGGGCAGCGAAAGGTCCTTGGAGTATGAACTTGTGATCAGCGAATCAGGGTAGTGCACAAAAACGCACGGGACGCAGCAGTTGTCGTAAACGATCTTCCGGTACGGCTCATCGGAGACCAGATAAATTACATGGCCGAACTCGCTGCTTTTTGCCTTGAGAATCTGCCCCAGCCGCGCGATGGACTCCTCAGAATACACCTGGCCGGTCGGGTTATTGGGAGAATTAATTAGCACGATCTTGGTGCGCGGACCGATCTCTTCTTGCATGCGATCCAGGTCAAGATTGAAGTCCGGAGCGCTTGTCGGCGCTGTTTTGAGCACCCCGCCGTGATTGTCCGCATAAAACGCGTATTCCACGAAATAGGGGGCTGGACAGAGCACTTCGTCGCCGGGATCGAGCAGGGCCTTGAAAATTATGTTGAGGCCGCCCGCAGCCCCGCATGCCACGACCACCTGTTCTTGTGCCAGGGAGATGCAGAACTCCCCGCAAAAATAAGCGGACATGGCTGAACGGGTGGCGGGAAGGCCCGCGTTTGGCATATATGCGTGCAGTCCAGGTTCTTCGGTTTCGACCAGCTCGATCAGTTTTTCGCGAACTATGTCCGGAGGCGGAACGTTAGGGTTTCCCAAGCTGAAATCGAAGACTTTGTCCGCCCCATGGATTTTTTTCAGGCGCGCGCCCTCCTCGAACATCTTGCGAATCCACGAGGATTTTTCCATAAACTGGCTCATCTTTGCGGCAATCGCCATATTGTGATCGAGACCTCCCCGCAAATCGAAATAAAAGCCTCATTCAGGCTGTGTGTTACAAAGTAATCTAAGGCACTATAAGAGAGATTTGCGTTCTTATGCAAGCATTCTGTCGGTTCGATGTGAGCTTTTTCAATGTGTCCCGCAAAAACTGACATTTCATTTGCTTGCTTCATTCCCGGACAGTTCCGCTTGACAGGTCATCCTGCCAGGGTTATAAATTAACGCTTTTTTTAAAAATATTTAAGACCGTCTGGAAGGTATTTCAATTCTAAACGGATCCCACCAATCCGGTTTGGAGCCTCCCTAAATTTCCATCAGGAGGAAGTATGACAGGCAAAGCGTCAGACAAGGGTACGGTCGGTTCGGTCCTGGTCGTCGGCGGCGGAATAGCCGGCATGCAGGCCGCACTGGACCTGGCCAATTCAGGATATTTCGTCCACCTGATCGAGAAGGGGCCGGCGATCGGCGGAGGCATGTCCCAACTGGACAAGACCTTTCCCACAAACGAATGCGCGATGTGAATCATTTCTCCCAAGCTGGTCGAGGTCGGCCGGCATCTCAACATCAGCCTTCTCACCAATACTGAGGTTGACGGCATCGAAGGCGAGGAAGGGCGCTTTGAGGTAAAAGTTCGCAGGCAGCCTCGCTACGTCAGCCTGGATAAGTGTATCTCCTGCGGGGCTTGCGCGGAAAAATGCCCGAGCCCGGCGATAGATGACTACAACGCGGGAATAGGCAAGCGCAAAGCCATATACAAGTATTACGCTCAGGCGATTCCCTCGGCGTACAGCATTGATGCGAAAAGCTGCCGCCAACTGGGGCAGGGCAAAAGATGCGGCGTGTGCGCAAAAGTGTGTCCTGTGGATGCGATCGACTACGACCAGAAAGAGGAGATGCTAAGCCTCGAGGTCGGGGCCGTGATCGTCTCCAGCGGCTTCAAGGCTTTCGATCCTACCAAGCTGGATACCTACAATTACGCGAACCATCCCAATGTTGTGACTGCACTCGAATTCGAGCGGCTTCTCAGTGCGGGTGGTCCGACCAGGGGGCATGTGGTAAGGCCCTCCGAGTTGCTTCGGGATGCGCAGATCGAGTCGGCGGAAAAGGAGCTGAAAAAGCTCGAAAAGCAGGCCCGGCCGGAAGATGCGGAAAAGATCGAAAATCTGCATGTTGAAATCGCGGAAATGGGTAAGCTCCAGACACACGAACATCCCAAGCGCGTCGCCTGGCTCCAGTGCGTAGGGTCCCGCGACACGCAGCATTGCGCCAACGGCTATTGCTCCGCTGTATGTTGCATGTACGCGATAAAAGAGGCCGTCATAGCCAAGGAACACGCCAAGGGCGAACTCGATGCGGCGATCTTTTTTATGGACATGCGGACTTTCGGCAAGGAGTTCGAGCAGTATTACACACGTGCAAAAAATAACGGAATCAGGTTCATACGGTCCCGCATTCACACGATTGACCCGGTTCCTGGCTCCGATAATCTCCAGTTGAATTATGTGACCGAAGCCGGACACATAATGTCCGAAGAATTCGATATGGTAGTCCTTTCCGTCGGTCTTGAATCCTCGCCCGATGCGAAGGAACTTGCCGACAAGATCGGCTTCGATCTGGACCACTACCGTTTCGCCAGGACGTCGAGCTTTACTCCTGTGGCGGCCACCAGGCCCGGAATTTATGTGTGCGGCGTTCTACAGGGCCCCAAGGACATCCCTCTTTCGGTTATGGAAGCTTCGGCTGCCGCAGGGGCCGCCGCGAGCAGACTTTCCGGGTCGAGAAACACGCTGGTGCGGGAAAAAACTTTCCCACAGGAGCGCGACGTAAGTTCCGAGCCCCCAAGGGTCGGCGTATTCGTCTGCAATTGCGGCATAAACATATCCAGTGTTGTCAGGGTTCCGGAGGTCGTCGAATACGCAAAGACACTTCCCAATGTCGTCTACGTCCAGGAAAACCTCTTCTCCTGTTCCCATGATGCCCAGGATAGGCTGGTGCAAGTCATAAATGAGCAGAAGCTCAACCGGGTGGTCATTGCCGCCTGCTCGCCGCGTACGCACGAGCCGCTCTTTCAGGAGACCGTAAGAAACTCCGGCCTCAACAAGTACCTCTTCGAGCAGGCCAATATCCGCGACCAGTGTTCGTGGGTGCATGCAGAAGAACCCGATGCGGCAACCGAAAAGGCCAAGGACCTGGTTCGGATGGGCGTCTCCCGTGCGCAACTCATCGAACCGCTTGCCATGCCTTCGGTCCCTGTCACCCCGGCGGCGCTGGTGGTCGGTGGCGGAGTGGCCGGGATGGTTAGCGCCCTCACGCTGGCAAATCAGGGCTTCGAGGCGTATATCGTCGAGGCGCAGGACAAGCTTGGCGGGCAGGCCCTGAAGCTGCACCATACGTGGAAGGGCGAGAACGTCCCCGAGTATGTCCAAAATCTGGTCAGGGAAGTCGGCCAAAGCGAAAATATCAAGGTTTTTCTCAACTCCACTGTCAGGGCGACCTCGGGTTTCATAGGCAACTTTAGCACCACGGTGGCGTCGAACGGCCAGGAGAGCGAGATCGCTCACGGCGTGACCATTCTTGCAACCGGGGCGCAATCGCTGGAACCTCAGGAGTACCTTTACGGAAAGAACAGCCGCGTCTTCCGGTGGCACGAACTCGATGACGCCTGGGATACCGATACGGTAAAGAACGCCCGGAGCGCGGTGTTTATCCAGTGCGTCGGCTCCCGCGAGGAGGGGCGGCCGCATTGCAGCAAGATATGCTGCACGTTCTCGGTTCAGAAGGCCGTGGAGCTCAAAAAACGCAGCCCCGAAATGGACGTTTACATTATTTACCGTGACGTTCGTACATACGGGGAGCGCGAGGATTTATACAAGGAAGCCCGGCAGATCGGGGTCATTTTCATCCGCTACGACCTGGAAAACAAACCCGTTGTCACCGAAATGCCCGACGGCAAGCTCGAGGTGAACGTTATGGACCACGTGCTTCGCCGCCCGATTGTTCTCAGGCCGGATTTCATCAACCTGGCAACAGCCATAATCACCAATGGGGCCGAGGAACTGGGGTCCCTATTCAAAGTCCCGGTCAGCCAGGACAAGTTCTTCCTCGAAGTGCACATGAAGCTGCGCCCGGTGGACTTTGCTACCGACGGCATCTATATGTGCGGGCTTGCGCACTACCCGAAGCCGATCAACGAGAGCATCGCCCAGGCTCAGGCCGCAGCGGCCCGCGCCGCAACCGTTCTGTCGCGCAAGAGCATCGAGGTCGAAGGGGTGGTGTCGAGCGTGAACGAGTCGCTTTGCCGCGGGTGCGGCAAATGCGTTGAGGTTTGTCCTTATAGCGCCCCGCAGCTAGTGGAAAAAGCCGGAGGCGTGCAGAGTTCTACGATCCAGGAGGCGCTTTGCAAAGGGTGCGGGGCCTGCGCGGTGGTATGCCCTACCGGTGCGGCCTCTATCAGGCATTTCAATGACCAGGAAGTTCTCACCATGGTCGATGCGGCGCTGAGACAATAAAAAAACACAAGGAAGATGAAATGAGTGCGGATTTCGAGCCGAGAATAATCGCTTTTTGCTGCAACTGGTGTGCTTACGCAGGCGCGGATCTTGCCGGGGTTAGCCGTATCCAGTACCCGCCCAATATCCGGATCATCCGGGTGATGTGTTCAGGGCGGGTCTCCCCCGACTTCATCCTGAAGGCCTTCCAGAAGGGGGCTGACGGCGTCCTTGTGAGCGGCTGACACATCGGCGACTGCCATTACCTGGACGGTAATGAAAAGGCTTCCCGAGTAATTGATATGACCCGCGAACTGCTCGATCTGCTCGGGATCGACCGCAGACGGCTCGATCTGCAATGGGTTTCCTCAGCCGAAGGCGCCCGCTTTGCCGAAATAGTGACCACGTTCACCAACTGCATAATGGAGCTCGGGAAATCGTCTCTTGGAGTGGCTGCATGAATATAGCCGAATCTGTAAAGCTGCACAGGACTTATTATTGCCTCGACTGCGGTGTCTGCACCGGGAGCTGCCCGGTATCGCGGGTGCTGCCGGCCTTTTCTCCGCGCCTCATCGTCGAAAAGGCTCTGCTTGAGCTGGGAGATGAACTGCTCAAGGACAAGGACCTCTGGTCGTGCCTCACCTGCGGGCGTTGTTACGAACGATGCCCCACCAGCATCGATTTCCCGGAGTTTATGCGAAATCTCAGGGAAGAGGCGATCAAACGGGGTCTTGCGCCCACGCTTACTCACCACGGGATGCTCCAGACGGTCATGGAACTCCAGGCCGGGGGATTGAAGCAGAAAAAGACCGACTGGGCGAGGGAAGCGGGAAAAATAGCCGATACGGGAGATCTGTTTTTCTTCGTGGGTTGCATGCCCTATTTTAACGTGATTTTCCGCGACTTGGGCGTGGACAGCCTGTCAATCGGAAAGAGCGTGATAAAAATACTGAACGCGGCGGGGATCGTGCCGGTTGTGTCCGACGAAGAAACCTGCTGCGGGCACGATATGCTCTGGAACGGCAAACCCGATGTCTTCATGAAGCTCGGGGCCAAGAACATCGAGCTCATCCGGAGCAGCGGCGCAAAGAAGGTTGTATTCAGTTGTCCGGAAGGCTATTACACTTTCAAGCATCATTACCCGCAATACTTTGGAGACCTCGGTTTTGAAGTGGTCCATTTCTACGACTACCTGGAGAAGATGATCGCCGAGGGCGCCCTGACGCTGACAAACGGGGCCAAAGCATATACTTACCACGACCCCTGCCGTCTCGGGCGCATGGCCAAGGTCTATGAGAGCCCGCGTTCGATCCTGAAAAGCCTTCTGGGCGGCGAATTAAAAGAGATGGAACGAAACCGGGAAAATGCGGTCTGCTGTGGTACGACCGGTTGGGCAAACTGCTCGAGCTGCTCCAAGCAAATCCAGGTCGAGCGTCTAAAGGAAGCAGAGGCCACAGGCGCGCAAACGTTGGTTACCGCCTGCCCGAAGTGCCAGATTCACCTGAGTTGCGCGCTCGCAAATCTGGATATGAAGCTGGAGATAAAGGACCTGACCGCTTTGATTACGGAGAGTATGGCCACTCCCCAGGCGTAGCTCTCGCCAAATTGCCCCTTTTCTAAAGGGGGCTGGGGGAATTTTCAGTCTAGACGAGGTGAATCGTGAATAAAGACGTATTGGTTATCGGCGGAGGGATTGCCGGGATTCAGGCTTCCCTGGACCTGGCGGAAATGGGAATCCAGGTGCATATGGTGGAAAGGCTCCCGAGCATTGGCGGCAGGATGGCCCAGCTCGACAAGACGTTCCCCACCAATGATTGCGCTATCTGAATTCTTTCGCCGAAGCTGCTGGATGTCGGTCGGCATCCCAAAATAAATCTTCTCGCCTACAGCGAAATCGAGGGAATCAGTGGTGAAGCGGGTAATTTCAAAGTTAGCGTGAAGAGGAAAGCCCGCTACGTGAACGAAGATCTGTGCACCGGCTGCGGGTCGTGCGCAGAGAAATGCCCGACCATGGCCGTTGACGTGTTTAACGCTGGAATCGGAAAGCGCAAAGCCATATATAAATATTTCGCCCAGGGCATCCCATCGGTTTTCACTATTGACGCGCCCAACTGCCGCCAACTGGGGCAGGGTAAGAAGTGCGGCGTATGCGCAAAGACCTGCCAGGCCAAGGCGATTGATTTCGAGCAGAAAGACGGAACAGTCGAAATCCAGGCCGGGGCGATAGTGATAGCTTCGGGCTATGACGTTTTTGACCCGTCGGTCATTCCCGAGTACGGTTACGGGCGCATTGACAATGTGGTTACGGCCCTTGAATTCGAAAGGCTTCTGAGCGCCTCGGGTCCCACTGCGGGTCATCTGGATCGGCCGTCCGAGCTTGCCCTGGAAATAGAAATAGAAGAGACCGAAAAAGAAGTCAGGAAGCTATCAGGGAAGGTCAAGCTGCTCGAGGAAAAACAGGGCAAAAATTCAGCTCAGGTAATAGAAGAAGTAAAGGCGGGCGCGTCCGATCCGGCGCTCCTCGAATGGGCGAAGCAGGCCGAGTCGCTGGCGGAACTTGAAGCGCGGCTCGATCCCATGCATCACAAAAAAGCCGCCGCGACAACCGCCAAGAAGCTGGCTTTCATTCAATGCGTGGGCTCGAGGGATTTCAGATTCAATAAATTCTGCTCTTCCTACTGCTGCATGCACTCGGTAAAAGAGGCGATGATCGCCAACGAGCACGACCGGGAAGTCCAGTCTTCGATTTTCTGTATGGACCTTCGCGCGGTTGGCCGCGGCTTCGAGGAATATAAGCTTCGAGGCGGCTTGCAGGCCAATATTGAATACGTTCGCGGCCGCGTGGCCGAAATCACCGAAGACGACGCGAAAAACCCTGTCGTCTGGTATGAGTGCACTACCGACCGGCAAGTCAAAAGCCAGGTCTTCGACATGGTCGTGCTTGCGTCGGCTTGCGTGCCGAGCGCCGGGACGGGGAAGCTCGCACAGCTTACCGGCGTGGAGTTGGACGCAAACGGGTTCATCAAAACAGACTCGCTAATGCCGCTTGCGACATCCAGGCCGGGTATTTTTGTGTGCGGGTGCGCGCAGGGGCCGATGGACATTCCCGAATCGGTCGCCCAGGCGAGCAGTGCCGCCGCCTGCGCCGCCGAAGTCGTTATCGGCTCTCCGGAGGCGTTGAAGGCAACGGCCTGAACGCGGGGTAGGCGCAGCAGCCATTTTGCCCCGCTCGCGGAGCGTCGATATTTTGGTTGGCGGTCCCACCGCCTTTGGCTGCGGCCCCTAAGCCGCTTTGTATATGTCTTTCGCCCGCCGTCGCAGACAGCGGGCAACTCTGTTGCGGCGCCTACGCCGCAGAGGTGCTCAATTGACAGAAGAAATCCGAATAGGAGTTTTTGTTTGCGACTGTGGCAGCAACATCGCCGGCTACCTTGACGTCAAGTCGCTGGCCGAGTACGCGAAAACCCTGCCCAATGTCGTCTTCGTAAAGGAAAACCTCTACACCTGCTCGGAGGGCGGCATAAACGAAATCAAGGCCGCAATCAAAGGGCAGAACCTTAACCGCGTGGTGGTAGCATCCTGCACGCCTCGCACTCACGAGCCGCTTTTCCGTGGGACTTGCGCGGAGGGTGGACTGAACCCGTATCTGTTCGAGATGGTGAACATTCGCGACCAGTGTTCGTGGGTCCACATGCAGGAGCGGGAGACTGGCACCAACAAGGCCAGGGACCTCATTCGGATGGGTGTCGCCAAGGCCGCCTTGCTCAAGCCTCAGGAACCGATCCAGTCCCCAATGGACCCCAGGGCGATGGTAATAGGCGGCGGCATCGCCGGTATGACCGCTGCGCTTGCAATTGCCAATCGCGGCTATGAAGTCACCCTGGTAGAAAAATCGGCCGACCTTGGAGGTCTTCTGCTGCAGCTCGACAAGCTCGCCCCCGCCGGGGCCGATGCTGCCGAAATCGTCCGGAGGCAGGCCGGCGCTGTCCGTAGCCATCCCAATATTCGCCTGTTCACTTCCACAGTTATCGATGAAGTAAAGGGCTATATAGGTAACTTCAAGGTGAGCGTTTCAACAAACGGTTCGAAGGCTCAGTTCGAAACAGGCGTTATCGTGGTGGCCACCGGGGCGCAGGTCTTCAAGCCGACAGGATTGTACGGCTATGACGGCCGTAAGGTCATCACCCAGCTCGAGTTCGAAGAGGTCCTTAAGTCTAAGACATTTGCCGCCAAAAACGTCGTCATGATTCAGTGCGTGGGCGCCCGCAATGAGGAGCGCAAATACTGCTCGCGGATATGCTGCATGGTGGCCATAAAAAATGCCATCGAAATAAAACAGAGTAACCCCGAAGCGGGCGTTCGCATCCTCTACCGCGATATCCAGGCTTACGGGACGGAAAACGAAGCCCTATTCCAGCACGCCAAAGAGCTTGGCGTAATTTTTATAAAATACGACCCCGCCCGCCCGCCCAAAGTGGAGGAGGGAAAGGTGATCGTATATCATGATCTGCTCGGGCGTGAAATAGCGCTGCCGCAGGACCTGGTCGTCCTTTCCACCCCGCTTGTGGCAGGCGTGGACAACGAAACAATATCCCAGTTGCTTCGGGTATCGCTCGATGGGAACAAGTTCTTTCTGGAAGCACACGTAAAGCTCAAACCGCTCGACTTCGCAACCGACGGCATTTATCTGTGCGGCAACGCGCACTATCCGGCCAACGTTCGCGAAGCGGTATCGCAGGCGCTGGGCGCAGCATCGCGCGCATCCATTCCCCTGTCCAAGGGAGTGATGTCGGTCGAGCCGATCGTCTCAACGCTGGCCGACGAAGATGCGTGCCGGGGTTGCGGGCTTTGCGCCGCGCTCTGTCCCTATGGCGCCCTGGAGATCGTTCGGGGCGAGAAAGGCCGCAAGGTCAGGGTAATTCCAGTCGCCTGCAAGGGATGCGGAGTTTGCGCCGCCACTTGCTATCAGCACGCACTTAGCGTCAATTCCTACACTGACCTGCAGATAGGCGAGCAGATAAAAGCGTTTTTGGATGAATCGGCGTAACAGTTTTGATCTGACGGATTTGAGTTTTTAGTAAGCTCAAAACTCATGACTCAAAACTCAAAACTAAATAAGGGGGCTGATAAATGCCGGATTTTATTCCCAGAATTCTGGTAATGTGCTGCACTTGGTGAGGCTATGCAGCGGCTGACTTCGCTGGAGTTTCCAGGATGCAATATACGGCGGATGTGCGAATCATCCGCCTCATGTGTACGGGCCGGGTGGACCCGACCATGGTGGTCGACGCCTTCATCGAAGGGGCGGACGGAATCATGGTGGTCGGCTGCCACTTCGGAGACTGCCATTACATTTCCGGCAATTACCAGGCTAAGGTCAAGATGGGCCTTGCATCGAGGACCCTCGGCTACGTGGGTCTCAATGCGGGGCGGGTTGCTTTTAACCAGTGCTCATCGGCAGAGGGTGAGCGGTTTGTCAGCCAGGTTACCGCCTTCGACGGCAGTATCCGCGAAATGGGCCCGCTTGGTTCGGCCGAACGATTCTCCCTTCCGGAACTCAAGGCCAGGCTCGAAACCGCCAGGGCCGCACTGGGCAGCGAAAAGCTGCGCTGGGTGGTGGGTAAGTTCACCGAGTTCGAGAACCTCGGCAACAAGTACGGCGAGAAGTTTACCGAACACGAAATGTGGCGGACCCTTGATGCCATCGTGATTGACGAAATTGCCTCCCATGGCATTTTGAAAGAAATGCACAAAGGCGCGGTTTCGGTCAGGGAGGTCTCCGAGAGGCTCGATATAGCCCCTCCAGACGCTCTCAAGTACGTTCTGGCCCTGCAGAGGCGCGGCATGGTGGGACTGGCCGGCATAGACGGCGCCACGCCAAAGTACAAGATTTTGGTACGGGCGGATGCCGCCGCCTGACCGAATAACACTCAGGTTGAGAGTGCTCCTCCCTTTTCTAAAGGGGGGCAGGAGAGGTTTTTATCCCGGAGGCGTGCATAATCTGGTCATTCCTCTTACCGGCTCTGGCCGGAAGGAGTGCCGCCTTGCGGGGGCGTGGATTGAAACAAACCTGGAGAACGCAAGTGTCAGATAAACAGGTAATCATTTTCGGAGGCGATCCGGCAGGAGTTGCGGCGGCAATCGAACAGGCGGAAGCGGGCAAGCGCGTGGTACTGGTGGAATCCTCCCCAGCCCTGGGCGCCGAACGCATCCCGCAAACACACCTTTTGAACGGGAACCCGGCATGGGTGGACCCGAACCTCGAAGCGGCGAAAAAACACCCGAACATCCGCATCATTACAAACGCTCAGGTGGAAAAAGCTGCCGGTAAAGACGGATCGTACACATTTCGCATCCGGCGCAAAACCTCCCGCGTAGATATCGAAAAATGCGACGGTTGCCGCGAGTGCATACGGGTATGCCCGATCAATATGTATGATGACTTCAACGAGGGTATCGGGTTCCGCACGGCGATCGATTTCTTTAACCCGAATACAGGCGATTTCAACATCTTCAAGGAAGATATGCCGGTTTGCCAGGCGACCTGCCCCGCGAACCTGGATATCCGTTCTTACGTGGGACTCATAGCTGACGGCGAATATGAAAAGTCGCTTGCAAAAATAAGGGAGCGCCTCCCCTTTGCGCTCTCCATCGGCCGTGTGTGCCCGCATCCCTGCGAGACCGCCTGCAACCGGGGATATATGGACGAGCCGATTTCCATCTGCACTCTCAAGCGCTATGTTGCCGACGATGAAATGAAGAACCGGACTACTGCTCCGGTCGAAGTTCCCGATGAGTTCCATAAGGAAAAGGTCGCAATCATCGGCGCCGGACCTGCGGGTCTTTCCTGCGCCTGTTTTCTCGGCAGGGCCGGGTACCATTCCGTGGTTTTCGAAGCCCTGCCAGAGCCGGGAGGCATGTTTCGATACGGCATACCCGAGTACAGGCTCCCGACCCCAACTCTTATGCACGAAATAAACTGGATTCTTGCCCATGGGGCGGAGTTGCGCTGCAATACCAGGATTGGCGCGGACATCTCTTTCAAAGAGATCATGGACCAATTCGATGCCGTGTTTATCGGCGTCGGGGCCCATAAGGGAATGAAGCTCCAGATCAAGGGCGAGGATATGGAAGGCGTGGTTGACGGTGTCGATTTCCTGAGAGAAGTGAACGGGGGCAAAAAGTGGCCCGCCAAGGGCAAGGTAATAGTAATCGGCGGCGGAAACGTTGCAATGGACGCTGCTCGGGTGAGTTGGCGCGAAGGTTTCGATGAGGTCCACATCCTCTACCGCAGGACGAAAAAGGAGATGCCCGCCAGTCCGTGGGAAATTGACGCGGCGGAACACGAGGGCGTGAAGATCCAGTACCTGGTGGCCCCTGTTGAGGTTGTCGGCAATGGCGGCAGGATGAGCGGCCTCAAGTGCCTCCGGATGCAGCTCGGAGAGCCCGATGCCAGCGGAAGGCGGCGCCCGGTGCCCATCGAAGGCTCCGAATTCGTCGTGGAAGCCGAGACCCTGATCCCGGCAATCGGACAGCGTGCGGATTTGAGCTTCATCCCTGAAGGCAGCGGTCTGAACATAACAAGGTGGGACACTTTCGCGGTGGACAAGAGCAATTATATGACCAACGTTGAGGGTGTGTTCTCGGCGGGTGACGTCGAAACCGGTCCGGACATAGCGATTCGCGCCTGCGCCGGGGGCCGGAAGGCCGCAGAGGGTATAATGCGGTACCTGGAGGTCAAACGCGAGGGGAAGACCCCAGTTTTGAGATGACAGTTTTTAGTTTTTAGTCTGAAAACTCAAAACTAAGAACTAATAAAGAGGAAACGATGCAATACGAAAACAAAGGCCGATTCATAGTAAAATTCGGGGACATTCCCTCCCCGCGCCAGCACCTTGTTGAAATCAGGGTGGAAGAGCGCCGGAACAACTACCTCGAGGTGGAACTGGGATTCGACGAGCAAAGGGCCTTAAAGGAAGCGAAAAGATGCCTCAGTTGCCGGCGCTGCCTGGGGTGCGCCCTGTGCTGGGCCGAGTGCAAGCCCGAAGCCATCCGGTTTGATATGCAGGACGAAATAATCGAACTTGCGGCCGATTCCGTGATCATCTCGCCGGGGGTCGAACGCGCGCTCGACCGGATCGACCGGCGTTTCGGTCTGGCCAAAGATACCAATATTATAACGGACCTCCAACTCGAACGCATGCTTAGCGAATCCGGCCCAAGCGCCGGGTTGGTCATCCGCCCCTATGACGGTGAAATTCCGGCAAGCGTCTCCTTTGTCCAGGCATATGAAAAGGCGGCGCCCGGCATGCATCAGGCGGCCCTCACCTTCGCCGTAAATGAGGCCTCTCTGCTCCGGCGAAAACTTCCCAGGGCCGAAGTCGTAATGTTTGCCGGCGGTCTGGATGATTTTCCGGAAGGCAGGAAAGTACTCGATCTGGCAGGAGTTGAAGTGCTGAGCGCCCCGGTCCAATCGGTTGCGCCCAACGGCGGGTCTTCGGTCAAGGTAGCCTTTGGGGCCGAAGGGCAAGCCAGGGAATTCGACCTGGTCGTTCTCATTACGCAGCCGCAACTGTCCAAGGATAGCCGCGACCTCGCCAAGGGCTTGGGTTTGGGCCTCGCCTACGCGGATTTCCTGTCGGGCGAAGGAGATGGTCTCCTAAAGACCGAAAAGCAGGAAGTGCAGTTGGCCCGGCAGGCCTGATTGCAGTTTTAAGTTTCTAGTTCACAGTTTTTAGTTCTCAAAACTTAAAACTCAAAACTCTTTAGCAGTTGCAAAGCCCCGTAAGGGGCTTTTGCTTTTTCAAGTAGAATGTATATCATTGGCTGGCGGATAGTCGGACGTTTTCGACTCGATTGGCCAAAAGATACATTTGGGTATTTGACCTCACTGTCTGGAAGCCGTGTAAATATCGCAAGTGAAGCAGCTTTGGTGAAATACCGAAGGGAGAATGACTTCGCGCGAGCGGCGTATCATGAATATATCGCCGATCATGACAATGCATTGAGTGAGCCGCAGGGATTGCTGCCAAAATGTTGATCGATGAATTCTTGCCACGCTACGATGTAAACGCGCGGTATCAAATCGACGTTCACGCTACCATATCAGAAGTGTATTTGGCAGCACGGTTTCTAAACATGAGTAGTTCCAAGGCAGTTCGTTGGCTTTATCGGTTGCGGGGACTTCCCCAAGGCAATCTTACCCTTGATGGTATGTTGAAATGGGGGTTTGTTCTGCTCGCGGATAAACCCTGCAATGAACTGGTTTTTGGATTGATCGGACGCTTCTGGGCCGCTTCTACTCAGATTCAGCGCGTCAACGCCGATGCCTTTATCAAATTCGACCAACCCGGATTTGCCAAAGCGGTAGGGAACATGGCATTTATCGCCCAGGGCGACGGGAGTGTTCGAGTCACAACAGAAACGCGGGTCCTTTGTCCGGATGATGCAAGCCGACGTTGTTTTCGCCTGTATTGGCTGTTTATTGGACCATTCAGCGGCATAATCCGCAAGGAGTGGCTGCGGTTGATCAAGCAAGGGGCGGAAGCTTGAAGGCGGCTACGAAATCCGCACGGTGCAGGGACTCCTTGTTTTCAACAACTGAATTCGTCAATGCTCTCAAGGAGTAAAGGGACTTTGGGGATGCTTAGAACTCTTATTGCCGGGTTCGCCGGCGGAACGACAATTAATTTGGTCATGCTACTCACGTTCCGCGCAATCGGCTTTGGCTGGAATGGCAGCGGCATTCTTCTTACGTCTCCTATCCAAAGCCAAAAGCTCATAGCGGTGTGGACGAAGCTGGACCCCCTTCCCCTCATTGTTGCCAACCCTGCGCCGATCGTTGGAGGGCTGGTGCTTTTCGGGATCGCACACGCGTTCGTTTACAGGTGGCTCTCCACAGGCTGGCCGCCCGGAATGATGCCGAGGGCCTTGAGATTTGCCGGACTGCTGTTTTTCATGGTGTTTGTCTTTTGGGAATTCTTCACCCCGTTCAATCAGTTTGGTGAGCCGCTGCCTCTTATCGCCTTGGAGCTATCCTTTTGGGCGGCAATCGCAATTGCCGAAGCAGTTGTCATCGCAAGCATCATGGAGCAAGGACGATCGAGTCATGGAGCAAAATGATTTTGATGTAATCATCATCGGCTCAGGGATGGGCGCGCTCAGCGCCGCAGCGATCCTCGCGCAAATGAATGATAAACGTGTTCTCGTCATCGAACGGCATTTTGAAATCGGCGGGTTCACCCATTCGTTCAGACGAAAGGGATACAGTTGGGATGTCGGACTCCACTATGTCGGGGAGATGTTCGAAGGCAGCCTGATGAGAAAAACTCTGGACTATGTCACCGGCGGCAAGATTAAATGGGAAAAGATGCCGGAGCACTTCGAGAGATTTGTCTATCCAGGCCTTGTGTTCGATGTGCCGAGCAATTCCAGCGCCTACCGTGACCGGCTGGTTGCGGCGTTTCCCCATGAGCGAAGGGCCATTGACAAATATTTCAAAGACATCCGTTCTGCCTCACAGTGGCATAAACGCGAATTCATGACGCGCTTTATGCCTCGGCTCCTCTCATGGCCCATCCGGATGGTTAATCGGATCGGACGGAAAACTGCGTGCATGACAACCTCGCAATACCTTCTCTCGCATATCGGCGACGAGAAGCTGCGCACTCTGCTCACCAGCCAATGGGGTGATTATGGATTGCCGGCCGACCAAAGCGCCTTCGCGGTGCATGCGCTAATCGTTTCGCATTATCTGAACGGCGGTTACTATCCGCACGGCGGCGCCGAACGCATCGCCCGTGTGGTGGAAGAGATCGTTGAACGTCACGGCGGCGCTTTTCTGATTAACAGCGAAGTTACGGAAATCATCACCCGCGACGATCGTGTGGAGGGTGTTCGAGTGCGCCATTTGCCACAGATGACGACGGCTGAATACCACGCGAAAAAGGTTATTTCCGATGTCGGGGCCGTCGCCACATACAACCGGCTTCTCGCGGGAAGCTCGCATAAGCTTGTTCGTGCGAACGCGCGCGAACTGGCGGTGTTGGACACCGGCATGAGCGCTGTCATACTGTTTCTGGGGTTGAGTGCGTCCCCTGAACGGCTGGGTATTCGCGGTGAGAACTGGTGGATCAACGAAACCACCGAAACTTTTGACGCGCTGAAGTCTGGTGAGAGGTTGTTGCGCGGCGCCCCCTCCAGCGTCTATCTTTCATTCCCATCGATGAAGGCTGGTGACGACCGGCCGCCGACTGCTGAAATCATTGCGCTAGTCTCTCCTGAATGCTTTGAAGCATGGCGAGGACAGCCATGGCGCAAACGCGCCCCGGAATACTATGCGCTCAAGGAAACAATCGCCGGCGGGCTTCTCGCCATAGTCGAACGCCATATCCCCGGCTTCAGTGAGCTTGTTGCCTATCAGGAACTCGCCACGCCGCTAACGATCGAGCACTTTAGCGGCCGCGCATACGGCCGGATGTACGGCGTCGCCGACGTTCCCGGAAAATTCAAAAGCAACGCGCTCAGGGCGAAAACGCCCATTCGCGGTCTGTACCTCACGGGCTCCGACGTCTGCGCACTCGGCATAGGTGGAGCGCTCATGGGCGGGGTTGGCGCCGCAGGTTGTCTCAACGGCCCACTGGGTTTTTTTCGCATCATGGGGCAGGAAGTCATGAGGTCGCCCAAGAAATCGGTGGAGCATGAATCGAACCAAACCAACGGGCCAGGCTGTCGGGTGACCACCTCTCATCAGCCGCTTCCCAACCAAAAGCTGCGGGCAGTGCTGATCGAAAAAGTCGCCGTGACGGACACGGTCTACGAACTCGTGTTCGAACTCCCCCTGGAAATTGGATTCGAACCCGGACAGTACGCAAGGGTCTCCGTGGGAAATTACGAGTGGCGTGACTATTCGATTGTCGAGTTACGCGGCCGACGAGCTGCCTTTCTTGTCGACACGCGCTTCAATGGGCGCGGGAGTCAGTTTGTATCGGAGATTGCACCGGGCGACGAGACCTTCGTGCGTCTTCCGGTGGGCGATTTCACGATTGCCAACAAGAAACATGCGCATTGTTTCATTGCGACCGGCACCGGCATAACCCCCTTCATTCCCATGATTCGATTGCTCCTGAGCCAAGAGAACCCGCCTCCAATAGGATTGTACTTTGGCTGTCCATATCAGCGCGATGCCGTACTTGTGGAAAAAATCAAGAAGCATACGGCGGCTCATATGATAAACACAACTGTTTGCGTAAGCCGTGAAACGCCGTCAAACGGCATGGATCGGGGCAGGGTGACCGATGCGATACTCGCCCGGAAATTCAATACGGAGACGACGGATTTCTACATCTGCGGCAATCCGTCGATGGTTTGCGATACGGTAGAGATTCTTCTGCAAAAAGGTGCAAGACGCGTATTTCGGGAACAGTATTGATCTTCTGCATTTGAAGAAGCTCAAGACAATGCAAGACTGTATTTGAGCGCTCGATCAACCTGGGCCATGGCAGCGTCCGGCAGGTTTGCAATTCAAAGGTTCTCCGCATCGGAGTGCTTGAACTCTTCAACTGTGACCAGGTTCTCTTCGGCCATTTCAACATAAGCCTCGCGCATTTTCTGTTCGAATAGCTCCCGTTCCGATCTGGCAAGCTTTTCCTCAATAGATTCACGCACGAGCGCTGAGACCTTCTTTCCTTGCGCTGCGGCGGTCTTGACGAGCTTACGCTTGAGATCCAGCGGAACGACCAGGTTGAGTCTGGCATGTTTTGCAGATGAGTTTTGCGCCATTTTTAACTCCTCTATTGCACATTGCTACTACACAATGGTTTTTATCATGAATGGGGTCTCAAGCAAGGTGGAAGCGGAAAGCTTCTGCTCCCTCGCTCCCCACTCCGGCCCCTCTTGTCATTTTTCGCTTTTCGTCGCTTTTCCAATGATTTACTATTACCGGCGTTTAGGAGTCTGATGCCCTTGGGCCCGGCCTGGTGCTCATTCTCGACGCTCTGCGAGGTGTGGACTTATTAAGCCGATGAAGATAAAAATTGGAATACTGGTCAAGCTTTTTGCCTGGTACCTTTTAGCCTGCCTTATTTTCTACGGGACCATCCTGTCTCTTTTCGTCCACATTCAGGCATTCGGCAAAACGTCCGAGGATATCGCCAACCGAAAATACCGCATTGCAACCGCGTCCAAGAAGATGATCGACACGCTCTGGTGGATGGCGGAGAATGAAAAAAAATACGACCTTCTGAAAAAAGAAGAGTATAAGGAATATTTTGCAAGCGGCCAGAAAGAATACGAAACTAACCTGTTCGAAATCCTGTGGCTGGGTGCGGACGAAGGTAACGAAAATCCCTGGGACAGTCTTTACCGGGAATACCAGGAGCAGTTCGAATCCGGCAGGCAGCAGGCCGATGAGGAGCATTCGGACATTCCCTGGCTCAAGGAAGAGGTGATAAACGAATGGGTCGAGAAGATACAGAAGGCCAGGGCAGCCAACGAACAACAGATCGAAAGGATGGTCAAAAGTCTCAACGCCCAGGGTCGAACAGCGATGGAATGGGGGGCTGTCGGCGTTACGGCCTCTCTGTTGATCGGGCTGTTCGGGGTCATTGGTTTCAGTTTCGGGATGATCCGCCCGCTCCGCGAGTTGAGGCGGGGGATAAAGTCTATGTCTCGATCGGGGCTTACTGCCCCCATCCGGATTTATTCTAACGACGAATTCGGCGAGCTTGCGCGTACTTTCAACGACATGGCGGCCCGCCTCAGTGAAGAAGAGCGCATGAGGTCGGATTTCATATCGATGCTCAGCCACGAAATCCGAACGCCCCTGACCTCCATACGCGAATCGGTGAATTTGATTGCCGAAGAGGTCATGGGGGACATAAATGAAAGGCAGAGGCGGTTTCTGCTGATAGCCAGCAATGAATTGGATCGCATTACGAAGCTGCTCAACCATCTCATGCAGATATCGCGTCTGGAGGCAGGAGCGGTCGAAATCCATCCGCAGCAGATCGATCTTGGCGAATTCGTCCAGGGCGCTATATCGCGATTGATTCCCGCAGCGGAGGCAAAAGATATCTCGATCCATTCGGAAATCGAACCCGGAACATCGAATTTTTACTGTGATCCGGATAATTTGCAGCAGGTTTTGCTCAATCTGATCGGAAATGCTATAAAGTTCTCGCCTCATGGGAGCGCAATTCTTGTTTCCGTAAGACGGGACGACTCGGCTAAAGCGCCCCATCTGGTGTTCTCGGTCACAGACAAGGGGCCGGGGATTCCTGAGGCTGAGCAAACCCTTGTCTTTCATAAATATTACAGGGCATCCGGTGTTCGGGACCAGGTTGACGGAGTTGGCCTTGGGCTGAGCATTTCCAAGTACATCGTCGAGGCGCACGGAGGCGAAATTGGCATTAGCAGCAAGCTGGGCTACGGCAGCACCTTCAGCTTCACCCTTCCTCTAAATCGGAAAGAATGAACGATGGTTCTGAAGATGCGGATTGAGCGGGGATTTTTGGGGATCGTCATTTTCCTTTTGATTTCCGGGTCTTTTGCATGCTCGTTGGCTGCCGGGGAAAAATCGACCTGCGTTGAGTCCATACGGCGTGATGTCGAGCAGGAAGCCCTTGCGGACGCAATGAAAGCTTTCAACGCGGGCGACTACAATAGGGCGAAAATCGGATTCGAGATGGTGAGCGAAAGCACGCAGAATCCTGAAATTGCCCGCCAGGCCCTCTTTGGGCTTTCATCAGTCAAGCTTGTTCTCGCCAATACCTCCGACGAATACGAGGACGCGATATCAAGCTGGGAGAAATGGAGCTCGCAGGTTAATTCCTGGCAAGGGTGCGAGGACCCGAGAATGATAACCCCCTTCCTGCTGCGGCTCCAAACCTCAATTACGGGCGCTGCCGGAATAAAAGGCCGCAGGGCTGCTAAAGAGATAGATTTCAGGGTGGTTCTCCAGACAAAGGAGAAGGAGATGCAGGCTCTGAGGTCCAGGTTGGAGCTGCGCGAGCGTGAAATCCGGCGGCTGCGGCACCAGCTTGAATCTCTTGAGGAAATACATCGCAAATACCAGGAGAAGAAGCAGGAAGCCACCCCGTGATCTGCTGTATCCGGAGATGAAGTTGTCCACCAAGCCGATAATTCTCGTAGTCGATGATGACCTGAATATCCTGGCTGTTCTGGAAGCCAGGCTTTCCTCGATCGACTACCGGGTCCTGACCGCCTCAGGGGCCGAGGAAGCCCTCGAACTGCTCAAAAACAAGCCGGTGGACCTTATGATCACTGACGTAAAGATGCCGGGCATGGGAGGCATGGACCTTTTTTCCGCCGCCCATGAGATCCGTCCGGGGCTTCCCGTCATGTTTCTGACAGCCTATGGGACAATCCCGGATGCGGTACAAGCCCTTAAAGCGGGGGCCATTGATTACCTGACAAAACCCTTCGATGGACGCGAGCTGATCTCGAAAGTCCAGGAGGTGCTCAAAAAAAGCGCGCCAAAACCCACGCTCGATACGCTTCCTCCGTTGAGCCAATCGCTCTGGGGCGGGAAAAGCCCGGCAATGCGCGAATTGTACAGTCTGGTTGACCGTATTGCCAGAAGCGACGTAAACGTGTTGCTACTTGGCGAGAGCGGGGTGGGCAAGGAGCGAGTCGCGCGCCTCCTGCACCAGCGAGGTCCCCGCCGCGAGCAGCCCTTTATTGTTGTGGACTGCGGTTCCACTCCGAGCGGATTGCTCGAAAGTGAGCTTTTCGGACACGTTCGCGGCGCATTTACCCACGCTATCAAGGACAAGAAAGGCCTGATCGAGGCGGCCGACAAAGGCACCCTTTTTCTCGACGAGATTGGAAATATTTCCCATGACATGCAGGTGAGGCTCCTGAGGTTCCTGGAAGACAGGAAAATCAGAAGGATCGGGGATCTTAAAGAAATCCCGGTGAACTGCCGGGTAATTTCGGCAACCAATGTTAACCTCTCAGAAGATGTCGCAGCAGGGAATTTTCGCGAGGACCTCTACTACCGGCTTCGCGTAGTGACCCTGAAGATTCCGCCCCTGCGGGACCGACGAGAGGATATACCCGTCCTTGCGCGGCAGTTTGTGGAAAACTTCTGCAAAAACCAGAACCTCCCGCTGGTCAGGCTGCCTGCAGAAACGATCAAATGGCTCTGCGAATATCCCTGGCCCGGAAACGTGAGAGAACTTAAAAATGCCCTGGAAGGCGGAGTGGTTCTTTGTAGCGACGGGACCTTGCACAAAAGCGACCTGAGCCTTTCCGGGCTTCCCGATACGCCGCAGAAGTCCCCGGCAGCCACCGGCGACACTTCCTCGCTGTCTCTTGACCAAAGCGAACGAAATGCGATTTTGCGGGCTTTGCAGCAGGCGGGCTTCGTTCAGAAGGAAGCCGCTCATCTCCTGGGAATAAGCCGAAGGGCTATCCACTACAAAATCAAAAAATACGGAATCGAATGCGGAAAGCGCTCAAGCATCGGTCATGAGGGTGATTGATCCGCTTACAAAAATATTGAATCTCTAAAGGCCTTGTGCTAAAAATAACAAAACGCTCTTTTGCATCCTCATATTCGGAGAGATACTGATGAACTGGGCATGGCGCTTTGGTATTATAGTTCTTTCGGGAGTTCCTGCGATTGTTGGCGGCGGAATCACTTATGGGCTGACGGAGAGCTGGACTGCAGTTATTGTCTGGGAAGCCATCGTCTTTTGTTTGCTGGTTGCAGTTCTCCTGAAGGGCGGGAAAGCAGGTTCAAGCCATCATAAGGTTGCGGTCCACTGATGGAATGCAGGAAAGAACAAAACAGCAGCAAATGCTCGTGCACCTATAAGGGATGCCCCAGGTCGGGTGTTTGCTGTGAGTGTATTGAGTACCACGTGCAGAGCAGGCAACTGCCGGGATGTTGTTTCCCACCGGATGCTGAAAGAACCTATGATCGTTCATTCGAGCATTTCGCCCGGCTGGTCGCAGCGAAAAAAGTCTAATCTGCTGAAAATCTCTATGCGCATTGCTCGCGATAGCGCGCTTTAAAAACAATGGCGTGAGAGTCCCCGTGAAGAGACTGCACGCCTTTTTTTCATTGAGCCGGTTCATACCGGAATTGCTTCATCCTTTGAGTAACCCACTTTTTCACTGCACGATGTGCAGTATCCGGCTTCGTTGAGGCACTCATCGCAATGCAGAGCGCCGCAAAGGCGGCATGTCCTTTTGGAGTGTTCTTTCGTCTTCGGAGCGCACCTCTTGCAATCTATCCACGTACTTTCCATCTGATACTCCTATATTTTCATCTAGTAGAAATATTAAGCACTTGGCTGGATTTTTCAACGGATGAGCAAATGTTTCTGTGCGTTCGCAACAGCTGCGCGAAAAAAGCGGCGAGTACAGCCCGGTATCGAGCGGCACATTCGTGGACAGGGAAGGAAAGTCCACCCGGCAGTACGTGTGTAACGTTAACCCCGCCGGGGTAAAGGGAAAAAATGTATGGAATCCAACACCCAGGGTGGCGTCCCGCGTGGCGCGGGACTGACCCCGGGCTGAATTATTCAGCCCCTTCAGGGCTTAACACGCTGATTCTGAAACAGTTTAGAAAATTGCAATCATATATACGTCTACTTTCTAATTTGAGCGCTTACGGGGATAAACTCCGCCCCTACCGATCTGTCCCGAGGTAAGCCGTAGGGAAGGGCTTAATGCCCTCCCCAATCACCTTATTTTGAACGCAATTTGGGATTAGAGATGAAGGCCCCGGGGCACAGGGCCGGGCCGTGATGGGAGAGGGCTACTTCGAGTTGACCGGGTACGCCGGCCCTGTAGAGTTCTGAGGCCGGGGGCCCCGGTGCTTCAGCGCACTTTTTTTTGCTCTCCGGATTTTTCAGCGCCGTTGTTTTTCTCTGCTTTATACATCTTGTAGTTGATACTGTCCACGAGGGCCTGCCAGCTTGCTTCGATGATGTCGTGGGAGACGCCGACCGTACCCCATTGGTCTTGTCCGTCAGTGGATTCGATGAGCACGCGCACCTTGGACCCTGTACCGGCAACGCCTGGCAGGACGCGCACTTTATAGTCAATGAGTTCCATGCTTTTCAGCTCGGGATAGAATTTTTCCAGAGACTTTCGCAGGGCTTTATCCAGGGCGTTCACCGGGCCGTTGCCAAAGGCGGCGGTATGTTCGATCTGGCCTCCAACCCGGATCTGGATGGTCGCCTCGGCCACAGGGTCCTTATTTTCGCTCTGCTTCTGATCGATCACGCGGAAGCCGACAAGGTCGAAATATTTCTTGCTCTTGCCCATCGTCTTGTTGATAAGAAGCTCAAAACTCGCTTCCGCCGCCTCGAACTGAAATCCCTGGTTTTCGAGGTCCTTTAGCTCTTCGAGCACCTGCATGGCTACCGGGTCGCCCTTTGAAAGCTCAAGGCCGAATTCCTCGGCTTTTCGCGTCACGGCGGTTCGTCCGGCAAGATCCGAGACGAGAATTCTGCGTTTATTGCCAACCAGGTTAGGTTCGATGTGCTCGTATGTCTTCGGGTTTTTTTCGACCGCGCTGATGTGAACTCCACCTTTGTGCGCAAAGGCGCTTCGACCGACATAAGGCTGGTAGCGGTTCGGCGGGATGTTTGCCATCTCCATTATGAACCGGCTTACCTGCCGCAATCTCGCAAGGTGCTCGGGCCCAAGGCAGGCGAGTCCCATTTTCAGGCAAAGGTTGGCTATTATGGAGCAAAGGTTTGCGTTTCCACATCTTTCCCCGATCCCGTTGATCGTTCCCTGGACCTGCACAGCGCCCATCTCGACGGCTATCAGGGAGTTTGCGACGGCAAGGTCCGAGTCATTGTGAGCGTGAATTCCGAACGCAATACCGGGGAATTTCTCTTTGACGGCTTCTATGGCGCTACGGATTCGACTGGGCAGGGACCCCCCGTTGGTGTCGCAGAGGATCACGCACTCGGCTCCGGCTTCCATCGCCTTTCCAACGGTGGCCAGCGCGTATTGCGGGTCGTCTTTGAACCCATCAAAGAAATGTTCCGCGTCGTAAAAGACGGTTTTTCCCTGCTGACGCAGAAATTCAATGCTCCCGGAAATGAGAGCGAGGTTGCGATCGAGGGTCGTGCGCAGGGCTTCTTTTACATGCACCGTCCAGCTTTTTCCAAATATCGTAACCAACTCGGTATCTGCTTCGATCAGGGCCTTGAGATTGGGATCGGAAGCAGGGGTGGAACCCGGATGGTGAGTTGAGCCGAAAGCCGCGATTTTGGCCTGCTTTATGTGGTAGTTGCGGATTTCCCGGAAAAACTCCACATCCTTCGGGTTTGATCCGGGCCAGCCTCCCTCGATGTAATGAATGCCGATGTCATCGAGCTTGAGAGCTATGCGGACCTTATCGTCCGCCGAAAAACAAAAATCCTCGGCCTGCGTGCCGTCACGGAGTGTTGTGTCGTAGATTTTCACTTCCATCGTCGGTTCTCCCGATTAATTTGCACATTTTTACAATCCCCGTGATTCATTGTGGCCGTGAGACCGGAGGTAGCAGCAGAAGTTTGAAAACCGGGGCAGCGCTCGAAGGGAATTGTTTGCGTTAAACGTTGAGCCATCTGCCGGGGCATACGGCAGTGGCTTATAACAGGCTTGTTGCCGGCCTACTGTTTTTCTTCCTGAATCTGAATGTGTCCGCTCCCTTGCAATTTTCTGTCAAGCTCGAAGGCGTCATGCAGCACTCTTACCGCCAATTCGGTATACTTTTCGTCGATTACGCACGAGATCTTTATCTCCGAGGTGGCAATCATCTTGATATTGATGTTTTCTCTGGCGAGCGTTTCGAACATCCTGGACGCCACTCCGCTGTTGCTCCTCATTCCAAGCCCTATGATGGAAACCTTGGCGATGCCTGGATCACCCGTCACCAGGCAGTCGCCCAGTTCCGGCGCAAGTGAGCCCAGGATGGCAAGCGTCTGATCGTAAGAGGTCTTGGGAACCGTAAATGAAATACTTGCCCTGCCCGGAACACCACTTGCCCCCTGGACAATCAGGTCAACGTTGATATTCGCAGCCGAGATCGGCTGGAAAACCTTCGCTGCGATTCCCGGCTCGTCGGGGACGTTGGTGATCGTTACTCGGCCTTCGTTTTTATTGAAGGTGATTCCGGAAACCGCCGGCTTTTCCATTGTATCATCCTCCCGTGTAACAAGGGTGCCCGGGGCATCGGTGAGCGAGGAAAGCACCCTGACGGGCACATCGTACTTCATGGCGAATTCCACCGAACGATGATGGAGGACCTTGGCCCCCATGCTGGCCATCTCCATCATTTCTTCGTAGCTTATTTTATCCAGCTTGCGCGCTTTGGAGCATACTCTGGGGTCTGCGGTGAACACCCCTTCCACGTCCGTGTATATCTCGCATACGCTGGCATGAAGCGCCGCAGCAAGCGCTACCGCCGTAGTATCGGACCCTCCGCGCCCAAGCGTGGTGATGTTCCCATCATCGTCATATCCCTGAAACCCGGCCACAACTACGATCTTGCCATCCTGCAGACTTTCAATGATGGGCTGGGTCTGTATCCAGCTTATGCGGGCCTGGCCGAATTGGCCGTCTGTCATGATCCCGGCCTGGTATCCGGTCATGGAAACAGCCTCGGACCCCATGGCCTTCACAGCAATGCAAAACAGGGCTATGGTGGTCTGCTCGCCTGTGGCAAGCAGAACGTCCATCTCACGCGGGTCGGGATGCTCGGCAATCTCGTACCCCAGCTTTATCAGCCGGTCGGTTTCACCCGCACGCGCCGAAAGGACCACAACCAACTGGTCGCCCTCTTTCTGCCTCGCGAGGACCCGGCCTGCCACCGAATTGATTCTTTCCGCATCGGCAACCGAGGTCCCGCCGTACTTTTGCACAACAAGAGCCATCTCTTTGAGTGTCTCCATATTGAAGAAACTGAACGCTAAAATACTCTAGGCAAGTAACCAAAATGTGCGGAATTGTCTACTATAAAACAATAAGGGACAGTATAATCTGTTAGTTATGCGGATCTCCTGTTGACCTGTGAGATGGCAGGCTGTAAACTCAAAGCCAGTAATTCCTACTTATCCGCTTGCAGTTTCCCTTCAAAATAAAGGGTTTAAATGAAGATCCTTCTCGTCTATCCACAGGTTTCCGAAACCTTCTGGAGCTTTAAGCACGCTCTTAGAGTGGTGCGAAGAAAATCGGCCTTTCCCCCACTCGGAGCCTTGACCGTAGCCGCAATGCTCCCGCATTCCTGGGAAAAAAGACTTGTCGATCTTAACGTAAGGGCGCTCCGGGACGAGGAACTGCTGTGGGCGGATTACGTCTTCGTCAGCGCCATGGTCGCCCAGAAAAATTCAGCTCGGCAGGTCGTGGACCGTTGCCGCGCGCTTGGCGCCAAGGTGGTCGGGGGCGGCCCTCTATTCAGGGTATATCCAGACGACTTCGCCGATATTGACCATCTGGTCCTGGGAGAAGCCGAGTCGATAATTTCCGAAGTCGTAAGGGACATGGAGGCGGGGCGGCCCAAGAGATTTTACAGGGCCTCGGACTTCCCTGGTCTGCAAGATATCCCTGTTCCCATGTGGGACCTCATTAATCTGAACGACTATGCCGCGATGGCCATTCAGTATTCCAGGGGATGTCCATTCAACTGCGAATTCTGTGACGTGATAGTCATGAATGGGCGGGTCCCCAGGGTTAAGCGGAACGAACAGGTGCTGGCCGAGTTGGAGGCTCTCTACTCCCGTGGCTGGCGCGGGTCGGTCTTTATTGTGGATGACAATTTTATAGGCAACAAGCAGAAAGTAAAAGGCCTTCTCAGAACCATCATCTCGTGGCAGCAAGGCAAGCTGCCGGGCTTTAACTTCTTAACGGAAGCTTCCGTAAATCTTGCGGAAGATCCGGAATTGATGAACCTGATGGTGCAGGCCGGGTTCAACAAGGTGTTTCTCGGTCTGGAGACGCCCGTTGAAGAAGGTTTAAAAGAATGCGGCAAGGCGCAGAATCTCAAAGGCAACCTCTCCGAATCGGTCGCAACGATACAAAGGCACGGCCTGGCCGTCATGGGAGGGTTTATAATCGGCTTCGACAGCGACCCGCCTGACGTTTTCCAGAGGCAGGTAAACTTCATCCAAAAAAACGGAATCGTGACCGCCATGGTCGGGTTGCTTACCGCAATCCCGGGAACTCGGCTTTATTCGCGCCTGGAGGGCGAAGGAAGAATGCTCTTCAAATCTTCGGGCGATAACACGGATGCGAGCGGATCTCTGAACTTCATCACCCGGATGGACCGGGATAAAATAATCGAGGGCTACCGCTGGGTCATGAACAGCGTTTATTCTCCGGAAATGTATTATAACCGGATGCTTGCGTTTCTTCGGGCCTACCGCCCCTTGACCAGGACTTACCTCGCCAGAAATGACCTGCTGACCCTTGTCCGCTCACTCTGGTATTTGGGTATTGTCGACCATAAATCCAGAAACTATTACTGGAAGATCATGAGGAAGAGTCTCTCCCATTACCAGGGCGCTTTCAGTGAAGTAGTCACCATGGCCATATACGGCTATCACTTTCGCAAGCTTTTCTGGTCCCCTAAGCTTCCGATGAAATTGGAAGAATGGCTGAGCGGGGTGACCTTACCGCGCATCGTTCCAGGCCCTGCTCCGGAAAAGTTAAGGGTTTGAAGGCATCCCGCGCCCGCCCGACGCGTCCGATAGACACGCGATGCGGTCGCCTTCCGCGCTCCGCGATGTGAAGCTGTTTAAGTGATATATGTAAGTCCATCATACGAGGGCTAAGGGAACAATTCCTCCGGATGGACGCTACGCTGTCCCGAGGCTGATCGAAAGTCCGCCCCCACGCCTTCGAACGGCTAAGAATCAATAAGGTAATTACCTGTCAGGTATGCAGGCAAAAGGGAACCATCCAGGACGGTGGTTCCCTTTTTCGATTGTGGCGGCAAAAAGCAGGCTCGTTTAGACGTTTTTCAGGGCTCCAAGAGCAACTTCACCCAGCACTTTGTCCACATCCAGGATTATTTTAATACCACTGGTTGTTTTGGCCATCCCGAGCATGTAGTCGCTGTTGGACTTAAGCAAGTAGTCGTTCACATCCTCGATATCGGCGCCTTGTATGTTAAGGACCTCTGAAACCGAATCGACAACCATACCTATCAAGACCGGCCTCCCGTTCCCTGAGATGTCAAGGACGATTATGCAACTGCGATCCGTGTATTCGGAACCCTGGATACCCAGTTTAGTGCGCAGGTCCGCGACGGGAACAATTTTGCCTCGAAGATTTATAACGCCTTTCACGAATGGAGGGGCCTGGGGCATGGGAGTAATCGACATTACCTCTATGATTTCCTTTACCTTCATTATTGAAATCCCATAACCTTCTTTGGCTACCGAAAAGGTCAAATATTTGCCGGTTTTGCGCTCGCAATTCAACCGCAGCAGCTCCTGCTGCTTCTCTTCGGTGATGTCCATGATAATGCCGGTAACGAATTCGATCTGGCCGTCCTCCTCGCAGACAATCTGGCCCCACTCTCTGATCCAGAGGATATCGCCATTCCTGGCCCGGACCCTGTACTCCCTCATGTAGGTCTTGTTGCCCTTGAGCGCCTGTTTGAAGACTTGCTTTATATGTTCCGTGTCCTCTTCTAAAACCAAATCCGTCCATATAACGGATTTTGAATCAAAGTCGCGACGCCTATAGCCTGTCATGCTCTCGATCTGGTCTCCGAGGAATTCACTGGAACCATCTTTGTAGCCTTTAAAAGCCGCGTTCCGAACTTTGGTTGTTTTCCCTGACTCCACATCTGCCGGTTTTTCCATTGTCCCAAGGCTCCCTGCTTGCGTTGCACCATTGTGATACATCGATTTCCTTACATTCATTTGTTCGGCAAGTAATGCTGAAAACTTTAATCGTAAAAGTTTAATATCCGTTTTCCGCATCGCTGATTCATGGGCAACAACCAACTTGCCGGTCCTTCCATTATCGTTTACTATATATCGGCATACTTTTGTGCATTCGGATGTTGTTTCCGATCTGCGCACTATTGCCGCCCGGATTCCCAATCATAGATTGGCCTTGGTTCGCCTTGGGGCGCACTCTGTTTTTGTCTTTGTCCTGTTTGGAGGATAAGACCGATGGCTGACTCAGAACAAAAAGACAAATCTTTTGCCATTCTCATGATTGACGACGACGAGGAAGATTTTATGCTCGTTAATGAGGCCCTCAAATCGAAGGGGATTAAAGTGGACCTCTACTGGGCCCAAGATGGCGATGAAGCAATGAATTTCCTGTTCCAGAGGGGCGAATATGCGAATGTTCCAACTCCGAATTTGATTCTGCTGGATTTAAATATGCCAGGAAAAGATGGCTTCGAGGTGCTCAGGGATCTGAAGGCGAACGCGGGGCTTCGAAAAATTCCCGTCGTAATACTTACCTCTTCCAGGGACCAAAGAAACGTCTCGCACGGATATAACATCGGAGCCAGCTCGTTTATGTTGAAGCCCTTGTCCTTTGACGAGATGGCCAGTGCGATGGAGTCTCTGTGCGAATACTGGTTCGCTTTGGTCCAACTGCCCAAAAGCCCTTCCGGCCGCGCCCGCAAAGCGGTAAAAAAAGCTCCGGCCGCGCCGGATTCACCCGGTTTTGAGCCACTTCAATAGAATTTTCCCTCTGACTTCACGCCGCGCGTGGCGGGTGGCCTTCTCCTTTGCTGTGATCCTTTCACTATTTTGGTTTTTGCGCATCCCCCTATCTCGTGTCGCCCATCACCGCATATCTTTGTCAGCGGCCTCTTTGGGCATGCACTCGGGATCGTGGGGCAGGCTGCCCCGACTGGAGCGCAGGAAAGCGGTCGGGGTCAGGTGCAGGAAATTTGAAACGCGTGCGGTGTAGATATCGGCATAGCGCTCGATCTGTCTTGCCAGATGGCTCTTGTCTATGCCGGTTCGCATGAGCAACCCCCAATTCCTGTTGAGAAGCTGCCCGGAAGCCTGTGCGATTGGGGCGATCCTGGAATCGATTTGCACTATCCTGCCATGCAGCTCTGACATTTGCCGCTGGAGGTCCCTGATTTTCACGTTCTCACGCGGCCCATATCCGTGCGAAATACGTTGAGCGGCCAGCCGGAGTGAGCAGTATTGGGCCTCCAAGCGCTCCTTGGTCTCCATCAGCACGCTCAATTCCGCCTGTTTGGGCAGAAATTCGTCAACCGCCGCGATCTCATCCTCAAGCTCTCGAACCACCAGGGCGGTTCGCCACCTCGAAATGCTCTTCGAAATATTTACGTCCGTAAATATGTGGTCCCCAACATACATAAGTTCTTCGCCGGAAAGACCCAGGCTTTCTTCAACGAGCGGGGCGTTCGCACCCAGATAGATGTGGCCCGGACTCAGAGGGCCGCGGTGCTCGCGAAGAAGGCCCTCGGCATTGACCACCTCGAAGGCCGGCATTGGGAGGGTGAAAAAATCGGGCTTTCTCGCCCCGATAATTATTATATCGAACAGGTCGCGCCACTTAAGGGATTTTGGCAGGAAAGGGTCGAACGCGCTACTCAGAATCGGTTGGACATAAGACCATTCGGAATTGGTTATAAGAAGCAGCTTCTTGCCGGACTTTTTTTGGTCAAGAAGGGCCAGGGGGATTTCATCGTCAGGTTCGACGAACTCAGCCGGGTTGGCGAGGATTTCGGCCTTGAGCCGACCTTCCATGTGAGCCTCATCAGACGCACGGCTCACTCTCCTGAAGATCTCCTCGTAGCCAATGCAGCCGTGCAGTTCCCCGGAATCAAGCAAATCGACAAGCTGCATGAAGATGCTTGCCTCAGAGATGGAGAAAAGTGTGTTAAGAAACTGCCACCGGGGCTCGCTGAGGTCCACGAGTGTGCGCTGATAGACCCTGCGCAGCTCTTCGAATTCAAGCGGTTTTGTCCCGTGGAATGCCCGTTTTATGTAACCGAACCGGTTTGCCTTGACAATGTTACCCATGTGCGTGTCGATCACAAGTCCGCGCATCGCAAGATCCGGGTCGAATTCCAGGGTTTCCAGACTCCATCCCGTCAGGCGGATCCCCTCTTTTATATAGTTATAAGCGCGGTGCTCCCAGGACCTCATACGATAATGGACGAGCGTATAGTCCATATCGTAGCCGATTGCGCGGATCGCGTTCAGATTTAGCGTTCGATTGCAGAAGATTCCGCGAATATTGAGATTGCAGTTCATACACGATCCATTCATGATGAGTTGTCGGGGATGCCGGAGTGTCCGAATTGCCGCCAGTCAATAGTGTGGGACCGCAAAGCTTTCCGTTCCTCCGGACGCATGAATGTAGTTAATCCGGCCGGTTTTGTAAACAGGCGGGATAAACTAAATCGATCGATAAACCGCTGCGGTCGTAAAATACGCAAAGGACGCTGGAAAAGAGCAATTGCACGCGGTACAATTAATATTCGTGTTGTGAAGCAAGGATATATCGAGCATTGCCGGATTGTTTTTACCTGGATTTATTCTAACCGGAAACCGGGACTAGATGAAGAATTCGTCTGAAAAAAAATACGTTTGTGTCCATGCACATTTCTATCAACCTCCGCGCGAAAATCCCTGGACCGAGGAAATCGAGCGTGAGGATTCCGCAGCCCCTTATCATGACTGGAACCAACGCATCAACCTCGAATGCTATCGGGCAAACACGGCGGCGCGCCTTGTCGATCACCAGAATCGAATTCTGGGTTTGATGAACAATTACAGGTATCTCAGCTTCAATTTCGGCCCCACCCTCATGAACTGGCTCGATCGCCACGATACCTGGGTTTACCAGGCTATTCTGGAAGCCGACCGTAAAAGCCTGGAGGCGTGCGGGAGTCACGGCAACGCCATAGCGCAGGTCTATAACCACATCATAATGCCTTTGGCAAATCAGCGAGACAAGCTCACCCAGATCCAATGGGGGATTCGCGATTTCGAGCACCGCTTCGGCAGGCGTCCCGAGGGGATGTGGCTGGCCGAAACGGCCGTTGACAGGGCCACGCTTTTGCTCCTGGCAGAGGCTGGAATAAAATTCACCATCCTGTCTCCCCAACAGGCGGCGCGATGGCGTTTTCGCAAGGACGACACTAAGTGGAGGGATGCCGCCGGCGGAACGATTCCCAGCGGACGCGCCTATCGTTATTCCTGCGGCGGGAGCAAACATATCAACATTTTTTTCTACGACTCCTCCCTGGCGCACGGTGTGGCTTTCGGCCGGTTACTCGAGCACAGCTCCATGTTCCTCGAACAGATCGACAGGACATGGTCCTTGCGCGACCCCCTCAGCGGGGAACCCTGGCTGGTTAACGTAGCCACGGACGGAGAATCCTACGGGCATCATTTCAAATTCGGCGACATGGCTCTTGCCGCCGGTTTTGAGGAACTGAAGCGGGATAGCTCGGCTGAGATAGTCAATTATGGGTGGTTCCTGTCCCGGTTCCCGGTCGTCGCCGAGGTTGAAATACTCGAACGAACGGCTTGGAGCTGCGCTCATGGACTTGGGCGGTGGAGCAGCGACTGCGGCTGCCATCTTGCAGGCGGACCTGGCTGGACTCAAAAATGGAGAGCACCTCTGCGCAGAGCGCTCGAATATGTTCGAGACAATCTGGCCGTTCATTTCGAAACTCAGATGGCAAACCTGTGCGCAGACCCTTGGGGCGCCAGGGACGAATATATCGATTTAATCCTGGACAGAAAGAATCACCTGGCCCCGTTTTTGGAAAAACACCTCAGGGGCGGGTCGCGCTCATCCAATGTCTCACGATTCCTGGAGCTTTTGGAGATGCAGCGGTTTTCGCTGTTGATGTTCACATCCTGCGGTTGGTTTTTCGATGAAATCAGCCAGCTTGAGTCGGTCCTGATTCTCAAGTACGCCGCCATGGCGATCCGGCTTGCCGAAAAGACGGGATCAACACCGCTTGACCCGGAGTTTCTCAGGTTGTTGGAGCTGGCGCCCAGCAACCTGCCCGAATACGGAAACGGCGCAAACGTTTTTCTCCGCGAGGTCAAGCCCAAGGTGTTCGGCAGGGCAAAGGCGGCGGCGAATTACGCCATACAGTCTCTCGCCAGGTCCGCTCAGCGGGAGTTCCGGATATGTGCATACAGCATCCTGCCCCAAAAGGAGGAGGATTTAGGGACGAGTCCGGTGAGGTGCCTCTACGGCCTGGTTTCAATTAAGGACGACAGAACGCTGGACACAGAGGATTTCCTTTACGCGGTGGCACATTTCGGCGGGCTGGATTTCCGCTGTTCGGTGAAGCCCTATCTGAATGAGGGCGAGTATGAATCCGTTCTTGCCGCCCTGCAGGATTCCATCGAAGAGCAAAATACGATCAAGATCGTGCGAGTGCTGGATGAAAAATTCGGTACCGGTTACTTCGGACTCGAAGACGTTCTGAAGGACTTGAGGGCCTCGATTGCGTTGGACATAAGCCGCAAGACATTCGGCAGCTACACAGATCTTCAACGGAGCCTGTTCAATACATACAAGCCACTCCTCTTGTCACTCAGGCAATGGGGAATAGAAATTCCGGGCGATCTTCGGGTTTCAATCCAGCGGGTCCTTAGCGAAGAGGTGGAAAGCCTGGTGGAAAACATCCTGATGCATGACGCTGAGCACGTCTCTACGGATGCGCCATGGGATTCTGCCGACTTTTTTTTCCGCGTGCACATGGCCAGGCTCAACTCCCTTCAGGAAGAGGCAAAATCATGGGGCGTTTCGCTCAATCTGGTGGAAATTTCCGAAAGGCTGGGGTTGTTCATGGTGAGGATCTTGTCCAGGCTGATCCGAATCTTCGACGAGGCGGATGCGGGGCGATTTTTCCGGCTGCTTACGCTTTGCCGCGCATTGGCGATCTGGCCGAAGACCTGGAAGCTGCAGACGCTCTTTTTCCAGTTTGTAACCAAAGGAATTGAAAACCCGACGCTCTTAACAAACTTTGACCGGATTGAAGATTTTGTAGATGAACTCGACGGAATGCTCAATTGCCGGTTTTCGCGAATTTTGCGTCGCAGCTCCCTGCCGCTTACCCGCGCGGCACATCTGAGCTGAAAGAAGGGTGAAGGGTGCGTTTTTTCCCTTTTCTCTCTTTTCCCTTGACTCTTTCAACGGTATTGAATATCGCCCCGGAACCGTATTAGTATTACAGATGGTTCGAGATATGCCTGGAACCCAACTCATCAGGAGCTGACTAATGTGTGAAGCAAATGCTTACTTGGTAAAGGAAGGGAAAGAGCAACTCATCATGGAAGCGGTTGACAAAGTCGAAAACGAGGGGGACCATATCAAGATCGAAAATATTTTCGGTGAACAAAAAATGGTCCACGGGCGGATTCTCAGCATGTCCCTCGTGAATCACAGGATAGTGATCGAAGCTTAAGGCTGGGCAAAAGGCCCAAGGTCCGTTCAGGACCTTTATTTCTCTTCTTGCGGGGCGCTTGGAGTTTTTCGAAAACAGTACCAGTCTATCTGCCTGCAAATGCCCCGAATCAGGTGCACATCACGCCCGCGGAGCTGCATTCTGCTGAAAAACCGCCTGATGCTCTTCATCCAGTAATCGGGATTTTCACGGTTTATGAAATTTATCTTCGTCAGCGTATCCTTGAGCTGCACGTACATGGCTTCGAGTTCGCCGCGGGTTGCAAGGCGCGGAGTAAACCCCTCCTTTTTTTCGGATGCGGCGGTGAAAACCTCATAAACCATTATCATGACGGCCTGCGCCAGGTTTATGGAAGAAAATTCGGCTGTCGGTATGGTAACCAGAGCATCGCAGTACCTGATATGTTCATTGGCCAGTCCGCTTGCCTCGGGGCCGAAAACCAGCGCGACATGGTTTTTCCGGCTGATGGGTATAAGTTCCATGGCAAGTTGCCGGGGATTTTTCACGAACTGGCGCTGGGAGCCCGTTCGGGCGGTACTTCCAACCACGTACTGAAATGTTTTAAGCGCATCTTCGAGCCGGTCGTGGACCTCGATGCCCAAAACGAGGTCTTCTGCATGGTGAGTGGCCATCTTTAAAATTCGCGTAAGATCGCAGTCAGCCGGATTTACGAGCAGGAATCGCGAGATTCCCATATTCTTGGCCGCCCGAACCGCTGCGCCTATGTTTTCCGGATAATGAGGCTCGTTTAGCACAACGGCTATATGTTCGAGGTCGATTTTCATTCCGGACTATTACGAATGAGAAGTTTTTGAGAAAACCAGGCCATAATCGATTGAGGCCCGCTTCATCCAATTCAGAAACGGGCCATACCGTGAGTTATCCTTACTCAGCCTTGCGCCCTTCGTACTCCGTAGTCAGTTGTCCACCTAATCTTCTTCCATGCGCATAAGCTTTTTTGCCATCTTCTTTTTGGACTCAAAGTCGGTGAGGTAGGAAATCATTACGCGCTGAGTCTGAGGGGCCCCCGCTCCGTGCCAGGTGCCCGGACCGTGCAGGCCGGCGGTCCAATGCTGCAGGAATTTTGCCACCCTGAACCGTTTGTCCGCAGGTGCTGCGCTCTGAAAGAATTTCTTGAGCAGAGGCCCGACCTCGGGGTGATCGAGGTCTTTTAGCCGCGGCATTGTCACAACCAGGCCGCCGCCGATATCGCCGGCAAGCTTCATGATTTCCCAGAAGCCGTGGGCTATGCTCAGCTTGGCTACGTTGCCGAAGAGGTCGTCCGGCATGAAAACGCCCGAGCCTTCGGGTTCCTCCCTGCCTTTCACCGCCGCTGCTATTGCGCACGCGTGGGAGGTTTCGCTAAGGCGCACCATTTCGATCAGCTTGTCCTGGATGTGAGGTATCTTCTCTACCCCGCTGAATTCGGCTGCTAAGAGCGTCGCGCCGATGATGAGGTCGGCGAACCCCACCTTGCAGGCCCCTCCGCAGTTCATACGGTGTGTTTTGGCGAATCTGGAGATCAGCCTTCCGCAGTACTTCGTTTCGCCGCAAAGAAAAACCCTGTCCCAGGGGATGAAAACATTGTCGAAAACCATGGTAGAGGTCTCTCTCTGGCCGAATACGGGGTTTCCAAGCTCCGATTCGTCTTCGGCCGCCTCCCTTTCGGCCGAGTATGCGTTGTACTGGCAGATGTAGGTCAGGCCGGGAGAGCCGTTCGGGACGGCAAAGGCGACCGCGAAGTCCTCCTCGCCTTCCTTGAGCGCCCCGCCGGGAAGAACGAGCGTTTCGTGCGCCCCTATCGCTCCGCTTTGGCTGACCTTTGCGCCACTGACCACGATCCCGTCGCTGCGCCTTTCGGTGATGTGCACGTACACGTCCGGTTCGTCCTGCTGGGACGGGCGTTTTTTTCTGTCGCCCTTGGCGTCGGTTATGGCCCCGGAAACCGCGAGATCGTCCTTCTGAATGGAGGCAAGCCATCTATTGAAGCGCTCGCTGTATTTCGTTCCCAGGGCGCGGTCCATTTCCCATGTTGTCGAGGCGAGGCCGTTTATTGCGTCGCAGCCGACGCAGCGGTAGTTGCAGGTGCCAACCGTCTGGCTGGTAAGAAGGGCCATTTCCTGCCGCATGTCCAGATCGTGATTGTTGCCGGAGACGTGAACGTTCCGGTTGACCGGGTTTGCGGTAAGCTTAGAGCCTGCAACCATGACGCTTTGGTTTCGCTCGTCCTGCGCCAGGTCGTAAATGGCCGCATTGGCCATTACCATCGACCTGGTTACCGGATGGTCCAGCAGGTCCGAAACCCATTTGCCGCCCACGTAAACCTTAGGGGTGAGCTTCTTTACGCTTTCCAGGTATTCCTGAGAGGTCTTTAGCGCCATAAGGAGATCCTTTCGTTTGGAGGTGTGCTTTCGCTCGTCACGCGCCACACATGGATAGTAAATGATTTATCATATGGGAAAAAGAGTATTATTGAGGTTCGGCTGCAAAACATCGTATGAGATGCTATATACAACACTAAGCAGAAGAATATCATTTCTCTTGAGCACCCCTTAGCGATGTATCCCGCGTAGCGCGGAAGGCGCCCGCTCATTTTCGACGCTCTGCGAGACGGGGCTGTCGGCGTGGCGCCTTCCGGCAGCGCCGGTCTTTTCGGATAAGGCGGTAACATATAAACTGGTTGAGGTCCAGGTTTACAGGGGAACCACTCATATTTATGAACTTCCGCTTCTGTCCCCATTGCGGCGCTTCGCTCATAAGGAAAGCGGCAAAAAAGGGCGTAAGGTCTTCTTGTCCTGATTGCGGCGAGGTTTTTTATCGTAACCCTACCGTAGGTGTCGCGGTCCTGCTGGTCGAAGGAGGCAAGATCCTTCTGGTCAGGCGCAGGGGCTCATACCGCGGGCTGTGGTGCATTCCGTGCGGCCACCTCGAGTGGGACGAGGAAGTGCGGGAAGCCGCCGGGCGTGAATTCTTTGAGGAAACCGGGATAACGGTGCGGGTTGGGCGGGTTTTTTCCGTTCAATCCAACTTCCACGACCCCGAATCACAAACGGTTGGGATCTGGTTTTGGGGAACGCGGACGGGAGGAGAAATCCACCCGGGCTCGGATGCCAGTGAAGCGGCTTTCTTCAGCCTGGACGATTTGCCCGACATGGCCTTTCCAACGGACAGAATTGTGTGCAGGGAGTTGGAGGCCTACTTTGAATCCGGCTTGTTTGAAGAGGAGTAATGCGCGAAGGCGAGCGGATTTCAGGGGTCGATCCGGTAAGGACTGTATTCTTCAAATCAGCGCTAATTTCAGGCGCCTTGCTCATCGATCTTCAACCACTTATCCAAATCCACCGTTTTCGTGTATTCTTTGTATGTGAACAGATCGTCCATTATCTCTTTGATGGAGCCGGTCTCCTTGAGGGACACCACGGCCCTTTGCACGGCTTTCATTGCGGCGAAGAGCGGGAGGTACCAGTAGAGGACCATCTTCACACCGGTTTTCTTCCATTGATCCAGGGTGAAATCAGGTTGGATGGAGAAGCGTTGAGGGTCGGCGGCACAGACGACCAATGGGGCTCTTACTTCCCGGACAAGCCGCAAATATTGGTCAAAAGTATATAAGTCACCGACCATTGCCATGTCGGCCCCGTGTTCAATATACATATTCAGTCTTCTTATGGCTTCATCAATTCCTCCCGCCACTTTGGAGTCGGTCCTGGCTATTATTACAAAGTCTTCATTTTCCCTCGCATCGGCTGCCGTCCTGATTCTTTTTGCGAACTGCTCCGCGTCTATGACCTGTTTCCCCCGAATTGCTCCGCATCTTTTGGGGAAGGTCTGGTCCTCGATGTGGATAGCGCTAACGCCGGCAGTCTCAAACATCCGGACGGTCCGGCAGATGTTGAGTGCTCCCCCAAAACCCGTATCGGCGTCACAGACAACCGGGACACTTACCACACCGGCTATATTGCCGGCCTTCCTGACAATTTCGGTAACAGTGGTCAGCCCCAGGTCAGGATAGCCGAGGTCACTGGCTTCGTTACCAAGCCCGCTCAGATACGCGAGCGGGAACCCCGCTTTCTCAATGATCAGGGCGGACACCACATCATAGGCGGCCGGGGCGATAATGATCTCTTCTTTATCCAGCAGTTCTCTGAATCTCATTTATCTCCTCCGTCGATCGTGCCATCATTTTTTTCGTTAGATTCATGAAAGCGCTTAAGGCCGGTGAAATCCACCGGTCCCTATACCAGACCATCAGCAGGGCAACTTCTATCCCCCCCTCCGGCCACGGCAGAATTATAACTTCCTTCCGAGCGGCTTCCGCAGCCACTGCTGTCTCGGGAAGGACTGCAATACCCACTGCGGCCATGACACAGCGCTTGATGACCTCGACACTGTAGAATTCAAGCTTTTTGACGCCGCGCACCCCTTCCCGGTCCAGCATCTGCTCGAAAACCCTTCTGTAGCTGCAGTCCACCCTGGACAGAAGGATGGTCCGTCCCGCCAGATCGTGGGTGTGCAACGCGCGCTTTGCTCCCAGGGGATGATTGGGGGCGGCCACGAGCACTATGGTCTCAAACCCCAGGGTTTCCACCATGAGATCGGATGCGCTTAACGACTCCGCAAGCAGGAAGGCTAAGTCGGTTATGCCCTTTCGAAGGTCTTTTTCCAACCCCTCATGGGCGCAGGTTATGAAGTTCAGTTGCACACCGGGAAACCGGGAATGAAATTCGCCGATCACCGGCGGCAGCCGATGGACAGCGAAACTTTCCGGAACTCTTACCGTGAGTGAACCCGCCGGTTCCTTATCAGTAGTCATCTGGGAGTGTGTCTCGTCAACCAGGTCCAATATCTTGTCAGCATACTTGAGCAGCCGGGCCCCGGCTTCGGTGAGCTGCACTTTTTTCCCCAGGCGGTCGAATAGCTGAACTCCAAGTTCCTCCTCCAGAGCGTGAATCTGAGCTGATATGCTCGATTGAGCATAATGAAGCCGGTCTGCGGCCTTGTTGAAGCTCATGAGATTCGCAACTGTTTGAAAAGACCTGAGCTGTCGGATTTCCACGGGTCACCATCCTATCACTTTTGTCGATAAGACCGTTCGAAACAAATCGTTTGCTTCGATTTAAAATAGTTTGTAATCATAATTAACGATCAGTCAACTAAAAAACGAAAGGACCTCAAAATGAATGCAGCACAAAAAGCGATGGACCTGTTCGAAAGTGGCTTGAACTGCTCTCAGGCGATATTGACAGCTTTTGGCGAGCCATACGGAATCGACTCCGAGATCGCCAAAAAGCTGGGCCGTCCCTGGGGAGGCGGCGTAGGACGCATGGGGCGGATATGCGGGGCTGTTACCGGAGCCATAATGGTATTGGGGCTTGCGCAGAGTGGAAGGCAGGATGAGGCCGAGGCCAGGAATGACATTTGTCTAACTATCCAGGAACTGGTTAGACGTTTTGAACAACGGCACGGGACCTCCGTTTGCAAAGATCTTTTGGGAGCCGATTTCAGCACGGAAGAGGGGCAGCGCAAAATTAAAGAGGAGATGCTCGTAAAAAAACTCTGCCCGAAATTTGTGGAGGATGCAGGCTGCATCCTGGCTGAGCTTGTTGTATGATAAGTGGTGCGTAGTACCGATAATGTCCATATCAAACGAGGATTGCCATAGATGAAGCAGACCCCGGGATTACCAACCGCCATAGAATTCATGAATGCGTTTGCCTCACTCACCGGACTCGCGCCGGCGCGTGAGGCGCCAAGACGCTACCTGTGGACCGATGCTTTTGCGGTTTGCAATTTCCTGGGGCTGTACCGGCAAACGAATAATGAAGAATACAAAAACCTTGCACTCCTGCTCGTCGATCAGGTCCATAACATTCTTGGACGGCATCGTGACGACGACAGGCGAAAGGGCTGGATCAGCGGCCTCGATGAGCAACAAGCGGAACTGCACCCCACTGCGGGAGGACTGAGGATTGGCAAGAAGATGAACGAACGAGGCCCGGGCGATCCCTTTGACGAGCAGCTTGAATGGGATCGTGACGGCCAGTATTATCACTACCTCACTAAATGGATGCACGCCCTTAACTGCGTCAGTTCGATCACGGGGGACCCGGTCTTCAGAAGGTGGGCCGTTGAGCTTGCAAAAACGGCTTACGCCAAATTCACCTACGGCCCTTCCTCCGGAGATCACAGGCAAATGTATTGGAAGATGAGCATAGACCTGACGTATCCTCTCGTAGCATCCATGGGGCATCACGACCCTCTCGATGGACTCATCACCTATCGTGAGCTTCAGGCAGGCCCGGCCGGAGGTTCGGAAGGACCTCCGGACCTAAGCGGGGAAATCCAGGGTCTGGCTGCCATGTGCAAGGGAAAAGACTGGACCACCGATGACCCTCTCGGTATTGGCGGCCTTTTATCGGATGCCTATAGAGTGGCCCAAATGATGACGAGTGGGACTTTTCCGCAGGCCGATCTTCTAGCGGACCTGTTGGACGCATGCCGGCTCGGATTGCATGCCTATGTAAGTATGGATTCGCTGGAAGCCCCGGCTCAGTATCGGCTCGCGTTCAGGGAACTGGGGCTTTCCAACGGTCTGCATGCTCTTGAAAGATTGGAGCGGCTTATTGAAGGAAGGCCGGGCGTATTCGACAAAGCACAATCACTGGCCAGGCAAGTTGAAAACCTGATGCGGTACGAAGCTCTGGCGGAAATCATCGAAGACTTCTGGCTCGATCCGGCTAACAGAGAAGCTCCTGGTTTTACCGGCCATTGCGATATCAACACAGTCATGCTCGCAACCAGTCTGGCGCCCGATGGGTACCTGAATCTGCCTTACCTGTAATAGTTGTGAAAATACTCCAGCACCATCCTGTGGGTATTGAACCGAGGGGTTATGTCAGAGATGGACCGCCTTATTATTGAGAGCCATTTTCTGGGGTTGGCGTAGTAGGTCGTAACCATGTCTTCAAGGTCCCTGTAGAGATCGGCGGTGGCCGCTTCATCGTCCTGATCTTCGTCGTCGCCGATGGCCCACCCATTTACCCGGTCTTTGCAGGCTTCCCGCCACCATCCGTCCAGCACGCTCATATTCACTCCGCCGTTAAAGCAAACTTTCATGCCGCTTGTGCCGCTCGCCTCTCTTGGACGGCGGGGAGTATTGAGCCAGACATCCGCCCCCGAAGTCATCAGGCCTGCCACCCAGATGTTGTAATTTGGGACAAAGACCAGCCGAAGCTGTTTTTCGTATTGCTTACCGATATTTACTATCTGCCGGATGAGCTCTTTTCCCGCATGGTCCTGCGGGTGAGATTTGCCGGCGAATACGAACTGCACCCGGTCATAGGACAGATTGAAAAGAAATTCCAGATCGCTGAAAATCAGGGTTGCGCGCTTATAGGCTGCTGCGCGCCGCGCAAAGCAGATCGTCAGCAGTTCGTCGGTAAACCCTGCTCCGGACAGGGAATTTATGTATCGTATGAGCCGCTTTTTGGCCTTCCTTTTGGCCTCGACTATATCGCTGTCCGGTATTACCGAAATATCTCCGAGTTGTTGAGGGTCCTGTCGCCAGGCCGGGATATATTTATCATATAGCTCCTTGAATTCAGGGCCGGTCCAGCTCAGGTGGTGCACGCCGTTTGTGATGTGGCCGATGTCGAACCCTGAAAACATCTGCCTGGATATTTCCCCGTGCAGTTGGCTCACCCCGTTTGCGGCGCGCGACAGATTGAGGGCCAGAACGGTGGTGTTTAGAACATCGTCGCCCGCAAGCTTCCTGATATTTGAGGGCAGGTATTCCCCGATCACCGTCGATGCGAGGTTGTAGCCGAATTTATCGTGGCCGGCGGCAACAGGGGTATGCGTGGTGAGTATGCACCTGGATCTTACCTGCTCCTCGTCTCCTCCCAAGTCCTTCAACATGGCGAGAGTGAGGAAAACCGAGTGCCCTTCGTTCATGTGATAGGTGGTGATTTTCGGCTCGAGGCGCTTAAACGCAAGATATCCGCCGATTCCGAGAATCGCTTCCTGCGATATCCGGGTATGCTGGTCTCCACCGTAGAGATACTGGGTTATGAGCCGGTCTTCGTGCGCATTTCCCGGAAGATCGGTGTCGAGAAAATAGACCGGCACTCTTCCCGCCCCGGTCCCGTTATGTATCCCAACCACGTTATGCTTCCATACGCCCACCTGTACGTCTCGACCTTCGAGCCTTACGGTTACCTTGAGGGGCAGAGGTTCCATGAACGCACGCGGGTCGAAGTAAGGGTAGATCTCTTCCTGCTGCCCAAAAGGGTTTATATTCTGGATGAAGTAGCCGCGTTTGTAGAGAAGCGTCACGGCGACCAGCGGGATGTTCAGGTCGGCAGCCGATTTGATGTGGTCCCCGGCCAGAATGCCAAGCCCTCCGCTATAGGTCGGAATGCTTTCATTTAGCCCTATTTCCATGCTGAAGTATGCGACTTTCATCGGGTGGGCTTAGCTCCTTTTGCTGATTTCAGATAAATATTATAACACTTACAAAACCTGCTGCGCTCCATTCAGAATTTTTGAATCCGAACTTATATCACACCACCCGCAGTTATTAAAAAAAACATGCCGTCATGACGAATGCGTTTTTGCCTAGCGTTTATCTTAGCTCCAAAAATTTGCGGTAAAATGTTACCATGAGCGTCTGGAAAAAACTGGGGGAAAAACCATGCGCGCGCTGTTGATTTCAGCCAACACGGAACAACTGCAGATGCCTGTGCTGCCGATGGGTCTGGCCTGCGTCGCTGCGACGGCCGAGCATGCCGGCCATGAAGTCAGGTTTTTAAACCTCATGACGAAAGACGACTTTCAGGAACAAAAACTTGAAAACGCCGTTTCAGGTTTTAATCCTGAACTTATCGGCATTTCGGTAAGAAACATCGACGATCAGTGCATGGAGTCTCCCAGGTTTCTTCTGGATGCGGTAAAAAATGTCGTGACTTCCTGCCACAGACTCACGCCGGTCCCGATCGTTCTGGGAGGAGCGGGATACAGCATTTATCCTCGAAGCGCCCTGGCCTATCTTGGAGCTGACATGGGAATAAAAGGAGAGGGAGAAGCCGCTTTTGTGAAGCTGTTGGACGCACTTTCCCGAAAAGAGGGCCTGGACGGCGTTCCGAACCTGGTTTTGGCTGAGTCTTTGCGGGAAAATAGGACCGAGGTCCTTAAACGTCTCGACGACTCCGTATTGCCTGATCCTAACGGCCTGTTTTCGTTTCCCACGGAATTCAAAAATCAAAAAATCTGGCTTCCCTTCCAAACCCGCAGGGGCTGCCCGATGGAATGCAGTTTCTGTTCGACCGCAACCATAGAGGGGCGGATTTTGCGGAAAAGGTCCCCCGAAATAGTTGCCGATTCGATTTCACGGTTCGCTCACGCGGGGTTTAAGAATTTTTTCTTCGTAGACAATACTTTTAATTTTCCTCCCTCATATGCCCGTGAGCTCTGCGGCGCGCTGAGCCGGAGAAAGCTCGAAATCCAGTGGCGCAGCATAATTTATCCCTGGAAAGTCGATGAAGGCCTTATCGAAATGATGGCCGGGGCCGGGTGCGTCGAAGTGGCCTTCGGATTTGAGAGCGGATCGAAGAAAATATTGCGTTCGCTCAATAAGAGGTTTCAGCCCGAAGAAGTCCGCAGGATTTCAGAAATGCTTGACAGGTACGGAATCGGGAGATGGGGGTTTCTTCTGCTCGGAGGGCCTGGCGAGACCAGGGAAACTGTTGAGGAGAGCCTGGAGTTTGCGGATTCTCTCGAATTGGAAGCAATGAAGATCACCACGGGAATCCGGATTTATCCATATACGGCCCTGGCAGCGACCGCAGTCGCAGAGGGGGTCGTTTCACCCATGGACGATCTGCTGCGTCCGGAATTTTACCTAGCCGGGGGGCTTGAAGGCTGGATAGAGGAAACGGTTTCCGACTGGCTTAGAAGAAGACCGAACTGGCATAGTTAAAGGGAAGCAGGGAGCAGGGAGCAAGAACTCACTTCCCTGGACAGGAACAAAGGGAGACGCGTATGCCAAGAGTAATGATCCACCCCGCAAGCTATGAAACTATTCGTGAAGCGGTTGACCGGGCGTTCGATCTTTTCCCGCTTGAAATCAGGGGCAGGAAAGTTTTGATAAAACCCAATGTGCTAAGGTTATCTGAGGCGAAGGAAGGTATTGTCACCCATCCATCGATGCTCCGCGCGGTAGTTGACAAAGTCGAAACCCTGGCCCCGGCTTCCCTGGTCGTAGGCGACAATCCGGGGCTTTTCAATTACGGCGATAACGAGGAGAGCTTTATAAAAACAGGCCTGATGGAAGCGGCGAAAGGTTACTATCGGAACATAGGCACCGATTCGCTCAAGGTCGATTTCAATCCCGATTTTATGCCTATGGTGAGTGTCTCCCGGATCGTTTTGGAGGCCGACGTCATCATCAGTCTTCCGAAGTTCAAAACCCATGGTCTGACAGTAATGACGGGGGCAATCAAGAACAGCTACGGCATTTTGCCCGGCGCCCAGAAAGCTGTGCTCCACAAGGCGGCCGGCAGTCCCGAGCGGTTTCATGAAATGCTTGTCGATGTCTTTCGGCTTCGGGTCCCGGACCTTTTCCTGGTGGATGCCGTAGTCGGCATGGAGGGGAATGGGCCGGCCTCGCCGGAGCTGAGAGATATAGGTTTGGTTCTGGCTTCCGATAACGCCGTAGCTCTGGACTCGGTGATAGCGACGATGATGGGTTGTGACCCGGCCCGGTTGCGGTTTCTGCAAAAAGCCAGGGAACTTGGCCTGGGGGACTTCGATATCAAAGGGATCGACATCATGGGGGAGCTGCAACCAATACCTGATTTCAAGCTTCCGCCGCTCGGAGGCGAAGCGTTAATGAATAACGATCACGTTCAGTCAATTATTCACAGCCGAACTGTCCTGCGCCCGCAGGCGGACCCTGACCAGTGTACGGGCTGCGGCACATGTGTCGATCAGTGTCCTGTTGCGGCCCTGTCCATGGGTGAGGTCGTCCCGAGTGTGAATCCCGATATTTGCATCACATGTTTTTGTTGCCAGGAGATCTGCCCGGAGAAAGCTATCATGCTTAAATAACAACTGTTGTCTCACGCGTTCTTTCTCCTCGAAAAACCAGAACGCGGAGTGGCAAAAAGAACTTTGACAGGAGAGCCTCTTGCAAAAGTCCTTCAACGTCATTCCGGCGAAGGCCGGAATCCAGGTTTTTCAAGGTCCACTGGACCGCGGATGTCACCGGAGTGACGGTTTTGTTGAGTTCTGCAAGAGGCTCAGGATTTACAGGATTAGCAGGATTAACAGGATTGAAGAATTGCGGAATTGAGGAATTAACTGTCCAAGATCCCCTAATTCCTTAATCCTTGAATTGCTAAATTAGAGATTTTTTAATCCTGTTAATCCTGTCAAAATTTCTCTTCGAATTCAAACCCTTCCATACAGGAGGATAAAAGTTGAACGGTGTTCTTATAAGATGGCTGGTCCTGACGATTTCAATTATTCTTACCTCCTACCTGGTCGACGGCATATACGTTGAGAGCTTTTTCTCGGCCCTTTTCGCCGCGTTGGTCCTCGGCATACTCAATGCCCTGTTCCGCCCGGTGCTGATCGTCATCACTCTTCCGATTAATATCCTCACTCTTGGCCTTTTTACATTCGTTATAAACGCCCTGCTTTTGAAGATGGTTTCCGGGGTAGTTCCCGGTTTTCACGTCTATGGGTTCTGGTCGGCGGTTTTCGGCTCTCTCATCATCAGCCTCGTGAGCTGGCTGCTCAGTTCTTTTGTAAGCGACAGGGGCGGGATCAGCTATATCGAATTCAGGAAGAGATAGGCGGTCACCACTATATTTTCATTGGCCGAATAAGGAGCGCTATGAACGATTCGACATGTACCACCCAAATCGATGACCGCTGCCTTGAGGACTTTGTAATTGGTTCTGTGAGCGAGTTCGGTTCCATCGCCGTGGATGAGGCCCAGATCATTGACTTCGCGCGCCGATTTGACCCGCAGGTCTTTCACACCGATCCTGAAGCTGCGAAAAAAAGCATTTACGGAGGCTTGATCGCGAGCGGCTGGCATACGGCCAGCATTATGATGCGCCTTATTGTGGAACATTATCTCCCAGGGGCGAGGAGCCTGGGCTCTCCGGGTATCGACGAACTGCGCTGGATCAGGCCGGTGCGCCCGGGCGATGAACTTTCGGTCCGCGTGACCGTTTTGGAAGCCAACCGGTCACGTTCCAAACCGGATAGGGGCGTTGTCCGCTCGTTCGTCGAGGTGCTCAACCAGAACCATGAGGTGGTGTTGACCGTGAAGGCAGTCAACCTCATGCTATGCCGGGAAGCGCATTAACTATGAGTCAACCAAAACCGGCGCTGTTCCGACTGAGCATTCACGATAGCGTGCTCCAGGACCTCTATGAGAGGCTGTCCCGCGCGCGGTTGCCCGATGAGCCGCCGATCGAGCCGTGGGCCACCGGCGCAAGTGTTGCCTACATGCAGAGGCTGATCGGCTACTGGCGCAATGGGTTCGACTGGCGTGCGCAAGAGGCGATGCTAAACGGCTTCCGCCAGTTCAGCGTGCAGCTGGCGGGCATCGAGGTGCACTTTATCCACGAGCACGGCAAGGGACCTGACCCGATGCCGCTGCTGCTGTCCCACGGCTGGCCGGGATCTGTGGTGGAGTTTTACAAGCTCATTCCCATGCTCACCGACCCGGTGCGCTACGGGGGCGACCCGACCGACGCCTTCACGGTGGTGGCGCCCTCGCTGCCAGGCTACACACTCTCTTTTAGATCCGGGCAGAAGCGCTTCAGCGTTGAGGAGATCGCGGATGTCTTTGCCGAATTGATGACCGATGTGTTGGGCTACCAGCGCTTCGGCGCGCAGGGAGGCGACTGGGGGGCGTTCGTAACATCGCGCCTGGGTTACCGGTTTGCGGAGCGCTTGACCGGAATTCACCTCAATATGCTGGCGGTGCGGCACCACCGGAAGATGCTTGAAACCCCGACCAGTGAGGAGAAGGTGTTTCTTGAGCAGATGAACGAATGGGCCAGGGAGGGGACAGGGTACCAGTGGATACAGGGCACGCGGCCGACTACTCTTGCTTTTGGGCTGACCGATTCCCCGGTCGGCCTTGCGGCGTGGATTGTGGAAAAATTCCGCGCCTGGACGGATAACAGTGGCGAGCCGGACAGCGCCGTGAGCCTGGACGAGATGCTGACCAACATCACTCTCTATTGGGTCACCGGCGCCATAGGGTCTTCCTTCTGGCCCTACTACGCACTCAGGCACGGCGCCTGGCCGATCCCGGAGGGCGCCAAAATCACCGTGCCAACGGGCTATGTCGAGTTCCCGCGCGAGATCATGCGCCCCCCTCGCTCGGTGGCACAAAACGTTTACGCCAATATCAAGCGTTGGACCGTCATGCCCGAAGGCGGCCACTTCGCCGCACTCGAGCAGCCCGAGGCCCTGGCGCGGGAGATCCGGGAGTTCTTCAAACCGCTGAGGGCAAAGACGGAGGTCGGAGGACGGTAGACGGAGCAAGGAGCACGAAGCAGGGAGCGGTTATGCTACGAGGGTAAAAAGCGTTCATTAACCGGCTTCGAGGGTCTTGATTCCCGCTTCTCCGTTCTCGCGGGAGCAGGTAGTAGACGGAGCGAATGGTGTTTTGAAACGCAGCATTGCCTTTTGTCAGTTTTATGTAGACCGAGCGCTGAGGGACCTCTCATGCACACGGAATATACTGCTGTTGTGAAACAGGATGGGGACTGGTGGATAGGTTGGGTGGAGGAGGTCCCAGGTGTCAATTGTCAGGAACGCTCGCTCGAAGAACTTAAAGAAACCTTGAGGGAAACCCTGAAAGAGGCGCTGGATTTAAATAGAGCAGTGAGAGGGAGCGAACTCCTTAAGTACTAAAGATCTCGGCATTCCTCCATCAGCACACCGCAAGTAGAAACAGGCGTTTTCGGTCGTCTCTCATTTGACTTGCGGCCTGTGCGCGTCAAAGTAAGCCTTGAGAACCGCTTGCATCCGCGCAATATGCCCTTTACCGTGCGATTTGAAAAAGTCGATAATATCCTGTTCAAGCCGCAGGTGCACGGATTGCTTTGGCGTCGGCAAAACCAGCCTGGCCCTTGTCCAATCGGGCCGTAAGTCTATCTCGTCTTCATCCTCGGCAATCCGCCGATCGAGTTCTTCATCCGTCATGGCGTGCCCTCCGATCTTTCACCGCAGAGACGCAGAGGACGCGGAGAAAAGCACTTCAGGAAAGGATTTGCGGGACGAACAGAAAAGGCTGTTTAATCCTGTGGTGTTATTGAATTTTGGTTCTCTCTGCGTACTCAGCGCCTCTGCGGTGAAAGGATACTTTCCGCTTGACTTGGGCCGAATAGGTGTGTATACACTCTTTGAAGCGAGAAGCGAGAAGCGAGAAGCGAGAAGCGAGAAGCGAGAAGCGAGAAGCGAGAAGCGGGCAATAATGGAAAATGCGACGAAAACGTTGGATAGCGCCAAATGCATGGAAATAGGGCGCAGTTGCGCCTGCTACAATCTGCGGAAGGCCGCCCGCGCCGTAACGAGGCTCTACGATGATTTCCTGAGGCCAAGCGGCATCAGAACCACCCAGGTCTCCCTGCTTATGTCGGCGAAATTGCGAGGGCCAGTCACGCTGGGCCAACTGGCAAAGATGACGGTAACCGAGCGGACTACACTCACACGAAACCTGACCGTTCTCGAGAAGAAGGGTTTCATCCGAATCGACCAGGGAAGCGACCGCAGGGAACACCAGGTCAGTCTGACGGGGCTGGGCGAGGAAGCCCTGCTTGTAGTCATTCCCTTATGGGAAAAGGCCCAGGCGCATATAGAGAAGGGACTCGGCGAGGATCGCCTGGGAGGCCTTCTTAAAGATCTGTCGGAGATTGTCCTCCTGGCTCGCACGACATGATAAACGTTCATCACCGCAGAGAAAGGTCAAAGGCATTGGACAGGATTAACAGGATTAACATGAAAAAAACGCGCCAAGGACGGAACAGTTCCGGGTCTTTCAATCCTGTAAATCCTGTAAATCCTGTCAAAAGTCTCTCTCTGCGTCTCTGCGGTGAATTATTCCTTTTTTTGAGCAAATACGTGCATATACACTGAGGCGAGGGGGGTTTTTCATACCACGGTTTGAATCGAGGAGGTAGTTTATGCCTTGCGTAAATCAACAAAGACAACCAAGAGGTGATTTGTCCGTTTGGCTGGAGAACACAATTAAGGAGATCTGCCAGGTTTCTCCGGAAAACTCCCTGCGGAATGAAGGCGATGACAGGGCATGGGGCGAGCCGCTCGTGGGCTTCTCAAATGGTGGAGACCCTCTCTATGAGACGATCAAAGAGGATGTCGGTTCATTTTACATGACCCCCATCGAGGTCTTCGAGAAGTCATTCCCCGATATCAAGGCCTCGGCGGACGAGCTTACAGTCATTAGTTGGATACTGCCCCAGACTCAAGCCACCAAAGCCGACAACCGCAAGGAGACCCAGTACCCTTCCGAAAGGTGGGCAAGGGCCAAACGGTATGGCGAGATCTTCAATTCGGCCGTTCGCAGGCACGTGACAGAGACTTTGAACAGTGCCGGATTCAAAGCCATCGCCCCCCTCCTTGCACCCTTTTGGTCATGGCAAGTCTCAGAACGCTACGGCTTTGCATCAAACTGGTCAGAGCGACACGCCGCCCATGTTTCCGGCTTGGGAACCTTCGGACTCTGCGACGGTCTCATCACACCGATCGGCAAAGCCATGCGATGCGGTTCAGCCATTGCCCGAATCTCCATTCAACCCAGCAGCAGGCCATATAGCGATCACCATGAATATTGCCTTCACTTCTCCCGCGGCACATGTGGGAAATGCATAAAGCGATGCCCCGCAGGAGCAATCAGCGAACTTGGGCACGATAAGACCAAATGCTTTAATTACCTGGGGCAGGTAACATCGCCATACGTAAGAAGCCGTTTCGGGATTGAAACGGATGTTTGCGGACTGTGCCAGACCGCTGTCCCGTGCGAGTCCAGGATCCCCGTAAAAGAATAGTCCGGAGGTTATGCCAATGGGTGAAAAATCCAATATCAACTTGCCGCATCACATCCAAATGATGCTGGACGGTTCGCTTCCGCCGCCTCCCATCGCAAAGCTGATTGGTTTCAATCTCGTTTCTATCGGTTCGGGGAAGGCCGTTATCGAGTTTGAAGCTACCGAACGTCATGCCAACCCTATGGGGACCCTGCACGGAGGGGTGCTCTGTGACGTAGGCGATGCCGCGATGGGTATGGCCTACGCAAGCACGCTCAATGAAGGAGAAACCTTTACTACACTGGAACTCAAGATAAATTTCCTAAAGCCGGTCTGGAGGGCTAAACTTCGGGCCGAAGCCGGCGTCGTCGAGGCAGGCAAAGTTGTTGGCCTGGTCATGTGTGACGTGTTTGACGAAAAGGAGCGGCTCGTTGCCCGAGCGAGCTGTACATGTATGACTCTAAGGGGCGACCAGGCAGGCGGCCGATAATATCTGAGGAGATCACAAGGTATATCAAAAACCACCAAGGATAGAGAGGAGGCTTTATGTCCTATGATACAATAGCCGCGAGCGTCGAAAATCGAATCGGTATCATACAGCTCAATCGCCCCGAGGCCCTCAACGCACTGAACGATCACCTTTTGAGCGAGCTTGCCGAAGCTCTGAAAAATTTTCTCAAGGACGATCAAGTGCGCTGCATTATCATCGCCGGCGGCGAAAAGGCCTTCTGCGCAGGCGCGGACGTCAATGAAATGGTCTCACGCGGGCCGAAGGATATACTCGACCGGTTCACGTCTTCCATATTCGGCTTGCTGCGCCACTGCCCCAAACCAGTGATTGCGGCGGTGAGCGGCTACTGCTTTGCGGGTGGGTGCGAGCTGGCGCTTGCCTGCGATATGATCGTAGCGTCTGAGACTGCTAAATTCGGCCAGCCGGAAATCAATGTCGGCATCATCCCCGGAGCGGGCGGAACGCAACGCTGGACCCGCACAGCCGGCAAAGCCCGCGCGATGGAGATCATGCTTACAGGGTCCCCTATCGACGCCCGCAAAGCGTTGGAATGGGGAATTGTAAACCGCGTGGTGCCTTACGAAGAACTGCTCAATGAAGCAAAACGATTGGCTGCCACGATTGCCGCCAAGCCACAACTTGCAGCCCGCATGGCCAAAGACGCTGTCCTGAAGGCCCAGGACATGCCGCTTGAAAGCGGCCTCGATTATGAGAACCGTCTTTTTGCCATGCTCTTCGGTACAGAGGACCAGAAAGAAGGGATGCGCGCTTTCCTGGAGAAACGCAAACCACAATGGAAATGAGGTTAGGACTGTCAGGAGAACTCACCAGGAATGAAGGAGTAAAACCATGAGTGATTTTAGAGAAGCTGCCGAGTTTTTTAGAAACGATCTCAGGCTGAAGACATTCCCTGTGGCAGTCAAGTTCCTGAAAAACAAAGCCGATCTCCCGGAGAAGGCACGGCGCCCTTCAGCAGCCCCTGGGAAAAGGGTTGCGATTTGCCAGGGCGTTACGATGGCCAGAAATTACGGCTGGACGGTGGGTCTTGCCAAAGAGGATGTGATATGTGTTCCCGCTGCGATCGTATTCGGTTTCAGCGGGTCCTCCGACCCGCCGGCTTCCCTCGCCGGCCTGTTTTGCAAGATCAACTTTTCAAGCGGCGAAGGTCTTGCCCGCAAAGAAATTTCCTCCATGAGCCGGTTTGAAAACGGAGAGATCGAAGCAATCCTCCTGGCGCCGCTGGAGCGGGCGTCCTTCGATCCGGACACAATCCTCATGTATGGCAATCCCGCGCAGGCCATGCGCCTGGCTCAAGCCTGGTCCTACATGGCGGGAGAACGGGTTCAGGGGCATTTCGGAGGCAAGGTGGAATGCGACGAGTATCTTATCGCCCCCTTCAAGACGCAATCCCCCCGAATGGTGATTCCGGGCCACGGCGAGCGGATCTTCGCCGGAACGCAGGATGACGAGGTGGCTTTCGCGATCCCAGCGAAATTCCTGCCCGAACTTGCCAGGGCGCTCAAGGAAGTTGCAAAGGCGATAGGGGGGCGCTATCCGGTGACTCCCTACCAAAATTTCCAGCCGGATTTCCCAAAGGCCCACAAGGAATTGGGCAAGGACCTGGGGATTCTGTAACGAAGGGCAGAGATCGAAGACAAATTCACCGCAGAGGCGCAGAGAACGCAGAGGAAAGTCAACTACCTGTCAAAAGTCTCTCTCTGCGCCTGCGGTGATGAACGCTTACCATTAACCCCCTATAGAAAGGATACATGAGATGGCAATGATTCAAAACGTATATAAAGAAATGCTTGAAGTGATGGCAAAGCGCGGAGGCCCTTTTACAGGTGTAGACATCCCGGAGTTTTATACGCTTATGGAAGCGCTCTTTACTCCCGAAGAAGCCGAGCTGAACAACGTGCTGGCGCGAAAACCGGCTACGGCTCAAGACATTGCCGGCAGAATAAACCGGGATGAAAAGGAGGTTACCGGGGTCCTCGAAAGAATGGTCGATAAGGGGTTGTGCTTAGTCCTTCAGGGCGACGCCGCTCCGCTTTACCAGGGGATACCGTTCATGCCCGGCATCTTTGAGTATCAGTTCATATCCGGTGGAGAAACGGAGCATAACAAAAAGATTGCGGAACTGATCCATGCGTACGAGAAAGCCTGTGAGTCCGTGAAAGGCGCCGAGAAAATAAGTTATCCGGTGACTCGCGTGATCCCGGTCGCCAGAACCATCAAAGCCGGCAATGTCATTCACACTTATGATCAGGTCATGACCTATATAGAAAAGTATGATTCCATCGGGGTGGGAACATGTTATTGCCGCCAGGCCGCCAAGTTGCGGGGGGAAGACACCCACGGAATGCCGCTCGAAGTCTGCATGTGGTTCGGGGAACGCGCCGAACACCTCGTCCAGCGTTTGGGCGGAAGGCGAATAACCAAACCGGAGGCTAAAGATATCCTGGACAGTTGCGAGGAAGCCGGTTTGCTGCACATGAGCCGCAACACGACGGAGGATATTGATTTTATGTGCAACTGCGACCGCTACCACTGCGGGGTTGTCACCAATGTATTAAAGCAACCCAAACCCGCCCTGGTTTTCAATTCAGGATTTCAGCCCGTTTTTGATTCCGGTAGTTGCGTCTCGTGCGAAACCTGTATCGAACGGTGTCCTCCCCAAGCCCTGGCAATGGATGACAATAATGTCCAGGTCCTCAACACAGATCTGTGTTTCGGGTGCGGCATGTGCGCTACCGGATGTCCGGAGGGCGCGGTCTCAATGGAAGCCAAACCGGGTTTTCCGGCCCCGCCCAAGACCACCAAAGATTTGGTGGCGGCGTTGAGAAGCTGTGCCGAAGGTAAAAGCTGATAAGCCTGGTTTCACGCGGAGACGGAGACTGGAACGCGAGGAGCGAGGGCCCCCGGCTACCGCCGGGGGAAACCTACAGTGGTAATAATAGGGGTGGAAGATTATCTGAGAAATATTGTCAAAAAAACGAGCTGTTGGCGGAGATCCAGCTTGGGGATCAAAGGGCTGGCTTGGACAAAATCACCGACAAAGAAATCAAATTAGAAATCCAGGCTTAACGCCGCTCTAAGAAGCCTAACAGGGTGCTGAAAAAGGGTTCTCTGGTGGGAAAAGAGCCTTAAAAAGAAGGGTGATTTCGTCATTCCGGCGGAGGCCGGAATCCAGAGCTTTTTTGAACTATTTGATATTTAAAGCAAAACACTGGACCCCGACCTTCGAGACTGTGTCGTAATTGTTGGCCTCTGGATCGGGTTATTTGGCATTAATTGCAAGCATATCAAGCCATTATATGCTATAGTGGCGCCTCAAACTGGAGGGGCTATGGCATATCGACACGGAACAGACCGAAGACAGATGATGGTGCTGCCACCTACGCTGGACCAGTATGTATCTCAGGATCACCCCGTTCGCGCCTACGATGCCTTTGTAGACGCGCTTGATTTTAGCGAGGTGGGGATCGAGCTCGATGACCGGAAGGTAGGGAACAGCGAATATGACCCTCGGTGCATGCTAAAACTGCTCTTGTATGGCTACTCTTATGGAGTAAATAGCTCCCGGAAACTCGAACGCGAGGTGCACAACAATCTGTCCTTCATTTGGCTGATGAAGCAATTGAAGCCGGATCATAAAACGATTGCCGAATTCCGGCGCAGGAACAAAGAAGGCTTAAGAAAGGCTTTGAAACTTTGTGCCAGACTTTGCCTGAATCTGGGGCTGATAGAGGGTAACATACTGTTTGTAGACAGCACCAAGCTGAGGGCAAACGCAGGGAAGGCCAACCTTCACAAGAAAAAATGGTATGAGGACCAGCTAAAAGAAATTGATCAAAGAATTCAACAGATTCTGAACCAGTGCGAGCAGATCGACAAGAGTGAATCCCAATGCGGCTCGCTGGTGGTAATGCCAAAAGAGCTTGCCAAGGCAAATAAGCTTAAGGAGTCTATTAAAAATGCTCTGGCCGAGTTCAGCGAACGAGGCGACAAGACAAAGGATGGAAAAGAGAGGCAGGTAAATCAGATCGATCCGGAAAGCGTCGTAGTAAAGAGTCCTCAAGGCACCCATTGCGGATATTGCATGCAAACGGTTGTTGACGACAAAAACGGGCTGATTGTTCACACAGACGTGGTGAGCGAGGCAAATGACTCGAATCAGATGGCTGTTCAGATCGGCGGAGCCGAGGCTTATCTTGGACGAGAGTGCAAGACAGCGTGCGCCGATGCGGGGTATTCGGATACCAGCGAAATTGCAAAGCTAGAATCTGCCGGAAAAACAGTGGTGATTCCTTCTCAGTCTCAAGCCTCACACAAGGAAACGGAGATTGGTCCGTTTGAAAAGGCTAAATTTACCTATGATGCTGACTCGGATTGTTACCTGTGCCCGGAGGGTCACCGGCTGATCTTCAGACGTTTTGAGAATAAAACAAAGCAGAGAAGGGACTATCGTATTGATAAACCTAGTAAATGTCGGTTCTGTTCGCACTTTGGCACGTGCACAAAATCGAAGCAGGGCCGAACTGTTACGCGCCATGCATCGGAAGAGTTAAGGGAAGCAGTATCCAAGAGATTTGAGCAACCTGAAATGGGGCAGATCTACAAGCGAAGGAAAGCTCGGGTGGAGCATCCATTTGGATTTATTAAGAAGGTATTAGGGTATGGCCAGTTTTTTTTACGAGGTCGAGAGGGGGTTCGTGCAGAAGCGGCGATACTGGCGACATGTTTTAACCTGAGACGAATGATAAGTCTGCTGGGTGGGGTTAGGAGCTTCACGGCTGCAATTAAGGCAGCTTAAGTCAAATTAAAGCCAAGGGGCGAAGGATTGGGCGGAAATTGCCCAGCCTGTGGGCATGCGGTCAGCGTTAAAAGGGCGGTGATACCCAAAGCAGGCTGGGAAGACGATTTTTGTTCTTGGTGAATTTTTGAAAAGTATCAGGGCGGGAACCGGTCAGTCGTAATCCAATAATGACACAGTCTCCTTCGTCGGGGTGACGGCCCCCCGGGGTTTTTACTGCAAGGTGGGAATTTCAATCCTTTTTCATCACCCTGCTAAAGAATGACCTGCGATTTTTATGCTCTGATACTAACGTTTGAGTGTATCAAAGCAATGTGAGTAGACAACGAGTTTCGAGACAGGCCCGTTTCCAATCGGGCCTCGAGTCCCTATCGTCTTCATCTCCGGCAACCCCGCCGTTTGTAAGAAAACTGCGTTGCGCGGCGCTCAAGTGTGCCTGAAAAAATCTTGACTTCTTGAAACTTGCCTGCTATCAACTGCCGCACAATCCGGTGATGGAGTCCACCTCAATTGCTCCGTTAAGCTGATGACTCCTGCAAAGTTGGTTTTGTGTTGACGCAGGGAATCAGAATGTCGGGGCAATGCTCGTTTTTACCCTTATATCGCTTTCGCGCACCCTATCATAGAAAACCTTTAGGAAACATGCCCCGTTGGGCATTCCAGGACAGGTCCTGCGAATGCTGCATAGCGGTTGGTTCAGGCCACTGCCTTGCTGCGTTCGCCATGACATCTAAGTACCCGAGGAGATAAGGCTTATGATCGATAAGATCGTTTTCAACCTAATCCAGGTCATGGTAGTAATGGCGTTTGCCCCCCTGGTCAAGGGGATCCTCACCCGCCTCAAAGAAAATGTTCAGTCCAAGCGGGGACCGAGCATTTTCCAACCATATCGCGATATCCGCAAGCTCTTGCACAAGGACGAAGTCGTCTCCATGGAGAGTTCGTGGATATTCCGTTTCACGCCTTACATCGTCTTCGTTACGCCGATCTTCGTCGCGCTGCTGATCCCGGTGCTCACGGGCTACCCGCTCTTTTTCGCCTTCATGGGGGATATGCTCGGGGGTGGGTTCATCCTGGCCCTTGGCGGTTTCTTCGCCACGCTGGCCGCCATCGACACCGGAAATCCATACGGCCCGATGGGCGCCAGCCGGACCCGGATGGTCGGGTTTCTCGCAGAGCCGGTCTTTATGATTGTTTTCTTTACCGTTTCCTTTGTCGCCGGCTCGACTATCCCTTATATCGTCCAAAAGCATTGGGTCACACCTTTGGCCAATTTCTTTGAACCTTCCCACGTCCTGCTGATGTTGTCTTTTTTGATGTTGATCATCGCTGAGACGGGGAGGCTACCGGTAGACAACCCCACCGGGCACTTCGAACTGGCGATGGTTGATGAATCCAAGGGACTGGAATACTCCGGCCGGGGGGCGGCCCTCATTAAGTGGGGCGGATCGATGAAGTTCTTTATCCTCTGCTGCATTTTTCTAAACGTCCTGGTCGCGCCCTGGGGGCTGGCCCAGACCGGACACCTCTGGGACGTGCTTTTGTCGATTCCACTTATCCTGTTCAAGATATTTGTCTTCCTGCTGGTCCTGGTAGTCATAGAATCATCATTGGCCAAGTTGCGGCTTTTCCGCATTACGGAATTTTTGGGGGCGGCCTTCGCCACCGCCGTAGCGGCCATGATCACCAAACTCTTGATGATGTAGGATGTTGGAGGCAACGCATGCTTGACACAACGATGATAACCACAACCCTTGCCAAGTTGAACGCACTGGCCGGGGGTCTTTTCCTTTTGACCGCCTTTGCGCTGGTCGCCACGCGGCAGGTTTTGGCCTGTTTGCGGGTTTATATCGGGCAGTCCGTGCTGCTGGCGTTTTCGGCTGTTTTTCTGGGCGCCCTGCACGGCTCTGTCCATCTGTTCGTAGTAGCGGCCATCACCCTGGCTATAAAATGCATCCTCATTCCCTGGCTCCTTCGCAGGACAGTCGGAGAGGACATCTACGCCCGGCGCGAAATATCACAGATCCTGAACGTCCCAATGTCGTTGCTGATTGCCGTGGCAATCGCCTTTTTCGCTTACGCAGTGGCAACGCCCCTTCTGGCTGTTTCTTTGCATCCCAACGAAAGCATCAACCTACCCATCGGCATGGCGGGGCTTTTCCTTGGCGCTTATACCATCTGTGTCCGGCGCGAGGCTATCCCCCAGCTCATCGGCATTCTGGCGATGGAAAACGGCGCCTTTTTCGCCGGTGTATCGATTGCTTCGGGCTTACCTCTAATCGCCGAGCTGGCGGCTGCGTTCGATGTCCTGATCATCGCTCTGGTGATGGGTCTGTTGACCCGGAAAATCCAAAAATATATGGGAACTACGAACGTTGGCGAAATGACGTCCTTAAGAGAGGAGTAAACTTTTATGGAACTCTTGTACATCCTCTGTGTCCCTCTTCTGGCCGCCATCGGCTCGCTGATACCCAGAGGAAGAATATTGGCGCCGGGAATCACGCTGATCAGCTCCACGTCCGTGCTTATCCTGTCTGTGGAAACCGCTTTGCATACGATATCGTCAAGAGAAGTCGTTGCCGTGCCCGGTTGGATTTCCTGTGACAGCTTCGGGGCACTGATCATCGTGCTCGTCGCCCTCGTGGGCTTTGCCGCAGCTATCTTCTCCTGGGGATATATCGACAGGATCAGCGAAACCCGGCAGGGGATAATAGTTCGTCCATATTATGCGCTTTTCAACCTTTTCCTGGTCTCGATGCTGGCCGTGCCCCTTTTTTCTCAGGTCGCTCTTGTATGGATCGCCGTCGAGTTGACCACCCTTCTGTCAGTGTTTCTGGTCAGCTTCGCATCGACTCCCGAGGCGCTGGAAGCAGCGTGGAAATATGTCGTTTTGACCTGTATGGGAGCCGCAATAGCGCTTCTGGGTGTCCTCATGCTCTACTGGGGGATGAGCGGTGTCAGCCAGGAGCCCTTTACCTGGGCAGGACTGACTGCGGCCTCGTCAAAGATGTCGCCGTCTCTGCTTAATACTGCATTCTTTTTTATTCTGATCGGCTTTGGCGCGAAGGTGGGACTGGTTCCTCTGCATACCTGGCTCCCAGATGCCCACAGCCAGGCCCCCTCGCCTATCTGTGCGCTTTTGTCCGGCGTTGAAACTACCGTGGTCCTTTACACCATCATGCGGTTATTTCCTCTTTTGCAGGGGACCTCTGCCGCCAACATGGGCATGTGGCTGGTGATCTTCGGCCTCGTCTCTGCGGGTGTGGCCGCCTTTCTCCTGATCCAGGCCAAAGAATATAAGCGGATGTTCGCCTTTTCCACGGTGGAGCATATGGGAATTATTCTTGTCGCCGTCGGGGTGGGCAGCTACGGGGCTCATTTCGGCGCCATGCTTCAGATCGTCGGCCATGGGCTTGCCAAAGCGCTCTGCTTCTTCGCAGCCGGGATAACGATGTTGACAACCGGCAACCGGGACATAGGGTCGATTCGGGGACTGATCCGTATATCGCCGATCGCCGGATTCTTTTTAGTTTTGGGGGCGCTGGGCGTCGCCGGAGCACCGCCCTTTGCTTTGTTTTTGAGTGAGCTCACCATCCTCAAAGCGGGACTGGCAAGCGGACAGTACTGGGTTATGGGCCTGCTGGCCACTTTTATCGTCATTGCCTTTTTCGGCATTCTTTTCCAGATAAATCACATGGTCTTCGGGAAACCGGCAACGATGTCGAAGACTACCCTGCCGGCGACATGCGTGGCCGCAGCGGTAATTATAGTGTTACCTGTGATCTTGCTTGGCGTCTATATACCGGGACCTGTTTACGACCTTTTGCGCCTTGCGGCGTATTCTTTAGGGAGGTAGAGTCCCATGGAAAATTCAATGGATGAGACGACCTTTCAATCTCTTCCCGATGCGGTGGCTAAACGCTGGCCTGGACAGGTCCAGGTTAATCTCGACGTCCGGAGATCGACCTGCCTGTTGACATGCGACAGCAGCCTGCTGCCGGATATCTGTGAGCGGGTTTGTTCAACCTCAAGCTTTAGATTCGCTACCCTGGTGGTTGAAGAAGAACCTGCTCAGTGGCTGTTGCGATACGTCTTTTACGGGAGATCTGGAATCGTACAGCTCCATATCCTCCTCCGGACAGCTAAGGAGAATGTTGCCATACCAAGCATCAGCGGCATCGTTCATGCCGCCGACTGGCATGAACGGGAAACGGAAGACCTCTTCGGCATTATCTTTACGGGTCATCCGCGGCTGGGCGATTTCGTTCTCCATGAGGAATGGCCGGAGGATGTAAAGCCCATGCGCTCGGCCTTTGACGCGCATCTTCCATACCGGCGCCGGGAATTGGACCCTGAATGGCGGCCCCACAGCATCGTCCAATCGCCTGGGGCGTTTATGATGCCCATTGGTCCAGTCTATTCAGACGTCGCCGAATCGGCCCATTTCCTGCTCGAAACAGTGGGCGAAGATGTGATTCGCACAATCCCTCGCTTCTTTTATAAATATCGGGGAGTCGAAAAAATTTCAGAAGGCCTCCCGGTCGAGCAGGTCATTCTTCTGTCGGAACGCTTTTCAGGGACATCCGCTTTTGCTCACTCGCTGGCCTTCTGCCAGGCAGTTGAGGACATCGCCGGGGTCGATACGCCGCTACGGGCGAAAGCCCTTCGCATCGTCCTGGCCGAACTGGAACGGTTGCGTCACCATATTGCGGCCATTGCCGGTATATGCGGTTCAACGGCCCTTTCGGTAGCCACCAGCCAGGCCGGAATTCTGGAGGAAGAAGTTTTGCGGATTACCGGTTCTGTTACCGGGCACCGTTACCTCTTCGGCTTGAACAGACCCGGCGGACTAACGCGGGATTTCAACAATTCCACTTGTCTTCAACTCGCCGATGATGCCGCGAGGCTCATTGAGCGACTCTTCAAGCTGAATGACATGCTGCGCTTCACCAGTAGTTTTCTTGACCGGATCGAGGAAGTAGGTATCGTCTCAAAAGAACAGGCGATCGATTACGGATTGGTTGGACCCATCGCCCGGGCTTCCGGGCTCTCCCGCGACTTGCGCAAGGCCCTACCCTACTGTGGCTATGAAACTGTCGCATTTGATGTACCGGTTGAGACTGAGGGGGATGGTTACGCCCGCCTCAGGGTCTTTTTCCATGAGGCGGAACAATCCGCTCGGATTATACGGAAAATGGCTGCAACTTTGCCTGACGGTGAGATTGCCAGGCCGTTCGAATACGCAGCCGGCGGCGCTCTTGGGTGGGTGGAAGCCCCGCGCGGCGCGGCCTTTCACTGGGTCAGAATTACTGAGAGCGGCACAGTCGGCCGGTACCGTCTCACCTCACCATCCTTTATCAACTGGCATGGCTTTCATCTGGCCGCTGAGGATTTTGCATTTCAAGACTTTCCGATCATCATGGCTACTTTCGGACTCTCGAATGCCGAGTCGGATCGATAGGAGGAATGGAATGACCAAGTGGGTTTTGAAAGGACTAAAGACGGGAATCGTTACAACAGCCTATCCCGACCGTGATGAGGCGGCCCCGGGCGTTTCGCCGGGACTGCCGGGTAGCGGCCTGCCGTTCGACAAAGAATCCTCTATCGATGCTGAAAGGTGTCCGACCCAGGCATTCATTCGTGACGGACAACGCCTCTGGGTGGATTACCGGCGATGCGTACATTGCTTTCGGTGTGCTCCGGGCCAACAGGGTTCGACTCAATGGCAGGATGGATACGAGTGGGCTGGGCGCCTATCGGATGCCCGAACTGAAGATCCCGGGCTGGGAAAGGTTTTTCAAACATCTCTGCACATCCGTGTAGTCGATGCCGGGGCTTGCGGCGCCTGCCTGAGTGAAATCGAACAGCTCAACAAACCTTACTATAATATCCACCGTCTGGGGTTTTTCATCACGCCGACCCCTCGGGACGCGGATGTGCTGCTCGTCGCCGGTCCCGTAACCGACCACATGCGGATGACCCTAAAAAAGGTATATGAGGCGATGCCAACCCCGAAAAAGGTGGTCGCCGTCGGCGCATGTGCACTTTCCGGCGGCGTTTTCGGGCCGAGCTTCATTTCCGGTGGAGGCGTATCCGATATCATTCCCGTTGACGTGGCCGTTCCAGGGTGCCCGCCTCCGCCGCTGGCCCTCATCCATGGTCTCCTGGTGTTGGTAGACAGAAAGCCTTCGGCGTCATGGCTATCAACCACGCCGGTGTCGGGAGGTAAAGAAGATGTTTGAGACGAACAGCCTTTTCATTCTGTTTCTTATCCTTTGCGCCATCGGCGCAGCCGTCTCCGCTGTGACGCCGGGACGACGCAACCCGACGATCCTCTCCTGGATCGCCTCGGCTTCCGCAATAGCGATTCTGTTGGCCAGCGGAGATACGCTGCTCTTCGGACACCCATTTCAATTGCGCCTCTGGGATCTCTTTTCCTTCGGCCCCCTGGTTCTCCGGATGGATCGACTCTCAGCGCTGTTCGTTTTCGTTACGGCTTTGGTCTATCTACCCGTGTCCATTTACTCGGCAGCTTACATGAAAGAGTATCTGGGCCGTTACAGTTTGAGGAGCTTCGGCATCTACTATCACCTCCTCTTTGCTTCGATTGTCTTGCTCCTTGTCGCCGCCGATGTCGTTACATTCCTGTTCTGCTGGGAGCTCATGTCGATTCTCTCTTACCTGCTCGTGAATTATAAGCACGAAGATGAATACAATACTCAGGCGGGTTATCTCATGCTGGCCATGAGCGAAGCCGGAACGCTCGCCGCCGCCCTGGCTTTGCTTCTGCTAGCCGGGACGTCCGGTAAGCTTGATTTCGCATCGTTGAAAGCGGCATCCACCGGTATGAGTGAGTCGGTGCGCTGGGCCGTATTTCTCCTGTCCTTTTTCGGCTTTGGGGTCAAAGTTGGCCTGGTGCCGAGCAACATCTGGCTTCCGCGCGCCCATCCGGCGGCGACGGGGAATGTGTCGGCGCTTTTATCCGGTGTGATTCTGAATCTTGGCCTCTACGGCATCCTGCGGGTCAACGCAGATATGCTTCCTTTAAATCAAGTCGCTCCCGGCATCATCGTTTTGATCGTCGGGACAATTTCCGCTCTCGTAGGCATTCTCTACGCAACAACAGAGAATGATATGAAGAAGATGCTGGCCCACAGTTCCATCGAAAATATGGGAATTATGACTGCCGGTCTCGGGGCCGGCTTCGTGTTCATGACCTCGGGACATCCAGTATTGGCGGGCATAGCCTTCACGGCAGCCCTTTATCATATGACCAATCACGCCCTTTACAAGGCTCTCCTGTTCCTTGGCGTCGGCGCCGTGGACGCCAGCCTTGGCCATCGCGACATGGATCGCCTTGGCGGTTTGATCAAAGTCATGCCGTGGACAGCCCTTTTTGTCCTTGTCGGCGCCCTGTGCATCGCCGCTCTGCCGCCCTTCAACGGCTTTGTCAGCGAGTGGTTGACGTTGCAGACTATGTTGAGGAGCGCCGTACTTTCGTCAAGGGCAGTGAAGATTGTCTTCGCTCTTTGCGGCGCCGCCCTGGCGCTGACCGCTGCTTTGGCCGTGACTTGTTTCGTGAAGGCCTTTGCGATGAGTTTTCTGGGTGTTTCGCGATCGCAATCAGCGAAAACAGCCATTGAAGTGAAACCCTCCATGCGGGTTCCGATGGGGATGTTGGCCCTTTGCTGTCTTCTACTGGGCATCTTACCGACCTATGTGATCCCTGTTCTGGATGAGGCAATCACACCCCTGACTCATGAAAGCGTCTCGAACGCTCTGGTGCCGCCTTTTTTTACCATTACCCAAGGCGATGCAAAGTTTAGCGACGCCTTTATTGCGGAATTTCACGATCTCGGCGCCCAAACCGGCCGAGGTTTACTACCCGGTCGAGGGTTGGTAGTCCTGCATCAGGGCACAGAGAAAAACCCGGTTGTTTTTGCCATGTCAACATCGTACACCTTTGTCGTCCTCGTCTTGCTTTTGGGCGGCGCTTTTGTGATCGTCCGGAGATTGACGAAGGAAAGGACGGTCAGCAGGCGTCCGGCCTGGGACGGCGGGTTGCGGCGGTTAATGCCGGAGATGACCTATACGGCGACGGGTTTTTCCAATCCCGTTCGGGTGATATTCGAGGCCGTCTTTCGACCTTCGACCTTCGACGACCGCAAAGAAACGATTGCCGGACATTTCCGCATGGCGATCAAAAACGGCCGGGAGGAAGTCCATATTGTTGACAGGTCTGTCTTTCTACCCATCGTCAAGGCAATTCAGTGGGCGGCTTCGCTCCTGGGGCGCATGCATACCGGCAGCGTTAATATCTATGCGGCCTACGTACTGATCAGCCTCTTCATCGTCCTGATGATTCAAGGATTGATGCGGTGATGTGATTTGAGTTCTTGGTGATGGAGTCCGCCCGACCATCCGAAAGGATTGATGACCCCTGCTGAAGTGAACAGCTTCTTGTGGGAGACCGTTGGAATTTCTTTTCAGGGGCCCCCGTGGAAGCATCTGCGGGGGCTTTTTTAATGCTCCGGGGAGGAAGCGAGATGAGTCAAAAGATTACCGCCATCCGTGCGCTGGAAATTCTGGATTCCAGAGGGAATCCCACCATCTGCGTAATCGTTGCTTTAGATAACGGAATAAAGGCCCAAGCTGCTGTTCCATCCGGCGCTTCGACTGGAGAAAATGAAGCCATCGAGTTGCGCGACGGGGATGCGAAACGGTACGGTGGCAAAGGGGTCCAAACGGCCGTCAACAATGTAGAGCAAAAAATCGCTCCAAGGTTGCTATGGAAAAATCCTGCCAATCAGGCTGCGATCGATTCCATTTTAATAGAACTCGACGGAACACCCAATAAGAGCAACCTGGGAGCGAATGCAACTGTTGGCGTTTCCATGGCCGTGGCCAGGGCTGCTGCAATCAGCTCGGGGCTTCCCTTATATTCTTACCTCGGGGAAACAGGTCTGGCGAAAATGCCGGTCCCCATGATGAATGTCTTAAATGGTGGCAAGCATGCAGACAACAGCGTTGATTTCCAGGAATTCATGATCATGCCGGGCGGTGCGCCCAGCTTCAGGGAGGCCCTCAGGTATGGGGCTGAAACGTTCCATGCCTTGAAGGGGGTTTTGAAAAAGAGGGGCTATTCCACCAATGTCGGGGATGAAGGCGGATTCGCACCCGATCTAAAAAGCAACGACGAGGCTTGCGAAGTAATGTTGGAAGCGATCAAAGCTGCGGGATACCAACCGGGGAAGGACATTAGTATTGCCCTTGATCCTGCGGCCAGCTCCTTTTTTGATTCCGGGATCTATGACCTGAATAAATCCGGACAGGGAAAGAAGACAAGCGCCGAAATGACGGAGCTTTACAAAAAGTGGATCGAAAAATATCCAATCGTCTCAATCGAAGATGGACTAGCCGAAAATGACTGGGAGGGGTTCAGGGAGCACACTGCGACATTGGGCGACAAAATCCAAATCGTCGGAGACGACAACTATGTGACCAATACCCGGTATATTGAACGCGGCATTGCAGAGAAAACCACCAATGCCGTACTCATCAAGCTAAACCAGATCGGGACCGTTACCGAGACAATCGAGGCCATTCGGCTTTGTAGAAAAGCCGGTTGGGGGTACGTCATTTCTCATCGCTCGGGGGAGACCGAGGATACCTTCCTGGCCGATTTCACCGTGGCCATGGGCGGGGGGCAGATCAAGACAGGGTCTGTTTGCAGAAGCGAGAGAATCGCCAAGTACAACAGGCTTCTCGAAATAGAGGCGGAACTCGGGCCGGGTGCGGTGTTTGAAAATCCGCTAAAAGCATATTGGCCTTCTGATTAAGTGGCGGGTTGCGGGTATGCACGGCAATCGAAAATTTCTTCTGGGACATCATAAGAGCGGCATTGAAACCACGCTCGGGCTTCTTGATGAGGCCCTCCTGGAATTCGAGGCGTGGGCTAACGGCCGCGAAAACAGCTCAGTCTTGTACCGGGAGCGCAATACCCTCTCAAAAGATCAGCGGGAAAGAATTTCGATCCAGGTGCAAAAGATAAGGAGAGTTCTTGTTGAGGTTCGGGATGATCTCGATCTGCGCACAATGACCGGCAACGCCGCAAAATCAATTTTGGGCCAGTGTTCAGCCTTATGGGTAAGCCTGGTGGAACTCGAAGGCGAACACCTGGGGCGTTACGGCAAACCACCGGATGGACTGGCCGAGTATCTGGACCCCAAGACAGCTCAGTTGATTGATTCGGTTAAAGAGATTTCCAGAATCGCCGCCGAGGACTGAGGTTTGAAAACTGATAAGAACCGTCGGCTCATGAAGAATTGAGGTTAGGCACATGGAGACGGAACCGGTTCCCGACCTCTCCAGCTTCAAACATTATACTCGCGCGAAGCAGACCATCGCCCACGAGGTCCGTACTCTTTCAGATTTCTTGCGAAAGCGCTTGGGCGATAGAGAGGCGGATGAATGCCGGCAGTTGATGGTCAAACTTGCGGAAGACCGGTTTACGCTGGCAGTTGTGGGCCAGTTTAAACGCGGCAAGAGTTCTCTCATGAATGCCATCATAGGGCGGGACATCCTTCCCACAGGGGTCCTGCCGCTTACATCGGCGATTACTGTGTTGAGATACGGCCCCAGGGAAAAGCTCACCATTTTTAGTGATGGGGTTTCTTACTCCAAGGAAGTGCCGGTTTCAAAGATCGCGGAGTATGTGACCGAGAAAGGCAATCCGGGAAACGCAAAGAAGGTGGCGCGAGCCTTTTTGGAATTACCCGTTCAGTTTCTTCGCAGGGGCCTGGAGTTCGTTGATACTCCGGGTATTGGTTCCGCCATTGAGGCCAATACGGCAACCACCTATGATTTTTTGCCTCAGAGCGACGCCGTGATTTTCGTGACCGGCGTGGATACACCACTAACGCGGGTGGAAACCGATTTTCTTCAAAGCATCCAGGAACACGTGCGCAAGGTCTTTTTTGTAGTGAATAAGATTGATCTGGCCGCTGACGGCGAGCGGCAGGAGATCATGGAATTCATTTCCGAAACATTGAGGCGGCAGATCCAGGCTCAGGAACTGAGGATTTATCCGGTCTCCTCGACGATGGCTTTGGCATCAACCCTTGCAGGAAAAGAAGATGGCTACGAGAAAAGCGGCGTAAAGGCCCTGCAGGAGGCCCTCTCCGGTTTTCTTGCAGGCGAAAAAAGCGAAGTGCTCCTGGTTTCGGTGCTGGACAAGGTGCTTCTTTTAACGAGAAAGGCATCCGGGGGGATGCGTCTTTTGAAACTGGCAGGAGAGGTTTCGGAAGAAGAAATCCGGGAGAAGACTGCAGCCCTGGCCGAGCGATTTCAATCGCTTCACGAAGCCCGAGAGAGGTTGCTGATTGAAGCCAGGGAGCGGATCATCGCATGGGCCGAAGAGAGGATTTCATCCGAAGCGGCCTCATTTCTGGCTGTTGAGACCAGTGCTCTGGTAGAAAACCTCGATGAAACTCTGCTTCAATCGAGCTGGCGGCCTTCCTTTAAGATGGTGCAGGACTTTGCGCGACATGTACTGTTGCGTCTGGTCGAAGACATCGATGAATGGGCAAAACAGCAAACCGAGCGCTTCAATCCCGAGCTTCTTGAGGTATTGGGCAATGAATGGGCGAGGATTGAGCGGGAATTGCAAAAGATTCCGGTTTCTGCAGGGGAAATTCTCGGGGTGAGCGGCGCCGTCGATCCTGATGGTGGGGAGGGCTGCGAGCCGCCTATCCACGTGGTGCTGACTCAGGCAACCCGCGCAAAGATAGAGTGGAGTCCCACAACCTCCATACTGCATGCTTTATTGCCGGTGTTCGTTGCCGGATCATGGATCAGGAATGGTCTGCTCACGCAGATTCAAAGCCTCATCGGTGCGTGCGCGTACCGTGCTGGAGATGAGCTCCTGAGGCAAGTTCGCGATGTGCTGAACATTATGGGCCCCGAGATGGAGAAACGGGCTGCCGAAATCGAATCGCGCATCATGCAAGCCTTGCAGGGCAAACGGTTTTTAAAGGGCATCGATGGACGTTGGCAGGTGGTGGAACTTGATACTCAAGAGCTTGCAGGCGAGATGGAAATGCTGGCCGGTATTGAGAGAAGACTCAGCTCGATCCGAACGCAGATGCTTCAGGCAAAACCTGCTCCATACGGGGAGCTTTCCGTGGGACCGGAAATCCAACCGGCCACATCTTCAATCCCCTTGACAGCCGAGGGAGAAAGCCTCGATCAATTAGTCGGGAAATCAACCCGCATCGAAGGCAAGGTTGATTTCGCAGGCGATTTAAACACCCGTGGTTGTGCGGCGTGTAACCGGATGGACGCTGCAGCGGCCCATTTCTTTGCCAACTGGCAGTACGCGCTTGCGGCCCGGGAATCCGTCCAGCGTGCGCATGCGGCTTCTCTTGGTTTTTGTCCTCTTCACACGTGGCAACTGGAAGCGATGGCATCTCCGCTAGGGGTCTCGATAGGGTTTTCGACCCTTATGGAGCGGCTGTCGGCTGATCTGAGCCGGCTTGCGGCGTCCGAAGAATCAAATGCGGGAGAATCCGTTCAGGCGCTTGCCCAAGACCCAAGTCGCTGCAGTGTTTGCCGCCTGGTTCGAGACAGCGAGAAAAAGTATCTCAATGACTTGGCCGGATTTGTGCGAACCGGGGAAGGTCAGAAAGCCTACGCGTACTCTCAGGGGGTTTGTCTGCGTCATCTGGGGACGCTGATCGTCAAAGTAGTATCTGAAGAAGCGGTCCGGTTTCTGCTCGATCATGCCGCCCGCCGCTTCCTGGAAATATCCGAGGACATGCGAAACTACTCACTGAAACGGGACGCCCTGCGATATCACATGCTAAACCAGGACGAGAAGGATGCTTATCTGCGCGCTCTTATTCACACTGCCGGCGCAAAGAGAGTCTGTTTTCCATGGGAAATGGATAAAGAGGTGTAGAGTTAGACAATGGCGCAGGATTTTCGCGAGGTCGTGCGCAAAGACCCTTTCTGTGTTGAGCTTGACATATCCACTTGATAAATTTATAAATAGAACTTCGAGCGATGAGGCTCGCTTCGCATAAAATGCCGTTCTTTGGCTGATAGCCTCTACTGCGCTGTTTGGGTGCAGTAGAGGCTTTTTTTTGGGCGCGATGCCTTGTAACTTTCTATCGAAAAAGGGTGTTTCACGATGAGTTTCCCAAGCATACTGTTTGAGAGACCGGAAGATTTCATACACGAACAAAAACTCGACGCACCTGTTTTCTTTGTTGATTTAAATCTCGATCAAATCATAGCAGCCATCACGGCGGGCAGGGAAGAATATAATCTTAAGCCGTTCTTTTACTCTCCCTTGAACAGTACCGATGCAATAGAGTATCGCCATGAAGTAACGCAGGACCTTGAAAATTTGGCCTTGTTCGAACACGTAAAATCGTTTTCACAAAAAATGCGCGCAGTGCGCGAGCACTTGGCCCAGGCAGACGTACTAGACCACAATTATCAGAAAGAAGCATGGTTTTTAGATGCAGTCGAGATTTATTGCGATGCCGTAAATTGCTTTGCAGATAATCTATCAAATGCAGCTCTTAAGTCCCGCGGGTTTATGGCGATTCAAAAATATTTGGCGAACTATGTCGAGTCTGCCACTTTTACCTCGCTAATGGTGGAAATAAAAAAGGTTAAGGCTGATTTGGCGGAAGCAAGATATTGCATGCTCATAAAGGGTGGCGGCTTCGAGGTCCGCAAATATGAATCGAAATCAGATTACAGCGCGGACGTCGAGGAAACATTCGCAAAATTCAAACAAGGGGCCGTAAAAGATTACAGCGTCAAGTTTTCCTATGGCCTCCACATGAACCATATTGAAGCCAAAATACTGGATTTTGTAGCTAAATTATATCCGGATACATTTTCAAATCTCGACAGCTACTGCGCCAAAAACAGCAATTTTCTGGATGAAGCGATGACCGCTTTCGACCGGGAAATTCAATTTTACATCGCTTACCTTGAGCATATGGCAATACTCAAACGTGCGGGACTTAAATTTTGCTATCCGCGCGTCTCCAGCAATTGCAGGGAGGTTTATGACTACGAAGGATTCGATCTCGCCCTGGCCCATAAACTCATCGGCGAAAACTCATCCATCGTCTGTAATGACTTCTACTTGACGGATAAGGAGCGAATATTTGTAGTAACAGGCCCGAATCAGGGCGGCAAAACGACCTTCGCCCGCACCTTCGGACAGTTGCATTATCTGGCTGCGATAGGTTGTCCCGTCCCTGGCAGAGAAGCACGGCTCTTTCTTTTCGACAGGCTTTTTACGCATTTTGAAAAGGAAGAAAACATCAATAATCTCAGAGGCAAACTGCAGGATGACCTTGTCCGGATTTACGATCTTCTTAACCAGGCAACATCGAGCAGTATCATCATACTGAATGAGATTTTTACTTCTACAACTTTGCAAGACGCTATTTTCTTGAGCACAAAAGTGATGCAAAAAATAATAGAGTTCGATTTGCTGTGCGTTTGGGTGACCTTCATTGACGAACTGGCCTCTTTCGGCGAGCAAGCCGTATCCATGGTGAGTACGATAGTTCCGGAAAATCCGGCACTACGAACTTTCAAAATTCTAAGAAGGCATGCTGATGGTCTCTCATACGCTATGTCAATTGCCGAAAAGCACCGGCTTACATACGAGAGCCTGAAGGAGCGCGTAAAGTCATGAAAGCGTTCCTCATGTATAAAGATCAAGATTTAGATCTGCAACGGGAATCGCCGGCAAACGAGCAAGCATTGACACAAGACTTGGCATTGAACACTCTGTTCGACGCTATGGCGCATGGTGACAAATTTTTATTAGAAGTGGCAAAGAAAATGCTTTTGTCAAGCTTAAAGGATCCAGATTCAATTCTATATCGTCAAAATATTCTTAAGGATTGCCTTAAAAATTCTTCCATTGTCAGGAATGTCTATAATATCGCGCTGGAATCAATCGAAAAAAAGAAAAAGCATTGGTGGGGCTTTTCAAGCAGGTATCCAAGCTCAATACTTTATAGTTCGGTAGAAGCGTTAAAAATGTTTGTGGGCCAGCTTAAAAAGCTCAGGACCATCGCCGGTGAACACGCCGATAAATTTGATTCGGAGGGCTTCACGCGGTTTTTCGCGATGCTGAAGGGGGAACTCAGCGATGAGTATTTCGCCAGGATTGAGGACCACTTAAGGGAGCTGAAATTTCGTAAAGGTGTATTGATAAGCGCCGAGCTGGGCAAGGGAAATAAAGCTGTCAATTTTATTCTACATAAACCCGGTGCCAAAGGGCAGAGTTGGATAGGGCGAATCTTTGGGCCAAAAACACGGGTTTACGCCTTTAATCTCCACCCTCGCGATGAAAACGGCGCGAAGGCCCTCGCGGCCTTGAAAGACAGAGGTCTAAACCTTGTTGCCAACGCGCTCGCCCAGTCCGCAGATCACATTTTGAGCTTTTTCCAGATGCTGCGAACGGAACTGACGTTTTATATCGGTTGTTTGAACTTGCATGAGCAACTTGTCAAAAAAGCGGAGCCGGCGTGCTTTCCTATGCCCGCCGCTTCCGGCGAACGCAGGCGCTCCTTTCATGGACTATACGACGTCTGCCTGGCTTTGAGCGTAGCACAGAAAGTTGTGGGCAACGATGTGAATGCGGACAATAAAGACCTCGTGATAATTACAGGCGCCAATCAGGGCGGCAAATCGACTTTTTTGCGAAGCATCGGCCAGGCCCAGTTGATGATGCAGGCGGGTATGTTTGTGCCTGCCGATTCCTACTCTTCCGAGGTATGCGACGGCATTTTCACTCATTACAGGCGGGAAGAGGACATCTCGATGACAAGCGGAAAACTGGATGAAGAACTCAGCAGAATGAGTGATATCGCCGACAACATCACGCCAAATTCCATGTTACTGTTTAATGAATCATTTGCGGCGACAAATGAAAGGGAAGGCTCGGAAATTGCCAGGCAAATATCCAGCGCATTAGTGGAAAAAGGTGTCAAGGTCTTCTTCGTTACGCATTTATACGAATTCGCGCATGGTCTATATGGCCAAAAAATGAAGAACGCTATTTTCCTGCGCGCTGAAAGGAGTGCCGACGGAGCACGAACGTTTAGAGTAGTCGAAGGAGAACCATTGCAAACCAGTTACGGTAAAGATCTGTATGACAAGGTATTTAAATCCGAAGGCACGCCGGATGTCGATCTTGCTGTTGGGATCGAGGCGTGTGGCCCTGCCCCAGGGCACACCTTCAACGGGTAGAGTTTGATCTCGAATTTGGTCTTTTCCATGGTCTTTCTTCGCACTCACAGGAACGGTCTCCTAAGGGAATTTCGATGCTGGAACTGAACGCAGACCAGAAGAGGAATTTTCTGACCACACTGGAGCATGTGGACAAGCTGCTTTCAGACTCGGAGCATGTCCTCGACATTGCCCGCTCGCCCTCCTTTTTGCCGGAATATGTTTGTGATGTCTCCCCGGAACAGCATGAAAGGATATTGGAATATATTGCCAATTTCAGGGTTGAGGTCAGCGGGCTTCTAAAGCAGCATGGCCTGATGCAGTCCCCGGCCCATAAGAGCGCTGTCGGCACCATTCTCACCTACCTGCTTTTTGCTGATATGGCCTTGGAAGAGATCGATTCGAAAAACATGGACCACGGCAGACTGTCAAAAGACACGGCACGGGAACTGGACATGATCGTATCGCTAATGCGCCGGTTCATCCAAGATATGCGTGCGTATCTGGATCGAGAGGTAAAGAGTCAGCCCGGCTGATCATAAGACTGCAAAACGGGAAAGAACCATATGTTTTCAGAGTCAACGAGCTTCGAGAGTTATTCGGATCAACCATCGAGGGCAATCGATAACTTCATTCCCTGTCGAATCGATGCCGCACTCTCAACAGCGTTCGCAGCCGCTCATCCATTACCCGAACTTCTTCCGGTTCCTTCACTCTTTGCGCGATCTCAGTCTCGATCTCTTCTGAGATTTCATTCTTCAATGCGACCAGGTTATCCTCGATGTCTCTCCGCAGATGCCACGGAGCCGAAGATATAAGCTTGATCAGCCGGTGTGCAATGACCACCCGATCTTCTTTAGAAGCCAAGCTTAGGCCCAGCTTCGAAACGGCTATCAAGATTTCTTCGTCCGGGTCATGGATCAGCTCCCGCAGGACCTGCCAGTATTCCGGAGGGGTTCCAATCTTGTACAGGAGTTTGAGCGCACTACGTCGCCGGTGAAGACTGGACGGAGTCTCCATAACAAAGCTGGGCCGGGGAGTTATTGCGGAAGTTGCCAGGGCGCCGCAGGACGCTGCACCTATTTTCAAAAAAGCTTCCTCTGCGGCTGACCGGTAAAAATCGTCTTCAAGGGCACGCTCGAAATAGGGTATGGCTTCCGGGCGTCTAAACTCCGCCAGCGCATCGATCAAGCCAAGCAGCATTCGTCGTTCTGACAATCTCAGCAAAGACTGGTAGATGTCCTCGCCTGGCCATGCAGAAAGAAAGCGAGCGGCTGCGCTCTCTACAGCCTCTTCGCCGAACCGGTCCTCCGGGTCGGGGATCTCTCTTATCTGGAGCAGGTATTCAAGCAGTACGTCTTTGGCCCCCAAGCGCGCCAGCGCCGCAACCGCCCAAAACCGGGGCTGGAATATTTTGCGTGGGATGCCTTCTAAAAGAAACCGGCGCAGGGGTTCGACGGCTGACGGGCCGCACTCGACGAGCCGCTCGGCTGCATGCTTTCCGGTGTTCAAAGACTCCAACTCACGGATCAGCCGGTTAATATCATCAGGTGAACTCATCAGCATATCCGAACATTAGGCGTTGCAGCTATCCCAGTTGATATTCCTTGAGCTTTCGCCACAGAGTGGTCCGGGGAATGTTCAATATCTGCGCGGTAAGGCCCTTGTTGAAGCCCGTTGTCTCAAGGACCCTTGCAATATAGCGCTTCTCGAACTCGTCCAGGGGCAGCAGGCCTTCCCCCTCCATAGTATCGAACTCGAGATGCTGAATGTCCTGGGGCAAATCCTGGGGCCTTATCTGATTGCACTCGGTCAGGGCGACCGCCCGCTCGATGATGTTTTCCAGCTCCCTTACGTTTCCGGGGAAGGTATAGCTCATGAGGATTTGAAGCGCCTGGGGCTGAATGGCCGTGACTTTCTTTCGGAAAGCCAGGCAATATTTCTCGATGAAATGAGTGACGAGAAGCGGTATGTCGTCGCGGCGTTCGCTCAACCCTGGCAAGGGTATGGTCACCACGTTGAGCCGGTAGAAAAGGTCCTCGCGGAAGTTGCCCTGCGCGACTTCATGTTTCAGGTCCCTGTTGGTGGCGGCGATGATCCGGATGTCCAGATCGATCGGGCGAATGCTCCCGACACGCAGAATACGCCTCTCCTGGATCACATGGAGTAGCCTCACCTGCATAGTAGGAGGCATCTCGCCGACTTCGTCCAGGAATACCGTTCCTCCCGAAGCTGACTCAAGCAAACCGATTTTGGTTGCTGCGGCCCCGGTGAACGCCCCCTTCTCATAGCCGAAAAGCTCGCTGCTGATGAGTTCTTCTGTGAACCCGCCGCAATTGAAAGATACGAACGGATGATCCTCCCTCGGGCTCAACCGGTGTATGGCTTTCGCCACCAGGGCCTTCCCGGTGCCGCTTGCGCCCTGGAGCAAAATATTGCAGTCCACCTCGGCGATTCTTTGAATCATCGTGAAAAGCTCTTTTACGGCCGGGCTGTTGCCTACGATCGTAGTCAGGCCGGCCGAACTCTTCAAGGCTTCGCGCAGGCGCAGGTTCTCCTGCCGCATGCTGATCCTGTCCAGCGCTCCCCTGGCCAGCACCCTGATTTCATTGAGCTTTAGAGGCTTTGCCGCATAGTGATACGCGCCGTTTTTGATGGCGTCGATAGCGGTGTCTATGCTTCCATATCCAGTGATGATGATCACCTCTGTTTGGCCCCGGATGGCCTTAATTCGGGCGAGGACCTCCATGCCGCCGGTATCCGGAAGCCTCAAATCGCAGAATACGACATCAAAGGGGTCCACCTGCATGCGCTCCAAAAATGAGCGTCCGGTCGTAAACGCCTCCACCCCGTAGCCTTCCTTTGAAAGGGCCCGGCTCAGCCGGCGGCATACGCTCACCTCATCGTCCACTATCGCCACCCGTACCTGTAGCATATTCGCATCTTTCCCCGTCCTGACCGGCGGGCTAATCCTGTTCACGGGCAACCGGCAACAATATCGTAAATACAGTGCCCATGCCGATTTCGCTTTTTACCTCAATCTGCCCCTGGTGTCTTTTTATGATTGAATAGGCGACGGATAGTCCCAAACCGGTCCCGTGGCCTACACTCTTGGTGGTGAAAAAAGGCTCGAAGATATGTTCGAGCGCCTCAGGTTTCATTCCTACCCCGGTATCCCCGATATCGAAACGAACGAAGTCCGGACCCTCGGCCGCCACATTTATCGTTATGGCCCCCCCGTCGGGCATGGCCTGTATGGCGTTGAGCAGCAGGTTCATAAAGACCTGCTGTAAACTCCTTAAGTTGCCGCGAACAGGCGGCAGCGCCTCGGGGATTTCCACATCAAGTCTTATTCCGGCGAGCATAATCTGGTTCTTCACAAGGGCGACGGTGCTGCGCACGATTTCCCTGGCCTCGATGCTGGAACGGGACGGACGTTCCGTGCGCGAGAAGTCCAGGAGGTTTTTGACAATCTCGCACGCCCGCTCCGATTGCGTGAGGATGTCATGGATCAGTTCCTTAGCCTCGGCATCCATCCGGTCGCCGTATTCCTCGAGGTAGGTCTCGGCCGTTAGAGAAATGTTGTTGAGAGGATTGTTGAGTTCATGAGCGATGCCTGCGGTGAACGTGCCGAGTGCAGCGATCTTCCTGGCCTGCAGCAAGTGCTCCTGATTGGCTTCCAGTTCCTGGGCCATTCGGTTGAAGGCGCCTATCAGGCCATGTATCTCGTCGGTCTGCAAGCCTTCATAGGAGGTGGGACTGTAATTGCCCTTGGCCACCCCCTGGATAGTGGTTTGAAGCACCTCCAAAGGACGTAGCAAACCAAACGTCACCAGCTTTATCACTAACAGCATGAGAAGAAAAAAAATACCGAGGAACGCGAACGGAAGGACCGAGACATTCACGATGGCCTTGCGGATTCTATCCTGTTTTATCCTGAGGAACCGATCGGCAAAATCGGTTAGTTCCTTGCCTTGCCGGCGTATCTGTTCGGGGTCGGCGGCTGCTTTGCCTTCGGTCTCATAGAGACTGAGCGTCCGTTGGTAGTCGCCCAGGACGTCCCGGAACTTTTCGAAGGTTTTCAGGTCCGTAATGTTTATGATGTCCCCGGAGAGATCAGAGACGAGGGAATCGATATACTTGAGATAGTATTTTCCTTCCTGGATGCTCGCCAAGTCATTGTAAAAAAGATAATTTTTCTCGAATCGGCGCAGTTCGAGCATGTTGTTAAGAAGGTCATAATAGCGCTCTCCCAGGAGAAGACGGCCCTTTACCGTCGAGACGTTCCAAAGGTTTAAGAGCGTCAGGGCGGAAATGGAGATAAAAGTTACTGCGAAGACGATAAATATCTGCCCTTTTATGGAACCGAAGAGCCACTTCAGGACCGGATTGCCAAAAATGCGCGGACGATGCCAAAAGGGACCGCGTTCCATCATCACTTTTCCCCCTATTGGGCAAGCTCTTGGCGCACGCGAAGACGCGAATGCTTGTTCCACCACAGAGACACAGAGAACCCAGAGAAAACAACGGCTTGGCCTAATATGCTTGCCAAAATTTCAAGAAACTGCACATAAGTAGTACAGAGGCAAAAGCAGGAAAAAGGATTGAAATTGCCGCCGGGAAGCGCCTATTGCGATGTCAAGAACCCGGCCAAAGTAGGGATTCAATATTTTCTCTGCGCTCTTTGCGCCTCTGCGGTGAATGGGTACCACTCCCAAAGATGCTCGGCGGCGGTGTTCCAAAATGGAATATGAATCCATAATGACGGGGAGTGCTATTTCATTTTGAAACAGTCAACGCATCACACGCTTATCACAAGTCAGCATTCATTTCAAGGAAACCCGCATTATTGCCTGCTGTTGCCGGTTTGGCACAATGATTGCCCAATAGGAGCCGATACAAAGAGGAACGATAAGATATGGAACGGATACTGGTTAGCATGAACTGCCGGAGCGGTTCCTGGGGCGCGTGGTCAAGGGCGATTTCGCTGGCTGGAAGGATAGACGCGAAGCTGTGTGCGCTGCTGGTGCTTCCGCCCCCGGTAAAGGGCTCAGGCATCGAGGAGCATGACGCTCCATGCGGGACCCGGGAACGTCTCGAACTGCTCATCGAAACCGCAAAGTCGGAAGGTGCTCGAATCGACTATTTCATTTCGCAAGGCAACTATGAGGAAGAGGTCATACGGTTCGTCGAACAGAACCGGATAACTCTGGTTATAGCTGAGTATCCCGATGATGAGAACCCTCATTCGGAACGGGATATGGCGCAAATCCGTAAAATTCAACATCGTATAGCGTGTCGGGTAGAGCTTGTAAGCCCCCGCAAAATGCAAAATCTTCAGAAGAGGAGAGAGCAACAGCCATGAGCATTCCACTCCACCTATATCTTCCAATCGCCGGGAGCAGTGTCAACATGCTCGTAATTTTGGGCTTAGGGGGCGGGGTAGGCCTGCTGTCCGGCATCTTCGGGGTCGGCGGCGGGTTTTTGATGACGCCGCTTCTGATAATGTTCGGCATTCCCCCGACCGTGGCTGCGGCTTCGGATTCCAACCAGATCGTCGGGGCCTCGACATCCGGCACCCTTGCGCATTTCCGTCTGGGCAACGTCGATTTCAAAATGGGGTTGTTGCTCCTGGCAGGCGGGGTAGCCGGGGGGACGGTAGGAGTTCAGATCATCAAGGTCCTTCGGCAGCTCGGCAATGCCGATTTCCTGATCAATGTCACCTATGTGCTCATGCTCGGAATCATCGGGAGCTACATGTTCGCCGAAAGTCTTCAGTCGATGCGCAAGACACAGGGAAAGATCCACGCGCCCGGGCTCAAAAAGGAATCGTTGTACGGCCGCATGGTAAAATTACTGCCCTGGCAGATGGAATTCAAAAGATCCGGTGTGCGGGTTTCATTAGTGATGCCTCTCATTCTTGGAGTACTTGTTGGAATCCTGGCGGCGATAATGGGTGTGGGCGGTGGATTCATAATGGTTCCGGTAATGGTCTATATGCTGCGGATGCCCATGCACGTGGTCGTGGGAACCAGTCTGTTCCAGATTCTTTTCACCTGTATCAATGTTACAATCATGCAGGCATGGAGAAACCATACGGTGGATTTTGTCCTGGCGCTTGTGCTGCTCGTTGGATCATCTATAGGCGCGCAGCTCGGGGCCAAGCTCGGCAGGAAACTGCGAGGGGACCAGCTAAAAATACTCCTGGCCTCACTGGTGCTCGTCGTCATGTTCAAGATGCTCTACGAGTTGCTTGCCCGGCCCGAAGTACTCCTGGCGTATGTGGGGGGACACTGAAAATGAAGATCTCATACCTTATACTCTTTGCCGCCTTATGCCTCTTTACAGTTTCCACCGCTGCGGCGCAGGACCTCGTCCAGATGACGGTCGAGCCACAGGCAATCAGCATTGGCGCGCTATACAACGGGACCACTCTTACCGCAAAGGGATCGCTTCCAGCGGACAGCGAAGCTATCGTCCGGTTCATGGGGACCTCCTGTGATTTGCACATGAAGCAGAGGGGAAAAGTAGGGGGCATCGTGTGGATGAACCTCGATTCAATCACCTTCAAAGGGGCGCCCAGTGTCTGTCTGGTCTCATCGGCCGTTGATTTCAAGCACCTGGAAGCCAATGGAGGCGTCTCGATCAGGATCTTGAGGCTCTCGGGCCTCAAAGGATCCGTCCAGATAGAAGCCAGCGGCGGCGGGCACGAAAATGCTTTCGAGGAATTACTCAAATTGAAACAAAAGGAAGGACTGTACCGGGAGATGCTTGGAAACATCTCTTATGAGAGTGCATCTCAAGGCCAGAAGGGTTTTTTGGCACAGGTCCCCATCCCCTCTCGGCTGAGTCCCGGCGACTATGTGGTCGAACTGGACGCGGTGAGGAATGGAGAGGTCATAGCCCGGGCTGAACAGCCGGTTACGGTCAGCCTGGTTGGTTTCCCCGCCCTGCTCGCCGGACTTGCCTTCGACCACTCGGCGCTCTACGGCATCCTCGCCACCATTATTGCCCTGCTAGCGGGACTTGCAATAGGACTGGTTTTTCAGAGCAGGGGGGCACATTGATGTCAGTTTGTTTTGAATCAGCCACTCATGTCCCCACGGGACACCGGACCATGAAAAGAACTACACGCTCCGCGAGGTGGGTTGAATGAATTTTATTCACGGCCTGAAGGAGTTTTTCTCCTTCGGGTCGCCTCAAAAACCTACTCTTCCTTTCTCGGTGCTTTTCAAGAAATTCAGGAGCATCCTGGAACGGAACAACCTTATTCTGGAACTCATGGCTGACATGGGTGACAAGCTCGGGGGCGAGTACGTATTTGATAGCCAGTATGTCTTGGATATCAGCGAGAAAATAGGCGATCTGGTTTTCAAGCTGATTTCAGACCTTTCCGTAATGACCCAGAACGAGAATGTAGAGCTTTTTATCGCTTTTGAGCGAATCCAGCACGATATCCAGGAGGAACTGGCTGGAAAGCGCGCTTTTCCCATGACCAGGCCGGCGGTCCTGCTGGACGAACTCAATGGCGATCTCAATGAGGAGGTGGGCAACAAATTCGCCAATCTTGGAGACATACGCAATACGCTGGGGCTGCCCACCATGAACGGTTTTGTCATAACAACCAGGGCATTTTTCGATTTCATGGAAGCAAACGGTCTGCTCGGGCACATAGAACATTGTCTTGCCACGGTGGACGTAAAGGACGAGACAGCATTCGAAGCCATGTGCAACGAGGTGCGGCGGCGCATTTTCGAGGCTGCCATTCCCAAGCATGTGGTTTCGAATATAGAGGCCATGCTGGATATTATCGGCGGCAAGCGGCAGGGCGCACCCTTGGGCTTTGCCGTAAGGAGCAGCGCCTGGGGCGAGGACAGCGAATTCAGTTTTGCCGGACAATATGAGAGCGTGCTCAATGTTCCGAGAAAGGCTATTCTGCAGGCCTACCGGCGTGTGATAGCCGGGGCCTACACGCCTGAAGCCTGGCGATACAGGCTCCATAGAGGATATCGGGAAAGTGAGATGGCCATGGCGGTCGGGTGCCAGTTGATGGTCGAGGCGGAAGTCAGTGGCGCGATGTATACTTACGCGCCCCTTTCCCTGGAACAGGAAGCCATGGTGATAAGCGCCGCCTGGGGCCTTGGACCGGCCGTTGTGGGCGGCCTCGCAGAATCGGACACCTTCGTTCTGGACAGGCTGCCCCCCCACAATGTCATATCCACCGAGTCAGGGCACAAGGTGAGCAAAATGGTCATGAAACAGGACGGTGGGACGGCCTGGGTTGACGTTGCTCAGAATCTGCAGGACGAGCCTTGTCTATCGGCTGAATATATCCAGAGGCTCGCCCAGGCGGCCATAATGATCGAAAGATACTACAGACGTCCCCAGGACGTTGAATGGGCCTTTGACGGCAAAGGCAATCTCTATATCCTGCAGTCAAGGCCTCTTAACGTTAAACCTAACCAACCGGAGCGCCATCGGCTCTACATCGACCATGCAAGCCTGTCGGCGCAGGTGCTTTTCTCGGGCCAGGGGACAGTTGTCCAGGGGGGGGTGGCGTCGGGAAAGGTCTATGTGGCCGAGGGGGATGACGACCTGAAGGATTTCCCCTATGGGGCGATTCTGGTGGCTCGCTACACTTCTCCCAAATACTCGCGCATCATGCGCAAAGCCAGGGGCATACTTACAGACGTAGGTTCGGCCACCGGGCATATGGCCACTTTGGCGCGTGAGTACCGGGTCCCCACCGTGGTGGATACAGGGGTGGCCACCAAGGTTCTCAAAACAGGCGATGAGGTCACCCTGGATGCTATACAGAACGTGGTTTATGAAGGAACGGTCAAGGAACTGAGCCAATTTGAGATCACCCAGGAAGATGTCTTCGAGGAATCATTTGAGTACCGTACGCTCAGGAGGATCCTAAAGAAAATAAACCCCCTTAACCTGGTCGACCCGCACAGCGAGTCTTTCAAAGCGGCCCGTTGCCGAACCTTTCATGACATCACCCGGTTCGTTCATGAAAAAGCGGTTGAGAGGCTCATAGACCTGAGCGAAAATTACCGCAAACAGCACGACAAGATACCGAAACGACTGGAGTTCGTCATTCCACTCGGCCTGGTGATAATAGATATCGAAAAGGGCACGAGCTCGCCTGCTCAGGCACGGTCCATGACGCTGGAACAAATTGAATCAACGCCAATGAAAGCCCTGCTGGGGGGACTTTTGGAAAGCGGCATGTGGGAAACCAATCCCGTTGCCGTGGACCTGGGCAGCTTGATGTCGAGCTTCACACGGACATTCAGTTCGTCTCTGGCCGGCCCCGAGGACGTCGGCCGCAACCTGGCCGTGATATCGAATCATTACATGAACCTGCACCTCAGACTCGGCTATCACTTCAACATGCTGGACGCCTACATTGGAGACTCGCTGAACGATAACTATATTTATTTCCGGTTTCTCGGGGGTGTTTCCAATGTCGCGCGCCGCTCGCGCCGGGCCAGGTTTATAGCCGAAGTAATGGAGTGCTTTGATTTTCTTGTCGAGATACATGGGGATTTGGTTGTCGGCAGGATCAAGAAAATGTCCAAAGGGAGGATGGTGTCCAGGATGAAGGTCCTGGGCGGCTTGATAGGCTACACGCGCCAACTCGATATCAGCATGATCAACGAGGAACGGATCGACCTTCATTTATCCGATTTTATGCAGAAGATTCAGACTCTTACGGAGGTGAGCGATGACGCCCCAATGTGCGAACTGCGACCGAAAGACCCAGATTCTGATCCTGGACGATGAGCCTATAGTGTGCAAGCGGCTGAGGCCTGCTTTCCAAAAAGCGGGCTACGAGGTGGAAACCTTTATAGACAGCGCTGCAGCCATGGCCAGGATCGAGGAAAAGCGGTTCGATATTGTCATTACCGACCTGAAGATGAAAGGCACCGACGGAATGCATTTCCTGGCGCGAATCAAAGAAATTGCGCCCGATACCGGTGTCGTGGTCATAACGGGGTTTGCTACCTCGGAGAGCGCAAAGGAGTCATTCCGAAAAGGGGCCTTCGATTTTGTGGCCAAGCCTTTCAAATTGAGCGACATAATCGATACTGTCCGGCGGCTGGATGAAAATCGCCGTGCGGGACCGGCCTAACACGGGTGTAGGTGCAATATTATGCGGCTGCCGTTCATCTCATTCAGGCGACACAGGCCTGCTCCCGGGCAGGGGTTGGAGGAAGTGCGGTCCCTGTTTGCAAAATTCCAGCGCATTCAGAAATACAATACCAATGTCTTGGAATTAATGGCCGAAATGGACCGGGCCCTGGGTGGGGAGTACATTTTCGACCGCGCCTTCCTTGAAAGCTCGGTTCGCGAGTTGAGCGGGCATGTCTACCAGGTTGTATACTGCCTCAATGCCATGTCTCAAAACGAATACGTCGCTCTGTTCGACCGGTATCAAAGCATCAAGGGAGTCCTGGATGACATACTGGCCGGAGGCGTAGGGCCATTTGGAGCGAGTCTCGCCTTGCCCTATGCTGTGCTTGGCGTTGAAATGGATCCCATGGCAGGCGCTTTGAACGTCTGTCTCGCCGAGGCCCGAAACCGCCTGGATATTGCTGCCCCGGACGGTTTTGCGGTGACGGTGACCGGCTGCTTCCGCCTTCTTGAGGCAATTGGGACGGCAGTAGCGGCAGGGCCGCACGCCTCACGGGTGGGCCGTCGGGCTGCCGAGGTTACCGAAATTGATTTTCCTCCGGAATTGGCCGAAGCTATTAATTATCAGGTCGAAGCCCTTTTTGACCGGCACGGAGGTCCCGTTCCTCTAACGGTGCGAATTTGTTCCTCTGCCATGAACTCAGAACCGTTGACCAACGTTGAATCCAAAGACCTCCTCGATGCTTGCAGACAGGCTCTGGCAGGATATTTGGCGGCGGCCGAAGAACCTGAGGATGGTCCGGTAACCCTGGCGGTGAACGAGACGGTTTCGGGATATTTAGCCGGCTGGGTTTCTGTTGTGGCCAAACCTGGGTCGCCTTCCGGAGGACTTTATTGCATTACTGCCTGGCCTGTGAATTCCCCGGATCGAAAGGAGAGCTTTTTTCTTCGCCGGACCTACCCCTTCGATCTTGTTGAATCCGAGATTAAAGCCAAACCCTTGGGTCAGCCGCTCTACGCCGGAGTGAACCCACTATCGTTCACGCCAAAAGGACTGTACCGAGGTTCGGCCCTCATGGGCCCTTCTTTTCTCCGGAGCATTGCCGAATGCGCGGCGGCTTTTGAGCGGATCCTCGGGTATCCTCAGAATCTGGGTTGGATAAGGGGAGATGGAGAGCGGCCGGTCATAGTGAACGTAAGCCCGGCAAGCGGACTGGACGGTTCGGGTGCAATGGCGTGCGATTCGGGTGATTTGCTTGAGGGCGCCGAGGTGATGCTGACTGGAGGTGAAACCGTTCAGATGGGCATAGCAGGCGGCCCGGTGGTTCACGTCTCTGAGAGCGAACTGGATCGGTTCCCCTATGGCGCCGTGGCCGTAGCCAGGCAGGCAAGCCCCAGGCTTAGCGCCATCATGCGCAGGGCTTCCGCCATCGTGACCGAAATCGGCGCCTCGATCGGGCACCTGGCCACCATAGCAAGAGAGCTGCGCATCCCCGCCATCTTTGGCGCAGACGGGGCAATGGAGCGCTTGCCCGAGGGGACCGATGTCACAGTGGACGCCGGGGAAAGAACCGTCTACCGGGGCATCGTGGAGCCTCTTCTGGCCTCTCGCGCGTGCAGCACCGAACTGTATCCGAATGATCCCGAATACGTTGCGCTGCGCCGCCTGCTGCGGTGGATAATGCCTCTGGATCTCATAGATCCGGACTCCAGTACATTTACCGTCGAAAATTGCCGAACTTACCACGAAATAATTCATTTCGCTCATGAGAGGTCCATTGAGGAACTGCTCAAAATTCAGGAGCACGGCGCAGGGCTGAAAAGTCAGTACGTAAGGAAGCTCGAGATCGATACGCCGATCGATATTTTCGTGCTGGACATCGGTGGAGGAGTCTCCCCGGAGGCCGGTCACTGTGTCCGAATGGATGATGTAATCTCGAAGCCTTTCCTGGCATTCCTGGATGGACTGTCTCTCAAGGAAGTATGGGGTCGTGATGCGGGCTCCCTTGGCATCAGAGAAATAATCTCCGGGTTTGACCGCACGTTTGCGGCGCTAATGGAGCCGCCCGAGTTCTCCGGAAAAAACCACGCCATTCTGGCAGAAAACTACATGAATGTCGGTCTTCGGCTGGGTTATCATTACAGCGTCATCGACAGCTATCTGAGCGGCAACATTAATCAAAACTACGTCTATTTCCGTTTCGCAGGTGGATTTGCCGATGAAAACCACCGGCGTCGCAGGGCCGAGCTCATCCGGACTATTCTGGATCAACTGGGCTTCAAAGTGACTGTCAAGGGCGATCTCGTTTTGGGCAAACTCAAACTGGCCGACAACACCGAGGTTATATCAGCCCTTAAGGTCCTCGGAGAGCTTACGGGTTTTACCCGGCAGATCGATCTTTCGATGGACTCGGAAAACAGGGTGGAGCAGTTTGCCAGGCTGTTCCGGGAAAAATCCCGCTATGTTGCGACATTAGAGGAAGAGGAGAAAACGAGTGGGTAGTATCCTCACGGGACTATTTCACAATTTGCGGGAGCGCCGACTGGCTCGAGCGGCGAAATTTCTGGATGCTCTGAAAATCCGGTATCACACTTTCCGTATTCTGCTCGCCAACAATGAGTACTCGCTTGACCTTATGAGGTCCCTGGATCAGTCATTGAGATCCGGGAGCACCGATCTGCCCGAGGTAACCGAGGAGCTTCTGAGCGTTACTTACGAGCTTGTCGATGGGCTAAACCGTCTGAGCGAGGGCCGTCACCAAAAGCTTTTTGAAACCCATTACAGCCTTGCCGGCGCCATCCGCAAGGAGCTCGACGAGGTGATGGCGGTCCAATTCCGTGCCCCGGCCTGCATTTTCCTGGAAGACCTCTCGGGCGATCTCCGGGGGGACGTTGGAGGGAAGGCTGCCACCCTGGCCTCGTTGCGCAAAGCTGGTTTTCCCGTTCCGAACGGTTTTGCCGTGACGGCGATTTCCTGCGAGGGAATGCTATCGGCCAACGGTCTTGATCTTTTCATACGGCAGAGGGCGCAGAGGCTTGAGGCCGGGTACAACCGGGGCGCGGACTTTGAAGCCGATGCAGAAGAAATTCGCCTCCGTATTCTGGATGCGGTCCTTCCGCAAGCCTTCGAAGAGGAGCTTCGGCGCGCCTACGAACGGCTCGCCGGTCCTGGGGGAGCTGCGATATCGGTCCGAAGCAGCGCTCTGGTCGAAGACAAGCTGGAACACTCCTTCGCCGGTCAGTTCAAGAGCGTGCTCAACGTGATTTCGTTCGATGGGTTGAAGGATGCGCTCAAGGAAGTCGTTGCAAGCAATTACAGCCCTCGATCAATTTCCTACCGCCTTCACGCCGGACTTTCCCTGGTCAGGCATGATATGGCCGTTTTATGTCAGCTAATGGTGCAGGCCGAGTCGGCGGGAATAGTGTTCACTATAGACCCTGCGGCGCCCGAAAGTGGGCGGATGCTCATCAGCGCTGTTCCGGGGCTTGGAATCCCGGCCGTGAGCGGGAGCGCTCCCGCTGATATCTACCGGCCGTCGAGGGAGCCGATAGACGCGGGCCCGACGGGCGATTGGGCACAAATTGCCCAAAAGGCTCATCGGACTGTAGCCAGGGCTGATGGCGGCGTCGAGGAACGGGAGTTATCTGAAAATGAACGGAATGCGCCTGCGCTTTCCGAAGACCAGATTCTCTCCCTGGTTCGTCTCAGCCGAAGGGTTGAAAGCCTGATCGGAAAACCACAGGACATCGAATGGGCGATTTCGCAGGAAGGCGAGTTTCTTGTCCTTCAGTCCAGAGGCATCCGGCTCCCCCTCAGGAGCAGGCAGGCAGCGGAGGCCGCACGGGGAGAGGTCCTGCTGCGTGGAGGGGTCTGTGCTTCGCCGGGGCGGTGTGTGGGCAGGGTCAAAGTGGCACATTCGACCCGTGATTTTGAAGCTTGGCGAAATTCGCCGCGCGAGCCGAGCATCCTGGTGCTCCCCCAGAGCATGTCGGATGCGGCCAGCCTTGTACCCGACTTCGAAGGCGTGGTGGTCGATCTCGGCAACCCTGCGGATCACCTTGCCGTTGTGGCTCGAGAATATTCCCGCCCGATGCTGACCGGGGCAGGTAAGGCGACCCAGACGCTGCACGACGGCCAGTGGGTGATTTTGGACGCTGACATGGCCATGATCTTGAAGGCGCCTGAGGAGGTATGGTCCGCCGCCGCCCGGCTTGGCAACGCTCCTTCGGAAGGCCGCAGGGCTAAGCCCAGTGTTGCCTCGCGTCCCAAGACAACCCGTCTGAGGCAGCTAATAGAGCCGTTAAACCTCACCGATGCATACGGTCCAACATTTTCCATCCAGGAATGCGGCTCGCTCCACGACCTTATCCGCTACACCCACGAAATGGCGGTCCTGGCGATGTTCCAGACCGGAGACGATATTGTGGAGTCGGCGGAAGTACTGATACGGCGTCTTGATGGCGCAGTACCGCTGCACTTCCTGATAATTGATCTCGGCGGCGGTATCGCACCCGGCAGCAAGACTTTCAGGGTCCGGCTGGAGGATATTCTATCGGTCCCGATGCTGGCGCTCTGGAAAGGAGTTTTAACGCCAGGGCTTCGATGGAACCTGCCCCCGCCCACAGCCGGGGTTTCGGGGCTTCTTTCCCGGTCGATGCTTGACGCGGGCAGCGCCAGGCCGGTCGGGCAGCAGAACTACGCTTTAATTACGCGGGACTATCTGAATCTGAACGCACGTGTTGACTATCATTTCGCCATGGTGGACGCAGTTTGCGGCATGAATCCCAGGGAGAACCACATCCGTTTCAGGTTCAAAGGCGGCGGGACAACAGCCGTCCAACGGGAGCGGCGAGCGCTGTTCATCTCTGAGGTGCTTGAGGCGAACAATTTTTTCGTTGACCAGCGAGGCGACCTGGTGACCGCTACTATTCTGGAGACCCAGCAATCCGAAACCGAGGATCGGTTGGTCATGCTGGGGAGGCTGCTGGGCTTCAGCAGGCTGCTTGATGCGACTATGCGCGACGACACGGTTCATCGAAAGGTGGCGCGGGCGTTCATGGATGGCGACTGGGCCTTGAATAGCCTAGATGGGGAGATGGTTGGGACCTGAAAAAATTTCCATGCCCCGCAGATGCGCAAAATTACGGTGCTGCGCCTCTTTCAAGAGTGGTAGAAATGCATTCCCGGCAGCTCCACGGCCGTAAGTAGGTTTCCATAAGCCGCTCCGGTGTCGATGCCGATTTTGTCCGGCGTAACGAAAGGTGTCTCAAAGGGTGTGTGGCCAAAGACAGTAATCTCGTTTGAGGTCCCTTCATCGTGCAGGAATCTTTCCCGCACCGTGAGAAGGCGGTCCAGTGGGCAGCTATCCAGTGGTTCTCCGGGAATGGTCCCCGCGTGGATGAAAAGGTAGCCGTCGAGCCTGAAGTATGGCCGGAGCGTTTCCAGGAAACGGGTGTGTTCGGCAGGCAAAAAGGATAGGTCGCCAAGAGAGAGGACCGAGCTGTTCGAGTAGCTGTTCAGGGTATCCTCCACGCCGATAGATCGAAGCGTCCGCAGATGGTCGACATTGCCCGTCCGGGAATACTCCAGCAAAGCGTGTTCATGATTTCCCAGCAGAAAAACCGAGTTTTTAACTTTCCCCCCAACCTCGATAAGATATTCGATAACCTCCCGCGACCCGGGTCCCCTGTTGATGTAATCCCCGAGAAAAACCAGGAAATCCCTGCCCGCATCGAGGGGCAGCCGCTCTATAAGAGAGGTGAGCTTTCGATGGCACCCGTGAATGTCTCCAACGGCGAAGATCTTGTATTTCGGAAAAGACTGCATTGGAACCTTTCGGCACTCGGGCCATGGCGCTCAGGGACCCATATAACGTAATATTTCGGGACGCGCTTGAACGGTATCAGTATACCGCATCGAATTCAATACCCAATAGAATTGAGAACAATGATTCGTACTGTAGGATGGAGCGGATGCTTGCGGATCAATGAGGTGAGGCGTGCTGAGACAGCCTTGGCAGGGTGCTGGAAAAAGGTTCTCTGGTGGGAAAAGAGCCTTAAAAAGACGGGTGATTTCGTCATTCCGGCGGGGCCTGCCCCGGAAGTGTCCAGTCCGGGGGCCGGAATCCAGAGCTTTTTTGAACTATTTGATTTTTAAAGCAAAACACTGGACCACGACCTTCGTAGGGGTGACTGCCCCACGGGGTTTTTACTGCAAAGTGGGAATTTCAATCCTTTTTCAGCACCCTGTCAGGGCTGTCTAACCAGAAATCGACCAACCGGTTGCGGCGCTTTGTCCAACGAAGTGGCAGTAAGCGGTTAACGGTCCATCACATTTGGTCAACCCACCACCCAGATGGCCCTGTTTTTCGCGATCTGGACTAGTTTATTGCCGACCCGGCCCATATCGAAATCCTCGACCGTCGATACCCCACGCCTTCCAACCACGATAGTGCCGTATCCGCCGGATCTGGCCTCTTCCAGGATGGTTCCCGCCCGTGTGGTCGCCCCCATAATGACTTTGGTCGATATATCCTCAGGGCGAGTACCTGCAGCCTGAAGTATTGCGAAAGATTTCCGGAAAACCGGCTCAATTTCATTTGCCGCCCTTTTCTCACGCTCTATTTGGAACTGCCGGGCTTCCGGACCGTTCAGTCCGTTCATTTCGGGGACTTTCCTGACTACGTGAAGCAGAAGAATCTTCTTGCTCACACTCCCCACAACCCTGGCCAGATGTTCTACAGCCAACATAGAGCCATCCGATGAATCGATGCCGACAAGGATCATCTCCGGCTCGGGTCTGCCGCCGACCAACCAGACCGCCAGATCCGATGTTCTGAGGAGGACCTTGTTGGCCACCCCGCCAAGCGCCAGGTCAGGTATAGTGCTGAGCCCCCTTCTGCCAATGATGACGGAAGCATACCCCATATGGGACTCGGCCCTGATGTCTCGGGCTATTCCTTCTTTTCTTTCCCTCACGTCCACTTTCACCGCAGAATCGGCAAACCCCGCATTACGGAAAACCTGGCAGGCATTTTCCATGAACTCGTTTATTCTATTTTCCTGGTGGGTCTCCCATGAGCGCACCGTCTGGACCTTCTGCTGCCAGACCGGGTCTTTCTCCAGGTCCCAGAACGCCTCCGGGACCCTGCTCGTAATATGGAGCATAACGACTTCGCTATTATCGGGAGGCAAAACTTGACTTACGTAATTAACGGTTTCCAGGGACTGGTACGACCCGTGAACAACAAGCAGGAATCTGTTTTTGGAGCTGTCCATTGTTCTCCCTTTCTCAAAATGAGGATGAGGGCCAGTTGTTTCAGTACCATATCGCTGCTGGAAAGGGTTTAAATTCGGGCAGCGAACCTGATCCCCTATAAACAGGATTTAGTAAAGATCCCATAAGAGTATGGAGACAACTGTCTTTTATGTCAACCCGGAACAACGATAACCAGAGAATGAAAAAGGCCGTTTCATTGATTGAATGCAGTTTTTCCTCTTTATTTTTTTATTGTTGCTTTTTATAGTGCCATCTTCAGGCAAAATAGTTATGTTAATTGTGGTCAGTTTGCTATTGGTCCTGGCTCAGGCGGGTTTGCTAAGCGAGCTGTGCTTTGAGGGAAAGCAGGTTCGTTTATCATATCGAAATAGTAGAGCATTGTCTAACATGTCGGTGATTGTTGAAAGGAGATTTGTTTAAATGATTAACGTGTCAGAAAAGGCCGAAGAAGTTTTGAAGGATTATTTCAAGGAAAAACAGATCACTCCGATCCGGGTCTTTCTCCAGACCGGGGGCTGAGCGGGTCCATCCCTGGCGATGGTTCTGGACGAACCAAAAGAAACAGATGACGTGTATAAAATAAACGGCTTTACAATGCTGGTCGATAAGGATCTTCACGAAAAAACCAAGGACATTACAGTAGATTATGTCTCCTACGGGACGGGTTCCGGCTTCCGGGTTGCATCCGAAATACCGGTTAGCTCGGGCGGCGGCGGCTGTTCGCCTTCGTGTAGCTGTTAGCCGGCAGCCATATTTATAATAAGAGGCCGGCCTGTTGGCCGGCCTTCCCTTTTTTAAATCATCAAAGTCTGCCTGCATTCTCGGCAAAGGTTTTGCCGCGATGCCGCACGAGAAAAGCCGGACCTCAAAGTCATTTCGCAATCCCAATGACGCCGCAAGCTATCCGTGCGCCTGAGGCGCCTGCCGGTTGGGTTTTGAAATCGTCGGCCTGGGCGTGAGCTATTACCGATCGGCCAATGATCGATTTGGGTCCCTCGAGGCTGATGATATTGTCAGTCACTTCCAGTCTGGCCAAGCCGTTCTTGTCGGCTTCAAGATTACCAAGATCGCCAACGTAGCGGTTTTCCGCTTTGGGACCCGCATGGGGCATATCGGTGGGATTGAAGTGGCCTCCTGCGGAATTGGCTTCCGGGGAGGTGCAGTTTCCGAATTCATGAATGTGAAATCCGTTGAGTAATTGGGGAGGACGAATCTATCAGTCCGGGGGTTGAATCTTTTATTTCTCGATCCAACGGGGAGCGAAAGTAAAATTTTTAAATGAAAAATCCAATCAAAAAGTGTTACCTAGGGTCCATCGGGAAACACCGGACGAGACACTTGCGGTTTGCGATATTGAATACAACATGGAGTGTTTGCGATGGCCAATTCAAGAATTGGGGGAACGGCGCGATTTTTCATCCTGGCAGGCATTGTGGTCGCTCTCGACCAGTTGACAAAATACCTGCTCGTCAACGCGATTCCGCTGCACACCGGGGTTCCCATAATTCCCGGTTTTTTTAATCTCGTCCATGTTCACAATACGGGAGGGGCTTTCAGCATCCTGGCAGGACCCGGATATCCCTGGCGGCAACATGTTCTAATAGGGCTAACCGTGCTGGTTGTCGCCGCGATAGCCTATGCATACGGCAAAGCCGGCAAAAAGGACAACTGGACCCGAATAGCGTACGTTTGCATTACCGGGGGGGCCATCGGAAACCTTATCGACCGCATTAGATTGGCAGAAGTGGTCGATTTTCTAGACGTGTATGTTGGAAACCGGCACTGGCCGGCCTTCAATGTGGCTGACGCCGCAATTTCTACGGGCGCTGTGATGCTGCTGGTCTCGCTCGTAAGAAAAAGGTGATCGCTCCCGCCCGGATATCTGCGACGCAAGGTTCATTGAATGAATCATGCCGGGTTTAGATCGCAGAGGTAGAGAAATTACGATATTTCAAGAAAGTGTTGCCCTTTATGGATCAGATATTCCTGATGCGCGGCTCTGAAGCGGCCCCTTCATCAGTACCCCAACTCCTCCCCAACCAATTTTACGTGAATGCGGCCTTTTGTTCTGTGGCCTTCGATGATGCTCCACATGTTGCAGATTCGTTCAGCCGACCGGCAGTCGTGGCACAGTCCGTTGGCCGTGCAGGGTGCCTCGACGCCGATACGAATCGCGTTCACCGGCGCAACGTAGTGCTTGATCCTGGCAATGGCGGACTCCAGATCGGGGGCCACTTTATTCATTCCCACCACGAGGATCACCTTTTCGGGACCGAACATCATGGCCGACACACGGTTTCCCAGGCCGTCCATGTTGACCAGTCTGCCGTCCAGTGTGATGGCGTTGGAACTGGCGATCATTATGTCGGCGTTGAGCCCCCTGTGCCTCTCTGCCAGACTTTCCTGATGAGTAAGCCCGTGCTTGAAAGGATCGATTATATTAACTTCCGGCAGATCGGCTATCCTTTTCCACAGCCCCATCGAAGTGGTGGTAATCGAACCGCAGCGATAAACGGTCGCCCCATGCGGGATCATTGCCAGCACCTCATCGATCGCCTGGGCGGCGGTGGCCGCGTAACTGCCTTCCATGCGGCGCTTTTCGAGGTTTAGAATAATTTGCTGTGCGGCTTTTTCATTCCAGCTTATCTGGTTTTTATCCATCTCCAACCTCCCGGGATCGTTGAAACGTCTTGAATGTGAACCTGACCTTTTGATTGCTCTAGGGCGCCAGAACTATTTTGCCGAACATCTCGCCTCGCTGCATAATCTCAACCCCGCGCTTGCCCTCGCTTAGAGGCATCACTTCTCCGACGATGGCCTTGAGCCTGCCGCTCCACAGCAAGCTGGTAATATCGCGAAAGTCCTGGGGGGAACCCATAGTGCTCCCGATAAGGCTTATCTGCTTGCCGAATATCCTGCGGACATCGATTTCGACCTGTGGACCGCTGGTATTTCCAACTATTACTATCCGGCCTCCCCTGGCCACCACGGCCATGCTGATGTCGAGGGTAGCCGCGCCTACGTTGTCCACCACTAGATCCACCCCGCGTTTTGCGGTTAGTCTCCGAAGTTCCTTGCCCCAATCGGTCACAGAGCGGTCGATCACGAAATCAGCGCCCAGTTCGCGCGCTTTTTTCGCCTTTTCGGCGTTGCCGGCTACCACATAGACGGTGGCCCCAGCCATTTTGGCGATCTGTATGGCGGCAGTGTTTACCCCTCCACCGGCGCCGACTAAGAGCACGGTTTCGCCGGCCTGGAGCTTTGCCCTGTTTATCAACATCCGCCAGGCCGTGAGGGTGACCAGGAGCGGAGCGCAGGCTTGGGGGAAATCAATGTTGTCAGGCATTGTCACCAGGTTTTTTGCAGGCGCCGTCACATACTTGGCGAACCCCCCGCGAATATGCTCGCCTATGATCATATACCTGGGGCTCATGGAGTGCTCGCCCCGGCGCGTGAATTCATCTTCGATCGGATTTATTCCATGATCGATCACAACTCGCCGGCCGGTTTCAAATCCTGTTACGCCCTCGCCCATACCGGCCACAACTCCTGCTATGTCTGATCCGCCCCAGTGGGGCATCTCAAGAACAAGGCCCGGCCATCCGTGCATGACAAATATATCGAGGTGGTTCAGAGCACAAGCTTTGACTTCAACAAGTACCTGGCCTTTACCGGGAGTGGGATCGGCAACATCTTCGTACCTGAGAACATCGGGACCGCCATGTTGGTGAAAACAAAGGGCTTTCATCTTTTTTTTGTGATCCTTTCCGCTGGAGCAATGGTTTTTCTTTCTGCAAAGCTCCTTATCCATAGCTAAACGTCATCTCCGGATTTTCAAGTGCCGCAGCGAAGAAAACGGACCTCGGATGTTGATTATCGATTTACCTGGCGCTAAAAATGCAACAAAAGAATCCGGCGTCTCTGAGCAGGGCGGCCAGACCATGAATAGTGAAGGTCCAACCGAAGGATGGCGCCAAAGACACTGATTACACGGCGGGCCATGCCCGAGCAACCTGCGCAGGTGGATGTCTTTTTAAACGAGCGTGGACACAAACGGCGGATCAGGTTGCCCTGCCTGGCTGAGAGATTTTGCCCGATGGCGAATCACGCGGCGCTTGCGCTGCGATTCGTATTGAAAAGGCGGCGCCGGGAGCCTATTATTACCGGGGGCAAAAAGACCGTACTCTTTTTGTCATACCGGGATATTAAAGAGAACTGATTCAATGACAGCTATTAATAAAAATATCAAGGGTTTGGACAGATCGGCTTTTCCTGCCGATTCTTGTGGCCGGAAAAGGTGTGAACGATGAAAATGCCCACTCCAAAGAGCCGCACGCCAAAAAGGAGAACCATCCGCTGGATTCTTTTCGGCTTGTTTTCGATTTCCCTCTGCCTTTCCCTGATCGGGGGCATTGCGGGTTTTGCGCTCTATCTGCAAATCGACCGGTCGCTTCCCAGCGTGGAGGCCCTCAAGGAGTATCACCCTCCACTGGTCACAAGCGTATATTCGGCCGATGGTGAACTGATAGGCGAATTCTTTACCGAGCGAAGATACCTGGTTCCGCTCGAGGAGCTTCCCCCGCATCTAATAAAGGCCTTTGTCGCCGCTGAGGATACGCGGTTCTACGAGCACGGCGGGGTGGACCTGATCGGAATTTTTCGCGCCATGCTGAAGAACATACAGGCTGGTGAAATCGTCCAGGGGGGAAGCACCATAACCCAGCAGGTCGTCAAATCCCTGCTTCTTACCCCCGAACGCACCTTCATGCGTAAGTTCAAAGAGGCCCTTCTCGCCCACCGGATCGACAGCAGCCTCAGCAAAAACGAGATCCTCTATCTTTACCTGAACCAGATTTATTTCGGCGCTGGAGCGTACGGGGTAGAGGCGGCCGCCAGGGCATATTTTGACAAACACGCGAGCGAACTGGACCTTTCGGAAGCTTCCCTTCTCGCCGGCCTGCCCAAAGCTCCCAACCGTTTTTCTCCGATTCATCATTTTTCTGTGTCACGTGAAAGGCAGCGTTACGTTTTGCAGAGGATGGTGGATTCGGACTTCATTACCTTCGATGAGGCCCGCGAAGCTTTGGCAAAGCCGCTGCAGATCGCAAAGTCCAAGCGCCTGGCGGTCAAAAAAATGGACTATTTCACCGAGGAAGTCCGGCGGCAGGCCGAGGCTCGTTTCGGACGCGATATGCTCTATCAGGAGGGGCTTATTATCCAAACGACTCTGGATCTCAAGGCGCAGCGAATCGCGGAAAGGGCGCTCGACCAGGGTCTTCGCGAGCTCGATAAACGGCATAAACAGTATCGCGGGCTGCACGTCAATGTCCCAAGAGACGATTGGCCGAGTGCGCTTCGAATCCTTAGTCAATCCAATGGAGAGTTGGAAGAAGGCAAAGTGGTGGCGGGGGTGATAGAGGAATTTGACGCCAAATCCAAGACAATTTCTCTGGACCTTGGCACCGCAAAGGCGTTGATTCCCCAGCCAGGTTGGCAATGGGCGGATGTTTCCAATAAACGCGCCGAGAAGATTTTCCGTAGCGGCGACGTCCTCAGAGTGAAACTGGGCAAGCACCAGGAACAAAATATCTGGATTGCCTCCGTTGAGCAGGACCCTGGGATGGAAGGCTCGCTGATGTCCATTTCACCGATTACCGGCCGAGTCATCTGCATGGTGGGAGGGCGCAATTTCGAAAAGAGCCAGTTCAACCGGTGCACGCAGGCGGTGCGGCAGCCGGGGTCTGCGTTCAAGCCCATTATTTATGCGGCTGCGCTCGATAAGGGCTACTCGGAGGCATCCATACTGATCGACTCGCCGATTACCTATTACGACCACAGCGTGAAAGGCTCCTGGACCCCCTCTAATTACGACCGCCAGTTCTGGGGGCCGATCCTGCTCCGAAAAGCCCTCATCCATTCGCGGAACGTGGTTACCGTAAAGCTCCTCGAATCAATCGGGGTAAACTACACAATCAATTACGCCCGGCAAATGGGAATAACATCTCAGCTTACCCCGACTCTGTCGCTCGCGCTTGGGGCCTCCGGCGTGACGCTCCAGGAGTTGCTCACGGCCTACTCCGTTTTCCCCGGTCATGGTGAGCGGGTTGAGCCATATATTATAGAAAAAGTTTTGGACCGATACGGCAATCTGATAGAGGAACACCAGGTAAAAAAAGAAGAGGTGATATCGGCCAAAACCGCCTACCTGATGACCGACCTGCTCCAGGGGGTTGTGAGAGAGGGGACCGGGACAAAAGCAAGAGAGCTGAAGAAGCCCGCCGCCGGGAAAACGGGAACCACCAATGAACTCAAGGACGCCTGGTTCATAGGCTTTACTCCTTCGGTGCTCACAGGCGTCTGGGTGGGCTACGACGACCATACCGTCTCCCTTGGAAAGGGAGAGACCGGAGGGCATGCGGCCTGCCCGATCTGGGTTTATTTCATGAAAGAGTACCTGGAAAACAAGCCCGTTGAAACATTCCAAATACCTGAGGGCATTATTTTCGCCAAGGTAAATGAATCTTCAGGGGCGGTTACCGAAGGGGGCGAAGAAGGAGCGGTCTATGCGGCTTTTGCCGACAAAATTCCGGCCCCTGGCTCCGGACCTAAGCTGGAAGGCGAGGAGACGTCTACTGAGGCTCACTGGGAAACAAGCGATGGTCAGCCCCAGTTGAGGCAGGTACAGCCTCCGGCGGGTGATTCTTACTTCAAGTCGGAGATGTATTGAACACGGTAAGATAATTCCGGCCTGCGCCAGGAGGGGCTTATGAGCCTGATAAAAGTTGACACCGAAAGATGCGGCCGCGACGGCATTTGCATCGAAGTTTGCCCTTTGAACCTGCTTTCGCTCGACCCTGAGGGCTGGCCGCAAATGCTCCCGGCTGAGGCCGCCTTCTGTATCGGGTGCGGACACTGTGTTGCAGCCTGTGCAAATGGCGCTTTGGACAACAGGAAAAATCCTATCTCACAACATACGGCGATCCCGGCGGATTATTCTCCCGAGCCTGCCCAAAGTGCGCTCTTTTTGCGCTCGCGCCGCTCCATCCGCCGCTACGAAGATAAACCGGTATCCAGGGATAAAATCCTGAAACTCCTGGACATTGCCCGTTTTGCTCCTTCGGGGCATAATTCGCAGGCAATATCCTACCTTGTCGTCGAGGGACCTGAAAACCTTATGCGCCTCAGCCGGATAGTTGTCGAGTGGATGCGGGAAACCGTGAAGCTTTCCCCTGAGTTAGCGAAGCGTTTCAACATGCCCGTCGTAATCCGGGAGGAGGAAAAAAACGGGGGCCGGATTCTGCGGAGGGCCCCGCATATTATCGTGGCTCATGCCCCGGCAGATCTGGCTGCAGCTCCGGTCTCAACTATGCTTTCCCTGGAATATGTCGAGCTATTTGCCCCGGCTCTGGGGCTCGGCACGTGCTGGGCCGGTTACGCGATGGCATGCGCCCAGCAGTTCCCCGCTTTTTCGCAGTTCCTTAGAATCCCGGCACACAGTAAGATTACAGGAATTTTGATGGCGGGCTATCCGAGATACAGGTACCACAGGCTGCCTGCCCGAAATCCTCTGGATGTGGCATGGTTTGAAACCGCCTAACCGTAGCCTGCGGCGGTGGGACCGCCAGCCGACCTAGCCACTGCCTGCGGCGGTGGCCGCAGAGGCTTCGGCGGGTTCGATCACCGATCTCAAGGAAAGTTCATTGAAGCAATGGGTCGTATACTCGTCTCTGGCGCTCCTGATTTGGGGCCTGTGGGCCTTTTTGCCCAAAATGGCCCTCAGATGCCTCGAGCCAAAAACAGCTTTCATGTTTGAAATATTGGGCGGGGCAATAACAGGCCTGTTCGCTTTTCTCATCCTTCGGCCTCAACTTGGAGGGGCCGAAATACGAGGTATAATACCCGCCCTTCTCACCGGGGTGATGGGCTATCTAGGCCTGCTTTGTTTCATGTATGCGATCCGCGAAGGAAAGATTTGCATCGTGGCGCCCCTGACAGCGCTTTACCCGGTCGTGACTCTGGTGCTGGCAGTGATTTTCCTGAGAGAAAAAATAAACATTGTACAGCTCGCCGGAATAATCCTCGCGCTTGTCTCCGTCGTACTGATATCGTACGAATAGGAGACGCTCTCACCTCCTATGCAGCCTCCGTTCGCAGGGTAGTGGATAAACTTTAATATACCCGCAAGCGCTGGAACAATTTTGTACCTTTTGACATCCGGACATGGTTCAATCTGTCCCGAAGACCGACAAAAATCCTTTAGGGGTCACAAAATTTTAATCTTCCAAAAAAAATCGGCCCCGCCTCCGATGAGCCATTGCCGTCCACGGGCGTGGTTTTGATCTGAAACGGGACCTGCTGCTACTGCAACTTGCTTTGGTCCGAGCACAAGACTTGCTATAAGCACTACAACTCTTTTTTAGCGGAAGGTGAAAAATGCAAAAATTTGATCTGCCTTTTGCCGCATGGTTGGTCTTCCTGGGTTCGGCCCTCCTGGAGGTCGGAGGCGATGCGGTGGTTCGAAAAGGTCTGCGCGGGGCCAATGTCGTCATTATCCTGGCCGGTGGCCTCATGCTGGCAGGCTATGGGCTGCTCGTGAACACGGTGAGATGGGATTTTTCCAGGCTTTTGGGCGTCTATGTAGCCGTATTCGCCCTGGTAAGCGTAATATGCGGCCGATTTGTCTTTGGGGAGAGCGTGCCAAATTCGACATGGGCGGGCCTTGCCATTATTATAGCGGGCGGTTTGGTCATTCAGTTTGGCCATGCGCACTGATGGAGAACAATTACCCCCCGTTCAGCCGATTTATTAGCGTTGAACCTTTTGCACGTGTGATATCATTAAAAAATGGTTTGAGAGAATCTCTTTTGGAAAAAGCGCTTTGCGCCCTCTGGAGGATACTCATAAAAAATGCTCGAAGCCGGGACAATTTTTCAGGATCGATACAAAATTGTGGGCCCTCTGGGTCATGGGGGATTTGGGGCCACTTTTCTGGCTGAGGACCTTCAATCCAATTGCAAGGTCGTAATGAAAGTCCCCCATATTGAACAGTTGGGAGATCCTGCGGTTTATGAGCGCTTCAGACGGGAAGTGGCCATCGGCAAGCTTTTGAACCACTCCGACGTCCCCGTGGCAGTGGCGATTTCTGAGGGGGACCCCCCATATCTGGTTTTGAAATACGCTGAAGGCGAATCATTGGAGAAAGTTCTGAGCGACAAAGGCAGGTTTCCCGTCGATCAGGCCGTAAAGATTGTCGCAAACCTGCTTGACGCTCTGCAGTACTGCCATGAGAGGGGAGTGTACCACCGGGATATAAAACCGGAGAACCTGGTGCTTGCTCCGGACGGCCATTTGAAGATTCTGGATTTCGGCATCGCGCTTATGGAAGGGGCGCCTCGGGTGACCTGGCGTGGTTTTTCAGGTCTCATGGGGACCCCCGAATACATGGCCCCCGAACAGATCAAGGGAGAACGCGGCGCTGCAAAAAGCGATATTTATGCCGTCGGTTGCCTTATGTATCATCTGCTGAGCGGGTCTCCTCCGTTTACCGGGGATAACCCGTTGACGGTGATGTACCAGCATATGACCAAAACCCTTGAACCGCTCACATCGGTAAAGGGTTTGCATCCGGGGATATGGGCCGCCATCCGCAGAGCTTTGCGGCGGCGAAAGGAGGAGCGCTACGACTCCGCCGAGCAGATGGCCAATGATTTGCGTTTCCCTGAAAATGCGGACCTCAAATGGGTAGGCGAACCTGACCCGCCGCTGGCTGCCGTCCTTCCCACACAGCGAAACAACCTGCTGATATACGGGGGGGCGGTATTGATTGCCGTATTGATCGCGTTTTTGCTTCTTTTTTTGAGACGATAAAACTTCAGATGGCGTTTTCGCCGGTTTCGCCCGTGCGAATCCGGATGGCGTTGCCAATCGGATAGGTAAAGATTTTGCCGTCTCCGATTTCACCCGTGCGGGAAATTTCGATTATAGCCCCGATGACTTCATCGACCATGCTGTCAGGAACAACCATCTCTATTTTAGTTTTCGGGAGCAGATTGATGTTGAACTCCGTGTTCCAGCCATCTCGCGTATGACCTTTCTGTAAACCGCAGCCGATAACTTCGGTTACGGTCATTCCCTTGATTCCCAGATTGCCAAGAATATTGCGCACTTCCAAAATCCTGTCCGGGCGCAGGATGCATTCAATTTTAGTCATTCTAGCACCGCCTTTTATTCTTCTATCACCACTCTATTCTGTTAACTTTAACCGTCATGATGGTCATATTGTCGTAGCCGCCCCGCCTGTTGAGTTCGGCTACTAATTCGGCCAATTCCTTTTTAGAGCAATCTTGCTCGAGAAGAAACGACTTTAACTCCTCAGCAGTCGCATGTTCCAGTATTCCATCGGTAATCATGCAGAAAATATCCCCCGGTTTGGTAATTCCCGAATAAAAATCCGGGATCAACAGAGGACCTTCGCCAACCGCCTTCAACAGCACATTTTTGTTGGGGTGAGTGCGCGCATCCTCCGCCGTTATCAGTCCAAGACGCATGAGTTTGCCGACGAGGCTGTGGTCTTTCGTCAGTTGAATCATATCGCCGTCACGCAGCAGCATGATTTTCGAGTCGCCCACATGAGTTATGAAAAACCGGTTTTGTTTTAGCAGAAGAGTGGACAGAGTGCACTTCATATTACGTGCGGAGCGATGGCTGATCGACAGATCGTAAATGTGCATAGAAGTAATTTGAAATGCGGTTTTTAACCTTTCGGGGATTTTTTCCGTATGATCGCCGAAATAATATTCCTGGAGCAAAACATTGACCGCCTCCGCGCTGGCAACCTCCCCCGCAGAGCTTCCGCCCACGCCGTCGGAAACCGCGAAAAGGCTTCCCAACTGGTTTAGCCCCGTTTGGGCCGGCGTGTAATAGCCGAAATAATCCTCGTTGTTTTTGCGGACCTTCCCTTTATCAGAGAGACCGTGCACCTGTAAGGCGTCCGACACATAATCCATTTTTGAAGCGGAGCTGGCTGGCAAAGAGGCCTCCAACGGGCAAAAGGGCGCTGGAAAACGCCCTCTTGCCCGATTATTTTTCAGTTGAATCGATTTAGTTAGTTTTGACTGGTCCTCCAATAATTTTCCTCTGGGTCCTGGAGCTTTGAACGAACAGATAGGCAATACCAATGATGAGCCATACTGCCGTGGCCAGGATAGACCACATTGCTGCGGTCTGGGTATCGCCGCCGCCAAGGACCCCCAGATAGAGCACCGCGAACAGCATGGCGATATTGGCAAGGGTGCCGAGGATTGGGACAATTATGTGCGTGAACGCATTTCGCTGCGGATGCCGCAAAAACGCCACAAAAGCAATGAGGTTGGTCATCCCGTAGAGAATGAACGTGCCGATATTTGACCAGAAGGTAATTGCCGTCAGGTTGGTGATCGACAGAACTCCAAATGCGCCGATAACCGCCGATGCAACGGTCATTGCCCATACGCCTGCGTGGGGCGTCGCATGTTTGGGATGCAGAAACCCGAGAAAGCTCGGAACTTCCTTATCTTTCGACATTGCGTATGTAACGCGCACCCCGGTGTTCATGCAGGCCAAAGTGGTGCCGACTACCGCCATGGCAACTGAAATCGCGACCACAATCATCAGCGCGAAGCCCAGGTTGCCCAGAAGAGCATCACCAAGGTTTTTCACCATGTCGCCTATCGGGGCGCTGGAGGCGGCAGCGGCGTCAATGCCGGTGACCACTGCACCCTTGGCGTCTGTTCCCGTATAAGATGTATTCAGCCAGGCATTTGCGCCGAAGTACTCAAAAAGGTACATAATTAGTCCCTGAATTACTAACGAGATGATGACCCCGCGGCTGACATGTTTGGGGGATTTGGATTCAGCCGTAAGCGCGGTCGCCGATTCGAAGCCCACCAGTAGCAATATTGCAACGGTAGCCTGGAACATCACGTTGACGAAACTGTGCGGCATTACGACCGATGAGATCTCCTGATGAACGAACGTCACATGCTCCGGGTTGGTATACCTGTAAACCAGGCACAGAATGGTCACAACTACCAAAGCGATGATCTGGATAACATTAATCACTATGCTGGATATGGTTGACCCCGTGATTCCGCGGTAGGCTATATATCCGACCATGAACGAAAATAGTACTGCGACCACTACCTGCCAGAAAGCGGAGAGATCGACCCCGAACTGCTGGAATATATAGCATATAAGCGTGGCCATCATGGCGACCATAACGCCTGGATATACCCAGTAGTAAAGATGTGAGAACCATCCCACGATGAACTTGGACAATCTGGCAAAACCCGACAACTTGTCCTCACCCAGCATCGCCTGTTCGGTGAAATAGTATGAACTGCCGGTCCCGGCCTGGGGATAGAGTTCCGAGAGTTTGGAATAGGAAATCGCGGTCAGGAATGCCAGGATTAACGCGACAAAAAGACCCGCAAACATGTCCATCGCGGTAGTCTGGCCGGCCAGATCCACCTGAGCCGCCTGCACCTGGTAGGTCAACCATAGAAACGCGCCCGGCGCGATCAACGCCATTGCATTCACCGTGACCCCGGTTAGTCCCAGTGTCTTTTTGAATCCGCTCTGCTCTGCCATAAATCACCTCTCTCAATGATTGATTAGGAAAACAATAATGGTTCACCGGCGCCTGGTGCACGCGAAGAACTCAGGACAAGCTCAAAATTTCACCCCGCCGAAAAATGTGAAGACTTCTGGTGCTGCGTACGCAACAAACAGGGAGAGCAATTTGTTTGCCAAACACTATCGTGTCGGCTTGGGGCGCAGTTCGGAAGGTGTTTACTGCCGGGATGAGTTCAAAATATGCAATCTAATTGGCACAAAATCGTATCGCTATAGGAGGCAAATGAACCAAATTGTGCCATTTTCCTCGGAGAATTTGTCTGAATTGTCGCATAAGTCTATCAAAATCGGACTTATTCCAGTTTGGCACGAAATCTGGAACAGAGTTACGGGAGCACGGCCTGTTTTGGGGGAGCGGCAACCGGATATTGAGTTTCTAAACAAACAAGAAGGCGGCGCGCATGGACAATCTCTGCGAACTGAAGTTGAGTATCTTTACGCTGATCCATCGGATGATCGATCTGGCGCTCCACCCCGAACAGGCGATTGATGGTATACTCAGGGTCCTTTCGCAGGCTGTTCCCCAATCGACGGCGGCCATCATCATCAGCGGCAGCGCCGAGGTCCGTTTTTTCTTTGCCCCATCCATGGATGATTCGGGCAGCGAGACGGAACAAAGGATTAGAAGTCTTTATAAATCGGGATTCGATCTTGTTTCGCGCATTCCCCAGCCCTTTGTCGTTTTGCAAGATAGTCCAAGGCCCCTGTTTCTTGGCCGAAAAGCCCTTCATTGCATCCAAAAGGAACAGGTACGCCTTTTGGGCGCCCCCGTTATGCTCGTTGATGAGGTAGTGGGAGCGATCATGGTGGACCGCTTTTTCGGAGATCGGGTCCCGCTGGTCGAGGACATGCAGTTCATTTCGATATTGGCTTCTTTTATCGCCCAGATATTGAGCCTGGAATCTCAGGTGAAACGGCGCGAGGAGGCGCTGGTCAGAGAGAACCTGGCCCTTAGGGCAAAGATTTCCGAAGAGCATCTTGGATTGGTATGTCTTGGCAAGAGCGAGGCAAGCCGAAAACTCGAGGCAGAAATCAGGAAGATAGCGCCCACCGAAGCGTCCGTTCTGATCTGGGGTGAACCGGGAACAGGAAAGAGTTCCGTAGCGCAGATCATTCGCGAGTTGAGCGGCAGGGCGCCCTTTCCTTTTGTAAAAGTTCACTGTTCTCTTCCTGAGGACCTACTGGACAAGGAATTGTTCGGAAGTGGGAGAGATTCGCTCAATGGCGGCATCGACGAACTCCACGCGCCGCCGAGTGCTTTCGACAGGGCGGCCGGCGGCACACTGCTGCTCGATGAGGTAGGCGACCTTTCGACGGCTCACCAGGTAAAGATGTTGGATATTCTAGACAGGTTGCAGGCCGGGAGTTTTGGAATCTCAAGGCCCAGGGGGGCCGATGTCAGGCTTGTCGCCATTTCGAGCGTTAACCTTTTGGAGGCCGCTGCAGCCGGGTCGTTCAGAAAAGACCTTTTGAACAGGCTCAGTACGTTGCTGATTCATGTACCTTCCGTAAGGGAGAGAAGAGACGATATACCCTTTTTGATCGGACATTTTCTCGAACATGCATGCAGAGAACAGGGCAGGAAGGTTCAATTAAGCGCTCAGGTATTGAAAAAGCTGTGCGAATACGACTGGCCCGGGAACATATCCGAGATAAAAAATACTGTAATTCGCATGGTAAGTATGGCTGAGGGTGGAGAGATCGAGGCTGAGGGCCTGGCGTCGATACTTGAGCCGAAGCCCGCTTCAGCTCCCGGTGCAGCAAGACTGGAGGTAATTTCTGAGTGGTCTCGCCTGGATGAAATCGAGCGCAAGGAAGTTTCGGCGGCCCTCGAACGCAACAGGTGGATCAGGAGAAGGGCCGCCGATGACCTGGGCCTTACATTCCGGCAAATGAACTATCGAGTCAAAAAATTCGGCCTGGAGGATCTCATAAGGGAGAATAAGACCAGGACCCGCCATACGGCCTCTTAGGACCGGTCAAAAAATATATCTTCACACCGGGACAAAACGTACGAAATAGCTCTTCTCAAGAATTAACATTGTGGACCAGTTTATGGTAATATGGCCCCACTATGGAAAGGCCTTCAAATCCTGCGACCGAAAACAAATGCTGCTGCTCCCATCCTTGCTTTTTCTCAGGCAAACTCTTAGACCTGCGCCATCCTATAAAAATAGTTGTAGAGGTATCAGGCGGCGGGGCTTGAGCGGCAGAAACTTTGTAGGCTTGTGAGCTTGCTTCCGGCTGAAACATCGGTGCGCCGGGGGATACTGGAGATAAGCGATGTCTGATTTAAAGGCACCTGTGGACAAGATTTTAGTCTGCGTGAGCCCAGGTCCATCCTCTGCAGGTGTGATAAGGTACGCCGCGAGAAAGGCCGAGAGCACTCGCGCCAAGCTGTTTGCAGTGTATGTCGAAGCCCCCCGAGCCTTACTGCTCCCGGAAGCGGAGCGCAACCACGCCATTGATAATCTGCGGCTTGCAGAGCAGTTGAGGGCGGAGACCGCTACCCTTACGGGTCGCAACATCGCCGAGGAAATAGTGAGGTTTGCGCGCCGGAGGAACATAACAAGAATAGTCGCGGGAAAACCGGGGCGTTCACAGCTGAAGAGCATTCTCCTTGGCTGTCCTGTGGACCGTCTGCTTAGAATCGGGGGAGAAATCGACATCGAAATTGTTTTAGGTGATTCCGGCGAACCGGCCCAGACGCCGTATCGGGCTCGAAGCCAGGAATTTCCATGGTCGGATTACGGGACAGGCCTTCTTTTTCTGGCCATGGCCACAGGGCTTTGTTTTTTAATGTATCAGTATTTCGATCTGAGTAATCTCATTATGCTTTATCTGCTGGCGGTTTTGGTCACAGCGATAGAATGCGGACGCGGACCAGCCATTGCCGTTTCTCTCTTGAGCGTACTTGCGTTTGATTTCTTCTTTGTCCCACCCCGTTTTTCGTTCACAGTGGATGATGCCCAGTATATCGTAACCTTCATCGTCATGTTTGCCGTTGCTCTGGCTATAAGCCACGTGACGGGGCTCATGCGCAAACAGACCCAAACAGCGCGCCTGCAGGAGAGGCAAGCAATGGCCATGCATGGTCTTAGCAGGCAACTCGCCGCCGCCAGGAGCGTTGACAAGACACTGCGGATCGCCGTGGAATACATTTCCGAAATCTTCGATTCCTGTGTGGTCGTGCTGCTGCCCGAAGAGGAAAAAAGATTGAAGACGGCCTGCGGTGACCCATCCCTGGTCTTTCTCAAGGATGTGACCAGGCAACTGGAGATTGCACGGAAGGCATTCGAAACAGGTGAGACTGCGGGGTGGGGAACAAAATACTCGCGTGAGAACGAAGTCCTTTATGTGCCGCTCCGGGTGGCGGACCTGGTTCTGGGAGTTCTGGCCCTCCGGCCCGGCGACCCGGAACGCTTCCTGTTGCCGGACCAACCCTATCTTTTGGAATCGCTTATCAAGCAAGTGGCTCTTTCGCTTGAGGTGGAATATCTGGCCGAAAGCGGTATCCCGTTGCAAGGTGATTTCGCCGGTTGGAAAAGACTCCGGAGCGGTTCCGATGCCGCAGTGGAGAGCTGAAGCAGGAAGGGATCGATGTCGTTGTCGGTCTGGTGGAGAAACCGCATGCTCGGACGAAAAACTGTCGTTGAGCGGCTAATTTTGAAGGCTCATGGCCTGACTGTGGTGGTGGTCGACGCGAAAGCAGAACCATGGCAAGTTGACTTGAACAGGCGACAGACTTTACCGAATTATGAGGCAGCATGATCGAGGAGGACCGGGGCGGATTCCCTTATCAGGTTCGGACAAAAATGATACGATGTTTTTCTTACTCTCCTCTGAGTTTTGAAATCACTCCTGTGTAATGAGTTTGATCAATGCATACATCATCGTCACCGCCGTTATCCCCGGATATATCCAGTAGTAAATGGCAGTTTGATGAGATATTGGGTCGGTATGCGCTAAAGAATGGACGAATAATTTGGCACTAATTTGTACGATGGAGTGCAACTGTAACAATCTTGCGCCATATTTGTCTGCCGAATAATAATCGAGCACACCATTGCATGCTTATCGATTCAGGCGAACGGCCGTAAGAATATGTCCTTGTGTAACATGGCATGGGAATTGAGCTTGTTTTGCTGATTGACGCAGCTATAGGAAAATATTATTGTGCATTCCGCCAAATCGCCGAGTCCAATAATTTGGAGCGGGGGACCCATGAACAAGGGGCAAAACGCCGGGAAACCGGTGTAGGGCAACCTCTTCGGCCCTAGCCCGTCAGCTAACCTCGCAGGCGTCGAGGGGGATTAAGCCACCTGGATCCCGCACGTTTATTGCGTTGGTTCCATTTTCGGCGTCAATCCGCTATGGCAAGCCCCTCCACAGGCTTTCGGCAGACAAACAAAAAGCATATAGAATACGTGTCCGCGACTCGGAATCCGAGCGAATGGTCAATGTAAGCGGCCGAGCCAAAGCAGCTTAAAGAATTCAAGAGATGAAAATCCTCATACTGTCGTTCCTTAATCTGGGTCTGATCGGTGTTTTTGCCTATCTCATGCGAAGGCCGAACCTTCTTACCTACTCCCAGACGGGAAGACTCTGGCTGACTTGGCTGGCCGTCGCTATAATCACCCTGATGGACGAATTTACGTCCATCTTCTACGCCCCGGCCGAGGCGTACAGGTTCATCGGTTCGAGCGCCATATTCTTTATCGCGCTGACCAGCATTCTTGTTCGGTTCATGAGCACCCGCTTTACCGAAATCGCTGAAATCTTGGAATATAATGGTCTCATAGGGGGAGGAGTCTATTCTTTCTCCTATCTCGTGCTCGGTCCGATGATGTCGTTTGTAGCCGTTTCCTCCATTATGGTCGATTACACGCTTACTGCCTGCATCTCGGCTGTGAGCGCCATTCTCAATGCGGCTTCTTTTTTCCCTCAGGTTTCCGAATCGTCTTCGCTGGTTGTTTTTCTCGTGCTCGGAATACTCTGGGCAATTGCAGGGCTGAATATTATCGGCATCAAGGAGAATGCGAGGTTCACCTTTTTCGTATTTATTCTGGCCGCATTCATTATCGTGAACCTTATTGTTTCAGGGATAGTCGAATTTGACGGCACCGCCCTGGCACGCCTGAAAGAGTCGGGCGGAAACGCGTTAAAGCCCCTTGAGACCGGTTCCTGGCTTCATGATTACGGTAATTTTATATCCCACATCGCATTTTGTATTCTGGCCTATTCGGGAATCGAATCGGTCATTCAGACCGCCGGTTTCGTGCGAAGCTGGCGTGAAATTCACAAGGCCTATCTTTTCCTGGCGGTTACGGTGGGCATCGCTACGCCCCTGGTGGCTGGGCTGGTTCTTTGCACTCCTATTAATTTCAGCGAGCACGAGGGCGACCTGATCACCTATTATGCAACGCAGCTCAACGGGACCTTCTTCGGCATCCTGGTCGCCGGATTGGCCAGCATCACTCTGACTATGGCTGTGAACACCGCCTTTGTGGCCTCCAGCGAACTGCTGGAGCGCGTAGCACACCGCTATGGATTCCACTGGCTGATCGTGACAAATCGGCGCCACTCACTCTATCGGATTCACATCCTTAATGCGCTCTTCTTTTCAACGATTATCATCATTACCAGCGGCTCTCAGAAAATTCTGGCCGACATGTACGCAATAGGCCTTGTCGCGAGTTTTTGTATCAATATGGGATCGCTTCTGATCTACCGCTATTTTGTCGGCACCAAGGAAGTAATCCCGTATTACACAAGCCGCGTCGGTACGCTCATTCTCTGGATCATTCTGGTAAGCTGCTTCATTTTTCTTGCAATAGACAAACCTCACGGCACAGCCCTCTGGGCAGGCATAACGGCTTTTGTGCTTGTGGCGGGAACCCTGCTGGCAAAGAAAAGAGCACCGGAAATCGTTCAGATCGGCCAGGCCGAAAATGAGATGGAGATGATACTCTATCTGGCGGAGTCATCCTCGTCCGACATACACATAATCTTCCGCCGCCCACGCGAGGAATCCCTTGGAGAACCGAAAGACAACGAAGCTTACGTAACCTTCTATACGCCGCGCCAAGGCATCCCGCCTAGAATGGCGAAGAATCATTTTCGTTTCCCCATGATCCGAAGCGGCCTGTACCAGCGTATCATGCTTGTGCTAAGGATTGTCCAGTACGAATTGCCTGACAGAAATACAACCATCCACTTCGGCTGGCCTTTATCTTCATGGCTCGACAGGCTCGCCATTGGGGTCATGGTGTTCAATCTGATGACCCTTCCCAGGAAATTCCCTCAGTTTAACTTTGAAATCGGCTATTTTGGGCGGGGCGTTGCCTCGAAACCTTAAGGACCTCAATTATACCGGGTAGATGTTTCAGTTTCGCGTGGGGATCTCCGGCAGGGTCTATGCGACCTGTTTTGGTTTGTCACACAACTTGAGTTTTATATCCATATGTGGGAAAGTTGTATAGCCCCGAAGGTGTCCTGGGAGGTTTTCAGGGTGTTATACGAACCCAAAATGCCATTCGAGATTCGTTGGTGGTCAGGTTGATGCTCTGTAAGGATAACATTGTGTCATGAGAGAATTCTGGAATTCTGCAACAGGCCGCAGGATCACCGTCCTTGTGGTCCTTTCAATTCTTTTGACGGGCTTCGGTACTGCCGGATACATGCTCCTCCAGGATTACTCATTTGTCGAAGCTCTCTATATGACGGTCTTAACCCTTTCGACCGTAGGGTTTACCGAGGTCCACCCGCTGGATACCAATGGCCGTATTTTCACTATAATCTTGATCCTGATGGGCGTCAGCTTCGTTGCTTTTTCGCTGGCCTACTTCAGTCAAATTTTGCTCGACGGAAACCTTCTGGCAACATACCGGAGGCATAGATTGAAAAAACAGCTCGATCAAATGGAAAATCACTACATAGTATGCGGCTATGGGGAGATGGGGCAGATAATCGTAGGGGAACTCTTCAAACATAATGTCCCGGTCGTAATTATCGAGCCTGATGAATCGGCGCTTTCAAGACTTAGGGAAAAGAATTTATTGCATCTTTCGGGAGATGCCACAGATGAGGGCAATCTCATTTCTGCGGGGATTCACCGTGCCAAAGGTTTGGTATCGGTCGTCACCAGGGATTCGGAAAACGTGTTTATCGTCCTCACCGCGCGCGACCTCAACAAAGAACTGCTCATATTCGCACGCGCGGGGTCTGCCGGCACAGGGAAAAGGCTTCTGAAGGCCGGCGCAAACCGGGTTGTTGCGCCGTACGCCATAGGGGCGGCCCGGATTGCGCACAATATATTGAGACCCACCGTTACCGATTTCATCGAGCTTGCCTTGAGCGGGGAGGGAATGGAACTCGGGATGGAGGAAATCCGCATTCCGGAGAATTCTAAGCTGGTCGGAATGGAGCTTATGGCTTCAGGCATTCGAAATAATTACGATTTGATCGTCATGGCCATAAAGCGAACTGAAGGAAAGATGGTATTCAATCCGCCTCCCCAGGAGCTATTCCACGATGGAGACACCCTGGTGGTAATCGGCGCGGTTGGAAACCTGTCTCGTTTCGGGAGGGAACTCTATGGCAGTGATTACCCCGCCATGAGTCCGAGCATATCTTAAAGCGTCTAGTCTTTTTGTCAAAAACCGGTCTGCTCCAATATACTGCCCTGACAATCCTGCCCCGGACCTGATCCGGGGATCTCGGCAGGCCGCCCGGCCCTCGATGCGCCCGCCCGAATAACTGCCCCTGCCTGGCCCATTGCCGGCAACTTTTGGCGATGCGGCCGATTTTTATTGTGCCCGCCTGCGATTACCTTTAAACAATAACTTCTGATTTAGTAAGCATTCAGGCGTGGAGACATAAAAATGGACGATGCGATGAAAGAAAAAGGCGTTGAGCTTTTGCGAAAGCTCAGTCAGGCACACGGCGCACCGGGGCAGGAAAACGAGGTGCGCCGGATTTTTCGAAGTGAACTTGGGGAAGGTGTTTTCACAGACAGGGCCGGAAACATCTTTTGCGAGCGCAAAGGCAGTTCGGGCTATCCGCGGATACTTATTCCGGCACACATGGATGAGGTCGGCCTCATCGTGCAGACCATAATGGATGACGGCCTCATCAGGTTTCATGTGCTGGGCGGCTGGTGGGCTCATGCGCTTCTTGCCAAACGAGTGCGAATCCGCACCAGGGAAGGGGTCGAAATCCCGGGCGTGATCGGGGCAAAGCCTCCTCATTTCCTCTCGGAGGCCGAGAGCGAAAAGGTGATGCAGATAGAAAACATGTTCATTGATGTGGGCGCACGTTATGCCGACGAGGTTCTGGCCTTCGGCATCCGGCTTGGGGACCCCATCGTGCCGGACAGCCCTTTTGTGCGGATGCACAACCCGGATCTGTTGCTCTCCAAGGCTTTCGATGACCGCGCCGGACTTTCGCTGATAGTCCACGCTGCGTTGGAGACCGCTAAGATGTCTCATCCGAATACGATAATCTTCGCGGGCACCGTCCAGGAGGAAGTGGGAACGCGAGGGGCCAAGGCTGCCGCGTCATCTGCCGATCCCGACCTGGCCATTGTGGCTGAAGGCGCTCCAGCCGACGACCTGCCCGGCACCAGCAGACAGGAGCGGCAGGCAGCCATCGGCTCGGGCCCCCAGATCCGGTTTATGGACTCATCTGCGATTATGAATCGCGAATTCACCGAATTCGTGATCGAGACAGCGGAAAAAAACTCCATTCCCTTCCAACTCGCTGTCAGGAGAAGAGGCGGGACCGATGCCGCACCCATCCACCTGCATGCTTCCGGGGTGCCCACTGTGGTTGTCGCTGTTCCGTCGCGCTACGTCCATACCCACAATACTATAATCGACATCTCGGACTACTTGAACGCCCTGAAACTCATCCTGAAGCTGGTCGAAACTATTGACGGGGACACGGCAGGCAGGATCGGCTCTTTTTACGATTGATCCGGCGAATTTGTACGAGTAAAATTTCTTTCCAGGGGTGCGAAGCGCAGCCCAGATTGTCACCGGCATTTAATAATGGTTATCGGAGGCCAGCATATGGAACAGTGTTTGATACCATCAGAGATTAAGAAGCTCAGTGTAGCTGAGCGGATACTTATCGTTGAAGAGATATGGGATAGTGTTGCTGCCGAACAGGAGTCGGTAAAACTAACCGAAGCGCAAAAAACTGAGCTTGACAGGAGGATCACCTCCTGCGACTCATCTCCCGATGAGGGCCGGTCGTGGGAAGATATCAAGAGTAGGCTGAAAACATCAAAATGATGCACCTCCTCATACGCCATGAGGCCGAAGCAGAGATTGAGGAAGCATACCACTGGTACGAAGATCGGCGCAACGGTCTGGGATCTGACTTCCTACTCTGTGTTGAAGAAGGTCTCGAAAAGATCCGAAAGAACCCGGAGATGTACCCATTGGTGCACAGAAATGTGCGCCGGTTGCTAATCCGTCGATTTCCTTACGGGATTTTCTATGTCGTTCGGCAAGACGTCGCGACGATACTCGCGGTTTTTCATGGTCATCGTGACCCAAAAAGGTTGAAGTCCCGCAGCTAACCATCGGATGAACCTGTCGAGCAAACCCGGATAAACTTCTGCGGTTCCATCCTAAACTCCTTGGCCGTGTTTGCCATGAGATACGACGAGCATGAGATAGTAAGGCTGTATAAAGAAAACCTGTCTACTGGCAGACAGCTACTTGCTTCTTTACCTGTGGCAGAGGGAAAGGAACCAACTACCAAAGTATTAACTGGATGGGTTTTCGAGAGGACGATTTGTCATTGTCTCTTACAGGAGCTCATCGCGCTGGGCGAATCGCCGAGCGTGGCAGAGCAAACGCCCCTCGATGGAAGGGCTAAGATTGACTTACTGATAGGCAGAGTAGCCATTGAAATAAAAGCGCTTGGGTTTTTCAGCGCCGGCGACGCCAAGAAATACAGTGGCTACCGGACCAAAGTGGAACAAAAGGGATGGGTTTATTGTTATTTGACACGCGGCGAAACACACAATCCATATCGCCTGGCGGCCGAAGAAGCCTTCGGAAAAGAACGAGCTTTCTTCTTGGACACGCGAGGAGATTGGGAAAGATTTGTGAAAGTAGTCCAGAAAAATTATGGAGGGAAGCCGTGATTGCAAATGTAGCCTCTCGCTCAAAAATTACTCTCGGGTAACCCATGATTCTTTTTTATTACAGCTACCGCAATCTGCTGGTTCGGCGGCTCACCACCATTTTAACGGCTGGCGGCATGGGGCTGGTCATCTTTGTTTTCGCAACCGTTCTGATGCTTGCCGAAGGCTTTCAGCAAACCCTTATCACTTCGGGTAGCCCCGAAAACGCCGTTTTCATCCGCAGATCTGCCGAAACAGAGGTCCAGAGCATCGTCGAGCGCAAAGACGCAGCAATCATCGAGTCGTTGTCCCAAGTTGCCGTAGATAAGGACTGTCGGCTGCTTGCGGCTCGCGAAGCGGTCTTGCTGATAAGCCTTCCCAAAAAGGAGACCGGCTCACCATCAAATGTCCAGGTGCGGGGGGTAACGCACGGGATATCTCTCGAACTGCGGTCCCAGATCAAAATAGTCGCCGGGCGCGAGTTCACTGCCGGTTCCTCTGAAATTCTGATCGGCCGAAATATCGCCAAAAAGTTCAGGGTCCCCGGTCTGGGCGGGACCATCAATTTCGTGGGGCGGGCCTGGACGGTTGCAGGCATTATGGAAGCAAGCGGCACAGCTTTCGACTCGGAAATCTGGGGAGACGTCGATACCTTGATGGGCGCCTTTAAACGGTCGGTTTATTCCTCTGTGATCATTCGGATGAGAGACCCTTCGGCCCTGCCGGAACTGAAGGATATCGTGCTCAAAGACCCGCGCCTCGTCGAGGAGGCCAGGCGCGAGGACCAATACTACGAGGCCCAATCCGAACTGATGGCCAGATTTATCCGAATCCTGGGAATAAGCCTGACGCTCATTTTCAGCCTGGGGGCGATTACGGGGTCTATGATCACAATGTACGCGGCGGTCGCAGCGCGCACATCGGAGATCGGGACCCTTAGGGCGCTGGGGTTTCGCAGGGTCTTCATCCTGCTTGCCTTTCTTGCCGAGGCGCTATTCTTAAGTCTGCTCGGCGCCGTGATCGGCATTGCGGGCGCCTCGTTCATGAACAAGCTAACGATCTCCACGATGAACTGGACCACCTTCTCCGAATTGAGCTTCCGCTTTGTTCTGGACCGCCGCATAATTGCCAGCTCGGTCATATTTGCCGTTGTGATGGGAATAGCCGGAGGGGCGCTGCCGTCTATCAGGGCCGCCCGCATGAATATCGTTTCAGCGCTGCGGGCGAGATAGTTTGGAAGAGTGAATAGTGACTAGTGAAGAGTGAAAATTTCACCATCTAACTTCACCCTTCATGCTGCATTGGATAGGCAGGCCTGTTGAGACGCGCCGGCCGTTACTCTCATAAGGTTATCCGTTGGTGATAGGGCTTCTTGACCATCAGTCGGTCCATGGACAGGCGGCCTCCTCCGGTAATCATAAGTGCGAGCGCCATGCCCAGGGCCAGCAGATGATATTCGAATCCCTCTCCATGCTGTTCGCCAAGCCAGTTCATGAAAAAACCATTGGGCCAGTGAACAAGGCAAATAGCCCCGATCATGTCGCAAAAAATCCCAAACGCGCACAACCTGGTCGCAAAACCGAAAATCAGACCCAACGCGCCGAGTGATTCGGCCGCGATGACGAGCAGCGTCAAAAACGCAGGAATGTGATAGCCCTTAGAGAAAGCTTCGATGGTGCCCAAGACGCCGATGCCTCCAAACCACCCGAAAAGCTTCATTGCCCCGTGCGGGAGCATGACCGCCCCGAGGGTGACTCGAACGATAAGGTTCTGCCACGTGTCTTGAGTTCTTAAGAACCAATCCATTTCACCCCTCCATGGTTGCCGTATGATTTCGAACCACATAGTGCGCGAAAACATTTTTGAAGGACCGGACAAACAACTATCTTTACAGGGGCGGCATTTTTCTTTAGCCTGCCGGTAGGGGTTTTTGCAAAAGATTCCATAAGGAAAATTTTGGCCGCATGCATGATGAAACATGCCGGCAGTTATCCCCCAATCCTATATACTATCAGGTGTTTTTATGGAAAGAGAAAAAAGGAAATCCTGTTTTGAAAAGATTGACATTTATCCGGTCACCTGTGAGCGGCTTTCCCTCGGCCGGTCCGACCTCGAAGTCCTCGATGGCCTCATAGAAGGCGGGGCGCTGATTGTTCAACTCAGGGAAAAAGATTTCTGCGAGAGGGATCTTTTCCGGTTGGCCGAAATATTCAGAGAACGCACAGCAAAGGCCGGCATGCTGCTCATAATCAATGACCGGGTTGATGTGGCCGTTGCCGTCGGCGCGGACGGAGTGCACCTCGGGCAGGAGGATTTCCCGGTTCCGGCAGCAAGAAAGATCGCCCCCGATCTTCTTATCGGAGCATCCTCGCACAACCTCCAGGAGGCCCTCCGTGCCCAGGATGAAGGCGCGGATTATGTCAACATCGGCCCGGTCTTTCCGACTGGAACCAAGGAAGGCGTGGAGCACTTCCTCGGTCCGGGGGCAATCGCGCAAATAGCTCCCCGTCTGCGAATCCCGTTTACCGTAATGGGCGGCATAAAGGAATCCAACATCAAGCAGGTCCTGGCGATGGGGGCAAGAAAGGTCGCCGTGGTGACGGCCCTGACGCAAGCCCCCGATATAGCGCAAGCCGTGAGATCTTTTCGAAGAATCATCAGTGGTGAGTAGCATTTTCCGGATGTTGAATAGGAGATTAGCGTGACCTTGTCGGCGCAACAGATTATCGAATCCTTTGAACATTTGCCGGAATCCGAGAAACAGAGGGTTGCGTATGAAATCCTTCGCCGCAGCGTCCATCTCGCGATTCCTCCTCTCACCGATGAAGAGCTTATCGCTGCAACAGAAGACCTTTTCTTAGCTCTTGACGCGAGAGAGGCAAAAAATGGCTCATCCGATCCGGGGAGAGCTATGGCTGGTTGAGCTGCTCAGGAAGCTCGGCTACCTCAAACCTTCCCAAATGGCTGCCGTTGAAACAGCCGCTCGTCTTTGGCTCGGCCTCTAATCAACATACATAAAATCAGACTGAAAATCGGCCCAGGTGATTTTACGCCTTGATTTTTTCAGTCTTAGCTTTATATTAGTTAGCACTCAACCAAAAAGAGTGCTAGTATGGTGCTATCTATCGGGTCCCCTGTAAAACTACCAACAGAATCAAGGAGTGTAGCAGAATGGCATACAGACCGCTTCATGACAAAGTCATTATCAAACGTTTAGAGGAAGAGGAAAAGAGCGCCGGAGGCATCATCATTCCGGATACGGCCAAAGAAAAGCCCCAACAGGGCAAGGTGATCGCCGTTGGGACTGGAATCGTTCTCAAAGACGGCAAAACCATCCCGTTGCAGGTAAAGCCGGGCGACCGTGTGCTCTTCAGCAAGTACGGCGGCACGGAAGTCAAGTTCTTAGATGAAGATTACCTTGTGATGCGTGAAGACGACATCCTGGGTATTCTCGAATAATAGGCGCAAAGGCAAAGGAGGATCGAAAAGATGCCAGCCAAAGAGATCAAATACGACACCAAAGCAAGAGAAAAGTTGTTGCAGGGCGTTGACATTCTGGCCAACGCGGTCAAAATCACCCTCGGTCCGAGGGGGCGCAACGTGGTGCTGGAAAAATCCTGGGGATCGCCCAACATCACCAAGGACGGCGTGACGGTGGCAAAGGAAATCGAACTGGAGGACAAGTTCGAGAACATGGGCGCTCAGATGGTCAAAGAAGTGGCGAGCAAGACCTCGGACGTCGCAGGTGACGGGACGACTACCGCCACGATCCTAGCGCAGGCCATTTTCCGCGAAGGCACAAAGCTGGTGACGGCTGGGCACAACCCGATGGCCCTCAAACGCGGAATTGAAAAATCGGTTGCGGTCGTCGTAGAAGAGCTGAAAAAGCTCAGCAAACCCATCAAGGACCAGAAAGAGATTGCCCAGGTCGGTAAGATAAGCGCCAACAACGACGCCACGATCGGGGATATCATCGCCGAAGCCATGAACAAGGTGGGCAAGGAAGGCGTAATCACGGTTGAAGAAGCCAAGAGCATGGAAACCACCCTGGATGTCGTGGAAGGCATGCAGTTCGACCGAGGATATATTTCTCCCTATTTCGTGACCGATCCCGAGAGGATGGAAGCGGTCCTCGACGATCCCGCCATCCTGATCAACGAGAAGAAAATCAGCAACATGAAAGACCTGTTGCCCGTTCTCGAGCAGATTGCCAAGATGGGCCGTCCGCTTCTGATCGTATCTGAAGACGTGGAAGGCGAAGCCCTGGCGACCCTGGTTGTAAACAAGCTGCGTGGTACGCTGAAGGTGTGCGCGGTTAAAGCCCCCGGTTTCGGCGACAGGCGCAAGGCGATGCTCGAAGACCTCGCTGTGCTTACCGGCGGCCAGGTAGTCAGCGAAGACATCGGGGTTAAACTTGAAAATGTTGCAATCAAAGACTTGGGGACCGCCAAGCGCGTCAATATCGACAAGGACAACACGACAATCGTTGACGGAGCGGGTTCGCGCCACGCAATCGAGGGCCGTGTGAAGCAAATTCGCGCCCAGATCGAGGAAACGACCTCTGACTACGACCGTGAAAAACTCCAGGAAAGGCTTGCCAAGCTGGTTGGAGGAGTCGCGGTAATCAAAGTTGGCGCGGCCACCGAAACGGAGATGAAGGAGAAGAAAGCGCGTGTCGAGGACGCACTGAACGCGACCAGGGCAGCAGTTGAGGAAGGGATTGTCCCGGGTGGGGGCGTTGCCCTTCTGCGCTGCGTGTCTGCGCTCGAGAAGTTGAAACTCGATAGTGAGGAACTCTTTGGCCTCAACATAGTCAGGCGGGCCCTGGAGGAGCCGATCCGGCAGATCGCGAACAACGCCGGTTTTGAAGGTTCGGTTGTTGTGGAACATGTAAAGAACGGTAGCGGAGCATTCGGCTTCAATGCAGAAACCGAAGAATACGGCGACCTCGTAGAACAGGGTGTGATGGACCCGACGAAGGTGGTCCGGTTCGCCCTCCAGAACGCGGCAAGCGTCGCATCGCTGATGCTCACCACTGAGGCCGTCATCGCTGAAAAGCCGAAAAAGAAATCTCCCCCTATGCCCGGCGGCGGCGGTATGGGCGGCATGGGCGGTATGGGAGGAATGGGTGGAATGGGCGGTATGGGCGGTATGGACGACATGTATTGATGCCTGTAACCCATGGTGCAGGGCGGGCAGTTTTTTATCCGGATTTTTTGATCTCAAAGAACCCCGTCCCGAAAACCTGTGAGAGAGTCTAAAAAACCAGGGCGGATATCCTTCGCCCTGGTTTTTGCGGTTTAGGGCTAATGCCGTTCACATAAGCGCACAGATATCATGATACGAGCCGTTGTTCGTCATTCCGGCGGAAGCCGGAATCCAGTCTCTTTAAGTCTTTCTGGACCCCGGCTTTCGAGACTGTGTCGTAATTGTTGGCCTCTGGATCGGGTTATTTGGCATTAATTGCAAGCATATCAAGCCATTATATGCTATAGTGGCGCCTCAAACTGGAGGGGCTATGGCATATCGACACGGAACAGACCGAAGACAGATGATGGTGCTGCCACCTACGCTGGACCAGTATGTATCTCAGGATCACCCCGTTCGCGCCTACGATGCCTTTGTAGACGCGCTTGATTTTAGCGAGGTGGGGATCGAGCTCGATGACCGGAAGGTAGGGAACAGCGAATATGACCCTCGGTGCATGCTAAAACTGCTCTTGTATGGCTACTCTTATGGAGTAAATAGCTCCCGGAAACTCGAACGCGAGGTGCACAACAATCTGTCCTTCATTTGGCTGATGAAGCAATTGAAGCCGGATCATAAAACGATTGCCGAATTTCGGCGCAGGAACAAAGAAGGCTTAAGAAAGGCTTTGAAACTTTGTGCCAGACTTTGCCTGAATCTGGGGCTGATAGAGGGTAACATACTGTTTGTAGACAGCACCAAGCTGAGGGCAAACGCAGGGAAGGCCAACCTTCACAAGAAAAAATGGTATGAGGACCAGCTAAAAGAAATTGATCAAAGAATTCAACAGATTCTGAACCAGTGCGAGCAGATCGACAAGAGTGAATCCCAATGCGGCTCGCTGGTGGTAATGCCAAAAGAGCTTGCCAAGGCAAATAAGCTTAAGGAGTCTATTAAAAATGCTCTGGCCGAGTTCAGCGAACGAGGCGACAAGACAAAGGATGGAAAAGAGAGGCAGGTAAATCAGATCGATCCGGAAAGCGTCGTAGTAAAGAGTCCTCAAGGCACCCATTGCGGATATTGCATGCAAACGGTTGTTGACGACAAAAACGGGCTGATTGTTCACACAGACGTGGTGAGCGAGGCAAATGACTCGAATCAGATGGCTGTTCAGATCGGCGGAGCCGAGGCTTATCTTGGACGAGAGTGCAAGACAGCGTGCGCCGATGCGGGGTATTCGGATACCAGCGAAATTGCAAAGCTAGAATCTGCCGGAAAAACAGTGGTGATTCCTTCTCAGTCTCAAGCCTCACACAAGGAAACGGAGATTGGTCCGTTTGAAAAGGCTAAATTTACCTATGATGCTGACTCGGATTGTTACCTGTGCCCGGAGGGTCACCGGCTGATCTTCAGACGTTTTGAGAATAAAACAAAGCAGAGAAGGGACTATCGTATTGATAAACCTAGTAAATGTCGGTTCTGTTCGCACTTTGGCACGTGCACAAAATCGAAGCAGGGCCGAACTGTTACGCGCCATGCATCGGAAGAGTTAAGGGAAGCAGTATCCAAGAGATTTGAGCAACCTGAAATGGGGCAGATCTACAAGCGAAGGAAAGCTCGGGTGGAGCATCCATTTGGATTTATTAAGAAGGTATTAGGGTATGGCCAGTTTTTTTTACGAGGTCGAGAGGGGGTTCGTGCAGAAGCGGCGATACTGGCGACATGTTTTAACCTGAGACGAATGATAAGTCTGCTGGGTGGGGTTAGGAGCTTCACGGCTGCAATTAAGGCAGCTTAAGTCAAATTAAAGCCAAGGGGCGAAGGATTGGGCGGAAATTGCCCAGCCTGTGGGCATGCGGTCAGCGTTAAAAGGGCGGTGATACCCAAAGCAGGCTGGGAAGACGATTTTTGTTCTTGGTGAATTTTTGAAAAGTATCAGGGCGGGAACCGGTCAGTCGTAATTCAATAATGACACAGTCTCTTTCGCCGGGGTGACGCCGTTCGACATCGAGAATTTCCTTAAATAAACAGTATTGGGTTTAGGGCTTGTTTACGGACAAGCCCTAAATCCTCCGGATGCTTTTCGTTGGATGTTGATATTGATTAACTGCTCTAACAAAAGGTGGAGTGGTATGAGGAAATCGACCGTTGTTGCAGGACTGGTTCTTTTTGTGGCTTTCGCGCTTACGCCCCTGTCGTGGAGCGCCGACATCATCAAAATCGGCTTCAACATTCCAATGACTGGAGACATCCCCAAGGTTGGTGAATCGTCCAAATACGCCGCAGAGATCCGGGTCGCTGAGATTAATGGGGCTGGCGGCCTTAAGGTGGGTGACAAGACTTACAGGCTCCAGTTTCTTTACGAAGACAATGAGTCCAAGGCCGAATCCGCGGTAGCCGCAGCGCTCAAGCTGATAACCCAGGACCAGGTGCTCGGAATCATCGGCCCGCAAGCGAGCAAGCAGGCGATACCTGCCGGCGACGTCTGCAACGCCAACAAGACCCCCATGATCTCTGCCTGGTCAACCAATCCCCACACGACAGAAAACAGGCCTTACGTTTTCAGGGCTTGCTTCCTGGACGCTTTCCAGGGACCGGTTGTGGCGAAATTCGCAAGCGAGGAATTCAGGGCCAAAAAAGCGGCTGTTCTCTATGATATCTCAAGCGATTATCCCAAGGGTCTAGCCGAGTTCTTCAAGGGGGCCTTCGAGAAGATCAACGGGCCCGGTTCGGTCGTTGCGTTCGAAACTTTCACTCACGGCGACAAGGATTTCAGCGCACAGTTGACCACGATATCCAAGTCCGGCGCGGATGTTCTTTTTACTCCGCAGTACTACGATGAAGTTCCCCTCATCGTTAGACAGGCGCGCGAACTTGGGTGGAACAAGCCTATAGTCGGAAGCGACAGTTGGGGTTCGGCCGAACTGATGAACCTTTGCGGCGACGCCTGCAAGGGATCTTTCTTCAGCACCCATTATGCCGCTGCCGGCGCGAAGGGCGCGACCAGGGAGTTTATCGACAAGTACCGGGTCAAATACGGTTATGTTCCCGATGAGGTAGCGGCGCTTACATGGGACGCAATAAACCTGATGTGCCTGGCTATCCAGAATACCGGGGGGCTTACCGGCAACATCGAAAAGGACCGCGAAGCCGTTAAGGATAAGCTCACCGAGGTAAAAGATTTCGACGGTATTACGGGCAAGATGACTTTCACCCCGGGAGGAAACCCGACTAAGTGCGCCGTAATAGTCAGGATCGATGACAAGGGGGACTTTGAATTTTATAAGTCCGTTTGTCCATGAAGCGAGCTATTATTATTTTTGTTGGGTTTGCGCCTGCACATATTTACGCAATATGGCGTTCATCATGGTCTGGTAACCTTCGCCCCTTCTTTTGAAAAAATCGATCACGTCAGGGTCGAGCCGCAACGTTATCTGTTGCTTGTGTCTTGGCCAAGGTACTGCTTCGACGAAAAAATCATCACCCAATTCCGGATTATCGGAATAGTCGATTTCATCGTCCTTCATTGCGTCAATGCGCGTCCAATCGGTTCTTGATTGTTTTTTCATATTGCTTTTTCTCATTTTGGAAGACTTCCCACGCGTCAGCAAAATCGAAGCCGTGCTTGCGAATATTCTGTTCGTTCTCCTCTTCATCCCACTCGAATTTCACGCTGTTGTAACTCCAAGTGTAGTTACAACTAATAATATCGTATCTCCTGAGAAAAGGAGAGTAAGCATTTCGCTTGAACCAAGGGGGTGCGGCGCTAGCAGTATTTTTGTTTTTCAACCAGCATAGAGAACAGCCGCAAAAAACCCAGATCACCGGGATCATGACATCCAGGTTATAAAAACGCACTCGCCGCTGGAACCTGTCCCCCTGTTGCGTTTTGAACCACCGAGGATTGATCGGTAGTTAAGCACAATTACTTGGAAACCTACCCTCCTATCTGATATTTTACCGTCGGCGGCTTCTACAGACATGCCAGGGGCCTTTCACCTGAAACTGTGTTTTCCAAAGGGTATCGCTTGTTTTTAGAAACATTTTCACAGAACCTGCTTAACGCCCTGCAGTGGGGGAGCTTTTACGCCCTGATAGCTTTGGGCTATACGATGGTCTACGGGGTGCTGCTCCTGATCAACTTCGCCCACGGGGACATATTCATGGTTGGGGCATATACCGGTTTTTTTATAGCTTCTCTTTTGCTCGGCCGCTATGCGTGGTTTTCGCCCGGACTCCCTCCGGCCCTTATTTTCGGCCTGACCGTGATGATCACCATGATAATTACATCGGGAGTCGGCGTCGCCATCGAGCGGGTTGCCTACCGTCCCCTGCGGCGCAAGGGCGCATCGCGCCTCTATGTCGTAATTACGGCCCTTATGTGCGGTCTGATCCTTGAGAACGGCAATCTGGCCATTCTTGGGGCCAGCCGCCGCAGCTTTCCCCAGCTCTTTTCAAATGAGGTTCATAACGTCGCAGGAATAACTTTCACCAACATCAAAATACTGGTGATCCTCACCACGGTTCTGGTTTTCGTTCTGATCGAGACAATCGTGCGGAAAACCAGGATCGGAATGGCGATGCGCGCCATCTCCTACGACAGGATGGCCGTGCCCTTGATGGGCATTCCGCTGGATACGGTCATCGTGTTCACTTTTGTCCTGGGATCTTCGATGGCGGCCCTTGCAGGAGTGCTTTTCGCCACCGCTTACCCGGTGCTTGACCCCTATATGGGGGCGCTCGTCGGCTGGAAGGCTTTCATTGCGGCCGTTCTGGGCGGGATTGGGGAAATACGCGGCGCCATTGCGGGGGGATTTCTTCTCGGGTTCGTTGAAATATTCGTTGCAGCTTTCTTTCCATCGACTCTGCGCGATCTTATTGCTTTCAGCATTCTGCTGGTATTCCTCAGCATAAAGCCAACAGGAATTTTCGGTGTGGCAAGGGCCACAAAGATTTAGGCAGCGATGCGCAATTACAGCTCCGTTCTATCCTACACGATACTTTGCGCCCTTGGTGTGCTCGCCACCAAACTCGGCATTTTGAACGCATACATGCAGCTCGTTCTGATGTACGTCGGGATAAATATAATCCTGTCAACTTCGCTCAACCTCGTGAACGGGTACATGGGCGAGTTTTCGGTCGGGCATGCGGGATTTATGGCCGTCGGGGCCTATGTAACCTCGATTCTAAACGTTATGCTGTTCACGAGCAGCTCGACTTTCGGGCCGCCCCTGCTTTCCCCTTCCAGCGCAATTTATCTTTTCCCGGTTACCCTTATTGCCGGCGGCGCCGCAGCGGCCCTTGCAGGGCTGCTCGTCGCGGTGCCCTCTTTCAAGACGCGGGGCGACTACCTTGCGATCATAACCCTGGCCGTTAACTATATCGTCAAAAGCTCTATAGAGAACATCCAGCCGATAGGCGGTGCGCGCGGTTTCATGGGCATGCGCAACGTGATCGATTCAATGGAAAAGGTTTTAAATCTTCCCTGGACCATGATCTGGGTCTTCATATCGGTCGGGGTGACTGTTTGGATAATCCATAGACTTGTAAATTCGACCTACGGCAAAGGCATTGTCGCGCTCAGGGACGACGAAATTGCGGCCGAGATAATGGGCGTAAATACGAAGCGTATGAAGATAGTGGCTTTCATGCTCTCCTCGGGGTTAGCAGGAATAGCGGGGGGCCTGTTCGCGCACGTGCTGGGATACATAAACCCCGGAAGCTTCACTATCATGAAGTTGACCGAAGTGCTGGTTATGGTTTATCTCGGCGGAATGGGATCGTTAAGCGGCTCGGTGATCAGCGCGATTATCTTTACGCTTGCGCTCGAAGCGTTTCGGCCGCTCCAGGTCGTAAAATGGGTCGTGGTGCCGCTTCTGCTCATTCTTCTAATGATCTTCCGGTCCGAGGGGATCATGGGACACAGGGAACTCACCGACATTTTCCCGAATCTGCGCAGGTGGTTTGCGCCCAGAGAAGGGCGGCCGTAAAATGGCTCTTCTTGAAATAAAACACCTGACTCACTTTTTCGGCGGTCTGAGGGCGGTATACGATCTTAACCTGACCCTGCAGGGCGGTGAGCTGATGGGCCTCATAGGTCCTAACGGCGCCGGCAAGACGACCGTCTTCAATATGGTGAGCGGTTTTTACCGTCCATCGGAAGGTCAAATCCGATTTCTGGACCACGATTTAGGCGCCCTGCGGCCCCACCAGGTTACGGCCCTGGGAATAGCGCGCACGTTCCAGAATATCCGCCTTTGGAACAGCCTGAGCGTTTTCGAAAACATTTGTGTCTCTCAGCATTATCAGCTCGGTTACGGGTTTTTACAATCGGTGTTGCGTACCCCGGGGTCAGTAAGAAGCGAGCGGCGGGTCAAAAAGAGGGCTGAAGAGCTCATGGATTTGCTGGGGCTTCGGCCATACGCGCTCGAATTTCCAAAAAACCTTCCCTACGGGCTTCAGCGGCGTGTGGAGATTGGCCGCGCCCTGTCGCTTCGGCCCATGCTCCTTCTGCTCGATGAACCGGCCGCCGGGATGAACCCCGGTGAAGTCGGCGGGCTCATCGAAATGATCCGGTGGATTCGAGACGAATTCAAGCTGACGATCTTGTTGATAGAGCACCAGATGCGGGTGGTGATGAACGTCTGCGAGAACATGAAAGTACTGGATTTCGGCGAAACGATCGCCGAGGGCCGGCCGGATGAAATCAGGGCTAACCGCCGCGTAATTGAGGCCTATCTGGGAGAAGAAGGACCGGTCGATGCTTGAGGTAGTTGATCTTCACGTCAAGTACGGAAACATCGAGGTGCTGCACGGGATATCCTTTCGTGTTGACGAGGGTGAGATAGTCGCGCTGCTTGGCGCCAACGGCGCAGGTAAATCCACCACTCTTATGAGCATCATGCGTCTTGGGCCCCCCGAAGGACCCCAGGTGAGCAAAGGTGAAATAAAATTCAACGGGACCGACCTTCTGCCGGTCCCCGCCCATACCCTTGTATCAAAGTACGGAATCGGCCTTGTGCCGGAGGGCAGGCATATTTTCGGAAACCTCACGGTTTTTGAAAACCTGAAGCTGGCAACGTTTGCAAGAAATGACCGGGAACAGATTCAAAGGGACTACGAACGTGTATTTGCGCTCTTTCCGCGCCTGGCCGACCGTAAATCTCAAAGAGGAGACCTGCTGAGCGGCGGCGAGCAGCAGATGCTCGCAGTCGGGCGGGCTTTTATGAGCGGCGCCGGATTCGTCCTGCTCGATGAGCCTTCGATGGGATTGTCGCCTCTTCTTATGGTTGAACTTTTTCGGGTGCTAAAGAAACTGAACGAGAGCGGCACAACTATTTTAGTTGTGGAACAAAACGCACGAATCGCGTTAAAGTACGCTAATCGGGCTTATGTTCTGGAAGCCGGCAAAATAGTGCTCGAAGGCCAATCGCAGGCGTTGTCGGAAAATCCCGAGGTTCAGAAAGCATATCTGGGGTGAGTTTAAATGATGAAAATACTTATTTGCGACGGACTCGACAAAAGCGGTCTGGAGATTTTGCGCTCGGCCGAAGGGGTTGAGGCTGATTCGCCCGAGGGGCTTGGCGCGGCTGAAATCAAGGCGATTTTGCCGGAATACGACGCCATGATCGTGCGCAGCCGCACCGTGGTTACCGCCGATCTGATCGAAAGCTCTCAGCGGCTCAAAGTGGTCGGCAGGGCAGGTACGGGTGTGGACAATATAGACGTCGAAGCGGCCAGCGCGCGGGGGATCCTGGTCATGAACACTCCGGGGGCAAACGCCATGGCCGCCGCCGAGCATACCCTGGCATTGATGCTCGCACTGGCGCGACACATCCCGCAGGCGACCGGATCTATGCGTAATGGGCTGTGGGAAAAGAAGAAATTTGTCGGAACCGAGCTTTATCACCAGACCCTGGGCATAGTGGGTCTTGGGATGGTAGGCTCGATTGTCGCCGACCGCGCCCTTTCAATGAAAATGAGGGTCCTTGTCCATGATCCGCACATTGTGCCCGAGATGGCGGCGGTTTTGGGCGCCGAGTATGTCTCACTTGACGATCTGCTCGCCGGATCGGATTTCATTACCCTGCACACGCCCCTAACCGAGGAGACCCATTGGATACTGAACCGGCAGACCCTGGCAAAGACCAAACCAGGCGTGCGCATTATCAACTGCGCCCGCGGCGGGCTGATAGATGAGCAAGCCCTGGGCGAGTTTCTCTCCAGGGGGCATGTGGCTGGGGCCGCTCTCGATGTTTTCGAAAAAGAGCCTCCCGCCGGGAGTCCTTTGCTCGATATGTCCAACGTTATTTTTACCCCTCACCTTGGGGCCTCCAGTCTGCAAGCGCAGGAACACGTCTCTCTGGAAATCGCCTCCCAGATTCTGGACTACCTGCAGCGCGGTCTGATTCGAAACGCCATTAACTTTCCGTCGATCAGCATGAAGGACTACGACAAAATGCGTCCATACCTGCTGCTGGCCGAGCGGCTCGGCAATCTCCAGGGGCAGCTTTGCAGGGCGGTGCAAAAGCTCGAAATCACCTATGCGGGCTCGGACCTACAGGAGGTCCCGATACAGCCCCTTACTCAGACCGTAATCAAGGGGCTGCTCGACCCGATCATGGCCGAAAAGGTCAACCTTATAAACGCGCCTCTTATTCTCAAACAACGCGGGATTGAGCTTACAGCGTCCACGACTTCCCAGTCTAGGGGTTATACCGGCGAGATCACGGTAAAGGTAAAGGGGTGCGGAAAAGAGGAATATTCCGCCTCGGGAGCGGTCTTTCCGGGACAGGAGGTCCGGCTCGTTCGGCTGAACGACTATATGCTGGAGGCGGAACTGGAAGGAATCAACCTCATTATCCAGAACCTGGACAAACCGGGGACCATCGGCCACATTGGGACGACGCTCGGGAATTTCAGCGTGAATATCGCCAACATGCACCTCGCCCGCAGCCGTGAAAGGGACAGGGCAATCGCTATAGTACGGCTCGACAACGAAGCTCCCATGGAGGCGCAGGAAATCCTTCGAACGCACCCAAGCATTATTTCCGTGCAGCAGGTGAAGCTGTAGAACAGTGAATAGTGAACAGTGAACAGAAAGGGCGTCTCCTTTTTGCTCACTGAGTTGAGTTTTCGGATGCAAAAATATTTCGGGCCCCAAGGAATTCTGGCGTCAAAAGTTCAAGGTTTCGAGTACCGTCAGGGCCAGCTTGAAATGGCTCAGGCAGTTTTGGAATGCTTTCGTTCGCGGACCCCGCTCATGGCAGAGGCCGGCACCGGCACCGGCAAGACCTGGGCATATCTGGTTCCGGCCATACTCAGTGGCAAAAAAGTGGTCGTATCGACCGGCACAAAGACGCTTCAGGACCAAATCCTCGATCACGATATTCCCTTTCTCAAGAAAAACATCGATCCAAAACTAAAGGCCGTCTGCCTCAAGGGACGCAGAAATTACCTGTGCCGGCGCAGGTTCCTGGAGTTCTGCTATCAACCTACGCTCTGGAACAAGGAGGAGGCGAGGCTTTTTCGCCGATTCCAGAAGTGGGCGGCAACATCGAATACGGGCGAGCGTTCCGAAATCGATTGGCTGCCCGATAACTTCCGGACCTGGAACGAGGTCTGTTCGAACTCCGAGCATTGCCTGGGCCAGCAGTGCTCGGAATTTTCCCGATGCCATCTGACACGGGTGAGAAACGAGGCGGCCCGCGCCAACATAGTGCTGGTAAATCACCATTTGTTTTTCGCGGACCTCGCACTGCGCCGCAGAGGTTTGGGCGAGGTCATTCCGGAATACGAAGCCGTTGTTTTCGACGAAGCCCACCAGTTGGAGGATGTGGTTGGCGAGTATTTTGGAATCCACTTCAGCAGCTTCTCAATAGCGCAACTGGGCCAGGATATAATGAAAGAATGCCGCCGCGACTCAAAGAAGCTCAATTTGAAGGCAATTCAAACAGTCGGGCAGCAGCTCGAAGTCTTAAGCCGGCTCTTCCACCACAACCTGGCCCAGGCCGGAAAAGCGACAGGGCGTTTTCGCTTCGAGCCGGCAAAAGCCGGCAACGATTTCGCCGGTGCGTGCCGCCAGATTGCTCACGCCCTGGAGGAACTTCCCGCCATGATTGAACCTTTTGCCGAAAAGGCCGAAAACCTCGGCTGCGCCGGCCGGCGTGCAGGCGAGCTCTCGACCGCGCTCCAGTTGCTTATCGAACAGAAGGATCAATCCCTGGTATACTGGCATGAGCTTACGCAACAGGGGGTCTTTCTGAATGCAACGCCCATAGACATCGGGCCCGTGCTCAACGAATTTCTTTTCCCCGCTACTCCCTCGGTAGTGATGACATCGGCCACACTGTCTGTGGCCGGGGGTTTCGAATATCTGCGAAGCTCGCTCGGGGTGCCCCCTGAGGGCCGTGAACTGTTGCTGCGTTCGCCATTCGAGTATGAGCGGCAGGCCATAGCTTACATACCCTCGCGTTTCCCGGCGCCCAACGACAGGGAGTTTTGCGCTCAAATGGGCGCCCAGGCCGCTGAAATCATCGAAAAGACCCGCGGGCGGACCCTTTTTCTGTTCACCAGCTACAGAAACATGTACGAGGTTCACAAACTCTTTGAAGGCAAAATTTCGTTCCCGCTCCTCGTCCAGGGGCAAAAAGCCAAACGCGCCCTTCTGCAGGAGTTCAAGGACAAGGTCGATTCGGTCCTCCTGGCTACCAGTTCCTTCTGGCAGGGAATAGATGTGCCGGGAGAGGCGCTGAGCTGCGTTATCATTGACAAATTACCGTTCGAAGTTCCGGACGACCCGGTGATTGCGGCCAGAGTGGACCGTATCGCCCGCATTGGTGGCAACGCCTTTTATGAATACCAGGTGCCCAGGGCAGCAATCCAGTTGAAGCAGGGAATAGGACGGCTGATCAGGTCTTCGAAGGACCGCGGCGTAATAGCGGTTTTTGACATTCGGATGCTGACCAAAAGCTACGGACAGGTCTTCGTTAAAAGCCTCCCGCCCTGCCGGGTGGTACATTCTCTTGATGAAATCGAGACCTTTCTGAAAAGCTCTTGATTTCGGTCCGGTTTATTCTTAGCACAATTCAAACCTAACCTGTGTCCGTCCGGAAACACCGGATTTGACCGGAGGCAGTTTGCGATTCGGGCCCGAGGGTCCGGAAAAAGGGGGGTAGGATGCGGAAAATACTTCTGGCGGTGGATGGATCTCAAACAGGGCTCGATGCGGTGTCGATCATGGGGCGGCTGCTCAAAAACCAGGAAGATATGAAGATAGTGCTCATTCATTGCGTTCAGCAGATTTCCACACTCCTTCCGGAGGACCTCTGCGCGGACATCGAGGAGACCAGCAGGCTCGCTTTCAAGGATCAGGAAAGGGTCGGCAAAGCCGTTCTCCGGGCCTCCGTGAGCAGGCTGACCGATGTGGGGTTCCCGGAAGCTGACGTTGAGCTTCGGATGAAAGTTCGACAGCTTGGACCCGGCTATGGACATAATCGCTCAGGCGGATATCGAGAGAATCCGGACGATAGTAGTCGGCAGGCACGGGAGGAGCCAGCTTGGGGCGCTGCTGCTCGGGAGCATCTCCGGGAAGGTGGCCCAGTACGCGCGCGACAAGATCGTATGGATCGTGGATACCCCTGTGAACGAGTCCATGAAAGTGCTGATAGCAATGGAAGGGGTCCCGGAAGTCCGGGAGCTGTCATACTATACGGCCGAGCTGTTTGGTCCCTGCCAGGGATTGAGCTACGCCTTCATGCACATTATGCCCCCTGTCCCGCCCAAGTTCTGGGATGACGGCCACATTCTCGACTCGGCGGAACAGAAAGACAGGAAGGGCCGAATCGAAAAATGGAAGACCGGGTGGGTCGATTCGGTAAGCCGGTACATGTCGGAGGGACGCGATCTGCTGCTGGAGCGGGGAGTAGGAGAGCAGAACGTGGAAAGGCTGATACTCGAGACAAAGGAAGGCATTGCGCGGGACCTTCTCAACGAAATCGACGCACACAGGTTCCAGATCGTGGTCATGGGTAAGAAGAGCTTCCGCGAGCGAAAGCCATTCCTCATGGGAAGCCATGCCTCCAAGATACTGCAAAACACCAAGGGGGTCATTCTGTGCCTGGTGAGTTAGGCGGTGGGACCGCCAGCCAACTTGGCCACTGCTTTCAGCGGTGGCCGCAGAGACTTCGGCTGGCTGTACTTGCGTAGACGTCCCGATCCGGCAGAAATTTCGTGGCCCCAAAGGTGCGATGTGAATCTCTTCGGCAGTCACGACGTCGATGACATATTGGATACTTGCACGAATATCTTCTGCGATTCGCTCTTTCATGATTTTCGCCTCCATGTCCTTCCGCCGGCAAGGCCGTGCACGGAAAAACCGGCCCTGGGCAGGCGGGATTTCTTCGTGCCCGCCTAAAGACGGGCAACGCTCCGCTTTTGCCCGCTCCTGATTGCCAGACTATTCTTTCATCAGGGACAAAAAAAGAGTTGCGATTTCTCACCGTCGCTGATTTCGAAACAGAACGGCACGAAAGCTTATTTCGGCCTGCGCCCATGAACTGATTGGCACACCCCTTGCTCACTGTTTCTACGCGGCGTGGCAGGTGTTGCCGCAGAGCCGCATAGCATGCAGAGAAGGCTGACACGGTGAGAAGGAGGCGGGGTGAGGGTTTTGTCCCCATGTCTCCGTGTATTGCGGTCCCCTCTGCGTTCCCTGCATCTTTGCAGTAGACCTTTGCTCGGAATGGACCATCTTTGGATTACTCTATAACGACGGTTTTAGTGGAATGAGTAAACTCAAAACCCTGTTTGTGATCCTGCTTGCTGCCTGCATAACAGCAGGCGTTGCCGTGCCCTGGTGTGAGGCTGCTGCCAAGGAAAGCCCGAAAACCAAGATAACGAACCTGCGCTCTTCTGTTAAAGGGAAACGAACATGTCTGATTTTTGACGCCGAAGGCGCGAGGCCAAAACAGATCGGTCCTCCGTCGGCCGATGGGATTTCCGTTTTCTTTTCGCAGATCACTGCAAAACCCCCCGACAAAGTATTCAAAGACAGCAAGATCGCGGCAAAGGAGGTCAAATTCAAGCTGAAGAGCGGCTCTTTTGAAGTCATGTTCCGTAAGGACAATACCTTGGTTTCTTCCCATGTCAGACCGGGGGAAAACGGAAAATACACTTTGACTCTGGAGTTGACCCCTGGCGTGAAAACCCCCGAACCACAAGCCGCTGTCGGTAAGCCAACATCCGAGCCTGCTGAAAAGTCCGTGGAAAAAGCGCCGCCGATTGAGGTAAGAAAGGTCGAGACCTCAGAGCTGTTCGCGCCAAAAGCCTCACAGCAGATCAGAAACGCAGCCGCCAAGGCGCAGGCCTCAAAACAAAGCGAGTCTCCGCGTCCCGCCGGGCCCGCCTCGAAGCCTCCGGTCTATGCCGAACCCGGTGCAAAAGGGCTTGCCCTTTACGCGGCCGCAAACGAGAAATTCGAGAACTGTTCTCGAAACCTCGTATTTTGCGCCTCGCAGATAATCGAAGCATACGATGAGGCGCTAAGAGCAGGCCCCCTGTCCTCACAAGCCCCTCTGGCGATTTACAGATCGGCCCTTGCTAACTCCATGATGGGAAACTATGTAAAAGCGGACAGACTGTTCAGGCATGTAACCTCGAGTTGGCCGGACCATCCTATCGCATCCAGATGTTGGATCGGCATAGGGGATATCTACAATAAAAAGCAGGCGTCCGTGGAGGCGATGGAGGCGTTTCGCTGGGCTCTGCGCTGTGCGTCGGAAAAAGATGACAAGGCGGCTGCATACTATGAACTTGGCAAGGTGTACCTGATTCTGGGGGCGAACAAAGAAGCCTTGGAGATGCTTGAAAACTGCATGGCTCAGCAACCTAACTTCTACATGAAAAATCCCGATGTTTTCCGTTTCATAGGAGAGGCGCATTTTGCGCTCGGACACACCGAAGCGGCAAAAGAACACCTGCTCCGATACGTAAATGACCAGGAAAACGCTCCCGATCAGGACATCATTTTGGCTAAGATCGCCGAGATTTTTTTGATACACGGGGAACTGGATGCTGCAAACAAGATTTATGCTTTTGTCCACAAGTATTACACCGATTCCGAAGGAGACCTGATCTGCAGGGTGCGCCAGGGCGAGTTGTCGGAAAAAGACGATCTGGATCAGGCTATTAAAATCTATGAGGATCTCCGCAGTAAAGATCTCTCCCCAAGCCTGCGAAGGATCGTTTTAATGAAACTGGCAGCGCTCAACCTGAAAAGATGCGATCTTGCGCACAGTTTGGACCTCATGGATGAAGCTTTTCCGGCCAAAAACGACGGCTCCTCCCCCCCGGGGACCGCAGCCCTTAGGGAAAGGATTCTCTGCGACCTTGTCAGGCAATACTTTTCCGACAAGGACTTCGTCAAGGTAGTTCAGTTGCATGACAAATACAGCCGCGTTTTCGATTCGATCCAATCGCCGGACGTGCTGGAACAGGTTGCGGAAAGCTTCGCTTCGTTGAAGTTTTACGCGAATGCGCTTCCAATCTACGACAAGCTGATTGCAAAGGGCCAGAAAAAGGGTGACGACCTGTTGCTCCGGTGCGCCTTATATGCGCTTCGCCTCAATGATAACGACAGGTGTTTACAGTTTTGCAAACCGGTCCAAAGCGATGCCATGGACCTGAAAAAATCCGAGATACTCGGACACATTTTATACCGCGAGCACAAATATGCTGATGCCGCGAAATCTTTTGGAAAAGTCTTCGATAAGGTGAAAGACTTCGAGTTGAACGACCCGGATTCTTTTACTGCCTACGGCTATTGTCTCTTCCAGGCCAAAAAGTTCGATGAAGCCGTTCCCGTTCTGCAAAAGGCATTGCTTAGGGTAAAAGAGGACGATGCCTATGCCAGGCGCTCGACTCTGCTGATGCTGGGCAAGTGTTTCGCCGAACAGAAGCAATTGGACAAAGCGGCGGAAGCGATGGAGGCCGCAGTCGAGGTTTCCGGGGAAGATCAGAAAAACGAGCTTATCTATGAAATTTCGAAGTTCTACATTGCGGCCGGCCAGACGGATAAAGCTATAGCGAGCCTGAACCGGATTAAGGCTACCGAGCATCCTTTCTGGGGCGCTGTGGCCCAACAGCAGCTCAATTCAATTAATATGAGCCAGGGCAAAGCAGTCCAATGACATTCAAGCAGGCAGACCGATGAACGTACTGCTGGTTGAAACAGATTCCGACGATGCCGGAAAACTTACCTCTTATCTGAGAGATCAGGGGCATTTGTGTTTTCTGACCGACTCGGCCAAATCTGCGAAAAGCCTGTTGAAAAAGGAATCCCCCGGGCTCGTGCTCCTTCATTTGAACGGCAACGCCGCACAAACGCAGGATATTCTTGAGAGCGCCCGAAATATGGAGCCGCCGGTGCCGGTGATCGTACTCACCCGAAAACCAAAGCTCGACGACGCCGTTCAGAGCGTCAAAAATGGGGCCTACGATTTCTGGACCAAGCCCTTTGCACCTGAGCGCCTGGCAAAGGAGATCGAACTTATCCAGGGAGCAAAACAGAGGACCGCTACACTACCTGCGCTCCAGGCCCAGGACGATCCTATAATCTCCCGGGACCCGGTCTTGTGTTCGATCAAGGCCCTTGCCAGGAAAATCGCCCCGAGCAACGCGACCGTGCTCATACAGGGGGAAAGCGGGACAGGCAAAGAACTTTTTGCCCGCTACATTCACAATCAAAGCGGCAGAGAAGATAAGCCTTTCGTCGCGCTAAACTGTGCCGCACTTCCGGAAACTCTTCTGGAGAGCGAACTGTTCGGGTACGAAAAAGGGGCATTTACAGGGGCGATCAGGAACAGGGAAGGCAAATTCGAACTGGCGCACACCGGGACACTTCTGCTCGATGAAGTTACCGAGATCCCTCTTCATCTCCAGGCAAAGCTGCTGCGAGTCCTCCAGGAAAGCGAAGTGGACCGGCTGGGTGGCAAATATCCCGTCCCGGTTGACGTCAGAGTCATTGCGACCACTAATGTCAGGATCGAAGACCTGGTTAAGGAAGCAAAATTCCGAAAAGACCTCTACTACCGTCTAAATGTGATACCGTTCAGAATCCCTGCTCTAAGCGAGCGGCCGGGCGACATAGTGGGGTTGGCGGAGTTTTTCCTTGCCAAGTACAGCGCCCAAAACGGTTCCAAAATCAACTCTTTTGCCCCCGAAGCGCTGAGAAAGCTTGCAGACTATTCATGGCCGGGCAATGTCCGGGAACTTCAAAACGTGGTGCAGCGCGCGGTGCTGATTTCGGACTCGCCTGTGGTAACCCCGGATTACATAATCCTGGACTCGGGGTTGGACAAGGGCTCCCCACAGTCTTCGGGGTTTTCCCTCATGCCTCTTTGCGAAGTGGAAAAGATGATGATCGAGAAGGCCCTTTCCACTGTTGAGGGCAATCGGACCCGGGCCGCCGAAGTACTCGGCATCAGCGTCAGAACCCTCCGAAACAAGCTCGCTGAATACCGTCAAAGCCTTGAAATGTAGGCGTTCACTCGCGATTTGTTACTTGACAAACCCAAAGAGGCAGCGTCAAAACCTTGGCTTATTCAGACCGGCGGAATGACAATTCCGGGCGGCAACGGTTCATTTCTGTGCTTTATTATGTAGCCTAACATCCTATTTAGATATTGAAAGTCTATTAAGCGCTCAATATTCTGCATATCATACAGATATCCAAGCTCATCCCTTAATGGCATAAACAGAATTTTGTTTTCACGAAGTGTGCGCCTAACGGACCATGCATATAGGTCTGCTGCTTGTAATGGTAAAAACTTTCTGTCATCTCTAAAGATGGGCGGAGAACCGAAGTAAGGCCTCCATGTTTTAGGGGCAAGAGTTTTAACATTAGAATACCATTTCACAGTCTCTAAGCCCATCTTCCCTTGTTCATCAAATATGAAATCTATTGGCATATTCCATTTATGCTCATGTTGAAAATGAATTATAGCAACTATTAATTCCCAAAAGCAAAAGTAGTAAGGATGATCTAGCATTGGAGGGAATGCCACGCTCCCAAGAACTCGTTGATGATCGTCTCGTCGAAGTGAACAACTAACACGTACCATTGCATAAGTTTTTATTATTTTCAAAAATTCAGTTACCCTTTTTTCAATGTCTCGTTGCTTCCATCCCTTGAACGGACCTCTTTTGGGATAAAAAGCACTATGCATACTGAAATAGGGGATCGAAGGGTTCTGGTCTAATTGTGTCTGCCATTCATCGGAAAACTTTGCCCAGTTATCCGCAGTCGAGATAAATCTGCCCAGAGAAAAAAAAGGCTCTTTCCCCTGAGTTCCACTGTCATCAATATAAGCTTGGAGAATCACAATCCACCTTTTGTTCCGCTTGCCAGAGGGCAAGCCAGATTCTAAGGACTCGACATAAGCAGATGCCAAGGTCATCTTCTTATTTAAAGCGTGTAAAAACATCTTGACCTTCCTTTCCGTCTCAGGGTATAGTTCACCTGTGACGGTTGGAAGGCCAAAGAATTATGCGCTGCGTCGCCCGGAAAGCATGGCAGCGATTGACTTCCATCCGGTGATTATTTTGTCTATTCTTTGTGTTCTTTAACTCGCTTCTTGGACTTCGCCTGTATTATCCTTCCAAATGCCTCTTCAAAGCGTTCATCGGCGTCGTCGGCCTTTATGTTTTCTGCGACTTCGGCGAATCTTGCGAATTGTTCTGGATCGTCGGGTTGTACTTTTTTCTTTTTTTTCACACCGGGCATTCCTGCCTATGAGTCGTTTCATAAGTAAGACGCTTGCCAACTACACCTCTCAATAGTTTATCAGCCCTGTTTGTGTCGTCAATACCTTTCGCAATTCGGGTGTTATACCGGAAATCGAACTCTGCAAGATAGCGATGCATGTGCTTCTTGGCGCAATGCTGATATATTCCCTTCATTCCCCGTTTGAATAGGGAGAAATACCCTTCGACAGTGTTAGTATGAATCGCGGGATTTTCGTGTGATACATACTCCCCGATGCTATGGTTTACGGTGTGATGCTCGGCAAAGTAATCTCCAGTTTCCCCGTAGAACGGAGCATCGTCGGTAATGAGCCTGGCTTCTTTCCCAATATTTTCTTTGAGAATCGGGATAATGGCCCTGGCGCTCAGATGATCCAGAACAACACTCTTTGCATTCCCGGTTCTCCGGTCAACAAGGGAAAGAACCTTGTTCTTATTCCACATGCTCGGACGGTGAGGGCTGTCCGGGTCATCCCAGAGGAAAGTTTCGTCAGCTTCTACCGCTCCGCCTCTTGAGCCGAAAGGTGATAATGAATCCTGCCTCATGGTTTCCCTGATCCGATGGCTCAAAAACCAGGCGGTTTTCAGGGTTACACCTAAAGTCCGATGAAGTTGGCTGGAGCTAATCCCTTTCTTTGAGCTACAAAGTAGATAAATCGCCTGGAGCCAGATTCGAAGCGGGATATGGCTGTCCTCGAAGATTGTTCCGATTTTGACGGTGAATTGTTTACGGCAAGCGTAGCACTTGTAAAGGCCGATCCGGGTAGCTTTGCCCTTCATCTTGGATATGCGCTCTTTAGAGCCGCAGTGGGGGCAGATTGGACCTTTGGGCCATAACCGAGCCTCGACATAGGCGTAAGCGGCTTCTTCATTCTGCAACCGGGGGATGGTAAGAACCGACTGATTCATGGCTTTATCTCCTTTGTTAAAGCCAATATACATCATTTTTTGGGTTTGTCAAGTAACAAATCGCGCGTTCACTTCTTTAGTCAAATCTTTGACTGAAAACCAGAGTTACTTCCTCCGCTATCTGAATGCCCGTATGCGTCCTTAGTAAGGACCGCACCTCGGCGGGGCGTTGAGATCGCTGATCGAGCCCGCCGTAGCTTCTGCACCCACCGCCAATCCGGTCTCGACGCTCCGCGAGGCGGGCCCGCTGCCCCCTGGTGAAAGAGGCCCCCTTTCTCGTGGAAACCGGTGAATGGTACGAGATTTGCTCTTCACTAAGGTCAAACAGCAAAGGAGCTTGGTTATGAGCAACGCTATTATTTTCGACAAGACCATACAAAGGATCGAGGACCGGTTAACCCTGAATTCGGTCAACCAGAAACTGATCGCGAGCAATCTGGCAAACATCGACACTCCAGGTTACAGCGCCAAGGGGGTCTCCTTTGAAAACGCCCTGAGGCAGTCGCTCGAAGAGCAAGTGCTTCAAATGGTTCGCACCAACAGCAACCATATGGCCCCCGATGATCCGCTGCAGGCGATGGAACACCCCGAGATAGTCGATAAAGGCCCTGTGGACCTGGATACCGAAATGGTAAACCTCACCAAGAACAGCATGGAATATCAACACATGGTCGGCATGCTGAACAAGAAATTCACGATGCTTAAAACGGCGATAACGGAAGGAGGGGCCTAATGGACCTCGAATCAGCGATCCAAATAAGCGCATCGGGCCTGAAGGCCAATCGCACCTGGATAAACGTGCTATCCTCAAACCTTGCGAACATGAACACCACAAAGACTGCCGATGGCGTGCCTTACGCGAGAAAGACGGTCATCTACGAAGCGGTCCCCTCCGAGGGTTTTGCCGGCGAGTTGAGCGCCGCGATGGGCGCCGGGGCGGAAAAAGTGGAGGTAGCCGATATTGTCTCGGACGGGCGGGATTTCAAGCAACTCTATGACCCCGGCAATCCGGACGCTGACGACAAAGGCATCGTGCTCATGCCTAACATCAACCCGGTCGAGGAAATGTCTAACCTGGTAACCGCCAGCAGAGCGTATGAAGCAAATCTCGCCGCCCTTCAGACCTCCAGGCAGTTGGCCCTCAAGTCAATGGAGATTGGCGCAAAATAATCAGGAGAGGTCCATGCGTATCGATCCGATCATGAAGAACTTGTGTGAAGGCGCGCCCGGGGTGACAATGCCCAAAGGTCCTGGCGGAGCGGAGTCGGCTTCCTTTGTCAACGAGTTGAAAGCGAAGATCGGCGAGGTAAACCAGATGCAGATCGAGTCGGATGCCAAAATGGCGCAAGGCGCGGTCAAAGGGGCCACCAATATCCATGAAACCATGATCCACATGGAAGAGGCCAACATGGGGCTGCTCCTGTTGGCCAAAGTCCGCAACAAAGCGCTGGATGCCTACCACGAAGTTATGCGCATGAGTTTCTAGCGAAAACTTGGCGGGACTATGGCGCAAACCATCTAACCTCTTGCTGACCGGGACGGGCCTTTAGAGATGAATCTTGTGCAGCAGTATCTTGCAAGACTTTACGAATATTCCAAGACCCTCACACTTGGCCAAAAGATTTCCTATGCAGGGGGCATCGGCATTTTTGCCGGCGCTCTGGTTTTTCTTGTATATCTAAACAACCGGACCGACTATGCCCCGCTTTATTCCGGACTGTCTCAGGGCGACATGGGGGAAATCGCGCAGGCCCTCAAAGTCAGGAAAGCTCCATATCGTGTTTCGGAGGGCAGCATCGAAGTGCCCAGGGAGCAAATCTATGAAACCAGGCTTTCCCTTGCTTCTGACGGAATTCCCAAAGGAGCGGGCATGGGGTTCGAGATTTTCGACCAGCAGAAATTGGGCAGCACGGAATTTGTCCAGAAAATCAACTATCAGAGAGCGCTTCAGGGAGAGCTGGCCAGGACCATAAATGGTATGAGCCAGGTGATCGAGAGCAGGGTACATGTGGTGCTGCCCGAAGACAGCCTCTTCAAGGAAGACCAAAAGCCGCCAAGCGCCGCCGTGGTCCTCAAGCTGCGTTCCGGGGCCGGGATGGACGAAAGGGAGTTGCAGGGCATAGTTCACCTGGTCGCGGCTACCGTGAGGGGTCTGGAAGAAGATCGAATTATGGTCATGAGTACAGACGGAAGGGTCCTGTACAAGAAAAACCAGGAAGAACAGTCCGCGCAGTTGAGCAACACCCAAATCGAGCGCAAGCAGCATATGGAAGACGATATGCGCCAGAAGGTCCAGACCATGCTAGAACAAGTGGTGGGCCCTAACCGGGTGCTCGCCAGGGTTGCGCTCGACCTGGATTTGAACAAGATTCAGATCGCCGAGGAGACATACAACCCGGACAGTGCAGTTGTCAGGAGCCAGCAGAGGACCACGGAAAGCTCGGAAGGAAAGGAAGGGGGCGCGGCAAAAGGCAACCCGGACGCCCCTGTAAACATCGAAGGAAAACTTCTGCAGAATGCTCCCCAGGCTGAGGGCGCAAGGACCGGCAAGCAGTTTAACAGCCAGCGTGAAGTCGTAAACTACGAAATAAACAAAACCAGCAAGCAAATCGTCCAGATGCCCGGCAATATCAAGAAACTTTCCGTAGCCGTAATTGTGGACGGAAAATATGAAACCAAACCGGGGCCAGACGGAAAACCTAAACAGATGTACTCGGCAAGGTCGCCCGAAGAGATGAAATCCCTGGAAGAGTTGGTAAAAAAATCGGTTGGGTACAATGAGACGCGGGGGGACCAGATAACGGTCTCCAATATTGCGTTCGTTGCCGATATGGGCGGCTCCGAAATGGTCAAGGCCGAGAACAAGTATCTCCAGCTTTTCAAAAGCTGGCAAAGGCTGTTTTTCAATATCGGTCTAGCCGCACTGGTGCTTTTCTTCGTGGTAAGGCCGTTCATGCGAAAATTCCGCCAGGTGGCCGACGCAATCAGAGAGCTCCCGAACCAGGCCCCCAGGCTCCCCGGCGAGCAACAAACATCGCCCATGCTTACGGTGGATAATCCAGTGAACCAAATCTCGGTCAGAAAGCAATCGACCGCCCTGGTAAGGCAAGATCCCGATAAGGCAACGGAAATAATTAGACAATGGCTCAAGGACGAGGTGTCGGAACATGGCTAGGCCAAATAATAGCCAAAACAGAATGAACGGGCCCCAAAAAGCTGCAATCGCTCTGCTCGCCATGGGTGAGGAGGCATCCGCTCTAATCCTCAAAAAGCTTTCTACCGATGAGATCAAAGAAATAAGTACGCACATGTCATACATAGAGGGGGTTAGAAAGGAAACCTCCGATGAACTGCTTCACGAATTTGCCGCGCTTTTCAAAGGCGAAGGCGGGATCAATGTTGCCGGGGACCAGTTCATTCGCAATCTGCTGCCCTCCGTGATGAAGAGCGAGCAGGTAGAAGAGGTCCTCTCCAAGATAGAGGAAGATAGGCACAGAATTCCTTTCAAACACCTCCGAGACGTCGATCCCAGAATGCTTGCCGGCTTCATCAAGGGAGAGCACCCGCAAACCATGGCTATCATCATTTCCCACCTGGGACATGAGAAGGCCGGCCAGGTGATGGGACATCTTCCCGAGCAGCTTCAGTTTGAACTCATCACCAGAATTGCCAACCTTGAGATGGTGGCCCCCGACCTGATCCGTGAAGTGGACGAAGTGCTCCAAAAAGAGCTGTCCGCGATCGGAACTGTGGGACAGGGGATGGGGGGCGTTAATGTGGTCGCTGAAATCCTCAACCGCTGCGACCACAAAACCGGAGAAGGCATATTGCGTTTCCTCGAAGAAACGGATGCTGAGCTGGCCGAGAAAGTAAGAAAGATGATGTTCGTTTTCGAAGACCTGCTGCAGACCAACGACACGGGCATCCGGGAACTGCTCAAGGAGATCAAGAGCGAAGTGCTCAGTCTGGCGCTCAAAACGGCTTCCGAAGATCTCAAGGCAAAGGTATTCAAGAACTTGGGCCAGCGCGCTGCCCAGATGTTGGAGGAAGAGATCTCCATGATGGCGCCTGCACGCCTGAGCGAAGTGGAGGCCGCACAGCAGGAGATTCTTACCGCAGCCCGCAAGCTCGAAAAAGAGGGGAAACTCTTTCTGGCTAGCAAAGAGGGCGGAGACTCCTTTGTCTAATCTGCTGAAAAAAAACCTGGAAGCCGAGATAGCCTCCTTTGGTTTTCCCCTTATCCAAGAGGATTACAGTGGCGGCGAAACAATGGTGTCGCTTGAGCCAGAGGAAGAACAAGTCCCTGAACCACAGATCGATTCCGAAGAACTTCACCGCAGAAAGCTGCTCGAACTCGAACGCCGCACCCAGGAGATTGAAAGGGACGCTTACAGCCAGGGATTCGCACAGGGAGAAAAGGATGGATTTGACTATGGGCAAAAATCCGTCCAGGTGGTCAAATCTCAGCTTGAGCGCATTACGCAAAATATGGAAGCCCTGCCGGCAAAGATATTTCAGGATTATCGCACCTGGCTGATCCGGACCAGCATCGGTATAGCCAGGCAGCTCGTAAACAGGGAAATCCTAACTTCCCCTGACATAGTGGCCGATACCGTGACGACTCTTCTGGAAGAAGCCGAAGAGCACGGCGTCCTTACCGTATATCTGAACCCAAATGACCTGGAGATAGTGGAGAAAAGGGCCGATCTGACCCTGGGGGCTAACGGGAAACACATTTCACTGAAGGCCGACAAGGACCTGGAACGCGGAGGCTGCCGGATCGAAAGCGCTGTCCAGCTCCTGGACGCTTCTATCGCCATCCTGTTCGAAAACCTGGAAAAGAAACTTCTCGGCGCCGCCACTTCGCAAAACGCCACGGGCGAAACAGGTGGAGATCAGCTTGGTGCCCAATGAAGTCGGATAGTTATGAAACTGGACATGACACAGGCGACTATCTGAACCTGGGGGACGCCGGATTTGCCGATCTGAACACTTGCAAGCTCTGTGAAAAGTACGGCAAGATCGTTCAGCTTACCGGAAACCTTCTGGAAGCCGAAGGCATCAGCCCGGCTACAGGAGATATTTGCAGAATTGTCCATTCTGAATCCCCTTATCCCATCCTGGCCGAAGTGATCGGTTTTGAAACCAACAGGATCAAACTGTCTCCCCTGACTCATCTGAGCGGCGTCCGTCCAGGGAGTCTGGTGCAGGTTCACAAAGCCTCCAGCAGTGTAATGGTCTCTGAGGCCATGTTGGGGCGAGTGCTCGATGGCCTCGGGCAGCCATTGGACAATGGCATGCCTATTTCATCCGGTCTCCCCTATCCGCTCGCGGGAAAGGTCTCTAATCCCCTGAAACGCCCTCTGATCGAACAACAACTCAACTTGGGGGTGCGGTGCGTAAACACGCTTCTTCCCATAGGCAAGGGACAGAGGATCGGCATTTTTGCAGGATCGGGGGTCGGCAAGAGCACCCTGCTGGGCATGATGGCCAGATACACGAGCGCCGATGTCAACGTGATCGCCCTGATTGGCGAGCGCGGCAGAGAAGTTAACGAATTTCTGGAAAACGACCTCGGCCCGGAAGGGATTAAGCGTTCGGTAGTAATAGTCGCCACTTCGGACCAGCCTGCGACAGTTCGCATACAGGGGGCCTACCTTGCCTGCGCGGTATCCGAATTTTTCAGGGACCTGGGCAAAGACGTTCTCTTCATGATGGATTCGGCCACACGTCTGGCCATGGCTGCGCGCGAGATAGGGCTGGCGGCCGGTGAACCCCCTACTACCAAGGGATACACTCCGAGCGTGTTCAGCCTGCTTCCGAGGCTTTTCGAGAGGTCGGGCAGGTTCGACAATGCATCCATAACCGGCATTTATACAGTCCTGGTCGAAAGCGACGATATGGAAGACCCTGTGGCCGACACCCTGCGCGCCATTCTGGACGGACACATTGTTCTGGCAAGAAGTTTGGCTCAAAAAAGGCATTTTCCGGCAATCGACGTGCTGAGAAGCGTCAGCCGTTTGACGGAGCGGCTCCTTTCCGACAGGCATAGGGAACTGGTCTCCCGGTTTATTCGCATACTTGTCGACTATGAGAACAGCGAAGATATGATCCGCATAGGCGCCTACGTCAAAGGCTCTCACCCTGCAACCGATTACGCAATCAAAATGATCGAAAAGGCAAACGAGTTTCTCATGCAGCCGGTCATCGAAAGCAGTTCCATAGAAGAATCTCTCGCGGCCCTGGAGGAGATTTTCATTGAACCCTCACTTCCCTCGGGTTCGCGCTAACACTTGCGGCCGATGTTAAACGCTGGACCCTCACTTTGCTCAGGTCCGGGCTTAACATTGCCAACATGTTTAAACGCTTCGAGTCCGGGCACGATCTTTTGTGAGTGCCCAGTTCGCGCCCGATTTCTTGTGAGGGCGCACAGTGAGCAGTGAACACAACAAATGACTCCTTTTGGTTCTATCGCTTCGCGACGGACGGGAAAGCATGCCGTTTAAATTTCGCCTCAAATCTCTTATGAGACACCGGGAATTCGTGCTTGGAGAAGCGCAGGCGGCGTTTGGGGCCGCGATGTCCATCAAAATGCAAATACAGTCAGGCATCGATGAGCTTATTGAAATTATCGGCCTGGAATCCGGCCGACTCGAAAAAGAGCAGGAAAATGGAATCAGAGCGGCCAGGTATCTTCATTTCAAAGAACATCTGGGTTATCTGGAACGTGAATTGCTTTCGTCATATAAAGAACTGGAAAAGGCCTCTATAGAGGTCGAAAGACGAAGGCAGGCTATGATCGAATGCGATAAGTCCGTCAAGACACTCGAAAGCATCGAAACAAGGGACAGGGAAGTGTACAGACTGGTTCAGTCTCGCCGGGAGCAGAAGAAACTGGACGATGTAGCCATCTTCAGTTTTTACCGTGGCCCGACCGGCATAGAAGGAGAATCATGAAAGCGAAAAGGGGTTCCAGGGTGTTTTCAGTTGCGCTTTGCGCCCTTGTGACGGTTCTGGTGATAAAGTTGGCCGTTACTGTCATTGGCGCGCTGAACTCCGAGCCGGAAACGCCCGGCGCAGTTTCCGAAGCAATCGCCAAGGACGATAAGCCCAAAGCTGAGGCCGAAGATGCGCCGCCGGTCGATACAAAGGCCAAAGCCAGCCCCGGGACCTCGACAACCGAATCCCTGAGCGCTTTTCAGCAAAAAGAGATCGAAATCCGCAAAAGAGAGGAACGGCTAAAAGAGAAAGAAGAGCGCCTGGACAAATTAGAGAAGGAAATCGAGCAGAAAGTTAAAGACCTGCTGGCGCTTCAAAAGGAAGTCCAAGCCGTTCGAGTTGAGAAGCAGGAAACCCAGAACGCCAGGGTCCTGAACCTTGCCAAAATTTACGGGACCATGAAGCCAAAAGAAGCCGCAAAGCTGATGGAAAACCTTGATGATAAACTCGTTATGGGTATAATTGCCACAATGACCCCTGATGAGGCTGCAGCGATTCTTTCTCTCATGGAGGTCAAAAAGGCGGCTAAAATATCCGAAGCCCTCTCGGCCCGATAACCGAAACGCGCTTGCAACGGGAAGAACATGGCAATAACTTTTAAGGTTTCCTGCCGCTTGCTTCTTCTGCTTTTGTTTCTTGCTCCTCTAATTTCAGGCTGCCAGCAGGAAGTCGTAGCCCCGGCCTACCAGTACCCGCCAACTCCCCAGCCCGGCCAACCCGCTGAAGTGGTCGAAAAGAGCCTCTACTATCTTGGCGGCCCCAGGACCATTTATCATGAGATCGGGCCAATGGAAACGATCTGGCGGATCTCCCGGTTGTATGACGTCTCTCCGGAATCCATATATTCGGCAAACGGGCTCAAACCCAGCGATCCTTTACTGATAGGCCAGAAGCTCATCATCCCCAATGTCGTAATGATACGCCATGTCATAAACCTTTACCGGAACCCGCAATGGAGGTATATCATCTTACACCATACAGCCACCTCGAAAGGCAACGCCAAAACGATAAACCGCGCACACGGCGATCGTGGTTTCTGGAACGGGCTCGGGTATCATTTTTTGATCGATAACGGAACTATGGGGAAAGGCGACGGGCAAATCGAAATGTCCCCACGGTGGATCAGGCAGCAAAATGGCGCCCACTGCAAAGCCGACGATATGAACGAAAAGGCGATTGGAGTCGCCCTGGTCGGCAACTTCAATTACGAAAAACCAACCCCGACCCAGTTGCAATCCCTTTCTTTTCTTCTTTCGGTCCTTCGCGGGTATTATGGTATACCAGCCGCAAACATCATGGTCCACGGCCAGGTCCCGGGGGCCAAGACCGAATGTCCCGGCAAATTATTTCCGATGGATTATCTCAATCAGACGCTCTTCCGGTAATATAGAGCCGAAAGTTTTGCGCGCGTGCGGGCGCAGCGGCTCGGGATTTTTTTGCTTCCGGCATCTGGCGGTTCAGGTTTTGGCAATTATAGTCTTTGAATCGGAAACTGCTGGTTTCCCATCCGGTGTTTCCGGATGTACACTAGCTTGAGGAGAAACATGTTCCCGTTCGTTTTTATCGGGCGGCTGTTGCACGGGAAAGGAGGAACTCATGGGAGAAGTAGTCCACACGTCTCGAGTCAGGATTGTCAGAGAAAAAGGTCCAACCAGGAAAGCGATGATCGAAGGATTCGGTGAGCCGATCTACTATGGCGTTCACGGCGGGATAAAGAACTTCTACAAGGTAGAACCTGAAAAGGAGCACGCGGCCACTCTCGACCATATCGTCGCCGCGACCGCCGGCTGAATGATGGGAACGCTGGCCGCGTCGCTGGCCGGGAAAAAAATCCGCACTTCCGAAGACCTCTACCGGGCCGATGTGGAGGGAGACATTGAAAACGTCGAGGGCATTCTCAAGATCACCACGATCCGAGTAAAATACCATCTCAAAGTTACGGCGGATCAAAAGGAAGCCGCCCGGGAAGCTTTTACTTCTTATCTGAGCAAATGCCCGGCGGCTCAAAGCGTCATCGGCTGCATCAAAATTAAGGATGAACTCGAGCTGGAGGCAATCTAAAGGACATAAGCGCCCTGGCGCAGCGCAAGCTTTATCGCAGGGGGCTGATTACGCACCACCTTGCCCTCTGCACCCCATGCCGCCCTCTATTGACAAAACCGGGGCGCTCTGTTAAACAAAACATCTCTTCGTTCCCCGGTAGCTCAATTGGCAGAGCGGGTGGCTGTTAACCACTAGGTTGGCGGTTCGAGTCCGTCCCGGGGAGCCAGATTTTCCCAAGGCCAGGAGTTTTCCTGGCCTTTTTTGCTTTGCCGATAAATCAGTGCCAAAAAACCGGGCAAGCATGAGAGCTGTGTCGGCCGTAACGGCCCTTTTTCCTGCAACAATCTCCCCGAACAGTCCCTGGCGGACCCCAATGGATTTAGCAAGCCGGTTTTGTGTGATGCCGATCTAATTGGCCTGTCACTTGCATGTTCGATCGATAATCTTTTAAAGAAATACGTCGATTTATCGTAATGCAAAGGATCATCGGTGAAAACTATTGAGCTTTTAATGGGCGGAATCGGTGATTGCATAGCTGCCAGCGGCATAATATCCTACTTAAAAAGCGTAAACGGTGAAATCCAGGTTTATGGGGGTGCGCTGTCAGATTTATTACACTTGGAAAACATCAAGGTTATTGACGCACGTCCCAGACTATATAAACAGCTCCACACAGATTATACCCTGTCGATAGAACCCAATACGGGCTACACACATTTCAAGCAGCATCTATCCTATCATTTTGGCGATCAGGTCGGGATTGCGAGGTGCATCAGGCGTCCTAACCTGACTACATGCCTTTCAACATCCTTGGTGCTAAACGCCTATTCTCTGCCGTATAAGCAATATATTGTCATAACCCGCCTGGCCGGGTGGGCGCCAAGGGTCCCCGGTAAAGAGGACATGGACTGGGCGATCGGATATCTGAAACAAAAAACGGGACTGCCCGTCGTGGAGGTCGGGGCGAACGGAGATGTCAGCCAGACTTCATCCCATACCGACATAAATTTATTGTCCAAAACATCCGTCCGCTCCCTTTACCATATTCTGGATGGAGCAAAGTACGTATTCACGCTGGATTCCATGGCCTATCATCTGGCGATGGAGCGGCATTTGCGAACGCCGACTCTCGTGTGGTGGGGAAATATTCGGCCGGAGTTGCGGGCTTATCCGGGCTCTTTCGATTATCATAGCGGACTGTGCTTCGACTGCGGCGACAAAGATCTGATGACCGTTCCAAGATCTTGCTTCAATGGAACCAACGCCTGCCTGACTTTAGTCAAGGACAAGATGGCCGCTGTGATCGACGACATGACTTCCCCCTATCCGCGCTTTTTGAATCAGGGGAATGCCAAGTCTTTTGTAGAAGATATCGCCACGGAATACTGCAGAGGGCGCGGGATCGACATCGGCGCTGGGAGGTTCTCCTTCCAGGATGCCATACCTGTCGATAACGGCACTCACATCAATGCAAACAATTTAAAGAGATTCACGGACAAATCGATTGATTACGTATTCAGCAGCCATTGCCTGGAGCACCTGGACGCCTGGAAAGAGGCATTGCGGGAATGGATAAGGGTCCTGAAAAAAGGGGGAATCCTGTTCCTGTATTTGCCACATGAATCGATGGTGCAATGGCATCCCAACTCGCCCTGGGTCGGCTCCGATCACCGGTGGATACCCGTATGGCAACGCGTTTCGGACTTTCTTGTGCATAACGGTATGGTTATCCTGGCAGCTGATCCTGGGCCGGACCGTTATTTTTCCTTCTGGGGAGTTTTCCAGAAATCGTGAAACCGCCAACTCGGCTGGTGGCCTAAGCAATAAGAATACATAATAGTCATTTATAGGAACTCATCCATGAATCGCAAGCGATACAACTTGGTTATGCCGACTGAGTTCGGCACGGTCATCGTGAACCATAACGATCAGGGACTTCCCGACGCGCGATACGGGGTGTTCTGGCAGCTTTCCCAGACGGGGACCCTCGAGGCAGAGCAAATGGAGCTCATCCGGAAAAGTGTGTCTTTATGCCTCCCCGACCCCGTCGTTTTGGACATTGGAGCAAATATCGGCATCGTTTCGTTGAGTATCGCCAACTCGGTCCAAGGCGCGAAAATTTTTGCCTTCGAGCCTCAACGGATCATTTTCCAGATGCTTGCCGGAAACATGGCGCTCAACAGCATCGAAAACGTTTTTTGCTTCCATCTTGCGGTTGGAGACACCAACGGACATATCCCGATCCCCAAGATCGACTACGGCTCCATGGCCAGTTTCGGCAGCCTCGAATTCGGCAGGACCACGCAGTCGGATGCCGGGCAAAACGCCAGACTCGCCGGCCCGGACGTCGAAATGGTTCAGATCGTTACCATTGACAGCCTGGGTTTTCAAAGGGTGGACTTCATGAAGATCGACGTCGAAGGCATGGAAGTGGCTGTCCTGGACGGTGCAAGAGGAACCATCACGGCAAACAAGCCGATACTTTGCGTCGAAGCTCTGAAATGCGACAAAAACAGGCTTTCCAATCTACTGACCTCTTTTGGCTACAATCTCCATACCCAGGGCCAGAACCTCTTTTGCCTGCACCGGGAGCAGCCTTTTCACAGGGCGGTGGAAAGGTTTTTGGATAGATAGGCGAGTTGGTGGGATGGTAAATAGTAGGGAAAATGAGCGCGTGGCACCTCAACGGGGATATTGGGGAATTGGGATAATTTTGACAGCGTCCCGCCAAGGCCCGTTCCTTAAACCTTCACCATAGCTATCCACTGCATTGGGTCAGTCTGGTCCGACCCGATCATCCCATATATGCCGCGCACAAGATTACGTTCTCCACAGCAGTGTCCCCGCCTTGCGATGGGAGTTCTTGCTCCTTATAATTTGCTCGAAATCCCGGTCCGGCAAATTGGACCAGTTTCACCTGCGCAACATCCGGTTTCAGGGCGGCGGCTCTCATGCCGCCTTCGAGTTCGCTTATATCGTTTTCCGGCGCTGATTTTCGAATAATTTTGTTCGATGGTTGCAAAATGGTTCGCATTGGGCGCAATGTCACAGGAAACAAACCATGACACAGAGCAAACATTTCTATCCTCTGCGTTTCTTTAGACCCCGCACGCAGGACTCACACTATACGGAGGAGACCCTTTCTTCGTGGATCGATATTAACTGCGGGAAAAGAGAGTGGGAGAGTTTTTACCGCAGGCGGTGGCAGTACGATAAGGTGGTGCGTTCCACACATGGGGTCAACTGCACAGGGTCCTGCTCATGGAATGTGTACGTAAAGGACGGAATCATCGTATGGGAAACCCAAAAGGTGGACTACCCGGGAACCGGCCCGGAGAACCCGGACTACGAGCCGCGCGGGTGCCCCAGAGGGGCGACGTTTTCCTGGTATGTTTATAGCCCGGTGCGGTTGAAGTTTCCCTATGCGAGATCGGCGCTCGTCGAACTCTGGCGGGATGCGCTCAGGCAAAACCCCGATCCGGTTGCGGCCTGGGCGAGCATAGCCGAGGACCGGGACAAGTCCCGGAAGTACAAGAAGGCGAGGGGCAAGGGAGGATTTGTCCGGATTGGCTGGGACGAAGCGCTCACGCTTGTTTCGGCATCGCTTGTTCACACGATCAAAAAGTATGGACCGGACCGGATTTTCGGGTTTTCGCCCATCCCCGCCATGTCCATGGTTTGCTACACCTCGGGGGCCAGGTTTCTTTCCCTTATCGGCGCTTCGATGGTCAGCTTCTATGACTGGTACTGCGACCTTCCCCCCGCTTCTCCCCAGATATGGGGGGAGCAGACCGACGTCCCGGTAAGCGGCGACTGGTACAATGCAAGCTACATGATAGTGTGGGGAACCAACATCCCAATGACCCGTTCCCCGGACGCCCATTTCTACACGGAGGCGCGTTATCGTGGGGCCAGGGTAGCGGCCGTTGCTCCGGATTATGCCGAGTACGTGAAATTTGCCGACACCTGGCTGCCGGCTAGAGCCGGCACGGACGCAGCGCTCGCCATGGCGATGATCCACGTGGTTTTGAAAGAATTCTACATAAGCCGTCAATGCACATACTTCACCGAATATGCAAAGAGATACACTGATCTGCCTTTTGCGGTGATTCTTCGCAAGGAGGGCGAAAGATACTTTGCGGACCGTTTCCTTCGAGCCGCGGACCTGGGCATGGATGTGAAAAACGCCGAGTGGAAAACAGTGCTCTATGACTCGGTCAAGAAAGAATTTGTAGCCCCGAACGGAAGCATCGGCTTCAGGTGGGAAGAAACAGGCAGGTGGAACCTCAACATGGAGGATTCGGCAACCGGGGACAATATGGATCCGGCTCTTAGCTATTGCGAGCACAATGATGGCTGGGTTTCGGTCGAATTCCCGATGTTCGAGATCGCGGGACCGGGAAACAAGGCCGGCTCCGTCCCGATAAAAAAGGTTGCAGCGGAAGGTTCGGAGTTTCTTGCAGCGACGGTCTTCGATCTCATGGCGGCCCACCTGGGGGTGGACAGGGGACACGGTGGCGCAAAGGACTACGACGATTGCTCTCCCTATACCCCTGCCTGGCAGGAAGCTATTACCGGGGTCATGAGGGAAGATGTGATCAGGGTGGCCCGCGAATTTGCCGAGAACGCCGAAAAAACCGGCGGGAGGTCCATGATTTTTTTGGGGGCGGGCACAAACCATTGGTATCACAGCGATACAATATACCGGGCGATAGTCAGTCTCACCACCCTTTGTGGATGCCAGGGAGTAAACGGAGGCGGCTGGGCGCATTACGTCGGTCAGGAAAAGGTGCGGCCCCTTGCGGGTTGGTCCACCCTCGCTTTCGGGCTCGACTGGACCCGGCCGCCGCGCCAGCAGAACGGGACCTCCTTTTATTACTTTGCAACCGACCACTGGCGCTATGAAAGGCTGGACGCAAAGACGTTGAGCTCGCCGCATTTTCAGAACTACATTCCGGGACGGATCGCCGATTGCAACATATTGGCGGCACGCCTCGGATGGCTTCCTTCCTATCCCCAGTTTGACCGCAATCCGCTCGATATTTGCAAACAAGCGATTCGAGACGGCGCTGGCACCGATGCGGAGATCGTCTCATACGCCACCGAAATGCTGAAGTCAGGATCAATGAAATTCGCCATTGAGGACCCGTGCAGTCCCGAGAACATACCGAGGATACTTTTCCTCTGGCGGGCCAATCTCCTGGGCGCAAGCGGCAAGGGGCACGAATATTTCCTGAAGCATCTCCTTGGGTTGGAGAGTGCCGTAATGAGTGAGGAATGCCCGGAGGCCAAGCCTCAGGAGATGGTATACAGAGAGGCCGATCCCGACGGCAAGCTGGACCTTCTTGTTACAACCGAAATGCGCATGAACACCAGCGCCCTGTATTCAGACGTGGTCCTGCCGGCCGCCGGTTGGTACGAGATGCACGATCTCAGCACAACCGACCTTCACCCGTTCATACATCCTTTCAATCCCGCAATCGATCCTCCCTGGGAGACAAGGACCAATTGGGACCAGTTCAAGGCACTGGCGGAAAAGTTCTCCGAGCTTGCCGCCCCTCATCTTGGGAGGGAAAAGGACCTGACGGCCACGCCTCTTTTCCACGATTCACCCGGCGAAATCGCGCAGCCCTATGGAATGGTCAGGGACTGGAAGAAGGCAGAAGTCGAACCGGTTGCCGGCAAGACCATGCCGGCTCTGCACGTCGTCGAGCGCGACTATCCCAACATCTATCGGATGATGACATCGGTCGGACCTTTGATAGCCAAAATCGGCATGGGCGCCAAAGGCATCTCCTGGAACGCCGCCGATGAGCACGAAGAACTCAAGCACCGCCTGGGCAAGGTATCTTCCCCCGGAATCAGCCTGGGAATGCCGTGCATTGAGACCGGAAAACAGGTTGCCGAAGCCATCCTGACGCTTTCTCCGGAAACAAACTGCAGTGCCGCCCGAAAAGCCTGGCAGGCCCTTGAAAGCAAAAGCGGCCTGCGGGGACTTGCCGAAGAGTTCTGCGAGCAAACAGGGGAGCCATACACGTTTCACGGACTGAACGCACAGCCACGCAGGGTCCTTACCACTCCGATATGGAGCGGTATGGAAACCGAATCGCGGTCCTACTCGCCCTTTGTCATCAATATCGAGAAGAAAATCCCCTTCCGCACCCTGACCGGGCGCGCTCAGTTCTACCAGGACCACCAGTGGATGCTTGCCTTCGGGGAAAGCCTTCCCGTTTTCCGCCCCCCAATAGACACGGATGCTCTGAGTTCCCGCAAGCTGGACCAGGTCCGCAATCCGGGGAAGGAAATCATTCTCAACTATCTAACCCCTCACTCGAAGTGGTCCATTCACAGCACCTATTCTGACACCAAGATCATGCTTACACTCTTCAGGGGCGGGGAGGCGATCTGGATCAACAATGAGGATGCCGAATCGATCGGGGTCAAAGACAACGACTGGCTGGAATGTTTCAACTCCAACGGCGTGCTGGTTGCCAAGGCCGTGGTAAGCCACAGGATCCCGCGCGGGAAAGCCTTCTGCTATCATGCCCAGGAAAGGCTGATCAATGTGCCGGGATCGAGTATTTCAGGGCAACGCGGCGGTACTCACAACAGCGTCACTCGCATACTGATGAAGCCGACTCAGATGATAGGAGGCTACGCTCACCTGAGCTACGGTTTCAATTATTACGGTCCGACAGGGGCACAGCGCGACGAGGTTATCCTTGTGAGGAAGGCCGGGGAGGTGCACTGGTATGAAGATTAAGGCCCAAATCGCCATGGTGATGAACCTGGACAAATGCATCGGCTGCCACACCTGCTCGATTCCATGCAAGAACGTCTGGACCAACCGCGCCGGCGCAGAATACATATGGTACAACAATGTGGAGACCAAGCCCGGAATCGGCTATCCGAAGAAGTGGGAGGACCAGTCGCACTGGAGGGGCGGATGGGCGCTCAGGAACGGGAAACTCGCCCTTGCAGCGGGGGGCCGCGCCGGCAAGCTGGCGAAAATTTTCTACAACCCGCAGCTCCCGCAAATCGACGACTATTACGAGCCGTGGACCTACAACTACCAGGACCTGATAACCTCGCCGTCCAGAGAGCATCAGCCTTCCTTAAGGCCCAAATCCGCCGTCACCGGGGAAAACATGCGCATAAGATGGGGACCCAACTGGGAGGACGACCTGGCGGGAGTTAACCACACCGGGAAGGGTGATGTGAATTTCCGCGGACTGCAGAGCGACGTTCTACTCCAGTTCAAAAACGTCTTCATGCTCCACCTTCCGAGAATCTGCGAACATTGTCTGAACGCATCCTGCATGGCCTCCTGCCCTTCGGGCGCGATATACAAGCGCGATGAGGACGGAATCGTCCTGCTGGACCAGGAAAGATGCAGGGGATGGCGCTTCTGTGCCTCGGGGTGCCCATACAAGAAGGTTTATTTCAACTGGCAGACGGGCAGATCGGAGAAATGCATCTTCTGCTATCCGAGAATAGAGGCCGGCATGCCCACGCTGTGCGCGGAAACCTGCGTGGGAAGAATTCGGTACATCGGGGTGCTTCTCTACGATGCCGAAAAAATCCGCTCCGCTGCATCCACCTCTCTCGACCGTGAGGTTTATCCCGCGCAAATCGACATGTTTCTCGACCCCTGGGACCCGGATGTGGCGGCGCAGGCCGCACGCAGCGGCATCCCTCAAAGCTTCATCGAATCCGCCCGTCTTTCTCCGGTTTACAAGCTCGCAGTCGAATGGCGGCTCGCCCTTCCGCCGCATCCCGAGTTCCGCACGCTTCCGATGGTCTGGTACATTCCGCCGTTGAGTCCCCTGACCCGGGCCATGGACAGTACAGGTGAAACATTTGAGTTAAACTCGATGAGGATTCCGATACGCTATCTGGCCAACCTGCTTGCCGCAGGAGATGAAGTCCCGGTAAGGCTTGCTTTGTCACGGCTCTTGGCCCTTAGGGCCTACATGCGTTCGGTTAATGTCGACAAGGCCCCGGACACGGCCCCACTGAATGCGGTAGGGCTCACTGCCCAATCAGCCGAACAGATGTACCGGCTGCTTGCTATTGCCAAATACGATGAACGCTACGTTGTTCCAACGGCAGTGAAAGATGATCCGGCATGCCTGCATCTGGACCAGGGACGGGCCGCATTCCCCCTCAAAGGCGGGAGTTGAGAAATGGAGAAAGAAAAGCGGTTGGTCTGCGGCCTGGTCTCTCGCCTGATGGATTATCCCGGTGAGGACATAGTGAACTGGGCGGCCGGCATCGAGCAAACGGTCAAAGGGATACCCAACGGCTCAAAAGAACGCCTGTTGGACTTCCTCTCGTATCTTAAGAAAACGCCGCTTGTCGCCCTCCAGGAGGAATACACCCGGACTTTCGATCACAATCCGAGCCTCTGCCTCAATCTTACCTTCCACAAATGGGGAGATGACAAAAAGAGGAGTTTCGCTCTGGTGGAGTTAATAAAGACTTACAGGGATGCCGGCTACGAGGTGAGCGGCGTAGAACTGCCCGATTACCTTCCAATGGTTCTCGAATTTATCTCCGTCTGTCCCGATGACGCCATCTTTCCTCTATATGAAGAATATGGGGACCACCTTGCCCTAATGGTTTCCCGGCTGCGCGTCATGCAAAGTCCTTATGCGAAGCTCTTCGAAGTCCTAGATTCAGTCTGGAGGAGATGACCGATATGAGCGACTGGAATTCTTTGGCCTTCCTGGTCTTCCCGTATGTCTCGCTTACGATTTTCGTGGTCGGCCACACCTTCCGCTACTTCACCGATCCCTACCGGTGGAACGCAAAGTCCAGCGAACTGCTCGAAAGGGAAAGCCTCAAATATTCCTCCGTTATTTTTCACTACGGAATCGTCTTCACCTTTATAGGCCATGCCGCAGGATTGCTCATCCCTCAAAGTCTTTACACCACATTGGGCATAAGCGGGGAAGCTCACACCCGCCTCGCGATCGCAGCAGGGGCGCTGATCGGAGTGGCGGCAGCAGCCGGAAGCCTGCTTCTCCTTCATCGGCGGGTCACCAAAAGGCGCGTGTTTGTGAACTCGACAAGAAAAGACCTGTTCACCCTGGGTCTGTTGCTCTTTGTGACAGGCGTTGGTACGTACAATGTATTTTTCGGCCATTATTATGTGCTCGATACCGTTGCTCCGTGGATTCGCAGTATCGTCACGTTCAGGCCCGACTGCACTCTCATGCGCGATGTCCCATTCATGTACAAGCTCCATATCCTTGCGGCGTTTGTGCTCTTTGCATTCTCTCCGTTCAGCCGCTTGATACACATCTGGAGCCTGCCCCTGCCCTATCTTTCGAGGAACTACATAATTTTCAGGAAACGGAGCGCAGATCTGCAATGAACGCCATAACCAGCGGGCTGCGAACGGCTGTCGCTGAACTCACACCCGGTTACTTCGCCATGGTGATGGCAACGGGGATTGTCTCAATATCCTCATGGCTTATGGGCATAAAGTCGGCCGCAGTAATCCTCTTCCGGCTCAATATCGCGGTTTATGCAATCCTTTGGCTTCTTCTGCTGGGCCGCATCATTTTCTATCCCCGGCACTTTCTGGCCGACCTTGGCGACCACAGCCGCGGAGCCGGGTATTTCACCACCGTGGCCGGCACCTGCATCCTGGGCACTCAGTTCGTGATCCTCGATCACGCCCTCACACCCGCCCTCCTGCTCCTGTTCCTGGGGACTGTGCTTTGGATTTTCCTTATCTACGGAGTCTTTGCGCTGTTTACCGTAAGGGTGGACAAGCCGCCGTTCGAGAATGGAATCAACGGGAGCTGGCTCATTGCCGTCGTCGGGACCCAATCTGTTTCCATCCTAAGTGGACTGCTTGTTTTTGAGCTATCCTTCCCCCATCTCGGGATTGTGTTCTTTTCGCTTTGTATGTTTCTTCTAGGGTGCATGCTCTACATTCTCATTATCACGCTCATTTTTTACCGCTTCATGTTTTTCCAGTTCAGACCGGCGGACCTCAGCCATTCCTACTGGATCAACATGGGCGCGGTCGCCATCACTACGCTGGCAGGAACCGTGCTAATCGGGAACGCCCCCGCCTATTCCTTTTTGAATGCGTTGCTCCCTTTTATTTCCGGCTTTACTATCTTTTTCTGGGCCACCGCCACCTGGTGGATTCCCCTTCTCGTGGTGCTCGGGGTTTGGCGTTTCATCATTCACCGGGAGCAAATCTTCTACGACCCTCAATACTGGAGCGTCGTTTTTCCCCTCGGGATGTACACGACCTGCACTCTGAGACTGGCGGGGGCCATGAAACTGGATTTCCTCAGCTTGATCTCGCGTTGTTTCCTCTTTGCGGCGCTTCTGAGTTGGACGCTTGTTTTTCTTGCGCTGCTCCATTCTCTTGCGGTTTCCTTACGCCGCCCATCCACCCCGGTTTGACCCGACGCCCTGAATTGCCGCCTTCTGCTTTCATTCAAATTCATTTCCTGAGCTACCGGGGCTTACAGGAGCTATGTGGCCGTGCTTCATGAGCCAATCGATATGAAACATCACGGCCTTCCGAGAGTAGCCGAAAAACGATGCGGCCTTCACTACAAGCTCTTCCATGACCGCCTCCTTTGCGCTCATCTGCTCCAGCAGGTACTCAGTGCATGCATTATCCATGAGAACATTCATGTCTTCGTAGATAATCGGCTGAAAGCCCTCGCTGTGTCGCTCTCGTCCATAGGGTGTCATGGCGACTTGCACTTTGCCTTCCAGCCATGTTGTCGGATAATGGGAGTAAATCCTTTTAACTGCCGGTGTAAGAAGTAGCGGAGACTCTTGCGCCTTAAAATCCAAAGGGGCGGCTACGGCCCTTTTCTTCAGTTCATGCCACAGCTCTTCATACCGCGGAATAATGGCTTGCCAGTGGTAGCGCATGGCACGGGCACGCGCTCGAATCCCCATGTCCCGCCTCTTGCCGGGATTGGATGCGAGCTCGACTATCGCCTGCGCCAGCGCGCTCATATCAACCGCAATCTTCTGTGCCAGGTAGAAGCGGGCAGAGGACGGGTCCATCAGACCCATGGTTATGTCCCATGGGCTCTGATCCATGCTGCCGTAGGCAGGAATCAGAAAGCCGGTGGAGCTGTCTTCTACGAGTTCCTTATACCCATTGAAGTCCGAAGCTATGACGGGAAGACCGTGAGACATCGCTTCCAGAATTGTGATACCGAAAGTCTCCTGGTAATTATCCGACAAAGAGATGAATATGTCTGCTGCGCTATATAAGGTTGTTTTCCTTTCATAGGGGATATTGCCTTCGATGCGTACATAGTCCTGAATCTGGAGGCGGTCTACCATACTGTGCACGAGTTCCAGGTCGGTACGTTTTCCGGCGCCTGCCAGAATCAGAGTGAATGGTGGAAGTTTACCCCGCGTGCAGAGCCACTGGATTAACTCGAGCAGAGGTGAGAGGTCCATTTTTTGGCGAGGCGAAAACCGGGCCAGCGAGAGCATGATACAGTGATGCGCAGGTATCCCCAATTCATCGCAGCACTGCTGGCGGTCCCTTACCTGGAAGGCCCGGTCCGATATTCCCAGTGGGATTTGGACCATCTCCGGCGGCGCAGGGAGACTCCCGCCAAATGACTCAACGAAGCCTTCCCTGATGATCGAGAATGATCGAGTGAGCATTTCCCTGGCGCAGTTGCTGGAACACACGATACAGTCGTAGTGTTTGGGGTTTGCAAGAAGTATCTGTATGAATCGGGTTTGCATCCATGCTCCATCTAGGGAGTGAGTCACTCCGCTGATGGGCAGCGGCAATCCAAGGTGGTTGCGCAGTTCGATAAGGTAAGGCATGTGGTAGGTGAAATCGCCCTGGTGTATAAAATCCATGAGCATGTTCCCCACATGATCGACAAAATTTGCCTGAAGAGAGATCCTCACGCGATTTCGCAATTCAGTTGGCAGCAGGTTTTCAATTTGCGCCTGGAAGCGGACCCTGCTGTTTGTGTCCGGACAAAAGATGTGACAGCATTCGAGTGCGCTGTACTGGAGGAGAGCATAAAGGAACTCCTGATTGGCCACGGGCTTTCCCATCTTGTCCTGCCATAATGGGTCTTCAAGCAGAAAAGTGTCTAAGCTGCCTAATTTCATATATCCTCATCCAATGCATCCAAACCACATTGCCTGGTTGTATTCTGCTCGAAACAATCTTGCGGCGCCCTGATTGCCTTTGGAATAAGATCTGCCGCGTTTTTCAGAAGTGCCGTCCCCTCTCGTTCGCGTCCCATTTTGTGCAAACAACGGGCGCATTCGATATAGGGCGCCTCGTATTCCGGAAAGATATCGGCTGCAGCTTTGAAACTCTCGATTGCTTCCGTCGTCATGCCCTTGAACAAATATGCCTTGCCCAGGTGAATCAGGGATACTATGGAACGCGGGTTCCGCTCCACTGCTTTTTTCAACGTCCGGATCGGATCGGGGGAAACGAAAGCCCCGAACAGGTAAGGCAAATAAAAAGATGGTTCCATCTCCATAGCTTCCTGGAACATCCTCCAGGCTTTCGATGGGTCTGATGGATCGCGTGCAACAATGCCGGCATGCAAAAGAAGTTCGTAACGCGTTGAACTCAGAAGCAGATGCCGGCCGGTCTTCTTAGCTCCCGCGCAGTCACTCAGACGCTCGAAGGTTTTTGCGGCCCTGCCTCCGGGTGGTTCGCAACCCTTTTTCCCGGCAGCAGTAATCCGGTCATCTCCACGCTCCTCGAACCGTTTAGCCGGAAGAAAGTTGCGGTAAAACTCTACCCTGTCTTTTCCACGATCGAGGTAATTTCGCTCCCGCACCACGTATTCCCTGGCGGAGGCAGACACGCTGTGTCTTGCGGAGGCGTCTGAGACCAGGTGATCGAGCGTGGCGATGAGTTGATCCGGCGTGTTGAACAAGAATGCCGTCCTGCCCTGTTTTGCAGATCGAAGGTATGGCCCGGTGGCCTGGAGAACGGGGACTACGCCGTGAGCCGCAAATTCGAGGAACTTGACGTCAGACCTCGATCGGTTGAACGCAGTGTCTTCAAGAGGCGCTATTCCTATATCCAGGTGTGAGACAAAACTGTAATAGTCGTCAACGGATCCCGTGGCAAACCGTCTCTTCCGATCTCCCGGCAGGGCCTCGAAAAGTTCCCAGATCGGGTCGGCGCACATGAGATAGAGACGTACATTGTCCCTGGACATTATCCAATGGATGAGGCGGTCCGAAATCTTTGCCATATCGTGAAAATGACCTATGGAGCCACCCCAGCCGACTATCACTGTTTGCTCCGATTTTTGCAGCCTTTCCGGAGACGTTATCAATACCTGGTTTGGGAAAACGCAACACCTGCGATTCAGATAGCCGTATTTCATCTCCAGCTCCGGCGAACTGAACTGAAGCGCATCGCAGTAGTGGGCAAGCCTTTTTATTAACAACATATTATTCGACTGACTGTAGAAAGCCCGCATTGGACTGGTTGGGGGAAGGGCCTCCAGATCGTCGCAAAGTTCGTACACCGTGAGCTTCCCCTGGGCCTTCCTGGATCTTAAGACCGGCAGGAGGTCCGCATCGCAGATATTGTTCAGAACCAAAACGTCGGCATCGAGCATCAGCTCATGCCTCAAACGGTGGTAGTAGGTAAGATTGACTACATAAACACCCTCGCAATGAGCCATTCCCACACCAGGGGCAAAGGTCCTGTAGTAGAAATCTCCTGTTGTCTCATCCTGGGGGCTGTCCACCTGCACGATCAGTAACGCGGAATCGCTCCGCAATTGGGGAATGGACATCTTGACCTCCGGTCTCGGGTCTTAATCGAAAAAGCAGTCCTGATTGTAACAGTATCCGGGCAATTATTCAGCACCTTCAGGGAGGGGCTGGGCAACCGGGGCGTATTTTTTTCAAAGCTGAGGTTTACCGCGCAAGTACTCAACGCTCCGCGAGGTGTGGTGTTCTTGCGCTATGTCAATCCGTTAATTCTCCTCGTAGAAAAAGATTTAAGTTTCCCGTCCGGTTTGTCGATTCATAAATCAAAGCGAACATGAACTTCGGAATGGGTTTTGGGACTGATTTGACAAGGAAGTTAAATTACACATCAAGGAGGACTAGTTATGGCAGGTATGGTAATAAACACAAACATGGACGCCCTTTCGATTGAGAACACTCTCTCAACCACGAATGCGGCTGTATCAGGCTCACTCACAAAACTCTCTACAGGCCTGAGTATCAACTCGGCCGCAGATGACCCCGCCGGCTACGCAATCGCCAACGGGTTCAAGGCAAAAGTCGCCGCGATGCAGGTCGCCTCTCAGAACGCAAACCAGGCAACGTCGATGCTTCAAACGGCCGACGGCGCCTACAGCCAGATCAACGACATTCTGGTGCAGATGAAATCTCTGGCCACCGAGGCAGCATCCGGTCAGGAGAGCCCGTCCAACCTGAGTTCTTTGAATGGCGAGTTTACGGATCTCCAGAATGAAATCGACCAGATCGCGGGCTCCACGCAGTATGGGTCAATTAACCTTATTGACGGCAATGTGACGGCATCGAGTGGGGTCACTTTTCAAATCGGTGCGACCAACGGCCCAGGCAACTCTATGGTCGTCCAGTTCAGCGGCGCCACCACCGCCTGCTTGGGAGTGAGCGGCACGTCACAGCACATCTCGATCGACTCGCTGGCAAGCGCTCAAGCGGCAATGACAGCCCTCGACTCCGCCCTTACCTCGGTCAACGCCTTCATGGGTACCGTCGGCGGCATGCAGAACCAGCTCCAGTACTCTATTAACAACATCACCACAACCATCCAGAACTACACGTCCTCAGAATCCACCATCGAGGACGTGGACATGGCGTCTGAAGTCAGCAACCTGACCAAGAACCAGATTCTGCAGCAGTCAGCAATGGCGATGCTTGCGCAGGCTAACGCCGAGCCGCAAAACGTACTCAAGCTGCTCCAAAGTGTTTAATCCTCAAAAGCCATTCCCCAGTTCGCGAAAGGCGGCCCATGTGGGCCGCCTTTTTTTTGTGGGCTCCGGCATCAGGGCAGGTTGGATAAATCCATCCTTCGCCCATTAACAGTAAGAGTGAAGTTCTTGAAGGTTGCGCTCGATTTGAACGAGCCGCCCTCCGGAATAATATACTTTGCCGCCATAAGCCTCGTTATAAGCGCATTAGCGCTTGTCTTCGCCAATTCAGGATCTTTTTCGGAGTCGCCGCGGAAAACATTTTCGGCGACAAGATATAAGAGCGCCTCTGAGACCGAAAGATCCGCGCTTGCGTCGATACTGGCCAGAAGAGCCAGGATATTTCGCGCCATATTTTTCCCAGGGCCGGTGAAGCTCAGCTTGGCCCTGCCGCTGAGATCTCCTTTGTTAGTCCTGACTGCTAAATGCTTTATTTCGAACTCCGGGGAATTTGCAAGCAGATCGACCATTATCTGAGTAAGCAGTTTTTCATTTTCCAGGTTGGCGTTCCCGGTCTGCTCGACAGCTTTTTTTCGCAATTCCGGGACAAGCTTTTGAAAGCGGGAAAGGACCTCCGCGTCCATCTTCCGCGCCTCGAACTCCATCGCAAAAGGCCCCAGTTCCATGTCTTTTGCTATGAGTTTTTCAAAACTGAGCCGAATGGCGCCGTTAATGGTCTCCCCGGAAACCCCGGACTCAGCCTTAAGTTCAAACGAGGTCAGATTGAAGGAGGTATCCTCTTTCTGCATACTCTCGATGTTGCCGATCGAAAAGGCAGCCGATCCAACCGATATCCCCTTTATACCGGGATGCGAGTTAAAATCGCCCTGAATATCTTTTACCCGCAGCAGCTCATCTTGTTTTGTCACCTGCAAGGATGGACAGCTGTAAGAGCCGGCGGCTTCCCCAAGCTGCAAGTCGAATTTGCATTGGGCGATGAAGCCTCTCCATTCCACCTCCACCTGTCCGCCCTTTTCGTCAGGGAACTTTTTTTGGAAGGAGGGAACATCGAGATATGACTCTCCGCTGCCATCGATAGAAAGCACGGTCAGGATCTCGGAATTTTCAAGCTCGGGTATTTTTTCCAGTACCTTTTTCAGGGATTCTCCGGAATCACCCGGCGCCGGCCGCGTTCGGATTACGGCGAGCACAGGCCGCAGGCTCCTTTTCATGTGCGGGTTTTCCAAAAAGACAAACGGCCCATGATAGATGTGATTGATGATGCTGAATTTGATCGAATTCCCGCTCTCGGGCAGGATTAAGGTAAACGTGGTCAGTGCCTTGGAGCTGAAAAGGCCGCGTTCGTAGCTCTTAATCGAGGCCTCCATGTAGTTTGAGCTATTGATTTGCGCGATCAGCAGATCGTGTTGATTTCGAGCCTTTCCCCCTATCCAGTAACTGGCGGCCCCATAGGCCACAACGAGCGCCAAACATACGAACAAGAAAATTCTCAAATTCTTTTTCATAAGCTTCCTTTCCTGTTGGCAACGTTATTCAATAGCTTAAGTCAAAACGTAAAGAAATCAAAATTGGATGAAATTTCAAAACCGTATATAATTCCGATATCTTCGGTATTCTTTGAACGCAACTTGGCGTCAGGCGTGCGGAATACCTGGAAATAGCAACGGAAGGACAAAAAGAATGCCCGGAAAGGTGAGCCAGACTAACGCAGAGGCCAGGCAAAATCGAGAACAGCGGGAGAAAAGTTACAGGGAGAAAGCGCTTAAGTTGTTTGCCTGGATTTGTGCGCGATGTGGGCGTGAGTTTTCAGGAAAGAGGCTGCGAGAACTCACCGTGCACCACAAGGACCACAACCATGACAACAATCCTCCTGACGGCGGCAACTGGGAATTGCTGTGCCTTTTCTGCCATGATAACGAGCACTCGCGGGGGCTGAACTCCGAGTACTATGACGAAGTTTCGCCGGGTGAAAGCTCGGATACCGCAACGACCTTCAAGCCTTTTGCGGGTCTGGAAGCCCTGCTCAAAAAAGACGGATAACTCGCTGGCGCTCCGAGGTTCCATATCGGAAATCGTCAGAGTCGCATCGGGAATTTCCGGATGGACCCCATGTATTGTTTTATGCGGGTCTATCCGATCATGGACGCCCCCGTTCGAGGGAAATTGTGGAGAAAATTCTCATTATCCAATTAACGCGCATGGGCGACAGCATACAGACATTGCCTGTGCTCAAACTCTTGAAGCGGCAGAGGAGCGGGAGCAATGTCACGTTACTCTGTGTAAAAGAGTTCAGCGGAATTTTTTCCCGCACGCCGTATTTCGACCGCCTCGTGGCTCTTCCCGCGATCGATGTCGCCCCGATGAGGAGCAAAGTGCCCTTTCAGAGGCTGAGCGATTACCCGGAACTTCTCGAAGAATACGACTCCGTCATTAACCTTACGCACAACTGGGTCGGCGGTTTTTTCTGCGGCAATGCATGCGGAAGATCCAAATCCGGCCTGGTAAATTCTGATAATCCAGTAGGACGGGTTAAATTTGATCAGGCAAAATACCTGTTTGCCTCGCAAAAATGCAGGATAGAGAACCTTTTCAACATTGTCGATATGCACTCGGCAATGGCTGGGCTCTGCCCGGAACCCATCCAGGGCTATATGCACATTAATGAGAATGAAGTCAGGGACGGCCATACTCTGCTGCTCCAAAACGGCCTCAGGAACAAAGGAAGGCTGATTGCCTTGCAACCGGGAGCAAACATGGTTCACAGGGCTTGGCCGCCTGAGCGTTTCGCTGACCTCGCCAACCGGCTCCTTCGACACCGCGAAATTGAAATCGTGCTGCTGGGCGTCGGGGGCGAACAAGAACTCGCACGAGCGATGCAAAGCCACCTGGAATTCCCCGTGATCGATCTCGTTGGCAAGACCGGTATATCCGAACTGCTGGGCGTTCTCAAACAATGCTCCCTTCTTGTCAGCAACGATACGGGGACAATCCACATGGCCGCGGCGGCAGGGGTGGGGACGGTCGGACTCTTCTTCTCGACAGCCTATTTTGCGGAGACTGCGCCCTACGGGGTGGGACATGCTGTTTTGCAGTCCGAACTGCCTTGCTCGCCTTGTCACTTCGACCAGATGTGCGATAATCCGATCTGCCGGGATGCGATCACCGTTGATGCGGTGGAAGCCGTCGTAGAGAAAATGCTGGGATACCGCCCTTCATGGGAGGCCTGTTCCCCCGGTCTTTCTGTATATATTTCCAATTTTACCCCCGGCGGGCCGCTTCTGTATGCTCCGGCCGAACCCAGGTCCGCATCGGAGCGCTTCCTGAGGGGCCTTGTATGCCGGCTGTTATGGGGCACAGCGCTCGGCTTTGCCCGAAATGAGTCAGCCCTGGCGGGCAGCCTTTTGGGGCCCTATCGGCCTGACGCTGTCCTGGCACAGCTGGGGGATCTGTCCGAGAGGAACAGCGCATTCATCAACCGGTATTCGCAAGCCGCCAGACTCCTTGAACAGGCCGCCAGGGTGTATGCCGGCCCCCCGTCGGGCATGGGGCAGCTCGTTTCCATCAATGACACTCTCAATACGATAGAAGCAGTCGTCCTATCCTCGGAAGAATCGATACTTAAATACTACCACATGCTCCAAATGGCCGACCTGGATTGTAATAGGCCCCCTGATATAGTTCGAGCCATGAGCGACGCTTATGCCCGGTTGATTTCCATAGTGGAGTCCTTCGGAGGCAGCATCGAGCGGCTCAGATCGGCGCTCGGTGGCTGATAACCCTTAACATTCAAACACATGGACAGTCTGAACGATCCGGGGCATTGCCTTAATGTAAATCATAGACCGCAGCCCCGACTGTCCTTTGCCCTGACAAGAGAGCGCGCGCGATGAGACTGCTGATTACAGGTCCTTTAGCCGGAGGATCACTTCCTGTAGCCAGAGCTACTGCGTCCGCTTTCACCAGTATGGGTTATGAATCGGTCTTCATCGACTATTCACCATTCGCAGATGAGTTCCGAATGGCCATGGCTTCCGGAAACGGCCATCAGAAAATGGCGTTTGTCGAGGCCCTTGAGAGGGTGCTGATCGATCAGATCAATAAGGACAAGCCTGATATTTTACTCGGGATCGCCCAGTCGCCCCTCTTCAATGAACGCCTTATGGATAACCTGCGAAAATTCGGTATCATTACACTATATTGGTTTGTGGAGGATTTCAGGGTCCTGACGTATTGGAAACGGATTGCTCCCCACTTTGACATCTTTTTTTCCATTCAAACAGGGGCCTTCGTGAAGGCGTTGGCTGAGGCCGGAGCCACTAACCATTATTATCTTCCTGTTGCTTTCGACAATAATCTTGATGAATTTCCGGTCCAGTCAGGCACTCGGATGCCGATCTCCTTTATGGGCGCCCCCTACCCCAACCGCATCAGGGTATTCGAAACCCTGGCCCCCTATAATTTAAAAATATACGGTGAGGGATGGGACAGCCGCCCTGTCCCCGGCGTAACCGAAGGCAGCCGATGGATAAGTGAATCTGAGGTCCGCTCTATCTACAGAAATACGGAAATAAACCTCAACCTTCACTCCTCGATGGACCGGTACGCCATCGGAGGCGATTTCGTAAATCCGAGGACGTTCGAGCTTGCAGGCATGGGTTGTTTTCAGCTCTGCGACCGCCGTGAGCTTCTCCCGCCCCTCTATTCCGAAGATGAAGTGGTCCAGTTCGGCGATGAAGCAGAGCTTATCGAAAAGATCGAGTACTACATGAAACATGAGGGCGAGCGGAAAAAGGTTGCTAAAAACGCTCAAAGAAGGACTCTGAAGCATCATCTATACGAACACAGGGTGGTGGAGATCATGAATGCGGTGCACAATTTGTCCCGCTGACTGCCTCCCGATACCGCCCCGTATCGCGAGTGGGCGGGCGGGCTGTCGAGAATAAGCGGCCGGCCTCCGCGTTGCGCTCACATGTCGCTACGGGAGGCCGGGCAAAGCGAGACCTTTACACCACTGTAACTTCACCTTATGACGCGCTTAACATTTGGCTTGCCTTCAAATAACGTAGTTTTGACAATAATGTGGATTACAACCTGGTTGACGCTGCACTAGCTTTGCAGTTCGTGCGGCGTTGTTTCTATATGCCCTTCGTGGGATAGCGCGGTCTCTGAAGGCTCTATTATTATGCTGGCCTTGTATAAGTTCTCCAGGTTTGCAATCTCGGCCCGCTTGCGGTTTAAAAGATAGCTGGCGGCATCGGCGGGCAGCACTGCTTTTAAAACAGCGGGTCTCTTTTGCATGAGGGTGGTCCAGATTTTGCGGAAATAGTCAAGGGCCGTTGCCTCTGATGAACGCACAAGTCCGCTTCCCTGGCAGACCGGGCATTCTCTATAGGAGCCGCGTAGTATGTTGAGTCCAAGGTGCTGGCGCGACAACTCGAGCAGGCCGAACTTTGAGATTCGCCCTACGCTGATCTTAGCCTTGTCCTTTTTGATCTCCTCTTTGAGCCGGCGCTCGACTTCACGCGCATGCCTCTGGTCCCGCATGTCAATGAAATCGATCACTACAAGCCCGCCAAGATCGCGCAGCCTCAACTGACGAGGTATTTCGACCGCCGCTTCGAGATTGACCTTGTATGCCATTTCCTCAACGGCCCCTTCAGCGCTGGTGCGGCCTGAGTTAACATCGATCGACACAAGCGCCTCGGTGGGATCGAAAAGCAGGTAGCCTCCGGACTTAAGCATCGCCTTTTTGCGAAATATCTGTGCGATCTGCTCTTCAAGATTATATTTGGAGTAAATCGGTCCTTCTTCTTTATAAAGCCTGACCTGCTTTTGGTTTCTGGGGCTGATGATCCCCAGAAATTCTTTCACCCTTCTGTAAACCTCCCTGTCATCGACAAGGATGCTTTTGAGCCCGCCCGCGAAATAGTCGCGAATTACCCGAATCGCAAGGTCCTGCTCCTTGTAGATGAGGGAAGGGGTGGGCGACTGCTGCACCTTCTTTTTTATTTCCCCCCAAATTTTTACGAGGTGGTCCAGGTCTGTTACGACTTCGCGTTTGGTGCGGCTTTCGGCGGCGGTCCTCAGGATCACCCCGAACTCATCGGGGACTTTGAGACTCCTGGCAAGCTCTTTCATCCGCTCCCGCCTGTCTCCGTTTTCGATCTTTCGGGAAACCCCGCGCTGGTCCTGACCGGGCATCAGTACTATGTCCCGCCCGGCAAGAGAGACATAGCTGGTTAGCAGCGCTCCCTTGGAGCCCAGTTCCTCCTTGACCACCTGAACCAGTACTTCCTGCCCCTGATGGATCACGTCCTGGATTCTGGCATCATCCTTGACGTCTGAGTTGTAATACTCGGGATGGATTTCAGGGAATGGAAGAAACCCGTTGCGCTCGGTCCCGTAATTTACGAAGGCGGCCTGAAGACTGGACTGAATATGGATTATTATGCCTTTGTAGATATTTCCAACAACCTTGCCGCGTGTCGCCGTTTCTATGAAAAAGTGTTCGAGAGTGTGGCCTTCTATTACCGCTATCCGAAGCTCTTCCGGATGGGCCGCATTAATAATCATGGTTTGATATGACATTTCGATGCCTTGCCGTTTCTTTTGCCCGAGGTCCGGGATTCGAGATGTTGTTTTGCCTGATAGACGAATGTTCGCAGCGCGATATCCCGGTTGGGCTGAATTCCCCCATCATATGGCACATTGATGTAGGGCATAAGCATTTTGTTTAACAGCGGCTTGAGAACGGCCGTACAGACTGCGCTGGGCATGCAGGTGAAGGGATATACGTTTGCAACGCCGTTGTATCCTTCGTGTAACTGCTCCATCGCCGCCCCGATGCTCAGGGCCGATTCGGTCCCAATATCAAAGCTGAAGAGCCGATCCCTATCAAGCCGCTTCTCGAGTACCGCTATCCCGTGATCTTTGTGAATGTCGATGTGTTTGAGCGCCCGCCTGTAAACCTGGCGCTGGCGCACCATTTGATAATATTTCTGGATCTGTGTGGGGATCCAATTGTTCAGGATACCCCTTAGCGATTCAAAATCCCGTTTCAGCAGGGCCAGCTTCATGTGGCGTTCATGCTCCCTGGCCATGTCGTAGGTGATGTAGTTTATCCACTCGCCCACAGAAGCCACCACGACTTCGGCGCCGAACTGCTCGAGCACCCTTACTATGTGCTGATTGGATTCATGATGCGTGCGGACGTAAATCTCCCCGATGATCCCGATCAGCGGACGCCTTGGCTGCCGGGTGTCGATGAACGTTTTTGCCGTGGAGGCTGTATCCTCTACAATATCAAAAAGCCTTTTGAATTCGAGCGACGCTCCGTTTTGTTCGACCTCGGCAACCGTCGCCCAAAGCGCTTTTTCCATAAAGGAATCCGTCAGGCCGGGGCGAAGCTCGTATGGTCTCACGCGCCATACGATGCGGTCAAATATATCCGATATAATTACGCTCACATAACACAGTTTCCTGAATATTGCGGAGGCTTGCGCAGGCATGATGCCTGCTGCCGAATAGGAGTTTCGGGTCGAAAGATAGGTAATCGGCACGTCCCGAAACTCCTCGAACCTGTCCAAAACAAGGCGCTGCATCTTATTATACATACCGAACCGGCACGGACCGTCAGCCTCGGGTAAAAAATATACGTAGTTATCCGCTGAAAAAGCAGATCCGAGTCTTTCTTTTTCTCCACGCAGAAAATAGAGGATGTCGCCCAGCGTTATCTGGCAGGGGAAACACTCCTTGCCGGATGTAAATTCCTTTCCGAGGGCCAGACCCTTATAAGTTTCCAAAAGCAGGGCGTTTACCCCGACAGCATGGAAAGAGGCAGCAAGCAACCGGGATGCAAAGGGGGCCATTTCCGGGACGAGGAGGGTCTTGCCGGTTACGTCAAACTGTCTAACCTCTTCGTGGAAGCGTCCAAAATGCTGCTTGCCGGAAACTGTCATTTATGTACATCCTCGCTTTGCGTCTTCTCGTGAACCAATACCTATCCCACCTCCGCCAGTGAGTCCGGTTCATCCGGGCCGAGTTTTGCAGCCATCCGCTTTTCCTGAAGGTTCTTTACCACGTTGCGGTAGGCCTCCACACGGGTCAGCATGCCTGCTACGGCGCTGTGTTCGTCCAACTCGAGGATGAGGGAGGGCTTTCCCCTGAGCAGGTGACGGTAAAAATGCTCGATGAAGGAATCCGCCCCGCAACTGAAATTCGTAAGATGTACGCCATACCAGTTTGGGGTGCGAAGGGTCCTTTTTGCCGTCCTGATGATTCTGGCGCCAAGTCCCCAGAACATGCGCTTGAAATCGCTCATGTCTTCGGAATCCGAGCTCACCAGGTCCATCGGCAGCGCCTTGATGCCGAGCTTTGCGAGTTGCTTTCCGAACTGGAGGTTGAGCCGGTCGTCATACAGGTTGTATGGACGCCCGGTGACGATCCAGACGGGCTGCGCCGGATCGATGTGCGCTATTATCTCATTGCCTGTCTCAATTAGCCTGCGGTTAAATTCCATCTGTCTTGCCAACGCTTTGAAGATCGCCCCTTGCAGTTGGCTCCTCCTCGGTTTCAAACCGGGCGCAAAGGCATTTTCGAAGACATAGGCCAGATTTGCCGGGTCCTCCTTCAAATAGATCGTAGGCCGAATGATCCTGCTGTCGGGAATGTTCAGCGCAGATCTGCACATGTATTGCGAGCTCTGAACCAGCGGACAAACATATCCGACTTCGTCGGGCTGCGGGACAGGTGCGTTCACTACATTGGGCAGGAACAGGTATTCGGCCAGGTCCATAAGGTAACGGACATGGCCGTGGAAAACCTTGACAGGAAAGCAGACTTCGGAGACCACATTTTCCACCCCAAGGAAAGCCAGCTTGTTGGTGGTTTTCGGGCTTAGCAATACCGGAAATCCAAGTTCAGAAAAAAGGTGAGCCCAGAAAACGCCCCACTCGAGCGAGTGCAAGGCAAGAGGAATGCCGATGACCGGCTTGGCCTGGCGGCCGGCTTCGGCTTCGGTAATGAGATTTCCCGCCTCCATCAGTGCCTGCTCGAAAAGAGTCTGTCTAACCTGAAAGTAGTCAGTCTCACGGCCTCCTTCGGCCCGGGTTTCGTAGCGGCCGCAGTCACCTCCCCACACGCTCTTTCGTTCTCCGAAATTATAGACTTTGAGCTTGCACTCGTTATGGCACTTTTTGTCCACATGGCAGACGCTCTCGGTAAAATTCACTTTCATTGAAGCGAGTTCGTCGAGATCGCGCCTCCGGTATTCGACTCCCTGTTTTTTGAAAAGCTCCATCACAGACAGGGCGGCGCCGAACGCCCCCATGACTTCACGATGTCTTGGGACCAACACCTCGCGTTTGAGCACCTTCTCGAAGGCCGCAACGATTCCCCTGTTCAACGAAGGGCCGCCCAGGAACATGATCCGCTTTCCTACGTACCTGTTTTCCACTACCCTGTTCAAGTAATTGTGGACGATTGCATAACAAAGCCCTGCTATGAGATCCGGCCGCTCACCCCCTTTCTGCAGATAGCTCTCGACGTCGGATTCCATGAATACCGTGCACCGCTCTGCAAGATGGATCGGACTGATCGAGGAAAGAGCAACTTCCTGGAATTCTCCGACAATGTTGATCTTCATCTTGTTGGCAAGCTCATGCAAAAAGCTGCCCGTGCCGGCTGCACAGACCTTATTCATATCGAAATCAAGGGGGTGGGTGTTTTCTATCATGATGTATTTTGAGTCCTGCCCGCCGATTTCGAATATGGTGTCCACTTCGGGGTCGATTTCAACCGCACCCCGGGCGTGCGCAGTAATCTCGTCAATGATAAGGTCCGCGCCGAGAAAATCCCCGACTACGTTGCGGCCCGATCCGGTTGTGGAGATTGCCATGAGCTTTATCTTCTCACCGACATTTTCCTGCAGTGTGCGCAGAAGCCGCTGGGTAACCTCGATAGGTTTTCCCTGCGTGGGCACGTAGCACTTGTGCAGGATTTGAGCTTTCCCGTCTAACAACGCATATTTTGTCGTAGTCGAGCCTATATCGACCCCCAGGAATACCTCCACCGGTTCACCCTTTTTCTTTGCCCACGGCTTCAGACCGTTTTCCGGGTCAAAGCGGGTCAACGAAAGTTCCAACCGTTCGGCCCTCGGGAAGTTGTACACCGACTGAGAATCCGCCCGCACAAGGATCGAGGGGTCCACCTCATTTTGACATTTTTGCCTCTGGGCCTGGATGGCCGCGCCAAGAGCGCCGATCGAAGTATGGTGAGCCGGAACTATCAGCGAGGGGAAATAATGTTTGAAAGCCTGGACCTGGAGTTGGTTGGAGGCCATGCCGCCGATAAAAATGATCGGATCTGAGAGCTGCCGGTTTCCGATTATGGTGCTAATGTAATTGGCGGCGTTGCCGAAATGCAGGCCGGCTATGATATTGGGCAGACTCTCCCCCTTGTTCTGGAGGTGGATCATGTCCGATTTTGTAAAAACCGTGCAACGGCAGGCCACAGGAGCAGGGTAGGTGCTCTTCAGACCCAGTTCGATAAAGTCGCCAAGGGTCTGCTGCAGCTTTTCCTGGTCCATCGTAAAATCCGGCCCGTAAATCGACTGAGCGAGCCTTTCGGCCTGCTGGTCAATGAAAGAACCTGTTCCCGACGCGCATGGGCCGTTCATGTTGAAAGACTCCAACCGCCATTGGTCCCCGCTGTGCGCCAACTGGAAGACCGCCGCATCCTGGCCTCCCACCGTAATGATCGCGCGCACGCCGGGCGCCACATGGATAGCGCCCACCACCTGAGCGATCGTTTCTACTTCGAATGGCGCATGGAGCTTTTCGGCAAGCAGCTCTCCGTGAACTCCCGTAAAGCTAACCGATCTGAGCACGCCGGAATTCTCACCGCGGATTCGCAGCAGGATATTTTCCAAAAGCTTGCGGGTTTCTTCGTAGATGAGGCCAAAATGTCTTAGATATGGAGTTTCAAAGACGACTCTACGATTTTCGTCCAGAATGACGCAGTTGATGCTGACCGATCCGATGTCAACCCCAACATCATAATTCATTATTGTAACCTCTCGATTGTAACCTCTCGATTAACCGGCTTTTTTGCGCTGGAACCGATGAATGGGCAAAACTCTGTCTAATATAGTTAGTTAGATCGATTTGTTCAATCACAAGATTACCATCTTGGAGAGACTCTTGGTAAGAAGTCGGACCAATTCGCGGAGACCTTCCCTTTTCAGCGAAGATATCAGCAGGACGGGGAGTCCGAGTTCACGGTAACTTTTCTCGATCTTGGCCAGGACCTTCGCGTCTTTTACCAAGTCGGTCTTGTTCAAAACGATTATGCGCGGTTTTTTCCGCAGCTCTTCCGAGTAGCTCTCAAGCTCATGTTCGATCTGTTTGAACGGCTCCAGGGGGTTGTCCGGAACCACTCGCGACAGGTCGATCACGTGAACCAGCAGCCGGGTCCTCTCGATGTGTTTCAAAAACCGGACTCCCAGCCCGGCGCCCTCGTGGGCGCCCACGATAAGCCCCGGCACATCGGCCATCACAAACGGGGGCGCATCGTCGTACTGCACGACTCCAAGATTAGGCGTAAGAGTGGTAAACGGGTAGTCCGCTATTTTGGGCCGTGCCGCAGAGACAGCGGCAACCAGGGTAGATTTTCCAGCGTTTGGAAGCCCTACCAAACCAACGTCGGCAATGAGTTTGAGCTCAAGTTTCAGGTTGCGTTCGTCGCCAGGCTGGCCCTCCTGGGCGAAACGAGGCGTCCGGTGAGTCGAACTGACGAAATGGGAGTTTCCCTTCCCGCCTCTTCCCCCTTTTGCCGCTATCCACCTCTGTCCAGCTTCGGTCAGGTCGGAAAGGATTTCGCCCGTGAGCGGGTCCTTTGCCATCGTGCCAACCGGCACTTCCACAACGAGGTCCTCGCCGCTTCGTCCCTGCCGGTTCTGGCCCGCGCCGTTCCTTCCAGGCTCGGCCCTGAAAAGGTTTCGATATCGAAAGTCAAGCAGGCTGTGTTTTCGTTGCGAGGCCTCAACAACAACGCTGCCCCCTTCGCCGCCGCCGCCCCCATCCGGTCCGCCTCGAGGCACATACTTCTCTCGCCTGAAACTAACGCAGCCGTTGCCGCCTTTTCCGGCCACAACCGTGATTGTCACCTCATCAATGAATTTCATCTCATTATAAAGTTAAGTTATCCCCGGGCAAGGCCGGGAGGTTCACTTTGTGATTATTAATCCCGGTGTCGCAATTAGTCACATTGTCTCCGGCTCAATTCAAAACACAACTCCCCTCTCACCGTGGGGTGGAGGGGAGCACATTGACCTGGTGCAGGGAGCAAAAGCTTCCCGTTTCACACTACTGCTGGGCTTCGATTGGATAGACGCTGATTTTCTGGCGCGTCTTGTCCTTGTGTTCGAAAGTAACCAAGCCGTCGGCAAGCGCGAAAAGAGTATAGTCCCTGCCCATCCCGACATGGTTTCCGGGATGAAAATGTGTGCCCAGTTGGCGAACTATGATATTGCCGGCGCGCACGAATTCACCGCCGAATTTCTTTACGCCCCTGCGCTGTCCGGCGCTGTCGCGGCCGTTTCGAGAACTTCCGCCCGCTTTTTTATGTGCCATTATTTTCCTCCAAAAACTCAAAGCCGCCGCGATTGAGTCTGAAATCGCGCCGGTGCTAGCCGATATTTTCCACGCGCATGGCCGTGTAGGCCTGTCTGTGTCCCTGTCTTTTCCGGTAATCTTTGCGGCGTTTGTGCTTGAAGATCACGATTTTGGGCGAGCGCCCCTGCCCGATGATGGTGGCCTGAACCCTAACGCCTTCCACAAAAGGCTGGCCAACCCGCAACTGATCGCCCTCGGAGAAAAGGAGCACCTCATCGATGGTGACGCTTTCCCCGACCTGGCCGGAAATCTTTTCCACTTTGACTACATGCCCGGGCCGGGCTTCATATTGTCTCCCCCCGGACCTGAAGATGGCGTACATAGGTTCAAATCCTCCTGGACAGCAACTGGTTATGTTTTCCCAATATAAGACTTGTGGATAAAAAAAGCGGCCCTCTGCTGGCCGCTCATCAAAGGCTGAACGCCCGTAGCTACATTGTGGCGTAGATTCCCTGTTTAAGGATCATTTCCTGGTATTCCTTGAGCCGGTCACATTTATCCAAACATTTGTTCTTGTCCTCGTTGGCTCGATCACAATTTATGCACGGGCTTTTTACCATTATGACGCCTCCTCTATGGGAAAATATTTGGAATTTCTCTTTATATTTGAACTGGAAGCGTTGTGTCAAGTTATTTCTGAAAAATTGGCGTCTGAGACGATCAGACCGGCTCAAACGAGATGGGTTTTTCAATCTGCCAGCACGGGCTCGCGCAGCAGCATACCAACTGCCTCTGCGGCAGTGGCTGCAAGCTGGGGATGCGTTTGGCTAAGGGCTTCGATCTGCCGAAGGTGGTCGGCCGTGCGCAGTATAATCATTGCAAGGTCTCCTTCATCCATTCCGGAAATCTCCCGAACCTGTTCCCACGAAAGACCCTGCGCCCAATGGTAAACAGTGACAACCGTCCAGAACGGAAGTGGCGGGGTTTCGAAGCCTTCGGTCTGCAAGCGTTCCCTGAGGCGCTGGAGGGTTTTCAACATCTGGAAAAAAGGCTTGGCCAGATCGGGATATTTCCAGATAAAAGAGGCCAGTTGCACGTCCCCTTGTTTGTCGCGGTCCGTCACAAAAGGGGCGATGAGCGCAGCCAACAGATCGGGTTTATTTCGCGGAAATACGTTTTTGCGGATCCCCTCGGAGATGAGCAGCGGCTGGTCGAGCCGGAGTTTGGAGGCCCACATCCCGTCGCGGGTCAACTTCCCATCTTCCTGCACATATCCTTCGGCCTGAAGCAGCCGGTAGTATTTGATAAACGACCTCCAGAGCTGCTCCTGGGTCGAATCCACCTTCGCAAATAGTTGAAGGTGCCGCCTTATGGCCGCAGAGAACGGATGAGCCGTTTCTTTCTGACAGGGACCGAAAAGGGAGCATTGTTCGCATGGATAGGAATGCAGTCTTTGGGCCGCTGCGGCCAGATCTCTGGATGCAAGGTCGGGGGGGGGCGCCCCGGCGGGTCCATCGGGCTCTACGGGGCTGAACTCGCCCTCAACGGCGCGCGCAATCAGGTTCTCCCATTCTTCCTGCTCTTCGAGGTCGGGAAAAGAGTCAAACAAAACACTCAAGTCACGGAGACGCTGAAACGCAACCCGGTGAGTCCGGATGCGCCGGCGCCGCATTCGGATCGGATAGGCCAGCCGGACGGCTTCCACGTTGCTGTATTCAAAATCGGGCCAGGCTACGCAAATATAAGGGGTCCCTCTCTGGCTGATAAAGACGCGGCCCGGAGCGAGTTGATCGACGATTTTTCTGTACTCGGGTCTTCGCTTGAGCGATCTGCGCATTTTCCGCAATTGCACAATGCCGATTGAGTACCTTGACCGTATTTCGAATAGCTCATCCAAAGATCCGCAGCCCATTTGCTCTCGATATTGCTCGAGTTCAGCCCGGACCGCCTCGAGCTTCTTCATCGATCGTTTGTCGCGGCTCAGGTTCTGGAAAGTGGACAGAGAGACCATGAAGAGGTCTCGAATCTCCTCGGGGTTGTGAGACAGCAGCAGGTTCAAAACCATCGAGAAATTAACGCGAATCTGGCTCTGGATCGGGTCGGGGGACGATTTTAACAGATCGTTTATAAGCCTGGGGTCCTGGTGGGGGCCGGGAACTATGAGCACAAACCCGATTTCATCCATCCCACGGCGTCCAGCCCTGCCGGTCATCTGCAACAGTTCGGTTGCGCTAAGCGCTGCGAATTCCTTACCGTTGAACCGGTCGCTTTGAAAAATAACTACCGTGCGCGCCGGGAAATTGACTCCAGCGGCGATTGTTGAAGTCGAGAAGATGGCATCCAGGTGTCCTGCCTGCATCATCTTTTCCAAAAACAGCTTCCAGTGTGGAAGCTGCCCGCCGTGATGGGAACCGACCCGGCAGCTCTTTAGGGTCGATAGGTGCTGATGTGTCTTGAGAAAAGGATATTCATCGAGCAGTTCTGCGAGCACCTCCCGAAACTGGGGACTTTCCTGCCTGCTCGCCCCTTGAGCTGGCCTGCAGAATTCTACCGCCCTGTCGCAGTCGGCCCTCGATTTCAGAAAGAATATGGCCGGCAGCAGGTTGGCGTTTCGGAGCGCATCGAGGATTCTCGGGATCTCGGGCAGTTCGGAGCGCGGAAGCGATCTGGGGTCGATTTTTTCAATTCCCGGGAGCAAACCACGGCGCGTCGCCAGAGGCGCAAGCTCTCCACCAGGGAAAAGGAATAGAGGGTAAAGCGGGACGGGACGCTCGTATGCCGCCACCCATTCGCATTCGGAACTGCGCATCCAGGTGAGCCATTTGCAGATTTCACCGCCATTGAGTATTGTAGCGGAAAGCAGCAGGAGCCGAACACGCGGAGGAAGATAAATGAGCACTTCCTCCCACACGACGCCCCTGTCGACATCGCCGAGGTAGTGGGCCTCGTCGAGAACCACCAGGTCCATGTCGATGTCCTCTCCCAGGTGCATTATGTCATACAACTGGTTGCGCAGGATTTCGGTGGTGCCGACGATTACCGGGGCAAGTGGATTTTCTTTCCTGTCTCCGGTGAGAATCCCGACGTTTTCCCGGCCGAAGATTTCGCGGAATTCCTGATACTTCGCATTTGACAGGGCCTTAAGCGGCGATGCGTACCAGCTTTTCCCGCCCCTGTGAAAAATCTTGTCAATGGCTTCAACTGCGATATATGTTTTTCCGGCGCCCGTTGGGGCCGTAACAAGCACGTCTCGTGCTTCGATTGCGCCAAGAGCCTTGAGCTGGAAAGGGTCCGGCACGAAAGGGGCCGGCTCCGGGGTCCGTATTCGCTCCAGCACCGGGCTAAGGCTTCTGTGGATCTTATGAATGTAGGGACCTATGGAGACCCTCACAGACGATGGGTGCCCGTGCTGTCTGGCACGATCTCGCTTACGGCCGGAAATGTTCATTCGCGGGAAGATTGTCAAAAAACCACCTCTGATGTAGAAGATTCAAAAACCATGGAATGTGCTCATCTGGCTGTTATAAAAAGGAGCTTCAATATGAGCGGTTCTTCACAAGAAAAGATAATCACTCACGCCCGGGCGCAGACGACAAGTACCGCTACTCCCTACCACATAACGAGTCTGCGTGTCCCGTTTTTTGAGGTCGATATGGGTCAGGCGGTCTATCACGGCAATTATTATCACTTCTTCGAGCTGGGGCGTGAAGATTTCTTGAGAAAAACCGGCTTCCCTTACCGTGAATTCTTGAACCGGCAGCTTCATCTCACTATCATCGAATCACGTTGCAAGTACCGCAAAGCTCTGCGCTATGATGATGAAATCGAAATACATACCGGGATAACCTCACTGAGTAGACGAAATCTTTCATTTTCTCAACTCATTTACAGAACGGCGGAGGTCTCGGCAAACCGCGAAACGAAAAGCTCCGGATGGGAACTATGCACACAGATCCAATCAAACATGATTTGCCTGCGTTTCACGGGCCAGACGACCCATTTGCCCGAAGATTTCCGGCTGGCCGTTGAAGCTATGCGAAAAAGGCCTTCCGCTCCCGCCCCGTCTTGCGGAACGTAGAGATTGAGCGGTCGGCCACCGTGCTACGTGCCTACATGTCGCTACGGCAGGCCGGGCAACCCAACTTCACGAAGTGAAGTTGGGCAAAGCCCCGCGAAGCGAGACCTTTACACCATTGTAGCTTGACTTTCTGATGCGCTTAACATTTGGCTTGCCATCAAACGCACCACGTTTAATGCTTGTCCGTTTTGCACGGCTGCGCGCACGGTCGCCGCTCTTATCATGTCAGACGCATTTTTTTCGAACAAGGTGTTACATGAGACTATCATACCAGGTATTGTATTAGTCTATCATACGAGGGAATAAACGGAGATGGAAAAACCAAAAGAAGAAGCCAAACTGGAAATAGTCCTGAAACCGATAGGGATAATCCGAAGTCCGATCACCGAGCCGGGCAAGGCCCCCCGGCTAGGCAGTGAAGCGTCGATCAGCGGCAAACTGATTGTCGATGAAAAGTATAGGGACGCTTTGTTCGGTCTGGAAAAGGGTGGGAAGATCGTTATTGTCTACTGGATGCACCTTGCCCAACGCGATATACTCCAGGTCCACCCCAGGGGAGATCGCACACGCCCGCTACGAGGTGTTTTCTCCACACGGAGCCCCCAGCGGCCAAACCCGATCTCCCTGGATACTGTGGAAATAACCGGGATCGAGGGCGATGTTATCGATGTAATCGGTCTTGACGCCGTTGACGGCACTCCCCTGCTCGATATCAAGTGCGTTGTATAAAAGCCTGGCACCCGAAGGGCTCACAACATTAATGACAAAAACTGTGCGAATGGTTATTATCCACAACGGAAGTTTTTATACGGAAATAGAAAGCTAAATCCAGCAGTTATAAAGGGGATGCCGACCCGGTGCCCCTTTGTCTTCCCGGACGCGGGTTACAGCTTTGCCGGCGGGCCGGCTGTCGAGATCATGGGGTAACTTTGCGGCCGTATCCGGTATCCGCTCAGACACGCTAAACCTTGACAGGGTAATTTCATGCGTGGTATCGGTTAGTTTGCTCCTGGGCCTTGGATGTTATCCCATTCCAACGGGCGGGAATGCCTGGTTGAGAGGCTATGAGGCGATGATGAAAAGACAGAAGCGATCAAGTCCCTATGAAGGGCAAGCTAATCCGATGCGGGACCTCAATATAGCGGGTGAGAGTCCGGACGATGATATAATCGAGCTCGATGACATCATCGAGATGCCGTCAGGATTCATTGACGAAGATGAGGATCTGGACGTTGATGCCTTTAAGTTGGATCCGGATCTCGAACTTGAACCGGAAAATCTCGGGCAAAAGGCCGAGCGGCCTTTCATCAACGAACAGGCTCAAAGGCAAAGTTCCGACGCGCAAGACCTGCTCGAAGCATTTGGCGATGAAGCCGAAGAGGATGAGAAGCTTTTCGAGCCGGTTCCATCCAGACGGTCCGGAAAGAAATCCAAGGATAGAGCCGAACCGCAGGGTTTTGAAGACAAGGAATCGTTTCTGGACGAGTTCATGGATAAGACTGCAAATGTTGATGAATCATTCAAGCCCGCAGCATCGAAAGCGGCCGCTCCCGCGAGTGTTCCCATTGCGCCGGCTCCCGACCTTTCACAATTGGCTGAAGAGCTTATAGGCCGACTCGAGTCCCGTTTGCAGCAACATATCCAGGCCATCGTGGAATCAAGATTGCCTGACCTGGTCAGGTTGATAATTAATGAGGAAGTGCAGAAGCTTAAGAAAGAGCTTTAGCAGGGGAATCAATTTTATGAGCCAGGGCGCTCTGCCTAAAGGATATGAATTTACCGAAGTCGAAGCGCATTGGTACAGGTATTGGGAGGAAAGAAATTTTTTCCGCGCAGACGAGACCAGTCGTAAACCGCCTTATTCCATAGTCATCCCTCCTCCGAACGTAACCGGCCAGCTCCATATGGGGCATGCTCTCAATAACACTCTTCAGGACATCCTTTGCCGGTATAAAAGGCTCAAGGGCTTCGAGGTGCTGTGGGTGCCGGGGACCGATCACGCCGGAATCGCCACTCAGAATGTGGTCGAGAGGAAACTTGGGGCTGAAGGTCTCACAAGGCACTCGATTGGCCGTGAAGCCTTTGTACAGCGCGTATGGGAATGGAGGGCAAACTACGGCGGAATTATAATAAATCAGTTGAAGCGGCTCGGGGCATCCTGCGACTGGTCACGCGAGCGGTTTACGATGGACGAGGGTCCTTCTCGGGCTGTGCGCCAGGTTTTTGTATCGCTCTATAATAAGGGCCTTATCTATCGCGGCAAGCGCATGATCAACTGGTGCCCGCGCTGCATGACCGCTCTGGCCAATATCGAAGTCGAGGGGGAGGAACTGGGCGGCTCTCTGTACTACATTCGCTATCCCCTGGTAAGCGGAAAGGGGGCATTGGTAGTGGCCACTACCAGGCCGGAAACGATGCTGGGAGATACGGCTGTCGCCGTGAACCCGCAGGACCACAGGTACAAGGCCCTTATCGGACAAAAAGTGATCTTGCCGATAGTGGGCCGCAACATCCCGGTAATCGGAGATTCCTATGTCGAGCGCGAGTTCGGCACAGGGGCTCTCAAGGTCACTCCAGCCCACGATTTCAACGATTTCGAGCTGTCCGTAAAGCACGGCCTCGATCTGGTGCAGGTCATAGACGATCGCGGGACCATGACCGAACAGACGGGCCGCTACTCCGGAATGGACCGGTTTGCCTGCCGCAGGCTAATTCTAAAAGACCTTGAAGAAGACGGCCATCTTGTAAAAATCGAAGCCTACACTCACCGGGTCGGGCACTGCTACCGCTGCCATAATGTGGTTGAGCCGATGCTCTCGCTTCAGTGGTTCGTTGCGACAAAACCTCTTGCCGAAGCTGCCGTCAAAGCGGTCAAACATGGTAAAACCAAAATCGTCCCGCCCAAATGGGAAAAAGATTACTTCAACTGGCTCGAAAACCTCGAGGACTGGTGCATAAGCCGCCAGATTTGGTGGGGACACCGAATCCCGGCATGGTATTGCCAGAACTGCGGTGATGTTATCGTCTCCATGGAAGCTCCCCTGGAATGCCCCAATTGCCCCGGCGCCCCCGTCGAACAGGACCCCGACGTTCTGGATACATGGTTCAGCTCCGGGCTGTGGCCTTTTTCGACCCTGGGATGGCCGCAAAATACGTTGGAGCTCGAAAAATTCTACCCCACTTCCGTTCTGGTTACGGCATTCGACATTCTGTTTTTCTGGGTGGCCCGAATGATGATGATGGGACTCGAGTTCATGCGCGAAGTCCCATTCCGTGAAGTCTATGTGCATGCCCTTGTTCGGGATGCCGAGGGGCATAAAATGAGCAAATCCAGGGGAAACGTTATCGACCCCCTTCTCATGATGGACAAATACGGGACGGACGCCTTGCGGTTCGCCCTTACGGCCTTTGCGGTCCAGGGGAGGGATGTCAAGCTCTCCGAAGAGCGCGTCGAGGGCTACAAGCATTTTGTAAACAAGATATGGAACGCCGCCCGGCTTGTTCTGATGAACCTCGAAGAGTTCAAGGGGCCGGTCGAAATACCGGAAAAACCGCCCGCGCTTGCCAATCGCTGGATTTTGAGCCGCCTTCAAAGGGTTGCCGCAGAAGCCTCTGAGTCTTTGGACTCCTATTATTTCAATCAGTACGCTCAGGTACTCTATCAGTTCCTGTGGCACGAGTACTGCGACTGGTACCTGGAAATCGTCAAGCCCGATTTCTACGGCGAGGACGCGGAGGCAGGCGCACAGGCAAGGTCTGTTGCCGCCACGGTCCTCGAAAAAGTCCTGGTGCTTCTGCATCCCGTGATGCCGTTCATAACCGAAGAGATCTGGCACAAACTGCCTCACACATCCGGTGAGAGCATCATGAAAGAGGCCTTCCCGGAAGCTCAGGCCCACAGGATCGACCGCGAAGCCGAAGCGCAGATGGAAACGCTTATGGCGGTCATAGTCGCAATCCGCAATATCCGCGGCGAGATGAACGTCTCCCCGGCGCTCAAGGTGGAGGTGGTGTGCCTTTGCGAGCAGGGCTTGGAACTCGATCTTCTCATAGAGCACGAGCGCACCATTGCCGGTCTGGCAAAGGTCTCCAGGCTTACTGCCGCCCGGGCCGGCGAGATGAATAAGCCCAGGTACGCCGCAGGGACGCTGGTCGGGAACATGGAAGTTTTCGTAGTGCTTAAGGACATTCTGGATTTCGAGAGCGAATCGAACCGGCTCCAAAAGGAGCTTTCCAAACTGGAGAAAGAGTTCGGTCTGACCCACAGGAAGCTTTCAAACGATGATTTTCTCCAGAAAGCCCCCGCTGAGGTTATCGAAAAGGAACGCGAGAAGAACGCGCGGCTTGCCGAGAAGATGGAAAAATTGAACCGCAGATTCGAAATCATGAACGGACTGCGGGAAAGCCAGCCGCAATGACGGCAACGATGGATACGGATGAACTGTTCCGGCTGGCTCTTCTCGAAGACATAGGGAGCGGGGATGCAACGACGCTCTCAATTATCCCTCCCGGTATGGAAGCAAGCGCCGTTGTCTTTGGACGCGAACCCTTCATTTTGTCCGGCTCCAGGCCATTTCGAAGAATTTTCGAACTTCTCGACCCTGAAATCAGGATAGAATGCCTGTTCCCTGACGGGGACCAGATCGAGCCTGATGTTGCCGTATTCAGGATAGAGGGAAGGGCGCGGGCCCTTTTGACGGGCGAGCGGACGGCCCTCAATTTCGCCCAGCGGCTGAGCGGGATCGCCACTTTGACGCGCAAAATGTCGCAGGCCGTCGCGGGGACCGGATGCCAACTGCTCGATACACGTAAAACAACCCCCTTGTGGCGAAACCTCGAAAAGGAAGCCGTCCGGCACGGAGGCGGCAGGAATCACCGCTTCGGTCTGGCCGACGGTATTCTGATCAAGGACAATCATATTGCGGCGGCGGGAAGCATAAAGGAAGCGGTCCGCCGCACGCGCGAGAGCGCTCCCCATACCCTGCGCATCGAAATCGAAGTGGAAAGCATCCGACAACTCGGTGAGGCTGTTGCCGCCGGGGCAGACATAGTGCTTCTCGACAATTTTACGCTGGATATGCTGAGGGAGGCCGTAGAGATCGGCAAAGGCCGCGTCGTTCTGGAGGCCTCCGGGGGCGTCAGGCTCGAAACCGTGCGCGCCATAGCCGAAACCGGGGTCGATTTCGTGAGCTGCGGCGCTCTTACCCACTCAGCAAGGGCCATCGATCTGACGATGGAGTTTTCCGTCTGACACTGCGCACATAATATCTTGCACCTCATAGACACAGAGACACAGAGATTTTGACAGGAGAGCCTCTTGCAAAAGTCCTTCAACGTCATTCCGGCGAAGGCCGGAATCCAGGTTTTTCAAGGTCCACTGGACCGCGGATGTCACCGGAGTGACGGTTTTGTTGAGTTCTGTAAGAGGCTCAGGGTTAACAGGATTGAAAAATCTCCAATTCAGGAATTGAGGGATTAAGTTCCTCAATTCGGCACTTGCTTACACTTCACCCACCACTCTTCTCTCTTGCTTCTCCCCTTTTACCACTAAGGCAGGTTCCGGATTTTTCGTTCAGTGTGGTAATCTCATAGAGAAAAACGGCTTGTCTTGCAGACGGCGAGCAGCGTTGAGCCACCGGAGAAGATGAAGCCTCCCGCTCCCGCCTGGTCTCGATGAGCGTCGAGAATGAACGGTCGGCCTGCGCGCTGCGCGTTAACATGTTTCTATGGGAGGCCGGGCAAGCCGACTTCACGAAGTGAAGTTGGGCGAAGCCCCGCGAAGCGAGACCTTTACACCATTGTAGCTTAACGTTCTGATGCGCTTAACATCTGGCTTGCCTTCAAACGCACCAAGTTCAATGTCTGTCCCTTGTGCATGGCTGCGCGCATGGTCCCAGCTCTTATCATGTCAGGTGCATTTTTAGAACAAAGTATTATACAAGTCTGTCATACGAGGACGGTTGGTATGGTAATAACGACAAGGGATGGAAAATCTTTCGATACCGACAAAGACCTGACCGCTCCGGAGCGTCACATCCTGCAAAAACTCATCATATGGCAATTGTTTGCTTCCAGCGTCGATCAGTTCAGGGAGAAGGAAAAGGAGGCTATGTTTAAAGGCTGGAACAATTCAGGTCCGATTAAAACAAGCGAAGCAATGAGGGCGATTCTTGCTGAATTGGAGGATAAGGTAGCCCTTCGACTCAACCAGGCGCCTCGATAACGCCCCGTAGCGCGGGCGGGTGGGCGGGCTGTCGTGAATGAGCGGGCGCCTTTCGCGCTCCGCGGAGTACATCGCTGAGGGCTGTCCGCAATCGATATGGCATTTTCTTGCGCAGTGTTGTTCATAAGTCTGTCTAACGGGGATATGAAATGAAACCGCGATGTATCATCCTTGTGAAGAAATATGGGCGCTTTTTTATGTCTATTCCGTGCAAGGGTTAGACAAGCACCCGCTCTTACGTCCTGCCTAATCGTGCCAAAACGGTAAGGAACAGGCGGCAATTTGATGCACGATCATATCCTTATGGAGAATTCGCGGTTTTCGGATGCTGGTTAGACGGCTTTCTGAGGGAACCGTTTTTGTTTAACCTGCTGAGATAGACTTTAAATAAAGTAACAAACCCAAAGAAACCTATAAAAAGCCGCTACGCGCACATTAGTGCGCTACGCGGCACAACCCGCGCCGGCCCACATTGGACTGCGTCTTTCAGCCGCGGTGGGCCGGCGGCGGGTGGCCGTTCATTTGTCAAAATTGCCGGGAAGGGCTTTTAGTAAAAAATGGTCCGGCAGCGGTGGAACGGGCGTTTGCGAAATGCATCGAGCTGGCCCAACTGCCAGAGCCAGTTATCGACAAGGGTGCTCGTAAGCTTTTGCCCGTCCTCCTGGAAACCATTCCTCAGTGCCTCGACGGCCCACAAGGTCATTGCCCGAATCTCGAGCTCCTCTTCGGAGCTGCGCAGTAGAGGTTCCATGGCGTCAATCCTGGCCGCAAGCCCGCGATGATATGAAATAATTCCAAGCTCCCGGAGCACTTGTGGAAGCTTGTAGTCGGCAAATGCGGTAAGCCGCCCGATGTCGTTGAATTTCCCCCATTTGTTTCCGGCGAACGCGGTGAAAACGTCAAAAACGAAAATCTGGGCCCTTTTCCAGAAATAAACTTTTTCAGTTCCGTAAAGGGCTTCATCGCGGAAGCTCGGAAAAAGGGAGACAATCTCGCTGACCAGCCGCACGGCGCTCAAACCTGAAGCTGCATCGAACAGGGACATGATATCGCCCCCGAGTTCCGACAAAATTATCGAGCCGGCCTCCCGGAGGTTTTTCAGCCGCTCTTCAAACATTGGCATCGTGCCGGGGCCGGAAAAGATGTGGGCCAGGTCGCCTGCGCTGATACCCGACAGGAAATGAGGATCGGTTATGGGGAAACCTTGCTCCAGGGCCCGCTTCAGACTAGCGGCAAGACCCCAGTACCCCGAGTAAGGATTACCGTTGTAGATGACCGTCCAGACAGGCTCGCCCGGATCGGGCCAGAAGCAGTGGTTCAAAACATCGAGAGCAAAAATCCAGCGAACGCTCTCCGCTGTTCCGTCGAAGAAATGGCAGGGATGTTCCCATGATGAAGACGAATCGGCCGTATGTCCCCATTTCAAAATGGCCGGGCCGATCCGATCCGGATGAAATTTGACCGAGCGGCTTTGAGCAACAACCCGCTCAACCGAGGCTAGGACCTGGAAGTCGCTCAATTGAAAATCCTGCGTGAAAGCAAGAAGCAGGAAGCAGGAAGCAAGAAGCAGGAAGCGAAAATCTCCACGCTCCTCGCTTCCTGCTCCAATCTTTAAGGCTATGCTGCAGCCTTTTTGTCCATATAGTCAAAAATGTTCTGAACTGTGCGAATTTTTTCTGCGTCCTCATCGGGGATTTCCGTGTCGAAGGCTTCCTCGATCGCCATTACGAGTTCTACGACATCTAGAGAATCGGCCCCAAGGTCGTCAACTATGTTTGCGCCGGGAGTCACCATCTCTTTGTCAACTCCGAGCTGGTTAGCAATAATATCGATGATTCTGGTCTGTTCTGCAGTCGTGCTCATTTAATCCTCCCTGTCAAGTCAGTTTTTGTATTGAATTCTTTGTGCATCTTTGACAAATCCATGGAACAAAACTTCCAACACGCCCGGAAGCTCATTTACAAGGGGATAGGAACAATCCCTGGCGAGCCATTTCTGTATTACTCCGTGTGCAAAGCCCATAGTGCCGTAAAAGACAGTCTGAAAATCGACGTCTTTTAGAATTCCCTGCTGGGTCCCTTCGTAGACTTTCCTTTTGAGATTCGGAATGGCCCGCATCACTTTTCGGAAGTATTCGTCGGGGGAGTGTTCGCCAAGGTCTAGCTGTTCCTGGATGATCAGCCTGTAGAGACGCTGGTTTCGGTCGAAGAATTCGAAATACATCCGGATGCACTTGGAAATCATCGTCAGCACGTCGTCGCGGCCGTCTATTACCGAACCGGCCGTTGCTCCGAGTTCCTCCAATCTGAGCCGCACGAGCTCAGCAAAGAGCTTTTCCTTGGTCTCGAAATAGCGGTAAAGGGTCCCTTTCCCAACGCCGGCCTTTTCGGCGATTTCGTCCATGGTGGCCGGATGAAAGCCTTTATGAGAAAAAACCTCCAATGCCGCCTCGAGTATCCGCTCTTTGGCGTTCGGCTTGGACAGAAGCGGGGCAGCTTCCTCCGTCAGGATTTTCTCCAAAAGGCTCGGGTAGAAACGCGAGGCCGGGATACCTTTTTTCAGGGCGATCTCCCCGAGGGCTTCCATTAGAACTGAAAGGCCGATTTTGTTTTGAAGCGGCCCGGTGCGCAACGGTCCCCGGATGTGGAAAAACCACTGCGAAAGCTCTTCGGTGAGGCTTTCGGGTGCCGATCCCGACATCTCTTCGGAAATGGCCTCGATCAGCCCCTGTCTGTTGCCGGCCAGGGCCATTTTCTTCACGTTAGCGTACACATTTTGCTGGTCAGGATATTTTTGCAAGCAAGCGGCCCCTTCCCCCTGATACGGACTGGTCAGTCATAAAACACACCGAATTCTCAAAGTCAAGAAAGTTTTGACTATCATTTGCTGTGACGCCCCAACTTCCGGCGCATTGGGCAGAATCTTGCCGCAAAGGTGGTTTTTGTGTTTTATAAAAGCTTATCCAATATGTTATGAAATAAACAGCTTTGAGAGGTTTGAAACAAATAATCCGTTTAGCCGGGGAAATGTGAATGCCCGCTCCGCCCACCGATTCTTTCCACAGGAAGATCGATTATCTTAGATTGTCAATTACCGACAGGTGCAATCTTCGCTGCTCGTACTGCATGCCAAAAAGCGGTGTTGCAAAGCTGGACCACACGGACATACTGCGCTATGAGGAAATACTAAGGCTTGTGCGGATAGCGGTCTCAATGGGTATATCGAAGGTGCGCATAACGGGCGGTGAGCCTCTGGTCAGAAAGGATGTGCTCAGTCTGTGCGAAAACATCTCCAGGGTCCCTGGACTAAAGAGTCTGAGCCTTACGACAAACGGGGTCCTGCTCTCGGATTTTGCCGAGGGACTTCTCAAGGCGGGCATCAGGCGTATAAATGTCAGCCTTGATACCCTGAAGCCTGAAAGGTTTGCGAAGATCACCGGCAAAGACCTTCACAGCCAGGTGTGGGCAGGGATCATGGCCGCTGTCAAGGCAGGTATTTCGCCTGTGAAGTTGAACGCGGTAATCATGTGCGGGGTCAATGAGGATGAGATTGAAGATTTGGCGCGCCTGACGTTCCAGTTCCCGTTCCACGTGCGCTTTATCGAGTTCATGCCTTTCCGGTTTGAGTTCGACCGCGACTCAGTTTTCGTTGCGGCCTCTGAAATCATGGAGCGCTTGAGGCGTGTTGCGCCTCTGGAGGCATCGATCGACGGCGAGAGCAACGGCCCGGCACTTCATTACAGGTTCCAGGGCGCTCCGGGGAAAATCGGAATCATCAGCCCGGTATCCGACCATTTTTGTCCGAGCTGCAACCGGCTTAGGGTAACCTCGGACGGAAAACTCCGCACCTGCCTCTTTTCCAGTGATGAGACAGATCTGCGGGGGGCATTGCGACAGGGCGCCTCAGACGAAGAGATTGCCGCTGAAATGCGTAGAGCCATAAATAAAAAGCCGGAAAAGCACCAACTGAGCAGCCCTGTTTTCCGCAAGTGCATCTCTCGCCCAATGTTTTCTATCGGCGGTTGATTTCGAACAGAGCAACCAATCAGCAAGGATAGATAATCAGGAGTCGGTTGAACGAAAGTGGATGAAGAGCTTGATGATATAAGAGAAGAAATCGACGGCGTAGATTCAGAGATGCTCCGGCTCCTTAACAGGCGGATGGAGCTTGCCATCGAAGCGGGCCGGATAAAAGCCTCAATAGGCCTGCCCCTCTTTCACCCGGAACGCGAGCAGGCAGTTTTCCAGCGTCTCTCGAAGCTAAACCCCGGTCCTTTATCCGAGGAATCGCTGCGTTACATCTACCGCGAGGTATTTGCAGCTTCCCGGCTTATCCAGTACAGGCTTCAGGTCGCCTTCCTCGGCCCTGAGTGGACAAACTCCCACCTGGCCTCTATTTCGCTTTTTGGCCATTCCGCCTGCTATCTGCCCTGCGCATCTCTGGAAGAGGTGTTCGACAGCTTTCTCAAAGGGACGGCGCACCTGGCGGTGATCCCGATTGAGACCTCACTCCAGGGGGGGGTTGGCCACAGCATGGACCTCCTCTATGAGCGCGAGGTGCATGTAATCAGTGAATGCTACCTGGAGATAGCTCACTACCTTTGCGGCAACGCTCAGGGTCTGGGTGAGGTTAGGCGTCTTTACGGGCAACCTCAGGCCATCGACCAGTGCCGCAGGTGGTTGCTTGAAAATATCGCTCACGCCGAGCACATCGAGTGCTCTTCGACCGCGCGCTGCGCACTGATGGCAAAGGATGACCCGAACGGAGCGGCAATTTGCAACCTCTATGCGGCCGAGCGTCACGGACTCAGCATTTTGGCCGAACGGATCGAGGAGGGTCCGGGAAACGCGGTCCGGTTCCTGGCGCTTGGCAACTACTGCAATCCGCCGACCGGTAACGACAAGACCTCGCTGCTCTTTGCGGTTTCCGACAGGCCCGGGTCATTGTTCGCCGCCCTTGGCGCCCTTTCCGCGATCAATTTGACCCGTATCGAATCGCGCCCCAACCGGCTCTTTTCGTGGCAGTACCTCTTTTATGCGGATATAGAAGGCCACAGGGACGACAGCCCCGTCCGGGCGGCCCTGGATGTCCTGGCGAACAGCGTGACCTTTTTGAAGATTCTGGGCTCTTACCCGAAAAGCGATCCCGCACAGCCTTTTCGGATCGATAAGGAAAAGATGCGAATGGGCCGCGACGATTCCGGAGGCGGCCATGAGCGGGCGTGAGGGGCAAGGAAATATACTGAGCCCTTTTGATGTGGGTGCGGGTGTGGTTGAACAGGGTTCAGACAATACAAACGCGGAGTGGGGGAAACAGTCTCGCCCGGTTGGAAAGGCCGGTATTTGCGGATGTCTTGTAGAATGCTCAATTGAAGAGTTTCCGATATGGCTGAACCACCCGGAAGTCGATCTTGTGGAGTGGCGAATGGACAAATTCGCCGGCAACCACTCGATGGAGGAGATGAAATCTTTTCTCGGCGCTCTGTCAATAAAGCAGCGGCTTCCGGTGATAGCGACCAACAGGCCGGTTCGGCAAATGGGCGTATTTGCCGGCCGGGAGGACCTGCGGCTGAGCATGCTGGAGGAGGCCGCAAAATCCGGCGCCGACTGGATAGACCTTGAACACCACGCGGGTGTGGACGATATCGCCGCTTTTCGGCGCACCGGAGCAAAGGTCCTGCTTTCGTGGCACAACACTGCCGGGACCCCCTCCAGGGGGATTTTGCGGGCAAAGCTTAAGAGCATGCGCAAGACAGGCGCCGACGCTTTGAAAATAGTGACTATGGCCCAATCGGGCGAAGATAACCTGAGGGTGCTCGAACTGATTCCGCTGGCCGGAAAAGAATTCGGAATCGAGCTGATCGCGTTCTGTATGGGACCGGCAGGGAAATGGAGCAGGCTGGTGAGCATATTCCTGGGCAGTCCCTGGACTTATGCGCAGTTCGAGGGCCAGTCTGCGACCGCGCCGGGCCAGCTTTCGGTCTCCGAGATGCGCGCGATGATCCGCAGTATTGATCGGAGATAATTTCTTCGCAATCGGCACATCCATAAGGAGCTTATCTTGATTTACAGTATGACCGGATTTGGACGCAGCCGCAAAGAAGGGGCGGGCTACACGGTCAGCGTTGAAATGCGCGCTCTTAATGCCAAGCAGCTCGACATTTCCGTTCGCATTCCAAAAAACTTCTTTGAGTTCGAGGACTTGTGCAGGAAGCTGATTGCAAAAAGAATCCGAAGAGGCCGGATCGATGCCTTCATTCAGATAGAGAGCACCGATGTCAGGCAAAAGGCGCCGCATATCAGCCTGGAGCTTGCGCAATACTACTGGTCACAACTCCAGCAGATTCACCGCGAAATCGTGCACTCAGAAGAACCTTCGCTGGATCACCTGTTGAGGGTCCCGCATATCTATGAGATGCCGGAAGCACTTATTGACTCCGAAGCAATCGGGGAACTTGTGTCATCCGCGATTTCCGAGGCGCTGAGCCAGGTGCTCCAGATGCGCGCGCTTGAGGGTGAATCGTTGCTTCGGGACTTCATGGACAGGCTGGCGGCGCTAAGAGATGACCTTTCAGTGGCAGCGAGCCGCCGGGAGGCCGTTGTCGAAGACTACAAGGCCAGGCTGCAGGAGCGGATGAAGCAACTGCTGGGCGGGACGGAGCTCGATGAGAACAGGCTCCTGCAGGAGATAGCGTTTATCATCGACCGGGCAGACATAAACGAGGAGATCGTTCGGTTGGGAAGCCACATTGGACAGGTTGAGGCTGCTCTGACCAGTGCAAATCCGGCCGACGGACGCAGGCTCGATTTCCTTATCCAGGAACTTCACCGCGAAGCCAGCACGATTGGTTCAAAGACCACGGACCTGGATACGGTGCAGGTGGTCGTACGGATGAAGACGGAGATCGGGAAACTCAAGGAGCAGGCACAAAATATCGAGTGATCGGATTGGCAAGACCTGTTGCAAACAATGAAGGAGTCCGCTTTGGGCGCAAAGAAAGTAAAACCTGTAAAGAAATTGCAGAAAAAACTGGTGCAGACGCCTGACACTGCTTTTGCAAAAGCAAAAAATTGGGCTGATAAGAATTACACAATCGTCTTTGGCGCATGCACCGCAATCCTGTTTACAGCTATCGCGGTGTGGGGGTACAGCGCCCACGATCGTTCAAAACAGGTCCAAGCGCAGTCCGATTACGGGACACTTGTATCCAGGCTTCCCGCAGAAGGCAAGGGGAGTGCGGCGGACTGGGAAAAGCTTATCCCGGATCTCAAGACATTCATCTCCGAACACAGTGGCACAGCGCCGGCTCTAGACGCGAGGATCGAGCTGGCAAAGGCTTTCTTTGAGACCAGGCGCTACGGGGATGCGATAAAAACCGGGGAAGAAGCCCTCAATCTGGCGCCTTCCGGTTACGGCCTCAGACCACTCATCCTGTATCAGCTTGGCTATGCCTATGAGTCGGCCGGAAAGCCCGATGAGGCCGCCGGTGAATGGACCAGCCTGAAGAAACTCGGGGTGCCGGACTTGGAGCGGGAAGCCGACTGGAACCTGGGCAGGATTTTAGAAGGCAAAAAGGATTTTGCCAAGGCCGCCGAAATGTATCAGCTTGCCTCCGAAGCGCCCGGTGATTATCCTCCTGCCGCGTTAATCGACCAGCAGATGGCCAGGGTAAAAGCCGGAAAATGAGCCGGGCTTCTGCATATTTTGCACGGGCAATGGGCACGCGGTGAATTTTGCGAAAAATAAGGTTGTTTTTTATTGTTTGATATGGTACATAAAAAAGCTTGTTCGGAATTCATAGCTCTTAGAGCGGGCTTTTTCAGGGTGAGGTTCCCGAGCGGCCAAAGGGAGCAGACTGTAAATCTGCCGGCGTAGCCTTCGGAGGTTCGAATCCTCCCCTCACCACCACTTATGGCATGTAGGAGATGGTGGCGGCCATATAGCGAGTCATTGTCGTTGGTACTACATACGCTGAGTTTGGGATGCAATCAAGATTCCGGCCGGGGCGCCGTTCAGCTCCAGATGGCCCCGCATTCCCTTCACGTTATGGACCTTCTCCAATCCTCTTGTTTGGCTGCAACTTCGAAAGCCCACGTAGCTCAGCAGGTAGAGCACTTCCTTGGTAAGGAAGAGGTTCACCGGTTCGAACCCGGTCGTGGGCTCCATTTGGCGATAGTTTGTAGGTTTGGGCGGGTATGCCGATGATATCCTCGTACCCTTGGCAACGTGGCCTGTCAAACATTTTTCTTTTATTCTCGGAATCTTTCAGGAGAAAGGGCAATGGCTAAAAAGAAATTCGAGCGGACAAAGCCACATGTAAATGTGGGGACGATTGGTCACATAGACCATGGGAAAACGACCCTTACCGCAGCGATTACAAAGCAGCTTGCAAAGAAGGGCAAGGCCCAGTTCGTTCCGTTTGACCAGATCGACAAGGCGCCCGAGGAGCGCGAGCGAGGCATAACGATCGCAACCGCCCACGTCGAATATGAGACAGACAAGCGCCACTATGCGCATGTGGATTGTCCCGGCCATGCGGACTATATAAAGAACATGATCACGGGGGCCGCTCAGATGGACGGGGCGATCCTGGTGGTTGCCGCCGACGACGGCCCGATGCCTCAGACCCGCGAGCACATTCTTCTGGCCCGCCAGGTCGGTGTTCCCTTTATTGTTGTATTCCTGAACAAGGTTGACATGGTGGACGATCCCGAGCTTATCGAGCTCGTTGAGCTGGAGCTTCGGGAGCTTCTGACCAAGTACGGGTTTCCCGGAGACGATGTACCGATCGTCAAAGGCTCGGCATTGAAGGCGCTTGAGACAGAGGATGTGGCAAGCGAGGCTGCAAAGTGCGTCTTCGATCTCATGGACGCAATCGACGCATATATTCCGGACCCTGTGCGCGACATCGACAAGCCGTTTCTGATGCCCATCGAGGACGTTTTCTCGATTTCGGGTCGCGGAACGGTGGTCACGGGCCGTGTCGAGCGCGGTATAGTCAAAGTGAGCGACGAAGTTGAAATTGTCGGGTTCCGTCCTACTTTTAAGACAGTTTGCACGGGCGTTGAAATGTTCCGCAAGACCCTGGATTCGGGCCAGGCGGGCGACAATGTAGGCGTGCTTTTGCGTGGAACCAAACGAGACGAGGTCGAGCGCGGCCAGGTTGTTGCCAGACCAGGTTCGATTACCCCTCACACGGATTTCAAGGCGGAAGTCTACGTGTTGAAAAAAGAAGAAGGCGGGCGGCATACTCCTTTTTTCCCAGGCTACCGGCCGCAGTTCTATTTTAGAACCACTGACGTCACCGGCGTCATGACCCTGCCCGAAGGGGTCGAAATGGTTATGCCCGGCGACAATATCAGTTGCGAAGTAAAGCTCATTACTCCCGTGGCACTGGAGAAGGAACTCCGATTCGCAATTCGCGAAGGAGGCCGTACCGTGGGCGCCGGGGTTCTTACAGACATCGTTAAATAAGGGACTTAAAATGAGAGTTCTAGTTACTCTGGCCTGCTCCCAATGCAAGCGCCGCAACTATAATACGACCAAGAACAAGCGGACTACCCCCGAGAAGCTTGCTTTCAAGAAGTATTGCAGGTTCTGCAACACGCACACCGAGCACAAGGAGACCAAGTAGGCTGCGGCGGTTTAAAGCCTGTGGCGTTTTTCCTTTTTGCCGGCAAACAATTCCTGTGGACCTCCAGGATCGAGCGCATGAGTGATACATGAAACTTTTCTCAAAAGAAGATCAGAGTTCGGATAAAAAACTCCAAGGCACCGGGGCGGTGAAAAAGACGGCGGCAAAACCTGCGGCCCTCAAGCCGGCCAAGCCGAAGAAGACCGAAACTGCCAAGAAAACGGATATTGCCAAGAAGACCGATACCCCGAAGAAAGCGGTCAAGAAGCCCGGTGAGACGTCGTTTGTCTGGGTAGATACGGCTCGCAACTACCTACGAGAGGTGGTCTTCGAACTTAAAAAGGTAGTGTGGCCTTCGCGCAAGGAAACATTGGGTTCGACTGCAGTCGTACTGATGATCGTGGGGCTGGTGGCTGTTTTCCTGGGGATTGTGGACCTGATTTTGAGCAGGCTTGTTAAGATTCTGGTGGGTTGAGACAGATGGGGGCTGCATCTAAAATAACGGCTCGACGGCGAGCCGCGCGGGGCAATTGAGTGGCAAATCTAAAATGGTACATTGTTCACACGTATTCAGGGTTTGAGCACAAGGTGAAATCAGCCCTGGAGGAGCGTGTCAAGGCCGAGAGCAAAGGCGCCTGTTTCGGCCAGGTCCTGGTTCCCACCGAGAAGGTTATCGAACTCGTGAAAGGCCAGAGGAAGGCATCGTCGAGGAAATTCTACCCCGGATATATCCTGGTGCAGATGGAGCTCAACGACGAAACCTGGCACCTTGTTCGCCACACCCCCAAGGTGACCGGATTTATTGGCAGCCAGGAAAAGCCCATCCCGCTCTCTGATGAAGAAGCCGAAGCCATAATTCAGCAGATGCAGGAAGGCGCTCAGAAACCTCGTCCAAAATTCAAATTCGAAAAAGGAGACGAGGTTCGTGTCATAGACGGCCCGTTTGCCAACTTCAACGGAACCATTGACGAAGTGATTCCCGAGAAGGGTAAAGTCAGGGTCCTGGTAAGCATATTCGGCCGTTCCACTCCTGTGGAACTCGATTTCGTCCAGGTAAACCGAACATAAAGGCCGCATCGTAAGGAGTCTTTTCGAGGATGGCAAAAAAAGTCGTAACCAACATTAAATTACAGGTCCCCGCCGCACAGGCGAACCCCTCTCCGCCCATCGGCCCTGCGCTTGGTCAGCATGGGGTCAACATCATGGAGTTTTGCAAGCAGTTCAACGCAAAGACCCAGGGGCAGGAAGGGATGATCATTCCGGTGGTCATCACCGTTTTTTCGGACCGCTCGTTTACCTTCATTACCAAGACGCCCCCGGCCGCTATTCTTCTGAAAAAGGCCGCCCAGATAGCGAAAGGATCAAGTGAACCCAACCGCAATAAGGTCGCCAAGGTCAGCAAAGCGCAGGTCGAGGAAATCGCCAGGCTCAAGATGCCAGACCTGAACGCGCGTGACCTTGCAGCAGCGGTGGCCACCATTTCCGGAACGGCGCGCAGCATGGGGATCGAGATTGAATAAACCAGAGGAAGGGAGTTTCGAGAGTTAAAATGGCAAAGCATGGGAAAAAGTATATTGCCGCCAGCGGCAAGATCGATCCAGCGAAACGCTATACCTTCCAGGAAGCCGTTCATCTGGCGGCCGACACTTCTTTCGCCAAGTTCGACCAGACGCTGGATATAGCCGTTCGGTTGGGTGTTGACCCGCGCCATGCCGACCAGATGGTCAGAGGTACGGTCGTTCTGCCCAACGGGTTGGGTAAAACGGTGAGGGTTTTGGTGTTCGCCAAGGGCGAGAAGGTGAAGGAAGCCCTTGATGCAGGCGCCGATCACGCGGGTGGAGACGAGATGATCGACAAAATCCGCGAAGGATGGCTCGAATTTGACAAAGCCGTTGCCACACCCGACATGATGGGTTCGGTAGGCAAGATCGGCAAGGTTCTAGGTCCAAGAGGGCTTATGCCCAACGCCAAGCTGGGAACGGTCACATTCGATCTGGATCGGGTCATCAAAGAGATCAAGGCCGGCAAGGTGGACTTCCGGGTTGAAAAGACCGGCATTGTTCATGCCCCGATGGGCAAAGTTTCCTTTGGAGAAGAAAAACTTCTCGAGAACATCTCGGCTTTCATTGACACGCTTATGCGGATCAAGCCTTCGGCTGCCAAGGGGACCTACATGAAAGGGATCGCCATATCGACGACCATGGGCCCCGGCATTCAGGTCGATCCGCTCGCGGTGAAGTCTATTGTTGTTTAGTCATCGGCCTGGGCGGTGGGACCCGCCTCGCGGGTGGGTGGGCGGGCTGTCGAGATCGGCTCTTCGGCGGCCGGCCGTCTATTTCCGGTTGTCCACGGATAACAGGCTGGCTGCTTTTAACAACTTGACTGCCGTTTGGTGTTTTCAGTCATCGGAGACCGCGGGTGCATCCGTCGATGTTTAAATCCCTCAACAGGGGACCCGCACAGATTCCTGAGAGCGAACCAGGCGCAAGGGCTCATGATACAAAATCCTCCCGTTTTAGATTTGGCGCACCCGGAAGGATAGTTCGAAAGCACACCGGCAGAAGCGAAAGGAGGCATATTTTACTTTGGAGCGCTCCAGGAAAAAACAAATTATTGCGGAGCTTCACAAGAAACTGGGAAGTGCCAGCGCGGCCATTCTGACCGACTATAAGGGACTGACGGTAGCCGAAATAACCAGTTTGCGCGATTCGCTTGCCGTGGAAAAAGTTCATTATCAGGTGGTAAAGAACACCTTGATGCGTCTTGCATGTAAGAAGACCGACGCATCGGTGCTCGATCCGATGGTCACCGGCACCTGCGCGGTTGCAATCGCGTTCGGCGACCCGGCCGCTCCGGCAAAGATCATCAAGAAATTCAGCAAAAGCAACGAAAAGCTGAAGCTAAAGGCTGGAGCGCTCGGAAGCCGTCTGATCGATGCCGATCAGATTCTGGCCTTGGCTGATCTGCCGCCCAAAGACGAACTGCTTGCCAAAATGCTGGGAACGCTCAACGCTGTGCCCACCGGTCTGGTTACGGTTCTTAGTGGAGTTCCAAGAGCTTTTGTTTGTGTGTTGGCCGCTATCCAGCGCCAGAAAGAACAACCGGCTGCTGCTTAAGACAATCGTGGAGGATTATAGATGGCTGTTACAAAACTGGAAGTTATTGAATTCATCAAGGGTATGACAGTTCTCGAGCTCAGCGAATTGGTAAAGGAACTCGAGCAGACTTTTGGCGTTAGCGCCGCCGCCCCGGTCTCCGTGGCCGCAATGCCAGGCGGAGCTGCCGCTGAAGCGCCAGTCGTAGAAGAACAGACCGAATTCTCGGTCATCATTACAAATGTGGGCGACAAGAAGATCAACGTAATCAAGGAAGTTCGGGCGATCACCAGCCTGGGCCTCAAAGAAGCCAAGGACCTGGTGGAAAAAGTTCCGGGAACGGTCAAGGAAGGCATTCCCAAGGCAGAGGCCGAAGCCGTTGCCAAACAGCTCACAGAGGCAGGCGCAACTGTCGAGATAAAATAAAGACTCAAAATTTGTAAAATATCGGGAATCGGCTGCATGTGCTGGCTCGACCGGCCGGTTCCCGATTTTATACATTTTAGCGGCATACCAGCGGGAAGTGATGGGTGGACAAGGGCTACAGGCAAAACTGATTTATTGTAGCCCTCTCATTCGTCACAATTTCATTTGCAGGAGAGAACATGCCAACTGCACTAACCCATGAGTACAGGGTTCGCAAAAATTTTGGAAAAATCCGCAAGATCGTGGAAATACCCAATCTTATCCAGATGCAGAAGGAGAGCTATGAGCTTTTTCTGCAAAAGGATGTGCCCCCCGAGGCCAGGGTGGAAAGAGGCCTGCAGGAGGTCTTCAGGTCCGTTTTCCCCATTGAAGATTTTAGCGGGACGGCCTCGCTGGAGTTCGTTCAATACAGTTTCGGCGATGTGAAGTATGAAGTCGATGAATGCCTCGCACGGGGAATGACCTACGAGGCCCCCGTCAAGATAGTGGTGCGCCTTGTTGTCTATGACGTGGGCAAGGAAGCCAACACCCGATCAATTCGCGATATAAAGGAACAGGAAATCTATTTCGGTACCCTGCCGCTCATGACCGACAACGGAACGTTCATTATCAACGGGACCGAGCGGGTCATAGTGAGCCAGTTGCACCGTTCGCCCGGCATTTTCTTCGATCATGACCGGGGAAAAACTCACTCGAGCGGCAAGATACTCTACTCGGCCCGCATTATTCCGCTTCGCGGCTCCTGGCTCGACCTGGAATTCGATCCGAAAGACATTCTATACATACGTATCGATAGGAGGCGTAAATTCCCTGTCACAGTTCTTCTAAAAGCCCTCGGGTACTCGACCGAAGAGCTACTGAACTATTTCTACCCCAGCGAAAGGGTGTTCCTCACCGCTGAGGCGCACATAGAAAAGGAGCTTAACCCCGATATACTTCTGGGAAGCCGCACATCAGAGGATATCGTGCACCCGGCAACAGGCGAAGTCCTGATCAGAAAAAACAGAAAACTGGGCAAGCAGGCCCTTAAAAGGCTTCAGGAAATCGGAATCAGCCGACTTCCGGTCAAGGTATCCGAACTTATCGGACAGGTCTTGGCCCAGGACGTAATCGACTACGCCTCGGGAGAGATCATCGCCGAGTGCAACGATTCGATAAACGAGGAGATGCTCAACGATTTCAGAGAACGCGCAATCACTGGACTCGAACTGCTGCACCTGGAGGGCCCTGACATCAGCCCCTCTTTCAGAAACACCTTGCTTATGGACAAGGTCAATACCAGGGAAGACGCTCTGATCGAAATCTATCGAAGACTGCGCCCGAGCAATCCACCTACTTTGGAGGTGGCAAACGAATTTTTCAAGAGTTTGTTTTTCGATTCGGACCACTACGATCTATCCGAGGTCGGACGGCTGAAGCTAAACTTGCAGCTTGACCTCGATGTGCCCCTCGACTGCCGGGTGCTTCGAAAGGAAGATATCCTTACATCGGTGCGCCAGTTGATTAAGCTCAAAGACTCACAGGGTCCCGTCGATGACATAGATAATCTGGGAAACCGCAGGGTGCGGGCTGTAGGCGAACTTCTCGAAAATCAGTACCGCATCGGCCTGGTGCGTATGGAGAGGGCCATCAAGGAAAGAATGACCCTTCAGGAAGTTGAGGCGCTGATGCCTCACGACCTCATCAATGCAAAACCGGTTTCCGCAGTGGTAAAGGAGTTTTTCGGGACAAGTCAGCTTTCTCAGTTCATGGACCAGACGAACCCGCTTTCCGAAATTACCCACAAGCGGCGCCTGAGCGCCCTTGGGCCGGGCGGCCTGACACGCGAGCGGGCGGGCTTCGAGGTTCGCGACGTACACCCCACTCACTACGGCAGAATCTGCCCGATCGAGACCCCTGAAGGTCCCAATATAGGCCTCATCGTGTCTCTATCCACCTATGCGCGGGTAAATCCTTACGGGTTCATCGAAACCCCCTACCGCAAGGTGGAAAGCTCAACGGCACGCTCAGATGTCAACTACCTCACTGCCATGGACGAGAAGGATTACCCGATCGCGCAGGCCAACGCGGCGCTCGACGCAAAAGGCGGCTTCAGGGACGAACAGATTTCCGCTCGAAAAGCGGGCGAATTTGTCTTGGTCCCGCCCAACGAGATCCGCTACATGGATGTTTCCCCCAACCAGCTTGTGAGCGTTTCCGCATCGCTGATTCCTTTCCTGGAGCATGACGACGCGAACCGCGCGCTCATGGGATCCAACATGCAGCGTCAGGCGGTGCCTCTCATTCAGACCCGCGCCCCGCTTGTGGGGACCGGGATCGAACGCATAGTAGCCAAGGACAGCGGCGTCACGATAGTTGCCAGGCGAGAGGGCGTTGTAGAATACGTGGATGCTACCAGGATCGTTGTGCGCGCCACCAACAGTATCGATATTGGAAGCGGGGTTGATATTTACAAGCTGATCAAATTCCAGCGTTCGAACCAGAATACATGCATCAATCAGAAGCCTCTGCTAAGACAGGGCGACCTCGTAAAGAAAGGCCAGATACTTGCCGACGGGCCTTCCACCGACCATGGAGATCTCGCACTCGGGCGCAACGTGATGGTGGCCTTCATGAGCTGGGGAGGCTATAACTTCGAAGACTCAATCCTTGTGAGCGAACGCATAGTGAAGGAGGACGTCTTCACCTCGATTCACATCGAGGAATTCGAAGTGGTGGCCCGAGACACCAAGCTCGGCAAGGAAGAGATCACCAGAGACATCCCCAATATAGGGGATGAAGCCCTCAAGAACCTGGACGATAGCGGGATCATTCGGATTGGCGCCTATATCAAACCCAACGATATCCTTGTGGGCAAAGTCACACCGAAGGGCGAATCGCAGCTTACCCCGGAAGAGAAACTCCTGAGGGCGATTTTCGGTGAGAAAGCCAGCGATGTGAAAGACACCTCACTTCGCGTTCCGCCGGGAGTCGAGGGAATCATAATCGACGCCAAGGTTTTCTCTCGAAAGGGTGTCGAAAAAGATGAGCGGACCCGTCAGATAGAGGAAGAGGAGATCGGGCGGCTCATGAAAGACCAGCGCGATGAGCTGGACATCATAAGAAAGACTGCCTTGAGGCAGATGGCTCAGGCGCTCGAGGGCAAGAACAGCGACTCTGCCATTAAGGACGGCAAAAAGGTCTATCTCAAAAAGGGAGATCCATGGACTGAAGAGGTGCTCCTACAGATTCCCAACGAACTCTGGGACCAGATCAGCGCCGCCAAGGCGCCGGCGGCTTCCATGGAAGTCGAGACGATCTCTTCGAATTGCCGCAAGCAGGTCCAGGCCGTAAGGGAGCTTTTCGAGGAAAAGATAAACAAACTGAAAAGAGGCGATGAGCTTCCGCCGGGCGTCATCAAGATGGTGAAAGTCTATATCGCCGTGAAAAGAAAACTTCAGGTGGGAGACAAAATGGCCGGGCGGCACGGAAACAAGGGTGTCGTTTCCAGGATTCTTCCCTCTGAAGATATGCCCTACTTTCCCGATGGGACCCCAATGGACATTGTTTTGAATCCGCTTGGCGTCCCTTCTCGTATGAATGTCGGTCAGGTGCTGGAGACTCACCTTGGCTGGGCGGCCAAGGGGATTGGCCAGCAACTGGCGGCAATCCTCGAGGAGTATCTGCACAAAGCCAAGGAGCGCGAGACAATAGATGAGAAGCTTAGGCGCATATACAATAATCTTGAGTACGCCGAGTTTTTCGAAAACGCCTCGGAACAGGAATTTAAAGAGCTGATTCCCGATCTAAAAGAGGGCATACATGTGGCCACTCCTGTTTTCGACGGGGCCGACGAGAGCGAGATCAGGGGCTTTCTCAAGGAAGCCGGCGTGCCCGAAACGGGCCAGTCAATGCTCTTCGACGGACGCACAGGTTTGCCTTTCGATCAGTCTGTTACCGTCGGCGTCATGTATATGCTCAAACTCCACCACCTGGTGGATGACAAGATCCATGCAAGGTCCATTGGCCCCTACTCTCTTGTCACCCAGCAGCCCCTCGGCGGGAAAGCTCAGTTCGGAGGTCAGCGCCTGGGTGAAATGGAAGTCTGGACTATGGAAGCCTACGGCGCAGCCTTTGCCCTCCAGGAATTTCTCACTGTCAAGTCCGACGACGTGGCTGGACGTACGCGAATGTACGAAAAGATTGTGAAAGGCGACAATACCCTTGAGGCCGGACTGCCGGAGTCTTTCAATGTTCTGGTAAAGGAGCTGCAGGCGCTTGCTCTGGACGTAAGGCTCCTCGAAGAAGAGGAAGGCAATTAAGCAGTGGTCATATGAATCCGTCGTGTTTTTGACCACGCAAGGAGGTCCTTTTGAAAGAACTTTATTCTCTTTTTACCAAACCGAAAGATCCGTTGAATTTCAACGCGGTCAAAATAATGATTTCATCTCCCGAAAGAATCCGGGAATGGTCTTACGGCGAAGTGAAAAAACCCGAGACGATAAATTACCGCACGTTCAAGCCCGAACAAGACGGGCTTTTCTGCGCCAGAATATTCGGTCCGATCAAAGACTATGAATGCAACTGTGGCAAATACAAACGGATGAAGCACCGAGGTGTGGTTTGCGAAAAGTGCGGGGTCGAGGTCATTCAGTCCAAGGTTCGCCGCGAGCGAATGGGCCACATTGAGCTGGCTTCTCCGGTAGCTCACATATGGTTTTTGAGGAGTCTGCCAAGCAAGATCGGAAACCTGCTGGACTTGACGCTTAGGGAGCTGGAAAAAGTACTTTATTTCGATTCGTATATATTGCTGGACCCTGGTGAAACGAACCTGCAAAAGGCAGAATTGCTCACCGAGGAACGCTATCGCCAACTGGTGCAGGAACACGGCGGACGTTTTACCGCCGGCATCGGCGCCGAGGCGATCAAGCAGTTACTGGCCAGCCTCGACCTGGAGAAGCTTGCCACGGAGTTGCGCGAAGAAATGGTGAAGACCAACTCGGTGGCAAAGCGTAAAAAACTAGCAAAACGGCTGAAAATCATCGATGCATTCCGCGAGTCCGAAAACCGGCCGGAATGGATGATCATGGACGTCATCCCCGTTCTTCCGCCGGATCTTCGGCCCCTTGTTCCCCTGGATGGCGGAAGGTTTGCCACAAGTGACCTCAACGATCTCTACAGGCGTGTAATCAACCGGAACAACCGGCTTAAGCGCCTTCAGGAACTCAACGCCCCGGACATCATTATTCGCAATGAGAAACGGATGCTCCAGGAAGCCGTTGACGTTCTGTTCGACAATGGGCGTCGCGGCAAAACCATAACAGGGGCGAGCAAGCGTCCCCTCAAGTCCCTGAGCGACATGCTCAAGGGAAAACAGGGCCGGTTCCGGCAAAACCTTTTGGGCAAGCGGGTTGACTATTCGGGACGAACAGTGATCGTTATTGGCCCCAATCTAAGGCTCCACCAGTGCGGGTTGCCCAAGAAAATGGCCCTCGAGCTCTTCAAGCCCTTCATCTACAACAAACTTGAGGAAAAAGGCTACGTTACCACTATAAAAGCGGCCAAGAAGATGGTCGAGCGCGAAACACCGGAGGTATGGGACACCCTGGATGAAGTGGTCAGGGAGTTCCCGGTAATGCTCAACCGCGCTCCGACCCTGCATCGGCTGGGTATCCAGGCATTCGAACCGATACTTATCGAAGGTAAGGCCATCCAACTCCATCCGCTGGTTTGTACGGCCTTCAACGCCGACTTTGACGGAGACCAGATGGCCGTTCACGTGCCGCTTTCAATCGAAGCACAGGCCGAGGCGCGAATATTGATGATGTCCACCAACAATATTTTGAGCCCGGCACACGGCGACCCGATCATCGTGCCCTCTCAGGACATAGTCCTGGGGATTTATTACATGACCCGCGAAAAGCCTTTCGCCCAAGGGTCCACCTTGCCATTTGCAAACGCCGAAGAACTCAAGCAGGCAATGGGCAGGGGCGAAATACGGGTCTACAACAGCCCCGAGGAGGTACGCTCGGCTTTTGATGCTGAACAGGCCGATCTGCATGCAGGCATTGTCGTTCGGTTCCGCATAGCCGCAGAACATGACGGGACGATCGATTACGTAAGCGAAAAAGAGATCGTCTTGAAAGTTGACGGGAAAAGGCCGGTCTACGCGCTGGCCGAAGGCCGGGCCTTTGTGTCTTGCAAAATAATGGTTCAGCCCGGGGATGAAGTCCTCAAAGGTCAGGTCCTTGCCGAGGAATTGGTCAGAACGACCGTCGGGCGAGTGATCCTGTCAGAGATTCTGCCGGAGGGGATTAGTTTTTCAGCCGTAAACAGGGTGATGAACAAGAAGGCCCTTGCCCAGTTGATAGATACGTGCTACCGGACCGCCGGCGTCAAAGCCACGGTCATTCTGGCCGACAGACTCAAGGATACCGGCTACCACTACGCGACCCGCTCGGGTATCTCCATTTCGATCAAAGACATGACCATTCCGGAGCGCAAGTCCGAGATCCTTCAAATTGCCTTTGACCAGGTGCAGGAGATCGAGCGGCAGTACAATGAGGGTTTGATAACGGAGGGTGAAAAGTACAACAAGGCCGTAGATATCTGGGCCAAGGCGACTGAAGACGTAGCGGCCGAAATGATGGAAGAGCTTAGAGCAACGGAGATCATCGGGCCCAACGGCGAGACAATGCGTGTGGAGTCCTTCAATCCGATTTACATGATGGCGGATTCAGGGGCGCGAGGCAGCAAGGACCAGATGCGTCAGTTGGCCGGGATGCGCGGACTTATGGCCAAGCCTTCGGGCGAAATCATCGAGACCCCGATCACGGCCAATTTCCGTGAAGGGCTCACGGTTCTGCAGTACTTCATTTCGACGCACGGCGCACGAAAAGGTCTTGCAGACACCGCCCTCAAGACGGCGAACTCCGGTTACCTCACACGCCGTCTGGTGGATGTGTCCCAGGATGTGATCATAGCGGAAACCGATTGCAACACGATGGACGGAATCGAGGTGGAAGCGCTGCTGGAAGCCGGTGAAATAATTCAGAGGCTGGGAGACCGCATCCTTGGTCGTACGGCACAGGATGATATAGTCGATCCGGTTACAGCCGAAGTGATCGTCCCGATGGGGGCAGAGATCAATGAGAAGAAGGTCATCGAAATCGAGGACGCTGGAATCGAAAAGGTGAATATCCGTTCGGCGCTTACCTGCCGGTCTCCCAGGGGTGTTTGCGCCATGTGCTACGGCCGCGACCTCGCTCAGGGGAAATTGGCTGAAATCGGAGAGGCGATCGGCATTATAGCCGCCCAATCCATCGGTGAGCCCGGAACCCAGCTTACCATGCGTACGTTCCATATCGGCGGTACAGCCAGCAAGAGTATCGAGCGTACATCGATCAGCAATCGATACGCGGGTACAGTCAAATTTCTCAATCTCAATATCGTTCACAACCGCGAGGGCGATCTGGTGGCTATGAACCGCAACGGTGAAATCAGCATCATCAGCGAAACCGGTCGCGAGCGGGAACGATATGTCATCGTCTACGGGGCCAAGCTTAAGGTTGCCGAAGGCCAGCGGGTCGAACCGGACTCATTGCTTGCCGAATGGGACCCGTTCACTACACCGATTCTGACCGAAGTCTCAGGTGGTGTAAAGTTTGGCGATATCACCGAAGGTCAGACCATGCAGGAAAAGCTGGACCCGGTTACCGGCAAGTCCAGCAAAGTGGTTGTCGAATTCCGGGAAGCCGACGTGCGGCCCAGGATCTCCATCAAGGACGAAAAAGGCAGAACGGCCAAGGTTGGTGAAGGCGGCGCGGCACGCTACTTCATGCCGGTCGGCGCCATTGTGATGGTGACGGAAGGTGATCAGGTCTTCCCTGGAGACGTTCTTGCAAGAATTCCGCGCGAGACCACCAAGACAAAGGACATCACCGGCGGTCTGCCCCGGGTTGCTGAACTCTTCGAGGTGCGCAAGCCCAAGGAAAACGCCGTTATTACCGAAATCGACGGCGTGGTGAGTTTCGGAAAAGACACCAAGGGCAAGCGCAAAGTTGTAATCACTCCCCAGGTGGGAGACCCGCGTGAGTATCTGATCCCGAAGGGCAAACACATCAGCGTACACGAAGGCGATTACGTGCGTGCGGGCGAGGCCCTTATGGACGGGTCGCCTAATCCCCATGATATTCTGACGGTCCTTGGCGAAAAAGAAGTTGCCAAGTACCTGGTCGATGAAGTCCAGCAGGTCTATAGGCTTCAGGGCGTCAAGATCAATGACAAGCATATCGAGGTCATTGTGAGACAGATGCTCAAGCGTGTCCGAATCACCGATCCCGGGGACTCCGAGTTCCTTCTGGGCGAGCATGTGGAAAAGCCGATCTTCGAGGAAGTTAACGGACAGATTGTTGCCCAGGGGCAGCGAGCTGCAGTTGCAGAGCCTCTCTTGCTCGGCATAACCAAGGCATCTTTGAGCACCCAGAGCTTCATCTCGGCGGCTTCTTTCCAAGAGACGACCAAGGTGCTCACCGACGCTGCCACCGCCGGAAAGGTTGACAACCTGTTGGGACTTAAGGAAAACGTCATAATGGGCAGGCTGATTCCTGCAGGCTCGGGACTCAGGCAGTACCGGGATGTAAGGAAATGAGAGGCAAGCACGATGTTGGAAGTCCAAAGCGATTTCCAAGATCCATATCCACCGAGTGACATCGGTTTTGAGCTTGACATTCAGGTCCAATTCCTTTAAAAAGAAAGGATTTTCCAGCTCGGAAAGTCCGCAATCCTTTGGCTGGGCTGAGTCTTCTTTAATTTATTTATAATGGAGTTTAATACTGGAATGCCCACTATCAACCAGTTGGTCAGAAAAGGAAGGGAAGCAGTCCGGAAAAAATCCAGTACTCCCGCCCTTCAGAGCTGTCCTCAGAAGCGCGGAGTTTGTGTTCGCGTATATACGACGACGCCCAAGAAGCCTAATTCGGCCTTGCGCAAAATCGCCCGTGTGCGTCTGACAAACGGTATTGAAGTTACATCCTATATCCCGGGGATCGGCCACAATCTGCAGGAGCACTCCGTTGTGCTCATTCGCGGTGGTCGTGTAAAGGACCTTCCCGGAGTCCGGTACCATATTATTCGTGGAACTCTCGATGCGTTGGGAGTTGCAGATCGCAAGCAGGGCCGTTCCAAGTACGGTACCAAAAGGCCGAAGTAACCAGAATCCGAATAGTTCTGGGGCCATGGCTCTTCTGTTTTGTCGCCATGGCCTCCTTTTGCCTTAAAACACAGAATTAATCGAAGGAAAAGGGATGCCCAGGAGAAGAGAAGTCCCAAAACGCTACGTACTGCCGGACCCCAAATTCAACAGCCGGCTTGCGGCCAAATTCATCAACAACGTCATGCGCCGCGGCAAGAAGAGTACCGCCGAGCAGATTTTCTATCTGGCCCTCACTCTGATAGAGCAGCGCTCAAAGCAGGACCCGCTCGACGTATTCCATAAAGCTCTCGACAATGTCAGGCCCGTTGTGGAGGTCAAATCCAGGCGTGTGGGCGGAGCAACTTACCAGGTCCCCGTGGAAGTGCGCTCGGAGCGACGCGACGCTCTGGCCATGAGGTGGATCATTAGTTACGCCAAGTCGCGTTCAGAGAAGACCATGACTCAGAAGCTCGCGGGCGAGTTGATGGATGCGGCGCAGAACCGCGGCGGTTCGGTGAAAAAACGCGAGGATACCCATCGGATGGCTGACGCCAACAAGGCGTTCGCGCACTACAGGTGGTAGTATTTGATTATAGCTGAGGCAAAAGAATTTAAGAGATATGAGACATCGTCTGAAAGCCTGGCGAGGAGGATTCTCTAATGGCTAAAAAGAAATTCGAGCGGACAAAGCCACATGTAAATGTGGGGACGATTGGTCACATAGACCATGGGAAAACGACCCTTACCGCAGCGATTACAAAGCAGCTTGCAAAGAAGGGCAAGGCCCAGTTCGTTCCGTTTGACCAGATCGACAAGGCGCCCGAGGAGCGCGAGCGAGGCATAACGATCGCAACCGCCCACGTCGAATATGAGACAGACAAGCGCCACTATGCGCATGTGGATTGTCCCGGCCATGCGGACTATATAAAGAACATGATCACGGGGGCCGCTCAGATGGACGGGGCGATCCTGGTGGTTGCCGCCGACGACGGCCCGATGCCTCAGACCCGCGAGCACATTCTTCTGGCCCGCCAGGTCGGTGTTCCCTTTATTGTTGTATTCCTGAACAAGGTTGACATGGTGGACGATCCCGAGCTTATCGAACTCGTTGAGCTGGAGCTTCGGGAGCTTCTGACCAAGTACGGGTTTCCCGGAGACGATGTTCCGATCGTCAAAGGCTCGGCATTGAAGGCGCTTGAGACAGAGGATGTGGCAAGCGAGGCTGCAAAGTGCGTCTTCGAGCTCATGGACGCAATCGACGGATATATTCCGGACCCTGTGCGCGACATCGACAAGCCGTTTCTGATGCCCATCGAAGACGTTTTCTCGATTTCGGGTCGCGGAACGGTGGTCACGGGCCGTGTCGAGCGCGGTATAGTCAAAGTGAGCGACGAAGTTGAAATTGTCGGGTTCCGTCCTACTTTTAAGACAGTTTGCACGGGCGTTGAAATGTTCCGCAAGACCCTGGATTCGGGCCAGGCGGGCGACAATGTTGGCGTGCTTTTGCGTGGAACCAAACGAGACGAGGTCGAGCGCGGCCAGGTTGTTGCCAGGCCAGGTTCGATTACGCCCCATACCAAGTTCAAGGCGGAAGTCTACGTGTTGAAAAAAGAAGAAGGCGGGCGGCATACTCCTTTTTTCCCCGGCTACCGGCCGCAGTTCTATTTCAGAACCACTGACGTCACCGGCGTCATGACCCTGCCCGAAGGGGTCGAAATGGTTATGCCCGGCGACAATATCAGTTGTGAGGTACAGCTTATTACTCCGGTTGCACTCGAAAAAGAGTTGCGATTCGCTATTCGCGAAGGTGGCCGCACCGTTGGCGCCGGGGTTCTTACCGAGATCGTCAATTAGTTAAATTTGCAACAGGACAACCGGAGCCCCGCTCCGGTTGTCTATTTGATAGGAAGGCAAATGGTGACGAATCAGAGAATTCGCATCCGACTGAAGGCTTACGATCACAAGTTGCTCGATCAATCAACCAATGAGATCGTGATAACGGCGAAAAAGACCGGTGCGCGGGTGGCCGGACCGATACCGCTTCCAACAAAAATCAACCGGTATACCGTGTTGCGTTCTCCTCACGTTGACAAGAAGTCGCGGGAGCAGTTCGAAATACGAGTCCACAAGCGTCTGATAGACATCCTGGACCCGACCCAGCAAACGGTCGACTCCCTTATGAAACTGGACCTGTCCGCCGGGGTCGATGTCGAAATTAAGCTCTAGGATTTAGGGCGGCAGTCAGCCAAAGAGAGTAATAGCTAATGATTACGGCAATTATAGGACGCAAACTCGATATGACCCAGGTCTTCGCAGACGACGGCACCGTCTATCCGGTAACCCTCGTCCAAGCCGGTCCGTGCACGGTAACCCAGGTAAAGACCCCCGAAAAGGACGGCTACGCTGCGTTGCAGATAGGTTTTGGGACAAAGAAGCTAAAAAACGTAAACCGCCCGTTGAAGGGCCATCTGGACAAGGTGGGAAAAGGCTATTTCGATGTCCTGCGAGAGGTCCCGGCTGAAAACCCATCGGAACACAATCCCGGCGATCAGGTGCTTGCCGAGATATTCGAGATTGGCGATCACGTAGATATAATCGGGAAGAGCAAGGGTAAAGGATTTGCCGGCACCATCAAACGATGGAGGTTTCAGCGGGGGCCCAGCGGCCACGGCTCCAAGAACGTCCGTGAGCCGGGTTCAACCGGTATGGCAACCTACCCGGGCCGAGTCATCAAGGGCAAGAAGATGCCCGGACAGAAAGGCAACAAGCGAACGACCGTTTTGAACCTCAAGGTCGTTGACGTCCGTACCGAAGACAACCTGCTGCTGATCCACGGCGCCGTTCCGGGTGCAAAGAACGGGATCGTAATCATTCGCAAGACAAACCGGGTGCTATAGAGGTCAGGTACAGGCGAAACGGATTTTGGGGAATATTGAGGATTACCATGCCAACTGTGGATGTTTTTAACTTGGACAGTGAAGTGACGGGCCAGCTCGAACTCAGCGACGCGATATTCGGCGTGCCTGTGAAATCTCACGTTCTCCATGAGGTCGTGATCTATCAACTGGCCAAACGCAGGTCGGGAACCGCGAAGACCAAAGGCCGCAGCGAAGTCAGGGGCGGAGGCAAAAAGCCCTGGCGGCAAAAGGGCACCGGACGTGCTCGGGCCGGAACAAGCCGGTCCCCCATCTGGCGCGGAGGCGGGATCATTCATGGTCCCCAGCCCAGGGATTACCTGATGCGTATACCCAAAAAGGTTAGGCGCCAGGCGCTCAAGATGGCCCTGAGCCAGAAGGTTCTCGATGCTGGGTTCAAGGTGATCGACCAGTTTAAACTCGACAGGATTCGGACGAAAGATTTCGTAGAACTGCTCGATCGGTTCGAACTTGGCAAGACCCTGGTCGTTTTGCCCGAGCACGACGAAATCATAGAAAAATCCGCTCGCAATATTCCCAACGTTAAAGTCCTGCGATCCGAAGGACTCAACGTCTACGATCTGTTGAACTACCATGCGGTGATCCTTAGCAGGGAATGCGTAGGCAGGATCGAGGAGGCGCTGGCATGAACTCCAATACATACCGGATATTGAAACGCCCCCTGGTGACAGAGAAGAGCACCACCGAAAAAGACCTCAGAAACAAGCTTTTCTTCGAAGTGGACCGCAGGGCTAACAAGATTGAAATCAAGGTGGCAGTGGAAAAAATCTTCAAGGTCAACGTCCTCGATGTGGCCACATTGAGCATGAAGGGGAAGTTAAAAAGGGTTGGCCGGCATTTTACAAAGTCGCCTGACTGGAAAAAGGCTGTCGTAACCATCAAACCCGGGCAGCGGGTCGAGTTTTTTGAAGGCGTCTAGCCGGGAGGAAAAGGTAAAATGGGAATCAGGAAAGTGAAGCCGACATCGCCAGGCCGTCGGTTTCAGACATATGCCACCTTCGAGGAACTAACGACCGACAGGCCCCAAAAGAGCCTGATCAAGCCTTTGCGCAAAAGCGGCGGCCGCAACAACGTGGGCCGCGTTACGTCATGGCAGCGCGGAGGCGGCCACAAACGGCGTTACCGAATGATCGACTTCAAGCGCGATAAGGAAGGTATTCCTGCCAGGGTGGCCACTGTTGAGTACGATCCCAACCGCTCGGCGCATATAGCCCTGCTGTTCTATGCCGACGGGGAAAAGCGCTACATTCTTGCTCCTGTTGGGCTCAAGGTCGGCGATAAGGTCATGACCGGCCCTGAATCCGACATAAAACCCGGCAATTGCCTCAAACTCGCAAACCTGCCGCTTGGCGCCGTTGTACACAATATAGAGATGCGGCAGGGCAAAGGCGGCCAGTTGGCCCGTTCGGCAGGTACAAGCGCTCAGCTCATCGCCCGCGAAGGCAAGTACGCCACTCTTCGCATGCCTTCGGGTGAGATGCGCCTGGTCTCGATTGAGTGCAAGGCTACCGTTGGCCAGGTTGGCAATATCGATCACGAAAACATTTCGCTCGGAAAAGCCGGGCGCCCGCGCTGGGCAGGAAAAAGGCCTCACGTGCGCGGCGTTGCGATGAACCCTGTGGACCACCCGATGGGCGGCGGCGAGGGAAGAAGTTCCGGAGGACGCCATCCCTGTACTCCGTGGGGGGTTCCTACCAAGGGATATCGCACTCGCAAGGCCAAACAGAGCGATAAGTACATACTTCATCGCCGCAAGTAGGGTCTCGATAGCTCATCATCTGAGCTGACGGACGTTCACTGTGCGGGCGGATGGTCGGGCTGTGGAGATTGTGACTGCGGCCGGCCGAACGGAAGCGATACAGGAGGATAAAGTGCCTCGGTCTTTAAAAAAAGGGCCATTTGTTGACGAACACCTGGTCGAAAAGATCACGAAAGCCAAAGATACGGGCGACCGCAAAGTCATAAAGACCTGGTCGCGCAGATCAACCATCTTGCCCGAATTCGTCGGAATCACGCTTGCCGTGCACAACGGCAAGAAGTTCATTCCGGTTTTCGTTAGCGAGAATATGGTTGGACACAAACTGGGTGAGTTTTCTCCGACCAGGACTTTTTATGGCCATGCTGGAGATAAGAAGTCCAAAGTAAAAGGGAAAAAATAATGGAAGCCAGAGCCATTAGCAAATACCTGCGGGTTTCCGCGCAGAAGACTCGCCTGGTCGCCGATATGGTGCGAGGCAAAAAAGTCGATGAGGCCCTGATTCTGCTCAGATTTACGCCTAAGAAAAGCGGGCGGCTCATAACAAAGGTGCTCCGCTCGGCCATGGCAAACGCCGAAAATGCCAAGTCCTTTGACCTGGAAAAGCTCTATATAAAGACAATAAAAATCGATCAGGGGCCGCGGCTCAAAAGGTTTCGTCCCAGGGCTATGGGTAGGGCGACCAAGATTATCAAGCCATCGAGCCACATAACAGTTGTTTTGCAAGAGAAGAAATAAATCTGAAATTGCCCATATGGAGGTGAGGTTTGGGACAGAAAGTTCATCCAACAGGGTTCCGGCTCGGCATCGTTAAGACCTGGAGTTCGAAATGGTTTGCAACCAGGGGCTATTCCAAGCTTGTTTTGGAGGACCGGCAGATCCGTGATTACATAAAGGAGCGGCTGTTCCACGCCGGTATTTCCAAAGTGGAGATCGAGCGAGCCGCCAACAAGGTAAAGATCAGGATACACACGGCGCGGCCGGGAATAGTCATCGGCAAGAAGGGCGCTGAAATCGAGGTGCTCAGGCGCGATTTAGAGCGCCGTTTCAAGCGGGAAGTCCTGATCGATATCCAGGAAGTGCGCCGTCCCGAACTCGACGCCACCTTGGTCGCCGAAAATATAGCTCTTCAGCTCGTAAGGCGTGTGGCATTCCGCCGCGCAATGAAGCGCGCCGTCAGCTCTGCCCTCAAATTCGGGGCCAAGGGCGTAAGGGTCGCCTCGGCCGGGCGGCTGGGCGGAGCCGAAATGGCACGGAGGGAATGGTATCGCGAGGGCAGGGTCCCACTGCACACTCTTCGGGCCGACATAGATTACGGCACGGCCCTTGCCAGGACCACCTATGGCATCATCGGCGTGAAGGTCTGGATCTTCAAGGGCGAAGTGTTGCCCTAAGGAGAAATGTGATGTTAGCTCCCAAAAGAGTCAAATTCAGAAAAGTGCAGAAGGGCCGCATGAGGGGCGCTGCATTCCGCGGAAGTGAGGTCAGCTTTGGCGACTACGGGCTTAAGGCTCTTGGTCCGGGCTACGTTACCGCCAGGCAGATCGAGGCAGCCCGCGTCGCTATTACGCGCCACGTAAAGCGTGGAGGCAAGGTTTGGATTCGAATGTTCCCCGATAAACCCTTCACGAAGAAGCCCGCCGAAACTCGAATGGGCAAAGGCAAGGGTGCACCCGAAGGGTGGATGGCCGTTGTGAGACCCGGCCGGGTTCTTTACGAAATAAAGGGCGTGACTGAAGCCACTGCGCGGGAAGCGCTGAGCCTCGCCTCGCAAAAGCTTCCGGTGCCCACTCGTTTCGTTTCGAGGCAGGATATACTATGAAAACGAGCGCTCTGCGGGAAATGACTAAAGATGAGTTGGTTCAGAAACTCAACGAGATCCGGGAAGCCCAGTTTAATCTCACGTTTCAACAAGCGACCGGACAACTGGACAACACCGCCCAGCTTCCGAGGAATAAAAAGGACATAGCGCGGATTCTCACGATTTTGTCCGAGATGGACAGCAAAGCCGGAGCATAGGGGCAGAGAGGTATCATGGAACAACAGGAATCTAGCAGGAAAACTCGAGTCGGCAAGGTCATGAGCAACAAGATGGACAAGACCGTGGTGGTCATGGTCGAACGGCTGATCCAGGACACCAAATACCGCAAGTACGTTAGGCGCAGGAACACCTTCAAGGCCCACGACCCCCAGAATGCATGCTCAGTTGGTGATCACGTGCTTATCGAGGAAAGCAGGCCGGTCAGTAAGGAAAAGCGCTGGCTGGTTGTAAAGGTCCTGGAGAAGGCGGCCTTCTGATCGCCGGCCGGCCGGTGTCCGTTAAACAGATCTGGAGTAACAGATGATTCAATCGGAAACTCAATTGAACGCCGCTGATAATTCCGGGGCCAAGCGGCTTTACTGCATAAAAGTGCTCGGAGGGACCCGCAGGCGATACGCTTCGGTGGGCGACATCATCGTGGTGTCTGTCCAGGAGGCCATTCCCAACGCGAAAGTGAAAAAGGGTGACGTGCTAAAGGCGGTTGTCGTGCGCACAAAGAAGGAAGTCCGCCGGCCGGATGGTTCCTATATCAAGTTCGACGATAACTCGGCAGTGCTGATCAACGCCGCAAGGGAACCGATCGGCACCCGCATTTTCGGACCCGTAGCCAGGGAACTGCGCGCCAAACAGTTTATGAAGATTATATCGCTCGCTCCGGAAGTTCTTTAGCGACAAGGACTCACGCGATGAAACATCACGATTATCATATAAAGAAAAACGATACGGTGAAGGTGATCGCCGGCAAGGATAAGGGAAAGAGCGGCAAGGTGCTGCGGGTAATTCCCAAGAAGGAGCGGGCGATCGTGGAAAAGCTCAACATTGTCAAGCGCCATCTCAAGCCCAGTCAGCAGACGAGGCAGGGTGGCATTCTGGAAAGGGAAGCCCCAATTCAGATTTCCAATCTCATGTTGATTTGTTCGAAGTGTACAGACCCGACCAGGGTGGGCTATAGAGTGCTCGATGACGACCGCAAAGTCCGGTTTTGCAAGAAATGCCGGGAAGTCATCGACTAAGGACGTCCACCGCCAAGGCGGGAGTGGAGGTAAAATGGCGGTACTGTTCGACAGGTTTAATCAGGAAATCGTTCCCCAACTCCGGGAGCAGTATCAGTATAAGAGTCCGATGCAAATTCCCAGGCTTGCCAAGATCATAATCAATATGGGGCTTGGGGAAGCTATTCAAAACGTAAAAATACTGGACTCTGCTGCGGCCGAGTTGTCCCAGATCAGCGGGCAAAAGCCGGTTATCACCAAGGCGCGCCAGAGTATAGCTGCCTTCAAGCTGAGGAAGGGGATGCCGATCGGGTGTATGGTTACTCTTAGAGGCAGCCGGATGTACGAGTTCTACGACAAGCTCGTCAATGTCGCCCTGCCCCGTGTTCGTGACTTCCGCGGCGTTTCTCCAAAAGCCCTGGACGGCAGGGGCAATTACACCCTTGGAATAAAGGAACACATCATTTTCCCCGAGATAGACTACGACAAAATCGATAAGATCAAGGGGATGAATATCACAATAGTCACGACTGCCAAGACGGACGATGAGGCAAGGACGCTTCTCGCCCTTATGGGCATGCCGTTCAAGCGTTGAGAAGGAGGCCTCCTTTGGCTAAGAAGTCTCTCATAGCAAAAACAAAACGAAGTCCCAAATTCAAGGCACGCAAATACAACCGGTGTCCGGTGTGCGGCCGGCCCCGTGCCTACATCCGCAAGTTCGGGATCTGCCGTATCTGCTTCCGCAACATGGCGCTCAGGGGTGAACTTCCCGGCGTGGTCAAGGCAAGCTGGTAGGACCGGAGGAGAAATTAAAAATGATGGTGTCCGATTCGATAGGCGACTTCCTTAACCGTATTCGCAATGCGCAGAAAGCACGGTTTGACAAGTTGGATATCCCTGCTTCCCGCATTAGGGCGAGCTTGTGTCGTATCCTGAAGGATGAGGGATACATAAAGAACTACAAATTCATAAGGGACGACAAACAAGGAATTCTCCGCGTTCATGTCAAGTACGCTGATGGCCGGGAGGGCGCTTTGACCGGGGCGAAGCGAATCAGCAAGTCCGGCCGCCGCATTTATGTCGGCCACGAGCAGATCCCTCGAGTACTGAACGGAATGGGGATTTCCATCATTTCCACCTCAAAGGGCGTGATGACAGACAGGCAGGCCCGTAAAGAAGGTGTTGGCGGCGAAGTTCTGTGTGCCGTCTGGTAGTTTTGGAGTTGTTGGTTGTTGGTTGTTGGTTTTGAGTTAACTGAGTAAAGCTCAAAACTCTCAACTCAAAACTCTTTATAGGAGTAATGGCATGTCGCGGGTGGGTAAATTGCCCATAACCTTACCGAAGGGGGTGGAAGTTACTCTCGGGGATTCGGTCCTCACCGTCCAGGGCCCCAGGGGGACGCTGCACAGGTCTTTTCCGGCAAGTGTGGGCGTGGAGATTAGCAAGCAAGCCGTCGAGTTCAAGTGCAAGGAAGATTCCAAGAAGGCCCACGCTACTCATGGTCTGATGCGTGCCCTGGTGCACAACATGGTCAAGGGCGTGAGTGAGGGTTTCACAAAGGGACTCGATATTCAGGGGACCGGCTACCGGGCCGAGGTGCAGGGAAGTAATCTGAACTTGAGCCTGGGGTATTCGCATCCCATTCAGTTCGCGCTGCCGGAGGGAATAAAAGCCACCGTGGACAAGGGGAACACCGTACGGCTGGAGGGGATCGATATAGAAGTACTGGGCGAAACAGCTGCCCGGATTCGCGCTCTCAGGCCGGTGGAACCTTACAAGGGCAAGGGTATTCGATACTCCGGGGAGCACGTCCGCCGCAAAGTAGGCAAGACCGGTTCCAAGAAGTAGATTTGGAGGAAGCTCAAATGGCATCAGGCAGCACAAATCCGCGCTATACCGCTCGGGTCAAACGCAAGAGGCGCATCAGAAGAAAAATAGAAGGCGTCGAAACGCGCCCCAGGCTGACGGTCTTCCGCAGCGATAAGCATATATATGCTCAGATAATCAACGACGAGACTGGAGCGACCGTGGTGTCCGTATCCACGCTTTCCCCTGAGTATAAGGAAATGGAGGCGGTCAAGGGAAAAGTGGGCGCCGCCAAGCGCGTCGGGGAACTCATCGCCCGCAAAGCCATCGAAAAGGGTATCGGCAAGGTCGTATTCGATCGCAATGGCTTTATCTATCACGGGCGCATTCAGGCCCTTGCGGACGCAGCGCGCCAGAAGGGTCTGGATTTTTAACTTAAGATCGGAGGCAGTCACATTGATAGCGGTGGATTCCAGCCAGCTCCAGATGATTGACAAGGTAGTCCATATAAGCCGGGTGGCCAAAGTCGTTAAAGGCGGCCGACGTTTTTCGTTCAGTGCAATAGTGGTGGTTGGGGACGGCAACGGCAAGGTCGGGCACAGCCTTGGCAAGGCGAACGAAGTTCCCGAGGCCATACGCAAGGGAATGGAATCGGCAAAACGAAACATGATCGACGTGCCCCTCAAGGAAACCACAATTCCTCATGAGGTGCTCGGCAAGTTCGGAGCTTCCTCGGTTATTTTGAAGCCGGCCTCCCCCGGTACCGGTGTCATCGCCGGCGGGGCTGTGCGAGCCATCATGGAAGCGGCGGGAATTCATGATATTTTGACAAAGTGCGTCGGATCGAGAAATCCCCATAATGTCGTCAAGGCCACGGTGGCGGGGTTAAAGAAGCTGCGCAGTGTCGATCAGGTTTCCAAAACCAGAGGGAAAAATATTCTGGAAGAGGCCTAGCTCATCAGTTTTTGGTTGTTAGTTGATGGTTTTGAGTTAACTAAAAACTAAAAACTCAAAACTTAAAACTACAAGGGTGCAGGTATGCTAAAGCCAATTGAGGTCAGACTGGTTCGAAGCCCGATAGGGCGTCCCGAAAAGCACCGCAGGGTTTTACAGGCGCTTGGGCTTACGAGGATGCACAGGCCCGTGAACCTCTACAGCTCTCCCCATGTGTTGGGTGCTCTCAAGAAGGTGATTCACCTGGTTAAAATCGTGGAAAGATAGGGGTTTTTGATGAGACTCGGAGAACTTGCTCCGCCTCCCGGAGCAAAGAAGAATACAAAGCGCCTCGGCCGAGGTTCGGGTTCCGGCCAGGGAATGACCGCTGGAAAGGGCACAAAAGGACAAAAATCCCGCTCCGGCGGCGGTACGCCTCCCTGGTTCGAAGGCGGCCAGATGCCCCTTCAGCGCAGAATTCCCAAACGCGGCTTCACTAATATTTTCAAGAAGGAATTCTCGATTGTCAACCTTGAGGATTTGGGCAAATTTCCTGCCGGCAGCGAAATCGGTCCACTGGATTTCATCGGGGTCGGGCTGATCAGGAAAGTCCGTTACGGTGTCAAGCTGCTGGCCAACGGCGAAATCAGTCAACCTCTTACGGTTCGCGTACACAAGGCAAGCGCTTCAGCCATTAAGAGAATCGAAGCGGCAGGTGGTAAGGTTGAATTGATACCGCTTAACGAAGGGAAATAAAAAGTGCTCGGAAGCTTTGCGACTATAGGGAGAATTCCCGAGCTCAAACGCCGTATACTAACGACTCTGGCTCTTCTGGCCGTTTACCGCATCGGGGTCCACATTCCGACCCCATATATCAATGCACGAGCCCTGGAAGCCTACTTCAACGCAGCCAAAGGAACGCTTCTTGGTCTCTTTGACATGTTTTCCGGGGGCGCTTTGAGCCACTTTTCCGTTTTTGCCCTCGGAATTATGCCTTATATCAGTTCATCAATTATCCTACAGCTCCTTACGGTAGTTATCCCCACTCTGGAAAAGCTCAGCAAGGAGGGAGAGGCGGGCCGTAAAAAGATCACGCAGTACACGCGCTACGGAACCGTTATCCTCAGTTGCATCCAGGGTTTTGGAATAGCCGTCGGTCTCGAGAGCCAGCACGCTCCAGGTGACGTAAGGCTGGTTTTGATGTCCGGATGGGGATTTCGCCTGATAACCGTGCTGACCTTGACGGCCGGTACTGCGTTCATCATGTGGCTCGGCGAGCAGATAACCGAGCGCGGGATCGGAAACGGAATATCTCTCATCATTTTCGCAGGTATAGTAGCCGGGATTCCCAACGCCCTTATCAGTACGACAAGGCTCGTTCAAGCGGGCGAAATGAGCATCTTCATACTGACCGGGCTTGCGTCGATGATGCTGGGAGTGGTCGCTTTCATTATATTCATGGAGCGGGGACAAAGGCGGGTGCCTGTCCAGTATGCCAAGCGAGTCGTCGGAAGACGGGTTTACGGTGGACAAAATACGCATATACCGCTCAAGATAAACGCGTCGGGGGTTATCCCACCGATTTTTGCGTCGTCGATAATCATGTTTCCGGCTACTGTCGCCAATTTCATAAAAATTCCCTGGGTCCAATCGGTTTCACAGGCCATTAGCCCGGGACATTGGGCCTACGTTTTACTCTACGTTGGTTTCATTATCTTTTTTTGCTTTTTCTATACGGCTATCGTTTTCAACCCCGTGGATGTGGCGGATAACATGAAAAAATACGGGGGCTTCATCCCCGGCATACGACCGGGAAGGCCCACTGCGGAATATCTTGATAAGGTTTTGAGCCGTATTACTCTTGGTGGTGCGCTGTATGTTTCAGCGGTTTGTGTTCTTCCCACCCTTCTGATAACAAGATTTGGTGTGCCCTTCTACTTCGGCGGGACCGCCCTGCTGATCGTCATCGGCGTCGCAATGGACACCCTGTCCCAGATCGAGGCTCATATGCTGTCGCGCCACTACGAGGGTTTCCTCAAGAGCGGACGCATGAAGGGCCGTCGCTAGCGAGTGAGGCACACTGGCTCCATCGCCCAAGTGGACCAGCGGGTTGGAAGGGTGAACTTTTACTTGCACTCTTAGCGGGAGGTAAACGATGAACATTATTTTGCTGGGACCGCCGGGCGCCGGCAAAGGCACTCAGGCCAAACGTCTTGTAGAAAAGTATCACATTCCGCAGGTCTCCACGGGCGACATGCTCCGCGCCGCGCTGAAGGAAGGGACCCCACTGGGGCTTGAGGCGAAAAAATATATGGATGCCGGCGGCCTGGTTCCCGACAGCGTGGTGATCGGGTTGGTTGAAGAGCGTATTAAGAAGCCGGACGCCGGGAATGGCTATATGTTGGACGGATTTCCACGCACGGCTTCACAGGCGCAGGAACTGGACAATATCCTCGGCAGGGTGGGCCAGAAAATCGATCACGTGGTCAGCGTCGAGGTCCCCAACTTCGAATTGATGGGGCGCCTTACCGGCCGGCGGACCTGCCGGGGTTGTGGGGCCGGGTTCCATGTGATTTTTGATCCGCCCGCAAAACAAGGCTTGTGCGACAAATGCGGTGGCGAGCTCTACCAGAGATCCGATGACAACGAAGTCACCGTAAAGTCCAGGCTTGAAACTTACGAAGCGCAGACAAAGCCCCTGATAGACTACTACGAAAAACAGGGCAAGCTCCGCCGCATTGACGGCGTGGGCAAAATGGATGATATCCTGCAGCGCATTCAAAAGGTCCTTGGCTAGCGTCGAGGTCTCCGGATCAGGTTCGGGGCATGCTCTCTGGTTGTGCTGCCGCCTCGCGTAGCATGCATATGCTGGGGATCGGATTTGTGATGTTGTTATCCGGTATCCGGAGACTGGTGTTCAGTATCCGGAACGGGGGCGTTTATATTGATAATCCTACGGTCCCGAGCTGAAATTGAAAAGATCAAAACCTCATGTCTGATTGTCGCCGAGATTCTAGACCGGCTGATCGAACATATTAAGCCGGGGATCACGACCTGGGAACTTAATGCGATAAGTGAGGAGCTTGCTTCAAAAAAGCACGCAAAACCGGCGTTCAAAGGCTATCAAGGGTATCCATTCGCCCTTTGCACCTCGGTTAACGAAGAAGTTGTCCATGGAATGCCCTCCAAGCAACGCCGGCTAAAAGAAGGGGACATCATAAGCCTGGACTTCGGCGTTATTTTGGATGGTTATTACGGGGACGCGGCCGTGACGGCGCCTGTGGGAAAGATCACCGAGCAAGCCGCACGGTTGTGCGCGGTGACCGAGGAGTGTCTTTACGAAGGAATTTTGCAGGCGATTTCCGGAAACCGCCTCTCCGATATCTCTCATGCAATACAGGATTACGTGGAGAAGCGGGGTTATTCGGTGGTGAGGGAATTTGTCGGGCACGGGATCGGGCAGCATTTACACGAAAGTCCCCAGATTCCCAATTACGGACCGCCTGGTACGGGAGTCAGACTCAAACCGGGAATGGTGCTGGCTTTGGAGCCAATGATAAACGCCGGGGGACCTGACGTTGAGATACTGGAAGATCAATGGACGGCGGTAACAAGTGACAGGAAGCTGTCGGCTCATTTTGAGCACACCGTAGCCATAACTGAGGAAGGTCCTCAGATTCTGACGCAGCGTCAAACAGCTTTACAACCGCAAGCAAGTGAATTATAATAAAAAGTTCGGGGTAAATTGATTTGGGGGAACAAGCGGGCATGGCTAAAGAAGAGGCTATAGAAGTCGAAGGAACGGTCGTCGAGACCCTGCCCAATGCCATGTTTCGCGTGGAGTTGCCTAACGGCCATCGCATTCTTGCCCATATCTCCGGAAAGATGCGCATGCATTTCATTCGCATCCTGCCCGGCGATAAGGTAACCGTGGAGCTTTCTCCCTACGATCTGACACGGGGACGCATCACTTACAGGTCCAAGTCGTAAGGCTTGAGTGGCGCTGGTTTGTGGAAAGGAATTTCCGGAATGAAAGTGCGAGCATCGGTTAAGCGCATTTGCAGAAAGTGCAAAATTATCCGTCGCCACGGAAATGTGCGCGTGATTTGCGAGAATCCCAGGCACAAGCAGCGCCAGGGGTAATGAAGGCATCCCGCACCCGCCCGCCGCGTCCGATAGACACGCGATGCGGTCGCCTTCCGCGCTCCGCGATGTGAAGTTATTGAAGTGATATTAGTAAGTCTATCATACGAGGAGTAATACATTGGCACGAATTGCAGGCATCGATTTACCGAAGAACAAGCGCATCGAAATCGCTCTGACATATATTTACGGTATCGGCAGACCGTCGGCCCGCAAGGTCCTCGAGATGGCCAAGATCAGCGGGGACACCAAGAGTGACGATCTTAACGAGGTCCAGGTAAATGCGATCAGGCAGATTATCGATTCCCACTTGAAGGTGGAGGGTGATCTAAGGTCCGAAATCTCGATGAACATAAAGCGTCTCATGGACTTGGGCTGTTACCGGGGATTGAGGCACCGCAGGGGGCTTCCGGTTCGCGGCCAGCGCACTCACACCAATGCCCGCACTCGTAAAGGTCCGCGCCGGTCCGTAATGGGCAAGCGCAAGAAAGCGTAGGACGGAGAAAACATGGCAAAAGAAAAAGCCGCACCCAGAACCAAGAAAAAAGAGCGCAAGAATATCCTCAACGGCGTAGCTCATATCCGTTCAACTTTTAACAACACGATCATCACGATCACCGATATCAGCGGTAACGCCATTTCCTGGTCGAGCGCCGGAAGCCAGGGGTTCAAGGGGTCGCGAAAAAGTACTCCGTTCGCGGCGCAGGTAGCCGCCGAGACAGCCGCCAAAAAGGCTCAAGAGCACGGAGTTCAGAATATCGAAGTCTTTGTGAAAGGCCCGGGTTCGGGCCGCGAGGCTGCTCTGCGGGCCCTCCAGGCCGCAGGTTTCAATATCACCTTCATTAAGGACGTTACGCCGATACCGCACAATGGCTGCAGGCCTCCGAAGCGGCGACGGGTATAACGAATAGCATCGCTATAGTATTCATATAGTCAGGAGGAACATTTTGGCTCGCTACACCGAATCTCAATGCAGGCTTTGCCGCCGCGAAACAATGAAGCTATATCTTAAGGGCGACCGCTGCTATTCGGACAAATGCGCGATCGAGCGCCGCAACTATCCCCCGGGGCAGCACGGCCAGGGCAGGGGCAAGCTCTCCGACTACGGGCTCCAGCTTCGCGAAAAGCAGAAAATCAAAAGAATTTACGGCCTGGTAGAAAAGCAGTTCGAAAGCTATTTCAAAGAAGCTGACCGTCAGAAGGGTGTTACCGGCACAAACTTCCTGGTTTTGCTCGAACGCAGGCTGGACAATACGGTCTACCGGCTCGGCTTCGCCAATTCCCGCAGCCAGGCCAGGCAGCTCGTAAGGCATGATCATTTCCTGGTCAACGGCAGGAAAGTAAACATTCCCTCCTATCTGCTAAGGCCCGGCGATGCGATCGCTGTAGTGGAGGGGAGCCGCAATCTGCAGATAATAACGGAATCCATGGGGGCCCTGCCGCGCAGAGGCCTTCCCGTGTGGCTGGAGCTCGACACCGCAAAGTTCGAGGGTACCTTTAAGGTCTACCCCGCACGAGATGAGATGAACCTGCCGGTTCAGGAACAACTGGTGGTTGAGTTCTATTCTAAGTAAGAAAGAGCCGCGATTTATAGGATTCATGGCGTCAAAGGGCCTTTGGAGCTTCACGCATCCAAGTGGCCCGCTTGACTTTTCAGACGGTGCCCTGTGGTGATGTCTCTTCAATGAGGATAAAACATGCAAAAGAACTGGCGCGAACTAATAAAACCGAAGCGCTTGGAAGTCGAATCAACAGAGCCGAACACCTACGGGAAATTCGAATGCGAGCCCCTGGAGAGGGGTTTCGGCGTTACGATGGGAAACGCCTTGAGGAGGGTGCTGCTTTCATCTCTCCAGGGCTCAGCCATAACCCACGTGAAGATAGACGGCGTTTTGCACGAATTCTCCACAATTCCCGGTGTTCTGGAAGACGTCACCGATGTGATACTCAATCTGAAGGAAGTTCGATTCAAATTGACCGGGGACGGAAGTCTTCGCCGGTTGCAGATCGAAAAGCAAGGTGAAGGCCGGGTCTCGGCCGGGGACATCCAGGCCGGGGCGATGGTCGAGGTGCTCAATCCCGACCAGCATATCTGCACCCTTGCCAGGGACGCCAGACTCAGAATGGAACTCACGATAAGGCAGGGGAAAGGGTACGTTCCCGCGGAAAAAAATATCGAGGAAAACCAGCCTATCGGAACGATCCCCATCGACGCCATCTTTTCGCCGGTGCGCAAAGTCAACTATACTGTGACCCAGGCCCGCGTCGGCCAAATTACCGACTATGACAAGCTGACCCTGGAGATCTGGTCGGACGGGAGCGTCAAGCCGGAGGATGCGCTGGCTTACGCCGCCAAGATTCTCAAGGACCAGCTCAGTATTTTCATCAATTTCGAAGAGGAAGCTGAGGCCCAGGAGGAAGAGGTCCGGTCCGAACCCGCCTTCAACGACAACCTGTTCCGCGGCGTTGACGAACTCGAACTCTCCGTTCGATCGGCAAACTGTCTTAAAAATGCCGATATACGCCATATCGGCGAGCTTGTTCAAAGGACCGAGCAGGAGATGCTCAAGACCAAGAATTTCGGCCGCAAGTCGCTGAATGAGATAAAAGAGATACTCAGCGAAATGGGACTCTCTCTGGGAATGAAGATCGATGATTTTCCGAGCCGCGATGACATCGAACAGAGAAGAAAGGAAAAGGAATAATCCATGCGCCACGGAGTTTCCGGCAGAAAACTAAACCGGACGACGAGCCACCGTCTCGCCATGTTCCGGAATATGGTTACCTCGCTTCTCAATCACGAACGCATTTACACAACGGTGCCCAAGGCCAAGGAAATGCGCCGGTGGGCCGAATGGATGATCACCCTGGGCAAACATGGCGGTCTGCATTGCCGAAGGCAGGCCCTTGCGGTTATTCGCGAAAAAAACGTTGTGTACAAGGTATTCGAGGAGCTTGCCAAAAGATACGAGAATCGGGCCGGCGGTTATACGCGGATCGTGAAAGTGGGGTTCAGGCGGGGCGACGCCGCTCCCATGTGTATGCTGGAGCTGATAACCGAGGGCGCTGGTGAAAAGGCCAAGAAGAAGGGCAAAAAACCCGTAAAGAAGGCCGAAGCCGCTCCTGCAAAAGCGAAAAGCCCCAAGCCCAAGAGCAAAAAAGTATCTGAACCAACTGAGTAGAACCGACTGATTAGAACCAACTGAATAGAACCGCGGATGAACGCGGATAGACACGGATTTTTCTTGACCGTTTATTTGTGCGATTCATAGACAGGATTTCAGTTTAAGGAATGATTCTCCATCGGATGGTTCGAGCTGGGAGGGCCCCTGATAATGGGTCCATCAGCGTTAATCCGCGTCTATCAGCGGTTCATTCTCGGTTTATCCATGGTCTGACAGAACAATCCTCTTCCATTCGAGTTTGGGGCGCCTAAAGTTGAGGATAAGGCCGACTTTTAGCCCGGTGATCTTCAGGTAGTTGAGGACCTGCCCGATTTCCAGGTCCGTGATCTTCTCGATGACCTTTGTGTCCACAACAGCTTGATCAAAAGCGATCAGGTCCGGGATATACTCGCCCACCTTCACGCCTTTGTAGACCACATCGAAACGTGACTGCTGCTTGAACGGAATGCCCTTAAGCCCGAATTCAACCACCAGCGCATTCTCGTATGGCTTTTCCAGGAAGCCGTGCCCGAGGCAATTCAACACTTCCATAGCGCATCCGATGATTCGCTTTGTTTCCTCCTCGTTCAACAATCTGTGTCCATCCGCGTTCATCCGCGGTTCGATTCTGTGGTTGATTTTGTGTTTATCAGTGGTCCCGCTCGCGGTTCAATCTGCGTTCATCCGCCTCGTTCAACAATCTGTGTCCATCCGCGTTCATCCGCGGTTCGATTCTGTGTTCATCTGCGGTCTGTCTTCAGCCCTGGTTGTCTTCTTCTTTTTGGACGTAAGAACAGCATTCCCTACAGGTAAATCCGCTCCACATCCCTTTGGCGGCCTTATCCAGGCATCCGTCGTAATTCGGGCATGCGAAATTTCGTACCCCCTTGCCCTCTTTGCACATCATGGGATAGGGAGCGTCCTTATCCACTTTCTCGGGTTGAACGAGCTGTCCTCGAGGACCTTTTTCCTTCGCCATGAATAAAAACTCCTGATTGCTCTCCGGCCCGAAGCGGCACGGGGTACAGAAAATGTTTGGCAAACCCATTATAATCTTTTACGTTCGGAATTTGACCATCTTAAAGCTTTTTAGTTTAAAAAATCGGCCAAAAGGAATCAAATGTTTATTGCGTCTCGCAGAAAAAGTCGAAAAATTTCAGCATCCAGAAGCGGGGTCTCCGGAAGGGTCCGGAAATGAACCGGGAAAAAAAACGGACCCTGGCCTATTTTCTGATGCCTGCGGCCTGCCTGATCTTAGGGACCTCGACCCTGGCCATGCTGTCCGGATTCGAACCTTTTTATTCCGAGTACTATTCATTTGCCTGGTGGAGCTACATTATCTTTATCGAGTCTTTGCTCTATTGCCGGGGAGCAAAATCATTGCTGTTTGAAAACCCGGGGAAATTCCTTCTCCTTCTTCCCATATCCGTTACCGTGTGGCTCGTCTTTGAAGCATTGAATTTCCGGCTCTCGGACTGGCATTACATCAATATACCTTCCAACACGGTTGTTAGATGGACGGGATACGCCATTGCCTATTCGACGGTTCTGCCGGGAATTTTTTCGACAACGGCGCTCCTCGAATTAATTGGAGTCCTAAAAAATTCTAAGGCGTCCCCGCTCGCCGACCCGCAAAGGCTGTACAGGCCATTTATCTTCACAGGTCTACTCTTTCTGCTTTTGCCGCTCGTTTGGCCGAACTACTTTTTCCCCCTGGTCTGGCTCGCTTTCATATTCCTCCTGGAACCGGTCAATCACAAGGCCGGTGCTCCTTCCCTGCTGCGGCAGTGGGAAAAAGGGTCCCCAGGGAACTTTTATCTTCTGCTTATGGCCGGGGGCGTATGCGGGCTTTTGTGGGAGTTATGGAACTTCCGGGCAGGGTCGAAATGGGTATACACCGTACCCTACGCAGGGTCCTTGAAGATTTTTGAAATGCCTTTGCTCGGGTTCCTGGGGTTTCCGCCCTTTGCCCTCGAGTGCTGTGCAATGACAGCGGGCTTTTTTCTGCTGATTTCCAAAATCAGGGAGAAATATCCGCCTGTCCCAGCGCTCTGCATATATACGGCCGTGGCCGTCCTGATCGTGCTCTTCGACCTCCTCGTTTTCGCGGGAATAGATCGCTTTACGGTCCTCTCCTTCCAGGATTTCGGTTTTATCGGCGTGCGGCCGTGAGTGGGAGGCGGCGAGTAAGAAGCTGGAAGCGGGGAGCGTGAAGCGGGGAGCAGGAAGGCGAGCACCGAAAAGCACGAACTGAGCGGGAGAACTTTTCCCCCGCTCTGTTTGGGGTTAAGGCCGACCCGGACCGATGAGTAAAAAACCCCTCCGAAGACGGGCTTTCCGTCTCTTAGGAATCAATCAATTACATCTGCGATTTTCAACCTGACCTTCTCGCTGGAAAATTATACGAACGCCATGGCCACTCAGGTGGGGCCCGATGACGGGAATGCAGATGAAAATAACCGTTTGACTCACTTTCCCGCGGATTCTATGCTATTTTAATGCCTGCTCTGTCTGACCGAAGGTCTCGGAAAAACATTCGGCGACCGTTTTTGAGATAACTTACAGGGGCAAAGATGCGGCAGGCTATTATCGTTTACCCAGGGCGGCAAAATGTTTCCCCGCCTGACCGAGGGCCAGCCTATGGCTCTCTTGAGTCTCGTTTCGACATAGAATTCACCGCATCCCTGGCGCAAAAAGAGAAGCAGATCCAGCAGAACTACCGGCCAATCATTGGAATTCATAAATGGTTTGCGCGCCGTCCCGGCACAGTATTCCGTAATCTTCTATTGGCGGAATTTAACGGTGAGAATTCTTTGCAAGAAGATTACTGGAGAGCCCACCAGTTCAATGGGGTTATAGCAGATCCCTTCATGGGAGGCGGAACCCCGATTCTTGAAGCCAACCGCCTGGGTTTCAGCATCGTTGGCGCCGACATCAATCCGATGGCGTTCTGGATCGTTCGGCAGTCATTAGCACCCCTGGACCTGGATGCTTTCGGGCAGAATGCCGAGGCGGTAATCTGCGATTTGGAGCGAGAAATCGGCTCTTTATATATCACCACCTGCAAATTCTGTGATGGGCTTGCGGACGTCAAATACTTCCTTTGGGTGAAAACCCAAACCTGTCCGGAATGCGGAGCCGAAAACGATCTTTTTCCAGGCTACTTGCTGGCTGAAGCCGAACGGCATCCCTGCCACGTCGTGGTTTGCCATAAATGTGGCGAACTCAATGAATTTAAAAAGCAGCCAACCAAAAGTCATCCTGAACCATGCTGTGCCTGTGGCGATGCTGTTTTTGTGGACGGACCGTCAAAAAAAAACAAGATGAGTTGTTCTGTCTGCTCCAATGTTTTTCCCTATCCGGAGAAGAACCCCTCGGGCCCGCCCAAGCACCGTATGTGGGCCATTGAATACCATTGTTCGGCCTGTAAGCCAAATCACCAGGGACGTTTTTTTAAAACTCCGGATAAAGAGGATCTTCAGCGATGCTTGGCAGCGAAACGAACATTGGAAGAGAGACAATCTGAATTTTTAATCCCATCGGCGCCCATTCCGTTGGGAGATGAAACGAAACGTCTCCATCGCTGGGGTTATAAACTCTTCCGTGAGATGTTTAATGAACGCCAGCTCCTTGGACTCGGCTTGCTGCTTAAGAGAATATCAGTAGTTGAAGAGACCCCGGTAAGACACGCACTGCTCACCGTGTTCTCCGATTTCCTTCGGTATCAGAACATGCTCGCGCGCTATGATACATATGCCCTGAAATGTCAGGATATCTTCAGTGTCCACGGCTTCCCGGTGGGGCTGGTCCAGTGTGAAAACAGTGTACTGGGCATTCCCAAAGTCGGAGCGGGAGCCTTCCGCCACTTCATTGAAAAGTATCGTAGGGCAAAGGATTATTGCCTGCAGCCCTTTGAGACAAGACAGAAAGGGCACCGGAAAGAATTGATTCCCATACTTGGAGAGAGCATTAAAGCCCAAGAGGTTAAACGGCTCCCTATAGCCAATGCCCGCGAAGCTTGGATAAACTCACTATCTGCTGAACAAGTGCCGCTTGAGCGTGATTCACTCGACGGGGTTTTTACCGATCCGCCATATTTTGACAATGTCCAGTACGCGGAGCTCATGGATTTTTGTTACGTATGGCTGCGTCTGGCACTTGGGAATGAATGCGATGCTTTCAAAGCTCCATCGACCAAGACCTTGCAGGAACTGACCGGAAACGAGGTGATGGGGCGCGGCCTGGAGCACTTCACCAGGGGTTTGTCGAAGATATTCTGTCATTATGCCTTGGCCTTGAAGCCGAGAGCACCTTTTGTTTTCACTTTCCACCATAACGACCCTAACGCCTATGTCCCGATAGTTGTGGCTATATTGGACGCCGGACTCGATTGCACCGCCACATTGCCCGTTCCTGCTGAAATGGGCGCCTCGCTCCATATAGCCGGAACTAGATCATCTGTCCTCGATTCTGTCTTCGTATGCCGGAAAGTAAAAGTTGGCGTTGAATTAGAGACTGTTCCGGATAGATTAAAAAGCGATCTCTTAGCTCTCCAACAAGCCGGTCTTCGCGTTACAGAAGGAGATATCCGGTGCCTGCTCGCCGGACACATAGCGAGAACAGCTATCAACCGACTTAGAGATGGGTGGGAATCAGGGGCCACACTCCAGGAACGGATGGGACTCGCTGGGGTACTGATTGCCAAGTTAAGAGAGGAACTCGACGCTGACCGCCTAGTCAAAACAATCACGGAATCCGCGCTTGGGAAAGGGAGAATTTATTGGCGATAAAACGGCCTTTTGAGCTTTCTCCTGATGAACTTCAGCAGCACCTCGAAGAAATGGTCGATGCTGTTTTCTCCGATTTGGTATCCGAATTTCTCCTCATGCCTAAGGGCAGGGATTTCCCCAAATACACCGACTTCCGGGACGCCTATGAAATTCTTAAGCGCACAAGCAATGCTTTTGAGGATTTCTCGCAAACCAGGGTAAACAGTGCGTTAAAGGAAAACAGCCGGGTTTTTGGTGTCATCAGATCGATTTTAGGAATGACCGCCCCTGAATGGGCGGAAATGGCTCGCTCCGAGTTGGATAGCGACATAACCCAAGGTGCTGCCAGGACTCTTGACAGACAGTGCCGAGAAGATCCCGAGTACCTTCGTAAATTTCTGTCACGGTATCAAAGTAAAGTCGAGAATGCCCGGAAATCAACCCGCACTCTGCCAGTTCGCCCGAAGACGCTGGAAAGACTCGATCATCTCATCAGTGTTGCCATCAGTTACATCATGAAAGGAGCCCCGGAAGACCAGGAAGGATTTATTCACCGCTTGGCTAAGTTTGATACTCAGAGCGGTCTTGATTCTCTAAAGTATGCGGCCGGAGAAAATGTCCCTTACGCCGTCTTACTTTATGAGCGCTATTTGGGGCGTCCGTTTGCCGGCCACCGCGATGCTGTCTCTGAATTGGTGGGAGAAGTTATGGAAAACGCCGTTGAAGAGCGTCTGCGTCATACAGGAGTATCCTACCGAAAGACAGGGAGGGCGGAAAGGATTCCGGGCTTTGGTCAGGCTCCTGACTTCTGCATTCCTGACGAAATAAGCCCGATTGCGGTAATCGAGGCCAAGATCACAAGCGATGATGGGACAGCTAGAGACAAAGTGGCTCGGATCAAGGAACTGGAGACTCAGCGGAACGAGCATGTTGCGGCTGGCCGGCCGAGTTATGAGGTAATTGCCTGCATCGACGGCCGTGGGTTTCGGCAAAGGCGAGAGGATATGCGGCAACTATTGCTTCGCCTCAACGGAAAAGTATTTACCACGGCTACCCTGGATAACCTGATTCCGTACACCCGGATTCGAGAACTGATGACCAAGCGAAAAAATGGGGTCCGGCCCTGAAAAGGAAATTCTGATTTCGATACTCAAATAAAGGTTTTACACCTGCCCATGCGTGTCTATCCACCCAGCCAAGCTCCTCCAACCACCCCTCTACGCTCCTCCATCCGCGGTTGAATCCTTCCCTCTGCTCTTCTGTAAGTTTTGGATTTCTCTGCGTCCTCCGCGCCTCCGCGTGAAACATTTCCCTTCTTTTTCATGTTACAATACAATTTTCGCTAATCTCTATCGGGATTTAATAAATGAAATACGCCGCTCTGGTCAGCCTCGGATGCGCTAAAAACCTCGTTGACAGCGAGAATATGGCGAAGCAACTACTCGACATGGGCTGGCAGATGACCGAGGTTCTCCCCGAGGCCGAACTCATCGTGGTCAACACGTGCGGATTTTTGGAGAGCGCCGTGCAGGAAGCAATAGGAGCGATCCTTGAGGCGGCGCAACACAAGGTATCCGGAAAGTGCAGAGTGCTGATCGCCGCCGGATGCATGGTCCAGAGGTATGGGAAAAAGCTCTTGAGAGAACTCCCCGAAGTTGACCTCTTTTTGGGGACCTCCCATTATCACGCGCTGGAAGCCGCTGTGGAATCGAAGCTCGCCGGAAACCCGAGGCGGCTCTGGATCGGAAGGCCGGCGGCCGCGTTCGGCAGTGAAGCCGGCTTTGCAATATCGGCTGGGTCTCATTCGGCATACTTAAAAATTGCCGAGGGGTGCGGCAATTCGTGTTCTTTTTGCATTATTCCCGGTCTTCGGGGGCCGCTCAGAAGCAGGGGGGAAGCGGACATTCTTGCCGAAGCTGTCCGGCTTGCATCTGCCGGTATAAAAGAGATCAACCTGATTGCCCAGGATACCACGGCGTTCGGGCTTGACCGAAACGACCCTGAAGCCCTGCCGAGGCTTTTGGAAAAGCTGGATGAGACGCCGGGCCTGGAATGGATACGGCTGCTATACTCATATCCCGACCGCATTACCGGCCGGCTGCTCGATACCATGGCAAATTCACGCAAGGCCGTGCCTTACGTGGACATCCCCATCCAGCATTGCGCGCCGGCGATACTCAAGGCAATGGGACGTCCGCCCGATGGTCCGGAAAGGGTTATCGATAAAATCCGCTCCGCCCTCCCGGGGGTTGCATTGCGTACTTCGATCATGGTGGGCTTTCCGGGTGAGACCGGAGCGGAGTTCAAGTCGCTGCTCGCGTTCATGGAACGAGTCGAGTTCGACCATGCGGGAGTTTTTGTCTATTCGCCCGAAGCCGGGACAAGGGCCGCGCGCCTCCCCGGCAGGCCTGACAGCAAAAGAGCTGAAAGCAGGCGCGCCACCCTGCTCGAAGTCCAAAGGGAGATTTCCAGGCGAAAGCTTAAGCTCCTGGTTGGACGGAACCTGCCGGTCCTGATCGAAGGCCCGCACCCCGAAACCGATCTGCTTCTTGCAGGACGCCTGCCCACCCAGGCGCCGGAGGTGGACGGGGGCGTTATAGTCACAGCGGGTTATGCGCAAGCGGGGGAAATCTGCCGGGCACACATCACCGCCGCGCATGATTATGACCTGGAAGGGATCATTCAATAAAAGTCCTGAGGCATGCCTGCCGGTTCGGGTTTTTCAGCTTGCGAAGGGCCTTTTTCTCGATCTGCCGGATCCTTTCCTTGGAGACATTGAAAAGTTTGCCTATTTTCTCCAGGGTCTCAGCCGGATGGCCATCGAGGCCGAACCTCAGCCGCAGGATTTTTTCCTCTCTAGGCTGCAAGGTCGAGAGCAGGGCGCGAGTGGCCTCGGCCAACTCCCTGTCCGAGCACTCTTCGACAGGCGAGAGCGCCCTTTCGTCTTCGATAAAGTCTCCCAGCCTCTGTTCGTCCTCCCCTATGGGAGTCTCAAGCGAGATAGGCTGAGCGGCCAGCGTCAGCACCATCTGCACCTTTTCGACCGGCAGCTTCGAACGTTCCGCAATTTCAGCGGGCATCGGTTCGCGCCCCAGTTCCTTCAACAGTTCGTAGTAGACCTTGAAGAAAAGGTTCTTCAACTCGATGAAATGCACAGGCAGGCGGATTGTCCTCGTTTTGTCGTAGATTCCGCGAATGATGCTCTGCCGGACCCACCATGTCGCATAAGTGCTGAACCGGTTCCCCTTGGTGTGGTCGAACCGGCCGACGGCTTTTAGCAGACCGAGGTTGCCCTCCTGAATCAGGTCATCGAAAGTCATACCCCGGCCCCTGTACCGCTTGGCTATGCTAAGGACCAGTCTGAGGTTAGCTCTGACCATCTCCTGCTTGGCCGCGTCCACAGCCTTCATGATTGCACAAACCCTGGCCAGTGAGGTCGAGAAGAACGGATTTTCCGGGTTCTCGTCGGCGGCTCGCTCCAGCGTGCGCATTACGACCTTGAGTACCTTATCTCTTACGCCGGGAAAGGTTTTCTCGTGTTCAAGGAGCTTTTTGACCTTTTCGTTAAGCTCAGCCATTATCTTGTCATCAGGCGCATGTATCCAGACGATCTGCACCAGTTCGTCCTGTCCATCCCTGATTATCTGAGCAAGCTCGGTTTCGCGCTCCTGGGTGAGCAAAGGGTAGCTTGAGACTTCCTTGAGATAACACGTGATGTGGTCTTCTTCAAAATCCTCTACAGGTGCAACCGCAGCTTCAGTCTCGACCGACGCCTCTTCTTCTTCGGCTTCCACTTCGGAGACCTCGGCAATACCGGCCTCTTCGCCGGAATCGGCGCGGTCAATCTGCTCCAGGTCCAAATCAGGGTTGGGAAATCTGCCCTCTATGACCTGTCCTTTGAGCAGGCTTTCAAAATCATCCTCAGGCTCGGGTTTTTTGAAGTAATAATCAAAAGGCAGGCACTTTTCAGAGCCACCATAAGATTTCATGTTATTCTCCTTTGCGGCAGCCGCGTTAAGAAATGCTCGCATCTGCCGCCCCCCGGCTACACGCCGCTCATCCGCCATTCCGACATTACACCACTGCACGGATGACTTCAATAGCAAATAAACTAAGACATTTTGAGTGTTTAGTCAATAGTTAACAGTTGGTGCTTAAAGATAGGACCTTACGGTCCCCAAGAGATGTAAATCGTGACTGAAAAAATCGTTAGGCTAAATATGTATTTCAACAATATCGCCATCGTGCAGCACATAATCGCGCTGGACCATTTTCCCGTCGAATACTGAGGTGCCCCACACCTTTGCGAACTTGAGCCTGGCCACGAAATCCTTATGGATTTCTGCAGCAAGATCTTCAAGCGTGCTGTTTTCAGGCAGTACGAAGGGGGAGGTTAGATCGGGCTCCTTGCCGGCTGATTTGGTATAGACGCGGATAACAGCCGCCATTTCATAGATTTTGCCGAGAAACTGAGACAGATTGTATCCGGCCAGGATCGAGACGGCGATCGAAGGCAGCGGTAATTCGCAAAGCTCCACAAATACGCGGTAATCCTCCTGGCCCAATTCATCATCGACCTTGTTTACCAACAGCAGGACCTTCTTTATGAACGGAGCCTTCTTCAAGTCCGCCGCAATGGGTGTTCCGGGCGCATATATTCTCAGGCCGTTCAGAAAAGCCATGGTGTCTTCCATCTGCTGGAGCGGATCGCCGCCAATATCGACAACAACCACTATTATGTCCGTGCGCCTCAGAAGGTCCGTCAGTCCAGGGTCGATGAATTCCGTGGGAACAGCCGCAGTATCTATGAGCTGAAATTGAATATTTTCAAAATTGGCCATTCCCGGAGTGGGCTTCCAGGTGGTATGGGGAAAGTCCGCCACCTCGGGTTTGGCGTTTGTCAACGCGGCTACAATAGAGGATTTTCCGACATTGGGGGGCCCTACGATGATGACCTGGGCCGCCCCCTCCCTTTCGATGTTGTAGGCTGTGACCCCTTTTGCCGGACCTTTCTTCTGCTGGGCATCGGATTTATGCTTTGCTATGCGTCTGCGCAGATCGGCCCTGAGCTTATCGGTGCCCTTGTGCTTGGGCATAATCGTAAGCATCTCTTCTAGGGCTTCTATTTTCTTCTCCGCCGTTTTTCCTTCCCGGTAGCGCTTTTCAGCTTCAAAATAAGGCGGAGGCAGATTGGCCGGCATGTCCGTTTCCTTTTGTCTCTCTCCCGGTCGAAATGAATCAGAAATTAAAAGGAATCCTATGATTATCGATCATTCTCTTTGAAAGCCCGGTATTAGGGCTTGAATTCTGATGCAAATTCGATATAGATTCAGTTCTTACTGCGAATATCAATTCATTCCGTTTGAGGAGAACCGAAATTGCTTTGCAAGAAGTGCAACAAAGAGCTTGAATTAGTAAAAGCCTGACGGAAGGCCTACCTGCGCTGCCGTGAATGCGGCGCAATATATAACATACTGGATTTTCGTGAGGAACTCACGGACGAACTGGAAAATACGCTCTCTTATTGCCGCGTGGACCAGCTCTGAGACGCGCGGACAAAAAAGTCCCACCCCAAGACGGGGCATAGTCCGGTCAAGCAGAGAAAAGCTTGGTTAGACAGGACAGCCTCTTGCAAAAGTCCTTCATCGTCATTCCGGCGAAGGCCGGAATCCAGGTTTTTCAAGGTCCACTGGACCGCAGATGTCACCGGGGCGGCGGTTTTGTTGAGTTCTGCAAGAGGCTCAGGATTAACAGAAATGGCTATAGATTGGGGAATTTAGGAATTAATCCCTGAATCCCTCAATTCACAATCCCTTAATTCTTGGATGTTTCCAGGCGCTGAGAATAAGGTGAAGTATTTCTACATTCCCGTTGATCTTGTTGAATTTTGGTTTTCCCCTCAATGTCTATTGATGTCCATCTGTGTCCATCCGTGTCCATCCGCGGTTCAGGTGTTTATCAGTGGGTTAACCCGAGTTCGTCGCGGATCAGTTTTTCGGCAAGATGCAGAGCATCCTTGATCTTATCGGGTCTGTTGCCTCCAGCCTGAGCCATATCGGGCCGTCCACCCCCGGAGCCGCCCACTTCCTTGACGATCTCTTTTATGAGATTTCCGGCGTGTAACCTGGCAGTCATTTCCTGTGTAACCCCTGCCAGTAGAAAGACCTTTCCCTCCGATACAGCTCCCAGAACGACTATGCCTTTAGTAAACTTCTCCTTGAATTTATCATTTATCTCCCGAAGAATCTTCGGATTATCAGCTTGGACTTGAGTAACCAGGACTTTCACACCGGCTATTTCTTCGGTCTGATCGAAAAGGTCGGACGAGCGCCTGCCGGCAGCGGAGGCCTTAAAAGCTTCGAGTTCTTTTTCCATTTGCCGCTGTTGGGCAAGTATCTTGTCGATGCGTTCGGCCACTTCCCAAGGGGCTGCCTTGAGCACTTCTGCGGCGTGATTGAGGACCTGCCTGTGCCGGTTTATGTATTCGAGTGCGTGACGGCCGGCAAGGGCCTCGATTCTACGGACCCCGGCTGCGATGCCGGTTTCCTGGATGATCAAAAAAACCCCAAGTTCGCCTGTCCAGTGCGTGTGCGTGCCGCCGCAAAGCTCGCGACTGAAGCCCTGAATTTCAACCAGCCGGACGCGGTCACCGTATTTTTCTTCAAAAAGCGCCATAGCTCCGGTCTTAAGGGCTTCCTCCAGATCCATTACCCGAACGCTGAGCTGCTGGTTTCGGCGGATTTCATCATTTACCAGCCGCTCGATCTGAGCCTGTTCTTCCGGGGTCACAGCGGTGAAATGGGTGAAGTCGAACCGGAGGCGGTCCGGGGCGACGAGCGATCCGGCCTGCTTTGCGTGATCTCCGAGCACATTGCGCAGGACCCTGTGCAGGATATGTGTGGCCGTATGGTGGATTTCGGTGTCCTTGCGCAACTGGGCGTTAACTGCCAGATTAACGGTATCGCCGGTGTGGAAAAATCCGGATTCGACCTTGCCCACGTGAACGATCAGGTTTCCGGGCAGCTTTACGGTATCGGAGACGACGATTTTTCCCGATGCCGCTGTAATCAACCCCGTGTCGCCCACCTGCCCGCCTGCGGCGCCATAAAAGGGGGTGGCGGCAGTGAGCAGCTCCACAGCCATTTCTTCGAAGGCCGAGCCGATTTCTTCACCGCCGCTGATCATCGCGATAATCTCGGAATCCGCCTGCGTAGTTTCATAGCCAAGAAACGTCGTCGTGAGGCCTCTTGTATAAATCTGCCGGAAGACTTCAGGGACTTGGCGCTCGCCGCTACCTTTCCAGGCGGCCCTGGACAGCTCACGCTGCTTTTCCATCAGGCTATGGAAACCGGCCTCGTCAACTTGAAAACCAAGTTCCCGGGACATATCGGTAACAATGTCGATAGGAAAACCGTATGTATCGTACAGCTTAAATATGAGCGCTCCGGGGATCGTTTGGGCTTTTTCGTCCTTAAGACGCCTTATTTCGGTCTGCATGAGCCTCAGTCCGTTATCCAGGGTTTCATTGAAGCGTTCTTCTTCGTTCTGGATTACACGGATAATGAAGCTGCGGTTTTCCAGCAATTCGGGGTATGCGTCCTGCATGGATTCTATGACCGATACGGCGACCTCGGACAGAAACGGCTTGTCGATGCCGAGAAATCGCCCGTGCCTCAAGGCGCGCCGAATTACGCGCCTTAAAACATAGCCCCGGCCTTCGTTGCTTGGCAAAGCGCCGTCTCCGATCAGAAAGGCCGCTGCGCGGCTGTGATCGGCAATGACCTTGACTGAGACGTCCTTTTCCGCAGAGGACCTGAATTTGTATCCGGTAAGTTGCTCGATCTTCGCCATCATTGGGGCAAAGAGGTCCGTGTCGTAATTTGACGGCACCTTCTGGATTACGGCGGCTATTCTCTCAAGTCCCATTCCGGTGTCGATGCTGGGTTTGGGCAGGGGATCGAGGGCGCCGTCCTGAGAGCGGTTAAACTGCATGAACACAAGGTTCCACAGTTCCAGATACCGGTCGCAGTCACATCCCGGCTTGCAGTCCGGCCGGCCGCATCCTATTCCCGGCCCCTGGTCGATGAGGATCTCCGAGCATGGCCCGCAGGGACCGGTATCGCCCATGGCCCAGAAATTATCCTTTGTCGGAAATGCGAGAATTCGTTCCTCGGGAAGATATCGCGCCCAGAACCTGCGGGCTTCTTCGTCCGCCCCCAGGTTCATGTCCCGGTCGCCTTCGTGGATCGTGGCATAGAGCTTATCTTTGGGAAGGCCCATATCACCGGTCAGAAACTCCCATGCGAATTTTATTGCATCCTCTTTGAAATAATCGCCGAAAGAAAAATTCCCGAGCATTTCGAAAAAAGTATGGTGCCGCGCCGTGCGGCCGACGTTTTCGAGGTCGTTGTGCTTGCCGCCCGCGCGCATGCATTTCTGGCTGGTAGTCGCACGGGAATACGGCCGCTTTTCCTCGCCCAAAAAAGTCCTCTTGAACTGCACCATGCCGGCGTTGGTAAAAAGAAGGGTGGGGTCGTCGTGAGGAATTACCGAAGAGCTTTTTACAATCGCATGTCCACGCTGGTTGAAAAACTCGAGGAATGCCTTTCGGATCTCGCCGGCTTTCATCAATAGAGTCTCCTGACTTTCTAAGGTATCCTTAAATTATACCAAAGGAGGGAAGGCCCTTACGGATACCGGAAAACCGATGGCGGAAGTACAATTGGCCTGTTTTTTCCGTCCTCTGTCCTCTGTCCTCCGACTTCCGTCAGTCAGCCGCCACGAGTGCAGCGCCGGCAAGCGGTTTGAGATTGCAGGCCTGGCGAATTTTCGTATCGATGTCGGAGATCAGCTCGGGATGATCTCTTAGAAAACTCTTCGCGTTTTCCCTTCCCTGTCCCAGTCTTTCTCCATTATAAGAATACCATGTGCCGGACTTCTCTATAAGGTTTGACTCCACTCCCAGGTCCAGAATTTCGCCCTCCTTGGATATGCCGCGTCCGTAAATGATATCGAATTCGACCTCCTTGAACGGTGGCGCTATCTTGTTCTTTACCACTTTCACCTTGGTCCGGTTACCGACAATTTCCTGACCTTCCTTGATCGGGCCGATCCGGCGGATGTCGAACCTCATGGTGGCGTAGAACTTGAGCGCGTTTCCTCCCGTGGTGGTCTCGGGCGAACCGTACATAACCCCTATTTTCATTCGGATCTGGTTAGTGAAAATGACGCAGGTCTTCGACTTGCTGATAGCGGATACGAGTTTGCGGAGCGCCTGACTCATGAGCCGCGCCTGGAGTCCCACGTGCGGATCGCCCATCTCGCCTTCGATCTCGGCCTTGGGGACGAGCGCCGCAACCGAATCGATCACAATGACGTCGATGGCGTTGCTTCGGACCAGCACTTCGGCAATCTCCAGGGCCTGTTCGCCGTAGTCGGGCTGGCTGATCAGGAGGTCTTCCACTACGACCCCCAGTTTTCGGGCATATTGAATGTCCAGGGCGTGTTCGGCGTCTATGAAGGCTGCCAGGCCCCCCAGCTTCTGCCCCTCGGCGATGATGTGCAGCGCCAAAGTGGTTTTTCCGGAAGACTCGGGACCGAATATCTCGATAATGCGGCCCCGCGCGACCCCTCCGATCCCCAGCGCGATATCCAGCGACAAAGAGCCGCTCGATATGACGGCCACTTCCACGGTGGCGCCTTCCCCTAGGCGCATGATAGCGCCCTTGCCGCACATGCGTTCTATCTGAGAAACCGCCGTATCGATAGCTCTTTGCCGGTCTTCGTTAAGTCCCATGAATCGGGCCTCCTTATTGAGTAAATTCACATGTAATATGATTTATTCGTCCGCCTGGGCGGGGCTTCCGGACAAAGGCGCTTTAATCAAAGGAGTATATCGCGCGCCATCCGGCCTTAACTCGCTTTTATACAGTACAACTTCAGCAGCGTCAAAGGGTTCGGCGGTAAAGTCCTCATGCGCGAGAAGAATCTCCTGGAGTGCCTGAAGCCGGCGCCTGCCCTTGACGCGGCCGATGGTGAGATGAGGTTTGAACGGGCGGTCTTCCGGTTCGAAGCCCAAGGGGACCAACGCTGTTTCTACACGACGCACAAGTTCGGCAAGTGGGCCGATTTGCCCTCGGAGCCCGACCCAGATCACTCGAGGAGATTTGATCGTGGGAAAGGCGCCGCACCCCGCCGGTTCAATGCGAATCGGCGCGGTATGCGAGGAGGTCCGGGCAAGCGCGGATTTTATTCCTTCGATCGACTCAGGCGCCACATTGCCCAGGAATTTGAGCGTGAGGTGAATCCCTTCGGTCCTCACCCATCCAACCTGGGCATCGCTTTTCCTTAACTCCTGGACCAACGTATCGATCCGCCGGCGGGCCTGATCGGACAGGTCGATTGCAATAAAGCTGCGGATGGATGATTCCATGGATTCATCCTCGGATGATAGACTAATAAACAACTCTGTGCGATGTACGCCGCGGAGCGCGAAGGCCGACCGCGGGATGGTCCATCATGCGCGTGGGGCGGGCGCGGGAGGCCTTTTCAGGCGTCACCCTTTACCGGTATCCTCGATTCACAGGGCACACCGGTCTGGCACAGCCCGCATCCATAGCCGTCAAAACCATAGTGCGATTTTACATGGTTGCCTGCATCAATTTTAGTATGTGAGAAGCATTTGAATTTATCATGGCCGTTCTTTGAGACAGCCTCAGCAGGGCAGCGTTTGATGCATTTCCCGCACGCGCCGCTTGAATAGAAAAGGCAATATTCATGGTGATCGCTGTACGGCCGTGGAGTGGCAGGGACCTTGATCCGCGCCGCCACCGAACCAAGGCGCATGGCCTTACCCCTGGCTGTAATCAGTCCATCGCACAGCCCGAAAGTGCCAAGTCCCGATGCGTACGCAGCATGACGCTCGGACCAATTTGAAGCAAAAATAAACCGCTCCGATTGTTCTATCTTCCAATTCGGGAGAAGTACTGGGGCAACTGCTTCGTGGCCCTCTCTCATGAGATTTTCCACCAGGTGTTCCCTGATTTTGACGTTGAACTCTTCACCAAAAATCCTGGCCCTGGCCCAACTCTCTGACGGATAGATGTCCTGGCTGCGATTTTCTTTCCTGGTGACCTCGGTTTGAGGAAGGACCCAGCTTATGACGGAAATATCTTCCGCTCCAACCTTCAGGTTCGGGAAAGCCAGCGCAAATACTTCCTCCGGCGTCCAGTGAAACGGGCCGACATGGGCCTTATAATCCTGGTAGAGCCGATCGTTGCCTGATGAAAAGCCGACTATCGGACTATCAAAAGCCCTGTCATTTGCCGGATTCTTGAGGCTGTTTTCCGGCGAGGATTCTACGAACTCCTTAACTACCGACTCGATCCAGTCTGCAGATTTGCGTGATTGCTTCATATACCGGCCTCGTATGATAGACTTACATATATCACTTAAATAGCTTCACATCGCGGAGCGCGGAAGGCGACCGCATCGAGTGTCTATCGGACGCGTCGGGCGGGCGCGGGATGCCTTCTTTCAGATTTTTTCGTCAATCGCACGCGAGTCGCTCATCCCCGGCCAACAGTTTCCACAACATCACCAGGGCCGCCTGGGTTGCGTTTTCCTGTATTTGTTCGCGTGTTCCGCCCAGGCAGTATTTCTCGACTATTTTTTGGGTATGAGTAACGCAGGCGATAAAGACAGTCCCGACGGGTTTTTCCAGGGTGCCCCCGGTTGGGCCGGCAATACCGGTTACTCCGACGGCGACCTCCGCTGCGGCGCTCTTGAGCGCTCCCTCGGCCATTGCCAGCGCCACCTGCGCGCTTACGGCGCCGTGGGCGCGCAGTAGCTCTTCAGATACGCCCAGAATCTCGGTTTTCGCACGATTGCTATAGGTGACAAACCCCCGGTCCAGGTAGTCGGAGGCGCCGGGGACCGCCGTTATTTTTCTCGATACGAGCCCGCCCGTGCAGGATTCGGCAATAGCCAGCCTCCAGCCGCGCTCGCGCAGGTAGCGTCCGATCACCTTTTCGATACAGTCTTCGTTATGGCCGCTTATGTGGCTGGAGCCGATCAAAGCAATGATCTTTGCCTCCGCGTTCTTCACAAGGGTGCGGCATTCTTCAACATTTGGCGCGGCCGCGAATATGGACACCCAATTTTCCCGCCCATGGGGATAATAGCCGATGTCCACGCCCTCACGGCCGGGGTCGAAGGATCGAAGCCTCTTGTTCACCTGGGCTTCCAGAAGGTCCTGGACCCGGACGATGTGTTTGAGGTAAGTGCATCTGTGGGGAAACCTGGTCTCGAGATCGGGGATCACGTTTTTTGCCATCAGGTGTTTCATTTCATTGGGCACACCGGGAAGGAAGTAACACGGGATATCGTTGTGGAGCACAAAGAACCCGGCCATATCAAGTCCGATCTTTAACGCCCCTTCGGGCAGTTCGGCCATCCTTTCCAACTCCCTCGACCACTCCATTCCCCATTCGGCGAGGCGGCCCTTAAGCCAGGCTGCGTAGTCGCGATTGCAAACGAGGGGTCTTCCGAGGGCCTTGGAAACAGCGGAGCATGTTCTGTCGTCGTCGGTTGGACCCAGGCCTCCGGTTGCAATGATAAAATGAGACCCTTTCAGGGATTGGCCAAGATATTCAACGATATCATCCTCGGTATCCCCGACCGTAATCACCCTGTCGAGGCGAAAACCACGGGCACGCAGTTCGACGGCAATATAGTGGGCGTTATCGTTGGATATATCTCCGAGCAGAATTTCATCGCCGATCGTAAGCAGGGTCCCGGTCACATGAGAAGGCTTATCGGGCATATCCTAATCCCCTCGTATGGTAGACTTAGATATATCACTTAACTAAAAAAACCCGCATCCCCTGGCCGCGCAGCCGTAGTTGATTTTCCCGTTTCACTCAACTTTGAATCTAAGCATCGAAGATGGCCGACGGGGAAACGGGAAATCATTTTGCGCTTTCGATTATCCGCCTGTAAACATCGGGCAGGGGGGTTCCCGTTTCCTCGGCAATCCGCCTGCATTCCTCGTATTCCGGGATCAGCCGCTCACTGCCGTTCGGGAGCAGTGAACACTTCACTTTGCACGGGCCGAAAACCGTTGAAACCATCTTCTCTTCGCGCGGAAGCTCGATCCTTCTGACCTCCAGCACCCGAATCCCTAGCGTGGTGGTCTCCGAGAGTATGATCTCGGCCGCTGCCGTTTCCATCGAAGGTTCCACGAGCACCCGGAGCAAAACGCCGGGCCGGTTCTTTTTCATCTGGACGGGAACGAGGCTTACGTCCAGGGCGCCCAGCGCAAAAAGCTTTCCGGATACGTAATTATAAAATTCCGGGTTCATATCATCAATGTTTGTCTCGATCACGAGAAGGTTGCGCTCTTGAAGGGCAGACTTTTCTAGCCCCATCCAGACGCGCAAAAGGTTCGGCGGATCGCTCGCGGGATTGGCCCCGATGCCGTAGCCCGTGGAGATGAGCGTCATGGGAGGGATCGGACCGTAGGATTGGGCCAGAGTCGCGAGAATGGCCGCGCCGGTCGGGGTGACAAGCTCGCGCTCGACGGGCAATCCGTATACGGGAACACCCGAGAGAAGGATCGAGGTTGCGGGGCCCGGCAGCGGAATGGTCCCGTGTTGAGTTTTGACAAATCCCCTGCCCAGGGGAAGAGGAGAAGAGTAAATTTTTTCTATTTTGAGGTATTCCAGGCAGAATACTACGCCGGCTATGTCGAGGATGGAATCGGCTGCACCGACCTCATGAAAATGGACATTCTGCGAGGGGACGCCATGGACCCGCCCTTCGGCATCGGCAAGACGCTGAAAAATGGCCAGGCTCTTTGCACGGACCACGGGACTCAGGCCGCTTTCGTTGAAAAGGGCCTGAATGTCTGAGAAGCTGCGATGAGGCTGCTCGCCGGCGGAAATTTCGGCGCGCATTCCCTCGATTGCCCCTCGGCATTCCCTCCGTGTCTCGATTGACCAGTCTTTTAGAGGCAGCCGTTTCATCTCTGCGGTGAGCGCCTCGACGGGAACTCCGAGGTCTAGGAGGGCCCCGAGCGCCATATCTCCGCTAACGCCTGAGAAGCAGTCGAAGTAGGCGATGTTCATGCCGCTTAAACCCTTTGGTTTTGGGAAGTTGTGAGAGCCAGGGGAATTCTAGTTTCCCATTGGGTTTCAGGTCAATAGCGGAAATTGGCAATCGGGTTTGGAGATTTTTCACGCGAAGGTGCGAAAAAGTAAAAGCAGGTGAAGATTAACTTAATGAAAATAATCCGGTCATTTCTCTTACCCTTCCCTTCCCTTCCTGCCTCCGGTCTCCTATCTACGAACCTGTTGCTCCGCCACCGATCTCCGTCTTGACAGTTCGAGGCGGGGACGCTAAAGTAAACAACTTAAACGGGAAGTCCCTTCCCTCTTGGAGGGATGGCCGAGTGGCTTAAGGCGGCGGTCTTGAAAACCGTTGTTCCGTTAGTAGCGGAACCGTGGGTTCGAATCCTACTCCCTCCGCCAGCGAAAATATTCAGGAGAGATGGCCGAGTCGGCTGAAGGCGCTCGCCTGCTAAGCGAGTGTAGGGTGTAAAGCTCTACCGAGGGTTCGAATCCCTCTCTCTCCGCCACCGGAAAACAAAAAGCCCAAGTCCGGCAAGCCGGCTCTTGGGCTTTTCTCGTTCTGCACCTTTGGAAACCCGCATGAACGTAAGAGAATTTCACCCTATAAGAGAGCCTCTTGCAAAAGTCCTTCAACGTCATTCCGGCAAAGGCCGGAATCCAGGTTTTTCAAGGTCCACTGGACCTCGGATGTCACCGGAGTGACGGTTTTGTTGAGTTCTGCAAGAGGCTCAGAGATTAGCAGTTTCCGATTCGGAAAAGAACCGTTTCCGGACGGAAACTATATAAGTTTGTGAAGATCTTCCACGAAATCCACGTACTGATCGCCGGTGAAGCAGAATCGCAATTCACGGAATGGTTCACGCAGCGCTTTGACCTGTTCGACCAGATCAACACCGTCAATTACTATTTCTTTCATCAGTAGTGCGAGGGCGCGAAAATCGTCTTCGCCCATGCCGAAACGCGTCATTTCCGCTGTCCCCATGCGAATGCCCCTTGCGGCGGTAAACCCCTCATCCTCGGCAGTAGCCTGGTAGTTGCAAACGATGTTGTTGGCTTCCAGCCTGCGTGCAACCTCCGGGCCCTTTGCGTAGCCGACATTCACTATCACCTGATGGGTTTCGGTAAAGCTGATGTCCGGGTCGCCGGCCACATCGAAGCCGCAGTCCTTGAGGGCCAAAGCGAACGCTTTAGCGTTTGCGATTACTTTGCGCTGATATTCGTCTTTGAAGCAGTTCATCTCATAGGCGGCCATGAGAAGCCCAAGCATGGTTCCCAGATGATGGTTAGACACAGCCCCCGGGAAAGTGCGCCGGCGGATGGCCTCCCACAGCTCGTATCGCTCCTCATGCTCTTCGAAGCGGCTCGCTATTACGCCCCGCTGCGTGCCGAAAAACGTCTTGTGCGTCGATGCGGTAACCAGGTCGGCCCCTTCGGCAAAAGGTTGCTGAAAATGGGGACCTATAAGCCCGAGTACGTGGGCCGTATCATACATTACCACGGCATCGATGTACGCAGCATTTAGATACCTGCGGATTTCGGCTACCGGCTCTTTATGCAGAACCATGCTTTTTCCAAAAATGATGAGCTCCGGCCGGTATTCGCCGATCAGTTCGAGGGTTGCGGCGACATCGATTTTATAAGGGTTTTCAGCAAGCACCGGGAAATTTACTACGGCCGGACGCTCCGTGTGGGGGTCCCTGGCGACGAAGTCGCGAAGCGCGCCCATGGGCTGTGCGCTGAGATGGCCTCCCTTGCCGATGTGATTGTTCATCACCCGGCGAATACGGCGTGGCTCGCTCCGGCGGTCGGCACGGTTGATGTAGTTGACCATGGCGCTGAACACCGTTGCATTGGCCATTTGCCCGCTGATAACGCGGGTATCGGCTTCAGCGCAGCCGAGGAATTCCTTCATTTGTATTTCAAGGAGCCGTTCCACTTCGGCGATGAAATCAGTCCCCTGATAATAAAAGATATCGGAATCGTAAAAAGCCTTCGACTCTTTATGCTCTGCATACCGGAAGGCAGGGTCCATTACGGATAACAACCGCACCATCGGTGAGGTGGTCATCTCCGAAGGTATCAGATTGATGCACTCCTGCTGGCGCCACCGGGTATTTTCCACGGTCTTTTCAAGCAGGACGATGGGAGCGCCGGCCGGGATGCCCGCTTGCAGAATCGCCGCGGGCGAAGCGCTGGGAGCGGCAGCCGAGATCGGCGCAGCCTCCGGTTGCGGGCAGGAAAGGGCTGGGATAGGCGGACCGGGGGGAAGTTCATGGCCGTAGATAATAGGGTGGGCATACGGGGGCGCATCGGACCGGAGATGGTATTCCACAACGACGGCTTCTACGAGCTTTCCCCGGATATCGATGATGAGCCTGTCGTCTTCTATGATGTCACTGTCGATGTAGGCCAGGCAGATTGCGCGCAGCTTGTTCTCACGGGTTTGCCTGGAAAGAAGCCCGTTATCGTCGAACACCCAGCTGGGGGCCATCGTGCCACTCGATATGTAGCCGACGTGCTTGTCCCCCTTGAAGACCCTGGCCCCGGCCCTGGCTATTCCCCGGCCTGTCACCGCCACACATTTGAACATGCGGGGCAGGTCGGCGATTGTGGAGTAGTCGCGAGCTATAATCCTGGAGTAGGCGGCAAACTGTTTCTCCAGTGCCGCCCGCCCGATAAAGTCGCCTTTAAGCGGTGAAAAGCTGACGGCCAATTTGCCGATTGGCGCCGCAAAACATGGGATTTCTTTTCCATCCGGGTCGTATCCATACTCATGGCCGTAGAGCGGAAGGGCGGACTCCAGGCGCAGCGTGTCGCGCGCCGCGAGGCCTGCCGGCCTGGCCCCTTTCTCTAAAAGCAGGTCCCAAAGCATCAGCGCGTTTGCACGGTCAACAAAAAGTTCAAAACCGATAGGTTCGCCGGTATAACCCGTGCGGCTGACCATGACCCCGGCGCCCGCGATCCTGGCAACGCCCACGGCATTTCGGTACGGCTCCGGAAGGGCGCTGGAAGCGCCAGCCGGTATGCCCGCTTTCAAAATCGCCGCGGGCGACGTGGTGGGAGCGTCAACGACTACCTCCAGCAGGTCGCGGGATTTGGGTCCCTGTAATGCGAACATGGCGATGTCATAGGTGCGGTCGATGAGCTCGACGCCGTCGAAACTCTCTGCATAACGCCGCAGATGCTCCAAGTCTTTTATTCGGTTGGAGGCATTTACGACCAGCAGATACTCTCCTTCAACGAACCGATAGAGAAATGCGTCGTCCACAGCCGCTCCCGTTTCACTTGCGATGAGCGTGTACTGCGCCCCTGTTGGCGCCAGGTCGAGCGCTTCAGCGTTATTGGTCAGGACATGTTGGACGAACCGGAGCGCGCTAGCGCCGCGAATGATAAATCGACCCATGTGAGAGACGTCAAAAATGTCTACGCCGCTACGTGTGTTCAAATGTTCCTCCACAACCCCCGAGGGGTAGAGAAGCGGCATGTCCCATCCGCCGAATTCCACCATCTGGGCGCCCAGGGCCTTATGCCTGTCGTATAGGACGGTTCTTTTGGGCTGGTCCATCTCTGCAATCCCTTCCGATTATGCGCTTCTTTCAAAAATCAGGTTGCAAAACAATTCCTACGAGGTCCTGGGCGTGATAGGAACTTCGCACAAGAGGACCGCTCGCTACCCGCCAAAAGCCCATCGAGAGGGCAATTTCTTTCCATTTGTCAAACTCTGCGGGACTAACAAAGCGTTCCACCGGAATGTGATCCGCCGACGGCTGGAGGTATTGGCCCAGTGTCAGCAGGGTGCAACCCGCATCCAAAAGATCCCGAAGAGTCTGGTGTATCTCTTCGGGCAACTCGCCCAGACCCAGCATCAGACCGGACTTGATTGCAAGAGAAGCATTGAAGCCTTTCGCACGGCGCAGAAGTTGCGTGGAACGCTTATATTCAGCTCCCGGCCGGACCGGGGGGTACAACCGCTCGACGGTTTCGATGTTGTGGTTCAATACGTCCGGGCGGGCCTCCACCACTGCAAGAAGCGGCTCCGGGCGGCCCTGAAAATCGGGGATCAATACTTCAACCTGCACATCCGGAATTTTCTTGCGAATTGCTCTTATGGTTGCTGCAAAGATGGCGGCCCCACCATCCGGAAGATCGTCGCGGGTGACGGAAGTGACTACGACATAGCGCAATCCCAGACCGTGAGCAGCTTCGGCCACTCGAAAAGGCTCCTCGGGATCGGGCGGTCCCGAAGGCCCGTGTTCCACGGCACAAAACCGGCAGTTTCGCGTGCATCGAGGCCCCATAATCAGGAAAGCCGCCGTCTGACCCGCAAAACATTCCCACTGGTTGGGGCACCTGGCTTCCTGACATACTGTATGAAGCGCGCTGTTGCTGATCAGAGACCTCACGAGTTCGTAATCCGGCCCTGCCGGAAGCTTTAGCTTCAGCCAATCGGGCTTGCGGATACGCGGTTTTTTGTCTTCGTGCGGCACGATACCTTCCACTCGTATGTTAGACCTATATAATACTTGTTCGAAAAAAATGCGCCTGACATGGTAATAGCGGCGACCGTGTGTGCAGCCATGCAGAATGCACAGACATTAAACGTGGTGCGTTTGAAGGCAAGCCAAATGTTAAGCTCATCACAAAGTCAAGCTACAATGGTGTAAAGGTCTCGCTTCGCGGGGCTTCGCCCAACTTCACTTCGTTAAGCGGGCTTGCCAGGCCTCCCGTAGCGACATGCGAGCGCGTAGGCCGCTCATTCTCGAAAGGCCGCCCACCCATCCGCTAGACGGGGCGGGAGCGGGAGGCCTCTTTTAATCTAATCCTCAATGGCCGAAAAACCAGTATTTTCTGCTCCATTTATCGGGGTCAGGGGCTTGCGGCCTTTGAAGCTAGGTCCACGGCCAGTTTGCCGAGTGCACTCGCTTCTTCGAGTCCGTCGAGGAAGCGTTGAGGGATGCCCGAAAAGCCGGTTTGGGCGCCGGTGAGGGCCCCGGTGAGGATGGCGCGCGCCTGGTTTTGCCCGCCGCCGTTTACAGCATGGAGCACGGCTGCTTCGAAATCGTTGTGGAACCGCGCAGCGAGATAGTAGGCGGCAGGAAGCTGGTGGTAAATCGCGCAGGGCATGCCGTAAACGATGGACACCTTCCACGCGGGTTCTATGTGGATTAGCGGGTCCGCTGCCGCTTGGGCCATATAGGAGGGCGAAAGCAAGGCGTCCGGTGAGGCGAACCGGCCGGCGCGCGGTGGGTCCGGGTCCCCGGGACGTGGCGGCTGGAGATTGTCGAGAGTCACGGCGTGAAAGGGCAACTGCCCGTGTTTTACCAATTCCATGAGTTTGGACGACAGTTCCGGGTCGAGGGTATGCCCCTGAACCAGCAAGCTCAACACGGCGCCGAAGGCGACAGTCATCGAGACCACGGTATCATCTGTCTGGGTAAGGATGGTATTGGCGGCTATGGCAGATGCCATCTGAGTGGGTTGCAGCGCATAGCGAACGGCTATGGCAAGGGTGCGCTCGATTGCCTCGGTGGTATCCGCGTGGCCTCCGGTTTGCCCCCAGGGCAGGTTCTGCTGCACGCGGCGCCTCCATGCCTCCCGGATTGACTGACTGGTGTATCTCCCCGGTCCGCTCACCGGTGTTCCGTCGAGAAGCGGAAAGAGTTCTTCATCCATCCGGCGGCAAAAATCCTCTGCATCGTAACCGCCGCAATCAACGAGGGAGCGAAGCATGAGCCTGAGAATAAAACCTGCCTGGGAAAGTTGACCTGCTTTGAGTCCATAATGGTAACGGCCGGGTTTGGGATCTGTATAGCCGCCTATCCAATCGCCGTAGTCGCGGCGAAGTTCAGCGAGATTGTAATACCAGTGAGGACCCAGGGCCAGGGCATCGCCTATGAAGGCCCCCATGATGGCGCCTGAAGCGCGATCCTGAATGATCTTGTTTGACATTTTATACTCCAGGGATTTTCATCGTAAGACTGTTGCTTAAGGGCTTAGGGTGTGAACACCCCGGCAATAATCGGCGCCGGTGCGTAACAGCGCGCGTGCAGGCAGATCAGTCACGCAGGGTAGCTGTGAGGCGCAGCGGGTAGAGCAGAAGATCCAGCGCGTCCAGTATATTCAGGCTAAGAATATCAGCGGCGAGCAGCGCTTCTATGGATGCGGCTTCGGCCTGAAGCAGCGCGATACCCAATGCGGCCCTTTTTAGCATAATACGATCGTTTCTTCCGTTTCCGATCGCCACGCACTCTTCGGGGCCGAGATCTCCTATGTAGTCTCCTTTGGCTTCGGCCTGATTTTCAGGGGAAATGACCGACACCCGGCAGGGCAGTTTTGCGAGTTCCTCTCTTGCGCTGCCGAAAGTATCCGCAGTCAGGACATGCACCTGAAGACGATCTGAGAGCAGCTCAAGCCTCTCCCCAACACCGGTTATCACTTTACCGTCGCAGGCCAAAGTCCCGTTGTAGTCAAGCACCAGGTTGGCCAGAAACAACCGCTTAAATCCTGGAATTTCGATTCCGAGCATGCTTGCCAGCCTTTGTTCTCAGCCTGGATATGTAATGAAACTCATTATAGACCCATAGTAAAGGTTGCTTTTTCAAACTGGTGGAACAAGCGGAGAGGGTGCTGAGGGGCTCAGGCTAAGAGCTCCCTCAGCACGCGGAGCTACTTGCTGCCGCTGGGCGCGTGGCAAGACGGAGCATGACATGCAGGGGCATGACATGTGGGAGCGTGACATGTGGGAGCATGACATGAAGGAGCATGACAACTTGTTTTTGCGTCACAAACGATACCAGTTGATCTTTTTTCCACCTCTTTTACCTGTAGCATAGCTACCTCCTCTCAAAGGAATCAGAACTTCCACGTCCAGGGCCTTTTTCGTTACTTAATATGTGAACGCACCATCTATTTGTCAAATAGGATAGTTCGATTTTATCGTCCAAATTGGATTCAATTCAACCACGGGCGAAGGGCTGTCAAACTGAATGAAGCATTCGCGCCACCTTTCACGCTTAATAGCTTATTCCTATTGGCTAGATTGGTTTACACGATAAAATCGACTGGACGGAAGCAAGCCTGGCTGGTATAAATCTCAAATACCAAGGAGAAACTTATGCCTATGGAACTAAATGTCCATATCAGTCCAAATGTCGTCAGGCAGCTGAAAGACCTGCAAAGAGGAGGGGGAAATGCTTCACAGGCTGCCGAACATGCTCGGAAGATAATCAATCAGGCACTTGAGGGCATTAGCAGTCCAAAGCAGATAGGAAGACTCACCAGGTATGGTGAAGCGCGCATACCCAATTGCATCAAGTTCGACCTTGTCAGGGGATACCGCTTGATAGCAGTCATGGGCAAACAGGCGATTAGTTTCCTTTTCGTCGGAAGCCACGACGAATGCGATCACTGGGTCGGAAATAATGCCGGTTTTGAAGTCCCGGCTGACAATAGAACGGCCGAGGTGTTGCAGGTGAGGAGAAAGACAGATGAGGAGAAACCCCCTTGCCCAATGCAGGAACACGAAGCCGAGATGGAAGCTGACGACTATGACAGTGTGCTTTTGCGGGACCTGACCGACCGGGACCTTCGAGAAATCTTTCGAGGGCTTTGTGGAAGACGCGCATGATTGGAGCCGATGAAAACCCGCGAAGCGAGACCTTCACACTATTGTAGCTCGACTTGAGGAAAATATGAGGAGGCAGTAATGAAGAAATGGTCTGTTGTTTTGCTGCTCATGTGTCTGTCTCTCTGTGCCCATGGAGCTTTTGCGGCCAGCCGCTCCGGAACGGTTTCGATGGATTTTGACCTGTCGGGTCAGAAAGCAGGTGAAGAAGTCCGGCTTTGGATTCCTTATCCCGTTTCGGACGCCGATCAGCTCATCACTGACATCAAGGTTACCGGCGACTACAGTGAGTCGGCCGTCTATACGGATCGGATAAATCAAACGCCGATGCTGTTCGTGCGCTGGGATAAGGATGCCGTGAGCCGGAAGATGACCTTTGCCTTTCATGCCGAACGGTTGGAAGTTGTGCGAAAATACATCCCGGACAGCTTGGTCTGCTGGGATCGGTCGGCTTTCAAACCGTACCTTGCAGGCACACGCCTCGGTCCGATCGATGGGGACGTGAAAAAGTTGGCCGACCGGATCACCGAAGGCAAAAAGACCGTGGAAGGCAAGGTGCGGGCTATTTATGACTGGACCTGCGCTAACATGTATCGCGATCCCGACACGCCTGGGTGTGGAATTGGCGATGTGCCCGCCCTGCTGGAGAAGCTCGGAGGCAAGTGTACCGACATTTCTTCGGTTTTCATCGCTCTGTGTCGAGCGTCCGGAGTGCCGGCCCGGGAAATCTTCGGGCTTCGCCTGGGCAAGAAGGCTGAAGAGGACATCACGGGGTACCAGCACTGCTGGGCCGAATTCTACTTGCCCGGCTATGGATGGGCGCCCGTTGACCCCGCCGATGTCCGCAAGGCCATGCTGGTCGAAAACCTCAAGCTTGAAGACCCCAAGACGGCCGAATACAAGTCCTATTTCTGGAGCGGCATTGACCCATACCGGATCAAGATTGCCGTAGGGCGAGACGTCATGCTCAACCCGCCACAGTCCGGTGAGCCGCTGAACGGATTCGCTTATCCATTCGCCCAAGTCGGCTACAAGACCGTCGACTGGCTCGACCCCGCCGCCTTCAAATACAAGTTCACCTACAAAGAAGGATAACCATTCGCCGTTTACCCAAAAAGGTCAACAACGAGTCCCGGTTCAGCTGCGCCCCCCAAAAACGGGGGTGTAGCCGAACCGCCTCTAAGGATCATGCCGATAGCCTCCTGGCAATTTTGGCCACATGAGCCCCCTGAAAGCGGGCAATCTTCAGCTCATTTTCCGAAGGTTGCCGGGCGCCGTCCGTACCGGCAAGCGTCCCCGCGCCATAAGGCGATCCACCAGTGATTTCGCTCATGTTCATGAGTCCCTGACAGGAGTAAGGTACCCCCACAATGATCATACCTTGATGAAGAAGCGTCGAATGAAAGGAAGTAATAGTCGTTTCCTGTCCGCCGTGCTGGGTAGCGGTCGAGGTGAAAACACTGGCCACCTTTCCAACGAGGCTGCCGTTGAACCACAGGCCGCCGGTCTGGTCCAGAAAATTGCGCATCTGTGCGCACATGTTGCCGAAGCGGGTTGGCGTGCCAAAGATGATGGCGTCATAGCCCGGCAATTCGTCAACGGTGGCGATCGGCGCTGCTTGATCCAGTTTGGCCCCGGCCTTGCGCGCCACTTCCTCGGGCACAAGGTCCGCCACGCGCTTGATCGTGACCTTGGTGCCCTCAACACTTCGGGCGCCTTCGGCGACTGCGTTCGCCATAGTTTCTATGTGGCCATACATGCTGTAGTAAAGTACGAGAATATTTGCCATCTTCCGGCTCCTCTTCTTGTGTGGTTGTAAGGTATAAAGTTCGTGACTACCGGCTCCGGCCTGGAGCAACATTTAAATATTGTAAATTCGCCTGATTGATTTGATTCGGATGCGGCACGTGAATCTCGATTATGTTTCCCCTTACCGATCCAGCAGACCCATGCAGGACATAGCGCAAGAAGGTGGAATTCCAAGGTTCAGGTCCACATTGAAGACCTCCTCGATATTGCGTTTCATCTGTTCGCGAACCTCTTTCATTGACGCCTTGCGGGCGATCTGTTGTTCCAGGGAGGTCATCTTGACCCCTTGCAGCCCACAGGGGTTGATCCACCCAAAGGGTTCCAGGGATACATTCACATTGAGAGCAAAACCGTGGAAGGTGATTCCTCGCCGGATAGCGATTCCCAGGCTGCCCAGTTTTCGGCCGTCTACCCAGATTCCATGGTTTAGCCGGTTGCGCGTGGCATGCACACCCCAGTGGGCCGCCGTTCGTATCATGATTTCCTCGAGTCTTTCCACGTAGCCGGTGACCGTGAATTTGGCGGCGCGCAAGTCCAGGATCGGATACCCGACCAGTTGACCCGGACCGTGAAATGTTATGTCCCCGCCGCGTTCTGCATGCACTATCGGGATTCGGGATTTCTCGAGGAAAAGCTCAGAGACCATGAGGTTTTCCCTTCCGCCCCTGCGGCCCAGGGTGAAAACCGGCTCATGTTCCATGAGAAGGAGAATGTCCGGGACGACGGTCCTGGACTCTTTGGCGGCGACAAGACGCAATTGGAGCTCACGGACCTTTTGGTAATCCGTCAGGGCCAAGTCAGCACAAAGCCAGCTTTTCGTTGTCCGCCTGGAAGCCGAACCGGTGGTATTTGCCTTCACTGGGGCCCCCACTTCGTTTTATCCTCCATCAATTGCCGCCCCCGCACGTCAACCGGGGGTTTCGTGCAGCGCCTGTTTCATCGAGCCGCCGCACTTTTGTACGCCAGGGCGCCTTATAGAGCCGCTCTGGATCTTCGCCCGCTTCTCTCACCACTTCCTTGAAGGCTTCCACGAACAGGTCCAGGTCTTCTTTGCACTCTGTCTCCGTGGGTTCGATCATAATGGCCCCATGAACGACCAGCGGAAAATATATGGTTGGTGGATGAAAGCCATAGTCTATCAATCTTTTGACCATGTCCAGGGTGGTTATTTTCAAAGGCGCCTGGAGCTTGTCGGAAAAGACGCATTCGTGCATGCATGGCCTGTCGTAGGCAAGTTGCAGGGTGTCTTTGAGCTTTTCCTTTATGTAATTGGCATTGAGCACGGCCAGTTGGCTCACCTTTTTCAGGTCCGCTCCAAGACTCAGGATATAGCTGTAAGCCCTTATGATGATGCCCCAATTGCCGTAGAAAGCATGGAGCTTGCCTATGGATGAAGGAAAATCATAGGACAGATGATACTCTCCATTATCATCGACAATACGGGGCGTGGGGAGATAAGGCTCCAGATGTTTCCTGACGCATATAGGGCCGGCGCCGGGTCCGCCGCCCCCATGGGGTGTCGAGAAGGTCTTGTGGAGGTTCAGATGAAGTACGTCTATTCCAACCTCACTCATGCTCACGATCCCCAGCATGGCGTTCATATTGGCGCCGTCGGCATACACCAGTCCACCTTTGTCGTGTACAATTTCTGCAATCTCCCTGATATTTTCTTCGAAAAAGCCGAGAGTATTGGGATTGGTGACCATAATGCCGGCCGTTTCATCATCCATGACCGCCGCAATGGTATCGGCGGAAAGCACTCCTCTGTCATTGGATTTCACATTGACGGGGCTGTAGCCGCATAAAGCTACACTGGCCGGGTTCGTGCCATGTGCGGTGTCCGGAACAATGATTTTGGAACGCCGTGAACCTTTACTCTTATGATAAGCATGGAAAACGAGCATGCCGGCCAATTCGCCGTGAGCCCCGGCTGCCGGCTGAAGAGAAACCGCTTCCATCCCGGTGATTTCCGCCAGAAGACGTTCGAGTTCAAACATCACTTTGAGCGCCCCCTGAGACAATGCGGCGGGCAGCAGGGGATGGGCCCCTGCAAACCCCGGCAGGGCGGCCTGCTTCTCATTGGTCTTTGGATTATACTTCATGGTGCATGAACCCAGGGGATACATGCCCGTATCTACGCCAAAGTTCCACGTGGACAAGCGAGTGTAATGGCGCACTACTTCGACTTCGCTCAGGTCGGGGAAATTCGGGCCGTTTCCTGTCAGGGTTTCATCCAGTTCAGAAAATTCCACATCCCTCCGGGGCAGGGAAATCCCCGATCTGCCCTTTTTGCCTTTTTCGAATATCAGGGGCTCATTGAGCACCAATCCAGTGGAGCCTGCGAATTCTTTCATGATTCAACCTCGTTTCAATTGGCTCACAAGCGCGTCGATATCTTTCTTGGTTTTGGTTTCCGTAACGCACAGCAGGTAATGGTTGGGAAGCTGGGGGTAGTAGGGCGCCAAAGGAAGCCCTGCCACCAGTTTCCGGTCGAGCAAGCGCTTATAAACCGCCTCAAAGCCGGGCGAAAATTCAACGACGAATTCATTAAACGTGGCGGCGGCAAAGGGTATTTTGAATCCGGCCTTTCTCAGTTCCTTCTTTAGGTACTCGCTCTTGTCATAATTAAGCCGGGCCAGTTCACGTAACCCGCTCCCACCAAGCGAGGCCATGTACATGGCGGCGGTCACGGCGCAAAGACCGCTGTTGGTGCAGATATTGGACGTGGCTTTTTCCCGTCTTATGTGCTGTTCCCGAGTGGCGAGCGTCAGGACAAATCCTCGTTTTCCGTCCATGTCCTCAGTCTGCCCCACCAGGCGGCCCGGCATGCTCCGCACGTACCGCTTGAGACTGGCAAGCATTCCCAGCCCCGGTCCGCCGTAACTCTGGGAAATACCGAAGCTTTGACCTTCGCCGCACGAAATATCGGCGCCCTGGGACCCGGGGCTCTTATAGAGACCGTAAGCGAGAGGTTCCGTGAAAGAAGCGATGAACATGGTCTGTGTGTCGCGGGTAAGGTTGCCAACAGCACTCAGATTTTCTATGCAGCCGAAAAAATTGGGCGACTGAATTGCGACCGCCCCCAATCCTTCGGCGCTTTCCAGTTTGCTCAGGTCCGTTGTTCCGTCTGCCGAAAAAGGCAGCTCGATGATTTCGAACTCCGCTGGTTCAAGATAAGTGCGTATCACACGCCGATAGAGGGGGTGAATAAGGCTCGATACCGCCACCTTTTTCAGCCCGCTCACGCGGGCCGCCATAAGCAGGGCTTCGGCCAATGCTGAAGCCCCGTCATAGAGGGAGGCGTTGGCTACATCCATGCCCAAAAGAGAAGCAACGAAAGTCTGGTATTCAAAAATTGCCTGCAGGGTCCCCTGGCTTATTTCCGGTTGATATGGAGTATAGGACGTGGAGAATTCAGAGCGGCCAAGAAGATAGGATACCGATGCCGGGATGTGATGTTCGTAACTGCCCGCTCCCAGAAATACTTTATACAGGGGCGCCACAGCCATCGATTGCGCCAGGGCCGCCATCATCTCGTTCAATTCCCACTCCGTCAAAGGCCCGGGCAGCACGAGGTCCGTCTTGCGGCGGCAAGCTTCGGGAATTGATGAGAAAAGATCTTCCAGACTGGAGGCCCCCGTCACCTGGAGCATCTGGGCGATGTCTTCTTCGGTCTGAGGCAGGTATCTCATTCTTGCATTCCCTTCAACATCTCGAGATAGGCATCGTGGGTCAGAAGACCATCCATCTCGGAGAGATTGGAAGGCTTCACGTCTGCTATCCATCCATCGGTGTACGGGGCCTTATTGACTAAATCGGGCGAATCTTCCAGCGCGGTATTCACCCCTATTATTTCCCCGCTGACCGGCATGTAGACTTCAGCCACCGCTTTGACGGACTCCAATGTTCCGCATTCCTCGCCTTTCTTTAATGTCTTGCCCACTTCGGGGGTCTCCACAAAGACGATGTCCCCTAGCCGATCCTGAGCATAATCGGTAATGCCTATGCGGATTATCTTCCCATCAAGTCTTGCCCATTCATGGTCCTTGGTATAGCCAATGTCGTGCGGAGTCACCAGCTCACTGATTTCTTTCATCTCTCAGCCCCTTTAGCGATACAAAGAAGAGTGAAGAGTGGAAATTTCACCATTCACACATCAGGGTACGCCTCCGCGCAACCCCTCCCTTCGGCAAGCTCAGGGCAAGCTCGGTGGGTACCTTTGTTTATGTGGTATTAATAATCACGAGGCGGCGGGCTTGCCAGGAGCTATTCGCCGAGCAGGCCCGGCGGGCGGGGAAATGATAGGAAATGACAGGGATTTAGGATTTTTTTTCGTTTTTGGCAGAGCGAATACGCCGCTGCAATTAATGTCAAAGACCATCACTCACCGGGTCAACTTGAAATTTTTGTTCTTTACCTTGGCCCTTACAAGATCGGCATCCAGTCCAAACAGGTCGCAGATCCACAAAAAACTGCCGGGATCTTCGCAGGACGATGCAAACCATGCGGAAGCGTTACGCTTATTGCGGCGCACCTCGGCACTGTTCGTACGCCACTGCACCTTGATCCCGCTCATTACGATTTCGAGGCCCCGTCCTGTGTGATGAAAATCTTCAATCGCCTGCAGTAAAACCGCCTCCCAAAGCTCGAACTCGCCACGGTTCCCGTCCATGGGCTCCATTGATTCGAAATCTTTAACGCAATGCCTGCACTCCATTTTAAAACCTCAATTCAGGAATTTAGGGATCTAAGAATTCGAGAAATAATCAATTGAGGAATTCAGGAATTGGGGAATTGAAAAATCCCTAAATCCCTTAATTTGGGAATTCGTAGTTCAGACTATCCGCTGGGATTGGACCGTGCAAAACGGCAACCAGAAGCGGCAATAAGAGCGGCAATTGAAACGGCAACCAGAAGCGGCAAAAAGCAGCCATGCAAGAAAATATCTGGCGAGAGGACCTCTGCCGCCCTGATTCAGGTGTCCAGCCACTGATTTATGCACGCATGGCCTTCGTTGGCCCGATTTTCATGGTCATGAGCACAATTGCCGGTTTAAAATTAAAATGGAACTCAAATACTGAAAGAAGGAAAAATGAACGGTTTCAAAAAATCCGGGCCAAAGGGAAGATGGCGGCGGCCGGAAAGGTATATATGCAGCGCCTGCTCGCAGGAGCAGAGTTTTTGCTGGACCTGTCCGTGCGGTTTTATGATCTGCTCGGATTGCATGGAAGAAAATTTTTGGGGAATGACCTGTAACGGAATTCAGTGGACATGTCCGGACTGTGGGGCCATCCGCAGTTTTGGAAACGACTAATACCTTGTTGCGTTCAAGATTGGGCGGGGATAAGCCCCGCGCCAACGTCATTGACGCGTTACGTTTCGTAGGGGAGGGCTTTATGCCCTCCCGGAGCATCTTGGCGGAGCATCGAAATCCTGCGGGGGTGCGGGGCATCTTTAGAGTGAGAAAACTTTCCCCCGCTCAGTTTGGGGTTATTCGGCTGAACGCAACTTGGCATGAGGATCGGAGAAAACCGATGAGTGCAAAACGTGTGGTGATAATCGGAGGCGTTGCTCTTGGGCCGAAGGCGGCGTGCCGCCTTAAGAGGCTCGAACCTGACGCCGATGTGGTCATAATCGATCAGGACCAATACATTTCCTACGGGGGCTGCGGGATCCCTTATTTCATTTCGGGAGATATAAGCAGCGTGCAGGAATTGATGAGCACGAGCTTCCACATGCAGAGGACCCCCGAGTTTTTCCACGACGCCAAGGACGTCCGGGTAAGGACCCGCACGCGGGCGCTCGCGATCGACCGGGCAGGCAAAAAAGTGCGTGTCCTGGATTTGACATCGGGGAGTGAGGAAGACCTCCCGTACGACCGCCTTGTGATAGCAACCGGAAGCATACCGAACAAGCCCCCGATTCCGGGTATTGACCTGCCCGGGGTGACTTCGGTTTCAGACCTTAACTCCGCAATCGCCGTGAAGGACAAAATTTCCGGTGGCAAGGTGGACAGGGCCGTAATCGTAGGCGCCGGGGCAATTGGCTGCGAAATGGCGGAGGCGCTGGGAGACCTCTGGGGGATCGAGACCCACCTGGTGGAGATTGAGCAACAGGTGTTGCCGGGAATTCTCGACCGCTCGCTTGCCGGGATCATCCGCGCCCATTTGGAAGAAAAAGGCGTGCAACTCCATCTCGGACGCCGTGTGGTTGAAATCCGGCAACATGGCGGCGAGGCCGCCTTTGAGGTTAAAACGTCCGATGGCAGCATCCGGGCCGACCTGGTAATCACGGCCGCAGGCGTTCGCCCAAACTCCGAGCTTGCCCGGAACGCCGGGCTTCTTGTGGCCCCCTCAGGGGCGATAGTAGTCAACCGGATGCTTCAGACTTCGGACCCGGAAATTTACGCAGGAGGTGACTGCATAGAAATCCCGCACCTCGTCACAGGGAATCCGGTCTACTTTCCCCAAGGTTCCCTTGCAAACCGGCAGGGGCGGGTAATCGGGACCAACCTTGCCGGTGGGGCCGCAGAGTTCGCCGGCACGGTGGGTAGTTTTGCGATAAAGATTTTCGATTTGGCCGTCGCTTCAACTGGCATAACGCCTCAATCGGCCCTGAAAAACGGCTTCGACGCCGAACCGGTTCTGGTTGTCCAGGCCGACAGGGCGCACTTCTATCCGACCCAGGACCTTATCTATTTCCAACTCACGGTCGACCGAAAGACCCGGCGCATTCTGGGCGCACAGGCCGTAGGCGCCAACGGCGATGCGGTCATCGGCCGCATAAACGCGATTGCCGCCATTCTTCCATTCAAACCTTCGATCGAAGATATTTCGAATCTGGAAATAGCCTACTCTCCCCCTTTTGCGTCTGCCCTGGACGTAGTCAACGCGGCAGGCAACACAGCGGAGAATATCCTGGACGGCTTGAACCGGCCGATGCAACCGGATGAGTTCGAGAGGTGTTTTCTTTTGGATGAAAGCTCTGACTGCCTCTGCCTGGATGTACGAGGACCCGCCAATGCGGCCCCGTTTATAGAGCGCTATGGAGACCGCTGGCTCAATATTCCCCAGGAGACCCTGAACAGAAGAATGGAGGAGGTCCCAAGGGACAAGCGGCTTCTTTTGATGTGCAATTCGGGGGTTAGATCCTATGAAGCAATGCGTCAACTGGATCGGGCGGGAATCGGCAATACGGTAAACGTCCAGGGCGGGGTTGCCGTGCTCAAAAAATCCAGGGCGGTGGGACCGCCAGCCAGGGCGGCGAGCCGCCGCGACCAGGATTGACGATTTTGACTCGCCGCTACCTTCGGTGGCGGCGGAGGCGCACGGTAAAAAGTGCTCACCGTAGCAGAGGCGCAGAGAGACGAATTCCACCACAGAGACACAGAGGAACCCTCACTACATTCGGGTTCGCGTTGAACATTTCGACCCATATTGAACGCTTCAAGTTCGCGTCCGATCTTTTGTGAGGACGCACAGAGGAAGGCAATTGAGCGAATATACAAAACTAAAAGGCAGGTCCCTGTTTGCTTCCGGTTTTTCCTACTTGCCAATTTTCGTTTCTCTGTGCCCTCTGTGTCTCTGTGGTGAGAAGGTTTTGACCTTCTCTGCGCCTCTGCGGTGACTGCTTACGGATTAGCAAAGATTAACGGGACTGAGAAAGATGGAAAAAACTGATTCTTCCGGATCTCCAGGCTGGGCCGGACCTCCCGTAGCGATCCTGTGGACCGAGTCGCTCGTTTGGGGGCTTCTCTGCATAGATACGCTGTCGGCGCTCGGGGTTCCCTTCCGGTTGCTCAGTGCACCGGAGATTTGCGAAGACTGCCTTGACGCATTTCGAATTCTGATTGTGCCGGGCGGGTGGGCGGCCCATAAAGTGCGCGCTCTTGGAGAAACGGGCAGAAAAAAAATAGCCGGGTTCATCGACGAAGGCGGGTCTTATATCGGATTTTGCGGAGGCGCCGGGCTGGCCCTGTCGAGCCCTCCCGCTCTTTACCTTACCCCGGTTCGCAGAATGCCCCTGTCCGAACGTCTTCCGAGCGCAAGCGGTGAGATTCATATATCAGGTGCGCTTTCCCATCCTGCCTGGAAGGGTCTTCCGGCCCGGATTCCCGTTTCTGTCTGGTGGCCCTCTCAATTCCGGATGGACCCCGGTTGCCGGGCCGCGTGCCTTGGTTCATACGATGACCCCGGGGCCGGCTTTCAGGTCGCGGACCTGCGAGTATGCGACACAGGTGAAAGCGCCGGCTGGGAGCAACTGGAGAAATCCTACGGAATCAACCTTGACCCGGCGCGGATCAAAGGCCATCCGGCAATAATCGAAATTGAGAAGGGAAAGGGCCGGCTCATTCTTTCATACGCACATCTCGAGACCCCCGGCGACCTTTGGGGGAACCGGCTTTTTTTAAATATACTGAATTATCTGCACGATGTTTCCGGTGTTTCCACGCCCGGCGGCGAAAAAAGCGTAAACGGTTCGCCTCCTGCCCCTGGAGAGAAGCGGAATTCATTACCCCTCACCCGTCAGGAGCCAAGCGCGGCGCCACCTGGCATCCGGCATCCACCATCGGGAATTTCGAAGGCAAAGCAAGCCGCTGCCGACCTCATCGCCTTTGGCGAGGCCAACCTGCTCTGGAACTGGAGAAAGCCGTGGCTGCTCAACTGGAAGCGGGGTATACGGGGTCTTGAGTATGGCACTTTATATGTGGCGCTTAGCTATATGGCGGAGCTGGAACACAAATTAGCGGCCGAACCGGGTGCAGGGCCGGGTCCGGCAGTCCTCTGCGCAAACTGGCAGGAGAGGACTGAAGAGCTGGAAGAAAAAACCCTGGAATTCTGCGCCCTGGCAAAGCGGTTGCTCTTCGAAGAAAAGATCGCAGCCGGGATGGGAATGGTCAGCAAGACCGGGACAGTAAATGAAAGGGTCGATCCTCTGCGCCGCACGCTCTTTGGGAAAAGAATGAACCACGGCGGCTTTTGCGGAGCGCTCTTCGACCTGATCGACCGTATGCTTCTGGATTTGATCAGGAGCGGCGGCGGGGCCGCAGCCGACTTGGCCACTGCCTCTGGCGGTGGCCATAGAGGATGATGGACCGCAGCCAGGATCTCAAGCCTGCCCCGGACTTGATTCGGGGCTCCGGGAGGCACCGGGATTCGGGATTGACACGGCCGGGGAAGAGAAGGACTCTTTTAGGACAAAAAATTAGGACAAAAAATCCGGATGGATACTAAACTAAGGATTGTCATTTGCCGCACGCCACTTCTCAAACGATTTTAAGATAAGCGAACCATGTATTGAAACATCGCAAAATCTACTTATTGGCAAGGAAGGTTAACTCTCTCAGAGCCTTAGCTGGCGGCTATTCATAAGATTTGTTGCGTACAGAGGCAAAATCTCTTAAAAGCCGACCGGAGACTTGCCCACCTTTATTTTGCCTTCAATAAAGCGGTTTATAGCCGGATTTCTAATCCGCAAGCCACTGCTGGTGGCCCTATGCGCAGCAAAAGTTAGAAGCAGCTTCGCTGTGCTCCTTCGTCATTCAAACGAACAGGGGGAGAGCGGGCTTTGTGGATCGAGCTAAAAAAATGTTTGAATTGACATAGGTCAATGTCTTTCATGGCGATGATGGTTAACCTGCACAAGAAATGCCGATTGCGGGCTTCCGGACCATTGGATTAGGCGCCAGCAGCCATAAAGGGAGAAGGATGCGAAAGGAACTGAACCTGCGAATAGGAAAAGAGAAGAGATGACACCCGAAGAGAAAGCGGTGCAGGAATTATCGCCTTGGTGGAGGCGAGCGGTCGTTATTACGATGTTGATCGGTTTTACAGTTCTGATCCTTGTGTCAGTGCTTGCCTACCACGACGCTCCGCCCATTCCCGAAAAAGTTGTGTCCTCTTCGGGGGAAACCTTGCTGACCGGGCAGGATATCATGGCGGGGCAAGAAGTCTTTCTCAAATATGGACTCATGGAAAACGGCACTATCTGGGGACATGGGGCCTACCTCGGGCCTGATTTTTCCGCCGCCTACCTGCACACCCTGGGCGTCGATGCTGCCGAAGCTCAATCCCAAAAACTCTTCGGCCGCGGCATGAACCAATTGACCCGTGGGGAACAGGGGACCGTCGAGGAGGAAGTCCGACTCCTCCTGAAACAAAATCGCTACGACCCTACAAGCAAGACGTTGGTCTTCACTGGACCGGAAGCGGCCTCTTACCAAAAACAGATAACCAATTGGGCCGACCACTTTTCAAGACCTGCCCTAAACGGCGGCTTGAAGAAGAAGTATATCAGCGATCCCAAGGAACTGAAGCAGCTGACCTCATTTTTTGCCTGGGCAGCCTGGGCTTCGGTTGCCAATCGTCCCGGCAAGTCCCAAACTTACACCAACAATTTTCCGTACGACAAGCTGGTGGGCAATACCCCTTCCGGCGACGCCGTACTTTGGAGCGCCATCAGCCTGATAACACTCCTAGTGGGCACTGGGTTGGTATTGTTTGCTTTCGGCAAATTCGACTACCTGGGCTGGAAGGGGTCGGCCCCGGCCATCCATCCGCACATGCTGCCCGGCACAGGAAGTGAGAGCCAGAAAGCGACCATCAAGTACTTCATGGTAGTGGCGCTTCTTTTCTTGGCGCAGGTCCTGGTAGGTGGGGCCACCGCGCACTTCCGGGCCGAACCGGGGAGCTTTTACGGAATCGATATCAACCAGGTATTTCCTAGTAATATTTTGCGCACCTGGCATCTGCAGTTGGCCCTTTTTTGGATCGCGACCTCCTATGTAGGGGGTGGTTTGCTTTTGACCCGCGCCCTGGGGGAAACTGAACCCAAGGGGCAAGTGTTCGGGATCAACCTTCTGTTCTGGGCACTGGTTGCGGTTGTGGCAGGGAGTCTTCTGGGGGAATTCCTCGGCATCAATCAACTCCTCGGCGACCTCTGGTTCTGGTTCGGACACCAAGGGTGGGAATATCTTGACCTTGGCCGAGGCTGGCAGGTTTTGCTCGCACTGGGACTGGTGCTGTGGGTTGTTTTGCTGTTTCGAGGGCTTGCCTCTGCCATGCACGACCCGGAACGCAAGGAGATCTCCTGGCTTTTCATGCTCTCGGCCCTGACGATTCCGATTTTCTACCTGCCGGCTTTCTTTTTCGGCAGTACGACAGAATATTCCATCGTTGATAACTGGCGCTTCTGGATCATCCATCTCTGGGTCGAAGGCTTTTTCGAACTTTTTGTGACGGTAATGGTGGCCGTGATCTTCTACAGGTTGGGTGTGGTTTCCCGCCTCACCGCGACACGAATCATCTACCTGGACGCCATTCTTTTTCTGGGCGCCGGAATTATCGGCACCGGGCATCACTGGTACTGGACCGGCCAGACTAATGTCAATCTTGCCCTCTCTTCCATATTCTCGGCTATGGAAGTCGTTCCCTTGACGCTTCTTACACTGGATGCCTGGGATTTCATCAAACTGACGCAGGGCCAGCGAGACCCCCACGGTAAGCCTGTTTCCATCCCTCATAAATGGACCTTCTATTTCCTTATGGCGGTGGGGTTCTGGAATTTCGTCGGGGCCGGTATCTTCGGTTTTCTGATCAACCTGCCCATCGTGAGTTATTTCGAAATAGGTACGATGCTCACGCCGAATCACGGTCATGCCGCGCTCATGGGGGCCTTCGGCATGGAGGCGGTCGCCCTGATGGTTCTGGCCTTTCGCCAGGTGTCCTCGGACGCGCAGTGGGCACGCACCGAAAGATATGTGCGTGTATCATTTTGGGGCTTGAATGGTGGTTTGGCGTTGATGGTGGCAGGAAGTCTCTTCCCCGGGGGCATTATGCAGTTCTATGATGTACTGAGCCACGGGTACTGGCATGCACGGGGACTCGACTATCTGAACCAGGACTTTGCGAAGATCATCGAATGGGCACGCCTCCCCGGTGACGCAGTCTTCATAGCGCTGGGCGTGATCCCGATGGTGATCGCGGCAGTATCGACCTATCTTAACCTTTGGCAAACACCGGTTCTTGAAATTGAGCCCGTTGAGAAATAGCGTCAAACTGCATCTTATCCTCTTAAACATCCGCCCCCAGAAGGGTATTGTTCCTCGCGATGGGAAAGCGATCTTCTGGAGAGATTTAACATGAGTATTCCCGGAAACCTCCTTACGACCGCCATGGCGGTAATGCCCCACAAGGATGTGGATAACGCTCTGGAAACGGCGCTCTCTCTGGATGTCCCGTTTTGGCCGCAGCTACCGCTTCTCAACTATTACGAGGACATGTACGTTCAAGCCTCGGAGCATTTCCCCGGGATCATTCTGGATATGAAGAATCGAAGCCTCCGCTTTTCCGTCGATAGATTTGCCCTTGAAATAGAAGAAGCACTGGCCCACTTCGACGATCCGGAACACTTTGATATCAGCGAAACCTATTCGGTAGTTTATCACAGATTCCTCCAGATGGATTTTTCGAACAGAGCTGCCATCCGGGGGCAGTTGGAAGGTCCAATCAGTTTTGGGTTCAATGTACTAGATCAGGATAAACGCCCGATCCTTTTCGACGACACGGTCCGCCCTTTCACGCTCGAATTTATGGCACGCCGGGTAAATGTCCAACTGAATCGCTTGAAGAAGCTTAATCCCAATGCCTTCATGTTCATAGATGAGCCTGGGTTGCAGTTTGTCTTCAGTGGCATGTCAGGTTATGGAGATGTTGCAGCTAGGCGGGACCTCGAAATTTTCTTTTCGCTTATCGAAAAGCCTCGTGGAGTGCATCTTTGCGGCAATCCCGATTGGGACCTCCTGTTGGGGCTGGATCTGGATGTACTTTCATTGGATATATATTCCAATGGCGAAGTTTTTGGTTCCTATGCCGGTTCCATTCACAAATTCTTAGATCGGGGAGGTGTGCTCGTCTGGGGTATAGTTCCAACCAACTTTGAACCATTCGGCAAGGAAGTACTCCAATCCCTGGAGATACGCCTGCAAACTATCTGGGATAATCTGGTGAAAAAGGGTGTTGACCGGGAGTTTCTCCTTGCTCGGAGCCTGCTCTCTCCTGCTACCTGTTGTCTCATTAATCCCGATGGCGAAATTACAGTGGAGAAAGCTTTCAGTACCGTCAGAGATCTTTCTCAAAGGCTTCGCGATCAGTACCGTCTGGGCTAAATTTCCAACTTCCTCATGCGTAATGTCCCAGGGAGGGACAGGAATCGATGGCGGTAGCGAATGAAAAACCTTGTATTTTAGACAGGAGTTTAAGGAATAGGCCTCCTCAATAGCCACTTTTATCTGTAAATACAGCAACTTGTAGATGTTCCTGTCGTAAGACCCTTCCCGCCGCTCCTTTCTGGAGAAAAAAGTAAAGTAATTTCCATTGGATGTTATTTTGTTCTTGACTTTGTAAGACCCCTGTATCATAGTTCCAACATGGCGCACATACATAAAAAAATGAAAAATGGAAGACCCTGCTACTACGTCCGTGAGATGGCTCGCGTTGACGGAAAGCCCAAGGTCGTCAACCAGGTCTACCTGGGTAGTCCGGAGCGCATATTGCAGATGGCTACCGGTGGGCGGGGCGAGCCGATCAGGATTTGTGCCCAGGAGTTCGGTGCGCTGTGGCTTGCCAATCTCACTGAACACGATATTGGGCTGGTATCGATTATTGATGATGTGTTGCCAAGAAAAGGCATCGAAAAGGGTCCGTCGATTGGGGAGTTCTTCCTCTACTCGGTTTTCAATCACATGATCGACTCATGTTCAAAAAGGTCGCTTGCTGATTGGTATAGGGGCACGGCTGTTCAGAGTATCCGCCCGGTTGACCTGGAGGCCCTTACTTCACAGCGGTTTTGGGAAAAATGGGATCGGGTTAAAAAGAAAGATATAGAAGATATCGCTTCCCGTTTCTTTGACAAAATTATCAGACTAACGCAGCCTGGGTCAGGCTGCGTTCTTTTTGATACAACCAATTACTATACGTTCATGGCAAGCGACACGGACTCTGAGCTGGCCAAGCGGGGGAAAAACAAAGAGGGGCGGGACTGGCTGCGTCAGATCGGTGTGGCCTTACTCGTCTCCCGTGATCAGCAGATGCCCCTTTTCTACAAAGAGTACGAAGGAAACCGGCATGACTCAAAGCTCTTCAACCGCATCATCGAGCAGGTCCTCTGCGCCATGGAGAAAGTGCCCTCAAAGAGCGGCGAGCTAACTATCGTTTTTGACAAGGGAATGAACTCCGAGGAAAACATCTCGGCCATTGATGCCCGGAAAAACATCCATTTTATAACCACCTACTCCACCTATTTTGCGGAAGACTTTGCCCGGATAAAGCTCTCGGAATTTAGCCCCGTAGATACCCTAAAGAACCACGAATTGGTGGACTTGGACCGTGAAGATGACCGGGTTGTTGCATACCGGACTGCGGGGGTGTTTTGGGGAAAAGAACGCAGGGTGGTGGTTACCTATAATCCTTTAACTGCCGCAAAACAAAGATACGCCTTTGACAACAAGCTTCTGGAGATACAAGAGGTCCTTTTCTATCTCCGGAGTAAAGTACAAAGCCAAGATCCAAAATGGGTTAATCAGGGCCGGATCGAAAAGCATTATGCCGAGGTGTGCGAACGTGTGCATCTTCCCAAGGATCTCTATGAGCTTTCGGTTGAGCAGGAAAACCGAAAAAGCAAGCTGCTCTTTGGAAAAAGTCACTACCGGATCGGCAAATATATCGAGCGATTTGGAAAAAATATCATAGTAACGGACCACATGGACTGGACAACCGACGAGATTGTCAAGGCGAGCCTTGACCGCTATATGGTCGAAAAAGCCTTTCGGCAGACAAAGGACGATGATCTGGTGAGCATCCTGCCGCTACGGCACTGGACAGACGGGAAGATCCGTTGCCATATTTTCACCTGTGTCGTCGCCCTTACATACCTTCGCATAATCGAGAACAGGCTCAATCGAGCCAGCCTGAAAGTAAGCGCCGCCACAGCGATCAAGCAGATGCAAAGCCTTCATTCCTGCCTCTACTGGACCACCAAGAAAGGAAATCCTGCCAGACTCATCGAGGAACCTAACGAAATGCAGACGAAAATAATCAAGGCATTTGGGTACAAACTAGAGGGCGGGGTCTTACAAAAATCAAACTAATAAGATGGCGTATTAATTGAGTTTTTATCCCTTTTTGCCCATAGACTCCTTAAACTCCTGTTAGAAGATGCATCAAGAGTATAAAATAAGGTTTCCTTTTTGCGGATTTCTAGAAACAGAAGGGTGTATTCACTGGAATCACTTGATCGCCTTGTAATAGGGCTCTTCCATTATGAGGGAGGAGAGGAGAGAAACATGGGACGCAAGGTTATTGTCGATGAGGAATGCTGTATTGGGTGCGGGAGTTGTGCCGAACTCTGCCCTGATGTCTTTGAAATGGACGAAGAGGCGGAAAAGGCGCGCGTTATTCTACCTGAAGGAGGGCACGAAGAGAGTATTGAAGAAGCTATCGCGACCTGCCCGGATGAATGCATCTCATGGGAATAGTGGCTTTTTTCGGTCTTTGATCACAATGAAGGGGTCTATAAAAGGATGACTTCCCGGAGAACAACTGGATGCCATTCTCTAATGGACCCTCATCGAACCGGTGCCTCATAGCACGACAACCGTCAGCAGGGCTTCAAGGGCAACTCGTACAAGCGCGCTACCCCAATCCGAGCCGTCTGCAGATATTACCTGCAAACCTGCGGCAATAGATCTGCCGTCTTGCAGATCCCCCAACTCATACAAACTCTTGAGGATATCGTATTGAGATTCGGACCTTTGAGTTGAGCAATTAGCCGCCCACTTTTGCCTTCCTGAAGAAGTTGCTACATCTCTCCTCTCCCTTGAGAAATGAGGCGCCAAAATCTTCACAGTTTTCGAATCATTTGTTTACCGCACCGCCGCAAAGTGGAATCATTCGAAATTGGCAAGCCGTGTTGAGATTTATTTGATCCAGAAAAGAGCACGATGTAAACTCTCGGGAAAATGGATGCGCGGGTGTATGAGTGGCGGCACCTAATTGACTTCTTTTGCCAAGATCAATCGCAACGGAAACTGAGGTAGAGCCTATGTTCGAAAGATTTATTGTTCAGTTCTCCGATAATTTGGGGGCCCTTAGAGACTTTGTTGACCTAATTGCCCCATTTCTGGCAGAAAAACATTCGGAAGAAATTAAGGAGGATGCTATCAATTTGGCTCCGATATTCGTCCTCGGGTTGAACAGGCTTGATCCAGAGATGTTCGAACTCGATGATCATGTAAAATCAAGAGTGACTAAACATTTTGGGGAAATAAGCATTTCTGAGAATTTAGGTCCAGAGGAAACATCTATCACTATAGATTTCCCAGATAGTGAACACGAGAAGAACGTGGAAAGAGCTTTAAAACGTTTGTCAAGAAGTTATAAGCGGAAGGGCTTTCTTTACCAGAGTTCACTCATATCATTAGTAAGCTTCGCTGAATGGTTTTTGTCTCAGCTCTTGCACCAGCATTTTGACCGCTTTCCCGATATGATCGGCACTCATGACAAAGCATTTAGTCTAAATGACTTGAAGTTAATCGGTTCCATCGATGATGCTAGGAATCAGATCATAGAGTCAGAAGTTGAGGGGATATTGAGAGGAAGTTTCAGCGACTGGTTAGTCTTTCTAAAATCACAGCTAAAGCTTTCGATGAGTTATCTTAGCTCGGAGAAAGATCAAATAACTGAAGTTTTTCAGCGCCGAAATGTCTTAATTCATAATGCTGGCATATTGAATGCCATATATATGGCTAACGTTCCTGAAGAACTACGGACAGGATTAACAAAGGGCATGAGCATTAGAGTTACCAAAAGCTATTTAAACGACGCGATTTGCCTTTTTGAGAAATACTTTATCTTAATTGCAGCAGAATTATGGAAACAATATGATCCAAAAGAACAAAGCAGAGGTGAAGTACTCAACAAGATAGCCCATGAGCATTTGCGTCAGGAAAGGTGGAGTATAGCTGAAAGTCTGAGTTATTTTGTAATGAATGATAAGCAGCTCCCGGAGATTCGCCAACTACTTGGAAAAATCAATTATTGGCAATCTTTAAAGTGGCAAGGACGCTTTGATGAGGTCCGACCGGAAATCGAGAAAATCGACTTTTCTGCTAAAGACGAGTTGTTCGAGGCTTTTCGTTTTGCATTACTGGATCAAGAAGAGAATTTTTTCCCCCTCTCCGATAATCTCGTTAAGATTGGAAAATTGACAACCTCTAATCTTGAGGAATGGCCTATTTTCCGAGAAATCAGAAAAACTACCATTTACACTCAGAAATATTCTGAAGGAATACAAGCAGCTCTCACAATTGAGAAAGTTGATGAGCAGCCCTAGGACCAGGGTCGTAATCTACCTTTCCGGAATTGGTAGGTCCGGAAATCGGGTGAGATTGCGGGTCGGGCCAAGCGAGGTATTTGATCTGCCGTGAGAATAAAAGAAGCGATGGCAAGGAAGCTTAAAGGCCAATTCCCGCCATTGAAATTCGCCTCTAGGCTGTCTGGCAAGGAGATTATGCACGCTTTTGAAATTAAATCTCTCCTATGGCGTTATGGAGGGGGGCGGTTACCTGATTAACATATGAGTATCTTTATGAGAATGCGCTTCGCGACTCTCACAAACGCTTACTTCATTGTAGTTATGCACCTCGGTCTGAACAGGGTTTTGTACATGGCAAGAACTTGTAGATCGGCATTCACCAATCACAATTCACCATTCACACTTCGCGCTACTTGCTCCCTGCTCCTCGCTGCCGTCTTTTTGCCGCTTCTGGTTGCCTTTTCTATTGCCGCTTCAGGATGCCGCTTCTCGTTGCCGTTTGGCAAAACAAAATCACTGTGCGTTACAATACCGCCGACCAATTGCAGATCTCGAAGGAATCGCGGAGTTCAAATTGGTTTCTCACTGTTCCTCGCGTAGCGATAGCACCAAGAGGAGTTATTTTTAATTGTTCCCTGCTTCCTGCTTCCCGCTTCTTGCTTCCCACTTCACGCTTCCTGCTCCTCAGTCCTCCGTGGCGCGTACAACCCGGCGAAACACCACTCCAAGATTGCCCAGCGCCGGGCCGGAGGCCCGCGTACAACCCGGCGAAACACCACTCCAAGATTGCCCAGCGCCGGGCCGGAGGCCCGCGTACAACCCGGCGAAACACCACTCCAAGATTGCCCAGCGCCGGGCCGGAGGCCCGCGTACAACCCGGCGAAACACCACTCCAAGATTGCCCAGCGCCGGGCCGGAGGCCCGCGTACAACCCGGCGAAACACCACTGCAAGATTGCCCAGCGCCGGGCCGCAGGCCCGCGTACAACCCGGCGAAACACCACTGCAAGATTGCCCAGCGCCGGGCCGGAGGCCCGCGTACAACCCGGCGAAACACCACTGCAAGATTGCCCAGCGCCGGGCCGCAGGCCCGCGTACAACCCGGCGAAACACCACTGCAAGATTGCCCAGCGCCGGGCCGGAGGCCCGCGTACAACCCGGCGAAACACCACTCCAAGATTGCCCAGCGCCGGGCCGGAGGCCCGCGTACAACCCGGCGAAAAACCACTCCAAGATTGCCCAGCGCCGGGCCGGAGGCCCTGCGTGGCGCGTACAACCCGGCGGAACGCTACTCCAAGATTGCCCAGCGCCAGGCCGGAGGCCCTCAGTCCTCGGTCTTCGCCCCTGCATTTGCCCTGTATTTACAGGAATTACAGTAAGCGAATGAACCTCTTTGACAAATGAATAAGAGTATCGGATTTTCACTCCCAGGCGTTGAAATCCTGAATTCGTACTTTTTGTGCCGGCAAATTCCTTCGTGCTCTTCGTGACCTTTTTGGTTCCGGTCTCCGCCCTTTGTTCTGAAGCGTTCTCAGGTTTGCCAACTCAGTCCTCAGTCCTCGGTCTTCGCCCCTGCATTTGCCCTGTATTTACAGGAATTACAGTAAGCGAATGAACCTCTTTGACAAATAAATATGAGTATCGGATTTTCACTTTTAGGCGCTCAAATCCTGAGTCCGTGCTGTTTCTGTGTGAAGATTCCTTGGTTTTCTTCGTGTCATGCTCTTCGTTACCTGGTTCCGTCCTCCGTCCTTTACGTTAATAGGCTGAAGGGGTTTAGGTTGAAGGCTGTTAGGCTTGAGAACCTTCAGTCTATTTACCTTCAGTCTGTTTTTCTCTCAGTCCTCCGTGTTGGTTCGAAAGATGGGAAACTCCACAAACCTCTCATCATTGAAAAATAGACACTCGAAATTTTTAAGGTTCCCGAATATTATGTTTCCAGATTAGTTCGGGAGCGGGTGGTTCGTGGGAGGAGCTGTCGGCAAAGCTGTTGAATTAAGGAATTGAGGATTTGGGGAATTCAAAAATCCCTGAATCCCTGAATCAACAACAGTTGGAGTCTTGCAGTATGGAAATTAAGCCTATCAAAACGGAAGCTGATTACAGGGCGGCAATGCAAGAAGTTGAACGCCTTTTTGATGCTTTGCCTAATACTCCGGAAGGGGATCGGCTGGAGGTGTTGATTACCCTCATCGAAGCCTACGAAGAGAAACATTACGTGATTCCGCTGCCGGACCCGGTTGAGGCTATCCTCTACTATATTGAGAGCCGCGGTCTCTCCCGCCGGGACCTGGAGCAATTCATCGGCAGCCGTGCGCGTGTTTCCTAGGTCCTGAACCGAAAGCGCCAGCTCACTATCGGCATGATCCGGAAGCTTAACGCCGGTTTGGGCATACCCGCAGAAGTGCTCATACAGCCTTACTCTTCGGAACAATCCGCTGCTTGATAGCGAGTGGCGAAAGACAGTGGGCGATGGCTTTATTGGCTTAAGTTTCCAGGCTTCACCTCGGCGCTGATGGCCCAGGAGGAATCCACGAGTCTGATACCAAGTTGTGTTCATAGAGCGTATAATAACCCCAAACTGAGCGGGAGAAACTTTTCTCACTTTAAAGATGTCCCGCACCCCCCAGGATTTCGGCGTACACGCGCAAGCGCGTGTGGCCGAGCGCAATATCTCTACGCTCCGCGAGGCGTGGCCGCAGGCACCCGCCGAAGCGCCATACTGAGCCGCGTAGCGGCGAGGGGGTGTGGGGGGCGTAGCTCCCCGCGCTTTTGAAAAACATCACTCGATACTTTTTTGAACTTGGGTTTAGGTGCATCATGGGACGCAGTGCCATACATCCAGGCGAACATCTCGCCGAACAGCTTGAAGAACTGGACATGAGCGCGGCCGAATTGGCCCGTAAGCTCAAAGTGCCGACAAACCGGGTCACGGAAATCCTGAAAGGGCAGCGCGCCGTAACGGGCGATACTGCCTTGCGCCTCGGTCATTTCTTCGGGACGAGCGCGGAGTTTTGGATGAACCTGCAAAAGCTCTACGAGCTTCGCCTGGCCGAGGAAAAATCCGGAGCAACGATCAGGGACCTGCCGACCCTTGCCAGGCCGATGAAGAAGCATGGCGGGGAATTGCAGCCGGAGCAAAGGTGACAAAGCGGTTGGTGAACCGGGTTCTGCTCTTAATCCGGGAAAGGGATCTTGAATCATGAAGGACAAAGAATCCTGGTTAAAATTTTACGGCGACGTCCCTGAGTCCATCGATTATCCTGAGATCACCATGTATGAAGCGGTTATGAAGACCTGCAGGGAGATTCCGGATGCCGTTGCCTATGACTTTTTCGGGCATGTGTTGACATACGGGCGGTTTGCAAAAGAGATCGACCGGTTTGCGGGTGTTCTCGCTCATCTTGGACTCAAAAAAGGAGACCGTATAACCATCGCCATGCCCACCACTCCCCAGGGCATCATCTGCTTTTATGCGGTGAATAAGCTGGGGGGGGTCGCCAGCATGATTCATCCCCTTTCAACCGAACCCGAGATCGAATTTTACGTATCGGTCAGCAAGAGCAGGTTCGCCCTCACCGTTGATGCATTTTATCAGAAATTCCGAAATGTAATGGACAAGACCTGCCTGAATTTCCTGATCCTTACAAAGATCCCCGACTATCTTCCCCTGCTGAAGGGGATTGGTTTCAATTTGACAAAGGGCCGCAAAATACCGAAGGTCCCTAGGGAGTCCAGGGTCCGCTGGTGGAAGGAGCTGATGGAACTCTCCCTTCCGGATGCTCCCCAGGCCGACATGAATACCCATGATCTTGCCGTTATTCTGTACAGCGGAGGCACTACGGGCAAGCCCAAGGGCATCATGCTTTCCAACTACAATTTTATTTCGCAGGGACTCCAAAGCGCTAACTGGGTCGGAACAGACCGCGGGGACACGATGCTGGCGATCCTGCCGATTTTTCACGGATTCGGCCTGGGGGTTTGCATCAATTCGATATTTATGGGCGGCGGGAAAACCATACTGGTTCCGACCTTTACACCCGATGCGGTTGCCAAACTCATCCGGAAGAAAAAACCCTCTTTCATAGTCGGCGTACCTACCCTGTTTGAAGCGCTCAACCGGCACCCCGGATTTCAAAAAACAGACCTGAGATGCCTTAAGGCGGCTTTTTGCGGCGCCGATACCCTTCCCCGTGTCGTTAAGGAGCGTTTCGAACAGATCGTCAAGAAGCAGGGGGGGAACGTAAAACTGCTTGAAGGATATGGCTTGACCGAAGCGGTGACCGGTATCATGGCGACCCCGGTCAATGAATACCGGGAAGGAAGCATCGGAATCCCCTTTCCGAACATGAAGGCGAAAATCGTCAAGCCCGATACGGCCGAAGAAGTTCCATGCGGAGAAGAAGGGGAAATCTGTATTGCGGGTCCGGCGGTCATGATGGGGTATCTCGACCAGGAGGAGGAAACCGCCAAAACCCTGAAGGTTCACGAAGATGGTTGTACATGGTTATACACCGGAGACATTGGAACGCGCGATGAGGACGGCTTCTTCTATTTCAAGCTTCGTAAAAAAAGGATGATAAAATCATCCGGGATGAATGTGTACCCAGCCCAGGTGGAGGACAAGCTTTATCAGCACCCGGAGGTAGCCGGCGTCTGCGTAATCGGGGTCCCCGATGAGGCCCAGGGGCAGCGCGTCAAGGCATTTGTCGTTTTGAAAGACAAGACCAAGGCCGGTCCGGATATGGAAGAAGAATTGATCGCCCATTGCCGCAAGGATCTAATAAAGTGGAGCTGCCCCAGGGAAATTGAATTCCGTAATGAACTCCCCCTGACCCTTGTGGGAAAAGTCGCATACAGGGTCTTGGAGGATGAAGAGATCGAAAGACTAAAGGAAGCGGGTCCGTCATGCTAAGTTGCGTTCAAGAAAGTATCAAGTGATATTGTTCAAGAGCGTGGGGAGCTGCGCCCCCCACACCCCCTCGCCGCTACGCGGCTATTTAAGAGTGGCGCTGCGGCGGCGGCCCCGCGCATGCGGTGGCATGCCGCCGACAGCGCCGAGCGCTCGGCCTCGCGCGTTCGCGCGTGGCAAAAATCCTGCGGGGTGCGGGGCATCTTTAGAGTGAGAAATCATTCCCCCGCTCAGTTTGGGGTTATTCGCCGCTCTATGAACGCAACTATTGAGTATAACACCGGCTGATCGCATACAATATATGACAAACAGGTCTCCATCCGGAAATATCTGCGGGTATAAATCCAAAGGTCCCAAGGAGTATCATAGATGAAACATATCGACATGTTTAAGAAAATTGCTTCAAATCCCGCTGAATACGCTCAAAACTGGAAAAAGCAGACCCATGGAAGAGTGGTCGGTCATTTTTGTTCCTATACGCCGGAAGAACTTATCACGGCTGCCGATGCCCTTCCGTTTCGAATCCTGGGTTCAGGGACGACGATTTCCAAGGCAGGTGAGTTTTTGCAGGCCTATAGCTGCAGCCTTGTGCGCGGTGCTCTGGAAGATGCGCTCACGGGCCGCCTGGATTTTCTGGATGGAACGGTTTTCCCCCATACCTGTGACTCCATACAGCGTCTTTCCGATATCTGGAGGATGAACACAAATTATGGTTTTCATGCGGACCTTATCATGCCGGTAAAGCTGGATACGGAAAGCGCCGAACAATATATGCTCACAGTCATTCACAAATTCCGGAAAGATCTTGAAGCCGGCCTTGGGACAAGGATCACCGATCCAATGCTCGAAAAGGCGGTCCGAACGTCCAACCAGGTCCGAAATCATCTCGCGGCCCTGTATGAAATCAGAAAGGCAAGCCCTGGAAAAATCAAAAGCAGCGACCTTCATACGATTATCAAGGCATCCATGGTCATGGACCGCGGCCGGCTTGCCGATGTCCTCGGCGAGGTCGTAACGGCCCTTGAAGAGCAGGGAGATGACACCGCTTCGAAGCCGAAACGGCTCGTTTTGAGCGGCGGGCTGTGCAGCATGCCGGATATCTATGATATCATCGAATCCTCCGGCGGCGCAGTCGTTTGGGACGACTTCTGCACCGGGGCAAGATATTTTGAAGGTAGGATCGATGAAACGGGTGACCTGGAAAAAAACATAGCCCGGCGGTATATGAGCCGGATTGTGTGTCCGGCAAAGCATTCCGGAATTTTTTCAAGGGGCGGCCATCTAGTGGAAAAGGTCAGGGAAAACAACGCCGACGGCGTGATTTTCATATTTCTAAAATTTTGCGACCCCCATGCATTTGACTACCCGTATATGAAAGAGATGCTTCAAAAAGAAGGCATCCCCAGCATACTGTTTGAAATTGAAGAACAGACATCCTCTGGAGGCCAGCTCCGAACACGGTGTGAGGCATTTATGGAAATGCTGTAAATGCAAACGGATGATCGCAGGGAGAAAACCATGACAGCGATGGAAAAAATAAAAGACCCGGAAAAAGAAAAACGGAAAATCAAGTCCGATAAAAAAATGAGAGCGATCATGGCGGCCTACTATATGGAGGCCAAGACCCCAAAAGAGATAACCGGCAAAAAAATCGCGTGGATCACAAGCGGCGGACCGGTCGAACCTCTGCATGTAATGGATGTAATTCCGATCTACCCGGAAAACTACGGGGCCATGATCGGGGCCAGCAAGATGGGTGTGGAACTTTGTGAGAAATCCGAACAGATGGGATATTCGAGCGACCTTTGTTCCTATGCGCGGGCCGACATCGCCTGTGCGACAGTGAACGGAGGCCCCATCGGCGGATTGCCGGCGCCGGACATGCTGATCTGCTGCAACAATATCTGCGGGACCGTGCTGAAGTGGTACGAGGTGCAGGCCCGGTATTTCAATGTGCCCCTGTTCATTTTGGATACGCCGATCTGCCACACGGAATTCAATCCCGACATGAAGCGGTATGTAACGGCTCAGATAAAGGAATACATTACACTGCTGGAGAAAATCTGCGGCAAGCCATTTGATTACGACCGCATGAAAGAAGTGGGCAGACTGTCCGTCCAGGGGCAGAAACTCTGGCAGGAGATCCTGGATACCACCATGAACCGGCCGGCCCCCATGACTTGTTTCGATGCATTTTTTCACCTTGCCATGATTGTTACCCTGCGGGGAACGCAGATCGCAGTGGATTATTACGAATCCCTGCTGCAGGAAATGAAAGACCGAATCGCCCAGGGCATCGGAATGCTTCCGGAGGAAAAATACCGGCTGGTCTGGGACAACATTCCGGTCTGGTACAAATTGCGATGGCTGTCCGACAAGTTTGCAGCTCATTCAGCGTGCCTGGTGGCAGACACCTATACCTCCGGGTGGTGCGGCACTATGAAATACCTGGATGAAAACGATTTTTTGGGTTCCCTGGCGGAAATGTACACCAGGATTTTTCTCAACACCGGAACCGACATAATGGCCGACAACATTATCAAAATGGTTGAAAAATACGAGGCCGACGGAGTGGTTTTTCATTCCAACCGGAGCTGCAAGCCCTATTCATTGGGCCAGTATGACATACAGAGACTCATTAAGGAAAAGGTCGGCATTCCCACCCTGATGATCGAGGCCGACATGACCGATGAGAGGAGTTTTTCCGAAAGCCAGGTCGAAACCCGGATTGACGCGTTTATTGAAATGCTGCGATGAGGACTTCATGTTAACAGCAGGTATTGATGTAGGTTCGATCAGCGCCAAGGCGGCAATCATACAGGACAACAGGTTGTTGGGCGTGTGCGTCATCCTGACCGGATACAACGCCCAAAATGCGGGGAGGCAGGTCTTTGACCAGGTCCTGTTGGAACTTGGCCTTACAGCCTCCGGGATCAACAGGATCGTTGCCACCGGGTACGGAAGAAACAGCATTCAGTTCGCCGACAAAGCAATTACGGAAATTACCTGTCATGCGGCCGGTGGGATTTTTTTGAATCCGGCGATACGATCCATTATCGATATCGGAGGGCAGGACAGCAAAGCCATTGTGATCGATAAAAACGGAAAGGTTCAGAATTTTTCCATGAATGACAAGTGTGCTGCGGGAACGGGAAGGTTTCTGGAGGTCATGGCGCGGGCCCTGGAAGTGGACCTGGATGCATTTGGCGAATTATCGCTCCATGCTGACAATACCGCATCCATCAGCAGCCTGTGCACGGTCTTTGCCGAATCAGAGGTAATATCCCTGATTTCCAAAGGAGCAAAACGGGAGAATATCATTGCAGGGATTCATGCGTCTATTGCTTCCCGTATAATAGCTATGGGAGCACGGATCGGCATTACCCCACCGGTCATGATGACCGGGGGGGTCGCCAAAAATATCGGTGTCGTAAAGGCGCTTGAAAAAAAACTGAACACGCCCATCATTGTTTCGGAATACGCACAGGTAAACGGCGCCATCGGAGCGGCGCTGATCGCTTCAACCATGTGAAGCTGACAATGATGCGCACCGCACCCTCATATGCAATACCGAAAACCGGGTCCATTCGGGACCGGTTGCGGGTTTATGAGAAAGGGAACAGGGACTGTAACAACTGAGCAGACATGATGTCCCCCGAAAGCTTAAGCTTGCCCGTCATGAAGGCTTTCATACCGTCGAGTTCACCACTCCACATGGCCACCCAGTCCGCAGCCTCCATGGTGAATGTCACGCTGGGGCTGGGGTTGACCCCTGTGTTCACCTGGCAGGTGCTGTCTTTGACAACCACGTTCCAGTCACCGCCCTGGTCGCCGGTGACGTGAAACTGGAAAATCAGGTTGACTCCCGCCGCAGCTCCAGCATTGAATACCTCGGGCATTTTCTCAAACACATCGCTTGGTTTTGTGACTGCCATTCTTTTCTCCTTCATGTTGTAATTGTTACATGCTCCCGTCTCTGGTCCCAAATAATGCATCAACTTGTGCGCTATGAATCCAAACCGCCTTTGCGGGTCGGATTCTGCCCTAAAAAACTTCTTGAACTACTCCTTAGCCCGCAAAACTCTACGATTTCCCAATCGACAATGCAAGTGATAGATCAATACCCCGAACTTGCCGGATGCGGCAGAGAAAACCTGTTCCCGCAGATTCGATTCCCGGCTGTCTTTATGGCCTCATCGCTATTCTTTGGCCAGTCCCTTGAACAGGGTCTTCAACCAGTAATGGAATCCGCCGGTCACGGCCTGGACGCATGTCCCCCGATTCTGATAGAGCTTTCTCATAAAGAGGACCTCTATTGGTTCCTGGTCCGTTCCATGTGGTTGAAAATCGCTTCGAAGAACTTATCCTGTTCTGCTCTCATTTGAGTTGCCTTGCGAATGTAGACTTCCATATCCTGAGATCTTTGCTTGGCAAACTCCATCAGTTCACCGGGCAAAACAACCAGAAAAGTGTTTTCCCTGATGGCCCGGATGGTTTCCTCTGCGACCAGCTCAGGGCTTATGACAGCTGGAAGGGGGGCAGCCACGGGGTCGGCACGGCTGGATATAAGATCGAGGAGAAAATCCGGGAACTTTCCCTGTTTGAGATTCACCTCGAAGACCTTGAGCAATTCCCGCCGCGATTCGTCGTGTCCGTCTCCCACGGGAATAAAGCGTTGACTCGTAGCGATATTGGTGCTCACCAGTCCCGGACAAATCACCGTTACCCCTATGCCCTTGTCCCGCAAGTAAACTGCCAGTCCCTCAGAAAGCCCAACCACCGCGAACTTTGTCATTGTATAAGGGATCGATCTATCCAGAGTCCCGACCAGCCCGGCACTGGAAGCGGTGTTGACTACATAGCCGTTGCCGCGCCCCAGCATATGAGGCAAAAATACATGAATTCCGTTGATGACGCCCCAAAGGTTAATATCCACGATCCATTTCCAATCATCGACCGTTGTCTTTTCCACCGGACCCGACATGTGAACGCCGGCGTTATTCATCAGGATATCCACCCGGCCCATTTCTGAAATGGACCGGTCATAAAGGTTTTGAACATCATTTAATTTTGTCACATCGGCGGGTATCGCCAAGCCCCTGCGCCCCAGTTTCTCTATCTCGCCGCGTACCTCCGTAAGGCCGTCGCGGTTCAGATCAGCCAACACCACGTCAGCGCCCTCCCTGGCCAGGGCGATAGCCGTTGAACGACCGATACCGCTTGCCGCACCAGTAACCACCGCAATCTTCCCTTGTATCTCCACTTCGCACTTCCTGATTGCTAAGAGTTTATTTCCAAATTATGAAAAATTCTCTATCGTATCTAAGCCCAAAATCATAAGAACTCGGCAGCCTTTATCGCCAGGGCATCATTTACCCCATCTTCGATCATCCCTGTGCGGGCGTCGCGAAACATCTTTTCGATCGGGAATTCCCTGGCCAGACCGAACCCGCCGAAAACTTGGATGGCTTCCCCGGCGACGGTTGTGGCCGTCTCGGTGGAAAGGCATTTGGCTCCTACGGCGTGAGCTACGGAGGGAGTAAAAGGATTGAGCAGATTAAAAACGGCCATCCGCCGCGCATTCGCCCTGGCCGCTTCTACTGCGGTGAACATCTTCATCAGCTTCAATTTCATGACCGCATGCTCAAAGATCGGGACTCCCCCCTGTATCCTCTCCTTCGCATACCGGAAAGCTTCATCGAAGGCCGCCTTGCCAAGACCCGCAAATACAACCGCCATTCTTCCGTTAACCGCTGCCAGCCCCATCCCACGTGCAGCGTTTATGATGTCCGGATTCGAAACCACCATATACTTCTTCGGGACCTGGACATCCTCAAAAATAATCGCCCCCTGGTTCAACGGCCGCTGACCCATCTTGTCCAACGGCTTCCCCCTGGAAATACCGGACAGGTCCAGCGGGATGATCGCCAATCCCTGCCCCTGCATTCCTCTGGCCTGGTCAAGTCCAACATGCAGAAGCGCATGGGTGGCGATTGTCCCATTCGAGACCCAAGCAGACTTCTCGCCGTTCACAACATACTCATCGCCCTTGAGTACTGCTTTTACGGAAGGACCACACTTCGGGTTGCTCCCGCCGAGGCTCCAGTCAGTGCCGTGATCGGGCTCGGTAATGGCCCAGCAGCCGACCATTTTTCCTTCTTTGTCCTGACAGAAATCCCTGGCCAGCTGTTGCATTTCGGGTGTCGGGAACCTCGCGGCATAATTGAACGGCATGCACGCCACCCCCATGCTTATGGCCAGCCCTGTGTCCGCATATCCGAATTGTTCCGAAATGAGCACTTTCGCCATAGGATCGATATCTTCCGCGAGGCCGCCAAGATTTTTTGGAATCTCCAGAGTGTGAAGGCCCAATTCCCGGAATCCTTTAAATACGTCCCATAAGATAGAGTCCCGCGCGATCACCTCCTCGGGCTCAGGCAGCTTGTCGAGCTCGATCCCTGCCGGACGCATTACTTCCATGCTGAACCTCTTCACCTGCTCCACCATGGCTTTGGTCTCGGCAGCCACATTTATATCGATATCGCGGATTGTCATGCACGGCTCCTCTTCTCGTATGATAGACCTACATATATCACTTAAATAGCTTCACATCGCGGAGCGAGGAAGGCGACCGCATCGTGTGCCTATCGGACGCGCCGGGCGGGTGCTGGAGGCCTTATTTCATGTCCCATTTCAGGAAGGCGTATGGCGCAAATTCCATTGGATTGACTTCGGCAACCGTCTTTCCTGGCAGCATGGAATTATCTCCCACGCTGTAGATGGCCCCAAGAGTCTTCACGACCTCCACTTCCGCCCATGGGTCATAGTCGGAAGGCGTGAGGATTATTTCCGCCTCTCCGATCTGCATTCGTTTAGGTCTTATCATTGTTTCCTGCCGAACGAGCCGCGGGTTATAATCGAAGCCGTTGCCCTCGGGAGCTGGAAAATTCTTAAAATTGTACGAGACTCCCTTCCCTTCACCGTTCTCAAAGCGGGAGGTCATAACGATCGTTTGGGCCTCCGGCCGATTGAACTTACCGGTTAACTTCGCTCGAATCTCCATGAACCGAACTCCACGGCGCTCCGTCCATCCGTATGCAATTTCCTGCTCTTTGGCGATATGGATCTCAGCCATTTTTTTCGGAAAACCGAATTTCTCCCGCCCGCCGGCCATGGCTATGTCGTTGGTGACCGGCATGGCCAGGCAGTAGTTGCCCTCCTCCCCGTTGTGAACGGTGCGGAGGAATAGAGCGCTCTCATGGTAGGTGACATCGAAACTGGTTCTTGGATAATGGGCCACAAACGCCATGGCAAGCGGATATTCAGCGGGCTTTAGCGGCGGGGGAAGCAGCCTTGCGACAATCTCCGGTTTGGTCTCCCAGAAGACGGCAAGCATTTCTGCGTCATAGAAATCAGCCGTGTCCCTCCTGTTGGCCAAAATCTCATCGAATGACTTTACAAATCCCATCGGTCCATCCTCCAGTTGAATTTGGTTTTTATGAGCCGGCAAGCCAGCTTCAGAGCATAGGTTATCAAGAGAGCGGTTTCTTTTCCATTTTTGCTATTAATGTTTCCGATCTTGCTTTTTTCTGTCGCGAAAAGGTTTTGCGGGCAGGGCCGATGGGTCCCAGCGGGGTTCGGCCCCGCTGCATTTTCAGGATTGGAGTGAGTCTCGTTGGGACATGGTTACGTCTTACGAGGGTCTTATAGGAAGGCAAAGATCTACTATATGGCGCCTGGGCGGATATTCTCCGGTGATGTTGTATATGATTTCATAATAGGGGCCGCTATCAGGCTGATAGCCGCTGGAGAGCAACCAGTGGATAATCAGTCTCATCCATGCCTTATGATGTTCGTCAGGATCGATTTCACAATGATAGACCGCGAATTTGCCTCCCCCCAGGGACTGAACGTTAATCCTTCCATCACTTCTTACAGATTCCGGAATAGTGATACAAGCATCATAGATACATTTGTCCGCAGGCGTGATATTGGGATCGTTCCTTAAAACGCCGAGGATGAGGGTCTTTTCATTGAGGAGTCCTCTGGGCATCGCCCACTGGAGTAATTGGACAAAGGCCGGCTCGGCTGTTTCCAGGCAGTAAGGTCCGATAGTCCGGGCATAAGCCACTCGATAGATAGGCATCTCCGTCACTCTCACAGGCAAAGACGCCCGTTGCTCAACAATTCTTTTTATCGACGGCACGGAATGCAAACGAGTGTCATCCGTATTCGGCGCACCCCGTGATGGAACAGCTTTCCAATCGTCGCTTTCCGCCTCCGCAAGCATGTTTTTCATGCGGCCCCAATTGTATTCCGTCCGAACATAAGTGGGCGTGACGCCGAAATGAACCTTAAAGGCTTTGGCAAAATTCTGGGAGCTTGAAAACCCGCAATCGAGAGCAATGTCGATGATACTCTTGTCTTTATCGAATGTAAGCATCCGGACTGCTTTCTCAAGCCGGACGCGCCGTACATATCGATTTACGGTCTCACCAAGCAAGGTGCGGAATATACGATGGAAATGATACTTCGAAAAGCAGGCGACTTTGGCGAGTTTCGTCAAAGTCAAATCTTCAGTACAATTATCGCGGATGTAGTCCAGGGTTCGATTTAATCGAAACAGATATTCATACTTTAATACTTCATCGTAAAGTAATGTCATATGTGTTTCCGATGTTATGTATCGCGACACATGCTATTAAAGATGAAAATCAACTGCTCTTCAAGGTCCTCAAAAGGTTCAAGCCGCCCAAGCCGGCAAGATTCGTGATTGTCACAGCAGATTTATTACGAACAGCGGCAGGGTAGGGTTAATAGCAGCTTTCGGGTTTGCCTTTCCGCCCGGCTTATGACTGATCCGAGCACATTACGAGCCAACTCCCGGCCAGGGATTTCATTATTTCGACCCAGTCTTCAAAAGTTGTCGGTTTGGTGACAAATGATTCTGCCCCCGCCTTCATGCTGAAGGCAATGTCCATTTCCTCTTTGGACGTGGTCAAAATGACTATCGGAATATGTCGAAACACGGGGTCGGCCTTTATTTCGAGAAGGGCCTGGCGTCCGTCCTTTCGCGGCATGTTGAGATCCAGCAAGATTAGATTGGGCAGTTCCACTGTCTCGGAAAGGTAGCGTGCGGAAAGACGCTGCATCAGTTCGATGCCGTCCAAAACGCAGGAGAAATCAGCCTTGGCCCCACTTTCTGCAAAGGCTTCAGCCGCCAACAGGCAGTCTTCCTCATCATCATCCGCCATTAGAACTGTGCATTGATCCTTTCTTTCCACTATATGCCCTCCCACCTGTCCTTCAATTCATCCGCGATCGAACGAGTAAGGTAACGATAAATTGTGAACCCGCCCCCGGCGTGCTCTTTGCCGTTATGCTCCCGCCGTGCCGTTCCACTATCTTTTTGCAGATGGCGAGTCCCATACCGGTTCCTTCGTATTCGCTCCTTGCATGGAACCTCTGGAACGGGGCGAAAATCTTTTCGCGATACTGCTCATCAAATCCGGTGCCGTTATCCTCAACAACGATCTCACATCCTGAATCTTCATTGCATTCGGAGCTGACCCTGACCGTTGGCTTCTCGCCCGGTTTGTGGAATTTCAGGGCGTTGCCAATGAGATTTTGGAATAGCTGCCGCATCTGTGTGGGGTCGGCTGAAATGACCGGAAGGATCCCAATATGTACTTCGCCGCCTGTCTTTACGATTCTTACCTCCAGGTCCGAAACGACTTTCCCGATGATGTCGGAAAGATCGACCTCCTTGAAGGGCTTTGATGCCGTCGTAACTCGTGAGTAATCCAGCAGTCCCGCCAGAAGGGATTGCATCCGCTCGGTTGCGCCGAGCATTCTGTTAAGATAGTCGTTGCCCGTTTCTCCAAGCGGATCTTCATACTTCTGCCTGAGCATATTCCCAAAAGCGATGACTTTGCGAAGAGGTTCTTTCATGTCGTGGGCGGCGATGGAGGCAAAATCCTGAAGCGCCTGGTTGCTTTGCTCGAGCTTTGCCATATATGCGTTTAGCTCGGCGGTCCGCTCCTGGACTCTAAGTTCCAGTTCATCATGTGATTTGCGTAAACCTTCTTCCATATGCATTCGTTCAAGCATGTCGCCGATCTGTTGACTCAGCATGTCAATGAACAATAGGTCTCGTTCATCAGGGCGCCGCTGGGTTTTGTAATGCGTGGACAGCATCCCCAAAAGATGTCCCGAACGGCTGACAAGCGGTGTTGATTGGACAGCCCGCGCTCCCGACGCCAGAACTACTTCCCGTGCAGGCGAGCCGGTAAAGACCGCACTTTCGGCTATATCTTCGACGATAATGCGCTGACGCTCCTTCAGGGCCGTACCGCAGGCGGCCTGGCCTTCATGGACTGAGTTGAAGAAATCGAGGAATGGCTGCTCAAAGCCACGGTGAGCAACGATCTTCAGTTTGCCGGAGTTATCGAGCAGTTGCATGTTGCCCATATCGGAACCGCTGATGGCAATGGCTGTATCAACGACTTCCTGAAGCACATTCTCCAGTTCGCCGTTGCGTATAAACCGCGTTCCGATCTGGTGCAAGCGTTTTATGGCGGCTAGTTCGGCTACAAGGCGGTTTTGGCTCTCTTGCAGGGCGGCTTCTGCCCGTTTGCGCTCTGTGATAACATCGAATACAGCTACAAAGTGCTCTTTTCGCGGACTGTACGCAGAGATCGAAAACCACATGCCCAGGCTTGCAACATAGGTCTCAAACCGCTCCGGGATGCCTGTCAGCGCCACCCTGCCATAGAGTTCGAGGAGTTCCGGGTCGGATTGCCTTATGCCGGGAATTACTTCCGACACTTTTCGCCCGACAACGTCTCCCAGGCCGGTCAGGGTTTCAAAGGCCCCGTTTACGTCGAGGTAGGTGAAGTCTATCGGCCGGTCCTGTTCGAAATGCATCTTGCAATATGCATATCCATTCAGCATATTATCGAACAGAGAACGATAGTGCTCCTCGCTTGCCCGCAGGGCCTCCCGTGCGCGCCGTCTCCCCGTAACGTCGTGGAAAACCAATACCGCACCGGATATCTTGCCCGTGTCGTCTTTGATAGGGGCAGCACTATCCTCAATCGGAACTTCGCGCCCGTCACGCGAGACCAGGGTCGAGTGATTGGCCAGGGCAACGACAATTCCCTCACGAAGGACATGCTCGACAATATCCGCTAATGGTTCACGCGTTTTTTCGTTGATTATCCGGAAGATTCTCTGAACCGGAAGACCCGTTGCTTCCTCAACCTGCCAGCCGGTCAGCGCCTCAGCGACCGGGTTAATGAAGGTGATCAGGCCGGATGCGTCAGTTGCGATCACCCCATCGCCGATGCTGGTAAGAGTCACCCGCAGCCATTCGCGCTGCCGGCGAACGTCCTCCTCTGCCTGCTTGCGGTCGGTGATGTCTCGGTTTGTCTCCAGGACCCGTTCCACGCCGTCTGTGCCGCACACAAGCTGATGGCGGGCCGAAACGATGACTTCGCGCCCCTCGCGGGTGCGGTGCTTTAGTTCCCCTTCCCAGGATTTGCTCTCTCGCAGCTTGGCTTCGATCTGAGGCCATGGATCGGGGTGGATCGTTTTCAGCAAATCGTGGGTGACCTGGCCCACGGCTTCTTCTTTCGAATAGCCATAAAGCTCTTCAGCTCCCTTGTTCCAGGTCTCGATACCGCCGTCGATCTGCCAGACGATAATGGCATCATAGGATAGATACAGCAGTTCGGCCTGGCGCTGCAGCAGTGCCTCCGCCCGCTTGCGTTCGGTGATGTCGCGAGTGACCTTAGAAAAACCGCGCAAGCTTCCTCCCTTATCATGCAGCGCAGTGACGACCACATCGGCCCAGAAGCGGGAACCGTCTTTGCGCACACGCCAACCCTCATCCTCCACCCGCGCCACGGATGCCGCTCGGTCCAGGAGCTGACCCGGCCATCCGCGCGCATTATCCTCGGGAGTATAGAAACATGAATGGGAACGGCCGATAATCTCATCGGCTTGATAACCCTTGATCTGCTCAGCCCCCATATTCCAACTGACCACGCACCCAGCGGTATCAAGCATAATAATGGCGTAGTCCTTGACCTCACTCACGAATAAATGGAATTGCTGTTCAACCGCGAGTTTGGCCTGCACCTCTATCGTTCTGGCCCGCGCCTGGGCGCGGTATGCCGCTTCAGCCAGATAGGACATCAGGGCGCCACTGGCGAGAAAAACGGCTATGCTCATCAGGTCGGCGGAACTCGCAATAGCGAATCTGCCGACCGGCTCCATCCAAAAATAGTCGGCAAGGGTGGCTGAGACGACTGTGGCAAGCAACCCGGGGCCAAGTCCCCCATATAGCGCCGCAACCGCCACGGCGGGGTAGAAGGTCAGGAAGGTGGCGCGAAGCTCAAGAATTTCCAGGAACTGTAACCGAATGGCAGCAGCGATGATAGCGATAAGAACACCCACTGCATAGCGGAGCCATACCGGACGATTTGTTCGATTCCATAACATGAGATTCACCTGTTTAAAAAAAGAGAGCCATCGATCCCGGCGGGAGCCGGTTCTCCCTATCGCCAACCTGTCTTAAAGCTGCTGTTGCTTCTTATCGAATGAAACGCGTTTGCCTGCGAAAACCCTTTGAGTATCCGGAAATAAGGCTTTATATCATGCATTGTCGAAATGAGAAGCATTTCTTGAAAGGGGCCGCATGCGTTTTGACACCATTTCCGGGGGTTCGCAGATTGCCGGATTTCTATTTAACCGGCCGCAAGCTGTCAGGTCCGGTGAGTCCATGTATCACCGTGCTCTACCCGTGCGAAGATTTCCGGATGTCCGGCAAAAAAGCCGTAAAGATCCCGAGCAACGGCAAGAACGCACACAGCCGGTAAACATACTCGATGCCATGCGTATCGGCCAGCCTGCCAAGCACTGCAGCGCCAATGCCCCCCATGCCGAAAGCAAGCCCGAAAAACAGGCCTGATACCATCCCCACCCTGCCCGGCATGAGTTCCTGTGCGAAGACGAGAATCGATGGGAAAGCCGATGCGAGTATGATGCCGATGACAAAAGTCAGAGGCGCGTTCCAGGCCAGATTTACGTAGGGCAGCATCAGCGTAAACGGCGCAACTCCCAGAATGGATACCCAGATCACGCGTTTGCGGCCGATGCGATCCCCAATCGGCCCGCCCAGGACGGTCCCCAGGGCAACCGCGAACAAAAAGATGAAAAGGTGAATCTGGGCGGATTGCATCGAAAGCTGGAATTTACTCATCAGGTAGAACGTGTAGTAACTGCTGAGGCTCCCCAGATAGATGAATTTCGAAAACATGAGTATCAGCAGGATCATCATAGCTCCTCCCACACGACGCCCGGGGAGTGCCCGCTGCACAAATTCGTGAGATTTGGCCCGTTTTTTTCTCTGCGATAGCCGTTGCTTATACCAGCCGCCTACCTGCCACAAAACTAAGGCGCCAAGCAGGGCGGCCACTGAGAACCAAGCCAGACTGCCGCGGCCTCGAGGAATGATTATCCATGCAGCAAGCAATGGTCCCGTCGCGGTGCCGGTATTGCCGCCAACCTGGAAGATTGATTGCGCGAGGCCATATCGCCCACCGGAGGCCATTCGCGCAACTCGAGAAGATTCCGGATGAAAGATCGATGAGCCGGTGCCGACCATGGCGGCAGCAATGAGCACCATGTGGTAATTTGGCGCCAGCGCCAGGACCATCATCCCGCTCAGGGTACAACACATGCCGATGGACAATGAATAGGGTTTCGGGTAGTGGTCCGTATAAAACCCAACCACAGGTTGCAATAGGGACGCCGTGATCTGATAGGTGAGCGTGATCAAACCAATTTGAGTGAAACTCAGAAGAAACGTGGATTTGAGCAAAGGATAGATGGCCAGAATCAGGGTTTGGAGCATATCGTTTAGAAAGTGCGAGAAGCTGATTGCCCCCAGCACGTTGAAGACGGTGCTTTCTGCACGATCGGTTGGTGGAGCGGAGGCGTCGGTAGTGCGGGTTCCCATAATGATTTCCTCAGGAAATATAGATGCAGAATGGCTCTCAGATGGAAGTTGATGTATTCACCTTTTTGGATTGTTTGCCGTTTTCAAAATCAGCATTTGAAGTCAGGGACGCTATATTGAACTTGTTTCTCTGAGAATTTCAAGGAGTATGCACATGGGGCAAAGCAAAAGCGAACAGGAAACGACGCATGCCTTGTCTTTTGGCGAAGCTTTCTGCCGAAACGTTTGCTATAAAGCAATCCGTTCGGTATTGGCCGATAATTTATTATATTTCGACTGTGGACGGTCAATGGCCTGGCGCAGCGATGGTTTAACAGGATAGAAAGTTTACCGGCTGAGATTAGGGAAAAACGGCACAGGATGAATCCAATATCTCGACTGTTGCGGCTTTGGGTATCGTTGGTGTTGACCCGCCCGTGTTTGATCCTGACGGTGGCGGGTGCAATGGCCCTTGCATCGGTTGTCTTTACTGTTGCAAAGCTGGAAATGGTGACCGACCAACTTGAGATGATTGCGATAGACCATCCTTTGATCAGGCTAAGCAACATGCTCGACCCGTTCAGAATGGGTGGAACGAGTAGTCTTACGGTCGTTATTCAAGCCCCCGAGCCCGATCAGGCCGTACACTTCATAACGCAGCTCTCCTCCCGAATTAAGGAGGATCAGGGGCACTTCAAGGATGTCATTGTCCGGATTGATCCGGACTCCTTCAGATCCTGGCAGCTTCTGTATATGGAGAAGCAGGATCTGCTCGATCTCCAAAAAAAGATCGACCAGCACTATCAACTCATTCAGGGGTTCTCGGAAATACCCGACTTGCTCGCGTTTCTCAAGCTCGTCAACGGAGAAATGTCGTCACGAATGGTTGGTGAACTCTTCACCGGCTTTCTGGACAACAAGGAAATCGACGAGAAAACCGGCAACAAAAAGCCCTTTGACCTTAGCTTTCTCATTGCAACACTTGAAGGAATGCAGAGTTACCTCCATGATGCGCCCAGTTTCAAGTCCCCCTGGTCCTCCTTATTTGCAGATGCAGGCTATGACCCTGAGCTTGCAGGATATTTCTGGGAAGCAGATAAACGTTACCTGCTTGCCTTCGTAGTGCCCAACTCGACGGAAAGCGGTTTCCTGGGCACCAGGGGGGCCCTGGTCCGGTTGAGAAAACTCATTCAGAATACAAAGGCGTCCTTTCCCGGCATACAGGCGGGAGTGACCGGCCTGGAGGCGCTCAGGATCGATGAAGTCAGCACCGTTTCTGAAGATATGGCGCTCGCCATGTGGTTGTCTCTCGCGGGCGTATTCATTTTGATGGTGCTTTTTTTGGGTGGCTTCCGCCGGCCTTGCCTTCAGTGCATAACTCTAATCGCCGGGTTAAGTTGGACATTCGGCTGGACCACGCTCTTTATCGGTCATCTGAATATCCTCTCGGTGGTCTTCGCACCTCTGTTGTGTGGTTTGGGTGTGGATTATGGAATCCATTGGTTAGCACGCTTTGAGGAAGAGAGTCTTTCAGACCGGGACACGCGGGCCGTGCTCGAGCGGGTCAACGAACGCTCGGGTTACGGTATCCTGCTGGCGGGCTTGAGTGGAGCGCTCTGCTTCCTGCCACTGATATTGACCGGTTTTCGCGGCGTTGTGGAAATGGGTCTGGTCACAGGCATGGGGATAATTTTTACTTTGATTTCAACATTCAGCGTACTGCCTGCGCTGAGTATTTTGATGGGGGCAAGTCAGAGGCAAGGCTTCCTCGGCGTGTTTCGCCCGCCCCGAGGGATTTGTTTTGCCTCGACCGGCGCCGGGCACGATACATACTCGCAGGTGCGGCACTTATCAGCATGCTCAGCATCTGGGGCGCCCGCCGGGTTTATTTCGATCCCAATCCTTTGCGCCTGCAATCCGCCCATGCAGAGTCGGTGATCTGGGAAAAGACCCTCATCGATAACGCGCAACGTTCACCCATGTTTGCCGCCGCTTTTGGTTTCTCACCTGGAGAAGTCAGGGCAAAATCCAAAGTGCTTCAGGAGCTGGCTTCGGTAGCGCAGGTGAGGAGTGTTTTTTCGCTCCTGCCTGAAGACCAGGAGGAGAAGATCCCAATACTTCACTCTCTAAGCCGGGAGTTTCCCGCCGGCAAAATCATCGCGTTGCAGGATCACCAGGATGATTCAGGGGAATTCATCGATATCCTTAAAAGAATCAGCTTTAAGATGCAGGATGACCAAGCCAGGCTCTGGGGAGCTGAAAAGCCGGTTATAGAGCAGATGACTCAGGTGAGAGCCCTTGCCCAGGGGATAATCGAACTTCTTCAAGGCTCCCCTGATGCTGAAAGGTCGCTTTTCGACTATCGAAAACGCTTTGAGGAAGATGCAGTCAGCAAATGGGATATGCTCAACAGTGGCGCCAATACTTCGAAGATGACGATCAAGGACCTGCCGGAGCTTATCAGAAACCGATTTCTGCACGACGGGACGTATCTGCTTCAAATATTCCCGAAAGAATCCATTTTTGAAGAGCACACGCTCAGCCGTTTCGTTAATGATATCCAGAGGGTGGACCCACAGGTGATTGGAAGCCCCGTATCTTTTTATGTTTTTGCCAATGATCTGAAAATAGCCTGTATCAAGGCTTCCATCTATTCCATTCTGGCCATCTTTATCATGCTCATGCTGGCATTCGGGAGTCTGCGCCTTGCCTTGCCGGTACTTGTCCCGCTTGTATTGGGGTCTCTATGGACCGTAGGAATTATGGGATGGGCGGGAATCCAGTTCAATATGGCCAACAGCATGTTCATGCCGCTCGTTGTGGGAGCGGGAGTTGAATATGGGGTAATCATTCTTCAGCGTTGGAGAGAGGCGAACTCGCCGCCCGGACACCTTCCCTTCAGCACAGGCAAAGGGGTTATACTTGCCGCGTTGAGCACAACCATTGGCTTTGGCTCCCTTATGGTCTCACAGCACAGGGGGATTTTCAGCCTCGGTTTCGTGGCATGGGAGGGAAGTTTGTGTGTATTGCTGGCTGCGATCGTTATTATGCCCGCAATCCTGACATTCATGGTCCCCGAGAGGCCTGCCCCTGGAGAAATACACTTGGAAGATATGACAAATGCTGCCCAAGATACAAAACGAGGCATATCCCTTTGACTCGCGCGGCAGCGAGCGGCCCTGGGCTGAAATCGAGCCTATTTTTCTTTCGCCACCACCAGCAGCCCCAGAGAAAGCCAGAAGGCTTCGCGAATACGGCGTATGACCGTGAAGGCCCCACCCAGCGCTGCTCCCAGGTTAAACCCGAGGGAGACCAGAATAGCACCTCCGTCCTGTACACCCAGTGACGCTGGAATCATAAAGCCCAAGGCGGAAAAAAGCATGACCAGTCCATCCAGACTCAGGGCCAAGCCCCAGCTAATGGGATGGCCGATCAGCCGGAAAATCATATAAACCTCAGCCCCATGGAACAGCCAACTCGTAAAGAACAGCGCAAATGAAAGAAAACCACGGCAGGGATGTTCGTGGTAAAACCCGGCAAGACAGGAATCCAGGCTGGCAAGTTCAGGTTCTTTGTCTCTTAGCTTTTGTGGACATAGACCGCATTTTTCCAAAATACGAATTCCTCCGACGCAAGGGCCCCTGCGTTGCACGATTAAAAATGCAAGACCTGCAACTCCCAAAACAACGGCTACAAGGCTAAGCAATCCCAGACGCGAAGCGCTGATGGTCAACATGAAAGCAGTCAAGGTAAGGCCGAGGAGGGCATACAGAACAAGGCTAAGGACCTGAATGCCTTTTTGGATCACAACTGAGGCGGTCGCCTCTTCCCATGGAACGCCCAGGACCTTCAAACGGATGACCTTAAAGGCCTCACCCCCCATCGCGGCTGTGGGGGTAAGCTGGTTCAGGGATTCTCCGGCTAAGCGCAGGCAAAAAAGTCGGCTCAATGAAGGACGGGTTGCTCTATCCGGTAGCAGATAGCTCCAGGAAATGGCCCAGAGGCAATTAATCAGGCCGTAAGGCACCAGTAATAAGGGCCAGTAATATCCCACCTGGCGGAGATGCCGGCCCAGGTTGGCCCAGCCCAACTCGTTCAGCATCCCCAGGAGGAGAACCGTGGCCACGGCCAGGAGGATCAATTTGAGCCTGCGTATTATTATATCGGTTACAAAGCCTTTGCGCATTTTAACTGTTTGAAAAGGGTGGCCCGGAACTCGGCCCGGTGGCCTTCCGGTTATACATTATGAACCAAAGCGCCGTTCGGAAGTTGTCATATCACGATCCGGGCTCGATTCCGAAAAAACTCGTGTAGAACTCAAAGCGGCGTCTTTCTGTGTCGCGATCCAATCCAAACTCCTCCAGAGAGTAACGATGCACTCCGTGCCTGTTTTGGGGGTTTTCAGCCAAAAAGCGCAGCATCGCCATCTCGGTTTCATCCGTGAGCGCCATGTCAAAATGGTTGTAAATCAGCCGGACCACCGCCATGGGATCTCTAATAAGGTCTGCATACAGCACATTAAAAAAGCGCCCATCCGAGTTGCCGTTACTTTGGCAGAACTCAATGGCGCGGCGCGCACCCCTTTGCCAGTGCGGCGCTATCTCGATACCAACCTTTTTCCTGTCCAGACAATCTGTGAAGGACCCTCGCAACACTTCGGTAAAGCTTGCGCAGGATGGCAACACTTTGAGCGGGTCACGATGGGTCATGACAATCCTCGCATCAGGATAGACCTGCATCAGTGTTTCCAGCGCAAATAAGTGGCTGGGGGCTTTGAGCACCCAATGATCCCCGGGGGCCCGCCATTGGAGATGTTGGAGGAATTGTCTGTGGTATTCATATGCGGGGCGCTTATCCTGGCTTTCATGCCAGTTCCGGTAGGAGTAAACAAAGTACATCGATTCAAAAACGTAACTGATAAAGGCATGGCCTGTAATGGCAATACACTCCTGGGGGAGCCGGGCATCTATCAGATGGACCCTCCTGAAGCCGGGCATGACAATGTCGAGCCATTTCAGTTCGCTTGCAGTTTTGGAAATGCGTGGGTCATAGTTGTAGGAAACCCTCTCGGGGGGCGGAGACGGATGCATCACCTCCCAGGTCTGCGGCGCACGGCATGAAACATCCTGGGCCAGTAAAGCATGCAAAAGTGTTGAGCCGGTTCTTGGAAGTCCCGTAATGAAAAGCGGACGCCTGATGATCTGTTCGGCGATCTGCGGGTGACGCCTGCGATCTTCCTGTAGACGAAGACGGTTGCAAAGCATACGCAAGATGTCGCTGTGAGCGCAAACCCGCCCGATGAAATTCAGATTGGCATCCGACTCAAGTGATTTAAGGAGAACTTCAAGAGCTTCATGAAACGACTCACTGCCGGGGTCATCGAGTCCCGTCTGTTTATGAGCCTTGTTGAGAAGGGTCTTCTCATCTAAACTGACCAGGGAGGAGCCGTTTGCGGGGAGAAATCGGCAAATCGATCTGATCAGTTTTGGAAGTATCTTTTTTTCGGCTGAATTGTGTTCCGGCCGAGAAGTTCCTTTGATCGCTGTCCTGCCGGCGCAAAATTGGCCGGGATATCCGCCCAAGTTCAATCCCTCCACTGACATGGTCTTATACGGCGTACTCAAACCGGGCAAACTCAGCTCAAAAATACTCTGAACCCGGAATAGGCAGGCGTTGATGGTAAGAAAATGAATTCTGAAATTGCATGTACTCAGTAATTGTCGAAATTTTCAGAATCCGACTGGAACATTCTCCTTTGAGAAAAGTTGATCGTCCAAGAGGTAAAATCGGCCAGACTCATCGGCAATCCCAGTCGGCCCACCATTGACTTTAAACTGTAAAACTCCCTGTACATCCTTTTGACTCTTTCTTCCAGCTCCTTTGGCGTGCAGTGCTTTGGCTTGAAATAGCAGTACAGGCCGGGCCACCTGCCTATATCGTTGGGGTCGATGAGCCGCCCTGCACTTAGCATGCGGTCGTACAGGGGCGTGCCAATGTGTGGCGTCAAAATGTTGAAATAGGCCGCAGGCACCTTGTTTTCTCTAAGGAAGGCGAGGGTTAGATCACAAATGTTCTCACGTTCGGTATCGTAGCCAAACACGAAATTGAATGAAAAACTGATCCCTCTTTTCCTGAGGTTGTTGATTATTTCTTTGTAGAACGCGACCCTGTTTATTTTCTTGTTCATTCCGGCCAGCGTTTCTCTATCGACGGTCTCCAGGCCGATATTGACGTGCAGAAGCCCACTGCGTTTGGCACAGTCCAGGAAGCGCTGATCACGGCATAAATTCGACGACCAGAGCGCTGACCAGCGCACCTTAAGAGGAATGAGCGCTTCCATGAGTTCCATGGTGTGGGACTTCTTGCCCGCGAATGTACTGTCGGCAAAAAAGACGTTCCTGATCTTTGCGTATTTCAATTCCGCTATCACGTCGCCTACCGGACGATAGCGGTATTCCTGGCCCAGGTAGAAACGTTCTGAACAAAAGTCACAACGGAAGGGACATCCGCGCGAGGTTTGGACCGCGAAGGCCTTAAAGGGACTGTATCGTTTAAAATTAAGCAAATCATGCCGGGGAAAAGGCATATCGGTTAATTCTAGTGGTTTTTCCGCACGGTAGAATTTCCGCAAACGGCCGCTTGCGGCATCCTCCAGCATGTTTAACCAGATCTTTTCTCCTTCTCCTATTCCCACAGCATCGCAGTGCTGGGCGGCTTCTTCGGCAAAAAAGAAGGTATGCGGTCCACCCATTATCACCGGTACCCCCCTGGCCCTGAATTTGCCGGAAATCTCGTAGGCCAGCTGTGAATTGATCGTCCAGGTGGTAATTGCCACAAGGTTGACAGGGGCATTGAAGTCAATATCCATGAGCTGCTGGTCAATTAGCTCAATGTCCCATTCCTTGGGGGTGAGCGCAGCCAGATAAGGCAGTGACAAGCCAACAAGATTTCTCTTACTGGTTTTGTAGGGCTTCAGATTCGATCTGCCCATACTATGGGCAGGCTGGATAATGAAAAGCTTCACGGGTCGTTTCTCTTAAACCTGAATAGTTCCTAAAACCGGCCGCCAATGGATGCCGAACCGCATTTTGGGGTCGGATTCCAACCGAAAAAACTTCCGGGAAAATTCCAAATCACGCAAAACTATACGATTTCCCAATCGAACAATCAAGAGATAGGTCAGCGGGGCCGGTTTTAGCGGCTTCAGATACAAGGACACACCTGATTGCCCGCTTTGAAGTGAAGATTTGAATAGGGTAAGGATTACAAGACAAGATGAAAGACTCTCGCCTCCACGGGCCGGATGCTCGCCTTTCGCGGTATGTTTCGAATAACCTGGGATAAACTCTAGTTGCCGGGTCCCCCCTGGTTTCGGCGGACAAAGACCCTGTTTACGACCCAGTCGGACAGACGGTTCAGCACCACGGCCACAAAGTAGGTGAGGGGCAGCAGTATCACCCCCAGGAAAAGAAAGTTGGAAACTGTGTGAGTGACTGTAGACGGCATCACGCCTACGTAGCTGAACAGTGGGTGGTGAACAATATAGATCATGTAGGTCTGCGTGGAGAAGTGTTTGATGAAAGTGGATTGGCCGGCCCTTGCGGCTGGTTGCCAGAGGAAAAGCACGAGGAACACTAGCACGCTCAGCGCGACATAGTAGATGTGAACGTATGGCAAATCCATGGAAGAAACAAATGGGGTCCCTGCGACGAAAAACAGGGCCAATGCCCCGACAAAGAATGAAAAGGGTTTATCAAAAATTTTCCGGCGCACCGATTCGACCGAAGGGTCCCACAGCGAGGCCAGCCACATTCCAACTGCGAATTCGGGCAGGCGGCCCGGCAGATTGAAATGCATCAGATTGCCCCACATGTCGGGATATGACTGCTGGGATTGGGGACAAAACCATCCGACAATACCCCAGGCCCCCCAGCACAGGGCGATTATCGTCAGGGCGGCCCTGGCCGGCCGCATCCAGATAAAGAACCTCAGGATGAGCGGAAACAGCAGATAGAACTGAGCCAGCAGGCCGAGATACCAGAAATGGGAAAAGTTCGATAACATGTTCGAATAGTCGAGCGAGTTCACGAACAGGACGTGTTGCATCAGCATGGTAAAGGCTGGGAGAAGGGGAAGTCCGAAGTGAACCATGTTCACCAGCGTGAACAGGACAAGCGCGAGATAATAGGGAGGGATGATGCGGAAGAAACGTTTTTGCAGGAATACGCGGTAGCCCTCGAAGGGGCGGTGGTCCGGCCCGAGGTGGGGACGTGCCAGCAGGAACCCCGAGATGATGTTGAAAAGGACGACGCTGCCCGTTGCGGCCATGAATACCGGGTCCAGCAAGCCCTGCAAAGTGTCTTGCGGGGTAACGATGACCGTCTTCCAGAGGTGATGGAAAAAGACCCCGAGCATGGCAAAAACCCTGATGGAGTCAAGTTGCGGGATGGCTACCCGTCCGGACGGTGAGTGCGACTCGCGACTGGGCGCGTCGTCTTTGAGCATGTTTTCCTCTCCAAACTCTTCCCCAGCTGAAGCCATTGTGCGTGGCCTGTTGTTTGGCCGGCAAAACCTTCTACATGCTCCGTTGATTCTTGAGAAAGTTCATGTAGGCCGCTGCCGTTTCCGCCGGTTTTTCCATCATGGGCAGATGCCCCGTATCTTTCAGGATGACGGTCTGGTGGTTCTTCAGGCCCTTTTCCAGAATCGATGCACCGGACACATCGAGAATCCTGTCCTGATCCCCCCAAATAATGCATACCGGCGCCTGGATCATGGGCAGTAAAGGCTCAAGGGCCAGCTGTTCGTCCTTCAAGTCTTTCATGATTTTTGCGTTGAACTGCCTGGCGGCCATACCATGGGCTGCCAGCACCTTCTTGAAAGGGCCGGGAATCGGCGGGGGCTTAACGAAAAGATAAGGGATCACCTTTTCCAAGTCATCAGGGCTGCTGATCAGGAGGAGATTGACCCCGTTTTCCAACTGCCGGGAGAATTCGGTTTTTTTCGCCGTCTGGAGGCCTGCGGGGGCAAGGAGGGCCAAGGTCGATATTTTCTGGGGGACCCTTGCGGAATAGACGGCCGCAATCCATCCCCCCATAGAGTTTCCCGCCAGATGGAACCTTTCCAGTTGCAAGACCTCGGCGAACCGGTCGAGACGCTTCACCTGGCTGTCTATATTGTAATTCTCGTCGAACAGTTTCGTGCTCTCGCCAAAACCGGCCAGATCGGGGATGACGACATGATACTCCCGGGTCAGCCGCTTCGCGAAACACGTCCAGTTGTCCTTGCTGCCGGTATATCCGTGCAGCAGTAGCACAGTCTCCCCTTTACCGCCTTCGAGGTATACGATCCGGTTATTGTTGACCTGGATCTCCTTTTTTACGAGACCGGCGGAGAACCAGTTGGCCTTCTGGGCAATATTGAATAGAAACTCGGGAAACAGGAAATAGGGAACCGCTAACAACAAAACAACAACGAGTGCTGCAACAGCCAGTTTCTTTCCCATATCGAATTCCCCTCGTTTCAATGCCTGGTACAATGTGGAATTAGCTTAGCGTCCATCCGGAAACTCCGGGACAAATTCCACGCCCTGCGAGGTTTCTGTTCAAAAAGGCCCCTTTCGGGACGGAAACCAGCTTAAACCGGAATAATGCATCAAGTTGAACGCCATGCATCATGCAATGGACGCCGATTCCGAAGACTGCAAATTGAAATAAGAGAATGTGGCGCTACTCAAGCGCGAAAAACATGCGAAGAGTATTACCAAATTTCCGGTACAACTGTGCTAAGTCCAATGAGCACTTACTGTTTTTCATGCTTATGGATGCGACTTTTGCGCGGGAGTATAGTCCTTAGGGACTTTGAACAGAGCAGAGTCCAAGGGCTTCTGTTCGATATTTTTGAGGGTTCTCTGAACTGTTCCGCCCATCACGTGACTCACGGTGTAGACCGGGAAACCATCGAGCTTTTCGGCCGTTCCCGCGATGTTAAGCAGCTTGAGCATTGGATCGCGGTCCATTATGGATGCCGCTTTAGCCGCCAGGGTCTTGAGTTCCTGATAGCCCGTAACATCGTCTGAAACCCAGTATTCTCCGTCCGACATTGCAAGTTTTACGTTGTACTTGCGGCACTTATAGCCTGCGATGGTTTTCGTTTCATCGGTCGGAGTAACCTGGATCGCCGACGCGACGGCGTTCGCCTCGTCCATCATTTTCTGCTTGCCGGCATCTGATGTACTGGGAAGCCCCGGCCGTTCGTCCAGATTAAGTTCCCTGTAAGTCTTCGTTTTGGGATCGAGCATAAACAGCTTCACGGCATTGTAGTCCAGGATGATGACCTTGCCGTCTCCCAGTTCCCATCGCGAGGCGGTGGGGGTGTAGTAGCTCTTCAGGGTTGTGGTGCTGTTCGGCCGGTTAGTGACATTGGTGGAGATGCTTTCAGTTTCAAGGTAGAGATCGGCGTTGGCTTTTGGTGCGCACAATACGGCAAACAGAGCCATAATGCCCAGGCACAATAACCATTTGTTCGCTTTCATTCATCCCCCTTCCATTTCTACAGGTTTCACCACGGACCTTTGCTGTGGCGTAGAGTTCCTGGGCTTTCCACACCAGGTTCTCACTATTTACCCGGTATAATGCATCAAGTTGTGTGCTCTGCATCCGAACGGCGTTTCCGCGTCGGATTCCGTCCGAAAAAAGTTCTTGAACAATCCCAAGGCCAACAAAACTATAGGATTTCCCAATCTAACATGCAAGAGATAGGTCAATGAGGCCGGTTCTGGCAGTTTCGGGACACACCCTTCAATTTTTTTGAGAATTATAACTTTATGACATTATTCGATAAAATGTATTGATCGGCCTCTTTTGTTCAGCCTGTTGCGCAATTCTGCATTTTTTGGCGTTGACAAGGGGTGAAGCCGAAATTAAGTTGCGCCTAACAAAGTTGTACATGCCATAATCGAGTCAATGAGGAAACTAAAAAAAATTGCAAATTCGACTTTTAAGGAGACTAAAATGAATAAGAAACTGGTTGTAGGATTGGCCTTGGCTTTAGTGCTCGTAAGTGGTTCTATGTTCGGCGCACGTGCAGATTGCGGATGCTTGCCCCACTTCACACTGCCGTCATGCTTTTCCTGTGGTGCGGCCGCTGCGGAGCCTGTACGAGACAGAGATTGCGCGGGCAATTTGATCACTCCCTATGATATATCCGGCGTAGTTTCTGGTGGGTAATGGAAGGTCCTCGCTGTGTCAGCGTGGATAAGTGCTCTTAACTATTTTGCTCAAAACCCTGTCACCGGGGATATGGAAGACGCAATGGCATCGGAGTACAAGGTATCCCGGCGGTAACAGGCCCTCTCAAGCAAGAAAAGTTGACCCTCTGGGTGAAATCGCCCGGGGGTCTACTCAATTCAAGACGGCAAAGAGAAGGTTTTATGATTTTGAGGAAAGCTTTTGTCGTGCTGTCCGCAGTGTTTCTACTGGCTGCGCCCGCATTTGCCGTCGAGGTCAAAGGGGTTAAATTCCCTGATAAGGTGGAGGCCGATGGGCGGGACCTTACCTTTAACGGCGGAGGCGAGCGAACTGATTACGGTTTTCAAGTGTACGTTTCAGCCCTGTATCTTAAGCAGAAAAGCGGAGATGCGGCAAAGATCGTTGCTGCAGACGAGCCTATGGATGTCCAGCTTCAGGTCACTTCATTCATGGTCACCCAGGACAGAATGAAAGACGGCATTATGAAAGGTTTTGAGAAATCGACAAATGGCTGCATAGCCCCACTCAAAGCAAGGATCGATGCCTTTGTCAACGTATTCAAAGGGCTTAGCGAACACGATGTCTATAACTTCGCCTATGTGCCGGGTAAGGGCGTAGAGGTATCCGGAAATGGTGTAATCTTATCCGTGATCGATGGCCTGGATTTCAAAAGGGCCCTCTTCGGAATATGGCTCGGAGACAAGCCTGTTCAAAAAGAGCTGAAAGATAAAATGCTCGGGAAGTGAAAAGACGGCATCGTCTTGGCTGGCCCTGGGTTGGCCTGTAATCACCTAAGCAACCGTTTGTGACGGTTTCAGGCAATCAGGATGCGACGGCCGGTTGCACGTCGCGGGGAATGTTTTCACGCTGGATATTCCCGATAACCTGATCCCTTCATTTAAAATTCATAATGACACTTTGACTAAAAAACAACTTCGGCCTTTCACCAGGTACGAACCCGGCGGTTTGGGCTTTCCGGACAGTCTCTTCAAATGATTTCTTTGAAACATGGAATACCGGTTCTACTATGAGGACTTTCCCATCCGGCTTGATTATTGATGTCATTTCATCAAAAAGCAGTTGTTTGTCGGGGACTTCATGAACCATGTAGAACGCTAGAGCAAAATCAACTTTCAGTGACACGCCTATTCTATCCTTTTCACATTTATGTAGTATGATCCGTTCCTCAAATTCGGTACCACGAATCTTGTCTCTTAGTTTGTGAAGCATTCCCTCCTGCAGATCGGCAGCGATGACTCGACCGGCCTTTCCCACCATTCCGGCCATATCAACAGAGAAAAAACCCGGACCGCAACCCAGGTCCAGCACTGTCATGCCTTCTTCAATATAGGGCGCCAGTATTTTCCGAGGGTCTTGCAGCCATCTTCGGATTCTATTATCAAGACTTCCTGCTATTCCAACCGGACATACATGATTTTTCCAAAGGTTCACGATATCTTCCTTCTCGCTCCCTGCTTCACGCTTCCCGCTGGGTATTTAAAATAGCATGCTTTCCAATTAAGATTAAAGCGGCAAGTGAGGGCTTGGTAAGGCCCATTGCCATGATTCCCTGAAATGCAGTTTCAGTTTGAAAGTTATTAGAAAGATGCCTCCCGCCCCGCCCCGTCTCGCGGAGCGACGAGAATGAGCGGTCGGTGTCCGTGCTACGCGCTCGCACTTCGCTACGGGAGGCAGGGCAAGCCCACTTCACGAAGTGAAGGTGGGCGAAGCCCCGCGAAGCGAGACCTTTGTACCATTGTAACTTGACTTTCTGATGCGCTTAACATTTGGCTTGCCTTCAAACGCACCACGTTTAATGTCTGCGCGTTCTGCATGGCTGCGCGCACGGTCGTCGTTCTTATCATGTCAGGCGCATTCTTTTCGAACAATGTGTTATCCCAGGCTATCATGCAAGGGAACTGGGGCCCTTGGGGTGTTTCGTCTTGATTTGGCGCTCCAGGTAGTGTTAGACTCAATTCGTTAATGCAGAATGTTGTTTGGTAATGTAAAATTGAGTTATCACTTCCTCGCGTTTTATTCCAAGGGAGGATTTGCGTGGAATCGGATTCCAAAATTCAATCAGTTGCGCGAGCGCTTTTTATTGTCGATACACTTGCGCAAGCACGCGGCGAACTTGCTCTCAATGAAATCGCAATGCGGCTGTCGCTGGCTAAAAGTACGGTCCATGGACTTATCTCTACGCTCAAAGATTTTGGTTTTGTAGAGCAGAGTGCTTTCACCGGCAAATACAAGCTCGGTATCCGCCTTTTTGAAGTCGGACAAATTGTCGCCCAGGGCTGGGAAGTCCGCGCGGTCGCTGCCCCGTATATTACCAAACTTCTCGAGGAGTTGGGCGAGACAGTCCACCTGGTCGTCCTCGATAAACTTGAAGTCCTCTACATTGACAAGCGGGAATCCGGCCGGTCTCTGCGGATCGTTTCACAGGTCGGAATGCGCCTGCCTGCCCATTGCACCGGAGTAGGCAAGGTACTCATGGCGCACCTTGCACCCTGGAAAAGGCGCGAACTCATCGACACCAAAGGCCTTCGCCGATATACCAAGAACACGCTGACCGATGTGGAGGCCCTTGAAGAAGAGTTAACCAGGATCAGGACGCAAGGTTTCGGAATCGATAACGAGGAGATAATGGACAGTCTTCGGTGCATTGCCGCTCCAATCAGAGACCAGACCGGCGAAGTAATATCGGCTATAAGCCTTTCCGGCCCGGTATCGCGCCTGCAGGGTGAGTGGTTTGAAAAAGCCATACTGCGTGTCATAGAGACGGCAGAAGAAATCTCGTTCGGCCTGGGGTACCGCTCAAATAGCGAGGCCGTAAACCACCGTTGATTCGCTGCATTAACTGAGATTGCGGGAAATTGTCATACCGGGAAATTGTCATACTTGATTTTCCTTGACGCTGCCGGCGCCGGATGGTACCTTGCCATTCGGAAATATCGAAAATCGTACTACAATGGCGAACGATATGGACCCCAGGCCCTACCTTTTTGAACCGCTCCACGGGCAACTCTTTACAGCCAACCTTACAGCAGCCGAATCAGGCATTCTTGCCGGCACAACCTTTGCCCTCAGCCGCGCATTGGAACTGGGCCTCTCAGTCCTGACCCATCTTTCCGACGGCTCGCAGCTCCAGCCCGGGGTCTGCGTTTTGAGCCTGCGGGGGACGGCTGAACAGATTGCACGGGCAGAAGAAGAACTTCTCGGCTGTGTCGGAAAGCCCTCCGGAGTGGCGACGGCCTCTTGCCGCTTTGCAGCTCTGGGTGGTGGGAGGGCGCGGATTGTTTGTGGCGCCTGGAAGAAAGTGGCCCCTGAAATACGAAAGCAGCTTCGAGAGGCTATTGGGGTCGGCGGCGCCTGTGTGAGGCTGTTGGATGAGCCTTTCGTGTATCTGGATAAGAACTTCGTCCGGATGTTTGCGGGAATAACGGAAGCTGTCGGCAGAGCGTACTCGATGAACGGACGCATTGTCTCCGTGCAGATTCGCGGGGAGAACGGCCCAATTGCCCGGGAAGCGGTGCTGGCCTTCAATGCCGGCGCGGGCGTGCTGATGGTTGATACCGGGAGTGTCGAGGATCTTTGCGAGGTGGTGGAAACTGCCCGGCGCCAGGGTTTCAGACAGCGGGTGAAAATAGCTTTCGGAGGTGGTGTCACCGCGCAGAGGCTCGAAGAAGTGGTAGCCGCCGGTGCAGACATAATTGATATCGGCAGGGCAATCATCGACGCGCCGATTATCGATTTCCGCCTAGACGTGCAACAAAGGGTCCAACGAACACCGTTGAAGTGAAATGCCGGCTTTAAACCTTCACTTGCTATACTTGCCAACCGTTTTGAATTATCGGGGAATAAGCTTCATGGAATGGGACCTTCTTGAAAAAACCACTTTCTGGGTCGAAGGGGCCGAACTGCAAAGCGCAAACCTGGACGATACGGCTGCTGCTGCGGCTGAAGCTTTGGGCTTCGATCCCCGAGAGATAATGGTCGTCGACGTGCAGCCCGGCATAATTGCTTTCGATGTGCTCAAAAAGAATATACATGCCGAATCGGTTGCCGGAAAAGCCACAGAAATCCTTGGGAGCTTGGCCGGGGTGCCGGGGATTAGTCTTCACCCCGGCGCATCCGTTCACTCAGAAGGGGTCCTTGGGCTGATTGCACTCGATCCGCAAGCTGCCGGGGAGGTTATTTCACGATCTGCCGAAATGGGTCGGGCCGTGGCCGATGCTGTTGCCGGGCGCGCCTGCGTCTTCTCATCGGGTTCAGAAGTGATTTCTGGAAAAATCGAGGATACAAACTCCCCATATCTTTTGCAAACGCTCACAGAAGCCGGATTTAAGGTGGAGTTTGGAGGAATTATGCAAGACAGTGTGCCTGCTTCGGTAGCCGCAATCGAGGCGGCTATGATGCGGGGCTTCGGTCTCATAATCACCACCGGAGGAGTTGGGGCCGAGAGCAAGGACCACAGTGTGGAGGCGGTCCTCAAGCTCGATCCTCATGCCGCAACCCCCTGGATTCTCAAATTCACTCCCGACATGAAGCGTCATCATAAAGAGGGCGTGCGCATAGCCGTTGGCCGGGTCGGAATATGCAGGATAGTTTCGCTTCCCGGTCCTCACGCCGAGGTGCTCATCGGCAGCCGCGCATTGATCGAGGGCCTCAAAGCCGGCTTGGAAGATGCGGCTTTGGCCGAAGCAATAGCTTCAGTCATCAGGGAGCGATGGCTAAACCATACGGGAAAGGGAGGCAGTGTGCATGGACGATAGCAAGGCCATTGCAGAGCAGTTGTATCAGGCCGAAAAGAACGCAACCCCGGTTGACCCGCTGACGGTAACCTACCCCGGATTAACGGTTGAGCAGGCTTATGCGATTCAGCTGGAGGGTGTGGCGATTAGACGCGAGCGGGATTCGCGTAATGTGGTCGGCAAAAAGATCGGTTTGACCTCAATCGCAATGCAGAAGCTGATAGGTGTGGATGAACCCGATTACGGACACCTGTTCGACCACATGCTGGTCCGTGAGGGAGAGCCGATTTCATGCAGCCGGCTCTTGCAGCCCAAAGTCGAAGGTGAGGTGGCGTTTGTTCTTAATAAGAGGCTTCAGGGTCCGGGTGTGACCATTGCCGACGTGTTGAGGGCAACCGAAGGGGTAATGGCTTCCATCGAGATTGTTGACAGCAGGGTGCGGGACTGGAAGATAAAGCTGGCCGATACCATTGCGGATAATGCGTCGAGCGCACGGTTCGTGGTGGGGTCGCGGCTGGTATGCCCCGGAGAAATCGATCTTCGGCTGTTGGGAATGGTCTTCGAGAAAAACGGCGAAGTAGTCAATACCGGCGCTGGTGCGGCGGTCATGGGGCACCCGGCCTCCTCGGTTGCTTGGCTTGCGAACAAGCTGGGAGGATTTGGGATCGCCCTGGAGGAAGGCGAGATTATTCTGTCGGGCGCTTTGACAGGGGCTGTCGATGCCCGGGCGGCTGACTGCTTTTTAATCTCATTCCAGGGGCTTGGAACGGTGGGTGTCCGGTTCGTCTAAGAGCGAATTGAAAGAGGAATTACAAAGAAATGGATAAGATAAAAGCCGCAATTCTGGGGCCCGGAAATATTGGGAGCGACCTCATGTATAAAATCATGAGAAGCAGGCATCTGAGGATGGAAATGATGGCCGGCATCGTTGACTCGCCCGGGATCCGGAGGGCAAAATTTCTTGGGATCCGCACGACAACGGATGGAATCGGCCCGATTATCGATGATCGGGAGATTCGCATTGTATTCGATTCGACGGGCGCGAAGCCTCACATGGTTCACGCGCCGCTTCTTGAAGCGGCTGGGAAAATAGCGGTGGATCTCACACCGGCAGCCATAGGACCCTACGTGGTGCCCTCAGTCAATTTAAGTGCGCTCTCAGATGTCCCCAATCTCAATATGGTGACCTGCGGCGGGCAGGCGACCGTCCCAATTGTCCATGCTGTCAATCGAGTTGCCGGGGTGGTTTATGCGGAAATCGTGGCCGCCATTGCAAGCAAAAGCGCAGGTCCGGGGACCAGGCAAAATATAGACGAATTCACCCAGACCACCGCCAGGGCGCTCTGTGTAGTGGGCGGTGCGAAAAAGGGCAAGGCAATAATCGTATTGAATCCCGCCGAACCTCCCTTGCTTATGACCGATACGGTTTACACAGAGGTGGAGAATCCGGACCAGAAAGCAATCCGGGCTTCCGTCGAGGACATGGTCAGGACCGTTCAACGTTACGTGCCGGGCTATCGCCTCAGGATGCCCCCGACAGTAGATGATCACAGGGTGGTCACCATCATTGAGGTTGAAGGCGCAGGGGACTTCCTGCCGAAATATTCAGGCAATCTGGACATAATGACTTCCGCTGCGGCCGCTGTGGGTGAAGCGCTCGCAGTGCGCATGCTGGGTGGCAGGTGATGGGGCCGCTTAAGCCGCCATTTGAGTCCCTGGTTCAGTACGCGGGACTGCAGGGCGATTCGGGTGGCGCACTTCGAAGTGTGAAGGGTTTTGAACCATTGGTCTCTCACAGGAGATATCGGATATGAGCAGGTGTATTCGGGTGGTGGACTCTACCTTGAGGGACGGCAGTCATGCGGTCGGCCACCAATTCAGCGGGGAACAGATCGCTGCGGTTGCCGAAGGGCTGGACAAGGCCGGGGTTCCCTTCATTGAGGTCTCGCACGGCGATGGGCTCGGCGGGTCCTCGATCAATTACGGGAAGGCTAAGCTCACCGATGAGGAAATACTGCGTGCTGCTTCGAAAGTAATTCAAAACGCAGTCCTCACTGTGCTGCTGCTTCCGGGAATCGGGACCCAGGAGGACCTTAAAATGGCCGCCGATTGCGGCGCCAGGGCGGTCAGAGTGGCTACGCACGTCACTGAAGCCGACATTGCCGAGCAGCATATCGGCCTTGGGAAAAAAATTGGGATGACCACGTTCGGTTTCCTGATGCTTGCCCACATGCGTCCGCCGGAAGTGATAGTCCAGCAGGCAAAGCTGTTTGAATCGTATGGTTGCGATGTGATTTATATTGCCGATTCCGCTGGAGCTATGCTCCCCTCGGACGTCAAGCCCAGGATCGAGGCGCTTGTCGATGCCGTTTCGGTTCCGATCGGTTTTCACGCCCATGCAAGCCTCGGTCTTGCCATTGCAAACAGCCTGACAGCCGCTGAGGCCGGCGCCGCTTATTTGGACGGTACCTGTCGCGGCCTGGGGGGAGGCGCCGGTAATGCCCAGACTGAGGTAATTGCCGGTGTTTTGCACAAGGCAGGCTTCGAGACGGGGATCGATTTTTACGGTATCATGGATGTTGCAGAAGACATAGTGGAACCGATGATGCACAGGCCCCAGGTCATTAGGAACGCCTCGCTGATTCAGGGCTATGCGGGCGTCTATTCGAGCTTTCTGCTGCATACCTATCGAGCCGCTGAAAAGTACAACCTCAATCCGAGAGATATGCTCGTGGAGCTTGGACGCAGAGAAATGGTAGGCGGCCAGGAAGATATGATTTTGGATGTTGCTTATGAAATGGCTCAACAAAAGGAGGTGGAGCAACATGAAACTGGTAACTCTAATGCCTGTAGTTGACGATGAAAAGTGTAAGGGGTGCAAGACGTGCGTGCGGGTCTGTCCGGTCCTTGCAATGAAGATGGAAGAGAAACTGGCGGTGCCGGATATCGATCGCTGCCGGGGTTGCGCGGACTGTGAGCAGCGGTGCCCCGAATATGCGATCACGATGAGCATGCGTCCGGAGCCGGTAATGGCCAGGGTGGACCTGGAGGGGCTCAATTATGAAAAGATCGCGCAACTCTGCATAAAAGCAAAATTCCACCCTGAACAGATTGTTTGCTACTGCACGGCCACACGCGCTGATGAAGTCGCGGGCGCCATTTTGCTCGGGGCTAAAACGCCGGACGATATCTCCTATATGACAGGCATTCGGACCGGGTGCAAAGTTGAATGCATTCAGCCTATTCTGCGGATGCTGGAAGCGGCAGGAATCGTGCCTGTGCCTGTCCCCGGAGGCTGGCAGTGGTATGGCCGCACAGTGACTGCCTGGGAAATTCCCGAACACGTGAAACAAAAATATGCATCCCGCGGTTTTTATTTTGACGAGGACATCGAACTTCTCAACCGCGTGGTGAGCGCACCGCTTCAAGGAAAGGAGTAGTGAGCTATGCGACCCCCGATTGCACCCATTCCACCCCGCCAATCCATGTATGGTATCCATCCCTCCCTGGTAAAGGCCAGGGTAAGCGAACTTCCGGGAATGACCTCCGTGACCCTGCGCGAGCTATTTCCGGACCTGCCTTCCGTGATTTTTCCGGGAGATGAGGGCATAGTTGCGGTCCGAAGGCACACCGAACAGGCGCTCGAAAGCGTCGACATGAGCCGGATAAAACCCGAGCACTCGGTAAACGTCTGCTCGTCTCATCACGGCTTCACCCTTCTTGGAGGCGATCCTTACGCTGAGATGCTCAAGACTATCCGCGATGTCATCGAGGAGCGTACCGGATGCAAGAATATACGCCTTCGCGCCGGCGTTGGCCTGCGATTTCGGGAAACAGAGGAGTACATCCGCCGTCACAAGCTTGACGAGTACTTTAATGGCAAGGCCAGGGGCGTTGCCCCGGTTGACGAGGGAGTTGCGATCGAGACCGAAATCGGCACCCTCTACGGAATAAAAAGAATTTACGATGCAGACTGGATAGTTCATGCCCACAACAGCGACGTGCGGGAGGTCCACTTTCACCGCATGGTGGACCGGGCTGTAAAACCTTTCGGCATGTCATACGCCCGGATCGAGACCCGGTCTACCTACCATCAAAACCTGGGGCCAAGGGCCGCAAACTTCACCGCGCGCGCTATTTTCGATTCACCCTTCGTTCAGGACAAATTCGCCTTCTCCTGTTTTCTGACGGTGGTCCCTCACGGCATCCTCGGAGTCGATGCCGATAACGATTTGTACAGCCTCAATGAACGCGTAACGGAGGTGGGGTGCCGATACTACGGTAAAATGATGACCCTGTTCGGCGAAATAGACGAGTGTATTGCCGCCCTGGATTTTCCCTGCCCCGTCCCCTATGTATTCTCGGCCGGGGTTATATACGCCAACCTTGTGGGCGCCAACACCGATTTGTTCGATCTCGAATCGCCCCTTCCCGCATACACTTGGTACACGGAAGCGTTCTATGGCAGAAAAGGCTTTCCCCTCCTGCCGGAAATTCCAAGACTCAACCCCGCAATCAAAATGTGCGTGCACAGCTATGCCTGGATCGGCTATCCGAGTGCCTTTTTCAGCGAGCATATCCCTACTGTAGTCGTCGGGCGGGAGCAGGCCGACCTTTTCGATCGGGACCCGCAAAACCTCAATTATATGAAACATGCCGTTTTGTCGGAATCGACCGAATCGGCCATGGAATTTGCCCGAAAGCTTACAGGCACCGAAAAGGTCCTCATTTTCGACGGTGCGCCGGGTGGAATCAACTTGAGCCAGCCGCTTCGGGATTTACTGCTTGCCAAAGCGCCTGAAGTGAACCGGCGCGTCGAGCAAGAGCTTATTCCAAAATGGTTGAGCCAGCGTGGCGTTTTGCCGAAGGCCACGGTCGCCGCCTGATTTCGGGAACCCCGGCGCATTTTGTGATTATTCAATGGAGTATTGCAGGGAGCAAGAAGCAGGGAGCAAGGAGCAAGAAGCAGGAAGCGAAAACCCGCTTTCACGCTTCACGCTTCCCGCTTCCTGCTCCGACAACGGCATGGATGCAGGAACATGACACCTCGATTTGCAGGTCGTATTGAACGTGCTCAGAAGGCCATGGCCACGGCGGAACTCGACGTCCTGGTCGTGACCAACAGGGAAAATCTTATCTATTTTACCGGGGCTACCCAAATCGAGTGCCTGGCCCTTCTCATACCTAAGCAGGACGAGGCATGTGCTGTAGCTCTCTGGCTCGATGCCGATTACGTTCGCGAGCTGTCGGGACTTACGACCCATGCCTATTTCTTTCCCCGTCAGACCCTCGGTCCTGCGATTTGCGAAAAAATCCGCTCCTTCGGTTACAAAGACCCGCGAATAGGCTTCGAAAGATATTTCGTTGATTTTGCAGTATATGATGCTTTGAGGTCGACATTTTGCGAGCGGAATTTCGTCGGGGCAGGAGACCTTTTCTACAGACTGCGTTCCGTTAAGGAACACCAGGAGTTGGACCTGATCAGACGCGCCTCTGAGGCGGTCTGCAAGGGCATGGACGCGGCGATGAAAGCGGTCCGGCCTGGAACAGCCGAACTCGATGTGCTTGCCGAAGCTGAATACTCAATGCTGCGGGCCGGTTCCGGCGGTTCGTCCTTCCGTCCCCAGGTGGTTTCGGGAGACCGAACCCTGCTCGCGCATCCGACCGCAAGCTCCAGGAAAATTCGGGAAGGCGAAGTGGTTGTGGTACACCTTGGAGCGACATTCGAGGGATATTGTTCAAAGATGGCCCGGACTGCCGCCGTGGGTGTTGTGCCCAAAGAGCAGGCCGATGTTCATGCTCTGCTGCTGCGCGCCCTGGAACGAGCGGAAGCAGCCTTGAGACCAGGGGCCACATCGGGCGAAGTAGATGCGGCTGCCCGGGAAGTGGTTGAACAGGCAGGGTTTGGGAAATCCTACCTTGAGTCAGTCGGCTATGGGGTCGGACTTCGCCAATCTGAATTCTATCCGATCATCGGGCGTGGCCGCACTGAAATCATAGAGATCGGCATGGTGATCGACCTGCTCCTTCCGACAATTTATCGCAAAGGCATTGGCGGCCCAAGGATTACGGACGTCATTCATGTGGGCGAAGCGGAGAACCAGCTTCTCACCGACTATCCACGTGATCTCGTAAGAATATGATCCCTCGAAAAATTATCGCGGGCTCCTTCAACCCTGGCGACAGGCGGTCAGTACCTGCAAGAAAGCTTAATTTACAGGGACGCGACACTAAGACATGCGGGAGGAAGCCAACCGCAGCAGGTGGTAGATGGTAAACGTGTAGGGCGCCTCGCGCTGCAACTGCTGCGACCGGGATAGCACCGCCCCGCAGATTTCTTCCAACTCCAATGGGCGGTGGCGCTCAAAATCCACCAGCATCGAGGTTTTTATCGGGTCAAAGTGGCGGACCAGCTCAAACATTTCCCTGCAGTCGGTTTCGGTCAGAGACACCCCATCGGCCGCTGCGGCGTTCGTGGCCTCGGCCATCAGTCCGTAGACAATCTGAGACAGCCCGGGGTCGTGCATGAGAGTGCCGGTATCCAGTCTGGTGAGGGCGGATAGAGGGTTCACGCCGTTATTGATGACCAGCTTGCGCCACAGTTCAAGTTGAATGTTGTCGGTCACTCGGGTGGGAATGCCGGCCTGGTTGAAAACAGCATCAAGCCGTGTGAGCAGTTCTGTCGAGTTAGAGGACGCCTCAGCCGTCGGCCATTGGCCCATCACCACCTGCGCCGGCCCAACGGCGTCGATGACGCCCGGCGCGGTCAGGTGAGAGCCGATCCGCACGGCCAGCCCTCCCAGGACCCGCTCCGCGCCCAAGTGTCTGGTCAGCACGGCTTCGTTGTCCACTCCGTTTTGTAACGACAGCACCGGCGTTGATAAGTCCCCGAGCCAATCTGCAAGCTGACGGGCAATGGCATCTGTGTCAATCGCTTTGACACAAAGAATAATCAGGTCAGCTTCGAGTGGCAGGGAGCTTTGGAGAAATTGTTCGAGAGAGCAAGCTCTTACCGGGGCGTCAAATCGCCATTCGGGATGGTTAACGCGCAACCCTCTGGTTTGCAGCACTTGCAGGTGAGTTGCTCTGGCAATAAAGGTAACCGGCTGGCCACTGGCTTGCAGTCGCGCGCCATAATAGCCGCCAATTCCGCCTGTGCCGATAACCACAAAATGCATGGAGTCAGTCCTCACCAGCCAGACAAACGCGATTTCTCCCCTCATGTTTGGCTTTGTACATTACGCTGTCAGCCCGAGCAATTAGAGGCTCGGGAAATTCCGAAGACCCAATGCGCATAGAAGCCACACCAAAGCTTGCGGTCACCCAAAAACACTCAGTTGAAGCCGGTAATGTGAAACTAATCGTTTCAACCAGCCGCCGTATCCGTTCGGCCACAAGGCCTGCCTTTTGGCAGTCAACTCCCGGCAGGCCGATCAGGAACTCTTCACCCCCGTAGCGCCCCACAAAATCATATGGTCTGATGGTCGTGCTTAACTGCTCGGAAAACTTCCGCAGCACCATGTCGCCCACTTGATGGCCGTACTGATCGTTAACCCGTTTAAAATGATCGATGTCGGCAAGAATTAACGAAAGTGGGACGCCTTCCCGATTGGACCTTTGGATCTCTGTCTGCAGCCTTTCCATGAAGGCCCTTCGATTGAGCACCTCCGTCAGGGAATCCGTGTTGGCCAACTCCAGGATCCGCCTCTCCAGGTTTACAATCCTTTCTCCGATCTTGATACGGCATCTCAATTCTTCCTGGTCAAAGGGTTTAGTCAGGTAGTCATCTGCTCCAGCCTCTAACCCCTTGATAATATCTTTTTTATCCATTTTTGAGGTCAGGATGATGAAATAGATGTAGCCTGCCGTTTGTATTTCCCGCGTTCTTTGGCAAAGCTCCAGTCCATCCATTTCAGGCATCATCCAATCTGATATGACCAAATTGGGCGCCTGTGGCCCGTCAAGAACTCCTAAAGCTTCTTTGCCGCTTGAAACCGGGATCACTTCATAGCCCAGTTTAAGCAGGAAGACTTCCAACAATCTTCTCGACACCACCTCATCTTCAACTATGAGAACTCTCATCATGTCACTCCGGTAAAGCGCTTTTGATCGCGTTTTCCAGGCTGGAAAGCTCTTCCATGAGTTTTTTCATCAATCTATCGGCCTCTGCCATTACATTCTTTTTGCCGATAGCCTCCAGTCTGTATGCTGCATCATAGGCACGCTTCGCACCGAAATTACCGACAGCGCCCTTCAAGTTGTGCGCAGCCCCTTCAAGGGCCACGGCATCCTCCCGGGAAATCGCATCCCGGATCCTGGCAACATAGCCGGGAAGATTTTCGAGAAAAAGCTCTGCAATCTCTTTGAGAAATGCTGTATCTCCTCCTGCAATTTCCAGCGCCTTGGACAGCTCAAAAACCTCCTCGGTCGGGGGCTCATTTTCCTTGGACTTAGCAGGGGAAATACCCTTCTCTTCATTTCCCCCTTCGGTTAATGTCTCAATCACTGAGAACAACTCGTCCCTGTTGATAGGTTTGGAGACGTAGCCATCCATCCCCGCTGCAAGACATTTTTCCATGTCCCCTTTCATTGCATGGGCCGTCATCGCCACAATCGGGATACGTCGTCTGCCGTCTTTTTCTCTTGCCCTGAGAATATGCGTCGCCTCCAAACCATCCAGCTCAGGCATCTGAATATCCATAAGGATCAGGTCAAAACGCTCCTTTTCACAGGCATCCACCGCCTCCCTTCCATTTGATGCCACAAAGACGGAGTGGCCCCAGTTTCCCAGGATCTTTGTAGCCACTTTCTGATTCACCACATTATCTTCGGCCAATAGAATGTGAAGGTTCCTGGAGGACGCCGCCCGTTCCGATGAAGTTTCTCTTAAAGAGTGGCGGGTGATTACTTTTCTAACCTCTGCGCTCTGACTGCGAAGAGCCAGGACGGTTATAATGGCGTCAAAAAGGTCGGATTGTTTTATCGGCTTGGAAAGATAGGCCGAAATGCCAAGCTCCCGGCACCGGGCCGCATCCCCCCTTTGACCGGCCGAGGTCAGCATCATTATTACCGACCCGGAGGAGCCAAAACGACTCCTTATCCGCGAAGCCGTTTCGAAACCATCCATTTCGGGCATCATCACATCCAAAAGGATAAGGTCTAAGGGAATTCCCTGTATCCGTGCCTGTTCCAATGCTTCAAGGGCTTCCTCGCCGCTGGGCGCCAGAGTGGGCTTCATGCCCCATTTGGTCAGGATCTCCTGGAGAAGTCGGCGGTTCACGGCATTATCGTCCACCACCAGCACCGGCAGGTCCTTTACCTGAACTTTTTCAAGATCGACGGACAGCAGGGTGGGTGTTTCGGGTTGCTCGAATAAAATCCTGAACTGGAAGCTGGAACCTGCCCCGGGCCGGCTCTCGACACGGATATCCCCGCCCATCATTTCTATAAGATGCCTGGATATGGCCAGCCCCAGGCCGGTACCCCCATACTTCCTGGTCGTGGAGCCGTCTGCCTGTGTAAATGGTTCAAAAACAGTTGCTTGTTTTTCAAGCGGGATACCTATTCCCGTATCCGTGAGGGTAAAGCGCAGGCACAACTTGCCTTCGGTTTCATATTCCCTCGCAACGTCCAGCACGATTTCACCCTGCTCTGTAAACTTGATTGCATTGCCTGCCAGGTTTATCAATACCTGGCGCAACCGTCCCGGATCTCCAATTAGAATATCCGGCACTCCAGCCTGAATCTGGTAGACTAATTCCACTCCCTTTTCATGGGCACGCACCACAAGTGGTCTCAAGGTATCGGCAAGGCTGTCCGGAAGGTGGAACTCGATGGGATCGAGATCGAGCTTTTTCGATTCGATCTTCGAAAAATCGAGGATGTCATTGATCAATGTCATCAGAGAGCTGCCGGAATTTTTTATGATCTCGAGATACTCCCGTTGCTCATCTGTAAGCTCTGTATCCAGGGCAAGATCGGCCATGCCGATAACGGCGTTCATGGGAGTTCGAATTTCGTGGCTCATGTTGGCAAGAAATTCAGATTTGGCATTGTTTGCGTCTTCCGCCATGCGCCTTGCATGGACGAAGTCCGTCACGTCGACAACATTGACCAGGACCCCGGTATAATGACCTTCCACATAAATTGGCTGAATGCGGAAAACAACTTCAGCCTCACCGACGGCTCTCTGTACGACAACCACTTCGGAGCCGGAGCTTGCGCGGAAAAACTCAATGTGCTTCATCACTTTTTCGCGCACGTTATCTAAATGAAATTCCTCGATTGTTTTTCCCAGAATTTCCTCGCGCTTACGTCCCACAAAATTGCAGAAGTATTGGTTGACCTCCACAATAACGTTGCTGGAATCCGCAAAGACTACTCCCTCTTCCATAGCGGAAATCATCGCAAAAAGTTTGGCATTCTCCAGTTGCCCCGCTTCCTGGGCTTTTTTCAGGTAACGCTCCGATTCCCGCAACTCCTCCTCCGCCCGCTTGCGGTCGGTAATGTCATATGCAAGGCTCAAAATATACTGCTGGCCGGCTATCTCGATCATCTCCGCGAAGCCGAGTATATCTATGATCTCACCGGATTTCCTGACGAACTGGGTTTCAATGTCCCGTACTTTGCCTTGCTCTTTCAGTTTATCGACCATCCTCTGCCGGCTTTCAGAATCAACCCACATTCCCAGCTCAACCGGGTTGTGGCCGATCATCTCCTCGCGTGTATAGCCAGATAAGCCCAGGAAATGCATCATTGGCGTCAACAATTTGGCCGTCTTTCCAGCGTGATATACTGGTGCCGACGGGAGTGGAGCGAAAGAATCTGGAGAAACGTTCCTCGCTCTCCCGCAACTCCTGCTCCATTCGCTTGCGTTCGATGATTTCCTGATTCAATTGGTCATTAGAGGCCCTGAGAGCGGCGAGTGTCTCCTTGATCCCGCTCAAATCTCTTGCGACGGTAACGCTGCCAAGAGTTCTGTTTTCACTGTCGTGCAGCAGGCTGATAGAAATTTCAAATGGAATAACGGTGCCGGCCTTGCTCTTCATTCTTATTTCCCATTTCTTTACCGAGCCTTCCCGGCGCAGGCTCATAAGCATTTTTTCAAGTTCATCTTTATCCACGTATAGATCAAAGGCGGACTTTCCCTTCATTTCTTCAAAAGTATAGCCGTAGAGCTCCGTAGCCATTTTGTTCCACTTGATAAACCTTCCATGCTTATCCACAATGGCAATGACATCGGGCGAATTCTCAAAGATGTTCTCGAGGTAGGCGTTGCTTTGCCTGATCGCATCTTCGACACGCTTACGCACCGTGATATCACGAAAGGTCACTACTGCACCCACAACCTGGCCATTTTCGACAATGGGGGTAGTCGAATATGCCGTTTGAAAACTCGTTCCATCTTTTTTCCAAAGGACTTCATCTCTTACCTTGTTGCTTGTGCCGGTTTGGAGACATTGCCACATGGGACATTCCGTCACCGGGTAGTTGGTCCCGTCAGCAAAGGAATGGTGGATCGTCGGGTGCAAATACTTGCCGATCAGCTCCTCTTCCTCATATCCAAGCATCTGTCGAGCTGCCGGATTGACAAAAGTGACGGTCCCTTTCTCGTCCAGACCGACAATACCTTCTCCCGCCGCATTCAGGATGAGGTGATTTTGGCGAAAGGCGCTGTTCAGATCTTCTTCCGCCTTCTTTCTTTCAAGATTTCTTCGTTCAAGCAAATCCGCCATACTATCGAAGGATTGGGCCAGTTTGCCCAACTCATCGTGGGTGTGAGGCAGACCCGTCCTTGTGTCCATCTCGCCGCTGCCAAATCTCTGCGCAGCACCCACCAACCGGTCGATTGGCCTGGTAAAAGCGACATTGCCCAGGAACCATACCAAAGATGCCGCAATGGCGGCTGCCAACCCCAGAATCAACAGCTCGAACGCCATCGCCAAATTTGCTTTCCCCAGGATCTTGTCTTTAGGAACACCCGCCGCAATTAATATATATGGAGCCGAACTCTCAGTTAGACGTAATCGCTTAAAAGCAAAAAGACGCTGTATGCCGTCGTCGGATTTCCTCTCGAATGTCCCTTCATCCAGACCCGTTATCTGTTCGAATCCGCTTGCAGGCATGCCTAAAGCTGCTGCGTCATTTTCAGGATAGCGGTACAAGCGCAGTCCCTGACGATCAAGAATCACTACTGCCGAATCTTGTGGCAGATTTGCCTTTTTTATAAAACCGTCATATTCGGTAAGTCTAAATCCGGCATAGACGATGGCGATGAGCTTTTTACCCGCATCCAGCACAGGGTAGCCATAGTTAATTGAGGGGACATTACTGAGCCTGCCTACGATGTATTCTCCGGGTGAAAAATCGAGGGTCCTTATGGCATCCTTGATGTACTTCCGGTCGGATAGATTGATGCTGCCAGGCTCAAAATGTGTGGTATTGGCAAGCAGGTTTCCATCAGGTGTTACTACGGCTATTGTAGAATATATCGGGTTCTGATCTCTTAACTCGCGAAAGAACCTATTGCAGGCTTCGGCGTCCAGGCTTTGAACCTGGGGTGACTGCGCCAGGGTGTTCAGCATCTGTCTTGTCCCTGCTGCAATTTGTTCCTGCTGGGCCGACAGACTCTGAACCATTATAATGGCAGCTCGTTTGGCGCCCTCCAATTCCCGTGTTCGATGGTCCAGGCCGTCTTTGACAATCATTCCGGCCCAGGGCAGCAAAACTGCCAGTATGAGCAGCAGCAATTTTTTCCGAATGGACCATGAGGTCACGATTCTATCAAGAAGCATAACGGGTTTCCTATTCTGCAAAAATATTGCCTTATAATGGGTCTTCTTTACCACAAAGCCCGTAAAACTATACAATTTTGCAATATAACATGCAAGCGATAGGCAAATTAGGCTGGTTTTGGCAGTTTCAAGACATACCACCTCACAGTTGATGGTCTTGTTTCCCCCATCATATTGACACGGGCCTTGAGCGGGATTAACCGGTTGCTTCGTCACAGGTTGGACTGCATAAGAATCAGGTTGGCGGCCGAAAACCCTATCCCTTTAATCCGGGGTTCAACCTTATGTGGAGGATTCGTCCACGTCGAAAAACATACAAAATTGGCAGAAGTTCGAAATCTTTGAAATCTCGCTTTCCGGGCCTGAAAATGATACCCCGACTTCGGTTGCCGGGCTGCTTTGGATGCGGCAGGTCCTTGCAACTACCGTTTTAAGTCCGCTTACTGATGCCTCGTTCGGTAGATTGAATGTCAGGGAGATGTTGGTTCCTTTTGTAATGCCGGCGGATTGATTCAGGATCATGCAGCACCCGTCCTCACTAATGTCCACAATCTCTGAGGGGAACACATCAGCAGCACCGCCAATAGTGAATTCCGTTCCGATGTTGACCCTGATCCTGCGATGCTTCCTGATCTGACGGACTTCCACGCTTGCGGGATACTCTATGCAAATGACATCATCTATCAGGCGGGTTTGGTATTTGCTGTAGAATATATGCAGAAAGCCATTGTTGAAGTAGGAACACAAAAAATCCCGATCGAGAACTGCCGACATCCTCTCGCTTATCCTTGCAGTCGGTTCGGTAATCAGGATGTATTTGCCGTGCACCGAGCCTACGATCCTTGCTTTGGCCATTTGCGTCGTGTTGGCCATCGAACACACCATTATCGCATCGTCTATCTTGAAAGGAATTCTCATCTTTGTGTGGACTTCTGTATCACGGAGCGGACCCTGTTTTTTAGTTTCACGCTCGGCCAGATTTTCTGTCAATTTTTTGGCTGCCAAATCATACCCCATGAGTTCCTCCATGCACAGGCGCCCTTCTGCCGTGCTGTCTTTGCGCCGGAGTCCACCCCAGTGTCCCGGATCGAGTTCCCCGCAGAACAATATTAAGCTGTACGATGAATCGGCATGACCTTAGAAAAAATTGAGGGAAATCTTTGGTATCTGAAATCGGCAGGTTGCAGCCCTCACCACGCGATACAAGGCAGATATCACCAGTCTCAGTTCATACTTTTGTGAAGTGCGGGTCATGCAGGACGGTCAAGCTCCTTTCTGACACCCAGTCCAAGTTCCTCCAATACATAGGGTTTTTTCACGTATGTCCCCGCGCCCAATGTCTGAGCTCTAATAACCCGTTTAGTTTCAGAAAAACCACTGACAATGATCGCCCTCTGATGGGTATGGATTTCAAGTATTTTGGCATAAGTGTCGAGACCATCCATGCCAGGGTCCATGACCATATCTAAAATAACCAAATCAACTGCGTTTTGTTTGAGATACTCTACCGCTTCTTCACCACTGGAAACACTGACGACGTTATAATTCAGCATCTTGAGCATCATGCCGGCAAGCTCGCGCTGCTCTTTAACGTCATCCACGATCAGGATGGATTCACCTTTGCCCATGTATTCAGCAGCGGATATGGAAACCTGCTCCTGGGATATTTCTTCTCTTGTCACAGGAAAATAAAGGGTGAAAATGGTTCCTTTGCCTTCTTGACTGTCCACATTGATATACCCCAGATGATCTTTGACCGTACCCCAAATCACAGCCAATCCCAGACCTGTTCCGCTGCGCCCCATGACTTTTTTCGTATAGAAAGGCTCGAATATGCGCTTCAAATCGCCGGCTGGTATCCCTTGCCCCGTGTCCGATACGGACAGAACGACATAGTCCCCCTCCCGGACCTCATCGTATCCGGAAACGGGTTTATCCAGATACTGATTCACGGTTTTAATGGTTATTACGCCGCCCTCAACCATTGCTTCAGCGGCATTGGACACCAGATTTATCAGTGATTTGCTGAGATGAACCGCGGAGCCCGATATATTAAGAAGGTTCGCCTCCAAATCTGTCTTAAGCCGGATGTTGGGATGATAGGAAGAGATCCCGGCGAACTCGGGGGAGTTCTGGCATTCCAGGACGATGTTATTAAAATTCAACACCTTTCTGTTGGAGACCCCCCTCCTCGCCAGAGTCAGAAGATCCTGGACAATAGCGGCTGCCCTCAGTCCACCCTTCAGAATCGCCGAGGCTTTTGATTTTACCGAGCTGGGCTCACCCAAATTATGCAGAAGCAATTCAGAATAGCCCACAATAACACCTAGAACATTGTTGAGATCGTGGGCCACTCCACCAGCCAAAGTGCCCAGGGCCTCCATCTTCTCCGCACGCTGCAAACGATCTTCGAGTCTCCTTCGTTCTTCCTCCGCCCTCTTGCGCTCGGTGATGTCATGCGCAAGGCCCAAGAGATACTGCTCTCCGGCCACCTCGATAACCTCCGCCGAAAAAAGCACATTCCCGATCTCACCGGATTTCCAGCGGAACTGGGTTTCAAAGTCCTTTACCCTGCCGTGCCTTTGCAGTATCTCAACCATCTTCACCCGGTCTTCAGGATCAACCCATATTCCTAGATCCAACGGGTTTTGACCGATGAGTTCCTCGCGTGTGTAGCCAAATAAGCCCAAGAACACATCATTGACATCCACAAATTTGTTGTCGTTCAGTCGGAGGATACTGGTGCCGACGGGAGTGGAGCGAAAGAATCTTGAGAAACGTTCCTCACTCGTGCGCAGCGCCTCCTCGGTCCGCTTGCGCTCGGAGATATCGGTCACCATTGCAAACGAGCCGACCTTGTTCCCTGACTCGTCAAAAAGCGGCGTTGAATTGAACTGGCATAAGACATTTGACCCATCAGGACGAGAGAGGGCGATCTCATATGCGCCAACTTCTCCATGTCCCCTCAATCCGATCTGCTGCTTGAAGATGGCCTTATTTTCACCATCTACAAAATCAAAAATCTTCCTCCCGAAGACCTCTTCCCGATTTCTGCCCAGAATAGCGCACATTCTTGGGTTGAGGTCCGTGGTTACAGTGTCGTTATCAATCAGCCAGAAACCTTCATTGGCCGTTTGCAAAATGGTTCTAAGGCGAAGTTCACTCTCATGCAGCGCCTCCTCGGCCCGCTTGCGAGCGGCTTCGTTTTCCAGACTTTGAAGCGCACGAGCCAACTCAGCCGCCAAGTTGCTCAAAAGCTCCACTATTTCTACATCGAAAGCATTCTTACGGTCAGCCTTGACCGTAAGAACGCCGAAGAGGCTCTCATCATGCATAATGGGGACGGAAGCGATGGATGCGCCGCCATAGCTCATGACTGGATCTCTCCATAGTGCAAAGCGCGGGTCGGTAGCGAGGTCATCGAAGACGACAACCCGGCGTTCGCGAATCGCCGTGCCCGCAGGCCCGTGTCCGGTAGGGCTGTCATCCCAGGTGATAGGGGCGTGTTGCAGTAAATCCGCGTCTCCTCCCGAGTGGGCCACCGGCAACACCCTCTTGGAGTCCGCTTCCGGTTTCCCGATCCACACCATTACATAGCTGCGGGTTTGGACCAGGCTGTGACAGACCGCGTTCAACAGCTCAATCGGATCTTTCTCTCTGTTTATAAGCCTCCCAACATCACGAATGGCGCGCAAGACATCGTTGAGATGGCTCGTTCGTGCATTGCTCTCCAGCAACGCTTCTTCTGCCCGTTTGCGGTCGGTGATATCTTGTATGACGCCGAACACCACTCTTTTCTCGGGAGAATATTCCGCTATGGAATGGATATCGATGATCTTCCCGTCGCTCGGCCTGCAGATCTTAAATTCCACATTGTACGGTTTGCCCTCCTCAACGAGTCGATTAAGGGCCTTGTCGAGCATGCCGCGATACTCCGGAAGGGCGATCTTCTGTACTTCGGGTATGGACCACTCGGTTCCTTCCAACCCGTAAATGATCCTCGCACCCTCGGAGGCCTTTACTTTATCCCACCCCAGAATAAACTCCCAGTTGCCGAAGCCGGACACCACCTCAGCCCTGCGAAGACTCCTTTCGCTAAGCTGCAGAGCATTCTCTGCCCGCTTGCGCTCGGTGATGTCGGTGAGCATCCCAAAAGCTCCCATAAACCTGCCATCTTCGTTTCTAATCACGGTGACGGAAACAATCGTCCAACATTCTCCGCCATCGCTACGGCGAAAACGACGTTCGTAAGTCTCACTCAGCCCCTGGAGGCGATGTGACCACTTTTCCTGGTGATCGGCGAGGTCTTTGGGAAACAAAAAATGGACTAACGGCTTGCCGATGATCTCTTCAGGGCGATAGCCAAGCATGTCAGCCATTCTTTGATTTACATATGTAATAAGGTTATCCACGTCCGTCATGCAGATGCCTTCACTGGCCGTTTCAACGATCCGACGATATTTTCCCTCGCTCTCGCGTAGGGCTTCTTGTGCCCGCATGCGGTCGGTAATGTCGTCGTATACGCACACCATTTCACCTGTGGGGAGTTTGTAGACGAAGTTTTCGAACCATACCGCAAGCTTTTGATCATGGTAAAATGATGCTGGATGATGTTCAGGAATGCCGGTTTTCCAGACCCGTTCAAACACATCCAAGAGTCCGAATTCCTTGATGCCGGGCCGCACCTCATGGATGCTTTTCCCAATAATGTCCTCTTTGCGGGCGCCGTCTATTCGTTCACCAGCCTTGTTGAAATCCTTGAGGATGAAATCCTTGCCACCGTCTCTTGCTTCATAGATAGCCACGCCGCTGCTGGTGTTGTCAAAGAGCTCACGGTAACGCGTTTCACTCGCACGCACCATTTCTGCCGATCTTGATGTCCAATAATTAATTATCATCGGTATTAGTATAAGGGTGCATATCCACATCGTTAGAATCACGCCGGCCAACTGGTATTGCAAAATTCTTTCTGTTGACGTCATTATTACAGTAGACCATCCTTCAGGATTAATGACCTTGCGTGAAGCAAGATAATTCCTTCCGTCAAATTTAATTTCCATCCCGTCCACGATTTCCCGGGGCAGCACAGTATCGAACTCTCTTTTACCAAACTGCCCCGATTCAAGCAGGGCAAGCCTGGTTTCCCGGCTTATCGGCCATAGGCTCTTAAAGGTCATATCTTTCCTGCTGGAGAGAAAGATAACGCCGTTTGGATCGACTAGGAAAAAATAGGGATACCTGCTCATACCAGTTTCTTTTTCGTCGATATCCTTTTTAATGACGATAACGCCAATAATCTGGCCTTTGCTGTCCTTCACGGGATAACTTGCAAAGAAACCTCTCTTCAAGGACGTGATGCCTAGAGCAAAATATCGGCCAGGAGCACCTTGCATCGCTTGTATGAAGTAGGGCCGGAAGTCATAGGATATGCCGACAAAGCTATTCGGATCGTTGCGGTTGGAGGAAGCGATAGCCACTCCATTGCTGTCCAGGAGATAACTTACAGAACTACCCAAGTTTGAATTGTACCGGTCTAAAGCCGAGTTTGCATTAGCTATATCTTCATCCCTGCGGGAAATGAGAGCAGGTGCAATCAGGGGAGACCCCGAGAGCACTCTAACTTCTCTTTCAATATGTTCGAACTCACCGGTAAGATGGGAAGAATGTATTAATATCGTGGATTCGTTAAATTGTAGTATTTCTTGTCGGGCTTTATCACCCAGATATCTCGTTGTGAACCATCCGGCGCCGGCAACAATCAATAAGAGAATCAGATAAAATATTGAAACCCTGTACCTTGATGAGACTTTATTATTAATGGCAATGCTCATCTGCCAGCCTCCACCCTATATTCATCTCAAAGCAGTAAAATATGGCCATCCCGCTCTTGGCTGATAATCGGCGCCACCATTGTGATCCAGGTGTTGCAATTTCCAGGCCTGGAGCCGATGTCACTGCACGAAGAGTTGTCGGAGCAATCGTTCTATTTGTTAAATTTATTTCTGGATAGGAATTTAACCGCAGCTACTTAACCCCGGCTCCCAATTTGAGCACGCGTGGCGTCCTACAGAGAGGGTTGCTTGTATGTGTGTTTGGCAGAGGGGTGACTGCGGATATCGGTGGGACATGTACACCGGGTCATAACTGAATACAACACATTTCTTGACTGTGAGGCCGCTTGCTATCGAATCACAAACTCCTGCTCTGCCAGGACAAAATGGCCGGGTCCATTACTAATACCAATTTGCGTTCAAGATTGGTCGGGGATAAGCCCCGCGAAGCGAGGCCATTACACCAGGTTCACTTCACCTTCTGATGCTACTGACATATGTCTTGCCTTCAAACGCACCACGCTTAATGTCTGTGCGTTCTGCATGGCTGCGCACACGATCGCCGCGCTTATTAAATCAGCAGGAGCATTTTTTTTCGAGCAAGGTATTAAATAACCTATCATACGAGAAAAAAAGGCGCATTTAGGGAGGACCGCTACGATGCGACTGCCGTTAATTCACTTTAGCACTGTCCGGGGCCGGGCTCACAGGGGTCTCGGCATCTTCATGGCCGTCTCCGTCTGCAGGCGAAGCCGAAACCGGGCTTTCAACCTTGCGCCCGAATGGCTTGATGTTATAGGTTCGGTTTTTCACCGGAAGAGTAGCCAGAAGGCCGGGTTCAATCTCGTTTATGATCGCATCGACATCTTTTAGGTCCAGTGTCTCGCGTTCCAGCAAAGCTTGTGCGATCTTTGCGAGCAGATCGTTGTGTTCGGATAGAAGATTTCGGGCACGCTGATAATTCTCATCGACTATTCGCCGCACTTCCCTATCTATATCGAGTGCGGTCTGTTCGCTGAAATCTCTCTGGTGGCCAAGTTCGCGGCCAAGAAAAGGTTGTTCGTCGCGCCTGCCGAAAGTGACAGGCCCCATCTTTTCGCTCATTCCCCATTCGCAAACCATGCGCCGTGCGATCTGAGTCGCCCGCTCAATGTCATTGGCCGCCCCCGTGGTATTCATATTGAATGAAATCTCCTCGGCAACGCGGCCTCCCATGAGAATGGCTATGCTGACGAGCAGGAAGTCCTTTGGATAGGTGTGGCGGTCATCCTGGGGCAACTGCTGAGTAAGTCCCAGAGCACGTCCGCGCGGGATGATGGTGACCTTGTGCAGCGGGTCTGCTCCGGGAAGCAGCCTGGCGACCAGAGCGTGTCCCGCTTCATGATAGGCCGTGATACTCTTTTCCTCGTCGCTCAGGATCATGCTCTTTCTCTCGAGCCCCATCATGACCTTATCCTTGGCTTCCTCGAAGTCAAGCATCGCGATGAGGTCCCTATTTCTGCGGGCAGCCAGAAGTGCGGCCTCATTGACCAGGTTTTCCAGGTCGGCCCCGGAAAATCCAGGCGTGCCCTTGGCCAGGGTCTGAATGTCCACATCGGGAGCAAGCGGTTTGGCAGAGCAATGTACTTTAAGGATGCCTTCCCTGCCCCTGATATCGGGCACCGGGACCACAACCTGCCTGTCGAATCTGCCCGGGCGAAGCAGGGCAGGGTCGAGAACGTCGGGTCTGTTGGTCGCGGCAATCAAAATCACACCCTCGTTGGACTCAAAGCCGTCCATTTCCACCAGGAGCTGATTGAGAGTCTGTTCGCGTTCATCATGCCCACCGCCAAGACCTGCGCCGCGATGCCTTCCCACAGCGTCGATCTCGTCGATAAAGATAATGCAGGGGGCATTTTTTTTGCCCTGTAGGAACAGGTCGCGCACACGCGATGCGCCGACGCCAACGAACATCTCGACAAAATCCGAACCGCTTATCGAGAAAAACGGGACCCCTGCTTCACCCGCGATGGCCCGCGCAAGAAGAGTCTTGCCCGTACCGGGCGCTCCTACCAGCAGGACGCCTTTGGGGATTCTACCCCCGAGTTTGGTGAATTTCTTCGGGTCCCTTAAAAATTCTACTATTTCTTCCAGTTCTTCCTTGGCCTCGTCCACTCCGGCCACGTCATTGAAAAGCACTTTCTTGGAGTTTTCGTTAAGCAGGCGCGCGCGGCTCTTGCCGAAGCTCATCGCCTTTCCGCCCCCCATTTGCATTTGGCGCATGAAGAAAATCCATACGCCTACCAGAAGAAGCATCGGGACCCAACTGACGAGCACGCTCATGTACCAGGGGGATTCTTCCTCGGGCTTGGCCTGAATATTGACCCCTTGGTCCCTCAAAATCTTGATCATGTCCGAATCACGGGGAACAAAGGTCTTGAACGTCTTGCCGTCAACGAAAGTGCCGAACACGTGATCGCCTTGGATGGTGACCTGTGAGACTTCGCCTTTCTGGACGGAAGCAAGGAATTGACTGTAAGTGGTCTCCAGGCTGGAGTGCTGCGGCTGGTGAAACATGTTGAAAAGAAGAATCACCATCAAGCTGATTACCAACCAGAGAGCCAGATTTTTATAAAATGGACTCAATTAGAAAGCCTTCCTGACCAATAACGTCAATGGGCGGTGGGACCGCCTGCCGATTTGGCCACTGCCTTCAGCGGCGGCCGCAGAGTTTGACAACCGGCGTTTCGTCTGCATCCCGATGAGACGCCAGCTTGAAATTATCACTCATATTCACACTTATGTCCAGTGACTCAAAACAGCGATTGAAAAAAAGATCCTCTCTTTTACGTCGAAAAATCCTTACGAGCCATTGGAGAGCACCTTCTTCTCGACCGATACGGATTGGAAAATAAAACTGAACGCCAGGGCGCCCACTGCAACCAGACCTGCCGTAATCAGAAAGCAGGCTCGAAAACCGAACCTTCCGGCCACTGCCCCCATTATCAGCGAGCTTAGCATCATGCCGGTATAGATGCAGGTATTATAACCACCCATTGCAAATCCCCTGGAGTCCGCCGGGACCAGTTCGGAGATCAGCGCTCCCACAGCCGTAAAGGCAATCCCCATGCTGATTCCCATCCCGAATGCGCTAATGAGAAACATCTCAAGCGAGGTGGAAAGGCCGGTCCCGGCAGTGGAAAGGGCATACCCGAGAAGGCCCCATACCACGAGGGTGCTCCTGTCCGGGACCCTGTCGCTTAGATATCCGAACGGGATGCGGCTAAGAGCGTTCACAAGCGCCTGGATGCCGAAAATAAGCCCGATCTTTCCTATTCCTATCCCCTGATCGCTTGCGTGAAGGGGCTGGAAAGTAATAAAGACCCCCAGTCCGAAGCAGCTAAAAAGAGTCACCAGCCAGCAGGCCAGAAGAGGGCGGTTTTCAAGAAGCTCCCGAATTATCTTTTGACGGGCCCTTTTCGGTGGTGCGTCCGGATGCGCCGGCCTTTGGTTCGGAAAGGAAAACAAAGCAATCATGAACATAATAAAGCCCATGATTGCCGAGATCATGAAAACCCATTGGTAGCCGAGCAAGTACGCGCAAAATCCCCCGATCGTCGGGCCAAGTCCCATTCCTCCGTAAATGGCCATAGTGTACCAGCCGTAAGAACGCCCGAGGTGAGTCGAAGGTGAGAAGTCGGCAACAAAGGACATCATTGTGGGACCGAAGGATGCGAGCCCTATCCCTGCAAAGACGTATATAATCATCATTTGCGGGGCGCTGCGGCTAAAGGTCAGCAGAAACGAGCTGAGGGCCGAGATCAAAAGGCCTGCCAGGACCATCCGTTTTCGGCCAAGCAGATCGGACATGATTCCCAGGGGCATCGAAAAAGCCCCGGCCGCCAGCATGAACAGGGAGTTTATTATTCCAATCTCGATGGTGCCGGCCCCGAGCGAACGCGCATACAACGGGAGGATCGGAATACGCATGTAGGCCGCTGTGTAGCAGCCCATGCCTGCTACGCAGGAAATCAGGATCAATGTCCTGTATGATGGACCTAAGCTATCCAGGTTTTTTTCGGAATGCATCGATTCGATTAGGCCGATTGTTTTGCCCGAAATCTTCTGGGGTCTATTCCGTATTTTTCCACCTTGTACTGAACGATCCTTTTGGTGGTGCCGAGCAGGCGGGCGGCCTGTGACTGGTTTCCACGCACGTCCTTGAGGGCGTCGGTAATCAGGTCGCGCTCAAAGGCGCTGGTCAGCGCTTCCAGTTTTCCCCGGCTGACGTTCTGCATGCCTTCGGGTTTCATCTGCAGAGTTGGGGGCAGGTGCCAGGAGTCGATTGCGTTTTCCTGCGAGAGCAAAACCGCGCGTTCGATGCAGTTTTCCAGCTCGCGAACGTTGCCCGGCCAGTGGTAGGACATGAGCATGTCTATCGCGCTCGTGGTGATTCTTTTTATCTGTTTGGCGAACTCGCGGGCGTACTTAAGAACGAAATAGTCGGCCAGCAGCAGGATATCGGGTCCCCGCTCGCGTAGAGGCGGCAGATAGATGGGGAACACATTGAGCCTGTAGAACAGGTCCTGGCGAAAGGCGCCCAGGGAAATCTCCAGGTCCAGGTCCTTGTTTGAGGCGGTTATGACCCGCACATCCACCTTAACTGTCCTCGATGAGCCGAGCGGCTGGAACTCCCTTTCCTGCAAAACGCGCAGGAGTTTTGCCTGGGCGATCGGTGAAAGCTCGCCCACTTCGTCGAGGAAAATGCTGCCGCCCTGCGATTCCTCGAATCGTCCGCGCCGCCGTGTTATAGCCCCGGTGAATGCGCCCCTTTCGTGGCCAAACAGCTCGCTCTCAAGGAGCGTGTCAGGCATTGCCGCGCAATTGACCTGCACCAAGGGCCCGGTTCCCCGGCGGCTGTTCTCGTGTATCGCCTTTGCCACCAGTTCCTTCCCTGTGCCGGTTTCACCGGTTATGAGCACAGTGGTGTTCGTGTCGGCAACCTGGTCGATCAGGCGAAGGACTTCCTGGATTACCTTGGAACGGCCGATTATGTTGGTGGTTGGACGCTTGGCCTCGGCAAGCATGCGCCTCAACCGCCTGTTCTCCTCCTCGACCGCACGGAAATGGACCACCTTGCCAAGCAATTCGGCAACCGCGCTCAACGTCTGGACTTCTTCCCCGATCTCTTCGACCTGGTGGGCAAGCTTGTCCGCAGAAAGAATGCCCACGCAGCGTCCCTGGTAGAAGATTGGGACGCACAAAAAGGCCAGCTCGGCCCTGTTCAAAGATTTGCGCGCTCCGGTGCGGTCGAGAAAATGAGTCTCCTTGCCCAAATTGGCTATTGCCATGGGACGTCCGGTCTGAGCGACCTTGCCTGTGATTCCTTCGCCCGGCCGGTAGCTGATTTGGCCGGTTTCCACATCGACCCCGCGCGCGACATCAAGCCATGCCTCACCGGTTTGCAAATCCAAAACGGAGATCATCCCGCGCTCCATTCCGAGGCGCGTGCTGAGAACGTCAAGAGTTTGCTGCAACTGGTCCTTGAGTTCGCTCGAACGGCAAAGGACCCTGGCTATCTCGTGCAACGCTCTCAGTTCAATTAAACTAAAATCGTCGGGCATTCTTAACCTCGCAAAACGGATTTAAGACATTAGTATGTGCTGATTTATTTTTGGATTAGGCAAACTTACGAATAACAAATGTGAACAAAATTGTCACTAATTTAATGATTGGGCTGGAAAAAGAAGGAAGCGTGAAGCAGGAAGCAGGAAGATGGAAGCGGGAAGATGGAAGCGGGAAGCGGGAAGATGGAAGCGGGAAGGGTGAAGGGTGAAGGGTGAAAATTTCGTCCTGCTAACTTCACTCTTTATTTACAGGATACATGTGCACCTTGGATGGCAGGCACGATCTATCGGTATACATCCTTGCGATGGCCAACTTTCACGACGAAGACGGCCAGTTCCTGGTCTTCAATCGAATAGACGATCCTGTATCGTCCTTGTCGAATACGGTACTTTTCCTGACCCGATAGCTTCTCACAGGTTGCTGGACGCGGATCTTCAGCAAGCTTACCAATGCGGGAAACGATGCGCCGGCGATCCCGCTTCGAACTGATGGACTCGATTTCTTTCACTGCCGATGGCTTGATGAGGACCCTATATCCTGCCACGCTGCATCAGGTCCTTAAGGACATCTTCAAAACGCAGATTAGGTTCGTGTGCCCGATCCTCGAAGGCGGACAAATCCATGGAATCTTCAGAGAGTCTTAGCCTGACGGCCTCATTGACCATATCGGAAATGGTGCGGTCTGTCTCTGCGGCCTTAAGTTTAAGCGCCTGATGAAGATCGGAATCCAAATAAATGGTGGCTCGTTTCGTTGTTGTTTTCATGGGGGCATTCTAACGTCTAAACGTCTAAACGTCAATAGTGAGGAATTTCGCCTTTCGCGAATTCATTTTCGCGCCACGCAATTGTAGCTTGGTGAGGTCCAGCCACCTGCAGGGGCGGCCGCCTCAGAAAAGATTGACGCGCCGCGAGGGCGCGACGCGACTCTGGTTGCGCCATACAACCGCCACGCTCGCTTCGCTTGCGCGGCACACTGCATCCGGGCAATAGGAAGAAAGAGGGAGAGTCGCCATCACTCAAGATTCTAGTTTGAGATCAAGCTTCACGGCATCAACACGGACGCCGGCAATCTCTGCCACGCGCCTTCGCGTCCACGCCATTACTTCTGCTATGGTGGCGGGTTGAACCTCTTGCCCTGTCCCTTCGTCAATCGTGCCCCCGATTCCTGTGTGCGGCGGCTGATTAGCTATAGGTGCGGCTGACAAGGGTGCTTCAATCGGGTATACGGCCACTCGCGGGTACTGTTTCACAATTCCCGATCCGACGCTTCGTGCGATCCTGCGGGGGTCCTCATCTAAGGCCACCCACATTCCGAAATTGTCGTAATTTATTTGACCGTCTTTATCGCGGGCCGCATAAGCGTCATCAAAGCGTTTGCGTACCTCGCTCGCGGGGAAAATATAAACCTCGATATTCTTGGGATTCTCTTTCGAGTCCACGGAGGCGACGATGACCATATCCACTTCGTCGAGTGTTTTCCATTTCGTTCCTCTTTCGAGCGGCGGAAAGGCGATCCAGCGATCTTGTGTAGTGCGGATCGAAACTTTCTGAATTTTGCCGTCCTTTTCCATGTTCCAGATGTTCGAGAGTCCACGTCCGGGCACTCGCTGTAGCTTATAGCCTTCCTTTTCCGCGGTCTGTTTGGCGGCATTAACTAGCAGGTTCCGTAGTGTGCCTCTCGTCAATGTATCCAAAAGGTTGTTCGTATCGTTTTCCATTTTCATAATCTCCTTATTGGTTTGCGTGGTTCATCACCTTGTTTCTTTAACTATTATATTTAATTTTCGGAACATGTCAAGCTAAATATAACGTTTTCCAATAATAAAATACTACCATTTGAAACCGCTTCCTGGTTTCGCTACAAATTACTTGCTCCCAGCAAAGCTGGGAGATTAAAAGGGAACCGCTAAAAGCGGTTTGAAGGGAAGGACTACGGGAGAAGCGACATTTGGTCCAATTGCTTGTCTGGGTACGCCTCCGCGCTCTACAATATCAGCCAGCAACCAGACTTTTGTGCGTCCCTTGTTGATCGTGAAAACAGGAGCGGGGAGCGGGAAGCGTAAAGCGTAAAGCGTGAAGCGGGTTTTTGATAACTGCTTCTTGCTTCCCGCTCCCTGCTCCTTGCTCCTCGCTTCCCGACGAATCATATGTCCAAAATAACGAAGGTCTCCCATCCGCGCGGCGTCTGTTCCACTTTGAACCTGTGGAGGGTAACGGCCTTTACGTCAACAATCAGTTGGTGCCGGCCGGGGTCGATCTGCTCACCCCGGCAGATTGTCTTTACAAAGTAAAGGCCATTTTCGTATCCGATAATTGCATCCTCGATTCTAAGAAGAAGCTGTTCGGCGTCTTTAAAGAAGATGATTTCCTGGAGCAGGTTAAAAAGCAGCATATCGATGGCGTCGGAGGTGGTCTCTATTTCGCGCGTTTCCCGGCGCTCGATTTTTTCAAGATTTGCGACCATCACGTTCATCGTGGCTTCGGCAGCGGATATGAACATCTCTTCGATTGTTTGCCCCCATGCTTGGAAGGCAACGTCGGCCGTGGCTATTTCATCAAGAAATTCAAAAGGCATTTATCACACCTCGCAGTCGTGCAGCCTGTTCTCAATTTCCGGGCGAAGCCTGTCCATATTATGGCCGATGAAGACCAGTTCGGTCCGCTCCACGTTAAATTCCTCGAAATCGGCCCGCCCGGCGACGTAATTGAACAGGCGGCCCCCATCTTCTAAGCGCACGAAACCCTTGGCGCGAATCAGGTCCTCGGGGAGTTCGCGAACGAATCCATCGAATTTTGCGCTGTCGAGTGTCTTCTCAGTGGTCCAGGTAAAGGAATGCAGTGGGCGGCCTGTCGAGATACTACTCCTGCCGCCATCGAAGGTGGCGGCGAACCTGGCTGGCGGTCCCGGTTCCCAAGCCCGGGAAGTCTGCCCGAAGAGCAGGTTCGTATCGACGCCGCAGTTGACGGTCCTTATAAATACCGCGCGCTCATTGTACTTTCTCACCTGGACCTCAACGGTTTGGGCCTCGGCCGGCCCCACGAGGTCCACTTTGTTTATCAGGATGATGTCGGCTGAAGCAATCTGAGTCCTCGATGTGTATCCGACATGGGGGTATTTGATCCCGAGATAGGCGTCCACGATGCAAACGACGCTGTCAAGCCGGACTTGCGGAAGGTTGTCCTCGACTTCGAAGACCAGAGCGTCCGACTCGGCAACGCCCGTAGCCTCGACCACAATGAAATCGGGCCCGATCGTTTCAATTATTTCTCTTACGGCAGCTTCGAACTCCCCGGTCATAGAGCAGCAGACACACCCGCCTAAAAGCTCGATAATATCGATGTTTTTGCCGCTGATGACCCTGCTGTTGACCGCCAGCTCGCCGAACTCGTTCATCAGGACCGCGACGCGGAAGCCGCTGGGAGCGGCAGCCAAGTTGCCCGCTTGCAGAATCGCCGCGGGCAGAGACGAGGCAGAATCTATGATGCGCCTGAGAAGGGTCGTCTTGCCGCTGCCAAGACTTCCAGTGATGAGGATGATCGGAGTTTTCGGGATTTGGGCCATTTTTGAAGTCTCAGGCGGCGGCGGTCCCCGCCGTGCGAAGGCGCCGTCGAAGACAGCGCCCATCCTGGCTGCGGTCCCACCGCCCGGTAACGCCTAACATTCTTTACCGTGTGCGCCCGCCGCTACCGAAGGTAGCGGCAAGGATGATGTTATTAATCCCGGCTGGCGGTCCCACCGCCCGCTACCGAAGGTAGCGGCAAGGATGATGTTATTAATCCCGGCTGGCGGTCCCACCGCCCGCCACCGAAGGTAGCGGCGAGTCAGTATTGTTAATCCCGGCTGGCGGTCCCACCGCCCGCCGCCCGAAGGTAGCGGCGAGTCAGAATTGTCAATCTCGGGTGCAGCAGCTTGCTGCCTAGCCTTTGACGTTTCCCACCGGCACTAACCGAGCCACCCGTTTGCTGATGCCGGCCTCTTCGGTGGCTTCAACCACCTCGTCGATATTTTTGTAAGCCGGTCCGGCTTCCTCGGCCAATCCGGACCAGGAGGCCGTTCGGACATATATGCCTCGATGTTCCATATCCTGCTGGAGCGACTTGCCGCGGTACATTTTTTTTGCCTGGCGCCGGCTCATGGTCCTGCCGCTCCCGTGAGCGGTGCTGAAGAACGTCTGGTCCCCGGAATCGAGTCCGGCAAGCAGGTAAGAACCGGTCTCCATGCTTCCGCCGATAATGACCGGCTGCCCGGTTTTGCGATATATCGCCGGAAGCCCTTCGGCGCCAGGCCCGAAGGCCCTGGTAGCCCCCTTGCGATGAACCAGCAACCGTTTTTGCCGGCCCTCAATGCTATGGGTTTCGAGCTTAGCCGTATTATGAGCGACGTCATATACCTGGCGAAGTCCCAAATCGGCAGGGTCCTTTCGAAACACATCGGAGAAGACTTCGCGAATCCTGTGCAGGATCACCTGCCGGTTTGCGAAAGACATGTTGATCGCGCATTTCATGGCGGCGAAATAGTTCTGTCCTTCAGGGGAAAGGAAAGGGGCGCAGGCAAGCTCGCGGTCCAGGACCCTGATGCCGTATTTTGTCTCCATAACCTTCAAAAAGACCTGGAGATAGTCGGTTGCGACCTGGTGACCGAAACCGCGGCTCCCGCAATGAAACATTATCACTACCTGGCCGGGGATGTTCAGTCCGAAAGCCTCCGCCAGTTTGGCGTCGAAGATATTTTCACGCCGGCTCACCTGGATTTCCAGATAATGGTTGCCGGAGCCCAGGGTACCGATCTGTTTGTATCCTCTCTCGACTGCCTTTTGGCTTATTTTGGATGCGTCTGCGCCGCTTATTTGGCCGAATTCTTCGGTGCGCTCGAGGTCCTCTTCCCAGCCATACCCGTTTTGGACGCACCACCGGGCGCCCTTTTCGACCATGGTCCTGAACTCGTCGTGCGAGAGTTTGATAAATCCGCTGCTGCCCACCCCGGCCGGGACCCGTGCAAAGAGCCGATCCACCAGATCTTTTATGTGCTCTTTTACTTCGTCGTAGGTGAGGCTGGTCAGGACGAGCCGCATGCCGCAATTTACATCGAACCCGATTCCGCCCGGTGAGATGACCCCGGACTGCTCGTCCATCGCGGCGACCCCTCCTATCGGAAAGCCGTATCCCCAGTGGCCGTCCGGCATGCATAAGGCATATTTTTGTATGCCGGGCAAGGTGGCCACGTTTGTCACCTGGTCCACAACTCCATCGTCCATTTCTTTTGCAAGCTTTTCTGTGGCGTAGATACGGGCGGGAACTCGCATTCCTTGCTTGTAGCTCGTTGGAATCTCCCAAACGGTATCAGATACTTTTTTAAGCACGTCAAAAGTGGCCATCGGTCTTTGCCTTTGCAGGATAGCTCTCAGCTTGAATATACTGATAAAAAAGCCGCTTGTCCATCGGGCTGCATCATGGGGGCCTTGCCTGCGTATATCACGGTTGTTTTCCTCCTATACCTTGAGGAATAGAGCACTGAAAAGCGCAGCTTTCTCGAGTCAGTTGTTTACCGAGTCGCCGCTAATACCAGGTTGCGTTCAAGATTGAATTAATCGAAAAGAGCGGGGAAGTGACTTCCCCGCACCCCGCAAGATTTGGCCGCGCGCGCAGACGCGCGCGGCCAAGCGCTCGGCGCCAGCGGCGGTTGCCCAGCACTTGCTGGGCGGCCGCCGCAGCGCCATTGTTAAATAGCAGCGAAGCTGCGAGGGCGTTTGAGGGGCAAAGTTCCCCGAGCTTTTCAGCTTCTTTTGGTACACACTTGAACGCAACTTGGTATCAGGGGGCGGTGTGAAGAGTGTGATCACGTTATTCATTTTTCAAAGAGCCGGGGAAGCCGGCGCAAATTATTGCCTTCATAGGCGAATGGGCAGTTTTCCTGTAAATACAGGCCAAATACAGGTGAACGGTGAGCGGTGAACGGCGGGGTGACAGGACTGAGGGCCTCCAGCCCGGCGCTGGGCAATCTTGGAGTGGTGTTTCGCCGGGTTGTACGCGCGGCCTCCGGCCTGGTGCTGGGCAATCTTGGCGTGATGTTTCGCCGGGTTGTACGCGCCACGGAGGCCCCGGACTGGAAACTTCCGGGGTGACGAGGACTGAGCAGTGAAGAGAAAAAGCAAAAGAAAATAACTCCTCTTAGTTCTGTCGATAAAGATCGATTCCCCATTTAGGAATTTAGGAATTCAATTCCTCAATCCTTCAATCCCTCAATTTTGTTTAAATCAGCATAGGTTCTATCGCTAGGCGAGGAACAGTGATGAGTGAAGCGAGAAGCGGGAAGCAGGAAGCAGTGAGCAGTGAACAGTGAGCAATGAGCAATGAAAAAACCAACTTCTTCAACCACCACCAAGGAAAAATTGCTTACCCCTTCATGAACTTCGTTTTTTCTTCCAGGGCGGTGAAACGCTGATCCAATTCCGCCAGCGCAAGCGTCTTGTGAACACCTTCAGCTAAATCCATTACGGTCCTGGCCTCGGAAGGGGTGACTCCTGCACGAATCTTTGCCGTCAGAGCCGAAAAGAGTTTTGGGATGTCGGCTATGGAGCTGACCTCAGGGATGTCAATCTCGATCGGTGCGTCCTTTTTCGGAGGGACCAGGCGCTCGATGCAGATTCGAAGGCAGGTCAAATCGCCCTCCAGGGCCAACTGGACCACTTTTCTGATGAGAGCTTCGGCTTCGCCGTCAAGGAGGTTCTGTGCAAAGATCGTGGTCGCGTTTCTGGTCCCTTTGGGTTTGCCCTGCGGATTGCCGGATTGCCCTTTTTGGAACCGGCCGCCCTGTAAATTCAGGCTGGATTCAGGTGACATGGCTAACTCCAGTGAAGAGTGAATGGTGAATAGTGAATAGTGAATTGGTAAGGACAGTTTGGCACACACTGGAAGGTCGTGCAAAACGGCAACCAGAAGCGGCAATAGAAGCGGCAATAGAAGCGGCAACGAGAAGCGGCCAAATGCGGGTAGCGGGGAGCGGGAAGCGGGGAGCAGGGAGCAAGTTAGCTTGGCCCGATCCAATGCCTTCCTGGCAGTTGCTCGAAAGTTAACTTCAAGGCTCTGCTCGAAAATAGGAAACTCAAGACATCTCTTGTGGCCCTTGAGAAATGGCGCGCCAAAATCTTCACAGTTTTCGAATCATTTGTTTACCGAGTGGCCGCAAACCGGACTCTTTCGACATTGGCAAGATAATGATCCGAAATCAGCTATGGTTTTACTATCAGTCTCTGGTAAAGTAATTATGACCACTTTGTGGTCACGAAGGTCAAAGCTGATACCCGCATGTCAGGACTCGACGATTGTCGATTATTCCAGATAAGCCGGTTTGAGCGGTGTGCATGGAGTTTTTCAAAAGGAGGGAAAATAATCTTGGGTGCGCCGGTGATCGTATTTTTCGATACAAGCTTTATTTCAGAGGCCCCTCTGGAATCCGTTAAATTCTTCTTAGATCAGTCAGATGCTGCTTTCATTACTGACAGAGTCTTAGAGGAACTACAAGCCGGTTACGACAGTAACCCAAAAGACGAGCGATTTTCATCCATTTTCAAGGTTATATCTCATTATCGGATGACGAATAATCTCCGCGTTATCTCATTGGAAAAGTGCACTAAGGATAATAGTCAACCAGATTTCACTTCCGACACGGTATTCCTTAAAAGAAATAGCTTGTTATGTAGCGGATATTACGCCTGGTTACACTGCTCTATGAATCCTAGTATGCTAACCGATCTGTATAGACACATGTACAATGCAGGTCTGTATGCTATACGAACCAAAGGCGATCCTGAGAACAAAATGACTGACCTTCTGGGTCATTTACGCTCACATGAAATAGATCAATTAGAACGGATAGGTTTTAGGAAGGATAGATTTACAGCTTCGGCACTCAGAAAAGCTCGAAAAAAACGATTAAAGGACACCAAGAAGAATACCACCAAGATAACTGACTATTCGTTGGTTGTTACGGCATTTCTATATTTCAGCTTTTGGAGGCGAAATGTCATACTTCTGACATGTGATAACGATTTACATGACATAAAGGATAATTTAATAAGATCGGCAATTGAGAAATATACATTAAACAAAATGTTAACAGATAAAATGGCTACTGCTACGAAACGTGAGACACTAAACAACGATAGTATAAGGCTGTCATTAAGAAGAGAGGAAATCCTTGACGAATTAATCAATAATACATTTAAACGACTCAATGATACCGCCGCGCCTAAGGGGATTTTTCAGGTAGCTTTTTATGATATAAGAGATAATAAAATCTACGGTGGTGTGGAACGACTACCAGTGTGGTTGTTGGATTTCGTTCTCGAATATAGGTTGAATCTTAATTGTTATTCAGCCGATGAAAAACTTGAGGCGAAGTATCCTTTCAATTACATTATGAATCCTTCTGAAGATTTTAAAGAAATAGATTTTAACATAACAGTGAGAAAAAAGCGTAACTTTTATGGCTTGATGTCAGATTGCGAGGACGTATGCAATTACTCGCGAAGAGAGAGGGATACTCCTTCAGATATTACCAGTTTCGTGGAAAAGTCCGCTTTCGATAATAAAAGTGAACCTGACTTTTCCAATCCGTGGCTTAATACGGGCCAGAAATTGCTAGAGAGTGGCCGTTATGAGAAAGCTCTTAGCGCAATTGATAAAGCTATTGATCTACAGAATGGTCGGATTGAGGCATGGTATGGTAAAGGTATTGCCCTTGGTAACCTTGGTCGCTATGAAGAAGCTTTGGAGGCCTGTTACAAGGTCATTGAATTAAGCCCTGATCATGCTGAGGCATGGCATGGAAGTGGTGCAATGCTCAGCAAGCTTAATAGGCATGAAGAAGCCATCCTATCTCTGGATAAGGTAATCGCATTGAAGCCTGACGGTAGTGAGGCTCATTATCACAGAGGTATTTCCCTGTGTCAGCTTCATAGTGAAAAGAAAGCACTGGAAGCGTTCGATAAGGCCATTCACTTAAACCCTGACTATGTTGAGGCATTGTATGCAAGAGGTGCTTTACTTTGTCGGTTAACTCGCTATGAAGAGGCCGTTAAGGACTTCAATACTGTAATTCAATTAAAACCTAATCATGTTGAGGCATTGCTCGCCAATGGTTTCGCGCTGGATTGGCTAAACCGTAATGAGGAGGCACTGCAAGCCTTCGACAGGCTGATTCAACTAAAGCCTGAATCTACCGAGGCCTGGGGCGGTAGAGCTGTAGCGCTTTCCAAGCTTGACCGAAACAAAGAGGCGCTGGAGGCTCTAGATAAAGTAATTACATTTAACCCGAATCATGCCGCTGCATGGCTTGACAAGGGTCGCTTACTCCAGAATCTCGACCGCGATGACGAGGCACTCGAAGCCCTCAATGGTGCCATTGCACTCGATTGTGACAATTTCGAAGCATGGTTTCTAAAGGGTTTCACACTTTTTAGACTTGATCGGCACGAGGAAGCTGTTGAGGCCCTTGACAAAGCGATTGAGTTCAATCCGGGAGACGCTGAGGCATGGTATTATAAGGGATGTTCGCTGGATGGACTTGGCCTCAATTCGGAAGCATTTCAAGCTTTTGATAAAGCTGTCGAACGGAATCCTGATTATGCTCACGCGTGGGGTGGCAAGAGCATATCACTTATTAAACTTGACCGCGACGAGGAGGCGATCCAAAGTTGCGATAAGGCTATTGCATTGGAGCCTGGTGCTGGAGAGCTGTGGAATGATATGGCGATAGTTCTCAGTAAGTGTCGAGGTAATCATGAGGCGCTTAAGGCTTTTGACAAGGCAATCGAGCTCAGCCCCACCCTAGCCTATGTATGGTATAATAGGGCCTGTGCGCATGCCCAGTGCGGGAATAAGGAGAAGTCTCTGAGTGATCTATCTGTGGCAATAGGCATGGAGTCAGAATACAAAAAGAGTGCCGAAGGTGATGAGAGTTTCGAGAGTCTAAGGGATACTGAGGATTTTAAGAGGTTAGTGATCTACTGAGGGTTTCCTGCTTCCTGGAATTATATCAACATCTCTCCTGAACATTGACCTCACAAAAGCGCGATCAACTTTTCCATGTCCGGATCATACTTTTTATGGGAGGCCCCTCCGGGCAGATTCCACCTTCTGGTAAGGAATCTTTACTCTCTCAGATCCTGAGAAGCTGGCCATCTTCAAGGGTTATTACGTACAGTGGCAAGGAGGGTTCAAGCTACGCTAGTCCGCTCTGACTGCTTTTTCTTGCTCTGGCTGGCATCCAATGAATCCTCATTACCTTCACGGTAAAAATGCATCGAATGACGAATCTCCTGATTGACGACATTCCAGTATGGTCTTATTATCTCGGCATAGCGGACCCAATGCATTTGCAGTCCCCATCCATCGAATCCAAAGCCAACGCAGACCTGTTCATGTTGATCCGCATAATATTCCCTGGTAGCGACTCAACGCGGGAGCCATTGCATAATTTCAGGAAGATATAGCCTAACTCATTGTCGCAAGGGCGTGTCATGCGGGTCGAATGCAGCGCGTTAAGATTTTTTCTGGTCCACCTGATTGTTAGGCAGTGAGGTGCTGAAAATTGGATCCATCGGGGATTTAATTGCCCTTGTGAAAGTGAACTCTGAGTGGAAAGGCACGAAAGGAGTAGTTTCCATGGATAAACCTCATCAAGTGATGCCGGATGTCGAGGTCCTCCCCGCTCATTTCCCGGTCCCTGGTATGGGATTCCTTCCTGTCAATGCCTTCGTAATCAAGGCTAGAGAGCCGGTACTCGTTGACACGGGAATGGGAATTGAGAGTGAGGAGTTTATGAAAGCTCTGTCGTCGATAATTGATCCTCAGGACTTGAGGTGGATATTGATCACCCACGATGATACAGACCATACGGGCAGTCTTCAGAAGGTTCTTGAGGCATCACCCAGCGCGCGGCTTGTCGCTAACTCGTTGGCAGTGCTTAGGATGAGCGCAGCTTGGCCGGTACCTATGGATCGGGTTTACTGGCTGAATCCTGGAGACAGCATCAATGTGGGTGACCGTGAACTTATCGCCGTAAGACCACCCATTTTTGATAACCCGACCACTATCGGCATCTACGATAACAAGTCGGAAGCATTTTTCTCTGCCGATTTCTTTGGTGCCATCATCCCCTCGCCGGTGGAGAATGCGGATGATGTTACAAAAGCAGATCTGGCTAACGGCGTGATCAGCTGGGCCAGCGCCGACAGCCCGTGGGTTCATATGGTTGAGCCAAGCAAATTCAGCCAAGCGCTGGACAGAATTCGTCAAATTGCCCCGAAGATGATCTTCTCGGGACACTTGCCACCAGCGCAGGGAAAGACCGAACAGTTATTGGACTTGCTTGCGCAAGTCCCCACTTCGACCCCTTTTGTTGCTCCCGACCAGACTGCACTGGAGCAGATATTGACGCAGATGAGAAGCGGCCGCTAACTACACGAAAGCCCAGCGGGATTACGGGAATATGGTCCGATGTGATGAACGATCATTACGCCTAACAACCGCTTCGAAAGGGACACCGCTAGAAGCAGGGCCTCTCAAGCGGAGCGCTGGGCGGATGGTTCGAATAGGTTGAGAGTTGAGATAGACCGCGTCGCGCGATGAGTCGCCGCGTCGGGTGGTTGCTGGTCATGAATCCTTGGGATTGACGTTTTATAGAGGAACGACGTGATGGGATATGATTCTGTAAATGCAGACGCCTCTTCTTCACGCCCCACAGGTTGGCGCATCCTCGGGTTCGGCAAACATCCGGAGATCGCCGCAGCTGTCCAAGAGAAACTCCGTTCCCTCGGTTTCCAGGCGACCAACTTCGTGCTCACGAACGATGAAGCTGGGGACGCACGGCTGGTCGCTGAGCTGAAGCGAGCCGAGTACGAGTACGATGGCGTGGTCATCGGTGGCTACATCAACGGACAGGACTCAGCGAATTTCCCCGCGACGGAAGAGACCACTGTATGGTTCAACCGCGTTCTCAACATCATCCACGTGAACGCGCCTAGATCGAAGATCATCCTCGTGCGCGGTCCGGAGGACGTTGTGCCGGCGATTGAACGAGTGCTCGGAAAAAGCCCGCCGTCTTAAGTAGACTCTGACCGCCTCCCGGCAACACCTTCCAGTGGGCGCGCCAAGGGTGGCGCGCTTCTGAAGGCGAACGCTGTTCGGCTGGAAAAAGGGAAGCTCCCCGTATAGCTGAGCTGCCTTGTATCGCGCTGTTGGCACGGCAGTTCTTCGATTACGGATATGTCTCCTGGACCTTGAAACCGCGAACGCACAAAAGCTCAACACCCCCAGACCATTTCCGTTATGCTGTCAGGCCCGATCAAGGTTCAAGGTCATGGCAAGAAACATAAACTCTCCATAAAACATGGAAAGTGCCGACTCCTGGGGTTTATTACGTAGCGTGGCAAGCTGGATTGAATATGTTAAATTACGCCTGACAGAGATTTGAGTACTGCGTGACCAGGATACTCCTGTTATCCTGGCAACCCGCGGCGCTTATCAGTTTGTGGGAAATGAAGCGTTGTTGACCAGAGATCACGGCGCGGACGTGGTTTTAAAAGAATCCATGGATGGAATACCAATGAGAAATCCTGGTCACTTGCGCTCAAAACTTCTTTTCCTGGCGGCTGTGCTCGCTTTTGGCATGCATTGCATGCTGCCGGGTTTAAGCGCCGCCGTCGATGATGACCCATACGCCCAGCCTCGCGAAGCACTTATAAAGGAGATAGAGGCCACCGCCCTGAACTTAGCCTCTCTGGTCGGCCGTGATACCGTAAACCCCCGCGTACTTGACGCCATTCGGAAAGTCCCGCGCCATGAATTTGTCAGCGAAAACCTCAGATCCTTTGCATACGACAATAGGCCCTTGCCGATCGGCCACGGGCAGACGGTCTCACAGCCTTATATCGTGGCTGTCATGACTGATTTGCTGGACTTGGAAAAGGGACATACCGTGCTTGAGGTTGGTACAGGTTCCGGATACCAGGCCGCAGTCCTCGCAGAGTGTGTGAAAGAGGTCTATACAATAGAGATCCTGGAAGAGCTCGGGAAAGAAGCGCAAGCGCGGCTAAAGCGGCTCGGTTACATGAATGTCGAGGTCCGCATCGGGGATGGCTATGGCGGTTGGAAGGAAAAAGCCCCCTTTGACCGGATCATTGTGAGCGCCGCCGGAAACAACATCCCGCCCCCCTTGATCGAACAGCTCAAGCCGGGGGGAAGGATGGTGATTCCAGTCGGCGAACCAGATGCCGCCCAACAATTGATGTTGCTCGAAAAGCAAGAGGACGGAAAGATCAAAACGAGGCGGGCGCTGCCGGTCGCCTTCGTCCCGCTCACCGGCGGACATTAGTGAGTGCTGAAACCTCAACTTCTCCAAATCATGTATTCTTTGATTGTCTTGCCCTAGAGGACTTCAGGAGTTGGCAAGATAAAGAAAGCGTGAGTACAATTGGCCAACGAGGTCTATAGGTTAGCCATATCCTGAAGCCAAAGTTCCGCCAGCGATGCCTTGCTTTCAAGCGTGCAGCTTTCTACGCCTTCCCGCACTTTAACCGTTCCCCACCTGTTCTGCGTTTGTTAAGATAAGCGACTCTTAGAGGAAATAGCTGAGACGTGGACAGTTCCGGCGGAAACCAGCCCTATGGGAAAAACAGTGGGGCTTGTGGACTCCAAGTGGAGGCAATGGCAAAGCATGACGAACAACTCTTCAAATATTGGATTTCCCAAAAAAATTTCGTTCGCCCTAAAAATTTCGACCATTTACTTCCTGCTTGGAGTCCTCTGGATCTTGCTCTCAGATAAGATTCTGGGGGTACTAGTGCAATGTCCCACTATAAACTAGGATTATATGCGCAATGGGTCTGACGCATAGGTCCAGCGAAACGGTTTGGCTTTCTCATTGTACTCTTTAATGTATTTGAGGAGCCCGTTGACCAGTTCTTCTTTGGAATTGAATATACCATCTTTGAGAAAGCGTCGGGCCAGAATGCTGAACCACATCTCCACTTGGTTTAACCAGCTTGCGTGGGTAGGAGTGTAATGGAATTCAAATCTCCGATTCCTCGAAAGCCAATCTTTGACTTCTTGAGTTTTGTGTACAGCCAAATTGTCCACAATTACATGAATCATTTTGTCTTCCGGACAATTGCGATTCAACTCCTCAAGAAAATCGAGGAATTCTGCCCGGGTATGACGCTCCTTCACCTCTCCTATCACTCTGCCGCTGTGCACTACAAAGGCTGCGAACAGACTGATGGTTCCGTGCCGTTTGTATTCAAACTCTCGCTTTCGGCGGCTGCCCGGCCTTTCTGGTTTGTCGGGGTACTTACGGCCGAGGGCCTGAATTCCGGTCTTTTCATCGACACTTACAACCAAAGCATTTTCTGGTGGAGCGAGATAAAGTCCGCAAATCTCAGCGGCTTTGGGCTCAAAATCAGGATCTTTGCTGTTCAGCCACGACTCCACTTTATGAGGCTTAAGGTCTATGTCCTTCAGGATACGTCCCACAGTACTCTTGCTGATGCCGGTTTCCGTAAGAGCCTCAGCCAAATCCCTGACTGTCCAGGCCTGTGCTACTGGGGGTTTTTCACATCCTTTTGCGATCACCCTAAGTCTTTCGTCGTGCCCGTAAGTTCTTTTTCTGCCTCGCCCAGGCATGTCTTGCAAACCGCCAACGCGTCTGAATCGAAAGCGGTTGCGCCAAAGGCCTACAACGTTCTTATTAACCCGAAGCGTTTCTTGAATTTCCTTGTTTTGCTTTCCTTCTGCCGCCATGAGTATGATGTTGGCTCTCATGGCCATTCCCTGAGCGGTGGAAGGTTTGCGCGCCATAGTCTCAAGTTCGGTACGCTCTTGTTCTGTCAATTCGATTCTCGGAGCACTCTTAGGCATGGGCCACCTCCTTTGGTGACCCATATAACATAAGATTAAACATTAACCTAGTTAAATGTGGGACAAAGTACTAGTACGTGATCCAGCGGTACTGATCAATATGTCCATCGGCAAAGGCTGGTTTTATGTTTCGGTGACAGCCTTGATGCTCTACGTGCTAATCAGTCGCGATGCATCACGGATCAAGCAATCGGAAAAAGAGGCCCGCTTGAGTGACGCCAAATACCGGGAACTCGTTGAGAGTGCAAACAGCATTATTATGAGGCGGGACATTTCCGGACATATCACATTCTTCAATGAGTTCGCACAAGATTTCTTCGGCTACAGTAAGCGCGAGGTCCTCGGAAGAAATGTCATTGGTACCATTGTCCCTGAGTTTGACAGATCAGGGCGCGACCTAAAAGAGATGATCGAGGATATCGGAAGGCACCCTGAGCGATACACGAACAACGAAAACGAAAATATGCGGGCAAATGGCGAGCGGGTTTGGATTGCCTGGACCAACGAGCCGATCAGGGATGCGCACGGCCAGATTACCGAAATCTTATGCATTGGTAACGATATCACCGAGCGCAAGCAGGCGGACGAAGCCTTGCAGCAGAGTAATGCGCGAATAAACCATCTCAACGATGTCTTGTGCGCCGTTCGTGACGTTGGAAGCCTGATCAACAGAGAGAAAGATCCGATTGAGCTGTTGAATGCGGTCTGTCACAGCCTGGTCCAAACCCGCGGCTATGTAATGGTGTGGATCGGGCAACCGGAAGCAGACTCCAAACGGGTGTTGCCTGTTGCCTTCTCGGGAGGGAGCGGAGATTTCCTGCAACACGCCCCGATCACCTGGGATGACAGCCCCACCGGACAGGGTCCTGCGGGCACGGCGATGCGTGAACGCCGTGCCGTAGTCTTTGATGATCTCGCCACCGACCCGCGCTTTGCCCTCTGGAAAGATCCCGTCATGAGCTATGGCGGCGCCTCCATCGCCTCCGTCCCCATCATCCATGATGAGCGCCTCTTCGGCGTTCTTACGGTCAAGGCTGACCGTCCGAATGCTTTCGATGTGGAAGAGGTGGAGCTTTTGAGCAACTTGGCGGCGGATTTGGCTCGTGCGCTTCAAAGTCTGGAAAACGAAGCCGCTCGCAAGCGGGCAGAGGAAGCACTAAGTGTGCGAGAATCTTACCTAACAGCTATATTAGAAAATCAGCCCGGCCTGGTCTGGCTCAAAGACAAAGACAGCCGCTTTCTCGCCGTAAACCAGACCTTTGCTCAGTCTTGCGGCATGGAGAGGCCAGAAGAGGTTTTGGGAAAGACCGATCTGGACATCTGGCCAAGAGAACTCGCGGAAAAATACAGGAACGACGATAAGGCGGTCCTGACGACAGGCGTACCCATTGCTGTCGAAGAGGCCATCAGTGACCGTGGGGAGATGAAATGGTTCGAGACATTTAAGACACCCGTACTTGACAACGACGGCCAGATTCTTGGCACCAGTGGTTATGCCCGCGATATCACCGAACGCAAGCAGGCGGAAGAGGCGCTCCTTGAATCCGAAAATAAGTTCAAGAGCTTTGCAGAGAATGCGCTTGTGGGCATCTATCTCCTACAGGACGAGGTCTTCAAATATGTAAATCCAAAGTTTGCTCAAATGTTCGGTTACACGGTTGAGGAACTGAACGACATGTCATACAAAAACCTGATCCACACGGAGGACTTGGCCAGGGTTGAGGAACAGCTAAGGAAACGAGTATCGGGCGAAATCGAATACGTTCACTACACTTTCAGAGGGCTGAAGAAAAGCGGACAGAGTTTCCACGCGGAGCTTTTCGCGTCCACAAGCGAGCATAAAGGAAGGCCGGCAGCTACAGGGACTATTCTGGACATCACCGAGCGCAGGCATGCGGAGGAACGGGTCCTGCGAGCGAAAGAAGACTGGGAACGGACCTTCGATGCGGTACCCGATCTGATTGCCATACTTGACAAGGATTACCGGATTGTCCGCGTGAACAAGGCCATGGCAGCAAAATTAGGCCTGGTTCCTGCCGAGTGTGTTGGGCTCATGTGTTATCAGGCTGTCCATGGGACGAGCGAGCCGCCGTTGTTTTGTCCAAACAGGCAATTGCTAAGGGATGGAATCGAACACACTACGGAGATCTATGAGGAACGTCTCGGCGGAGATTTTGTCTTAAGCGTTTCGCCCCTTTTGGGACCAGTAGGTGAACTGATTGGGAGTGTTCACATCTGCCATGACATTACCGAACGCAAAAACGCCGAGAAGGCGCTGTATGAGAGTGAATTTCGCCTTAGAACCATTTTGCAGACGGCCAATGAAGGATTCTGGCTGATTGATAACGACAATGTAACCACGGACCTCAACCTGAGAATGTGCGCCATTCTGGGCAGAAATCGTGAAGAGGTCTTCGGGAGGAAGATTTTTGATTTTGTAGACAGTGAAAATAAGGCCATCTTCGAGCACCAGATCAGATTGAGGGCACAGGGGGAAGTTGGCGCATATGAGATCGCCCTCTCTCGTCCTGATGGGTCAAATGTCTTATGCCAGTTCAATGCAACGCCGCTTTTTGATGGGTCAGGGAACAAGGTCGGCTCGTTTGCAATGGTGACCGATATCTCCGAGCGCAAGCGAGCAGAAGAAGCACTAAGAGAGAGCGAGGAGTTGTATCGCACGCTTGTGAGCTTATCCCCCGACGCTATCTCGGTGTTGGACTTGAATGGCCTGCTCATCTTCACTTCGCCTAAGGCCAGGCAAATGTTTGGGGATTCGCCTGATGACGACATCCTTGGACGCAATATACTATCCTGGGTTGCCCCGGAAGAGCATGAAAGGGTGTCTACGAATATAAAGCGTCTCCTGACAGAAGGAACACTCGCAGCTGCTGAATACACACTGGTCAAAAAGGATGGGACCCGCTTTATAGGAGAGGTCAACGCCGCGGTCATTTATTCTCCTGGCGGCAGTCCAATGAGTATGATCGCCATTACCCGCGACATCACCGAGCGCAAGCAGGCAGAAGACACGTTACGCCAGAGCGAGGACCGTTTCTCCAGATTCTTTCGCGCCAGCCCCATCAGCACCAGTATTACCCGCTTGAGCGACGGCCAATTTGTTGACATAAATGATGCATTCCTGGGCTTATCTGGCTACACACGCGTGGAAATCGTCGGTCAAGACAGCTTGAGGTTGGGAATATGGGCTAATCCTGAAGAGCGGCCCAAAATGGTTAAGACACTGGAAGAACAAGGCAGGGTACAGGACTTTGAAACCAGGTTCCGCAGGAAATCCGGTGAGATCAAGGACGTGCTCGTCTCGGCGGAGGTGATCGAGGTGGCCGGTCAGCAGTATATGTTGGGTCTTACGAATGACATTACCGAGCGCAAACGAGGAGAGGAGCAAAGAAAAAAACTTGAGGAACAGCTGTTCCAGTCTCAGAAGATGGAGTCGGTGGGACGTTTGGCAGGAGGTGTGGCGCACGATTTCAACAACATGTTGGGCGTGATCATCGGCAGGACAGAATTGGCATTGAGAAATGACGTTTCCCTTGACAATATCCAGCACCACCTCGATGAGATTCTCAAAGCAGGCCTGCGTTCAGCGGCTCTTACCCGGCAACTGCTGGCCTTTGCCCGCAAACAGACCGCGATCCCGAAGATACTTGATTTGAACGACACGATCTCGGGCATGCTCAAGATGCTTCATCGGCTCATCGGCGAGGATATCGACCTTTTATGGGCGCCGGAACTAAATCTGTGGAAAGTCAAAATTGATCCCTCCCAGGTGGACCAGATTCTGGCCAATCTTGCGGTCAATGCCCGCGATGCCATTTCCGGGGTTGGCGCCGTCACCGTTAGGACAGAGAACGTTGTGATCGATGATTCCAACTGGGCCGATACCCCCGAATTCATTCCAGGAGATTACGTCCTGCTGATCGTTAGCGATACCGGAACGGGTATGAGTCAGGAAGTCCGCGAGAATATCTTCGAACCTTTCTTTACCACCAAGGAAGTGGGTAAAGGAACCGGGCTGGGATTGTCCACAGTCTATGGTATCGTTAAACAAAACGAAGGTTTTATTTATGTTGAAAGCGAACCTGGGAAAGGAACTACGTTTAAGATCTACCTGCCGAGGTTCGAGGCTGAAACCGCGCATGTCCCCTCTGAGCATGTGGCCGTAGAGCGTCCAACAGGTACGGAAACCATACTGCTGGTCGAGGACGATGAATCGATCCTGGACCTCGGTAAGATAATTCTCGACAATCTGGGCTACACGGTTCTTGTGGCACATACCCCGGTATACGCCTTACATCTTGTCGAGGACCATCCAGAAGATATTCACCTGTTGATCACTGACGTAGTGATGCCGCAGATGCACGGCCGGGAACTGGCAGAAAGGCTTAGAGTCATCCGCCCGAACCTCAAGTGCCTGTATATGTCGGGCTATACTGCCGATGCGATAGCACATCGAGGCATTCTGGATGAAGGAGTAAATTTCATTCAGAAACCTTTCCGAGGCGACGATCTTGCTGCAAAAGTCAGACAGGTGTTGGACCTCTCGGAATAGATGGCCAAAAGATGGTGTCAGTATTGCTCTCCTGAACATTGATTTCAGAAAGGCAAAATCAACCTTTCCATGTCCATCACATTTGTGAGCCTTTATAGCCTGTTCCATCTGGACCGCACGCGGCACATAACCCAGCCCTGCAGCAAGGCAGGACTGAGGACTGAGGACTGAGTAAGAGCGGCGGCAAGGCAGAATGGACAGGCCTTTAACGTGGTGCGTTTGAAGGCAAGACAAATGTTAAGCGCATCAGAAAGTTAAGTAAAAATGGTGTAAAGGTTTCACTCTCAGCCCTCAGTCCTCAGGGAGCGAAGCGCGAGAGGGGCCATATCGGGTTAATCCTCAGAGGTAGCCTTGAGGTTGACTTTAGGTCCAATGTAGTCATATATCAGAAGGCGGAGTCCATCTTCATTTCTCCCGGACCGGAGTTTGCGCGCAAAGCCGTTTTTGTACGGCCGGCTTGCCCCGCTTTGAGCAGAAGAATTACGAACTGGAATGCCGGCATCCGGGATACCGCTATAGAGAGAGGGGTCACACCGAAAGCGCCGGGATAAACCGGCATAGAGCAGGGGATGAAAGAGCCCCACATAAAAGGAGAAGCTGCTCCATTATGGCCCCGAGTCATGTGCGGACAGCCGCGAGGCTGTACGTGAAGCAGTTGACAGGGGAAAGCGCAGGCCAGCCATTGAGCTCCGAAATCGCCCATCCCGAATGCCGACCCAATGGTCCCAGTTGGAAGGCAACATTTCTTCTCGCTTCCTGCTTCCATCTACCCGCTTCCCGCCTTCATATGTGCACGATTTCTTAATTGCTTGTTGCAAAGACAGTAATGATTATTGTTTTTTTATAAGATGTTATGGGAAATGGCAGGCGGACAAACGCCTCCACATCTTCTATTCAAAAGAAAGGGGAGAGCATCCGATGGAAAAAATTTTGGAATGCGCCAAGGTAGATCCGTCGAGCGGGTGTCAGCATATAGTACGGGGTAAGACGGAAGAGGAAGTGCTCCAGAAAGTTGCCGCGCACGCAAAGGAACACGGCATCCGCGAAGTGACGCCGGAGTTGATCGAGCGCGTCAAAACGTACATCCATGATGCCTAGCCGGTGGGGGACAGAGGACTGAGGACAGAGGACGGAAGACAGAGGGCAGAGGCCCCGGACTTGAAACTTCCGGGGTGACGAGGATAGAGGGCCTCCGGCCCGGCGCTGGGCAATCTTGGAGTGGTGTTTCGCCGGGTTGTACGCGCCGCCTCCGGCCCGGCGCTGGGCAATCTTGGAGTGGTGTTTCGCGGGGTTGTACGCGCCGCCTCCGGCCCGGCGCTGGGCAATCTTGGAGTGGTGTTTCGCGGGGTTGTACGCGCCGCCTCCGGCCCGGCGCTGGGCAATCTCGGAGTGGTGTTTCGCGGGGTTGTACGCGCCGCCTCCGGCCCGGCGCTGGGCAATCTTGGAGTGGTGTTTCGCGGGGTTGTACGCGCCGCCTCCGGCCCGGCGCTGGGCAATCTCGGAGTGGTGTTTCGCCGGGTTGTACGCGCCACGGAGGACTGAGCAAAGGGGCGGGAAGCAGGGAGCAGAAAAAAATAACTCCTCTTTATTCTATCGCTACGCCAGGAACGGAAGGAGTGGAAGATGGAATTACTAACGGGAATGCTCCCGAAAGAATTCCGTAACGGCACGTTTATCGGCCAGACTTGCAGCCACCGCCAAAACCATTTTTTCCAAACTGTCCTCGTCCGCTTCGATCTCTATATCGTTTAGACTGAAAAAGACCAAGGCAGCCACTGCCCCGGTCCGCTTATTTCCGTTGACAAAGGGATGGTTCCGGACAATATGGAAAAGGTAAGCGGCAGCCATCTCGAAGAGGTCAGTGTTGAGGAAGCTCCCACCGAAGGTAGCCGCGGGCACGGCAAGAGCAGAAAGCAGGAGACGCATGTCGCGGATACCTGGAGAGCCTCCGTAGCGATCTATCTGGTCTCTGTGAATTTCAAGTACTTCGGCCAGGCTAAGAAACTCGGGACTCACAGCCTACTCCGCTAATCTTTCGAGAGCGCGTCCATATTTTCGATTGGCCGATTCGAGCGCCTTTTGAAACCTATCCAGGCGCTTAGCGTCACGCACTGGAGAAATGATCAGTGCCTGACCATCGGTAGATACATCCAATGGGGTCTCCCGGTCGATTTTGAGCAGGTCCAGTACGGACCGGTCAATCACAAGGGCCAGACTGTTGCCGTGTTTCGTCAGTCTTTTGATCATGATTAATCCTCCTGTTAATACGTCAGTAGTAACAATGTATCATCACTGAGGTGACGGGGCAAGCCTGAGCTAATCAGGAATTCGAGGCCCAAAATGGTCTTTTAAGCCCCTAAAACGAAGGATTTGACATGACAGCTATTTCTCATAAGTTAACGCCATTAGGCCCGATCCCTTTGCGCAGCCTGATAGCACAAGAGGGGTCATATCGGGTCAATCCTCGAAGGCAGTCTCGATATTGACTTTAGGTCCAATGTAGTCATATATCAGAAATATGAAGAAACATCCGACCCGCATCATCTCCCTCGGAAAAAGGCTCAGGAAAAGCTCGATCCCGTGCGTGGGCGTGAAACCCAACTGGATCGACTATCCCGAAGAGTTGCAAAGACAAATCCTTCTTGCCGAAAAGATATGCTACCCAGGTCCGGTTTACTGCGAAATTTTACAGGCAGCGGAACTCGATGTTTTTCCGCGCAATTATTACTATTTTCTCGGCAATAAGATTGCGCAGACAGACCTTTTCAATCTGCTAGCAATACCCCATCCCAGGACTGGAATCTATTACGGGCGTGAGCGCTCCGGAAAAATACTTAGCGATTTCGACTATCCCTTTGTTGCAAAAACCCCCACCGGATCGTCGAAGGGCGAGGGTGTCTTTCTGATCCGCCGTCCGGAAGAACTTTCGCAGTATCTTAAGACCCACAATCCTGCATACATTCAGGAGTACCTACCGATAGAACGCGATTTGCGGGTGGTGGTAATAGGCGGCAAGCTGGTTCACGCTTATTGGCGCATCCACGCGGAGGGCGACTTTAGAAATAATGTCTCACAGGGAGGGACCATCTCGTTTGACGACATTCCGGCTGCGGCGCTCGATTTTGCCGTTGAGGCAGCCCGCAGGTGCTGTTTTGATGAAGTCGGCCTAGATATCTGCGAGCACGCCGGCAAGTATTACGTCCTGGAAGCGAACATGGTCTTCGGCCAGGAAGGGTTCAGGAAAAAAGAACTGGACATCCATCAAATAATTGCGAATCTATTCGACTTGCCCTAGCAAGAAGCGGGAAGCGGGAAGCGGGAAGCAAGAAGCAAGGAGCGAGAAGCAGGAATGAAGATTTCGGCAAAAACGTTTCAGGACCTGGAGGTCTGGAAGAATTCGCATGCCTTCGTACTCGATGTGTACCTCCTGACCGCGACTTTCCCGACTGATGAGCAATTCGGTATGACCAGGCAGTTCCGACGCGCGGCCGTGTCCATTCCGGCGAATATTGCCGAGGGATTCCGAAAGTACACACCGGCTGACAAGGCGCGTTTCTTTAACATTGCCGAAGGATCACTGGAGGAATGTCGCTATTACTGCATTCTGGCCCAGGATCTTGAATACGGTGATACACTCAAACTGCAAAAAGCACTGGACGTAATCGCAGCTCAACTGGCTGCCTACGTCCGCTGTATGCGCGAAAAGTGATTCCCGCTTCTCGCTTCTTGCTCCCCGCTTCTTGTTATGCGCTCTTCATTCCTGCTTCTCGCTCCCCGCTTCCCGCTTCACGCTCTCCGCTCCCCTCAGGGCTTCATCCAGATGGGTTTTGGCTGAAATCACCTCATCTTCGATCCTTTCAAGCACAGGCGGCGGGATCTCACAGCCGGGGTTTGCCAGAATGCGCCTGAGCGCGTCGGTTTTTTGGGCCAGTTCGGAAATATGGACACCCCACCCGGTTCCTTGCTCCCCGCTTCTCGCTTCTAGCTCCTCGCTTCCTGCTTCCCGCTCCCCGCTTCCTCTTATTCGGTCCCCGATTGAAGGTACGTGAGTTTCAAACCCGAATTTCTGTCTCACGATATTTGCAAATTCGTCGCTTACACTCTGTTCGCCGTGTATCACATAGACCCGCATCTTCGGATTTTTGAAATGGGCTATCCACTCGATCAGCTCATTTTGGTCGGCGTGCGCCGATAAGCCGCCAATGGTGAAGACTTTTGCCCGGACGATCACCCTTTCGCCCAGTATTCTCACCATCCGCACACCTTCGACGAGCCTTCTGCCCAGGCTTCCGGCCGCCTGAAAGCCGGCTATTACCAGCGAACATCCAGGCCGCCAGAGGTTGTGCTTCAGATGGTGCCTGATTCTGCCGGCCGTGCACATTCCGTTTCCCGCGATCACGATGGCCGGGCCGGGATGGTTGTTTATCGCCATTGACTCCAGGGCCGAAGGGGTGAGCACGAGTTGATCGAAATCGAAGGGACCGAATCCGGAGTCCACGGCAGCCCTGGCTTCCGCGTCATAAAACTGTTTCATGTTGCGAAATATGGTTGTAGCTGCTATCGCAAGAGGGCTGTCCAGGTAGACCGGCACCGGCGGTATGAGCTTTTGCCGGAAAAATCCGCTAAGGATAAATAGCAGTTCCTGTGTCCGCTCCACGGCAAAAGCCGGAATAAGGACTTTTTCGCCGCGTGAGCAACTGTACTGGATTGCCTTTAGCAGCTCATGTTTGCTTTCTTCGAGGGATTTGTGGTTGCGGTTTCCGTAAGTGGACTCGATAAAAAGGGTGTCCGCCTCGGTGAGGATTTCGGGTTCTTCGACAATCATTTGCCCCTTGTACCCGAGATCGCCCGTAAACACGGTCTTTGAGGCGCTCTCCGAAGGTCCGTCCCAGATCTCCAGAAACGAAGCGCCGAGAATGTGTCCGGAGTTGCGGAACCGGATGCTCAAGTCCGCATCGAGACGAAGAATTTCGTCCTGTTTCACCGGCTCGAAAAGATCAAAACACGCCTCGGCGTCCGCGAGCCCATAGAGCGGTTCTGTGGTCGGCTCTCCGCGGCGCTTGTTCTTTCTCGTCTGCCACTCGGCTTCCATTTCCTGGATGTGAGCTGAATCCAGGAGTAAAATCTTGGTGAGCTCGACTGTTGGCGTGCTGGCATAGATTTTACCCCGAAAACCGTCTTTTACCAGTTTGGGTATCCGGCCGGAATGGTCAATATGGGCGTGAGTCAGAAAGAGCGCTTCGATGCCGGCGGGGTTAAAGCCCCAGGGCGAGCGGTTTAACGCTTCCATTTGACGGCCGCCCTGAAAGAGGCCGCAATCAACAAGGTATTTTCGGCCGCTTTCGATGAGAAAACAGGAGCCGGTCACACAACGCGCGGCGCCAAGACAGGTGATCTGCATTCAGGACCTTCCTTTCCGGACATCGGATTACCGGTTTGCGGATATGTGTTTTGGGTATTCTATTGCCGGATTGAAACGAATTGATTTTCATTGTCTTCCATTCGGCCACAATCGGCAATATATTTAAGAAGTTGAACCATATCCAAATCGATTTGTCAAAGCCGGTTTGTTCTTGACAAATTCTAGAAGAGGTGGAAACAAAGATTGCCCAATGACCGATAATGTTTTGCAGATGCATTCTAAACGCGGCATAAGCGATTCGAAGCTGCGTATAATCGTAACCGGGCTGGTTGGGTTGTATCCGATCGGCGGTGTGGCCTGGGACTATCTTCAGTATCCGATTGGGCTTTTAAAGCTCGGTCATGACGTCTACTACCACGAGGATACGTGGAGCTGGCCCTTTCAGCCGATCGAGAAGGCATATACGGAAGATCCGAAATATTCAGTCCAATACATCGGGGATTTCGTGGAAAAGTACGCGCCCGGCCTGCGTGATAGGTGGCACTACCTCCACCTGCACGAGACCAGCTTCGGGATGAGCCGGGAGAAGTTCGACGAAGTAGCCGCCTCTGCCGACCTTTTCTTGAACGTAAGCGGCGCATGCATGATTCCGGAAAACCTTTCCGGCGCGTGCGTCAAAGTATTTGTCGATACCGATCCGGGCTACAACCAGATAATGATGACCGAGCGGTTTGGCTGGTCGGAAAACGTGGATCGATGGTGCTCCAGCGTTGATGCCCACGATCTCCATTTCACCTATGCCGAAAACATTCACGGGCCGGATTGCCTGGTTCCAAGGCTCGACTATGACTGGAAGACTACCCGGATGCCGATCTGTATCGAACACTGGGAGCATCTGGCCGGGCTCAGGCCGAAGGGTCCGTGGACAACGGTCATGACCTGGAGCGCCTTTAAGGGAAAGTTGATCTACAAGGGTGTGGAATACGGAAGCAAAGGGGCCGAATTTGAAAAACTGATGAACCTTCCTGCCATGGTGAATATGCCGGTGAAGGTGGCCCTGGGGGGTATAAACGCTCCGATGGAAAGGCTGTCGCAAGCCGGGTGGCAGGTGGCCGACGGTCCGAAATCGACCGTAACGCCCGCCATGTACCGGGATTTTATCGCATCCTCGCGCGGAGAAATTTCGGTTGCAAAGCAGGTGTATGTTGAACTGCGGACGGGATGGTTCAGTTGCCGTTCGGCAGGATATCTTGCATCGGGAAGGCCTGTTGTGGTTCAAAATACCGGGTTTACCCCGATCATTGAGTCCGGGGAAGGCATTATCGCATTCAACACTGTCGAGGAGGCGGCGCTGGGGTTGATGGAGGTGGAAAGAGAATATGATAGGCATGCGGGGGCGGCCCTTGAAATGGCAAGGCGGTATTTCGACTCGTCAAAAGTGCTTCAGAAGCTGATAGATGATGTCTATTCGGCCTGACAAGGATCAGATATGGCAAACGGGAAAAATGGCAAAGGCAAACTCATAGTATTCGGAATCATTTTCTGGTACCCGCTCGCTGGGGTGACCTATCAGTTTCTGCATTACCTGATCGGACTTCGGCGGCTCGGGTGGGACGTTTACTACGTCGAGGACTCCAGCCGGTGGGTCTTTGACGTGAGAGACTTCGAGCTGACCCCTGATGCGTCTCGCAATATCGAGATGGTTGCCCCCGTGCTCGAAAGATATGGATTCTCCGGAAAATGGGTCTTTCGCGGCGGCTACGAAGGCGGCAAGTGCTACGGGATGAGCGAGGAAGAGCTGATGCGGCTCTACAGGGAGGCTGACGCCTTCCTTAACGTAACCGCTTCCCAGGAGCTTCGAGAAGAGCATATGTCCATCCCCAAAAGGGTTTATGTAGAGTCCGACCCTTTCCATGTTCAGGTAAAGGTATTGGAAGGGGACTTGAAGACCTTGAATGCCCTTGCCGCACACGACATCCATTTTTCCTTCGGAGAGAACCTTGGGCAGCCCGACTGCGATCTGCCGGTCGATCTTGTCTGCTGGCATCCGACCAGGCAGCCGGTGCTCATGGACTTTTGGGAGAACCCCTTTCCCCGCGCGAAGGATTCGGTGTATACGACCATTACGACCTGGAAAAACAAGGGCAAGGACCTGGTCTTCAGAGGTGAGACATACTACTGGACAAAGGACAGGGAGTTTTTAAAGTTCATAGACCTGCCAAAGCGCAGACCCGCAGGTTTTGAACTTGCAACGCAGGTAGACGATAAAACGCTGCGGCTTCTTAATGAAAATGGATGGAGGATCACACCTTCTCTGCCGATCTCCCAGGATGTCGATAACTACCGGGAGCATATCCAGAGGTCCAGGGGTGAGTTCACAGTTACAAAGGAGCAGGTGGTGCGTCCCCGGACCGGCTGGTTCAGCGACCGGAGCGCCTGCTTCCTTGCGGCCGGCCGGCCCGTCATAACCCAGGAAACCGGGTTCAGCAAGTTCCTGCCCACCGGCAAAGGACTTTTCGGGTTCTTGACGATGGATGAAATCCTGGCGGCCGTCAACGTTATTGAAAGCGATTACGAGGCAAGCTGCAAGGCGGCGCGCGAAATTGCGCAAGAATACTTTGCGGCGGAGAAGGTGCTTGGTAAATTGATGTCTGAGGCCGGTCTCGGGTGAGCTTTGAGTTTTTAGTTTCCGGTTTTTAGCGGAAAATGCTGCTAATTGAGAGAGTGAACCTCGATACATGTTCTCAACTCAAAACTCAAAACTCAAAACGGAGAACTCTTCGGCCGTCCGCTTCCAATGGCTGGACAGCGTCAGGGGAATGGCCGTCATATGGATCGCTCTTTACCATTGCCTCCTGTCCTATGGCGCCGGAAGCCTCCCGTGGCCGATCACGTTTGGTTCCTTTCCCGGCTTTGTTCAACAGTGCGCTCAGGGGTCCACCTTTTGGAACTGTTCCTGCGCTGTCGAGGCAGTCATTGCCGCGATTATCCAGCGAGGGCCGCAGGCGGTCGGTGTTTTCATTCTCTTTAGCGGATTCGGCCTCACCTACTCGCTTGCAAAACACGGCGGTCTCAAAACTTCCTGGGCACTGTGGTACTGGCGGCGCCTTAAGAGGCTTTTTCCGGTCTACTGGCTGGCGCACCTCGTCTTCCTGGTTTCCCCCTTCGCGGCCCTGCACGATCCGGTCGATTACCGCTTCCTGTTGAGCTTTTTCGGCGACAGGGTCTTTCCCATCGACAAGATGTTCTTCTATTTTGTGCCCGCTTGGTGGTTCCTGGGACTTCTTATCGAACTCTATATATTTTTCCCGCTCCTGTATAAGCTCATGGATCGCCTGGGGTGGGTAAAATACCTTTTACTCTGCATCCTGTTGAGTTCGGCGGCAAGATACGTTCTGGTCGATATAGTCAAAGCAAACGGATACTATGAGATGGGCGGTTTTTTTGTCTGCCGGCTCTGGGAGTTTGGGGCCGGAATGGCAATGGGAAAACTCATGGGGGAAAGGCCTGATTGGACGCTTGGCCGGCTGCTTTCGATGAGAGGTTTTTTTGCCGGGGTAATTGTTTACACTCTGGGGCTCTATTGCTACCAGCCGAATTTTTTGTACAGCTTCTCGGACGGCCTTACGGCGATGGGTTTATCGGTTATATTGATTCACGTAGCTTACCGTTTCAACAGGGTGCCCGGTCTGGGCAGGTGGCTTGCCCTGGCGGGAGTATATTCGTACGGCATCTATCTTTTTCACCAGCCATACGTAATGTATGCGGGCGAGAATCTGCGCGCCCATAGTCTGGGGGTTTTCCTCGTTCTTGCCTTTGCGGTGACGGTCCTGGTCGGCCTGGTTTCAATGTGTTTCGAATACACCGTCAACCGCGCCGTAAGCCTTCTTTCCCGATAGTTTCCTGAGTTAGATATCCACTACATGAGTCCCGAGTACTTAGGCCGTCATGCCGGCGCGTCCTCACAAATGATCGGACGCGAACTGGGCGCTCACAAAAGATCGCACCCGGACTTGAAGCATCTAACCAAGTTAGAGATGTCAAGCCCGGACCTGAGCGAAGTGAGGGTCCAGCATTTAACCATGTTAGGAATGTCAAGCCCGGACCTGAGCGAAGTGAGGGTACAGCGTTTAACGCCGGCCAGAAGTGTTAACGCGAATCCGAACGTAGTGAGGGTTCAGGCCGGCATCCAGTATTTTTAATAAATTTCAGTCACGTACGGACCAAGGCCCCCGGACTAGACATTACTGGGGCAGGCTTCGCAGGGGTGACGTAGGCGTTGGCTCAATTCCCAAGCATGAATTATGTTATGAGCTTTAGACTCGGGGCGCTAGTTTCCGTTCGAGTTCTTATAAATGATCTTTGCGGCCTGCGGAAACAGCCGGTCGAGCACAACGGCCCGCATCCGGCAGATGGCAGTATCTCATCGGAATGATTACTTTATAGCTAAAGGAGGGAGACAAAGGAGAAAAAAAGACCTATGGAAGACAAAAAGTGCATAACGGAAAGGAAAATTTACGACCAGGACTCTGAGGTCTGCGATGAAAAGCTTTGTTATGTTTGCAAAGACGGCATATGGCATAAACAAGGAACTCTGGATTTCCAGATCTGACCCTGGTCTATTTATGACGAGCGGGGTTTTGGGGAGGTGAGTTTCGGCATTAGCCAAAAAATGAATTCCGAGATGATATAAGAACCCCCGCCTGAATAGACGGGGGTCATAATGCATAGAGCGCCCCGGGGAGAATCTTCCTGGGGCTTTGTTTTTTTCCGCTTTGTTTTGATCCCGGCGACTTTTCAACGCTCGCGGGATCAGGTTAAGGCCTACTTCGCCGCCGCCGCCGCTCGTACCCCTTCAGCTGACGGCCGTTTCGTGGCTCGGGCCAGGAGAACCGCAATAATCAAAACAATGCCGGACATATAGAAGGCATAGTTGAGGCTTCCGGTTATGTCCCTGATGGTCCCCCCAAGTCTTGTCATGAAGAAGCCGAGACCCCAGCCGATGAACACCAGGCCGTAGTTGAAGCCCAGGTTCTTGGGCCCGAAGAAATCCGCCGTAAAAGACGGCATGAGGGCCAAACCGCCGCCATACTGCCAGTAGGCTATGCCGATTGCAAGAAACATCAGAAAAGCATTTTTCGAAGCAAGGATCATCGGCAATGCGAAAAGGCATGCTGCAGAAACCAAACAGTTGAGCGTATAGGCGTTCGTACGGCCAATTTTGTCGGAGTACAAACCGGTCCCGACCCGGCCACACGCGTTGATGCCGCCTCCAAAGGAAACAAGGGTCCAGGCTGCGGCGGCGCCGAGCAGCCCTTTGCCGATACCCATGGCGCTACCGATGATTAACAAACCGGACTGAGTCGTGCCAATGAACATGAGGACCAGCGCGTAGAACTGCCAGGTCTTGACCATCTCGCCTGCCGACCAGTCGTACGTCGTCATGGTGGTTTTGCCCGGAGCGCCTGCTGCTGCCTGGCTGGCAGGGGGAACGTAGCCGGCCGGAGGCCATGCCAGGAGCTGTCCGGCGATTATTACGACTATCGCGAAGAAGATCCCAAGTATAACGAAGCTGCCGGTGAGGCCATAATCGGCAATCAGCCATGCGGCCAGGGGCGCGATGTAGAGCGCCGCGCCGCCATAGCCGCCAACTACCAGGCCCGCGACGAGGCCACGTTTATGGGGACCGAACCATTTCAGCGCGGCGGGTGTGGGAGCGGCGTAGCCGATGCCCATGCCGATACCGCCCATTATACCGAATCCGATAATCAGTCCCTCGTAGCTCTTCATCAGGCCGGCAACGATGCACCCGGCGGCCAGGAACAGCCCGCCGATTGTAGCTCCGACCTTGGGGCCGTACTTGTCCTGGATCCTTCCGCCCGGGATCATCAGAAGAGCGAATATGATGACGCACAGCGAGAAGGGGGTCGCAAGCTGAGCGTTGCTCAAGTACGTCCATCCTGCATTGAGTGTATCCGGCACGCCCTTATCAAGCAATGGTGTACCAACCTTGGTAAGATCAAACTTACCCTCGATCTTTGGAATGGTGAGCTTGGCGCCCCATACGCTCCATGCGTACAGAACTCCAAGGCACAGATTGATCGCAGTGCCTGCAAAAGTAACAACCCACGCTTTTCCGGGCACTTTTTCCATTGGAGCCGCCATTCTATTACTCCTTTCACGTAAAAAACTGCTTTACAGAAAATATGGGTCTAAAGAGAAAACCCACGTAAAGTCCGGCTGGATCGAAGCCCAAGTGGGTGAGGCCCACCTAGATTGGAAAATAAATAAAGCCGAAGAGAGAAAGAGAGGCGTTTAAGGCAAAATAATGTGCGTAGACAGGGAAATAGAATTCCGCCCATACCCTGTGAAACGAAAACAGGAGTTTGGGCCGGAAGAACAAGAAGCCTTCGAGCTAGGTGGAAATTGGGCTTTCTTACAGCTGTGAAAACGAGAGATACCGCGTTAAAAAAGAAAAAATCAACAGTATTAATCCACTTTGTTCAGTTTTCAACTCGTCTATGCTCCTTCAATCACCCCCTTCTAATTATAAGGATAACTGCCGGCGCCATAAGGGCAAGATGTAATCAGAACTTTTTCCCCTATCGCATACGTATGGATATTTTGTCAAGATAAATTCCCGGAGGTAATTCAATCACCTGAAGTAACAAAAACGCGTTCGGCAAGGGGCCTACTTTCCGTTCCATCTCCTGAAGACAAGGGTCCCGTTGGTTCCGCCAAAGCCAAATGAGTTGGAGAGGGCCACCTCGATTTGCGCCTTGCGGGCCACGTTGGGAACGTAGTCGAGATCGCAGTCGGGGTCCGGGAACTCGTAATTTATGGTTGGCGGCATTAGCTGGTTATATAAAGTGAGGGTAGTGTAGGCGGCTTCAACGCCGCCCGCCGCGCCGAGGAGGTGCCCGGTCATCGACTTTGTCGAACTGACCGCCATTTTGTAAGCGTGATCGCCAAAAACAGTCTTTATGGCCTGTGTTTCATATTTGTCGTTGAGCTCAGTCGAAGTGCCGTGGGCGTTGATGTACTGCACGTCCGAGGGTTTTATCCCGGAGTCGTCGAGGGCCTCCTGCATGCAGCGGGCGGCCCCTTCGCCGTCGGGCGCAGGAGCGGCCATATGGTATGCGTCTCCCGAAACGCCGAATCCGATTATTTCGGCATAGATCCGAGCGCCCCGGATTCGCGCGAAATTGAGATCTTCAAGGATCAGAATGCCTGAGCCCTCACTTATTATGAAGCCGTCCCTTTCTTTGTCAAATGGCCTGGAAGCGTGCTCGGGGTCGTCATTTCGCGTCGAAAGCGCACGCATTGCGTTAAAGCCGGCTACTGCGAGCAGAGTCACCGTGGACTCGACACCCCCGGTGATCATCGCTTCGGCGTAACCGTTTCGAATGAGATGATAAGCGTGACCTATAGCATGAGTTCCAGCGGCGCATGCAGTCTGTAGGGACAGGTTGGGACCTTTTGCGCCGTGGTAGATTGAGATAAGGCCGGGGGCCATATTGCTGAGGATCATCGGAATGAAAAAGGGGCTACACTTCTTTGGACCCCCTTCCAGGATCAGTTTGTGGGATTCCTCGATCGAGAGCAGTCCGCCGAGGCCGCAGCCCATTACGACTCCGACTCGAGACGAGATCTCGGGCTCCACCTTGAATTTGGCGTCTTCCATAGCATGGTGGGCGGCTACGAGCGCAAACTTGAGAAAGGGATCCATTTTCCGGAGTTCTTTTTTGCTGATGACCCCCTCCGGATGAAAGTTCTTGACCTCTCCCGCGATATGGGTCGCGAATCCGGTGGAATCGAAGCGGGTGATCGGCCCTATTCCTGACTTGCCGGAAGTCAGATTGGACCAATTCTCTTCAATGCCGATGCCAACCGGGGAAACCAACCCAATTCCCGTGACCACCACACGCCGCCGATTATTCTCTGATAACATCGTGTTGTCTCCTGCCACGACCAGGAAGTTTTGTCTAACCCATGAACATACCGCCGTTTACGTGTATAACCTGTCCGGTGATATACCCGGCTGCATCGGATGCAAGAAAGCTAACGGCAGCCGCAACCTCCTCCGGAGCACCGTACCTCGCCGCCGGAATCTGCGACAGCAAAGCTTCGCGCGATTTTTGCGGGATAGCCAGCGTCATATCAGTTTCGATGAAACCCGGGGCGACCGCGTTTACGGTTATGTGCCTGGAGATAATCTCGCGCGCAAGGGACCTCGTAAAGCCGATAATGCCGGCCTTGGCGGCCGAATAATTGCACTGACCCGCATTTCCGATCACGCCGACAACCGAGGTGACATTGACAATACGCCCGTAGCGCTGGCGCATCATGGGTTTTATCACCGCCTGAGAGCAAAGGAAAGCTCCTTTGAGGTTGGTGTTCATAACGTCGTCCCATTCGCTGGGCTTCATCAAGGCGAGCAGGTTGTCCTTCGCTATCCCGGCATTGTTTACAAGCACATCGATTCGACCATGTGCATCGATGATTTGCTTGAACGCTGTCTTGACAGCGTCGGGATCTGCCACGCTGAACTGCATGGTGGTCGATGTGCCGCCCCTGCTCTCGACAAGGACCGCTGTCTGTTTTGCGGCCTCCGGGCTGGAGTTGTAATTGACGATGATATGGCTTTTTGGACCGGCCATCTCCACGGCAATGCTACGGCCAATCCCACGGCTTGCCCCGGTTACCACGATAACGCGTTGCTCGCTCAATCTGAAATCCCCCGGACAAAAGTTGCGAGTTACTGGTTGCGAGTTGTTCGGTTTCTAAGGTGGTTGGTCAGATACCGCATGAAGCCTTCAATCAGGCTTCCAGCTTCGGTTGCCATCCTGTAAAACGAAAGGCAACGTCAAGAATCGGGGCGCGCGCGCCCTTGTTTACCGCGGCGAGGACCCGGGACCTCTGCATTCCAACGAACCGATCGATGGCGCCGGATATAAAAGCTTAGAAGAAAGTACTCTTCAATCTGCCGTATTCCTTATTGAGTTCCTGCCCTATGATGTTTCGCTGGATTTCGTTGGTGCCCTCGTAAATCTGAAGGATCTTCGCGTCGCGCATCATCTTTTCGACGGGATAATCCTGCATGTAGCCATAACCTCCAAGCACCTGCACGGCGTTTGTCGCCACCTCCATTGCGACGTCGCCGGCGAATACCTTTGTCATCGCGGAGACTTTGCTAACCTCGCGGGGTTCGGAGTCCATATAACGGGCAATGCTGTAGAGAAGAGCGCGCGCAGCCTCGGTTTTTGTGGCCATGTCCGCAAGCTTGTGCTGGATAGCCTGGAAGCTTATGATCGGCTTATCGAACTGGACCCTTTTTCTGGCATATTCGACCGCAATATCGAGGGCCCCCTGGGCAAGGCCGACGGCAAGCGCCGCTATGCCTGGCCGGGATTTATCGAAGGTCTTCATCGCAATGATAAAACCCATTCCCTCCCGGTCGATGAGCCGGTCTTTGGGAATGCGGCAATCTTCGAATATGAGCTCGCGTGTGGCGGATGCGCGGATGCCGAGCTTTTTTTCCTTTTTCCCGAAGGAAAATCCAGGGTCTCCCATTTCGACCACGAAAAAGCTTGCGCCTCGCGGACCCCTGGAGCGGTCGGTTATGGCGAGTATCGAATAGATTTCCGCCTCGCCGCCGTTGGTGATCCACTGCTTGGACCCGTTGATGATGTAATGGTCGCCGTCTTTTCTTGCTTTGGTCTGAATTCCGGAAACGTCGCTTCCAGCACCGGGTTCGGTAAGGCCAAAGGCCGCGAGTCTTGTCCCGCTGGCGATCTGAGGCAGGTATTTATGTTTGAGTTCTTCGCTGCCGTTCAGAAGGATCGGATATGCTCCAAGGCCGCTTGCGGCAAACGAGGTGCCGACCCCGATACATGCCTCACCGAGCTTTTCGATGGCAAGGCAGTTTTCGAATATTCCTCCACCCGTTCCCCCATATGCCTCAGGGATATAAATGCCGAACAGGCCGGTCTGGGCGAGGATCTTCATGATTTCCCACGGAAATTGCTCGCTTGCGTCCAATTGTGCCCTGACCGGCCGGATTTTTTCCCTGGCGATCCGCGCAGCCAGTCCCTGCATCATTCGTTGTTCTTCAGTCAAGAAATAATCCAAATCACTTACCTCCAATGAAAACAACTGCCGGTTAGGGCTGCCCGGCTTCAACCATCCGGTATAGCAACGGCAAAGAAGCAGGCTCCGAGAGTTAAGAATCTGCCTTCCTTAACACAAAAAACAGGGTTAAGACAATATTGGTTGCGAGCATCGGCCGGGCATAATGTGATCGGACCGGAAGGGTTCATTACACCACGGGTCCGGGAGCAAGGTCCCCGCCCATGGCATCTACCGCAATTCTGATCCAGCAGACTCGCTTAACACCTTCGCCCGCCGCCCTACTCTTCCTCGAGTTCCAGGACAAGACGGCCTTTGTAGTACCCGCAGTTCGGGCAAGCGCGGTGCGCCAGGTGCATCTCATTGCACTGAGTGCAGCGGGCAAGGGCCGGCATGGCAACGCCGTGGTTGGCCCGCCGTTTGTCACGTCTGGCTTTGGACGTTTTTCTTTTCGGTACACCCATCTTTTAACTCCTATCTCGAATCTGCCCGCAAAAGCGGGCGCAGCATGCCGATCAGGGGAAAATTATTCAGTGGATTCGCCTAATCCCGTTTTTATTAATTTGAGTTTTGCAAAAGGAGACTGCGTGCTGCCCGCCTTGCACCGGCACGCCTCTTCATTGAGGTTAGCCCCGCACCCCGGGCATATGCCCCTGCAATCTTCGCGGCAAAGCACCTTCACCGGCAAGGCCAAAAAAATTTGCTCGGCTACGAGCTGATCCACTTCGATCGCCTCGCCGTCAAAGAATTCATATGTGAGCTCATCAGGTGCGAGTTCCTTTTCTTCCGCCTTCGGCGCCCGCTCGCCTGCAACAAGGTAGATATCGACCGGTTCATCGAGAGGGAGTTGAAACCGCCCCAGGCAGCGGTGGCAGCTAACCTTCAATGCCCCTTCGATCGTTCCGGTAATTCGTACATGGTCGGGGCGCCTGTCAAGATTCAGGACGACGTTTACGGGGCGGAGAAGCTTGAGGTTGAAGGGGTCGCCCGGTGGAACGAACAGCCTCAACCTATCCTCATCCCAGTGGAACCTCAGAGTGCGTCCTGACTCCGGTATTTCGTCAATGCGAACGCGCATTTGCCACACCTTCCCGAGGAACGGAAACCATCTAGTATAAATATATTAACGGAACTGTCAAGAAATTTCAGGGAATTTGGCGTGTTTAGATGGTTTTGAGGATAAAAGGCCTCCCGTTCCCGCCCCGTCTTGCGGAGCGTGAAGAATGATCGGGCGGCCTCCGCTTTACGCGCTTACATCCCGCAATGGGAGGCCGGGCAAGCCCACTTCACAAAAAATTTTTCTTGCAAGGTATTATACAAGTCTAGCATACGAGTACAACACGCAGACAAAGGGAGCCGCAGAGCGCCAGAGCCGGAGACGCAGGGGGCGGAGTGAGACGCGGGCATCCGGAACAATTCCATATCACCCCGTCTCTGTGCCTCCGGTTTTTGCTGCTAAAACTTCTTGACCGCCTGATTGACTATGTCTTCCACAGCGGCATTGAATACTTTTGGGCAGGCGTTTCGAGTAATTGTGCCTTTGCCAAACGCAATGCTTTGCTTGGATTCGATTGTCGCTATGTGTCTGCCACCCCGGCTGAGTTCGACTCTCACTACCAGCACAGTGTCGCCTAGGCGTGGCAGGAAGCGCTCGGTCATCGACCCTTTCTTGAAATAGACTACGTGGCCTTCCATTATGTATGGCTCACCCTCGGCGTTCGGCGTCCAGAGCATTCCCCGGGTCTTAAGGGAATCCTGGAGGCCGTTCCAGATAAGGCCGATAACGTCCTCGTCAAAGACCTTGTGAGTATCGTTGAATACTTCAGACACCTTTACTTTGTAGGGCGAAAAGACAACCGGCTTGGGCTTGTAGACCTCATCCTCAACCTTTCCTCCCTTGTGACATGCGAGCATGAGCAATGGTATGAAAACGAGGGCAATAAGACCGATTTTTCTGTTCATGGCTGTACCTCTCCGGCAAATTTTCAGCGAATTTATACGAAAACATCGCAATGAGCAATTACTATCGGTAAGAAGGCCGCATCTTTTCGTTTAAGCCCGCACAGTGCCAGAGGCGGGTAAAATGAGCAAGCTTCAAATTCGGTTCTTCCGGTATTTTTGTCCGGCGGGAGTTTAATTGAGTTTGCAGTAGTATTATGCTATTGAAAATGCCCGTGTTTAAGAGATTTGGTCATACGAATACACTCAGCCACAGAGGCGGGCTTCGCGCCGCCCCGCCCACAGGAGTATCGTTAATATGGAACAGGTAATTACCCGATTTCCCCCCAGTCCGACCGGGTACCTGCACATCGGAGGGGCGCGCACCGCTCTTTTTAACTGGCTTTTTGCACGCAATCGGGGCGGAAAATTCATTCTCCGGATCGAAGACACCGACATAGAACGTTCTACGGAACAGTCTGTGAAAGCCATTCTGGATGCACTGGAATGGTTGGATTTGACCTGGGACGAAGGCCCCTATTTCCAGACCAAAAGGCTGGAGGTCTATAGCGAATACGCGGAAAAACTGGTGAATGCCGGCCACGCATATTGGTGCGAATGTACTCCCCATGAGCTTGAGATGCGGCGAAGCAAGGCAATGGCCGAAGGGCGCAAGCCAAAGTACGATGGGACCTGCCGCACAAAAGCCCTCGGCCCGGGCCCCCAAAGGGTGCTCAGGTTCCGGGGTCCCGACAGCGGCACGACTCTTCTAAAAGACATCATAAAAGGCCCCATTGAATTCGATAACTCCGAACTGGACGACCTGGTGATCGTGAAAAGCGACGGCATAGCCACCTACAATTTCGCCGTCGTTGTGGACGATATTACAATGGGGGTCACGCATGTGATCCGCGGCGACGATCACGTGAACAACACCCCGCGGCAGATTCTGATCTACAGGGCGCTGGGCGCAAAACTGCCCGAGTTCGGCCACGTGCCGATGATACATGGCGAAGACCGTTCTCCTCTGTCAAAGCGCCACGGAGCGACCTCGGTTATGGAGTACAAGGACATGGGGTTCCTCCCGGAAGCTGTGCTGAACTGCCTGGTCCGGTTGGGCTGGTCGTGCGGGGACCAGGAGATTTTCTCGCGCTCCGAGATGATAGAGAAGTTCACCCTGGAAAACGTCGGAAAATCAGCAAGCATCTTCACGATGGAGAAGCTGTTGTGGCTTAACGCACACTATATCAAGGGAAAAAATTCTGCAGAACTCGTTGCGCCGCTAAGGCCATTTCTGGTTCAGCGACATTACCCGGATAAGCCCGACGCCTACATAGCCGGAGCAGTTCGCACCCTTCAGGCCCGCTCGCATACGCTGGTCGAAATGGCCGATGCTATGCGATTCTATATGGTGGACGAAATTGAGTTCGATCCCGATGCCGCAGGCAAGTTCCTGACTCCGGAGATGCGCGAGGTTTTTGTGCGGCTTATCTCAGAGTTGTCCGAATTGGAGATCTTTGACGAGAAGAGTCTGGAAACCGTTTTCAGGAAGATTGCGCAAGATTTGGCAATGAAGCTGGGCAAAGCGGCTCAGCCGGTCAGGGTGGCCCTGACGGGCGCCACGATAAGCCCGGGCCTTTTCGAAATAATAGACGTGCTGGGCAAAGAAACCGTACTCAAGCGTCTTCGAAAGGGTCTGGAATATATCCGTGGAGAAGAGAAACGGGTGCCGTGAAGCCTACCGTCCGACCCCCGAATTATAGAGCCCCAAGTCGTCCGGCTGGTAGGAATCAAGCTCCGCGCCCGTTTTGTCCAGGTCATCCACAACCGCGTAGATTTCCTTTCCTTCTTTTGCGTGGCCGGCCGACGCTTCCATAATAACTGCGGCCAGATACCCCGCTTGTACCGCCAACAGCTTTTCGCGCACAGCCAGTTTTTTTGCCTCCAGTATAGTGCACTTGTCCACGAGGTGTAGGTAGTCTTCCAGAGTTTGCTCCCACGAAGTCTTCCACTTCAGGCTCCACTCCGAAAGCCGGGACTCCATGTCGGGCGTTATCTCCGCCTCGTTATCCGGGTCTCTCAGGGCGGGATACTCAAGCAGGATTTCTTCGAACCCATTCCAGTAAGGCCGGCTGCGGAATTCACTAACCTCAGCGGTCAGCGAATTTAGTTGGGCATAGAAGGCGGACGCATCCTCGTTTACCGCATCGAGCGCTTTGTTTTCTTCCATTAGTTTGACTTCAGCCGGGGAGGGTCCGGCAGTAACCCCACCCTTGCCTTGCAGGCTTGCGCATCCCGAAATCGCAGCGATCAGCACAATACATCCGGTAAAGCAGCTAAATGTTTTTCCGACCATGTCTTTCACCTTCTTTTAAACTCCAGGTAGAAATCGGCCTTCATATATACCGTATCGGTTAATGGAAAATACATTCCATACCTGATTTGCAAAAGAAAAAAATCTGCTATTGTTCACAATCAGAAGAAGGCCCCACCTTATAAAAGTTTGATTCCCTCATATCGTTTAGCTATTTGCCCCGGAAAGCCAGGACCCCCGCACCTGGCTTTCTTTCTTTTTTTCACCTGGGTATTTTCCTCCCAATACGGCGCACTCATAATTTACGTTATAAAACAGTGCCTTATGGCGAAGAGGAATATATCTCTTCGGCGCGGCGTGCGCCGCCTGATCGGGATGGTTATCTTCTTTTCAAGATTTTGACAAGGAGGAAAAGGATGACGGAGATATTTGAATATATGCGTGACAAATTTGATTGGGTGGCAGGCCGCATTCTGGAGCTTTTTACAGGATTGACCGGGTTCAAGCTGGAAGAAGTGAAAGAACGGATTCCTGAAGTTCGTAGAGTCGCCGGCGCTCGTGCTGATCTCCGCCTTCCGCCTTCCGGCCCTCGCTGCGACCGATACTGAACCCACTTCCGCCGAGCCGGGGCTTGTGAACCGGGACCGCCGGTTTTAATCTCGACAGCCCGCTAGGCGGGCGGCGGGCTCATGTAAATCGATCCGTGGTGCAAAAGCCGATCTCGACAGCGCACCTACTTACGGTGCTGCTGAGTGACCTGGCCGAGGAAGAGCGTGAAAATCCTTATATCGACGCACAGTAACCAGCCTTTCATTTTATTCGGGACCACCGGATCCATCGGAGAAGGCCAGGAACTTCAATGCGGCCGATCCTTCCGGCAGGAACACCATCATTCTTTCCATTGTTACCCTATTTAGTCAAATCCCCAGAAATGCCTGCTTTACCTTATTATTTTCGAGCAGTTCAGTTCCTTTTCCCTCGAGTACGATCCTTCCGTTTTCGAGAACATAGGCCCGGTCGCAAATTGCCAGGGTCTGTTTGACGTTCTGTTCCACCATGAGGATCGTTAGCCCCTCCTCGTGAATCTTGAGCGCCAGCCGAAAGATTTCCTGAGTGAGCAGTGGCGACAGGCCCAGCGAGGGTTCGTCGAACATTATCATTTTCGGCCTTGACATGAGGCCTCTGGCAATTGCACACATCTGCTGCTCGCCGCCAGACAGCGTGCCGGCCAACTGTTTCCTGCGTTCCTGAAGACGGGGGAAAAGTTCCAGGACCCATTGCAGCGACTCCTGTCGCTTTGCTTTGGCCTGGGGCGCAAGAGACCCGAGTTCCAGATTTTCCAGCACGCTCATCTCCGGGAAAAGCTGCCGTGCTTCGGGCACATGGGCTATCCCGTGTTCTACAATCTTATGTGGCGGGACCAGATCGAGCCGCCTGTCCTCAAACCAAATCCGTCCCTGGCTGAGCGGAACGACGCTGGAGATCGTCCTCATAATGGTGCTCTTGCCTGCGCCGTTGGCGCCGACAAGCACCACGAATTCCTTCTCGGCCACATGGAAAGACACATCCCAAAGCACCCGGACGTCCCCATAGCCCGCTTCAACATGCTCAACCCGCAGCATTGCTATTCCTTTCCGAGATAGGCTTCGATTACTGCCTGGTTGTTGGCGACCTCGGAGGGGGTTCCCCTGGAGATTTCCTTGCCGTAGTTGATGCAGTGGATGCGGTCGCAAATATTCATGATCACCTGCATGATGTGTTCGACGATGATGATCGTGATTCCAGAATCCCTGATTTTGCGGATGAGTTGCACGCCCTCGGCCTGTTCCTGGGGTGTAAGACCGGCCATTGTTTCGTCCAGTAAAAGGAGTTTGGGTTGGGTGGCAAGGGCCCGTGCGATTTCCATTCGCTTTCGATCCCCGATAGTGAGGCTTTTAGCCGGGTAGTCCAGCTTGTTTGCCATTTCGCAAAAATTGAGCACTTCAACAGCCCTGTCTCTGGCAACCGTTGAATTAGAGGTCCTGCAGAATGCCGAAGTCATGACGTTTTCCAGAACCGTCATTCGGCGAAGGGGTTTGACTATCTGAAAGGTCCTGCCGATTCCCGCCTTGCAAATTTTCCAGGTAGGCAAAGAATTTGTTTCTCTGCCCCTGAAATGAACGGTACCGGAAGTAATCGGATAATAAGCCGTGACCAGGTTGAAAACGGTAGTCTTGCCGGAGCCGTTGGGGCCGATAAGGCCGCATATTTCACTTTCCTCAACGGAGAAGCTTAGGTCGTCTACGGCGACCAGGCCTCCAAAGGCCTTAGTGAGGCGCTTCGTTTCAAAAAAGCTCATGTTTCAATTACCGCCTGCGCCGGAAGTCATTGGTTTTTTTCGAGTCCAAAGGTTGAGAATTTTTGGAAAATCCCCTACCACTCCATTAGCCATATAGCGGATAGCCAGAATGACGAGCAGCCCGAACGCCAAGGCGTGAGCATCGCTGACCCACTTTGGGGCATATCCGAAAAAGGAGCTTCTGAAAAGCTCCTGGAGCAGCACCATTATGAACGCGCCCACCGGCGGTCCCAAGACAGTTCCGGCTCCTCCGATCATGGCGACCAGAATTGCCATGATAGAGATAAAATAAAGGGAGAATACTACCTCCGGATCGATGAAACCCATGTAATTCATGTAGAAGGCGCCGGCAAGACCCGTGAAAAAGGAACTAACCATCAGCGAGAGGCTTTTGTACCGGAAGGAGCTGATTCCCAGGGCCTCGGCAGCATCCTGGTCCTCGCGGATGGCTATGAAATAGAAGCCCCATTTGGATTTCACGATCCAGCTTATCGAAAACACGCACAGGGCCGCAAGTCCCAACGCCAGAAAATAGTAAGGCAGCTTGGAGCGAAAGGTGGTGATGATCAGGATTCCCTGCATTCCTTCGGTGAAATCTCTCCAGTAAATCGCCACCAGGCGGAAAACTTCGGCAACGGCCAGTGTCGCCAAGTTGAAATAGGAACCACGCAACCGGAAACATACCCATCCGAGAAAGAGTCCCGACAGCATGGCCATAGGGCCGCCCAGAAGCATTCCCCACCATGCGGAGATTCCCAGCTTGGTAGTGCAGATGCCGGCCGAATAAGCCCCCACACCGAAAAAGATCGCATGCCCGAAAGAAATTTGCCCCGTATATCCAGCGAGAAGGTTCCATGAGGAGCCGATTACTACCCACATCAAGGCGATTATCAAAATGTGGCGGTAGTAATCGGAGCCCACCGCGAGCGGAAGGACCGCAAAAAGCGCGAGCAGCCCGAGTGCGATTAATGTCGAGCGTTTTTTCAAGACACTTGAACCCTGTTAAACTTTGGTAAGCGTCTTAAGTCCGCCGGGAAGAAATACGAGCACGAGAACAAAAATGACCATGCCCACGGCGTCTTTGAGCGCCATCGAAATATAGGTGGCGCCTAGAGATTCGGCCACTCCCAGGACAAGTCCGCCGAAGATGGCGCCTACCGTGCTGCCCATTCCACCCAGGACGGTTATGATGAATGCCTTCAGGGTGAATGGCCCCCCCACATCCGGAAAGAGGTAATAGATCGGCAGGAGCAGCGTTCCACCGGCAGCGGCCATGGCTGCGCCGAGTCCGTATGTGAGCTGGGTGATCCATTCGGCGTTGATGCCCATGATCATAGCCGCGTCCTTATTCTGCGCCGTAGCGCGAACGGATTTGCCGGTATCCGTCTTCAGGAGGAAAATGAATAGACCCGCCGTAATCAGCACGGCCAGTCCGAATGCCACCAGCATGGGAACATTCCATGAAATGGAGCCGATCATGAAGGTAGCCGAACTGTAAGATGTTTTCACGGATTTATAATCGGAATGAAATATGAACCGTATCGTCTCGGTCAGCACCATCCCGATGCCTACGGTCATCAGGATTTGATTTTGCGGGATTATCGAGTCGATCTTGAGGAGCGGATCAAGAAGATATTTCTGGATTGCCACTCCCAGCAGGAACAGCGCCGGAGGCGCAATGAGCAGCGAATAGTAGGGATCGAGCCCCAGGAACTCATATAAAACGAATGTAATGTACATGGCGACCATCATCAATTGGCCGTGGGCCAGGTTGATGATGCGCATAACGCCCATTATCAGGGTCATGCCAAGCCCGATCAGGGCATAGACGCCGCCGATCAGAATCCCCGCAACGAGCGTCTGAATGAACATTTCCATTGAAGCAGTCCTTTTTGCCTGCAAAAAATAAGGGGGCATCTTCCAAACCAATGCCCCCTCCGATCTTGCTTACTCCCAAACTTTTGCCCAATCTATTGGATATACATAAGGTTTTGCCGCCGTTGCCTTAGGCCATACCAACTCGAGCTTTCCATCTATCCATTGTACGAGATAGGTCGGGAGCTTGTTCTGATTGGTCATGTTGTCATATGCGATAAATTTGATCGGTCCGAAAATCGTCATCATATCGGTCTTGGCAAGCGATTCGCGGACGTCGTCCCGGGTTGGAGACTTTGCCCTTTTCAGCCCGTCTGCGATAACATACGCCGCAGCGTATGCCTCTGCGCCGTGGTAGTCGACGGACATTTTGTTGCGGGCTAAGAAGTTGTCATAGTATTTTTTGGCTCCCGGGTAGGGCAGCGTCTGATACCACAGGGTCGCCGAATAGACCATGTTTGCCGCTTTACCTGCATTTTGGACGAATTCGGGCAGTGTAAAGCCTGCACCCCCCCCAACGAAAATCTTGGGGGAGAGTTTCAATTCCATGGATTGCTTCATCATAAGCGAAGCATCCATCAGGTAAGAAATCATGTAGACGACATCAGGGTTCGCTTGCTTAACCCGGACCAGCAGGGGCGTGAAATCTACTCCGCCGCTCTGGTAGCCTTCATTCATAACGACCTTGAGTTTCATCTTTTCGCAGCTCCGCTGGAATTCCCTGGAACCCGAGGAGCCGAAGTTCGTATTCTCATAGAGAATTGCCACCGACTGCGGTTTCACCACATCTGTCAGAAAAGATTCGAGCGCCTCGGGATAAGCGCTGACCGGCGGGTTGAGGCGAAATACATAGTCCCATTTCATCTCGGTGATCTTGTTGTCCGAACCGGTGTTAATCAGAAAGGGAATCCGGTTCTGTTGAGCAACGCCGGCGATGGCAAACGTCTCAGAGCTGCCGTAACCACCGCCGAGCATGACGACCTTATCCTTGGTGATCAGCTTTTCTGCCGCACTCCTGGCCACGTCTGGCCTGCCTGTATCGTCTTCGTAGAGAAACTCGAGCTTCTTGCCGTTCACTCCTCCGGCCGCGTTGATCTCTTCGAGCGCCATCTCGAAGGATTTTTTCTCGATCTCCCCGAATTTTGCTTTCTCACCCGTTGCCGGTAGAATAATTCCCACCTTGAGGCCTTCCTGACGCCGTTCGCACGCGCCCAGCACAAGAAGCGCCAAGGCCAAAATAAGAACACATCCTAGGTATTTCTTCATCATCTTCCTCCTCGATCAAAAAGTTCAATCACCATGGGTCTTTTCCCAGGCAAAGGCAACAGATTCCGCTTAAGTGAGTAATGGAGGACGAGGCGATTATTTTGCTGAAGACCAACAAATTCAGGATACTATCGAACACCGGCAAGTCAAGGGCAGAATCTATCATCGGGTGTGAAAACAGAGGTTTTTTGCACAATCTCCACCGCTTCGGTATACAGTCCGAAAACGGCAGGACCTCTGTTCGGTTTCATGAAGGGGTCAGCCGCCGGAAAAGGCCACCTGCTCGATCAGGGAGTCCACAGCCTGCCTCGCTTTGGCCCTGTCCCGAACCTCGTTGAGAATGACCACCGCCGCGTAGGTCTTGCCGGACGGCCCCGACACATAACCGGCAAAACCTATCACGTCGTTAAGTGTCCCCGTTTTGCCCCTCACCGTGAGGTCCGGCTGACGCATCCTTCTCCTGAGGGTCCCCTGCTCTCCGTTGGCCGCCAGTGAGGATATAAATTCTTCTCTTATTCCATTATCATTCCAGGCGGCGGCAAGAAGCCGGCAGAACGTTTCGGGGCTTATCCTGCAAAACCGGCTAAGTCCCGACCCGCAGTCGAGGGTCCCGATTTGCACCGGAATGCCGGCTTCGCTGAGGGTGGTCCTGACAATGGCAATTCCCCTTGCAGAGTCCCCGGGGGCGCCCGCCACATACCCCCCAAGCGACTTCAAAAGCATCTCGGCCATGAAATTGTTGCTGTATCTGTTGAGCCCCGGTAACAATTCCGCAAGTGGAGGCGAGTCGTAAGAAACGATCACTTCGGCCCCTTGAGGCGTCGTCCCTTCTTTAGCTTCGGTCCCCAGCACCCGTACGCCCGAGCGCTCCAGGGCCGTCCGCATGGCATGACCGAAAAGTCCGGCAGGATCAGCCGCGTTGAACCGAAACTCTCGAACGCGGCCTCCGCGAGCCGGCGCCCGCCCGGAGAGCTGGAATTGTTCCCGGCCGTTTCCGGTCGCGCCAACAGAATATAGCCTCAGCGAGTTCCCCCCCCTTTTCCCCGGACCCGCCTGGCCGCTCACCCTTACATAGCCTTCCGCCAAGCCCGAATCGGCGCTGAACGCCTGTCGTGACTTTGCCGGGATGGTGATCTTCACTGTCAGTGTGTTAAAGTTGATTGCCGCTGCCGAGACTGTGGGGTTGTATGTGCCCTTGCAGTCACTGTCCAGGCAGATGCGTTCCGACAAAGGCTGAAAAAAGCTGTTGTCCACAAAAATACTGCCCCGGATTTGCCTGATCCCCTTTTCTTTAACCGCTTCCGCCAACTGAAGGGCATTTTCTGAAGCGAAAAAAGGATCTCCGCTTCCCTTTATCCAGATATCTCCTGAAATGACCCCGTTCACCGGCCCCTGGGCCGCCAATACTTTGGTTGTAAAGCGAAAATAAGGACTGAGCTTTTTCAGGGCTGCATAGCTGGTCAGCAGCTTCATGAGTGAAGCGGGAACAAGCATATCTTTTGACCGGGACTCGCAGACAACCTTCCCGGATGAAAGAGAGACCACCATGACCCCTCCGGTTCCGGAGGCTTTGCCGATGCGCTCAAGCGCCTGTTCAAACGAGGCGGTGCTCTGAGCTTCAGATGCCATGGAGGGGAGCTTGTTTTGAGCGAAAGTTTGAATTTGAGACTCGGCCGCGAATGCGACCGTGTGCATGAACAAAACGGACATACAACACACCAGGGTAAGCATTCCCATAATTTTCGACTCACCTTAAAATTCTTGATAAATTCAATCTTTCCCCAAGCTTTCGAAGATGTCCCAAAATTCAGGGAAAGATTTATTGACGGTTTCCGCTCCCTCGATAACAACCCCATTGATACGCAGACCTGCGAGCGAAAAGGCCATCGCAATCCGATGATCGTCGAATGAGGAGATGGGGCCTGAGGGCGGCCCGTGGGGGGCGCCTCCATGGACTATCAACCCATCCGGCAGCTCTTCGGCCTCAACTCCGAGCACCTTCAAACCGGCCGCAACCGCATTGAGCCGGTCGGATTCCTTTATTCTCAAGTGGGCCACGTTGCGGATGCGGGAAGTTCCGCTTGCAAATGCGCTCAGCACGCCCAGTGTGGGCGCCATGTCCGGCATTTCATTCATGTCTATATCAACGGGCAGGAGCCGCTCCGGTCCTTTTACGCAGACCCCCTGATCTTTCCACACGATACGGCAGCCCATTTTATCCAGAACACCCAGAAAACGGCAATCCCCCTGAAGAGTGTAAGGCGAAACGGGTGAGGTCATCACTTCTCCGCCGGTCAGGGCTGCGGCGGCCCAGAAATATGAAGCTGAGGAACAGTCGCCTTCTACCGTGAAATTGCGGGCCGCGTAGACCTGTGGCGCCGGGACCGCTATCCTGTTGGAAGCTTCCCGCTCAAAGCGGATTCCCGCTTGCTGCATCATCCCAAGCGTGATCTCCACGTAAGGCATGGATGCGGCAGGTTCGCACCATTGCACCCCGACTTTTCCGCGCGCCATTGGCGCCGCAATGAGGATTCCGGATAAGAACTGGCTGCTTTCCGAGGCATCTACAAAAACATCCCCGCCGTTAAGTCCCGTGGATGTGATCTGCACTGGCAGAAACCCGGTTTTCCCCAGCCATCGCTTTGCCGTCCCGAGCTTTTCCAGAGCTTCTACGGCCGGACCGACCGGGCGCTGCCGAAGGCGCGGAGTTCCGTCGAGCACAAATGTTCCAGTCCCCGCCGAGAAGACGGCGAGAAGGAGGCGGGCGCTCGTCCCGCTGTTTCCCAGAAAAATCGGTCCCTCCGGATGCCTCCAGCGATATGCCGGTGGCGCCACCCGTACAGAATCGGCGCGCCATTCGATTATTGCGCCCGAGGCCTCCAGCGCCTTGGCCGTAAAGAGGGTATCCTCGGCTTTGAGCGGGTTGTCTATCTGTGCAGGCCCTTCGGAAAGAGCAGCCATAATGAGCGCACGGTGGGTTATCGACTTGGAGCCCGGGAGCCGAATTTGCGCATTTATTCTCGAAACGGGTTTTATCGTTTTAAGAAGATTTTTCATTTAAGGCTTCTTCCAGGGCCTGGCGCATTGCCTCGATGGCCGGAGTTTCGAAGACGGAGCATCCCAGCCACCATTCGACTTGAGCAGCCCCCTGGTACAGCAGCATGTCAAGACCCGAGACTACCTTGCACCCGGCGTCCCTGGCGGCCCTGGCAAAGGCGGTCCATCGGGGGCTGTAAATTATGTCCATTACGGTCATTTCGGGTTTGAAAAAGGAGTCTAAAGCGATGGGAGAGGCTTCACTGTCCTCCAGCCCCACCGAGGTGCACTGAACCACTATGTCGAAGTCTGTTGCAACTTTAGCAAGAGTGTTGAGCGGAATGAAATTGCTCTTGATCTGCCTGGACAAAACCTCGCCCCGCTCGACGCACCGGTTTGAGATCGTAACTTTTGCCCCGGCCCTTGCGAGGCCGTAGGCTACCGATCGAGCGGCCCCTCCGGCGCCCAGGATAAGAGCGCTTCGGGCCGAGACTTCAACGACTGCCGAAAGGGCCCGCAAGGCGCCGATCCAGTCGGTATTGAGGCCTTCCCATCCAAGGTTGGTCCTGCGCAGGGTGTTTGCGGCCCCTATCTCCCGGGCTGTCTTGTCGATTTGTTCGGCCAGCCGGCATGCTGTCTCCTTGTAGGGAATGGTCACGCTCAACCCGCTGAAGCCCGTTTTGTGCAAGACCTTGAGATCGCTGTCAAGCTCATCGACATAGAATGCCGCGTAAAGCGCGGGAACATCGAGCGCCTTGAAACACGCGCTCATCATGATGGGACTGAGACTGTGGCTCACAGGATTTCCGATAACGCCGAAAAGTTTTTTCTGTTCAGGTCTAATCATTTCATCTTGACCTCGAGGATCAACCTATTGCAATCATCACGGCAGTATCCCGTCGAGCTGAAACTTCAGCTTCTTTCTGAAAACCTCAAGGTAATGCAGGAACTCGGGCTCACGGTAGTCGGGATATGTCCAGGGAAGGGGACGGTAGGCTCCTTTCTGATAAATGAGCGTGAGATCGGCATAGATTCCGTCACGAAGATAAACCCTGTGCGTAAAATTCTTCCCGGTCGCCAGGATGAAGCGCTCCTGGCTGAGAAGTCCCGGATCGATATTAACCTGCCGTTTTCCATCGCCTAAGAGGCTTGTTTCAATTTCATTGGTTCGAAGCTTGATATCGGGCAAAGACTCCGGGGCCACGAGATTCAGAAAGCATGCCGTCTGTCTGCTGATTGCCCGTCCCATTTCATCATCGTAATAAGCAGTGTATGTAAATGCGCCGGAAACGGACAGAAAATCCATCGGTCCGAAATCCGATACAAGGGCATTCAGAGCTTGTCGTTGAGCTCCGGGATCGCTAAACAAAAACCGGATGATGAGCTTGGCTGGGTAAGGTTCTCTTGGCTGACTCATATTATTGGTGAATAGTGGGTAGTGAATAGCTGGTCTTTTCAAGTCAACATTCACCACTCACTGTTTCAAAGCGGTTTTGCTTCCTCGATCAACATGATCGGAATATCTTCCCGGATTTCATACATAAGCCTGCACTGCTCGCAAATAAGCCCGGTTTCATCCGGGTTTGGGTGTATCGCCCCTTTGCATTTAGGGCACCTGAGGATTTCAAGAAGCTCTTTTTTGACAGCCATCCGGCAGACTCCTTTTCTTAAGTTTGCTCCGGTTCCTGTTTTTCTTCGAATTTACGCGGGGCCTCTTTCCCGTCCTCATCGAGCATCTGGCGGAATGCGTCAAGGAGCGAGCGCATCCTGGCCCCAAACTGGATTCGATTCCGCCTCATCTCCGATATCTCCTGCTCCATTCTGCTACAGCGATTGCCGGCGTCATTGAGGATTGTCTCGGCTTTGACCTCGGCTTGCGAGATAACCAGCTTGGCCTCGCGCTCGGCGTTCGCCTTAATTTGCTCTGCATTCACCTGAGCGCTGACAAGCACGGCTCGCATGGTTTTCTCCCGGTCCCTGTGCTCCTTTATTTCCGACTCCAGAGTTTGTATGTCCTTTTTGAGGTTTTCGTTTTCCGCCTTGGACCTGCGAAGCTCTTCATTCACATCCTGCAGAAAAACTTCCACATCGACCGGGTTCAGCCCCATCAAGCGTTTGCGAAATTTTTTCTCATTGAGGCCTTCTATGTCCATCAAACTCACTCCTGCCCGCAGCATCCGAAGTTGCTGATGTTCGCTCATTGCATAATATATGCGGCCATTGTGTAAAGGCTCGGCACGATAAACCTGTCCAGAAAGATGATTGCAAGAATCAGTATCAGAGGAGTCAAATCGATCCCGCCCATGTCGAACGGGAGTAACCTGCGAATGCGGAAAAGCGCAGGTTCGGTCACATTATAGAGGAACCGGACGATAGGGTTGTAGGGGTCGGGATTTACCCACGACAGGATCGCGCGGGCAATCACAATGTACATGTATGCATTGAGGGCGATGTGAAGAATGTCTGCCAGCGCCCTAAGAAAAAAGGCAATAAGGAACATGTAAGACTCCATGCCTCAGGGTTGTAGATCAAATATACGCAAAAAAAATAAAACTACTTTTTTTCACGTGGCCTGTCAACCCGACACTCAGGTGTGCATCAGCTTTTTGGATAGATTTCTAGCTTGCGGCTGCACATCAAGTCCTTCATGCGGGACCCGAAGCACCAAGTTTGCTTTGAAACAACTTGAGGTTGACATTGGCCCCAAAAACAGGGATGAAGAGGCGATCTGAAGATTTCCATTTCCCCAGGAGCAGGGTGGATGAGTAAATTCCAGTTGAGTGAGTGGGTGCTGCTGACTTCTCAAAAAGGGAAGAAGTGGCTCGTTCAAGTAGCGGATGAGCCTTTTTCGTCCCATCTTGGCGGCATTCATCTGGGGGATATAGCGGGCAGGGAGGAAGGCGACTGGCTGATTACCAGCAAAGGAGCAAAGTTGATGCTCTTCAGGCCCGCCCTTCAGGACTACATCTTCAACATGAAAAGACGCACCCAGATCATTTACCCTAAAGACCTCAGCGCGATGATTTTTTACAGTGATATCTATCCCGGGTGCGTTATCCTGGAGACAGGGATCGGCTCGGGCGCGCTTTCTCTTGCTCTGCTGCGGGCTATGTGCGGCCGGGGAAAACTTATTTCAGTCGAAAAGAGGGCTGAATTCGCTGTGGACGCCCGCGAAAATATCAGGCGTTTTTTCGGAGAGGCGCCTGAAAACCACGAGATCATCGTTGCCGATATAGAAGGGGTCTGCCTATCCTGCGAGGTGGACCGAATTTTCCTGGACCTTCCCGAACCATGGCGCGCTGTGAGCAACATGTCCGGACTGCTCCGAATGGGAGGGCTTCTGGTTAGCCTTAGTCCCAATGTGGGCCAGGTTCAGCTCACACACCGGCACCTTCAGGCAAATGGGTTTGGGGACATAGTCCATTTCGAGCTTCTGAGGCGGGATTGGAAGGTTGACCAGCTTCGCGCCCGCCCCTTTGACAGGATGGTGGCCCACACCGGGTTTATCACGGTTGCAAAAAGGGTTTCGGCCCTGCGGGGAGAACCGCTGGAGAGTGGACCTGGAAACGAGGAATTTATCCAAACCGGGGGAGCCTCCGAAGCAGGCGAACTCATTTAGCGCAGATGCTGAGACAAGGTGGAATTGCATGGCATCGTCGATAACAGGGGAAAAAATCGACATCTCAATAATTATTCCGGTCAAAAACGAAGCGGAGAATATCCTTCCTCTGGCCAAGGAATTAGAACCCGTAATGCAGCGGGAATTTGCACAGTGGGAGTGCATCTGGGTCGATGACGGATCGAGCGACGGGAGTCTGGCTCTGCTTGGTGAACTTGCGCGCACAGATCACCACCACAGGTATATCTCCTTTGAACGAAACGCAGGACAATCGGCCGCTTTCTGGGCCGGGTTTACTGAAGCCAGGGCTGCAATAATCGCTACAATCGACGGCGACGGCCAGAATGATCCTGCGGATATCCCGGCGCTGTTTCGAACAGTCGAATCGGGCGCCGCCGATATGGCCAACGGCTATCGCGTTCGCAGGCAGGATAACCTAAAGAGGAAAATCTCCTCCATTCTAGGCAACGGATTCAGGACCTGGCTGACGGGCAAAACCGTGAGAGACGCCGGGTGCTCAACCAGGGTCTTCCGTAGAGAATGCGTTGAGTCGATCCCCCGCTTTGCCGGAATGCACCGGTTTTTACCCACACTGGCAGCTCTGCAAGGTTTTAAACTGACCGAGGCGCCCGTAAATCACCGGCCCAGGCTCCAGGGGCGTTCCAAGTACGCGATAGGCAACCGGTTGTGGGTCTCTGTGCTGGATATTCTCGGGATATTCTGGCTGAAAAAAAGGGCCATCCACTACAGGATCAAAACGAAATCGGATGTCGAGATTGACCGGCAGCCTTAATTGTTTTGGTATTTCACCACTCGGGTTAAAGGGCCGATCTTACATCCATGACTCGCCAGATGAGACTCGAAATGAAACCATGGCGTGCTGTCCTGTTGCCCTTAGCCACTGCTTTAGCCTGCATCATAAGCTATGAGTTTTTAGATCAACCGGCCGCGCGTTTTTGTTCGACTGTTGATGGGACAATCAGGGACATCTTCGAGCTGATAACCCGGTTGGGACTGTCTACGCCGTACCTGGTGGCCGCACTTGCCGGATTTATCTACTTGCGATTCGTCAAGAAGAACAAAACCCTGGCAAACGCGGCCGCTTTTCTGTTCCTTGCCGTCGCCCTGGCAGGGATCGCGAACGATCTGATTAAGATTCTGGTCGGAAGAAGCAGGCCCGGCCTGTTGCTCTCCCATGGCGTGTACGGTTTCAAGCCCTTTACGAATCAATATTATTATGCCTCGTTTCCATCAGGACACGCCAATACTATAGCCGCCCTGTGTTACGGATTGGGCTTGGTGACGGGCCGCTTCAAGTATATCCGGCTGACTATAGCTTTGGCGGTCATGGCCAGCCGTGTTATAGTAGGGGCTCATTTCCCGAGCGACGTATTGTTCGGGGCTTACCTGGGCGTAGTTGTCACTGAACTCATAGCTGCGGGCTTTGAGAAAAAAGGACTTTTGATAACGCGACAGACCGAAAAAGCATCGCCTAAACCCCTGGAGAAAACCAATGCCGTTTAGCAACATTGGGGACGTAGATCTCCATTATGAGATTCACGGCGAGGGGTTTCCCCTCCTTTTCATAAGCGGGCTTGCCGGGAGCACCTACTCGTGGGAAGGACAAATCCCTTTTTTCGAGAAACACTATAGATGCATAGTGTTCGACAACAGGGGGGGCGGGCTGTCCGGGAAGCCCCCGGGGCCATATACAATGCCGAAAATGGCTGAAGACGCGCTCCGTCTGCTTGACAGCCTCATGGTCGAAAAGGCCCTCGTATTCTCCCTTTCAATGGGTGGAATGATTGCTCTTGAGCTGGCAAGGATTGCGTCCGGAAGGCTTGGGGCGATGCTTTTGGGATGTACCCACGCTGGTGGCAAGCCCCGTATTTCGCCATCGCCGGAAGCGGTTTTGCTGCTGATGGACAATGCGGGGCTCAGCCGCGAGGAAATCCTCCTGAAACAAACACCCCTGTTTTTCAGCGAGAGATTTCGGACCGAAAACTCCAAGGTGATAGAAGAACACTACCGCGTGCAGCTTCTGGCGCCTCTTCAGCCAGACTACGCATTTCAGGCTCAACTAAGGGCAATTTCCCTGTTTGACTGCACGGACGCACTGGCAAAAATCAGCAACCCGGCGCTCGTCGTGACCGGCACGGAAGATGTTCTGATTCCGCCGGGGAATTCAATTTATCTTGCCGAGCACCTTCCAGGGGCTGAGTTGATCCAAATACCAGGGGCGGGGCATGCTTTGCATGTCGAATGCCGAGATATGCTCAACCGGGCTGCCCACAGTTTTTATCGCAAACACCTTGGGGAAACTCTAACTCCCTGAGAAAGTTGAGCCTGAGGAAAGCTTCTATTTTTGCTGAAAGGTCCCGCTGGGAGCCCCAATAGAAATGGTCCACGCGGGAAAATACTTCCAGCTTGGCATCGGGTTGGTTGGAAAGCCAATTTTTCAGGGCCTCGACGGAGCAAAACTGATCTTGATTGCCCAGGGTTACGAGTGTGGGCGCATCAGGCAGTCTGAGTCCCTCAAAAGAAATAAAATCCAACGGAGGCGATATGAGTATGAGCGAATCCGGGCCAAGGCCCATTCGGATTGCTTCCATTGTGGCCCATGCTCCATAAGAGTAGGCGGCAAAATCAATTGGCCCGGGGGATCGAGCGCGGAGGAATTCTGAAACGGCGATCAGGTCTGAAGCATCTTTCTGTCCCTGTGCCGGGTAATCGCTGCTTGAGCCCGCCGACCTGAAGTTGAATCGCAGAGTTCCCCACCCGAGGCCGGCGAACGTCTGCCGCGCGGCCTGGACCACATTATTGTGCATGTCGCCTCCGTAGAGCGGATGGGGATGGCAAAGGATTGCATTTCGGCCGGTCCGGCCCTGCTCGAAAAGTCCTTCGATATTTGTTCTGCCGCTCTCAACTGGTATCACGACCGGATCTTCAGCCATAGTCCACTCCTTTTGGGCCGTCATTTGATTGATTATACCGTGAAAGGATGTTGAATGTCCCGCTTCATATCGGCTCTCGCGCTTAGCGGAGGCTCCGCACGAGCACTGTCCCACCTGGGGGTGATCCAAGAAATCGAGCGCAGGAACCTGAAGTTCGACCTGATAGTCGGGACGAGCATGGGGGCCGTAATAGGCGGCATGTACGCCTGCTTTGGTGACTCGACAAGGGTTATAGAGAGGCTGAAAAACCTTTTCGAGAGCGAACTTTTCCACAAGACCTCCTCCATCGCGGTCGATGAGGATTTGGTTTTTACCGGTCTCCACGGTTTTATTAACAGGTTTATGTGGCTGTTCAGACAGGGGGTCTTCTACACCCGCACGATGTTCAAGATGGAACTGGTGGCCTATGATCTCTATGACGGGTTGCTATCCATGCTGATTCCGGAGGTGCTCATAGAAGATCTTCCGGTCCGGTTTGCGGCAGTTGCAATGGACCTGGCGACGGGAGAAGAGATCGTGCTGACGAAGGGGTCTTTGAGACGCGCTGTCGCCGCAAGTTCCTCGATTCCCGGAGTGTTCCCGGCAATCCGGATAAACGAACGGATGCTGGTTGACGGGGGCTGGACGGATAATGTCCCCGCCGTCCCTGCGATAGTCCTGGGGGCTCATTTTGTTCTTGCCGTGGATGTAACTCTCGATATTGCGGGAATTCAGGCATACCCAAAGTCCGCAATGGGTACACTGCTGCGTTGCGATGAAATCTCGCGCATTCTACTGAACAGACACCGCAGTTCAGCCGCTGACGTTTTGATGGTCCCCGAAATTGGCCACATGTTCTGGGCGGACTTCAGGTCCCTTGACCACTGTCTGGACGCAGGGAGAAAAGTCTTCGAGCAAAACGCATCGACTGTATACCATAAGATGCTCCTGCGCCGGTTTCGCACTCTAAAAGGGGCCATTCATCCCGGCAGGACCGGAAAGTGGAAGCATCCGTTGGTCATAGTGTGATAAGCGCGAGCCAGCCCGCTTTTTTCCTTTGACAAGACACTCCTTAGTTATGAGATAGTAACGCATCTTTTTGACCACATGGATCAAAAACAAACTGCAGAATGAAAGGGGATTTTCAATGGCTCAAAGGTGCGCCTTAGCCGTTTTCGTCATGGTCTTGAGCCTGTGCCTCCTTACTCCCGTGTTGTCAAGGGCCGGAGTCAGCGAGGATGCCAGGGTCCAGGCAGCGACCGCTATTATAAGAGAGGTCATGGATATTCCTGAGTGTGCAATTCCCCCCGGTCTTTTGCGCGGGGCGCAGGGGATCGCGATTTTTCCCGATGTGCTCAAGGGGGCATTTGTTTTTGGGGCCCGTTATGGACTCGGGATACTGCTGGTGCGCAATGAGGACCGGTCGTGGGGCAATCCAGTCTTTTTCCGCCTTTTGGGAGGCAGCTTCGGGTGGCAGATCGGCGTTCAATCCACCGATGTGATACTTGTGCTCAACAGCATTCGCAGTCTGGATAAAATGTGCGGCGGCAAATTCACCCTGGGGGCCGACGCTTCGATAGCGGCGGGACCCGTCGGCAGGCAAGCGGAAGCGGGAACTGACGTTTTGCTCAGGGCGGAGATACTTTCCTACTCCAGAAATAGGGGCCTTTTTCTGGGACTTTCACTCGAAGGGGCCGCAATTCAGGTCGACTACGGTGCGACTGCGTCCTACTATAACGCCCAGGGGTTGCTGCCGATGGACATTTTGAGAAACCGCAATATGGTGGCGGCCCCTCCGTCTGCGGCAGAGCTTAGGCGGGTGATTGATTGGTACTCCGCACATTAAAAAAGAGCAGGGAGCAAAAGCTTCCCGCTCCCCGCTCCTTGTTTTACTCTGTGTCTCTGTGGTGAGTTCACCCCGGTACTCCCCAACCGGAGTGCTCAGGCTCAGGCAACCAACCAAACGGCAATATCTTTCGCGAGTTGGACGAACTTGCCTGTCACGCGCCCCATGTCGAACTCATCAACGCTGGACAGCCCTTTTCTTCCCAACACTACTGTACCGTAGCCTCCACAAAGGGCCTCGTCAAAGATCGCTCCGGCGCGGCTTGCGACACCCGAAATGAATTTGGTCGAGATTTTCTCCAGCCCGATTCCCGATGAGACAAGGATACGGGTTGCAGCATCAAAGGTCGGTTTGATCTGGTTTTCCGCCTCCTCAATCAGCCGCTGCCGGTATTCTTCCGGAAAGATCTTTTCCTGGCCGGTCCCGGACACCGTTATGCCACGGATCACATGAACGAGTCTTACGGAGGTGTTTGAGGCATCGATCATCTCTGATACGTGATACACTGCCCTCATGGCCGACTCAGAGGAGTCCATCGCTATGATCACTCTCCCGTTCCCGGTGTTTTTTCCGACCAGCCACAGGTTGACTGAGTGCAATTTTGCCGCCATTTTTGCGGCCACACTTCCGAGCACCTGTGCGCCGGCGCCCTTGATCCCGCCACGGCCCACCAGGATTGCGTCATACCCGCGCTGTGCCTCCTGCAACAGGTCTCTGGCAATGCCTTCTTTGACTTTGCGGATGCTGATCATAATGGAATATTCGGGTATTCCTATCACCGTGAGCCGGCGCCGGATATCGCGCATAAGATCGCGAACCTGTTTTTCCCGTTCGACTTCCCATACTTTGAGATGCTCCGCATTTGGTAGGTTAGACGGCTCTTTTTCCCGGTCCCAGAACGATTCCGGCGCCTTGGGCATTACGTGGAAAAGAACCAGCTCGGCATGCCGGGCGGAAATTATTCCACTCAGGTAATCGACAAGCTCCCCGGTAGTTTCCGAGCCATCTATGGCGATAAGCACCTTTTTTAATGGGCTTTCCATATTTTCCCTCCGGGACGGAACGGTCCCGGAAAATTTCCGTCCGAAAGGAATTGCTTTCCGCCCTGATTCCGCCGCCAAAAATGATCAATCTTATTCTTTTTCAATCGGGAAGGTGAGTTTTGCCCCGTACCACCCAATCAGTAAAACCATAGGGCAAAGGGAAAAGATGAGCAATAAATAAATGAAGCCGGCCCCGCTTAACCTTGACAGAACGTCGGGGACCGTTTCACGCCAGACCAAGGCGACAAGAGACACTAACAGCATGAGCGGGGAAACAGCCATCTTCACATTGACCGACCGGATTGGTCGCGCCAGGTAATTGACCGTCCAGGATATAAAGCCGGTCAGCATTACGATGGGGGTAAAAATTACGCCGCCTGCGAGGCAGTGGAGGGCGGTGGCATCGTATGAAGGGTCGCCTGTTATGAGATACAGTAAAGTAAAGAAGACCGCCGAAAGCATGAAGACGATAGGAAAATGCACCGTCATCGGGTGCGGGTGTCTGCGAAGAAATGGCAATTTCTTGAACAGTGGTTCAAGAAATGTATTTTGCTCGATTTGGGCAACGGGCTTGGGCCCGATAATCCCGACCTGCGGATATCTCTGGAGCACTTCCGGTCCGTGAGGAGCGCCGCCCATATCAGTAGTGAGGTCCTTTCCGGAAGAATGGCGCCTCATGTGCCGCCCTGTTTTCCATAAGCTGCTCTGGCTTACGTCATAGATCTTGCCTTCATAGGCGACATAAACGGGTCTTCCTTGCGTGCCGTCTTTTTGTGCAAGTTCCTCGATGCTGAGTTGCTTGTCCGGCATATCAATCTCCCTTGGGTAGGATCGGGTCTCTTGTGAGATTCTAAATTATAAGAATCGAACGGCTTAATACAATCACTACCGGACCACAGATTCCAGGGCGTCCCTCGATTGCATTTCCTTTGCGGATTTCTTATGGTGATTACCATATAGACATGACTAAAAGTGGTGGTGGGCAGGGGTAATTGTATCGCGGCTCAACGCCCGGTTCGCGGCGAAGAGCAGAAAAAAGCTTTGAGAAATTCTTCCTGCATAAGCGCTGTTAAGGCGCGGGAGGTCAGTCCCTTTGAAAGTAGCGCGCTCTGTTGTGCTTTTGGTTATATTTTTGCTGTTTCCCGCCCTTTGCTCGGCACAGGTGTTCAAGGACGCCTCAGAAGCCCGGCTTTCGAACGGCCTCAAGGTCATTATGCTCGAAAATCACAAAGCTCCCATTATATCGTTCCAAGTCTGGTACCGGGTCGGAGCGCGGAACGAAAAAACGGGCAAAACCGGGCTCGCGCACATGCTCGAGCACATGATGTTCAAGGGTACGAGCAAGGTGAGCGGGGAGGAGTTTATCAGGACAATCTATGAGCTGGGAGGCGATCAAAACGCATCGACTTCCCACGACTCTACGGGTTATTTCGAGACGCTTGCCTCGGACCGGATAAAGGTGCCAATCGATTTTGAATCGGACCGTATGAGCAATCTGGTCCTTAGAGAAAGCGACTTCCGAACGGAGAGGATGGTCGTTCTTGAAGAGCGGCGGATGCGCGTTGATGATAATCCGCAGTCGTTTTTGCAGGAACAGTTGGAGGCCGCCGCGTTCCAGTCTCAGCCGTATCACTGGCCTGTCATTGGATGGCCCCAGGACATCGAGAGGCTGACCATCGAAGACGTAAAGGCTTTCTACTCAACCTACTACAACCCGGCCAACACTTTTGTCGTCGTAACCGGCGACTTCAAAAAGCAAGCCCTTTTACCCGAGATGGAAAAGGCGTTCGGGAAAATTCCGGCTGGAAAGCCCGCACAGCAGTATTTCATAGAGGACCCCCCTCAACCGGGCGAAAGACGCGTGATTGTCGAGCGGCCGGCCCAGGTAGGGTCGCTCATAGTAGCCTTTCACGTTCCCAATCTGCGAAGCCGGGACAGTTACGTACTGGAGGTCATAAAGGCGATTCTTGCCGAGGGGAAGACTTCGAGGTTCTATTCCGACCTGGTGCGCGGACCAGCCCGCGCGATCGAAGCTGACGTGGACTACGACCTGGCTACCCGGGACCCGGGGCTTTTTGATATTTCCGTCACCGTTCTTCCAGGCAAGGATTTTGGACAAATAGAACAGGCGATCTATGACGAACTTGAGCTTCTGAAGAAAACTCCCGTAGGTTTTCGGGAAATGCAAAAGGCAAAAAACCAGCTTGAGGCCGACTTTGTCTTTGACAAGGAATCCATCTTCTCCCTGGGCCAGAAGCTGGCCGAATACGAAATAGCCCTCGACTGGGCGTCTATCGGCGCATATGTTCCCTCAATCAGGAGCGTTACGGCGCAGGAAATTCAAAGCGTTGCCTCGAAGTACTTCACGGCCCAAAACCGCAATGTCGGGATTCTGATCCCGACGGGCCCCCCGGTTAAGCTGCCTACCGATGCTGCGCCTCAGTCTGTGGGCGGCGGTATAAAAGACAGGAGCATAAGGCTCCGGGCTTCCGATGTTCTATATGAAGTTATCCCCTAGGTGCGAGCGTTAGCTATGAATCCAAAGAAAACCTGCATTGTTTTTATTCTGGTCCTGATCGCGCCGTTGCTGACGGGCGCTTGCTGCCTGGCTATACCCAAGGCCGAAGGGATCGAATTGCCTAACCACCTCAAGGTGCTCGTGTTCGAAGAGCATTCGATTCCGATTGTTACCCTGGAATTGCTAACCGCTGCCGGTTCGGTGCGCGATCCGCTGGATATGAGAGGCCTGGCCAACCTGACTGCTAAGTCTCTTATGATGGGGACCCGGTTTTTATCGTTCGATCAGATAAATGAAAGGCTCGATTTTATCGGCGCCGGTCTTGACGGGGACTGTTCCAAAGACTTCGCCATGATTGGGATGCAGGTGCTCAAGAAGGACCTTGATGCAGGGGTTGGCCTCTTTACGGAGGTAATTATCCATCCCAGCTTTCCCGCCGCCGATGTGGACGGACAAAAAGATGACATAATCGGGTCTCTGCGGGCCAAAGAGGACGATCCGGTGGAGGTCGCAGCCAGGGCCTTCGATAAAGCGCTATACCTGGACAACGCTTACGCAGGCCCGGTAGAGGGTACGGAGAAATCGGTCGCAGCGATGAGTACGGCAGATATTTCCAAATTTTACGCCTCTTTTTACCGGCCGAACGACTCGGTTCTGGTGATCGGAGGAGACATAACGCTTCAGGAAGTAAAGACCCTGATAGTTCCCTTATTGAGTGAGTGGCAGGCCGGCGAGGTCGCCGAACCGTCTTTCAAAAATGAATTCGCCGAAGGGGCCGTGAGTGTCGACATCGATAAACCCATATCGCAGGCCACCATCATAATCGGCTGCCCGGCCATGGAAAGAGCCAGCGAAGACTATTACCCCTTCCTGGTGATGAACCAGATCCTGGGCTCAGGCGATCTGTCGAGTCGGCTCATGACTGAAATACGTGTCAAAAGGGGACTTGCCTATGGGGTAGATAGCTATGTGGCCGCCCGCAAACAATTGGGTTCTTTCCGCGTTATCATCCAGACCAAGGATGAGTCTGCCAAAGAAGCTACAGCGCTTGCCCGTAAGGAACTGGAGCGGCTTCAGCGAAAGCCTGTTTCAGAGGCGGAACTCCAGGGCGCAAAGAAATTTTTGATCGGCAATTTCCCATTAAAATACAGCGCCCAGCAGGATATTGCGAAATTCCTGGCGCAGATCGAATTCTACGGACTCGGGTCCGATTATCCCCAAAGGTACCCCAAGTTGGTAAATGCGGTGAGGGTGGACGATATTCTCAGGGTGGCGAAGAAATATATCAAACCCGACAATGTATTTGTCATTGTGGCCGATCTGAAGAAGGCGCAAGTAAAATGAGACCTTCCGCTTCCGCCCCTTCTCGCGAAGCGAGACCTTTACACCATAGGTAAAATGTGACTGTGATTAAAGTGGGGCCGATAAGGGGAAGGCATGTAACCGGTTAGGATTGCTGGAGACGAGTTAAACAATTATTTGTATAACCCCTTTAAAAAGTGCGTTGTCGGATTAAAAATTGGATGGAAACAGATCACAAACTATTGTAATTGAAACCCGTAGTATTATTTTTCGCATAGAGTTCCACCGCAAGCAGGTTGTGGGACTCATCCGGTTGTTTTTTCGTTGTTTATCAAAATACTTACTCTTCTTATAGAGTTTTGGGGCCTTCGCAAATGCTGGACCTGCGCCGCCGGGATTTTCTGAAATTATTCGGAATAGCTGGAACAGGAGCGGTATTGAGCGGCTGTGGCGAGCCGGCCACGCGGTATCTTATTCCCTACATTAATCCGCCTGAAGACGTCGTGCCTGGAAAGGCAGTTTACTACGCTACGACCTGCCGTGAGTGTCCGGCGGGATGCGGGATGCTCGCCAAGAATCGTGAGGGACGGATCGTAAAGGTGGAAGGCAATCCGGCACACCCTGTCAGCGGAGGCAAACTCTGCATGAGAGGGCAGGCTTCGCTGCACGGTCTGTACAACCCCGACCGTTTCACGGGGCCGATGCAGCGAAATGCGGCCGGGGGCTTTGATCCCATCACCTGGGAGAGGGGCGAGGCGATTCTGGCCGCTAAATTGTCTGAGGCGGTCCGCAAGGGTGACAGCGGCCGCATTGTCGTCATGACCGACCTGATCACCGGATCTTTACGCGATCTGACAGGGTTTTGGCTCAGTGAAATGGGCCTGCTAAATACTCATATAATGTATGAACCCTGGTCCTATGAGCCTCTGAAAAAAGCTAACCAGGCGGTTTTTGGCCGCGATGCCATTCCGACTTACCGGTTAGATGAACTCGATTTTCTCATCTCTTTTAACGCGGGCTTTCTCGAAACCTGGATATCCAATCTCGAATTCGCGCGCCAATACGGGTCCTTTCACCCAATCAGCGGTGAGAGAAAAAATACCTTCGTTTTCGTTGGACCTCGGCTTTCGATGACGGCAAACAATGCCGACCTGTGGATTGCAACGCGTCCCGGAACGGAGTACGCGGTGGGGCTGGGAATCATTCGGGCAATCCTTGACAAGAATCTCGCGCCCGAACTGCCTGCGAATCAGAGAGCGGCCCTTGCATCGATGGTTGGAAACTGGCCCGTCGCCAAGTCGGCCGCAGTAGCCGGGTGCGATCCGGGCCTCATCGAAGCCGTCGCCAAAAGGTTTGCCGGGGCAGCTCGCCCTCTCGCGATCTCTGAGGGCCTTTCTCAATGTTTGCCAAATGCAACCGAAACCGCCGTTGCCGCAAATCTGCTGTGCACCGTAAAATCTGGCGCCCTCTCAGCGATCGACTTCAACCGGCAATCCTCCCATACGCTGGCCGCCCGGGCTGATGAAGTCAAAGCCCTTGCCGAGCGGATGCGTTCCGGAGAAGTGGACGTTTTCCTTTTCCGAGGAGCAAATCCCGCTTTCTCGCTCCCCAAATCCTGGGACTTTGCCGGAGCGATGAAGGCCGTGCCTTTCGTGGCGGGGCTTTCTCCGGCGATTGACGAGACCGGCGCGCTGGCTCACCTGGTCCTGCCCACCCATTATTCCTTTGAATCCTGGGGCGATTATTCACCAAGAACGGGAGTAACGGGGTTCATGCAGCCGGTTATGGGACCGGTTTTCGATACCAAGCACATGGGGGATATTCTGATCTCCACGGGCAAAAAGGTAAAGGGAGAAGACAGCTTTCCATTCAAGGATTTCTATGAGGCGCTCCAGGGCTACTGGACGCGAATATCGGCCGAGGCCGGGATCGGATCGTTCGATGCCTTCTGGCAGGACATGGTCATGCGGGGAGGGTACTGGCCGGAGCAGCAGCCTGTATCCTCAAAGCTTTCCCTGCCCGTGCCGGCGTTCAATTTTCCCGACCCGGGACCAAGCCCGCAACCAGGTCTTCCTCTGGTTATCTATCCAACGATACAGTTCTATGACGGCAGGATGGCCAACCACTTGTGGGTCCAGGAGTTCCCCGACCCGATGACCCAGACTACCTGGGGGGGATGGCTGGAGATTCATCCGGAAACCGCCGGCAAACTGGGCCTTAAGAAAGCGGACCTCCTGCAGGTGAAAACCGATTACGGGACCATCAGAATTCCGGCCCTGCCCATTTACACCGTACCGGAGGGCGTTCTCGCAATACCTGCCGGCCAGGGGCATTCCAACTTCGGCAGGTTTGCAAACGGGCTTCCGGCAAATCCTTTCGAGCTTCTGGCCCCGGATATCGACCCGGTTTGCGGGGCTATCCTGCATCAAGGGCTCAATCCGGAGATCGAAAAAACGGGTGAGACTTTCGATATTGCAAATACCGACGGAAGCTTCTTCCAGCACGGCCGGGAGATGGCGGTGACAATAAGCCTGGAAGAGCGAAACGCGATGGCGGCGTCTGGACAAAAGCCCCAAATCTATTACCCCTTGCCCGACGGCTATGAAAAGTCCAAAGATTTCTATCCGCGTCAAATGTATAAAGAATATCGCTGGGCAATGGTCGTGGACCTCGACCGCTGCATTGGCTGCGGCGCATGCGTAGCCGGATGCTACTCGGAAAATAATGTTGCCGTCGTAAAACGGGAGCAGGTCCTCAAGGGACGCGAAATGTCATGGATAAGGGTCCAGCGATATTTCGACGATGACGGAAAGGCCGCCAAATGGCTGGTAATGCTTTGCCAGCATTGTGACAACGCGCCCTGTGAGTATGTGTGCCCCATTTTCGCTCCTCAGCATAGCATAGAAGGGCTAAACAACCAGATTTACAATCGCTGCTTCGGAACTCGTTTCTGCTCTCAAAACGATCCCTACAAAGTGCGGCGCTTCAACTGGTTCACCTTCACCCGGCCGGGACCGCTCAAGTGGCAGCTAAATCCCGACGTTACTGTGAGGCAGAAAGGCGTAATGGAGAAATGCTCCTTCTGTGTCCATAGAATTATAGAGGCAAAACTCGACGCTAAGGTAAAAGGCCGCGAAAGAGTGCGCGACGGAGACTTTACGACCGCCTGCGCACAGACCTGCCCGACCGGCGCCCTGATCTTCGGCAGCCTGCTTGACCCGGACAGCAGGGTCTCCAAGCTGATTAACGATGTCAGGGCTTACCAGGTGCTGGCGCATCTAAATACCAAGCCTGCCGTGATCTACCTCAAGAGGGTGACTCAGAAGATTACGGTTTGATTTGGGTTTTGAAGGAACCTGCACGATGGGGGCGAAAGTTTACAATGGAGTGAGCGAGGCGGCGGGGCCGCAGGAGCTGACTACTTACGGCGCGGTAGACGACCAGATACTGGGGGCCATGTGGAATCCCGGCGGCTTTTACTGGCTTTGTGTAGCGATTACCGGGCTGGGCGTTCTTATCGGCGCATTTTCCTGGGCGTACCAGATTGCAACGGGCCTCGGGGCGGCGAACATCCTCCATCCTGCGATGTGGGGCACCTACTTGGTCAACTTCGTGTTCTGGGTCGGTATCGCCCATTCGGGCACCCTTATTTCGGCCATTTTGTTTCTATTTCGAGCATCCTGGAGGACTACCATTTCCAGGAGTTCCGAAGCGATGACCGTTTTCGCGGTAATGATAGCCGGGCTGTTTCCGCTCATTCACCTGGGGCGCGTTTGGTTGGTTTACTGGATACTTCCATACCCGAACCAACGGAACTTATGGCCCAATTTCCAGTCGCCTCTGGTTTTCGACGTGGTTGCCATCTCGACATATCTGACCGTCAGTTTCCTGTTCTGGTACACCGGAATGGTCCCGGACCTGGCCACCATAAGGGACCGTACTACCGGCTTGAAGAGCAGGATATATGGTTTTTTCTCCCTTGGCTGGCGGGGGGCGAGTTCTTCCTGGAAGCATTACGGGACCGCCTACCTGCTGCTGGCAGCCCTTGCCACCCCGCTCGTCATCTCCGTGCATAGCGTAGTTTCCTGGGACTTCGCCCTGGGCGTCGTTCCGGGATGGCACAGCACGATATTCGCCCCCTATTTCGTTGCGGGCGCGATTCATTCCGGGCTTGCGATGGTCCTTGTGCTTCTCATCCCGATGCGCAAGATATTCAGGTTCGAAAACCTGATCACGATCGATGTGCTGGAAAATATCGGCAAGACGATCATTCTGACGGGCCTTATCGTCGGCTACTCCTACATGGTCGAACATTTCATCGCCTGGTACGGGGGCGGCAAGGCCGAGAATGCCCAGTACATGTGGCGGATGACCGGTTACTATTCCTGGTGCTTCTGGCTGATGGTCATCTGCAATGCGGTCGTTCCTATATTTCTATTTTTCAAGAAAATCAGGACCAGCATACCGGCCCTGTTCTCCATAAGCGTCTTGGTGCTTATAGGAATGTGGTTCGAGCGGCTGGTGATTATTGTAGGGTCGGAGGCCCATGAATATGACCCTTACTCATGGGGTGTTTATAAGTACCCGTCCATAGTTGAATGGGGCATCCTTATAGGTTCTTTTTCACTTTTCTTTTTCCTTTTCCTCCTTTTTGCAAAGTTTCTTCCCACGATTGGCATAACCGAGGTAAAGGAGGCGATACCCGTTCCGGTCAGGAAAAAGTTAAGAGGAAACCTCGATGGCTAAAAAGCTTGCTGTAGTCGGGATTTTCGCATACCTCAACGAAGTTGTTTCGGCTGTGGAGGGCCTCAGAGAGCAGAAGATCCCTATTGAGGCGGTTTATTCCCCGATGCGGGTTCAAGAAATCCGGGAAGCGCTTGGCGAACCGATCCTGGGGTTCGGTCGTTTCTTCACCCTGACCGGAGCAATTCTTGGAATCCTGACCGGGATTTTCCTTGCCTGGTACACGGCCGCCCAGTGGCGGTTCATAGTGGGCGGCAAGCCCCCGATTCCGATAATACCAACGGTTATACCGGCATTCGAATTTCTTATTCTGATTGCTGTTTTTTTTACGGTGGGAGGTTTGCTTTTTTTGAACAGGATGCCGAAAATGCGCCTTCCCGCGCATTACGACAAGCGTTTCAGCCAGGATCGGTTCGGGATTTTGGTCTACTGCACTGATGCCGATCTCGAGTCGGTTTCGAGCATCTTGAAGAGCCAGGGCGCCGAGGAGGTCCGGCAGATTGAAGAATGAGATTTACCCGGAAATCGAGCTTGCAAAAAAGTCTATAAACTGGGGGACACTCAAAGCGTTTAGCCTGGTCCTTTTTTTTATAGGCGCGGCGGCTTTTTTCTACCAGCTCTTTGAGGGTGACGCCAAAAGGGCCTGGTCAGCTTATATGACCAACTATGTCTATTGGACAGGCCTGGCGTTCGGGACTTTTCTGCTCTCTCCGGTTCTCGTTGTGACAAACGCGACCTGGGGAAGGCCGGTAAAAAGATTATCAGAATCAGTCACCTTTTTTCTCCCCTTTTCTTTCATTTTGCTTTGGCCTCTTTTCTTCGGAAGGGCGAATACTTTCTGGTGGGTGCTCCACCCGGAAGCACAAAAAGCTCCCTGGCTGAATACGCCCTTTTTCTTTGCGCGCGAGTCCATCGGGCTGCTTGCCATGACTGTTACAGCGTTTCTTATCGCACACCATTCCGTCAGGAGCGACCTGGAATATATGGAGGGGGTTTCGAGCGCGCCGGACCGTCAACGCGCTCAGTACACTCTTTCCACCGTATACGTCATCCTCTATGCGTTCATTATGACGCTGGTGGCGTTCGACATGATGATGTCGCTTAACCCGGAGTGGTTCAGCACGCTTTTCGGGGCATATTACTTCGTAATTTCCTTCTACGCGGGGCTTGCATTTTTGGCCGTTCTATCCACATTTGCCGTCAGAAAAATGGGTATGGGCAAGGCCATCGACAAGAAGCAGTTTCACGACATCGGCAAGCTCCTTTTCGCCTTCTGTGTGGTTGGTTTGGATTTTTTCTATGTTCAGTTCCTGGTAATCTGGTACGGCAATCTGCCCGATGAAACCCGTTACGTGATCTGGCGCGTTATCTACGATCCATGGGCAGCGCTGGCGTGGACGGTGCTCATTGTGCTCTTCATAGTCCCATTTGTGGTTTTGCTCCTGAGAAAAATAAAGATGAAGCCTGTCCTTATGACGGGGATATCGATCTGGATTCTGATCGGAATATGGTTGGAAAAATTTCTGCTGGTGACTCCTTCGCTGGTGAAAAGCAAGTCGCTGCCGCTCGGGATATTTGAAGTGCTGATCACCGTAGGATGGCTTGGGCTTTTTACCTTCTGTGTGTGCACTTTTTTACAGAAATACCCTGTGCTGGCGGTTTCCGACCCCAAACTTGCTGCGGCCCTCGAGCCGGAACAAAAGGTGCCCCACCTGGCGTGAGGCCCTGGACGCGCGGTGAGGGGTTGAATAATTTTTGCTGTGATCGATCGAGAGAAAATGGCTGAAGACGCCAAGGCGACGAGAAAAGTAGTGAAGTGGTGGACGGGATTGTTCGTTGCAACCGTTCTGCTTGTGCTCACCCTTCTCTATCTGTACTACCTTTACCCCCGACAGGACATCGGACCGGTCCAGCCTATATATTTCAGCCACCGGATACACGCCGGCGTCAAACAGATCAACTGCCGTTTCTGCCATCCTTATGTCGAGCGCTCGGAGCATGCGGGACTGCCGGAAGTCGAAAAATGTTTCTATTGCCATAAATATATAATTCCGATGCACCCGGAGATTGTGAAAGAGAAGCAATATCTGGACGCTAAAGTTCCAGTCCCCTGGGTCCGCATCTACTTTGTTCCCGATTTTGTGAAGTTCAGGCATCAGCCGCACATGATTGCGCAAATCGACTGCCTCAGGTGTCACGGTGAGGTGCCTTCGATGGACCGTTTGCGCAGGGTGGATTTCCAGATGAATTTCTGCATCGAATGCCACCAGGAGAAAAAAGCGCAGCTTGACTGCTACCTGGGCTGTCATCATTAAAGCAGTTTATAACCAGCGAGGTATAAGCAGGTGCAGTTTCTAAAAGTTGAAGAAAACGGGACCACAAAGCTTTTTTTCCTGAGTTCGGCCATCTGGTTTGCCCTGGGCACCCTGGAAGGCTTTACGGCCGCCACCGGTCTGGTCATTCCGGACCTTTTTGGAGGCATTGCCGGGCTGGTTTTCAGCAGGGTCCGCCCGATGCACACCACAACCATGATCTTCGGTTTCGCAGGCACAGCCCTTCTAGGCAGCGCCCACTACATACTGCCGTCTGTGCTGCGGACCTCGCTTTGGAGCGAGAGGCTCGGCAAGGTTTCCCTGTGGATCTGGAACCTGTCCATTCTTACGGGTATCGTGGCGCTCGACCTCGGGCACTCTCAGGGCAGGGAGTACGCCGAATGGATTTGGCCGGCCAACGTAGGGATTTTGCTCGCGATGGCGCTCATGTTTATGAACCTGCTTCAGACTGCGGCCAACCGGCGGGAAAAGATAATGTACGTCTCGAGCTGGTATATATTTGCGGCCCTTGTATATACGTGGCTGATTTACTTTTTCGGACACGCCGTCTTTAACATGAAAGGCGCGATAACCGGGTTGCCTGACGCCATTCTTGCCTGGTTTTACGGGCATGGCATCGTGGGGCTTTTCTTAACCCCTCTCGCTATAGCCATAGCCTACTACATCGTGCCCAGGGTGGCCCGCAGTCCGCTCTACAGCCACACTCTCTCGCTTGTCGGCTTCTGGACCATTCTGGTCATATACACTCATATCGGGGCGCATCACATTCTCCAGGCGCCCATACCGGTCTGGCTGAAGACCATGGCCGTATCAGGGAGCATCGCGATGATTATCCCCGTTTTTACCGTACTGGTGAACCTCTGGCTCACTATGCGGGGCAGACTGGGGTTTTTCCACGCAGATATCGGCGGAAGGTTCGTCATGGCCGGCCTGGTCTGGTATATCCTCACCTGCACGCAGGGAACAATTCAGGCGCTGCCGATAGTGCAGAAGGTAACTCATTTGAATAATTGGGTTATCGCACATTCTCACATAGGGGTTTTCGGCTTCTCGGGAATGATCGCACTGGGGGGACTGTATTACATACTCCCCAGGATTACGGGAAAACCGCTCTACAGCGGCCGTCTTGCGGACGTCCAATACTGGCTGCTCGTTCTCGGCATGGCCGGTTTTTTCATGGTGCTGACGGCCGGGGGCCTCGTTCAGGGGAACGCCTGGCTTAACGGAACGACCGTCTACCGCACCCTGCCCATGATCCACATCTATTTCATATTGCGTGCCTCTATTGGGGTGCTCATCGTCGGGGCGGCTTTCATCGGCCTCTATAACGTGATCAGGACAATCCGGGGCGGGCAGGCGCAGGACGAGCGCATATTGGAAGAAACGTTTCAGGGAGAACCGCAATGAGGATGACACCGGCCGTATTAGTCATCGGGGGGCTGCTCATTTTCGCCCCGGTGCTCTTCATGTTCGTGGTCCTGCCCTGGCTTACGATAAGCGAGCAGGGGTCGGACATTTTCAGGCCGCGCACCGCACTCGAGGAAGAAGGGCGTTCGATTTATGTAAACAATGGCTGCACGTACTGCCATACGCAGTTCATTCGCAACTTCGACTGGGACATAGGCTCCGAAAGGGTAGCGCAATCCGGAGACTACGTTGCAGACTCGCCCCACCTTTTAGGGACCGAGCGAACCGGGCCGGATCTTTCCGAGGAGGGCGGCGAGCATCCCAACGACTGGCACCTGGCCCATTTCGCCAACCCCAGGTTCACCCGGCCCGAGTCGCTTATGCCTTCCTGGGAGTTTCTCGGCCCGGAGAAAATCAAGGCCCTCATCGCCTACAAGCAAAGCCTCGGGTTTAAACTGGCCGACGAAAGAATGGCCCGCCAGAATTACTGGAAAACCGAAGCGACAGCAGCCTTCGAGTCAGGTCCTGAAAAAAACGTCGAATGGCTGCATGCACATGTTCCTGAAGGCTGGAGAAAGCTGCCCAACCCCTATCTGACCTCCGCTGCCGGGCTTGCGCGCGGGCACAGGATTTACCAGAGTTTCTGCATCGGCTGCCATGGTCCGGTGGGGGACGGCATGGGCCCTGCCCAGCCTTATCTTTACCCTCCGCCCCTCAATTTTACGATACTCAGGGACAGGGGGATCTCCGGCGGCATACTCTATTACCAGATAATGAACGGGATCACGGGCACAGCTATGCCTTATTTCAAAAAGGACCTCCAGTCCGAGAAGATTTGGGACGTGGGCAATTATGTGGCCGTGACATTTATCGGGCAAACCGACGCCCACGCTGAGCCTAGAGGGATCGACGCAGCCTACGAACCGGTGGTTAAGGAAAAATGATCTATTACTCGGGATGGCTTTTTCTTGTCGTAATGAGTCTGATCGTGAGCCTTGCGGCATTCATCTGGGGGCTCAGGGCGGGGCAGTTTTCGGACCAGGAGCGCGCGAGGTATCTGCCGCTTGGAAAAGACCTTCTATCGCAGCCGATTACAGCCGTAAGCCGCGCAAAACGCAGAGCGCACAGTGCCGCCCTGTTCTTTATAGCAGCGATAGGCTTTACCGCCTTTGCAGCCGCATTGACCCTTGGTTTATATCACCGTTGAACGGATACGAACATGCGATTCTTTGTCTGGCTCGATTTCCAGTATGAAATGATCGCCCTCTTTCTGGGCGCGGTATCTCTTATTATGGTCTATGCAGCCTGGGCGGGTTACCGGAGAAGACACACAGAAGGCTCCGAACAGGAACTCGATCAAACAGTGGTCGGCGAACCGGGGAGCGGACATCACACGGATAAGGGCCCTATAGGTCCTTTTCTCATCTACACTTACCTGCTGATAGCAGCGTGGGCTTTCTCTTATTTGATTTTCGTCTGGGCCAACGGCAGCAGGTTTTAAGGCCGGAGTATCCTGAGATGCACTCAGAAGAAGAATCCAGCTGGGTCAAGACCTGGTCGATCATTGGCGCAATAGCGGCAGGGTTTCTCGCGTGGGGTTTGTTGATCTATTTTGTCATCGGGGACAAAGGGCCCCCGGACTGGGATTTCAGCGTTGTCCCCGACATCCCGGGCCAATCCGCCTATTTCACCTATAGTCCGGCCAGGCCCAACGGCCTCGCTCCGGGACCTGAGCCGGCCTCGGTTGAGCCTCAACACGTCATGGGGCCGGTATCGGAAATGCAACGGATGGAGGCGCCGAAATGAAAACAACCCCAAGAGCGTCCACTCACTCGTTTATGCGCCACGCTGTGTTCATCGCGCTGCTCGGCTTTGCGTCCTTCTCCCTGTTTGGCTGCAATTACTCCGAGATGCGGGACGACGAGGCAGTACAGGCCTACAACGAGGAATTCCCACAGATGCCCAAAAAGGCCATCCCGGTTGACGGAGGCGTCTGGGTGGAACGTGAAGCTAACCCCATGGAGCTTGTTAATCCGCTCGAGGGCACTTCGAAAATCCTTGCCTGGGGGTGGGAAAGGTATCGTTTCTACTGCGTGCAGTGTCACGGCCCCATGTTGGACGGCAACGGCACGGTTGGACAAAGTTTCACCCCGCTGCCCTCAAACCTTAAGAGTTCTCTTGTGCAGGACAAGAGCGACGGTGAAATCTTTTATGAAATCCGGTTCGGTTTCAACAGGCATCCCGCCCTCTATGCCACCCTTACAAAGGATGAGACCTGGGCCATTGTGCTCTACGTGAGGAGCATGCGAGGCAAGGGTGAAGAGTGACTTACCAGGGAAAGGAGATTAGAATACTCATGTTAATATCTGCGTATAATACTACGAGGCGATCTCTGTGTAGTCGAAGAAGACTGATTACCTTGGTTTTCCTCGCATTATTTTTGGCAATCTTTGTTCCGATGGAACATACTCATGCGGCCAGTTCGGGTAATGATTTACGAGGAACTTGGGAGTTTTCATTTGGTTGCAGTAATGGAGGGTTTTACAGTGGAACGTTAACTATTGATAAAAAACAAAATACATCCAGCTATACCGGTAAATTGCGAATTAAACGAGATAGTACCCCTAAGAGTGCAGAAGAAGATGCTGTAATTTCTGTTAATGGAAATGATGTAAGCATAAGATGTAATGTACTTTCCAGTACCGGTGGTTCTTGGTCTAATGATGACTTCGATTTAACATTAGAAGGGAATGTTATGGTAGGTAATTTGAAGTCGACCCATCCAAATTCTACCACCGATACAGGAAATCCAACGTTTAGAAGGGTATCTAAATGAACGCAATAAAGTGATGATCGCCATCACAAATAGTTTAGCTAAGAACCTATAATCTGGATGAATATACGTTTCGCTTTAACGGCCACACTTCAACCTTAGGGGGTAAGTTGTTTTATCGTTTGATGTAGCAAGCTGTAATCACAGATCCAATTTTTGGCCATGACATAATCGGGGGTAATTTTCAGCCTGAGCGTAGGACCAGTGAAATCCACGATCCCCATCCTGATTTTAAGTGGCCGCCGATGAAATGCGGCAGGTGGAGTCAAATGCATACCCCTGAAAAAATAATGGTTAATCAGGATAATGAGTACCTAAGGGTTAGGGACTTGTTATCGGATGAGCCTCATTTGTCAGAAGACTCCGGATATATCTCGTCAAACATCTCCGGATTCTTGTCAAACAGCTCCGAATAAAGCATTGCACGGACGGAACTGCCTGCCAGATAACTTAGTAATCCACTCGGACCGGTCAGTGCTATCAATCCAATACCAAAAAATATAAAACCGATGCTCGTTGTCAGCGCCATTGGAATAATGGGAAGACCATAAAGTAATGGTGTTGCGTAAACATAACTAACTGAAAGGCGAGGCTAGTTATGATTATGATAATGGCTAAGGCTCCAATCAAGTGTAGGATTAATTTATTTTTACTATATATAAACAATAATGATAAACATACTCCGGCCAGAATGGCTAAAAGAGAGGTAATCGCGATAGTCACGCTTCACAACATCGTCACCTCGCTCAGAATGCGACGGCCGATAAGCGGCTTGAGCGCCGCTTTGGTAACCAGGTCCACTTTCGCACCGAGCCATTCACTCAAACGTTCTTCAAGCTCCAGGAATTTGAAAAACCCTACCGGCCGATTGAATGAGACCAATATGTCGATATCGCTGTGGCTGCTTGTATCACCCCGAACGCATGAGCCGAAGATGCCGATTTCCGTGACGCCGTAGTCTGACGCAAGTTGATCACGCCGCTCCCGCAAAATCGCTTCGATTTCTTTGAGACCTGGTGGCTTCATTTCCGATACTCACCCTTATTGCGTGCTAACCGATATGGGAAAGATAGTGTAAAAGCGGCCTAAAAGCAAACACTGCGGGGCGATACACCCTATATACAACAATCTACCCGGCCAAGTCTTGGGACAGGTTCACAGCCGTTTATTTTCCGGAGGAAATCCTGGCCTTCAACTCTTGGATTTCGGCACCGCTCAGTTCGCGGCCCTCGACACCAATGACCTTTGCAGAAGGCGGGACATCCAGTTGAAACAGCGCGGGATCAAGGTCCGAATGGGAAGCAAAGGAGTCGATTGCGACCTCGTTGGAGTTTCCCACAATGTCATGGCTTTGTATGCGGCAAATCCGGTAGCTCAGGAGGTCTATCCACAGATAAAGGAGTGTGACGCTCGGGTCCTCCTGCCTTGGGACCAGCTTGAGAACGGCCAGATTCTGGGTTGACTCGATGGGGTCGAGGGTCACGTTAAAGTAGGTCTTAAGTCCAAGCGCCCCCTCAAAAAAGGTGCGGGCCAGAGGGGAGGCGAAAAGCTTGTCCGCGTCGAACATGGTGATCTGGTTTTCAGCACGCACATAAAGCCAGGCGAACCGGTTGTTGGCAACGAAGACCTGTTCCTCGGGCTTGTCGTATTCCCAGCGCATCTGCCGCGGCTTTGCATAGTAGAGCCTGCCCTGGGCCTCGGCAGCGCTCAGGGTTCCCGCTGCCGCCGATGTGGTCTTCTGATGGAAAATTGCCGTGAAGGCATGGATGTTCTTATAATTAGCTTCCGTTTTTGCGAGGATTTCCCCGAGCATCCGGGGGGGACCGGCGGCTGACACACTACCGGCGCAGAGCAAAAAGAGAAGCAAGACGGGAAGGCATGAGAATGCAGTCCGGCAAAGGCCTGTTTTCACAGCCGCACGATTTGTAATATTCGTCATAGGGTTCCTTGGTTTTATAGGCCGCGGGTCACGGCGCCCGCAGACTTTCGATATCCGGAAACGCCGGATTAACACTGGCAGTTTCCGAATCGGAAAGGAGGGATTTTTCGTCCTGGCAAGGAAATCAAGGACTTGCGCGGAGGCGTACATTGGTACGCCGCACAAGCAAGGCCACAGATTGACACCGCCCCAGGGCGGAAAAGGACCCTTTCCGATTCGGAAACTACAACAGCCGCCTGCCGAGGACCTCCCTTGGCTTTATTCCGTCCGAAGGCGACACTATCCCCTGTTGTTCCATTACTTCTATCATACGGGCGGCGCGATTGTAACCCACCCGCAGTCTTCTTTGCAGCATGGATATCGAGGCCTGCCTGGTTTCCAGAACGAGCTGAACCGCATCCTCGTATTTTTCGTCCAGTTCCTCCTGTGCGATCTCCCCAGCCGCCGCTTCCTCACGCAGGTTGACCCTTCCCTTGAGCGGGTCATCGAACAGCTTCTGCTCCCTCCAGTGCTCGGTGAGCCTCACGATCTCACCATCGGAGACAAAGGCCCCGTGTATGCGCTGGAGCTTCGCGGTGCCGGGCGGCTGGAACAGCATATCGCCTGAACCCAGCAAAGCTTCGGCGCCCGAACCGTCCAGAATGGTCCTTGAATCGATTTTCGATGAGACCTGGAAGGAAATCCGGGTGGAGATGTTGGCTTTGATTATCCCGGTCAGAACGTCCACCGAGGGCCTCTGGGTGGCCAGGATGAGATGGATGCCCGCTGCGCGCGCCATCTGCGCAAGGCGAGTGATAGACTCTTCAACCTCACGGGAGGCAACCATCATCAAGTCGGCAAGCTCGTCAATTATTATTATCACGTAAGGGAGCCTGTAGTGCTCAAGACCTGCATCGGAAAGCTCGCCGGTTTCCAATTCCTTTTCCGCCTCTTTTCCCTTTTGTGGTTTTTCGCCGGCGAGCTTCCGGTTATAGGCTTCGATGTTGCGAACATTCTTGTCGGCCAGCATCTTGTAGCGAAGCTCCATCTCCTCGACTGCCCACCGCAGGGCCCTTGTGGCCATTTTTGCGTCGGTTACCACGGGGTGGATCAAATGGGGTATGCCTTCGAAGCTGTTGAGTTCGATCCTTTTGGGATCGATCAGAAGCAGTCGCAGCTCTTCGGGTGTATTTCTGAAAAGCAGGCTGAGCAAAATCGTATTTATGCAGACGCTTTTACCGGTCCCCGTGGCCCCGGCTATGAGAAGGTGAGGCATTCTGCCCAGATTGGTCACAAACGGCTGGCCGGTAATGTCTTTTCCCAGGGCGATCGTGAGCGGGACGACGGCCAGAGAGAATACCTCCGATTCGAGTACGGCCTTAAGAGACACCAGTTCTCTTTTGAGATTGGGTATTTCGATTCCCACGGCCGCCTTGCCCGGAATGGCGGCGACCACGCGCACGCTGATGGCTTTGAGGGCCATCGACAGGTCATCGGCAAGGCCGGCGATACGGCTGATCTTGATCCCGGGCGCCGGAGCATATTCGTACATCGTAATGACCGGCCCCGGATTGATACCCACCACTTTTCCCTGGACGCCGAAGTCGGCCAGCTTTTCTTCCAGAACGGCGCCGTTTTGTTCGAGCCGTTTCCAATCGGGTTTGGCGGTGTCTGTTTCATAGGTGTCCAGCATAGCGAGATCGGGGAGCCCATATTGGTCCCGATGTACGGATGGGAACACCGGCGAAATGGACCCGCTGCGGGCCTGCCTTTTTTGGAACAGCTCCGTTTGGACGGTCGGCAAGGGGAGTTTTTGCTTGTTTTTCACTCGGTTCGGAGGCGCATCGAACGATTCGGCCGCCAATTGCCCGCCTTGTGCTGCTTGCCTGTCTTTGCGAAACCAACCTGCGGTCTTGCCCCAGCATGCCGAAATCCTCTGGATCATGGCTTCTAGCGTGAGGGGGGTGGAAAGCAGAAGAGCAATGAGAAACATCCCTATTAGTAGCGTATGCGAACCCAGCGCCGAAAGCCGGTCGTCAAGAAATCCAGCGAGGCCCCTGCCGATTTCTCCGCCGGTTTCGAATTCCTGGCCCAAAAAGACGACCGAGTCGCGATGAAGGGCGCCCAGGGTCATCGTGGTCAAGATGAGAAGAGTGATACCCAAAAGCCGGTACCACAGTCGTTCGATTACTGGTTCCCTGAAAAGACGCCAGCTTGCCCAAAAACCTGCAATTACCAGCCCGTAGGCGCCCAGTCCAAAAAAGGCGATCAGCGGCCACGCAATGTTGGCCCCGAAGGCGCCTACCCAGTTGCGGGTAAAATCTGTTGAAGAAAAGAGAATAGTGGGGTCTTTTTCGTGGTAGGACAAAAGACTGAAGACGACCAGAAGCGAGATCGTCAAAAGGCATAAAGCCCATATTTCGTGCTTTTTTCGATCCATTGGGGGCCTCTAGAAAGTATTCAGTTTTTAGTTTTCAGGTCTAAATCACCGGCCGGAAGTCAAGAGTTTGGAATCCAGGACCAGCGGCTTGAACCCGAGACTCAAAACTCAAAACTCGAAACTTCCTCAAATCTCCACAACTATAGGGTAAATAACCGGCCTCCTGTCCAGGATTCGGTTAAAAAAGCGCTTGAGTTCGCGGCGTATTTCGTCCTGGAGAAGCACGCAGTCCAGTTGATGGTCCTCCTCCAGTTGCCTGTCGATGGCTTCGAATATTACGCACTTGGCCTCAAAGAGGATTTCCGGTTTTGTCTCTTCGTGAATGAAACCTCTGCTGAATATGTCCGGGCCGCTCAGAATTTCGTGAGTCTCCTTGTTTACCACCAACGATGCTATTACAAGCCCGTCTTCAGACAGGTGCCTGCGGTCCCGAAGCACGAGGCCTCCTACGTCGCCAACCCCTTTGCCGTTGACAAAAACCCTGCCGGTCTCAATTTTGTCTTTTGTATACACCGTGTCCCGGCCCAGGCAGATAATGGCGCCGTTTTCTATTAAAAGGCAGTTGGCGGGGGACATACCCAGGGACATCGCCAGTTGCCTGTGCTTCATAAGATGGCGGTATTCACCGTGAATCGGGATGAAATAGCGGGGCTGGACCATATTTATAAGTATCTTGAGCTCTTCCTGATACGCGTGCCCCGAGACATGGATGTCTTTGACCTGCTCGTGTATTACATCGGCCCCGTTCCTGCACAGGTGGTTTATAATGTTGTGAATGGTGCGCTCGTTTCCGGGAATGAACTTGGAGGAGAGGATTATCGTATCCCCTTCCTTTACTTTGAGTTTCTTGTGATCGTTGAAAGCCATCCGGCTAAGGGCGCTCATCGGCTCGCCCTGCGTGCCGGTGGTCAGCATCATCACCTGTGAGTCGGGCATGTACTGAAGATCCTGAATCGATATCTCATCGTCCCTCGTAAAATCGAGATAGCCCAATTCGCGCGCGATCCGAACGTTTGTAACCATCGATTTGCCGTTGAGCAGGACCTTGCGCCCGAACTCGCGTGCAATATTGATAAGCTGCTGTATCCGGTGCAGGTTGCTCGCAAATACGGCGACTATTACCCTTCCCTGCTTTTCCTGGAATACTTCGCGAAGCGTGGCGCCCACTTCCTTTTCGGATACCGTGTAACCCTCGCGCTCCACGTTGGTCGAATCGGAAAAAAGGGCCAGAACGCCCTCTTCGCCATAGGAGCCAAGCCGAGCGATGTCAAACCTTTTGCCGTCTACGGGCGTGTTGTCGATCTTGAAGTCGCCAGAGTGGATGAGGACCCCGACCGGGGTGCGGATGGCAAGCCCAACGCCGTCGGGGATGCTGTGGCAGACCCGGATGAATTCGAAACCGAACGGCCCTATCTCAATGACCTGGCGGGGGGCGATCTGAATAAGGTCCGCTCTGTCGAGCAAGTTGTGCTCACGGAGTTTTTCCTTGATCAGGGCAAGGGTGAGGGCTGTTCCGTATATAGGGATGGGCAGTTCGCGGACAAGGAAGGGAACCGCTCCTATGTGGTCTTCATGGCCGTGCGTTACGACAAGGCCGGCCACCTTGTCTCTATTTTTGAGAAGATAGCTAAAATCGGGAATCACTATATCGATACCCAGCATCTCTTCTTCTGGAAACATCAAGCCGGCGTTGACAATCACGATGGTATCCTCATACTCGAGCACCATCATGTTGAGGCCTATTTCGCCCAGACCACCCATGGGGATGACCTTTAAAGCGGGACCAGTCGATTTTTCAGGCATCGCTGCAGATGTTACCCCCGTCATGCTAATCGGCCCTCTTGATTTCGGGCTCAACTTCGGAGGAGCCCCCGGCCTCTTCAAAAGTCAAATTGGCGCGGATCGCCTCCCGGATTTGTTCCAGCAGTAGTTCTCGGTCTACGGTGTCGTCGCCTGTGGCGTGAATCGGCTTGCCTATTGAAAACCTGATTTCCCCCGGATAGATCGTCCGGCTCTTCGGGGGAAAAATGCGATAAGATCCGCTTATGCTGATGGGGACGACGGGCTGCCGCGATTTGGCGGCCAGGACGAGCCAGCCTTTCTTGAAATCTCTGAGTACCCCGTCAGCGCTTCTGGTGCCTTCGGGGAAGATGAATACTGAGGTCCCCTGCCGAATCTGTTCGGCGGCCCTGTTGAGGCTGTTCATCGCCTTCCTGCGGTCACTGCGGTCGATTGAGATATAGCCTGCCCTGTACATCGCGGCACCAAGGACCGGGATCTTGAAAAGCTCCACTTTTGCGAGCCAGCTAAAATGGAATGGCAACTTCGCAATCGCGGTAAAAATATCGAACCAACCCTGATGATTGCTGACGAATATGTAAGTGCCCCGGTTATTTATATTTTCAAGACCCGTGACTTTAACCTTTACCCCGGCGGTCCAAAGGTTCACGTTGCCCCATAGCTTTTCCGGAAAACGCATCCATGCCTTATTTACAAAAGAGATTATTACAAGTGAAATCCCCAGAATTATGGTAGAAAAAAATAAAGTGATGAAAAATAAAACCGATCGCAATAATCTCATTTCTCACCAACTTGGGGCGAGGCACATCAAAGAATTGGGAACAAATTTCCGGGTTGTTTTCAAACTTTTACTCTAAACTGTTTCCACACGGTAGTCAATCGGAAGCCGGAGGGCGCAAATCAGATACTCGATGTTAGGCGATCAAGGCCAAAGCGAGCCGAGGCCAGAAAAAATCCCGTATGATTTTCCTCCTTTTTGATTCATGATATATTGTGTCTGAAATCCTGGTATTTTCGACTCCATATTTTGCTAGAAGGGGAAGGTAAAAAATGGCTAAAGGGACGGTCAATAAGGTAATATTAGTCGGCAGATTGGGGGCTGACCCGGATATCCGATACAGTCCCAATGGGGTGGCAGTTGCAAAATTCAACCTCGCAACAAATGACTATGTCTCTGCCGGAACAGAAGGCAACCGGGAGGAGCGAACGGAATGGCACCGTATCGTTACCTTCGGCAAAACGGCTGAGTTCTGTGGAAATTATCTGGCCAAAGGCCGGCAGGTCTACGTTGAAGGCAGTATTCGAACCAACCAGTGGGACGACCCTCAAGGCCAGAAACGCTATTTTACCGATATTATAGCCAGGGAAATCCAGTTGCTTGGGAGCTCGGAAGGGCAGGGCCAAGGGCAGGGTCAGGGACAGGGGCAGGCACAAGGGCAAACCCAGGGGACTGCCAGCGGCCAGAACCATATGAGAAACCCCGGTCCCGCCGGGCGCTCCGCAATAGAAGAGCTGCCTGCCAATACTGGGCCTCCGGATGACGATATACCCTTCTAACTTCAGCCTTCGCACTTAAGGGCCTTCTCGCAAGCCCTTATAGTGTGCGTGTGGCCGCAGGTTTGGGTTGCTCAGGGCATTATAAAAACGGGTGTGCCGATCTGGACCACGCTAAACAATTCGTCTATGGCGCCGTTCTGCACTGCTATGCAGCCCAGGGTCCAGTCCTTTTGGCAGCCGCCGCCATGGATGAATATCTGTCCGCCCAGGGCCGTATTGGAGGGCGGCAACCTCATTGCGTCATTTGCCTGTTTGATCAAGCAGTAGTCATTATCGGTTATCATGCCGCACGACAGGGCATTTTGCGCATTGCGCGGATTGGGGTAGTTTATTCCAAGGGACTTGTAAAACTGGCTTGAAGAGTTCTTGCTGCACACGAAGTATTCTCCCTCGGGGGTTCTGCCGTCGCCTCTAAAGTATTTGTCCCCTTTCGGATTGAATCCAAGTGCGATGTGAAATTCACGAACGAGCGTTGTATCCTGGATCAGCAAGAGCCGGCGGTCCTGTTTTAATACGTAGATCTTTGGTTTGGTGATAAGGGATAAGGGAAAATCAAGGTCTACCGTGCAGTAGGGAAGCTCGCACTCCGGAGGGGCTTGTGTCGGCGGCGCCTTGGTCTCTGTCAGGGGCCGTGGAGTTATGTGTGATTGGAAAAGCGAACATGAGCATAGGGCTGCGCCAACAAGTGTTCCGCAAAACAAATAAAGCCCGATACGCCAAGGAATTCGCCTGCTGACTTCCATTTTCTAACTCCCTCCCATTGTGGCTTTGTTGCTGTTTCCAGGAAACTGTTTCGGCGTTTCATTCGCGGATTTCTGCCGATTATCCTGTTTGCCCTTTTCTTTTACCGGCGAGGCCTTTTGCGGATTGAGTTTGTCCAAACGAGCGGTCTTGATGTCGCGGCCCAAATCCTTCAAAGATTCCGTAATCAGGACCGCAGTCCCTACGTTGGTCCAGTTGTATAGCTTTTCGGCGGGGAATATCGGAACGTTTATGCAGCCGTGCGAGCAATTTGGGCCGATCACGTCCCCGGTGTGAATCCAAACACGGTCGTAGATATGCAGGGCGTTAGGCATGAAAGCGGGATAGCCGTAAGCGTTGGGGTAGGTGGACATGTGAGTGGGATCTTTTACCTGTACACTGTATAGTCCCTTTTTCGTCCAGGTATTCATCTTTCCTATGCACACATAAGTATCCTCAACCAGTTTGCCGTTCTGATACCATCCAAGAAAGTGGATATTTTTTACCAGCAGGATCAACTTGGGCAACTTGCCCGCGCTTGGAATGTTTGCGGGAAGAGGCGACCAGTCCTTGTAGGAAGAGAAATTCTTCGGCACAGTCAGGCGACGCTTTCGCTTCATATCCTCGCGTATATATTCCTTATCCTTGTTGTTGAGCCGGCAAAGAATTTCGATGCAGCGGTAAAATTCCAGGTCAGGGTCCTTCTGCTGCAGCTTTCGCACTTCCTTATCGGTTATAGCGCGGCGTACGGTGGACAAGTCCTTACCAGCCGGCTTCACGGGCGCGTTCTGGGAAAAATGCGCCTCCGGAGTCGGTTCGGCGACAGGCGCGGCCTTTGCCTCATCACTTATGGGCGCGAGCTGCTCAGTGTTAACAGTCTCTTTAGCGCATCCGAAGATCAACAGGAGTGCAACCAGACTAACCCACGAGCCCGGATTCAATCTTCTGAGCATATCCCCCCCTGGAACTCAGACCTAACCGGTGTCGAATTAAATGTTAACAGATTCGTTACGAGGAAATCAATTGGTTCGGTTGGGCCGGTCCCATCCCTCAGGGTGAGATAAGTACGTTATCCAAGGCCGATTTGCAAGAGCCATGTGGAATGATCAAGAAAATTCAGGGACTTGGAGGCGCTCCTCGTGTAATCAGCGGTGGCGCAATAATTCAAGAGAAAATTGCAGTCATTCGCGACCGTGCCGATGTCACATAAGTGAAACTGGTTTGCACCTGATGTCGCTGCGATTTCAATCTGTTGCTGAAAATACTTGAATTGTTCTTATGGGCTTCTTATTTTTAAACGCACGTGATTATTTCTGGTTGTCGTGCGCAGGAGGATTCAAAAATGAGCAAGCAAGAAATACTTTTCCTTAGAAATATGCTTCTTGAAAGTCGCAGCAGCATACTGGAAAGAGTTCGCAGGCTTGCGGCAGCATGGCAGGAAATGGAAGAGCCGGCCATAGAGTTGGAAGAAGAGGCTCAGAAGGCCAGCATTACCAAGCCTTACGACAAACTCGATGAGAATGGGAAAATCGAAATCGAGCAGATCGACCTGGCGCTGATCAAGATGTCGCTTGGCGATTATGGGGTTTGTGAGTCATGTGGGGACGATATAGCGCCGAGAAGGTTGCAGGCGATACCTTGGGCGCGACTTTGCGTGGAGTGCGCCCGCGACTATGAAAAGCAGCATAGGAGCCTGCCGCAGATGTATGAAGGGGCCGCTTCCGGAAGGGTCCCCGATGAATACCAGGGTTTGGCCAATGAACAGGTAGTCCATCTTATCTATGAGCGCCTGCAAACCGATGAGAGAATCGACACCGAAGAACTCAGAATTTTCTTTAGGAAGGGAGTTGTTTTTCTGGAAGGCACGATTGAAAGTGAGGCCGAACACGATCTAATCGTCCAGACACTTGCCGATTCGATGGGATTTTCATCTATTGTAGATCAAATCGAGATCAATGAGCTGGGTATTGAGCCCGATGGACTCTCGGGAGATATTCCGGGATTGGATAGAGGTGACAGTGGCCTGTTTTATGATCGAGACATTCACGAAGAGACTTTTGAAACAAAAGGGCATTCCCTTTTAAGACATAGTAAAGATAATTTATCAGTTTAAGCTGATATTTATTAAAACTTCTGTTGACCAGCCCGGAACCGAATCTGTTTTTTCTTTTTCGTCTTCACACCCTGAACCGTCTTGGCTGAAGGGTCCGGAACCGCTGGTATAGGACTGGTCCCAGCGGGGAAGGTCAACCGGAAAGTGGTCCCTTCTCCCGGAATGGAATCAAGTTCCATATGAGCACCATGTTTTTCGATTATCTGCCTTGATATACTGAGACCCATTCCTGTTCCTTCAGGTTTTCGCGTAAAGAAAGGGTCGAAGATGCGGCCTTTGTCTTCATCCAGGATACCGATCCCCGAATCCTGAATCTCAAAGATTTGCCCCTGCTCCTTGTCCAAAGAAGTGCTTATCCTCAATTTTCCGCCCCCCGGCATCGCCTCGACGGAATTGATTATCAGGTTCATCAATACCTGGCAGATCTGATTGAAATCCATGACGGTGGGGGGCAGGTCCGGCTGCAGATCGACTGAAACTTCAGCATGGGCCTTTATGAGGTACATCTTCGACATGTCCAGGCAGTGGCGCACGACTTCATTGAGGCTGCCGGGCACGAACTGAGGATCGCGAGGCCGCGCGAAATGGAGCACCTGCTGAATGATACGGTCCATCTTGCGTATCTGCTCGAATACGTCTTCTAACATCTCCTGTTGGGCGGGTAGTAATTCCAGTTCGCGCCGAAGCAGCTGGGTATTGAAGTTTACGGTAGCCAGCGGGTTTCGAATTTCGTGAGCGATTCCAGCGGCCAGCGTCCCCAGCGCCTTGAGCCGCGCCGACTGCTGAAGGCGTTGTTCGAGTTTCCTGGCTTCAGTGGCGTCCTTCTCATAATAGACCACCCGCTCAAGGTCTCCGGCTATGTTGAACACAGGAAATGCGTGAAAGTGGTAGTGGCCTCCCCAGCGCGGGTGGGGGCCCTCCCCGCGAACGGGCTGAGCACCCCACAGGCATGCCCAAATGGGACACTCGATAGGGGGCTGCTCGGTCCCGTAGATTACCAGAGGGTATTTTTGCCCGACCAGCTTCGGCCCGTAAACCATCTCGCTGGTGCGATTCACTCGATCAATCCGCATCCTGTTATCAATCAGGAAAATGGCGTCCTGAATGGCGTCGAAGCTGATCTCCAGTTCGCACTTAGCACGTTCTACCGAGTCGAACAGCATCGCATTCTGTATCGAAACGCCCAGCTGATTTCCGATGGCCCTTAGAAGTTCGCTTTGCCCTGCCCCTACCTTATATATTCCGTCATTGGTGACGTAAAGCAGCCCTACGACATCTTTTTGTGACATAAGAGCGATACTGATGATTTCATCGGCTCCCTCTTCTTTAATGCGTGCGCGCAGGTTGGCGAAAGTAAGCTTTGAGATTGGAAACCACCTGATCGGGTCTTTATCTTTGTATCTGGCCATCATTGCTGAGGGCATGGTCAGGTACTGAATAGAGTTGATCAAGGTAGGCGAGAATCCATGATGGGCCGCAAGCTCGAGCAGCCACTTATCACCCGATGATTCTCTGACGAGGTACAGGGCACCCATCTTGAACTTAAGGGTCCCGAGAATATTGGAAAGCGCGAGCTTTAGAACATCCTGAAGATGCGGTGAGCTGTAGAGAGCAGAAAAGATATCGTAGAGTATCTGAAGCTCCAAATGCCTAGTCAAATTTTCATGGCCGCGCTTTACGGACTTAGCGCCAATCGTCTTTGACTTATTTGGCTTCATTTTCAATATCGGTTCTGCCCTATGATTTGTGACAATGCGGGATCATGGCATGGTCGAACGCCTGTTCATTGCTTCCCATTGAGCATGAATCACCCGAGCGACTCGTATGGACGCGGCATCGACCATTTTCCCATCCAGGGCGAGCGATCCCATCCCAGCCGCCCGAGCCTGTTCATAAGCTTCAAGGATCCTTGCGGAACGTTGGAAGTCTTCCTCAGAAGGAGAATAGACTTCATTTACAATTGCAACCTGATCCGGGTGAATCACCCATTTGCCGTCGTACCCCAGGGCTGCGCTCATTAGGCATGAACGCCTCAGGCCTTCGGGGTCTTTGTAGTTCCCATAGGGGGCGTCGATAGCTGCAAGACCCGCCGCCTTCGCCGCCATTGCCATATGGCTCAATGGAAAATGGAACCTGTGACCAGGGTAGAAATCTTCCTGCTCACCGTGACCGCTGACACCCTTACTCAGCATGGTCAGGGAGGCGCTGTAATCAGCAACCCCAAACACGAGCGTCTCAATCCGCGGCGAGCTCAACGCGATTTCCCCGGCCCTGAGCATTCCTGATGCCGTTTCTATTGAAGGCTCAAGCCCAATGGGCCTTCTTTTAAACCCCATCCGAAGCTCTATCTGGGTCAGAAGATAGTCGATCGCTTTTATTTCCGCCGGGTCATCGACCTTTGGGACAACGATCGTATCGACATATTCGCCTGCTTGCTCAACTATGTCAATTATATCACGGTAGGCAAAGGGCGTATCCATCGCATTGATGCGAAGCGACCTGAGCCTTCCTCCCCAATCCTGTTCCCGCAATGTGGAGATAGCCCGCTTGCGGGCCTCCTCCTTTTCGTTTACCGGAACAGAATCTTCAAGGTCCAGCATGATAACGTCGGCATCGAGTTTGAAGGCTTTGGCGAGCATCTTTTCGCGGTTTGCAGGAACAGAGATTATGGAGCGGCGAAGCCAAGTTGTGTTTTTCATGCGATCTCCATCAGAGCAGAGCAGGGGAGCCTATCAGCCTCATACTTTGACCACAGCCGTTGAAACCTCAGCGGATCGGGGGTCCGCCTTTTCGCTTTTCTCCTTTATGGCAGCCTGGGCGGCTGCAAGAGTAGCAATCGGGATTCTGTATGGTGAGCAGCTAACATAATTGAGCCCTATTCTGTGGCAGAACTCGACGGAACTGGGATCGCCTCCGTGCTCGCCGCAAATACCGATCTTGATATCAGGCCGGACGGCACGTCCTTTTCTAACCGCGATCTCCATGAGCGCGCCCACCCCCTTCCGATCGAGCCGGGCAAAAGGATCGTGCTCCCATATTTTTTTTGCCACATAGGCCGGAAGAAACTTGCCGGCATCATCACGGCTGATACCGAACACAGTCTGGGTCAGATCGTTGGTCCCGAAAGAGAAAAATTCCGCGTACTCGGCGATTTCGTCGGCGGTAAGGGCCCCGCGCGGCACTTCGATCATCGTCCCGATGTGGTATTCGATGTTGACCCCATACTCTTCAATAACCTCGCGGACAACGGCTTCCACCGCGTCCCTCTGATTCTTGAACTCACCAACGTCGCCGACCAGAGGAATCATTATATCAGGACGCACGTCCATTCCTTCCCTGGCAACCTCACAGGCGGCTTCCATAATCGCCCTGGCCTGCATCCGGGTTATTTCCGGCCAGGTAATTCCAAGGCGGCATCCTCGGTGGCCAAGCATCGGGTTAGCCTCATGCAGGCTGACCACCTTGGCGTAAAGCTGCTCAAAAGGGATACCCATCTTGGTTGCAAGCTTTTGTATGTCCTTTTCATCGGTGGGCAGAAATTCGTGAAGGGGAGGGTCAAGTGTTCGAATAGTTACGGGTTTTTCTCTCATGACCTTGAACAGGCCCTTGAAATCCTCTTTTTGCATCGGCAGCAGCTTGGCCAAAGCCCGTTCGCGTCCCTGGGCGTCTTCGGCAAGAATCATTTCGCGAACCGCATCTATCCGGTTACCTTCAAAGAACATGTGCTCTGTGCGGGTGAGCCCTATTCCCTCAGCCCCGAAAGCTATGGCTTCCTCGGCCTGGTTAGGTTGATCGGCATTGGTCCAGATCTCAAGGCGGCGGAACTCGTCCGCCCATCCCAGCATGGCCACGTAATCCTGGTATATCTGAGACCTTTGCGGCGCGAGACTCTTGTCTATGATAACCCGGAGCACTTCGGACGGCCGTGTGGGAATCTGGCCGGCAAAAACTTCTCCCACTGAACCGTCGAGCGACAGGTACTGGCCCTCCCTGATTACACGGTCACCAATAGTCATCCTGCGGTTACGGTAATCGATTTCGAGCTCCGAGCAGCCGACCACACAGACTTTTCCCATCTGGCGGGCGACAAGGGCCGCATGTGAGGTCATTCCGCCACGCACAGTCAAAATTCCGCGGGAGGCGTGCATACCGCGAATATCATCAGGGGAGGTCTCCAGGCGCACGAGTATAACTATCTCGCCCCTCATCGCCCATTCCTCGGCATCGTGAGCATTAAACACCACCCGGCCTGTTGCCGCTCCCGGACCCGCATTGAGACCCCTGGTCAACAAATTGCCATCTTTGATGGCATCGTTTTTAGCCTTGGGGTCAAATGTGGGCCGCAAAAGCTGGTCCAATTGATCGGGTTCTATGCGCATCAGTGCTTCCTGCTTACTTATAATGCCTTGCCGCGCCATATCCACGGCAACCTTAAAAGAGGCGAAACCAGTCCGCTTGGCGCTGCGGGTCTGCAACATCCAGAGCTTGCTGCTTTCGATAGTGAACTCGATGTCCTGCATATCCCGGTAATGGCGATCCAGCTTGGTGCGGATGCCCTCGAGTTCGGCATATATCTCGGGCATAGTTTCTTCCAAAGACAGATCAGAGCTATCGCCTTTCTGGCGCTTGTTAATTGGCAGCGGGGTCCTTGTGCCGGCAACGACATCCTCGCCCTGGGCATTGATCAAATACTCGCCATAAAGCACATTCTCCCCTGTGGCCGGATTGCGCGTGAAGGCCACGCCCGTGCCGCAATCCTCACCCAGGTTCCCGAATACCATGGATTGCACGTTTACGGCCGTGCCCATGGAATCCGAAATGTTGTTGAGTTCGCGATAGGCAATCGCCCGGGGATTATGCCATGATCCGAATACCGCCGTGATGGCCCCCCAAAGCTGATCCCAGGGATCAAGGCGAAATTCCACCTTTTTTCGATCGCGAATCAACCCTTTGTAGCGTTGGATCAATTCCTTGAGGTCCGAGGCGGCAAGCTGATTGTCGAACTCAACGCCGCGCTTCTTTCTCATTTCCTCGATCAACATATCAAAGGGATCTCGCTCATCTTTTGCTTGGGGCTTCAAACCGAGCACCACGTCCCCATACATCTCTACTAGGCGCCGATAGCAGTCATATGCGAACCGTTCGTCCCCCGCCTGCTTGATCAGACCCGCCACTGTATGATCATTGAGACCGAGGTTGAGGATCGTGTCCATCATTCCAGGCATGCTAAGGGCTGCGCCGGAACGCACCGAAACGAGCAGGGGATTCTCCGGGTCGCCGAATTTGCGCCCCATAAGCTCCTCGAGCCTGTGCAGGGCCTCTTCGACCTGGTCTTTTAATTCGGCCGGATACTCAAAGCCATTTTCATAATAATATGTGCAAACCTCGGTAGTGATTGTAAAACCGGGAGGCACAGGGATGCCCATTTGGGCCATCTCGGCAATGTTGGCGCCCTTTCCGCCCAGCAGGGCCGTCATTGAGGCGTCGCCATCGGCTTTTCCGTTTTCAAAAAAATAGACATACTTTGGCATATGCGTACCCCTGATTTAAACTTTCCGCTGGAAAGGTGAAATGGCAGCAGCACTTCGGTAGGATGGACATCGTGAGAACGAATAAAGCCCGCCCTTACCGCTCTGCGCAGTCAGGGCGGGCCTTTTGTAGTAGCAGCAGATTTCAGATTTCAAGCCATGAATCCGAATAGAGTGTTTGGCCCAGGATTACTTTGGCCGTCTTTACGTATTTGCGTTCCTCGGCTGAAATGGCGTTCAGGTCGATGGGTTGTCCATCCTCGACCTTTTGTACGAGAGCCTCGAGCTCCGGACGTTTACCTCGGGCAATTTCGTGGAGCTTGGTGTCGAAACAGTCCACAATCGCCGAATACAGTCCATGCCGCTTATAAATCATCAGCATTACCTGGTTGAGTATCGGGCGCAGGTGATCGGGCGGCCCGTTGGATACGTTTGAAAGGCCGATGGTGCTTCTGCACCCGGGCGCGATATCCTCGAACATTTTCATGAACTCCAGAACGCTCATGATCTGAATCTGCTGCACGTTGACCGGCGTCTGGATAGGATCGACATAGATACGTTCCGGATTTATACCGTATTCGCCCGTGGCCTTGAACACCAGTTCTGCGCAAAGCGCTCCGCGTTCGTTTTCGTCCCTGGGCATTCCTTCGGGTCCCCAGAGCAGACCGACAAATTCGGCGTCATACTGGGCGGCAAGCGGAAGGAGTGCTTCCATTCTCTCGGGGCGGACCATAATAGAATTGATAAGCGGCCGGTTCTTCTTGCATGCTTTGAGGCCGGCTTCTATCGCCTTGACGTTTGAGGTATCCAATGCAAGTGGAATATCCACGACTTCTTCGATAACCGGGATGAGCCATGTCATTAGCTCCACGCCCGTTTTCCCCGCCGGGCCGATATTCAGGTCTACATAGTCCATTCCAGCTTTGGCTTGCTCGATTGCAAGCTCCTGAAGCGGTTTGGCCTCTTTCGCCTTCAGAGCGGCCCCATACTTAATGCTCATTATGTTGAGGTTTTCACCTATCAGCTTCATTCCTTCATCTCCCGTCTATGCCTTCAGGCTCTTGAGGTATTTTGGGATCTGGCTGGCTTCCCGTGGACCGACCGCGATGGTCCAGCCCGCGCCGAGTTCTTCCTCCAGCTCACCGCTTATACCGGCCGCATACCCTGGGATGATCAGGTTTTTGTGTTTAACCTTATCCTTGATTCCACACTTGTTGATGAAGGTCCCGACGCTTTCACCAGAAAACTTCCCGGCGGCCCACGCGGTCATGACGGAAAGTCCCTCGGTGTCCTGAACGCAGAGCCACGCAGGCACCCTGCTGGACTCGATTTCACCGGATACGATAAAGTAGGTCAGCGAGAAGTTGCACGTCACCAGAACCGGCGAGTTCTCATCGGGATTGTTAATCGGATAGATTCCCTGCTCGGCTGTCATCGGCCGTTGCGGGTCGGTGTAGATATTAAGCCGCCCCAGAAGAAGAGGGAAAATCACGTGCGGCTGGAGGTCGCTCATAACTATTATCGCCCCGTATTTGGCCACGAAAGTGGCTGCCACGAGGGCTTCGTCCATTATCCCGTCACCTATTTCATTGGCCATGATGATCGTTGGGAACCCGAGCGGCCGGAACCTGTCCTTGAGAGCTGCGCGGCGAATCAGGATCTGTTCTTCGAAAGCTTTCTTGAGGTCCCGCGTCCCGGTGTCGATCACGATGTCCTTAAGCCCCATACCGGACAGCTTTTCGCTAAGTGCGATAACGCTCTCCAACGTGCCGTCTCCCTTAACCGCCAGCGGGCACCCGGCAGCCTTGGCGAGATTTCCAAGCGCTTCGGCGTTGTCCGGCGTTGCCGCATAAAGCAGCGGCTTCTTTTCTTTGAATGAATCAGCGGCCGCAGTAAGGACATCAACAGAATCGGACATGAAAATCATTGTCGCCCCGACTTCATCAGAAATCTTCTTGGCCAAGGCGCAAAACTTTGCTGCGTCACCGCTGGTGTCCTTTATCGCAAATATCTCGGCCCGAAGTTTAAGTCCGACCCGGTCATACTGCGATTTTTTGAACCGGTCGATCTTTCCGGCAACCGAAGCCGCATCTTCATCAGTTGAAACCAGAACGGCAAAGCCCGGCGGATTGACAAAGGTTTTCTCATGTCTAAAAAGCACTGTTTCGCCGCCAACTTTTACAGCGTATTCGCCCGACCCGATTGTAAGAGGCCGAATGGGAGGCGCCGATTCGGAAGCAAGTTTTTCCTTGGCCTCTTCCGACACGTAGGGACACTTTTCCAGCTCGGCCTTGCCAGAGGCAAGGTTCATCGCAAAAGCCAAGCAGGTTGGAACCCCACACTCTCCACAATTGGTCTTGGGCAGCAACTTAAAGATTTGAATCCCGGTAAGGCCCATGTCGTTTTCTCTCCTGGTAAGAATCTAATTGCTCATATGAAACCGGGCGCAGACCCGTAATATCTGCGCCCGGGTCCTCTATCAGCCAAGGATGCTTTCCATTGTCAAAGCGGGATGTCCCACCTTTTCAAGGAAGGCATAAATCTCGTCTTCGGTAGTGCCGTTTTCTTCGGTTGCGATCATATCGATGAAATTCGGAATACCCATTTCCTCGCCGCGCTTGACAAGCCTACCCCGGATTTCCTCCTTGAACATCTTTGGCAGCCACACAACCCGCGCGAGGCCACCGTCACCCAAAATGAACTTGCGCTGAGTCACATTATACTTGCTGTGACCCACAAACCCCGGCGTAACGTTTCCGCCGCCGATCGTACCGGCAAGTGTGGTGAATTTCATGCCGCTGGGGGTCATGCCCGCATAGTCGCGGTTTACGGTCATGATTCCGTTGCACATCGGCAGGATCGCCGCGATGCACTCGCAACACCCGCAGGTTGTCATCGGGTCGTAGACCAGGCTGTAGAAATTGTAGCTGGAAATCGACTGCCTGGATGCCTTATAGACGAAGTCGTTTACGCCCTTCCAGTTGCCCAGCTTTGGATCCAGAGTGTCACCCTTCTGAATGGGCTGGTTGGGCCCCGTCGGATTGATTTCAAAAGACGCCTTGCAGTCGAGCCAGTTGTAGGCGCCGCAAAGGCCCGTGCGCTCGGGGCTGATCACACAGACATGTGTCGGGGCGAAAGACTGGCAGAGCGTGCAGGAGTAGTATGTTTCAGTACCTTCGTCCGTCATGCCCTCGATGCGCTCGTCGCGTGTTCTGTATGCAGCCAGCGCGACAGGCAGGAGTTCTTTGACCTTGGCCTCGTCTGTATAGATCTTGACCTGGCATTTGTCAAAAATAGCGCCGAAATCCTGGTGGAATTTAGCGTGCAGGATTTTTCCTATGTGTTCGAAGGTAAATCCTTTTTCGACCGCCTGTTTTGAAATTCTGTACCAGGCTATATCACGCTGGCCGATATGCATAACGCCCTGGGCGTAGTTTACCAGGTGGTGAATCTGGCGCTCGAGGATCGGCTCATAGTCTTCCTGCATTTTGCGGCCGGCAACTTCGGCCATTACGGCCATGGGCAAACGCGAACCTGCGGGCACGTCCTTGATATCCGGGCCGATAACTTCCACCCTGCCGTCCTCAACCGACTCCATGGCGGCAATCCGGACCAGTTCACAGCAGGCTGTTTTTCCGCCGCCGCATTCGAGGTAGACGTCGTCCTTGCGCACGCGCTCGCCCTCGAAAGCCGGACCGTATGAAACAGGGACCGGTACTTCTGCGATGGTCACCTTGAGTCCGCGGACTTCGATCGATTTTGCCGTCATCTGTTCGTAGGGGATGCTGGAGACAACATGTTCGTAGGTGCACACACCGGTGGGCAGTATCTCTGGAATGTCGGTGTCTGCGATTGTCGGGAAGCCCCAGTTGATCGCCCCGGCTGCGTTGGCGGCCCACTCGGCGTTTACTTCGCCAAAAGCGTTCACAAACGCGAAAATACGGTCTTTGTTGTATTTCAAAACGGTCTTGAAATCTCCGGGCTTGACCCCGCCAAAGGCCATGGCGGCACGGTTTGCGAAACCGAGCGCGAAGACTGCTGCCGAGATATCGGGACCGAACGGCACGAGCCGCGTATTCCACCCGATTTCAACGCCTGCCTCGACGAGCTGCTCGGAAAAAGTGGTGCCCGTCTGATTGGCGCACATGAAGACATAGAGGTTTTTCTTCTGATAGTCTTCCGCAATCATTTTGGCTATTTCCGGATTGGGGGCCGCGCCGACGATTGCGGCAAAACCCGGGGCGCTGCCGTCAACGAATTCGATACCCCTTTTTCTCATGACGGTATCGTCGGCGGCGCCAAGCCAGATCTTTCCACCTTCCAGATCGCATTCTTCGCTCTGATGATAAAAATCGGGATCGTCCACATACCGGATCGCCTCGACCACTTCTTCAGCCAGAATGGCGGCCATGCCCGAATCGAGCGTTCCTCCCAGGTAAGGAAGGTTAATGTTGTGCTGGCCTTTGATGTGCGCGGGCAGAAGCTCACGGCACATTTTGATTACCGGCTCGGCGTCGGCCAGTTTTTCGATTTTGATGCCGAGGATCGAGTAAATGATGGGAAGATAGTATGCCGTATTCGGAAATCCGATCGGCTGGTTCGGCCCATACTTATCCATGGCCTGTTTGAATTTGCCTTCAGCCTTGGAAACTATATTGTAAGCTCCCTGGATCGCTGCAAAAGCGACTAACCTGGACATAACTGAACTCCTTTTTCTGTTTTTCCTTGCAACGCAACCGGCTTCAAGCCGGAATTAAGATACGATTGACTTCACAGCACCGGCGCCGGCTTAACCTTCCGAGGCTCTGCGGTCTTCCATGCTGAAGAGTTTTCGTTCGCGTTGTTCGGAAAGGCCGAGCGCGGCCCGCTTCTTGTCGATATGATCAATCATCATATGGGCCATCTCGTAAGGATCGTTTGAGAATCCCCACTTACCGAAGCCCTGTTCCTCGAGGCCGTTGAAAAGCAGGTCGTGGAACTTTGTGCCCTCAACCGTCGGGAAGGTTACCCCGAAAATTGTGTAGACGCCCGAAGCCACAAAGTACTGCCCAATGCAGATGGCTTTTTCGCTCATATACTCGGGGGCAGCGCCCGCTACCGGCAGGTCGGACAGCTTGTCTCCGAGTCCGCCCATCCGGACCATCTCGGCGCACGCAATGAGTATGCGGCTGTTGTTGACGCAGGACCCCAGGCTCAATACAGGGGGAATCCCGACGGTTTCGCATACTTCCTGAAGACCCTCACCGGCAAGCACCGCTGCGTCGGGTTTCATGAGGCCGGCCTTGGCGAGCGCGATCTGCGAGCATCCGGTCTGGACCACCAGAACGTTGTTCTTGATAAGTTCCTTAACCAGTTCCACATGCAGGTAGTCCTGCTTGACGCGCGGGTTGGTGCAGCCGACAACGCCCGCTACACCACGAATCCGGCCGTTGATGATGTTGTCGTTCAAAGGCACATAAGACCCGCGGAACTTTCCGCCGAGCATGTAGTTGACATATTCATGCGAGAAGCCGTGTACGCCCCAGTCCTGCCGCTGCGGAATGACGATCTTCGCGGTCCGGCCGGCGAAACGCTCGATAGCCAGTCCGATGATCTGGTTGGGCGCATCCAGTGGGGCGTGTTCATCGAACTGGATGTGGGTTGCGCCTTCGATCCTGGCCCGGGGGTTGGTCGTATAAACTTTCGTCCCGTAGCATTCGGCGATCTTTGGCAGGGCTTGCATGATGCACTGGACGTCCACGCCCAGTGCGTTGACTGCGCCTGTCGCGATAATCGGCTCAGCGGAAACGAAATTTCCGGCATGGGGAATACCGTGCCGTCCAAGCACTTCGGCACCCGAGCAGCACATGCCAAGCAGGTTGAGCCCTTTGGCTCCGGCGGCCTTAGCCTTTTCCAGGTTGGCAGGGTCAGCGGCAGCTGCGATCATGCCTTCGAAAAGAAGAGGCTCGTGGCCGTGAATAACAATGTTTACCTGGTCTTCCTTCAGAAACCCCATATTTACACCGGCCACCCTGGGCGAGGGAGTGCCGAACAGGATATCCGAGATCTCGGTCGCAACCATCGAACCGCCCCACCCATCGGCCAGGGCCGTGCGGGAGCACTGCTTTACGATGTTGTTATAGTCCTGGTCAACACCCATATGGGTGCGGTGCATCAGCTCCATAATTTCGCGCATCGCGCCGCGTGGAACTATCCCGGCTTTGCGCCACACCTCCAGGGTCTTCGGGGGAACGCGCTTGGCGAAAGGAATTTCACCCTCGACCTGCGTATATGTACGTTCCAGCTCGTTATAGAGGTCCATGGCTATATCCTTGACCGGCCTGCCCTCCGTCGCGATCCCGATGCTCTCTGCCACATTTTTGAGCTTCGTTTCGTCCTGAATCTTGAAATGAGAAACTCTCCCGTTCACCACTTCCCGGAAAACATCCAGCATGCCCATGCCGTGGTCGGTATGAGCGGCCCCGCCGGCGGCCACATTGCGTGCGAAGTTGCGGGCGGCGATGGTGTCGATGGTAGCCCCACAAACTCCGACCTTGGCATAAGGGTCCCTGGAGTTAAGGCGGCAGGGCCCCATGAAGCAATGCTTGCAGCAGGCCGACTCGGCGCCGATAGGACACGGCTTCATGTCCGCGGCGCGGTTGAACATCGATTCGTTCCCGTCGGCCTCCAGTTTTTTGAGCATCTGCAGAGTGCTCGGGCAACTGGTCATCTCTCGAAAGTCTATTTTTTTCGCCTTCTTTTCTTCCACGATTGCAACTGGTTTCTTCTCTTCAGACATGTAGCACCTCTTTTCCCCTTCCTGGGGAGGTTATTTCACCAATAAATCACTTGCGCAGCCGATTTTCCGCAAGATTACATCATCTTGGCTATATAGTTTCTCACCAGCTTTACCGCTTCAGGGTGGCGCATAACCACCACGTCAGCCCCGGCGATTAAAAGATTAACGGCTGTAATTGCTTCCATCAAAACACCGCGTTTGGATGCATCTCCAAGCTCCGGAGCTTCTTCGGCACTAAGGTTGGACTCCTTGCACTTCCACGTCTCGTTGGCCACATTGGCGATAATTGGCTGCTGTAGTTTATCGTCTTCCTGGGTGAGTGCGGCCTGCCCGATGCGCTCGATGACCGAGTAGGTGTATTCCAGTCCGTATCCAAGGCCGCCCGTCGTCGGGTCGATTACCATGTCGTCCGAACTTACCCCAAGGTTTCCGAGCAGGATGTTGAGCTGCTTGGCCAGGTTTACGTCAATGGGGGTTGAAGCGACAGTCACCTGTTTGTAGCCCAGGCATGCAGCCCCAATCTGCTTGTAGTCACCTTCTTCCACCGGACATAATGCGATTCTGCGGCCCGAGCAGCTTTCGGCAACGTGCCTCATCACCTCGACGTCCTTGTCGTGATTGGCTACACCCCACACGATTACGGGCACGTCAACGGCGTCCACCACCTTTTTAACCGTTGCGGCTACCTCGGCGGCCGGCCGGTTGTCACCGTTCGGATCGGCGCTTTTCGTCTGGACCACTATCATCTCGGCCCCGTAGTCCTGTATGCACTTGCGCGCCCAGGCCGCCGGATCGCCAAGCACGCCGCTAAAGGGCGCCTTGGCCGCCTCGGACCAGTCCTCGGTCGGATCTTTGTCCCAGACCTCCATTGCGATCCTGGGAGCATTCGGGATGGATCCCTCGAATGAATGGAAGGAATAGACCCCTTTCCCTCCAACCGTAATTGCTTTGTCTCCGCTTCCAAGGGTTACCTCCCTGATCTTTCCCGAATACACCTGCTTTGATGGTTGAAATGTCAAGGTCAGCCTCCTGCTTGATAGTCTAGTTCACGTTAATCCGCGAGCTGATTAAGGCCCCTGAGCGCTGCCTTAACCCCAATCAGCGGAACACATATCCGAAAAGACTTTACCTGTTTTGAGCCAAAACCTTGGGATTCTTTCCTGCCGGGCCGAAAATGATTTCCTTCGGGTGCGCGTGAAAAGCTCTCATGGTTAATGCCCGGTTCCACAAGGATGCATCCGACGAATTCAACACGAGGAAATGCCCGACTGAATGGAACCGGGCGTCTTGATCTGTGTGAGGAGCGTGAAAATGAGCGCAAATAAGAGCTGGCAACGTCCTTCATTCCGTTCTTGGGCGGTGGAACCAATGCTTAATAAATAGATTACTATAGAAAGTCAACCATTTTCCTGCGGCAGGGGACGCCGAATTCTACACCATCTGAAACATGGGTTCACAAAATCAAGGTTCGACGAAATTTACTTGTTTTCCTCTCCTGTTTTCTATATGCAGTCATCCTGTCATAATTTTCGGCGGACTTTAGAAAAAAACGGCCCTTGGACTTGCTTGATGGGATTGAAGAAGTGAGCTTTTTTGGCGCGGGATCAAATTCGAAAGTTCGAATCATTCACACGCGGCTGTTCGCCCTGTTAGTCTTTTTGCTGCTGATGGTAAGCGGCAACAGAACTGACAACGCTCTTCGGCAGAGCCTCATTGATTTCGCGGGCCTTGCCTGCGTCATAGTCTGCGCTTTTGGCAGGGTCTGGAGTTCTATCTTCATTTCCGGCCATAAGACAAGCACCCTGGTGGAATTGGGACCTTACTCGGTAACACGGAATCCGCTCTACTTGTTCAGTTTGATCGGCGCCGCCGGGATCGGGCTCGCTTCAGGAAGCCTTTTGATTGTCGCTTTGTTCACGCTCTCATTCGGGCTTTATTTCCCTTTCGTAATCCGTAGGGAGGAAGAGGGTATGAAGGCGCTGCACGGCCGGCAATTTCAATCATACATGGAACGGGTGCCCGGATTTTTGCCCAATATGTCGCTTTACTCGGAACCCGACACTTGCATGATCAAAACGAAGCAGCTAAGAAAAGCGCTCTTGGACGCCAGTTATTTCATATGGATTTATGGAGCGGTGCAACTGATACAAAAACTGCATGAAGCCCGCATACTTCCGGCATTGTTCAGGATCCCGTAAAATATCCTCGACTGAATATTACATTAAGAAGGCCTCCCGCTCCCGCCCCGTTGTTTGCGGGTGGGTGGGCTGTCGAGAATGAGCGGCCGGCCTCCGCGCTACGCTCTCGCACTTCGCTAAGGGAGGCCGGGCAAGCCCACTTCACAAAGTGAAGTAGGGCGAAGCCCCGCGAAGCGAGACCTTGCCACCAAATTCGCTCGACTTTCTGATGAGCTTAACATCTGGCTTGCCTTCAAACGCACACGTTTAATGTCTGAGCTTTCGGTCGTCGCCTTTGCTCAGTCCTCAGTCCTCAGTCCTGTTTCTATGCATGGCTGCGCGCAGGGTCGCCGCTCTTATGATGTCGGGCGCATTTTTTTCGAACGAGGTATCATATAAGCCTATCATAGGAGGATGCCGGCTGGAGGTGAGATCGACCCCTCACCTCTTAGGAGCCAATCGTCACTTCACCCAGAGTTTTCTCGAACAACTCAAGGTCGTCTCTGGACCATAGACACAGGATTACCCTTTCCAAATTAGTTTCCTGGTTTTCCAGAAATTCTGAAACGGTTTTGAGCATTATTTGGGCGCACCTGTCCTTGGGGAAGCCGAAAATACCGGTACTGATGGCTGGAAATGCAATGGATTTCATTCCCCTTTCACTTGCGCGCTTGAGACTGTTGAGGGTTGCGTTCCTCAGCTTTTCGTCCTCGTCTCCCTCGCCGTACGACGGGCCAACTGCGTGAATAACGTAGGATGCCTTAAGATTGCCCCCGCCGGTAACGACTGCCTCGCCCACCCTGATAGGGCCTATACGGTTGCACTCCTCCTGAATGCTCGGCCCCCCTTTGGTCCGGATGGCGCCGGCAACACCGCCCCCTAACTGAAGCCCTGAGTTGGCGGCATTGACGATTGCATCTACCGCCAGTTCCGTAAGATCGCCCTGGACAAGTGTCAGTTTTCTGCCCCGGATTGTTTTTTCCATCTGTTTGCTCCTCTATTCCACAAGCGCGTTCTCATTGGGCCGATAAAGCGTTAAGGCCAGGCCACGGGCTGGATGAAAGCGTGGCGGCCTGTCGCTTAGAGCCTGACGATTTCAATCCCCTTTTTCAGGTATGATTCAAGATGGGAGTCGGTAGTGTACACGGCCGTGACGTTCTCGGCGAGAAAGGCTGCAAGGATGAGCGAGTCGAATGCGGGAATCCCAAGCCCGTGGCTTATGCGAGCAGCTTGGGAAAGCAGCTCTGGTGTGTGTATCCAATGAAGCCGGCAGACTGCCTGGATGCCTTCGAGCAGGACCTCGGCCCCTGATATTGCCCCCTTCAAGGCGAGCCGCTCGATCTCGAAGAGTGTGAGGCAGGAGACGAGCGCCTCCTTCTCGCCCTCTATTAGTTGCCCCCAAAGGGCGACGGCTTGAGGGCCGCCGCGCAGAAGTTCGACGAAAAAACCCGTGTCAAGCCCTATCATCCCGCCTGCCTTCATCCAGGATGGAATCCACTTGCTCAGATACCCTCGTCTTCCCGGCGAGTTCCAGGACTTTTCTCCCAAGGGCCTTTCTTCTCGAATCGAGAAGGTAGTGACTCAAAGCTTCACTGGCCAGGCGCGAGACCGAGACACCGCGATTGGAAGCCTCCCGCTTCAGGTTCTCATTCAAGCTATCAGGAATGTTGACTGTAATCCTCATAGGTTTGCTCTCCTTTACTGCAACATATCATAATATATGCGCATAAAGAAGGATAGGGAAGAAAAGTAGAAGCCCTTCTACTCGAAGGTTTGCTGATGTTGTCGGCTTTTAAGAATGGTAGGTTTACAAACTGGCGATTTTCCGCTATAGAAGCAATTTAAGGAAATAATTCAAATCCTTAGGCAGACGCAATGGCTTTTACGGTCCAGGATCACTACTTTCTCAAGGCAAAGAAGCAACATTACCTTGCGAGGGCTGTATATAAACTCGAAGAGATCCAGAAGAAATATAAGATATTACGAGCGGGATGCCGGGTCCTTGACCTGGGAGCGGCCCCTGGCTCATGGATTCAACTCGCCAGAGGGGTTGTAGGACAGTCCGGCCTCATAGTGGGGATTGACCTGAAGCCGATCGAACACGCGTTTCCAAACCGCGTAGTGACTTTGCAGGGCGACATCTTTGACCGTGAATTCGTTGAAGCAGCCCTGCGCGACTATATCCCTTTCGACGTTGTGCTTAGCGATATGGCCCCGGCTACCTCCGGTATAAAGATGGCCGACAGCGCCCGTTCGGCGCTTCTTTTTGAGCGTGCATTCGAAATAGCCCGCTGCGCGCTGAAACCCGGAGGGACTTTTCTGGCCAAGGTATTTCATGGGTCGGAGTTCCACCAGTTGCTCGCCCAACTCAAAAAAGAATTCGGCCAGACCCGGGCAATAAGACCCGAGGCCACTAGAAAACAGAGCAGAGAAATTTATATACTTGCCATGAATCTGAAAAAGACATAGCAGGAGGCTTTCATGTCAGGTCATTCGAAGTGGGCAACCATCAAACACAAAAAAGGGGCGGCCGATGCCAAGCGCGGCAAGGTCTTTACGAAATTGATAAAAGAGTTAATGGTGGCGGCCCGAATGGGAGGTGGAAACCCTGAGGGCAATCCGCGGCTGCGGGCCGCACTTTTGGCCGCAAAGGCCGAGAACATGCCCAAAGATAACATCGACCGGGCCATAAAGAAGGGCACGGGCGAACTTGAGGGCGTGAACTACGAGGAATTTGCGTACGAAGGATACGGACCGGCCGGGGTGGCCGTTCTTGTCGACATCATGACCGACAATCGGAACAGGGCCGCAAGCGAAGTCCGGCACATTTTCAGCAGAAACAGCGGAAACCTTGGAGAGGCAGGCTGCGTCGCCTGGATGTTCAATAAAAAGGGGAGCATCGTTTTCGACAAGAAAGCAATGCCGGAGGAAGAACTCATCGAACTGGCGCTCGAAGCGGGCGCAGAAGATGTGAAAGACCAGGAGGACCAGTTCGAAGTCATTACCTCGCCCGAGGATTTCTTAAACGTTAAGGCGGCTTTCGACGACAGGGAGCTTAAATACGAACTGGCCGAAATCACCATGTCTCCGCAAACCACCGTTCGAATTGAGGATCCCAAAACCGCTCAACAACTCCTGAGGCTCATGGATGCCCTCGAGGACTCCGATGACGTCCAGAATGTTTACGCAAACTTCGATATTCCCGATCAGATCATCGAGTCGCTGGAATAGGCAATGATCCGAACAATTGGGGTAGATCCCGGGTCCCGCTATACCGGATACGGCATCGTGGAGGGAGATGGCTTCCGGCTGAACTATATCCACCACGGGACTGTGAAGCTGCCCGCTGCCCGCCCGCTTTCCGAGCGCCTCAAAATTATCTTCGAAGAAATCAAGGCTTCGATCCGGGAATACGGCCCTGAATTCATGGCGGTCGAAGAGGTCTTTTTCGCAAAAAACGTAAAAAGCGCATTGAGCCTTGGGCAGGCCCGAGGGGCTGTAATCTTGGCCGGAGCAAGCTTGGGGCTCTCTATTCACGAGTATAGCGCACTGAGGATAAAACAGTCCGTAGCCGGATACGGCAGAGCGGCCAAAGAGCAGGTTGCCGGAATGATCCAGCGACTGTTGCGCATTGACGGCGCAATCGAACCCAATGCCGCCGATGCTCTTGCAGTAGCGGTCTGCCATATCAGCACTCATTCTTCGAACCTTAGATGGAAGCTTCCGGGCAGGTCATGATAGGTTTTCTTGAAGGAAAGCTGCGGGCCAAGAGCCCTGAATACGTTATTGTCGATGTCCATGGTGTCGGGTATCATGTCCAGGTCCCACTCAGCACTTTCTACGACTTGCCCGATCTCGGGCAGCCCGTGGGACTCAACATCCATACCTACGTGCGCGAGGACCTCATTCAGCTCTACGGCTTTCGCACGATTGCCGAAAAGGAGATGTTTCTGCTCCTGACCGGCGTAAACGGCGTTGGGCCAAAGCTGGCTGTTGGGATACTTTCGGGCATCAGCCCCGATGAGTTGAGACAGGTGATTATACTGCAGGATTATGTGCGGTTGAAAAATATCCCCGGTGTCGGCAAAAAGATTGCCGACCGGGTCATGCTCGAGCTGCGGGACAAAGTTCAAGGCAAGACGAAGGAAAAAACAGGCCCGGCCCGGCCTTTCATGGAAGCCGGGAGTGCTTTTGCGGACGCCTTTTCAGCACTGGTAAATCTGGGCTATCGCCCAGCCGAGGCAGAAAAGGCGCTCAAACGCGTGTTGGAAGCCCTGGGTGAAAATCCGTCGCTGGAAGATCTTCTCAAGGGGGCCCTCAAAACGCTGGCGTAGGACAGGTGGAGCGAAGCGGAACCCATCAAGTCTTTTCGGAACAGGCAGAAGTTTACTTCCCGTTTATTGTTAAGAGATTTGTGGCAAATGACTGACCGGGTAATCACACCACAGAGAGAAGAAGAGGACCTCCCGATCGAGGGCAGTCTGCGGCCCCGCACCCTTGCCGAATACATAGGCCAGGAGAAGGTTAAGGAAAACCTCGAGGTCTTCATAGCCGCAGCCAGGGGGCGTTCGGAGCCTCTGGATCACGTGCTTTTCCATGGGTTTCCCGGCTTGGGTAAAACATCGCTCGCCGCCGTCATCAGCAACGAATTAAGGGTCAACCTGCGAAGCACCTCCGGACCGGTAATCGAAAGACCTGGAGACTTGGCCGCCATTCTGACTAACCTCGAACCGGGCGACGTTCTTTTCATCGACGAAATCCACCGGCTTAATTACGTTGTCGAGGAAATTCTCTACCCGGCAATGGAGGATTTTAAGCTTGACATAATCATAGGCCAGGGACCTTCGGCGCGGACCATAAAACTGGACCTCCCGCCATTCACCCTTATCGGCGCCACCACCCGTGCAGGACTTTTGTCTCCACCTCTGCGCGACCGGTTCGGCGTTTCACTCAGGCTTGAGTTTTACAGCCCCGTGGAACTCAAAAGCATTATTCTGCGTTCGGCAAAAATACTTGGGATAACAGTCGACCAGGAAGGCGCATTCGAAATCGCCCGGCGCTCGCGCGGGACCCCAAGGGTGGCCAACCGGCTTCTGCGCCGGGTCCGAGATTACGCGGAGGTGCGCGCCAATGGGAAAATTTCGCTCCAGGTTGCCGATGCTGCCTTGAAGATGCTCGATGTTGACCACAAGGGATTTGACGGTATGGACCGCAAAATCCTTAGCACCATCATTGAAAAATACGATGGAGGGCCGGTCGGCATCGAAACCCTGGCCGCTTCGGTTTCAGAGGAAAAAGATACTTTGGAGGACGTCTATGAACCCTTTCTCATCCAGGAAGGCTTCATAAACAAAACGCCCCGCGGCCGCCTGGCCACCCGCCTCGCTTACGAACACCTGGGAATTCCATATCACGCCTGCAGCCGGCAACTGAGAATGGACCAGATCTAAATCCAGTGAAACTTTCAGATTACATGCAATTGTCATCTGAATAGTTCAGTTTTGCTATGGTTTACTCTTTTTCAGGCCCTTGGAAATGACCCAACGGAAGGATGTCTAATCGGCCCTGCCGTGGAACGGCCTGATTTCATTAGTAAAAAACCGCAGCCATCTGTTATGGAACAGAATTTGCTAAATACTATGGCGGGGAAAGTCCCACTTTTCCAGAATGCCAGGCTCCGACCCTGGTGTTTATGGTGCCACGCGATCATGCTGGAGGATGCTCTCTGAAAATCTTGTTCTATTTCGATTCCTGATGCGATTTCGCTCGATTTTTCGACGTTCAGGCTCTTCTTCCCGTTGTTGCGCGCTCTCACATTTGCAATAGCGCTCCCCTGTTCCGACGTTCAAGTTCGACAGCTGCCTCGACTTCGTTGGCCTGCTCACGCTCGGTATCGAGTTCATTCAGGGTTGTTTATTCAAACTCGTTTCCGCCTGTTTCCCCTTTTTCCACCTCCCCAGGGGGCCTCCTTCGGCCACCAAGAGTTCGAGGGTTGCGCTCTCGCGCAACCCTCGAATGTTTTGGTGTGCTGTTCCGCGTTAGGCTGGTTTCCATCCGAAGATGGTTCCTTCCGGTATCTGTGCTTCTAATCTTTGTTCGTGCGGCTCCCATAGTATTGCCTGTACCAGGCTATGAAACTCGATATCCCCTGGCGCAGGGTGGTTCGCGGGCGGAAGCCGAAATCACGGGCAATGTCCTTGATATCCGCACAGGTTATCCGGACATCGCCGGGCTGCATGGGAAGAAATTCCTTTTGTGCCTTAATTTGAAGGCAATCCTCAATTACCGATACAAATTCGAGAAGCTGGACGGGCTTATTGTTTCCTATATTATAGATCTTGTACGGAGCGAAACTGGCGCCGGGATCCGGCCTGAGTCCATCCCACTTCGGGTCTGCGGCAGCAGGATGATCGATTAGCCGAAGTATTGCTTCCACAGCGTCGTCAATATAGGTGAAATCGCGGCTCATAAGACCGCTGTTAAATATTTTAATAGGTTCCCCTGCCAGTATTGCTCGAGTAAAAAGGAAAAGAGCCATGTCCGGACGCCCCCACGGACCGTAAACGGTAAAAAAGCGCAGACCTGTAGAGGGGATTCCATAGAGGTGGGCGTACGTATGGGCCATCAGCTCGTTTGCTTTCTTGGTGGCCGCGTAAAGGGAGACCGGGTGGTCCACGCTATCGTGCACGGAGAAGGGGATCTTTTCGTTTGCGCCATAGACCGAACTCGATGAAGCAAATATCAGATGCTTAACTCCACCGTGCCTGCAACACTCGAGCACATTTGAAAAGCCGTCGATATTGCTTTGAATATAAGCGCGAGGGTTGGTCAGCGAATAGCGAACCCCCGCCTGGGCAGCCATGTGCAACACTATGTCGAATGAATACTCTTTAAAGATCTCTTCAATTGCAGAATGGTCCTCCAGGTTAAGTTTGAAAAACTTAAATCCGGGATATTGGCGAAGCAAAGAAAGCCGGTCTTGCTTCAGTCTTACGTCATAATAGTCGTTGATATTGTCCAGACCTGTTACGATCCTACCTGCTTCAAGCATCTTCAATGCTATATGAAAACCGATGAAACCGGCAGCGCCCGTCACCAGAATGGGTTTGCTAAAATCCATTAATATCAGTCCTCACAAATTCCTTATTTTATGCTTCCGAAGGGTCAGACAAACTGCCCTTCCCGCGCCCGAACCAAACATGCCGGTCTTTCTCCAGCAGCGTAAGCAAGACAGTATCCCCATGCTCCCGGCGGATACCGGGAAGGAACTGTGCACTAAAATCGGCAGATATGATTGTGCCTCGACCGGTCAACAATTGCAAGGATTACCCGGCGGGCAGGGCGTGGAGCTCTCATCCGGGGTTTCCCGATCTAAATGAGGCCATCCCCCAGCCTTCAGCCCGGTCCATTTGCAAAGTTGTATCCGTCCGGCACCATGATTACTTTCAACATCGTATTCAAAAAGGGCACTTTAATTGTGGGAGGATGGTTATGCGAATGCTCTTGAATGTTAAGTTTCCTCATGATGAGTTCAACAAGGCGGTCAGGGACGGCACCGTGGGCCAAAAGATCGGCCGCATCCTCGAGGATGCCAAACCGGAGGCCGTTTATTTTACTGATCAGGACGGGCAGCGCAGTGCAATACTTGTCATAAATCTGGTTGATCCTTCCCAGATTCCGGCATTTGCAGAGCCCTGGTTTCTTACTTTCAAAGCCGACGTAAAATTCCAGGTCGCTATGACGCCGGGGGACCTCCAGAAGGCCGGCCTGGAGGAACTTGGGAAGAAATATTCATAGTCGGAGCAGGACGTGCAGTAGATTAAGATGGGGTCGAGAGTTTCCAAATTTCTATCCTGAGTTCAAGCCTCTCCTTGTGTCTTCATATAATAAGCTAAGTTCAAAAATGGTAATCGTTTTCAGGGGCCTGTTTTCTGAGGGATGCTCCATGGGTCCACAAGGCCCATTCTCATATTCGGATTGGCGGTTGCTAATTTCATTAAGGGATGCAAGGAGTAAAATGCCGCCGTTTTCCCTTTGAACAATCGATAGACGATAATGCTAGTGGTTTATCGTGCAAGCCATTGACATCGCAGTGTAATAATCCACCACAGCCCTTCGCTCTTCACTCCTCAATCCACTTTTTCTGAAGGCCTCGGTTGCCGGCATACAGTCCTCCGTATCGTAGTCGGCGATCGCAACAGTCTTACAATTCCTGTATTAAAATAAGAAGTAATTAACCCGTTATCCTGGTTGCTTGCGCATTACTGGACACTTAATTGTAGTTAATATGGATTGTGCAATCGAAAGGAGAAACATCATGATCATAAACGGTATTCTAAAGCGATCCCTGATCGGCTTTATCATCGTGATGATGGTCCCCTTTGGAGCGCTCTCGCAGGAAACAGCTAACCAGGAAACAGCAACCTCAGACAAGCCCTACAACGAGGCACAGCTTGATCAAATGCTTGCCCCAATTGCGCTATATCCTGATGGGTTGCTCGATAATCTTCTGGATGCCACGAGCTTCCCGGATCAGGTCGCGGAAGCAAACCAGTGGGTGAGCCAAAACGCGAATCTTCCGACGGACCAGCTCAATGCGGACCTGGATAATATGAACTGGGACCCGAGCGTCAAGGCGCTTGCGGCTTTCCCGGAGATACTCACCATGATGGTTGATCAGTCGGGGTGGACGCAAAAGTTGGGTCAGGCCTGCTCATCTGAGGTGCCCGATATAGTGGCGTCCATTCAAAGACTCCGCTCGCAGGCATACGCCGAAGGAAATCTCGATACCAGCGCTGAACAGCAGGTGGTTGTAAAAGGTGATAGTATCGAAATTGATCCGACCGATCCTGGAGTCGTCTATGTGCCTCGTTACGACCCGCAGGTTGTTTACGGGACCTGGGGGTGGCCTCAAGCTCCTCCCCTCGTCTTGTACCCGGCTTTCCCAGTGGTGGATACTGACGTTGGAGTGTTCGGGTTTTTTGGGGGTGTAGTCGTGGGAGCAAGCTGGGGCGGCGGCGGCTGGCATGGCGGTGGCTCAGGTGGTGGCTTCAGTCACGGCGGCGGCTCAAACACCGGTGGCAAAGGCGGCAGTGGCGGCTCAGGCGGCGGCTCAAGCACCGGTGGCTCTGCAAACACCGGCGGCAAGGGCGGCAAAGGCGGTAGTGGCGGCTCAAGCACCGGCGGAGGCGCAAACACCGGGGGCTCTGCAAACACCGGCGGCAAGGGCGGCAAAGGCGGTAGTGGCGGCTCAAGCACCGGCGGAGGCGCAAACACCGGGGGCAAGGGCGGTAAAGGCGGCAGTAGCGGCTCAGGCGGCGGTTCAAGCATTGGCGGCTCTGCAAACACCGGCGGTAAAGGCGGCAGCAAAGGCTCAGGCGGCGGTTCAAGCACCGGCGGCTCTGCAAACACCGGCGGTAAAGGCGGCAGTAGCGGCTCAGGCGGCGGTTCAAGCACTGGCGGCAAAAGCGGCGGTAGCTTCAGTCGCGGCGGCGGTTCAATCGGCGGCGGCTCAAACACCGGAGGCAAAGGCGGCAGTGGCGGGTCAGGCGGCAGCGGTGGTTCAAGCACCGGCGGCTCTGCCAACACCGGAGGTAAAGGCGGCAGCAAAGGCTCAGGCGGCAGCGGATTAAGCAGCGGCAACTCACGTGGCAGCGGCGGTAACTTCAATCGCGGCGGCTCAGGCACCGGAGGTAAAGGCGGCGGATCACATGGCGGCTCAAGTGGAGGTGGTCGTAGCGGTGGTGGTCATAGCGGTGGCGGCAGACGCCGATAAATACGTCAAGTAAATCAATAGCGTTTTATTATGTCCCCCTGTCCTCTCGTTTGGGCAGGGGGATTTTTTCGCATTAGCGCAGCGCGGCATGAACAGCGCTTGATCCGGCGCCATCCCTTTCATTTGAGCAGGGCGATCAGCGGAGTGAGAGTAAGCGGGCTGAGGATGGTAGACAGGAAGACCACGCTTGTGACAAACGCCGGTTCGACCTCAAACTCTACCGCCAGGACCGTAGTGACAACCTGACATCGGAAGTGACAAGCACATCGAAAAGAAGGCATGGGGTGAGCACATAGAGGGTAACTCTGGACAGTGTGCGGACATCGGCCCCCAAATAGCGCACGATCAGAAACCCGATGCCTGCCACAATAATGATGGGCAAGATGTTTTCCACGAAGACAGAAAGCAGTTCCACTGAGTATGCCTCTCCATTTGCCGCGTGCGCCGGTTCTCCGCGCGGCGGGCAGGCGATACTCCGGTTTCCGTCCGGAAACTCCGGATAGGACTTTAGCATGGAAAGCCGGTTATGATATACACTTGATCGCTTTGAGACGGATCAACCGCAGAGTTTGGCGGACCTGCAAATACCAAGGGGGGAGGGCAATAAGATGGAAGTCTTTATCACTGCCCGGGTACCGGAAGAAGTATTGGTCCGAATTTCCTCGGACCATGCAGTGGAAATACACGATGAAGACCAGCCGATAACTCGCGCCGGAATGCTCAAAGGTGTTCAAAACAAGCAAGGGCTTTTATGCACGATTACCGACCACATCGATAAAGAGGTCCTGGAGCGTGCGCCGGGCCTTAAGGTGATTGCCAATAACGGCGTGGGCTTCGATCATATCGATATTGAGGCTGCAACCGCGAGGAGAATTCCGGTAACGAACACTCCAGGCGTCCTGACGGACGAAACCGCCGACCTCACCTTTGCCCTGATTCTTGCGAGCGCTCGAAGGATTGTGGAAGGGGACGCGATGATCCGGGAGGGAGAATTCAGGTACTGGGCGCCCTTACACTTCCTGGGATCGAGCGTGAGCGGAAAGATCCTCGGAATCGTGGGCTTCGGCCGGATCGGGCAGGCAGTGGCAAGAAGGGCGCGCGGATTCGACATGAAGGTTCTCTATCACAGCAGGACCCGCCTCGATCCTTCGCAGGAACTTCACCTGGGTGTTTCCTACGCCCCATTTGACGAACTCCTTCGGGAAGCCGATTTCGTCACCCTCCACGTTCCCCTGAGTCCTTCGACCCGGCGCATGATTGGAAGCCGGGAACTGGAGATTATGAAACCGTCCGCCTGCCTTATCAATACTGCCCGAGGCCCGGTGGTTGACGAAAAGGCGCTTGTTGAGGCCCTGCGGCACGGACGCATTCGCGGCGCCGGGCTTGACGTCTATGAAAACGAGCCGGAATTAAGCCCTGGTCTTGCCGGCCTGAAAAATGCGGTTTTGCTTCCCCATATGGGGAGCGCCACTATCGAAACCCGCACGAAAATGGCCCTTATGGCCGCAGAAAACCTCCTGGCCGGGCTTCGGGGCGAACGCCCCCCCAACTGCCTGAATTGGGATCCGGTAAACCGGTGAATGGGAGAGCTACTGCCTGTATCGCAACTCGAACCTTAAAGGCGCCTCACCGGCCATTTTCCCGGTTTCAGTCATCACCAGCGCACGCTCTTTCGGCAGGCGCACAACCCCGCGCACGCAAATGGCCCCGCCATCGAACTCGACCTCCAGGGTCGACATGAAAAAAGGCAGCGTGGTGTAAAGACGTGCTTTAATATCCTCTGCCAGCGCTCTCATCTTGAGCGCGATTACGGATTTCTCATCTATGAGACGATCTTTTTCGGCAAGAAATCCTGTGATGCCGGCAGCGATCCGGTCGATGGGTGTGGCCGTGGAATCGAAGACACAATCATAATCGGCCGGGTCTTTGCCGTCCCGGCCATAGACGCTCATTAGAAAACCGGCCCTTTCGCGATCTGTTCTTTCGATAAGCCAGCGGGCTGAATCCTCGTCTATTCCCTCCCGGTTGGAAACCCTCGCGACTCTTTGTTCAATGAGCGCCGTAATGCGGACGCGCAGCGCAAATGCCACCCCTTCAAGCAGGTAATTGCCCCCTCGCCCCATGATGATCACACCGTTGGAGGCGGCCTCGTTCAATATCTCGCTGCGGAGCATGGCTACAAAGCCCCGGTAGGACCAGTCATATTTTTCCCAAACCCTTGGAGTATGTTCATCCAAACCTTCGGTCCACTTCTCCCATTTGTGGCCTGCCGCCTTTAACCGGGCAAGGATGGCCTCCCGGTCAACAAATTTGTATCCCAGAATGCTTGAAAGCATCATTGCGACTTCGCGGCCTCCGCTGCCCAGATCTCTGGAAATGGTTAGAACCGCCATGTCATTCCTCCATTTCTCCTCCGGATTGCCCGGTGCTTTCCGCGCTTCCATCAGTCCCGATCAGGCGCTTAAGAGAAATCCTGCCTGCGACAATCACTCCGGCCGCGCAAAGGGCCTCGAATCCATAGCGCGCAAAAGTGGGCAGATCGATATAAGGGGTCAGGACCGGGTCTGTCACTATCATCTCTGCACCCAACCTTCCCAGTATTGCGGCCCCGATGTAAATTATGAGAGGGTAGCGGTCCATGAGCATTGAAAGCAGACCGCTGGTAAAGATCACGAAAGGAATGGAGGTGCCCAGCCCGAGGAACAGCAGCAGGATATTGCCTTGAGAAACGCCGGCGACGGCGATCACGTTGTCGAGCGACATGGTCAGATCGGCGATCAGCATGATCCTTATTGCCTGCAGAAGAGTTGCCGCCTCTTTTTCTTCACCGCCGGGAAAGCCCTGCACGAAAAGCTTCACCGCGATCCAGAGCAGCACGACGCCGCCGGCCAGCTTGATGCAGGGAATTGCAAGGACCTGTGCGATAATGAAGGTAAGAACGATTCGCAGCGCCACCGCAGCTCCGGCGCCAAAAACGAAACCCTTTTTCCTCAGGTCCGGCGGGAGCCATCTCATCGCCATGGCGAGCAGAATCGCGTTATCTCCGGACAGTATCAGGTTGATTATTATGATGTTGAGGAGGTCCCAGAGGAAAGTCCAGGCAAAAATGAATCTCACAGGTCCAACGTCCAAGCTGAATGCTCCTTTTGAAACCGTGAACCGGTCCCCAAATTCGGACTAAAGTTCACGCGGGGTTTCAAAAGGTGGTATAATTCAACTTAGGGTGCATAGCTACCGTTTAACTTTCTTGGAGACATTTTTCGGAGTGGGGATGGCCGGGAGCGGGCGGTTCGGAAAATATGGAGACCTGAAGAGAAAAGAGCAGATCAGGGAAACGAGGGTTTCCCGGTCCGGACAGGGCAAGGCCATGCTGTCGTCAGCAAAGGCCGCGCAGGAGGACCGGCCCGGAAAACATCGAAAGAAGTAATTATTTTCCTCACGCTGCCCCAATACATAGAAACACCGGCGTCCAGGCCCCGGCCTGCAAACCGGGAGATGCCGTTGGAAAGCCGGGAACATAGCCAAGAGAACCATTTTCCACCAAGGTAACATTCAGACTTACTCGATCGCCTTCGGGTGCCTCGCATTTTCGGCAAAATCCTTCGAAAGCGCTTTGCAGCAGCCGGCCCTTCCCTTGCAGTTCTGCGGGGTTTCCGCCTCCGGCCGTGCTTCTTATGAAATCCTCAAGGCCATGGCGGCAGGAGGAGACAAGGTCCGGCATTCCGGGTGCCTCGATGAGAGTCCGGAACTGTTTGCTCCCCAGACCGTCCAGCCTGGGAATAGATCCAAGCAAGTATGTGGCGGCCGAAAATTGCTTTCCATCCCGCTCACATCCGGTCCGGATCATATCGACGGCCTCCTCGATGACCTCCGGAAAAAAGCCGACAAAGACCGGCATACTCTCAGGCGGCTTTAGCGAAAGCATCCGAAACCAGCTCTGGATTCGCCTGGGGAGCATATAGAGCAGACCGTTTGTGTCCGGGGCGAGTGCCGGGGTGAGATTGGTTTCGGCCCGGTCCGATTCCTCATCTTCGATACCCAGTATGTCGTGAAATTCCTGCTCTATGGCATTCAGATGGGCGTAGCTGGAGGCGATCTCGAGTTCCTTTTCATCCAGTTCGCGGGCTATTTCCAGAAAAATGGCCGCCTGGACGCTCTCCTTTTGGGCGGGGTCCATGTCGGGCGGACTACTCCCACGGAGTTTCTCCTGGATGCGGTATCGGGGTTCATCGGATTCGTCCGGCGTCCGGCTGAGAAAACCGAGCATCCCCCCCGGGCCGCCATGAACCTGCGCGAAAGCCCGGTATCCTTCGACGCAGGAGCCGATTTGGGCCGAAAGCTCCCCGCCGCTCAGAACAGGCCATCCGGAAAACCTTTCCCGGGCCCATTCGGGAATCGAAGCCTGCCGGACGATTTCCAGCACGCTCAGACGAGGCAGAAAAATCCACAGGTTTCTGAAATCATGCTCGGAAAGTGTCATATGCGGGAAGAGAAAATAATTCAATTCGTTGACTGCGGTCATAATTATCCTCGGTTCGTGATAAGGCGGCAACATATCAAGCCTGTGGGGCGGCTGCATCAAAAAACCGTTTGGTCTTGATCTGTTTATCCGATTTTCTGACTTGAGCAAGGTCATAATGTAATTCATTGAGGCACAAGAGAAAACCTGATTGTTCTCCCCCATTCAGCCTCAAATGATTTAAAAGGTATTATATAAGTCTATCTTACAAGGAGAAGCGCCATGGCCAGAATTTTCTCATCCTGCTGCCTGATCTTCATACTGATTTTTACAGGAAGCTCCGGGGCGTTAGCTCAGGGCCGCGAGATGACGCAGTATTCCACTATCGATGTTCTGATGAAAGGCATCTACGACGGATATGTGCCGATCGGGGAAATGCTCCGGCACGGAGATACCGGCATCGGCACGTTCGACGGCCTGGATGGGGAAATGGTGGTCGTGGACGGGATAGCCTACCAGGTGACTGCGGACGGAGTTGTCCATATCCCGGCGCCGACGATGACCACACCATTTGCGGAGGTCACCTTCTTCCACGACGATCAGGAAAAAGTCCTGCCGCCCGGCGCCAATCTGGAGTCGTTCACCAGGGAGGTAGACGCGATCATTCCGACCCCGAACATTTTTTATGCTGTAAGGATCGACGGGACATTCGCGAAGGTAATAACCCGCAGCGTTCCGAAACAATCCAAGCCCTACCGTCCCTTGACCGAGATCGTCAAGACCCAGCCGACCTTTACCTTTGAAAACGTAAGGGGCGTGATCGTCGGCTGGCGTTGTCCGGCCTTTGTCAAGGGGATCAACGTCCCCGGCTATCATCTCCATTTTCTTACGGAAGACAGGAAAGGCGGCGGCCATATACTCGAATTCGTGGTTAAGGACGCCACCGTCAAGCTCAGCCACACCTCAGACTTCCACATGATCCTGCCCGCGAGCGAGAACTTCTATAAGCTCAACCTGGAAAGCACCTCTGAGGAGGTTTACAGGCAGGTTGAATCCAACGGCGGCCAAAAGTACTCCCGCGAGCGCTGAATGCGGATGATAGACCCATTGCGCGGTCAGCCTTTGCGCGTCAGCGTGTACGCCTGAGGAGGTCAACTTCGTCCACCATGTCCATTGCGTCCACCGCGCGTCCGACCGTGCGCTTGGCGAAGCATGGAGGTCGAGGACCATCTTTAAGTCAGAAAACTTTCCCCCACCTGGCAGCCTGGAGTTATTAGACGCTCTATTAACGCAACTTGGTATCAGAACGGCATCGAGCGTTTTGCCGTGCCGTCCTGATTTTTCCCGCTTGTAGTCGCGCTTAAAGCGTTTGGTGCGTCTAATCGCCCGCATTCAATTCCACAAACAGGTTATCAACCGAACCAACATTGACAAGCTCGCCGCGCCGCGCCATGTGGCAAATGGTGGGGATACTGGCAGAGCTTGAACGGTCGTTGATCCAAGAACGAACGAGGGCGGGCCGCGCGGCGGCTGTGGCTCGTGGGGTGCAGATGGGCCGCAAGCGGCTACTGTCCGCGCAACAGGCCGCCCATGCCCGGAAGCTGATAGAGCAGGGGGAAGGCCCCGACGATGTGGCTCAATCCCTCAACGTCTCGCGCCGGACGCTTTACAGGACGTTAAGCGCCAAAGATTCGTGAGCTGACCCCAGCAGTATCTTATGGCCTACCCTCCCCGCGAACATTCTTTCCCTTGACGTGTATAGACAAATCATCTATGCAGTGTTATTATGTTTGAATGGGACGAAGCAAAGCGCCAAAAAAACCTTGAGAAGCACCGTCTTGACTTTTGGGACGCGCGGGCGGTTTTCGACGGTCGGCCTGTAACGACCTTATCGTCACACAAGAATGATGAGGCTCGCTTTATTTCCGTGGCGCAGATCGAAAAGAGATTTTACACGGTTGTTTGGACATGGCGAGCCGAGCAAAGACGGATCATATCATTCAGGAGGGCACAAGATGGCGAGGAAAGAGCATATCGTGAGATACACGGCTAAGGAACTTGACGAGATGGTCAAGAAGGAAGGCTCACGCTCGGATTGGGAAAAGGCCGCAAGCATGACAGCCGCCGAAATTGAAGCGGCGGTTGCCTCTGATCCCGACGAAGCAGACATGGTTATCGATTGGGACAGCGCAACGGCTGAACTACCAAAACCTAAAGCCACATTGAATATGCGGATTGACCAAGATGTTTTGGACTATTTCCGCAGCACCGGAAAAGGCTATCAAACCCTGATTAATGCCATTCTAAAGTCGTATGTTAAGCAAAAGGATCGACACCACAACCACGATTAAAGGTGCTCGCCCTCCGCCCTCTTCTCCCCAGCGCCCTGCCTTTTTGTCCAGTTTTGCCCATTGTTTTTACTCGCTTTTTTGCTCGCCGGCAATTGTGCCGCTTTAAGCACCACGTCGCGCTTTTGCGCGCGTTGCGGTTGCGCCACTCGCTGAGCGGACCGCAGCCTTGAAGCCTGCTACCATTGCTTGTTGTCGGTGTTTTTCCGGTAATCCCAGGCTGTTTTTGTGGGGTCTCGGTTTTCGCGCCCGTGCCAAATCTTGATGATGATAATTTTATCGTCCGTAACGGCGTAGCGTATCCAATAACCGGCTTGACCGAATGGAATGAACAGATCCCTCAATTGAGGCTTGTCGATGTCCTGAACGGGGATGCCGGCGAATGGAAACCTCAGGAGCCTAGAAGCGGAATCACGAAGTCGCTTTGCGACGCGTTGCGCCGCATCGGGGTTGTGAACACGGATAAAATCACGAACCGTTCACCGCGCTTTGGGTATAATTGTATTCACCAGAACACGAAGCGGACGGTGCCACAGCCAGCTCCGGATACGACCCGTGGATCTCGACAGCGCACCCACCCGCGAGGTGCTTTCCCCTTCGTGTTCGTGGTGAACGCTTACTCCTCCTCGCGATCAAGGAACTGATGAATTGCCTCTTTCATTCTTGCTCAACCCCAGAACAGGCTCTGCTTTGGGAAAGGCCTGTTGTCCAGGGCGCAGGCGGCTTCTAGAAGGCTTCTGAGCGCTCTTTCGCCTTCAAGCCCGGCATCCAGGGTAAATTCATTTACAAAGGCGTCGATGTGCAACCGTATCACCTCGGGCGCCATCTCCTGGGCGTGCCGCTGTATGTAGGGCCAGGGCCTGTCCGGGTCCTTCATGGCATAGCGGAGGCTCTCCCTGATTTTTTCTTCGACCATGCGGGCGACTTCGACGCCGAGGCCGCGCCGGATGGCGATCGCCCCAAGGGGCAGAGGGAGTCCGGTTTGCCCCTCCCACCAACGGCCTAGGTCGAGCGCCATGTGAAGACCGTATGCCTGATAGGTCCATCTGCCTTCGTGAATTATGACCCCCGCGTCCACCTCCCCAGCCGCCACCGCAGGCATTATCCGGTCGAACTGCATCGGGACCCGCCGCCCCCGGTGAGTTCCCTCCAACCGAAGCAGCAGGCTGGCGGTAGTCAAGTCGCCGGGGGTTGCAATTGTGGCGTCGCGAAGCTGCTCGAATCCGGCAGCGCGCCGTGCCACGACGAGCGGGCCGCATCCTCTGCCCATGGCCCCTCCTGACCGCAGCAACCAGTACTTATCCAGGATACGCAGCACTGCATTTACGGAAATCTTGGAAATATCGAGAGCACCCTGCGCTGCCCGCCGGTTAAGCATCTCGACGTCGGCGATCAGCAGGTCCAGGGCAAAAGGAAACTCGATTCGCTTCTCCGCCAGGGCGAAAAAGATAAAGGTATCGTTCGGACAGGGAGAATATCCGAGGCTGAGCTGTTTCAATTCGAATCCTTAGCGCAGGATGAGTTCCTTAACTTTGCATAACAATTCGTTCCTGCCCTGCCGGGTTTCTGCTGAAAAGATGATGAAATCAGCGGGCGATATTCCGAGAATGCGCCCGGCGGCCTGGGCGAGAGGGTTCCATTTTGCGCGGGAAAGTTTATCGGCCTTGGTCAGGATGGGGATTGCCGGGATTTTTTTCTCCTTGAGCCAGGACCAAAGGCTTATATCATCGGGGGTCGGCGGATGGCGCAAATCCATAATCTGGACAATGCCCCGGAGGTTTTCGCGTGAATCAAGGTAGGTTTCGATCATTGGCCCCCAGCTTGCGCGCAGGCTTTGAGGCACTTTGGCGTATCCATATCCCGGCAGGTCAACTAACAGGAAAGAGCCATTTATTTTGAAAAAGTTGATGAGTTGAGTTCGGCCCGGGGTGCGGCTTGTGCGTACCAGTTTTTTCCGCTGGATCAGGCAATTTATGAGGGCGGATTTGCCTACGTTCGACCGGCCGGCGAACGCTACCTCGGGCGATCCATCCCTCGGGTACTGCTCGGGTTGCGCGGCGGATGTTATGAATTCGGCCGACGTTATCACCGAAGCATCCGGTATGCCCAGGGCAGGGGGCGGGGAGCAGCGATTCCCGCTTCCCGCTTCTTGCGGTGCGGTCTTAATTCCTGCTCCCTGCTCCCCGCTCCCTGCTTCCTGCTTCTTCATTCCCGCCTCTCGCTTCCTGCCTCAGTCCTCAGTCCTCAGTCCCGCTTCCCGCTCCCTGCTTCCTGCCCTTCACGTAGCGCTCGATCCGGTCAAGTCCCTCGGTGATGTTTTCCAGCGAATTGGCATAGCTGAAGCGGACGTAGCCTTCTCCATTCGATCCGAAATCCACTCCGGGCGTTACGCCGACCTTTGCGTTTTCGAGCACTTCGAAGGCGAAGGAATAAGAATCATCGGTAAACCGGCGCGCATTGGCAAAGACGTAGAAGGCCCCGGTCGGCTCAACCGTTATTCCGAACCCGATCTCCCGCAGCCTGGCAATCATATACTGCCTGCGCCGGTTGTACGTATCGCGCATTTTCGCGACCTGTTCGGCGACACTGGGGTCCGTTAGCGCCGTGTAACCTGCGGCTTGCGCGACGGAATTTGCAGATATAAAAAAATTCTGCACCATTTTCTGTATCGGGCGGATCATATACTCGGGCGCTATCAGGTATCCTAGCCGCCATCCGGTCATCGCGAAAAGCTTGGAAAAGCCGTTAAAGACGATGCAGTTTTCGGTAAATTCCAGCGCTGAGCGCGCGCGGCCTTCATATACGAGACCGTGATAAATTTCATCGCTTAGGATCAGCCTGCCCACATCGGCTATTTCGGCCATCCGGTCCGCCTCGAGCAGGTTTCCCGTCGGGTTTGCGGGCGAATTTATAAGGATCGCCTTAGTTCGCGGGGTAAGTGCAGCCTTTATAGCTTCCGGCCTATACTGAAAACCGTCTTCCTCATAGACCGGGATCATCCTGGGGACCGCTTCGAGGAAACGTACGAAATTGGGATGGCAGGCGTAATGAGGATTGGACAGAATTACCTCCTCCCCGCATTCCAGAATGGCGCCCATTGCCACCAGGAAGGCAGGGGAGGTCCCGGACGTAACTATCACCCGGCCGGGATCTATGTTGCGAACTCCATAGGTCTTCTCATAATAGTTACAGATAGCCTCGCGCAGTACGGGGGTCCCGAGGCTGTGCGTATAGTGGGTGTCGCCCCTGGAAAGGGCCTCTATCGCCGAGTTTATTACGGCCTGGGGAGTATTGAAATCAGGCTCGCCGACCTCGAGGTGAATCACGGATTCTCCGGCCCGCTCCATTTCCTGGGCGCGTTCCAAAACGTCCATGACAATGAATGAAGTCATTTGCTCGAGTCTTCGGCAGGTCACGTTTCTAGATCACCTTGTTCAGGGTATATTCAATAATGCCTTCGGCGCCTTTTTTGATTAACTCCGGTATGAGTTGGCGGACCTGGCCCTTGGATACCACGGTCTCAACTGAAAGCCACTCAGACTGGTACAGGTTGGCGATCGTCGGGGCATTCAAGCTTGGCAGAATCTCTATGATGCCCTCGATTTTTTCCTTTGGCACATTCATTTTGAGCGCGACCAGACCTTCGGCGCGCAGCGCACCCTGGAGCAGCAGCGAGATGTGTTCTATCTTGTCGCGTTTCCAGGGGTCCTGCCATGCATCGAGGTTCGCGATGAGCTGCGTATTTGACTGCATCAATTCGTCAATGATCCTGAGGCCGTTTGCGCGCATCGTCGAGCCTGTTTCGGTGACCTCTACAATGGCGTCGCAAAGGCCGGAAATGACTTTTGCCTCCGTGGCGCCCCAGGAAAACTCCACCTCCACCCCAATGCCCTTGGATTGGAAGTAGCGCCGGGTAAAGTTTACCAGCTCGGTGGCGATTTTTTTGCCCTCCAGGTCCTTTTCGTTATGGATGGCGGAGTCCATCGGCACAGCCAGGACCCACCTTGCGGGCCGCTGGCTCACTTTCGAGTAGACCAGGTCGGCCACGACATGGATTTTAGAGTCATTTTCCATGATCCAGTCGCGGCCGGTGAGTCCCACGTCGAAAGTACCGTTCTCAACGTAGCGGGACATTTCCTGGGCGCGGCAGATCGAGCAGCGGATGAACGGATCGTTGATCTCCGGGAAATAGTTTCTCTCGGAAAGCGATATCGTCCAGCCGGATTGCTGAAAGAGCCTCAGGGTGGATTCCTGGAGACTTCCCTTCGGAATGCCAAGCATAAGCTGTTTCACTTCTTGTAAACCTCCCGGGGGTCAAAGACTCGAACTCCCCGCACTTCAAAGCGGCCGCCAATGAAAAATCGGTGAAAGCAACTTTCGAAACCGGTATGGCAAGCCGCTCCACCTGTCTGGTCAACCTTGAGCAGAATGGTATCGGAGTCGCAGTCGATAAAAATTTCTCGAACGAGCTGGATGTTTCCCGATTCTTCGCCTTTTAACCAGAGCTTCTGCCGGGACCTGCTCCAATAGTGAGCTTTTCCGGTTTGGACAGTCTTGTTCCAGGCGAGTTCGTTCATATATGCCAGCATGAGCACCTTCCCGCTCTCAAAGCTCTGGACGATCACGGGAATCAAACCGTTTTGTTTACTAAAATCAGGTTCCAACGTCAATGTTCCCTTGAAAACATGGGCGAGCCGGTGCTTTTCAATTGGACCGGTTCACCCAGTTAAGCTACGCTATTGCCGCAAGTTGGCCACAAGCGGCGCCTATTTCATTTCCACGGCTTCTGCGGATTATCGCAGCTAGATGCGCTTTTCGCAAGACATCCTGAAACCCCAGGACTTTTTCCGGGGGTGGGGTCCGAAAGCAAGACCCCGGATGCGAATTAAAAGCAATAAGGTTTACCTTTGCCCGAACGCCATCAAGGAGCCTGACCAGCTCCTTCGCCTGCCGTGGACTGTCGTTTACTCCGTCAATCAGAATGTATTCAAAGGTGATCCGCTTTCGAGGCGGAAGCGGATACTCGCGGCAGGCCCGCATAAGCTCGCCAAGCGGGTATGTCCTGTTTACCGGCATAAGTTCATCTCTAAGCTTATCATCTGCCGCATGAATGCTTACCGCAAGGTTTACGACCGTTTCCATTCCCAGGCGCCGCATCTGAGGGACAAGCCCGACGGTCGAAAGCGTCACCCGCCGGTGTGAGAACATCAGCCCATTGGGGTCCGTTATAATGCGGATGGCCCGCACGACCTCCTCATAGTTTGCCAGCGGCTCTCCCATTCCCATTAACACCAGGCTGTTTATTTGCGGCCCAAGCTCCGGGTCTCGAAGCCCCTGGCAGACCTGGTCGACTATCTCAGCGGTCTCCAGGTTGCGTTTTAGCCCTATGCTTCCGGTCAGGCAAAACTTGCACCCGAATGCGCACCCTACCTGGCTTGATACGCAAAGCGTGCACCTCGGCGGGTCGGGGATAATTACCGATTCGATGAAATTGCCGTCATGGAGTCGAAACAGGTACTTGCGGGTCCGGTCAGGCGCCTCGTCAATCCGGGAAACGGCAAGAGCGTCCAGTGTCGAGCTTGATTCAAGCTGTTCGCGAAAGGCGCGGCTCAGGTCGCTGCATTGGCTCCAGGATGAGATATTTCGTGCATAAAGATGCCTGAAGAGCTGGCGGGCGCGGAAGGGCTTCTCCCCTACAGAGTGAACCCACTGCTCAAGCTGCTCGGAAGTGAAATTCTTGATGAAAAAAGGCCGCATGCTGAAATTGACTATTTTCTCGAAAAATATTCGTCAGATGTCCGATCCTGGAGAAATATTTGATTATAACTCCATATTTCGGCTGAGTCATATGTTTTATAACCGGATGTCCTGCATTCTTCGCAGGCCTTGCGCGGGATGTGTACGGCAAGGATTCTGCGGCCGATATCGGTCCTTGAATCTATTGTGAGAAGACCGCTGCAATCCGGGCAGGCGCGGATCGTTTCCTTCTGGATTTCGGTTATGTGGTCCGTATCGTAGAAGATTCGGCGTTCCCGCTGGAAAAGCTTGCCCTTTTTGCGGTTGTCTTCCCGAATGGAGGGGCACTTTTTCCATACTGCGAGCGATTCCTCTACGACTCTTTGGATGTGCCGGGTGATCTCCGGTCCCTGCCGCAGTCTTTCCGGGTCGTAACCCGGTTCGCAAATCCCGCTGTAGTCGAGTCCGGCCATTGCCAGGATGATCCCTACGTTCACGTATGGCAGGGCGCTCTCTATCGAATATCCGCCTTCCAGAACGGCAATGTGAGGCTTGAGCCGGCTCGTTAGCTCAGCGTAGCCATGCGCGCAGAAGTGCATGTTAGTGATCGGGTCGGAGTAGTGATTGTCCTGGCCTGCGGAATTCACGATCAGATCGGGTTTGAATTCCTCCAGCATGGGCAGGATTGCGTTTTCAAGCACATAGAGAAACCCTTCTTCGGAGGTACGGGGAGGCAGGGGCAAATTAATGGTTGTTCCGGCGGCGTTTGGACCGCCAAAATCTGGTATAAAGCCGGAGCCGGGGTACAGGGTGCGTCCGTCCTGATGCACCGATATGAAGAGCGTGTCGGGGTCGTGCCAGTAAATGTCCTGAGTACCGTCACCATGGTGGCAGTCGGTATCAACTATCGCTACGCGATCCACGCCGTAGGTCTGGCGCAGGTATTCGATCATCATGGCTTCGATATTGACGTTACAGAAGCCTCGAGCCCCGTGCACCACCCTCATCGCATGATGGCCGGGCGGACGAACCAGAGCGAAACCTCGATCAATATTTTTTTCGAGCACCTCGACGCCGATTTTCTTAGCCCCACCTGCGCTTATCAGGTGCGATTCGGTGATTACGCTCAACTCATCGGGAACGCAGAAGTGGACGCGCTGAATGTCCTCCAACTTAGCAATGTCAGGCTTGAATTCCACGATCCCCTCAATGTCGAGTATACCCTCCTCGCATACCTGGTCTTGTGTGTAAAGAAGGCGCTCCTCACGCTCGGGATGCGTGGGGTGAATCGCCCAATCGAAAGCGGGAAAGAATACGAGGCCGGTTCTGGTCGTTGATGAGAGCATTTTTTTAGCCTTAAACAGCTCATGGAAGAAGGCACCAATTGACCATTGACTGCGCCAGTTTCTGATACTCCGGGATCAGCCCCGGCCTGGCCTGGACCTTCACGCGAATGTTTAGCCCTGCGGTAGAAAAACCCCTGACCATATTAAATTGAATGTCCTCGACTACCTCAAGATCAAGTTCAGGTTCCGATGCGCCGGCTTTTACGCACTTTTTCCGAAGCAGCTCAAAGGCAAGCGAGATTGCGGCTTTTCGGTCGAAATCCTTGCCGACCCGGCAGGTGAATGATTCTTCGGGGGCCAAGGCAATGCCTCTTTCAGTATCTGCGAAAAGAGTTACTTCGCTTGTGTTTTTGGCCATGGCCGCTCCCAGGGCGTTGGCCACCTGCCAGTGCGGCACTGCGCTGGTCTGAATTCCAATGAGCCTTTCAATGCGTGGAGCAAAAAAAGGTGCAGGACCTCCGAGCGTCAGGATTTCAACGGGTTTGACCCTATAGCCGGAAAGCAGTTCTTTTACGGTATAGACCGGCTTGCTGTTGATGTCTTCGATCATCTTGCGGGCGGCGAAAATTATCTTTTCGCACGACAGGTCCAGAACTCGGCTGGCGGCCTCTTCAGGCGTAAGCCCGAGTTGATGGGCCATAGGGCGCAAACCGCGCAGGGACGCATCGACGTCCCCGTTCAGTGCCCTTCCAAGGACAAAAAGAGCGTCGGTCGGCGTTGGAGACGGACCTCCGTAGGCCATCGCCGGGCCGTGGCGTTCAGGGCCGATCAGAAGCTCCCCGTCCAAAACCCGTAGTGCGCTGTCACCGCCCAGTGCAATCGATCTGGTTTTTAGAGAGCGCACGAGTGTCCGATGTCCTCCGATTTCTCCTCCAAGCGGTTCGAGCAGCGGCGCCCGGCCGACGAGTACGGCCATGTCGGTCGTTGTGCCGCCAATATCCAGGACGAGAGTGTCTCCGGCGCCCGTAGCAAAGGGGAGGGCGCCCATAACGCTTGCCGCCGGGCCGGAGAGTATCGTCTGACCAGGCACCTCCATGGAGGCTTCGAGACTCATCGTTCCCCCGTCGGCCTTGAGCACGAAGATGGGGATTTCGAAACCTTTCTTTTTCAGCGAGTCTTTGACTGCCTCGAAAAACCGCCTGTGAACAGGGTGAACAGCCGCGTTGAGCCATGCGGTGGCGATTCGGCGGGGGAAATTAAGGTTTGCAGAAATGTGGTGACCCATAGTTACATGGTCGCACGAACGACCCAGGATTTCCGCCATCTTGAGTTCATGCTTAGGATTTCGCACTGAGAACTTTGATATTACGGCAACCTGGCGGACACCTTCAGTAAGGAATCTTTCGGCTATCTCGTCGATTTCCCGTTCTTCCAAAGGCTGGATCTCTCGTCCGCGATGGTCGATAGATCCCGATACGCAATGGTAATGGCTGCCGATTCGGAAATTGGCCGGGTCTATGCCGGGGCCCGCCGATACGACTACGCCGGTCTTTGCCAGCTTTCCTTCAGCAATGGCATTAGTGGTAAGAGTTGTGCTAAGGACTGCTCGGCGTATCGCCCGGGGCGGCACATCCCTGGTCACTTCGTCCAGCCCGGTCCACACACATTGGAAAAGATTGGAATGGTCCGTTGCGACCTTGGCCTGTCGCAAAATACGGCCCTCTCCGATCAGCACGGCGTCTGTGTGAGTCCCGCCCACGTCGAGACCGATTATCATCCTGCCCCCTTAACGCGCGCTTCCGCTTGAAAGGTGACTAAAAGCGCATACTATCGGAGAGGGCGGAGGTGTCAATGAAAAGTGCTCGCAATCGGCGGGATTCGGTAGAAAAGAGCGATTTGCCGGGCTAAAAGCCGGCGAACAGCTCCACACAGATGTAGTCATAACACCCGACTCCGACATGATTGAAGCGCCGGTCCAGAATATTTTTCCGGTGGGTGGGGCTTGCCATGAAAGCCTTGTGAATATTGGCCGGAGTATCAATGCCTTTTGACAGGTTCTCGCCAGCCGGCACTTTAGACCTTTTATTTTTGTCGGGAATACATTGCCTGACAGTCTTCCAGACCGGGTTTTTACCCGTCTTAGGGTCCTCATGGCCAAAATAGCGTTCGGTTACCATTCGCTTGGCGCGCATAAATGCCTTCGTGGCAAGGCAACTGTCCCATTGAAGCCCCCGGTTTTCTGTCCTTGCCAGTTCGTAGAGCTTCCTGGCCCTCTCGCTTTCAAAGGCGTCCGGCCCTGCGTACTGCTTGGCTTGAGGGAACACCGAAAGAGGTCTGTCCTGCTGTGCAAAGCAGGACAAGCCCAAAGCCCAGATCGACAAAATCACTACAACTCCGATTGCTTTTCCCATCCACTTATTTTCCCATTCAGCTATCTTGCGATTCATCGACTACGTACAACCGCAAGAGCATAATACGTCCTTTTGAATAATTGAACCCATAAAATGCGCCGGCCGGTTTTACGTGCAAACCGAGATTTTTTGTTTCGATCTTGAAATCGTCATCTTCGCGGCGATCTATCAAGGCCATGGCCCCGGTGTTGCTCCGGAGACACAGGGCGGCCCCGCTCGCAGAGGTCAGAAGGGTGCGGGTCCCAAGCTGGAAAACAAGGCTGGGTTCATGGTAACCCGAAGAACAGAGCATGACATTGTCGCCGGCGCGCTGCCTGGCTGCATTGGTGACGTTCCTGCTAAGCCACAGGTAATTAACATTGGGCAGTATCCATTGAAGTGAAGGCCCTAAGACGATGGCAGTTGCGGCGATTGAGACGGCAGCGGCGTAGACGTAGCGGCGCTTGAAAAACTTCCAGGTGGAAAGCGCCGCCGCCCCAACCGCCGCAGTTGCCGGGACCAGGCCGGCCGGTTCGAAGCGATGGTCCAGAAACCAGGGGAGGGCGAGCGCCCCGAGGCCAAGCAGCAAAATTACCAGTTGGCATGAAACATACAGGGTTCTTACGAGCTTTGAACCCAGTTCGCCGGCGTTGTCCTGTTCGCTGGAAATTATGGTGTGCGCGACCAGGAGGCATAATGCGGGGTAGAGGGGCAAGACATAATGCGGGAGCTTCGTTGGGATCAGTTCAAACACAATCCATCCGGGTATTATCCACGCAAGGCAAAACCTTACTGCTGGGGTGGAGCGAGACTTCCATGCCCGAAAAAAAGACACTCCCGCAATCGCTGATGCGGGCCAGAGGGTCAGTGGCATCAGAAGGAGGTAGAAGCCGGGTGGAAATCCGTGCGATTCCTGGCCCGATGCTACTTTGAAAAGCATGTCCTTCACCAGCGCCTGCTCAAAGAAAGCACCCTTTGTAGCCATGCCAATGGCAATCATCCAAGGACTTACAAGTAGCGCCGTTATCGCCAGACCCGCAAGCGGCTTCATACTCTTGAGCCATTTTACGTCTCTGTCGGCCGCTGTCAGGCAACCAATGGTCAACAGAGAGATCATCGGGGTGACCGGCCCTTTCACAAGAATCCCGATGGCTTGAGCTGTCCAGAAGGTTAGAAAAGCTCCGAATTGCTGAGATTGGTTTCCATTGTCCCGAATATAAAACCTGCTCAAAGCGCCCTGAGCAGCCATTATCGTTGCGAGCAGCACGGCGTCCGTTGTCGCAAGATGGGCCTCCATCACCAGTAGGACCGAGCTAGCGGCAAAAGCGGCCCCGAGCAGGGCTGTTCTCTCACCGAACAGCCGCTTTCCAAGGGCATACGTGAGCAGGACGGAAAAAATCGCACCAAGCAGCGATGGGATGCGATACGGCCATATTTTTCGAGAGTTGGCCGTCCCGGAGAGAGCAGCACTCGCGGCCTGGAGCCAGTAGATGCCGATGGGCTTCTTATTGCGGGGTTCGTCCTGGAAGCGAATCTGGACGAAATCGCCGGTCTCGAGCATTTGGCTCGTCGCCTGGGCAAACCTCGATTCGTCCCGGTCCATGGGAGGAACTGTAGAGAGTCCTGGAAGGAAGAAAACAAGGCAAATCAGGATGAGAAAAAAATACTGCCGAAACGTTTTTTGCGAAACCTTCATTCCTGTTCCCTGCTTCTTACCACGCAGCAAGAAGCAGGAAGCGGGAAGCGGGAATCAAAATTCCATAATCCCTTCCTGCTTCCCTCTTCCCGCTTCCCTCTCGGGGCTTATCCCCGCCCCAGTTTCTTCAAAGCCTTTTTAACGGCGTCGAATCCCTGCTCGATTTGCTCCATCGAGAGCGCATAAGAGAACCGGATGCAATTATCCTGGCCGAAGGCGTCTCCCGGCACCACCGCCACGTGGGCCTCCTCCATGAGAAAGTCGGCAAGATCGAGCGATCCGTTTATCGTGCGTCCTGCGAACTTTTTCCCAAAATGACCGCTGAAATCGGGGAAAACGTAAAATGTGCCGTCGGGCTCCGTGCAGGTTACTTCCGGCAGGTCGGAAATGAGCTCCAGCACGAGTTTGCACCGCTTTTCGAATATTCGCGCCATTTCCGCAGCCGATTTCTGATCTCCGGTTAGCGCCTCGACGCTTGCCCACTGTGATACAGAGCTCGGATTGCTGGTAACCTGGCTCTGGAAATCCGTTGCGGCCTTTATAACCATCGGGTCGCCTATGAGGTAGCCAATTCGCCACCCTGTCATGCAATAGCTTTTGCTGACGCCGTTTATGATAAAAATGCGGCCGCGCAACTTTTCCTCGACCATCCCAAGGCTAACCCATTTCCGGCCGCCGAAAAGAATACGGTAATAGATATCATCGCTTGCGATGAGCACGTTTTCATGGCGCAAAAGCACTTTGGCCAAAGCTTTGAGTTTATCAGGGCCATAATATTTCCCGGTTGGATTCGACGGGCTGTTCAGGATCAGTAAGCGCGTGTTTGGGGTGATGGCTCTTTCGAGGTCTTCGGCCTGGAGCATGAAACCGTCTTTTTCCGCGCAGGGCACAATGACCGGTTTGGCATTCGCAAGACCGATCATGTCCGGATAACTTACCCAGTAGGGCGAGGGTATTATGACCTCATCCCCCGGGTCCAGCAGGGTCATGAACAGGTTATAGAGCGCATGCTTTCCGCCGCAGGATACCAGAACGTTTTCCCGCCCATAGGACAGGCCGTAGTCGGCTTTGATGGTAGTGCACACAGCGTCCTTCAGTTCGTCTATGCCGCCCACAGCCGTATATCGGGTCTGGCCGCTACGGATGCTCTGCATCGCTGCGTTGCCGATATTCTCAGGAGTATCGAAACCGGGCTCCCCAATGCCGAAATTGATTATGCCGACGCCGCTTCGTTCGAGCGCCTTGGCTTTGGCATTGATTGACAGGGTGGCTGAGGGTTTCATTCTGCTGATTCTTCCGGATAATTTCATTTTATTACCCCTGGTGATATTATCTGCCGCTCTGCTGGTAATTGACTGAAATCAGATACAGACCATGCCCCGGAGCAGTCATCCCGGCTTGCTTGCGCTCGCCGCTGCCTATGATGCGCTCGAAGTCCCCGGCTGACCACTTTCCACGTCCGACATCAACTATCGTGCCCGTCAGGTTCCTGACCATGCGCCGCAGGAAGCCGTTAGCCTCGTAGGTGAACTTCAGCATGCCGGGCCGCGACCACACGAGTTCAGCCCTCAGGACGTTTCGCTCGGTCGAGGATGCCTGTGAGCCGGCGGCCATGAAAGCAGAAAAGTTATGCTGCCCGCAAATCCTTTTCAGGCACTCCCGCATCGGCTCCACGGCAAGAGGCCTGCGGACGTGCCATGCGTAATTGCGCAGGAGCGCAGATGGGACCGGGCGGTTCAGAATGTGATATTCGTAGACCTTGCTCACGGCTGAGAAGCGCGCATGAAAAGAGTGGTCGACCTCCTCTGAGCTCAAAACGACGATGTCGCCCGGAAGAAGGCTGTTTAGACCCCGCAGGATCTCATCGGGCGTGAGGTTTGTGCGTGCATGGAAATTAACCACCTGACCCTTTGCGTGTACCCCGGCGTCGGTGCGGCCCGACGCGCGAATCCCCACCCGGTTGCCAAGCATGACCCCCAGGCGCGACTCGATAACTTCCTGGATAGAAAGTGATCCCGCCTGGCGTTGCCATCCATGATATCCGGAGCCGTCGTATTCCAGCACGAGTTTTATGTTGCGCTCAGCAGAGTTAAGAGTGACGGGTGAACAGTGAACAGAAAAACCATTTCCCTGTCTCATGCTTCAATCTCCCCGCCCCGGCCCTTCACTGTGCGCCCTCACAAGGAATCGGGCGCGAACTGGACGCTCACAAAAGATCGCACCCGGACTGGGCGCTCACAAAAGATCGGACCCGGACTGGGTGCTCACAAAAGATCGCACCCGGACTTGAAGCATCTAACCAGGTTAGAGATGTCAAGTCCGGACCTGAGCGAAGTGAGGGTCCAGCATCTAACCAGGTTAGAGATGTCAAGCCCGGACCTGAGCGAAGTGAGGGTCCAGCATCTAACCAGGTTAGAGATGTCAAGCCCGGACCTGGGCGAAGTGAGGGTCCAGCATTTAACCACGTTAGGCATGTAAGCCCGAACCCGAGCGAAGTGGGGGTTCACTGCTGACTGTTCACTGCTCACTGCTCTTTATGGCTGCCAGGGTGCTTCTTTGAGCCCGGTGTCCTCCGGCAAGCCGCACATGATGTTCATATTGCAAACGGCCTGTCCGGATGCGCCCCTGGTGAGATTATCAATAACGGAGATGACGATCAGCCTACGAGTCCGCTCATCCACACGCCAGCCGAGGTCACAGTAGTTGCTGCCCCTAACCTGGAGCGAAACGGGCAGATGCTCACGATTACCGAGGCGGACGAAAGGCTCGTCCATGTAAAAGCTCCGGAAGGCCTCTTCCACGTCCGCGCTCCCCACTGCCTCTTTCAAATTGGAGTAAACCGTGCTCAGAATGCCGCGGCTCATCGGGATAAGATGCGGGGTAAAATTGACCATGAGTGTTCTGCCGGCCAGCACGCTCAACTCCTGCTCGATTTCGGGCGTGTGACGGTGCTCGGCCACTTTGTATGCCTTAAGGCCCTCGTTGACCTCGCAGAAATGCACGCCCATGTCCATACCTCTCCCGGCCCCCGTGACCCCCGATTTGGAGTCTGCGATTATCGTTTCGGGATCAATGAGCCCGCGCCGAAGCGGCGGTGCTGAGGCAAGAATAACGCTCGTCGGGTAGCAGCCGGGATTGGCGACCAGGCGAGCGGTCCGGATTTTATCGCGATATAGCTCCGGAAGGCCGTAGACAGCCTCCTTGAGAAGCTCCGGGGTCTGGTGCGCCGAATACCACTTGGCGTAGACCTCAGGGTCCCTCAGCCGGTAATCCGCGCTCAGGTCCACAACTCTGACCCCTCGATCCAGCAGACTCGGAATTATGTCCATGGAGGCCTGGTGCGGCAGTGCTGTAAAGACCAGATCGGCTGATGCGGCAAGCTTTTCGGGGTCGGTGTCTTCAAAGACCAGATCGCAATGGCGCTTGAGGGCCGGGTAGAAATCGTCAATTCTCTGCCCCTTTTGTTGCCTGGAGGTGATTATGGAGACCCGGACCGATGGATGAGCGCACAGTATCCGCAGCAGCTCAAATCCAGTGTACCCGGATGCACCGGCAATGGCGACCCTGAGCATGATATATCCCCCTGATAAAAATGAAGGGCGCGTGCACCCATTGTGCAGCGCCCCATATTCAATCCGAAAAATCGGTTTCGGTTGCCCCTATGAACAAATCGACCCAGGAAAAAAGCGGAAAGATTTACGCCACAGGGGCGGGGTTTAACCCGCCCTTAACGGGATTAGCGCTTCGAATACTGGAAGCGTGCTCTGGCGCTCTTGCGGCCATATTTTTTTCGTTCCTTGACGCGCGAGTCGCGGGTAAGGAAACCGGCCCGTTTGAGGACCTCCCTGTATTCAGGATTGAGTTCCAGGAGCGCTTTGGAAATACCGTGCCGAATGGCCCCTGCCTGGCCGGAAATCCCTCCCCCAAGCACATTGATGGAGACGTCCAGTTTGCCAAGCGTGCCGGTAAGCACCAGCGGCTGAGCAATTACCATTTTATTCGTTTCCCTGTCCAGATACGCCTCGGCCGGCTTTTTGTTTATAACTATCCGGCCGGTTCCGGGTTGAAGCCAAACCCGCGCGATTGAGGTCTTTCTTTTACCTGTGGCATAAAAGCGTTGTTCGGGCATTTAAAAGGGTCTCCTAGCTGTATTTCTCCAAAAGTTTAAAGTCCTGGGGCTGTTGCGCCTCGTGAGGATGGGACGGACCGGTGTAAACTTTGAGCTTCTTAATGAGTTTGCGGCCGAGCCGGTTTTTGGGCAACATTCCCCAGACCGCCAGGCGGATCATCCGTTCCGGGTTCTGCTCGTTGAGCTTGCGGGCGGTTGTCGCTTTCATTCCACCCATATAGCCGCTGTAGCGGTAGTATGTCTTCTGGGTCCATTTGTCACCGGTCAGCCTGACCTTGCCGGCGTTGACGACGACCACGAATTCACCCACGTTGACGTGCGGAGTGAAATTGGGCAGGTGTTTGCCTCGGATGCGGACCGCGATCTGACTCGCCAGGCGGCCCAGGACCTGGTTTTCGGCGTCAACCACTATCCATTTGCGCTTTTGCGGTTCGAAATTTGCGCTTTGCGTTTTCATTGTGCACCACTCCGAAATCTAACAAAATTGACCTAAGCAGCAAATGATACAAATATATGCAACTCTTGTCAAATAAAAACATCGAGTCAAACCTGAAGCGGCAATTACACGAGCCAGCCGGCGTTACGCCGCAATTGGCTCCGTGCTACCTCGAATAAATCCAGGTCTCGGGATGCTGATATCCGGGTATGGCCTCGCCAAATAGCGGCTTGCCGAAAAAGGCGCTCGTCTGGCCCAGACTGCCAAGCCCCAGCAGGTCGATTGTGAAGACAAAACGGTTGTCGCCGCCCACCCGTTCGAATCCGCCGCCCACTCCCCAGCAGCCATGGATGTACCTGATCCCGTATCCCTGCGTGAACATCAATCCATTTTCCAGGGAGTAATCATGGTAGGTTTCTAAATAAATATTCTTGTATGTCTTAAGAATCATTTGGATCGTAACTTCATCCACCTGAAGGCTCGGAATATCCTGGTAACTGAGCGAGACAATATCTCCGACGCGGTTGTCAAAATTCAAGAAAAGGCCCTGAGCGTTTCCCTGTCCAGATGATGACAAGTCCACATCCAAATCGTAGGAGACAGTGATGTATTGTCCGGGCGTCATATCCACCCTGAACGCCACCGGCGAAAATCCCTCTCTCATGACATCGAATGTGTCAAGCATAGGGTCCTCAAACGGAGGCGGCTCCACGTTGTAGAACTGAAAAATGCGAAATCGCAACAATTCCGTATAAGTTGTCGCGGGCTGTCCGGCAGCATCCAGAGTCACCTGTTTTCCGGTAAAGAAGGACGTGAAGCCATAGCGAACGCCATTTCTGGACTGATCCAGGTCAAGCCGGTCGATTTGAGGGATCGTGCCGTTTGTGAACTGGGTTGCGTATTCGTATGAGATCTCCGGCCTGATGGAATTCTGAATGGCCGTAATGCTCAAGAAATTCACATTGAATTCTCTGTTGAGGCGCGTGCTCGCCTCAAGCTGGAAATCCGGTATGCCGCGCTCGGCGAAGGTACTGCCGGAATTGCCTGGCGCCCATTCGATCGCATAGGCGTTGGCGCGAAGACCCACTGATGGCTCGATGTCCAGGTAATTACCCCAGTGCCAGGGGTAGTATAATCGAGGATAGACGTCCAGTCGCTGATCTGAATCGCCCTGTGTGCCCCAGAAGTTTACGGCCGAACTCTGAAAAGTGTAATAGAGGGATGTGTCGTCAATCCACTTGGGGATCGTAGTAAAAGAGAGAGCCGGCGTCCTTTGGAACGTTTCCGTGTTCGGGGGAGGCGAGAGATTTTCCCAGTATCGAATGTCCAGGCTGAGGAGGTCGGATTCGTCCTTCTTTTCAAAATAAGCGGTGGATTCGCGAACCATAGAGTTTGGGTCATTCAAGATGCCGCGGCCCGTAACCCCTTGGAACATCGTGTTGCTATGCAAATAGGAAGTCGATCCGGTTGAGAATTCCTGGAGAAAATTCTGGTCGCTCACGTAATCCACATCTATTTTCGCCGTTATATTCCAAGGCAGCGTAATGTCCTGCCTGCCTCGCAACCAATACCGGTCCTCCGTTTGGTACGGATATCCCTGGGACGACAATAACGCCTGGCTCGCATGGTCTTGCAGATAATTGAACATCCAGTCACCCTTGCCGAATTCCTCGCTGTTAATGCGGTATTCGACTCCTCCCATAAACCCGCGGTTCTCCATATAGCGGGCATAAAAGGTAGCATCCATATCAGGCCGAAAGGCCCAGTAATAAGGGGCTTCAATGTCCAACCCGTTGAGGGTGGAGGTTCCATATGTAGGCATCAGAAACCCTGACTGGCGCTCAGTTTCAACCGGCATGCCAAGCAATGGCACATAACCGAGCGGGTAGCTGCGGCCCCAAATAGAAGCGTCATGGGCCCAACCAGTGCCGCCAACGGTAATCTTCATCGAGTTGAACTGGATTTTCCAATCAGGATCGCCCGGGTTGCAAGTGGTTATGAACCCCTCTTTAAGGTCAAACTCGGTAGGGCTGAGTTTGGTTATCGATCTTCCCTGAACGAAAAAATTATTCTCGGCGAAATACATAATCCCAGAATCCACCCACCCCTTTTCTGTGTCCAGGCGCCAGATTACGTGTTCGCCCTTGATCCAGTTTCTCCCATACACAACGGTAACTCTGCCGTTGAGATCAACCTGCTGGGTTTGTTTGTTCACGGATGCGTAGTCGGCCTGTATCAACCTCTCCTTTGAAGTTATCTTTACATTTCCCTCGGCTTCGTAGAGCTGTTTTTCCTGGTCATACATCAGCTTGTCGGCATGGATTGTCCATGAAGCCTGACCGGTTTCGCCAATCTTCGCCCCACTAAGCAGCGGCTGTGGGCCATCCGCCCGGGCAGGGCTCGCCACGCAGGCAATGAAAGCCAGACAACAAAAGAACAGGGCGGCCCTTGAGAACATGTATCTTATAAAGATTTTCCTCACAGAGCAGGCTCTCCGAAAATTTGTTTTACCTCTCCGGCAAAATAGAGTGAGCCGGTAATACAGATAAGATCATCCGGATCGGCCAGATGTCTTGCTTCCTGGATAGCGGAAGCCGCATCGTAGATTACGTAGTATTTCTGTATGTAGGGTCTGGCCATTTTGCGAATGTCATCGGGATTTGCGGCCCTGGCATACCGGGGTTGGGTAAAGATAACGGTCTCAGCCATAGGGAGCAAACGTCTAAGGATCCCCAAAATGTCCTTGTCACCCATTATTCCCATAACGAGATGAAGCTTTTTGTAAGTGAAACTTTCTTTGAGAGCATCTCGAAGGGATTCGGCGCCCTGCGGGTTATGCGCCCCGTCGAGCACGATTGTCGGATTGGTTTGGAGGACCTCCAGCCGGGCCGGCCATCTCACCTCGCGCATTGCATCCTCGATGGGGCCCGGCAACAGCGAGATGAGCCGGTTTTGTTCGAGCACCTCGACGGCCGCAAGGGCCAGCGCCGCGTTGCCCACCTGATGAGGTCCTCTCAGATTGAGGCTCAGCGATGGCAACTGCCTCTTGATGCCGCGGTACTGAAAGGACCCGTCGGATTTTCGCCTCACGTGGAAATCGGACTTGAACCGGTACAAGGGTGCCTCTTTATTCATGCATGCAGTCTTTAGTATCCCCTGGGCTACGGGCTGGAGCGCACCTGTTACCACAGGGACGCCTTGCTTAATGATTCCCGCCTTTTCGCGGGCAATCGAGGAAAGGGTCGATCCGAGGAACTCCTGGTGATCGAAACCCACATTAGTAATAACGCAGACCTCGGGGCTGATGACGTTTGTGGCATCGAGCCGCCCTCCCATGCCGGTTTCGGCAATAACAAAATCGGCTTGCTCCTCGGCGAAGTAAAGGAAGGCCATCGCGGTTACCATTTCAAAAAAAGTGGGCGGCTGTGTCTCATCCAGAATCTCCCGGATTTTTTCAAAGACCTGGAGTATTCTCTGTGCTGATACTTCCGTGTCATTGAGGCGGAAGCGCTCGGTAAAGCGCACGAGATGTGGTGAAGTATACAGGCCGGCCTTGACTCTGTGGTTCAAAAGAATACGGGAAATAATGGCCGCCGTGGACCCCTTACCGTTAGTTCCGGCTATATGAATGAAACGGAGCTTACGGTGCGGATTGCCGACCCGTGCAAGAAGATTTTCCGTGCAGTTCAGACCGAACTTGATCCCATACTTCTGAAGCCCGTAAAGGTAGTCCAAAGACTGCTGAAAATTCGGCACCTGCCCCTCTCAGCTCCCGTTTAGCGGCCCGCCAAAGGCACAAACCACACCCCTGTCCTCTTGAAGGGGCCTCAAACAAAAATGAAAACGACCCCGGATTAAATTCTCTAATAGCACACTTCGCGAGCATTAAAAATGATAGATTCTTAAACCGGAGATTCTTCGCAATGTGTCTCACAGATCCTTATAAAGCGCGCATTTCCGCCCGCTTCTTGTGATATTCTTGACTTTACCCGGCAACCCCATTAGATTTGATAAGTTAATCTTCAAACTGCCATGCAGGACAGCCTGACGCTGATTTGGTGAAAGCAAATATGCGCCCATTGGTACTGAGCACAAGGATCATTTTCGGATTACTTTTCGGTGTCCTGCTTTCACGAGTCTTTTTTCCGGCTTCGGGAGTTTTGTTGATCCTGATTATTGCCGGCCTTCTGGTTGTGTTCGCCTACATTTTCGAAGTCCTGCACAAAAAGGACTCGTAGACTAAATCTTTTTCGCGGAAGCCGCGAGGCTTTCGCAGGGAGAACTATTATGGCTTGGGAAAGACCGCCCGGAAGACGGGCGCCCGAAAGCGGCGGTCCGCCGCAGGACATCGAACAGGTTCTGCGGTGGTTGGCGGAACGATTTAAGTCCTCGCCTTCATCTTCCCCCCGCCTGATTCTTCTGATAGTTGCGGTCGTTGCTCTCTTAATCGTCGGGCTCAATTCGTATTATACGGTCGAACCCGAGGAGACGGCGGTCGTTCAAAGGTTTGGCAGATATATAAGCACGGCGGGGGCTGGGCTCCATTTCAAAATCCCATTCGGCGTCGATTCAGTGAGCAAGGTAGTAACCGGACGGGTGCTCCAGCGCGAATATGGCTACCGCACGCTGGAGCCGGGTGTACGTTCCCAATTCACGGAAAAGGGCTTTGAGGCCGAATCCATCATGCTCAGCGGCGATCTCAACGTTGTGAACGTCCAGTGGACGGTTCAGTACATGATAAAAGACCCCGTTCTGTATCTCTTCAAGCTCAAGGGGGTAGAGGCGACCCTGGATGATATCTCTGAGTCCGTAATGCGCAGGATCGTTGGGAATCACTATTCGGACGAGGTATTGACGGTCGGCAGGGCCTTGATAGCCGGTCAGTGCAGGACTGAAATCCAGGAAATCATGGACGCCTACACAACGGGCCTCCAAATCGTGGCGGTAAAACTCCAGGGCGTAAATCCACCTGACCCTGTCAAGCCCGCATTCAATGAGGTGAACGAAGCCCGGCAGGAAAAGGAGCGCATGATAAACGAGGCGGAGCAGGCCTATAACGAGAAAATCCCCAAGGCCGTCGGCCAGGCCAAGCAAACGGTGAGTCAGGCCGAAGGCTATGCGCTGGAGCGTGTGAACCGGAGCGGAGGCGAAGCTAAGCGTTTTCTCGATATTCTCGCCGAATATCAGAAAGCTCCCGACGTAACCCGCCGCAGAATGTATCTTGACTCAATCGAAAGCCTGATGGGGCAAGCCGGCCAGTTTTACGTGGTGGACGAGGCGCAGAAAAATATCCTGCCGCTGCTCGACCTGAACAAATTCGGTGGACAGAGTGGAAAAGCTCAGGGCTCTCAGACGCAGCCTAAAGGGCAATAAGCGCTCGATGGCGGGTAAAGAAAGGAAACAATAATGGTTCCACGCAAGGCCAAAATAGCCGTAGCGGTGTTAGTCGTTTTGGCGGTCATGGCTGGAGCTTCATTTTTCGTGGTGAGCGAAACCCAGCAGGTGGTTATTACACAGTTTGGCCGTCCGGTTGGGGAGCCGATCACCGAGGCGGGACTCCATTTTAAGATCCCGTTCATCCAGACGGCGAATTTTTTCGAAAAACGCATAATGAAATGGGACGGGCGTCCCGACCAAATTGCGACCAGGGACAAAAAGTACATCTGGGTGGATACCACTGCGCGCTGGCGAATAAAGGACCCGCTGCTCTTCCTGATGCGGGTTGGAGCTATACCGACCGCCAACAGCCGCCTCGACGGAATAATAGACTCGGTGGTCCGCGATCATGTTTCCAACAACGATCTTGTGGAACTGGTCAGAAGCGAAGGTTGGGAGCAGGCAAGGAAGGAGGAGGCAAAGGAACAGCTCAATGTGGCGCCTGTTTCCGAACCTCATCTGCTCGGGCCCGGGTTTGAGCCACCGAGCGAACAGAACGATCGCCTCGTGAAAGGCCGCGAAGAAATCACCCGCGAGATGGTAGCTGACGCATCAAAGCTTATCCTCGAATTCGGGATGCAACTGCTCGACATCCGCATAACACGCATCAACTACGTTGAGTCCGTCCAGCAGAAGGTTTTCGACCGGATGATTTCCGAACGCAAGCGCATTGCCGCCCAGTACCGGTCGGAGGGCGAGGGCGAGCGGGCCGCGATTCTGGGCCAGATGGAGCGGGAATTGGCCAAGCTGACCTCGGAGGCCTACAAGAAATCGCAGGAAACTCGAGGCAAAGCTGACGCGGAAGCAACCAGGATATATGCAGATGCTTTCGGAAAAGACACTGAGTTTTTCGCGCTGTACAAAACTTTCGATGTGTATCGTACTATCGGCAAGAATAGTTTCTTTTTGCTCGGCACGGATTCCGATTTTTTTAAATACTTGAAGGGAAGTGGCGTATCCCCCCGAAAATAGAGCTGGAGCCAAGCTGTGGCGTTTTATGAGGAAGATCCGGGGGGAATTGTCAGGGCGGACGTTCTGGTGGGCATACCCACGGCAAATGAGGTGGAAAGCATAGCCAGGACAACCGCGCAGGTGGACAAAGGCCTGAGCGAGTACTTCCCGGACATGCAGTGCGCCATAATCAATTGCGATAACCACTCCTCCGACGGCACGAGGGAAGCTTTCTTTTCCGCGCCGGGAAAGACGCCGAGGCTTTACATCTCTACTGAACCCGGAGTTGTCGGCAAAGGAAGGAATATCCGCAATTTTTTCGAAAAAGCCCGTCAGCTCGACCCCAAAGCCCTGATAATCATAGAAGCCGACATAAAGAACATATCGCCCGTCTGGATTCGAAACCTGGGAGCGCCGGTACTAGAAGGAGCGGGATTTGTCTGTCCGCTTTACGGACGCCACAAATATGAAGCTACGCTTACCGGTTCGATAATTTATCCACTGGTTCGCTGCCTTTACGGCCGGCGAGTGCGGCAGGCAAACATAGGCGAATATGGCTTTAGCCCAAAACTGCTTGACACCTATCTCAACCCGCCTTCGTGGAATGAAGCCATCGATAATTTAGGGGTGGACATATGGATGGCCAACATAGCGCTCACCTCCAGGCTTCCAATCGTTCAGGCGTACATGGGAGCTCCCAAGGTGCATCGGCTCAAGGACCGTTACGTGCACCTGGATGTGCTCTTCCACGAAGTGATCGGCACGATTTTCGACCTGATGCAGGTCTATGCGGATTTTTGGGAGCAGGTAAAATGGAGCAAACCCACGGCGCTTTACGGGACAGACCTTCAGGAAGTTGAAACCCCGCTTCCGGTGGACATCAACACAAAACGTCTGCACGAGATGTTTGTTGAAGGCTTCGACAAATATTATGGTCTGTGGGAACAGGTCTACGGTCCAATTGTGGCGCCAAAGCTCCAGGAAATAAGGTCGATCGGGCTTCAGCATTTTTCGTTCCCGACTCAGACCTGGCTGACCATTGTTTTCGAATCGGCGGCTGCCTATCGCAGGATGTCCCCGGTCGAAAGGAAGAACTTACTCGATGGGCTGCTGCCGCTTTATGTGGGTAAAGTGCTTTCCTACGTTAAGAAAACCGAGAGGATGTCACTACAGCAGGCTGAAGACTTCATTGAAAATGAGTGCATGATGTTCGAGGAAAATAAAAGTTATCTTGTAAAGGCGTGGACTAAAGGAGAAGGGGACTGAGTTATGCCGAAGATCCTTGTTGTCGATGATGAGGAACACATCAGGCTCCTGTATTCAGAGGAACTGAAGGAAGCCGGATACGAGGTCATAACGGCGGAAAGCGGTTATAAGCTACTCGAGAAAATTGCAGAGGGGAAACCGGATTTGGTCATTTTGGACATAAAGATGGTTGACTACAATGGTTTGGACATCCTCCAGGACATTCGAAACCGCTTTTATGACCTGCCTGTTATACTTTCGACTGCGTACGATACTTTCAAAGAAGACATGAAATCGATTGCGGCCGACTTCTACGTGGTAAAGAGCTTTGATTTGACCGAACTAAAGAAAAAAATCGCCATGGCGCTTGAAACCAGGCTCCCCGGTTGACAAACCTGCCCTGCAAATGCCTGCCTGGTTCGCGAAATGGCGATAATCGGCCGCTTTGGATCGGTACACCGGAAAAAGGCCCTTTATAAAAACCTCAAAGCCGCTCGGGACGACGAGCGGCTTTGTTGCACTTCCCCTTATGAAGCCTGACAGGATTACTACTTCCCTGCCTGTGTTACTGTAAAAGTCTTCCCGGCGATGGTTATTGTACCGGTGCGGCTGGTAGTGGCGTTATTCACAGCGACAGAATACGTTACGGTCCCGTTACCAGAGCCCGAAGCGCCGGATACGACGCTTATCCAGCTTACATTGCTCACGGCTGTCCATGAGCATCCGGATATCGAAGTTACGCCCACTGTGGCGCTTCCCCCGGTATAGGTTGGGCTTGCGGATGTCGCGGATAAGGAATAGGTGCAGGGAGCGGCCCCCTGTGTTACGGTAAAAGTCTTGCCGGCTATGGTTAATGTACCGACGCGGCTGGCGCCGGCGTTATTTGCGGTGACAGAATACGTGACGGTCCCGCTACCCGAGCCCGAAGCGCCGGATGCCACACTTATCCAGCTTGCATTGCTCACGGCTGTCCATGAGCATCCGGATATCGAAATCACGCCCACTGTGGCGCTTCCCCCGGTATAGGTTGGGCTTGCGGATGTCGCCGATAAGGAATAGGTGCAGGGAGCGGCTCCCTGTGTTATGGTAAAAGTCTTCCCGGCTATGGTTAATGTACCGACGCGGCTGGCGCCGGCGGTATTCGCGGCGACAGAATACGTGACGGTCCCGCTACCCGAGCCCGAAGCGCCGGATACCACACTTATCCAGCTTGCATTGCTCACGGCTGTCCAGGCGCATCCCGTGAGCGAAGTTACGTTCACCGTGGCGCTTCCCCCGGTATAGGCCGGGCTTGCCGATGTCGCCGATAAGGAATAGGTGCAGGGAGCGGCTCCCTGTGTTACGGTAAAAGTCTTGCCGGCTATGGTTAATGTACCGACGCGGCTGGCGCCGGCGGTATTCGCGGCGACAGAATACGTGACGGTCCCGCTACCCGAGCCGCTTGCGCCCGATACGACGCTTATCCAGCTTGCATTGCTCACGGCTGTCCATGAGCATCCGGATATCGAAATCACGCCCACTGTGGCGCTTCCCCCGGTATAGGTTGGGCTTGCGGATGTCGCCGATAAGGAATAGCTGCAGGGTGCGGCTCCCTGTGTTACGGTAAAAGTCTTCCCGGCGATGGTTAATGTGCCGGTGCGGCTGGCGCCGGCGGTATTCGCAGCGACAGAATACGTGACGGTCCCGTTACCCGAGCCGCTTGCGCCCGATACGACACTTATCCAGCTTGCAGTGCTCACGGCTGTCCAGGCGCATCCCGTGAGCGAAGTTACGTTCACTGTGGCGCTTCCTCCGGTATAGCTTGGGTTTGCGGATGTCGAGGACAAGGAATAAGTGCAGGGTGCGCCTGCCTGTGTTACGGTAAGAGTCTTGCCGGCAATGGTTAATGTACCGATGCGGCTGGCGCCGGTGGGATTCGCAGCGACAGAATACGTGACGGTCCCGTTGCCCGAGCCCGAACCGCCGGATACGATAATTATCCAGCTTGCATTGCTCGCGGCTGTCCAGGGGCATCCGGCCGGCGAAGTTAAGTTTGCTGTGGCATTTCCCCCACTATAGCCTGGGGATGCGGATGTCGGGGATATGGAGGCATTGCTGCAAGATGCGGCTGCCTGTGTTACGGTAAAAGTCTGCCCGGCTATGGTTAATGTACCGACGCGCTGGGTAGTGGTGTTATTCGCAGCGACGGAGTATGTGACGGTCCCGTCACCCGTGCCCTTTGCGCCGGATACGATACTTATCCAGCTTACATTGCTCACGGCCGGCCAGGCGCATCCGGTCGGCGAAATTACGCCCACTGAGGCATTTCCCCCGGAATAAGTTGCAGAAGCGGAACTGGACGATAAGGAATAGGTGCAAGGGTCTTGACCGTATCCCGTGTACGCGATTGAATACCATCCAAACTCGGGGCCGCCAATATTATCGCTCGTCTGCGCTTGTGTCATCTGGACGAGCTGGCTATAGGCTATGTAAAAGAACCCCGGCGTCGTTACGGTCCCCGGCGCCGTTGTCCCCCAGCCGGTGCCCCAACTGTTCTTCACGATGAAATACTGACTGGCGTGGTTATAGCCGATGATCTCAATGGCGTGTCCGCCCTCGTATACGTTCTGGTATCCGTTCTTGGTGCCCGGCCCGGTATAGGAATAAATGCCTCCCGAATAATAGAAGAAATCCGTATAGACGTTCATTGTGGTGACCAGCGGGCCATAAGTATTAAGATAGCTTTCCAAAGCGGCGGCCAAAGTGGTGGCGGCAGCGGCGGTCGGGGCGGTTTGGGGGGACACATATTCCCAGCCCTTAATTGAGTAGGTCTGGCTTTGCCAGAACGAGCACGCCGCGTTGGCGCAGGGGGTGTCCGGACCACTGGTATAATTAAGCTCTGTATAAGGATAGCAGCTATAAGGCGGAAGACCCGTGCTCTGGATGTATTGGGATGCCTGATCTATATAGCCTCCCTCTGAGCAGTTTCCAGCGGTGCTGCACGAAAGAAGTATTTGCACGGCAAGGCCGTTAGGATAGAGGGTAGTCCATCCAGCTCCGTTTGTACTCATCAGGTACTGTGATTCCAGAGCGGCGGTTGTAGAAAAGGCCCAGCAGCTTCCACAGTTGCCCTGGTCCCTTATGGGGGTTACATAACCATAAGTATTACCAGAGGCGGGTACATTGTAACCCAAAGTCGCTGGGGGTGTTGCCGGCGCCCCCGTAGCAGGTGTGGCTGCAGGCGCGGCGGCCCCTGCAGGAAGGCTGGAAAATCCCTTCACTAGGCCAAGGCGCTGCACCCGCTCTGCCTCAGGGAGCTGTGAAATCGATGTCTCAGCGGCCTGCCACCTGGCGCCGCTGCTCTGGATCCGCTGTAGGACCGTCGCAAGTTCCTCCGGCGACGCGAGAACCGATGAACTGAAAAAGGCCAGAAAGAAAAGACTCAACAGGAGCGCAAAAAGGCTTTTGTCCCACCTTATTTTCGTCTTGTTCATAACAATTTTCCTTTTCATTCAATGCCTTATTTTAAGATGTAAAGCGCAATCGCACTCCCGGTAAGGGGTTTCTTCACTTTGCATGTATTGACGAAGCTTGATAGTTTAATTTACGAGCGCCCTAATTTTGGCGAGTCAGATTGCGCGAGACAATATGCTCAGCCTCAAAGACATGGTTTCCCCATTTTTTGAGGGGCTGTACCATTAATTCGGCATAACCGGGGAATAGCTTTAAAATTGAGCTCGCCCGCGTCGAAAATCAAATTAGGACACTACCTGCTTCGCGATTTATTTTCTTTGAATAATGAGTCAAAGATAATCTTGCAACCTTGGCCGGTGGTGATATATATGCCTGATTCAAATCCGGTCCGGGAAGGATTTCAAGGGCAATGGGCATGGTCCGTACCCGCCTCAAATCCATGATAGCTGAAACGCTGGAGTCTATTACAGGCAATGATGACCTGAAGGCGGCAATCAGCATTGACCTCGAAATACCCAGGGGCTCCGAGCACGGGGATTACGCCTCCAATATAGCGCTCGCTCTTACAAGGCATCTGAAGCGCAATCCCAGGCAGATCGCCTCTGAGATCGTCGCCAACCTTAACGATTCTGACCGCATACTCGAAAAAGTCGAGATAGCCGGGCCGGGCTTCATCAATTTTTTCATCAAACCGGCTGCGTGGTATGGAATTATCCGGGAGATTCTGGACAATCCCCAAAAGTACGGAAAGCTTGAAATTGAGGGAGGCCCGAAGGTCCAGGTGGAGTTCGTGAGCGCTAATCCTACCGGGCCGCTTCATATCGGTCACGGCCGGGGGGCCGCCATAGGCGACGTGCTGGCAAACATTCTGAAGGCACGAGGTTTCCAGGTCCAGCGCGAGTACTATATAAACGACGCCGGAAACCAGATGGACACCCTGGGCCGCAGCCTCTATTTCCGCTACCGGCAGGAGCTTGGCGAAAAAATCGAGATGCCCGATAACCACTATCGGGGTGAATACATGCGGGAGCTTGCCGGGGACTTCAGGCGGGACCATGGGGATGGTTATGGCAGCACCCCTTTGGAGGATGCCTTCCCGGTTTTTACCGGTTACGCCTCCAGGCGCATCCTCGATGGAATCAAAGAAGACCTTGACATCTTTGGGGTCCATTTCGACAATTGGTTCAGCGAGCGTGAACTCCACAACAGGGATTCGATCAATAAGACGATCGAATACCTGAGGGAGCGCGGTTTTATCTATGAGGACCAGGGGGCGGTCTGGTTCAGGAGCACCGCATTCGGTGACGAAAAAGACCGGGTTGTCGTGCGGGCAAACGGCGCTAGCACTTATTTTGCCGCCGATCTGGCATACCACCGGGACAAATTCGAACGTGGTTTCGAATCGGTTATAGATATATGGGGCGCTGACCACCACGGATATGTGGACAGGATGCGGGCAGGGGCGCAGGCCCTCGGGCGCGGGAAAGATGACCTGCGGATCGTTCTCGTGCAACTGGTAAACCTTTTGCGCGGGGGCGCCCCCGTGGCGATGAGCACCCGAGGGGGCGAGTTCGTCACGCTGCGTGAAGTTATCGATGAGGTCGGAAAAGACGCTACGCGCTTTATTTTTCTCACTCGCCGCACGGACAGCCCGCTGGATTTCGACCTCGAGGTCGCAAAGGCCCAGAGCAATGATAATCCCGTCTTCTACGTGCAATATGCCCATGCGCGCCTTTGCAGCGTCTTCGAAGTGGCGCGGGACCGTGGAGTTGAATTTGATTGGCGCTCGATAGGCGATGAGACGCTCCAGCTCTTGCAGGTCCGGCAGGAATTTGAAATAATCAGGCTGCTCGGGGAATATCCGGAGGTCGTTTGCGAATGCGTGAGATCGCTGGAGCCGCACTATATTGCATATTATCTGCACGAACTGGTGTCCCTTTTTCACAGCTACTACCACGACAACCGCATCCTGAGCGAGGATGTAGCACTGAGCAAAGCGCGGCTTTGCCTCGCTTTGGCGATAAAAGAAGTTATCGGAAGCGCACTCATGCTTCTCGGGGTCAGGGCGCCTCAAAAAATGTAGGAAAGTACTAATGATTCGCCCGAAGCTTGTAGTCGTAAACACTGAGATGGACGAACACCCCCGCTCTTTTGGGGACGGCAGGGGATACCGCTTCGACCTGAGCAGAAATAAACTGATTTTATATGCACTGAGCTTTGTTGTGTCCCTTTGTTTCATGTTTATTCTGGGAATTTTCGTGGGCAGGGGAGTTCCCCTGGTGAAGCCCGATGATTTTTCCATGAAGGGCCGATTCCTGCGATTGCTGGGGCTGGAGCAACAGACCGGCCAGTATTTCCCAAAGGCTGCCGAAACATGGGAAGACCCCAAGAGGATGCTCGAATCGCTCAATTACTTTGATGATTTGACCCATAAAGGCGGAACGCCCATAGATGCAGCCCCGAAAGTAATTGAACCCACTCTGGGTATCCCTTTGCCTGAACCGGCAAAAGAACCTGAAAAACGCGCAATCACGTCCCGGCCACCGGCCGAAAAACTATCCGCCACCCAGTCGGACAAGCCCCGGACCTCTGGACTTGCCTCCGGGCAATTCACGCTGCTTGTGGCCTCGTTGAGACAATCTGAGGCGCAGGTCCTGATCGAAAAATTGAGGGCCAGGGGATATTCGCCCCGCGTTGAGTCGCTAGACCTCGGGACAGCCACGTGGACCCGCATCCTTCTAGGCTCTTTTCCCTCCCGCGAGGCCGCTATATTGTTCGCCGATGATTTCAACAGTAAAGAAAACCTGCAAGCTCTTGTCGTGAGCAGTTCGAACTGAACATGGACCCTGCAGGGGCGATGGAGTCTTGCTTGCCGCTTGTTGCTACTCGCCAGTGGACGGGGTGGACTTGGTAGACCGGGTGGGCGAAGAGCGCGACGAGCGTTTTTCGGAACGCACGCGGTAGAGACGTTCCGTAGAGCCGCCCTCGGTTTAAAAAGCCGCCGCCTGAGCAGCGAGAGGCCGGCTCCTTCTGTCCACATCGTCTACTATGTCCACCTGGCCCATACACCCGGTTGCGCCGCCTGAAAGCTATTGAGTTTTCGATAGCCCCCATTAAGTCATGCTTTTCCCAGCGTCCTGCGTCATCGAGGGTTTTCCTTGACTTTTATTTGCGGCATCTTTAAAAATACTTGTTTATCCTAAATTTTTGATGGTTATCGGGGAAAAGATGGAAAGTATTCAAGCCGTTAGAGGCATGAACGATATATTGCCCGACGAAGCCGGCTGGTGGCAGAAGGTTGAAAACGCGGCGCGCGAGGTGCTCGGAAACTTCGGCTACCGCGAGATAAGGACCCCGGTGCTGGAGAAGCTGGAGCTTTTTGCGCGCAGCATTGGAGAAAGCACTGATATAGTCGAAAAAGAGATGTACGCCTTCGAGGATCGCAACGGCGAACGGCTCGCCCTGCGCCCGGAGGCCACGGCTTCAATCGTGAGGTCCTATGTCCAGCATTCGCTGCACACCGATTCGGCCTTCCAGAAGCTCTATGAAATCGGTCCAATGTTCCGGCATGAGCGTCCTCAGAAGGGCCGCTACCGGCAGTTTCACCAGATCGACGCCGAGGTTTTCGGAATAGACGGCCCGATGATCGATGCCGAAATGATGCACATGCTGAGCCTGTTAATGGACAGGATCGGCATTTCCGGGCTCGTCCTGAACATCAACACGCTGGGCTGTCCCGACTGCAGGCAGACTTACAGGGAAACCCTGAAGGATTTTCTCACTGCAAAAGGGGACCAGCTCTGTGAGGACTGCCTGCGCCGCAGGGAAACCAACCCGCTGCGCGTCTTGGACTGCAAGGTCGAAAGGTGCCGGGCACTGCTGGAGAGCGCTCCCCTGCTGATCGATTACATCTGCGAAGATTGCCGCGCGCACTTCGAGGCGGTAAAGGATTATCTTGAAAAGCTCGGGACGCGCTATGAGGTAAACCCCCGAATCGTTCGCGGCCTCGATTACTACATGCGGACGACTTTCGAGGTGATTACGGACCGGCTCGGCGCCCAGAACGCAATCGGGGGCGGCGGCCGCTACGATGGCCTGGTGCGCGACCTGGGGGGACCCGACGTGCCGGCTATCGGGTTTGCAATCGGTATGGAACGGCTCATCATGCTGCTTCAGCAGGAGCATCGGGAACAGGTGCGTGCGCCCTTGGTTTTCATCGCCAGCATGGGTGAGCAGCCCCGCGCGCGTGCTTTCGAACTCGTTCAGCAGCTTCGCGGGCGGGGTCTGGAGGCCGAAATGGACTATGAGGGGCGCAGCCTCAAGAGCCAGATGCGCCGTGCCGATAAATCAGGGGCAAGGCATGTTCTGATCTTTGGCGAAGATGAACTGACGGGACGTCAAATCCAGTTGCGCGACATGCGGACCAAGACTCAGCAGGTATTGCCCCTGGACGATCTGGTAGAGTCGATGCTCCGGATTGATTCAAAAACAACTGAACAGTAGCTGGGCAAGATAAATATCAGTCTCTTATATTAGAGACCTGTGTTGCAAACGGAGGAAACCCTGGTGAATTTGTTTGAATCCCGGACCGGCAATGAACTTACAGAGGCTCTTGAAAGACCGGTTGTGCTCGACCAGCTTTGCGGATGGCGAAAGACGGCGGACTGCAACAGTCTGAGGGCTGACAACGTCGGGTTCGAAGCCGTTCTGATGGGATGGGTGCAGAAGCGGCGCGATCATGGCGGGCTAATATTCGTTGATTTAAGAGACCGGGAGGGAATAACCCAGGTCGTCTTTGACCCGCAGATCAGTGAGGAGGCACATGAACGCGCAGGGGGCCTCCGGAGCGAGTATGTCATAGCAGCTAAAGGAAAGACGCGTTTTCGCCCCGAGGGAATGGTCAATCCAAAGCTGCCTACCGGAGAAATCGAAGTCGCGGCAACGGAGCTGCGTATACTCAACAGCTCTAAAACGCCTCCATTCCAAGTTGAAGACGACGTGGAGGCAAGTGAGAACATACGCCTCAAGTACAGATATCTCGATCTGCGCCGCCCGAAGCTCTTTCACAACCTGCTTCTAAGGCACAAAGTCGCCCAGGTGACGCGCGGCTACTTCAACGGGTTGGGCTTCATCGAGGTTGAGACCCCGGTGCTCACGCGCAGCACGCCTGAAGGGGCTCGAGACTACCTGGTGCCGAGCAGGGTCAACACCGGGAAATTCTTCGCCCTTCCCCAGTCGCCCCAGCTTTTCAAGCAGATTCTCATGATCGCCGGCTTCGAAAGGTACTATCAGATCGTCAAGTGCTTCCGTGATGAAGACCTGAGGGCGGACAGGCAACCTGAGTTCACTCAGCTCGACCTGGAAATGTCTTTTATATGTGAAGAAGACATTTTCGAGATGATCGAGGGCTGGATTGATCGGATATTCCGCGAGCTGAAAGGTGTTTCTCTTAATTTCCCCTTTCCCCGCATGACGTACGGCGAAGCCATGGAGCGCTACGGGGCCGACCGGCCTGACATGCGCTTTGGCCTTCCGCTGAGCGAAGTAACCGGCATCGTTGCCGAATCCGATCTGCGGGTTTTCCGCCAGGCGATTGAGGCGGGTGGGATTGTCAAGGCGCTCCGCGTGCCCGGCGGCAAGGACCTGTCAAGAAAAGAACTGGATGATCTTATCGATTTTGTTAAAATCTTTGGGGCGCAGGGCATGGCCTGGATCAAGATTCAGCCTGAGGGCTGGCAGTCCCCGATAGTCAAGTTCCTGCCTCAAGGTGTGCAACGCGCGCTGGAGCAGCACCTCGGCATAGAAACCGGAGACGTAATACTTTTTGTCGCCGATCAGCGCAAGGTCGTAAATGACTCCCTCGGAAATCTCCGTGTTCGTCTCGGCCAGCAGTTGGGACTGATCGATCCGGTTGAATTCAATTTTGTCTGGATTACGGATTTTCCACTCCTCGAATGGGACCATGAAGAGAAAAGGTACACTTCGGTCCATCATCCGTTTACCTCGCCGGCGGAGTCCGATATGGGCCTGATAGAAACACACCCCGAGAAGGTGAGGAGTAGGGCGTACGACCTTGTGTTGAACGGCATTGAGATTGGCGGCGGCAGTATTCGTATTCACCAGCAGGAGGTCCAGAGGCGGGTTTTTGAAGCACTCGGGATTTCGGCTGAGGAGGCACAGGAAAAATTCGGGTTTCTGCTCGAAGCGCTTCAATTCGGCGCCCCTCCTCACGGCGGAGTCGCCTTTGGACTTGACCGGCTGGTGATGCTTCTGTGCGGGGCCGGTTCGATACGCGAGGTGATTGCATTCCCCAAGACCCAGAAGGCTACCTGCCTGATGACCAATGCGCCCTCCGAAGCCGACCTCAATCAGCTTCTGGAGTTGTGTCTGAAGGTTGAAAGCAACCCAAGAAAGTAATGTTATGGCTCGCTGGAACCCCAAAAAACGCGTGCTCGATCACGAAAATCCGGAGCTTCGGCGCCACAACGCTCAGGAATTGGACGGACCCAACCTGATACGCGATATTTTTCCGTACGATGAGGTGCCTCGCATTGACTTCGATCACAGGCTCCTGCCAATCGATCCGGCCGACGATATATTCATAACGGATACAACCTTTCGTGACGGCCAGCAGGCGCGGCCCCCCTATACGGTCAAGCAGATCGACACGATATTCGAGCTGCTTCACCGCCTCTCGGGCCCAAACGGGGTCATTCGCCAGTCCGAGTTTTTCCTCTACACCGATAAAGACCGGCAGGCGTTGGATGCCTGCCTTGCCAAGGGTTATGAGTATCCGCATATAACAGGATGGATCCGGGCTGTTGAGGAGGACCTGGACCTGGTGGTCCAGCTTGGTTTGAAAGAGACGGGGATTCTGGCCTCGGTCTCCGACTATCATATCTTTCTCAAGCTCAAGATGAACCGCAGGGAGGCCCTTGAAAAATACCTCAATATTGTACGGGCCGCATTGGAAAAAGGTATCGCGCCAAGGTGTCATTTAGAGGACGTCACGCGTGCGGATATTTTCGGCTTCTGTATTCCGTTTGCCATTGAACTGATGCGGCTCAGAGAACAGAGCGGCATAGACATAAAGATTCGTCTGTGCGATACGCTGGGCTTCGGCGTAACTTACCCCGGAGCGGCACTGCCCAGGAGCGTCCCCAAGCTTGTGAGGGCGTTCATAGACGATGCGGGGGTCCCGGGGCGCCTCCTCGAGTGGCACGGCCATAACGACTTCCACAAGGTATTGATAAACGCCGCAACCGCCTGGCTCTATGGGTGCAGCGGAGCAAACGGGACCCTGCTGGGGTTCGGCGAGCGCACCGGCAATGCCCCTATTGAGGGCCTCATCTTCGAATATATCGGGCTAAAAGGCGCCACGAACGGAATAGATACAACCGCGATTACCGACATCGTCGACTACTTTCAGTCGGAACTCGGCTATACAGTGCCTTCGAACTATCCATTTGCAGGTGAGGAGTTCAACTCAACCCGGGCTGGCATCCATGCCGACGGGCTGGTAAAAAACGAGGAAATCTACAATATTTTCGATACGCTGAAATTGTTGAAAAGGCCGATCAGCATCACCATAACGGACAAGTCCGGTGTTGCCGGCATAGCTTATTGGGTGAACCGCCGCCTCCGGTTGGATGGTGAGCGCCGCCTGGATAAAAGGCATCCCGGGGTCCTCAAGATCTTCAAGCGCGTTATGAGCGAGTACGATAAGGGGCGCAATACCTCCATATCCAATGATGAACTGGAGCGGTGGTCGAGACGGTACCTGCCGGAGTATTTCATCTCTGAATTCGACCGGATCAAGCAGCGCGCCTACGCTCTTGCCGCTCACCTCGTCGAAGAGGTCGTTGAAAGTGAAATGATAAGAAGCCTCGACCCGGAGCGTCAGGAGCCTTTGCTTCAGACTCTTCTTGAACTCAATCCGTTTATTCAGTACATCTATGTAACTGACAGGCAGGGGCGCAAGATCACGCGCAACATCACTCACATAGTGGATAAATCGAAGTACGAGGGCGCCAGGGTGGGAGAGGAGCTTTCCGACCGGCCCTGGTTTATAGAACCCATGAAGGACGGAAAGGTGTATGTAACCGACGTTTACTCTTCGCGCTACACGGGGGCGCTCTGCATAACGGTTTCCGCGCCGATCAGAGACGCAACCGAGGAGATTGCGGGAATACTTGGTATAGATATCCGCTTTGAGGACCTCGCTAAAATGGAGCAAAACGGCGAGCTAGGCAACAATTAGCCGGCGTCCATCCGGAAACTCCGGATGGAAACTAGCTAGTCTAATCCGGCAGAGGGGGGCCTGTGGATAGCGCAAAGATCCCAAAACTGTGGATTCTTGTCAGCTTGTCCCTCTTGTTGGCCGCATGTGCAAAGAATTATGCCCCTCCTGCACAGGTTGCTCCTTCCGGACTGAAAACGCAAAAACCCTATCAGATAAACGGCATTTGGTACTATCCTCTTTCCAGCGCGGAAGGCTATGTGGAAGATGGCCTGGCAAGCTGGTATGGACCCGGGTTTCACAGCAGGCGCACCGCATGCGGGGAACCTTACGATATGTGGGCGGCTACGGCGGCCCACAAGACGCTTCCCCTGGGAACTTACGTCAAGGTGACGAACCTTGGAAACGGCAAAACGACCGTTTTGAGGATTAACGACCGCGGGCCGTTTGTGGCCGGAAGGATCATCGATCTTTCCGCCAAGGGTGCCGAGGACCTGGGTTGCCGGATGAAAGGGCTGGCAAGGGTGAGGGTAGAGGCGGTTCAGTATGCGACCCCGCAAGTCGTGGGCAATGCCACATATTGGAAGGTGGACCCGGTCCCTTCGTTCCGCTACGGTCAATTCGCCGTCCAGATCGGGGCCTTTCGCGATCAGGCTAACGCTTACAGGCTGAAAGAGAAAATGGCCGGAGAAAACCGGCCAATCAGAGTTACGAACCTGCCTGAAAGAGAAGTCCCGTGGTACAGGGTGCAGGTCGGTTCCTATCAGGACCTGGTTGTTGCCAAAGCGGAATTGGAGCGATTCAGGTCGCATGGATTTCCGGATGCTTTTGTCATAGCCGTTGAAGGACAATAAAGGACAATAAAGGTGATCGAGGTCATTGCATATCCGTCGGATGAGGCGGAACTCAAGATTTCAGCAATCGCAGCGCGCAGGCCGGGGGCCGATCCCGTGCTGGAAGCGGAAGTTCTGAAGATAATCGGGGAGGTCAAGTCCGAAGGCGATGCCGCAGTGCTGCGCTATACACGCCGGTTTGACTCTCCCGGTTTGGAAGATGGGCGGTTGTGCGTGTCCGATGAGGAGATAGCCGCTGCGTGCGGCGAGGTTGATTCGGATTTTATGTGCATCGTCCGGACGGCGATCCGAAATATCGAGGATTTCCACAAACAGCAGATCCGGCACTCTCATTTCATGACCAAACCGGACGGGACATTCCTCGGGCAGATAGTGAGGCCGGTCAGCGCTGCGGGGATATATATCCCGGGCGGGCAGGGCGGCGAAACTCCACTTATCTCCTCGGTTCTTATGAACACGATACCGGCGCGCCTTGCCGGCGTGCGGGACATCGCGATGGTTACTCCCCCCCGAAAGGACGGCAGTATAAACCCTTATCTTCTGGCCGCTGCGCGGGAGGTGGGGGTGAACCGGATTTACAGGGCGGGCAGCGCCTGGGGTATTGCAGCCCTTGCATACGGGACGAAATCGATCCCACCGGTTGATGTAATCGTCGGTCCCGGAAATATATACGTGGCGCTCGCCAAAAAGCTGCTGTCGGGCCAGGTGGGGATAGATATGATCGCCGGTCCCAGTGAAATCCTGGTCCTGGCGGACTCGAGCGCAAGAGCGGACTATATTGCGGCGGACCTGCTCAGCCAGGCCGAGCATGACAGCATGGCAAGCGCAATCTGCATAACCACCGAAGAAAGCCTCGCCGGGGATATTTCGATCAGCCTGTCCAGGCAGTTGACTTCGCTGTCAAGAGGCGAGACCGCAGCGGCCTCAATCGAGCGCTACGGAGCTGTTTTCGTAGTGCAGAGCATGGATGCGGCTTTCGGACTTGCAAATCGGATAGCGCCCGAACACCTCGAACTGCACCTCAAAGATCCGCTTCCCTGGCTTGGAAGGATTGAAAATGCGGGGGCGGTCTTTATTGGGGACTATACCCCGGAGCCTGTCGGAGATTACTTTGCAGGTCCCAATCACGTCCTTCCTACCGCCGGCGCCGCCCGGTTTGCTTCCGCGCTAGGAGTGGATGATTTTTTGAAAAAGACCAGCGTGATTGCCTATTCGCGCGCCGCTTTCGACCGGGACGCACCCTCGATAATCCGGCTCGCAGAACTCGAAGGGCTTACGGCGCATGCCGAGTCGGTGCGGATTCGGCTCAAGAAGGGAAGCGGGAAGCGGGAAGTTGACTCCAAAAATACTTGACTAGTAGCAGGAGATGATACTATATTTGTTTGCGGTCTTGAATTGAAAGGATGAGCCGATAGGCACCCTAAATTCGAAGCTACAGAAAACGCTGCACGATATTTTTGAAGATCCGATTAAGGTTAACATCGACTGGTCCGATGTGGAGGCGTTACTGAAAGCGATCGGTAAGGTCAGGGAAGGCAAGGGCTCGCGTATCAGAGCTTTTGTAAATGGGAAAGTGGCGACTTTTCATCGGCCCCACCCGGAAAAGGAGGCAGACAAGGGAACAGTAAGATCTGTACGCAGATTCCTCCATGAAGCGGGAGTCAAGTCCTGAAAATGAAACTCATTAGTGCGCCGATTGGTGCGAGCACCGGCAGGTTTAGCCATGCCAAATATCATGAAATATAAGAAGTATGTTGCCACCGTGGAACTCGACGCTGAAGCGGGATTGTTGCACGGCGAGATCATTAACTTGAGCGACGTAGTAACCTTTCAAGGCCGCTCCATCGATGAACTGCGGCACGCCTTTAAGGAATCGGTTGAAGACTACTTGGATGCCTGCGCAGAGTTCGGAAAAGAACCGGAAAAGCCTTTTACGGGGCAATTCGTCGTCCGAGTGCGGCCGGAGGTGCACCGTTCGGCTGTTATGGCTGCGAAGATCGAAAACAAGAGCTTGAATGCCTGGGTGGCGGAAAAACTGGAACAGGCTGCCTGTGGTCAAGATTGCCACGATCATTAGGATCGTAAAGCGGCCTCCTTGGTCGTTCACCTTGGCTCGGCATATCATGCGCCTCGCAGAACTCGAAGGGCTTACGGCGCATGCCGAGCCGGTGCGGATTCGGCTACAAGGTGGGAGCGGGGAGCCCGAGGCGAAACTGGACGGTGTTGTAATGTCCAGATAAGGGTCGGCTCCCAAAACGGAGGAAGCCCATGACAAATAAGGAAAAGATTTTGAACTTTTTACGGGCGAAGGCTCCGGAGGAATTCTCTATCAGCGAGATTGGGTCACACACAGGGATAGAACAGCACTCGCAAGTCTTTCAGATCACCAGGTCTCTAAAAGACAAGAAGCTTATCCAAGGGCAGCAGTATGGAAAAAAAATGGGTTTTTTGGATACCGAAATCGGATGCCGGGGAAAAATCTTCATCAACACCAACCATCACAGCGGTCCAAGAGACCAACGTTTCTGTCCCTTTCAAAATGGAAAGATTGGTTAACATTGGATTTCGTAAAGTTGGTGAATGAAAAATGCTCAGTGAGAGCATAAACCCAAATATGTTTGGCCTCGAGAATGCCACAAACATCATGTATGCATTCATTTCGGACGGCGAAGTTCTTTACGTTGGGAAGACGACACAGACATTGCAGAAGCGGTTATATGGATATCAAAATCCAGGCCCGTCCCAAAAAACGAACACCAGAGTCAATCCGCTACTGAAAGAACTTCTGGGGCAAAACAAGTCTGTTGACATATATGCGTTTCCGGACGATGGTCTGTGGTACATTGGAAACTTTCACTTAAATCTGGCGGCTGGCTTGGAGGACGGCATCATATCGATATTGAAACCAAAATGGAATGACTTAAAATAGCTGCCCTTAATGAAGAACATGAAGGTGATCCCACTTCGGGTCACCCGAAGCGTTTGCGCCACGCGCTGGGTTATCACGAACGTCACAAAAGCTTTGAACTCAATAACTGTACAGGAGTTGTAAATTGTCCAGTTATGTAGTGGGAGCCTCTCTTTGAGGAGTTTTTTATATAGAAGCTCTTCAACAACTAATTGTTAGTCATACAAGCGCCAAAAGCCAACGGAGGTGAGTATAGTGAAGTCTCGACGTATCCGTCCGGTCAATATGCTGAACTTGCAGAGTGGAATTGAATATCTTTTTAAGCATTTTAGGGAACAGAACATGCCTGCTGAAGGAGAGTGGGATTTCCATAATTCTCTCTACGAGGAACTAACACATGAGCGGCGCAGTGGTCTAGATGTGACCTTCTGGCAATTCCTTGTTGATGAGCTCGCAAGATGGAAGGCCTTCCGCCCGTTTACAAAGAAATTTACATATGAAATGGGTCTGGAAAGACTGGAGAGATTACGTACCCACTATGCGCCCTTATCGGCATGTTGCACCCGACTAGATTATGGACTGGACCAAATTAACTGGCTTGACGTCCGCCCACTATTTGAAGTGGCAGCCGAGATCAAGCCTGTCAGTAGCCCAGTTTTTGCCAGCAAATTATGTCATTTCCTGTGCCCTTCAATCTTTCCGGTCTATGATACTACTCTGGTGAAGACGGGAAAAATTGTATACAGAGAATACTGGACCGAATGCAAGAAGGGGTGGGAAGAGGCCCCGGAAAAAGACGCTTTGATTCAAAAGCTAAAGCAAAATATATCTGAAGGGACGTATGATTATTATCCTTGGTCAACGAAAATTTTCGAGCTTTGTCAGTACTGATTCACCATTTGTTTTTCTATGAATTTCCAGTGGACACTTTGAAGCAAATTGTCCGGTCGGGGCCGTCCTTGCCCAGGGCGGCAAGCCATGGTGCAAGGGAACGTATTTTTCAGGAGTGCATGGGCTATGGATGCAAAGTTTATGTCTCATGTTGAAGCGTTGCAGCCGCAATTGCAGAAGTTGCTTGCAATGAAACCCGTCACGCCGGAATCACTGCCCTGGAAAATGAAAGGCATTTATCTTTTATCAGAAAAGCAACACCTTTACGTGGGGCGCAGTAATGACATCCGAAAGCGTATGCGTGGTCACTCATCTCCGGGAGCTAAGCAGAACACGGCCGCTTTCGCTTTCCTTCTTGCGCGCGAAGCTACGGGTAGTCTGAAAGCGACCTATAAACCAGGCCAGGGATCACGCGCAGGTCTCATGAAAATCCCAGGATTTGCTACCGCTTTTGAGTCAGCGAAGGAGCGCATTCGGGAAATGCATTTGCGCTTTGTTGAGGAGGCCGACCCCGTGCGGCAAGCGCTGCTTGAGATATATGCCGCTCTCACTCTCGATACACGGTACAACGATTTCGACAACCATTGATGTGTTCCAACTCACCATTCTGGCGGATTACCGCAAAAACATAACATTGGACAAAGACGGATGTGTATAGAATAGGGCTATGGAAGCCGAAGAGACAAGACAACAGGATGATTTCGTCAGCCTCTACCCCCGCGCCTTCAAAGAGTTCGGTAGCCGGGCGCTATGGAACGTCCGCGAGCTTGAAGACCCGAACCCTAAAGACGCCTTGGTGATCGCGCCCTATTTGCGCGTTGAGGGCAAACTGGCAGCGCGACGTTTGGCAGAACGGATTGAAAGGGTCTGTCATGCCGCTCACTAGTCGAGAAAAAATCGATCTCGTGAGATAGAGCTTGAAAATTCGCCTGAATCAATTAGAATTATTTAGAATCAATATGAACGAAGGAGAATGCGAATGCCTAAGACAATCACTTTGCGGCTGAGTGATGAGATCTACGAAAAATTCAATCGCGTTGCCGCTGAGGACAATCGAAGTATCGCCAACCTAATAGAGACCCTTGCTTTGAGAAAGCTCGATGAGGAAATCTTGGCCGACGATTTTGAAATGCAGGAAATATTCTCAAACGCCCAACTGCTTAAGAAGCTCGAAAAGGGCCATGGCGATATAATCATGAAAAAAGGCAGGATGGTTGGGTAAATTCAAGATATTTGAGACTGATCAATTTATTCAGGACCTGTCGCAGGATTTCAAGGGACAGGGCAAAAGGATTGCCAAAAAACTCAAAGATCACGTCTATCCTCAACTCAGGGACAACCCCCATTTTGGAAAGAATATCAAGAAACTTAAAAATTACCAACCTGAGACGTGGCGGTATAGAATTGGCAGTTATCGTTTCTTTTACGAAGTTGACGAAAAAGAGAGCATTGTTTACATGTTGGCTGTCGATGCCCGCAAGGATAGCTATAGATAAACATAAAGCGGATAATCTGTTTCATACTAAGTTGCGTTCAAGATGAAACTGTTGTAGAATGAGTTCTTCTACTCAAGGGGGTGCTCATGCCAAAGAAGACCCAGCTAGCAACCGAGGTGGTTCAAACGGCTTTTAAAGTTGCGCACAATGCCAAGACAGCCGATGAGCTTCGAATGGCCCAAACGGCTGTAGTCCCGAGCCTATTTGATGTCTCCGATCATCTGATAGGACAGATTATTGGCCGCTCTCGTGAAACGGTCGTCCGATTGCGAAAGAAATTCCGTGAGCGTTGGAGCCAAGAACCTCAAGACCGAAATTGGGGTGGCCGCCGCCACGGCTATTTGACTATCGAGCAAGAACGTCAATTCCTTTCGAAGTTCATTGATCAAGCCTCACACGGGGGTGTTTTGGTCGTGAGCGAAATCAAGCGGGCCTTTGAGGACCTGGTGGGACGCAAGGTTGCGAAAACCACCATCTACCGGATGCTGGACCGGCATGATTGGCGAACAATCATCCCTAGACCACGTCATCCCAAGAGTAACACCGAAGCCCAGGAGGGCTTTAAAAAAACTCCCGAAAACAGTGGCTAGATGCGCCAAGGAACTTGCTTCCGTCGGAGTGCGCCTGCGATTGATGCTTCAAGACGAAGGTCGTTTTGGAAGAATCAGCAGACCTCGACGCTGCTGGGCGCCTCGCGGAATACGGCCCAAAGTGCCCGGTCAGATTGTGCGCGAGTATACGTATGGGTACGTTGCAGTATCCCCTCATGACGGCGCAATGGATTCATTGATCATGCCCGAGGTTAGCGAGCAGGCCATGTCTATTTTTTTGAGGGAAGTGAGCGACCGGCATCCAGATGAGTTCATTCTTATGGTCATGGATGGTGCGGGATGGCACAGGGCTAAGGCATTAAGAGTACCCGACAATATGGCGCTGATCTTCCTTCCGCCCTACAGTCCTGAACTCAACCCTGTGGAACATATATGGGAAAGCATCCGGGAAAATGGTTTCCGCAATGAAGTTTTCAACAGTATCGAGGGGGTAGAGGATCAACTGATGCGGTCCTTGGCTGCACTTGAAATGAATCCCGCATCAGTGGCAAGCATGACCGGATTTCCGTGGATCGTTAGTATCAACTTGAACGCAACTTAGTATCAGATCATCCGGCACCTACAAGCCCACGAGGGAATCCGCCTGGAAGTGGGGCAGTGTTAGCCTGAGGTTTCTACCAGCACCCATTCAAGGTATTGCGGCAGTCCCCGGGCGACGGGAAAGGATATTATTTCGGGAACTTCATAGCTGTGCAGTTCTTTGACCCTTTTTTGAACGGCTTCGAACAGTGAGGTCCTGGTTTTGATGATTATAAGAAACTCCTGTTCGTCGCAAATTTTACCTTTCCACCGGTAGATTGACCGTATGCCGGGCACTATATTGGCGCAGGCCGCAAACCGTTCCTCGATCAGGGTTCGTCCGATGGCCGCAGCTTCCCCTGCGCTTCCGGCGGTTACCAGGACAATGGATATTTCGCTCATTGCGCACACCTCAGGCAAAAAGGCACATAGTGGAGTTGAATCCCAAAACCGATGAGATTATTTCAAAATTACCGGCCCAGTTCTGCGAACGGAAAATCAGGGATGTCTCTACAGCGTCGCGGGTCCGTATTCCGGCCTCGGATCCTATTTTAAAAAAAAGGGTTTTGGAAGGGTTTTCCCTTGACTGAGTTAAAGAAAAAAACGGTTGTGCTGGTTTCCGGAGGGGTCGATTCGACAACTTGCCTGGCGATCGCCCAACATGAGGGCTACGAGGTCTTCGCGCTCAGTTTCGATTACAGGCAGCGCCACAGGGCAGAGCTTGAAGCGGCTAAACGGGTCGTAAAGGCGCTTGGCGCAAGGGACCATCTCATTTTGGACCTTCCCCTCGATGCGATAGGCGGTTCCGCACTGACATCCGGAATCGAGGTGCCCAAGGACGTTCCGATCGAGGAGATGCAGAGCCGAATCCCGGTCACCTACGTGCCGGCCCGGAATACGGTTTTCCTTTCACTGGCCCTTGCATGGGCGGAAACGCTAAAGGCCGCCGATATTTTTATAGGTGTAAATGCCCTGGACTATTCGGGATATCCCGATTGCCGGCCGGAATATATTGAATCTTTTGAAAAAATGGCAAACCTCGCCCTGAAGGAATGCGTCGAGGGCAGAATGCGCATTCGCATCCATACGCCTCTGATTAAAATGACCAAGGCGCAGATCATAAAAAAGGGAGTGCAGCTAGGGGTTGACTTCTCGATGACCCACTCGTGCTACGATCCCGATTCAGTTGACAGGGCATGCGGGAGGTGTGACAGTTGCATCCTGCGCAGAAAAGGTTTTGCCGAAGCGGGCATTGTTGACCCGACGCAATATTCACCATGACGGGACTCGCAGTTGAAATGGAATGAAAATGGCCCCTGACACCAAAAGGCTTACCCAACTTGGAAAAAGAGCGAAGATAGCCGGCACCCCGCAAAAGGCGATCCTGGAGACATTTCAAAACGCGCATTCGGGCACCGACTATGTGGTTCGCCTGAGCGCCCCCGAGTTTACCACGCTGTGTCCCATAACGGGCCAGCCCGATTTTGCCGCAATAGTGGTGGATTATGTTCCCTCCGGTCTGCTGGTGGAAAGCAAATCACTCAAGCTGTTTTTGGGGAGCTTCCGAAACTATGGCACGTTTCACGAAGATTGCACCGTCTACATCCACGATCGCCTGAAGGAGGCCATGTCGCCAAAATTTATCCGGGTGATCGGCATTTGGAATGCGAGGGGTGGAATCACCATAGATGTCGTGGTCGAAAGTGGCATATTACCCCCATCGTGTACTGTTTTGCCCTTGGGCAAGACATGCTGCCGGGGGGGCAGGGGTTAGCTCCTGTTGACCTTTGGTCCAGTGGCTTTTCGTGTCGCAAACCGGCACTCATGTATTAAGTTACAGTTGAGGTGACCCGACATGACAAAACGATTTAGTGTGATCATAGAACGTGATCAGGAAGGCTATTACGTTGCTTCGGTTCCTGCATTGCGGGGCTGTCATACCCAGGCCAAATCTCTCGATGAGCTTGTCACACGCATAACAGAGGCTATTGAGCTGTGCCTGGAAGTGGAGGGCAAGGACCCGGAACCACTCGACTTCGTTGGTGTCCAGGAAGTGAGTGTGACCATATGACGAGGCTTCCGGCTCCAGCAGGCAGGACCCTGATTGCCGCGCTGTCTAAAGCCGGATTTGAAGTTATTCGGATATGAAACTTTCCTTCAGCACCAATGCGTTCGTCAGGTTTTCGGTCGCCGAAGCAATAGAAATAATTGCCAAAACCGGGTATTCGGGCGTGGAAATCCTTGCCGATGTCCCGCACCTCTATCCATACTCGACAACGGGACCCGAGCTTGACGAAGTTGCCGCGTCGCTTAAAAAAAACCGGATCGAGGCAGCCAACATAAACGCAAATACCGCTGTCGGCTATTACGGAGCGAAGTTCTGGGAGCCTCTGTTCGAGCCATCGCTTGCCAACCCGGATCCGGACGCTCGAAGGTGGCGGGTCGAGTTCACCAAAAAGTGCATCGACATTGCCGCTTGTCTCTGCTGCCCGAACGTGAGCGTGACTTCCGGGAGGATGGTCCCTGGTGTGAAGCCCGAGAAATCGTTGGCGTTGCTTAAAGAATCGATCCTTGAGATAGTCGAATACGCCGCTGCCAGGCATGTCCGGGTGGGCATGGAATATGAACCGGGGCTTCTTGTCGAACGGGCCGAAGAGTTGGCGGTTTTAATCCGGGAAGTCGGCGCGGAAAACTTCGGGGCCAACCTCGACTTTGGTCACAGCCATCTTGCCGGGGAGGCGCCGGTTGATGTGGCGCAGAGTCTTGCCTCAAGTATTTTTCATATTCACCTCGAAGATATCGGAGGCCGAAAGCATTACCATCTTATTCCCGGAGAGGGGGACATCGACTTCGAAGATATTGCCCGGGCGCTGGCGGGCATCGAATATGAAGGGTTCGGGACAGTGGAGCTTTATACCTTTCCGGAAAACCCCGAGCAGGCGGCAAGAAAAGCCTTCGATTATCTTAGAGATAAATTTCAGAACCGGATCGTGAAATGAAATTTGCTTTCAGCTCAAACGCATTTCTCCAATGCACTCTTTCGGAAACCATTTCAATTCTTGCCGGCATCGGCTACGAGGGAATTGAAATTATGGCCGACGTCCCTCATGCCTACCCGCTCTATTTCACCGGTGAGGACATAAGGCAAACCAGGAAGCTTCTGGCCGAAAAGCGCATAGAAATCTCGAACATAAATGCCTTTATGCACAACGCCGACGGAGACACTTACCATCCTTCCTGGATAGAAATCGACCCGGCCCAGAGGGCAAGAAGAATCGAATACACTCTCAGGTGCATCGACCTGGCTGAACAGCTTGGCGCGCCGCACATCTCTACAGAACCAGGCGGCCCCCTGGAAGGGATTAGCCGCGAAGAAGGGATTCACCATTTTCTGGACGGCCTGAGAGCTGTGGAAGGCAGGGCGCGCCGGAAGGGAATAAAGATACTGATCGAGCCCGAACCAGGGCTCCTTATCGAAAACAGCTCCGAGTTTCTGGAGGTTTACAAAAGTCTCGACCCGGCGGTTTTCGGCCTTAACTTCGACATCGGCCACTTTTTCTGCGCAGGTGAAGACCTGTGCGCCCTGGTATTGCAGCTAAAGGATTGCGCGTCCCATTTCCACCTCGAGGATATCGACTCTTCACGAAGGCATCACCATCTTATGCCGGGAGATGGGGCCATAGATATTCCGGGTGTGCTGGAAACCATCAAGAATACGGGTTTTTCGGGTTACGTCACGGTGGAGCTCTATACCTATTCGCAAAATCCAGAGGAGGCTGCAAGGCGCGCCTTCCGATACCTGACGGACTGGGGCACGCGAAGACGCGAAGGCGCGAATAAAGAAAAAACAGGCGAGTGTTAGGGGAATTGACTGACCATGCCTGCCGATAGTGCCCCCGCGCCTGATTCGTGGAACTCGGTCCAAGGTTCTGGGCTCAGGACAAAAAGTGCAGGATTCCCTACAAGCATCTAGGCTTCGCGGCTTCGCGTCTTCGCGTGGTCAAAATTTTCATGCCCCGCAAGATGTGGACAATTACGTGTTGCGCAACCGATGAACGTTTACGCATGAGACCCCTAAAATCAGTTGACTGTCCGGCATCCGCTTGCTATTTTGCGGATAAACCAGGCATGAAGCTTGGGGAACTTCTGTAAAGCATCACTCAGATTCCGGCTCAGAATGGCCAAATGCTCGTGAAGAGCTGCTTGGCCTTTTTTATTTTGCGAACCGCAAAATGAATCGCGCTCATACGGGCAACATGCCTTTAAAGGAGAACGATTATGCACATGGCCGACGCTCTGATCTCACCGGCTGTCGGCGGCGTAATGCTGGTTGCGACCGCAGGACTGACGGTTTATAGCGCCAGGAAACTCAAGGAAGAAATCGATGACCGGAAAATTCCGCTGATGGGGGTTTTGGGGGCTTTGGTTTTTGCCGCCCAGATGATCAATTTCACCATTCCCGGAACAGGCTCGAGCGGTCATCTCGGAGGCGCAATGCTTCTGGCCGTCTTGCTCGGACCTTATGCAGCCTTTCTTACCATGGCCTCGATCCTGACGATTCAGGCCCTGTTCTTTGCGGACGGGGGCCTGCTCGCCCTCGGCTGTAATATCTTCAACATGGGATTTTTCCCATGTTTCGTTGTTTTCCCGTTGATATACAAAAGAATTGCGGCAAACAGCCCGGAGCCGAAACGAATCCTTGCGGCCGCCATGGCGGCATCAATTATAGCCCTTCAATTGGGGGCTTTGGGGGTTGTAACGGAGGCATTTTTTTCAGGTATTTCCGATCTCTCTTTCAAGACTTTCGTATTGCTGATGCTTCCAATACACTTGGCGATCGGCATTGTCGAGGGCTTCGTTACGGCCTCTGTTGTCAGTTTTGTAACCCGGAGCCGCCCCGGAGTTCTCCAAATGGCGGCCGAACCCTCAAGCGGCAAACAAGTTTCGATCAAACCCGTATTGATTACACTGGTCATTATTGCCGCCTTAACGGGCGGTTTTCTCTCATGGTTTGCTTCTACAAATCCCGACGGCCTTGAATGGTCGATTGCCCGGAGTTCAGTGAACAGGGTATTGCAAAGCTCAGAGAGCGGGATACATGCCCTGTTGTCCGGAGTGCAGAAAAAAACAGCCGTCTTTCCCGATTATAATTTCAGAAAAGACGAGACAGATGGGTCTGCGAAGAGCGAGAGCACACAGGGCAAACAGGACGCCTGGCCCTCGGTGAGTGCGGGGACCTCCATTTCAGGGCTTCTGGGAGGGGCAATGTCGCTTGTCCTTGCCGGCCTTATTGGATTTGGGATAAGGACCGTCCAGAGAAGAAAACCGAATAAGTGATGTAATGAAATGGGAAGCATAGAGTCTTCATTTTTCGATATAGGCCATCTGGATGCTCTTTCGAGCAAAGATACCCCGATCCACAGGGTCGATCCTCGCGTAAAGGTATTGACCACCATCTATTTCATAGCCGTTGTCATATCTTTCAATAAATACGATCCGGCCGGACTTGCGCCCCTGGTCATCTATCCCGTGGCCATTATGACAATAGGGAACATCCCGTTTGCGTATATAATGAAAAAATTACTGATTGCATCCCCGTTCGTTCTCTCTGTGGCACTGTTCAATCCTATACTGGACCGCACTCCTGTCCTCGATCTGGGACTCTTTAGCGTCTCGGGAGGTTTCGTGTCGTTTGCGTCCATTGCGGCAAAGTTCGTGCTGACAGCGGGCGCAGGGCTCGCATTGATTGCCTGTACGGGATTCGATTCGATTTGTTCGGCCCTGTCAAGAATGGGTGTCCCCGGAGCTTTCACAATTCAACTGCTCTTTGTGTACAGATACATCTTCGTGTTGGGCGAGGAAGCCGCGCGCATGGTACGGGCGAGGGCCCTGCGCTCATTTGGCAATAAAGGGCTGGGGATGGGCGTTTACGGCAGCATGATCGGGCAGTTGCTTTTGCGGACCATGGACAGGGCGCAAAGGATACATCTCGCAATGCTGTGCAGGGGATTTGACGGAGAAATCCATCATGCGTCCTCATCAAAAATACGTTTATCGGACTTTTTCTTTTTGGCAGGCTGGAGCGGTCTGTTTACACTGCTTCGTTTATACAACTTCCCCGCGTGGCTTGGCCGGGAACTGGGAAGGCTGATATGAGCCATCATATAGTGGAGGTAAAAGGGCTTAAATTTTCTTATCCCGATGGGACGCCGGCGCTCAACGGTGTGAATTTTCGCATAACTCACGGCGAATCCGTAGCGCTGGTCGGAGCAAACGGGGCCGGAAAATCAACTCTTCTTTTGCATCTCAATGGATACCTCACCCCGCAGGAAGGTTCGGTCCGGATAGGCGATATGCCAATAACAAAAAAAACACTTAAGCAAATTCGCCAAACAGTAGGGATGGTTTTTCAAGACCCGGACGACCAGCTTTTTTTGCCCAGGGTCTATGATGACGTGGCGTTCGGTCCAACGAACCTGGGCCTGCCGCCCGATGAAGTTAAACAAAGGACACTGAGCGCACTGGCGCTTGTCGGAGCGGGCCATCTCAAAGACAGGCCCCCTTACAAACTGTCCGCCGGCGAAAAAAGGGCCGTTTCAATCGCCACCGTCCTCTCGATGTCCCCAAGCATCCTGGTCATGGATGAACCAACGTCCAATCTTGATCCCAAAGCCAGGCGGCAACTCATACACCTGCTTTCGGAGTTCGATCACACGAAAATCATAGCCACCCATGATATGGATATGGTTCTTGACCTGTGTTCCAGGGCGATAGTCTTGAGAGGCGGCGAGGTTGTAGCCGATGGGACCGCGCGGGATATTCTCAACAACCGGGACCTGCTGGATGCGAGCGGACTGGAAAAACCCCTCCGCCTTCAAGGCTGTCCCATATGCAGTGTTGCCTCCCATCCAACAGGTTGAATGCGTGCGATCTTAAATCCCGGCCCTTTTTTATAAAAGAAGGAAGCCGAGCGATTATGTTCGCCTCCAATTTTTATAGGGAGAAGTTCGTACCCACCCCGCAAAAATAACTCTGGCACGGAAAGATTTGGATCAGATATACTGATCGCCGAAAAGAGAGCAAGAGTCTGCCAATGGAAAATCAGATAGATATGAAGGAGCCAATAGTTAGAGGCAGACTCTTGCTAAAACCCTATCTTCACTAGAAAAACGCGCCTTCATTACGTACAGTGTTGTAAATTGTCCAGTAAGTAAAATGGAGTATTTTGTAATGCTTTGATTGTCGCAGTTAAAGGGACGAATTCCAAATACTTCGAAGGGGGGAACAATGATAAGGGCACTATTGTCAATGTTAATAGGCCTGTTTTTCTTTAATGCCAGCGGTTATATACTCCCATCTGTTTTTGCAGGAAACAACTCTGACCGCATTTCACCTAAAGAGGAATATGAATTGCAGGAGAAATGCGGTAAGCGTTGCGCAGAAGAATTTAAAAAGGCGTTCCCAAATTCAGAAGGTAATATAAACATAGACCACGATATGGGCACAACATCCTATGAGAATCATTATAATAAAAAACTAAACAAGTGTTTCACGTTGATACATTCATCAATGCCATTTAAGAATAAGACAACCGTCTTTTATGAGCTATATGACATTAACGAACATAAAGACTATGGCCAATGCTACGGCATCTTGGACAAGGGCAAGATGACCAGCGACAAGGATTCTCCTGCCTCATCGTGTTATGTATTATCTGACAGGAGTTTAAGGAATAGGCCTCCTCAATAGCCACTTTTATCTGTAAATACAGCAACTTGTAGATGTTCCTGTCGTAAGACCCTTCCCGCCGCTCCTTTCTGGAGAAAAAAGTAAAGTAATTTCCATTGGATGTTATTTTGTTCTTGACTTTGTAAGACCCCTGTATCATAGTTCCAACATGGCGCACATACATAAAAAAATGAAAAATGGAAGACCCTGCTACTACGTCCGTGAGATGGCTCGCGTTGACGGAAAGCCCAAGGTCGTCAACCAGGTCTACCTGGGTAGTCCGGAGCGCATATTGCAGATGGCTACCGGTGGGCGGGGCGAGCCGATCAGGATTTGTGCCCAGGAGTTCGGTGCGCTGTGGCTTGCCAATCTCACTGAACACGATATTGGGCTGGTATCGATTATTGATGATGTGTTGCCAAGAAAAGGCATCGAAAAGGGTCCGTCGATTGGGGAGTTCTTCCTCTACTCGGTTTTCAATCACATGATCGACTCATGTTCAAAAAGGTCGCTTGCTGATTGGTATAGGGGCACGGCTGTTCAGAGTATCCGCCCGGTTGACCTGGAGGCCCTTACTTCACAGCGGTTTTGGGAAAAATGGGATCGGGTTAAAAAGAAAGATATAGAAGATATCGCTTCCCGTTTCTTTGACAAAATTATCAGACTAACGCAGCCTGGGTCAGGCTGCGTTCTTTTTGATACAACCAATTACTATACGTTCATGGCAAGCGACACGGACTCTGAGCTGGCCAAGCGGGGGAAAAACAAAGAGGGGCGGGACTGGCTGCGTCAGATCGGTGTGGCCTTACTCGTCTCCCGTGATCAGCAGATGCCCCTTTTCTACAAAGAGTACGAAGGAAACCGGCATGACTCAAAGCTCTTCAACCGCATCATCGAGCAGGTCCTCTGCGCCATGGAGAAAGTGCCCTCAAAGAGCGGCGAGCTAACTATCGTTTTTGACAAGGGAATGAACTCCGAGGAAAACATCTCGGCCATTGATGCCCGGAAAAACATCCATTTTATAACCACCTACTCCACCTATTTTGCGGAAGACTTTGCCCGGATAAAGCTCTCGGAATTTAGCCCCGTAGATACCCTAAAGAACCACGAATTGGTGGACTTGGACCGTGAAGATGACCGGGTTGTTGCATACCGGACTGCGGGGGTGTTTTGGGGAAAAGAACGCAGGGTGGTGGTTACCTATAATCCTTTAACTGCCGCAAAACAAAGATACGCCTTTGACAACAAGCTTCTGGAGATACAAGAGGTCCTTTTCTATCTCCGGAGTAAAGTACAAAGCCAAGATCCAAAATGGGTTAATCAGGGCCGGATCGAAAAGCATTATGCCGAGGTGTGCGAACGTGTGCATCTTCCCAAGGATCTCTATGAGCTTTCGGTTGAGCAGGAAAACCGAAAAAGCAAGCTGCTCTTTGGAAAAAGTCACTACCGGATCGGCAAATATATCGAGCGATTTGGAAAAAATATCATAGTAACGGACCACATGGACTGGACAACCGACGAGATTGTCAAGGCGAGCCTTGACCGCTATATGGTCGAAAAAGCCTTTCGGCAGACAAAGGACGATGATCTGGTGAGCATCCTGCCGCTACGGCACTGGACAGACGGGAAGATCCGTTGCCATATTTTCACCTGTGTCGTCGCCCTTACATACCTTCGCATAATCGAGAACAGGCTCAATCGAGCCAGCCTGAAAGTAAGCGCCGCCACAGCGATCAAGCAGATGCAAAGCCTTCATTCCTGCCTCTACTGGACCACCAAGAAAGGAAATCCTGCCAGACTCATCGAGGAACCTAACGAAATGCAGACGAAAATAATCAAGGCATTTGGGTACAAACTAGAGGGCGGGGTCTTACAAAAATCAAACTAATAAGATGGCGTATTAATTGAGTTTTTATCCCTTTTTGCCCATAGACTCCTTAAACTCCTGTCTGAAAAATGCGATCCTTAACAATGGGAGGCGCTTGTAAAGCCATTTATGGAAGAGTGAAAAAAATACGTTCATTAGTTACCGCAGGAGGGTGAAATGAGGAAAATGCAAGATGTTTGTTCTCTTGGTGACGTATTGCGTGACCTCTTGGTGGCTCATTGGGCTAAAGTGATAGGGATTGGGGCATTTATTGCACTAGTGACTCCATGGACTACAAAGGTCGGTATTGTTGAGGCATCTATTGTGGCATATATTACACTAAAGACTTATACAAATAACAATTCAATTAGAAAAGGTGAATTAATAGGAAAGATATTTGATATTTTCATGAAAGATGGGCGGTATGAGTTTTACAAAAAAATTCAAAACGGAGATCAAATTAATTTAGAGGATGAAAAATTATTGAACGAGGCTTTAACTCTGTTCGATGAGCTGAATTATTTCCGAACACAAGGGTTATTAGATGAAAAGGCATGGGAATATTGTGCTTGTGAAATCCAGAATTTTGCACTCAATAATAGTGTATGGGAATATATAGACAAGATTCAAAAACCGTATCGGGAAAAAGGTTTTATAGAGGATACTATTCCCTTTACTGGCTTCCGCGATCTATTTACTGGCCCTTCCGATCCATTTGGTAAGTTACCTGATAAATTAAAAGCAAGGGGCATGAAAGAACTGGACAATTGAGCGTAAACTGTCCCGTGTGTGCGTGGACGCGGCCCGCAGAGCCGCAATTTTCATAGGGCGGCAAAGTGGCAAAGCTGGACAAAAAGACAAACGGCTTGTGTTGCCGTACTATCGGAGAGCACGTGAACAAATCTACGCGAGTCACGAATCTCGGCCTTTGGTGAAACCAGCAACTACCCAAGCAACCACCCTAACGACAAGCCAAGCGGCTAAGAAACAAAGCCCCGCCTCAATAGCCAGATTCGACAAATTGATGAATAGATTTTCCCAAGGATGGCCTGGGGTTTGAGCCGGTGGCCCATATGGCTGGTTGAGCGTCGCAAAATAATAAATCACTGCAGCAAAACCAGCTACGAGACTGAAGCGTTTAACACCTACCGATTTTGTAGACCAGATCATAAGTTTGCTCCAGCGTACTTTATGCAACCTGTTAACGACAATGGGGGCCTTGAGTTTTAGCCATGCTTCTTTTTGTCCCATGACTCCAGAATAAACAGTGTAAGGGTATGGGATGCATGAACGGCTAGCCGAGCGTGACGCGGCTCCAAACGATAAGTTTTTTTACCTGAACCATGAGCAGAACTCGCATGTGTGCGAAGGGCTCCGATCCCACCGACAACAGCGAAAATACCACTTAGAATCTCTTGGATATCTCGATCCTCAATTAGACTTGGATCTATGCCGAGATCTTTGCGAACCACCGACCAAACAGATTTTAAGTCTTGTTTCGTCGGCATTTCGAGGTTTTCTTCCTCGATGTAGGTCTTGCACAAGGACTCGAGTATATTACAAGCGGCCGACACCGCGTCACGAGGTGAGTTTTCTACCGATCTCAACGCTCTATCGAATTCCTCGTTGATTGAAACGAAATCGCGATCACGTATGAGTTGTTCAAGTGTCCTAGATAGTGATGCAAGAGAGCCGCCTATTAGGCCGCCTTTTACATATTGTAACTCACAAGAGGCTAGGATTTGTGCGATCTTTTCTTTTCGTTCCCAAGCAAAATCACCAGAGGTCTGGTCTGTTACGGCCTCCATGTACCCCTCAATAATCTTCCCAACAACTCGCATAGGGTTAACCGACTCATCCCGATTAACACGGCGCAACCATGCCAAAGCTTTGGCGTGTTTGCTTCCCTCGGGTGGCTCTCCGGTAGCACCGACATACATGAAGAGGCTATCAAGCGTTGCGTGCGTCTCAGAGTTGGCTACTTGCTCCGCAACAATCGCAATCACTGAGGAAGGAACGTCATGTCGCATAGAATACTCCTGATAAGTCTATCCCCTTTAGCAAGGACTCGCAGCTAAAGCCCTGTAGAGCGTTCGCCGGGAGACGTTAAGCGATTGAGCCACATTGTCAGGGCCTTCCCCCTGCTCTATCAGCTTGCGGGCGTGGGCGACCTGTTGCGCGGATAGCAGCCGTTTGCGGCCCATCCGCTCGCCACGAGCCAAAGCCGCCGCCCTGGCAGAGCTCTTTTTATAAGCCGGCGCCGCAAGCCCCTTAACCGGCGCACCGCGTGGCTTACTATTCGCAAATATGGCGACCTGGCAGGGCTTGAGCTTCCCGCAAGCCCGCACCCGCAACGTCACGCTTGCGGCTTCTTTCTCGCGGATCAGGGCGCAGACACGAGGCTAATTCAGGACTATTTAGCGTCCATTCGGAGGCTCCGGATGGAACGCTGGCTGTTTCCGATTCGAAAAGGACACTTTCCGGATGGAAACTGTCCAGGACACCGCGACATAAGGCACACCGTCATTTACACGGCGACAAATCCGGCAATGTTTGAGAGGTTGTGGCGATAGAGGGCTTGTTATCAGGCTATGGCGTCCAAGCCCTTCTTTCGTACCAGTGACAACAGCTTAAGAGAAGGCCCGCGCGGCTGTTTTTCACCCCGCTCCCATTGGCTCACAAGCCCGACTGTCACGTTAAGATAGTGTGCAAATACCGCCTGACTGACGCCTGCCGCTTTTCTGACTTCCGCAATCTCTTTTGCCGAAAGTTTTTCCACGGTTGTCAGGCACGATGCATCAAAATCGCGCATTGTCTTTGCGTCTATCAATCCAATGCGATGCAGACCTTGCACCGTTTCGTGCAGAGCTTCCAAGGCATCGCTTTGATATTTTTTTGTCATTCTAAAACTACCTCCGTCAACTCACCCTCATTCAGGGCTTTCGTGATACCTGCCTCAGTGAGGCTCAAATAAACCTGAGCCAACTTCTGATATTCATACAATTCAAAGGCGGTAAGGCTGGCTTTTGTGCTCTTGGGGAAGCCATATACGAACACCGCACGAGTGCCCACACGGTAAACGATTATTGTTCTGTAGCCGCCCCTTTTGCCTTCGCCTGTCCGTGCTACGCGCTTTTTGATAAGGCCCCCGCCCAACTCACCATCGTTCAGGCCCTTTTCTGCTTCCCGCACAGCGTCAGTTAGCTTTTCGTCGCTGATACCCTCTTTTCGCGCAAAATGCGTAAACCACTTTGTTTTGAATATCTGCACCGAGTCCCCCCCAAGCATTTATACTATAACACGCAGTGTTGTATTTCAAGCTCTAATTTTGTGTCAAAAATCGTGACTTTTGGCACTGCCGCCGCGATCATGTGGTTCGCGCATATTCACCTTCTCGGGAAACAATCCCGGCATCCAGCGCGAGGCTAGAGCCGCCGGGAAGACAAGGCGAAGCGGCGCGCGTTGACTCTCCGAGGCGAGCACCCCCCGCTTGATTAGCGCCGAGACAATACGGCGCGCATGGCGCTCGCCCACGCCCACAACGCCGGCGGCATCGGCACGAGGCATCTCTCCCCGGTAGAGCACAGCTTCGAGGATGCTGCCTGACTTAGGCGGCAAAGCATTGACCCTGATTTCTTCTTCGGCCCAAAGAAGGATGCGTGCCCGCAGGCGATCGGGCTGCATCAGGCTTTCCATGAATTCAACCTGGTCGATGCAGATTCCGAGAAAGAACTCTGTGAATTCCGCGAGAGCCTCTTCGCTCAAATTACCGCGCCCATCGAGATCGTTGCGACGGGTGTTGTCACATGCGGCAAGGCGCCTCTTATAACCATCTACTTTGCGCGCCAGGCCGCGCGCCACCGACCAGACCGCGCCGGTATCGAGCGTCTCCAGCAGCATCGCATGGGACATCAATCGTGAAACGCGGCCATTGCCGTCAACAAATGGATGAATCCACACGAGCCGATGATGCGCCGCCGCGGCGCTCAGGATCGAATCCGTCTTGCCGAGGCTCTCGTAAACCTCTTCGAAATGCTTCAGAAAGCGCGGCACAGCGCCTGGACTGATGGCGATATGAGCACCGACCTTGACGTCTTTCTTGCGCAGTTCGCCGGGGACAACCCGCACACGTTCCTTCGTTTCCGTGTCCTCTGCCCACAGCAGATTCTCGGGCAATGAGCCGCAGAAACGGCGATGGATATCCCTGATGCCATCACTTGTCACCGCACGCCCTTTTAGGCCGTCATTGTCGATCCACTTCTGGACGGCGATATGCGCTTGTGCTTCGAGTTGCAGACCGCGCTTCCTGGCATCTATGCTATAGTCGTTCTTGAGCGCGCGCTCGATATCGACCGGGTGAGTGTCGTGCCCTTCGATCAGGTTGCTGTAGTAGCAGTTCATTGCGCGCACCAGATCGGCAAGCGACCCCAGCAGGCTCTCCGGTAGGCTGTGCCGAAGCCCGGCAGATTTTTGCGCCAGTTCCAGGGCTAGGTCTGTCAGGCTGCTGCGAAAACGCGAGCCTGCGCCGATCAGCAAAGGCTCCGCCAGTGAAACAGGCTCACCCCGATCGTCATCCGCCGCTTTAATGTCCGCTTTCATGTCCTAATCCTATATTTATATAAATGTATATTTATCATTAACTTGTATTAGTTTCAAGTCACAATATGTCCTTGAATAAGTCCGATTAAAAGTCTGCTTAGATGCACCATTTTCCAAGCCACACACGACGGATTGCCCTTGGATGGACCGCTTAATTTGACACAGAGAAAGCCGCTGCGCCGGAAACATTCGGATTATGGTTCTTTGAGAACTGACCGAATAGGCAGAAAGGCCTTGCACATAAGCGGCTTTCCATCCCTTCAATAACTCAGGTGCAACCGCAGGCCGTAAACCTCGGCAGGCCCCCTGTCCCTGTTGTAGCCGGGGTTTTGTATGAACTGAAAGTCGGGACTGAGTTGAACCCACCTGCAAATCTGAATGCGGTAATATATTTCCATGGTCTGTTCCAAACCATAGTTCAGCGCGCCGTCTCCGAGCAGGATGCCTGCCCCGCCGGCCTCAAGGTAGTCCTTGTGCGGGTCTGACAGACCATTGACCCCATAGGCGATGCCCACGCGGTCCTCAGGCCTCTTCCAGCGTATTCCGCTCACCTGTGCGCCGAGGCTCGCATGGCGGTCGGCTTCCACATAGCTCCAAGACTCGTGATTCCCGTCGTTCCAGCCGATGCGCGCGAAAAGGCCTGTTTCCCCATCATCAGCCAGCGGTTGTTCGAAATTCAATCCAAAACCGTATTTGGTGCCGCCGGGCTTCTCGACGAGCAGGAGATCGGGTATCGTGGAGGTGGCGCGCCCTAACGCCAGCGCCTCTCCATAGCTGCCCATCCGTCCCTCATTGAAGTAGGAGAGCAAACGGACTACCGTGCCTGCGTCATTAGGTTTCACCGTGAGTTCGAGGTTGTATCCGAGTTCGCTCATGTCAAAATAATCGAATACGGCGCCGTTGGCCGTATTAGGCTCCATGAAGACCCCGAAGGCCAGTCTCCATCGCGGCTCGAACAGGGATGTGACAAACCCGACGCTGTAGCCCCTGGTATCCGCGGCATAGTCCCACGCAGTATTGAACAGGAAATCATAATTAAGGAATTGTGTGCGGTTATTGTTCGCGTAGCGGTTTTGGTCGAAATCGTCCGTTAAAGCCAACCTCCCTACTTTTATTTCCCACCTGCTGACAGGCTGTTCCCCCGGGAGCTGGTCCATACACCGTTCAACATTCTCGGTTTCAGAGGAAAGAGGGACAAAGTATCTTAAATAGTAACGCGCCAGATAGGGGATCTTTGGCAGGTTCGAGGACCCCGCTCTGATAACGTCCCCGTTGACATACCCGCCAAGTCCCAGGCCGTTGCTGATCCCGTATCCCATGAACATCTCAGCATCGACATAGACTTGCAGATTCCGCGCGAGCTGCGCGCCGAAATACACTCCGTAAGTATGGGTGACGTCCTGGCCTTCGCCGTTTCTAAAACTCAGGCTGTTAACGCCCTGGTATGGGCTCCGAAAGGCGGGCATGTTTTGATAAACACCGTTGAACTGCAAGCCCAGCAGCTTGGGACACCCGTATTCCAGGCAGGGGTATTCGGCAGGCTTCGGCTCGGCAGGGGCTTCCCCAGGGACCGGACCGGCGCCTTCAGCGGGTTCAGCTTTGCTTTCCGCCTGCCGGTCGGATTGGACCTGAACAGTTTCGATGGGTCCCGGGCGTGGTTCTTCCGCTGTACAGGTGAAGGGAAACAAAAGACTAACGAAAACCAGCGCGAATGCAGCCTTCATCATCATAAGGTCCTCAACTTCCCCCTCGGGAAATATGAGCAACGTCAACGTGCATCGATCAGGTCTCCTGGCTTACGTTCATCCTACTCACCGCGCCTTCCCGTCACGCCCTGGGCATGACAGTGGCAATGCTGCGGCTTTCGTCCCGATCACAGTCGCGGGGCGGCGGAAGACTTGCGCTTCCTTCCCTCGAATCGATGCCCGGTAAAAGCTCAAATGCCGGTTGCAGACCGTTTGGCTTTGTCCTTTGGCGGAAACAAACCCCGAAAAGAATAACCTGCTGCAAAGCCGCCTGCCGCGCCCGCCAATAGGAACAGCAAAAGCGGCAGGTCCCCGCGTTCGATATTGATCAGGGGCTCAAGTGGGGGGCGGTTTGCCTCTATCGCGAACTTCTCTACTACCGTTTCATCGACCCCGACCCATTTGGAGTCGGAGGTCCGCAGGCCGACATACAAGCCCAGGGCCAGTAAAATGATGAGCCCGCTTGCAAGCCAGATTTTTTTCATAAATCCTCCGTCTAAACCGCGAAAATTTTCAGCAATTCGGGCCTGCGCGTCAGTATGAACCTGTAAGCGCCTACACACAGGAACCCCTCGAGAATCCCAAGCGGGACCTGGGTGGGTACGAATGCCAGAAGCACCGTAAGATAAAATTTACCGAAGGGAGCGGTACCGTGCAGAGCGGTCGCAAGTTGAAGAGAGGTGACGCTATATGTGGCCCAATCCGATAGAAGGCCGCAAAGGAAAGCACCAATCCACCATCTGCCGGTCAGCCGGTTGACCAAAATAAATGCAATATATCCTGTGAATGCGCCGGCGACTCCCATTGAGGCAATATTGGCGCCGAGAGTGGTGAGCCCGCCATGCGCGAGGAACAGGGCCTGCAAGACAAGCGCGACGCTGGTCACTACAACCGTGAGCAGCGGGCCGATAAAAATGGCGGCAATACCCGTCCCGCAGGGATGCGAACAGGAACCCGCCGCAGGGACGGGAATCGGCATGCAGGATATTATGAACACAGCCGCCCCTACCAGTCCGATCATAGGTTTTAGCTGCGGATTCCGCTGTCCGCGCAAGCGCAAATCACGCAGCCCCAGAAAGAGGAAAGGCGCAGACACCCCAAACCACAGTGCGGCCCACTGCGCAGGCAGAATTCCCTCGGAAATGTGCATCGCGAACGCCGGAACCGCCGACAGCACGAGCAATGACGTGAATACAAAAATCACCGTGATGGAACGGTGCCTACTGGTCATACCTGCCTCCCGTAAATTAGTGATGTTCGACACTGCTTTTCCACGCATATGAAAGCCTGCATATATTATTTCCTGGTAAGGTTCTAAAAGCCTGTATGCAAAATTGCGTTCGGCACCAGGGTGACTCGAGGTACCTTCTTGACCGGGTTTTCATCAACCAGTAGAACGCAGCCGTAGGCTTGCTCAAGGGTTTGAAAAGTGAGCACCTCCTCGGGTTTTCCCAGGCTGACAACGCCGCCCCCTTTCAGAAGCATCAGGAGATCGGCATACATTGCCGCAAGGTTCAGGTCGTGAGAAACCATGATTATAGTAACCCCTTCTTCGTCCCTTAGTCGCTCCAACAGGTCCATGACATGAATCTGATGCGCCAGGTCCAGGGATGCGGTGGGTTCATCGAGAACAATGATACGGGGTTGCTGGCAAATGGCGCGGGCAATAAAAACCCGTTGCCTCTCGCCGGCGCTTAGCCGATCGCATCTGCGTCCTGCCAGATGCTGCACATTGGTGAATGACATGGCGCGCTCTGCCGATTCCAGGTCTTTGCGTTTCTCAATTTCCAGCAAGCTCAGATGAGGCGAACGCCCCAGGAGGACCACTTCCGCCACCGTGAAGGGTACATCAGCGGGCGGCGTCTGGGTGACTACCGCGATGCTCCTCGCCAGCGCTTTTCCGGAATAGCTGCCAATGGGGCGGCCGAGTATCTCCATTTGTCCCGTTTTTGGTCTGAGGGATCCTGAAATGGCTCTAACAAGAGTTGTTTTGCCGGAGCCGTTCGGTCCTATGATGATAAAAAATTCCCCTTCCTGCACTGAAAATGAGATGGAATTCAGGACGGATCTCCTGCCATAGCTATGACTTAGATCTTTTACAGTCAGGGCAGTCTTCATCGTCCGGATCTCCGCAGCAAAAGGATGAATAGCGGTGCGCCGACCATGGCCGTTATGACCCCCACCGGCATTTCCCCTTGTGACGGAAGCGATCGAGCCAGGAGGTCACACAGGATCAAATATGCGGCGCCCCCGAGAATGCAGGCAGGAACCAGCAGCCGGTGATCCGGTCCGAAGAGGAGCCTCAGAAGGTGTGGCATGACCAGTCCGACAAATCCCAAAAGCCCTGTATAACATACAACGACACTTACCATAAATGAGGTAACCAGCAGGAGAACCAGCGGTATGAGGCGCACGTTGACCCCCATACTGGCGGCCATTTCCTCCCCCATGAGAAGTATGTTCATTGGGCGGGCAAGCAAAAATAGAACGGCAAAGCACGGCAGCAGAGCAACCAGGAGCATCAGCGTCCTATGGGTGTCAGACATCGACAGGTCTCCCATCAGCCAGAAAAGAATGCTGTGGAGCCGGGAATCCTGGGTAAGTGAGATGAGAAACATTATAACGGAGGAACAAAACGCATTGACCATAACACCTGCCAGAATCAAGGTGTCTTTTTTCATTGCCGATCTTGTCGAAGCGATCAGAAGCACCAGCAATAGAGTGGCCATGCTCCCGGCGAAAGCGAAAAGAGCCACGCCGGGGTAAGGAGACATGCCCAGCAGGATGCCGATAATGGCCCCCACGGCAGATCCGCCTGAGACCCCCAGGATGTATGGCTCAGCTAGGGGGTTGCGCAGTAAAGCCTGGAAGACTAGGCCACCGAGAGACAGTGTAGCCCCGGCCAGTGCAGCCAGTACGACCCTGGGCAACCGGATTCGCCAGACGATGCTCGACAAAGTGGGATATCGATCGGCATGGCCGGCAAGCACGGCTAGTATTTGCCTGATGTTTTGCTCGGTTGAGCCCATCGAAAGCCCCAAAAAGGCGCTTATGATGAGAAGCAAGCCCAGCAAAAGGGAAACGGCCAGCATTCGTTTCAAAAAGGGATAAGCATGAGGGGCCGTCGCTTTCATCGGAACAGCTCCGGGTGTAATATCCCGGCCAGCGTCTCCAGGCCTTTTATGATACGTGGTGTCGGCCTGTTGAAAAGGTTCCCGTCCACGATAGATATGCGATTGTTTCGGACCGCAGGCAGACCCTCATACTGCCTCCACTCGGCGCCCTGCTGTTCGAGGTCCGGTTCTTTGGTCATGGCAGTAATGATAATGACCTCAGGCTGGAGCGCCAGGACCTGTTCCATGCTGAACCGGGGATAAGTTACCGGGCCTTCGGCCACATTTTGTCCCCCGGCCGCCACGATCAGTTCATTAATAACAGTGTTCGTTCCGGCAGAAACAATGGGGGCGGTCCCTATCTGGAAAAAGACCCGTGGGCGTCCTGCGGTTCCTGCCACGCGCGCCTTTACCCGTTCGATTCTGGCACGCATTTCGTTTGCCAGATGCTGCGCTTTTGTGGTGGCGTTCAGGAGTTGACCTACTTCCAGTACGGTATCCACGGCAGTGTCAAGGCTTCTGGGGTTGACCGCATAGACCGGGATTCCCAACGCTTCAAGCTCTGCGACAACATTCCCGGGATTGCCGTCTCGAACGCCAATACAAAGGTCGGGTTTCAACGCGACGATCCTTTCCAGATCAAGGTGCACGTAAGAGCCTATTTTGGGCAAAGCCTGAGCCTCGGCTGGAAAATCACTGTATTCGGTAACCCCCTTCAAGCGGTCTTCCTCCCCCAACGCAAAAACGATTTCCGTGATGCTGGGAGCTAGGGACACGACACGCAAAGGATTATCGGGTACGGACACCGTCCGGCCTGCCTGGTCCCTGGCGAGCCTTGATTCACCGGTTTTGGCGCCAACTAAAGCGAGCATCAGCACTAAAAATATCGGATAGAGTTTACGACGCGTCGAGAGGTTCGCGCCGTTTGACATGTTCAAAGGATGCATAGTTTCATCCAATTTGCTAATCGTATTCAGTTAGTCGAAACTAAGTAGAAAGTATAACCCATGTGACAACATATTCCCGAAGCAAAGACACGGAAAACGAAAGCCCGTTTCCCTCAAGAGCAAGCCGCTGCAAAGACGGAAATCATCTTCTTCCTTGCTGTGTCGGATTCTTCAGAAGAAGCTCGAAATCCAGACGATCTTGAAAGCGTTTTTTCCTTGTCCTCACAATGTCCATCTCATAAGAACAGACCCCGGGACCTTCGATGCTTCGTTCTTCCCAACGTTCGTGACCCCTGGGAACCATGGCCACGAGTCCCCCGTTAGAAGCACAGACAGCTACGGCAATCTTTTCGACTGTCTTGATCGCGCACAGCAATCGGCTGTCGGCTTCTATTTTCTCTTCCGAAAGCACGACCAGATCGCATCCAAGCTTTGAAAAGGCCACTGCGAGTTCGGGGTGTGCAAAACAATCGAGTGGGGCCATCGCCACCTTCGCGGGGCCGTAATGCATCATAGGAAAAGGGAACCGGTCATTTTGGCCGTATATCGCTGCAGAAATCCCAACATGCTCACCGTCGGCCGTCCACATGGCGTGAATTCTTTCGGTTTTTTCCCCAAGGAGGGTGGCACAAAGCGCAACGTCATTGCTTTTTGCCAGAGAATGAAGCGCGGTTTTGTCAGCCATGGGAAAGGGCGGAAGCACGAACAGATCGGGTCCCTCTCCCTTGAGGTCCCGGATTCTTCGTTCCAGAGAATCGATTTCAAAGGGATTCTCCGCCGGAACGACGCAATGGACTTGCAGCGGTGCAGGTTCAGGAAGTCCGTAGTGCGCGGTCAGGTCGTCCACTTGGCGAAGATCCAGGTAGATAGGGGCATAACGTACCGGAGTCCGGTTCTCGAGCTTCTCTCCGTGTAAAACCCCCCGCAACTTCCCATTTTCGTCCAAGGGGAGATCGGCAAAAAAAACACTTGATTCCTCCGAGGAAGCAGAGAAGATCTCTCGGCCTTGTGGGTCATAGACGCATGAAATGGCGTCGCGGCAATTCATGATGCGATCTTTCCCGGTCCGGTTGCAGGCCGCCAGGAAAAAACCGTTTTCCAGGACCCTCGCTCTCCAGACCTCCTTCGCGTCGATGCCTTCCGGCGGCCAATTCGCAGGGACCCAAAGGAGGTCTACGCCTTTCAAGGCCATGGACCGCGGGAACAACCCGTAGTAAGTATCCGAACATATCAGAATCCCCACGCGCCCCCAGGGTGTGTCAAAGGTGTTTTCCTGTTTCGAATCGCCTGGGCATGCCCAGCGGATTTCCGCATTGATTTTCCTATATCGGCAGATCTGTGTGCCGTCAGGTCCGATCATAATGGCGCTGTTATAGTAAATCCCTGTAGTGTCATCTCGTTCGGCCAGTCCAATCCCTATGTACTTTGAATGCTGCCTTGCGATATCGGCCAACCCCATCACGGTCAAACCCGTACCGGTCTCGACGTATTCCGAAATGTCTTCGCGTGAATTGAATGAATATCCAGCGACTGACAACTCGGTGTTCAAGATGATGTCTGCTTCCTGCAAGGCCGCCTCAAGATTAAATCGAAAAAGGTTGCTGCGATTAATTTCGGGTTTTTTATAATGAACATTCAGGTGAATCAAAGCTATTCTAATCGAGTTATCCATCGTTACCTCTACATAGAATAGGTTAGCAGGGAGCGTCCAAATCTAGAAAGCCATCTTTACGCCACCGTAAATCCACCGTCCCGGCATCTGAAATCCTGATTCAGTGTAATGTTCATCAAGAAGATTTGCAATTTTCATAAATATGTCAATATCATGTATCTGTTTATAATTCTTCAGTATTTTGTATGTAGTAATCATATCCACCCTTGTGTCTGCAGGTTCTGTCCACCGAACTTGGTTAAATGATGGATCATAGAGAGGAACGATCCTATCACCTTCCCATAATATTTTTAATGATATACTCAATCTCTCAATGGGATAAACAGTTCCAATGACACTGAACGTGTCCCTTGGCCAATATTCTAATCGTGTCCAAACGTTGGAGCTGTTAGCTGCATATTGTGAATTTGCATCTGTATATGCAGCAGTTAAACTAAAATATTTACATGGTTTTGCTTCCACTTTGGCTTCAATTCCTTCAGTTTTAGCCACGTTAGCATTCTGATATTGATAGGCAAAATCATTAAAAATTATCAGATTGTTGAAATCTATATGAAACCAGGTTATCCCAATGTTTAGCTTATTATTTAGAAAAGGCTGTGTCACACCAACGTCATAACTTGTGCTTGTCTCCGGCCTAAGGTTAGGGTTCCCGATTGCAACAATTTGTCCAGCCGGACTAGGAGCACCACCATATATCTCATACAGGGATGGCGTACGATAGCCGGTCCCGAAAGCCGTATGAATCTTCGTGCCGGTCTTTTTGAAGATATAGGCAGCGGACAGTTCCTCTACTACCTTGGAGGCGAAATCTTGATGGTCATTAAAGCGCACGCCTCCGGTGAAAAAGAGCGACTTGTCAAAAAATACCATCTGCGCCTGCCCGAAGAGGTCATAACCAAACCAGTCCGCGTTAAAATTCTGGTATAAACCGTTATATTGGAAGTTTTGATACGCTGGTTGGAGGTTGGAGTAGGTGGCCCCGTCATAGTCGAACCCCCCTGTCAAGGTAAGCCAGTCCGTGGCATGAATGTTGTGCTGCATTTCGATATAGGTTGTGGTGCCACAGTAGTTGGACAATGGGGGCATGTTTGGAGAGCCATACATGGCCGACAGGGCCGACTCGCTGGGCGTGGAGTACTGGCGTTCAGTACTGCCGTATGCGCCTTTGATGGTATAGTCCCATACCGAGGAAACTTGGTGGCTGAACGTAACTCCTGTTAAATCAAACCAGGTTTCCAGATGGTCGTTAGGGGCTGCCTGATTCGGGATCAGTTGGTGTTGTGCGTTCAAGGATGGGTAGTAAAAGGCCGAGGTCAGAGCCAAATCGGAACTGGAGGTAATATTACAGACCTCGAGAGTCATGTTATTGCCGAATTTTATGCCTGCCCCGCCGGTAAAACCCACGTTGTTGTACCAATAGCTGTTGGGACCTCCGGGTGAAATTCCATTAGTAGTGATATACATAGGGTTGACGTTTATATAGAAGTCTTTGTTACCATATGCAAAACCGCCATTTTCAATAAATGTGCTGTGTGGCCCAACCTCACTCATTAATTGGCCAGAGAACCCATCCTGCCATCTTTGAGGGATGATGTTTACAACACCCCCTATGGCTTGCGAACCGTATAAAACACTGTTGGTGCCATTCAATACTTCGATGCGGTTGATTCCACTTTGTCCGAATAGATTACCTTCAAGATATTGAAATGTAGTCTGAGTGTCGGCGGCATCTCTTAAGGGGAAACCATTATATTGAAATTGGACATACTCACTGCTGGCCCCACGAATATTGACAGCGGAGTATAGTCCAGGCCCGCCCTGGTTCTGGACCATAACGCCGGGCACAATGTCGAGGGCTTCGGGGATGGACGTCTGTTGCTGGGTTTCCATGTCTTTTTTATCCACTACATAGACGCTCTTGGTGGCTTCAGACAATGGAGTCTCTGTTCTGGTAGCGGTAACCACAACCGGCTCAATGGTATATGACTGTTCTGCTTTGGCCTTCTCTTGCTTTTCCCGGTCCGTGGCCGTAGTATCTTTTTCCTCCTTTCCCGGTGCGATGGAATCCGTAACCGCAGTCGTTTGATCCTGGGCGAGGCCTGAGTAAGTCTGCAACGCCAGGCAAAGTGCTGTCAACACAGCGATAAGATAGAGTTTCACTCGTTCCTCCTTGTCATTTCACCCCCTTTCTGTAAAATGCTGAGGGGGCTGAGAATTACCGTCCAGTTCCCGAGGGGGCGGATTTGGTTCTTGTCAGGGACTCCAATCCGCCTCCTGCTCCTTCTCCGGAAAGTCAGCGCCGTTACTTCAAAAGATATTTCGTTTTGCCTTTGCCATGGCCCTTATGCACCATGATCAACCTTTCAGTCTTTACTAGACACCTCCCCTGCGGCCGGATTTAGCCATTTCTCCCGGAACCCGAGCGCCATGGCATGGGCTACGAGATGAATCAAATCACCATTGGCGAAAGCGTACCTTTTGGCCGCCAATGCCTGGCGATAAGCATCCATCCGTATATAGTCGCCTGATACGGCTGCAGCGATCTGCCCGCCGTAGGTTGCCCAGAGTTCCGGCACGCAGCTTGATGGGATGATGCCCCAGGACACCTTGTCGCGCAGGTGCACAATAGCTGCGACCGCCGCCACTACCAGGGGATCGCGCTCAAGATCCTTGAAGTTATCCCTCAACAGGGTGGCATCCGCCTCGTTGAGGTGTGATTCGATCTTCTCCAGCAATAATGTGCCTGTTGTCCCGAACCGTTCCAGATGGATGAGCGCCGAACGCTGTCGTTCGGGTGTCAGCCCGTTCTGCAGTCCAAGGGTCGCAAAGACTGCGTCGTGGACGGTTTTCCCGATGAGTTCACCCAAAACGCAATGCTTGCCTGCTCCTGTGAGTGGGGTATCAGTGTTCAACCGTGCGGCGATGCCGATCTGATCTGTGCCCGTACCCGTCGCCAATCCGTCGGAGTAGCGGGAGTTGACGGAAAGCTCCTGCAATGCTGCCGTCTTGGCTTCGGTGGCGGTCATCACCGCCCGCACCATGGCGCCCTGGGTCAATTCCCGGCTGATGAAAAGAAGTGTATTGATCGTTCCGTGCGTGACGTGCTCTTGTTTCCCGATCCTTTCGAAAATGCCGTTTGTTTCGTACACGCTTGCCGGATCGCCGGCACGGCCGGCATTGGTTTCCACACCGCCGGTACACAACGCCACCACCTCCAGGTCACGAAAATTCGCCTGCTTAATGGCTGCATAGCGCATATTGGCCGCTGTGGCCAATGTCGCACATTCTTGATCGGGCAAGCCATAGCGGCAGCATACAATCTTGCGATAGGCGATCGGATCTTGCGAAGCCAGTCGATGGATGGGACGGTCATGTCCGCTCGGTTCACACGATTGGTGGTTGTACAAAAACGTGAGATCGTCACGCAGGCCTCCTGCTGCACGGCAGGTGGAAATCACCCGGTGGGGAACGAGGAATCGCGCATGGACGATCTTTTCCTCACGATGGATTTCTACGCCGTTGTAGTATGTGCCAAGCAGCATGCCCGTGAATCCTCAAGAATTTTCAACTCATTTTCAACGATGGCCGCCATGGGGAAGCCGCATGCAATCAATTCGCTTCGGCCGAGATCGCCTGCCGGGGCCATGAACCCCATCATGTGGGCCATGTCCACACTCCTTCCTCCCAATCTGCTGCTCGATCCTGCCGCCGGTTTAAGGCAAACCTCGCGATCATCCGCATAGCCGCACCGGGGCTCCTTGCGATTCGAACCTGTCGAGGACTCCATTGTAATCTGCCGTCATAAACAGGACCTGTTGCATTCCTCTGGTGAGCAGGCTGAACCATCCATGAACGGCCTCCTCCTCCGTGATTGCCACGCAGACGGCTGCGACTCCCAAAGACCGGGCTGTCCGGATCAGTTCCGCCGCCGCTTGCAGAGGGACATCTTCTTTTCCTTGTGCGATATACAGAATCAAGCCTTTCTTCATCGAAAACCTCCATTGTGTGAGCCGTGTGCCCGGAAGCCGAACCGCCTCCAACCACTGAAAAGGTTTCATAAAAAGTCGAGCACCGTGCAGTGCTGCGCTGTGGCCCGGATAGTGTTGAAGGACCACTCCGCGAGTTACGGCCTCGCGGAGTGGTTGTGGAGTGGTGTTACGCGTTGAGAAGAGAAAATCTCATGGTGGTGCTCCAGCCAAAAAAAAATCCCTAGAGCAAAACGCTCTAAGGATTGCACCCTGTTTACTTGATCCTTATGCCGGTCTACCCGATATTTCCGCGTACGGGCTTACCAAACGGCATCAGGCAGGTCTTCTGGCTCACGGATCACCCTACTCTCCGGTCCTTCCCATCTCTAAAAGACAGTGGTTTTACCGGATTTCGTCCCCGTTTACAGCGGCGGGACCGCTCCCGATTTTAACGGGATTCCCTATTAAACTATTCTGTACCTGATGCTAAAAAACTATGTGACAGTCTTTGTACAATTTATTCCAAATGCTGTCAACTCCATATCTCAAGGTAATAGTGCTTACTTTTCCCCGGCATACGAATCTCGTTACGGATACATTTTCTCCTGAGCAAAGTAAACGAGGCTTGCCGCTGCAGCGTTGGCTGCCGGAATAGGGCTCCGGTCATTCCCGGAGTGGATCGGGATTGCGGTTTGGCCGTTGACAATTCTTGCGCCGATGCTTACGCAAACGGGTAATGGGCTCTTGAAGGGCCTCGGCAACCTGAAGAATTAGGACAAGGAGGATTGGTTATGGAAGGAAAGCACGAACACAAGCATTTGCACGCGCATGACCACGCTCATGCGCACTCCCACGAACATTCCCATAACGGCAAGGTGCACGGCCATGAGCATACCCACGGCCACGCCCACGAGCACCTGCACGAACATCTCCATGAGCACTCCCATGGCGGGACCCCCCAGGTACACGACCATGAGCACGCGGGCGACCACGGACCTCATGACCATGACCATCCCGGCCATGAAGCGGTATCACATGATCACGCCCACTGAGATTTCGATCCTATAAGAGGTTGAACTCACGATAAGGAGGCGGATGCAGCAATGCACCCGCCTGATCATTAAGGATTCAATCCTTTTCCAGGACGATACGGTGTTGAACCAGGTTCATCTCTTTTATGCGCGCCTTAACCCAGCGCTGCTCCCCGAAGATATCCTGGATATAGACACCGTCCCTTTCCGGCCTCAGAATATCGACGTTCGACATAAAAAGCTCTTCTTCATTACCTGCCGTGAGATACGCATTGGCTTCACACATTTTGTTCCTTTCCTGCTGCAAAATCGGTCCGGATTCTGGGATGGCTGAGAGCGAGCTTTATACCGGACGATGCCGGAGAGTGCTCTTTTTCCCGGAATACGGTCAGGTGCAGCGTCTTGTCAGCGGTTTGATTTGATCGCTTCATTGCCTGAATGTCTGCGGCTCGCTTCTCCAGGTTCGCAGCTTCGTCGTCCCTGCCGGTTTTTCTATAGAGCGCCGCCAGATTTTTCAGACTCGTGGCCACGTCGGGATGATGCGGGCCGAGGGTCTTCTCGAAGATCTCCAGCGAGCGCTTGAGGAGCGGCTCGGCCTGCGCGTAACGGCCCTGGGCCATGTACAGCGCCGCCAGGTTGTTCAGGCTCGTGGCCACATCCGGCACTAGGGCCTTCTCCCTGATATCGATCGAGCGTTTGTAGAGCTGCTCGGCCTGTTCGTACTGGCCCTGGGCGCGGTAAACCTCCGCAAGGTTGTTCAGGCTCGCGGCCACGTCGGGATGGTCCGGGCCAAGGGCCTTCTCATAGATCGCGAGCGAGCGTTTGAAGAGAGGCTCGGCCTGCGCGCACAGGCCCTGGGTGCGGTACAGCAGCCCCAGGTTGTTCAGGCTCGTCGCCACCTCGGGATTATCCGGGCCGAGGGCCTTCTCCCTGATTTCGAGCGCGCGCTTGAGGAGCGGCTCGGCTTGCGAGTACTGGCCCTGGGCGCGGTACAGCGCCGCCAGGGTGTTCAGGCTCGATGCCACCTCGGGATGGTCCGGGCCGAGGGCCTTCTCCCTGATTGCCAGCAACCGCTTGTAGAGCGGCTCGGCCTGCGTGTACCGGCCCTGCACGCGGTAAAGCTCCGCCAGGTTGTTCAGGGTCGTGGCTACATCGGGATGGTCCGGGCCGAGGGCTTTCTCCCTGATCGCGAGCGAGCGCTTGTAGAGCGGTTCGGCCTGCGAGTACTGGCCTTGGACCCGGTAAAGCATCGCCAGGTTGTTCAGGCTCGTGGCCACCTCAGGATGGTCAGGGCCGACCGCTTGTTCGGCAACCTGCAACGCCTTTTTTGCGGCCTCTACAGCGCGCTCATAGTCGCCTTGCCTGTACAGTGACATGACTTCATCGTTAAGCTTCTTCCACTCGGTCCCTTGAGCACGAGCGGGCATGCTTGCGCAGAGGATAAGCAGGAGCGCAGCTAATCCGCACATTGTTCTTTTCATACTTTCTCCCCCATGTTTCAACCTCCGTCAAGAGAAAATCCAAAATTGCCGGTGGTCTGTTATGCTGACCGGGCAATCCGACATTACGATTGTATAAGGATGAATCGAATCGGAAGCAGGACTTTGCAGGCAAGTGGTTTGCCTTCTTTTTTAGCAGGAACGAAAGTGGAGCTCTGAACAGCTTTTACGGCTTCCTCGTCAAAGCCGAAGCCCGCACTCTTCACTATTTCGACATTGACGGGCAGGCCTCGTTCGTCGATGGTCAAGCGCAAAAGGACGTTCCCTTCTTTTTGCAGTCTTTTCGCAAGGGGAGGATAAACCGGCATCGTCTTGTGCAAAAAACGGGGACCATTGGCAGAACCAAACGATGTTTCAAGAGAACCGCCGCCTTCATTTGACCCGGCGTCTGCGGAGTTGTTTACCGCAGGCGTGGCCTCATCCCCACCGGGTGCGTCGGCGCCTTTGGTCAGCACGTCGGTCTTCTGATCGATGCGGGCGCCCGCCTGACGCGCCACAGGAGCAAGCCGAGGCTTTACATGGGGCAGCGGTTTGGGCTTGGGCACTACGGCAGGCGGTTGCTGAGCCGGGACTGGGGCCTCTCCGATCTGTGTCTCAGTCGAAGCGGGCAGATCACACAACTGGGCATCGATGGCAACCTGCTCCGCAGGCCGATAGGCGGGCTGCGCCATAAAACATGCCAGCCCCCATAACGCCGCCGACCAAATCAGCAGCGCCGTTGGCAGCGTCCAGGGGAGGCGGCGCCAGGGGCTGTCCATATTCGAGAGCGTCCTCATTGAGATGGTCTCACTCAACATGTTTGACCGCGATAAGAAAATGCTGCGCCCCCGCATCGCGGGACTGTATCATTGCCTGCACGGTTACGCCGTTTGGCGCCGTAGTGTCGGCCGCAACAATGACACTCGATTCCGGCCCGTTGAGCATCGGTTTCAGGGTCGCGGCAAGCGTCTCCAGGGTCACCGGGATATCGTTCAAAAGGATGCGGCTGTCCTGGGTGATGGTAAGCGTCACCGGGGTCTTGGGCTGCATGGGTTCAGCGCGCCCCTGGGGGAGATTGACCGCCAGTGAATGCAGGTTCTGCATTGACAGTGAGGCAAGCATGAACGTGACGAGCAAAAAGAACATCACGTCTATCATCGGGATGATCTCGATCCGGCCGCGCCGGTATTGACGGGACTTACGCAGCTTCATGGGCGGACTCCTGAAAATCTTCAGACATGCGGATGTGGTCCACCAGCCGCGTACCCAGCCGCTCCATTTCGTCAAGCACCTGCGACTGCCGGCGCGAAAAGAAATTGAACGCGAACAGGGCAATGACGGCGATGAAAAGACCCAGCGCGGTCGCGATCAGCGCCTGGGCCACCCCTGCCGTCACTCCGGTTGGGTCCACCAAACCGTTGTTGCCGATCAGGTTGAAGGCATGCATCATACCGGTGATCGTACCGAGCAGTCCTAAAAGAGGGGCAGCCGTGACGGTGGTCTCGAGCATCCACAACCCTCGGCTCAATTCCCTTTCAATCAACTGGGCTTCATCGCCGGCGCGCGATTCCACCCACCAGACCGGCCTCTGGCGGTTATCCATGACCTCCCGGAAAAACCGCTGGAAATAGTTTCGCCGGTCGAGCCCCGTCAACTGCCGCTCCAAATCTGCCCAGGCAAAATCATAAGTTTCAACGAGTTCAAGAACCGGCCCCGGAAGACGCACGAACCGCCAGTAGACGAACGCCTTGTCGAGTATGACTACCACCGCCAGGACCGCAAGCAGCAGCAAGGGATAGACCATTGCGCCGCCAAACCTCAATGCTTCCAAAGTCACGTGTATTTCTTGCATCGTAGTCCTCTGTATCGAGTGAATTGTCGTGGAGGGGAACCACGTCCCCTCCGTCAACGGTCAAAATATATAACGTGTCTTGCCGGGGAAAGGGTTTAATTGAACTAAACTTCCACACATCTTTTGCTTCCTGCTTCAGAACCCGTCAAAAATACCTGGTCAACGAAATGCGAAAAGTGCGCGGTTCAGCCGCGTGGAACACGTCACCGGTTTGAGGCGTGCCGTTTGGCGTTAGCTGATAAGTGTAATTGTAGGTTATATCATCGCAAGGTGCATTGAGAAGATTGAAAATGTCTGCCGCAATCACCCAGTTCTTGTTGATCTTATAGCTGATGTTGTAATACAGCAGGCTGGTGGAGGGAGAAGATTGAGTACCATCCTCTGTCAGATAGCGGGGTCCAAAATATCGCCACCGCAAGCCGGTGCTCCAACGGCCGTCGCACACATCGTGCACATATATGCCGCACGAGATGATTACCCCGGACGCTTCGGGTACATAGCTTCCCGGCCCCCCAAGAACGGCCGGATTGTTAGCTGGTACGTCTAAGAAATGCGCCGACGAGTCGGCGAAATCTGCGTCGATCGTCAGCCATTTGGTCGGCGTATAGAAGTTTGCAAATTCGATCCCCTTGCGGAGATCGGCGTAGGGGCTGGGTACGTCACTGCCTTGATCCCCGTCGAACACCTCTTCGGATTGCAGCCTCAGCACCCAGAACGTCAATGAGCTTTGCAGGTTCGGGATGATAAGAGTGCGGACGCCAACCTCCCCGCCCTCCGATTTCGCTACCGGCAACACCGGTCCAACCGGTGCGCCCAATATACTAGTCGTCGTGCCGGTTAACGGATCTGCATTAGTAGTGGCGCCCCGCGCGTCGTCGGTGTGGTAACTCATGCCTGCGCTCAGGTAGAACTCGGTCTTTGCCCACGGCCCGAAGATCAAAGAGAGCTTGGGCTCAGGAATGGCCCTGAGCAGGTCTGCGCTATCCAGGGGGTTGGGGCCGTTGGTGGCATAGGTGTAATTATTGTGGACGTCGAAATTCATGAAATCAAAGCGTAAGCCCGCAACGGTTCGAAACCACGGCAGCCATTTAATCTTGTTTTCATAGTAGGGGGCCAGGTCCGTTTCCACGATACTATCGTCGCGGACGCAGAACAGGACCTCGCGGTCATAGGTTCGATTCAGGGTGTCGTGGATAATGTCGTTTCGAAAGTCGAGTCCGAAGGTGTTTTCCACCGGCAAGCTGCACCATTGGGTAAAGTACGTCTTACTTCCCCTCAACCCCTGCACCCACCGGGTGTCCTTTTGCTCGAACTGGTCCCCATAAACTGTCGAATAGCTTAGACCGGCATTCGGTCCACTGGGTATATTGGGCAGTTCGGGCAGGTAGAAATCGAAGTCATTCCAAAGGGCCATGTTATAGTAATAAGCATACGCCATGACCTTTGTAATCGAATGTTCATCGGCTTGATGCCACTCACCCGACAGGAGGTAGCGATCCGTCAGGCCCCCGTCAGTCGGGCTCAGGCTTCCAAAACGGTTGACCAGTCCATCCCAGACCGCCTGGTACGGGATCTGGTTGGTTGCATTCCACGTGCCGTGATAACCGAGTGCAGTTGCGCTCCAGCCCAGACTTGTGTCTCCATGGCTATAGGTCAACAGTCCGTTGTATTTCACATAATTCTCGGGTACGTCCCAAGGTCCGTCGGTGTGCGCTATTTCCAGGGCGCCCAGGAGATTGTCCTTTCCGATCTTGATCGAATCGGCCAACAGGGCTCGTTCGTAGCCCCAACTGCCGAATTCCACCTTTGCAATGCCTTGTGGAAGGGACTGAACGGTCTGAATATTTTCCCAACCGGCAGAGCCGAAGTCCCCCACGTTTGCGTAGTATGGCCCCTTTCCATAGTCTATCTTCTGGATCAGTTCGGGAATGAGAAAATTAAGATCTGTGTAGCCCTCGCCATGAGCGTTCGAAGGCAAGTTGATTGGAATGCCGTTCCAAAAGCTGGCCATGTCGGTGCCATGGTCAAGATTGAAGCCGCGGCAAAAATACTGGTTAGCCTTGCCGTCGCCGCTATGCTGCGTGACGATTACCCCCGGCATGGCTTCGAGCACTTCCCCGGGACGGCTGATGGGGCGTTCAGAAAGTTCCTTCTCTCCGATGGTTCCCTGCGTCGAAGTGTCGGCAATGCCCAACATGCTGTCGCTTCGTTCCTGCACCACGATCTCGGGCAATTGGGCTATCACCTTTTGAGACGCGCCTGTGTTCGGGGGCGAAGCCTGCGCCGCCGGCGCGGCGTCGGAATCGGCCCATGCCAAACCCGGCAAAGCCCAGCATAAACTCCCGATCAACGCCAAAAGTACTACGCCTGCCCCGTGTCTGCCTTCTCTCTTCCTCCTGATGAAATTCATTGCATGCTCCCACCCCGGCCTCATCAAAAAAAAGGCCACGAACATCCTCCCCATCTTCAGATGGGCTTTAGGCGTTCGTGGCCGTTTAGTTGATCGGCCGGTGTATAAACCCGGTTAATTTTTACGTTATTAAGGAGCCACTCGCTCTAGGGCCGGTGCGGATCGCGCCTTCCTGGTGCGGTCACCAGCCATAGATTACTGCCAAGCTATCTCAATTGGCGCTTTACGTCAATAGAGAATATGCCGGCGCTGCCCCTTTTCGCAGCAAACCCCTTGACAAACGAAATAAAGTCCTTTCTACTTAACGCCATGCTCAAGCGTCTGTCGCTTTTTTGCATTTGCTTACTGATGTTTTCCACCCTCGCGGTGGCCTTTCATCATCACGATGACCCAGGCGACCACGACGATTGTCCTTTGTGCTGCGCCAGCTTCAACCACCAGCCGGCCGATCTGGCAGTCCCTGTCCCGGTCATCCACTGGGATTTCTCCAAAATCGGATTTTTCACCCCTGCTATACCCGGCATCGTCTTCAAAACCTTTTTCACCCCTTTCGATGGCCGTGCCCCTCCCGCTTGAACCCGCTCCAAAATCTTCATTAAAGCAACTTTTAAAACGACGTGGTGTTGACGCGAACATGCCGGTTTAGGGCCGTATGCTCGTGATCCGGAGCTTACCCGACTGTAGTGGGGCTATGAAACTTCGGGCCTGCTTCGAGGCGTAATCGCATCGTTTATAACATTGCCTTGCGTGCAGACTGCCAAAATACCCTTTTGGATGAGTATGTGTGCGAGCGGAAGTCACTTCTTATGTGGGCGAGGAGGGGAGTGCAATGAGATCGATAAAGGTTTTAGCAGGCGCCGCACTGGCGCTCGCTCTTTTCATAATAACGGCGGCCGTGGTTTATGCCGCCCCCGGATCTGCCGGCCAGGTCCAGGGAACGATCAAGGACGCCCTGGGAAGACCCCTGTCCGGGGCAAATCTGAAACTGGAAGCACCCGACAAGACTGCCGTAGGCAGGACCAAGAGTGACGCCGAGGGCCACTTCGTCTTTTCGAATCTGGCGCCGGGCGTCTACGCGGTCCTGGGGGAAAAACCCGGTTTTCAAACAGGCACCGCCGTAGTGACTGTAGAGGCCGGAAAAGTAGCGAGTACGACGCTGACCCTGACCGCCCAGGAAGCGCTGGAGATGTCGGTCGTTGCCGAGCGTTTGAACCAGGCTCGAAACGGCCTGTCGCCAACGACGGGAGGCAGCAGCTATAGTTTTGACCAAAAAGATATTGCCGCCTTGCCTCAGGGGGACGCCACGCCCTTCAACCAGGTATTGCTCCAGGCGCCCGGCGTGGCCAATGACTCGTTCGGCCAGTTGCATGTGCGTGGCGACCACGCTAACACTCAATACCGCATTGACGGCATTATCCTGCCCGAGGGGATCACCGGTTTCGGCCAGGCTCTGGACACCCGGTTTGCCAATCAGATCAACCTTCTGACCGGCGCCCTGCCGGCCCAATTCGGCCTGCGCACCGCCGGGGTGATCGATATACAAACCAAGACCCTCTTTGAAAACGGAGGGTATGTCGATCTCTACGGAGGAAGCCACGACACCATGCAACCGAGCGTCGAGTATGGAGGTTCGGATGGCAAATTGAACTACTTTTTTACCGGCTCCAACCTGTGGGACAACCTGGGCATCGAAAACCCCACCTCCAGCCACACTGCCATCCACGACCAGACAGATCAGGCAACAAGCTTTGGCTACGCTTCATACCTGCTCGATCCCACGTCGCGGGTGGCCGTGATGTTCGGCACCTACGACGGTTGGTTTCAAATTCCAAATAATCCCGGGGTGCCTCCTCTCAATCCGCTGTTTCCGGCTGCGGCGGGGGTCGCTGGCTTCAACTCCGCCGCTCTCAACGAGCGGCAGTACGAGAGCAATCGTTTCGGTGTCCTTGCTTATCAAAGCACCATCGGGTCGGACTTCGATTACCAATTGTCTTATGTCACCCGGTACAGTAGCGTCCATTTCATGCCAGACCCCCTCGGCGACCTTGTTATCAACGGGGTCGCGTCGGATGTTTCTCAAAGCAGTTTCGTCCAGGGATTGCAGGGTGACGGAAGTTACCGCCTTAATGATTGTCACACTATCCGGATGGGTTTTTTCTCGAGCTACGAGGATACCACGAGCTACAATGTCTCCACGGTCTTCCCGGTCGTAGGGGCCGGTTTCGGTCCTCCTATCACGATCATAGACAACGAGCCGAAAAACGGCAACATTCTTGCGGGGGTATACATTCAGGACGAGTGGAAGCTGGCTCCAAAATGGACGGTGAACTATGGGCTCCGGTATGACTATATGTCGTCCTATGTGACAGCCGACCAACTAAGTCCGCGTCTGGGCGTGGTTTACAAGTGGACGCCCGACACCACGCTCCACGCCGGCTATGCCCGGTATTTCACACCGCCGCCCACCGAACTGATTTCGCAGAAGACAGTGGCGCTCTACGAGAACACCTCCAATGCATCGGCGGTCACTCAGAATTCACCCGTTTTGCCGGAAAGGTCCCATTATTTCGACGCCGGCATAATCCGGAAGGTCACCCCCAACCTTACCGTTGGCATCGACAGCTACTATAAGATCACCAAGGACCTGATCGACGAAGGCCAGTTCGGCCAGGCACTGATCTATGCCCCTTTCAATTATGCCCAGGGCAGAATCGAAGGTGTGGAAACGACCCTTAACTACAAGGCCGGCAATTTTGCCTCATACGGCAATCTTGCCATAACCGAAAGCCTGGGCAAAGACGTTGTATCGGGACAGTATAACTTCACCCATGCGGAGTTGGACTACATCGCCAGCAACTGGATTCATTGCGACCATGACCAGTGGTTTACGGCCTCCGGTGGTGTTTCCTATCGCTGGTGTGAAACGCTGTTCAGCGCCGACGCCACCTACGGAAGCGGCTTACGGAGCGGATTCGCCAATACGCAAGTCGTTCCGGACAACGTTCAGCTCAACCTGGGGGCGAAGCGCAAATTTAAATTGTGGAAATGCGGCCCCGTAGAGGCGCGTGTGGCCGTCCTCAACGTTTTGGACAGAGTCAATGAAATCAGGACCGGGACCGGAATCGGCGTGTTCGCGCCCCAATACGGGCCGCGGATTGGGTTTTTCGGTGGCCTTAAATATATGTTCTAACGGTTGACGGGGGGGACGTCGTTCCCCTCCACAACAATTCACCCTATAAAGAGGTTTACGATGCAAGCAATACACGTGACTTTGGAAGCATTGAGGTTTGGCGGCGCAATGGTCTATCCGTTGCTGCTGCTCGCGGTCCTGGCGGCGGTAGTCATACTCGACAAGGCGTTCGTCTATTGGCGGTTCGTGCGTCTTCCGGGGCCGGCGCTCGAACTCGTTGAAACTTACGATTTTTCCTGGGCTGATTTGGAACGGCAGTTGACGGGGCTCGACCGGCGAAACTATTTCCAGCGGTTTTTCCGGGAGGTCATAGATAACCGTCAGAGGCCGGTCTGGTGGGTAGAATCGCGAGCCGGAGATGAAGCCCAGTTGATTGAAAGGGCATTGAGCCGAGGGTTGTGGATGCTCGAGACCACCGTCACGGCTGCCCCTCTGTTAGGACTGCTCGGTACGATCACCGGTATGATGCATGCCTTCAACCTGATCGGCAACAACGGTTTGGTGGACCCAACCGGAGTGACGGCAGGGGTGGCCCAGGCGCTGATCGCGACCGCGCTGGGTCTTTTCATCGCCGTCATTGCCCTGTTCGCGTTCAATTTCTTTTCGCGCCGGCAGTCGCAGGTGCTTGACGAAATGGAACGGCTGGGTACGCGGCTGGTGGACCACATTCGCATGGCTGAAGGTGTTCAGGAGTCCGCCCATGAAGCTGCGTAAGTCACGCCAATACCGGCGCGGCCGGATCGAGATCATCCCGATGATCGACGTGATGTTCTTTTTGCTCGTCACGTTCATGCTTGCCTCACTGTCCATGCAGAACCTGCATTCACTGGCGGTCAATCTCCCCCAGGGGCGCGCTGAACCCATGCAGCCCAAGACCCCGGTGACGCTCACCATCACCCAGGACAGCCACCTTCTTTTGAACGATATCCCGGTGACTCTGGAGACGCTTGCCCAGACCCTGAAACCGATGCTCAATGGGCCGGACTCGAGCGTCATTGTTGCGGCCGACACCACGGCGCCAAACGGCGTAACCGTGCAGGCAATGATACAGTCCCGCGATGCGGGGGCGCAGCATTTTCTTATAGCGGTCAAACATGTTGAGTGAGACCATCTCAATGAGGACGCTCCCGAATATGGACAGCCCCTGGCGCCGCCTCCCCTGGACGCTGCCAACGGCGCTGCTGATTTGGTCGGCGGCGTTATGGGGGCTGGCATGTTTTATGGCGCAGCCCGCCAATCGGCCGGCGGAGCAGGTTGCCATCGATGCCCGGTTGATCGAGGTGCCGGCTTCGACTGAGACACAGTTAGGCGTGGCCCCGGTCCCGGCTCAGGAACCGCCTGCCGTTGTGCCCAAGCCCAAACCGCTGCCCCATGTAAAGCCGCGGCTTGCTCCTGTGCCGCGTCAGGCGGGCGCCCGCATCGATCAGAAGACCGACGTGCTGACCAAAGGCGCCGACGCGCCCGGTGGGAATGAGGCCACGCCTGCGGTAAACAACTCCGCAGACGCCGGGTCACATGAGGGAAGGGACTCGTCTCAGGGCGACCTGTTTGCAAACAGCGGGGCGCGGGCAATTGTTCAACCAAGGCCGCAAATTCCGGAAGACCTGCGGGGAGGGGCGTTAAAAACCTCCGCGCTGGCTCGCTTTCATATTGCCGTAGACGGCAGCGCGGAGGTGGAACTCGCCACGCCGACCCCGAATCCGCGTCTTAACAGGATATTGCTGGACACCCTCAAAAAGTGGCGGTTTATGCCGGCGCTAAAGAGCGGCAGACCTGTGGCATCGACAGAAGATATCCTTGTCAAAATAGAGGTCAAGTGAGTTCAAAACCTCAGACCGCCTGTTCAGGGCGGCGCAAAAAGCCCACTCCCTTTTGTTCGTCGCCGTCCAGATAGACCTGGAGATATTGCCCTTGGGTGCAGGAGGGTACGTGAATGACCCGGGCTATTGCATCCCTTTGAAGCCCGGGGTCGAGCGAGACGAGGGCGTTGGGGCACTGATGGAAAAACTCCTCCCTGAACACTGTCCCGGAGCTGTCGGGATCAATCGCCAGGGGGACGATGTTTGCCTCTACCAGATCGTTGAAAAAATGAGTGCCGAAAGACGGCTCCGGCACGATCCCAACCTCTCTCATGGCTATTTCGGCCAGGACCCTCGTTCGGTTGATATCTTCATAGCTCACTTTTATGCCCATCTTTACGTCGTTGGTCCCCCACCTCCCCGGTCCGAAAAGGGCGTAGACCTTGTCTTCGAGCAACCGATTGATTCTTCTCACCGTGCGCGCCACAGCGAGCCGCTCGTCGAATGTGGAGAGCGCGGCATAGGCCCTGGGATCGATGTATACAATATACTCGATATTCTTGACCACACTGCTGAACAGGACAGTGCTGCACGTAAACAGAACTTTTTGAGGGTCGATGTCCTTCGGGACGACCACCTTTTCGACAAATCTGCTCAAGGCGAGCGCGCGGCACTGGAGAATATAAAGTACGCCGTCGTCCCAGGCGAATTCAACTTCTACGGGCCGGCCGTATGCTTGCTCCAATTGATGAAGGATCCTCTTCATAAGTCCTGCCAACGGGGTTTTGGAGAGAAGGTTGTCGAAAGTTATACAGGCGCGGGCCGCGTCGATTTGCTCTTTTTTGAAAAGAGGCGCAGAAAGATGTCCTTCATCATCAACAGAGACAGCGTAATAAAGGTCTGGATGATGAATTGTCCGAAAGAGGTCCGTGGCCGGGACCGTCCGGATCGACCTTGATTTCAAATCGAGAACGTCAACGAGCTTTTGGGAGTATTTTTTGATTTCTTCGGCGCTCGCTTCAGGGCGAAGGAGGGGGTGGCTGAGGGGGACCATTCTTGGGTAGTCTGGCCCGATTCGGTCAACGGCGCGCGTGCCCAGGCCGAAGACCATCCTCAGCAACCCATCGGCCCTGACTATTCGCGGGGTCCAGGCGTACACATTCTGCGAAAAAGCTACTCCCGCCGCAGTCGGGAAAAAATAATCATTGAACCGCCTTCCCACTACCTTTTGAACGAGAACGCTCATCCGTTCATCGAAATCGAGCAGGTTGTGGTCCAGGCGGTAAAGTATGGCCCTGGCGCTGAAGACGCTGGTAAGCACCTGTTTCAATGCGCGTGTGAATTCGTTGAGCCGGGTCCCTATCTTGCCCTGATTCGCAATGAAAACCGAGTCGTATTTGCCCGAAAAAGTATATCCGACGTTGTCCTCAAGCAGGCTGGACGAGCGGATTATGAGGGGATGTTCCCCGATCTTTTCCAGAAAAGCCCTGAACTGTATCAACACGTCGGAGGGAAAAGTGGCCTTCTGGATTGTTCCCGATATCTGGCCGTATTCTTCCTCGATTGTTTCCCGGCTCTTATATTTTTGAGAATGAAGTGAGAAAAGGTTGTTGGAGTCGAGAAAATCGGTCAGAAAACCGGAATTGAAATAATGGGATTCGGGAATCCTTACGTATTGTTCAAATTCAGGGTCTCTTTGTCCAAGCAGGGGCAAAATGATCTTATAGGCAAGGAACATGCCTGCGGATTTACCACCGATTCGTCCGCCGCGTCTGGGGTTCCAGATAATTTTCTCCATCAACTCGTCCATATCCCGGATAGTGATATAATTCTTCGCCACTCCCAGGAAGGGAAGCTGATCGGAAATGAACCGGCTGATCAAGCCGACACGCACCCCCGTTGAGTCGCCGGGGGGTATATATAGACTGCCCATGGGGATTGCGCAAAATTCTCTTACCGCTTCACGAATCCGGCTGGAGGTGGCTTCTTCCGAGTTCATGAGCTTGTTGAGCCTCTGGAAAGACTCACTTTTTCTCGCAAAATTGATATAGTTCTCTATCTCGTCCCATGTGAAATGGCGGGCAAAATAAATATCTGTAAGCGCGCCGATGGCCTGTGCGATGGCCTGCTCGTTTACAGGCTCGCCGAGCGTCTCCAGTTGTTTTACCGCATCCTGCCGGATTGACTCCGCGCACACGATCCCGCGTTTGCACAGCATGGAGAGAAAAAGCTTGCGAATTTCATCGAGAAGATGGGCATACCGGATCATTTTGTCATAGAGCCGGTATGCGCGAATCAGGTCCGCCGCGCATATATCCGCCGAGGTAAAGTATGTTTTGGCGTCTTGGCCCATCATAACTCCAACGCGCATATCGATTGGTGAACTTCCCCGGTTGACCTCGTTACCTACACCCATCCGCGCAGCTTGCAAGCTTCGGCCACTCGAGCAATTGCAACCAGATAAGCGGCCTGCCTGAGATCTATTTTGTCGCGCCGGCTCATATCGTAAACGCTCGCAAAGGCCTGGGTCATTTTCTTATCAAGCCTCCAGTGGACCTCCTGGAGCTCCCAGTAGAGGTTGTACGCATTCTGGACTTGCTCGAAATAAGATACTGTCACTCCTCCTGCGTTGGCAAGGAAGTCCGGCAATACAAATATGCCCTTGTCGTCGAGAATGCGGTCGGCTTCGGGGGTAGTTGGTCCGTTTGCCAGTTCGCAGCAGATCTTGCATTTGAGATTTTCAGCGTTGTCGGCGCGAATCACGTTTTCGAGCGCTGCGGGGAAAAGCACCGTCACCGGAAGGGCGAGAAGCTCCTCGTTTGTTATTTCGCCGGTCTCAGGGAACCCTCGTAGTACGCCGTTTTTTATCTTGTAATCGACCAGGGCGGCCGCGCTGATACCGTTTGGGTTGTAAACCCCGCCCCTGGAATCGGACGCTGCGACGAGCTTGAGCTTCAGGATCTCTTCGCCCAGAAGAGCGGCGTTCTGACCCGCGTTACCGAACCCCTGGACGGCCATTGTGGCGCCTTCAAGGTTGATGTTGCTAACTGCAGCGGCTTCGCGCGTGACATAGATGCCGCCCCTGGCGGTGGCGTCTGCCCGGCCCTTCGAGCCGCCCAGAGCAAGTGGTTTGCCGGTTATGACTCCGGGGTGATTTTCCCCAACGATCGTTTCATACTCGTCCATCATCCAGGCCATGATCTGCGGCGTGGTATAAACGTCCGGGGCCGGAACGTCCTTGGTTACGCCCAGGGAGCCGGCCAGAGCACGCACATAGGCCCGGGCCAGGCGCTCTTTTTCGGTTCCTGAGAGTTCCTTGGGATTGCAGACAACGCCTCCTTTGCCTCCACCGAGCGGCAGATCCACAACGGCAGTCTTCCACGTCATCCAGGCGGCAAGCGCCCTAACCGTGTCCATTGTCTCCAGAGGGTGCCACCTGACGCCGCCTTTTGCAGGACCTCGAGCAGTGTTGTATTGGATTCTGAATGCGTGGAAGATCCTGGTTGAACCATCATCCATTTTAACGGGCAGGATTGCCTTGATCTCCTTCATCGGCCACCGGAGCAGCTCTCGGGTTGCCTGGTCAAGCTCGAGTTTTTCCGCCGCCTGGTCTATTTGCTGCTGCGCAATTCTAAAGGGATTGAAGGGCTCTGCTTTCATTATTGCTCCTGTGGAATTTGATTGAAATACTCACCGCCCGGATTGCAGGAAGCCGCCGATATTCAGTGTGTCAAGTTCCAGACCATAGCGCTCAAGCCGGCCACGACCAGCACGATCTCAACAAGGACGTCGTAGAGAGGGTCCTCCCGGAGCCTTCTTTTGGACCCTATTATAAGAAAAAGTCCGTAAACGAGCGCGGGAGCGATAAGGCAAAAGGAAAAACCGGTGGAGACCCCTGCAAGGGGGCCGCAAAGAGCCGTGATGACAAGCGCCACAAGGACCCCAACCGTGAAAAGGGCGGTCCACTTTTCTCCCGCGAGCACGACAAGGGTCTCCTTGCCGACAAGCCTGTCTCCCTGAATTGCGAGGAAGTCGCGCAGGGTGGTGCGGACCAAAGAAAGGAGAAAAATGACCAAACCGGCGTAGATCACGCGGCTTGAATCATAGCCGCCGGCAATATAAGGCAGGACGCAGACAGCGGCCCAGGCCATCGGTACGAAAAAAGTCTTCGAAGTTGGGATATCCTTGAGTTTGACCGGAAAATTTTCCCATCCTGCCGGGATGAAGAGCTTGACCCCGTATAGAAGCCCCAGAAATATCAATAAAAGCATGAGCAGGAAATTAGGAAGACCTATGCGATAGGCCAAAATCAGCGCCGCCGAAACGCATAGGGCGCTTGAGAACATGAAGACCGGCCGCCATTCTCGATAGAAAGCTGCCTTGCCCGGATCGTTTAACTCGATGGAGTCCTGGTCCAGGTAAACATTGAGCGAATGCATCGCAAAGGCGTAGCCGGCAGCCATAAAGCTGAAAGCCGGCGACCCGGCAAAGTCGGTCAGTGCCTCGGCAATCTGGGCCAGGAGCGCCGTGGCCAGCGCGATATAAAAATTGCCGTAAGCGAGCATCTCAAGAATGTGTTTCCATCGGAACTTTGTCCCCGCGCCGGGCGTTATGGCCTCGAGGAATTCAACGACGTCCCGTATGATCCAGTTAGGAGTTGATGCTCCGGCCGAAACTCCGACGCAGGCGTAACGAGCCATGACCTGGGGGGCCAGGTCCGATTCGGTTTCCACGTGGAAAGTCGGTATGGCGCAATCCCGGGCCACCTCGGCAAGTCTCAGGGTGTTCCCGCTATGAAGTCCCCCCACTATGACCATTGCCTGGACTTTGGAACACAACTGCCTTACTTCGGCTTGCCGCTCCTGTGTTGAATCACAGATCGTGTTTTTTACTATCCCATTAGGGTATTTTTCTAGAAAAGTTTCCTCGACTTCCCGGAAAACCTCCTCGTTCTGGGTGGTTTGAGCCACCAGAAGCACCTTGTCCCAGTGTGAGGGAAGTTCGTCTATCTGTTCGGGGCGGTTTATCACAGCGCCGCGATCTTCCGTGTAACCGAGAAGACCGATGACCTCGGCGTGGTCCGCGTCGCCAACTATTATCGTGTAGTATCCGCGCCTTGCATGTCTTTTTATCGCCGCATGGACCCTGGCTACGCGCTTGCATGTGGCATCCAGAAGAGTTGCTCCCTGCTGATGAAGCTGCTGGCGGCTGTAAGGAGGAATTCCGTGGGCGCGGATCACCACCTTTTTGCCCGCGCAACGCTCAATCTGGTTTTCGTCCACGACCCCCTTTTTCCCCAGCATCGTCAGGACCTGCCTGTTGTGGATAAGCGGTCCGAAGGTGCAGATGTCCTCGCCTTTCGCACGATGCTGGATGGCGTTCATGGTGATTTCGATTGCGTCTCGGACCCCTTTGCAAAATCCTGCTGTCCTGGCGATAACAACTTTCATTATTTTCCTGTTCAGGTTGGGACCGTAGGTATTTCACCTCAGCCTGCGTCCATGGGAAGCGCCGGATGAGTCCCGCCAAAGGCACCATTTCGATTCGGATTTTTCGGCCTGGAAAAAAGACCCCTTGGCAGACCAACTGCACCACCGAAAATCCTAACAACTTTGGCAAGCTCTGGCAAGCCTGGCAACCAATAAGTGCAGACCTGCCCCTCGCTTCGCTGATACTTTTATGACAGAATTATACAATACCTTGCTCGAAAAAAATGCGCCTGACATGATAAAAGCAGCGACCGTGCGCGCAGCCATGCATAGAAACAGGACTGAGGACTGAGGACTGAGGACTGAGCAAAAGCGACGACCGAAGGCACAGACATTAAACATGGTGCGTTTGAAGGCAAGCCGAATGTTAAGCGCATAAGAAAGTAAAGTGAAAATGGTGTAAAGGTCTCGCCCTCAGTCCTCAGTCCTCAGGGAGCGAAGCGTAGTTCAGTCCTGATAGCGTAGCGAGGAGACCAACCGCAGTGGAGGTCTATCACACGAGATGGGCGGGAGCGGGGGGCCTTATGGAATTTGAATGCTGAATTCTATTTTAAATGGTGATAGAACCTTAATCATGCGAGGTTTAAAAGCAAATGGAAAGAGTCGATCTGGCAATTCTGGGCGCAACCAGCGGAGAAATCGCTCCGTTGTGCGGGTCCTTTCGGCCCTCGATCAGTTTTAAGATAGCTGGGCGCCCGTTCTCAACATATTTTTATCGTGACTTTAAATTGCTGATCGGAGCAACGGGGGTCGGTAAAGTGAATGCGGCTGCAACGGCAGGGGCGGCGCTTGCGGGCTTCAGTCCAGGCGAGGTCTGGAACGTCGGCTGCGCAGGGGCCTATGGCGGCTCAGGGCTTGAAATTGGAGACGTCCTGATCACTGAAAACTGTATTTGCGCAGATGAAGGAATTTTGCGAAAAGAAGGGCCAATGCCAACCAGCAGCCTTGAAATCCCGCTGGTCCTAAAAGACGATCAACCCTTTTACGACTGTTTCCCGCTCGATGAGTCTCTTGCCCGCAAACAAATCCGCGCCCTCCTTCCGGCGGGTATGTTCAGCACGGACCCCTCCGGGTCCATCCGGCCCGACGGTCTTGACGACGCAGACCGCAACAGCTTTGGCCCCGGCTTAGAGAAAAAGCGCCGCTTCAAGGTCCAATATGGGCCAGGTCTCACGGTTGGCATGACGAGCGGAGATATCCACACGGCCGACGCACGCTTTTTAAGCTTCCGGGCACTGGCGGAAAACATGGAGGCAAGCGCGATTGCCCAGACCTGCCTTCTCTTTGACGTTCCATTCCTGGAGTTTCGCGGAATCAGCAACATGGCGGGAGTCCGGGACAAAACCAAGTGGGATATCGGCGCGGCAATGGAACATTGCCTTTCGGTAATAAAGCACTTGCTCGACAACCGATAAAAGGCGGAAGCGGGAGTTCCGAAAAACGCTCATTGCGCTTTTCGTCCACCCCGTCCACTGACCAGTAGCGGGAAGCAGGGAGCGTGGAGCGGATGGAAGACGCGATAAAGAAGTGAGGGATTTAGCAATTGGAGGAATTGCGGATACACCTGCCCATGGTTATTGTGAGCACATTGTCACAAGCCTGCCTAAGAGAGCATATGCCAGGACGAGGGACTTTTATCAGGGGTGCACATCTTTTTCCCGGAGGGCAACCATGGACGAGAAGATTTTGTGTCATGAAATGGATCGAAGGACATTTGTAGGCAGCCTCATCAGCGGCTGCGTCATCGCAGGGACAGGAATGTTTTCCCTGTACGGAGACTCAATCGCTTACGCCGATCCCGGAATAACCCAGCCGCCGCTCCCATACAAAGAGGACGCTTTGGAACCTTACATATCCAAAAGGACCCTCGAATTTCACTACGGCAAGCACCACAAGTTTTACATTGATAAGACCAATGAACTGGCGGGGGCTGCCGGTCTCGGAAGTCTCTCACTCGAGGAAATCGTAAAGAAGACCGCCGGTTCGCCGGACCGGATGCCCATTTTCAACGTCGCCGCTCAAGCCTGGAACCACGATTTTTACTGGAAGAGCATGATGCCAGGGAAAAGCAAGCCTGATGAGCGCTTGACCAAAATGATCGATGCCTCTTTCGGCAGCTATGACAACTTCATTAAAGAGCTTCAAAATGCGGCAGTCACGCAGTTTGGAAGTGGCTGGGCGTGGCTGGTCCTGGATCAAGGCAAACTCAATGTGACAAAGACATCCAATGCCGACAACCCGCTTGTCCACGGCCAGGTCCCGCTGCTCACACTGGATGTGTGGGAGCACGCCTATTATCTTGATTACCAGAATCGTCGCGCCGACTATGTAAAGGCGGTCCTTGACAATTTGCTCAACTGGGAATTTGCTGCAGCGAATCTGCCCAAAAACGCCTGATGCCAATTTGTGTTCAAGACCTCCCGCCCCCGCCCCGTCTCGCGGGTGGGGGCGGGAGGTCGAGAATGAGCGGTCGGCCAGGGCTCTACGCGCTCGCGCGTCGCTACGGGAAGCCGGCAAGCCCACTTCACAAAGTGGTAGCGCCGCCCTCGCGCGTCGGCGCGTACGCCTGCGGAGGTCAACTTCGTCCACCATGTCCACTGCGTCCACCGTGCGTCCGACCGTGCGCTTGGCGAGGCCTGTAGGTCGAGGACCATTTTTAAGTCAGAAAACTTTCCCCCACCTGGCAGCCTGGAGTTATTAGACGCTCTATGAACGCAACTCGGTTTGATTGAGCCTGTTATTCTGCATCCCTCATCCGGATCACGTTTTCCGCAGTTCGCCGGTTGGGCGGTTCCACTCTACGGCTCGATCAGAAAATTGAATTGTTTTATGGCCTCCTCCTTCATGACACCCAACCTTACTATCGCCTCGGTGGTGAAAAGCCTGAATGTAGCCGTTGATTTCGCGCAGAGCGTATTTTCCCCTTTATAAAGGCAGCCCTCCACGGAAGCCTCTCGTTTTCCCCTGACCGAGAGCACGGTGCCTTTCACCCATATCTGCTCTCCGATTGGTACGAATTTATGGAATTCGACCGTCATTGCAAGAGTAAGCGCAAACTTCTTCAAGAAGCGAATGGCCGTCCACCCCATGGTTTCATCGAGTATTGCAGCAAGAACACCTCCATGAACCAGATTGTCCCACCCGCACAGGTGGCCGGGAACCGTCAGCCATGAGAAAAGAGACTTATCATCTGTGAAAAACTTCATCCGAAGCCCGTAAGCGTTGCTCGGACTGCACCCGAAGCAGTTATGACCGTCCCCGTTCGGAAGTTCCCTGAGGTCGTCCCTTCTTTCCATTATTCATCCTCCGGCATGTCGGTGACATTGCCAGTTCAAAAATAACCTGCGAAACATTAACTGCCGGAAGTTCTGTCCTTAAGAAGCCGCCTTCCGATTGGGCCCGTTCGGTCAAGGAATGGCCTTGCCAGCGCCGGGATAAAATAACCGGAGAGGATGGCAAAAATGACTCCGAAGCACAATCCACTAAAAATGATTTCTGAGAAGGCGGCCAGGTAGGGAGAAAAATGCGGGTCGAACGGAACTGCCTTTCCGGCGGCCCAGGCCGGCACGACCGAGACCGTGGACACGATGAGAACTTTGCCCGTACCCGACAGCAACCCGGCAAAAACCTCACCCCCGCACCTGGTTTTCCACCAGAACGTCAGGGCCGCGCTGAAACAATAGAGGGAAGCGGCGCTGGCGCAGGCCACTCCCAGTGCGCCGGTGCGAACTGTGAGCAAATAAAAAACCGGGATCATGAGCAGGGTTACGGAGGTCCCCAGCACAGCCGGAGACAGTGTATCAAGCTTTGAGTAGAAGGCCCGGCCCAAGACCTGCTGGTATCCCCAGCAGGGGACGCAGATAAGCATAATCTCCAGCAGTCGGGCGGTGTGAGCGGTATCTGAGACGCCGAATCGGCCCTGCTGGAAAATCAGCCGTATTGTAGGTTCGGCCACGAGGATCATCCATATCGATAGCGGAACCAGCAGGGTCAATACATTTTGCAGGGCTGAGTTTATCGTCCGGTAGAGCCTGAAAAGGTCCTTTTTTACGAACAGCTCGGCCATAAACGGATAGGAAGCCACCCCGGCTGCCTGCGCCACCACGCTCACCGGGACCATCATAATCCGCCGCGCGTAGCTTAGCCAACTGATCGCCCCGACCCCGGCAAGAGAGCCGAATATCCTCACGAACTGCTCGTCAAGGACCGTGATGGATTGTCCGATCATCAGCGGGAGCGCCACGAGGATATATTTTTTTAATCCGGGGTGGAAGCACGAGAATCTGATGCGTAAACCGCCTCCGAATCTCACCGCGAGCAGGGGCAGCAAAAAGTTCCCCACAAAGGACCCGGCAAGAACGCCCCAGCAAAAACCTTCCATTCCCCTTGCCCGGAACAGGATGCCTCCTATTATGATGAACAGGTTATAGACTATTGAGACCATGGCCGGTATGAAGAACTGCTTGCGCATGAAAAGAATCGCGCTCAAGCACGAACCGCAGAGGAAAAATATTTGCGCCGGCAGGATGATCCGCAGGAACCAGGCAAGGCGGGAAATGGCCTCGGTGCTAAGCCCTGGCGCTGCGAGGCGGGCCAGCTTGGGCGCAAAGAGGAACGCATGAAAAGTAAGGGTGCAGATCGCAACTGCTACCCAGAAGAAAACGCTTGAAAAAAACCTCCACCCCTCTTGTTCGTCTTCTTCGAAGTATTTGGTGAGAAAGGGAATCAAGGTGATCGAAAAATAGCCGCCGGCAAGCATGTAATTTATGAAATCCGGGATTACGAAAGCAGCGAAATAGAGGTCTGATTCCTGGGTCGCCCCGAACAGGAGCGAGATGAGCTTGTCGCGGAAAAGACCCATAAACCGGGAGAGCAGGATCCCTCCACCTATTATCACCGCTGCCAGCCCGATCTGCTGGCGTGTCTTCCAGAATACCATGTGCTTCTTTCTTTATGCTCTGAGCCGAGTTTCCGGATGGACACAAATTGGTCTGTTGGCGCGCGTAAGAATACTACAAATCAGATCTATTCCAAGTCATAAACCGTGGTGCCTGAAATGCGCCGGTGGGGGCCGTTGCGGATCGAAATATCGACCCCGTAATGATAATTGCCCTTTTCAAAAAATCTTCGAGGGCATACATTCGGTCTGATTTCAACCCAACAGGTGAGGGGGATCGAGATGAAACTCGGGATAACAGGATTGGGCAGGGCCGGCAAGACCACGGTGTTCAACGCCCTGACGAGAAGGAGCGGCGAATCGGTCTCCCCTGGAGGGCAGGTCGTAGCGGCGCCCGGCGTCGTCCCCGTGCCGGACCAAAGGTTGGACTGGCTTAGCGCGCTCTATCATCCCAGGAAAACCACGCACGCGCAGATTACCTATATGGACCTCCAGGGTGTTGCAGGCATGGCCGACAACAAGCGGGAGTATATGTCGCTTCTGCTCACTCACATGAGGCCTATGGATGCTCTAATCATGGTCGTGCGCAATTTCGCCGACTCTGCCCTGGGATCTCCCGACCCGGCGCGGGATTTCAGGGACTTGGAGGATGAATTTCTCATTGCCGATCTGGCATCGGTTGAAAAGCGCCTCGAGAAACTGGACGCCGAACTCAAACGAGGCAAAAAGCCAACCGGCGCCGAAAAGGAACTATTAGAGAAATGCAGCGAAATCCTCAATGCCGAAGAGCCCTTGCGAACACACCCGCAAATTGTCAACGCACCCGAGCTGAGGGGCTATACTTTCCTTTCCGCAAAACCTCTGCTGGTGATAGTGAACAATTCTGATGAAGATGACCTCATGCCGACTGTTTCCCTCGGGTCGGCGCAGGCTGCCGTAGTGCGCGGAAAGCTCGAAATGGAGCTTGCTCAACTCTCAAGCGAGGAGGCCGAATCTTTCATGCAGGATTTTGGAATAGTCGAATCGGCCCTGGACAGGGTAATAAAAAGCTCCTTTGCCCTTCTTGACCGGATCACGTTTCTAACGGTGGGCGAGGACGAGGTGAGGGCCTGGACAATCGCCAAGGGGACCCCTGCCATGGAGGCCGCCGGGGCCGTTCACTCGGATATTCAGAGGGGGTTCATACGGGCCGAGGTGGTCGCCTATGAGGACCTGAAAAAAGCGGGCAATCACGCCGCAGCGCGAAAGCTTGGGACGGTCAGGCTCGAGGGGAAAAATTACCCCGTCCAGGACGGAGACGTGATTGAATTCCGGTTCAATATTTAATGGATTATTGCATTGGGCCAAGCACGGTTCGGAGAAAGGGTCCAGTGATTTTATTCTAAGGATAGGTTTGCGGATGTGGTAAAATAGAGTGGTCCGTTTACGAGAATGTTCCTTGGTTGCGGTTTTGTTCCCGTCTCAAACCTGGGAAAAATTATGGTACAGAGATTTAAGGGAAAATCACTACTTGATGTGCCATGGGATCTTTTGCAGGGTGACGTTCGGGAAGCACTGGGGCTAGTAGCTGATGAAAGCGTCCACTGCGTGGTCACATCTCCCCCTTATTTCTGGTTACGAGACTATGGTGTCGAAAATCAGATCGGCCTTGAAAAAACGGTTGAGGGTTATGTTTCCGAGATAGCCGGGGTAATGGCGCAAATCCGGAGGGTTTTAAGGAAAGATGGGGCGCTGTTCTTGAATCTTGGCGATACCTATTACTCGGGGAAAGGAGAGTCCCAGGGTACAGATAGAAAGAGTAAGAAGAGGCGATTCGGACTTCGGGCAGTTGACAAGAGCGGAGGGCTCGATATCGGATATGGGCGCAAGTCTATACTAGGAATACCTTGGCGCGTAGCGATTAGGATGAGTGAGCAGGGGTGGATACTCCGGAGCCCGATAATTTGGCATCGTGATAAATGCCTTCCTGAGTACGTGATGGATAGGCCGAGACGCAGTTATGAGTTCGTTTTCATGTTTGCGAAGGATCGAAAGTATTATTTTGACCGAAAACACCTAGTTGATAACAATGTCGATGAGGATGTTTGGACCATAGCCGCCCGGTCAAGAAATAACGGAAAAGTTGATAGTGCGTCCTTTCCAGAGGAGCTTGTTGCACGTTGTTTAGATATCGGCTGCCCTCCAGGTGGGGTTGTCCTGGATCCATTCGTTGGAGCCGGTACTACCATGCAGGTTGCGTTAGCGAGGCGCAGTCCTACCATTGGTATTGAAATCAATCCGGCCTTCTGTGAATATATTTTGAAGACGCTTATAGGCGAACAAATATGAATAAATTCGTGAGTAAGGCTCAAATTTCCGAGGCCCTTAATAAGCTGGCAATCCATAAGTCGTTTTTCGGTTCCACTTTTCTGGTTGCCAAGGCTTATGGAATGCCTGTAGGTCAGACTACTCATATGAAATTGGATGCTCTTAATAAGGATTTTCTTAGTCACTACTATACTTTAGACCCAAGATCACGGTATTCTTTCCGTGTATTTAGATTTAATAATGCTAAGAAGTTCTGGAATAGACCTGATTATGCTGGTAAGGGGTTGCAGAGCATAAATACGAGATCCCTAAAAGAGGTCTTCCTACATGAGAAAGGCACAGACATTTGGGGCTGGCATCCTAAGTATGTGAATGTCCTCTCATCAATCCTCCCAAGGAGAATGCGGGTACCGTTATTCCATCTTTCTGTTTGGATTTATAGAACTTTATCTTGGCCGAGTGAATGCAATAGAGAGGATATTGTAAACAAATTTATTAGTGAATTCAATTTGACGCCAGAAGAAATAGAAGAATTATTCGCATTGGATTTACAATCTAATTTGGAAGAGAATGAGGCTTTCCAAACTACCCCCGTAAAATGGACTGACGTCGCCTCTGATTATCCCCGCCCCCCGGACATAGGGCCGGAGAAAGGCGGGATAATTACTTACCTTGAGATGACCGGGGTCGGTCCTGTTGCTTCCCTTATTTTCCAGCCAGCAGAACGACTGAATATCCTGACCGGGGATAACGGATTGGGGAAGACGTTTCTTCTTGAGGTTGCATGGTGGGCACTAACCGGCAAATGGGCCGAGATGCCAGCCTATCCAAACCGGTTTAGGTCGAGTTTAGTTTCTGCAATGATAAAATTTCAAATTTCTGGTGAAACAGAGGGAAAACCCCAGTCGATCTCGTACTCAACTGAGCAGAATAAGTGGCCTGAGCCGAGGAACCGACAGACTATCTCCGGGTTGGTTGTTTACGCGCGAGTAGATGGTTCATTTGCCGTTTATGATCCTGCCAAAAGTTCTTCTGAGTCATACCAGGGTCAGGCTGGCGGAATATTAATATTTAATCGAGAAGAAGTCTGGGAAGGCAAGCAGGGGCGAATTGAAGGTCTCATCCGCGACTGGACAAAATGGCAAGATAAGCCCTTGAAATACCCATTCGAGATTTTCAAGAAAGTGCTTAGTCGCATGTCGCCTCCCGAAATGGGTCCCTTGGCCCCGGGCGAGCCGATTCGATTACCCCCCGATCCGAGAGAGATTCCGACAATTAAGCATCCATATGGCGAAGTTCCAATACTTCACGCTTCAGCCGGCGTACGTCGAATAGTGACATTGGCCTATTTAATAGTATGGGTCTGGAACGAACACAAAATAGTATCGGAACAATTTGGGCGGAGGCTTGAAAATAAGATGGTGGTCCTGGTGGATGAAGTTGAAGCTCACCTGCATCCGAAATGGCAGAGGGTAATTCTGCCGGCTCTCATTGGGGTTTCAGGCGATTTGTCTGACGAGCTTCGCCTTCAACTTCTGGTTGCGACTCATTCTCCACTAGTCTTGGCTTCTGGGGAGCCGGTATTTGATGAAACAACCGATAAGCTATTCCACTTAGACATTACAAAATCTGGTAAGCCCACTTTTAATGAGATGCCATTCATTCGGTACGGTCATGTTGACTCATGGTTAACGTCAAAAATATTCGATCTCCGTGAGGCAAGATCGCGCGAAGCAGAAGACGCAATTATGGCTGCAATTCGATTACAAAAGCAGGCGGAACCGAGTGTTGAAACCATAAGGCAGGTAAGCGCTCGTCTAGCTGAGCATCTACCGCCAGAGGACAGCTTTTGGCCAAGATGGGTGTTCTTCGCAGAGAGATACGGCGTAAAATTGTGATAAGAATCCAGCAATTTCCTCCTCCTGCTTCTCATGGGGCTCTAGTCCGTCGTCCTGGGCTACGGTTCCTCCGAAGAAACCCGAATCCTTCGGCTCGTGATTTTGCCAGGCATGCATACTGGAAATACATACACAATGATCTCTATCACCTTTACGCTGGTATTTGCTCCTATTGTGCTTCATGGACTCCCCGCAATCAAGGGGTGTATCCAGACCATACTTCCGTAGATCATTTTGTTCCGAAAAGTGAGCAACCAGCAATGGCATATGACTGGGCCAACTTTAGGCTATGCCGTGCCCGTCTCAATGCCAACAAATCAGATAGCGTGGAGGTGATGGATCCGTGTTATATTGCAAATGGGTGGTTTCAGATAGATTTTGCAACCTTTCTTATCGTAGCATCTTCCGGATTGTCTTCTTTGGTGAGAGGATATGTTGATAAGACCATAGATATACTTGGACTCAATGACAACGATTATGTGAATGAACGGCTCGAAATAATAAAACTATACTCTTTAGATGGTATTACGATAAATGATCTGAATTTTAGATATCCATTCATTGCCGAAGAGATTCGACGAACAAATTTTGATAATACGCTTAGACCTGTGATGCGCTCTTATTTCCAGGGGCGTACACCCTAACGAGAAAAAACTAAACTCCCTATGCCCGGCCCCTCCTGAGGGTAACCACGGTCACCTCGCCCTTCTTGACCAGATCACGTTTCTAACGGTGGGCGAGGACGAGGTGAGGGCCTGGACAATCGCCAAGGGGACCCCTGCCATGGAGGCCGCCGGGGCCGTTCACTCGGATATTCAGAGGGGGTTCATACGGGCCGAGGTGGTCGCCTATGAGGACCTGAAAAAAGCGGGCAATCACGCCGCAGCGCGAAAGCTTGGGACGGTCAGGCTCGAGGGGAAAAATTACCCCGTCCAGGACGGAGACGTGATTGAATTCCGGTTCAATATTTAAATGTCTTCGAACCGGTGAGATCCTGGCAGCGAGAACCTGAAATCTCCGGCTATTCTGCTGAAACCTCCGTACCCCCAAAGCAGGGGCCAAATTGCGCGCACAGACCGGCTATTTTCAACGCTCCCCTGTTATAGCCATCCGGAAAGAGTTCCCCCAGGTCTGTTATGTCTATACGGTTTGCCGTGCAGGTTTTACAGACTGTGGGAATCTTGCCGTTTTCCGCAAACTGCGTCCGTAAATATCTAATTATATTCCAGTGTTTTGCCGTGAGAGGGGTGGGCATCTTCATCTCATGGCTCTTGAATACGGCAAAATCCTCGTCCCATTCGGAAGAAAAAAGCAGAAAACCTCTCACATCAACATGGTAAACCCTTTCTTCAACACGAATGGATGCTTTTGGCGGCCTTTGTTCGGGAAAGCATGAAGGGCGAGGGACTGTAGAGCGGAATGATATGCCGGCAAGTTTACACGCCCCCCGGCGGTACCCGCAGGGGAAAAGTCTTTCCAGATCAGCCGAGCGCAAGTTGTGGATCCTGCACGTCTTATGGACAGTCGGGCACTTACCGGTACTCAAATAGAAATCACGGATAAAGGCAAGGATTTCCCAATGCAGGTCGGTGAGTTCCTCGGAAATGCCCAGTTTAGGCGCCATTGCTGACGCGAAGTCTTTGTTCCAAAGGCAGGGGTCCGCCAGGAAACCATCTTCATCAACCGCATAGGTGCTACCCCCGAGTTCAACGACAGGCATGCTCACCTCCAGTGCGGAGGTTGTTCGCCAGGGGGACCAACTTGAGTTTCCTTGCCGGCACGAAATATCCTCCCTGGCGAATCGCAATCCCACCTCCGGCGGGAATCATCCGGTGTTTCCGGAAACCGGTTAGAAAGGGGTCCGCTTTTTCCCGGAGTTAAGAACGCCTTGCAATGGGCGGGGAAACCATTGGGTGCTGGGGAACACCCACCATCGCTTATCTTCTTGCGAAAAGTCCATTGGTACCAAAATGTTCTCTTTTACGAGTTCCTCGGTTGCGACAGCGAGATCCGGCTCCGTTCCATTCCAGAGTGTTCGTATTCGAGCTGGAGTCGGCGGCAGGTCATCATCCAACAGCCGGCAAATCAAAATATAGAGTGATGTTGCCAAGGTACTTAGATGCCTCAAGAAAATGGTGCGATCCATGTGCGTGTGAGTGTGCATCATCTCTTTCTCCTTTATATTTGCCTCAGTTACGAAGTAACGGGCGGATAATTGACGCGGTTCACACCTTTCCAGTTAAATTGCTCCTTCCAAAAGAGCTTCCACCTTGATCATGAGCTGGTCGTCAGTGTAGTTGGCCAGTTGGATAGCTTTTGCCGGGCATTCCGATACGCATGTTCCGCACCCCTGGCAGAGCGCCTCGTTGATTTCCGAGACGTCGTTGACTATCTGCGGGACCCCATAAGGGCACGTGCGTACACAAACCAGGCAGGCTGCGCAGACCGTGGGGTCTACCTTAGCCACCACGCCTCCGATGGTCTGGTCCCTGGCGGCAAGAAATGCGCCTGCCCTGGAAGCAGCCGCCAGTGCCTGGGCAATGCTTTCAGTGATGAGTTTCGGGCCATGAGCCATGCCGCACATGTAGAGGCCTTCCGCTGCGAAATCCACCGGCCTCAGCTTTGCGTGGGCTTCGATAAAGAAGCCATCCGGGCTGCTCTGAATCTTCAACATGGACGCAAGTTCGCCGTTTTCTGCCGCCAGGGTAGCCGCGCTGAGTATTACGGCATCGGCAGGCATCTCAATCGGACGGTTCAGAACGTGGTCCTTGAACACGACAGAAAGTCCGGCGCCGTTTGTACTTACCTGGGGTAGATTTTCCTGGTCATAACGGGAAAAAAGAATGCCTTCGCGTCTCGCCTCGGTATAGTAATTCTCGAGCAGGCCATACATCCTCATATCTCGGTACAGGATCATGACGTCGATATCGGGATTGAGTTTTTTCAGCTCGCGTGCATGCTTCACTGCGCTCTGACAGCAAATACGGCTGCAGTTCGGGTTATCATCGCTCCTCGAGCCGACGCACTGGATCATAACGACCCGATTCCAGGCAGCGGCCTTGGCTGGTTCGCTGCGCATGAGTTCATCCAATTCGAGCTGGGTCAAGACGCCGCCATTTTCGCCGTAGCCAAATTCTTTGGGCTGATATTCACGGGCGCCGGTGGCCAGGATGGCGACTCCGTGGCTGATTTCCCTGCTCGAATCTCCACCGGTTTGCACCTGGGTGACGAAATTGCCCTTATAGCCTGAGAAACCTGTAATGCGGGCATCGGTCATGACTTCGATTTTACTGTGGGTCTTGACCTCTTCGATCAAACCTCCAAGGAACTCCTGTACGTCTTTTCCTTCTATGGTATGTGCGATTCTGCGGCTTAGACCTCCGAGTTCCTTTTCTTTCTCGACGATTGCAACTTCAAAACCCTGCCGCGCGAGCCCAAGAGCAGCGGTCATGCCCGCCACCCCGCCGCCTATCACCAATCCGCTCTGGACAACATCGAGGTGCTTCTCAAAGAGAGGGTCGAGCAAAGCCGCCCTGGCGACGGCCATCCGAACCAGGTCCTTGGCCTTTGCAGTTGCAACCGGCTTATCGTTGCTGTGGCACCATGAATTCTGATTCCTGATGTTGGCCATCTCGAAGAGATATTTGTTCAAGCCGGCGTTCATCAGGGTCTCCTGGAACAGTGGCTCGTGGGTTCGCGGCGTACAGGCGGCAACCACGACTCGATTAATTCCCTGCTCTTTTATGACCTGGGCCATTTTCACCTGGGTATCCTGCGAGCAGGTGTAGAGATTGTCTTCGGCATAGACCACATTCGGGAGGGACCGTGCGTATTCCCTCACGTCGGGCACATCAACGATGCCGCCTATATTTGTGCCGCACCGGCAGACAAACACCCCCACTCGGGGCGGTTCATCGCTGACATCTTTTTCGGGTTGCCTTTCCTTGATTTTGGCCACGGACCAGCGGGTTTCGCTCAAAGATTCGCTGCAGGCGCATGCCGCAGCCGAAGCCTCCACAATAGACTGCGGAATGTCTTTTGGCCCCTGCATGGTGCCGCAGACAAAAACTCCGGGCCTGGATGTTGATACGGGGGTAAAACAGTCCGTGTTCACGAAGCGGTTTTTGTTGAGGTCGATGCCAAGCCGCCTGGCGAAATCCACCGACTGCTCGCCCACGTCCAGACCAACCGAAAGCACTACAAGGTTGTAGACTTCGGTATGCATACGGCCTTCTTCGTCCACATAAACAATCTCGAGGTCCCCGTCGCCAACGGGGCTGACCGTGTGCACGCGGGATCGGACGAAACGAACGCCCTGGCCTTTTGCCCGGATGTAATATTTTTCGAAGTCTTTCCCGTAGGTCCGCATGTCCATAAAGAAAATTGCGGTATCCAGATCGCCGTGTGCATGCTCTTTGGCGATAACGGCCTCCTTTAGGGCATACATGCAGCACACACCTGAGCAGTAGGAATTGTCACTGTGGTTTAGATCGCGAGAACCCACGCACTGAAGCCAGGCTATCTTTTTTGGTTCTTCCCGATCGTAGGGCCGCATGAGATGGCCGAAGTAAGGCCCCGACGCGCTCAATATCCGCTCGAATTCAAGGCTCGAGATAACATTGGGATGGTTTGCGTAATCGTATCCTTCAAAACGGGACGGATCGAAAACCCCGCTTCCGGTTGCGATCACCACCGCTCCGACCTCGAGTTCCGTGGTGCGCGGCGTATCCGAATATTGTATGGCCCCGGCCAGGCAGACCTTTTCGCAAAGGCCGCAACCAATGCAGGTCTTATGGTCGATAGAGAAGACCATTGGTACTGCCTGCGTGTAAGGGATGTAGGTCGCCGCTCTGTGATCGAGGCCGCAGTTGTACTCGTTTGCGGCTTTTATGGGGCAGGCCTGAGCGCACGCACCACAGCCCGTGCACTTCGATCTGTCAATATAGCGAGGCGATTGGCTCAGTTTGGCGATGAACCGTCCCGGCTCGCCGTCAAGTGATTCGACTTTTGAATGTGTTACGATGCTGATGTTCAGATGCCGGCCGACCTCGACCAGTTTGGGCGAGATGACTCACATCGCGCAGTCGTTTGTAGGAAAGGTCTTGTCCAATTGGGACATCAGACCCCCGACTGTTGGCGACTGTTCCACCAGGTAGACATAGTACCCGGCATCGGCCAGATCCAGGGATGCCTGCATGCCGGCAATGCCGGCGCCGACCACCATGACAGCCCCAATATTCCGATCGTTATCTGTTTTTGCCATGTCCATTCCCGCTGTCTGTTTTTCTATTTCAGGCAAAGTGAACTCTCCATCATGTGCTCCGGACTTATTGCTTCATGCATCCGTCCGGATAAACTTCGGCGTGGCGCCGTCATAACCATGAAGCTCTACAGGACCCCACTTTTCAACATCGACCAGGCGTTGCGAAACGTTATAGATCCCTAGCCCCGTTTTTGTGGAAATCTCGCGGACAGACTGCGGCCCGGTCCTCAAAACCTCAAGGATCAGGGCGCTTTCATACTCGCTTTCGCATACCGATCCGAGGAGCCGGTCAAACTCGGCTGAGTCCATCGTTTCGTTGTAGACATTCCCACGTTCTGTGACCTGGCGGTCAACGCCGGCAAGCCATCGGACCCGGGGTGAGTTGAGAACGCTCTCCACCGCTGAGAGCTCAAGAGCGAATTTTGAAGCGTCAAAGGGACCAAGTTCCGCCAATCCGCCGCTCAACTCCTTTATGTAGTTTGCGAAGAGCTGCCCTTCGGCTGCGCTGACCCACCGGAGTTGAACACGGCCTCGGCCGATCTTGGACAGGTCAAGCAGATTTTCGACGAGCCGCACCCTCTTTTGCGCATACACATTACCTTCCAGGTAATGACAGTCTCCAGGGTGTCATCCAAAGACGAATACGCCGTCGAAACCGCTCCTCAGCGCCTCTGTCAGATAGAGAGGGTCCACCCTTCCCGAGCACATCGTGCGCAGCACCCGGATTGTCGGCGGATACTGGAAACGGGACACACCAGCCAGGTCCGCTCCCGCGTACGAGCACCAGTTGCACAAAAAGGCCAGCACCTTAGGCTCAAAAGGACTTACATTCATTTCCTGTTCTCCCTGAGACACCTTTCGCGTCCCCAATGGACAAACCCCGATCTTCTCATCTACTAGGACCCGGCGCCGCCGGCCTGGATAGCCGCGTTGATCTGGCAGTCTCTGAAATGTTTCATATCGATTGCTTTCTGTGGACAGCCTGCCGCGCACACTCCACAGCCCTTGCAGGATGCGGAAACGGTTTCCGCCCGGTACCCTTTTCCTTGTTCCTCGTGAAGTCTTATCGCCCCGAACGCGCAGTTCGCCTCACACATTCCGCACCCGATGCAAAGCTCCTGGTCAACCACCGACGCAATAGGCTCGACTTCGACATAAGGCTTTGCCAGAAAGCTTCCGGCACGCGCAGCGGCTGCCTGGGCCTGGGCGATAGATTCGTCTATGGGCTTGGGATAGTGAGCGAGGCCGGCAACAAAAACGCCATCGGTTGCAAAGTCCACGGGACGGAGCTTCATGTGGGCTTCAAGGAAAAACCCGTCCTGGTTTAGAGGCACCTTGAAAAACCTGGCTAACTCGTCGAGTCCCCTTGGGACTATGGCGGTGGCCAAATTGAGGTAATCTACTGAAATTTCAACGGGTCTTTCCAGAACGTGATCCCTGACCCTTATCCTTAGCTTTTCTTTTCCGCCTACACTCACCTTTTCTACGACAGGCTTTTCATCGGTGTTATACCTGATGAAGAGGACTCCAAGATTTCTAGCCCTGGTGTAAAGGTCTTCTCTGCGGCCGTAGGTGCGAATGTCCCGGTAGAGAATATAGACGTTGAGGTCCGGCTTTTTTTCCTTGAGATCGATCGCCTGCTGCACGGATGCCGTACAGCAGATTTTTGAACAGTAAGAGCGTTCAGGTTCTCTGGAACCGACGCACTGGATAAACGCAATCCCTTCTGCCGAATCCAGCCGCTTCGGGTTATCTTCGAAAAGCTTATCGAGTTCGTGCCAGCGGGTTACCAGTTCGGTTTGGCCGTACAGGTACTCCCGGGGTTCTAAGGAGTGCGCCCCTGTTGCGAGTATGGCTACGCCATGCTGGATCTCCCGGTTTTCGCCGTTTACCTGAACCGTACTGGTGAACTGACCGATAAACCCCTTGACAGCCAGCAGTTTCGCGCCGGTAAGGACTTCGATGTTTGTGTTGCCCAGCACCTTGCCCTTAAGCTCTTCGAGGTATGTACGTATATCTTCACCCTTCCAGGTCTTTCTAAGTTTTAAAGCATGGCCGCCAAGGCTTTCCTTTTCCTCGACAAGGCAGGTTTTAAAGCCCTGGGCTGCCAAATTGAGCGCCGCACTCATGCCGGCAACCCCCCCCCCGATAACCAGCGCCGATTGGATTAAAGCCACCTGGAGCTTTTCTATCGGATCGAGCAGGGCTGCTTTGGCGACAGCCATACGTACAAGGTCTTTCGCCTTGGCTGTGGCCTTTTCAGGCTCGGCCTGATGAACCCAGGAATCCTGGTCACGGATGTTTGCAAACTCAAAAAGATACGGATTAAGGCCTGCTTCCCGGATAGTTTCCTGAAAAAGCGGTTCATGGGTCCTGGGCGTACAGGCGGCAACCACGATCCGGTTTAGCCGGTGTTCCTTTATGGCCTCTATGATCAGCTTCTGGGTGTCCTGGCTGCATGTGAACATGTTGTCCGCAACATGGGCCACGTTGGGAAGGCCCCTTACATAGTCGCGGACCTCCGGCACGTTCACCACACTTGAGATATTGACTCCGCAGCGGCATACAAAAATGCCGATCCGAGGTTCGGCATGTATGGAAGGGTCTTCAGGCGGATAGGTCTTTTCCCGTGTCAGAGAATTTCGCGAGTCTGCTAGAAGAGCAACCGATGCCGCAGAAGCTGCCGATGCCTCCATTACTGAGAAAGGGATATCTTTTGGACCGCAGAAGGCCCCGCAGGTGAAAACACCGGGCCGCGAAGAGGCAACGGGGGAAAAGCTGCTCGCACGAGCAAACCCGCTTGCCTCAATCTCGATCCCGATTCTTTCGGCAAGCGCCTTTGATTGCTTCGAAACCTGAAGCCCTATGGACAGGACTATCAAGTCAAAAATTTCGGCATGCATCCTCCCGGTCTCGTCGACATATTCGATCCTGAGGTCGTCCGAACTCGGGGCTTCGGGGGTTATCGAGTGCACCCGGCAGCGGATAAAACGGACCCCGATCTCTTTTTCGGCCCGGTTGTAGTAGCGTTCGAAATCTTTTCCGTAGGTACGCATGTCCATAAAGAAAATTGCGGCATCGAGATCATCTTTCGCGTGTTCCTTAGCAATCACGGCCTCTTTAATGGCATACATACAGCACACCCCCGAGCAGTAATCATGGGCGTACTGATGTGAATCCCGGGACCCTACGCACTGGAGCCACGCGATCTTCTTGGGCGGTTTTCTGTCGGATGGGCGCTCGAGATGTCCCTCAAAAGGGCCGGAGGCGCTCAGGATTCGCTCGAATTCCATACTGGTGATGATGTTGGGATACTTGCCATACCCGTATGTATCGTATGGACTGGGATCAAAAGATTCAAACCCTGGAGCCAGAATGATCGATCCCACCTCGATTTGATGAACTTTTTCCTTCTGGCTGAAATCTATTGCCCCGGTTGGACAGAACTTCTCGCATGCCCTGCATTTGCCGTTCTTGAAAAAGATGCAGTTCTCGCCATCGATCAGATACTTGAGCGGGACCGCCTGGGGGTACTTGACATAGGCGGCCTTGCGTGAGCCGAGGCCCTCATTGAAAGAATCCTTCACCTTTTTCGGGCACTTTTCGGCACAAATGCCACAAGCGACACATTTTTCCGCATCCACATAGCGCGGCCGTTCTCGAACCGTTGCGATAAAGTTGCCGGCCTCGCCTTCCACCTTCTCCACATCAGACATCGTCAGCAGTCTGATGTTGAGGTGGCGCCCGCATTCCACGAGCTTTGGGGAAAGAATGCACATGGAGCAGTCGTTGGTGGGAAAGGTTTTGTCAAGTTGAGCCATAGCTCCGCCAATTGTGGGAGAACTCTCGACGACGTAGACGAAAAATCCTGATCCGGCGAGGTCGAGGGCAGCCTGAGTCCCTGCTATGCCCCCTCCCACAACCATGACTGCACCCGTAAAGGACTTTGCTTGACTGTTTTCATTCATTTCGATTCACTTCCTGAGCAACTCCTTGCAACCAGATCATGATCCCGCTCCTCGAATCCCCCAAAGTAAACCCGGGTCGGCTGCAACCCCGGATTTGAATATCTTTGCTTCTCCGTGAGGAAATCCCGGCGTGATCGGTTCCCTGCCGGCCATCTACTTCCAGTACCAAGCCTTACGCTGATCTACCGTTTGCATTGACATCCTGACCTTCAGCATCAAGTGAGGTACCGCAAATATTGCAAACGGCAGACCAGGACCTCTTAAGGCCTCGATCATCAAGGAATATGCTATGTGTGGTAAGACTCTAGAGGGTGTGACCTGACAATCCTGGCAGCTCTGTAAGTGCTAAAAATTAAACACCCTGTTCAGAGTGACGCCATATTTGAACACAATAAAGTTTTACATACTGTATTAGGATATAGGGAGAATTCTGAAGGGGGGTTTCTATCGTGCGAACGCATGTTTATAGGACGTGGTGAGCAAGGTCCAACTTTGTCCCTGAAGGAAAACACGCTTGGCTAAAGATGGCGAGGTATCGTGGTTAAATTGTTTTTATCGGCATCATAATCTTCAGTGATCACGTCAGCATTATAAATGGATCTGATCCCGTATTTTCTCATGCGGTTCCAAATGGTGACGCGGGAAATATTTAACATTTCAGCAGCTAATGACTGGTTGCCCTTTGCGCGGTTCAGGGCGCTTATAAGCTCCCTTTTCTTGATTTCTTCCTTACTTTGCGTTAGCGCCTTGCCGTGCCTTACCGCCGTTTTTTCCTGGAGAATACTGGGAGGCAGGTGATGGGCCCTGATCATCTGGTCCTGGCAAACAACAAAGGCATACTCGAAAGCGCTCTTCAGTTCGCGGACGTTGCCGGGCCAGGTATAGTTTATAAGGCAATCAATCAGGTCCTTGCTGATGCCCTTGATATCCTTCCCGCTCTTCATCTGAATCTTCCTGAAAAAGAATTCGGCAAGAATAGGTATATCCTCCAACCGCTCTCTCAAAGGCGGCAGGTGAATCGGAATCACATTGATTCGGAAAAAGAGATCTTTTCTAAATGTCCTCTTTTCAATGAGCGAAGTAAGGTCTCGATTGGTGGCCGAAATGATTCTGACATCAACCGGGACAGATTTGCTGTCGCCGACCCGCTCGATGATCTTATCTTCCAATACCCGGAGCAGCTTTACCTGGGTGGAAAGCGGCAAGTCGCCGATCTCATCGAGAAAAATATCCCCGGACTGAGCCATTTCGAATCTGCCGGCCCGGTCCTTGTAAGCACCTGTGTAGGCGCCTTTAACATGCCCGAAAAGCTCGCTTTCCAAAAGAGTTTCAGTCAGGGCCGCACAGTTCACCTTGACAAAAGGAGCGCTCTTCCTCCCGCCGATCTGGTGAATGGCCCTGGCCACCAGTTCTTTTCCGGTCCCGCTCTCACCCAATATGATCACCGGAGCATCCGACAAGGCGGCATTTTCTATGAGATCGTATACGCTCCTCATCGCCGCCGAGGTGCCGATTATTCCATGGAAACCGTCCTCCGATTTGAGTTTACGGCGAAAGGCCGCTATCTGTTTATCCTTCTCGACTATTTCTGTTATATCCGTGATGGTTTCAACGGCCCCAATGACGTTTCCCTTCCTGTCGCAAAGCTGAGATACATTTTTTAAGACTTGTATGTATGCGCCGCCCTTGTTCATAATTGCGCACTCGGATACATCCAGAGAACCGGTTTTGAACAGCTTGCACCAGAACGCCCCCCCTTGTTCACGGGCCATCTTGTATATGCTGCAGTTTAGGATCGAACATTTCTGACCAATGAGTTCCTCACGCGAGTAGCCTGTGATCGTCTCAAGTGCCCTGTTGACCGATATGATGGAACCGGTCGTATCAACGATCATAAGTCCGTCTCGCATGGTATTGACGACGGTTTTCCAATAGGTTTCCAGATCTGTCTCAAACATGGGACCTCATGTTCATTTTTAAACGATTGCTAACTCGCATTTCTTAACAATTTGATCTTTCCAGTCGCTAAGTTTCATTTGGGGAGCAAAATTCCTGTCAATTAGATGCTGCTCACCGGTTCACTCACACATAAGCGCTAACTGGATGTACCGGCTCCATCGATGTGGCGTTAAGCTTGTAAATGTACCAACTCCACTGATGTGGCATTAAGATTGCCTTTAACTCCTGCGAACCCTAACAGAAGGGCCGCTTCGAAAATGAAAGAGAAACCAGACTACATCATAGATTTCAGGGAAAGCATCACTCCTCTTTCTCTGCTGAGAATGGGCCAACTGGTCAAACAGATGAAACCCCATGAACTCCTGGAGATCATCGTAAGAGATCCCGATGTTCGCTCGGACGTGTTGAAGATCGTTCCGGGATGCGAACTGATCGGAATGGAAATGAACAAAGAAGAAGATTTTTGCCGTATGCAGCTCGAGAAAAAAGAATTCTCCAGTAGCATCTCCTTTGACCATGCCGATCCGGCAGGCTTTCCATAAAAGAGTAAGAGGGATCACTGAACTTATCCACGAACAGGTGAAGTTCCACCTGCGATATAGTGGATCATTCAAAGATTCCCCCTTTCATGCGCGCATTGCCGAACTCTAGGATTCAAACAACCCAATATGTATTCCCCTCTTTCCTGGCTTTTCCTAATAACGTTCTATCCTTCATCATTCTCAAACAAGCCGAGCCTTTGCCACTGTGTTTCGGCATCGGATTCCGCCCTGGCAATCTCTATATCCTCCCACGGTTCGATTAAAAGGGTCTCGGCTACCAGCTCCCAGATGTATTTCACCTCATACCGGTAGTCTTTATAATACTTCGGGAGCCGCTTCATTAATTGGTCATGGCAGTTGGAGCATCCAACCACAACCACATCCGCGCCGCTGTCCCTGATGGAATTATATTTTTGGCGCCCGTGCCACGCCGATTCATCCGGATAAGGACCTGGCCACATTCCGCCACCGGCCCCACAGCAGTGACCGTTGCCGCGAGTTGGCTCCATGTCGATGAAGCTGTCCACACACTGGTTGACGATCCATCGCGGCTCTTCATAAAAACCCTTTCCGAAGTGGCGCTCGAGTTCTCTTCCGTGTTTACAGGAGTCATGCCAGGTGAAGGTTTTTCCCGCGTTCAAGCTCTTGTCCAGCTTTATCCTGCCCGACTGAATGAGCTCGATCAGGTATTCGTAAAGATATAGATATTCGATATTGTTGGATGGGTCCTGCTTTACGCATTCCTTCATACCGACGCGGCAGCCGTAAGATCCGCCGCCACAGTCCGGCATAATCATCCGCTTGATGCCGTATTTCCGGACGAAATCAATCTTCCGCTGTGCAAAGACTTTGATGTACTCGTAATTGCCAGTGAAAAGACCCCAATCCACCGACTCCCAGTTCTCAGACGGAATCGTCCAGTTTTCCTTTGCCGCGTAGAAGATTTTCCACCACCATTTCATGTCATCATTGTCTGCGAAAACTTCCTTGGAGTTCGGAAAAAAGAGTATGTCGGCCCCCCTTTTGTCGATGGGCACGTAAAAACCGGGACAACACTCCTCCGCAAACTCCTTGCCCATATCGTTCATGAGAAACAGGTAATCTTCTTTGGGAATCGCCATGTTGTTCCCGGTCTTGAAACAGTTCTCGGCGCCTTTGTGGAGAACGCCCCGCACTTTATCTCTGGGGCGCAGAGACTTCATATGCAGCATAATATACGGTATATCGATACCCATGGGGCACGCGTGAGCACAACGGCCGCATCCGGTACAAACCCACGGGAAAGGTGATTCGACCACCTCATCGATCATCCCGTAACTGAGCATCCTCAGGACCTTTCTGATGTCCCACTTTTCCAGTCCTGGCGTTTCGGTGACCGGGCAACCGCTTGTACATGTACCACAGGTAAAACAACGTTCAAGGTTCAGCCCGGCGAGATGTTCTCTGACCGGGTCCGGCAGTTTATGAGGTATAATAACGGCTTCCAAAATGGTCTCCTTTCACTCTGAAATAGAAATTTGTCTTGATTTTCAAAAAATTAAAAAATTACAGTGAAAAGGCAAAATTGCGCGAAAAGCCCCGGTCCGGTCCACTGTTAAAGCTTTTTGCTTAAAATTTAAAAGCTCCTCGTCCCGCTTTGATCTGAATCCATTCGGCAAGTTCAGTGCCAAATTGCCAAGGCAGTCGAAAAGCGTTGTGCATTCTTCTTTAGAACAAGATGGGCCATCGAGGGGCCCCTTGGGGCGAAATCGGAGGTGTAAAAATTTTTATACATTTTTACACACAAATGTTAAAAGTGAGAAGGTGTTCAATTTTTAACAACTGTAAAAAAATTAACACTCTGACTTAATTTAGCGTTAAAATTTCTTTATCGTGCGGAATTCAATAGCGTTAGGTTGAGATGATAACTTCAATAATTTCACACCTCGATAGATACTGGGAAACGGTCGTGAGCACCATCAAGGATGGGGTCATGATTGTCGACACGTCGGGCTGTATCGTTTTCGTTAACCAGGCTATGGAAGGCATTACGGGCTATACGCGCGAAGAACTTGTTGGCCGGAAGTGCTCCATCTTGAATTGCGATCTGTTCAACCAGGCCCGTAAAGATGGTGGAGACCAATGGTGTGTGCTCCTGAGGACCGGAACGCTGGATGAGCGCCGGTGCACCATCATGAGAAAGGATGGATCGTTTGTTCCTGTATTGAAGAATGCATCCCGGCTTATTGATAGCAGCGGCGCAACGGTCGGGGGAGTCGAAATTCTTGCTGATATCACTGAAATAATCCAGAAAGACCAGCAGATTGAGGAATTTCGCCGACACATGCGGTCTGAAGACTCTTTCCATGGAATAATCGGCGCTTCACCCGCTATGCTGAAGGTTTATAAAATCATTGAGAATGCCGCCCGATCTGACGCCCCCGTCATTATCATGGGCGAGAGTGGGACAGGAAAGGAATTAGTCGCCAGGGCAATCCACCACTTAAGTGATCGCAACAAAGGGCCGCTTGTCTGTGTCAATTGCGCTGCACTGTCAGAATCCCTTCTGGAAAATGAGCTTTTCGGGCACGTAAAAGGCGCTTATACCGGTGCACACAATAGCCAGCCCGGAAGGTTTGAACTGGCCCAGGGCGGGGATATTTTTCTCGACGAAATTGGCGACCTTACTCCCTCTGTGCAGGTGAAACTCCTCCGGGTCCTGGAACAGAAGGTAATTGAACGGGTTGGCGACTCGAAGCAAATCCCGGTCGACGCGCGGGTCATATCGGCCACTAACAGACACCTGTTGGATCTCCTGGAAAAAGGCAGTCTCAGGCAAGACTTCTACTTCCGGATCAATGTCATACCAATAAATCTTCCACCCCTTCGGGAGAGGACTGGGGATATTCCTCTTCTGGCGGGGTATTTCTTCGACAAACTCCGCCTCAAATGCGGCAAATCCATAGAGGGGACCGCAAACAGCACGATGGAAATCCTCATGAGCTATTCCTGGCCGGGCAATGTGCGTGAATTAAGGAGTGCTTTCGATTATATATTCGCAACTTGCGACGAGCGATACATCCAGCCGCTCCATCTTCCTGCGGACATTCTCAGGCGAAGAGGTGATTCCAGCGGTACAAGGTTGATAAATCTCTCCAGGGAAGAATTGAAGAAAACCCAGCTCGTTAATGCGCTTGCCCAGGCAAAGGGCAACAAATCCAAGACTGCCGAAATTTTGGGAATAAGCCGCGTAACCGTTTGGAATCGCATGAAGCGTTACGGCCTCACCGATTATTAAACCTCCCGCAAGCCTTCAGAACTCAGGGCCTTGAGGGGTAATCGTGATTAGAAGCGGCAAAAAGGGCCGAGGGAATTTACCTCCTGCGCCAGTTCATCTTCGCCAGGCTCCCATATGATCGTCAGAAGAGTGCGTAACGAACCTTATCACCATCCTTGAAGCCCCTTGCAAGCTCCATGTGCCGCAACGTTGCGAAATTGTTTTGAAACATCGCTTCGCTTATGGCGAGTTGTCCACAAATCTCGGGGGCTTCAAGGGGGCCTTTGGTTTTGATTAGATTCAAGATCCGCCCCTGAATCTCGCTCAATTGAGGGGCTTTTCCCTTGGTGCTCCTAGCGCTGTAAACGGCCCATGGATCGCACGTGACGGGCTTTGCCCTTTGCTCCAGGTAACAATCCTCGCAAAGAGATTCACCGGCAAACTCATAGGTCTCCGGCGCTTTGATCAAGGCGCCGCATTTCTCGCATTTGCTCATAGTTGGTCCTCATGGCCCATAATGGGATATGATTAAATCTCACGTAAGCTAGATCAATTCTCTGTGCAGCACCGATAATCGCTCGTTGGCCACCCGCATTGCAGCAAGGCGCACGATCCCCTTACTCAATCAACTCAAATGGCCAGCCCACCAAACCTCCTTCGATAAACCAAACGCGATCCATACCTTCTGCATTCAGAATTCTCTGCGCCTCATACCCCCTCATGCTCACTTTGCAAAAAGCGAGTATGTCCTTATCGCGAGGAAGCTGCGAAAACTTTTCGCGAAGCGCGCCCAGCGGGATATGAACGACCCGGTCATCAGGCAGGCGCACCATCCTGAATTCATCCGGAGTGCGGACATCGAGAAGAACAAGATCATTGCCGTTTTGCATTCGGTTTCTGGCCTCCAGAGGCGAGATGCCTCGAGCGAGGCCATCGAGCTTGTTTGCAAGAAGGTGTGCAGTCGCAGCAATGGGATCTATGGGAGGAGCATAAGGGGGTGCATAGCCCAGGTCCAAGGCCGCCAATTGATCTACCGTTGCTCCAAAGAAGAGGGCGGTTGCAGCAACGTCAATGCGCTTGGCTGAATCTCCCATACCTACGACCTGTACGCCTAACAACTTCCGGTTGCGGCGGGATGCAATCATTTTGATTATCAGCGGCTTGCTCTGGGGAATATAATGCGGAAGTGCAGGTCCGGACCAGACTGCTGTTTCAATATCCGGATGCAGAAGTCTTGCCTGCGTTTCTGTAAGGCCGGTACGCCCCAGGTTGTAATCAAACGCCTTGCATATGCCGGTTGCAGAAATGCCGGGGAATGGAACAGCGATGCCTGCTATATGATCGGCGATAGTCCTTCCGTGCTTATTTGCAGTTGAACCCAAAGGGACAAACACAGGGTCCTTGATTACGGGATCTATACACTGATTGACGACACAGTCTCCGCCAGCATAAATGTCTGGGTCACTGGTTTGGCAATAGCTATTGATGACAATTCCCCCTTTTGGGGCACATGCCAGCCCGGCCTCCCTGGCCAGTTCGTCGTTTGGACGGACACCTGCGCCAATTACGACCAGGTCGGCGGGAATTCTGTTATTTTCTGTAACGACGGCCGAAACTGCACCATTTCCTTCAAGCGACTTGACCCCTTCGCCCAGGATCAACTTGACCCCTTTAATCCGAAGGTGTTTGGCTGCCAACTCCGCCATCTCAAAATCAAGAAACTGAGGCAGAATCTGATCGAACATCTCAATCATAGTAACTTCAAGACCTCGGCCTCTCAAAGCTTCCGCCATCTCAACCCCGATGTATCCGGCGCCTACAAGCACGGCGCGACGAAGTTTCTGGTTCTCTATCTGCTCGACCATGCTTTCAGCATCATCGGGGTGGCGCATGAACCAGACGTTTTTAAGATCGATTCCCTTGATGGGCGGCCTAATCGGTCGGGCTCCTGTCGCAAGAACGAGCTTATCGTACGGAAGCTCCGATTGCGATCCTGAATCCAAATTGCGTACCCGAACGATCTTTCTGTCGCGGTCTATCAAGTCGGCTTCCGTTCTAGTGAGAGTGTGAAAGCCTTTCACTTTTTCAAAGAAAACTGGTGTTCGCGGGACATTTGCCGGTGTCTCACAGAGCATCCCTACGTCAGGAAACACACCCTCCACATAATATGGAAGTCCGCATGCCCCATAGGACACAAGGCGGCCACGTTCGATCATGGTGACATCCGCGTTTGGCATAAGGCGTTTAAGACGTGATGCTGTTTTTGGCCCACAGGCCACACCACCGATGATGAGGACGCGAATTCCGTCTTTCATAAATTTTACTCCTTCTCAATTAGAGACTGGCTACAGAGTTCGGTAATGAAGATCGGTTTCATACCACTTTCCTGACAGAGTTTCCGAAGATTCAAGAAACACATTGGACAGAGAAAGACCATCGCTTCGGCCCCGTTTTCTCTCGCATCGCTGATGTTCCTCAACTTGACCTCCATGGCCCTCTGCTTATCAGTGGCCATGAGCGGAGCACCGCAACACAGCCCCTTTAGACCTTCATACTCCCTTTTAACTCGCTCGACGCCAACGAGTTCGAAGAGCTTATCCAGGAAGTAGTCCTTTTCGGGCGTATAGCGGGAAGCACAAGGGGCCTGATAGGCAACCCGCATGCCAACGGATGTTATCCTCTCAGTTAGCGACGAAAGTGCAGCGTAGAGATACTCGAAGAGGTGTACGGGACGGAACGGAACGCTCAATTGATATTGAGCCGCAAGAGACGTCAGCATGGCGTAGCAGTCGTCGTGAAAACAGACCACCTCGGCAGCCTTTAGACCAGACAATTTATCGATGAAGGGCTGAGCCTGTCGAGCCGTCATACTGGGCTTGCCCAGGTGAATATAGCCGACCCCGCAGAAGTAATCAGCCCCCTCGACAATTGTAAGGCCTTTGAACAAAGGCCCCTGAATTTGTTCGCGAACCATTGCGCCTACAATACAAAGATTGAGAACCGGCCTGCCCGGATCTCCCATCTCAATCTTTACGGGAAGGTCATGGAGCTTAGCAAACCGCTCGAATGCCTCATTTGGAATTCCTAATGCCCCTATCTGTTCCTGGCGCTCATTGATCAAATCGAAAGGATTGGCCTGAGTGGGGCACACCTGGTTGCAGGCGCCGCAGGTTATGCAAGATCCAAGGATAGGCGTCGTCCCTCCTCTTATCAATTTGGCAATCTCTTGTCTGGCACTGTTCTCGTCGTATCGATTGTACGGGCAGAACTCCAGGCAGTCTCCGCATTCGTTGCACTTATCTTTATGAAACATGGCGGACCCTTTCCAATACCCATTATTGCTGAAAGGCAGGTCTTCAATTCTTCCCGCAGCAACTCCCGGGTCCGGCGCATCCAGCCTGGACATGCGAACTGCCACAGCAGGCCGTGTCACCTCTTCCGGGCATTCTGTGCCTGGCGTTTCCTGACAGGGAGGAATGTGCGGAAAGCAATTTGCTAACCTCCGCACTCCCACACGATGGACAGCTTGGTTGCTCTTCAAGCGAAGTGAGGAGCAGTTCACTCGTCTTTCCGCACTTCATGCACAAGACATCGAAAATCGGCATTATCACTTCCTCCCATTCTCTATCAGGATTTTTGGCTGTACTCGGTAAGCGCCTTTTGTAAGGTCTTTACAGCCAGTTGGATGCAATGGTGCTTAGTCGCAGGGATTTCTTCCAAAAGCCGGAAAACGTGGCCATCGTTAAGGGTTCGGGCCTCCGCAATTGTTTTCCCTTTTGCGAGGTCCGCAACCGCCATCGCGGCAGCGACCGCTCCCGGGCATCCCAGTACCTGGTATTTGATGTCCCGAATCGAGCCGTTCTCAAATTTCAAACTAACGCTCATGGTATCCCCGCAAGAACCCGTCATTTCAGTCGAATAGTCCGGGTTCGAAATACTGCCTATATTTGGCTTATCGATGAAGTACCGGATGGCCCTTGCGGAGTACCCGGAATTTGCCAACATTTTATCTATCTGCGCAGTATCTGGTAGCTCTTCCATCTGTTTTCCACTCATGTGAATCTACCTCACATTCAGTTGCCGCTGTTTAATCCAAACGTCGCACGCGCCAACTGGCGAGAACCTCTTTGGAGCTTGAAAGATCTCAAAAATTGAACACCTTGGCATCAGAGGCCAAGTCTATCAGATGCGGACCTCCGTCAAGAGCCATATTGGAAAAGAATTTTGACTCGTCAACCTGACGAGCGTTAGCGCAGGGAATTCAGACTCCAATGGTGACTTCCTTCTCGACCAGATAAGGCAAGTAGTCGTTAGGACAATCACCAGTGACAGTTTTCAATCCGAAGTCTCGGGTCCTGTTTGCCCAGTTAACCCCGCCATCCACAAGGAACAGGTTAACATTATGTCCCTTTGTATGCGCGATCTTGGCAAGCTGGAAACATCTTGTGGCAGCCTCATTGTCGTCCTTGCTCAATACAAAAACAAAATTCGCCATTCTCACCCTCCTTTCATTTGAATCAGATAGAGTCCGCGACCTGCAATAAAACACTTCTCAGTTTCTTCAGCAGTCTCGTCATCCACTCTTTGTTAGTGCGGTCACCTGAACCGGTCATCCGCTTTAGACTGCTCTGCATTCCGGACCCTGCCCGAAAGCCAGCCGATCTCCCCGGTTTGTCTGGAATCAAAGTGCGGTACGTAGGGTTTTACGTCGAGAAGCGGGGTTCCATCGAGAACATCGACATCTTCAATGGTGAGACATCTTCCGTCAACCCTGAGCAGCTTTACCACGGATATCCCGATGGGGTTTGGACGTTTCGGTGCTCGAGTAGCGAACACACCACGGTGTTCGCTATCGAGAAAGGGTATAACTTCAAGATCAAAGCCTTTTGCGTGATGAAAATGATAGATTAGGATTATGTAGGAGAAGCCGTCAAGGTCTTTGACACCTGCAATAAATTCCTCACATAACTCTATTTGACCCCGCACCCCTTTAGCGCCGATGGGCTGGATTGGGGTTCCCTCCATCGTTTTGAAAGGCGACCTGACAACTCCAATCGGGACGTATACCACTTTATCCATGATGATCTCTCAATGGTGAAAACTTTAAATCGAAGGCGTGGGAACATCCCTCCATGCCGTTGCCTTTTCGACCCTTCGAGTGGTCACTATCTGTCCGGTTAAAGTATTTACGTCAGAGAATCCAACCGGAATCCGTGAAGCTTCGAACGAAAACAATTCTTCACCTGCAATATGGCTGTTTCCCGCATGATCGATCTCAATGAAGATAATGCGACGATACGGGCAGCTTTCGCAACTCAGATTCGGATCATTAATTCTCATCGGGCAATGGTGCCTTCTGGTACTCATTGGATCAACACCGTGCATCTTAGCCATCCGTGCTGCGGGAGATCGCCTCAGATGCTCGAAGGGATGAATTACCCAATCCGCAATCAAGGCAAAGGTGTTATGTCCTTTGTGCAAATGGAACTCATCCCCCGTATTGGCTATCATTCCCTGCATGATGTAATCGCCCGGCATGAGATAAGCCAGGTAGTCCTTTCCGGAGTCTATGAACTCAAGCCCATTGGCGCCCATTTTTCCAAGCACCATTTTGCCCATCTCTGCATCTTCCGGAAGAATGGTTACGATCGTGATGTTTCCCGCCCTGCTCAATCCAATGGAGTGGAGCGTAACGGATCGAAGAAGAAAGCCTGAGCCGATTACGATGAAGATAATCGAAAAACTGATGGATGCATATCTCAGAGTGTTACTCCGTATCGGTCTGTACGGGTATGCGAGATACGTTTCAATGCGCTTTGGCAGAAACATCCCCAACTCGGCCATGTAACTCCTGTATCCCTCTCCATATCGGCTCAGCATTCTTCTCTCTTCGTCCTTGGCAAGAAAGTAGTATAGAATGAACATAAGCGACAGTGAGGCAAGCACAAGAAATCTGGCCCACAGTATCGCCATCCCGATTCCCCAAAGCCCAAGGGCAAGGTACTGCGGGTGACGGACATATTTGTAAAGACCCTTTTGGGCTATACCCCATTTGAAAATCTTTCCCAAATAGACCTGGAAAGCGCAAATGATGAAGGTTACGCAGCCCATAACGAAGAGAATGGAGCCGGCAATCCGAATGGCTTTGAGAAAAAGCGTTGGAGGCAGGATCATGTGGGGCAGGAAAAAGGCGGTAAGCCACCGGGTGGCTGTGTAGCTATCGAGCCAATGGAGAAACGGATTAAATACCGAGTAAAAGAAAAAGGCAAAAGGACTAATCATGATCATCACTTCAAAAGCGATGATGAAGAAAATGATGATGCCGCCCCGTGCCGCAAATATTTTGAACCACTGCGCAAGGTTTGAATTTTTCATTCTAGACTCCTGGGATTCATACGGCCTTTCCTATGGAAATATCATGCAACGCATCAGGATACCGGCCATGTCGCGAATTTTCAGGGCGTTTTCGAAGGCTGCAATTGCATCGGTGTGAACTCCCGGAGCAACGATCGGGGCACTGGGGGAAAGTTCAAAGCTCGACCTCCAAAAACGGTTTCCGATCTTCCTTCACAATTTCCTCATTTGACGACTGGTCCACCAATCCCAGGGCTCTCCGCAGCTTTCGCAGCAAAAGCCTTGAATCATTGCTGCCCGGATCGGGCGGCAGTCTACAGAGAACGCCCAGACCCTCGCTTTTGACATGAAAATCCTCATCGGAGAGGGGACTTACCACGGCGGTATTCACCATAGCGTTGACGCCGATCACTTGCCTCACCAGGTCGAGCGCATCGGTGTCCGGCAATCCTGAATCAATGATAATCAGATGCGGGCATTTGGTACCCAAAGTATTAAGCGCCTCGGCTCCTGAAGTAACCTGATCGACGCAAACCTCCGGGTCCGAGGATAGACCTTTGGCAAGTTCACTAATGCTTCCCCGTCTGATTGAAACCAAAAGTATGTTCAGCATTTATTCTCCGTTTAGTAAAAATTCACTAAACTTCAAGCACGAAACCGACGCGCCCGAAAGCGAAATTGTCGCCAAACTCTGCAGCCAGACGCGCTACGGGTTCCTGGCCGGTACAGTGGCTGACCGCAAGCATCTTTATGTCGAATTCTCTTAGCGCCTTAATGGTCGGGTCGAACTGCGGCTCAGGGGAAAGACCAAGATGAGTGCCGCCAAGAACTGCGTAAATGTGGTTTTCTCCCGTCCGGTCTATTGCATGATTGAGAATATTCACCATTCCGGCGTGCGCACACCCCAGCACGATCACCAACCCTTTTGAGGTCTTCAAAACCATCGAAAAATCATCTAGAAAGGGATCCGGGGTCCAACCGCCGTCTCGGGCGACTACAAATTTGGGGGATCCAAGTTCGAAGAGCGTTTTCCTGGGCACCTCGCCGGTAATGAAAATACCCGGCACGACTTCCGTGAAATCGTTGCACCATTGGAATTGCGCCCCCCGTGTCGTAAGCCATGCCCGAGGCCATGGCATGCCGATGGATACGGGTTTTTCCTCTCCGCCGGGCGTAGGCATGAGCCAAAACCTTTCGTTAAACAGATCGGGATGGGCGGCGATCGGGCACGGACCTTTTACTCCCAGGAAGGCCAGGAGTCCTCCTACGTGATCCAGATGACCGTGACTCAATACGACCTTTGAAACATTCCTCAGGTCTTTTTTGAGCCGCAGCGAGTTCTGAATGAGGCTGAAGCCCTGGCCGGTATCGAAAAGAATGTTTTGCCCGGGGGTTTCTATAAATGCGGCGAACCCGTGCTCTCCGAGGAAGCCTAATCCCTGGACAGTGTTCTCGCAAAGAACTGTAATCCTGCACTCCATTGTTTTTCTCCTGTTGTTCGGAATACCAACAAATAAATTTCTCGTATTCCTTTGTGCCTTGCTCTACCTCGGCAAGTTCGAGGTAAGTCTCCGGGTACATTAGAGCAAAGCTCTCTATTTCTTCCTCAGTCCGAACAAATCCCCAATCACGCAACAACTGAGTGACCTTTTGGTGATTCATACTCAGGATATTCTCCTATCCCGGCGATCAAAACATGCCGGTTTGTCCCCCACCTCCGCCGCACGTGAAATCACTTGTGAACTGCCGCAGGTTTCCTTTCAGGAAAGCATCGACAGCCTCTCCCACGGTTTGAACGCTGCCGCCGTAGAGAACATCTATTCCCACCTGGTTGAAACCCATGAGCGGTCTCATGCCCATGCCGCCGGCAATAAGAACTTGTACTCCGTTTTGGGTCAGGTGATTGACCGGGGCCATGCATCCGCCCTGCTGGTGAGGTACGTTCGGCAAAGTTCGCACATTTTGGATCTGTCCGTCCGTGACTTCCACTATGGTATAGAGGTCGCAATGCCCGAAATGTGCGCCAAGAGGTGAGTCCAGTCCTCCCGGATGAGTTGATGGAACGGCTACTGTAATGCTTTTCATTTTTTCTCCTCACAATCGAATATGACTCGAATTACGACGGGCAAATGCCCGTCAACCTTATGAACAACACCAAATCAATCGGACGCGGAAGACTCACTACCGAAAGTACGCAAGCTCCTCGATTTCAAGCCACGCTCTGCGGATTTCTTTGGTGAAGTCCGTTTCCGGTAATTCCGTAATTACCAGCCCCTGCACCATTGCTTTGGTTACAACCGGATCGTGCGGGAGCTTCGCGATTACGGGGTAACTCCTAATGCGGCAAAAACGTTCGATTCTGTCCACCTCTTCCGGATTTAGGTCGAATTTGTTTATGATGACCACAAAGGCGATCTGAAAATGACTACACAAATCAGCCACCCTTTCAAGGTCGTGCCGTCCCGATGGTGTCGGCTCGGTTACCGCAACCGCCAAATTAGTTCCAGAAAGCGAACTGATCACCGGGCAGCCAATGCCGGGTGCGCCATCGCAAAGGACGAGATCTTTCCCCTGGGATTTGGCCAACTCGCGCGCCTGTTGTTTCAGAACCATGACAAGCCTTCCGGAATTTGATTCGCCGGGAAAGAGCTGAGCATGAACGAGGGGTCCGAATCGCGTAGATGATATGTACCAATGGCCGCAGTGCTTCTGCGGAAACAGGATTGCGCCTGCGGGGCAGAACGCGACACAGACTTTGCACCCCTCACAACGAAGAGGATCGATCAAGAAACCTTTGCCGTTACTGCTCACCGCGTCGTATCGGCACATTGATGTGCACAGCCCGCAACGCGTGCATAATTCACCATCAATTTTAGCCTGGTAGCCCGAATAAAATTCTCTCACCTTTATAGTTTTCGGGCTCAGCAGCAGGTGAAGGTCTGGGGCGTCCACGTCCAAATCGCAAATGACCTTGTTTGAGGCAAGGGGAGCAAATGCCCCCGTGAGCGAGGTCTTGCCGGTCCCGCCCTTGCCACTGATGATGACCACCTCACGCATGGACCGCCTCCCTGAGAGTCGGCCTTAAAGCCAGAGCGCAAATCTTTGAACGGATGGAAACGAAGATATTCCTGAATTCCGTGGACAAGTCCGCGATTATCCGGCCTCGGGCGTATCCCTCTGCAACGGCCCGCTCGAAAGGGATCTCGGCCAGTACGGGTATTCCTTCCCTTCTGCAGAATGAGTAAACGTCGCCGTTGCCGATCCCGGCCCGGTTTACTATCACGCCCATTGGCTTGCCCAGCGGAGAAAAGGCTTCGCAGGCCAGCTTAAAATCATAAAAACCGAAGGGAGTGGGCTCGGTTACCAGGACAATAACATCGCTGTCGATCACTGCGGTCACGGCCGGACAACTAACTCCCGGAGGCGCATCGATGATTGCATCGCGGCCGTTTGCGGCAATGATATCCTTTAGCCTGGATTTAACGTGTCGCATTAACGGCGGACTCATTGCTTCCCCAACTCGTAAGCGGCCCATGAGAAATTGTGTCCCGTTCACTTGCCCCCGGCTAATTTCCCCCAGTTCCCGTTCGCCTGGAGAAAGCGCCTTCTCGGGACACAAAGCGATGCAACCGCCGCATCCGTGGCACATTTCCGGGAATGTCAGGAGCAATGTGCCCATTACGCTGATTGCCTTGAATTGACAGAGCTCGGAACAGGCGCCGCATAAGGTGCATTTTGATTCGTCAACGACTGGCACCTCCTGGCAGGCCGTAGCGCTTTCCTTGATATTCGGATGAAGGAACAGATGCAGGTTTGGTTCCTCCACATCCAGGTTGACCGCGACCAGCGGCTTTTCCCAGACCCGTGCAAGTGAGGCGGCTACCGTGGTTTTGCCTGTGCCTCCTTTGCCGCTGGCAATAGAAACTATCATCGGGCCGGTCTCCTGTTTGGCCCATCGGCCAGCTTCACGGCCCCGCTTTGGAATCGCTCAACGGCCTGGCGCACAGTCATGCCCTCCTCCATGTTCTGCACAACTCCTATTTTTACAGCGGAAAGCGCTTGAAATGCCCTTGGCCCTACAAACCCTGTGAGAACAAAACTGACTCCGGCCCCGGCCATCAATTGGGCCGCCTGGATGCCTGCGCCCTGGGCCATTACCTGAGTCTGTCCGTTATCAATGTAGCGAGTTTCCATGCTTTCGAGATCGACTACAACAAAACCAGCCGCCCTGCCGAACCGGGTATCCACCAGGTCATCCATAGCGGGACCTTCACTCGTTATTGCAATCTTGCCCATGTTTTACTCCTCATCCGCTGTAGAGGGAACAAAATGAACCGCGTATCACACGGCAAGGGGTCATCAAAAAGACATCTGCACAGGCCCTTATTCCCTGGTCATTGAACTCCGGCATGCCGGACAAAGCACCTGTGAGCATGGTATTCCACGTTCGTGCTGTTTTCTCGATCCGCATTTCGGGCAGACGCAGAATCCTCCCGGCCCTCCTGCCGCCTTGTCCCACTCCGGATCGCCGGGACCCTTTCGGACCGAACTTGTTCCGGAGCCTCCCGGCTCTCCCCCGCTTGTGATCACATCCTTGCCCTTGCCGGTGCACCTCGCAACACCTTTGTACCGGCGTTGTCCGCGGCATCCGGGAAGCCAATATTTGGGCTCGTCCAATTTTTGTTTGCGATAAGCCTGCAGAACTTCTTCAATATCGCCCGCAATCCCATGGATGATCCTCAAACCAATGCTTTGGCCATAGTTCAACATCTCGGGACTCAGGGCTCCGCAGATGAGAGTTTTTGTCCCTTTCTCCTGCAGCGTTCGCATCAGTCTAAATGTGTCTTCCTCCATAACATCGATTTGCAGACTTGATGCGGCATCTGCACCTTCTTCCGGGATGAGGATAATTTTCGAGCACCAGTCGAGCACAGGCGCTACTCGGGCGCGAAAAACCGGAATGGCTAACATAGCATCCTTCTCAGCCATTTTTTCTCCTCAGGCCGATTCAAACTGTTGAGCTATTCGAGAGGTTTATCAAAAACCGGGCCAGTCTCGCATAAGCAAGATCCACACTACGTCTTCATCTTTTCCCAGAATTGGAGTAAGCCTGGACAGGTACATATCGTCCCCTCTACATGCAAACGTAGATGCAGATTGTTCCCCCTTTTTTAGGGGCAGACAGAGATAAGCGAGCGGTTCGGGGAGATCCGGGACATGGCATGGAGATTGTAGCCCCTTGGCCCCAGAACGAAACTGAAGGGTGCAGATTCCAATCCAATTAGCCGGAGGGAATGCCATGCCCGGCCGCGATAGTACGGGGCCCACGGGAAAAGGGCCGATGACGGGAAGATGTTCAGGGAGTTGCATACTGAGAATCCCCGATGACCGGAATGAGCCAATCCAGGGCTTTGCGGGTGAGGCCGGATGGCCGGTCTCATTTGGCGGAAAGCCGGAAAGAGGAAAGGAGGTTTTAGACATGCCGCGCGGTGACAAAACAGGACCAACCGGGGCCGGCCCAGGCACTGGGAGGACGAAAGGTTTTTGCCTGGGCTTTGGTATCCCTGGGACTTTTAATCGTTCTCAAAATTTCGTTTCCCCGGGCAGAGGTGGCGGCGGTCAACGCCGGCGCAACAGGTTTTTCAATACCGGACTTACCGGATGGCAACGTTTGGCCGGCTTTGGTTTCGGGCGTGGAACTCGTGAGTTTATTGACCCCGGTTCAGCCTTGGACCTCGAACCGGGACCTCAGTTGGAAACGCTGAAGGCCAGGGCAGGATATTTTGAAAAAGTCCTGGAGGGAATCAAACGGCGTATACAGAAGTTGGAATCAGGAACCGAAGAGAATCAGTAGGTTCAATTAAGGGCAGATCACTATGACGAGACAAGTAACCTTTAATCCGTACGGGATAACAGTTCGTGTGAAGGAGGGCGAGAGTCTTCTCAGCGCCGCCCTCGATGCCGGGGTGCATATCGATGCGTCATGCGGTGGAGAAGGTGTGTGCGGGAAATGCAAGGTGATCCTGGAGTCCGGGGAAATCGACTCCGCTCACAGCGAGCCTCTGAGCGCCGAAGACTGGGCCATGGGTTTTCGCCAAGCTTGTCAAAGTCGTGTGAGATCAGATGTAGTCGTCCGTATACCTCCGGCCTCTCTGCTTGACAACCGGGCCCTTACCAGGAGGAGGCCGGGGACTGCTCTGCGCCCGGCCCCCTTCGATTTTAATGAACTAAAGAAGGCGGGCCTGTATAACCCAGCCTTTCAAAAAAGATTCGTGAAACTTCCTCCTCCGACGCCTTCTAACAAGTTCTGCGACTTGTATCGTTTGGAAGAAGGGGTCGCGCGTCAGCACGGCCTGGAAAAGATCACTTTGGACTTTCACCTGGTGCGCAAACTCGGCATGGTGATGCGCGAAAAAGATTTTGAAGTGACCGCCACACTCGATTTTTCTCGGCGCCGTTACGCCCACCCTCACCTGCTCAACGTGGAGCCGGGCGATACCACTGGGCGGCATTTTGCATTTGCGGTCGATATCGGGCCCACAACGGTATGGGTCCAGTTGATAGATATTGCAAGAGGCAAAATTATGGGAGTTGACGCCGATTACAACGGGCAGATCAGCTACGGGGATGACGTAATCACCCGTATCGTTTTCAGCCAGACGGAACAGGGACTGGCAAAGCTCCAGCATGTGGCGGCATCCACGATAAACAAACTCATGCGCAAGCTGCTTGAAGAACACCGGGTATTGATGGACGAAATATCCCACGTAACAATAGCCGCCAATACCACGATGACCCATCTTTTCTATGGAATCGACCCCCGCTACATTCGGCTTTCACCTTACATGCCCACGGTCTGCAATGTTCCCCTGGCACGCGCCCGGGATTTGGGCCTCGAAACACCCGCCCACATATTCATCAATTGCTGAAGTTCCGTATCCAGCTATGTGGGAGGGGACATTGTTGCGGGGATTTTGGCGTCGGGGGTCTATAAAGACCCCAAAGTGACTCTGTATATAGACATTGGGACCAATGGGGAGATAGTCATCGGCAACAGGGAATGGCTGGCCTGTGCAGCTTGTTCGGCCGGTCCGGCCTTTGAGGGGGGCGGTATTGGGTTCGGAATGCGGGCCATGAGCGGGGCGATTGAAAACGTGAGCATAAACCCACACACTTTCGAGCCCATGATCATCACAATAGGAAGGTCAAAACCCAAGGGGATTTGCGGTTCGGGATTGATAAATCTGCTGGCCGCCCTCATGGAAGCCGGCCTTGTCGAACCAAACGGCAAATTTTCATCTAGTCCGGGAACTCGCCGGGTCCGCACGGGGGAAAATGGCAGAGAATTCGTTGTGGCCTGGGCACCGGATACCCGGCTCAGCCGGGACATCACCGTAAGTGAGGCGGATATCGACAATCTCATGCGCGCAAAGGCGGCCATGTTTGCGGGATACGTATCCCTGCTCGAAAACGTGGGACTTACCTTTCAGGACATTGAACAGGTTATTCTCGCCGGTAGTTTCGGAAGCTCAGTCAACATTGAAAATGCAGTTGTAATCGGGCTGCTTCCCGACCTTCCCCGAGACCGCTTTCAGTTCGTGGGCAACGGTTCGCTCCAAGGGGCAACCTTTCTGGCGCTGTCACGCGATCTGCTATCCGAGGAACGCAGGATCGCCGCCATGATGACCAACTTCGACCTGTCTGAGACCCCGGGCTTCATGGACAACTACGTAGCAGCCCTCTTCCTGCCCCATACACAGACGAAATATTTCCCTACGGTCATGAAGCGCATGAATTTCCGTCATCCCTGGCTGTTCGACAAAACCAATTAGGGACATCTGATCGGCGATTGCTGACGTATCACAACATCTTGTTCGCGTCTTCTTCAAATCATTTCTTGAGTCCGCTTTGAGTTACTCCGTATCCCGCGTGCTGCCTGTCTCGTATCTTCCCAACCACATGGGCGCCGGAAATTAGACGAAGAAAGCCTTTTGGCACACTATTTGTAACCCTTGGGTTAATTCCATTCATGCTGGCCCTACTATACTTCGTTCGCGCTGAATCCGTAGTTTTTTTACTACATAAAGACTCCGGGGCGCTTTGATCTTGCGGGGTAAGCTTTTATGAGAGAAGACTGCGGTATCCTTGTCGTCGCTCGCAATTGCAGGCTGCTTGCCGTGAACCCCCTTGCCGAATATCTGGTTGGCCATCCTTTGCCCCTCGGCATGGATCTCAGCGGCGACTCCCCCTTGCGCACCTCGTTTTCTCGTGCAGGACACCCTCTGGAGAAAATACTCGACAATGAACAGGACAACCACGGCTGGCTGGAAGGAGAGCAGTTGGCCGAACACGGCTTGTGGTTCACGTCTTTCCCGCTTCAAGATGAAGCCAACCAAGTCACGGGTACGGTCATCACCCTGGTGAGGACTGAAGAAACGCTCGACCATGCCCTGAAGTTCCTTGGGCTGTCCCACGAGGAGCTCATGGAGCGCCTGCCGGAGGGAGCTTTCATGGTAAACACACGCTGGCAGATCTGTTATTTCAACGAAGCTGCGCAGCGGATTACCGGCTTTTCCAAACGAGAGGCTGTGGGCAAGTTCTGCTGGGAAATCTTCCGAAGCGAGATGTGCCACAACAGCTGCCCCATGCGCAAGTCCATGAGCACTGGCGAGGTCTTGCTCGACCGGGAGGTGGAAATCATCTCCAAAACGGGTGAAAAGAAGCTGATCGTGGTTAACACTTCCCAGGTCAAGAAATCGGGAAATAAGGTATTTGGTGGCCTGGAAACCTTTCACGAATGCGGCTATATGCAGGCTTCGACGGCCAAAATGACTGGGCAGCCGTTGTTCGCCGATATCGTCGGTGTCAGCTCCAAGATGCAGGAAATCATCACTCGCCTGCCCATGATCGCCGCATCTGAATCCAACGTTCTGATTCAAGGAGAATCAGGGACCGGCAAGGAACTTATAGCCCGGGCCGTTCATCTTCACAGTTCCAGGCGAAAGGGCCCCCTGGTAGCCGTAAACTGCTCGGCCATCCCGGAGACTCTACTTGAATCAGAGCTTTTCGGGCATGAACGGGGAGCTTTTACTGGGGCCATCGCCGCCAAGCCGGGGCGATTCGAGTTGGCCAAAGGCGGAACCCTTTTTCTGGATGAGATAGGGGACCTCAAGCCCCAGGTTCAGGTCAAACTGTTGCGCGTTTTGGAAGATCGAGCCTTTGAGCGCGTGGGAGGCACTCGCAAGATCCCTTTGGAAGCCAGGATAATCGCAGCAACCAACGTGGAGCTGAAGGAGGCCATGCGCCAGGGCAGATTCCGTGAAGACCTCTACTATCGGCTTTTTACGGTCCCCATCTACATGCCCCCTCTCAGAGAAAGGCGCGAAGACATTCCCATTCTCGTCAAACACTTCGTGGAACAGCTCAACTGCAAGCTCAACAAGAAGGTAAGAGGGGTGGAGCCCAAAGTGATGAAATCCTTCTGTCACCACCATTGGCCGGGCAATGTCAGAGAGTTGCAGCATATCCTGGAATACTGTTTCGTTTTCGTCAAGGGCCCCGTTATTTCTGAACGCCATCTGCCGAGTATGGAGACTTCCTGGACAGATCGGGGGCTGGAGCTGGACATAGAAGGAGCGCCGCTTCAGGCACTTGAGAAAAAGGCGATAATCACGGCGCTGGAAACAGCATCGGGCAACAAACATGAGGCCGCTCGCCTGTTGCAAATCAGTCGGACCAAGCTATGGCGAAAGATAAAAGCGCACAACATCACGCCGGCCGATTTCAAATCCGAACGCGCGCAACAGTTATGAAACAAACTGAACCATGTGATTAAACTGCCTTTTTACCACTTCCTGCTTTTTTTGTTTCATTTTCAAACAATTTCTTGGAAAATTCGCAAGATCGAAAAGCCTGCACGATTTCCTCCTGTCTAACCCATTGTTTTCAAAACACATTTCAAAATCCGAACATCTCTTCACTTTTGCAACACTATTTAACTAATTGAATATTCACTACTTTTTCTATGACACCCCAAGTTTGTTCTATTTCCTGAACACTCCTGCCGCCCACTCTTCCCGACCTACACGATACGTATCGTCTTTACGCAGTCTTTTCAGTGAGTTGAGATCATGGCTCCAACCTTGCTCTACAGAAAGGCAACCATCAATTAACAGGAGGTATGAGCCGTGAACGTATCCTTTGGAAGTTTGGAAGCCATTCTGGAGCGGGTCCCCCCGCATCCTGAGCAACTGATCAGCGCTCTCCAGGAAGTGCAGGCAAAATTCAACTACATCCCGGAAGAAGCGCTCGAAGCCGTATGCGATCATGTGGGCGTTCCCAGGTCCCGCGGTTGGGCGGTGGCCACTTTCTACAGGTTTTTCAGTCTGAAGTCCCGGAAAGAGCACGAAATCAAGGTCTGCATGGGTACGGCATGCCACGTGAGAGGAGCGGCCAAGGTTTACGACAAACTCAGGCGCGACCTCGATCTGCCGGCAGAGGAAAGCGCCGTGCAGGACTCCGGTTATTCCCTCAACAAAGTCTATTGCCTGGGGTGCTGTTCCATGGGTCCGGTAGCCACCGTAAATGATGAGATCCATGGCAACCTCGACCAGAGAAAAGCCGGGGCCCTCATCAAGACTTCCAGCAAGGGGTAAGGAAATGAAAATCAGGAATCTGGAGGATTTGAAGCAAGCCAAGGAAGCCGGGTTTGCCAAGCTATACCCGGCAGCGCAACCAAAGATTCTGGTGGGAATGGCTACCTGCGGACTAACGGCGGGGGCACAGAAGGTCTTCGACTTCTTCCGGGAGAGAGAGAGCGCCTCGAACTGGGAAGGGACTGTGGAAAAGACAGGCTGCATAGGCCTTTGCTACGAGGAACCGCTTGTGGATCTTGTTCTGCCCGGCAAACCCCGCCTGACATACCGGCAAGTGAGTCCTGATGTGGCGGGAAAGATATGGGAAGATCTGACCGCCGGGAAAATACCCGAAGCCAATCTCCTCGCATGGCTGGACACAGATGAGATGCTCCTGGACGGCGGACCTCTAAAACTTTGTGAGGGAGGTCCGGAAGAATATCTGAGGGGGGTCCCGAAATACGAGGAACTGGACTTCTTCAAATTTCAGCAGCACATCGCGATGCGAAACTGCGGTTTTTTGGACCCTGACAGTCTGGAGCACTACATCGCCCGGGGCGGATATCTCGCCTTCTATAAAGCCCTGACCGGCATGCAACCCGAGGAGGTGATCAGGGAAATCATTGATTCCGGGTTGCGCGGGCGAGGGGGCGGCGGCTTCCCGGCTGGGATCAAATGGCAGTCCTGCCGTAAGGCCCCTGGAAAGCCCAAATACGTGCTGTGCAACGCAGACGAGGGCAATCCCGGGACCTACACGGATCGCGGCCTCATCGAAGGCGATCCGCACTCGATCCTTGAGGGAATGCTCATCGGCGCCTACGCGATCGGATCGAGCGAGGGCTATATATACGTGCGGGCCGAATATCCCCTTGCGGTCAAGACTCTGCGGAGAGCTATTTTCACTGCCCGCGAAGCCGGACTCATCGGTAAGGATATTTTCGGCACCGGGTTTGATTTCGATATCAATCTCAGCCTGGGGGGCGGGGCGTACGTATGCGGCGAGTCTACGGCCCTGATGGCCTCCATCGAGGGCAAACCCGGAGAGCCCCGCGCCAAGTATATCCATACAGTCGAGAAAGGGCTCTGGGAACGACCCTCCAATCTAAACAACGTGGAGACCTGGGCCAATGTGCCGGTCATCATCGGCAAAGGCTCGGGCTGGTATAAGAGCATCGGCGTCCCAGCAAGCACGGGCACCAAAATCTTCTCACTGGTGGGACAGGTGAACCGGGTAGGGCTGGTGGAAGTGCCGATGGGAATCAATGTCAAGGACATGGTGGTCGCGATAGGCGGCGGCATTCCCGACGGGAAAGAGTTCAAGGCCATTCAGACCGGCGGCCCGTCGGGCGGCTGCATCCCCAAAGACAAGTGGGACCTGCCCCTCGACTTCGACTCCCTCTTGGAAGCCGGGTCGATGATGGGCTCGGGCGGCATGATCGTCATGGACCAGTCCACTTGCATGGTGGACATGGCCAAACACTTCCTCGATTTCCTGATGGATGAGTCCTGTGGAAAATGTGTACCGTGCCGATTGGGCCTCAAGCGCATGCACTCAATGCTCGAACAGTTCTCAAGAGGCAGCGGGACCGTGGAAGATCTTGATGAGATAGTCTCACTGTCGGAAGCCATCAAGGACGGCTCTCTTTGCGCACTTGGAGGGTCCGCCCCCACCCCCGTGCTCTCCACCATTCGTTATTTCAGGGATGAATACGAGACGCACATACTCGGTAAGCGATGCCCGGCAAAGGTCTGCAAAGACCTGATCACCTATTCCATCAACGCGCAAAGTTGCAACGGCTGTACGGAATGCGTCAAAGAATGTCCAACAGGGGCAATATCAGGAGAGAAGGAAAAACCGCACCGGGTCGAAACCGCCTTATGCATCAAATGCGGGGCCTGCGCCGAAGCCTGTATGGCCGGCGCGGTGGAAGTCCTCTAAAAGGAGTCAGATATGATAACCTTCAACATAAACGGCAAAGAGGTGCAGGGCCAGGATGGCTGGACCGTCCTGGATGTGGCCCGGAGCTCCGGGATCGATATCCCCACCCTGTGCCACCACAGTGCTTTGGAATCCTCCGGGGCCTGCCGGCTCTGCATGGTAGAGGTCAGCGACGGCAAACGGAGCCGCATCGTGGCCTCCTGTCTCTATCCCATCCGTGAAGGCATCAAGGTCCTCACCGATAGCGAACGTGTCCGCAATGTGCGCCACTGGATCCTGCAAATGCTTGTGGACGAATATCCCGGGTCTGAAAGGATCAGGCAACTGGCCCGATCTTATGGGGTCAGGGAGTCACGCTTCAGGAGCAGCGATGTCGAGGATACCTGCATCCGCTGTGGCCTTTGCGTAAGGGCATGTGATGAAGTGGCCGGCCTGCGTGCGATCTCTTTTTCGAACCGTGGGGTGCGTAAGAAAGTGACGACGGCCTTTCAACTGCCAAGCGAGGAATGCGTGGGGTGCGGCTCGTGCCTCTACGTTTGTCCGACTGAATCCATGGAACGACTCTTTGCAAAGGTAAGAGAGATGCCGAAAGGCCACTCGGGGGTTACGGCGCCGGAAAGGAGAGTGCCATGAAGAACGAGGTAAAAACGGGCATCTTCCTGTGCGAATGTGCCAGGGTGATCGGTGACCGGGTGGACTTGCCGGCGCTGGAAGGCCAATTGAAAGCCGAGGAGGCGGTGGCCTGCATCCAGACCCACCCGAGCTATTGCAACTCTGCCGGCCTGGCAGATCTGACAAAGGCAGTCCAAACGCAGGGCATTAATCGGGTACTGCTGGGCGCTTGTTCAGACAGGATCATGAAGAAAAAGTTCTCCAGGGCGCTGAAAAACTTGGGACTCTTGGATTCGCAGATCGAAATGGTGAATTTGAAAGATCACGTTGCTCTCGTTAATAATGAGTCCAAAGCAGAGCTGACGCGCAAGGCGGCGGCGCTCATCGGTGGGGCGGTGGCCAGTCTCGGGTTGCTCCAGCTCAGCCAGCCGGCGCGTGCTGATTTTCACGGACCGGCTCTCATCCTGGGAGGAGGCATCTCGGGTTTTGAGGCCGCAAGGGAATTGGCTCACCGCAATATGGAGAGCGTCCTGATCTCCGCATTCGAAAACCTCGACGAAGTCCTGGCTCGCCTGCCAAGGACGTATCCGGGATCACGGATTTACATTCACGAGCTGAAATCGCTATTGAAGGACGTTTTTTCCGACCCCCGCGTGTCCATCGTTACGGACGGCCCAATAGAGTATCTTGAAGGCCATGTGGGAGACTATAAGCTGGGGCTGAGACGCCCCGACGGTTCAACAGATGAGATCGCAGGCGCGGCGATAATAGTGGCGTTGGACCGGGAGTACATCTCGGAGGAAAAGACCTCCATCCACCTCGGCGAGCGCGTGATCGATCAGGTGGAATTGGAAGATCGCCTGGCCAGTAGGAAAATCAGGCCCGGCAAAATGGTTTTTTGGGTGAATGGCAACGGGGGGACAAAGTCCAGGGAATTATCGGCCATGTCAGCCTGGCGCAACTGTCAATACCTGATCGAGAATCATCCCGGAGTCACCCCTACGCTGCTTTATCCGTCTGACATACGGCTGCCCGTTGCCGGAGCTGAGCTGAGCGCGGCCCGGGCTCGCGGCATCGGACTCCACGCCTATGAACCATCGGTGCATCCTATGGTCCAGTCAGGGTTTGTGACCTACACCAGCTCCAGGGACCATCTGGATCACGAGATCCCGTGGGAGACTCTCGTCGTTTCCGCCTTTCCCGGACCACCGGCGGATAAGGCCCTGGAGCTTAGCAGATATCTTCGGCTATTCCCGGACAATACCAGTATCAGAAAACCGCCTTTGAAAGTCAAAGCCGAACAGGAGCCGGCGAAATGGCCTTTTCTGGCCGGCTCCGCCCTTGAGGCTTGTGATCTGAATGAAGCGCTCCGGCAGGGCAAGAAGGCAGCAAGGGAAGTTTTGCGGTTGAGGGAAAAAACCAAAAACGGCGGTCTGCTCAGTCCCCTGGTAGTAGTCTCAGTGGACAAGGACCTGTGCGAAGGTTGCGGCCTGTGCAGTGAGATCTGCACCTGCGGCGGGGTTGAGAACATAAAACCCGGCCCGGGGCCGACTGTGCGCCACATCGATCCTCACACCTGTGACGGTGGCGGCAGTTGCGCCGCAGCCTGTCCGTACGAAGCCATGAAAGTGCTGAACAACTCCACCCAACAGCTTGAAGCGAGGGTCAGGACAGTGGTCTCGCACATGAAGGAGACCGATGTTCTCGGTCTTGTCTGTAGCTGGGGTGGACAAAGCGCGGCGGAACTGGCCGCTGCCCGCAACCTCACATATCCCGGCAGGCTTTTTATGATCCCGGTGCGGTGCCTCGGCACAATCGATCCATCCGTTTTTTCCATGGCCTTCCTGAATGGCGCGAATTTTATCATGCTGGCAGGCTGCACGCCCACACAATCCTGTCATTACGGCTACGGCGTTGACCATACCTGGTTCCGCGTCAGTGTCATGAAAAAGCTACTCGGCATGTCCGGCCTTGAACGGCAGCGCATCGGGCTTGGGTATGTGGATGTCAACGAGCCCGAGGCGTTTGTGAGAATGGTGAACTCATTTGTAGATGAGGCCGAGCGCATGGGGCCTATCCATCGCACGGAAGCGATGCAGAAAAGGCTATTGGCAGCCCACGCCACATTCCACCGCCCACGACTACGGTGGGTGTTGGGGGCGACTCTCAGGCGGCCTTCCGAACTCGAGTTCCCCGGCGGCCGGAACGAGGCAGTTGCCTTCGATGAGGTGTTGCAGGAAGTGGTGGAGGATGAATACCTGGCCGCAAGGATTGTTGGCGCTCTTCGTGAGGCCCCGCTCAACGTGCCGCAAATCGCCGAAGCCCTGGGTGAACCGAAAAAAAAGGTGAGCTGGCTTATAAGTGATCTGGAGAAAAATGACAGGATCGTCCGGCAGAGCAGGAAAGACGAATACCCTCTGTTTGGCGTTTCCCGCCCCAATTGAGAATCAGACCCGGGTCCGGCATGGCCCGGGTCTGATTCTCATCAACCCGATAAACAATGCCTTAGCGGCCGCTCCCAAAGGCGCAGAGCTGATCATAGGGACATATGAAACAAACCGCAAACTGCATATCGACTTTAAAGTCTGAAGCCCACGAATGAGCACGAAATCAAGGTCTGCATGGGTTCTGCATGGCACGGAGATTGTTACCTTTTCGCTGCAGACCGGATTCGCATCATATTAATTCACATCAATTGCACGTGATGGAGACTCAAGGTACGGTCGAAGATTTTCGGATAGTAGAACTTCTATCCACTAATTCCTGAGGGTGAGCGTATTGCCCCATGACCGATCCCATTACCTTCCAACGAACCCGCGAAGGCGATCCTACGCGTGTCGATGATCCCGAATAGAGCATATCGGCGGATAGAATTTTCCCCCTTCGGTGGTCCCGACGTGTCAAGCCATGTAGTACACCCCGTGTGCGCCCTTGCTCTCCCTGCAAAAAACTGGTATTTTGAGAGAAAAACACTTTCCCTTGCTACTGAATATGCCTTCACCGCAACGAAAAAAGCCGTATGTCCCTTCGGTAGGTATCATCGATATGGGCCTAGCCTCCGCGACGCTCATACGTGTTGTAGCAGCGAACATTCAGACCTTACTGGAAGTGCCTGTCGAGATGCTTGCTCCAATGGCCATTCCCGAAGATGCGTTTCAACCCCATCGGAATCAGTACGACGCCGGGCTGATCCTGAAGCACCTTGCCCGATTCTCCTTTCCCCATCATCCGCGCGTTCTCGCAATCACGGACATGGACCTTTGCGCACCAATATTTACCTATGTATTCGGCGAAGCGGAATTAGGTCTGAAGCTGGCAATCGTCTCCGATTTCCGCCTCAAGGACGGGGAAGATGGGACCCCAGCTCCTATCAGCGTCCATTATGAACGTCTGGCCAAGGTCGCTCTGCACGAGATTGCGCACACACTTTCCCTCTATCACTGCGAGAACCCCAAATGCCTTATGCAAGTCAGCCCTCTAGTCCGCAACCTGGACGAAGTGGACATCTGGTTCTGTGAGCGGTGTAGTTTCGTGCTTCGCCTGAACATGAAAGACTTTCGCATTTAGTTGCCAGACCGCCACTTTCAAGCGGCATAGTGCTTTTGAGCCGAACTTATGTAAGCAGAAACTTACGCACGAGGTCTTCCCACTTGAGATGAGGAAGGTTCCCAAATATGTCCTCGACTATTTCACCACCTGTAGCTGCAAGCGGTACTCCATAGACATTCATTACCATTTCTTCGAGCTTTTTTACCTCGGCAGCGAGCCATGAAACTGTTGTTTGTTCAAACAGAAGGTTCTTTGTTTTCTTTTTCAGGCCGCCGAGCGGGTCGATGACGATCAGCCAGCCCTTTCCGTAAGGGTCTTTTTTTGAAAGATGAGGCTGCCTCAAAGCGTCTAGGTTGGTCGCCATAACGATGCCATTCATGGGCGAGAGCACCGCAGCGCTCCTATCCTCCCTATTAATGCACCACCCTTTCTCGTTCTGCCTCAACTTAAAGCCGATTTTCGGAAGGGAGATATCAGTAGGCCCCCCGAGCAGCCGCCATGCGAAATCATCGACGCCCAGGCGTACGAATCCTCCATGCTCGATACGCGCCCAACTGTGCCCTTTGTGGTAGTAATAACCATCGGCAACAAAAAAGCCGGCAACCCTTCTAACCTGAACGGCGGAATCCCGATGCAACAGGTCCTCGTCATACAGATATTGGTCGTAACCACAGTCTTTGCATTCGTAGTTGTGAGCGCATAATTTAAACTGGACGCGGCCCGTCAGCATGTGCCTGCATTCCTTCTGTAAGTAAGGTTGATTCCGCATGACCTCTCTCCAACTGACCAGAGCAGTTGGTTTTTTAGCCAATCCTCTGCTCATCGCCTTATCAAACGCACAGGAAGTGCAGTCGAATGCGTTTTGGCACAATTTGAAATTCACCACCCCGGCCTTCATCCAGACGCACTGGTTCTCGCTGTTGGAGAAAACCCGCACTCCACGGTCTTTGTCGTCGCCCTTCATTTTTGTAGCCCTCCTTCTTTTCGAACGCCACGATTGAGCAAGATTATTACTGGTGGAGTTTCCGTTACATCTGTAACTGTTGAATCAACTCTAATCCCAATATCCATGCCAACTAACGGAGAACCAAGCGGGAAGAAGCTTCTTGCAATTGAAGAGGAAACGGTTCATGACAATCAAATAATTCTGCCTGTTAAGATTCTTTGCCCTGCCTTCCCTGTCGCCCTCCCTGATGTTTATTGGCCGTCACTCATGCAGGTGTAAAGCTTTTATGCAGGGGTGTTAAGAAATTGAACACTTGAAGTTTCAGGTATATTTCAGCGATGAAATCGAAGTGAAAAGATCGCGATCTTTTAACCGCATGGCTGCTCAATCCGCAATGTGGGAGTGGCGCTGACTTAGATGAGTCGTTATCGGGTATCGGTTTTGCATTAGAATTCTGCGTATGAGACAGTTTAGTCCGGTCCGCCCGGCGGAGCGGCTCGGCATGCAATCGGCGCACGTTGAGACCTGAGGCTCCTCGCCCGGTTTTCCCCGGGATGCGAAGAGATGAAGGGAAAGGGATCTATGACCGGAAGGTTAAAAGTACTGGTAGTCGACGATGAAATGATCGTGCGGGAATCACTCGTGGAGTGGTTCCAGAAATCGGGCTATGAAACTGACGGGGCCGATGGCGGACGAATTGCCATGGGGATGGTGGACGGGAAAGACTACGATTTTATCTTTCTCGACATCAAGATGCCCGATGTGAACGGCTTTGAAGTGCTCGATCACGTCAGGGCGACCTGCCCGTACACCATGGTTGTCATGATCACAGCCTATGGATCAGTGGAAACAGCGGTTGATGCTATGAAGCGCGGGGCTTGCGATTATCTCATGAAGCCGTTCGAGCCCTCCGAGTTGGTCTGCCAACTGGAGAGGCTTCTGCAGCAAAAGAAGATCGTTGATGAAAACATAATATTGCGTGAGCAGGTTGCATCCCGCGTGCGTTGCGAGGAGTTGATCGGGGTCTCGAACTGCATGCTGCAACTATTTTCATTGATCGAGCAGGTCGCAATGGTCGATTCTCCCGTTCTGTTGCGAGGAGAAACCGGAACCGGAAAAGAACTGGTGGCAAAGGCCATACATGCCATGAGCGAGCGCCGCCTGGGGCCGTTTATCCCGATAAACTGCGGGGCCTTCACCGAGACTCTTCTTGAGAGCGAATTGTTCGGCCACGAGAGCGGGGCTTTTACCGGGGCCCGAAGAGCAAGAAAAGGACGCCTGGAGATGGCGCAAGGTGGGACCCTTTTTTTGGACGAGGTGGGCGAAATCCCTTCAAAGATGCAAATCGATCTTCTTCGCGTTCTCGAGGGAAAAACCTTCCACCGCGTAGGCGGAACAACAGGCATCTCGGTTGACTTTCGCCTCATCTGCGCCACCCATCGGGATTTGGCAAAGGAGATCGAGCGGGGCGCCTTCCGGCAGGATTTCTACTACAGGTTGAACGTCATTGAAGTGGAGATTCCGCCCCTCCAGGCTCGCCTCGACGACATCCCCGAGTTGGCTCAGCACTTTCTGGATCGTATCCGAAAAGAAACTAATAAGCCGGTAGCTGGAATTCACCCGCAAGGTGTGGAAGTTCTCAAAAGCTATTCGTGGCCGGGGAATGTCCGTGAATTGGAAAATGCTATCGAACGGGCGGTCGTTCTTGCAAAAGGGCGCTACCTGACCAAAGATGATTTTGCATTCCTTTTCAGATACCCGGCCCACGAGATTCCCCAATCCCTTAAAGAGAACGAGAGACAGCACATTGATCGTGTTCTCAATCTGCATGGGTGGAACATCTCCAAAGCAGCCGCAGCTCTGGAAATCAGCAGGGTTACTCTCCACAGCAAAATCAAAAATTACAACCTGAGTCCTCCGAACGGCAGGGCTGGCGGCTTGCAGGGTTGAGTTTTCAGGAATCATCAATGAGGAGTCAGCCGGCGTGGTAAGCAAAAGACCTAAAACCGAAGCTCGAAGCGACTGGAAAACAAGGATTTTCGATTGCCTTTCCTTGCCCACACTGATCCTGAGGCCCAACAGGATCATAGTGGATGTGAACGCCTGCTTCCTGGAGAATTTCGGGGTCAATAAGGAGGATGTCCTCGGGAAGACTTGTCACGATTTGTTCTACCACTCACTGGAGCCTTGTCCCCTGGAAATTTGTGCTCTCGCCAAGGTTCTGGCAGACCGTCACGCACATTCCGTTCTGAAGTATGTGACCACTAATGCGGGAACGGAAAAATGGGATAATCGTTTTTTCTCTCCGATCCTTGATGAGGCCGGCGAGGTTTTGTATGTTGTGGAATGTATTCATGATGTCACTCCAGTCAAAATGCTGGAGCGGGAACTCTCGGGCGCCAGAGATTTCACTGAAAAACTCATCCAGGTTTCAACCACCGCCATAATTGCCGCGGACATGGCAGGCAGGATTCTAATTATGAACCCTTCCGCTGAAGAACTCATAGGATATTCGCTTAAAGACGCACAGGGAAAAATAACCACAGAGGATCTTTATCCCCCGGGCCATGCAAGGGAGGTCATGAAAATCCTGAGGGACAACCGCATGGGAGATAAAGGCAAGTTGCATCTAACCAGATTTACTTTAATGAATGCTCAAGGCGAAGAGATACCGGTAGACCTCACCGCCGCGATCATCTACGAGGGCGATAAGGAAGTGGCTACCGTGGGTTTGTTTAATGATCTAAGGGAGAAACTCGATCATGAGCAAAAGAAGCGTGAGATGCAGGTACGGATTTCACGGGCGGAAAAAATGGCTTCCCTGGGACAGCTTGCCGCCGGGGTCGCCCATGAGATCAACAACCCCCTGACCGGGATTCTTTTTTACGCCAATCTAGTGTTGGAGACCCTCGAAAAAGATGATCCCAGGCGCAAGAGCCTAACGTGCATCTACGATGACTCCAGGCGATGCGGTAAAATTATCAAGAATCTGCTCGCCTACAGCAGACAGGCAACCCCCAGCAAGGACATCCTGCAAATCGATACCATTCTTGAGCACAGCCTGGATCTTATCCGGGACAGAAAGTTCTTCGTGGACATACTGATTGTAAAAGAGTTTTCAGAAGAGATGATGCTAATCGAGGGCGACAAGGATCAACTCAGCCAGGTGATTGTCAATCTCGTTCTGAATGCCGTGGACGCCATGGACCAGAAAGGAACGCTCACACTTCGCACATATCGCGACAAGCCCGCTAAAAAGGCCTACATCGAAGTCTCCGATACAGGTCCAGGCATTCCGGAAGAAAACATCGCTCTCATTTTCGATCCGTTTTTTACAACTAAAGCGCCTGGAAAAGGCACCGGTCTTGGGTTGAGCACCGCCTACGGGATTGTTAGAGAAAGCGGGGGACATATTTGGGTCAAGGAATCGGGCAAGGGGGGGACAACGTTCGTCGTGGAACTCCCCCTTTATCAGCCTCCCTCCGCCAGCAATCCCAGATCTTAAGTGGGGAGCGTCCTGACGTGCGGAGAGAGCGTCTCCCTAAGAGCAAGCCAAAATCATATCGTTAGATCAACCAATTAGAACGATATCTTCTATTCGACCCCTGAGTCCAATTCTTCGCGGACTATATTCATTCTCTTCATCTTGCGCCGCAAAGTGTTCTTGTCTATCCCAAGCTCTCGCGCTGTTGCCATTTTACGCCAATCATTGCGGTCAAGGGCATTGACTATTGTGTGCCGCTCGGCGTCAAGGAGGGTAAAACCCGCAAAATCAACAACTCGACATACATTTGTATGGAGATACTCAGGCAGGCATTTGGGTTGAATCAGACCTTCGCGGCAGAGGATGAATGCGTATTCTATTACGTTTTCCAGTTCCCGGATGTTCCCGGGCCAATCATGGCGCATGAAAACCGCAAGGGCCTCGTGACTCAATCCGGCAAGGTTCTTGTTCTTAAGCTTATTTAGACGTTCGATGAAGTGCTGGGCAAGAAGAGGTATATCTTCTTTTCGCTGCGCCAGGGGCGGCAATTCAAGCTTGACAACATTGATGCGGTAATATAGGTCTTTTCTATAAAGGCCTTCTTCGACCAGTCGAGACAGGTCTTGATTGGACGCAGCCACAATCCTTGCATTCGTCCTCACGGTTTTTGAAGATCCCAGGATCTCGTACGTACGCTCCTCCAAGACCCTCAACAGCCTTACCTGGAGGGCAGGAGAAATGTCCCCTATCTCATCGAGAAACAGGGTTCCCCCTTCGGCCATGGCGAAACGTCCTATCCGGTTCCGCTTTGCGTCCGTAAATGCTCCTGCGACATGGCCGAAAAGTTCGGATTCCAGAAGGGTGTCTGGAAGCGCCCCGCAGTTCACTGCAATGAAAGGACCCTTTGCCCTTGGGCTCAGGCTGTGAACAGCAAGGCTAAGGAGTTCCTTCCCTGTACCGCTTTCGCCCTGAATCAGCACTGTGCTTTCACTTTGGGCGACTTCCGGCAGGATTGAGAAAAGACGCCTCATTGCCGGAGATTTGGAAATAATGTCATGAAAACCATACTGGCGGTCGATTTCTTTGCGCAATGTCTCCACAAGACTGAGATCGCGAAATGTCTCGACACCGCCGATTATTCGACCCGATCTGTCCTTCAGCATGGCCGTGCTGACACTGATCGGGATTTCCTTGCCATCCGCGCGAAGAATCACGACGGGTTTATTAACGACCGGCTTCTTCGTCTCCATTGTGGACTTCAGGGCGCAGGTGGACTCGCAGATATTGGCCCGGAAGACCTCGCAGCAGGGCTGGCCAATGGCTTCAGACGCGGTCACTCCCGTGATTTTTTCCGCCGCTCGATTGAAAAACGTAATCCGCCATTCGGGGTCTACAGTGAATACCCCGTCTGCAACGCTGTTAAGAATAATTTCAGTTTGCTGTGATAAAGTGGATTTACACACGTCTGAGTCTTGAGCCACAGTTACTTCCGATCAAATTATATTTGAGCAGGCGGAAATCTGTTGATGCAAACTCGGTCTTTTCTATTATACCTAATGGACTGTTTAAGGGAAACAAAATGCACCTTGTCCGGATAGTTCAGGTGTAGTTTGTTCCCTGAAGAGTTCAGGCTCAGGCTTCACTTTGACATCCTGTTCGAGGTCGATTCAAAGCCGCTCATCTCAGGCAGGACCATCTCAGCCCGGGTATTTGATACTCCTGCCTATGTAAGTTCCTAGACCCGGTGTGCGTCTGGGCAGCTTCGTGGAATCCCAATCAATCATGAAGCAAGAGCCGAACTGATGCGCTTATAAGGGGAATTCCGCCTATAAGGCCCCCAGGGGTGTGGCCTTCCACTGTGCAGCATATGAAGCGCGCGGAGCGGAACGGAGGCCTGTATTAAGCCCGGCCCCTCCTGAGGGTAACCACGGTCACCTCGCCCTTGCAGTTAAACCTCACCGGCACTCCTGAAACCCCTGCCCCGGCGCTCGTATATCCCGGCATGCCTTCATAATCCCATTTCCCTTGGCAAAACCGCCTGGGGGCTTTACTGTGGGTGAATATGGGACCAAATGGAGGAATCAATATCTGCCCACCATGAGTATGGCCGCACAAAAAAAGATTCGGCCTGTATTTGAGCGCCTCTTTGTAAAGTTCATTCGAGTGAGAGACCAGGACGGAGAAGGCTTGCAGAGGCAACCCGCTAAAAGAGCTTTCCAGGTCGTGGGCCTTAAAATAGTGGCAGTCGTCGGTGCCGACAATCCATATGCACTGCCCGCCACGCTCAACCGCATGGGAGCTGTTTACAAGAAAGGCAACACCCAGTTTCTTCAGAGGGTCCAGGATTTCAGGGCAGTCGTGATTTCCAAGCACCCCTAAGATCCCGTCCTTTGCGCTAATTTCGGGGAGAACGAGGCGCAACTGGCAGAGCGCGGCTTCAAATGGACCGTAAGTCTCCATCCTGAAGTCGCCTCCCAGGATGCACATATCGGCCGGAGTTTGGCGAATTATTTGAATGATTTTTTCAGTCAGGCCATCGAGGCCGTCGAGATGAAGGTCGGAGATAAACAGGACCTTATAGCCGTCAAAGGCGGGCGGCAGGTCGCTGAAGTGAAATGAGACCTCTTGCTTTTCGATAACCAGAGCGTTCCTTTGGCCGCGTTCATAGATGCGCAGCGCCTTGAATACTGATTTCATAAACAGGTGATAATAAATCGCATCTTCAAAATTCAGGATCTGGCGAAAAGGGCTGGCGGTTATGTTGCACGAAATGAGTTCACGAAACCGGGTAACAGCCCGGATTCGCCGGGGGTAAGACTCAAAGGGCTTGCGAAGAAGTACCTGGTTAAGAAAAATTGACCCATAATAGGCGCCAGGCCCAAATACCGCTCCAAAGAGCAAAACGTACCCGGCTGAGAGCGAATAATGAGGTGCGATCAATATAAACGGCAGGAGGCCCTCGGGTATTTGATCGAGTCCGGGGACTGCTTTCCCGCTGGGAAAGGCGAAACGTCTTTTGAAAAAGCTTGAAAGCAGGTCTCCGAGCATACTCAAAAACCCGACGCTCAGGCCGAGCCAGAGAGGGAAGCCCAAAGCCGGGCTGATTATGCCGCCGGTGATTATGCCGGCCAGAACGCCCCGGATAGTTTTATGCTTTCCGAACACCGGCCGGCCGTCAGGCAACAGATAACCACCATCGATCGGGGAACTCCATTTGGACTCAAGTATCTGCGCAAGAAAAGGCGGAGCGAGGTTTACGAGCCAAAGCAAAACCAGCAATCTAATAAAGAGCGCCATTTTTCAATTCCAGGACGATAGATTTACGGACACCAGCTAATCGCCAAGTGCCGAAGGCTTATCTTTGAGCTGTTCGGCGACAGGATAACGCAGGATCATGGTAAGCAGGAATCCCGCAAAAGGAAGCACACCCATGCACTTAATCGCCACTGGGACGCCGAAATGATCTGCTATGACGCCCAGAAGGGTCACGCCGATCCCTCCTGCTCCGATAGCGAAGCCGACCAGCAGGCCCGATGCGACTCCCAGGTTGTGCGGAAACAGGTTCTGTCCCATAACAATAGTAACTGTAAAAATGGAATGCAGGTCATCAGGCCGAACATAATCCAAGTCCTCATTATGATCGCGCATATGATAAGAAAGAGCGCCAGGTAGGCGGCTTTTGGGCTTGAAGTTTTCGCCTTGAGAGCTGATTGCGTCCCGGAGTTCGGCACGGCAGCGCTCCCTGGAATGTATCTACGACCAGATGACCGCTCGAAAGCAACAAAAGCACTTTGAAATTGAATCTGCTCACTATAGAATTCCGCTTGTTCCCGGTGGGATTTTTGGGGGGAATTTAACTGCTTTTTCATAAAATGAGAACCAAATAGCGATCCTGGCAATGGAAAAAGATCATACGAAAATCCTCGCCGCCATTCTGATAATGTCCATCGTTATGTTTGGGTTCTTAGTGACCCGCTCGCGCTGGAGCGCACGATTGCCGGAACCGGAGTTGCACCCGGCCGTTATGGTGGAGGTGAAAGGAGATATCCCCAAACCCGGGATCTACGCACTTGACGGCGCCACAGCCACTGTGGCTGCCGCCGCCGCCATGGCAGGCTGCCCATGGCAAATCCCGGCGACTGTTGCGCCTCAAAAACTTATCTGCGGACAATCTCTGGAAATCCTTAGCCGCAAAAAGGAAATCACAATAAAATTCGGACGCATGCCAGGCGCTGCCCTGCTGGCCGCAGGCCTCAAGCTCGACTTGAATTCAGCCTCCCTTGACGAGCTTCTTCTCATTCCTCACATGCGTCCAGAAATTGCGGCCTCTATCATAGAAAAACGGCGCGAAAAAGCGTGGGAAAAAGTCGATGATTTGATTGAAATCCGTGGAGTCGGCCTAAAAACCGCACAAAAACTTCAGGATTACCTGGAGATATCGGCTCACAACGGGCGGTGAGTGTCCCAAATCCGCACTCAAAAATGAGCTCCCCGTCTTGAAATAGCTTATTGAGCTTGCCTAAAAAGAATATTTCTGCGACATTTAGTCTTTAAAAACTAAAACAATACGAACTGGAGTTTATTTTTGACCTTTCCAAAACTAAGAATCGGCGATTTGGTGGCCAATGTCCCTATTATACAGGGCGGCATGGGTATTGGAGTGTCTCTTTCAGGTCTAGCCTCGGCTGTAGCCAACCAGGGGGGAGTCGGTGTAATAGCGACTGCCGGAATAGGTGTTTTAGGTTTCGACAAAGACACAGGTTACGTCGAAGCCAGCATCAAGGTGTTGCGCGAAGAGATCAGGAAAGCCAAAGAGGCGACTAAAGGCATCCTCGGCGTAAACATAATGGTCGCCCTGACCAACTTTGCCGATATGGTCGAAACCTCGATAGCGGAGGGAGTTGACCTCATCGTGTCAGGGGCGGGACTTCCGCTTGACCTTCCCAAGTATCTGAAGGATGGGGTCAAAACCAAGCTGGTCCCCATAGTGTCTTCCGCTAAAGCGGCGCGAATCATCTGCAAAAGGTGGCTCTCGCGATTTAACAGGCTTCCGGACGCATTTGTAGTGGAAGGTCCGCTGGCTGGAGGGCACCTGGGTTTAAGGTCGGAGGAGCTGGACGACCCGAGGTATGCCCTTGAGAAGATAGTTCCTGAAGTTGTCGAGGCGGTCGGTGTTTTCGAACGGGAAAACGGGGTCCAAATCCCGGTGATAGCCGCCGGGGGGATATATTCCGGCGCGGATATCCTTGAGTTCATCAAGCTGGGTGCGGCGGGGGTCCAGATGGGTACCCGATTCGTGGCGACCCACGAATGCGACGCAAATATCGAATTCAAAAAAGCCTATATAAACGCAAAAGAAGAGGACATCATAATCATAGAAAGCCCCGTAGGGCTTCCCGGCAGGGCTATAAAAAACGATTTTATAACGAGCATCCAGAGTGGGGAGAAAAAGCCGTTCAAATGTCCTTACCACTGCATCACCTCATGCAATTGCACGGACAGCCCTTACTGCATAGCCATGGCCCTGGCCAACGCCAGGAAAGGAAAACTCAAAGCAGGGTTCGCTTTTGCCGGCAAAAACGCCTACAGGGTGGACCAGATCCTGTCGGTCAAGGAACTGATGGAGTCGCTGGAAGAGGAATTCGACAAGGCCTCAAATCAGTCCTAACAGGGTGATGAAAAAGGGTTGTCTGGTGGGAGAAACGCCTGAAAATTGCTAATGATTTTGTCATTCCGGCGGAGGCCGGAATCCAGGCTGTTTCCCAACTAGCTGATTTTAACGCAAAAAACATTAGACCCCGGCGAACCCTGCCCCGGAAGGGTCTAGTCCGGGGGCCGGGGTGACGTCTAGAGCGTTGATTGTACTCCTGTTTTGCTTCACCTTTTTAATGTGCTGGACGGTGGGCTTGCCTTCAACTGTGCACCACTCATTCACGTGGCACGTCGGATAGCTCTGCCAACAGCAGTGGCGCCTATTTTTGCATTGAGCATTTTTTTTCTAATTAAACGCTATATATAAGTCTATCATAGCGAGGGATTATATACCGGCGAGGTTTGCCGTTAGTAATAGTAAGTGCCCTTCTTTTTTCTCCGCCACTTAGCCGTAGCCCATCCTATGAACCAGCCGGAAAGCAGGACAAGCGCTCCGGTCACAAACCACCGGATGTTTTGGGAGACCTTCAGGTTTTCGTTTTCCTGAACCAGCGTTTGTATATTTTCCTGAGCGTTCGTCAGGCTGGCCTTTGCGGAATCATTCTCGGACTTGAGCTTCAGGTAATTTGCCGAGCCATCCTTGAGTATCTCGTAGGCTGCATTGAGCTTGGTGAGTTTGTCCGTGAGTTCTTGTTCTTGTTGCGACAGCTCCGTTTTCTCCTTGCCAACTTCGCCCATTTGCTCTTTCAGGGCCGCATTTTCTTCTTCGAGGTTCTGTGCCGTTGCCGAACCGGGCTGCAGTTGGCTCAGAAACCTCAAGGCTACCCATCCTACTTCTATCTGGCCGTCCGGTTTCCGGTAACGCACTTTGGTATATCCCTGCGGGTGCACTAATTCGACGCTGGAAGCGGGTGGAATATTTAGAATGATTTTGCCGCTGGTTGACGGAGTGGCTCGAAGCGGAAGTTCATGGGTGTCGGTTGTGTATTCTGTTACGGCCAGTAAGGCGCCCGCCGGGATCAGGATCGCCAGGGCAGCCGCCAGCGCAAGCGCAGATCGGAATCTATCCATATTCTTTTGCCTCGCAACCTGATAAATACATGAATAACTTATTTGCAAATAGACAAAAGGCATTATAGATTCGCCTCCTGCGACTGGCAAGGGAAAACCCTGCGTGGTGCATCTTTACCAGCCCTCAATGCCCGAAAGTCACAAAAATATGCAAAAGCTTCCTGAACTGATTGACACACACGCTCACCTGGATTTCCCTGAATTTGCCGGTTCCATCCCGGCCACCATTAAACGGGCGCTGCATGCCGGGGTCAGCATGATCGTGACGATAGGGATCGATATCGAGACGAGCCGCAAAGCGGCAGAAATAGCCCTGAGCTATGAGCGGATTTACGCCTCAGCCGGGATTCATCCGCACGCTTCCTTTAGCATGGATGCCGGAGATATCCTGGAACTGAAAAAAATTGCCGCCAACCGCAGAGTTGTTGCGATCGGTGAAATAGGGCTTGACTATTTCCGCGACAGACAACCGCGCCCGATCCAAAAAGAGTGCATGAAGCGTCAGATCGAGATGGCTGTTGAAATAGCAAAACCGGTGATTTTTCACATTCGGGACGCCTGGGAGGATTTTTTTCTAATCGTGCCGGAATTCGCTTCCTCACTGCCCCCTTCGGTTATGCACTGTTTTTCAGGAGACTGGGCAATTGCGAGCAGATGCCTCGACATGGGATTCTATCTATCTATACCTGGCGTGGTCACATTTCCCAAAGCCGAATTGCTCCAAGAGGTGGTAAAGCGTGCGCCATTGGACAGGCTGCTTGTGGAGACCGACTCACCTTATCTCGCCCCTGTGCCGTACAGGGGCAAGACAAACGAACCTGCTTATCTGCTCCATACTGCCGAAAAAATCGCCGAGTGCCGCCAGGAACCCTTCGAAAAAGTGGCCGCTCATACCACTCAAAATGCACGGACGGTCTTTAAAATATAGCGGATGGCGTTAAAGCATGAAAAGTCAGAAAAGAATTTTTCTCATTTTTTTCATGATAATTCTTTCTATTGGCGCCGACCGGCTTACAAAAGAGATAGTTAGATCGGACCTGCCTGGAACAAAGCCTTTAACATTGCTGAAAGGAGTGCTCACTCTTGACTATGTCGAGAATAAGGGCGGGGTTTTCACTCTCGAGGGACTTCTGCCGGAAATGTGGCGCGGTAAAACCGCCACTATGGGAGTTACCGTATTGTTGGGCCTGGGAATTCTCTTTCTAATGATTGCCAATGGACTTCGATTTCTTACGGTGCTTGGTTTATCCCTGTTTTTGGGTGGCGGCCTGTCTAACTTGTTTGATCGAATTGCATTCGGAGGGGTGGTTGACTTTGTCAAGTTCGGTTTGGTTGGACTTCGACCCTACATTTTTAACTTGGCCGATGTGGAAATAGGAATAGGAATAACTATTGTTATCTTTAGCATCGCAATAAATTTTGTAAAAGCCGGCCCTTTTAAATTCATTGAGCGTGTCCGATAACAGGGGCAAGCGGATCGGCTTCAGTTCCCGTACTCACCCTGGATCATGGTCTTGCACTGTGGATCTGGAGTATCTAAGAGCATAATTACGATTTTCTATTGCCTTAACTTAAAATACATTTATAATAATTCTAAGTTCGCAATTGGTTCGAGCTTAACGACGTTGATTAAACTCGATTTTCCTTTGAACGAATTATCTCCACGACGGAGGGTTGCGCCAATGGCAAGAAAAATAATTGAAATCGCATCAGAGATCGTACAGACTCAAGTTTCTTTAGCTCCAATGTCAGCTACTGAAATCACGTCATCACTCCGGCAAGTCTTTGGCACTCTCATGGAACTGCAAAAGGCAGAATCCGGCGAAATTGAACTGGCCCTGGCACAGGAGCCTGGCGCTGTACAGGAAAAAATCCCTGGATCAATCACAGCGGAAAGTTCAATTCAAAATGATAAGGTAATCTGTCTTGAATGCGGCGCCGAAATGAAGCAATTGACTCAGAAACATCTGACATCCCATGGCATCAGTTCAAAAGAGTACAAGAAGAAATACGGCTTTCCAATGCGAACTCCTCTGGCTGCAAAAGCATTAACCAAGGCGCGAAGCAAGGCTGCAAAAAAGAGGGGATTACCCGCGAATCTGGTGAAAGCCATAGAGGCGAGAAGACAGAGCAAGGCGCAAAACGTTGCGTCAGGTTCACAGGAAAAGAAGAAACCTGTGGTGAAAAGACGCCGTAAGCAGAAGAGCGAATAAATCGGTTTGCGCCGTTTAATGGGATAAGTTTGAGATTTGTTCGCCTGTAAATAATCGTGATGTTTTCTAAGACGAATTGTGCGTAACGGTTTCCAGCATCCGCCTGTAGTAAGCATAATTCTCAAAGGTTACGTCCGCGCGGATTCTGCCGTCAGCCAGAGGCACGTATCCGCCATCGGCCAGAAGTGGCGGGACCTTCTGTTCGATCTCACGTCGTATGGCTTCCTTGCCGCGCCGGAGCGCATCCAGGTCGATACCTCCTATCAGGCGTAAATCCCGGCCAAACTCTTTGCGAATGTCACGATAGTCCATCGCCTCGATATTCACCTCGCAGGCCCACAGGCAGTTGAAGCCCCACTTCAAAATACTTGGAATCAATATCCGGGCGTTCGCATAAGTGCGAAATATTATGGTCTCCACACCGTATTGTCTGATCACGGCTAAAACCGGTTCATAGCTTTTGAGCACGAATTCTTCATACATCCCCGGTGATATCAATGGCTTGTCATTGCCGCCGATAGGTTCGCTGAATACGACTGCATCCACATCGACCATTCGAAGCAACCGTTCGGTCAGTTTGGCCGCAAATTCACCCTGAATCGACATGCTCTCCCGCACGAGTTGCGGATCGTATATGAGCAGCTCGATCAAGTCCCTGAAGCGGTCCCACCCACGTATACCCATTGAGAGGAAAAAGCCGCGGTGCACCCGCAGCATCAAAGGGTAATCCCGCGCTTTTCCCGCCTTTATGTGAACGGCCAAATCCGCCGGTAGGCGGCTATCGTCACTATAATCGAGACTCTTTCGCAAAACTGCCAACTCCAGGAGCGAGGAAGGCCATTTTTTTATCTGTGGAACCGGATCAACGTCAGGCTCCAGCTCCGCATGACGATCCGAGGGAAACACCTTCCGGATATCAACGCCACGCTTAAGCCCTTGTTTTCGCCAGACCTTCAGGACCTCATCCCTTATCCCCTCTTCGAAATAAGGGACGCGATCCGGTTTGCCAAAGCGCATCACTTCCAAAAACCTCTCACGGCTGTTCATCGTCAGCCTTTCGCTCTGCGTACTAGACTCCATGTGAGTAATACCAATTTGCGTTCAAGATTGGTCGGGGATAAGCCCCGCGGCTGCGTCATTGACGCGTTACGTTTCGGGGAGGGCTTTATGCCCTCCCGGAGCACTCATCTAATTCAGATTGCAGGCAGGTTAGTTCGCCGGTTCCTTCCAACGGTGAAAAATTGCCAGCCCCCGCCAGGTAAGCAAATCGATAATCACACCAAGACAGGTCCCCGCCACTATGTCGCTGAAAAAGTGGTATTCGGCTACAAGCAAAGCCGATGCAAGGACAAAGAGCAATCCTGCGCACATGAGACGCAGCCGGGGGAAGTACCGGCCGATTCCCAGCATCAGGACAGTAATGACCGCCATGTGCCCGGATGGAAAACTCGCACAGTCTTCCCCGCCGTGACACCAATGAAAGCCGAACCGCTCGGGATACAAGAGGCAGATGCGCGTATTCGTTCTTCCAAACAGCCCTTTTAAAAGGTCTTTGAGGACATACGCCAATGGAACCGTCAAACCGATATGTTCCAGGAAATGCACCAGGCTGCTTTTGGCGGGTTTTCTTGCCAGCCACAACCGCTCGGTCCAACTCACAACCGTTATGATGCACACAATTGAGAACAAAAGGTCCGGCAAACCGGATACGGTCTTCGAGAAAAGAAAACGGCAACCGACTTTATCCGACACGAATTGCGCAAGCCTGAGGTCCAGGTAGAGTAAGCCGAATATAATGAGGGCGGCAAAAATCACAAATCCGGTAAGAATGTTTTTCCATCTCATGTCGAAACCCATAATGCAACTTTACTACAAAGAATCATTCAAGTCATGACGAACTTGGGCCAAGGTGGTATAAGACAAAACACGGGGGTGTTCCATGAAAAAATTATTCAGATGGCTTTTGATGGTCCTTATCGCATGCTTTGGAATTGTTTCTTTTTTGCCTGTTGCGGTGTTTGCCGGTCCTGAGACTTCCAGCATCATTGTTTCCGAAACCAATTATAAATTTGGGCAACTCTCGGAAATGGAGCTGCTATCGCATGATTTTATTGTGAAAAATAGCGGTAAAGCCATTCTAAATATAAGAGATGTTCAACCCGCTTGAGGCTGCACCATTGCCCGTTTTGACCGGGCGATCCCTCCAGGTGGGCAGGGGAAAGTTACTTTAGAGGTGAGCCTAAGAGGGTGCCAGGGATACGTAAAAAAGACGGCAACCGTTTTGAGCGATGATCCGGCAAACCCTCGTGTGGTCCTGCTGCTCGAGGGGACCGTTAAGCCTCTGATCGAGGCTTTGCCCGAGAAAACGGTCTATTTTCAGGGGATTGCCGATACTCTTAATGAAAAAACCGTCGATCTGGTCACGACCTCGAAAATGTTTCATATCCGTAAAGTGGATGACACTCTTGGTCAGAACGTCATATACAAACTTGAAACCGTAGAGGACGGGAAACATTACCGGCTCACAATATCCAATAACACCCGGATGGGAAATTACAGGGGATCCATTACTGCTTATACCGACATGGCGGAGAAACCCGAACTTACCACCTGGGTAAACGGTTCAATCGAGGGCGAGATTGGGATCAGACCTAGAATTCTGGTCGTGGGCCGGCTCAGCATCGACCAGGGGATAATCACCGGAAAGGTGCTGGTTGTTGATAATAATAATAAAGCTTTCAAAATCGTAAAATGCATGTGGGACGAACGACTCATTCACGTGAAGCAGGAGCCTTTGCCCGATGGAACCGGATTCAGCCTGGAGGTGACGCCCAAAATGGAGAATATACCCCCCGGCAGCCGGCTCCCAACTTTACTGGGGGTTCAAACAGATGTGCCTTCCGACGAAAATCTGGAGGTCCAGGTGCAGGCAATTAATCTGGTGGAAGCGCCCCGGTGAGTGACTTATCGTATCGGACGGGCATGTGATTTTTATTGAAGCCCCGGACGATCTTACTTATAATTACGGGCGATTTTTGGGAGACTGTAGTTTTATGGCAAACAGCGGTCCTGCTATGGGATCTTTTGTAAACTAATCTAATGTGATTAATCCTTCAGGGAGTTTTGCCTTCAGGGGAGACTCCCTTTTCTACTTGGACAGAGGATGGTGGCGGCAAATGAGCTGTATAGCCGGGAAAAAAATAGTTTTGTCCTGTCTTCTGGCTGCTTTTGTGAGTAGCCTTGCATTTTGCTCCATTTTTGCCTGGTCGGATCAGAACCAGGCTGCTCCGGGCCAGCCCGAAAAACGGACGGCCCTGGTCATCGGCAACGCCGCCTATGATTCGGGAGCTCTTCGCAATCCCGTTAACGACGCCCGCGCCATGGCAAAGACGCTCGCAGATCTCTCCTTTGAGGTCACACTGAAGGAAAACCTGAACCAGAAACAAATGAAGCAAGAGATCCAGGTTTTCGGAGAAAAGCTCCAGAAAGGCGGCGTCGGGCTTTTCTATTACGCCGGGCACGGAATCCAGGTGAACGGGCGTAATTACCTTCTGCCTGTTGGCGCGGCGATCGAGCATGAAAAGCAGGTCGAATATGAGGCGGTCGATATGGGCGCAGTGCTGGGCGAAATGGACTACGCCCACGCCCGAATGAATATAGTTATCATCGATGCGTGCCGCGACAACCCGTTTGCCCGTAGTTTCCGCTCCATATCGCAAGGGCTTGCCTCCATTGACGCTCCGACCGGCACTCTGATTGCCTACGCGACGGCGCCTGGTTCTGTGGCCAATGACGGGCAGGGAGAAAACGGCGTTTATACGGGCGAACTCATCAAGGCTATGGTTCAGCCGGGGCTAAAGATCGAAGATGTCTTCAAGCAGGTGCGCTCTGCCGTGCGTGAGGCCACCGGGGGCAGGCAGGTCCCATGGGAATCTTCCTCTTTGGAAGGAGATTTTTACTTCCTTTGGCCTCCGCCAAAGCATCCGGTGCAGCCGGCCTCCACCCAGCCGCAGGTAAATCCCGCCGGTTCAACGGAGCAGCGTTTGGCCTCCGGACCCACTGAAGAACCTGCCTCACGTGGCGAAAAGCCCATAAAGACTCTCAAGACCTGGAAAGAGCCGGTTACAGGGCTGGTATTCGTATGGGCGCCGGGCGGATGTTTTCTCATGGGCAGTCCGCAAAATGAGAAAGATCGCTCCGCAGACGAGGGGCCGGTTCACGAGGTTTGCGTTAACGGTTTCTGGATAAGCCAAACCGTGGTTACCAACGCTCAGTTCAGGCAATTCCAGAAAGATCACGACAGCAGGGACTATGCCGGCCATTCTCTTAACGGCGATAGCCAGCCGGCGGTATATGTGAGTTGGGTGGACGCCAATAACTTTTCGCAGTGGCTTGCCGGGCAGAACGGCGGACAATACAAGTTCCGGATGCCAACCGAATCGGAGTATGAATATGCGTGCCGGGCCGGCACCGATACCTCCCGGTATTGGGGCGACGATGCCTCCAGGGCTTGCATTTACGAAAATGTCGCAGATTATACGGCACAAAGACAACTCGGTATCAAGCCGGTCCACGAATGCGATGACGGCTATGCGACGACGGCGCCGGTCGGTTCTTTCCGGCCAAACGCTTTGGGTCTCTACGATATGCTGGGCAACGTACAGCAATGGTGCGCGGACGTTTATGGCGTGGATTCATATGTGCGCCACGATAGAAACAATCCGCAAAATACCGATGAAAGCATGGGACAGAGCCGCGTGATTCGAGGCGGGGGCTGGCGTGGTTCGGTCGGTTCGGTAAGGTGCGCCGTTCGTGGAAGCGGCCTGCCCAACAGCATGAAAGACGATCTGGGGTTCCGGATCGTGCGCGAGCCTTAGAGCGTCCCACGTTCTGTTCTTTGTTGACACCAGATCTAACGCAGGGAGGCTGAAATGAAAGTTGTCGGATTCAATGGAAGCGCGAGAAAAGACGGCAATACCGCTATTCTGATCAATTACGTCTTCGGCGAACTCCAAAATGCAGGCATCCAGACTGAAATGGTGCAGCTTTCCGGCAAGGATATCCACGGCTGCAGGGCGTGTTTCAAGTGCTTCAACAACAAAGACGGCCACTGTGCCGTTGATAATGATTATTTGAACCAGTGCATCGATATGATGACTCAGGCCGATGGGATAATATTGGGTTCGCCTACATATTTCACCGATGTAAGCGCCGAAATGAAGGCCCTGATCGACCGGGCCGGCCTCGTGGGCAAGGCAAACGGCGACATGTTAAAGCGCAGGGTTGGAGCGGCTGTGGTAGCCGCCCGCCGCGCAGGGTCGGTCCACGTATTTGATTCCATCAATCATTTTTTCCTGATCAGCCAGATGATCGTGCCGGGGTCTAATTACTGGAACATGGGACTCGGGCTCGATAAGGGAGACGTGGAAAAAGACTCTGAAGGGATTGAGACGATGAAGACCCTGGGGCGCAACATGGCTTGGCTGATCGAAAAGATTACGGGCTGTCCGTAAATAAGCCTCTTAGGGATCGCGCCGGATTTTGAGATTGATTTGGTCGCGAAGATTGAGCAAAACCGCGGGCGTAAGTAGTGCCCATCCGGAAACTCCGGGACAAATTCGACGCCCTGCGAGGTTTCTGTTCGAAAAGGGACCATTTTTCGTACTGGCAAGGAAATCGAGGGATTGCGCGGAGGCGTACATAATCTGGTCATTCCTCTTACCGCCTTTAGGCGGAAGCTGTACCGCCCCGCGGAGCGTCGAATATGGATATTGACACCGCCACCGCCGAAGGCAGTGGCCAAGTCGGCCGGCGGTCCCACCGCCTTTTGAGGAAAAATAGATGAAATTGAACAAAAACTCGATCGTTCCAGCCGTTTTTGTGCTGCTTTTCTTTCAAACGGCATCGACACCCGGCGGGGGCTGGAGTTTGTCTTTCGCGGCACAGGAACAGCCATTTCAGGACTCAGGAACAGCCGTTTCCGTTAATCCTGTAAATCCCGTCCTGCAAAGCTCTTCTCTCCTTGACCGGACTATGCCCCGTCCTCTGCGTCTTTGCGCTGAACTCTTGCCTTCCGAGCCCGCTGCCTATCCCGAAGTGGATTTCCGCTGGGCTTTTGCAGCCAAAACCTCCAATGATGGAAAGAGCGGCACGCAGCCGGTCACTCAAGACATGGCCCTCAAATCCGGCGACCAGGTCAAGATGATGGTCGAACTGCAAAGAAAATGTTTCGTATACCTTTTTCACGATAACCGGCGGGATGGCGTCAAACTGCTCTTCCCATATGCCCTCCAGCAGTTTGAAGGCGATTATCAGCCGGAGCGCAGGTATTACATCCCGCGGGGAGACGCATGGTTCAGGCTGGACGATAACCCGGGCCAGGAAGTATTCTATCTGGTGGCCTCCGCAAAACGGCTCGATGATCTCGAAAAGGCATATATGCGGCATGAGTCCGCCGAAGCGGCTTCCAAAGTCGAGACAGCCCGGGCGCTTGTCGATCTGATAAAGGAGCTCAGAAGGGAACACCGCGAACTGAGCTCACCCGCCGAGCGGCCGGTTCCCATCGGGGGGACCTTGAGAAGCGTTGGAAAAGTCCAGGACCCCGACCGGTTGGACATCGCAACTTTTGCCGACGAGATTCTCTCGACCGGCTTCGTGGCCAGGACTTATACGATTGAGCACAAATAACCGGAAGCCGGGCCGGATGTATCTCTTTGCGGCAATTGCCGCGTTCGGCGTTGTACAAGTGATCTTTCAGCTTTTTGGAGGCTTGTTCGAAACCTGGAATTCACAGGTTTTCGACAGGTTTTTCCTGTTTCGTTCTTCGATTGCTGCGCTCAGGCCTCCCTACGATGGGACGGTAGTGCATGTTGACATCAACGATACCGCCATCCAGCAGCTAAAAACCTATTATCTGACACGCTCCCACTACGGCCGGCTTATCGGAAACCTCGCCGCAATGCGCGTAGCGGCCCAGGCATACGATTTGATCTTTGCCGCCGGGACCAGCCAGGCGGATGACCAGGCGATAATCGCAGCGACCCGTGAGGCGGGCAACGTCTACTTCGGCATGGCCATCGATCTGGGGTCTCAGAGTAGGGCGCTCCCCGGCCGCATAGCCCCTGAGGTTCGCGAATATCTCGACCGCACGAAGTGGGCCGTGAAAGTTGAGGGCCAATCGGAGGGCCTCTATTCCGGGACAAAGCCTCTGATCACTTTTCCGCCCCTTGCCGAGGTCTCCAGGGGAATTGGGTTTCTCAGCCTGAAAACGGACCGCGATGGGGTGATCCGCCGTGTGCCGCTGCTCGTGCGATGCGAAGGCGGGTTTTATCCAAGTCTGCCGTTCCGCGTCGTTTGCGATTACCTGGGAGCGGGGCCGGAAAATATTACCGTAAGGCTGGGCAGCTACATCCGGATCAAGGATGCAAGGCCTCCCGGAGGCCCAACCCGGGACTTTTTGATCCCGATCGACGAAAATGGCGCGATGATAATAAATTTCATCGGGCCATGGGGGCAGATGCGCCATTACAATTTCGCGCAGATCCTTTCGGCATCGGGCGACCGGGACGCACTCGAAATGTGGACCGAAGAGCTTTCGGGGAAAATAGTAGTGGTCTCCGATGTTTCCACAGGCGCGACCGATCTCGGTGAGGTGCCGGTGGATATAAATTTCCCGCTGAGCGGCCTGCATGCCAACGTGATCCAGACGATCCTTTCCGGTGCTTTCTTGCACGAGCTGAGCCCTGCCGGGATACTGGCGATTGAGCTGGGCATGGTTGCACTGGTTTTCCTTTTATCGACCTGCTTTTCCCCAATTTTATTCATCGCCTCGGCCGCCCTGCTCGTAACCTGCTATGCGGGCGCAACTCTGGGCCTTTTTCTCCTCTATGGTTTGATGGCCAACATAGTGCGCCCTGTAATCGCGGGCGCCGCCGCCGCTTCGCTGATCATGGCTCTGCGGTATTTGCGGGACTCAAGGGAAAAGGAAGTCCTGAGGAGGTCTTTCGAGTCCTATTTCCCGTCCTCGGTTGTGGAAAGGATCCTTGCCGACCCGGCGATGATGAGCAGGGGGCAGAGAAAAGAGCTGACGATCCTTTTCAGTGACATCAAGGATTTTACCGCACACTCTTCCACATATTCGCCAGACCGGATTCGGGGCTTTTTGAATGAGTATTTCGAAACAATGGTGGAAGTTGTTTTTACATACAAGGGGACCGTCGACAAGTACATCGGAGACGGCCTGATGGTCTTTTTCGGCGACCCCGAACCGGCGCCGGACCATGCCCTTAGAGCGGTCCGGGCGGCAATCGAGATGCAGAACAAGGCGCGCGGACTTAGCGCAAAATGGGCCAGGGAAGGCGGTTTCCCCTTACGCGTGCGTATCGGGATCAGTACAGGGGATGTCGTTGTGGGCAACATGGGGTCTTCTCGACGGCTGTCATACACCGTGCTTGGTTCCGCAGTGAACCTGGCAAAACGGCTGGAATCGAGCGCGCCGGCCGACGGCATCCTCATTTCCCAGAAGACCCGTGACCTCGTTGCACCTTTTATTTCCACCCGGCTTTTCGGCGAGATCAATGTAAAAGGAATTCAAGACCCCGTTAGTGCCTATGAAGCAGCGCATGAATCCTGATCTTTCGAGACCCTTCAGCCTCTTTCCCCGCGTGTCCTCGCGTGCGGACCTTCAGTCTAAAACCCTTCAGCCTCTTTCAGTCCACTTCGGCCACCATGTCCATTGCGTCCACCGCGCGTCCGACCGTGCGCTTGGCGAGGCCTGGATGTCGAGGACCATCTTTAAGTCAGAACACTTTCCCCCGACTGGCAGTCTCGATTATGCGTGAGAATGCCTGACAATTGCAACGTACTTGTCACAATTATCTTGATACCATGGTGTAAATTCGTAATACCAAATTGTGTTCAAAGAGCGGCGCAATATATTGACGCTCCGCGAGGCGTGGCCGAAGGCCCGCATCGCGGGTGGGCGGGCGGGCTGTCGTGATCGTGAGCCGCGCAGCGGCGAGGGGGTGTGGGGGGCGTAGCTCCCCGCGCTTTTGAGGTTATCACTTTGGGGTCAGGTTGGCGAAGTATTCAGGATCAAGGGTTTTGTAGCGGCCTCCTTTGCTCCAAAATTGCGTTTGACTTTATGGATTAGGTGGTAAACAATATGCCTATGGGCAGCGGCAAAGCAACCAATGACATCTTGGATGTCTTCATTAGGGTCGTGAATAAGCACAACGGACTGGAAAAGCTCCCTGTCAAGCATTAACCGGGTTTTGGCCTCTATAATTTCGAGCAGCACATGATCGACAGGGTTGGTGTAAACGCTCATCTGATTTTAAATAATTGATTGTTGATTTACAAATCGCTCAAAATATCGATGCTAATGTATCTGCATTTTAACATAATCAACAAATGTATTATGTATTAATGGATGTAATACAATTAGCCCAAGCACTTTATTAACAGGAGAAATAAGATGGGTCTTTTTGGGAGTTTTAATCCAGGTAAAGATGGTTTGCACAAAGCGTTTTCTATGGCGAAATCTTTGGCTGATGAGGCTACTGCCGCTGCTGCTGAAGTAGAAAGATTAAAAGTTGAATTATCTCATGCAATTGCAAAAGCTGCTGATTTAGCAACCAAAGCTGCAGCAGCCGCTCTGGCCGCTGCAGAAAAAGCAGAATCTCGATCCGCTCAGCTGTATCTTCAAGCACAACATCATGCTGATGCTGCCGTTTATCAATCGAGTCAGGTTGTTCCAGCTCCAGCGCCTATTGCAAGTACAACGACTGTGCACGCTGCGCCAACATTAATATCAGCACCAATTGAAAATACAGCACCAGCACAAGATGAAGTGATATTAACAGATATGGAAACAGAGGCAAATGCAGCACAGGCATAATAATGACGTGATGTCACGCTAATCAAATCGATACAAAGGATGCGCCTAACTTGTATTGTCACCTTAGTACTTGCCACCCTTGTTAGAAGGTAGCACTTATGAACCTAGAAGAATGCTACAGGTTATTCGGCATCAAACCGAACGCAAGGCTTTATGAAATCAATCAAGCCTACCGGGATTTAGCCAAGGTGTGGCATCCAGAGCGTTTCTCAAATGATCCCAGCATGCAGGCGAAGGCCCGGGCGCAATTGAAGGAAATCGACATTGCTTATAGGATGCTGCTTGAATTCTTAACTCAGAGGCTTGCGAACTGTGAACAGGAAAAGGGAAAGAGGCGGGAACAGGAACACGAGGAACGGGAGCATGCGGGGCAAAAACCCCGGGAAGGTGGACAGAGAGCAAAGGAACCGGAAAAAGAAATAAAAGCACACCGGGAAGATCGGGATAATATATGGTATCGTTATTTCAAAAAGTCCAAACGCGGGATGTCAACTCATAAACCGAAGGATGAAACTCCCTTCAAAGTTTATGAGTATAATTACGCCACCTCGTCATTTATTCATAGATATCCGTATATGATAAGAGGTGGTGCGTTTATTGTAATTCTTTTTGGGATTATTTTAATAGGTTCGATAAAACACATCACGCAAGAGGATCACGGCCTTAGAAATACGTACACTCCGGTTGAAGTCGTTCCATCTGCACCTGAAGCCGTTACATCTGCACCTGAAGCCGTTCCGTCTGCGCCTGAAGCCGTTACATCTGCGCCTGAAGCCGTTCCGTCTGCGCCCGACAAGCTTACTCAGAAGGAACCTGCCGTCACTTTGAATGAAGCCTACGGCGCCTATAATAAGGGCGATTACTCCACGGCATATAAGCAGTTCAACGCTTTGGCGGACCGGGGGGATGCCGAGGCTCAATTTTTGCTCGGAGTTATGTACGCCGGCGGCCAGGGTGTGCCGAAAAACGATGCCGAGGCCGCAAAACGTTATCGCAAGGCGGCTGAACAGGGATATGCTAAATCGCAATATAATCTGGGATTGATGTACGCTAACGGCGAAGGTGTGCCGGAGGATTATGCAGAGGCCGTGAAGTGGTTCCGCAAGGCGGCCGACCAGGGAGATGTTGAGGCTCAATTTTTGCTGGGAGTGATGTACGCCGACGGCGAAGGTGTGGAAGAGAACGATGCCGAGGCCGTGAAGTGGTATGGCAAGGCGGCTGACCAGGGGTATGCTAAAGCGCAATATAATCTGGGATTGATGTACCTTAACGGCGAAGGTGTGCCTCAGGATTATGACAAGGCAGTGAAGTGGTTCCGCATGGCGGCGGACCAGGGAGTTGCTCAGGCGCAATATAATCTGGGACTGATGTACTACGCTGGCCTTGGCTTACCGCAGGACCTGGTGCAGGCGCATAAGTGGTATAGTCTGGCCGCAGTGCAGGGAGATGAGGACGCCAAAAAGAGTAGAGATTTAATCGCCAGGATGATGACCGCCGCGCAAATCGCCGAGTCGCAGCAGTTGGCAAAAGGGTCGAAGCCGAATAAACCGCAGTGAGGGCCCTGAGGCCGTGGACTCACAACCGGCCCGCCTATGAGCCCGGCAAAATTTGTAGGGAGCAGGTTCAGAAAAGGACACGGACGCCCGCAGCAGTCTGTACTGTATGTGGCCTTCCACTGACCAGGGCTTACCTCTTCCACTTCACTCCGAAAGTATCGTCTATCCGAATGAAATATTTAGGAATCAATGAAGTATTAAAGCTAATGAATGCTGTCCACAATTTTTCTCATTATTGGAGTGTTTGATGCCGCCCTATTTTGTCTCCTTTCGGACTGAGATCAGAATGGAGGAAAACCTTCCTCCGTTCACCAGGATCGAGGACCCGGGGACAATAGACCTTCTCAGGAAGGCTGTTGGGGTATTACTGCCTTCGCATGTCTCTCCGTGGGCATATCGGAGCATTACTCAACATGCAAAAAACTGGTTCCCACGCCTGGAGGCTCGGTTCAATTTCCAGGGAAAGACCAGGCAGGTTCATCTCTTTCATGGAATGGGAGTTCGCCATCCGGAAAGCGTTGTCTTTAAGACTCCTCTCTGCCTGCAAACCTGCATAAACGAACAGGGGTCCCCTTGGGGGTATCCTATTGTGCTCAAAGGAGACCTTGGTGGAGGGGGCGAGACGGTTTTTCCAATCTATGGGCAGGAAGATGTACCCAGGTATATGCTGAATCTCCCAAAAGATAAGCCCCTCTTGATCCAAAAATGGGTGGAACACGGTGGAAAAGACCTTCGTGTTGTGATCTATGGAGATCAGGCCGTGAGCTATTTTCGTGTTGGTGGTGGGCAGTTTTACAACAACGTCTGCCGAGGCGGGAGACTCGATCATGGGGGTTGGCCCGAGTTGCAGCAGAAGGGCGTTTCCGCTGTCCGTGCGTTTTGCAGGCGTGCGGGAATTGACATTGCCGGCTTTGATCTAATGTTCCCGGACGAGGGGGAGCCGGTGTTTGTTGAAGTGAATTTTCATTTCGGCAGAAAAGGATTGGGAGGACTTAAGGAACACCAGAGGTATGTGCTCCGGGCCATCAGGAGCTGGCGTGACCGTCTGATAGCAAGTTGCGTTCAATAAAGCATCAAGTGTAGCGCCTTCCCAACGTATCCTCGCGTCCGGAGCTTCATCTCTGCGCCCTCTGCGCCTCCGCGTGAACCGCTTGTCCTGGCCTGCAAACCTTCAGCCTAAACCCCTTCAGCCTCTTTCAGTCCTCGCGTGCGGACCTTCAGTCTAACCCCCCTCAGCCTAACCGCCTTCAGCCTCTTTCAGTTTTTGCCGTTTCTATTGCCGTTTCTATTGCCGTTTCTGGTTGCCGTTTCTGGTTGCCGTTTTGCGTGACTTCTCAGGGTGTGCCAAATTGTTAGGGTATCTGTTTTTTTTACCTGAATAATAATCTGCGAAAATCTGTGTCATCTGTGGATAAATTCTTTTCCTCTGCGCGTCCTCACAAAAGATCGGACGCGAACTGGGCACTCACAAAAAATCGTGCCCGGACTTGAAGCATCTAACCAGGTTAGAGATGTCAAGCCCGGACCTGAGCGAAGTGAGGGTCCAGCGCTTAACGCTGGCCAGAAGTGTTAACGCGAATCCGAACGTAGTGAGGGTTCCTCTGCGTCTCTGCGGTGAGAATTTTTTGTACGTGCGTCTCTGCGGTGAACCCTTACAGGAAATGTCGCCCTGATGAAAAGCCGAATCGATGACAAGCTGTTACTTCAATTAGTCAGGAACGGCAACACCGTTTCCGGAATCGCCCGCAAGATGGGAGTGAACAAATCGACCGTATCCAGGCGGTTGCAAGCGTTGAAGGTCGCCATAAACCGGAATGTAACCATCCGGGCAGCCCATAAGATTGTTGACCGTGAAATCAACGCGCTGGACCAATTGCAGAAGATCAACCGGGACGCTAACGAATTGCTCGACCTGCTCATGCGCTGGAACCGGGGCGAAGACGATGCTATTCAGGTACTCGAATCTAAGGTCCGTAAAATCAGGGTCCGGGGGCGGGAAGAAGAGATCACCGGGTTCAAATCCAGGGATCCGCGCGAACTCGGCTTGAAGGCCATGCAGGAAATCCGGGAGCAACTTAAGCTGCAGCTCGAAATCTTCCAGACACTTTTCGATATGCGGGCGGCCATGCAATTTCAGGCTGAAGTGTTGGAGGTAATCGGAAGTGTTTCACCGGAAGTAAGAGATGTGCTCATTCGCCGGCTCACGGAAATATGTGCCCTTCGGTCGGCTGTTGACCTCGATTGATTAATCCGCTAAAGATCTCGCCCTCCCTCCATCAGCACACCGCAAGCATTGTCTGTGAGAGTTCACTACAAGAACAGTACATCCACCGCAGAGACGCAGAGTGCGCAGAGATAAGAAAAATGTCCACAATATTGTCAACGATGAGTTCTCGCATTTCTAATGCCGGAGCTTCATCTCTGCGCCCTCTGCGCCTCCGCGCCTCCGCGTGAACTGTGTGTGCTCGCACGTCAGCGCGTACGCCTGCGCAGGTCCACTTCGTCCACAATGTCCATTGCGTCCACAGCGTGTCCGTCCCTATGCGTCACGTCTCTCCACGCCCTTGAGAAATGCGGTGCCAAAATATTCGCGACCCTCGGACAATTTGTTTATCGAATCGCCGCAAACCGGACTCTTTCGAAATTGGTAAGTAACTATGATGCCAATAAGTCCCGTGATTATCTTGCGGGATATGTGATTAATTGTGAGACCTACAGGGAGGTATACTTCTGCGAAAGTCTTCGGACGCTTGCCGGAAATACTTCTAGCCCGCTCGAACCCAGAGTGGTCTTCTCCAGATCACGGAACTGTCCGGCCATCTGCAACCTTTCAGTTTCAGAAAGCCTTTCTTCAATCAATGGAAGCAACTCCGAGTTTTCTTTGCGGATGTGCTTTCTAACGAGATCCACATACCGGTCGACTCTTTCCCTGAATTCATAGCGGTCAGCTTCAGAGCAAGAGTGAAGAGTCACTGCATTGGATTCTATCTGTTCCATGATCGTGCGGGCCTCACGGTGGTCTTCCATGAGCGAGTTGATAAGAGAATCAATTCCGGCAGTTCGAACGCGGGACAGCGCTGGGAACAGTACTTGCTCTTCTTTTCCGTGGTGGCACCGGTCCACATAAATCTCAAAAAATTCGATGAGCGCTTTGAGGTCTTTTGTGTCAGCCTCCTTTAAATCCGCAACTTCCGCTATAAACCTGTGGAGAGTCGCGAGCATCTTCATAATCGCGCCATGCTCTTCTCTGAGCGCATCCCTTGGGTTCATATGGGGGTCCCTCTCATCGCCTTCAGAAGAAAAGAATTTCTGTTCACCGGCGCTCAGTCCTCACCCCAAGGCGAGGTGCAACACATTCTGTGCTGAGCTTTCAGCGTCCACTCGTTCTCCTTCGCCGAGATACACTTTTGTAACCTTATTCTGAAACTTACGCCCGGTTGCGTTCAAGATCGGGCGGGGATTAACCCCATAAGCCCTCAAATAAGAAACTAGACGTATACATGATTGTAATTTTCTAAAGTGTTTCAGAATCAGCGTGTTAAGCCCTGAAGGGGCTCAATAATTCAGCCCAGGGTGGCGCTTACGCTTACCCTGGGCTAGATTATGCAGCCCCTTTGGGGCATTGAAATCGCAGGCAATGTTCATGCGCTGCTTATTTAAGCGCTTATGGGGATAAACCCCGCCCCTCATTCGGCAGCCATCTATGGCGTTTTTGAAGGCGGGCTGGATCACTCCTCGACCAGTATGGCTCCCGGTGCGCATTCCTTGGCTGCCTGTCTAACTTTATCCTCCATCTGAGCAGGCACGATATCCACACGAACGATCGATTGCAGCTGGTCCTCGTCAAAATCAAAAACTTCAGGACAAACCTTGTGGCAATTTCGGTCACCCATACACAGACCGTAGTCGATTCTCACCTTCATGGCATTTCCCTTCCAGTAGAACGATTCAAAGTCACGACGCTGAGTCAATCCCTCAAACACGTCACACGGCATCAAAGCCAGGTGACACAGATGTAATTCCAGCGCAAGTTAATCACCTTGCTTCAAAAAACACTCATTTTGGGCGGCGATGAGGGGCATAATCAAAAGAACAAGATGGATTTACTCTCGATAGACTTTAAAGGGCTCCCCGATAGAAGGCCAGCCTTTTGGCATAGGGATGGAATATTCCCACAATAGACTGCTGTTCCTCCGGGGTGAGCGGGCTGAAGCTTCGGCCTGTTTCAGCAAGCGCTCGAACATGGGGGCCGTTTGAGCAACCGGCGATGGCGACGGTGATGGGCTGCGATAAGGCGAATCTGATCAGCATTTCCGGTGTGATGCCGGCGTCTGGCAATATGTAGTGGGCGGCGCCAAGCACCTTCATTCCTATCACGGCAATGCCTTTTTCAAGTGCGGCGGGCAGCGTTGAATCCATGAATCCGCCAAGTGCGGCTTCGACGGGATTGATAGGCATCATAACGGAATCGACCGGCCATTCCCGTATGGCTTTCTCCAGGATTTTAGGATCGTGATGTCCGGTTACTCCTATAAAGCGAGTTTTTCCATTGGTTTTGGCTTCCATGAACGCCTCCAGCGCCCCGCCGGGACGGGAGATCGTTTCAAAGTCTTCCTTGGTCCTTACGTCATGGATTTGCCACAGATCCAGGTAATCGATGCCCATATTCCTGAGTGTTTGATCGAGATCGGCAAGAGCCCCGTTCCTGCTTCTCGCCGCTGACTTGCCCGCTTGAAAAATCCTGGCTCGATCCTCAGGATGGTTCGACCAGACCTGCCCGTAATAGCTCTCACTTCCTGCGTAGGCCCGTGCGCAGTCGAAGTAGCCAATCCCTTGATCTACAGCTTCCCGGATAACCCTCCATGCCTCGCCTTCCTGCCCGTAAGTCCTTAAGACCCCTTCACCGCCCAATCCCGTTACGGTAACTTCAATGCCGGTCTTTCCAAATGCTCTGGTGGGTATGCTGCCGATTGGCTTGGCTGCATTGCGGCTCATGGATAACTCCTTCTTGCTTATGTTAATGCAGCCGGGCAAGATTGCATGCTGATTGACGCCTTATGGCGCGGATCGGGACAGCATACTCGATAAGGCATCGCCGCAGGGAGGCTATTTTGGCTATATCAAAATAACCTGCATTTTGGATTATTTCTCCTGGCCCTTGAATTCCTGAGGACTGAAAAGCTCAGCACATCCGGATCATACTTTTTATGCGAGGTCCATCCGGTCAGATTTCACCTTCTGGCAAGATGTAGCAACTTTACGACGAATTGAGCAGACGCCGATTTCCAGGATTTAATACATAGAGGGGCAAGAGAGTCAGACTTTGGGAGAGCCCATGAACGATAAAGGAATGCACGGCTGTTCCCAACATACTACATTTACCCCTGGTCCGTTCAGCCTCATTAATCCGGCAAGGAAACGTGACTCTACGGGGCGAAGGAAGGCGTGTGTAACGTGTCCTGACAACATTTAAGCAAGGCTTCCCTAACCACCTCGTACTCAACCTCCATTCCAGACAATACATTCTCTGCTGCTTCAGGTGAATTACCAGTCCCCATCTGCTCCAGCTCTCTACAGAGCTCCGCAAGCCTAAAGGCACCAAGAGTAGCACTACTCGTTTTGAGGGTGTGAGCAGCCCTTTTGAATTGGGTCTCATCGAGCATTCTTAAAGCCTTGCGCATGTTATCCACGTGCTTCAAAGATTCAGCAAGGTAGGTGGAGATCATCCTTACGAGGAGGTCTGTCCCGTCTTCCCGCTGAATCATGCGAATGTTTTCGAATGCCCTGCGATCGATAAGGTCCGGACGTGCTGGATTCTGCGAAAATGAGGCAACCGCTGCCAGTTGTGGGGAGTCTGGAGCTGGAAGTTCCTGAATCGAAGTCGGATCCAGTTTCTCTTGGACGCTTGAAAATGATGAACAGACATCTCCTTGTGCAGCCGGAGGCGAGGTTGCTTCCGCTCCGGAATTACCGGACAACCAGCGTTCAAGGACTGCAGCCAGCTGTGCCATGTTAAAGGGCTTGCTCAGATAATCGTCCATTCCCACGGCAAGACATTCTGCCAATGCACCTTGCATAGCGTCACCAGTTTGGGCTATGATTGGAATATGAGACCGGCAATTTGGGCCTTCGGATCCCTTCTGCCCTGTTTCTATTATTTCTCGTTGCCTAATGATCCTGGTGACTTCATAACCATCCATCACCGGCATGTGGCAATCCATTAAAATCATGTCGTAATGGGCGCGAGAAATGGCATCTAGTGCCGCTTGTCCGTCACCTGCTACCTCAACCCGGCACCCCAAGCTTTCAAGCATACCTTGAATTACTTCTTGACTGACAGTGCTGTCCTCAACAAGGAGTATGCGGCCGTTGAACCTACTCGCTTTATCTATTGAGCTACTGTCCACGGGGGCGTGTTGCGAATCTTCTCTTGAAGAGAGCCCAATTGCTTTGAGAATGTTGGCGTAGAGCTGTGATTGACGAATCGGTTTGGTAAGATAGGCCGAAAAGCCGGCGTGATGTATCTGATCTGCATCACAGTAACCCGTGGGCTCCATTAGAATCAAACTTACATCCGCGATGGCTGAATCTGCTTTGATCTTCCCGGCCAGTTCCATTCCATCCATTTCGGACATCCCCATGTCCAACAAAGCCAATTCATAAGGCTCACCGCGATCGGCAGCCTCGCGCAGCATGTTAAGAGCCCGTTGGCCACTCTCAGCCATGGTGCTGTGGACTCCCCAGGAAGTCAACTGTTGTTGCAGGATAGAGCGCATAGAAGCGTTGTCATCGACGATCAACGTGCGCAGACCCTGTAGATCACCGGGCGACATCGGCACGGCCGCCCGTTTCCCCATGCGAACCGTAAACCGGAAAACGCTGCCTTCTCCCTTTTGGCTCTCAACGTTAATTTCTCCACCCATCATTTCGCAAAGTTGTTTGGAAATGCTGAGCCCTAAACCCGTACCTCCATATTTTCGTGTGGTAGACCCATCGGCCTGAGAGAAAGGGTCGAATATTTCGCTTTGGCGCTCCGGCTCAATCCCTATCCCGGTGTCCCTGACTTCAAGGCAGATCAAGACGTTCTCACTGGTCTCCTGGAGGGTTTTGGCGTGCACCACTACCTCCCCCTTTTCAGTGAATTTGATGGCATTCCCTATCAAGTTGTGGAGTATCTGCCGCAGCCGGACAGGGTCGCCGCTTAGGGCGACGGGAACATCAGCAGATATGTGACACGCTAACTCCAGTTCCTTTTTCTGAGCGTGTTCTGCGAAAAGCTCTATAACTTCTTCAACGCACTGACGCAGATCGAGGTCGATGTACTCAAACTTGAGCCTGCCGGCCTCGATTTTTGAAAAATCCAGGACATCATTGATGATCCTCATCAGTGTTTCACTGGCCTGAAATACTGTTGCTGCCATCTTGCGTTGTTGATCCGTCAGATCGGTGGTTAACAGCAGTTCAGTCATGCCCATTACGCCATTCATCGGAGTGCGGATCTCATGGCTCATGTTGGCAAGGAATTGTGATTTGGCCAGGTTGGCCGCCTCGGCTGCTTCTTTTGTTGCAGCAAGTTCCCTGTGCTGCTCCGACAGCTCACGGTGTGCCTTATCCTTCACATACGCGAAGATAAACGAAAAGATTGCCACGACAATGAACGACAGGGTGAAGCAAGCAAGGAAAGGGGCGGAATAAACTGGCACCGGTGGGGAGAAATTCCTCAAGCACAGCGAAAGATTGAGCGAAATGGCCATGACAAGGGCGCTGGCCATCAGGCCTGTCCTGTTACCGAGCAAAAAGGAGGAAGCGAGCGGGAAGATAAATAGCCAGACCGTGTTTTCTATGCCTCCCATGACGAAATAATATACGAAGAACACCGCTGCCACGGTGAGGCCTAATTTGCTTGCCCGATCGACATTGCCGCCGCGGCGGAGATAGCAAATAACGCCAAAAAAAAGAAGGGCGAGGAAAAGGTCCAGGATGAAGTCCAGCATGCCCTGCATATTCCGGTGCGTGGCCAGGTCTAAAGAGCCGAATACAAGCAGGTTGGGGATGCTGGCGATGCATATTAAATTTGTCAATATGGCTCTGTAGACAACCTCCCGCGGGGCGTCTGCACTCAAATTTCTGACAATGGTAAATCTGAACAGCTTCATGGGCTCCATAAATTATGCCAGTGCAGTATCGAGAGAGTTACAGTACACAGTATGTGTTCTTCGTCGAATAAATACTCGGAATGGAGGAGATAAAAGATTAAATAAAAGTGTAGTTGTTTAACCTTTTTGGGGTTTGGCGCCAGCGCGGAGTAGCGGACCCCCGGTCTAAGTCGCAGCCCGATAGCCACATACTCGGAATCTCTTAGTTGCGGAATTCCCACTGCGCATGAATGCCGTAACCTCGATTCGAGCCTGTCCTGTATCAGAAAAGCGCTCCGTCAATTGCAATTTATTCAAACTGCGGGCAAATAGAAGTATAATGAGACCGCAGGTGGAGATTTCGCCGGAGGGGTAATTCCCGGTGTCCCGAGGTAGAGGTGCAAAAACCGAACCTTTTGTGCCGGAATCAAAAAATATTGTCCGTTCTGGCCCTGCTGGTTACGCTGGCGGTGCTCAGGTCTGTGGATCGATCTCTATTCGCGGCCGCCGTTCTTTTGCCGCTCTGGTTTATAATCTATCGTCCCTGGAGCCGGGTTGAAATCGTAAGCTTCACTATCGCCGCTGTGTTTTTCCTGATCCAGGACTATGCCATGGGGAGGTCCGGAGGATCTTCTTTCAAACAGCATGACATATTGCTGATGCCCTGGTATGAGCCGTTTCTGTGGGGATTTTATTACATCAATATGAAACGGTTCATATGTGAAGTGGACAAGAGCACGGTGCTCGATAAAAGAAGTCTCTTTGGCTTTTTGGTAACAGCTCTCGTTTTTCCCCTGTTTTCGTGGTCGTCCGGCCTGCTTCTATTGACGAGTATGGGCTCCACGGCAATTCTTTTCATCATGTTTCACGACCTCCTGGATCTTTATTTCGCTGCTTACGCGCTGGGACTCGGTTTTGTCGTGGAACTTTTTGGAGTTTCCTCCGGGCTCTGGTCATATCCCCAACCGGATTTTATGGGCATTCCTTACTGGTGTGCGACGATGTGGCTGAGTGCGGGGATACTGGGGCGGAGATTTCTATTCCCGTTGGCCGGATGGATAGACGGTATGCTGATGCATGCGAAGCCTGCCCCTGAAGCATTTAATCCGAGGAAGGATCATGGTTCAGCCAAGGAGACACGTATAGAATGAATAAGCGGATAGAGATAAAGGGAATTAGCAGGACTAAATCGTGGAGTACCTCCCCGGAGAGAGAATTCCCTGGGGGTCCAGGGCCTGTTTGAGCTTTTGGACCACGTCCCAGAAAACATCGCCTCCGCCCACCAGCCCGGCCCGGCAGATTCTGCGATTACTTGCAAACTACAGGCTTGTCAGACCCGGATAGCTGCTTAGGAGAAATTCCTTCTGGCTCCCGTTCACTCCATCCGGGATAGATTTTTCCAGAAGCAGGAAATATTTTACATTTTCGGGAGTCCAATAGCTGTTGCCGTTTTCGGGAGAATCCTCTCCCGGTAAGACAGCCCATGGTTTCTCCGAAACCCTGAACCCTGCTTCCCCATGGAAATAGGCATGCGCATTGCTCTCGAAATCGAACCCGTCGTACGAGGATTTTGATTTTTCACTGATGTAATCCATATTTATACGCAAGGCCACTGCCGGAGCATTAACCCTCGGGTAATAACGTTCCGGCCCGAGGTCTTCGAACAGCAGTATATTTTTGTAGAAACTGACGTGCTTGGGGTTCACGGCGATGCAGATGTCGTTCACGCCGTGATCTATCGAGTATAGATACATTACCTTGTTTATGTACATGAAAACGTTCATCCATCGGAAATCCGCGGGGGTCACCAGCGCCGAAAGTTCCACAATTTTGCGACCCTTAGACCTGAGCCCGTCAAGCTCCTTCCTATACAGTTCGTCCATCGGGAGACCAAACAGCTCAGTGTCGAAGATCTCGGTGAGAGTGGAAATGACGGTTAGATAAGACTTGGCCACAAATATGACTGTTTGAGGCAGCAGAGTATGAATACCGAAAAGCATGCCATGAGGCTTTGGAGTGCTCAGATACCCCAGTCGCAGGTAAGTATCGTGAACGAGAGAAAAAGCCTGCTTATACTCGTCAATATCCTCGGCGATCTTTACAGCGGGTCTGTCAATCTCATCAAGTCGCGCTTTCAAGAGTTCCGAGCGTTTGATGCGAACCGTCCGCCTTCTTTCCGGCGAAAAAGCTCCGTGAAGCATTGGACCCCCTCCCTTGTCCTTCTTATCTATTTCCACAAAGAGAGATCTGTATATCCCATAAAACAGATAAACTCAATTTTTTGTAGCTTTTCACCACAAAAAATACAGAGGAACACGGAGGGTCATTGCATCTGCGCGGCGCCATTTCTCCTTAGTGGTGAGCGCTTTCATCCTTGAGAAATGAGGCGGCAAGATACTTTCCGTTTCCAAATCATTCTGAAAGCAATTCGCGGCTAGCAGGGGATTTTCGATCCTGGCAAGAGAGAAAGTTTTTACATCTCTCCTTAACGTTCTGCGGCGGATAGTCCAGAATCTTTCGATAACCAGATCATTTCCGTTTTGCAGACCGACTTGGTGAGGCTTTTCACCTTTAGCAAGCTTTCATGACCAGCGAGCTTGATTATCTCGTATGACGAAAATGCGCTCGAGTAGTTGATCCTTGCCCATTTTCCAGAAAACGGTGCCTCACGGTAAGTTATGTGGACTTTGCAAAGCCTGTGTGTGCTGATGCTTCGAAGATTTGTTACCTACAGCTGCGTGCAATACAGCATTTTATTTGCTGAGATATTTCCGTAGTCACTACCCCAGAGGACGTTTCATTTTCAATGTTTCTTAAAGCTTATTCCACACCGCGAACAGTGTTCGTCACCTTCATAATTGAGTTTGCCACAGTTACTGCACTCGGTGACGCCGAGGAGGTGGTGTTTCTTAAGATACTCTGCGATATATTTTCGAGAAGCTTCATCCCGACTTTCTGGATGGGATGGCGTTTCGCTAACATCCAAACTGGTAGCTATGTCCAGAAGGGGATCAGAAAGGATTTTATCCATACATTCTTCGCGAGTAAAACCAAGGTCTAAAGCGCCCCCGTCCGACACATCCTCATAATCCAGGCTCATACCGGTAGGACAGCCATCATCCACTCTTTCCAGTTCGTCGCCCTCATATTTCTCAAAGTCGGCATCATGGATATTTCTGCTCATGAATTTTCCCTTTTAGAAAATATTTGAATTGAATTCACGCGCCCACCGAGTTCGGCGGTTTGGACATAAGATCGGCATAATACGTAAAGGACTTAAAAAGAAACTTGACCCATCCCGCAGTCGATAACGAAAATTTTATTACTCGCTATTGCAAGCAAATCTAATTTTCAGAATGTCCTCAACCTATCTCACACCTGCAGCACCACCAAAATCTTTCCCTGGCTTTCCTCAAGAACCACCGCAGTTTGACCTGAAGTAATCCAGATTCCAACGCAATCGAGCTATTCAAAGCCCGCAAAGATATTTACCTCGAAGTTGCAAAGGCTTTTGTTGGGGATAGCGGTAAGGATTGCTCAGATTTCAGGAAGGTTGCCAAAACGATAGTGTTGGGCGTGGACTACGGAAGGTCAGAGTCGTCGCATGGGTGGGTAGGATTCTTGGAGTCTCGACGGTTAAGATTTTTGAGAAGAGGTGTGCGGCGTGTGGGAAAGAGTTTCAGGTTTTTAGGAAATAGCCTGCGGATTCTGATCGAGTCACGAACCACTTTATTTGCTCAATGCGGTATTACCCTTTATTGCAAGATAATCAGGCCCTTGCATTAGAGGCTTGGGTTTCAACGAAAGCAAAATGATCGATGAACTCCTGGAGCATGGACAGGTGCTTGACAGACAGGTTTTCGAACTCTACTCCGCAGCGCCTGGTGATGATCTGTTCCCAAGCGCCTGCAGGGACTTCCTTATCGTATACAATTCTGCATTGAACCCTATCCAGGTGAATGAATCGGTCGTTTTTACCGAATATTTTTATTTCGGAGCACCCTTTGACATCCACTTCTGTAGACACATACTGGACGCACAACCCGCCTATGCTGATATCCTGGATTTGCCCCAAACCCATAACCTCATTGGATCTCATAAAAGCAGAGAATGCCGCCTCTTTGCCCTTGAACCTTTTGAATTTTCTTTTTTCATCAAACCTTTTTTCCCCGCCCAGCCGGGTAAGAACTGAAGAAGGCGCCATTGTTGGTCGAATGCTTTTCCTGGCGGCCCGCCTTAAGGCCAGAAGCCCGAGAACCAAGAAACATGCACTCACAAGCAAGGACAGGCCAATCCACCAGGTCAGGACCCAGTAGTACCACGTCATTTTGTGGCCTCCACAGTTGAAAGTTATCTCTCCCCTCAACTGCGGAGATTGAGTAGTTCTTCAACTCTGATTTTAATGTGGTCAATTCGTTTTTCCTGGAACAGACCATTCAGTGGATCACGCTCGCTCTCGAAGAAGTTATAACGGCCTGTTTTTAAATTCCTTCGGATAATACCAACAACGGAAGAACCGTTTTTAACCAGGATCTTCAAAAAAGGCGATTCAGGATCGTGTTCATAAACCATTTTCCCCTCCCTTTCGGTAAGGATAATGAAGGTAGTCCCTTCCGTCGATATATGACTTGAGTGATAAGCTAATTCGTTTGAATTGTAGATAAAGTAGGGAAAAACAGTATTTTCAGGCTTAGCTGCCCCAGTTTGGGGGTGGGTTTTCTCCCATTACGATACAGCTGATTGTGACAAGATCCGGATTAAGATCGTGCAGTCTGGCGAACCGCAAGAATAGACTTAGGCATTTTCGCTGAAGTATCCAAACATCGTCGCCGGATTAATAACGGGACAATTGAGCGTAAACTTGTCCCTATTTTGAAAATCACTCCGCAACCCGTAAGTGCCCGAAAGAGAAATCAAGCAGAAAATTTCTAAAGTGTGGGCGCGGCCACGCCCAGCGGCGCACAACCTGGGAAGAGGTACTTTGTCTTTAGCCCTTAACAGGAGGGCGCAGCCGTCACGTCTAACGGCATGGGAGGGTTGCGATATTGGCTGCGAAATCATAATAATCTAGCTGGAATAATGCACCAACTTCAGTGCCAAGCATCCCAACCGCTTCTTCGGGTGGAGTCGTTATTCCGTTGAGGAACCTTGCCACTTCAGTAACCCCAAAGAACATAGCGCCGCATAACGCATTATGATCTTACTATGTGAATTTCCGCAGTGGCAACAGTCGGGCAACATGAGCGACGAGATCGGAGAACTGGGGAGAGAACTGAGGCAGATTGGATCGAGATGGTCACATCACTTCACCGGATCTCATCCCCAAGCCCCTGCCACTCTGATCTCCGCCACAAACGGGACCTCTGGGATGATCTGCTTGAATGCCTCTTCCATCGACTGCTTCACGATCTCCCTCACCTGATCCTTTATGCCATCTCTGGCCTCGACTATTATTTCGTCGTGTTGGGTATGAACAATATGTGCATCCATCCCCTCCAGCGCACGTGAAATGAGGTACAGGGCAAGTTTGAAAACATCGCCGCCTGTCGCTTGAACTGGCGTGTTGTAAAGTGGGTCTTGAAACTGGAAAAACCAGTCTTATTGAACTATCGCATGCATGTTAGATTGGGGAATTGTGTGGTTTTGTCGGCTGTAAGGTTGTTCCAGAAGTTTTTCGGGCAGAATTCAACTCCAGAATGCGGTTCAGACACCGTGTTCGATGTAATCCAATACATCCTTTCCCTTTATATAGTACTTCATGCCTATCCTAATAGATTTCAGCTTGGCTTCTTTTCTTAACTTCAACATGGTCCCGTATGAAATTTCCAGAAATTGGGCAACCTGATTCAACGGATAGTTGAGCGCAGGGTCGATTTTTTTAGGGTCTATTGCCATAAGTGCTTCTTTCTCCCCCGAGAAGCCCGAGAACCCAGAACCATGTAATCACAAGCATGTTCAGGCCAATCCAACAGGTCAGTACCCAGTAGTACCACGTCATTTTGTGGCCTCCACAGTTGAGAGTTATCCCTCCACCTACCGATTATCTTTCTAAAGGAAAACGAAAGTCAATGTATTTTGTGACCTCCCACCATCGTCGCATGGACAGGGAAATTGCTCGGAGTCCCGACGGTTAAGATTTATGAGAAGAGGTGTGCGGAGTGTGGGCATGAGTTTCAGGTATTTCGGAAATAACTCGCAGATTGCGCTCAAATCCCGTGTCAATACGATAGGTCGGGGAAGATGGTATGTCCTCAAATTGCCCAAATTGGTCTGATAGGCATTTTTCTTGAGGATTTTGATTGGAATATTGTATGTTTTATGGACGTTCGGCATGCCAAGCGATGTATCCGATTGAATCCGACTCGGGAATGCGATTTGGATGAATGAGGTATAATTTGACGCATTATTCAGGGGGAATTCCTGACTCAGCCATACTATGATAAACTAATAATCGGATGCAATAGCGACTTTAACCAAAGAGCAATGGCCCGGAGAACCACGGGCGGACGCGGACCAGCAGCCAGAACTGTGCACACGGGCATAGTTTGGGGATTTTGGGGCCGTGGTTTAAATGTCCATCAGTGGTGGACTTCATGACCGAGATTGAGTATACCCGCAAATGTTCTCAATACCTCAGTGTTGTCCTGTGCAACAACCCTGAATACGAAGAATGGCTTCTGAGCGATGATAACCTGAAACACAAGTATCCCCTCACTAGACTCTATTCCACTCTTGAGTTCAAGGCGGCAAAGGCCGAGTCCTTCAATGACCTGCTCCGGACATTTCGCCGTTTCAAGCAGCGTCATTTTTTGAGAATAGCCACAAGAGATTTTTGTCATTATGCGGACCTTTCCGAGACGACCGGGCAGTTGAGCGATCTGGCGTCTGTGGCCCTCCAGGTTGGATTGGGCGTCCTTTCGGCGCATCCTGACTGGTGGGCATGGAATGAAGAGATCGATGTCTGCCGGCGGCTGGGGGGGAAAATCCCGCTCGCAGTGTTGGGGTTGGGGAAGCTGGGCGGCCATGAGCTAAACTATGTATCCGACGTAGACCTGATCTTCCTTAGCACGGAGAGTAACGAGGATGGTGAAAATTTCATCATGCTGCTCACCCGCCTCACGCACCGGCTATCGAGCCTGCTGTCTGACTGGTTTGAAGGGGACCGCGTCTTTCAGGTAGATTTCCGCCTGCGCCCTCAGGGGAATCAGGGAGTTCTGGTGCCCTCGATGAGCGGCGCGCTCGAGCATTATCTGCTTCGAGGTCGGGCGTGGGAGCGCCAGATGCTTCTCAAGTGCCGGCCAGTCGCCGGGGAGCGTTCCGAAGGGAGCGCCTTTGTTAGCGCGCTTCGCCCGTTTGTGTTCCGCAGGTTCCTCGATTTCCAGTCGATTGCCGAATTGAGGCAGATGCGAAACCGTATTCTCACTGAAGTGGCACGGTTTCGGCCGGACGCAGAGGGCTTTGATGTAAAGCTTGGCATCGGCGGGATTCGAGAAGTCGAATTCCTCGTTCAGTCGATGCAGCTCATATACGGCGGACGATATGCTGGACTTGACGAGCCAAACACTCTAAAGTGCCTGGAAAGGCTTTGCGGCCTTGGCCTCCTGCCGCAAGGGACAGCGGACGAGCTGAAAGGTTCCTACACTTTCCTGCGCAATGTCGAACATTATATCCAACTCGACCAGAACTGGCAGACGCAAAGTTTGCCGCAATCGGAAAACGAAAGAATGCGCCTGGTATTCGCAATGGGATTCGGGGACGACGAGATCGCGTTTCTAAAAGAACTGGAGATGCACTGCTCCATGGTTCACTCCAGATTTCAAGAGCTTTTTGATGAAAATCCCGAAGAAGGAGAGGACCTGGAAAGTGAAAAGATCCGCTCTGGCCTTGCCTGTTCAGCAGACGCCCAAACCAGGGTCCCTTTTCCCGCCGAACGGTTCGACGCGCTACAGGAAACTCTGAAGGCCTACCCGGTCTCTGTTAAGTCTGAAATCTTTCTTGGAGCACTGGAAAAATTCTCCGGCGTTTGTGACCAGGAACTTTTGGAAAAAATCCTGGTAAGGATCGATACCTACTTTGAGAGGGTCGCTCGAAGAACCGGGCTAATAAAGCTGTTTGAAGCAGTTAAGCCTTGGATGGCGCCTTTTTGCCGGGGGATTGTCTCAAGTGAGCTTGTCGCGTCTCTTCTTGTGAATAATCCGGCACTGGTGGAGGGCCATGCCGTATTGTCCGGGATTTTCAGTCCGGCCCTGCAATGGGAGGAATCGAGTCAAGGGGTGGTGGAAAGGGCGGAAGAGTATGAAGAAAAGCTGGAATGGATACGGAGGCTGAAAAACGAGCGAATCATCCAGCTTGCGCTTGCCGACATTGGCGGCCGGATCGATTTCGCAGTCCTGGAAGAGGAGCAAACGAGCCTTGCCGATTTTGTCGTTCGTAACACGCTGGCAGCGGTGGGGCAAAATCTCGGACTGCCGGCCGACCTGCCCCTCTCGGTACTCGGGATGGGAAAGCTGGGCAGCGGAGAAATGAGTTATCTTTCGGATCTCGACCTGATCTTTGTTTACGCCCCGAGAACACATGAGCCCGCCAATCAGATTCCCGAAGAAGTGGTCCGGCTCATTCAGCGTTTTATGAACATGCTCTATACGCCGCTCCAGGAGGGCCCCGGCTACCCGGTGGACGCACAGCTAAGACCCTCGGGGACCCATGGCCCGCTTGTTGTAACGCGCAAATCCTGGCTAGAATACTACGAGGCCCAGGCTGATATCTGGGAAATCCTGGCGCTTCTCAAGATACGGCGCATAGCAGGGGACCCGGAGCTTGGACAGTGGATTGAAGATAAGGCTGGACAGATCTGCTGCAGGAAAAGATCCTTGGAATCAGTGTGGCCGAGGCTGTGCCACCTTCGGAACAGGATGGAAAAGGAGCGGGCTGCCGAAACCGAAACGGAAATCGATCTGAAGCTTGGAATGGGCGGCTTGGCCGACATAGAATTTATGGCTCAGGCTCAAATGCTTGTCGGAGGACGGATTTGGGAAATCGAATGTGAAATAACGGATGGCCTGCCTGCAGAGTCCGGTAACTTGGGGGTCGGGGTTACCCCTGCCCATCCGGCATACGGCGGCTCCCGGCCCGCGCCTCGCGGGTCTATCAGGAGGGCGCTTCAAGAATTTTTGAAAAACTTTCCATTACTCCGTTCCGACGGAACCAGGTTAGATGAAATAAGCTCAGCATTTGGCACACTCCGCGCTTTGGACCACAGGGTCAGACTGCACAGCAATTCCAGCGCAGCTAAACTCGATGAGCGGCGCTTTGAGGCAATGGTTTTGCTGGGGCTTTGGCCTCCTCATTTTGACGGAAGCTTGATTGAAACCTGGCAGGATGTCTTGCGCCTGAGAAGGGAGATAAGAGGCATTTTTAAAAGGTTTTGTCCATAGTGTTTTTGCATCCTGTCCCTTGAACGGGTGTGTTGTATAGCGTGTCCTTGAAACTGCCAAAACCGGCCTTGTCGGTGACCTCTTACATTCTTGGTTTGGGTACTGGAAAGTTATATGGCCGTGAAGGTGTCCTGAGATATTTTTAGAACGGTGGACGGACCTAAAATGCCCTTCGAGACCCATTGGTGGTCAGGTTTATGCATTATTCGGATTTAGCCTTTTGCTCCCGGTTTGGGCTAATGATAACAGTGCTGTGAATTCCTTCCTCTCAGGCATTGCGCATAGACAATTCACATGCTATGAAAGTTTACCTTAAAACTGGATCGAAAGGAAAATTCTAAAGGATGTTCCTCAACAGGATACTCAGGCCGTTCTCAAATGATCTTGCAATAGACCTTGGGACCGCCAATACGCTTGTTTACGTGCGGGGCAAGGGAATTGTGCTGACAGAGCCCTCGGTTGTCGCGGTTCGCAAGGATGAGCGCGGCGCCAACAAGGTCGTGGCCGTGGGCAAAGAGGCAAAGATTATGCTCGGCAAGACTCCCGGCAATATCACTGCGATCAGGCCCATGAAAGATGGCGTGATTGCGGATTTTGAAGTGGCCGAGGCAATGCTGAGATACTTCATACGCAAAGTGCACAACAGGCGCGCCTTTGTAAGGCCAAGAGTAATAATCTGTATTCCTTCCGGCGTCACACAGGTTGAAAAAAGGGCCGTTAGGGAGTCCGCTCAATCCGCTGGCGCCCATGAGGTATACCTGATAGAGGAGCCTATGGCGGCCGCAATCGGGGCTGGGCTCCCCATAACCGAGCCGGTTTGCAACATGGTTGTGGACATAGGCGGAGGGACAACCGAAGTCGCTATCATCTCCCTTGCAGGGATTGTGTACAGCCGGTCTGTGCGCGTTGGCGGCGACAAAATGGACCAGGACATTCTCCAGCACGTTAAACGCAAGTACAATCTGCTGATTGGTGAAACAATGGCTGAACTTATAAAGATCACTCTCGGAAATGCTTATCCTCTTGGTGAAACTGAAACTATGATGATAAAGGGCCGCGATCTGGTAACGGGGCTCCCCCACACCCTTGAGGTCAATTCGGATGAAATCCGGGAAGCGATCCAAGAACAAATCGACGCCATCCTGGCAACCATAAAAGTTGCCCTCGAGCAGACGCCTCCCGAATTGGCGGGCGAGATCGTGGACCGAGGGATCGTTCTGACCGGTGGAGGAGCGCTTATCAAAAATCTCGATCACTTCCTGAGACTTAAGACGGGATTGCCGATACTGCTGACTGAGGACCTCTTGTCTGCTGTAGTGCTCGGTGCTGGTAAGGCTTTGGAGGAGATTGAAGTCTTAAAGGACGTGCTATCTTGACAGGCGGAACCAATGCCTGAACTGGGTTCACTGATTCTATCATTATGTCCATATTAGATGCCTCAACTATGCTCACTTCATGCGTGAGCGACCCGAGCATCAGGTTCTCCCATCTTTTCAGCAATCCAGATCAGCGCCAAGGTAAATTCTCAGTTTTTTGTCTTTTCTTGCAGACTCACCGGACCAGACATCTTCCACCCACTAAAATGATGCTTCCTTCATTTAGCGCGATTGCTATTAACGGGCCTTTAGCAGCGAACTGGGCAGGCTGAAATGAATATTTTCCTGCACACCCGGCATTACCGAAACCGAGACTTCCGTCGTAGCGATCTTCTTCAGGTGTTCGATCAGTTCCTGCACTAAATCTTCCGGTGCCGAGGCGCCTGCCGTGACACCAATCACCTGTATGCCTTTGATCCACTTAAGATTGAGACGGGAGGCGTCTTCAATTAGATAGGCGGGGACGCCCACTTCTTCCGCCCGTTCCCGCAGGCGGTTGGAGTTCGAACTGTTGTGCGCACCAATCACCAGCACCACATCAACATGCTTAGCCAGCTCGCGCACGGCACCCTGCCGGTTTTGTGTGGCGTAGCAAATATCTTTCGTGGCAGGTCCGACAATTACAGGGAACCGAGTCTTAAGCGCATCGATAACGCCTTTGGTATCATCCACACTTAGCGTTGTCTGCGTAATATAGGCGAGCATGTTGGGATTTGTAATCTGTAGCTTCAGCACATCCTCAGCGGTGGAGATGAGGTGCACAACCCCGGGGATGCGGCCCAGCGTGCCTTCGATTTCAGGGTGGCCTTGGTGACCGATTAGGATGATTTCCCGCCCAGCCCTCGCGTAATGCTGGCCTTCGCTATGCACCTTGGACACGAGCGGGCAGGTGGCGTCAACAATCTTCAAACCGCGTTCTTTGGCATGGCACTCGATTCCCTCGGCCACACCGTGAGCGCTGAAGATAATCACGGCACCTTTTGGGACTTCGTCGAGTTCTTCGACAAAAATTACGCCCTTATCGGCCAGACGCTTGACGACATGCGGATTGTGTACGATTTCATGGCGGACGTAAATGGACGGGCTCAATTTTTCGAGTGCTTGCTCAACAATCTCGATCGCCCGTTCAACGCCCGCGCAAAAACCCCTTGGCTGGGCTAGAATAACTTTCACCGCCATAATCTCCCCGGATTAGTGTAATAACAACGTCTCTTATCACACACAAAGAGGAGGGTCTATTTAAAAGGGCCTATCCCGCTACTTCCCTGGCTCTCAGCATATGCCCGAGGGGTGAAGACTTCTCGATGGCCAAAGGGCACTGTTGACACATAATAGTATTTAGCTACAAAAGGTCAGCAAAAACATGTCAACCTAGCCAATCCATTGAGTCCACAGAACATACCGACGCATAACGCCTTATGATCTCAATGTGTTAATTCCCCGACGCGCCCGTAGTCGGGCAGCATTTCGGACGAGATCGGAAAACGCGGGAGAAAACCGAGGCAGATTGGATTGAGATGATCACATCACATCCCTGGATCTTATCCCCAAGCTTCGGCCACTCTGATCTCCGCTACAAACGGGACCTCTGGGGTAATCCCCTGAAATGCTTCTTCCATTGACTCCTTCACAATCGCCTCCACCTGATCCTCTATGCCATCTCTGGCCGCGACTATTATTATGCCGTGTTGGGTATGAACAATACGGGCATCTACCCCCTCCAGCCCACGAGAAATGAGGTACAGGGCAAGTTTGAAACCATCAGCTCCATTTGCTTGAACGGGCCAGTTAAACAATGAGTTGTCCGTCACATCGTCAGCGACATGGATTACCCTGCCAATTCTTGTTCGTAACTGCTTCTCTGCTTTTGCCCTTCCAACGATTGCCTGTCTCCACTTGAATATGCCTGCGAATTCTTCAAAATACTTGTCAACAAATACTCCGACCGAACTCAGGTCAACAGGAAAGCCCATTTTGGTCAACTGGTGGTGAATACCATATTGGGTCATGCCATTGTTTAGACCGAGGACGATTTCTTTTGCCAAATTGCGATGTTCTCTGCTTTCCTCATCATTGCCGCCAGTCAATGCGCGAGCAACTTCCAGGTAAATATCCTTTCCGGCCTTAAATATTTCGATTGCCCTTTCATCCTTTGATAGACCGGCAATGATTCGGGCTTCCTGCTGGGAATAATCAGCGATAACGAACTTGTACCCTGGGCGTGCTTTAAAGAAGGATCTTAATGCGCTTTATCCTTACCTCACCCTCTAAGACACTCTGCAGGCTCCAACACTAAATCCATGTCATGAGATCTTAAAGAAAGAAGGTAATTCGCCTAAGCTGAGAGGGAATACAGATAGAAGTCAAACTTTATCGCGATTGATTTCGGGAAATCTCAAAATGTGTTCGAATTTACCAGTTTCAATTTCAGACATATAACGGATTATATCGAAGCTGGTCAGAATCCCTATTGCGCGCTTGGGTCCGACATGCGGATCAATAATGATCAGGTGCTCGATTTTTCGCCTCTTCATGATTTCTATAGCTCTTTCGACCGGCCATTGAGGATCAACCTCAATTTTGTAAGGCTGCATAACATCTTCGGCGGCCACTTTTTCCAGGTCTTCTTCCAGGTATTTCATGAGTTCCATAACGGAAATAAGGCCCCAGGTGTCGCCGCTTGGATCGGCAACGACAACCGAGCGGAATTGGTTCTCCTGCATCATTGAAGCGACTTTTTTGAGACTATCGGAGGGGTCGCAGCTTACGACTCCTTTATGCATAATGTCACATACTCTCACCGCCAGATCGCAGAACTTTCTCATTTTGCCTTCTCCCACCCGGTGACCATTCTGTTCACGATGTCTTCGGCGTGTAACATCCCCAGTATTGCCTTTGCCCCAGGTCGGTCCGGAATAACAATAAGATGTTCGATTTTCTTCCTGATCATAATATCCACCGCGTCCTTCAACGGTGTATTGGGGCCGATGGTGACAGTATATGGCATCAAAATATCCCTAGCCGTGGTCTGTTCGAGGTCTTTGCCAAACCCTATAAGGATGCTGCGAGCCGAGATGACGCCCAGAATCTCATGCTCGTCGTTCACCACTACACAGTACCTGATGTTGTTTATGGTCATAATCTGGGCAACATCCCTGAGAGTTGTGTCTTCAGTACAAGTGAATGCTCCCCGACGCATTGCATTCATAACTTTCTTTTCCAGCATCACGTAACCCCCGGTTAGATGAGGAAACTATCTTGTGTGAAAAATAACACAAACACCTCCAAGCTGTCAAAAAGTTACCCGGAATAATGCACCAACTTCAGTGCCAACCATCCCAACCGCATTTTCGGGTCGGATCTTTGCCCGAAAAAACTCTTGGAATGCGAAATGTCCGTAATCCATACGATATTCCAATCAAAATCCGTAAGAAAAAATGCTGATCAGACCAATTTGGGCAATTTGAGAGGATAACTCTGCTCAAAGCTTCGGATACCTCATGCCCACGAATCAGCTACTCTGATTTCCGCCACAAACGGGACCTCTGGGATAATCCCCTGAAATGCTTCTTCCATCGACTCCTTCACGATCTCCCTCACCTGATCCTCTATGCCATCTCTGGCCGCGACTATTATTATGCCGTGTTGGGTATGAACAATACGGGCATCAAAGACGTTCAATTTCTCGGAAATATGGATCAACGCCAATTTGAAACCATCGGCGCCTGTCGCTTGAACCGGAAGATTGAATAGAGAACGTCAATTTCGATGAGCTAGGCGCTGGTGTTCACCAGGGCTCCCAAGGAGGCGGGGTTCGCCAGAACGGTATAGTTTTGCATCAGAGACTGGGTTAAGGATGGATTGCTCGCCAATATGCCGGTGTTTGTAATATTCTGCAGGGTTTGCATTGAAGTTGCAAGTGAGATGAGCGACTGATCGGATTGCGTGGATTCGTTCTCAGCAGGCATGGTTTGCAGCGCCTCCATCTGTGATTCGAGAAGCGAAGAGGGGACCTGTTGAGATACCATTTGACCAAGGTTAGTGTCGGTCGCCATGATCACCTGGTCTTGCACTGTCTGTTGGATGTTTGTCGGCAGGACAAGCGGAGCTGTATCCAGCTGCGACACCAGTTGAGCAAGGTTGGTGTTCGTTGCAAGGATATCCTGGTCTTGCACTGTCTGCTGGATGTTTGTCGGATAGCCCTCTATACCGTTAACTGATGTGTCGGGCTGAGATAAGGATTGAAGCAACGAGGAATCTAACTGCAGGTTAACGCTGTCCTGAGTCGGAGGTGCGCTGCCCGATAGCGTACTCGTGCTCGAACCACTGTTCGAAATGCCGCTGTAATAACTGCTTGAATCGCTTGGACCGACAGATGAGATTAACATCACGATTTCTCCGCTCGCCACTATTACTAATCGGCAAATCGAAGGGAAAACTTGATAGAGTTTTGCCGATTTTGTCGCTCAGCACTGGTTCAAATGGGGTCGGCCAAGACAACTATTTGTATCTGTTGCAGAAATTACCATGTCCCTCCATTCTTCAGGGTTCACAACACTGTTTTTGGCATCCAAACTCGCTGGATTCCGGCCCAAAAGCACTGCCGGAATGACGGAGTGTGACGACAGTTTCAATTTATAAGAGACTTGCAGTTTCCGCTCCGGAAAGGAACCATTTTTCGCTCTGGCCAGGAAATCAAGGGCTTGCGCGGAGGCGTACATCTGTACGCCGCACAAGGAAGCCCGAAGATTGACGCCGCTAGGGCGGAAAAGGACCCTTTACGGAAGGAAACTTATTCTTGCATCACATACCTCTATATCTCTTGACGCCACAAATACGGGATTGAGGTCCATCTCCTGGATTTCACTATGTTTTTCCAGGAATTTTGAAACCTGCATGAGAAATTTCTCAATGGCTGGAAGATCGATCGTTCCTTTCCTCGGATTTTTGAGCGCTGCATAGCCCTTCAGTTCCTCGATCATTTCTTTGGCATCCCGTGAATCGATAGGGACCAGCCTGAAGGCGACATCTTTCATTGCCTCGGCAAAAATGCCTCCCAACCCGAACATGAGCACGGGACCAAATTGCGGATCTTTTCGCGTTCCGACGATCAGCTCGAAACCTTTGCCCAGTTCCTGCACCATAACCCCGTCAAGCCTTTTTGCAGGGGAATCGGCTTTAAACATGTCCACTATTTCTTTGAAGGCCCGCCTCACTTCCCCCTCATCCTTCAGGGAGACCATTACCCCTCCGGTTTCGGTTTTATGAACCACATCGGGGGAGGAAATCTTTAGCGCCACCGGAAAACCCATCTTTGAAGCCACACTCACTGCTTCATTTTCATCGCGCGCCAGGGAACTCTTAAGCACCGGCAAGCCGTCTTTTTCGAGAAATGCAAGAGCTTCGACTCCGAGCAGCAGTCTTTCCATATTCATATCTTGAACCTCCCAAGCAAGTTCGCTCTCCAAAGATTACCCATGGCTTTCGCAGCTCTTTCAGGGGTGGGAACAATCGCAAATCCCTTTCCTGCGTCCATCCCTATTATCTCATTATCCCAAATTCCCGGTGGAGCGTTAAAGCAGGCGACAACAGGTTTTTCGAAAGGACCTGCGCCTTTCATATATTGTTCCATCTCTTTGGCTAGATTCACATTTGCCGATGCGAACACGGCAAGAAAAATGATTCCGTGCGTACCTTCATCTTCAAGCACCGCTTCCAGGATCTCGATAATATTCTTCGAATTATACCAGGTAGGGCCCATATCCACCGGATTGGTGCGAATGGCGATCGGGGGAAGGATGCGATTGATCCTGTCCTGGGTGCCCGGTGCGAAGCGGGCAAGTTTGAGCCCCGCCTGCTCGACGGCATCTGCAGCGATCAATCCCGGACCTGCCTGGCCGGAAAGCACAGCAATATTGGACCCTTTAATGGGTGGGCATGCATCGAATACTTTTGCCGTATCAACCAGCTCTTCCGATGAGGTGACCTCGAGGATGCCTGCCTGGCTAAGAGCGCCTTTCCATATCTTGTAGTCGCCCGCTAAAGAGCCCGTATGAAATCGGCTTGCACTGTCACCCTTTTCACTCTTTCCGCCCTTATATGCGATGATGGGCTTTTTTCCCCTTAAGGATGCCGCTGCATCAAGGAGCCCTCGTGGTTCATCCAAACCCTCTATATACAGGGCTACGACCCTGGTTGCCTCATCTTCTTCAACCAGATGTCTAAGGACCTCCGGAAAACCGACGTTGAGCCGGTTTCCAAGACTCATCAGTTTAGACACACCCATCCTTTGTTTAATGGCCATAAAGCCGCACAGGTGACATATGCCGCCGCTCTGGCTTATGAGCGCAACTCCTCCTTTTTTCATTAGAGAAAATTCCGGCGTAAAAGATGCGTTCACTCCGAAAGTCACGTTGATAAAGCCGAAGGTATTCGGACCGATAATGGGCAGCTCATACTGCTCGGCGATCCTTCCTATCTCCTTTTCAAGTACTTCTCCCTTAACGTCCTCAATTTCTCGAAATCCGGCGGTAATCAAAACTACCCCCTTCACCCTCTTTTGTCCGCATTGGTGAAGTATTTCCGAAACATGTGACGCAGGTACGGCGATCACGGCAAGATCGACGCCGTCGGGCGTTTCCTTCAAAGACGTATAAGACCTCATGCCCCAGACCGTCTCACCTTTTGGATTCACCGGGAATATTTGCCCTTTGTAATTGCCCTGAACAAGGCTTTTCATCACATGGTAACCGAGTTTATCGAAGCTGTTCGATGCCCCGATGACCGCTACGGATTGAGGAGAGAAAACCTCTTTTAATTTTCTGTACATCATACCTTCAACTTTCTTATAGAGCCACTTATGGCGGCGCAAAGCTCAAAGCGGCGGTTGGGGCTTGGGAACCGGGACCGCCGGCCGATATCTCGACGCTCCGCGAGGCGGGCGGTGTCAATATCCATATTCGACGCTCCGCGAGGCGGTACCCAAGTACGCCTCCGCGCAAGCTCTCGATTTGCTTGCCAGTACGAAAAATGCCTCCTTTTCGAACAGAAACCTCGCGGGGCGTGGAATTTGCCCCGGAGTTTCCGGATGGGCGCTATCTATGGGGATTCCCACTACTGCAGCGTCAACTAAGTTCCTATAGGTAAGGACCTATAATCCGTCATTCCGGCGAAGGCCGGAATCCAGAGTCTTTTCATTTGGTTAAAAGCACTGACCCCGGCGAACCCTGCCCCGGAAGTGTCTAGTCCGGGGGCCGGGGTGACGATTCCTTGCAACATGTCATAACTTTGTTGACAAAGTACTACCAGTGGGGGAAAGCATCCGTCACGAATCATCGCGACACTATTACTATGAATTGGTTTAGTCAACCTGATACAGCATCCCCCCGCCTGTCAAACTTCACAGCTCACCATCGAGGCGGCTTGGCTTTAATACCATTTTCCATTAATGAGTTTTTGGGTTATATCCGATTTATCTATTGGCGGCCAATCTGCAAAGGGCGGCTTTTTGCAAAAATCCGGCAAATTCAAACGTCAGGTCGGACAATGCCCATAACGTTCCACTCCAAAAACGGGAGATCATTTTTGCATGGATTTTGAGAACTTCAGGTTTAAGTATGTTTCCGGACCTCGACCTTTTGCGATTTCCACGCCCGTACGGCTGCTGGGGGCAATTGCCCTTATGCTGGCGGTTTGCGGCATGGGAGGTTGCGTCGCGTCCCAGATGAGGGGCACCACGAACCGGCCGGTTGATGCGAGTATGACAGTTTTTGTCCGTGCATCAATCGAGCAGCACACGATGGACAGTGTTTGCCTGTTCCCCTGCGCCTCGCCCCCTGAGATGGCCTCAGCCGCAGAGTGGGTGACGACCTCTTTTCAGAGCAGGCTTGACCAAAGACGCCCTTTTCGGGAGGTCCGGGCCGTGCCCTCTGAGGTCAAGTCGGATTCGGAGGCAATATGGTACGCCAGAAACGAGGGGTGCACACTTGTAATGCGCACGTCGGTCCTCAAAATGCAGGAGGGAACCGGAGCTATGACTACAGAGCTTTCAGTACGCACGCGGATACTGGATGCACGAACGGGTCAAGTCCTCTGGGACCTCAAACAGGACGCGCTTTCCCAACCGGGCGCCGATATAGATCTTTGTTGGAATACCGTCTCGGGCGAACCTGCACAGAGGTGCTTCATGATGGCCGATTATTTAGCTCAACGTTTAGCCGAATACCTGGCTTGTCCGATCGAGAAAACGAAGTAGAAAGCAGCATGGCATATAGTGAAACAATAAACGGTCGGGTTCAGTGGAGAGAGTGATGAGCTCAACTACGGGAGAAGTTCAGCCGGTGCTGAGTGTGTCATGGGCTGCCCAGGAGGTCCGCACCAAAGAGGGTCTGTCGGTATCGCCCGTCATCAGGACCGAAGGCGGTGCCGCCGCAGAAGTTGGGGAGTTTGAGGCAAACAGTGGCGCCGGCTTTTCCGCCCCGCCCCCGGAATTTTCCGCTGAAGTGGTCGAGCAGATACAAGTTTTCCTAAAGGAGAACATGGGCATCGAGCTCAACTTCATAGCAGACGCTGACGGCAGGACCGTCGTGGAGTTTGTGGACGGCAACACCGGCAAGGTGATCCGCAGGATGCAGCCGGAAAATGCTTCACTTTCCCGAGACAAAGTCGAAAAGCACAGGGGCGTTCTATTTGATGGCAAGATCTAGAACCTTATGGTAAGATAAGAGTATGAAGTCAAAATCCGAGACAGCTGTACGGGTTCTTTTGGCCGATGACGATGAGATTTTCCTCGAGATATTGGCCGAAACGGTAGAGGAAGCCGGAGGGGAAGTTGGGCTGGCTTCCGATGGCGTGTCCGCTCTCGAACAGTTGTCGGCCGGCAATTTCGATATCCTCATCTCGGACCTGAACATGCCCCGGATGGATGGCTTGACCTTACTCAGACAGGTTAGAGCACTCTATCCCCACATTCTGAGCATTCTGATAACCGGATTTGGAAGTCTGGAGTCGGCTATCCAGGCCCTGCGGCTTGGAGCTTACGACTATATACAGAAGCCTTTCATGGTGGAGCACGTGTCCACAACGATCAGAAACGCTGTGGACAGGGTGAAAACCTATAAGGAGAGGGCTGAACTGCTTCTGGAAATAGAAATTCTGCACAGTAAGATCTGTTCTCTTGAAGGCAAACATCATTCGAAAGCCAAGGTTTACGACAGCTCGGGCAATCAGATAAAAGGACCTCTGCTGGACAGTCTACCGGGATTTCGGCCCGATGCTTTTCTGGAAGAACCGCTTGGAAATGCGAATCGGACCCTTGTCGCCCTCGAAGCGCTCAAGGGTCTCAAGCGTGACGGCATAATTTCAGATTCGGAACTCGACAAACTAAAGCAGCTCATTATTAACAGATAGAGTTTGGCCCGTTATGAAGATTTTGATCGTGGAAGACGATATAGTGCTCGGTGAGCTTCTAGAGGAACGCCTGTTGCGTTTGGAGCACGAGCGAGTGAGGGTTTGCCCGACCGGACGGGAAGCCTTCGATGTGATCGGCCAGGAAGCATTCGACTGTGTGTTTGTGGACTTGGGCCTGCCCGACATGGACGGGCTTGATCTTTTGAGCGCAATAAAGGAGCGCGATCACGGCCTTCCGGTAGTCATGATGAGCGGCTTTCCAACCATGGACCACACGATCGAGGCCATGCGCAAAGGGGCTTCGGATTTCCTCACCAAACCGTTCACACTCCATGATGTAGCTTTCACACTGCAGTCGATAAAAAAAGAAAGGCAACTGCTGGTTCAAAATCTCAGCCTTCAGCTCGAAATCGAGGCGCGCAAGGAACTCGAGGAGGTAAACCGCGAACTCGAGCGCAGAGTTGACGAGCAGACCAGGCTGTTCCATATCTCGAAAGAAATAGACGAAATCCACTCAAGCGACGATCTTTATCCACGAATCCTCCACCTGGCCTCATCACTCAAATCGGTCGAAAAGGTAAGCTTTTTCCTGGTGCCCCAGGACAGAAGCAGCATTGTGAGTATCGCCAACTGCGGATGGGACCCCAATGATTGCTGGCCTCAAAAAATAGATCTCTCAAAGGAGCGGAGGCGGGAATTACTTGGAAATGGCGGAAATCATACCATAATCGGTCCCAACGAAATCCAGCGGTTTTTTGAAAACGCGCCCCAGACAGACAGGATTCTTTCCTGCTGGCCGATGCGCATCCGCAAGGAACCATTCGGTCTCCTTATGGCTTTCCACAATAACGGCAACACGTTGCCCAAAGAAGAAACGCGGCTTCTTGATTTCCTGATTACAAAGGCATCTTTGGCCGTCGAGAATATGGCGCTCTACGAAAACCTGTTCAGCAACTTTTATGGGATATTGAAATCGCTCGTAAATGCGCTGGAAGCCAAAGATCTCTATAGCGGGAAACATTCTGAAAGAGTGACCCGTTTCGCAACCGAGGCAGCCAGAATGCTTGGCTGCTCGGGGGCTCAACTCGAGACCGTGCAGACCGTGGGCTATCTTCATGATATCGGCAAGATAGGGATTTGCGACAGTATCTTGAATAAACCGGGGCCCCTGACCATTGACGAGTACGAAATTGTAAAACAACACCCTTCGATTGGGGATATGATAGTATCCGAGTTGGGTCTGAGCTCTGAGGAAAGGTCGATAATTAGACATCATCACGAGAGGTGGGACGGGGCCGGCTACCCTGACGGCCTATGCGGTGAAGAGATCCCCCCGCTTGCAAGAATATTGAGTATCGCCGACGCTTATGACGCAATGACGTCAAAACGGGCCTATCGCGATGCCATGTCGCGCGACCGTGCCCGTGCCGAATTGCTGAAAAACCGCGGCAATCAGTTTGATCCGTCGGCCCTGGACGCATTTGTCGAAGTTGTGTAATACCAATTTGCGTTCAAGATTGGGCGGGGATAAGCCCCGCGCCTACGTCATTGACGCGTTACGTTTCGTAGGGGAGGGCTTTATGCCCTCCCGGAGCATCTGACTTGAACGCAAATCGGTATAAAAGATCTCGCCCAACGGGGGACAGACCCGAATAATTCGCATTATCTCATAATCGAAAAAGAACGAAAAGCATGGCCGGTGCAAAACCCGCAACAAGCGAACAAGTCCTTATCGAACGATGCATCAGGGCTTTGCATGAAATGGACCGGTCCAATTACTCGGGCAAGTTCGTCCAGGGGTTTGTGCATAACGCCAATGGACCTCTTCAGAACCTTACCTTGCTGACAGAGATGTTAGTATCGGGTATGGAGCTTCAGGATCGTCTGTTCGGGAGCGCTTGCGGGGAGAACCAGCAATGGTCCGAGCTTCTTGGCAAACAGCAAAAGCGGCTGACTCAGATGCGCGAACAAATATCCAATCTGGCGACAGACTTGCGCGAATTCATGCAACTTTATGAAATCGAACTGTGCGGGACGGAACTCGACATTAATGCTATTCTGGCAAGGATGTCGAAAGTGTTCCGGTCCGATCTTTTCTTCAAACACCAGGTTAAATACGAACTGCGCCTGGCAAAAAACCTCCCACACATAAAGGCACTCGGCAGAGACCTCGTTCCAGCCATCTTCCACCTCTTCCAGAACGCCATAACAGCCCTCAAGGATTCGCCGAAGAAGGACTTGATAGCTGAGTCCTGCATGCAGGAAGGGGCGGTAGTGGTCAGAATAACCGATTCAGGTTTGGGGCCGCCCGAAGAGCTGCATCCGGACATCCTTTTCGACCTGTTCGAATCGAGATGGCAAAATAGTGACACTAAAACGATGTCTGCAGACCAGCATCTTGGATTTGGACTCTATGCGGCAAGGCAGCTCCTTCTGCCTTACGGATTTAGCGTCAGCCTTGAAAGAACCGCCCAGGGAACTTCAGCGCTAATACGCATGCCCCTGCAAAATAAACCGGCATAAAATTCCACCAGCCGGAAAATCTTTCCCTGATTTCCCTTTCGTTACGCCCGCCGGAGCTTGAAAGGCTGAGGCGGCTGACAGGCAGGTTGCGGCGGCCGATGCGCAGACGCCCGGCTTGCAATGATCAAACCTCGGCCTTCGTATTTGCGTCTTCTAATCTCGAAGTTTGCCTCTTTTGGCAAAGTATTTGCTTATGATTATTTCGACTGAAATTCTAATGTACTTGCTGAAGGGAGGTTGACAGAAGCCCTATGAAAATAGATGAAATCCAGAGCCAGCAAGCCGTACAGGAGAGCAAGCAGTCAAAAGGTCCCCAGAGCGGCAACAGTGATGATGCCTTCGCCCTGCTCCTTCAAAATGAGATAGCGGGACCTGGGGAACAGACTGCTCCGGGCACCGCCGTTTGCGCGCCAATGAGCGTGCCCGGTATCGGGCCCCAATCGCTGAGCGGCAATTTAGCTCAGTCACCCCAGGTGTCCCAGGCGATCTCTGCCGTCAATGGGGTCCTCACACAATTCGACTCTTTGCAAAATGCGCTGCAGACAAACAAAACTCCTAAGGAAATCAATGTCTTAGTCGAACAGCTCAACGCGGGAATTGCCGATATGAGCGATAAAATGAGCGGCCTTCCCGCAGATCATCAGCTAAACGACATGGCCGAAGAAATGAAGGTCAGCGCATATATGGAATCGGTTAAATGGAGCCGGGGCGACTATTTATAGTACCCCTTGGGCAGGTGTTTCACACGTGACGGAGGCTAAAATGAAAGAGACCGCATTTTTCTTTCTTATCCTCGTTTCGGTCCTGTTGCTCGTGGGATGGCTTGCGCCCATAGCTTGCAGTTCGGAGGAGTCCGCAACACCATCGAAAACCGAAAGTCTGCAAAATCGGATCAGTCCGCCTTCCCGCATGCTCCTGGCGGATCGTATCGATACGGAAGACCACATTTCATATGGCACCGACCCCGGAATGGAACGGACAATGGCAGAACGGGCAAGGGAGGAAAAGGAAAAGGAACGGCAGGCGTGGATTATGCTGCAACATATGAATCTTAATAATAATAATAATAACGGAAAAAGTCATAAATATACTCAGCCGGGATCTACCCAACCGGGATCTACCCAGCCGGGCAACGCGCCGTAAAAATAAGGCTGGTCTGTTTTCGTAACCCCATCATCCCCAATTCTGTTTTCTGCAACCAGGAATACTGTAAACACTCCACTTCTAGTAGTACCTGAAGATCCTATGTGCGATTCTCAAATTTGAAATAATGTCCGTGAATCGCACATTAAGACCTAAACTCGTCTAGCATTGCCAAGATAGCGCTCTCACGATTTTGACACGGTCCTGGGCCAACCGGGGAGGCCTTGTTTTTCGTTAGTAACACCGGCTAGAATACTGACTATCCTCCTGTTGGATGAATGGCCACCCCTGATAGTTTGTGAACGAACGTCGCGGTGGAAAACCAGCCACTTGACAGCATTTTCAAGATATGCAAAAGGACGTGACTGAAACAGAAGCCAATCTGAGTGAGAGTGTACGGCACGCTGCCGGGGCATCCGAAGAGCGAGGGAATCCATTGCCCGTTTCCGGGCTGCCGGTGCAACCGGGTGGAAATACGGTATAGATTATGTTCAGAGACAAAAAAGTCGTCGTGGTAATGCCGGCCTACAACGCCGAAAAGACCTTACGGCAGACCCATTCGGAGGTGTTGGCCCAGGACTGCGTCGATTTGATCATAATCGTAGATGATCTCAGTCAGGACAGATCGGTCGAGATCGCAAGAGGCCTTAAGAAGACCATAGTGTATGCCCATGAGAGCAACATTGGCTATGGCGGCAATCAGAAGACCTGTTACAGGCACGCGCTGGATGAGGGAGGAGACATCGTCATCATGGTACATCCCGACTACCAGTACACCCCAAAACTCATTCCCGCTTTCGTTTCAATGATCGGAAACGGCCTCTACCATTGCGTACTCGGATCGAGGATTCTAGGGGGCTATGCCCTCAAAGGGGGTATGCCCTTGTGGAGGTATGTATCCAACAGGGCACTCACCTTTGCCGAAAACCTTCTTATGGGCGCAAAGCTTTCAGAGTATCATACGGGCTACAGGGGCTTTTCACGCGAGTTACTCGAAAAAGTTCCCTTCCATGCGAACTCGGACGATTTTGTTTTCGACAATCAGATGATCGCACAGATTCTCTGGCTTGGGTACACGGTTGCCGAAGTAAGCTGCCCGACCAGATATTTCCACGAGGCATCCTCAATAAACTTCAGGCGAAGTGTTATATATGGAGCCGGTTGCCTCAAAACGGCATGTGAGTATCGCCTGGCGAAAATGAAACTCATTGACTCGAGGCTTTTTCACTACGATCGCGGATAGGCAAAAAAAGAGTCATATGCTCCACCCCGGCGCGGTGGTTGCAGTGTTAGGGGAATTGTGATTTAATGGCAGAACCCGGCAAAATAATGAAGACCGGCCGTCGCAGCACACTTGTGAAAGCGCTCATTCTGTTGGCTTTGGCAGGGATTGCGATTGGTCTCGTGAAGATTTTACCCATAAGCGCACACCTCGGACCCGATCATTTCCAAAGGATCATCGGTCAAGCCGGTCTAATGGGTCCAGCCCTTCTTGTGATCTTCTGCGCGGTTGGCACGTGTTTTTTTGTCCCGGTGACGGTTTTTGTCGGGATCGCCACGGCAATGTTCGGACCTTACCTGGGCTTTGCCTGCGTGTGCCCTGGCGCCCTTGCAGGGGCGGTGCTCTCCTATCTTACTGCCCGCAGGCTGGGAAGGGAGTTTGTCTATTCCCTTATCGGAGACAGGCTGAGGAACTACGACGGCATGATCGAACGCAATGGCTTCCGGGCCGTGCTTTTCCTCCGGCTGATGTTTGTGCCGTTTTGGGCCGTGAACTACGGCGCTGGGCTAACGAAGGTCCGCTTTAGGGACTATTTTTTCGCTACTGCCCTGGGTGAGGTCCCAACCATTTTCGTGACCACTTTTTTCATCGGTGAGATAAGGGAGGTTTGGATTTCGGGAGACCTGGGCCGGCTGTTTTTCGTCAAGATGGCCCTTTCCCTTGGATTCCTGGTAGCTTTGGGGCTAATCGCAAAACTGGTGCAGAGGAAATACGAAAGCAGGCTTGCGCCGTCCTTGAGTGACTCCCAGCGGCCACCGGGTGACCGTTCTCACTAGGAGGTCCCGCACTGGAAAAACGTTGTGTCTCAAGAGACTGGTTGCCACCTCTGACTCTGATTGCCCTGGCGGCAGCCGTCGTTGCGGTCATGATCGTTCGGCTTCAGGCGGCGCCGGTGCCCCTGGAGCGTGATGAAGGCGAATACGCCCTAATGGGGCAGCTTATCCTGGACGGGGCGCCGCCTTACCTTGAGGCGGCAAGTATGAAGTTTCCCGGCATATATTACGCTTATTCAGCCATTTTGGCCGTATTTGGGCAAACGGTCACCGGCGTCCACATGGGTCTTCTGGCGGTCAATCTGTTGTCGACCGTTATTCTTTATCTGATTGCAAGGCCTTTGCTGGGAGCCGCCGGTGCGGCCCTGGCCGGGGCAGCCTTCATCATCATGTCCGCTGACATTTCCGTACTTGGCCTTGCTGGGCATGCAACTCAATTTGTGGTGCTGTTCGCCCTTGCCGGGATTTGGCTGCTCCAGGAAAGCTCAAGGTCGAAACGAAGGATGCCGCTTTTGTGGGGTTCGGGTCTTTGCCTTGGGGTGGCGATACTCATGAAGCAGTCCGGGGCCTTCTTCGCGCTGTTTGGTTTCCTCTGGGTCTTGTACGGAGCTTTACGCCGCCGTCCCATTTCGTGGAGACGGTTGCTGCTCGAATCCGGGTCCATGGCCGGTGGAACCGTTCTGCCCTGCGCGGTGGTTTTGGTCCTGATGGCTCACCAGGGCGTGTTTGACAAGTTCTGGTTCTGGACGGTTGACTATGCGCGCGCCTACGCATCCGAGGTGGACCTGAAAACGGGGATCGAACTCTTTCAGTCAGGAATGGTCCCCATCATCCAAAGCAACCCGGTGATATGGTCGATCGCCTTTGCGGGCATGATCGCCATTTGGTTTACGGAGTCCGGACGAAAGGCCGCGCCTTTTCTGCTGGTGTTTTTCCTATTCTCGTTTCTCGCAGTGTGTCCAGGTCTTTTCTTTCGCCAGCACTATTTCGTGCAGCTTCTCCCGGCAGCGGCGCTATACGCCGGCGTTGCGCTGTGGGCGATCGAGAAGGCTGCCGCCAAATATACGGCGAAGTCTAAAGCCGTCCAGTTTGGGATACTGGTCGCGGTCGTGGCGTTTTCGCTGAACGGCGTTTTTTCCATGGGGCGCGTTCTTGCGAGATTGACTCCGGACCAGTTCAGCCGTTTGGTTTACGGCGCCAATCCATTTCCCGAATCTTTAAAGGTTGCAGAGTATATAAGGAAGAACACCAAGCCCGAAGATCGTATTGCCGTCATGGGATCTGAGCCGCAGATATGCTTCTATGCCCATCGCAGGCCTGCCACGGAGCACATCTATATGTACGGGCTGATGGAACCCCAGCCCTTGGCACTGCGCATGCAGGAAGAGATGATCGCACAGGTGGAGAAAAACGAGCCGCCATTTCTCGTATTCGCAACGGCCTTCACGTCCTGGCTTCCACCTTATGAATCCGGGGGAAAAGTATTTGCCTGGATGGCCCGTTACATTAACAATTACTATCAGCCAGTCGTTGTGGCCGACATCTATCCCGACCGCACACTGTGGCTGATTGATGACGAAGCCGAACGCTTCACCCCAAGGCGCGGGAGTCAATTGATGATCTTCAAGCGGAAGACCGCCAGGTGATATGACAGGACCTGTTCCATGTTAAGTAAAAAGCAAATTCTGCTGATTTACCTTCTTCTGACGGCCGGTGCCATCATAGCGTTCCAGCAGCTGAGTCAGTGCGATTTCATTAATTATGACGATGATGAATACGTAACTGAGAACATCCATATCCAGCACGGTATTACAACACATGCGATTCGGTGGGCGTTTACCACCGGTTATGCCGCAAACTGGCATCCTTTGACATGGATGTCCCACATGCTCGACGTTCAACTCTTTGGTTTAAAGCCGCGATGGCATCACCTGACTAATCTCCTGTTCCACATTGCAAATACGCTGTTGCTCTTTTTCGTTTTTCACCGCATGACCAAAGCGCCCTGGAGAAGCGCCTTCGTGGCGGCTTTGTTTGCCCTTCACCCTCTCCACGTGGGATCCGTCGCCTGGGTGGCCGAGCGAAAGGATGTTCTTTCGACCTTTTTCTGGATGCTCACCATGGCCGCCTATATCCAGTACGTCGAGCATCGAACGGAGGACGGAGAACAGAGGTCGGGGGACGGAGAACGGAGGACGGAGGATGAAGGTTCCTTCTCCGGCATCCGTCCTCCGCATTCCGTTTTCCGTTACTTGGCTGTTCTCATATTTTTTGCCTTAGGCCTTATGGCAAAACCCATGCTGGTAACCCTTCCTTTTGTCCTGCTGCTCTTGGACTACTGGCCTCTGCAGCGCTTCGAACGCAGGAAATCCCCTCAGGACATCCATACGGAGGTAAATAAACCTGTATCTACGAATAAAGGAAAAGGAAAATCGAGCAGAAATCATACCGCTGGATCGGTGCCTGCCCTGGACATGATGCGGGGTCCGATTCGCACTCTGCAGAGCATGTTGAAAGAAGAAAAACCAGCGGCTCATAAATATCAATGGGCATTGGTTCGCCCTCTGATCCTGGAAAAAATCCCACTTCTGGCGCTTGCAACACTCTCGTGTATCGTGACATTCTTCGTCCAGAAAAAGGAAGGAGCGGTAATACCCATTGAGGCGTTTCCACTTGGTGCTCGTATCGCGAATGCCTTGGTTTCCTATATCATCTACATAAGAAAGACCATCTGCCCGTATGATCTTGCCGTTTTTTATCCTCATCCGGGGTTGCTGCCTCTCTGGCAGGTCCTGGGCGCGGTTTTGTTCCTTGGGGCCGTAAGTTTCGCGGTTATCCGGACGGCAAAAAGATTCCCCTGCCTGGCAGTGGGATGGCTGTGGTTTGCCGGTACGCTTGTGCCTGTCATAGGTATTGTGAAGGTCGGCGTTCAGGCCCTGGCCGACCGCTATACTTATATCCCTCTCATCGGGTTGTTTGTCATGGCTGCATGGGGCATTCCGGAACTCTTAAGAAAATGGCGTTACCGGAAGGAGGCGCTTTTTGCCTCGTCGGCCTTAATCCTTGCATGCCTTTTAATTGTTACATGGACACAGGTCGGGTATTGGCGCAATAGCATTGCGTTGTATGATCATGCCCTGAAAGTTACCACCCGCAATGATGTTATGTACTATAGCCGGGGTTGTACCTACGACAAACTCGGCAACCACAGGCAGGCGATTGAGGATTTTGACAGGGCCATCGAGATCAAGCCACAATATGCTGAGGCCTATATTGGTCGGGGCGCTGTCTATGCTAAACTTGGCGACTACTGGAAGGCGGTTTCGGATTACGACAAGGCCATCGAAATCGATCCCAAATATGCTGAAGCCTATAATAACCGGGATGTTGTTTACAGCAAAATCGGCGATCACAGGCAGGCGATTTCGGATCACGACAGGGCCATCGAGATCAATCCACAATATGCTGAGGCCTATATTGGCCGGGGCGCTGTCTATGCCAAACTTGGCGACTACTGGAAGGCGATTTCGGATTATGACAGGGCCATCGAGATCAATCCTGAACATGCGCAGGCATTTAGTAACCGGGGTGTTGCCTACGGCAAACTTGGCGATCAGAGGCAGGCGATTTCGGATTACAACAGGGCCATCGAGATCAATCCCAAATATGCTGATGCCTATGATAACCGGGGCGCTGCCTACGGCGAACTCGGCAACCACAGGCAGGCGATTTCGGATTACGACAGGGCCATCGAGATCAATCCCGAATATGCAGAGGCCTATTATAACCGGGGTTTGGCCTGTGGCAGGCTTGGCGATTACAGGCAGGCGATATCGGATTACGATAAGGCCATAGAGATCAATCCCCAATATGCCGACGCCTATATTAACCGGGGCGGCTCCTATGGCATACTTGGAAATTACAGGCAGGCGATTTCGGATTATGACAGGGTCATCGAGATCAATCCCGAACATGCGCAGGCATTTAATAACCGGGGTTTGGCCTATGGCGGGCTTGGCGATCACAGGAAAGCCGTCTTGGATTATAACAGGGCCATCGAGATCAATCCCGACTATGCAAATGCATATTATAACCGTGCAGTCGCCTATGTCGAACTTGGCGATAGCCTGCATGGGATTGCGGACTTGAAAACAGCGGCAAGATTTAACAACGAAAATGCGAAGAACTCTTTGAGGACGCTGGGAATAAGCTGGTAGAAGCCTGGGGTCTTGGGTCACTATGTCTTCCATGCTAAAAAATAAACTGATTCCGGTGATCTGTCTTTTTCTCGCCGCCTCTGCCATCATGGCGTTCCAGCAGCTCAGTCAGTGCGATTTCATTAATTATGACGATGACGTATACGTAACTGAGAACATCCATATCCAGGACGGTATTACAACGCAGGCGATTCGGTGGGCGTTTACCACCGGTTATGCTGCAAACTGGCATCCTTTGACATGGATGTCTCACATGCTCGACATTCAACTCTTTGGTTTAAAGCCGCGATGGCACCACCTGACCAACCTCCTGTTTCACATTGCAAATACTCTATTGCTCTTCTTTGTTTTCCACCGCATGACCAAAGCGCCCTGGAGAAGCGCCTTCGTGGCGGCTTTGTTTGCCCTTCACCCCCTCCACGTGGAATCCGTCGCCTGGGTGGCCGAGCGAAAGGATGTTCTTTCGACTTTTTTATGGATGCTCACCACAGTCGCCTATATTCATTATGTCGAGCATGGAACGGAGGACGGAAGACAGAGGTCAGAGGACAGAGGAAGAAGGACGGAAGGCGGAATATCCTTCTCCAATATCCGTCCTCCGTCTTCCGTCCTCCGTTATCTGGCTGTTTTCATATTTTTTGCCTTAGGCCTTATGGCAAAACCCATGCTGGTAACCCTTCCTTTTACCTTGCTGCTTTTGGACTTCTGGCCTCTGCAGCGCTTAGAGCCAAAAAAATCCGCCTCCGAAATTAGTACCGAGGTGGAAGAGCCTCTATCTGCGAATAAAAGCAAAGGAAAATCGAACAGAAAGCAGACCCCCGGATCAGTGACTGCCCTTGCCCCTGGATCAAGTCCGGGGCGGGATGTGCAGGCAATTTTTAAAGAAGAAAGACCAGCGGCTCATAAATTTCAGTGGGCACTGGTGTGCCCTCTGATCCTGGAAAAAATCCCACTTCTTGCGCTTGCGGCACTCTCGTGTATCGTTACATACTTCGTCCAGAAAAAGGCAGGAGCGGTAATATCCATTGAGGCGTTTCCACTCGGTGCTCGTATCGCGAATGCTTGCGTTTCCTATATCATCTACATAGGAAAGACCATCTGGCCAAGTAATCTTGCTGTTTTTTATCCTCATCCTGGGTGGCGGCCTCTGTGGCAGGTCCTGGGGGCGGTTTTGTTCCTTGGCGCCGTCACCTTCGCGGTTATTCGGACGGCAAAGAGATTCCCCTACCTGGCAGTGGGATGGCTATGGTTTGCCGGTACACTTGTGCCTGTAATAGGAATTGTGCAGGTCGGCAATCAGGCTATGGCGGACCGCTATACTTATATTCCCCTGATCGGGTTGTTCGTCATGGCTGCATGGGGTATTCCGGAACTGATGAAAAAATGGCAGCCTACGCGCCCGCCCCGCAAAGAACCGCTTTTTGCGTTGCCGGCGCTAATTCTTCCATGCCTCTTAATTGTTACATGGATACAGGTTGGGTATTGGCGCAATAGCATTGCGTTGTATGATCACAGCCTTAAGGTTGCAAGCCCCAGTGCCGTTATCCTGTGCAACCGGGGTGTCGCCTACAGCAAAATCGGCGATTACAGGCAGGCGATTTCGGATTACGACAGGGCCATCGAGATCAATCCCCAACATGCCGGTGCTTATGATAACCGTGGCTCTGTCTATGCCGAACTCGGCAACCACAGGCAGGCTATTTTGGATTACGACAGGGCCATCGAGATCAATCCTAAGTATGCTGAGGCTTACAATGACCGGGGTATCACCTACGGCAAACTGGGCAATTACAAACGGGCGATCGAGGATTATGACAGGGCTGTCGAAATCAATGCTAAGTATGCTGAGGCCTACAATGACCGGGGTATCACCTACGGCAAACTGGGCAATTACAAACGGGCGATCGAGGATTATGACAGGGCCGTCGAAATCAATCCTAAATATGCATCGGCGTATCTAAACCGTGCTGAGGCTTATAGCGACCTCGGAAACCAGCGGCAGGCGATTTCGGATTATGACAGGGGCGTTAAGATCAATCCTGAAAATGCTGATGCTTATGATAGCCGGGGTGCTGCCTATGACAAACTTGGCGACCACTGGCAGGCTATTTCGGATTACGACAGGGCCATCGAAATCAATCCTAAACACGCGGGGGCTTATAATGACCGTGGCGCCGCCTATGCCAAACTCGGCAACCGCTACCAGGCCCTTTCGGATTATGACAAGGCGATCGAAATCAATCCCGAATATACTGCGGCCTATTATAACCGTGGTGTTGTTTACCAGTGTCTTGGCAAATACATGCAGGCAATTGAGAGTTACAACAGGGCTATCGAGATAGCCCCTGAAAATGCCGAGGCCTATATAGAACGGGGTACTGTCTATGGCAAACTTGGCGACTACAAGCGGGCGATTTCAGATTTTGCCATGGCCATAGGGATCAATCCTGAACATGCAGAAGCATATTATAACCGCGCTGTCGCTTATGGCAAGCTTGGCAATTCCACGCAGGCTGTCGAGGACCTTAAAACAGCGGCAAAATACGGCAATGAAGGTGCAAAGAACTTCCTGAAAAGCCAGGGGATGAACTGGTAGCTGGCGCCATGATATCATTGAAACTTTTTTAGAGTAACGACCGGGTGGATTCTACATTTCGAAAAAAGCAAATTCTGCTGATATACTTCCTTCTGACTGTCGCTGCCATTATAGCGTTCCAGCAGCTCAGTCAGTGCGATTTCACTAATTATGACGATGACGTATACGTAACTGAGAACATCCATATCCGGCATGGCATAACGATTCAGGCAATTCGATGGGCATTCACGACCGGTCGTGCCGCAAACTGGCATCCTCTGACCTGGATGTCCCACATGCTCGATGTTCAACTCTTCGGATTAAATCCGCGTTGGCATCATCTGACCAACCTCATGTTCCACATTGCAAATACGCTATTGCTCTTTTTTATTTTCCACCGCATGACCAAAGCGCCCTGGAAGAGCGCCTTCGTGGCGGCTTTGTTTGCCCTTCACCCTCTCCACGTGGAATCCGTGGCCTGGGTTTCCGAGCGCAAGGATGTTCTTTCTACTTTTTTCTGGATGCTCACCATGGCCGCCTATATTCATTATGTCGAGCATCGAACGGAGGACGGAGAACAGAGGTCGGAGGACGAAAGACGGATGACAATGGACGGAAGATCCCTTTCCGGCATCCGTTTTCCGCCTTCCGGTTTTCGTTATTTGGCCGTTCTGATATTTTTTGCCTTAGGCCTTATGGCAAAACCCATGCTGGTAACCCTACCTTTTGTCCTGCTGCTCTTGGACTACTGGCCTCTGCGGCGCTTCGAGCCAGAAGTATCCACTCAGGAAATTCATACCGAGGTAAAAAAGCCTGTATCTGCCAATAAAAGAAAATCGAGCAGAAAGCAGACTTCCGGATCGTTGGCTGCCCTGGACCCCGGATCAAGTAAGGCGGGTGCTGTGCAGACAGTGGTGAAAGAAGAAGAACCGGCGGACGACAAATACCAATGGGCATTGGTTCGCCCTCTGATCCTGGAAAAAATCCCGCTTCTTTCGCTTTCAGCACTCTCATGTGTTGTGACATACTTCGCTCAGAAAAAGGCAGGAGCGGTAATATCGATTGAAGCATTTCCACTGGGTGCTCGTATCGCGAATGGTTGCGTTTCCTTTGTCATCTACATAGGAAAGACCATCTGGCCAAATAATCTTGCCGTTTTTTATCCTCATCCGGGGTTGCAGCCGCTCTGGCAGGTCATGGGGGCGGTTCTATTCCTTTGCGCCGTGACCTTCGCGGTTATCCGGACGGGAAAGAGATTCCCTTACCTGGCAACGGGATGGCTGTGGTTTACCGGTACACTTGTGCCTGTAATTGGGATTGTGCAGGTCGGCGATCAAGCGATGGCGGACCGATACACTTATATCCCTCTGATCGGCTTGTTCGTCATGGCTGCATGGGGAATTCCGGAACTCGTGAAAAAATTGCAGCCTACCCGCCCACCCTGCAAAGAACCGCTTTTTGCGTCGTCGGCATTGATCCTGTCATGTCTTTTAATTGTTACATGGACTCAGGTAGGGTACTGGCGCAATAGCATTACGCTCTTTGAGCATGCCCTGAAAGTTACCAATCTCAATGCTATTATCCACAATTGCCGGGGTATTACCTACGCGAAACTAGGCAATCACAGGCAGGCGATTGAGGACTTTGACAGGGCCGTCGAAATCAATCCTCAATATGCTGATGCATATAGTAACCGGGGTATTACTTACGGCAAACTCGGCGATCAGAGGCAGGCGATTTCGGATTACGGCAGGGCCATCGAAATAAATCCCAAATATGCTGATGCCTATAATAACCGGGGCGCCGCTTATGACGCACTTGGCAATCACCAGCAGGCGGTTTCGGATTACGACAGGGCGATCGAGATCAATCCCAAATATGCGAATGCCTTCAGTAACCGAGGCGCTGCCTACGGCAAACTCGGCAACCAACGGCAGGCGATGTCGGATTTTGCCATGGCCATCGAGATCAATCCTGATTGTGTAATGGCATATTATAACCGTGCTGTTGCCTATGGCGCACTTGGCGACAACCGGCAGGCGATTTTAGATTATGACAGGGCCGTCGAGATTGATCCTGACTATGGGGAAGCATATTATAACCGTGGTATTAGCTATGCCGAACTTGGCAACCATAGGCAGGCGATTTCAGATTACAACAGGGCCATCGAAATCAATCCTGAACACGCTGAGGCCTATAATAACCGCGGCGTCGCCTTTCGCAAACTCGGCAAACACATCCAGGCAATGTCAGATTACAACAGGGCCGTCGAAATCAATCCTAAATATGCCGGCGCCTATAATAACCGGGGTATCGTCTATGCCGAACTTGGCAACCACAGGCAGGCGATTTCGGATTACGACAGGGCCATCGAGATCAATCCTAAATATGTAGAGGCGTATTATAACCGTGCTGTCGCTTATGCCAAGCTTGGCAATTCCTCGCAGGCTGTTGAGGACCTGAAAACAGCGGCAAGATTTAACGACGAAGATGCGAAGAACTCTTTGATAAGGCTGGGGATAAGCTGGTAGCAGCAGTTCCGGCAAGAGTCGTGCCGCTCTGATGCTGAAGAGTTGCAGCGCTTTCCTCCTGCATCTCCTAAATAATGGAATCGGATCGGCTGTGTCGGGAACAGGAGGGCCGTCGCAGCACACTTAACATTGGGGCCTCGATCCTCGTATTATAGCCTTATAAATGCCTTGCTCGAAAAAATACGCCCGACATGATAAAAGCGGCGACCGTGCGCGCACCCGTGCAGAACGCACGGACATTATAGGCGGTGCGCGTGAAGGCAAGCCAAATGTTAAGTGCATCGGCAAGTGAAGTGACAATGGTATGAAGGTCTCGCTTCGAGGGGCTTCGCCCTGTTTGACCTTGTGAAGTGGGCTTGCCCGGTCCCCCTTAGCGAAGGCCGGGCGCGTAGTGCAGAGGCCGACCGTTCATTATCGACAGCCTGCCCACCCGCGAGACGGAGCGGGAGCGGTAGATCTCCTTCGGAGCCGGGACAGAAATAAGGAGAGCGCGTCCCGTGCGTCAGGACGCGCCTCCTTGACTTGAACCTACTACAACGGGTAGAACCGGAAAGATGTCATGACGATATTTTCAACAGCGTGCTGAGCTTGTCCGACGCTGTTGCTAAACGCCTGGCGGGTGGTGACGGAATCAGACAAACCGATCTGCACCTTGCCCCAGGGACCTTGATAGATACGCTTCCAGAAACCGCCCTGAATCTGCCAGACATCCTGTGTCTGTTCCTGGCCGGTTATGATCTGAAAGTCTCCATAGCCAATGTCAGGGGCCAGCGAGGGACCCACGTAATAATTCGTGCGCTGTACGCCTTCATAGCCGCCATAGAGGTAGACGTCCCATGTCTTTTCCGGATGAGCAATGACGCCCGTCATTGCCGTAAATTCAGTCAGCGGCTTAATCGCTCCATTGGGCTCGAAAGCTATATCCGGCAACTGGCCGGAACCGTAACGGCCAATGCCTTGACCCGCCATTACGTTGGCCTGAAATTCGAGTTTTTCCGGACAGATGGGCAGGATCGTCGCAGCGCCGCCGCCCCAGCCGAGCGCGGAGTTATTGCCACGTGCTGCGTAGGTAGGTTCGCCACTCACCCCGGTCAGGACATAGTCATGGAAGAAGCGCGTGATTCCGAACACTTCATAATGTCCGTAACCAGGGTCGAAGGCAGCCTTCCCAATAATGTCCGGAGATAAATCAGAGGTATAACTGTTAGCGGAGTTAAGAAGCCCTCCCGACGCGGCGTTGGCTTCGTTGACAAAGGAGGGTGCGGTGATCCCGCCGAAGATCGCCTCTGGGCTTTCAGCAGAAAGGCCAAGTGTCACTTTGTGGTCACAGAAATCTTGGACGAACCTAAGCTGAGGATTGCGTGACCAGTTAAACCCCACGACGTACTGTGCATCGATCGTTAGAGGGATGTTCTCCTGCCGGGGGATAATGCCCACCTTATTGGTGGTCAACAAGCTCCATTCCTGTCCGGCAAGGACATGAGTCCCGCAGTTATTCCAATCGATCGTTCCGTAGACGACCCGCATGCGCGGATTGTAGCTGTTGCTTTCGTTTGCATTGGCCGTCTGCGCAGCGCCCAGAAAATCGGCTTCGGCATAGGCAGATATTTTCGTGTAATCATTGGCATTGGCCTCGGCCAGCACGGTAATACGGCTCTGGCGGGCGGTGCCGCGAAGTTCAGACTGGTGCGCATTCGGATTCACAGTGTTAGTAGAACCGGTAACGGGGAAAGGTATGAGTGTGTTGTAACTCGATCCCACGTCGGCAACTTCGTTCTTCGAACGCCAGATGCCCGCCGCTTCCATGAAGCCCCCGACCGTGACCTTGGTTTTGCCGATTGTCATCACGCCCTTTTCCTCGGGCGTAGCCGGCGCCTGCTGTGCCTGCGCAGCCGGTGCGGGCTTGGCAGCCGCTTCGGCTTGAACTTTCTTTACATCCTCCAGTTGCTTCTGCAAGGCATTGATTTGAGCCTGGAGGGCCTTAATCGAATCTTGCGAAACGTCCTGTGCGCTTGCTGACAGTGGACCGGCGATCATGGCCAGAACCAGTGCCGCCACTGCCAGGAAAAGTTTAGCCTTAGACATCTTAGACATGAAGCTCCTCCTCAGTGAAATGTGTTGCGTTTCCGGTAACTTATAGCCCCAAAGGTTTTTCATATGTTGACGGCCATTGAAATGGAATGACCGCATAAGTTGGGTGAGTGGCGCGAGGCAGAACGAACCCTCGCCGTTATCCTTGCCCCTCGGCCGGACACACTACGCTGAAGCCGAAACCCGATACTGTAACCACCCACTCCTTTTTTATTTTGCTGCATGCTAGCGCGACATTTCAGCAAATACATGTCATTTTCGTGTCATTTTCGTGTCATTTTAAATGAAGAGGAATTTTAGCTACTTCCAGATAGCCGCAAAGGAATGGTTCACTGAGAAACCGCTGAAAGATGAATGTGGTTTCCCGAAATCATTTCGGGACGGGGTGGGGCAGGAAATCCTATTCGGGGGAGTTTTTTTTCGGAGCGTTATGTCATAAATGACATAACGCTTGCATGCATTATTTCATTCATGATACGGAAGGGTCTCCGTCTGTATTCCTGGTGAGTCGAATTACCGCTGCTGCGTCAAGGGTCGGATGGCGAAGGTGCACAATGTAGATGGCTTGATCGCATTTTTTGGAACCCAAAAACAGAGAGGAGTTGAAACCAATGATGAAACCTTATTTAACAGCATTATTCCTGTTGATTTGTGTGCCGGCTTTTGCCGATGAGCCTTCGGCGCCAGTGACCCAGACACAATCTCCCGCTCCCGATCAGCCCTCCAATCTCACCCTTTCAAATTTCTTTACTGCTGGATGGGGTGAGGCATATAACAAACGCTACACACCGGAAGGGGCTCCGGACATGGCTCTGTTGCATGTGACGACGAATTTTCTCGAGCGCGAATTCCGGTTTGATTCCTACAGTCAACAGAATTTGCGCAGCAACAGCACCAGGAGTGTCCAGTTTGTGGATGCGGAGCTTGCCTATGGTTTCGATCGCAGGTTCATGCTGGAAGTGGTCTCCAACTATGAATGGAAGATCGGGCGGGGAGGAGAACCCGGCAGTTCCGGCTCCAGCGAAGCAATGGTGGGTCGCGTGCAGTTGGTGGACGTTCCCGGGTCCTCGTTGGCCTTTAACTTCAAAGCCACATCTCCCAATGTAGGCATTAATAATCAGCAAACCACATTGACTCCCGGCCTGGCAGGATGGCAGGATTTGACCTGCTATGGACTGAAACGCGTTGGAGTTTACTTCAGCGTTGGATTGGAGAACTATGTGGGACCTGCGGCGGCGGGTGCGACGTACAACGACGTTGAGTATGATGTTTCAATAGCCAAGACGTGGACCGAGCCGAACGTGCCGTGCTTTGGGAATTTCACTACTTTTGTCGAGTTCTATAACACCACGAATGTGAATGGTACTGGAAGTGGTCTTGTCTACACCGAGGCCAATGTGACTCCGGGTTTCCGCGTCACCCTGTTTCCCAAAAACATACTGATGGGCGGGATTGATTTGCCTCTAAGCAGTCCCAATGCTTTTTGTGCGGCCTACAGGTTAACATACATCATTAATTTTTAGAGTCCGCCGGCTTGCGGTTAGGGCTTCACCTATGAAGACCCCGTCTACGAAGGGCAAGAGGGATCCGCCTTAAGCGGCTGCTTTGAGGAGGCCTGCCACCACACTCTTTTTTGCTTCACCGGCAACGGGGATCTTTTGGGCGCGAGGCTAAGACCCGGAAACGCGCATTGAGCCGATGGCTTCATCGACATTGCGGAGCTATCCGGCGTCTTCAGGTGAGTAATGGGCCAACTATTTACCTAAACGAACTGCAAGGACCGAACATGTAGCTCTTCGAACAACCCTGTCCGCAGTGCTGCCGAAAAGGACGTGAGCAATGCCCGTTAAGCCGCGAGACCCCATGACCAGCAGGTCTATCTCCTTTTCCTCCGCGACCCTGAGGATCTCGGTAGCGGGGTATCCTGACTCCAGATTCACAGCATAGGACAGCCCCTCGGGAAGTTTTCCCACATACCTTTCTTGGATCGATTTCAGGGCGGCCTGTCTGATTTCCTCGAAAAAGTTGCCATCATACGTGACAGGCAGATAGGGGGCTGGCACAGGCGAGGAGATCTCATAGCTCGTTGTAACATGAATAATCTCGATGGACGCGCCGAACTGGACCGCAATCTCTTTGGCCACGATAAACGCCTGGTGGGCGTGTTCGGAAAAATCGGTGCAAAAGCCTATCTTCTTGAAAAGTGGTCTCATGTTCTTATCCCTTAGAGGAAAGCCGTAATGGATGGACCAAGATTACGGCGTGGGTCTTTCGACTACCCACTCGCACTTTTTCGTTTCATCGGGCTCCGCCAACCGTTTAAACGCCGCGAGAACGGCCGGCAGCGGTGTGCGGGCCGGTGGGAACGACTGATATTGCTCCCAACCACCGCCAAGCGCTTTATAAAGTGCTATAAATTGGTCCGCCTCCTCCTTCTGAGATAAAACGTATTGTGCTTCCAGGTCATATTCTTGTCTTTCGGCGTCCACCACATTGAGGGCATCGGTTAATCCTCGGTCATAACGTTGCGTTGCAAGGCTCACGGCCCGCTGGCTTGCGGTCAGGGCTTCGTCCAAACTATGCAGCCGCTCCTGTTGGGCTGCATAAGAGCCTAGGGATGTATCGACGTCACTGACGGCGTTCAGCACCGTTTTCTTGTAGAGAAGCAGCGCTTCACAGGTGCGCAGGTCGGCTATCTCCACCAACGCATCGAGGGCCCCGAAATCAAGTAAAGCCCAGCCAGCCGAGGGCCCGAACGACCAAACGGAGGTGGTGATACTTGTCGGCGCGCCCGCTGTCTGGCCGAGCGCTAGCTGCTGCCATCCGTCTGAGCCAACAATCGATACATGGGGGAACAAATCCCCCTCTGCCACGCCGATACGGGCAGTAGCGCCGGCCAGAGTGCGCTCGACCGCCCGAATGTCAGGGCGGCGACGCAGCAAATCGAGCGGCAATCCGGCCTGAATCTTTTCCGGCAACGGCGGAATCATCGCGGGTTTTTCCAGTTCCTTGACCAAATCTTCCGGAAATTGTCCGATAAAAACGGCAAGGACATTTTGCGCCGCATGGATTTGCTCAACCAACGGCATCTTTTGAGCTTGCAACGTCGCAAGTTGACGTTGGGCCAGGGTCAAATCCAGTTCGTTAGTGATGCCGTTATCAAACCGTTTCTGAGTCAGATCGAGATATTCACGAGCAACGTCAATATTTTGGAGAAGAACAGCCAGTTGCATCTGGTAGGCGCGCATATCGACGTAAGCGCGCGCTACATCCGCGATAACCGAAATGAGCACAAAGTTACGTATTTCGATGGCGGCCTGGGTATCATATTTGGCCGCTTCAATTGCGCGCCGGTATTTGCCCCACAGGTCAAGTTCCCATCTAAAATCGAAGCCGATGACATCCGTAACCTGGTTAAATGTAACTGTTGTGGTTGTTGGTTTGCCTTTAACGTCGTAGGTTACCGGCACCTTTGCGTTATCGCTGGAATAGAGCGCATTGGGGGCGCGTCCGCGAGACAGATCGCTGCCGTTGCCCCAGCCTCCGCCACCAGAGGCTTCGCCAAACGGCAAAGCTCCTCCCATGACGATAATTTCCTGCTCTCGCGCTTCCTGCAAGCGATACAAGGCTATTCCAATATCGGGGTTTGCCTTGATGGCGCGGTCAATCAGGGAGTTGAGTTCCTGATCGTTAAGGGCCTGCCACCATTTGGCAGCGTCAATTACGGGTTGATTGCCGTTATTTTCCGCCGATTTCTGCGTCTCTGCAGATGACGCAATGAAATTATCCGGCATCTTCGTTTCCGGGGGATGATAGTTCGGGCCGACCTTCATGCAACCGCCGAGGCAAAAGAAAGCCGCCGCCCCAACCAGCCATTTGCATATTTGCATTGCTCTGCCTCTCGATGGGCTACTGTTTTTGTGCAGGCGCATTGGGGCGATAATCCTTAGAAGTTTCATGGGCTTCGACTGTCCCGCCTTCTAAAATCTGACTACCGACATTCAGAATAACTGCGTCACCTGATGAAACGCCCGAAGAGATCTCGACGGTATTTCCGTTGTCACGGGCGATAACCACTTGATTAAAATTCACCTTGTTGTCTTTATCGACAATGGCGACCTGAGGGCCGCCCGAACGAAAGACCAAAGCGGCAGCGGGGATTTGTACCAGTCCTGTGGTGGGCACAAGAAAGATAGAGTTGATGTACATGCCCGGCACCAGCGCATGATCGAGATTAGGTATATCTATTTCAACCCGCAAGGTGCGCGTCTTCGAGTTTATGGCGCCGGCGGTGCGCGTGACCTTTCCATCAAACACTCGATCTGCAATATTGCTGGCGCTGATTTGTACGGGCGTATCGACTTTGATGTCTCCTGCCGCGCTTTGCGGCACATCGACGAAGACACGGATCGGATCGTCCCGCACCATGCGATAAAGCGGCGTGGTGTTGGCGCTGCTGCCGGCGGTAACCAGATTACCGATATCAATGCGGCGCTCGGTAATCGTCCCTTGATAGGGAGCTGTAACCTGCTTAAACTGCGTCAAGGCCACATATCGGTTGACATCGGCCCGGTCGAGGCCGACTTGCGCCTGCGCCGCGTTCAGTTGAGCGACCGCACTATCATAGCCGGCTTTCTTGGCTTCACGCTCCCAGTCGGACACGACGCCTTTTGGTGAGTCCCTCCAACGCTCATGGGTCGTTTTGGCAAATTCTGCGTCTGCCTGCCTCGAGACCACCAGAGCCTGCGCGGCTTTCAGTTTGGCCTGAGCAGCGGCCAGTTGGGCATCCAGCTCGGGAGTTTCAATGGTCGCCAGAATTTGCCCTTTTTGTACATGGTCGCCGATATCGGAATTCCACCTGGCGACATAGCCATCGACCCGCGCATAAATGATGCTTTCATACCAGGCTGCGGTTTCGCCGGGCAATGTCAGGGGAAGTGATGACGGCGAATTCTGTGCCGCAACGACATTGACTATAGGACAAGCCGAAGCGTTTTTTGACGTTGCGCTCTCCAAATTCCCTTGCTCCCGGGATTTCAGATGATGCACAACAAAGAATCCTACCAAAAGCACTACGGCGACAGTTGCTGCGAATATTTTTAACTTTCGCCCGGTGTCAGACATTTTGTTCATTGTTGTTGCCTCACTTAGGCCGGATTGTCAGAGGTTGCTTGTGGGCTGTTGCCAGAAGAAGAATCAGGACCCCTGCGGACCAGCCCGTATACTGTCGGAACGAAAACAAGGGTTGCGAAAGTGGCGAACAGCAACCCGCCGATGACGGCCCGGCCCAGAGGCGCATTTTGTTCGCCGCCTTCGCCTACGCCAAAAGCCATCGGAAGCATGCCGAGAATCATTGCGCCCGCCACCATAAGAACCGGACGCAATCGAATAAATCCCGCCATCTCGGCGGCGGCCTGGGAGCTGTCTCCCGCTTGCATTCGCTGATTGGCGAAGGTTACGACAAGAATGCTGTTGGCCGTTGTAAGTCCGATGCACATCAGCGTTCCCATCAGCGCGGGAACGCTCAGATGGGTTTGCGACAGATACAGCAGCCACATGACGCCGCCCAAAGCGAAGGGTGCGGCCATTAGCACAATCAACGGGTCGAGCCAGCTTTGAAAATTAATTACCAGAAAAAGATAAACCAGCACAACGGCAAGGGCTATGCCGGAAAACAATCCGAAGAAACTATCCCGCATTGCTTCGACCTGCCCGCTCAATACTATTGAAATGGCCTTTGAAGGATCAGGTTGGTTGGCCGCAATTACCTTGTCGATATCGGCAGCAACCGAATTGAGATCGCGCCCCTGCACATCGGCATTGACATCGAAAACCGGCCTGATGTTGTACTGCGACATAACCATCGGCACCGTACTGCGATCGAATTTGGCAACGTTCATTAGAAGCTCATTCTGCCGGTTGTTGTTCCCGAGCGTTACCGGCATCGTCCATAAATCCTCCGTGGATTTGATGCGGTAAGTGGGCATCTGAACGGCTAGCAGATAGCTGACGCCATTGCGAGGATCGACCCAAAAATTCGGCATCGTCTGAGCGCTGGAATTAGTGGTCACCAGCACATTGCTGGCCGTATTCAGTTGATCCAGCCCGAATTCGGTTGCCAGTGCCCGGTCGATATTGACGCCTATCGCAGGTGCGTCCGGCACTTGGAAGATGTGCGAATCCACGACCCCCGGCACACGCTCGAGATCATGCGCAAGCTTTACCGCAAGCGCATAGGATTCGTCGTTATTCGGGCCGGAAACCCGAATATCAATTGGCGAAGGCTGGCCGAAATTGAGCACCTGGTTGACGATATCGGCGGGTTGAAAGAAGAACTGCATTCCTGCGAAGCGCTTGGGCAATTCACTCCGGAGTTTCACCATAAGGCCAGCGGTTGGCGTATGTTCTTTTTTGAGGGAAATAAGAATTTCGCCATCCATTGGACCGACGGTGGCTGAATCGCTTAGAGCCAGGTTAATGGCGCTGTAAGGCAAGCCTATATTGTCCAGCAGAACGTCAATCTGATCGCTGCCGACAATTTGACGGACAGCTTCTTCGACTTTGGCAAAGTGTTCCTGTGTTTGTTCAATCCTTGTCCCCGGTGGGGCGCGTACATGAAGGCGCATTTGGCCTGCATCGATTTGGGGGAAAAAGTCCCTGCCCAAAAGAGGAAACAGAAGGTATGAAACTACCATCAGGGCGATGAAACACATTATCGTTACCCTGGGTTGCGATAATACCCATGACAGGGAGCGACGATAAGTCTCACGAAAAGACTCGAAGCGGCTCTCGAACCCCTCCTGAATGTAGGCGAAAGCATTTGAAAACATGCCGGATTTGTCTTGCTCTCCGCCGTGCGCTCCAGCGTATGAACGCATAAGATATTTGAACAGGACCGGCACCAGCGTGAAAGCCAGAACCAGACTTGCACACAGTGATATGATTACGGACAGAGAGAGCGGTGAAAACAGATATTTGGCGGTTCCATGAAACAGAAAGATCGGCACAAAAACGATGCAGATGCAGAGGGTCGCAAGGAATGTCGGCAGGCCAACTTCACCGGCCCCGCTGATAATCGCGGTTTCCAGCTGCTCGCCACCTCGTAAATGACGCTCGATATTCTCAATGACTACCGTGCCGTTATCCACCAGAATGCCGATCGCAAGCGCAAAGCCGCCCAGTGTCATCGCATTCAGCGTCTGTCCACCCGCATACATCACAAGAACGGCGGTAATAATCGACAGTGGAACGGAGGCAAGGACTATAAGCGTTAGCCGCCAGTTGCCGAGAAACATCAAAATCATCAAAGCAGTCAGGCCTGCAGCCATCGCACCTGCCATGACGACGCTGTTAAGTGCAGCTTTAACGAAGACTGATTGGTCGAAGAGAGCTTTAATGGAAACTCCGCTTGGCAGAAGCTTCATGATATCGGGCAGCGCTTCCCGTACACCTTCGATGACCGCCAATGTCGATATGCCGCCGGTCTTTCGGACGAGCATGAGGGCCCCCGGCGTTCCGTTGACCGACACCGAATTGGTTTGCACCTGAAATCCGTCATGCACATGCGCGACATCGCGCACGAATACCGTCTTGCCGTCGATTGTCTTGACCGGAAATGAATTGATAACCTCGACAACATCGGGGCTGTTATTCGCCGTAAGCGTGTAGTCCTTGGAGCCGATTTTTACATCACCCGCAGGTAAAATGACGTTCTGACGCAGCAAGGCCTCACTGACGTCGGACGGCGAAAGACTGAGCGATCCCAGTGCCTGCTGGTCAAGATCCGCCATGATGATGCGTGGCTTGCCGCCATAGGGATATGGAACCTGCGCGCCGCGAACCACCGCGAGATCGGGCCGTATGACGTTCTGCCCCAAATCATTGAGCTTGGTATCAGACAAGAAATTACTGGACAAACTCAACTGGATGATTGGAACATCGGTTGCTCCGTAGCGTACGACCAACGGCGGCGTGATGTTGCGCGGCATGTATTTAAGTACGACCAAGGCGCTGCTTGCCAACTGTGCAACGGCACGAGTTACGTCCGCCCCTTCGTGCAGGTAGACTTTTTCAACACCAACGCCGTTGTAGCTCGTCGCCTCGATGCGGGAAATGTCATCGACCAGCGACGCCATCTGCCGTTCATGCAGCGTCAGGATGCGGTTCTGAATGTCTTTGGCGTTCATCCCGTTATACGTCCACACGACGCTGACAACAGGGATGTCAATTTCAGGGAAAATATCCACCGGCATGCGCAGGCCGGCGCCAATGCCCAGCAAACATACAAGGATCACAGCCGCAACGACCGTGTAGGGTCGATTAAGCACATATCGAACGACTGACATAAAACCTCTCGGGCAGACTAAGGATTGTTTCGGGTGACAAGCGGCAGTTCAACCCTCACGGTTGCGCAAACCTCTTCCTCGCTCCGAACTTCAACTGTTCCTCCATGCGCCTGACAAACGGCGCGGACCATGGAAAGCCAAAGTCCCGCACCCTGCAAAGCGCGCTGGCGAATCTTGTCGGCACGTCTATATACTCCATGCTATTAGCCTGTGTCATTCTAAAAAAGTGCATAATCCGAAATGATGCATTGGAAACTGTCAAATTGATACGACACTCCAGCCAACCATATGATATAGCAGCATAAAGTAATATGACTGAGGAGGAGCGGCATTTCAGTTGTGGGTGAAACGCAAAAAGAAACGATCCCTCCTGATTTCGGTAAATAGATCTGCAGGGGGCAAAAATTACCAGCCAGGGTAAACGAACTGGATTTGAAGGACGAACGGGCAGGTCGGGCAATTAGCGTGCCAACGGCCCATACAGGTGTAGCAAAATATAATATAGGTGATGCCGATGACTTACAAAATTCATCCGGAGGCGGTTGCAGGATGTCCGCACTGACACTGAAACTAAAATGCGACAAATTGAAATAATAAGTGGACAGTATGGCCCATCCTCTCCGCTATAGTTGAAGAGTTGCAGCGATTTCCTCCTGCATCGCTTTGATGATGGCAATCGGGTCGGTTGCGTCGCTGATGGGACGGCCGACGACGACGTAATCCGCCCCGGCACTGACTGCCTGGCCGGCCGTTACGGTCCGTTTCTGGTCGTCCCGCCCGGCATCGGTCCCGGCTGGGCGAATGCCTGGGGTTATTATCAGGCAATCACCTCCTAATTCGCTCCTGAGGCGCCGGGCTTCTACGCCCGAGGCCACTATTCCCGCAGCTCCTGAGTCAATCGCCCGCCGCGCGCGCTCGACAACCAGGTCCTCCACTTTACAGCGAATGCCGAAAAATCCCTCCATATCTTCCTGGCCGAAACTGGTGAGGACCGTTACAGCAAGGATCTTCACCTCAGATCCGGCCTGGACGGCCGCCGCTACTATCGGCTCGTTTCCATGCACCGTAGCAAATGTGACGCCTTTGCCGCTGAGCTGCCCGACAGCCAGTTTAACTGTCTGCGGGATGTCATAGAACTTCAAATCCAGCATTACCCTGTGGCCGCGCCCGGCTATCCACTCTACGACGGGAAACCAGCCTGCAAGAAATAACTGGAGTCCGACCTTGAAGAACCCTATATGGCCCTCCAGTCGCTCTACAAGTTTTTTTGCATGGTCGGCAGAGTCCACATCGAGCGCAAAAATGATTCTTTCCTTCAAAGGGATACTCTTTGGCTGCATGAATCGTCCTCTTCTTCTGCGGGTTTGCCGGTTTTTTCTTGCCTATTTCAACCTTTATGTCAAAGATAAAAAATGATAAAAATGAATAATAACTGATGGAAGTATTGCTTCGGAATAGGAGTTTGAGTGCTTATCTCCCTAATTGGAATGTCAGGCTCGGGAAAGTCGTACTGGTCGGAAAAGCTCGCCTGGCAAGGATTCAAACGGTTTTGCCTCGACGCTCTCATTACTGAAAAAGTTTCCGGTAAGCTGAGCAGAGAGAACCTAAGCCCCCTGAGCCTTGGCGAATGGATGGGTTTCCCCTTCCAGGACGGCTACCAGGAGAGGGAAGAATTGTATCTTTCCTATGAGAAGCTACTCATGGCCGAAATTCTCGACTGGATAGATGAAAAAGCCTGCGCGGGATTGGAGGCGAATGTCGTGCTGGATACCACGGGAAGCGTGATCTATACCGGAGATAACCTCCTCAAAAGGCTCAGGTCTCTGACTACGATCATATACTTCCCCGTTCCGGCCGTAATCAGGGAGGCAATGCTGCGGCAATACCTGTCAAATCCACGGCCGGTCCTGTGGAGGGGAATTTTCAATATCGAACCCGGCGAAAGCGTCGAAGAGGCGCTGTTCCGCTCCTATAATGCGCTGCTGGACTGGCGCGAGGTTGCCTACCGCGAACTGGCCGACATCGAAATAGACTACTTCACACGAAACAACCCTGATTTCAGAATTTGCGATTTTCTGGAAATTGCGGCAAAACCTGAGAAAAAATTCCGCCGCGTATCCACATGACGGCTGAAGGTCCATCAGAAAAAATAAGGGCCGTTGTCTTCCATCAGGGGGCGCTCGGGGATTTCCTGATGGCGGCTTCCGCCATAGATGAGCTTGCCGGGGCTTACGGCTGGGTGCGTATCGACTTCTGGTCAAAACCGGAGCATGTGTCTCTGTTGACCGCAAAGAGTTACCTGGGGGAATGTCATTCCCCTGAAGGCCCTCTCATTTCCTGCCTCCTGCACGACAGCCTCTGGCAAACCGCCGCTCTTCCCGATTTCCTGCTCGAGGCCGATCAGGTATTAATCTTCGGCCAGAGTGGATCTCGTGTCATGGCCGAGAGGCTCTCCGGACGTCTTTCGGCAAATGTTAGCTGGGTTCAATCTTTCCCTGCGGCAAACGATACCCGTACTCATGTCTTCCGTTTCCTGCGCAGGCAATTGAACGGCCTTGGATGGCCGATCGGCGAAAAGCCCCTTATTCTGTCACCTCCTGTCTTTGAAACACAGGCTGCAGGGGACCTTCTTCGCGAACTGGGGATTTATACCAGGCCGGTTTTCATTCATCCGGGAAGCGGCGGCCGACGCAAAGTCTGGCCGCTCGCGAACTGGCATGGGCTACTCGAGTGGATCCGACGGGAATTGCCCCTTCAAGCGCTCCTGTCCATCGGACCTGCCGATGACTATATGGACGAATTTTCCTGGGCCATGCGGGAGGCTGGAGTCCCCATCATTAGCGGGCTACCGCTGTTGAGGCTCTGTGCGCTACTTTCATTATGCAGGCTCTACATCGGAAGCGATTCGGGGGTGAGTCACCTGGCGGCGGCGGCTGGAATACCGTCGATCGCCGTTTTTGGGCCGACCGACGCCAGCGTGTGGGCGCCGCAGGGAAGCAATGCAGTGGCTGTAAGCAGGAAATGGAAAGCAGCAGATAATTTTAAATGGGCGCCTTCAGAAAAGCCTGATTTTCAAGATAAAGAAATTGCGGGCCTGGTGAAAAGTCTTCTCCATGCCACCCACCCCGAAACCCGGATCCAATCCATTACAGGTCATGGATTTAGACAGGATTAACAGGATTGAAAAACAGCTTATGACTGTTGGGCTGTTTTCCCTTTGGCACGATACGTGCCATACTTGCGTTTAACCTGGAGACTCGATGCTCCAAAGTTCAGAAGCAGTCCGATCTCTATGCCGGTGGTTGCCAGGTAGTTTACGAGTTGCACCTCATGTGCCTGCACCAAGGATTGCACGGCCTTATTCTCGACAAGCACCCTGTCCGCAACTAACATGTCGGCAATGAAATTGCCGACCACGACACCATCGTAGACAACCTGAACAGCCCGCTGACATTCCACCTTCAGACCGGCCTTGCTCAATTCGTGGGCCAGCGATTTGTGATAGACCGATTCAAGAAAGCCTGGTCCCAATGTCTGGTGGACCCTCATTGCGCACCCAATGATTTCTTCCGTCAGGGCCGCGTCTTGCATCCAGTCCCCTTTACATTCTTTTTCTGTTAATCCTGTTAATCCTGTTAATCCTGTCTAAAGGTCTAAAAGAGAAAAACGGAAACCTCAGCGCCGCTGTCAAGACCTTCCACATGTTCGGTGATGACCACATATCCGTCGGCCCGGGCCAGTATGCTGATAGCCCCCGATTTGCCGAAAATCGGAGATGCCTCGACTGCGCCCCCGCTTACCTGGGACAGGGCAACCGGCACATAATCGGTCCTGCCGTGCACTGACGGAATCTGCCGGTTGAGGATCGCTCTAAGCGCACATGTCCGAGCAAATTCGGGCTCCATCATGCCCTGCAGCTTTCGCACAGAGGCAAGCACGAATGCCTGGCATGTGATCAGCGCGGATACCGGCTGTCCCGGAAGTCCCCAAAAAAGAACGCCGCCTGCCCGGCCAAAGATTGTGGGCTTGCCGGGCCGGATCGCTACCCCGTGCACGAGAAGCTCCGATTCGGGCAGGGCCGCCAGGACCTGCGTTGTGTAATCCCGCACCCCAACCGAACTGCCGCCTGACAGAACGATCACATCGTGGTCAATGAGGGCTGCCTGACAGGTAGAGACAAGGTCATCAAGCCGGTCGGAAACCCTTGCCTGCACGCCGATTCGGGCGCCGACGGACTTGATCTGGGCGGCAAGGCTCAAGCTGTTAATGTCCCTTACCTTTCCAGGCCCAAGAAGGCGCGTTTCAACCGGAACTATTTCATCGCCCGTCGAAATCAGGGCGACCAGCGGGACCCTGAAAACCTCCACCTCGACTATTCCGAGGGCAGCCAGCACGCCGACATCCTGGGGCCGAAGCATGGCGCCCCGCCTGAAGAGGGTCTCGCCTAGAGCTATATCGTCACCGGCCTTGAGCACATTTTCGCCCGGCGCAACGGGCCTCGTGATCTCGATTGTCGTAGCGTCGAGCATCGAAGTGTATTCGACCATCACCACCGCGTCGGCGCCATCGGGGATCATGCCGCCGGTTGGTACCTCTACAGCCTTTCCCGGCCCGACTGCAAGCCCTGGCGCCTCGCCCATGACCACTTCGCCCGATCTTTCCAAAAGGGCGGGCAGACTTTCTGATGCTCCGAAGGTGTCCCGCGCACGCACAGCGTAGCCGTCCATCGTCGCGCGAGCGAAATGAGGAGCCGGCTCGGCTGCCGTGATATCCGAAGCAAGCCTCCTTCCGCAGGCAAGTGAGAGTGAAACCGGCTCTGGCGGCAGCGGCTCAATCCCGTCCAGGATCGACAAAACCTCATCGGCAGTCTTGACTTTGAGAAACTGGGCCATCAGGTCTCCCTCAAACCACACTTGGAACCACCATGAAAATCACGACATTCGCAAATTAGATATCAGAATGGAAAAGTGCCAATAATAGACTTATATTCGCTACAGACGGCAGATGTGGAACGGCGTAAAGATCAGAACATTCCAGTTCAGTCCATCCCAATACGGTGCCCGGAAATCGGCTCTTGATCTTTTCGGAGATGAGTCGGTGATGCTGATCCATGCCCCGGGACATAGCGCTGGGATGACCGCAACACTGGTTCAAGCCAACGACAAATTCCTCCTCTTAACAGGAGATTCCGCTTATGCAATAAAATCGTGGGATCAGATGACCTCTCCAGGAATTACGCCAAATGCAAAAAAAGCCATGGAATCACTGGCCTGGGTAAGGATGATGAGTCAGCAACCAGGATGCGTCGAAACCCTTGCGACCCATGATCCCGCGGTGATTCCGCATACAATCGAATTGTTGCAAGAACAATTGAGTCAAGACCAAGGTTTTATTCATTACCCAGACGCGATTTGTACTTGACTATATAGTAGCCAGGTCTACAACGATAGGATCGTTTTTGAAATTAAAGGAATAATGCACATGTAAATGGTCCAGTTATAAAACTCAGTATAAAACTGAGACTCTCCTTGGCACTGGCTTTATATCTCACCGTTCATTTTTTGTAATGACATTTTACCATTCGGACACCAGTCTCCCATCTCACCGTTCTCAATATAGGTACACCGCATTTCTTTTTTCCTACATGTAGGACACTCTATATCCTCAATTTCTAGTGGATCAATAAAATGAATCCCGTGCCCTGCTAAGCAGTTTTACTATTACTTTATGTCCCTTCATAGAGGCATGCGAAGATGCTGTTTCGCCACCAATGTCCTCTGTATTGACATTGGCCCCCCTGGCAAGCAGCAGTTCTACTATGTCTTTGTGTCCATTTGTACTGGCGTCCATCAACGCGGTTCCGCCGTCGCTGTTCTCTGCATTGACGTCGGCCCCATTGTCCAGCAGCGCCTGCACGACCTCTTTGTAGCCATTCCTGGAGGCAAGCATCAGCACGGTTCCGCCGCTACTGTCCTTTGCATTGACGTCGGCACCCTCATCCAGCAGTGCTTGCAGAATAAGATTTTTGTCCTTCTCTTCAAATCTTGGTCCTCGAATGTACAGAAAAAGGAGATGGAAAGCCAAGACCGTTGACAAGACGACGAGGCTGGACGCAATCAACCCAAATAGAATTATTATCAGCTTTCCGATCGCCGCAGTATTGAGATAATAGTAATACCCCCCAGCATGCCTGTGGACGGGTGTGACCATCGCCGCCAAGCCCATAGCTCCAAAAAACACCACGGGGACCAACGTGAGCATTAGCCCTGCCAGAATATTGCCTTCCTTCATCAATTTCCTGGTATGGACCTCGCGGCCGTCACGCTCTAAGATGCGATTCAAGTCATCTATGTCCATTGAACACCTCGCATTGTGTGTCTCAACCCGGAATAATGCATCAAATCGAATGCTATGCATCCCGAAAGCATTTGGGGGGTAGGATTCCGCCCTAAAAGGCTTCCGGCACAACTGCAAAGCCTATAAAATATACAGTTCTCCAATTGGACATGCAAGTTATACCTCAGTGATGGCGGCTTTTTGCAATTTCAGACACACTCCTTCCCCGCAGTCGATGCGTTCGTTCGCCCGCCCCAGCTATTCGATTACGCTCAGGCGAATAGAATACGATAGTACCGGGCTTGCGAAAAGGCCGACGCTACATGGACATACCACCTGCGGGCATGGTAGACCACTCTGGCCCCAACCTTTACCAGTCGCCTCATGATCGAGTCTATGGACGGCTTCACGCTCTCGCCCCAGAATGCTGTATCCCGAATCATGTGCAGCAGATTATAGGCAAGACATCCGACAAGAAGCCTCGCTTAGTTGGCTGCGCCGGGACCTCTGGAGATTAATCCGGGCAAATCATCAGAAGGCCACCTGGAAGCGCGATTCGAAAATGTTGTCAGAGGCGCTTGTGGTCAAGTTGCCGTAGCCGTTCGGATGAGCCCCGACGCTCGCATAAATGTAATTCAATTTCACTAAAAAGTCGGCATTCAGATACCAGTTTATACCGGCCGTGAAGTCGGTTTCATTGCCGCCGTTGAAACCGGCAGCGGCGTCGTTCAGATCAACGTTGGAAACCCTGAAACATAATTCCCACGCCCCCGTGCCTCCATATCTTGGATTAAAATCCGATATCGGATAGATCCTGCCAAAGGTTGACTGATACTGGGATGTCGTCGCTGTAGTATTGTACAAACGATGCTCGCCGGTTAAAAAGTATGAGCCTTCCACATACCAGCCGCTGAAACTGGCATTATGAGAGGCGCCCAGATAGTCGCCGGTCGTATCTCGCACATTGGTGGCCCAGGCCAGCGGGACCTCAGCCTGCAAGGCAAGGGGTCCATATACCAGTGCAAGTTCCGGATCCAGGGTGTCCACTCCTTTAGCCATGAAACTTCCGGTGTCGACCAGCGCGCTAAACATGTTCGCTTCGGGTGAAGACTTGAAATCGAGCGTGCCTGGGTTAAGCTGGCCTGTGAAAGCTTGGGTAGTCGGTTCAAAGGAACGGAACTTATGCTCGTAGCCCAGGCCAACATGGAGCAGGTGTTCTCCATTGTTCTCATACCAGGGGAGAGCGGTGACCCGCGCGACTGCATTGGTGGCATCCACCTGTGGCGAGAAAAGATCTCCGGTCGTATCCAAGGGTACGCCATTGCTGCTTAGTGCCGCCTGTTGCTGGAAAAAATAGCCCGCCTGCCACCCAAGGCGATTGTTACAATAGGTATTTTCCACGAGTAAGCCTGTATTGCGACCGGGAATTAAGGCAGTAGTGGCGATGGACGTCTCCAGGAAAGTACGGAAGTTGTCGGACCTCTGTTGCTCCAATCCGATCGGCTCGTACATCTGTCCTACCCTGATGCGCCCCAGATATGGGACGTCCTTGGCGCCAGCCCACACGTCCGCGAAAGTGACGGAAGGTCCTGTCGTGAGCGATGTGGTTGTTGTGGTTAACTTTCCACTACTACTCAGGGTGGCTGATTTGAGTACGGTAGTGGCCGTATATGACGGGGCAAACTCGATTTGATCGGAAAACTCGAAATCCTTATAGACAGTCCCGTCAATGAGCAACCTCGCTCTTCGGACCTGGTCCCCCCACCCATTGACCTTCGTCTCACTGAATGTGGTTCCTGTGGGGGCGAATGCCCCATGCGACCAGTTGATCAAAGACTTGCTCGGGTCCGAATCTGCGAAGTCCCACTGCAGCCTGCCTCCGACATGTACGTCGAAACTTTTATCTTCATTACTTAACCTGAGGCCGTTTCTCCACGATGCGCTGAGATTCGTCGCTTCGGCCGACGTGGGAACCCCGTGAGTCCCGGCTGAGGGCACCGCTGGTTGTGCTGCCGCTTTTTGCGCTTCTGCAACTTTTTGCGCTTCTGCAATCTTTTGCGCCTCCGCCAGTTTTTCGGCCTCGGCTCTTTTTAGCAGGGCATCGTATTTATCCTGGCTGATCTGGTGGCTCTGCAACAAGATGTCGAGTATTTCTTGCGTCACACTCTTTTCCTGGGCGAAGGCCCAACCACCCATGAAGACCATAAAGGCGCCAAGCAGCATCGTAACGGTCAACGCTTTGAAGATCACTTTTCGCCCCAATTTCAGGAAACACTTCATACCATTTCCTCCTCAATAGCAGACGTCATTTACAAACTTTTTACCTTAAAGAAAGCCCCATTATCTTGATTTACACTGGACTTTCGGAGACAAACATACAAGGGAATGGGTGAGTGAGAAAACCCCCTCAGCAGAGCAAAATCGCTCGGCTGAGAGGGCTGTGTCGGAATCTCCGTAAATTAATCCGGACAAATCATCAGAAAGCTATCTGGAAGCGTGTTTCGAAAATGTTGTTGACGCCCCCTGAGGTCAGGGCAGTGGGGCTGCTCACCAGCGTATTAGCTTCCGCCGCATGTGTGCCAACCGTCGCATAGATATAATTCATTTTTACCATAACGTTTGGATTCAGATACCAATTCAGGCCGACTGTGTAATCGGTTTCATCGCCGCCTGTGAAGCGGGCGGCCGGGTCGTTGAGATCGAGATTGGAAACACGGAAAGCGAGTTCCCATGCCCCCCAGCCCCCGGCTCTGGGATTAAAATTAGCATTCGGGATGATCCTGCCAAAGGTCGCCTGATAATTCCTGGAACTGGCTTCCAAATAGTATGGGCGATGCTCGCCGGTCAGGAAGTAGCTAGCCTGTGCATACCAGCCGCTGAAAGTGGCGCCATGACTGAGGAACGTCCAGTTCGGGCCCACAGAACTAGTGCCTGCGGATGGGATACCGATATCGTTGCAGAAAGACCAAGTGTATTCACCCTGCACGGAAAACGGTCCATATACCAGTGCAATTTCGGGGTCTATGACATCCACGTCCCTGGCCATGAAATATCCGGTGTCGACCAGTGAGTCGAACATGTAGGCCTCTGGATAAGACTTGAAGTCAAGCCAGCCCGGGTTCGACGTTGAAGTTGAATCGGAACGGAACTTATGCTCGTAGCCTATGCCGATATGGAGCAGATGTGCTCCATTATTCTCATACCAGGGTAGCGCGTAGAGGCGCACCGCCACATCGGTGGAATCTAGATGTGGCGAAAAAAGGTCTCCGGTCGCATCCGTGGCCACGCCGTTGTATGGTGTCCCTGTCTGTTGCGCAAAGAAATACCCCGCCTCCCAGCCTATGCGATCGTTGCATGCCGTGTTTTCCATCAGCAAGCCTAAATTACGACCGGGAATCAATGCATTCATCGGTAGGGCCTTCTCCATGAAAGTACTGAAGTTGTCTACGGTCTGTTGGTCCAGGCCGATAGGCTCGTACATCTGCCCTGCCCTGATGCGCCCGATATAGGGGATGTCCTTGACGCCCATCCATACGTCCTGGAAGCTGGCCGTATATCCTGTAGTAATATCTGCAAAATATTGGGCTTGGCCAAATTTGGAGGTGCTGTTAACGCTTGATTTGAGCACGGTAGTGGCCGAATATGTCGGGGCAAACTCGATTTGACTGATAAATTCTATATCGTTCCAGAGCCTCCCGTCAATTGCCAGTCGCACCCTGCGCATCTGGTCCCCCCATCCGTCGGTTTTAGGCCCTCTAAGCCCCGAGGTGTTTTGTGTATTCGCCCACTTTGACAAAGCGGTATTCGGTTCGGCGTCTGCAACGTCCTCCTGGATACGGCCTCCGACATGTACGTCAAAAGCTCCATCCGTTGACTGAAACACGAGGCCGTTTTGCCACGAGGCCTGAAGCCCCAGAGGGTTTCCCTTGGTGCCGGCTTCGATGGCCAGAGCGGTCTGAGCGGCCTGGGCGGCCTGGCCCATGGCCGCCCTGGCAGACTCGGCGGCCTGAGCGGCAGCGTTCTGCGCGGCCTGAGCCTCAGCAGTGGACCGCGCAGCAGCAGCGGCCTTCTCCTTCTCGGCCTCTTCTTTCAATTCCTTGTATTGGGCCTGAGTTATCTGGTGATTGGCCCTCATGATTTCCAGGAGTTTTTCAGCCACTGTCTGCTGCTCCTGCGCAAAAGCCACGGTAGCCCACGCGATCGAGAATACGAATGCGAGCATGACTATAGATGGTAGGACACACTTCCTCATTACTATCTCCTCCTCAAAAACCGATGTTATTTGCGAACCCTCTCCTTACTAGCCCCATTACGGTGATATTACCGGCCTTTCCCCTCCTTTCCTGCCAGCCGAAAGTTTGGAGTTTGCTCCTCTACAAAATTAAATCGAACTTAATTTAAATCGAACGTAATTTAAAGCTTTACTAAATGTCAAATCAAAATCGACACAATAAGAATTATTTGTAGGGAAACATTTTGAATCTATTGCATCATGCAACAGATTGTTTCACTATTGTTGCAATATGTAACATTATGTTTCGTATTGTGTCAGATAGTACTGCTATCATGGGCTTGAAGTTCAAATTCTCTGTAATATAAGCCGGTATACATTCGTAATGGTGCATCAACTATGTAACGATCGGTAGTAAAGCGCAACTTTGAGGCTGAAATTCACTTGAATATGCGTCGGAGTCAATCATCCAGCCGGTGTAATCCAGCCAACTCACAGTGGCGCCCGTAGTTGGCCTCCGGATTGGTGTAAGCCTGAATAATGCGTGAAAGACAATAAAACTTACTCTGCATTCCACCCAACCGCATGATATTGCGGCATAAAGTAATATGGCTGATGGGGAGTGGCATGTCAGTTGTTGGTGAAACGCAAAGAGAGCCGATCCGTCCTGATTTCGATAAATCATTCTCCATTGATTTCCAGGGGGCTAAGATCATCCGGTCAGGGTCAATGAAGTAGATTTTACGGGCGGCTTAAGCCAGCAATTATCGTGCCGATGGACTATGACGATGCAACAAAATATAATACAAGTGATGTCGATGACTTATAAAAGTTATCGGGAGGCAGTTACAGGATGGTCGCACTGATACTGAGACAAAAATGCGACAATCTGAAACAATAAGTGGACAGTGATGGTCGCACTGCCACTGAAGCTAAAATGCAACAATTTGAAACAGTAAGCGGGCAGTTAGAGGATAGCTTAACGACGAAACAAGCGGAGGGGGAAGCAAAAAAATACCCTTCCGAGGCGCGGGATGCACAGGGGGTACTCGGAATAAGCCGGAAACGTGTTGCTAAAGCCACTGGCAGGCATAGGAACCGTGCCGGTCCCAAACTCGTTTCCATTTGCGTTTCACTAACCTCAGACATGCCGTTCCCCCTCTGTACTATTGATTTTTAGCATGATGTCAAATGGTTAAGGGGAATACAGCATAAATTTCACGCTGACTCATGCATAATCCATGTTCACTTCATCCCGAACGGCAATAAAAAGACTTGATAAGCGGCCCCAGCCTGATTTATTGTACGGTACCGGGAAAAGGGTTGCTCTGCGCCAAGCTCCCGAAAATTGCTGAAATTCGGAGTTTTTTTAGGCAAAGGCGGAAAATATCGCTGCATGAGTGGCCAAAATCTGCAATCAGCGGGTGTTTATTCAACCGAATATAGATTCCATCCCGAAGGAGAATGGCATGTCTTATAGCAGGGTAGTGATTTTATTTGCGTGCTTTTTGTTTGTGTTTTCAGGACTTATGGCGCCTTGTATGGCTGCTCAAAGCCCTGCGGGCGACACCGCAACGGCCAGGGTGGTGATTTTGCCCTTTGGCATGAGCACCCCGGCAAACCTTAATTACCTTCAGGGCGGAGTCCGCGACATGCTCTGTTCACGGCTTTCCTCGCAGGGAAAAGTGCAGGTAGTGGACAAATCGCAAACAGACATGGCCCTCAAGGGAGCAAAGGAAATATCGCAGAGCGAGGCCGTGAGAATCGGCGCCGGCTTCAAGGCGGATTATGTTCTGTTCGGAAGCATAACCAGCACGGGCCAGTCGGTAAGCATTGAGGCAAAAATGGCGGCGGTGTCGGGCAAAACGGAGCCTGTGTCCTTCTATGCTCAAATGAAGACACTCGACGACGTCATGCCCCAGGTAAACCTGTTTGCCCAACAGATAAACGAAAAGGTTTTCGGCAAGCCGGAGGAAAAGCCGCAGGCGGCTTCGGCAGAGGCTGAGGCGGCGGCTACACGAGATCCTGAATTGATTCTTCAAAAGGTCGGGTCTCCCCTTGACGAGAAAGAGACCGTCCCGATAGTGTCCGATAAACCACCCGTGTCCAAGGATGATCAGACCGAATCGAATGTCAACAAAAGAAGGTCCAATCCATTCACTCCATAACGTTGCGGTTTACAGAGTTGATCTCAGGCAAAATCCTCCCGTCCTGGAGGATTTTGTCTTTTGGGCCGGCGTGGAGCGGTTAGATACTGTCTGTCTGGACACTCCTGATGGAACCCGAGCGGTTGCCGGATGGAAACAACATATGGTGAGGGGCGATGCTCAGTGTTTATGAGCTTAAAGGAAGCGGCCGGCCCCGGAATCTCCCCGCTGAAGGCCTCGAGGGGATTTGGCCGGAACCGCCTTTTTATTATCTTTTCTACAGAAAAGAGTCTGCCGAACCCATTGCAGAGTGGCTGAAATCCCGCCCCGACTGGCGGCTAACTTCTCGATACGATTTGCCCTATTACAAATGGCAGGACATTTGCCTCCCTCAAATAAGCCTTGGGTCTTTCAACATCCGGGTGTCGGCTGACCCGGCTGATAAGCCGGACGGTATGGCAATTCTCATCGACCCCGGAGTTGTTTTCGGTTCGGGCCTTCATCCCACCACTCAAGGGTGCCTGCTTGCGATATCTGAAATTTTCGGGTCCGATGAAATCCGTACGGCGCTGGATTTTGGCGCCGGGACCGGGGTTCTTGCTATCGCATGCGCCTTGGCGGGGGCAACATTCGTACTGGCAATAGACCGTAATCCCCTCGCGCTGAAGACCGCCTGGAAAAACGCGCGTGCAAACGGAGTTGCAGATCGTGTCGCTTTGGTAGAGGCTGACCGGTTGGGGTGTTTGTGTATACGTACGGACCTTTTAGTCATGAACCTAGAATGGCCCATTATCGAGAAAACCCTTGCGGCCGGGGAGTGGAGGAATGCCCGGCGGATCGTACTGGCTGGATTTTTGGAGAGCAGGCTTGAATCGGTCAAAAAATTCGCCCGGCCCGAGTTCCAGGTAGATAGCGTAATAGAGCGGCAAGGATGGCCCACGGTTACTCTGTCGCGGACCTAAGCAGTTGCGCAGCAGCCCCGATCCGTTCGGCAACCTCTCGCATTTGCCCTTCGTCCGCGTACCGGTACCTTGGCCAGAAAAAACCTTTCAGACCGTCTTTCCTTCTTCTCGGGACCACGTGCACATGAAGGTGGGGAACACTCTGGCTGATTTTATTATTGATTGCCACAAAAGTCCCCTCCACGCTCATGCTTTCCTCCACCGCGCGGCACAGAAGCTTTGCGTCCGAAAAAAGCGGTTGGATTAGGGTGTCCGGCAGGTCCATCAACGTTTCGTAATGGACCCTGGGGACGAGCAGGCAATGGCCCTGAAAAAGTGGGCGGCTGTCCAGGAAGGCCACGCAAGATTCATCTTCCAGGACGATCGAGGCGGGCAACTCGCCCGAAATTATCCGGCAGAATTTGCAGGAGTTTATCACTGAGCGCCGCTCCGGGGCAGTCCCGTTTCTCCCTCAAAAACTGTTTGCAGGACCTCCTGAAGGGAACGGACGCCTATGTGGCGTGCGTCCATTTCCTGCGAAAGCCGCTCGGAATTGCTCTTGGGCATAAGGCAGGCGGTAAACCCCAGCTTGGAGGCCTCTCCCACCCGGAGCGCGCTGTGCCCGACTCCCCTTACCTCACCGGCGAGCCCTACCTCGCCCCACACCACAAGATCCTGCGGAAGCGGCCTGTCCAGATAGCTGCTCATCAGGGCGGTGGTCATCGCCAGGTCGGCTGCGGGCTCTATGAGCCGCACTCCGCCGGCCACATTTATGAACACGTCCTGCTGCGCAAAGTTGAAGCCGAGCTTTTTTTCGAGCACTGCAAGCAAAAGCGAGAGCCGGTTTGTGTCAACCCCCATGCTGGTGCGGCGCGGCTGCATCCATCCGGTCGAACTGACCAGGGCCTGAAGTTCAACCAGAATGGGACGGGTCCCCTCCACGGAGCAGGCCACAACGGAGCCGGCGACCCCCTTGGGGCGTTCGGCCAGAAGCAACTGGGAGGGATTGGGGACCTGATCGAGGCCGCTTTCCTTCATTTCGAAAACCCCGACTTCGTTTGTCGAGCCATATCGGTTCTTGACCGCCCGAAGCAGCCGGAAGGTGTGCGTCCTATCCCCCTCAAGGTATAAAACGGTGTCCACCAGATGCTCCAGGGCGCGTGGGCCGGCTATGGCTCCCTCCTTTGTGACGTGGCCGATAACGAAAATGCTTATCCCGGCTTCTTTGCCCGTCCTCATGAGCCTGGATGCGCATTCCCGCACCTGGCTTATGGACCCAGGGGCAACATCCAGGAGTCTGGTGTACATAGTCTGAATGGAGTCCACCGCTACGACCATCGGAGGGTTCTTCTCGATTTCGTCAAGTACGGCTTCCAGTGAGGTTTCCGCAAAGATGAACAGGTCGCGGGAGCTCAGTCCCAGCCTCTGAGCGCGGGACTTCAACTGCTGAGGGCTTTCTTCGCCTGAAACGTAGAGAACAGGGCCCTGCTTGGTCATCCTGGAAAGCGCCTGGAGAAGAAGGGTGGACTTTCCGATGCCCGGGTCGCCTGCGAGCAAAACCACAGATCCCTTTGTCAGACCCCCTCCCAACACCCGGTCCCATTCGCCGATGCCGGTATGGAGGCGCACTTCGCCGTCGGACTGGATTTCATCGAGGCTGACCGGATGGGCCGAAAGAGTTTTTGCGAGTTTCGAGGCCAGTTTCCTGGCCCCCCCGGGTGCCACCTCCTCGGAGAAGCTGTGCCAAATGCCGCATTCGGGACACTTGCCCATCCATTTAGGGCTTATGTAGCCGCACTGCTGGCATCGGTAGATCAATTTCGGTTCGGCCATTTTCCGCCTTCTACCCGGCTCTGTACGCTAAAGACCTCTACTTATCCATACCCTTCTGCATGCCTTTTAAAAATTTGCCAACCGCCTGGCCTGCTTCCTCGGGCTTCATCTTTTCGATATCGCCAAGCCCTTTTCCCAAGCTCTCCATTTTATGCGGGAAGCTCCTCGCCGTGTGCTGCATCGAAACGGAGCCGAGTGCAAGAATGGTGCAGATAGCGCCAAAGACGATCCAGGCAATCTTCGATTCGGTCCCGTGAACTTCAACTGAAGCACACACGAGAATGTAAGCCGTCCAGGCCATGCCGGCCACAATTCCCAGATATGGAATGAAATTGAGCGCTGCGGTAACAGGGGTGATCGCAAGCGCATAGGCCGCGCACCTGAAGGAGACCTCATAGGATTGCCGCGACCCCATAAGCTGCCAGATTACAAATAGAATGGCCGATGCCACAAAGGTGAAAAGCGCTGTAAATATCGGGGTTATTATCATCCCGGCCAAAAACAGGGTGAAGAGTTTGGCAAAAGAAAACCCCGGCAAGCTAACGGCGATCCTTACGATGCCGGCGGCAACACCCATGACGACTGCGAAAATAACGGGATCGGCATAGCCTCCCGAAGTTGGCATTTGCCGGTAAAACGACACCGGGGCACTGATAACAGCCTGGAAGATTTGCAAAATCGAGCTAAGCATTGCTTTCGGATCGGCCGCGGGTTTTTTCTCTTCCATTTGCTTCACCTCCCTTTGTCCTGAAATCTGATAACATAGAGAAGCACACTTCCGAAACAAAATCTTACCCGGTCCCCGGGAGATTTGAAATAAGTCGCTAGTCTGAGGATTAGGCGGTCTATCACCGGATTGGGTTCCAAATCTTTGCGGGCAGCGCGTATCGGCTTCTTTGCCTTCGAGTTTCAGAAATTTGTTTTGCAAATCGCGAATTGCGGGGAAAACCGGTTTGCGTAAGCATCGTTCACGTTGACTTCATTTATGAGCTGCTACCGAGCAACCGCATGCTGTTCGAGCATGTTTCCGGTCTGCTGGAGAGTCTGCCCAACCTGACCGCCTGAGCTTTCGAGCGTGGCCTTGTCGATGGTGTTATATGCCTTCTGGCCCTGGGGCATTACGTGTTGTTCGAACGCTGAATCGTGAACGACCGGCATAATCTGGTCATTCCTCTTACCGTTAGGCGGAAGCTTATTAACTCCACATACCGCTCAAGTAGGCCGAAGCCCCAGTCACGGCATTTGAAGGCTGATTTCCAAAAACCCCCATCTGATTGTACTGAAGCCACTTGCCTGAGACCGAAGACGCTCCGCCAAGGATGGAGTTCGCCACATCCCATCCGGCCTGTGAGCTGTAAAGCTGAGCCTGAGCGCCGTACTGCGCCCCCTGGTATTGGAGATTTCGCGCCTGGAGGTTCGCATTATATCGAATGGTCAGTGCGTCCAGCTCCCCGGTCTCGGCCGCAGAGGACCGCACGGAAAGCGCCGAACCCTCATTCGGATTCACCCCGCTTGCCGCCTCGTTCGCCACGATTGCGGAACCCATCTCGCCGGTTTGTATCCGCTTGGCCTGCTCCTGTGCCTGTCCCTGCTGAAGGGCAATGCTTGCGTTCTGATTGGCGACGATCTGATTGTTGCGCGCGACCTGGGCGTTATAGTTCGCGGCCTGGGACTGAGCCATCCCCTGCATCGCAGACCCCGCGACCCCGACAACCAGGCTTGCTACGCCAAGAGCAACCGGTGTGCACATTAGATTTTGCCTCCAATTTGTTTTTCCCGCCCGCCGCCCTGCAGCGGGCTATCTGGCAGCCGGTCCCACCGGCGCATATGAAACCTATAAAACCGCAAACCCCATATTCCATAAGGGACCGGCTCGGGATCGAACTTGAATCCCAGCCACTTGAGCCACTTGACCGACATTTCATTCCTTACGTTGACATAGTTTTGAAGATAAGGAAAAAGCCCGAGCATCTTCAGCACGTATCCTTTATTCGCCTTCAGGAAGGTGATTGCATACTTTGGCAAATCCTCAGCTCCCAAAAGCCACGGAGATCCGATCCCGCCCAAAATATCAACAGGCGTCACGCCAAACATGCAGACAGGCTCGTCGTTTACCATCCCCGTCCATGCCGCCGCCGATCGCTGCAGCGAGTCCGAAAGCGCCCGGTACGGCCCCATCCCAACCGCCGCGGCAACTTCTTCCCGGTCCGGCGCCCGCATGTTGTTCGCCAACCAGAAAATGTGATCGGAATGTGCAGGAATGATTATCCTCGCCATTAAAAACCTTTCACCGCAGAGACGCAGAGGGCGCAGAGAAAAAGTTCCCGGCCGACGCTCAAAAATTCGCGTAAATTGGCTTCCATTCTAACTTTGCAGAAATATTTTTGGCCCTTTTTTGCCAAGATTTTCCCTCTGCGCCCTCTGCGTCTCTGCGGTGAATTCTTTTATCCCGGCGAGTCCCCAATACTCACCTCCGGTATCACCCCCAAAACCGTACACGGAAGCGGATTGTCCTGCTGTAAACACACATCGTCATCCACTAGGTAATCAGCGCTGATTATCACCCGCTCGTCCCCGGTAAAAAGCGGTACCGCCGCCCCCATGCTAACAGACGCCGTCCGCTCCTTTATCTCGGTAAGCCTCGTAAAATCCGGGCCGACCTTAAGACCCCTCGTGTCCGCCACCCTCACCGCCACCGCTGCAATTTTCTTGCGGTAATCCTGGACCTGCATCACCATCCCTTCAGGCTCCATGCAAAGGGTCTGGAGCTGCGCCACGTAGCCCAGCCCCACGGTCACAAGGCTTGCAGCGTTCTGTAGCGTAATCGCCCCGTTCACCACCACCTGCTGGGGCTGAACGCTCCCATCGGCAAGAATGGAAACAGTAGCCCCGTTTAAATGATCGAGTCCGGTTATCTCCGTCGCCGGGCTGCCCGAATATTGAAGCCCGCAGTCAACAAACCAGGCCTTTGTTACATCGGATACGCTGTTCGTCAGAAAGTTCCTGGCGTTCATCCGCTCGACGTATTGCACGGGATTTCCGCCGTTTATGCCGGGGATGGTCCTCTGCACCACAAAGTAGACAGAATCGACGTTTATCCCCGGAACTTGCTGCTCCGGAATGGATGCAACCGACATGAACTGGTCGGCCCCCGCCGGCAGCGCGGGCTGACCCGGAACTCCCGCAGCCGCGCCGGGATTGAGCGCGCCGAAGTTTCCAAGCGAATCGTGGTGCGCCCAGGCGTAAACGTCCTGCTCTTTCAGGTAGGTAAACGACAGGAGCATCCCATCGTCTCGAACGATCCAGACCTGATAAAAGGGCTGCTCGGCATAGGCCCATCTTTCCAGGTTATGCCCGAAGAAAAGGTGTTGGGCTAAAACGCTCATATCCGTGCCGGTGTAGACGTTCACCCAGAAATTATAGGCAAGGTCCCGGACAATCGACCCTTTGACCTGCACGTAGAGAATATCGTAGTTGATCACGATCGGAGGAAGGTCGGCACATCCCACATAGTTCTGAGGCACAACAACGGTGTTTGTCGGAGTTACCGCAACGGGCGCCGTGATGGCCCCGCCAACGAGCAGCCATGCGCCCCCCGATGAAAGGATCACGAGGTTGTTCATCGGGACGAGCCACTTGACGGCATTAACCTGGTTTGCTGCAATGGTCATCGTAATGGCGTCGGACGCCTGGCTCGGATTGCTCACGTCCATGTTTTTGTAATCGGCCGGCCTTGTCATCCAGATGGTCTGAGGGTTCGAATTGCTCCCGCCGAAAGTCTTTCTCTGCTGAAAATAGGTCGCGCACGACGGGTAGTTTCCCGAAGGCGTAACGACCGCCCGAAACGATGCGCCGGCCCCCGCGCTGTTTGTGAAGACAAGCAAATCGCCGTTCGTATAGCCGATACATTCACCTTCGACGGTAATGCTGGTGATGACCCCGTTTTCGATGACCGGCGTGAACTTGGCGCCGGTTCCCCCGCTTGCCGGTGTGACACTGACGCTTTCCGTATAATTTTCGCCCCCGCTCTGCATGGTTACGGTGACTTGCTGGAGAGCTCCTAATATGATTACGGCATTTATGATCGCCGCCCCCCCGGTCCCTTGGTTTCCAAGAGAGACGACCGGGTTCTGATAGTCCTGGCCGCCCTGTGTCACCGTCACCTTTGTTATCACACCGCCCACGATGGTCGGAGTCAAAACAGCGCCCGTTCCGCTTACATCGTTTACCTCCAGGGTGGTGTTCGGGCTGCAAGCCGATCCTCCGTTCAGGACCGTGACCGATGTAATCGGACCCTCGAGGAAAGGGTTTGTCCCCTGGGGAGGAGACTGCGTAAAATCGGGGGCGATCTCCGTATCTACAAAGCTTGTCCCTGTCGCGGTCCCGATATAGCCGTACATGGCGTTCGCCGGATCGATCGCAAGCTCGTAAGTCGGGTTTGCCTTGTAGACCCGGTAATACTGGGCGGCTGCAAGCCCCTGCCAGCTGATGTTATTGTACGCGCCGGCGGCGGAATTTAGCTGGACGCCCGTTCCATTGAAAGCGCCCGAAGGCAGAGATTCGTCCGGAGGGCTGTTCGATACGGCCGTAACAACGTAAGAGTAATTCCAGCCCGTGTCCGTATAGCCGCTTGTCCCCCTGGTATTGCTGAAAGTCACACCCGTTGGGGCCTCGATCTGCGGGGCAAAGGTGATTGGAGTGTAAGTCCAGATCCAGTGCTGCGTTCTTCCAAGGTCTGCGGGCGGATAGTTCGGATGGCACAAGGTGAGAACATCCGCGCTCTGTGTCCATTTTATCGCCTGAACGTCGGTCCCCGCATAAGGGGTGACAAGCGTATAGACCCGTGCGGCCGTTCCGCCGCTTCCCCCATACGCCGAAAAGGCCGTCGTGTTGACTGCGTTTCCGTCGAGGTCGGTGAGACTAAACGTATTGGCTGTGAGGACGTTGACGAGATACTGTTTTCCCGGCGTTGAATCAATCTGGGTTCCGGTCCCGGTGATAAAGACCTGGTCCCCGGTGCTGTATCCGTGGTTATCCGCAGTGATGACTCCCGGGTTTGCCTGTGTAATTCCAGTAATATCAATAGAAGGCTCAAGGACGTATCCTCCGTTCATTATGACCCGCATGTACAGATGGCCGAACTCCAGCACATAGTTCTGGATAAGATTGAACTGGAAAGGGATCAGGTGAACCGGCTCGCTGGAGTTTTTGCACCTTCCAACGAACATGGTGCCGCCCCGGTTAGACACCCCGCCGCTCGGCCACGTAAAAAAGTTCCTGAGCAGCTTCGCCGCGATATGATATTTGGCGAGATCCACCCTCGCATAGAGATTGGGTGATATTTCGCCCGCCGCGAAGCTGGGTTGTATGAAGTTAACAGCCATTAAGATCCTTTCACCGCAGAGGCGCAGAGCACGCAGAGGAGAGAAAAGGCTATGTAAAAATCTTTATTCTTTAAAGATCAAGATTTGGTTTTTCTCTGCGTCCTCTGCGCCTCTGCGGTGAATAAGGTTTTATTCCCAACTGATTACGATCTGCCCGTTTGCGCCCGAGCTCCCGGGATAGCCGGTAGATTCTGATCCCGCGCCACCGCCGCCGCCACCACCAGGAGCTGTACCGGGAGCACCGTTAGGACTCCCTGAATTACCCCCAGCTCCTCCGGCAGCGCCGCCGCCTGATTCGGCTCCAATTCCGCCGTCGCCCCACACACCAAGATACCCGGTGCCCCCGTGACCGCCCTGGCCGCCAGGATACGTGCCGGACCCGCCTTCTCCGCCAGTCTGAGAATCTGGCCCATCTCCGTTGAAACCTTTCTGCCCACTCCCGGCCTCAACGGCTCCCGAATCGAAAGACGTGTTGACCCCAGGTGTTCCTATTTGTATTGGGTATGAAACACCTGCAATTACATTTACAGGTGTCGGCAAAGACACCCCGCCGCCACCGCCCCCACCGGCCCCGGCGTTTCCGCTGGCGCCAGTGCCCCCATTCCCCCCCGGCCCCCAGCATTGCACGGTTATGACGCCGGTGACAGGCGAGGTCCACGAAGTAACCGACGGATCGGTGATAGTGACAGATCCGGGAGGGACCATAGACAAAAGCGCAAATACTTGATCGGCCGAACGGCCCATAGTAATCTCTTTCCTTTATCCGTGTTTATCCGCGTTCATCCGCGGTTCAAAAGGTTTTGCCCTAGAAATTCAAGGCACTTACCGCAAAGGTGTTTGTGCCGTCACAATTGAACACAAACACATCAACTTTCCCGTTGACAGATGTCGGTGTGGGTGCCGACCCTCCCTGCCATCTGAGAGTTCCGCCCCCGGCCCAGGTTATCGTATAAGCGCCGGAATAATGAATCCGGAGCATATAGCTGACTCCATCGACCGAGTTCGGAAGCGTTATTGTCCCGGACCCCGTCATCGTCAGGTCCTGGACCGTTCCATTGCTTATAGATATCGTCCATCCGGAAGAGGACGTGTTTGAATAGGTGGTGTCCTGAGGTCCTGCCGGCCCTGTGGGCCCTTGCGGCCCGGTCGCGCCTGTCGGTCCTGTCGCGCCGGTTGCCCCCGTTGCCCCTTGTGCGCCCGTTGCGCCCGTTGTGCCTTGCGGTCCTTGCGGACCGGTGGCGCCGGTTGATCCCGTGGCGCCGGTCGCTCCGGTTGGCCCCTCGGCCCCGGTTGGCCCTTGAGCTCCGGCCGGCCCGGTCGGCCCGGTGATCCCGCTGAATTCTTCCCAGTACGTGGTATTTGTGGGAAGGTTTCCCTCCGTTGTTTGCAGAGCAACGTAAAGGTTGCCGCTATAGCTGACGCCCTGGCCCTGGTAATAAGTCGTGGTTCCACTATACGTCCCTTGCCAGTTTACGCCGCCAGTTTCGCCGGTCGCGCCTTGCGGCCCGGTAGCGCCTTGCGGTCCCGTCGGCCCCGCCACCCCTTGAGCGCCGGCAGGACCCGTCGCCCCGGTTGGTCCCTGCGCTCCCGTTGCCCCGGTCGCCCCCGTTGCTCCCTGCGGCCCGGTTGCGCCCTGCGCACCTGTCGCACCCGTTGGACCTTGAGGCCCTTGGGGACCTGTCGGGCCAGCCGGCCCCTGCGGGCCAGTCGGTCCGATTATGTTCTCGAGTTGGGTTGCTATGTCCGACAACTGTTGTGTCTGCATGGTGAGGTAGTCGAGCGCCGCTTCTACAACCGCCGGATAGAAAGCCCCCTGGTTCGAAAGAGAAACTGGCTGCACATAAGGCACGATCCTTTGAATCGTGATGCTCCAGCCGGCAGGCAAGGGAGATCCTGACGCGGGATATGTGACTACCCCCCCGGGTCCGCTTCCCCCCGCGAATTCGTTCCCGCTCCCGATGCCGCTCACGGAATATTGGCTCGTCCCTAGAACAGTTGTCACGGGCGGGCTCACGTTATTGTTCGTAATCGACACGACAAGCTGATTCGCGGCCTGAACAATAAAATTAAAAGGGAACTGAGTTGTGGACCCGTTGCCCTGATATGTCGAGTAAGATTGCGTTGTGGTCAGCATTTAAAGTCCTTTCACTGCAGAGGCAAAAGAAATTCCACCACAGAGGCACAGAGGGCACAGAGGAAAACACAAATCTTGATCTTTAAAGAATAAAGATTTTTGCCAGACCATTTTCTTTTCTCTGTGATCTCTGTGCCTCTGTGGTGAATAATTCGTTACGCCAGGCCGATTTCCCCTTCCGCATTCACTGGTCGCTGCCCTTATTAGAGCTCCGCGCTGGCCACGTAATCGAAATTAACAGCTTCTTCAGTAGCACCCACTTGCCAAATAAAACTGCTATCCGTAACGTAATTTGTCGCCAGTGTCCCTCCATTTGTCCATGGCCCACCTGAAGGATAATAGCTTACCTTTCCCGAGGCCCCGGAGTTGTCGTATGTAGTGACGGTTGGAGCCGCCCGCATCGTCACGGGAAGTTTCACAGTCCCTCCAAAGGTTGCGACGGCAGTATAACTACTAGCCAGCACCCCGCCTTCGCCCGCAGTTATGGACGCACCGGGAGCCACGCTCTGCGAATAGCTCTTGGATAAGTACCGTTGACAAAACGGCATCTCTGCTGAAATTGGCCTCAACTCCGGCGTTGGGGGACTGTTGTTAAGGCCGGTAGAAAGCCCTGCGGTAACCCGGATATCGGCTTGCGAAATATCTACATAACCGGATGATCCGTTGAGTGCTCCGCCCAGCTGTAGCTGAACCTGATATCCGTTGGCAAGATTCGCATTTGGCGTAAAAGTATAAGCAACGACGCCAAGAGTCCCGTTCGCGATGCTTTGCAGACTGGTGGCGGCCAGGTCCGAATCGACCGTAGTAAAGTTGTCCTGGGCTGACGCATACCCGGCGGCGACCTTCGGCGTTATTGATGCGCCGCTGTTATTGTAAATCATCCATTGGACGGTAATGGCCTGAGCGGCTTTTGCATTTGTTAAAAGCTTTGATGCAATGTAACTCTCAATGCGGTGCTGTAATGTGCAGGCGGTTAATCCTGATGCAGCGCTTATCCTCAGTGCATTTCCAGCGATGTTGGCATTATATTCCTGTGCCCAGGCCGCAGCGGCCCCGGTTGCCGTGATCTGGCAGCCATCGAGGGTGTAAGCTGTTGTGCCTGATGATACCGAGCCGGAGGTTCCGCGTTGCGCAACATCCATGGGCCCGTTACGAAACAAATTGATCCATGCTGGCGGTCCCGCAGCGCCCGTGGCGCCTGTATTGCCCTGAGGTCCCTGAATTCCCTGCGGTCCCTCGACGCCTTGCGTGCCGGCAGCGCCCTGCGGACCCATCTGACCCTGATAGCCGCCCGGTCCCTGCGGTCCCTCGACGCCCTGCGGCCCGGCCGGTCCCTGCGGCCCTTCGGGTCCCACGATACCCGCTTCCTGTACAAACGCCGTGGTCGCAAGCTTTGTGGAATTATCCCCTGCAGGTTGCGTGGTGCCTGTCGTACCGTTTGGCAACACAGGTGGAGGACCCTCCAGGGTGAGACTTCCCTCAAGAATTGTCTCGCCCTCGACATTCAGGCGTCCCTGGACACGCAGCGGTCCTTGTTGAAGAGGCATAACGCTCCCTTTGGTCGCTTCAGGACTGAGTTGTTCAGGGCCTCCGGCCCTCAGTCCTGGTTTTCCCTAGCTGTAAAAAGCCAGCGTAACCACTGGCGTTCCTGCGCTTATGATTCCGAATTTAGTGTTCCCGTTCAACTGCCGTACAAACGGTCCGCCCGCCGCCCCGGGAAGAAGCTCGGGAATGCTCTCAGCGCCGGCAGTCTCCGTGGCTGTCGCCGCAGGTATCGAAAGCCCGCTCGTCACTCCCATAAGAAGGTAAAGATCGGCCCCTGCGGATACCCCAATTACAACGATATTGGCTCCCGCAGGCGCCGTCACGTATTGAGCGGTGCTCGCGACCATCACGTTTGTGTAGATCGTATCCGACTGCTGAAAGCTGCCGGGAACGGCCTGCCCCAGCGCGTCGATCGCCTGTTGAATTCTTAGCATTTCCTTTTCCTTTCATCCGTCATCCGTCCTCCGTCCTCCGTCACCAAACCCAATTTCCCCAGCCCCCATAATCCCCCATATCGTCATCCGTTGGATACGGCAGGTCCCCCGGCACAGGGTAATATCCCCTGACCTTTATCCAGTCCGGAGTATGGTTCGGACTCACCGGCTGCTCGTTTGCATCGACGGCCCGGGCAGTAATAGCGGCTTGGGCCGCCTTCTCATACATCGCTTTATCTAACTGCTTGTCGCCAATTAAAGCCCCCACGAGATGTGACCCCAGCATGAAGACAAAGGCCTCCGAGAATTCATCGTCCCAGAGGTTTGGATTATCCACCAGGGCTGTGTAGATGATTATGGCGTCCTCAATGTAGGTCATAATCACCTTGATCTGGTTTCCGCTTGAATCGTAGTCGAGGCCGATCTGGTAGCTGGGCTTATTGTCGAATCCAAACGGCATGTTCATCGGCGCCTGATAAAAACCCGGCATGAGAACCAGGCCGGAATTCTCCGGCGTCTCCCCTGGAGGATAGTAGGGCGGCTTCACTTGGCGAAGTCTCACGCAATCCTGCGGCCACGCGTATTCATAGCTCCATGGCACGGGAGGAAAAGGCGGCACGTTGTTCGGGTTCTCAGGCGTGTCCCCTGCCGCTGCAATGAGTGCAAGGTTATTCTGATACCTGGCAAACGACCAGGGAGCGAGTCTTAAAAGCGCCCGGCAGGCAGGCTCGAAATGGAGGTTGCACGCGATAGCCTCGGTCGATTGCTCGGTCATCGCTGCAATGGTTGACCTGGTCCCGATCACCGATAATGCCCGATTGCAAACCGTGACTTGATCCAAAATCCAAACTCCTTTTCACGCGGAGGCGCGCAGATCATTTTCACCACGAAGAACACGAAGGGCCACGAAGAAAAGAACTGCTATAGTGAGACACCAAAGCCTTTCGCTGCTGCTCTTTGCCCAGAATGTTCTTCTTCGTGCTCTTCGTGCTCTTCGTGGTGAGCTGCTTTATTTTTTCCACTTGGCCGCGTTCCTGGCAAAATTAGCCCGCTTCTTTTCCTTGCCGGACGCTTTGCTCCCCGGCTTCAAAACTTCAGCAGCGCGCTCCTGGACGGACTCATCGTGTCTCTTTGCGTCCGCCGTGAACTTGCCCTTATTCTCGGGCTTGATGTGGATGCTTGACTTGCTGGACTTCGAGCTCGAAGATGATTTCGATGCTTTACTCATCTCTTTACCTTTCTTGGGTGGCGCGTACAGGCCGGCGAAATAAGCCTCTACGATTGCCCAGCGCCGGGCCGAAGGTCCTCCGTCCTCCGTCCTCCGTCCTCTGTTTCCTCCGTCACGGCCGCAACCATTGCGTCATAGAGCTGCACCGGCTTGAAGCCATACTTATCCGCAAACTCCATAGCCGCCTTTGCGAGTTCGATCCGGTCCCCCAGGGGGAGATATAGTTTCGCCACGATTTACTCCTTTCAAAAATTCTTCACCACAGAGACACAGAGATCACAGAGAAAAACAAATCTTGATCTTTAAAGAATAAAGATTTTTAAAAGGCATTTTCTCCTCTGTGTCCTCTGTGTCTCTGTGGTGCATGCTTTTCATGTCTTTGTGGTGAGACGCCCTTATTGTTTTTCCTGCATGCTCGGATACATTCTGCTTGCAAGATCGTTCATGCCCTCAGCATGATCGCGCGTTTCCTTTGCATTTTCCTGCGTCTCGAGATTCAGCCTCTTCGCTGCCTCAAGCGCCCTCGAATGCCTATCGGGCTCCTTTCGTATCGCATGAGCATGCGCCAGGTGGTGCGCATCTTCCTCTGCCTTCCGGTTTTTTTCATCATCCCACTCGGCTTTATGCACTTCAGCTACAGCCATAGCTCTTATCCTTTCTGCAGGCTTTCAATTTCAAGCTGCTCCTTGACGGAGATCCCGGCCCGGGCGGCAAGCTCTCGGACGAGATTGCACATGCCGTTAATGTCCGTTCTGAGATCGTCTATGCCGCAGTTCTTGCAGTTGTCCTTTCTGATGAGCCAATGCAACCAACCGCCCACACCCATGCTTACAAGGCTCGCCACGATTATCCAGCCGGCGTGATCCATCATGTCCACTCTTTTTCCCTCCGTCTTCCGTCTTCCGTCTTCCGTCTTCCGTCCTCTGTTACGCGAGCGCCCTCCGTGTCCAGCCGTGCAGGTACTTGCTGCACTCCGGATGTTTAATGCAAATCGCCTCGAAGTGCTTCTCGCACACCTGGCGGTATTCATCGATGTCTTTGCAGCCAACCATGAGCATGAGAGCGGTTTTCATCCCCATGAGAACGCCCATATTGAAGACCTTCGCGCGGATCGCCGGGTCCTGGATGGTGACGAGCTTGTACTTCTGCCAGAAATCCCGGTAATAGATCGCGCTCGCATCGTCCCGGGTGAGGCCCTTTATGTCCACGGTGGGATAGGACCTGGCCGAAATCCCGTACTTGGTCATCCCTCCCGGGTCGTCGGGATCGAAGACATAGCCGCCTTCCCTGTTGTCGATGAGGTCATCGACCGCTTTTAAAAAATCGTCGGGGTAACTAGCCATGGTCAAAACCCTTTCTCACCACGAAGGCCACGAAGATCACGAAGAAAAAGCCCGTCATTCCGGCGGAGGCCGGAATCCAGTTCAATGATTGATTTTTCACTCTTCGTGCTCTTCGTGTCCTTCGTGGTGAAAAGCAATTATTTCGACCCAACGCTCCCAAACGCCGTCAAGTCGGGCTTCGTCACCGAATTTTGCTTTTTAGCCACAATCCCTGTCTGAGGACTCAAAAGCGCGCCGATCCCGGTGATGACGCCCACGATTTTAAGTTGAAGATCCGCGTCAACGGCAACTCCGGCGTACTTGGCAAGCTCGGTTGCCATGATGCTCACAACCAAACCGATTGCCGCCGGGTCCAGCCAGTAAGGCTTGCCGCTGGCCTTGTCCTTCTCGTAGACAAAAATGAGCTGGAAAATCCATTTTATGAATTGCATGGCACCCTCATTTCGCTCGTCCCGGCGTTGAAGTTGTCAGCGCCCAGGTCTTCGTTACTGTCCAAGTGTCGGAGTTCCCGGAGTGGCCGGAACTAAACTGACACTGAATTGAAAAGGGGGGCTATATGCACTCTGCGCCCCCGTAGTGATCGCTGTTCCCGGAATGCAGACTTGAGTCGCAACCGTGTAAGGCCCTCCTACCGGGAGACCCGCCAATGAGTAATTCAGGGTCCACGCGCCCGAGGTCCCGCCTGTTGGGATATTGGTAGTGGCCATGCTGGACGGGAAGCCGGTCAATGTACCCGTGCCGACCCCTGTGCAGCCTGGAAGCGGTGTGGCGTTGCCTGTGCATACCGCGTTCCCGGTGATGAGATTCCAATAGAGCGCCGCGGTGGTGACGGAGGTATCGGTATCGAGTAGATGCTGCGCCCTGGTCACGCACGGCAGAGCCAGCATCATCAAAACTGCAAGTAGAATGAGAAATTTTTTCGACCTCATAAGTTCCTCTTTACTTCGTGGCTGGAGCGTTATGGTTGACGGTTATGTTGATATTGATCGAAACGTCTAGCTTCCCCCCTCCAAGAAAAGGAAGCGTTGGTATGGCTGCAGTTGCGGCGCAGCCGCTAAGCAGAATCAAACAGAGGAGGAGGGAGGCCAGTTTCATGTTTACGCGGTTCCGACTGCGTTGACAGCCGCTTCGGCTGCATTTGCCGCCGCGAGAATTTCCGCTGCACTTCCCGATGAAAGCGCGGACTGAAGGGTTGTCAGCGCGAATTGTGCAGCCGGAATAAGCGATTGAGCCTTGGCGTTCCCGACCTTGGCGGTTTCATAAGCCGCCAACTCGGCCTGCAACGTGGTCAACTGCTGCTGGCTGAACTTATCCCCGTGCTGGAACCAACTCACTACGTTGGTTGAGGGAAGGGATGAGAGCGCCGCGATGAGACTGCCTACCGTTGTGGTTGTACCTGCCATTGTGAATCCTTTCGTGTTTGTTTGTGTTTGTTTGTGTTTGTTTTGGAGGGGGCCCCGACTTTTCGGGCTTCCCCTCCGTTCACTGTTCACTGCTCACTGCTCACGGTGCGCTGAGGTTTTACTCAGTCCTCAGTCCTCAGCACTCAGTCCTATGAGTTATCCTCTTCCCACTCGACCTCAAAGCCGAAGGTCGCAGTCCCCAGGGTCAGTATCGTGTTGTAAAGCTGGATCACATCCCCCGTCCCCCGCAGAATCAGGGGCTTGTCGTTATTGGTGCAGAAGTCCCATACGATCGGCAGGGCGATATTGGTCGCTGCGGGCGCCATAACGCCCATGTATCTTGCGCCCATGAGAGCATGGCCGGTCCCGTAGGTTGCCGCCCCCGTGTAATAGTTGACGACCGCCGTGGCCACCGGATCACTCACATCGTGTACTCCGATTGAGGCAACGTTCGGGGATCCGCTGCCGGAAAGGCCGGTCGAGCGCAGCATCTCGATTTCGGTATAGAACTTGGTCCCGGCTTGGCCCCACAGGACGATCTTCTTGACCCGGACTGTTTTTGTGGCGCTCCCCTGGATTTCGAGCAGCACCGCAGCCGCAGTCGAATAGAAGGTCAGCCCAGCCCCTCCGGCCCGGTAAGTCGGTTTTAGGCCCTCCTCGGTAACCAAAAGCCGCCCGCTTTGGTCGATCTGGAGCGGGTTCGCCTGGTTTGCGCTCAAGGACTGCACGGTCAAGCTCGCAATCCCCTGGGGCATCCCCAGAGGAAACACATTATTTTGAAAGTTTGTTTGTGAACTCATTCAACACTCCTTATTCGCTGGCGGTCATCCCCGCCTTGACACCCTGGGGCGTAGCGCCGAAAGAGGCTATTGCGTCAACAATGTCATGCTGCTGGACCGCTCCAAGAGTAAAGCCTGTCTTCTTGAAAGCTTTTTCCGCAGCCGCATCGAGGGGCTTCATGTGAGGTCCGGGAATAACCGAGTCGTCAACTTCGACGGTTTCCCCCGGCTCCCAGATCCTGTTGTGGATGAAGGCCTTTTCCAAAAGTTCGTACTTAGCCACCGTTAAAATCCTTTCTCACCACGAAGAGCGCGAAGGACTCGAAGAAACAATTCCCAGTCCATGCCTGGTTTTTGATATGTTTCCCCACTTTTGCCTTCCTTCGCGGTCTTCGTGGCCTTCGTGGTTAAAAGCATTTGTTTTGGTCTTAAAGGTATTGATTCGAATACCCGCTCTGATACCCAAGCCCCGGGCCAAGCGCGGTGCGGTCGATCACGATAAAAGCCGCGATCGCGCCGGCCGTCATGTTCGCCGTGCCCACGTTGTAGTTCATCGCAATGTACTTCATCATCGCCGAACCGGTTGCAGGGCTGGGCGTCATGGGCGGAAGCTTGATTCGCATGAGTTCGGTTCCCGCCAAAAGGACACCCACGGCGTACGCTATGCTCTCGGCCACGGTCACAAAAGATCCGGGAGATCCGGAGCCGCCGTCAGGGGCGTACTGCAACTGCACCTGCATCGTGGCGCCCGTACCGGCGAAATTGGTTGTAACCACTACAACCAGCTCCAGATCGTCCCCGATGCCGATGTCTCGCCCGTATCCCTTCGCCGAGCTCGCGAGCTGGCTCACGTCAATGATGTTTGCCGACTGCTGAGTTCCGGAGTCTGTGAAAGTGCTCCCGGAACTTACCGAAGTCCCCGCAAAGACCCCCCCAGCACTTACGGAACCGTCCAATAACAAAAGGCCATCCATAATCATGAGAAACTCCTTTTTAAAATTCCACCACAGAGGCACAGAGCACACAGAGGAAAACTGTTTCGAGAAAAGGCCAAATCAAAAGTTTTTCGTTTTTAACTTTTGCCATGCTCTTCTCAGTGTCCTCTGTGCCTCTGTGGTGAATAGGCTCTATTACGTCAGAGCGGTTTCCGTATTCAAAATCTGGTCACAGGTCCTGATCGGAATACCCCGAAACGTCGTTACGGGCTTTCCGTCGAACTCCTCCATCCGAAGCAGCACGTTGGTCTTGTTCACCGCCTGAATGTCTAACCAGGTGGAAATCGCGCGGTTGCAGTAAAAGCCTGCCTGCCCGAGAGTGAGACGTGGAGCGTCGGAGGTCTGAACGTTTCCAGCCCTGGCCGGCTGAGTGGGCAGCCTGTGAATCGCGCGGATCATGAGGTTGATGAGATTGGGAGGTGTGCCGCCCGAAAGCGTGCTCACATCGATGTTTGCGATCCTGACCGCATACCGCCAGTCTTTCACGACAAGCCCTGCGTCCCATTTGTAATGAGTCCGCCAGGCGTAGTAGGGATTGGAGTTCGAGTCATAGACAGGCGTTTTCCCCATGTCTTCCTGCCGGAACCCCGCCTTTTGGCCCTTGGGGAATATGCCGTGTACGGACATGGGGCCCCAATGAATGAGCCAAATCGACGTGCACGTGCTGCTTGTGCCTCCGGCGTTTAAGACGTTATTCGCGGTCTGGGAAGTCGTAGTGCTGATCGAAGGATACCTCGGAGCAAGGCCCAGGAAAGCCGCAGGCACTGTGGTGATGTTGTTATAGAAGATCGTTCCTGCCATCTGCTGGTTCATGCCCTCGAGAAATGCCAGCTCTTCAGAGAGCCTGAAGGCGCGGTCGTTACCGGAAAGCGTCACGAGATCCACATCGATATCGCTGTAGGTCTCGAGCATGCCGCAGGTCTCGGTGATCTGCGCTGTGGTCGATTTGCCCCTGGGCACGCCCATGTTCAGCAAGCGCCAGTACGCGGAAGGCAAACCGGTTCTGATTGTCGTTTTATGCCCGGTCGGAAGATTTCCTTCCACCCAGAGCATGTCGTCTAAGATTTCATTGGTCTGGGACAAAAGATTGATGATCTCGGCAATCTTTCCGTCGTCATCTATCCGCCTGGCCCAGTCCGCCAGTGTCAATGCTACGGGTCCTATGGTCGCCATGTTTTAAAACTCCTTTGAATCTCACCACGAAGAGCACGAAGAACACGAAGAGAAATTCCCACTTTGAGACGAGTACTCCGTGCGATCGCAGATGTTTTTCAATGCTTTTTCCCACTTTTGCCTTCGTGATCTTCGTGCTCTTCGTGGTGAACAGTCTCTTAGCTGTTCGTTTCATTCATCGTCGGATACATTTTCGCAAGAAGGGTGTCCTGCGTGTCTTTCACCGGTCCGCCCGAAAGCGAACCAGGCTCTTTGAGCAGTGCCCCGATCTTGACAAAAAACTTCACCATTGCGGGATTGTTCCCGGCGCCCGTCATGTTAAGCGCATCGCGCAAGGCCTTGGCCTCCGCCTCGTTTTTCACGAACGGGTTTGAATCTCCCGGCACAAAGACTTGAGCCGCATCCTTGATGCTCTGCTCGAATTTCGTGCCGCCTATCTCCGGGTCCGCCTTTACCTCGGCCTGCCACTTCGCTTGAGTCTCAGCCCACAGCTTGTAGGGGGCCTCAATCTGTGCCCGGAGTTTCCCGCCTCCAAAATCGAGCAGCTTCTGTGCTTGCTCCTGAGTCAGGTCCAGCTCTTTTGCCAGCCCCTTGAACTCGGTCGCGGTCTGCTCGTCCAGGGTGATCCCTTCCGGGATTGTAAATTCCGCATATTCCGCTGGTGCTTTAGTCACCGGTGGCTTCGGGATAGGTTTGCCCTCCGCGTCGAGTTTCTGTTTCCCGTCCGCGTCGAGCTCGAAACCATCCTTATCGTATTGCGCTTGCTGTTTGATCGGCTTTCCTTGAGCGTCGAGGAGCTGTTTTCCTTCGGCGTCAATTTGAAAGCCGTCCTTGTCGTATTTGGGCGCAGCCGCCAGTTCTTCCGGTGTTAGAGTTGCCGCCTGCGCCAGGATATTGGTTTGATCCGTAGTCTGCTCGGTGGTCTGCGTCCCCGTGGTTTCGGCCGTTGTCGTTGTTTCCTCAGGCATGTCTATTTCCTTTCGATCTTGCTCTTAAGATACAATTGATATAAAAAGCTCAAAGCCACTATTGAATCAGTCAGCGAGCCGCCATGTACAAGAGTTACAAAACAACCAAAATCATGTGCGTCATCGTAAGACCGAATGGCATCCAAGAACTTCATGAATGCGATATGATTTACATTGATGAAGTTCCTCATATTGTCTTTGAATGGGAGCACTACCCGGACGACTCCGAAAAGCCGCTTTACGTTGCTCCTCTGGACCCAAAGCTTATCCATCCTTTGTCTGGATGGGCTGATGTGAAATACATGTATGAGCGTGGGATTTCAGATCCTCGACCAGCCGGCTGATCTCTGCTTCCACAAAGTGCCCTAGCTGTTGCAGCTTTGCTGCGCACAACATTCTGCCGAACTCCAAAAAGTCGTCTGGCGAATCGCCGATGAATCTTGTTCCGCTCCTCGTTTCAGGCATTTTTCTTCCTTTCAAGTTTAGCTTTGACTAAAAATTCATATAGTTTGGGGTCCTGTTTTCTCACGGCTTCGAGGATCTGGCGCTCCGGATCTTTGGCGTGCTCGCCGCATTCCTCGCGCACCTTGTCGTTGAAACTCTTCCAGTCCCCGTTATGGCCGTGAAACAAATGGCAGTTGAGGTATCCGCCCTCTTCACAGAGGGTGATCAGATTTTGCGGATCGAGCTCAAGCGCCGGCGCCAGGTGAAAGGGCGCTATGTGATGCACCTGTACCTTGACCGTTGCCCCGCACCACTGGCAGGCAGGTTCTTTCGCCAAGTGAGCTTTCTCCACCTTGTGCCATTGCGGGCTTCGAAGTTTAGCCGGCTTGCCCTTGACGATGTCGTGTACGAGTTTTAGATGTCTTTGCATTGAACCGCTCCTTCCAGTCGCTTCAGGACTGAGTTGCTCAGGACTGAGGACTGAGTAAATGCCCAAAGAAAAAGCCCGCCTTCCGCTGTGCACAGAAAACGGGCTCCTCGATATCGGCTCCTTCAACGGGGATCAGCCGGAAGGATAAGATTGTTTCTACTCAGTCCTCAGTCCTTAATCCTCAGTCCTCAGTGGCGCGTACAACCGCGCGTAATAGCACTCCCAGATTGCCTAGCGCCGGGCCGGAGGCCCTCAGTCCTTCTCCTTCTCCTGGTTCTCACTCACCATCCGCGCGTACATCTCAGGACTCAGCCGGTTGATTTCCGCCGTGAGGTGCAGCCCGATATTCCTATGCCCCTCATGAAAAGCCATTGCCAAAGCGTCCGATGAATATGAGCTGTGATAGACTCCGCACCTCGACAAGAGGTCCCACATCCACATGCGCCCCTCGGGATCCGACATGATCTTGCGAAGCGCCGCCTTCTTTTGAAGATCGCGCGTCTTCTGTTTGCTTTTGGCCTTCGCCACCTGCTGGGCGTCGCCTGCGTTGTATGGGGTTTGTTCGTCACTCATCGCATCTTCTTTGAAATTTCCTCTCCCGCATGCTATCCTCGCTTTGCTCGCAAGTTCAGACCCATACGGAAGGAGGTGAATAGGAAATGCTCAAGAATCAAATGTGCCCCTTTATTCAGAAAAACTGTGATAGCAAGTGCGTGTTTCGTTTCAATGAAGAATGCTTACTGAAACTCACAGCTAGAGCGCTATACGATAAAGCTCTAACGACCAAAAATTAAATACTCGGGAGATCTCGCGGATCATACTTCTTTGGCCTCCCACAATCTTCCTTCTTTCTGACAGGGCGAAAAAACTGTACTCCGTAGAGATTCACAACGGCTGCCATTCACAAAATCGAAACGGCTGATCCGAGGATGTGTGCAAATTGCCGGACCATCTTGACGGCCAAGATACCATTTGCATTCCTCACACGGTTTCCAGGTGGCCATTTGTCGCTACGCTCCAAAGCGCCTGTCCTTCGCAAAAAGGATACGGTACTGTTAATTTTCGCCTCACTCCGTCACCCCTTCGTGCGCTTCGCGCTCTTCGTGGTGAATGGCCTTTCTGTCATCCCGCCAGCGCTCCCGGAACCGGCAGCCTCTCAACAATCTCACTTGTCATCCCCCCGCCTGTTATCTCCGTTGGCCCCGTCATTCTCTCATCCACCGTCTGTTGTTTCTCCGCTTCCTGCTTCCCGCTCCCCGCTTCTTGCTTCGCCTTTAGCTCCGCCACTAGGTTTCCACGCTCATACGCCGTCAGCTTCTTGAGTGATTGTGGCACCCACGCCAGCCCGCAATGAGTGCATCGCAATACTTCCTGCTCCGCAGGTTGTGCTATTCCTATCGGCGAGAGCAGGGCTGATATCTCGAAAATCCTTACCGCCCGCTCAAAGATATTATTCATGCAATTCGGGCAGTGATACGACGCACAGGCGTTAATGTCCGGAATCTGCACCTGCACCATCTGCGGCATTACGCCCGCGCCGTTATTCTTTGCTTTCGCATATTGTCCGTGAGACATTTAAGCCCTTTCTTCTGCTGGAATTTCCTTAGATTCCTCGTACCATTCAATCAAGTAGTGCGCGACTACGTTGGCCAGTACGCCCAGCACCACAAACTCAAGTCCAAAAACCCATAATTTGCTCATTGCCTAGTCCTGTTTCCTTCGTGCGCTTCGTGCTCTTCGTGGTGAATAGCTCTCATTGCACCACACCCCCCCCCGCCTGCCCATACCCAAGCATCTTCTGCAGCGCGTTCTGCCCGCCGCCAACGTCCGTCTCAGAAAGCGTCTTCGCCCCTTGCACTCCAGCCATGCTCATCTGCGCCGCCTGGGCGGCTGCCGCCTGCTGGGATCTCTGTTTCCTCAGTGCGTCCCGCTTTTGCTGCGCTACAATGAGTTTTTGCGTGACCCCGATTAAATCTGCATATTCGCGCACGGTCTCATCCATATCCACGTTATCGAGTACTTCGGGCTTGGCTGCGGCCAGGTTTCCAATGAAGGCCACCAGCCGCTCGATCCCCGTTGTAGCCGTTGATTTCTGCGCATCGGCAAGAGTTGAAATCGTTTCAATATCAAGAGCGCGATTGCGTATCTTCGGAGGCGCCGGTGGAAGCAGCCCGGCCCGAAACATCATTGCAAACACCCGGTCGATCATCGGGTTTATGAGCTCGAATTGGCTGCGCTCAAGAAAGGGTCCGAGCATCAGCATTTTTTCCTGCTTTCGCTCGATGATTTCAGTAGCAGTCCTCACAGTATCAAGCTGCGAGATCATCAGGAAAAGGTCCGCAAAGAATGCCCGGTTGATCCTCTCCTCGGCCTTCGCTATCTTTTCTTCAGCGCCCTGGATATTTGGCGGTACTTCATAAGCGGGCTTGAATCCGCTTTGGGCAAGGTTTGCAACGTAAGTCACCCCGCCAGGCAGAAGTGAGGCCGGCTCGTTTTTCATTGACACATCGGCCACCATCGGAGGGTTTAGGACCTTGTCTATCGCCTGCGCGGTGCGCTTCTCTAACTGCTGGAGCATCTTCGAACTTGCCAGTGCCTCCATGCCTGGAGATCTTCCGTACGAATCGTTTCCGATAACATGCCACCTCGGCGCGCAAAAAGGCTGCTCGTGATAGCCCCGAAGATCGAGCACCAGGTTCTGGCTCTGTCCCCACTCCCATATTACGGACCTGAACTTTCTACCTTTTAACCCCCGGATCTGCGGGGCGCGATCATCGTTTGGCTCAATCGCCTGGGCCACGTTTACTTCTTTGTCGAGCTGTCCGGAGGCCCAAAGGGACTTAACCTGAGGAGAACAGGCTTCGAGCCCGAATCGTTCAACGACTTGCCCGGTGGCCAGAACGTATTCCCTGTACAAGGTGTCGATCTGGTTTTTACCGCTCGAAGCAAGGTAGTACTCGCCGGCTGTAAGTGTTTGGCATCGGACAACATCATCATAGTCTTCCTCGATCAGCATGCACCCCGTGCCAAAGCACCCCAGTTCCTCGTAGATGACGTGCAAAGCGTTGTAGGTGTTACTCTGGGAGAGTACCGTAAGTAAGCGTTTGGTTATTTCATCAAGCCACAGACGGACGGGTGTGTTATCGGACACATCCATGTCCCGGATAGAAAGCCGAAACCAAGGGCGAGCAGGAGAAGTAAGACCAGCCATAAGGCCCGCCGCAAGCGTTCTGATACTAAGTTGCGTTCAAGTTGATACTAACGATCCACGGAAATCCGGTCATGCTTGCCACTGATGCGGGATTCATTTCAAGTGCAGCCAAGGACCGCATCAGTTGATCCTCTACCCCCTCGATACTGTTGAAAACTTCATTGCGGAAACCATTTTCCCGGATGCTTTCCCATATATGTTCCACAGGGTTGAGTTCAGGACTGTAGGGCGGAAGGAAGATCAGCGCCATATTGTCGGGTACTCTTAATGCCTTAGCCCTGTGCCATCCCGCACCATCCATGACCATAAGAATGAACTCATCTGGATGCCGGTCGCTCACTTCCCTCAAAAAAATAGACATGGCCTGCTCGCTAACCTCGGGCATGATCAATGAATCCATTGCGCCGTCATGAGGGGATACTGCAACGTACCCATACGTATACTCGCGCACAATCTGACCGGGCACTTTGGGCCGTATTCCGCGAGGCGCCCAGCAGCGTCGAGGTCTGCTGATTCTTCCAAAACGACCTTCGTCTTGAAGCATCAATCGCAGGCGCACTCCGACGGAAGCAAGTTCCTTGGCGCATCTAGCCACTGTTTTCGGGAGTTTTTTTAAAGCCCTCCTGGGCTTCGGTGTTACTCTTGGGATGACGTGGTCTAGGGATGATTGTTCGCCAATCATGCCGGTCCAGCATCCGGTAGATGGTGGTTTTCGCAACCTTGCGTCCCACCAGGTCCTCAAAGGCCCGCTTGATTTCGCTCACGACCAAAACACCCCCGTGTGAGGCTTGATCAATGAACTTCGAAAGGAATTGACGTTCTTGCTCGATAGTCAAATAGCCGTGGCGGCGGCCACCCCAATTTCGGTCTTGAGGTTCTTGGCTCCAACGCTCACGGAATTTCTTTCGCAATCGGACGACCGTTTCACGAGAGCGGCCAATAATCTGTCCTATCAGATGATCGGAGACATCAAATAGGCTCGGGACTACAGCCGTTTGGGCCATTCGAAGCTCATCGGCTGTCTTGGCATTGTGCGCAACTTTAAAAGCCGTTTGAACCACCTCGGTTGCTAGCTGGGTCTTCTTTGGCATGAGCACCCCCTTGAGTAGAAGAACTCATTCTACAACAGTTTCATCTTGAACGCAACTTAGTATGAGCGCAAAAATCGGAGTTTCATTTATCATCCTCGATCCAACCGGATCACCCCTGGTGGCCTGGTTGGGCGTCATGAGATAGCGGCCGCGCCTGGGCAGTATAAAATCGGATAACTGCCGCCAGTGCTGCCAATAACTCCAGCGGTCAACTCTAAGACCCACAAGCCGCCGGTCCACGTACTTGCGCAGGGCCTGGATCTTGGGGACCTTGCTGAAGGTATCGATTTTGATTACGTCGGCCATTAGAATCCTTTCACCACGGAGGCACAGAGCACACGGAGAATCCAGACTTGATCTTTAAAGAATTAAGATTTTGCAAAGTCTTTCCCTTCTCTGTGCCCTCTGTGCCTCTGTGGTGGATTTTCACGCGCCCAAAAGCGTCTTTCCCGAACCCGAATTCGCCGTCGTCGCCGCCGGCGTCTGCAATCCCTGCGGACCCGTTAAAACCGTCTGGCTCGCGCCGTACGCCATAGCCGCGAGGTTTCGCTGATTTTGACCCGCACCCTGCACTCCCGAATCCGGCAGGCTCGGTGGAGGCGCGGGAGCCGGAGGAGGAGCGGGAACCGATGGCGCTGAAGCGAAGCACATAGTCTGGTCATTCCTTTCACCGGCTTTAGCCGGAAGCTGGACCTTTCTCTATGCTCTCCCTGGCCTGTCTATGACCAGAGGCGTTTATCCGGAGGGGCTTAAAACCTTTTCCTCTAAATTCTGTCAAACCTGTCTAAATCAATACAATTCGTTTCTACAGGATACAGAATATCATGAAGGGATTTGGCCCTGTAAAACGGCAACCAGAAGCGGCAACCAGAAGCGGCAATAAAAACGGCAATAAAAGCGGCAAAAAGCCTCGGGGCAGGGAAGAGGACCGCCAGCCAGGATCTTAGTCGTGGTAGTAATAGTCAAGAGGCGGCGGACCATCATATAGAATCTTTGGTGTGAAGCCTTTTTTGAGCGTGAGGGTATAGGCGCACCCACGGCACTCCCAAACTCCCCCCCTCTCCAAAACCTCCACTAAATCCATCTCCATGCCGCATTGCTCGCACTTCATTTCCCCTGATTCTCCGATGCTTCGATTCGCCTTAACTCCCGAATTCTACTGTGACGCGGTGAGGGTCTCGTCCCCCCGTCCCTGCGCTCCCGCGTCTCCCCAACCCTTGTCTTATTCCAGTTTAAGCAGCATACCACTGGGCGATTTTGCCCTGCAAAACGGCAACCAGAACCGGCAATCAGTTGCGGCAACCAGAAGCGGCAACCAGAAGCGGCAAAAGAAGTGGCAAGAAAAATTAGAGAGGGCAGGGAAGGGGAAAAAACGAAGTTTTCATAAATGGGATAGATATTGAGAGGCGGGCCGTGAGAGCAGTACGTTGAAAGACCGGCGCGGAGAGGGGGTACACGGGGACAAGAGAAGAAAAAACTTTTCACCGTGGAGCTTCCGGCTAGAGCCGGTGAGCGGGTTGACCAGATTATGCGGAGGAGACAGAGACAAAAGTGGAAAAGGGATTGAGATTGCCTTCACCAAGCGTAACTGCCCAGGCTCGAAAATTCCGCCAAGGCGGGAATTTTCTGTTTCAGCTCAACTCTGTCTGCGTCTTTGCGGTGGAATTGTGGGACCGCTTCGGAGTCCTTCGATGCTTTTGGGAGTGGATTCTTCGAAAATCATTCGGGCGGTAACTTTCCGTTTCGTTCATATGCTTGCCATTCTTTTCTTTTCATCAGCCGAACGTTGGCTTCGTGGCACTCTGGACACCCCTGGTATTGGCCGTCTTTTGATTGCCGCCACATGGTGTAAAGCATGCCGGGCAAAATAAAACAGCACCAGAGCGTGATTTCGATTTTTCGAGAGCCTTTGGCAATTCCCTTGCTTTCCCCTACGTAATTACATGATGGACAGATGATCTTCATGTTTGCTCCTTTTCGTGATAAGAAAGTGCCCGCTCCATATAAGACTTTCCGTTCGTATTGGCAACCCTTTTTGCGGGGCCCTTTTTGCGGGACTATTTCCCTCGGCCCTGCCGTCCAGGCACCAGGACCGTAAAGCTATACTCGACCATCGTTGAAAATAAACATGACAGGAAACGAAAACTTGGGGTAGAGTATATCGGGGATGTTCGAGGAGGTCATAACCGCGGGAACCATTCAATTGCGGGAGGAATACGCCATGAGTGATGAAGTACAAGGCGAGAGAAAGTTAAACCTGGACAAATATCCCCGTCTCGGGGGGGTCCTGTTTTTGGTCCTTGGGCTCATCCTTGGCTTTGTAGGGTTCTATTTCCCCATACATGACGCATATCAGCACTCCCCCAAGATTGTCACGTATCCGAAGGCAACCTTTATGTCCGTCACATTGACGATTTCGGGCTGCGTCATGCTCATCCTCGGCCCCATGGTGACCAGGCTTGCTTATAAATTTGCAGCCCTGAAAGGCTGGAAACAAAAGCTCGTCATCGTAGCCATGTTGATCCCCCTGGTGCTAGCAGCAATCCTCGTGGATCATGTTTTCGAACAGTTTCTGGAAAGCTTTGGCTATAAGTTCTAACCGGGCCGTCGCACCATAACTCCATTGCTTTAGAGGGGGGAACGGATATAGGAACGAAGGCCGCAATAAATCTGAGCATCATTCTGGCGATTGTCGCGCTGACGGCGGCAGGGCTGTCGGCTGTCGTATCGGCTGGTGAAACGGTCTATCAGCAATTGAGCCAAACAGGCGACAACACCCCGAAGTTTAATGGCGGCTCAAGCGGGGACGATCCGGACTCGCGCCCAGGGCCTTCCAGGGCTTCGGGCTATGCCTGTCCCTCAACACCATACATCAACTGTATGCCACCGGTAGCAAAGTCAGCTCGAGGGTGGTGCGATCCCGAATATCTCAAATGGGCCAAAAACCACTGTCCTGGACTCAAAATCCTCCACTAAAGATTGCATCGCTTCAGGTGGGGCATTAAGATTGCGGGATAAGGGTGCTTGGGCTCGGAAAATGACTTAATATTGTATTTGAATAGCATTATTAACTAGTTAGTAAAATATGATTCGGGAACGAAAAAAGGAGGTTAAACAATGATGTGAGGCTGGGATACTTGAACAAAGGATAGAGGAATTAGAAAGGTTATTAAATCTGCGCAGTAGTTGACAACGTATCTTAACAATCACATTAACTTAGAAAGAAGTGATAAAATATGGATATTAAAAAAATGGTATATATTATACAAAACAGGTTGGAAGGTTTGAGTCTTGCTCTCCCCATGTTTGTAGTTGGACTTGGTTTTATTATTTTAGGATTTACTCTCTTTCCTGGGATAGGTATTGTAGTGGGTATTTTTATATGGTGGCTTGCATGGCGTTTTATGCTCAGTAGTTCACGAAAAAATCGATATAAAGAAGTGCTAAAAAGTATCAGAGAAAAACAAAAAACCTTGCTGCGCTCCTCAAAATCTAAATACGAGGCGCCCACGCCAAAGCCGGATGTGAAAAATGATGTTGGGACTAAATCTACAGTTACATCTGAAACACGAGAAACGAGCATAGCCAATTCAGATCATTAAAAGATCAAAGATAAAAGAGCAGTTGTTAAAATCCGATGTTTTTGCTGAGTAGGTGGATTTGACACTGATAGGATTCAACGGACCAGAGCGTGACGGATATGTTAGAAACACGGCGCCTCCATGGGCCGCACTGGAGGCAGCCAAAATCATAAGCAGGGAGCACAAGATGCTTCTGGGCATGGGCAGCTCCCTGGTTAAATGGATTTAATGCAGCTTCATCAGCCCAACCTCTTCACTATTCACTATTGACTGAGTTTATGAACTATTGCTGGAGTGCCTTTAGGATCTCCGGTATCGCGGCGTACCTGTCGCAAAGCTTCCTGAACTCATCTCTATCCAGGATATTTTTTACGTATATCTCGGCAAAAACAGGGTACCACAGGGAGCGGACCTGATCGTTGTAATGTACGTCGAGTCTTGATTCATCAATCTTATTCCCTTTGCCGTCAAAGACGGTAATTTGCGGAGTTGACTTGAATCCCACCTCGACAGATTTCTGTTCGTATCCTAAAACGACCCACACTTTTGTCATTTTTCTTTGGAAATCATAAAAGACAGGCACCATCATTCTGTTATCACGTGAAACATCCGGATCATCGGAAAGATGATTCATCCAGCGGCGGGCAAATTCGATGTCCTTGTTCCCTCCATTGCCCGATCCGTCCCTTTTTGTTATCTGTAGAGCGCAGCCGGTTTCACTTGCAACGATTAAAGCCGCCCCGAAAAAGAGCGCCTCCATTTCCTTCAACTCCACGGCGAGGTCCTTTTTGACAGGTCCAGATGCCGTCAAACGGTGTATCTTTGAGAGATTGCTTTCTCCAAGCATATCTTTCAGGACGTTATGGACGAAATTATAAGAGCGGGCCCTTCTCAAATAGTAGGTCGCCAGCGGCTCTAAAGTGAGTTCCGGGGAAATATCTATGCGTATCTTTTCCTCATGCGGCCCTGGGTGATATTTAGCAGTGAGCATTAGAGGAATTTCCAGTTGCTTGATGTGGGTTTCCCTTGTGAGGGCCAGAAGTGATTTGAACAACTCCTCCAGTTCTTCCCTGTAACTTTGGGTAAACTCGAGCTTTTTGCCCTCAGGGGACTTCTCCGGTAGAATAAGGCTTTCCAGTGAATACGTCTGGTAGTCATACCAGCCGGAGTTTTCCCGGGGGGTTAGATCGATGCTGCCGGCCTTGATTTCCTCGATCAGTGTTTCAGCAAGATTGAAATTGTCAGGGATGGGTTTATTGCCGTAGAGTTTTTTTACAAGGTCTGTTTCATAAGATCTTGATGGTGGAAAGAATACGACCGTTTTTTTTTGTTTCCCGGTCCCACAAGTAGTAAGAGGGTCCTCGATGCAGCGCCTCAAATCCGAAACATCCGATGGGAATGGGTTAGTCATTTTTTCGGTAAATCCCAGGTACTTGAAATAGAAATTTTTTGTCTGCCCGGCTTTCTTTTTGATGGCCCGCACAAGTGCAGCGCTCTTCTCAAGTTTGGTTTGCAAAAGTCGATCCTGTCGGAATATCTTGGCGAGTTCGTCATTCCATGTGTAAAAACCTATAGGCTTTGAGCGAAGAGGCTCTTGCAGAAAATCGTCCCTTATTTCTTGGCTTAACTCGGTAACCTTTGCATCCTCGCCTGAGTCCTGCCCTCCCAGTGAGAGTGCCGCAGCAATAAGAGCCCTCGACCATTCTTCTTCCTGCTGGGGGATGGAGGGATCCCCAAGGTCCTTAAGGGCGCCCAATAGGGCCGACAGAAACATTTTCTTTCCCAAAACGCCCGGCAACCCTTCCTGCATTGCTATCTCAGCGGCCGCATAAAGCCCGTCATCAAACTGTTTGGCCTTGGCCGACAGGATGGATGCGGAAACAAAGTCAATGTTCCCCTCATCCGGAGTGCCACCTTCGTTGGTCGGGTGAAGATCTCCCGGGATTGGATATAGCCTCTCGTCACCACCGCCTCCATGGCGGACCATTTTGGGGATCTCCATAGTGAGGACCTGTTCGGACAGGTCAACTTTGATCGTGTAGTCACCAGACTTTCTCTCACTCGCCAAAGAGTGATATTCAGTTACGCTGGACGGCTTATCACGGCCTTCATCGCCCCTACAGGGAACTGAAGAACCTGCAAACACCATGAACAGCACCATGAATAAAGATACTATGTTCACCCACATGAAAGCCTCCACTAACCGTTCACCGCACTTTGAACCTAAAAACCCATAGAGGATTTTTCCATATGCCTATGAAAAACGCAAGTGGTGTATCTGAAACTGCCCAAAGCGGTCACGTTGAGCTTGCTCTTGTTTTTTTCAGTGGGATATTCGATTATCCGATTGGCCGCAAGCATGCACCAGGAAGTTCCCTTCGCAGATACTCGACCTCGGGGGAGACCATTCTACAGCCGGCAGGCAACCCGGTTGGGGGCACTGGTTAATACAATGCGGCCGGCTTTGAGTTCTGCGATATGCCGAGAAAAAGACGCAGGGAGGCTCATATGTACATCGAAGGATCCACATCCACGGGTTCTTCCTTTGCTGCACTCAAACGGCTGTGGGCGCAGATGTCCCAAAGCGCGAGGGTCGGCATGTGGGCTATGCTGGCCTTGGGGATTTTTCTTCGCGCGTTCCGTCTGGATACTTTCGAATTCAAGGGGGATGAACTGAAGGCAATCAGGGAGGGACTCTCCGCCCCTGCGCATCATTGGTGGATCGAGCATGGCATGCAGTCTAGCGTCGGTATACCCAATGGGCCGGTTTTCTCCTATATCATGGGCCTGCTGACAGCCGGCAGCGCCGATCCATACACCCTCACCGCTTTTTTCCTTGCAGTGAATATAGTCGTCCTTCTGCTCTCGGTCCTTTTTTTTGCCACATTCGCCAGGGACCGGGTACAGTTTCTCCTTTGCCTGTTTCTTTTTTCATTGTCACCCTATTTGATCCTCTTCAGCCGAAAAATCTGGGCGCAGAACCTGCTGCTGCTTTTCGTAATTCCCCTGGTGCTGATGATACTCAGGGTTCGCGAAAAACCCCATCTTTTCCTGCCGATAGGCCTGTTCGCCTCAATTGCGTTCCAACTGCACCACAGCGGCGTATTTTATGTAATCCTGCTGGTCTGTTTTGCCGCCGCTTCATTCAAACTCGCTGCAAACGAGCCGGCAATCAGGGCGGCTAATAATCGGCCCAAAACCACCCTCCTGTGGGCGGCAGGCGGTTTTATTGCGTTCCTGCTGCCTCTTGTTCCCTATGTGAGCTTCTTTTTCCATCGTCTCCAGCAGACCGGGGTTGCACAATGGGCTGCAAGAGGTCCAAATGAGTTCTTCAAAATAGGCGCGCTTCAATGGATCGTCTTTACTGCGACGGGTAACCATTTCTGGACCTACCTGCTTTCCGGAAGCAACTGCGTATGGAGCTGGCCCGCTCCGCCTTTTCCCGGCGTAGTCCTGATTTTTTGCTACTTTCTTGCGCTTCCGTTCCTGTTGGGATTTTTCAGCTATGCCAAAGCTGCCGTGCAATATTTCAGACCGGCATCTCCCGGTCCGGCAGGGGGGTCCGACCTGAAGGACTTGCTTTGCCCGCTTTCCATCGGGTATCTTTTTTTGATTTACTGTATCCTCAGTTTTGTCGTGCATCCGCATCATTACACAATCTTACTTCCTTTTTTGGTCCTAGCCCTCTCTGAGGGAATCTTGCTCCTCCATGAATACGGAAAACCATGGAGAAGCCCGGTCAGGGTCCTGCTGTTTGCCGGGTTGATCTCATATGCGCTTCAGTACCCTTTGGTTCTTTCGTATGTGGACGCAAATAACGGCGCCACCGGGGAATACGGCATCTGCTACCGCGAACAGAGACATGCCGCCCAAAGGATTGCCGCTTCGGCCGGAAGCGGAAAGGTCAGGTTCAACCCGGCTGAGGCTGCATCGGAAGATTTCAGCATGCCTTATCGCTGGGCAGAACTCCAGAATACAATCGCATACATTTGCCGGGTCGAGTTCGGAGCCAAAGTGCTGTTCAACGGCAGCGCGGAACCTGGCGCCAGGGAATTGAAGCTCCATCATGTGGGAAGCAAACTGGAGCTTGAGATCGAGTAAAGGGTTTCTGTAGCAGCCATGAGCCGGAATGTGAGCCGCAAAGAACTGATTTTAGTCTTAATGGTGAGCCTGACAGTGGCGCTGGTCAGCGCGCGGCCTTACGCCGGCGGGTGGAACGACGGCAGCCGCCTGGCTCTGGTCGAAAGTCTGGTAGATTTCAGAACGCTGTCAATTGACCGGTCAATTTTTGTCGATCCTGCCAGGGCCAAAGAAGCTGAGGCCAAACCTTATCCCCCACAGAAACGAGATCTCATGGAAGGCGGCACGCTTGATAAAGTCCTCATCAAAGGCCGATTCTATTCGGATAAACCCATGGTCCCGGCCCTTTTCATGGCCGCATGCTATCAGCTCCTGGAGTGGATCACCGGATTGCAGGCCCGCTCACGACCCGACCTGTTCGTCTACGCGATGACCCTCATTTCCTCAGGATTGGCTTATGTGGCGGCGGTGCTCTCCATTCACCTTTTAGCACGGAGAGTATTATCCGGAAGCTCCATGGCGCTTGCCGTGACTGTCAGTTTTGCTCTAGGTTCATCGGCGCTTGCGTATGCCAGGCAGGTGAACAGCCATGAGGTATTGCTCGCCGTGGCGGCTGCACTGCTGGTTTGCCTCCATTGCCTGCCGCAACGGCTTCTTCAGAGCCCCTCACCTCGTGGATTGATGGCAGGCATAGGATTGCTTACCGGCCTGGGTTACTGCATGGACTTTGCTCTCGGTCCTCTTCTGCTGATCGCCATTTTTCCCCTGCTCATCTACCGGTGCCGCGTCATCGGGCGAAAGGGGCTGGGCATGGTCAGCGTATTTTTCCTTTCCGCTCTTCCTTTGATTGTCCTGCATCATGCACTCAATTATCACATCGGCGGGACATTCCGCCCTGTCAACACTGTTGCCCAATATCTTTTCTGGCCTGGTTCACCCTTCGACCCCAGCACCGCCACCGGCCCATGGCTTCATCGCAGCATCTGGCGCGTCTTGGCTTACGCGCTGGAACTTTTGTTCGGCAAAAAAGGCTTTCTGCTGCACCAGCCCGTATTGATCCTTGCATTTTTGGGCGGTATGGCGGTGATGATCGCAAAACGAGCGCTCCTGCCGGAGTTGCCGGAAATGATCTTTTCGTTCGCCTGGAGCGGGGCTACCTGGCTGGTCTATGCATGGGGTTCCAACAACGCTTCGGGGTTATGCGCCACTATCCGCTGGTTCGTGCCGTTGCTCGCACCCGGCTACTATGTGCTCCTGATGGTATTGCGTTATCGGCCCGATCGCTACCCCGAGTTCCTGGCGCTTGCTGTCGGCGGCATTGTGCTCTCAGCCCTAATGTGGTACTACGGTCCCTGGATGAGCATGGTCCCCGGATACTGGTTCATCGTGGGAGCAACTCTGCTGGGGTGGGGTGTGGTCGTGATCCGCGCAAGAAGGTCCATCCGCTTGCTATAGGCGGTGCCATGCCCGGTGACCGGCTAACCGCTTCGGAGTGGGTGCCGGGGAAAGGAGACAATATGAATTGGTATATCGAGGTGTTAAGGAAGTATGCGGTGTTTAGCGGACGAGCGCGGCGAAAAGAATACTGGTTGTTCTTTCTTTTCAACATGATCATTTTTTGAGTGCTGAGCGTCATCGAAGACATCTTGCGGATTGCACCGCAAACCAACGGCAGCGTGCTGGCATCTATCTACGCGCTGGGCATTCTAATCCCAGGCATCGCTGTTGGGGTTCGCAGGCTCCACGACACGAATCGAAGCGGATGGTGGCTCCTTCTCGCCCTCGTACCGCTCATCGGCTCCGTAGTACTCATCGTCTTCATGGTGCAGGACAGCCAGCCAGGAGATAATCAGTACGGCCAAAATCCCAAACAGGCCGCCTGATAACAAGTTGAGACCATAGCGGTATTTAAATTGCGGCGCTTGATAAATTGCCCCTTTGAACCACTGCAAGTTTCGACATTTTGTGCTTCTGCCGCCCCAACGGGCTTTATAAGTTAGCCCAGGGTGGCGCCTTGCTGGACGCCACTCCGGGTATGGATGCACACACAACCGATTGCCGTACCGGCCCAGGCAAAAGTTGCCTGGGCCACCCGAGTCTAGAGTTTAAGTTGAAATCAATAAAGATCGGGTACCCGGCAACTCCTACTCAGTATTGACCGCAACCACAGGGCGCGTATGCAAGGGGATGATAGCACGTATCGCAAAAGCTGATTCCGCATGAGTTACAACTCGCAAGAGCGAAAGGAGCCGTTACGATAGCGGCCGATGCCACTGCCGCTCCCTCAACTATCGCCCCCGCTGCCACGAAAGGCGCGGCAAGCAGGTCGAAGCCGCAACAGTCCGCCTGCGCTGTCGTTGTGCCAACGACCATGAGCAAAGCAAGACTCAGACACCCTATAATCAAAGTTGATCTAGCCTTCATGTTTTTACCTCCTTGAACTCAGTTTAATTAGAACCGCTACTACCCATCTACTTTTAGTAAGGTATTACCGTTCTCCGATTTGTCCATGCCTCCTGAGCTTTTATTCGCCTCTTTTGAATTTTGCGGTAATTGACATTAACCCTGAGGGCCCTGCCTGGCGGTTTCGGGGGCGGCCGTTTCACCCCTGGGATTGAAATGATGCCCGGTGTTCACGAATGCTGGGTCAAAGACGTTCAAAAAGAACCGCATCCTTCGATTCATCCTTGATGGTTGTTGCAATTGAGAGTCAAACTGGCTTTTCGCACCAGATCCGTTATTATTGAAAGCAATTTCATTCTGAAATACCGAAGGGTGTCTTGACTGAAGATTCAATTTTGGGGAAAGGTAAAAGGCCTGATATGGATGAGGATAACGAAAAACTCGATGAGATGAGCGAAGAGGAAAGCTTTGCCGAGCTGTTGGGTGCAAGCTTGGTCAACCCTGTGCAGTTCAACGCCGGGCAGAGAGTGGAGGCAAGGATAGTTAAGATCTCGGCTGAATGGATCTTCCTTGATCTGGGTGGGAAGAGCGAAGGCTATCTCGACAAGAAGGAGTTGCTCGATGAGGAGGGCGAGCTTTCCGTCAAAGAAGGTGACATGGTCCAGGCTTATTTCCTGTCTTCGGGCGCCAACGAACTTCGCTTTACCACGCGGATCACTGGAGGCGAAGCCGGACGATACCATTTGGAGGAAGCATGGCGAAGCGGAATACCTGTGGAAGGGCTTGTTGAGAAAGAAATAAAGGGGGGCTTTGAAATCAGGATAGCCGGGGGGATCAGGGGTTTTTGTCCCCATTCTCAGATGGGGCTGCAACATTCTGGAAACCCGCATGATCTTGTAGGCCAACATCTTGCTTTCCGAATCACTCAATACGCCGAGAAGGGACGAAACATCATTTTGTCCAACCGGTCGGTTTTGGAAGAAGAGCGCCGGAGGCTGAGAGAAGAGCAGAAAGGCTTGCTGAAGGAAGGAATGAAGGTGATTGGGACAATAGCCTCTATCCACAATTTTGGCGCTTTCGTAAAGATCGGCAGCCTGGAAGGGCTCATACCCATCTCGGAAATTAGTTGGGACCGGGTGGAGGACATCCACGACCTGTTGGAAGTTGGCCGGGAAGTCGAGGTGGTGGCCACAAATCTCGATTGGGACAAAGATCGTCTTTCTTTTAGTTTAAAACGGGCTCTGCCGGATCCCTGGAATCATATCGAAATGGATTTTCCTCAAGGATCTCGACACAGCGGCGCCGTGGCTCGCTTGACGAATTTTGGCGCCTTCGTCTCGCTGGCGCCTGGAGTGGATGGTCTTCTTCATATCTCCAAACTTGGATCGGGCAAAAGGATCAAGCATCCGCACGAGGTGCTGGCAAAGGGCCAGGCCGTTGAAGTGAGGATCGATTCTGTGGATAGGGACAACAAACGTATTTCCCTGTCGTTGGCAGGATCTGAGGACCCTGAAGATCATAACGCAGCCGAGGACGATTATTCACGATATTTAAAGGGAAATCTGGATTCTATGGGAACTCTGGCAGACCTCTTAAAGGCCAGGCTCGGTGAAAAGACCAAGAAGTAGAATCCGGGGCTTGGGAACCGGGACCGCCAGCCAGGATTGACGCAACCTCTCCCCCCTTTTATAAAGGGAGGGAGGGGAGGGTTCTTAAAGATGCTGCCGTTTGACAAGAACCTCAAACTCTTAGCCGGAAAGCCGCATAGGAACACCGACCCCGGTATCTGAGAGACGGCATATGCAAGGCAAGAGCAATACGAAAGGCCAACAACCCAACGGCATGCAACCGCGAAAGCGCGTCGAAATCGTCTTGAAAAAGGACAAACGAACCGGCATACGAATCTCAGTTTCCAGGCAAAGCCCCAGGGTCGCCTCCCATATATCGAGCGCCTGCCTGTACAAAGACTCGGCTTCGGGGTACCTGCCCATCGTTTTGTAAAGCGCAGCGAGGTTCTGCAGGCTCAAGGCCACATCCGGGTGCTTTTCGCCGAGGCTGGATCGCTGGACTTGGAGCACTTTCAAATACAGTTGCTCAGCCGCATCAAATTTACCCGTTAAGTAATAGAGGTCCGCCGCGTTGTTAAGACCCGCAGCGAACTCGATGCTATTTTCTCCCAAAGCGGCGCGCCGGATGTCATTGGCCTGACGGTAAAACGAGTCGGCCCTGTCGTAGTCCCCTATGGTTTTGTATAAACCGGCAAGATTGTTGAGTGCGGCAGCGCTTTCGGTGCTCTGCTTTCCCAGTTTTGAAGTGAAGATCTGGAGAGCTTGCCGATAGAGTGATTCGGCCCCCGAATAATTGCCCATGGCTTCATAGACGGAACCGAGGTTATTCAAGGTGCGTGCATATGCGGGGTGCTGCTCGCCGAGGGTTTTCCCAATAATGTCCAGGGACTTCCGATAGGTCGATTCAGCCTCTGAGTACCTGCCTGCCAGGTAGTAGTACTGGGCAAGGTTGTGAAGGATGACTGCATAGTCGGGCCCGTCTGCGCCCGAGATCTTCAGATAAATGTCGGCTGCCTTGTTATAGAGCGGCTCCACATCAACATAATTGCCCATCGATTTGTATAGCGAAGCAAGGTTGTTCAGGCTTTTGACAAAGAACGCATTCTGCTCCCCCGCGCCCGCGCGAATGATGTCCAGAGCCCGAAGGTGGAGCGCCTCGGCCTCCGCGTACCTGCCCGTGTCAGAGTAGAGGCTTGCAAGATTGTTGAGGCTCGTGACGAAGTCCGGATCGTTTTCCCCATAGACTTTTCTCGATATCTCCAGGGACTGTTTCAAAAGCGGTTCTGCCAAACCGTATTTGCCCGTCGTTTTGTAAATCAGCCCCAGGTTGCTGATACAACTTCCAAACTCCGGATGCTCCTCTCCCAGGCTGCGCCGCGCAATCTCGCAGGTCTCGATGCAACGGGCGAGCGCTTCTTCATAATTGCTCTGCCTGTAGAGGCTGATAACTTCTTTGTTCAGCCTCACCACCCTGTCGGCCTCAGAGTTCGCCCCCGACCCGTTTGCCGAGTCTGTTTGATCCGCAAACACGCAAATGACGCAAAGAGATTTTGATAGGATTAACAGGATTGAAAGGATTAAAAAACAGCTCATAGCGCCCGTTTTGCCTTTGGCCTGTTGTTTTCCAGCAAATCCTGTCAACGGTCTGCCGCTACGCAAGTTTCTGCAGCTCCCATAAATCCTTGTAAACACCGCGTTGAGCGAACAGTTCTTCGTGCGTGCCGGCTTGAGCGATGTTCCCTTTATCCAGAACGACTATGTGATCGGCGCCCTTGATCGTGTACAACTGGTGCGTGATAATAATGCGCGTGCGCCCGGAGAACTCGTTCCGCATCACCTCGTGAATCAGCCCTGCTGTCTTCACATCTATATTGGCCGTATATTCATCGCAAATAATGATCTCCGGGTCCTGCACGATCAAGCGGGCTAGGGCGAGTCGTTGCTTTTCGCCGGCGGAAAGGTTCCTGCCCATATGCCCTGCGATAAAATCCAGACCGCCTTCACGGGATTCGACGAGCTCACGCAGTTGCGCCAGATCGACGGCCCTGTCAAGCAAGGTGTCGTCCAATCCGTCGGCTGAAGCCATCAGAAGGTTTTCACGAAGCGAACAGTTGAAGATAAATGGATCCTGGGGAATAAGTCCCATCAATTTTTTGAGCTGTTTCTCATCGATCTGTTCCAGAAGCCGGTCATTGATCAGGATTCTGCCGCCTGTCGGGTCGAGTAATCGCAACAGCAGGTTAAATATCGTCGTCTTGCCCGATCCGCTTTGACCCACAATGGCCGAAAGCTTCCCCCCCGGGATCGAGAACTCAAGACCCTCAAAGATCCCACGGCCGTTGAAGCGCATCGATACCCCGTCGAATTTGATGGACAAAACGGGCGACAGCCCGGCGGCAGTGTCCCCGGCTTTCGCAGGAGCGATCTGTGCGAACTTCCCCGGTTCGGGCGTCAACATCATCCGCAGGCTTTGGAAACTCGGGGCGGTCAGGGCCGCCTGCTGAATAAAATTGTATATGATCGAATAAATATGCAGAAATTGCTGAAGAAAAAGTACATACGAAATTGTGGCGCCGATAAGGGAGGAAACCGTTGCCGGCTGGCCGGCAGCGTTGGCCCTCAACAGTTGGGGAACCACCACGATGATCGGGACCGCACTGAACAGGCTCATCAGAGACGTGGTGGTTACGCCGCCAAACTGCCCCCACCAGGCAATGCTGACCGCGCTGCCCTGCGATCTTTTCAGAGTATCGTCGAACCGGCCCGCAAAGCGGTCGAAGCGTCCTCCGGCCACAATGTCCCGGAACCCTCCCATGGTCTCGATCAACTGATCCGACATTTCAGTGAAGGCGTACCGCAGATACCCGGAAAGCCTGTTCAGATTCATGTTGCATATGGTGAAAACCGGAAAGAGCACGAAGCCGGCCGCAAACAATGCCAGGGTCATAACCCAATTGATGTTGAGCAAGACCGCGAAGGCGACACAGGCAAATATGGATTGAGGCAGGGTCCTGTTAAAGAGTTCACTGAACAGTTGATCCACCGCGTAGACGTCCCGGTGAATTCCCTGTACGTAATCTCCTGCCCCTCTCTTGTTCACTGATTGCATGTTGAGGTGCTCGATACTCTTGTAGACGTCAAACCTCAGGTTCCTCAACATAAACTCTCGTACATAACTGCCATAGTAATTCGATATAAGCGTAACCACGCCTGAAATGACTATGAGCAGCGCCGCCAAAATAACGTAAAGATATATAACGTGCTGGGGTGCGGCAAAGAAACTAATGAAAGTCCACACTACCGACTCTCTTTTTCCGAAGTAGTCAGTCAATATCCTTCCAAAATCCATGATAGGTATTAAACTTGAAGCCGATATCAAGTTGATTAATACAACCAATATCGCTATCCATAAAACTGGCTTCAAGTAACCAAAGAAAAACAAGGCATTCGAAACCTTCTGCCCTATGGATAACATGTCAACCCCCGGCATACCTTGTGGATTTTGCATTTCCATATACCGGAATCCTTTTTGAATGACTCCGTGAGTTTTCCGTTTCTTCGGGTCTTCGCGTTTTGCCCCAATGGGCGGCAGGCTCTGCCCGGGTCCCTGGATCGAGGCGCGAAGGGTGGGCACGAAAAAGCTATGCCCACCCTGCATGGAACCAAACGGTTACCGGATTTATGATCTGGACCGCAAAGAAAGCGATTCCCGATGGTCACTCACAGCGATTAATACCAGTTATACCAGTTTGACCAGTTCGCCCAGTTGATCCAGTACCACTGGGGATCGACCTTCTCCTCGCCTTCCGGGGGCGGTCCTTGAGGCTGCTGCCCCTGCGGGGGAGCGCCGCCGCCGGGGGATTGCACTATTACCTGGACAAGGACCTGGGGCTGTCCGCCGGGTTGCCTGCCTCCTCCCGCTGGTTGCTGTACAGGATTCTGCGGCAGTTTCTGACCGGCTGATTCCATCAAGCCCTTCACCTGATCGGCGGGGACCTTGTATTTTTCGATTTCACTATCAGGGATGTCATAAAACGTTCCTTCAAGACTTCTCACAACCGCCATGATTGTCTCCTTTTCGTTAGAATTGTTCTGCTCCGGTTAAAACACCTAAATCAATCCCCATAAACTATCCATAATGTGCCTTGCGCCCGCTTATTATTCCATTAATATGATAAGCTTTCTCAGGATGCTCACAAAAATGTGTCCATATCATTCGAGTATATTGGCACATATTTTCCCGGTAGTCGCTCGACTTGTTGCACGCAGTCGTGCACCCATGACTGCAAATCTGCCTGGCAGCACAGTCAAAGCAGCGTATAAGCCACCTTCCCTTGTCATGAAATCGATGGAGTATATTCTTATAGTGCTCTTCATCTATATCGCGATCAATGTGACCGAGCAGGTAATCCGAAGTATCGGCGCTTCCGCAAGTCGTAATGCTGCCATCCATATCAACTGCAACCATGTGCCGCCCGGCATGACATTCTATATTGGGACAGGCAAGGGTGTCGACATTCTTGCGGCCCTGCACAAACCAGGCAACCTTGCGCAACATATCGTCATTGGAGACCGAGATATCGGTTTGACACATGTGGTCCAGGATCTGAACTCCGCTCTCATACATTTCCCGAGGGGTCAAAAGATGATTGTTTGTACCGCGCCCCTGGGCTTCGACAAAATTTGACAGAAAAGAGCGGATTGCCTGCTCGCGGTACCAGTCCATGACCTGCTTCATCTTGTCATAATTGCCCCTGCTGATAACCGCCATAATGCCGCACCGTATCTTATGCTTCCTGAATAATTGGTAAGTCTTGTAAACAGTAGCTCCGCGCCCGCGCATGATATTATGTATCTGTGGAGGGCCGTCGCAGCTCATCGAAAAGTCGATCCCCAACTTGTGGAGCTTCAGGAGGCGCTCCTCAGGCAGCAGGGTTCCGTTGGTCGCTATGGGAAACCTGATCTCCTTGGAGTGCTTGCCGGCAAGCTCCTGCGCATGGCAAACCACCTCTTCGATCCATTCGTCGGGCAGAAGCAAGGGCTCCCCGCCGTGCATGTTGAACCACAGTGAAGAAAAACTGGAGTTTTCGATAAGTAAACGAGCCGCTCTCTTGGCCGTTTCAATCGACATCTTCATGGATTTGCTCGACAGCGAATCGACCTTGCAATAGTTGCATTTCTGGTTGCAGCCATGTGTAACTTTGGCCGTCACATACACGATAGGTTCAAAAAAAGATTCGATACGCATCGAAACCACTCCAGGTTGTCTATGAGACCTCCCGATCTGGCCCCGTCTCGCGGGTGGGTGGCGGGCTGTAGAGAATGAACGGTCGGCCTCCGCGCTACGCGCCCGCACTTCGTTAAGGCAGGCCCCGCGAAGCGAGACATTGACACCAAATTCACTTGACTCTCTGATGCATTGAACATTTGGCTTGCCTTCAAATGCACCACGTTTAATGTCTGTGGGTTCTGCATGGCTGCGCGCACGGTCGCCGCTCTTATCATGTCAGGGTCATTTTTTTCGACCATGGTATTATTATATATAAGTCTTCCATATGAGGAGCCTGGCCCCAAAGTCCAGCCATTGCAGAGCGTCTTCACGCCGGCGTCTCTTCCCTCGATCCATGGGCTTCCAGCGACGGTCGCCCCCGTTTAAGTCACCGCTTCAGACAAAGGCGCATCGGTACAGTCCGTTGCGGTCCGAGCTGCTGCGGGTTGATTCCGGGCGGTGGTTTCACACCGGAGACCTCCATCTTGTCCACGAGGTCTTCGGGCGCGATCTCGTACTGATCGAGTTCTCCATCGGGAATTTCGTATAGCGTCCCATCCGGGCCCCTCAAAAGGGTCATGACTTCTCCTCCATCACAAAAATGTCTGTCTGCCGTTTCTTTGTTTTCCGCGCGCCGGCATCTTCGCACGCGAAAAATCTCCGGCTTTGTGGGCTTGGGTCAATCAACCCATGTTGGCCAGAGCGCCGATGAGCTGCTTGCACATAGGAAGCATATCGGGGGACCTGCGTCCCATCGCGGCTAAGTTTTTGATTATCTCCAAAAGGTCCGCGTCGATCGTGAGGTTTTTTACCCCCGCGAGTTCCCCGGGCAATTTGGCCGAGGTTCCTTCGATGATCTGCTTGAGATTGTATTCGCGTATGCGCTGACGGATTATATGAGCGGCCAATTCCGCAAAGCCCGTGTAATCCTCGATGTCCTGCGGGGTAAAGTGGTCTGCGGTTATCTTGTTGACGGCCGACACCGTACCGATGGCTTCATCGCCGATGAGAAGAGGGGCTATCAGGACGTTTCTGTAGGTTATGCCCGTAGCCTCGTCAATCGCCCTGTTCATGGGGGTCGATGAAATGACCTGGCGCATTCTGAAAGCAATGCCGTGCTGCGAGTTGGTAAGAGGCACCTCCCAGCCGATGATTTTATCTGCGGCAACCCCCGTTGCGGCGCGAAAGACCAGCAAGTCTTTCTGCTCGTCGTAGAGGGTCAAGCCCGCCCCTTCGGCCCTCACCACCTGCTGCGCGCAGTTCAGCAGGGTGTTCAGCAGTTCGTCCTGCTCCAGGCCGGGGCCAAGAGCAAGATAGCCCGCAACGATCTGGAGCTGATAGTCGGGTTCAGGGCATCCGGTCTGAACGGAATATGGGCTCGAAGGCAGAGCTTCCGAAGCCAGAAGCTTCAATTCTTTGACTTGGTCGGACAATGCCTCAACAGCCTTGCTCACCCTTTCAATTGCCTCAAGGATGTCCATATAGCCTCCTATGCTTTCCGGCCGCTCGATCCGGCCGCCATCAACAGCGTTTTTACTTGAAAGGATGTGAGTCCGGGCATCGCAGACAGAAGCCGCGCCACCACTCCGGTAACATGCGGGCAGGCAATGCTGGTACAGGTGGTCGATACATAAGTGTTTCCGGGAAAGGGCGCCTCGACATAGACCCCTTTTGCTTCCATTTCAACCGGTCTGCTCGGATAGTAGTTAAACGACCTGAAATCAGGAAAATGTTGAAAATCAACGGCTATGACCGATGAATAATCACCCGGAAACCCACGTTTCTGCTTGTTGTCCGTGGCCGCAACCAGGATCGTCCCATTATAGTAGGCTTTCTCCACCCAGTAGAGCATATCCACAATGGTGTTTCTGGACATGTTGAGGGAAACCAGGCTCAGATTGAGCACATGAAGGCCCTGGGCAATGGCGCATTGGATCCCGCAGATGACCTTGGCAGGCGAATTCTGCCCCCGTTCGTCGAGGGTCTTGATATTGTAGAGTTCCGCTTCAGGGGCGATCTCGTGAATCACGCCGGCGCACATCGTGCCGTGGCCAAGAACGTCGGTTCCGGGCGCCTCACGCGCCGCGAAACCACCCTGGGATTCCCTCACCTCGAAAGATCGATGTACGGAGTCCGCAAGAGCTGAGTGGGTGAAATCGACTCCGCTGTCTAGGATGCCCACCTTGACGCCCTTGCCCGTACCCTGTTCAATCAATTCCAGGACTTTGTCCCGGTCCAGAAGCTGTTCAAACGTCACAACCTGTCTCCACTGGCTGGAACCCCCGGCCAACTCTGCGACCACTCTTCATCCGTTGGGCATTTCCACGGATATTACCGCAGGGGGAATTACAGAAAAGTTATGATGCGATTGACCCCGGGGCATACCGCAAATTAAGGCTCACTCTCCATTTCCGCCATACCCTCGCTGGCGGAAAATGATCGATCGGCGCCTCCATCGGCCTCAACCCTTACTTACCGGCGGGTGTTTTTTCTTCGAAGATTTTCGCCACGCCCGCGACAAACTCAGATCCAGGCACGCGCTTTTTCAACTCATCGTAGTACGGTACGGCCTTTTCCATGTTCCCGTCGCTCAACGCATAGAGAATAATGAGGTTAATCAGCGCCGCATTGGATTTTGACCCGATTTCGGCCGATTCGCCCCTCTCTATTATGCCCCCTATTCTCTGCGCTTTGCCTGTTGAGAATCCGGCAGGGTCGAAGCAGACCGACAGGCGGTGATCGGGTGGAATTCTATCGCCTTCGGGACTGCTCATAATCTCATGCTCGGTGAAGCTATACCGCCGGCTCCCTTCGAGTTCCCACTCCTCGCATGTTCCGGTGGACACGAGTTCAATCCATGCCCTGCCTCCAATCGTCAACGTGTCTCCCGCAGCAATATCGAGTCCTACAGCCGCAGCAATCCGTTCATTTCCTCGACCAAGGGAAACATCACCCGAGAAGTCGCTTACCTTCCACGTATTGAGTGCGAGAGAAAAAGAAGACCACAAAAGCACGACCCCCAATCCGCCCAGGATGCCCTTAACAATGCTTCGGCTCATATTACCAAATCTCCTCTAAACTAACTAATCGCCTGCTTTAAGCGATATAACTTCATAGAGATTAACGGCCTCCTTTCGTCCCTTGACCTGGGTGGTGTCTATAAATCGAGCCTCGATTCGATCCTTTACCCGCTCGTAGGTGGCCCCGCTGATGAGGAAAGGAACCTGGTAGACCTTCGTCATTCCTTCGATCCTGGACGCCAGGTTAGGCGTATCTCCCGTTATGGCGTAGTCCATTTTTTGATAACACCCGATATTGCCCACAACCGCCTCACCCGTATGTACGCCGATTCCGATCCTGATCTCGGCAATACCTGGGAATATTTCGGACACATTAAGCCGCCGCAGCCGCTCCAGCATCTCCAGGCCGCACTCGACTGCGCTAAGCGCCCCATCGTCAGGCAAAGGATTGGGGGCCCCGAAGATCGCCAGTATCCCGTCTCCAACAAATCTGTTCATATACCCATTTACCCTAACGACCGCTTCGGTCATCTGGGCCAGATACCGGTTGAGTCCGGAGACGACCTGCTGTGGATCGAGCGCCTCCGACAGGGTGGAGAAGTTCCTTATGTCGGCAAACATAACGCTAACTGTGACCCTGCGGCCCTCAAAGAAAGCGGACTTTGGATCGTCGAGGATTTGCTGCAGGACATAAGGGTTGACATAACTTTTGAAAAACCTCTGCACGTAGCGGAACTGCCGGTATTGAACGCCATAGCGGTAAGTGCCCGTAACCGCTCCGGGAATCAACAGACCGAATGTTAGTGGGGCAGCCTGCATCACCCAGAAAGACGAAAAAAGAGCATAGACCCCAAGGCATGCAAACAGGGCCAGCGAAGCGAGCACAGCACCCGCCCGCACGGGCGGGAGCAACAGGAACAAGATCCCCGACGCCAGGGCCAGCACAGCGGCGGGCGTCCAGGCTGCCCAGGCCGGAACGTCCCTGAGCAGTTTGCCTGAAAGCAGGGTCTTTGCTCCCAGTGCATGAATGTAAATACCGTGGATTCGATCGGCGGGCCGGTTTTGGCCGGATACGATATTTGAGCTGACCGGGATTGTGTGCTCGTCCTCGACTCTGAACGTGTAGCCAACAAAGACTATGTCCCCATCAAAATCGAGGAAGCCCACCCGGTCCGCAGAGAGCAGAAAGTAATCGTGCGGGAACTCCGGCTTTTTACCTGGGCTTGCCGGGTAAAAGCCAAGGACAACGGGTCTTCCCAGCATCCTTGCCTTCCTCAGAACTCCTTTGAGCCTGCGGTCCGCCTCCTTGTCGCACGTTTTGTATACCGAACTGGAGAGAACTATATCCAGGCCGATTCCGGCAGCCCCGGCATCCAGTATGGATTCGAGCACTTTGGCAAGGTAGTCTCGCCGCATTACCCTCGGTATGTCCGCAACTTCTTCCCGCAGTTGGGTGCTGCTTATCGTGTCGTCGTCATCGATCCCCACCACCGCAACAGCATCGGGGTTGACCGGCGCGCGGACCGTGGCAGCCATCAACAGATCGTAGCCCAATAGGTCCACATCCCGCCCCGCCGGCAGAGTTGAGGCCGCCAGCGCCGCCGCTACGCCTGCGAAAAGTACAACCCAACCATGCCAGTTGATCTGAACTCTTCCAGCCATGGCCCCCGGCCCGCAACCAGAATGCGCAGTGAGCCTCCGTGTTTCCGTAAAGAGAATAAGCGCACAATCGGGGCTAGGTCAACGAATCTTTTGCCTCAATCGAACGGCCGTTTACTCACGCGCTCAGCCATCAGCATCGTTAAACAATTGTACAATGCATGCCACACTATTGCGTCTGAGCTTCAGGATATGTTGGATAAACTGAAGTCCGCGGATTTTTGGGTCCCGGTGCCTGGCGTGACCTGCGCCTGCCCGTGTTTGCCTGACCCATTGGAAATCGCCTTTGGGCCGCGCGGGCGGCGGTGCAATGTCAAAAACCCCGGCCCCCGGGCCCTGTATCGCTGAGCTTTTCATAGGTGACCTGGGGGGCTCCGGGCTTGACGCTCATACACCATTTGAGACCGTTTGAAAGCTCCCCGTCCGCGTGGGCGATAAAACCGTCGATCTCTTTTCGGGACGTTGGCTCATATACCGCTTTGAAGAGTTCTGCGAATTTTTCCTCCGGCACGTACTCGCGAAACTTTAAAATCTTCTCCTGGTCCCAGGCGATATTTTCATACAACCGCACTTTCACCCTGTATCCAGCCCCGGAGAGTACGGCTGTCTTCTTCCCGTTTTCGAACCTGGCGCTCTCTGCCAACCTCAGGTGTATCAAGCGGAGCCTGGCCGTTTTGCTGTCGATTTCATTTTTTAGAGCGGCGCCTTCCAAGATTAAAGAGTCGATGCCCGATGGATCGCGGAGGGCGCAAGCTGCGGGCGGCTGAGGCGTCGCGGCCTGGATGGGCGCAGCCTGCGGCGGGGGCCAGGAACTCCGCGAAGCTGTGCGGGTGCGTCTGCTATTCTCTGCAGGATAAGCTTCATTCATGTCGGAGGCTCCCTTCATGGGCTTTTGAACCGGGAAGAGCAGACGAGGGGAAGGGGTGACGGCGAGAAGGGGAGAGGTCTTGTCCCCGCGTCTCCCCGTCCGCGTGTCCCTGCGTCAGTTTTTTCTCGGGCCCCTGGGGGATGCCGAAATGTTCCGCCATGATCCGGTTCATGACCTTAACAATTAGAAAACAGGACCCGTATTCCCCAGGTCCCGGCAATTCGGGCGCAGCCTGGGGCGGCCCCGATTTTGCGTAACGAGAAAAAAGGGTTGCGGCTTCAGGAAACGGCATGAGCTTCTCCTTTCATGTCATTATAGTTTTCCCTAAAATCCCCGTTTGAATGGGGGCGGCAGGGTCCGCCAAGCCTTGCTTTGAGATTCGGGCGGAGGTTGGGCGGATAATCCGGGGAATATGATACTTCATTATTCGAAGTGTTGTCAATGAAAAAAGTGAAGTATTTATCAATTTATGAAGTGGCTTTTAAACCACGCATGGAATCGATAGTGATGTGTTGCTCCTGGCCCATCCTGGGAGGAATAAGGCTAAGGCTTATGAACTCCAACGGAACTTTTCAGGGATAGCGTTCGTCGAGGTTAAAAAAATCGCGTCTTTGCGTGAAAAATTGCTTCGCCCCGCCAGGTGCACAGATTTATGGCGCTGCGAATGGGTGAACGTTTTCCGATGAGAGGCCCACGCTTTCCTTCGCGTGAGCCGTCCCCTAGTCCTCAGACTTTCAAATCTTCACGCTATACATCCCCGCAATGCCAGATCACCAACCCCAAAAACCTTGTATTTTCAAGGCTTACCCTCCAGGGTTCATAGACGGCTTTGTTGTCGCTTACCAGGAAAATCCCTTCGGGCGAAACCCTCACCCGTTTTATGTACAATAGATTCTCGATGCCGATTACCATGATCTTGCCGTCCATCGGACAGTTTTTGGAGGTGTCAAATAGGACGAAATCCTTATCTTCGAGGGTCGGAAGCATGGAGTCGCCGCTTACCTGGGCAAGGCGCATGTACGGGATATTCCCTTTTTGATACAGCCATTCCCTGCGAAAGGAATAGATATCGTTAGAGTCTTCTTCGTCGGCCAGCTCTCCAGTCCCGCTGCTCAGAAGGGGTTTGACTTTTTTGACAAAGGAGAAGGAAAATTGTTTCGATCCAACTGAAACCGTAAACGATTTGCTCTCCCTGGTTTCCGGAGGAGGCTCAGCCACTACCCTTTGGGGACCTTCACCGATCAGCAGCCATGCCTGGGGGACCCCGGTTTTTTCCTCTATCACCTTGGCCAACGCGGGCTTTATGCTCGTGGTGCCCGCCTCGATATGGCCGATTTGGCTCGGGTGCACCTGCAGCATTTTGGCAAACTTTGCCTGGCTGAGCTTCCCCAGACCTCTTTCATGCGCCACAAGTTCGCGGACGTACTTCAATCTTTGGGCGTAGGAAGACATTTTTTCTCCTCGCTTCATTTTTTGGTTTGACATCACTTCGTATATTGAAGTATCATCTCCCACCTGAACACCTCGTAAAAATCGGATTGGCCCATCAACTTGAGTGTCCTGCTAAGGGACAGCTCAAAAGGAGTTATAAATGGTATCAATTATTTTTGCAACAAAAAATGAAGTGATAGGCCGGCTTCGGATGGCGGGACTCAACATGAAGCAGTTTGCCGTGGGGGAGGGATATGAACCTGACACGGTAAGAAAGGTGGTCGGCCGGTATGCTGGGAGCAACAGGACGCCTAGGGGCGTTTTGGCGCGGGAAATTTTGCAAAAACTGGGGGAAATGATTGACCGAAGAGGCGCAAAGAACGCGGAGAAGGATTAACAGAAATGGCTATGGATTTGGGAAATTGGGAAATAATCCATGAATCCCTCAATTCGGAATCGCTCAATTCCTACAAAGCTTTTGTCTGAGTTCTCTGCGCCTCTGCGTTGAATTTTTTTCCTATTGCAAGTGTCTGCAACCTCTGCTTTAGCCAAGAAAAGCAGGCAAATCAGTGAACAGGTGATTCGGTGAGGAGGAGAGATCATGGTGGAAAACGATCTGCTGGTTGGATGGAAGCAGATTGCACAATTTCTTGGAGTATCCGAGCGGTCGATACGGGGGTATAGGGGCCCGCTTTTGGAGGGGGGCCGTATCTTTTACCGAAGGCGGCGGCTCGGCAAAAGAATCGTTTGCGCCTGGTCCGACGATCTCAGGCAGTGGTCCAAAAGCCGGTGAGGGCTTGGGGACCGGGACTCCCACGCCGGGATGCCCGCCACTTTCGGTGGCGGGCGGGGATTGGGGACCCGTGTATGACTTCCCTTCCCACCGGTATGGAACATGACCTTCATCCCGGGGATACAGCATAATTCGACGGTCCTTCACGGGGCACATAGTTTTTCCAGGGCGGAGTACGCCCCCATATGCGGTTCACCCTCCCTTGTGCCCTACTCGATGCATTATTAAGTTCCTGACTGATCGATCGTAATTGCACCGCCGCCTATGACCGAAAGGAGAATCCTCTGATGAAGAAATTCCTCAAGGTTGTGCTGGGGATCATCGCAGTCGTTGTGCTCGCAATCGCGGCTGTTTTTTACTTTACTGCCGATATGGTCAAGGTGGCCGACGGTTTTTTCGAGGCCGTTAAGTCTCGTGATATTTCCAAGGCTTACTCGTATCTTTCAGATGATTTCAAAGCAAACACCCCCCAGGAGGCGTTGAGTGATTTTCTATCGAAGAGCGGCCTGATCTCTTTCAAAAAGTGCAAGTTGGCAGAACCGGTCTACAAGCGGGGGTCGTGGTGAACTCACAGGGTCCATCAATACCCAATCCGGCGGGGTAGTGCCCCTCAAGTTGAGCTTTGTCAAAGGCGAATCCGGATGGAAGATCTATTCCATTGAAAAACCGCAAGCCGGCATTCAGGATCAGAAAGCCGGGCAGGTTTCTTCCGAAAGCGATCAGGTGAAACTGGTTGCCGAAACCATGAACCAATTCGCCATCTGCGTGAATGAAAAAAATATGGAGAAATTTTATGCCTACTCTTCCAGTCGCATGCAGAAGGAGTACACCCCGAAGAAGCTCGATGAGGCGGTTGCTCCATTTTTCAACATTGGAGCGGACCTCACAGTGCTGGAGAATGTCAGTCCGATATTCGATGAAAAACCATCAATGAATGAAGAAAACGTCCTGTTGATAAATGGTTATTATCCTAGTAAGCCAAACCAGGTTTTCTTCAGACAAGAATATGTCTATGAGGGATTGGGCTGGAAACTCTTGGGTCTGAAGGTGCAAATCAAATGAACCATCACATTAGTTAAAGAATTTCTTGGGAGAAACCATCGAGATTAAATCGTCGAGCGGGCGGTAATGGGGCGCAGCAAACCTATTTTAAGGAGGGATCAATGAAAAACAAACGGATCACGGTGCTGGCGCTGGTGAAGGCGAAGGAGGGGATGGAGGAAACCGTCAGGCAGGAACTATTGTCACTGGTCAGCCCTACGCGGTTGGAACCTGGTTGCATAAACTACGATGTCCACCAGGCGGCTGATGATAAGTCGCAGTTTATGTTTTACGAGAACTGGAAGAGCATGGAAGACCTGGCGAAGCATCGTGAATCGCCGCACCTTAAGGCGTACAGACAGAAAGCAGGTAGTCTTCTGGCAAAACCGATAGAAGTCACTCTTTTTGAAATGATCAGCGAGGGGTGAGAGTTTGTGAACACCCCCCTCGACACCGGTCGAAACCATAGTTAATCATTGATTAAGATATCACCAACTTTTTGACGTAGCATCTGCGTGTTTGACAGGGGTTTGGGATAATTGAATGGCCTTCCGGCCATTCCAAGAGGTCTTTCGGGTTATAAATCCGGGTGCAAAATGCAGCTTGAGCATCCGTTGGTAATTAATTTGACGCATTATCTAGGGTGGTGTTGGGGTTTTTGTGGAGTTAACCGGAATTAATCTGCGAAGGAGGATTCACCATGACTTTGGGCGAAATTAAATCGGCGATTCTGGGTCTGAGCGAAGCAGATCAGACAAAATTCATCACCGAGGTGGTTCCGCTGGTCTGGCCGAAGGCTTGCCTTGACGATTTCTGTGTCGCCAAGTTCAGGGAACTCGTTGACGAAGCGACAGTAAAGGAATACCGCGAACAGCACATGGGAAGCATCTGAGCGGAAATGCGGCTGGTTCCGGCCGGCCGGAAGGGATTCGAGTCCCCATCGCCTGATTTTTTCCTGTCCAGACGGTTTCGCCATTTCCCGTCCGTTTTTACTCCCTCCCATGCGGAGGGAGATTTTTTTCCAGTGTGCATATTTACGGATCTAATGTTGCCTGTTTTTCATCTTGCGCAGACGGAGCGAACAGGGGGTTACCTCGACCAGTTCCTCGTCGGTGATGTACTCCATGGCCTGCTCCAGACTGAACTGACGAGGCGGAATGAGCCTCAGGGCCTCATCGGACCCGGAAGCCCTGATGTTCGTAAGCTTTTTTTCCTTTGTGATATTTACCCAGATATCTTCCGAACGCGAATTCTCCCCTACGATCATCCCGGCATACACCGGCTCTCCCGAGTTCACGAAAATTGTACCGCGCGGCTGCAGATGATGAATGGCAAAGGTGACTGACTTTCCCTCACGGTCGGAAACCAGCACCCCATTTGGGCGGCCGGGGATATCTCCCGCGTGTGGCCGGTAGCCTGACAAAAGCGTGTTCATGATCCCCGAGCCGCGCGTTTCGGTCAGCAACTGTCCGCGAAAGCCGATCAGCCCACGGGATGAAACGTCGAATTCAAGACGAACACGGCCAAACCCGTTGTTGATCATCCGGGTCATCCGTCCGCGCCTGGCGTTAAGCATCTCTGTGACAATCCCGATGAAGCCCTCCGGAACGTCTATCGTAGCAAGTTCCATGGGTTCGCAGAGCTGTCCGTCAATTTCTTTGGTTATGGCTTTGGGCCTCGAAATGGAAAGCTCAAAGCCTTCCCTGCGCATAGTCTCCACAAGAATGGCCAGTTGCAGTTCTCCACGGGCGCTCACTCGGTATGAGTCGCGATTTTCCGCCTGCTCGACCCGAAGGCTCACGTTGTAGAGAAGTTCCTTATCGAGGCGTTCTTTAATGTGACGGGAGGTCAGATACCTGCCGTCTTTTCCAGCCAGAGGAGAGGAGTTGACGGAGAAGACCATCGATAGGGTTGGTTCCTCAATGGTTATAACGGGCAGAGGGCGCGGGTCCGCCGGGTCGCCCAGTGTATCCCCTATGAATATGTCGTCCAGTCCGGCGACCCCCGCTATATCGCCTGCTTCGGCAGTTTGCCTGTCCACCCTGTCCAGTCCTTCATAGGTATAGAGTGCACTCAGAGAAGCCTTTCGGGACGCGCCGCCGGCCTTGAGGAGCATGACCTCCCTGCCGTGTTGTAATGTGCCGCTGACGATTTTGCCGATCGCGATTCTTCCGACATAATCGCTGTGATTGAGAGTTGTGACCAGAAACTGGAGTGGAGCTTCGGGGTCGTATGACGGCGCGGGAATGGATGAAAGGATCGTATCTAACAGCGGGACCAGATCGTGTCCCCGGCCTTCGGGATCGGTTAGTGCGATTCCTGCCTTGGCGTTGGTGTAGACCACGGGGAAGTTGAGCTGATCTTCAGTTGCGTCCAGGTCTATGAAGAGGTCGTAGGTTTCATCGAGGACCTCACTTATTCGCCGATCCGGCCGGTCGATTTTATTTATGACCAGAATCGGAGGCAACCCCAGCGCCAGAGCCTTGCCGAGGACGAACCGCGTCTGAGGCAGCGGTCCTTCAGTGGCGTCAACCAGCAGCAGGACACCTTCGACCATGTTAAGGGTGCGTTCGACCTCGCCGCCAAAGTCCGCATGGCCCGGAGTATCTACTATGTTTATCTTTACCCCTTTGTATATGATGGCTGTATTTTTCGCCATGATGGTGATGCCCTTTTCCCGCTCCAGATCGAGACTGTCCATCACCCGCTCGGCGACCTGCTCGTTATCGCGGAAAATACCGCTTTGCCATAGCATGGCATCAACAAGGGTCGTCTTGCCATGATCCACGTGGGCGATAATGGCAAGGTTACGGATGTCGTGACGTTTTTGCATGATAGTTACCTTCCTAAGCCGCAGAGCGCGAATAGAACGCGGAGAAAATTCAAACGAGTCAAAAACTATTAATAATGGCCGACTAACCGGAAATAGTCAACCGGCCGGTAGTTCTGTTAGTAGGCATATGAGTAAGGGACCGAATTTTGCATCTATTCGGTTTTCTCTGAGAAAGCCTGCATCTTGATGCAGATGTTGCAAGACCAATGGAGATGTGATGACTCTCTGGGTGGATGCCGACGCATGCCCTGGACCAATCAAGGAGCAGATTATCCGCGCGGCAAAAAGGCTCAAAATTCTTGCCGTCTTTGTCGCGAATAAATACATCAGCCTCCCTGAATCCAGTTACGTTTCTAGCCGCAAGATCGGGGCGGACCCTGAAGCTGTCGACTTGTATATAGCTCAAAACGCCCGGGCGGGGGACGTTGCGGTCACACAGGATATCCCGCTGGCTTCCGCCCTTGTGCCAAAAGGAGTGATCGTTATCAGCACCAGAGGGGAACTCTTCACGGATGAAAATATCGGGGAGCGGCTTTCGATCCGCAATTTCATGCAGGACCTCCGCGAGGCCGGGGGCATTACGCCCGGCCCCAAACAATTCGATCACAAAGACAGACAGCGTTTTGCGGATACGCTGGACAGGGTGCTGACCAGGCTCCTGAAACCGAAAACTATCTGAGCACGAAGTATTTTCATCCTCAAGCATTACCCGTAATTAGCCGATACATAGATAGTGTCCATCTGGAAACACCGGGGCGAATTCCACGCCCCGCGAGGTTTCTGTTCTAAACACAGACTACATCCTTGAAGAAAGGGAAAACATGTCTTTGACTCAACTGAAATTGAGGACAAAACTTTTTCTGGGTTTCGGATTGACGATTGTGCTGCTGGCCGTGGTGACGTTTATTGGGGCAAGCCGCATGGTCTTGTTGGATAACAATATAAACATGCTTGTTGAGGTGCGGATGCCTCAGATGACCATGCTTTATGATATCGCTAAAGACTATGATGTCATTGCCCGGTCGGTACGCAATATTGCCCTCACGTCCGACGAGGGTGTCAGGCAGAAGCAGGAAGCGAATTTCGCCAAAGCCAAAACTGATTTGACGGATGTCATCAACAGACTTCAAAAAACACTAACCACGGACAAAGGCAGGGAATTGGTTGCAGGGGTAAAGGAAAATCTGGCCACCGTGGTTCAACTGTCGGATAAAGCCGCTGCCATGGGCGCTGCCAATAAACATCAAGAGGCGGCTGATATTATTATTAATGAAGTTACCGTGCCTCAAACCAAGATGCTGCAGCAACTGGAATCTTTCGCACGTCTTGAAGATGACCTGGGCCTTTTGGTTGGCACAGCATCCGAACAGGCCGCTTCGGGCGGCAAAACACTGTTGCTCTTCCTGGGGGCCGCAGCATCCGTGCTAGGGATACTGATGGCCTTCTTCATCACTCGAAGCATTACCGGACCCATTGGCCGTGTCGTTGAGGGCTTGACCAAAGGCGCTGACCAGGTTGGTGCTGCTTCCAGCCAGGTTTCATCCGCCAGCCAGGAACTTGCCGAAGGATCATCCGAGCAGGCGGCGTCCATCGAGGAAACCTCCTCCTCTTTGGAAGAGATGGCTTCCATGACGAAGCAGAATGCCGCAAACGCTAATCAGGCCAATGATCTGATGAACAAAACCAGTCAGGTTGTCGAGCAAGCCAACGCCTCGATGGTGCACCTTACCGCTTCCATGGAGGAGATTTCAAAAGCCAGTGAAGAGACCTCAAAGATCATCAAGACCATTGACGAAATCGCTTTTCAAACGAACCTGCTGGCGCTCAATGCAGCAGTTGAAGCCGCCAGGGCCGGTGAGGCCGGAGCGGGATTTGCAGTTGTTGCCGATGAGGTGAGAAATTTGGCTATGAGAGCTGCCGAGGCGGCAAAAAATACGGCCAATCTGATTGAAGGGACAGTCAGGAAAATAAAGGAAGGATCTGAAGTTGTCCTAAAGACCAACACCGAATTCTCCGAGGTGCAAGTCAGCGCCGCTAAGATGGGAGAATTAATAGGCGAGATCTCAGCGGCATCCGGTGAACAGGCCCAGGGAATTGGACAAATCGCCAAAGCAGTTAATGAAATGGAGAATGTGGTTCAGCGCAATGCCGCGAATGCCGAGCAATCCGCCTCCGCCTCTGAGGAAATGAGCGCCCAGGCGGAACAAATGAAGGCTTTTGTGAGCGAACTGGTAACCATGGTCGGAGGCGCCAATGGCCATTCAACCATCGGAGGCGCCACAGCATTACGGAAAAAGCCCGCATCGAAGAAGGGGGCAAGAGGGCCTAAGGTGATTGCACCATACGAAAAGAAAGGAAATAGCCATCCCAAGACAGGCAATGGCAAGGGCCCGGTCCTGGCCGGTAAGCGCAATTTGGGCCTGGAGCAGGTCATTCCTTTTGATGATGCGGAAGTCTCGGATTTTTAATTACCGGTGCTGATTGACCCCACAGTCGTTAACTAAAAGTGTTGCTGTGGGGCCAGCATGTCTGGCGACCAGGGAGCTATCTCCCTGGCGTGTCAAGAGTTTGGCGGTGCAGGGTTTCGAACCCCGGACGCTACGGATATGAGCCGTATGCTCTACCACCTGAGCTACACCGCCCGATAACCTCTAATACGTAAATGAAATTGGCAATTGAGTCAATAGGATTCCCATCATTTCGGGTGTTACGCCCAGGGATGAAGAGGTCCCGGTGTCTGTTTGCTCCTATCACGGCATGAGCCTCGAGCACATCATAAGGCTTGCGGATGCCGGAGACCGTGAGTGGTTCCCCGATTGAAATTGACAAAAATCAACCCTTCGGCTAAATGTATTTAAGTCATTGATGAGAAGAGCTTTTTGGGCAATTTGACTTGTCCGGCGGCATCGCTCTCTTTTCGGTGAATCCATTGGTCCGGGATGGCCGGGAGCCGTGAAGGAGATCGGATTTTGAACCAAAGACTCTTTGAGGTAAAAGTAATCAGCAGTTTTGCAGCGGCGCATAATCTGAAGGACTTTCGCGGGAAGTGTGAAAATCTCCACGGGCATAACTGGAGGGTTGAAGTAGTTCTGCGGGGGGAATCTCTGGAGAGCAACGGCATACTTGTTGATTTCGGGGAAGTGAAAGCGGCGACCAGAGAGGCCCTCGAAGAGGTGGATCATAAATATCTGAACGAACTGCCTTTCTTTTCTCAAAATAATCCTTCTTCGGAAAACATTGCCCGTTTTCTATTTGAAAAGCTCTCTTCGAAGCTGAATACCGGGAACAGGCGGCTGCTCAGTGTATCCGCGTGGGAATCAGCCGAAGCTTGCGCTACATATATGGAATTCTGATACATGGTTGAGCCGAATGAATAAGGCCTCCCGCCCCGTCTCGCGGGTGGGTGGGCGAGCTGTCGAGAATGAGCGGCCGGCCTCCGCGCTACGCGGTCGCACTTCGGTATCAGGACTGAACTACGCTTCGCTCCCTGAGTGCTGAGGACTGAGAGCGATACCTTGACACCAAATTCACTTGACTTTCTGATGCGCTTAACATTTGGCTTGCCTTCAAACGGACCACGTTTAATGTCTGTGCGTTCTGCATGGCTGCGCGCACGGTCGCCACTCTTCTAAGGTTAGGCGCATTTTTTTTCGAACAAGGTATTGTATAAGTCTATCATACGAGAGGGAGGGTGCCCGATGGGAGTTGTCGCCGAAAGGACCCGACGCTGTTGCATAGGTGTTGTAAAGCGGCTTCCTGCTTTCTTTTGCTTGGTTGTGATCGCCTTGCTGCTGACCTTCGGGGTGTCAACAGCAGGGTTAGCGCTCCAAAAACTTACACTGGGATTTGCAGAGACGGCATCTTCTGAACAGGCGCATCAGGACGAACAGCCTGCGGTCAAGGAAAGAGCCCCCGTTGCCGAAAAGGAGCGCCTGCCGGCCGGGTCGCTCCAGCCGCCTGCGGAGGCGGGGCTGCCCAAAGCGCACGCACCGGAAGCAGCAGCTCGTGGCGAGGCTCATGAGGAAGATCACGTTGAACTTCCCGAGATTTCATCGATTCCTGGTGTAACTTTTGTCGATACCTTAATAAAATTGATGGATTATGAGCTTCACGGCAGAATGCTGGGCTGGAGGCCTAACGGCATCATGATCTGCCGGCTTACCGATAATGTAAACAACTACCAGCTCGGGGTGCTCGAAGCCGTCCGGTTTACCACGCTTCGACTCAAGGACAGCCTCACAAGGCTGGGCGAGGCCGATACATACGATCCTGACCTGGAGCAGGCGGTCAATGAGTTCATGATCAACGCCGCTTCATGGTGGTTCCCATCGGCTGAAAGTTCATACAGTCAAGCGATTGAACACCTGAAAAAATTTAAAACCAAACTTGAAAAGGGTCAACGGAGTTTTTATTACCGCCGCGACACCCTGGTGGCGTTGCTCTCGACTTACAAGGACCAGATCGGAAACGTGAACAGAACGCTGGTCATGCCGGTTGGATGGTTCAAGTCGGACGCTCACTTCTATTATGCAAAGGGTGTGGCCCATGTGTATTATGAAATCCTGAGAGTCTGCCGGGTGGGATTCAAGAACCAGTTGGCCACCATGCATGCGGCTGACATAATGGATGAGGTGCTCCACGAGCTGCTGATCGCCGAGAAGATAGACCCCTGGATAGTTTTGGACTTCGGTTTCAGTGGGTTTTTTGCCAACCACAGGGCTAACCTGAACGCGCCTTTGAGCGAGGCGGCACATCTGCTTGCAGTGCTTAGCGTCCTATAGCGGGGACCTTTTGATCCGGGATCGAATATCTAATATCCGCTTTTGAGCAAAATCCTTCTGTTTTCCCGCAGCGCCGTCCAGAAAATGAAAGCGTCTATGCCGGCCGGATCTGTTGCGGTAAGCTTTGCCCAGATTTCGCAGTATCCAAGAATTTGAGGCCGGCCGGCCTCGAGTTCTCTTTGCAGGAAGTCTTCAATGCACTCGCCTTCCGAGGGCCTCGACGTTTTAAAATCGACCAGGTTCCATTTCCCATCGATCCGTGCGGCAAGATCAATCACTCCCGAATAAAGTACGTCACGCTCGTGGGTGCACTCCGCAGGCCATTCGATTCTGCGGAGCTCAGGCGCAATACCGTAGAAAGCCTTGAGCCATGGATCATCCAGGCATGATTTGACTTCCGAAAGAGCTCTCCGGGCGATTTCCAGGGACTTGGAACTCTCAATTCCAATGCTGCTGAGAGTTACGCTTGCCGTCTGAGCCGAGGGGAGGGTGCCTTTTTGGCCAAAATAAGCAAGGAGGCGGTGAACGAGCGTTCCCCACACGTTGGGCGGGCAGTCGGCAGGACCGGACCCAGGATCTGCCCGCTCCGACAGGCGGGCCTGCCCGAAGCCCCTCAGCTCGGAAGGTGAGATAACAGTGAAAACCGATTTTTCGCGTTCGAATTGGGCCGGCGCGAATTCAGGCAGGCTGCTCTCGACATGGTGCGCCTCGCAGGCGCCGGAATCGGGTTCGAGCTGAACGCAAAAACCATCCGCACCGCGGGCGGACCTTTTCCATTGGCCTGTGCCGGCGTATTCGGCCTGTTGAGGGCATTCGATACGGTCTATTGCGCAAAGCTCATCGATCCCATAATGTTTGCTAAGCCAGCCCAGGGGATTTTGCGCAGATGTCGAAAAAGAGTTTCCCTTCTTTTTTGCGAGACCGCTCATAACGAGTTCGTGCCGCGCGCGCGTAACCGCAACATAGAAAAGTCTCCTCGCCTCACCCAACTGCCGTTTGGAGCGCAGTTTGCTCAGCAAGGCATAGAGCGGGTCCTTTTCGCCCGTCAGACGGTCGGGTCTTGAGGCCAGAAGGTAATCTCCGGAATTGGGCGCCCTCTCGAGCATGTATGGGGGCGGCTGGTCTTTTCTTCCCCCCTCCGGGTTCCAGTCCATAAAAGGAATGAAAACCGCGTCGAATTCCAGCCCTTTGGCGCCATGAACGGTTGATAGGACAATGTTTGAAGAGGCGGTGTCCGGATCCACCGGTTCATAGGCCTTCTGCAACAGTTGTTCGAACCGCGCAAGCGTGCTGACCGGTTCGCCCTGTTCAGCCTCCCTTAACATCTGGAGAAAACGGCGGCAGCAGTTCAGACCCCGGCTCCCCCACTTCGAAACCACCATGTGCGCCCCTTGCAGTTCGAGCCAGGCGGATTCGACGACATCGGCCAGCGGTTCGTGCCCAAGGTGCTGCCAGGCGCCGGCCAGGGCCTGCCTGAATGAGCTGACTTGCTCGTCGTGTTCCGAAAAAGCCTGGATTTTCTCCACCCAGAGAAGGGGTAGCTCGCTCGATATGGCATGGATTCGATCAAAATCAAGGCTAAACCAGGGACTGCGAAGCTGGGCAGCCCAGGCAAGGTTGTCGTGAGGCAGAACAATTCCCCGGCAAAGCTGCCACAGATAGAACACCTCGGGCCTCTCCAGAAGCTTTAATCCTTCTTTGACTTGAACCGGAACCCTCTTTTGCTGAAGCGCTTCCAGGTACACCGGCAGATGGGTGCGCGAGAAAAGAAGGATCGCCGTCTGCGAGTCGCGGCCGTTTTCTGCTAGATGTTGGACCATTCTTGCGGCCAGCCATTGAGCTTCTCTTACCCTTGCGCTCTGGCGGTCAGGCCACTCCATGAACAGGGCAAGCTCGACCGGGGCGGGGTTCGGGCGAACCGGCGAAGCCGGTGAGGGTTTTGCCGGGCTGAAGGGGACTTCGTCGAACTCGGGTTTGTGCTCAGCCATAACTGTGTTTTCGAAGACCCGATTGCACCAGTCGATAAGATGGGGCTGAGATCGGAAGTTTGTATCCAGCTCAAGAGGCTCGATGCTGACATTTGCTCCGCCCTCGATAGGCAACCCGAGCCTGGCGTCCAGGAACAGCTTCACTTCCGCTTTGCGGAAACCGTAAATGGACTGCTTCGGATCGCCAACCAGAAACAGGGTTCGCCCGGCTCCATCCGACCATCCGGCGCACAGTTTCTGCAAAAGCTCCCACTGCTTGCGGCTTGTATCCTGGAACTCGTCAACCAAAATGTGCCGAATCTGCTGGTCAAGTATCAACTGAAGGTCGGAAGGGTCGGCAGAGTCAAAAAGGCGCAGAGCAGCCAACTCAAGGGCGGAATAATCGAGCACCTTTTTAGCGCGCCGCCGGGCGTCATAGATTTCAAGGATGGAATGCAACAGAACAACCAAGTCCCAGAGCGTATCAGGGTCCGTCACAGGAGCGTCGTGGGTGGGAAGCTGACGGACCTGATGCAGTCTGTGAGCGGTTTCGGGAGGGATATTGCGAATAGCGTCGCCCCACAAAGTCTTGGCAAATCCGTTGTAGAACCCGGTTTTTGGTCCGAGTTGTCTCCTGATGTCACCTTCTTTAGTGAGGAAAGTGTTCGCCATGCAAATCCATTGCGAAAGGGCCTCCCACTGCGCCCCCGGAATGCCTGTGGGAAGAGAGTGTACGGCCTGTGCGCCGGCGCTCCCGGTCTGTTCCAGGAACCCTGCCCATTGGCGCCCAAGATCACAAGCCTCGAACCCGGCTTTGAGCGCATTAAGTTCGGTTTCGGCCAGTTCTCGGACCCTTGCCGCAAGATAACCCGACGCCCGATCGCGGCTAAGGACCTGCACCATGTCAGCCAGCCCTTCTCTTCTTTTTACAAGGTCCTTCATTTCGTTTGCCAGGGACCGCCAGGAATTATTCAGATAAAGAAGGCGATTCATGAGGGCGCGGCGGGCCGCATCACCTTCCTTGCGGGAGGCGATTTGCTCAAGGGCTTCATTAACAATTTCGTCGAGGGAAAATTCCTGTTCGTTTTCGTCTATGAGACTGGAACCAGGGGGAATTCCAGCTTCGAACGGCGCCTGGGATGCAACTGCGTAGCAGAAGGAGTGAAATGTACGGATCCGCAAAATTTCCCCGGCAAGGAGTAGCTCTTCGAGCTTGCTGTGCGCCGCTAGCGCTTTGGAGGCGTAATCGAGCAGCTCGGCCTCCGCCGGGTTTTCGGCCTTCGCGCCTTTGTTTGCCCTGTCAAGACAGCCCCTTACTCTTTCACGCATCTCGGCTGCCGCCTTGTTGGTGAAGGTAAGCGCAAGGATCTGCCGAGGATGGTCTACGAGTCCCAGGAGGCGAAGAAACCGGGCTACCAGCAGAAAGGTCTTGCCCGAACCGGCCGGGGCAGTCAGGTGAAAACTGCCCGCTGGAGCAAGGGCCCTGGAGCGTTTTTCAGCATCCGCGAGAACAAGCATCTATAATCCATTTGCGAGCGGCCAATGACAGGCGGGTGGCCGGCAGACCGAAAAACATCCCTCACCCGTCATCGTTCATTCGCTCTTCGAGTTCCAAACTCCGTTCCATGAGCTCTTTTGCATGCTCGCGCACCTTCGCAGATATCGAAATCCCTCCAAGCATGCGGGCAAGTTCTTCTGAGCGCTCCGATTCGGTCAGCATGCGGATCGTGGTGGAAGTCTCATTTCCTTCGGCCTGTTTTTTTACCAGATAATGCCATTTGCCGTAGCAGGCGATTTGGGGAAGGTGAGTAATGCAGACGACCTGATGGCGCTCCGAGAGCTTATTTAATTGAAGCCCGACCAGTTCCGCAGCCCGGCCTCCGATTCCCGCGTCAACCTCATCAAAGATGAGCGTCTCAGCTTCTTCTTTTCTTCCGAGAAGGCTCTTTAGGGCCAGAAGGATCCTGGAAAGCTCCCCTCCTGAGGCTACCCTGACCAGGGGCTTCAAGTCTTCTCCCGGATTTGCCGAGAGCAGAAACTCTATCCGGTCGATACCGGTCGCAGAGAATAAGGGAGGATCGTCGTCTTCCCCGGAAAAGCGCACGCAGAAGCGTGCCTGCGGCATATCCAGACCGGCCAGATTACGCGAAACGTCCGTGGAGAGTTTTGCCGCCGCCTCGTGCCGTTTACGCGAAAGATCGCTGGCCCTATCGAGGTAGGCGAGGCGCAGCGATTCTACTTCACTTTGCAGTTCCTCTTCCCGAAGGTTTGATTCCTCGCTCACGCCAGCCATTTTACGGAGCTCTTCCAATCTGGCGAGCATCCCGTTTGCGCTCGGGCCATACTTTTTGCCGAGTTTGCCCAGATTTGAAAGCCGTTCTTCCACTGCGGCAAGCCTTGCAGGGTCGAAGACTATCCGTTCAGCGTAGTACCTCAGCGCGTGGGTCATCTCTTCGAGGTGAATACGGGCCTGCTGGAGGTATTCGACAAGTCCGCTCTGAGATGGATCGACAGTTAGGATCGCACGCAGGTCTTTGTCCACCTCCGAGAGCCGCTCCAAAACGGCGCCTTTCTCTGAGTAGAGAGCGTTGATAGCCCTTTGTGAGGCATAGCTCAAATCAGCGGCGTTTTTCAGGACCTCCCGCTCGCGCCCGAGATCGGAATCCTCGTTTGGCCGAATCTGTGCCGATTCAAGCTCCGAGATCTGGAATCGCAGAAAGTCCGTCTGGGCAGCTCTCTGCTCCCGTGCATGCCTCATTCGGGCAAGTTCGTCGCGGCCCTGCTGCCATGCCGTATGGATTGCCCGCACCTGGGAGCAGGCTGCATCGAGATTTGCGAAAGAGTCAAGAAGGCCCAGGTGAGTTTCGGGATCGAGAAGAAGCTGATGCTCGTGCTGGCCGGAAACCGAGATCAAAAGGGGCGAAAGCTGCTGGAGTTGCTGGACTGATGCGGCCTGGTCGTTTATAAACACGCGATTTCGCCCGCTCCGGGCGATGCTCCTGCGGATTACGAGTTCCGGACCGAATTCGATTCCCCATTGGCTTAGATACTGCGCACAAAGGCATCCGGGCGGTAACTGCACGATCGCCTCAACGCTTGCCTCAGCAGCCCCGGTTCGGATCATCTCACTTGATGCGCGCGCCCCGAGGATGAGATTGACGGCCCCTACCAGAATCGATTTCCCCGCACCGGTCTCTCCAGACAGGACATTGAACCCCGGATGCAGGCTTATTTCGAGATCGCGAATTATGGCGTAATTGTGGATGGCCAAACTTGTCAGCAATTGTCGATAATTCCTTCCTGAGCGTCACCGACAATTTTATCAGTAAAATACAAAAATGGACAATGACAAAGGAGGCCTCCCGCTCCCGGCCCGTCTCGCGGGTGGGTGGGCAGGCTGTCGAGAATGAGCGGTCGGCCCCCGCGTTACGCGCCCACATGTCGCTACGGGAGGCCCCGCTAAGCGCGACCCGTACACCATTGTAGCTTGACTTTCTGATGCGCTTAACATTTGGCTTGCCTTCAAACGCACCAGGTTTAATGTCTGCGCGCACGGTCGCCGTTTTTGCTCAGTCCTCAGTGGCGCGCACAACCCGGCGAAACGGCACTTCAAGATTGCCCAGCGCCGGGCCGGAGGCCCTCAGTCCTGTTTCTCCGCATGGCTGCCCACACTTAATGCGAGTCGATTATCGACTGGATGGCAGGCGGATATTCCATCTTCTGAGGCATGAAGATAAGTTCCGGGTCCACGAATTCCCTGAGTACGAAAAGCTCTTTGTAAGTGGGAGCTGGGGTCTCGCCCTTGACTCTTTCCACGTTGAGGTCGAATCCACAGTTTTCGCGCACCTGGGCGACACTTACTCCCGGATGGTTCGTTTCAAGGTAAATAATCCCGTTTTTGTCGAACCGGTAAACTGCCATGTTGGTCACGACCGAATCAGGGCCGCAGTTTGCAAAGGGGGTGCCCTTCCAGACCTCCTGTTTGGGCTTCCACTCGCGGGTTTTGAAGTCCCAGCACCACCAACCGGGGGTCGTGGTGTAATCGTTTCTTTCCAGAAACCGCCTTTTTTCCTGAAGAATTATGAAAGCGGTCCGGCACGCCATAGCGCCTATATCGGAGTTTCCTCCCGATCCTGTAAACCTGTGGGATGGCGAGAAGTAGTCGCCGATCGATGTGACGTTTACCCCACCGTACTTGTCGATTGCCGCGCCTCCGAGAAATCCCAGTGTGACGAAGCCTCCCTGGAGAAAATATCCGAACGTATCGACAAGTCCGCCCAAAGTCGAGCTCATATTGGCCGCCCTCTGGTCGGCGACTGACATTGGAACGTGCATCGTTTTTCCATCGCAGACCCCGGATTCATAGATCAGTAAGGCGTGCGGCGCTTTGAGCATATTGGCGGCCATGATTCCTACCATCGGAAGACCGGTGCCCGCAAACACTATATCATCGTCCCGAACTTCGTGGGAAACCGCTATGGCCATCAGTTCGGGCAGGATGAATTCGCCTGGTTTTGCAGGTTCATCGGGCATTTTGTCAACTAGTTCCATCAGCTCTTCCATCGATTTGCTCATGTCTGTCCCCCTTATCTAGAAACCGCTTCTTGCGACGGACAGAGGCATTTTCATCCTGGGAGCGGGTTTTTTGCCTCTCATCATCCGGGTGCTGTAGCCTGTTACGCTGTCGGCTTTGAGGTCGAGCATCCTCTTGGCGCCTAGTTTCACCATGAAGTCTTCCCAGTCCTTTGGCCCAAACACCCATTCATCCAGCCATTTTTTCAGGTCCTCTTCCTTCCTGGACGCGGCGTCCATGCCTCTCATAAACGGTGCGTCGTAGTCATAATAAAACGGGACCGAGCTGGGGAATGCGCCCCATGGCTGTTCGACGATACAGTCTACAACAAAAAACGGGATCTGGTTTGCTTCGGGACTCTTGCGCATTTCGGATTCGGGAACAAGTTCTTCACAGATCAGGACTACTTTGTCCGCCGCAAAGGCGATCTCCTTGTCGATGGTGCCGACACCGCGCCATCGCGCCGTGCCTTTGTCACCTGCCTGGGCGACATGGAGTATTGCCAGGTGAGGCCTTGCGGCGGGCAGGAGCACCACCTCGCCATCTCCGAAAAATGGGTCTTCGATTTGTATGAATTTCTTTTTTGCAATCCTGGGATTCTTGCCGTCCCGCAGTCCCGCGCGGCCGAGCGCATCATAGTCCGGATTATAGAGATCTGAGCCAAGAGGGGCGTAATAAGGGATGAAAGGCGCACCAATAGCTCCGGCCAGGTACCTCATTGCCATTGCACCATGGGCGAAGTCTTCGAGAATTATCTGGCCGGCCTTGTAGCGCCTTTCGAGACTTATATCCAGTTTACCTGCCATCTCCCCCCAGCCCATCCAGTCGGTTTCAAATATTTTCATGGCGCCGACCGCATTAAGCAGCCATGTGCAGCAGCTCCCGTGACGATCCATGATATGCAGGTCTTTGAAACCCTGTCTGACGGTCTCCCATGCAAATGCCACCGGATTCCTGTTAAAACCTGTAAATCCACTGTACGCGCAGATCAGTCCATCGCGCATATACTTCGTTACAGCGTCTTTCAGAGAAAGAATTTCCGCTTTTTTTCGTTGCCTTAGTGGCCTGGGCATTGAGCTAACCTCCTTTTCAGAATGCGTCTCCAAACGTAAATGAAACCATTAGACGTTCCGGACGAGCTTTGAACACTGCACCTCCTTTCACTTGGTATATTCAACGTACAAAAGGGCCGTGACGGACGGATTGGCTTCGCAAGGAAGCGAGAAAAACACTGCCTGGAAAGTCTTAGCTTCAAAGAATGCAGGGAACAAGACCGACCCCTATCAGAATAGGAAGTGTATCGATAGAAATCAAAGCTGAACCTTAGGGAGAAAATATACTACTTCGTAATCCGGCTCCAGTCAAGAATTCTCGATGCAACGGCAGGATTCTTGAAAGGCACAGGGGAAGGCGTTCATTTTACGATAAACATGCTATCTGGATAAAGGATGGAGTGTTGTTGAATTCGCCTAGTATATTTAGACCGCTAATCCCATCGAAAAATAACCCGGTTATATAGATCAATCTTGGTGCTTTTTGAATAGAGCCGGAAGGGATCGAATCATTAATTCTTAAGTTGCGGTCTTGCAGGAGCGGACAATGCGCGCGATCAACTCAATACATATTGAAGTTAATCGCGTGCAAGGCCCTCCCCCGCAAAATTTAAGGAAGCCTTTGGGCCGGTCCTATAAGAGTCCGTTTTCTTTCATTGTCGCCAGTTGCTTTGGCCCCAGGCCGAGCTTCATACCATAGATATGCTCGTTATCAGCACCAACAGGACGGCAAACCCATTTGACTCGTGGTGGCGATGCCGTCATCTTCCAGGCTTGATTGGCGATTATCGTTTCTCCGTAGTGAGGATCGTTGACTCTTTGCAAGGCATGTCTCTCCCACCAGTTCTCAGTTTTCATCGTGTCGATGGGGGCCGAAACCTTGCCGGGAACTACCACGCCTTTACCGCCTGTCTTGTTGTAAGCCATAACTGCATCGTAGATTTCATCGTACGTGCGAGCCAGCGTCCATTTCTCGATCTCTTTGTACATAGTGCCCATGTTGTCTGGATTGAGCCGGTCGAAAATAGTTGGAAACTGGGCCCGCAGGTCGGGGCGGTTCAAGATAGTGCAAAGGGCTTCCCAGTTTATATCTGAAAAACCGGCCAGGAAGGCATATCCATCCTTGCAACGAAAATAGGTGTAGGGAAAAACCCCTGGGTCCCAGTTCCCTAACCTCGGTAAGACGTCCTTAAACCCCTGATAGTAGGTGAGACCATAATTGATGCAACGCCCGAAGGCTTCCCCCGGCGATACGTCTATAAACTGTCCCTTGCCCGAATTCACTCGATGATGCAATGCGACGAGCATTGCCGTTGACGCCCAGGCGCCTCCCGCATACCAGCCCATCCAGTTTCCCTGTCTTGTTGGCACCTCTGATGGCTTCGGGTGCTCGGGGTCCTCCGGGCGCTCACCTGTTATGCTGGTGATTCCGGAATAGGCCTGATTCACCACGTCCGCATCCGCTTTGCCGCAGGCAGCCATGGGACCGAACTGTCCGTAAGTATAAATGGCGCAATAGATGAGTCGCGGGTTGAAGGCGCTCAGTTGTCTGTATCCGATTTCCCACTCATCCATGACGCCCGGGAGGAAAGTTTCCACCACTATATCGGCAGTTTTGGCCAATTTTTTAAAAACTTGCCTGCCTTCAGGTTTTTGGAGATTCAAAGTCACGTGGAATTTGTTGCGGCCTTCATTTAGATAGCCCAGGCCGGTGCCTTTATTCATAAAACCCCAAGGTGAATATGAACGTACCGGATCACCCTCGGGGGGTTCGATACGGATCACTTCCGCACCAAATTCTGCAAGAATGGATGTTGCGAAACAACCGGCCATGTTGGCATAACTGCAATCCAACACGGTAAGGTTGTCCAGCGCCTCCGGCTTGGTGCACGCCATGGCTGGATCATCCGATTCTCTAACCCAATCACGCCAGTCCGTCTTCTTGTCTTTGTCTTGATCAGACATTGGATTTTGCTCCTCTGTATGTAAAGCTTTGGAATTATCGGTGTTCAATGAGATCAGCCCAGCTTAATCCCGCTCTTGCCGTCCCAGGATGCGGGAGGTTTTCTGCCCGGAGGATTGTCCACCCATTTTCCTATGATATTGTGATCCTTCAGAAACTGGATCTGCTCAGCGCTCAGTCCCAGGAAGCGCTTCAAAACGTATTCATTATCAAAGCCTACAGGTCTTCCCGCCCATTTGATACGGCCGGGTGTTTCGGAAAATTTCGGCACAATCCCTTCCTCGACAATTTCGCCGTAAACGGGATCGTCGACGGTACAGGTAAAGTTGCGCTTGATAAGATGCTCATCCTCGAAGTGATCTTTGCCATCGCAGACCTTATGGGCGGCAAAGCCATGCTCTCCGGCCAGTTTATCGATCTCGGCACTGGATTTACCGGCGCTCCAGGAGCGAATGACGTCGAGCAGAACCACCGCATTTTCCTCTTGTAACCTGGCCGCATGAGTCTTAAACCTTGGGTCCTCGCAGAGCTCAGGCTTGCCCATGGCAGTGCAAAGGCCCCGGAATTGAACTTCGGTAGCAGCAGCAATGGCCATCATGTTATCTTTGCATGGGAAAATATCAGAAGGGCAGATACTCACGTCTCGATTCCCATGGCGTTCCCGGCCCTTCCCGCTATAATGCTGCCAGAGCCATGTCCAGTCCAGGGCACGCATCATGTTTTCAGCTTGTGACATCTCAATGAACTGACCTTCTCCCGTACGGTCTCTGTGGGCCAATGCAGCCATCACTCCAACCATTCCCATGAGTGCGCCGAAATAGTCGGCCAGCCAGATGCCCGATTTCAGGGGGAGCTTATCAGGAAAACCGGTGATCCAGGCCATGCCTGACTCTGCCTGCGCAATAGCGTCATAGGAAGGCCTTTCTACAAAACTCCCCCACTGGCCGAAGCCGCTCAAAGCGATGTAAATGAGCCTGGGATTGATTTCCTTCAATTGCCGATAACCAAGTCCCCAGCGATCCATTGTGCCGGCGCGCACGTTTTCAACCACGACGTCCGAACGCTTCACCAGCTCCTTGAACAGTTTTTTGCCCTCTTCGTGGTGGACATCAACGGCGAGATGGTATTTGTTGCGGGCCTCTTTGAGCCAGCCCAAAGCCGCTTCATTATGAAACCTGGCAAGAGGAGTCAAGGAGCGCATGGTATCTCCGGCGCCGGGAAGCTCCACTTTAAAAACCGTTGCTCCCATCTCGGCCATAATGGCGGGGAGCGATGGCCCCAGGATCAATGTGGCAAGCTCGACCACCTTGATGTCAGCCAAAGCCTCAGGTTTTTCAAAGGTCATAGACGGATCCAAAACCGACTCCGCCCATTTGAAATAATCCTCATTTGCCATGATTGTCTCCTCTCTAGGTTAAAACTCTTTCCAAGTGCAATTATACAAAGTCTATTCCCTCGGGTGTTCCTGTCCGCAATGGCCCTACGATGAAAATGCCTGCATTATTATGCGGTTGTCATAAAGATCTTGTGTTGAGCACCCGGAACTGTCGTGGAACGATGCCTTAAGGATCGGGGTGCGCACTTGTCTCGGTCAGGCCGAAGCTCTCAGTTGAGCGTTGACCGATGCAAAGCAGAAGAGAAACTTCTGCTTTTGCTCATCTATTCCGACATCCTACATGACCGGGAATTAAGAATCTAACTTGTGCGCTGTGAGTCTGAATCGCATTTTAGGTTGGATTCTGCCGGAGAAAAATTAAGCCGGGAAAACCATACGATTTCCCGGCCGAACATGCAAGTGATATGTGATGGGCTTTTGCAATTCCAGGAGGGGAAGGGGCGAAGGGTCCGATTCCCTTCACCCGATCTCCAATTTGCCTCAGAACGTAGCGGTAAGGTTTATGCCGCCGTAGGCATGTATGGACTGCGAGTCAAGCGAGTTGGCTTCCAGGTAGTTCGCGGCCGCATCGGTTAACGGCAGCCACAGTCCGACTTTCGGGGCAATTGTTATATACTTGCCCACTGGAAACTTCACGTCGGCGGTCAACTGGCAGGTATGGAAATCCGAGTAGGTCCCAGTGGCGCCTGCAAGGTTCAATGTATTATCATTTTGTAAGAGGTCCAGGTACCCGAAGCTCGCCCCCAAGTCCACAGTGGCGCCCTTGCAGAGGCAATCAACCGGGATGCTCTTGGTGAGGTCGAGCTGAAACCACACATCGGCGCAATGAGTTACCTCCCCGTAAGTAGTAAACGCCACGGTAAGCCAGGGGAAATTATAACTGACGCCTCCGTATACTTCGTCCTCGTCGAAAGAGCTTATTGGAGGTTGAAGGCCGTAGTATACGTTTCCGATCACCACCGAAAAATTCTTGCAGAGTTCCTTGGTGTATGCAACGGTGAAGTCAGTCTCGCTCCACCTTGCGTTACCCGCTTGTCCCGCGGGCAAGGGCATAAAGTGATTGTTGCTGTTACGGGAGATGTCCCAATTCCCCCAGATATTTGCTGACCAACCGCAATAGGCGACCGTAAACGCAGGTTGAAAGACTGCTCCGCCTTGGCTTTGCGCAGCGCCACGGAATATGTACTGGCTCAGGATATCCGTGGAAAAGGTCGCAGACGGCTTGGCCGCCTCCTCGGGTGCCGCTGGCGCCGCAGGTTCGTCGGCCCACGCAGCCATGAAAGGAAAGGAGATAGTCAAGAGCAAAACCATGCATGCCAACGCTTTTTTTCTGATTGCCGATGAGTTCATTTCATTTGCCCCTTTTTTAATGTTGAGATTGGAACTGCCTTTCTTGAGCCTCTCGTTTTGGTTTGAAGCGGCCCGGCCGAAAATCCATACCTGTCCCGCATTTCTTAGCCGGGCCGCAACGTTTTTGACGATGAATAGAGATTTGCATTCGAGGGTAAGAATTTTAAAGAGCAGAATTCGAGCCACATAACGGCGCACCGGATGTGATTTTTGAAAGACGCCTATCTCAAGATATCTAACATACCGTAATAGTGACCTTTAATGCAAAGAGATTCTTGCTGCGAAACTGTCCCGTTATGTTCGTGCAATCGGATGGATAGAGCCGAAGCAGTACAAAAATGTACCATGTCCGGTTGCCGGGCCAATTTTGGCACAATTTCGGTTAATCTTGCGAGCTTTAATGCCAAAGCCCCACTTACCAGGTCGAATTCCAATCCTTTTTCATCACCCTTGCAGGGCAAAATGCATGCCGCTTGCTGGACATAAGCCAAGTTGTTCTATTTCGGTTACTTAGATATCCTCAGGTCTCAGAAAAAAAAGGCGAGGCATTTCAAAATGCAATGTATGCCGATTGTGAAGATTGCAAAGTGAAATCGAAATTATATTTGTTCGTTGACGGATTCAGGATGCTATAAAGTAATTCGGTTTTTCATAGGGCCTGTTGAGGAGAGCAAAAATGGATGAGAATGATGTTCTGGAAGCGCTTGCTGAAGATTTTTCCCGGGGCTGGGATGTTACGCCGACCGGCGGCGGGTTTCTAATTGCAACAGACTGGGTCCTGCCGAATAACGAGCGGATCGAAATCCACATCCGCAGGGTCGGCGACAGGGAGGACCTTTTCATAGTTACCGATGGAGGCGAGCTTATAAACTATCTTTTTTCGGAGGGCGTGGACCTCACGCGGGACCGTGACAGCCGGCGAATCCTGGATGTGATAGCGGGCAACAGGTCCATCAAGGTTACCGAGCACCAGTTGGTCAAGGGGGCAAAAGAGCAAGAGATCGCCGGAGCGGTTCGCGTATTGCTCGAGGCGGTCAAGGAGGCCTCATTTTCACTGTGGCACAAGATTAAATCAAAGCCGGAAGACTCCGTGCATTAATGGTTGGTGGAGACATGAGTCCCGCCCGCAGCTTCATTCATCCAGGGCCGGTTGCTCCTGTGGCGGCATGGTCCCTGCGGCGTTGGCTTCGCTTTTCAGGAAAACGATTCCGAGCGGCGGCAGAACCAGTGAAAGGGAATAGTTGTGACCGTGGCTGGGGATCGGAACAGCGTCCAAGCCCCCGAAATTGCCGTAACCGGACCCGCCGTAAACCTTTGAGTCGCTATTGAGAAGCTCCCGCCAGCAGCCCGCCCTTGGTACCCCGAACCGGTAGTTTGTCCGTGGCGCAGGGGTAAAATTGGCGGCTATCATTATTAAATCGTCGCTGGCCGCCGGCTTTCTCAGAAAAGCGATCACGCTCGAGTCTGCGTCGCGGAAGTCGATCCATTCGAATCCTGCGCCGCTGAAATCGAGCTGATGCATGGCAGGTTCTTCCCGGTACAATCGGTTGAGGTCCTGTACCCATTGTTGAACTCCCTGGTGCGCAGGATACTCGAGAAGATCCCATGCCAGGCTTTTTTCGTGGTACCACTCGTCCCACTGCCCGAATTCGCCGCCCATGAAGATGAGCTTTTTGCCGGGTTCGCCGAACATGTAGCCGAAAAGGAGCCTCAGGTTTGCGAATTTTTGCCAGTCGTCTCCGGGCATCTTACGCAAAAGCGAGCCTTTTCCGTACACGACTTCATCATGAGACAGGGGAAGGATGAAATTTTCGAAAAAGGCGTACCAGATGCTGAAAGTAAGCTGGTTTTGATGGAATTTTCTGTAGATGCAATCTTTTGAGAAGTACTCCAGGGTATCGTGCATCCACCCCATGTTCCACTTCATGCCGAATCCCAGGCCGCCAGCGTAGCTAGGCCTCGATACCATCGGCCATGAGGTGGACTCTTCGGCAATCGTCTGTACGTCGGGATATTCCTGGTAAACCATTTCATTGAAACGCTTTATGAAAAAGATTGCGTCCAGGTTCTCCTTGCCCCCGTAGATGTTGGGAATCCATTCGCCCTCCTGACGCGCATAGTCCAGGTAGAGCAGCGACGCTACGGCGTCCACCCGCAGTGCGTCCGCGTGATACTTGTCAAGCCAGAAAAGAGCGCTGCTGATGAGAAATGCCCTGATTTCATAGCGTCCGTGATTGAAGATGTAGCTTTTCCACTCGGGATGGAAGCCTTTTTGGGGGTCCTGGTGCTCGAACAGGTGCGTCCCGTCGAAAAATGCCAGCCCGAATTCGTCGGTAGGGAAATGCGAGGGCACCCAGTCGAGAATGACCCCGATCCCGTGTTGGTGCAGCACATCGATCAGGTACATTAAATCCTGCGGGGTCCCGAAGCGCGAGGTCGGGGCGAAGTAGCCGCTGGTCTGATATCCCCAGGACCCGTAGAACGGGTGCTCCATGATGGGAAGGAATTCAACGTGTGTGAAACCCATTTGTTCCAGGTATTGCGGAAGATACTCCGCCATCTCGCGATAGCTCATCGAGCGGTCTCCCTGTTCGGGCACCCGCCTCCATGAACCTAAATGGACCTCATAAGTTGACCATGGGGCGTTCAAGGCATTAGCTTTCGCACGGCCGGCCATCCATTGCCCGTCATTCCAGTCGTAGCTCGTGTCCCAAACGATGGAACCCGTTTTGGGCGGAGTTTCCCAGTGCCTGGCATAAGGGTCGCCCTTATCTACCCGGTATGAGTTTTCCCTGGAGACGATGTGGTACTTGTATATAGCGCCCTGACCGAGTCCCGGGATAAATCCCTCCCAAATACCCGATCCGTCCCACCTTACGGCCAGGGGATGGGCCCCGTTGTCCCAGAAATTGAAGTCGCCGATGATCGAAACCTCTGCGGCGTTGGGCGCCCATACGGCAAAGAAAGTCCCGGATACTCCGTCAACATTGACAATGTGCGATCCCATCTTCTCGTAGAGTCTGAAGTGATTGCCCTCCTTGAAAAGATAGGTATCGTGTTCCGTAATCAGGCTGAACCCGTAGCTGACTTCGGATTTTCGCATTTTTACTCCCTCGACTCATACCAGGTTGCGATCATGGCAGTATTTAAATTTCGGGCCGGTTGGATGAAAATCCCCGAGGGGGCTTAATAAGTCAGCCCAGGGTCAGGCCCTCGCTTCGCGGGACGCCACCCTGGGTATCGATGTACACAAACCGATTTTACCCTGAAAGGGTTGCATACTGCGCGAACAAATTTGCGAGGTCCATTACCCCCTCTACATAACCCTGAATCTTAAGCATTCACTCAACCATAAATCTAAAAAATTTGAAATCTAAAATACTCTAAGACCTCAAAACTCGTTATATTAACGATAATGGAGCAAGCCGATAACAGGAGCAATCCGTTGAGTGAGATTACAGGCAAAACGCTCATCGTTACCGGGGCGTCCGGGGGTATCGGGCGAGTTTTGGCCCTGGCGCTCGCAGGTCAGGGGGTTAGGCTTGTATTGAATGCCAGGAGCCATGCGGCCCTCGCAAAAGTGGCGGAAGAATGCACAAAAACAGGAGCAGCGGTCGATTTCCTGGCTGGTTCGGCGGCCACGAGCCATGTTGCAGACGGACTTGTCGAAAAAGCCATTGAGACCGGGAATTTTTACGGGTTTATCCAGGCCGCCGGGGTGCTCTATCCCGGGCCGGTTGTTTGGGATCTTTCCAGTGCCGGGTTCAGCGAAATTTTCGAAGCGAGCGTAACGGCAAGTTTCGAGATGGCAAGGGCTGCTTTCCCATATTTGATCGAAGCGGGGGCAGGAATTGCAGTCTTTTTTGGCTCCGGCGCCGCTGAGAGGGTTGTGCCGGGAATTGGAGCATACTGTGCTGCAAAAGCCGCCGAGGAGCATCTTGCGAGGCAGCTTGCCGCTGAAGCCCCGGAGGTCACTACGCTGGTGTTTCGTCCCGGAGTAGTGAATACGCCGATGGTCCACAGCGCCATCCACGCGCGGGGCAGGGCCGCTAAAGGAGTGCGGGAACAATTCAGGGCCTACGAAAGAAACGGCGAAATCCTTGCCGCTGAAGTTCCGGCCCTGGCCCTGGTTTCTATCCTCAACAACAATCCCCGCCGATTCCACGGTAAAATCGCAACCTGGCGCGATGGAGGCGCAGAGGCGTACCCTGAAGTGTGAGGGTGAAGTTAGAAGGGTAAACCTCCTGCTAAACGCCTCTGGTCATAGACAGGCCATGGAAAGCGTAGAGAAAGGACCAGATTATTTTCCCCCTTCACTCTTTACCGGGTCTCATCTCCGCTCGAAATCCCGACGCGCTAAGGCAGAATAGTTGACAGGTTTTTTCTAAGCGTTAATAATAGCTCTGCAAACTGGGAATGCTTCTTTTTGCGCCAGGCATTTGGTGCTGATCAGCCCTTCATTCAGGCCGTGGCCTCATGAATACTAAAATAAGTAAGACCCACATTACTGAGTGCTTCGGCGATATGGCCGCTCCAGATGGTTCTGCGGCCATCGGGAAGATCCGCGAGCGCCTGGAAAACCTGAAGGAATGCTTCAGGGTATCGGGTCTTATCAATTCAAGCCTGCAACTCGATGAGGTGCTCGAAAACATCATGACGAGTTCGCGCTCGATTCTTGGAGCCGATGCGTGCAGTCTCATGCTTGTTGACGAAAAGAGTGACGAGCTGGTTTTTGAAGTGGCGCAGGGGCCGGTTGCAGATAAGTTAAAGGGAGGTTTGCGAATCAGAAGGGGACAGGGGATAGCCGGCAGTGTCCACGATAGCGGTGAGCCGCTATTGATCGAAAATGCTTACGAGGACGCCAGATTCAACCGGGAATTCGACCGCATGACCGGATACCGCACGCAAACGATCTTGTGCGTGCCTCTCAAGATCCAGGAAAGAGTGATAGGCGTATCGCAGGTAATAAACAAGCTTGACGGCTCGAATTTCAACGAGGAAGACAAGGAAACGCTTAGCCTCCTGTGCGCCCACGCCGCCATTGCGGTCGAAAATGCGCGTTTGCACCATGAAATTCTCCGCAGCCAGCAGATCGAACAGGACATGGCGTTTGCGACCAGCATTCAGTTGAGTTTTTTGCCCCAGGAAATGCCGAAGATCGAAGGGTTGAGGTTTAGCGCTCATTACCAGCCTGCCCGGGAGATCGGAGGAGATTTTTACGATTTCATACCTCTGGATGAGGATAGCATCGGTATTCTCATCGGCGATGTTTCGGGAAAAGGGGTGGCCTCCGCTCTCTTTATGGCCAGGTTTACCACCGCTTTCCGCGTCCTGGCCATTCGCGAACAGGACCCGGAGAGGCTTATGCGCAAGGCCAACGAGATTGTATGCGCTCAGAGCTGCCGGGGGATGTTTGTAACTCTGCTCTATATGGTGCTCAAAAAAAACTGCGGCGATGTGGTTTATGTGAACGCAGGACACCTTCCGCCCATAATCTGGAACGGCCCCGAGGGTAGATATGCTACTTTGCGCGGAAGCGGGGGGCCTCCGATAGGAATAGTGCCCGATCAACATTACCCCTGTGCAAGAATGTCACTCAATCCCGGCGACTGTATCCTTTTGTCCACCGATGGGCTAATCGAGGCCAAAAACGACGAAGGGGAACTGTTCGGATGGGAGAGAATTGAAAGCTGTCTGAGCGCGGGAGACTCGGAAGTCGAGTCCGCTAAATCCCGCATATCTTTTGCCCTGTCTCAGTTTGTCGGGGAGTGTCCTCAGGCTGATGACATCACACTGGTGCTGGCTGGATTCGAGGAGAAATAATTGGCGTTTGCGAGTTTTAAAGGCCCCGTTATGCTCGACGTTCCGTCTGATCCGCCTGTCATGTTCATCGTGAGGGAGCTCGTGGGCACTATATCGTCAAGAATCGGCTTTGAGGACGAAGAGACCGACAAACTGGTCCTTGCGGTGGACGAAGCCTGTACGAATGTGATCCGGCACGCCTATAAGAACAGCAACGATAAAAGAATCGTCATTACTTTCACCCTCAGCATGGACCGCTTTGAAATAATGATTCGGGATTTCGGGACCGGCGCCGACCCGTTGACATTCCAGGGGCGTGATTTAGAGCAAATTCGTCCTGGAGGACTTGGAACCCATTTCATCAAATCGGCGGTGGACAAGATAGAATACGATACGCCGCCCGGAGGCGGCATGCTGCTCAAAATGACAAAATTTATGCCGGGACAGGAGAAAACGCAAAATTGAAAATCCAGACCGATGAAAAAAAACCAGGAGTATTCGTCGTCTCCCTAGCAGGAGATCTCGACATGAGTTCCTCGCCGCAGGTCAGGAACGTTCTGTTGCCCATCTTCAGGAAAAAAGCGTCACACATAGTGGTGGACCTCACTGATGTTCCCTATATAGACAGTTCGGGAATAGCCACCTTCGTCGAAGCGCTCCAACTTTCGCGCAAGGACAAGGTCCGGTTTTCCTTGGCCGGTGCGTGTCGAAGGGTTGAATCGATTTTTGATCTCGCTTATCTTAAAAATATTTTTGAAATGGCGTCGGACGCAAACCAGTTGATCGATGGAGAACAAGGCAGGTGAGCTTAGCGGCCGCGCGTTCCGAGAACAGGATAGTCTTTTTCCTGAGACACATTACCAGCATTTCCTGTTTTTTCAACGAAACTATGAAATGGACGCTGGTAAAACCCTTTCAGGGGAAGCCGCTTAGATTCAGGGCCGCCATCACCCAGATGGACGAGGTAGGGGTTAAGTCGATTCCGATAATGGGGCTCGTCTCATTTGTAATCGGGATCATCATGGTGCTCCAAACCGCATATCAACTGGAAAAGTTCGGGGCCGTCAATTATGCGGCGAGCCTGGCTGCCGTCGCGCTTACCCGTGAGATGGCCCCGCTTCTTACGGCGATAGTTCTGGCCGGCCGGGTCAGCGCGGCATTTACGGCGGAGCTGGGCACGATGCTGGTCACCGAGGAGATCATGGCCCTGGAGGTCATGGCCATATCTCCCATTGCCTACCTTGTGGTTCCCCGCTTCATCGCCATGGTTGTCATGCTCCCGTGCCTGACCGTGCTTGCCGACGCTATCGGAATTATCGGCGGCTACTTTGTGGGAACGCTTGCAATCGGCATCAGGTCTGCGCTCTATATTCAGAATACGATCGACGCTCTACTGATGAAGGACATCATGAGCGGGCTGGTGAAAAGCGTGGTCTTTGCCGTGATTATAGCCATGGTCGGCTGCTATATGGCGTTCGTGGTAAGGGGGGGCGCTGAAGGGGTCGGCAAGGCAACCATGATTTCCGTCGTCACCTCGCTTATCAGCATAATCCTTGCCGACTGCCTTTTTACGGCAATCTTTTATCTTTTTTTGTAAAGGCGTGCTCTTAGTGATCATCCTGCCGGTCGCCACGATTGGCTATGAGGAAAGGGGCTTTGTCCTGCATGACCGAAGCGCTGATAGAAGTAAAAGACCTTATCAAGAGCTTCGATGGAAGAATGGTGTTGGACGGGATAAATCTTGTCGTGGAGCGGGGCAGCGTATTCGCCATAATGGGCGGGAGCGGCTGCGGCAAGACTACTCTGCTTCGGCATCTAATCGGGATTGTGCGTCCTGACAGCGGTCAAATCTTGGTCGGGGGACAGGATATCACCCTGTTTGACGAAAACCTGATGGACGGGTATCGTAGACGATTTGGAATGTTGTTCCAGATGGGCGCGCTGTTGAACTCTCTTAGCGTTCACGACAATATTGCGCTTCCGCTCCGGGAGCACACGGAACTGGACGAAAAGATCATCGGCGTGATTGTCAAAATGAAACTGGAATTAGTCGGGCTTCGTGATTTCGAACACCTAAAGCCTGCACAGCTCAGCGGCGGAATGCAAAAAAGGGTAGCTCTTGCGCGCGCCCTTGCGCTCGACCCCGAAATCGTCTTTTACGACGAACCCACCTCGGGGCTCGACCCGGTGGTGACCGGGGTTATCAGCCAGCTTATTGTCGATGTGAGCAAACGAATGGGGATCACATCGGTGGTGGTCACTCACGATATCGGTAGTGCCTTCAAAATAGCCGACAAAATGGTAGTTCTGTTTCGGGGAAAGGTCGTCGCCCAGGGTACGCCCAAAGACATACAGCAGTCCACCGATCCGCTGGTTCAGCAGTTCATCCATGGAAGTCCCGACGGCCCTATTCCGCTTCGCCAGTCCAGTAAGGATTACCTCGAGGATTTGATGGACATGTAATAGGAGGCCTCCCGTTCCCGCCCCGGTTCGCGGAGCACCGAGAATGAGCGGCCGGATTCTGCGCTAAGCGTTCACATGTCTCTACGGGAGGCCGGGCAAGCCCAATTCACGAAGTAAAGTTGGGCGAAGCCCCGCGAAGCGAGACCTTTACACCATTGTAGTTTGACTTTCTGATGCGCTTAACATTTGGCTTGCCTTCAAACGTACCACGTTTAATATCTGTGTGTTCTGCATGGCTGCTCGCAGGGTCGCCGCTCTTATCATGTCAGGCACATTTTTTGGAACAAGGTATTATATAAGTCTATCACACGAGAGAGATACTTAAATGCAAGTTTTACGGTCGGATATAAAAGTCGGGTTGCTGGTTGTGATCTCGTTCATTATTCTGGTGATCGGGATATTTGTCGTGAGCGATGTCCGATCCCTGTGGGATAAAAAGAAAACGCTGGTTATCCTGTTCCCGTATGCGGATGGAATAACCGCCGGGTCACCTGTCTGGTACGCCGGATTTGAAGTGGGCGGGGTAAAAGACATACGCATAGCCTCTGGAGTTTCTGACCGTATTGCGATCACGGTGAGGATTTCCCCGGATGCTCGAGTGAAGAAGGATTCCCGTGTCGAAATCAGAAGCCTCGGGATGATGGGGGCAAAATACGTGGAGATAAGCCCGGGATCTCCTGAATCTCCCGAGTTGGTGTCGGGCGATGTACTTGAAGGCAAAAGCCCGGCTTCTCTTTCCGAAATAATTGAAACCGGCGGGAAGGTAGCCGTGGGCCTGGTCGATCTGGTTAAGGAGGCAAAAGAGTTTGTTTTTGAGGTTCGCAACGAATACACGATAAAAGAAACGATCCAGAACGCAAACGCCCTGCTCGTTCAGGTCAAAGAGAATGCGGCCGATTTGGGACCGATAATGAAAGATATTAAACAGATGTCGGGACAGGGCGGCAAGGAGCTTGTGTCATTAATAAGGGAGGTGCGCGACACCAATCAAGACGTGCAGAAAAGGCTGGCTGCGGTCGAGACCGAGCTCACCAGGACACTGGGACAGGCCGGCCGGGGATTTTCGGAAGCCGAAGAAACCGTAAAGGGGTTGCACTCGATCCTCGATTCCAACGAGGACAATATAGCCTCTATTATTTCGCACTTGAATGAAACCACTCGACACCTTGAAGCCTTGAGCGAGGACATCAGGCTCCATCCCTGGAAAGTCGTATGGAAGGCTGAGGGGGCGCTTGACTCTGCCTCCGATGCCGCACAGTGGAGGGAAAAAGGCAGGATTGGGCCATATGGGAAGCAATAGTGTATTCATTTTGGTTTGTCTCATTGTTCTTTCGGCGTGTGCATCCGGAGGAACGGACCCTTACAACCGGGCCGTCGAAGATTACTGCATGGGGCGCCTGAGCGAATCCGTCGAATCTTACAAGCAGGCCATTATCCTCAATCCGTCCGACCCCCGGCCTGAATTTAACCTGGCCGTGATTTACCAGGACCAGGGAAAACTTGAGGAAGCCGAAAGGCTTTACAGGACAATCCTGGAGCGTAATCCGGGGTATGCGCCGGCGTGGTCCAATCTTGCATCCATCCAGGAAAAACGGGGGCAGGCCGATGAGGCTGAAAAGTCCCACCAGCGGGCCCTGGAGGCTGATAGGAATGGTTGCGCGGCGGCAAGCCAGTTCGGCTATTTCCTGCTGAGGGCCCAACGCAGGGATGAGGCGGCGGCGGTCTTCGAGCATTCCATAAACATGGATTCCCGTTGCGCAAACGCCTGGTTTGGGCTTGGGATGATTGCCGAGGCAAAGGGCGATCTGCCAACGGCCCTGCGTAGCTATGACAAGGCATTGATCTATAATCCATCCGATCTGGAAGCCTGCCGGCGCTCAGCCGAAATCATGATTTCCCAGGGTGAGAGGGGCCGTGCGGTGGGTCTTCTTCAAAAGGCGGCAAGTCTTGACCCGGCCAGGGGTGATATAAACTTGCTTCTCGGCAAATTGCTCCTGGAGGAGGGAAAATTAAAAGATGCGGAAAAGGCACTTGAACTTGCCAGGAAGACCGGAGCGCCGTCGGCTGAGTGCGATCGGGAACTGAGCATCGTCTACGGGAAACTCTGCGAACAAGCCGGCGCCAAAACCAGGTGAGGTTTGACGGAGGAGAGGTGCGTCATGGCGGGGGCAGCAAAGAAGAAGGCCACCTATGATGATCTTTACAGCATTCCGGAAAACGCGGCCGGCGCCGCCCTTGCTCGTGGGCGCAGGAATTCAGCCCGCGCGAACGGGTCCTTGAGCCTTTGAGTGTTCGGTAGATAACAATGGAAAACCGAAAACAGGGCACCGAAGTTTGTGAACTCAACCCGCCCGAAACTGATCTGCTCAGTCCTGGGATTGACGCCCGCCTGCCTGTGGAGAAAAGATTCGCCTTCCGGCCTGCACTTGGCTTAATTGGATCGGGGTTGAAGTTTGCCTGCTCGGTCCTCGTGGATTTATGCCTTCCCATGAGCTGTGCGGGCTGCCGGCAGATAGACACCCGGCCCCAAAGTTCCTGGTGCCTCGGGTGTTGGGAAAAAGTCCCATGGGTCATATCGCCTCTTTGCCCAAGATGTGGAAGGCCCTTTACGGATTCACCCGACTCGCCGGATCATCTGTGCGGCGAATGCATCGAGCCCATCTTCCATTTTGACACGGCCAGATCTGCCGTACTCCATGAAGGAATCATTCGCACCCGTATCCATCAGTTCAAGTTTGGGGGACAAATTGAGTGGGCGCCTTCCCTGGTTGAACTGCTGGAAATCGCTTATGCCGGTTGGGGATTGCCTGCCCCCGATCTTATCGTCCCTGTGCCGCTGCATCTCAAACGCCTCAAGGAAAGAGGGTTTAACCAAGCCGGGCTCCTGGCCGGCGAGTTTGCGCGCAAGCTCCGGGTCCCGGTTTCATTCGACGCCATTATACGAAAAAACCGAACCCGACCCCAGACTCGACTCAACCGAAGGGAACGGTTGAAAAACGTCAAGGGCGCATTCGAAACCGCCGGGGTGCAGAAGGTCCGGGGCCGCCGCATTCTTTTGGTTGACGATGTTTTCACTACCGGCACGACTTTAAGTGAATGCGCAAGGGTGCTGAAACGCAAGGGAGGGGCGTCCGAGGTGCACGCCGTCACGGTCACCCGCGCGCTGCCCGGCTGAGGCGAATGGTGAATAGTGAATAGTGAAAATGTCACACTTCCCAATAAGAAACCTTTCGGAGATAAAACAGCGATGCAAGGCGAGGCGCAAAAGCCCGATCAGGCGCTTGAGGCTGTTCGTGAGCGCGCCGACAAGTTCCAGAGCATCTTTGAGAACTCAACGATGGGTATTTTTCAGTCTGCTCTGGACGGCCGCTTTTTGATGGTCAACCCGGCTTTTGCGGATATCCTCGGCTATGGTTCGCCCCGGGACCTCATAGACTCGATAGGGGACATCGAATCTCAGTTCTATCATCATCCCGAGCGGAGGGCCGAAATCCTCTCCGCCATTGAAACAAAAGAGGGTATATCCAAATTTGATTTAGAACTTCGCCGGAAAAACGGCGCCATCATCACCTGCACGCTGAGCATACGGGCTATTCGCGATGCCAACGGCAGAATCACTCACCTTGACGGCTTTATAGAGGACGTCACGGAGGCGGCGCTGTGGAAAAAAGAGATCCAAGAGCGGTCCGAAAACCTTAGCAAGGAAAACCTTCGCCTCCGGGCGTTCGTTAAAGATCGCTACCGGTTCGGGAAAATCATCGGCAAGAGCCAGGTCATGCAGGAAGTTTATGAGATGATGCTTCGAGCCGCGGACACCGACATGAGTGTGATTGTCTATGGGGAGTCCGGGACTGGAAAGGAGTTGGTCGCCCGAGGCATTCACGATATGAGCCTCCGGCGCCACAAAGAGTTCGTTCCCGTCAACTGCGGCGCCATTCCTCAACACTTGTTGGAAAGCGAGTTTTTTGGCCACAGGAAAGGTGCCTATACGGGAGCCAATGCAGACGCACACGGGTATCTGGACCTGGCCGACGGGGGGACTCTTTTTTTGGACGAGGTCGGAGAACTCAGCCTGGATATGCAGGTGAAGCTGCTCCGGGCAATCGATGGCGGCAATTACTCTGCCTTGGGCGACAGCAGGTCCCGCAAATCCGATTTCCGCCTGATTGCCGCTACAAACCGCAATTTACGGGACATGGTCAAGAGAGGTAAGATGCGGGAAGATTTTTTCTTTCGGATCGATATAGTTCCCATCGACCTGCCCCCATTGAGACAGCGCCGCGACGACATCCCGCTGCTTATAGATCACTTCCTGCGAGAGCTTACAGGCGCCGGCGAGCCGCCGGTTCTCCCCGGCAAGGTCCTGGAAGCGCTCTACAAATATGCCTACCCTGGCAATGTCCGTGAAATGCAAAACATCCTCCAGCGCTACATCGCAATCAAACGGCTCGATTTTCTCGGGCGATTTGACCTGGAAGATGGGCCCCATGAATCCGATCACGTTGACGAGGGGTTGACTTTACAGGAAAGCGTCGCGCTGCATGAAAAAAGCTCTATTGAGAAATGCCTGTCCCTCCACAGGTGGCGGCGTGGGCCAACAGCTAGAGCACTGGGGATCGACCGCAAGACGCTGTATACGAAAATGAAAGCCTATGGGCTGCTTTCACCCCAAATTGGGCATAAATAGCCCCAACATACGATTCCTCTTTATTTACAATAGATTATCAAAGTCAGATCACCCAGATGGGGTGGTTTCTCCTCAGTCCTCCATCGTTTTATCTTGCCGCGATCAGGCCCAAAACCAAACTCTCCAGTAATTTCAGTTAGATAGGTCCAATGGCACGACTGATGCTCTATATGGAAGCAACAATGCGGGTTGGCTCCGCATTATGAGACGCGGATAGTGCATTCGAAGAAACTGTGAAAAACACAAAATGCGGAGAACGGAGATGAATACGAACGAGCGCATCGAGGTAAGGAAATGGGTGCAGGACGCGATCACTCTTTACGAAAGTGCCGGAAAAGAGACCCTGTTGAGGGAGATCGCAGATCCCAAGGGCCGATTTGTATCGAACGATCGCTACATATTTGCCCTGGACCTGGACGGGAAAATGGTGGCGAATCCGATGGAGCCCGCACTGACGGGCAAGAACCTGATCGATTTCAGAGATTCCGAGGGAAATACTTTCATTCGAAAGATTGTCGGCACCTCAAAGTCCAAGGGCTATGGGTTCGCGGACTACAAATGGCATAGCCCGGCATCAGATGATGTACTTCCCAAGACCGTTTTCTTCGAGCGGGTCGACGGCATCATCCTGTGCAGCGGGTTTTACAATCCCAAAGAAAGCTTATTAGAGACGCTTTTCAAATGTTTCCAATACTATGGAGGGCCGATCTGATAATGGATCAGGCAAAGGCCTTCATTTCCAGGTTGGGTCCGTGACCGGCGGTGAGGAGGCTCCTAATGAACGCTCTGGCTCTGGTATTTGTTTCTCTTTGTGTCTTTGCGATAGGCACAGATTCTACGGCCTGTTCATCGCCAACAAGGTTTTGTGCCTTAACTCGAAGAGGGCCACCCCGGCTGTTAAGATGGCTGACGGCATCGACTTGTCAAGACCAATAAATGTGTGCTCTTTGGGCACCATTTCGCGGCAATAGCAGCAGCCGGCCCACTTCTGGGGCCGGTTGTGGCGGCTCAGTTCGGGTACTTGCCGGGCGCACTAAGGAATAAAAACCGGAAAAAGCAGACCCACATGAGACTCCCAATGAACTACTGTGAACATAGGGGTAGATCATGAAACCCGAGACTCGCGACGATTGTGTGACGGCGCATATTTTTTCAGTCGAGGAAAGCATTCCGACCGAAGCGGAATGCAGGTCCCTTTGGCTTCGCTTCGGGGTCCCCGATGAGGTCACAGTTCATTCACGCATGGTGGCTGAACTTGCCCGCATTCTTGCCGTCTATCTAAGGCGTGCCGGACTTAAGTTGAACATCGATTTGATTATGGCCGGCGGCTATCTTCAAGACCTTGTAAGGGGGCAGCCGGATCACCCCAGGGGCGGAGCAGGAATATTGCGGCAGGTGGGGTATGCTAGAGTATCCGAAGCCCTGGAGCCGCATATGGAGCCTCCGGGGCTGGATTGGGCGCCCAACGAGGCCGATCTGATTTATCTGGCCGAACAGTGCATTGAGCAATATGGATCAGGCTCACTCGACGTGACATTCGAAGCACCACTCAAGCTGCATAAATATTTGCCTGAGAATACCGAAAAAATCACCTCCGGGGTTAATCGCGCCGGCATTATCAGAGACTGTGTTGAAAAACTCCTGGGGACCTCATTGAGAAGCATCATTGAAAAACATAGGAGGGGGATCCGGGCGGTTTCGGTGCAGGGCATCAGGAACGTTTATCTCATAGTGCACGGAGGTGTGGGTTTTAAGACGGATGGTCAATATCTTGCAGCGCAGGAATCGCCGCTTTGCCCCGAAGGTATTCACCAGGCCGCAGCATTGATGGAGGGGCTTCAGGGTGTGCCGCTCTCAAACATTTATTGCAGTGATCTGAAGCCTGCCATTGAAACGGCGGCGATTATAGCCGAGCCGCACGGGCTTGGACCCAGGATACGGGCCGGACTGAGAGAAATCAGCGTAGGGGAGTTGGGCGGATCGACATCTGCCGAGGTCCGCCAAGTCTACTCGGGGCAATTTGGACACGACATGCTGCATTTCAGACCTCCCGGGGGGGAGACCCTTTTTGAGTGCGCAACCAGGGTGATCCCGGCATTTTACGAAATCTTAAATTCGACATTTGGAAATATGGCCATTGTAGGGCACCCGGTCGTTAATCGGATCATGCTCTGCCAAGTGTTGGGATTATCTCTGGAGAGATTATTCGAAATGGATCGGAATTACGGCTGGGTTGACCATATTTATTGCGACGGGCCCAATATGCGGCTCAAGACAGTGAACAGTGAGCAGTGAACAATGATTAGAAAAAAGTTAACTCCTCTTGGTTCCAGCGCTACGCAACGAAGGGTGAAAATTTCGTCTTCCGCCCTTCACCTTTCACCCTTAAAAGGCATGGCTCAGGAGTGTGGACTCTTTGCCGATTAGCGTTTAAAATATAGAGAATCTGCAGCGGTCAATCAATTTTACTTCGGACGATGCCTCATTTTGGAAGGGCATGATATGAACGAGTTGTTAGCGCCCGGGGGCAGTCTTCGGATGGTCGAAGAGGCCTTTGCCGGGGGCGCAGAGGCTGTATACGTCGGCGCAAAGGGCTTTAGCAGGCGAAAGTGTGCCTGGGAGCTTGAAGATTCCCATATACGCGAAGCAATCGAAATCGCAGGACGGCTTGGCGGGAAGGTCCGGATTGCCCTAAACGCCGAGATCCCGCCTGAGAAGTGGGCTCGCGTACTCGAAAAGACCGGGAAATACGCATCCTGGGGTGCTGAAGGAGTTATAGTCAAAACACCGGGAGTAATGGAGCTTGTCAGGGATACATTCCCGGGGCTGGTGATCCATTCCAGCGTCGGGTGTAATATCCAGACTGAGGAGCAAATGGCCCGATATAAGGAATACGGCGCCACGCAGATTGTAGCCGGCACCGAGATCGATACGCCGGCCAAACTCAGGACTTTCAAGCAATCCGCCGACAGGCTAGGGCTTTTGACCGAGGTGCTGATACATGGGAACAGATGTGTCGGCGGTGTCGGAAACTGCCTCTTTCACGAATTGATCAGCGACAGCTATATAAAACGCACATACCGGGACGAAGACGGAAACGAACTGGTCGAATATGAAGGCTGGCCGGACAGAAGCGGAAGTTGCTTCAGGTTTTGCCTGCTCACCGATGAGCAGCGGCGTAAAGTGCTCAGGCGCCGTTCCGTAGGAGAGGAAAAAATAGAAGAAATCAATTCCCGTATCAGGCGCCATCCGAACGTTGCGTTTGTCATCAATGGGAAAGAACTTTGGGATTACATGGACCTGGGCCTGCAAACCCTTAAGGTGCAGGGCAGAGAATACGCCGCCGAACTGATCGGCCGAATGATGTCCTGTTACCGGGCATTGATAGACGCCCACCGGGAAGGCAAGTCCTTTGACGATCCGGCTTTGGTCCAGACTCAGAGTGAACTGGATCAAATTGGCAGGGACCGGGACAGCGCCCGGATGCAGAAGACCAGGGAACTGCAGGCTAACATAAAAGGGTTGTTCGCCTGAACCTCGATTAATCTTCGACGACGCCCTTATAGAAACGGTGTCCCTGATAGCTGAAAATTGCCCCGTCCGGAGTGATCGCCTCCAGTTTAAGATCTGTGGAAATCTCCTCACCTTCCCGTCTTTTTGATCCATTTATGTTTATCCATCTGTCCTCGGGTCTCTTGGAGTAAACAAGCATGGAAACGGATAGATTTGGGAGGGCGTTCCGGATTTGCGGCGAAAGTTCATGCCACTTCGGTGCATGCAGGGCGGCCGGTTTGTCCGAGGATTCACCCAGTTCGGCGAGAGGCTGGATATCTGAAATGATCCCGCTGGCGGCCGCCGGCTGCAGAGGCTGTTCGGCTCGCACGGCCTGATTTTTCCCGGCCGCTTCCGAATCTGCGGTCTTGAGGGCCTTTTTTGTTTCGGCAGCTTTTGGGTTCTGAGGCAGTTTGGGGCCATCGGGCTTTTTTGCGGCGCCCTCATCTTTAATTTGATCTTGAACGGTCTGGAGAGTTTGCGTTCCGCTAACGGCCAGACCGGCGGAAACAGCTGTCGCCACGCCGGGGACCGGAGCATTGGGCTCTGTGTTTTCCTCCTTCCGTGGCTGGTTTTGCGTGGCTTGCTTCTCATCCTGCGACTGCGCCAGGGGCGCCGGCGGAATTACCGGGGCTTCCTGCGGGCGGGTTTGCGGAAATTGCCCACTTGAGATGCTACTGCTGGAAACGTTCGCATTTGTGCCCCATTGCCAGGGGTGCAGCCAGAAAACAAACAAACCGGCATTGAGAAGCAGGGCGAACACAACAATATACGGCCAGCGCGGGGAGCTTTCACGAGGTTGCGAAGATGGGACAGCGGTTGCTTCGACAGGTCCTTCGATGAGACAACGGGTCTTTCGGCTTCCTCGCGCCCGTTCGGATTTTTTTAGTGCATCCAGGATGTACGACATATCCATGTCCCGGTTTCAGGTTGAGATCTATCCGTCGAATTCACTTGAAAAAATAGTATAGCAGGCCCAGCCCGGCACAGATCAGGATTACCGCTGTCAATACAGCTTTGCGTCTGCGGCCGATTCCGAACAACTGAGGTCCGAGAACCTCGCCGGCGGCTTTTGCCAGCGTGGCCCTGTCTACGATTTCTTTTTGCAGGACAAAAGCCCCCAGGAGCGCGCGGTCGCAGACAACGTTGATTAACCTGGGAATCCCACCGCTATATACATATAAGCTGTTCAGGGCTTCCTGTGAAAAAAGATCGGTTTTCCCTCCGGCAACCTCAAGCCTGTGATTCACGTAAAGGAAGAGGTCGCCCTTTGACAGCGCCTCGAGGTGGCAACGGGCCACGATGCGCTGGGCCAGTTGCCTCAGTTCCGGTCTTGCCAGCTTATCCCTGAGTTCAGGCTGGCCGACAAGAATTATTTGGAGTAGCTTGCGTTCGTTTGTCTCGAGGTTGGTGAGAAGCCGTATTTGCTCGAGAACGTTATGGCCGAGGTTTTGCGCCTCGTCAATTATGAGGATGGCTTTTTTGCGCCTGGCGTTCAAATCCAGCAGGAAGGTGTTTATTATGCCGACCAGTTCCTTTATGCTCGTTTTTCTGGGGTAGCTGAGGCCGAATTCGTCGCAGATCGCGGCAAGCAGTTGCCCAACCGAGAGCGCGGGATGTATGATGAAGGCCACGACGATATTTTTGTGAGGCGTCTGGAGAAGGCGCCGGACAATGGTGGTTTTCCCCGTGCCGATCTCCCCCGTCATCAGAACGAATCCCCCGTCGCTCCTGATCCCATAAATCAGATGAGCGATGGCGTCCCGATACTGCTCGCTCAAGTAGAGAAAGCGCGGATCGGGCGCTATCGAGAAGGGTGATCTTTTCATGCCGAAATATTTTCTGTACATGCTTTTCCACAAGTGTAGGCCGGTTTTGCAGTCAATTATACCTGAAAGACGCTGAAACCTTGGACGCTTTTTCGTGATACACGGGAAAAATACTCAACGCGCCGTTGACAAGTTTCCGGAGATGTGCCAAATTTTCAAAAAACCGTTACTCAGGCGGCCCCGATTTCTCCGGGGTTTGGTTTATTGGATTCATGTGCGGAGGTTTCCATAATTGGACAGTCACAGTTGTGCCTGTTTGACCGATAGAGGCCCAGCGGTTTAGCCCGCAAAAGAGTTTTTTCTCTTTTCTCTGCTTTGCTGCTTTCCGTTGGTCCTAAACTGAAGATAGCGGCGAAGCAGGGAATTTAATCCATCCCCTGCATCAATCTCTTTCATCAAATTGCCTAAATGAGACTCTGTGGCGAGGTACGGCCCGGCGGGGCCGGCATCACGGTTTAATAGTGTTTTCGCAAGGTCATTCTATGAGCAAAAAACCTGAAGAGGCAGCGCTATGATCAAGGCCTTGCTCGACATGTCCGGAAGGCTTTTCCGCGCCGACTCTCCCAATCAGAGAATGCTGCAGGAAGTTTCCGAACAAGAGAGCCGATTGATCGATCTTTGTGCCCGGCCTGCCAAGGAGGCGCTGGCCGGTCTAGATGCCGGTTTGCGCGGCCTGAGTTCGGAAGAGGCTGACAAGCGCCTGGACGAGTACGGACTAAACGAACTCTCACATACCAGGCACAAGGGTTTCCTGATCGACATTCTCGAGAGGTGCAAGAGTCCTCTGGTCGTTCAGTTATTGATCATTGCCACGATTTCCGGCGCTATCGGAGAGATAAAATCGGCGATTATCGTAAGCGCGATGGTTTTCCTAAGCGTCGGGCTCTCCTATATCCTGGATCGGCGTTCAAGCAAAACCGTCGAGATGCTTGGAAAGCGTGTGCAATCGCGAACTTTGGTTTTACGCGACGGTGCGGAAACGGAAATCCGGATATCGGAAGTTGTGCCGGGCGATATCGTCGTGTTGCATGCCGGCTCAATCGTTCCGGCTGACTTGCGGCTGCTCAGCGCAAAGGATTTCTTCGTGAGCCAATCGGCACTCACCGGAGAGTCCATGGCGGTGGAAAAAACGATTTCCGCCGGGCGTGTTCACGACCGCACCGCTTTGGAACTGACAAACGCCTGCTTTCTGGGAACCAGCGTCACCAGCGGTACAGCGCGGGGTTTAGTCGTCAACACCGGGACGCGGACAATTTTCGGCTCCATATCGGAGCGACTGACGGAGCGCCGTGAAGAAACCAGTTTCGATAAGGGAGTGCGGACTTTTACATGGCTCATGATCCGATTCATGGTGGTCATGGTTTGCGCGGTTTTCTTTATCGTCGGCATGACCAAGGGCGATTGGGTGGAAGCCCTGCTGTTTGGCTTGTCCATAGCCGTGGGTCTCACCCCGGAGATGCTGCCGATGATCGTGACGGTGAACCTCGCGAAGGGCGCGCTGACCATGGGCAAGAAAAAGGTCATCGTGAAGCGTCTGCCCTCCATCCAGAACTTAGGCGCCATAGGCGTGCTGTGCACCGATAAGACGGGGACCCTTACCCAGGACAAAGTCATTCTCGAGCGGCATGTGGACATCACCGGACACACAAGCGGCGACGTTTTGAATTATGCCTACCTCAACAGCTATTATCAGACCGGGCTCCGCAACCTGCTCGACCGGGCCGTGGTCGAGCATTCCGACCTGGATGCCGAGCAGTACTGCACCCTGGTGGACGAACTGCCCTTTGACTTTGAGCGGCGGCGCATGTCGGTCGTCGTCGATTACGAAGGCGATAACGTTCTAATATGCAAAGGGGCTGTCGAAGAGATCTACACCTGTTGCAACCAATATCAGATAGGCGACGAAGTGTATCCCCTGATCGATATGATTCGGGAGGACCTGTTTGAGGAAGTCGAACGGCTGAACAAGGAAGGTTACCGGGTTCTGGGAATTGCCTATCGCGAATTTCCGCGTACGAGAACCACATATACTGTGGCCGATGAAAGCGAAATGATCCTTTTAGGCTATATCGCTTTTGTGGACCCGCCCAAAGAATCGGCCGGGCAGGCCATCGAGCTTTTGAGGCAGGCCGGCGTTGAGGTAAAGGTGGTGACCGGCGACAACGGCCTTGTTACCAAAAAGGTCTGCCGGGATGTCGGTCTGGAACCAAAACAGAGCATCAGCGGCGTTCAACTCTCACAAATGTCTCCGGCGGAGCTTTCACGGGCCGTGCTGGATGTGGATGTATTCGTAAAAGTTACCCCGGCCCAGAAGGAACTCATTGTCAGGGAACTGCGCAGCAACGGTTGTGTGGTGGGATTCATGGGAGACGGGATTAACGATGCACCTGCCCTCAAGGCCGCTGATGTCGGGATTTCCGTGGATTCGGGGGTTGATGTCGCCAAGGAGGCCGCGGACATCGTGCTGCTCGAAAAAAGCCTTCTTGTGCTTGCAGAGGGGATTATCGAAGGCAGAAAAGTCTTTGCAAATATCGTCAAGTATATCCGGATGGGCGCGAGTTCCAATTTTGGAAACATGTTCAGCGTTGTGGGGGCGAGTTATATATTGCCGTTCCTTCCGATGCTTCCCGTGCAGGTCCTGACGAACAACCTTCTCTATGATTTTTCCCAGACCGGGATTCCCACAGACAATGTAGATGAGGAACTGATCGTTAAGCCTCTCAAATGGAACATCAATACCGTCAAACTCTTCATGGTCTTTATCGGACCTGTGAGTTCCATATTCGACTATGCGACCTTCGCGCTGATGTGGTTCTTTTTTCATTGCAGCGCCTTTATCGATCCGGCCACAGGAGCGGCGCAAAAAGAAGCTCTGGCTAGTCTGTTTCAAAGCGGATGGTTCGTGGAGTCGCTCCTTACCCAGACTTTGATCGTGCATATCATAAGGACCAGAAGGGTCCCCTTCTTCGGGAGCCGTGCTTCCCTGCACCTGACCCTGACAACACTGACCATCATGGGCATCGGCGCATGGTTGCCTTATTCACCCTTTGCGCCGAGCCTCGGAATGGTTCCGTTGCCCACAATCTACTGGGCCTGGATCGCTTTGTTCCTTGTTTCATACTCCGTTTTGACTCACATTATAAAGACATGGTTTTTCAATCGTTATGGAGGCGAGTGATTATGGATACCTTGCTCGATGCACTTCAAGAAGGACGGTTGATAGAGCTGCCTGACAATAATAAAGATGACGCCCTGCAATTCCTTGCTCATATTATCGAGGCGATTCCGTCTCTTCCCACCGGCATCGATGTGGTCGGGCTGGTCATGGCAAAAGAGCGTTCTACGATTTCGGCGCTTGGCAACGGCTGGGCCAGTCCCCATGTACGCGTGCCGTTTGAAGAGGACCTCATCTGCGTTGTCGGGTGGAGCCCGACAGGCATCGAATACGGGGCCCCTGACGGCAAGCCCGTATCGATTATCGCTTTGTATCTTGTGCCCGAAAACCAGCGGAACCATTTTTTGCGAGAAGTATCCATGCTGGCCAAGGCTTTAAAATCTTATCCGGGGTTCAAGAGACTGCACGCAGCCAAGGAACTGAACGAAGTCCGCGAGCATCTGCTCGATCTGATCAGCACCAGCAGGGAAACAGTAGGCCCGGACACGCGGGCGCGCATGATTCAACTGCAGGCCAGGCAGATGGTTGCATCAATCCCTGCCTATGACCTGGCAAGTCTTGTTCTGGAACCTGTTAGCATTATATCCGGCCCCGGTCTCAAACACGTCGTGCTCGCTCAAGACCCCCAGCTTGTGGAATGTCTCGATGGTGCTCCCCGGCTTGTCGAGCGTCTTGCCTCCGAAGGCGTTTTCCAAAACGGCGGATGGCGCATTCTCAAGCGTGGAGAAACGGCCTATCAGGGAGAGCGTGTGTTGTACGACTGCCTGGCGATAAGAGTTGCGGGCAGTAATTCACAGACAGTTGCAAAGTAATGAGGCCTCCCGCTCCCGCTCCGTCTCGCGGGTGGGTGGGCGGTCGAGAATGAGCGACCGGCCTCCGCGCTGCGCTATCAGTCCTCAGTCCTGCTTTGGCCGCTCCTCAATGGCAAAATCCTTGACGTAGCCCAACTGCGCCTGCGGTTTTGCTCAATCTTCGCGGCCAAATCAGTCTCAAAGTCAGGCGCAATCCCTAAGAAGTTTATTTACGGACAAGCACTAAGTCTGTCACACGAGTAGACAAAAAAGTGTTCAAGTATTTGTGACTTCTTTCCGTTTTTTTATGAGGGAATGACGTCTGAATGACGTCAAAAACCTGTGGTCATGCTGATTGGGGTGTATGTGCCCGTTGGGATGTTGAGAGGGGGAATTATGCCGAAGTCAATATTCGACGTAAAGCTGGGGACCAAGGTCTTTGGCGGATTCGGGATGTTGCTTGCCCTGCTTGCGATTGTTTCAATCGTTGGACTGGGCGTCCTCTTGACTATTGTGGAAACCCTGCACAAGGCCGACATCGCCTCTCAACAGGTAAAAACGCTCCTGGAAGCCAGGCGGCAAGAGAAGAACTTTGTGATACGCGGCGGCGCCGAATATGTGAAGGAAGTGCAATCTCTGATCGAGGATTTCCGGAAAAGAGCAGAGCAGAGTGTAAGCTCAAGCGAATCTCAGGAAGATAAGAAGGTGCATGGGGAGTCCATGGAGGGAGTGAACAAGTACATCAGGGGCTTCCAGGAATACGTAGACAGCAAGAAGGTCCAGGAAGAAGCGCTTGCCGACATGACTGCCAAGTCCCTTGCGGCGCTCTCGGAGGTAGAAGCGATTCTTGCCGATCAAAAGTCACAGTTGGACGAACTGTTGAAAAAAACCGGGCAGAGCGAATCGAGCGAGCAAATCAGTGATAGAATAAGCAAGATGGAGGATGTGAACCGAATCGCCAAGTTGTTCCTGGAAGCAAGATCGTTTGAAAAGCAATATGTGGCCTCGGAAGATAAAAAAGACAGAGCAGAAGTGGAAACGCGGGTGGTAAAGCTGCTCGACATCGCCGGGGACCTTCGCTCCAGGTTCAAACAGCAAAACAATATCGCGCAGATAGACAAGGTCAGCGCCTGCATTCAGGCTTACTCGAAAAGCCTGTCCAAGGTGGCGGGATTTGATGAAATAAAGGCCGACGCCGACCGGAAAATGGTCGATGCCGCCAGGGCCGTCCAGGGTGTCTGCGACAAGGCAAGAGTCGCGTACATGAATAAAATGGACCGAAATATCAGTCAGGCCAGGTTTGTGATATTGATATGCCTTGGCCTGAGTCTCCTTGTCGGGTTGTTGCTATCGTTTTTTCTCACCCGGGCGATTACCAAACCGCTAAAGGCGGTAATCAACGGGCTGCTGAGCGGGGCTGAAGAGTTGGCGGGGGCCGCAGGTCAAATCTCTGCTACCAGCCAAAGCATGGCCGAAGGCGCCTCAGAGCAGGCTGCGGCAATTGAGCAGACTTCAGCATCGCTTGAAGAGATGTCTGCGATGACGGCGCAAAACGCAGAAAATGCCAAACAGGCCAATGTGCTCGTGAACGAAACGAAAACCACTGTAGCCGAGGCAGGGGACTCGATGAGCAGGCTGATGGCATCAATGGACGAAATATCGAAGGCGAGTGAACAGACCTCTAAAATAGTTAAAACTATAGACGAAATCGCCTTTCAGACCAACCTGCTGGCGCTCAACGCAGCCGTCGAAGCGGCCCGGGCCGGAGAAGCCGGGGCCGGGTTCGCAGTGGTGGCCGACGAGGTGAGAAACCTGGCAGTGCGTGCCGCTGAGGCCGCAAAAAATACTGCGGAACTCATCCAGTCCACCGTGGTCAAAATAAGCGCCGGTTCCAAGGTGGTTGAAAAGACAGGCACAGGTTTTTCAAGAGCTGTTGGAAGCTCGGCTAAAATGACCGAGCTTGCCGGCGAGATAGCGTCGGCTTCCAGCGAGCAGGCCCAGGGGATAGATCAAATTTCACTGGCCGTATCCGAGATGGACAAAGTCGTCCAGCAAAGTGCGTCAGTGGCGGAGCAGGCGGCTGGGACCGCAGAGGAAATGAATCTGCAAGCCGAGCGGATGCAAGGGTTCGTACGCGACCTGGAAATGATGATCAACGGCTGTTCGGAGCAGCGGGGTGCGGATAAGAGCAAAGAGGGCCTCAGATCCACCGGCGCGCCTTCGGTTTTTGAAAACTAGGGAACGGTCTTTACAAGCGGAGGATCGAGGAAATCCGTTGGTGTCAATTACGGAAAATCCGGTGGCAAAGGAGCGCATACAGGACACGAAAAGCTTGCTCCGGAACGGATCATACCCTTCGAAGAAAAGTCATTCGATTTCTAGCCGGGTATTGAACAGGTGAGGCTGTCGATGGGAAAACTGCTGGTAACCGGTGCAAGCGGTTTTCTGGGCTGGAATTTATGCCGCATGGCACAAGGCCGATGGCATGTATATGGCCTTGTCCGCCGGAATCAGAATCAGCTTCAGGGAGTAGAACTTCGGCGGGCCGATCTGACCCGCTTTAAAGAGATAAAAGAAAATCTTCTGCAAATTCGCCCTGATGTGCTAATTCATGCAGCAGCCGAATCCAACCCCAATTATTGTCAGCTGAATCCTGCGGCGTCCCACGCGATCAATGTTGAAGCCACTGTCAACTTGGCCTCACTTTGCGCGGATCTGCGCATTCCATTGGTCTTTATCTCATCGGACCTGGTCTTTAACGGCCTGAACCCGCCCTACAGTGAGAACGATCCCGTCTGCCCCGTTTCTATCTACGGGGAACAGAAAGCTGAAGCCGAAAGGGCTGTTCTGGACAGGTATCCCCAGGCACTGGTTTGCCGCATGTCTCTTATGTTCGGCGATGCCGGGCAGGGTGCGGCCAGCTTCATTCAGCCCTTGATAGAGGATATGAGGAACGGCCGGCAGATTAATCTCTTTATCGATGAGTACAGGACGCCGGTAAGCGCTACCAATGGTGCACAGGGGATTCTGCTCGGGCTTTCCAAAACAAATGGGATTCTGCACATAGGAGGCTCAGAGCGCATTTCCCGCTTTGATTTCGGAAAACTGCTGCGGGATATACTCGGAGCGCACAATGCCAAGCTTTATGCATGCACGCGGCAAAGCATGGAGTTAGCCGCCCCTCGTCCGGCGGATGTTTCGCTTAGCAGCGCCAGGGCCATGGCCCTCGGGTTTAAGTCCGGCCCTTTACGCAAAGAGCTTGAAAGACTGGCTTGCACCAGGAATGAGGACTGAGGACTGAGGCAGGAAGAGGGGAGCAGGAGCGGGACTGATTTTTCACGCGCCCGCGAAGCCACGTGGCGCTCCGCGAGGGGCGGGGCCATATTATACAGCCCGGCCGTAGATACTCATTTGCGGGATGGTTCTATTTTGTTATCAGCCCTTTTTCCATAGCGAATGCGGTAAGTGATGAAGCGCTGTGGAGGTCGAGTTTTTTCATGAGGTTTGCGCGGTGTTTTTCAACGGTCTTGGAGCTTATGCACAGGTAATCGGCAATGTCTTTGTTTCTGTAGCCCTCGGCGATCATCTTGAGAATTTCGCGCTCGCGCTGTGTGAGGGTATCCCACGAGGTGGATGATTTGACACTCTGTCTTCCCTCGAGATATCCCTCGATCACCCTTTCCGAAATACCTGGGCTAAGATAGCTCTTCCCCGCGAAAAGATTGTCAATGGCCAGCATCAGTTCGCCGTGAGTGGCGTCCTTGAGGATGTAGCCTTCGGCGCCCGCCTTAAGGGCAGTCAGGATGTGCTCCTCGGTCTTGTGAACGGTAAGAACGAGAATTTTTGTGGAGGGGTGAAGCTTTTTTATTTCCTGAATCGCCCCCACTCCGTTCATCCTGGGCATCGACAGGTCCATCAGGATCAGGTCAGGCTTTAAGGATTCGACCGAGCGGATGGCCTCCAGGCCGTCCTGCGCCTCGCCAACCACCTCGAAGGCCGGGTTGGAGGACAAAAGCACTCTCAGTCCTTCCCGTAGGATCGTGTGGTCTTCGGCGATTAGGATTTTTTTTCTGTCCTGCATAGGTCAAACCTTAACGAAAGCGATGAATATTGGAGAAAATACAGTATTTTGACGCCGCTATTACTGTAAATAGAGTATTTACCGCCCTGTAAAGCTATGGAAAAATCAAAACTACTTTGTCGATAAATATAATAGCTGGAGTTAGTCCAATTTCAATAGAAATCAACTGCTCTTAGGGGGAAAAATGTGTTTTGTCCTACTGGTGGAAGACAGTTCAACTTTTCGAAAATCGATGAGAGAGATGCTGACGCTTAGATTTCCCGCGCTCAATATAGAGGAGGCATCCGATGGTGAGGAAGCACTCCAAAAATTGGAGAACACGAACCCCGACATAATATTTATGGACATCAGGCTGCCGGGCAAAAACGGTCTGGAAGTCACGAAAAAAATCAAAGAGGTTAAGTCCGACGTGGAGGTGGTCATCCTGACCAGCTACGACATTCCCGAATACAGGGCCGCCGCTCTACGCAGCGGCGCAAGTCATTTTTTCACCAAAGGAAACTCCGGGAGCGATGAAATAGCCACCATTGTAAGATCCATCTGTCAAAAAAGGGGTAAGGACCTATGCACCGGGTTTCAGGTCCCTGAAGTCAGGTAGCTGTTTCTATTTTTCAAATCTATCATAATATATATATCCTGAGTATCAGGAGGGGAAAATGAGCATAAACGGAGAAGATGTGGCCGGTTACTTGTCTGCCGACGAGGTCAGGATGAAAATGCGCATGTCCGGCGGGTTTCTCAGGTTTCAGAAATGGCTCGTAATTTACAACCTGCTGGTTGACCCGAGGCCGCTTGAGGAAATCGCCAGGCACACGGGCCTCTCGGAATCAAGCGTGTATAGGATTATTGCCGAGTATAACAATGCAGGTCCCGAGTCGATCGACTCCATTGGAAAGATGGGCCGGCACTCCTGGTTCGAACAAGCCGGAAAGACTTCAATTATATAATATCAACTTTGAGTGTCCGAACTACTATCTTCGCCCGATCTTTGCGCTAAGGTCTGCAAGCCAATTCAGATGGGCCTTTTCGTCTTCGCCCAGCCGGTGGAAAACCTCCTTTGCGGGGGCATCCTCGCAGGTCCGGGCCATGCGCAGGTAAAGGTCAAGGGCCTGGATTTCGATCATCATGGCCAGTTCCAGGCAGTCCTGGGCAGACTTGAGGTAATCATCGTTGCGGGCAAGAAAATCTTCGATTTTAAGTCCGCCTTCCATCACGCCATCCGGTGCGCAGGGGGCCTCGGGTCTTCCTCCCAGCGATTCGAGAAGCCGCAGAAGGCTGTGTTTGTGGCTTTCCTCGGCGCTGAGAAGCTTTTCCAGCAGGTGCCGCACCTCGGCAATTGTGCTCCTGTCAAAGGCCGTCCTGTAGAATTGCTCGAGGCCTGCTTCAAACCTGCAAGCTATCGTAGCAGCCTCCATGGCGGATTCATCCCCGCGCATGAACCGGAGGTGCAGTTCAGGGGTGTTTGCAGCCGTCCCGTGCTCCCAGGCCTCTATTCCGCCCTCGAGGTGTAAGACTCGGTGAAACCCGCGCCTGGCCAGAAAATGGGCGGCCATCCGGCTCCTTCCGCCCACTGAGCAGTAGATGATTAAATCGCGCGTGCGGTCAAGCTGTTCCAGGGAGTCTGCAAGCAGAGGCAGCGGAACAAGTCTGGCGCCGGGCAGGTGAGATTGTTCGTATTCCTCGGGCTGGCGAACGTCAATGAGCTGGTAGGTCCCTTCCCTGTGTTCGGCAATATATAACTGAAGGTCCTCCGGAAAAATTACCTCAACAACCCCGGCCAGGTCCTTATCGTTAGCCATGAGCCAACTCCGTAGAGCAACGCTAAATAGTTTCCATCCGGAAAGGGTCCTTTTCCGCCTTGGCGGCGTCAATCTTCGGGCTTGCTTGTGCGGCGTACCTATGTACGCCTCCGCGCAACCCCTCTATTTCCTTGCCAGGACGAAAAATGCCTCCTTTTCGAATCGGAAACCGCCAGCGTTCCATCCGGAGTTTCCGGATGGACGCTAAATAGTAACGAACCAAATGGGACGTTGTGCGGAAGAATCAAAGGCCCTGAAGGCCTCTTAAGAACGCAAGCACGTTTAGTCCCAGCACACTGTGGTTGTAGCCGCCTTCGAGCAGGCCGAAAGAGCCGATGCCGAGTTTCGCGCAGGTATTGTGAACCATCCGGCCCATTTCCTGGTAGTCTTCCGTATAGAGCACTCGGCCCCAATCTTCGATATGATTGTCGAAGCCGGCAGATACGGCGATGATGTCCACATTAAGCGAGTCAAGCCGGGCGGCCACTTCCCTCAGGTAATGCCTTCGGTCGCTCTCATCGGGATTATGAATGGAAACATAACCTTTACCGCCCAGGATGTTTACCGTGCCGTCGCCATAGTGAAGGTCAAAGTCCAGGACGTGCGCCGTTTTGATGAAGCCGTTTGACCGGAGGTGCTCCAACGCTACGGCCATGTTGTTGAAATAACAGAACCCCCAATGATAATCTGCTGAAGCGTGATGCCCCGGGGGGCGAATAAGCCCGAAAGCCGGTTCCTTGAGGCCGGCAACGGCAGTCTGAATGGCCGCCCCGGCGGCGAGCGCGGCAATATTGTATAGTTCTTGCCTTTCGACACCTTGTACGAGGGACTTGGTGTGGACCGCGAGGATGTCGTCCTGAGGGGCGGGAGATGCCTGCTGGAGATCGACCTCGCTGCTGATTGCCTTAAGGATTGCTTCGATTCTTCCAGGGGAAGCCGCCGGATCGCTCACGTAGACACTCTTGAAATCATCGTGGGTGAATACTTTCATGATTGGAACCTCCGCTGTAGGAACAAGTGCCCAGATGCGCTCGTTGCTATTTGAGAAGTGAATCAATTGGAAGGACACTTTACCAGAAGCAGGCGCAAAATGTGAGAAAATTGCTGAGAGCATTCCCCCGGATAAGGGCTATTGTCTGATTAACCCATTCTCTTTTGTGCTGGTGGTTGATATATAAGTTCGGAAATAAGGTTGCATCACGTCAATTGACAAACGGCCGCCGGTTGAGCCGCCTTTTCGGAGAGTTTATGGGCGATAAGTCTTTTGATTTCTACCGGGCTGTATCAGAGGAACTCGATCCCGAAAAGCTGCAGAGAAAATTCCTGACTGCCCTGCTGGATTTGCAAAACGTGGAGCGAGGCTCCATATGGGTGAGGAGCGAAAGGGGCTACACATGCATCGAAGCGGTCGGAGAGCAAAGTGAGCGCATCAAGTCAATGACCATCGATTTCGGCCGGCCCAGCATTGTCGGCTGGGTTATCGAAAACGGCAAAATGACCGTCGCCGAACCGGGCAAAGACGCGCGTCACTACAGGCAGGCGGAGGAGAAAATTGACGTTAAGAGCAGCCTTATCCTTTGTTTTCCACTATTTCTCAGGACCGGCGAAGTCTACGGGGCGGTCCAGATAATCGACACAAGCGCCGGTGGAAACCGCCTCAACCTTGATAAAAACTATCTCGAACTGCTCCAGCAGCTTATAGACATCGGATCGATAGCGCTAAGCAATTCGCTGGTTTTCTGCGAGCAGGTGAAAGAGAACCTCAAGCTCAGGCAGACGCTTAAGGCCATCCGGGAACAGTATCTTATCATCGGGAAGAGCGCCGCTTTGCTGGGGGCGAGGAATAGGGCCGCGGAGTATGCAAGGACGGATTTTCCCGTGCTGATTACGGGCGAAAGCGGTTCAGGCAAAGAGCTTCTGGCCAGAGAAATTCACCGGTTGAGCGGCAGGAGCGGGGGTGCGTTTCTGGCCCAGAATTGTAGTTGCATTCCGGACACTTTGCTCGAAAGCGAGCTTTTCGGCCATGAAAAAGGGGCCTTTACCGGGGCTTCCAAGACTAAGTTGGGGCTTTTTGAAGCTGCAAATGACGGGACTGTTTTCCTCGACGAGATCGGCGACATGCCCCTGCAACTCCAGGCCAGGATTTTGCGCGTGATCCAGGACGGCGAAATCAAGCCCATTGGCAGTGTTCACCCCAGGAAGGTGAACGTGCGGATTATTTCCGCCACCAATCGCGACCTGCAAAGTGAAATCGCCAGGGAAAACTTCCGGGAGGACCTGTTTTACCGATTGAACGTCTTGCCGCTGCATGTGCCCTCCTTGCGCGAAAGGATCGAGGACATACCCCTGCTCCTGGACCACTTTGTTAGCAGTGAGGCGCTACGGCTCGGGACCGACCGCAAGACTTTTTCAAAAGACGCCCTCGATTTTCTCCTCGAATACGAGTGGCCCGGAAACATTCGCGAGCTCGAGAATTTTGTCAGGCACATCATCGTTATTACCCCTGGAGACCTGATAACGCGCAAAGATCTTTCAAACCACTTTTTCTCTATAACCTCTAAAGCGCACAGCCAGTTTGAACAGCGGCCGGACCAAAAGAAAAGGGCGGGTGAAGAGAACGGAGCGGCGCCGGGCAGTTTCTTTGACGGGTACTCCTGGGAGGAGCTGGAGCGCGAGTATGTTCTTCATCTTCTCGAAAAGAACAGATGGCACATAACCCGGGCCGCAAAGGAAGCGGGGGTGAATCGTTCGACCTTCGACTCGAGGATGAAAAAACTCAATATCAGAAAATAAAAGACTGAAAGCTATACTAATCCCGAAATGAAACCAAAAACGATAAATGAAAAAATCACTATCGCCAAAGGCCTGCACGGCAGGTGGGGCGAGGCGATCAGGGCCGATCCGGGTATATCCGCACAACTCAGGGAGCTTTCGGTCAGAGTGGAAGCTTCGAGCAGTTTGTGCCTCCTGTCGGGAGTTGCCATGGCGTGCAGGGTGTGTGACCGGGAGGAGGGCGGAAGCTGTTGCGGGGCTGGAATCGAGGACCGCTACACCCCTGAACTCCTGCTGATAAACCTCATGCTTGGAGTCACCCTGCCTGAATCGCGGAATTCGACAAATAGTTGCCATTTCTGGGGGGAGAGTGGCTGTGTTCTGCCGGCCCGGGACATTCTCTGCGTGAATTACCTATGCTTGAGGCTGCAAAAAACCATTGCGCGGGAAAAGTTGGTTCAGCTCCAGGAAGCTAACGGATTGGAAATGGAAATCCTTTTCATACTGCACGACAGGATCAGGAACTTTATCAGGACCAGCCGCAGCTAGCCCACGCGTCTGCCGAACAGAGTCGGACCCAATGCCGCTAGCTTAAGCCCTGATCCTCATTGTCATTAAACGCCTAAAAGTGAAAATCCGATACTCATATTGATTTCCTAAGAAACATTCCCTGTGACGGGCGAGGTTTCCTGCTTCTGAGCCAAGCGGTATCCCAAGGCTGCTGCTTTTCGGGATAAGGCACGTAGGACTCTTTCTCTATACTGCCGCTCATAATAGTCTGCTCCGGGTTCCACATACGCCTTTCCGTACCTCATGAGCGTGTAGAACAAGACGGCCAGCTTCCGAGCCGTTGCGGTTACGGCCTTTGCTTTTCCAACCCTTGCCGCCAATCGCCGATAGAACGCGCCCAGCGCAGTTTGCGTCTTGCCGATATTGACCGCGGCAATGCGCAGCAATGTCGTCGCTCGGTTCTTGGTTCGGCGGGTTCTGCTTGACAGAACCTTTCCTCCGGAGATCTTATTGCCCGGTGAAAGGGTGAGCCAGGACGTAAAGTGCTTCGATGTCGGCCACTTTGCCATATCGGTGCCACATTCTGCGACCAGGCGCAGGGTCGTGTAGGGACCAATGCCGTTGATTTGAGTCGAGTCCACGCCCGTGAGCGTGTAGAGCATCTCGCGAATGGGGACCCCCGGTTCATTTTTTTGCTTTTGCGTACGACGGGCTTTGGGGAGAGGCTCCGACGGAGGATTCTTATCGCTGTTTAATGCCGCAAGCGCCTTCTCGATTTCTTGATCACACTCCTTGATCTGCTTCTGATAGAAATCGTACAAGGCAACAGCCTGCTTTAGCGAGAAGACGTGCTCGGGGCGATAGTTGCCCGTCAATGCGGCCGAGATCGTTTTCTCCGATTGCTTGCAGTGGGGGTCCCGGTAAGAGGCCAGCTTTGAGGTTGAACGCTCTCCTTTAATGATTGCCCGGATTATCCTCATGCCCGTATCTCCCGTGATGTCACTTACAACATGTTGCAGCTGCAGGTTCATCTGCATGAGCGCCTTCTGCATATGCTGGATATGAGCGGCGGCGTATTCCGTGAGCCGTTCCCGGTGGCGCAAATAGGAACGCAGGCTTGCAATCTTTTCGCCGGGGCGGAAGCTTGCGGATAGAAGGCCGTACTGGTGCAGTTGCTGAAGCCACTGGGCATCCTTTATATCCGTCTTTCGCCCAGGAACCCGCTTTGCTTCGCGGGCATTGACCAAAATGACGTCAAAACCTCTTGATTCTAAAATCTCAAAGACCGGAATCCAATATACACCGGTAGATTCCATTGCGATGGTGGTAACCCCGACGGCTTTGAGCCAATCGGCAAGGCGATGCAGGTCTGTGGTAAAGCTGTTGAATTTGCGTACGGGATCGGGATCGTATTCCGCGGACACCGCCACAACATGAAATTTGGAACCTACGTCAATTCCTGCCGCACGGGGATGAATTACTTGCAGCTGATTCTTTCCGCCCTTGCAGGCTTTCGCTTTGCCCATGATGCCCTCCTCGAGAATGAAGTTGGGAGGCAGAATGATTTCAGTACACTATTTTCCTAAACGGGATCACATTTACTGTGTCGCCAATCGCAAGTTCATCATCATTCTTGGACCAGGTTGTCAAACGGGTGCAAAACTCCAATTAGAAGACGGCCTCTCCCTCCCGAAACAATGTTTCTTCTATCATAGGAAAAGAGGCATATTTAAGACAGTTGTCAAAGAGGTTCATTGGCTTACTGTAATTCCTGTAAATACAGGGCAAATGCAGGGGCCAGTTGCACAACAACATGATTTAATTGACAGTTTTGGATTAGATTCTCCGCGATAACAGGTGATAGCAGGAGCAGGGAGCAGGGAACTGTAAAGAGTGAACGGAAAAAGCCGAATTTTCTAAACTCCGCTCGACACGTGCAGTTCCTTCTTCGACAATATTCTACCGCGCAGTGATTTTGCTTTGCCAAACGACAACGAGAAGCGGCATCCAGAAGCGGCAATAGAAACGGCAACGAGAAGCGGCAAAATGCGGGTAAGGGTGAGGGGTGAAGGGTTAAAAACAAAATGCCAATCTCTTAGCCAATAGGGACCGCTCAATCCTTGAGCAGGCACGCTTTAGCGTGGTTCGACCCCCGAACGTGTCGATGTGGGCCTATGGCCTTCCATCTGCGAGGGATTTGTGCAAAGCTGTGCACGGCACACGGTCAACTCCAAGCCTGGACGCCAATTCCCAAGAGACCAGCAGCAATATCGCAGGAAAAACCGAGGTTTTAAGAACAAGCGCTGTCCGGGACGCAAGCCCAAGAGCAGAGCAGCAACACAGCTACGGCCCCAACCCGAAACCCGTGACCGGTTAACCAACCCCCTTTATCGCAGCATCGGCCGGTCAGGGTTGCCGGGCTTCCACACCACCGCGAGCGCTTTGGCGGGCACCCCGCCCAGGCGGCGGAAACCATGCTCGACATCCGATTCAAAGTAGATGCTGTCGCCCGGATTTAGTATTTCGACCCGGTCTGCAGAGCGGAATTCAAGTGTCCCTTCCAGCAGGTAGAGAAACTCCTCGCCTTCATGACATGCGAAGACCATCTCGCTGGTTTCCCTGACAGGGAATTCCACCATAAAGGGTTCCATATGTTTTTGGACTTTTCGGATTTCCAACGATTCGTAGATGTACTCGACTTCCCCTTCTGTGTGATGGGGACGCCGCATGATGCGCACCCGTTCGCCGCGGCGTGTCACGGCGATCTTGTCGCTGCCGGTTTTGTCCTGGAAAAACCAGGCCACGCTGACATTCAGTACGCCCGCGAGCTTGATGAGAGTGGCTATGGGCGGTATAAACTCATGGGCTTCGATCTTGGCCAGCATCTGTCTTTCGATGCCCGTCTTCATGGCAAGGTCATCGAGTGTGTAGCGGTTTTGCTCCCGAAGCTCCCGCACCTGGGTGCCGATCATGAACGCTGCAACAGCGTTCGCCTGTTCCTCGTTTTCCTGCAGTTCCTTCACAGTTTATCCCTTTCTATCAGTCCGTCTAAGTTTCCTCTCGCTTCTTTACTTTCGCCTTTTTACTTTCGCCTTGTATGGCTTGCTCACGGATTTTGTGTTTTTACCCAATGCGAAGTTTAATCAGGAAATCCCGGCCTGAGCAATCCGTCAACTTGACCCGCAACTGGAGCCGAACCGCATTTCCGGGTCACATTCAATCTGAAAGAGCTCCCGGAATGCCGAATATCTGTAAATTATACGATATTGCAATCAAAACCGGCAAGAAAAATGGAGATCAGGCCAATTTGGGCGATTTGAGGACGTACCGTCGTCCCCGCACAGCTCTTAAGGTGGAAATAGCTCGGGGAGAAATTACGTCGATTGCGGGTTCCATCTAAGACTTCGGATTTTCGGGCATTGATGCTTTCGGCTACGCTTTCGGCCGGGATAAATCTCACTTGCCGGGAGCCTCCCGGTTTCGGCGCACGAGCGCCATGTTTACGACCCAGTCGGACAGACGGTTCAGCACCACGGCCGCAAAGTAGGTGAGGGGCAGCAGCATCGCCCCCAGGAAAAGAAAATTGGAAACTGTGTGAGTCACTTTGGACTGAATCACGCCAAGGTAGCTGGCCAAGGGGACGTGAACAATATAGATCATGTATGTCTGCGTGGAGCAGTGTTTAATGAAAGTGGATCGGCCGGCCCTTGCGGCAGGTTTCCAGAGGAAAAGCAAGAGGAACAGGAGCACGCTCAGCGCGACATTGTAGATGTGGTCGCAGAGCAATACCATGGAAGAAGCAAACGGGGTCCCGGCGACGAGAATCAGGGCCAACGCCCCGACGAAGAATGAAAATGGTCCGTCAAAAATTTTCCGGCGCCACGATTCGACGGAAGGGTCCCACAGCGAAGCCAGCCACATTCCCACTGCGAATTCGGGCAGGCGGCCCGGCAGGTTGAAATGCATCAGAATGGCCCACATGTCGGAATAGGACTGCTGGGATTGCGGACAAAACCATCCGACAATGCCCCAGGCCCCCCAGCACAGGGCGATTATCGTCAGGGCGGCCCTGGCCGGCCTCATCCAAAGAAAGAACCTGAGGATGAGCGGAAACAGCAGATAGAACTGAACCAGCAGGCCCATGTACCAGAAATGGGCGAAGTTCGAAAACATGTTCGAATAGTCAAGCGAGTTCACGAACAGGAGGTGTTCCATCAGCATGTTGAAGGCTGGGAGAAGGGGAACTCCGAAGTGAACCATGTTCACCAGCGTGAACAGGACAAGTGCAAGATAGTAGGGAGGGACGATACGGAGGAAACGTTTTTGCAGGAATACGCGATAGCCCTCGAAGGGGCGGTGGTCCGGCCCCAGGTGGGGACGCGCAAGCAGAAACCCCGACATGATGTTGAAAAGGACGATGCTGCCCGTCGCGGCAAGGAATACCGGGTCCAGCAAGCGCTGCAAAGTGTCTTGCGGAGTAGCGATGACCGTCTTCCAGAGGTGATGGGAAAATATCCCGAGCATGGCAAAAACCCGGATGGAGTCGAGCTGCGGGATGGCTACCCGTGCGGACGGTGAGTGCAACCCGCTATGGGGCGCGTCGTTTTTCAGCATGTTTTCCTCTCCAAACACTTCCGTGCCAAGCTCTTTTATCGGACCATTACTGCTATAATCTTTGGATGAGGTATAAGAAAGACGGAACAGGGATTCTGGTTTTTAACTTAAAGAATTCCCTTTTAATGCTTCTTTTCCATCCTATGTTTTTCACATTTATTAAAGGGGAAAAATAAATCGTGCCCTTATAGAAAGGATGATCAAAAGTACTTTCAATTAATCTTAAAAACGACTCGATATGTCCATCCGGAAGGTCAGCTCCGAAGACAAAGTTTGATGTGATCTCAATCTGCTCATATCGTCTGTTGATATCCATTATTTTTGCAAAGGCCATTTTAACCGCATCTTCTGTGGTGCCTTTTCCCAGTTTATCAAGGGTCTCCTGATTTGATGATTCAAGCCCTACATTGATATATGTCTTGAATGGGAGTCTCTCTATTCGTTCAAATACCGAATATTCTGCTTTTATTATGGAATCCACACTGGCAAAGATAAAGAGACTGGGTCCTTTAATAATAGCACTGTTTAAATTAAAGGCCTCAAAGGCATATCGTGCAGCAAATTCCACGAGGTCAGCGGAAGAATTGATGGCGTCATGCTGGCCCAAGAATACAGAGTTGTAGTTTGATATATCATTACCGTAAAAAGCTTTTAAATATCTAACCTGTGTCTTTATATTGTCCCTTGAACGTTCTTTGAAATTAAGACGTGATTTCACCCTGCAAAAACCGCATCTGTACAGACACCCGTCTGCTATAATTATGGGGATTACATCATAATCCACATGCCTGGTATCAGGGGGAAGGACTGTTATATTGTCTCCTATTATTTCATGTATTTTGCCTGACCTCTTACGGAGTTCATCTGGTGAGTTTGATATTATAAGATCAAGAAATTCCCTGATTCTTTTGGGAAGGGAACCCGAATTTAAATCCGTCAAACTTTTATGCAATCGGCCCCAGGCTTTAATCGCGGCTATTACAGCGTTGTCATTGAAGGGATCGCTTGAATTGATATTGTTGCTAGGGTATGATAGACGTGGGATATAATATTCGCCGAAACAATCATAAGGGCCGTCGTAACCACCTGCTGAATAATATACCCAGTCATCGGTTACGGTTCTCTTGAGCCATTCGGAACGGTCCGGCCAGCCTTTGCCCCTGCCATTGATGAATTTCAATTCCCCATTCAGGTTAAACTGAAAGACATATTCAGGTGTCTTTATCTCCGCAAAACGGCCGTATCGCAAGGGATAGCTGACCTTTGAGTAGGCACGAGCCCCTTCTTTATCAATGGTTATGTGAAGGTTGTCTATATCAGATGTTATCACAAAGGCATCTATCATCTGTGAAGTTAATGTTCAAGAGAGAGCTGTCTTGAGTTTGCTAAACAGGCCGTAACATCAATCATTAGTCAAAATAGCGCTGTGTCTCACTCCAAAGTAAATCCCCAGGCCGATAACCATCCATATTACCAGTCGAAGCAGGGTTACCATTGGGAGAAAGACCATTTGGATCAGAGATACTGAAGCGCCAAGAATCGGTACAATGGGACCTCCCGGGACTTTGAAGGGCCTTGGGAGGTCCGGATCGGTGCGGCGCAGCACAAGAACTCCCAGGCAAACGACAACAAAGGCGAAAAGAGTCCCGACCGAAACCATCTCGCAGAGTACGGATATCGGAAAAGCTGCCGCAAGGATCGCTGCCAAAAGACCTGTCAGAATGGTTGTGGCATGAGGGGTCCTATACTTAGGATGCACTCTGGCCAGTTGTGCCGGCAGAAGCCCGTCTGCCGCCATTGTGTACAAAATTCGCGATTGTCCGAAGAGCACGACAAGAATCACTGAGCTAAGACCGGCAATCGCGCCTATATTTATCAGGGGCCTCAGCCACAGGAGACCGGGACCTGCGGCACTGACCCCAAACGCAATGGGATCCGGAACAAGCAACAAATCATATTTCACCATCCCCGTTAGCACGAGTGCTACAAGGACGTAAAGCAGGGTGCAAAAAACAAGGGAGCCGAGCACACCTGTTGACATGTCCTTTTGGGGATTTCGGCATTCCTGTGCTGCAGTGGTTACTGCATCAAAGCCGAGGTAAGCAAAGAACACTACTGCTGCTCCCCGAAAAATCCCGCTAAACCCATACTGACCGAAGATCCCCGTATTTTTTGGAATAAATGGCGTCCAGTTGTCAAGTCTTATATAGAACACCCCAAAGCAGATGAAGAGCGTGATCACAGTGACCTTCACCAGTACGATTGCATTATTGAAACGTGCCGATCCCCTGATACCGAGCACCAGGAGGATCGTGAGCACCAAAACGATGAGTACGGCCGGGAGGTTCAAGATTGCACCCGTCAATTGCCAACCTTCGACCGTCGTGTGTCTCAGTGGCGCTCCTGCCAGAGTTGATGGAACCACTATTCCCATGTCGCCAAGGAAGCATACTACATACCCGGACCAGCCTCCTGCGACGGTCGAGGCTGCAAATAGATATTCGAGGACCAAGTCCCATCCAATGATCCAGGCAATCAGCTCTCCAAAGGCCGCATAGGCATACGTGTAGGCGCTGCCTGATACAGGGATAAGGGATGCAAGTTCCGCGTAGCAAAGACCGGCAAACCCGCAGGCGATTCCGGATATGAAGAAGGAGATGGAAATAGCAGGACCTGCGTACTGTGCCGCAGCCTGCCCGGTAATAACGAAAATTCCGGCCCCGACGATCCCCCCGATGCCCAGGGTGACCAGATTCCACGGACCAAGCATCCTGCTCAAATGGGTCTGTTCACCAGAGCTATCCTGCAGAAAGTCCTCAACAGGCTTTTTGTAAAATAGCGGTCTCCCCCGGATGACTTCTCCTCTCCCGTACCCGTATCCCCACATGCATGCTTCCCGTTGGGTGTCTTTTCATACCCTCTTATGCAGGTCGGCATAAGAACCCCGCAATGAACTCGAAGTCCATCAATGGGGCCGCAAACGCCAGCCATTTCAGAATGCCGGCAGGATACGATTATATTGAAATGGCGTCAATCAGGGGATGGCTGATACGATAAAACACACCGGAATTAGAGTGCAACGGTTTCTAAGGGACCTTGTCACTGTAGGTAAAGAATCTTTGGAGTGAGGCCTTCTGAGGCTAAGAGGCATCACATTCCCTGCCAAGGTCCTGAGGTTGCTGTGCGGGTACACAGGCAAAGAAACGATTTGGAAATTTTAACCGGCCAAATTGCCTGAAAAGTAAAGTGGAAGGGGGATATAATTTTCTACTTGCAAGGGCGGGATCCTCACAATTAGGCAATAATGACCCTTTTCAGGAAAAGGAGAAACCAACCGCACGGGATTTACAGCCGATGCCGTCCCTCATTTGCGCCAGGATTTCCACTACGGACGCTACTGTATCTAAGACCGCCTTGTGTCCCCGCACGGTTTTTCCCGGTGAAGGCCACCTGTCTCACCCTCGCATGAGAACAGGCTTTTTTGACGTCAAGACCCGTACTCCAAGCCTCAAAAAAGGCATGTATGATGACTTTATTCAATAGATACAAGCCCTGGATTTGACCCGACCTCCGGTCCAATTACTCCTTTCAAGAAATGTTTTTCTTTTTCACAATGCATGATATAGAACTGCGATTTCAAATCATTCTCAATGATTTTCGTAGACAAACGTCTCGCTCGATAAAAAGCAACAGCAGCTTCGAAACAGGTTTGCCATGGGGAGAGCCGGCGCCCGTAATGATCAATGGCTCTCTTTGTTCAAATAGGGGAATCTCATGGTGTGGGATCGAACAAACCGTCCGCTATGGTTCCGCTGTGCAGTGGGTGTTCTTGTCGTTTTCATCGCTGCTGCTATTCGGTTGTTGTTCCTGGAGATTCTGGAACTCCGCGCCACCTTCGTGGTCTTTTTTCCCGCCGTGGCGGTTGCAGCGCTATATGGGGGACTTGGCGCCGGGTTGCTTGCCACAGTCGTCTCAACCGCGCTTGCCCGCTATTTTTGGATGGTGCCGGTTGGCCAGTTCGGCATTAAGGGTTCCGCCGACCTGATGAGCATGGCCGTTTTTCTCGCTGGTGGCGCACTGGTCTCCTATCTGGCCGAAGCGACATATAGCGCCCAGGCGCGGGCGTACAAAGCAGAGGAACTGTCAAGGCTTGCCGCCGAGCGTGAAAAGGCGGCTGTCGAGCTCCAGCAAAGTGAGAGCAAGTACCGTGAACTCGTCCAAAACGCAAACAGCGCCATCATCCGTTGGAAGCGCGACGGGACCCTGACCTTTTTTAACGAATACGCTCAGAAGTTCTTCGGCTACAGTGCGGAAGAGGTCATCGGCAAGAGCGTAAATATTCTCGTCCCTGAACAGCCCGCCGGGGGCAGCCTGACCCGGCTCGTCCAGGATATTGTTAACCACCCGGAGAGGTACGCAAGCAATATAAGTGAGAACATTCTTCGGAATGGCGGCAGGGTCTGGATGGCCTGGACCAACAAGCCGGTATTGGACCAGGAAGGCCAAGTGCTGGAGATACTTGCCGTCGGAAGCGATATCACCGAGCGCAAGCGGGCGGAGGAAGCACTGAGCCTGCGAGAGTCATACCTGAGCGCCATTTTAGAAAATCAGCCCGGCCTTGTCTGGCTCAAAGATAAAGAGGGCCGCTTTCTCGCCGTAAACCGGGCATTTGCTCTGTCTTGCGGCATGGAGAGGCCGGAAGAGGTGTTGGGAAAAACCGATCTGGACATCTGGCCAGGAGAACTCGCGGAAAAATACAGAAATGACGATAAGGCGGTCCTGACGAAAGGTGCTCCCATTGCTGTCGAAGAATCCATCAGTGACCGGGGGGAGATGAAATGGTTTGAGACATTTAAGACACCCGTACTCAACAAGGAGGGCCAGATTCTCGGCACCAGCGGTTTTGCCCGCGACATCACCGAGCGCAGGCGGACTGAAGAAGAACTTCGCCGGTTAAACCGAATTCTCAGGGCGCTTAGTAATACCAATCAGGCGGCGATCCACGCCGAGGGGGTATCTGATTTTTTGGATGCGGTCTGCCGGATTATTGTGGAGGACTGCGGCCATCCAATGGTGTGGATCGGTTTTGCGGAGGACGATGAAAATAAGACCGTCAAGCCTGTTGCCCAGGCTGGGTTTGAGGAAGGTTATCTGGATACTATAAAGATCACGTGGTCGGATACGGAACTGGGGCGCGGTCCCACCGGTACCGCGGTACGGACCGGGACACCCGACGTTTGCATGAATATGCAGACGGAAATCCGGATGCGGCCGTGGCGCGAACAGGCCATAAAGCGTGGCTATGCCTCTTCTGTGGGGCTTCCACTGAAGACCGGCGGGCAAACCTCGGGAGTACTTACAATCTATTCAAAAGAGCCGGACTCGTTTTCAGGCGACGAGGTGAAATTGCTTGCCGAGTTGGCTGACGACCTCGCTTACGGGATCACTGTGCTCAAATTGCGCCTTGCCCACCAGCAGTCAGAACAGAAGCTGCGCGAGAACCGGTTCCAACTCGATCTTGCACTGCGGTCCGCCGGCATGGGGACATGGCATTGGGATATCACCGGGAACAGACGCTACTTTGACGACCAGGCCTGTTATCTGTTTGGGATCGATCCGACGACGTTCACCGGGGATGCTGAAGAGGTTTTCGCGGCGTTGCATCCCGACGACCGTGAAATAGTCAGTAAAGCACTGGCTCGAACTCTGGAGCGGGATGTGCCCTACCAGGCAGAATACCGGGCGGCGTGGCCGGACGGGAGCGTCCATTACATTGCATCCCGCGGGAAGTTGGTCCGGGATGACGAAGGCCGGCCGGTGAGGCTGAACGGTCTCATCTGGGACATTTCCGAGCGCAGGCGCATGGAGGAAGAACTTCGCAAATCACGTGACGATCTGGAATTGCGTGTCGGGGAACGCACCGCCGAACTAAGTGCGACAGTGGCAAGACTCGAACTGGTAAATGCGGAACTTCGGCAATTTGCCTTCGTTGCCTCACATGATCTTCAAGAACCCTTGCGGAAGATACAGACCTTCTGCGACATGGCCCAAAAAAGATGCGCTCCCGTTTTGGACAGTACCAGCAAAGATTATCTGGATCGGGTCATCAATTCGGCGACCCGCATGCGGCAGCTTCTGAGCGACTTGCTCCAATTCTCACGGGCAGCTACCAAACCGGAGCCCTTCGAAAAAATAGACCTCGTGAAAATAGTGCGGGAGGCCGCGGATGTCTTTGAAAAAACAGTCAGAAATACAGGCGTCCTGGTTGACATCGAAAGCATGCCGGCCATAGAGGCCGATGAAAGCCAAATGCTGCGCCTTTTTCAAAACCTGATTGGCAATGCGTTGAAATTCCGCAGCAAGGAGATTCCCAAGGTCAAAGTTTATGGCAAGCTTGTTGGGCGGGGGCTATGTGAGATTGTTATAGAAGACAACGGCATCGGGTTTGACCCGCAGTTTGCCGAACTCATTTTCAAGCCTTTCCAAAGACTGCATAACCGCAACGAATATGAAGGGACCGGAATGGGACTTGCCATATGCCGCAAAATAGTCGAGCGGCATGGGGGGAGCATCAGTGCCGAGAGCGAGCCGGGGAAAGGCTCGACATTTATAATCACACTACCCGTAAAACAAGACAGGTGGAAGGGCATATGATGGATGAAGGACCCCAAAAGACGGTCTTGATGGCCGACGACGATGCAGAAGACTGTTGGCTGGCAACTGAAGCCTTTGCAGAAACCGGCGCAAAAGCTGCTCTGTCCTGCGTTTTGGACGGCGCCCAACTCATGAGCTATCTTAAGGAGCACTCCCGCTCTGAGGCACAACGATTGCCGGATCTTATTCTGCTCGATCTGAACATGCCAGGGAAGGATGGCCGGGAGGCACTCATTGAAATCAAATCCGATCCAGCTCTTCAGCATATCCCAATCGTAATCCTGACCACATCCGAAGAACCAGAGGATGCGGACCTCACATTGAAAGCCGGGGCCGAATTATTTATCACCAAGCCGGCGACTTTCAGTGAATGGGTCGAAATGATGAGGTCCCTTGCCGAGCGTTGGATCTGACAGAGGACAGAGGACTGAGGGCCTTCGGCCCGGCGCTGGGCAATCTGAAAGTGCTGTTTCGCCCGGGCTGTACGCGCGGCCTCCGGCCCGGCGCTGGGCAATCTTGGAGTGGTGTTTCGCCGGGTTGTACGCGCGGTCTCCGGCCCGGCGCTGGGCAATCTGAAAGTGCTGTTTCGCCGGGTTGTACGCGCGGCCTCCGGCCCGGCGCTGGGCAATCTGAAAGTGCTGTTTCACCCGGCTGTACGCGCGGCCTTCGGCCCGGCGCTGGGCAATCTTGGAGTGGTGTTTCGCCGGGTTGTACGCGCGGCCTCCGGCCCGGCGCTGGGCAATCTTGGAGTGGTGTTTCGCCGGGTTGTACGCGCGGCCTCCGGCCCGGCGCTGGGCAATCTGAAAGTGCTGTTTCACCCGGCTGTACGCGCGGCCTTCGGCCCGGCGCTGGGCAATCTGAAAGTGCTGTTTCACCCGGCTGTACGCGCGGCCTTCGGCCCGGCGCTGGGCAATCTTGGAGTGGTGTTTCGCCGGGTTGTACGCGCCACGGAGGACTGTGGACTGGGCGCACGCGGGGCCGCTGCCGCAACCCCACATAGATTTCGAGGCCCCGCCAGGTGCCACTTGATACTTTCTTGAACGCAACTCGTTATCAAAGGTAGTTTTGTTCTGTTCGGTTAGATTTGCCCTCGTATGATAGACTTATATAATGCCCCTCACGAAAAAAATGCGTCAGACATGATAAGGAGTGGCGGACTGTGCGCGCAGCCATGCAGAACGCACAGACATTTAACGTGGTGCGGTTGAAGGCAAGCCAAATATTAAGCGCATCGGAAAGTAAAGCTGCAATGGTGTAAAGGTCTCGCTTTGCGGGGCTTCACCCAACTTCACTTCGTGAAGTGGGCTTGCCCGGCCTCCCTTACCGAAGTGCGAGCGCGGGAGGCCTCCTTATCCGGTTATCACAGATAGCCATACAATGATGCAGAACGAACTTGAATGGGTCCCGCCATTATTTTGCGCCTTCCTTAAAAAACCCCGGAACTTTTTTTGATCTACGGTTGTCTATAAGAGGTAAGAAAATGCAGTGGATATGCCCCGATTTTTTCATCATGTCCGCCCATGAAAGAACCGAGTGAATTATGAAAAAGCTTAAGTGATCCAAACCAAAAGTGGAGTATCATACCATCTAAAGCGTTGACGCCATTTGTCCGGCAAAGATTTGGAGACACCACGATGAGACTTAACATGTCATTTGTGTGCGTGTTCCTTGTTGTTATATGTTTCGCGATTGTTTCAATTAACGCTCAATCAAGCAATCCGCCGGACACACTTAACGAAAACATCGCCGACTTGCAGAAGGACCCTTCCGGCACAGCGTTGCAGGAGAAAATCATCGAACCGGCGCGGGAGATCAGTGCGCCTCCCGGCGTCCTGGAAGATGCTGAAAGCTTTATGGTGAAAGAGTTCCAGGATGCGGCCCAAGCGGGCGATGGTGACAAGGTCAAGAGATTGCTTAGAGACAAACCCGAGTTAGTCAACGCCAGCGACGAGTATGGACTAACGCTCTTGCAATGGGCGGCGCTGAGCCGCCACAAGGACGTGGCGGAACTGCTGCTGGACAAGGGCGCCGACGTCAACGCCAGGGGCAACAACGGCTCAACGGCGTTGCACTCGGTCGCGCGGTGCTGCGAGCCCGACATGGCTGAACTGCTGCTGGGCAAAGGCGCCAATGTCAACGCCAGGGCCGATGACGGTGAAACGCCGCTGCACCGGGCGGCATGGAGGGGCGATCGACAAATTGCAGAGGTTCTTTTGGCCGGGGGCGCAGATGCCAACGCCAAGGCTGTTGACGGCAGGACACCGCTGCACGTGGCGGCTCGTTACGGTTGGAAAGAGGTGGTGAAATTGCTGCTCGGAAGCGGCGCCGATCTCAGCTCAAGGGACGCTGAAGGCAACACGGTGTTGCACGCAGCAGCGCGTTATGACCGGGAGGTTTTGGCGCGAGGGGATCGGCCGGCGGCAGGCTTCGAGGACGTGACGGGATTGCTGCTGGCCGAAGGCGCCGACGTAAACGCCAGGAACAATAAGGGCGAGACCCCGTTGCACGTTGCGATGCGTTTTGCCGAGAAAAACGTGGTGGAGGTGTTGCTGGCCAAAGGCGCAGATGTGAATGCCAGGGACGGGGAAGGCAAGACGCCGCTGGGCCGGGCCCTGGCTGAAGGCAACAAGTTCATGCCGGACCTGCTGCGTCAGCATGGGGTGAAGGAATGAATGGTGTGCTTTCGTTCATCTATGTGATCGCATTAACAAGAAATGGAACTGACATGAACAAAGCACTTTATCTGCGCGCAATTGTTCTATTCATGATGACTTCCTCCGTGTGGGCTCAACAGGGGACTAAGACTACGCCCGCACCAAAACCGCAGCTCCATAATGTCAATCCAAATCATGACCCTGCTGTTATGAAAGGTTATAATCAAAACAATCAGAAGAATATAAAAGAGCGTCATCTTGAGTCGAAACCGGTTGCCACAGTGAGAGGTTAGGCTATGGCTGTATTGGAACGATTAGCGATATAGTTGTGTCTGTCGGTAAACTAATTTGCCGGTTGAGAGGAGATTTTCACATTTGAGGTTGCAGTAAGAGTCAAGTCCAGGTGAGTCGCCTATTCCCGTGTCAACTTTTCAATGATTTCCCGGTGTTGAGGATAGGTGGCCAGCAACTTCGCCCGTTCGGCAATCTCCATGTCCTCATACTCAAATCCGGGCGCCACCGTGCACCCGACCAGAGTGAATAGTCCCGGGCCCCGCTGTTCGGCCGCAAACCAGTTCCCGGCCTCTATCGCCACCTGGAAAGACTCTCCTTTGTTGAAATTGGGTCCCAGCTTTTTTTCAATCAGACAGCCATGTGGGTCGAGGACATGGATCGTAAGCGGGTCCCCTTCAAAAAAGCTCCAGATCTCGACGGATTTCAGCCTGTGGAAGGCGGAAAACCGGCCCTTTTCGAGCAGATAGTAAATGGAAGACACAATCGGCCGATTCCCGGTGAAACGGTCCGGGAGACCCTGGCTGCCGATTTGCTCCGATGCGCGGAAAACCGGGGCGAAGCAGCCACCCTCAGGGTGTTGGGCGAGGTTCAGCTTTTCAATCCAGTAGCCCGCGTTGCGTTCAGGTCGCATTGTTGCCTCCAAAAAGAAAATGAGCCGCGTTTGCATTCTATCAAAACGCGGCCCATTCGCCAGGAGGTAATCAGGACCATGACCCCCCTCTCTATTTAATCCGGACTATACCGGTTTTTTCCCGATTGCCGATGATGCCCTCAGTTCTGGTCCGCCTTCATCTGTTCGGCTCGTGCGGTTGTGTAGCCGTGGAATTCGGCATCGCTCATCTTGCCCTCGACGTAATCGCTCCATTCTCCGAAATTGCTGAAGAAGCAGGCATCCATGTCAAGATCTTCACAGATTTTCCTGTAAATCCTGTTCGCCTTCTTGGCGCGTTCTCGGATCAGCTTTTTTTCTTCCGAGAATTTTTCACCCCCGTCCTTATCCGAGAGGTGTTTCCCGAAGGTTTGCGAGTACTGCGACTCGAAACTTCTTCTGGCCTGTTCATCCATAGGATTTTGACCCATATCACCGGTGGCGAAAGGGGAACAAGTCACCCTGAGTTCGTCTTTTTCAAATTTATTAGCCATATCAGTCTCCCGGACCTCTAAATAAGTAATAACCGGCGGCCCAGGCTCAGATAAGGCCGACCGGGACTTTCTTTGTCGAAAGATAACCACTATTGATTTCAGATAAAGAGCAGGGTGGAAAAAAAACGAGGAGCAAGAAGCGAGAAGCGGGAAAAAGCGGTTTTGCTCCCTGCTTCCCGCTTCCCGGCCCTTATCAGCGCGCCGCGCGGTACATTTGCATGACTTCGTCGCGAGTTATGAGGGCTTTGAAGTTGGGAACCTGTTCTTGGATATTTTCGCGGCCGTTCATCTCCTGCCGGTCAACGAGGGCGAGGACGCCGGCAATCTCGAGTCCGGCCTGTCTGCACGCTGAAATGGCTTGCAGGGTTGAACCGCCGGTAGTGACCACGTCATCGACTACGGCCACGCGGTCTCCTGGTTTCACCTTTCCTTCTATTGGGGCAATTATTCCATGGTCTTTGCTGGTTTTTCTCACAATGAATGACTGGATGGGCCGGCCTCTTAACCATGAACTGTAGGCGGTTGCATTCGCAATGGCGTCGGCCCCAAGGGTGAGCCCTCCAACGGCGTTAATTTGGAGGTCCCTGAGCGCCTCGAAAACCAGGTTTCCGATCAAGTACTGGCCCTCGGGGTCGAGAGTGACTCGCTTGCAGTTAAAGTAAAACCGGCTCGTTCCGCCGTGCGCCAGCTTGAATGTTGGTGTTTCCGAATATTGGAAGCTATGTTCCAGGATAAGTTCCAGCAGCCGCTTACGCATTTTTGTGATATCGGGGATTTGAGTCTCCATTGAGTTTTCCTGATAAAAGAGCATTAATCCGACGAAAAGGGGAATTTAACGATAGTTTTTCCCCTGATACAGCCCGTTATTGTCCATATATGCCCGAACAGCTTCAAGATTGCGCTGCTTATCGAGCGCCCAGGCCGGCGACACAAGCTCTTCGGGGTGCGGGTCTCCGGTCAGTCTCTGAATAATGATATGCGGGGGCAGGAGCGCAAGGAATTCTCCGACAGCGGCGGCGTAAGCCTCGCGGGAAAGACATGAGTACTCGCCGGAGCTGTACATCTTATCGAGAACAGTTCCCCTGATCACGTAGAGCAGATGTAGTTTTACGGCCTGGATGTCCTGGAGGGCGAGAAATCTTGCCGTATCGAGCATATCTTCGGTGTTCTCATCGGGAAGGCCGAGTATTACATGCGCGCAAACGGGTATTTTTCTGGCACGGGTACGTTTGACGGCGTCAATGAAATCCGCCACGCAGTGCCCGCGGCGAATGCGAGCCAGTGTCTCATCCTTTGCGGATTGCAACCCGTATTCCAACCAGATCAGTTTGTTTTCACCAAGCTGTGCCAGGTAGTCGAGGGTTTGATCGGTGACGCAGTCGGGGCGGGTGCCTATGCTGAGGCCCACAACATCGGGATCTGTGAGGGCTTCGCCATAAAGGGCCGCCAGCCTGGGAAGAGGCGCATATGTGTTGGAAAATGACTGGAAATAAGCTATGAATTTCTTTGCCCTGTATTTCCGGGCAAGCCTTTCCTTACCGGTCCGGACCTGTTCGGAGATGTCGGCAAAGCGCGCAGCCCCCGTTCCGGAACCCTTTTCGTTGCAGTATATGCAGCCCCCGCGTCCCACGGTCCCGTCGCGGTTCGGGCAGCCAAGGCCCGCATCCAGCGAAATCTTCTGAACACGGCAACCAAAGGTTTCGCGTAAGTAAGAATTGTGGTCTCGGTAGAGCCTGCCGGACATTCAAATCCCCAAATTGTTACAAACAAGCCTGACATTCGAGGACAAAGGTAGCATTTTTTTTGTGATTTCATCTATAAAATATTGAAATCATACTCCTTTGACTTGAAAAGCGCCGGTTTGCCTCACAAAGATCAGGGGTCAGATTTTAATGTCTGCACCTCGTGAAGCTTAGCAGGACTGAGGGCTTAGGGCTTAGGGCTGGAGCGGGTGGTCTCAATCCCGGCTTGCTTTAACTGTGTGATTATGTTATTGCTTCCGGCAAAATCAGGGGAGTTTTCGATGCGTCAAATTTCGAGGAATAAGAACGGAATGAGACATGGGTGGCCCCTTTTGGGGATTTTTTGCACTCTTACCCTTGCTGCATGCGGCAGCACGGCAACTCTGAGCGAACGGAACGTTCCGGCTGGCCTCCAGCTTGGTTGTATGGAAAGGCAAGAAGTCGAGCTGCAATCATGCCTGGCGCGTTATAACGGAACGGAAATCGAGAAGCGCGAAGGCTGTATCTGCATAACAATAGCGCGCGACACGTTTTTTGAATCCAATTCCGATGTGATCGAACCGGCCAGCTGCACGGAGATCGACACTGTGGCCGAGGTGGTGAAAAAATACCCGGAAACGCAAATAAAAGTGGATGTTCATACAGACTGCGTTCGTTCTGAGGAGCAAAACATCGCCTTATCAGAATTACAGGCGTGGACCATAAAGAAGGCCCTGGTCGACAGAGGCGTGGCGGCCTCCCAGGTTACAGCGCGGGGTTGGGGGGAGTCAAGGCCTGTTGCATCAAACGCCACCGAGGCGGGCAGGAAAGTGAACCGGCGCATAACGATAATGTTGACGGCGCCGGATCAGTCCTGAGTCTGCGCCCATACAAAGAGCGCGACAGCGGTGGCCACTACCGCATTGAGCGATTCCACCCGCCTGGAAATGGGAATGGAAACAGAGGTCTTTCGGAACCGGTCGGGCAGCCCCGGTCCTTCAACCCCTGGAAGGAGCCCAAACTTTGCGGGGAATTTGAAATCTGAAATTTTTTTGCCCTCATTTGAAAGCGGCACAATCGGCAGGTCCTCCGGCAAGTCCTTTATGGAAGGCCCTTCAAGCAGGTTGGCCCTAAAGACCGCTCCCCCCGATGCCCTTACAGACTTTGGATGAAAGGGGTTGGCCGCCTCGGCCAGCATTACGATCCCGGCAGCCCCGAACGCTACGGCCGACCGGATCACAGCCCCTACGTTTTCCGGGTCCTGAAAAGGGACAAAGAGCGTACACCCTGCCGGGAGGCCTTCGGATGGCGTCCACTTCGGGACCTGCTCGATCTTCACGAGCACTATCGGGTAGGAAGTCCCGAAAAGATCAAGAGTTTCATAAAGAGGGGGAGCGAGTTGATACCACATCAGGTGCGGGGGTGAACCCTCAGGTGGCGGGTTTCGGTCTGCGCGGCCGATCCATGCGACGCACTTTTCGGGAAGTCGCTCAAGCATTTCGGATACCTGCTTTTGTCCGAAAACGAGCGCCTGTAGCTGTTTGCGTATACCTCGAGGCGCAAGGAGCTTTTTCAGATTTCGGAAGGTTTCATTGTTTTCGCTCTCGATGATTCTCACCAGATTTTCCTTTGCGAGTTCAGCCTTTCTGGCCCAGGGCGGTGAATCAAGCCGTTGGAATACAACGAGCCTGCGTTGGTCGTAGGAATTGGGCAAGCGGTAATGATGGTCTCCGATCAGCCGGAAACGGCGGCCAAACCGATCGAGGGCCTCTTCTATTTCGTCCTGGCATTGCGGACCTTTCATGAAAATCGCCAATCCGCCTTTGGCAAGCGATCCGACAATTCTTTCCAGGGTCTTGCCAATCGTTTGCACGGCCCGTGTTATTATGCCGTTTACGGGCGCCTCAGTGGAGGCGTTTACGCTGTGTCCCAGGATACTTATCTTTTTCAAGCCCAGTTGCCCGAGGACTGTTTCGATGAATTGGACCCGGTTGCGTCTGCTCTCGGCCAGGATGATCTCTATTTTGGGATTTGCGATTTTGAGAGGTATTCCCGGCATCCCGGCGCCGCTGCCAAGGTCGATGAGAGGCGAGGGCAGTTCGATGATGCGGCCGGGCATGATCGAATCTATATATAGTTTGCGAACCATGCTCTGAAAATTGTGTATCCTGGTGAGGTTCAATTCCTCGTTGTATTGTCTGAGCAACTGGTGATATTTCCATAGCTGCCCTGTCTGGGCGGGCGGCAAAGAAATACCCGAGGCTCGCAGAATTTTTGAAAGCTGCGCGGCATCGGGTTCAGCGCCGTGTCTGTGTGGCGGCATTGCGGGCAAACTATCTCCTTTGGCTCTTCACCCCGGAGTTATCCAGGAACACACAGGCAAAGACAGTTATGAACGGTGACTACTTCTTTCATCCATCGTGGCCGATTTTCCACCGGGACAATCACCTGCTGGTTGTGTACAAGCCGGCCGGTCTGCTGGTTCAGGCCGACGAGACCGAAGAAATCTCGCTGCTAGAACTCGGCAAGCTCTGGGTCAAGGATGTCTATAAAAAGCCCGGCCGGGTTTTTCTCGGGATGGTTCACCGTCTTGACAGACCGGTTGCCGGAGTCATCCTTTTGTGCCGCACTTCCAAGGCCGCCGCAAGAATCAGCGAGCAATTCCGCACGGGGACGGCGGAAAAATATTATCTAGCGGTATTGGAGGGAGAATTAAAGGAAAAATCCGGCCTCCTCGTCCATTTCATCGAAAGGAGGGAAAACCGGTCGAGCCTGGTGGTGCCCGGGAAAACCTCAGGGGCTCAGGAGGCCAGACTCTCTTTCAGTGTGCTCGATTACGCGCAAGGCCGCACTTTTGTGCGAATAAAGCTCCAGACAGGGCGCAGGCATCAGATACGCGTCCAGTTCGCGCACATTGGCCACCCGGTTGCGGGAGACCTGCGCTATGGCGCGCCCGCTCCGCTTCCGCAAAAACAGATTGCGCTCTTTGCCAAGGAGCTTATCGTAAGCCACCCCGTTCGAGACGAAAGACTCCGGTTCGAGTCCCCGCTTCCCTCCGCCTGGCCGTGGCCGGCGTTAAAGGACAAAAGCTGCCTTCCATGGGATTGGAGGGAGCTGGAAAAATACCTGCATCAAGACGGAGTGCCGGGATTTTTTGCAGTACCCCCGGATGAAGGCCGTAGATAAGTCAAAGCAATCGAGGTGATTTTCTACCTCTCGACTTTCACGGGTGTCCTGACCGGGTTGGTCAAGAGCACCTGTCCATTTGAAAGATACTCAACCTGGCCTTCGAGCATGTTGTAGGCCGGATTGAGATCGGTCGGCCGAATTTTGACAATCAGCCTTCCAGGGACGGTCGTATTGATGTCTGAGATTGCGGCGCAAAACGGAGCGGAACCCTCGCCTTGTGAGGAGGTCCATTGGGAGCACGGACCACCCGTGCCAAAAGTTCCGTTCATCGCATAGCAGTAAAGAGATGGCGAATAGGAGGAAATGTCCCTGGTCAACCACCGGAAGCAAACCCTGGTGATCTGTGGCGTTTCCTCGGAGTCGATTGTTAGAATTACGTCATAAGGCAGGTCTTCGAGCACATACTCGGGCATTTGGATATCCGTCAGCTTCACCTCGCCGGGCGAGACTGGTTTCAACAGGGAAATCTGAGGGCCGGAAGCGCAGGAAGCCAGCACAAGGATTGAGGCAATGATCACGAAATACCTTTGAGTATTTTTCATGTCTTGACCTTTCTCATAGGTTGACGTTTCGCCTAAAATACAGATTGCAAAAAGGAAAGTCAAATGACAGAGGCTCATTTAATATTTATCTTCTGAAATCATCCGGTATAAATATAGCCTTACAAGTATTTTATATTTCGAGGGCGATATGGAAAGCGATAGACAGAAGGGTAAAACGGCCCTGCGACGCAAAAGCGGGGGTCCCGGCCAATTCGAAAAAGGAAAACGGGTTAAGGCCGGAAACGTCAAACCAAAGGAAGGCAAACACTTTCACATAGACATCTTTCGCGATTGGTGCAAATCCTGCGGCATCTGCTCTGCGTTCTGCCCGAGAGAATGCATTATGCTAGACGATGACGGCGCTCCGACCAAGATCGATTCAGACCGGTGCACCGGGTGCGGGTGGTGCGAACTGCACTGTCCGGATTTTGCCATAAGCGTGCACCAAAGAAATGAAAAAGCCGGGACGGAGGATGTATGACAAAAAGACCTCCTGGACGCCAGCTTGTTCTCCAGGGCAACGAGGCCATAGTCGAGGGCGCCCTTGCCGCCGGCTGCCGTTTCTTTGCCGGATACCCCATAACGCCGGCCACCGAAATCAGCGAGGCGATGTCATACAGGCTGCCCGCCGTCGATGGCGCCTTCATCCAGATGGAGGATGAGATCGCGAGTCTGGGAGCGGTTATCGGGGCATCCCTTGCAGGGGTGAAGTCGATGACCGCGACGAGCGGCCCGGGTTTTTCCTTGATGCAGGAGAACCTCGGATTTGCCTGCGCGGCCGAGGTCCCGTGCGTAATCGTTGACGTGATGCGCGGAGGTCCGAGCACGGGGCTGCCCACCAGAGTCAGCCAGGGCGACGTGATGCAGGCGCGGTGGGGAACTCATGGAGACCATCCGGTAATCGTTCTGGCCGCATCCACGACCCAGGATTGTTTCACCACTACAGTGCGGGCATTCAACCTGTCGGAAAAATACCGCATCCCGGTAATCCTGCTGGCCGATGAGGTTGTCGCGCACACGCGTGAAAAAATCTACCTGCCCCGTCCCGAAGAGGTTGAGGTGATCGACCGTATAAAGCCAAATATGCCTCCCGACTGGTACATACCTTACGAGGACAACAGCCGCGGGGTCCCGCCGATGAGTGTGTTCGGCGACGGGTACCGGTATCATGTAACCGGGCTCGTTCACGATGTGCGTGGATTTCCGACCGAACGCCAGGACGAGATCACCGCGTTTATGGGCCGTATTTTCAGAAAGATCACTCAGCACCTGCTCGATATTCAGCAAATAGAGGAAGAAATGACACAGGATGCCGAGGTGCTGGTGATCGCATATGGTTGTGTGTCGCGTTCTGCGCGCCGGGCGGTGAGGGAGGCTCGAGAGCGTGGGGTGAAGGCCGGGCTTATCCAACTTATCACGCTCTGGCCCTTTCCCAGGCAGGCGGTTGAACCGGTGCTGCGGCGAGCCAGGGTGGCGCTCGTGCCGGAACTCAACATGGGGCAGATGTCTCGAGAGATCAAGAGAATAAGCCAGGGAGCGACTCGGATCGAGACCCTGAACCGCGTGGACGGCAATCTGATAACCCCGGGCGAAATTCTGACCCGGCTGATCAAAATGTAGTGAGTTTTGAGTTGTTAGTTTTTAGTTTTGAGTTGGGAAGAGGTGTGCAGGGTTGGCACATTCCTAACCGAACTAAGAACTCAGAACTCAAAACTAAGAACTAAAAACTAATAACTGTTCTCGATGCGAGTATGGCTGGTTCAAGAAGCTATCGGGATTTGGTGGTCTGGCAGAAATCCATGGACTTGGCTGAGAGCATCTATTCCTGTACGCGCTCCTTTCCCGGCGAAGAAATGTATGGCATTATTTAACAGATGCGCAGGGCTGGGGCCTCAGTACCATCCAATATCGCCGAAGGTCAGGCCAGGAACAATTCAGGGGAATTCCGCCAGTTTCTTGGAATAGCCAGAGGATCAATTGCGGAGCTGGAGACCTGGATTCTGCTATGTGAACGGGTGGGCTATCTGGACTCGGCGAGATCGGAGAAGCTGTTGGCGAACTGCGAGGAAATCCAGAAACTCCTCACAGGCTTGAAAAATTCGCTTAAGCGAAAAGAGTCTTGAACTAAAAACCAAAAACTCAAAACTGAAAACTCTTTCGGGATTTTAACAATGGCTGAAGTTACAAGGTTGGTCCATAAATATCTGCGGCACGACAAAAAATTCCCTCACGTCTGGTGCCCCGGATGCGGAAACGGCATCCTGCTCGGTGCCCTTATTCGGGCAATTGACGGCACGGGGCTGGAAAAAGACGAAATCGTCGTAGTATCCGGGATCGGGTGTTCCGGAAGGATATCCGTTTATGTCGATTTCAACACCCTGCACACGACACATGGGCGCGCTCTTACGTTCGCAACCGGCATCAAGCTCGGCAACCCCAAACTCAACGTCATCGTGATAATGGGCGACGGGGACGCTACGGCAATCGGCGGCAATCACTTCATCCATGCTGCTCGACGCAACCTTGACCTTACCGCAATCGTGGTAAACAACAATATCTACGGAATGACCGGCGGGCAGTATTCCCCGACGACCCCGTACGGAGCGTTCGCTACCACTTCGCCTTACGGAAACATCGAACATGCCTTTTCGATTGCCGAACTGGCAGTCACGGCGGGGGCCGGCATGGTTTCAAGGGGCACGGTCTTTCATGCTTCGATGCTCGATGAGCTGATAGGCAAGGCGATCCTCAAGCCGGGGTTCGCAGTGGTTGAGGTAGTAAGCCACTGCCATACCCAGTACGGAAAAAGAAACCGCATGGGCGGCGCGGTGGAAATGCTTCGCATGCAGAAGGAATCCGCCATTCGGGTGGAAATAGCCAAAGATATGACGCAGGAACAGCTCCGGGGAAAATTCACTGTGGGTATTCTGGCCGACCGGGACCTGCCGGTTTACACCCAGGAATATGACAAGGTGCGGGAGGCGGCCCGGGCCATGGTGTCGGGCAGGGAGAGACCCAGTGGCGCGATATGAGATACGTTTGAGCGGTTCCGGAGGGCAGGGCCTGATTTTTGCGGGAATCATCCTTGCCGAGGCGGCCGGTATACACGACGGCAAATACGTATGCCAGACCCAGAGCTACGGGCCGGAGGCTCGTGGAGGGGCAAGCAAGGCGGAAGTGGTTATAAGCGACCAGGAAATCGACTATCCTAAGGCCATAAAACCCGACCTGCTGCTTGCCATGAACCAGAAATCATGCGACGCTTATTTTTTCGACCTGAAACCGGCAGGAATGCTCATAGTCGATTCGACGTTCGTCAGCCAGCTTCCCACTACGCGGGCCATCGCGATTCCCTTTACGAGGATAGCCCGCGAAAAGCTGGGGAAAGAAATAGGGGCGAACATTATAGCCCTTGGCGCTCTAGCGGCGCTTTCCGGGGCTGTATCGCTCAGCAGCCTCGAGGCGGCGGTCATGAGCCTGATTGCCCGTGGGACCGAAGATTTCAACAGGAAAGCCCTGGGACTCGGTATCGAAGCTGCCGGGGAAGCACTCAAAACGAAGGCGGAACTTGAGAATTATGAAGATTCTTCTGACTAACGACGATGGAGTTTTCTCGAAAGGAATAGAGGTTCTTTTCCTGGCGCTGTCTGAAGAGCACGAAGTAACCATAGTTGCTCCGGAAACCGAACAGAGTGCCGTGGGGCACGCAATTACCTGGCTCGATCCTCTTCGCGTCAACATGGTGAACCGGAACGGCCAATTTTTTGGGTATGCCCTGAAAGGTACGCCCGCCGACTGTGTAAAGATCGCGATAAGCGAACTGATGGACCCGCCCCCGGGGATTGTTGTATCAGGAATCAACCTCGGGGCGAACGTGGGGGTAAACGTAATTTATTCGGGCACTGTTTCAGCGGCGACCGAAGCTGCCGTTCTAGGCATCCCGTCGATAGCCGTATCAATCGATTCTTTTACGCCGGTCAGTTTCAGCGCCGCAACAGGATTCATTCCAAAACTGGTCGCGATGGTTGGAAAAGAGGGGCTGCCGCCCGGCGTATGCCTCAACGTCAACATCCCGGACCTGCCGGCGGATAAAATTTGCGGAGTGCGTGTAACCAGGCAGGGCAATCTCAAGTGCCTGGAAAAATACGACCGCCGGGTAGATCCTCGAAATCACGTCTACTACTGGCTCACAAACGAATCTATCCAGCAGGACGAAGACCCCGGCGCGGACTCTCATGCGCTCGCATTGGGATACATATCCGTAACCCCCATCCACCACGACCTCACCAATTACCCGATGCTGAAGAGGTTGAGGGAGTGGGGTTTATAGCCTGGTTTCCGTCCGGAGGCGGTGGGACCGCCGGCCAGATTCGCCGCTGCCGTCGGCGGAGGCACATGCAGGATCTCGACGCTCCGCGAGGCGGTACCGATGTGCGCCTCCGCACAACCCCTCGATTTCCTTGCCAGAGCGAAAAATGCCTCCTTTCCGAATCGGAAACCGCTAGTCTCTTATCCGGAGTTTCCGGATGGACACTAATTAAGTGAAGGCGGAGAAAAAACAACCAAATCGCTTAGGTTTGTGATAGAATGCCAACTGTTGAGATGATAGAGGGTCTGCGCGTGGTGATTTACCCGAATGACCATAGACCAGCCCATGTTCATGTCATCGGCAATGGCTGTGAGGCCGTTTTCAAGCTCAATTGTTCCGAAGGCCCGCCGGAGCTGCGCGAGAATTATGGTTTTGCGGCAGGCGAGCTTTCAAGGATCAAAGCAGCTCTCACGTCGAGATTGGCGCATATATTTGTGGAATGGAGTAGAATTCATGGTTGAGCCTAAGGACGAAATCGACGCCGCGAACGAGCGGGCGGCTTCACGCTTAGCCAAGACCCCAACGGCGATAGCTGCACGCTATGACCGCCGTATCGGGCGTTTGGTGATCGACCTCAGCAGCGGCCTGTCAATCTCATTCAAGCCGCATGACGCCCAGGGGCTTGAAGAAGCCAAACCGGAGCAACTGCATAACATCGAGATTTCGCCCTCGGGACTGGGTCTGCACTTCCCCGCCCTTGACGCCGATCTTTACCTGCCCAGCCTTTTGGAAGGCTTCCTCGGTTCTCGTCGCTGGATGGCGGCACAACTTGGCAAGGCAGGCGGGAAGGCCACTTCAGACGCAAAATCCGCTGCCGTGCGGGCTAATGGTAAGCTCGGCGGGCGACCCAAGAAAGTTCGCGTCCCTGACGTTGCGTGAATATAAAATCGAGGCGAGTACCAAGGCGAGGCTAACGCCCTGTAACGCTGCCTGGAATAATGATAACGCTACGAATCACTACACCGTGGCCTACAAACTTAGAATAGAGCTTTAAAATGGAGACAAGCATGCGCTGGTACCACTACTTGGCGTACTTCTTCGGGGGCGCCTTTCTCGCGAACGCACTGCCCCATCTCGGCAACGGGATCTCGGGCCATGCCTTCCAGAGTCCTTTCGCGACCCCGCCAGGGGTAGGGTTGTCGTCCTCGACGGTCAACGTCCTGTGGGGATTCTTCAACCTTGCTGTCGGCTATCTGCTCGTGTGCCGGGTCGGGAACTTCCAACTGCGCAATAACCGGCACGTGCTTGTCCTCGGAGCGGGCATCCTGGTCTTTTCGGTCATGCTCGCTCATGCATTCGGGAGGTTTTACGGGGGGCTGTTGGCTAAATAGTTTCCGTTCGGAGGCTTGGGACCCGGGACCCCCAGCAGATATCTCGACAGCCTGCTCACCTACCCGCGAGAAGGGGGCGGGAGCGGGCGGCCTTTATGGCTAAGGGCTTGTCCGTAGATAAGCCTCTTAGGGATTGCGCCGGATTTTGAGACTGATTTGGTCGCGAAGATTGAGCAAAACCGCAGGCGTAGTTGGGCTACGTCGAGGATTTGGCGATTGAGGAGCGGCCAAAGCCGGATGCTAGCGCAAAGGTTTTATTTGCGGACAAGCCCTAAGCCTTCTGTGAGTCGTAAGCTTTAATGGCAACGGGCAAAGCCCGCACAACGGCATTGCCTGCCGCCGGCAAGCCGACCAGTATCGCACTTATCACCTCATCGCGCGACGCGCCGGCCTCTTTTGCAATCGCTACATGGAATGGGATGCCGCTTTCAAGACGCAATGCCGACAAGACCGCCAGATATGCCAGACTTTCCGTTTTCCTGTCGAGGGCGCTTGCGTCGCCGAGATTGCGGACTGCGCTCATCCATGCCCTGGCATGCTGTGGCGCTTCCTGCATGAACACTTGAAAAGCATCGCTCACCAGATTCTCTTTATCGCTCATTTCATATTTTCCCATTTACGGCGCAAATTTCGGGGTCATATTCCATCTCGTGTCTGAGATCGCGCTCCGTAAGCTCGCTTACAACCAGCAACGGGTCTTTGTCCTCGTAGAGCACTCGATAGACCTGCTCGCTTATGGGCATCTCCACGCCCATTTTCCCGGCAAGTGCGTGGATCGATTTGGCGGTGATGACCCCTTCGGCCACCTGGCGCATTGCCCCAAGGATTTCACTGAGCTTTTTGCCCTGCGCGAGCTGCATGCCGACCGTACGGTTTCGGCTAAGATCCCCTGTACATGTGAGAAGCAGGTCTCCCATTCCGGCTAGACCTGAGAAGGTGAGGGGGTGAGCGCCCATTTTGACGCCAAGCCTTGAAATTTCGGCCAGGCCGCGCGTAATGAGAGCGGCCCGGGCATTGTATCCGAAAGAGAGGCTGTCGCAGGCTCCTGCCGCAATAGCTATGACGTTTTTTGAAGCTCCGGCGACTTCCACCCCGGTAACATCGAGGCTGGTATAAATGCGGAACATGGGGGTCGAGAGCGCCTGCTGAACTTGCCGGGTAATTTCCATGTTTGGACCCGCGAGCGTTACAGCAGTAGGAAAGCCCCGTATAACTTCATGGGCGAAGGAGGGTCCGGAAAGGCAGAGCAGTTTTATGCGGTTTTGTTTCGGCAGGAGTTCTTTCCAGATGCCGGACATTGTCAGAAGGGTGTCGGATTCTATGCCTTTGGTCGCGTTCACGACTATGGCGTCTTCGCGCAAGTGAGGGAGCATCCGCGTTACGGCTCCGCGATAGACGTGGGAAGGGACGACCATTATGAGCAGCCCGCTTGTCCCTGCCACTTCCTCGATCGCACTGTTAGCGCACACGCCTTGATGAAGGCGGTGTCCGGGAAGATAGATGCTGTTTTCACCCGTCCTGCGGATGGTCTCGCACAGATCTTCTTCAAAGACCCAGAGATTGACTTTTAAACCTTTGGCGGCAAGCACATGGGCGAGGGTGGTCCCCCAGGCTCCGGCCCCGATTACCCCTACCGGCATATCTGTAAGCAATTCTACTCTTCCTCTCTTGCGTCTTCTCTTGTATCTTCTCTTGTATCTTCGGTTTCGTCGAGTACGGTCAAGTCAACCACTGTCTCCCCTTCGGCAAGGTCGATCAGTTTGACTCCCTGCGTTACCCGCCCGATTTTACTTATCTGGGAAACAGGCATTCTTATGAGGCGGCCCCCGTCGGTTATCAGCATGATTCCATTGTCTTCTCCAACCTGGCGAAAGCCGATCACGTGCCCGTTGCGTTCGGTCACCTTGATATTGAGCACTCCCTGCCCCCCGCGGCCCTGGGGCCTGTAGCTTTCCTCGGGCGTGCGCTTTCCGAATCCCTTTTCGGTAACTACGAGCATGCACTTGTCCGGATCGATTACATCCATGCCGACCAGTTCCGTGCCTTTTACGTTCATTCCCCGGATGCCCCGGCTGACCCGCCCTAGCGGACGAAACTCATCTTCATTTACCCTGATGCACTTGCCCTTACGGCTCATGAGGAATATGTCTTTTTGACCGTCGGTGATTACCACCGAGATAAGTTCGTCGTCGTCGTCCATATTGATTGCCCGTATGCCATTGGAGCGAGGGTTGGCATAGACGGAGAGATCGCTTTTCTTGATGACTCCGTTCCTTGTGGCCATTACAGCAAAGTGGCCCGGAGAGAACTCGCTCACAGGCAGGATGGTTTGTATCTTTTCGCCCTGCTGGAGGGGAAGAAGATTCACCACTGCCTTTCCGAGCGCCGATGGGCCGACTTCGGGTATTTCATAAACTTTGAGCCAGAATACCTGCCCCCGGTTGGTGAATATGAGAAGGTAGTTGTGCGCCATCGCCGTAAAAAGGGTGGTCACGATGTCCTCTTCGCGGGTGCTCATCCCGGTTCGGCCCTTGCCGCCGCGTCTCTGGCTGCGGTAGATCGAAAGCGGGGTCCTCTTTATGTAGCCTGCCCTCGAGATGGTCACCACCATTTCCTCATTGGGAATGAGGTCCTCGATGCAAATAGTACCCGCATCGGGAATGATTTTCGTTTTGCGCAGGTCGCCGAATTCGTTCATCAGCTCCCGTATTTCTTCTCGCACAACCTGGTCTACGGCAGCGGGGGATGCAAGTATGCTCTTCAGACGTTCGATCTCCCGAATAATATCCTGGTAGTCCTGAATGATCTTTTCGCGCTCGAGACCCGTCAGGCGCTGGAGTCTCATGTTCAGGATTTCCTGGGCCTGAATGTCGGTGAAGCCGAACTGCTCGATGAGACCCCGTTTGGCTTCAGGGGGATTTACCGCGGAGCGGATGAGGGCAATCACGGCGTCGAGATTGTCGAGGGCTTTTTTGAGGCCTTCCAAAATATGCGCGCGCTTTTCGGCCTGCTTGAGTTCGAACCGTGTGCGCTTTACGACCACCTCGCGGCGAAAATCGATAAAATGCTGAAGGATTGCCTTGAGGCTGAGGACCTCAGGCCTGTTGTCCACCACGGCTAGCATGATGATGCCGAAAGTGCTCTCGAGAGCTGTGTTCTTATAGAGCTGATTTTCGACGACTTTGGGCTCGTCGCCCTGGCGCAGGGTAAGGACGACCCGCATGCCCTGGCGGTCGGATTCGTCGCGAATGTCAGTGATTCCTTCGATTCTCTTAAGCTTTACCAGTTCGGCTATGCGTTCGAGCAGCTTTGCCTTGTTCACCTGGAAGGGAAGCTCGGTGATGATAAGGTGCTGCTTTCTGCCCGATTCCTCGACTTCCACCCGGCCGCGCATCTTGACCATGCCCTTGCCGGTCTCGTAGGCGTCCGCGACCCCGTCGCATCCGTGAAGAAAACCGGCAGTCGGAAAGTCAGGACCCGGAATGTGGCGCATGAGGTCCTTCACTGTGACCTCGGGGTTGTCAAGGAGCGCAAGAAGACCGTTGCAAAGTTCGAGCAGGTTATGGGGAGGAATGTTTGTCGCCATTCCGACCGCTATGCCAGACGAACCGTTGAGGAGCAGGTTCGGTACGCGGGTCGGAACGACCTCCGGCTCAAGGATTGTATTGTCGTAGTTTGGCAAAAACGGGACCGTTTCCTTCTCGATGTCCCGCATGAACTCCATGCCCACCTTTGACATTCGGATTTCGGTGTACCGCATGGCAGCCGGGGGGTCGCCGTCCACCGAGCCGAAGTTGCCCTGGCCGTCTATAAGCGGGTGGCGCATGGAGAAATCCTGGGCCATGCGGACGGTCGCATCGTAGATGGCCGCGTCTCCGTGCGGGTGATACTTACCCATGACATCACCCACAATGCGCGCCGACTTTTTGTAGGGCTTATTGTAGTCGTTATTGCCCTCGTGCATTGAAAACAGAATGCGCCGGTGGACCGGCTTGAAGCCGTCCCGCACGTCGGGTATGGCGCGCCCGATTATTACGCTCATCGCATAGTCGAGATACGAAAGCTTTATTTCGTCGGCAATGTTTATGGTCTTAACGTCCATTTTTCAATTCCTCACCGCAGGAATTTAGGAATTCGGTTTTAATCCCTCAATCCCTCAATCCCCAAATCCCTTAATTCCTCAATTCCAGCTAAATATCGAGTTCCCGGAAATCGAGCGCGTTGGCCTGGATGAACTCGCGCCTCGGTTCCACCGGGTCTCCCATGAGGGTTGTAAAAAGCTCATCGGCGAGCACCTGGTCATCCACCCTCACCTGAAGGAGGGTCCTTTTTTCCGGGTCCATAGTGGTTGCCCAGAGCTGCTCGGGGTTCATTTCACCCAGGCCTTTATACCTCTGGATCGTCGTTCCTTTCCTGGCCTCGTCCATCAGGTACTGAAAAAAGGTCCGGGGATTGTCGAACTGCTCCTCGCCCTGGTTGTCCTGCACAACGTATGGGACAGCGTGCAGAAGGGCCAGTTGTCTATAGAGCGAGAGCAGTTTGCGGAATTCGACAGATACCAAAAAATCGTAGCCGATCCGCATTTTCTTGCGGCCGTTTGAGGGTTCCATAACATCGAGGTCGTAGCCGCGATGTTCCTCTTCAACTTCAATGGAAACCACCTCATAGCCGGACTCTTCCAATTTCGGTTTGAGAATGACGGCCCATTGCTGCGGGTCCGCCTCCTCGAGTCCGTTTTCATCGAACATGCGGATGATCTGCTCGATCAGCTTCTTGGACATTCCTCTCTGGGACTGGCGCTCGAGCCATTCTTCGTACCGGGAGAAGGTCTTCATAAGCGCTATGAGTTGCTCGGGGGGAAGTGGCTCCTCGCGGCCCGGCAAAAACACTTTTTTCTTCTCGGCGGCGCGCTTTAATAAAAATGCGTTTAAGCCGTCGTCGTCCTTGAGGTAGTGCTCGGATTTGCCCACCGCCAGCCGATAGAGCGGGGGCTGCGCAATATAGAGGCGCCCGAGCTCGATGAGTTCGGGCATCTGGCGGAAGAAAAACGTCAGCAGAAGGGTACGGATGTGCGCCCCGTTGACATCGGCGTCCGTCATGATGATAATGTAGTGATAGCGGAGCTTGTCGGGATTGAATTCGTCCTTACCGATGCCTGTGCCCAGGGCGGAAATCATGTTCCGGATTTCCTGGTTTTCCAGCATCTTGTCGAAGCGCGATTTTTCTACGTTCAATATTTTGCCCCGCAACGGCAGTATAGCCTGAAAAGCCCTGTTTCTGCCCTGTTTTGCGGAACCTCCAGCCGAATCACCCTCCACTATGTAAATTTCGCTCTTTGAGGGATCGCGCTCCTGGCAGTCGGCCAGTTTTCCGGGAAGCGAGTGGTCGCCGAGCACGCCCTTTCTTCGGGTGAGCTCTTTTGCGCGCCGCGCGGCCTCACGCGCTCTTGCCGCCTCCAAGACCTTGTCCAGGACGGCGCGGATGATTTTCGGATTTTCCTCAAAATAGATGGAAAGCTTCTCGTAGACCAGGTTTTCTACCCAGCCTTTGACTTCGCTGTTTCCCAGCTTGGTCTTGGTCTGGCCTTCAAACTGGGGCTGAGAAATCTTGATGCTGACCACGGCCGTCAGACCTTCACGCACATCGTCGCCGGTCAGCCGCTCCAGGTCCGGCTGCTTGATCGCTTTATTCTGGGTGGCATACTGCTTGATCGATCTCGTAAGGCCCGCCTTGAAGCCGACCAGGTGAGTCCCGCCCTCTTTGGTGTTGATGTTGTTGGCAAAGGTGAAAATCTTCTCGTTATATGTGCCGTTATACTGGATGGCGACCCCGGCGGAGATCCCATGCTTGTCACCCGATATGGAAATAACTTCCGGGAAGATCGGCTCCTTGTTCCTGTTGAGGTATTCCACAAACGATACAAGACCGCCTTCGTAATAGAAGAGCTTTTCCCTCGGAACGCGCTCGTCTATAAGCTCGATTCGCACGCCGCTGTTTAGAAAAGCCAGCTCTCTCATGCGTTCGGCAATAATGTCGAAGCTTATCTCCGTTTCCTCGAAAATGAGCGGGTCGGCCTTGAAAGTTACGCGCGTCCCCCGCTTTTGGGTCTCGCCCCTTATGAGAAGCTCCGTTTTGGGCTCGCCGCGCTCGTAGCGCTGAAAGTAAACTTTGCCCTCGCGCCGGATTTCGACCTCCAGGTACTCGCTCAGCGCGTTTACCACAGATACGCCGACCCCGTGGAGACCGCCGGAAACCTTGTAGCTCGAATCGTCAAATTTCCCGCCCGCGTGGAGCATCGTCATAACGACCGTTACAGCCGGGATGTTTTCCTTTTCGTGAATGTCCACCGGAATGCCGCGCCCGTTGTCGTCCACCGTGACCGAGCCATCGAGGTGAATCTGCACCCGGATGTGGTCGCAGTAGCCTGCAAGAGCTTCGTCAATGCTGTTGTCAACAACCTCATAGACCAGATGGTGCAGACCCTCGGTGGAGACATTGCCGATGTACATGGATGGGCGCACGCGCACTGCGCTCAGGCCTTCGAGCACAGTTATCTGTTGCGCGGTGTATTCCGAAGCCGCCACAGGATCCATTGCCGGTACGTCAAGGGCCGGCTGGGCGGAAACCGAAGCGTTGACTGGCTCGTTAGGTTGTTCTTGAGCATAATCGGGCGCTATGTCGATATTTTGCATAAACTGATGTCCTCTGTTTGCTTCAAGGCCAAGCGATGCCTGCAGGGCACAAATTGGCTGGCACAAATAAGTTATTGAAACCATTTATTAAATCAATCAATCATACCACTTTTGAGCGCATCTTTCAATGGAAATCAAGCGCGGCGTTCTTTGGGCTGCCAAAGCTGGGAAAGGGTTCGCGAGGGTGGATGAAGTTTTTTTCGCAGCGGGGTAACCAGGCAGTAAGGGAATTCTTTGACGAGATTAACAGGATTTCTGTGAAGAGATTCAAAATGGACCGCAAAATTCCTCTATTCCCAGTTCTTTTGCCCGCTTCCTGACGCTTTCCGCCACCTCAGGGGCCATTTCGATGTCGGCAGGCCAGGGACGGGTATGGCCGTCTTCGGCGCTTTTCCTCGTGGCGTCAATGGCCAATCGCCCGCCTTGCCTGAGAATGTCCCTTCTGGGATCGACATTATTAAACACCTTCCAGAGCACGAGCGAATAATCCCGAAGGTCTATCCCGGCATCGAGCAGGACCAGTATGGAAAAAGTTTTTAGCACCCGTTTGCGCAGCAGCCTCTCGGACAGGGTTCGGCCCGGAGTGCGGCCGTCTTTGGCGAAAGCGATAAGAAGCAGACGGTTGCAGACATCAATCGGGGGAGCATGGAAGGCGGAAAGCAGGGCGGATGTGTTGTTCAGGGTTTTTTCGATAACCTCGTCTGCGGGAATTTGTCCGGCCGCATGCTTTAGCCTTGGCCTTTCGTCCGGACGCCTGCTCGTCGCATCGATCCCTATCTTGGCCCCAAAAAGCGGATCAGGGGCGCTGTGGTCCAGGACGTCCAGGATGCCTTCGGTAATATAGAGATCGCTTTCCAGGTCAACTCTATTGAGAATCGTCTCCATGACTTTTCGGGGATTTTTCAGGTCAACTCCGCTGTCCACAAGCGCCACAGCCTTGGAAAAGCTCATTTGCCCCTGTCCCCATACGGCGCTCATTATCCTGCGCGCATGCCCCGGATATTCCTTATCTATCGCCATTACCACGATGTTGTGGAATACCCCTTCCCAGGGCATCCAAAAATCACGCACCTCGGGATGAAGTGCGCCCAGCAGCGGGAGAAATATTCGCTCGGTGGCCTTGGCAAGCCAGCAGTCTTCCATGGGGGGCCGCCCTACGATGGTTGCAGCGTAAACGGGATTTCGGCGATGCGTCAGCGCCGTCAGGTGAAAGACCGGATAGTCGCCAACCAGTGAGTAGTACCCGGTGTGGTCGCCAAATGGTCCCTCCTGCCGGAGTTCTTCGGGGTCCACGTACCCTTCGAGCACGAATTCAGCCTCGGCCGGGACCTCGAGGTCAACAGAGACGCAGCGGGCCATCCGGACCGGTCTCTGCCGGATAAAGCCGGCCAGCATCATCTCGTCTATGCCCCTGGGAAGGGGGGCGGTGGCGGCGTAGGTCACCGCCGGATCGGTCCCGATTGCGACCGCGACAGGCATGCGTTTGCCGGCCTTGCGGTATTCCTGGAAATAGTTCGAGCCGTCTTTGTGGATGTGCCAGTGCATACCGGTCGTATTTTGGTCAAAAACCTGTAGGCGGTACATGCCGGCGTTTCGCCTGCCGGTTTTAAGACTTCGCGTAATCACGACCGGAAGCGTAACGAAAGGGCCGCCGTCCTGAGGCCAGCATTTAAGGACCGGCAGCATGGACAGATCGATTTGTTTTCCCCTGTAGATGACCTCCTGGCAAGCGGCCCTGGAGGTCCTGCGGGGCAGAAATCTGATTAACTCGAGCCCCATTGGAAGCATCCTGGCAAGCTGGCGGAACGATTTTGGAGGCCCTATGCGCACGAAGCGATCGAGCCTTTGGGCCAGGCTGTCCAGGGAGTGCGTTCCAAGGGCCATGCAGATCCTGCGCTCGCTCCCGAAAGCGTTGGTCAGAACGGGAAAGCGCGATTTTCGGACATGCTCGAACAGCAGGGCTTTGCCGCCCCCGGGGGCTTTGGACGCCAGGTCGGTAATGCACGTGATCTCGAGATCACTCGAAACGGGGGCCTTTATGCGGAGCAACTCGCCCGCTTTTTCCAACTCGGAGATGAATTCACCCAGGTTTTGGTATGCGCTCTTCATATGAACCACGTTCCCGCCAGGACCCCTAGGAAGAGCAGAATGGATATCGCGCTGTTCACGTGGAAAAAGGCGACGTTCACCTTGTCCAGGCAATCGGGCCGGACCAGCTTGTGTTCGGCAAAGATCAGCACACCGATCAGCAGCAGGAAAAGGAGATAAATTCTTGCGAGATCGAAGGCAAAATAGACCAGAAGCAGAAAGACAAACGTGAGCGCATGCAGCCCGGTGGAGAAAAACAAAGCTTTTGGGGCCCCCTGGCAGGCTGGCAGTGAAAACAGGGCCTGGTCCCGGTCAAATTCGATGTCCTGGCACGAATACAAAATATCGAAGCCCGCGATGTAGGTCATGAGCGCAAAAGAGAGCGGCATAATTCTCCAGTCCAACTGACCGCTGACAGCGACCCAGGCCCCGGCAGGGGCCAGGCCGATGCCGAAGCCCAGGATCAGGTGGCACAGTGAGGTGAAGCGTTTTGTAAATGAATAGAAAAACAGGACCGCCAGGACCGGTACGGACAATATCAGGCAAAGGCGTCCGAGCAAAGCGGCGGACATGATGAAAACGGCCGCCGAAAGGGAAACGAGAATGAGCACCGAAAGCAGGTCAACATGCCCTGTTACGTGAGGACGATTTGCCGTGCGCGGGTTCAGACGGTCATAACGATAATCGGCGAAGCGATTGAACCCCATGGCCGCCGACCTCGCCGAAGCCATTGCCACCATGATGAGAGCAAAGGTCCTGAAACTCACCGGGTAATATCTATTTGCAAGCAGCACGGCCGCCAGAGCGAACGGAAGAGCAAAAACCGTGTGGCTGAACTTTATAAGCCTGCCGTACGTATTGACTTTATCTATCCACATCATCATGGACCCGGTTAGTTGAGATTATCACTCACCGCAGTTCCTCATGTCCCTGCGGGACACCCCAAACCATGAAAAGACCCGTAGGATGGGTGGAGCGAAGCGCAACCCATCAGGTCTTTTCGAGACAGAGGAGCAGGGAGCTTCTTGCTTCTTCTTTTATATTTGCGACTATACTATTTTCAGAAAACTTTTTCCACACTCTCCGGACACAACACCGGATCGCGGAACGGCCCACCCCGGATCAAGGCCGGGGCAGGCTTTGATCCGGGATCCCCGACAGGCTCTGGTGGGGCGTGGAGGTAGATTCAGCTTTCTCTTTCCTGGTTCCGACCCTGGCAGGTTAAGGATCTAGGGAAATGGCTAAAGTCCGGCTGACGCCATAACTGCACTCGGCAACCAGGTCCCCCAATTCCTCAATTCCTCACTCCATTAGGATTAAGGAGTAATTGTTTTTCTGAAGAATTCTTTATTGACAAAACCCAGGTCTTAGTATGAAAATAGCCTAGTGCAATGTCCCACTATAAACTAGGATTATATGCGCAATGGGTCTGACGCATAGGTCCAGCGAAACGGTTTGGCTTTCTCATTGTACTCTTTAATGTATTTGAGGAGCCCGTTGACCAGTTCTTCTTTGGAATTGAATATACCATCTTTGAGAAAGCGTCGGGCCAGAATGCTGAACCACATCTCCACTTGGTTTAACCAGCTTGCGTGGGTAGGAGTGTAATGGAATTCAAATCTCCGATTCCTCGAAAGCCAATCTTTGACTTCTTGAGTTTTGTGTACAGCCAAATTGTCCACAATTACATGAATCATTTTGTCTTCCGGACAATTGCGATTCAACTCCTCAAGAAAATCGAGGAATTCTGCCCGGGTATGACGCTCCTTCACCTCTCCTATCACTCTGCCGCTGTGCACTACAAAGGCTGCGAACAGACTGATGGTTCCGTGCCGTTTGTATTCAAACTCTCGCTTTCGGCGGCTGCCCGGCCTTTCTGGTTTGTCGGGGTACTTACGGCCGAGGGCCTGAATTCCGGTCTTTTCATCGACACTTACAACCAAAGCATTTTCTGGTGGAGCGAGATAAAGTCCGCAAATCTCAGCGGCTTTGGGCTCAAAATCAGGATCTTTGCTGTTCAGCCACGACTCCACTTTATGAGGCTTAAGGTCTATGTCCTTCAGGATACGTCCCACAGTACTCTTGCTGATGCCGGTTTCCGTAAGAGCCTCAGCCAAATCCCTGACTGTCCAGGCCTGTGCTACTGGGGGTTTTTCACATCCTTTTGCGATCACCCTAAGTCTTTCGTCGTGCCCGTAAGTTCTTTTTCTGCCTCGCCCAGGCATGTCTTGCAAACCGCCAACGCGTCTGAATCGAAAGCGGTTGCGCCAAAGGCCTACAACGTTCTTATTAACCCGAAGCGTTTCTTGAATTTCCTTGTTTTGCTTTCCTTCTGCCGCCATGAGTATGATGTTGGCTCTCATGGCCATTCCCTGAGCGGTGGAAGGTTTGCGCGCCATAGTCTCAAGTTCGGTACGCTCTTGTTCTGTCAATTCGATTCTCGGAGCACTCTTAGGCATGGGCCACCTCCTTTGGTGACCCATATAACATAAGATTAAACATTAACCTAGTTAAATGTGGGACAAAGTACTAGTTCCATCCTGTTCCTCTCTGTCAATGAATGAGGTGAGCAGTGGGGGTGGATAAAAGTATAATAAGCATCCTACTGGTAGAACCCCGTGATGACAGATGTCAGGTGATCCGCGAACTGTTCTCGGGAAGAACGCGCGGTAAGTATGAAATTGACCTGGCGCCTTCCTATGCCGCAGCTCTTTCGATGGTGCAACACAGGAACTATGATCTTTGCTTTTCGCCCTCACATATCGGTGAACACGATGTGATCGATATGCTTTCGGAAATGCTACGAAAAGAGTGGAAAATACCTGTAATAATTCTAACCAGTGGTGCGGAGCCAAGAATTGACGATGTCAATCCGACTGGACGACTGGACAACTATCGTCTCACCAAGGACCACTTTAGCGGGGATTTCCTGGAGGAGTACATAAGATATAGATTGGAGCGCAGCCGGGTGGAAACGTTGGTGATGCGAGCCAAGAAAGAATGGGAGCAAATCTTTGACGCTGTTCCCGATCCGATTGCCATTTTAGACCGAAACCATCAATTTCAGCGTGTCAACAGGGCGATGGCCGATCGGCTTGGATCGAACCCGGGGGATTTGATCGGCCGCTCATGTTATGAGGTTGTGCACGACCTCTCGTCGCCTCCCGATTTTTGCCCCATGGTACTGATGCTGAAAGATGGGCGGGAACATAGTGCCGAGATTATCGAGAAAAATCTCAAGGGGGTCTTTCTTGTCAGTGTCTCTCCGTATCTTGATGATCAGACTAATCTTATCGGCGGGATTCATGTTGCCAGGGATATTACACAACTAAAGAAAATTGAGGGAGCATTGCGCGAGTGGAACGAAAAACTTGAGCAACATGTGGAAATGCGTACCTCGGAATTGGTCGAAAAAGCAAAGGACCTCGAGGAGTCAAATATAGCCTTAAAGGTCCTTCTGAGGCATAGAGAAGAGGATAAAACGGAAATCCAGGAGTCAGTAACCCACAACATCAAAGAACTGGTTTTTCCTCACCTGGATCGGATGGAGCACAGTGTTGTCACCAAAGAACAACTCAATGCCTGTATCGGGGAAATTAAAAGCACTTTGGAGAATGTCATTTCCCCTTTCCCAAGCTTTTTGTCCGGCAAGGGCCTGAGCCCTGCCGAGGTTAGAATTGCCGAAATGATCAGGGCTGGGAAGAGCAATAAGGAAATCGCGGATTTGCTCTCTATCAGTGACGGAACTGTCCGAGTACACAGAGAGCGTATAAGAAAAAAGCTCGGGTTGACTAATCAGAAGACCAATCTTCAAACCTACCTGCACTCCCTCCAATAATACGTATCATATACAATCGATATGCATTTTATATGCACTTATATGCATCAACCCACCGTATGGGATTGCCGACTAATGGTATGTAACTAATTGAACGAACATACAATTCATTCTACATGGGAAGGATCTGACCTATTTCGGCAAACGGGAACACGGTCCGGGCCATGTGAGCAGGAGGCATTTATGTTGAACAGATTCAAACTCTCAACGAGGATACTTTTTCTTGGCATTATCATGGTAGCATGTTTCTCGCTGATATTTGCCTACCTTTATCCAAGGGTAAAACAAACCATGATCGAGGCCAAATACGTTAAAACCAGGCACGTGGTTGAGACCGCCTGGGGCCTGCTGGACTATTATGCGAAGCAGGTCAAGGCGAACGCCATACCACTCGAGGCAGCAAAGCGCCACTCCATCGAGGCGATCAGGAACCTTCGCTATGAAGGGGATGAGTATTTCTGGATCAATGACATGGAACCTCGGATGATAATGCATCCTTTCAAGAGCGAATTGGACGGCAAACCCTTGTCCGATAACAAGGACCCAAACGGAAAGCGTCTGTTCGTGGCCATGGCGGAGATGGTCAGAAGCAATGGAGCGGGATTTGTTGATTATTACTGGCCCAAGCCCGGGCATACCCAACCCGTGCCAAAAATTTCGTATGTCAAGGGGTTTCCCGAGTGGGGCTGGATCGTAGGGTCGGGAATCTATCTGGACGGTTTATCAAAAGAGGAAAAGGAGTCGGGTCGGATTTTTTATATAATCCTTACGGCGGTATCCATTGTAGCAGTGGGCGGTTTGCTTTTGGCTTATGGCATGGCCAAATCTATTTCACGCCCGATTGACCATATAATTGTGGAATTGGACGGTGCCGCAGACCAGGTTGCATCGGCCTCCGGCCAGATTTCATCTTCAAGCCAGCAACTTGCGGAAGGGGCATCGGAGCAGGCGTCAGCCATAGAGGAGACATCCTCATCCCTTGAGGAGATGTCTTCCATGACAAAGCAGAACGCCAATAATTCGAATCAAGCCAACCAATTGATGACGGGGACTAAGGCGACAGTCTCACGGGCCGGTCAGTCCATGGAAAAATTGAGCGCCTCCATGAGAGAAATATCCACGGCAAGCGAAGAAACCTCCAAGATAATCAAAGCAATCGATGAAATTGCGTTTCAAACCAACCTTCTTGCTCTCAATGCGGCCGTCGAGGCGGCACGCGCCGGAGAAGCCGGAGCGGGTTTTGCGGTGGTTGCCGATGAAGTGCGGAACCTCGCAATGAGAGCGGCCGAAGCCGCAAAAAACACTGCCAACCTCATTGAAGGTACCGTTAAGAAGGTGAAGGAGGGTCTCGAAATGGTTGACAAAACCGAACAGGAGTTCCATGAGGTTGCAGTCAGTGTCGGGAAGTCGAGCGAACTGGTTGGCGAGATTACCGCAGCATCCCAAGAACAGGCCCAGGGCATAGAGCAGATCAATAAAGCCGTGAGTGAAATGGACAAGGTGGTCCAGCAAACTGCAGCCAATTCCGAAGAAACGGCTGCTGCATCTGAGGAAATGAGCGCTCAGGCAGGGCAGATGAAGCATTTTGTGGGAGAACTAAAGACTCTGGTTGATGGTTTGAAAAGTAATGGTGTTGCCGGAAGAACTGAATCGATGAATAAAAAGTCAGTGGCACGTAAAATCGGCAGGAGTCCGTCAAAAGCTGTTGCGGTCCCTGGGAAGCAAGGCAAAGGCAATGGAAAGGAATATGGGCACTTCAAGAAGATTGGGACACGGTCAGAGCAGTTAATCCCCCTTGACGGGTAAGTCTCAAATCTTTAGTCGTTTGGTGGATTAGACGAGAGGGGCAGGAGAGGTGATTCTTGTCCCTCCGGCAAATCAACGTGACGTAGCAGGAATGTATTCTTAAATCCGCGAATGAACAAATTTAGTTTTCTTAGTCTCACATTGTGGAAAAAGCTGTCAGGCATTGAAAAGAGAATATTTGGCGGACCGGGTCGGACCTGCCAAACCGCCGACCGCGTCCAAACCGTCCCGGCGAAAGCCGGGAAAGCTGAACTGGTGAACACCGTGACGCTTAGCAGGTCCTCCTGCCATGTCGTTCCGGACGTCACACCTTTCCCACAATTGCCGACGGCCAAATGGGCGCTTAGGGCGCCTATTTCACCGCCCAAATTGACCTTTTAAGGTCCTGAACCTCTGTTTCTTTGAATCCTTTTGCTTTCAATTGAAGTGCGTGGTTTGGTGCGGTCCCGTACGCCCAGGACAATCTGCCTTCAAATTTTGATGGACTTTCGCACAAACTATCAGATATCGTTTATAAGAGCGGCTTCAATTGGAATTCCACACTGAGATCCCGTCGATCACCTTATTGGATGGTGCAACATTGCCCGTACTGAAATTCTCGAGATATTCACCTCCGCGCTTTTTCACCAATGGGCATTTTCAAACCATTTTCTCAAACGTCCGTCGAGTACAGGCTGTCAACTACCGGCGTGAGCGGCTCATCACTTCCGACAATGACTTTCTCGATATAGACTCTTGTATCATTGGATCGGATCGAACGGCGATCATCAGTTGCGGGTTAGAAGGAAATTCCAGTCGAGCGTACGTTATGGGCATGGTACGGGCATTGAATCGCAATGGCTGGAACGCTGTGGTTTGGAACTTTCGGGGGTGTAGCGGAGAACCTAATAAGAAGCTCCGGTCTTATCACTGCGGCGATACGGAAGATCTGGACGCTGTCCTCCAGTTTGTTCTCAAAGAAGCAAATAGCCGCAAAATTGCCATGATAGGATTCAGCGCGGGCGGAAGTATGCTAATGAAATTTCTTGGTGAGCAAGGCATCGCGATCGCCCCATATGTTTCAGCAGCCGTCGGGATCTCCGTGCCCTGTGATTTAACGGGAGCTGTGCTGAAAATGGGAATGCGTTCAAATCGCATTTACAGCATGCGTTTTCTGCGAATGCTTCGTGGAAAACTACGATTAAAAAGACAATTATTTCCTGGGTCAATTCCAAACCATATCAAAAAAGTTAAGAGTCTTATAGATTTCGATTCTGTTTATACCGCTCCGGCGCATGGGTTTAAAGATGCTTATGATTACTATCATAAGAGCAGTTGTCTTCCATATTTGGTAAACATAAAAATACCTTCACTAGTGTTGAATGCACTTGACGATCCGTTATTGTCCCCTTCATGCTTTCCTTTTTCACAGGCTGAATCCACTCCACAATTGTACCTGGAAGCGCCGCCTCATGGCGGGCACGTTGGCTTCGTTTCGTTCAACGATCTAAATGAGTATTGGTCGGAAACACGGACGTTAGAGTTTATCAACGAGCATGCCATATAACCGTTTAAGGCCCTGAATCGCCATTCCTCTGAATCCTTTTGCCTTCAATTGAGGTGCCTGGTTTGGTATGGCCCCGCCCGGCGGCTTTGCGAAAGCTCCGGCAGGGAAGCTTTAATCATTCTTCCGGTGGTTTTTCTTGGCTTATGCTGGATACGTATATACTATGTATCTATAATTTGTGTGTCTGATTTATCCCGCGAAAATAAAGGGAGCAAAACAACCATGAGGGCGCAATTAAAGAAATGGGGAAACAGTCTGGCGCTTCGAGTCCCAACCGGGCTTTTGGCCGAACTTAATTTGTCGGAAAACTCGACTGTGGATCTCAAGGTTGAGGATGGAAAGCTCATCATCGCTCCCATGCAAAAAAAGAAATGGCAATATTCGCTTGAAGAACTGTTGGCGGGTGTCAGCGAAGAGAACATCCACCCCGAAACAGACTGGGGGAGCGCTGTTGGAGAAGAACTGTGGTGAACCGAAAGCTTTTTTTCCCAAGGCGTGGTGATGTTATCACGATCGACCTCGATCCCGTGAGGGGGCACGAGCAAGGCGGACGGCGACCGGCGCTTGTCTTGTCCGCAGACGACTATAACCGGGTCGTGGGGCTCGCTATCGTCGTCGCGATTACCATGAATGCGAAGGGCTACCCCTTTGAGGTGCCGATACCCCAAAGATTCAAGGTTAAAGGAACGATCCTTGCCGACCATATCCAATGTATTGACTGGCGCAGAAGGAACGCCGAGCATTTCTACACCCTGCCTGCCGAAGTCCTTGAAGAGGTCGAAGCAAAGCTTGGCCCACTGATTTTTCCATGATTGCCTTCTAAAGCAGAAAGCAGAAAGCAGGAAGAAAGGAGCGGGAAGTTAGCGCCAAACAGTCAATAGACCCCTGAAACAGCGAATTTTCCTACTTGTTCCGGCTTCCGCCTGAATGAAGAAGTCATTAGCAATTTCCAGGCGTTTCTCCCACCAGAGAACCCTTTTTCATCACCCTGCTAAATCCCTGCCCGGGACAAATACGCTGAGGCCGAGCACTTCTACCAGCACTCGCTTGAGATCCGGGAAAAAGCCCTTGGCAGAGAGCACCCGGCTTTGGTTTTGATTCGCGCGAACCTTGTTGGGTTGCTGGAAAAGAAAAATGGAAAATAGGGGTACTGAGGGACCTTAGGTTAATCTTGCAGATAGTTGACAATTGGCAAACATTGCCATAATGTGACAATGACGATAAGGTTAAAAATTACCCATGACGGAAACGGGAGGTTGCCATGGCGATGAACGTCAACCTAACCCCTAAGCTTGAGGATATGGTGCGGCGGAAAGTGGCGTCCGGCCTCTATACATCGGCAAGCGAGGTTGTCCGCGAAGCATTGCGTCTTATGGAAGAGCAGGACCGCCTGCGGGCAGCCAAGCTAGAACAGTTGCGGCAGGATATTCGCGAGGGACTTAACAGCGGCGAGGCGACGCCGTGGGACCCCGAAGAGATTAAGCAGGAGGGCCGCAAGAGAAGAGCCGCAAGGGTAAACCCGAGCCCCGAGGCATAAATGCCCGTCATCATCAAGCGCCCGCGTGCCCGAAGCGACCTTGCCGACATTTGGGATTATATCGCTGATGACAGCGAGGTCCGGGCGGATGCTTTCGTTGAAGCCATTGATCAAAAATTTCATGCGTTGGCCGCCCAGCCCAACTTGGGCCGGGGGCGCGATGAGCTGGCGAAAATCTTGAGGAGCCTGCCGGTTGGCCGATATGTCATATTCTACCGCCCCATCCCCGGGGGTGTCGAAATTATCCGTGTGCTGCACGGTTCACGGGACGTGGACGCCATTTTCCATCCCGAAGAATAACCTCACCTGGGAATACCGATCGGCCGACTGCGCCGAGCGCTCGGTCTCTGTATACAAAGGGCTGGATTACGAATTTAGGAATTCAGAGATTGAAGTTAATGGAGCATAGAGCAAAATCTTCTTGCTTCTTGCTTCTTGCTTCTTGCTTCCTGCTTCTGAATTAATCCCTAAATCCCTAGATAAGTTAATTGACAACGCGCACTAGACCACGGCAATCATGTTCCTGCCCTTCTTTTTCGCCTGGTACATGGCTTTGTCCACTCGGTTAAAGGCCAACTCCACGGTTGTATCGGATGCCTTGGTTTCAGTGACGCCGATGCTTACGGTGAGGCTGATTTCCTGCTTGTGGTAAACGAACCGGGTATTCTCGATTAACTTTCGGAGTCTTTCGGCAACCGCAGCCGTGCTCTCCACGTCGGTACCCGCAAAGATCACCAGGAATTCATCTCCCCCCCAGCGTCCCATGAGGTCCGTTTCGCGCAGAATGGGCCTGATGCGCTTTACGATCTCCTTGATGCACCTGTCCCCAGCCCAGTGGCCGTGGCGGTCGTTTATCACCTTGAACTGGTCTATGTCAAACAAGAGCATCGAAAAAAACTGGCCATATCGCTGGAAGCGGTACAATTCGTTTTTGAGGCGATCCTTCAAAGCTCGCCGGTTGGCTACACCGGACAAGGGGTCGATAAGGACCTCCTTTTCGAGTGCCCTGCGCTTCGCATGCACCTGGTCCACTTCTTTTTTCATCCTGTCCAGGTTTTCATTCAGAGATTCCATCTCCTCCGTGAGCTTCTCCTGGACGAGCGCTTCAGCGCGGCGCTTTTCCTCGAGCGCCGTCCGTATGGAGGCCAGCCTGGACATAACGATGCCCCTGAACTCGGCGAGCGTAGTGCTGAGCTGCGCCGATTTTTTCATGTCTTCCACTTGATTTTCGAGCAGGCTGTTAAATTTTTTGTTTTCGTTATGGCTCTGCCCTGTCTGATTGATCGAATCCAGGTACTGCCGCTCGACCTCCAACAGGCCGGCGCCAATTTCGGATATGAAGTCGGTGATGAGGGTTCGTTCCGCGTTTATCATCTGCATGTAGTTCTGGGCGAGTCCGATGATATCATCCTTAAGTTCTACGATATCGTCGATTTGGGCGCTTTTTTCTATCTTTTTCCGAAGTGTGAGCACACTCCCGGCGTAGTCTTCTCCATAGTCGTGGTCGAATTCTGAAATCAAACCGAGAAAAATCGACTGGAAATTTTTGCGGAGGTCGTTTGCGTCGATTACCGGCGCCGTTTGCGCGGGTTTTAAGAGGGGGCCGCGCACTTTTTGGCCGTCTCCTTCGGCAAGCTGTTCGCCATTGAACATCGCGTGTCTTAGAGCGGCAAGGCTTGTCTCCATCTGCTCGATGGCAGTTTCCTGCAGCACTGTGTTCTTGAAATCGGCGAGCCTTTCATTTACGGCTGAGTTCTCCTGTCTTGCCAGGGTGGAAAGAGCAGCAATCGAGCGCTTCAGCAAATCGCGCATCTTTGTTGCCTCTTCCCGGTCCTCAACTGCCTTTCTGAAACTGACCCCCTGGTCGGAAAATTTTGCCGCATCCGGATGCGCATTTTTCCCGGGTTCGGTTTGTTCGAAATGACCGCCATTAGAGTTTGCCATGGTATGAAGGCCCTCCCTCTTTCTTTTGGTTGCTTACGCCCCCTCGAACGAGCCTCCCCCCGGACTTGGGTTTGAAAAGCTGGCATTGGATGCCCGATGAAGCATAAACGGCATTCTGGGGGTGTTGTGCAAACTTGATGCCCCACGCAGAGCAACCGTAAGGAGCTCCAATGTCCCAGGTTATAAAGAAGTGGCTGCAACCGGCGCAGTCAACCCTTTCCATGCGGTCCCCCATTTGGAAAACATTCAATTGGCCGTAAATTCCCGCCGAATCTAGTTATATCAATTTCCATGCCAGCCAAAATTATATGAATTTTGCGCATTTTTATATCAAGTAAAAGATGTATTAAGCCGATATATAGGTCGGAGGAACAGTAACATGGTTATCACCGGCTATAGAGTGCAGAGTGTCTTGCGAACCTATACTCTACAGTTGCAGCGGTCGAAGCTTTCGGCGACGGGTGGCAGGGACTCGGGGGGTGCTGATGCAAGCACGCAGAAAGTGTCAATCTCCGGCGAAGGCAAGCGCAGGCTCATGATGGACCGGATGACCAGTCAGGTTCTGGAAAAGATCGGTCCCAAACAGTATGATAATGTTGGCCCGGCAGGAGGGACATCCTAGCCGGCGACGGGGGGTAGGAGAAGGAAACAAATGGCTATAAGCAAAATCCCGCCATATCTGACAAACGCCGTGAGCAATTCCAGTGCGGCGGCAGGAAAAACTGGAGCGCAAGAAAAGACCACGGCTGGAAATGGTGTTTCTTCGGACCGGGTACAGCTTTCGAAGGATTATCAGGACCTTGCTCAAGCGCAAAAGTCGGTTGCGGGGACCGATGAAGTCCGCACCGCAATGGTCCAGCAGATCAAAAGCCAGTTGGAAAGCGGAAGCTACCAGGTAGACCCCGGTGCAATCGCCGGGAAAATGCTGGATGAAATAATTTAACAACCGGCATTTAATTGACGCAGTTTGAAGCGGCCCGGCATCGAAGTTTTGACACCATGCCCGGGCCGTTTTTTTGATAGTAAAATCAAGCAATCGGGTGCCTGTTTCCATTAAGTTCGATATAGAAGCCTTGCCCAATATCATTCTCACGAACGAACTCGGCGAGCTGGTAATAGGCTGGGCGGGAGAATCTTGCCAAAAAACGTCCTGCCGACACCCGACAATAGAGAATATTATCCCTTCCGGTTGCCAGCGTATCGGGGTCCAGGACTTCGGATCGTGAAATGTTTTTGAGTCGAATTATGATCCGCTCCCGGCCGGACTCATCGTGCTCGAGGTCCACTCTTGAAACCACAAAGGGCGTATCGGCAACATCGAGGAGGCATGGTCCTCTAAAATCAGTCAGGATAAATTCACCCGTGGGCGTCTGGTCCAGTTTTTCATAGAAAGTTTCCAGGATCAGAGGCCGGAAGATCCTGTTTCCGTTATGAAACCAGTCGCCGTTTTCATCGACCTGGATGCAGCAAGGCTTAAGCTCTCCGATCGAGTTATTCACGCTTTTCACTCCCGGCGGCTTTTGGATGAAACCTTTCCATCTCGGAGTAGATGCATCCGCAATATTGTTGTCTATACATGCCGAGCGCCTTTGCCCTCTGTTGACCCTGAGCCCATCCGGACCTGAAATCCTTGTAGAGGAAAGCGATCCCATGTTTTCTGGACGCTTCTTCAGCAATTGAGGCTATCAACTGGTGCTTCTGGTGCCTGCTGTAAAGAAGCGTCGTGGTGAACGCGTCGAAGCGGCTCTTTTTTGCCAGGCTCGCTGTCGCGTTCAGCCTCAGAGAATAGCAGTAAAGGCAGCGATTGGTTTCGCGAAAAGCTGCCTGCCGGAAAAAGGTTTGCGGGTCATAGTCAGCCCTGAGGATAACCGGCAGGTCCTCGCTTTGCGCGAAGGCTCGAAGAGTGTTGAGCCTTTTTTCGAATTCCTGATAAGGTTGAATGTGCGGATTGTAAAAAAATCCGTGTACGGTCAGGTTCTCGCCGCGCAAGACCGAAACCGGGTAGATCGAACAGGGACCGCAGCAGATATGGAGAAGAACTCGCGGCATTTGGTTCAATCCTTGTTCATTGTCGCTCAATCACACTCTGGTTTGCGTCCGGCGTTTGCCGATGGACACGCCCAAGATCTGCGGCCAGTCTGCCGGTAAGCCCATCGAAGCTGCCGTTGCTCATGCAGACGATCAGGTCGCCGCGTCGAGCCGACTGAAGCAAAAACTCGAGCAGTTCGCCGGTAGTCGGGAAGAAGCGCGCATCCTTTTGCCGTTTGCAGATATCATCTACGAGCCGTTGGGCGTCGAGGCGTTGAGGTTCGGCAATGGAGTCCATCGCAGGCGGCTGCTTGATGCAGATGATGTCCGCCGCAGAAAATGCGTTCGAGTAATGCTCCTGGAAAACGTTTCGTCTGCTCGAGTTGCTCCTGGGCTCAAAAGCGGCGATAATGCGGCGCTCGGGATAGAAGAGCTTCAGACCAAGGAGCGTTTCGTGAACCGAAGTTGGATGATGAGCGAAATCGTCCACCACCAGAATTCCTTCGAACTCGCCTATGACGTCCTGGCGCCGTTTTACTCCGCTGAAAGCCAGCACCGCTTCCTGAATGCCGTCTAGAGACATTCCGGCAATGCTTGCGGCAGCGATCACGGCTGTTATGTTCCAGACGTTGTGCCTTCCGGGTAGAAGGGACCGGAATGTCTCTTCGCGGAAGGTTCGGGGATTTCGAAGTTGAAAAGATACCTCGCCTGGGCGGAAATCAACCCATTTAATACGCCAATCCGCCCGGTGCGAGCGGCCGTAGGTAATCACGCACCCTTTGCATTCAGAGGCGAGCGACATGCTGTTTGGGTCGTCGGCATTGATGATAAGGTGTCCACGTTCCGGGATCAGTCTGACAAAGTCGCGGAACGCTTTCAAAATTGCGTCGAGGCCGGAGAAGATGTCCGCATGATCGAATTCGATGCCTGTAACTATCGCTGTATAGGGCTGATAATGGAGGAACTTCGGTCCCTTATCGAAGAAGGCCGTATCGTATTCATCCCCTTCGAGCACCATGTATTCGCCCGAACCCAGCCGGCAACTCCTGCCCCAATCCTTGAGCAAGGCCCCGATAAAGGCCCCGGGGTCTTTTCCACCCCGCTCGAGGACCCATGCGAGAAGAGATGAGGTCGTGCTCTTTCCATGGGTCCCGGTTACAACCATGCTCTTTCGCCCAGGGAGAAAAAGCCGGGAAATCGCCTGGGGCATTGACAGACAGGGCCGGTCCTGCGCCATGATGAATTGAGCTTCCGGATTTTCCCGCCGTATGACATTGCCCATGATAAAGAGGTCCGGAGCAAAGTTTTGAGGGTTTTGCGGCGAGAACCCCTCAAAGATAGGAATGCCCAGGGCCCGGAGATGCGTACTCATTGGAGGATAGAGGTTCTGGTCAGATCCGGCCACCTCAAAGCCGCTCTGTTTGAGCATCGTCGCCAGGGTCCCCATGGCGATCCCCCCGATTCCCACCAGGTATATTTTCTTGACTCCATCAGTTTCCATATGTGAGCGCTTCCATGATGATATCATGCAGCACCGGCCTTAGCTGCCTGATTTCATCGTTTTGCCGTGTTGGATGAACACGATTGGTAAGGAGAATCACAAGGGCCCGTTTTTCCAGATCCAACCAGAAAGAGACCCCTGTAAATCCGAGGTGTCCGATGGTATTGCTTGAAAAATACCGCCCGGCGCTTGAATAACCCTTACGGCTCGGGGTGTCGTAGCCTAAACACCAGCCGCTCAAACCTTCGGCGACTTCGGTCCGGGTCCAGAAAAGCCGCACGAGGCTGCGGGGCCAGAGTGGGTCGGTTAAACTACCCTCATAAATATTCCACAGGAAACACAGCAGCTTAAAGACCGCCCGCGCCGTCCCGAAAAGCCCTGCGTGCCCGGACACTCCGTTCAGGGTCCATGCGTTTTCATCATCCACTTCACCGAAAAGAAGCCTGTGTCTCCAGGGACAAATCTGGGTGGCGGCGTAACGGAAATCAGAAGACGGAGGACGGGGGGCGGAAGACGGAGAGCGGATATCGGAAGCCGGACGTCGATGAAGGGACTTCTGTCCTCTGTCCCCTGTCCTCTGTTCTCCGTTCTCCGTTCTCCGTTCGTCAATTGGGCAGAAATGGAGTTCATCTATTCCAAGCCTGGCGAACAAAAAATCCTGGGCGAGACGGTCCAGCCTGGCTCCCATTTGCCGCTCAAGAATCAACCCCAGGAGCATGAAACCAAGGTCGCTGTAATTGGCTGTTTGGCCGGGAGCAGTATCCAGGGCCGTTTGCAAAATCATGGATGCAAGCGCGTTTGGCCTGGCTTCGGGGGGCAGTTCGATCAGTTCGAGATAAAAAGGCCGGTATGCGGGAAGGCCCGACGAGTGCGAAAGCAGGCTTCTTACCGTGATCGTCTCTTTGTCTGTGGGCACAGAACCTGGAAAGAATCGTGAAAGAGTATCGTCGAGATTGAGTAATCCGCGTTCAACCGCAGCCATGCAGAGGGGAGCGGTGACCAGGGGCTTTGTCAAAGAGGCCAGATCGAAGCGAGTGGATCGGTTCACAGCAATGCCGCCCGATTCAACGGTCCCCCACTCGCGCTCAACATCGGGCGCCCCGCCCCTGGAAATGAGAAGCGAGGCCCCGGAAAAAGCGCCTCGGCCTATGGCGGCCTTCAATTCGCAATCCAGGCGTCGTCCTGAATCAGCGGGCAACCGGAGCTTGGAGTATTTTAAGCACACGTTCATCGGTATCCAGCACAAAGGGCGCGCCGAACGGAATCACCTCGTTGCGGCTGCCGTGGCCGAAGGGCAGGCCGTGTACGACTGGGAAGTCATATTCGCTCACATGATCCATCACCATCGTGCATACGTCATTGTTTTCGGCGCATCCCGTAAATTCTCCAAGCAAGATTGCGCCAAGCAGGGGCAGTATTGCGGCCAGCTTGAGGTGATTCATCATCCGGTCGAGCCTGTAGAGGGCTTCTCCGCAGTCTTCGATCAGGAGCAGCGCGCCGGTCATATCCGGTATATAGGGTGTTCCAAGCAGGTGGACAAGGCAGCTAAGGTTTCCCCCCAGCACACGGCCCGTTGAGGCGCCGGGTCTAAGGACCTGCTCCGGATCCAACTTCCATTCGTACGAAGCCTCCCCCGACAGGACCCTAAGGACGCTTTGGGCCTTTTGGGGCGCCTCGCTCATGCCGGTGAGGTTTGGACCGTGGAAAGTGGTCCAGCCGGCCTTGCTCATGAATCCAAGATGCAAAAAAGTGATGTCGCTGTGCCCGATGAAGAGTTTCGGGTTGGAGCGGAAGCTGGAAAAGGGAATTTGGGTCAAAAGCCGCCCGCTGCCATATCCGCCCCGTATGCAGATGATCGCTTCGATCTTGGGGTCCAGGACTGCTTCGGTCAAGTCCTGGAGCCGTTCCAGGTCCGTTCCGGCAAGATAGCTCTGTTTATTGAAGATATTTTTGCCGGGAACAACCTCGTATCCGGCGTTGCGCAGGATCTGGACGCCCTTTTCATACAGATCGGCCTCGAAGGGGCTCGCCGGCGCAACGAGCGCAACAGAGCTTCCCGGGCCTAGACTTTGGTATTGTTGTCTATCGCTCATGTGAGGATCACGCGGGCTTCTTATTCCGGTCGAAAATTATTCTCAGGCCATTGAGGGTCAGGTACTCGTCCACTGCGTTGATCAGAGGGCATTCGCTTGCGATGAGCGGCGCCAGTCCGCCCGTTGCGATCACATATATTTCGCGGTTTACCTCTTTTTTTATCCTCGAGATGATTCCTTCGACGAGGCCCGCATAGCCGTATACGATTCCCGCATTCATCGAGGAAATAGTATTCTTGGCCAATATGGAGGGCGGGCGGGCGAATATCTCAACTCTTGGGAGCTTGGACGCCTTCTGGAAAAGCGCTTCGCACGAGATCATGATCCCGGGACTGATCACTCCGCCTATGTATTCCCCACGCTCGGAAATATAATCAAAGGTTGTCGCCGTCCCAAAATCGACCACAATTACCGCGTCTTTGCGCTGCTCGTAGGCCGCCACGGCATTAACGATCCTGTCGGCGCCCACCTCCTTTGGATTGTCATAGAGAATCGGCATGCCGGTTCTGATTCCCGGCCCGACCACAAGAGCTGTGGTTCGAAAGTAGCTCTGGCAAAACCGTTCGGCAGAGTTCAAAACAGGCGGCACCACGCACGATATGATCACGTCGCTGACGCTGTCCAGGGGAATTCCATGGACCGCAAACAGGCTTCGAAGCGTTATTGCGTATTCGTCGATAGTCATGTTGACCTCGGTACGAATACGCCAGTCGTGCACCAGTGCGCCATCGTTGAACAGGCCCAGCACGGTGTTGGTATTGCCGATATCTAATGCGAGGAGCATCGCACACTCCATCGGACAGTAAGCAGCGGGCAGAAGGCGCCGCTAAGTCTTTTGCAGGGATCAGCTTCAGCGCTCATTGGCTGTTCCCTTTGCGGCGGCCGAGGCATTCCTGTCGCCCGCCATGTGCTTCTGGATGCATGAGGCCATCGAGTATGCGACCTCTTCCATAACGTCACGGTCGGCCGCTTCCACCATGACCCGAATCACGGGTTCGGTCCCCGAGGGGCGAATCACAATCCGGCCCTCCTGTCCAAGCCGCTGTTCCATGGCCCGCTGGAGCTTCATTATTTCCGGGACCTGGTCTATAGGTTTTCTTACGCCGACGGGAACGTTCACCAGCTTTTGTGGGTATCGCTCCATAATCTTCTTGAGCTCGGACATCGGACGCCCTTCGCGAAGCATAACGGCAAGCACCTGGAGGGCTGAGAGGATGCCGTCGCCCGTGGTGCCGTGATCGAGAAAGACCAGGTGGCCGGACTGTTCGCCCCCGAGATTGTAAGCGTTCTGGCGCATATGTTCCACCACGTACCTGTCGCCCACCGGGGTCCTTATCAGGTTGCCGCCCAGCTCGCGCAGGGCCAGCTCGAACCCCAGATTGCTCATGATTGTGGCCACAACGGTTTTATCTTTAAGCGTGTTGTGTTCGATATAATGCTTTGCGCAAACTGCCATCATCTGGTCGCCATCGAGTATTTCGCCCTGCTCATCGGCCATAATTAACCGGTCTGCATCCCCGTCAAGGGCAAAGCCGGCGTTGGCGCCCTGCTCGCGAACAATCGAGGCCATGTGCTCGGGGAAAAGAGCGCCACATTCCCTGTTTATATTTTTTCCGTTGGGCCTGTCGCCCATAAGCACCACTTCGGCGCCCAGTTCTTCGAAAACCGTGGGCGCAACCCGGTAGGCGGCCCCGTGCGCACAGTCGATTACGATTTTGAGCCCCTCCAGGGTAAGGTCTCGAGGAAAGGTGTTTTTCAGATAGACGATATAGCGCCCCTGAGCGTCATCGATACGCCGAGCCCGGCCTATTTCGGATGCCGGCGGCTTGGGCAACCGTTCTATTTCGCCGTTGAGGATAAGTTCCTCGATGTAGTTCTCGGTCTCGTCGGGAAGTTTGTAACCGTCGCTTGCGAATATCTTGATGCCGTTATACTCGTATGGATTATGCGAGGCGGAAATGACTATGCCGGCATCGGCACGCATGCTGCTGGTAATGAATGCTATGCCCGGAGTAGGCAAAGGTCCGACCAGAAGCACGTCAACCCCCATGGAGCAGATCCCTGAAGTGATGGCGGTCTCGATCATGTAGCCGGAAAGGCGGGTATCTTTTCCAATGATGATCTTTGGCCGGCGGTGCTCCTTTTTGAAGATATACGCCGTGCTGAACCCGACCTTCATCGCCAGGTCCGTCGTCATTGGGAAGACATTTGCAACGCCGCGAATTCCATCGGTCCCGAAAAGCTCTCCCATACGATCTCCATAACACTCAAAAAAAACGGCTTCAAGAGAAACCGGTCGCCTTTTGCAGTGATTTGTCAGCTTTCGGGAAAATAGCCGCTTCGAACAGCTTCCGCCATGCCAACCGCTTCCCGATGAAAAGCAACGTCGTGCACCCTGAGGATATGTGCCCCGGCCGCAATACCAAAGGCATTCACCACGGCGGTCCCCAACTCCCTTTCACCTTCCGGCCGGCCGAGGATTTTACCGATAAATCTTTTGCGCGCGGCGCCGAGCATTATGGGGCGGTCCATACACGAAAAGCGATCAAGGTCCCTTATTATGTTGAGATTATGCGTAACAGTCTTGCCAAACCCTATGCCCGGATCGACGATTATTTGACTCCGCTCTATCCCGTTTTGGACGGCAAATTTCACCCGCTGTTCCAGAAAAGCTATTATCTCCGAGATAACGCTTTCATAAACGGGATTGACCTGCATTGTACGAGGGGCGCCAAGCATGTGCATCATGATGACAGGCGCCCCCGATTCGGCCGCGACCCGCACCATAGCGGGATCGAACCGCAGGGAAGTCACGTCGTTGATTATGTCTGCGCCCGCTGCGAGCGACTGAAGCGCCACTTCGGATTTATTGGTATCTATCGATATTGGAATGTCGCTGCTTTCACGCACCGCCCGGATGACTGGAATTACCCGCTCGAGTTCCACGGGCAGAGGTACAGGGTCAGATCCGGGTCTTGTCGATTCGCCTCCAACATCCAGGATGTCTGCGCCCGCCGAGATCAACTCAAATGCCTGTGCGAGAGCACGCTCGTAATCGGCGAACCGGCCCCCATCCGAAAAAGAATCGGGGGTTATGTTGAGAATACCCATGATGAGCGTGCGACGGCCCAGCTCCAAGGCTTTGCCCCTAAGCTTCATGGTGTAAAGTTTGCGCTCACATACTGACATTAACACTCCTAAGAGTTTTTAGTTTTTGGTTTTGAGTTCTTAGTTGGGTTAGGAATGTTCCGGCGCTAAGCACCTGCGGGATAATGCCATAAATACCCAACCAAATTCCATTTCTTACATACTTCATGGTCTCATTGACACCGATATGGTGAAATTCCCGTTTGGAAGCGGGCTTCCCATTTTAGCGAACCGGGGTTCTGTTTCGCATGCATGTCCGCCTGGAGTGCATAACTATATACAAGAAGTAAGTATTCTGCAACCGTTGGACACCGTTGGGTTCACCATTCACTCTTCACCATGCCGGCTATTTCGACCCCGCCGCACTCGGTTGTCCGGCCGCTTGTTGACAACTGAAACCATCCATGCCGGTGATGTCACGCCCGATAGCCAGAATATGGATGTCCTGTGTGCCCTCGTAGGTGTTTACGGTTTCGAGATTGAGCATGTGGCGAATCGGCGCATATCCGAGGCTGATCCCGTTTGCGCCCAGAATGTCCCTGGCGCTCCTTGCGATCTTGAGGGCCTCATGGGCATTATTCATTTTTGCCATCGAGATTTGAGTGTGGCGAGCGCGGCCCTCGTCCTTGAGCCGGCCCAGGCGAATGCACATAAGCTGGGCCTTGGTGATCTCCGTCAACATCATGGCGAGCTTTCGCTGCACGAGCTGGAATGACGCGATTGGGGCTTGAAACTGAATTCTGGACTTTGCGTAGTTGAGTGCAGTCTCATAGCAGGCAACAGCGGAACCTACGCTGCCCCAGGCTATGCCATAGCGAGCTTCGTTGAGACACATCAGGGCGGATTTCAGACCCTGAGCGTCGGGCAGAAGATTTTCCTCGGGGACGGTCACGTTATCGAAGTTGAGAACAGAGGTGACCGATGCGCGCATTGAGAACTTGCGCTCTATGGGGCGAGCCGAGAAGCCGCGCATACCCTTTTCGACCAGAAAGCCACAGATTTTACCGTCCAGGGTTTTTGCCCACACTACCGCTACGTCGGCAATGGAACCGTTTGTTATCCACATCTTGCGCCCATTAAGAACATAGCCCGACCCGTTTTTTACAGCGGCCGTCCGCATGCTCTGCGGGTCGGACCCTGCTTCGGGCTCCGTCAAGCCGAAGCAGCCGATTTTCTTGCCGCTCACCAACTCCGCGAGCCACCGTTGCTTCTGCATATCGGTCCCAAACGTATAAATGGGGTAAATTACAAGGGAGTTCATGCCGGAAACAAACGAACGCAGGCCGGAATCTCCCCGTTCCAGTTCCTGGCAAACGAGGCCGAAGGAGACGTTGTTTTTTCCACGCCCGCCGTATTGATTCATCTTGAACCCGAGCAGGCCCATTTGCGCTATTTCAGGAATCAGTTCAACCGGGAAAATGCCTTGCTCGAAATAATCGGCTGCCTTGGGGAGGTAGCGGCTATCTACCCAGGTTCGCACTTCATCGCGGATTTGCTTTTCATCGGGTGAAAGAAGGTCTTCACAGAAGTAATAGTCGGTATGCGGTGAGTTCATGGCGCCCTCCCAAAGTGGTGAGTAAGGTGAAACTTGAGTGAACGGAACGCGCTAAGGCGGGAAGCGGAAGAGTTTTAGACTAATTCAAGGCGGAGTTCGCGCCCAACAAGCGCGGCGGCGCGTTGAAGCGTCTCAATAGTAACATTCCCCTTTGCCTTAAGAATGCGGTCAACCTGCGCTCGGCTCGTGTGCATCTGCTCGGCCATTTGTGTTTTAGTCATGCCTCGCTTCCGCATTTCCTCGGCAAGCTGCCACGAAATCACCCGCGTAACAGCCTCGGTCTTTGCCGCCTCGTAAATGCCTTCCTCGCGCAAAAAATCGTCAAGCGTCGATCCCCAATGCTGGTTTTTTTTGCTCATGATGTCATCTCCTTCATCCGCTTCCGAGCCAATTCGATCTCGTCCGATGGCGTCTTCTGTGTTTTCTTGATAAACCCTTTTACGACGCCTATTCGTCCCTCGTGGACGAAAAACAGTATCCGCGCAATGCGGCGGCTCGGCAAATGGCTGCGGACTTCCCATAGTCCGCCGCCAAGAGAACGACACAGCGGCATTCCGACCGGCCAGCCTACCTGCACGGTCGCAAGGTCGATGCCGATAGTTTGCCTGTCGTCATCCGGCAAGCCACGCAACCAGTCCCTGACCGGCTCAACGCCGGTCGGATTTCTATAGAAAACAACGGGTATTTCTTTCAAGTGCTGACCGGCCATAAACCACCCTGTAAAAAGGAATGTATCATTTATAGTACATTTTCGCAAAAGGCAAGTTCTTTTTCGGGCGGTTCGCTATTTTGTCCAGTTTCCGGTGTTTTTCATAGGACGCAAACCCGGGCCAATCCTGGAGGGTACTGTCAAAAGAGGAATGTAGAGAAGGCCCGCAAGGGGGCATATTTTTGTTGACAGTTATAAAAAATGATTGAGAGCGTCCCGGCCCGATCTGAGGTAAAATATTTCCCGTACCACCAGTCCGAGGAAGACCCATGACCTTTAAGCCCAACCTGACCATCCTGCCGCCGTCGCAGCTCCAGTTATGGCCGGAACTCGACGCCACGCCGGAGCATTTCACTCTCTACGGCGGAACAGCGCTTGCTTTGCATCTGGGACACCGGGCTTCCGACGATTTTGGTTTTTTTCCCAACCAGCCCTTTGACCCCGACGAACTGGCCGCCGCTGTCCCTTACCTCAAAGGAACTGAGCGGGTTCAGGTTGACATGAACACTCTGAAATGCCGCATCGAGCGTGACGGCCCTATTTTGGTTTCGTTTTTTGGCGGGCTTGGTCTTGGGCAAGTCGCGCCTCGCGACCAGGTTGAGGGCAAGAGGTTTTATGTTGCCTCACTGCTCGACATTGCCGGGACGAAAGTTGCCGTGGTGCAGAAAGGTGCCGAGGCGAAAGACTATCTTGATATTGATGTGCTGATACAGCACGGCATCGACTTGCCGACCGCGCTTGCAGCGGGCCGGATTGTTTACGGGCGCAGCTTCAATCCCATGATTACGTTGAAAGCCCTAAGCTTTTTTGATGATTTGCCAACACTGCCCGTCGAGGTGCGGCGGCGTTTGAGCGCGGCGGTTGATGCGGTCGATCCGGCCGGCCTTCCCGTGCTCACGGCCTACGCCAAACGTACGGACGAAAACGGATACGCGCCATGAAACCTTTACCCGTCACCCCGGCATTGCTGAAGGTGGCCCGCCGCGTCATCTGGTTCGAAAAGCCGGAAGAGGCGTTAGCCGATCCGGTGCGTTTTCTCGCCTATGTTATGACCTATGGCACAGCCGAAGATTTGAAGGCCCTTGATGGCATCGTTAGCAAAGACGAGTTGTGCGAAGCCTTGGATAAGGCCCCGTCCGCGGTCTTCGATCCGCGCTCATGGGCTTACTGGAACCTGAAATGTGGACGCCGGCCCGCGCCGCCTTTACCGACTCGCATCGGATTGCAGCCGGTACGTCCGACTCCCTAAAGCGAATTGCTTTTTTGTCCAGTTTCCGGTGTTTTTCACCCCTCGCAAACCAGCGCCGATGCTGGGGTCGGTTTTCGGAATAGGGACAATTTACGCTCAATTGTCCAGTTATTTCGATTGACCTTTCCGCCATTTTTGAAAAGCCCATATGAGAGAATCTATAATCTTTTCGTCTGTGAATGTTTTTGGGCTAAAACATTTCCGAAATTGTTGAATCGCCTCAGTAAGTACATCATCTTTCAGCACATGCCGGTATTCACTAATGAGCTTCTTGTGAAACTTCAATAGTACTGGTATCCGCTCATGCACTGGAACTACTCTAGAGGGTTCGCTGAAACAATAAAACTCTCTGACAAAAAGATCGTAAATGGGCGAATGTGGATCAACCGTATGAATTAGTTTTGATGCAAAAGAGAACTGAACACTTCTGGCACCTGTTACGTTCCTTGGTATATTATATAAATGATTTACAACATGCTCTAGACTTGTCATGTTAGCGAGATTCATTTGAAGTACCTTAAAATATTCTTGGCAGAAGTTAGACGACAACCCTCTTAGTCGATAGAAGCTCTTATATCGTTTCTGCCATTCCGGATTGGTGACTACATTTCTATCTTGTTCCAGTTCGCCATTCAAGTCGTCATAGTTATTTATATGCGATGGAGGAATTGATTGTAGGATTTCATCTAGGTGATTAATTATTGGTTTGTATTTCTTATCTTCGCCAGCAGGCATTTTAAGCGCTTTGTTCATCCGGACCTGCGTGAAAGGTTTTCCACAGTACCCACAGTATCCATCGTCCCCGATTGTGCCAGTACAGGATTCGTCCAAGCACAATATCCTTTCCGGGGAAACTTTACCTGTGCCTAGCTTTGACACGTTTTTAGATTGAGCTGTAGGCTGTGGCAATGTCTTCTTGATGGGGAGTTTTTGCGCCTCTTCCTTCCTGCCTCGAAACGCAAAAATGATTATCCCTAGACATGCGAGAAGTATGATTGCTTTGAAACCGTCGGGGATAGGGAGGTCCTTAAGGATGGGGATGTCCTTAATAATATTAAGGTGATGAGGGAGAGTTAAGAGCAATGCTTTCCAAAATGTTTCACCCATACTTTTCCCTTAGGCCACCTTTTGTCCATCAAGAAACTGATTAATAATCGGTAACGTTACGCTGGCCCAATAACCAAGGGACCAGTGGAATTCGCTGATACTGGCAGAGTGAGATCAAGCCCCCGAGGCTCGGATTTTGTAATCGCATTCCCGGAGCTTAAATGAATTTTCCCGTTCGGTAGTGGCTCCCTAAGAAATCGCTTATAGACAGGTTGCCCGGCGGCATTCACGGAACCCACTATAATCAATTCTCGGTTAGACTTAAGTTCGTCCAATAGTTTTTTCCAAGTTTGTTTTAGGTCTTCTCCTTTGAAAAAGTCATCTCTGGCAGCAATATGCTCCATAAATTCTATGCAACGGTCCTGCAGGCACGATAGAATGGTGTCCGGCCATGGTCCAGAAGTAGAAAGGCGGCTGTATGAGAGGTGAAACAAACCCTTGTTGAGCCTTATTCGATCTTCCTTGGGACGATCTATTTTTGAGGCCTGAAAGCCATAGTCTTCCGAAAGTACATCGTCATTTTTGCTGTCTTGAGCGGTGGTCTCAAAAAAAGAGTAAAGAACGCGGGCATGTCCCATCCTAGTGTAGTTAACTGCTTCCCATTGGACATAGTCAGCCGGATTGTGACACGGTATGCCGAACGTGAAGAGGATCTCGTACAAAACATGAACAAGCATTTCCCTCTTCTCTTCTTTTGTAGGATTGTATTTTTTGTTTTTTGTCATCATCTCGTCCTTTCTGCGAGGACTTTTAACTGTTATCTTAGAAAACATTTCTGGACAGAATGCTTTAAGAATTAGTGTGGCGCGGCTTGCTCTCAGCGGACTCGCACAGAGCGGGGGGCTAAGCCGCCACACAATTCACCTTGAACTAAGCCGGGATTGACTTGGAAATTAAAGACTACGGGTCCTTAGCGTGAGGCAATTGCCCCTCATCAGGACGGGATTTTACGGGTTCGTGAATCGAAGGGAAAGGGTAATCTCTATTTTTGGTATCGGCGCGAGACGATCTTTTGAAGGTTGCTGCGTTGTTGCGTGGGGTGATCGGCAGCATGAGAGCGCAGGACGGCGTTGACGGGAAACTGGAGTTTTCCGCCCAAGCCCGGAGCTTTTCTTGGGGATCTGTTCTTCTCTTCATGGTGGCCCCCTGGTGCGAGTGCTACTCACTGTTTTGATCAGCCTCAGCGTAGATCCGCAGTGTGCGCACAGGAGGGTTTCAGGCATTTCGTGACTCGCGGCTTTTTCGGATTCCGGCAGGATCACGATTGCTGCCATGACGGAACCGGTCGCCAGAATATTTTGAAGGAACTTAAGCATTTTGCGGTTTGAAGGACTCAGGAGGCCGTAATACCTGACTTTATGAAAGCCGTCCGGGAGGACATGCTGGAGAAACCTGCGGATAAACTCCATCGGGGTAAGGGTCATTTGGCGCTGGACCCCTGAATCTGATTCCCGGTACCGAAAGGTAACAGATGTGTCGCCAACTTGTTCGATACGATTGTTGGAGAGGGCGACGCGATAGACGTAGGGAGCAAGATATTTTAGTGCCGCCTCTCCTGTGCCGACGGGTTTGGAATGAACAACCCATGGGCTTTTCCAGGTCTTTTGATCGATGGAGCCGAAAAGACCCTGCTTTTGAAGTCCATCTCTGATCTTGGCTCTAAAGATCGTGGAAAGGGCCTTCACCGGGACGAAGAACTTCTTTCCTGACGGGACCCACCTGTTATCCGATGAGAGGCAGCCGCCGGGGACGATGTAATGGACATGGGGATGATAGGAGAGATCACGTCCCCATGTGTGCAAGACACCGATCATGGCAATCCGGCCTCCCAGGAATTTGGGGTCCATAGCCAGTTTTTTCAGAGCCTCGGCAGAAGCCGTGAAGAGCAGATCATACATGTGTTTCTGGTTGGACCGGGCAAGACTGCGAAGTCCCGCAGGCAGGGTGAAAGTTATGAGGAAGTAGTTTTCCGGTAGCAGCAGGCCCATCTGGGTTTTGAGCCACAGATCGGTTGCGTCATTTCCACATTTAGGACAGTGGCGGTTTTTGCAGGAGTGATAACTGTATCGGGTCTCCCCGCACTGGTCGCAAAGATACACGTGACCGCCCATTGACTCAGTGCGGCAGTTCTCGATGTCCTCCATGGCCTTGAGGTGGGAAGGCGGCATGCGGTCTGCGAAGCTGGAACGATATTGCAGGCCATGGCGGCGAAAGATGTCCGCCAATTCCGGCATGAGGCTTCTCGGTCAATTAGAGATCGTCCATGAGTTCGTTGATAGACCGGAAGGCCGCATCGCTGGTCTTGGCTGTTAGATGAGTGTATATGGAAGTGGTGTTTGGAGACCTGTGGCCGAGGTACTCCTGGATAAGTCTGAGGTTCACCCCGGCCTCCAAAAGATGAGTGGCATAGGAATGCCTTAGCGTATGGACACAGGCATCCTTGTTGATTCTGCTTTTTCTTAACGCATTCTTGAAAATGAACCATAAACTTGACCTTGGTATAGGTTCGAGTACCGTGGCAGTTGCAGGGGTGTTCTTGTGTTTTCTATAACGCGCTGGAAAGATCCAGGTGGGACACCGATGAGTTTTCCATTGCTCGCGCATTAAATGGAGCGTCCTGTCGGGCAGCGGAACATAGCGGTCTTTATTTCCCTTTCCACTGCGAACATGGATAAGCCCTCTTGAGCTGTCGATATCCCGAACCTTGAGATGGGTCCCCTCCTGAAGCCTGAGGCCGCAGGAGTAGATGTTGGTAAGACACGTCCGGTATCGGAGCAAACGCACGCTCGATAGGACACGGCGCACCTCATCGGGGCTTAGAATCACCGGCAGTTTTTTCTGTCGCTCGGCCCTTATTAAATGCAGTGTCGGCCAGTCCCGTCTGATCGTGTTTTCATAGAAGAACTTGATGCCGCACAGGGCGATGGTGCTGGTGCTCCGTGCCCACTTCTTGACGTTCTTGAGGTAGAGGAAATAATCGCGAAGTTCCTCTTCGGTGATCGTGTCGGGGGACTTTCCATAGTGCTCGGCCAGTTGCTGTACGGCGCGAACATACCTGTGCTGAGTAACAGCGCCCATTCCCCGCAGTTGAAGGTCTTCGATCATGCGTTTTCTAAGATGAGTCATAGCATAGCTCCTTTAAAAGATAGAGAAATTTAAAAGACACCTCATCCTGTAGGAGGTATACTATTCACCCTTGGGTTTTGGGGAAATTACGGCTGAGGAGGAGCATCTGGCGCGTCATGCCAGGCCGGGTGGTCAGTTCGATGTCGTGAATATCTCGCGAAATGTCCCGAGCGTTTGAGACTACGCAAAACTGAGTGGTTCTATAATGCCTAAAATATCCAAGATGTCAAAACGAGCTAAATGGGTACTTTACCCCACGGCCTTTGTTGCAGCTCTTAATTTTTTTGCGTTCTGGACTATCACGGCCTTACTAGGCGGAAGCGCCCTTAATGGATACATTCGGAACGCTCATTATTTCATATGTCACCCGGGACCTTGCAAAGAAGTTTCAAAATCGTTCTGGGATTATAGTTACTGGCATGGGATTAGTGCTATCGGGGGTATTTTTCTCATTTTCGTTGAGGCAGCGGTGTTCGTTACGACAAAGGACATCGAATACGATTATGACCCAAGACGTCCCTGGTCATAGCGAGCTACCCATAAGTGGGGCGCTGCCGAAGGCTTAGTTCAATACAACAAACTGTCCAGTTATGCCCATTGTTTTTACTGGCTTTTTTGCTCGCTGGCATTTGTGCCGCTTAAAGCCCTGTAAATCGTCCGCCGCGAGACGCTGAGCGATTGAGCCACATTGTCAGGGCCTTCCCCTTGCTCTATCAATTTTTGCGCATGGGTGACTTGTTGCGCCGAGAGTAGCCGTCTGCGGCCCATCCGCACCCCACGAGCCACAGCCGCCTCGCGGCCCGCCTTTGTCCGTTCCTGTATCAACGACCGTTCAAGCTCTGCGAGAATGCCGGCCATTTGCCACATGGCGCGGCCCGTTGGCGTTTCCGTGTCGATAGCCTCAGTTAGCGACCGGAAGGCCACGCCCTGCGCTTTCAGATCATCCAGCAGGGCTATGAGGTCACGCAACGACCGGCCCGGCCGGTCAAGTTTCCAGACCGTCAGCACGTCGCCAGCCTTGAGAGCCTTAAGGCACTTTGCCAACGCCGGCCGTTTGGCGTTCTCGCCGGTGGCCGTGTCGGTAAATATCTTGCGGCATCCTGCCCCCTTCAAAGCCGTCGGTTGCATGTCTGGGTTTTGGTCTTCTGTGGAGACCCGCGTATACCCTATTTTCATATCGTGTTTTGTCCCTGATTTATGGCATTGGTAAGCTGTTGATATGACAAGGTCGCGTCTTTGTGTCAAGAATCTTGATTAATGGTATAGCGCCAACTCCTGATTGACGAACTTGCCGATGGTGGTGAGCCGGGTGCTAACGGTCCCCTTGAGGCTAAGTTTTCGTAACTGGACTCTCGTGCGTGCGCATGCTTATTCTTGGACAGTGGACCGAGATGAAGGCGCAAATTTAAATGGGTTTTTTTTCGGGTATAGGTTGAACCCAGATCGTCCATTGTAGGGAATTCTGACGCTTACTGTGTGGTGTTCGGGAGTTGGTAAGAGCTCACGAAGGAGCGTCATTGGCGCAACTCAAACTTTTTACGTAATCGGAACAAGCTCCGGAAAGAATAGGACCGCCGCCAGGCGGCCCTTGCTTTCTCGAATGCTCAGCGTTCACCGTTGAAAAACCATATTTGTCCTGCTATATTTTGGGTAGGCAATTCCACAGCTTAGAAATAAGAAAACGTGGCAATATGAAAGGCAACCAACCATGACTGCGAAAGAAATCAAAGAGCGGATCGTTGAAGTTCTCGATAAGCTTCCAGCGGAGTCTCTGGAAGGGGTGCTAGAGTATGTTGAATTCATTGCCGAACCGGAAAGTGTAGAAGCTACAGCCGAGGAATTGGAAGCTATCCGAAGGGGAGACGAGGAATACCGTAAAGGGGAATTTGTCCGCTGGCGGGATCTAAGACGTGATGCTCCTGTATGATGTGATTCTCACTAAGACTGCTGGAAAAGTCTATGAAAGACTACCTTCAAAACTTCGGGAGGGCGTTGACCGATGTCTGAGTTGGCTCGAAACCAGCCCGAAGAAAGGCCCGAACATTAGAAACCTACAAGGGCAGGCAGGATACTTCAGGTATCAAGTAGGCGGGTGGAGAATCGTATATCGGGTTGAGGATGAAACTCGCGAGGTAAGGGTCTATGACATCCGTCCGCGCGGTGATGTTTACAAACATTAAAGGGCTTGATGATCGATCCAGTTTAAACCTTCTTCACGCTTAACTCTTACCACCGCCCCAACCCGAAACTCGTAAGGGGTTGAAAGGACATACATTTATCCTTCATTGGTGGAATTAGGTCTGGCCACGGCCGCACCGGAAAAAGCTGAATAATGGAGACATTCAGTGATCTTGCAGTATTCTCAAGCCTTGGCGGCGCCGGGTTCCCTCGGCACCTCCCAATCTCGCCCAGGTGCCTTAAGGACAGGCCAGCGTTCTCAGCAAGCTGATCCTGAGTAGGATAGATATCTCCCCTGAAAGCTTTGATTAGTTTGAGCCGTCCCGCTAAGGAGAGGACAAGATGAGCGATCCCGAAAACCAGACAGGTGAGGAAACAAGCGGCGTCGAGTTTGGGGATGAAAGCAGGAAAAGTTTTACGGAGCAGTTCCTGGGAAGAGACTGGGTCGGAACCTTTCTTAAGGGTCTTCCGATCAGAATTATGTTTCTGCTGCTTGCCATCGCTGCCATTTCGGGACTGGCTGATTCCGCCGGACAAAGATTTACCGGACCCACCTGGGAGTCCAGTTATGACTCACTCCAGACGTCACTCGCCCATTCCGGGATTTGGTTTGGAGGCCTGACCGGCATCGAGATGGTCTTAAGCCCGCTTGCGACCACTACTGCAGAACCGGAAGTCGTGGGCAGCAAGGCGGGTAAAATGGAGGTTGGGAGGATCGTACAACCTATAGTCGATACTCTCAAAGACCTCCGTCACTACCTCGCGATAGTTACGATGCTGATCGCGGCGCAGCTTTTGATCCTGAAAGTGATCCAGCTCTATTCACTAAAATTTCTCGTTGGGTTCGGAGCGGCCGCTTGCGTGGTGCAGTACCGGCGTGGCACACTTTTCGGCAATGTGGGTCAACTATTTATAATCTTTGGGATAATAACATATTTCCTGTATCCTTTCGCGTTGAATTTCGGTATCCGGGGATATCATGAATACAAGGTCAAGGCGGCTGCCGAGTTTTCGGAAAACATGGGGGTATTGAAAGAAAAGATTTCTGATGTTGATATCACTGAGATTGCAGACTTCAAACAGAATGTCCAACGCATTAAGGACATAACTCTTAGTGGAATAGCTCTTATCTGGAATTCCTTCATATCATTGTTATTCGGTGAGATTTTGATATGTGTTTTCATACCAATCCTTACGCTCGCCTGTATTGGGTTTATCATGCACCAGGCGTTAATTTACATGGATATGAGCGCCATGGCCGGAGCCTTTGCCGGAGGGGCCGGGAAGTTCGTTTCTTCTCTCGGCTCCCATAGGCGAGGCCGCCTGAGTCGTGCAAAGAGATACGAAGGAGCCGTAAGCGTCAAAGAAGCTCAGAAGCCCGGCTCAAAGACACTGTCTTGCATTCTGCTTATTCTCCTCATATTGCCTCTGCTCTCGGGTTGCGGGAAAGAAAAAGAGGCGATTACGGTTGAGAAAGCCGTTGTACTTGTGAAATCCGGAAATCCCAGTGGAGCGATCGGTCTGCTGCACACGTTTGTCCAAGACAACCCTGAGAGCTACAAGGCCCACTTTGTCCTCGGGGATGCCTTTCTGGCCCTGCACTCGTCCACCAGGGATGAAAAGGACCTTTATCTTGCCAGGTACTATTACGATAGGGCGAAGGAACTTGCTTCAAACGATGCTGAGCGAAACGAAGCTGAAGATGCCTATTTAGACGTAAAAGCCGGCATGGGAAAGATTCGGGGCCCTGGTGATTTCCTGGAACTTGAGGGTAAGGCCGAAAAAGCGGGAAATAAAGACCGCGCGGCGTTCCTTTTTACAAAAGCTGGAGACCTCTACCTTATCGCGAAAGATTATAAAAAGGCGCTTAAAGTTTATGGGAGGTGTCTTGACCTCAACATAGGGATCAGTGGCGCTGATGAACTTAGATTGAAGCTTGCAACCGTTCAGTATTTGAGTGAAGAACCCTATAAGTGTCTCGACACACTCAAAACATTAGAGGCCGTGAATGCTTCTCCATCTTCTCAATTATCTCTCGATCCTTCTTTTCTTAAAAACGCGGCAACGATTCTCAAGGTGCCGCGAGAATATAAGAATCTGCTCGCATCAAAAAAGATAGTTTCCGAAGAAAACCAACAAGTCATCAACCAATGTTTAGGTTATCTTCGCACCACGCAATACACTGAACCAGCCGGTCAGGAGAAAGAAAAGGCCATTTTACTTGCTCATGCCTGGGAGCTGCTGGCGGGGCATTTTTCATATATCGGAATGGAGGCAAATGCAAAAACAGCGTACGAAAGCGCCCGCTCCTTCTATTTATTTGCAGGGTTTGAAGACGAAGCTGTGAGAATAGATAATGCGTTAGCCGAAATTAATAATTCATGAATTGCGCTGGATGGTTCCTCTACTTATCCCCCCGTAACACCCTCTTTAAAATCTTGCCTGTGGGACTTTTGGGCAGTTGGTCTGTAAAGATTACCTTTCTGGGTACCTTGTAGGCAGCCATACTTGTCTTGCAAAACTCGATTATACTCTCATCTGTTGCCGTCATGCCCTGCTTTAAAACAATACTGGCGTGGACTGTTTCACCCCTGATCGGATCGGCGGCCCCATAAACAGCCACCTCCTGAACCGATGGATGCTGATAGATGACTTGCTCTACCTCATTGGGATAGACGTTAAACCCCGCTGCATTGATCATGTCCTTTACCCGGTCGGTAATAAAGAAATATCCCTCCTCATCCATTGTCCCGATATCGCCTGACCTGAGCCATCCGTTGCGGATAGCCTCATCGGTAGCCTCGGGCTTTCCCCAATAGCCCTTCATCACGTTCGGTCCCCTGATGATAATTTCCCCCATTTTTCCGGGAGCTAATTCATTGCCCTGTTCATCAGCAATCATTACATCGACATTTTCGATCGGTGTTCCGATACTGCCGTGTTTGTACCGATAATCGTGGTTGTAGGTGCAAAAGGGCGAGCATTCTGTAAGTCCGTACCCTTCGTAGGTAGGCATGCCGAATTTGTCCTTCCACTGAAGGGCCGTTTCCCTGGGCATGGTTGCAGCAGCCGTAAAGCAGTAGCGCAGACTCGACAGATCATAGCGGGAGGTGTCCATGTTGATGAGGTGAATATAAATAGTCGGGACTGCAAAGAGCATCGTCACGCGGTTGGAAACCATGGAATCGAGTACCGGCCCCGGTTCGAACCGGCGGTGCAGGACCAGGGTAGCGCACTTGCTGAAGGCCGCATTCATGATGAAATTCTGGCCAAAACAGTGAAAAAGGGGCAGGAACAGCAGCCCCCGATCTTCGGGAGACACTCCGGAGAGATTGGCTGATGAATTTGAATTCGAGACTATGTTCATTTGAGTCAATACGGCGCCTTTGGGGAAACCGGTAGTGCCCGATGTGTACAGAATTACCGCCGGATCGTCAGGACCCGTGTCAGAGCAGCGGAAATTGGAATCTGCTTTGGCCATAAGCCCGCTCATATCGAGATCGTTTCCGGCGTCGCCTTCGGCGATGATTATATGTTTCAGGGTGGGCAATTCATCGGCAGGGACCTCTTCGCGCAGAACAGATGTCGTGAAGAGCATTTTGGACCCCGAATCACTGACCATGTACTGTACTTCCCTTTTTTTCGACATGGCGTTGATGGAGACGGCAATAGCTCCCAGCTTCTGGGCGGCAAAGTAGCCGATAATAAAGGCCGGGATATTGGGCAAAAAAAGAGCTACCCGGTCAGCCTTCTGCACCCCCAGAGCTTTCATCGCATTGGCGAGACGATTCACCTGCTTATTCAGCTCTTCGTTCGTGTAGGTTTTACCTTCAAATATCAATGCAGGCTTTTCCGGAAAATAAAGACTTGCTTGCTCCACGTTCCTGGCAATATTCATATTAAACTCCAGACGAACCACTGTATCTTTAAGGTCTCAAATCAAAGCGCATACCCGGATACGCCGGGTTGAGAACAGGTCTAGTTTCCATCCGGAAAGGGTCCTTTTCCGCCCTGGGGCGGTGGGACCGCCGGCCGACTTGGCCACTGCCTTCGGCGGTGGCCGAAGAGGCTTCGGGGGGCTCGATCACCGATCCCGACGCTCCGCGAGGCGGTACCCATGTACGCCTCCGCGCAACCCCTCGATTTCCTAGGCAGGACGAAAAATGCCTCCTTTTCGAATTGGAAACTGCCAGCGTTCCATCCGGAGTCTCCGGATGGACGCAGGCCTAGCCGGCAGTTTCGGCGGAAAATCGCCGGAAATATAGTGAGCTGCCGCGGATCAGGGCCGATCCCATTGTAAAATAGATCATCGCGACAAACTCCTTCGGGACGGGAAGGCGCCGGAGTGTAAAACCCATGAGCATCATGGCTAAAATGAGAAAATAGCTCCTCCAGCCCTGGAACGCAAAAAGACAAACCCGTTCGGGTTTGCCGCCTATGCGTTCAAGGTTTTTGCTGACGATCCGGGAAAACCCGAAAGAATAGACGATAAGGCCCAGGGCAAGGCTTAGCGCTCCAAGCACCAGGCTCAAAGGCCACTGTGAACTGTAAAGCCAAAAACAGGCCGCCGAAGTCAGCCCGCAACCCACCGTGAGCCACACAACTCCTGCAGCGAAAACCAGCCAGTGCCGGCGGACAGAGGGCTTGCAACTTTCAAAAGTATTCTTCATACAGCCTTAATCCGTATACGTCATGGCGCCATAACCGCCAGGACAAGGAAGTTGACAGGGGATAAAATAATACCTTCGGTGTTATTGACAAGTAAAATATGTATAGTGCATTTTACAGAGTTGGACACGAAATGTTTTCTCACAATTCGATGAAGGATGATAAATGTCTCCTGCAAGAACGCTGCAGCTTCAAATTTTGCTTTTTGTTCCGCTTTTCTTTTTACCAGCCGTCGATGTAATCCTTCATCCTGCCCAACAGCAATGGCAGCATGAACAGGCCGAAAGCCGGGATACGGCCCGCAGGCTGGTTGAATATGTGGCCGCATCCGACAGCCAACTCATGGAGCAGACGCGGCTTCTTTTGGCGGCCCTGGCGAAATCTGCCCCGGTAATCAGTGAAGATTCTGAATCATGCCGCAGCCTGTTTGCGGATATTGTGAAAGATCAGCAATTTTTCAGCAACATCGAGGCTGCTGACCTGAACGGGGACGTTTATTGCAATGCGGCAAGTTCGGCCAGGACCAACATCGCAGACAGCGAGTATTTTCAGCAGGCCGTGCGAACCCGCCGGTTCGTTTTCACCGATTATGCGTCGGCCCTTGGCGCCGGCAAACATTCAATTGATTTCGTTTACCCGTGTTTGAGTGAAACCGGTCAGCCCCAAAGTGTAATTTTTGCGTCTCTAAACCTGAAGACGCTGGTTCAGATTCCTGAAAAGTCATTGCCCGAAAACAGCGAGGTCCTTATTATTGATTCGAAAGGGACCATCCTGGCCGCCTGCCCAAACGGTGATAAGTGGATTGGGCGCTCAATGCCCGATGCGCCCGTAGTCAAGGCGATGCTAAGCCAAAAGGAAGGATTTGCGGGGGAAACAGGGCTGGATGGAGTCGTGCGAAACTTTGCCTTTGCGAGCGTAACACACGGACCCTCGGGAGAACTCCACATAGCAGCCGGTTTGCCTGAAAAGCCTTTCAACTGGTTATCCAGGGATTTGCTGCAAAACGTAGCGGTACTGCTGGGAATCATGGCCCTCTTCGGCTTTGCGGCCGCATGGCTCGCAGCGCGGCATATTCCGGAGAAAAGCTGAGGCGTTGGCCCCGCCTCAGTTGGTAAGGCTCTGCGTCGGGGCGGGGATGCGGCCCCCAAGGGAAATGAATTCCGCTGAACTGTCCGCTCCAGGTACCGGTATAATTGGCGCCTCACCGAGCAGGCCGCCGAAATAGGCTTTGTCTCCCACTTTTTTACCCGGAACCGGAATAAGCCTTGCGGCCGTGGTTTTTTTATTTATCACCCCTATCGCCATCTCATCGGCTATTATCGCGGCAAGGGTTTCGGCTGAAGTATCTCCCGCCAGGGCGATCATGTCCAGTCCGACCGAGCATACGCTTGTCATCGCTTCGAGCTTTTCGATGGAAAGGAATCCCCGCCGGGCCGATTCCGCAATATTGAGGTCTTCGCTCACCGGAATAAAGGCGCCGCTCAAACCGCCCACGTAAGAGCTTGCAAACGCACCTCCCTTTTTTACTGCGTCGTTTATGAGCGCCAGGGCGGCGGTTGTGCCCGGAACGCCGATGCTGGAAAGCCCCAGGCTCTGAAAAATCTCCCCAACACTGTCTCCGACGTTGGGGGTCGGAGCAAGTGAGAGGTCAACCACTCCGAATGGGACCCCAAGAGCATCAGCCACACGCCTGCCGATCAGTTCACCGACTTTTGTCACCTTGAAGGCAGTATGTTTAATGATTTCCGATATTTGTCCCAGGTCAAGCCGGGGATTTGCCTGACGCGCCCGGTCCAAGGCTTTTTTGACCACGCCCGGACCGCTCACGCCGACGTTTATGACCGAGTCCGGCTCGCCCACTCCGAGAAATGCGCCGGCCATAAAAGGAACGTCTTCGGGGATGTTTGCAAACACGCACAACTTTGCGCACCCGATTCCGTCGCGCTCCCGGGTAAGCTCGGCAGCCTTCTTTATCGTTTTTCCCATGAGGTAGACCGCATCCATATTGATGCCCGCACGGGTGGATGCCACATTTACCGAGGAGCAGACACGCTCGGTTGCCGAAAGCGCCTCCGGGATGGCCTCGATAAGGGCGTGGTCCCCCCTGGTGAAACCTTTTTGGACAAGGGCGCTGAACCCGCCGATGAAATCCACTCCGACCGCCTTTGCGGCGCGGTCCATCGCCGTGGCGACCTCGACCATCCGATCGGGTGCGCATGAACACGCGGCGACCGCAATGGGACTTACCGCAATCCGCTTGTTCACGATCGGGATACCATAGCGAACCGCCACCTCGTCGCAAACCTTCACCAGGTTGCGGGCAAGGGCGGCTATTTTGGAGGTCATCCTGTCGATGAATCTGGCCGGCTCATCGCTCGCGCAATCGAACAGGCTTATGCCCAGAGTAACGGTCCGGACGTCGAGATGCTCATTCTTGAGCATCTCGAGAGTGGAAAGCACTTCTATTTGAGTAAGCATGGGATTGCCCGCCGGTCAGACCCTATGGATGGCTTCGAAAATTTCCCTGTGCTGATGACTTACATCCAGGCCCAGTTGCCTGCCGCGTTCATAGAGCGCTTCGCGGAAAAGGTTCTGGTCCACCTCGAGTGGAATGTCCACTTCATATATCATCGTGTTTTGGTGAGGATTGTCTCCACCCCTGAAAACCGCTTTTAGATTTGAAATATTAACGCCAAAGCGCGCCAGCAGTTCCGTTATGCCCGCGACGAGGCCGGGGCGATCGGGTCCCATTGTAGTTATGACGAAAGGCTCGCTTGGCGGGGTCTCCCAAACCCCTGCGTGGTCCACTTCGCAAAGCAGTACCGAAAGCCTCATGGGATCGAGCGCCTCACGCAGGCGGCCTCTGAGTTCGTCTGTGTTGAGCGCCTCCGGATAAGAGGCGATGAATACCCCGGCGAACTCTGTCTGGAGTATGCTCTGGCTAACGTCTTCTATATTGCACCCATTGCGGAAAAGCACTTGTGAGACTGCGGCTATAATGCCGGGCCTGTCGTGGCCGAGTACGGAAATGATTATTTTTTTCATACGGGTCCTTCGTCTGAGTCCGCGAAGGAAGCCAGTTCGCGAATGAGACGAAGTGATTCAACGGCTTCGGCGGGGTCAACCACGTGAAGCGCAAATCCCGCATGGACTATGACATAATCTCCCAGTTTGGGTTCTTCGGGCAGAAGCAGAAGGGACGCCTTTCTGAGCGACCCAGCAATCCGCACGGTTGCAACTCCATCGACTATCTTTTCGATTTCACCCGGAATGGCCAGGCACATTTGCATTTCCCTTTCTCTAGCAGGATGATGAACAAGGATTAGAATTCCCACAGCAGGGCGAAAACCCTATAGACGCCGGAATGATGAAATCATAAGCAATTTTCAGGCGTTTCTCACACCACTCGTTTGATCTTAACAGGTTGTTCAGCTTTTTTCCAGGAGCCTCCCGCTTTTTCAATCTCCCCCAGGACCACCGCGACGAAATCCTCCATCCGGTTTTTAACGGGTCCTGTAAGTTCAGTGCTCCATGATGTCCAGTCTCCAGGCTCGATTCCGATCACAACCGTCTCGGGCTTGTTCCCAAGCTCTTCGGCATAAATAAGGGTCTCCACGATATTTAGTTCGTGGAGCGAACTCTTGTAAGGGATTTTCGCGGACAAATCCTTTTCGGCGATGCGGTATATGGTTCCCGGGGCGGCGCCGCCGCGGACTATATCCACAACTATCGCAAAGTCGGACCGGCAGATGGGTTCGAGGAGCTTGAGCCCCAGGGTGCCTCCGTCGTAGAGTTCCACGTTTTCCGAAAAGACGTATTCCTCTTCGAGTTTCTGGATTAGCCGAACCCCCGCGCCTTCGTCGCCCAGCAGGATGTTTCCAACCCCTAGCACCAGTATGTGTTTATCAAACATTTATAAACGCCTGCGTGAAACCGTGCGGGAACAAAAAAGGGAGAGCGGCCGCGCACAGCGCGCGGCCGGCCTCCCTATACGTATCCGAAAAACCAGCCTTAGACAACTTCAAATTTATAAACTTCGTTGCTGTCGGTATCGATCACATGCACGCCGCAGGCGATGCAGGGGTCGAAAGAGTGGATGGTGCGAAGGATCTCCACAGGTTTTTTGGGATCGACAACCGGGGTATTCATGAGCGCCTCTTCCAGAGGACCTCTCTTATCGTCCGCGTCACGAGGGCCGATATTCCAGGTGGACGGCACCACCATCTGGTAATTAGCGATTTTCTTTTCTTTGACGTCGATCCAGTGCCCGAGAGCGCCACGGGGTACATCGTTTAGACCCGCGCCCATGCCTTCGGCGGGCATCTGGTCCCATGTCCTCTCGTCGCAGATGTTCAGGTCGCCTTTCTTAAGGTTTTCCACCAACTGGCCGAGCAGAGTCCCCATCGCCTCGCCGACGACCTTGGTCTCAACCGCCCTGGCCGCAGTTCTGCCCAAAGTGGAAAAAAGCGCCTCAGGGGGTATGGCAAGTGTCTTGAGCACCGCGTCAACGTTTTCCTTCACGGGAGGAACGCCCTTGGCGTAAGCAACCAGAACGCGCGCGAGCGGCCCTACTTCCATCGGCTCGTTCTTGTAGCGCGGCGCCTTCATCCAGCTATACCGGGCGGCGGTATCATACTTGTCGAACTTGGGCTTGGTCTCGCCCTTGGCCGGGTTTAGTCCCTTGGGATTGCCTTCGTACCAGCTATGCTTGATCTGTTCGGTGATCAGGCTGACATCCACCGGCTCGACCTTGGCCAAATTGCGGTTGAAAATCGCTCCACGCGGCATCAGGAAGCTGTCGGGTTCCTTGGGTCCCATTGGGAAATCGCCGTAGGACAAAAAGTTCTTTGTCCCGCCGATCTTTCCCCAATCCTTGTAGAAGGAGGCAACCGCAAGGACGTCGGGGATATAGACATGGTTGACGAAATCCATTGTTTCCTTCCACAGGTACTTGAACTCGGCGATCCTGTCAGGAGTGAGGTCGGTGGCGCAAGTTACGCCGCCCACTGCCATGCTTTGGATATGCGGGTTCTTGCCGCCGAATATGGCCATCAGCCTGGCCGTTCGGGCTTGTTGCTTCAAAGCCGCCAGATAGTGTGCAACCGCCATCAGGTTGGCTTCGGGCGGCAGCTTGTATGCCGGGTGGCCCCAGTAGCCATTGGCGAAAGGCCCGAGCTGACCGCTGTCAACAAATTTCTTAACACGGTCCTGCACGGCCTTGAAATCGTTTACCCCGCTGCCGGGGCTGGTGGGGGAAACCTTTGCCACTAGGTCCGCTGTCTTCTTCGGATCGGCTTTCAGGGCGTTCACAATGTCTACCCAGTCGAGCGCATGCAGGTGATAGAAATGCACCGTGTGGTCGTGCAAGTACTGGGCGCCGTGGAGCAGGGTGCGGATCAACCGCCCGTTATCGGGTACTTTTGCCCCAAGAGCGTCATCAACCGCACGGATAGAGGCCAGGCCGTGAACATAGGTGCAAACGCCGCAGGCGCGCTGCGTAAAAAGATATGCGTCCATGGGGTCCCTGCCCTGGAGCATTATCTCGATTCCGCGAAAAAGGGTCGAACTGCTCCATGCGTTTGTCACCTTGCCATTTTGCACTTCCACTTCTATTTTGAGGTGACCCTCAATCCTGGTGATCGGGTCTATTACCACTCTTGCCATAATCGTTTCTCCTTATTTAAGAAGCGAATCGTTGTTTTCTTGTCGTCAAAATGTCCCGATCAATCAGGCTGATTTAAAGAAGGGAGTGAATTTATCCCAGAAATTGGGTTCGCTGCAGCCGATGCAGGGATGTCCGGCCTGAACGGGCCAACTCGTCCCATCATTAAACTTGACTATGGGGCAGTTGTTGTAGGTTTCGGGGCCCTTGCACCCCATCTGGTAGAGGCAAAAACCTTGTCTGGCTTCAGCCGAGTTGAAGTTGGTCACGAATTCGCCTGAATCGAAATGAGCCCGTCTCGGACACTGGTCATGAACGAGCTGTCCGTAAGCAAAAAGTGGCCGTCCCTTGTCGTCGAGCGAGGGCAGCTTGCCAAACAGCAGGAAATTTACCACCGTTCCAACAAAGTTTATCGGGTTTGGCGGACAACCGGGGATATTAACGGTCTTGATGCCGGTAACTTCGCCCACGCTTTTCGCTTCCGTCGGATTGGGAGCGGCTGCGGGAAGTCCGCCGTACGAAGCGCAGGTGCCTATACAGATGGTCGCCATCGCCTTGGGGGCGATCTCCTTTATTGTCTCCAGCATAGTTTTGCCGGACATTGTTCCGAAGTTGCCGTTATCGCCGGTCGGAACCGCCCCGTCCACGACCAGGATGAATTTCCCGGCATTTTTCGCAACCGAGTCATGCAACGATTTTTCCGCCGCCTCTCCCGAAGGGGCCATAATCGTTTCATGATAGTCGAGTGAGATAATGTCGAGCACTAACTCGTCGATCCATGGATACATGGTTCGCAGAGTGCTTTCAGCGCAACCGGTGCATTCGGCCAGTGCCATCCAGATAACGGGCGGGCGGGGAGCGCTCGCCAATGCAGCAGCTACTTTTGATACGTAAGCTGAGGACAGTCCCATCGTTGCGGTAAGGGTGGTGCAGTACTTCATGAAATCTCTTCGTGAGATACCCTTCCGCTCTAATCGCTCCAACAGACCTTTTCCTTGACTCATTAGCTCCTCCTGAAAGCCATTAACGAAAGACAATACATTATAATTCCGACAAACCTGTGCCACGCATGTTAAACCTTTTAGATTATGTTAGTGTGGAATGCAATAATTTTGTTATCCGTTAATTTGTGCCTGGTGAAGGATGGTGTGTACGGACTATTGAGACATGCGCGTCGCTTATTACAAATGCAAAATATTGTATTTCTTTGATCCTGTCTAATCATACCAAAATGGTAGGGAACAGACGGCAATTGGATGTACGATCATATCTATCATCAACATATATCAGACGATAACAATTATTCGCGATTATATATTGTCGGATTCGGCTTGTAAGAATCCGTCCTGAGCCTGCGTAGCTTGTCAGAAATATAAAATATTACATTTCTATCACTAACATATATCAGCGCTGCTAATATTTATTGGCGATCATATATTGTCGGATTCGGCTTGAAAGAATCAGCCCCTGCGCCCTGGCGGTAGTCTGAGTTTCTTCGCCGGAATTGTTCGATAGCCAGGATGAGGTCCGCCTGCGTAATTTTGGTTCTGTCCTGAAGAAGAGCGTTCAAGACGGCCTCGCGGACAACGATGCGAAGGTCTGAGCCGGTATATCGGTGGGTGAGTCTTGCAAGCTCGGCGAGGTCGAGCGTGGCGTCGACCTTTTCCAGGATCTTTTCGAAAATCCTGCGCCTCATCTCTTCGTCCGGGACGACAAAGTTCATCACATTGTCAAATCGTCTCCAGGCGGCATGATCGAGGAGTTGCGGATAGTTGGTCGCAGCGATCAGCAGTACCCCGTCCTCAACAAGGCTGATATCGTCAACAGCCTTTAAAAGTGTGTTGACAGCCCGTTTTATGGCCCCGTGATCGTCTGCGGCCCTGGATTTGGCCACGAAGTCGAATTCATCGATGAAAAGGATGCAGGGGTTGAGTTTCTTGGCGAGCATAAAGACGTTATCTATATTCTTGGAGGTTTCCCCGAGATAGGCGCTGACGATCATGGAGAGCTTCACTTCGAGGAGCGGCAGGGCGAACCACCGGGAAAGCGCGCGGGCAGAGGAGGTTTTTCCGGTGCCGGGCGGTCCGACAAAGAGGATTTTGCCGATTTCAAAAAGGCCGATGGACTTGAGGTAGTCCCTGTGCTCGAGGGCCTTGCCGGCCTTTGCGATCTCGTCCAACTGCTCTTTGCTCAGCACGAGATCGTCCAGGCTGTTTCTTACGTCTTCAGGAAGCTTTATGGTCACCAGCTTTAGTAATTCTTCGGATTCCTCCCCGTAGAGCTTCTCCACTCTGGCGTGGAGCTTGCCGGAGCGGGCCAGAATTGACTGATTGACCACCCTTGCCTGAGGGTAACTTACATCGGGGTCGAATTTCTGGTAGTAATGGGCAAGCACGGGATTTTCGAGTATCGCTTCGGAGACGTCCTGAGAGGCGAACCAGGCTGCGGCGGCATCGAACTCGGCCAGCCGAATCAGGCGGCCGGCGCCGTCGATTTCCACGAAAGGCAGATCAGCTAATATCGGTTCAACATTATTTGCGCCGCATATCTTTTCGGCATCCTCGCTGCTCACCAAAATGGGCCTGCGCACGGCTTCAATCCGCGAGTCGAAATAGTTGTTCCTGATATCAGGCGGCAGATCGGCTTCCATGAGTTTGTGGACACGGTTGTAGATCTCGGCGGTGAGGAGCAGTTCAACGAGTTCAACGGCGTCAGCTTTTTGAGTCTGCATTTTCCCAATCTCCGATAAGGGTCAAAAAAACTCTATCTCCAATGAGCATTAGTGTCAATATCGGGCAGATAGAGGCACGGATGAGAGTTTTTGCTTTCCCTTTTATAAAAGCCGGATTAAATACCCGTTGAAATCAGCAGGTCGGCGCCGGGATGTTTTGTTTGCGGGCTCAAATCTTCTAATGGACTCACAAGTTTTGCCGGAGAGAAGTTTTTCCCATGTTAAAAAAAGCTCTCAAGTATTTGTGGCCTTATAAGTTTCCGTTTCTGATTGCGCTGGCTCAGGTTTTTATCATAAGTGGCTGCGAACTGCTCAAGCCCTGGCCGCTAAAAGTTATAATTGACAACGTCCTGAGCGGCAAACCCGCTCCGTGGGGATTGCAAAACGTCTTCAGCCCCGCAAGTCTTCTGATTGCGGCGGTGATCGGCCTGGTTATCATCTATATAGTTCTTGGCGGCATCACTCTGTTGAACAACTACACAACCATCAAGATAGGCCAGAAGATGGTAAATGACATGCGCGGGGACCTCTATGCCCACCTCCAGCGGCTTTCACTTGCCTTTCACAACCGCCGCAAAGTGGGAGATCTCCTGTACCGGGTTACCGCCGACACATATGCCATCCAGAGCCTCACAATGAACGGGGTCTTCCCGATCCTCAGCTCCCTGGTTCTGCTGGCCGGTATGTTCTTCGTGATGATGAAGATCGACTGGCAGCTTACGGTTCTTTCACTGGCGGTTTGCCCCATACTGTTGGTATCCATCACTCTGATGAGCCGCAGGATAACAACGGCCGCCATGTTTGCACGCCAGCAGGAAAGCGAGGTCTATTCGGTTGTGCAGCGGGCCATGTCGGCAATACGGATCATCCAGGCTTTTACCAAAGAAGAGGAAGAGCACCGCAAGTTTATGAGCGCGAGCAACCAGAGCCTCGGAGCAAGCCTTAAGCTGTACACTCTTCAGACATTTTATTCGGGCATTGTCAATGTGGTGATGGCCGTAGGGACCGCGCTTGTCGTCTTTGTGGGCGCCAGACATGTCATGAGCGGGCAGATAACCGTGGGGGAGATAATAATCTTCACGGCCTATCTGGCCTCACTATATGGTCCTCTGAACACGATCTGTCAGACCTGGGGGCTGATTCAGGGCGCCAAAGTCGGTGTGGAGCGTGTTTTCGAGATACTCGAAGTCGAAAAAGACCTCAAGGAAGGGACCCGGGCGTTTCCAAAATCGGGAACCAAGGGAGAAGTGGTCTTGGAAAACGTCTCCTTCCATTACGCATCCGAGCAGCCGGTGCTGAAAAATATCAATCTGATAGTCAAACCAGGGGAGAAAATCGCCTTTGTGGGTCCGACTGGTGTCGGAAAATCGACACTGGTGAGCCTGATTCCACGGTTCTACGATCCTCGCTCAGGAAGGGTCCTGCTAGACGGTATCGACCTGCGCGACTACCAGTTGAAGTCGCTTCGGCGCCAGGTTTCCATGGTGCTTCAGCCTCCCCTGGTCTTTCCGGTTTCGGTGCTGGACAACATAGCTTACGGCAGGCCCGAAGCCAGGCTTGAAGAGGTGATCTCCGCCGCCAAACTTGCCCGGATACACGAATCGATAGAGAGGCTCCCGGATAAATATGAAACCATAGTGGGCGAGCAGGGCGCAACACTTTCAGAGGGAGAGCGGCAACGCATAACGATTGCTCGAGCTATTTTGAGAAACTCGCCGATTCTGATTCTCGATGAGCCGACTTCTTCGGTTGACGCCGAGACGGAATTTCTTATCATGGAGGGATTGGAACAACTGACCTCGTGCCGCACAACCTTCATCATTGCCCACAGGCTATCGACAGTCCGCAAGGCAGACCGGATCATCGTGCTTGGCAAAGGCGAGATTATCGAGGAGGGTCCTTTCAACGGTCTCATCAGGGCACAAGGCCCTTTCGCCGCGCTTTACCAGTCTCAATTCGGCCTGGACGAGCAGGGAAGGGCAATTGAATAGACAATCTCAGTGCAGGGACCGGCTTTTGAGGGTACTGTTTTTGCCATGGATATGTGATGTCATTCTGGTTATTAATTATAAGGCATTGGGAAAAATCAAATAGTTAAGATCGTAAGTGACGCCAAAGTGGCCGGTCCATCCCTTCCGACGCCGCTTTTTGTGCGTCCCGGCGACCGTTCGCAGCGGCGCGGTCCAGCCAGAGGTGTTTTTATGAAGCGTGCGAGCGCATTATTATATGCCGTTTTTGCAATTATATTCGGCGGCACGGTTATATGTGCAGCGGAGCAAATGACCGTCGAGCAGTACCTGCAAGATCTGTCGGTTTTGTCTCCGGTGGCTGAAAACTCGATCAAGGACCTGCTTGAACAAAAACAACATCGGGTCCCGGCGGCTTTCTCCAAATTTGATCCCTTTTCTTATATACCTCATGGCCAACTTTCAGTCCCTCCCGGCGTCCGGGTTATGGTTTTCTCACCCCATCCGGACGATGAATCGATCGCGGCCTCGGGACTGATTCAACGAGTGCTCGAAAATGAGGGTAAAGTCCAGGTAGTCTTTGTAACAAACGGGGATGGCTACACTTACGCGATTCGCCTCAGGGTGAAGAATGCGCGCATTTCCGGCAAAGATTTCATCGAATACGGGAAAAAAAGGCAGGAAGAAGCGGTCCACGCTTTATGCGAACTCGGTTTCCAGCCTGAGGATGCCATTTTTCTGGGTTTCCCCGATGACGGCATAGAGGGCCTGTGGGAATCCTACTGGTCTAACCTCAAACCGTTTATATCTCCTCACACCCTGTTCGACCGGCCTCACAGAAAAGGTATGAACCGATGGGTGAAGTACTCGGGCGTGAGTCTAAAGGATGAGATCGAGCGTGTGATCAAGGAATTTTCGCCCGACTGGGTTGTGCTTCCAGATCCGCGTGACTGGCATCCGGATCATGCAGCGGCCGGGGTCTTCGTCCTGGACGCGCTGCGAACCATTTACTCCGATGAAGGTACATTTCCGGCCAGAGTGCTGACCTATGTGGTTCATTACCCTGGTTACCCAGTCGACAGTGACTGGTCCAAGCAGATTTCCGTCACAGGGATTGGCGGACGCGGCAAGGTTTCGTGGGAAACTCTGGCCGCTACGAAGTATATGACCTTGCCTCTTAGTCCGGAGGAGGTTGAAGGCAAGCGGCGAGCTTTAATTTCGCATGTCAGTCAGCTCCAGATGCTGCAATGGTTTTTTCGAAACTATCTGCTGCCTTCCGAGCTGTACGGAAGCCTTGATTTAACGCAGGTCATTACAGTCCCCCTGGAGTACGCCGCCTATTACAAGCACCTCGCGGAGGCCGATGAATCTCCCCCGAAGGCTGAGGACGATCAATAAAATCATCGAATACCGGCCGGCGCTCATGCATCCGCCGAGGCCGCCAAATTTGGGATATGCCGTATCCCTCCGGGAAATCGATCGTTGCCTGTTAATCTTTAAGAGGTTTATTTTGCGTCCATGATTAGACATATTATTGTGCTGCTGGTTCTAATATCGCTCTGTCAGTTGGTTTTCGCCCAGGACTCCGAAATGCGAATCCCCCCGGCCCACCTCTCAGCAAAAGGGGACTTCGAGGGCAAAAAATGGAGCACGGCTGATATCGACGGTGTCCAGTGGCTGATCGATCCGGATGGGAAACCCTTCTATTCAAAGGGGGTCAATTTCGTTGCTTCCGGCAAGGAGAGTGAAAAGAGCAGGTGCGGGCAAGCGTACTGCTGGTCGAATTTCTACACTTCCATCGGGCAATGGCGCGAACAGATCTCAAGGCAGCTTAGAGATTGGGGATTCAATACTTTGGGGGGATGGTCCGACGGCTCGCCCGATCTGGGGTTCCCGCTCATGGTTGATTTGGAACTCGGCCGGCATTCACGCTTCCACTGGTTCGATCCCTTCGATCCGCAAATGGAGCAGAAGACCCTGGAAAAGGCCAGAGAGCTTACGGCCGCCTATAGGAACCTGCCTCAACTAATTGGATACTTCAGCGACAATGAAATCGGCTGGTGGAATTCAGCTCTTTTCATCTGGTTTTTGAAGGCGCCATGGGAAAACCACACCAAGCAGTTCCTGTGGGAAATGATTTACGATAACTATAAGGGGAACTGGAAGGCTTTTCTCACCGATTGGTCGCCTCAGGGAGATACCAGGGATTTTGAGGATTTGAAGAAGGCGGGAGCGAGTCTGAAACTGAGGCCGGGCGGCAACGGCATCCGATTGGTGGACAGATTCATGAGCGCCTGCGCTAAGCGCTATTACGAACTTATGTACAAAGCCATTCATACGGCACACCCTGGTGCGCTGGTGCTTGGCGACAGGCTTCCGCTTTATTATCACCAGGACGTGATCCTTGCGATGGGCGACAATGTTGACGTGATTTCGACCAACTACAACGTTGATGTCGCCGACGGCTGGGTTGCTCCGTACTTCTTCGAGGGGTTAGGCAAACTCAGCCACAAACCTGTGCTGGTAAGCGAGTTCTTCTTCGCAGCGGTCGAAAACGGGAGCGGCAACCGCAACGAGACGGCCAGAAATGTCCATGCAAAACCCGGTCATCTCATGACGGTCCATACTCAAGCGGAGAGAACGTGGGGAGCAGGCGTCGCCCTGCTCAGCTTCGCAAGGTTCCCCAACGTGGTCGGCGCGCACTGGTTTCAGTACTGCGACGAGCCGTTCGGGGGACGCGAAGACGGTGAAGACTATAACATGGGCCTTGTCAACATATCGAACAGGCCATACCACGCGTTGACGCTGAATTTCAAGAACCTCAATCCTGTACTGGAGTTGGTGCACGCAGGGAGCGCAGGGCAGTCGAAAAAAGGGGCCGCCAATGACGCACAGGGGGGGAAGAGTCCGCAAACGAGCTCCGGGAATCAGCCTGTCAGGATAGTCCGGGCGGATTACCGAATTGACGTTCGCGACCAGTCGCTGGTCGAGTGGGAAAAGGGCAAAACTCTGCTTCGCGGCTTTATCGCCCCGGCCCCTTATGTCCCCTTTGGAGACGTGCACCTTACATGGAGACCGGAGGGTTTTTACCTTTTCAGCCTTTCGGACACCTACGTTGACCCGAATTTCCTGGAATACAAGGCCGGCTTTCCCCGGTCCGAGGCATTCCAGCTTCATTTTACAGTCGAGGCAGATGGCAAACCGCGCCACCTGGCCGTCTATCTCATCCCTGAGAACAATTCTTCCTATCCTGACGGGTTTGAGATAAAGCCCGTGGTTTTCCGCCTGCAAAAGGGTCTTCCCGATCAAGAGCTGTCCCCGGAGGGGCACGTGCAAAGGATAGAAAAATCTTTGCCTCACATGGCCGTCGAAGCATTTTTCCCCGCAAAATGGTTCGGAGTCGATGAGCTGAAGCCGGGGATGCGCCTCAGGGCAAACATCGCGCTTGTGAGCTATTTTCGTGAGTTTGCAATGGTCTGGGCGGGAAAGCCCCAAATGGAGCAGATATCGGACCCGCAGGTTTTCACGGAAATCGTGCTGGAGTAATCCTGGTAACCCACGCCGGCCCACCCGCGTGGCGCGAGGAACAGGACTGAGGCGGGGAGCGGGGAGTGACACTAACCCTGGACTAATTTATGCAGCCCCTTCGGTGCAGAAATCCGGATCTCCGGTACTCATTTGCCGGAAGACCCATATAAGCCTATCATGCGAGGGAGAAAGAACAAATGATTGTCAGCACCAGTGGGAAAGAGCCGTACGCCACGATCTTTACTGATGGAAAAAGTGAGGCTGCATGCGACACGACCTTCGATAAAGGAGGGGGAGGCTCAGGGTTTCGTCCTCACGATCTGCTTGAGGCGGCTTTCGCCTGTTGTCTCAATATAAGTCTGCGAATGGCGGCGGATAAACACAAAATCCCTCTGCGTGAGGCAAAGGTAAGCGTATTGCTCAACAGGGACGATCCCGAGCAGACTATTTTCGAGTATGCAGTTGAGCTGCAGGGGGATTTAACTGTACAACAGAGCCGGGAGCTATTGAAACTGGCAGCGTCATGTCCGGTCAGCAGAACGATGTCAAAGAAAATATCGTTTTGCCGCTCCTCGCCTGCGCCGGCTTTGTAGGGGTATTTGAAAGAAATTTCTTCGAATGCCTGACGGATCCCTTCAATTCGAACGTCACTTGAAGATTGTGCCCATATGCGTTAGAAGATAACCTGGTTCTTAGCGTTCGGTTGGTTTCCATACTGAAACACCCGATGAGACAGGCGGGAAAATGTTCGATAATCTTTCGGATAAATTTCAAAAGATATTCAAGAACCTGCGGGGCCAGGGAAAGCTAACCGAGGCCAATATAAAGGAGGCGCTTCGAGAGGTTAGGATGGCGATGCTCGAGGCTGACGTCCATTATAAGGTGGCCAGGGATTTCGTCGCGGGGATTGCTCAAAGGGCCGTGGGGCAGGAGGTGATGCAGAGCCTTACTCCCGGCCAGCAGGTCATAAAGATAGTGAATGAAGAGCTTTGCGCGCTAATGGGCGGCAGCGCTGAGCCCCTCAAGCTCTCCGGACGGCCGCCGGTTTCCGTGATGCTCGTGGGCTTGCAGGGTTCTGGCAAGACGACGACTGCGGCAAAGCTCGCCCGGAAGCTTTCCAGTGAGGGCAGAAGGCCCTGCCTTGTTCCGGCCGACGTCTACAGGCCCGCTGCGATAGAGCAATTGATTACGCTCGCCGGCCAGTTGAAGCTTCCGGTCTATTCTTCTACGTCCCGGCAGACCCCGGAGCAAATTGCAAAAGAAGCTTTAAACTACGCCATTCAGGAGAATTGTGACACTGTTCTGGTGGATACGGCGGGGCGGCTGCATATAGACGCAGAACTCATGGAGGAACTCTCGCGGCTCAAAGGCATCCTGGAGCCGTCGGAGATTTTGCTGGTTGCCGACGCAATGACGGGCCAGGACGCGGTACAGATTGCCGGCTCGTTCAATGAAAAGCTCGGCCTCACCGGGGTCATTCTCACAAAGCTTGACGGCGACGCTCGAGGTGGTGCCGCCCTTTCGATCCGATCTGTTACCCAGTGTCCGATAAAGTTGATCGGTGTTGGTGAAAAGCTCGATGCCCTGGAGGTTTTTCACCCTGACAGGATGAGCTCAAGAATCTTGGGGATGGGCGATGTTCTGACGATGATCGAAAAGGCCCAGGAGGCTTTTAACGATGAACAGGCCCAGGAGATCGCGCGCAAATTCAGGCAGGACACATTTACCCTCGATGATTTCCTCTCCCAGCTTCAGCAGGTTAAAAAACTGGGTTCCGTCGAACAGATACTCGGCATGCTTCCAGGTATGGGGATGCTAAAGGATCTGAAAAAGGTACAGGTCGATCAGAAGGAGTTTGTGCGCATGGAGGCCATCATCAGGTCAATGACCAGGGAGGAGCGCGGGCGTGTAGATTTGCTGAACGCGAGCCGCAGGCGAAGGATTGCGGATGGTAGCGGGACGAGCGTTCAGGACGTAAACCGGCTTCTGAAAGGCTATGAGGAGTCGCGCCGGATGATGCGCCAGATGATGGGGGCCGTTGGGGGGGGTAAGAAAAAGAAGGCAAAGTTAAGGCGAAAAGGGTCATTTTTCCCTTTCTAATCTATGCATCATGAGCTATGTTTATTATTTTGCCGTGTAAAATAAGGAGCAGACTTGCGTCTTGGCTCTGCACCGATTAGAGAGAACAATTTCACTGGGCAAAAGCGCCCTCACAGGCGCTGGCTGACCCCCTCCAGGGGCGGTTGCTCAAACAGGAGGTCTAGAGTTAATGCCGGTTAAAATTCGTTTGGCACGTGGAGGAAGAAAAAAAAGGCCGTTTTACAAGATTGTTGTCGCCTCCTCTGAGGCGCCGCGCGACGGCAGGTTCATAGAGAGAATCGGGACCTACGATCCGCTTCCCATGGAAACGCAGGTCCAGATCGACAGCGAAAGGCTCCGGTATTGGCTGGGGCAGGGCGCACAACCTACCGGTACGGTTCGCAACCTCATTGAAAAGCACGCGAAGCTTAGCTAGATTCCCAACTATTGGCGTAGCGCATTCATCCGGAGGAAACCATGTTGAAGGAACTGATCGAGTTTATGGCGCGGGCGTTAGTTGACACCCCAGAGAAGGTGCGGGTTTCTGAGATAGTGGGTGAGCAGACCTCTGTTATCGAACTTCGTGTAGCAAAAGAAGACCTCGGGAAAGTAATTGGCAAGCAGGGGCGGACTGCCCGCGCCATGAGGACGATCCTGAGCGCTGCGTTAACAAAAATTCGCAAGCGGGCCGTTTTGGAGATAATCGAATAACACCGATGGACAAGTGCTCTGTTGTTGCCGTTGGGAAGGTAGTAAGAACTCATGGGGTCCGGGGGGCGGTTAAAGTTCTTGCCTACGGAGAGACCCTGGGGGAAATGGAAGCTGGAGATAAGCTGTTTTCAATCGAAGGCGGGGGGCAACGGCAACTGACGCTTGTAAGCCTCAGTGCGCAAAACCGGGTCCTGATCGTTCAGTTCGAAGAAATTGACGGTATGGACCAAGCGCAGGCGTTATCGGGGAAGGATCTCTTTGTTGATAAGGACCGGCTGCCCGGGTTGCCTTCGGGCGAATACTATCATTTCCAACTGATTGGGCTTTCGGTAGAGACAAAAGAGGGGCAGCCGCTGGGGACGTTGAGCGCGGTTTTCGAAACCGGAGGCCATGACGTCTACGTGGTGGAAAAGGATGGCAAGGAATTGCTGATCCCTGCAATCGAGCAGGTCATCGGTGAAGTGGACCTGCTCAATGGGAAGCTCGTAGTAGATCTGCCCGAAGGCCTCCAATAAATGATCTTTGAAATCCTTAGCATTTTCCCGGCCATGTTTTCTTCGCCCCTGGAAGAAAGTATAGTGGGAAAAGCCCGCGACCGCGGACTGATTGAGGTCCGGGTGCATAACATACGTGATTTCGCCGCAAACAGGCATCAAATGACAGATGACCGGCCCTTTGGAGGCGGAGAGGGCATGGTTATGAAACCCGAGCCAATAGTGGGCGCGCTTCGAGCTATCAAGGATTCCGGCCCTCCTGCCAGGAGCGTTTTGCTGACCCCTCAGGGGCGGCTGTTCAACCAGGAGATTGCTCGAGAACTGAGCCGGCTTTCGCGGCTCATTCTCATTTGCGGCAGGTACGAGGGGGTTGACGAGCGAGTGGCCGAGTATTTCACGGATGATCAGATATCCATCGGCGACTATGTTTTGACGGGAGGGGAGCTTGCGGCCATGGCCGTGGTGGACGCCGTTGCCCGGTTGCTCCCCGGAGTGCTCGGCAATGCGGGTTCGGCTGTGGCGGATTCGTTCAGCGAACCGGTTTTGGAGCATCCCCAGTATACACGCCCTCAGGATTTCGAGGGCATGAGCGTTCCGGCAGTCCTGCTCTGCGGCAGTCATGAAAACATCCGCCGCTGGCGGCGGGGGCAGGCGCTTTTGAGGACCATGATGCGCCGTCCTGAGCTTTTTGCCCGCCTGAGTCTCACTGCTGAGGATGCTGCCCTGCTCGAATCGGCCAGGCGGGAGCTTGAAGAAAAACAATAGGCGGCGTGCGGCGAGCCGCCGCAGGCAATCTGCCCGCTTGCAAATTCGCCGCGGGCAAGAAACGGCGAGCCAGCCTCCTGTTGGGAACCGGACGGGCTATGTGGAACCGATGATGGCGCAACTTTTTTTAGCGCTTCTCCATTATCCCGTCTTGAACAGGATGGGTGACATTATTGCTTCGGCGATAACGAACCTCGATCTTCACGACCTGGCGCGGTCGAGCCGCACTTACGGCGTGCCGGCGTGTTATATAGTTACGCCTCTTAGGGACCAGCGGGCGCTCGCAAACCGCCTTGCGGCCCACTGGATCGAGGGCAGGGGAGGCGAAATACTGCCGGAGAGGCGTGAGGCCATGAAGCTTTTAATGGTTGTTGAGAGCCTTTCTTCGGCCATTGAGGATATCGTTCGAAAGAGCGGTAAGACACCGGTCCTGTGGGCCACCACCGCAAAAAATGCAGGAGGTGCCCTGAGCCATTGCGCGGCTCGGGATTTGCTTGAAAGGGAAAAGCGGCCCTTTCTGCTGCTCTTCGGGACAGGATGGGGACTCGCACCGGAGATTTTCGACCTTGTGGATGCTGTGCTCGAACCGATTCCAGGCGTCAACGGCTACAATCATCTTCCGGTGCGCTCGGCTGCCTCGATCCTGATGGACCGGCTGCTGGGACGAGGCTAGCAGGTGTGCGTCCGGAAATGCCGGATGAATCTGCACGCTATGAAATATGTGGGGATTTGGATTCAGTTTACGGGGTGATCCTTTCGGGGGCCCTGTTTTATATTTATTTGCGGAGGAATGAAAATGGGAATCAGCTTGCTCGAAACGATCGAAAGAGACCACATGCGCTTCGATATCCCGGCCTTAAGGATCGGCGATACGGTGAAAGTGCACGTGAAAATCCGTGAAGGCGATAAAGAACGCATCCAGGTATTCGAAGGCGTGGTGATCCGTACCCATAGAGCCAAAATGGGCGCCACTCTCACGGTCCGCAAGGTGTCCTACGGGGTTGGCGTGGAGCGTATTTTCCCCGTTCATTCCCCTCAGATAGATAAAATAGAGATACTGCGTCGAGGCCGCATACGCCGGTCCAGGCTCTACTATCTGCGCAAGCGGGTGGGCAAGGCGGCCAGAATACGCGAAAAGCGAGAGCCGGCCAAGTCGTAGGGTCAGTTCTTAGTTTTTAGTTGTTGGTTTTGAGTCAACACTTAAAACTCAACACTAAAAACTCAAAACTCGCGAAAGGCGCCTCATGCAGCGGCAAATGATCGAAGCCCTGGCGGTTGATATGCGTCTCCATGAAAGGGATGCCTACCGGCGGGGCTTTCGTTTTGTTTGCGGGATCGACGAAGCGGGCCGGGGGCCGCTGGCGGGCCCCGTGGTCGCCGCCGCCGTGGTCCTGCCAAAAAGCGTTCGTCTCCCCGGGGTTACCGATTCAAAGCGGCTCACTGCCCAGCAGCGGGAAGATTTTTGCGATAAGATCCGGCCTCGCGCACTGGCCATCGGGATCGGCGTTGTAGATAATGTCGAAATAGATCGTATAAATATCCTTCAGGCAACCTTCCGTGCAATGACCAGCGCTGTCGGCCAGTTGGCGATAGAGCCGGATTTTCTCCTCATCGACGGTCCATACGAACTCCCTCTGCGGATGGAGCAGAAGGGAATTGTGCAGGGAGATTGCCTTTCGGTCTCCATTGCAGCCGCATCCATCATCGCCAAGGTCCATCGCGACCGCCTCATGTGCGAGATGCACGAAGCATTTCCTCAATACGGATTTGATTCCCACAAAGGCTATGCCACTGCCCGCCATTGGGAGGCCCTTCGCAGGCATGGGCCATGTTCGCTGCACCGGATCACTTTTAGGGGCGTCTTGCCCGTTACGGAGCGCCGCATTGATGATGAGGAGCCGGTATAATAAGGGGAAAGAAGGCGAGAGCGCTGCGGCTGCATACCTCTCCAGCAGCGGAATTAAAATCCTCGAGCGAAACTTCAGGTGTCCGCTGGGCGAAATAGATCTGGTCGCAAAAGACGGAAAGACAATTGTATTTGTGGAGGTAAGGGCCAGGCAGGCGGACGGGATCTGCAGCCCTGAGGAATCCATTACCATATATAAACGCAGGCGCCTTACGCGCGCGGCCCTGTGGTATTTAAAACAGCGGGGACTGCTGGACTCACATGCACGCTTCGACGTTGTCGCGGTCAGGTGGGACGGCGAAAAACCCGAAATAAACTGGATAGTCAATGCCTTCGAACCCGGACGCTGAAAATGAGGCAAAGGAAGGAACGCTCTACGTTGTCTCAACGCCTATCGGACATCTTGCCGACATCACCCTGAGAGCGCTCGAAACCCTGCGGGCGGTCAATCTGATCGCTGCGGAGGACACGCGCCACACACGAAAACTCCTGTCCTATTACTCCATACATAAACCCCTGATCAGCTATCACGAGCACAATGCGCGGCAGCGCGGAGGCGAACTGCTCGAGAAAATTGCTTCCGGGCTGAGCGTAGCGCTGGTCACCGATGCGGGGACCCCTGGTGTGTCCGACCCCGGAAAGCATCTAATTGAAGCGGCGCTGGAGCGTGGAATGCAACCTGTCGCCATTCCCGGCGCGACCGCCCTCATATCGGCCCTGGTCGTTTCGGGGCTGCCAACCCAACCCTTTGTGTTCCTTGGTTTTCCTCCTGCCAGAGGTGCAGACAGACGGCGCTTTTTCCAAAGAAACGCCCGTGTGGAAATGACCCTGATACTCTACGAGTCTCCCAAAAAGCTTCTAAAAACCCTTAAAGATATGCTCGAGACCTGGGGTGAAAGAAGGGTAGCGGTAGCACGGGAGCTTACAAAGATACACGAGGAAGTTTTTCGGGGTTTGATTTCGGAAGCCCTCGCGCGTTTCTCGGGCGAGGTCAGGGGGGAGTTGACACTGGTAGTGGAGGGTGCAGGGGCCGGACAGAATGTGGATTCCCAATCGCACCCGGGGCCAGAGGCGGGTAACTTTGGTCCGGAGCGATTGAACCTGAATTCCTCAACTCAGGGGTCCCCGGCCTGGAGAGACGAGCTGAAGGCCCTGCTCCTCGGGGGCCTTTCATCAAAGGAAGCCGCATCGGCAATTGCGGGCCGCTTCAACGTTTCCCGACGGGTGGCCTATCAAGCGGCTTTGGCGATGAAGAAGGTGCCCCGCGAACGCCCAAAGCGATTGATAGATCCTGCGTAGCGGGCGCCTTCCGCGCTCCGCGAGGTACATCGCTGAGGGGTACCCGCAATCGATATGGGATTTTCTTACCGAGTGTTGTACATAAATTTGTATTACGAGGACCGGCGCCGATCCCCATTCGTCGCGCTGCAAGGCGGCGCAGCGGCAACGGCCTTCGGGCCAGGCGGCCCTATCGAGCCAAGGGGTTGGTGAGAGAAAAGTGACTGGTGAGTGGGGAATTCCTTGGCAAACTGGACGGTTTGTTGTGCTGTGCCCTTGACGATATATGCCTTGACAGAAACTACGGCTAAGCAGTATATTCAGTGAATGATGAACCTTTCGAATGGGACGGCGTCAAGGCCGCCGAGAACTACGCCGCTCAAGGCGTCAAAGAAGAAAACTCCTATTAGGCACGATTGGGAACGCTTCGACGCTATGACCGAAGCACAACGTCATGAAGCCGCTTTGGGCGATGCCGACGCGCAACCCGTTACGCCTGACAATGTGAGACTCATGAGGCGCACGCCACAGGTGAAAGTCATTCGCCGTGCGCTTGGCCTTAGCCAGGAAGAGTTTGCGGCGCGGTTCCATATTCCTCTCGGCACGCTGCGCGATTGGGAGCAAAACCGCAAAGAGCCTGATGCGGCAGCACGCGCCTACCTTGTCGTTATCGCCCGCAATCCCAAGGCTGTGAGCGACGCCTTGCAACCCCAGCCCGCATAGAGGTTTAACTTTACCTCTATGCAAGTTGAATTATAGAATTCCATCCTGGAGCTCTCTGCAAATTTGGACTTTGGTAACGGTGGGCGGCTGAAGCGGCTAAGGTCTCCAGTTTCTCTATCTCAGCGGCACTCTCAAAGGTTTTCACTTTTCTGATCATTATCTATCAAATACTTATCAAGCTTATATCTGAGAGTTCCCCTTGGTATCCCGAGCAGCTTTGCCGCCTGTGAAATATTGCCGTCCGTCATGTGCATTGTCTTCTTGATCAGATGGAGCGTAAACCGGTCAACTATTTCATCGAGATTCAACCCTTCCCGTGGGACCGGAAAATAGAAGGGGATGACCGGAGCTGCAGAGTCAGAGGAGTCTAAAGTAAGTTCTTTGGGGAGATGTTCGGGGTGCAACATCTGTGCATCGTGCATGATGCATATCCGTTCAATTACGTGGCGCAACTCGCGGACGTTTCCGGGCCATCGGTAAGCGAGCAAAAGAGCCTGGGAATCCTTGCTCAAGCCCTTAAAGTTTCGGGAGAACTTCTTTGCGTACTCCGAAAGGAAGTATTGCGAAAGGGCGATGATATCTTCAGGCCGTTCTCGCAGGGGCGGCAGATGTATAGGCACAATGTGCAGCCGGTAGAAAAGGTCTTCGCGAAAACGCCTGGCCTTGATGGCTTCTCGCAAATCCTGGTTTGTTGCGACAATTATCCGGACATCGATCTCGTGCAGTTGAGTTCCGCCCAGCCTGCGGATTTTTTTGTCCTCCAGGACTCGAAGCAGTTTTGCCTGCAATCCGAGCTCCATTTCTCCCATTTCATCAAGGAAAACAGTCCCTGCGCTCGCCGCTTCGAAAAGCCCGATTTTCCTGTCTTTTGCACCGGTAAAAGCGCCGCTCTCGTAGCCGAAGAGCTCGCTTTCCAAAAGATTCTCCGGCAGTGTGGCGCAATTGACTTCGATAAATGGCCTGTTAGCCCGTGGACTCAGGTTATGAATGGTTCGTGCTATAAGGTCCTTTCCCGTTCCTGTTTCACCAGTGATCAGGACCGTTGTTTCCGAGTGCCGGGCAACCTCGCGGACCTGCGACAGGACTTCCTTCAACGCAGGGCTTTCAGAAATAAATGGCTGGCTGCCTAAAGTTCCTTCATGCTGCTTTTTGAGGGAGCGGACTTCACGCTTCAAGCGCTGTGTTTCAAGTGCGAGTTTTACAATGAGTTTTATAACGTCGGCTTTGAATGGTTTCTTAATATAGTCGTAGGCCCCAATCTTCAACGCTTCAACAGCGGATTCGACGGATGCGTATCCTGTCATTATGATCACGAGCAGATCGGGATCAGATCCTTTGACTGTCTTGAGAACTTCCAGACCCGAGATGTCCGGCAGCTTGAGGTCCAGGAACACCAGATCGAAGGGCTCTTCTTTGAGGAAGGCCAGTGCCGCCTTTCCATTCTGTGCGATAGTGGTGCTGTAGTGCTCTTCTTTGAGGATCCGGTCCAGGTTCTCGCGAATGAAAGCTTCATCGTCTACAATCAAAATTTTTTTCATGCGTTTTCCGTCATGACAAATGCTGCTCAGCCCATGCTTTAATCACGCAAGGATAAACGAGCTGTCCGCGACGCCGGTGCCGTTTGGCGAGATGGTATCATCTGCTTGGGCTATCGGCAGATCAACCCAAAAAGTTGCCCCCTGGCCAAGTTGGCTCGACACAGAGATTTGGCCCCCATGTTCCCGAACGATGCTGTGTACGATGGCCAGGCCAAGACCGCATCCCGAAGTATTTCGGGTAAAGAAAGGATCGAAGACATAAGGAATATCCTCCGAGGAGATGCCCTTTCCGGTGTCCTGCACGGAAATGCGGACGGCTGGGCTGGAAAGAAGAGACTCTCCAGCCGATACCTTATTTACTTCAACCCGCAGGTCCCCTCCCTGCGGCATGGCCTGTATGGCGTTCATCAAAAGATTCAAGAACGCTTGCAGCAATTTTTCGGGGTCCAGCCGGACCATGGGAAGGCAGTCCTGCGAATTGACCAGCAGAGAAATATTATTGTTCTTACACAGTTTTTTCACAAGGAACAGCGTGTTTTGCAGCACGTCTGCCAGAGGGCGTAACTCGAGCTTGATCTGCTTTGAAGGGACTGCAAAATCCAGCAGGCCGTTAATCAGATTTTCGAGCCGGTCGATTTCCTGGAGTGACTTTTGGATTAGTTCCCGCTCCCTTGGCAGAGCATGCAGATGGTCATGAAGATCATCCATCAGCAAGGAAATTCCGGTCAGAGGATTGCGTATCTCATGAGCAATCCCGGCAGCCAGCACGCCTAGGCTGATGAGCCGATCCGATCGTCGAAGGTGTTCCTCCATGAGTTTTCGTTCCGTAACGTCACTGACGATTATCAGGCAAACATTCTCAGCCTGCCTTTCCTGGCGGATTGTCGAAAAATGGACCTCCAGGACTTTTTCCTTGCCGTCGTGAAAGACGGAGCGGTGTTCGATGGAGTTTGGTCCATTCTTTGCCGCCAGATACTGTTCGAGCGCATCCACCCAGGAAGGCAGCCCCGCAAAGACTTCCCGGTAGTCCTTTCCGAGGGCGTCATCACGTTTCATGTTGAAGACCGCTTCGCTGTAGGGATTGAACCAGGTGATTTTTCTCGACTCGTCGAGCGTGATGATCCCGTTGCTTATATTGGTCACGATGGATTCGATGAAATTGCGTTCCGAGAGCAGGCTGCCGTATAGCTCCGAGCGTTCCAGGGCGCGGGCGGCGTCGTTTGCAAGAATCTCCAGCGACTCGACATCGATATCCTTGATTTCGTGTCGATTGATCTTCGTGTCCGCCCCCAGGACCCCAATGATGCGCCCCTGGCTCTTAATGGGCGTAAAGACGAAAAAGTATGTCTGCCCAACCTCGGAGATTTTCAAATCAAGAGATGTGGCTTGTTCTTCCGAATGGATGTCTTTTACGAAAATCGTCTCCGACGAATTGAACACCTTCGTGGGGATGCAGTCATGCCGGTCAACATCGTAGGAAGCCGCCATAGCCCTAAGCCTGTCCTCAGGCGAAAACCCGAAAGTCTTATGACAGACCAGCCGCCGGTAACGTTCATCGTAGAGGTAGAGAATGGCCCGGTCGAATCCCAGTCCTTCGACGCTGGTTTTGAGAACCGTCTCGAGCACCTGATCGCCGTCATAGACTGTGCTTAGATACTGACTCAGATAGTAAACATTGTTCAGGACGCGAAATTGTTTCTCCACCTGGCGGGTATGCTGCTCCACATCCCTTTTGGACTGGGCGAGTTCGGCCAGGGACTGTTCAAGGTTTTCCCGATGTTCATGGATTTCCCTGGCCATATCGGAGAAGTTCGCGGCCAGCACTTCCAGTTCATCACCCGTTCTCACCGCTACGTCGCGGGGAATGCGGCCTGCGGCAATCTCCCGCGCTTTTCCGGCAAGGTAGAGGATTGGCCGAGTCAAGGTCCTGGAAAACGTGACGGCTAGAATTACGGCCACCAGGGCGGCCCCCACCAGAATTATGAAGCCGTTCCGTTTGGTCTGATCCACCATCTCGTCGATCCTGGCGCCGGTGTGCAATGCCGGTTCCTCGAATTTTGCCGTTTCGACCCCGAGGGTTATCCCCCCGAAGATGCCGTACAGATCGTAAGGTGGCCTGCCGTAAAATATGGGAGCGTAGGCCATTATCCGCTGAGTTCCTCCGACGTTGAAAGTTTCCGTAACGCCGGAATGTCCCGCCCGCACCTCTCGGGCTATTAGCGGATAATTAGGATTGATGAAGCTCACGCGATCGAGATTAAAAGGGACTTGGCCGGCAAGGAGCAGGTCCCGTGTGTACGCCTTGCCCCCCGCGTCGAAACCGCTCCCGTCAGGCAGGACCCCTCGGATGTCGGAACGCTTGGGATGGGAGATGATCCAGCCCTGGTCATCGAACATGAAGGCGTAATTGCCGCTCGCATAATCCGGATAAAGTGCGAATCGCTCTTCGGTTGGGAGTATATGGAGGGTGAGTTCCATCAGGTGGCGATGATCGAGAGAAAGCAACACCATGCCCTCGAATCGGCCGTCCTCTCCGATGCATGGCGTCGCAAACCGGACCACCCCATCGTATCTCGATCCGTCCGCAGCATCTGCGGCGTTTTGCTTAGGCTGTTGCCGTTGAGGGGTATACCATCCGGTCACGTGAGACACCCAGATTTCGCCTGATTTGAGCTTCAGTGCTTCCCCAAAGTACCTCTCCGACTTGTAGGTGGTGTTTTCAGGCTTGCTCACATCCCGCAGCTTCGATGGGCCCTGGATCTCATCGCCCATTATCCGAACCCGTTCCACTCCGTCGGGACCGATGAAGGAAATCTCACTGTAGAGCGGTATTTCTTTGTGGACTTCAAGGAGCTTTCCATCCACGAGTTCACGGGTCCAGATGTCTCTGCGATGATTGAGGGAAAAGCGGCGGTAGACCTGTGGGTTGCGCGGCAGCATTTTGAGGGTCAGCAGATCGGCTTCGCCTGACTGAAGCGATTGGCTGACCCTCTTGGCCAGCTCGATTGCCCGAAGCTCCAGAGACTCCCTGGCCCGGCTCTCCAACTGGTGCGTTGTGCTGGTGATGGCCCTTTGCCCAATCTCACGAATGCTGCCCAGGGTCCAGAAACCCAATACCCCCAGAGGTATTACCGAAATCAGAAGAAATGCAAAAACGAATTTCTTTGCGATGGAAAATCGCAGAAACATGAGAGTGACCTTCAAAATGCCGGCTCTTCCATCAGGCGGCGATTTATCGCAAAGGGGCCGTTTGTATCAAACATCCGTCCAAAGCATGAGAACCGTCTTTAGACCCCTTAAATAACTTGAAAACGACATCAAGTCATCCTTCGGTTTAAAGCCGATGCGGTTTACCTCAGTACTCAGATCCGTGCGGACATACACCGGGAAATTGGAGGATGCACAAGAGTCTTATAACTGCCACGCTTCCTCGTATGATAGACTTATATAATACCTTAGCCAGGGAAAAATGCGCCTGACATGATAAGAGCGGCGACCGTGCGCGCAGCGCGGAGGCCGACCGCTCATTTTCGACAGCCCGCCCGCGAGACGGGGCGGGAGGCCTTGACCGGTTACTTGATCAGTTCATTTATCTCCGCTTCCGACATATCATTTGCGCCACAGGCCAGGACCACTTCCTTGCCGTCAACCTTGCATAGTTTCACGTAGGTGACCTTATGAGACGCAGTTTTTTCTCCCGGTTTGGGCCACATATAATCCACCCATCCAGCCCCTTTGTCTTTGGCAACCTTGTCCATGGACACATAAACGAGCTTCCCATTTGGATCTTTTAAATCCATGAGATGCTGTCCGTTCATTTTGGCCTTAATGGGGTGCAAGAGCACAAGATCGTCCATATCATGGATGCTAATGTAGGTGCCTGCAAATATGAACGGGCTGCCTTTTCCCAGGAACTTCGGAAAAGCCGCTTTCCCTTCTTTTCCCAGAAGTGCGCAGGCCTCATTAACCTTATCGACGATCATCTTAGGTGATGCTTTGGTTGAAGCGGAAGCCTTGCAAGCGGCTTCGGTCTCCTGATACAACTCTTCGGGAAACTGTTGTGCCCAGGTTCGCATGGAAACCATCGTGAGAGCTGCGAAAAATACCGCCATTAAAACCTTGCTGCTTTTTCTCATTTCTTTCTCCTGTGGTTGTTTTCGTTGTTCCTTGCCGGTCAACACAATCTTTATGATTGTAGTCGGCAGGGCTCCTGTTTTGTCAAAGTATTTCTTCTTTGGATATAGTTCGTTTGCTGGGAGGTGCAAAAGTCATACTAATGGGAAAATCCCGGGGCGCTGGCAATAGACACAACCCAACCGGCTCAATCCAGGATGGTACGGTATCCATTCAATCACCTTAGGCAAAATCAGCGCGGGCGCGGTCTTGAAAAGTGGCGGTTTTCCACCACTGACTATCCAAAATTCGCCAGTCTCCCAGAATCGGCGCCCAGCGCTGAATTCCACGATACAACGGTTAAAATAGTCTTGATGACCGCTTGCAGCAGGCTGAAATTCGCCGCTTGTTATCCGGCAGATTTCAGCAGGGGAAAGTGTTTCGATGACGGCGGACCTCACTCTGTCGTAAGCCAGGAGCGGGTTTTGTGCATCACAACTTCCGCCGGATTTGTTAGGCACCCTTCTTGCTCCTATCCAGGCTATACCTGGGTATGTACGGATAACTATCCGATACTTCTATAAATACACTACTTGGTTTTTTACGGTAACAAGAGAAACAGCAAAACCCACATCTGAAAGGAGACAGATGGTCATGTCAGCAGAGAAACCGGAATTCAACAGAGATACCCGAATGGCGATGATTTCGCAGTTTCTGGGCTTCATGCTCGATGCCTATGATATGGCGCTCGTGCTCGTCATGGCGCCCATCCTGGTCAAGGTGTTTTCTCCCCCTGGCGGAAGCGCAGCCTGGCAGTATATCACGATCGTGTTCACCTACTCGATAACGATGGCCGCAAGGCCGATCGGTTCGGCTTTCTTTGGGCATTTTGCAGATAAGACCGGCCGCAAGACCCTGCTGGTGATCACCATAGGCGGGGTCGGGTTGATGTCTGTTGCCTCGGCCCTGCTTCCCTCGCAAGCGGTGGCCGGGATCTGGTCGTACGTAATGTTTTGTATTGTGAGATTTGTAATGGGCTGTTTTTTTGGCGGAGAATATGCCGTGGGGCACACATTCGCCATCGAGCATGCTCCGGTCGGGCGCCGTGGCCTGGTAGGCGGCTTCATTCAGGCCGGATTTCCGTTGGGATTTGTCTTTGGCTCCCTGGTATTTGCCCTGATTTCACACACCATGGGCAGTGACGCGATGCTTCGATATGGTTGGCGCCTGTCGTTTTTGACTGGGGTAATGCCGGTAATCCTTGCAATCTATATCCGAAAGTCGCTGTCGGAATCCCCCGAATTCGAAAGAATCAAGGAAAAGGGAGCTATTGAAAAAGCTCCATTCTTCAGCATGTTCAAACCCCCGGCACTCTGGAATTTTTTGCAGGTTTTCGTCTTCATGACCGGTCTTTTTCTTACCGATTATTCGGTCTATGGATTTCTTCCCAAGATCCTCACGTTGGAAGGAAGAGGATTCGACACCACGACGTACAGCCTCATCTACGGATTCGCTCTTTTTATGGCTTTCCTGGGCTATATCTTCTACGGTTGGATCTCCGATTACACCGGGCGCAGGAGTCTGACCCTGTACTATTGCATCTTCCTGATCATTTTCGGCGTACCATCATATTACGTGCTCTATAATGCCGCATTAGCCCGCAACATAATGCTTGCAGTCGTAGGCGCAACGATGGCCGCAATGCTTAAGCTGGGCTGGGGCATCGTGCCATCGTATCTCTCCGAACGGTTCCCGACCAAGCGGCGTGCGGTGGGCGTCGGTTTCGGATACTCTTCGGGCGCACTTCTGGGAGCCTGGTTCAGCGTCTATGTCTGGTGGGCACACAAGATTCCCGCGATTGCAGCCATCGAAAAAGGCGACCTGTGGCTCTCGCCGGCAGTCATTTTGACAATTGGCGCCCTGATGACTTTCGCGAGCATGTGGGTCAGCCCCGAGACGAAGCACCTTAAACTTTCGGAGGTCGATGATACAAAACCGGCCGTTGACTACAGCGCCATGCCCAAGGTCACGGCTGGCAATAAAGCGTAAAATTGGAAATGGGGCGTGCTTTTCGGCCTGCCCCCTTCCAGTCCAGGGATGTGGAGGTGATTAGAGGTGAGATCAAATGTCCAATGTGCAACGGAGCGGGAATGTGTAACAGGGATGTAATCCTGGCTGGTGCGGTTTCATCCCGGCGCCTGTGCGGCAATGATTCCGAGAAGATTCGCAATGCCAGGCCGTGCGCTTAATTTTGGGCATGATCGGGGGAAATCTATTACGCCCCTGCAGCCTTTTAGCTGCATCCATCCGGTAGTGGCCCCCATTTCCGGGGGATGCTGGAAAGGTTAGGGACAGCATGTACAAAGTAAAGTTCGAGGATGAAGAAGTCGTTATCCGTTTCAAGGAAGAGATGATCACCGGCGACACTCTCTCCAGATTGCTGGATAACATAAACCTGGAATCGGTCATGAACAGATTCAGGCTGGCCGGGGTAAAAAAGCACGTGCAATCCGGGTTGCCGACCGGTGTTGCTTTGCTCAAGGACCCGGCTCTGAACAAAGGCACTGCGTTCACTGAAAAGGAGAAGGACGCGTTTGGCCTGCGAGGGCTCCTGCCGCCTCACGTCAGTACACTGGCCGAACAGGTCTCCCGTGTTCTGGGGAACCTGCGGAGGAAACCATCGGACATTGAGAAATATATCTTTCTGATAGGTCTGCAAGACCGGAACCAGACGTTATTCTACAGGGTGCTCATCGATCACATTGAAGAATTGATGCCCCTTGTCTACACGCCTACAGTAGGGCAGGCGTGTATCGAGTATGGGCACATTTTCAGGAGACCTCGGGGCATCTTCATATCAGCAAGGGATAAAGGGCGGGTAGCTGATGTGCTGCGCAACTGGCCTTTAAAGGACATTAGAATTATTGTCGTTACCGATGGGGAACGCATACTTGGTCTTGGAGATCTGGGCGCGGATGGAATGGGAATCCCGGTAGGAAAGCTCGCACTTTATACGGCATGTGCGGGCATCCCTCCCTCCCTTTCCCTTCCCGTCACAATCGACGTTGGCACGGAGAATGAGGAGCTTTTGAACGATCCGCTTTATATCGGTCTCAAGCAAAGGCGCCTCAGGGGAAAGCCTTACGATGAGCTGATCGAAGAGTTTATCGTGGCGGTGCAGGAAGTGTTCCCGCGCGCTCTCATCCAGTTCGAAGACTTCGCTAATTCCAATGCGTTCCGGCTCCTCGATGAATATCGAAACGAGGTGTGCACTTTCAACGACGATATCCAGGGTACTGCCGCTGTAACTCTTGCGGGGCTGCTGTCGGCCCTGCGCATAACAGGCGGAGAGCTTTGCGATCAGAGGTTACTCTTTCTTGGGGCAGGTGAGGCCGGGATAGGCGCCGGCAATCTCGCAGCGACTGCCATGACCGCCGAAGGGCTTTCCATGGAGGAGGCCCGCAAACGTTGCTGGTTCTTCGATTCCAAGGGGCTGGTCGTAAAAGACCGCACTGGTCTCGGGGTCAATAAGCTCCTTTTTGCCCATGATTTTGAGCACATTACCGACTTTGTCACCGCCGTCGAGAGGCTCAGGCCTACAGGCATCATCGGGGTCTCCGCAAAACACGGACTTTTCAACCGGCAAGTCCTGGAAGCCATGGCCGCAATCAACGAAAGACCGATCGTTTTTTCTCTTTCGAATCCAACAATAAAGACCGAATGCACCGCAGAAGAAGCATATTCGTATACGCACGGCCGGGCAGTTTTCGCAAGCGGCAGCCCGTTCGATCCGGTCTCTGTTAATGGCAAGACGCTCTTCCCGGCCCAGGGAAACAACGTTTATATCTTTCCCGGAGTGGGATTGGGGGCCATAGCAAGCGGGGCCCGGCACATAACCGATGAGATGTTCTACGTTGCAGCAAAGACCCTGGCGAAGCATGTTTCACGAGCCGATCTGGACCATGGTCGAGTCTTTCCTCCGCTCAAGAAAATACGGGAGGTTTCCCTCTGCATAGCCGAAGCAGTGGCCATGGTAGCATATGAACGCGAACTCGCTACAAAGGAGATACCCGCAGATCTGCGGCAATACCTCAAGTATTTGATGTATGATCCTCACTACCACAGTTACATTTGATTCTTTTGCTGCAAACGGTTTACGCGCCTGCCGGAATAAAAGAGTTCCGGCAGGATACTTTTTTTGTCTCTTGTTGCTGCGGTTGCCGGTTGGCGTTAATTTTTGAAAAAGACTCCGATTGCTTCTTAGCGCCTCGTCATAACCTTGACGCATAGTAACATCCGATCAGGTCCAAGACTGCGATTCCATTGTCTGTCCCATTAGTTTTTCGGCCCCGCGCGGCTGGACCGCATAATATCATCAAGCGTTTTTCCACCTGCAGTTCACCAGTTGGCCAACATCTTGCAAATGTCTCCTGTGCCGGTGTTTCCCGGCTTTATCTTTACTGTGAAAAGTCTTTTACGGATGGGGCTTGGGTGCGCCTTTGACAAAAAGGGGGTGGCGCTTTGCAGATGTTTCCGGATAATCGCGAGGAGCAAAGCTTGATAAGTACGGGACTGATTCCCACCCGGCGCGCGGTGATCGACATCAATCGGGCGTGTAACGCCAAGTGCAGGATGTGTTACTACACATACGAGCAGTCCGACTGGTCCAAGCCTTTGGAGATGGTTCAAGACGAGCTCAGGGCCAGCCTCGAGCGCGGAAATACTTCAGTTGATTTCACAGGCGGCGAGCCGACAATCTACCCGCAGATGGCCGAGGTAATCCGGTATGCCGAGTCGATTGGCCTGCACACTTGCATAATTACCAATGGCCTAGCTTTGGAAAAGGTCAAAAAACTGGCGGAGGCAGGATGCACGGAATGGCTGCTCTCCATACACGGCTTCGAGGATCAGCAGGACAGGGTTTTGAACGTTCCGGGCGCATGGGACAAAATGAAGCGTACTGCTAGGTTCCTCAATGAATCCGGTTGTTTTGTGCGAGTTAACTGCACTCTCACAAGGTACAATTTCAAAGACCTGCCCAAACTGGCCGCGTATTATGACCTCGAGGTCAGCCCTCGCATAGTCAATTTCATAAACTTCAATCCGCATTATGAATGGGGCAGGCATGAGCAGCCGGAAATAGTACAGCGTTTGAACGAGGTGCAGGTGTGCGCCTCCGAGGTTGCCCCGTGGCTAAAGCAGGCCCTGGATTATCTGAATGAGAGGAAATACTGGGTGAATGTGCGGTATTTTCCGCTCTGCCTGCTAAAAGGCTACGAACATCACGTGTGCAACAATCCCCAGGTTATGTTCGACCCTTACGAGTGGGATTACGGAGTATTTCCCAAGACCGCCGAGGCTTACCTGGAGCATGGCAGAGAGTTCCAGAGACGGATTAACACCAGTGAGGGGCCCTGCGCATCGTGCGGCATGATTGACGTGTGCGGGGGACTCAATCGCAACTATGCGCAGATCCATGGTTTTTCCGAGCTCGACCCTTATTCGGAAACAAGCTGCTATCCATACCGGTTCAAGACGGACCTTGCTGCTGACGTCATAATTCCGGCTCTCAGACCCAGCGAGAACCTGCGAAACCTGGTCTGCGAAATAACGCAGAAGACCGTCCCGCCATATAACCTGGTTATGGTCACCAGGCAGCAGAGCGCGGCGAAGAACCGCAATGAGGGTTTGCGGGCGTCTCAAAACCCTTACGTAATCATGTGCGACGACGACATATCGGGGCTTGCCCCCGGATGGAACAGAGACCTGATTTACAGGCTTCGGGAAAGCCGGGAATTATTTGCGATTTCCGCGCGTCTCATGAATCCTGACGGAACCGTGGGCCGAAACAGCGCCGGGCATTTTGACCTGGCGCCTCCGCTTGCCAAAGTTGACATGATACCTACTGCGTGCTGTGTTTTCAGAAAAACGGAGCTTCGTTTTGACGAAAGGTATATCAGAGCGGGCTGGGAGGATACGGATTTTTTCATGCAGGCGCTTGGCAGATATGGGCGCCGGTTTGCAATCGCAAATACAGTGCGGGTGGTGCATCTGAACGAGGAAAAGAACGGCGGCGGGGTGGAAAACGAGCACAACCGCCGGCTATTCGAGTCGAAATGGGATTTTGTGGAGGCCGATGGGCTGGATGGGCAGAGCCAATGCGATCAGCCTTCTGCGAGTTCCAGTGGGGCTGTCTTTAATTGCCGGCTCAGCCTGAGTGCGCTCTATGAAACGGTTATGGCCGACCCGACCAATATGGACGCCTTTAGAGCATTCATCCAGCGATCCTACAGTTCCCGATGGTTTCAACTGCTTGAATCCTGCCTCAAAGAGCTTGTGAAAACCAGGTCGGGTTCGAAGGAGATTTGCTACCTGCTTGCTTCCTGCCTTTTCGAACAGGCGAAATATGATGAAGCGCGCCCGGTGGCGGTGGATCTGGCCTCTCGATATCCGGGCTATGCCCCTGCGAGGAGCCTTCTGGAGCGGATCGAAACCATAGGACAACGGGTTGTCCGTAGCGTCCCAGGCGCCACGAACGGGGGCCCGGGTATTGCCGGCGGAGCAAATGAAACCAATTTCGGAGAATTTGACAAAGGGAGAGCAGCATGGAGATAGCCAGTTGGGACACAGGTTGCGAGCAGATTCCAGCTCAGAGCTGGTTCGAAAAGGGTGAAGCGGCGCTTTGCGAAGACAAGCATAGTGAGGCGGCCGATTACTTTGGCCAGGTGCTGAAGGCAAATCCGTTCAACGCAAAGGCCCACTGCAGGTTGGGCAACGTCTACTGGGCGCAGGGCAGGATCGAAGATGCCCTCAACTCGATCACAAGAGCGCTGGAACTGGAACCGGGGGACAGGGACACAGTGCTGGCGTGTACGCGCATCTTCTCGGCGCTCGGCAAAGATGATTTCGCCAAAGAGGTGCTCGAGTCGTACGCGGACAAAAATCCTCAGGACAAAGAGATGCGATCCAGGCTTGAGTCGCTCGGGGGCCCCGCCGGATCCGCCGGACCCGCCGGTCAGGGTCATCATGGCCATGATGCAGCCGAGTTTTTCAATCGACAGGGAGAAATTGAGTTCGAGCGCCAAAATGTTGCGCATGCTGAAGCCTGCTTCGAAATGGCAATTGAGCAGGACCCCCTCCTGGCCCAGGCTCACAATAACCTTGGCGTACTGAACATCGAGAGAGGACAGATTACGGAGGCTTTGAAATATTTCTTCAGGGCGCTCGAGCTTAAGCCCGAAGATACTCAAATTCTCGGAAATAGCGCTCGGGGGCTTGCCATGGCGAATCAGATCGATGCCGCCATCGACGTTTACAGGGAATACCTGCACCGCTCGCCGGAAGACAGCAAGGCTTGGCTGGAGTTCGAAGCCCTTATTCGAAAGAGCGCCGTGCCGGGGTGGAATCCGGGCGCCTTTTCCAACGAGGTGGCCGATATATATTTACACACTGCTCAGATGCTGCAGAAAGCCGGCGATCTCGGTGGTGCGGCCCAAGCAATCGAAAGGGCGCTGAAGATAAAACCCGTTGCGCCGGATTCCCTTTGCGTGCTTGCCTCGCTGCACTACTCCATCGGGCAGAAGGATGAAGCCGAAAGTGTTCTTGACCAGGCGTTGCTTATCGACCCATCGCACGGGCCCAGCCAGGAGATGCTTAAATCCCTGCAGAACAACGGTGACGGAGCGAAGTGGTTCAAGGAATTTATTGACAAGACGAATTGAGGGATTCCGAATTTAGGGATTGAGGGATTAAGACCAATTCCTCAATTCCTCAATCCCCCAATTTCTCAATTCCCCAATTTCTGAATTTTTTAATTGTTCAATTATTCAATAGGTTCTGAGCCGCATATGCCTGAACCCCGCATCTCTCTTTGCATGATCGTCAAAAACGAGGAAAAGGACCTTCCCCGATGCCTGGAGAGCGTTCGCGGGTTGGTGGATGAAATTGTGGTCCTCGATACCGGATCCGAGGATAACACGGTTTCAGTTGCGGAATCGTTCGGCGCAAAAGTCTACCATATGGACTGGCCGGGCAATTTCTCCGCTGCCAGAAACGAGTCGCTGAAAAAAGCCGGCGGTAACTGGATACTGTACCTGGACGCCGATGAAGCACTCGATCCGAACGGATGTGCGGACTGCATAAGAAAAACGGCATCGGACCCTGCTGTAACCGCGTGGTCGGTGCCCATACGCAGCCACAAATGGGAGAGCGCCGCTTATGGCGTCACCGTGAATATGCGGCTTTTTCGAAATCTGCCGGAACTGCTTTTTGAAAATGAAGTCCACGAAAGAATCGAACCGGCGCTTGCCCGAATTGGGGCAAAAATAGCCCCCGCCCCTTTTTTCATCGACCACTTTGGCTATAGAGTGCCGCCTGAGGCGATGAACAAAAAGATGCAGAGAAACCTCCTGTTGTCACAAAAGCACCTGGAACGAGACCCTCACGACCCCTATTGCCTCTACTACATAGGAGTAAGCCTGCTTTTGCTCGAAAGGACCGCCGAAAGCAGAGACTACTTTCAGCGCGCTCTGCTGTGCAGGGACATTCCGCTTTTCCTTGAAGCAATGACCTGCAACCTGGCGGCCTATGTCGAATTGCTTGAAGGCCGGCTCGACGAATCTCTTGTGTTTGCCAAAAGATCCATCGGTCTGGTGCCCCTGCAAAACACGGCATACATGGTGAGCGGTATAGCTCTTTTCCGCAAGGCAAATTTCGCCGCCGCTCTCCCTTTACTGGCAAGGTCTCAGGAGTTTCTCAGCCTCCGGCCGGACCTGCGCCAAACCGATCTCAGCCAGGAACATGCGTTCATCGACTATCCGGAATTACACAAACTGCTCGGAATCTGTCTTTCGGAAGTTGACCGGCCGCGAGAGGCTGTCGAACATTTCGAGCATTTCCTCGGACCTGGGGGCAAGGACCCTGAAGTCGCAAGGCGCGCCGGGGTCTGTTGCGTGAACACGGGCGACTTCGCTTCGGGCATGAAGTACCTCGAAGAAGCCGAAAGACTCGGCGTGGCAAGGTCGGAACTGGTCATTCCGATGGCCTTTGCCTCAGTGCAACTCAAAGATTTCACCCGCGCCCGGCTCCTGCTGAAAGAGGCCGAAAAGGGCCCGTCGCTCGACACGGACAAGATGAGTCAAGTAAAAGCTCTTCTGGAATCGGGGTCCAAGAGTTGTCGCGCCCCTGTCCAATGCCGGTCCGATTGCTCCGCTCCCCGCGTTTCGCTTTGCATGATAGTGAAAGACGAGCAGCAGCGCATTTCCGAATGCCTTGAGAGCGTGTGCGGGCTTGTTGACGAAATAATAGTCGTAGACACGGGTTCAGCCGACAGGACAGAGGAAACAGCCCGGTCCTGCGGGGCGAAAGTATTCTCTTTTCCCTGGACAGGCAATTTCGCCGAGGCCCGCAACGAATCCCTGCGGCACGCGACGGGCGACTGGATCATCTTTCTGGATGCCGATGAACGGCTCAATACGTTCGGCGTGGAGGATTGCCTGAGAAAGAGCGCATCTGCCGGGGGGGTTGACGCTTACGCTGTTCCCATTATCAACCCGCGTCCGGATGGGAAGGCCCACTCAACGAGTGTGCGCGCCGTGCGGTTTTTTAGAAATCTACCCGGCATACGGTTTTTTGGCCGCGTGCATGAGAGCGTGGACCGATTTTTGACCCAATCGGGCGCAAGAACCTGCCACGCCGACTTTGAAATCCTGCATTCCGGATATGCGCTGGGACCCGATATCGTCAGGAGAAAATACGAACGCAATCTCGGTCTGCTCAAAGAGGAACTGGCCGAAGATCCAGGCAACTCTAATTTCCGGTATCATCTGGGCCTGACCTGCATGGCCCTGGAACGCGAAGAAGAAGCAAGGCAGGCGTTCGACCTTGCTCTTTGCGGCACAGATCTGACGCCGAGCCTCAAGGCTATGATCCTTAACATGAAGAGCTATCATCACTTGAGGGCCGGCGAAATCGGTCAGGCGCTGGAAGCCGCTTCGCGATCGCTAACAGTTGCGCCGGTCCAGAACACGGCCCGGTTGTTAAAAGGGCTTGCCCTTTTTCGCAAACAGGCCCACGGCGAAGCGCTCCCCCTGCTCCTCGATGCCTACCGATTTATTTCGCTTCCGCCTCGGGACCGCAAAAGCACTATCGCTTTCGAAGACAGCATTGACAAGATCGACCTGGTGGAAGTTATCGGGATCTGTTTTGCCGAAACCGGCCGGTTCGACGAGGCGATGCCGTTTCTCAAACTGACCGGGCGCCTGAAGCCGGGCCCCGCCGTTTTCGAGCGCCTGGGAGTCTGTATGCTCAATTGCGGGAATTTTTCGGCCGCTCTCGAGTATCTCAAAAAGGCCCGCAACGGTATGATTGAATCCAACTCGCTCGCTCTTCCGCTCGCCTTCGCATCTCTGAAGACCGGTGATCTGGCGGCCGCCGCAGAATACTTTTGCAGCGCCCGGCCCAGGGACGAAAGCGAGATCTCCCTGGCCTTTCAAATGATACAGGCGATGGCGGCCGATAATGCCTTCCGGCCCTATCTCACGGGCTGTATCAGGAGCAAGGAGGATGCCTTTCGCCAGGCTTTTGAGGGGCGATTTCTGAGATTTGTATCCGAGATCGGGGACCATGGGTCTATTTCCCAAAACCCGCAAACCAGTGGAGGCATGAGCTGATGGCCCAATCATCCGGCCTCTCGGTCTGCATGATCGTAAAAAACGAGTCGGCAAATATGGCGGACGCCCTTGCCAGCTTCGTTCCTTTTGCCGATGAAATAGTCGTTGTCGATACCGGCTCCACGGATGACACAAAACAGATCGCTGCCCGGTTTACCTCAAAGATTTATGATTTCGAGTGGATTGACGATTTTGCCGCTGCGAGAAACTTCGCCATTTCAAAGGCTGTCAATAGCTATCAGCTCTGGGTTGATGCGGACGACAGGATCACCCCGGAAAATCAGGGTCACATCGAATCTTTGAAATCACACTTTGACGGTAAGAAAGCCTTCTATTTTATATTGGAAAATCATCAGAGCGATGCGTCTCCCAGCTCCTGCCAGCAGTTGCGCTGTACTCCCATAACAGGGCAGGTGCTGTTTGAGGGGCGCATACATGAACAGATATTTCCCAGCGCAGTCAGGGCCGGGCTTCAGATGGTGACTACAGATATCGTGGTCACTCACCTTGGGTATATGACCGAACAGATTCGGCTTGATAAGGCAAGGCGTAATCTGGCAATGATGGAGAGTGAAAGAGCCCAAGGCAGGGACGATGGGGCGTTGCATTTTTTCCTTGCCCTGACTTATGCGCCCTTCGGGCGGCGCGATGAGGCGATACGAAGCATGGAGAAGGCCCTGGAGCGTTTCGAGAAAGAGAACTACAATTATCATCTCATTCCGGAGGGTTACCTTTTCCTGGCAAGGATCTGCTACCAGATGGAAGAACACGACAGGAGCGTTCGCTATCTAGCCATGGCCGGGAGCCTGGTGGGCGGAAACCCGATGTATAACTTCAATATGGGAATCCTCTACCAGAAGTTGGGCAGACACTCTGAGGCTCTTAGAGTTTTTAAGGAGGCCCGCGGCAAAGAATATGCGCCCAGTCTTTTTCCCACCCAACCAATGGCCAACTACTCCGAGCTGCTCCTTCACATGGCCTACAGTTATTGTTGCTTGAACGATGTCCAAAACGCCTTAAAGTTGATAGACGCCTCGGCCCAGCAACGGTCCGAACTCGCCAGAAGCTGGGAATGGTTGGGTACGAAGGCTTATGTGTTCAAAAATATGAAGGTTGCCCAGACAGCGTTTGAAACGGCCCTGCGCCACGGCGCTCTGGAGCCCCAAAGTTGGGGGCGCCTGGCCTTGATTTACAAGCTGCGAGGTTTTTCGCAAAAGGCGCAGGAATGTCTCATGCGCGCGCGGGGCGGGAATGGAAGAGGACTGAGGGCTGATGCCTCTTACGCGGGACGGAATTTGTAAGCGTTCACCGCAGTGAGGTACGGACAGGAAATTCTCACCGCAGAGACGCAGAGGAACCCTCACTACATTCGGATTCGCGCTAACACTTGTGGCCGATGTTAAACGCTGGACCCTCACTGCGCTCAGGTCCGGGCTTGACGTCTCTAGCACGGTTAAACGCTTAAAGTCCGGGCACGATCTTTTTGTGAGTGCCCAGTTCGCGCCCGATTTTTTGTGAGGGCGCACAGAGAAAAGCTTTGTAAGACAGGATTAACAGGATTAAAAGAAATTACGACATCATTAGCAATTATCAGCGGTTTATCCCACCAGAGAACCCTTTTTCATCACCCGGCTATATTGCCCATTCACAGTTCAAATTGGCCTTATAAGGGATGAAAGAAAAGATAAAATCAACCCTTATGGCCGTACTTTTATCTCTAGATGGTTTAATATCTTGGCGATCCTTATATCCACTTCAATACCATCGAGGGGATCTTTCAGCGGAAGCACGCCGAGTTGAAGGCCTTCCTTCCACATTTCTTCAAACAGCTTGAGGGAGTTAAAGTAATCGGATTTTTCCGTCCTGAGATATGCCTTGTTGAATTCGGACAGAAGTCGGCCGTCTTTTACCATGCGTCCTCCCATTTCGCATGAAGCCGCGCATTAACACGGATCAGACCCGAATTACGAAATTGTCCTTTCTTGGGGCTGGTTTCGGATGCTTGCCGTCGGGATATCCCAGAATGCAGGAACCCACGCCTATATAGTCTCCGGTAATACCCCACTTCCTCAATAAATCCTTGCCCTCATCGGTTTCAAACATCTGCTTTGTGCGGTGAACCCAGCAGGACCCGATACCCAGAGACGCAGCCGCATTGAACATATTGCCAAGTGCAAGGCTTGCGTCCTCGACCGGTGTGATTTTGCCCTTGTCCGCAAAAACGAGAATGACGGTCGGTGCACCGTAATAAGGATCGAAATCTTTTCCCAGCACGGCTGCATTCATAGCTGAGAGCTTTTTTAGGGTATCCTTATCCTGAATAACAACAAAGAGGGCTGATTGCTGGTTTGCACCGCTGGGTGCGTACATCCCTGCATCAAGAATGGCGTTCAATTCCTCTTCCTTTATCTGCCCAAGCCCGAATTTACGAATGCTTCTTCTCTCTAGAAGAGTTTTAATGGTTTCGTTCATATCACCCGGTTTCCTTTCTTATAGTTTCATACTGGACTGGGCCGCAGGGGCCTCCGGTTCTTCTTCGCGTTTCTCAACTATGTTCAGCCACTTCGAAATGCAGCGGTCGAGGATTTCTTCTGCCCGGCGCCCGTCGAGCCGGTATTTCTCCGGAATGAATGCGACCGTCGGCGCATAGACTCCATCCTTGTTAGACAGAAAGGGACATGTTTCCAGCAATTCGCCGCTAAGCTTGACCAGGAGGGAAAAAGACCTGGCGAGTACTGTGAGGCAGTCCCGGACAGGCACATTTTCCGCCGTGCAGCAGTTGGCGAAAATCCGAAGGCCCACAAAGGCCGCATCCGGTTCAAGGTCTCCGGGACGGATTGCCTCTTTTCTTAGAAAGGCCAAAGGGGCTATCAGCGATATCCTGAGCGGCGGTGAGGAATGGTCTGCGTAGGCTATTTTTGTTTCTCTCAGCACGTCTGCCATGCGCTCTGTCTCGGGGTCAAATTCCCTTATGATGCATTTGGAGGGCAGTTCGCCCAGAGTGCTCAAAATTTCTTCTCTTAAATCACTTCGGACCATGATAATGCATCCGTGACCTTCCGAGCACAGATCGGCGCCAGTAAGTCCCGGGCCGGTCTCGTTGGGGTTATCCAGGTAGACTGCCCGCAGTTCCTTGGAACCTGCCAGGGCAACCTCAGCCAGCGCTTTTTGCGCGTGCTCCTCAAAAAGACGGTCCAGCGAATCAATTTCTTCCTGTTCGATAAAAGCCACATGGGAGGCCTGGACAATATCGTCAACCGCGACCGCCTGGAGCACGTGCCGAGAGTAATCGAAGGGTTCGTGGCTGGCTTTCCACTGGTCGTAAGTCAGGATTTGGAGTTCGTGCTTCAGGGCGTCAGGGAGTCTGTCTATGCCTTCGATCCCGGTCAGGTTCTCCCTCGGGAAAATCAGGGTCTTGCAGCCCGCTGCATAGGCGGTCTCCAGTTTAACTCCCATCCCGCCAATACCCGTAATCCTGCCTTGAGTATCGATTTCACCGGTTGCGGCGACGTCGCGGCGGATTCTTCGTTTCCCGAAAAGCGAAGCCAGCGCAAGAGCGATCGCGGCCCCGGCTGACGGCCCGTCCTTTTTGGTCGAGCCGCCCATAAAGTGCAGGTGCACCGGTGTTGACATGTCCGCCGCATCTATGCCCAGTTCTTCCGCCAAGTGGAGGATTGCAGTTGATGCGACCTTTCGGCTCTCGTCCATTACGCGCTCGATGTTGCCGGTGGTATGGACCATACTCATGTAGGACTGGGACCCATTTTTTCTATCAAAGCCGGTCCGCACCGGAGTTGCCTGAATCGGGATCAGGGCGCCGACTCCCATCTCCATGTTGACCCCAAGAGCCATCATCTCGCCGATGCGGTCATCTTCGTTAATAAGGCGCTGGCGATTGGGCAAATTGAGGTATTTGTTTATCCTGGCAAGGTCAAGTTTTACGGAGCTCTTACCTTTGGCCATGATCTCTTTTCGCTGGGTTCGCAAAAAAAGTGTGCGCATGATACGTTCGAGGTCGCGAACACCCGCTTCCGAGGTGTAATCGCGGATAAGGCATCTCAGGATTTCGCCCTCCTCCTCGGGGTCGAAGAGGATTTCATCCTGTGCGATCATGTAGCGTTGCCGAATACGCTCGACCAAAAACTCCCTGGCAATGGCGATTTTTTCGTCCACGCTGTACCTGTCCAGAAAAATGACCTCACAGCGGTCGAGAATCGCCGCCGGGACCGTATCGACCGTGTTGGCCGTCAGTATGAAATGGCAGTTCGAAAGGTCTATATCTATGGTGCTCTGGGTGTACTTGTCATGGAAAAGGTGGTTCTGCTCCGGGTCGAGTATCTCGAGCAGGGTGGCGATTGCGAACTTTTCCGTTTTGTCCGCCTCATCCATTATGAACATCCCGTTCATCGTGCCCATCTTTATCAGGCCCTGAACGATGAAGCCCGGTTTTGATCCCTCATAGGTAAACCCGTAGCCCCGGATGTCCGCCTCGTCCTTCATGCCGCCCAGAGAAATCTTGTGGTAAGGAATGCCGAGATTGCGGGCGATGGAAATCGCCAGAGAAGTCTTGCCCACTCCCGGGGGACCCACAAAGAGAAGGGCGCTCCCGGTCCTGTGCCAGCGCATTTTCTCAGATTCTTTGAAATGCTGATATCGCCAGATCAGGTTGGCAAAAAAATCCGATATTATTTCCTTCGGTGTTTTCAGACCGTAATGCGAGCGGTTAAGTCCTTCGTCAAATTCGTCAGGAGATACCCGGATTTTTTTTATTTTCCCCCAGGGAATTGCGAGCAGGGTTTCAATCAGTTCCGTGTACTTTGCGCCGCTTTGCCCGGCCGCATTCAGCTTATTCTTTTCGATCAGCTCGGTTACCGCCTGCGGTATATCGGGGTCGGTTCGCGCCTCATCGATGCGCTCTTTGAGGCTCTTTATCTGCTGTGGCGCGGGGTCCGTTGCGGGTTGGGGCAACACTGTCTGGGGTCCCTGTTGATTGATGATGTCTTCTGGTTCCACTAATTCCTCCAGATTTTTTTTGAAAACCTCGAAAAGTTGAGGAAGAGCTATTTCCTGGTCCAAACTTGGCGAAATGTCCAGCTCTTTAAAAAGCGAGGCTGCCCCCCAACGTTTTCTAAACGTTTTGAACAATTCCATAGCTTCGCCTGAATCGTGGTGAATGGCAATGGCGAATAACCGCAGGACCTTCTTCAGATCTGCCGTTCTTTTTGAAGGCGCCTGTCCAAAGTTGCGACTGTTGCGGTAAGTATGGTTCAGGACCCTCAGCTTGATTTGAAAATCCAGGTCTGGAAAAAGATCGATAAGAAAGCTTGCGGGTAATTGGGCAATGTGGCCGGCGTAAGCTGCAACTATTCGCCCGAGTCTGAAATCGCAGTCCGGGCGGCGTTGAGTCCGGTCCAGCAACTCGGCATAATCCTTGCCGATTATGCCGTTTAACGGATTTTTCAGCAATTCCAGAAACGCCTGGTAATCTTTGGGGTCCTTTTTCCCCCATCCTGCCGCAAACTCGATATCAGAGCGGATGACGTCAAGCTCGCTTGAGTTGGGATAGACGAGATGCTCGAAATGGTGCTTCAAAAGCAGCTCGAACAATTTTAGCATCCCCCGTTCTTTCAGGGCCCCAGCCGGCTCTTTGAACTCCGAGCGAAAGGAAAGAATATGGGCCATGTAATCCAACAGCCGCTGATGTATCAGGATGGTCCAGCTCTGTTTTTGCCGTAAGAGCAGTGTAGGCAGCGATATTTTATTTCCCTCGTCCTCCATGCGGCGGAAAACAATGGACTGGCGGAGGTCTGAAAGCTGTACGAGGCTTACCCCTCTGTCGTTTCTGAAATAGGGTATGATATTTTGGCTCAATATGGACTGCAGGGTCTGAAATACTCTGTCTAAAGATTTATAGGCAGGGACAGGCACAATACTGAGAACCTGGTGATCCAACTCTATGGGGAGCATCTGCAAACCTCCTGTGCACCGTAAGCTCAAGCTGACTGAAAGTCATCCTAAGAGAATATAGACACACGGCCACCTTCTATCCAGTGTTTGCGATGCAATAAACTGTGCGCAAGGTTAGCTCATCCCGAGTTCGGTTGACCTGCGTGAGGCCGCTTCCACGCACTCCATCAAAGCACCTCTGACCGAATATGATTCAAGGACTTGCAGCCCCTGGATCGTAGTTCCGCCTGGGGATGTAATCATGTCCTTTAGTTCTGCGGGGTGCTTTCCGGTGCTCTCGAGCATCATGGAAGTCCCGATCACCGTCTGGATCACCAATTCCCGCGCGGTTTGCCTGGGCAGTCCCATTAAGACCCCGGCATCGATGAGGGCCTCGATTACGAGCAGAACGTACGCCGGTCCGCTTCCGCTAAGACCTGTCACGGTATCCATCAGCTTCTCCTCGACTGCGACCGCTTTGCCCACAGCTCGGAAAAGTGCGAGGCCCATCTCCATGTGCGCAGTTGAAACCGCCCTTCCACGCGAAAGAGCGGAAGCCCCTTTGCGGACAAGGGCAGGGGTGTTGGGCATGACTCTTATTACCGGGGTCTCGTCGGGCAGCCGTCCCTCAAGAATTGAAAGCGAAATACCGGCAGCAATGGATATGACGAGCGGCTTGTGGGACAGGTGCGAACGCAGTGTATCCAACACCTTAGAGATTACCTGGGGTTTTACGGCAAGCACGATAATGCTGCACGATTCGGCAAGCTCGCCGATGCTGCGGCGTCCCTTTATTCCGAATTCCTTTTCCAGGTATTGAATACGGGATTCAATTACGTCGTAAGCGGAAACTTTTTCGGCGGCAAACAAAGAGGCGGCGATCAGACCGCTGATCAGGGCCTCCCCCATGTTCCCACCGCCTATAAACCCGATGCTTTGGTCCCTTAACATGATTGTTCCTCCATGGTTTGTTCAATCCCGTCAAAACCGTTCACCAGCCGAGACGCGAAGAGCCATTCACCACAGAGACACAGAGGTGGAACAAACGGGCATGTGGGAAAGGCCGGAAGCAAACTGGGACATGGCTTTCAGTCTTGTCTGTTGTTCAACTGTTTTTCTCCGTGCCCTCTTCTTGTCCGTACCATGTTCCGTCTCCGTGGTGAACCCTTGCGTCCTGCCAAAGGCAGGATTAAGCAATAGCAGACCGGTATTCGGTTCGCAAGCGAAGACGTTTGGATTTTGAGCGGCACAAAGCCTTTTAGTTGCCATAGACGCCGCTGCCTAAGGGTTGTGTTGAGGGGAGATATCATTATCTTTTTGAGGAATCATCACAAATTTTGTAAAAGCTATATCCAAATAACCGGACTAAATTGTGACAATAATAGATGAAGGGAACAACCATGGATTTATTCTCCGAAGTTAGCCAGTCGGCTGGAAAACATTCGTCTCTTGAAGAAAGAATTCGAAAGCTTCCTGTTCCCGTCATCTCCGTTTTTCTGGGAAAAGGCGGCAAAATAATGCCTGCGGCTTTCAAAGAAACCGGCATAAACCTTATTTGCAAGCGGCCCGACAGAATCGTCGAGGTCTTTGCGAAGACGATCTCCCGGAGCAGAAGCATCGTTTTGGAGGCCGTCGCCGCAGATGAGTCCGTGCGGGTCAAGGGGAAAAGAGTCGCTGTGCTCTTCTCCGGGGGGCCGGCGGCGGGGGGCCACAACGTGCTCGCCGGTCTTTTGGCTGCCCTGGGAGACGACAACACCCTGGTAGGGATTAGAAAGGGGCCCAAAGGCCTGATAAAAGGGGACTGTTTCGAGATACACAAAGAAGACATCGAGTCCATTATCAACACTGGCGGGTTTGATTTTCTCGGGACTGACAGGACTAAGATCAAGAGCCCCGAGCAGTTCGAAAAAGTCAAACAGATGGTTGTCAAAAACAGGCTCGATGGTCTGGTGATAGTAGGGGGCGACGATTCCAACACGAATGGGGCATTCATAGCGGAGTACCTGGAGACCGAGGGTATAGCTTGCAGCGTGATCGGAATCCCCAAGACGATCGATGGTGATTTGGCTGCCGGGAAGTATCTACCCATTTCATTCGGTTTCGATACAGCCACGAAGATATTCTCCGAGCTGGTGGGAAATTTGTGCCAGGATGCCGCATCCGCAGTGAAATACTACCATTTTGTAAAACTGATGGGGCGAACAGCCAGCAAGATCACCCTTGAAGTGGCCCTGCAGACCAAACCCGCTATTACGCTCATTTCGGAGGAAATCTCCGAGAAAAACATGTCCCTGGACAGTATTGTCGATTATATCGTGCGAATTATCATTCTGCGGCGCATGAATGGGCTAAACCACGGTGTGGTTCTGGTGCCTGAGGGGCTGGTGGAGTTCATTCCGGAGATGGGGCGGCTGATCGCCGAGTTGAATAAAGCCCTTGCCGAATATGAGAGCCACATTTCGGACATGCCAACGATCGAACACAAGCGGGAGCTCCTTTTGTCGCATTTGACGGCCGAATCGGCGAAGTTAATGGCTTCGCTTCCGCCCGATCTTCAGCAGATGCTGATCCTGGACCGTGACGATCATGGAAACGTGAAGGTCTCACAAATCGAGACAGAAAAGCTGTTGATCGAAAAAATCGGCCATCGCATCTCTGAGATGCAACTGCACACGGACCGGTTCTTTGGAGCAGGAGAGGGCAAGATCGAAGCGACTGCCGAGCAGGTTGAGGATTTCAAAAAGGTTACTCTGGAAACGCAGTCCCATTTTTTTGGATATGAGGGCAGAAGCTCCAAACCCACCAAATTCGACGCTGCGTTTACGTTTCAGCTAGGTTTGGCGGCCGCATCTCTCGTGCTTGCCGGGAAATCGGGCTACATGGCGGCCGTAACCGACTTTGACAGGGGCGGGCGAGTTCTGGGTCTGCCGCTGACAGGGCTGATCACGGCCGAGATGCGAAAGGGCAAGGAGGAATTTGTAATTGAGAAGTCTCTTGTTGAACTCCAATCCCCATCGTTCACGGTATTTGCCCAAAACCGGGACAAATGGGCGGAACAGGACCTGTTCAGCAGTCCGGGAGCCATCCAATATTGGGGGCCGATCAGCAAACAAATCCCCATCATAGTGGCGCTTGACCGGGACTACCCCGATTATGACAACTTCGATCTGGGCGAGGAAAAACAAATAGTGAAGAGTGAAAAAAACTCCTCTTGATTCAGTCGCTTCGCGATGAATGGTAAATAGTGGGGATTATGCGAATGAAGTTGTTAAGAATACCAGTAATGCTGCTTTTTTTGCTGTGTCTATCGGGTTACCGTGTTCCAGCGCCATTTGCTCAAAACATCCCTGCCGAAGGCGAGATGTTTCCCGATCTCAAGCTTCCCCTGCCCCCCAAAATGCAGGAGCGCGAATATCTTAAAATCGATCAGGGTCCGTTTTTGCTATCACAGATCGATTCGGAGGTATTGATCGTTGAGATTTTCAGCATTTACTGTCCCATTTGCCAGAAAGAGGCCCCCGTTGTTAATTGGCTCTTTCGGGCGATTTCGGCCAACCCTGAGATAGAATCCCGCGTCAAATTGCTTGCAATCGGCGCCGGGAATTCCTTATACGAGGTAGATGCCTTCAGGAACCTTTACAAAGTTAAGTTTCCGCTCATCCCGGACGGAGATTTCAGAGTTCATAAAATACTCGGTAAGGTTCCAACCCCGTATTTTTTTGTCCTGCTGAAAAAACCAACCGGCATGAAGGTCGTATATTCCAGGGAGGGTGGTATCGATGACGCTGAGGCTTTTTTAGAATTGGTATGCGCCAAGGCCGGTATCACCAAAGGGAAATAGGCCAAGCTGTGTTGTCGGAGGGTGTATTCCATGGACAGGGACGGCATAATAGGCTAAATCGACTATAAGCGGCCTGAAATGCAGATACGCTGAGGGCCGAACGTGAAAAGGCATATAATCTGAACCGGAGGACGAACATGGACAGGAAAAAAAGGCGAATGGTCCGGGGGCAATGTCCCCAGTGCGCGTGCGGAGACGTATCATTCATCCCGCCCGAGGAGCTTAAGGAGAAGTACTCCGGCCCTGAAGACCAAATCGAGATTTTATGTCCCAGTTGTGGAACCAGGATCAAGGGCCACCTGGAGCATGAAGAGGAGAAATAGCACGGAAGGCTGTTTGCTCTATTGCTTTCAGTCTCTTCGCCCAAGCAAGTTCCGAACTGCCTTGGCGAGCTTTTGCTTCGTATAAGGCTTCATGATAAACTCACCGATTCCCATTTTCTTGGCAAGGGTTTCATTCATCAGTTCACTGAATCCCGTGCACAGAATGATCGGCAGGTCCGGCCGGATGGCCAGAAGTTGTGTTGCAAGTTCATCGCCCCTAAGATCCGGCATGGTCATGTCGGTGACCAAAAGATCTAAACTGTAAGGATCTGATCGAAATGCTTCCAGGACTTCCAGGGGATTCGTTCTGATAGAGACATTGTAGCCGAGAGAAATCAGCATTTTCTGTCCCATCAGGGCAAGAGCTTCCTCATCGTCAACGAAAAGTATTCGCTCGGTTCCGGTGGGAAGCACGCTTGCCGTTTGTGCTTCAACGTGGATATTTTCTTCGATTTTGGGAAGAAAAACATCGAAATCAGTCCCCTTCTCAGGGGTGCTATCGACGATGATTAGCCCGTTGCAGTTTTTAACGATCCCCCGGACGACGGAAAGACCGAGTCCGGTGCCCTCGCCGGGCCCCTTCGTGGTGAAGTAGGGATCGAAAATTCTGTTCATGACAGCCTTATCCATGCCGTGTCCCGTATCGCTCACGGTGATGCGCACATACGGCCCGGCCCTCAGGTCGGGATGCTGGGAAAGAAACACATCATCGACAACGGTATCTGACAATTTGACGGATAAAATACCGCCTTTGGTGCGCATCGCGTGGGCCGAGTTTGTGCACAGATTCATCAGTACCTGATGGATCTCCGTGGGGTCGGCCAGGACAATGGCCGGTTGCCGGGCAACCGGCAGTTCCTGCCGAATTTGGATTGTTGCGGGCAGCGAAGACCGCAGCATTTTGAGCACCTCTTTTACGATCAAAGCGACGTCCAGAGGTTTTTTCCCCTGCTCGGTCTGGCGGGTGAAAGTCAGGATCTGTTTGACCAGGTCCGATGCGCGGCGGCCCGCATCGAGCACCTGCTGCAGGTCGCGAATGACAGGGCTTTGATCCGGCAGTTTTAGGACGGCAAACTCCGTATAACCCATGATGGCCGAGAGGATGTTGTTGAAATCGTGAGCAATGCCTCCGGCCAGAGTGCCAATGGCCTCCATTTTCTGAGCCTGGCGAAGATGGTTTTCAAGCGTTACCTGGCGGGTGATGTCCCGGTGAATGCTCACGTAGTTGATGATCTGTCCGGCCTGGTTGCGGACCGGAGATCCGGTGGCTTCGGTTTCGTAGAAGGAGCCGTCTTTTTTCCTGTTCGTGATGCGTCCTGACCAGACTTCGCCTTTTGAGAGTGTCTGCCTTATATTTCGATAGAACTCTTCGTTGTGTGTCCCGCTCTTGAGAAAACCCATATGCCGGCCGATGGCTTCCCTGCGGCTATAGCCGCTCATGGTCTCGAAAGCCGCGTTGGCATAATGAACGATCCAATTGGTATCTGCTATAAGTATTGCTTCGGCCGATTGTTCGATGGCCGTCACAAGGCGTATGCGTTCTTCCTCGTCCTGTTTGCGGTCGGTGATATCACGAATCAGTCCCTCGACCCCGACGATACTTCCGTTGCGATCTTTCCAGAATGTGCTTGTCACCGAGACGGAACGGGGCGACCCGTCTTTTTTCCTGATAACAGCTTCAAAGTCCCTGACGATTCCATGCATATCGAGCCGCTGAAGAATTTTCGAATGTCCCTGCGGATCCACCCATAAGTCTTTCGCCGGCATTCCAAGGACCTCTTCCAGGGATTCGAATCCGAGTAATCTGGCGGCTGAGGGGCTGGCCATGACAATCGTGCCGTCTCCGTCGGTTCGGTAGAAAACGTCCGGGATATTTTCAATTATGCTGCGATATCGCTCTTCACTCTCGCGGAGCGCTTCTTCGGCTACTTTGTTTTTCCGCCTTGTCTCGGAATCTGCCAGTTCCCTGCGCACTGCCGGCACCAGACGCCCCAGGCTGCCCTTGATCACATAATCGTGAGCACCGGCGTTCATCATCGATACGGCGGTATCTTCCGTCATACTGTCGGAGACTACGATGAAAGGGATTTCACAATCTTTTTGTTGCATGAGACGAAGTGCGGCAAATGCGTCGAACTGAGGCGTGCTGAAGTCCGAAATCACGATATCCCAGTCTTGCCTCCTGATGGCTGCATCCATTTCAGCCGCCGTTTGCACCCGTTCGCCGACCGTAGCGTATCCTGCGCCCCCCAGGATGCTGAGAATCAGGTCCGCATCGCTCTCGGAATCCTCAATTATCAAAACTCTGAGAAGATTGTTCATGATTTCCCGCCGTATAGGTTTTGAAACATCGATCGGCCGGTGGGGCTACGTTTAGCACCAGCCAGTATAAACCAATGGGCGTAAAACGAAATCGAAATCGCTCGGATTGTCTTGGGCCAAGACTGTAATCGTGTTGTTTATAAGTTCTATCCGTACCTCCCGATCACGGGGACATATCTGCTTCTCCTGGCGAAGAAGCCAATCTCGTTTGGTCGATATCGGATGGGTCAAAGATTTGAGGAGGAACTGCGAGATAATTTCGCAGAGATTCAAAAGGTCGCTTGAGCTCTTTTGCGGCACACCAGCACCTCAATCGTGCTATTAAAAACTGCCCTAAGCGGCTCGTGAGCGGCCCGATCATATCAACACTTCGATGAGAAGTGCTGTCTGCCGGGCCTTGTAACTGAGATTATAGGTTTAGCGCTTTCGCAATTATAAGTAATTTTACTTTTCCATAATAACATCTTAATGTCAATCAAAATGCAGGAATTATTGGGAATAGCCGGTCTGAGGCAAAAGGATATTTGGAATGCACGAAAGCCGGTTTTTCCCGCCGGGCATGAAACCGCTTGCAATAAATGAGATCGATAGACCTTTCATAGGTCCCCATCGAAATCACTTAGGATAATGCTTATCAAATAAGAGTCCATAGCTTATCAGACGGAAGATACCAGAGTGGCGTTGTTTTATTTGTTTGGAAGGAGCCGGAATGGCTAATCATCTTGTGGGGGAAAAAAGCCCCTATCTTTTGCAGCACGCTCAAAACCCGGTTGAGTGGTACCCGTGGGGAGAAGAGGCTTTTCTTAAGGCGAGCCGGGAAGACAAACCAATTTTTCTCTCAGTGGGCTATTCCACTTGCCATTGGTGTCACGTGATGGAGCGCGAGTCTTTCGAGGATGAGGAAGTCGCGGGCCTGCTCAACCGAAGCTTCGTATCGATAAAGGTGGATCGCGAGGAACGGCCGGATATCGACCAGGTTTATATGACCGTGTGCAGGGTGACCACAGGTGGAGGAGGGTGGCCGTTGTCCATTTTTATGGGTCCGGACAGGAAACCTTTTTTCGCCGGGGCTTATTTCCCCAAAACTGCACGGATGGGAATGCCGGGTTTAATTGAAATAGCCGGTAAAATTTCTGAACTCTGGGCCGGTGAGCGTGAACAACTCGGCATGATAAGCGAACAAATAACTCGAGCCATTGAGCCGAAGATGCCTCAACGACCGGACCGGCTTCCCGGTCTAGAGCTGCTGGAGAGGACCTGGAGGGAATTGGCCAGGTCGTTTGATCCTGTGTGGGGCGGATTCGGGAGCGCCCCTAAGTTCCCCAACCCTCATAATCTCAGCTTCCTTACGCGATGGCACAGACGAAATCCCGGGTCCAATGCATTTGAAATGGTCGAAAAAACGCTCGTGTCCATGCGCTCGGGTGGGATATTCGACCAGATCGGCTTCGGTTTTCACAGGTATTCGGTCGATGAAAAATGGCTGGTGCCGCATTTCGAAAAAATGCTCTATGACCAGGCACTGCTCGCGCTTGCTTATACGGACGCTTTTCTGGCAACCGGTGAAGAGCGGTACGCAAAAGTGATAAAGGAAATCTTCGAATACGCAACTCGAGAGATGCTAAGCCCCGAAGGAGGTTTCTATTGCGCTCAAGACGCGGACAGTGAAGGAAAAGAAGGGATTTTCTACACCTGGACACCGGGGCAGGTGGCAGAGATTCTCGGTAAGGATGATGGAGAAATTTTTTGCCTGGCATACGGCGTCACCCCTCAGGGAAATTTCGAAGAGGGGATGAGCATCCCGCACATTTCGAAGCCTTTTGAGATTCTCGCAGGGTCTTTGGGAATGAGTCTTGCCGAATTGGAGAAGCTGCTCGATGATGGCCGCAAAAGGCTCTTGGATGCCCGAGAAAAGCGGGTGCATCCATTAAAGGACGATAAAATCCTGGTAGCCTGGAGCGGACTGATGATAGCGGCGCTCGCCAGAGGCTCGCAGGCGCTGGGAGACAGCTCCTATGCCCACAAGGGGGCTGGAGCGGTGAATTTCATCCTGCAAAGAATGCAAACCAAAACGGGGCGGCTCTATCGCAGATACCGGCAGGGTGAAGTCGCCAATCCCGGGTATGCGGACGATTACGCGTTCCTTATCTGGGGTCTTCTGGAACTCTACGAAACCACTTTCGATGTGGCCTATCTCAGCGAAGCGGTTAGACTTCAGGAAGATATGTCAAAGACCTTCGGGGACGACAATGGGGGGTTCTATTACGTGGGAACCGGCGGTGAGGAGATGATCGTAAGGGAGAAGATAATTTATGACGGGGCGCTGCCTTCATGCAATTCCGTTGCGACGATGAACCTGCTCCGGCTCGGCAGGATGACTGGAAACCCCGAATTCGAAAAACAGGCAGATTTGCTCATGACATCATTTTCCGGACAGGTCGCTTCTATGCCTTCCGCTTACACGCAATTTATGCAAGCATTCGATTTCTCGCTGGGTCCCACGCGTGAAATACTCATCGCCGGAGATTTATCATCCCCAGAGACAAAACAGTTGATAGAGACCGTTCACCGGCGCTACTGCCCAAACCGGGTGCTGATGCTCAAACAGAGTGGAAAACCCGGAGAGGATTTATCGAAAATCGCGCCGTTTACCGGGCCGGTTCCTTCAGGGGAAAACGGTCCCGCTGCATATGTCTGCGAGAACTTCAGTTGCCGGAATCCTGTGCGGAGCGCATCCGAGCTGGAGTCTATTCTGGTGGGTTAGCCTACATCTATGGCGCGATCAGGGCGTGATTTGGCACAAAAATGGCGTGATTATGGCGTGATTACGAAAATGTACTTATTGCGCAAGTGCTTGTAATATCAAGTAAAAGATAAAATAGAACCATTGGCACGCATATTGCTCAATCATCATTGCAAAGAGAAACCAACTCTTTCCTCCTCAAGAGCTAACCGGTTCTAGCCCCTCCGGTTAGCTCTTTTGTTTGTGCATGCAAACTGGTATAAAAAAGTAGGACTGAGGGCTGAGCAAAAGCGTAGGCTGGCCGCTCATTCTTGACAGCCCGCCCACCCGCGTGACGGGGCGCGAGCGGTAGGCCTCTTTGTGGAGTGCAACAAAATGAGTAAAACTCTTCTTGGAATCTCCGCTTCACCACGGAAACTAGGAAACTGTGAACTTTTCATAAAAGAGATTTTCAAGCAACTCGGAGAGAGCTGGGAACTGCGGCTGGCGCGTCTTTGCCAACTCGACATAAAACCCTGTCGTGCCTGCTACCAGTGCCTATTCGATCAGATGAGGTGCCCTCAGCAGGATGACTTGCTCTCAGTGCTGAATGCTCTTGCAGAAGCTGACGCATACGTGGTTGCGGCCCCTACCTACCTTCTGTCGGCAAACGGGAGCCTCAAAAAATTCCTTGACCGTGGACTTCAGCTATATGCCTTTGTTGACCGGCTATGGGGAAAACCTGCGGCGGGAGTTGCGATCGCCGGGATTGAAGGCCTGGAGGGGAGCACCAAGCGCGACGTAGACAGCTTTATCAAGCTGACGATGGGCGATCTGCGCTGGTCTGCCGTTGTTTACGGGGCGCTTCCCGGTGAGGCCCTGCTCAGTTCGGTGAACAGAGAAATCGCTAAAGAGCTTGCCGCTGCCATATTGGACCCGGCCAGGCGAGTCAGCCCTGCCGGTCCGGTCTGCCCGCTTTGCGGAGGTGACACTTTCAGGTTCCTGTCCGACGGGAGAGCCAGGTGCATGATTTGTTCGGGTTCGGGCCCCTGGGAATTGGAAAACGAATCGCTTCGGTTCCACATCGAATCTGGAAAACACCCTCTTTTCTTGAGCAAAGATGGTGTAATCCGCCACGCGGAATGGCTCCGTGGGATGAAGGAAAAATTCCTCGATCGAAAAGAAGAATTGAAGGCGGTAGTCAAAGAATATCTTGGTGTAGGTACATTTATCGAGCGCAAATAGTGGAGACGGTAGGGCCGGCTCTTACCGCTTTCTTCATTCGATACGCAGACGATGCTGTGTTTCTGTTTGCATCCGAGCGGGAAATCATTGCCTGTGTATTTCAGTCCTCTTGACCGCAACCGGTTCTCGTTTCAATAATCCAGGATTCGATTCTCGACTTTATCTCATCACGAATGCTTCTCGTTGCCCTCGAGTTTTTCGCTATCTATTCCCCGCAATGCGGCAGGATCATAGAATCGCCAATAGAGTCGTTTCGTTATCCCCACTTCATGAGCATTCGTAAAGATTGCCCGTCAGAATCTGAAAAATAAAGCCTCTGAACAGGGATTACGTTACCAAGCTGTCAGTATTTCTTTAAATTTTCAAAAATGAGAATTTAGAGCTTGACAAATAAAAACATTGCTATTAAATCAGCCTAATCAGATTATACTGATAAATCAGTCACACCTGAAGATGGAAGACGCGATGGCAAAAGAGAAACAAAATCAATCCTGCTGTACTCCAGAGGGCAAACAGGCTTGCTGCAAGGTCGAATCGCTCATCACGGTTGATGAGAGAGGACAGATGGTGCTGCCCAAAGAATTGCGCGAAAAGGCAAATATACGCGCTGGAGACAAGTTGGCCCTTATCAGTTGGTATAAAGACGGAGAGGTTTGCTGCTTCACGTTGATTAAGGCTGACGATCTGGCTGAGCGGGTTAAGGAATTTCTTGGTCCCGTGCTGAAGAGCATCAGCTTGGAGTGAGCAGCGGGGCAAATCCTGCGATATTCACAAAGAAAGAGAAGACCATGATGCCAAAGCAGGTGAATCAAAGTTTTGCCGATCTTCGCAATGCAGTCAACAACAATGGAATCCTGGATCCCAAGACGACCCTCATGATCCACATGGGAGCGGCGATGGCCGTCGGGTGCTATCCCTGAATGGAGAAGCTCTCTGGGGTTGCCAGGGAACACGGAGTATCGGATGAGGAAATTGGAGCGATTCAGTCCATAGTTATGTACGTTTCCGCAGGAAGAGTCTTTGCACAGTATCGGGAGGTCTGCGAAAGGACCGGGTCCGCAACCAAAGCTAAGGCTTGCTGTGGGTAAGTTCGGAATGAGTTTCATCATTGGATGCGATCACGGGAGAATAACGGATGAAAGCTGACAAAATCAAAGAGATCGTTAAATCGCGTTACGCAGAAGTTGCCCTGCATAACATGCCGTGCTGCGGGACAAGGAAGTCCTGTTGCGGAGGTTCGGATGCGGAGGACGCAAGCAAAAAGGTGGGTTACCACGATATGGACTTGCGTTCGGTACCCGAGGGGTCAAATCTAGGGCTCGGATGCGGCAATCCCGTTGCACTCGCTTCGCTGAAGGAAGGCGATGTCGTGCTCGATCTTGGCTCGGGAGCCGGGTTCGATGCTTTCCTGGCAGCCCCCAGGGTAGGTTCATCGGGGAAAGTCATCGGGGTGGACATGACTCCTGAGATGGTTGACAAAGCGAAAGCAAACGCGGTGAAGGGCGGTTTTCAAAACGTCGATTTCAGGTTGGGCGAAATCGAGAACCTGCCAGTTTCCAGTAGCGAGGTCGATGTCATCATTTCAAACTGCGTTATCAATCTTTCACCTGAAAAAAGAAAGGTCTTCAAAGAAGCCTTCCGGGTGTTGAAACCCGGCGGCAGACTGATGGTTTCCGATCTCGTTTTGCTGAGTCCCTTGCCGGAAATCGTCAGGCAGTCCGTTGAAGAATATGTCGGCTGCGTTGCAGGCGCCGTGATGAAAGATGAGTATCTTGCAGCCATAACGGCTGCAGGTTTCCGTGATTTGGAAGTGGTCGGTGAAGATGTCTACCCTGTCGAACTGGCCGTAAACGATCCCGTAGGCCGGGCGATCTACTCGGATACCACCCTGGCTTCCAAAAGCGCAAAACAGATATGGGGATCGGTCGCCAGCGTTAAGATTAGCGCGGTGAAGCCGAGTTGATACGTAATTCAATAATCCCTTAATTCGCCAGCATTGGGGGTGAACCATGGCAGAGTGGGCGAGGTTGATATCGAGCTTGATACTGGTGGCGGCAAACTTGACCGGCCGAGTATCGCTTCTTCTGTTTACGGTTTTTCTGTTTATCGGGCCGTTGCACCTTGTTCGGATAGAATTGTGGGGACAGGCTGCGCTTGCCTGGGACAGTTTGCTCGCGGTTGTGTTCTTTGTGCAGCATAGCGGAATGATTCGCAGGGGTTTGCGCGCTCGTTTGTCGCCTGTCATCCCGGCTCACTACCATGGAGCTTTGTTCACGATCGTATCCGGCATAGTACTGACTACCCTGGTAGTCTTTTGGCAACCATCGGGGAGCTCGCTCTACGAGCTTAAAGGGCCGGTCCGTTTACTGATGCGAGGTTTTTTCTTCATGGCTGTCGCAGGGCTTGGCTGGGGTGTGTACGCGTTGAGACAATTCGACCCATTCGGCGGCGGCGCCCTCAGAGCTTATTTGAGCGGCAAGCCGCTTCGGCCTCAACAGTTCGTCGCGCGGGGTCCCTACTTGTGGGTTCGCCATCCCTTCTATTTCTTCGTGCTTGTGATGATATGGTCGTGCCCGGACCTGACCGGTGACCGGCTGCTTTTCAATATCCTCTGGACCTTGTGGATCTGCGTTGGAGCCGTCCTTGAAGAAGCGGACCTTGTGGCACAATTCGGCGAGGCATATCGGGCTTACCGACGCAGAGTTCCCATGCTGATCCCATGGCCGAAGATCTCGGGATCACAGTGGCTAAAAGTTTTGATCCTTGTGTCGGCTGCTGTCTTGCCAATCAATCAAGCGGCTTGGGCTCTGGAGTTCGGCGAACCTCCGCCCACAGTTGAATTAAAGGGCGAACTGGGTGGAAGGCTGGATGCAACGCCTTGGTGCAGCGACGAATTGCGCGGAAAACTTTCCGTCATCTTTTATGTCTCTCCCGACGAAAAGGATACCAACAACCCGGCAAGCGATGCCCTGGATAAAGAGAAGTTCCCGGCCGACAGATTCAGGTCCTATGGAATCATTAATATGGCCGCCTCCATGATGCCTAATTTCCTCATCAATGTGGCTTTGAAAGAAAAACAGAAGCGTTATCCCCTGACCATTTATGTCAGGGATTACAACAAAGTGTTGGTCAATGCCTGGAAGATCGCCGATCACAGCAGCGATGTCCTGGTATTCGATCGAAATGCGACCCTGATCTTTAGAAAAGACGGCAAGCTCACCTCCGAAGAGATCGAGAAACTGGTTAAGACCGTCCGGGATAATTTGTGAGACCCTAAATCCTGGGGATTTCCGGTCCTTCCGACTAACAGATGTCCTCTAGCCACAGGGCCACAGGTAATGTGACGTTTGAAACAGTTCCGAAGCCCATTCCTCGCATGATAGGGCGCAAAGGCCTTGCCAGCTTTTTTGAGTGCTTTGGACAGGAGCCAGCAATGAAAAATATTGAATCCAGCGATACGTTAATGGAGGTTGGGGACGGATTTAAAGTAATAAAAACCCCACAATATCAAAACAAAATATCCCAGCTCTATCAGCATTTGGCATGGATTTATGATTTTTTTACAGACCACGAACCTGCTCATCATGAAGAAGCAATTCGCATGGCTGAATTCGAGAAGTGTGATGCTGTACTTGAAGTGGCTTGTGGTACCGGCAGAGCTACCGTTGAGATAGCAAAACGTCTGAGAAAAGAAAGTAGATTTTATGCAATTGATCTTACAAAGGAAATGATCGAAAGAGCACAAAAGAAATTGCAAAAATATGATTTGCTTGGCCGAGTCGATTTTAAAGTGGGAGACGCTAAACATTTGCCTTTCCCTGAAGGAATGTTTGATGTTGTTTATAATGCCTACATGTTTGACTTGATCGGCAGTTCTGACATGCCGGAGATTATTTACGAATTCAAGAGGGTGTTAAAGCCTGGTGGTACACTTGTTTTGGTAAATATGAGCAAGGATAAGAAGAAAAAGACCCTGTATGAAGTTTTGTACGAAAGAGGCCTTTTGAGTTTTGCTTCAGGTGGATGCAGGCCCGTCTACATGAAACCTCTTTTAGAGGATGCGCAGTTTATGCATGTAAATAGAATATACCGAAAGAATAAGAGTTTTTTCCTGATTAATAAGCTTCACGGAACAGAGATAGTTACGGCAAATAAGCCCCACGTTTTTTCCGAATAGAACATTTTATCGGCGCAGGTCGGGAAGGCCTCCCGCTCCTCCCTCCCGTCTCGTAGAGCGTAGGGTACTCACATGTTGCGTCGGCTTTTTCTCTCGGCCTTTGCTATAGCATCTTATTAGCGTGAGCCTTTCCAACACCTTGAGGGGCGGGAAGCGAGCTATTGACGGCGGGGATGGCGGTATGTGATCCAATTGGATAAAATGGGTTGACAGACATTTTCCCTGCGGGTTTTGATTGGAATATCGGATGACCTACCGAGATTCTGCATTGGGAGAGCTCTTTCGGATGGAACCCGACCCGGAAATGGGGTTCGGCTCATGTTGAGGGTCAAGTTGACGCATTATTCCGGAATAGTTATATTAAACTCATAGTTTAGGTCGATTTATTCGTTAGGTAATCGAAGGGCTCGGTGTTCATCTTGATCTGGAGATACTTCACTTTTTACTTTCCGGATACTTCGCTTTTGCCTTCTTTCTGTAAGAAAGGATGATATATGAAAACGATTATGCCATTTTTTGTGACCGTTTTCTTGCTTTTAGCCTCTGTTACGCCAATTTCGGCAAATATGCGGCCACCGACTGATTTGAACGCTTATATTCGAGTTCCCTTTTTGAAAGCCATTACGTATGATGATGTATTTGATAAGGCATACGATGGCAAGTATATACAACTTGAATGTCGGTTTTATGGTGTCATGGATGGCAAACTTCATGAATTACCATATGCCTATATGTATGGAGAGTGGCACAGTCCTTCTAGTCTGCCATATGAATATAACAATAGCGCGTGGACAGGCCCTATAGTCCTAATGGATGATAGCGGTAATTATACTTCGCAGGCGGTGATGCCTAAGGCCAAAGCTGATACACTCTTCAAACTTAAGTCTGCTGACCATGTGACCGTCTATGCACGTTTAGAAGTGCATCTGGTTGCAGTCTCAACTGCTTCGACTATCCATTACGTCCTTGCTCCATACTTGATAATAAACCAAATTACGAGGTCTTAGACGCTGGCAGCAGGCTGGTCTGTGAGCCCATCCAAGGGCATCCGACGCACTCAGGTATCGGTCCGCCCGTATACGCGTGCCATTTCTGGCCGTGATTTTGGAGAGTGGACGATTAGGCTCAATTGTCCAGCACAGCACCCGAGGAACGGGTTCAATCTTACAAGAAACTCCGTGGGCTCGCCAACCTATCAGACGAACGAGTTTCTTAGAAGTTATTGATTATTTGGTGCTGGAAAAACCACATTTAACGAGGCAGACCGCCAAAAAGATCTTGCATATTTTGCTCTGACGGACAAAATGGGAACCGGCTGTGTGATTAACGCTTTTGCAGGGCATAGAGAGCCGATTCGCATTTTCGACTATAATCACAATTCGATGCGCTGACTCCGAACCTTACGGTAGATTATTGATAACTTGCCAGGTGTAAACCATGATGCTTCTCGATTCCGGGGACATTAAGCACCTTCATAATAGTAACGGTTAATGATTAATCCTGATAAATTATCTTCGCAGCCCCTGGAATTCGGTTGACAAAAGTGCAAATTTCTCCTCAACGCCTTAGTCAGGTGATTATAGTCTCCATTGTGATAGGTGGCTTAGTTATCGCAGGTTTCTATTTAATTGCAGGCCAAGGCGTATGATAACTACGTCCGCTTAACTTTTTCTCTAAAATTGCCGTATTCAGCCCCTTATACTAAGTTGCGTTCAAGTTGATACTAACGATCCACGGAAATCCGGTCATGCTTGCCACTGATGCGGGATTCATTTCAAGTGCAGCCAAGGACCGCATCAGTTGATCCTCTACCCCCTCGATACTGTTGAAAACTTCATTGCGGAAACCATTTTCCCGGATGCTTTCCCATATATGTTCCACAGGGTTGAGTTCAGGACTGTAGGGCGGAAGGAAGATCAGCGCCATATTGTCGGGTACTCTTAATGCCTTAGCCCTGTGCCATCCCGCACCATCCATGACCATAAGAATGAACTCATCTGGATGCCGGTCGCTCACTTCCCTCAAAAAAATAGACATGGCCTGCTCGCTAACCTCGGGCATGATCAATGAATCCATTGCGCCGTCATGAGGGGATACTGCAACGTACCCATACGTATACTCGCGCACAATCTGACCGGGCACTTTGGGCCGTATTCCGCGAGGCGCCCAGCAGCGTCGAGGTCTGCTGATTCTTCCAAAACGACCTTCGTCTTGAAGCATCAATCGCAGGCGCACTCCGACGGAAGCAAGTTCCTTGGCGCATCTAGCCACTGTTTTCGGGAGTTTTTTTAAAGCCCTCCTGGGCTTCGGTGTTACTCTTGGGATGACGTGGTCTAGGGATGATTGTTCGCCAATCATGCCGGTCCAGCATCCGGTAGATGGTGGTTTTCGCAACCTTGCGTCCCACCAGGTCCTCAAAGGCCCGCTTGATTTCGCTCACGACCAAAACACCCCCGTGTGAGGCTTGATCAATGAACTTCGAAAGGAATTGACGTTCTTGCTCGATAGTCAAATAGCCGTGGCGGCGGCCACCCCAATTTCGGTCTTGAGGTTCTTGGCTCCAACGCTCACGGAATTTCTTTCGCAATCGGACGACCGTTTCACGAGAGCGGCCAATAATCTGTCCTATCAGATGATCGGAGACATCAAATAGGCTCGGGACTACAGCCGTTTGGGCCATTCGAAGCTCATCGGCTGTCTTGGCATTGTGCGCAACTTTAAAAGCCGTTTGAACCACCTCGGTTGCTAGCTGGGTCTTCTTTGGCATGAGCACCCCCTTGAGTAGAAGAACTCATTCTACAACAGTTTCATCTTGAACGCAACTTAGTATTATAACGCAAACGATTCTGAAAGGCGGGGTATGTCCGGAATTGCAGTGGTGCTTCCGGCATTTTTATTTGCTCTGCATCTTTTCCTCTTTCCCGCTCTGGCAGGGCCTCCGTTCATAACGGACGACCCGGAACCTGTCGAATACAAACACTGGGAAATCTATCTTGCATCCATGTCCGAGGAAGAGCGCGGCGGAGTGAGCATGACGGCCCCGCAGTTGGAAGTCAACTACGGGATAGCCCCAAACTTTCAACTTCATGTCATCGCTCCCACGGAATACGTTAAACCCACCGGGCTGCCCTCTCATTATGGTTATGGCGATACGGAGCTGGGAGTCAAATGGCGTTTTTTTGACAACGAAGACGCCAGGTTTATGGCCTGCGTTTATCCGCTTCTCGAAGTTCCGACCGGTGCAGAATCACGGGGGTTGGGAAACGGTGATCTCCAAGTGTACCTGCCTATCTGGCTTCAGAAAGGCTGGGGGCCATGGCTGACGTATGGCGGAGGCGGCTACTTGAGAAATCCCGGCCACGAGCACGAGGATTTGTGGTTTTTGGGATGGCTGGTTCAACGTGACTTAAGCAAGTATTTTACTCTCGGGGCGGAGCTTTTCTACGGAACCCCACCCGAGACTGACGATGAGCGCCATTTTGGGTTTAATATCGGCTCCATAATCAATATAACTGAAAATCACCACATTCTCCTGTCTGCATGAACAGACATAATCGGCCCTACCGGCTTTTACTCATATATTGCCTATCAGCTCACTTTCGGGCCTGTAAAAGAAAAAGGTCAGGCTGAGGCGCATTTGACGGAAGCTGGATTACTGATGCAGGAAGCAAGAGGCAGATAGGTTTAGATCCCGGCTTTGTTCTCGTGGATGACAGTTAAGGAATACTCTAGTCCGGTAAAATCCTAAGCCGGCGATTCCCTCCGTTTTGTGAGGCGACCCCAAAAAGCCGGACACAGAGGGTGTCCGGTACAGCCCGGTTCGTGCGCCAGCCTGGTCGGGCTTATACAAATTACTTCCCTCATTTCCGAACTAATTCCGACAGTCTTTTGCTCCAGGCCTGAGCACTCATTTGAACCGGGTCCCAGGGGCTGCTCAATGGCGGCGTGTAGCTCAAATCAAGGTCATTTAGCTCATCGATGCGCATGCGGTTATATATGGCCGATGCAAAGACATCGATTCGCTTTGATACCTCTGAGTGTTTATGTCCCAGCATCTGGGCTCCCAGCAACTCCTTACCGGTACGGTCGCCTGTGAGGCGAATGTATAGCTTCTCGGCGCCCGGATAGTATGCTTTATGATCCCACGCCTCAAATTCGACCGTAACAGGATCAAGACCCGCTAAGACCGCTTCAGAATCGCGCAAACCGGTCCGCGCAGCAACCAGGTCGAATATTTTCACAGCCTGGGTCCCGAGGGATCCTTGAAACTTGCGATTGCCTCCCACCGCATTTTCACCCGCCACCCGACCCTGCTTGTGAGCCGTTGTACCGAGCGGCATATAGGTGTATGAGTTCAGCAATCTATGCCAGGTTTCCACGCAATCTCCGGCGGCAAAGATATCGGGCACATTGGTCCGCATGAAACGATCTACCTTGATAGCTCCCTTAAGTCCGATTTCAACGCCCGCAGAGAGGGCGAGTTTGCTGTTCGGGGTGGCGCCCACAGCCACAAGAACCATATCCGCTGTAGCGGAAAAATTGTTTGACCCCAAGATGGTCAGCTTATCATCTGACTGCACGATCCCCGTGACTGCAATCCCGGTGGCAATCCTCACGCCGTGAGCTTCAAGTTCCTTGCGGACTTTTTGGCCGAATTCCGGATCAACCGTGGTCAAGACTGAATCGAAAAATTCCACGACCGATACGTCCATTCCCCGATAGGTAAGCGCATCGGCCATCTCCATTCCGATGTATCCGCCCCCAACGACTATCGCGGAGCGCGGTTGCCGCTCATTCAGGTACTGCTGCATGGCAAAGGCTTCGTCCATCCAGCGCAGCACGAAAACCCCCGGCAGGTCGATTCCGCCGATTTTCGGTCGAATGGATTCGGCGCCGGTTGCAATTATCAGCCGATCGTAGCCGAGATTGCTTGCGTTTCCCTGCCGTTTGCTAAGCGACACCACCTTAGCTATCGGATCGATGGATGAAACTGAATGTTCAAGGAGCAGGTGAATTCCCTCATTTTCTATTTCTAAGGCAGTCCTATGGGCGAGCGTATGCCAATCAGAAACCTCACCGCTCAGATAGAATGGAAGGCCGCAGATACTGAAATTCGGATACCGATCGGCAACTACAACGGTCACTTCGGTTGAAGGTGCAAGTTCTCTGGCTCGCAGGGCGGCGCTGATTCCTGCGTCACTGCCTCCGATAATGAGGAGTTGCTGCATACCCTTTCTCCTGATTTAGACTTTGCACGTCACGTGACAAACGCCGGTTGGGGTCTCAACGGCATATGGAAAGTATTTCTGCTTAAACCGCAAGGCCACGTTGACCAGGGAAATCAAAACAGGGACTTCCACAAGAGGTCCTATAACGGCTGCGAAAGCCTGCCCGGAATTGATTCCAAAGACCGCTACGGCCACTGCAATCGCAAGCTCGAAGTTGTTCGAAGCAGCGGTGAAGCTCAAGGTCGTTGACTGCTCGTAGGTAGCTCCGACTTTCATTGAAAGAAAGAACGAAACGAAGAACATGATGATGAAGTAAATGCAAAGCGGGATAGCCACCCGGATGACATCGAAGGGCAACTGGACGATGTATTCTCCTTTTAGGGAAAACATTACCAGGATGGTAAAAAGCAGGGCTATGAGGGTTATGGGGCTTATCCGGGGGATGAACTTCTCTTCATACCATTTTAGACCCTTGGTCTTCAGGCCGATGAACCTTGTGATCATCCCGCCAATGAACGGAATACCAAGGTAGATAAAGACGCTCTCAGCAATTTGCCTAATCGAGATATCGACAACAGCCCCGGTCATACCGAGCCAGCGAGGGGCTAGAGTGATGAAGATGTAAGCATATACGGAAAAAAAGAGGACCTGAAAAATCGAATTGAAAGCGACAAGCCCAGCGCAATATTCCCGATCTCCTGCTGCCAGATCGTTCCACACGATCACCATTGCAATGCAGCGTGCAAGGCCTATCAGTATCAATCCAACCATGTATTCATGATGGCCCGACAGGAATGTGACGGCAAGGACGAACATCAGGATAGGGCCGATAACCCAGTTTTGGACAAGTGAGAGGGCAAGCACCCTGAAGTTTCGGAAGACCTGCCCAAGTTGCTCGTATTTCACCTTTGCAAGAGGGGGATACATCATGAGAATCAGGCCGATTGCGATGGGAATATTGGTTGTTCCTACCTGGAAATAGTTGATAACGTTCCGAATATTTGGGAAAAGATATCCTCCACCCACTCCAACAAACATGGCAAGAAATATCCAGAGCGTCAGGAAACGATCCAGGAAGGAGAGCCTCCTGGAAATTGATTCCGTCACGATAGCCTCCATTTCTGATAAAATTATTCAAAGAAACTGCCCTGTTCGATACAGGTCTTATGCCTCCCGCAGCCGAGGCTTCCGCAATTTATCCATCACGGGCAACCTTTGATTGAGACTGGAAAGTCTCCATCCGGCCATCCTTAAGGTGCATCTGAACCGACCCGAATTTTGCGGCATCAGGGCTGTGGGTGACCATGATGATTGTTTTGCCCTCGGATTCATTAAGTTCCCGAAAGATCCCGAGGATCTCTGTCGCAAGCGAGGGATCGAGGTTTCCGGTTGGTTCGTCGGCGAGAATCATTTCAGGTTCATTCGCCAATGCGCGCGCAATGGCCACCCGCTGCTGCTGACCGACGGACAGTTCTCTGGGGAGATGAAATCTCCGTTCATATAAACCGACCTTCCGCATCAGAGCGTCCGCACGATCTTGCATTGGTCCGTTTTTTGAGGCCTGAATTACCATCGGTACCATCACATTCTGTATGGCATCCAGGTATGGAATCAAATTGAATGTCTGAAGGACGAAACCGACTTTCTTGTTGCGGTAATATGCGAGATCCTTTTCAGGGGAGGAACACAGGTCAAAATCGCCATAAGTGATCGTGCCGGTAGTGGGACGGATCAATCCTCCAATGCTCAATAGAAGAGTGGTCTTTCCCGATCCCGAGCCACCCGTGACCGTAACGAAGTCACCCGTATTGATCCGCAGGGAAATATCGTCCAGAGCCCTCACGTCGCCGTGCCTACCATGATACACTTTGCTCAGATTTTCTATGATCAACATATCAGAATTCCTGCATGATATGGCCGGGGTCAAGATTTGCTGCTCTTCGAACGGGCAGATAACTGCCCACCAGGCAAATCACCACGGCCGTTAAGACGGAAAGCAAAAGCAATACCGGGATGGGACGGATACTAATTCCTGCGATTTGAGGCCCCAGCAGCATGGCCGCTATGGTGCCAATAATATATCCGAAGATTCCGCCTGCAATGCCCAGGATCAATGATTTCGTGAGAAACAGCCGCTGAATGACGAGCCGGGTGGCTCCAACCGTAATCAGCATGCCGATTTCACGGCGGCGCTCTTCAACATTGGCCCACATATAGTTCCCGATTGAAATGCCTCCGACCAGGACAATGATAACCAGGAACACAAGAGAGATTTTTTTCATCAGCCGGTTGGTCTCAATCTGGGTGTTGACGATCTGACCGATTGTCGTTATGCGCGTGTCCGGTAAAATGTTTCGCAGTTTGCCCAGCAGGCCGTCCGAAATGGCCGAACAGCAACCCATGATCTCGATCGCACTGACCTGGGGTCCAGTTCCCAAAAGGTTCTGCACGGTGTGAAGATGAGCATAAATCCGATTGTCATCGATGGTGCCTGATTCCGGTATAACTTTCGCAACATTGAACTGCTTGTTCATGACTTGCAGGGAATCGCCTTCCTTTATGTTCATCTTTTCCGCCACGAAACTTCCAAGTAATATATCGTCGTCCTTCAGAGAATCGACGGCCTTTCGCTGCAGCTTATCATTCTTGTAGCCATGGCCTGCATTAGCCGCGTTTTGTGGATCGCACGTCAGTTTTAAACCCGCACCGTCGAGCCCTCCTATCATCCAGATCGGCTTGGAAGCGAGCTCATTCGCCGGCAATATTCCGGTTAAAATCACTTGCGCGTTATTCACAGAGATTCTGCGGGTCAGTTTCGGAGACAGATTATCGACCCCCGGCAAAGCGGAGGCCTCAACACGTTCGACATACGATTCCGGGAATGTCGGAGCATCAATATCGGCAGAATAATAATCATCCACAGAGGCTGCCTGGGGCAGAACCAGGATATTGGCCCCCAAATTATCAAGCTTGACGTTGACCGCTTTCTCCGAGACAACCGAAACAGTCTGAATCCCGACGACCACCGCGATTCCAAGAGTGATCGCCAGCAATGAAGATACAAGTTGAGATTTTCGTAACCATAGCTCTTTCCAGACAATGGTATTCAAATCCATCATGAGATCTCCTGTTACTGTTAGTGGGCACAGGTCCCACCGCCACCGGTCACAGTTCGCGGGCAACAGCCGCCTGCGCTCCGTGTCGCCGCCTGCACAAGATCCTCAACGCTCATGAACCCAGTGTAGGTACTTGTGATCTGCCCTCGATCATTGGCAACGGTAGTGACGGGTTCAGCCGAAGCCGTGTCGATTTTCAGCAAGGTCAAAAACTTAGCTTCTGCTTTGTCGTCCATATCCACTTTGACCAGGACAGATTTGTTGTCCATTTGCTGGCTCGCTTTAGTGCACCTATCGCAGATATCTTCCGCCGATTTCATCGACTTCTTTTGCGCAACGATGAAAACCGCCTTTCTTTCCTGAAGCGCCTTGATCACTTCCAGTTTCTTTGGTGATGGGATCATTTTGACCAGCATGTCCGCAGAACCTTTTTCCGCTACAACACCGCCGACGATGATACCCCCTTTCTCAACCACCAGGATCAAAGGAACAGGTGCAGTTTGCAGATGGTACTTGGCCACAAAATCAGCGTTTTCTGCAGCGGACCGGTCCAAAATGACCATCACGGATTGTAGGACCTGATTTCTGGTCTCCTTAACAAGCGCCTTCGCCTGTTCAATATGATCTGCCGTTGAATCTACGACCACGACAAACGCGGTATTCCCGGAGCTCGTAATTTCTTCCAGATCCACTGCTGCTAAGGCATGCCCGCAATGCAGAAAAACCATCACGGCGAACAAGCTTGTTAGGATTACTTTTTCGGTCAGCGTTACCTTTTTGGGCATGACATACTCCTTTCTCGATCAGCTAATCGTGTTTTCCCTATTCTTGCCAATGGAACATTTTCGGTTAAGGGGTCAACTGATGGCTATACTGCGGCTCTGCTGACTGCACAGTTCCTTCGGGTCAATCGCAAGGATGGTCTGCAAGCGTTGCGCATCTTTCTTAATCTTCTGGCTGGGGCTATCTGCAAAGGATCTGCACACCCAGACAATGGCCTCTCTAACTTCGGTGGGTGCATCTTCACCCGCCAGCCGGTAATACATCCAGCGCCCATCCTTGCGATCCTCTATCAAGCGAGCCTGCTTAAGGATGAAGAGGTGCTTGGAAACGGTAGAAGGCGCCAATCCAAGAAACTGAATGATTTGACATACGCAGAGCTCGCGACCTTCCAGCGCCAGCACTATGCTGACCCGGTTTTGGTCAGAGAGCGCTTTGGTTATAGCCATAAAAGCACGCATGATTACCTCCTATAATTCGCCAATTGGCGAAGCATAGTAGTCTTCCTATTGCCTGTCAATGGTCTTCCCAAGATCGCCTGAGTCCTTTCGGGCCTTATAACCATCGGCATATTGGTTGTCCCAACTTGAAAATGGTTGACGACATTCCGGATATTTGGGAAAAGATATCTCCCCCGCCCACTCCAATAAACATGGCAAGAAATATCCATAGCGTCAGGAAACGTTCCAGGAAATAGAGCCTCCTGGAAATTGATTCAGTCACAATAGCCTCCATTTCCGGCAAAATTAGTTTATAGAGATGCCCTTTTCTTCGATCCAGAGCTTGATGCGCTTCTCAATTTGATCCCTCACCTCACGAAATTTCTGCAACTTTTCTTCCTCCGATCCTCCGGCTGCCGCCGGATCGTCAAAAGGCCACGACAGCCGGTAGCTGACGCCGGGAAACGTGGTGGGGCAGTTTGCTTCCGCTTCACCACAAACCGTGATTAAATACCTGAAACTCATCTTGCCGAGAAACTCTTTAACGCTTTTTGAGCGTTGGCCTGAAAGATCGATGCCGATCTCGCGCATGACGCGTTCGGTGTAAGGATTTATAGAGCTGGGCGCAAGTCCCGCACTATAAGCCTCAAAATGCTTTCCGGCATACTTGCGCAGGAAAGCCTCCGCCATCTGGCTTCGAGCGGTATTGCCAATACACAAAAAAAGGACGCGTTCATTCTCCATGGCTTGATCCTTTTTTCTCCTACTCTTCGAATTCAAATTGCCCGAGATACTTTGCAAGCTTTGTCCTGCGCTCCAAATCGAGCGGTGGGCAATCATCGGAGTCTTTGCCTCCCTCCGCCACCTGCGTGGCAAAGACCATACACGTTGGCTGACCGCACTCACCACAGTTAGTTTTGGGGAGGAGTTTCAGGATTTCGAGCACCTTTGGCTTTGGAGCACTTTCGAAACTAGGCTGAATTCCTCCCCGCCGCTCCCAGGTGTCGTTGATTTCCTCTCGAAGCCATTCAACGATTTTCTCCCCTTCTGCCTGGTCATTGAGGGCATTTACGCAGATTTTTCTCGAATGAACCGCGATGAGTTTGCCTTGCAGCTTGAACGAAACGCAGGGAGGGTCATTGATGTACTGAAAACCCCCGAGCACTGCATTCAGATATGGAATCACTTCACTTATGTCCTGATCGAGGTGGGCCACCAGGTGTACCGCCTGGGCCTCGGGTCTGCACTCGGGGCGGACAAATTCCTTGGTGTAACTAGTGAGTAGCATGGGACACCTCCTTGCAAGGATGGGTGTTCAGTCAGAAGGCGGCTAACTCCTTTTTTAGAGCCTCCATTACAGCACCTTTAACTTTCTGGATTTCCACGGGTTTGAGATCGAAATTCTTATTCTTCTCGATTCCAAGATCCGTCAGGACGAGATAGGTTTTTAAGGGGATCTGAGCTTTCTCGAGTATCGCCTTGGCACACCCCACCGAGCAGCCGTCAAGTGCCACCATTTCCGGTGCGTCTCGGGCAGACTGAACAAACCCGCTGAGTTCGCCGCCAATTCCGGCAAGACAAAACATTTTGCCGAATCCTTCCCGTGTCAGTTCTACGGCAGCTTGGTTGGCTAGTTGCCCCACATTTGAGCCGCCTGAGCAGGCCAGAATCATTACGTTGCTTCCAGTTGCACAACACTCGTTAGCCATTGGTTCCCCCTGCTTCATCCAACTGAATTATTTCCCCAGCCAACTCTTGACCTCAGCCTTCGAAGGAATTTTCCCCGCCGATTTAACCTCACCGTCAATGACGACTCCGGGGGTACTGAAAATTCCGTAGCCGGCAATTTTTACGATATCGGTTTCGTGCTCAACCACGGCTTCCATGCCCGCTTCCAGGAGAGCTTCCTTAACCACTCTCTCCGTTTCATGACATTTCTTGCATCCAGGACCCAGTACTTTGATTTCCATTTCTCATCTCCTTGCTCCAGCCGGCTCTGTCATGGAACCGGGTATCAAATAAGCAGGTTGAACAGGTAGCCTACGATGATACAGCCTACAGCGACCACACATGTAAAAACCAAGATGAGCCTCGGCTTCAGGACCTTGCGTAAAATCACGGTCTCCGGAAACGATATTGCCACCACCGCCATCATGAATGCGAGCACTGTTCCCATCGCCGCGCCCTTCTCTATGAGTGCGGAAACGACCGGTATGATTCCAGCCGCATTGGAATAGATAGGAATGGCGATCAGTACCGCTACAGGGACCGACCACCATACCCCCTTGCCCATGATCGAGGCCAGGTACCCCGTCGGCACATAGCCATGAATGCCCGCGCCGACGGCAATGCCCAACAAAACGTATATCCAGACCTTGCCTACGATATCGCGGACGGCTTCCAGGCCAAACTGGATGCGATCCGCGAAACTCTTCCGCTCCTCGTCATATACTCCGCTCTCTCCCACCTGGATTTTATAAACCCAGTCTTCAAGATGGCGTTCCATCTTAAGTCGGCCGATAGTCCAGCCGGCAAGCATCGCAATGATGAGTCCAGTGCTCATATAGATGGCGGCGATTCTCCATCCGAAAAGTCCGTAGAGCAGCACCAGCGCGACCTCATTGACCATCGGAGAGGAAATGAGGAACGAAAAGGTTACCCCGAGTGGCACGGAAGCAGTGACAAAGCCAATGAAAAGAGGCACCGCCGAACAGGAACAAAAGGGGGTCACGATTCCAAGCAGCGCTGCCAGCACGTTTCCCACCGATTCGCGCTTGCCTGCAAGGATCTTACGAGTTCTCTCCGGGGTAAAAAAAGAGCGAATAACACCGACCCCAAAGACCACCAGGAGGAGGAGCATAAGAACTTTCGGCCCCTCGAAAACGAAAAACTCCGTAGCGCTTCTCAAACGCTCGATGTTCCCGGCAGACAGGTCGTACCTTGACAGGTACTGCGCAAAGTGGTGAGCCAACCAGCCCGCAAAGGGCTCGAGGCGTCCATATATCAGCCACCAGGCCACAAGCATGGGAATACCGACCAGGATGTACTTGGCGGTCATCACCCTGCTGCCGGAAGGTCCAGCCATATTTATCGAAACCGGTGTACCTATGCTGCAACCGCCGTTACAGGCACAACTCTTTTCTTGGATGGTTTTCATCGCCTATTCTCTTGGTTTAGTCCAAAATTCTTGTCTGGTATCGATTTTGAATTTTGCCTCTGTCAGCTAATGTTTCTCGCTCAAAGATTGGTCTGCTTCAATCAGCCATTTCTTTACCTTGTCCCTCGGAGGAACGCTTCCAACAGCGACAGCCTTACCGTTAATCAGCAGTGCCGGGAATCCCATGACGCCGTAGCGCGCGATTTCCTTGATGTCCGTTACGTGATCGACGCCGGCAGGAATCTTGATCTCCGTGAGCACTTCCATAATCAGCCGTGTCAAAGCGTGGCACTGATTACACCCCGTACCGAGCACCTTGATATCGATCCCAACGGGAGTATCTTCCGTGTAGGGCTGCCCAAGGAACTTCCGAAACTCCCGAACAAAAGATTTGCCGTAGTCCTCATTTGCGCTGCTCGGGATGTAGTTGCCACGACCAAGCCGATCCAGCATGAAAGAGCGGACCTCATCATCTGCCAGGTCTGTGTGGGTCGCGGCCATTTCTTCCATGAGTTGCTTAATGCCGATAATACTGACGGCAAATCTTCCAACTTTGATCTCAGTGATATCTTCTTTTTCCATGTCCCATCCTCAAGGACGAAGACGCACCGACCTCCGCCCGGATTTCTCATTTGGTGGCAAGATTTGCATATTTGGTCAAATAAGCAAGTCCCGACAAAAAAAATTATCTACCTCGAAGAAACTACCTTCGATTGGCTGAGCATCTCGATCTGTTCTTCTAGTCTCCGGCCTACGAAATCCTCGACGCAACTGAGAAAGTTCGCAACACACTTCATCCGCAAAGAATAGTAGATGTTGGTGCCTCTTCGCTCATCCTGCAGGATTCCGGCTTCCTTCAGTACGTTCAAGTGCTTGGAAACAGTTGAAATATCAGATCCAACCAGCGCCTGGAGTTCACACACACACCGTTCACCCTCAAAAAGGCCTTCGACCATTTTGAGTCTGCTCGGATGCCCGAGAGCCTTAAAGATTTTGGCGCGCAATTCAAGGTAATAAGCGTTGGCGTCCATAAGTTTTCCTTTTTGGCATAATAGCAAAATTCAATGCCGGATGTCAACAGAGTTCTTGCCTGCGAGAGAATGGTGCATGTAACCGTTTTTTAACTCAGGTCTCACGGAACCGTCACACAATACTTCTATACTCCCGCCAGCTCCCTATGAAAAAAATTAGACCGGATCGGTATTGTCCAACTGAAAAGCAGGAGCCAGAGACTCATGGAACAGATGGTTGGCGGTGCAGTAGAAGCACTTTACGGGCATGGTGGAACCAGCCTGAAATCCGGGTGGGGACAGCGTTTCAAGTCTTTGTTTCTCAATCGTGTACTGCCGCTCAAAAGGGTGAACTATCTATGTTCACGGATTAATATGATGTCAAACGAGACGGCGATTCCGGATCGTATTCTTGAAGTGCTTGGCGTCACTTATGATATTTCCGCAAACGATCAAGCCAGAGCGCCTTTGGAAGGGCCCCTGGTGGTGGTGGCCAACCATCCTTTTGGCGGCATTGAAGGCATAATCCTCGCCTCGATGCTCCTAAAGAAAAGAAGCGATATCAAGATCATGGCCAATTTCCTGCTGAACGGCCTGGGACTTCGTGAACTCAACGAACTGCTCATTTATGTAGATCCTTTCGAAAGACAGGGATCGGTAGCGCATAACCTCAAGCCGTTGAGAGAGGCCATCGAATGGGTTCGAGGCGGGCGGGCTTTGGGTATCTTTCCGGCAGGCGAGGTTTCCCACATGCATTTGAGCAGTTTGAGCGTTGTGGACCGGCAGTGGAGCCGGACGGTTGCCCGGATTGTAAGGAAGTCCGAGGCGACCATACTGCCGGTTTACTTCGAAGGTCATAACAGCCCGCTCTTTTGCGGGCTCGGTCTTTTGCATCCGATGCTTCGCACGTTGATGTTACCGGCAGAGAACATGAAAAAGCGGCGCCGGGTGGTTCGGGTCCATGTCGGCAGGCCGGTGCCTTTCAAGAGGCTGGCCGATCTCGATGATTCGGCGATAATGGATTACCTGCGTCTCAGGACTTACAATCTGCGGAACCGCAAATGCGAAAAGCATCGGAACCTGTTGTTCCGGCGGCCGATTAACAGCTCTGCAAGGCTTCGTCCAGTGGCAAGAGCGAAAGAGAGCGGCTTGATTGCCGCAGAAATCCGCTGTTTGCCTCCTGAGCAGTTTCTTTTTTCCTCGAACAATTTCGATGTGGTGAGCGCATCTGCTGCACAAATCCCCAACGTACTTCATGAAATCGGGCGTCTGCGGGAAATCAGCTTTCGAAAAGCAGGCGAGGGGACTGGAAATGCTATCGATCTGGACCGCTTTGATGAGTATTATCGGCACATAATGCTCTGGGACCGGGAGCGCGGAGAAATTATCGGGGGATACCGGCTCGGGCGTGCTGATGAAATTCTGAAGGAGCGCGGTCTTACGGGTCTTTATACGAGCACTCTTTTTGAGTACAAGGATGAGATGGCCCTCAAATTCCGTTGGGCCCTGGAGTTAGGGCGGTCTTTTGTACGCCCGGAGCATCAGAAGACATACCAGCCCCTTATGCTTCTTTGGTCGGGGATCGGCCGCTTTGTAGCAAAGAATCCCCAATACCGTTTCCTTTTCGGGGCAGTAAGCATAAACAGTGAATATCTCGGTGTTTCCCGTAAGCTGATGGTGGAATTCCTAAAACAGGGCCATACGCATTCCGATCTGGCGAGATTCGTGCGGGCCCGGAATTCCCCTTCTTTTAGGGCGATGTGGAAAAAGCACCTTGGACTGCCCTATTCGATGGTTAATGAAGTACAGGATTTATCAGAATTGATATCGGACATAGAGCAGAACGGTGCAGGCATTCCCATACTTCTGAAACACTATATGAAGCTCGGCGGAAAGTTTCTGGGCTATAGCGTTGACCCCAAATTCAACAATGCTCTGGATGCCTTGGTACTGGTCGATTTGGCCCGAACCGATCTGAAAATCCTGGGGCGCTACATGGGACAGCCGGGGGCGGTTTCTTTTCTGCACTTCAACGCGGTCGGGCCGGAGAACGCAGCCGACTGCGGCTTGCCCGGTGGTAAGTGCGCCTGATCTGGGCAATACACATGTCACCATGGTCCGGGAACGTAATTTTTCCCGGGCCGCAACATTGGCAGAGAAAAGCAAAGAAACTGTGGTAATCTCTTAAGCCCTGTCAGACAGAATTAAAGATCTATAAGGGGGAAAGAGAAATGCGCTGGAATCTTCTTGCGATCTTTGCCGTCGTTCTTGGTGTCCTGCTTATCGTCAAAGGCTTGGACACGCTGACGCCATGGCGTGCCTGGTTCTTCTGCATAAGCGGTCTGGTATTGTTCCTGCCCGGCATAATCCGAAGCTATGTGCGAATCAGGCGTTTGTGGGCCCATGAGAGTTCAACGGAAGACAAGGATTGAGGCCCCGGACAAACAAGTGCAGCCCCTCCACGCAAACTGCGGATTCCGCCGGAGGCGAACAGGCAAAACCGTCTACACCTCAGGTCTTTGGAGGTGAAATGGGGTGGCCTGTTCAAACTGGTAGGCAATGCGCAGAATCAGTTCCTCCCGAAAATGAGGCCCGAGAATCTGAAGCCCGATTGGCAGGTTTTGCGATGTAAAACCGCAGGGCGTAGAAATTCCCGGAATTCCGGCCAGGCTTGCCGGGAGCGTAAATACATCGCTTAGGTACATTTGAAGGGGATCATCCATTTTCTCCCCCAGCCTAAAGGCCGCAATGGGAGAGACGGGCGCCAGTATCGCGTCACACTTCTCGAAGGCATCGAGGAAATCCTGCCTGATGAGCGTTCTGACCTGGGAGGCTTTTCTGTAGTAGGCATCGTAATAGCCCGCCGACAATACGTATGTGCCAAGCATTATGCGGCGCTTCACTTCGGCGCCGAACCCCTGGGAGCGGCTTTTCCGGTACATCTCGATAAGGTCCATGGTCCCCTGGGCGCGGTGCCCGTACTTTACGCCGTCGTAGCGCGCCAGGTTCGAAGCGGCTTCCGCCGGGGCGATTATGTAGTAAGCCGCAATGCCGTATTCGGTGTGAGGCAGGGAAATGTCCACGATGTGCGCGCCGAGTTGCCTGCAAGTGGAGATTGCGTTTCTAACGGCAGCCTCTACTTCCGGGTCCGTTCCCTCGATGAAATACTCACGGGGAATCCCGAGGCGCAGGCCCCGAATGGTTTCTTTCAGGGCGGCCCTATATTCGGGAACAGGCAGATCCACCGAGGTGGAATCCCTGGGGTCATATCCTGCAATAGCCTGGAGCAAGATGGCGGCGTCCTCAACGTCCCTGGTTATCGACCCTATCTGATCAAGGGACGACGCAAAGGCCACGAGCCCGAAGCGGGAAACCCGGCCATACGTTGGTTTAATGCCCGTAACGCCGCAAAAGGATGACGGCTGACGGATGGAGCCTCCGGTATCTGTCCCGAGCGCCCCGGCGCACAATCCGGCCGCGACGGCCGCTGCCGAACCACCGCTCGACCCACCGGGCACCCGGTCCAGGTCCCACGGGTTGCGGGTCTTCATGAAAGCCGAATTCTCCGTGGATGATCCCATGGCGAACTCGTCCATGTTCGTCTTGCCTATAAAGACCGCCCCGGCCTGCACGAGCTTTTCGATCACCGTTGCGCTGTAGGGAGCAACAAATCCCTGGAGCATGCGCGAGCCGCAGGTGGTAATAGACCCATGGATACAGATCACGTCTTTGATGGCGATCGGTACTCCCGCCAGCGGTGAGGCCGAAAAATCCTTTTTCCCCGAGTCGAAAAGCCTTGCTTCATCCAGGGCCTGCTCTCCCATAATGCTTAGATAGGCGTTTACCTTCGGGTCGAGTGCGCGAATGCGTTCGAGATAAGCGGAGACTGTTTCGACAGCGCCGATTTGTCCGCTTTTAAGCAGGTCGTGAATCTCATGGATCGAAAGAGAGTGGATTTGCATCTAAACCGGCCTTTTCTGTTAAATTACTTTGGGCACCACAAAATTGACGCCGTCCGTGCCGGGTGCGTTTGCAAGCGACTCCGTACGCTCAAGTGAGCGTTGGACCGAATCAGGGCGGAAGACGTTTTGCAGTTGGATGGCGTGGGTAGTTGGCGGGACGTCCTTTGTGTCGAGTTCATTTAGCTTGTCCATGTACTCGAGAATACTGTTGATCTGACCGGTCATCCGTTGTTCTTCCGCCTCTGAGAGTTCCAGCCTGGCGAGCAGCGCCACGTGCCGGACCTCTTGTCCGGTTATCTTTGCGTCCATTACTTTTCCTTAATTATGAAAATTCAACCTGCAAGAAAATGTTCCATTGTCCGGCAGTCTTTGAAGGCGCTCAGAACTTCGGACAATCCTTCTGCCCTGGTCTTTTGGAGCAGATTGTACGTAAGCGCGTGCACCAGTTTTTCTTCGGCATCCTGTTCAACAGCAGTGGAGTCGAACCGTTGCAGGAATTTTGCAAACCGGACAACGTGAATCAACTCATGAGTCACTATGTAAGCCGTGAGCGGGAAAAGTCTGATCCCTGTGTCGCGCTCAACGGCCCTGCGGATCACATGGTCCTGGATGCAGATTTTGAAAAAATCGCCCGGTTCGCTTCCCCGCGTCCTATCACCGGGGCGTCTGAGATATCGACGAATCTGGGCGAAAGCGACATCGGTGACTTCCTCTTCGCCAAGGTCACTCAAGTTTTGTATATCATACCGGTACCTTTTCCACTCGGAGGTGGAAATCTTGTAAAAATCGCTTATGAGCTCTTCCGAGGCTTCGATGGCCTGCGCAAGGATAGCGATTTCTTGTGCCTCGAAGGGTAGGCGTCTCATCTCTCCGCGGCTCCGGTCAGATTTTTGCTAAACGGCCGCAACTTAGGCGCGTTTGCTTTATGTACAAAACTTCTCTGCTCAATTCAATAGGTTCCGAGCATTTTGGTCCAGGTGTGCCGCCGGTCCCGGCGCATTACAAAAGCCGAGGGCGGGGATAAACCCCGCCCTCTCTTATGGAAAACGCTCATTAGATTCAGGGGAGGGGAATCCCCCTCCCTTGCTGTTTCATTTCAAATACGTGGAGTCAGGACAAACTCTTCCTAAGCATGTTCATGGACATAGAACGGCCACTTGTGGAAAAACCATTCGTTCCAGAGCAGAGGAATGATCCACCAGAAATTCCAGATAAGGGATTCGCCGGCGAGGACTCTTTCGGCAAACTCTCCTTCCATGTGATGGTTTCCCAGTCCCCAGTACCCAAAATTGACTACATAAAAAAGCACATAATTGATTACCATCAGGACCAGTACGCCGAACGTCCTGAACCAGAATGCGCCCCATGAATCTACGTCGGCCATTGGCACCATATCATCGAAATAGTGGTGCCAGGCCAGAAATGGCATCAGTGTGAACCCGCCTATTTCCGCTGTGTGATACCAGAAAAAGCGGATAGGTTTACCGGCGTCAGCGGCCGGGAGGTGATGGGTCAGCTCCTCCATGTTTACCCAGGTGGGTATCAGCTTTATGCAGAGCAAGGCAATCAGGTAACCGAGTATAACAATGCATATGAAGGAAATTGTTCCCTTCCATGGCTGGGGAAGCTTTATTATAGTCCAAGGCTTCATTCGCCACACGTTAGCGGTCATGAACAAAAGTACGATCATCCATTCCCACCAGCCGAACACCCAGTGCAGGTGACCGAAGCCCGCGATACTGCCCCACCATGGACGGCCCAGGGCGGCCGCCGTTCCGAAGCTTGATTCCCATACCGCTCCCCAGAAAGGCACAATGAGGACCGTGTAGAGGAAAAGAGTCAACAGAGAGGCCCATCCGAGTTCCGCAAACCCTGCCTGGGGCTGGGTGAGATCGCTCGGGCGCACGGGCCATTTCCCAAAAAGAATGGTCACAAAAGGGTAGCTGAAGAACCCGATGAGCACGAAGCAAACGATCGCGCTTTGAGCAAGGTGCGCCCCCTGCATGGTCTTGAGCGGCAAAGACTTGAACTCGGGAAGGACCGATTTGCCGGCGGCAATCGAATCGGCAATCACCTTGTTGATGTTGGCCATCGAAAGCGGCAAAAGCTTGCCCGTATCGGCAAGTTCATTCAGGTTGTGCTGGCTCAGAAAATTGAAACCAATCCCCAGCACTCTGTAGAAAACAACGTCAAGCATGAACCAGACTAAAATGATATTCACTATTGTCTGGACAACTCCTCTTACCGGAGGGGAAAGGTCTTGAAAAGGCCAGTCGCCAAAGAACATGTGTTGCCAGAGACCTACGAGAATCATCATGGCGAGGTACATAACGAACGGGTATGGAAACCATCCCAACGGGCCCCTGGGATCGCTGAAAATATACCATGTCAACCACGCGACCAGGAAGAATACAATGTTTGAAATGATGCCGGTAGCCGGCTGGCCCCAGCGCGGTTTCAGAACGTCTGCCATAGTTCCCTCCTTATTGAATGAATGCTGGACTTTCTATTTTTGCAAATGCACCGAATCGCGGCGTTCTGAGACTGCCTCACCTCCTTCCGGTTCAAACATAATGGGCCCATGGAGGACCGAATCGCTGGCAAACTGGTCAAAATATGTTCTCAAAAGGTTGGAGCGGGTACGGAAAGGAAAGATCGGACTAAGGCGGGGGTATCCGGCTTGCTTACAGGTATTGAAGATGTTCCCACCGATCCGATCAGGTACAATATCCCTGGGTGAAGCGAGTATCCGTTTCGGACCAAATAGAACGAAAGACAATGATACAACCAGAGATGAACCGGGCGAACTGGCGCAATTCAGAACTCAGGGATTTGCACAATCTCCTACTACTCTAGGTGAGCCCGCAGAGTCAAGCGGAATTTGTTTGACAATACATTCCCACTTTTGTTAACTACCTCCACGGGTGTCGCTATGTGATCTGTTCGAGCGGGTTCTTAGTTCGATCAAGTGCTCAATGCTGGTTTTACCGTGTTTGCCGCTTTGCCCTCTTGTTTGGCGCACTATCCCCCGATCAGATTTTTTCTTCTTCCCCGTTTTTGAATCGTCGAATTATAATTACATAATTGTCTCTTTCCCTAGTAGTTGGCCGAATTTTGGCTGTTTGTTTCAACAGGGCGCAAGGTTGCCAGATCTTTCAGGCTGAAGCTGTTTTCTACAGGACCCTCGCTCACCGCTCTCAGGAGGTAAAAGAATGGGAAAAAAAGTTCTTTCCGAATCAGCGCTCGAGTGCATTGAAAAAGAATACGCCGAGTGGCTGGACGAATACCGGAAGGCTCTCAGAAAAGTGCCCGAGCGGTTCACCCGGTTCTCCACGGTTTCCGATCTGGAGGTGAAGCCGCTTTACACTCCGCTGGACATTGCAAACAGAGACTTTTCGGAAGACATTGGCTTTCCCGGCAAATACCCTTTCACCAGGGGCGTCCAGGGCACAATGTATCGGGCCCGTCTCTGGACCATGCGCATGTTTGCGGGACTGGGTACTTCTGAGGATACGAACAATCGATTCCACTATCTGATTAATCACGGTGAAACCGGCCTCAGCACCGCTTTCGACTTCCCAACCCTCATGGGATACGATACGGACTCCCCTCTTGCGCAGGGCGAGTGCGGCAAATGCGGGGTTGCAATCGACACCCTGGAGGACATGCAGCGGTTGTTCGCAAACATTAACCTTGAGGAAGTCACCGCGTCGATGACGATCAACCCTCCGGCTTCGATAATATGGGCCATGTACATAGCCAATGCCGAAAACGAGGGCTACTCCCGCAAGAAACTTGGCGGCACAATTCAGAACGACTGCCTCAAAGAGTTCATAGCGCAGAAGACGCTTATGCTTCCGCCTGAGCCGAGCCTTAGACTTGTAACCGATACGGTTGAGTTTGGAACCAGGGAGGCGCCCCGCTGGAACACCATCAGCATAAGCGGCTACCACATCAGGGAAGCAGGATCGACCGCCGTTCAGGAACTTGCTTTCACGATCTATGACGGCATTACCTATGTCGAGGAAGCAATCAAAAGGGGGCTAAAAGTTGACGAATTTGCAGGCCGGCTCTCCTTTTTCTGGAATTCCCATATCGATTTTTTCGAAGAAATAGCGAAGATGCGCGCAAGCCGGCGCATATGGGCGAGGATCATGAAAGAACGTTTCGGGGCGCAGGACCCCAGGTCCATGTTGATGCGTTTCCATACCCAGACGGCCGGGTGCTCGCTTACTTCACAGGAACCTTACAATAATGTCATTCGGACAACTACCGAAGCTCTTGCGGCGATTTTGGGCGGCACCAATTCTCTGCATACCAACTCGCTCGATGAGGTCTACATGATTCCCAGCGAGGAGGCTGTGCTCATCGCGTTGCGCACGCAGCAGGTACTGGCTGACGAATGTGGTGTCACGCATGTGATCGATCCGCTGGCCGGATCTTATTTCGTCGAGGCGCTCACCGACAAGATGGAGGAAGAAGCCAACGTCTATATCCGCAAGCTAGATGAAATGGGCGGGATGGTTAGGGCCATAGAAAGGGACTACCCGCAGATGGAAATTGCCGATGCGGCTTTTCATTTCCAGCGGCAGGTCGAGAGCGGAGAGAAAATCGTAATCGGGGTGAACAAATATACTTCCGACCGGCCGGAACTGGAATTCGTCCTCAAGATAGACGACGAGATCGAACGGATGCAGGTCGAGAGGACCAACCGTTACAAGGAAAAGCGCGACAAAATCAGGTTCCAAAAAGCGATGGACGAGCTGAGGCGCAGATGCGAAGCCCCGCCGTGCTGGGAAAACAACGTCATGCCCGCTCTCATAGATGCGGTAAAGGCAGGAGCGACCGAACAGGAATGTTGCGATCTATACAGGGACGCCTTTGGAGTCTATACGGATCCCGGGACTTTCTAGCTGAGGCTGAATTCAATCGAACTCTTTTGACTTCCATTAAGGAGGCAGGTTTCCATGGAAAAAACGAGGAAACTTCGTATATTGGTTGCCAAACCGGGCCTTGACGGCCATGACCGGGGCGCCAGGATTGTAGCTCGCGCTTTTCGCGATGCGGGCTTCGAAGTCGTCTACACCGGGTGCCATCAGACCCCGGAGCAGATCGTGAGCACCGCCATCCAGGAAGACGTGGACATGATCGGATTAAGCATCCTGTCGGGCGCGCATACATATTCCTTTCCCAGGGTGCTCGATCTTTTGAAGGACAACAACGCGCAAGATATATCGGTGGTAGGTGGAGGCATATTTCCTCTCGAGGATGTGCCTAAGCTCAAGGAGATCGGCATAAAGGAAATATTCGAACCCGGCGCAAAGCTTAAGGACATAATAGACTGGGTCAGCGCCAATATCCTGCCGCGCAGGGGGGTCGTTCTAAAAAAATAGACAAACCCGGATGGCAAGCGGCGCATTGAGAACATCAAATCATTATGATTCGCCGGAAATTCAGTCCTACTTCCCTATGCAGGGTTTAGCGCATGGACATCATTGAACAGATCGTCTCTGGCGATGTAAGAACCATAGCTCGTATTCTTCGAGATATCGACGATGAGATTCCCTCCGCAAAGGACGTTCTGCAGGAACTCTATCCTCATACGGGCAAAGCCTACGTTGTCGGTTTCACAGGCTCCCCGGGGGTTGGCAAGAGCGCTCTTGTCAACCAGATCGCGGGCGCCTATCGCAAGGCGGAAAAGACAGTCGGTATTTTAGCGGTCGATCCGACAAGCCCGTTTACGGGGGGGGCCATACTGGGTGACCGCATCCGCATGCAGCGGCATTTTCTCGACCCGGGAGTTTTCATCCGCAGCCTTGCCACGCGCGGTCATTTCGGGGGTCTATCCAAATCCACCAACGATATGGTGAACGTTCTGGACGCAGCGGGTAAGGACGTGATTATAGTGGAAACGGTGGGTGTGGGTCAGGACGAGGTGGAAATAGTAAACAGCGCCCACACAACCATACTGGTGACAGTACCGGGCATGGGGGATGACATTCAGGCGATCAAGGCCGGCATAATGGAAATCGGCAATATTTTCGTGGTGAACAAAGCAGATCGCGAAGGCTCCCGCAAGACCGTCCGCGAACTGATGAACTTGATCGAGCTTGACGCCAGAAGGCACAACGGTGAGGATTGGGAACCTCAGATCGTGGAAACCGTAGCAATAAAGGGCCGGGGGATCGAAGATCTCTACGAGGCAATCGAAAAACACAGGGCCTATCTTCTGGCCACCCATTCCGGAAAGTGGCGGAAAATTCTGGAAAAGCGCGCTAGAATTCAGCTTATGGGAGTCCTGAAAGATCAGGCGTTTAGAACTATCCTGGAAAGGGTCGAAGGGCGCGGAGATTCGCTGGATGAAATGGTGCGGAAGATCGTTGACAAGGAGTCCGACCCCTATACGATCGTCCATCGGATTATCGACAAAGAGTTTAAGTAATCAGATCGCCAATCGCGTTTGACATTAAGAACCGGCGGCCTGCCAAGGCCGCCGGTTTCGCTTTTATTGAAAGCAGTGTATACTTTCTGATGCGCTTAACATCTGAAGGAGGTCGGAGTGGTAAAAATGGAAAGCGAGTCGTGCAATAGTTGTGGAATTTGCGTCAATGTCTGCCCCAATTACGTTTTTGTTCGTGAGGATTGCAGGCCGTCCGGCAAGGTTATTGCCGCCAACCAGGGCTTATGTTGCGAGTGCGGACACTGTGTCCTTTACTGCCCCCAAAACGCTATCAGACATGAGACCATCCTGGATGAAGAAATTGCCCTGCCTGGCAATGGAATCATAAATTCGGCAGATGTTGAACAATTGATGATGGGCCGCAGATCTACCCGATGTTTCAAAAGTGACGCCATCCCTAAAGATCGGATTGAAAGATTGATTGAGATTGCCACAAATGCCGGTACGGCCAGCAATAGGCAATCGGAATATTTCATTGTGATTCAAGATCAAAGACTCATGAATGAATTAGAAAAAACGAGCATCGATATTTTGTGGAACAAGGGACTTAAATACGCAACGGACCACAGTATCATGGGCCGATTAATCGCCAAACGCTACCCGCCCGAACTGCTTGCCAACTTTAAACTTTATCACGATATCATCGTTCTGCGTAAAAGCGAAAAGCAACTGGAAGGAATGGTGTTCCGAAAAGCGCCTTGCTTGATCGCTTTATGTGGATTAAAGGCAGAATATCTCTCTGCGATTAATTGCGCATTGGCAATTCGTAATATGGAACTGCTTGCGGCAGCGAATGGTTTAGGCACATGTTGGGCCGGTCTGTTTATGAGCGCTGCCAGGATGAATTGGAAAAAAGTCAACGCCCTCTTACAAATTGACGACTCCCGCCGGATATTGGGGGCTTTGATGGTGGGTTATCCCAAGTACCTGCCCGGGCGCATTGTGCGCCGAAAACCAAGAGAGGTGCGCTGGCTTTGAACGCGATGAGATGAGAAGCCGGTTGGGAGTCGTACTCCCGCCGAAAGAATGCAAATGCGCCTGACTAACTTAAAAACCGGCGGCCCTTTTGGGACCGCCGGTTTTTTTTCATTGAGCACTTGAAAGCAGGTGAGTGATTGAGCGGACAGTTAACCGGTTCTTTTTCCGTTCACTCATCAACGCTGACCACTCACCGGATCTTACTTCAAATGAGGAACGATCAGCAGTGCGACAATGTTGACAACCTTGATCATCGGGTTGATTGCCGGGCCGGCCGTATCTTTGTACGGGTCGCCTACCGTGTCGCCGGTAACCGCCGCCTTGTGAGCGTCCGAACCCTTGCCGCCGTACATGCCGTCTTCGATGAACTTCTTTGCGTTGTCCCAGGCGCCGCCGCCGCTGGTCATCGCTATGGCCTGGAACAGGCCGGTGATGATCGCGCCGATGAGCATGCCGCCTAGGGCCTCTTTGCCTATCAGGAATCCGACAACGACCGGTGCGACTACCGGGATGAGCGCAGGAACCATCATCTGCTGAATGGCGCTCTTGGTGACGATGTCAACGCACTTGCCATATTCCGGTTTTGTCGTCCCTTCCATGATGCCGGGGAGTTCACGGAACTGGCGGCGAACTTCCTCGACTACGCCTCCAGCGGCCTTACCAACGGCTTCCATCAGAAGCGAGCCGTAGAAGTATGGCAGGAGGCCGCCGATGAAGAGGCCTACGATGACCATGGGGTTAGAGAGGTCGAATACGGCTTGGCCGGGGACTGACCGGGAGTATTCGGCGAAAAGAACCAGGGCCGCAAGAGCGGCCGAACCGATCGCGTAACCCTTCGTAACGGCCTTGGTGGTGTTGCCGACCGCGTCAAGGGGATCGGTGATAGCCCGGACGCTGTCGGGCAGTTCCGCCATTTCGGCGATGCCGCCCGCGTTGTCCGTGATCGGGCCGTAAGAGTCGATGGCGACAACGATACCGGTCATGGAGAGCATCGCAACGGCGGAAAGGGCGATTGCAAAAAGGCCTTCACCCGGATGACCCGAGAAACCGCCGCCAAGCTGATAGGCCCACACGATCGCGCCGCAGATTACCAGGGCGGGGGCGGCCGTGGACTTCATGCTGACTGCAAGACCCGCGATGACATTGGTACCATGGCCGGTTTGGCTGGCTTCAGCAATGTGCTTTACCGGGCCGAAGCTCTTGGAAGTGAAGTATTCGGTGATCATAACGATCGCGCCCGTCAAAACCAGACCAATGAGCGCGGTGGTGAAAACGCTCATCGCCGTAAAGCCGCCCGTCTTTAGGCCCGGTTGCTTCAGGAACCAGTCGGATGCAAAATAGAAAGCCACCGCCGCAAGAATACCAGCGACGGCGAGGCCTTTATAGAGCGCGCCCATTATGTATTCGTTCTTGCCAAGGCGCACGAAGAACGTGCCGATGATCGAAGCAATGATCGAGATGCCTCCGATCAGAAGGGGGAATTCCACCCAGAGGCTATCCGCGCCGAAAACCGTTTTTGCCAGCAGCATTGCCGCGACCAAGGTAACCGTGTAGGTCTCGTAGAGGTCTGCCGCCATGCCCGCGCAGTCGCCGACGTTGTCGCCGACGTTGTCGGCGATAACCGCTGCGTTTCTAGGATCGTCCTCGGGGATTCCGGCTTCCACTTTGCCTACCAGGTCGGCGCCTACGTCAGCGGCCTTGGTGTAGATACCGCCGGCGATACGAGCGAAAACGCTCATGAGCGAGCAGCCGAAGCCAAGGCCGATAAGAGCTTCGAATACCTTGTCAACGGGCGCAAACGTTTTGGCAACCAGGTAATAGCTTGTGATGCCGAGAAGTCCCAGACCTACAACCATGACCCCTGTAACCGACCCGCCTTTGAAAGCGACCCCAAGGGCTGCGTTCAGGCCACGTTTTGCGGCTTCCGTCGTACGCACATTGGCTTTCACGGATACCATCATGCCGATGTAACCCGCAAGGGCCGAACCGCAAACGCCGATGAGAAATCCGATCGAAGTCCATATGCCAAGTAAGAACAGCACTCCGGCAAGCACCACTGCGACGACGGCGACGGTCTTGTATTCCCTGTTCAGAAATGCTTCTGCGCCTTCCCTGATCGCTTCGGAGATCGCCTGCATTTTTTCGGAACCGGCGCTCTGCTTGGAAACCCAGGCTGCAGTCACCAGAGCATAGATGACGCCGAGACCGCCACATGCGAGGGCAATCATCGTGATCACACTTGCGTTCATTTAATCCTCCTCTTAAATTGTTTTGAATTAGTTCGTCTTGTTTGAGAGGTATGGGCCGCCCCTCGATCTTTAACCAGATTGCTTTAAAACCCTCCTTCCAGCAACACAATCCTGGAGACCGGCCGTAACCGTCTCCGAATAAACTCCATCATTATTGATTTGAAAAACGATAATCTTTTACGCGGGTTGTTCCGTCTCGTTCCGGCAGGGTCCGATAGATGAACTGGATCCAGTCTGATTAGCCAGGTGGGAGCGGAGATGAGGCGGATGCAGGCTCGCACTACGTAGACATATTTCGTCAAAACCTTTCGGAATTTTGCCTGACTTCTGAAGAACCATAAAATACACTGGCTCCCCACGCGCGCGACAAACCTAATGGAAGCCCGCAGGCTTGTCAAGAAAAAGTAGCCTTTTGTCTGAAAAAGTGATCTTTAAACTAAATTTGTTTTAAGATGCCCTGTGTCTTAAATTATTCGGGGTTGAGCGGTTGTAATGTGAGGCCTCCCGCCCCTGCCCCGTTTCGCAGGTGGGCGGGCTGTCGAGAATGATCGGTCGGCCTCCGCGCTAGGTGCTTGCACTTCGATGAGGGAGGCCGGGCAAGCCCACTTCACAAAGTGAAGTAGGGCGAAGCCCCACGAAGCGAGACCTTGAAACCTTTGTCACTTTACTTTCTGATGCGCTTAACATTTGGCTTGCCTTCAAACGCACCACGTTTAACGTCTGTGCGTTCTGCATGGCTGCGCGAACGGTCGCCGCTCTTATGATGTCAGACGCATTTTTTTTCGAACAAGGTATTACATAAGTTTATTATACGAGGGACCGAGGGGGAGGATTCATGAAGTCTAAAAATTTTTTCCCGGTTTTAATTTTCATAATGTTTATCTCCGGCTGTGAAAACGTAACGAGTCAGTATCTTGTCGGACAGAAGCCTCACGCTGTCAAGACGGAAGAATGGGCCGGGGAATGGTCCCCGGATGGTTCGGGTGAAGAAATTATCAAAATAAAAGTGCTTGACAAAGACAGAGGCATCCTCGATGTCGCTCAGATCGAAGCCGGCTCCGGAAAGGTCCTGGACTCATATGAGTGCTACCTGAGGGAAGCGGGCAACTGGATATTTGCAAACGCAGCGATCAAAGGGAAAGATGGCTTTTACCCGGTACGCGTGAAGAACATCGAAGGCCGCCAGATAATTGTCTGGTTTCCGGACCCCGAGAAATTCAAACTACTGGTTTTTGAAAGAAAAGTGCTGCCCGGCGAATGGCGTGGACACGATATTTCTCTTGGCTTGCTAAAACCCGAACAGCTCGACCTGATAATTTCAGGTAAAGAAGGCGTTCTTTTCAAGTGGGATGAGCCGGGTGTCCTTATCAGGCATGGAAAAACCGCTATGCCTCAAAATTGATATATTCGCAGTATTTTAATCCTGGAGAAAGCTCATGGCGGCAAGAGACAAATTTGAACTGATTTTCAAGCGGGACATACGAGAACTCAAGGGCCTGGTGCGGTTTTACAGGCACATACTAACCGGCGCAGAGGTCCTTTCGATTATAAACGAGGATGATAACAAGGTTTTCGGCATCTGCTTTCGCACTCCCCCGTCCGACTCGACCGGAGTAGCTCATATTCTGGAACACTCGGTCCTTTGCGGTTCGAGAAAGTACCCGGTGAAGGAACCGTTCGTTGAGCTAATGAAAGGCTCACTTAAGACTTTTCTCAATGCCTTCACCTACCCCGACAAAACCTGCTATCCGGTCGCAAGTCAGAACGCCCAGGATTTCTACAACCTGATCGACGTATACTTGGACGCGGTTTTCTACCCGCGCCTGACGCCGTTTGTTCTCCAGCAGGAGGGATGGCATTACGAGCTGAGCGACCCCGATGGTCCACTTGCAATCAAAGGGGTGGTGTACAGCGAGATGAAAGGGGTTTATTCCTCGCCCGACACTCTGCTATCTGAGGTTTCGCAGCAGTCTCTTTTTCCGGACACCACGTACGGGCTGGATTCGGGCGGAGACCCCATGGTGATCCCCAGCCTTACTTTCGAGCAGTTCAAGTCGTTCCACGATAAATTTTACCATCCTTCCAACGCCAGGATTTATTTTTACGGCAATGACGATCCGGACCGAAGGCTGGAAATAATCCAGGAATACCTCAAGGATTTCAGCCGCGCCGAGTTCGAATCCGCTGTGCCGCTTCAGCCGTTGAAAGCCATGCCTTCCCGGATTGTCCGCTCGTTTGCCGCAGGTCCCGAGGAGGCCGTCACGGACGGGCTAAAGTGCATGCTAACGGTGAACTGGCTTCTTCCCGAGGTGACCGATGCCACGTTGAATCTTGCCTTTCAAATTCTGGAATATGTTCTTACCGGCATGCCGGGTTCCCCGTTGAAAAAGGCGCTGATAGAATCCGGGCTGGGCGAAGATATTGCCGGAGGGGGCCTTGAGACCGAACTGCGCCAGCTATACTTCTCTATCGGACTCAAGGGGACCCGTGCCGAGGATGCCGGTAAAGTTGAAAATGTCATCTTTGAGACCCTGTCAGCTCTGGCCGTGGACGGCATAGACCCTGCAACCATCGAGGCGGGGGTGAATACGATTGAATTCCGGCTTCGCGAAAACAACAACGGCAGCTTCCCTCAGGGGCTGGCGGTCATGCTGCGCGCGCTTTCCACCTGGCTATATGAAACCGACCCGACCTGCCTGCCGGCTTTCGAGTCGCCTCTTGACCAGGTTAAGGAAGCTCTGAAATCAGGGGGTTTCCTGGAGGGTCTCATCCGCCTCTACCTTCTCGATAACCTGCACAGGACGGTTGTTTTGCTCCGGCCGGAACCTGGACTCGCAGAAAAGGAAATTAAAGAGGAATCCAAAAAGTTGGAGGGAATCAAACGTTCGTTTTCGGCTGATGAAATTCAGCGCCTAATCGAAAACGCCAAGACGCTGCAAAGGCTTCAATCGAGTCCGGATCCACCGGAAGCCCTGGCCACCATTCCGGTGCTCAGGATCTCGGACCTTGACAGGCGAAACAAAATAATTCCAACGAAACCGGCGCCTGTTGACGGCGTGGCCGGGTTTTACCACGATCTTTTTACAAGCGGCATAACCTACCTGGACATTGGGTTCAATCTCCAGGTCCTCCCGCAGGAGTATTTGCCATACGTGCCTCTTTTCGGCCGTGCCCTGTTTGAGATGGGGACCGACTTTCAGGATTTCGTTTCTCTATCTCAAAAAATCAGCCGCAAGACCGGGGGGATCCGGCCGGAGGTGTTCAGTTCCGCCGTGATTGGAGATAGCGCCCCTGCCACGTGGCTTTTCCTGCGGGGCAAAAGCATGAGCCCGCATATAGGCGAGCTCGCGGATATCCTTTCAGAAGTACTGAGCGCCGTGAAACTGGATGACAGGGAACGGTTCCGCCAAATCGTGCTGTCGGAAAAGGCCAGGCAGGAAAGAAAAATTGTCCCCAACGGCCACCAGGTGATAAATGAGCGTATCCGCGCTCATTTCAACCAGGCGGACTGGGTAAGGGAGCTGACCGGCGGAATAAGTTATTTTGTTTTCCTGGGACAACTCGCCGGGGAGATTGACGAAAACTGGGGCAAAGTGGTTTCGGATCTCGAAGAGGTCCGCAGGCTGCTTGCCAACCGTTCGGCTATGGCTTTCAATTTAACCGCCGAACGCAAAGACTTCCAATCGATCGAGCCTCACGTGCGCCAATTTCTGGGTTCCCTTCCCGACCGGACGACAGAGATACAGACATGGCAACCCCGGCTTTTCCCGCAATTCGAAGGAATAATGGTTCCCTCGCAGGTAAACTACGTGGGGAAAGGTGCAGACCTATACCGGGAGGGGTACCAATTGCATGGATCGAGCAAGGTCATATTCGGCTATCTCCGCACTTCGTGGCTTTGGGAAAAGGTGAGGGTGCAGGGAGGCGCCTACGGCGGGTTCTGCCTCTTCGACCGTATGTCCGGGGTCTTCACCTTTCTTTCCTACCGCGACCCGAACCTGCTCAAAACAATTGAAAACTTCGACGGTACGGCCCAGTTTCTTCGCAGTGCGAATCTTCCCGACGATGAGGTCCGCAAGGCAATAATCGGGGCCATTGGAGACCTGGATTCCTACATGCTGCCGGATATGAAAGGCTATGTCTCGATGCTGCGCCACTTGACGGGGGAATCCGAAGAAGAGCGCCAAAAGATGCGCGATCAGGTCCTTGGCACTACGGCAAAAGATTTCAGGGACTTTGCCGAGATACTCGATAAGGTGAACAGGGACGGAATAGTCAAAGTGCTCGGGTCGCAGGCAGCCATCGAATCGGCCCTTGCCACACGCCCTGAGTGGCTTACGACTTTCAGGCTTCTCTAGTGAATAGTGAATGGTGAATAGAAAAAAACAACTCCTCCTGGTTCTATCGCTTCGCTACGAGTGAGGAGTGAAAATAATCTGGTTCTTTCTCTACGCTTTCCTTGGCCTGTCTATGACCAGAACCGTTTAGCCGCAAATTCACCCCTCCAACTTCACCATTTGCGCTAAAATCGCCCCTGGCCGCCCTTTAGGAAAGGGGGGGAGCGTCTCGATTTGCTTCCCGGAACCTAAGACATCTTGCTTCAGGTTAAAAAAATCCGAACCGCCAAACCTCGCGGGGCGTGGAATGGTCATCTGTGTTTGCGGATGGACGCGAGCCTATAACTTTTCGGGTTTACAGAGATTATTCCCATCGGCGGCGGCCCGTCCGCAATTGCCGCAAACGTATTTTGGATTGCGTACCAAGTTTTTGTATTCGCCTAAATTCGATTCGACAAACCCGATATTCTGAAGATAGCACAGGTGTTCTTCGTGATGGGAGTGGGGCATTTTTTTCTCAGCCATTTCATTTTTCCTTTGTCTAAAGATCGCCGAAAACTTTCACAAACCTGTCGCCAATAACTCATTAGTCTTCTGCATCACAACTATGCATTTTGAAATTAAACATCCCGCTGCGTACGGGCAATGGTCTTTAAAAAGCGGGTAAACCGGTGTTTATGCCGGGGACTTGAATGGCACTGGCGGGGTTTTAAGCCGGTTTGGTGTGAAACAATGCCTGGCGGGGTACAAGGTGAATAAATTATTGCTACCAAAAGGCGCCGCGAAGCTCAGGGGCCTTCTCCAATATCCGCTCCGCCTATGATGCTGTTCAGTTTGTCTATCAGACTTTCCTTTGACTTCGAGCATTTTTGGCATGAACTCAGGTGGTCCAGGAACGCGGTGATGTTCCAACCTTCGTAAGTTTTCAATCCCAATTCAATCGGGTCTTTCCCACAAAGGAGAACCAGCATCTTCGACTCCTGTCAGGATGTTACAGATGGTCTATACAGCAAATACTTCAAATGCGGAATACAAAAGGTTTCCATCAATGTCTCCAGTTTGTAACAAATTCTTGGGCGGTATTTGGATATATTTAACATGCTAACCATTCTATTTTACTTTCTACTTGACATGAGAATCGAACTGTCATAGAAATCTGGTCTTGAGGAACGGCAGAAGAAGAGAATCTACCAATAAATTGAAACAGGCGACCAAAAAAGTGTTACACGATAGACTGAAAAAGATCATCCACGGTTCTGGTTTGCCGCTCGGACGGTTTGCCGAAAAAACCGGCGTTTCCAAGAACACGCTGATAAACTACCGTGACGGGGCGACATCACCTTCAGCCGTATTTCTCGAGTCGGTGTGCCGGGAGTTCTCGGCCGATCCTGGCTGGCTGCTTTTGGGTGAGGGAAGCGCCGGGGCTTGCGCTGCTGCGCTCGAATCGGCCGGAGAAGGAAGTGAGGACTACGCCCTCATTCCGCTTCTTGATTCGCGTGTGACCGCAGGTCCGGAAGGCGAAATCCTGTACGGCGAAATTGCGGACCGTTATCCTTTCAAGAGATGGTGGATCGAAAAGCTGGTCGGGACAAGCTCCGAGCGGTGGAGGGGTCTTTTTCTGATACGGGTCAGGGGAGATTCCATGTCGCCCACTATAAACCAGGGAGAGATGGCCCTGGTGGACACCAGCGAGGAGGAGCGGTTGGGGGTGCTCGCGGGGCGCATATACCTCGTGATCCTTCCCGACGGGACGGCAGCCCTTAAAAGGTTGGTCCTGAGCGGAGACGGGGGCGGCCTGAAGCTTGCCTGTCTGTCCGACAATACCGCAGACTACCGCCCGTTCGAGTTTGCCCTGGATCCGGAAAAAAGCCTTAAGTCCTACGTGCTCGGGCGCGTGCGGTGGGCAGGGAAGGAGTTTGATTAACCAGTTTCCGATACGGAAAGGGTCCTTTTCCGCCCTGAGGCGGTGGGACCGCCAGCCGACTTGGCCACTGCCTTCGGCGGTGGCCGCAGAGGCTTCGGGGGCTTGATGCTGATCTCGACGCTCCGCGAGGCGGTACGCATGTACGCCTCCGCGCAACCCCTCGGTTTCCTTGCCAGGACGAAAAATGCCTCCTTTCCGTATCGGAAACCGCAAGTGTCTCATCCGGTATTTCCGGATGGACACTAACGCGGGGGAGACCAATGAGCGCTGCAAATTACACCGGTAAAGAAGCGGCATACATTAAAAGTGAGCTGCTCAAGGCATATCTGGAGCCGCTCTTCATGATCGTCGGCCAGCGTGAGTTAAGGATCGGCTACATAGACTGCTCTGACGGACAGCGGCAGAAAGCCGGCCAGGACCCCGCCGATAGTTCAGCCGCCGTTTCTCTGGGCGTCATGGCAAAGTGCCATAACGATTTATTGGGAAAATTCAGAAGAAACGTCCAATTTCGCGGATTATTCATTGAACGGGACAAGGATGCTTTTGGCAGGCTTGAGGGTTTGCTGAAATCCGAATCCTGGGATGGTGTCGATGCCCAATGTCTCAAGGGTGATTTCTGCGACCTGGGAACTGAAATACTGTCGTGGTCCGGCAGTCGGGATTTTTGTTTTTTCTTCATTGACGCGAAGGAATGGAGGCATGTAGCGATTCCTACCCTGGAGCCCCTTCTGTGCAGGCCCTCTTCGGAGTTTCTCATCAATTTCACGTTTGATTCCATTGTCCGCGCCCACGGTCAAACGGGCTTCAAAGAGCAAATGAAGGCAATTTTCGGCGTGGCGCCGGATACCTCACGTATCGGTCCGGAAGAAATAGAAAGATTTTTGTTCAACCTGTACCGCCGGCAACTGAAGGCTTGCGCGCCAATAATGGGAGACGCAATTCCGCGCTGCGCGCATATGAGGGTCCTGCATCCCGCAAAAGACCGCACAGTTTACGACCTTTTATATCTGACGTGGGACCCGCTGGGTTTGGTGGCTTTTATGGAGGCCTCCGAACAACTGGAATTGGAACAAAAGAAGGTGAGGGCACTGGTCAAGCAATCGAAAAAGGTCAAGCGCAGCGGTCAGCTAGAGATTTTTTCGGCTGACAAGTTCGTTGGAGATGAGCCGGCAGGTGATTTGACAAAAATAAAAGAGTACTGGCTGGCAAAACTCTCACGTGCTCCAAAGCGTTTCGGGGTTACCGAATTCGCCGATATGCTGGAAGAAACCGGATGGTTCATGGAGGATTTTCAAAAGGCATTTCTTGAGCTGGAACGCGAAGGAAAGGTGAAAAACCTTGCCTCTACCGGAATGCGGACCGAAAATCCCGTTCGCTACTGGGTGAACGGCAATCGGGGCGAGGTCCTGGAGAAGATATAGGGGTGCAGGATGCCTGGTGGCGTCACCGCCCAATTGCTTGAATGAGGCTGCGATATCCGCACGGTGCAGGAACTCTTGGGCCATAGGGACGTCAGGACGACAATGGCCTATGCACATGTCCTCAATCGTGGTGGGCCGGCCGGAGTCCGCAGCCCGGTTGACGGTCTATGAGGCAAACTCAGCGGTTTATATGCTGATCGGCATAATACGCCATGATAAAGCGTTGAATGGAACCTATCCGGTTGAAGATTTAAGGATGAGTTCTAACCATGTCACCATGGCCACCTGCATTTTATGCGGATCAACCTATTATTGTTATGCCTTGGCCGGAGTCCCTGCATGGCTAAAGAAATACGTAACTTGGAAGCATATCTCAGTGAATTCTCAGGCCCGCCTTCTGACCGCGCTCTGCGGGCGGAGGCTTTGAAGCATGCGCTGGATATCCGCAAGTTTGAGATAGAGATGTATTGGAAGCGAGCGACCTACTTTTGGACGCTCATTACAGCGACATTCGCCGGGTATTTCGCCCTCTTATCTTCACACCAAATTCCCGGTTTGATCCTATTGGTGAACTGCATTGGACTGGTATTGTCCATTGGATGGTATCTCGTTAATCGGGGCAGCAAGTATTGGCATTCAAATTGGGAACGCCATGTGGATATCCTCGAGGATGAGATAATAGGACCATTGTACAAGACAACCCTAGCCAGAGAGGAATTCCGCATTCTAAAACTTCAGGATGGCTATCCTTTCTCCGTATCCAAGGTCAATCAACTGGTCAGTCTTTTTATAGTGACTGTATGGCTTGGATTAGCTGTGCACTTCGCAATAAGCAGAGTCCTTGAAGCGGAATGCGTCAAATTCCTAACCTATTCTGCTCTGGGCTTGATGACGTTAACGTTTGCCGTGCTGTTGTTTACACATGGTAGGAGTCGTCGGGAAACCACACCGCGGAACATAAATATGCGTAAGTGCAGTCTGAAAAATACTCATGATGGTTAGATGACCTAACTTTCGCTACCTTTTGGCACGTGGAGACATGGTGCTGCGAGTGCATGAATCGATCAGGTGGGGGCTCGCGGGTGCGGTGATCCAGGGATACCATCTGCCGCAGGGAGGTGCTTCCACGTCAAAGCTGCTGGATGCCATAAGCTAACGCACCTTGCGTCTATTCTTAAATTTGCTGCCTGAGCAGGTGGAACCTGACTTTATGGGCATGCTGTTGCAGCCCTCCCTGCCGGACGCACTAATCAATGTGGTGGTGGGGCTGCCGATAACAGTGCACAGGTCCACAAGAAAGCGCTATCAGTGGTCGCATGAGACCTTGGGTGAGTGGCGAATTGGGAGATTGGCCAATATTCCGAGAGCAGAAATTCTAGAGTGTGAAAACGACTGGTCCGTGTTCGGAAAGCCAGGGTAAATTCGCTTGAACAAATGGCTGAGAAAGGACTGGCAAATCCACTGAGCTTTTTTGCCGGCCCCTTAGCCGTGCCGTTAGCTGTTAAGTGAGGTTATAACAACCAATGACAACAACTCAACTTTTCGTTGAACTCCCGATAATTGGGATAGGTGCGGCGATATGGTTTGGTTTTTTACTGGCGGCGATCTTCGGCTATCGCTTTGACGTTGGGATTCCAAAGATAGACACGCCACTTCTTGTTGTACTTGGCAGTATGACGTACGTGCTGGGAATAGCCATTGACAGACTGGCTCGCACACTCTTTGGGTATGCTGAAAAGGTTCTAGCTAAAGACAGACTCCCCGATCCAGAGGAGATCGAACGCCACATCCTCCTTTCTTCCGAGGTACTCGCAAGGCAGATCCAATACAATCGAAGCAGGTTACGCATTTGCAGGGCGTGGGCGCTTAACATACTCCTGGCATTACCGGTTTTCGCAGCTTGGAACCTTCGGGTAGGGGGCATGCGCTCGGTCCCTTGTTGGGTCGTTGTGGGAATCGGGTTTCTGATCTGCGCCCTTATATCAGGTACGGCCTGGGTTCTTTCGGCAGACCATGATAAGAACCTACGGGATTCATATAAGTTCTTGGAGAGACACAAGTCAGAGGGAAAAAGCAGCTAACGAGGGCATGGTTCGAACTGGAGAGGGCGCCAGCCGCACATGCCCACCGTTCGCTGAAGACAAAGGTCATATTCATGACAATCATGTCACAATGGCTGGAGGGCTGGAGCACATAGAAGTGAACTTGCGCGCCTCAAATCCTTTACCAATTGACTTGTCACAATTCTGGTCGCGGCTCCTACGTTACTACCGTGCCTGTGTAATCCACGAAAGTGGCTTTGCTGAGCTTCTTCAGCGTGCAAGCACCCGCGAGCGGTATGTCTTTTTGCCTGCCGGCCCGGAACCACTGCTAAGCGATCCAGACGGGGCCGTTGTCGTAGATCCCAGCATCCGGGGGCTTGCCAGCCGTGCCATCGGCCGCGGCGAAACCCTCTGCTACGGATACCCCGTCCTATTGTTTCATGAATCGGGATCCGCCGGCGTGCGCCGTAAGCTCGCCCCGCTATTTGTCTACGAACTAGCTCTCCCTGAAAAGGGACAGCCTTTTCCATTGGCATTAGGTCCGCGATCCGACGAGCCATTCCTTTACGGTGGCGCCATGTCCCGGCTCGGGTACAAGGACGAGCAACAAGCTGCCCTGATTGATGCAGTCGCCTTCGATGAGTGGCGGGGTGACGCTGAGACTTTCCGCGAGAATATAAATGAGATCCTCTCCGCTCTCGGGATCCGCTGCGCCGGGAAACTCGACCCGGCTCGGCTGCTGGGCGTTGGTGAAGGGCAGATCGACGGTGTCGGTGCCCATAACGTCGCGATGGTATTTCGAACGACGCGTGCCGAGTACAGTGGTCGCCTTATTGAAGAGTTGCAGGTGTTAGAGCGGCTATGGCCTGAGGTACAGCGGACTGCGGCGGCTTTCCTGTTGGGTCCGCCCACAAACAGCTACTTTGCTGCACCGAAGGCCGGTGCGGGGACTAAGAAAAACATCGTTGGTGGCGCCACTGCCCCCGACTTGGCGATTCCGATACCTCTCAACGACGCGCAACAGGCAGCTCTTAGAGACGCCTTGAACGAGCCGCTAACTGTCGTAACGGGGCCACCAGGAACTGGCAAAAGCCAACTGGTCACAAGCATTATTTCTAGTGCTTGGCTATCTGGCCAGAGTGTCTTAGTGGCATCGACCAACAATCAGGCCGTTGACGTTGCGTGTGCTCGGAGCCAAGAGCTGTGGCCTGGCCTTGTCGTGCGCACGGGGTCCAAAGACTACCGAGAGTCTTCCAAACAGCTCTTGCTTGGTCTAGTCAAAGACCGGGTACTGTCACCCGACCTGCGTGCGCTTAAAACCTGCTTTGTTGCCTCGGGTAAGCGATCCAGGGCTGCGATAATGGCCGTAGATCAGCGGACTGAGTGGGAAGAGCGCCTCGTAGCCGTTCAACTAGGCCGGGAGAAGGTGGCCGGGATGATTGGAATTAACATCCAGTCTTTTGGCGCGCAGCACGACGATCGCTCCGTCCGTTCCCTCGAAAGAGCACTTTCTCGACTCGCAGCCGGACGTGGATTCTTCAGACCATGGCGGCTGAGGCGGCTGTCGAGTCGGCTCGGTTCGGACCTGTGTATCCACATGGCAGAAACCCTCGAGTTTGTGACACTTGAGCGGGAATGGCGTCAACTTCGGCTTGCGCTCGAGGGGGAATTACAATTTAACGAGCAGTGGCGACGGCTTGTTAGTGCTCAAAGGGAGTTCCAAACAACGAGTGCCGATCTCGTGCGAGCCAAAGCACAGGTGAGCTTCCAGCAGGGTTCGAACGCGATCCGCCGCTATGCTTCTGCTCAGCCCCGCTACGGCGTTCCAGGCGGGCCGTCTGAAGTGTTTCCTTCCGCTCTCACCTATGTCCGAGCGTGGGCATCGACCGCGCTTTCTGTGGCGGCGACGATCCCTCTTCGGGCGGCGCTCTTTGACCTGGTCGTCATCGACGAGGCTAGCCAATGTTCTGTTCCAGCCATCCTTCCCTTGCTTTTCCGCGCGCGGCGCGCTGTTGTAATAGGCGACCAAATGCAACTTGCCCATATAACATCCGTTAGACGAAAGGATGAAGAGGCAAGACTTTCCGCTCTTGACCTGGACCCGCAGACTATTACAGACGCTCGGCTGTCATACCAACGCGACTCAGTCTTTAGAGCGCTTGAGAAATCCGCTCCATATGTCCGGTTGCTCGATGAGCACTATCGAAGTCACCCTGAAATCATTGAGATCTCGAACCGACTCTTTTATCACGGCAACCTGACCGTATTGACAGACCCTCAACGACTTCTTCAAGTAGGCCTACCGGCTGTGAGTTGGCGCGACATGCGTGGGCGCGCAATGCGGCCAGAGGGAGGATCCGCCGTCAACCACCCCGAGGCCCACGCGGTAGTGTCTGCCGTTGTGGAACTGGCCAGGCGGCCAGAGTTTTCAGGCAGTGTCGGTGTCGTAACACCGTTTTCGGCACAGTCTCGGATGATCACTGGCGCACTGGAAAGCGCGTTGTCTTTAGATGATCGGCAGCGGATCCAACTCGGGGTGGGAACTGCACACCGATTCCAGGGTGACGAGCGGGACATCATGGTTTTTTCACCAGTCGTTGCCGAAGGACTTCCGCCGCATTCTGTCGGGTGGTTGGTCGGTTCGCCGAACCTCTTCAATGTTGCGATAACGCGCGCACGGTCTGCGCTACTCATCATCGGCGACCAGAATTTCTGCGCTGGGCTTGAGGGTCCGATTGGCTATCTTGCTCGGTACATCAAGGACAGACCCGTCGGACCCGATCTCCCTGACCTCCATTCCGAGGCGGAGGCGCGACTCTTTAAGGCACTCTGCCGCTTGGGGGTCGATGTCAAGACCAAGATGCGTGTGCAAGGGTACGAGGCAGATTTCATCATTCAGGCGGGTAGCACGATCATCAACCTCGAGTGCGACGGGCGGCATCACGAGGGCGGGGCTGGTCACCTGCGGCGCCAGGACCGGGCACGCGACGCGCTCATCGAGGCAATGGGCTTGCGGGTGCTGCGCGTACCAGCGTGGCGTTGCCTAGCCGACCCAGAAGCTGTGGCTAAACAACTAATGGACGAGTGCAAGATTCAAGACCCACGGACAGAACTCAGCCAACAACCATCTGAACCGGAGAGTTGACACGCCCGGTTACACGGATCGTCCATCCATGAGGAATATCACTATGGATCCGAAGGTTTTAACAGCACTGATTGCTGCAGCGGTTGCTGTCATTAGTGCAATAATAAGCATAGTTGCGCAAATCCGACTCGCCCGGTTCAAGGCTGAATTGGACGAGCAGAAGGAAGCACGCAGCAAGCATCAGCAAGCGGCCGCGATATTGTCTCGTTTCCGTGACCCACTAGTACATGCAGCCTATGAGCTTCAGGCCAAACTGTTCAACACTCTGCGGCAAGGACTTCTTGAAGTTTACCACGTACGCGGAAACGAGTCGGAGAAGGAGTACACGGTTCAAAACACGATCCATGTTATAGCCCAATACCTTTGTTGGAGGGAAATTATTAGGCGGGAGGTCCAGTTCCTCGACTTGGGCGAGATTGGATCAACAAAGAAGCTCACTGAACTCTTGGACAGGGTTGACGAGCTTTTCCTTACTGATAAATATAGTCGAGTATTTCGTATCTTCAGGGGTGAGCAGCGTGCTATAGGCGAGAAGATGATCACCCGAGAAGATGGCAAACCCGGCTGCATGGGGTATGGTTTGTTCGTTGAATGTCATGACGAAAGATTCCGAAGGTGGTTCCGACAACTGGAGAAGGATATTGAAATCCTCTCGAAGGATTTACCCTCCCATGCTGAGCGCTTGATCCATCTCCATCACGCCCTCATTGACCTCATTGATTACCTTGACCCCAATTGTATCAGATTCCAGAAGGAGTACCGAAAGAAGGTTTGATAAGTTGCCGAACAACCTCTTTGGGCCGGCCAAGCAATTTCACGGAGCATCTTGGTCGGCATTCCCTGTAACTCATTGGTAGCGTGGTTGCTTGCAGCTCAAGCGGCGCGTTAACATACATACCCTGGGAGAGAAAGAAATGACAGACAAGGTCGTAGAGAGATATGGACAAAGAGTAGGATACACGGAAGCGGAAATCGAACGCTTCCATGAAGGAGGCCACAGGATCAGGCAGGTCTCACGTCTATCGAGGGCGGCGGCAAAGTATTCGATCCAGGCGGAGGTGGTTGGCTCGAAGAACTGCAACTCCGGCCACACCGCCGGGCAGACGTTCATTCTCGATGTGGACGGCAATTTCATAACGAAGCTATGTCCAAACAGAATGTGTGTGTACGTGATATCCCAGCTTACGATACCTGTGGCGCTTATAAACGAGAGATTCAGCGAAGGCCTTGAGCCGAACGACTTTCATTTCATGCGCCGGCTCCGCTGCCTGGACAGCGGCGTTGACTGCTACGGATACGGTGAGGTCATGCTAAAAGTCCAGGTTGTTCCGCGAATCAAGGAAAAAGGGTGATTGACACAGAGGGAGAGGCCAACCTCTTGGGGCTTTCAGATGACAAGTCGTCGGATTGGCAGAGCAGCACGGTGGGGGTATATTGGTAGTATGAAAGTCAAGACATCTATCACCCTTTCGGATACGCTGCTGGAAGCCGTTGATAAACGCGCCAGGCAGCACAAGAAGACACGCTCAGGCTTTATCGAAGTCGCGGTGCGGGCTTTCATCGGGCAACTGGTTCGGAATGAACGGAACCATCGCGACCTCGAAATCATCAACCGGCGCGCAGATTTCCTTAATCAGGAAGCAAACGATGTGCTTGAATATCAAGCGTTCCTTAAATCCTGCAGGTTTCATGTCTCGCTTGTGCGTTTTGGGGGTGCCGTACAATACATGACATTCAAGGAGGACCAAATGCTGCGCATATCTGCACTGGTTCTAAGTTTATTGTTTCTTAACGGATGTGACAGGCTGACACAGATTGCGCATCAGCCGGAGATCGTCCAAAAACAAGGCGAGGAACTCAAGATTATAGAGGGCCAAATAGACAATCTGGAAAAGCGCTTAGGCAATCTCCAGGTAGATTATGATGAAATGAAGTTGCATTATCATGAACAGGAACAAACTCTATCTAATTTGCGAACACAGTATGATGCTGAGATAAATAAGATAGGCGATGCGCTTGTGTTACAAAATGACATGATACAGGCTATGAAGAATAAGAGTAAATCAATTACGCTCAATGCTGCTTCCAAAGGATTTCAAAGATTAGATACTGAGTTGGGACCCCTTTTAGTCTCCATAGAAAGCATAACCCCATATCGCGATGGACATAAACTGCGTCTTAACATCGGGAACCCCTGGATGTGTAAATTTGCCGGGTTTACTTTAAAGGCAAAGTGGGGGGAAGCTTTTAAGGCCAAAGGGAAAGCAACCTACGCAGATTGGAAAAAATCTCTCAAGTCGAAGGAAGAAAAATTTACAGAGGTTTTGGAGCCCGGACACTGGAATGAAACTGATATTGTCCTTGATCCATCAAAACGTGAACAGCTCGAACACATAGAAATTGAGATTATAGTTGACGAGGTCCGGCTAATCTCCGGCCGCGAGTGATGTTTGATGGTTCTTGATCGGGTTAACCGTGCCGGCGCTCTTGCCGGCGGATTTGCCGTAGCGCCCGGCTGGCTGCCGGAGGGAAAAGACGTACGTCTTCTTAGTCCGTTCACTCATTTACCCCCTTTAGGCAACCTTCAGGCTTCATGTCCTCTGTTTTTTTTCTACATCCCCGAGTCAAATCAGATAATCATTAGCGAATTTCCCTAAAGTTTTCCTGACCGATGCAGATCTCTACTAAAAACGTAGGACTTATACGAATCAAAGTCACATTTCCTTTGAGTTCATTTGTATGCTGGACTTATATACCATCTTGTTATCAAATAATACGCCTGACATGATAAGAGTTCATAAAAATATGAATTGTTTTTTGCTTTAGTTGCTGGTAACATCGACCAATAACGAGCCAAAACAAAATCGACCTCACGCTCTGCGCTCCCTCAGTTCTTCATTGTGAGATCCTCAAATAATGTTCGATTTGCTCCATATGCATGCGACCCTGTACATAGATGTTGGGAGGAGTCGGAAATGCAGGATGAAGCCAAGACGAAAGAGCAACTCATAACTGAATTGAAAGCATTGCGCCAACTCGTTGCTGAATTGGAAAAGGGCAAAGGAGCATCAGCCGATCCTACCGAGTTACGCCGCCGCGCGGAGAAACTCTCAAAAGCCAGGCAGACTGAAACGGGCCGGAGCAAGACAAATGATGCAGAAAGGCTATGCCAGGAACTGGAGATCCAGCAGATTGAACTGGAGATGCAGAATCATGAACTTCGCAATGTCCTGGTTCAAATAGAGGAGTCCCGCACAAGGTACTCCGACCTCTACGACTTTGCCCCCGTTGGCTACCTTACCCTTGATGAAAATGGACTTGTGTTGGAAGCCAACCTGACCTTTGCACGGCAGTTAGGCGTCGAAAGGTCCTGTCTTGTTGGCAGCCCGCTTAGTGTTTATATCGTCTTACCTGACAGGAATGAATTTCGTTCTCACCTCGGAAGCGTCCTTAAATACAAAACACATCAAGCCTGTGAAGTAAGATTTATGAAAGGCGGTGGGGGTGACTTCCATGCAATGCTGGATACCATATCCGTGGAGGATGCAGTTGGTCAAAGGCGTGTCAGAACATCGGTAACGGACATCACCGAGCGCAAGCGGGGCGAAGCTGCCTTAGTCGAAAGCGAGGACCGGTTCAAGCTCCTCTACGAACAAGCCCCTCTGGCCTACCAGTCCCTGGACGAAAACGGCAACTTAATTGAGGTCAACCCAACCTGGCTGGAGGCTTTAGGCTACGCGAAGGAAGATGTTATAGGCAGGAACATCGCCGATTTCCTGCACCCGGACTGGGTCAATCATTTTAAGGAAAGTTTTCCAAGGTTCAAGGCAGTAGGTGAAGTTTTGGGCGTCGAGTTCGAGATGGTCAAGAAAGACGGATCGACGATGCGGGTGTCTTTTCACGGCAAAATCGGGCGAGACTCACAGGGGCGCTTTAAGCAGACCCACTGTATTTTCCATGACATCACAGAGCGCGTCAAACAAGCCCGGGAGATCGAATACCTGAACCGGCTTTACTCCGTGCTCAGCCGTGTAAGCCAGGCAGTGGTGCGGGCGACATCTCCTGAAACGTTTCTCGATCAAGCATGCCGCGAGGTCGTGGAGAGTGGAGGTTTTTTGGAGGCCTGGATTGGCGAGGAGGAACCCATGACTAGCGCGGTCGTGCCGACAGCCTTTTGGGGAGGGATCGGCGAATATGTCCGGGGCATAACGGTCTATGCCGACAGTCGCGCTGAGGGGCGCGGACTTACCGGCACATGCATTCGGGAACATCGCCCTGTTGTGCATAACGACTTTTTGCATGACCCGCAGACCCTTCCGTGGCGTGATCGAGCGGCGTCTTTCGGCATCGCCTCCGGTGCTGCATTCCCTATTGAAAGGGGGGGACAGGCGTGGGGCGCGTTGACAATTTATTCCGATGAGGTTGACCGCTTTGGCGGCGAAGACGTCAAGCTGCTCGAAAAGGTTGCCGGAGACATAGAATTTGCCCTCGACAACCTGGACAGAGAATTGCGGCGCAAGCAGGCGGAAGAAGAGCTGAAGAGCGCCTTTCGAAAAATTGATCTCATCCTCAACGCGGCGGGGGAAGGTATTGTCGGTCTGGACGAGAACGGGACAGTCACTTTTGTCAATCCGGCTGCTGGACAGATGCTTGGATATGAGGAAGAGGAACTGATCGGCAAGGATTTGCACCCGATGATCCACCATTCCTTTCCGGATGGGACCCGTTACCCGGTGACGGAATGTCCCATGTGGCAATGCCTGCGAAGCGGCGCAAGCAGCCGGGTACGGGATGAAGTCCTTTGGAAAAAAGATGGAACGAGTTTTCCCGCCGCATATTCGACTACCCCCATTATGGGGAATGGCCGAGTGGCTGGTGCAGTAGTCACTTTTCGTGATATCTCGGTGCGTAAGAGAGCTGAGGAGGCGCTGCTGGAATCCGAAAACAAGTTCAAGAGCTTTGCTGAGCAGGCCCTTGCAGGCATCTATATCTTACAGGACGGAGTCTTCAAGTATGTAAATCCCAAGTTCGCTCAAATGTTCGGCTACACTGTCGATGAATGTCTGAACGACATGCATTTTCAGAACCTGGTCTATTCGGAGGACTTGGCCACGGTCGAAGAACAGGTCAGAAGGCGAACATCCGGCGAAACGAAATCAGTTCATTACACTTTCAGGGGGCTGAAGAAAAACGGACAGATATTTCATGCGGAGGTTTATGGCGCCACAAGCGTTTATAAAGGGAAGCCTGCACGCGCAGGGACTATGGTGGACATCACCGAGCGCAAGCTCGCGGAGGCGGCGCTAAAGGATAGTGAGACACAGTTCCGAACACTGGTGGAAAGTGCGCCGGACGCGATTTTTATACTAGTGGAAGGGCGTTTTTTTGTTTACGCAAACGATGCAGCTGTCCGGCTTTATGGGGCGGCATCTGAGAAAGAATTATTGGGCCGCGATATCATGGAAAGCATCCATCCCGATCACCGTGCAAGCGTTCTGAAGCGCATTCGGCTCATAGACGAGGAAGAGAAACCCATCCCTCCGATGGAGCTGAGGCACGTGAAACTCGACGGAACGACCGTTTACGTCGAGTCCCATGCTGTGCCAATAAAATACCGGAAGAGTAAAGCCGCCCTGGTTTTCGTCCGTGACATCACCGAGCGCAAAAAAAACGAGGAGGCACTGTCCATCAGCGAGGAAAGGTACAAGAGACTGTTTGAAGACGCCTCGATGGGCATCTTCCGGGTTACCCTTGAGGGAAAGCTCATCGATGTGAATCCCGCTTTTACCCTGATGTTTGGTTTTGATTCCCCGGAGGAGGTGAAGAGTCAAGTAAACGATGTGGCCGTTGACCTATTCGTCGATCCTTCACGCCGACATGAAATCGTGCGTATGATGTTGGATACCAAGAGGCCTGTCCATGCAGAGAGTCTGTACGGGCGGAAGGACGGGAGTACCTTCATGGCTGACCTTCATGCCTGGGCGGTGCGTGACAAAGAAGGGAAGCTTTTGTATCTGGAAGGCTTTGTAGAGGATATCAGCGAACGCAAACGTGCGGAGGAAGAAAAGAAAAAGCTCGAAAGACAACTGCGCCAATCACAGAAACTGGAAGCCCTCGGGACCCTTGCCGGAGGCATAGCGCACGATTTCAACAATATACTGCAGCCTATCATAGGCTACATCGAAATAGTGCTGCTTGCACTTTCTCCGTCCAGTCCGCAGCGAGAGAATTTGGAACGGGTGTTCACTGCAGCTCTCAGGGCCAAGGACCTGGTCAAACAAATCCTGGCGATTTCCCGCTCCCCTGAAGAGCAGCGAAGAACACCGACCGATATAAGTTCGATTGTCAAAGAGGCCCTGAAGCTATTGCGGTCTTCGCTGCCAACTTCGATAGAAATGAGGCAAAAGATTCTGAAGGGCGCCGCTCTGGCCGATCCAACCCAAATCCACCAGGTGTTGATGAACCTTTGCACCAACGCAGCCCATGCAATGGACGGCAAGGGCATTCTGGAAGTTCGCCTGTCTCATGTCGATTTAAGCGCAAACGATCTGGCCCGCCGGTCAATCGTTGATCTCAAGTCCGGCCCATACTTGAAATTGACAGTTTCAGATACCGGGTGTGGAATGGATGCAGAGACTCTGGAGCGCATTTTCGACCCTTACTTCACCACCAAGGAGGTGGGAAAAGGAAGCGGCCTGGGGCTCGCTGTCGTTGACGGAATAGTCAAACGGCACGAAGGGGCCGTTACAGTGCGAAGCGAAACTGGAAAGGGCACAACGTTCACTATCTACATCCCAAGGGTTGATGTCGAATCGGAAGCAACCATGCAATTTGACGATCTGCCGCCACTTGGTTCGGAAAGGATATTGCTCGTCGATGACGATGCGGCCGTGATGGAAACGGGCGCCAGTCTCCTGAAAAGTCTTGGCTACAAGGTTACGTCTCAAACAGACAGCATGAAAACGCTTGAAGTTTTTCGTTCGACCCCGCACGAATTCGACCTGCTCATTACCGATTATACTATGCCCAAACTTACAGGGCTTGATTTGGCCGGGGAAGTAAGACGAATCCGGCCTGATATGCCGTTCCTGCTTTGCACGGGGTTTAGTGAAAAAATTACCCATGCCGGCGTGAAAGAGCTAGGCATGGAACTCCTGATGAAGCCTTTTAACATGGTGCAAATATCCCAGGCGGTCCGAAAGATTCTGGATGAGCAAAAAGGGGGCTGATTTGGAAAGGGAAATTAAAAGGGTCCTGGTCGTTGATGACGAACAAGATATTTGCGCCATGCTGACCAAGTTCTTGCGGTCCTCCGGTTATTCATGCGAGAGCTTCACCGATCCAACTAAAGCGCTGGGAACAATAAAACGAGACGGCTTTGAGCTTGTTATCTCAGATATCATGATGCCGGAAATTGATGGCCTGCAGCTCCTCGGTGAAATTCTTCAAATCGACCGAGGGATCGATACGATCATTATGACCGGTCATTTCGTTGCTTATAACTACAGCGACATAATCAGGGCCGGGGCGGCCGACTTCATAATAAAACCATTCGAGTTGCCGGAACTCGAGGCAAAGATGCAAAGGATCGACCGCGAACGTAAGATGCAAAGAGAACTCCGGGAGTTGAATATTGCCATGGGGGTGCTTCTTCAACGGGCGGAGAAAGACAAGGAGACACTCTGCAAAAACGTTGTATCCAATGTAGAGGAGCTGATTCTCCCTTACGTGGATAAGTTACAAAGCTGTTATCTTAGTGAAAAGTGTAAGGCGTATATTGATACCCTTAAGACAAACCTGTCGGAAATCTGTTCTCCATTTTTGAAAAATCTTTCGGTTCAATATGCCCATATCAGTTCAATGGAAGTCCAGGTCGCAAATCTCATCAAGTGCGGCAAGAGAAACAAGGAAATCGCCTCGATACTCGGGGTTTCATCAAACACTGTCATGACTCACCGCTATCGTCTTCGATCAAAGCTCGGGTTGAAACAGAGCAAAGTCAACCTGAGGTCCTACCTTAACTCCATCGAATTTTAGTGAATACATGTAACTGTTTTGTCGCTCTTCTTTCAACGTCGAGAATTCCTCGAACAATACCGACCTAAATAGAAACGCCCAAACGAACTCGCCTTCATCACTGGGGCCGAATCCTGGGCATAACTGGAATGTCTTTAGGTTGGGGCATCGAATTGAAGAGCATGACTAACTGGAACGCACCTGGATTCATCCTTACGAAGATTATCCGTTGGCCGGCCGAGTTGCTCTCCATACTGCATGGGGAAGGACCCCATGCGAAAGGGTGGCGGGATGCTCTACGAGCGCTGGGAAGCGACCTGGAATCATTGGGGAAGTCCACGGAAGGCGAGTTTCTTGCCATTGGTGAAAAACTACAGGGTTTTTATCAGCGTGCCGTAGAGATCTCGAAAATATCTTCCTCGGTTGCGAACCTGATGTCCGGAGAAGAGTTGGGGGCCGTCATCGAAGGATTTCGCAATGTGATCGAAAGAATGAAACGGCTTGAGGGCGAATCCAGGCGTAACACGGAAACGCTCCGAGACGTATTGGAAAACATTACTCACCTCAATCATCAGGTGGAGGGTTTTCGCAACGCCATTCGGCGCCTCAGGGTCTTATGCGTATCCACCAAGATTGAGAGCGTCCGGCTGGTAGATAAGGAGACCGGGTTCGATGCCCTGGCGGATGAAGTGGGGACTCTGTCTTTTGAGATTGAAAACCGGTGTTTTCAACTTCTTGCGAGTTCCGAATCGTTAAACCGACTGATCGGGCATACCCTTTCCAAGGTCCTGGACCTGGAGGCCACTCAGCAAACTCAGGCCGGCATCGTGCTCGACAAGACCATGTCGAGTATTGAGTCCCTGCTGGAAAAACACGGTCTATCCGCCGGGGCGGCAGGACAGATTTCCACCCGTTATGAGGCCATTTCGCTACGGATTGGGGAGATCGTCACCTCCATGCAATTTCATGACATTACCCGCCAGCGGATCGAACACGTACAGCAGGCGCTCGCGGGCCTTTGTGCTCATGAGAGACCGGCAGGCAATGGAGGACAACATGAAGACGGCAGATGGGCGGGGAAACATCTGCGCCTGGTAGGAAATGTCTCCGCCCTGCAAGCGGCCCAACTCCATCATGCCAGGGAGGAACTGGTCTCCGCCGTGAATAAGATCCTCGATAATCTCAGCGCCCTGGCGGACCTCGTAAAAGAAATAGCGCAGGAGACCTCCAGAATGGCAGGAGCGGCCGATGAAACCGGACATTCGTTTCTTACCGGAGTAGAGGCTGGATTTTCTTCAGCGACATCGGCTCTTAAGACGTATGGCGAGGCCGACAGAGAGCTGTCTTTGGCGATGGGCTCAGCAGGCGGCATGTTGGGGGAGATTTCGGCACACACCGGCGGCATCGAATCCATCGGAGAAAAAATTAAGCTGATTGCACTCAACGCCGCTGTCAAAGCCTGTCACCTCGGTGACCAAGGCGCCACGCTGGGCGTCCTGGCCGAAGCGATCCACCAACTCTCGGTCGAAACCTGCCGGCGGACGGAAAACGCGAGCCACGCTTTGCGTTCGATCACCTCTGCGTCCGAGTCCCTGTGCGCCGATGCCAACGCAAGCGGAACGGAGAAGTCAGGCGAAATGGAATTCATCGGTGAGGCGCTGAGGACCCAGTTGCAGACCCTGCACGATGTCAATCAAGGCATCGTCTCCCTGCTTACGCGAATGAATCTGGACGGCTTGAGCCTTTCCGAAGACATCCGAAAAACCATTGATGAAGTGCATGTGCATCGGCGAGTTGACCTGGTGATCAGCAACGTGGCGTCAGGCCTGGAGGAGATAGCGGCATCCTCACAATCGAAGTGGCCGGCTGAGGACCGGGCAGACAGAGCCGAGAGCACGAAAACCCTGAGGGCCGCTTATACGATGCAGGGAGAGCGTGAAGTGCACAATCGCGTGGTGGAACGGAAAACAAACCCTGCAGAAAAGCTGCACGAGGATGCGGTCAACTCCCTGAGGTCCGGCGGGATGGAAAATGAGAAGACCGGCGGAGAGTCGGGCAAGGCAGATGAAGAGGACCTGGGGGAGAATGTCGAATTCTTTTAGCCAAATGCCGGAAGCAACAAAGGGAGAAAGACGATGGATGTTGAGATGACGCGCTCTGGTGATGCGAATGTTCTCAAACTCAAGGGCAGTTGGACCATAGAGCGCTCAAACGAACTGAAGCGTGTGCTGCTGGAGATATTGAACAGGTGTGAGCGTACGATCATTGATCTCGAAGGGATCACGGACCTGGACCTGTCTTCGATGCAGTTGTTCTGCTCGGCCCATCGGACATCCTTGAGAGACGGCAAACACCTCGCGTTTCACGAGCGAAAGTCACAGCGCTTAAAACAAATGGTGCGCGATGCAGGTTTCGTACGCACCCTCGGTTGTCATAAGGACCCCGATAAGAGCTGCCTGTGGATAGGAGGTTGGAACCCATGAGCAAAATTATCATGACCGTAGATGATTCCGCCAGCATTCGCCAGATGGTGAGCTTCACGCTCAAACAGGCCGGCTACCAGGTGGTGGAGGCGACGGACGGCAGGGACGCCTTGTCAAAGCTTGACGGATCGGGCGTTCATATGATGCTGACCGACCTCAACATGCCCAACATGGATGGCATCGAACTCATCCGGCAGACGAGGGCCAATCCTTCCTGCAGGTTCATCCCTATCGTGATGCTGACCACCGAGTCCCAGGTGGAAAAGAAGCAAGAGGGGAAAGCGGCCGGGGCGACCGGATGGATCGTCAAGCCCTTTAATCCAGAGCAACTTCTGGCGGTAGTCAAGAAGGTACTGGGATAATGGAATCTCAAAGAGAAACCTACAGGGCGGAAGCGCACGAACTTCTCGCCGAACTCGAAATGTCCCTCCTGGCCTTGGAGGAAGACCCCGGAGACATGGAACTGATCGGCCGCGTGTTTCGCGCGCTGCATACGATCAAAGGGTCGGGAGCGATGTTCGGCTTTGATGATATTGCAGCATTCACGCACGACGTCGAGACCGTTTTTGACCTGGTCCGCAATGAAAAACTGGGCGTGACCAAAACGCTCGTTGATTTGACTCTCAGAGCGGGAGACCAGATACGCGGCATGCTTGACAGGGCAAACGGTGCGGCTATGGCCGGCACGTACATGGCCGACGAGATCACGAGCGCGCTCAGGGAACTCATTCCAAAACCCGACAATCCAGTCTGCCAGGTCCCTCAAGCTTCATTGCCGGCAACTGAAAATGAACAGGTGGAGAAGACCTACCGCATCTCTTTGCGTCCGGATCGCGAAATTTTTTCACGAGGCGCCAATCCGGTCCTTCTGATGAACGAACTGCGAGAACTGGGCGAATGCAGTGTGATTGCCCACACGGAAGCCATCCCGGAACTGGAGGAAATTGACCCGGAGGAGTGTCACACCTCGTGGGACGTGATCCTCACCACCCGGCGCGGGCTCGATGCCATCAAGGATGTTTTTATCTTCGTCGAAGATGAGTGCGAGTTGGCGATTGGAGTCGTCGATGAGTTGGGTCTCGGGGACGATGACTCTCGTCCGAAAAGGATCGGGGAGATATTGATCGAGCGCGGTCTCGTGTCGCAGGAAGATCTGCAGGAAGCCCTGGGCGTCCAAAAGCGCGTTGGAGAGCTGCTTGTTGATAAGGGGCTGGTAGAAGCAAGCAGGGTAGAGTCCGCCCTGGTCGAACAGGAACATATCCGGGCCGTTAGCAGCAGGTATCGGAAAGAGGAACAGGCCTCGAGCGTAAGGGTGCCTGCGGAAAGGCTCGATGCTCTGGTCAATCTGGTGGGGGAAATGGTCACGGTACAGGATCGCCTCAGCCAGACGGTTTCTTCTATGGAGCATTCGGAACTGCTCTCCATATCCGAGGAAGTGGAACGCCTCACCGCCGAACTGCGCAACAACACCATGAGTATCCGGATGCTGCCCATCGGGACGACTTTCCGCAAATTCAAACGGCTGGTTCGCGATCTCTCCGGTGAGCTTAGGAAAGATATTTTGCTGGTTACGGATGGAGGGGAGACCGAGCTTGACAAGACCGTGATCGAGCGTCTGAACGATCCTCTCGTGCATCTCATAAGAAACTGCATCGATCACGGCATCGAGCCGCCGGGGGTTAGAGAGGCCGCCGGTAAACCAAGGCAGGGGACCGTCCAACTGTCGGCAATGCATTCAGGCGCCAACGTGCTGATCCGCATAACGGACGACGGCGCCGGCCTGGATACGGATGCAATAAAGTCCAATGCTGTGGAAAGGGGGTTGATGGCGGCCGAAACGGAACTCTCGGAAAAGGAACTCTTTTCGCTGATTTTCGCCCCTGGTTTTTCCACCGCCCGGCAGGTCACAAGCGTCTCGGGCCGAGGCGTCGGAATGGATGTAGTGAAGAGGAGCATTGAGGCTTTGCGCGGGTCCATAGACGTCAGCAGCCAAAAGGGAATGGGGACAACCATCACTCTCAAGCTGCCTCTCACCCTGGCGATCATAGACGGGCTGCTGGTCAAAGTCGGTGATGGACACTATGTCTTGCCGCTCTCCGTTGTGGAGGAGTGCGTGGAATTGACGCGTGAGGATGTGGCTAAAGCGCACGGGAGGCATATCATTCACGTGCGGGGTGGGATCGTCCCCTACATTCGTCTCCGCGATCGTTTTGCGGTCAACGGCGATGCGCCGGAAGTCGAACAGGTCGTGATCACCGAATCCCCGGGCGGCAACGTTGGTTTTGTGGTGGATAGCGTCATAGGGGAGCACCAAACGGTCATCAAAAATATGGGCAGAATCTACCGCAACGTCGATGTGATCTCGGGCGCCACAATTCTGGGCGATGGGACGGTGGCGCTCATTATGGATGTGCCCAAGCTGGTGCAGGGTGTCGAAGTGCAGGAATCTTTGGCGCAATAGCAGACAGGAGTAGCGAGCATGGCGTTCACCTATTTTCTCAGAGACCTGCATACGTTGGAGCGTGTTGTCGAACACGTCATCCCATACACGTCCGGCCGCAGCCGCGTGCGGGTCTGGGATGCAGGATGCGCCATGGGCCAGGAACCATACTCACTGGCCATGCTGTTTGCCGAAAACATGGGAGTCTTCGGTTTCAAGAACCTACGAATCCACGCGACGGACTTGGACGATTGCAGCCTCTTTGGGGACATCATACGCACCGGGCTCTATCGGGAAGAAGAAGTCAAAAGAATGCCAGGGGAACTGTTGGATAAATACTTTCAGCCGGATGACAAAGCCGGGTGCTTCAGGATATCCGAGCTTCTGAGAAGCCGGATTCAGTTTCAAAAACACGATCTTCTTTCACTGAGATCCATAGGGGACGGCTTCAGCCTGATCGTGTGCAAGAATGTTCTTCTGCATTTTCAGCACGCCGAGCGTGTCGAGGTGATCAGGATGTTCCACAGCTCGCTTGCGCCGGGTGGGTTCTTCGCTACCGAGCAGACACAGAAAATGCCGGGTGAGACCGCCCAGCTATTCGAACGGGTAAGCGGAGACGCGCAGTTGTTTCGAAAGATCGAGGGGCGATGATGAAGGTGATTGAGCTGAAACGCAACACCTAAGTATCGGGGTGAAAATGAGATCCCCTTAATGCGTGGCTTTAGTAACGGGCGACGACCTGTCGCCGATAGGGATAAAGAGTGAGCAACTAAACCCCAAACAGAAGGAAGGAACGGAGATGAAATGGTTCTATAACCTCAAAATCGGAACGAAGCTGATTGCGGCATTTATTGTCGTAGTCCTGATCGGAGGACTGGTTGGATACATTGGAGCTAATGCTGCAATAAAGTTCCTGTTATTAGTCGCCGGGGCCGGGTTACTGCTGACGATTGTTTTCGGGCTCTACATTTCAAGAATAATCAGTAGGCCGATACGAGATCTTGCTTCGGCCGTAGACAAATTGGCCCTCGGAGATGTGAATGTCAGCATCGATGCGACCTTCAGGGATGAGGTCGGTATGCTGTCAGAGTCGTTCAAGAATGTGATCGAGAACATCAAAGATGCATCAATGGCCGCCGAAAAAGTTGCTGCGGGAGATATGAAGGTTGAGCTGAAGGTCAGGTCCGAAAACGACCTTCTCGGCAAAGGCTTCAACTCGATGCTGGATACCATCAGGAATCTTCTCTCAGAGACAGAGAGCCTGACACAAGCTACTCAGGATGGGAAGCTTGATACACGCGGCAACGCAGCCATGTACAAGGGGGCATGGAATGAACTGGTAAAGGGCATCAACAATCTGATAGATGCTTTTGTAGCTCCGATCAATGTTACGGCGGAATACGTGGACCGCATATCCAAGGGGGATATGCCTCCGAAAATCACCGATGCGTACAAAGGCGACTTCAACGAGATCAAGAACAACCTCAATTCCTGTATCGATGCCGTGAATGCACTTGTTGCCGACGCCGATATGCTGGCCCAGGCCGCCGTTGAAGGCAAGCTTGCCACCCGTGCGGATGCAACGAAACACCAGGGGGACTTCCGCAAGATCGTCGAAGGTGTAAACAATACCATGAATTCCATTGTTGCACATCTTGACTCGATGCCGGTACCGGCTTTCATCGCCGACCGGGACTTCACCGTCCGATACATGAACGCTGTTGGAGCGAGCCTGACCGGCCTCTCGCAGCAGGCCGTCATAGGGACTAAGTGTTACGATCACTTCAAAACGCCGCATTGCCGTACGGATAAGTGTGCCACAGGCCAATGCATGCAGCGCGGCCACAGTGTGACAGCCGAGACGGACGCCCACCCGCAGGGAATGGATTTAGACATCTCCTACACCGGTGTCCCCGTTAAAGACACTGAAGGTGCGATAATCGGAGCTCTGGAGGTTGTCACGGACCTGACGGCGGTGAAGAACGCTGCACGTCTGGCCAAGAAACAAGCGGATTATCAAGCGGCTGAGGTAGATAAACTGGTGGTCAATTTGGAGAAAATTGCCCAGGGAGATCTGGACGTTACCAGTTCTGCTGTTGCCACCGACGAGGATACCCGTGCAATTGGTGAGAACTTCACAAAGATCAATAACGGACTGGAGAGAACGGTTCAAGCGGTAGGCGACCTGGTTCGGGATGCCGATGGTTTGGCCAAAGCTGCAATGGAAGGCAAGCTTGCCACCCGTGCGGATGCAACGAAACACCAGGGGGACTTCCGCAAGATCGTCGAAGGTGTAAACAATACCATGAATTCCATTGTTGCACATCTTGACTCGATGCCGGTACCGGCTTTCATCGCCGACCGGGACTTCAGCGTTAGATACATGAACGCTGTTGGAGCGAGCCTGACCGGCCTCTCGCAGCAGGCCGTCATAGGCACCAAATGCTACGATCACTTCAAAACGCCGCATTGCCGGACTGATAAATGCGCCACGGGTCAATGCATGCAGCGCGGCCACAGTGTGACAGCCGAGACGGACGCCCACCCCCTGGGCAAAGATTTGGATATCTCCTACACCGGTGTCCCCGTTAAAGACACTGAAGGTGCGATAATCGGAGCTCTGGAGGTTGTCACGGACCTGACAGCGGTGAAGAACGCTGCACGTCTGGCCAAGAAACAAGCGGATTATCAAGCGGCTGAGGTAGATAAACTGGTGGTCAATTTGGAGAAAATTGCCCAGGGAGATCTGGACGTTACCAGTTCTGCTGTTGCCACCGACGAGGATACCCGTGCAATTGGTGAGAACTTCACAAAGATAAATAACGGACTGGAGAGAACGGTTCAAGCGGTAGGCGACCTGGTTCGGGATGCCGATGGTTTGGCCAAAGCTGCAATGGAAGGCAAGCTTGCCACCCGTGCGGATGCAACGAAACACCAGGGGGACTTCCGCAAGATCGTCGAAGGGGTGAACAATACCCTGGATGCGGTGATCGGACCTCTGAACGTAGCGGCCGAATACGTGGACCGGATCAGTAAGGGAGATATTCCACGAACCATAACCGATACTTACAAGGGTGATTTCAACGAAATAAAGAACAACCTGAATGTGCTGATAGAAGCGATGGAAGAAGTCACTGCGGCGGCTTCAGAGATCGCGGCCGGAAATCTCACAGTCAGAATCAGAGAACGCTCAGCGCAGGACAAACTGATGCAGGCTATGGGTACAATGGTCACCGGCATTACTGAAGTTGTGTCAAACGTCCAGACAGTAGCGAATCAGGTCATGACGGGAAGCCAGGAAATGAGCGCCAGTTCGGAGCAGTTGTCTCAGGGTGCGACGGAACAATCGGCATCGGTCGAAGAGGTGTCTTCATCCATGGAGCAAATGGCGGCGAACATCAAGCAGAATTCCGACAACTCCCAGCAGACGGAGAAGATCGCGCTCAAGGCTGCCGAAGACGGAAAAGCGGGGGGCAAATCGGTCCTGGAGACGGTTGCTGCGATGAAGGAAATCGCGGGCAAGATCTCCATCATCGAAGAGATCGCCCGCCAGACCAACCTGCTGGCGCTGAACGCAGCCATTGAGGCTGCGCGCGCCGGTGAACACGGGAAGGGATTCGCCGTGGTGGCATCCGAGGTACGCAAGCTCGCTGAACGGAGCCAAACGGCGGCAGCCGAAATCAATAAACTGTCGGCCTCGAGTGTTCAAATCGCGGAAAGAGCCGGAGAGATGCTGGCAAGAATGGTCCCGGATATTCAAAAGAACGCCGACCTGGTGCAGGAGATCACTGCTGCGAGCAACGAGCAGTCTGCGGGGGCGGGCCAGATCAACAAGGCCATTCAGCAATTGGATCAGGTCGTGCAACAGAACGCTTCGGCATCCGAGGAGATGGCTTCCACATCTGCCGAGTTGTTGAGCCAGGCTGAGCAACTTCAGAACACGATTGCATTCTTCAAACTTAACGGCGGCTCTGCCGTTGCAAGGACAGGCATTGCGGCGGCCGGCAAACTGGCTAAAGCAGCCCAGAAGACACACGTGGCACACTCGACGCACGGGATGCCGAAGAAGACCAACGGAAGCAAACATCCGAGTGCTGAAGATCATCTCGCAAAGGGTGTTGCTCTGAATCTGTCGAAGGAAGCCCATGTAGACATGGCCGACGCTGAGTTTGAGAGATATTAGGGAGGAGTTGAGATGAGCGTATCTTCAATAACCGAAACAAGTCAGTATCTTACATTCATGCTCGAAGACGAGGTTTTCGCATTGGACATCGCAAAGGTCCGCGAAGTCCTGGACTTCACCTTGATTGCAAAAGTGCCGCAGACTCCTGAGTTCATGCTGGGAGTGATCAATCTTCGGGGAACAGTGGTGCCGGTCGTGGATATGCGTTTAAAGTTCGCAATGACCCGGACGGAAACGACGGTAAATACCTGCATCATCATTGTCGAGATCGAGATTGACGGGGAGAACACCGTTCTGGGTGCCCTGGTCGATTCGGTGCAGGAAGTGATGGACCTTGATCCCGACCAGATTGAACCGGCCCCGCGTATCGGGACCCGCTTGAATACAAAGTTCATCAAGGGAATGGGTAAACGGGACAATCAATTCATTATCATCCTGGATATCGACAAGGTTTTCTCTTTAGATGAACTTTCCATGGCGCGCGACATGGGTGAGGAATCGGCCGCGTAAGCCGGAGTATAAAGGCAAACCGCAGAGGGCGCGGAGCGAGCGGACGCAAACATAAGAATTTTTACTCTCATGTTTTTCTCTGCGGCCTCCGCGAACTCCGCGGCAATTTACAGAAAAACTGGAGGCGATAGCGCATAAGATGCGGGCTGAGACCAGGAGCATAGATCACGATACGCACTTGCCAAAAGCAATGAGGAGTGAATCGTCTTCTTTCCCGGCTGATACGAATGGGATTCCAGAGGGCGGAATATTCTCGGTGCGGATGTCGGATAAGGTCTTTGTGCGCCTGAGCGAATTTATTCAAGATTCGTGCGGCATCAGATTGCCTCCTGCCAAAAAGACGATGCTCGAAGGACGACTCCGCAAGCGGTTGCGTGCTCTTTGTATCGAGTCGTTTGAGAGGTACTGCGAGCTTCTCTTCAGCCCCGGCGGGTCGCAGTCGGAATATATACACATGATCGATGCGGTAACCACCAATAAAACCGATTTCTTTCGGGAGCCCGATCACTTTGATTGCCTTTCAGAAAGGATTCTTCCGGAATTGATCCACCTGCAAGGGGTTGGCGCCCGGAAAAGGCTCAATGTGTGGAGCGCCGCATGTTCAACCGGAGAGGAGCCCTACACGCTTGCAATGGTTTTGAGTGAGTTCGCCGAAGGCTGTCCGGGGTTTGACTTTTCGATCCTTGCAACGGATGTCTCCACCGCAGTATTGGAAAAAGCAAGGTCCGGCATATACGAGCATGACAGGGTAATCCCGATTCCCATGATGCTTCGAAAGAAGTACCTTCTCAAAAGCAAGCAAAAAGACAAGGGGCTTGTGCGGATCGCACCCGAATTGCGTAATTCAGTGCGATTCGCAAGGCTTAATTTCCTGGAAGAAGAATATGGGATAGACGAACCGATGGCGATCGTGTTTTGCCGTAACGTCCTCATCTATTTTGATCGACCGACGCAACAAAAGCTCGTTAATCGGCTTTTTCAACACTTAATGTCCGGGGGATATCTGTTTGTGGGGCATTCGGAGAGCCTTCACGGCATGGATCTACCCCTGGTCCAAACGGCAACAACCATCTACAGGAAGCAGTGATGGATTCAGACTGCCGAAGGCCGATGAAATGAAGAAGAACGTCAGCATTCATATCGGTGGATTTCAAGCGTGCAAGACGCCAACGGTCATCAAGACCCTTCTTGGCTCCTGTGTGGCAGTATGTCTGTATGACTCCGTAGAGCGAATTGGTGGCATGAACCACATCTTTCTGCCGGGAAAGGCCGATTTGAAACACTTCGACAACGTTGCCCGGTACGCCGTAAATGCGATGGAGCTGTTGATCAACAGGGTCATGACCCTCGGGGGCAAAAGACAGCATTTGATCGCAAAGGTTTTTGGGGGAGCGCATGTCCTTCCGACTATATCTCCGGAGAACGGGGTGGGCGCCAGGAACTCCGAGTTTGTCATCGAGTTCCTTCAAATGGAGACCATATCCATCGTCAGCCGGGACCTGGGGGGGCATGACGCCCGAAAGATCCACTTCCACACAGATAGCGGTGCAGTATTTCTGAAACGCATTCCTTCCACCCTCTACCCGAATATTAGTTTTGAAGAAAGACGTATTCTGGAATTGGCGCGAAGGAAGGCCGAAGAATCGGGAGATGTAGCTATGTTCGACTGAAAAGGAGCGATGATGCCTCACATTCTTGTAATCGATGATGATCTCCAGACACTGTTCCTGTTGCGAGAGATGCTCGATCAAGCCGGGTACGGGGTGTTGGTGGCTCCGGATGGTAAGGAGGGGATAAGAGCCTGCGAAAGTACGCGGGTGGATCTTGTAATCACGGATGTCTTAATGCCTGAAATGGAAGGGCTGGCTGTGATCATGGCTCTCAGGCGGGAATTCACGGGCATCAAGATCATTGCTGTATCGGGCGGTGGCAGAATTGGGCCGGATGATTATCTGAAAATGGCCGGCAAACTCGGGGCAAATCGGACCTTTACTAAGCCTTTTCGCCGCAACGAGTTGCTGGATGCCGTCAAAGAGCTGGTGGGATGACCCTGCTGCCTTGGAGGACCCGGATGAGCAAAAAAATCAGGGTATTGATTGTTGATGATTCGGCGGTGGTCCGCCAAACACTTGCTGAGATACTTTGCTCCGATCCCCGGATCGAAGTAATGGCGACAGCTTCGGATCCTTTCGTAGCAGCAGACAAGATATACAATGAGGTTCCTGATGTTATCACGCTGGACGTCGAAATGCCGCGTATGGACGGCATCACCTTCCTTGAAAAGCTGATGATTCAGCATCCCATCCCCGTGGTGATATGTTCGAGTCTGACGGAAAGCAGTTCCGAGACCACGTTGAAGGCGCTGGAATATGGAGCGGTGGAGATCATCCAAAAACCCAAGCTTGGCACTAAACAGTTCCTTGAAGAATCCAGGGTGCGCATCTGCGATGCCGTGAAGGCCGCCTACCAGGCCAGGATCAAACCTATTGGCGAACGGAGCAAAGTCGAGCCTAAACTGACCGCGGACGCCGTCATTGCGAAGCCTAAGACAAGAGTTATGATAGAAACGACAGAAAAGGTCGTTGTCGTAGGAGCATCCACCGGAGGGACCGAGGCATTGCGGGTTTTATTGGAATCACTACCTCGAGACGCCCCCGCGATAGCGATCGTACAGCATATGCCCGAACATTTTACCTCGGCCTTTGCAAAGCGCCTTGACGGAATCTGCCGGGTCTCGGTGAAGGAAGCGGAAAACAACGATACGGTACTCAGGGGCCGTGCGCTGATCGCCCCCGGAAACTCTCATCTGCTGCTCAAGCGAAGCGGCGCGCAATATTATGTGGAAGTCAAAGACGGTCCCCTTGTCTGCCGGCACCGCCCCTCGGTCGATGTGCTGTTTCGCTCGGCCGCGCGTTATGCCGGCAAAAACGCGCTCGGCGTAATCATGACCGGCATGGGCGATGACGGCGCCAGGGGTATGCATGAGCTAAAGCAGGCCGGGGCCTTCACTGTAGCTCAAGATGAAAAATCATGCATCGTCTTCGGCATGCCCAACGAAGCCATAAAGCTCGGCGCGGTCGACAGGATACTGTCTCTTGGGGAAATTGCTCCGGAGATTCTCAGGGTCTGCAATCATTGGTGATGAGCGATGTCTTCTTTGCGCTCTCTGTCCTCCGTCCTCCGTCTTCGTATGATAGACTTATATGATACCCCTGACGAACAAACGCGCCCGACATGATAAGAGCGGCGACCGTGCGCACAGCCATGCATAGAAACAGGACTGAGGACTGAGCAAAAGCGACGACCGAACGTACAGACATTAAATGTGGTGCGTTTGAAGGCAAGTCAAATGTTAAGCGCATCAGAAAGTCAAGCTACAATGGTGTAAAGGTTTCACCCTCAGTCCTCAGTCCTGATAGGGAAGTGTGAGCGCGTAGTGCGTAGGCCGGCTGCTAATTCTCGACCGCCCACCCAACCACCCGCGAGAAGGGGCGGGAGCAGGAGGCCTCTTTAGATAATCGAAACCATCCCCGAGTTGGATCGGCTAACCATTCTTAAATTTCCTTAAAGTTTTCCTGCCGGATGCCGATCTCTACTAAAAGAATAGGAATTATGCGAATCAAATTCACATTCTCTTTGATTTCACCAGGCGCCCGTTCCTTCTGAAGACCCAATGCACGGCCATACGCCGGATCCCCCTGTGGGCTGCGGTACTTTCACGAGTGAACCCTCTTCTATTTCCGATTCGTCAGGGTTGGGGTTGGAAAAATCATCTATTCGCAAAAAAGGAGCGAGGATGCCTCACATTCTTGTAATCGATGATGATGTCCAGATACTGGTCCTGCTGCGAGAGATGCTCGATGAAGCCGGGTACGGGGTGCTGGTGGCTCCGGATGGTAAGAAGGGGATAAGAGTCTGCGAAGGTACGCGGGTGGATCTTGTAATCACGGATGTCTTAATGCCTGAAATGGAAGGGCTGGCTGTGATCATGGCTCTCAGGCGGGAATTCACGGGCATCAAGATCATTGCTGTATCGGGCGGTGGCAGAATTGGGCCGGAGGGTTATCTGAAAATGGCCGGCAAACTCGGGGCAAATCGAACCTTTACTAAGCCTTTTGGCCGCAACGAGTTGCTGGATGCCGTCAAAGAGCTGGTGGGATGACGCTGCCAGGGGTATGCATAAGCTGAAGCAGGCCGGGGCCTTCACTATAGCTCAAGATGAAAATCATGCATCGTCTTCGGCATGCCCAACGAAGCCATAAAGCTCGGCGCGGTTGACAGGATACTGTCTCTTGGGGAAATTGCTCCGGAGATTCTCAGGGTCTGCAATCATTGGTGATGAGCGATGTCTTCTTTGCGCTCTCCGTCCTCCGTCTTCCGTCCTCCGTCTTCCGTCCTCCGTCTTCCGTCCTCCGTCCTCCGTCAAGCCGCCTGCACTACGAAGCATTTCAAATATCTGGTCTCGGGCATGGCTAAAAGGGCCGGATGATCGAGTGACTGGCCGCTGACCTGGAGCAAGCGGAGTTTTCTTCCGCTTGCCTGTGCGGCGGAGATCAGGGCTTCCCGGAAAAGCTCTTCGCTCATGTGGTAGGAGCAGGAACAGGTAATAAGGATCCCGCCGGGTTTTAGGGCAAGAAGCGCCCTCCGGTTTATATCGGTGTAACCCTTCGCGGCTTCCGTGACGGCCGGCCTGGTTTTGGCGAATGCCGGCGGGTCCAGGACTATTACGTCGAAAGAGGCCCGCTCAATGCGTTTGAGGTAATCGAAAACATCTGCGGCAATAAAAGACGAGCGATCGCCGAATCCATTGATCTCCGCGTTCCGGCGGGCCTGGTCGACAGCGTCTGCAGACTGATCGACACCAATCACTTCGGCTGCCCCTCCCGCAGCCGCCGAAAGGCCCCATGCCCCGTTGTAGCAGAAAAGATCGAGGACCCTCTTGCCTTTCATCCAATGCTTGGCGGCGTTTCTATTATCGCGTTGGTCGAAATACATGCCGGTTTTCTGCCCTCCGAGCACGTCAACAAGGTAACGGATCCCGTCAATGCAAATGGGGACATCGCCGGTCAGACTTCCGCAGGCTACCCCTTTTTCCGGCGCAAGGCCTTCTAGGGCGCGAGAGGGCGACTCATTTCGAAACACCAGCGCAGCAGGCCTGAAAAGATCGAGCAGCAGTTGCCTGATTAACTCCTCCATGCCGGCCATCCCAACCGTTCCGGCCTGGTAGACGACAACGTCGCCGTACCGGTTGACCACAAGGCCCGGAAGGCGGTCCGATTCGCCAAAGACGACCCGATAGCTTTCGGCGCCGGGGTAAAGGAATTGGCGAAGATTTGCCGCCTCAAGCAGCGTCTGGCGAAAGAATTTCTCGTCGGGCTTTTTGCCGGGGGGGCAAACGAGGCGCACTGCGATAAGCGATGCAGGGTTGATATAGCCGGCCCCGAGCGAGAGGCCCTTTGCAGTGAGCACCTCCACCCAGCTTCCGGGCTCAAAATCATGGACCGGATCGGCTATCTCGTTGCTGAATACCCATCGATGCCCACGGAGAATGCGCCGCTCGCGCCCGGGATGAAGGGTCAAGGTTTTCATGGCTGGTTTTCCATAAACGTTCACTGCCGAAAATGCGAATGGGAGGATCGCGGTATTACCCGCCCGCCTGTTTATACCAAGTTACCTACAAAATAGCCCTATTTTGATGCTTCGGGGGTGAGGCGAGCATCATGGGGAATTGCGTTCAAAGAGAGGCGAATAACCCCGAACTGAGCGGGGGAATGATTCCCCCGCACCCCCGCAGGATTTCGGCCGCGCGCGCTACGCGCGCAGCCGATCGCTCGGCGCTGTCGGCGACAAGCCACCGCATACGCGGGGGCCGCCGCCGCAGCGCTACATAGAGCCGCGTAGCGGCGAGGGGGTGTGGGGGGCAGGCTCCCCACGCTTTTGAAGAATATCACTTGAACGCAACTTGGTATTACCTGCCATGTAAATAAAAAAGCGCTCCGCGAAGAGCGCCCGGCTGCGGCAGGACCGCTTTTGAGCATTACGCTCCGGCTTTTACGGAGTCCAGCAGTATGTAATAATCCTCATAAGTATCGGCCGCGCTTTGGATTAATTCATAGAGGTCGTCGAGGTCCATGTTCAAGACAGCGTCTTTGTCAGGCGACTCCTCCTTCAACTCGATCCAGATCCAGTCGAGAAGCATTTCTTCCGGATCGCTGTAACCTTCTTCGCGTCTGTCGAGGCTCCCGTCGCGAATTTTTTGTGAAACCTTCTTAAGGGCCGCCCTGACAAATTCTTTCATATCCATTCAACACCCCCCTCTATGCAGACGTCCTGTTCCCGGCAGGAAAGCAAACGGTTGAAAACTTTTTAAAAATGCATTTCAGCCGGGACAAAATAGCTCATTAGCGCCATGCGTTCAACCCTATTTAGTGCCCATCCGGAAACTCCGGATGGAACTCTGGCGGTTTCCGATTCGAAAAGGAACCATTTTTCGTACTGGCAAGGAAATCGAGGGGTTGCGCGGAGGCGTACTTGGGTACCGGCTCGCGGAGCGTCGAGATCGGAGATCGAACCCCCCGAAGCCTCTGCTGCCACCGCCGAAGGCAGTGGCCAACTCGGCGGGCGGTCCCACCGCCCCAACTCTTTTCTTGTACAATTTACAACTACTTAATATAATTTCGGGGTAAAATGAAAAAAGGTGTTTTGAACGATAATTCATCATTTTTGCACAAATCCAATCCTTTGGACAGGAGACCGTTTTTATGGCCGAGAAGCAGTACCTGATAGATTCCATCAATGTCGACAACTCATGGCGCCTCTTCAAAATTCTGGCGGAGTTCGTCGATGGTTTCGAAACCCTGGGCGATCTTTACCCGGCTGTCACTATTTTCGGATCGGCTCGAGCAAAGCCCGGCGACGAGACTTATGAAAAAACATACGAGATCGCCAAGAAACTCTCCCAGCACGGATACAATATTATCACGGGCGGGGGACCCGGGGTGATGGAGGCAGGCAACAAGGGCGCAAAGGAAGGAGGCGCCAAATCGGTTGGGCTCAATATCCAACTTCCGCTCGAACAATCCCCGAACCCTTATTCCACGCTAAAGCTAAATTTCCAGTACTTTTTCGTCCGCAAGGTGATGTTTGTCAAATACGCCCAGGCCTATATCGGGATGCCCGGCGGCTTCGGGACAATGGATGAAATCTTCGAGGCGCTCACTCTGATTCAAACCCATCGCATAAAGCCTTTTCCAGTGGTCCTGGTTGGAACTCAATACTGGACGGGCCTCCTGGAATGGGTTCGCAACACCCTTCTTGGCGGCAAATACATTTCGCCGGATGATCTCGAGTTGGTTACGGTTCTGGATGATCCTGACGAAGTGGTTCACACGATTAAAAAATATGTAATCGTCTGATTGAGGGGGGTCTTTTTTAAATGCCGATTTACGAATACCGGTGCAGGAAATGCCGGCGAAAATTCGAGAAAATAACCTTTCGGGTGTCCGAAGAAGTCCCGGCCGAGTGCAGCCACTGCGGCAGCATCGAGGTAGCGCGGGTCCCATCTCGAGTCAGGGTCCGGCTGTCCGAAGAGACCAGAATGGAGCGCATGGCCGATCCATCCCGTTTTTCAGGTCTTGATGAAGACGATCCGAAGAGCATGGCGAGATGGATGAAGTCCATGAGCAAGGAAATGGGAGACGACATGGAGGAGGACTTCGACGTGGACGCCATGATGGATGAGGCAATGGCGGAAAAAGATGGCGCAGAGGACGGGGGCGATGAATGAAGATAACCGGAGCCCGGGTTTTTCCCACGGGCCGGTTTCCTCTTTCAGGTGGCGGACTGGTGCGGAGCACAGGGGCCTGAGCCTGGGCGAGGCTGTTTCCGATTATCTCAGGGTCTCAAAAGAAGAGGCGGCCGGCCTGATCGACTTCGGATCGGTTTATGTCGGGGGCCGGATAGAGCGCAATCCTTCGATGATACTCTCCGGGGAAGAGGAGATTTCTGCTGCCATTGCTGCTTACGGGACCCGCAGGTTCTACGAAATCGATCCGGCCCGCGTAATCTTGCGCGACCGCTTTATTCTGGGATATGACAAGGAAGCCGGTATCCCAAGCCAGCAGACCCCATACGACGCCTACAACAATGTTTTCGCGGCCTTGTTGCGCCACCTCGCAAGGCAGGAAAACACGGACCGCTACGCGGCCCTGCACAACAGGCTCGACAGGGAAACGAGCGGCGTTTTGCTCTTTGCGCTCGAAAAGAAGGTAAATGAGCCCCTGGGCAGGGCTTTCCAGCAAAGGCGCGTAAAAAAGGAATATCTGGTATGGGTCGAGGGCGTCCCGAAAAATGATTCGTGGACATCTGACCGGGAAATTGGAAAAATCGGCGGCAAATACACGGCGGTAAGCAAAGGCGAAGGCAGGAAAGCCCAAACCCATTTCAGTGTATTGCGCCGGGAAGCGGGCCGCGCGCTCCTACTGGCCAGCCCCCTCACCGGCAGGACCCACCAGATAAGGATTCACCTGGCCGAAGCCGGCCATCCGGCAGCGGGCGACCGGGCCTACGGCGCAAAACCGGACAGGCGTCTATACCTGCACGCCTGGCGGCTCATGTTGAAACATCCCGTCTCAGGGGAACATCTTTGCCTTGAAGCTCCTGTCCCCGCCGATTGGCCGGCTGTCTAGTGTAGCATTCCATAAGTTCCTTTATAATAAGTCCGTGCAGTGAACACACACCATCGTCATTCCGGCGAAGGCCGGAATCCAGTGTCTTTTCAAGCTGTTATCGACTAAGAGCACTGGACCCCGGCGAACCCTGCACCGGAAGTGTCTAGTCCGGGGGCCGGGGTGACGTAGGTGTTTGCTCAATTCCCAAGCTTGAATTAGATTATAAATTTTAGACTCAGGACACCAGCAAAACTTCATCTCGCCGCGAGCGGTCGTTCACCCCATACCCATCAGGCCATGGTTTTTCTTGGCGGAGAGAACGACGGTTCGGGATTGCCGGCCAATTGAAGCTGAGGATCAATTTCAAAAAGGCGGAGTCACTCAATTGCCATCAGTATCAAACCTCCAGCCATATCTCCCGCTTTTTCCGAAATCACATGCCCGTTTTACAAGAAGAAGCCGGCAGGTCTTCTGGGTCCCTGAGGACTGAAAAGCTCAGCACATCCGTATCATACTTTTTATGCGAGGTCCCTCCGGCCAGATTCCACCTTCTGGCAAGGTATGTGGACTTTCGCTGAGCCGTAGCTGGCGGCCGCTTAAAAGATTTGTTACGTACAGTGTTGTAAAGTGTCCCGTTAGTGAAAAGGAGCAAAAGGCAACCTTAGGACGGCAAGATCGCAATCAAATAATAGAGGGAGGGCAGGATTTATGGCGACAGAAACCAAATATTTGTGCGCTGGCTGTGGCGAATCTCCATGGTACTCGTTGTTTGAAGCTTTATTTGCTAAGGCTGGCAAAGGGCTACAGTGTTCAAAGTGCGAGGGCGAACTGGAGATACAACTCAAATTTAAGTTTGGTCTTTACGGAAAGGTGGTTTGTGCAGTTCTTCCGGACGACATCAATGAGTGGGATGAACGGGAAGAACACTGGGAGTTCTATCCGTTTCTCGTCATTATAGAATCCCTGAATAAGAACGAGCCATGGCAGCAAGTCTGGCAACCCTACTGGCACAAGGTCACTGCAAAGAAAGATAAAGGTGTGAGAACCCCATACGGGCAATGGGCAGCTTGCCTAGACATTGACGCTTTTCAACAACTTCTAAGGAAGGCAAGGAAGTATCTTCCAGGGTGAGCGAGCCAAGGGCTTCTTCTAGGGACCTGCTCACGATTGGGACATTATGGTCCCGAAAGTTTACTTAACCGGATGAAACGCGGGTCATCTTTAAGAGTGCTCTCAGCAGTAGCGATAGCATCCAGACTCTGTTTAAGTTCTTCGGGCAGCAGGTGGGCACTGTCAGCGATTATTGCATCTAAGAACGCCAAGGCATCCAAAGGAAACTGCTGAGGGAGTTTTGCTTGATTCAGAAGCTGAACGAGAGAATGTGGGAATCCGACTGGTTGTAGCCAATGGCGTAACGCACCGAAAGCTTCTGGAAATGAATCCCCCGCAGCTAAGCAGACCCTCCCGAGTGGCTCCGATAGCTCAGGTAGCCTTACCTCGAGAGTCTTTGGCCAAATAGACCGTATGTAAGGAAGCACACGATTGCGCCAATATTCACTGCGTTGCTCTCCGGCGCTTTCGATAGCGCGGGCAATTGCCTGCGCAGTGATGCGAAGGCCTTCTGGAGGCAATGATTCAGTTGCGTCCGTCAATTCCTTGATTGTGAATATGTCGCCTCGGTCTAAAGCTATAAAGGCCAGAAAAGTCGCGTATTGGCTGGCGTGCTTCCCGATTTGGCCATAGCGTTTTGCAGTTTCTGACAATTGCTCTTTAATTGTTGCCAAAAATGGCGGGTAGAGGCGAGGCGACCACAAGAATCCTTCCCACGCTGCCTGCGCCTCGATCTCGGATTTTTGCCAGTCGAAAAATGGCAGTAAATGTTCCTTAGTCCAATTCTCGTCAACCTGAAATAAAGCAATCACGTGAGTGGCCAGCCATACTCGACCCGGCCGGAACTTCCGGATTCCGGCATCGCAAAGCTGCGTGAACAGCGGCTTTACAGCGTCATCCAGGCCTTGAGAATTTTCCGGTTTCTGACGGAACCACCATCGTAATAGTGCCTCAGTGGCAAGACCAACGGCATGATTTATTGCACGAAAGACGGGATCATCGGTTTCAATTTCTTCGTATTCCAAAGCCAGAATACGACGGATGAGCGAAAAAAATAGTTCATCTTGACCTTCGAAAACCTTCGCCTGATCACGTAACCACCCAGAAAGGCTATGGGCGAGAATTCGCATCTTATCCATGGGGGCCTTATCGAGCACCTTAGCCATATAGCGCCAAGAAGGTCTTAGTAATTTATTATCCTTGTCCCATGCCTGTAAAGCATCGCGCCAGCGCTCGGCTGGCCATTCTCCCCTTTGTGCTAATCCACACAGGGCGCATGCCGTGGTGGGGAAATCGTCATGACAACGTTGGGACCAATCATCCTCTTCCCAGAAAGGTTCGGCCTTGGGCTGCTTAAGCAGCCAATCCATTAAGTCGCGGCGACGGCTGGGAGACTTGGTAAATTTTCGAAACTCGAAGCCTTCTCCCATCCAGACGGGGAATTCGTCCTGCTCATTTGGAGCGATCTGCCACTTTGGGTACTCTCGACAGAGTTCGTCCAGTTTCGTTTGGGCGATTTGGCCGAGTCTCGCTCCGGTTGCTTTTATTTTTGCCAGCCTCAACCATACTTCATGATCGACAATACGCTTCCATTCATCCAATTCGAGGTCACCCCGGAACATTTCGCGGGGTGGCCCGTCTAGAATGGCTCTTTTCATCACTGAAAACGCGCGTTTGTTTAATTTGGGCGCCAAGGCCACCAACAAGCGGATAGTCTCCCGCTGGGTCTCGCTTGACCACAGCCACCAGTGGTTATCTTTTAGGAGCCATTCGAGCGCCTGCCGAGGTGGTATCACATCACTGCTTGCAGCAGCAAAGAAGGCAATCCGTTTGAAAAGAGGATAGGGCACATGCGACCAGTCTTCGGCGAAATACACTGCCTTTGTTGGATTGGTCCGATACATGGCCAGCCATGCATCGCGGGTGAGATCAATCAAAGCCGTCCAGTCCTGGAAATCTTTATTCTGTTGGTGCTCCCCAATTGAAGGTTGGTCGCTATAGGACAAATCGCTCGTATCTGTGGCACCACCTAACTCGCGCATCAGATCAAGCGCATCTCGCAGTAGCATGGAGAAATCCTGTAACAGATCCGGCAACACGCTCTGCCACACAATACTACCTTTTAGTTCCCGCAAAGCTGAATGGACATTATCACTGGATAGCACAATCTCCCAAGCCACCAGGTCTTTGATACGCTCTGGCTCGCGCGATTCACCAGCTTCCTCAGGCCAGCGGAACGGTTCCCGTAATGTTACCAGCGGCGCTAGAATCTCGCGCAGTTGCATGCGCAAAATCGGCGTAAAGCCCTCTCGCTTTAATCGCTCTGTCCAAAAGTGGAGTCCTATGTCGTCCGCCCTTGACCTCATACGTCCGGACAAGAATAGTCTCCAGAGAGTGCACATTGAAGGACGTGGAATTGCTTTGGGTGCAGCTTCAGTGATGCGCTTGATTTCTTCCTTTTCGCCTTTCTGGTGCAGTTGGTAGAGTTCGTCAAGACGGTGCCGGATGAGCCATTTGAGGTTTTCATTCAAATGCCCACCTTGCTTTACGAGCCACAAGATGAGCTTCGGGTCATCAAGATGACGGATGAGCCAGCGTGCCAATTGCAGCATGACTCCGTCCCAAGAACTTTCGCGCTTCCCCCAATCGGCGATACACATTCTGGGCGCACGAGTATATGGGGTTGGCCTTTGCATTACGCTAAAAGAGAGCTTATCATCCCTCTCGCTATTGGGGGTCACTCCATAGCGCGAGAGGTCTTTATAACCAAATTGCGCTTCAGACAGGGGTTCGAGCCATCCCAGCGGAGGAACCGGATTCAGATCGGCAAAGTGCTGGGCGGCCATCCCATCGGTCAATGCCCATAACATGCGGCCGACAGCAAAGTCGGACCTGGACGGGGCAAGGGGCGGTATTGTTGCATGCTGGGCGATAATCATCTGCTTTCCACGTACACCATCGCGATAAGTTTTGGCCCAAGCGCGCAGGGTTCTATGCATGTAAGCATGGCGATTGTGTTCTCGATACAATAAGGGTGTGACGTTTTTGGACAACCATTCGTCGGCGGCGACGCGTTCCTTTCCTTTAGAGTAGCTACCAAGTGCGAACATTTCAGGTGGCGATTCACCCAGCAAACGATCGGCAGCAAGAGCATCCATCATGTACCGTAATACCGCGTCATTTATGCTGTACCCGACAAAGCAAACTTTATAGTTCCTAAACAACTCGCTCACAAAGCGAGCGGCCCAACGCTCGGTCAGATATGCGAGACCAAAATCGCCACTGGACAATACGAGGTGGTCCAAATCATTTGTGGTTGGAGCGGGCGAAAGTAAGCCGTGTAAATAGACCAAACCATCCCATCGGCTTTTAGGAACAGGCAACAAGGGTGCTTCGAATCGCTTGAAAGGAAGTTTATTCTTGTCAATCACTACCTCGAAAAGGCGATCGAAATTTGTGGTAATTAGTCGCAGCTGCCCGTTGCGGTTGCGCGCCAACGTCAGTAATGCTTGATGAGTAGCTGTGGCGCTTGGAGCAAGTGAACCCGGTGTCAGAATCCGAACTAATGCCCTACGAACGGTTTCGCGACCACCGACTATATTGGCCTCTAACAAACCAATTGCCGTATCATAATGACGTTCTTCTATTGCTGCCTGTTGTACCCTTGATGGCGTTATACTCAGTTCCTCATAGATTCTACGCACTAATCCAGAGAAGCTGGGTAACCCAGCTGGGTATGAGATACCAGCGCCGCAAAAGAACACTACGCGCCCCTCCTCATGCGCTTGCAAGAGGCGCTCAGGGATATCAGGGCCATTGGTCACAAAGGCGGGCATCCAGGATGCCTCGAAATGAATTCTTGCCCGTGTGGTTGCCATTAACACCGCCAGGCTAAGTTATCTTATAAGAAGCCCATCGCACCATGAGTGCCATGAGGGGTCAGGCATTGAAGAGGCAATTATTAAATTTTTCACTGCACTCGCCTAGGTTGCACCCAATATGGCAAAGGACCACCCTGGACTCTATTGCTCGGGACGCTCACCATGAATTCCCTCATGGATTTCATGACGGTCCGTATCAACCATTTTTCCCTTTTCAAGTTCTGGCTCCCTTCTTTCACGTCTATCGGGCAGCCCTAAGTATTCGTTGTAGCCGGTAGAGGTGATAGCCTTGTTTGGCAATATCATCTCTCGCTGTTTTTGCATCAGGAACTTCGAAGGCGATGCGACCACGTAGCTCCCCAGCAAAAGAGCGATAATACTGCCACTTGGCACCATTTTCTAGCGCTGGCAGAATGTGGTCAGCATCTCTACTTGCAGTGAGAGCAACCTGCCGGGGGTCCGATGTGCTTCTGAACACATGGTAGGTAAAGTCACCGCGCCGTTTATACCGAGTGGCCCTTGAGAAGGGCGCCCCTGACGCAATACGAACATTCTGCATATCCACTTCATACTCGCGGCGCTCCATTATCTGGCGTATCATGTGGCCGATCATTTGCTTTACACGATCAAGGAGGACTCGCTCACCAAACGTCTCTAACAGCGGTTCCTCTATACCTTCGGCAGCAGGCCTTTTCAGTAAGGTAGCAGTTTCCATACGGATTATGTTCTCTTCGCTGTTCAGGAAATTCCATAAGTCCTGTCCGAGCTGGGTACCGTAATCCTTGGAGTAAACACCCGCTTCATATCGTCCATAGACCACATCGTCACTCATCTGACTCCCTCCTTCCGGAATTTTGATAAGGCATTTATGCCCTATCTGTTATGCCTTGTCAACTACTATTTGAATGTCTTTCGCGTAAAATCCTCCTTTTGTGGTTGACAAATATTGCTATAGGCTCTATAGGGCCTATAGCTGCTTTAGGCGTTCTTTAAAATCGTGTCAACGGGGGTAAATAGGATGCGTACATTTTTTCCAATTAGCAGTAGGTCAAGGCAAGTTCCCGCAACCTCCCATGGACCAGGTGTTACCTATAGAGTAGCAAAGGGAACTGAGATGTGGGACGACGAGCCTATCGATGTTCTCAAGGTCCAAATGGTCTACAGCGGTCAGGTGGCAGGCAGAAAGGCCCCTTCATTTCCGATAGAAACTGAGTTAAGATATGGAAGCAAATGGGACATCTGCCCAGAATTCGATGCGGTCGTTGCTGCTGTGGAAGCGATTATACAACCTCTCCGCAAGTGGATTTTGACGTGGGACAGAGCCAAAGGCGGCGCTGACATAACCGATTTGATCGACAGAGAACTGACCAGAATGCTCGGCTCAGATGATTTTGTTCGTCCATGCTGTGGTGTGCGTGTATTCGATTATCAGGCCGCAGAGAGTGCGAACGATCTTCGGAGAAAGCTTGAGTATTCCCTTCAGGAGGCTGGGGCCGGTTCAGGGTTTCATCTGGCGGTTGGTATTCTCGCAGATCAAAGCGGTTTTGATCGTTCTCTTTAGCTTAACTGCGACAAACGTGGATGGCTTCTTTCTAAACCATGGTTTCATATGGGCGACCTGAGTAGCAGAGAGATTTCATCTTGTTCCTTATTCGTCCATCTAGGGTCACGATGATACAAAAGCGGACACTGAAGAAAACGTTCTCTTTGGCTGCATACCGCAACCTTCGAAAGTTTGTGGGCGAGCTTACGGCCGCGGCAACAGGAAACGAGATAGCGCTCAGAACTACAGCAGAGCGGTTCGCTGAGGAATCTCTGGATAATTGGTCCATACTTGGAACGAGACTAGGGTTGAAGGTAGATGGGCTCGAAACTGACCAACTTATTGCTAGCTGTTCCCGGTTGCATATAGTTAGCCTGTATTCTGGTTGGGATAGCTTCATTCGCTTCCTACGTACAGAGTACCAAGAACTGTTTTCAGAGACCTGGCAACATAACGACGGAGATACACCGTTTAATGAAATATATCGTAACAGGCCCGGTACAGGCGAAGACTTAAAGCAAAAGATTTTTCCAAACCGACAGCAAGCGATAGAGTACTACCGCAAGATAAGGAATGCCATTGTTCATCCTACATTATCAACAACTAATGAAGTAGAAGAGCACTTTGCGAAGTACGAAGCTGATCTGATACAGGTGAGACATCTTTACGGAATGCACTCTTCACCGAACAGATATGGCAGTATTAATATTCACGATGTGAAGTTGTTGGCTCGACTGGTACTTGATGTAGGTGCGGTAATCTCAGAATCCTTCGACCCAGGTGATGCTCGTCTCATAAAGGTACTGCCCCTTAACTTGTGGAAAGGATTCATGAACAATGAGCAAAAGTATCAAAATAAAATTTTGGGTTATCTTCGAACAGAATTCGGACTTGACGATGGTCGCGCCGAACATATAGTGTCTCAAATAAAGGCCCTTTAGCTTAACGGTAGAGCGCCCCCCTTCAGGAGCATCGAAGCTCCTTCGGTGTTGCTGAAGGGGGAGGACTTGGTTCAAATCCATGGAGGGCCAATAGCTATGCACTCGGCGATGTCACCATGCCGGAAGTTTTTGATCGCACTTTATCAATTTCACCATTGGCTTGATTGGGTGCGCATAACGCCCTGCCTTAGCAATTAGACATTTATTTCTGTCACAATTGGGTTCTGCCGAAATTAACTTTTCTCTCCTGAACATTGACCTCACAAAAGCGCGATCAACTTTTCCATGTCCGGATCATACTTTTTATGGGAGGCCCCTCCTGTCAGATTCCACCTTCTGGCAAGATATTTACACTTTCAAGCTGGTAGATAATGAAATTCCCGTTTTGCCATTTCTTCCGCGTGCGCCATATCTTCCCTCGCAGAAGTATCGTTCACTGCGCATGCAGGGATTGAGATAGGCTTAGGAGATTTTGCGGGACCACGCGAATTAGGCCTGCGCGTGGGCTGTCGATGTCCGCGATCAAAAGGAATGCGATGGAAACAATAAAGGGCAGAACCAGAAGTAAGATAAATTTCGGTTTATCGTTTCTCGAACCAAAGCCAACCAGCACGTTGGAGCAGATGGCGATCGCCAGCATCAAGGCCCAACCCGCAATCGAAATGCGGTTCCACCACGCTGCCTGCGTGTAGCCCTGCGAGTTCAATACGTCGTTCATGCCTGAAACCGCCAGGGCGACAACGCATTCCGGTTGCGCAACCGCCGGAGTCCGGACCGACGACCACAGCGCGGCCTGCAATTTGGCAGTTTGGGCATCGATCTGCCGGAGCTGTTGCTCATCGTTGGTGCTATAGAACAAGACACGCTGGTCGAGGTAGTTAAGAAGCAGCGTCTGCACTTTCGCCACGTCAGCGGCAGGCAATAGGTTGACCCGAAGGTATTCTGTGCCGATCGCGTTGGCCTCTGCCTCCTCATAGTTCTTGCGCTGATCGTAGCGGTTTAAGGCCATCGAAAAGGTGAATCCGATAATAAGCGCGAGCAGGGTCAGCGTAGCGGCCAGGATAACGGCAAAATCTTCACGCGCCGCACCTTCAAGGATTCGCTGCATCTTCGATAAAGACTTCCCGAGCCACGCCGAAAAAGACAGAAGAAAGAAAGTGAGCACGAAAACAAGCAGCGGATGATCCGTTAAATTACTCATCTGAGCTTACCCCCTGTGTGCCACAAGTGCATCGAGTCCTGTCAACCAATTACAATGTATTTTTGAAAATTTGCCAACGCCCAACTGACTGAGGCGCAGGGGATCGCCGCCAAGGGGCTCGGTCTCGGACGATCGGTGCTAAGAAATTGCCTTTTGACGGTTTTGTAGTAGCACTTCTCGTTGGTGCAGTCAAAAAGCTTTTCGTTCCAATCCTTTGCAAACACTGAGAAAAGTCATCATCGCATGTCACTGTTGGGAGGTAGATGATGGGCAGGACTCTTACCGATATCTGCCTTTTAATCTGACACATTGTAAGAAGCCGCATGCTTCACTAATTATCGCTCAGCGACTGTTGTAAATAGCCTTGGAGGCATTAATTTACAATGAAGCCGCCCGGACACAACTGTTCCGGCTGGCGTTCTCACCCAGGCGGGTGGGAGGATGATCCTCAGTAATTATTTGGATCGTTTACCCGCTTCCCTTGACCGCACCTCGATACTAGAGCCGGGCAAATCGGTCCAAGTAGCCATATTGGCACCCTGAAAAAGGAGAGGCAATTATGAAAAGGTTGACAGCTTGTAAGCATGCTACGATCGCGTTGCTGATTTTGTTTCTTGCCGCGCCATCGGGAGTCCTGGCGCAAGGGTCTGGCACACCCGCGGCGTATAAACCGGAAGAGTTGAATCAGATGCTTGCTCCAATCGCCCTTTACCCCGACTCCCTGCTCGCTAACGTATTGGTAGCGGCGACCTTTCCCCTTGAAGTCGTGTCGGCGGACCGTTGGGTAAAGCAAAACAACGACCTGAAAGAGGACCAGCTTAACGCTGCCCTGGACGAGATGAAGTGGGACCTGAGTGTAAAAGCGCTGGTGCCCTTTCCCGAAGTTCTTGCCATGATGAGCGAAAAACTGGAGTGGACCCAAACGTTGGGTGAGGCTTTCCTGGCTCAGCAGTCGGACGTCATGGACACCGTCCAGAAGCTGCGCGCAAAGGCACAGGCTGAGGGTAATCTGAAAACCACGCAGGAGCAGAAGGTGGAAGTCAAAGGGCAAGCCATTGTGATCGAACCTGCCAGCCCGACCGTGGTCTATGTGCCCACCTATAACCCGGCGGTGGTCTACGGTGCCTGGCCTTACCCGGCTTATCCTCCTTATCCTTACTATCCCTATGGAGGTGTCGTTGCTGCGGGAGCAATTGGCTTTGCGGCCGGCGTGGCTGTCGGGGCAGCATGGAATAACGGGTGGGGCCGTTGGAACTGGGGCGGTGGATCTATGAACGTCAATGTCAACCGCAACGTAAATATCAATAACGCTCGCGTTTCGCATTATCAGACCGGAAAATGGAACCAGTCCGCTCGCAACGGAAGTGTCGCAACCCGCCCCTCTGCAGGGCCCGGAAGCACAGGTGCAGCAGGGGGCAGAAACGATTTTCGCGGCAACACCCCGAGTCAGCGGCCCTCAGGAGGGGCCGGGCGGCCTGGTGCATCTCAGCTCCCATCTCAGAGGCCGGGACAGGGCGCTTCGGCCAGACCAGCCACATCCTCTGTGCAGCAGGGTCTCCAGCAGCGTGGGAGCGGAGGGGCGTTCCAGGGTGTGGGGAGCGGCAGGGATGCCAGGATGAGTTCGGACCGCGGTCTTTCGAGCCGCAAGGGCTCCCCGGGAGGACTTGGCGGTCAAAAGTCCGGTGGCGGCGGGCACAAAGGCGGTGCCCGTGGCGGCGGCGGTAGTGCTGGCCGTGGCGGTGGTGGTGGCGGAGGCCGTGGCGGTGGTGGTGGCGGTGGACGCAGGTAGCGTGTGATTTCCAGTAACTAGGATTGCGTCCATTGAGACGGGAATGAAAACGCCGAATTTATGAAAAACCCTGCCTTAGGGAGGATTAAATAATGTTTCTGCTCAAACATAAGAGGGAAAGGCAACGTGTGTTCCTTTTGGGGTTGGCCATTGGTCTAACGGCTTCTCTGATGTTGGTTTGCTTCTGTCACAGCGCATCAGCACTTAGGGGAGGACCCTATATTTGGCCAAGCGATTCGTACAAAAACCAAGGAACTAAATACCATGTGAAAGATTACAATTCCCCCGAAGATGCCGTCAAGGCGCTGGTTGAAGCCTTGAGCGCAAATGACGAGAAGATGCTGCTGGCCATTTTCGGTGATATTCCCAGCAACAGGCAACTCATAAGCTCAGGCGATGAGGTTGCCGACAGAGCCGGTCGCGAGCGTTTTCTCCAGGCGTATCAGGAAAAAAACCGGATAGCGATGGTCAGCGCTGGTAAAGCGGTTCTTGCAATAGGAAACGATGATTGGCCCTTCCCTATTCCAATCGTGAAGGCCGGGAAGGTGTGGTACTTTTCCGCAAAGGACGGCAGGCAGGAGATCTTAAACCGCCGGATCGGCAAAAATGAGCTTAGCGCCATCCAGGTCTGCCTGGCATACGTTGACGCCCAGCGTGAATATGCATCGAAGGACCGAAACGGTGACGGGGTCCTGGAATACGCACAAAAGTTTTTGAGTGACCCCGGCACGCGGGACGGACTCTACTGGGAGACCAAGGAAGGTGAGGAGCAGAGCCCCCTGGGACCATTGATCGGAGAGGCTAAAAAGGAGGGGTACAAGAAAAAATCGGGTAATGAACCCACCCCCTATCACGGCTACTTCTACCAGATCCTGAAAGCCCAGGGCAAGCACGCGCCTCGAGGCGCATACGACTACGTTATCAGCGGCAGAATGACCGGCGGGTTTGCGATGGTTGCCTATCCAGCGGGTTACGGATCATCGGGAATCAAGACTTTTATCATCAGCCACGATGGCGTCGTATACGAAAAGGACTTGGGCAAAGAGACTGCATCCATCGCACGAGGGATGAAACGATTTAATCCCGACAGCAGTTGGCACATAGTGGAAAGCAAGTACGTGGATCTCTACGGTAAAAAGAGTGGAGATTAGATCTTCCACCTGTCTCCAAAACTATTTCTCATAATTTTGTCCTGCGGTCCGTTTCGGTGATTGTTTCACAGGGGCTAGTATGAGAACAAAAAGCGCCCCAAAGCTTTCACCGGACTTTTAACAGACGCTTTTATCGGCATAACCTCTGGGTCTTGCGGCCATTCATGCTCGCAATGACTCAAAATGGAAAGGAAACACAAGCCGTGAGAAAAGCAGGTGAAACGAGAACTACAATGAAATGGACAATACTGACCGCCTTGGTGTTGGCCGCAGTACTGGTACTCACACAAGGGAACGGGGTTGCACGCGCGGCTTCTGCCGCCGGGATCGACGCCGACGTTGACGCTGCGTTGATGAAGCTCTACGAGGAACAACCTGTAACAAAGATGCTTGCGCAGAAGGCCGTTGCTATCCTGGTGTTTCCGAACATGGTCAAGGCGGGCTTTTTAGTTGGCGCACAGTATGGCGAGGGCGCTCTCCTAAAGAAGGGCAGGACGGTGGGGTACTACAATTCCGTTGCGGCGTCATACGGTCTGCAGGCCGGCGCTCAAACCTTCGGCTATGTACTCTTCCTGATGACGAACTCCGCAGTCCACTATCTAAACAAGAGCGCCGGCTGGGAGATCGGAGCCGGCCCTGGCATCGTTGTGGCGGACGAGGGCATCGCCCGCACGCTGACGAGCACGACGCTCAAGGCCGATGTATACGCCTTCATCTTCGACCAGAAGGGTCTAATGGCAGGCATCGGGCTCCAGGGCTCTAAGATTACGAAGATAAACAAGTGAGCGGCCGGCGATAGTCCAGGAAGAAACAGCTCAAGGGCCTTGGACGCTGGACTCGATTCCCAAAGACGGCAACTGAACTCTCCATTGCTGTTTTGAACCCGTGGACAACCCTCAAACAGGAGAAGGGCTTACACCCAGCCTGAGAACGAAGGACTAGTATGAAGGTGAAGACTATGCCTTTTTTAATGTTTGTGGCGGTCCTGCTGGGCGTCTTGCAGGGTTGTGTCTCTCTCCAACGGCTTCCGGCAGTTCCCGCGGACTCTCTGACTCGTGCAGATGTACTGGGAATTCCAAATGCCCGCTTTTTTGTGGATGACGACCTGTCACCGTATCTGAAGGAAGTTATGGCTGCGCTCGACCGCGAAAAAACTTTTCTGGCCAAATCAGGTCATGGTGGGGAGATGCCGCCCGCAAACTTCCTTGCTCTATCTGGTGGAGGCGACGACGGCGCATTCGGGGCAGGCCTGCTGGTGGGGTGGACTCAATCCGGGACACGGCCTCAATTCAAACTGGTAACAGGCATCAGTACCGGCGCGTTGATTGCTCCTTTCGCATTTCTAGGTCCTGATTATGACCACCTGTTAAAGGAATTGTATACCGGCATCGGTCCAAAAGACATCTACGTGACCAGAAGCATTTTATCTGTGATAACGAGCGATGCTCTGAGCGACAATACGCCGCTCTGGAACCTGCTGAGAAAACTTGTAAACCGCGACATGTTAAATGAAATCGCGGCAGAATACGAGAAAGGGCGAATTTTGCTCATAGGCACGACCAACCTTGATTCCCGGCGGCCTGTAATATGGAATATGGGGGCGATTGCTTCCAGCAGGGACCCCAGAGCTCTTGACTTATTTGACAGTATCCTCCTGGCATCGGCAGCCATTCCCGGAGTATTTCCTCCCGTCATGATTCCAGTCGAGATCAATGGGAAACCCTTCGAGGAGATGCACGTGGATGGAGGGGCAACCGCACAGGTTTTTGTATACCCTCCCTCGATCATGAATCTCGCACGCAGCCAGCACATCAAGACCGACATCCGTGAAAGGAATCTCTACGTCATTCGCAATGGTCGCCTCGATCCGGAATGGGCCTCTGTAGATCGCCGGTTGCTGCCCATTGCCGGCCGAGCCATATCCTCCCTCATTCACTCCCAGGGTGTGGGAGACCTTTTTAGAATATATATGGTGGCTAAAAGGGACGGCGTTGATTACAACCTTGCCTATATCGGACCCGAATTCAAGACCGTGCACAAAGAAGACTTCGATAACGTCTATATGAAGGCGCTGTTCGAGTACAGCTTTGATCTAGCCCGGAATGGTTATCCGTGGAAAAAGACTCCACCTTTTCTGGAGTCGTCGAAACCGTCACTGCTGGATCTCTCCGACTAAAGGATGTATGAGTTCTTCTCTCCGCCGCCAGGGGTGAGCCCATAAGTTATCCCCAGGTTGAAAAAAGCGGGAATCGGGGTGATATCGTGTGGTGGCTAACGACAAAGGTACCGGGGAGAGTCGATATTTTCCTGGAGCCAGTGTTGCTCTCCCGAATGCCTGAGCATGATGCCCACATGCATGCCTGGGAATTGACGCTCCCTTTCAGAGCATCATCTATGACGTTCAGCACCTGTTGAAGTCACCGCCCTCCCCCGCATTTTGGGATAAGCATAAACGATTTCTTTAGCTCAAACGGTCTCTCCTGAACATTGACCACACAAAAGCGCGATCAACTTTTCCATGTCCGGATCATACTTTTTATGGGAGGCCCCTCCGGTCAGATTCCACCTCGTAAGACAGACTATGAACAACACTGGGTAAGATAATGCCATATAGATTGGGGGCATCCCTCAGCGATGTACTTCGCGGAGCGCGGAAGGCGACCGCATCGCGCGTCTATCGTCCGCCCTCACCGAAAGATCGGGCGCGGACTGGACGTATGTGGCCTGTGGCGATGCGTATAGCGGGGACCCGAAACTAAATGAGGGTCCGCCCTCACCGAAAGATCGGGCGCGGACTGGACGTATGTGGCCTGTGGCGATGCGTATAGCGGGGACCCGAAACTAAATGAGGGTCCGCCCTCACCGAAAGATCGGGCGCGGACTGGACGTATGGCCTGTGGCGATGCGTATAGCGGGGACCCGAAACTAAATGAGGGTCCGCCCTCACCGAAAGATCGGGCGCGGACTGGACGTATGGCCTGTGGCGATGCGTATAGCGGGGACCCGAAACTAAATGAGGGTCCGCCCTCACCGAAAGATCGGGCGCGGACTGGACGTATGGCCTGAGGCGATGCGTATAGCGGGGACCCGAAACGAAGTGAGGGTCCGCCCTCACCGAAAGATCGGGCGCGGACTGGACGTATGGCCTGAGGCGATGCGTATAGCGGGGACCCGAAACTAAGTGAGGGTCCGCGTCGGGCGTTCGCGGATGCCTTCTGGCTGTGCCTATTAAGAGGGGGCAACCCTTAACATTCCCTTTTCACCCCTTCACCCCTCAGTGGCGCGTACAACCCCGGCGAAACACCACTCCAAGATTGCCCAGCGCCGGGCCGGAGGGGCGCGTACAACCCGGCGAAACACCACTCCAAGATTGCCCAGCGCCGGGCCGGAGGGGCGCGTACAACCCGGCGAAACACCACTCCAAAATTGCCCAGCGCCGGGCCGGAGGGGCGCGTACAACCCGGCGAAACACCACTCCAAGATTGCCCAGCGCCGGGCCGGAGTGGCGCGTACAACCCGGCGAAACACCACTCCAAGATTGCCCAGCGCCGGGCCGGAGGGGCGCGTACAACCCGGCGAAACACCACTCCAAAATTGCCCAGCGCCGGGCCGGAGGCCCTCAGTCCTCAGTCCTGAGAAGCGGCCACCCGACTTCCGCTCTCAGCCCGTATTCCTCTCCGTCAAGAAGCGGGTAACGACACAATTCTCCCATGTAGTTTTGGACGATCATCCTTCCTGCGCCGATTTCGCGGATCATATCGGGCAATAGCGGCATTTTCCCTCTGCCGCCAGGCAAATCGACTACGAAATGGGGCATCGCCGGCCCTGAAATCGTGTTTCGAAGTTTGCGAAGGATTCGGAGGCCGGTGCTGATTGGGGTCCTGAAGTGGGCCGTGCTGGCGGCCAGGTCCATTTGCATCAGGTAATAGGGGCGGACCCGAAAGGAGAGCAGCCCGTGAAACAGCTCGGCGAGGACGGCTTCGTCGTCGTTTACTCCCCGTAAAAGGACAGTCTGGCTGCCCAGGGGAATGCCTGCGTTGGCCAGTATGGCGCAGGCCCGCTGCGAGTCGGCCGTAAGTTCGGCGGGATGGTTGAAATGAATATTTACGAAAAGTGGGTGAAACGCGGAGAGCATAGCCGCGAGTTGCGGAGTGATCCATTGGGGAAGAGCGCAGGGAACCCGGGTCCCGATCCTGATTATCTGCACGTGGCTGATCTCCCGCAGCCTGCTCAGAATCTCCCGAAGATGCTCCGGGGCAAGCAGAAGAGGGTCGCCGCCCGACAGGAGCACGTCGTGGATCTGTTTATTTTTCGCGATGTAGTCCAGGGCAGGCGCAAGGTCAGGGGGGGCCACGGTTTTCAACGCCGGCCTATGACCGCCCGGCCATTTCCTCTTCCGCGTGCAGAACCTGCAATGGACGGCGCACTGGTCGCTCACCAGCCACAGCACGCGATTTGGATACCTGTGAACCAGGTTTGGGACAGGCGCAAGGCCCTCTTCGCAAAGCGGGTCCTCAAAACCGGAAGTATCCGAAATCTCTTTTGTATCGGGGACTACCTGTTGCCAGACAGCGTCTCCGGCGCTTCGAATAAGCCCCTCGAAATAGGAATTCAACCTGAAGGGGTACCGGCGGACAACAGGTCCCAGGGGAGTGGGGTCGAGTTTCCATTTGCCGGCGAAGCCGCTTAGCGAAAGCATGAAATCTCCGAAAAAGGATTGCGAAAGGTCTAAATTAAACACGAGCAGGCTTGCAGGTAAATGGATATTTCAATTGTCCCTGCCTGTCATATCAGATACATTGCCCAGACTTCGGATCCTGCAGAGAGCTCAAACAGGTTAAGCAATGGGTAATTGGTTCAAAATTTACGGCAACAGGCGCGTCTTGAGCCTGGTCGGCCTCGGTTTTTCCTCGGGTCTTCCCCTTGCGCTCACGGCTTCTACGCTCCAGGCATGGCTCGTAACGGAAAAGGTTGACCTCAGCATTGTGGGCGCCTTTTCACTGGTCGGTCTGCCCTATGCTCTCAAAGTGTTCTGGGCGCCGCTCATGGACCGGTTCAGCCCGCCGTGGCTGGGAAGAAGGCGCGGTTGGATCGTTTCGATTCAAATCCTTCTGGCCGTCGCAATCCTTTTTCTCGGCTGCTCCTCTCCAGGTTCTTTCCCCGCTTACGTTGGCCTTGCGGCCCTGGTCACAGCTTTTCTCAGCGCCAGCCAGGATATCGCGATCGACGCCTACAGGGCTGATGTTTTGCGCGAAACGGAACTGGGGCCGGGGGCAGCCACAGCGGTCGTTGGATACAGGTCGGCCATTCTGGTCTCCGGGGCGCTCGCGCTGATTCTGTCCGATCACGTTCCCTGGCGCACGGTTTATAGCTTGATGGCCGCCGTGATGCTCGTGAACACGCTTTTTACGCTCGCTGCTCCCGAGCCCGAGATCAGGGTAGTCCCTCCGAAAAGCCTCAAAGAGGCTGTCTGGGGGCCGCTTACCGGCTACTTCAAACGCTCGGGCGCAGTCGAGATGCTGTTTTTTATATTGATTTACAGACTGGGAAACGTCATGGCCGGGGCGATGACCACCCCGTTTTTGCTCGATATAGGCTTCAGCCGTTCGGATGTCGGCATGGTAAACAAGGTCTTCGGGCTGATCAGCACGATTTTGGGCACGCTTGTGGGCGGGAGCATCGTAGCCAAAATCGGGATAAACCGCTCTCTTTGGGTTTTTGGTTTCCTGCAGGCCTTCTCCAACTTCGCTTTTACTGCGCTCGCCCTGATCGGAAAAAGCTACCCTGCGATGATTTGTGCAATCGGGATCGAGAACATATGCGTAGGGATGGGTGACGCGGCCTTTATCGCCTTCATGATGAGCCTTTGCGACAAGCGTTTCACGGCGACCCAGTATGCACTGCTGACGAGTTTTATGGCGGTTGGCAGGATCGTTGCCGGAGCGCCTACCGGGGTTGTTGCGCAGGCACTTGGATGGCCAGGTTACTTCTCTTTGACCGTCCTGGGCGCCATTCCCGGCATTGTGCTTCTTGCCCGCTTTGCGCCTTGGAACGGTAAGGCAAGAGCCGCGTTGAGCGATGGTGAGGGGCTTTAACATGGAAAACGAAGCCGGACGGCCACGCCGCAAGCACCAAAAACCTGCATGCTCCTAAAAAAGTTTGGTTTTTGAGCGCTATTTTTGTTAGTCTGCTAAATTTGTATAATACAGTTCAGGAGGAAGACTGACAGATCGTGATCCACTGGCTGAAACGCATAGGCTCGAAAGTCTCGGACATGTTCCGTGGGGACCCCTACGGCTATTCCGTGGATATAAAGCCCCGATTTGCCTTCCAGAAATGGTTTGAGCGAATGGTGAGCCATGTCACCGTTCCCGAAGATCAGCAGAAATCCCTCGGGGAGCTGGCCGGCAAGGGAGGCATAGTCTATGCCATGAAAGAGTCATCGCAGATCGACTTCGTCTATGTCAGCATGCGATTGCATCAACTTGGCCTGCCCTCACCCGTATTCATGTTTGACCATCATCCCTACTTTTGGCAGGCCCGATGGCACGGGATAAAGACCCTCATCTATCACTGCGCCTATCTGTTGCGCCACGGTTGTTTCCCGGACCCTTACGCCGGGGGCCACTACGCCGCAAAGATCAAAGCGGGCGAGTCAGGTGTGTTTTCTCTTGTAGGCAAGCGGGGCTACTATCGCAGCACGGTGCTTGTGGGAAACGATCCGCTGGAACATCTGATAGACATCCAGAAAACATGTGATCGGCCGCTTTTTATCGTACCTCTGGTGCTTCTGTACAGCAGGCGACCGGAGGGGCGCCAGAGATGGGGGCCCCTGGAGTTTTTTCTGGGCCAGAAGAAACCTTTCGGTTTTTTGCGGAAGATGATTTCCTCTATCCGAGGCAATCCCTACGCGGTGATGGAGACCGGGGAACCGCTGAACGTGCTGGAAGTTTTGCCCGAGCTGTCCGAAGACCTCTGGCAAAAACGCAAACAGATTTTCGAACTTCGCCGCACCCTGATCGATTCGGTTGATGAAATCAAAAGGGCGGTTGTGGGCCCGATCACCAAGAGCAAGCTGGAGATGAAGGAGATAATTCTCCACCATCCGAGGCTCGAGGCCCTGATGCAGCGGCGCGCCCGCGCCACCTCTAAGGAAATCTGGAAAGTGCGGCTGGAGGCCGACAGTTACCTCGATGAGATCGCTGCCAACTACAACGTCACCTTCATCCAGATTGCGGCCAAGATCTTCAACTGGGTCTGGAACAATGTGTTCGACGGCGTCGAGATGGATTCCGAAAGCCTGCAGAAAGTTAAGCGCGCAGCCCGCCAGCACACGCTCGTATACGTTCCCTGTCATAAGAGCCACATGGACTACCTGCTGCTCTCCCAGCTTCTGTATTCAAACAACCTGTACGCGCCTTTCATAGCGGCTGGACAGAACCTTGCCTTCTGGCCTCTGGGGGCGATTTTTCGCATGGGCGGGGCCTTTTTCATACGCCGCACCTTCAAGGGACTGAAGTTCTACGCAGAGGTCTTCGCGCTCTATGTCAAGACAATGGTCCAACTGGGCCATAATATCGAATTCTTCATAGAGGGGGGCCGCAGCCGGACAGGCAAACTCGTGCTGCCAAAGCTTGGATTGTTGGCCATTCTCATTCAGGCAGTCGAGGAAGGTTTTTGCGACGATCTGGTCTTCGTGCCCACCTCGATATGCTACGATCGTATTCCCGAGGTGGAATCCTATCTGAGAGAGATTACCGGGGGACCCAAGGAGAAGGAAAACCTCGGCCAACTCGTGGGACTTCGGCGAGTCTTGCGGAAGCGATACGGTCGTGCGTACATCAGATTCGCGGAACCTATTTCACTCAGGGGCTACCTTGAGCGCCACAACTACGATGTTGGCTTGATGGACCCCAAAGAGCGCCATGCGATGTACCGCCATTTTGCTTACCGGATCATACATTTTATAAACCAGGAATCAATGGTTACGCCCTTCGCCCTGTCGGCCTGCGCCCTTCTGGCTCAGGCCCGCCATGGCATTCCCAAAGCCGAGTTTCTGGAAATATCCCAGACGTTTCACGACTTCATCGCAGCCCGGAAGGTTGGGCTTTCCAAGACTATGAAAAACCTTGGACCAAGCCTTCAGGATTCGCTTCGCAATATGGAGCGCAGCAAGCTTATCGGCAAGCTCAAGGACGACGACGATGATCTGGAAGAAGAAGTTTTCACTCTGGAGGACAATAAGCGGCTGGCCCTCGAATTCTACAAGAACAACGTCATCCACTTCCTGCTTCCTGCGGCCTACGTCTCGACTTCGATCCTTGCGCAGCAGACTTTTCGATTCAGCGTGGGTGAAGTGCTTGAAGATGTAACTTTCTTAAAGAACTTCTTTAAGTTCGAGTTCGTTTACGACAACGAACTGAGTGACGAAAATCTCGTGGGGGACGTGATCAGCATCTATGAGAATCTGGAATTTCTGCACCGCGTTGCAGACGATGACCGGCCATTCATTTTGACTCACAAGGGTCTGGGGGCCTCACATGCGTTTCACGGGTTGCTGCGGAACTATCTCGAGGGCTATTGGCTGGTCTTGCGCGGCTTGCGCTATCTCCAAAACAAAGGCGTTTCGGACAAGGATTTCAATAAAAAGATCCTTGGGTTAGGTCATAAAGCCCTGAAGCTGGGGCTGGTCGAAAGGCCCGAGTGCGTTTCGAAGATAACATTCGACAACGCGGTCAAGCTTTATGTCGAAAAGAATATAATTGTGAAGAGATCAAGCGAAGATGAGGAAGACGATGAACTATTGCACCCGGGAACCGAAAGCCGTGCCGTCATCCAGTTTTACAGCAAACAGATAAGCCGCTTTCTGCGTTCACCCCATTTCGTGCTGCAATAAGAGCTCAAAAGCCGGCGCAATCGCTTCCGAATTACTCTTTGGCAGTGGTGGAAACTATCAGGAGGTATTTAGATGGACATTTCCGTTCACCCCCTTGACCCGGCGAAAAGGCATCCAAAGCCTAAAGATGAAAAAAACCTGGTTTTCGGCCGAGTTTTCAGCGACCACATGTTTATGATGGATTTTACGAAGGGGAAGGGGTGGCAGAATAGCCGGATCGTTCCTTATCACCTCCTGGAAATGGACCCGGCCGCGATGGTGCTCCATTACGGACAGGGTATATTCGAAGGCCTGAAGGCCTACAGGTGGCCAAACGGCAAGATATGCCTCTTCAGGGCCGGCCAGAACTGGGAGCGCTTCAACCGTTCGGCGCGAAGGATGTGCATGCCCGAGATCGATCCAGCCTTGCAAATGCAGGCCACCGAACAGCTCCTCAAGCTGGACAAGGACTGGGTCCCACACAGCGTTGGCTCGTCGCTCTACATAAGGCCCACCATGATCGCCACAGAGCCTCACCTGGGCGTGCGTCCGGCCGACGATTATCTCTATTTCATAATAACCGGGCCGGTGGCCGCATACTATGCCGAAGGGTTCAACCCGGTAAAGATATATGTCACGGAGGAATATGTCCGGACGGTCCGGGGTGGAGTTGGCGAAGCCAAGACGATGGCAAACTATGCATCGAGCCTCTACGCGGCGGAAATCGCAAAGCAGAAGGGCTTCACCCAGGTTTTGTGGCTGGATGCCGTCGAGAGGCGCTATGTCGAGGAAGTGGGAACGAGCAACATTTTCTTCAGAATCGGCGAGGAACTTATAACCCCGCCTCTTGGCGGCTCGATCCTGCCGGGGGTTACCCGCAATTGTGTGTTGCAGCTTGCCGGCCACTGGGGCATCAAGGTGACCGAGCGCCGGATTTCAATCGACGAAGTGATCGAGACGGCCCAGTCGGGCGAAATGAAGGAGATTTTTGCCTCCGGGACTGCAGCGGTAATTTCACCGGTTGGAGAAATCTCATACCGTGACCGGATGTACAGGATTTCCGATGGAACAGTGGGCGTGTGGGCTCAGAATCTCTACGATGAAATCCTGGGTATCCAGTACGGCGAAAGAGAAGATATATTCGGGTGGATAAGGCATCTAAACCTATGAGGCGGGCTGTACACGCTGAGATGATTTTCGGGAAGACAAAATCATGGGGTGTTTTGGCAGGAGAATATGATGCTTTTGTTGGCGATATTCGGGTCTCCGAGGAAGAACGGCAACACCGATCTTATGATGGAAAGTTTTCTGGAGGGGGCTTCATCGGCCGCCGATGTTGAGCTGCAGAAAATCTATATCAGGGACCTCAGGATTTCAGGTTGCCAGTCCTGCGGGTATTGCGATGAGCATGGAGTTTGTGTGCAGCAGGACGATATGCAGAAGGTCTACCCCTTGTTGGATACGGCTGAAAGGATTGTTATCTCAAGCCCCATCTACTTTTACGGGCTCAACGGCCAGACAAAGCTGCTCGTGGACCGCAGCCAAGCCCTGTATATGCGAAAATATAAGGGAAAAGCCGATGGTCATGCTCCGCTGCCCACTGTTGACAGGAAGGGATTTTTCCTGTGCGCGGGGGCTACTCGTGGCAAACGACTGTTCGAATGTCCCGCTTTGACCGTAAGGTACTTCTTCGACGCGATCGACGTGGAATATGCTGGAGAAGTCTGTTTTCGGCAGATAGATGAAAAAGGGGCCATACGGCGTCATCCCACGGCCCTAGGGGATTGCAAACAGGCCGGGATGGCGTTTGTTTCCGATGTAACTTAACTCAAGGTATTATATAAGTCTATCGGTGCAAAAGCAAAAAGGCCGGTAAGAACCGGCCTTCCCTCAGCGATAAGTCAAATTCGGCATACGCCATTACCTTCGCAGCATCTCTTAGACTTTTCTGACATTGACCGCTTGTGGTCCCTTCTGCCCCTTTTCTATTTCGAAAACTACTTCCTGGCCTTCGCTCAGGGTCTTGAAACCCTCGCCTTCAATGGCGCTGAAATGAACGAAAACATCCGGTGCGCCATCTATTTCGATAAAGCCATACCCTTTTTGCTCGTTGAACCATTTCACTCGACCTTCCGCCATTACAGATTCCTTTCACATGTTTGATAGATTCCAGCCTGGTGCGTTATTGGAGCGACTTGCGGAAACGTCTTACAAGGCGAAAGACCGATTCTGCGGCAAACCCCAAATACCGACCTCAAAAGCACAGATCGCTTCATTCTAAATTTGTGTTACATAAAAATCAACAGAAACAACTACTCAAATGAGCGTTCACGAAAGCATATACCGGCGCTAGTGCAAGATGTGCTCCCTATACTGGATATAAGCATCTCGCATGGCGATATAGGGATCGAGCGAAGCTCTTTTTAATTCCTCGTATTGACCGATTTGCAGTGAAATACGGTTTACGTATCCTCCGGTCTCAGCAGAAAAGGTCACCCACCATTGCGCAGGGGTCCAGACCAGCGGGTCCATGGCAGTATCTACCGCAAAGCCGAATAGGTCTCTGGGATTTGACGGGCCGAGCACCGGGACAATCAGAAACGGGCCTGAGCAAACGCCCCAAAGGGCAAGGGTCTGCCCGAAGTCTGACTCACAGTTTTGGAGTCCGAGCCCGCACTGGGCAAGATCCAACAAGCCGGCCATGCCCATCGACGTATTTATGATGAAACGGAGTGTCTCAGTTCCTGCCTTATCCCATTTTGCCTGGAGTACAAAATTTACGAAACGGGACGGGAAAAGCAGATTGTGGAACCCGTTTCTGATCGCTTCGCGAAGATCGGCCGGCATCAGGGCTGAATACCCCTGCGCTAAGGGCTTGAACACGCCAAAATAGAGGCTGTCGTTCAAGCTGAAGATTTGCCTGTTAAAATGTTCATAAGGATCATTGACCGCCGGTTCATTTTGATCCCCTTCGGCTCCGGCGGTTTGTTGCACAGCGGCAAGGGCCGTATTGAATCCTGACTCACTGGCCATGAATGGAGAACTCAAAAAGGCGAAAATCAGAAAAGAAATTAACCCAACTTCGAAATAACTGCCCTTTGTCTTCAAAGTTTACCTCCTCTTTGGAATAAAGGTCATCGCTCCTATATAGAGATGACCATTCGAGAGTGCAAGCAAATTATGTATCTACGAGCGCGCGTTTGACACCCGCCGTGACAGGCCGCGTTCTGCTGTCTCACGCACTTAATTATATATATCGGATTGCGCGGGCTCTAAGCTGTAATATATTTTAATGAGTCTGGCCCGGAATATTTTGGGACTCATGTTTTCCCCAACCGGGGAACGACCTCCGACAGAGCTGGAGGTAATTTTCTGCGGGCGTAAAAGAGGGGACTGACAAAAATGGCGAATGACGAACAGAAAGATCCGTTGAGTAAATTTATGAATCATTTCAGAGGACCCTCGGGCGATGGAGGTCGAAAACAGGACCAGCGCAAGGTGCATTTTTCAATCTGGTATTTCATCGCGGCGCTGCTTGTGATCATGTGGCTTCAAACGCTGATGACCGAGCAGCAGGCAAATCGGGTCTCATATTCAGAATTCAAGCAGTTGGTCAGGACCGCGAAAGTGGAGAGCGTGACGCTCAGTCCCGATACAGTTACTGCTACTCTAAAGGATGCACAAGGACCCAACAAATCTGTCAGCGCCGTGCGGGTTGAAGACCCCGATCTGGTAAAAGACCTTGAAGCCCAGGGAATAAAATTTAGCGGCTCTTCCGACAGTAAGTGGCTCGGCGTGCTGATTTCCTGGCTGCTGCCGCTGGCTATATTTTTCTTTTTCTGGAGCTTTCTCATGCGGCGCATGGGAAGCGGACCTCAGGGAGTGCTCTCGGTTGGGAAGGCGAAGGTGAAGATTTACGCCGAAAAAGAGATTAGCGTTACATTCGATGATGTGGCCGGCATAGACGAGGCAAAGGCTGAACTTGAGGAGATCGTTGGATTTCTGAAGGACCCGGGTAAGTTCCAGAGGCTTGGAGGCAAAATCCCCAAGGGGCTCCTGCTCCTGGGTGCGCCTGGGACGGGTAAGACCCTGCTTGCGCGCGCCGTAGCGGGAGAGGCCGGAGTGCCTTTCTTCAGCATGAGCGGTTCGGAGTTCGTCGAGATGTTTGTCGGTGTTGGCGCGGCGCGTGTGCGAGATCTTTTCGGCCAGGCAAAGGAGCACGCTCCATGCATCATTTTCGTAGACGAGTTGGACGCTTTGGGCAAGGCGCGCGGCCTGAATCCTATCGGAGGTCATGATGAAAGGGAGCAGACACTGAACCAACTCCTGGTTGAGATGGACGGTTTCGATCAACGGGCCGGAGTAATCATAATAGCCGCGACAAACCGCCCCGAAATACTCGACCAGGCATTGCTGAGGCCCGGTCGTTTCGACCGGCACGTGGCAATCGACAAGCCAGACATTCGAGGCAGAGAAGCTATTTTGAGTGTTCATGCAAAAGGGGTTACGCTGGGTCCTGACGTCGAGCTAAAGACAATTGCGGCCATGACGCCGGGGTTCGTGGGCGCCGATCTTGCCAACCTCATCAATGAGGCGGCTTTGATTGCGGCAAGACGCGACCGGGATGAGGTCACAATGGCCGACTTTAAAGAAGCCGCTGACCGAATAATCGGCGGGATCGAAAAAAGAAACAGGGTGATGAACCCCAAAGAGAAGGAAATCGTCGCCTACCATGAATCGGGCCACGCGCTTGTCGCAATGGTGCTTCCCAACACCGATCCAGTCAGCAAAATCTCCATTATTCCACGCGGTATCGCTGCCCTGGGGTACACCCAGCAGTTGCCAACCGAAGACAGATACCTCATGACGCGCGACGAACTTCTTGACAGACTGAAAGTGCTGCTCGGCGGCAGGGTTTCAGAGGAAATCATTTTCGGCGATATCTCGACCGGTGCTCAGAACGACCTTCAGCGCGCAACCGACATAGCGCGCCGCATGATCATGGAATACGGAATGAGCGAAAAGCTCGGCCCCCTTACCTTTGTCAGCGAACCGCGCTCTGCGCACCTTGATCTTGGTATGGGTTCACAAGGCAGGGAGTTCAGCGAAAAGACCGCCCAGCAGATTGACGAGGAGATAGCCGGCATAATCGAAGAAACGCACGGGAATGTGACCAAGATTCTGACTCATCGGCGCGACATGCTTGAGAAACTGGCCAAAATCCTGCTTGAAAAAGAATCCATAGACGGCGAGGAGCTAACGAAATTTATGGATGAAGTAAAGGCCATGGTAGCCAAAGACGATTCTAAGCAGGTCGCCTGAATTAGTGGTGGATACCATTATTGATTCCCGAATCCTGCTTGACATCTCTTCTTCATTAGATGTATATAAATACTTTTATGCATCTTGACCGGCATGCTGGATTTGCGCCGGTGAATCTCAAGGAGGTTTGGATTGGCCAACCATAAGTCAGCTATCAAGAGGGCGAGACAGGGTGAGGAGCAGCGGGTGCGAAACCGCTCCCGAAAGACCAGGATGAAAAACGTGATAAGGGACCTCGATGAGGCCATAGCCGGCAAGTCGCCCGAAAAGGCTGCCGAACAATTGAAGAAGGCAATCTCGGTGATTGCGAAAACCGCCTCCAAAGGCGTTGTCCATAAGAATACGGCCTCACGGAAAATTTCCCGCCTGACCCGCGAAGTCAACGCTCTTTAGTTTCTGTGCCGCATTTCCTTTTCTTGCCTTCCATGTGTGATGGAGGGCTTTTTGCCGTCCATGCAAAGATCGAGTACCAGCTCTTCGAGCAACAGCTCGGGAGGAGTACCTGTGCTCTTGATCGCGATGTCCGTCTGAGCGATAGCCTCGATCAATCTGTACAGGTCCGTGTCCGAAAAGCGAACGGCCTGTTCCCGGGCCTTTTTGACCACGAAAGGATGAGATTTCAGCCGTGCAGACAGTTCGGCTTCCGATATGCCCTGCCGCAGGCCGTCTTTAACCTGCCACACAATACGAATCTGCCAGGCCAGAGTCGAAAGAATCTTAAGAGGGATCTCACCTGAGAGGATAAGGCTTCTCAGGGACCTTAGGGCTTTGTCCGCCTGCTGCGCTTTGAGGTGATCCAGCATGTCGAACGCGGAGAAACTTCTCTGAGAGGTGGCGGTTTCGAGGATGTCCTCAGTTTCGATCCGATCACGTTCCCCGACGAAGGTGCAAATCTTGTCCAACTCGGATGCGAGCGCATGCATATCGTCTCCGACCATCTCAACCAGGAGGAACGCGGCACGGTGGGAGAGAATTTTCCCGAGTTGCCTGCCTCTTTCGATCAACCAGCGCAGGGCTTCCTTATCACCGGGAGATCGAAACTGTACGACCTTGCCTTTGGTTTCGACCGCTTTTGCAAGTGCTTCGACGTTTTTCCTGTCTGGGGCGGTCATGACGAGACATGCCGATCGAGGGATTCGCTGCACGAAAGCCTCCATCGCTGCGCGGTCCGCTTTTCCCCAAGCCTCGACATTGTCTACCATGATTAGTCTTCGCCCCCCGAACATTGGAGTGGTGGCCATCCGCTCGATCACATTTCCTGCTTCTGTTTCCTTTGCCCGTATCCTCTCGCCGTTGAAGTTTTTGCCCCGCTCCGGCAGCAAGCTTGAAAGCAGCTTCTTCCAGGCTTGCTCCATAAGGAAAACGGCCCCCCCAACGAAAAGATATACCGGATCTATCTTGCCGGTGTCGAGCGCTTTGTGGAAGTCTTCGTCGTGCATCAGAAGTTGCTCAAAAATCTGTCATGGATGCGTGTTGCCATCTCCCGGGCCAGAAAGCCGAGTGCGGCCTCCCTGTATTCAAAGCCGGTGATCGGATTGGGCTGCAGCGGATTATCCTCCACCTGGTAAACTTTCCAGTAACTGAAATTCGGGTCCTTCCAGAGCACTTTGTGCGATTCCTTTTCCTCGCATGTAATATCCACGGTAACAACAAGCCGGGTTTCCACTGTAACCCGGTTGGCCACAACATTGGCAACGGGTTCATGAGCAACCGCCTGAGTCTGAATGTTCTTTATGGTCGCTTTGAATACGGCTTCCGCCTGATCAACGGGGACTACCTTCATAGTGCCTTTTCGCATAAACTCCTCTCTTAGCGCCCCGGCGAAAATCGCTCCGGCGTCCGGCTCGGTAGTCTTGTTATCGAACACCGGAATGGCGATATACTTCAGCCCTGGTTTCGGCCCCTGGCCCTCGCCTGAGAAGTGATAACCGCATGAGACAAGGCAAAATGAGATGGAGCTTATTAACAATATTCCCTTGAGATTCCGTGCAACCATGGCGAACACCCCCACTATGCTATATGCTGGAAATTGTGGCAACTATCCTGTAAAGAACGGCATAAGCTCGAGTTCGTGTAACATTGCTTTGCCTATACTAGTTTCCGTCCGGAGTTTCCGGATGGACGCTATACTACAACATTTATCAGCTTCTTTGGCACAACGATTACTTTCCTGACCTGTTTTCCTTCGATGAAATCTTTTATCCTGGAATCCTTGAGCGCTATATCCTCCAGTTCCTCATCGGTGGCGTCCGCCGGAGCGGTTATCTTGCTTCGCAGTTTTCCATTTATCTGGACGACGATGAGCATTTCCTCGGCTTTGAGCGCCTGGGCGTCCCATTTGGGCCAACCAGTATTCAGAAGAAGTTCTTGATGGCCCAGGATGCTCCAGAGTTCCTCGCAAATGTGCGGAACCATGGGCGATGAGATGACTATTGCAGCCTCGACGGCTTCCCTGACGACCGGCCAGACCGTGGGGTCCGCCGTCCGGCCGTCGAGCACCTGGTGGATCAGATTCACAAGCTCCATAATGGCGGCGATGGCCGTGTTAAAATGGAACCTTTCGCGAATATCCTCCGTAACCTTTTTTATTGTCTGGTGAGTCTTGCGGCGGAGTTGGGCAAGATCTTTGTCAAGAGGGCTTCCGCCCCGGCAGGGACCAGCGGACTTCAGGGCGTCGAGGTTTTCTGAAACCAGCCGCCACATCCTGGAAAGAAACCGAAAAGAACCTTCCACCCCCTGGTCGCTCCAGTCGAGGTCCTTTTCGGGCGGCGAGGCGAACAGGCAGAAAAGGCGCACCGTATCCGCGCCGTATGCCTGAATCATTTCATCGGGGTCCACCACGTTTCCCTTCGATTTGCTCATTTTGAAGCCGTCTTTTATGACCATTCCCTGTGTGAGAAGGTTCCGGAAAGGCTCATCGGTCTGTAGATATCCCATGTCGCGCAGGACCTTTACAAAAAATCTCGAATAGAGCAGATGCAAAACGGCGTGTTCTATGCCGCCGATGTACTGGTCAACCGGCATCCAGTAATGGGCCCGTTCCCTGTCGAGCGGGCCGCCCTCGAAGTCAGGGCAGGCGAAACGGGCAAAGTACCAGGAGGATTCCACGAAGGTGTCCATGGTGTCGGTCTCACGCCGCGCATCGGCCCCGCACTTCGGGCAGACGGTGGAGTAGAAAGGCTTGTGGACGGGTAGAGGGGAGCCGCCGTTTTCCAGAAGCTCCACATCCAGGGGGAGCACAACGGGCAGGTCGTGCTCGGGGACCGGCACAACACCGCACTTCTCACAGTAAATGATCGGAATGGGCGCGCCCCAGTAGCGCTGCCGCGAAATTCCCCAATCGCGGAGTCTATACTGCAAGGTCAATTCGGCAAGCCCTCTTTTTTCCAGGGCCTCGGTTATAGCAATCCGGGCGGTTTCGGACCCCATTTCGGTAAACTCGCCCGAGTCAACCAGAACACCGTCCTGCTCAAACGCATGGGTGAGGTCTTGTGCCATAGGAGCCTGCTGCTCCTCAGCAGGTTTTATGACTACCTGGATCGGCAGGCCGTATTTTTTCGCAAACTCGAAGTCGCGCTGGTCGTGTGCGGGGACCGCCATGACTGCGCCAGTGCCGTAGGCTATGAGCACGAAGTTAGCCACGTAAATCGGCATCCTTTTCCCGGTGACCGGGTTGATGCAGCAGCTTCCGGTAAATACGCCCTCTTTTTCGAGCAGATCTGCTTCACGCTCATCTCGCTTGAACCGCTTTGCTCTCTCGACAAAATCGAGTACTGCGGCCTCTTGAGGCTTTCCCCGGCATAGGTCGGCCACCATCGGATGTTCGGGGGCCATGCTCATGAAAGTAGCTCCGAAAAGCGTGTCTGTGCGGGTCGTAAAAACCGCAATGTTTCCCTCGCCCGATTCGAGTGGAAAGAGCAACCTGCTTCCAGTGCTTTTCCCTATCCAGTTCTGCTGCATGACGAGCACCCGCTCGGGCCAGCCGGGCAGCTTGTACGTATAGTCCAGCAGTTCGTCGACATAGGCGGTAATCTTGAAAAACCACTGCTCCATCTGCTTTTGTACGACCGCAGTGTCACAGCGCCAGCAGGCGCCTGCTTCTACCTGTTCGTTTGCCAGCACGGTCCCACACTTCGAGCACCAGTTAACATAGGAACTCTTCCTGTAGGCCAGACCCCGGTTATACATCTTGAGAAAAAAGAGCTGCTCCCACCTGTAATAGCTGGGATCGCACGTTGCAAACTCACGCGACCAGTCATACGAAAAACCCAGTTGCCTGAGCTGGTTTCGCATGTAGTCGATATTGTCGTAAGTCCATTTTGCCGGGTGGGTCCCGGCTTTTATTGCGGCATTTTCGGCGGGCATTCCGAATGCGTCCCAGCCCATCGGATGGAGCACGTTGTATCCCAGCATCCGCATGAAGCGGCCAACCACATCTCCTATGGTGTAGTTGCGGACGTGACCCATATGAATGCGGCCCGAGGGATATGGAAACATCTCCAGCAGATAGTATTTTTCCTTGCCCGCGTTTTCGCCAACTTTGAAAACCTGGGACTTATCCCAGTATTGCTGCCATTTGTGTTCGATGGACTTAGGGGAATATTTTTGTTCCATAGATTACCTTTAATAACAAGTGACATTAGACATTTAACTATAAAATCCCGTTCAAAGAGCGGACAGGTTCGACCGAGTTTGCGCTAAGGCATAAAATATATCAAATACCAGATCGGGCGGGAAATTGGAATAAAACAGAGGCTGGAAAGAGGGAAGACTGAAGAGTGAGAGGTGAAGGGTGAATAGGTTTTGGTCAGTGATCGGGCAAAGGTTCTGCGCTGACACTGAGATCACGGAGAAAAGCCCAGTGTTAAGGTTTGTTTAATAAGGCATCCGGTTAAAGCTATCGATCACAGGGGCATTTGTCGCGAGGTCCGTTACCCTTCATGTAAGTCCTTCTCGAATTTAAGAATCCTCTTAATCATCTTGAGAGGGTAAAAAGCTGCGGCCTGAGCGAAGTATATGCAAAGATTTCGCGTGACTTTTTCGTAAAGCATGTAGTAATGCTTATCGCTATAATGTATGTGGCGCCCCTGCGGGAGGCGTATTCCCAATTCTGCATTGACTGGAGGCATCGAGCATGGAATCCAGGCCCTGGCAGCGGCATTATGACTACAATGTGCCCTTTACAATCCGATACCCCCGTATTGCTCTGCACGAGTTACTGAGCATCCCTGCGAACACTTATCCCGACAAGGCGGCCTTTAATTTCTACGGGACCGAGATGACTTTTTGGGAACTGCGTCATGCCGTTTTGCGCATGGCCAATGCTCTGGGAAATCTGGGCGTGCGGAAGGGGGACCGGGTCGGCATGAACCTGCCCAACAGCCCCCAGTACCTGATTGCCAACTACGCGGCCCTGTGTCTTGGAGCCATCGTGGTGAACCTGAACCCGATGTACACGGCCGCCGAACTCAAACATGCGGTCGAACAGACGGGGGTGAGTACTCTTTTCACCTTCGATATGGTCCTTCCTTATATCCGCGCGCTTTGTCAGCAGGTGGAGATTCCACGGGTGATCGTCACCAGGCCGGCAGACTATATTACGGGGCTTGGCTGCAGCACTAAGGAGAGCCTGGAACTCGACCCGAAATGGCATCATTTCTCGGAGGTTCTGGAGGGCTGCACGGATACCAGGCGCCCGCGGGTTCAGGTGAACCCGGAAGATCCCTGTATGATTCAGTTCACCGGAGGGACCACGGGCCTTCCCAAAGCGGCGGTCCTCACGCACGCAAACCTCGTGGCCGCGACCTTCCAGTGCGTCCTGTGGGGCTCGGCCACAACCAGTCTCACTCCATACGAGCGGCGCAGCGTGGTGGCCGTGCTCCCGTTCTTTCACGTTTACGGGAACATCGTTGTCATGAATTGGGCAATGCTCAACTGCGCCACCCAGATCCTGATTCCCCGGTTCCAGATTGACGAGATCGTAGGGACCCTGTCAAACTTCAAGGAAATCACTTTCTTTCCCGCCGTGCCCACGATGATTACAGCGCTGGTCAACCATCCCAAAGCGGCGGAGCTGGACCTGGGCAGAAAGCTGGGTCTGCTGAATTCGGGCGGGGCGCCCATGTCCATGGATCTCATCGAGCAGGTCAAAGATATGGGAATTCCTTTCAGCGAGGGTTGGGGAATGAGCGAGACCACATCTTTGGGGATTGCCAACCCTCTCCTGGGTCTGAAGAAGGTGGGCAGCATCGGCATTCCGTTTCCCGACACCGACATCAGGATAGTGGATGTGGAGCAGGGACTGGAAGCTGTAAAGCCGGGCGAGCCGGGCGAGCTTCTCATTAGAAGCCCCCTGGTCATGAAGGAGTATTATGGGAATCCCGAGGAGACGGCCGGGCAGATAAAGGACGGGTGGCTGAGCACCGGCGATATCGTGGTCCGTGACGAGGACGACTATATATTCATTGTGGACAGAAAGAAGGATATGGTGATCGCCGGTGGATTCAACATTTACCCTCGGGAGATCGACGAGGTGCTCTTTCAGCATCCCAAAGTGCTGGAAGCGGTGTCTTTGGGCATCCCGGACGTGTATAGGGGTGAGACGCTCAAGGCCTACATAGTCCTTCAACCCGGAGAGGCCGCTACCGGTGAGGATATCATCGCTTTTTGCAAGGAGAGGCTCGCCGCTTACAAAGTCCCCAAATTGGTCGAGTTCCGGGATACACTCCCCAAGTCCGCTATAGGCAAGGTGCTTCGCAAGATATTGAGGGACGAGGAAGATGCTAACCGGAAGGTTTGACCGACTATAATGGAGGCTTGTAAAATGGGAGTGCCCAAGGTAGCAATAGTGCGTTACGAGAAACCCCTGGAATCGGTTAAGAAGGCCGTTGATCTCTGCGGCGGACTCGATCACCTCCCGAGCAGGGCCAAAGTATTCGTAAAGCCTAATATCGTCCTCTGGACCCGCCTGGCTCCTTTTCCCAAGTGGGGGGTAATAACAACCTCCCGCGTAATCAACGACATGATCTGCTTGCTCAAGGAGCGGGGGATCGATGACATCACCATCGGTGAGGGCACGGTGGTCTACGATCCGAAGGACTGCGAAACGGCCGCCCATGCCTTCGAGACCCTGGGCTACGGGACTCTCAAGAACCGCTACGGAGTCAAAAGCATAAACGTGTTCGAGAGGCCCTTTGAAAAAGTCGATCTGGGCGGGGGAGTGAAGCTTGCCATCAATACGGATATTCTCAACAGCGATTTTGTCGTGAATGTCCCGGTTATGAAGACTCATGCGCAAACAGTGGTAAGCCTTGGAATCAAGAACATTAAAGGCACCATAGACATCAAGTCTCGCAAGAAATGCCACTCTGCAGACCCTGAAAAAGACCTCCATTACATGGTATCCAAACTGGCTAACAAAATTCCACCGTCGTTCACCATCATTGACGGCATTTATACCAATGAACGCGGCCCTTCTTTCGACGGAAAGATCAGGAGAAGCAACTTACTGGTGGCCTCAGCGGATGTGCTTTCCGCTGACAAGGTGGGGGCTACAATCCTTGGATACCAGCCGGCACAGGTCCCTCACCTGGTGCACGCCGCCAAAGATATGAACAGAACGCAGGACCTGTCCGACCTGGAGATAGTTGGAGAAACGATCGAAAATGTGGCAATGAAGCTGGAGTACGCTTTCGCTTACACTGAGGATGGCACACTGCCGGCGCCTATGGCAAAGATGGGAATAAAAGGTCTTACATATCCGAAGTACGATTCGAGTCTGTGCACTTACTGTTCCGGGATAACGGGCGCTGTGCTCACGGCCATAGCCTACGCATGGAAAGGGCAACCGTGGGACGACGTTGAAATCATTTCAGGAAAGATGATGAAACCCACACCGGGCCGGAAAACCACAGTCCTTTTGGGCAAGTGCATGTATGTGGCCAATAAGAACAATCCTGACATCAAAAACATGATCGCGGTCAAAACGTGCCCTCCAGCCCCTGAAGCGGTCGTCAAAGCGTTGCACCAGGCGGGGATTGAAGTAAGTCCCGAAATCCTCAAGACCAGAGACAAAACAATGGGAAGTTACATGAAGCGGTACGAAGGCAAGCCGGAGTTCGACGAATCATTGTTCAGAATCGACTGACATCAGAATTTCATGCCCGGTAAGTTGAGTGAGGCCGTGTTGCCGCCGTCAACCGGAAGAGCTTGACCCGTGATATAGCTCGCCTCATCACTTGCCAGAAAAAGAATTGCGGCGGCCACTTCTTCAGGCCGGCCATAACGCCGCAACTCGCAACGGCTGCCCAGTTTATCAAACTTCCCGCTTGCCCTGGCCAGATCAAATACGGGCTTGGTCATGGCTGTTTCTATCAGACCGGGACAGACTGCATTGACTCGGATATCGTATCGGCCGAGGTCGCAAGCTGAAGTCTGGGTGAAATTAATGAGGGCCGCTTTGCTTGCGCTATAGGCGTTGCCTCCTGCCCCGGAGCGGACCCCGGCAACTGAAGCCGTATTCACTATGGCGCCTGTTTTGCGTTCCTGCATGTGCCCGGCCACGTATTTGGTGGTAAATACGGCGCCCAGGACATTTACCCCATAAACTTTGTGCCAGTCTTCCCCGTTTTGCTCCGCCAAAGGCGACAACTGTCCCGTGATTCCCGCATTGTTGCAGACAATATCGATGACGGCGTAGTTTCGCAGCGCCGCCTCGATCAGTTGTTTAACCTCTTGCTCAACGGCCACGTTCGTTCTTTGTGCTATGGCCTCTCCGCCCTCTTTGAGGACAGTGTCCAGAGTCTGCCTCAGCCCTTCTTCATGCCAATCGGCCAGAACAAGCTTGGCGCCTTCCCTGGCGAACAGAATTGCCGTGGCCCGGCCGATGCCGCTGGCGGCACCTGTGATGACGGCCACTTTCCCCTCGATACGACGGTTATTTCCCATTTTAACTATCCCGCCTCAAACGCCGGTACCCTGTAACATTATGTGTTTCGCATAACACGGGTGGGCACATAAGACTGTGCCCACCCTACAGGAGGTGCTATACGAAGCTGCAAAAGTTACAGGGTATTAGCGGTCTATAGGAGGCCTGACTTATTTTTTCACCTGCTTGTTTAATGCCTCCCTGTCCCCACCGCTCATGCCGGCAATGTACCTAACCAGCTTCTTCCTGGACTCGATGTCATACTGGCTGGTGATGGCGATCTGCTCCATAATCGGCGAGCCGCCGCCATGGTAGTTGCCTACTTTGCTTATGCCGCCGGTGGCCGAGCATAGGATGTCGCCCAGGTAGCGCCAGAACTGGGCTTGATCTTCAGCCGACATCTTTGAGTTGCGCTTGGTATATTTTAGGAGCTGGTCTTTGATCTCGGGGTTCATGAAGTCCTTTTCGTGAGGGAAAGTGGCGACTACTCCGCCCGCGATGTCGCAAAGGATCTCCGCCTCCCTGTAAACAGCCTCGCCCGACAAGCATCGGCCCACGTTGCAATAAATCGAATTGGGAATATAGGACCCGGGTCCATAGGGGACAAGACCCATGCCTGGCAAGTAAACTTCCGGTTTGCCCAGGGCCGAAGCCGTGTATCCAGCCGCATAACCCAATTCCGTGGTCATGATGATCTCGGCCAGCTTCTCCCTGACGTGGGGCGCCTTATGAACGTTGTTAACCTCGGCTGCCAGGGCCGCAGTCCCTAAGAGCAGATCTCCGATGGCTGGCTTACAACCTGAATATGAATGCCGGTGAAACAGAGCGAAAAGCAGGGCCAGCACTCCCCCGTGCTGCCATTCACCCGCCATGAACACCCTTTCCCACGGAACAAAGCAGTCGTCAAAAATCATATAGGAATCTGTGGCGCCCTGCATGAACCCCCGCTTGAAGTGTTCTCTGGGTCTTAAGTTATGAGCGGTCATTACCTGCTTCAGGCCGTCCCAGTCTCCGGGAACGGCAAAGGCCACGGCGTAGTCTTTATCCTCGGGCCGCAATGCCCTGGTGGGAACCACCAGCACCTCGTCCGCCACGGAGGCCTCTGAGATGTGGACCTTGCATCCGCTGACCACTATGCCGTCCTTGAGCCTCTCTTTGATACGTACATATGCGTCCGGATTCGGCTGCTCGGCGGGCCGCAGCAACCTGTCGCCCTTTACGTCCGTCTGAGCGGCACAGCCAATTAAGTCCTCGGTCTGAAAACGCATCAGCCACTTCTTGAAGTTCTCATGGTACTCGGTGGCGCCGCTGTTGACCTTGTCCGCTTCGTATGAAACGTTGTAAATGGCGTTAGTGGCGTCGGTTCCCATGCAGCGCTGGATGCAGCCGCCCACCTTGTGGCATAGCTGGCGGGTCATGTCCTGCTTTTTGTGCAGGTCATCCGGGTTCTGATGAACGTGAGTAAAACGATTGATCCTCTCACCCGTGAGATGAGAGACTGCGGTCAGCAGGGCTTGATTCTCCGGCTTGGCCGCCTCATCGTACGTGGTCCCTATGGTATCGAGGCATGCCATCTGTATCTCGTCTGTGCGGTCGATGAGATCGCCGTTGAAATATATGTTACGCTTCATCTTGGCCAGACTCTGGATGTGCTGTTCCTTCGTTCTCATTTTGCCTCCTGCCGGATCGGGTAATTAAAGTCTCTCTATGATCGTGGCCACGCCCTGGCCTCCACCCACACAGGCGTTAGCGCACCCATAGCGCCCGCCCCTGTTCTCCAGTACGCGGGCCAGAGTTCCAACGAGTCGAATACCTGTGGCCCCAAGGGCATGCCCAATGGCGATTGCGCCGCCCATCACGTTGACCTTGTCCGGATCGAGCCCCAGTTCTTTGATGCAGTTAAGGGCCACAATGGAGAATGCTTCGTTGATCTCCCAGTAATCGACGTCTTTGGCTTGCAGCCCCGCCTTTTGAAGTGCCTTTTGGCTGGCGGGCACTGGTCCGCAGCCCATTACGGTGGGGTCCACACCCGCGAACCCGATGGACTTTATGGCGGCCAGAGGCTTGATGCCTTTTGCCTGTGCAGTCTCCTTGGACATCAATATCATCGATGAGGCCGCCGCGTTAAGGGGCGATGAATTGCCCGCCGTAATCTGGTGGTCTTTCCTGTAGGCCGGAGACAGTTTTGCCAGACCTTCGAGCGTCGTGTCCGCTCGCACCGCCTGGTCCGTTTTTACGGTAATGACGGACCCGTCTGCCTGCACCGCCTCAATGGGCAGTATCTCACCATCAAAAAAACCCTCCGATTGGGCCTTTGCGGCCAGTTGGTGAGACCGCAGGGCCCATTTATCCATATCGTCCCTGGCCAGGCCGGATTGAACGAGCAGCTTTTGAGCGGTAAGTCCCATGTTCATGGTTGTCATCATGTCCCAGTGCAAGTAATCCGGGGCCGAGAAGAGGGCAAGGTTCGGAGAAATCAATCCACCTTCTGTCGTCGCCTGCCCCATGGGTATCCTCGTCATGTGCTCCATTCCTCCTACCATGACGATGTCCGCGTTATTGGTGGCAATTTCGAGATAGCCCATATGAATGGCGGCCATGGAAGAACCGCACTGCTGGTCTACGAATTTGGCTGCGACGGTTTTGGGGAAGTTGGCCAAAAAAATCGGGAAACGGCCTCCGTAGGCCCATTGTTCGCCAACAGCGGTGGCGCACCCTACGATGAAGTCTTCGATTTCGCCGGGTTGAATCCCCGTTCTGCGGGCCAGTTCGGGGAGTAGCTTGGCCAAAAGCTCATCGGCCCTCATTTTGGCAAATACGTCTCTAGCCGGGTCTTTGGGCCGGCAACGTGATTGGGCGGTCCTGAGGTATCCTGCAATGACTACTTCTCTCATTTGAGTGTCTCCTTTACGGTTATATTTTTGGAAACTGCAAGTGTCTCATCCCGTGTTTCCGGATCTAGGCCGGGTAAAAGCTCTTACCGGATTCGGCCATCGCTTTGAGTACATTTGCGGGCTGGAACCTAGCCCCGTAATGCTTCTCCAGCTCAACCAGCTTGCCGTGCACGTTGGCGACGCCCCACTTGTCTGCATAGCGCAATATGCCGCCCCTGTACGGAGGAAATCCGGCGCCGTAGATCATTGCCAGGTCCATGTCCTGCGGCCTGTCGCAAACTCCCTGTTCCATCATGAGCGCAGCCTCATTTATTGCGAGGGCAAGCATAGCATCCACTATCTCCTGGTCGGAGACCTTTTTGGGCGAAACACCGCCGGCGCTTAGATAGTTTTGTACGACCTCCACAACCTTGCTGTTTGGTACAGGCTTAGCGCCGCTGTAATCCATGTAACCCGCACCGGTTTTTCTTCCGTAGCAACCCGTTTGATAGACAAGCTCGGTAAGCGGATGGATCTTGTACCTGTCGCCGAGTCTTTTCTCAAAAGTCTTGTTTACGCGATAGTTGATGTCGATACCCGTCAGATCGGAAAGCTCAGCGGGGCCCATGGGCATGCCGAAGTTCTTCATTACCCTTTCCACTTGATTTGAATCCACGCCGTCCGCCACCAAATACACAGACGCGCCAAAAAGACCTCCAAGCTGCCTCGACACGTAAAAACCCGGCGCATCATTGACTACGATGGGTATTTTCTTGATGGCGCGTGCGAAGGACACCGATGTCGCCAGGGTCTGGTCGGAGGTCTTCTGCGCACAAATGATCTCGAGGAGTTGCATGCGGTTGGCCGGATTAAAGAAGTGCAGGCCGATCATTCGCCCGGGATCTTTGAGCACTGAAGCTATTTCGGTAATCGGCAAAGCTGAAGTATTGGTGGCAAATATTGTTTCGGGCCGACAGATCTCATCGAGCTTTTTCCACACCCCCTGCTTGACGCTCATCTCCTCTAGCACGGCCTCGATCACCAGGTCCGCGTCTTTGGCGTCCTCCAGTAGCGTGGTCGTTTTCAACCGCTTGTCCAGCATTGAATCCACATCAGCCTGGGTCATCTTTTTCTGCTTGACGGGGTAGTCGAAGGTCTTCCTGACCGCAGCGGCGCCTTTATCCAAAGCCTCCCTGCTGATGTCCCACAGGGTCGTGTCAAAGCCCCCTTTAAGTAAAACGTTCACGATCCCCGACCCCATGACTCCACCGCCCAGCATAACGACTTTTTTGATCGGGGCCGGTTTAACCCCCTCAATTCGTGGAAGCCGTCCGGCGGCCCTGGTATTGAGGAATATGCCGATCAGGTTCTTGGCCACATCCGAAACCGCGCAATCGCAAAACAGATCGCCCTCTTGACAAATATCGGCTTCTATGTCGAACGACAGGCCCTTTTCTACGGCTTCGATCACTTTGAATGGCGCCAGGTATCCTTTGGCTTTCGACATGGCAATGAATTTGGCGCCGTTCGCCATCGCCTTTAACTCGGCCGCGCTTGGAAGCCGATTGTACCTGTTGCGGGTTCGCTTACTATCAAGCGAGATTGCGCCTGAGATAAATTTGTTCGCTGCCCCCAGGGCAGCCGGCACAAGACTCTCTGCATCCACCATCTCATCGATGAGCCGTCTGTACAGGCCCCTTTCGGCGTCGATCGGGTTTCCGGCGGTCATCATCTCCAGGGCATTGGCGAGCCCAATAAGCCGAGGCAGGCGCTGAGTGCCTCCCGCACCCGGAATAAGCCCGACCTGGACCTCCGGTTGCCCCAGTTGGACGCCTTTGGCAGCGACCCTGTAATGACATGCCATTGCGATTTCGAGGCCTCCTCCCAGCGCATTACCATTGATGGCTGCAATCACAGGCTTTGGGCCCATCTCGATCTGGTTGAGAAAGCCGGACATGGACCTCACTCTGGGCAGCAGGCTCTCTTTTTCCTTCACTTTGTAAACTTCCTTTAGATCCGCGCCTGCTATGAAGTTTTTCCCAGTGCCCGTAAGCACGATGGCCTTGACGTCCGAGTCCTGGAAGCCGCCGGAGATAGCCTCGGCCAACTCCATCACGAAGTTCCCCGAGAGCTGGTTTACCGGCGGATTGTTCATGAAAAGCACTACCACGCCATTGTGAACTTCTACTTTAACATTCTCGAAGTCGGTTTTCATCCTCTCAACTCCTTTCGCCGGGCCCGATCGCCGGCATCTGCCGCTCTCGGCCCTGCAACGCGCTCTTGCATTCTTATTGAGTTCTTAAGTGAGTAGGGTTCGCCATGACCGCTGATGTGAGAAGCCTGGTTACCTGCTCGATCTCCTCCATCTTATCCACGCGAGCCGATTCGCGTAATACCAGCCATCGCATGGCCATATGGCTAAAGGCCCCGAGAAACATGTTGCGGAAAACCCTGGAATTGACCGTGCCGCGAAAAACACCGGCGGCTTTGCCCTCCTCTACAACATCCTCGATTAATTGGCAGTAGCTGCGGAATATTTCAAAGGCCTTGGACCTGTGGAACCTGTCATTTGTGTGGAGTCGCAGAAGAAACACTTTCAGAAACTTCCGGTCGCTCAAGAAACTGGAAAAATGGTGCTTGATCAGTCTGCGAAGCTTGCGATCCGGGCCCTTGATAGCGCATGCGCCGGAGGCCTCGTCCAGATAGGAGCCGAGTTGATTTGCGGCTATGGAAAGAAGAATGTCTTCTTTGCTTTGGAAATACTCGTAAATTGTCCCATCCGCTACGCCCGCCAGACCGGCAATCTCGGATATGGTCGCCTTGGCGAAATCTTTTTCGGCGAAGACTTCCTTCGCAGCGTCGATTATGGCATCCAAACGGTTTACCCGCAGGCTTTCCGGCGGACTGTTCGTCACGATCATCGAATCCACCAGATTCACCACGTCTTCGAAATCCGACTCTCCCGACTCCACTTCGGCGATTGTCAGGGCGCTGACGGTTGCCATGTCCAGGGTCCCCAGGATCACGTCACGCATAAGCCGAATGGGGGCATCCATGCGAAATCTTCCTTCTTTGACCCCCCGAGCCAATATTGAAGACACTATACGGGTGTATTCGCGCAGGATCTCATAGGCGGGACTGGAATAAAACTCCTTAAAAGACCGGCATTCCATAAGGAGCAATCGGGCATAACCACTGTGGGCGTCATGGTATCGGAGTTGGAGCCATATGACCTTTTGTAGTTGGCTCTGCACGTCCGGGATCCCTGTAAGATGCTCTTGCAAAAGGGCCAACTGATTTTTCAATTTTTCGCCGGGCACCGAGAAAAGAAGATCTTGTTTGCCCTTAAAATATTGGTAAATAACAGAATCAGTCACACTGGCCTTACGAGCAATCTCGGAAATGGACGAACCGGCAAAGCCCTTCTGCGACATAACTTCTTCGGCTGCCGCCAGGATCTTGCATCTTGTCGCCGAAGCGGCTCCGTTTCGCTGGCCCGGTTCAATGTCATGGCTCGTGTGACCGCTGACTGACTGCATGGAATGTGAATCCTGTTCAATGACGATGAAGTGGTGAGATAAATAGTATGACGCTCTTGACAGGATCAATCTAACATGATAGTCGAATCATTGCAAAGAATATTTGTTTTCCAAATGAAATTCTTTGACTATGACTGAGCGGTGAATCAGTCGATACAGGGCAGGGGACCAAACCGTTTAGCTGAAAGGAAATTTGGATTCCTACTCCCTACTGAATGGTATTCTATTGATGGAAGGAGACAATAATGGGAAAGCGAACGCTGAAAACAAAGCTTTGCGACATGTTGGGGATCGAATATCCAATTTTGAGCGCAGGAATGGGCCCCACGCTGATAGGTGAAAAGACCGGGGCTCCTGTGGAACTGGTTGTAGCCGTGTCTGAGGCTGGAGGGCTCGGGGTCCTTGGAGGAAGCGGCTTTACGGTGGAGCAACTCCGGGATGCCATTCGGGAGATAAAGGCGCAGACGGACAAACCGTTTGGCGTGGATCTTCTTCTGCCCAAAAGTGTGGCGCCTGAATCGAGCGGCGGCGTAAAAGAGATGCCTCTGAGCGAGGTGCTCAAGAGGCTTCCCGAGCCGCATCGGGAGTGGATCAGGAAAGTGAGGGCCGAGATGGGGCTCCCTGATGTGGATGTCATGATAAAATTGAATTCCACCACCAACCGTCCAAAAGAATCCATCCAGGTATGCATAGAGGAAAAGGTCCCTCTTTTTTGCGCAGGTCTTGGGAACCCCGGCTTCATGGTGCAGGAAGCTCATTCAGTCGGAATGAAGGTGCTCGGGATTACGGGCAATTCCAAAAATGCCCGCCGCATGGCTGAATCGGGCCTGGATCTCATTGTGGCCCAGGGACATGAAGGGGGAGGTCATACCGGAAGGATTGGGACGATGGCCCTTCTGCCCCAGGCCATAGATGCTGCGGCCCCCGTACCGATCCTGGCCGCAGGCGGTATCGGAGACGGCCGGGGCCTTGCGGCGTCATTGGCCATTGGCTGCATAGGCGTTTGGGTTGGCACGCGTTTTCTGGCAACTAATGAAGGGGGCGCATTAGACGCCAACAAGCAACGAATTCTGGATTCAACCGATGAGGATACCCGTGTCAGCACCGCTTATACCGGTAAGACCCTGCGAGCCAGCTTGAACGGGTATCACAGGTTATGGGAAGAATCGGGTCTTGATCCCCTTCCGTTCCCCACTCAGGTCTTACTTTCTTCTGCGCTCCTTTGGGGCTTCGTCAAGACCGGGAAGACCGACTATATCGGTGGTCTCGCCGGGCAGGTATCCGGGCTGATCCACGATATCAAGCCCGCGCGGCAGGTTGTGGAGGAGATGGTGGAAGAGGCAGTAGACATCCTGACCAGGAAACTGCCGGCCAGCGTGGTCGCCGGATAGATTTCCGGCCTCTTTGTTCACGTAACGCCGTTTGTTTGGATCGTGGAAGCCGCCTGTTTTTCTGGGCTGGTGCTGAAAAAGGGTTCTCTGGTGGGAAAAGAGCCTTAAAAAGACGGGTGATTTCGTCATTCCGGCGGGCCTGTCCCGGAAGTGTCCAGTCCGGGAGCCGGAATCCAGAGCTTTTTTGAACTATCTGAATTTTAAAACAAAACACTGGACCCCGACCTTCGAGACTGTGTCGTAATTGTTGGCCTCTGGATCGGGTTATTTGGCATTAATTGCAAGCATATCAAGCCATTATATGCTATAGTGGCGCCTCAAACTGGAGGGGCTATGGCATATCGACACGGAACAGACCGAAGACAGATGATGGTGCTGCCACCTACGCTGGACCAGTATGTATCTCAGGATCACCCCGTTCGCGCCTACGATGCCTTTGTAGACGCGCTTGATTTTAGCGAGGTGGGGATCGAGCTCGATGACCGGAAGGTAGGGAACAGCGAATATGACCCTCGGTGCATGCTAAAACTGCTCTTGTATGGCTACTCTTATGGAGTAAATAGCTCCCGGAAACTCGAACGCGAGGTGCACAACAATCTGTCCTTCATTTGGCTGATGAAGCAATTGAAGCCGGATCATAAAACGATTGCCGAATTCCGGCGCAGGAACAAAGAAGGCTTAAGAAAGGCTTTGAAACTTTGTGCGAGACTTTGCCTGAATCTGGGGCTGATAGAGGGTAACATACTGTTTGTAGACAGCACCAAGCTGAGGGCAAACGCAGGGAAGGCCAACCTTCACAAGAAAAAATGGTATGAGGACCAGCTAAAAGAAATTGATCAAAGAATTCAACAGATTCTGAACCAGTGCGAGCAGATCGACAAGAGTGAATCCCAATGCGGCTCGCTGGTGGTAATGCCAAAAGAGCTTGCCAAGGCAAATAAGCTTAAGGAGTCTATTAAAAATGCTCTGGCTGAGTTCAGCGAACGAGGCGACAAGACAAAGGATGGAAAAGAGAGGCAGGTAAATCAGATCGATCCGGAAAGCGTCGTAGTAAAGAGTCCTCAAGGCACCCATTGCGGATATTGCATGCAAACGGTTGTTGACGACAAAAACGGGCTGATTGTTCACACAGACGTGGTGAGCGAGGCAAATGACTCGAATCAGATGGCTGTTCAGATCGGCGGAGCCGAGGCTTATCTTGGACGAGAGTGCAAGACAGCGTGCGCCGATGCGGGGTATTCGGATACCAGCGAAATTGCAAAGCTAGAATCTGCCGGAAAAACAGTGGTGATTCCTTCTCAGTCTCAAGCCTCACACAAGGAAACGGAGATTGGTCCGTTTGAAAAGGCTAAATTTACCTATGATGCTGACTCGGATTGTTACCTGTGCCCGGAGGGTCACCGGCTGATCTTCAGACGTTTTGAGAATAAAACAAAGCAGAGAAGGGACTATCGTATTGATAAACCTAGTAAATGTCGGTTCTGTTCGCACTTTGGCACGTGCACAAAATCGAAGCAGGGCCGAACTGTTACGCGCCATGCATCGGAAGAGTTAAGGGAAGCAGTATCCAAGAGATTTGAGCAACCTGAAATGGGGCAGATCTACAAGCGAAGGAAAGCTCGGGTGGAGCATCCATTTGGATTTATTAAGAAGGTATTAGGGTATGGCCAGTTTTTTTTACGAGGTCGAGAGGGGGTTCGTGCAGAAGCGGCGATACTGGCGACATGTTTTAACCTGAGACGAATGATAAGTCTGCTGGGTGGGGTTAGGAGCTTCACGGCTGCAATTAAGGCAGCTTAAGTCAAATTAAAGCCAAGGGGCGAAGGATTGGGCGGAAATTGCCCAGCCTGTGGGCATGCGGTCAGCGTTAAAAGGGCGGTGATACCCAAAGCAGGCTGGGAAGACGATTTTTGTTCTTGGTGAATTTTTGAAAAATATCAGGGCGGGAACCGGTCAGTCGTAATCCAATAATGACACAGTCTCCTTCGTCGGGGTGACGGCCCCACGGGGTTTTGCTGCAAAGTGGGAATTTCAATCCTTTTTCATCACCCTGCTGGGCAGGACTTTCGAGGAGGCCTCCCGCCCCCACCCCATCTCGTGGGCGGGCTGTTGAGAATGAGCGGTCGGCCTCCGCGCCACGCGCTCGCAATTTGCTAAGGGAGGCCGGGCAAGCCCACTCCACGCAGTGAAGTTGGGCGAAGCCCCGCGAAGCGAGAACTTTACACCATTGTGGCTTGACTTTCCGATGCGCTTAAGGGCTTGTCCGTAAATAAGCCTCTTAGGGATTGCGCCGGATATTGAGACTGATTTGGTCGCGAAGATTGAGCAAAACCGCAGGCGTAGCTGGGCTACGTCGAGGATTTTGCGATTGAGGAGCGGCCAAAGCCGGCCAAAAGCCGGATGCGAGCGCAAAGGTTTTATTTACGGACAAGCCCTAAAATTTGGCTTGCCTCCAAACGCACCACGTTTAATGTCTGTGCGTTCTGCATGGCTGTACGCACGGTCCGCCGCTCTTAGCATGTCAGGCGCATTTTTTTCGAACAAGGTATTATATAAGTTTACCTTAACGAGATGCACGGGACTCAGGAGGCATGCATGATCGATCTGGGCCTGATTGGCAGGAAATGCGGCCCTATCCCATTTGAGTACACGTGGAAAGACGTTGTCGTATATGCGCTCAGTATCGGGGCGCAGACAACGGAACTCCCATTTATTTACGAGAATGCCGAAGGCGGGCTGAAGGTCTTTCCGAGCTTTGCCACCGTCATGGGCATCGGCGTGTTTACTGAACTCTTTAAGGACCTCAAGGTCGATCTTTCCAGGTTTATTCACGGAGAGGAAGCGGTAAGGCTCCATCGCGGGATTCCACCCGGGGGGAAAGTCTTCGTTGAAGGAGAAGTCACAAATATTTACGACAAGGTCAAAGGGGCGCTGATTATCTGGATACTGAAGGTCATGACTGAAACGGGCGAGCTTTTGGCCGAGGTTGAACACGCCATTTTTTATGTGGGCGCCGGGGGCTTCGGTGGGGACCCCGGACCCAGGGGCGAAGCGCTTGAGACTCCCGAAGGGACCCAGCCCGATTTTGCCGCCTCATATTACATTCCGGAAAACCAGGCGGCGCTCTACCGCCTGAACGGCGATCTCAACCCTCTTCACGTGGACCCAAATTTTGCCGGGATGGGCGGTTTTCCCCGCCCTATTTTGCATGGTCTGTGCACTTACGGTTACGCAGCCAGGACCATAGTCCTCAACGCCTGCGATGGAGATGCGGCCCGCTTCAAGGAGTTCAGTGCCCGCTTTTCGGGAGTGGTCTATCCCGGCGACACTCTTGTCACGGAGGGATGGAAGGATAAGGGCGGCCGCTACCTTATCCGTTCGCGCACCGGCCGCGGTGTGGTGCTCAGCCACGCTTACGCCTGCGTTGAGTAACGTAAGATGACTCTACGGATGATTTCGGTTAAAGACCGTGTCTGCACAGGTTCACCATGTGTTATTTTGAGGCAGCCCTTAATGATGGAAGAGAATATGTGCAACTTAGGTTCTTGCTACTGAATAGTGAACCTTTTTGTTGTTGTTAAGGCGCTTATGCAATGACCGCTAATCTCTGCAAAAAGAAAAAGGAGGATTTTATGATTTTTAGGAAAGCTATTGTCGTGATATTTGCCGTGTTTTTTCTGGCTGCGCCGGCATTTGCCGCCGATGTCAACGGTGTGAAACTTCCTGATAAAGTGCAGGCCAACGGGCAGGACCTTACCTTCAACGGCGGAGGCCAGCGAACCTCAATGGGTTTTGACGTGTACGCTGTAGCCCTTTATCTTAAGCAGAAAAGCGCTGATGCGGCAACCATTGTTGCTGCAGACGAGCCTATGGACGTCAAGATTCAGATTACTTCATTCATGGTCACTGAAGACAACATGAAAAGTGGTTTTATGGAAGCTTTTAAGGAATCCGCAACAGGCGACATAGCCCCGCTCAAAGCAAAGATCGATGCCTTTGTCGGTACATTCAAGGGGCTTCGCGACCACAATGTCTATGACTTCGCCTATGTCCCGGGTAAGGGCGTAGAGGCATCCGTAAATGGTAAAGCTTCATCAGTGATCGAAGGGTTGGATTTCAAAAAGGCCCTCTACGGAATATGGCTCGGAGACAAGCCTGTTCAGAAAGATCTCAAAGCCAAGATGCTCGGGAAATAGCGGCAGGCGGGAAATAGTGGGCCGGAGTATTCAGTGGTTGACAAAGGCTTTTTTGCATGATTTCGGGGAAAGAGCACCTGCTCTTTTCCCGAAAAACGTTGGTTCATCCGGCTAATGAGTACTTGCAAGACGAGAAAGGACAGTATCTGTCTGCTGTGAACTCGCCCTGTGGAGGTTTTTTGACTTTCTGCACTGAAGGGGCTGCCCTATTCAGCCCCTTGGGGCAAAAACGCAAACTACAGAGGTCCGCATTTGCCTGAAGAACCTTTATTTTCCACTCCTTCACCTTCCGCTTTCAGTTAAAAGAATTGCTGCTTCCAGTGGCCGCTCCTTGTCACCTTGGGCCGCCATTTTTTCTTCTCTTTGTCCCAATATGGCTTTGGCTTTCCTCTTTATGAACTTGAGGATTAGGCTTTCAAATAACAGGTATTAGCGGCCAATCCTAACTCACAACTGTGCGGCTAAGAGTTAAGAAATTGGCCTGAATACCTCCTCTTTTGGTTTAGCTCGTTTGTCAATAACCCACTAAAAGAATATGTCCCATCTGATTCTGCTAAAGGTATGTAAAAATCCCGCCGATTAATGTGCAGAGAAACCGTGGGCACTTGTGGACAGGAAGCGGTAATTCGTCAATCAAAAGCAGGGTGAAAAAGTGGGCCTGATTAGCCTCGATCAGTTGAAAAAAGACATGGTTCTGGCAAATCATGTCAAAGACCTCAGTGGGCGACTGCTTGCGGCCAAGGGGTTGAAGTTGACCGAAGGCCATCTGAGGCTATTTAAGACCTGGGGGATCCTCGAAGCGGATATCGAAGGCGAGTCTTCCAGGGATACTGAAGAAGACGCTCTTGTAGATCTGGACCCCGGCCTGCTGAAAACCGCCGAAGAACTCGTCCGCCACAGGTTTATGCACAGCGACCTCGATCATCCGGCGAATTACAAATTATTTCAGCTCTGCGTTCTTCAAACGGCCGAAAGACTTAGTCGGGACAAGGAGCTTTCGCAGCCGCGTGCGTGGTTGGAAGGCCATGAGGAGCCGGAGTGGGACAAGAACGACGGCGCCCAGGGAAGTCACAGGATAGATCCCGTCCGTTTCGTTCAGAAGATAGTCTCGCTTCCGGCCCTGCCGGCCATCATGTTTGAAATGATGGAAATTATACGAAATCCCAGCAGATTACCCAAACAAATCGTTAACGTGATCGGAAAGGACGTCAGCCTTTCGGCCAAAATTCTGAAGCTTGTAAACAGCGCATTCTATGGCTTCCCATCACAGATAGATACGCTTTACCGGGCGGTGCTGGTTTTGGGCACGAACCAGTTGAGCACTCTGGCCACGGGCGTAAAGCTGATAACCTTCTTCGAGAATATACCTTCCGAGTTTGTCGACATGAGGTCCTTCCTGGATCACAGCATCACCTGTGGGATTCTTTCGCGGATCATAGGGGCCTTCAAAAGCTTTCAAAACACCGAGCGTTTGTTCCTGGGCGGGTTGCTTCACGATATAGGGCGGCTGGTTTTGTACAGCCATTTGCCTCTCGGGGCAAGAGCGGCTCTCGTCGAGGCAGAGCGCAGCCAAAAGCTGCTCTATATGGCGGAAAGCGCGGTCTTTGGTTGTGACCACGCCGAGGTGGGCGGACTTCTTCTGAAAAGATGGCAGTTGCCGGTCTCGCTGGAAGCCGCTGTGAAGTATCACCATGCACCGCAGCGATACAGAGATCCGCTCGAACCATCGATAGTGCACCTGGCCGATGTCATATGCAACGCGGTTGAGAAGGGATCGAGCGGAGAGCGGTTCGTTCCGCAATTGAGCGAGGCGGCGTGGGAGTGCGTTGGTCTCTCGACAAGGATCTTGCCGAGAGTGCTCGAACAATTGGAAGTTCAGCGGGAAGCCGTTGTCCATGACCTCTTTAGAGACAGCGAGGTTTAATCGAGAGTGGATATGGTCGAACAGGGGCTATACGCAGAATTGGAGTATCTGAGAAAACGGGTGGAATTCCTGGACGAGGTCAACAGATTTGCCCTGGATGCCATAGAAATGGCTGCATCCCTGGGGGATTTTCAGCAAAACATCAATAACCTTGAAGATCCCGCGGTAATTCTGGATGAGACCAGGGCCCGCATAGACAGGCTTGTCCGCTTTAAAGCCACCGCTTTTTATTTGATCGAGGATGAGAGCAACACATTTTATCCCGCGAGCGTTCAGCCGGAACGCTACAGCGATGCCTTCCGGGATGAGTTCAGCCGTTTGGTCGATGAAGGCACTTTTGCCTGGGCCCTGCGGAACAAGAAACCGGTCACTGTCCCTTCAAAGATTGAAGATGGCTATATTGTCCTGCATGTGATGTCCACCAGTTCCAGGATTCGCGGAATGTTCATGGGGCTGGCTGGCAAGTCCGGGGCAGATACCCCCGATCTGGCCCTGTCACTTCTTTCCATCATCTTGCTCAACAGTTCCAATGCGCTTGAGAGCTATGAAATGTACAAGATGATAAGGCAAATCAGCAGGTCTCTTGAAAGCAGGGAGAATTACAAGATTTTGTTCGAGGCGGCCCCGGACGGCGTCGAAGTGTTGGACTCGAGCGGGCGGATCGTCGACTGCAACAAGGCCTATGAAATACTGAGCGAATACGGGCGGGAGCAAATTATCGGCAGGCATACCTCCGATTTCTTATCGGCAAGGAGCCGGGAGACCTACGAGAACATGTGCGCAGGGCTCAAGTCTGATGGCTATCTTGAAGGCGAATTCGAGCTGGAGCGGGGCAGTGGAACGATAATTCCGGTGTGGAGAAAGGAAAAAGCGATCTACGGGGAGCAGGGTAATTTTGTCGGATCGGTTATCTACAACCGCGACATTTCAGCTCTGAGGCAGGCAGAAAGAGATAAGAAAGACCTCGAAGCCCGCCTCCAGAGGTCCGGCAGATTGGAGGCGATAGGGACCCTTGCCGGTGGCATAGCTCACGATTTCAACAATATTCTCATGCCTATAATGAGTTATGCCGAGTTGATGCTGCATTTCCCAGATGACTTCAGAACTGAGAGCACTCTGCTGCAGATAATCAAAGGGGCCGAGAGGGCCGCAGATCTCATAAAGCAGATCCTTCTGTTCAGCCGCCAGGTCCCGCAGGAACCCAAACCCCTGGAAATAGCCCAAATAGTCACAGAATCCCTGGCGCTGCTTCGCGCGGCCCTTCCGGCCACCATCGAGATTCAACGCTCGATCCAGAGCAAAAAGCTGGTCCTGGCTGACCCGACCCAGATCCACCAAATAATGCTCAACCTTTGCACCAACGCGGCCCATGCTATGCGGGAAAAGGGCGGAAGGCTCTCCGTGAGCCTGGATGATGTTTGCCTGGATAGCGAAATGGTAAACCAATTTCCGGATCTGAGTCCAGGAGTTTACCTGGAACTTACTGTGTCGGATACCGGCCACGGAATGGATGAATCCACCCTGGAGCACATCTTCGATCCTTTCTTTACCACCAAGGAAGTGGGCGAAGGAACCGGGATGGGACTGGCGGTCGTGCACGGTATAGTGAAAAGCCACAAAGGGGCAATCGATGTTCGCTCTGTGCCGGGAGAAGGGACCACCTTCAGGATCTACTTTTCTGCCATACAAGCGGCGGTTCCCTCTCGATGCGAGATGCAGACGGAGATAATGCACGGTGGAGAGCGGATCCTGTTTGTTGACGATGAAGAGACAATCACCCATGTCGTCAAGGACATGCTCGAGCATCTCGGCTACACGGTAGTCGTTGAGACATCGAGCGCGCAGGCCGTTGAGACCTTCCGCGGCAAGCCGGAAAACTTCGACCTGGTAATCACCGATTATACTATGCCGCATATGACGGGCAATGAGCTGGCCCTGGAGCTGGGGCGTATTCGTCCCGGGATCCCGGTTATCGTCTATACCGGATCGAACGATAAGGCAAAGGAGGAAGATGCCGGGGAAATGGGCGTCAGCGCCTTTGTGTTGAAGCCCATCGGTATTCATGAGTTTTCAAGAGTCATCCGGAAGGTCCTGGAGGGGGCAAAGTGAGCGGAATATACGCAGCGTGGGAGCGGGAAGCAGGAAGGCGGAGGACGGAAGGCGGAGGACGGAAGGCGGAGGACGGAGGACGGAAGACGGAGGACGGAGGACGGAGGACGGAAGACGGAGGACGGAAGACGGAAGACGGAAGACGGAAGACGGAGAGAAAACAACTTATTAGCCTCATATGCTTGGTAGAAGTTCAAGAAACTGCACGTTAGCAGTACAAGGTGGATTTGCCGGCAATGCTGTTGAATTAAGGAATTGAGGAACTGAAAAACCCCTAACTACCTAACCACCTAAACCCCTAAACCCCTAATTCCCGTCCATAAGGCGACGATATTTGGGTCGTGGTCGTTTACCTCCATGGCATGGGTAATGTGAGAAAACGCTTCGGATACGTTCCCTGTCTGCCATTGCGCAAGAGCCAAACAATATAGTACCTCAGCGTGGTGGGGATTCAAGGCTAAGGCGCGCCGGCAGTTGGCAATAGCGGCGTCGATGTCGTGGCGCTTAAAGGCGGCCGATGCCTCTTCCGACAGTTGGACGATGGTGTCGATTTGGGTTCGGTTACTCATCCAACTGATGTGGCGAGCGGCAAATTCACGTGCATGGTGGATATGCTCCTGTACCTCACGGGCTATTTCGTAATAGCAGGTGTATTTGCCGGTGGCGGCCCATAATGGATGTTTCAACAGTTCGCGGAATACAAGGCGGTCCTCGCCGGTACCGTCGGCAAACGGCGACTGTGACCAGTAAGGCAGGATGAAATGGCAGGCGTCCTTGTTGAGCAATAGGTTGCTGGGGCTGACGAAACCGCCGAAACGCTTCTCATTGATACCGGCCTCCGGCCCCATCGAATCCCATTCGTCCCGGCAGATTGGCCATCCCGTTTCACGGTCGGCCATCCAGCGGTATGAAAACGCCCAGTCCTTGTGAGCGATCGCAGAAAGCAGGCTGGATAGATGTTGACGTCCCCACCAGTCGTCGTCGTCCAGATAGGCAACGTATTTGCTGTTGGCGGCATAGCTCAAAATGGTTCTAAGGGCGCCGCTATAGTAATTGGTGTAAAAACCGCCATGTCTACGTGAGGTTGAATAACCGAGGTCAAGTATCGTGAGGGTGACGTTAGCCGGGCATTCGCGGGACAGGGTATCCAATAGGGCACCATCCCCCTGGCGCTGGTCGATCCCGATCAAAATCTGGATGTGTCCCGCCAGACTTTGATCGAAGACCGAGCGTACGGCGCGCAACAACGACGGGCGCAGGACCGTTGGAATTACCACCGCTGCGTCAGCCGGCGTTTGTGCGTTTCGCGATAATGATCCCGTTATTACTTCTGTTGCCATTTTGACGTGCACTGCTTTCTTATCTCCGGTCCGGTTAGTTTCCGCCCTGGGGCGGTGGGACCGCCGGCCGATTTGGCCACTGCCTTCGGCGGTGGCCGAAGAGGCTTCGGGGGGCTCGATCACCGATCTCGACAGCCCACCCGCCCACCCTCGAGGCGGTACTTGATGTACGCCTCCGCGCAACCCCTCGATTTCCTTGCCCGGACGAAAAATCTCTCCTTTCCTGACGGAAACTATTCTAACCGGCCGTTTGGTTATGGGCAATGCGGTTATTTCTTTGAACAAAGTGTTTAAGCAGGAAAACATAGCCATTTTTCAGGTAAACAATCTGAGAGAAAAAGCACGGATTCAGGATTTAAGCGCCTAACAGTAAAAATCGGATACTCATATTCATTTTCAAAGAGCCGGGGAAGCCGGCGCAAATTATTGACTTCATAGGCGAATGGGCAGTTTTCCTGTAAATACAGGCCAAATACAGGTGAACGGTGAAAAACCCAACTTCTTGAACCACGGATGGACACAGATGGACACGGATAGTGAGCAGCAAAAAATAACTCCTCTTGGTTCTATCGCTACGCGAGGCATAGTGAAAAAGCAACTTCTTGAACCACGGATGGACATGGACAGTGAGCAGTGAACCGTGAACGGTAAGCGGTGAACAGGGAAAAACCCAACTTCTTGAACCACGGATGGAGGAGCGTAGCGGGGTGGATGGTCACGAATAATGAGCAGCAAAAAACCAACTTCTTGAACCACGGATGGACACAGATGGAGGAGCATAGCGGGGTGAATAGTGAGCAGCAAAAAATAACTCCTCTTAGTTCTGTCGCTACGCGAGGCACAGTGAAAAAACCAAATTCTTCAACCACCATGAAGAAAAAATTGCTTACCCCTTCATGAACTTCGTTTTTTCTTCCAGGGCGGTGAAACGCTGATCCAATTCCGCCAGCGCAAGCGTCTTGTGAACACCTTCGGCTAAATCCATTACGGTCCTGGCCTCGGAAGGGGTGACTCCTCCACGAATCTTTGCCGTCAGAGCGGAAAAGAGTTTTGGGATGTCGGCTATGGAGCTGACCTCAGGGATGTCAATCTCGATCGGGGCGTCCTTTTTCGGGGGGACCAGGCGCTCGATGCAGATTCGAAGGCAGGTCAAATCACCCTCCAGGGCCAACTGGACCACTTTTCTGACGAGAGCTTCGGCCTCGCCGTCAAGGAGGTTCTGTGCAAAGATCGTGGTCGCGTTTCTGGTCCCTTTGGGTTTGCCCTGCGGATTGCCGGATTGCCCTTTTTGGAACCGGCCGCCCTGTAAATTCAGGCTGGATTCAGGTGACATGGCTAACTCCAGTGAATAGTGAATGGTGAATAGTGAATCGTGAATAGTGAATCGGCAAGGACAGTTTGGCACACACTGGAAGGTCGTGCCAAACGACAATGAGAAGCGGCATCCAGAAGCGGCAATAGAAACGGCAACGAGAAGCGGCAAAAAGACGGTAGCGAGGAGCAGGGAGCAGGGAGCAAGTAGAGTAAATGGACATTAAATCCCCTAATTCCTAAATTCCCGCGCCCATTTCACCGTTAAAATTGACCTTCTAAGACTAAACCGCCCCTTGTTTCAGTCTTTTGGCTGTTTATTTGGGTAATTGACTGGGTCCACCCCCGTCCGTCATAAAGGTTACGGAACAGGGTGCCCAAATTTCACACTTCGCGGATCATATGTTCTGTGAATGCGTGGCTCGATTGGATTTAAGGATTTGGCAAGCAGTGTGGATTTTCGCTGAGCCTGTGCTGGCCGCTGTTTAAAGAAATTTGTTACGTACAGGGGCAGATCATGATAGGCTTCGGAGAGTGAGTGGTCCACTGCGGGAATTGGAGAGCATGTCGGGCTTCATTATGCAACCATGAACTGAATAGACAGGGAAGTGTGTTAGTGCGCAAGTATCATAATACAAGACTGGAAAACTCTCAGGCAGTTCCGAAATGAGCACATCTTTGTTTGGGCGTTTGTGGCCTGTTGCCCCTTATCGGCCCTCAGGATAAAGTAGTATAAGAGGAAGGGAATGATTCTCGCAGATGCCATTGATGGTGATTTGACCGACTACGCTGTAGTGTATCGGGTGCATGCGTCGCGACGAATGTTTCAGAGAGATTTTTTAGAGGCCGATGTTGAACTTATTTTAGACAAGGGTAATATTATCGAGAGGTATACAGAAGATTACCCATTACCAAGTCTGCTACTGAACGGCCGCACTTCGGGTGGAAAGCACCTGCATGTAGTTGTGGCGATAAACGGGTTAGAGAGAAAACTGGTCATCATCACAGTTTATGAACCTGATTCTCTCAGATGGACAGACGGGTTTTCCAGGAGGGTATAATGAAGTGTGCAATTTGTCAGAGTGGTGTAACCGTAGAGGGTTATACGACCATTGTCTTGGAAAAAGACCACACAACCTTGGTTTTCAAAAAAGTCCCTGCGGAAATCTGCGAGAACTGTGGCGAAGAATACATTTCCGAAGAGGTTAATAAAGCGCTTCTTCTCCGTGCCCGGGAAGAATTGAAGCGTGGAGTGGTCCTGGAGATGCTGAATTTCGCTGCATGAAGCCACCCCTTAGGGTGCCCATTTCACCGTTAAAATTGGCCTTCTAAGAGGAAAAACCGCCCCCTGTTTCGATGTTTTGGCCGTTTATTTGAGTACTTGGTTTGGCCTGACTCCGACCGCCCCCGGCTACCCCAACCCGAAACTCGTAATGGGCCAGAATAACAGATGTATCTCTAAGTTAGCGGCATTAAGTCGGACCAAATGATGAGTTTATCTGTCCCGTTGAGGTGCTCTCACCGTCGTATCATAATACGGTAATGATACTTGGCCCTGGGATATCCGAATTATTTTTCCCATTTTCAGATTCTTGCTCGCGCTGCTAGTCAAGACCGCCTTCACTTAGTCAAAGACGTTTGGAATGCGTGGCATGCTTTGCCTTTGCAAATATAATGCGTACCGCTGTTGAATACGCGTTATATAAGGTGGAAGTAGGCGACCAATACGTTTGCTTCTCATCTCTGACCAAGGTTTGATGATCAAATCTTTGAATCGGAAATCGTATGTATGGCCCTCAAGCATGCTGAAGATAATGGACTGAGAATCTAGTTCACTAAAGTTCCCATACTTTTTGCTATAAAGTTTGCCTTCAGCAATTTTGGCCAACTTGTTTCCTCTGAGCAGATATAGGTCTATGCGATCAGGATCTTGACCGGTCGTACACCTTTTGGGAATGCAATCACAATCAGGTCGGATATTGATGTATATCTTGCGTCCATCTTTGAATACATCACCTGCATTGATAGAGTCACTATGCAATCGGTTTTGTTTTATAAATCTTTCGCCTTCAAGAACTGATCGCACCTCAGCTTCATTTTGGTCCATTTCTGGCTTGAAGATTTCAGGATCAAAAGAAAATGGGGCCATTCTAGTATAAAGATTCTTGGTAATTAACTCGCCTAGTTCCATTGACACATTTACGTCGTCAGCCATAAAGGTATCCCAAAGGATTTTTGGCCAAGAGTGACTTAGCTGATAAAAGTCTTGGAATAGGCTGTTTTTTGCTTTTTCGTATTCTTTTTCCCATTCTTTCATAACATAAATTGGTAGCGTCACCCTGACCCATGATTTAATTTCGACAAACAGCTTACCATCCAAAAGTTCATCTTTCTTTTTAACTAGAATGAAATTTGGTTTACCATCTTCGAATAGACCACATTCTTTTAGCTTCTCTACTATCCAATTCGTATCTCCATCAGTGAATATGAAGACTGGGGCGAAAAATGTGCTCTTGACAAGTTCGAGAAACTCTATATTGAATTTCGTATTCAGATCTTCCAGTTCTGAGGGGATTTTGACCCCGGCTTCAACCTCGGCATCGGATAGTTCTTGCGTGCGCAATTTCCAATCCAAAAGAAGGAGTGAGACGCCCCTAAAGTTTAGCAGTGTATCCTTGTCTGGCAAAACTGTGTATTTGATGCAAGGCATTTTTTTATCTTCAATTTGCCCAATCAAATTAGCGATGCGGGTTTCGGGCCGTTCGGCTTCATCGTCAATGACTATAGCAATTCCGGTAAATAAATCAGCTTCGCACATTGTCATTTGTCCTCCGAAACAAAACTCACTACGAAATTTGCTCCTGGAAGAATCCTATCGCTTTTCAGTTCAGCTAATTCAATAGCATAATCGTTTCTTTCAAGCAATTGCCTGGCGATATATAGCCCCAGGCCTCGCCCTTCCTCACCTTTCCCTGAATAGAATGGTTCAAAAATGTAGGGGGCATCATCCTTGCTCACGCCTGGGCCATTATCCGAAAAAGTGAGTTGCGCCTTTTTACCATCCATGTTTATCTTTATTTCCTTTTTCTGTATTGAAACCTGTTGCAGCCAATAGACTGCATTATCAAAAAGATTGAGAAATAATTGTAGCAACACAGCATCAGTTGTCTTTGCGACAACAGGGGGGCCTATCTCACTAATTGTGAGCTGTATTTGCTCCCTGTTCAGAAGTCGTCTATATATTCTCTCTACTTTGTCAAGAACATCTTTAACTTTTATGATTCTCCGTCTCTGCTTAGATGATTTAAATAGAAGCTGAATATCTTTGAGCTGTGCCTCAACAAATGACATCATTCCTCGTAACGACTGCAACTCCTTTTGTAGTTCTCCTGTGTCGATCTCGTCACCGTGCAACGTATGTTTAATGAGACCGTCTATTGAGTCCATGGCCTTCCCCATGATTGCCATAATGTCATGGGATGCTGTTTCAACAGAAAGTCCGACCCCTGCGAGATCCTCGGTAGTCTCCGCACGTTGAACAAGATATTTACGCTCAGTAGTATACGCTTTCTCGGCTCTACAAACTAATGCGAAGAGAGTAGGTTTATCTTCCACTGCCTTTTTTAACTCATTGAACTCACTTTGGACCTGCTCAGTTCGGAAAATATCATGTACAGATCGATCCTTTAACTGTTCTCTGTATCGGGCATACGGCTTATGTCTAATGTATGCTAAAAACAGACGTAACAAAGCTATCAAGTCGGTCGTTGCGTTTCCTTCTTCAATCAAGCCTTCGCGGTTGGTCTTATCTTTCAGTTTAGGATTGTTTTCTTGCGTTATGCTTGCATATCCAACAACTTGCTCATTGCTCAAGAAGTAGGCAGCACTGACAGTCCCCCTATCCATATCAATGCGCAACCAGTCATCATCGGGTTCGCCGTACGGGTAAACTCGAATCCCATCGCGATACAGGTAAATTCTGTGATCTCTGATGATTGTTTTGTCTTCCTTGTCAAGCTGGTATTTTGGCGGAGCCTTTGGACTGAAATCGAAAAAGAAAAAACCAAAGCGGAAGGAGCCGCATTCTGTCTTTCGGGTGTCGAGAACGTTTTCTCCGTTTTTCTTCTTGAAATAAGTTTTAAATGCCCAGAGTCCAGTAACTTCAGGATCTGTGAGCTTCAGAACTTTTGGAACTCCATTAAGTGAAAATCTGAATTCGCACATACTCTCATCATAAATGCCGTTCTCAACGCGAAATACAGAACGCTCATTTAGAAGTCTATGAAGTTGTTCGATGTAGCGTTCATGATATAGTTGCAGTTCGCCATCTTTGTATATCCAAACGTCAAAGCTTCCTTTGTCGGTTTGATGGATCTTATCATTGGTTTCACAAGCGAGATTCGTTCCGGAAGAAAAAATAGATTCGAGTCGTGAAACGTCTCGATATACCATGTCCACTTTCTGCTTCGACCAACTCCCCTTGAGATCCGTTATTGTGATACGCGTTCCTTTGGGATTACGTATAAGCCGTTGCACCCCGAGAGTTATTGGGCGACTCAATATTATTTCGGGTTGGCGGGAGGTAAGGGAGATTGTAAGATCGTCAATGTAAAGTTCCTTGTCCACACCCTCTTCACTCAAGAAATCGTCATCATACTTTGAAAAATTGTAATTAACCACATGCTCAACATTTTCACTTTCAGCCCTACTGACGACTTCAATTACCCTCCCTAGCTTCAAAATTGCGAACCGCCCTATTCCTTTATCTCCTTGAATGACTCTTCCTTTGAGAGTAGTCGGGTGGGTTTGTTTCCGGCGTTTCTTTTCAGGAGTGGCAGGGTTTAGCCAGTGTTTTTCAATGACATCGGCCGTCATTCCGTGCCCGTCGTCTTCAACGATGATTTCGGATTCCGGTGTTATCTCAAAACTGTCTCCAAAATTGTTAAAGGAGATCCTTACCCAGCCAGCATCAGCGTCATAAGCATTCTTGATTAGTTCTATGAGAGCTATCCGCTCATTTTTGATAAGCTGCTCGCCCAACATGGTGAGTAATCGGGCGTAAGGCCTAATCTTTAGTGCTTTTAGACTATTCATTTTTTTCTCCCGATAACAATAAACTCTTCTCCATACACTTTGCGACTATTGTCATCAGTTGTAAATCGACCGAGCTCATCACGATAGGGGGTGAGAATTTTACCAGTTACTTTTCGCTTTGTTACAAGAACATTATGAAAGCCATTGTTTAGGAGTGATTCTGAAAGATGACGAACATTGTCTATTCGAACACCTTTATATTCAGTGTTACCGATAATGAAAAGAACCATTCCATCGTCCGACAGCATATTCTGACAAACTTTGACAACTCCTTGCATATCTAAGAAATACTTGGCTACTGACCGCGCTATGGATTTATCCTTAACAAATAGCCTAAATACCACACTCGTACCGGTATCGTTTAGCCTCTTTAACTCCCTATCGAAATTATATGTGTGATATAAACTTCCTATTGAACCAACTCTAAGGTCACGATAATTGTTCGTGTATCCAAGCCACAGCGAAGATAACTGATGAAGATCGGCGTATTCGTATGAAGTAACATAGGGTGGGCTGGATATAATCATGTCCACCTTAGGGGGCCGCAAAAAGGGACTTAATAGATTTGCTGTTACTATAGTTATACGTGACGACCCAGTGAAGTCAATTTCCTCATTAGCTGATACCATGAAGTCATATTGTAGGCGAAAAGCATCAAGAGGCTCAATGGGCTTTTTATTTGGGTCAATCTGAGGCTTTATTGACTTTGTGAGCCAACGGGAGGTTGTTTTAAGAATATTAGAAAATGCACATGTGAAGAACAAACGATAACTGCTCTCCAGAGGGACAGTGCCTTCTATTGCTTTCTTGAGCCTAGCTAATTTCTCAAATTGCGTCTGGCTATACCAGTATTTAATACGATCATTAGCGGTTGAGTACCCATCAGATTCTTCTAGCTCATCGTAGGCATCTAGGATCTTTGCATAGTAAGTGGTAAGTTTGGTGGATGTATACTTACGGCTTTTTGTTTTAGCTATCATTGTGGCTACCGGACTGATATCACATCCCCAGAAATTAATACTATTGCGCTTTGCCTCGAAAGCAACAGTTCCACAGCCACAAAAAATATCCGCAATGCATTCAGTTCCTATTCCATGATGCTTTGCGAAGTCAAGAGCCTTTGTGGTGATAAACGCAGGGAATTTGGCAGGATAAGCATGAATCCGGTGCATTTTCAACTCTCTCTCATCTCCAGCGCTCCAAAATGAATCGACGCTGATCGATTCGAAATGTGCCTGCCTAATATCAGTGACGCTTATCATCCTTACGGTATCCTCATTTACAAAACTATGTTCGAGTAGGTTCTTACAGCCCAAAGAAGCATGGACCAAGAGTCTAAAATGGGTTTCCGCCCCACCAAGCGATCAAATCTCTATCGCTTCAAGTAGCCAGCTGGGACGTTGCGCGATCGAGATTGCCCTTGGTCTATCTTTCGGCAAAAGTCTTCGAACTGCGCACGTCCGAGTTTAGATGGATTGGTTTTATTGTTCTCCCAACGGTTGACTGTGGCAAAACTTACACCTAATCTATTGGCAAGCTCTTGCTGGCTGAGCCGCAATTTCCTGCGGATGCTCTTGACCGAAGAAGAAAATTGTTTTGAATCGCGAGCAGATCTCACTAGCTTCCTCCGTATAGTCCTGATTTTATACCATGATTCTGTCTAAATATAACAAATGCTATCTCACATGCAACAAAAAAGCACGTTTTCATCAACAAAATAGTAATGTTATCGTAGCATATCACTGTTGCTAAGCGCTAATGAATGGAAAGGAGATGATAATCCGAGTTATTTCAAGTTATGGAGTTCAGAGCTATCGAAATTTATAATATTCAGCAGAAAAGCCCCGGACATGCCTGTTATGGCCACAATCTTAGTTGCCATTGGGAAAAAGCAACCCTGTACACCCAGTGCTTTGGAGAAGTCGCATAGAGGCTGGTCTTTTGCTGGTGGCCCTCTTTATAGCATACTGACGGCTTACACTTCCTCGTAGCGTTCACTCCGTGACTGAGTATAACGGACAAGATTTATTGTTCTTCCCTTAAGCGCTACAGGGTCAGGCCTAATGCTATTAACTTAAGAGAAATACTTGTCCTTTCAAATCCTTACGGGTTTCCGGCTGGAGTGGCAGCGGCGATGCTGTTTTGAATTTAGGCTTTCGCCCCCGGCGTCGCTTTTCCAGCCCTCGACTCTTTGTTCGATATTGCTGCCGGTCTCTTGGAAATTGGCGGCCTAGTTTAGAATGCACCCTATGTCGTGCACAGCATCGCACAAATTCCTCCCAGATGGAAGGCCATAGGCCCACATCACCAGCGGACATTAAGAGCTTGAGGAATAAGCGTGTCTGGGTTAGGGCACGTGCGAAGCTCAATTGAGCCACAGACAGGTTTTTAAGGCGGCCGGCTTCGAACATGGCGATGCGGATTAGACACAGGGCAATCATGTGCACCATGATCTCCTGGTGAAACGAACTCGGAGCGTGGCAATGCCACGAGGTGGCACGCAGGGTTTGTTTAAAATCGCGATAGAAGGTCTCGATGTCCCAGCGCATATGATAGAGACGGGCCAGCTCTGTTGCCGGAAACAAATTGGGGTCCAGCAGAGAGGTGACTAGCCGTCGTCGCCGGAAACCGTTTCTATAAACGAAAACTACCCTGACATTGAGGGTTGCTTTCTTGTGGGAATCCTTAATTTCGCACAAATAGTCACCCTGTGCTAATTTTCGCTGCACCCTGGGACGCATGTCTTCCCTGGTAGGAATGATGAAGTGGGCATGCCTGAGCAGGATTTTAAAAAAAGTGGCGCAGTAGTAGAAACCTGAGTCCAATAGAAGCAGGTCGCCTTTTTTTAGGTGCTCTATAAGCTTTAGGATAAGCTTGTGTTCCGAGGTGCATACCCTGCCATAGACAAAGCGCAGGGGCGCACGGCTGACGACGTCAAACAGGCAGCAAAGCTCGACGGCAACCGGCCCCAGTCCCTGAGACCCCTTGTGTGCGCCGAAGCCCTTCCAAAGAGATCGAGATTCGGGCAATGCCAGAGTTGTCTTGTCGGCGGCAAGCAACCGCAATCCGTTCCAACGGGTGCGCCCTTCTTTACAGGCTCTTTGCAGCCGCGATACCAGTGTGCCATGCAGCCAGGATAGAGCGTCCAGGGGAAAAACGCGCACGAGCCTTGCAAAATGCCGGCACGGAAATGGTCCATTGGATGCCAAGATCTGCCGTAGCCAAACTGAGGATCTCGTAGAGGCTAAATCGATGGGTATCCAATGAGACGGCCAACATTAGCCACAGAGTTTCCAGAGTTGCCAACTTGCGATGGCGATGCCACTCGTTTTTCAGGCGCCGCCGGTTTTCAAGCATCGCCACAACGATGGGGTCGAGCCATTGTGCAAGCATTCCCAGATCAGGTCGTGGCATGGTTATCCTCCTTGGAATCGATGAGAGCAAAGGTGGCTGGAGCGCTCTGGCGGACCAAGACCCCCTGGCGGGCTTTTTTCGCCAAAGCACTGGAAAGGGCGTCCCGGTCGGTAAGACGTCCGTAGCGCTGCTGGAGTAATTGAACGAGTTTGTTGACATGCAGGGGTTTGCGTTTTTCAGTCAGTATTTGAACGGACAGGTCAACCAGCGACTGACGCCTTGTTCCCCGCCGGTGTACGGGGGCAGGCTCTGCATCAGGATGTCCCCGCAGTTGGCGGATAGCACGCAACTGATAGTCAAGCTGAAGTTCAAGCACTTGAAGAAGGACTTCCTTGAGGTCCTCTTTTTTCATGGCAGTCACCCTCCTGAAAGAGATAATGAATATTAATCAGTATTCAGTCAGTATTACATTACATAATACGTACATTTTGTCAAGCAAAAAAAGCGGCACGAATGAAGTTATAAGAGGTACTTACGGCAGAAAATGAGAAATGTTGTGTCGATGAGAATTATAGGTAGGTTACTGAATTAACGGAATAAAACGTTAAGTTACTAGCATTAGGTCAGGCCAAGGTAACATCTCGCTAATTAAAGGTTAGTTTTTCAGAAATAGGCGTTTTTCGTGCTTAGAAGGCCATTAGAGGCAGTTAATAGTGAATAGTGCATAGTGAAGATTTCGTCCTTTGCCCTTCCTGCTTCCTGTTTTCCGCGAGCGAGGTCTGGAACCGCGCGATCGGGAAAATCGGGGCGGAAGAGAAACGGCAGGCAGGAGTTATGCCATCAGCAGGCGTCGCTGCAGCAGCGCCTGCATATCCCGTTGACCGTCGCCGATCACTAGAACGTAGACGTTCTCGGCCATGACCCGGTAAATGATGCGATAGGGTTTGCCGAGAATCTCACGGTACTCCCGGAGGCCTATGGCCAGCAATTCCTTCGGGTACGCTCCGCGCTGAGGATTTTCGGACAGGCTGGTGAAGCCCTTTTCAAACCGTTCGAGGACGTGGTCCGCTTTGCCCGGCACATCATGCAGTTCGATGTAATCGTACAAATCTTCCAGGTCGCGGGCCGCGTCGCCGGTCAGGAACACCTGGAATGACATCAGCGGGCCTTCTTGCGCTCGCGAAGCCCTTTAATGACATCGGCAGCGCGCTGAACCTTGCCTTCTTCGACCTGGCCGGCGCCGAGGGCTAGAATTTTCAGCAGCGCCATGGTCTCCTGCGTTTGCTCGTAGCTTTCGATGTCCTGTATGACCACCTTGGCTTGGCCGTTCTGGGTGATGATCAAGGGTTCCCCCTGTTCCCCCAGGCTGCGCACGATCTCTGCGGCATGCGCCTTGAGATAGCTGATCGGTTTAATTTGCCTGGACAGTTTCATGGTCCACCTCCTTCAAGATATGACCAAATATAGTCCTTATATAGTCCTTAAACGGGTCATAAGTCAAGCCGGCCGATGAGTGGCAAACGTACAAAAATAAGAATAAGAGTCAAATCCACCACAGAGACACAGAGGGCACAGAGGACGGAAGACGGAGGACGGAGGACGGGGGACGGGGGACGGAAAGAGAGAATGCCTTGTTTCACGCGGAGACGCGGAGACGCGGAGGCTGAAGAGTTTTTAGTTACTGGTTGTTAGTTTTTAGTAACTCAAAATTCAAAATCCAAAACTTTTCTAAGCGAGAAGCCCCTCCAGGGTCGGGGTAAACTCGGAGCAGGAAGCAAAAGCGATCAATTGGGTAATTGGCTTGGCCCACCGCCGGCGCCGAGCGCTTGGCCGCGCGCGTCTGCGCGCGCGGCCAAATCTTGCGGGGTGCGGGGAAGTCACTTCCCCGCTCTTTTCGATTAATTCAATCTTGAACGCAAACCGGCATAACATCCGCTCGCGCCGAGCGGTCGGCACTCACGCGCATGCGCGTGATTCCGAAATCCTGCGGGGGTGCGGGGCATCTTTAAAGTGAGAAAACGTTCCCCCGCGCTTTTGAGTTTTTCGAAATTTGCAGAATTCCCAGCGCACCGTAAATACTGCGGCCCTTCACGAAATCTTGCCGCCGGATCAAAGGTCCTTCACTTCGCATACCAAGTTGCGTTGAAGATCGGGCGGGGATTAACCCCGCCCCTACTTAGCCGGCTACAGGTCAGGCAACCTGTTGCAACTTATTTGCGAAATCACGGCCTGATGTTGCCGGCGGAAGCGGTTTGCCATCTTTGCGATAAAGCTCAACGGCCTCTTCGACAACTTGGCAAAGTTCTTCAAAGACCGCTTTTTCGTCGCTGACGTGGGTCCCGCCGTATATCAATCCTGGAGCGCTACCAACATAGCAATGATCTTCCTCTGACCACTCGACGATTTTGACATACCTGGCACTGTCTTTCATTTTTTTGATTCCTCTATGGCGATTCGTACAGCCCGAATCTGGTAGCAGTGAATAGTGAAAATTTCACACCTCACCTTTCACCCTTCCTGCTTCCCGCTTCCTGCTCCCCGCTTCTGCCCTGAGTCTAAAGTTCATAACATAATTCGACCCTGTGAATTGAGCTGGCGCCTACTTCACCCCGGCCCCCGGCCCCGGACTGGACACTTCCGGGGTGACGGACACTTCCGGGGCAGGGTTCGCCGGGGTCCGGAAGTGACTGAAATTTATTTAAAATACTGGATTCCGGCCTGAACCCTCACTACGTTCGGGTTCGCGTTGAACACCTCGACTCATGTTAAATGCTTCAAGTTCGCGTCCGATCTTTTGTGAGGATGCGCCGGAATGACGGCCTAAGCACTCGGGACTTATGTAGTGGATCTCTAACTCAGGACACTAGAACCAGAAGGAATTACTTCCTTTTGCTTTTTCTGTTCACTATTCACGCTTCCCGCTTCCTGCTCCCTGCTCCCCGCTTCCCGCTTCCGCCCTTCACGAAATCTTGCCGCCCGGCGCCACCTCGGCTTCGGGAACTACAAGTTTGAGGTCCAGCCCGTCGCGTACGGCGAGGATCATTCCGTGGGATTCGATTCCCATGAGCTTTGCTGGCTTGAGATTTGCCACCAGCACCACCTGCTTTCCGACAAGTTCTTCGGGTGAATGAGTTTTGGCGATGCCGGCCACGATCTGCCGTTCTTCCCCAATATCTACGATAAGCTTTACCAGTTTGTCGGACTTGGGGACCTTTTCCGCCTGCCTGATAAGGCCGACCCGAAGGTCAACCTGCCGGAAGAGGTCTATATCGATTGGGCCGCCGGCGTCCGCCGCCCCGGAGGCGGCTTCGGTCTTTTCATTCTCTTCAGATTCGTGGCTTACAGCTGGTTTCCCCGCACTTTGTTTAGCGGGTTTTTCGTGTTTTTTGCCCGCCGTTTCGATCCGTGGAAAGAGCGATTCTCCTTTGAGGACCCTTGCGCCTTCTTGCAGTCCGCCCCAGGAAGTATCTTCGGCAAGCCTCAAGTCCGATGTTTTTTTCACGATTCCAAGCCGCTCGAGCATCTTTTCCGAGGTCGAAGGCATAAAAGGAGAAATCAGCACGGCAACGGCTTTGTTTACCTCCAGAAGAGTTCTCATTACAGTCTGAAGCCGGGGCAGCAGGCCCGCATCTTTAGCCAGGTTCCAGGGGGCGGCGGAGTCGATGTATTTATTGGCCGCGTTTATGCACTCCCAAATGGCTACAAGCGCCTTATGAAAGCCGAGCCTGGGGATTTCGTGGCGGAATTGCCCGATCGCATGCTCAACCTTATTGCGAAGTTCTCGGTCCATCGTGTCCGGCTGCGACCCGAAAGGGGGGGCTTTTTCGTCGAAATAGCGCGCAGTCATTGCAAGCGTGCGGCTGAAAAGGTTTCCCAGGTCGTTTGCCAGGTCGGCGTTTATGCGCTGAACCAGCGCCTCCTCGCTGAAGTTCGCATCGAGCCCGAAAACCATCTCCCGCAATAGAAAGTACCGAAAGGCATCGAGTCCATAAACGGGCACAAGGTCAAGGGGCCGGACAACCGTGCCGTGGCTCTTGCTCATCTTGCCTTCGTCCGCATTCCAGTACCCGTGGACGTTCAGGTGTTGATATAAGGGAATGGTTGCGGCCATGAGCATCGTGGGCCAGTAGATTCCGTGGGGCTTCAGGATGTCTTTGGCTATAAGGTGCTGAGCAACGGGCCAGAATTCTTTGTAAAGCTCGCCGCCGGGATATTCTATTGCGGAAACATAGTTTAGCAGAGCGTCGAACCAGACATAAGTCACATAGTCGTCGTCGAACGGAAGCGGTATGCCCCAGTTGAGGCGCGAAACCGGCCGGGAGATGCACAGGTCCTCGAGGGGCTCCCTTAGAAACGCCAGTACTTCGTTTCGGTACCTTTCGGGACGAATGAAGTCCGGATTGGATTCTATGTGTGCGATAAGGGCGTCCTGATATCTGCTCATCCGGAAAAAATAATTCGCCTCCTCCCGCTCGACGGGAGGCGTGTCGTGGTCCGGGCACTTTCCGTCAACCAGTTCCCGTTCGGTGTAGAACCTCTCGCACCCGACGCAGTAAAGGCCCTTGTAGGTGTCAAAGTAGATTTCACCGGCGTCGTAGACTTTCTGCAACACGTACTGGACCACCCTGACATGTTCGACGTCGGTGGTCCGGATGAACTTGTCGTTTTGGATACTGAGCTTGGGCCAGATTTGCCGGAAAAGCGCGCTTATCCTATCGGCGTAAGCCTTGGGCTCGATTCCGGCAGCCTGTGCAGCCTGGACGATTTTGTCCCCGTGCTCGTCGGTACCGGTGAGGAAGAAGGTCTTATATCCCAGCAGTTCGTAGAAGCGGTTCATTACGTCTGCGACAATTGTCGTGTAGGCATGGCCTATGTGAGGTTCGGCATTAACGTAATAAATCGGGGTGGTTATATAGAATCGATCCATTTGTCCTCTTTTTGTGCGTGGTGTTCGTTTTAGAAGATTTCTAAACGCGCGGGGAGCTGTGCCCCCGAACCCTCACTTCGTTCGGGTTTGCGCTGACACTCGCGACCGACGTTAAACGCTTAGAGTTCGCGCCCGATTCTTTGTGAGGGCGCACCCCCTTCGCCGCCTTGCGGCTCACGATCTCGACAGCCCCACTCACCCAGCCGTGAGACGGGCCTGCGGCCGCGCCTCGCGGCTGGGCGGGGAGGCTGTCTAGATATTGCGCTCGGCCGCACGCGCTTGCGCGTGCAGGCCGAAATCTTCGGGTGCGTAGGGATATTCCCCCGCTCTTTGCCCCCGGCCACCGCAATACCCAAGAACCTAACCGGACAGTACACTATCTTCCCCCCTTTAAAAAACGGTTCCCGATTCGGAAAGGAGGCTTAATTTGGTCATTCCGCTCACCGCCTTTAGGCCATAGCCGTCAACTTAAGAGTTGGCAGGCAGAACATTCGTCTGCCGCATCCTTTCCTCGTTCCTTCTTCGTGCTCTTCGTGGTTGCCGGCTTAAAATGATTTTCTCACCACGAAGGACACGAAGAGTACGAAGGTTCTGTCGAGGCTGCCCCTGGTACCTCGCTGAGCGTGGAGATGCAAGCGCCGGATAGCGCGTTACAGCCGCCAAACATTAAAGCAAGCAGTTTCACCCCGCTGCGCTCCCTCTTCGTGATAAAGAAAGCCTCGGTCAACCAGAACACAAAGGAGGAACGAAGGGCACGAAGTGTTCGTCCCGACACATCCGCTAAAGTTGGCGGCAATGGGCTTTAGCCGGAAGGCGCGGCGCTCCCAGCGCCCAGGGCGGAAAAGGACCCTTTCCGTATCGGAAACTACTTGGGACCCGCGCACTTACACTCGCCCCGGCAACAGCAGCCCTTATCCAGATCGATGTCTATTTCCTTCCCGTCTTCAAGCTGAACCGTATAGGACCTGGCCATAACGTTCTGCCGTACGACTTTGCCTTTGCCTTCGGGCAGTTCGACCTTCTTGCCCACTTTGGGCATATCTTTCTTGAGTTCCTTGTAGGTTTCGTGCTCGAACTGGAGGCAGCACATGAGCCGGCCGCATGCGCCGGATATCTTTACAGGGTTGAGGCTCAGGTTTTGTTCCTTGGCCATCTTAATGGAGACGGCATGAAAGTTCTTCAAAAATGTCGTACAGCACAACGGCCTCCCACAGCTCCCCAGGCCGCCCACCATCTTTGCCTGGTTGCGAATTCCGATCTGCCGCAGTTCGACACGGGTCCGCAGCCGTCTGACCAGGTCTTTGAGAAGCTCTCTAAAATCCACCCGGCCGTCAGCAGTAAAGTAGAATATGATTTTGCTGCCGTCGAAGAAGTATTCCACGTCCACCAGGTTCATCTGAAGCTGGTGGGCGGCAATTTTCTCCAGGCAAAAACCCTTCGCGTCCGCCTCGATTTCCATGTTACTGAAAAGCTGGCGGATTTCATCTTCCGTCGCCATCCGTTCGATCTTCTTTATATCCTGGGGATGGATTCGGGGGTTCTTCGGGCAAGGCGGCTCGACTACCTGCCCAAGCCCGGTCCCCTGTTCGGTGTGTACTATGACATATTCGTCTTTCCTCAGAGGGTGTTCGCCGGGATCAAAATGGTAAATCTTGCCTCCTTTTCGGAAACGAATGCCAACCACCTTTTCCATAGAGAGAGTCCTTTATGGCCAGGCAAACGCTTTCAAGCGTCATTTGCAGATTCGCGTTCACTTTGAGACCCTGCATCGCCTGTTCAACATTGTGATATAAAAAGAAAAGACGCTCCGGCGCAACCGACCTTGCCGCCTCTTTCGTCCTGCCGTTCAATTCGAATGTAAGTGAGACGGCGGGGCCGCCTGCCGAGTTCGGCGCCGCCTGACCCTGCCGGAGACTTTGCGCCCCGGCGAGCCGAAACAGAATAAGGTCTCGGACCCACAGTTTTATGAACTCAAGGTCCTGCTCGGCGGTTTCGCGGTTTTTCGCCCAATCGGACACCATCGGGAAAAAATCGAGGATAGAAATTCCGTCGAGATTTTCCAGCTTCCCGACAACTTTTTTCCAACCCGCCATCCGGTCTTCTTCGGAAAACCATCGTGCTTTCTCGATGCTTCCCGCAGCCAGACGGGCAATATCGTACGCATGGTCCGGTGAAAGCCCGCCTTCGCGCGTCAGCCATTGGGCCACGATCTCGTCTTCAAGGGGCTGAAAACGCACCTGGCAGCACCTGGAGACTATGGTCGGCAAGAGCATCTGCGATTCGGTGGCAAGCAGGATGAAGATGTTTGCCTCCGGAGGCTCCTCGAGTATCTTCAGCATGGCGTTTGCCGCCGGCTCCATCATCTTTTGCGCGTCTTGAATTATAACAACGCGGAATTTTCCTTCAAACGGCCTGAAGCGGAAACGCTTCATCAGTTCGCGAATCTGTTCCAGTTTGATGAAAACACCCTCGTTTGTGATGTGGATCAGATCGGGATGCAGTCCCTGTTGCAGCTTATGGCACGAACCGCAGCAGGCGCATGAATCATAATCCTTCGGATCGAGGCAATTCAGAGCTTTGGCCAACTCCATGGCCGCAGCAAACTTGCCCACGCCCGCCATTCCGGAAAAAAGAAAGGCGTGCGGAACGGCCTGCTTTTTGACAACCTGCCTCAAAAACCTAATGGCCCTTTGCTGGCCGTGAATATCGGTTAACGCCACTTTAATCTCTCGTTCCTGAGCAATCGGCAGGCCTTGAGTTCTTTACAATTCAGCGGGACCGTGACCGTCATCCTTAGTTTTGCGGCGTCTACGCCGGCCCTGGGATTTCCCCGGTTTCCGATATCTCATCTCCGGCGGCGCCATCGTTTTGTTTCGGAAAACCCCTGAAAAAATGCCTGCCAAAAATGGTCTCGAATCCGGTCCACGTAGCGTCGCCTGCAGCTGAATTAGCCAGTATCCGGTTGATGGCGTTCATCTTTGCATCGAGATCGTCAGCCAGATGCAGTGCAAAGGCTTCTTTGCTCGCCGGCAGCCTTACCGCCCCGAACTGGGCCTCCCCGTGATGGCTCAGGATGAGGTGCTTCAGCAGGAGCGAGGTCTCTATGGGAAAGCCCTCGATTGTTCGAATCTTGTCCTCGACGATCTGGGTCCCCAGGACCATATGCCCCACCAGGCGTCCTGCGTCCGAATAGTCGATATGCGTATCATATACGAATTCGGAGATTTTCCCAATGTCGTGCAAAAAAGCGCCCGCTATAAGCAGATCGCGGTCAAGGTCCGGGTAATGATTGCAGATTCTGTATACGAGCGTAATAACCGAAAGGGTGTGTTCCAGAAGCCCGCCGATATAGGCGTGGTGCATTGACTTTGCAGCCGGAGCGAGTTTAAAGCGGGTCATGAGTTCAGGGTCGGCCAAAATCGCTTCACACAGGCGGCGAGCGAAACCGTCGGTCATTCCGGACAAAAGCTTGCCCAATCGTGCGAAAAGCTCGTCCCGGTCGAAAGGGCACACCGGGAGAAAATCGGCCGGATCGTACGCCCCGGCCGGGACCGGCATGATTTCGGAAATGCTGAGCTGCATCCGGTCCTTGTAGAGCTCGGTCCTCGCCCGCAGGTAGACGATGTCCCCCGACTGAAAACCCTCCGAGGCCTCAACGGCTTTTTCCCACATCTTGCCGCTAATATCACCCGTTTTATCCAACAGCTTCAAATCGAGGTAAACCGTTCCGTTGCGGGCGGTTCTCAACTGTTTTTCCGAGGCGACAAACAGGGAAGCGATTTCCAGGTTCGGTTTCAGTTCCGAAATGAATAGCTTGGGCACTGGCCACCTGCCTTGTGTTTCACCAAAATGGATAAGCGCCGGTATTGCGATTTTAAAGTTAACATCGTAGTATATCCCGGCCTGACAGTCAAACGGCACGGAGTCCGGCCTCAACAAGACAGAAAGAGAGTTGGTGGATGGCCTTTAATCCATTGAAATTGTTGATACTTATGGTTATAGTAATCATTCCCGTAATTCCGACAATGTGGGCTATTGTGGATTTGCCTGGGCGGCGCTTTTCCAGCACAAAGTCCAAAGTTATCTGGTTTGCGGTAGTTTCCACGCTGCCATGTCTTGGCGCTATTCTTTACATTCTACTGGTCCGCCGCAACACTCAACCGCTTTGATCGCTGAAAGGAAACGTTAGCCAATGCTCGATTTTGTGAGAAAACACTCCAAATCATGGGGTGTAAAAGTTCTTCTCTGGTTGGTCATAATAGTGTTCGTGGGCTGGGGCGGATACCTTTACCAGACCCGCCATGAATACGACATTGCCCGTGTGGGAGATCATTTTATAAGCACCTCCGAGTACACCACGGCCTACAACAATACGGTCGAGGAATTCCGCAAGCAGTTTGGGGGGAAGGTGCCCGACGAACTCATGCGGGCTCTGAATCTCAAAGAGCAGGCGCTGCAGAGGCTGATTCAGCACTATCTGATTCTTCGAGGCGCCAAAGATCTCGGTCTTACGGCCACAAACGACGAGGTCCGGCTCAAGATTCTCGAGATCCCGGCCTTTCAGACCGAGGGAAAGTTCGACGCAAAACGCTACGAATATGTGCTGCGGCAGATGCGCATGAGCCCCGAAATCTTCGAGCAGCAGATGTCCGAAGATATTACCAGCAATAAAGTCCTGGCTTTCATAAGGGGCCGCGCGGTTGTCAGTGAAGATGAAATCCTGACCGACTACCATTTGAACCGCGATCAAATAAAGGTCGCATACGTGGTCTTGGACCCCGGGCCATTCGAAAATAATGTCAGCGTGACGGAGCCGGCCCTCCAGAGCTTTTACAACGATAACCAGAAGCGGTACATGGAACCCGAAAGGCGTGAAATTGCCTACGTAGCGCTGAACTTGGAAGACCTGGAGAAAGAGATACACCCGAGCGAGAATGAAATAAACCGCTACTACGAGGACAATGCAGCCCGATTTCAGCTTGAAAAACAGGTGCGCGCACAGCATATTCTGTTGCGCGTAAAGCCCGACGCGCCTCCGGCCGAAGTGGACAATATCCGGGCGCGGGCCCAGAAAATCCTCGATGAGGCAAGGCAAGGGAAAGACTTTGCCGGACTGGCCAGGAAGTACTCCCAGGACGAAGCTACTGCAAAGAAGGGCGGGGAGCTGGGTTTTTTCACTTCCAAGCAGATGGATAAGGACTTTTCGGCCGCTGCTTTTGCCATGGAGCCGGGCGAGATAAGCGAACTTGTGCGAACTCCACATGGGTTCGAAATAATAAAGTCGGAGCAAAAAACCGAATCGAGGACAGTTCCTGTCGCGCAGGTGAGAGATGAAATCATAAAGGATATCAGGTCTCAGAGCGCCCAGGATATAGCCTTTAAACAGGCGCGAAACCTGCGTGACCTTGCTTACGCCAGAAAGGATATAGGCAAGGCGGCGCTTGAAATGAAAATGAAGGTTTCCGGCCCCGTTTGGATAACGATGTCGGAAGATCAGCCTGTTTTCCCGGCGCCTGTCAAGGCAAAGCTGTTTGAACTCGGCGAGGGCGATGTGAGCGACATGCTGGAGCTTCCAGGGGGCTTCGCAGTAGCTCAGGTGAAATCGATAAAAAGACCTCAGCCGATCCCGTTTGCAAATATCAAAGATAAAGTCACAACGGATTTTCGTGCAGACCAGGCCAAGGGGCTTGCGCAGAAGACGGCCTCGGAGATTCTGGCGCAGGCTAAAACCAGAGGCAGCCTGGCCGACGTCGCCGGCGCCCGGAATATCAACATCAGGCAGACTGAATTCTTTTCGATGCATGATCCCGATAAAGACTTGAGCATGCTTCGGGGCCCAAGTCTCAACAGTATCTTTGGTCTACAGGACTCCAAGCCCTTTCCGGAAGCGCCATTGGAACTGGGCAACAAGTTCATTGTCTGTCAGTTCCAGGGAAAAAACCCTGCCGGTGAGCCTTCTCAGGAGGAAAGGGCCGAGATGTCCGGCAGGATAGCCCGGCAAAAAGAGACGGCAATCTGGAAAGCGTGGCTGACCGAGATGGGTAAAACTACCAAGGTCGAAAGGTTAAAAGAGATTTAGCCTGGGTGGAAAACAAAGAGATCAGCGAACAAGCAAGTCGAACGGTGCGTTTAAGTGAAGCCCAGCGGTTTTTTTCAGCCCATACCCGCCTTACTTATCACCATCTGCTTCTCTTTGTACTTTGCGCGGCCCTTTTTTTCTGGTCGATGTTCTACAGGGCGTCGAATGCAATCATAGCCCCGCAGTTGCAAAAGGACCTCTCGCTCGCGCCGGAGAAGCTCGGAATGCTGAGCGCGTCGTTCTTCTATGCTTTTGCTTTTACCCAGATCCCCATTGCACTTCTGCTGGACAGGCTCGGATCACGGCGCATAATGACAGCCCTGACTCTTGTAGGCTCGTTGGGGGCAGTCATATTCGGCCTGGCAGCCGACTTTAATCAAGCGGTAATCGGCAGGACACTGCTTGGCTTCGGCATGGCGGCGAACTTCATTGGAGGCATGAAGCTCTTCACGCAATGGTTTTCTCCAAGGGAATTCGCCACTATGGCAGGTCTGCTGACCGGGGCCGGCACCATAGGCAGTATCGCCGCGAGCACGCCCCTTGCGCTGCTGGTCAATCGGGTCGGTTGGAGAGTGTCTTTTATAGCCGTCGGGGTGCTTACGGCAGCCATTGCGATCTTTTTCCATGTGGTGGTCCGGGACAGGCCTTATCCGAATCAAGGGCTTTCCGGCGAAGTTACCGGCGCCTCCCGAAGAACCGGCGTGATTGTCGAGCTTAAAACCCTTTTTTTCAACCGTGACTATTGGCTGATTTCGTGCGGAACTTTCTTCAGATACGGGACCTTGATGGCGATCCAGGGTCTGTGGGCCGGGCCTTACCTGATGCAGTGCTTCATGCTTTCCCCTGTGCAGGCCGGAAATATCATAACAGGGACCATCATCGGCTACGTCGCCGGTTCATCGGGTGGTGGGTGGCTGTCGGACCGCGTGCTCGGCTCCCGAAAATACGTGGTAATCCTGGGCATGACCGGACTGGTTGCAACAACCATGTGCCTTACCTGGTCACTGGGCCAGAAAAACTCCATTTTTCAGGCGATCACCTTTTTCTCGCTGGGTCTTTTCGCCGGGATCGGCAACGTTGTTTATGCACACATAAAAGGAGTCATGCCTATCGAGATGGCCGGGATGGCTCTTACGGGCATAAACTTTTTCACCATGCTGGGCGTGGGGGCGCATATCCACATGATGGGATGGGTGCTCCAATGCGTTCCGGTGGAAAAACAGTCAGGACTGGAAGGCTACCAGGCCGCATTTTCACCTGCTTTTATAGGCTTGGCCGCAGCGACGTTTCTCTATTTTTTCACACGGGAGTCGAAGGAATTCTCAAATTGACAAGTTCTCAAACAATCCCAGGTTTTGGTTATGAGAATCAATTGGAAGGAAGTATTTAAGTTTTTATCGGGCGCTTTTTTCGTATCAGCGGGGGCGAACTGGTATCTCTCCTGGTGCCACATTGAGGTTCCTTTTGCAGGCTTTACCATGTCTCCCGAGCTTTTGGGATTTCGAGGCTGCATTCACTTTGTGCTGTTTCTGGTTACCTTCTACTTTGGGTTTATAAGAAAATAGCAGGGCGTGGGTTACCAAACAAACAGTAATAGTGCACTCAACCCCCGAAAAGAATTCATGCCCCAGGCTCCAGAACGCGGTTATCTATGAGCCGGGTCTTTCCCACCCAGACGGCCAGAGCGAGCAGAGTCGGCCCGCTTATAACCTCCACGTCCTCGATAGTGTCCGGGTTGCAGAGCCTGGCATAATCGACAGTGGCGCCGCCGCCGGTCGTAAGGCAAGTGTTGACGGCTTTCAAAATCACCCCTGCGTTTGTTTCTCCCGAGTTGACAAGCTCCTGGGCTTCCCTCAAGGAACGGTTGAGCCGCAGGGCCGCAGGCCGCTCCCCGGGTTTTAGGTAGGTGTTCCGGCTGCTCATGGCAAGGCCGTCCTGCTCCCTGACGATCGGGTGACCGACGATGTCGATATCCATATTCATATCTTTTACCATGCGCCTGATAGTTACAAGCTGCTGAAAGTCCTTTTGTCCAAATACTGCAATATGGGGTTTTACGGCGTGGAACAGTTTGCTCACCACTGTTGAGACGCCTCGAAAGAAAACCGGCCTGCTTTTGCCGCAAAGGTTTTCGGTCACCCTGGTAACATTTACATATGTCTGGAACCCCTCCGGATACATCTCCTCCGTCCGGGGGACGAATGCCAGGTCCGTTCCCACAGAGGTTGAAAGATCGACGTCTCGCTGAAGGTCTCGAGGATAGCTTTCGAAGTCCTCAGTGGGCGCAAATTGGGTCGGGTTCACAAAAATGCTGATCACGGCCTTTGTCCCAAGTTTCCGGGCGGTGCGCATAAGATCGAGGTGGCCCTCGTGGAGAAAGCCCATAGTCGGTACGAAAGCTATACGCTCCCCCTGAGCGCGCCAGGTGTCCGCCAGCCGCTGCATCTCGGCCATATTTTCAACGATGCGCATGTCAGCTCCTTAAGGTGAAAGTTGAGAGCCCAAATTCGTTTCAGTTCCCGTGTCGTCTCACACCGAGTTGCGTTCCAAAAAGCATCAAGTGATCTTTTTCAAAAGCGTGGGGAGCTGCGCCCCCGAACCCTCACTTCGTTCGGGTTCGCGCTTACACATTGGACCGATGCTCGACGCTGGACCCTCACTTCGCTCAGGTCCGGGCTTACATGCCTAACGTGGTTAAATGCTGCAAGTCCGGGTGCGATCTTTTGTGAGCGCCCAGTTCGCGCCCGATCTTTTGAGAGGGCGCACCCCCTCGCCGCTACGCGGCTCACGATCTCAACGTTCCGCGAAACGGGCCTGCGGCCACGCCTCGCGGAGCGTCGAGATATTGCGCTCGGCCACACGCGCTTGCGCGTGCAGGCCGAAATCTTTGGGGGTGCGGGGGAAACTTTCCCCCACCTGGCAGAGCCTGGAGTTATTAGGCGCTGCATGATAGCAACCTGGTCTCAGTCCATACCGGGTCCAGGCTGAACGATAATCAGATGTTATCATTAGATCAATCCACTTGCTTGTACATGTTCGATATTTGGTGCTAAACTTCATTTAATTATACCATCCAACGCAGACAAACCGGAAGAGTGTTATGGGAAAGGCAATCCCGGGAATCCTTTTCGACAAGCGCGACTACGAGCTGCTGGGCCTCGTAAACGACGTACTCGACCGTAGAGAATCCTTCCAATATCTGAAGAACCTGCTCTACCCGCACCTTCACCCGCGCGGGATAAAAGAGCTGGCGGCCTCGCCGGGGCTGCGAATGGCCTATGCCGCCTTAAGGCTGCTGGAATCTCTGGAAGCCGGTAAAGCCGATGAGCGCATCACAGCCCTGCGCTGCCTGCGTGACGAAGTCATGAGCAGAGGGGAGGCGCACATGCGGAAAAATGCGGCGCGGGTCCTTTTGGAAATCATGAAAGAAATGGTGCGGACCCGCGACGGCAAACTCCGGCAACTGAAACTGGCTCACGATTTTCGCATGGCGGTCATCGGCAGGCCAAGCTCAATTCGCTCTCTTCTGCGCCGGTATCATCTGCTTGAGATGCCCGAAGAATGGAACCAGGTCTCTTTTGACGGTCACGTTCACGATTCGAACACCAAAGGGCGCAAATCGCCATCGCATCTTATAATGGACGCCTGGATAAAAGGTATCCGGCGCCTCACTGTAATATATTACAACCATGTGCCTCCGAGGGCCGCCGAAGAGCTTTTGGAAGCCGCCGAGATAACGGGCGTTTCTGTGCGGATCGGTGTAGAGGTTTCGGCCAGGTTTCACGGGGCCTACATTCAGCTTATCTATGTACCGGCCTGCTTTTCGGATGCGAAAGATTTCATTTCCTTTCTTGCCGACCGGCGCACGACGTCTTTTATGGAGCAAGGCAGGAAAGTTTCCGCGTATCAGCGCCAATATGTCCTGGCAGTCCTCGAGGAATTCAACCGTCGCCACCGGCTGGAGATCAATGAAAGCTACGGACTGAACCTGGACCGCCTCGATCCGGCTGCGTTTCTTTCATACGTCGGCGCGGGTCAACCCTCAATACTTCACCTGGCGAAATTCATACATGAAGGCCTGCTTCCGGTAATGCGCGCGCGTGTTGAAGAGCTCAGGCCCGGCTTCGAGCAGGGTCCCCTGGAACAACGCAATAAGATCGCCTCTTTTGTAGACGAGATGAACAAACTTGACTCGGAGGCGCTCGTGGATCGCTACCTGAGGCCTGCCCAAAACCCCGAAATTCCCGATCCGCATGTGCCTCGGGAAGGTCCCGATGTTCCGGATCTGCTCAAGTTAACACCCTGCGACCTGTTTGACCGGTTGAACGGGCTGCCGGCGAGTTACTCCATAACGCTGAATTTGAGCAATCTCAATGCCGAAGATGTGCTGGAGCTTCTCTACGATTGTAAAGGGGCGATAGGAGATCTCGAGATTTTCAATCTTAAGGATTTTTCCTCCGGAAAGACTGATGACTACTTCGAAATAAACGAATTGCAGAGGGCCATTAACGACGGAAATGTAATAGCCCTGAAGAAACTTATCCGCGCAATGATTGTGCGCATGGAAGATGAAGGGCGCAGCCCGGAGCGGACCTCAAAATTCCATGAAATCCTGCGAAACATTTCGACCCTGCACGCATACTATAAAAAGGGGCCGTTGCGTTCGAGTATCGGAAGCGATTCCACCGGCCATTCCCGGCGGCGTCACGGAATGGGGCTTGCCGTGTTGGAAACGCTTCCGGCGAGAGCGCAAAGCGAGGTTCGGCTCTCAACCGGTCCTCAGAGGCTGATAATTCCTGTATGGATCGACGCTTTTTTCAGCAACACCTATATCCCGCAAAGAGGGTCTTACGGTTTCCTGCGCCTGCTCTACGGAATTGCGGGCTATATACCGGGGCTGCACCGCATGGGGCAGAAGCGAGAGGAAGGCTGGGAAATCAGCGAACTATCGACTCGCATAGCCGCCAAGGGCAACATTGTTACCCTGGGAGGCGTCAGCGAGGACACCGGCAACGGCCTCGAGGTCCTTCCGGCAACCAGGGCGCCTGAAACGCAAATATCATGGAATTACCTGAACTCCATCCTCAAAGACTCCATGAAGATCGTGGCCGGTTTTATCCCGGCTTTCCTCACTTTCTTTCTGACAACGGACTGGTGGGTGCTTGCATGGTTCGGGGGCTTTATCTGGTTTGGAATAACCGGTCTGCGAAATATAGTGCAGTCGATTTTCGGCGCGGGTGGAATCAGGAGGTCTCCTCGGCTCAAGTGGGACAGCTATATCAACTGGGGAAGGCTTAGCGATTCGCTTCTTTTCACCGGTCTATCGGTCCCCCTGCTCGAATATGTCGTCAAGACTCTAATCCTGGACCGCTCCTTTGGGGTCACCGTTTCCACCAATCCCGTGGTTCTCTACACAATCATGGCAATCGCCAATGGAATCTATATGTATAGCCACAACAGGTGGCGTGGACTTCCAAAGGCCGCTGCCACGGGCAACCTCCTTTTCCGAACAGTCCTGTCGATTCCACTGGCCTTTTTGTTGAACCTTGCGGCCGGAGGGGTTATGGCCGCTTTTGGCGTCGTGGGTGTGTCCGGCATGCTCCAGAGGTGGGCGGCCATCATATCCAAAGCCGCTTCGGATTGCGTCGGCGGGGTTATCGAAGGACTTGCGGACCGCCATGAGTTTATCGAGATGCGCAGGGGCGACTATGCTGCCAAGCTGGCTCAGTTATTCGACGCATATGCGCAACTGGAGCTAATGTATCCCGAGGCCGACGTTTTGAAGATGCTGGAATCGCCCAGGGATTTCATGCTAAAGCTAAGTTCGGAGGCCCGTGACCTCGAGAAGATCATTATAATAAACGCCCTGGACCTGCTTTATTTCTGGATGCACCAGCCGCAGGCGCCAAACGTGCTTTGCACGCTGTTCCAGAGGATGTCGCACGAAGAACGCCAAATCCTGCTGCGTTCGCAATCCGTGCTGAAACGAAAGCCGGAGGTCAGTCAATTGCTCCTGGACGGCATAGTGGGGAAAAGATTCGCAAAACCTCTTTCTTTTTATCTCGACCGTTCTGAGGAATACCTGAACGCGGTGGAAAAGCTGGCCGGTAAGCCATGCCGAAAAGAGATGGTTTCATGAGCTTGAGGACTTACGCGGAAATAAACCTGGATAACCTTGCCTATAATATCGGATGCATTCGCGCAAAGGTTGGGTCCGCAGAGGTTATTCCGGTAATCAAGGCAGATGCTTACGGGCACGGCGCGGTATCCGTCGCCAAGCGGCTTGCCCTGGAAGGGTGCGGCATGTTCGCCGTGGCCCGGTTCGAGGAGGGGATGGAGCTAAGAGAAAGCGGCATCTCCCAGCACATCCTTATCCTCGGCCGGCTCTTTCCCGATGATATTGCGAAGGCTTTAAAGGCGGGCTTGACCCTGAGCATCTTTGGGGAGCAAGACCTGGGCTGGGTCGAGAAGGCCTGCGGCCATTCCCGTGGCTTGCCCGCTTCGGTGCATCTCAAACTCGATTCAGGAATGGGAAGAGTAGGGCTGCTTTTGCACAGGGCCCCGGATTTGTTCGACCGGCTGGTAAAATCGAGGGCCTGCATATGGGAAGGACTTTACACGCACTTTTCGACAGCCGACCAAAGTGACAAGACCTTTGCGAACCTTCAACTCTTAAGGTTTCGCGAAGTGCTTGCCATGCTTCCGCAGCTTGCGAAAAGGCCGCAGATCGTTCACATGGCTGCAAGCGGTGCGATTCTCGACCTCCCGGAGAGCTATTTCGACGCCGTACGGCCCGGAATCCTTATGTACGGTCATTATCCGTCAAAGGAGACCTCCCAAAGTATCGTGCCCAGGCAAGTCATGTCCCTGAAATCATACGTCGCTCACCTGCGGGAAATGCCCGGGGGACATCCCATCAGCTATGGCAGGCGGTGGATAACGCCCGGGCCGACCAGGATCGCCGTGCTGCCGATTGGCTATGCGGACGGACTGAGCCGCAGGCTTACAAATAACGGGGAAGTTTTGATCCGGGGCAGGCTATATCCGATCGTTGGCACGGTTACAATGGACTACATCATGGTTAATGTTGGAAGCGATCCCGTCGAGGCCGGCGATGAAGTCCTGCTGTGGGGAGAATCGCCAGGCGGGGTGGTCCAGACGCTTGACGTGGCCGAGCGAATAGGGACGATCCCCTATGAATTGACCTGCGCCGTCTCCGGGCGCGTGCCGCGCGTCTATGTCGGTAAAACCGGCTGAGCAATCCAAGGAGCGGACGACTCGAAATGAAAACTTATAAAATCAAATTTCTACCCCACGGCAAAGAAATAACCTTTCCAGAGTCCGGGAATGTCCTCCACGCCGCCATGGAAGCCGGCGTTCACGTGAACGCCTCTTGCGGGGGGGAGGGGCTTTGCGGGAAGTGCAGGATAATAATCGAAAAAGGAAATATAGAGGGGGGTATCTCGGAGCATCTCAGCAAGGAGGATATCGATGCAGGCTACAGGCTTGCCTGCCGGAGCATAATCAAAAGTGACCTGACCGTTCGGGTCCCTGTCGAATCGGAAATCGACGCGAGTGTCTTGAACAGGGTCCCCCCCAGGCGTACCGCCCGAATCCAGCAGATGAACCTGGAAGACCTCAAGAGCAAGGGTCTTTTTATACCCCCCGTTGAGAAAAGGTACCTTGAACTGCCTGAGCCGACGAGCACCGACAATCTCGCCGATACGTCACGTATTGTCCGTTTTCTCAGGCGTGAACACGATGAACACAGGCTGGTGGTACGGCTTCCGGTCATTCGCAAGATTCCGGAGATATTGAGAGAAGCGGGCTTCAAAATTACCGTGACCCTCGACCGGCCAGTTTTTGAAGGCGGGAAAAGCCATATCATCAACATAGAGCCCGGAGACACCACCGGCAGAAATTTTGCCATAGCCGTCGATATCGGCACCACGACCGTTTACGGAGAACTGATCGATCTCATTACGGGAAGAGTGCTTGCCGAGCATGGAGACTTCAACGGCCAGATCAGCTACGGGGAAGACGTTATCTCGAGGATCATATACGCTGAAAAGCCTGGTGGACTCGATACCCTGCACGAAGTCGTCATCCGGACCGTAAACAGGATAATCGACCATGTAATCGAGGTCTCCCAGGTCGATCGCCAGCAGGTCTCTACTATCACGTTTGCAGGCAATACCACCATGACTCAGATCCTCCTGAAAGTCAACCCCAGGTACATAAGGCGGCATCCATACGTGCCAGCGGCCATTCTTTATCCTGCGGTACGTGCCGTCGATCTGGGGATAGATCTGGTTGACCATGCGAACGCCCTCGTCGTTCCTTGTATTTCCAGCTTCGTAGGAGGGGACATAGTTGCCGGCGTGATGGGTTCGGGAATATATCTCTCCGATCAGATCTCGCTTTTCATAGACATAGGCACAAACGCCGAAATTGTGATCGGTAACAGGGAGTGGCTTGCCTGCGCCGCCTGTTCTGCCGGACCGGCATTCGAGGGCGGGGGCGTCCAATTCGGCATGCGTGCTGACCGGGGGGCAATCGAGGATTTCTCGGTCGATCCGCATACCCTGGAACCAATGATCCTGACAGTGGGAGACGTCAGGCCCAGGGGCATATGCGGGTCGGGTCTGATCAATATTGTGGCGAGGCTTTTCGAAGCGGGAATTATCGACAATCGGGGCAAGTTCAACCGCGACCTGAAATCATACAGGCTAAGGGAAATGGACGGTGTTTATGAATACATACTGGCCCGGAAAGAAAAGACTCCGATTGGAAGGGACATCGTCATTACTGAAAACGATATCGAGAACCTCATCCGCGCAAAAGGCGCCATATACAGCGGGTGCCAGACCCTGCTCCAGGCGGTGGGCCTCAAAATCGCGGACCTTGACAGAATAGTGCTGGCCGGCGGATTCGGCAGCCACGTAGATATCGAAATGGCCATGACCATAGGGCTGCTTCCTGAAATCGATCCGGACAAAGTAACATACATCGGGAACGGTTCGCTTCTGGGTGCAAAAATGACTGCATTGACCAACCGGATCCGAAAAGACGTCGTCAATGTAATGAGAAAGATGACTAACTTCGAACTCTCCGAGACCCCATCCTTTATGGCTCACTACATTGCCGCTCTGTTCCTCCCCCATACGGACCGCGAAATGTTCCCCCGGCTCATGGGGAGAATGGAACGGAGGACGGAGCGGAAAGGGTGTAGTGGAGCGCTGTCCGGTCAAGGATAGAAAAGCCTTTTTTTTGACAGGAGAGCCTCTTGCAAAAGTCCTTCAACGTCATTCCGGCGGGGCCTGTCCTGGAAGTGTCCAGTCCGGGAGCCGGAATCCAGGTTTTTCAAGGTCTACTGGACCGCGGATGTCACGGGAGTGACGGTTTTGTTGAATTCTGCAAGAGGCTCAGGATTTACAGGACTGGCAGGATTAAAAGAAATGGCTATGGGTTAGGGAATTTAGGGATTGAGGACAGCACCGAGTAGTTTGGGTTCATCCGTCAAACGAGTACCGGCAGGTCGGGAAAGGACAGTATCCGGCTGTTGTGAATGCGGCTTCTGAGGGCTTTAGGGTCTAAATCGGCACCGAAATGTCTTTGACAGAATCCACGACAGGTGATAATCAATCTCTCCAACGATTTGTTATCACTTTATCACTTCACCCAAAGGGAGTTGCCCCGCTTGCCGAGTCATTCAACTGACGTTCGTGGCCCTTCGAGACGCTTCCTGCGCATGACGCTGGCGGCGCTTGCCATGGTGTTGCTGAGCGCCCCGAGCGCGCCGGCCCCTGAGAGAAGCGACTGCCTCGCTGCTCAAGAGCAACCCCAGCAGGGAACGGGAGCGAAGGGCACGCCGGTCAATAAGAACAGCGACTGCCTTATGTGTCATGGCGAAGCGTCGTTCACGACGGAGCGTGACGGGGAAACGGTTTCCCTTTACGTGGATCAGGGCCCGTACGCCCGGTCGGTCCACGGAAAGCTGACGTGCGTCACGTGCCACGCGGATTTGGCGAAGAGCGAGCTGCCCCATGCGGTCCCGGTGGCGCCGGTCAAATGTGGCGCCTGTCACGCGGCTATGCAGGCCAAGTTCTCTGAGAGCCTTCACGGGAAGGCGCTTGCGCGAGGGGACCCTCTGGCTCCACGCTGTTGGAGTTGCCACGGGCATCACGACATCTTGCCCGTCAAGGATAAGCATTCGAGCGTCTCGCCGCTCCGGATACCGTTCGTTTGCGGTTCGTGCCACAGCGAGGGGACGAGCGTCCAGCGTCAACGGAAGATTCACCAGGACCAGATCCTCAGTAACTACACTGAAAGCATCCACGCGGAAGGCCTCTTCAAAAAAGGGTTGAGCGTCAGCGCCACTTGCATTTCCTGCCACAGTTCACACCATATCCTCCCGCACACCGACCCCCGGTTGACCATCGCAAGGCAGAACGTGGTGGCCACTTGCGAGCAGTGCCATTCGGAGATCGAGCAAGTGCACCGGAAGGTGATTCGGGGCGAGCTATGGGAGAAGAACCCCGGGAGCATCCCAGTCTGTATAGACTGCCATCAGCCGCACAAGGTCCGCAAGGTATTCTACGCACAGGGGGTGGCCGACCAGGACTGTCTGATGTGCCATGGGAAGCCCGACATCAAAGCCTCGGCGGACGGCCGGAGCCTGTTCGTGGATGCGGAACAGCTCAAGAACTCCATGCATGTCAAAGTAGCCTGCGCTCAATGCCACACGGAGGTCAACCCGTCGCACGCCCGGGCCTGTGAGACGATCAAGAACAAGGTCGACTGCGCCGTTTGCCACGTCGCGCAGGTTGAGGAATATCAAGAGAGCAAACATGGCACCCTTCACAGCGAGGGGAACCCCGACGCGCCGGTGTGCGCGGACTGCCATGGCACGCACGGGGTCATGGGGAAGAAGGACCTGAGATCCCCCACCTTCCCGACGAATGTCCCGAACCTGTGTGCGACCTGTCATGCAGAGACCGGCAAGGCGGCGGTGCGCTATAAGGGCCCCGAGCACGAGATCCCCAAGAACTACACAGAGAGCATCCACGGCAAAGGCCTCCTCAAGAGCGGGTTGGTCGTCACGGCGATGTGTACCAGCTGCCATACCGCGCATCACGAGCTTCCGGCCTCCGACCCCCGATCGAGCGTCAACCGGGCCAACATCGCCCGGACCTGCGCACAGTGCCACAAGGGCGTCTATGAACAGTATATCGGCAGCGTACACTCAGCACAGGCTGACAAGCAAGTGCCGGCTGATAAGCTGCCGGTGTGCAACAACTGCCACTCCGCGCATAAGATAAAGAGGACCGACCAGGACACGTTCCGGTTCGAAATCATGGACGTCTGCGGCAAGTGTCACCTCGCCATTGCGCAGACGTATTTCGACACCTTCCACGGTAAGGTGTCGAAGCTGGGGTATGCGAAGGCCGCCAAGTGTCACGACTGTCACGGCGCCCACGACATCCTGCCGATCTCGAATCCGCTTTCTCACGTAAGCCGCCAGAATATAGTGGGCACCTGCCGGAAGTGCCATCCCGGCGTGACGAGGCGGTTCGCAGGGTACCTGACGCATGCCACACACCATGATCCGGACAAATATCCATGGATCTTCTTGACATTCTGGTCGATGACCGTCCTCCTCGTGGGGACGTTCATCGTCAGCATCATCCATACGCTAATGTGGCTGCCGCGTTCCTTGCAGATGCGGCGCGAGCATGCCCCGGCGCCAATTGATCCAGGCGAGCAACAATACGTGCGGTTCACATTCCTGAACCGTTGTCTGCACGCAACAATGGTCGTCAGCTTCCTCACCCTGGCGACGACCGGCATGACTATGAAGTTCTCCTACACGAAGTGGGCTACGTTGCTGTCGCGCCTGTTGGGCGGAACGGAGGTCACCGGCTTCTTCCACCGCTTCGCCGCTGTGGTCCTGCTGGGGATATTCTGCATCCACATCTGGGACCTCCTGCGGCGCAAGAAGAGCGAGTTCGGCACATGGAAAGCGATGCTCTTCGGCCCGGACACGATGCTCCCCACTCTGAAGGACCTCGCTGAGATCGGACAGACCCTGAAGTGGTATCTTGGGAAAGGCGAGCGGCCCCGCTACGGGCGGTGGACCTATTGGGAGAAGTTCGACTACTTCGCAGTCTTCTGGGGGATCGCGATCATCGGTTCTTCGGGCCTCATGCTCTGGTTCGGAGAGTTCTTCACGCGCTTCTTGCCGGGGTGGCTGATCAACGTAGCGACGATCATCCACAGCGACGAGGCCCTGCTGGCGGCAGGTTTCATCTTCACCATCCACTTCTTCAACACACATTTTCGCCCGGAGAAGTTCCCTATGGACACGGTGGTCTTTACCGGCCGGATCCCGCTTGAAGACTTCAAGCGCGAACGGCCCGCCGAATACGAGGAACTCGTGGCGAGCGGTGAACTGGAACGACACCTGGCGTATCCATTGTCGTTGAACACCATGCGGACCATCAAGACCCTGGCCTGGATCGCTCTCGGGATCGGACTGAGCCTTGTGGTGGGCATCATCTACGCCATGCTCTTTGCGTACCGGTAAGAGTGAAACGGTGGAGGCGTCTGCGGCAGCAAAAACGGTACCTGTGCAGTCGCGACGGTTTGAGAACACCCCCATAGTGAGCGTTGCGGAACCCGTCTTCGCCGGTCAATCGCAGAACCATCCCCAACACCTGCGCCTCCTGTCACGGCCGGCACGATGTTCTTCCATCAGATGATCCCCTGTCCTCGGTCAATGCGAACAACCTGCGTTAGACGTGCGGAAAATGTCCGTACTTTGGGCTATCCGCCCCATCCCACGTTACAAATCATTCTTCTCATTAATTCCGTCAGACCATTTCGACCGTGAAATTAGCTGCAGGATTTTATGACATTGGTCACTAAAGGCTACATGGAGCAGCCCCAGATGGCGATTCCTTTCCGACATTCTTTATGTGCCGCTAATGATTCGTGAAATTAGGTTGACTTCGGAATTTTTGCCAAAGTATACTATTCGCGTATAGTTTACAGGATAAAGCATTCGAAAGGAGTTTTGTTGTATGATCAAAAAGATAGTAATTCTTGGTTCAGGCTGCGGCGGCACTATCGTTGCCAACAAGCTCCGCAGGGAGCTTCCCGAATCCGACTGGCAGATCACCATCATCGATCATGACGAAAATCACCACTATCAGCCAGGCTGGCTATTTATCCCCTTTGGAATCTATAGTCCAGCTGACTGCATAAAACCAAAACAGGAGTTCATTCCTGCCGGGGTCGACTTCAAACTGGACGAGATTACCAGGATCGATCCCAAGGAACGTCGAATATCGACCAAACTCGGCCACTACGATTATGACTGGCTGATTGTATCCACCGGTTGCCGCATCGCCCCGGAGGAAGTGGATGGCATGACGGATGACTGGAAAGGCAGCGTCCATACCTTCTACAGCCTAGATGGGGCCGTTGCCCTGCGCAATAAATTGAAATTTTTTGAGTCCGGCCGCCTGGTCTTGAATATTTGCGAATTGCCTTACAAGTGCCCGGTGGCGCCTTTGGAATTCATTTTCATGGCCGACTCGTTTTTCACGGTAAGTGGGTTGCGGGACAAAGTGGAGATCGAGCTTGTCACCCCTTTGTCCGGAATTTTCACCAAACCGGTTGCGAGTAAAATGCTGACGGCTTTAGCGGAGCAGAAGGACATAAAGATAACCCCCAATTTCGATATTGCCCAGGTCAACGCCAAAGAGAAAACCATTGAATCACACAAGGGGACGAAAATTCCCTACGATCTGCTGGTGACGATCCCACCGAATCTTGGGGCCAAGTGTATTGAGGAGTCCGGTATAGGAGATCCGATGGGCTATCTCGATACCGATCCCTACACCCTTAAGGCGAAGGAGTACGAAAGAATCTACGTCATCGGGGACGCCACGAATGTGCACACCTCTAAAGCCGGTGCGGTTGCCCACTACCAATCCGAAACCGTCGTGGAAAACGTCCTGCGCGAAATAGACGGCAGGCAGCCAAAACCCACCTATGACGGCCATGCCACGTGCTTCATTGTCTCGGGGCGTGAGAAGGCCGTGTTGATCGACTTTAACTATAAGGTGGAACCTCTTCCCGGCAAGTTTCCTTTCCCGGGTCTCGGCCCGTGTACGCTTTTGGGAGAAAGCGATTTCAATTATTGGGGCAAGATGATGTTCAAGTGGGTCTACTGGAACCTGATGATGAAAGGCAATGAGTTGCCGCTTGAATCCCAGATGACCTTGGCCGGCAAGATGCGTCCGGCATTCGCATAGGAAGGGGAGACTGCCATGAGCAAGGAAGATATGATCCTTGAGCGGCTTGATAGAATAGAAGCCCAACTCGCTCCTCTTAGCGCGTCGGCCAGGAGCATGAAGGAGTTCAAAGAAGATATCAGTCCCCTGGTCAATCAGAGCGTCCAAGTCTTGATAAGGGAGCTGGCAACCGTAGATTCGAGCTTTCAACTCGAGGACCTCTTTGCACTTATCAAAGCTGTCCTCAGGAACACTCGCAACCTGACCTTCTCACTCAATCAGCTCGGAAATCTGTCCGACTTCCTGTTTACCATCGAACCCTTGCTCAAATCCACTGTACCCACGTTCATCAAATATCTGGATGAACTGGAACAGAGAGGGGTTTTCCGTATACTAAACGCCATGCTCGGAGTGCGCAGCAAGATGGCGGCTGCCTACACTCCGGAAGATATAGATAAAATCGGTGACGGACTCGTTGTACTCTTTGGGTTGGCCGAAAAGCTGAGGCACCCCCAGGCCAGAGAGTTCCTTGAGACGCTGGCCGAACTGCCTGCCGAAGTGGACCTCTCCGAGTGCAAGCCGCTCGGACCTATCGGCCTTCTGTCCGCATGCAGGGCCTCCGAGGTCAAAGACGGCCTGGGAGTCATCATCGAACTGACGAAGGCCATGGGGAAATTCAAAGGCGAACCGCGGATGAACGCGGATAGACACGGATAAAGAGATTGAGGATTTAGGAATTAGGGGATTCAGCGATTCAGGGATTATTCAATTCCTTAGGGCTTGTCCGTAATTGATTATTTCTCGAATTGCTAAGTTCATAAATTCTCTGGCAGGCATTTCTGTAAATCCTGAGCCTCTTGCAAAAGTCCTTCAACGTCATTCCGGCGGGGCCTGCCCCGGAAGTGTCCAGTCCGGGGGCCGGAATCCAGGTTTTTCAAGGTCCACTGGACCGCGGATGTCACCGGGGCGGCGGTTTTGTTGAGTTCTGCAAGAGGCTCTCCTGTCTAATAAAGTTTTTCTCTCATTGACCGGACTATGCCCTGTTTCTACGGTCAATGGCAGGTGTCCCGCTGAAATTTTTTTCTGCTGAAAGTCTTTCTTGTGCAGGAGAAAAAATGTGGGAGAAGGTATTGACCGGACAATACCCAAGTGAATAGTTTCGCGCTGATAATTTCTCTTGCGCGGTTGGTCAGCTAGTTTCCGTCCGGAAAGGGTCCTTTTCCGTCCTGGCGGTGTCAATCTTCGGGCTTACTTGTGCGGCGTACCTATGTACGCCTCCGCGCAAGCCCTTGATTTCCTGGCCAGGGCTAAAAATGTCTCCTTTCCAAATCGGAAACTGCGAGTGTCTCATCCGGTGTTTCCAGGTTGACACTAGCGAGGGGTTTTTGACCTGCAAGGGGCCAAGAATCAGCGATTCCATCATCCCTGGGGCGACGAGATGGGGCGTAGGGGTCAAGTGGAATCCATACTTTTTTAATATATATTTATGCGCAGGTGTGTAAAAAAGTGTTGACAGGGGAATACCTGATAGAATAGTAGAATCAAGCTGTAAAGATTTTTCTTGCGCGGTTGGTTAGCAAGGGTTTTTGACCTGCAAGGGGCTAAGAATCAGCGATTCCATCATCCCGGGGGCTGGATGTGGGGTTTTGGAGTCGTAATCCACTCTTTTTAATTCCGATCTATCGAATTTTCATGAAAGACCAGGGGCTTTTGTCCTGCGGACGCTTGTCTTGATTTGCAATGACGAGCTGACGGCAGTTCTATAAGGTCTTTTGAGTTTTTTTGACGTTGTTTGAACGCCGGCCAAGTTTTAAGACCCACGTAACCCAAAAATTCAAATCGAGGGGGAGACTATGCGGAGAATCTTTATATCCGGACTGACCCTTGTCTTTCTGATCCTGATTTTCCTTTTCTCTTATTCAAAAGCGCCGGCACAAGATGTCAAAGAGGCCAAAGACAAGTATGCGGGTGTGGAAGCATGCCAAATGTGCCACCAGGAAGTGTACGACAATCTCACGAAGACACCTATGGGCATCCTGTTTGTGAAGCACCCCCGTGACGCTAAGGAACGGCTTGGGTGTGAAACGTGCCATGGACCGGGAAATGAGCATGTCGCTTCAAGTGGCAGTGAATTCGGTAACATGGTTCGATTTAGACAGGGGACGCCGGTGCCTGTTGCCGCGCGCAACGCGGTCTGCCTCAAGTGCCATGAAAAGAAGCAGAGGCTTTTCTGGGAGGGAAGCCCTCATGAGAACAACGGCATCGCGTGCACTGAGTGCCACACGGTCCACACGGGACCGGGGATGGAGACCCGTAAACAGCTCGTTCGTTGTAACGTAAATGATACGTGCTCTCCGTGTCATAAAAAGCAAGTCAACGAGGAGTTGAGGTTTTCGCATCATCCTCTGCGCGAAGGGAAAATGACTTGCGTCAGTTGCCACAACCCGCACGGGACTGTTTCGCCGAAGCTCGTAAAGGGGCTTTCCAACAGGGAGCTCTGCTTTACTTGTCACGCCGAGAAGCGAGGTCCGTTCCTTTATCAGCATCCTCCCGTCCTTGAGGATTGCTTCAATTGCCATCAGCCCCACGGCAGCGCATATCCCAGCCTACTGAAAGCCCCTCCGATCAGGTTGTGCCGGGAGTGCCACATTACCTTCCACGAAATCAATTTTAATACGACTGGAAGCGGCAGCAAGGCGGCGCCGGGGGCGAAGCCAAGGCTGAATCAAATGATGGGCAATGCGTGCGCCAACTGCCACGTGAACATCCACGGCAGCAATAATCAAAACGGCAATCTATTTTTCCACTAAGGAGGGGGGGCCATGAAGATTCAAAAAGCAATCCTGGTCATTTTTCTTGCAGTCATGTTTCTCCCTTTGACCCCTGCGGGCGGCTTCGCTCAAACGACCTTTGGCGGGTACAATTGGAGCGGCGACGTCGAAATTGGTGGAAGATTTCTCATCAATTCCCCCAACCCGGCGTCCCGGGGGTATTTAGAAGAGTATACCCCCCTCGGCGCAGGGGCTATCGTGGAACAAATGCATTTGTTGCGGACCAATGAAGACGGCAGCGAGTATTATAAATTCTTTATGAGCCATCCGGGAGACACGGATGAGGATTTCCTTCTCCAGTTTGGCAAAATCGGGCTCTACAAGTTCGAAATCGAGTATGACCAGCTCCAGCATGTTTACTGCACGGTAAATCCCACTGTAGACGATATCATGGTCCTTTGGCAGAGATTACGGATCAGCGGTGACTACACGCCAACACCCGAGATCGATCTCTATGGCGATTACACTTTTTTAAAGAAAGACGGCCAAATCCCGTATTCGCATAACGGGGGCCCGAGCGCTAATGCCAGCTCCGGCTATGGTAATACCCCTTTCCTCGCACCGGTGGATTATACGCAAAACGACTATAAATTCGGAGGGGATTACGCTAAGCAGATTTGTCAGTATCCGTGTCAGTTTCATCTGGGGTACGATCTTTCGATGTTTCAAGACGACAACCAATTGACTCAAGCGCCGTTTGGCGTTACGAACGCCTTCTCATCCCTGCCCGTGAGCAATATGGCGCAGTACGTTACCGGTTCGGGGGCGGTGAGCAACCTGCCCGGCAACACAAGGGTCACCGGCTCTTTTACCTACGGTTGGCTGACCACGACGGACGGCGACATCTTCAAAGAGGGGGGCGCTTTGGCAGGCATTACGGACCTCAGCGCCTCGACTGCCTCGGGGTATTTGTCAGTCATAAGCCGCCCCTGCGACCCGTTGATCCTGAGGTTTTCGTACAGGGTTTATGATTTCGAGAATGATAACCTGAACAATCCTGAAGCTCTGGCTTTATGGGCAACGAATGGCACTTCTGGCACCCCTCTTGCCCTTATAAGACAGGAGCAGTATTCGTATTTGCGGCAGGCTTTCACCATCGGCGCCGACTATAAAATCAACAGCAAGGTGACCGCCGATGTCGAATACACTTACGATACAACCGACCGCAATGAAGACCTGGGCACTACAACGACCAATACGCCCAAAGTGGGCGTCAGGCTATATCCTTGTGACTGGATGACCCTGATAGCCGACTATGCGCACGTAAGCCGGGTAGGAGATGATTTCCTCTATGGGTTGATGTCGGGCTCAACCACTATAGTTCCGCTGACCTACAGATTCTACGCAGGGGACGACGAACGGAACATCGTCAATTTCATCGCAGAGTTCACACCACCCGTGAATAATGTCACCTGCTCAGTCAATTTCAACCTCTACGATGACCACTATAGTGGCTCGGAATTTGGAATGACCGGCGACAATGGCTGGGCGGCCGGAGCGGATGTGGGCTGGACGCCGTGTAAATGCGTTTCACTGGCCCTTGGATACTCCCATGAACACGCGAATACTAACGAACTCGCCAGTGATACTTTTAATACCTCCGGGGTCGCTACTAATGGGGCCATAGGTGATCTGGGCCCTGTTTTAACCACCTCCGATCAATATGACACTGTCAGCGCGCGTGCGGAGATTGTGCTTGTTCCCGACAAGCTGAGCCTGCTGTCCAAGGCAAGCGTCTCCTTTTCGGAGTCGGATTTCCACAACCCGAACATCATCAATCTGGATGAATTTTACTTTCATGTCGATACCTGGCTCAAGTACAAGCTCAACAAGTGCACGGCTTTAAAATTGGGATACATATACGAGAGGTTCGACATGACCAACGCGTACCAAGAGCTTTACCTGACGGGAAGCAGTGCGTCGGTGAATCAGACTTACAATACTCTGGACGGGTTCTACACGAATTACACGGCGCATATTGTCGAGGCGCTTGTGCAGTACAAGTTCTAAGTCTTGGCCCCCATGCAGGGGTCAAGATTGAATCTCCCCCCTTGTTAAAGGAAAGGGGGGAGAAAATAAATGCCGCCTGCTCCCTGCGGTCCATAATCTCAGGGCCGCTTGCCCAGGGGAAGAACATAAGATGCGGGAATTTCCTTTCCTTTCAGGCCAAGAATGTAGGTTGTGATGGCCACTGATTCCTCTTCGTTGAAGTAGTAGTCCGGCATCTTCAATCCCTCTTTGAAGATCCTTGGCGATTTCACCTTGTAGTAGATCCAGGTGGGTACGGTACGGTCCTTGACAGGGACTTTTAAGTGGCCGAAATCCAGGAAGCTGATATGGACCGCACCGAATGTTGTAAGGTCCGGGCCCAACTCGCCAATCTCCGTAACTCCCTCAATTTTTGCATGGCATCCGATACAGCCCTGTTTGACGACTAATTCCCGGCCCCGATCTTTGCTCGCATTCCTGACAAGCTGATCCTGGCCGGCTACAGTGCTCTTGTCAAGAGCCGGGCCGGTGCACTCCTGCGTCAAAAACGCTACGATGTTTCGGATGTCCTGATCGGGAATGCCTAAGACCGGCATCTTGCCTTCAGGCCACAACGCAGTTGGGTCCTTGATGATCTTGAAGAGCCGTTCGGGATAGTCTTTGGAAGATACCCTGGAGAGGTCGGGCCCAACGTCGCCTCCCTCGCCATTCACCGTGTGACAGGCCAGGCAGCCCGATTCCAGAAAAGTTGTCTTTCCCAGAGCAGGATCGCCCGGTATGACCGTACCCTCCGGTCCGGGTCCTTGCAGGAAAAAAGCTGCAACGTCTGCGGCTTCCTGCGGGGTGAACAGGGGGTCAGGCATCTTCGTCAGCGGAAGATAACTTTTAGGACCCTTCAAAAATCTATACAACCAGTCGGTCTTGACCCTTTTGGCCATCTCATCAAGCGGCGGCCCGATCTCCGTTCGCGGTTTTGTGCCGACTTTGTGGCAGCCCCGGCAGCCATACTCATAAAACATGGTCTGTCCACGGTAAAGGACCGGGGCCTGATTCTCAATGGACTCGCCATGGCACTGGGAGCATGAATTTTCCATAAATTTGTCTTGGTAGATGGCCCTGTACCAGTTCTCAGTCGGCCCATGAGCATCCTCCAGGGTCGTTGCCATACCCTGGCCACCGTGGCACATCGTGCAGCCAAACTTTTCATAGGAGTGTTCGGCTATCGCCGGATGAGTTTTGAAAGGCTGCGGACCATCTTTAAATCTTGGATCTTCAAGACCCAGGTGGCAGGTTTCGCAGCGGTCTGCGATGCCAAGTTCCTTGATCCAGCGTTGCCGGATTCCAAATTGAAATTCAGCGGGCCTGGATGAGCCGGCGGCTTTCAGATCGAGGAGCGCCTTGAATTTTCGCTGATATTCAAGGTAGGGACGGTCATAGTCTTTCCACACCACCCCTATAAACAGGAGAAAGCTTAGCAGGGCAAGAAACGGGAATATTTTCTGGAAGACGTTCATCTAACCCTCTGCTTCATTCGATACGGATAGGGCTCAGTGGAGGGGCCAAGGTTGCCACGGCCAATAAAACCGCCAGCCCGGTCCACGGAACAACGCGCCTACGATGATGAGACCAATGGCCACCGTTACAAAGGCGGTGAACAGGATATTTTGAAGCCGCCGGCTGGGGTGAAACCATACGCCGCTGCCGGTTTTTCCCCGTTCAATATAAGGGACGAGAAAAGCGAAAAGGAGCACTGCGTTGGGAACAACGATCGCCCCCCAAAAGGGTGCGCCCCATGACAGCAACTCTTGCAGGCCCAGGAAAAACCAGGGCGCCTTTGCAGGAACGGGTGTGACCGAGGGATTGGCCTCTTCCTCGAGTGGTGCGCCGAAAAGAATGGATGTCCCCATAATTATTATCAGGATTATAAGAAACTTTGCCAGCTCCCGTTTTATAATATCGGACCAGGCGCAGTCTGCCGCATCGGACCCGTTATCTGCTTCAGGGGCAGGGGCTGATTTGTGTTCGCCGTGCGCCTGAGAGCCGGTGAGCAGGTCGTCTGTGCGGCCTCTGATAACATGAACTGCAATAAGCAAACCCATGATCAGAGGCATCACTTTGACATGTAAATCATAGGCTCGAGTTAAGGCGCTCTGGCCGATTTCGTCGCCGCCCAGAACAACAAACTTGAGTTTTTCTCCGATAACCGGTACCGAAGCCATCACGTTAGACATGATGGTCATTCCCCAATAGGCCTTCTGGTCCCACGGCAGGAGATAACCGGTCAAAGCCCCAACCAGGGTGCACAGGAACAGGACCCAGCCGATCACCCAGTTGAATTCTCTCGGCTCTCGATACTCCGCCATGTAAAAGACCCTGGACATGTGCAGAAATACCAATACTATCATTGCATAAGCGGACCATCGGTGCATGTTGCGGAAGATAGCCCCAAAGCTCACCACAAACTGGAAGTCCTTGATAACGTTATAGGCCTTATCGGTATAAGGAACGTAGTAGAACATCAGGAGGATCCCGGTCACGTTCAGGATGATGAACAGTGAGAGGTTGATAAGACCAAGCCCGAATATTTTGTCTCTGAGCCATTTACCGACCGGAGGGGCCCCTCGAAAGGCCGATTTCCAGAACCGGTTTTCGAACAATGCGTTCCGTGTAGTATTTACCGCCATATCAGTTTCCTCGAAGAGACTACCTGCGGCCCCGCACTCAAACGGTGAGCGCCTGCTTGAATGGGACAATCTTATGCTCGTTCACAATTAGTCTGCCGTCGGCGGCTACAGAGACCCCATACCAGGGCAGCGGTTTGCCGGCAGGCCCGGCGGTGACGGCCCCGTTTTCGTCGAAAAAGCTTCCATGACAGGGGCATTCAAACCTATTGCGCTCCTCTGACCAGCGCACCGTGCACCCGATGTGCGTGCACACACCTGAGACGACCCTTATGAGGTTTTGCTGCCGAATCACAAAGATTCGTTTGGCGGAAACGAAAGTCACACCTTCGGGGTATTCCTCGGGGGGCGCAATCTTAAACTCTGCGGGCGGCTCATAGAGGACGTTGGGAAACAGGTACCGGCCGGAAGCCGCCGTAAGTCCGCCAAAGGTTCCAAAGGCGGCAAGCCAACCCACACGGCTGAGAAAATTTCTTCTTGAGAACAGATCGGCAGCCAATCGAATTACCTCCTCTTCAGCAAGCCATCACGTCCTGAATGCCCCTATCGGCCAGTGAATCGCTAATCTTGTGGCGCATGCTTCAGGTCATTTTTTCAGAAACTCAACCAAAGCTATCGCGGCAACCAGCACAAACAGTCCCAGAGACCCCCCGCCAATGAAAGCGATCAGCATCTCTTTGATGAAACTGTACTCTTCCCGATCGTCAGCCATATGATCTAATCCTGCTTGGGACGGAAACTGCCTAACACCAAGTTGCGTTCAACTTGTGTGCATCCATGTCCAGGGGAGGCGTCCAGCGAGGGGCGGGACTGACGCGGGAAGCAGGAAGCGAGGAGCAGGAAGCCACCCCGGGCTGATTTATTAAGCCCCTTGGGGGCATTTCAGCCATTGCCGCAATTTAAGCACTATCATCGCAAATTGGTATAAGGTAATGGAATTTTGTAAAGTGAAGGATCCAGTGGCCTTAACGGTGTGTCAAGCACGTTAGGAATGGAGAAAAGAAAACCTGTCTTTATTATGGGTCATCCGGCAAACGAGTATCAGCAGGTCGAGAAAGTGCAGTATCTGTCTGCAGCTAATTCGGCCTGTGTGGTTTTTGGAGTTTCTCTTGCCCTGAAAGGGCTTTGCCCCTTCGTGGCGGGAAAATCCAGACCATAACCACTCACTTGCCGGATGATCCTTTATTCTCGCTCAAAATCCGGCGCAATCCCTAAGAGGCTTATTTAGGCACAGGCCTTAAGGCGCGCCGCTATGGCATTCGTTACACAGGATCCCAGGGGGGATTTCGCCTCCAGGGTGGTCGAATTTCAACCCTTGCAGGTTCACTGTCCCCTGTTCCGGCTGAGTGCCCTGGGCGATGATGGTATGACAGGTGTTGCATGCATTGGTGATGGTCCGGCCCGTTTTGTCGGCATGTAAACCATCGTGGCATCGAAAGCAACCCCGCCAAATATAATGGCCGATATTGTCGGGCCGCGCTTTCCAGTCCGTTTTCATTTCCGGGAAGAAATTGTCTTGAAAGATCCTCTGCGTCTCGGAGATCGCCTGCCTGATCTTTGGCTGGTCCTGGTAATCAGAGTATTCTTTTGAGAGTTTTTGAGCAATCAGGTCAATCCCACCGGTCTGCGAACCGGCCCCGGAGCTTTCGACAAGCGCCTCGGCCGCCTTCACTTTTATAAAGGGAATGGAAAGATCGATACGATTCAGCCACAGAGAAACATCCAGGGCGCGGTAAGGAGAATAGAAAATGTGGGTGGGACGATTGTGGCAGTCAATGCAGTCGAGCACCCGCACGGGCTGAGTTTTCTGTTCGGGGGTCGATGGATCGTCTTGTGACTGGTAGACGGTCACCTCGCCCGTCTTTGGATTCGTGAGGCGCACCCAGGGTATGGTTTGCCGGGTTTCGTCCGCAGGCATGTACTCGATGCGGTTGGACACAATCATATGCCAGTGAATGCCTCCAACCGGGCCCTGGGTAGTATCTCCTCCTCCAACATGCAGCAGCATTCTTATGCCCCACGGAGTGTTTTCCTTGTCGGGGAGGAAGAATTGGCGGCGCAGCTCCAGGGACCCGTAGAATTTCTCCGGCCAATGGCACTGTTCGCAGGTCTCCTGTGCGGGCCGCAGGTTTTGGACCGGCGTTGGAATGGGCCGTGGAAAATTGTTGGTAAGGACTGCATATACCTGATAGAGGCCGGAGATCTTGGATCGGACAAACCACGAGGCGCCCGGGCCGATATGGCATTCCGTACATCTTACCCTTGCATGGGGAGAGCTTCTGTATGCGATGTATTCCGGCTTCATCACCGTGTGGCACAAAGCGCCGCAAAACCGGACCGATTCAGTCTCCTGAAACGCCCGGTAGCTTCCTAACGCACTGAACATAAGAAAAAGGAACCCGCAGGCAAGCGCAGCGATCAGGTTGCGCGTGTTCTTCCAGGCACTCGGCTCAACGGTGGGCTTAACTGCCTGCGGTTTTTTGAGTCTGCGGCGTTGCAGCCATACTCCCCCACCCGTGAGAACAAGGCCCATCCAGATAAATGAGGGGAGAATCAGGTAGGTCAGGATGCCCACGTAGGGGTGGCTGAAACCGTGAAAAAAGTCAATTGCTATAAGGCAAATTACAGCGAACAGGCCGAACGTGGCCAGCGCAAGGCCAAAGATGCTGACCCAGTTGCCGGCCAGGGACGAAACCCATTGGAGACCCGGATGCTTATGCTCGTTCATGAAGGAATTCCAAATCGATGCGAAAAGAACGGATGCCGCCGCTCAGAACCGTCAGGGTTTGGCAACGGACTTAAGATATACGATAACGTCCTGCAGTTCTTCATCGGTTAACTTGATTGCCGGCATTCGAACTTTGGGATCAATGGCTTTTTTGGGGTCTGTGATTGCTGCCTTGAGGAAGGCATCGGTCTGTTTCACGGCAAGCATTGCCAAGGGCTTGCCAATGCCGCCCTCCTTGTGGCACAGTGCGCATTTTTTGTCTGCAAGGGCTTTCCCTTTTTCCGCCTGATCGCCCTGAGCCACTGCATACGTCGCAATTCCTAACAACAGCACAAAAAAGATCGTAATTGCAGATTTCATTTTTTCTCCTTTGGTTGGTGAAAGGACAGCCGGCTTTTGCCCAGTTGACGCAGCCGGTTCCCAGAAGAGGTAAGATAGAGTTACAAACGCCCCCTGTCAACAACATGCCAAATTTATGGCATAGTCAAATCAATGGATTCCGGACACCCACCATGGCAAGCGGCGTCATCCGGATTGGAGGTTTAGCCGGTTGAAGGGCCAGAGGGCGAACAGGTCTTCGTCCTTGATTCTTTCCGCCTCCGTCTTCAACCTCCGCTTGCAGCCCCGCTTTCAGTCCACGGCGGCAGAATCTTCATGAGCGCCGCCAGGATCAAGAAGGGAAGTATGAGCAGCGCGGCGGCGGTCAGCTCGCCCTCGCGCGAGATCAGATTCACCTTATATGTGGTGTAACCGAGAAAGCTCTTCGAGAAAAGTTGTCCGCCGATCACCACGTTCCAGCGCATGGCGAAGATGCCGACCAGGGTCAGGCACCCGCACACCCAATAGGCCAGCCGGCGCAGCTTCTCCGGCACCTTGAATATCTGAATCAGTCCGATGGTCAGGATCGGCACCAACGTGCACAGCCAGATCTGCAAAATCACCTGCGAGAAGAACAATCGGGTGTGGAGCAGGAAATTGAGCGAGCGGAACGATTCGTCGGCCTCGTAGATGCGCTGGATTAAATCCAGCATCTCAAGGGCGAAGTCGATGATGAAGATATAGAGCAGATACTGCGCCACCGTATCGACGCAGCGCATGTCGATCGGCTGGCGGCGGATATTCATTATGGCCATGTAGACCAGCATCACAAGCGCAATGCCGCTCACCATGGCCGAGAAGAGGAACACCACCGGCATCAGCGGCGAGGACCACCACGGGTTCGCCTTCACCGAGCCGAAGATGAATCCCACGTAGCCGTGCAGAAGGAAGGCCGACGGAATGCCGATGAGCGTGATCACCCAGCCCACCTTTTCATCCACCTGCAGCGCGCCCTCGCTGATGTTGGTCGATCCCAGGGTGAGGGCCCGGTAGAGCAGCCGCTTCAAGCCCGTGCTGCTCTGCGACAACAGAACGATGTCACGCCGGAATTCCAGCCAGATCTCCAGCAGAATCACGGCCATCAGATACCACAGATAGACGAAGCCGAACATCGCCATCGCCGAGCTCCGGTGCGGTGTCAGATATATTTCCACCGAACGTTCCGGATGCCCCAGATGCAGTTGCAGCGGCATGGGAGCCACCAGCAGGAAAGCCAGGGCAGTCAGCAGCGCCAGCCGGTAGGTGGGCTTTACCGCCGTGACATGGAAGATGCGCTCCAGCGATGCCAGAATAAAGGCGCCGGCCACCAACCCGGTCACGTACGGATAGACCACGATCAACACGCTCCACCACAGCTCGACTTCATTCGGATACATGAAGCCCTCAACTGGCACCGTCATCGCGATCTCTCCTTAACGCACCGATCCATCCAGGTCATTATAGAAGGCCTTGGCGCCGGTAGCCAGATACGGCTTGAGCACCTGGACGCTGTGGGTCTTCAAATATTCGTGGACGGGATCGTTGGGGTCCTTCAGGTCCGCGAGCTGGCGCGCTCCCGTGGGACAGCTCTCGCAGCACGCCGTGGTCAGCCCTCGAGTAATCCGGTGATAGCACAGCGTGCACTTTTGCGCCGTGCGCCTTACGGGATGCAGAAAGCGGCAGCCGTAGGGACATGCCTGTATGCAGTAGCAGCAGCCGATGCAGTAGCTCTCATCTATCAGCACAACGCCGTCGGGGGCGTCAAAGGTGGCGCCTACCGGACAGACCTGCGTGCAGGGCGAATGCGCGCAGTGGTTGCACATTTTGGGGACAAAGAAGTTCTTGCCGCCCTGCGCCTCGCCGGGAGGAAAACCATTTATGCCGCCGTCGGGAGAATCCACCTGCGGCACGTCTTCGTGCCAGCCGGAGACGTGGTAGCGCTCCATCCAGGTGCGGAAGAATCCCTCGGGCACGTCGTTCTCGTTGGCGCAGGCGCGCACGCAGCTTCCGCAGCCGATACACTTGTCGATGTGCAGCAGCATGCCCCACCAGTGCTGGTCGAGGTTGTAGCCGGGCGCACTCTCGGCGGCGCCCGCCATCACATATTCCCAGGCGACGGCCGCCGCGGGAAGCAGCATGAGCAGTTTGCGCCGCGTTATCACGATTGGTTTTCTCCTGGCTGCAGCAGCGGACTGTGCGGCTGATGACAGCTCTTGCAGACGGCCCCGCCCGAGTGCTCGGCGCTGACCACCTGCGGGAAATTTTTCGGTTTGGCTATATTGGCTTCGTGGCAGCGCGCGCACAGCACCGCCGTATCGGGCAACTGAGGCGCCACCGAACCCGGGTCCCCGGCGTGCCCGGCAAGCGGTCCGTGGCAGGACTCACAGTTCACGCCCGCATGCTTGCCAGCCGTTTTCATAAGCACAACCTCGCCATGACAGTCTTCACAGGCTTGGTGCCCGGCATAGGAGATCGGCTTGGACGAAAGCTCGGCCAGAGCATTTCCGCGGTAGTGGCCGTATTGTCCAAAGCTTTTGGGAATAAAGTGCGCCCGGATCAGCAAAAATATCACGAACACAACCGCAAATGCGATCGCAAGCCGCACGATATGTCCGGAGTCTTTGAATTTGTTCACTTGCACCCCTTGCAGACCGCCTGCCTTACCCTTCGGCGGTCCTGAGTGTTTCGCACCAAGGACTCAAGTAGAAGGTTGGCGACCGATGTTCTCAAGCTCGATCCGATCTCGCTCTGTCAGTTCGATCTTCAGAGCACCTCTGGATATGGGCCGCAATCTTTTGACCCATATAACATATGATTAGGGAGAATCAAATAAATTGTGTCAAGTTCTTGCCACTCCAAAATCTTTCAAAGAGGCCGGTTTTTCCGCATTTTTCAAATAGGGTTCAACTTACCGTGCAACTCCATTTCAAGAGCAATGGAGGAATGGATCGGAATGCAAGCCGGGCAAAAGTTTGGCGAAATGTTGTATAACGAGCACTCAATATAATTTCATGAAATGAGCTGTCAATTGCGGGAAAGGGGAGAAAGTTAAAATCTTTTTGACAGGATTAACAGGATTGAGTTGTTTTCCTGTTAATCCTGTCCAAAGGCTGTACCTCTGCTGCGCTGGAAGGATTCTTGAGAGGTTTTGTGGTAAAAGTGGGAATAAAGTGCGCCCGGATCATTGGTGTTTGTGAATCTTATTCAAGTATAGGACAATGGACTGAACATCTTGGGCCGACAGGTAGTTATACGGCCGCATCTTCCCTTTGACGCCGGCCTGGATAGTTTGCTCGACTTTCTCGTCGATCTTTGGGTGTTCCCAATATTTATCCTTGGTGAAGTCCGCAAGTTGGAGCTTCAGGGAAATAGCTCCTCTCCCCTTGCCGTCACCTTTAGGGCCGTGGCAAACCATGCAACTTTTTTGGTAAAGTATTTTACCTATTTCCAAATCTTGTCCCAGTGCGCCATTCAATTGTACAAAACTCGTCGCAAAGCAAAGAATCGCTGCACATACCAGTACCTTCTTCAACATAGGATTCTCCTCGATAAAATAAGAGGCTGGCCCGATGCAGACCGGACCGGGCAAAAGTTTGGTTGAACATTGAACAACGAGCATACAATACAATTTCATGAAATGACCTGTCAATTGCGGAAAAGGGGAGAAAGTCAAAATCTTTTTGACAGGATTAACAGGATTGACAGAATTAACAGGATTAACAGGACTAACAGGACTAAAAAATTTTCAAACCAGGGATTCAGGGATTTAATTCTTCGATCCATCGATTCGGCAATGGGAAATGTGTTGGGGAGCATTCTCCATCTCTACACGCTGTTTTCCTGTTAATCCTGTCAAAAGGCTTTTCCTCTGCTGCGGTGAAATGATTTTTGACGGGTTTTGTGGTAGAAATAAGAGAAAGAAGCGGGAAGCGGGAAGCAGCAGGGCCGGTCTTCCCGTGGACCTCACCGGAAGTGCGCACGGGAGGCGCAAATGGAGCAGATAGAGATTATTTCAGGAATGGACCTTATCAAACGGTTGAATATCCCCCCTTATGGCCTGCTCGATGACCTCCGCTATCGCGGGAAATTTTGCCCGCGCAATAAAAAAACTGGGACCCCCATTGCCTCGGCGGGTCGGCAAACCCAAAGAGTTCAAGAATTCAATCGAATTGAGGCAGGATGCTAATTTGCGGAAATACATCGCCGATAAAATGAATCAGTTGAGAATTTCGGTCGATGGGGCTTTGGAAGACTTGCCGAGGAGGAAAATCAGATTGGCAGCTTAAACTGAAGTTTAACAGTGCCACAAAAATATTTATGTAATTACGGCAACATACGGTTGCGTTAACATGCTGTGGCACTACCGGCATGTCTTTTGGGGATGCTCAAAGTTCCCGAATGGTGGGTGGAATGGCAACTCCCACAGCCTGGAAGATCTTCGCGCAGCTTCCCTGGCATTGGCTGCGGACAGCAAGTCCTTTGCCGTCTTCATCGAGCATCGTCAGTTGCAGGGCTTCAAGGTCCTGTTTGATATCCGCCCAGGGAAAGCCATGCCCGGCTTCTTCCAGCTTGCGTTGAAGCACTTTTCTCAAAACAAGGGCAAGGAAGCTGCAAAACACATGACCTCGGATCGTCTCATCTCTTTGGTGGAAAACCGGCCTTGTCACGAACGTCGATTTAAGGTCCCTGAAAGTATGCTCCACCTGCCAGAGTTCTTTGTACTTGAGCGCCACGGCGTCGGCGGAAAGCTCTGTGTTTGTCTTGAGCACCCATTTGCCGTCGAACCTGGCATCTTCCTCGACCTTGGTCATATCAATGGACACACTTTCGCGCTCCATCTTGAGGTACTTCCGGTAGCCCTTGTTTCCAACCAGGCTTTTGGGTCCCTTCTTGAGCTGTTCTTTCAAGGATTCTATGATCGCTTCCCGATCCGCAGCGTCTTTTCGCGCCTGGCGGGAGTTAACGCAGACGATGTAGCGGTTGTTTCCCACCCGCACCTCTTTTACTTTGAGTGCAGATGGGTTCTTGGAGGACTTTCCCTCAGGACGGACCTCCCGGTATCTTCCCGCCCTGGAGAGCACCTCTTCCTTGATTTCTTTAACGTTTCTCATCCTGGTTCCCAGGATGTAGGGAACTTTGTCCTTTGGATTTTCAAGTTTGGTGAGCGTATCCCGGCTGATCATGCCACGGTCTGCCACAATGCAAAACCGGCTCACCTGAAACCTTTTGCGGACACGCTCAACAACCGGGATGAGTGTCTCTACATCCGCAGTGTTTCCCGGCCACATCTCACAGCAAAGCGGCATCCCGTTGTCATCGAGAACAACGCCTACGATCATTTGCCTGAGGTCGGAGCGATGGTCCTTGCTAAATCCCCTTTCCCCGAGGTCTTCGCCCCCCGAGCCTTCAAAATAGACGGAGGTGGTGTCGAAAAACACCAGATCAAGGCCGGTGAAAAGATGCCTGTTATGGAGAAACAATGTCTCCTCGATCAGGTCCTTGGTGCATCGGGGAGAAAAAGGAGTTGCCGCAACCTGGTCTTCGATTTTTTCCCCCAGGAAGGCCATAGCGCGATAGAGATGATGCAGGGAAAGCTCCTCGACTCCTTCAATGCCATAGTCTCTTCGCCACCTGTCGCAGGACCGGTCGGAGCCGCTAACCATGAGCCGATGCAGCACTGTAAGAAAAACTGCGCGCTCGACATCAAAGAAAAAATGCCTGTCCGACAGCACGTTCTGAAAAACCTTGGGGACTCCAAGCTCCTTCCAAAGCCTCTCAAAGATCAAGGAAGGTCCGATCTTTTGGGTTTGCGCCGAAACCTCGGACCTGCCCGACAAGATCAGAAGAACTTCATCGGAGAATCGCGAAAGAGACCGGATCAGGGTCTGGATGCCACCCTTTTCATTAATCTGCTCCAGGCGCCCCAGAGTGCCGATCACACGCTGAACAACTTTCCCTTTAATTTTGTTGTTCTCGACGATTTGCAGGTACTGGTTGTTACCGGATTTTTTGATTCGCGCAAACATGGGAGCACCTCCGAAATGAGACACTCCCACAATACTGCCTTAGATTCATATAAATCAAGAGAAAAAATCAGAGATGTGGCACTACCTTTTTGCCATTTTTCAAACTCGGCTTACCATTCATGCAGGTTTGTAGGTCATGACTGACTGTTCACTGTTAAACTTTAGTTAAGAAATACCGCAAACGAAAATAGGTAGTACGAAGGCCGATGGGAGTCGTTTTCATCTCGTGCGAGTTACATGTAGGCTAATGACATTGAGGATGGAGCATGCCGGTGTAATGCCTTGGGCTTGGGGGTGATCAAGTAATGTATTCCTCATCTCATCCCCAAGCCCGGGCCACTCTGATCTCCACCACAAACGGGACCCCTGGGATAATCCGCTCCAATGCTGCCTCCATCGACTCTTTCACAATCGCCTCCACCTGATCCGCCACACCTTCTCTGGCCTCGACTATTATTTTGTCGTGTAAAGTATTAACGATACGTGCATCTACCCCCTGCAGCCCACGTGAAATGAGGTACAGGGCAAGTTTGAAACCATCAGCTCCATTTGCTTGGACTGGAAGATTGTAGAATGCCTCCTGAAATTGCAAAAACCGGTCTCATTGACATATCACTTGCATGTTCCATTGGGAAATCGTATGGTTTTTACGGTTTCAGGGTTGTAGCGGAGGTTTTTCAGGCAAAAATTCGATTCCAATATGCGTTTGGATGCATAGCGCAGAAGTTGACGGATTATTCCGGACATGGCTGTCGAAAAGAAGACATGAGGGCGTGTCATGAAGCTTATTTCGGTCAATGTTTCGATGCCTAAGACTGTGTACCACCAAGGACGTCAGGTTAGTACCGGAATCTTCAAGGAGCCGGTGACTGGACGCGTAATGGTGAGAAAACTCAATGTGGACGGTGACGGACAGAGCGATCTCATGGTACATGGCGGTGTTTACAAGGCCGTGTATATATACGACACTGAGAATATTCGCTATTGGCGGGGAGTGCTTGGACGGCGGGGTCTCGGCTATGGGCACTTTGGCGAAAACTTTACCGTTGAGGGAATGCCGGATGACCGGATTCACATCGGTGACATCTTCCGAATCGGCGGTGCCTTGATCGAGGTAACCCAACCCCGTGTGCCCTGCTTCAAGCTGGAGATGAAGATGGAGTTGCCGGGATTTTCCCGGCAGTTTCTGGCCAGTGGTCGGCTGGGGTTCTACTGCCGGGTTATGGAAGAAGGGGAAGTTGGCGCTGGCAACTCCATAGAGCGAATTCAAGTCGGACCGGAGAAAATAACGGTCTGGGAATTCGCCCGGCTCTATTACTTCGATACCCACAACCTGGAAAAGATTCAGCGGATTTTGCGTATCCCATCGGTACCCCCCGGATGGAGTCGCGCCTTCGGAAAACTCTTGGCAACTTCCGGAGAAAAGGGGAAAAAACGCAAGACGCCGGAAAGGGCATAGCAGGGATTCCGACCGTTCATCGTGCACCTGAAGGTGCCGGAAAGTGAGACTATCACCTCTTTTTATCTGATGCCGGAAGACGGTTATCCTTTGCCTCCCTATATACCCAGCCAGTTTCTTACTTTCAAGCTAAGCATTCCCGGCCTTCCCAGACCAGTGGTCCGCACCTACACCCTCTCATACGAATTCGCGTTCAAAATGCATCTAAAACGATGGGTTTCGTCCCGCCAGGCGGGACTCTACCCATCCTACAATTCTAGCGGTCTATCGTTCGTAGATGAGTGGAGCTAAGCGTAACCCATCGGATTAAACTTGAGCGCAACCTGGTATCAGACTGCCCCTGTCATACCGACTATTACGGGTCAAAAATAGTGGCCGGCTGAGGCGCAGAGAAAGTTCACACTCCTTGCCAACACAGAAAACGTGATAGGGAACCGGCAGCATAACGGGAATGATCCGGACATCTTGAACTTTTTGAGCTCTCCGGCAATGTATGGCATCGGCCGTAACCCGCCGATAAGGATGAAAATCGTCACCGGTCTTTCTGAAGTCCAATAAAACTCGGTGAACCGACCGGTGCGTACCCGCATGCCGTGGTGGTGTGGAGGCTGGGGGAGAAAAACCCCCGGCTGCCCGATTCGGTGCATATCCTGCATGTCCGTAGTTTTCGAGCGGCCTAAAGGGATATCTCAGCGAATATTAAATCATTTTAAGTTCTTAAAGAGCTTAAGAGAATAAGGATTCATTATCCGTCAAACGCCGCCAACGCTTTTCTGGCGATTTCTTCACCCCATTCCTGTACAAAATGTCCGGCTTCAGAATGTTCATAGGGGTCGGGACAGCCCCGTATGTCATTGCGAAGTGCCTGCATCACTGCTGGGCCAAGCACCGGGTCTTTCATCCCGACAGCCATGAATACCGGTCCAGTCCATTTACTGCGCAGCCACTCTCTTGCCCTGCGTGACAACTCTGCACCGGGCGCGTCCGGCCTATCAGGAACGATTTCAGGGAAACGTCGCACGCTTGCCTTATAGTTGATATCAGGAAATGGGGCGTCATAGGCAGCGCATTCAATCTCCGACAGATGCGGACAGGTTAGCTTCAGCAGTCTTCCGGCAGACAAGTCAGGATTCTTCTTAACCCATGCGCGCCAATCGAGAAACCCTTTGGAAAGTTGAACGTCGCCGGTGCCGAGGGTTGTGTTCATGACCAGCAGGCGGGAGAACCTGTCAGTCATGTCCATGGGCAAAGTGAGCCCAAGAAGTCCGCCCCAATCCTGGCAAACAAGAGTGATGTTCTTGAGATCTAAATATTCAATAAACGCAATTAGCGCGTTACGATGAAAGTCAAAAGTATACACAGCCTCGTCCACTGGCTTGTCCGAACGTCCGAAACCGAAAAAATCCAGAGCTACCACCCGATGAGCCGCAGCTGTGAAAATTGGGATCATCTTTCGGTAAAGGTAGCTCCACGTTGGTTCGCCGTGCAGACACAGAAAAACGTGGTCAGCATTTTGAGGACCTTCATCTACGTAGTGCATCCGCAAGCCTTCAAAGCCTTTCAGATATTCAATGTAAACTGACTTGTAAAGAAAACCCGGGATATCGCCAAACCGTTCTTCCGGAGTTCTTAACACTTCCGTCATCGTAACACCTCCTCTTAAGAGCGCTTTCGTTCTTTTTTTGAATCCTGGTTGTTACCGGTTCCATTCTTTCATCAAACTCGCCATCTTGAGGACTTAAACTCGGAGTACCAATTCCAGAGTTCAAGCCGCCCTGCCCTGCCCAATCTACTCGGGTGCCGGAGGTGAAAGTCGGTTCAAGTGCGCCACCTCCAATCTTTTCGCGGTCTCCCATTGGTATTGACGGTTTCCGGACAGATTCAGATAGCGCCATTATAGCGAAGCATTGTTGGGAACGTTTCGTGTGGAATGGCGTGAATATAGTAATGACTATAGCGTTCACAAGATTCAGACTTTTCTTGGCTTGGGTTCTGAATTGGGCCTTTGTCATCTCCAAAGTCTTTTTAGGCTGGCCTAGCCCGTTTGTAAAACTTTACAAGGCTCAACACATCTTTTGCCACCAAACGTCCTATTGGTCCCGTGCTATAACAGGCGACAGTGATGGTCTTTTCTGGACGGAGCACAAAGCCGGTAGCATGAAGATACTTTTTCTCTTTTTCATAATAAGCTCCGGTAATTCTCGATATCTCCTCTGCGATCATGCCGTAACCGACAGGATAGGTGATCCCGATTTTACCAACCGTTTCTCTCGCTTTGTCGATTGGGTCCACAGAAGCTGCAACCACTTTGATTTGTTCGGATTTGAGCTCCTGATGTAATCCTTGAAAGTCAGCCAACTGCTGATTACAGAAGGGTCACCAATGACCACGATAAATTAGGAATACACCGTATCCCTCGCCGATTCCTTCAGGAAGTTTCAGTTTTTCTCCAGAGACCAATTTCAACTCCAATTGGGGAAACATGTCGTTGGTATCTAAATGCGCTGAACCTATTCGTGCCATATGGTTCTCCTTTTATTTCTTTCTCTTTTTCGTAGAGCTTAACTGCCTGCTGGTGGCGACAAAACTATCACCAGTTCTCACCCCGGCAAAGTCGTATAAGATATTCGAACCTCTGTGCCGTGGACTTGCACAAGAATTATAGTCTGAATAAAGAAACCGATCTGCAGGTGATGTGTGGAAGAGACACCGTTAGTTATGAGACGCATGGGTCATTTGCACGACCAATGTGGAGCCCCCTTGACCGAGATCAGCTGCAGGCGGTTCTTCCCTCGACCATCTCAGCTAAATGGTTAACAGGAATTGACCGGCCCTTATTATCTCGGTCAGCGGTTGGCCCCAATATTTTACCTCTATGCCCAGGGCTAACAGCTTCTCAGTCACTCCCAATTCATCTGCGCACGCTTTACATGCGGATACCTTTACTCCTGCAGCTATCAATCCCTTCATTTTAGACTGTATAGCTGCATTTTCGCCTGTGAGTTTGGCCGTCGATCCCCATATCACGATTGTGATCTCTTTCCACCATCCTTTCTTCAGGCTATTGAGAGCGTACATGAAAACCATTTTGTCTGCCGTCACCGGGTCACTATTTGTCCACAGTATATACAGGCGCTCCTTTTCATTCATCCTAGATTCCTCCGCATTGCATTGTGAAGAGAACATTGTACTCATAAATGCTATGAACATTGCCGCCACCATGACGTTTTTCATAGTTCAGTCCCCAGTTCTTTTAGCCGAAGATACAATTAGTCCCCATTGCAGGGGGCATCATTGAAGTGTCAATGTGCTCGACTGTATGGGCAATCATAGAATCCCCAGTACGAGGTTTCCTTCAAATCCATCTCGCTCATGGTCGTCTCCCTTCTTTGCTGTCTACAGCGGATGCAAAGAGTCTACCCTTAGTCAGGTCCATTCCGATTAGGGCAATGAAGCAATTGCAGTCTTTAACTCGCCCGATAGAGCTTCACATGCCATGACCACTTCGGGATGGTTTTCAAATTTTTGGAACATCTCAGGCGTTATTTCCTTAAAATTTTCGAATTCTTCCGGACTCATCATCCACCGTGCCGGAGCTCCGTAAAGGCAGGTAGTTCCGTACCCGCAAGTAAAACAAGGTGGAGTGGCGCTGTTAAAAAAGATTGAACCCACTACTTTATACTCAAAATAGCTCTTCAAACGATTCGATATATCGCGAGCAACTTGCTCGGCTTCTCGGCTTCCCACGGATACCACCGCTGCCAGCTTGCCCTGGGTCAGCATACGAACGTGGCGCAAAGCAAACAACCTCTCCAGGAAAGTATGGGTAAATGCATTTGGGCGGCCAAAATACACGGGAGATCCCACGACCATGGCATCTGCCGCCAAAATCTTCTCGTAGAGAGCGGCCATGTCATCGGGTTGAATGCACCTATTGGTATCGGCACATTTAACACATCCCATACAAGGGTTGATTTGCAATCTCGTCAAGTGGATCATCTCGTAATCTACACTGGTACCCTGAGCGATTTCTTCCAGCATTCGGTTGAGATTACCGTGTGGTTTCGGACTGCCGTTAATCAGTAAAATCATTGCACGCTCCTTTTGAGGCACAGCCCGTCCACCGCTTTTTCAGCCTGTGATTTGCTAATTCCACCTTCACTGGCGATTTTTGCATCTAATTCAGCTTTCGTCACTTCCTTTCCTCCTCCGAGTTAAATAATGAAAACCCCATCTTTCTATGGTCTGCACATTCTCGGGGTAACATTGCTTTACCGACTCCCTGTATTCCGGACAGGTTATGCGATTCAACGCCTGGGTTTGATCTTGTCTCAGGTGTGCCTCAAATCGCCCCTTGGCCTGCCCTCCCGGAAAGTCAATGCGCGTTACTTCAAAGCTACTGCAGCGTTTCAAATGGCAGGGTAAGAATCTTCCCTTGCTGGATGATCTTTCCCGATTCCCTCAAATTCTTCATAGCTCGCGTGATACTCACTCGATGGGCCCCGACCAAGAAGCTCAGGTCTTCGTGCGTCAGCGGAAACTGAATGACAAAACCCCTCGAGCCCTTGGAGCCGTGTTCGCGGGCAACGTTTACAAGCACCCTGTGGAGACGGTCCTCCAAGTTGGATAAGGACATGCTTCCTACCCGGTTCGTGAGAGAGGCTATCCTCGCGCTAAGATTTCGTATGATCTGCAGACCGACATTGGGATAGTCCAGCACCATTTTTTCAAACGAGGCTTTTGTGAAGCCGCAGATCAGACTCTTCTCCATACACTGGGCAGTGACCGGGTAGTCGATTTCCTCACTCAGCATGTTTTCTCCCAGGAAGTCCCCCGCCTTGCGGATATCCAAAGTGATTTCGGCTCCGTCCTCCGTCGTCTTGCTGAGCTTTACCCTGCCGGCCTTTATGAGGAACATCGAATCGGCCCTATCCCCCTGTATGAATATGAACTCTCCCCGTTCATGAACCTTTCGCATAGCTCTCTGGGCAATCGCTACCAATTCTTCGGGGCGAAGATTCTGAAAAACCCACAAGTTGCCGATACAATAGGAAGAGAGTTCAATCTCCTTTCCGATAATTCCCTCACAGAGGCAACTCATACACTCTCCTCTCGTATCCTTTTCACTTCGGAGTGGGACTGTTGGTGAGCATCGAAAACCCTATGGCATATCCTTGAAGCTGAGAGGAATCGACGATACCAATTGTAAAGACAACAGAATTCTTATTTCGATTGAGCCGATCTGTCGCAAAGCGAAAAGCCGGGATGCCTTCGTGAAAGCATCTAGAGCCCTGTAAGGGGAGTAGCCGCCAAAACTGGAGCATGACCCATTCCAACTTTCTGGGCCAACTCGGCAATATCGTCCTTCACCTGCACACATCGTTGCCCTTGGACAAAATGTAAGCGATACAGGGTCAACCCTTGATGGAGCTCAGTTTGATGAACTCTATCGAGAATCCAGGGGGAGGCTCCGATGAAAAACAACCCCTGCTAGCAATCCTGCGGGCACTGGAACAGGGGCTAAACTTCATTGACGATGCTCCCTCTCCTGCTTCCCAAAGCAGGTCATACTATCTGTTGACCTGCTTTGGGACCAACGGATTGATCGAAGATCGAATCCACGGTGATTATCACTACATATTTGGGATGGGGCAATTGCATCGGCGCCTTCTTCAATTGCTCCACCACCTGATCGAATACCGGGCCTGAATCTACCAGTTGGGTGGAACCTTTGAACTGATACCCTTTGTGCTTCTCCATATCCACGACCGTAACGGCTACCTTGGGATTCTTCTGCAGGTTATCACGAGTCTTGAGAGAAAACAGATCAGCAAAGACGATGTGCTCATCGTCGATAATCTGGACGGTTCCCTTCGGTGTGGTATTCGGTACGCCATCGGGCGAGGCCGTGGCCACCCATGCCATTTTGTTCTTTACAAACTCCTGCACTTCTTTGGGGATTCTTGCCATAAGTCATCCTTTCGCCAAAATCAATACTGCCTCTGAGGTTTAACGCCGTAAAAAAGAGCCTGTTCCCTGGTCTGCTTCTTTTACTCTTTGTCTGGACTCAAGCACTGCTGTAAGGAGGAGGTGACTGTTGCTGTTCTTGAAAGGGCTCCCGGAAATTCCGATGATTTGTGCATTCATGATATTTTTTCTCCATCCTTTAATCACGGTATCTGCCCACGAAGCGACGTCACGATCGCAAGGACCGGAAGAACTGGGATGGGCTCGCCCAAAAAGAAAATTAGGGAGCGAAAGAGGCTGGCGGGGACATGAGAGCGAGAGGCCATCCAATCCCTTACTTTTTCTCTTCCTTCTCCAGTGTTACTTTTTGCCGCAAAGGTCACATTTCCCATCTTCAGTGATACACGGTTGGCCGGGGGCCTCACTACTACAAATCCCTTCGGCATTGTCACTCACCTCCTTTCGCCTGTTAGCATTGTGAGAGTGAGTGTAACAGGATAAAATCAGTTTTTCTGTAGTGAACGCTACATTGAAGACTTTTTCTTACCAGTACTTTAATTACTTGTTGAACGGATGCCAAAGTGTCCCAAAAGAGACCGGGATGGGGCGGGATGCCTTTGGTCTGGAGGAGAAGATGTCTGAAAACTTCAGTATTGATACTGGCAGAACTGCTGTCCTGATTATGGACTACCAAACCGACATCTTAGGTTTCTTAGGTGCTGGCCAGGACGATCTTTTGAAACGGGCGTCCCAAGTCCTTCAAGCGTCACGAGATGCTAAGGTCGTGGTGATTTACGTCACGGTAGGTTTTCGCCCGAGTTATCCAGAAATCAGTCCACGGAACACGATGTTTACAGGAGTAAAACAGAGCGGACGTTTCGTCATGAACCAACCCGGGTCAGAGATCCACCCAGTGGTTGCACCACAAGATGGAGAGGTCATCGTTGTCAAACATCGTGTAGGCGCCTTCGCTGGCACCGACCTCGATATGATTCTTCGCTCAAGTGGCATTGAGACACTCGTTCTCTTCGGGATAGCCACAAGTGGCGTCGTCCTATCGACACTTCGTTACGCTGCTGACTCGGATTATCGCTGTATCGTTATCAAGGACTGCTGTGGGGACTTGGACCCCCAAGTCCATAATTGCCTCACCAAAAAGGTCTTTCCCAGGCAAGCTACCATTTTTACCGTTGAAGATTTTTTAAGTGCAATTAGATCATAAGTCCTTGCCAATCCTGAAATCCCGGAAACACACCGCCGCATAACGCCTTATGATCTTAATGTGTGAATTTCCGCAGTGGCAACAGTCGGGCAGCATGTAGGACGAGGTTGAAAAATGGGAAGAGAACTGAAGCAGATTGGATTGAGGTGATCACATCACTTCACTGGATCTTATCCCCCCAAGCCTCGGCCACTCTGATCTCAGCCACAAACGGGACCTCTGGTATAATCCCTTGAAATGCCTCTTCCATCGTCTCCTTCACGATCTCCCTCACCTGATCCTCTATGCCATCTCTGGCCTCGACATTTATTTCGTCGTGTTGGGTATGAACAATACGGGCGTCAATCCCCTCCAGCGCACGTGAAATGAGGTACATGGCAAGTTTGAAACCATCGGCATTGCATTCGGGGTCAGACCTTGCCAAATCATTGCTGCTCAGGGAAAGAGCGGCCATAATCGACCATTTGTTACTCTTAAAATGCGGTTTTTGGCCATGAAATTGCCTTCCTAAGAGGGGTCTTCTCACACAGCCTTCGGGTGGGGCGACGCTAAAGCTCGACTGCTTCCCCGCTCCTCAGTTCATCTGCTTTTGTCCCATTCACCCATTCACCCATTCACCTACTCACCTGCTTTTTTTCTTTTTTCCTCTTCTATCGCCGTTTGTATTGCCGCTTCCGGTTGCCGTTTCAGGTTGCCGTTTTGCATGACCTCTCAGAGTGTACCAGACTGTTTGGGACTGTTTACTAAAAAAACAGTAGATCCACCGCAGACGCAGAGTGCGCAGAGATGTAAATCCTCCATTCGAATAGCTGGAACTCATCGTTCACAATGCTGCGTACATTTTTCCTGCCTCTGCGTCTTCGCGGTGAACGTGATCGTGGCGTGACCGTCGATTCCAGTGACGTGCAGGGGCGCTCGCCTGCGAGATCGGGAAGTGCTCTTGAAAATTTAATCGGACAAATGGAAACAGTCTCCCAAAAGTATCCATATTTTTCCATGGCGTTTCCAGGGAGTTTCCACCTGTTTCAATGCGGAGAAAGGGATCAAGGGCATCGGCAGGGTTCAGCTAAGTGAGATGGCAAGCCGCTTTCTTCGGCTCCCGCCCTCCCTCCCCTGGCTGCCGGCCCAACTTCTCGATCGCGTTTCGCGGCCCGCGTCGTCGAGTGGAAAATGTTTGTGGTGCTCATTTTGAGGCTCAACCGGGCTATGACGGCAGTAAACCAAAAATTCCCATAATGTTTCCAGGATGTATCCATGGCAAAGAAAAAGATTAATGATGACACACTCTTACAATTGATCCGGGATGGAAACAGCCCGGCCGAGGCAGCGCGCCGGCTTGGAGTAGGTCGGGCCGCGGTCTCCAAGCGCTTGAAAGCGCTGAAGATTGGAGTCACCAGGGACGTGACGCTCCGTTCGGCGGCCAAACTTGTTGACCGGGGCATGGACGCCATGGCCCAGCTCCGGAAGATAAACGATTCAGTAAATGCGGAACTCGACCGGATAGAAGAAGGGGCAAGTGGTCTCACGGGCGCGGATCGGGAAAAATTCCAGGCGCAAAGAATTAAACACGTTGCTGAAATTCGCAAGCAGGTAAGCGTCATGCTGGGCGTCTATCAAGTCTATTCCAGCTATGAAGAGGCAAAGGCCTTCCGGCAGGCAGTGCTTGAAGCCATTGGAGAATGCGCGCCTGAAGTAATAACTTCCATAAGGCAAAAGCTGAGAGAAATACACGCGATTCGAAGCGACCTCGACATTGGCATTATGTAACCATGGGAATATCGGGAAAAGCGAAAAGAGCCTATTCGTTCCGGAACTTCCTTGAAGAGTTTGAAATGGAGTTCGGTCATGTGTATGACAGCACGCCGGCTTCGCTGGGCGAGTGGGCCGAAAAGACCCCGGTAATCCTCGACGGCCTGCCGTTCAGCTTTCATAAGCACGAATACCTTATGACCCCCTATGGAGACAATCACCCGCACGTGGTTGAGATCAAAGCGGCGCAGATGGGGCTTACGACAAAGGCCATACTAAGAGCAATGTACTCGGCCAGATACCGCAATTTCCGGGGCATTCTCTATCTTTTCCCAAGCAGGACCGATGTCACCGAATTCGCCAAGGGCCGGATCGACCCCCTGATCGAGGATAACCCGGACAGCTTGGGGCAATGGCTGCGGGAAACAGATTCGGCCAACATCAAACAGATCTGGAACTGCTTCCTGTACCTCCGGGGCATGAAGTCGCGCGTGGGTTTAAAAAGCATTCCCGTAGATTTTCTCGTCTTCGACGAAATGGACGAAGCAAACCCGGCAGCCGTCGATATGGCAATGGAGCGCATGAGTCACAGCGAATTTCGGGAAGTACTCAAGCTCAGTAATCCCACCTTGCCCGACTACGGGATTGATAAAGCTTTCCAGGAAACCGACCAACGTTTCTGGCATGTGAAGTGCGGGAAATGCGGCGGATACACCTGCCTCGAGGAAACCTTTCCCGACTGCCTTCTTGAAATCGGCGGCAGGGCCATCCGGGTCTGCCGGAAGTGCCAAGCCGAGCTTAACCCATCGATCGGCGAATGGGTTGCAAAGCGTCCGGGCGTGACCGAGAAGCGCGGCTACCACTATTCACAGCTTTTCAGCCATTACGTTGACCCTGCCGAGATCCTCGAGCAGTTCAGGAGCACTAACAACCTGACCGAGTTTTACAACCTGAAGCTCGGCATGGCATATGTGGAAGCCACAAACCGGCTGACCGTGCAAGAGGTCCTGGCGCTGTGTGGAGACGAAGGGATAGCGTCCTGCGATCCCGGGCCGTGCAGCATGGGAGTCGACCAGGGGAAACTTTTGCACGTAGTGATTGGCCGGCGCGAATGGCGGAGGGTCGGGAAGATCGTCCATGTGGGCGAATATCGGGCATGGGAAGAACTCGACCGGCTCATGAAGGTTTTCAACGTGAGCCGTTGCGTGGTGGACGCGCTTCCTGAGACCCGCAACGCCAGGGCCTTTGCAGAGAAGCACAAGGGGAAGGTTTTTCTCTCGTATTACAGCGAACATCAAAAATCAGGCTACAAATGGAACGATGGCGACCTGACCGTTCACAGCAACCGGACAGAGTCGCTGGATGCCTCACACGTCGAAATCCAGTTCGCAAGGATATCGCTGCCACGAGAGTGCGATATGCTCCGGGAATTCGCGGAACATTGCGCCAACACAGCCAAGAAATTGGAAGAAGACGAACAGACCGGCTCGAAGCGTTATGTTTATGTGCGATTGGGGCCGGATCACTTCCGCCATGCTTTCAACTATGAGGCTATGGCCAGGCAGCATGGGGCTGCAGGGAGGTTTGCCAATAACGACTTGAGCTAGTTTCCGTCCGGAAAGGGTTCTTTTCCGCCCTGGGGCGGTTGGACCGCCGGCCGATTTGGCCACTGCCTCCGGCGGTGGCCTAGGAGGCTTCGACGGGCTCGATCGCCGATCTCGACGCTCCGCGAGGCGGTACCGGTGTACGCCTCCGCGCAACCCCTCGATTTCCTTGCCAGAGCAAAAAATCCCCCCTTTCCGAACAGAAACCTCGCGGGGGGTTGAATTTGTCCCGGTGTTACCGGATGGACACTGCTATGAAAGGACAAAAATGGACATTACGAAAATCACACGCCGAAACTATGATGCAGGCGCCCCTTCGGGTTATTCGGATTCAGAGAATCACCGCGATTACTTTCGCATTTGCGGGGGCGTTGAATGGCCTTACATGGGAAGGCCCGGATTTTTGGTCCTTGTCGGAGAGCAGGTGCGCAATCTGAAATCCGGTGCTCCCGCCAAGTTTTACGGCCTGGCGGAGTCGCAGCACAGGCAAAACGACGATATGCTTTTAAAATGCGTGGAACTGAGCACTATCGTCGATACCTGGTATTCAAACATAATTCCGGAAGCACACCGCGTTGCACTGCACCAATTCAACCTGGGGCAGGAACAAAAACATCTCACGTCCCTACAACTCACCAACGTCCCGATGTTATCGGAAGCCGGTGATGGAGCACAGCTTTTTCGCTATACCGAGGCTGAGTTAGATCAAAGAACGTCTGAGGGCCGTAAGACGGTATTTTTGGGAGAGTGCGCAAGAGTACAGGCTGCATTGCAAAGGGTCCCTGAAGAATGGGATAGCGCGAAAGAGATCCTCGAGCTGCCCGAAGTAACCGCGCTCTACTATGTGCTGGGAGCAATGTTTCGTTTGCCCTATAGAATTCCTTCACGAGAGCCGGTGTTCGCCATGAGGGATTATGACCCGCTAAATCCGCCGTGGGAAAAGAATGGGGATGATTGAGCACGATCCATTCTAGTAAAGACGAATTGTATCCACCACAATGACCCAATATTCTCCCCGTTCAATACCGGACCGTTTTTCCAAGATTCCAGAGACTTCAACCGTTCTGTTTTCAAAATCATCCACTTTGTTTCCCGCCGGATCGATCTCGATACGGGTTAATGTCTTGCCTCCAATTTCCCGTGGTCGATCCAGGTAAACGGCCCATCCCGTCGTCTCACCGCCGATTGCCATTTGTCTTGCCAGTTTTCCGGCAACCATATAACGAACTTCGGGAGCTTTAGGGGGCGTCGGGGCGGTTAATACCGGCACCTGGAGATCGAGCTGCAGAGCTCCGGACAAAACTTGCGCCATGACATCCGTGGACAGGACCATCAGGAAAAGCGGAAGCATCAAAAAGACTATTGCTCTGTTCAGCAGCATAACATGCTCCTCTCTTTTAATCGCAGAGCCTTGTGCCGGATCGAGATTGACCCACCATACACTGCCCCTCAAGAGCTTACTCGATTCCATCACCCGCCGTTACATCCCAATCTTTCATCTCAGAATTGAGTTCTTCATCCTGCTCAACCGCCAGGGCCGCTTTGTAAAGCTTATGCTCTCTTTTTTTGATTTCATCTTCCAGCAGCCCTGCAATGACTTTACTCCGCTGCCTTTGCGGGATGGCAGCCGTCATTCGAGAGTACAAAGAATCAGGGATCGAAACCAGCACCTTCATCGGTGGACCTCCACAATCCTCAACCGCCTCCCCCCTCCTGGCTCATGTAGTAGTCAAGGCCGAAGTGTGTAATTTGCTCCTCGCCCATGAGGTAGCGAAGCGTGTTCTTGAGCTTCATGGACTGAATGAAAAGGTCGTGCTCGGGGTAGAGGCCCTCTTTTACCATCGGGCTTTTGAAATAGAAGGAGAGCCATTCCTGGATGCCGCTCATTCCGACCCTGTGCGCCAGGTCCATAAAAAGCACGAGGTCAAGGATAAGAGGCGCCGCCAGTATGCTGTCGCGGCAAAGAAAGTCTACCTTTATCTGCATCGGATAGCCGAGCCACCCGAATATGTCGATGGAGTCCCACCCTTCCTTGTTGTCTCCCCTGGGCGGGTAGTAGTTGATCGTCACCTTGTGATAGTAGTTCTTGTAGAGAACCGGATAGAGGTGTGGCTGCAATATGTACTCGAGAACCGAGAGCTTGCTTTCCTCCTTGGTTTTGAAAGACTCGGCGTCGTCGAGGACCAGGCCGTCCCGGTTCCCCAGGATGTTTGTCGAATACCATCCTTCCAGACCCAGCATGCGGGATTTCAGGCCCGGCGCGAGGATCGTCTTCATAAGCGTCTGACCGGTCTTGAAATCTTTTCCCATTATAGGCGCCCCGACGGAGTCGGCCAGTTCAATCATTGCAGGAATATCGAGCGTAAGGTTGGGCGCGCCGTTTATGAACGGTATCCCGCTTTCCAGGGCGGCCAGGGCGTAGAGCATGCTAGGTGGGACTCTTGGGTCGTTCGCGTCCACTGCCTTCCGCAGGGCAACCATCGACTGGTGGATTTCCATGGGCTTCAGATGCACCTCCGTGCTTCCGCACCAGATCATGATGCACCTGTCAAGGCTGTTTCGCACCTTAAAATCCGCTATGTCGGCCTTGAGCTCATCGAGTTTGCCGCGCAACCCCGTGGCGCTTTTAACATGAGTTCCGTCCAGGTTCTTGACAAACCGGCGATCGAAAACCGCTTTCATGGGACTGATGCCGCTAAGAAAATCCCTTACCGGGTCGAGGTGTTCACGATTTAGCACGCGCGCGTAGAGGGCGGCCTCAAAGCAGTTGGCCTCATATATGTCCCAGCCGCCGAAAACCAGGTCGTCGAGATTAGCCAGGGGAACGAAATCCTTTATCTTCGGGTTCCGGTGTTCAAAGCGCTTCCCCAGCCTGATAGCGCCGAGCTGGGTAAGCGAGCCTACCGGTTCTGCCAGGCCGCGCCTAACAAGTTCGACGCCTGCGATAAAGGTCGTGCTGACAGCGCCTCCAATACCCGGTATGAGAATTCCAAGCTTGCCTTTCGGAGGCGTTATCTGCTCGCCCCTTTTCAAATTCCCGGCTTTCAACACATACCCTCCATATCCTCAAGGAGCAGGGAGCAGGGAGCAGGGAGCAAAAGCTTCTCGCTTCCGGTTTCCCGCTTCACGATTTTTCCAGGTCCAGCAAGGCCCTTTTAATATCAAGCCCGCCCGAATAGCCGCCCAGTTTCCCTCCACTCCCGATTACCCTGTGGCATGGTATGAGAATGGGGACCGGGTTTCTGCCGCATGCTCCGCCAACGGCCCTGGAGGCGCCGGGGCTGTTGACCCGGGCTGCGATTTGGCTGTAGGACAGGGTTTCTCCAAAAGCAATGGAAGAGATCGCGCTCCAGACCTTGCGGTCAAAAGGGGTGCCTTTTCTTAAATCCAATGGGACCTTGGGAGGCGGAGCGCCGTTTGTGAGGTATGCCAGAACATATGCCTTTGTTTTCCCAGCCGGCCCCGAGTCGTCGCCCGGCGACAGCGCAGCATCAGGATAATACCTGAGCACGGCTGAGATTACAGCCTCCCGGGCGGGGCAACCCTGTCCGAGAAAGTCAACCAGCGCAATTCCATCCGGGCTTTCGGCGACCACGAGCCATCCGATCGGCGTCTGGAATGTGATATAATTTAGTGCAAGTTTGCTATTCATCCATGTATTCCACAATGTATGGATTTGTTTCAGCTTCACGCCTCAGGGTCGATCTGGGCCGGTCCCCGTAATCGTGGCCGGGCCATACCACGGTATCCGGCGGGAGCGTCTTCACGAGCATTTGAAGCGATTTGACCAAATGCTTGAACGATCCTCCGGGAAGGTCCGTGCGCCCGACCGCTCCCACAAAAAGGGTGTCGCCGGTGAACAGGTTTCCGTCTATCAGTATGCAGCATGACCCCGCAGTGTGACCTGGTGTGAGAATGAACCTCATCTTCAGGTTGCCGAACGAAAGCTCATCGCCGTCATGCACCTGGACGTCGGCGGGTCCGGAGATGGGGAAGCCCATGCTGCTGGCAAACATCTTGCTCTCAGGTTTTTGGAAAAAAAGATCGTCGGTTGCGTTCAGGACCACGCTCGCGCCGGTGGCTTTGCGTATTGATTCGTTTCCGCAAGTGTGGTCGGCATGCCCGTGCGTGTTGACGATATAGCGAAGTTTTACGCCCTTTGCCCTGAGATGCTCCAAGAGCTCATTTTCATTTCCGGCCGGGTCTATCAGAATGCCTTCTTTAGTTTCCTCATCGTAGACCAGATAGCAAAAGACTTGCATAAAACCCACCGGGATCTGCTCGATCTTCATCGCTTCCTCCAAATTGGAATACAGAGCTGGTTTTTAGTATAACCGGGCCAAAATGAACCAACTTCGCAAAAAAGTCAAATGGGCGGAGATGGGGAGGGGATATCAGACTTGCGAATTCCGGCATGACGGAACAGACGCCGAGAACATAATATTAAATTAACCAGTTAAAATAAGACCTCCGTGTTCAGGGAGAATTTTTTCCTTGAGCATGGCGGCCCATAGTGCTATATTTGTATAGCAAACTGAGGAGGCAAAACATGCTTGCTATTCGACTTCCCGCCGAAATTGAGAAGCGGCTCGATGAATTGGCAAAAACTACCGGGCGGACCAAGACCTTTTATGCGCGCGAGGCAATTCTTGAGTATCTTGACGATCTGGAAGACATCTACCTTGCGGAAAAGCGCCTGGAAGACATTCGATCAGGCCGCACGCAGACCGTTGCACTTGAAGAAGTGATGAAGCGCCATGGCATGGAAGGTTGAGCTGGACCCCGCCACAGAGCGGGATTTAGACCGGCTCGACCCTCAAGTTGCCCGCCGCATCCTCGAATTTTTATATGAACGGGTTTCTCGCCTGGACGATCCCCGTAGTATCGGCAGCGCATTGCAGGGAGCCAAATTCGGAGAGTACTGGAAATACCGTGTGGGTGACTGGCGCATAATTTGTAAAATCCAGGACGAACAAGTGACTGTTCTGGTGCTTCGTATTCGACATCGCAGTACTGCATATCGATCATAAATAATCGCGGTCCGCTACCGACTCTTTCAGATCCGTGAATGTCTTGATTTTCTGAAGGGCTGCTTCTATTACATGGGGCTCAATGAATTGTTCCTCGCACAACAGATCGAGCTCTTCCCCGATTTCTTCTATCGCGGCCTTCAGCCTGGCAGCATCTATGTCGTATAGATTGACATCATATCCATACATGGCAAAAGACTCGGCAATACCATGCCCCATCGTTCCGGAACCCACTACGGCGATTTTTTTAATCATGACAGACATCTATCCTGAGTTTGGTTAATTTGCGCTATAATATCAAAGTTTGGATGGAACGCAGCAAAATTGTCAGCCGCTAAACCATTATCCAGGTTTAAATGATTGTCTAGACGACCCGGCACACAATTGAAGAAACATATCCGAAAATATTATGAGCAACTGTACCTGGGGGAAAAGCGCGTCATGGCGCGCGGATTGGGAGGCAAACGGTTGGCCGTGGAACTTGGTTATCCCGCCGGCCTTATTGATTGCCTTCCTGATGAGATGTGGGAAGATTCCCTGCCCTGCGGAAACGTGCTCCACTATCTGCATCCAAAACCGGGCGACAGGGTGCTTAACCTTGGGTGCGGGGCCGGGATCGATTCAATTATCCTGAAGCTCTGCGCCGGCGCCGAATGCAGCATAGTGAACCTGGATTCGGCGATCCCGGCGTTGATAAAGGCCCACGCCCTTGCTGGACGGTTTTTCCCTGGTCTTGAGTTTGAATTCGTCTGCGCCGATGGCGGCATCCTTCCGTTTAGGCCGGGTTCCTTTGAGTGGATAATTTTAAATGGAGTGTTCAATCTCTTCCCGGAGAAAGGCGAACTGATCGTAGAGCTTTACCGCGTGCTGAAGCAGGGTGGGGTCGTGGCGGGGGCCGATCTTTGCCGGAGGGGAATTCTTCCTGACTACTTTGCGTCCGAGCCGGACGCATGGGCGTGGTGCATGAGCGGCGCCCTGTCGCAAAACGAATTGAGCGCCGTATTCGAGGCCGGCGGATTCACCACGATCGATCTGGTCGCGGAAAATATGGATGAATACTTTGACCGAACTGTTTTCGCGTTCCGGAAGACGGGGCGGATGGACCGCCGGAGAGCGCCGTAGACCGCTTTCGTGTTAAAAACCAGGCGGGTATCTATTGGCCCTTGTTCTCATCAACCATCCGGATCGCCTTGGCAGGGCATTCTTCAGCGCAAATGCCGCATCCCTTGCAGTAATCATAGTCGATTTTCACAGGGATGGACTTCGTGACGACTCCCTCGGGGCAATACATCCAGCAAAGAAAACAGGACTTCTTCCCTGTTTTGGATGGAATGCATTTCGAGCAGTCTATTTCGGGGCGCGAGGACCTCCAGTCGCCGGTCTTTCCGCCTTCAGCCTTGCAAAGTTTTCCTCTGGCCACTGTAAAGGGGTCTTTATAAGCTTTGGTGTATGCCATGTAATCTTCCTTATTATCTGGAGAGCGCCAACTCTATTTGCGGCTCAAGGATTCCAAAAGCCGCGGGCCTTTTGAAAAATCAGGCGCAGGCCTAGTCCCGAACCTCGGAAACGGAAGTGCCTTCGTAGGCCAGCCTCGCGCCGAGCACATTCTTTTCGCCCGCATCACCCTTGAAATGGTTTCTCAGGGCCTTTTCGACGCTTTCGATGCCAATAAGCCCGGTGGCCTTCGAGAAGCCGCCCAAAATGGCCGTATTGACCAGGACCGCCCCGGAGATAATGAGACCGGCTTCTGTGGCCCACTGCGTTGCGTCAGTTACCGCAACGCGCAGGTGTGACGGTAAAACGATCTGATCGGGCGATTTCTTGCTGTTTATAAGCACGATACCATCCGGCCGGATTCCTGCTGAAACGTCCACGACGCGCATTATTGTCTCGTCCAGCACGACCACCACCACAGGCTTCTGAACCAGGGAGAAACTTCTCACCGGCTCGCGCGCAAACCTGTTTGTGGCGATAACAGGAGCGCCTCTTCTTTCGGCCCCGAAGAACGGAGCGGCCGTTACTCCTTTGTATCCGTCGTAGTAGGCGGCCTGAGCCAGGATCTCAGCTGCCGTGACCGCGCCTTGACCACCGCGGCCGTGCCATCTCACCTCGATGTATTTATTGTTCATTTTGCCGATGACCTCGTTTCGTTCAATTACTTGCAGCCTTTTAATTTTTTGATCCAGATTAATAGCTTTTTTAGCGGCCCCGAGTCAACCTCTTGATCTTTTATTTGCAGTGCCGCATTTCCCTGTTATGGTTTATGCTTATCAGGTTGCCACTGCACGGAATGTTTCCCTCGTTCTCAATTTTTGAAAGGGGCAGGAAATGCCGGAATATCAGGAGATCGAACGAACGGAGCCTCAAGAGCGCATTCTGGACCGCCTGCATCTGGAAAACAGCCTGAGAGTCTATTTCATCGACAGGTCCAGCCAGCCCGTTGCCGGGCGCTGCCAGGTCCGATTGCTCGTTCGGGCGGTTGTGGAACCGACAGGGGACCATTTCAGCATCTACCCCGACCCCTTAGAGGCGCTTGGCCGGTTCAAGTTGCTTGCCGGTCCCGGCCTGGTTGAGTTCGACACCTTTAGAATACGGAACTTCGTTGACCGAAAGGATGTAGAAAAGACTTTAGAAGAGATGATGAATGATTTTATCCGGTCAGTTCTCCAATACCTGAAAAAACCCGGCTTTGCAGCAAAATTCGTCAGGGCAAAGTATGAAGAGCTCATTGCCGGGGCAGTTCTACGCAGCGCGCAAGAGGAGGCGATGAGGAAAATGGAAGGGAAATGAATTGCGGGTCCCGGACCGGATTCTGTACAAACTCGATTTTGAGTTGTATTCAATGATGACCCGGTGTAGATATCCAACCGATATTCGCCGCCACATCGCTGCCAAATAAGCATACAGTAACCCACTCCGCATGACTCCACGGCGCGCTCAAATTTCGAACCGGGGAGAGGAACCACGTTTAAAATCTACCTGCCGACGTTCGAGGCTGAAACCGCACGCGTCCCCTCCGAGCATGTGGCCGTAGAGCGCCCGACAGGCACTGAAACCATCCTGATGGTCGAGGACGATGAAGGAATAGTTAACCTCAGCAAGACGATTTTCAAACAGTTGGGCTATACGGTCCTTGCAGCGCTGAGCCCAAGACAGGCAATCGATCTTGTCGAGAATCATCCGGGAGACATTCACCTGCTTATCATGGATGTGGTTATGCCGGAGATGAACGGCCGGGAACTGGCAGAGCAGCTTAGCGCCATCCGCCCGAACCTCAAGTGAATGGGGCGCCACTCACGCATTTCGCCCCCGGATATCCAATTGCTGAAGGGAGAATCGGAAAGGGCGGGTTTTATAAAGCGACAAGACGAAATAGAAAAGGAGAGAGTCATTATGGGGTCTGCAATCATAACCGAAAAAAAAGGACACGTTTTTATTATCCGGATGAATTTGCCCGCGACGATGAATGCGCTGGAAAAAGATTTGATAATTAGTCTCAAAGATGCTCTCAGGCAGTTTCGCGATGACGGTGAAAGCCTCGTGGCGGTATTGACCGGTCAGGGCAAGGCTTTCTGCGCCGGCGGGAGCCTCCTGGAAATGAAGAAGGGCATGAATGCTTGTGCCGGCATGGAATTCATGAAGGACGCTAATGAAATTATCCAGTTGATCGTCGGCATCAGGAAAACCATTATTGCCGCCGTCAATGGCGCGGCGGTTGGCGCCGGTTGCAATATCGCCATCGCCTGCGACCTGGTCATCGCCTCATCGAACGCGGTCTTCGGGCAGGTCTTCGGAAAGGTGGGTCTGGTGCCCGATCTGGGCGGGTTGTATCACCTCCCGCGGGTGGTGGGAATGCACCGGGCAAAGGAACTGATCCTGACCCAGAGAATGATCAAGGCCGAGGAAGCCTTACAGATGGGCATTGTAAACCGCGTAGTCGTTGCCGAGGAACTGGAAGCGCGTGTGCTCGAACTGGCAGGGGAGATTGCCGCTGGACCGGCGATCGCCTACGGTCTGGGGAAAATGATACTTTCGAAAAGCTGGCAAAGCAGCCTGGATGATATCCTGCAGTATGAGGCTTTTGCCCAGTCGATATGCATGCAGACCGAGGACAACAAGGAAGGCATTAATGCCTTCTATGAGAAGCGAACTCCCGTGTTCAAGGGGAAATAACGGCACAGGGGAGGCGCGGGCCGCCTGAGTTGATGTGAGAACAATAAGGGGAAACTATATAGTTTGCCGTATAGTTTTCTACGGAATCGTTTATTATTGGTTGATTAAAAGACTTGTCTTGTATGAATGTAATCGGACCGGTTGACTATTTCAGATTAATCGACTGGAGGAGGGAAGCGGTGTTGCGGCGATTGAAAGAAGGTAAGTTTGTCTTCGTGCTTGGGGGGCTGTTGGTGCTTGTCTTTGCCCAATTCATTCGCGCCGCTCTCCCGGCCGAACAGGGCCCAATGGCGCTCATACGGAGCGGCACGGAAAGGGCGCTCCAGATTTTGCATGAGACTCAAAGGAGCCATGCGCCCTCTTTGAGGCAAAGGAAAGATGAAATCCTGGTTATAGTGAACGAATATTTCAACTTCGAGGAAATGGCGAAAAGAGCGCTGGGCCGTCCCTGGAAAGAGCAAACCCCTGAAAAGCGCCAGGAATTCGTAAAACTTTTCAAACAACTTCTGTTCAATACCTATATCAACCGGATCGAGAATTATACAGGTTCGAACGAACAGGTCTTCTTTGATTCCGAAAAACTGGACGGGGACTACGGTATCGTCAAAACTCACATTCTTTATCAGGGCAACAATAACATCACGATAGAGTACAGGCTTCACCGGGATGGAGGACGGTGGCAAGTTTATGACGTGGTAGTCGAGGGAATCAGCTTCGTCGGCAACTACCGGGGTCAGGTCGGTTCAATTCTGACCCATGAATCATTTGATTCCCTTCTAATAAAACTTCGCCATAAAGTCGATCAACAGTAATTGTGAGGAATATACATGTTGCATGCAAATGCACGGGACCTCGCCCTGTATGTTACCGACCACTGGGGCGATACACGGTTATCCGATTTGGGCAGAGCAATCGATCCCGGCCCTGAGGACGCTCTGCCCGATCAGAACACTCTGGATCATCTCATCTCATGTTGTTATCAGGCAAGCCTTATGAGGGAGGAAGACAGGCCGGTGCGGTTCCGTCTAATTTTAAGGGAGCCCGGCTGTTTCAACAGCAATGACGGGCCGCCCACAGGTCTGCATCGGCTTCAGTTTGGCGAGCCGCAACCTTTTGATGAGGGCAAACTGCAGAGGCTGTCTCCTGCCACCGATTTTTATCGATCTCTGATTGGAGTAAGACATGGCGATCGAGAGGGCTTGCAGATCTGGGGCATTGTCCACTCCGGGTCTCGATGGGTCCAGAATGTGTACGGCGGAAGGATGATCGCACCCGCTCTGCCCCTCTCGCTGGTCGTTTACGTGACCGATCCCGGTCGAATAACCGTATGCAAAGGTCCTTTGACGATTGCAACATTAAATCGCGGTCAGATCGTTCCCTCTACACACGAAGTCTTCGACTCAGCCTGGCTTTCCGCCAGTTTTCCCTCAGTTCGCTCCAGGCTGTGGGAGTCACACATAGCGGCAAGGGATGCAGCGAAAAAGCCCTGGGCCGATCTCGATCCCGGTATTGTGAACATAATTGCTCAACAAGTAGCCAGGCGTATTATCAGTTCGGTCAGAAATGCCGGGCACGGCGGCACAATCCTCGTGATTCCTCCGGAAATGGTTGGGCAGGTAATCGAGGAAAACCCCTACTTGAACATTGAATATAGGGTAACTGATGAGGCCACGCGAAAAAGATTTCAGACTTTGCTGGTGGACCTTATGAACACGCTTGCCGAGGTCTATGGCCGGAAGGCGAACAAAGGCAAGCCCGTTGGATGGGAAGAGTATGTGGCCAGCAGCGAGGAATCCCTTGCTCTGTTGGATGAGGCCGTTTTTGATCTCGCGTATCTTTTTGCAGATTTGACCTCGGTGGATGGTGCGGTAGTATTCACCGGGGCGTTTGAGTTGCTGGGGTTTGGGGCCATGATATCCGTGGGACTCAAGGGGGTAAGGACAGTGGCCCGAGCATTGGATATAGAGGGGCTTCACACAGAACAGGTACACGCCGGAAGCTTCGGTGCGCGGCACCGGTCTGCATTCCGTTTTTGCAATGCCGTGCATGAGGCAATCGCTATCGTAGTCTCTCAGGATCGGCTGGTGCGATTCGTCAAATGGAAAGAAGGCATGGTTACCTATTCGGATCATGTAGCAACAAGCATCATGGATTTTTAATAAGACGTCTTGTCCCGTTCGCCTCATCTTTCTAATACATCTCAAAGGGATGGCCGAGTGTTCTAAGAACGCAAAAACCAGTCTCATCTAACTGAGATACCACTTGCATGTTCGATTGGAAAATCGTATGGTTTTGCGGGCTTTGGGGTTGTTCCGGAAGTTTTTGTGGCAGAATCCGACCCGAAAATGCGATTTGGATAAATAGCGCACAGCTTGACGCATTATTGCGGTCTATGCGCAGATGCTTGAAAACTCTGCCACTGCCTCTAACCTTAGAACAAAACCGGACAAAATCCCGTTAAAGTGATTGGCATCAGGAGTAACTAAAGGGCGACTCAAAGCAAAAGGATAACAAGTGAAGAAGATCATGATAATTGCGGTCATTGTGGCGGCATTTTCCATTGCCGGCGGCCTGCCGTCGGCCGCTCAGACAAAGGTCCCCATAAAGGTGAAAGGCGCCGATTCCATGTGGGGCCGAGTTCGCAGTCTTGCCCTGCTCTATATGAAAGATCATCCTCAGGTCGATATAGCCGTATCCGCCAATTCACTTGTGGATGAAGGGATGCAGTCGCTCATTGCAGGTGAGGCCGATGTGGCGATGGCCTCACGCAAAATCACCGCTCAGGAAAGCGAGGCGGCAAAGGTCAAGGGGCTTCAAATCGAAGAACATGTGATAGGATACGGCGGAATAGTCATTATAACCGATCTGCAGAGCCAGGTAGATGATCTGTCGATAGAGCAGGTAAGAAAGATATTCACCGGTGAGATCGTCAACTGGAAGGATATTAACGGGAAAGATCAAGCTGTTACAGTTTTCAAATCGGGCGAGAAGCATCCCGGCACGTTATTGTTTGTGGAGAGCGACATCCTCGGCGGAGTTCCTATTACCAAAAGCGCAACTACAATGCCGGACTTCCCGGCGATAATTAAAAAGGTTGCGGAAACAGCAGGCTCCATAGCTTACGTCAGAATGAGGGACCCATTCCCCGGCCCTGCGTCCAGGATCAAGCTCCTGAAGATCAGAAAAGATGAACATTCTTTGCCGGTTAGCGCATCGAGGGAAACGATCGGGGATGGAACTTATCCTCTCAGACGTCCATACTATCTCTATACTGCTGCTACTGCACGCAAGGAGGTTCGCAGCTTTGCGGATTTTGTTGCAAGCAAAGGATGGGCGGAGCCGAATCTGACTCATCAATGGTAGTGGAATCCAGACCGCAGTTTTCCTGGTTTAGGCTGTGGGACATGGAATTGTTAAGAGATCTTAGGCGAGGTTTTCATTGTCTAACTTAGAGGAGGAAAGAAAATGACAAAAGCAGAATTGGTTGGTAAAATCGCAAGTGAAGGTGGAATTACCAAATCACAGGCTGATAAAGCTGTGGCAGGATTTGTTTCGGCTGTTACCGCCGCCTTGTCAGCCGGTGACAAGATTACGCTGGTAGGTTTTGGGACTTTCAACGTCGCGACAAGGTCTAAACGTGAAGGCCGCAATCCCCGGACCGGCGCAAAGATAAAAATTCCGGCGTCAAAAGTTGTCAAGTTCAAAGCAGGCAAGACTCTCAGTGAAAAAGTCAAATAACTGAATTTAATCCGCTCACATTCAATAAAATGATCTGAAGGGACTGTCTGCCGTAATATATTGGCGGCCAGTCCTTTTCATTTTTGCTAATGACGAAGTCATTAGCAATTTTCAGGCGTTTCTCCCACCAGAGAACCCCTCATCATAACGCTGATAAGCTGGAAACCGTCTTATTCTCTTTCCCACTCTTGTAGATTAGAATGAACAAAATTGACTGCGGTCGCAAAACGATTGTTGCATCATCTCGGATTTGGGGTGGAATATGAGAGATATGCTAAAAAAGTGCAGTGCGGTATGGCTTCTTTTTGCCGGATTTGCCGTATCGACAATCTTCATTGTGTCTGGAATCGGATACTATGTGATAACTCGTGATTACCAGCGCTTCAATGCGGAAGCCCTGCATCTGCGCGCGGAATACATTGCAAGCCAACGGCAACAGATCAAACAGGAAGTAGGACAGGTCGTAGCATATATCCAATATAACTGGGCGAAGGCTGCGGAAGATCTGCGGGAGGATCTCAAGGACCGAACCAATGAAGCTTTTGATATCGCAACCAATCTCTACCGGGTGAATCACGGCAGAGCAAACGGGCAGGAAACGCGAAATATCATCCTGGAGGCCCTTCGCCCCATCCGCTTCAATCACGGCCTTGGGTACTACTTTGCAACAGGCCTCAATGGGGAGGAGATCCTCAGTACAGACCGTCCTGAGTTGGAGGGGCAATCGGTGCTCGACACTCGGGATACTCGTGGTGCATACGTCATACGGGACATGATCGAGCTTATTCGCCGGGAAGGCGAAGGTTATTACCAATATTCGTGGACCAAGCCGAACGTTCCGGGCAAAGATTTTCCCAAGATTGCCTACGCCAGGTACTTTGCTCCATTCGACGGCTTTATCGGCACCAGTCAATACCTGGATGATGTCGAGCAGGATATCCAGAGGAAGGTCCTGGAGCGAATAGGCAAGATTCGGTTCGGCAAAGATGGATATATCTTCGTCGTCAGCTACGACGGCGTCACCCTGATGAACGGCACTCAACCGGAACTCATTGGGAAGAACATTTGGGAAATGACCGATCCCGATGGCGTGAAGGTGATCCAGGAGGAGCGCAGAGCGGCTGAAAAGACGGAGGGAGATTTTATCCATTATCATTGGGAGAAACCCTCTACAAACGAAATCAGCCCGAAGGTCTCCTTTGTGCAGGGATTTCCTCAGTGGGGTTGGATGGTGGGTGCAGGGGTCTATCTGGACGATATTGAACCTGTCATCACAGCCATGGAGACCACCGCTAAAAGGCAGATGCAAAAGGACATTTATCGGCTTGGCTTCGCTTTGGCAGCAATACTGGCAGCGGCGCTGCTGATCTGCTACAGTCTTTCCCACTACCTCAAACGGCAGCTCGATCTTTTTTTTCACTTCTTCAAAGAGGCGGAAACCGGTGGCAAACCGATTGCCACCGAACAGATGTTTTTTAGTGAATTCCAACTCCTGGGACAATCGGCAAACAGGATGCTCGTGGAGCGCAAGAAGGCCGAAGACAGCCTCAGAGAGAGCGAGGAGATGTATCGCACGCTTGTCAGGTTATCCCCCGACGCGATCTCGGTGGCGGACATGAATGGCTTGCTCATCTTCAGTTCACCCAAGGCCTGGCAAATGTTTGGACGTTCGTCCGATGACCAGGCCCTTGGACGCAGTATATTATCTTGGGTTGCCCCCGAAGAGCAGGAAAAGGTGTCTGCGAACATACGGCGTCTGCTGACACAAGGAACGATCACAGCTGCTGAATATACGCTGCTCAAGGATGATGGGACCCGTTTTATCGGAGAGGTCAACGCTTCTGTCATTTATTCTCCTGACGGCAGTCCAATGAGAATGATCGTCATTACCCGTGATATCACCGACCGTAAGCGGGCCGAAGAGGACCTCAAGCAAACGAACTCCTACCTCGAGAATATCTTTGACAATTCGCCAGATGCCATCTCCATTGTGGATAATCATGGAAAGTTTATCAGGTGGAACAAAATGGCGGCGGACCTCTACGGCTATGCCTTTGAAGATTTGAAGGACAAGCTTTGTTTTGATCTATACGAGGATAAAGATGAGCTAAATAAAATGCTTGTGAGCCTGCGCGGGGAAGGCTCGGTTAAGAAATGGGAAATGAGAATGGACACAAAGGGTGGGAGCATTGTCCCATTTGAAATTTCCATTGGCTTGCTCAAAGACAGTCAAAACAAAACTGTGGGGAGTATTGGCGTCGCAAGGAACCTGAGCGGCATCAAGGAAACCTTGTCGGCCCTCAAAGTTTCTAATGAACGGTTGTATCAGGAAATCGCCGAACGCAAACGCACGGAGGAGGCGCTGCGTGAGAGTGAAAATCGCCTTAGAACCATTTTACAAACGGTCAATGAAGGATTCTGGCTGATAGATAACGACACTGCAACCATGGATCTCAACCGAAGAATGTGCGCCATCCTGGGCAGGGATCGGGAAGAGGTCTTCGGGAGGAAGATTTTTGATTTCGTAGATAGTGAAAATAAGGCCGTTTTCGAGCAGCAGATGAGATTGAGGGCACAGGGAGAAGTAGGTACATATGAGATCGCTCTCTCTCGTCCCGATGGGTCAAATGTCTTCTGCCTGTTCAATGCCACGCCCCTTCTTGACGGGTCAGGGAACAAGGTCGGCTCGTTTGCAATGGTGACCGATATCTCCGAACGCAAGCGAGGAGAGGAGGAACGAAAAAAACTCGAAGAACAGCTTTTCCAGGCCCAGAAGATGGAATCGGTGGGGCGGCTGGCGGGAGGCGTCGCGCACGATTTCAACAACATGCTGGGCGTGATCATCGGCAGGGCGGAAATGGCGCTGCAACAGGACGTTTCCCCTGACAAACTCCGGCACCACCTCGAGGAGATCCTCAAAGCGGGCCTGCGTTCAGCGGACCTTACCCGGCAACTGCTGGCCTTTGCCCGCCAACAGACCGCCATCCCAAAGATACTGCAGTTGAACGACACGATCTCGGGCATGCTAAAGATGCTGAGGCGGCTCATCGGCGAGGATATCGACCTTCTCTGGGCGCCGGGACCGGACCTGTGGAAAGTCAAGATCGATCCCTCCCAGGTGGACCAGATCCTGGCCAATCTTGTCGTCAATGCCCGCGATGCCATTTCAGGAGTCGGCGCCGTCACCATGAGGACCGAGAACGTTGTGATCGATGATTCGAAAAGGGCGGAGACCCCCGAACTCGTTGCCGGACAATATGTCCTGTTAACCGTGAGCGATACCGGGACGGGTATGAGCCAGGAAGTCCGCGAGAAGATATTCGAGCCTTTTTTTACCACCAAGGAACTTGGAAAGGGTACCGGGCTGGGGTTGTCAACCGTTTACGGCGTCGTTAAACAAAACGACGGTTTTATTTATGTCGCCAGCGAACCGGGGAAGGGAACAACGTTTAAAATCTACCTGCCGCGGTTCGAGGGTGAAACAGCACAGGTCCTATCTGAGGAGATTAGCGGCAAGCGCCCGACAGGTACGGAAACCGTCCTGATCGTCGAGGACGATGAAGCGATCCTGAACCTCGGCAGGATGATTCTCGAAAATCTGGGTTACACGGTCCTTGCGGCGCAGAGCCCGGTGGACTCCATACGGCTTGTCGAGGAGCATCCGGGCGACATTCACCTGCTGATCACGGACGTGGTGATGCCGCAGATGCACGGCCGGGACCTGGCAGAACAGCTTAGAGTCATCCGCCCGAAGCTCAAGTGCCTTTTTATGTCGGGCTATACCGCCGACGTTATTGCACATCGCGGCATTCTGGACGAGGGACTAAATTTCCTTCAGAAACCTTTCGGCAGCGATGAGCTTGCAGCAAGGGTCAGACAAGTGTTGGACCACTTGGAATAGACGGCTGAAAGATCGTGCCGACAGTCCATATTTTTTCTTTAAACCATGATTTTCATAAGAGGAGAGAGTCGAATGGAGACTTGGAAACTTTTGAGCGAAGCGGAGCAGGCCAGGTACCATACGATCAACAAGGACAACCTGGAGTTCATCATGAATCGGTACAACCATGCCAACCGCTGGGTGATTGCGGATATGCTGCGGCGGAGCCGGTACCGGTTTCCAGATAAGCCTGCACTGATTTTCGGAGATCAAACGCTCACTTACACCACCCTCGAGGACGAGTGCAACAAGGTCGCGAACAGCCTCCTGGAACTGGGGATCGAGCGCTACGACCGAGTGGCCATTCTGGCCCACAACACCATCCACCATGTGTTAACCTGGTTTGGATGTTGCAAGGCCGGCGCCATTTACCTGGCGGTCAATTATTTGTTGCGGGGCCACGACATCGCTTATTGCATCAACCATTCCGAGAGCAAGGTGTTTATCGTGGAAGATGCTCTGTATGATTCGGTTAAAGATGTCCTCGGGGAGATGCCCACCGTGAAGACCTTGATCTGGTCCAATCAGGGCGGCGGTAAACCGCCGGTGGATGGGCGGTTCCGGGATTTTGACCACTGGTATAAGAATTGTTCGCCCAAAGAGCCGGACACTATTCTGCACATAGAAGATCCCTGCCAGATGACCTACACAAGCGGCACTGAATCTCTGCCCAAGGGGGTGATCTTAAATAACCAGGCCCTGATGGCTCAGTACATGGGGGCCATTGTGGACGGCCAGTACGAAGACGATGACCTCAACATCAACGCCCTTCCCATCTATCATTGCGCGCAGCGGGACGTGTTTATGAACCCCATCTTCTGGCTCGGCGGCACTAACGTGCTCACGGTGCCTGATGTGGGTTTGATTCTCAAGAACATTGCCAAGTATCGGGCGACCATGTTCTTTGCCCCTCCCACCGTGTGGATCGGCATGCTGAGACATCCGGATTTTGCGAAATTCGATCTCAGCAGCCTCAAAAAATGCTACTACGGAGCTTCCATTATGCCGGTAGAGATCCTCAAAGAAATCCTGGAAACGTTTCCAAAAACCAAAATCTATAACTATTACGGCCAGACGGAACTGGCCCCCTATCATACCATTCTCAAGGCCAGGGACGCCTTGAGCAAACTGGGCTCTGCCGGCATGGCCGGCCTGAACATGGAAAGCCGGTTGGAGGATGAGATGGGAGGAGCCATCGAGGAGGTCGGCAAACCGGGGGAGATTTGCGGTAAAGGGGCGCACGCCATGGTCATGTACTTCAAGGAACCGGATAAGACTGAAGACGTGATGCGGGGCGGCTGGTTTCACTCCGGGGATGTGGGCATTCTGGACGAGGATCGCTATATTCAGGTGGTGGATCGCAAGAAGGACATGATCAAGACCGGCGGGGAGAACGTTTCGACTCGCGAAGTGGAGGAAGTGATCTATCAGGATAGCCGCGTCCAAGAGGTGGCGGTGATAGGCTTGAGCCATCCCAAATGGGTGGAAGCCGTTGCTGCAGTGGTGGTCCCGAAAAGCGGCGAAACGATTCAGGAACAGGAGATCATCGATCTTTGTAAAAGGGAACTGGCTCCCTTCAAAGTCCCCAAAATGGTGCTGTTCCGCGAGCAGTTGCCCAAGACTCCCAGCGGCAAGATCCTCAAAAGAGACATGCGCAAGATCTACCGGGATGTTTTCACGCAATGACACCTGGTGAGGAACGCCTTGTGATCGCAGTAGAGTGTAACGTGGATTATTTCGTATTAGCGGGAAGAGTTTGACGTACTCACCTTCAGACTGTCCACGCGAGGACAATACAGGCCCTTTTCGCAGCGTTGAGTAAAAACCACAAACGGTTCGCGGAGCGTGGAATTAACGGCTGCGCCGGACCTCACGCGAAGCCGCGAAGATACAAGAGTTACATGGCGCCAGGGTGATTGTATTGTATACATACCCGGATCGAATCGACGAAGAGGAGAATTACGATGCCTGTAGCCAAATTAGACACATTTCGGGAAGATATCCGTCAATTCCTGACAATTGCAGCTGGGATTCAGGCTAAGATCACCATGGAGTACGTAATGAATAAGGCGCCGGAAATTGCGACAATCTGGCGGAAGGTAGTCGAGAATAACGAGAAATTGTTTAAGGGCGAAACGACTTTCAATGATCTCTGGACGATAATCTCCAGGGAAGAAATGTTGGCGCTTGCCGGCATGTCACGTCATGTGTTCGAGCAAGCATCGACGATGAGGATGGCACGAAACCCGCTTCCGCAAGGCACCAGGATTGAGAGTGTGGACGCCGATGGGGTGCCGGCAGAGTGGGAAACCACTCCTGGAGCGTCTGAGGAAAAGGTACTGTTGTACTTACACGGAGGGGGCTGGATTCTTGGGTCCTCATATAGCCATCGCTCCTTGACGGCCGCGCTTGGCAAGGCTACGGGAATGCGGGTGCTCAGCATAAACTACCGGCTCGCTCCCGAGTATCCTTTCCCGGCCGGCCTTGAGGATTGTACGAAAGCGTACCAGTGGCTATTACGCCAAGGCATCAAGGCATCAGATATCATAATCGCCGGTGACTCCGCTGGAGGGAACCTCACTTTGGCGACCATCCTCGAACTTCGTGACAAGGCGGTCCCTTTCCCCAAAGGTGCGGTATGTTTTTCTCCTAAGACCCGCCCCGGTATGTCATCTCTCTCTCGTGGAGAAACCGATCCCATACTTGCCGACCTGGGCATTTTCTGGTGGGCCGCCGCATACCTGGGAATAGAGAATCCAGGGGAAATCAAAAATCCCCTTGTTTCACCACTTCTTGGCGATTTACGGGGATTTCCGCCGTTGCTCGTACAGGCAACGCCGCCCGAATTATTATTTGAAGATGCGCGGGAAATTGTCGAAAAAGTGAAGGCGGCGGGGGGTGACGCGACCCTTCAGACATGGGACGGCATGGTCCACGTCTGGCAGCTCTTCTTTTTAGGCGAGTTTTCAGAATCCCAGGAGGCCATAGATAAGGTTGGCGAATGGGTCAGGAGACTTTAACAGAGACTTCACAATAACGTGTTGGACTGTCACGGAGCATTATCATGAGGACTGAACCTCGGCGTAAGGAGCGGACAATAAAAACCACACGGGAGATGGAACTTCTGCTCGAAAGCATGCCGGTGGGCCGATTGGCCGTCACGACCGAGGATGGTCCATACGTCGTTGCCGTGAACTACTTGTTTTTTGAAGGCAACATTTACTTCCATAGTGGGCAGGCGGGCCGAAAGATGGAGGCGCTTCGGGCCGATTCGCGCGTGTGCTTTCTTGTGGACGATGTCGGGTCTCAGGTTATTTGGGAACAGGGCTGCGGGATCAGTCAGATTTACAGAAGCGTTGTCTGTTTTGGAAAAGCTGAATTTGTGGAAGGGCCGATTGAGAAGATGCGAATCCTGGAAGAATTGGTGCAAAAGTTCGTGCCTGCAAATCAAGCCTTTTCCCCAATGAAAAATGAGAACATCGAGAAGACGGCTGTAGTAAAGATTGTCGTCGAGTCGATGAGCGGAAAAGCAAACGTGCTCTCTTCGTCGCACACGGTCCTTCTCAATCGCTTTCACGTGCAGAAATAGTGTGACCCGCAAAGGGCAAAAAGCAACCTTGATGCAGAACCATCACTCGCCGGCATAAGAGTGTCGGGTGTTCCTTCCATAAATGCCTGTAAATCCCTGGGGCTCAACCGCTGAAGCCCTCTGCACGCTCGCCGAGCGACAAAAAAATCCTCATGCACCACTTAGCACACCAGGTCCCGGCTTAAGGCCTCGGGAGCATTTTCGACTTGACAGGGACGCACGGATTAACGTATTTCAATTGTCGACAATCAACAAAATAGACAAGCTTATCCGGGATTCGTATATGAAGCCCAAAAAATTCACCAAACCATTTTCCATAGTCGAACAGATCCACAAGTCCTTATCCGATGCCATTCTCAACCAGGAACTGCAACCTGGAACACCTTTAACTGAAATAGAACTGCAGGAATGGTTCGGCGTGAGCCGTGCGCCCATAAGAGAGGCCATCCGCAAGCTCGAGTCCGAAGGCTTGGTTGTGGTGAACGCCTTCAAAAAGAAATATGTGCGCAAGCTCACTCACAAGGAGTTGCAGGAGATTTACATGGTGTTGGGCTGCCTGGAAGGATTTGCCGCCGGTATTGCGGCCGGCCGGCTAACGGACGAACAACTCGGCGAGCTTGGAGAAAATATCGAGAAAATGAAAGAAGAGTATGGAAAAGGCAATATCGCCTCCTGCACTCAACTCAATTTTGAATTCCACAGCTTGATAATCAGGACAGCCGATAATTCGGTGCTAAAGAAAACCATAGCAAGCATCATGAGATCACCCGGATGGTATTGGCTTACACGCGCCTACTACCGGGACCCTGTCCTTGTGCTTTCATCGGTGGCAGACCACTTAGAGATACTGGGCGCATTGCGGGCACGCGATTCCCAAAGAGCCGACCAGTGTGTCCGGGATCATTTTTCAAATGTCCGGTCAAACTGGAAAGACCAGATGTGAGCCGGAACTCAAACATTCATCATCCGCCAACCTGGTTTGCAAAGGAAGCATATGGGGGCCAAGGCTCAATTAAAAGGCGGCAAATTCATGAGTCTCAAAGAGGCCGTGAGTTTAATCAAGGACGGCGATCAGATTACGCTGGGCGGGTTCACCACCAACCGCAATCCCATGGCCCTGTGCCGCGAGATAATCCGTCAAAAAAAGAAGGACATCTACCTTGCAGTGCACTCTCATGGTCAGGGCATGGAACTTATGATCGGCGCGGGCTGCGTGGGCCGCATCGAGCTGGCTTACGGGGGTGTGGCACGTTTTGCACCGACGGGCTTTCGGTTCAGGAAGGCTGTTTGCTCCGGCCATGTGCAGGTTGAGGACTATTCGAATTTCCAAATGATCCTGCGTTTTATGGCCGGCGCCATGGGACTTCCTTTTATAGCCACTACCTCGGGGCTTGAGACCGACATCGTTAAAAAGATGGGTTTCCCGGAAGAAATCCGGGGCAAAGGCCGGGTCCCCCGCCACAAACTCAAGGTGATGCGCAATCCCTGGAACGAAGAAGAAGGCGACGTCGTGTTGCTGCCGCCCCTAAACCCCGATGTGGCCCTTCTCCATGCTCAATATGCCGGCCAGGATGGGACCGTGCGCATACAAGGTCTCACTTTTGCGGACCTGGAAGAGGCAAAGGCTGCAAAACTTGTTATTGTAACCTGTGAGGAAATCGTTCCGACCGAATACATTCGCCGGGACCCTGACCAGAACAGCCTCCCCCATTTTCTGGTCGATGCGGTGGTGCGAGCCCCTTACGGCGCCCACCCCACTGCCTGCCATCATTTCTATGATTACGACTCGAATCACCTGCGCATCTGCGCAGAAATGTCCAAAAAGGACGACGACTTCCAAAGGTACCTCGATGAGTGGGTCTACCCTTTTGAAACCCAGGAAGAGTACCTGGCCAAAGTGGGAATCGAGGAGCTTTTGAAAATAAAAGCCAATCCGGCTATCGGATATGCGCAGGGTCTTGACAGACGCTAGGAGGCTCACATGGGCAGCTACACCTCTCGGGAGATAATGGCCATCAGCGCCGGCCGCCTTGTCAAGGACGGCGACATCCTGTTTGCCGGCACTGGAGTGTCCCTGCTTGCAGCCACAGTGGCCAAACGCATCCATGCACCTGGGTCGGTGGTCTTTTTCGAAACAGGCGGAATAGATCCGTCGCTAGAGGAACTGCCTCTGTCGGTGGCAGATCCCCGAGTGATGGTAGGCACGTCGATTAATTCCGGCCTTGCCGATTCACTGTCGCTTCTCGCTCATCCCAAGCTGCACACAATTGGCTTCGTGGGGGCTGCCCAGATCGACAAATTCGGTAACGTCAATTCGACATGCCTTGGCGGCTACCCCAGGTCACAAACCCGCTTTCCCGGGGCGGGCGGCGCCTGCGATGCGTTCAGCTTTGCCTATGGCATGGTGGTTTTTATGAGCCATGAAAAACGAAGATTTGTCGAAAAGCTGGACTACCTCAGCAGCCCCGGATGGTTGACGGGAGGGGATGCCCGCAGGAAGGCAGGCTTTAAAAGAGGCGGCCCGATGGCAGTGGTGACCAATATGGGCGTCATGAAGTTTGACGAGCTCAGCAAAGAGATGTACCTGGCCGAGTACTATCCCGGAATCGAGCCTGAGAAAATTGCGCAAAACACCGGGTTTCCAATCGACATCAGCCGGGCTTTGCCTTTTGACCCCCCAACCGGTGAAGAGCTTCGGATCCTGCGGGATGAAGTCGATCCTCAGCGTTTGCTCCTGGGTGCGCCCGCCGACTAGGGGCGGTGGGACCCTCTCACCACGGAGACGGGGCATGGTCCGGTCAAGGAGAGGACACAGAGGTGGATTTAAATACTATAACAGAGCGGATCATTGAGGCGGCGACTGAAGTGCATAAGGTGTTGGGGCCGGGACTGATGGAGTCGGCCTACGAAGAGTGTTTATGTCGAGAGCTGGCGCTTCGCGGCATCGGCGTTGAGAGGCAGTTGCCGTTGCCGGTTGAATACAAGGGGGCCAGGTTGGATTGCGCTTACCGTGTTGACCTTCTCGTCGAACAATCTGTCGTAGTCGAAATCAAATCGGTGTCCTCCATCGAACCGATTCATGAAGTACAACTTCTGACCTACCTGAAACTGGGAGGCTGGAAGCTCGGCCTGATCGTTAACTTCAATGTGGCAGTATTAAAGGACGGCATACGTCGGGGAATTATGTAACCTTTTCACCGCGCCGTGTTCTCTCCTTGACCGGACTATGCCTCGCCTCTGTGGTGAATGTACGATAGTTAGCGTACGGGGAGCGCTGGCGGGGATTGGGTGTGCTACTGGAGTGGTGTAAACAGGAAAGGAACAAGATGGGTGTGGACAGGGTGTTCATAGTTGGAAGCGGATTGATGGGCAGCGGTATAGCACAGGTATGCGCCCAGGCAGGGCTTAGCGTGGTCCTTCACGATGTGAAAGCCGATGCTCTCGAAAAGGCCGTGAAAAACATATCGTGGTCGGTCGGCAAATTCGTAGAAAAGGGAGCCGTGGCCGGCCCGGCGAAGGCGATTACTTCGCGCATCACTACCTCTGATAGCCTTCGAGTTGCAAGTGAGGCCGATCTGATCATCGAAGCGGTTTTTGAAAACCAGGCGCTGAAACGCGAAATTTTCCGCAAACTAGACGATGTGGTGAACCCAGGCGCAATCCTGGCGAGCAATACGAGCGCGATTTCCATTTCCGACCTGGCCGCAGAGACCCGGCGACCCGACAAGGTGCTGGGTATCCATTTCTTTTCTCCGGTGCCGATGATGCCCGCTGCCGAAGTGATAAGAGCGATGTACACCGGGGAACAGACCTTTGCTTCGGGCGTGGATTTCGTCAGACGGCTTGGAAAGGAGCCTATACTGGTTCAGCGCGATATCCCTGCCTTTGTGATCAACCGCATTAATTACAGGGCTAATATCGAGGCGATGCGCCTGGTCGAGGATGGGGTGACCACCGTGGAAGATATCGACAAGGGGTTGCGGCTGGCCTCCGGAAGGAAAATGGGGCCTTTTGAAATCGGCGATATGGTAGGTCTGGATGTGACCTGTGGCGCCCTGATGTCAATCTATGAGGAAACCAGAGATTCTTCTTTCTACCCGCCGGCCATTCTTCGGCGAAAGGTCAAAATGGGACATCTGGGCAGGAAGACCGGCAGAGGCTGGTACGAATATAATAAGGACGGAAGCATGAAGAAGAGTGAATAGTGAAGCGGGAAGCGGGAAGCGGGAAGCGAGGAGCGAGAAGCGGGAAGAGTGAAGAGTCAGATCACTATTCACTGTTCACCGTTCACTGTTCACTGCCTTGCATGGAGGTCGAGAAATGGAAAAAGTGGTCATTCTTTCCGGGGTGCGCACGCCCATTGGCGCATTCGGAGGAAGTATGAAGGCCGTCCCGGTCCATGAACTCGGGGCTTTGGTCCTCAATGAGGCCGTCAGGCGGGCCGGCATTGAACCCGCCCAGGTTGAAGAGGTCATTATGGGCCAATCCTACCAGAATGGAGAATGCGCCAACGCAGCAAGGTTCGCTGTCCTGGCTGCGGGCTGGCCTGAAACGGTCTCCGCGCTGACCATTGACCGGCGCTGTTGCTCGGGTGTGGACAGCATCATTTTAGGCGCCCTCAAAATCCAGACGGGTAACGCCCGGGTAGTTGTTGCCGGCGGTCTGGAATCGATGAGCCAGGCCGAAGTTTACCTGCCGGGGGATATCCGGTGGGGATTGGGAGGCCGCATGGACAAGAAATGGGGCTTTATGCCGAGGGGCCACGGAGCGCTTGCGATGTGGGGGGTCCCGTTTTTCGACCGCATTCAGCGCGCCCGCGTGATGTCTCAGCCGATCGAACGCTACGGCGAGCTCAATTCGATGATGACGTGGGCTGAAGCTGCGGCCAAAGCAGAGGGCATTACCAGGCAGGCCGCCGACGAATGGGCACTTAGAAGCCATCAGCGGGCCTGTTCCGCCATTAAGGAGGGCAAGTTCGGGGAAGAAATCGTCCCGGTCCCGATCTCACTGGCAAAAGGTCAGAAAGGCTATTTCAGCGAAGACGAAACCCCTCGCCCGGATGCCGGCATTGAGAAACTGACCGCGCTAAAAGCGGTCTATCCCGGCGGCATATGCACGGCCGGGAATTCTTCTTCGGAAAACGACGGGGCAGCGGCAGTCGTGCTTGCCTCCGAGAGCCTGGCCCGCGAAATGGGAATCAAACCCCTTGCCCGGTTCATAGCGGGTGCGAATGCGGCCTGCGATCCAACATTGACCTATCCGGCCGTCAAAACGGCGGTCGATAAGGCGCTTGTCAAAGCCGGCCTGGTATTGGATGATTTCGAGCTGATCGAGATTCAGGAAGCCTTTGCCGCTCAAATGCTTGCGGACGCCAAGATCATGGGCCTTACCGAGCGGGAACGCGATCTCAAGCTAAACGTGAATGGTTCGGGAATTTCGCTTGGGCACCCGATTGGGGCTACCGGCACAATGCGTATGGTGACCCTTGTGAATGAAATGAAACGGCGTGGGGCAACTTTAGGGCTTGAGACAATCTGCGGGGGCGGAGGCCAGGGGGTGGCAATTATCCTGGAAGGGGTCTCCTGATTCAAATTAGAAGAGCTGGAGGTTCGAAAAAAATGGGTGACAAAAGCGATCGGAACGTTAATTTCACCGCCGTGTCCCCTTCCGGGGCGGGCGGAGCTGTCGGTCAACCGGGCGAGCGAATTTGGATAGCAGTATTCATTTTCAGTTTCCTGGGTTTGATGGTCGACGGCATGGACCTGATGTTTTTATCCTACAGCCTTCCGAGCCTTATGCCGGCCCTTGGCCTCTCGAAGGTGGAGGCCGGATCGCTCGCCAGCTACTCGCTCATGGGAATGGCGGTTGGGGGCTTTATGGGCGGCTGGTGCGCCGACCGGTTCGGGCGGGTTCGCACGGTTGTCATGACGATGATTCTTTTTTCAGTCGGGACGGCTTTCCTGGGTCTGACCCAAAACTACTGGCAGTTTGCCGTAGTCAGGTTCATTTCAGCCATCGGGCTCGGAGCGCAGTATGTCGTCTGCAATACCCTTATGTCCGAGTACGTGCCTACCAGCAGGCGCACCACGGTTCTTGGGACCCTGCAGGCCGGGTGGTCGGTCGGTTATGTGGTCGCTACCGTCCTGGCGGGACTGATAATCCCGGTATATGGCTGGCGCGTTCTGTTTGGCACGGCTATCGTACCGGTGATTTTTGCCGTCCTGATGCAGCGCATCGTTCCGGAGCCTTCAGTCTGGGTCGAGCTTTTGAAAAAACAGGCCGCGGCCGGAAAAATCGCAAAAGAGCAAAAAACCAAGAAAGAAAACGAGTGGAAGTTTATTTTCGCCGACCCGCGCCATCGAAAGGTATTCATTCTATGGACTTTGACAGCCGGGTTTTTGCAGTTCGGCTACTACGGGGTGAACAACTGGCTTCCGACCTATATCGTGAACGAACTTAATTTTAACTTCAAGAAAATGACCGGCTACCTTGTAGGGACTTACACTGCCATGATTGTGGGCAAAATCGTAGCGGGTTACCTGGCCGATGTTTTCGGACGCCGCTGGATATATGCTTTAGGCGGCGTGGCAACGGCTGTTTTCCTGCCCATTATCGTCAATTATCACAGCCCTGGAAACATCGTCCTGCTGCTTACCTTTTTTGGCTTTCTCTATGGTATGCCCTACGGTGTAGCCGCCACCTATCTGACCGAAAGCTTCGAGACCAGGATAAGGGGGACAGCCGTTGGAGGTTCATACAATATAGGGCGCGTGGGTGCGGCGATCGCGCCTACGGCCATAGGCCTCATTGCTACCAAGTATTCCATTGGGGCCGGGCTGATCGTGATGGGCGGCGCCTACTTTATGACGGGAATCATTCCAGCGCTTTTCATAAAGGAGAAATTGTACGATCCGCAGAAGGCTGCCTGAGGCGGTGGGACCCGCCGCTTTGTTGATGATGATCACCGTTAATGTGACAACTCATTTTTGGGAGGAAAATTCAGATGGACTTCAACCTCAATGAAGAACAGCGGATAGTTCAAAACCAGGCCAAACGTTTTGCCGAACAGGAAGTCCGGCCTACAATGCAGGAAGACGAAAAAAACCACACTTACCGGCCGGAGCTGGTGCGAAAGATGGGCGAACTGGGCTTTTTCGGGTGTTGCATTCCCGAAGAATACGGCGGTAACGGGATGGGGTATTTAGAGTCCGTCCTGATGACCGAGCAATTAGCGATGGTTTCTCCGTCCTGGCGGCTTCCTTTCAATCTTCAGAACATAGGACCGGCCGTAACGGTGAATCAGTTCGGGACCAGCGAGCAGAAAGAGAAGTTCATCCCCGGGTGGGTTTCCGGCGAGTCGATCGGATTTTTCGCGATAACCGAGCCTAACGCCGGCTCCGATGTGGCCAGTATGAAAACTACGGCCAAAGACATGGGTGACCATTGGGAACTAAACGGCCAGAAAATGTGGATCAGCAATGCCAATGTCGGCAATGCAGGAGTGGTTTACGCCATTACAGACCGCGAAAAGAAAAATAAGGGCATAAGCTGTTTCATCGTGGACCTGAGCGGACCGGGCATTACCACCATCCCCATTGAGACAAAGCTGGGACTTCACTGTTCTCCCACAGGGGAAATTATTTTCGAAGGGGCGAAAATCCCCAAAGAGAATATCCTGGGAAAGCCGGGCGACGGGTTTACGATATGCATGTGGATGCTGAACAATACCAGGATCAGTTGCGCGGCCGGCGCTCTTGGGGCCGGCGGGGCATGCGTCGATCTGGCCATAAAGTATGCCAACGAAAGGACCCAGTTCGGGCAGCCGATTTCCAAGTTTCAGCTCGTACAAGGGCAGATAGCTGAAATGGTGATGGAACACCATGCGGCTCAGCTCCTGGTGTACCAGGCAGCGTGCCTGAAGGACCAGGGATTGCCCAACCAGATGCAAACGTCGGTTGCGAAGCTTTTTGCTTCGGAAGCCGCAGTCAAGGCGGCTAATGAGGCAATGAAAATCTTTGGCTCCTATGGGTTCTCTACCGAGTATCCAATAGAACTTTTCTATCGTGACGTTAAGTCCTTTCAGATTGTGGAAGGGACCTCCAATGTGCAGAAACTGATAATCTCGGGTGTCGCGTGCGGGTTCCAGCCGAACCGGTAGGGAGACGGAGGACAGAGGACGGAGGGCTGAAGACGGGGGACGGAAGAGGGGGGACGGATTTACGGGTACCTCCGCGTCTGCCGGCCCGCGCACGGGCCAATCTGATCAGGGGGTGGCAAACCAAGATGTTGTTTGACAATATTGCGGACTCGCGTTAGGATTATTTCTACTGACAGCCGTTAGGGGTGCCTGGCGAACGCCGGGCTGAGAAAAAACCCTAAATACCTGATCTGGGCAATGCCAGCGTAGGGAAATGGCTTGGGGAAAAAACCTTTTAGCTTTCCACAAGACCGTTTCCCAACGCTGGGGGCGGTCTTTTTTGTATTTTGTGTTTTAACCTTTCAGTGAGATCAATCACATGGACAAACCGCTAATAATTGCCGGACGCGCTTTCGGCTCGAGGCTTCTCATGGGAACCGGCAAGTTCTCCTCTGCGCAGGTCATGACAAAAGCCATTGAAGCCTCCGGAGCGCAAATCGTAACGGTCGCCCTGCGCCGCGTCGAATTGGACAACCCTCAGGACAGCATTCTGAGTGCCATAGACACGAGCAAATACCTGTTATTGCCGAACACCTCGGGGGCAAGGGACGCGACCGAGGCCGTGAGGCTTGCCAGGCTTGCCCGCGCTGCGGGGTGCGAACCCTGGATCAAGCTCGAAGTAACTCCGGACCCCCGTTACCTTTTACCCGATCCGGTCGAGACGCTCAAGGCGGCGGAGATACTGATAAAGGACGGTTTCATCGTGCTGCCCTATATCAACGCCGACCCTATTCTGGCAAAGCGCCTTGAAGATATGGGCGCCGCGACGGTCATGCCGCTTGGCTCCCCTATAGGCTCAAGCCGGGGAATACGCACCAGGGACTCAATCGAGATCATTATAGAGGGGGCGAATATTCCGGTGGTTGTAGACGCAGGTCTTGGGGCCCCATCCCACGTTGCGGAGGCGCTCGAGATGGGGGCCGACGCCGTGCTTGTAAACACTGCCATTGCCGTGGCCGGGGACCCGGTTGCAATGGCCGCCGCTTTCAAAAAGGGTGTTGAGGCGGGCAGAGAGGCTTTTCTGGCTGGACTGGGTCGGTCCCGGAAACAGGCGGAGCCATCCAGTCCGCTAACGGGGTTTTTGAGATAGCGGTACTGCGGGAGCAGGAAGCAGGAAGCGGGAAGAGTTTTTAGTTGCGAGTTGTTAGTTTTTAGTAACTCAAAACCCAAAACTCAAAACTCAAGACTCAAGACTCTTCTAAGCGGGAAGCGGGGACAAAAGCAGAATGAGCTTCTATGACGAAATGAAGCGGACGAACTGGACCGAAATCGAAATAGAAATACAGGCCCGCACGGAAGCCGATGTCGAATCGGCGCTCGGGGCAGTCCGCCAGGGCGAAATCGACCTTGACCATTTCATGAGCCTGCTCTCCCCTACGGCCGAAAGTTGTATCGAAGAAATGGCCCAGCACGCGCATAATGTTACCACTCAGCGGTTCGGGAAAACCGTTTCCCTTTTTGCACCGCTATACGTTTCAAACTTTTGCTCCAATAGCTGCGCCTACTGCGGCTTCAATTCAAAAAACCCGGTCAGGCGCCTGGCGCTGACGCCCGAGCAGGTCAGGGATGAGGGTGAATTCATACACCGGCTCGGCTTCAGGAACCTGCTGCTGGTTTCCGGTGAGCAGCCCAAAGTGGCGTCTCTCGATTACTTCACCAGGATAGTCGGTCTTCTCAGGCCTCTTTTTTCATCTATTGCCGTTGAAATCTACCCTATGAGCGCCGAGCAATACCAAGCCCTGATCGCCTGTGGTGTGGACGGCCTGACCGTTTTTCAGGAAACCTACAGCGAAGAGCTTTACCGGCAGTTCCATCCCGGGGGAAAGAAACGAAACTACCGCTGGAGGCTCGAAACACCTGACAGGGGAGGTGAGGCCGGTTTTAGGCGAATCGGGCTGGGCGCCTTGCTGGGTCTTGGGAACTGGCGCGTGGAAGGCTTTTACATGGGCCTGCACGCCAAATACCTCATGCGAAAATTTTGGAAATCACAGGTTTCCATCTCTTTTCCGAGGCTGCGGCCCGCAGCGGGGTCTTTTCAACCTCCGCATCCGGTATCGGACTTGAATTTTGTGCAGTTGCTCACCGCCTTGAGGCTATTTTTGCCCGACACCGGTTTCACCCTGTCCACAAGAGAGCCTGCGGATTTTCGAGACAACCTGATCATGCTGGGCATAACCTCGATGAGCGCCGGATCGAAGACAGACCCCGGCGGCTATACTCACCCGCAAAGCAACGGCGCGGAAGCTCAGTTCGAAATTGCCGACCACCGGGACCCTGAAACAGTGGCCGAGGTCATTCGGCAAAAAGGTTACGAACCCGTCTGGAAGGATTGGGATGAGGCTTTTTTGGAGAAGAATCTTTGACAGGATTGACAGAGTTAAAAGAAAAAACAAAGAGAGAAAGATTTGACAGGATTGACAGGATTGACAGGATTAAGAGAAAAGACGGGAATCTCTGACGGGATTAACAGGAGAGGCTCTTGCAAAATCTTATTGGGTGTAGGACAAGCTACGGCCTCCGGGCTCACATTGCTTACCGTCGTATTACCCTGTTTTAATCCTGTGAATCCTGCAAATCCTGTTAATCCTGTCAAAGTTTTTGGGTTCGGGGTCTCGCAATGAAAATAACGATCAACGGCAAGAGCAGCGAATACTCGGGGCTGCCAACTTTGGGCGAACTCCTTCGCTTTCTTGGCATCGATCCGAAAAAAGTGGCGGTCGAGCGCAACCTCAGCATTGTTCCCCGAAGCCTGATGGAAAGTGAACCCGTCGAATCGGGTGACGCATTGGAGATTGTCAGGCTGGTCGGAGGGGGTTAATGGGAAGAATTGCTGAGGTCAGCACAGAGGTTGCCTGCAATCTGGCAGATGTCCGGGAGCGCATCAGGGCCGCATGCGCTCGTGCGGGGCGCGACCCGGAAGAGGTAAAGCTGGTCGGTGTGACCAAGACGGTCCCTGTTGAGAGAATCCGTGAGGGAATAGAAGCCGGAATAGATATTCTGGGCGAGAATTACATCCAGGAGGCCAGGAGAAAGAGGGATGCGCTGGCAGGACTTCGGGTTTCCTGGCACTGCATCGGGCACGTGCAGACAAATAAGGCCAGGACGGCCGTCGAATGCTGCGACTGGATCGAAACGCTCGACCGTGAACCCCTTGCAATCGAGCTTGACCGCAGGGCCGGGATTGCCGGCAGAAAGGTCCCTGTCCTTATCCAGGTAAATATCGGGGGCGAAGAGACCAAGAGCGGCGTGCCGCCCGGCGAACTGAGTTCTTTCTTTAAACTTGCGTGCGGTTTTAACTGGCTGGATGTGCGGGGATTGATGGCCCTTCCGCCCTTTTTCGACCAGCCGGAGCGGGCAAGGCCTTACTTCAGGCAGATGCGCTCATTGTTGGATTCGCTCCGATGCGAGTCCACCCTGCCCGAAAGGCTGACCGAGCTTTCAATGGGCATGAGCGGCGATTTTGAGGTGGCCATAGAGGAGGGGGCGACGCTTGTGCGAATCGGGACGGCCCTTTTTGGGAGCAGGAATAAAGAAGAGTGAATAGTGAATAGTGAAAATTTCGCCCTTTAAACTTCGGAACGTGGACACACGATTAAGAACCTTGGCCTAAACCACGTGGGGTTGATCGTCTGGCCGCTTCACTCGCTTAACCTGAATTCTGTCCTCGCTTTGCCGTGTCTTGGCAAGATCATAATCAAGCTGCATCTTAAGCCAGGTTTCCGGACTGCTTCCGAAGGCTTTAGAAAGCCGGATTGCCATTTCCGGCGAAATCCCGCTTTTGCCGTTCACGAGGTTGTTGAGGGCCTGACGCGTTACGCCAAGCGCCTTTGCACCTTCTGTTACGGTCAATCCTAAAGGCTCAAGGCAATCATAGCGAACAGTCTCGCCCGGGTGCGGGGGGTTCTTCATTGTCATCATGGTTTTATCCTCCGCTAGTGGTAGTCGATCAATTCGACATCGGTAACGTCGCCGTCATCAAACCTGAAGATAATGCGCCAGTTCGCCCTTACTGTGACGCTCCAGAACCCGGCCAAGTCCCACTTAAGCGGGTGAAGCTTAAAGCCGGGGATGTCCATGTCCTCCGGTCGTGAGGAGCTTTTCAGTTGCGCCAGAATACGGCGCACCTTTTCAACATGCTCGGCGTTTATCCCCCTCCGGTCATCATCCTCGTAGAGTTTTTTAAGACCGCGATGTTGAAACCGTTTTATCACACTAAGATCGTAAACAGACAATTGTCGCTTGTCAACAGCATGCTTTCCTTCTCGTCATTTTGTCCAGTTTATTGGCAAAAAGAAGCTCGGCAGGTTAGTAACCACAGTGAAGGTTTAGTTCGGCGAGATTGGCGATCCATCAGGCTGCCACCCATGTGTCGGACCGTCTACCGATCGCTTGCGAGCGCTGAATGTCAAAGTGGAGCCAGATACTTCGGGCTGGAAGTCCTTAAAGCCTGAAGCGCTCAAGTATTGTTCCATCTCAGAAAGGCCGAATACATGAAGTCCATGATTTTTGAGACTCCACTCACGCACATGGCGAAATTTCAAAATGCCTCCGCGACCTGCAGTGAAAGTGAAGACTGATAGGATTGCTTCGGGCTTCATGACTCGAGCGATCTCGCGTAAAGCGATCACGGTATCAGCAAACAGATGAAGCGAGCCACAACAGAGGGCGGCGTCGAAAAAGCCATCTTCGAATGGGATGGCTTCCACCCTTGCACGGGCGAAATGCACGTTGGGAATGCCTTCCTTTGCCGTGTAAGCTGCGCCTTGCCGAAGCATTCCACTGGATATGTCGATTCCGAACACCTCTTTTGATGGTGATGCAATCCGGCGGCCAAAGGTGCCGGGACCGCAGGCGATATCAAGCACACGGCCTTTGGTCGATTGGACTTTTTGAGATACTGTAGTGACCAGTTGTGCAAGAGATGGGCTGTGAAATCCACCGTAGATATTTAGAACTACCGGATACCACAACCTAGTCTCGTAAATGCGTGCCATTCGATCGATGGCTGTCATTCTCCTTAGCACAAGGTCCTTACTTTGGGATAGTTCTTCAAGAATGAAGTCCGGGACTCCCTGGCTGATCGGGTAGGCTTGGGAACAGGTGGGGCAGCGGAGCACACCCTCTTCTTGGCGCAAAAGAAGCTTGCATACGGGGCACGAGTAGATTCCGAATTCGCCAGCTACAGATGCGTTTGCATTCATGTTCAAACTCGTGGCTGCTGTGGATGGCGCCTAACGCCAGGGCATCAACTTTTCCACTGTTCGCGGTGTCGGTTGACCGCAACATAGGTGGGTCCATAACTGGACAACAAATTGTCCAGTTTCGCTTCGTCAATCCGCCAATCGCCAATATCCCGGTGCTCCGAAATATATCCAAGAGCATGTTCATCGACCCCGCTGCGCTCCTTCATTCGTGGTTGCTAAGCGTGAGTCTCTGGCGCAGGATTTCATAGAGGGCGACAGTTGCGGCGGCTGCGGCATTGAGCGAATCCAGGGGGCCGGCGGCTGGAATTTGGACCAGCAGGTCACATTCGCTTTTCACCAATGGACGTATTCCTTTTTGCTCGTTTCCAATCACCAGGCAGAGCGGAACGGTAAAATCCGCCTCATATGGCCTCTTGCTTCCCTTAACTTCGAGGCCCGCCACCCAGTAACCGGCCGATTTGAGCTGTTTGAGCGCCCTGGCCACATTGGTAACCCGCGCTACGGGGACATAAGCTGTAGCCCCAGCCGCAATTTTGATCACGACGGCGCTCACACTCGCCGATCGGTCCTTGGGGATTATTACCCCCTTTGCACCCAGAAAGCAGGCGCTCCTTAGCATTGCCCCAAGGTTCTGCGGGTCCTGTATGCTGTCCAGGACAAGAAGCGGTTCCCGGTCGGCAAGAGGTTTTTCCAGCAGGGTCTCAAGTTCAGTGTAGGGGAACTCCGATATTCTGAGGACAACTCCCTGGTGGTGCGTGTGGCCGGCGAGTTGCGTTATGCGCTCGCGGGTGCTCCGGGTCACGGGTATTCTACGTTTTGCTGCAAGCTCCTCGATTTCCTGGCCTCTTAAATCGCTCCGCGAAAGCACAAGCTCGCCTGCGGCTATTTTATCCGCGCACAGGGCTTCCCTTACGGGATTTGCTCCTGATATCCAGATTTCGCGTTCGGAGGAAGGAGTTTTTTTCATGGCTAAAAGACTTATTTGACAGGATTTACAGGATTTACGAGATTAGAAAATAGCCCTGGACGGCCCTGTTTTCGATCGGTGCAGCCTCCCAGGATGCGTATTGAGCCGTCAGCAGGCCGGCATATCTCTCTTTCTTTCTTCTTAATCCTGTTGATCCTGTCAAAGATTTCTCAGTCCCTCATCCCCATAAGAAAGTCCTTTAGCCCGGCTGCCCGGATTGCCCGGCTGGATCGGCCCGCCCGCAGGATCGCTTTCAGGTCCTCGGTCGCTTCCTGCAAGTTGTCATTGATGATGATGTAGTCATACCATGGCGATTCCAGAATCTCGAGCCGGGCGGCAGCAACCCGGACGGCGAGCTGTTCACCGGTCTCGGTTGCCCTATTGCGGAGCCGCTCCTCCATCACTTGCATCGAGGGAGGCAGAATGAAGATGGTCTGCGCGGCCGGGTAGGCGCAATGGACAAGGCGCGCTCCCTGAACATCTATGTCCAGGAGCACATCGTTTCCGGCTTTAAGCCATTTTTCGACAGGGCGCCGGTCTGTTCCGTAGAGATGACCGTGGACTTCAGCCCACTCAAGGAAGCGCCCCGAGCTCATTCCGCGAAGAAATTCCTCCATGGACAGGAAATGATAATCCTTTCCGGCAACTTCGCCGGAGCGGATCGGGCGTGTAGTGGAGGAAACGGAAAACTTCAGTTTTGGCCAGGTTGCAATTACTCTGCGGATGATAGTAGATTTTCCGACCCCCGAAGGGGCCGAAACAATGAAGAGTTGCCCGGTAGTGGCTGGAGGGGGCATATACCTGTCCCATGGTATCGGGATTCTAAAGCTACTTTACCAGGTTGGCCTCTTTGGCGTTTCCGTCCAGAAGAAGCCTTTGGGCAATGGTTTCGGCCTGAACGCCGGACAGGATTACGTGGTCGCTGTCGGTGACAATTATTGAACGGGTGCGACGGCCCATGGTCGCGTCTATCAATTTGTTTCCCTGCCGTGCGTCTTCTTTTAGCCTTTTCATGGGGGCGGAGGCAGGCGATACGATCGCTACGACGCGATTAGCGATCACGGTGTTTCCAAAACCGATGTTTAGCAGTTTCACTTCCATGTTTTCTCCCGAGGCCGTCTGGACAGGTTATACAGGTAGGAACAAATCCTTCTGCGCCAGTTTCGAAGGGTACCGCCCTTGATCGGTTCCCGTCAAACAGGCCATTGGATTCTCATAAAACGCGATAGAAAATGCAAGAGAATTCCTGCCAACCGCTCAGGTTTTCTTAATTCGGGAATAATGATAACCCCTTGGCGGAAGAAGAAAGAGGACTGAGGACTGGGGACTGAGGACTGAGTGCGGAGAAAAAGCGGCCACCGTGTGCAGTGCCGTGCAGAACGCACAGGCATTACACCGGGTGCATTTGAAGGCAAGCCAAATGTTAAGCTGCAATGGTGCCAGGTTGCCCTCTCAGTCCTCAGTCCTCAGTCCTCAGCACTGTTCCTTTGCATGTCAGGCGCATTTTTTTTCGAGCAAGGTATTATATAAGTCAAAGTCCCGACTTATTTTGATTGGCAGGTTGAGCGGTGTATTTGTGTATGTTCGTCTTCAAGTGAGGCCTTAATCCGGAAAATAAGATGCTGAGCGAGCTAAATGAGTTTTCTCCCGTGATCGTGGCTGGTTGCCGTACGCCTTTTCTGCGTTCGGGGACCGGTTTTAAAGATCTTCTCACCTATGACCTGGCACGTATGGCCCTCAAGGGTGTTATAGACAAAGCGAACCTGCCGGCCCGGGAAATCGAGCACGTCTTTTTCGGATGCGTGCTCAACGAACCAGCAACGAGCAACGTTGCACGCGAGGCACTGATTGGAGCGAACCTGCCGCTTGAGATCCCGGCCCATACCATTGCGATGGCCTGCATATCCGGTTCTCAGGCGATTTCGCAGGCCGCTGTGCTCATTGGGAGCGGTCAGGCCGCTACGGCCGTAGCCGGTGGAACGGAGAGCCTCAGCAATATACCCATTCTGCTCAGGCGCCCCATGAGGCACAAACTGATGGAGATGCGCAGCCTCAAAAATCCTGTCAACTGGATCAAATGGGCCTCAGGCCTGCGGTTCGGCCACTTTCTCCCGGAGGTCCCGAAGATTGCGGAGTTTTCAAACTCATTGAGCATGGGCCAGAGCTGTGACAGGATCTCGGCCCGGTGGGGCGTCAGCCGGGAGGAGCAGGACCGGTATGCAATGAGGTCTCATCACCTGGCCTCTGAGGCGGCCCGCAACGGTCTTTTTTCGGATGAAATCCTGCCGGTGCACATCCCGCCCCGGTTCAAGAGCATCGAAGAAGACAATGGAATCAGGGGCGACACTACATTGGAAAGGCTGGCGCGGCTTCCGGCAGCCTTTTATTTTCCCTTTGGGACGGCAACCGCGGGGAATTCCTCTTTTCTCAGCGATGGTGGAGCAGCGGTCCTGCTAATGTCTTACGGAAAGGCGAAAAGCCTCGGGTACGCGCCTGTAGCTAGAATTGCCGGATTCTGTTTCCACGGGTGCGATCCGGACGAGGAGCTTCTACTGGGTCCGGCTTATGCGGTCCCGAAGCTGCTCCAAAAAACCGGCGCCGCACTTTCGTCGATCGATGTTTTCGAATTCCATGAAGCCTTTGCAGGGCAGGTCCTCGCGAACTTGAACGCCCTCGATAGCGACGCATTTGCGCGCGAAAAGCTCGGCCTGCCTTCAAAAGTCGGCGAAGTAAACATGGACCGGTTGAATACTAGAGGAGGGTCTCTTTCAATCGGCCATCCGTTCGGCGCTACGGGCATCCGCCTTCTCATAAGCTGTTGCGACAGGCTGAGGCGCGAAAGCGGCAGTCTGGGCATTATCGCAAGCTGTGCGGCCGGCGGCCTCGGTCATGCAATGCTCATAGAGCGCTTGAGCTGAGGACGGAGGACGGAAGACGGAAGACGGAAGGCGGAGGAGAGTTTTTTATGCGGTATCTTGGCACCGGTACAGAGAACAAGACAGGGAGGACTCATGGAATTTGTGAGACTCGAAAAGCATGAAGATGGCGTCCTGTTCGCTTTCATCGATAATCCACACGACCGGACAAACACGCTGAGCGAACCTGTCATCTCAGAGATCGAAAGCGTGCTGGACGAGGTGGGGACAGACCATTTCGCAAAAGCCCTCATCTTCATCAGCGCCAAGGAAGACAATTTCATTGTGGGGGCTGATATCCAGGAGATGAGCGAACCGGGGCCTGCAAGGACAATCCTCACCCGTGCGCATACTCTTTTCAACCGCATCGCCAACCTGCACTACCCATCGATTGCGGCAATAAACGGGCCCTGTCTGGGCGGGGGAATGGAGCTTGCGCTTGCCTGTCATTTCCGGATTGCGACCGACTCCCCTAAGACCGTCCTGGGACTGCCGGCAGTAACGCTCGGGGTTGTGCCTGCATCAGGGGGGACTCAGCGCCTGACCCGCACAGCGGGAATCAGAACAGCACTGCCGCTTATGCTGACTGGAAAAAGCGTGAGCGCCGGCGAGGCAAGAGCTCTGCGCATAGTCGATACTGTAGTCTATCCGGGGGACCTGGCAAATACGGCAAAAAGGTGCGTACCGTTTCTCATAAAGCAATTCCCCAGGAAAATTTCCCATCGGGCCTTGTTTTCACTCGACTGGGTGCTCGCAACTATGCCGCCGGCCCGCAGAATCTATTTTCATACCGCTCGCAGGCGGGTTGCAAGACAGAGCGACGACCACTATCCGGCCCTTTTCAAGGTGATCGACTGTGTGGAAGCAGGAATTGCCGGCACCATGTCCGATGGCTTCAAGGCTGAAATGGAGGCGTTCGGATCACTGGTCGTATCAGAGCAGTCCAGGTCTCTTCGACATCTGTTTTTTGCTCAGACGGGACTGAGAAAGAAACACTATGGGGCGGAGCCGGGGCTGGTAGATTTGATTGGAGTCGTTGGAAGCGGGTTTATGGGGACAGGTATCGCGGCGGTTTCGGCCGAGAGCGGGTACAGGGTGGCGATTAAAGACGTATCGCAGGAAAAGCTTTCGGTTAGCCTTAGGGAAATCTGGAAATCGCTGGACCGGAGGACCCGATCCCAGAAGCTCACGCCGGTCCGGAGGGACAAGTTTTACAGTCTGGTTGTTCCAGCCGCCGACTACTCCGGTATTGCCAGCGCAGGGCTGGTCATTGAGGCGGTTTTCGAAGACCTTGGGACAAAACATCAGGTGCTGCGTGAAGTCGAGTCTGTCATTTCACCGGAGTGCATTTTTGCCTCCAACACATCTGCGATTCCTATAAGCCGCATTGCCGAGGCATCCAAACGCCCGCAAAACGTGATCGGAATGCACTATTTCTCGCCCGTGCACAAGATGCCACTGCTGGAAGTGATCGTGACGGAGAGCTGTGAGGACTGGGTCCTGGCGACAGCCGTCTCAGTGGGACGCAAACAGGGCAAGGCTGTGATCGTAGTCAGGGATGGACCGGGATTCTATACAACCCGCATACTGGTGCCTTTTTTGCTCGAGGGGATCAAACTGATCGAAGAAGGGGCCGCTGTTGAGGATGTGGATGCGGCAATCAGGGATTTCGGCTTCCCGATGGGGCCGCTTAGGCTTCTGGATGAGGTGGGAATAGAGGTGGCCGCGCATGTTGCGGGCGAACTCGAAGAGTTTTTTGTCCAACGCGATCTCCACGCGCCTGCGGGCCTTGGTTCCATACTTAAATCGGGGTATGCGGGCAAAAAGAAGGGGGTGGGGTTCTACGACTACCATCCGCGATTGATTGACATGGTGCGCATTCGGGGCTTGGAACCTGCAATGGTTGTTAATTCGAATATCTACGGTTTTTTGGGCGGAGGGCGAAGAAAGAGCGTCGATTCTTCGCAAATATGTAAAAGACTTGTATATCTCATGGTGAACGAAGCGGCCCTGTGCCTGCAGCAGGGGACTATATCGAGTCCCGAGGACGGAGACGTCGGAGCGGTCTTGGGTCTCGGCTTTCCGCCTTTTCTGGGAGGACCGTTCCGCTACCTGGATTCGGCGGGAATGGGGCGGGTCGTCTCGGAAATGGAAAATCTGTGTTCAACTCACGGCCGCAGGTTTGAGCCGGCGCCCATTCTCGTTCATATGGCCGCGCACCAGGAAAAATTCTACGGGCAGGATTGATATCAGGTTGCGGCGCGGCCGGCCCCTGCATGTTGGGGGAGTGTTGCTTCTTAGTCCTCGATGGTGCTAACTATTATTTCCTGTTCCAACATCTTGCCCTTGCTGAGGGCGGAATATCGCTTGAACATCCAGAGTTCGGGGATTATTTCAGAGACAATTTCCCCGTCGTCGATGATTCGGACTACCGAGCTCTCGGAGACAACCACCGCTACCGAGTTGGTAAGTTTCGTTATGGATGCCGCCGCCATGTGCCTGCTGCCAAGGCCAAGCGGTAAGTCAATTCCTTCTGAGGAAGAGTCCAGGTAGCGGCAGGCCGAAACGACCGTCCCTTCATCGGAGACTACGAAAGCCCCGTCGAGCTGCGCAAGTTCCTTGACCGTTTCACGCATGTCGGTATCGGAAATTTGCTTCACTTTAGCGGGATGCCCCAGAAGAGGGTCCAGAATCAGGCTTCGAGAATGCTTCATGACATTTTCCGAGTCCGAGACGACGAACATTGTCCCGATTCTTCTTCCCTCCCGGCCCTCACGAGCGATCTCCACGGCCAGGATGATGACTTCCTTGAGAGTATTGGGATTTATGCCTCTTTTCTCGGAGCACACCTCGCAAAACATATCCTCCGGCATATTCATAAAGTATCTTTCCATGTCGCGGGCCTCCTGCAAGGCATTGAGCAAATGCAACGGGTATGCTGCAAGAATCAGATATCGAACACAGTTTGAGTTAATGTAATCATTCGAGGCCGGATTAGAATATCTGGTCGAGACCCCTGCTCGCTGTCAGGACTGAACTACGCTTCGCTCCCTGAGGACTGAGGACTGAGCAAAAGCGGATGGCCTATTGCGTTCATTCGGTGTTTCCGGCTGGGACCCAACTGGGCTCGATGGGCCTTGCGAAACGTTGTAGAATATGGCACAATTGGAGGACGCAAACTTGAGGAGAAACAAAAATCAGGACAAATTCTGAAAAGCCGGCAAGCGTAATGAAGCTTATTTGTCTTTTTATTTCGATATTCTGGTTTTGCCTCCCTGGAGGGCAGATCGGCTTTGCCGCCTCCAATCACCCCGATCTTTCCTGGACTGAGAGGGTCATTTCCGAGGAGGAACTGCTCGCCGTTGAAATATCGGACCCCTCGCTGGACCTGAATACCTGCCGCGAGATACTGGCCAGGCTCAATAATAAGGAATCTTTCTACATTCGCAAAGATATCCGGCAGGGCCGGGAACTCAAAGTTCCCAGGGACTTCAACGCCTACAGGGATTGGACCCCACTGCCGGTCCGGCTGCCTGAAAAACTCTGCGCGCCGAAGCTTATTCTGGTGGTCAAGGACATTGCTTTTGTCGGATGGTATGAATCAGGGGTGCTTGTCGGCGACAGCCAGGCCTGCACGGGGGTTTGCGGTCAGGATACCAGGGCCGGGTCCTACCGGGTCGAGGAAAAAGACGCTGAACACACTTCAAGCTCCTACCCAAATGATTTTGGGTCTCCCGCCTGGATGCCGTTTTCGCTCCACATTTACGAAGCAGTCTGGATTCACGCGGGAAATGTCTTTGGAGCGCACTGCTCGCATGGTTGCGTGATTCTGCCGATCGAAAAGGCGGAAGCGCTCTTCAGATGGGCAGAGCCGGGGACCCCGGTTCTCGTAGTGGAGCAGGCGCTAAGCAGAGAAACAGGACTGAGCACTGAGGGCCTTCGGCCCGGCGCTGGGCAATCTGAAAGTGCTGTTTCGCCCGGCTGTACGCGGGCCTCCGGCCCGGCGCTGGGCAATCTTGGAGTGGTGTTTCGCCGGGTTGTACGCGCCACGGAGGACTGAGCAAAAGCGGCGACCGTGCGTATAGCGCGGAGGCCGGCCGGTCATTCTAGACAGCCCGCCCACTCACCCCCCCCCGCGAAACGGGGCGGGAGCGGGAGGCCCTTTATCTCTATCCTGCGCCCTCCGTCGGCGAGCACGTCTTTTGCATACGGTTTTAGTAAGTCAACTATCTGGAGGCGTGTGGTCATGACAGTCAAAGTAGATCTCCACAAAACCGGCCGGGTTGAAACGAGCGACAAGGCCACTCATACCACTAAATCCACCTCTGATGAGAAAGCCGAAAACACCAATGTGTTTAAAGCCCTTCTGAGCGAGTTAAAATTCAAAGACAGCAGCGAGCCGGTCCAGAGTCTGCGAAACAGGCCTGCATCCTCAGAGGTGGTCAAACACGATTATCACAGCTCCACTAAAAACCCTCGTCCCGCGCCGGGCCTGAACTCGGAGAATGTCAATAATCTGGCGGCATCTACTCTGATCGCCATCGCAGCCTTGTCATCAGGACCGAACCGTATGGGCGGCTGCTGTCCGGGGGGCCAAGGGCTCAGCCGGCTTGGTGGGACTTTCGGCATGGGCGGCGTTTGCGGATCGACGCCGCAAGTCGGGACCATGATGTCTCCAGGGCAGGGAATAGGCGTTCTGTCCGCTCATTTCGAATCGTGCGAAAAAGGTCCGGGGGCGATCGGCTATGACTATAATGGCGGGACATCCTACGGTACCTACCAGATCTCCTCCAAGGCCGGCTCCATGCACCGCTTTATCGATTACCTGTCTGAGCAGGCGCCCGACATCGCCGGTAAACTGAAAGCCGCTGGACCTGCAAACACCGGCAACACCTTCGGAAAAATGCCCGCAGTATGGAAAAAAGTGGCAGATGAAGATCCTGAGCGGTTTTCTAAACTCCAGTACGATTTTATCGAAAGCAACCATTATCTTCCTGCCGTTCAGGAAATTTCAGATCGGACCGGTCTGGATATCTCAAAAACTCCCAGGGCGCTTCAGGAGGTGCTCTGGAGCACGGCTGTTCAGCATGGGCCAAATGGCGCGGCAAAGATTTTCACCAAGGCGATCAAGCGCGCAGAAGCCAAAACCGGTGGAGTTAAAATAGCCCAATTGATCGGCTCCATCTACGATATGCGGGCGGGTCAGTTCGGGTCGTCCGTACCGCATGTGAGGGCGGCTGTCCGAAGCCGTTTCAGAGAAGAGGGGAAGATGGCCCTTGCCATGCTCTCCAATCCGTTCATCAGTTCCGAAGGTCTAAGGGCCTAATCCGACCCGAAAGGGAAATATTTGCGTACACACCAAGAAAAAAATTCCTCGTTAAACCCGGAATGTTCTCTCCAAAGAAAATCTCTCATTGTAAGTTATTGATTTAATGGCATTTTAGCAGCAAGATTTTTTGGTATCAAGCTTGCTTGTAACTTTATCCTGAAGCCTGTGAAATCCATGGGAAGATAATGCCGGGTTTGGCTTAAACAACGCTATCTGACCTAGATCGGACGTTAGAATGCAATCAGGACAAGTAAATGCTGCGCCACTGCTGGCATCCTTTCTGGGAAGCGAAAATGAGAAAATCGGGCAAACTATAGCCCAGGGCGATTTTTCCGGCGAGCTTCAAAAGCTCATGCCTGTGCCGGCCAAGGGCGCCGGGTCCTCTGCCCGGAATAATTGGGCAAAGCCCGAGACTGCGGCGGCGGCTAATTGGGGGTCAAAGGCTTCCGCCGGGGAGACACCTGCCGGTGCTGAAACGAAAAGTAGCACCGTGCCTTCAACCCAGGAGCCCAAGGGCGCCACAGATTCCAGGACGAAGATAAGCGAGATAAAATCGAAGGCCAAAAAAGAGCTAAGCCTCATGGTCAGCAACCCCGCCATCGCCCAGACGGTGCTGGGCGACCTTCAATATCCTGCGCAAACCAAAAAGGCGTGCGAGGGCATGCAGAATAAGGACGGCCAGATTTCCATTAAAGACCTGAGATCCCTGCTGGATACCCAGGCGTCAACTGGTTCCCAGGCCCGCGGTCAAGTTCCGGCGGAGCACGCCCGTGCGCTGGTGGAATCGATAATCGACAAGGGGAGCGGTACAAACCAGAACGAGTCAGCATACGCAGGGACCCTTCAGTCAGCCGTGCAGCTCAAGACCGAAGGATCGTATAGTCCCAGTGAGTTTCGGGGACTGCTGGATAAGGTACTGCAACAGGCTAACACGTCGCAGGGGCAGTCTGAGGACCCGGGATCTCAGCCCGGTTTGGCGACAACGGCGGAAGGTTTAAAACGTGGCCAGGCAGAGACCCTTGTTGGAACTGTTCTTCCTTCGTTTATTTCAGCAGATCACGAAAATGATTCGCCTAGACAGATTTTAGCTGGAAATCCTAACGGTCAAACGTCTGAAGCGCAAAGCGCAATGGTGAGGGATGTTCGCGAAAACTCCGTTGAAACTGTTTCAGATTACTTGAAGTCTGAGGAGCAGTTGAACGCAGCCAAAGCCGCCTCGGGGGGCGAGGATAACGAACAGGCCGCACTCGTTACGGAAGCCGGAATAAAGGGTGGCGGAACCGGAGCATCAACAATTGCGGCATCCGTTTTGCCTTCCGCCCGGCAGGAAACAGCAAGCATACCTGTCGAAGCTCTTGAGCCGGTTTTGAAATACTTCGACGCAAGGATAGTGTCGGAGAGCCCACAGCAGCCGGAAGTGAACACAGCTACAACCCCTACGCCGGGCGCTCCTTATGAAGCCTCGGCCGCCCAGGCCCAGAACCTGGCGTCTCAGGTCAAAGGGGCTGAAAAGCAGGCTGACGGACCCAGCGGGACGTTGAATTCATGGAGGTTTGCGCAGGACATAGCCGAACAGACTGAGGCGGCTCTGACAAAAACTGCGGCGTCCGAATCTGCTTCGGGTGACAGCTCTTTTGACGGCAATCCGAACCGGGAGGATTTCAACCCCTCGGCTGATCCATCAGTTTTGGGGAAAGGGTCAGATACAGGTCTGTCTGTGGCGGGGTCAAAAGTCGCCGAAAGCAACACGGCGTTTTCCGGACTTAACACGGCCATGCTCTCAAAACAGATCGAAAAGCAGCTCGGGAGCGAGGATTTCGCCTCGCAGAGCGCGGTTTTCCAAAGTTCAGCTTCCAGCTTTCAGGGTAGCGGGATAAATCTGTCCCCGATGGAGAATTCAGCCCAGGACGGTCTTGCCTACCTTGATGCGTACCAGTCGGCCGAGCTGGCCCAAGACGCGCGCGAGCAAGTCACGGGTGGCGTCGCGAACCACCTTGTACTCGAGATGGAACCTGATGAACTCGGAAAGATCAGCATCAAAGTTGGGGCCAAAAAAGGTGAAATATCCGTTGAGGCCCTAACGCAAAGCGAACCCGCAAGGCAGGCCCTGATGAGGCATTCACCCGAGCTTCGCCAGAACCTCCAGGACCAGGGGCTTGTGCTGGAGAAATTCATGGTCGATGTTGACCGCGAGAAATCAGGTGGAGGAAATTACCCCGGAGAAAACAATCCTAAAGAAAAAACCCCGCTGGTTTCCAAAACGGAAAAAACCGCCGGCATTCAAGCCGCAGCAGAACCTGCCTTTATCGGGAAAACGGACGGCCAATCGCGAATCAGCATTTTTGCATGAATTGACTCGATCCGATGGATCGGGCGGCTCAAACAGAGGCGGTGGGACCCGCCCCGAGGAGCGTAGAGAACTGACCTTCGGCGGGCTCGATCACGGATCTCGACAGCCCAGCCACACGCGAGGCTGTACGGCTTCCGTCTAAAGGCGGTACAAGCATGACCGGATTATGTACGCCTCCGCTCAACCCTTCCGTTTCCTTCACAGTAGGAAAACGTTCCGACTAAAGTCCATGGCCGTCAACTGGAGAGTTAGCAGGCAAAACTTTCGTCTGCCGCACCCTTTCCTCGTGCCTCCTTCGCGTTCTTCGTGACCTTCACCCCGCTGCGCTCTTGCCGGCTTAAAATGATTCTCTCACCACCAGGACGCGAAGAGGGAACGCTGCGAGGTGAAATGATTGTGCGGATACATCCGCTAAAGTTGACGGCAATGGGCTAAAGCCGGTAAGAGGAATGACCGGATTATGCCTCATTTCCGGATCGGAAACCGCCGGTCTTTGGTCATGGTTTGCGGATGGACACCGACTGGAATGCGGGCCGGGATACCGGCCGGGCAAATGGGGATGGCGATTTCCATAATGAGAAAGGCGGCCGAAGCCGCCTTTCCGGTTTTGCATCCCGTTTTTTCCGAAAACCGTCCTCTTTCTAATGTATCAGGTTCACCACCGTCTGAAGGTCGTTGTTGCCGGTTGTGATGGCTTTGGAGCATGCCTGGTAGTCGGCCTGGTAGTCGATCAGGTTGACCATCTGCTGGGTCAGGTCCACATTTGAACCTTCCAACGCTCCGGCTGTTATCGTTCCTGCCTGGCCGGACCCTGCCGCTCCAAGAGTAACGGTCCCGACGTTGGCGCCCTCAGTGTAATCATTTGATCCAACCCGGACGAGGCCGTTATCGTTCGAGAAGGTCGTTACTCCGATGGTGTCGATGGTTGTGTTGCCGCTTGAAGTGGTCCCGATAACATCCCCATACTGGTTGACGGAAAAACTGCTGTATGTGGCTGGGTCTATACCTGTAATGGGATCTCCCTTGGAGTCGAGTACTTCGTTACCATTCTCATCGGTAAGATCGCCGCTCGCATTGACCTGGAACTCTCCATCCCGGGTGTAACTGGTGTCTTTGGAGGTGGGATTATAAACGGAGAAAAATCCATTCCCCTGGATCATCAAATCCGACCAGGTCCCGGTCTCTACTTCCTGGGAACCGGTCGAGAAATCCGTCGAAACGGCGAGAACCGTCGAGCCTGCGCCCTGCGCCGTAGCGTTGGCGGCGTTTGGAGTTGAGATCAGTCCGCTCACAAGATCGCCGAACTCTACCGTACCGGATTTAAATGCCGTGGTGTTCGCATTGGAGATGTTGTCGCTAACGACCGTGAGGGCCGTATTGAAGGTATTAATACCTGCAAGTGCTGTGTACATCATGTCGGCTGCCATTTGCTTCTCCTTTTCCGGTTGTAAATAGATGTATCTGATTCTGGTTTTCTATGCCTTTACTGGATTGGGTGACGTGCCGAGCGGATCACAAATCCCGCTCGGCGGATTTTACTTCGTTCAATTCGTGTTGCTCGTGTTGGTCGTGTTGCTCTGACCGGTTACCGCAAAGACGTTCGCTATCGGAACCTGTATTCCGTTCGGGCCCGACAGAGTATATGTCGGTGGGTTATTGTTAAGGTTGCATGAATAAACCTGCCCGCTGATGCCGGTCACAACCGGCGAGGAAGTTCCGTCGGAGCCTGTTGCCGTGGCCGTGCAGGTGTAAGCGCCGTCGGCCACCGTGTTCCCGTTCGAGTCCGTGCCCGTCCATGGCACGCTGTAACTGCCCGCGCTCTGAGAGCCGAGGTTCAAAGTATTGACCGTCGCGCCGGTGGAGTCCGTTATGGTCACGGTGACCGTGGCGGGCGCCGAGAGCGTGTAGCTGAGCGCGGATGGGGTGCCTGAAGTGACGTTGATTGTGCTGCTTTGGGCGGTAACCTGCTGGCCGACAAGGGCTGCAATCTGCCCATTATTTATTCCCGCTGTATATTGCTGAAGAGTGCCCAAAAGCGTCGCAGCCTGGTTCAACTCTTGAACGGTCGTAAACTGCGCGAGTTGGGCGGCCAGTTCGTAAGACTGCATCGGGTTAGTCGGGTCCTGATTCTGTAACTGGGCGAGAAACAGCGTCATGAAAGAGTTTGCGTTCAAGGTGTTAGTGGAGCTACTGCTGGCCGTCGTACCCGGGGCTGTGCTGAGCCCAGAACCGATACCAAAAGCCGATGGCGTGCTGGTTGTTGAGGTTGCCGGCGTTGTTGACGTTGTTGACATTATGAGCTCCTCTCATAGTAGGTTGAGAGCAATGGTTCGAATTGGGCACCCAAGTAACGAGCAAGAGTGATACCAGCAGGGGTTTATTGGAAATGTGGTGTGATTTCGAATGGTTGTGGTTTTGGCGTTTCCAGTCTGAAATGCGCGTGCCGGAAATTTTTTCTCACAGACCATGCACATTTTTCCGGATTAAATTAATTGAGGGATTTTGAAATTTAGGAATTAATTACCGAACTCTTGAATCAACTATGTCAAAAGCTTGACCTGAAATGTGTCCGCCGAAGCAAATCCTGTGTATCCCTTCACACGACTCCCTGATCCTGCGAGTGAGAAAGTACCCGGACCCCATGATCCATGGCTTTGTGCGGGGCCTGCGCGCCAAAAACCCGGCTTCGGGGCCTTTGTCTTTTGCCCTCAAACCCCAGCGGTGTCTAACGTATTGAGTTCTGGCATGCTCATTGCTCATTCGGTCTGTCCGGCAGATCATTAACCTGCGCATGAAATTTTACTGCATATTGGAAGGGCCTTGCAAAATGCCTCCTGAAGAAGAACAGAAGGAAGTCCAGGAAAAACCCCGATCAAAGAAGCTTCTGATCATAATACCTCTTTTATTGGTGCTGCTGGGTGGAGGAGGCGCGGGCGCCTACTTCAAATTTGTCAAAGCGCCCGCTGCTGCGAGTGTGGAGGAAAAAAAGCAGACAGAGGGCCCCGTTTACTATGAAATGGACACCTTCCTGGTCAACCTGGCCGATCCGGGAGGGAAGCGTTTTCTGAAAACCACGATGAAGCTCAAGGTGAGCTCGCCCATTGTGGCGGAAGAGTGTAAGTCGCGCAATTTCGAAATGAAGGACCTCATTCTGACGCTGCTTTCCAGCAAAGAATGCACGGAGGTTATGAGTCCGGAAGACAAGTTGATTTTGAAGAAACAGATAATGGATACCCTAAACCGCATGCTTCAAAAAGGGCAGGCCCTGGATGTCTATTTCACCGAATTTCTGGTCCAGTGAAGGCGGTCAGGACATACTATGGAAAAGATACTTTCCCAGGCTGAAGTCGATGCCCTGCTAAAGGGGCTAAGCGACGGCGAAATCGAATCGGGCAAGGAAGCCGACGTGGCGCCGGGTGACGTTCGCGCGTTCGATTTGACAAACCAGGACAAGATCGTTCGTGGGCGCATGCCCACCCTTGACATTATCAACGACAGATTCGGTAAAATCCTGCGCGGTTCTCTTTCCGGTTCACTGCGCCGGATGCTCGACATAAACGTCTGCCAGGCCGAGACGATCAAGTTCGGCGAATTCATCCGGACACTGCCTGTGCCCACGAGCCTGCATGTATTCAAGATTGAGCCGCTCAGGGGGCACGTCCTGTACATGATCGAAAGCCGGCTCATCTTCAACCTGGTCGACTGTTTCTTCGGTGGAACCGGCAATAGCAGCTATAAGATAGAGGGCCGTGATTTTACCTCGATCGAATATCGTGTGATAGACAAAGTGGTAAAACAGGTTGTTCAGGACCTCGAGCAGGCATGGCGGCCGGTTACGGCCGTTTCGTTCAATTTCGTCAGATCTGAGGTAAATCCCCAGTTTGCAGCGATTATCCCTTCGACCGACGTTGTGATTGTGATTCGGTTCGAAGTCGAAATGGACCGCATGATCGGCAAAATGGCCCTCGTGCTCCCATACGCCACTATCGAGCCGATCAGGACGAAACTCTACGCAAGCTTCCAGAGCGACCAACTTGAAGTTGACGGGCAGTGGATATCGCGCATGAAAAAACTCATTCACGAGGTGCATGTGGAGCTTACCGTCGAGCTGGGCAGTGCTTCAATACAAGGCTCGGATCTTATGAATATCGAAATCGGCGACGTCATAATGCTCGACAATGAAGCCGACAAACCGCTTTTTGTGAAAGTGGAAGGAGTGCCGAAATTAAGGGCGAACGCGGGAATCTGCCGTGGGAATATGGCCTTCCAGGTACATAGCGAGATAATCAACAGTGAGTAGCAAGCTGGGTCCTTTCTTCAGAATGGGAAGGTGAAACAAATGGAAAATGAACAAGCTCAATTCCCGAAGTTGGAAAAAGGTAATGTACAAAAGAGCATAAAGGACCTGGATTTCCTGTTGGACATCCCGCTTGAGATCTCGGTCGAACTCGGCCGCACCAGGATACTGGTCAACGATTTGCTTTCTCTGGGCCAGGGCTCCGTTGTCGAATTGACCAAGATGGCTGGTGAGCCCCTCGAGATTCTGATAAACCATAAGCTCATAGCACGTGGCGAGGCCGTCGTTGTCAACGAAAAATTCGGGGTGAGAATAACTGACATCGTCAGCCCGATGGAGCGAGTAAAGCAGTTGGGATAATTCAGTTCAGAAGGCGGAGCGCGGGCGGTCCCGCGCACTGAAGGTGCGTCCGATGGAATCAGGATTGCTGTTATTGAAGACGGCGGGCGCTCTGGGGCTGGTCCTGGGGTTATTCTTCGCTTTCATCTACGTGCTCAGGCGATGGGGAAATCGGGCGAAAAGACCTGCCTCACAAACCATGATGGAAGTCTTGAGCAAACACTCTTTCGGGCCTCGCCATCACCTGATTCTGGTCAAAGTAACCGGGGAGCGCAATGTGCTGGTCGGTGTTTCGCCTCAGAATATAAGCCTTCTGTCGGTAAACGTCCCGGCCCTGTCCGGCAAAAACTCTTTTGACGATGCCAGCGAGAATATATGAACCTCCGCCACGGGGAAAAAAGTCAGAGTTTCCGATCCCGACCGGGTTTTTTCTGGCTCATTTGCCTTATTGCTCTTCTTATCTTGCTATTTCATCCGATCGTCACTTTTGCTGCAGGCATTAATCTTCCCGGCGTGAATTTGAACCTTGACGACGCTAAGGGACCTCAGCAGATATCGGGAGTGCTACAGATCATTTTCCTTTTGACAGTGCTGTCACTTGCGCCCGCAGTTCTCATTTTGATGACCAGTTTTACCCGTTTCGCAATCGTGTTCTCTTTTTTAAGGTATGCGCTCGGAACGCAACAATCGCCTCCCAACCAGGTCATAATCGGCCTGGCGCTCTTTCTCACTTTTTTCGTAATGCAGCCTGTGTGGCAGAAAATTAACCAGGAAGCAATAGTGCCATACGAACAGCACCAGATTTCGGGCGAAGAATTTTTGAACCGCGGCGTAGCCCCCCTCAAGGAATTCATGTTCAAGCACACCAATAAGGCAGACCTGGCCCTGTTTGTTTCGATGTCGCAAAAGGAAAAACCGCAGAACGCCGAATCTCTTTCGATTTCGACCGTAATCCCGGCTTTCGTGATAAGCGAGCTGAAAACGGCCTTCCAGATCGGGTTTATGCTCTATATTCCGTTCATAATACTGGATATGGTCGTAGCCAGCATCCTTCTTTCGATGGGCATGATGATGTTGCCGCCGGTGATGATCTCTCTTCCGTTCAAGCTTATGCTTTTCATCCTGGTGGACGGCTGGAACCTGCTGATCGGATCTTTGGTAAAGGGCTTCCAGTAAAGCATGAAGGATTAAGGAATTAAGGGAATTTAAGGATTTAATTCCTTGATCTTATAATTTCCAAATAAAGGATAAAAAAATGAGCTATGAGTTTGTCATCGGATTCGGCAGGCAGGCCATTGAGACAATGCTGCTCGTAAGTATGCCCATACTTGGCCTCAGCATGGTTGTCGGGTTGATAATAAGCATATTTCAGTCGGTCACTCAAATTCAGGAAATGACGATAACTTTTGTGCCAAAAATCTTCATAACTTTTCTAGCGCTGCTGATCTTTGGTTCATGGATGCTTGGGAAGCTCACCGGATTTTTGCGCGAAGTTATCATCAACATCCCGAACATTTCCGGATGACCCACGATGTTGTCTTTTGACATCAATATCAGCGAACTCGCCATCCTTCTGTCAATTCTGCTTCGCATCAGCATCATTCTTTTCATGCTGCCCATCTTCAGCTCGGGGGGAGTGCCTACAGCCGTAAAAGCCTTAATAGTATTCTCCTTTTCCGTAATGCTCTTTCCGGTTATCAGGCAAAATATCAAGCCCGTTCCGTTCGAGCTGGCCGCATTGGCTTCGGTCGTTATCGGCGAGCTGATATATGGGATACTGTTTGCCCTTTCGATGCTTCTTGTAATCAGCGCTTTCCAGTTGGCGGGCGAGCTGATCGGCTTCCAGATGGGATTTGGGTTTTCGCAAATCGCAGATCCACAGACCGGCGCGAGGTTTACGGTTCTGTCCGTGTGGTCGCAACTGCTTGCGACCATGATTTTTCTTTCCATTAATGGACACCACATGATCCTGAAAATCCTGGTCGATAGCTTCAAAACCATCCCAATCGGCTCATTTGCGCTCGATTCGGGCATGTTTGCGAAAATGCTCCTGCTTTCCGGTATGCTGTTCATTTTGGCTGTGAAGCTGGCCGCCCCGGTCCTGGCCGTGCTGATCCTCACCCAGATCGGCCTCGGACTGATGTCGAAGTTTGCCCCGCAAGTAAATATCCTGGCCACGAGTTTTCCACTGACCATCACTCTGGGCGTGTTCTTCCTCGGCCTTACCCTGATCTTCTGGGGTGAAATGGGGGCCCAGTCGTTTACCCGGCTTTTCCATTTTCTGGAGAATTTCTCGAAATAGCTTTGCTCACGGGGACAGCCCCCAAGCCGCGCTCAGTCCCTGTTTATTTCAGCGCCTTGTGTCAGCAGTTCCGGCTGGCGTGAATTGGAACGCTTTGCGCATTAAGCAATGGCGGCGGCACTGTGGAGATTGTTGAGCGCCATAGAAAACCCCCACCTGTCTTCAGCAAAGGGCGAGACCAGCCGCGAACCGTGCTGTGCGCAAGAGGGGGGACACGTTGTAATAGCCGGCAGCAGAGGCCTTGCCGCCGGGCTATCAGCACGGGACAAAAAATTGACCGGTCAGGTAATTTTTGACATCGCCGCTAAGGGGTCATTTCCCCACAAGGTGATGGCTGAAAGGGCAGCGAATTGGCGAATACAGCCCAGGAAAAAACTGAGCTGCCAACAGGAAAAAAGCAGCACGAGGCGCGAAAGAAGGGGCAGGTCTCCAAGAGCCGCGACCTGACATCCGTATGTGTCCTTATCGCAGGCGGGGTGGCAATTTACCTGTCCCGGAATCTAATGTTCACCCATTTTCGGGAGATTATCGCAACCGCGTGGTCGGAAGAGTCCTTTTCGGTTCCCGGCCACTTTGCCAACTCCAGTTTTTTCACACACATTATTGGCTCGATTTTCATGATGGTTGCCCCCGTTGTGCTTACCATCGTGACCACGGCAGTGATTCTCAACATAACTCAAATGAAAGGATTTCTGCTGTCCTTCGAGGCGATGCGGATAAGCGTGGGGAACCTCAATCCGATGAGCGGCCTTAAGAGAATGTTCTCGCTCAGGTCTCTAACCGAACTTGTCAAATCCATTTTCAAGATGGCGATAGTAACATATGGCGTGTACTCGGTGCTTTGGCCCGAGCGTATGGCGTTATCCGAATTGACCGGGCGCGAGGCATCGGATTTTTTGAACCTTACCGGAACGCTCGCTCTGAAGCTCTTGTTTCGAGTGGCCGGAATTATGCTCGCTCTAAGCTTTATCGATTTTCTGTACCAGAAATGGCAGACCAGAAAAGACCTTATGATGACCAAGCAGGAGGTCAGGGACGAGCACAGGCAAAGCGAAGGAAACCCGCAGATAAAGTCAAGAATCCGCACTATCCAAAGAGCGCTCAACAGGCAGCGAATGCTCTCGCGGATACCGAAGGCAAGCGTGATTATCACCAACCCGACTCATTTTGCTGTGGCCCTGCACTATGAGACTGGAATGCAGGCGCCAACCGTGGTGGCCAAAGGCGTGGATTTCCTTGCCCAGAAGATCATTGCCATAGGCAGGAAGCACGGAGTTTCAATAGTGGCCAATCCTCCTTTGGCACGTGCTTTGTATAAACAGGTTAACCTTGAGGAAACAATTCCGATCGAACTCTACAGAGCCGTGGCAAAAATACTGGCTTACATTTTCCAGCAAAGACAAGGGACGCGGCGGAATCAAAATGGCTAAGACGGGAGCAGGACAGGGTCTTTTGACAGATCGGCTGAAGACGGTTTCAGACGGAGACGCCATGATGGGCGTAGGGATGGTCGCCATCCTGTCCGTCATGATTTTGCCCCTGCCGAGCGGTTTTCTTGACGTGCTTCTGATAATGAACCTCTCGATAGGGCTGATCATCCTTCTTACGGCCGTCTACAGTCACAAGCCTCTGGATTTCATGGTTTTTCCGTCTTTGCTCCTGGTGACCACCCTTTTCCGTATCGCCCTGACGGTGGCCAGCACCCGGCTCGTGCTCCTGCATGGACACGAAGGCACAAAGGCTGCCGGACTGGTCATCCATGCATTCGGCAGTTTCGTTGTGGGCGGCAATTATGTAGTCGGCTTCGTCATATTCATAATCCTGGTGATCGTAAATTTCATGGTGATCACCAAGGGCACGGAGCGCATCTCCGAGGTCGCGGCCCGATTTACTTTGGATGCCATGCCCGGGAAACAGATGAGCATAGACGCCGATCTCAACACGGGGCTCATCGACGACCGTGACGCACGCAGGCGGCGCGAGCAGATCCGCCAGGAGGCAGATTTCTACGGCACGATGGATGGGGCGAGCAAGTTTGTCCGCGGGGACGCCATAGCGGGCATTCTTATTACGCTCGTAAATGTTTTCGGCGGCCTCGCCATAGGGGTTCTTCAAAACGGAATGCCGATATCGGAGGCATTGCACGTCTATACCCTGCTTACGGTTGGCGATGGACTGGTTGCGCAGGTTCCCGCCCTGGTAATTTCCACCTCGGCAGGCATCCTGGTAAGCCGCGCCGCCTCGGATACGGGCATGGGCGCAGCCTTTGGCAAGCAGTTCAGCATTCATCCCAGGCCGCTCTCGATCACCGGCGCGATGCTCTATTTTCTGAGCATTGTTCCCAGCTTTCCGGCCATTCCGCTGATTGTGGTCGGTACGGTCCTGTTCGTGCTTGCCGGATATGTGGCGCGCAAACCCAAAGTGGAGCCCGGTAAGCAAAAGAACGAGAAGCCCGAAGGCTCAAAACCCCAGGAAGGTTCAGACCTACCGCCTCTGCTTGATATTCTTGAACTGGAACTGGGCTACGGTCTTATTCCGCTGGTCGATGAATCTCAGAGTGGAGACCTGCTGCCCCGGATCAAAGCAATACGGCAGCAACTCGCTCTGGAATACGGGATTCTTGTCCCGGCTTTGCACGTGAGGGACAACCTTCAGTTGAAACCGTCGGAATACCGGTTACTTCTCAAAGGCAACCCGGTCGGAAAGGGTGAAATAATGGTGGGCCATTACCTGGCCCTGAGCGCCGGGGAAAGCAGCGTAGAAATAAAGGGTATTCCGACCAGGGACCCGGCATTCGACCTGCCGGCAGTGTGGATTCCGGAAAACAGGCGAGAGGAGGCCACGAGGGCCGGCTACACTGTGATAGATCCCTCCACAGTTGTGGCCACTCATCTGACCGAGCTGTTCAAAAAGTACGCAGACCAGACGCTGACCCGCCAGACGGTGCAGCAGTTGCTTGACAACCTCGCTCTCCAGCAGCCAAAGCTGGTTGATGAACTCGTTCCCAACCTGCTTTCGCCGGGAGTCATTCAAAAGGTTCTTCAGAATCTTATCCGGGAGGGAGTCACCGTTCGAGATCTGCAATCGATCTGTGAAACTCTGGCCGATTACGGGGCAATCACTAAAGACCCGGATATTCTTACGGAATATGTCCGTCAGTCCCTGGCGCGTGCTATCACGCGTCCCTATGAAACCGAGGATCAGAAATTCCCGGTCCTGTCGCTTCAGCAGTCCCTGGAGGAAAAACTCACACGCGGAATCCAGAAGTCGGAGCACGGCAGTTTCCTGAGCCTCGACCCCGGATTCCTCCAGCAGTTCCTCCAAGCGACCAACGACGAGGTTAAGCGTTCGGTCAGCCTGGGGTATCACCCTGTCCTGCTCTGCTCGCCGGTAATAAGGCGCCATCTGAGAAAGCTCCTTGAGCGCTTTTTGCCGGATGTGGCGGTGATTAGTCACAATGAATTGAGCACTTCGCTTGAAATCCGTTCAATCGGCATAATCAGGATGGAACATGCAGGTTAAAACCTTCAAAGCCCCTACAATGGAAAAGGCGCTGTCCCAGGTCAAAAAAGAGCTAGGACCGGACGCTATTATCCTGAACAGCAGAAAGGGGGAGTTGGGGTTCGAAGTGAGCGCTGCTCGAGAGCAACAGCCCGCCCCCGCCCCCGCCCCAGTCCCCGTCCCCGCGAATCCGGCGAACTCGGATGCTTCAGCCGAAATGCTGAACGGTATTGAGGAGATAAAGAGCTTTCTCTCGCTGCTGATCTCTTCGAAGGACAAGGTGGCGCCGATCCAGTCAAGCCAGCCGCTGAGTGAGCTTTATCACTCGCTTCTTGTTCGCGGTCTGGACGAAAAGCAGGTTTTCATTCTTCTTAGCAAGGCTGTATGGGACCTTAATGGTGATCCGTTCGACAGGCGGCAGATATACAACGCCTTCTACAAGCGGTTTGTTGCGCAAATCAATTGCGCCAGGCCATTCAAAGCAATCTCCAGTGCGAGCGGTCCGGGGGTTTTCACTTTTCTGGGACCCACGGGAGTCGGAAAAACGACGACTCTTGCCAAGCTGGCGGCTTATCTCAGGATAAAGCGCCAGCTCAGGCTGGGAATCATTTCCTTGGATACGTACCGCATTGGCGCAGTAGATCAGCTTCAGACTTACGCCAGCATCCTGGACGTACCCTTCACTGTGGCCCAGAACGAGAAGGAACTAACGGGTGCGCTCGATGATTTCAGGCATTGCGATGCCGTCCTGATCGATACAACCGGCAGGAACTATCTAAACCGCGAGCATGTGAGGCACTTGCACACGGTGTTCCATAAGCCCCGGAGGTTTAGCCATTTTCTCGTCCTAAGCGCTACGGCCAAGGACGAAGACCTGAAGAAGACAATTATTCATTTTCGAGAAATTAATATTGACAGTCTCATCTTCACAAAAGTTGACGAGACCTTTCACCACGGGTGCATTCTCAACCAGTTGCTGAGGTTCAATTACCCGATTTCCTTCCTGGGTACGGGGCAAAGGGTACCCGAAGATATCGAACCTGCCACTCAGAAGCGGCTGCTTTCTTTCTTGCTCCCGGCGGGGAGTAAGAGTGCATAAGAGGGGAAAAAGATGGATCAGGCGGTAGGACTCAGGAAAAAAGAAAACAACGAAATCCAAATAGGCAGCGCCGATTCCACAGCCGTATCGGCGCCGCAAAAGCCGGTCAGGGTAATGGCGGTCAGCAGCGGAAAGGGCGGGGTTGGAAAGAGCAACATAGTCATCAATCTTTCGATCGCCCTGGATCGCATGGGGCTCAGAACGCTGATAATGGACGCCGACCTGGGACTGGCCAATATCGATGTTCTCCTGGGGCTTACTCCAAAGTACAACATGAGTCATGTGTTGAACGGGCAAAAACGGATCGATGAGGTCCTTGTCAATGGACCGGGCCGCTTGAAGATCATGCCTGCCAGCTCGGGCGTGCAAGAACTCACCAGGCTCACCGGTGAGCAGAAGCTGTTGTTTCTGGAACTGCTCGAGGGTCTGGAGACCGACGTCGATGCGCTGCTCATAGACACCGGTGCGGGCATCTCGGATACCGTGCTCTATTTCAACCTGGCGGCCCATGAAAGAATCATCGTAGTAACGCCGGAACCAACTTCACTCACCGATGCATACGCTCTGATAAAAGTGCTCTATTCCAAGCACGGCGAAAGACATTTTAGGGTACTTGTCAACTTGGCCGCAAACGAATCGATGGGGAAATCTATTTTCGCAAAACTCAGCAAGGTCGCCGATCACTTTCTGGATGGACTCTCGCTCGACTACCTGGGGACTATTCCCAACGATACTTTGGTCACTAAATCGGTTCTGCAGCAAAGGGCTTTGCTCGAGGTTTTTCCCGAAGCACCAGCGTCGAAGGCCTTCATGCAGATAGCAAAGACTATCTTGAGGACCCGTCCCAACGTTAATCAGGGTACGATTCAGTTTTTTTGGAAACGGCTCCTCAACGTTTAAGAAAAAGGGATGATCCATATGGAACAGAGCGCCAATGCGGCTCGCAGGAATCCTTACGGCAACCAGGGGGCGGAATTTCTTGGGACCATGAGTGAAAGGGACAAGGCCGTAATGGAACACAGCGACCTCGTCAGGTATGTCGCTTTCAGGCTTATTTCACGGTTGCCGGACCACATTGCCGTAGAAGACCTCATTAGCGCAGGGGTCCTGGGGTTGATGGACGCCATCGAGAAATATGACTCCTGCCAAGGCATTCCATTCGAGTATTACGCAAAAATCCGCATAAAAGGGGCCATGCTCGATGAGATCCGCTCTATGGACTGGGTGCCAAGGTCGTTGCGGCAGAAGAGCAGTCTTGTGGAGAAAGCCTGCGTCAACCTGGAACAAAGGCTGGGGCGTGATCCCACCGAAGAGGAGACCGCAGCGGAGTTGAACCTGGACATGGATGAATTTCATAAGCTTCTGGATGAAATAAAGGGCATCTCTTTTTTGCCCGAAAATATCCATGACTTCGTTCGGGAAAACAGGGAATCCCACGCGTTCTGCTCTGGCTCAGAGGAGCTATTCGAGGCGACCTACAGGGAAGAAATCCGAGTTCATCTGGCCCAGGCCATTGCCGGTCTTGCCGAAAAAGAGCAGCTCGTCCTGTCGCTCTATTATTATGAAGAGCTGACCATGAAGGAAATAGGCGCTATGTTGGGGTATACGGAGTCGAGAATTTCGCAGCTTCATACCAAGGCGGTGTTGAAGCTTAAGACAAGGCTGGCCAGGAAACTCAAAGCTGAGGATCTACCCGGAATTGTCCAGGGTGAACTTCGAGCGTTGCAGCCCAAACACATTCATCTCCAGCAGACCTCCGTGACCAAATAGGCAACGGGATCCCGCAGGGAAGGCGGCAGATGGAACTCGATCGACAAATACCGGACGAGGGCACAAGGGCTAAGGCCGAAGAAAAACACGAGGGCCCTCGAGCCAAAGAGGATGTTTCTGAGCCTCAAGTTCGGCAAGAGATGAAAGAGTCATTGCCTGCCAAAGGCAAAACGATCTCGGGGAATAAAGAAACTAAAGACGGGGTTGATGATGGTGGCCCTAAGCAAGCAAAGTCGGGCCGGAAGCCAAGCCGGTTCAGAAAGGTCATGCTGCTGGGTTTTGCCGTAGGGTGCCTGTTTTCGGTGGCAGGTTTTGTCTTAATCAAGTTCAATGTGCCTATTGTGCCTTTTGTCAACAGTTTCCAGCGACTCACGCCCGTAACCAGCATAATGCGTCCCATCCCCATTCCCGACTACCGGGAGATGCTGGATTTTCTGCTCGTTTACGAGATTGAAGGTCAAAAGATGATTACCGCCATCAGAATGGAAATCGGATACCAGAGTCCGGTGCGGTATCAAAACCTCAAAGAACAGAACGTGGTTTTCCGTGATACTGTTTATGCTTTCTTGTTAAAGCAGAATCTGTCCGGAAATTCGGTAAAATCCTGGCATTGCGTCCTGGAGAAAGATCTTGCCGATTTTCTGAGGGTGAACCTGCCGCAAAGTTATCCGGACAAAATCCTTTTAACCCAGGTGGAAAACCTCTGAAAGGAGGGCCTCCTATGGAATTGATTTCAAAGTTTTTTGGAACCCAGGTCTCCTTCAACAGCATGTTTCAGATCGGCGTCGATGTGATGATGCTTGCGCTGCTCGGGGTGATCCTGACTGTGAAAAAGCTCCGAATCTCGAAAAAAGATGAAGGGGTAATGAAATCCTTTGAAAATATAGTGGAGGAAACTGCGTTAATATCCCAGAGGTTTGAAATCAATCTTGGAAAAAGGCAGGACTTGCTCCACCAAATAACAGCCAAGCTTGACCAGCGCATTCAGCAAGCAGAGAGAGTGTGTACCAAGCTCGATCAGCTTTCCCGGATGAAGACCGAAAAACCTGCTGTGCGGCATTCTTCAAGTGCTGTTACGCACCCGCAGAGGACCGACCGGCAGAAGATATTCCTGCTTGCCAGAAAGGGACTGGATGCCTCTGAAATATCTAAAAACCTTAAAAGACCGGTGGGAGAAGTCGAACTGATCCTGAGCCTGCAGAGAATAGCTTCTTAAGCAAATGAGAACGAATTGAACAATTAAGGAATTAAGGGATTGGAGTTTTAATCCCTTAATTCCTTAATTTGAAATGCCTAAATTGTTTCCATTCTTGAATCTTTAACTAGTATGAGCGTCGACCGCCGCCACCGCCGCCGCTGCCGCCGCGCGATCCACCACCACCGCCGCCACCGCGACGGTCCCTGCCGCCGAAACCGCCACCGCCACCGCCAGGCGGCCGGCCTCCACCCGGACGGCCTCCACCTCCAAACGATCTGCCTCCACGGCTCTCACGCGGCTTTGCTTCATTAACTGTAAGAGGGGAACCGCCGAATTCCTTGCCGTTCAATCCCTCTATTGCGAGCTGCGCCTGATCCTGGTTCGGCATCTCGACGAAGCCGAAGCCCCGGGACCTCCCGGTAAGATTGTCCTTGATGATCTTTGCTGAATCGACATCGCCAAAGCTCTCGAAAGCTTCACGCAATTCTTCCTCGGTGGTCTTTGCAGACAAATTCCCAACGTAAATGTTCATGTTGTCTTTTTCTCCTCTGGAAAGGATGATGCCAGGCCGAATCGAGAAACCCTATCCCCTAAAGCTCCAACTCAAGCCCATGCAGATAATTTAGTTACTCTTCACAAATTTGGAACGGGACGGCATCTACCCGCATCCACCCTGACCAACGGCGGGAATTAGCTTGCGATGAGGACCACCCCACCCTACCGAGACAGGCCATCAACTCAGTCAACTTTCCCACAGGCATACCCATCAGTCAATAGATAAGCATGCGAGTCGGTCTTTGCCGGAAAAATTTTCCATGGCGTCCGGGGAGCGAGCGTTTCAAAGATGACCACCCGCTTGAATCCGGAGTAAATGCTTCGCTGGCATCTTCGTTGCAACAAAAAAGACCGGAAGGAGAGATTCTATGAAGCTGGAATCCTATTTTTCGACGATCGGGTCCCTGGAAGAGCAAAAGCGACTAGATACTATATCAAACAATATCGCTAATGCCAACAGCGCCGGATTTAAAAAGGACAGCATTCATTTCAGCAGCGTTCTGGGCGAGGAGTCCTACACCAGTTTTTCACAGGGGCCACTCCACCAAACCGGCAACGACCTGGATATAGCTCTTTCCGGAGACGGTTTTCTGAGCGTCCAGACCAACCAGGGAATTCTCTATACGCGGGCCGGAAATCTGACGCTAAACAGCTCAAACCAACTTGTCACCCAGGATGGCTTGCCGGTTCTCGGAAAAGGCGCGCCGATCACCATAAAAAACAGGGCGGCTTTGCGTATCGGCGAAGACGGTCAGATTTTTGACGGAAACGACACGGTAGGCAGCATTGATATTATGCAATTCCCGCCGGGCGTTAGTGTGAAGAAGGCGGAGAACGGGTATTTCGAACCTCAGAGCGCAGGGACTCAACCGGTACCGGCTACAAACTGCGTCGTGCGGCAGGGTTCGCTCGAAGGCCCCAATTTCAACCTGGTCGAGGAAATGGCCAAAATGGTTGAAACAATGAGGAACTACGAATCTTATCAAAAGAATCTTCAAAACGGTGGAAACCTGGACTCTCAGCTCATTGCAAAGTTGTCCGGGTAAGCTTTGACAGGTGTATTCAGGTTGAAGGAGGGCCGATGACGGCCCGAAGGAGAAAAATATGAGAAGCCTTTGGACGGCGGCCACAGGAATGGCTGCCCAGCAGACCAACATGGACGTGATCGCCAACAACCTGGCGAACGCGAATACGACCGGCTTCAAGGCCAGCCGCGGAAATTTCGCGGACCTGATGTACGAGACAACCGTTCCTGCGGGAGCGCAGAACAGCGCAGGCACAACAGTCCCAACGGGCATCCAGATCGGTATGGGAACCAAGACGTCGTCGGTCGAAAAGCTTTTCTCACAGGGCACTTTTACCGAAACCGACAACCCGCTGGACCTGGCGATACAGGGCAACGGATTCTTCCAGGTGCTTCAGGGCTCCCAGCAGGTTTATACCCGCGCCGGCAGTTTCAAGACCGACCAGAACGGAAACCTGGTCGACGCTTCGGGGTATGCGCTGCAGCCTCAAATCAGCATACCGAAAACGGCCGTTTCGTCGAGTATGGATGCATCGGGCGTCTTCACGTCCACAGACGCTACCGGAAAAGTGGTACAGACGGTACAGCTTCAACTCTACAACTTCCCAAACCCGTCCGGGCTCCAGTCCATTGGGGCAAACTATTTCATTCCGACCCCCGCTTCAGGTAACGTGACCAACGCTTTGCCCGGCGGGCCGGAAGGCATGGGAACGATTCTCGAGGGCTATCTGGAAGCCTCCAACACGAACGTGGTCAATGAAATGGTGAATATGATCCTGAGCCAACGCGCTTATGAAGCAGATTCCAAGGTTATCAAATCGGCTGACGACATGCTGCAAATGGCAAATAACGTCGTAAAGTGATGCTGAGGGAGAGAACAGAATGCGTTCGGTCATGATTGTGCCGCTTGTTGCGCTTATTTTCCTGGTCCCGGTTTTGCCGGCAGCGATGTTCGCCGCCGGTGTCGATGCGGCCTCGATCTTTACTCCGGGGCCGATTAGCGAGATCCGGGTCCTGGGTAACATCACAGTGAATGACAAGGACGTCACTCTTGCTGAAATCTGCGATCCGGAAACACTTCCGGGCGAGTGGAAATCGATTATGGGCGGACTCAACATCGGGGATGCTCCGCCGGCCGGGTCTGAGAAGTTCATCGACCCGGGCCAGCTTCGGACATACCTGGTCAGGCTGCTCGATTCCTATAAGATCAATTCTTCGGACGTAAAGCTCGATATTCCCGACAAAATCATAGTCAGGCGGGAGGCGACCCGGATCACACAAGAGATGATCGAAGATATTTTCAAAAAGTACGTTTATGAAAACTCTCCCTGGAAGCCGGAGGACATAACCATTCAAAGAGTACGTTTCTCGGGTATTCCCCTCATTCCGACCGGTAAAATGACCTATGAGGTGACGGGATCTCCAGCGAGGGACCGTATGATAGGCAACGTTACGGCGACCGTCGATTTCTATGTAAACGATGAGAAGGTGCGGACTCTGGGGATCGTCGGCAAGGTCGAGGTTTACGGAGATGTATATCTTGCCGCGCGTCCGATGAAACAAAACGAAATGCTGTCCCAGGCCGATCTGGAAGTGCACAAGATGAACCTTACCAACGCTGTGGACCGTTTCGCCACCCGGCTCGACCAGGTTGAAAACCGGCGGGTGCTGCGCAGCCTCGGAGTTCATCAGCCACTGGAACTCAAAGACTTGGACAAGCCGCTGGTCCTCAAGCGAGGCGATCAGGTGAAGATAGTCTACGAGGAACCGGGACTCTCGGTGACCGCAAGTGGAAAGGCAGACGCCGATGGAGGGGTCGGGGATACGCTGGCGGTAACCAATGTCTCATCGAATAAGACAGTTCATTGTAAGGTTGTGGACTCTCGGACCGTAACGGCTAGCCGTTAGCGGCGAAGCGCCCCGGCCTTGGATGAGGTGAAAAGAGAAGATGCGAAACAATAGAAATCCCAGAGCCAATGGAAAGGTCGCAGCAATCCTGTTCATTGCAGCCGCCCTGCTGGTCCTGGTCCTTTCGGGCTGCGCCACGGCGCAATCGAGCAAAGACCCGGCCGCTTCATTTAATGCTCCGAAAACGGTGATGAGCCCAAAATCACTTCCCTTACCGGATGCCGGGCCGCAGCCCGCATCCCTTGCGCCGACCGGTTCTCTTTGGGCCCCGTCCAGCGGCTCGCTTTTCGCCGATATCAAAGCCACAAAGGTGGGGGACATAGTCACGATAACAGTCAGTGAGTCCTCGACAGGCTCCAAGGCCACGACGACATCAAACGCGAAGGCCCAGAACTTCACGGGCAGCCTCTCCTTTGGAGGAATAAACTATGGGTCGGGAACCAATAACCCCAAGGGAGCGTTCTCTATTGCCCCCTATAACGGCGCATTCAACAAAACTTTTGCAGGAAGCGGCGCGACCAGCCAGACCGATACTTTGACGGCGTATATGACTGCAACCGTGATCGATGTTTTGCCCAGTGGGAACTTTCTCATTCGAGGCTCGCGCTGGACAAAGGTAAATGACGATCTCCAGCAGATCGTTCTTGAAGGGGTGGTCCGCCCGGCCGATATTAACACAAACAATACGGTTCTTTCACAGAACGTGGCGGAAGCCAAGATTTACATGCTCGGAAAAGGTCCTGTCACTCAGTATTCGAAACCTGGATGGCTGGGTCAGGTATTTGACTTCATTTCACCTTTCTAGACATGGTAGGGACGCATGAAAAAGAGGGGTCGTTTCTACATAGCCTGCACGGTCATGATTCTGGTCTTTCTGCTTTGGGCCGGGACTGCCCACCCGGCCAGAATTAAGGACATGGCCTATTTTCTGGGCGCCCGCTCGAATTCGCTTCTAGGGTATGGGCTTGTCGTCGGCCTTAAGAACACCGGCGACACCACCACCAACACCCTGTTCACCATGACCTCCCTGGCGAACATGCTCATGAACATGGGCATATACACCGATCCGACCCAGGCGAAGGTCAAAAACGTGGCCGCCGTCATGGTTACGGCCAAGCTGCCTCCTTTTGCCCGGACCGGGGCGAGAATAGATGTCCAAGCCTCCTCGGTAGGAGACGCCATAAGTATCGAGGGAGGCACGCTTCTCATGACCCCGCTCAAGGGTCCGGACGGAAAAGTTTACGCGGTCGCCCAGGGACCGGTCTCGACCGGGGGCTTTAGTGCATCGGGGGCAAGCGGAAGCAGCGTTGCGAAAAACTTTCCGACTGCTGCATTCATAAGCGGCGGCGCGCTGGTCGAAAAAGAGATCCCGATTCATTATTCTGAAATGTCTTCAATTGACATCGTTTTGAAGACCCCCGACTTTACAACCGCCCACAGGACAGCGGAAGCAATATGCCTCGGCGTCCCGGAGATCGGCGCCCGCGCGCTGGACGCCGGAACCGTAAGACTCGATGTGCCGCCTGACCAGCGCAGTGAAATAGTGGCGCTGATAACGAAGGTGGAAAATCTGGAAGTGCAGCCGGACGTGATGGCAAAGGTCGTGGTTAACGAGAGGACCGGGACCATTGTCATCGGCGAACATGTTCGGATAGCCCCGGTTGCCGTAGCCCATGGAAGCCTCACGGTTCAGATAACGGAAAAACCAACCGTCTCCCAGCCGCTTCCCTTCAGCAAGGGCAAGACTAAGGTTGTGCCTCAGACCACCATCCAGGTCCAGGAGGGCAAAGGCCACCTCGCAGTTCTCGGCGGGGGGGTGACGATAGGGCAGTTAATAAATGGGCTCAATGCCATAGGAGTAACGCCCCGCGATCTGATCAGCATCCTTCAGTCGATAAAAGCGGCCGGAGCGATGGATGCTGAACTGGAACTGATTTAGAACCGGAGTTTAAGGAAGTTTTGTTATGGAAGCCAATGTTGAACTGATTCCTCAGGCAGATTCTTCCCGTGAACTGGAAACCCAGAAAAGACGGCTTCGTGAGAATTGCCGGGAATTCGAATCGGTGATGGTTTCCTACATGATGAAAGCCATGCGTGACGGTACTGTGCGCGGGGAAGAGCCGGGAAGCGCAAGAGAGATATACGAAGATATGTTTGCCGGGGCGGTATCCAAAGTAATCAGCCGCTCTTCAGCGCTGGGGGTCGGGGATATGCTCTACTCCAAGCTCGAGCCTCTTGTTAAAGCGCGGACCTCCCAAGGGCTCAAGATGGCCACGGCTGAAGAGCAAACGGCCGTTTCGGCAACGTCCTGGAACCAACCGGGGGCCGGCTGAGGGAGTCCGCCACTGCAGGTTGCAGGCGATCTTGCTGATAACGATAAAAAGAATTCTGTCGAATGAGAAATGCGGGGGGTTTCCCTCGGAGCCGAACGTAATCGAAACTGGGAGTAATGACATGGAATCAAATCTGCAAACTGCAGAAAACTTAGCGCACCACAACGTGTTGGCGACTAAGAACTCTCCTTATCAATCTGAATGCCTCCCGACCGCTCTAGAGCTGCTCGAGGTCCTCCGGAATGAAGCCGACATCCTCAAACGCTTTGCGGGGGCCGAACTCCTGAGGCTCGTTCCGAAAAAAGAGTATCTGGTCACCGAACTGGAATGGAAGCTCCAATCCGCCAAAGAATCAGAGGAAGGCTTTGTTCCGGCTTCGGACTCCTTTAAGGCCCTGTTCAGCGAGATCAGTAGGTTGAACACTTCCAACGGAGTTTTTATCGAAAAATCTCTTTCCTACTGGCGGGACTTTCTTTCGATCTTCTTGCCTCCGAGCTATGGCCCGGCCGGCAAGAAAGCAAAGCGAGCGGTGCGCCCTCCGAAGGGACTCACGTTTGCACGGGAGATTTAAGAGATGGCCGGACTTAGCGTTACGCTCAATACGGCATTGCAAACCCTGATGAATACGCAGACAGAGATACAGGTCGCTTCGAATAACATTTCCAATGCCACCACCCCGGGGTATGCGGAGGAGGCCGCAGTGCAGACGGAAACCGCGCCGACCTTGACCGGCACCGTTTGGCTTGGCAACGGAGCGACCATCACCCAGATTTCTCAGGCGCGGGACACCTTTCTTGAACAGCAACTCATGAACGCCATGTCCGATAATTCGCAGTACACAAGCCTGTCTGGTGAACTCACATCTATCCAGTCCGCCTGCGCGGATTCCGGTGACGATGGAATTTCACAAGCCCTGGGGAATTTTTTTAGTTCGTGGAGCACACTGGCCCAAGACCCGACAGGGCTAAGCGGGCAGACCGGGGTCTACTCGGCGGCGCAGAACCTGGCCAGCGCCGTGCAATCCACATACAATCAACTCAACCAAATCGCCACCCAAATTCCCGGCCAGATCACGGACACAGTCAATCAGGCGAATACGCTGATCCAGCAGATAGCCCAGCTCAATACGGCAATTGCACAAAGCTCAACACCCACCAGCCAGGCAAACGAGCTCATCGACCAAAGATACCAGGCGATGGACAGCCTTGCCCAACTTATCCCTGTGAGCTTCTCCCAGGACGGGGCGACTGGTATGGTCACCGTCACTACCACCGACGCCAGCGGTTCGCTGACGGTAGTTTCGGGCGCAACGGCCACTCCCATCACGACATCCACCAGCATCACGGGCGGGCAGCTCGGCGGACTCCTGACGGCCCAGACGGACCTGAACGGCTATATGAGCCAGCTAAATACCTTCGCCAATACGCTCATGACGCAGGTCAACAATATTTCTGAGCTATCTCAGGGAAGTCCTGCCAATCCGGCCCTGGCCGTTTTCACCGGCGTCGGCGCCTCAGGCATGACGGCCTCCACAACTTTTCTGAACGGCCCGACTGCGGCCGAGTTGAGTTCCAGCGCACAGGCGATATCGGACCTTCAAGACAGCCAGATAACTTTCTCCGATGGGACCGTTGCCACACCGGAGCAATACTTGAGCAACATCCAGCAGAATGTGGGAGACGACGTCCAGCAAGCGAACAATAACCAGAGCTTCTATAACTCTCTCCAAACCCAGTTGCAGACGCAAGAGGAGTCCGTTTCCGGCGTATCGACGGACCAGGAGATGATTAACGTTATACAGGACCAGCAGATTTACGAGGAAGCGGCCAGGGTAGTTGACACGGTATCTACCCTGCTGAGTACGATAATCTCTATGGGCACTAGTTAAGCGGGGAAAACCATGCGAATCACACTCGGCATGCAAACGAATCAGAATTTGCTCAACATCAATAATCAACAGGAGCAGATCAATCAGCTCTCGCAGCAGATCTCTTCGGGTGTAACAATGTCTTCTCCATCCGATGACCCTTACGACTGGGCGCAGGCAATGAACCTCGATCAGGGTCTGCAACAATATAACTCTATTCTAAGCGGCATAAGTTTTGGCACCGGCTGGTGCAATGCTACCGGGTCAGCGCTTAGCCAGCTTCAAGACCTGGTCAGCCAGGCGCAGCAGGTTGCGGTTTCAGCCTCCAGCGCGACTGGGACCACCCAGAGCGCGGCCCAGGCCAGCGAGGTTAACGGAATTCTGCAACAAGCGTTAAGCTTGGCCAACTCCCAATACGGCGATCAGTACATCTTTGCCGGTACAAGCACGAGTACAGCGCCTTACTCTATCGACGACACGACCGGGGTGGTCACCGGCCCTACCGATCAAAATCCCATAGAGGTGCAGACCGGCACCTGCGATGCTTCCGGCGGCGGTTCAACGGCTGTAAACCTTACCGGAAACGATGTCTTCACATTTTCCAGCGGAGGAAGCACGCTCAACGTGCTGCAGCAAATCTGGAGCCTGGGGCAAGCGATACAGTCGGGAGACTCGGCTACGATAAGCAGTTGCGTCAACACTCTAAACGATGCATACACCAATATAACCAATGAGTCGGCAATTAACGGGACTACGCTGTCGGATCTCACAAATCAGCAATCGGCGATCAACGTTATGCAGACAAACGCACAGGGCACCCTGTCCAACCTCCAGGATACCGACGTGGCCACGGCGACCACCAAGCTGTCACAGGCACAAACGGCTTTCCAGGCCGCCCTCCAGGTTACAGGGATGCTCGACGACCTCAACCTGACTTCGTACCTGAGCAGTACCTCGAGCTAGAATCCCGGGCTGAAAAATCAGCCCGCGGTCACCTCGCGAGTGAATCCGATCCGGAACTTGCCGCATCGAGGCAGGAAGCGTATTTGAATTCCGTTCCGGGTACAATAAAACAGGGCGCAATCACAGAAATGAAAAAGCGGGCATAGCCCGCAAAGTGAGTGCCGGAGGCGAGAATCGAACTCGCACATCCTTGCGGATACTGGATTTTGAGTCCAGCGCGTCTACCAGTTCCACCACTCCGGCATGTTGGAATTCTAATCAGGCGTTTTGGCGGGTGTCAAGGGAAATGCGAGAACCCCGGGTAATATATCCTGACACGGGATTGCAACTTCAGGATACCGGATAAAAACCGTCCCTCCCGGCATAGAGCGCCGGGCATCCTGTATCCAGAATCGCCTTGACAGGGGCTTTCAAATTAGATACACAAATAGAGCTGCCGCAGGGCTGAAGTCACAGATTTCGACCGGGCAGTTATCCGGGGCTGTAGCTCAGTTGGGAGAGCGCTTGAATGGCATTCAAGAGGTAGTCGGTTCGAAGCCGACCAGCTCCATCGCAAAATCAAGGGGTTAGCGGAATCATCGCTAGCCCTTTTTCTTTTGCCTGCACGCATGCAGGTTGAAGCGAGTTTTCCTTTTGAGAGAGCAAGCGGCAAACAGGCGGTCTTCGCTAAAGGGCCGCAAAATTGCCGATCTCACAAAAAAAGCGGCCCACTGGGGCCGCCTTTAGAACTGGGAAATGGCTTTTGCCGAATTAAATACTTTGGAGCAGCTTCAGTACGTTTTGCGGCTCGGCGTTAGCCTGCGCGAGCATCGCCATTGCTGACTGCTGCAGAATCTGGTTCTTAGTCAGGGTGCTGACTGCAGAGGCCATGTCCACGTCCTCGATGGTGGATTCTGAGGACGAGTAGTTCTGGATGGCCTGGGTGATGTTGTTAATGGAGTACTGGAGCTGGTTCTGCATGCCGCCGACGGTACCCATGTAGGCGTTGATCGAGGTAAGGGCGGAGTCGAGGGCGGTCATGGCCGCTTGAGCGCTTGCCAGCGAGTCGATCGAGATGCTGTTTGACGTGCCGCTCACTCCCAGGCAGGCGGTGGTGGCGCCGATGAACTGGACGTTAATAGTGTTGCCTGGGCCGTTGGTCGCGCCGATTTGAAAAGTGATCCCAGCCGTTGCGCTTGCATTTCCGTCAATAAGGTTAATTGACCCATACTGCGTGGAGCCGGCGATCTGGTCGATTTCATCCTGGAGATCCGCAAATTCGCCATTCAAAGAACTCAGGTTGGTCGGGCTCTCCTGACCGGATGCCGCCTCGGTGGCCAAAGATTTCATCTGTACCAGAATGTCGTTGATCTGGCTGTATGCGCCGTCTGCCGTTTGAAGCATCGACGTTGCCTCGTTTGCGTTCTGAGCGGCGACCTGCATCGAGGCAATTTTTGCCTTGAAGGAGTTGGCGATTGCGTAGCCGGCTGGGTCGTCTGCGGCCGAGTTGATACTCAGGCCTGTAGAGAGTTGTGTTAGTGAGGTTGATACAGCCGCATTCGTGTTTGAGAGGGTGTTCTCAATCCTAAGGGCGTCCATGTTTGTGTTGACTACCATTCCTGCCATAACCAGTCCTCCTTGATGTGTAATTTAGCAACATAGACTCTAAATAAGCCGAGTAATTAACCCACTTCAAAAAACCTATCAAAAGCCGCTGTGCGTACATTAGTGCGCTAGGCGGCATAGCCCGCGTTATAAGCCATTGCTGTACTGGTTGCGTCGCAAATTGACTTATTGTGCCGTTTAAGAAGCAATGTTCGTGCCAGCGGCGCCCGTTTGCATCCTTTCCGGCCTTACGGCAGCACCCTAAGACCGTCGTCAAAAATATGAACAATTCTGCCCGCAAGGTTACATAGTGCATAAATCGTCATTTTCTTTAGCAGGGCGTGACGATGGAAGAAAACCGATTTGAAAAAGAACCACGTGGAGATGCGTTAAGGACCGCTCGATGGCGGAATTTTTTGCTGACGCTTGCAAAAAGTGCCTGCCGAACCGGCAAATTTTTCCATCAGAAGGTCCCCGTCGAGTCCCTGTGCAGGTGCCTTGATCAAGAGGCCGGTGTCAACCCGCGTAGAGAACACGGCGGTGAACAAGCGATCGCGCCACTGCTTGAGCGGTTCCACGAAAACAAAGACAGTCACGCGCAAGGGCCGAATACGGTCATTGGAACGGCTACATCACAAAAAGCGGCGGACTGATCTGCCATTAAAAGGACTATCCGGCAAATGAGTACCTATCGTCAGGATAGCCGGCGCCAATGTCCAAACTCCGGCCCACTGAGGGGGCCGCCTAAATCAGCCCGGGGGCCGACCGCTCATTCTCGACAGCCCGCCCACCCACCCGCGAGACGGGGCGGGAGCGGGAGGCCTTGCGCAGGGCGCCTGCATGCCGTAAAATGACAATGGGCATCATGATGCTGAAACAATCCTTTAACTCCATTAACAGGTTTATCCGAACATTGGGCGGCTCAAAGCAGCTCGTCTGCCTGCGGTTGGCCGGGGCAATTTTGCTGCCCTACCTCCAGGTTAAGGACCACGGCTTCGTCACCTGGGATGACGATCAGTATATAACCCAAAATCACGAAGTGCAGGCCGGGCTCACCTGGCTAACACGATTCTGCTGTTTCTGTTTTGGGCCCGGGTGACCAGGGCCCTGTGGCCCAGCGCCCTGGTGGCGGCCCTATTCGCCCTGCACCCTATGCACGTGGAGTCCGTGGCCTGGGTGTCAGAGAGAAAAGACGTACTGAGCACGTTCTTTTAGCTGGCCACTATGTGGGCATACGCCTGGTACGTCGCCGCCCCGTCGCTGCGCCGCTATCTGCCGGTCCTGCCGGCCTTCGCCCTGGGTTTGTTGGCCAAAACAATGCTGGTCACACTGCCAGTTGTGCTTCTTCTGCTGGACTTCTGGCCCCTGGGCCGGATACCGGGGGGGCCGGCTCCGGCAGGGGACCTCACCGGAGCTGATGGTTCCAGGCCGGCGCCGGCTGGGGGCGTTTACCGGAAACTCATCCTGGAAAAAATCCCCCTGTTAGCGTTGGCTGCCATTTCGTGCCTGATTACCATGGTGGTTCAAGCAGACACCGGCGCCGTGATGTCCCTGGCCATTCGGCCCATGGGTCCGCGGATCGCCAACGCCCTGGCCGCATATGTCGAATATATCGTCAAGCTGTTCTGACCCTACCCCATGGTGTTCTTTTATCCCCTGGTCCCGGTGGTCTGGTGGCAGGCGGCGGGGGCGGGCCTTGCCTTGCTGGCGCTTTCGACTTTCCTGTTATACCGGGCCCGGCGGTATCCCTACCTTGCGGTGGGCTGGTTCTGGTACCTGGGAACCGTGGCGCCGGTAATCGGACTGGTTCAGGTCGGCGGCCAGGCCATAGCGGACCGCTACAGCTATATCCCTTTCATCGGATTGTTCATCATGGTTGCCTGGGGGGTGTCCGAGGTCAGCGCCGGATGCCGGCATCGACAGGTTATCGCAGCTACGGGCATCCTGTCGGCAATCCTGGCCTGTGTGCTCTCCACCTGGGTACAGGTGGGCTACTGGCGGAACTCGGAGACACTCTTCAACCATGCCCTGCAAATCGACCGGAACAACTACATGGCCTATCATCACCTGGGCATGGCAATGGCGAACGAGGGCAAGACCGACAAGGCCATCGCCATGTATCGGAAGACCCTGGCGGTAACCCCCAAATACTGGCCGGCCTACAACAACCTGGGAATCATCTGCGCCAAACAGGGCAGATTTGACGAGGCGGTGTCGCTCTTCAAGGCGGCCATCGCGCTCACACCCACCAATGTCGACGTTTATCGCAACCTGACCCGGGCTTACGGAAACCAGGGGAAAAAATCCTAAGCTGAGGCCGTAATGGCCCATGTCAAGTGGCTGATTGGGAATAGAGGCTTCCGGTATTAGCAACGTTTATAAATCATGAAAATTTATAGTCGAGCAGCATAGGGGAATCTTGTACTCAGCTCTGAGCCTATAAGGTCAGAGGTTTGACTCCCGGTAGCGCCGTAGGGAAAATCAAGGGGTTGGCGGACGCAGCACCGCTAGCCCCCTAATATTTTTGTGCACGTTCTGAACACACAAACGGCCTGAATCATGCATGCCCGTATGGTATAGTTGTTGACAAGATCCTTAACGGCCTTTACGTTTATTTTACCAGGTTATTATATTGCGTTATCAGGCGGGTGCATCATTTCTGATAATGACTACTGGTGTTTTATGGAGATAAAATTGAGCAAAAAACTGATTTTTGGAATGGTGCTTTCGCTACTGCTGGTCAGCGGCCTATTTTTCAGCCTGAAGGCTTCGAGTTGGCCTGGCTCAAACGGCCCTTCGCCCCCATCTCACACATGTTCTCTTTGGGACTCTTCTTGCGCTTCGAGAGATCCTGACAAGGATACGATGGGCAAGGATGCAGGTCCGGCGGCAAGTCAAGGGCCGTCTGAGTACGACACTAACAAGAAAAATGGTATTTCGAGCGATTCGGGCAGGACAAGGCAATAAGTCCAAATTGTGCTTTTGCATATCCCGGACGTGCAGCTTTGCGATACCTTTTTACATCATCGGAGTGATTCTTCCGCACTCCGTGCACTGTGTCGCACATACGTCCCCAAAATATCGCGCTTAAGCGTCTCCCGGTTCCGCCAAGTTCCCGGCCTCTTCATAAACCCCTGCGCGATCACACGTGTCATAAGTCTCTTTGCCTTATGAACTGTGGACTTTCCATGCTAAAATAATTAGTTCAGATGCGGGAAAGGCCCTTTCCGCCCTGACGGGAGGCTGGGCCGCAGCAGGGATTGCCCGTCAAACCTTCGACGGCGGCACAGGCAGGATTTCGACGCTCCGCGAGGCTGTACCCCTTCCGCCTAAGGGCGGTAAGAGGAATGACCAGATTATGTACGCCTCCGCGCAACCAATGATTTCCTTGCCAGGACGAAAGAATCTCTCCTTTCCGAATTGGAAACTGCTGGTACCCTGTAACGTTATGAATTTTGTATAATCCGTAGGGTGGACAGAAGCGGAGCGTTGACCACCTTGGTGGGCGCATAAGACTGCGCCCACCCTACGGGATCGGTGCTACTCGAAGCTACAGGGGTTAAAGTGTACTAGTCTCTTATGCAGTGTTTGGGGATGGAGAGTAGCTGAAAGCAAGCTTTCATCAAAGGATCAGGAAAGGACGGGAGATGGCGATAATCACCATTTCGAGAGGCTCGTACCACCGCGGCCGGGAAGTAGCGGAAAAACTGGCGGCAAAGCTTGGCTATGACTGTATTTCCCGCGAGATACTCCTGGCGGCTTCCCAGGAATACAACATCCCGGAAATCAAGCTGGTCCGGGCGATCGAGGATGCGCCCAAGATTCTGGAGCGTTTTACGAGCGACAAGAAAAAATACGTGGCCTTCATCCGCGCCGCCCTCCTCAAGCACGTGCAAAAAGACAATGTGGTCTACCATGGGCTGTTCGGGAACTTTTTCCTTCAGGGCCTACCTCACGTGCTAAAGGTGCGGATAGTGGGCGACCTCGAAGCCCGCGTCGCCGACGAGGTCGAACGGGAGGGCATCGCTGCGGACAAGGCCCGGGAGATCATCATGAGGGATGACGAGGAGCGGCGAAAGTGGGCGCTTTCTCTTTACGGGGCCGATACCTGGGACGCAACGTTCTACGACATGGTAATACACCTCAAGTCGATCAGTGTGGATGATGCGGTGAGTCTGATAATGCATACCCTCCAGTTCCCCGGTTTTCAAACCACGCCTGAGTCCCAGCAGGCTGTCGACAACCTTGTGGAGGCCACGCGCCTGGAGTTCGCCCAGGTATGGTGGGAAGGCTCCCCGCAGCGAAACTGACCTGTTGGCCACGTGGTAACATATAACCGGGGAAGGATTGATTTTTCATGGGCCACGCTAAAGAGAAGGGCGGTGTTCTGGTCGCCGCCGCGTTGGGGGTGGTTTTCGGCGATATCGGCACCAGTCCCTTATATACCCTTAAAGTTTGCTTCATGGGCCAATCATCGATTACCCCCTCGCCTCAAAACGTTCTGGGCCTGGTGTCATTGATTTTTTGGTCGCTGATGCTGGTGGTAAGCTTCAAGTACGCGCTGTTTATCCTTCAGGCCGAGGATGGCGGAGAGGGCGGCGTTTTTGCCATGATGGCCCTTCTGCACAAGAAAAGGGGCGCCAGCCTGGGCAGGGGGCTGATCCTGGCCGGGCTCTTCGGCTCGGCACTGCTCTACGGCGACGGTCTCATAACTCCTGTCATTTCGGTGCTATCCGCGCTGGAGGGGCTGGAAGTGGCCACCACGAGCACCAAACCTCTGGTTGTCCCCTTGACCTGCGGCATACTGCTTTTGCTCTTCTGGGCACAAAGCCAGGGCACGGGCAAGATAGGCAAACTCTTCGGCCCGGTGATGATCCTGTGGTTTGCGGTCATGGCAATCCTGGGGGTTGCGGCAATCTCGCACAGGCCCGACATACTCGCAGCGGTCAACCCGGCCCATGGAGTGCGGTTCTTTTTAAACAACGGGATACACGGGTTCTTTTTGCTGGGCGCGGTCGTGCTCTGCGTGACCGGGTGCGAAGCCCTCTACGCCGATATGGGGCACTTCGGGGCCAGGGCTATCCGCATCTCCTGGTACTTCGTGGCGCTCCCGGCGCTTGTTTTGAACTATTTCGGCCAGGGCGCCGTGATCCTGCACGACCCGGCAAAAGCGGAGGCGCCGTTTTTCAGCCTCGTTCCACACGCTCTGCTCTACCCGATGGTCGTGCTCGCCACGATTGCCACGATCATAGCTTCCCAGGCCATCATCTCCGGGGTCTTCTCGCTGACCCGGCAGGCCATTCAACTGGGCTTCCTGCCGCGCATGAGGGTCGTGCACACGTCGGGAATGGCCGAAGGGCAGGTCTATCTGCCCGATGTAAACGCTCTCATGATGGTGGCGGCCATCGCGATAACGCTTCACTTCAAGGCGTCCGACAACCTCGCCGATGCCTACGGCATAGCGGTCACCGGGACCATGCTCATCACCTCGGTGATATTTTACTTTATTTGCAGGTGGGTCTGGGGGTGGAGCGCCATTAGGGCCCTGCCGCTCTGTTTGGTTTTCCTGGTAATGGACCTCACCTACTTCAGTTCATGCGTGCAGAAATTCACCACCGGCGGTTGGTTTCCGCTGTCCAGCGCTCTGCTGGTCATGGTTATAATGGTCGCCTGGTGGGACGGTTGGAAGAGGCTGGCGATAATGGTGATGACCAGCACCGTTCCAAAAGAAAAATTCATGGAAATGGTTGCCGCCCAGAGCCTGATACGGCTGCCGGGCGTCGGCGTGTTCCTCTCCACTTTCCACAGGGAAGTGCCGCCCATGCTGCTTCACTATGTCAAGCAGACGAGGGCCATGTATGAGAAAATGGTGATCCTTTCGGTGGTCACCATCGACGCCCCCGAGGTGGCGGACCCCGAGCGGATAGAAATCGAGAAGCTGGGCCACGGTGTCTTCCGCATCAGCGCACGCTACGGCTTCATGGAATCGCCGGACATCCCGCAGATAATGTCGCTGGCCAAGGCCGGGGGACTGGAGATCGATCTTAATGAGGTAACGTACTACGTGGGCCGGATAAGCCTGGTGCGCGGCCGCAAGAGGACCATGCCCAGGTGGCGCAGGTTTCTGTTTACGTTCATGTTCCGCAATTCGCTCAGCGGATCTTCCTACCTGAACATACCCCCATCGAAAGTCATGGAAATCGGAATCCAGATGCAATACTGAACCGGTTGATTGGGACCTGCCTATGGAAAAATTTGCCGACCCGGCTGACACTTTTTGCAAACGTCAGCAAAAAATTCCGCCATTGAGATAAACCTTCAACTTCCCATTTATCCGCAACTCAATATGGCCTCGAATTCCAACAAATCCACGATACTGTACCCATCATCCATGGAGCTGCGCCAGACGCCGGTTTGGTAATAAACGTAAAGGTGGCTACAAATTTTTTCGCGGTCCTTGACGCATCTCCACATGATTTTTTTTTCAAATCGGCCCGATTATTGCCTCAAGACAAAGATGAAAAGGCAATTTATGTGTAATCATTGCAGTTAAAGGAGCAAGACATGAGCGTTTCCGGAATCGACAACAACTATCTTCTCTACACGCAATATCTTTCCCAGGCCACCCAGTCAGGTAATGGCGGTGCGGGTTCGAGCGGCCAGGTCCAGGGCTGTCAACCAAATTCAGGAGGGGGCAATACGCTAATGGAGGCCATCGAGGGGGTGCTAGGCAATCTGGGGCTTTCGTGAGCGTCTGCCCCTGTGCCGCCGGGCGGCGGCAACGGTGGTGGAAGCTATAGCGGTTCGACTTCCGGCAGTTCCACCTCATCGACTGAGAACCCTCGAGAAGCGCTCCGAAAGTTTATGCACGATCTGTTCAAAGCTGTAAAAGCGGAATCGAATCCAAGCGGCGGCGGGACCTCGACGCCTGCGACAGCGACATCTTTCAACCCGGCCTTTTCGGCCAAGATCGAGGCCCTGATTCAGCAATTGGGGGCCAATTCCTCCACTGCCCCCACCGGCTCTACGAACACCACCCTGAGCACGCTGCAATCGGACTACAATAACCTGGTTTCAGCGATCCAGAAGACTTCGGGCAACAGCGCATCAAGCACCACCAACACTACATCCGGCAGCACGCAAAGCGCCTCAGCCAGCACGAACAGCACGTCCAACAGCAGTGCAGCCCTTCAGACTTTCCTCCAGGACCTGCTTGCTAACTTCGGTACTACCACTTCCGCATCATCGAGCGGGAACTTTATGAATCTCTATGGGTAAATATTGCAAGCGGGTATAAAGGCATTTGAGGCGCATTTGGGGAGCAGGGGAAGGGAAACCTTCCCCTGCCTGGCATAGGGACCGGTCCCACGCGCCCCAAAAAATCACATGTGAGAAGTGATATTTTTCTGCCGCACCGGCCAAAATCCACTCTTAAGACGTCCCACAACGGCCTATCTCAAATGACAGATCGCAAATGCACGCTTATGAATGAGGCGAGACGTGCCGAGATAGCCTTATTTTCAATAAGTCTATCTGTCGTATTCTTGGGAGGTTTTTCTGAGGAATGAGAAAAGTGCGGCTACGGCCGCTTTCACATCGGCAGCCGGCAGGGACAGTACCGGCATATTCCAAACGCCGGGCTTTGGTCCGCTCTTTCCCCTAAATGACGGCTGCAAGCAGCGCCAGGGGGGACCCTTCGAATAACTGACCGATCGCTATGCCCAGGGCAGCCTTGCCTATGGTTTGTCCGACCATTTGACCGGTTTTTGACAATGCGTCGTCCATATATTTATCCGGAGAAGGCGCCTGGGAAAGATCGACCCCGGTTTCCCTGCTCACCATATCCGTTATTGCGCAGGCATCTGTAGAGTTCTCATCATAATATGCCAGAACGCTTCCAGTGAGGGAATTGACACTTACCAGGCAGACTCCGGAGATGAGTTGGAGTTTTTTCCCCAGTTCCTGCGCATAGAAAGGTTTTCCCTTTATAGCTGGAATCTTGATTCTGATTCTCCCTGGAACATGGTGCAAATAGCAGCTCATTTATGCTCCTCTATATAAAAGGGTATTTGCTCCAACTACACCGCCCCGGCCTGTTGGCTTTACGGCGGACATCGACCCAACTGGCGAACAGGATAATGGATGTATGTTACAGTTGTGTTGCAAGAAGGTTTCTTTTGTGAGGAAACTCAACGCCATACAAAAAGTGACGCGTTTTCCCAAACCAATCAGGTGCAATTCAGAGATCGAACCGTAATTTTTTCGGCCGTTGCGGATTGGCCGCAACGAGACTTGGGCTGTGAATCTTAAAGCAGTCTGCCGCCCAACTCCGCCACCTTGGACCGCTCCCCCCTTACCAGCGTTACATGCCCGGCTAATTCCTCCCCTTTGAGGCGCTCGACGAGATAGGTCAGGCCGTTGCTGCTCGCATCCAGATATGGGTGGTCGATCTGCTCGGGGTCTCCGGTGAAGACGATCTTGGTGTCTTCACCGACGCGGGTGATGAGTGTCTTTATCATGTGGGGCGAGAGGTTCTGGGCTTCGTCGCAAAGTATTAGCTGTTTGGGAATGCTGCGTCCCCGAATGTAGGTGAGCGCTTCGAGTTCCAGTGTCCCTTTCCTTACCAAATCATCGAGCACTCCGTAAGGCTCGGGACAATTTCGCATCAGGAACTCCAGGTTGTCATATATAGGCTGCATCCATGGCCTGAGTTTCTCTTCTTTGGTTCCCGGCAGATAGCCCAGGTCCTCGCCCATCGGGATGACGGGCCGGGTGACCAGCAGCCTGGAGAAGGCATTTTCCTCCAGAACTTTTTCCAATCCGACGGCAAGGGCCAACAGGGTTTTCCCTGTTCCGGCCCGGCCGACCAGGGTGACGACCCTTATCTGATCGTCTCTGAGCAGCTCGAGGGCAAATTTTTGCTCCTTGTTCAGGGCCTTGATGCCCCAGTTGACCGAATCCGCATGGCACAGAGGCAACAGCATGCCATGGCTGTATCGTGCAAGCGCCGATTGTGACGAATTCTCGTGGCACTTCAGCAGAAAGAATTGATTTGGCAGCGGTTGGCAGCCGGATAACTTCAACCTCTCCTCCCTGTAAAACGTGTCCATCTCCCGGGCAGATAGATATTGCTCGACAACACCGGAGTAGAGGTGATCGTAGTCCACCTTATCGTTATAGAAATCCTCGGTCCGCACGCCTACAACGTCGGCTTTGATGCGCAGGTTGAGGTCCTTGGTCACCAGGGTTACGATTCCCTGCTCAGCCTGGCTCAGGTTGAAGGCCACAGCGAGAATTCGGTTGTCATGTTTCTCAGGGTCCAATCCTTTCGGGAAATTTATTATGCTGGAGTGATTGAGTTCGATCGTGAGCTTTCCTCCCGAAGGCATCGGCACCCCCTCGGAAAGATGCCCCAATGAGCGAAGCGCATCGAGTTGCCTCGAAACGACCCGCGCATTTCTTCCTATTTCGTCCTGTTTTTTCTTTTGGCTGTCTATTTCTTCGATTACCGTGAGGGGAATGACCACATGATTGTCTTGGAATGCAAACAAAGCTTCTGGATTATGCAGCAATACATTGGTATCCAGAACATAGGTCTTGTGCATGAAACCCTCCCGCATGCGAAGCAAGGTTGTCCCGTTGAAAAGTGTCCCGCCCCTGATTATTCATTTGACGCCTTCTGTGGGAAACTAAAGAACTGGTCATATGCCGGAAACTTCTTTTTGGGCATGCCGTCTTGTCTGGGACTGTAATGCCTCCTGAGCCATCTGCTCAGGCCGTCGAGACCGGGGAAAAGCACCCTTTCGGTGATATTGGCCTGGTCGAGCTTGTCTCGGATCTCCCACTTGAGTTTGGCAGGGATGATGATTTTGCGGGCGATTTGAGGGTGCTGCACGAGCCAGTCGTCCAGGACCGATTTGGGATCAGACATCATCGAAAAGAATGCAAATTGGTTTACAATGCGATCGTCCATCGAGGGGGGTTCAAAAAAGAGGGGGAAAGGCTGCTCGCAAAGGCCGGCCAGCTCGTGCAGGGTCTTCACGGACTCGGACAACATCTCCACGGTGAAAACATTGGCGCCCTCCTGTTCGAGCGGCAGCTTGAGACTTTCGGGCAACAGCCTGTGCATCCTCAGGTAGTTGACCGCCCAGACCGCGCCATCGGTGTCGAACTTATCCAGGTTCGAAGTGGCGAAGTGCAGGGCGCAGAACGGTGAATAAGTCCAATCCAAAAGCCTTGTGGGAAGGCCTGAATGTTGCGCCACGGCCAGCCAATGCCAGACCGAGTTTCCACTTACTACGTTTCTATGCGCGTATTTCTTGAAATTGCGCAGCAGGTGGTTTTCAAGTCTTTCAAAGCCGCCCCTCAGACGTATAAGGGTAGTTTCCAGCCGGTAGCTCGCGTCGGAGAGTCCTCTGAAGGCGCAACGGGAACGATAACGGCCAAGCTCTCCATTCCACGAGTCTTTGTAGAGTTCGTGTTGAAGCTCGTTCCAGCTCCGTACGATTGTTTCCTGTATACGCTCAACCATTCAAGGCCGAAAACCCTCGGGCATGAAAAGCCCGGTCCTTTGATTGTTGTCGCCTGCTCCGGATCTTTGCAAAGACACGATTGCCGATTTGTATTCCGCCTCCTTTCCGGTTCGCCTCGTATTCGTTTATTCGATCAATACCGTTTCTCCCGCACGGACGCGGTCTCCTGGCTGGACCTTGATCTTCATGCCATCGAAGGCCGTGACAATGAGGTCCACCTGGGACCCGATCCGGATCATCCCAAGGACTTGTCCGGCGCTCACCTGCTGCTGAGGTTCGATGTATGAATCGATTCCATTGACGCTGGCTGCCGCAATTTGCACGACATAGCAGTTGAGGGGCCTGCCCCGATAGTGTCCCTTGATTCCCGTCACGGTCCGCTCGTTTTGGATTATGTGCAGGCTGTTGCGGTAGAGGGGCAGGCGGTGGAGAAGCGTCCTCATGTGCATGGCCGCCATGTAGAGATTTTTCCCAAAGGCCGGGTAGTGACGAATGAACAAGGCCGTTCCGGAGATCGGGATGCGGTTGTAGTGCACATTGAAAGGACTCATAAAAATGCCGATCAGGACCTTGGGCGCCGACACCGCTTCCCGGCAAATGTCGTGAATGGTCGCCTTGACTCCCTGTTTGATCGTGATGATCTCTTCGCCCGGAGCTACTTCTTTTACGTAGACGACGCAACCGTCCGCAGGACTGAGAATTCCGGAGTCTTCAGAGGGGATTTTTCGGGAGGGATTTCGGAAAAACCAGACATAGCGCCAGTAGAGATAGGCTATGCCGCAAAGTGTCAAAAAAGCGAACAGAAGCACGCAGGGCATACTCACTGTTGTTTTGTGTACCTCCATAACTCGTTAGGGTCCATCAGCTTTGCATGGTCGGGAATCAACCTTGAAACGGCGCTGTTCGATCTGTAATTTATCAATGCCAAATCCTTTTGCTTTTGGAGATGGTCCATAGTTTAAGGAAAGAATTTGGCGGTAGTATGTCGAAGGTGTGTATTCCTTGTTACAGACGTTCAAAACAGGCCCCTGAAGAAGGGAATAAGCGCCAGGATCGCCGGCGCCACCGCGATTGCGGGGACGAAATTGGCTAGGGGCAGGTCTTTAAGATCGAGCAGTTTAATGCCGATGCCGATTATAATCAAACCGCCGGTTGCAGTCATCTCCGTGATCATGGCTTCGTTTAGTGCGCCCGGAAGGCTGCCTGCAAAAAGTGTTATCGCTCCCTGGTAGATCAGAATGGAAACAGCAGAAAGTCCAACCCCCCATCCCATGCTGGCCGCGAAGGCGATGGAAGCGAATCCGTCCATAACGGCCTTTATGGAGAGCAGACTATAGTCGCCGCTCAGACCGTCCGAAATAGAACCTAGAATCGCCATCGGCCCCACGCAGAATACCAGGCTCGCAGTTACAAATCCCTCGGCGATCGATTGTTCGGAGCCTTTGGAAAACCTGTCTTGAAAAAACTGCCCCAGTTGTTCGAGCCTGTCTTCCAGTCGCAGTAACTCGCCGATTATGCCGCCGATCAGTATAGCGCCCAGCACGGCAAGGACATTCTGCGTGCGAACGGCCATCTGGAAGCCGATCAGAAGCACCACCAGGCCGATTCCATAAAGCACGATCCGGCGCATCCTCGCGGGGAGTCTTGATCCAGCCAGGGAGCCGATTGCCGTCCCTGCGACGATGGCGCCCATATTGATGAGAGTGCCTGTCATGGTCTAGATGTCCGTGCTTTTGAAAATTGCCTTCCGGCTTTAAGGATTGCCATCGCTCCCCTCCAGCAGGGCGACTCTTTCCACAATGGGTGGATGGGAGTAGTGAAACAAGACATAAAGCGGATGCGGGTAAAGATTGGCGAGGTTATCGGCGGCAAGTCTTTTCATAGCGCCGGCCAAAGCGGCGCCGCTTCCAAGCATCCGAGCGGCGAAAATGTCGGCTTCTCTTTCAAAACGCCTCGATATAATCATATAGAGCGGCTGGAGGAAAAATCCGGCCTTGCGAGAAAAGACCCCGGCCAGGAAAAGCCCAACATAGGGCAGCGGCGCGCTGAATCCGAAGGTGGAGAAAACAAGCGGCCATTGGATGAAAAGCCAGGTGGCGTAAAATGCCGCCAGTGAAAGGGAGGCAAAGATCAGAAGCTGCTTGAGGACGTGTTTTTTCCTGAAATGGCCCGCCTCGTGGGCGAGCACCGCAAGGATCTCTTCGTGGGTATGCGATTGGATCAGCGTATCGAAGAGCACTATCTGTTTGGTCTTTCCAATTCCGGTGAAATAAGCATTTGTGTGGCGGCTCCTGATGCCGGCGTTCATCTGCAGGATTTTTTTCACGCGGATACCGTTTTTTTCCATCAGCGCACGGATCTTTGCGGCAAGTTCTTCATCGCTGACCGGTTCGAATTTGTTAAAGAGCGGCGCCAGGACCACGGGATAAAGGATCGCCAGCACCAACTGAACGGCAGAGATAAGCAGAAAACCCCAAAACCACCAGAAACGGGGCGACCATGCAATGAAGAGCAGAAGTATGGAAAAAATCGCCGCAAAAAGGACGGCCGTGACCAATACCCCCTTTATTTGGTCGATCGTCCAGAGCTTGAGGGTGGACCTGTTAAAGCCGAATTCCTGCTCCACGACGAAGGTATTATAGTAGCTGAAAGGAAGCTCGATCAGGAAGTGAATGAGTCCGGGAACAAAAAAGAAAAGGAGCCCCGCTGCAATCATTGACAGCCCGAGTTTCTCGGACCAACGGACGAGAAGGGGGAGCAATCCTGAGAGCAGGATCGCGAGGAGCGTCACATCCGAGACGATTTCATCAAGGACCCCGACCTTGGTTTTTGCCTGGATGTAACGCGTGGTCCCAGCTAGCTTTGACTCGTCAATGAATCCTTCGAACCCGGTCGGCGCCTTATCAGCGCGCCGCTGGGAATGATTCAGGTTGATGCGCTCAACCCAGATATTGAACACACTCTGTCCCACATATAGAAAAAGAAAGCAGAACAGAAGCCAGTTTAGTTCGACCATCCCCAGTCCCTCAGCCCGGCATTACTCAGCCAATGAATGACTCCCGGCGCAAGAGAATAAGCGTTCTCGAACAGAATAAGATCGCAGTTGACTTGCTTGCATTCTTCAAGAGCGTCCTTAGATTGACATTCAATGCCAAAACCTTTGTAAGTGAGCGAGATTCTTTGAAAGCGTCATTTTACACCCGATGCAAGAGGGAGAGAGCCATGGAAGTCTGGAAATGTAATAAATGCGGCAATACGATCTCTGTCGAGGCACCTCCGGAAACATGTCCGTCCTGCGCGGCGCATTGCGAATTCGTAAACGTAACCTGCTATACCCCGGATTGCGGTGGTCCAGGTTCCGGCAATGTTAACGGAAAGGTCTTCCAGGAAAGCTACAAAGGGCTGAAATAGCCCCCGTGTGGATGCGCTACTTTCGGTTTTCCTTCTCTTTTTTTACGATCTCCTCGGCCAGAGCTTTTGGGACCTGACTATACCTCGAGAATTCCATGGTGAATTCGGCCTTGCCCTGTGTTGATGAGCGAAGCACAGTGGAGTAGCCAAACATCTCCGAGAGCGGCGTTTCGGCCTCAACGGCCGAGAAAACACCGTCTTCAGAGGTGGACTGAATTATTGCACGCCTCTGGTTCAGGCTCCCCAGCACTGCGCCCTGGAACTCGGAAGGGGTTTCGACCACCACGCGCATGATAGGTTCGAGGAGCACTGGGCCCGACTTCTGGTAGGCTTCGCGGAACGCCCCGATTGCGGCCTGTTGGAAAGCCAGGTCGGATGAGTTGACCGAGTGGGCTGCGCCGTCATTTATTATGACTCGTGCTCCGACGACCGGAAATCCAGCGAACCCGCCCTTGGCGAGGCACGCCCTGAATCCCTTCTCGCATGACGATATGAATTCGGTGGGAATCGCTCCGCCGGTAACCTTGTTGACGAACTCAAACTCCCCTTCAGCGAGCGGCTCGAGGGTCCCGGCGACCCTGGCGAACTGGCCCGCGCCTCCCGTTTGTTTTTTATGGGTGTAGTTGAATTGCGCCATGCGGGTGGGCGATTCGCGATAGGCGACTTTGGGCATGCCGGTTTCGATTTCGGCGTTGTACTCGCGGCGCATCCGCTCTACATAGACGTCCAGGTGAAGCTCTCCCATCCCGCATATTATGGTTTCGGAGGTTTCTGCATCGAGGTAAACTTTGAACGTGGGGTCCTCCTTGGAAAAACGGGCAAGGGCCTTGCTCAGGTTCATCTCGGCCTTCTTATCCCTGGGCTTCACGGCAAGCGAAATTACGGGGATCGGGACGTGCATCGAGGTCATGGCGTATCGCACCCGTCCGTCTGTGAAAGTATCCCCGGAGGCGCAATCGATCCCGAAAAGTGCAACAATGTCGCCTGCTGTTGCTAATTCGATTTCCTCCATTTCATCGGCGTGCATCCGGACCAGGCGTCCTGCCTTCACGTGTTTACCCGTTCTCGTGTTGACGATGGTGTCGCCCTTGTTCAAGGTCCCCTGGTAGATTCGAACGTATGTGAGCTGACCGTAGCGGCTTACCTCGAGTTTGAACGCAAGCATCACCAGTGGCCGATCGGACGCGCTTGCGAGCAGGACTCGCTCTTCCTCCCGGTCCAGGTCGTGGGCATCGTTGTCGACATCGAGCGGGCTCGGCAGGTACTTGACAACGGCATCTAGAAGCGGCTGGACCCCTTTGTTCTTGTAAGCCGAACCCATGAGAACGGGAGTAAGCCCGAGGGTAAGGACGCCCTTGCGGATTGCCTCCTGCACCATATCTTCGGATATTGGCTCCTCGGCCAGAATCGCATCTGTCAATTCATTGGAATATAGAGACACCGCATCGAGCATTTCTTCCCTTTTTGCCCGCGCGAGTTCTATAAATTCCGCCGGTATCTCCGACTCTGTAAACTCCTCGCCATGCTCTCCCTCGAAAGTGAGCGCCTTCATGGAAACAAGATCGATTACCCCCCGATGGTCTTTCTCCAGGCCCATCGGCACCTGAAGCAGCACCGGATTGTGGTTCAGCTTCTCGTGGAGTTGCCGGGCTACCCGGAAGGGGTCGGCGCCCGTTCTGTCGCACTTGTTTACGAAAGCGATCCTGGGGACCCGGTAACGGACCATCTGCCTGTCAACGGTAACCGATTGTGACTGGACCCCGCCGACGGCGCACAGAACCAAAATGGCGCCGTCGAGGACCCGGAGGGCGCGTTCGACCTCGATGGTGAAATCGACGTGACCAGGCGTATCGATAATGTTGATCGGGTGATCGCCCCACGAGCAATTGGTAGCGGCAGACTGGATGGTGATGCCGCGCTCCTTTTCGAGTTCCATGAAATCCATTGTGGCGCCCACTCCATCTTTGCCCTTCACATCGTGTATGGCGTGAATGCGCCGGGTGTAGAACAGGATTCGCTCCGTGAGAGTCGTTTTCCCCGAATCTATGTGCGCGCTGATGCCGATGTTTCTTAGCAGAGCGATTTTTTCTGCGGTGTTGTCAGACATTTGAACTCCAGCTACTAAATGAACAGGGTACGGACATTTCAACTCCAGACAAGTTCGGTGCAAAAAAGAACGGGCACCGAATAGCGCCCGTTCAATCTTTTATTCATATCCCATATTACAAAAAAAGAAAAGGGCCGGGCCGGAGAAGTTTCCTGCCGGTCCCGACCGATTCTATTTCTTTGCGAATGCGGTATTTTTCCCTGGCTTAGCCGCTGTTTTGAGCTTGGCCCCAGCATCAGGTGTTTTTTTCTGGGCCGTTGCCGGTGAGGGTTTGCCTGATTTGCCCATTTTCTTCAGAGCCGGTTTTTTGGCGGACGCAACTTTTTCGTGCCCTTTGCGCACCGCTGAATCTATTGAGGCGCGGGACGTGGAGATCTGTTTCTGCTGAGCGGCTTCTGCCTCGCGATCTTTTGAAGGTTTGTTGTTGGACTTGTCATTCTTAACTGCCGCAGGTTTTTTTGCCGGACCTTTGAATGAGCATGCAGCGCTGCCGAAGGAGGGTTTTACCCGCAGGTTCGCCTGGGTGAGCTTTATCCTTTGGCCGGGCTTAAGACGGGCATTGCGGGCGAGCCCATTCAACTGGCAAAGTGAGGAAAGCGAAATCCCGGTCTTTTTTGAAACGTCCTGCAGGGTCCCGCCACTGTTCACAGTGTAATAAGCAGCAGTTGGGGAGTCGAACTTTTTTGAATCGGATGCAAAGCAAATCGATGAAGATGATGGCGCCCTTTTGTGCGTATCCGCTGCGTTCTCCAGATCAGCCAGTGCGAGCTTTATATTCTGGCCACGGTTAAGATGGGTGTCTTGGCCAAGTCCATTCAACCGGCACAGTGAAGAAACCGGGATTCCGGTCTTTTTTGAAACGTCCTTCAGAGTGCCGCCGTTTTTCATGGTGTAATAGGCGGCGGTTGCGGAGCCGGACTGTTGGGGATTGGAAGAGAAGCCGACCGATGAAGATGATGGCGCCCTTTTGTGCGTATCCGCTGCGTTCTCCAGATCAGCCAGTGCGAGCTTTATATTCTGGCCACGGTTAAGATGGGTGTCTTGGCCAAGTCCGTTCAACCGGCACAGTGAGGAAACCGGGATTCCGGTCTTTTTTGAAACGTCCTGCAGAGTGCCACCGTTTTTCACGGTGTAATAGGTGGCGGTTGCGGAGCCAGACTGTTGGGGATTGGAGGAAGGGTCGGCCGATGATGATGATGAGACGTTGGTGGTCGCATCTGTTGCGTTCTCCAGATCAGCCAGTGCGAGCTTTATATTCTGGCCACGGTTAAGATGGGTGTCTTGGCCAAGTCCGTTCAACCGGCACAGTGAGGAAACAGGGACCCCGGTCTTTTTTGAAACGTCCTTCAGAGTGCCGCCGTTTTTCATGGTGTAATAGGCGGCGGTTGAGGAGCCGGACTGTTGGGGATTGGAAGAGAAGCCGGCTGATGAAGATGAATCGCTCGCGTGCGCACCGGTTGGGCCCTTGCCGGCAACTGCATAGATCTTGACCGCGCTGGTTCTTACCATATAGCCCGGCTTCAAGAGTGCGTTCTTCTCGATCCTGTTCAACCGGCAAAGAAGTGCAACATCGAGATGGTCACGACGGGCAATCTTTTCGATCGTATCGCCCCTGACGGCTGTACACGAGCTGAATGTGGAAGCAAGAGTGACCGGGCGCTGCGTCTGCTGCTCCTTGACAACCGGCTCGGCATCCTCCGGAGGAGTTGAATCCGATATGCTGCTCGATTGCACTGGTTCGGGCTGTATGGAAGCCATCCTGACGGGTGCGGCCTGAGCAATGAAGCCGGGCTGCAGAGAACGCGCCAGCATGACGGGCTCGCTCTCAAAACTTCTCTTGTAGAAAACGAGGCAACTGCCGGGAACGAGCACGCTCGTAGGGCTTATATGGTTCCACCTGCAAAGGTCTCCCGTGGTAACCCCGAAGCTTTTGGCGAGTTCGTCAAGCCCTTTTTCAGAGCCGCTCACATAGTAATTGACCTTTTTGGGCAAATATGACTGCTGGGCCATCTCGATGACCGCTTGTTTCTCAACTTCATCGGGTCCAATGTGGGCCGCAAGAGTGGACCAAGGAGTGAAAAACCGGACGTGCATATGATCGATGTGGTTTCGAATATGCTGGATGAGGCACCCGCGTACATTTCCGAAAACGTGATGCAGGTAGGCCTCATCATAGCCGCGTGAGACTGCGTATTCATACAGTTCCTTCTGGACGCTCCGGTCCAGGAAAATGTACTGCACGCGTTGGGAGGCAATCAGGTTTTCAATGAGGCACCAGGTTTTGGCGGCGTCAAGGTTACCCTGGTTCATCGGAACCAAACCATTCAGCGGGCGGTTGCCCTTGGCGTACAGCCCGACGTCAACGTCCCTGCCATTCTGGTGAGAGCGGTGATGGAGGGAAGACCCGCCACCGGCGCAGGTAAAATCTGCAAGGAAAACATCGCAGGTGTCAGGGAACTGCTTCCGGACAGCCTCTATCGCGTCGAGCAGAGCACCAGCCACTTCAGGGGTGGTGTAGGACCTGCTCTCATCGCGCAGATGATAGCCCTGAAATTGATTGGGAAAGACGACGCCATTTTCCAGACTTCCCTGGTACGGGTGTCCATAGGAGATTGTAAGCGCTTGACATGTTTGGATAAAAGTTAATGAAGAGAATACAAATATGGTCGTCAGGACCATTGCAGAAAACAACGCTCTTACAGTTCTGGCGCCCCCCATAAAACTGCCCCCCATATGTTGACTTTCAGGAGTCTCCACACTTTTGCCAAGACTGAACGTATCAATTGTTTGAAGGAGATGGAGTTTCACTACCAAAAAAGATACGCCACTGTCAAACAGTTTTTTCAGAATCGGTCTGATTTATTTTCAGATTCAATATTAAGCAGTTGAAAGCACTAGATAAAAGATCTGATATAGAAGTATCGTGCAATAGATTTCGGCAGACGAATTATTTTAATGCTTTGAGGTTCGGTAAGTCCTCTATATCATTTAAAATAACCCCTCTTATTGGGATATATAAAGATAGATTAATCTCTTAACTATACATAATAGTGCAGTGAAAACAGTAACTTAAAATGAATGCGAGTTAATGGAGCAAACGAGAAGTCTTCGTAGATAGGGTTTTTATCTTTTGTGGCTATTTGTCTTCTTTAAGAATTCCATAAAGGTCTCCGGCGAAAACGACCTGCGAGCTGCCGGCGGCAACCACCGGGATATATTCTACGGAAATGGGAACGGGTTTTGAGAGCTTCACAAAGATTTGGCGATCTCCCTCGAGGACCGAATTCATCTTCTCGGCATACGGGTTGGCGTCATCTCTCAGAAGTGTTTCGGCAAGCCCCAGGGCATTTTCGACCCGTATGCAACCGTGTGAAAAATCGCGGCGCGATCTTGCGAACAGATGCTTGAGCGGGGTATCGTGCAGGTAAACGACGTAGGGGTTGGGAAATTCAAATTTGACACGGCCGAGCGCGTTTTTGGGTCCAGGGCTCTGAAAGAGCCTGGGGGCGCCCCAGGGATAACGTGCACTCATGTTCACATAGCCGTGCTTAGTAAACCACTGCGGATCGGATTTGGCCTCGGTGTCCAATTCCAGCCGGATTCGGTCCGAAACATACCAGCGCGGATTAAGTATTAACTGTTCAATTGTGCTGGTCAGGGTTGGAGTTTGGTTCTCTCCGACCATTTTACCGCGAAATTTTACTTTCTTCCCAGTCTCCTTGCCGACCACGATCTTGTGGGCTTCCTGGAATTGCCCGTCTTTGTAATACTCCAACATAAATTGCGGAATGTTTATTCGAACAAACCGGCTGTACTCGCGCGAAGGACTTTGGCGAACGGCTTTTAGGGCGTACGCGATCAAGTCCGCCTTCTGCTGAAAGGAGACGTTGAGCAATTCCTGGGTCCGCTTGCCTACAGTGCCATCGGGGTCAAGCAGGTTGGCAGCCTGAAATTGTTTCACTGCACGTTGTGTCTCAGCGTCATAGACGCCTGTAATAGTTCCGGAATAAAATTGTTCCTGCTGCAGCCTTTTTTGCAAGTCGCGGATGTGATTGCCGGACTCGTCGTTACGAACCTTGGATGGCATACTGACACGCTGCTGGGCACCCTGGGCCGCAAGCTTTCTATAGCTCTGATAGGCGGAACGCAGCGCTTCATAGTTGAATGTTTTAGGCTCGAGTTCTTTGAAAAACTTCGAGAGAGGAATCTCTCCCGAAAGGGCCTGAAGGCTCTGCTCCTTCTGTAAAAAGGGATTCATTTCCTTTGCAAAGAGAAAGAAAGCGGTGGTAAGCCGGATATCGGCTTCGCTGGCGGCTCGGAAGCTTTCCTGGTATCCTTCGATAATCCCCTGGGGGTTTTCCCCTGGTGGCGGGCGCGGTCCTGTGGACTGATTTGCGGAGGCCTCAGAGGTAAACGCTGATGGCTGCGCATGGAAAACGGACTCCGCCCTGCTGTCCTCGATGCCGGGGGCGGCGGCCTGGAGAGCGGATCGGCATTGATCTAGCCGGTCAAGGCTTTGGCACAGTTCCTCGATCTTGAATGGGCGGGGGTCTATGGCCTCGTTTTCGAGCGTGCGGAGGCGGTCGAGCAGTAGCGCCCCTCCCTGGTTCAGCGCAAATCGGGAATCAATAAAAATGGGTTTCCAGCGATTTTTCTGGTAGCCTTCGCTGATTGGGTCAGGGTCAGGGCCGCGTAAGCTCTCGGTGGGCAGACTCTGCCAGATATAGTTGCGCCAAAGGGCCGCTGTGCCCCACTCACTCGGGTCATTTTCAGGGAGGGCCTTTTCGGGTTCGGCGGCGGAAACCGTGTCGGTCCAGTGCGGCGGGCGGTCGTAAATCTGCCCCGAGCCTACCGGTGGGAAAATGGTGATTGAGATTATGACAAACGGAGCCAAAACGAACAAGCGCCGTAAACGAGGCAAGGCTTTTTTCGAACTCATTTGCACCTTTTTCTCAGGAAACAATCGTTAGCATTAATTTGATTATAGAGCCGGATCTGTTCACTGAAGCTCATTTTCGGACAGTTTCCCGGTGTCTTTGCGCTTCGGCAGCAGTTACAACGGGAGTCGCTGCAAAGCTGGCAGAGACGGCAATCCGCGCAGGCATGCTTCCTTGGAAGCGGAAGATGGGCTACGGAGCCGGCCGGTTCTGATAGGGCATTCGGGCCGTGTTGCATGCAAAAGGTTCCTTTCGCCCCGTGGCGGCGCCCCTTTCGGCTAAACGCCTGTGGTCATTGACAGGCCAAGGGGAGCGTGGAGACCGGATTCTTCCGCCTAAAGGAGGTACAAGGCATGACCAGATTACGCCTCTTTTCCGAATCGGAAACCGCCCGTGTTCAATCAGGGGTTTCCGGTTTCCGGATTGACACTATCTATACGGTAATCGGTATCGCCCGGCACATCAATAGACGGAAAGGACTTTTCTATATACCAAAACTGTGCTATTGGCAATCGGCATGCTGAGTGGGCAGGTAGAGAGCGGTGTTGCAACGAGATGATTTCTTCATGGGCCTTGCGCTTGAGGAGGCCGAAAAGGGCTACCTGCTGGCCGAAGTACCGGTCGGGGCAGTGGTGGTGGGCGCCGATGGACAAATCCTCTCAAGAGCCCACAACAAGCCGATTACATCAAATGACCCGACGGCGCATGCGGAAATCCTGGCAATCAGGAGCGCTTCCAACAGGGTCGGTAACTACAGACTGCCTGAAACCGTCGTATATGCAACGCTTGAGCCGTGCGCGATGTGTGTAGGGGCGATGCTTCACGCCAGGGTGCGGCGCCTGGTTTTCGGAGCGCGTGACCCCCGCAGCGGGGCAGCGGGAAGCTTGCTGGACCTGACAAGGGTTGGTTGCTTGAACCATCGGATAGATGTGACGGGGGGGGTCCTGGCTGAGAACTGCGCCGAAATTCTGCACAGATTTTTCAAAGAGCGCCGAGGCTAGAAGGAAAGCTGGTGTTTTGCCTCTGCTATATGTAACAGACGCTGGGGGTGATTTATCGTTTAAATTGCTTTCCGCTTACATTAAAATTGTATCTTTAAGGTTTTTCTCCAGGTGAGGAACGATTACTATTGCGGAGAGGTACCGAAGTGGCCGTACCGGGCTCGACTCGAAATCGAGTTGTCCTGTGAAGAGCAGGGCACGTGGGTTCGAATCCCACCCTCTCCGCCACTACTGAACAAAAGCAGGGGATTGTTGGATTTTTTGACAAAAAGAAGGCTTTTTTGCGGTTAATCCAACGGGTGGCGGCGCTTTGCGGAGAGATGTCCGAGAGGCTGAAGGAGCACGACTGGAAATCGTGTGTACGCCCAAAAGGTGTATCGAGGGTTCGAATCCCTCTCTCTCCGCCATTTAGTCCTGCCGGCTGACTGCCGACAGGCAATTCAGGGCCACATATGTCTTATCAAGTCATCGCCAGAAAATGGCGGCCTGGGACCTTTGAAGAGGTTATCGGGCAGCCGCATGCGACACGGACGCTCCAGAACGCGATTCGAATGGACCGTATCGCTCACGCCTATCTTTTTTCCGGAGCGCGGGGGGTGGGAAAAACCTCTGTTGCGCGAATTCTGGCTAAAGTGCTCAATTGCGAGAAGGGGCCTTCCCCCACGCCGTGCAATCAATGTTCGAACTGCCGCGAAATATCGCATACAAACTCAGTGGACGTTATAGAAATCGACGGCGCTTCCAACCGGGGAATCGACAACATACGCGAGCTCAGGGAAACTGTGCGCTACAGGCCAGCGAAGGGGCGCTATAAAGTTTATATTATCGATGAAGTGCACATGTTGACTACCGAGGCTTTCAACGCTTTGCTAAAGACCCTGGAGGAGCCACCCCCGCACGTTATTTTCATATTTGCCACGACCGAGCCTCACAAAATCCCGGCAACTATCCTCAGCCGCTGTCAAAGGTTCGATTTCCGGCGCCTGAGCCTGCTGCAAATCGTGGAGCATCTTAAAAGGATCATCTCGCAAGAAGGGGTTGATTTCTCCGAGGGCATCCTCTACGCGATAGCGCGGGAAGCCGACGGAAGCATGCGCGATGCGCAAAGCCTGCTTGAGCAGCTCCTGGCCTTCAGCGGCGACGAGCTTGCGGAAGCGCAAATTCTCGACATCCTTGGGGTAATCGACAGACAAAGCGTGTTGCGGACCGCAGAGGCGATCCTTTCAGAAAACGCGCAAGCCTGCCTCGAAATCGTCGCAGATGTCTACCGGCGCGGAATTGACAGCAGAAGGTTTTGCCAGCATCTGTGCGACCATTTTCGAAACCTGCTTTTCGCGGCCCTTTCCGCCGAGCCTGAAATGCTGGTCGATCTGCCGGAAGACGAGAAAAAATTGTTGAAGGACCAGGCGGCCGTGACAACCGCTGAGTCGCTCCATGTCTATTTTCAGATGCTGCTTGGGGGAGAGGAACAAATCCGCCGATCGAGTATGCCAAAGATCGCCCTTGAGATGCTTCTTTTGCGCATGGCCCAGCTTCCCCGGCTTGAATCAATCGATGCCGTGCTGGACAGGATCGCCATGATCGAACAAGGTGTCAAAGAGGGACATTCAGCTTCGGGTTGTATTGTTTCCGAGAGCCGGCGCGATTTCGAGAAAAAGGCCTCCCGCCCGCCTCCTTCCCCCGTTGCGACGCCATTGTATGGTGACCGAAATCAGCCCGGCGCCTCGAGTGGGGCAAAGCCGGAGACGACAGACGTTGCGCTTGCGTCCTGCGGTTTTACAGCCGATTTGGGGCCGACTCGACTGTCATCAGACTTTACTGAGAGCTGCGAACCGGTTACAACGCCGGATGCTGAGTTTCCCGGTCAGGCGGACTTGCCGCTTGCACCGTTAAGGGAGCCGGCGCCCGCCCAGGCGGTGTCCGCCGTAAAAGCCGTCGAGGGTTGGCCGGCATTCGTCGGCTTCCTTGAAAACCACAACCCCATTATGTGGGCCAAAGTTTCGCATTGCGCGGTTAAGGCTTCGGGAGAAATGGTCGAACTGGAGGTCCCGGACATGTTTGCGAAGGGCGCCAATGGTCCGGAATTTATCCGCAAACTCGAGGATGCCTCGCTAGCTTTCTTTGGCGCCCGGCTGCAATGGACGGTTACAATAGAGAAAGCGTCTCAGACGTCCAGGGGCGCTGCGGCTAGAGGCCCCAAAACAGGTAAACCTTCGAGCGCAAAACACATAGTCAATCATCCAGCTATTCAGCAGGCAATCGAGATACTGGGGGCTGAACTCATCGAGGTGAAACCGTCCAGGGGATCTGATCACGGCGGTAACCGACGGTAAGAAGAATAATGTGGATTTGCCCGCTTAGCGTTTCAGGATTTAAGTGTTAAGGGTTACCCTTAAAGCTTAAATTCCTCAAATTCAATCGGAGGAAAAAGACAATGCCAAAGGGATTCAATCCGCTCCAGCAGGTTAAGGCGCTGCAGGAGAAGATGGCCAAAATTCAGGAAGACCTTGCTTTCAAGAAAGTCGAGGCGAGCGCCGGTGGAGGCATGGTGACGGTGGTGATCAACGGCAGGCAGGAAGTTCTGGGCATTAAGATAGACCCCCAGGTGGTAGACCCTGAAGATATCGAGATGTTGCAGGACTTGATCGTTGCAGCCGTGAACGACGGTTTGAGAAAGGCCCAGGAAATGGCCGCCGCCGAAATGGGAAAGCTGGCCGGCGGGCTCAATATTCCGGGGCTCAACTTACCAGGGCTTTTTTGACGGTAAATGAACGCATATCCGCCGATTTTAAGCAGCCTTATACGGAAACTGAGCAGACTTCCAGGGCTTGGGGAAAAGAGCGCCACCCGGATCGCCATGTATCTCCTCAAAGCACCAGGCGGCGAGGCCGAGTTGCTTGCCGAGAGCATCCGGCAGCTTCGCGGCAATATACGAACCTGCTCAATCTGTTTTCATTTTACCGACGGGCCGATTTGCGCCATTTGTGGCGACCCGGCGAGAAATACCGGGGAAGTCTGCATCGTGGAAAGCACGGCTGACCTTTTGGCCATTGAACAATCCGGTGCTTTCAAAGGCAGATATCATGTACTCCAGGGCGTATTGGCCCCTCTTGACGGTGTCGGTCCCGATCAAATCCGCATAAAGGAACTTTTCTCCCGCTTCGGGTCCGAAAAAATCAGTGAAATTATCATAGCGACCAACCCGAGCAACGAAGGAGAGGCAACCGCTCATTACCTTCTCCAAATTTTAAAAGACCGTCTCGTGAGCGTAACGCGGATTGCCTACGGCATACCGATGGGCGGCGACCTTAAATACACGGACCGTATAACGGTCGAAAGGGCGCTGAAAGGAAGACAGGCTTTTTAGAACAGCATGTTTACATCCTTCTGTGCAGCTTCCATCTGATATTGTATAATTGGACCAAGAGGTGATGGGCCATGAGTGAAAATGAGCTACTCGGTAGAATTGCCATCAATCCCAAAGTCGTGGTGGGAAAGCCCGTGATCAAGGGTACACGTCTTACCGTCGAATACATTTTGAACCTGCTGGCTCACGGAACTACCTCCGAGGGGATTCTCAAGGAGTACGAGGGTCTAACCATCGAAGATATCCAAGCCTGCCTGCTCTTCGCAACAAGGTCTTTGGAGAGAACGGACTTCATGCCTCTCGGTCCGGAGACAATTTAGGTGCGTTTCCTTGTCGATGAATGCACTGGTCCTGCTGTTGCCCGTTGGCTCAATGCTCAACGGCACGACGTTTTCTCAGTCTATGAAGAGGCAAGGGGAATTGACGATGATGAGGTTATACAAAGGGCCTTCGCGGAGCATCGTGTACTCATCACCAACGATAAGGATTTTGGGGAAAAGATCTATCGCGAGCGACTACCCCACGAGGGTGTAATTCTTTTGCGTCTTGCCGATGAACGATCTGCAGTCAAAATAGAAGTCCTGCGAAAACTCATCTCTGCATACTCAGACCGCATTGCAGGTCAATTTGTTGTGGTAACGGAAACAAAGGTACGCTTTGCCCGAATTAACCCTGCTCATAAAATCTAGCACGCTGAGAATCCGGCATCCGCTCATTGGCGCCATTCTGATACATGAGTAGTATGGTTCTGTAATTCATGTTTGCGGGTCAAGATACGGCTGATCCGCTTCTTGGGAAAAGCCTTAGTTCATATTTTCACAAAGCTGCACGATTTTGCAGGCCCTGACCTGCAATAAAGCTGATCGCCGTCACGGCTGGCGCTTTACGGAGACTCATTACCGGTTAATAAAGCAAGCACCTCTTTTTTCCTATGTCAAACAAACTGCCGGCCTAAAAAAGCCTTGACTTTTTTTTCACAAAGCGGGATAAATCGATGCTTAGGGGAGTACGTGCTTTTCGCCATTGGCTCAATGGTGAAAGGCTTCCTGAAGTGAACGCTATTTGACCTGTAACGTTAGTGTGGAGAAAAATTATGGTTGAAATTCGATTTCATGGACGAGGAGGCCAGGGGGCTGTGACCTCTGCCGAACTTACGGCCCTGGCAGCAATCGAAGAAGGGAAGTATGCACAGGCATTTCCAAGCTTTGGCCCGGAACGTCGTGGCGCCCCGGTTATGGCGTTTGTCCGGGTGAGTGAAACCCCGATCGTTACTCGGGAAAAAGTGTATGAACCGAACATTGTCATCGTCCTGGACCCCACGCTCCTCAAGATCGTCAATGTTGAAGCGGGACTGAAAAAAGGCGGGGTTGTAATTCTGAATACGACGAAGAGTGCGGCACAGGTCCGCAAGGAGACCGGCATAAAGGCCAGGCTCGCCATTGTGGACGCTTCCAAGATTGCCATGGAAACCATGCGTGTTCCCATCACCAACACTACCATGTTAGGCGCTCTTGTCAAAGCCTCAGGCATTATTCAGATGAGCGGTTTGCAACATCCGATCAAGCACCGCTTTGGACCCATCGCAGAGAAGAACATTAACGCATGTGCCCGCGCATTCGAAGAAACCAAGGTAGTGGAGGGATAACAGTGGCTAAAGAGACTGGAATCAAGAGTTGGAAAGAATTGAACTTCGGGATCGCCATTACCACTCCGGGAAACGCAGCGGAGCTGAAAACCGGAGACTGGCGGTCCATGCGGCCCGAAACAGATCGCGAAAAGTGCACCAAGTGCGGCCAGTGCTATATATTCTGCCCCGATATGGTTTACAGCAAAGACGCCGAGGGCTACTACCCTCAGAACTATTATTGGTGCAAGGGTTGCGGCATTTGCGCAAAGGAATGTCCCGTTGACGCCATCACGATGGTTCAGGAGGTTGACTAACATGTCCAAACCCATTGGTATTGAAGTCTCGATCGCTGTTGCCGAAGCGGTAGGACTGTGTGATGTTGACGTTGTTGCGGCTTACCCGATCACTCCTCAGACGCACATAGTCGAGCACCTGTCCGAACTTGTAGCCGACGGCCACCTGGATGCCGATTTCGTTCCCGTCGAATCCGAACACAGCGCAATGAGCGCCTGCATAGGTTCTTCGGCAGCCGGAGCACGCACCTTTACTTCAACCTGCTCCCAGGGCTACGCCCTGATGTCGGAGCTTTGCTACATAGCGTCGGCCCTGAGGCTGCCGATCGTAATGGCTGTTGCAAACCGTGCGTTGAGCGCACCGATCAACATCTGGAACGACCATGCCGACCTTATGTACGCAAGGGATACCGGCTGGATTCAGCTCATAGCCGAAAGTGGACAGGAAGCCGTCGATATGTCCGTTCTGGCTTTCCGCATCGGTGAAGACAAAAAGGTATCCCTGCCCGTACAGGTGAACCTGGACGGCTTTACGATGAGCCACGTAATCGAGCCGATCGCCATCCCCGATGAAAAAGAAGTCAAGAAATTTTTGCCGCCTTTCAAGCCGGTGCTTCGTCTCGACCCGGCCAATCCTGTAACTTTTGGCCCCGTGGGCATGCCGGATGTTTACACCGAAGCCCGCAAGGCCCAGGATGAGGCGCTCAAGGCTACAAAGCCCGTGATCCAGAAAATCTTCAACGATTTTGCCAAGCAGTTCGGGCGTCAGTACAAGCTGATCGAAACCTATAAGACTGAAGACGCCGACACCATTATCGTCGCAATAGGCAGTATCGCCCAGACCGCCATGACTGCAATCGATGCGATGCGGGCAAAAGGCAAGAAGGTCGGGATCGCACGCATCCGCGTTTTCAGGCCTTTCCCCGCGGCAGAGCTTTTCAAGGCGATCAAGGGCGCAAAGAACCTGGTGCTCCTCGACAGGGTCTCCGCCTTTGCAGGTGGAGAAATATCCGGGCCCGTCGCCCTCGAGATCAAGTCCGTCCTGTTCGACAATAAGCATTTCCCGAAGGTGGGGAACTTCCTGGTTGGCCTGGGCGGCCGCGATGTGACGGGGCAGAACTTCGAGGAAATGGTCGAAAGAGTGGCCTCCGCCAAAAACGGTGACCTTCCAGCCTACGAATTCATAAATGTGAGGGAATAAATGGGAATCGCATCTGAGGCACTAAAGAATTTCAAGGGGTTTAACCTCAAGAGTATGCCCGAGGTGGAACCCGTGTCACCCGGTCATCGCGCGTGCCAGGGCTGCGGAGAGGTACTGGCTTTGCGGCAGGCAATGAAAGCAATCGGAACCAACACTGTCGTGTGCAGCGCTACGGGGTGTATGGAAATTATCACGTCTCCTTACCCGCAAACCGCGTGGCGGGTACCCTGGATTCATGTGGCGTTTGAAAATGCGGCCGCCGTTGTAAGCGGCGTGGAAGCAGCCTATAAGGCGATGAACCGCAAGAAGATAATCGATCAGCCCGGTGTCACCTTCATCGCTTACGGCGGTGACGGGGCAACCGCCGACATCGGTATGCAGGCACTGTCCGGTGCTCTTGAGCGCGGGCACAATTTCATCTATTTCTGCTTCGACAATGAAGCTTACATGAATACGGGTATTCAGCGCTCTTCGTCGACTCCTTTTGGAGCTTCGACCACGACTTCACCCGCAGGAAGTAAGAGCTCGGGCCAAGCGACCTGGAAGAAGAACATGGCGGAAATCGCTGTCGCCCACGGCACACCATACGTCGCCACGGCGACCCCGGCTTACCCGATCGATCTCATGAACAAGGTCAAGAAGGCTTCGCTGGTTCCCGGCCCCGCCTACATCCACATCTACTCTCCATGTCCTACCGGCTGGCGGTGCGGGATCGACGAGAGTATCGAAGTGGCAAGACTTGCCGTACAGTCAAAGGTCTTCCCGCTCTACGAGGTGATCGACGGCGAATTCCATCTTTCGCGCAAGGTGGCGAAGCCGAAGCCTGTTTCCGAATACTTCAAGCCGCAGCGCCGCTTCCGCCATTTGACCGAGGCAGAGGTACAGTTTATTCAGGACAGGGTGGACGTGGAGTACGAAAAGCTGGTCAAAAAGTGCGTTGTGGAAGACAAGAAGAAAGAAAAAGAATAACTGGAAACTCTGTGGCGGCGGCTTAACCCCTGTGCCCGCAACGGGGACTAATCGGTACTGATGTAGAGGCAGCATGGGCTGAAGACCCGCTCATGCCGCCTCTTTTCTTTTAATGGAGTTCGCTACGATTATTATTTTCGGTAACAAATCAGGGTCTGATATGCACCGGGGTCCCGGTGGAGGCGATCTTGAAAAGCTCGTCCATATCGCTGTTGTAGAGTGCTATGGAGCCTTGGGTCCAGTCCTTATACGCCTCTCCTGCATGCATGCATAGCTGTCCGCCAAGTTTCGCGGACCGTGGGGGTGAAGCGTTACTCTCGTTGGCCATCAGTATCTCCCTGAACTCGGGAGGCGAAAGAATGCCTGCGAAAAGGGCCTGTTCGGCATGCTTTTTGTCCGGGTAGTTGAGAACGAGCACCTTGTTGGACAGGCTTCCAGGGTCTTTGCGGCAGATGAAAAAGTCACCTTCAGGGGTACGGCCGTCTCCCCCGCATTCCTTGTCTCCAACCGGATTAAATCCAAGGCCTATCGGATAGTCACGGACCATCACATTGGACTGGATGACATAGAGACGCCGCTTTTCCTTATAGACATAGATCTCGGGATTTACGATGTCAGTTAACGCTGTGAGATAGTCGATCCTTACGGGCTCTTTTTCCCTGGGTGGCTGTTGCTGGGCGGTTGTGTTTTCGGGAAGTTTTCTCTTTTCGGTTGATTTGGAAGAACCGAAGTTCCTGCCAGGTTCCTGCATGGAGCATGCTGCAATCACAAACAAAGCCAGGCAAAGCAAGATGTACCCGAACCGTCCCCGCAGAATGAGCCCCTGCATAGCCGCGCCTCCTCATTTGTGTTCCTGCCATCAACCCCAGGAAATCGATATTACACACCACTTCCTGCCGGAGCAAGCCTAAAATCAGTCTCCAACGGGCTCTTGTCGAAAAAGTTTGAAACCTCGACTATTTTGATGCTTATAAAGATCAGCAGTTCGGTATTATTTTTATTTGTTCCTGCCCGCAAAACTTGAATCGGGCATCTTTGGCTTGAAAAGATCCAAGAAAGCATTTAGTATGAAAAATTGTGTCAACAGTTCACATCGAGAGGAGCTGGAGTTGAAAAACGTAGTTGAAACCTCGGGCGACAGAATCAGGCGTAAGAGCCTTATTCGCGAATATAGCGAGGCCATAATCATAGCCGTAATTCTCGCCCTTTTTATTCGCGCTTTTGTCGTTCAGGCATTTAAAATTCCGTCCGGCTCCATGGAGCCGACCTTACTCGTTGGGGACCATATCCTTGTCAACAAGTTCATTTACGGCATTAGGCTCCCAATTGTCAACAAAGAGATTATCCCAATAAAATCTCCCAGACAATTTGATGTTGTCGTGTTCCGATACCCAAACGACCGATCGAAGGATTACATCAAAAGAGTAATAGGGCTGCCTCTTCATAAGGTCCAAATAATCAACAAGAAAATCTATATTAACGATGAGCCCATGAACGATCCCTACGGCTATTATGACGATCCGCACCTAATGATGGGTGCAAGGGATAATTACGGGCCGGTCATTGTTCCCCCGAACAGCTATTTCGTGATGGGCGATAACCGGGACCACAGCCATGACAGCCGTTTCTGGGGCTTCGTAGAGGATGGAGATCTGGTTGGCGAAGCTTTTATCATTTACTGGTCCTGGAGACAGGAGGGTGCATTCAGCTTCGAGCCCTCCGAAAGCTATATCCGCTGGAACAGGTTCGGTAGATTGCTCCTGCAGTAAATAATAATTAGGGATTTTATTCCGGGTAAAGCAAATTAGGTTCGCGCTTTTCACGGTATTGCCGCAATTGAGGTTCCCAGTCCGATTCGATCCTGTCGAGGTCCTGCCCCTGCTCGACCTGACGCCGTACGGCGCCGCTTCCGATTAGAATATCAATGGGCAGTTTTTCCCACTCGTACTCATAAGGAGGATCGAGCCATCTAAATCGTTCCGGATGCGTCAGGCCAAGGGCCTGCAGAAGTGCAAGCCCCATCTTGTAAGGCTTGAAGCTGTCTTTGTCCGTTATGTGTATCTGAAACCCGGAGCATAGTTCACCCCTGTGCTTGTCGAAAGCAGGCTCAAATGTAACGGGCCGAAAAGTTACACCGGTCAAACCGGGCTTTTTCAATTCCTCCAGAAACCTTTTTTGATTAAAAAAAGGCGCTCCGAAAAGCTGGAACGGCAATGTCGTGCCACGCCCCTCACTGATATTGGTTCCCTCAAGCAGCACCATGCCGGGGTAGAGCAAGGCGGTCTCACAAGTTGGCATATTTGGCGAGGGGTAAACCCAGTGAAGGCCGAGGTCATCGAACCGGCGGCCTCGCTTCCAGCCCCTCATGGAAACGACATCGAGATCGCAGTCGAGACCTGCTGCAGCGCAGACGAAGCGCGCGAATTCCCCCGCCGTTAATCCATGTCTCATAGGGACGGGGTATCTTCCCACAAAGGAGCGGAATGCGGGTTCGAGCACATTGCCCTCAATTTGCGCACCATTTATCGGATTGGGCCTGTCCAGGACTACCACCTTGACGGCTGAGCGCGCGGCAGCTTCGAGGCAGAGGCCAATTGTGGTAGTATAGGTGTAGATGCGTGTCCCCACGTCCTGTAGATCGATCAGGAGTACGTCGATTTTTTCGAGAGCTTCCAGTGAGGGCTCACGGGTTTTGGAATAAAGGCTCACCACAGGGACGCCTGTGTCCGGATCGCGCGAGTCCGACGATTCAATCATATTTGCTTGTTTGTCCGAATAAAATCCATGTTGGGGCGAAAAAATGCATCTCAGGTTTCCTCCCGCGCCCAGGATCAATCCCTTGACGCTTTCTAAAGACCTGCTGACCGAAGCCTGATTAGCCAGAAGCCCAAGCCGCCCCGAGCGAAACCATGATGGGGGCGAGTGCAGTAAAACCTCACACCCCAAGCGGAACTGATCGTCTTTGCCGGTCACCTGATTTTAATTCCCTTTGCTCTTATTTTCCGGTCAATTAGAAATCTGTTAACAAATATATTTAAATTCGAGATGGTTCAAGGAATGTCTTGACCCGCAAGCCTATATTCTCGAAAATCTTTTTTGAGGGCCGATGCTTCAGTACGACCCATCGGCCGCATCAGAAGGCATCCCGCGCCCGCCCAACGCTTCCGACTTCCGCCTAAAGGCGGTAAGAGGAGTGACCAGATTAGACACGCGATGCGGTCGCCTTCCGCGCTCCGAGATGTGGAGCTATTTAAGTGATATATGTAAGTCTATCATACAAGGATTTTTCCATACATGCCTTTGCCGTTTTCGCAAATAAAGTCCATTGTGGGCGATGAGAACCTGTTGATGTCGCCCGAAGAACTCCACTGCTACAGCTTCGATGCCAGCAAGATGAGCTTTGTTGCCGAAGGGGTGGCGTTCCCTGCCGGCGTGGCCGAGATATCGGCCCTTGTCAGGCTGGCTAATGAACATGGTTTTCCAGTATACCCGAGGGGGTCGGGGTCCGGATTGGTTGGCGCCTGCCTCGCGCAGGGCGGGCTGGTAATCGTTACCAACCGGCTGAACAAAATCCTTGAAATCGACGCCGACAATATGACGGCAGTACTCGAGCCGGGTGTAATTACCGGTGATTTTCAGAAAGCCGCCGCAAAGTGCGGACTTTTTTATCCTCCTGACCCGGCAAGCCTTGCTTTTTCTTCGATGGGAGGAAACGTCGCGATGTGTTCCGGAGGTCCAAAGGCGGTGAAATATGGCGTGACCCGGGACTATCTGCTTGGGCTTGAATTGGTCCTTCCCACCGGTGAGGTTATTCGAACAGGGACCCGCACCATGAAAGGAGTCGTGGGCTATGACATGACTCGTCTTATGGCGGGATCCGAAGGCACTCTGGGGATTTTCACAAAGATTATCGTTCGGCTGATTCCTGCACCGGAATCGGTTCGCACTCTGGCCGCCGTATTTTCGAGCCTTGATTGCGCCGTAAACGCAATTTGCGAAATATTCAGGGACCGCATCGTTCCGTCCACAATCGAACTGATGGACCGGCCGACGATCTGCGCAGTCGAGAATTACCTGCGGATTGGACTTCCGGTTGAAGCGGAAGCGCTCGTGCTGATCGAAGTGGACGGACACGACGCCGTGCTGGACGCCCAGGTTGCCGGAATCGAGCGAATTTGCCAAAAAGCGGGCGCGAGCAGGATTGAGGCGGCGCGGTCCGATGAGGAAAGAGACCGGCTCTGGCGGGCGCGCAGGTCTATTTCACCGGCTTTGGGGCGGATCAGGCCCGGCAAGATAAACGAGGACGTTACTGTCCCGCGCACCAAAATACCTGTGCTCATCAGGTCCATACGTTCCCTGGCCGAAAAATACGACCTTACCATAGTCTGCTTCGGTCACGCAGGTGACGGCAACATCCACACCAATATCATGCTCGACAGAAAGAACGAAAGCGAGCGGAGGCGGGCGGGGAAAGCGGTCGAGGAGCTGTTCGCAATAGTCCTTGGGCTGGGAGGCACTATTTCCGGAGAGCATGGCATAGGGATCGCCAAATCCCCGTTCATCGAACTGGAGGTAGGGGGGGCCGGGCTCGACGCCATGCGAAGAATCAAACAGGCCCTCGATCCGCGCAATATAATGAACCCTGGAAAGATGTTCGTTTCGGACCGGACCTTTTTAGATGGGTCTTTTGTTTAGCAGTGAACAGTGAGCAGTGAGCGAAAAGCGAGAAGCGAAAAAACATACCCTTAAGTACCTGGGGTGTCAGAGAATCATTTTAGGATGCCTTTTAGATGTCAAAAACAGTATCCAAAGCCTTAAGAGTTATTCAGTAACGCATGATGGAATCTCAGGCGGTCGGGGCCGCAATCCTGTTCCTACTCGATCAGCAACCCGACTTTCTCAGACTCGTAAGAACCGGCAAGCAAAATTCCGGCGCCCTGTACCTTGGGCCCTTTAGCGCTTTGCGTCACAGATTCTTCAGATCGTTCAGGCTCTACGTCCTTGTCTTTGGAGCCGGGACATTCTCCCTGAATGTATTTGACACTCCCCTCGGTTATGCCGGCATCATCGGCACTGACGGATTGCTGTATTCCGAAGAACGGTGCGAGGGCGAATGCCACCGCAGCCACGATTGAAAAACAAATAAATCGTATCCTCATTTGACGATCCTTTCTGCGGTCTTCAACGAGAGTAAAACCGGTCACCGTTCTAGTTACGGCTTCACGGAGACTCATTCCTGACTGATAAGGTAAGGATCGCTTCTTCCCGGTGTCAAATCTGGTTTTGCGGAGAATGCCTCCGGTCTTCTCGTGAGCAGTGACAAGACGGGTACCCTCATACGGTTCGATGATCGGAAGCAGGCCGATCAAGGCATCGAGCCTGCCTGGCAAAAGTCTGTTGCGCGGGGCCGATCTGCAATGGGGGCGCCGGGATTTCGCCCACCGGGCGGCTCTTGCAATACCTTAAGTGTCTACATACATTATTTTAGAGGAGTTGAAGAACATGAACCTGAAACTCACAAAAAACCTGGGAATGCTCTTGCTTGGAATCTGGCTCATCCTGACGGGCCTAATGCAAACTGTGTCGCTCGGTATTCCGGCTGTCCATTCTTTACTGCCTCTTCTTGCTATCGCCGCTGGTGTATTAATTGCCATTAATCGGTAGGCCATAGGGTTTAAGCGATCATTGGTATGCCGGAATTTCTAATTATGGGCTGCGAATGAGGACAAGGAAAATGCAATGGACGGGCCTCTAATATATTTTAGACGAGCAGTCCATTTGGATCGTCTTTTTTACTTTTAGAAGTAAAGGCTTAACAAAATAGTTAGTTCGCGGCCATCCGGAAACTCCGGATAGAAACTAGATAACTTTGAATTTTGTAAAGGAGAGGTGCAATGAACTTTTCTCACATACCGCACGAACCTGTGATTGCTTTGATTGCGGGCATTTTGATCCTGGTGATGCCAAAGCTTCTTAACTACGTAATAGCTCTCTACCTCATCATAATAGGAATACTGGGAGTGACGCACGGCATGGGATTGCTCTGATTGCCGGAATTTTAATCCTGTTGACGGCGGGGCTTCCGAACTGCATCGCCGTGATCCGGACATTTAATTAGATAACTTTGAGTTTTGAAAAGGAGCGCTGGATGAACTTTCCTAACATACCGCACGAACCTGTGATTGCTTTGCTTGCGGGCATTTTGATCCTGGTGATGCCAAAGCTTTTGAACTACGTGATAGCTCTCTATCTCATCATAATAGGAATACTGGGACTGACACACGGCCTGCGGTGAAGATGGGAGCGGGAAGCGGGAAGCGAGAAGCGGGAAGCGAGAAGCGAGAAGCGAGAAGCGAGAAGCGAGAAGCGAGAAGCGAGAAGCGAGAAGCGGGACATTTCATTAGATAACTTTGACCTTTGGAAAGGAAGCTGCAATGAACTTTTCTCACATACAAATCGAACCAGTGATAGCTTTGCTTGCCGGCATTTTGATCCTGCTGATGCCAAGGCTTTTGAACTACGTGGTCGCTATCTACCTCATCATAATAGGAATAATGGGACTGACACACGGTCTCCGGTTCTGATTGCCGGCATAGGGTGAGTGAAGGGTGAAGCGGGGAGCGAAAAAACATGCCCTGAAGTAGCTGGGGTGTCAGAGAATCATTTCAGGATGGCTTTTTTGATGGCGAAAGCAATATCCAAAGCCCTTCCACGTTAATGTTCTTACGGGCGTTGCGTTTCGAAATTGATCGATAGGTGGCCGTTTGCGCCGGATCGAAGCTCCAACAATGCGTTCGCCCTTCGATACCTTTCTCAACGCTTGCTTGTACTCGTTGCGCTCAACCATTCGACCAGTTTCAGCCGTTCATCACATACCGCCAGAAGTTTTCGAATCTCCAGGTCCTTGGATTGGAGTTGGACGAGCAGGTCATCATAGCTTCGTGATTTGTCCAGAACGGAAAGCCAGTCAATACCGGTTTGTACAAAGAAAGGCTTAATGGCCTCCCGGATATTCCTGGGATAAAATATTATTGTATCATTAAAAATCGTCAGGACGTGATCATCGCTGAGTTTGTGCAGGGCCTGATTGACTTCTTCAAAGCACGGCCGCTGGGAGGGTCACGAAAGGCCAGAATACGAAGGACTCTTCTGAGAGAAACAGCACAGATTCACGATTTGAACGCCCAGGAGTGAAAATCCGATACTCATATTCATTTGTCAAAGAGGTTCATTCGCTTACTGTAATTCCTGTAAATACAGGGCAAATGCAGGGGCCGGTTGCACAACAAACTGATTTAATTGACAGTTTTCGATTAGATTTTTTGCGATAACAGGTGATAACAGGAGCGGGGAGGAGGAATGACGGATAGTGAATAGTGAATAGTGAATAGTGAAAAACACCTTTAGCGTCATTTTGTCAGCTTCTCCCCAGTTTTGCCCTTTCTTCCAAAGCGCTGATACGCTGTTCCAGTTCGACCACTTCCAGCGACTTGCGGATGGTTTCGGACAGATCGATTAAGGTTTTGATCTCTGATGGAGTAATCTCTCCCTGGCTGAGTTTTGCGGTCATAGCCGAAAAGAGCTTTGGCATGTCGGCAATGGCGACGATCTCCGGGAACCGAAAGTCGATGGGAGCGTCCTTTTTCAGGGGGACCAGGCGTTCGAGGCAAATCCTGAGACAGGTCAGGTCGCATGGCTCATCACCTCAGTGAGCGAACAGTGAACAGAAAAAGCCGAATTTTCTAAACTCTGCTCGACACCTGCAGTCCCTTCTTCGACAATATTGTACCGCGCAGTGATTTTGCTTTGCCAAACGGCAACCAGAAAAGGCATTCAGAACCGGCAATAGAAGCGGCAACGAGAAGCGGCACAAAGACGGTAGCGAGGAGCAGGGAGCAGGGAGCAGGGAGCAAGTAGAGTGAAGCCATAATGGATGAAAAAGGAGGGTTGAGGGTTGCCCCTTTTAATAGGCACAGCCAATTCGTGAGGTCTGATGAGGAACTTTGCCACAAAAAATATGATGGAGAGCAGGAAGCAGGGAGCAAGAAGCAAGAAGCGGGAGCGGAAAAACATGCCCTCAAGTACCTGGGGTGTTAGAGAATGATTTCGGATGCCTTTTTTGATGTCAAAAACATTAATCCAAAGTCTTAAGAGCTGTTCAGAAGCGCGTGATGGAAGTTCGGCAGGTCTGGGCGGTCCGACCACATCGGCCCGTCGTGCAATTTCCATTTTATTGGGCTGACCCCACTCTGTACTTTTTTTGATTGGCCTTTGCCCATTGCTCCCAGACATTACCCCTAAGCCTCGCCTGTTGCGATCATAACAATTCAACCTGCCTAAAAAGTGGGGAAAAATGCACCGCAGATTGCAATATGTAGTTGATATTCTCCATTAGTATGCAAAATAATACACTACATATTAAAAATATAGTTGACATGTGGCCGATAGTAGTGTGAAATATCGTAAAATCGTGAGCAGGAAAGGATTCCACAATGTCAAATCGTAGGGGAAAATTCATAGAACTCGCAGAGAAAAGGGTCACCAGGACGATCAAAGATCTCAGGCTAATCGGCAATCTTTCTAACCGGAACAACTACGATTTCACTGAGCATGACGTTAGCCAGATTCTGTCTGCGCTCGATGCCGAAGTGAGGAAACTCAGAACCCAATTCAAAGGTGACAACGCCCAGCCAGATGTCAAGTTCAAGATCAAATTGGACGTATGAGTAGACCGATAGTCTTGATTCGATAAAGAGTTCGAGAAAGAAGAAAGGTATCACGTGTAGTCACTGAAGGACAGGACGGATCTTGCAGCTCACCCATTATGGGGGAACTAAAGTGAATGAGGCCAATATAAAAAGGCTTTGCGAGGAGCTAATCGGGGCCGATACTGAAGATCAAGTAATAGCAATTCTAACCAAAGCCGGTTATTGGGATAATCCCGAAGTGTGGAGATACTATGACGACAATGAAAATAATTATAGTACTATCGGGAACCAGCAGAGCCGCCCTGACGCCGCCATGGTTGAAAAACTTGTAAATTCAGTAGACGCTAGACTGATTGGTGAATGCGTTGTCGGGAGGATCAATCCAGAGGGCAATCTCGCGCCCAAGACTATTCGCGAAGCCGTGGCAAACTTTTTTGAGGACAATCCAAAAAGTAGTACTGCCGGGCTAATAAGAGAATGGGACCAGTCCAAGCGAACTGAAGTTGCGCGAGGGATAACCCTTTCTGCAACTGGTGCCAAACCAGGGGACGGCCTTCCATCTTTCACTATTTCAGACATTGGTGAAGGCCAGACTCCCGACACGATGCCTGACACTCTCCTATCCTTGACCAGATCCAATAAACTCCGAATTCCTTTTGTGCAGGGCAAGTTCAACATGGGCGGAACCGGCGCTCTCAAATTTTGTAAACTTCAGCTTGTGGTAAGCCGACGTAATCCCAAAATCCTATGGAAGAACTTTATCCCTTCCGATTTGCAATGGGGATTCACGATAGTCAGGCGTGAACAGCCCAAAGAAGGTAAGAAGAGTTCAGTATACACTTATCTCGCTCCCCAAAAGACAAACGACAAGAATGGGGTATTGCGTTTTAATTCAGATTCCATGCCCCTTTTTCCCGTTGGGGTCAAGCCTTACGACAGGAATTCAGAATGGGGAACCCTTATAAAACTGTATGAGTATAACGCCTTAGGATTCAAGAGTCATATCCTCAGGCGAGACGGACTTTTGAACCGGCTGGAAGTATTGCTTCCAGAAGTCGCGTTGCCAATCAGGCTCCACGAGTGTCGAGGTTATGGTGGTGCAGAGGAGAGAAGCTTCGAAACTACCCTAATGGGCTTGAGAGTGCGCTTGGATGACAATCGAGCCGACAACCTCGAAGAAGGCTTCCCTCTGTCAAGCGCAATGCGGGTTTTGGGAGAGAACATGACGATATGGATTTACGCATTTAAAAAGAAAAAAGCTGAATCCTATCGAAAGAACGAAGGTATCTTGTTTACCGTGAATGGCCAGACACATGGGCAATTCACTGATGATTTTTTCCGCCGCAAGAAAGTTGGCTTGTCATATCTTGCTGACTCTTTGCTGGTCTTAGTTGACTGCACCGGATTGTCTATAACAGCGAGAGAAGATTTGTTCATGAATAGCCGTGACAGGCTTAGTGGCGGTGAGCTACGAAGAGCAATAGAGGAAGAGCTTGAAGACATTTTGCGACATAATCAACCCTTAGCTGAATTAAGAGAACGGCGAAGACGTGAAGAGATACACTCGAAAGTCGAGGATTCAAAGCCGCTGGAAAATATACTGAAATCACTTTTGGCGAAATCACCCACTCTTTCGAAGATGTTTCTTTATGGAGATAAGATCAGTAATCCTTTTAAAGCCGTTGGAGTCCAGGGCGAGGAGCGACCTTTCAAGGGTGAGCGGTACCCCACATTTTTTAAGTTCAAGGGCAGAGATTATGGGACAGTTTTGCGGCGTGAAGCTCACATAAATATGCGTGCTCGTATATCTTTTGAAACAGACGCTGAAAACGACTACTTCAGCAGGGATATTGATAAGGGCATATCAACTATCTACACTATTATTGACGGAAATCAAATATCATATACAGGCGATTATGCATTAAATCTAGAAAATGGATTAGCTACGCTCAATCTTCAATTACCACCCTCTTCCAAAATTGGAGAAGAGCACAATATATTGATAAGAGTAACTGATCGTATACGAATAGATCCTTTCGTCAATTCTGTTATTATAAAGGTGACAGATGAAGTATCATTAAAACCAAGTACTTCAGCACCCAGGAGAAAACCTCCTGGAAAAGAGAAGGGAGTTGACCGGGAGATTACCGCGCGTACACAATTGCCTAAGATTACAAAAGTTTACGAGAACGCTCCTAATGGCGAAAAAGGATGGTCGGACATGACTCCGCCATTCAACAAATATTCAGCCTTGCGGATTAGAGATTCTGGTAATCGTACAGAAAGGAATACCACAAATGGTGGCAGTATTTACGATTTTTATGTAAACGTAGACAATATCTTTTTAAAGACTGAAATAAAGGATTCGGGAAAATCTCCGGAAGTTTTCGTCGCCCGTTTTCTATACGGCATGACTCTAATCGGTATATCGCTTATCCATGATGATCTGGAAAAAGAAAAACCAACCACTGAATCCGAAGAGGGAGCGAATGGCCCCGAAGAGATCAACATAGAAGATCAGGTCGAGAATATCACAAAAGCTATTGCACCAGTTCTTAATCCGATGATCGACAGCCTGGGTGGTCTTGATTTCGAAGTGGAAACTATGGGAAATATGGCCGGAGAGTCTGTTTAGAGGAGTCTCAGGCGAGCTTGTGAAAGAGAACCAGTTCTTTGCTCGAAGCGGCCGAACGTTCTGGAGTGGCATACCATTTTCGATTGGGAACGCACCTCCATAGCCGCCCATCAGGGGAATTTGATAGATTGGAGAACTGGATTTCGTAGAACCCCGCTTTCTGAACTGTGGCCAGATACCTCTCAAGTTGATAGTGTGGGTTTGAAAATCCAACCATCTGCACCAAAAAGGTGTTTTTATCTGCTATTCTAGCTAGGGATTCAAAGGACTTCAAAACCTGATCATAATATTTGGTAAGCTCTCGCTGTTTGCGATCTCCCATTGTATAAAAGGATTCTCCGTGGCTATCAGAGACATTTGCTATCCAGAACGGAGCCGGTGTTTCTTGTCTGCCATTGACCTGCCAGCGATGATACAGGACGTGTACTCCAGCATAGGGTGGCGATGTCAAAATTAGCTTAGGCGGCGGGAGTAGGTGAAATATTTCCTCCTTATCAATCCCTATCGCCGAACGTTTAAGGACCGATATCACCGGTGGGACATGATTGCCGGGTAATGAGGCAGCGAACTCGATAGCACGTTCTGACATCTCTACAATATTACTAAGAAACTTCTTGCGGAATTCCTCAACTGAAGTGGTTCGTGTCCGGCAATCCAATGCCCACTGAGCGGTTTTCAGGAGCGCACATCTTGCAAGTTTTTCTTGAGATGGAACTCTTAATTCAAAAATATAGCCTAGTATGAGAGATATGATTTTACGAATGCGCCAAGCTCTTCTTGAATTTAAGTTGTATTGGTATCGCTTTGATGATTCAGGCTCAGAAACGTGGTTTCTGAGAGTTAAGGAACCTTTTAGGCTAAGCGCCCAATTATAAACTGCAGTTAGATCGTAAGTGGAGAAAAGAGTGGTTTTCACTTGAGCTAAGAAAACCGCGAGTTCGTTAATATCAGCGCCAATCACATATCGCCCAGCAAGACATCCTTCTACCAGCGTTGTTCCACCGCCCATGAAAGGGTCGAGGACCACGTCTCCTGGAGAAGTGAATATTTCAATAGCTGCCCTGGCGAACAGGGGTGAGAAACGTGCGGGGTATTTGTAAAAGGTATGTGTAGTGCCTGATACTGTGTCCGCACTGTGGACAGCATCGAGAAAAGCCCTTGCAGAATGTTGTGATAGTTTCTCAACACACATAGGCATCAACCTGTCTCGATTGACGGTTTTGGATTGTGCATTTGCATGATTCGAGCCAGACATTAGTTAAATATCTGTGAATGTTTGGATAGCGACTCCGTGCTCATGGATACAACACTTCCGCACACTTAAGCCCCTTTTCTTTCAGAAGATTCCCTGATTATTTCCCATCCGCCATCGATCTCGGCACATTTGAGTTTGTTCGCTCTCAGGATTGCCTTCAAACCCTTTGCAACTCCGTGGCCCATCAGCAAGGTGGTTGCAGCAGACACCAACACGATTACACTGCGTGATGCAATGAACGCTTCGGGAGCTGATGCGGCGCCCAGACCAGTCAAAATCCCAAATGGCGTCAGTCTTTTGTGAATACTCTTGTAGGTGAATTCTTCTATCGTTTTTGTCAATGCCTCCGAATCACTATTAGCTTGTGCGATCAGCTGGGTGAACCGCATTTTCTCGCGCTCAGGAAGGCTTTTGAACTTGCAAAGTCCTATGATTTGGAATGCCTTAAGCCTATTCATGAACTCAGCAGAAGGAGGGCGTCCGTACTCAATCCTCATGATTGTGCTTCTTGACACACCAAAGGCCTTGGCCAAATCTGCTTGCGACATCCCCCCTAATTCCTTCCTCAGTTCTGCAAGGATACGCCCACAGTTCTTGCTGTCTACCGTTTCAAAAAAATTGTCCATGAACCATCCCGCTTTCGCATGGCGGACAAACGAAAGCCCCTTTCGACTTTGTTGCATGGTGTTGCTTTTATATCTATTATTAACAATATTTTGTCAATAAAAATATTTATTAATAGTTATTGTTTTGTATGTAGCATGCAGTTGCGCACGGTTTCATATGTTCAAAAAATCATAAAAAATCGCGCCTATTCGATAGGTTAGCTCCGCAGCGATGATGTCTATGCATGGGGTCGGGCAAAAGCAAGTACCTAAATTAACGGTCAAAAGAATGCAAAAAGGGGCGATTTGCGGTCTTAGAAGGTCAATTTGCACGGTTTAAATCGGCACTCTAAGCCTCCATTGAATCACATTCCATGGATCCATAATTTGTCCTTTAAATCGAGAAGAGCAAAAAGCGGTTTAGCACAGTCTGTCAACACCGAAGGGCTGAAGAAGGATTTTGGCTGGTTGGTGGCTTCAGTATGCCGCTTTGACGTCCGTCTGAGAGAAATCCTCGCCCTTGAATAGAAGCGATTCGCCGGCACATTTTGCAAGGGCATAAGAACAGCAGTCGCCGATATTCAGCCCCGCGGAATGGCGTCCCTTTCCGTACTTTCTCCAGGCAGACCGAGCAATTTCGAATTGTTCGGCGGTTAGCGGCACAATTTCTATCTTTGCCTGATGAAGGAGAAGGTCCAACTCACGTCCAGCGGACTCGCCCTTCTTCGCCTCCATGACAACCCCGGCCTCCAGGGCTGTAAATGCACTGATGAGTCTCTTGGGATCGCCGGCTATTGCAAGCGCAAATGATTCCGCTTCGGGCTCTCCCAAAAGAATCGCGACCACGGCAGAAGTGTCAATGACCATTATTGTGGGAGCCCCCTGTCATCATAGCCCATGATCTGATCCGGGCTGCGCCTATCCTTTTCCGGCAACGTCCTGCAGCGAAGGGATATCTTCATGATCTCCTCAGCCACATCTGTAGCCGTTCGGCGTCCTTTGAGGCGTTCCAGCCGCTCCTCCAGTGCATGGATGATCGCCTGGGTAAGGCTTTCTCTGCTTTCGGCTGCAACCTGGCGGGCAAGCTTTTCGGCTCGTGGATTTCTGATACTTAGCCCCATGGCATCCTCCTATGGGTGTATAGAAAATATGCTAAAGTATATACACAGATAAACGATAATGCAAGACGGAATTATATATCTTCGGGATGATTCACGGGTAAATTCGGGTGCACGCGATATTTGAATGCCCGAGTAAATTCTTTAGGATCGCAAGGGGTGAGAGATTTTGTGCGTGGTTCTCAGCCTGTGGACTTGCCGGAATTCCGCGTGAAAACTCACACCGAAAGTCTTATCCTTGCCAGGGGAGTCCGCACGCCAAAATTTTTGTAAAATCACGGAGCCGCCAGTGGAAAACACAATAGCAGAAAACATCATCTGGGACCTGGGCGATCTTTACTCGGGGCCATCCGATCCGCATATCGAAACCGATACAAAGTGGGTCCGGGAGCAGGTTTTGTCTTTTTCTTCCTACAGGGGGAAGGTGGCAGGGCTTTCGCCGGAGAATCTGCTCGAGGGCGTTGTGAGACTGGAAGAAATAAACCAGCGGGCCCAAAAACTTCTGGCATACGCATATCTTAATTTTTCGACCCAGACATCAAACGCGGCAGCAAGCGCGCTATTTCAATCGCGGAAAGAACTTTACAGCGAAATCCGCCGGGACACCCTGTTTTTCGAGCTCGAATGGAGCAAACTGGAAGACAGCCGGGCCGAAGAACTCGCATCCGATCCCCTATTGTCGAAATACCATCATTACCTCATATCCCTCAGGCGCTATAAGCCGCACCTTCTAAGCGAACCGGAGGAGCGCATCCTGGCCGAAAAGGAACCCGCCGGGGCATCGGCCTGGGGGGCGCTTTTCGACAAGATGCTAAGCCAGTTGAAGTTTGGGGAGAAAAAGAGGACGGAATCGGAACTGTTAAGCGACATCTACAGCCCCGACCGCGAGGTCCGCAAACTCGCCGCAACCGAGCTTAGCGACGGACTCCAGTCGATCCTTCCCTCGCTGACGCACATTTTCAATACGGTCCTGCTCGATAAGTCTATAGATGACCGGCTGCGCCGATACCCCAACTGGCTAAGTTCCCGGAATCTTAGCAACGAGGCGGACGACGCCATGGTCGGCGCCCTTGTAAACGCGGTCTGCTCCAGGTACGACCTGGTCCAACGCTATTACCGCCTCAAGCGAAAGCTTCTCGGCTATGACGAGCTTTTCGACTACGACCGCTATGCCCCCGTTCAGGTCGGGGCTGAGGTCAAGACGTCATGGGATGAGGCAAAAGAGATCGTGCTCAGTTCCTATGGGGATTTTTCCGCCGAAATGGAGAAGATCGCCCTGCGGTTCTTTAAGCAGGGGTGGATACACGCTCCGGTCCTGCCAGGAAAACGCAGCGGGGCTTTTGCGCACCCTGTGGTCCCTTCAGCGCATCCTTACATTTTTCTCAATTTTACCGGCAGCCTCCGGGACGTAAGGATCCTTGCCCATGAACTCGGTCACGGCATCCACCAGTATCTGGCGCGAGGGCAGGGGCTTTTTAACTCCGATACGCCTCTTACGACCGCCGAAAGCGCATCGGTTTTCGGAGAAATGCTCGTCTTCCGCAGCGTCCTGAAAAGGACGGCTTCACCGGCTGAGCGCTTGGGACTGCTCTGCTCAAAAATAGAGGATACCTTCGCCACCGTTTTTCGGCAGGTGGCCATGAACCGTTTCGAAGAAGCCGTACACAACGCCAGACGGACGCGTGGGGAGCTGGACCCCGATTTCATTTCCTCTGCGTGGTTCGAAACACAAACGGCAATGTTCGGCGACTCGGTGCGGCTGCTCGACCACTATGGAACCTGGTGGTCCTATATTCCTCACTTCGTCCACTCCCCCGGATATGTATACGCATACGCATTCGGCGAACTGCTGGTGATGGCCCTCTACGAACAGTACCTGCGGGATGGGCCGGATTTTGTCCCAAAATACCTGGCGTTTCTGGGATCAGGCGGGAAAGCCAGGCCCGAAGAGCTGCTTCGGCCTTTTGGAGTCGATTTGGCCGATGCAGGGTTCTGGGACCGGGGTATGAGAATCATAGAGATGCTTATAGACGAGGCCGAACGAGAAGCGGCACGATAAAGCCAAAGGCAGGATTATGCAAAGTGCGAAAGGTCAAAAGAGCGGGGAGCCAGGCCCCCCGCACCCCCGCAGGATTTCGGCCGCGCGCGCTACGCGCGCGCGGCCGATCGCTCGGCGCTGTCGGCGGCAAGCCACCGCATGCGCGGGGGCCCGCCTCGCGGAGCGTCGAGATTGTGAGCCGCGTAGCGGCGAGGGGGTGTGGGGGGTGCAACTCCCCACGCTTTTGAAGAATGTCACTTGAACTCAACTCGGTATTGTCGCACAAACCAGAAGCCCGATAAGCGCCCCGCCAAGCACAAGCCACAAAGAGTTCAAGCGGAAGCGAATCAGCAGAATAGCGCTTCCCGATGCCAGAAGAGAGGTGGGCAGATCAATGACCGCGCCTCGGCCCAGGCTCCAGGCGACCACGGCCATAAGGGCCAGAGAGGCCACGATGACGCCGTCCAGAAATGCTCCTGCAATTGCCGATCTGCGCAGAAACGGCACGACCTGGCTGCCGATTGCCACGAGGATAAATGAAGGGAGAAAGATTCCGGCCGTGGCGATTAATGCGCCCGGCAGGCCGGCAAGCAGATAACCGATGAAGGTCGCCGTGGTGAAGACCGGGCCGGGGGTCACCTGCCCTATGGCAATGGCGTCCAAAAGCTGTGTTGTGGTCAGCCAATGCCAACGGTTGACAAGATCGGCGTGCAGGAAGGCCAGCAGCACATAGCCGCTCCCGAATACCACCGAGCCGATTTTGAGGAAGAACACGAAGAGCGGCAACAAACCGAACTCGATTTTGCCCACAGAATGAGAAGTTGAGGCGAAGTAAGCGCCCACCGGAAAGCAGCAGGCCGAAAGAAACATAATCAGCATTGATATCCGGTGTCTCCGCCAATCCTGGATGAATCCCTGCCGCAATCCCACGATCAACCCGGTCCCAAAGAGCAGGACGAGCGGGTTGACCCCCAGAGAACCCAGTATAATGTCAACGGCGGCCACTGCCGCCAGGAATTTATTTTTTACCGCAGTGCGCCCTAAGCCTAAAAGGGCCTGCAAAACGACGGCGATTACCACCGGCTTGATTCCGTAAAGCAGCCAGCCAATCTGGGGAAGGTCCCCGTACCGAACGTAAGCCCAGGCAAGAGCCAGGACCATGAGCATCGCCGGAACGATAAAGCAAACGCCGGACAAAAGGAGCCCCATCCAGCCTTCACACAAGTAGCCTATGAAGATCGCCATTTCTGTTGAACTGGGACCGGGAATCAGGTTGGCTGCGCCCAGCAGGTCGAGGAATTTATCCCTGGAGACCCATCGCCGGCGCCGGACCACCTCGTCTTCCATAATGGCAATGTGAGCCGCAGGTCCACCAAAAGCCGTCGTTCCAAGACGGAGGAAGAAAAGGGCCAACCTGCTCAAACTTATCTTGTCGCCTCTAAGGGCCTGATCTTGGTGTTCGTCATCCATTTGTTGATTAAACCATAGGCGCAAACCGAATGAGTAAAGCCGCCCAGAGCAATCCGAGATAATAAGAGATGATGACGTCGCTTGGCCAGTGAGCCGCCAGCGCGACCCTTGCAACGAAGCCGAGAACCAGGAAAGCGCCGCACACAACGATCAGGGCGGTTCGCAGCACACCGGAACTCTTCACCGCAGCCAGTTCTGCCAGAAAGCCAAAGGTAGCGGCATACCTCAGGGCAAACAGGGAAGGAAAGCTATAACCCGCAAGGTGACGAACCACGCGGACCAGTTCCGCTGTGGGCCTCGGCCGGCCAATGAACGGCCCCAGCCAATTGCCCAGGGCCCACATCCCCACAAAGCTGAGAATGGAAACAAGGGCGGCACGCCATCCCGCCATACCCCAGGAGATGGCGACGATGAACGCCAGTACAACGAGAATCCACGGGAACTCGGCTGTCCGCGACACTGCTTGGGCCCAATTCACATTTTGTGTGACCAGGGATTGCACCCACCTTTCAACTGCCACGTCTCCGGGAAAGTATGCAAAATACTTTGCGGCCAGCGTGACCAGGACTGCAATAATGAATAAACCTGTCCAGGCGGTATAGTTAGCGCGCATTGTCCTTCCCTCCTTCGGGAGCCGAGTCTTTTCATTGACAACACCCGCCGCCATTTAGCTTCGTGCAGTCAAAGCGCAGTTGGTCCCTGAAATCCGGATGCGCGATCCCGATCAGGGCTTCGCACCTCTGCCTGAGAGTTTTGCCCTTCAGCTTGGTGATTCCATATTCGGTTGCCACATAATCGACGTCGTAACGGGAGGTGGTGACCGCCGAGCCGGGCTGCAAGCAGGAAACTATCCGCGATTGAGTCCCTTTGGCCGCCGTAGACGGCAGAGCGATGATGCTCCTGCCTCCCTTCGAGCGGGAACAGCCTCGCACAAAGTCCACCTGGCCGCCGACCCCGCTATACTGCATCGGACCAAGGGCAGTTGCGGCTATCTGCCCCATTGAATCCACGGCCAGTGCCGAGTTGATCGAAACCATGTTGTCATTTTGGGCAATTCTGAACGGATCGTTCACGAAATCCACCGGGTAGGCTTCGATCATGGTGTTGTCGTTTAGCCACTCGTAAAAAGCAGCAGTCCCCATGGCAAAAGTAATTACAATCTTTCCGGGCAGAAAAGTCTTCTTGCGGCAGGTGATGACTCCCGAATTGACCAGGTTCATGGCGCCATCCGAAATCATCTCGGAGTGGATGCCAAGATCATTCTTTTCTCCGAGGTAGCTCAAGACTGCGTCCGGAAGGGCGCCTATGCCAAGTTGCAGGCAATCTCCGTCCTTTATCAGGCTTGCCACATGGCCGCCGATCGCTTTCTCGATTTCCCCGAGCTTGGGGGGGGGAAGTTCGATGAGAGGTTCCCCTGTGGGGACAAAGTAATCGATGTCTGTGGCATGCAGGCAGGAATCCCCGCCCACCCTCGGCATTTGGGGATTGACTGCGGCTATCACTGTTTTGGCGCTTAAAGCCGCCTGCCTGGTGTAATCCACCGAAATGCCCTGGCAAAAGAAACCGAGTTTGTCAGGGGGTGAAACAGTTATGAGCGCCACGTCCACAGGGAGTATTTTATCCCTGAACAGCCTCGGAATTTCGCTGAAAAAGCAGGGGGTGTAGTCGCCGCGCCCGTCATTGACTGCCTTGCGGGTCGTGGCCCCTACAAATAGAGAGTTGTGCCGGAATGCCCGGGCATATTCCGGCAGGCAGTAGCGCGCGCTTCCCATGGCTACCATATGGACAATTTCGACCCTCTCGAGTTGATCCGCCCGGTTTACCATGGCCTCAACCAGAGACTTCGGTTCGCCGCAGGCGTGAGCTGTCACCACCCGGTCACCGGATTTGATTGCTTTTACCGCTTCAGAAGCGGTTGTCAAATGCTGATCGTAGTGATCATGCCACTTCATGAGGATTCCTCCCCTCAAAGGATTCATTAATCTTTTCATCAACCCACACAAGCCAATTATGCCTTGATCCCGGCCAGTTCTTTTGCCAGATTCTTTTTGTGCTCGAGATTGCCCTGGCGGGAGATCATGATCCTCTGGGCTTGAGGTGAACCGGCCCCATGCATCGATTCCGTCCGGTAGCCAACGGCCGCAGTCCCCAGCGTGATGTTCTCGATGAGCCTCAGGATTCGCATCCTGTGTTCGGTCGGGACCGACGCCACCCCACGGAAATACTTCTCGACTATCTTGCCGATTTCCGGATGCCTGAGGTCTTTCTCGGATGCCATGGTCACCATGAGTCTGCCGGCGATATCCTCGGCCAGGCGCGCAATTTCATACGGATAACGGGTGACGTTCTGTTTGCAGACGTTTGCCAGCAACATGTTAATCAGGTAGTTTCCGGAGGCCGTCCTGCTGCCTTCCGCCGAACAGGCTATGCCGCAGGCATAAAGAGTTTCATTGAGGTGCATCATTTCGATGAGCTTGTCTTTGATATGGGAGGCCTTCATGGCTCCGTTATAGTCGGCGGCCAGAGCCGCTGCGCCGATCAGCACGTCACCCACGCCGACCTTGCAGCCGCCGTAGCTCTGGCGGTGGTACCCTGCGAAACGCTCGACAAGGGGGCCGCTGAACTCATACTCTCCAGCCATCAAAACATTTTCCCACGGGACGAATACGTCGTCGAAAACCATCAGTGCTTCATGTCCCCCGTACTGCCTGTTGCCTACATCTATCGGGCTGTCCTCCAATTTGCGGGTATCGCAGGACTGGCGGCCGTAAATGTAGGAGATGCCATCCGTATCGGCCGGAGCAACGAAGGAGACAGCGTAATCGGCGTCCTCTTTGGCCATGGTCATTGTGGGCATCACCAGAATCCAGTGCGAGTTGATCGCCCCGGTCTGGTGCGCTTTTGCACCTCGGACGACAATGCCGTCCTTTTTCCTCTCCGCAATGCGCACGAATAGATCGGGATCTGCCTGTTTGTGGGGAGGCAGTCCGCGATCGCCCTTGGGGTCGGTCATGGCGCCGTCCACCGTCAGGTCTTCTTCCTGCATCATCAGGAGGAACTTATTGAACCGCTCATGGTATTTCGTGCCCAGCTTGCGATCCATCTCGAAGGTGACACTGTCCACGGCGTTGATCGCGTCCATTCCGACACACCTCTGGAAGCACGCTCCTGACTTCTGCCCCAGAAGGCGCTGCATTTTCACCTTCCTGACCAGATCGCCGGTGCTCCTGTGCAGGTGGCAGAACCGATTGATTTTGCTGCCGCTCAGATGGGAAGTTGCGGTCATGAGGTCTTCATGCTCAGGGGCCTGGGCAAGAGAATATGTGAGTTTCACAGAGTTCATCGAAGGCCGGATGATCGGATGATCGACCGGGTTCTTCACGATCTCACCGAGTAAGTAGACCTTCATATTCAATTTGCGTAAACTCTCTTCGTACTGTTCACCTGTCATAAGGGCCATTTCCATTCCTCCATTCTTTTCGATCAAACGGACATGGATTGAGTAATTGTGATGTAATTTGAGACTAATTGGAACGGATATTTTACTCAGCCGATATCATACGAGATATTATACAAGTCTATCATACGAAGGAAGAAGGCGAATCAACTCAGTCAGGATTTCCGGCGCCGAATTGATAGCCGTGCGGGCGGTCTCGCTCAACCCTTCTCCATGATCGAAATCTGTTCCGGGAACGGTAACCAGCCAGGCTGGGGGCTCCTTTTTGAAGAGGAACAGGGAGTAGGCGAGAAGGGTTTGAGGGGTGAGATGGTGACCCATGCTGGGGGATGCGTTTTGGGCAGAAGCGACCCGGTTGAACTGAACGCGCAGGTTATCGCCGCCCGGTGCTTCAGGGAGCGCACGCGCGTCTATGAATAAGACAGAGGAGATTTTCTCGCCGCTGATGTCGAGAGCAAGTTCGGGTTCAAGCTGGTGGGAGTCAATCCGCTTGACCTGTAATCCCGCCTCGGAAAGCATCCGCTCGACGACGTCACCCAAAACAAAGCCCGCGCCGTCATCGCGGCGCAGGCTGTTTCCATAGGCTAGAATAAGCACCATGTTTTGTGTTATCGGCAAAGTGAGGTTTTCGGCCGAGGGAACCAGTGGTCCCGCGCTATGAATGTCGAGCCGATAAAGGGGCAGGGCAGGGCTTTACCCCCGCCCACCCCGTCGATAGACCGCTGATTCGCCTCAATGAGCGAATCGGGCCGATCGTATCAGCTTAAGAGCAATGGGCGGCAAATGGGTAACCGCCAATTGCTTCAAAACAAGGTCCTAATTCCTTATCTTCTCTTCGACCATGCACCCCGTGTGATCAAACACCTGGAAGTGGAGCGGCATCTGGCCGACCGCATGTGTCGCACAGCTCAGGCATGGATCGTAGATCCTGATCCCGTGCTCGACACGGTTCATCATGCCTTCGGTGATCTTGGTCTTGCCGGTCATATACGCCTGGGCGATCTGCTGAACGGTCTTATTGATAGCCCGGTTGTTGTTGCCGGTGGCCACGATCAGATTGGCCTTGATCATTATGCCGTTGTCATCCACATGGTACTCGTGAATCAGGGTCCCGCGCGGGGCTTCCATGATTCCGATGCCCATGGGTTCGTTTGCCCCCGCGATGGCCCGAATATGCGGATCGAAAAGCTGTGGGTCTTCGATCAGCTCTTCGATCTTTTCGAGCGAGAACAGCAGCTCGATCAGGCGTGCATAGTGGGTATAAAAACTGCCCAGCACGGGCTTGCCGTGGTTGAGCCTTCGGAACTGCCGGATCTCCCGGTCGGCTCGAGGAGTGCCGGCAAAGTCGCAGATGTTGATCCGCGCAAGCGGCCCGACTCGATAGAGGCCGTCGCCGTTTCCATTTCCGGCCGGTTTATAATAAGGGAACTTCATGTAGCTCCAGGGTTCGATGGCCTCGGCGATTATCTCCCGGTACCTGTCAGTGGGCAAGCCCGGTTCGATAATCCTGCCATCGGCATCCATAACCCTGAGCAACCCGTCGTAGTGCTCAAGACCACCTTCGGGCGTAACCAGGCCAATGAAGAGGCTGGGGAAATCTCCGTAGGTCCTGATCTCGTCTTTAAAGTTGTCCAGGTTGTCCTTGAGCAGGTTAACTGCAGTTTCGGCCGTCTCGAACGCTTCAGGCAGCCCCTGCCTGATCGTCTCCAGATGTTCCTGGGAAAGCGATTCGCGCACTCCACCCGGAACTGCCCAAGGCGGATGGACGGACTTGTCGCCAAGCATCCGGATGATATTCTGACCGAATGCTCGAAGCCTCACCCCTTTTACCGCAAGGGCCGGGAACTTCTGGATCAGTCCGACTACGTTTCGGGTGGCCGGGTCGCTCTCCATTCCGAGCAGCAGGTCGGGCGCGCTCAAATGGAAGAAGCTGAGCGCGTGACTCTGGGTGTATTGGGCGTGATTGATCAAACGGCGCAGCTTATTTGCCGCCGGAGGGATCCTGGCGCCCAGAATGCCGTCGCAGGCTTTTGCGGATGCCAGCATATGACTGATCGGGCAAATACCGCAGATTCGCATGGTGATGCCCGGCATTTCCGGGAAAGTGCGCCCCACACAAAACTCTTCGAAGCCGCGGAACTCGACCACATGGAACTTCGCGTCGGATACAAGCCCTGCGTCATCCAGTTGAATCGTTACCTTTCCGTGGCCCTCAATTCGAGTGATAGGCTCTATTGTTATAGTTTGTGCCATAGTCGTCCTTCTCTATGTATTCGATTTTCCGCCGGGACGTATGACAAAATCATCGTCCCCCAATCAAAAAGGAGCTAACCGAAGGAACGCATTTCAACGGGCAGCTCAACCGGTTCACCCTTAAGTATGGCAGTAACGGCAGCCCAAATTCTATCGGGACTCGGTGGGCAGCCGGGCAGGTAAATATCGACCGGGATCACCTGGTTGAGCGGCACCACTTTGGGCAGAAGGATCGGCAAATCGCCCTGAGAGGGCGGGGCCAGTCCGGGGCCTTCATAGACCGCGTCCAGTATGTTTTGGAGCTTCAGCCGATTGCGCATGCCCGGTACATTTCCCGTAATCGCGCAGTCACCGAAGGCAACAACCAGTTTACTTCTCTCCCTGATTTCACGGGCCAGGTGCACGTTCTCGGAATTGCAGCAAGATCCCTCGACCAGCGTCACGTCGACACCGTCGGGAAACTTTTTTATGTCGGCGACCGGGCTATAGACCAGGTCCACCAGGCCGAGGACATCCACGATCCGTTCATCCAGGTCCAATAGACTCATATGGCAGCCGGCGCATCCGCCTAACCACGCGGTAGCCAGCCGAGCTTTGGTGTTTGTCGATGTTGCCATGCTAGGCCTCTCCTCTTATCAGGACCAGTGATAGATCTTCTTTTCACGACCATCCAGTATCCAGGTCAGAAAGTCGTGTTGCTTAACCATCTCCGCCGCGCTCGAGCCCTTCTTGAAAAGAGCGCCGGTCGGGCAGACCTGGACGCATTTGCCGCAACCAGTGCAGCTCCGGCTGGTCCCCCAAGGTTGATTCATACCCGCGATGACTTTTGACTGGATGCCGCGTCCGCCCATATCAAGCGTGTGCGCGCCTTCCACTTCGTCGCATACCCGGTTGCACCGTGCGCACAGAATACAGCGGTTATGGTCCAGGACGTAGCGTTCGTGGCTGGCGTCCATTGGCAAATCCGGACAAATGTAATCGTAGCGAACGCTTGTGACACCGAGCTTTGCAGCCAGGGTTTGCAGTTCGCAGTGGCCGTTCTGGACGCACACAGCGCAAACGTGATTGCGTTCGGCCAGAAGCAGTTCGATCATCATCTGCCGGTATTTGACCACCCTGTCGGTTTGGGTGCGAACCACCATGCCCTCGGCAACGGGAGTCACGCAGGAGGCAAACAACCTTGGGCTTCCTTCCATCTCCACGATGCACAGGCGACACCCGCCACGCTCGCTCAGCCCCTTGAGATGGCAGAGGGTGGGCATCTCTATCCCCTGTTCCTGTATCGCACTAAGAAGCGTGGTGTTTGCCGGGGCGCTTACAAGTTTATCGTTAATCGTGAATGTGACAACTGACATATTGGCGCCTCCATTGGAGATTCATGCTTGTAGGATCATCATGCCACAGCGATTCTGAGCGGCTTCTCCGTAAACTGGCAGACTCCCGCCGGGCAGTAATGGTCTTTAATGTGCGATTCGTATTCGTCCCTGAAATAGCGGAGCGTGCTGTAGATGGGATTTGGACAGGTATTTCCAAGTCCGCAGAGGCTGGTCTCCTTCACCATCAGGCAGAGTTCCTCGAGCTTAGTCAGGTCTTCCATCGTCGCGCTTCCGTTTGTAATCTTGACGAGCATCCGGTGCATCTGCACCGTTCCACCCCGGCACGGGCCGCACTTACCGCAGCTCTCATCCATGCAGAATTCCATGAAGAACTTGGCCACGTCAGGCATACAGCTCCGGTCGTCCATTACGATCAGACCGCCCGAACCCATAATTGAGCCGAGTTTCTGAAGGGTTTCATAGTCGATAGGCGTATCGAGATATTCAGCCGGGATACATCCGCCCGAAGGGCCCCCGGTCTGTGCGGCTTTGAACGGACGCCCGTCTGGGATGCCACCGCCTATGTCAAAGACTATTTCGCGCAAAGTGATCCCGATGGGAACTTCAATGAGGCCGGTGTTTTTGACTTTACCGGCGAGAGCAAAAATCTTTGCGCCCTTGGTCTTGTCGGTGCCAAACGAAGCGTAGTATTCAGCGCCCTTGAGAATGATGCACGTAATGTTTCCAAAGGTCTCCACGTTGTTGATCAGGGTCGGGCCGCCCCACAAACCCCGGTTTGCCGGATATGGCGGGCGTGGTACCGGCTGCCCGCGGCGTCCCATGATCGACTGCATGAGCGCTGTTTCCTCTCCGCACACGAATGCGCCTGCGCCCATGCGGATATCGATTCGGAAATTGAAGTTGCTGTCCAGTATGCGGGAGCCCAGAAGGCCCTTGCGCTCCGCCTGCCGGATGGCCTTCTCTAAACGTTTTGCCGCCAGAGGATATTCGCCGCGTACATAGATATAACCCTGGTCGGCGCCTACCGCGAAACCCGCTATGGCCATTCCTTCGAGTACGCGGTGGGGATCGGATTCCATCAGGGTGCGGTCCATATAAGCCCCCGGGTCGCCCTCGTCGCCGTTTGCAACAACATACTTGCGCTCACCGGGCGCTTTTCGGACCATGTCCCATTTGAGGCCGGTGGGAAAACCCGCACCTCCTCGTCCGCGAAGACCGCTCTTGACCATTGTGGAGCAGACTGACTCGGCGGTCATTTCCCGCAGGGCCTGTCCGATAGCGGTGTAGCCGCCCCGGGCTATGTAGCTCTCGATCTTCTCCGGGTCTATCGTGCCGCTTTCGGCCAGGACAAGTTTTTTCTGTTTGGCAAAAAAGGGCCACTCGCGAGCGATCTCCTTGGCATCGAGTTCGGGGACCGATGCGCCTTTGAGGTGCTTCGCGATTATCAGCTTAGCAAGCTCGCTGGTTACCCCTTCGTATATGACGTCCGGTTTTCCCTCGAACTGAACTGTCACCAAAGGGCCGCGGCTGCACGGGCCAAGACAGCCGGTGCCGACCGTTTCGATCTCGGTCGCAAGTCCCTCGGCCTCCACGGCTTTCTTCAATGCGTCCTCAACTGCCAGGGCTCCGGAAGAAATACAGGGAGTACTGGCACAGACGAGCAGCCGGCAACGGAATTGCTTTTGGCGGTCCAGTTCATTCTGGGCCATTTCCAAGAGTTCCACTCGGTTCATAACGCTGTATTCTCCTTGAGTTCTGAACGATTCACTGCGCTCAAGTTTTAAAGATGAGCGACATTCAGACTGTAACCGGTTCTGCAACGATTAGGCTCTGGCAGTTAACTCCTCTGCCGCTTCGGGCTCGAAGACCATCCCTATGCTTCCGCCGGCAAGAACCTGTCTTACCTTTTGCACTGTGGTTTCAGGGGTTTCCTTTCCGAGGACCTGGTTTTCGAATACGACTACCGGCGCAAGGCCGCAACACCCAAGACAACGGGTCGTGGTCAGGGTCAGCTCGCCGTCTGGCGTTGTCTGGCCCGGCTCAAGGCTGTACTCTTTGGAAACCGCTTCAACTATGTCGCTTGCTCGCCCGACATAGCAGGCCGTTCCGAGACATACTATAGCGTTGTGTTTTCCCTGAGGTTTGAGTGAAAAGAAATGATAGAAGGTGGCCACTCCGTAGACCCAACTGAACGGCAGCTTGAGCTGTCTGGCGACGTAGATCATCACCTCTTCAGGCAGGTAACCGAAGCCCTCCTGAGCCGTAGTCAGCACTTCTATCAGAGCGTCTTGTTTGAATTGCAGTCTTTTTAAAACACGGTCGATGCCTTTGTAACGGGGATCTCTCCCGTCATCGGCATCCTTTTGTGGACTGGCTTCAGCCATAGCGTTTTCCTCCATTTACCGAGCCAAAAGCGAGTAAGAAACAAGAGCAACCGACCAACAACAAGAGATGTCACAGCGACAACGAGCACAGGGTCTTATCAGCCTGTACGGTTGAAAACGTCTTAAAACCGCGAAGCCATGTTTTTGACAGGCACGAGATGGACAAGTTGCGCTAAATTTCACACCTAGCCCATCGCCGCCAGCTTTTTCAAAGAGCGATTTTGTAACTGAGGCATTAACGACAAAGACCGGGTCCATGTCACAATGCGCCTCAAGATGCACAAGTTTGGTCACTTGACCTGAATCTAATGAAATCGGCTTTCAGAGTCAAGAGATTTTTTTAACAATCTGCCCAGATCTATATTTTATCAAGTATTTCAAGTAAAATATCTTTCAAAGGACGGCTGACTCCATTGATAGAGACTGCAAATTCAAACGGCGAATATTCTTTCGTGGTCACAAACGAACAAGGCGGACAACGGATCGACCTGTTTTTGAGCAGGGTGATTCCGGACCTTTCACGCAGCCATTTCAAGAAGCTGATCAAAGAAGATCTGATCCTGGTGAATGGCAATCCCGTAAAGCCGAGCTACGAGACCCGGGCGGGCGACCTCATCATGGCGAAGGTCCCGGGACAGAAGGCAGATGAGGCCCTCAAGCCCGAGCCGATGCTTCTCGACATTCTTTTCGAAGACGAGGACCTGCTCATCGTGAACAAGGCGCCGGGCCTTGTGGTCCATCCAGGGGCAGGCCACCGCGAAGGAACGCTCGTGCATGGACTGCTCGCCCATTGTGCGCGACTGGCCGTTCAGGGTTCCCCGCTTCGGCCCGGAATCGTTCACCGCTTGGACAAGGATACCTCCGGGGCGCTCGTCATCGCAAAAAGCGAGCGTGCATATTTGAACCTGGTAAGGCAGTTCAAGGACAGGGGGGTCAGGAAGGAATATCTGGCCCTGGTTTACGGTAGTCCGGCTAAAGCTGAGGGAGAGATTTCGTCGCTGCTTGGCAGAGATCCAACACACAGGAAAAAAATAGCGGTTCTTCAGAACAGGGGCCGCGAGGCCCTGTCACGATGGCGGGTGGAGAAGGACTGGGGGGAAACCGCGCTGCTGAGGGTACAGATTGAAACGGGCAGGACACATCAAATCAGGGTACATCTTAGCCATATCGGACATCCGGTCGTCGGCGACGAGACTTATGGGGGGGACAGGAGGCGGGCGAGAAACGTCAAATCGGCCCCGGTGCGAGATCTGCTGTTTGGGACCCAACGCCAGATGCTGCACGCGGTCCGGCTCGAATTCATCCACCCGGTCACCGGCGCCACTGTTTCGGCCAATGCTCCTCTGTCCGAGGATTTCAGAGACCTTATCGAAAGGTTGGATTGCTTATCGCGATTAGGATGAATTCAGAAAGAAGCACATACTGCTTCATAGCCTGGGGTTAGTGCAGCAGGCCAACTCGGAGCGGCAGAGGGCGGGGTATTTGTTGTCACTGCCTGTCCCCGTAATGCTCAGCATGCGCAGCCCATTGAAGATAACAATCAGCGAAGCCCCCATATCGGCGGCAATCGCCTCCCACAGGGTCGCGACACCGGCGGCCGCCATGCAGATGAAGAGGGCCTTCACCAGCAGGGCGAAAAACACGTTCTGCCTGATCACGGCCATCGTTTTTCTGGAGTGGCGAATCAGCCAGGGTATTTTGGACAGGTCGTCGGACATCAGCGCTATGTCGGCGGTTTCAATCGCAGCATCCGAGCCCATGGCCCCCATGGCGATCCCTATGGTTGCGGCGGCCAATGCCGGAGCATCGTTGATTCCGTCTCCGACCATCGCAATTGCGCCAAATCTTGTCCTGAGTTCGGAGACAAGCCGAACCTTATCTTCGGGGAGCAATTCAGAGTGGAATTCATCGATTCCAACCGCTTTGGCTATAAGTTCGACGGTTTTGTGATTGTCGCCGCTGATCATTACGACTTTTTCCAGACCGAGAGCTTTGAGGCCTGAAACCGCCCGGCTTGCTTCCGGGCGCACCTGGTCGGCGACGCTTACCAGTCCGCAGACGTGATCATCGCACCACATCACCATGAGCGAATTGCCTGCCTCCTCGATCCTGTTGATCGCGTCATGAAAAACCGGACTTTCCCGCCGCCATCTTTCGAGCATCCTGTAGCTTCCAATCCAGAAGGCTTTTCCCCCGATTGACGCTTCAGCCCCCTGGCCCGGCAAAATTGTGAAGTTGTCGGCAACGGCGGCGTGAATGCCTCTTGATTCCACATGCCGGATAATAGCCCGCGCGAATGGGTGCGTGCTGTGCGCTTCAAGGGCGGCTGCGTTTGCAAGAAGGCCGGTCTCGGTGTGGTCGCCAACCGGAATGACCTGCTTTACAGCGGGCTCTCCGAAGGTAATGGTCCCCGTTTTATCGAAAGCAATCGCTTTGAGCCGCGCAGGAGCCTCAAGATAGGCGCCTCCTTTCACGAGGACGCCGTTTCGCGCCGCTGAACCGAGTCCTGCCACAATTGTCACGGGAGTAGATATTACAAGAGCACACGGACAGGCGATAACCAGAACGACCAAGCCCTCGTAGAACCACTTTGCCCAGCCCCCGCCTGTGAAAAGTGGGGGAACTGCAACAATGGCAATGGCTACCAGCATCATAAAAGGAGTGTACACCCTGGCGAACTTATCCACCCACTGCTCGACGGGAGCGCGTCTGGAACGGCCCTCATCCACCATGCGAATGATTCTCGACAAGGTGGTGTCAGATGCTGGCCGGGTCGAGCTGAACTCTATGGTCCCCTCTTCGTTGATTGTTCCGGCAAACACCTCGGAGCCCAATCCTTTGGGAATGCAGGCGGACTCACCGGTTATGGGCGCCTGGTTTACCGATGTGGTCCCCCGTGTTATTACGCCGTCAAGCGGGATTCGTTCGCCCGGCCTGACCACGACGGTAGCGCCGACCGGTATTTCATCCACGGGTTTTTCCGCGATGTTCCCATCATCGGGGCAAATAAAGCGGGCCATCGGCGGGGTGATGTCCAAAAGTGCGGTTATTTCACGTTTGGCCTTCTCCAGGCTCCATGATTCGAGCAACAGCGCAAGCGAGAAAAGAAAACTCACCGAAGCGGCCTCCAGCCATTCGCCCAAAGCGATTGCCCCGAGGACTGCCACGGTCATGAGAAGGTTCATGTCGGGCTTGAGCTTTCTTGCCGCATAGAGGGCTTTTGGAAAAATAAGCCAGCCCCCGGCAAGGATTGCCGAAGCAAAGAGAACAACCGAAAAGACCGGAGGGCCGCCGCTCCGGCCCGCGAGTGCGGCGGAGATGTTCCCAAGGTGGAGCGCTTGAAAAACAAATGCCGCAATCAGCAAGAGGCCGCTCGATGCACATGAGATAAATCTTCCATGTTTTTCCCAGGCGCTCCCGCCTTTTGCCGCGCATACTCCTGCGGAGCAGACCTCCCCGGAGGGCACCGCTTCCATGCCGGTCCTGGCAACCGCCGCCATGACGCTTTCAGAAACGCTTGCGTCGATACTGCCGCTGATCGTCATACGGCTCTGCAGCAGATCGAAAGAAAGCCTCTCATCGCCGCCAACGATGGGCGCCACCTCAGATTTGAGCAGCTCCACTTCCTGGCCGCAGCACATGCCTATTATTTGGAAGGAGTGTTTTTCCATTTACCCCGTTTCTAACTTAACCGGGCTGCCTGCTTCTTAAGGCCCCCTAATTTCCCTGTTTTGATCCATCCGTTTTATTAGCCGCTCCATTTTCGACAAGAGGCTGAAAAATAATCAATGGTAGCTTGAAGACCCTTTTCATCACTCCGAAAAGTTCCTCGCCCACGGCGCTGGGGGAAAGAAGAACCACTGCGGGGTCGTCCAGGTCTCCGCTTATGTGGACCGGCAGAGTTACGAATGCCTCGCCCAGTACTTTCCCCATAAGGGGTGTTGCGTCTACTACCCTCTCCACGGTTCGAATCGGGGCGACAAGGGCAATCACGTCCACTTTCTGCTTTGAGAGGTCGATCTTTCCATGAAAGACCATCTTGACGCACGGTCCATTAACTACCGAATCGGACAGGACGAGCGTTCCGTTCTTTATTTTTCCTTTAGCTTCTATAGATTTATATCCGCAGCCCTGGCCGATGAGGTCCGGGACCACGCCCCTGTAGATTTCAGAGATGCTGAGCAGCGAAATTACTTTCCCTAATGTATCGAAACTGTAAATGCGTCCGTCCTTCGCCTTGAGCTCTACGTCGCCTTCGATTGCATCCACGAGGTTGTCATCGCAGCCGCTTGCCGTAAGATTTCCGGTGAGCGTGTAACTGCCGGAGAGAATGTGCTGTTTATTGAAGAGGCATGCTATAGCTGATTCGAGGTCCTGGTCCTTGGCCGATAAGCTCAAAGAGATATTCAGGCCCTCAGGAGTGATCCTGATGCTCCCCGGAGTGGAGATCCCGCAAAGATTTGCCTGATTCAGCCGAACGTCGATGGATCCGGGGCTCAGGACTACATCGGCGTTGGCCGGGTCCCAGCTAATTTTTCCATAGGACAGGTGCTCGCTTCTTACCCGGATAGTACCCTTAACAGGGGATTCCCAAGCTTTTTTCGGGGATTTGTTATCCATATGCTTCGGAGGGCACGCCCTGTACTTAAGAATGCTCTCCAGGTCAAGACTGTCCGCAAAGGCATTCATATCCACGACATAAGAGTCCCCGGCGACCGTTACGCTCCCTATAAGGCTCAGCCTGCTTCCGTTCCAGCTTATTATGGCCGATTTCACATTTAGTTTGTTTCCATCAGCCTCAATCGTCGCGTTTTCAATCCGCGCAGGCACAGGGAAGTTAACCGGCGGTTGGAAGCCCGAAATACTGACCACTCCCTTAGCGCTCGATTTCTCCGGAGAGTCGAGGTAGAGATGTGTGCTGAATTTGCCCTTTATAGGCCCTGTAAGCAGCTTGTTGTTGACAAGGAGCAGGTCGGCCGTCTTGTTGCTAAGCGTTCCGGAGAAGTTGATTTCTAACTGATTCTGCCCTGAGCGCATCGAAATTGTGGCGTCGGAGTCCTCATCTTTTATGATGAGGTTTTCAATTGAAAGCTCCGTGGGCGTTTCAACAAGGCTGATTGTAATACTGGGCCCGGCTGAAAGCAGTATTTCCCCATTGAAAGCGGTTTTCGGTCCCGTTTCCCAGGTCAGGCGGGCGTTGTGCAAGTTTAGATTCGAGACTGCCCTGAGTGAGGGCGGGAAACCAGCGAGCGAAGCGGCAATTTTGTTCCCTTCCGGGCCGAGTTGGCCGCTCAATTGCAAGTCCACTTTCTGCGGATGATCCAGGAAGCCTGTAATTTTTCCTGAAATTGACAGTGATGAGTCCGCCACGGCGGCGTTGATCTCCCTGAAGGCGAGCTGGTCCCCGTCTATCTCGAAAGCGCCTGTCTTCAAGGTTAGAGGGCCGCCTAAAAGCTTATTTTGAAAAACAACGTCCTCGACTGAACCCCTGGCGTTGCAAACCCACTTGGAACGTTCAGCAAGCGGGCCAATGAACCGAAAGGAGTTAATTTGCAGCAATCCTTTCGGCGCGGCGTCCAGGAAGTTTTTCCAGTATTCATGTGCTCTCAGGGGCTGACCCAGAAGGTCCATGGAAACGACGGACGTGCCCTCAGAGTTGATCCCCAGAACTTTTGACACACCCCATTCGTAGCTAAGATCCACCCGCTCCAAACTCGAGATTCCACTCTTCGCGGCCAAAGATGTCACAGAGACCTTCTTGCCCTCCAGCAGGAAAGAGGCGCCTTGCAGATCAACGGGTTCAGGAAGGCGGCCGTACCGGGCGGAGAGCCGGAAAGGGCCGGACTCCACTCTGGCGTCTAGCGCCCTAATGTCTTCGCCAAGGACTAATCTGCCCTGCGCTTTGCCCGCCACATCTTCAATTTGCGCGAGTTCCTGCGTGAATGCCTGGTCCTTGACAACCCGTTTCAGAACATCGGGCAGCTCGGAGAGATCGGCGGTAATTGGAAGATCCAGATGGAACAGAAAGTCGTCTTTCGGCAACCCGATTCTCAGCTCTCCATTGCTGGTTGAAGACCCTGCGGTTTGGCCCGATACGTGAGTTGCGTTCAGTATACCATCCTTAACCAACACGTTTCCGTTGACGTTGGAGACGAGCAGGTCCGCTTTGGGGGCAAAAACGACACCTTTTACGATCGAACCCTCTATGGTGAAGTTTTCGAGTTTTTTCAAACCGGAAGCCTGGTTTGCGCGTGCGCTGAAAATGATCCTCGGAACTTCGCCCTCACGTATGATTTCAAAAATCCGCTGGGTGATTTTGTTTTCTTTGTCCACGGCGAGCATGATGCTCTTTACGGTGGTGACGTCGGTCTCCTGCCCGTCGATGTCCAGCGTGACGCTTTGATCGGAGTATCTTTCAGCGTAGCGCGCAGTGAGGTTTAGACGCGGGGAGTCGAACCGGAGATGTGCAATGGAAAAATCGATGCCATCGTTGTCGAGGGCTAATGTGCCGCTCAGAGCGCCGTTGCTCATAACAGTGCTCTGGGGTCCGTCGCTGAGAGTAAACTGCGGGATCGAAGCCGTGAAATCCGCCCGGGCGGTTCCGGCGCCGTTGTTAGCAAGGGTAAGGGTCAGGTTTATACGAGAATCGCCGATCCTTTCGGATGCGGACTTATTTAGGTATCGCATAAGGTCCCTTGGATTGCCTCCGGCCAGCTTCAACTCTGCAGAACTCTTCAGAGTGCCAAGGTCAACCCAGCCGCTGAATTCAAGGGCTTGCCAGAGATCGGATTTGCCGCTCGTCAGCTCGAAATCGACCCTTTGGGCGTGGACGGAAGTCTTAAGGTCGATCTCTTCGAAAAAGAAGGTGCGGTTTTGTCCGCAGCAGAGATCGAGCCTGCCGTTGCGAGCGTCTACAGTCGCGCCGGGCATTGCCGCAAGAAGTGTTGCCTGGAACTGGGAAATCCTGTCTTGGAGGCTTAGAAGCCGCTTAGTAGAAGACTCTGCCGAGCTTTCGGGCGCCTGGTCCGGCAGTATGACGGTGATCTTCGGATTGAGAAGCTCTATTTTGGCAGGTGTGAATTTGCCTACAAAAAGAGGCAGTATCTTCGGATGAAGTATTACCGATTCGGCAGATGCCTTAAGCGTCCCAGGAATGGTCATTTTGACACCGTGCATGACCATGCGGGGAAAGGGCAGAAAACTTATCTTGATTCGTTCCGAGTGCAGGTGATGACGGGCCTCGATTTCGGTTGCAATGTTGCGGCCCAGAGCGTCGGTATCTAGGACATGCGGAAGCAGTACCGCCGCAGCGGCAAGCAGAACCAGGAGAGTCCCAGCCCCACAAGCGGCCCACACAAATATTTTTCCGGCTTTGGTCATATAGCTCTCTTCCGGAGATGTAAACTGCCAACGCGATTTGGATGGATCAATTTATGAACTTAGCAATTCAAAAAACCGAGGGCAAGGGGGAATAGAAGAACAGGTTGCGGATCTCTAAAGATCCGCAATGAAGTAAGGCTATACCCAAAATGACAAAGGCCGCCGCCAGGCTCAAGCTTGAAATAGGCCAAGCCTCAGTTTCAAGCTACTCATCCGTATTTGTTATAGTGAATGAACCTCGGCTTAAGGCGTCTTCGCCGGGGTCACTCCTTCGGCCTCCATTTTCTTCAGGTATTTTTCAGGGTCTTTATTGAATTCTTGCAAGCAGCCGGCGCAGCAAAAATAAATACGCTTGCCCTGATAGTCCGCAAAGATTTTTTCATCGATTTTTCCGTTCATGACCGGACACTTGGTTTGAGGGTCAGCCTGTGCAATCCCGGGCATGTTCCAGCCACAGGTTAGCAGCCCCAATGTAACACCCAACAGCACGATCAATTTAATCTTTCTCATTTTCTTCTCCCTTGTGGATTGAAGCCAAATCGCGGGCAAAGCCCGCACCTGCCGTTTTCATATTACGGACAATCCCTAAGCCGGGACTTCCCCTGAAGCGCGCGTCCCTTTTTTCAGGTGAAAGCGCCAGCGCCACACTTCATAGATCGCAGGATAAACCAGCAATTCCATTATAAACGAGGTGAAAATGCCCCCGATCATCGGGGCCGCGATGCGCTTCATCACATCGGAGCCGGCCCCCGTAGACCACATTATAGGAACCAGGCCCATAAACATGACCGCAACCGTCATGAACTTGGGGCGGAGCCTTTTGACCGCCCCGTCTACAATGGCGCTGCGCAGGTCCTCCTTCGTTTTCATAAGCCCCTGGTCCCGCCTGGAGTTATAGGCGAGGTCCAGGTAGAGGAGCATGAACACCCCTGTTTCGGCATCGACGCCCATGAGTGCAATCAGGCCGACCCAAACGGCGATGCTCATGTTATAGCCTAGCAGATAGATGAACCAGATTGCCCCGACGGCCGAAAAGGGGACTGCAAGGAAAATGATCAGCGTCTTCGCCAGCGACCGGGTATTGAAGTAGATGAGCAGGAGTATGATAAGGATCGTGATCGGTACGACGACAAGGAGCCTGTCCCGTACCCGCAGCATGTTTTCATACTGTCCGCTCCATACGAGCGTGTATCCCGGCGGCAATGCAACGTGAGAGCTTACGACCTTTTTGGCGTCCTCAACGTATCCTCCGACGTCCCGTCCGGAGATATCCACATAGACATATCCGCTGAGCCTTGCGTTTTCATCCCTTATCATTCCGGGACCGGATACCAGCTTCAGGTCGGCTACCTGGGCCATAGGGATCTGTGCGCCGCTCGTGGTGGCGATCATGGTCCTGTTCAACCGGTCAATCGTGCTTCGATAATCACGCAAATAGCGGATGTTTATAGGATAGCGCTCCCGGCCTTCGACGGTGGTCGAAACGTTCTCCCCGCCGATTGCCGAGGTGATGGTGCTTTCGACCTGGGCGACGGTGAGACCGTAGCGGGCAAGCTCTTCTCTTTTAAGATCGAGGTCGAGGAAAAAGCCTCCGGTTGTCCGCTCGGCATAGACGCTGGAAGTTGCAGAAAGACCCTTTAGAGCGGCTTCAATCTGCAGGCCTATTTCCTGGATTTTGTCGAGGTCGGGACCCAGTATCTTGATTCCGACAGGAGTGCGCACTCCGGTCGTAAGCATGTCCACCCTGGCCCTGATAGGCATGGTCCAGGCGTTTACGACCCCCGGTATCTGCATGGCCCTATCCATGCCGTTCGGACCGTGGACGAGGTCCTCGGTGCTCAGGTGGTCGGGCCAGGCCCTGCGCAGAATGTCCTTTAACCACTCGGGCGCCCAGCCCGAATACCAAGTCGGAATTTTCGGCCACTCAGACTGCGGCTTGAGAAGGACCACGGTTTCCATCATTGAAAGAGGCGCAGGGTCGGTGGCCGTTTCGGCCCGGCCGGCCTTGCCGAACACGCGTTCGACCTCCGGAAACGATTTCAGGATCTTGTCCTGGACCTGGAGCACCCGTTGAGCTTCGGTGACGGAAATGCCCGGTACCGTTGTAGGCATGTAGAGCAGCGAACCCTCGTCCAGGGGCGGCATGAACTCCGAGCCGATTTTCTCGAAGACGCCAATATGGGGGGCGAACGTAACCGCCACGACGAGGAAGGCCGCCGCAATTGTGGACCACTGGTGCCTCAGCACGAATTCCACGGCCGGATGATAAATTCTCATCAGCGGGCGGCTTATCGGGTGGGTTTCCTCGCTGTGAATCTTGCCGACCAGCACGGCGTTCGCCACGCGCGCCAGAAACCTCGGGCGAAACGAAAAGTTCTTCATGCGCGTGAAGAGCAACCGAATTGCCGGGTCCAGGGTGATGGCCAGAACGGCGGCAATGATCATGCAAAAGTTTTTCGTAAATGCGAGGGGTTTAAAGAGCCTGCCCTCCTGGGCCTCCAGCGTAAAAATCGGCATGAAGGAAACCGCTATAACCAGCAGTGCGAAAAAGCTCGGCCCTCCGACTTCCTTTACGGCGCCGATCACCACATTTTTGAAATCTCCGGGCCTCCCTTCGGCGCCCCAGTGCTCGAGCTTTTTATGTGTCTGCTCGACAACGACTATGGCGGCGTCCACCATGGCGCCCACGGCTATCGCGATCCCGCCCAGGGACATAATGTTGGCCGTAAGATTCATCTCGTACATCGGGATGAACGAGATTATGACCACAACCGGAATGGTGATAATGGGAATAATCGCACTGGGAATGTGCCATAGAAAGATGAGGATAACCAGGCTGACTATTATCAGTTCCTCAGTGAGAGTATGTTTCAAGGTTTCGATAGACCGGCGGATGAGGTCCGAGCGGTCGTATGTCGTAACGATTTCCACCCCCTTGGGAAGGTTGGGGGCGATCTCGGCCAGCTTGGCCTTGACCCTGTCTATAACCTTCAAGGCGTTTTCGCCGTAGCGCATGACCACGATTGCGCCTGCCGTCTCACCCTGACCGTCGAGCTCGGCCACGCCCCGGCGGATATCGGGTCCCAGGACAACTTTGCCCAGGTTCTTGACCAGAACGGGCGTGCCCGTCATCTCATTGGTCTCTACGACCACGTTTTCAATGTCGCTCAACGATTTTACATATCCTCGGCCCCGCACCATGTACTCGCGCTCGGAGAACTCAACGAGCCGTCCCCCCACGTCGTTATTGCTCTCCCGAATCGCGTTAATCACCTTGTCTATGGGGATTTTATATGAGAGCAGGGCATTTGGATCGAGGTTTACCTGGTACTGGCGGACAAATCCCCCGACTGGGGCCACTTCGGCAACACCCGGCAGAGACTGGATTTCGTATTTCAAAAACCAGTCCTGAATCGAGCGCAGTTGCGCAAGATCATGCTTTCCGGTCTTGTCCACAAGTGCATACTCAAATACCCACCCGATGGCTGTCTCATCTCGGGCAAGCTCCACCTGGACCTCGCGGGGGAGCTTTGGAAGGATGTTATTCAGATATTCCAGAGTCCTGGACCTTGCCCAATAAATGTCGGTCCCGTCTTCGAAAATGACGTATACGAATGAATAGCCGAAATCGGAAAAGCCGCGAATGTCCTTTACTTTTGGGAGCCCAAGCATGGCCGTGATAAGAGGGTAGGTAACCTGGTCCTCGATGATGTCGGGGCTTCGGTCCCATTTCGAATAGATAATTACCTGCGTGTCCGAGAGGTCGGGAATGGCGTCCAACGTGATGTGCCGCATCGAGTAGACGCCTGCTGCAACCGCCGCTCCAACCAACAGGAAAACGATGAACCTGTTGTTCGCACAAAAATCGATGACTCTGTTGATCATATCCATTCTTCCAATGATGAATGCGGAATGCGAAATGATGAATAAAAACACATCACCCACTGCCGCAGTTAATTTCCATCATTCATCATTCATCACTCATCATTTTTTCTCCATACCGCCGGCGGCGGACTTGAGCTGGCTCTCCGAGTCGATGAGGAAATTTGCTGAGGTCACGACACGCTCTCCTGCCTTGAGGCCGTCGAGCACGATCAGGCGGCCATCCACGCGGGGGCCGGCGGTTATTTTACGCGGTTCGAAATAGCCGCCCTCTTTGGCGATGAAAACCGTCTGGTTCGCACCCGAATCCAGCACCGCCTCCTGAGGAATTGAAAGTTTTTTTCCATAATCGGTTTTCAGCTCGACATTGGCGTACATATCCGGCTTGATCTTAAAGTCCGGATTGGGCAGCTCCACCCGGATTTTCAGCGTCCGCGTCTTTGGGTCCATTTCGGGAGATATGTAGGTAACCTTACCTGTGAAAGTCTTTGCCGGAAAAGATGGGAAAGTGACCGAAGCTTTCTGCCCCAGGCTGACCGATGGGATTTCATACTCGTATACTTCGGCCTGGATCCAGATATTGGAAAGGTCCGCGATGACAAACAGGTCCGCTTCGGGGGCGACCTGCTGGCCGGGAAATACGTTGCGGACGACCACAAAACCGTCCAGGGCCGAATACAGCGTGAGAGACTTGAGTGGGGTCCCCAGGCGCTCGATCCGGTTGATTTGGGAGTCGCTTATGTCCCAGTACTTCAACCGATCGCGAGTAGCGCTGTAAAGTGATTCCGACCTGGACCCGATGTCTGCGAATTCGCTGTTCTTGAGAATGTCTTTGGATTTTTTTGCGATCAGCAATTCCTCCTGGGTAGATACGAGGTCGGGGCTGTAGATGCTTAGCAGAGGCTGACCTTTCTTGACCAGCTTTCCGATGAAATCGACGTAAACCTTATCGACCCAGCCCGGAAACTTTGTATGTACGTGGGCGACTTTGGTTTCATCGTATGTGGCCAGACCCACGGCGCGAATGGTCTTGGACATGTCCGTTTCAGAAGCTTCGCTAATTTTTACGCCGATCATCTGCTGTTTTTCCGGACTTATTTTGACGGTCCCGGCAGGCAGGTCACCCGCCCCCGGCTGTTCGTCTTCATAGATCGGGACCAGGTCTATGCCGCAGGGGGCTTTGCCGGGCTTGTCGGACTTATTGGAAGGGTTCATGGGATCGGCATAGTAGAGTATTTTAGGCTGCTTTTTTACCGGCGCCGATGATTGTTCGTCTTCATAGATCGGGACCAGGTCCATTCCGCAGGGGGCTTTGCCGGGCTTGTCGGACTTATTGGAAGGGTTCATGGGATCGACATAGTAAAGGATTTTAGGCTGCTTTGCGGTCTCGGAGGACGCCGTCTTCATTTCGCCGGCGTTGCGGCCGGCGTACCAGTGAGAGTAGCCTAAAGCGGTTAGGGCCCCAAGCGCGAAGAACAGCAATGGGACGAGAAAACCCCGTCTTTTGCGGGGAACGGGGGGTTCATCGGGACTGTAAATTTTGCCGGTGCTCATCTGGCTGAATTTCTCCTCGCTTCAAGATGTAAGGACGGGAACCATATCGCAACTAGAATGCCAATTAAAACAATTCCTTGGGTTTCTTTCAACTCTGCCTTGGGTCCCCGTAGCACTGGGCCTATATCTACAGACTTAGGGGGAAATCAAAGGGGAACCGGAGGTTCTTGGTTCCACCAGGCGAATTATGTACCTGGTCGGGGCGTTTGCGTCCTCTGCAAGCCTATCGGCAAACCTGGCATAAGAAAGTTGTCTCCTTCGTCGGAATTTTTATCCATCCCACCTTCGGACCGGCGAAGACACGATGTGAGCATTGGTTTTAGCTTATGCCTCTCCCCCTGCAAACTACATGACTGCCGGATAGAAACATAGGTTTTAGGGCGTCTTCACCGGGGTTACCCCTTCCGCCTCCATCTTCTTCAGATACTTTTCCGGGTCTTTTTTGAACTCATCGATACAACCGGCGCAGCAGAAATAGATGCGCTTGCCCTGATAATCCACAAAGACTTTTTCATCGATTTTGTTGCCAAGCACCGGGCACTTGCTGTGAGCCGCCGCATCCACAACACCATGCATGGTCCAGCCAAAGGTGAGCAGCGCTAATGTTACTCCTAACAGCAAAAATAGTTTAAGGTTTCTCATAGCTGAATTCCTCCTTGGTCAGGGATGCAAGACGGAAAGTTCCAAAAGCAACTAACAGGCCAATCGAAACAAATCATTATTTTTATTTCAATTTCATCCCTGGCGCAACGCAGGCCAAGGTTTGGGAGATGGTTCGTCGCTTCATCCGAAGAGACCCGCAAGCCAGTGCCACCTCCACATAATTATGTGGATTGAAAGTCTTTTTTCACCTGTTGAAAATTTCTTTCAATCCTGCCCCGAGACAAAAAACTTCGAAAGTATTCAGATAACTATTTAATCTATTATTCCCATGGCTTACGGTTTTGACCTGTGATTCCGCAACCTGGCACCGGAATTGCCATATGAGAGCCAGTGAAGACAATGGCAAGGATGCAGTCAAAGGGGAACCGGAGATTCTTGGTTCCCCCACGCGAATTATGCACCTGGTCGGGGCATTTGCGTCCTTTGCAAGCCTATCGGCAAACCTAGAATATAAAAGTTGTCTCCTTCGCGGGAATATTTACCCATCCCACCTTCGGACCGGCGAAGACACGATGCGAAGCAGTGTTTTGTGCGAGCTGGCCAACACTCCGCCGGGCACCATGAGAACCCTTGTTTAATGGCAATCCGTGCAAACTTCGCCGCGCAGGGCTTCTAATCCCTCTTTCATGATGATCGGAAGCATAATGAGGGCGGCGACCGGATCGGCCCACCACCAGCTAAACGCAGCGTTAAGGGCCAGCCCTCCCAATAATATGGCAGAAAGATAGGCGCAAAGGGAACTCTGACGGAGTCGGCGGAAAGCGCCGCACTGTTCAGACGGCCAGCGGCGCGCCATTTAGCACGAGCCAGCAAGGGCATGACGAACAGCGCGAGAATGGCCACTGCTATCCCGGGAAAACTTCTTTCCGGTGGCTTTTTGAGGACGAGTAAGGAAACAGCTTCATATCCTACGTAAGCGGCCAATAGCAAGAAACAGACGCCCACAAGTTTAAGGGCAATCCGTTCGCGCCGTTCATCGGGATGGATGGACAACAAACGCCATAAAAGAATCAGGGAAGACAGGATTTCGATCAGGGTATCAACACCAAATCCGATAAGCGCAATACTTCCGGCAACAATTCCAGCTCCAAGAGCAACGCCAGCCTCAATAAGGTTCCAACCAATCGTTAAATATTCGAGCCTTCGAGCGCGACGGGTATCTCCCACGCGACCGTTTGCGCATATACAAAAGTCATCACATCCCGTAGATTGTTTCATAGACCTTGACCTGCTCTTTTAGCGCTATAACGAGGAGGAACAGGTCTTGCCCTTTTGCAAGGCCCTTATGGCGTGATCAAGGATGGATTGAGCCCCTCAGCCCTTGTAGGCTCTAAATAAAACCCCCTTTGTAACCGGTGAACTATTAAAGCCGGTTTCCGCTACCAATTCACAACGCACAAACCCAGCTTGCTCCATCATAGCCAGGAAATCCTTTCCCGGTATGGCGCCGCCTTGTCACTTGGCCCACGTCTCTACCATTTCCGTAGGATTGGAAGGCAATCCCCCACTGAGAACTTGATCCGCTATCATAAGTCTTCCGGCACGCTTTAAAACTCTAAAAGCTTCTTGCAGTGCTTTAGTTTTATCTGGAATGAGGTTATAGGCTCCATTGGAAATCACGCAATCGAAGCTTTCACTGGCAAAAGGCAAATTTTCTCCGGAACCCAACTCAAAACTCACATTATGAAGCTGTGTAATTTGAAGATTTTGTTTTGCTCGTTGCACCATCTCAGGCACGAAGTCTATGCCGACTGTTTTTCCTTGAGGCCCAACCATTATGGCGGCGATGATCGTATCGACACCAGTACCGCAACCAACATCCAGCACCGACTCGCCCGGTTTGATTTGATCCAAAATAAACGGTTGTCCTACGCCGCAGTAGAAAGCCAATACTTCATCCGGCAGGATTCTTAAAATACTTTGGTCATAGCCCAACGCCTCAAGGCCCGCTTTCCCGGTGGGATAGCGAAAGTGGCCCTCGGGGCTTTGGGCGGCTTTCGCGTATCTCCGCCGAATGCCATCTTCTATCTTTTTTCTATCATCATCCGTGAATCCGTTTTTCATTACTCACCCCCCATTGGGAGTATATTTTTGTTCAATTGTCACTAATCTTGATCCTCAAAAGTGGGCAATAATAGATATTACCTCGCTTCAAGATGTAAGGACGGAAACTGTTTCGCAAATAGAATGCCAACTAAAACAATTCCTTTGGGTTTCTTTCAACTCTGCCCTTGGGTCCGTTGCCGGTCAATGTTTTGAGACCGCTCTCCCGGCTCCATCCTATGAGGGCCATGAGTCGAGAGTCATGCCTCATAATATAAGCAATGAAAGTCTTTTTCCCACTCGTTGAAAATTTCTTTCAACCCGAATTCCCGAGAACAATCCCCGCAAGCACGACAATAGGTGCTTTAATTCATCGCTACAAGACCTTACGGTTTGCTGTAAACCGGACCGCCAGGACGCCACTCACGAATTCAAAGGAAAGTGATAAAGAAAACATTGCCTCTGCCGAAGCTGAGTGGTTGTTATGGCGAAAACTGTCCTGGAAAGATTTTGCCCGTATCCTGAGCTTGCAAGTGTTCCTTCAGGCCGTAGTCGTTTATTTTTTTTCTTAGAGTAGGTCTCGTTATGCCAAGAATCTTACATGTTTCACCGTAATTGCCGCCGGTAAGATTGAGAATTTTGAGGATATGCTCCTTTTCCACGCAGTTCAGGCTCTTGAGTTCATCACCCTCTTCGCAGGCGGAGGCGGCCGTACCGATGGCTTCGGACCGCTGGAACCAGCATTCGTCGAGTTCGAGCAGGTCGCCTTGTGAAAGGATCAAGGCCCTCCTAAGCATATTTTCCAGCTCCCTGACATTTCCCGGCCAGTCGTAAGCCTTAAGGATCTTGATGTGCTCCAATGGAATTCGGGTTACTTTCTTGTCAAGTTCCCGGTTCATCCTCGATACAAAATTTTCGGCGAGCGGTACGATGTCTTCAGGACGTTCTCTCAGAGGCCGAATGTGGATCACGAACACTTTAAGCCTGAAATAGAGGTCTTCACGAAAACTGCCTGCCTGCACCATGTTTTCGAGATTCCGATTGGTTGCGACAAGCAGGCGTGCCTTGAATGGGATGTCCTTCAAGCCTCCAACGCTCTGGAAGTGTTTCTCTTGGAGCACACGCAAAAATTTAGCTTGAATTTCCAGGGGGAGTTCTCCAACTTCATCCAGGAAAACCGTACCGCTGCCGGCAATTTCAAGTTTCCCCGGCTTTCGTTGAACCGCGCCGGTAAAAGCCCCCCGCTCGTGTCCGAACAACTCGCTTTCGAGCAGGTTGCTCACAACGGCTGCGCAATTGATAGCCACAAACGGCTCGCGGGGTGCCCACTGCTGATGGATGGTCCTGGCAACCAACTCCTTTCCCGTGCCGGTATCGCCTTCTATCAGAACCGTTACAGGTGTGAGCGCAACCCGCGCTATATCTTTGAGGACTTCTAGGGTGGCGTTACTTTTCCCGATAATCTGGTTTGGCTTGAAACTTTCAGAAATGACATGGCTGAGACGTTCGATTTTGTCCCGTTCTTTACGCCTCATCAGGATCTTTTCAAGCAGGACGTCCAGCGCATCCAGATCGAGGGGCTTATAAAGATAATCGGCAGCCCCGCGCTGGATGGCGGCAAGAGTCGCCTCCATGTCTTGAAAGGCGGTTATCATGATGACATCGCCTGAAAGATTTTCATCCTTTGCCGCGGAGAGAGCCTGCGTTCCGTCCATTCCGGGCAACTGGACATCGAGGAGCACGAGGTCCGGATCATGTTCCCGCCAAAGATCAAGACCCTCCCGTGCATCGAAGGCGTGCAGAACGAGGTAGCCCTTGCTTTGGAAATAAAGCTCGAGGGTCCGGACAAGCGAATGTTCATCGTCTATCAACAGTATTTTTTTCATTTAAGGGCCCTTCAAGTGCAAGCTCACAACAGTACCGGCCCGTTCCTCACTCGAAATCGAAATGCCGAACCCGTGCGCTTCCATTATCTTTTTAACGATAGACAGTCCCAACCCCGTTCCTTTCTCTTTCGTCGTGAAAAAGGGCTGGAAAATGCGTTTCATATCCTGATGTGAAATCCCGGGGCCGTTGTCTGAAACCTCAACAAGAACTCCTTTATCCCCGTCCTCTCCGTCGGCTTTAATCCTTATCTCCACATTTCCATCCGGTCCGGCCGACTCGATCGCGTTTTTGATTACATTTACCAGTACCTGTCTAATCTGTTCCGGGTCTCCCATGACGCAGGGAAAAGATCCGTCCGTCCTAATCTCGACTGAACATCCTTGCGCACAGGATTGCAGTTGCTGCATGCTCTCGGCCATGACCGTTTCGAGCTGAAAAGAAGTTGTCTCGAGCGAGATCGGCTTGCTGTAGTCGAGCAGGCTTGAAAGCATCTTTTCGAGCTGCGCAATTTGGTCAAAGCCAATGGAATAATGTTCATGGAGAGGACCTGCACTGTCCAGGGACCGCCCGATTATCTGAAGGTTGAGTTTGACCGATGAGAGAGGATTCCTCATTTCATGTACAACGCCGGCTACAAGTTCACCGATGGCCGCCATTTTCTCGGATTGGACGAGTTGGCTCTGCGTTTGCATCAGTTCATCATAGGCTTTCTGAAGCGAGATTTCCTTTTGTTTAAGCGAATCTATCAGCGCGGAGAGGTCCTGGGCCATAGAATTGAAACTCTGCGAAAGCGTCCCTATCTCATCGTGCCGGTAATAGGAAATGCGCTGGCCAAGGGAACCATTGGCCATCTTGCGCGAGGCTTTGGCCATCTCGCTGATCGGCCTCGAAATTTGCCTGCTCAACAGAAAAGACGCCAGAATGCATATCAAGCTCACCAGAGCGGCCGTTGTCAGGACAGCGGTTCTAATAACCCTGATAGGGGCAAGGATTTCATCTTTTCCCATCTCGACAAGCAGGGCCGCGTTATAGCGCGGAAGCCACACGTAAGAGCCGACCACTTCACGTCCCATATAGTTGCGGTATATTGAAACGCCCCCTTTCCGATCAAGGGCCGAGACTATCCCGAGTGTCTCAAATTTCTGTTTCGCGGTTACTTCGTGACCGAGATACCTCGATTGCGTAACTATCTTTCCATCCCCGTTAACCAGATAGGCTTCGCCCGTTTTTCCCAGGCCGGTCCTGTCTGCAAGAAGCGGATCGAGCGTTCCCAATACATCCATGATCGCCATAATGGCCGCACTCATCGTACCGTCTTCGGAATAAATGGGCACCGTGAGATGGATGTACCATGCGCGATCGGAATGCTGATGCAAGGGGCTCAAAACCGGGCGATCTGCGTTTTTAAGGTTTTTCAGGTCCTCCAGGTACTTGTTTGTTACGAGCATCTCAGAGGTAGCATCAGTGGAAGCTAGGATTTCTCCGGACGGGCTCATCACATGAATGCTCTGGTAAGCCGGAGACTTGCCGCGTGTGAGCGCGAGGGAGTCATTGATCGAGGCTGTTTTTACCGTAGACGCTATCCTCGGACCAAGGGCGCCGCCGGCGGAGCACACATCCCGAATTGCCGGCAGCCCGGAAAGGACTTTAATGTCACCCAGCCTCTCTGCGTACCACGTATCCAGCCTGTTTGCGTCATCTTGCGCAACCGTCTGAATGTGCATGTAGGCAGAATCGATGAGCGTTTGTTCTGCGGCCCTGTACAAACCTATCCCCATGATGGAAATCGGAATGACCGCGACTATGAAAAAAGCGGCAAAAAACCTGCTTGCAATTTTTGCTCTGAATCGAAACATTGCTTCGCTCGATATTGATTTAGCAGTGTTTGGCAATCAATATTTATAAGCTTTTTTGGATTTCAGGGCATCCGTTTTCTTATCCACCAACCTGTTCCTATTTTCTTGCCCGACCGCAGGCCGGGGAGCAAAGCGGAGGCGGAGTGTCTGACCGTCCAGCTGGAACAAATGGATTTCGCGGGTCTTGCGGTCTTTATTTGCGAACGGGAAAACCTCCAAAACAAGGACGGAGAAAAAAATCACTTATTGCCAATGATATAACCAGGTCGCGTTGGTGGGGCACTATGACTCCATGGCAAACCAATAGATTATAGGCCGACTCTTTGGCTGGGTGTATTAAAATCGCGGTGTTGCCGGCAGTGCAGGAATCCTTCGGGGCGGTTTCTGGACTGTTCGCCCCACCCATGGAGAGTTCTTCCCATGCCTCGAACGAACTCCTGTTTTTCTAAAAGAGGCCATATTTATTATTGTCGATGTGCGCGGGTGAAATTGAAAATTTATTTCAACGGTCTGCAAAATTCTTTCACACCATATATCAATAAGCCGTCCGGCATCCTGGTCCCAACTAAATAATTACCTAAATATCAATAACTTACTATATCGAAAGGCGGACCTTGCCTTCTGGCCCGAGTACTGCATTGATACGGGGTAACGAGGTGCAACTGCAAGCGTACGGTATGTCAGGTGCTTGATTGTAATTGGTATAAGGAAAATCTCGCTAGAAAGAAGGGAGTTGGCCATGAAAAAGATTCTTTACGTGTCCGTGATCGTAGTGGCGTTGAGCGTTTTCGCTTCCGCCGGTATTCTGTGGGCTGGGCCTGCTGCCCCGGTATGTCCGGCACACGGTCAAAGCTGCTTTGAGAGGAACGGTGACGTTTATTGCACTTGGGCTGAGGAAACACGTGTGAATAAACTCGTCCAGGGCAGAGCCGGGCAATGGCAGTGGGCGCTGATGCCTACCTACCAGTTGAAGACGGAAAAGTGTGCCGTAGGGGTGCACAAAAATCTTTAATAGCATATCGACAATGCCTGTTTTGTAAGGGGCGGGGATTTATCGTGGAGTTGTCCTGATGATGTCGCGCAGAAGAGGCTTATCCGAGGCAGAGCCGGACCGCTGGAATGGGTGCGGGTTAACAACGCTCGATTGGAGGCTAACAAATGTGCCCCCGGCTTTCCAATTAGCTTTTTTAAATGACCTTTAGTAGAATTGCCTGGGAAACGAGGGTCTCTCATGTCAGGGCCGGCAAAAAAGAAAGCGACTTACGACGATCTTTTCAGCATCCCGGATAACATGACGGGAGAGATCATTGCTTAAACATATTCCACTTCTCAATAATCAAGGGAAACACATGCTGCGGCAAAATCTTATCCTGCTGTTTGTCCTTTGGTTCATTTGCATGCTAACCCCTATGCATGTTTTTTCTCAGGTCACCGGAGAGCAGGGTCTACCGGACTCTAAAGAAATCACTTTGGAAGAACTCCTGAAAGCTGCTGCCGATAATAATCCGGAAATCAAATCATCGGCGCAGAACGCTGCTGCTTCCAAGGCGATGATTCCTGCCGCAGGCGCTCTTCCCGATCCTACCGTTAAGTTCGAAACTATGGGGAACCTGATTCCTCCAACACTCATGAAGGGGGACCCTTCTTCAGCCCGCACCTACGGCGTCGAGCAGGAAATTCCTTTTCCCGGAAAACTCGGCCTCAAGGAAAATATTGCTTCGGTCGAAGCCGAAGGCCGGCAGTGGGGTCATGAGCTTGTGCATCTCAAGGTTATGTCGGAGCTAAAGCAGGCCTTTTTTGATTTATATTTGATCCATAAGTCAATGGATATTTTATTGAAGAATGAAGAACTGCTTAAGAATTTCGAGGACATCGCGGAATCAAGATACAAGGTCGGCCAAACGACGCAGCAGGATGTCCTCAAGGCCCAGGTCGAAATATCCAAAGTTCTAGACAGGCTGCTGGTGCAGGGGCAAAAAAAACGGATAGCGGAAGCAAAAATAAATAACCTTCTTTACCGGCCTGCCGAGACCCCGGTCGGCAAACCCGCCGAATTCAAAAAAACCGAATTTGCTTATTCGCTCGAAGAACTCACTCAGCTTGCCCAGGGCAATTCCCCGGCCCTTAAAGTCTCCGAAAGCGAGATAAGCAGCAGAGAGCAGGGGGTGGAACTGGCCGGCAAAGAATTTTATCCGGATTTTGCCCTCGGATTTGCCTATGCTGAAAGAGATCAGAACCCGGGAATGTACGGCCTGATGATGAGTGCAAAACTGCCGCTTTACTTCTGGAGAAAGCAGCAGCCCGAGCTCGATGCTGCCCGGCTGAATCTTTCTAGCGCCAGGAGCATGCGCGAAAGCACCTCATCAACTGTCCTCTACCAGGTCAAAGAAGCCTATACTATGGCAACCACTTCCGAAAAGCTCGCCAATCTCTATGGGTCTGCGATAGTTCCCCAGTCCAACCTGGCTCTTAACTCCGCAATAGCCAATTACCAGGTCGGGAAAATCGATTTCCTCCAACTGATAGACGCTTCTATGTCCGTTCTCGAATACCAACTCAAATATTACGAATCGATGGTCGAGTTTCATAAGGCGCTTGCCCGGTTGGAGCCGCTTGTGGGTGTCGATCTTATTAAATGAATAGAAGGAAAGCGGGAAGCTGGTTTCACGCGACGCGAAGAGGGGGCAGGGAGCAGGGAGAAATAAAATTGGTGAGTCTCTGTCACCTCAACGAATTAAGGGATTTTAGCCCTACCGCTGACAATTTGGCTCAGGAAGAGCATTTACTAATGGGGTTAGCAATTCCCGCCCTGGCGGCGTGAAGCGGGAAGTTTTTGCTCCTTCTTATTTTATTTTCTGAGCAGGTGTTCGACTTCATCGATGAGTTGAAGGAATTCCTTCGACTGCCTGTACCGGGCAAGCGCCTCCTGATGCTGGAGCCATGTCTCCCATGCCTCCATCCACCCGGAGTTATGCCAGTAACACTCAGAATCAGCCCGGTTTCCGCAGGCCCTGGCGCGGTATTCTTCGTACTCCTGCCGGCAGCAATTGCAGAAACTGTATGGAGTGGCAAACTTGGCGTATTCTTCGGCCTGGGATTCTATCTGAGCTCCACACTTAGCGCACCTGACCACACACTGGGTACACTGAAAGATCTTTCGCAGGGCTTCGATCTTGCGCCGGCGCACAGCGTTGTCGCGCTCAGACCTCAAATACTCGGCTTTCTTACCGAATTCGATTATATCGGCCATACATTGCCTCATTTCTTGGCGGTTTTTAAAAAGGTTTGATCTTGCGCATCCTCGCCTTCAACAGGCGCTGCATCCTCTTCACTCGCTCCTTCGGCAAGATTGAAAAGCTGCTGGGTAAAGTCCATGTAAATGGCCTGTGCACTTCTTTGTGCCTTCTTTTTTAAAAACACGATAGGGTCGTGCAGGAATTTCTTGATGATCGATGCAGTCAGGATTTCAATGGCTTCTTTTTCGCTATCGCTTAAGTGCGGAAGCTGGGAGAATGTCTTCCTGAGCTCATTTCGCCTGATGCTCTCGGCCTTTTGCCGCACGGAGACTATCGTGGGCACCGCGCTCAGGCTGTTCATCCAGTTGTTGAACTTGATGGTTTCCTCATTGATGATGTGCTCGGCTATCTGAGCCTGGTTTTGCCGTTCTTCCCTGTTGTGTTCGATCACTCCCTGCAGGTCGTCTATATCGTAAACATAGACGTTATCAATCTCGTTTACTCTCGGGTCTACGTCTCTGGGTACGGCTATATCGATGAAGAAAAGAGGCCTGTTGCGCCGCTCCCGCATCCTGGACCTCACATCCTGGTAGAGGATGAGCGGTTCCTCCGACCCTGTGGAGGAGACCACTATATCCATCACCTTCAGCTCCTCGAGAAATCGGTCGAATGCAACCGTCTCAGCCTTGAATCTGGCGGCCAGTTCCATTGCCCTTTCGAGCGTGCGATTGGCCACCATCATCCGGCGCACGCCCTGCCTGAGAAAGTGTTCAGCGGCCAGTTCGGCCATTTCTCCGGCGCCGATGAGCAGCACGCTCTTGTCCATGAGGCCGCCGAAAATCTTCCGGGCAAGCTCTACGGCCGCATAACTCACCGATACGGCGCAGGAGCCTATGCAGGTCTCAGTTCGCACGCGCTTGGCGACGGAAAAAGATTTATGTAAAAGTCTATTGAGAACTACCTTCACCGTTCTGTACTCGACGGCATCACGGTAGGCCTCCTTTAACTGGCCGAGTATCTGCGGTTCTCCGACGATCATTGAATCGAGACTGGATGCAACCATGAACAGGTGCTTAACGGCCTCGATGTCCTTATGGACGTAAAGGTACGAATCGAGCGGAACGGAGTTCGGCAACCCTATGTGGGCCCCCAGCACGGTCTTTACCTCCCGTATGCCCTGTGCGATGGAGTCACAGGTAAACAGGAATTCCACTCGATTACAGGTGGAAAGGAAAACCATCTCATCGACTTGCTCCAGATGCGGGAGCATATGCAGAGGGTTTACCTCTTTTCGGCATGCCACAGCAAGCTGTTCGCGTATTTCCACAGGCGCCGTATTGTGATTCATGCCCAAAAGGACGATGTGAGACATTACATCTTACCCGCAAGAACAGAATGGTGGCCGCCGAGCAAAAGGCTCGCTCCGACAAAGGTCAGAATGATTGCCGAAAAACCAAGGATCGAAAGCCACGCAGCCCTTCGGCCCCGCCATCCGACCGCGAGCCGCTCATGCACTAGGACAGCGTATATGATCCAGGTGACCAGAGACAGTATCTCTTTAGGGTCCCAGTTCCAGGGCGAGTGCCAGACAACGGCCGCATAGGCAAACCCGGTTATCAGGCCCGCGGTCATGAGAGGGAACCCCGACATGATGCAGTAATGGGCAATGGAGTCGAGCCGTTCCAGCGAAGGCAGCCGCTCGTAGAGGAAACCGAAATTCTTTTTCTTGATATGTCTTTCCTGCAGCAGGTACATCACACCAACGCTGAAAGCCAGCGTAAACAGAGCGTTCGCGAGGAAAATGCATGCCACGTGTACGATGACCCAGCCGCTTTTGATAAATTCGCTCTTAAGCATTATCTGCGACGGCAGAAGCGACGATGAAAGCATGAAAACTACGGCAAGCGGGGAGACGAATGAACCCAGGATGCGAAGCTGCAACCAGATTTGCAGGATAAGATAGGTAACTACAAAGACCCATGCAAACAGGCAGAGCGATTCCTGGATCGTGTCAGCCGGAAGATGCCCGGCGCCGGCCGTGCGCATTACCAGCGCGGCGCCATGAAACAGGGCGCCTACGAGCAATATAGACCAGGAGATACGGTGCAACTGTTCAAGGTCCCTGAAAAGATAGACCAAGTACCCTACCGTACCGATCAGGTAGCAAAGCGTTGCGATTACCAGGAAAAGAGATTCCATAGATTTTCCCAGACGGCTTTTATTTCGGCTTCGGACATAACCGGGCCGCAGGCCTCAAGCGTTTTTGCAAAAGCCTTCTGCGGGCGGCCCTGCTTGAGCCGTTCAGCGATGGGCAGCCCCGCAAGCCTGGTGAATATCTCCCGGGCCTGTTTTTCCGCTACTCCCCTGGATTTAAAACACTGCCTCAATTCCCCCAGCAACCGGATAAAAAAATCCCATTCGGGGCCGATTTCCTGTTGCAGCTTTTGCCGGAGCAGCTTTGCAGCCGCAGGGCTCAAGCCTGAGGTTGATATGGCGATGCTCAAGGCCCCCTGTTCGAAAACGGATGGGACGATAAAAGACCCCAGCTCCGGGTCAGTGGCCATGTTGCACCAGACGCCAAGCTCGCCGGCGTCGGCGGCAATGGCTCGGTTCAAATCCGGGTCGTCCGTGGCGGCAAACGCCAGGCTGACCCCCAGAAGATGCGACCTGTCGTATCGCTCGGCTGCCCAGATCAGCAGTTTTTCAGAGCGCTTCTCCTCGAGCCATGCCGAGAGTTCACGGCCTACGAGCCGTATCTTGGCGCCATACTTGAGCAGTGTCCTGACTTTGCGCTCACCTACGGCCCCTGCGCCCACGACAAGGCAGGTCCTGCCCTCTATGGCAAGAAAAAGAGGGTAGTAACGCGCCGGCATCCTGGTGGATTTTTCCATTAACGGTATCAGTCTCAAGAGTGCGTAACTACTTACGCCCAGACGCCCTAATTTATCATTGATAGGTTTATTAAACAAGTATTGCAGGCAATGGGGGGACCCCCGCCCGATATTTGAACCGCTTGGGGGTAGGAACAAATGCGGCATTATATTTACGGGAGGCTTTAGCAGCGGCTCGGCGGCGCCGTAAGGCCCCCAAGGGCATAAGCAGGAGGGGCACAAGAAATATTTTCACGCAAAGACGTGGTCCAACGGCGGTCCGGCTGCCTCTCAGGTCCTTCGGCAGATGACATAATCGGCGATGTCCTGGAGGATTTCTTTGACCGGACCGTGGGGGAATATCCGGAGCGCCTCTTTGGCCCTTATGGAATGCGCGCAGGCCTTGTTGTTCGTGTATTCGATTCCACCGCTGCGAACTACCAGGCTTTTGATTTCACTCAGCTCTTTTGCCTGAATATGCTCTGAGGTGAAAATCTGCCTAAGTCGAAGCCGTTCGGCGGTTTTTGCGTTTTGCAGGGCATATATGAGCGGCAGGGTCGCCTTGCCTTCCTGAAGGTCGTTTCCGACCGGTTTTCCGAGTTCTTCAGACTCGCCGGTAAAGTCCAGTGTATCGTCAATTAGCTGGAAGGCTATGCCCAGGTTATGGCCGTAAGCCTTCAGGGCCCTCTCCTCGGCCAGACCGCCGCCTCCGAAAATGGCGCCGGTCCAGCACGCAGCACTTATGAGCACGGCGGTTTTTCTCGTAATTACTTCGAGATATTCGCCCTCGTTTATTTCAAGATTATCGGAATTTATGAGCTGGAGAACTTCGCCTTCGGACATCTTGGTAGTGGCTTCGAGAAGCACCTCAAGGATTCTGATGTCCCGGTATCCGACCGCTATCTGTATGGACTTCGAATAGAGAAAATCCCCAATGAGCACAACGGCAGGATTGCCCCAGACCGTGTTTGCCGAGGGCCGGTTTCGCCGCAATTCTGCATGGTCAACGACGTCGTCGTGCAGCAGAGTTGCCGCATGCACGAATTCGAATACGACGGCAAGCAGGGCGTCGTCGTTTCCGCTATACCCGCAAAGCCTGGAGGACAGAACCATGAGCAGGGGCCGCAACCGTTTGCCTCCGCTGCCCATTATATAGCGTCCCACAACCGGGATTAAGGGAATATTGGACTCAAGCAGGCGGTTTATTTCCTCCTCTATCCTCACAATGTCCGGGCCGACCTGGGCGTAAATCCTCTCCTTGAGGTTTTGCGTACCGGTAGGCATAAAGTTGGGCAGGGCGGAAGCGTCCACTATTGGGAAATCCGAATTCTGTTCAGTAAGCTTGCCGGTTTCGCCTGGTCTCCACAGGGCCGGCCGGGTCTAACGAAAGCAGAAGGAGAACCTTTAGTTAAATAGCCAAAAATCCGCGCTATGTCAAAGCGTTTCGCTTCGGGTCAGGGTTGCGTTATCCATTTAGCCATTTGATTGTAATGACGGCAAAAGTCAAAATCACTGAACATTGTCCTTCGAATAAATTAAAAAGACGGAATGGACCATGAGAGAGAACCCGATACGACGAGCACAATGGCGCTGCCACCTTCCTTGGAGGTGCGACCCATCACCCGGGAGCAACGCAGCCGATGGGACCGGGTCATGCGCCAACACCACTACCTGGGGGTTAATTCCATGGTGGGTGAAGCTCTTCGCTATGTTGCTCTCCATCAGTACCAACGGCCTGCTTTGATCGGATGGTGTGCCGCTGCATTAAGCTGCAAGGCTCGGGATCAGCGGATCGGATGGCCGGCTCGCTTGCAGCACAGTCGGAGAAGAAACCGGTAACCTGTAATATAACCGCGTGCATGAAGCCAAGCAATAATGTTCCTTACACGTTTTGAGAACTTCAGATGAGGTGAAGATGTTCCTGTTAGGGTTGACAAAAAATAATAAATGCGCAGCTTTAATCCACCCATGCGAGGTCACCTGTTTAAAACTCTTTTCATTGACCCGTATGGGGGGAATTGAGCCATGTCCTTCATGAAAGGCATGTGCCAGTTTTTGGTTGATACCGAAGCACAAGTTCTCGCCATATAACCCCTAAGGGAAAGCTCGGTTTTGAGAAGGAAAAGCAGCAACGCGGTGATTTTGTGAAGGCGCTCCAAAGGAAGGTTCAACACTTTTCCGGGCAGCTGGATTACATTTTCGTCAACAGCATTTTGCAAAGTCGGGGTGAGAGCCTCGTTAAACGCAAGAAGCGGTTCAGCTAAGAAAGATTTTCTCCCACTTTTTCAATTCCTGCTAAAGCGATGGATTTTATTATTGGCTCTGAATTCTTCTAACAATTGTCACCTGGTTGCGATTATCTGAACCATATACTTCAACTTTTATGGACACCCGAAGGAGTAGTTATGAGAAAAATAGTCATTCTGGGCTCCGGGGCGGGGGGCACGATGGTCGCGGCCAAGTTGCGGAAGGAATTGGCCGAGGACGAATGGGCTATCACGGTAATCGACAAAGAGGAGCAGCACCACTTTCAGTCGGGATATCTCTTCATACCTTTTGGACTCTACTCCAGGGAAGACATCCTGAAACCCAAGCGGGACTTCATTGCCAAGGGTGTTGACCTCGTGATCGACAAAGTGGTCAAAATCGACACGGACCAGCGCAGGGTTGAGACTCAGAAAGGAGACAATTACGGCTACGATTGGCTGGTGATAGCAACTGGGTGCCGGATCGTTCCTGAGGATGTGGAAGGCATGATGGAGGTCTGGCACAAGGATATCTTCGACTTCTACACGCTCGAAGGGGCGCTGGCGCTGCGCAAAAAGCTCAAATACTTCAATTCTGGGAAGGTCGTGTTGAATATAGCAGAATTCCCCTATAAGTGTCCGATCGCTCCCATAGAATTCGTTTTCATGGCCGATTGGTTCTTTCAAGTCAATGGGGTCCGGGACAAGGTGGAAATCGAATTCGTAACTCCTATCGACAACATTTTCACCAAGCCGGTGGCCGCAAAGGCCCTGGCCCAATTCGCCGAAAAGAAAAACATCAAGGTGACTCCTTATTTCGACCTCGCCAAAGTAAATCCTAATGAAAAGACAATCGAATCCCACAAAGGGCAAAAGGTAGATTATGACCTTTTGGTGTCGATTCCGCCCAATTTCGGGGACAGCGCCATCATGGACTCCGGTATGGGAGACCCCATGGGTTACATGCCGGTGGACAAACAGACGCTGAAAGCCCAAAACATGGACCGGGTCTATGTTTTAGGAGACGCCTCAAACGTACCCACGTCCAAAGCGGGATCAGTGGCCCATTATATGTCTTACACAGTTGCGGAGAATCTGATTCGTGAAATAGAAGGCCAGGACCCGATGCCGACTTTTGACGGCCATGCCACCTGTTTTCTGGCTTCAGGTTTTGAGAAGGCAATATTGCTCGATTTCAGCTACACAGTCGAGCCACTGGCAGGCAAGTTCCCATTTCCAGGATTGGGGCCGTTCAGCCTGCTGGGGGAGACCTTCAGCAACCATTGTGGCAAGATGCTCTTCAAATGGGTCTACTGGAACCTCATGATGAAGGGGCTCGAGTTGCCGCTCGAGGCGCAGTTCAACATTGCGGGCAAAATACGGAAGGTAGCCGCATAGCCTGGAGGAACCGGTCATGAATGACGAAAGTTTGATTCTTGAACAACTCGATTACTTGAGAAAGGATATGTCTGCAATATCCGATTCCGCCAGATCGCTGCAAGAATTACGTGAAGAGCTCTCGCCAAGGGTAAACGAAGCGATCGCGGTCTTGATCAAGGAACTGGCCGAAGTGGAGGCGGATTGCACGCTCGAAGATGTGGCATACCTTCTGAAGAACGCGATGAGAAGTGTTCGAAACATGAACTGGTCCCTGGACCAGCTCAAGAGCCTTATCGATTTTCTGAGGAGCGTTGAACCCCTGCTCAAGTCCAGCGTACCTCAGTCGATTTATCTCCTGGATCAGTTGCAGCAACAGGGGATCTTTCAAATTATTTCCACTATGGTCGCAGTAATGCAAAAAGTTGCTAAGACCTACACGCCGGAGGATTTAGAGCAAATAGGTGAGGGCGTGGTGCGGTTGGTGGGTATAGCCAAAAAACTTACCTCACCCAGTGCCCTGAACCTTTTGGACAAGGCCGCGGAAATCCCTGGAAAGTTGGATATGTCCCGTGCGAAGCCGGTTGGCGCTTTCGGCGCGGTGTGCGCTATGTGCAACCCTGAAGTCAAGCAGGGAATGGGCGTTCTGCTCGAAATTACAAAGGGACTGGCGCTGCTCAAAAACGGAACTCAGGTGGAAGGGGAATAGCTGGCGGCGACTCAAAACACTGTGGCAGGGCTCATTCGCCCACAGGGTGATGATAGCCTCAAACAGCCCCTATCGACGTAGCGTGGGAGGAGTTGCCCGTGCCAGTTTTGACCCCTGAGAAAGTTGCTGAGCTGCTGGGGGCGGAAATTATCCCGGCCGAATCGTGGCAGATTAGAAAGCTGTGCCGGTGGGTTGAAGGAATACTGCGTAGTCGGGGCGAAGTTTATCTCCGGGAGAATCGCACTGAGATCGCAGGCCAGTGGAAGCAGTATACGAAAAACGAGTTCAAAACGTGCGCCTGACTTCACCGGTAACGCGCAATTTTTGGCATGGACCGGTTGGACATGCCGGGTGGCTGGTTGACTGGTGCGAGACGGCGCCATAAATAATGACATTCCGGGGGCAGAGTGGTGACCGGTTTATCAGGGCGCGCACAGGTTTCCCTGGAAGTCCGGCGGTATCTTTATTCTTCGGTTTGCGTCTGCGGCCGATAAAGGAGTGAAAAATGAGTGATCCTGGATTCGTATGTGCAGCCTGCGGCAAGGAATATGAAGGTGATACCACAAAGGTCATGACGGAATGCAAGGTCTGTGAGCGATTGCATTGCGGCGAGTGCGTTGACGAATTCGGCCTATGCACTGAGTGCGCTAAAACCAAATCAGACAAAGATTAAAGCGTGAAGCTTTTGCTCCACGCTCCATACTGTTGAACTCTTCGGCGAATATTATAGGGGCTTTGCGGGAGGGAAAAGAGCCAAGAGGGATGCGGATCCATGTGGCGGCCCCGAGGTCGTGCGGCTAAACGCGGAGCGTCGAAAGTATGAGCCCTGTACCGGCGAGGAGGTGTGGTACCGGGGAATAGGAAGAAGAAGGAGCGCTCGAAAGCGCTCCTGTGCGACAAATTTAACGTGCATGGTTTCGATAAAACAGCTCAGCCCAATCCCGCCGGCGGTGGGACCATTATCTTTCCGACAGTTCAACGAGTACGCCGAAAGTAGACTTTGGATGCAGGAAGGCAATCTTGGCGCCCCCTGCGCCTTTTCTCGGTTTTTCGTCAATCAGCCTGATCCCTTTTGCCTTGAGTTCTTCGAGGGCCTGTTCAATATTGTCCACGCGGAAGGCGATGTGCTGGACCCCCTGTCCCTTGGCTTCAATGTATTTGCCGATCGGGCCGTCGGGGGAGGTCGATTCGAGAAGCTCGACTTCGGTGTCTCCCACCGGAAAGAAGGCGGTCGTAACCTTTTGTTCGGCAACAGTTTCGCTTCCTAGGTGCGTTAGTCCCAGAATGTCGGAATAGAGCTTCTTCACTTCCTCTATACTGCTTACAGCAATGCCTATGTGGTCAACTTTGAGTATCTTCATGACGCCTCCTTGCATTTGGGAATAGAAAGCCACTCGCTGACAATGTCCTGCATCAGAGTGTAAGGGTCGCTCTTCTTATTCATCAGTTGTTCGACGGCGGCATCCAGCCTTCCGTTCTGCTCCAACTGCTCTCGAACGACTCGAAAGAGCTCTGCATGAATCATCCGAAGTGTTTCACGGCAGGTCCGTTGCCGCCTGTTTTCATAAAACCTGCCGGAATCGAGCAGGTATTTGCGGTGCGACTCTATGGCGAGCCATAGTGGCTCTATGCCGATATCTTCGACAGCAATTGCTTTATTGACCGGGGCAGTCCAGTCGCGCTCTTTGATATGAGCATCGATTTCGATCCTCGAGCAAACTTCGCTGCAGAGCTGATCGGCGCCCTGCTTGTCAGCCTTGTTAACCACGAACACATCGGCTATTTCCATGATGCCGGCCTTCATGCTCTGGATCGCATCTCCAAGGCCGGGCACCAGAACAAGACAGGTTGTGTCTGCAATGCCGATTATGTCGATCTCATCCTGCCCTACGCCTACGGTCTCTATTATGATCAGGTCCTTTCCGAGGGCATCCAGGACCTTTACAACGTCTGCGGTGGCTTTGGCCGTGCCTCCGAGAAATCCGCGAGTGGCCATGCTCCGGATATAGATATCCGGATCGTTGGCGAGTTCGCTCATTCGGACCCTGTCGCCCAGCAAGGCGCCCCCGGTGAAGGGACTTGAAGGGTCCACGGCAATGATTCCGACCTTGAGACCGCGTTTGCGGATGACGCGGGCCAACTTGTCTGTAAGGGTAGATTTGCCGGCCCCCGGTGACCCGGTAATTCCCACTATGTACGCTCTTCCCGTGTGCGGGTAGAGTTTTGCCATCCATTCATACGCCCTGTCATCCTCGTCCTCCAGCCAGGAAATGAGGCGTGCGGCCGCCCGATGAGAACCTTCCAGGATTTCGGCAGCGTAATCAACGGACATTGGGGTTCATTCCTTTCAGGGTGACGGGGCGGTTGGACCGCCAGCGGGATTCGGCGTCGCTTTCCGAGGCGCCTGGTCCTGCATAAAGATTTGTGCCGACGACGGCGCCACAGCCGGGACCTTGACGCCCAGCCGCCCGCGAGGCGGGCGGCTATATCGCCTGATTTTTGCTCTTCTCGCCGGAAAGCGAATTATCCGGACCACCCGCTGTGGGCCGGCTGCGGGCGGCCTCGATCTGAACAGCTCTTAGCGTTGGCGCACGTTGTTCTGGACGAAACTGACGATCTCGGTGGTCGGCGTGCCGGGTCCAAAAATGGCGGCCATGCCCGAGCGTTTCAGAAAATCGTAGTCTTCTTCGGGAATAATGCCACCGCCCACCAGCAGCACGTCATCGAGCCCCTTCTGCTTCAAAAGCTCAACTACCCTTGGGAAGAAATAGTTATGAACGCCCGACAGGCTGCTCATACCTACAACGTCGGCGTCTTCCTGTTCTGCGGCAGCAACGATCATCTCAGGGGTCTGGCGAAGTCCGGTGTAAACCACTTCCATTCCAGCCTCAGCAAATATCCTCGCCAAGAGTTTGGCGCCACGGTCGTGTCCGTCCAGACCTGGCTTTGCCATAATCATCTTAATTTTTCTGGCCATGGAATTTTCCTCCGATATAACTGTATTTTAACTGTTGAGACCAGTCTTATACGAATTCTTTGGGCCGATACTCACCATAAACCTCCCGCCACACATTGCAGACTTCGCCTACGGTGGCCTTGGCTTTTACGGCTTCGACAACATAGGGCATGACATTTTCGTCCGTCTTGGAAACCTGGCTCAGCTTGTCCAGCGCCGCTTTCCACTTTGCCTGGTCTCTTTGGGCGCGGTACTTTTTCAGCTCGGCGGTCTTAACTTCGCCAACGGACATGTCCACCTTCAGAAGACCGGTCGGAGGGGGCTCTTCCATGGTGTACTTGTTTATGCCTACATAGACGCGCTCATTGGATTCGATCTCCTTCTGGAACCGGTAGGCGCTGTTCTGAATCTCTTTCTGGATGAAGCCCTGCTCGATCGCGGCAAGCGTTCCGCCCATCGCGTCGATCTTCTTGATATAATCGTCGATCTCGGCTTCAATCTTGTCGGTCATGTTCTCGACATAGTAGCAGCCGGCAAGCGGATCGATAGTATCGGTCGCACCGCTTTCCTCGGCAACGATCTGCTGGGTCCGAAGCGCGACGGTTACGGCCTGCTGGGTCGGCAGACAGAGCGCCTCGTCATAGGAGTTGGTATGCAGCGACTGTGCCCCGCCAAGGGCCGTGGCGTAAGTCTGCAGGCCCACTCGAACGATGTTGTTTAGCGGTTGCTGAGCCGTAAGCGTGACGCCGCCCGTCTGCACGTGGTAGCGCAGCATCATCGAGCGCGGATCTTTGGCTTCGAACCGGTCTCTCATGACCTTTGCCCAATACCTGCGGCCTGCACGGAACTTGGCGACTTCTTCGAGCACGTTTGTGAAGGCGTTGAAGAAAAAGCTCAACCGGGGGGCGAAACTATCGACCGGCATGCCTCGCTCGATGCATGCCTGGGTATAGGCGATACCGTCGGCCAGGGTGAAAGCCATTTCCTGAGCGGCCGTCGATCCCGATTCACGTATGTGATAGCCGCTTATGCTGATTGAATTCCACCTCGGAACATATTTCTGGCAAAACTCGATCAGGTTGACCGTGAGCCTCATCGTCTGCTTGGGCGGATAAATATACTGGCCCCGGCAGATGATCTCCTTTAAAACGTCGTTCTGGATGGTCCCGCCGACCTTGTCCCAGGGCACGCCCTGCTCCTCGGCGATCGCCAGATACATCGAGAGCAGCACGCCGGCAGGTGCGTTCATTGTCATCGAGGTGGTGACCTTGTCGAGCGGAATCTGGTTAAAAAGAATTTTCATGTCATCGATGTGGTCGATTGCCACACCAACCTTTCCGACCTCACCCATGGAAAGCGGGTGATCGGAGTCGTAACCGGCCTGGGTGGGAAGCTGGAACGCGACACTAAGACCGGTTTGTCCCTGCTGGAGCAGGTAGCGGTAGCGCTCATTGGTGCCCTTGGCGTCTCCAAATCCTGCGTACTGGCGCATGGTCCAGAAGCGGCCGCGGTACATGGTGGGCTGGACGCCTCGAGTAAAGGGATAGAGTCCGGGGTAGCCAAGATCGCGATCGTAATCGAGCCCTTTTACATCCAGAGGCGTATAGAGCCTTTCGACCGGGGTCCCGGAAATCGTGGTAAAGACAGGTCTTGCTTCGGGCGACTTGGAAAGTGTCTTCGCAACAGGTCCCTGATCCCACTTTTCTCTACCAGCTTGAATTTTTTGAAGTACCTTCTCATCGAACATAAGACGACCTCCTCAACGGCGAAATTCCACACGACACCCCGCGGGTTGCATCAGCAGGGCCTGTTAAAATAAGCACAAAGTGCAACACGATTTGGCGCTCTTGGCCATTTTCCCGGACAGGAAAAATGAACCGGAGCCGGAACACGTAAAGATAATTGGCCGAAAAACGCACACGCCGCCCCTGGCCGTAACAGGGAAGACGAGTGAATTGTGAAAATAGTCTCAGTCTTCTCCTATACCAGCAGTTCCTCGGCGGGTCAACATGATTTGATGGGGAGGTCGTGAAAAAAAGTGGTTGGCGGTCTGCCAAATTCAACATAATGGCGGGCGGCAAGGGCCGGTTCTGTGGAATTTGTGCAGCCGCCACATTTTAAAACTTTAAATTATTCACAGGGGATAGACAAGTTCCAGAAATTTTTCGCTTGACAGATTGTGAAAATATGTTCTATTGTTAAAGCCTCGGCGCTACCCCGTTCACTTACTCATTCGCCTCCGGAGGATCAGCCATGCTCGCTCTTGCCAAAACCGTCGAAAGCCCATGTAGAAATTGCGAATTCATTGATCACGACAAGGATGTATGCGCAAAAGACTGCCTGAGACTCAGTGCCTTTCAGGCCGCGATTCTGCTTCATGACGAGATCAACATCAAGAACTTCCAGGTGCGGAACTTCCAGATAAGGAGCTTTGTTGCGGCCGGCAAGGCCGTATAGGGCAAACCAAACCGGGATTATGAAGGCGGCTGCGATTACGTGCCGCCTTTTTATTTGCTCGCTTTGTCCGACATCATATTTGCCATTTCCAGGATCCCGGTTCCCCTCAGCCATTCCAAGCTGGAAGATACTATAAACGGTCCGTTGAGCAAATTCTCCTTGTTATAGACAAAGGGCTTGCCGGACAAGTCGAGCATGATGCCCCCTGCGGCGGTGACGATCGCCTGGCCGGCCGCAGTGTCCCATTCCCAGGTGGGGCCGAACCTCGGGTAAAAATCGGCTTCTCCCCCGGCTACGGCGCAGAACTTCAGAGCGCTCCCCTGGTTTATGATCCGATAGGAAGGGATCAGCGACAGAAAATCATGCAACCCCCGGGTCGGATGAGAGCGGCTTCTCACGACCCGCACAGGCTTATTGGGGGAGACTTGCGCCACTTTGAGCCTCTTTTGCCCGGTATCGGTTACTTCCCAGCAGCCTTTGCGCACGTCCGCCATAAAGAGCCGGCCTGTCACCGGGATATGGATTATTCCAACAACCGGCGTACGATCTTCCACCAGGGCTATATTGACAGTGAATTCTCCGTTTCGTCTGACGAACTCCTTTGTTCCGTCAAGCGGATCGACAAGCCAGAACCGGTCCCAATCCCGCCTGATTTCGAATGGGACCTGTTTTCCCTCTTCGGAAAGAACGGGAATATCGGGGTAGCGGTGCAGCAGCCGATCAACGATTATGTTGTGCGAACGTTTGTCCGCGAGCGTGAGCGGGGAGTGGTCGTCTTTGCGTTCCACCTCGAAATCTGTGTCATAGACTTCCAGGATAGCCTTCCCGGCCTCCCTGGCAATGCCGGCAAGAAAATCAAAGTCCAGCATAAAACAATCCTCCATTAAAGCAGTAACTGGTGAATAGTGACTCGTGACTGGAAAAGAAAAATCTTCTTTGCCCACTATTCATTAATCATTAATTACCAATCACTGCCGCTATTACCGTTCAGCTTTTACGAACAGGCTTCGGATAAGCTCGAAGTGGTTTCTGTGATTACGGATTTTCCACCATACCGCCCCCCTGCGGACGATTCTCCATGCAGGGGCCCCGGACCGGTTATCATCGGAGAGCACGCGTGCAATGTTGTCTATCCCGGCCCCGGCAAATCTGCCGTCGGGTGCGCCGCCAAGCCACCTGTCGGGGGTGCATACCGCCTCGGACCATGAAAACGGGTCAGATATGAGCAACTGAGCCTCATTGGGGCGGGCGATGCGGCTTGCCTCGCCCAGGTGTTCGAGCGGGTGGGGGATTTTGTCTATCAAGTTAAGAGAGGCTACGCTATTGAATGTCCCCGAGCGAAACGGGAGCGCGCCGGCATCGGCCACTATGAATTCCACCTTGTTCGAGTCCCATTGAGCAGGTAAAACGAAGGCCTTTTCCGAGTGAATGCGGCCTTCTTGCTTGAGACGAAAATTAAGCTTACGTTGCTCCATGATCTGCCTGGCCATGGATATAAATGTCTCGGAAAGATCGACCCCGATCACCATGTCGCACTTGAGCGACATCTCGAAACAAAACCTTCCAACGGCGCAGCCTGCGTCAAGGGCCGCCCCGGCCGCCGGCGAGATCTGCCCGGCCCATTCGGAGTAAGCTCCGGTTGCCTCCGGGTCTTTGAAAAGATCGGCATAATGGCTCCAGAGGTAGGCTGAAAGAAGCTCAGGGGCCTCATAGCGCAAGCCTTCCCCGCTCAAGCGGGCATGATCCGCCACCAGGGCGGCTACCCCACTTTTTATCGGGTATGCCTGCTTGCAGCCGCCGCACTGCAGCACGCCATCGCTTATCTCACCCCCCGAGCTTTGAGAATGCCCCAGGTGCAAAGGGTTCTCTTCAGGCAGGCAAGCCGGGCATATAAGGTATTCGAGGATTTTCCGCTTCATTGTGGCGCTTTCCAGCCGCTCCCCTTTTGCAAACCGCCATTTAAATCGAACCTCGCGGGCATGGTCCCTCCGGCAACTTTAATCACCCGATCGTGCGAAGGCATTACGGATCATCTTATGAAGGCTTTTAAATTATCAATGTAAGCCGGCATTGAATAAACCGGAACAAACACTAGTTTATAATGACGTAGATGCGGATTTAAAGGCAATTAATAAAACACAAGCGAGGCATGTAAAATGGCTGAAGTGGAACTGCCGAATCTGAAGGAACTCGAAGAAATCAAGGAGAAGAAATTTACCAGGGGGGTGGCGCTGGTGACTGCGGTTTTTGCGGTGGTTCTGGCTATAGCCTCACTTGGTGGAGGCCGCACAATGAAAGAAATGCTCCTTGCCCAGCAGCAGGCATCGGACCAGTGGGCTTTCTACCAGGCGAAATCAATCCGGGAGCACCTGTACAAAAGTCAAAAGTTTATGCTCGAAAACGAACTCAACCTGCTGTCTCAAACTCTCAACACCGAGTCGGCAGAAAAGGTCAAGGCCTCCATCGAAGCTCTTGCCGGGGAGGAATCGAAGTTTGCAAAAGATAAGAAGGAAATCGAGCAGGAGGCGAGGAAACTGGAAAAGGAAAGGGACGAGTACAGATCCAGGGACCCCTACTTCGAATACGCGGAAGTGCTCCTTCAGATAGCCATTGTCATGGCCTCGGTGTCGATAATCGCAGCAAGCGGCGTAGTATTCGGTTTCTCCCTCGTGGCGGCGCTACTCGGAGTCGTCATGTGCGCAAACGGATATCTGCAGATCTTCGCGCTGCCCTTTCTGCAATGAGCGTCTTTAGGGTCATGCCAAAGATCAGTTTATGGAGCGCTATTCTCTGCCGCTATTTGCCCCGTAAAGATAAGCTCGGGTTTCTTCAGGATTATACGGGTGTCCGGCGGAACCGATTCGGTAAGCCAGACATTACCTCCGATTATCGATCTCGCCCCGATAACGGTATTTCCGCCAAGTATCGTTGCTCCTGAATAGATGATGACGTCGTCCTGGATGGTTGGGTGCCGTTTTTTGTTCCTTAGCAACTCGCCCGCATCGCGCGGGAGTGAAAGCGCCCCGAGGGTCACGCCCTGGTAGAGTCTTACGCGGTCCCCGATCTCGGTTGTCTCGCCCACGACGACGCCGGTTCCGTGATCGATAAAGAAGCTCTCTCCGATATGGGCGCCTGGGTGGATGTCGATTCCCGTCACGCTGTGGGCATATTCGGTAATGATGCGGGGAATCAAGGGAATTCTCTGCTCCCATAGATGGTGGGCCATTCTATAGACCGATACGGCAAAAAGGCCGGGATAGCAGAAGATTATCTCATCGAAGCCCCTGGCGGCAGGATCGCCCTGGTATGCGGCACGCACGTCGCTTGCAAGCTGTAGCCTCATTGCAGGCAGGTCCTGCATGAAATTGACTGTCGCCGCCTGACCAAGTTCATCACACGCAACACAGGGCAGGTCGTGACGTATGCAGTCGTGGCGGAGGGCCAAAGCTACCTGCTCAGACATGAGTTCGAAGAGCGCCGTTGCCTCCTGGCCGAAATAGTAGGCAAGATTGAACTTCTCGAGCCGTCCCCTGACGAAATATCCCGGATACAGAAGCCTTCTGACACGGTCCACGATATCCACAACGGCCTCTCTCGACGGGATCGGTTCGGGTCCAACGTGGTCAAAGCACTCAACCTTCGAGCATGAATCGACCAGTTTTTCGACAATCCCGGGAATCTCCTCCCGAAAGTGTCGTTCCGTCGCAATCTCGGTCCGGCACTGATCGTAAATAAGTTTGTCTTCCATGGTCCTACCTCCAGTTTTTTGACCTGCAAGAAAAGCGATTTGTGGCAAGCTGGACAAGTCTTGGTCTGCAAAGTGTTGTTTTCCGCCTTTGTCAGATGGGCCAAGCGCGAGCGGCTTACGTTCGGTTTAACATTTCCGTACCGGAAAATCACGTTCCGGTCCCCGAAAAAAAACAGCCGGTTCGTCGATAAGCGAGCCGGCCTTCGGGGAAATACTTTTTTGCCGGAATCATGCCTCCCGGCAGAGATGGGCGCCCGTTTTCCAATAGGGTGACATATTCCTTAGCGTGTCGATTATGGGAGGCAATTTCTCGATGACGAAATCTATCTCCTCATCGGTGTTGTACACGCTAAGGCTGAACCTGATCGATCCGTGCGCCATTGTAAAGGGGACCCCCATTGCCCGCAAAACGTGGGAAGGCTGGAGCGACCCCGAGGTGCAGGCCGACCCCGACGAGGCGCAAATGCCAAACTCGTCCATCATGAGCAGGATGCCTTCGCCTTCCACAAATTCAAAGCTGATGTTGGTCGTGTTAGGCAGCCGATTCTCCCTGTCGCCATTGACCTTCGTATTGGCGACGGTATTGAGGATAGTGTTTTCAAGCCTGTCGCGCAGGCCCTTGACGTACGAATTTTCAATATCCATTTTTTTTTGCGCAATCTCAGCAGCAACCCCCATCCCTATTATGCTTGGGGTGGCTTCGGTCCCGCCGCGCCTTCCACGTTCCTGATGCCCCCCCACAAGGAAGGGTGAAAACTTGGTGCCCTTGCGCACATAGAGGACGCCTATTCCTTTGGGGGCATGCAGCTTGTGTCCGGATAGAGAAAGCATGTCGATAGGGGTATCGGCAAGATTGATGGGAATTTTTCCGACCGCCTGAACCGCGTCGGTATGGAAAAGGATATGGCGCTCCCGGGCCATTTGCGCTGCCTGCTCGATGGGGAAAATCACCCCTGTTTCGTTGTTGGCCCACATGAGGCTCACGATTGCCGTGTCCGGGGACAGTGCCCGCGCATACTGCTGCATGTCGACCCGCCCTTCGCCATCCACCGGCAATTCGGTTACCCGGTATCCCTGGGTGGCCAGGTGAGCGCAGAGGGCTCGCACCGCCGGATGCTCGACCCTGCTTGTCACGATGTGCTTTTTGTCCGGGCAGCTTGCAAGGGCCGAGCGGATGGCCGCGTTGTCGCTCTCGGTGCCGCAGCTCGTAAAGATGATCTCCTGAGCAGAGGCGCCCAGAAGAGCGGCGAGCTGCTCGCGCGCTTTTCTGATCTCTTGCATTACCTGGCCTCCGAAGGAGTGCATGCTCGAAGGATTTCCATAGAGTTTATCGAAATATGGGAGCATTGCTTCCAGCACTTCCGGGGCCACCTGGGTCGTAGCATTGTTATCCAGATATACAGGTTTCACGCCGATACCTCCTCAACCACAAGCTCCGGCCAGACCAGTTCGCGCAGTTTCGCCTCGACGAAATTCTTCAAAGTCTGGTCGGATGCCTGGCAGGATGCGCATGCGCCGCGCGTTGCCACCAGCACGCGATTACCCACAACGTCCACCAGTTCGATGTCGCCGCCGTCGTGCTTCAGGGCAGGCCTGATTTCCCGTTCCAGGGTTTCCTCTATCATTTTGATTTTCCGTAAATTAGACAGCTTTGGCCTTTCAGCCGGGGCTGCTCTCATCTGGAAAATCGTCCTGTCGATTATTTCCTGGATAATCGGGTGGCAGGTTTCGCAGCCCCCTCCAGCTTTAGTGTAGTTTGTCACCTCTTCGACCGTAGTGAGTCTATTCTCGTGGATAGCCCGCTCGATTTCCTTCTCCGTTACTCCGAAGCACTCGCAAACGATTTTTTCGTCTGCAGCTTTGGCGGGGGCGCCCTTAAAATTTGCAATAGCCTGCTCCAGGGCCTCGCGCCCCATAACGGAACAGTGCATCTTTTCCTGAGGAAGTCCCCCGAGGTAGTTTGCGATGTCCTGGTTTGTGACCTTTGCAGCCTCCTCGACCGTCATGCCTTTTATCATTTCGGTCATTGCCGAGGCTGAAGCTATTGCGCTGGCGCATCCGAATGTCTTGAACTTCGCCTCTTTTATCTTGCCGTTTTCATCCAGTTTGAAGGTAAACTTGAGCGCATCGCCGCACGCAATCGATCCTACTTCCGCAACCCCGTCCGGATCTTCGATTTCTCCAACGTTTCGAGGATTGAGGAAGTGATCTTTGACTTTATCGGTGTAGTCCCACATATGTGTTCCTCCCGCCACCCTGTTTTATAGTTCCGGTCTAAGAGAGCCAGGCTAGTTTCCATCCGGAAAGGGTCCTTTTCCGTCCTCGCGGCGTCAATCTTCGGGCTCGCTTGTGCGGCGTACCCAAGTACGCCTCCGCGCAACCCCTCAATTTCCTTGCCAGTACGAAAAATGCCTCCTTTTCGAATCGGAAACTGCTAGCGTTCCATCCGGAGTTTCCGGATGGACGCAAAGCTAAGAAATTGCCTCGGTCCGCTTTGTTCTCTATTATAACTACAAAAACAATCCTTCGCAGGAATTGAGCGCCAAATTCTGCGATATTTCTCAAACCCTTGCATGCAAAATTAAAAATAGTAGCAGAAATTGACCCCTGATAAAACCTCCAATCTCGGAAGCACCGGGATGGCAAAGCGTTTTTTGTCGCCGGTCAGCGTCAACAGGCAAAACTCGTACTATAAGGGATTGGGCGCCATGCGGAATACCCCGACTTTTTTCTTGACAAAGCAGGCGCCCCTAATCTAGTTTCCCCGTGGATCGGTTTCTGCCTTGTAGGCTCTTTGCACATCTCGCTGCGATCTCAATGATTCCGCAGCACTGACACTTGTTCAAACCAGAGGTTTCTATCTGTCGTTTCAGGTTCTAAGGGACCCTGAATTCCAAGCGGTGCACAAGTTTGATCCGGCCAAGTCAAATTCAAGGATGTGAACGGGGTCCTTACCGAGTCTTGGGCTCAGAACAAATTAAAAAATTTCAAGAAGGAGGTTCTATTTAACATGCCATACGATGCGACAAAAATGAAGGATTGGCAGATTTCGGAAGCAGCGGAAGCGAACATGCCCACGCCATGGGAGTTTCAGGAAAAACTGGGACTCAAAAAAGATGAAATTCTTCCCATGGGAAGGCTGTGCAGGCTCGATTTCATGAAAATCATCGAGCGGCTGAAAAACCGCCCCGATGGAAAGTACATCGAAGTAACTGCAATCACCCCCACCCCCCTGGGAGAAGGCAAGAGCACAACCTCGCTGGGCTTGATGGAAGGGCTCGGCAAAAGAGGCAAAAACGTGGGCGGGTGCCTCAGGCAGCCCTCAGGCGGCCCGACCATGAACATAAAAGGAACGGCGGCGGGTGGCGGAAACTCGCTTCTCATCCCGATGACCGAGTTCTCGATGGGCCTGACTGGCGATATCAACAATATCATGAACGCCCACAACCTGGCTATGGTGGCGCTGACCGCCCGCATGCAGCATGAAAGAAACTACAACGACGAGCAGCTCAAGCGCTTGACCAAAATGAGGCGCCTCGACATAGATCCCACCCGCGTAGAGATGGGCTGGATCATGGATTTCTGCGCACAGGCGCTTCGCAATATCAATATCGGTCTTGGCGGCAGAATGGACGGCTTCATGATGCAGTCAAAATTCGGGATCGCGGTAAGCTCTGAAATAATGGCCATTCTTTCGATGGTCAAAGACCTGCCCGACCTGAAGAAAAAGCTCAATGAAATCACCGTGGCATTCGACAAGCGCGGCAAAGCCGTTACCACAGCGGATCTGGAAGTCGGAAACGCCATGACCGCATTCATGGTGACCTCGATCAACCCGACTCTTATGAGCTCGGCGGAGTACCAGCCGTGCATGGTTCACGCCGGTCCTTTCGCAAACATAGCCGTCGGCCAGTCTTCGATCATTGGCGACCGCGTAGGCCTCAAGCTCTTCGACTATCATGTCACCGAGAGCGGTTTTGGCGCCGACATCGGGTTCGAGAAGTTCTGGAACGTCAAGTCCCGGTTCAGCGGCCTGAAACCTCACGTATCGGTTCTTACCACGACCATCCGCGCGCTCAAGATGCACGGCGGCGGTCCCAAAGTTGTGGCCGGTCTTCCGCTTCCTGACGACTACACCAAGGAGGACCTGGGCCTGCTCGAGAAGGGCGTTTGCAACATGGTGCACCATATCAACACCATCCGCAAGTCGGGAATCAACCCGGTCGTCTGCATCAACGCTTTCCATACGGATACCAAGGCTGAGATCGCGCTGGTCCGCAAGCATGCGGAAGCCGCAGGCGCACGTTGCGCTGTGTCCACGCACTGGGCTCACGGGGGCGAAGGCGCCCTGGAATTTGCCGACGCGGTTATCGAAGCCTGCGAGCAACCCACCGAGTTCAAATTCCTCTATCCGCTGGAAATGAAGCTTAGAGAGCGCGTTGCGCTGGTGGCCAAGGAAGTTTACGGCGCGGACGGCGTCGCCTGGACGCCCGAAGCTGAAGCAAAGGCCAAGATGCTCGAGGCGGATTCCAAGTTCGATGACTTCACTACCATGATGGTAAAGACTCACCTGAGCCTCACTCACGATCCGGCAGTCAAGGGCGAGCCCAAGGGCTGGACACTGCCGATCCGCGATGTTCTCATATATTCGGGAGCAAAGTTTCTCTGTCCGTGTGCAGGCGCCATCAGCCTCATGCCGGGGACTTCTTCAGACCCGGCGTTCCGCAGAGTTGACGTCGATGTGAAGACGGGAAAAGTCACGGGCCTGTTCTAGACGGATACCGGATACCTCTCGGTAGGTCGAGATTTATCCAGGAACTCAAATAATCACCGGAGGTAGCATATGTCTGCCAAACTGCTAAAAGGGGCCGAGGTGGCCAAGGAGATTCGGGCCGAACTCAAAATAGAGGTCCAACAGTTGCTCGAAAAAAATGGGGTTGTGCCGGGACTGGTCACTATCCTGGTCGGCGAGAACCCAGCGTCTCAGAGTTATGTAAGGGCGAAGCAGAATACTGCTCACGAGCTTGGCTTTTACTCGATTCAGGACAGCCAGCCCGCCGATCTTAGCGAAGACGCCCTGCTCAAGCTCATAGACAAGTACAACAAGGACCCGAAAATCGACGGAATCCTGGTACAGTTACCCTTGCCCAAGCATGTGAACGAAAACCGCGTGCTCCTGGCAATTGACCCTGGAAAGGACGTTGATGCTTTTCATCCGGTAAACGTCGGAAAACTGATGATAGGGGAGCCCGATTATCTGCCCTGCACCCCTGCCGGGATCCAGGAGCTGCTTGTGCGTTCCGGGACCCAGGTGTCCGGTGCGGAAGTCGTGGTAGTCGGAAGGTCCAATATCGTCGGCAAGCCGATTGCGATGATGCTCATGCAGAAGGCGCCGGGTGCAAACGCCACGGTGACCGTCACCCACACCCGCACCAAGGACGTCAAGGAACACTGCCTGCGTGCAGACATCCTGATCGTTGCCGCCGGGGTCACGGAATATGTGAAGGGCGACTGGGTCAAGCCCGGGGCCGTCGTGATCGACGTGGGAGTAAACGAAGTTGGAAAAACCGCCGATGGCAAGCGGCTCCTCAAGGGAGACGTGGCCTTCGAGGAAGCGGCGCAAAGGGCGAGCGCCATTACGCCGGTTCCCGGCGGAGTGGGGCCGATGACCATAACGATGCTCATGAAAAACACCGTGCGCGCTTGCAGGGTGCACCACAACCTCAAATAGACCGAAGCAAGGTTGTGTGGTGGGTGGGGTGATTTGGTTTTGCCCGGCGGCATGCCGATCTGCTGCATGTACGGGGGTCCTCACCAGCGCCAGGCCGTACAATAAGCGGCCGAAGCCGGATAATCCTCCGGGTTCGGCCGTTTTTTTGTCAACCCTGATGATTAACTATGAAGATGATGGCTTCTCCAGGAATCAATCACCCATTTCGAGCGATTGGAGAGAAAAACGATGCTGAAAAAACCGGTCCTCGACTATTTCTTCAAGCCCTGGGCCATTGCACTCATCGGGGCGAGTCCCAGGGAGGGTTCCATTGGCTGGGCGCTACTGACTAATTTAAAAAAAGACGGTTTTCCCGGGCCGATCTACCCCATCAATCCAAAGCACGAGGAGATCCTGGGCCTTAAAGCCTACCCTTCCATCGCGGCAGTGGGCTCCACCATCGATTTGGCCGTTATCGCAGTCCCCATCCGGGGGGTGCCGGCAGTCATGAAGGAATGCGGCGAGGCCGGGGTGAAAGGGGCCATCATCATTTCGGCCGGTGGAAAAGAGGTGGGAGAGGAAGGTGTGCGCATAGAAGAGGAAATCAGATCCGAGGCGCAACGCAGTGGAATACGCTACCTTGGACCTAACTGCATGGGGATTTTCTCCCCCATCAATGGCCCGAACGCCAGTTTTGCGGGCCGCTCCTACGAAGCGGGAAGCCTCGCAATGCTCTCCCAGAGCGGGGCTATCTGCAGGGCCGTCCTGGATCTGGCAGCCAGCGAAAAGATCGGTTTTTCACATTTCGTCAGCGTCGGTTCCATGGCCGATTTGGACTTCGCCGACATGATCGACTATCTTGGCAACGACCCGACCGCCCGAAGCATCATTATCTACATGGAGAACATGACCCGGCCTCGCAAGTTCATCAGTGCAGCGCGCTCCGTTTCCCGGGTCAAGCCCATCATCGTGGTCAAATCGGGCCGCAGCGAAGCGGCCGCCAAGGCCGCAGCCTCACATACCGGAGCCCTCGCCGGACAGGATGAAGCCTACAATGCGGCGTTTCGCCGTGCGGGAATCATCCGGGTGGACACTATAAGTCAGCTCTTCAGTTGTGCTCAGGCTCTGGGAAAGATGCGGAGGCCCACCGGAGGCAAGCTGGCCATCATCACCAACTCCGGTGGTCCAGGGGTAATGGCGGCGGATGCTTTCAGCAAATGGGGCCTCGATCCCGCAACGCTCAGCCCTGAAACGGTTCAAAAGCTCGACGCGTTCCTGCCCCCCTTCTGGAGCAGGGGAAATCCCATCGATATTCTCGGAGATGCGCCGCCGGATCGCTATGTGCAGGCGGTGCATGTCTGCCTGGAAGCCCCCGAACTCTCCGGGCTGATCGTGATTATAATCCCTCAGGCCATGACGGACCCTACGGGAGTGGCCCAGGCCCTGGCTGCCGAGATCAAGAATCGGTCCAAGCCCTTCATGGTCGTATGGATGGGGGCGCGAAACGTGGAAGCCGGCATAAGAATACTCAATGAGGCGAGCATTCCCACCTTTGCCACTCCCGAGGAGGCAGTGGATACATTCATGCACATGTACTCTTATTCCCGCAATCTCGAACTCCTGCAAGAGACGCCGCCAAGCCTGCCGTACGGAATCCAGGTCAATACGAGGGAGGCGCGAACCTTCATCGACGAGTGCCTAAAGCGCGGCGAAAAAGTCCTTACGGAAATTGAATCCAAGGCCATCTTGTCGGCCTATGGCATCCCGGTCAACCGCACCATCGTGGCATCGAGCCCGCCGGCAGCCGCCGAGGCTGCCAGAAGCATCGGCTTTCCGGTCGTAGTCAAGATCTACTCACCCGATATCAGTCATAAATCCGATGTGGACGGCGTCCGGGAGTACTTGAGGAGCGAGCAGGAGGTTACAGCGGCTTTCGAAGAAATCACCTCCAGGGCAAGGAGGCTAAAACCCGAAGCGAGGATTTCGGGGGTTACGGTGCAAAGCCATGTGAAAAAATCCGAAATCGAATTGATCGTTGGAAGCAAGCGCGACCCGCAGTTCGGTCCGCTCATCCTCTTCGGTATGGGCGGCGTTTTGACCGAGGTGCTCAAGGATTCGGCGGTTGATCTGCCGCCTCTCAACCTTCTTCTGGCACGTCGTCTCATGGAGCGGACCCGCGTCTATCGCCTCCTCCAGGGTTACCGCAATATTCCCGCAGCCAACGTGGATCTGGTGGCCGAGTTTCTGGTTCGAATTTCACAACTGGTGAGCGATTTCCCGGAAATAGTCGAATTGGACCTAAACCCCGTGGTCATCAACGACGGATGCCCAGTGGCCGTCGATGCCCGCATTGCGATCGAGCCCAGCGAGGTGGTTGCCCCACGGCACCTGATCATCAGTCCTTATCCCAATCAGTATGAAAGCAATTGGCTGCTAAAAGACGGCACCCCTGTGCTGATCCGTCCCGTGAAGCCCGAAGATGAGCCTCTGGTGGCGGACCTGCTGCACAATTGCTCCGAGCAGACGATCTACTTTCGCTATTTTGGGGTGAACAAGAACTGGCCCCATGAGTCTTTGATCCGCTTCACCCAAAACGACTACGACCGGGAAATCGGTATTGCCGCCATCGGGCTGCCGCCGGGTCCATCAGTCATGATGGGGGTAGGAAGGCTGGTGATGACCCCGGAGAGGGATTCAGCCGAATTTGCCGTGATCGTGGCCGATCGATGGCAGGGCGCAGGTCTTGGTATGAAGCTCGTCGAGCAGGTCATAGAAATTGCAAAGGAAAATGGAGTGCGGACTCTGTCCGGTGACGTGCTGGCCGAAAACCGGCCCATGCTTGGTCTGGTAAAAAAGATGGGATTCAAGATCCTCAGCCCCGAAATGGGCACATGCCGGGTGGAGCTGGATCCAGCTTCCCGGACCGGACCAAAATGATGAGGCCTCCCGCTCCCGCCCCGTATCTCGGATGGGCGGGCGGGCTGTCGCAGCTTTTGCTCAGTCCTCAGTCCTCAGTCCTGCTCCTCTGCCTGGCTGCGCTTCCAGTGAAGCCACTTTGTCCAGGCGGCGCCGGTGCCGCGACGCCCCACTGAATTCGGCCGCCAGGAAGGTCTCCACCAGGTCCCAGGCCACCGCCGGTCCTACGGTCCGGCCTCCAATGCAGATTATGTTCATGTGATCGTCCTCGACTCCCTGCCGGGCTGAGAAGTGGTCGTGAACCAGGGCGGCGCGGATGCCCGGAAGCTTGTTGGCGCAGACCGAGGCCCCGACGCCGCTGCCGCAGATTGCTATCCCTCGTTCCACCTTCCCGGCGGCCACTGCTCTGGCAAGGGGGATGACGAAATCGGGATAGTCGTCGCCGGGGTTCAGACCATGGGCACCGAAATCTACCACCTCATGGCCTGCGGCCTGGAGTTGGGCCACCAGTTCCTGTTTTAAACCAAACCCACCGTGGTCGGTGGCGATTCCCACCCGCTTGGACAAGCAGAGAGTCATCATGAGGCCTCCTTGAGCTTCCGGTAGTGCCGGATCAGGGTGTTCGTTGAATTATCGTGGCCGAGCCGGGGGTCCTCCCGGCTTGCCCCGTTAAGGTGGCTATTTTGCGACCGCTGCTATTGGCGGAGCCATCCGAGATGGACTCTAAGGCGAGTGTCCTGCGGTTGAAGGCAAGCCCACCGTCGAGCACATTCATAAATGAAGTGAAAAGTCGTGTAAGCCTCGCTTCGCGTGCTTCGCATGGCTTCACTTTGTGAAGCCTGCTCGCAGGCATCCCTAAATAGCTTCACATCGCGGAGCGCGGGAGGCGACCGCATCGCGTGTGTATCGCACGCGCTGGGTTGGCGCGGGATGCCTGATCGGGGGCGATTCCCACCCGCTTGGGCAAGCAGAGAGTCACCGTGAGGCCTCCTTGAGCTTCCGGTAGCGCCGGATCAGGGTGTTCGTTGAACTATCGTGGCCAAGCCGTGGGTCCTCCCGGCTCTCCAGTTCCGGAATAATGCGCTGGGCCAGGGCCTTGCCCAGCTCGACACCCCACTGGTCGAACGAGTTGATGCTCCAGATGGTCCCCTGGGTGAATACGCTGTGCTCGTAGAGGGCCACCAGTTTGCCCAACGTTTCCGGGGTAAGACGTTCGGCGAGGATCGTGTTGGAAGGGCGGTTGCCCTGGAAGACCCGGTGGGGCACCAGCCAATCCGGGGTGCCATCGGCTTTCACCTGCGCTGGGGTCTTTCCGAAAGCCAGCGCTTCTGTCTGGGCAAAGACATTGGCCAGAAGTATGTCGTGGTGCCGGCCCATGGGGTTAAGCGGCTGGACGAAGGCAATGAAGTCACAGGGGATGAGTCTGGTGCCCTGATGAATCAACTGGTAGAAAGAGTGCTGGCCGTTGGTCCCCGGCTCGCCCCAATAGATGGGACCGGTTTGGCAGGCGGCCTCGGTCCCATCGAGTGTGACATGTTTGCCGTTGCTCTCCATGGTGAGCTGCTGCAAGTAGGCCGGGAATCGTTTCAGATACTGTTCGTACGGCAAGACCGCCACGGTCTGGGCGCCGAAGAAGTTGTTGTACCAGACGGCCAGGAGGCCCATGAGCACCGGCAGGTTACGATGGAAGGGGGTGGTGCGGAAGTGCTCGTCCATCTGATGGAAGCCGTCCAACATGGCCCGGAAGTTGTCCGGGCCGATGGCCAGCATCGTGGAAAGGCCGATGGCCGAGTCCATGGAGTAGCGCCCGCCGACCCAGTCCCAGAACTCGAACATGTTGGCGGTATCGATGCCGAACTTAGCCACTTCCCCGGCGTTGGTCGAGACCGCGGCAAAGTGGTTGGCCACCGATTTTTCGTCGCCCCCAAGACCCGCCAGCGACCAGTTGCGGGCCGTGTGGGCGTTGGTCATCGTCTCGAGCGTGGTAAAGGTCTTGGAAGAAATGATGAAGAGGGTTTCCGGCGGATCAAGACCCTGGACCGCCTCGGCAAAGTCGGCGCCATCGACATTGGAAACGAAGCGGAACGTCATGGCGCGCTCGCTGTAATGCTTAAGCGCCTCGTAGCCCATAACCGGCCCAAGGTCGGAGCCCCCGATGCCGATGTTGATGACGTTGCGGATAGGCTTGCCGGTATGGCCCAGCCATGCGCCGCTCCGGACGCGGCCCGAAAAGTCAGCCATCTTGTCGAGTACGGCGTGGACCCGGGGCACCACGTTCTCGTTGTCCACAACGATGACCGCTCCCTTGGGGGCGCGAAGGGCGACGTGCAGGACGGCTCGTTTCTCCGTGAGGTTGATTTTTTCTCCCCGGAACATAGCGTCAATCCGGGTTCGCAGGCCGGATTGTTCGGCCAGTTGCACAAGCAGCTCGAGGGTCTCGCCGGTGATGCGATTCTTAGAGTAATCCAGGTAAAGGCCCACGGCCTCGGCGGTCATCCGCTCGCCTCGGCCCGGATCGTCCTCAAAGAGTTTCCGGAGATGCAGCTCCCGGACCTTTTGATAGTGGGCTTCCAGGGCCTTCCAGGCCGGTCGTTCGGTTAGTGGCGCCATGCCTGTTGTCATGTTCGTGATCCTTTCGTTCTATCATGTGCGAGGATATCCACTGTAGTCGCTAATTGTATATCGCCCCGATCGTCCTCTGGGCCGTGGCTCCGGGGATTCGCCGGAGTCGCTGGTTCAGTGCCGGTCCATAATTTGCGGCCGATCTCAAACCCGAAGCTCTGTGCGACGGCCTGCATTGGCGCCGAGCAATGCGGTCAGGCCGTAGTTGACCAGATCTCCGATGAACTCAACCGTGAGGTCAGCCGGCGTATGCGCAGCGAAGGTTTTGGGGTCGAGGGCATAATGTCCCTGGCGAGGCCATACAGTCGTTAACCGTTCTCCCCAGATCTTTTTCATCGCTGTCAGAATGCGCAGCTTATCGTCCACCATGACATAATGCCGCGCCGGATAGCGCCGTTCGACATCGTCCAACATCTGCTCTTTGTGGGTGTAGATCAGCACGCGGCCCTCGACCGCTTCCCATAGTCCGGATCGTTGAACTTTGTGCGGCTGGAAGACCACGTCTCCATCGGACAGGATGACCGTTGCTCCCCACGGGCGAACATGGGCAAGGGCGGCGAGCGAACCAGGATACAGCCGGTTTGCAAACGGATAATCCACCAGAAAGGAAGACATCATCAGCAGTCGCGGATCGCACACGTCCTCGAGCCGGTAGCGCTGTAAAGCACCCAGGTAGTCCGCATAGCCAAGCTCATCGTATAACTCCTCCATGATAGCGAAGTAACGGTCCCGAGTCTCAGCTCCGAACTCGTGTTCAAGATGGTTCCTGAGGTCATCCAGCACCCGGTCATTGTCCATCAGGGTATTGTCCACGTCAAACAGGAACACAACTTCCGGTTTCCTATGCATGGGGGTCAGTATCCTTTTCGAACAGAAACCTCGCGGGGTGTGGAATTTGCCCCGGAGTTTCCGGATGGACGCTAGCGCATTAGTCCTATCGTTCTTTGAGTTCCGTTTTTGTTCGCTGTTGCCGCCCGATGAACAACGTGAGAGATGTATTTCGCCGCATGGCCGAAATTCCTTTTAACCGGCCGTGCCAAGGCCGAGAACGCGGCATACCGTCTTGGCTATCATCTGTTCTTCGTCCGTACGAATGACGCGGACCGAAACCCGGCTGAGTTTCGATGAAATCACGCCTTCATGCGCCGCGTTTCGCTTTTCTTCGAGTTCGATTCCAAGGAATCCCAGCCCGTCGCAAATCCGGGCGCGGACCGTGGGCGCATTCTCTCCTATGCCGCCTGCGAACACCAGCGTGTCCAGTCCGGCTAACGCCGCCGCGAATGCGCCGATCCATTTCCTGACCTGGTAGCAAAACATTGCGACCGCTTCAGCCGCCCGCACGTCGCCGGCCTCTTGCTCGAGCAAGTCGCGCATGTCTGAAGTGGTCTCAGACACTCCGAGCAGCCCGGACTGGAAATTGACCATCTCGTTGAATTGTTTTGCATCGAGGCCTTCAGTTCGCGCCAGATACCAAATCAGTCCGGGATCGAGATCGCCTGAGCGGGTGCTCATCGGCACCCCGGCTGTCGGGGTGAAACTCATGCTTGTGTCCACGGGTTTGCCGTCGCGAACGGCCGCCAGGCTCGCACCATTGCCGAGGTGGGCGAGGATGACCCGGCCCTGTGCCGCTTGCGATCCGGCCAGGCGGGCCAGCTCTCCCATTAGAAAAGCATACGACAACCCGTGAAACCCGTACCGCCGGACCCCCTGCGCCTCGTAGCGGCGCGGGATCGGCAACATCCGGGCCACGCGCGGCAGGTCATGGTGAAAAGCCGTGTCGAAGCAGGCCACCTGGGGCAGGTCGGGAAATCGGCGATGAAACGCCTCGGTCAACAGTATCTCCTCGGGCAAATGCTCCGGATCGAATGGACTGAGCCGGTGCAGCTCCTCGACCATTTCCGCAGTAATTCGCTGTGGTTTGCCATACATCGGCCCTCCATGCACCACTCGATGCCCCACAGCGGTCAACACCTCGCGCCCGCTGCGTTCCTCGATCCAATCCATCAGATGGCCCACCGCCACCGTGTGGTCCGGCGCAGTCACAAGCCGCGAAAAGTTGTCCGCCTGGTCCAAGCCCTTCACCTGTAAAATGGGCTCCGGCAGTCCAATCCGCTCGATAGCGCCCTCAAGAACGCGCAGGAGGGGTTCCCCGGCATCGAACAGCGCGAACTTAATGCTCGACGAGCCGCCATTGATAGTCAGGATGCGTGGTTTAGCCGGTTTCATCTGGCCTCCGTCAACTCCGTCTGCGGCCTTTGATATTTCGCGCATCAGGCAATGAGTATGGCGCTGGATCGGGGGCTCAGGCGATAAGTTTGTGTATCTTCCCAAAGCGGTTCTTCGCCCGCCTCAAACAGGTCCTGCGGTGCTTCGCGGGAGGTGTCAACGGCCAGATACCACCGAGCCCCCGGCGGTGCGGGAGGCAAACAGAAATCGACAGCATCTTCGTCGGCATTGAACATCAAGCAAAGTGCGCACTGCTCATCTTCATGGATCATACATGCAAATTGTTTTTCTTTCGCGCCGGTCCAGTCGGGTAATCCCCCTTGCGGGCCAAACCACTGGATCTCGGCGTCCGAGTAGAATTGCTCCTTACTCAGAATAGGGTGGGCGCGACGAAAGGCGATCATGCCACGGGTGAAGCGGAAAATCTCGCTGTGCTGTTCCAGACAGCTCCAGTCATGCCAGCTCGTCTCGTTGTCCTGGCAGTAGGCGTTGTTGTTGCCGCCTTGCGTGCGGCGAAATTCGTCCCCGCCGAGCAGCATCGGCACGCCGCGCGAGATCAGCAGGGTCAGAAGGAAGTTCTTGATCTGGCATTTGCGCAAGGCCTCGATCCCGGCGTCAGTCGTCTCGCCTTCAACGCTGTAGTTCTCGCTGAAGTTGTCGTCGGTCCCGTCATGGTTGTTTTCGCCGTTTGCTTCATTGTGTTTGCAGCGATAGCTCGCCAGGTCGTTCAGAGTGAAGCCGTCGTGGCAGGTGACGAAATTGATGCTGGCCTCGGGGCCTTTGCCGGACTTGGCATAGATGTCGGCACTGCCACAGATGCGGTTGGCAAACAAACCGAGCATTCCATCGTCGCCGCGCCAGAAACGCCGGACATCATCCCGGTACCGGCCGTTCCATTCCGCCCAGCGCCGCTCTGAAAAACTACCCACCTCGTAAGCACCGGCGGCGTCCCACGCCTCGGCTATGATTTTCACGTCTCTCAAGATCGGGTCCTCGGCGATACGTTCAAGAAGAGGGGCATTGGCCAGCAGATTGCCGGCGCCGTCCCTGCCGAGGACCGACGCCAGGTCAAACCGGAACCCATCCACATGCATCTCGACAGTCCAATAACGCAGAGCATCCAATATGTGGTTCCGCACCACGGGATGGTTGGCGTTGACTGAATTGCCTGTGCCCGTGAAGTCCTTGTAGTAGCGTTTGTCGTCCGCCAGCGTGTAGAAGATTGCGTTATCTATCCCGCGGAAACAAAGCGTCGGACCCAGCTCGTCTCCCTCCGCCGTGTGATTGAACACTACGTCCAGAATCACTTCGATGCCGGCATTGTGAAGGGCCCGCACCATTTGCTTGAACTCCAGCTTCTGCCGGCCCAAACCTCCCGAACTGCTGTAGGAAGCTTTGGGCGCACAGAAAACCACGGGATCGTATCCCCAGTAATTCCTGAGCGGTTGGCCTGTTTGCGGGTTCCTACGCGTGAGAGAATTCTCATTGAACTCCTGGATGGGCATCAGTTCCACAGCGGTCACTCCCAGGGTCTTTAGATAGGGGATCTTTTCCACCAGGCCCAGGTAGGTCCCAGGATGGTCAACGGCCGAACCGGGATGAATGGTAAAGCCGCGAACATGCGTTTCGTAAATGACGGTCTTCGACCACGGATGACGAGGTGGCTGCTCTCCGTCCCAATCGAAGGGCTCGTTTACAAATACGCATTTGGGCATCGATCCGGAATTGTCCAGCTTCGATGGAGCCATGTCCTGCTCCGGCGCCGTCGAGTCGTATCCACGCGCCGATGCAAAATCCCACGTGGGCAGCCGCGAAATCGCGGCAGCGTGGGGATCGAGGAGAAGCCTGTTAAAATTGAAACGATGTCCTTCGCGGGGTTCGTAGGGGCCATCCATGCGGTAAGAATAGAGTTGACCGGGACCGATCCCCTCCACCCAAATGTGCCAAACATCGCCGGTGCGATTGCGCGCTGAATCCAGATCGATTACCCTGGCGGGCGCTGCGTCTTCGGCATGGTCGAAAAACTCGAGTCGAACGCGGCTGGCGTTACGGCTGAAAATGGAGAAATTAACCCCTCCTCCAATTTCCCAGATTCCAAAAGGCAGAGGCAAACCCGCCCGAACGTCAGCCCGTTCTGAGGTCTCCGGGATATGATCTTGCAACTCGTGTTCGGGCGTTTTCATCATCGTTGCCATAAAATTTGAGTGGATTCCAACGGAACCGCCACCCCTGAGCGCCGAGGAGTCACTCGCGCTACGTAGTCTCTCGCCGGGCGCGCAGAGGGGACCGTTGCGTGATAGACGCAGCGGGGGGATGGTTCAGACATCGGCCGGGCGCACTCCATTTCCTCACGCACGGGATCGCCACCGTTGATTCCGTCTGCATAAAGCTCAACCCGGACCTCATCCGGGTCGAGACCGTTCAGAAAGATTTCGACTTCAAAGAAGTGGTTGTCCGCGCTGGTTTCGACCTTCAAGTCTCCAAAGCGCAGCCCGGCCCATTTCTGCTCCAGTGCCCGGCGCCAGTCAACTATCTGTTTGCCCGGCGATCCTTTATCGGCAGCACGTTCCCGGTAGGATGACGCAGCCGGGAGGTAGTGTTGTTCGGTGTATTCCCGCACCGCGCGGCTCGCGGAGAAGCGCGGCGTCAACTGCGCCATGCTTTCACGCATCCGCTTGACCCATGCGGTGGGAAGGCCGCTCTCGTCGCGGGTATAAAACTCCGGGATCACCTCCCGTTCGAGCAGGTCGTAGAGCGCCTCGGCTTCGAGTGCGTCCCAGGCGGGATCGTCCCCATGCTCCCGGCCGTCCCCCAGCGCCCACCCCACTTCAGGCGAGTAGGCCTCCGCCCACCAGCCGTCCAATTCCGAGAGATTGATGCCTCCATTGACGAGCACCTTCATGCCGCTCGTTCCACACGCCTCCCAAGGCCGCCGTGGCGTGTTGATCCAGACGTCTACACCCTGCACCATGCGCTCGGTCAAGAGCATGTCGTAGTCGCTCAGAAATACTACGTGGCCCTGGGTCTCATGCCTGCGGATGAAATTTATCCATTCATGGATCAATGCCTGCCCCGCCTGGTCCTGCGGATGGGCCTTTCCGGCGATGATCAGTTGCACCGGGAGCTCGGGATTAGTTAACAGGCGAAGCAGCCGCTCCGGGTTGTGCAACAGCAGGTTCGGCCTCTTGTAGGTCGCGAAGCGCCGCGCAAATCCAAGTGTCAATGCGTTGGGATCAAATAGATGTTTCACCAGCTCGATCATTTCGGGTGGCCTGCCGGAGGCGGCCATTTGCCTGCACAATCGTTCGCGGGCGAATTCAACAAGAGATTTGGTGGCGGCGATGCGAAATTGCCAGAGGCTGGCGTCGGAGACACGGCGAATATCCTGCTCCAGTGTTTCCGTTATCCCCTGCCAGCGCCCCAGCCAGCGGTCCTTTCCACAGGCTTCCGTCCACAGATCGTCCGCTGCCGCAGAGTCCCAGGTCGGCATGTGGACCCCGTTGGTCACATGACCGACCGGGATTTCGTCCTGGGGCCAGCGGGGGAACAGAGGCTGGAAGATGCTCCGGCTGACTTTCCCGTGTAACCGGCTTACGCCATTGACCGCCCCGCACCCCCGGATCGCCAGATATGCCATGTTGAAACTCTCCGAGGAGTCGTCGGGATTCTGGCGGCCCAGGGCCAGCAAATCGTGGCGTGTGATGCCGAGCTCCTGCTCGGCATACGCACCGAGGTATTGCTCGATGAGGGCCGGCGCGAAACGGTCAAAGCCGGCGGCCACGGCAGTGTGGGTGGTGAAGAGGTTCCCTGCTCGAGTGACGGCAAGCGCGGCTTCGAAGGGCTGCGCGGTCTCCTTCATGAAGCTGCGGGCGCGTTCCAACACGGCAAAGGCCGCATGCCCTTCATTGAGATGACAGACTTCCGGCCGGATGCCAAGAGCACCAAGCAGCCGCCATCCTCCGATCCCGAGAAGCAGTTCCTGCTTGAGGCGCAGCTCCGGCCCGCCGCCATACAACTCGCTGGTAATCCCCCGATGAGCGGGGAAGTTCGCCGCGTCATTGCTGTCAAGCAGGTAAAGCTTCACCCTGCCGACCTGGACCTGCCAGGCGCGCAGCCAGACCGTGTAATCGGGTAAGGCGATCTCCAACCGCAACCACTCGCCGTTCGCCTGGCGCAGAGGTGTGATCGGCAACTGTCCGGGATCGTTATACGGGAAAAGGGCCTGTTGCGCACCGTCCTTGTCGATCACCTGGCGAAAATAACCTTGCTGGTAGAGCAGCCCCACGCCGACTACCGGCACGCCCAGGTCGCTGGCGGCTTTGAGCTGATCGCCGGCCACGTTGCCAAGACCGCCCGAGTAGATGGGCAAAGCTTCGCTCAACATAAATTCCATGCTGAAATAAGCGGCGCAGGTCAGGGGACCCTGCGAATGATTCTGTTGAAACCACGCTGGCGCATCCAGCACTTGCTGCCTGGTCTGCACCAGGCTGTCAACTGTTTTTCGAAAAACGGGATCGGCCAACACGATTTCGATCCGGTCGCGCGAGACCGTCTGCAGGACAACCCAGGGGTTATGCGTAATTTCCCACAGCTCGGGATCAAGCCGGCGCCACACTTCGTCTGTGGCATGATTCCACGACCAGCGCATATTCAAGGCAAGCTCGGCAAGGGAATCGAAGCCCTCGATTTCCGTGGGCAGAAGATTGTATATCGGATGGCTGACACGCGTTTGTTTGCCCATGACTTCTCCTTCACAATGGTGTCAAGGTCTCACTCTCAGTCCTCAGGGAGCGAAGCGTAGTTCAGTCCTGATAGCGAAGTGCCAGCGCGTAGCGCGGAGGCCGACCGCTCATTCTCGACGGCCCGCCTACCCACCCGCGAGACGGGGTGGGAGCAGGAGGCCTCATTGCGCCAAAATCTTCATCAGCTTGTCGAACGGCTTGTTGAATTTTTCGACTCCTTCGTCCTCAAGTTGCTGCGTCACATTGTCGATGTTGATGCCCAGCTCCGGCAGTCGCTCCAACAGCCGGCGGGCTTCGTTCACATCTTGTTCCAGCCGGGGTTTCGGCTCTCCGTAGTCGCGGTAGGCGTCTAGGGTTTCCATAGGGGCCGTGTTGACCGTGTCCGATCCTATGAGGGCCTCGATGTATTTCACATCAGCATAGTCCGGGTTCTTGGTGCTGGTGCTGGCCCAAAGCAGCCGTTGGACACGCGCGCCCTGAGCAGCCAGCTTTCTGAACCGGTCGCCGCCGAAGATCTCTTTGTAGATTTGATAGGCCATTTTCGCGCTGGCGACGGCAACTTGGCCGCGCACTTTTTTCGCGAGGTCCGCCTCCGTGCCACCTTGTGCAATGAGCTTTTCCAGCAGCGGATCCACAAGCGCATCGATGCGGCTTACGAAGAAGCTGGCCACCGAGGCTATATGCTTAACGGGCTTCCCTTGGGCCGCGCGCGCTTCGATGCCGGCGATGTAGGCTTCCGCCACTTGCCTGTAACGAGGCAATCCGAAGAGCAGCGTCACGTTGACGCTGATTCCTTCGCTGATAAGTTGCCGGATGGCGGGCAGTCCATTGGCGGTCGCCGGGACCTTGATGAAGACATTTGGCCGGTTCAGCGCGGCCCACAACCGGCGGGCTTCCTCCGTCGTCGCGTTGGTGTCGTGCGCCAGGTGGGGATTGACCTCCAGGCTGACATATCCATCTTTGCCGTCAGTGCTGTGGTAGAGAGGCAGGAACTGGTCGGCCGCGCTCTGTACGTCGCGCTGGCTGAGGGTTTCATAAATTGCCTGGGCACTTTTCCCTTCAAGCGCCAGGGTCCGAATCTCCTCGTCGTAATCGGGGCTGTCCACAATCGCCTTCTCGAAGATGGATGGATTGGATGTCATCCCCCGCAGTCCATCCTCCTCGATGAGTTGCCGGAGCCCGCCGCCGGCGATCAGATCTCGCCGGATGTAGTCCAGCCAGATTGATTGGCCGAGCGTTCCCAATTGTTTCAAAGGATTGTTTTTCATGTTCTTGGCTCCTTTTTTCCAACTCCGGCGTCCGAGTTCATGAGGGGCTCCACCCCTTTCTGCAGCAGGGATTGTTGATTCAACGTTCTTGCTCGTTCCCTGCTCGCGCGCTTTCACCTCCTCGTTACGCCCACGACGGGTGTCCGTGAGTTCGACTCCGATGCGCCACGATGGGCCGGGAAGCCCTGCATTACGCCACCCTGTGGGGTTCTTTTTTGACCAGCATGATGGAACAGGGCATCTTGCGTATCAGATCCTCATTTTCACGGCCAAATAGAAAGTGCTCCATATGCCCTTCTTCGTGGGCCAGCATGATGAGCAAGTCGATATTTTCTTCCTTTACCACCTTTACGATCTCCTCAGAGGGGTCGCCTTCTTTCATGAGTGCTTTGATAGCGAGACCCTTTGTTTTTTCAGCGTCAATCATGTGATCGATGTCTTTCCTGAATGTTTGCTGCAATCTTTCATATTCCGACTGCAAAGAAGGAATTGCAAGGTTCCAACCTTCGAGCATGAAAGGATTATGCATGACATGAATCACAAAAAGCTTTGCCCCATATTTTTGGGCAAGCGAAATTCCGTAGTGAACGGCTTTTTGACAATGTTTCGTCGATCTGCTCACGACCAAAATCCGATTGACATCTTTCATGGGCTGTCTCCTTTGTGGTGAAATCTATCTCTTGTGCGTCCCAAGCACCTGGTAACTATGGGTGCACCGCGAGATCTTCCCTGGACGTGGATTCCAGGATCGACTTGGCTTGGGCGACCTCATCGGCTGAGCCGTGGGCAATGACTAGAAACTTATCCGATTTCAGGGCGGTCTCGTACTTGACGATGCTGTCCCTGGGGATTCCGATGCTATAGAGTCCAGCGCCAAGAGCGGTCAGCCCTCCGGTCACAACGGCGCCTTCCAGGGCGCCCACAATTATCATGGCCAGGGGACCCAGCACTACCAGTTGGCCCATCCCGGGCATGACGAAGAAGGCCGAGCCGAAGAAAAGCCCCCACAAGCCTCCCCAGAAGGCCCCGAGCTTCCCCCAGAACTTCATCCGGTCCCCTGCGTTGTAGAACCCTACGACATTCTCCTCGGTGTGGTAGTCCTTCCCTACCACTGAGAGTTTCTTCATGTCAAAGCCCGATTTCTGGAGCTCTTTGACCGCGGCATCGGCCTCGGTGTGTGCCTTGTAGATTCCAACGACTGCGTTCTGGTTGCTCATTTCATTTTTCCTTTTGTGTTTTCAGACAGTTATTTGACTTGCGTACCTCTCGATTCCATGAGGCTCTGAAAAAACGCTGTATAATGGTCGGAATGTGGCTGTATCTGCCTATAACTCTCCTTTTTCAACGGCCCCCTGAAGGGCATGGGCTGGAGGAATCTTTCTCTACCGGGCAAAAGGATGCGTGCAGTACTTCAGCACCCGCAGAAAGGTCTTGTGCCGCCGGGTGCCCATCTCTAAGTGTCTCAGGACCGCCAATTTAGCCAGGTCGCCCATAAAGAGCCAAACGAGGCAGTAGGCCCAGATGATCCCAACGGTTCGCCAATGAATGGGGGTGATGAGGCCGAAGGGATACACCACGAACAGGGTGGCCAGGAGCTTGGTGATAATTGCCGACCATAGGAGAATCGGCGCGGGGAAAGGCCTTCTCAAAAACATGCGGGGCGTGCGGGTTACGAAGAGGGTAAGATGGCCGGCCACCGCCATCTTCAGGAAGATAAACGTCTGGATCTGGGCGATATCAAGCTTCAGCCAATTCCTGGCGATGATCAACATCAGGAAACTCCCTGCCACCCCGGTGAGCCCCAAGACGGTAGAGACCGTCATCACCCGGCGCATGCTCCACCTTACCGGCTTTGGGTCCACCAGGGTGTTGTCAAAAGCGATGGCCATGATGGGCACGTCATTGAAAAGGGCCAGCATGATGATCATGATGGCGGTGATGGGATAAAAATTAAAGAAGACCATGGCCAGAACTACGAAAAACATGATGCGAATGGTTTCCACTATGCGGTAAATGGCATAGCTGTTCATCCGCTCAAATATCCTGCGCGCTTCTTCCATCGCCCTGACGACCACTGAAAGACCCGGGGCAGTGAGAACCAGGTCGGCAGCCGCCCGGGCCGCATCGGTGGCGCCTCTCACGGCAATGCCCACATCGGCTTGCTTTATGGCCGGAGCATCGTTCACGCCGTCCCCGGTCATGCCGACTATATGTCTCCGGGACTGCAAAGCCCGGACTATGGCATACTTGTGCTCGGGGAAAACCCTCGCATAGCCGTCGGCTTTTTCGATCTGAGTGATGGCATCTTCGCTCAAGTGGTCGATATCCACGTCTTTCCCGAAGAGCTGAGCGGCAGGCTGGATGTCTGTGCCAAGCCCAAGTTTGCCGGCGATCTCACGTCCAATGGCCACATCGTCGCCGGTCACCATTTTGATCTCGACCCCGTGCTCCCTGGCGTCAGCAATGGTGGCTGCCGCGTCTTCCCTCGGGGGGTCGAACAGCGGCAAAATCCCCAAAAATTCCCAGGAACCGCTATCCTCGGAACGGGCCACCCCCAGGGTGCGATATCCTTTGGCCGCCAGAGCATCCACCGCTTGCCGGGTCTTGGTGGTCATCTCCAGGTCCATCCGGCACAATTCCATGATGACCTGAGGAGCGCCCTTGGTTACCTTAAAAGTTCGATTCTCTGAATCTTTGATCGTGCTCTCGGTCTTTTTGTGGACCGGATCAAACGGCACAAAGTGGATCTGGGTATATCTTTTCAGCGCTTCCTTATCCTTTAGCCCGGCCAACACTGCCAAATCGATGGGGTCCCGATCCTCCTCTTTGGAAGCCAGCGCCCCATAAAGGATCAACTCTTCCGGATTGTGGGCAGCGAAGATCACCGGGTCTCCCAGGGTAAGCTGGTTTAAAGTGAGCGTCCCGGTCTTATCCGAACACAAGATGTCGATGCCTGCGATTTCCTCTATGGATTCAAGACGGGTAACAATGGCCTTCATCTTGGACAGAGCCAGCGCCCCTACCGCCATGGTCACCGACAGCACGGCAGGTAAAGCAACCGGAATGGAAGCCACCGTCAGGATAAGGGCAAACTGGATAAGAGCCAGGAGATGGTCGCCACGCTCCAATTGCACCAGGATAAGCACGGCTACTAACCCCAGGCTCAGGTAAATCAGGTAATCCCCGATTTGCAGGACAGCTTTCTGGAAATGTGACGGGGCCCCGGCGGCCTGGACCAACTTGGCAGTGCGGCCAAAGTAGGTGTTAGAGCCGGTACCGGTCACCAGGGCCACCATCTCCCCCTGTTTGGCCACCGATCCGGAATAGGCGATGTCCCCTGCTTTTTTACTCACGGGCAAGGATTCGCCGGTCAAAGCAGACTGGTCTACACTAAGGAAGTCTCCCTCAAAAAGCTTGACGTCAGCGGGAATGATATCCCCAAGGCGAAGACGGATAACATCCCCCGGGACCAATTGGTCGGCAGGAATTTCCTGCCACTTGCCGTCTCGAAGCGTCCGGGCCTGGATAGCCAATTGCTTTTTCAGGGCCTCCAGGGCGTTGGCGGCCTTGTATTCCTGCCAGAAACCCACCAGGGCATTGAAAACCAGCAAGATCGAAATAATGATTAGATCGTCCCAATGCTTGACGATCGCGGAGAGGATTGCGGCGGCTTCGATCATCCAGGGAATAGGACCCCAAAAATAACCCAGGAATTTTAAGACAGGGTTAACCGCTTTTTCTTCCAGGGCATTCGGGCCAAATTGGGCCAGACGGCCCTGGACCTCCTCACTGGAGAGCCCCTTGGGTGAAGCAGCAAGGACAGCCCAGAGCTGCTCAACGTTTTGTTGCTGCGCCATGTCATTGGTAATCTCCTGGATAATCATAGACACCATCCTCTCACTTCATGCAGATAACAACTTATCAAGACCGGAAGCCCCGTTTTTGGATTGCAGGGTAAAGAAAAGTTAGTCATAACAGGGAAAGCAATCCTTTAGGCGCCCGGCCCGAGGCGCAGACTTTGACGCAAATGCGTGCGATCCCCCAGTACCCGCAGCAAAGGTTCCTGTTCCATCATCTGCACTATGCTCAACGCGGCCACCGGCATGCCGAGGCGGTCGCGGTAGCGGCCCACATCGATGCCCAGCAGGGAACACAGCATGATGCGCGTCGTTGCTTTGTGGGAGACTACCAGGACGTTACCCGATGGGTAAGTCCGTTCAATTTCATCCAGCACCACGGAGCTTCGGCGGGATATGTCCACTCCCTTTTCGCCGCCGGTGGGCGCATTCCAACCTGGATCGGACAGCCAGCGGACGTATTCATCATGAAACTCGAGGTTCACTTCCTCCGGGGTCTTGCCCTCCCACCGGCCGTAGGCGATCTCCTTGAGCCCATCCCTCAATCGCGGGGTTAGTCCCGCGGCTTTGCACAAAGGCTGGGCCGTGGCCACGGCTCGCTTCAGGGGGCTGCAAAAGACGGCCTCCCAGGCAAGGTCCCTATAGGCGGCGGCAAAATCCCTGGCCATTTCATAGCCTGCCGGGGTCAAGTCCGGATCAAGGGCGCCGCAATAGCCGCCCGCAAGGCTGGCAGTGGTTTCACCATGCCGAAGAAAGAAGAGAATAAGGCCCATGGGCATTTGTTTCCTTACTGCGAAGTCAAGGTGTTTCCATCTCGTCGCGATACTCGCCCCGGCGTGCCAGGCTGTTGCACTTAGCCCGGTGATACAGGGCCTTTTGGGCGGCAACCCCATTGATTTCCTTGCCTTTCCAGGTATCCATGGCGGGTTGCTGAATGGCGCGGGAATAAGAAAAGGTCAGCGCCCAGGGCGCCTTGGACCGCCACCTCAGATTCATGGCATTCAGACGAGCCGAGGCCAGTTCCGCACTCTGGCCCCCGGACAGGAAGGCGACGCCGGGGACCGCTGCCGGGACCGCCCGGAGCAGACAGGATACCGTGGCGTCCGCCACTTCCTGCACCCCTGCCTGTGTCGGGCAATCTTTGCCGGAGAGCACCATGTTGGGCTTTAAGATCATACCTTCCAAAAGCACGCGCTGCCGGTAGAGTTGGCTGAACACCGCGTGCAAGGCCGCCTCGGTCACCAGGGCGCACTGTTCCAGGGTGTGATCGCCGTCCATGAGCACCTCGGGCTCGACTATGGGCGCCAGACCGGCTTCCTGGCACAGGGCGGCATAGCGCGCCAGGGCATGGGCGTTGGCCTCCAGGCACCCGGGACTGGGAATGGACCCGCCGATGGCGATCACCGCCCGCCATTTGGCAAACCCGGCCCCCATCTGCCGGTATTCAGACAAGCGCTCCCGCAGGCCATCCAGACCTTCGGTAATTTTCTCCCCCGGATGGCCTGCCAGATCTTTGGCTCCGGTGTCCACCTTAATACCAGGAATAATCCCAGCCTCGGTGAGGAGCTTGATAAAAGACGTGCCGTCATTCCTTGACTGGCGTATGGTCTCGTCATATAGAATGGCCCCGCTGATGAATTCGCCCAAACCGGGCGTGGTCAAGATCAACTCCCGCCAAGTCCGGCGGGCTTCCACCGTTTGCGCAATCCCCAGCTTGGCAAAGCGCTTGTTGCAGGTTGGAGTACTTTCGTCCATGGCCAGGATGCCCCTGCCGGCGTGCATCATGGTTCGAACCGTGGTAACAAGTTCCTGTTTACGCATTTCCAATACCTCCCTTAACTATCTTAGAACGGCCACTTGAAGTCGGTGAGGTCTTGCCGGTCCACGCCGAACTCGTAGGCGTGGTTCTTACACGAGATCTGCTGGTCGAGCAGGGCCTCTCGGACGCTGGATCCCGTGTCACAGAAACGGGGTATGCGGTCGATGGCGTCAATGGCCAGGCTGAAGCGGTCGGTTTGGTTGCGGATAGCCAGCTCCAGCGGCGTATTGATATTTCCCTTCTCTTTGTAGCCGCGCACATGAATGTTGTGCTGGCCGGGCCGGCGGTAGGTTAACCTGTGGATCAGCCACGGGTAAGAATGGAAGTTGAAGACGACCGGCCTGGTTGAAGTGAAGAGGGCCTCGAATTCACGATCGGTCATCCCGTGGGGGTGTTCGGTGTGAGGCACCAGCCTGAACAGGTCCACCACGTTTACGAACCGGACCTTTATGTCGGGCAGGTGCTGACGGAGTAGGGCGGTGGCGGCCAAAGACTCCATGGTAGGCACGTCGCCGCAGCTCGCCATGACCACGTCGGGCTCGGCCCCCTGGTCGTTGCCGGCCCAGTGCCAGATGCCCGCACCCTTAGTGCAGTGCGCGACGGCCGCGTCCATGTCCAGGTACTGCAAGTGTACCTGTTTGTCCGCCACGATGACGTTGACATAGTTAACGCTTTGCAGGCAGTGATCGGCTACGGAAAGCAGGCAGTTGGCGTCGGGCGGCAGGTAGATGCGCACCACGCCGGGGCTCTTGTTGGCGACCACGTCAAGAAAACCGGGGTCCTGATGCGTGAAACCGTTGTGGTCCTGCCGCCAGACCAGTCCTGTGATCAGCAGGTTGAGTGACGCAACATTGGTCCGCCAGGCAATCTCGTTGCACTTTTCCAGCCACTTGGCGTGCTGGTTGAACATCGAGTCGATTACGTGTATGAAGGGCTCATAGCTGTTGATGAAACCGTGCCGGCCGCTCAGAAGGTAGCCCTCCAGCCAGCCTTCCACCGTGTGCTCGCTGAGCATCTCCATGACCCGGCCCTTCAAGGCCAGTTCGCCTCCGTCGGCGTCCTCCGGGAAATACTCCCCCAGCCAGACTTTCCTGGTGACCTCGTAGAGGGCTTCGAGCCTATTGGATTGGGTCTCGTCCGGCCCGAAGACGCGGAAGTTATGTATGTTCAGCCGCGTGACTTCCCGAAGGAAGTTGCCAAGGGTAGGGACGTTCCCGGCCAGGGCACAACCGGGGTCCTTGACTTCGACGGCGAACCTGCTGAAGTCAGGCATGTCCAGAGGCCTGCGCAACAGACCGCCGTTGGCCACGGGGTTGGCGCTCATTCGCTGCTGCCCCTTGGGCGCCAGGGCTTTCAATTCGGCAACCAGCCGTCCCTGCTCGTCAAAACGTTCCTCGATCTTGTAGCTGCGCATCCACGATTCGAGCACCTTCAGGTGGGCAGGGTTGGTGGCGACGTCGGTTATGGGGATTTGGTGCGCCCGCCAGAAACCTTCCAGGTAGTGCCCGTCCACCTCCCTGGGGGCGGTCCAGCCCTTGGGGCTACGAAGGACGATCATCGGCCAGCGCGGCCGGAATGCCTTGCCGGTCTGCCGGGCCTCGTCCTGGAATTTTCGGATATCCAAGACACATTGTTCCATGGTTGCGGCCATCGCCTGATGCATGCTTTCGGGTTCGCTGCCCTCCACGAAGTAAGGGGTGTACCCATATCCGACGAACAGGGCCTCCAATTCCTCGTGGCTGATGCGGGCAAGGATTGTGGGGTTATTGATCTTATAGCCGTTGAGATGCAGGACGGGCAGCACTGCCCCATCGGTGATCGGGTTAAGGAACTTGTTGCTGTGCCAGCTCGTGGCCAGGGGGCCGGTCTCGGACTCGCCGTCGCCCACCATCACCAGGGTGATCAGGTCCGGGTTGTCGAAGACCGTCCCAAAAGCGTGCGAAAGGCTGTAGCCCAGCTCGCCGCCCTCGTGGATACTGCCCGGCGTTTCGGGGGTTGCGTGGCTGCCGATGCCCCCGGGGAAGGAAAACTGCTTGAAAAAGCGCTGCATCCCCGCCAAGTCTTCACTCTTGTCCGGGTATATCTCGGAGTAGGTCCCCTCGAGGTATGCCTGGGACAAAACCGCCGGTGCGCCGTGACCAGGGCCGGAGATATAGATTGCGTTCAGGCCGTACTTGTTGATCAGCCGGTTGAAGTGGATGTAGGTGAAGCACTGGCCGGGGTCCGAGCCCCAGTGGCCCAGCAGCCGCGGCTTTATATGCTCGAGTTTGAGCGGTTCCCTGAGTAAAGGGTTGTCCCTGAGGTACAACATCCCCAGACACAGGTAGAGGCTGGCCTGCCAGTATGCGTCGATCTTGCGCAACTCATCGGTACTTAACGGGGTCCCTTTGACCGTCGAGCGTGCCTGCCCATAGGCGCTGATGCTCTCGTTTCCCTGAGCCGCCACGGACCGCTTGGTTGGAGTTGTCATAACAGTGTTCTCCTTTTCATCACTGTGTCTTTGTGCCGGTTAGACCTCATGTCTCCCCGGATGTCTCCGAGCCGTCGATCTCATTGCAGCTACGCCTGAGGTTTTGCTCAATCTTCGCGACCGAATCATTCTCAAAATCCGGCTCAATCCCTAAGAGGCTTATTTGCGGACAAGCTCTTAGATCTCCTGTTGTAAGATTCCTCATTGTTGAACCCTATTGTGCCGGCCCGGTCAGCAAGCGCTTGAGCGCATCCATCGCCTTGCCGAATTTCTCCCAATCCCCCTGCTGCATTGCCTTCTGGGCCTCATCGAACTGCGCCCTCGCGTGCCCCAATTCCGGTTGCCGGCCCAGCGCCTGCGCAGGTTTCTGGGGTTGCTGCGTCCCGAAGACAGATTGGATTGCCTCATCGAGTGTAGGCTCCATCGCCACTTTGTTCCCCGAAACCAAGATTACGCGCTTGAGCTGGGGGAAGTCTGTGCCTTCCGCCGTGAGGTACACAGGTACCACATAGAGAAAGGAGTTCTCGATCGGTACCGCGATCAGGTTTCCGCGAATGACTTTCGAACCTTTTTGGTCCCAGAGGGTCAGTTGCTGGGAGATCGTAGTATTCTGATCGATCATAGCCTCAATTTGCATCGGGCCGTAGATCAGCTTTTCCTTGGGAAGCTGGTAAAAGAGCATCTTCCCGTATTCGGGGAAATCGCACCTGGCGACCATCCACGAGATCATGTTGTCTCGCTTCTGAGGCGTGAAAGGAGTCATGAGGAGGTATTCAAGTTTGTCGCTTCCGGGGAGCTTCATCAGGATGTAATAGGGCTGCATAGCCAGCACCTTGCCTTCGTACTTCTCCTGGGGGAGCACCCAGAGGTCCTCCCGGTTATAGAAGACCTGCGGGTCCGTCATGTGGAATGTTCTGTACTGGTCTGCCTGAATGGAAAAGAGATCCTCCGGATACCGCAGATGCGTTTTCAGGTCCGCCGAGAGCTGATTCAGGTCCTTGAAGAGGCCGGGAAACGCACGCCGGTAGACTGTAAGAACGGGGTCGTTCGGATCCATGACATAGAACTGGACGGTTCCGTCGTACATGTCCACAACGACCTTTACGGAGTTTCGAATGTAGTTCAGCCCTTCCCCAGAGGTCACCGCGAGGAGATTGGAGTAGGGAAAATGATCCGAGACGGTGTAGGCATCCTGGATCCAGTACAGTTTGCCCTCGCTCAGCACTGCGTAAGGATTCCTGTCGAGGCGTAAGAACGGAGCGATCTGCTCCACGCGCTCCTGAACGCGCCTCCAGATCTGAATCCTGCTTTCCTGCCGGAGATAGGAGGTGAACAGAATATTGATGTCGGATTGAGTCCAGGCAAATAACAGCCGCTTCCACAAGCTGTCCAGCGGGATGCCTCCCGTTCCGCTGTAACTCGTGTAGACATTCTGATTCCCCTTGGGATAGTCGAACTCTTTGATGCCGGTCGCGACGATCCGATACCCCGGCATCGCCACGCCGTAGTAGATGGAAGGCTGGTTTATGGTTAGACCGTAGGTGGATTCGGGTGGGATATTCTCGAGAAGGTATTGAGGAAAGCCTTCTCCGACAGTCTTCGAGACGAAGCTCATGACCAGGCCATAACCATGCGTGAACTGCAACTTCTGGTTAACCCAGGTTCGGGCTTCAGCGGGGAGTTCCGCGGAGAGCTCACGGGCCGAAAGCATCACCTGATGATAACCATCCGGGAGGTGGTAGCGGTCCACATCAACCTGGTAAAATTGGTAGTAGAGCCGTATCTCCTGGGCTTGTTGGTACATCTGAAGCAACGGACGCCAGTCCCAGAGACGGATATTCTGAATCGTGTCTTGATTTCTCGCGATCACCTCGGATGTCAGGTCCGACAGCGCCGGATAAAATGTTTCCTGGATCGCGTCGAGCCCGTAGGCCTTTCGGGTGAATTCTATGTTGTTTTTGAGATACGGGGTTTCCAGGGCCAGTTCGCTGGGCTGCACCGTGAACCTCTGAAAGAGAACCGGCACAAGCAAAACCGTGATGAAGTACAAGGCCACGTAAATTCCGGACCCGATAGCTATCACTCTTAATCGCGGCCGGAAGATATTGAACACAAGCAGCCCGCATAGCGCCGCCGAGCCGCCGGCCATGATCCAGTAGGCGATCCGGGTCACATGATCCGCCGTATAGCCGGCCCCGTAAACTACTCCCTGAGTGGAATAGAGGAGTTGGTAGTGAGCCAGGTAAAACCCCCATCCCCAACTGGCGACCAGGGCGAAGAACATGATGGACAGGTGTGTAACGGCCTTTGGGCCCTGGCCCTCCATCTGTCCGTTGCGGCCGAACCGCAATAACCCGCAGTACGCGTAGCACACCACGATAGCCAGGAGCGTAATCAGAGTCAATGCGGTCAGGCTGCTCTGCAAAAGTTCATAGAAGGGGAGACGGAAAAGATAAAACCCGACATCGACTCCGAAGAGAGGATCGGACAACCCAAAGGGTCCGCCATAACGAAAACGGAGATACGTGTCCCATTGTGCATAGAAGATGACCGCAAAGATTAGAGCGGCGACTGCGGTGAGCGCGCCCATGGCCAGCTTCAAAACCGCTGGGGAGATCTCGATGCCGATTTTCGCAGCGAAGGTAGACTCGCTTGTCAAACTGCCCACGCGGAAAGCGGCGCCGTTGCCAGCGGCAAGGCGAAGATTGGTCCAGAGGTACAGAAGCGCGACGGCGAAAGCCGCGCAAAACAGCCCCCACCGCAGGGACAGGAGTGTCCAGAAGACGCCGGTATAGCCCAGTTGCCGCATCCACAGCTCCTTCTGTATCAAGCCGGAGATGACCCCCAGGAGACCGATGATTACGACCGCTGCAACAATGATGAATTTCAGCGGACGCCATCGCAGGAAGATGCGGTAATTTCCGGCAGATCTATTCTGTTCGCCTGAAAGCGATCTTGGCCGCTCGCCATGTGTTGGTTTCCCGATCATTGCTCTACCACCTTTCCTTTGGTCCGCAATGCAGGCATTCTCATGCGGGCCGGTCCAACGAGACCACTCACGTTAAGGTCCCGACCGTCCGATCATACTTATGCAAAAGGATCGTGGGGTAAGACCCTCTAAGAGATTACGCAAAAGGGTCTCTGCTTCTCATTCAATTCCTATGCTCAAGCTTCACGCATTATTTGGGTTCAACCTTCAGCTAAGACAGCGATACATATAGGAATATTACAGGAGGTTGAAGTGTGAGGTTCGCCAAATGATATCGGATAGGTATCGTATAGATCATTGAGTACCGAAGCTGCGGTACACAACACTTGCCAAGCGCTTGGAAAATGCCCCATCCGATTCCACCTGCTGCGCCGACGTCGGGGCTGTTGCGGCGCAGCAGGTGGCGCGATATTCCGGTGCGGTCTCTGATGTCCTCTGATGCCGGAAGGGTATGCGCCGAAAAGCGGGGTCCCTTGCGGTTTTCAGGGGGTAATCAGAGAACGGGAAAACAGTTTGCCTCACATCAGCTCTTCTTCCCCCCGAGACCTTCAATCTTATGCACCCAGCCGCTGATACGCTTCTCGATTTTTGCGGTCAGCGAAGGCTTGTTTTTGGCAATTTCCGTCTGTAGGGCGCTGATTTCCGTCTAGAGTTTTGCCGCCTGCGCAGGCGTAACGGAGTCCTTCGCGAACGCGGGCATGATGACGATGGCTCCTGAAAGTATGGTAGCGACGAATAGAGTCGATAACTTCTTCATATTCAACCTCTTCCAAATTTATGGTTAACGACAAAGTCCTGCTTAAGTTTATAGGCATTCTCCTCCGCAAAAACGACGGAGGAGAATGGCAGATGAAGGTCAGTCTTGCCGGTTACATGCCTTTTCCCTTAGTGTTCCCACCTTCTGCGTTTCCACCTGTTCCTTCATGCTTTTTGGAGTGCTCCATCCACTTCTCACTCCTCATCATCATCATTTGCTCCCGCATCTTTTTTCTCTGCGAGACCATTTCTTTTATGACGGCTGCCATGGCTTCAATCTTCTTCTTACCTTTTGCCGCATCCATGGCCGCGACTTTTTTGTCAAGCCGGGCGTCCATTTCCATCATCATCTCGTCGTGCTCGGCCATCATGTTTTGGTGATGTTCCATCATTGATCCGCCGCCCATCATTTCGGGGCCAGGCGCTTCCTTCTTTGACGACTCCTTTTCAACGGCCGGCTGCTGAGAAGCGGGTTGCTGAACAGCAGGTGTTTGAACAGCAGGCGCCTGAGTTTTTTCCTGCTGGGCAAACAAGCCGCAGGGCGCCATCATAAATGCCGCAAGGATCAGGAACGTCACGACTGTTTTCATAACTTTCTCCTTAATCATGGGGGACTTGCAAAAATTCGGGCTAAATCTGAGGGTTATTTTTTTTTCAATAAAGATGACTTGCGTAACTCCCTCTCCATAAAAACGGGGAAGTTCAGAACATATCCAGAACGGACCTTGCAAAAGAAATAATCATCGTTTCGGCCCTTGTCGATTTAGATCCGGGCTCAATTCAAGTCTTTTTCTTGCGGCGCTGCAAAGGTACCATTCCTTTTCGAAGTTTTTGCCTTCTGTCTGTCTTTAGAAGCATAAGTTCAGGCCGTGGAGCGGGTTCGCCAACATTTGGAACCGACGAAACAGAAACTTCCTCATACTAAAGTTGGCTGCGATTACAAAGTCAGGTGGAGGTTCTCTTGGGGGGCTTGAGGGTTGTTGACCCTTAATGCACGGCACGGCCTGCCTTCGATCTTGTATATGGCCGCAACCAAATTTAACGGCGCTGACCTTTCGATTTACTTGACAAAAACACTGTTTATGGATGTCGAAAATGGGCCAAAAACGAAGTTCCAACTCTCTGTTTTTCATACCGTCGCTGCTACCGAAATAGGAAAGGAACTGGAGACTGCCAATTGAAAATACGAGTAAAGTATAGGCTGCAGTGACGGGAGTACTTTGTGCGATCAATAAAATCAAACACTTACAAAGAGAGCGTCGCGGTCCGGTTTGATACTATTGGTTTCTAATATTTCTGACGTAGGCAGCGACATGTTCAAATGTATCGGATGCCTTTTCAATATAATTTGTAAGGGTTTCCTCTAGTTCCTCTTTTAATGTAATAATAATATCTTGGTCTAGTTTTTTCACATTTGTGCCAGGTTTATAAAAAATGTCATGTTCTATTTCTGACCAGGCATGGTATAAAGCTGATGTTAATTGTATCTCACATTTTAAGCTGGCATATCTTCTGTATTCTGTAAGTATTAGTCTTTTTTCACCAAACTCTGCTATTATATGCGTAGCGCGATATCCCTTTTCCTTATTGCGCTCTACAAGCCTTAGGTTCTGTGGTGTAAGTTCTTTATAAAGATCACGAATAAATTGCTTTTTGTCGCTTTCCAAATAAAAAATGATCCTAATCCCTGCCAGGTCATTTATATCATTGAGAGTATTATATTCTATGCCTTTAGTTGCCTTTCTTATTATTTTATTTCTTAAACTCTCTATTGATTTTATTCGATGACAAATTTGATATTTATAGCCGTTGTTTGCTAATAGATAAATCAACAGATGTTGCATTTCAACGCACAAATCATGATAGATCTGAAAGTTCTCCTTATATTCATCAGTAAGTTGATTAATACGGATCTCATCCATAATTACTTATCCGGTCAAGTGTTTATAAATTAACTAAAGCTCCGGCACTTATCGTTACACCCTTGGTACATTATTCCGGATAAATCACCTCACTGCGTATGAGCGGAGTGAAATGTTGGGCCAGTCGTTCCTGTCCCTCTGGTGAAGCAAGGACCAACAGCCGATCTCCGGCTCGCAGTTTGCAATTCGTGTGGGGCAAGTGGGTGTGTCCGTCACGGGATATCGCTACGATCTGAACATCATCTTGACCGTCCAGCAGGAAGGGTGACTGGATTGACATGTCTACGTATGGGCTGTCTGGCTTCAAGATTCCAATGATCAACCGCTTCCCATCCGGCAAATCAACCGGAATCCCCGATGCCAAAAGTTCTCGCACGTCAAGATGGCTGAAGTTGGCCGGCACATCAAGCCCATGCGTATCCAACAGATGTATGGCCGCCTCCAGGTGCTCGAAGTGATGAGCCGGCGAATCGGGCCGACTAAGCACCTGCGCCTCGTAAAGGCTCTTGTACTTGAGGCGGGCCGACAGGGTAGCCTCGATGTAATAACTCATCATGACAGCCAGCGCCGCTGGTACGAGCAGGTGATAGCCTCCCGTCATCTCGGTCACCATCAACAATGTGGCGATCGGAACGCGGGCGGCGCCCCCAAAGACCGCCGCCATGCCGACGATTGCAAGGGGTGCGGGTGGCTGGTGAAATATTTTGGCCAAAAAACCTCCCAGCATTGCTCCAACGTACAGGCTCGGGGCAAAGACGCCACCTGAACCTCCGGACGATATAGTCAAGGCAAAGGCAAGTATTTGAGCAAAAATAAGTGACAACAACAACTCCGCTGACAGGTGACCGTTAATCGCCTCCTGAACCCATGCATACGAGGCTCCCAACACTTGTGGCACGGCCAGCGCCAAAAGACCGACCGCCAGTCCTCCTACAGCGGGCTTTAGGTGAGGGGGAATGTGCAAGAGGCGGAACAGATCGCGGATGCCGTAGAACGCCATCGGGATCAAGGTGGCTACCACTCCCGCAGCGATCCCCAGCATCACGTACCAGAGATAATCGGAAAAATGAGGAATGGCCAAATTAGGCGGAACCTGGAACAGAGGCTGATAGCCCACAAATAGACCATTTACAGTATAGGCTACTATAGATCCCAACATGGTGTAGAGAAGAGCATTGGCCTCAAATTCCATGCCGCCATACAAGACTTCAATAGCGAAGAAAGCTGTTCCAACAGGTGAGCGAAAGATAGCCGAAAGGCCGGAGGCCATGCCGATTAACACCAATAGACGCCGTTCCTCGTCAGGCCGATGAGTAAGGGTCGCATATATGGAGCCGATGCCAGCACTGATAAGGGCTGTCGGCCCTTCGCGGCCTGCCGCTCCACCTGATCCAATGGTGATGGCCGAAGTCACCATCTTGAGCGGCGGCACCCGAGCGCGGATAAAGCCCGCAGCGCGGTGATAGGCCTTCACGGCGGTGTCGGTGCCGTGTCCTTCCGCTTCAGGCGCCAGGCTGTAAACGAGAACGCCGCTGATGAGACCGCCCAGCGTCGTCGCCACAGGGATTAACCACAAGCCGTGCGGCCCAATTACCCCCTGAAGTACGCCACCCTCATTCGGCAATCCAGGCGGCTGGAAGCCTGCCAGCCTCACTAAGAACACGGGGCTTGTGCGGCCCGTAGCATCAACGTGAAGACTCGGGCGCTCAGCGCCCCCACCACACCCAGCAAAATCGTGTCCAGGATCAGGCGCCGTTCTTTCAGCACGCCGACGATCCCTCGGAGCTCTTTGCTAAATGTATGTGTTTTTTTGCTTTCATTGCCGGTATCCTGCCACGCTCTGATTGCTTCGCAGTGTAACACGTAAAGATTTGTGCAGAAAATAGAATATTAGGCTCGAAGGTGTTATATAAACTGCTTTGAAATCATCCGAAGGGATAGGCTCGGGAGGTTGGACACGGAAAATCAAGCCGCAGGCTGCAAAAAGGTCAATCGGATTTCGCCGGGGAAGTGGGTCCCTGCTCTCTCTAAAGCGCTCGGGAAACACAAATTCTTCCGCTGGCTTGTTTGGGGCAGTATAATCGGCGCCTGCAGCGGACTCGGGGCCGGCATCGTTTTCTTTCTCCTGGAATGGGCTAAATTTTTTGCCCTGGAATATATTGCCGGTTACGAAGTGGCAAAGCCCGCCGGAGAGCACCTGGTCCCCTTCGTGGCCACAACCCCTCTCCACCTGTGGCTGCTCGTTTTGCTTCCCACAATCGGAGGGCTGATTTCGGGCCTGTTAGTCTATACATGGGCCCCGGAGGCAGAAGGGCATGGAACCGACGCTTTCATCGACGCCTTTCATAATAAGCATGGGTTCGTCCGCGCGCGCGTTCCCTTTATCAAGGCAATTGCTTCGGTAATTACTCTTGCAACAGGGGGAAGCGCAGGGCGTGAAGGACCCATAGCGCAAATTGGATCGGGGATAGGTTCGTGGCTCGGGCGCACTTTCAAGTTCAATATCCGGGAAATAAGGCTCATGCTTCTGGCGGGGTGTGCCGGGGGGTTGGGCGCTATTTTTCGCGCTCCCTTGGGAGGCGCCCTGACTTCGGTGGAAGTTCTTTACCGTGAAGACCTCGAAACCGAGGGAGTTGTTCTGTGCATCATTTCATCTTCGGTTTCCTATGCGATCTTTACGTCCATTTTCGGCCACCAGCCCATATTCGCAACTCCTCCCGTACAGTTTTCCAGCGCTCGGGAACTGCTTCTCTATGCTGTTCTCGGATTGGTTTGCGTTCCGTTCGGATACATGTACGTGAAGACCTTTTACGGTCTAAGAGACCGCTTCTTCCGAAAGCTCCCGATCAAACGCGCACTGATTCCTGCGCTGGGGGGGTTGCTGGTTGGACTGACGGCGCTTTGGCAACCCCAGATACTTAGTGGAGGGTATGGAACTATTCAGAAAGCCCTGATGGGTGAACTCCCGGTAGCGCTCATGTTCACGCTGGCTTTTCTTAAAATTGCAGCAACATCTTTCACCATATCCTCCGGAGGAAGTGGAGGGGTTTTTGGGCCGTCTCTTTTTATAGGCGCCATGCTGGGCGGGGCTGTCGGGCAACTTGCGCACGCATGGTTTCCCGGGATTGTGAGTTCTCCGGGCGCATTCGCCCTTGTCGGCATGGCCGCATTTTTTGCCGGGGTTGCAAAGGCCCCCATCGGGGCGCTTCTGATGGTCTGCGAAATGACTGGCGGGTACCATCTAATTATGCCGATCATGTTCACCTCGGTCATTGCAATTTTGCTCTCCCAGCGATGGAGCCTGTACGAAAAACAGGTCCTGAATAAATTCCACTCTCCGGCGCATCGATCGGATCGGGTAATAAATATTCTCCAGGAGCTGTCGGTGAAAGACGCATACCGCCCGGATGCTACCGTCAGCATTCTTCCGGAAGACATGACCTTTGGCCAACTGAGGCGGCTGATTACCAATTCACGCGAGTCTTTCTTCCCGGTTGTTGATGCTCGTTTCCGTCTTATAGGGATCTTGCCGTTGCCGGAGATCAGGCCGGTGATCTTTGAAGAATCGATTTCAGACCTGCTGATCGTGGGGGATTTAGTTTGGCCGCCAGTGAGCGTCGCGCCGGATGATAGCCTGTCCGAGGCCCTTCTCAAATTCCTTGAAACCGGGTATGGACGAATTCCCATAGAAGACAATGAGACGGGAGTTATCGGCATGCTGGGCCTGGAAGATCTTCTCGCGCGCTATCACCTGGAACTTCAGAAATTGAATATGCCCGAAACTTGACCGGAGTAGTCGGTTTCCGATTCGGAAAGGGTTCTTTTCCGCCCTGGCTGTGTCAATCTTCGGGCTTCCTTGTGCGGCGTACCCATTGTACGCCTCCGCGCAAGCCATCGATTTCCTTGCCAGAACGAAAAATACCTCCTTTCCGAGTCGGAAACTGGGAGTGTCTCATCAGGTGTCTCCAGTGTACACCAGACCGTCCACGTGCGGGATCGTTGTCGTCTAATTTCAGGCAGGTATCGACGTCCCCATGGACGACCTTAAAAGTGAATTTGTCAAATCAAGCATCCGCCCATTGACGCCGTTCTCACACAATCGTAAAATGCCCCTACACTAATTCATATTTTCACACCAAGATATGACTCAATCGCCACCGCAGCCGGGAAAAAGTAGGCTGGCCCACTATATGCGTTTTGACAAAGCTGGTCTGCGATCAGTTGCCTCTCCATCGGAGGGAGCGAAAGAATGGCGACAGATGCACCGGTAAGCCAATCGCGGCAATCTTGCGCAGGACAAGCTGATTTCAGATCGCTACGACAGGATCCGATGGCGGGATATCCACACTATTTAGGACCTCCTCGGGCAAAAAGACATCGGCACGACTATGATTTACACCCACGTATTGAACAAAGGAGGGCAGGGGGTGCAGGGTCCGGTCGATGGATCTGCTATCCATGTTGTCCCATTGGTGCCAAGAGAATTTCGGTATAGGATTTGGTGCAGCTGCTATAGCCTACGAAATCAAGAGAGAAGAACTGGATCCGGAGATTGTTGAAGCACTTACCGCGATCGAGAATTCGAGGTTACTGTGAAATTGCTTGGCCGCAGTGCACAAACGGCTTGGAGTCGGGCCGAGCAACTACGCGGTGAATATTCCTTGGCTTTTCCCTCATGTAGATTAGCCTCATGGTTGTACCGCTGATTCTTGCGCTGTGTGCGAAAAGGAAAAATGCCAACGACGAAAATTGCTACATCGTCGTAATGCCCCTACCACCAAGCTACAAGAGAAGGACACGACTCAGCATAAATCATGAGCTCAAATACTATCAAAGAGTTCGTCATTGCCCTTGACCAAGAAATTGCCGCCATAAAAAAGGGCAAGGGCGGCAGCGTTTTTAAAGTATTCAATGGCCACTTCCTTCGCGAGGTTTCCGGCCTTTTTGTATATGTTTTTAACCTTGAAAACTTCCTGGCTGTCCTCGATGATTCGCCTGCAGAAATAGAAATCCGCGGCAATAGATACCCGGCGCAAGTCCTCGTGACACAAGGATTGGAAGTAGAAATTGGCATTGAGCGTTTTTGTGGTCAGTATATAGCAGAGGCTAAATTACAAACTAATCTATGGTACTTACTCGAACTGCTTAAAAAGAAATTTGTCGAATCGCAGAATGGGAAGAACAACACATTTACGCTCAGTGAGGCCCTTTTTCATAGTCAATCTAGTATAAATACGAATTTTGATAACATAGTATCCTGTCGGAACTGCGGATCCAAAAATAGAATAGGAGATCGTGCCACTTCCCAAATTCCGATCTGTGGCAAATGCAAGCGCCAAATATGTCCGAATTATTCATCTTCGGCAGCTCCCCCTAATGACCGCCAAAAGCGAGCAATCGAGGCTTCCTTCTTTTCTCGATTGTCGATCATTTGGGGACCACCGGGAACCGGGAAAACTAAAACCATAGCTCAGGCCATAGAAGCCCATCTGAGTGCAGGACGGCGCGTGCTTCTCGTTTCTCATGCCAATGCTGCCGTTGATGAAGCCTTGGAAGACGTTGCCGAGCAGTTAAAAGCCACTCCTTTCTATAACGAGGGAAAGCTAGTCAGGCTTGGTATTCCACAATCTGGCCATTTGGAAAAATTGATAGAGAAATGCCCTTTAGTACTACTTGATAAGATCGCAGCAAGACTTGGTGAGTCATTAACTAAAGAAAAAGACAAGCTAGAGGCAGAAAAAGTAAGTCTCGATAGCATTCTCAATGAATATGAAACTGTATTCAACAAGATTCAGATCGTAGTACCCTTATCCGCCGAGCTGAATGCATTACGATTGGAATTATCCAAATTATCTAGTAACGTTTCTGTTGCCAATAATGAGCTAAAGGAATTAGAGAGCCTGCAAATTAAGAACAAGAATAAATGGAATGAGGCGCGATCATCAGGGATGCTAAAGAGATTTTTTCTGGGACTTGATCCTAGGAGGATTCAGCGAGAGATCGACCAAACAAGCATATTGATTGATTCAAGGAAGCGACTTATAAAGGAAATAAACGAGCATACTTACACGATCAAAAATGCACATGCTGCAAAACAGAAAGAGACCGAGAGGGCGAAGGCGGAAGCCTCCGAACTCTTAAATCATTTAAGGGTCACTGTAGCGGAAATGAAGAACAAGATCAAGGACATTACGACAAGAAAAGATAGTATATTGGCAAGGCTAGGAGAAATAAATCGGCAGTTGGACGAAATCTCACAAAGAATTCTTTCAGAAGCACGGCTTATTGCCACAACTCTGACCAAGACTTTTGTAGCCAAACAATTTCCAGATACACCGTTCGATGTACTCATTCTAGATGAAGCCAGCATGGCGCCGTTACCGCATCTGTATTGGGCAGTAAGTCGATGTCGCGGATATGTCACCATCGTTGGAGATTTTCTTCAGCTTCCGCCTATCTGCATCTCAGAAGCAACCATGGCCCAAAAATGGTTAGGAAGAAGTATCTTTTCTGTTTTGGGCATTAACGGAGTAAAAGAAGCTATTGGAGACCAGAAGGTTAAGCTCCTTGACATGCAATACAGGATGGTTCCGGAAATTTCCTTAATTGCGAATCGTTTCTTCTATCAAAACAATCTCAAGGATCATCCTAGTACAAGCAACCGAAGATTGGATGATGGTGTTTCAAGATCACCACTTGTATTATTAGAAACATCCTTAGTAAATCCATGGTGCAGTTGACTTTCTACGGGCAGTCGCTTCAATCTATATAATGCATTGCTATGCTGTACGCTTGCAAAGAAGATTATTCCAACAATCTCTGAGGGCAGAATCGGTATAATTACGCCGTATGCTGCACAAGCGCGCCTAATTAACAAGATAGCGAAGGATCGTGGAATATTGGATCACTTACGTACAAGTACTGTCCATCGCTTTCAAGGTGGTGAGGAATCGATAATCATTTTTGATACCGTTGAGGGGGCAGGCACCAGGGTTGCCCCCATGCTTGACGATCAAAAGCCAGATTCTGATGCGAACCTGCTATTGAATGTTGCTTTAACACGGGCCAAAAACCGATTTTACTTGGTTGGCCACACGAAACACTTACTTTCGGACTTACATCATGATTCTGCCCTATCAAGAATAATTCACCATTTTTATGGCAACGCTGAATTGATAGCGTCCGAAAGTCTTGTGGACAGCTACTTTACAAACGATTTCGAAAAGTGGGTCAATGCCTTCCATCCAATTAATACCAACCGCGACCCTGTCTATGGCCATCTATATACCGAAAGGAATTTTTGGGCAAAATTCTTTCAGGATATAACAACGGCCAAAGAGCGAATAATTATCCTCAGTCCTTTTCTTACAGTAAGGCGCAGCGGCTTTTTTATGGATTACTTCAAGGTTTTGAAAGGACGGAGTGTAGATATTAGGGTTTATACGCGGCCCAAAAACCAGCAAAGCGGTGACATGGCAAACCAGGCGGATATTGTAGTCGACCAGCTACGCAGCATTGGTGTTAATGTCATCGAACGGCAAAGCATGCACCAGAAAGTGGCTATCATTGATAACACAACGGCATGGGAAGGCAGTTTGAATATACTCAGTCATAAAGATACTGAAGAACACATGAGAAGATTTGAAGGCGGTTCAACCATTGAAGAAATTATCAGAAACTTAGAGCTTGACGAGGAGATGCCGAGCGGAAGTCAAACCGGAGAGAAATGTCCTGAAGCCGCATGTGGCGGTGATCTTGTTGTCCGATCTAAATATGGCAGAAAATTTCTTGGATGCTCGAATTATGCAAAGAAGAAATGTCGTTATACAAGGCCACTATGAGGAATGGGATATGTCTTCTAGAAATTAGAAAAGGCAGTGTTGATATGTGCAGACCACCCGCACAGGCCCGCGCGCTAGGTTGCGGGACGAAAATTAATATCTCACTCTGTGCCGTTGGTAAAGCCCTAAGTACTGGGTGGATGAAAAACTGTGGGCACCATAAAGTTGTGCACGGCCCTATATTGGCCACATTGTTTATTTGTCTTGCTTGCTCTCCACCTTGGCGTGAAGGTGTGGGGGCGCGGGCAAAGGAGAAGGCGGGCGGAAGCACGCCACGCTGCGAAACGCTGTTGTTTGCTCTCATGAACAACACCAGGACTTTGGGAACTATGAGAACCATTCCGGAAAAAGATTGGAAGCAAATGAGATCGATTAAGGCGCGTGTGCCGGACGACGCGTGTGCGCGAATTCTTACCGGCGTTGAGTCGATCTTGCAGAAAAGGGAAGGGCTCAACCACGAAGCGTACCTGGAGCTCTGGGACCTGCTCCATAAAGAAGATCGCAATATAGCCTTTATGTTTAATGACTTAAAACGGAGCACGGCGTTTTTCAAGCTTGCTGCCTGGCAAAGCCACGGCCTCTTGTCCGATAACGATTTGGCTCTATTCACAGAAGAAACACAGGACGCAGTAAAGGCAATAAACGAGTATGCGCGCTAAAAAATACGTCACTAATTGATTCTAAGGCAAAAGACAGTGGACCCCGGCTTCCGTCATGCCGATGGAAGCCGGTACCGAGTGACGTCTATAGGGTTTCCCGCCCTGATGTGGGAATGCAAATCCTGTTTCATCACCCTGTAAGGTTATCTCGCTGTTAACCCGGCGATCTTGACCGCCCCGCGATGATAGCCATCGGGGAACAGCCGTTCAAGGTCTTCTATTTCAAGCTGATTGGCTTCACAGGTTTCATAAACGGTGGGCACTGTTCCGTTTTCCCGGTATTTTTCCCGCAAAAACCCAATGACCTGCCAGTGCTTGCCGGTAAGGCTTCCGGGCATTTTCATTTCCAGGTATCTGAGCGCCGCATAACCCTCATCCCATTCAGAGGGGTCAACCAGAAAGCCTCTGTTATCTACCCGATAAACCTTGTCCTCCAAGGATTTCTGTCTTGTGGCCTTTCGATTTGGGAGCCATCCTTCGTGTGCCTGCTCTTCCTTGTATGTAAGCCCGGACAGCTTGCACGCCCCTCTCAGATAGCCGGATGGGAAAAGTCCTTTGAGGTCGGCAAGGCGCAGTTTGTGAGCCCTGCAAATCTCATAGACCAGCGGGCATTTTCCCGAATCCCTGAAAGTCTTACGGATATAGTGGATGACCTCCCAGTGAGCCGGAGTCAATCCCCCATGAATTTCTGTCAGAGGCGCCATTGCCTCAGCAAAACCTTCATCCCATTCTTCGGGATTCTTCAGGAATCCTTCTTCATCCAGCCGGTAAGTCTTCTCTCCTAAACGAAATGGTTCTGATTCACAAGCCGAAGATCGCATAGTTTTTCTCCCTTTCGTGTGGCCGATGCCGAATCAGGATCGAATGGACATCGCAGATAACGGTTGCGTGGGAAAAAGAATTCAGCTCCAACCGGGTGAGACGGCCTTCCCCCTGTTAGCAAAAGCCCGCCACGATAAAAAATTGACCGCAGAGACCCAGAAATAAAGACCGATGCGGAGAAGGGGAGATGGGACTAAGTGGAGACGGTTTTGTCCCCGCGTCAGTCTTTTTCGCGCGTCCCCGCGTCTCCCCATCCAGGCGTCTTGTCGTTCCCACTGCCCCTTGGTGCGCCAGCGGTGAGATCTTTGGATACATCGGCCAGCGTCGTATTCTCCATCTTAGCCGCAATAAGGTCCCGCACCTCCTTGAAGAGGGCCAACAGTCCTGTTTCTTTCTCAATGGGTGTAGGCGTATAGAAGTTTTTGCTGACTGATTCGGTAGGCGCCAACGCGCCATCGAAAAGCCGGGTGATTTCGGCCAGAGAGACCTCGTCAGGGGATTTCGCCAAACGGAACCCTCCGTTCTTACCTTTCGCGCTGTTCAGGTACTTGGCCAGTTTCAGGGTGAGAAGTATCTGCTCAAGAAATTTGGAGGGTATTTGCTGGGCTGCGGCGATGGTCTGCACGGAAATATATTCTTCCTTCCGGTGCCGCGCCAGGTAGACCAGGGCAAGCAAAGCGTATTCACTTCGGCATGTCAGTTTCACCTTCACCTCGATTCCTACCAGCCTGATCTTACATCCTGCGCGCCGCCATGAGCGGGAGTAGCATCTGAGGTTTGAATAATATGACTTATATAATATGATTAATAGGATTACGATCCCTTTTTCTCATCTGGACAAGGATGTCTCAAGTCCCGGTTTCACATGGACATTATTGATGCTCCAAAAGGAGGTGGGGTTTAACGCCAGGTTTTGGACTTTGCTTTTGGAGTGAAACGACAAGAAAAGATTCCTTGTCTTTCTGCTCTAAATAGCGGCTGTGCCAAAGCCAAAGTGGGATAATTCTGCCTGCGATTCCTCACAGGTGTGGTATTGTGATTTATCGTCATCTTTTGCCGGCAATGCCTGTCGTAGAGGACCAGGGCTCCGGAAGGCACTGAAAAAGACCGCTGGAACTTGCCATGGCCGATCGCTTTACACCGGAACAAATTGAAGAGATAAACAAACTGCAGGAAAAGTTCTTCAACGACAACGTGGACCTGTTTGAAGCCCCCCTCCCGAAGGGTGTGCCGGAGCGGCTGAGAGCCACCGTAAAAGCAAGCGGCCTTCGATCGGGCGAAAGGGTCCTGGATGTGGGAACCGGGACCGGGATTCTCATCAACTTCATGTTGAAGTATGGGCCTTCCGAGATCCATGGCTGCGATCTGTCAGAAAACATGCTTGAGCGGGTAAAGGAAAAATTCCCCCAGGTCATAGTGCACCTTTGTGATATCAGTGACCTGCCGCTTCCCGGCGACAGTCTGGACATAGTCTTCATCAACGCTTGTTTTTCCAATATAATGGATAAATCAAAAAGCCTGGACAACATCTACCGGCTGTTGCGGCAACAAGGCAGATTGGTTATCAGTCATCCTATGGGCAGGGGCTTCATAGTCGAACTAAAGAAACATACGCCTTTTCACCTGGATTTGCTGCCTGATGAAGGGGCTGCAAGAGGATTGCTCGAGCCGCATGGCTTTGAGGTCATAAGGTTCAGAGACGATCCCGGGTTTTACCTGGTTGTGGCGAAAACAACCAAGCCGTATGGACCTTCGGCCGCCTACCACGACGACATGACATGACTTTACCGGAATCATGGGGAATCGAGTTACATAAATGATGTCGGTCTTGCTTTCCGGCTTAAATCGAGGAATCCATTTGGGCGGCACAGCGAGGAGCCCTGATGACGTGATTTCTCTGTATAAGCTGGGTCTCCGGTTCGCGGAAATTACCATCGCGGAGCCGGCGAGCTTCGGCCTTCTTCAAAATGAGTATCGTGTCCGGTCGGGAGAAACCGGTCTGTACTACCTTTGTCACGGCCCAAGGGAAGGCGATCCCAATGATATACATACCCTGGAGACGATCTATTTTCCAAAGTTGCTACAGGTCCTTTCTATTATGCCGGAGTTAGAGATGCGGCTATTAACTGTACACCTGTGGCTGGACCCCCGATTCGTGCTGGAGGAGACAATTGTTTATAAAACAGGCTTTCTCAAAAGGCTGACAGAGAAGGCCGGGGAGGGTGGAATTACTGTTTGTCTGGAGAATCTGAGCGAAAATGCAGAGCAACTGGCGGGGGTTTTCGCCGCTGTCCCCGCACTGAATCTTACCCTTGACCTGGGGCATGCCGAACTTCTATCAAGGGAAAATACCAGCTTCGGTTTTTTGGAAAAGTGGAGTGACAGGATTAAACACGTCCACTTGCACGATAACCTTGGAGGTACTTCGGCAGATGACGATCTCCATCTTCCGGTGGGAGAAGGGAAGATCGATTTTCATAAAATCTTTCAAAAATTGCACGCCGTTCACTACGAGGGGACCATGACGCTGGAATTACGGCCGGATCAGATCAAGAGCTGTATTGGATATGTCAAACACCTGGTCGATCCGGCGACAACACGGAGAGATTGAATGGTTTCATGGAAGAGGGGACAGATAGATGGGTGAAATCCACTGGACTGAGATCGTCTTCGGTGCGGCAACCTTCGTTGTCTTGACGACCTATCATATATACTGGATCTACCGGGTACGCCGGACGCCTTTCCAGACGTATCGGGGCGTTACAAGACATCTGCGGCGTGCGTGGGTGGAATCAGTCATTGCCGAGAGGCGGGACATACTCTCGGTGCAGACGCTTCGCAACTGGATCATGGCCTCCAGTTTTTTGGCATCTACGGCCATGATTATCGGGTTGGGGCTCCTGAGCTTTCTTTTCAGACCCGATCACATCTCCGAAGTCCCCTTCGATCCCACCGTGATATTTTCCCGGATGAAGACCCTGTTCATGGTCAAACTGCTGCTGCTGATGGTGCACTTCTTTTTTGCCTTCTTCAGTTTCACTCTTTCCATCCGCTACCTGAACCAGATCAACTTCATGATTAACGTCCCCAAAGATTGCGATCCCATGCTGTCGCCGGATTTCATAGCCAACACCCTGGATACTGGGATGGTGCATTACACCTTGGGCATGCGGGCCTTCTACCTGTCTGTGGTGGCCACACTCTGGCTCTTCGGGCCGGTGTGGATGTTTTTGGGCAGCCTGGTCATGGTCTGGGTTCTCTATACGCAGGACCATTGCTGTGCGCTGGAATATTCCACCGCCAAGTGTGATATAGAAGTGCGCTGAATGGGAACCACAACCATAAGTGATGGTGCGGCCGGTTTTTTCTTGACATTTACCGGAAAATGTGCCTAGGCTAAATTGCAATGGTTGAGGTATGCCTATGAAAGCGACGGCTCTGGTTCCAGACGGCTTTCGTACCGACCAGGCTCCCAACAGGCAAACTGTCCAAAGCAGCTTCCAACGCCTATCTTTTTCAAAAATCCATTTCCCTGCGCTCTTATCAGCTTATCGCACCCCATCTGCAGTCTGCCACCGTCCAATCCTGGTACGCAAGCCGTCTGGTTTAGGATTGCCCTTTAAGTTCAAAGCAAGCATTGATTTCTCCTGGCCTTTGGAAAACACGCCCCATGCGCGGGAAAGGAGGTATCCCAATGAAAGCTGCGTTAATTTTCACTGGAAGTGGGCCTATCCTTGTCCTGACCACCTTCCAATCGCTTGAATCACCTGACTTTATTCAAAGACTTTCTGCCAGGGGTATCTTGAAATTCATTGCCCACGAGGTCCCGCTCGAACTGGTGCAGAAACGTTACGGCAAGTGTTTTTCGGTAATTATGAGTGATTTGTCTCAGAATGATGACTTACGCGTCATGGACGTCGACGGGCATCACGTCTTCAAGAGCTTCTATTTTGAAGAATTGGGACCGCCAATTTACCCTCCGCCCTTACAGAAGCCCTCCGAGGAAGTGGTTATTGAAGAGGGAATAGAGTGTGAATGCCTTTGGGCGAACATTGACGAGTATGGGAATCTGGTTGACTCATCGTATCTTCCCATGCTGGGGTCCCGTTTGGTCCCTTCAATTCCGACAGTAGCAGGCGTTCAGTCAAAGCAAGCCCGTTTTAAAATCAACAAGCAAGGAATCATTTTTGATGGATCGCCGCAGAATCTCAATGGCCGTAAACTCGTCCTTCATGGCCGGTTGTCCCCGGTTCTGGGCCGGGCCGATATCGATACACCCACTTGCACATGGAGGCCGGCCGATGAAGGTGGCTGGACCTGAATCTAGATATTTTCCGACTCTGGACGAGTCGAGAATAGCGCGTTGCGGCCCAAGGCAGCGGTCTGACTGCCGCTGTTGCTGCCAGTGCTCCGGCGGTGGGCCTTCTTTAAGCAGCGCAATGGCCTGAAGCCGGAGCGAAGTCAAGATGTTTTTCTCCGTTCGCTTAGTTGTTCGAGCTTAGCCCCAGAACAAAGGTTATGCTGGCGGAGAGTCAATCCGGGACAACATCCACCAATCTGAAAGGAGAACGCCATGAAATCGGCAATGGTCTTTACAGGGAGTGGCCCGATATTGATTCTGACATCCTTCGATTCTCTTGAACATCCCACCCTTACAGAGAAGCTCGGGGCCAGGGGCATCGCCAAGTACATTGCTTACGAAGTTTCGGTGGATAAGGTAAAGAGCCTGTACGGGACGCGTTTTTCCATAATCCTCGGCGACCTGTCCCAAACGGACGACTTGAGGGTAATGGACATTGATGGCCACCACGTTTTCAACAGCTTTGCTTTTGAGGAACTGGGACAGCCGATATATTATCAACCCAAGCAGAAAACCGTAAAGGCAACGTAGGAGGCTGAAGAGCTACTGAAACAAGAGAAAGGAGATAAGAAATGGCTGTTTTCGCAGTGTTTCTCAACGTGGCGGGGAAAAGGCTGGAAGTTGGGAGTGTAGCGCTTGACAATGCAAATCCAAATGACTTCGAATCAGTGGAATTGCTTGAGCAGGATGCGGAGTCGATTGAAGATGCGATTTCGGTGACCTTCGCTCCGACGTAGGTCGCCTGTTGGGTCAGGCCTTCACGCGCTCATTAGATAGTACAGAACCTTCAGGGTAACTTTACGTGACCTTGCCGGCCTCAGGCCATACCCTTGCCGGCAAACGGCACAGGACGCCGGTGAGCAGCGGGCTTTGCAGTTGTTACAGGTAAGGGGAGAACTTGAGTCCTTTGCGCCTCTTGATCGCTTCCAGCAATCCCGCCGTTCCGGTCATCATATTGTCTCCAAGGGGCGCCCCGAATGTGATCGGTAGCTTTGAATTTTCGACCAGACGCCTCTTTGGGCCCGTGGCTACGATAAGTTCAACAGCTTCGAACCCGAAAGCCTTCCTGATGTATGCCCCATGACCCCCTTCGGCCAGCACTTGCCGGTGAAGCAGCTTCCCTTCAGCCAGGTCGACCAGAAGTGATTCCAATTTCTCCAGGCTGAGGTCTCGCGTATGGTACTCCACAATGCCGGCGATCTCACCGCCTTCAATAGCTGCGCATACGGTATGCGAGGTGGCTATGTCGAGGACGATGAATCTTCTCTTTCCCCTTAACTGAAAGTCCATCGATGCGCCAATTATGGCCGCAATGCCGCTGTCCATGACATAAACTTCCTTGCAGGGAAGCCCCGAAGCTGTTTCGGCTATAGATTTCAGACGATTCAAAACAAGAGGGACGCTTTCCTTTTGGTAAAGCAAATCTTGCGGTGAGGGCGTCTGGTCCAGGGCAGTTTTAATGATTTCATGCCGAAAGTCCAAGTGGGATTTGCCTGCCGGAGGCATACCGTGGTCCTGGGCGCACACGCCCACAACATCGAATTCGAAAGGGACTCCAAAACCCGCTACTATCCTCTCCAAATGTTCACGCGGGAAATCACATAGCTTGAAAGATGTATATCCTCCTGAAGCGGCAATTGTTGCGGCTTGCGAATCTTCGATAATTTCGAGACCGGCGTTGCGAATGCGCTCAGGGTTGTGGCTAAGGGTCCGGGCAGCCGAGGCGGAAATAACTACGCGGGCTTTTTGAGCATGCCGTGAAAGGACGTCCAGGAGAACACCCCCGCCCATTTCAACACCGGTTATCAGAAGATTTCCGGCAAGGCTTTGCGCATGCTCGGCCAGGTAAAGCACCGGGGACATCACTACGGCCTTGTAATGCAGGTCCGCGCGATCATCATAGAAAAGAACGTCCAATGTCCCGGCGCCAACATCCAAAAGCAAGAATCTGCTCATCCATTGACTCCAACAATAAGTTGCGTCCGACGAGTTGCAGATGGGGTGTAAAGACTAACTGTTCACCGGGTGGGCGGCAGTTCATGACCTTTTCAGAAGGTCCGCCTTGTCCGTTTTTTCCCAGGGCAGGTCCAGGTCGAGCCGTCCAACCTGGCCGTAGACCGCGAGCTTCCGGTAGAACTCTCCCTGTCTGTTTTCCGGAAGCCTTCTCAGTTGGAAATCCCTGACTATGGCGGCCAGGCGGAAATCGAAATGCTCCTGGAGAAGCGAGGTAAGTTTCTCGTCGGGGATTTTGCCGGTCCCGAAAGTCTCCACCTGGACGCTTTCCGGGCGCGACCGTGAGATCGAATAACTCAACTGCACCTCGCAATCATCCGCCAGTTCCGCCGCTACCAGGTTCTTGGCTGCGTATCTTGCTGCGTATGCGCCCACCCTGTCTATACGAAGCGGGTCTTTTCCGCTGAGAGCGGCCCCACTGTGCCTGGAGTAGTCGCCGTAAGTATCTATGGCAGTTTTTCTCCCGGTGAGGCCTGAGTGAACGGAAGGGCCTCCCAGGTGAAAAATGCCCTCCGGGTTTATGAATATCTGGGTGCGGGAGTCGGGCCGGAGCGGCTCGTCGTGGAACACATGCTCGATAACAGCTTCTCGAATATCGGCCCTGAGCTTTTCCAACTCAGGTTTTGCGGCTTCTTTCTGGCTGGCCGTGATGGTAATGCTGTGAATGCGGGAGGGCTTTCGGTCCCTGTATTCGATTCCGACGTCGGTTTTAGCTTCCGGACAAAGGTAGGGCAGAATTTTTTCCTTCGCCGCCTCGGCCATCCGTCTCGACAGTTTATGAGCGAGCCAAATGGGCAGGGGCATCAGCGCAGCGTTCTGTCTGCATGCGAACCCGAACGTTGTAACTTGATTTCCGGCCGGTATTGTTTCAATTTGCCTGGAAGTCAGCTTTCTTTCGTCAAACCGGTAAACCTGGTCCAGGGGAAGCTCCTTTATGCTCGTCAGCACGCTGGACGTCTTCGAGTTGAAATCGGCGCCCTGGTATCCAACGCTTGAGATCACTTTGCGGGCAATTTCGGAGAGATTGAAGACGGCTTGCGAAGAAAATCTTGCTGCAATAAAGACGATCGAAGCGGAGAGCGCGCACTCGGCAATGATCCTGGAGTAGGGGTCCTGCTTGAGGAAATGGTCTACCACGGCATCGCTGATGATATCGCAGAGCTTGTCCGGATTGCCGTCCGTCACTGATTCCGATGTAAGCATGAAGTTATTTTTCATCGTTTTTGTCCCTTAAGTCTCTTGCGAAACTTCCGCGAGATGTTCCTATAACCTTTTAGGATAGGCTCCATTATTTTCCGCATTTGCACCTTTGCCTTCACCCTTGGTAGCCTCGTTCACAAGGAGCGGCAGGATCGCGCTGATCGCGATTATGGCGCCATCGACAAGACTTATGGGCGCGAGCCCGAGAAGACTGCGAAGCCCCGGGATGACAAAAGTGAGCAGTTGCAGGCCGAGCGAGCCTCCAAGCGCCATGGTGAGGTAACTGTTCGGGGGGAGCTTCTCCTTGTCATAGATGCTCACCTCCGGCGAGCGGCAGCTTAAGGCGTGGAGCAACTGGGCGAAGGTGAGACTCTGAAAAGCCATCGTGGAGGCCTTCGGTCCAATCCCGTAACGGGCCAGACCAGCCCCATAGGCGCCGAGGGTTGCAAGGCTGATTACGCCGGCTTCGGTCCCTATTCGCTTGAAATCCGACCTCCCTATAAGCGGCTCTTGGGGGTCACGAGGCGGCCGCTCCAGTATGCCGGGCTCCGGGGGCTCCAGAGCAAGGGCGAGGCTGGGGAAGATATCGGACATAAGGTTTATCCAGAGAAGCTGCATGGCGCTTAGGGGATAACCGATACCGGCCGCGCCTGCCACGAACATGACTATGATTTCGCTGAAATTGGTCGAGAGAAGAAAATGCAGTGATTTTTTTATATTGTCGTGTATTGCCCTGCCGTGGCCGACTGCCAGGATCATCGTTTCCAAATTGTCGTCCTGGAGCACCACGTCGGCTACCTGCCGAGCTACGTCGGTGCCACTGTGGCCCATGGCGATTCCGATATCTGCGGCCTTGAGCGCCGGCCCGTCGTTTATGCCGTCGCCGGTCATCGCCACTATCTTTCCAGCATCCTGCAGGGCCTGAACTATCTGCAGCTTATGGGCCGGACTCACCCTGGCGAATACGTGCACCCTTTGCGAAAGGGCTCGCAGCGCCCCTGAATCGATGTTTGTAAGGCTGGTCGAATCAAGGATCTCTATCGGCATTTCCCGGCTCAGGCCTAGCGCTTTTCCGATTGCATAAGCGGTCGCGCTCTGGTCGCCCGTCAACATTATGGTGTCTATCCCGGCGTGGTGGAAACGCGCTACCAGCTCCTTCATCCCAGGGCGAAGCGGGTCCGCCATACCGATAAGCCCAACCCATGTCAGACCGCTGAGTTCGTGTAGGACCTCTTCGTCTTCGGCGGATTTGTATGCAAATCCGAGCACGCGGAGTGCATCGGCAGCCATGCGCTCGTTCTCGATCTCTATTTGCGATAAGTCCTGCTCGCCGAACGGGAGCTTTCGACCCCTAACAAGTTGTGTGTCGCACATAGCCAGGACTTCCACCGGGTTTCCCTTTACAGCCATAAACCTTTCGGCATTCCCGGCGGCATGGACGGTGGACATGAAATTGCGGTCTTCGGCGCGGAACCTGGTCGAGATTTTCGGATAGCGCTCGTTCACCTTTGCTATGCTTAGACCGGCACTGACAGCGAATTCGAGCAGCGCTTTTTCGGTAGATGAACCTTTATCTGCGTCTTGTCCGCTTACTTCCCCACACAGAATGCAGATTTTGGCCAGTTGCGAAAGCTCCGGGCTTTTGCTCGGGCTGATCTTTCTGCCGCCTCGGAAAAATCCGTCCGGTTTCAGTTCAGTGATGTGCTTTCCTGAAAATACTCTCATTACCGACATGCGGTTTTGGGTTACGGTCCCTGTCTTGTCAAAGCAGATCGTCTGAACTTCTCCCAACGTTTCCACGGCTTCCAGGTCCCTGATAATTACCCGCTGGGCGTTCAATTTGCGGATGCCCAACGCCAGGGTCGTGGTGGCCACTGTCGGAAGCCCCTCGGGAACGGCGGCTACGGCAAGAGAAATGGTGGTTTTGGAAATTAGCGCAAGTGCGGTTCGTCTCAGCACTCCCGTTATAAAAACAAGTCCGCACAGCGCCCCGCTCAACCACACCATTTGGCTGCCGATCGTATTTAATTGTCTTTCCATCGGAGTCAGCGGGGCGGCGGTTTGGCCGATCATCGCCTGAAGCTTTCCTATCTCTGTAAAGCGGCCAGTCGCGACCACTATCCCGCGTCCCTGCCCTCCGGTAACGAGGGTGCCCATATAGAGTGAGTTTTTGCGGTCGGCGAGCGGAATATCGGCTTCCTCAATCACTTCGGCCTCTTTTCGCACAGGGAGGCTCTCTCCGGTGAGACTGGATTCATCGACTCTGAGGCGGGCGGCCTCGAGGACCCTGCAATCGGCGCTGACGTAGGTGCCAGGCTCAAAGATCATCAGGTCCCCGGGGACCAGATTACGGGAGTCGATTCTCCTCCTGGCGCCGTCCCTTACCACCACCGCCGATGGATGCATCAGGGTTTTCAAAGAGGAGATCGTCCCCTCGGCCTTATCTTCGGTTACGAAGCCGATGGAAGCATTGATTGCCACAACGGTCATTATTGCGACTGCATCAACGACTGAGCCGGTAAGGACGGAAATTCCAGCGGCAACGCCGAGCAGAGCGACCGGCAGAGACGCCAACTGATTGAAAAAAATCTGGAGCTTCGATCTTCGGGGTGCTTCCGGAAAGCGATTAGGGCCAAATGCTGCAAGCTTTTCGCAGGCAGCTTCACTCGTAAGTCCTGCCTCCGCCGAACCTCCCCAGACCGCCACCACGGTCTGAGCGCCGATTGCGTGCCAGGGGCGCTCGCATGTCGGATATGGCGTGCCGGATGCCGGATGGCGGATGCCGGGCGGCGGGACCGCAGGCAAAATCACGGCACTGCGCCCACCCGCCTGCGAGGCGGGGTAGGGGGTGGCTGACGGCGGATGGTGTTGAAAGCGGTCTTGCTGCGCCCTCTGATCGGCGATATCCGGTTTGCCTGAGTGTTGGAGGATATCCGGTTCGTAAGATTGATTGAATTCAGAAACGGCCTTTTCGACCAAGGACCTGATATAGCCAAGCGTGGCCCCGGAATCATAGTGCAACAATACGGTTGAGGTAAGAGTGCTTGCGCTTGCGCTGATTACTGCGGGGTCTACGCCAAGCCTGCGCTCGATGTGGTCCCTGAAAGAATCGCAACGGTAGAGCTCTTTTATCTTCAATCTGGCTCTGCCGGTTATAGCGGCGTGCAAAGTCTCTACCAAGGCGAATTCCTGCGAGGTGAAAAGCCCAATTACTTATCCCGGCGAGGAATGGCCGCTCCAGCGACATCCTTGACACCGGCAACAACGCCCTTCAAAATCGCGCGCACGGCGCTTACGGCGTTTTCCCCGATAGACCCGGCCGCCTCGATGGCCCCGTTTACAGCTGCCTTGGCGACCTCATTGGCATTTCCGCCGACTTGTCCGGCGGCCTCCACGATTCCATCAACCGTTCTTCTGGCAACAACGGCGACGTCCGCCCCGACATCGGCGGCCCCTTTTACGGCTTCTCTGGCAGTCTGGGCTGCGGCGCCCACCACGTCTCCTCCGACCTCGCTTACGCCGATGATTATCCCCTTAGCTATACTTTTGGTTGCGTCCAGAAGACCTGAGCCGGCTTGCTGCGCGGCTGAGATCGTTCCTTTGACAACCTCGCCCGCCACTCCAATCGCCTCGTTTGCAACTGCCCCGGTCGCATTTATCGTGTCCGAGACAGTCCGGCGCGCAAGATCCACCAACCCGGCCTCGACTTGGTTAATTATCTGAAAGCCGTTGATTATGCCATCCTTTACCGTTTTTTGGACGCCCTCGCTGCCTTTGGCAGGAGCGTCCTGTGCTGAAGCAGATTCGGTCTTTTTCATTTTCATCTCCTCTGTTTTCCAGGCCCCCCCCGGCGTTCATACAGGGCAAGGGCCCGAGAAGGCAATGAAAATCCCCTGCCGGAATAGCGGGCACAGGACTGTACATAGTATTTTCCATGGGTATCCGGCCATTGTTCCGAGAACCTTTCACCACCGGTCTTTACGAAGTGCTGCGGTAAATGAGTGGTTTAGTAAGCGTCTGCGCCGGACTCTGCGCCTGAGACCGGTGCAGAGGTCTGTTGGCGTCTTTGTTGAGCGAGTTCGGCATGAGCTTCCGCAGCCATGTCCTCCACCGATTCCTTCGCCTCGGCAATCAACTCTGTGGTTTTTTCATAAAGGAGTATGGCGCTTTTTATCGATGCTTTTGCCACCGGCCTCACCACGGCTGCCACCGCCGGAGCGATCACAGGCGCCAGGATCAGTACTCCGAGGCCAATTGCCAGACCTGTTCCAATCTTTAATCCATTGTCAAAAATCGTCATTCACCACCCCCTGAACTACTTGCGTAAGCAGGCCCAACTTAAGCGGAACTGCAACGCGCCCATACGCATGTTGAAAATATGTGCTTTGATAAAATTCTGTTTACACAATCAAACAGTCAGCTATTCACCGGCGGTAGGCCCTTCCGGCGTGCATTTGTCCTGCGGACTATGAAGCTTAATGTAGGACTCAAATGCGAAGAAGGCAAGCAGATACCAGGGCGCACTGCCTATCTGAAGGCCTTGCCTGGCGAGTTGCAAAACGGCAAGCGCACCGAATCCGAGCGGTACCAGCAGCTTTAAATTCAGAAGGCCTCCGGTCCCCGAAGCCATATGCTTATCGAGGTCCGAAATCGCATCGGCCAGCGACATTGCCGAGGTCTCGACACCCGCTGCCGCCATCATTATGACGCCCATATCCTGCAGCCTGGACTTGATATCTTCAAGCGCTTCTTCATTGTGGTGGACGATGATGGTGCCGGTGTTTAAGTTGGCTTGGACGCTGCTGACATGCGGAGATGCTTCGAGCACCTTGGCAATCCGGGCCATTTCTTTTGGATGCCGTCTTTTGCGCGACAGCCTGATCCGGGTGCGCCTGGCAGTGCTGGACACAATTTGTGTATGGTCAGCCATGAGGACTCAAGTCCTGTATCAGAAAATCCGGAAAGAAGATAAGCCTTCCGTTACGATAAATTGCCGGTTGTGTGGTGTCAAGCTAATTTCCGTGACATGACATTCCTATAAACCTTGAAGTCATGCGAAATGTCTGAGAATTGTATGGATTCTGTCACAATTCCGTAGCATCCGACGTTTATCCTTAAACTGCACGCAAGGATGCCCGTGAACTAAACCGGGTGTCTTGCATGTTAGAAGGCAGAAGATTTTTGGAGTCAAGATTTTGAGATAAGGGGTGTCAATGAGCTATTATTGCCACACTACTCCAGGGAGACTCAGAGTCAAAACACCAATAATCAAGCAGAACCCGGTGGAAATAGAGAAAGTGCGCGCAATGCTTCAAGCGCTTCCGGGGGTCGATGCCGTTTCCATTAATGCTCTGACCGGAAGCATCATAATCAATTATTCCGATTGGGCGACGGATTCCGAGTCGATTTTAAGTATTCTAAAAGAAAAAGGTTATTATGAAATTTTACCAATAGAGGAACAGGAACACCCTATCGAGACCGCAGTGTCGAAGGTAGGAACGTTTATGGGCAAAGCGATTGTGGGGGTTTTCGTCGAAAAAGCTTTTGAAGGCTCGATGTTCTCGCTTCTTGCTTTGCTGATTTAGAGTTTATGCGTAGATAATATCTGTTTTTTCGATACGGGTCCCCACGGGGAGGCATCCCGGACGATTCCATTGGGTACCCAGGGATGCCGCCCCAGCAGGGCTTGTATTTGCGGCGAAGGAAGAATTTACCTTTGCGCTCTGAATTAGATCACACCAGCCTGCCGCAGTTTTTCCAGCCTCGTTTTGCCCATTCCGAGGTATTTCTGGTAGATGTAGCCGTTGTCTGCTCCGATGGGCCGGCAAACCCACTTGATGCGGCCGGGCGTAAGCGACATTGACTTGAAAGACGAGTTCTGGATGAATATCTCCCCATAAACTGGATCGTCGGTGACATAGAAAGTCAATCGATCCTGCCAGTGTTCCCTTGCGACAACTTCCTTTGGTGACTCGAGGCGCCCCACCACCACCGTTCCTTTTCGATCAGGTTTTTTCATGTACGACCCGATAACGCGTACGAGTTCGTCGGCCTTGTATTTGGACGTAAAACCCTCGATCTGATGCTGTATGTCCGGCTGGTTCTGGGGATTGAGGCGCTCCTTAATGGACGGATACTGTGCGCGAAGATCAGGCCGGTCGATGATTTCGCAAAGCGCGGTCCAGTTGGGATCGGTGAATCCGGAGATGAAGGTATAGCCGTCCTTGCATTTCACGTAGGTGTAAGGGAAAACCGCGTAGTCATAGTTTCCGGCTCGCGGCATAAGGTTACCGGACATGTGATAATATTGCATGACATAATTTGAGATGGTCAGGAGGCCTTCGGGAGGCGAGCAGTCCACTATCTGGCCTTTACCGGTTTTCCTCTTGTGGTACATCGCCATCATGATTCCGAAGGATGCCCAGGCGCCTCCGACGTACCATCCCATCCAGTTGCCCTGCTTGAGTGGACGTTTAAATTCGGGAGGGACCTCCGGATCGAGGTCGGGCTCGCCCGTAATGGACATGATGACGCCTCTTGCCTGATTGGTGATGTCGTAATCCGGTTGATTGCCACACTTTTCCGCATCTTTTCCAAACTGCCCGTAAACGTAAATCGGGCAATAGATCAGCCCGGGGTTTTCCGCCGCAAGCTGCCGATAGCCGACGCCCCGTTCTTCAAGATAACCGGGCTTAAAGGTCTCGATCACCACGTCGGCCTTTTTGGCGAGTCTTTTGAATATACTTGCCCCTTCTTTTGTCGTTATATCCAATGTCACGTGGAACTTGTTCCTGGCTTCGGTCAGGTAAGCAAGCCCGGAGTCTTTGACCATCATCCCGTAAGGACTCATTTTGCGCGCGCTGTCGCCTCCGGGCGGCTCCACGCGGATCACTTCGGCCCCCAGTTCAGACAGGGTAGAGGAGGCAAAAAGTCCTGCATAGTTTCCATAGCTCGCATCGATGACCAGCATGTCATCGAGAGCTTCGGGTTTTTTGAAAATGTCCTCCGGGTTGGTCTCCCGGTGTGCCCACCTGGCGAATTCTGCGTTGGCCGCCATACCGACAATTTTTTTATCGTCCATATCATTCCTCCCGGCTCAAGAAAGTTTCTTTCCGCTTACCTCATCCCAATCCGAAGGCGGACAATGAGACGGGATACTGGGATTCCACTTGAAAATAATCCCTTCCTCTTCGAGATCCCTGATGGCAGAGCGCTGCATACCCAGGATTTTGGTGAAAACATATTCGTTATCGAACCCAAGGGGCCGCGAGCTCCACTTCAGCCTTGAGGGCGTCTCACTGAGACGGGGCGGATAACAATGCTGCACCATGTCGCCATAGAGAGCGTCATCGTACTGCTGCATGGTTCCGCGCTCTCGGAAATGTTCACTGTGGTAGACATCGCTGGCGGAAAGAACGCGCGCGGCAGCGAACCCGAGCTTGTTGCCCAGTTCTTCGACCTGCTCCACTGTCTTTGCAGCGGTCCATGCTTCAATTGCCTTCAGGATATCCCGGGCATTTTCGTCTTTGAGGCGTTCGGCCGGGTCGTGGAATTTTTCAAAGAGCGAGGCTTGGCCCATCGCTTCGCAAAGACCTTTAAACTCCTGTTCGGTAAAAGCGGCTACCGCCGCCCATCCGTCAGAGCACCTGAAAAGGTCGGAGGGACAAATCGCAAGATCGCGGTTCCCGGACCGCTTCCGGTCTGTGCCGGTTTTATGTGTATAGAGCCAGGTCCAGTCGAGCATTCGAATCACGTTTTCGACCTGCATGTAGTCGATGAATTGGCCTTTGCCCGTTCTTTCCCTGTAATTGAGAGCAGCCATGATGCTGACCGCGCACATCAGCCCGGTGACCCAGTCGGCGATCCAAACCCCCGACTTGATCGGCCCTCGCTCCTCGAACCCCGTAATGGGCGAAAGCGCTCCCATGCTCTGGGCCACCGCATCATAGGACGCTCTCCCGGTCCATGTGCCCCAGCTTCCATAACCCGAGACATGAAGCTGGATAATTCTCGGATTGATTTCCCGGAGTTCCCTGTAGCTGAGTCCCCACGTGGCCAATCTGCCCGGCGTAAGATTGTTGACGACAACGTCGGCCTTCTTGACCAGATCGAGAAAGATCTCTTTCGCCTTTGGGTTAGCCATGTGCATCCCAACCCAGTACTTATTATGGTTCTCGATCTCCAAGCCTGGGGACATGTTTTTCCAGAAGAAGGCGTAAGGCGTTACGAACCTCATCTGATCCCCCTTCTGGCCTTCAAACTTGATCACCTCGGCCCCGAATTCGGCAAGATAATCGCATGCCGCCGGGCCAAGGACGACGTAGCATACTTCCAGGACCCGAACGCCTTTGAGCGGTTCGGGTTTATTAAAAAGCTCCCCGACATCGTACTCCCGCTTTAAAAACTCGAGATAAGAACCGTCCTGTTTCATCAAATAACTCCTTCCAGCCGTCCTCTAAATGGGGAGCGGCGCGTTTCAGGTTTTCCGGCCAATACGCTTTGCCACGCGGCAAAGTCTAAGAACTCCTGAGGGCAAGCCCCTCAAATAACCTGACACGGGAGGTTGCCGGAAACATTTTCACTCCACATGAAAGGGACTGGAACCAGGATATAGCAGCGCAATGGAAAGGTCGGGATATCGGGTATTTAAGGAGATCGAATAGGAAGCTTCTTATGGGGTTTTTCCGTCTTACCCCCGCACAAAGCAAATTGTATTTTTAGTACCCTGGCAACTGGATAATATTAGATTATGGCCCTGCAATTCAAACTATTTTTGTCGAGGTCAAGCCAAACAGATTTACCCATGATGAGAAACTCCAGGCGGTGCGCGCCCGAGCGGCTTGCAGGGTGAACAGGTGAATGTGAGACCATGTGAAGAGTGAAAATAATTTTGTCCTTTATCTACGCTATCCTTGGCCTGTCAATGACCAGAAACGTTTAGCCGGAAGTTTACTCTGCAACATGTTCCCGCAGATCGAATTAAAGTAAAAAATCTACTCGATCCGACTTGTCTGCGCATTCAGCAGAGTTACAATGTAATTAACCCTCCCTTCCTCTTCACGGGGGAGGGAGAAATAATGTCAAACACAGCCGGTTGCCTTAAGCGGGCAGCCGGCTTTCTTTATCTTTCCCCCGGGATTATGGCGGTCCTAAAAATATAGCATCGGTGCGGCTTCCTCACCCCGAAATCTTTTCACTCTCTTGCGGTTTACCGTTCAAAGTAGTAGAGAAGCAGGACTGAGGACTGAGGACCGAGCAAAAGTGGCGACCTTGGGCGTAGCGCGGAGGCCGGCCGCACATCCTCGACAGCCCACTCGCCCGCGAGACGGGGCGAGAGCGGGAGGGCTAGTCATAATGGGGATCATCGGATAGCTCAGATAGGAATAGTGTGAATAAGAAAGTGTTAATCCGGCGCACGCATGATATAAAAATTCCCTAAAGCTTCGATTTATCTATGCCGAATTGAGTGAACGTTAGGCTTTGATCGGTTGTTGGTTTTTCACAAGCCCTCAAAGCTTTACGGGCGCTGTACGGAGGATGAAAAAACGGTTTTCATCCAAATCAGCTAAGGGCCCTAAGTAAACCTGGAAGGGAGAAAATCATGAAAGTTTTTTTTAGAGTGTTGATTGTTGCTTTTTGCGCCCTTTTTCTGTTTAGCGCAATTCCCGCTCTCGCACAAAAGACCCCGGACGAGCTGGCCAAAGAATCCGAGGATGCCTGCGTCGCCAGCGAATCCACAAAGGCAACTCCCCAGATGATCATGGACAAGGTGAATAAGGCGGCCGCTCTTCTGCAAAAGGAGGGCAAGGCTGCTTTCCCGAAATTCAGAGGGAAAGACAGTGAGTTCATTTTCGCGGGCACCTATGTCTGGATCCACGATATGTCAGGTACTATGCGCGTGCACCCGATCAAGTACAAAATGGAAGGCCAGAAATTGATCGACCTCAAGGATTCCAACGGAAAACTCTTTTTCACCGCTATGAACGAAGTCGCCAAGACCAAGGGATCAGGCTGGGTTGACTATATGTGGCCGAAACCGGGAGAAAAAACACCTTCCCTGAAGGTGTCCTACGTGAAAGTGGTCAAGGTTGACGGGGAAGACCTCGTACTCGGTTGCGGCGTATACGATATGCCTCCGGAAGAGATTCAGAAACTCGTAAAATGATTTCAGCGCCGGCCCGGATGGTTCCCTTACGGAAAGGGCGGGCCGGTCCCCCCCAAAGCGTGATTTTCTCCGTACGCGGAGCGGACACTTAAGTTAAAGAGAGGATTCCAATCCTCTTTTATCACCCGCCTATCACCCGCCGTTGCAGCATTAAGTAATTTTTAGTCTTACAACACGACACAAAGCGCGAAAAATTTGTAGAGTATTGATCTATCTATACCGAAGTATATAAACGTGAAGCTTTGGTTGCCTGTTGGTTTTTGAGAAGCCCTCAAAGCTCTACGGGCGCCGTACGGAGGATGAAAAAACGGCTTTCATCCAAATGTGGCAAAACCTTAGGAAGACTTGAACGGGAGGAAATGATGAAGGTGTTTTTTAGAGTTTTGATTGTTGCTTTTTGCGCGGTTTTCCTCTTTAGCGCTATTCCCGCTCTTGCACAAAAGACCCCGGACGAGCTGGCCAAAGAATCCGAGGATGCCTGCCTAGCCAGCGCATCCACAAAGCCAACTCCCCAGATGGTCATGGACAAGGTGGGAAAAGCGGCCGCTCTTCTGGAAAAGGAGGGCAAGGCGGCTTTCCCGAAATTCAGAGGGAAAGACAGTGAGTTCATTTTCGCGGGTACTTATATGGTGCTCCAGGATTTGTCGGGTAGGGTGGTAATGCACCCGCTCAAGTACAAAATGGAAGGCCAGAATATGGTCGACCTCAAGGATTCGACCGGGAAACTCTTTTTCATCGCCATTAACGAGGTAGCCAAAACCAAGGGCGCAGGCTGGGTAGATTATATGTGGCCCAAACCGGGAGAAACAACACCTTCTTTGAAGATATCCTATGTGAAACTGGTCAAAGCTGACGGGGAGGACCTCGTAATTGTATGCGGCATATATGATGTGCCTCCGGAAGAGATTCAGAAACTCGTCAAATGATTTCAGCACCGGCCCGGGTGTTTCCCTTACGGGAACGGCGGGCCGGTCCCGCCCAAAGCGTGATTTTCTTCGTACGCAGAGCGGACAATTAAGGGCTTGTCCGTAAATAAAATCTTAGCCGGCCAGATGAACCCGACTGTATTATGAAACCGCTTCAGGGTAAAGAAACTGGTTTTGGTTGCGTCACAACCCCAGGGTAGCGTCCCGCGAGGCGCAGGACTGACCCCTGGCTAATTTATCCAGCGCCTTCAGGACAAAAACCCGGATCACGGGTACTCATTTGCCGGAAGGCCCGATTTTTCGCCCTGATGCAGGAATTCCAATCCTTTTTAATCAGCCTCCTAGTGCCCGCCATTCTGGCAATAAGTGATTTTTACGTTAACGTGCACACAAGGAGCAAAAAATTTCTAAAGATTCGATCTATCTATGCCGAAGTAAATAAACGTGAGACTTTGATCGTCGGTTGGTTTTTCACAAGTCCTCAAAGCTCCACGGCCGCTGTGCGGAGGATGAGAAAGCGGTTTTCATCTGAATCAGCTAAGGGCCTTAAGAAAACCACGATGGGAGGAAATCATGAAGGTGTTTTTTAAAGTGTTGATGGTTGCTTTTTGCGCCCTTTTTCTCTTTAGCGCCATCCCCGCGCTCGCACAAAAGACCCCGGACGAGCTGGCCAAAGAATCCGAGGATGCCTGCCTAGCCAGCGCATCCACAAAGCCAACTCCCCAGATGGTCATGGACAAGGTGAATAAAGCGGCCGCTCTTCTGCAAAAGGAGGGCAAGGCGGCTTTCCCGAAATTCAGAGGGAAAGACAGTGAGTTCATTTTCGCGGGCACCTACATCTGGATCCACGATTTGACAGGTACGACGCGCTTGCACCCGATCATGATCAAAATGGAAGGCCGTACCAATCTGCTCATGAAGGATGCCAACGGAAAACTCTTTATCTCCGAGATGAACGAAAAGGCCAAGACCAAGGGGGCTGGCTGGGTAGACTATATGTGGCCGAAACCGGGAGATAAAACTCCTTCCCAGAAGGTGTCCTACGGAAAATTGGTCAACGTTGAAGGGGAGGACCTCATACTCGGCTGCGGCATATATGATGTGCCTCCGGAAGAGGTTCAGAAACTCGTTAAATAATTTCAGCACCGGCCCGGGTGGTTCCCTGAGGGAAAGGGCGGGCCGCCTGCATGCGCAGTGTCCTTTTTTCGAATATGGAGCGGGCGATGACATCTAAAGCAAGAGCTGTCAGCCTCAATAAAAAACTCTTCGGTTTCGTGGGATTGACTTCATTTCTGGTTCTTTCCGCTCTGGGTGCAGGTGGTTTTTTCTTCTCCAAAATCGAACAAGCCGGCCTGGTGAAAGAAGACGTCGCTAAAACAGTGGAAAAGGTGCTCGTCACCCGTGCGGCGGAAAAGACCTACTTGCAGTTTTTCAAAGCCGAACAGAAACACGAGTTTGAAACAAAGGCTGGGGAGGTAGTGGGGCAGTTTGAAAAGCTCAAGGCAGCCGTTGACGAAGGATGGAAAAAACGAGTCCAGGAGATGGAGAGCCAATTCGGAAACTATAAGAAGCTGTTTGAAGAAATTGATGAACTCCATTCCAGCCAGAACGACATGAGGCAGAAAATCCTCGAACCTTTGCGCACATCCGAGGAAGCGCTACGGAAGATACAGGCTGATATTGAGGTAAAGCAGGCCTCACTCCAGATGGATGGGGAAACGCTCAGCAGCCAGGAATTCGGAATGCTTAACGTGGTGAAGGACTGCAGGGACGCGTTCCTTCAATTCCAAAATATCCAGCTTCAATATCTTTTGACCGGGGATCAGAAATTCGTCCAGGAATACAAGAAACTTAGCTCCGGAAACGTGCAGGTCTATCTCACGGCTCTTGACCAGTTTGCCTCCTCGATGAAAAACCAGGCCTGGATAAAGGCGAACTCGGGCATCCGGGAGTCTTTGAGCAAATTTCTCGGACGCATCGATCAGTCCCAGCAGTTGTATAAAAAGGAGAGCGACAAGCTGGGCAGCCTCAATGAAAGCGGCGCTAATATCCTGGGCACGGCTGACGCCCTTTCGGGTGAGGTCGGTCAATCGATAGCCGTCCAAAAAAAAGACGCGTTGCAAATGGTGTGCGCGATTTTGTTTGCTGGTCTTTTGGTTTTTTGGGGCCTGTCATTGTTACTGGTTCGATCGATTACCGGGCCGGTCAGAAACGCCGTAATGGGGTTGACGGAAATAGCGGAGCAGGTGAACGCCGCTTCTGCCCAGGTATCCAGTGCCGGCAAGGAACTCTCCGAGGGCGCCTCAAGCCAGGCGGCGGCAATTGAGCAGACTTCCTCCTCACTTGAGGAGATGGCCTCGATGACCAGGCAAAATGCGGAAAATGCATCCCAGGCAAACACTCTCATGCAGGAAACCAAAAAAACGGTCGGGCAGGCAAACAGTTCCATGCAGGGACTTACCGCTTCCATGAAAGAGATCTCCAAGGCAAGCGAGGAGACCCAGAAAATCATAAAAACGATAGATGAAGTTGCTTTCCAGACTAACCTGCTGGCCCTCAACGCCGCTGTGGAAGCGGCCAGAGCAGGGGAGGTGGGGGCTGGTTTCGCAGTCGTTGCCGAGGAGGTAAGAAACCTTGCGCGGCGAACGGCCGAGGCTGCCAAGGACACGGCGGGGCTGATCGAGTCAACCGTTAAGAAGGTTAAAGACGGCGCAGTCCTGGTAGATCGGACAAACGGGGAATTCATCCGGGTGCTGGACGGCGCATCCAAAACCGGAGAACTTATCGGCGAGATTGCCGCCGCCTCGCAAGAGCAGTCCCAGGGAGTCGAGCAGATAAACCGGGCAGCCGCTGAGATGGACAAGATCGTCCAGATGAATTCCGCCAACGCGGAGGAGTCTTCAGCATCTTCCTCTGAACTCAATTCGCGTGCGGAGGAGCTTCGGATCTTGATCGAGGACTTGCACGGACTTATCGGCGGCAACGTTGATGGAGGCGAAAACGCAAGAACGCGGGTTCGCTCGGTGGCCCATGGACTTTTCGATTCAGTTGCGGCCCGTATTAGCAAAGCCCGCGCTGCTCAGACACTCGATGACGAAATCCCCCTGGACCCTGAACAGGAGTTTTTTGAGAAGCCCAGGGAGCAAAAAGGATCAGGCCTTCTGTCAAAATACCTGCACAGCTTTTTAGGCTAAAACCGCAACGGGGGGGCCGGTCAGGGGACCGCCCCCCCCACGGCCGCCGGCGATGTTACTCCTCAGCCGGGCCTTCTCCCTCCACGCACAGAATCCGGACTTTTCTGATCTGTAGTTCGAACAAGGCGCCCTCCAAATCTCCCGGCGTTGCGGCGAGCCTCCAATGTCATGTATGACCAGACGCGCTATCCGATCCCGCTCGAGGTCCCTCAACAAATCACTCCTGCTCGTGCAGAAGACTGCCTGCTACTCATCGATTCCTTTTTCCCTGATAAACTTGGACCATTTTTCTTTCTGTGCGGCCAGGGTAGGTTCGTCGCTGCCTTCGTGCCCGGCAGCTAACTCGTGCTTCCAGACCAAAAGGTAGACGGCTGTCACTTTTTCTTCCATACTTTCCCAATAAATCTGTTATTTCTTCACTAAGTTGTCTTGCGTGTTCGAAATGATAAGTTTAGCAGTAAAGGCCTAAGGCTGGAGAGAGCCAATATCAGGCGAGGGGATTTGGTAATGAGTGACAAGAGGTTCGAACAGGGTCCTATACGTCCTCCCAGCGAAGCGGGGAGCCTGCTGTTCAGGTTCACGAGAAACTGTCCCTGGAACAGGTGCACATTCTGTCCGGTTTACAAGGGCAGGCAGTTCAGCAGGCGCACGCTGGAAGAAATCAAGGGGGACATCGATACCGCTGCGGAGATTTGTCAGGAACTTCGCGCCTTTTCCTCCAGCTTGGGCTACGGGGGGACTATTACCCGCGAAGTCCTGGAAAACGTATTTACCAGTGCTCGCTTCAATGATTTTTACCGGCAGACAGCCGTTTGGCTTTATATGGGAAAAGGGAGCGTATTCATCCAGGACGCTAACAGCTTTGTGCTCCCCGCCGATGTGCTTGTCGAAGCGATCGGTCATCTGAAGCGAAAGATTCCCGGGATCGAGCGAATCACATCCTATGCCCGGAGCAGCACGCTCGCCAAACTGAGCGTGGCCGAACTCGCAGAAATCCGCAAGGCTGGGCTTGACCGAATCCACATCGGTATGGAGAGTGGTTCGGACCGAGTGTTGAAGCAGGTCCAAAAGGGAGTGGACGCAAAGCGCCAGATAGAGGCAGGTACAAAAGTTATCGCAGCGGGCATGGAGCTTTCCGAATATTTCATGCCGGGACTTGGAGGACGGGAGCTTTCCGAGGAGCACGCGAGGGAATCGGCGCGGGTCTTGAATGAAATCAACCCGCATTTCATAAGGCTTAGGAGCCTGCGCATTCCTCCCAGCGTTCCTCTGTTTCAAGACAAGCGGGCGGGCCGGTTTACGCCCCTTTCAGACGACGAGACGGTCGTTGAGATCAGATTATTCATCTCCTTGCTCGATGGTGTTTCAAGCCGGCTCTCATCGGACCACATAATGAATCTGCTCGAAGAGGTTTGTGGTAAACTGCCCGAGGACAAGAGCGCCATGCTGGCGGTAATAGACAGATATCTCGAGTTGCCCGCCGATGAGAAACTGATTTTTCGGATCGGACGGCGGGGAGGAACATTACGTTCGGTTGACGAACTTTCCGATCCCCTACTAAGACATAGGCTCGAAGCAGCTCGCCGCGATCTGTGCCAACTTGGTCCGGAAGGGATTGAAGAGATTATTGACGAGTTGGCAAACCAGTATATTTAATAGTCAGTCTTCAATTAAATTTGAAAGGGGATTCATGGAACGCTTCCTTATCGCGCTCGACTGTCAGACGGACTGTGAAAAAATTATCGACTACATGGTTCGGGTCCTCAAAGGGAATCAAAACTGTGAATTCCACATTTTGCACATCCTTGCAACGGCGTCTCCCGACAAGCTGAGAATGGAGGAGGTGCAGCGAATCGAACATATTCATCCCGGCAGGCCGGACCTCGCGGGATATTTCTGGAAAAAGGAAGATGAGAAAGCGATGGAGCGCTGCTTTGCCCAGGTAGGGGAAAAGCTGGTGCTCGGGGGCTTCAGGCCGGAATCGGTATTGTCTTTGTTTGCCGTCCAATCCGGCGACTTGGCCGAAATCATCCTGGCCAAAGCCGCGGAACTCGGGTGTTCGACCATAGTGCTCGGCCGCAGGCGCTCGGGTATGGTAAAGCAACTGCTGCTTGGCAGCGTATCGACCTCGGTAGTTAAATCGGCTCGCGGATTGACGGTATGGGTTATCGAAATCTGACAGACAAAAAAGGGGGAAGAACATGAGACCACTTTTCAGAAAAATAGGCTTTTGCACCGATTTTTCCGAAAACGCCAATCAGGCGTTTATAGTGGCCAGAGACCTTGCGGTCCAGTTCGGCGCGTCCATCGAGATTATCCATATAACAACGAATCTTGCGCTCTCGCCGCCTGTGCACGCCACCTATATGCCTGTCGAATATGATCCCAACTTTATCGAAGAAATCACACAGGCCGCCATGAAATCGATCCAGGAAAACTATGTGGGCCAACTCCCCGAGGGGTTGCCCTATGGCGTGAATCTTCATTCAGGATACGCTGCTACGGAGATCCTCAATGTCGTGGAGGAAAAGGAATTAGACCTGCTGGTTATGGGGTCTCACGGTTTAACGGGTATTGCCCACGTCCTTTTCGGGAGTACTGCGGACAGGGTGGTTCGAAAAGCCGCATGTTCGGTGCTTACTGTTCGTTTGCGTAAATCGAAGGCCGATTGTCCATCCGGAGACGCCGGATAGTTCCGGATACTGGATGAGGGGTAACTTTCTAAGGTTTTTATCGCATATGAAGAGACCGGTGTCCGCGTCTGAAATGAGGTTTAGCAAGCAATGGAGATGGAAGCTAAGAGGGTTGGGGATAGCAGTTTCACAATGTCGCAGATAATGAGCCCGCAGGATGCCAATCTCGCCGGGAACGTTCACGGCGGGGTGATAATGAGGCTCATTGACGTTGCGGGGGCCGTGGTGGCGGTTCGGCATTGCCGCAGCAATGTAGTGACCGCTTCGATCGATAGGCTCGATTTTCATCAGCCCATTTTCATCGGTAACCTCGTCACTTTTAAAGCAAGCCTTAACCTGGTCGGTAGAACCTCGATGGAGATCGGCGTCCTGGTGGAATCGGAAAGTCTGCGAACGGGAGAAGTCCGAAAAGCCGCTTCGGCATACCTCACCTATGTGGCCCTGGGGAAGGACCGCCGGCCGGTGCAGGTCCCGCCTCTGATCCTGGAAACCGAGGAAGAGATACGGCGCAACTGCATGGCCAGACTGCGGCGCGAGGAGCGCGAGCGGTCTAGGAGCAAGGCGGAGGCCTCCTGCTGAACGGAATCCTTGTATGATGGACTTAAATATACTCAGTACAAAATAACGTAAAGCCGGCAAAAAGATACCAGTTCCGATTGCATAGACTGGGTATTATGCTGTGTGCTATATAGCACCTAGAGCCCGATTCATAGGACTTGAATGATGCCGGCGCGTAGCGCTTTGCGGAAATAGCGATGGACGAAGGACCCAACGCAGCAACAGAAAATAAACAGCGGCTTTCCATGATGGCCTTGTCGGTTTCCGTCAGCGCGCTTCTCATGGTGTTGAAGTTCTATGCCTACCGGCTCACCGGTTCGTCTGCAATCCTTTCGGATGCGCTCGAATCCATAATAAACGTGGTTGCAAGCGGATTTGCCTTGTGGAGCGTTCTGCTGGCCTCAAAGCCCCCTGATGTGCGCCACCCTTATGGACACGGAACAATCGAGTTCTTCTCGGTGGGCTTCGAAGGGGCGCTGATCGTCCTGACGGCAGGAGGAATATTGTGGGAGGCTCTGCCCAGGATCATTGAACCCATGGCGCTGCCTGAACTCGATATGGGCCTTCTTATCCTTTTAGGGACCGCACTGGTGAATCTTTTGCTGGGAAAAGCCCTGATCCGCACAGGAGAGCGCACGCGGTCGATGGCAATTTCCGCGGACGGCAAGCATATCCTGACAGATGTTTACACTACGGCGGGCGTGCTTATCGGGCTGTTGCTGGTCCGGCAAACCGGATGGTACTTCCTGGACGGAGCAGTGGCCTGCGCAGTTGCGGCAAACATCCTTTTCATAGGCGCCAGGCTGGTCCATCAGTCTTCATTGCGCCTTATGCATGCATACGACCCTGAACTGCTCGATCAGATCAGCGCGATTATCGCGCAGCACCGAAAACCCGAATGGATAGATGTCCACCGCCTGCGCGCATGGCGCTCAGGCCGGCAAATTTACATAGACTTCCATCTCATCCTCCCGCGCAGTTTAAGTCTCGAGGATGCTCACAGCGAAGTTACGGAAATGGAGAAGCTTCTAAAAACCCAACTGCCTGGAGTGGGAGAGGCGATGATTCATGTCGAGCCCTGTATCGGCCCGGAGTGTCGCATTTGCTTGCAGGAACCTTGCGGAATCCGCAGCCATGCGTTTTTCCAACAACCCAGTTGGTGCCGCAAGGAAGTGATCTACCCGGGCGCGGCTGAGAGCGAATCGGATTCGGACCCTGATAAGAGCGAATCCGGCAGGAAGTTTACGAGGGCAGGTTCTGATTAGGAACACGATGGGATGGGAGGAGGCAGCGGATGCGCATCATCTTGATCGGACAGGCGCCTTTTGGGGCCACAACCTTTAAAGCGCTGCTGGACGCAGGTGAAGATGTCGTCGCGGTGTACACGCCGCCGGGAAAGCCGGGGGCGAAACCTGACCCGCTGAAAGAAGCGGCGCTGGCTAAGGGAGTAAGAAACATAGAGCCGAAAACATACAGGGACGAGCAGGTTTTCAGCGAATTCGAAGGGTTGCGGCCCGACCTCGTGGTGCTTGCCTTTGTCACCTCCATTGTGCCCGCCCGCTATTTCAGAGCCGCCGGCAACGGGGCCATCTGCTACCATCCTTCGATACTGCCGCGCCATCGGGGAGCCAGTGCAATAAACTGGGCGCTGATAATGGGAGACAAACGGACCGGATTGACCATCTTTTGGCCCGACGAGGGGATCGACACGGGTCCTATATTGCTGCAAAAAGAGATCGATATCGGTCCGCAGGACACCGCCGGTTCACTCTACTTCAACAGCCTTTTCCCAATGGGAGTCGAAGCGATAGTCGAGTCGGTAAGACTCATTCGTGAGGGGAAAGCCCATCGGATTGCTCAGGACGATTCGAAATCCACATATGAACCTCCGTGCGACGAGCGGGTTGCGGGTCTTGACTGGAACAGCGCCGGCGGGCAGGTTTACGATCTCATCCGCGGGTGCGACCCTCAGCCCGGGGCTTACGCTCAGTTGCATGGAGAGAAGGTGAGCTTCTACAGCGCGGCCTTCGTGCCTGGAAAAATCGGCGGGGAGATCGATGTTGCGCCGGGGACGATCACAGGACTTGATCTAAAGGGTGTGAGAATCGCGGTGGCTGGAGGTGAACTGCTCGTAGCCAAAGTTCGTACAGCTTCGGCGGGGAAAATCGATGCGGCGGCATGGGCTGCGGCCACAAACGTGAAACCCGGTGATAGATTTGGTAAATTGTCGTAATTTATAATTCAATCCTATAAAATTTAGGAGGTGCCGGATGTATTTCCCGGAATACAGACCAAGAAGATTCAGGCGCACCGAGAATCTGCGGCGATTGGTGCGAGAAACCAGGCTCAGTGTCGATCAACTCATATATCCTCTTTTCGTTGTGCCGGGCAGCGGCGTAAAGAATCCCGTGCAATCGATGCCCGGGGTGTTCCAGTTCTCTGTGGACAGGCTCATCGAAGAAGTACGCTCGGTGGTGGAACTCGATATACCCGGTGTCCTGCTCTTCGGCCTGCCGGAAAAAAAAGACGAGCGCGGCTCCGAGGCGCACTCGGAAAACGGCCCGGTCCAGCAGGCCATGCGCGCAATCAAGGACTCCTGGCCTGAACTTACCGTCATTAGCGATGTGTGTCTTTGCGAGTACACCAGCCACGGCCACTGTGGCATTCTTGAAGGAAATGAAGTGGACAACGACGCCACCCTCGAGGTACTCGCCAGGGTGGCCCTCTCTCACGCCAGGGCTGGGGCCGACGTAATCGCCCCCTCGGACATGATGGACGGCCGCGTTGCCGCAATAAGGGAAGCGCTCGATGAAGACGGATTCACCGGCGCCGCCATCCTGGCTTATTCGGCAAAATACTGCTCGGGTTTCTACGGGCCCTTTCGGGAGGCAGCCGATTCAGCGCCCCAGTTCGGCGACCGGCGCGCCTACCAGATGGACGTGTGCAACACGGAGGAAGCCATAAGGGAAGTAGCCCTGGATATAGAGGAGGGTGCGGACATAGTCATGGTCAAACCGGCAATGGCTTACCTGGACATAGTCAGGCGCATCAGGGAGGAATTCGACAGACCGGTCGCTGCATACAACGTGAGCGGAGAATACTCCATGGTGAAAGCCGCCGCCGCAAACGGGTGGATCGATGGAGACCGCATAATGATGGAAATCCTGACCTCCATCGTTCGCGCGGGGGCCGACTTCATACTAACGTACTTTGCAAAGGATGCCGCCCGGTTGTTGCGGAAACAGGCGTATAAATAACTGGAAAAAGTGTAAACGTTCACCACGTGCGCAACACTGGAATTATTCCCATTTTGGGTGGGCGTGGAAATTTTTTCACGCGAAGACGCGAAGGCGCGAAGAAAGAAAAGGGAACCGCAGGTTGGCGAAATCGCCTGCGGGGCATGGACTGCGGATAGAATGCGCTGGATTGCATGTAAGTAAACGTTGAGAATTCGAGTTTTTCCAGGGGGGAAAATGCGTCTTCGCGTCGTGTGATAGGAAAAAGTCGGCAAATGAACTCAGACCACATTGACATTAAAGGCCGCCCGCACGCTACGGCGACGGGCGCAACTCTTCAGGCAAACTTACGTCTTGTAGCCTGGGAGCTTACACGTTCCTGCAATCTGGCGTGCGTTCACTGCCGCGCGGCCGCCCAGGACCGCCCTTACGAAGGGGAACTCACCCTGGCTGAGTGCAGGAGAGTGCTGGACGAAATCGCCGAAGTCGCCCGTCCCATAGTCATTTTGACGGGCGGAGAGCCGCTGCTTCGCCCGGATGTTTTCGATATCGCGCAATACGGCAAAAGCCTGGGCTTTCGGATGACCTTGGCCACCAACGGCACCCTGCTTACGCCGCAAATAGCGAAAAAGATGATCGGCTCGGGCATTGAGCGGATAAGCGTCAGCCTCGACGGGGCCACAGGCAAATCCCATGACGCATTCCGAAAGGTCCCCGGGGCCTTCGAAGGCGCCTTGCGGGGAATTGCCGCGGCCAGGGAAGCGAAACTGGATTTCCAGGTCAATACGACCATAACACACGCAAACATCGAGGAATTCCCAAAGATCCACGAACTGGCCGTCTCGCTCGGTGCGGCTGCGCACCATATTTTCATGCTGGTGCCGATGGGCAGAGGCAAAGACCTTGCCCAAGAGGCCATAAGCGCCGAAAAATACGAGAAAACGCTTCACTGGTTCTACGAACAGGAGGGTAAGGCGCCCTTACAGCTCAAGGCCACGTGCGCGCCCCATTATTACCGGATCCTTCGCCAGAGGGCCAAATCCGAGGGCAGGGAAATAAACTTCGAGAACTTTGGACTGAACGCCGTTACGCGCGGCTGCCTCGGAGGGAGCAGCTTTGTTTTCATATCCCATGTGGGGCAGGTGCAGCCCTGCGGATACCTAGAGGTGGACTCTGGAAACCTGCGGGGAAAATCCTTTAGGGAGATTTGGCTCAATTCGCCGGTTTTCCGTGACCTGCGGGACCTGAAACGCTATGAAGGCAAATGCGGAAAATGCGAGTACATAAGAGTGTGCGGCGGGTGCCGCGCAAGGGCTTATGAGATCGCGGGCAACTACATGGCCGAAGAGCCCCTTTGCCTCTATGAGCCGGGATTTAGGAATTAAGGGATTTAGGGATTTAGGGATTAGAGGATTCACGGATTTAGGGATTGTGAAACAGGAAGGCCCTTGCTTCCTGCTCCACAAAGGTTCGTATGCGAAACAACTACATCATAGAAGTCCTCTGGCAAAGCGTTCTGATCATCTTGATCGCGGCAGGTATTTCGCTCTCGGTGAATCATTTCAGGCAAGGCGGATTGCCGCTGGTCAGGTCCCCCGAAGCCGGTTTGAGCGGCTCAAAAACTGCCGGGGAACCGGTTGTCTCGATCGAGGAAGCTCGGGCGCTCTTCCTCACCAACGGGGCCGTATTTATCGACGCTAGGCCGGCGGAAGTCTATCGTTCCGGCCATATCAAGGGGGCGCTTAATCTGCCTTCGGAAAGCCTTGAGGCATCATTGCCAGTTATTATGGAGCAAGTCCCGCCCGATTCGCTCATCATCACCTATTGCGACGGCGAAAACTGCCCGCTGAGCAGAGAGGTTGCCATGGAGCTATCCGCCAGGGGGTACTCAAACATCGAGGTGCTGGTAAACGGGTGGTCCGTCTGGCAGGATGCAGGCTTGCCCACCGAAACGTCCCCTTAGCGCACGTTTTCATATAAACTCGAATTCGTCTGGGAAATGACTGATATTTCCATCCCAGGAGATCAAAAATCCCTAAATCCCCAAATCCATAGCCATTGCTGTTAATGCTCTAAGTCCTGTCTAATAAAGCTTTTCTCTGGGTCCTCTGCGTCTCTGTGGTGAGATTCTTATCCCGATTCTTGTCCCATAAACGGCAGCGGTTGGCCTTTACGGTAAACGAGGGCCATGCATGCTGCGATCAGGTTCCCAAGCTCGTCGTAGACCTTGATGTCGTAGGAGGCCGTTTTTCGCGTGAGGCTTACCTCTCGCGCTTCGGCTCTCAGTGTGCTTCCAGGCCGGGGGTAAGCGATGAAGGAAACATTCATATTGAGCGCTACCGCAAGGGTCCCGTGCGAGTTTGACGCGGTTTCGAACGCCTCGTCGATGAGGGCGAACAGCGCTCCCCCGTGCGCCATTGCGAACAGATTCTCCATGTCCGGGCGGAATTTCATCTCCACCTTCGAGTAACCATCTCCGATTTCGAGCAGTTTCAGGCCGAACTTTGAGGCGAAAGGCTCCTTTTCGACACCTGAATGGAAAGCTTGCCTGAGTTTTTCGTCCATACCGTTGCCTCTTTGTGGAGTTTTTTCAAAACGGGGGTGCTGATCTGTCAAGAAACCAGCCCGAAGAGAAAATCTTTAGTGGTTACAAGGAACCATCCTCCGAATAACACAAGGAAGACTCCGCACGCCCTGATAAGCGTCTGGTACGTTCTGTCCCCCATAAGCGCGGCGCCCTTGCTGATTCCGAAAGATACCATGGTGTACCAGGCAAAATCGGCTGCGATATGACCGGCGAAGAAAACCGCTATGCCCGGTAAGCCCTTGCCGGATATCCGTACAAGGTATCCAAGACCGAAGGTCGCCCACCAAAGCGTCCAGTATGGGTTGGCAAGGCTCGTAAGAGCGCCGGTGATAACCGGCCCTCTGCACTTCGCCACAGCGCCCTCGCTCCGGGCCTGAATTGAGTGGTGTGCGGCCGTTCTGATCATTTGCATGCCCATATAAAGAAGGATCGACCCGCCGAGCAGCGCCGTGGCAGCCATGACCGGAGCCGCTTTCAGATATACGTCCAGCCCGAGGCAGATAGCGGCAACGAGCGCCAGTTCCAGAATCGAATGGCCGACTATCAGGAGCGGTCCGGCGATGTATCCTCGCCTGGCGGATTCGGATATTGTGACCGTAAGCAGCGGGCCGGGCATTAGTGCCCCAGACAGGGCGACTGTAAAAGATGTTGTGAAAATTGCAAAGAATTCAACCATCTATAATCTTTGGCCCTTTCCAGTTCTTGCTCCCCCGGTCCGTGTTTCGATGGGGTTTATTATCAAGGTTAGCACTCAGGCAGAGCTTAAAAAAGAATAATTTTCTTTCACTGTGATTATAGGGATTCCAGTAATGAAGTAGACTCAATACGCCCCTTAAATTTCCACCTGACGGCGTTAGTATGCAATGGAGCAAGTATGGCGGCGAATTTGAATTCCGCTTGCATAACTCTCTTTTTATTGTATTTTTGTCCTGTGCATTCGATATAAGCAACTTCTCACGGAATGAAAATTCATGTTTACATTCTCGGAACTTTTCGATCTCGCTATCCAGGTCGAGGTGAACGGCGAGCGATTTTACCGGTATGCCATGAACAAGGTAGAGGGAGAATCCCTGAAAAATCTCCTCGGCTGGCTCGCAGATCAGGAATTGCTGCACGAGAGAGCATTCAAGGAGATAAAGGAGAGAATAGTGCATGGAACCAAACCTGTTCCCTCCTTTGCCTCACTCACTCAGCAGGCTTTGCGCCGTGCAATGGGCCGCCATGCCTTCTCCCTGGATGAACTTCAAATAGACTCGATTCGGGATGAAAAGGAGATCCTGCAGGCGGCGGTCGTTTTTGAAGAAGACACGATAATGTTTTTTGAATTCATCGCCCCCTTTGTCTCCGATCCGGGCGCTTCTTCCACTCTTGAAAAGATAAAAACAGAAGAGCTTAATCATAAGCAGCTTCTAATGGAGAAAATCTCCGCAATCTGAGCAAAATATCGTTAGCCATGAGTCATAAGGGAGTAATGAGATGGAAAAGCCGATTGAAAATTTCTGGTCTTTAAGACTTGTTGACCTTAGAGATGCGCTTGAGGCAAACAATTTCGAAGTTCACATCGCTGACAATGCCGATAGCGCAAAGAAAATCGTCCGGGAAATTCTTACACGGACGGGGGCGAAGAGCATCTCGTGGGGCGGTTCTGTGACGTATGTACAAACCGGCCTGTACGAGGAACTGAAGGACTATCCGGGCATCGAGGTCTTGGACACCTACGAAAAGGGACTCCCGCCCGAGGAGATGCTCGAGCGAAGAAGGCGCTCACTTCTGGTAGATCTTTTCGTTACCGGAACAAACGCGGTAACAGAAACCGGAAAGCTGGTCAATCTCGATATGACCGGCAACAGGGTAGCCGGCATCACTTTCGGTCCCAGGAACGTCATTATTCTTGCCGGACGTAATAAGGTTGTTCCCGACATAGAAGACGCGATGCAAAGAATAAAAAATTACGCCGCCCCGGCGAATGCGATGCGCCTGGACAAGAAAACCCCATGCGTGCAGACTTCGATATGTGAAGAATGCCGCAGTATCGAGCGAATTTGCAATACCTGGACGATAACCGAAAAGTCCTTTCCCAAAGGCAGAATCAAAATAGTACTCATAAATGAAGACCTGGGGCTGTAGCTGTTTTGATTTGAAGTGCTTTAACCGTTTGCTCTGCGCCGGTCTTTTTCACTTCCCGGCGCACGGATCGGTTTTTCTCGGTTTGTTCAATGTTCTCCGCTTCCGCCTTTGCTGATGCCGACAGGCCGTCGTCGCTCACTTTGAAGCGGCCAGCCGCCACCGCGAGCCCTTCCGCACTGGCGGCAGTGTGCTGGACCGCTTTGTCGATTTGGCAAAATGCTTCTTTAACCTGCCCTATTCCGGTTGCCTGCTCATCGGAAGCCACTGCTATCTGGCCAATGAGTCCGGCAATATCGGCCATTCCAGCTGCCACATCCGAAAAAGCCGCATCCGTTCTTTTCACCAGCGCGGAGCTGTTGTCAACTTTTTTGATCGTGCTCTCTATGAGGGAGGTCGAATTTCTTGCCGCTTCGGCGGCGCGCAGGGCTAGATTGCGCACCTCATCGGCCACCACGGCAAATCCTGCCCCGACCTCGCCCGCTCTGGCAGCCTCGACGGCCGCGTTGAGCGCCAGCAGGTTGGTCTGAAAGGCGATTTCATCGATACTTCTGATGATTTTTGAAGTCTCGTGGCTCACCTGTGACATTGCTTCCATCGAGCCGGTCAACTCGGCCATGGAATCCTGCGAGCGGGTTACCGCCTGATTGACCGTGCCGGCTATCCGGTCCGCCGTCTTTGTATTGCCGGCATTCTGACGGGTCATGGAATCGATCTCCTCGAGTGATGCGCTTGTCTGCTCGACTGCTGAAGCCTGCATGCAGGCAACCTCGGATAAATGTCCGGAGGCTGTGACTATCTCGCCTATCATAGTCCGCAGACTTTGTTTTACCTGGCTCATCCTGGCGCACATGTGGCTGATCTCATCGCAGCCCTTTGTTTCGATTTCCCCGGTAAAATCACCTTCTTTCATTTTTGCGCCGGCGTCGAGAAGCTTTCGAACAGGGAGATCCACTATTCTTCTCATCATGAAATACATTGTAAACACCAGGATGAGGGATCCCAGGGTTCCGAAGAGGATGCTCCTGTTTCGCGCGCATGAGACCGCATTGACCGCGTTCTCCTCGGAGGCGCGAACCAGCACGCCCCCCAGGACATTTCGCGAGCTTCCGTGACAGTGAGCACAGCGGGGCCCGTTGAAGATGGGCCGGAACATGCTGATGGCTGGTTTGCCCTCTAAGCTGTCATCGACTGGCTCGACGGAAAATTCCCCGGTTTTGAGCATGCCGGCGATGCCGTCCAAAGCGGTCCTGTTGTTCAGGATTTTATCGAGTTGTTTTTTTATCAGGCCGGTTTCGGTTGCAAACACGATGTCGCCGGCGAAGTCAAATACGCTGACCTCCAACCCTTTTGTTTTCTCTTTGAACCTTTGAAGCTGGTCCAGCACCGTCTGGTTGTCTCCCTTGGCCAGGGCAGAAAACATGCCTCCCTCGATCGCCAGGATGAGCATATCGCCGTCATGCCTTATCTGTTCGCGAATAAGACTCTTCTGGTCCTGAATATTTCCCCATACGATGGTCCCTATAATGGCAATAACCAGCACCAATAGAGGGACTGTCAGCTTGACCCACAATCTTTCCCTGCAGAAGGCGAACAGTTTCATAAAAAACTCCGTATGATGGCTTTTCAATCTTCAGTGAGCGCCGCCGTAAACCAAAGGCCTGGAACTTCCCGTACGCCGATGCCTGTAATACCGGTCCCTTCCTGTAGTAAAAGATCCTGTTCAAGAAACCGTCCGGACTGGCCGGGCCTGACATCACAGCTAACAGCCGCAAGACAAGAGAATTAGTGTGGAATAAACAGAGATGAAATGAGCAGGTTTCGCTTGAGAGTTGACTGCAAATTCCGCGCGGCGTAACAACATTATCGGCAACTGACACTAGAGACTTTAAGATTCTCTTTAGTTTATCCTGTTGAATGTTTATCTCGTCACTACAACTTTTTCATATCTTAACGCTATGGATTGTAGAATCCCCGAGGCGTCGTAAAGGCTCAACTGTTCAGGCCTTGTTGTATTCTTTAGAATTCAATGCGCTGATAATGTAATATCTTTTCGAAAAGGGATTTATTTTGGCTTAAATTCGTTTTGGAATCCGAGAAGCGATGCGCATTATAGATTTGCGGTCTGACACGATCACTTGCCCGACCTCGCCAATGCGCCGCGCAGTGGCGGAAGCTGAAGCGTGGAACGATGTCTTCGGAGAAGACCCTACTGTAAACAAGCTTTAGAAAATGGCGGCGGAGCGGCTTGGATAAGCAGGCCGGTCTGTTCGTTGCGTGCGGCACCATGGGCACCTGGTGAGCATTCTGAGCCACTGCGGCAGGGGCGATGAAGTGATATTGGGCGATCTCGCCCACATGCACCTTTTAGAATTTTGAAAGTTGCTGATATAAGGGCTTGTCCGTAAATAAAACCTTTGCGCTTGCATCCGGCTTTTGGCCGGCTTTGGCCGCTCCTCAATGGCAAAATCCCCGACGTAGCCCAGCTAGTTTCCATCCGGAAAGGGTCCTTTTCCGTCCTAGCAGCGTCAATCTTCGGGCTTGCTTGTGCGGCGTACCCAAGTACGCCTCCGCGCAACCACTCGATTTCCTTGCCAGTACGAAAAATGCCTCCTTTTAGAATGGGAAACTGCCAGTGTTCCATCCGGAGTTTCCGGATGGGCACTAGCTATGCCTGCGGTTTTGCTCAATCTTCGCGACCAAATCAGTCTCAAAATCCGGCGCAATCCCTAAGAGGCTTATTTACGGACAAGCCCTAGGTGAACGCTTGAAGACCGGCATCGGAAACCGGATTTTTCCGGTATCCGCCCGCTGACTTCAGGTATCCGTTCGTTCGATGAAACAGTAAGGGTCTCTCTCTTTCAAGGGATTAAGTCCAAAGCTGTAAGCGGAGGCAAGACATCCTCCGCATACGTGCCTGATCGCACACGATCGGCAGACATCACAACCGGTGCGATAAGAACGGGCCGCTTCTGAGCTGTAGACCTCGGCGATGCTGCTGTGCACTACATCTCCGATCGGTGAGGGAAACTTGCGGCATGCATGGGCCTTACCGTCGGCAAGGACCGTTATGAAGTTAAAGGCGGCGCCGCAGCCGTATCCCGAACAGCCTCCGAAGAGGTGCAAACCCTTTCTGTAACGCACGATGTTTAACAAATTATCTTTGAGGCCGAGCACAGGGTTATCGGAGGCGGCATCCGCGTAGGTATGCAGAAATGTTATGTATTGACCCTGTGATGGAACCTGAAGGCGCGCGCCTTCTCCCACCAGGGAGAGCCGGTTGAAAGTAAAAAGATTTGTTTTGTCCCGGAGCATTTCAGCGAGGGGAAGCACCTGGGCGATATTATGCCTTGTAAGGGTAAGCATCACAATGGAGTAGACGCCAAACTCGCGCAGCAGATCAAGAAATGCAAGCGATACAGCAAAGTGCCCCGGCCCCCGAATCCAGTCGTTGTGGTCGGGCAAGCCCTCCAGGCTCACCTGAAAAAAGACCGGACGCTCGATTGCGACCAAATCTTGAAGCCACTTGCGGGGTACTGGATTACCAAGGATTGCAGCGCCGAAGCCCCGCTCGACAGCAGCTCGGTATAGAGTGAGAAAATCGGGATGAAGAAAGGGATTGCCCCCGGTAAAGGATATCTGTCCCCTCACATGATGGTCTCGGCAAAATCCGTGGAAATCATCCAGAAGGGCCATTGCCTGTGTCAGTTCAATCGGCTCTATGTGGCTCCTGTCGTAGCAATGCCTGCAGTGCAGTTCGCAGGCTTGGGTGATGTGCCATTGGAGGGTGAAAACCGATGCGGAAAGAGCGCTCTCTTCTATTTCCACATTGGTGGGAAAAGCAGAGCGATCGCGCCGAATGATCGAAGCGGGTGCGAGGAGCAGCCCTTTTCCGACTCCCCGTTCAATAGCCGCATCAATTACATAGACTGGAACATGGCCTTCCGCAGCCGCTTTCCCAGATGAGATCCCTTCAACCACTATTTTCAGTACGAGAAGGTCCTCATCGCATGCGGAGCGAACCATTAGCTCACCGTTCGCCGGATGTCTCCATAAGAGCACAAATTCGTCTCCCTTCTCGGGATATGTGACCGGACAACGTTCCAGGGTACTGAGAAGAGCAGGCAGATGCTTCCAGGAAAAGTGGAGCAGGCAAAGAGTAGGGTTTATGCTAAGCCGGCCGGAGGGCGCTTGACAAGTCGCTTCCGAAGGTCTCGCCTCATGGATAGCCCATTCAAGGCGCGCAAGCTCCGGCAGGTAATCCGGCAATCCGAAACGGGCCGCATGATGCGCCAAAACTCCGGGGAGTTCCTCCGGGGCCTGAGCCGAGGCGAATGCTTTCAAGAGGTTTTCCCATGCCTCCGGGCCCATATGAAATCGGGACGCGCTGAAAAGCTTGTCTATCGTGTCTCTCTTTTCCCGGTTCACTTCCGTTCTTCCTCGTGCGATAGACTAAGTGCAATAAATTACAACTTAATCCATGTGTGGCGGCGGAGGGGGTGAAACAATAATCTCAGGATAACTCGTTAATTGAACGTTTTTGTGCCGGGAGAATCCTAATCCAGGGCAAGGTATTGGGTTGGGGAGTGATTCAGGCCCGGGTTTACTGACTCTTCTTTGGCTCCTCTTTGGCGCTGCCCGCGCCTTCCTGCGTGGTTGTGCTCTTCTCAGGCTCTTTTACGTTGCCGCTTTGAGCACCTTCTTGGGAGCCGCTTGTGCTGCTTTTACCGACGCCAACGGCGTCGTGTGAGGACCCGCCTCAGCCGGTTTTACCTGTCTCTTTCTTCTGGTCGGCGCCACCTGCACCGGGTTGAGTCCCACCTCATGATGAGGCTGCAAAGGTGAGGCCGGCGCCGGACATCAAACCGGCGATGCATAACCCTGCCAGTGCTTTCTTGATGTCATTGATGTCCATAGTGCTACCCCTTTGGTAGAGTCTAAGCAAGGTGTTCACCCAATCCGCCGCTATGCGAATTTATTACCGGGTATAGACCTTGTCAATGCAAGCAGAAACTATCGGAGTTCGGGCGCATCCGCTGGGTTCATAAGGCCGTGCCGATCTGCTTTTTGCAGATCACTGGAACATCAGATAGAACTACTGCAACCGCAAGTATGATTTTAGTAAAGGTCACGCAAAAAGTGCAGAGCTAGATTGCACAATGGTCAAAGCTTGGCTTGCACGCGAGGCTGTTAGCCGGAACTCAACGGATAGGGGGAAAAAGGACGACAAGCGTCATGTGGAAAACTTGGGGCCATAGGTGTTTTGATCCTGAAAGCATTCTTATGTCCACTGAAATAGTCCAGGCAGATTCTGAACGCAACTGACATTAGAGTTCGTCCGGTTGTTTGCTGCGCAGAAAATGGCCCGTCCGATGCTAGGCCGTGGACTGTTCGCAGAGAAGATCGACTGACATTCCGGGGACCTCACCATCAATGATCTTCCGCGCAAATATGATGCCTTCCGTATCTGCCACCGTTTTGCGTGAAAAGGTATTTTCGGAAGAAAAAGTTTGCTCTCTCGGTTCGCCGCCTGAATCCTTGTGAAGGGAAACAGTGACTTGTAAGGTCCAACGGTTAGTATCGACAAGCTGAATAGATTTTGACCTGAGTAAATAACCCCTATAAACAAAACCCATGATCCATTCCTTTTAATTTGCTTGGAATATCGTTTGTCGTTCCCTGTGTCGAGTAAAATGACAATCTCCGCCAATTGGCTCTCGGCATTGAAATTTATTATCGTGCACTCTACACTGTCGCGGGTTAATTCCCCTATGGCCTTCGCTATTGCAGTCTCAATCTTCTTCAGTGTGACGGTCTTCAATATTTACTAAAATAATCAACCAAATTGGTGTTACTATATTACCGCACTGGAAAAATCCGCTAAGAATAAATATCCATTTTATCACATTGCATGGGAAAAGGGGGCGGAAAGTTTCATTGAAAAGCGATGACGGGTAAAAAAAGATCCGGCAGGACAAGTGGTTAAGATCGGCTTTTGCGAATCGTCCCGGCGCCACAAAACCCCTTTCTCTTTAGGCCTCAGAAGTCACCGGATAATGAAAGATATGATCGAGGAACATAAACGTCCGCAGTCACTCGGAGAGGAAATTTCAAACGCATTCAGCCACGCCGTAGGGTTGACTGCGACTCTTGTTGCGGCGCCGTTTCTCATCGCCTCAACCATTCGTCACGGCAACCCATGGACCATCATCGGCTCCGTCATTTTTGCCGGGACTATAGTCCTGCTGTACCTGGCATCCGCTCTCTATCACGCTCTTCCAGCTAGCAAAGCAAAACGTGTGTTTCGGGTGCTGGACCACGGGGCGATTTTCTTCCTCATTGCCGGCACATACACTCCGTTTATGCTCGGCGTACTTCGCGGTCCCTGGGGCTGGACACTATTGTTTCTTGTTTGGAGTCTTGCAATATTCGGCGTGACCGCGAAGGCGGTGGGAGGCATCCGGCGTCCCCGTTTATCCGCCGGACTATACCTGGCTATGGGGTGGCTGATCCTCATAGCTATCCAGCCGCTCCGGTCTCATATGCCTTCGACCGGAATCGTCTGGCTCCTGGCGGGAGGCATTGCATACACGGGCGGTGTGGCGTTCTTTGCGGCTCAACGTGTGCGCTACACCCATTTCGTATGGCACTTATTTGTCATTGCGGGTACTACATGTCACTACTTTGCCGTGCTGTGGTACGCTTGAAAAGAGAAAGAAATGAAGATCCCAAGTCTGATGGATAAGATCATTGATCGTATGCAGGGTTCGGGGAAGGGTGGTCCGAACCAGGTCAACCCGGATCGGAAAAAGGTGCGCTTTTCCATATGGTACTTCATCGCAGCCATGTTCCTGTTTTTCTGGTTTCAGAGTTACACGGGAGTTCAGCAGACCGAAACGATCTCTTATTCGGATTTCAAGCAGTGGGCTCGGGAGGGAAAGGTGGAAAGTCTTGTCGTCGGCCCGGAGCAGATAACAGGCAAATTGAAAGGAGAAGAGGGCAAACCGGCAAGAACATTCGTTACCGTTCGGATTGAGGATCCGGAACTCGTCGGGCAGCTTGAGCAAAAAGGGATCAAGTTCAGCGGCTATGTAGAGAACAAGTGGCTCGGGACGATGGTTTCCTACCTGCTGCCTCTCGGCCTTTTCGTTTTCGTCTGGTTTTTCCTCATGAAACGAATAAGCGGAGGCCCACAGGGTGTGCTTTCCCTGAGTAAAGCACGAGTGAAAATCTATGGTGAGAAGGATGTAAAGGTAACGTTTGCGGATGTGGCCGGAATCGATGAAGCCAAGGGCGAGCTCGAGGAAGTCGTTCAGTTCCTGAAAGACCCGGAGAAATCTCAGCGCCTCGGAGGACGCATTCCCAAGGGGGTTCTGCTGGTGGGAGCGCCCGGGACCGGCAAGACCCTGCTTGCAAAGGCGGTTGCGGGCGAAGCCGGGGTGATGTTTTTCAGCATGAGCGGGTCGGAATTTGTCGAAATGATCGTGGGAGTTGGAGCGGCCCGTATCAGGGACCTCTTTAAACAGGCCAGGGAGCATGCTCCGTGCATTATCTTCCTCGACGAAATGGATGCGCTGGGAAAGGCTCGCGGCCTTAATCCCATGGGCGGCCATGACGAGAGAGAGCAGACATTGAACCAGCTTCTTGTCGAGATGGACGGTTTTGATACGAGCGTCGGGGTGATCATTCTGGCCGCTACAAACCGCCCGGACATACTGGACCCCGCTCTGTTGCGTCCGGGAAGGTTCGACCGCCATGTGGCGATCGACAAGCCGGATATTCGGGGGCGGGAGGCCATTCTCAAAATTCACGCAAAGGACGTTACGCTAAGCTCCGATGTGGATCTCAAGAAAATCGCGGCCATGACCCCCGGCTTTGCGGGGGCGGACCTGGCTAATCTGATCAATGAAGCCGCACTGACTGCAGCCAGGCGCGGCGCCGACGAAGTGACCATGGCCCATTTCCAGGAGGCGGCCGACCGAATCATGGGAGGCCTGGAGAAGAAGAACCGAATCATGAGTCACAAAGAAAAAGAAATAGTGGCCTATCACGAATCGGGCCATGCGCTTGTGGCGATGCTTCTGCCGGGAACCGATCCGGTCAGTAAAATCTCGATCATTCCCAGGGGTATTGCGGCGTTGGGTTACACCCAGCAGCTTCCTACCGAGGACCGCTATCTTATGACCCGGGATGAGCTCCTGGATCGCTTGCAGGTGCTCCTGGGCGGGCGAGTGGCCGAGGAGGTGATCTTTGACGATATTTCGACAGGGGCGCAGAACGACCTTCAGCGCGCCAGCGATATCGCCCGCACCATGGTGATGGAGTATGGGATGAGTGAGCGCCTCGGCCTTTTGACTTACACCCACACGCCTCAGTCAAGATATCTGGACCTTGGATTGGGTTCAAACGAGAGGGAATACAGCGAGCGCACGGCACAGGATATCGATGAGGAAAAAAGCAGGATTATGGATGAGGCCCACCAGAAGGTCCTGCTCAAGTTGAAAGATTATAGAGATTCCCTCGAAAAGCTAGCCAAGATTCTGCTTGAGAAGGAAACCATCGATGGCGACGAGTTGAAACAATTTGCCGAGGAAGTAAGCGTTCGGGCATCTGCGGCTGGTGAGAAGCCATGATCGATGCGCCGCATTGAGGTTATTTGTTAATCGGGAGGTGGATACTGGATGTTTTATCAGGTACGGAACCTTTCTCATAAAGCGATTCCTGCTCGCATGTTTTACATTTTCTGATTATATCTTTTCCATTTGCGATATATATTAAATCGTTTATTCATATAAATAGGTTGTATTTCTGAGATTATCGGTTATAATTACAACGTGCCAATGGAGTAGGTTATTTTGAGTTATGCAGGAAATCGATCTTTCGCCGGTATTAATGGTGCGGTTTCGCGGTAACTCTTAGTGCCGCGCCAAAAGAGCAGTGAAAAAAACACAAAACTTCAAGAAGGATCGACAAATGGTGGAAGGTAAAGTAAAATGGTTTAATGACAGTAAGGGGTATGGCTTTATTGAAGCGGACAGTGGACACGATGTGTTCGTTCATCACTCAGCCATCCAGGGCGAAGGCTTCAAGACTTTGAGCGAGGGCGAGCGGGTCAGTTTTTCGGAAGAAAAAGGCACTAAAGGGCCAAGCGCCACTAACGTAACAAAGCTCTAATCAAAGCTTAGCAAAGACATTAACAACGAACATGAGCCGGAGCCGTGAAAAGCTCCGGTTTTTTTTCTCGGAGCAAGGGCCGGGCAAGCCAGGCCTCATTTCGTAAACTATCTGCATTACTTGAACTATGGGCCTGGATCAATTTTGCTCTCACCTGGTGAAAGTATATCAACAGTAAGCTTCTTTTAAGCCAGGGCTTCTAACCCACTTGCTCACTGCTTCCATCAGACTGTCCACCATGTCAATTATGCTGCCGCCGTCTTTTCCATGAAAACCGGCTATGCCGGTCATCCTAAAGGAAAAAGCCATGATTTCAAAATCCTCGATCCGCAAAGCCATCGCACAGGCCCGGGGTCGTGTGCAAGGTGATCTCTATCTAGATGCTGAGGGGAAGACAGTTTCTTTTGCCGTCGGCATGAGGGACTCATCGGAGTACGGGTATACCTATCCTGATTTTTGGTATCTGGCCAAGGAGCATTCATTTGAGAAGGTCGTCGGTATAATACGCAGATGGGCAGCTTTGCAGTGAAATTTGATCGTCGCTATTTGAAAAAAGGGAATTGCAAATAATGCTGAGCAATAAAGATCGATTCAACAAAGGCAACGTTAAAGGTGTCGATGAAGGACATAAAAAGCAGAAGAGCGAACCTGGCGCTCGAGAGTTGCGAAGAAAGAATATGGTTAAGAAGGTCAAGAGGCTCAAGTAAATGGAATTGAGCGGCAAGACCATTCGCCAGGGCCTGCTCCGTTTGAGAGCGCGCCTGGGAGGAAACGGCACGGCGCAAAAATACGTCGTCGTCGAGCCGCCGCTGCGCTCTGAGTTGTTCAGCGCCGATCAGATGGAGCATCACGGCAAGGTCCTGGCCCACTCGCATAAGTTGAGCCCTGGAAGACCTCGGGACCGCCTTCTGAAGCGGTTGGCCGAAAATGAAGGCGTCCTGCTTGGGGTCCGAAACCTGCTGACGGAGGCCGTCAAAACAGACCGCCGGATTACGCCGGCCGGGGAATGGCTGCTCGACAACTTCTATTTTATCGAAGAACAGATTCGTACTGCTAAGCGGCACTTGCCAAAGGGCTACAGCCGAGAGTTGCCGCGGTTGCTTGACGGCCCATCGGCCGGGCTTCCGAGGGTGTATGACATTGCGCTGGAGACCATCTCCCATGGCGATGGACGGGTGGACCCGGAGAGCCTCAGTAGTTTCGTAGCAGCCTACCAGGCTGTGACCATTCTGAAGTTGGGCGAATTGTGGGCGATCCCCATCATGCTGCGCCTGGCGCTGATCGAAAATCTCCGGCGCGTGGGGACCCGGATCGCCGCCGACAGGACAGACCGAAACCACGCCGACTATTGGGCGGACCAGATGACGGAGATCGCCGGGAAGGACCCGAAGAGCCTCATTCTGGTGATCGCGGATATGGCGCGGTCGAATCCGCCGATGGTGAGTTCGTTTGTCGCCGAGTTTGCGCGCCGGTTGCAGGGGCAAGGCCCCGCTCTGGCATTGCCGCTCACCTGGATTGAACAGCGGCTGTCCGAGTCCGGCCAGACCATCGAACAGTTGGTGCGCTCGGAGAACCAACAGCAGGCTGCTGACCAGGTCTCAATGAGCAACAGCATTGGCAGCCTCCGTTTCCTGGGAGCGATGGACTGGCGCGAGTTCGTCGAGACGATGAGCGTTGTCGAGCAGACCCTGCGCGAGGACCCCGGAGACGTTTATGGCAAGATGGATTTTGCCACCCGGGACCGCTACCGCCACGTAGTGGAAAAGATTGCGAAGAGCAGCCGGTGCTCCGAAAGCGAGGTGGCGCGCAAAGCAATCCAAGCGGCACTGGAGGCCGCCCGCCTCGATGAGCCTCGAGATCCCGGGTGCCAGCGCTGCTGCCATGTGGGCTTCTACCTGATCGATAAGGGATTGGCGCAGCTCGAACGACTGGCGCAGGTGCGTTCATCACCCCTTGAGGCCCTTCGAAAAGCCGGCCGCCGGTATCCTTTGCCGCTGTATTGCGGTGCGATCCTGCTGATGACGGTCCTCTTGGCCGGGTTGTTGGTGGTGAAGGCGCATGGCGACGGGTTGCATGGCTGGCTGCTCGCGCTGACCGGAATTATTTCTGTTCTATGTGCAAGCCATCTGGCGGTGGCCGCCGTGAACTGGCTGGCCACGTTGCTGGTGACGCCGCATCCGCTGCCGCGAATGGACTTTTCAAAAGGGATTCCGCCGGAATCGCACACTCTGGTGATAGTCCCGACTATGCTGACGAGCGTTCAAAACATCGAGGATTTGGTCGATGCGCTGGAAGTCCGTTTCCTGGCGAATCGCGACGACCATCTCCACTTCGGCCTTCTGACCGACTTTCGAGACGCGCTCGAAGAGATGCTGCCGGAGGACGAACCGTTGTTGAGGCTGGCTCGGCAGAGAATGGAAGATCTGAATAAAAAACACAGGGGCTCGGAAAGCGATACATTCTTTCTCTTTCATCGGCCGCGCCGATGGAATCCTCGAGACCGGATCTGGATGGGTTACGAGCGCAAGCGGGGAAAGCTTGCGGATTTGAATTGGCTTCTGCGCGCCGGGCCGCACGCTGAGCTCGGCGGCCGCTTCTCTCTCGTCGTAGGTGAAACTGCAAATTTGGCGCGAGTGAAGTACGTGATCACCCTGGACACGGATACACAACTGGCGCGCGATTCGGCGTGGCAGTTTGTGGGCGCCATGGCGCACCCTCTGAATCGTGCGCGCTACGACGAAGCCAAACAGCGTGTCTGTGGGGGATACGGCATTCTTCAGCCGCGGGTAGCGGTGAGCCTGCCCCAAGCGAACCGGTCGCGGTATGCGCGCATGTGCGCAAGTGACCCCGGCATCGATCCTTACACGCGCGCCGTTTCCGATGTTTACCAGGACCTGTTCGGTGAAGGCTCGTTCATTGGCAAGGGAATCTATGACGTAGATGCGTTTGAGCGGGCGATGGACGGGCGTTTCCCCGCCAACCGGATCCTCAGCCACGATCTTTTGGAAGGGTGCTACGCGCGGGCGGGGCTCTTGAGCGATGTGCAGTTATACGAGGAATACCCGTCTCGCTACAGCGCGGACGTGAGCCGCCGGCGCCGTTGGATTCGAGGGGATTGGCAGATCGCGCAATGGGTGACGCCGGGCGTTCCCGGCTCCGATGCGCGCCTTCAAAAGAACCCTCTCAGCATGTTGTCCAGATGCAAGATCCTCGACAACCTTAGGCGCAGTCTCGCGCCTCCAGCTTTGACGCTCCTGTTGCTGCTGGGCTGGACAGTGTTGCCGTCGGCCTGGTTCTGGACCTTGGCGGTGGTTGGCATCATCCTGATTCCTTCTTTGATAGCTCCGGCCCTGAATGTGCTTCAGAAGCCGGGCGATGTGACTCTGGGTCGGCATCTCGCCGGCGCAGTGCGCTCCGCCGGCCGGCATTTTGGCCAGGCTGTATTTACGCTCGTATGCCTGCCATACGAAGCGTTCTTCAGTCTGGATGCGATTGTGCGCACGGCGTGGCGCTTGCTGATTACGCACAGGCGGCTTCTCGAATGGAACCCGTCGAGCGGCCCGGGTCGCACCAGCCGCACAGACCTCGCCGGCTCGTGCCGGGCTATGTGGATCGCCCCGGTCATTGCCGCTTCGTCGGCGATTGGTCTCGCGTTTTTGAGGCCGGCCGCTTTAGTTGTGGCTGTGCCCATTCTGGGTCTATGGTTTGCCTCCCCCGCCTTAGTCTGGTGGATCAGCCGGCCGCTCGCCCGCCGTGAAGCAAAGCTCACGACTGAGCAGACCCTCTTTCTCCGGAAGACATCCCGGAAAACCTGGGCATTCTTCGAGACATTCGTCGGCCCGGAGGACCATTGGCTGCCGCCCGATAACTTTCAGGAGCACCCCTCCGCCGTAATCGCGCACCGCACGTCGCCCACCAACATGGGATTAGCACTGCTCGCGAATTTATCCGCTTACGATTTCGGCTACATTTCAGCCGGACAATTCATCGAACGCACAGCGAACGCCCTCAGCACAATGCAAGCCCTGGAGCGGCACCGCGGCCACTTCTATAACTGGTACGACACGCAATATCTGAAGCCGCTGCCGCCCCTCTACATTTCCTCGGTGGACAGTGGGAACCTTGCAGGCCATCTGCTGACATTGCGGCAGGGTCTGCTCGCTCTTCCCGATGACAATATCCTTGGAGCGCGCTTGTTCGACGGGCTCAGCGACACATTGATGGTCCTCGCGGACGTTGCGGGAGACGCTGCTCCGGCCCAGCTTGTTCAACTTCAAAAGGAGATGGAACTCGCGGACAGCGGAGACGCCGCCACCGCGGCAGGCGGTCCCACCGCCCCAGCCACGCTCGCAGCGGCATGGCAGCGCCTGGAGCGGTTGGCGGCGCTCGCCGAGGAACTGGGCGACTTTGGCGCAGGTTTGAGTGGCGAATCCGGCTGGCACCCCCGCTGCTTCGTCCGGCAGTGCCGGGAGGCCATCGGTGAGATAGAGTTTCTAGCTCCTTGGACCCCGCTCTTGTCCTCTCAGAATATACTCCAGGACTTTCACGGTATCGACGGGGTCCCAACGCTGCGCCAATTGTCAAACCTTGATGTGGAGATCCTGCCGGAAATCGAACGTCGGCTTACCCTGAATGCGACGCCCGAGGAGAAGGCGCGGCTTGAAGAGCTTCGACCTCTCATCATGGAGGCGAGCCTGCGCGCCCGCGCGAGGATTGCGGCTTTTGAACGCCTTGCACTGCAAGCAAACGAGCTTGCCCGTATGGAGTATGATTTCCTGTTCGATAAAGCGCGGCATCTACTGGCTATCGGGTACAACGTCGGCGAGCATCGGCAGGACTCCAGCCACTACGATCTACTGGCTTCGGAAGCGAGGTTTGCCAGTTTCGTGGCGATTGCTCAAGGAGAGTTGCCCCAGGACAACTGGTTCGCCCTGGGACGTCTGCTCACCACCACCGGCGGAGAGCCTATTCTGCTTTCGTGGAGCGGGTCGATGTTCGAATACCTTATGCCGCTCATGGTGATGCCGGCATACGAAGACACGCTGCTCGACCAGACCTGTAAGGCGGCCGTGGCCAGCCAGATCGAATATGGGAGAAAATCCGGGACGCCTTGGGGTATTTCAGAATGCGGCTACAATGCAATCGATGTTCATCTCAACTATCAGTACCGGGCGTTCGGCGTGCCCGGCCTGGGGCTCAAACGAGGGCTTGCCGAGGACCTGGTAATTGCGCCCTATGCTTCGGCGCTCGCGCTGATGACGGCGCCCGAGAAGGCATGCTTGAATCTCGAGCGGCTGGCCGCTGAAGGGGTTGAAGGAAAATTCGGCTTCTATGAAGCGATCGACTACACTCCTTCGCGCCTGCCGCGTGGACAATCGAGCGCCGTGGTTCGCTCCTTCATGACACATCACCAGGGCATGAGCTTTCTCTCTTTTGCCTATGTACTCCTGGGCCGTCCGATGCAGAAACGATTCGAGTCGGAACCCCTGTTCCAGGCGACCATGCTGTTGCTTCAGGAGCGGGTCCCCAAGGCTACTGCGTTCTATGCGCACACTACCGAGCTTCCCGAGTTACTCGCGGCTTCCAGTGGCGCGGAGACGCCGATACGCGTTTTCAGCAGTCCCGACACGCCGAACCCGGAGGTGCAGTTGCTCTCGAACGGCAGATACCACGTGATGATCACCAACGCCGGCGGCGGTTACAGCCGTTGGAAGGACATCGCCGTTACACGTTGGCGCGAAGACAGCACCTGCGACAACTGGGGCGCGTTCTGCTACATCTGCGACGTGACCAGCAGGGAGTTCTGGTCAACCGCATATCAGCCAACGCTCAAACGATCGAAGCATTTTGAGGCGATCTTCTCGGAAGGGCGAGCTGAGTTTCGCTGCCGCGACCACGACTATGACACCCATACCGAGATCGCTGTTTCGCCCGAGGATGACATCGAACTGCGCCGTGTCCGCATCACCAACCACGCGCGGACGCGCCGTGCGATAGACGTTACCAGTTACGCGGAAGTGGTTCTGGCGCAGCCCGCCGCCGACGCACTGCATCCGGCGTTCAGCAATCTCTTTGTGCAGACCGAGATCATCCGCCGGCAGCGAGCAATCCTCTGCACTCGCCGGCCCCGCTCCCAGGGCGAGCGGGCGCCCTGGATGTTTCACCTGATGGCCGTGCATGGGGCGGAGATCGCAGATGTCTCCTATGAGACCGATCGCATGCAGTTCATCGGCCGCGGAAACACTGTCGCCGATCCACAAGCGATTAGCGGGGGTGCTGGTTTTTTTACGGGGGCGCTCTCGGGCAGCGAGGGCTCCGTGCTCGATCCGATTGTCGCCATCCGCTACCGGATAACGCTCGATCCTGAAAAATCGGCAACAATAAATATTGTCTCCGGCATCGGTGAAACCCGCGATGCAGCCTTAAGCCTGGTGGAAAAATACCAGGATCGGCGTCTCGCGGATCGCGTCTTCGATCTGGCATGGACACACAGCCAGGTGCTCTTGCGGCAGATCAACGCCACGGAGGCCGACGCGCAGCTCTATTGCCGCATTGCAGGCTCTGTGATCTACGCGAATTCTTCGCTGCGCGCCGATCCGAGCATGCTCATCAAGAACCGCCGCGGGCAATCCGGTCTTTGGGGCTACTCCATTTCGGGCGATTTACCCATCGTGCTGCTGCAGATTGAATATCCGGCCAATATCGACCTGGTGCGCCAACTCGTGCAGGCCCACGCGTACTGGCGTCTAAAAGGACTGGCTGTGGACCTTGTGATCTGGAACGAAGATCGCGCCGGTTACCGGCAACTCCTCCACGACCAGATCATGGGGCTCATTGCAGCAGGCATGGAGCCCAATGTAATAGATCGACCGGGTGGCATTTTCGTGAGACCTGCGGACCAGATAGCGGAGGAGGACCGCATACTGTTTCAAACGGTCGCTCGCGCCATCATCACCGACAGCCGGGGGTCGTTGGCGGACCAGATCAACGGCCGCAGTCCGGTGGAAGTAACCGTGCCCCTCCTTACCCCGACCCGAACCCACCACTCCGAACCCCCGGCGGTTGCCCCGTCGCCACGCCAGGATCTGATGTTCTACAACGGACTGGGCGGATTCACGCCTGACGGACGCGAATACATTATTACGACCACGCACCGGCAGGTGACTCCCGCGCCATGGGCAAATGTGCTGGCCAACCCGCACTTCGGAACTGTCATCTCGGAGAGCGGTCTTGCCTACACCTGGAGCGAGAATGCCCACGAGTTCCGCCTCACTCCCTGGGGAAACGATGCCGTGAGCGATTCGAGCGGAGAAGCTTTATACATCCGTGATGAAGAGCGCGGCCACTTCTGGTCGCCCACGCCGCTGCCCTGCCGCGGGGTGACGCCTTACGCCACCCGGCACGGATTCGGCTACAGCGTTTTCGAACACACCGAGCGCGGTATCCGCACCGAGCTGTGGGTTTACGTGGCCCTGGACGCACCGGTCAAGTTTATGGTGCTCAAAGTGCGCAACGAGTTGGGCCGATCCCTCCGGCTCTCCGCTACCGGATATGTGGAATGGGTGCTTGGCGACCTGCGGCCGAAATCGGCCATGCACGTGATCACCGGAATTGACCCGAACAGCGGCGCGCTCTTCGCGCGCAACCCATACAATACGGAGTTCCGCGACCGGATTGCGTTCTTCGACGTGGACGATACGACTCGCACCGTAAGCGGCGATCGGACTGAATTCCTGGGACGCAACGGCACTCTTCGCAGTCCCGCCGCTATGACCCGGTCGCGGCTTTCCGGCAAGGTGGGGGCCGCCCGGGATCCCTGCGCCGCAATCCAGGTGAGCTTCGATCTGGCCGCCGGGCAGGAGCGTGAGATCGTCTTCAGGCTTGGCGTAGGGCGGGATGCCGACGATGCCGAAAAACTGGTCAATCGCTTTCGAGGATCAACCGCTGCGCAGGGCGCCCTCGATGTGGTGTGGCAGTATTGGAATCATACTCTCGGCGCGGTAAATGTGGAAACACCCGACCAGTCCTTCAACTTGCTGGCCAACGGCTGGCTGCTGTACCAAACCCTGGCGTGCCGCCTTTGGGCGCGAAGCGCAACCTACCAGTCGGGGGGCGCCTTCGGCTTCCGCGATCAGTTGCAGGACATGATGGCGCTCATCTACGCCGAGCCGCTCCTCGTGCGCGAGCACCTGCTCCTTTGCGCGTCCCGTCAATTCCTGGAAGGAGATGTCCAGCATTGGTGGCATGCCCCAACGGGCCGGGGCGTGCGCACTCACTGTTCGGACGATTACCTCTGGCTGCCGCTCACGGTGTGCCGCTATGTCCTCACCACCGGGGACACAGGTGTGTTGGATGAGCCTGTCCACTTCGTCCAGGGCCGCGCGGTAAAAGCCGATGAAGACTCTTATTACGATCTGCCCGGGCGCTCTGAAGAGGCCGCAAGTCTTTACGAGCACTGTGTCCGAGCAATCCTGAACGGCCTCAAATTCGGTGAGCACGGCCTGCCTCTCATCGGCTCCGGTGACTGGAACGACGGCATGAACCTGGTGGGCGAACACGGCAAAGGCGAAAGCGTGTGGTTGGGATTTTTTCTTTATGAAGTGCTCATTCAGTTCACTAAGGTTGCCCGCGCGCGCGGTGACATCTCCTTCGCCGAGCGTTGCGAAAGTGAGGCGGCGGGGCTGCGCCGCAATATCGAGAGGCATGGCTGGGACGGCGAGTGGTACCGCCGCGCCTATTTCGACGACGGCTCACCGCTTGGATCGGCGAGCAACCCCGAATGCCAAATTGATTCGATCTCGCAGAGCTGGTCCGTTCTATCCGGTGCGGGAGATCATGAGCGTTCGCGTATGGCCATGGAGGCGGTGGATGAGCGCCTCGTTCGCCGTGAGCATGGGCTGATCCAACTCCTGGATCCGCCCTTTGACAAGTCGGAGTTGAATCCCGGCTACATCAAAGGGTACGTCCCCGGCGTGAGAGAAAACGGCGGGCAGTACACACATGCGGCCATTTGGGCGGCAATGGCCTTCGCTCGCCTGGGGGACAACCGGCGCGCGTGGGAGCTCTTTACCATGATCAACCCGGTGAACCATGCAATATCTCCCGAGGGTGCCGCCATTTACAAAGTGGAACCCTACGTCGCTTCGGCCGACGTCTATGCTCTCTCTCCGCACATCGGTCGTGGCGGATGGACGTGGTACACGGGGTCTGCGGGCTGGATGTACCGGCTTATCGTGGAATCACTGCTGGGGCTAAGGCTCGAAGTGGATAAACTGCGTTTTGCTCCGTGCCTGCCATCGGACTGGAGGGCGTTCAAAATGCACTACCGCTATCGGGAAACCGTTTACCACATCGCCGTTGTGCAACCGCAGACCGGTAGTGATGAAATGAGTGTAACGGTTGATGGCGTCGAGCAACACGACAAGGCTGTTCGCCTCGTTGACGACCATCGGGAACATTCGGTAGAGGTGAGAATGAACGCTGTGGACGGCACTTTGCTCGGTCTATAGAGATACCGCTCCAAAAGGTTGCTGGGGCGGCTAACGCACCGGCAGTTTCAGACCGGATTTCGTTACCGCTGGTTATTTCTTTTCCCGCGCTCCACCCCGGCTGGACGCCCCTGCATAACTCACCGATTGGCGAACGAATAAGATAAAAGCTTGTTTAGATCCAGCAAAGCGATCATGATTAGCGCCGTTGTTGCAGATAAATAGAAAGTTTTCTGGGGTATATGGAAATTGGAAGAGCATCGGCTCTCACCGGCCGCACATTCGGCCCTGTTCCTGGCGGGGTTCGGCGCATTCATATGTCTTTACGCTACGCAGCCTCTGCTGCCCGAGTTCCGGCAAATTTTCGCGGCGTCCGAACTGATGGTAAGTCTTACCGTGAGCGCTCCAATCCTGGCAGTGGCTCTCGCAGCCCCCTTTCTAGGCTTGCTTGCCGATGCCGTGGGACGCAGGAGGGTAATTGTCGTAGCTATGCTGGGTCTGGCTGCCGCAGCAGCATTGACTGCAACGGCGGTCAATTTGAGTGAGCTTATCTTATGGCGTTTTTTGCAGGGCTTCTTTGTACCTGGAATCCTGGCTTCATCCATGGCCTATATCAGCGAGGAATCTCCTGACCGGTATGTCGGCTCGACAATGTCTATCTATTTAACAGGCGCAATTGTCGGAGGTTTTACAGGACGCTTCTTCACCGGTTTGATGGCGCACCATTGGGGCTGGCGTGTCCCCTTTGCCGTTCTTGGAGCAGTCACTTTGGCCGGGGCTCTGGCCATCTGGCGGCTTCTACCTCGACCCATAAGATTTGTTCGTCAAAATAGCGCTGCAGCCTCGCTTGGATCGATCACCATGCACCTGCGTAATTCTCAGCTCCTTGCCACATACGTGGTGGGATTCAACGTTCTATTCTGCATGGTGGCGGCCTTCACCTATGTGAACTTTTATCTGGCCGATAAACCCTTTTACCTGGGGTCTGCCGCTCTGGGAATGATTTTTGCCGTTTACCTGGTTGGCGCAGCCGTAACCCCGGTTGCGGGGAGTATCCTGGACCGTATAGGTTACCGCCTGGCATTAATGGGAGCTGCGGGGATGGTCGCAATCGGCATGTTGCTGACTTTAGCTCACTATGTTCCCGTCATCATCAGCGGGCTTGCGATTGCGGCCTCCGGTGTGTTCATTTGCCAGGCAGCAGCATCCAGCAATGTTGGTAAAGCGGCCTCCTCGGCTAGATCTTCCGCTGCGGGTCTCTACGTCGCGCTCTATTATCTCGGCGGATGCACCGGATCGATTTTGCCCGGTCTTTTCTGGAAGCAAACCGGATGGCCTGGTTGTGTCACGATCATCGTCTGCATGCAGATATTTACTTCCATGATCGCCTATTATCTCTGGAGAGATTGAGGGCTGTCTGCATGCCGGGCCCAATCGGCAGCCATGCGCCGGCTCAAATTTCTTTCTTCACTTTCCGCATCCAGCCTCGTTCAGCTTCTGAGAATAGCGGGCCTGCGAAATAGATTTTCATGGTTCAAACGCGTTTCAGGTTGATCAACCACTCGAAGAACTCAGCTTCCTTCCAACTGGTAAATTAGACGAATCTGGGTTAAAGAGTCTCTCCAATCTGGGGGAATTGCCCCAGTGAAGCATTTTTGCTGCAATTTCTTATAGAATAAGACCTCCGGAGATAAGTTATTGCCATCATTATCAAAAGCACAAGTAGCAGCAGTTGAGCATTTGGATGGACCGGCCCTCATTTGCTCCGGCGCAGGAGCGGGTAAGACCTCAACCATCGTTGCCAAATTTGAGTACCTGATCGGCGCCGGATATGACTCCGGACGGATACTGTGTATCACCTTTACAAACAAAGCAGCAAACGAGTTAAAAGATCGGCTGACAAAATCGACCGGACGATGGATCAAGGATTTCCCATGGGTCAGGACCTTTCATTCTTCGATGCTGCAGATCCTTAAAGCGCACGCAGGAGACATCGGCTTCAAAAACCCGATTACCATTTACGATGGATCCGATCAGATTGGGCTCATCAAAAATATTCTTGAAAACAGTTTCAATATGGAGGGCAAATACGCAAGAGCAATCAAGGCCCATATCAGCAAAGCGAAGAATTCCCTCACACCGGATGCCTACATCCATTCCGTCAAAGAATTCAGAAAACTCGACTTCATTTTTGAGCACTACAACCAGAGGCTCAACGAGTCGAACGCAATGGACTTTGACGATATTCTGCTGCATGCCCTCAACTTGCTGAGAGGACAGTCTCAAACTCGAACCTACTACCAGGGTTTGTTCCAATACATTCTTCTGGATGAACACCAGGATTCCAATTCTATCCAGAACGCCATAATCAAGCTTCTGGTAAAGAACGGGAACATCACCGTGGTGGGAGACTTTTCTCAGTCTATCTATAGCTTCAGAGGGGCTGAGCCAAGCTATTTTGTCCGGTTTCCCACAGAATATGAAGGGACGAAGGTATTCCTGCTCGAGGAGAATTACCGCTCTACGGCGCCGATTGTCGAATTGGGAAATGAAATCATCAGGTTAAATAACGAGGAGATTAAGAAGAACTGCTTCAGCACAAAACCCGGCAATCTGCCCTCACTCAGAGGTTTTGATAATTCTTACTTCGAAGCCAGGTGGGTTGCAGAGAAATGTCGGGCCTACCGCTATGACGGCGTTCCCTTCGAGCAGATGGCGGTCCTTTACAGAACAACCTTTATCAGCCGAATACTTGAGAAGGCATTCAACGAACTCGGAGTCCCCTACAAGCTCATCGGAGGGATCTCCTTCTTTGAGCGCAGAGAAATCAAAGACCTGACAAGCTACCTTGCATGTGCGGTAAACCCCAAGGACGATATCGCCTTTGAACGCGTCCTTAATGTTCCAAAGAGAGGGATTGGCAAGAAATCAATTCAGAAGATCAGGGAGATCGATCTTGCGGGCGCCTCTTTGATGGAGAAAAGTCCGATCGCCATCCAGAAAAAAATCGGTCTTCAAAAAGTGGCCGGCGAGATAGGGACGGTGCTGTTCATCCTTGACCGCATCAAAGATATGCCGCCCAAGCAAGCTCTGGAAGAGATCATCGACATCACTCATTACGAAAAGCACTTGGAGACCTATGATGTAGATGGCGATGAGAGCAGCCACATATCTCGTCTGGAAAACATAAATGAACTTCTCAGCATAGCTGAAGGCAGGGAAACTATAGAGGAGTTCCTCGAAGACTGCTCCCTGCGTACCGAAGACCAAGATGACGATGAAGAAAAGGATCGAGGCGTGCGGCTGTCCACTATACATGCGGCAAAGGGGCTGGAGTTTCATACAGTCTTTCTGGCCGCATGTGAAAACAATATCCTTCCCCATTGGCGGTCTGTTGAGCAAGACGGTGAAAGAAACGGCGGTAATGTCGAGGAAGAACGAAGGCTGTTTTACGTTGCCTGCACCAGGGCCGAGCGCAACCTCCACATTTCCTATGCAAACAGCCGGCAAAACAAATTGAGCGGGATCAGCCCTTTTTTGGAAGAGCTCTCAGACGAGCATTTGAACAGACTGGATTGAGGAATACGGAAGCTCGAACTCGACCGGGCGCAGTGATGAACCTTGTAAAATGGAGAGAGCCGAGAAGGAAGGCGCCACTATTGGTCCTACTCACGGCTCTCGGAGGAGGCATAAGGCCTCCATTGATATTGTCGGACAAAGAACCAAATGCCTGAAGTAAAATTAGTGGCCTGTGCCAAAAACTCACTCGCCGGGAATTGCTTCTCCCGCCCGTCAGATTGCTCTATGGATGAGTAGTTAGAGCCTTTCTTTACCTTGACTGCCGTTTGCCATTTGCGCCCTGTTCAGTTCGCTTCGGTTTGCCATTTCCAGGCTTTTACCGCCAATTGCTTCGTCAAGATCGCCAAGTTCTTCCAGAGACCGGGGTGAGATCGCAATTTCAAAGGGGTGAAGACAAGAATGTTTTCCCCAGTTAGCGCATCCAGCAACAGCTTGGAATTCCGGCAAATTTCCGTGCTGATTTTATGTGGCTTTGCAAGTAGCCTGGCAATCAAGAATGGAGTTGAATTCAGTTACACCCCGGTGTACATATCATAGTAATTCTGTAGGATTCGACTGCGCGCTCAAATTTCGAGTTGGGGTTAAATTCCGCTGACTTCATTTCCACTGTCATCGGCCCTGCGCAGGGAACTGGTAAGGATTGATATCGCCATGGTGGTGTCGATTATTTAAAGGATTATGTCTCACTGAAGTATTATGCTCACATTTTGCTCGCCTCCTACCGTGTATTTGTAAAAAGGATCCAGAAATTGAAACTCTTTGCGGACCGGGAACGGTCAGATATCTCGAGAGTCCTGGCTCTTTTGGGTGGTGGTGTTTCAGTTCTGATAGGGATACTGGGTCTGGTGGGATGGACCATGTACGCGCAAGCTCTCACCGGATTCATCGAGAACTACATTCCTGCGGCGCCCGGTAGCTGTTTCGCTTTTTTGGTTCAAGGGATGACCCTCATCTGGTACATCCATTGTCCTTCCCGCAACCGGGCAAGGCTTTTTATGGCGCTGGCTGCAACAAGTTCCGTCTTCGGACTATTGGCGTTCACCGGGTTATTCACCAACCTCAATTTGACCCTCGAAGAGAATATCTTCTTTTTAAGCAAATATCTTGGTTCATTTCCTACCAAGGTCACGTCTCCTCTCACGGGCGTGCTTTTCAGTTTATCCGGGAGCACTTTAATGCTTCTGCTGCAATACGAGACGAGAAGAAGATTCGTCGTGCACCTTATCAGCGGTATGGCCGGTCTTGTAGCCATAACCGGTTTGGTCGGCGCAATCAGTTACATGTATGGGACACCGTTTCTGTATAGAAGCGGGATCATCCCGGCATCATTTATGACGTACATTGGTTTCATGTTTTTAGGCGTTGGATTATTGGTTGCGGCCGGACCTAACGGATTTCTTCTACGTCCGTTAACAGGCGATTCCGTCCGGGCCGTCCTCCTGAGGACTTTCATTCCGCTGGCATTCATCGCTGTTCTCATCTCCGACGTTTTGCAGCACGCTGTTACCAAGTTCAATAGCGCCATTGTATCAGGGGCGTCGGTGGTGTTTTTCGGAATGCTCACGGTCTTCTTCGTTATCCGTGCTGCCAGGTTGATCGGCGGGGCCATGGACGCCGACGACACGGCGCGCAAACAAGCAGAGCAAAGGATAGTCCAACAAAAGGACTTTTTGAACACGGTGGTGGAATCTTTACCCTACCCCTTCTACGTTATAGATGCCGACGATTACACCGTTAAAATGGCCAACTGCGCCGGTGCTCCCGATGGCTTGCTTCCACATATAACCTGTCATGAGCTGACGCATAAGAATGCTGTCCCCTGTCACGAAGACTCGTGCGTCTGTCCAATCAAAGTGATAAAAGAAACGGGGCAGCCCACAATCACGGAGCACCGTCACTATGACAAGGATGGAGAAGCCAGACATGTCGAGATTCATGCCTATCCTATTTTTGATAGCGGCAGGGACATCGTCCAAATCATCGAATACGTACTCGATATTAGTGGGCGCAAGCAGGCGGAAGAGGCGCTGCGTAAGAGCGAAGCCATGTACCGAACGCTCGTCGAGAACATCCCTCAAAAGGTCTTCATGAAGGATACTAACTCCTGCTACGTATCCATCAACGAGCACTATGCGAGGGATCTCGGCATTCGACCTGCAGACGTTTTTGGCAAAACGGACTACGATTTCTTCCCCAGGGAGCTTGCCGACAAATACCGGGCGAACGACAAACGCATCATGAAGACGGGTGTGTCTGAGGAACTGGAGGTGCACAACCTATCGCCAGGCAAAGGAGTGTGGGTCAAGACGTTCAAAACTCCGGTCAGAGACGTAAATGGCAAGATCGTCGGTGTTTTCGGAATCTTCTGGGACATCACCGAGCGGAAGCGGGCCGAGACGGCGTTGAAGGCAAGTGAGGAAAAATATCGCGAACTGGTTCAGAGTGCTAACAGTATCATCCTCAGAAGGGACGTTTCGGGCGAGGTGACCTTCTTTAACGAGTTCGCTCAGGTTTTTTTTGGTTACAGCGAAGATGAGATGCTCGGTAAGAATGTTGTCGGAACCATTGTCCCCGAATTGGAGTCTACGGGCCGGGATTTGAGGGCAATGATTGAAGATATTGGAGTAAATCCTGACAGGTACATGAACAACGTTAACGAAAATATGCTCCGTAGCGGAGAGAGGGTTTGGGTCTCATGGACCAATAAGCCTGTCTTTGGCGAAAACGGCCGCATAAAGGAAATCCTCTGCATCGGTAACGACATCACCGAGCGCAAGCGAGGAGAGGAGGAAAGAAAAAAACTTGAGGAACAGCTTTTCCAGGCCCAGAAGATGGAATCGGTGGGACGGCTGGCAGGCGGTGTGGCGCACGATTTCAACAACATGCTAGGCGTGATCATCGGCCGGGCGGAAATTGCCCTTCAACAGGACGTTTCCAATGACAAACTCCAGCACAACCTCAAGGAGATCCTCAAAGCGGCCCAGCGTTCAGCGGACCTTACCAAGCAACTGCTGGCATTTGCACGCAAACAGACCGCCGTCCGGAAGATACTGGATTTAAACAGCACGATCTCGAGCATGCTCAATATGTTGAGGCGGCTCATTGGCGAGGATATCGACCTGTCCTGGCAACCTGGACTCAATCTCTGGAAAGTCAAAATCGATCCCTCGCAGGTAGACCAGATCCTGGCCAATCTTGCGGTCAATGCCCGCGATGCCGTTTCCGGAGTAGGCGCCGTCACTATTAAGGCCGAAAACGTTGTGATCGATGATTCCAATAGTATCGAGACCCCCGAATTCATTCCTGGAGAATATGTGCTGCTGAGCATGAGCGATACAGGAACGGGCATGAGTGAGGAAGTCCGCGAGAAGATCTTCGAGCCTTTTTTTACCACCAAGGAACTGGGCAAGGGAACAGGGCTTGGATTGTCCACCGTTTACGGCATCGTAAAACAAAACGACGGTTTTATTTATGTTGAAAGCGAACCGGGGAAAGGAACCACGTTTAAAATCTACTTGCAGCGGTTCGAGCCTGAAGCCGCACAGGTCCCCTCTGAGCATGCGGCCGTAAAGCGCCTGACAGGTACTGAAACCATCCTGCTGGTGGAGGACGATGAAGCGGTTCTGGACCTCAGCAAGATGATGCTCGAAAAGCTGGGTTACACTGTGCTTGCGGCACATACTCACGTACACGCCATGCATCTTGTGAAGGAGCATCCAAGAGATATCCATTTGCTCATTACGGACGTGGTGATGCCGGAGATGAACGGCCGGGAACTGGCAGAACAGCTTAGAGTCATCCGCCCGAACCTCAAGTGCCTGTATATGTCTGGCTATACCGCCGATGCGATAGCACATCACGGCATTCTGGACGAAGGCCTAGATTTCATTCAGAAACCTTTCGGCAACGACGATCTTGCGGCAAAAGTCAGACACGTGTTGGACCATTTGGTGTAGATGGTTGAAAGATCCTGCCGGCATTGCTCTTTAACATTCACCTGGGACCGGCACCGATCATCCTTCCCATGTGCATCACATCTGTGAACTTTCATGAACTGCCCATCCGGATCGCACATATTAATATATTTACGAAGGTGATCTTTAAAGCGGAGTCTGTCTTACGGAAATCCCGGAGGGCACGTGGGATTCTGATGTGTGGATCATGTATAGAGCGTTTTGATCCTAAGTCGATTTTCAAAAAGTCATTCCAAACAAAAAAATCGTCGGCGCTCGAAGCACCTGGGACAAAAACGAGGACGAATCGGCCACTTTGGATCGATTGTCCCCGCAATTTCAATAGGTAATGCCGAAGGCCGGACTCGAACCGGCACGGGTCTCCCCACCACCCCCTCAAGATGGCGTGTCTACCAAGTTCCACCACTTCGGCAGTATCGGCTATTATAGAGAAGCCACACGGCCTTGGCAACCTCCTTGTTGAGGCGTCCGGATTTTTGTATACGTTCACAACTCGCGCAGTGCCGTAATTTGCCACGTCCTTGTAACCTGAAAATTTTTTCACGCGAAGTCGCGAAGACGCGAAGAAAGAAAGAGCAGCCGAAGGTTAACTTTAGGAAGTTAGAAGGCTGAAAGGTGAAGACAATCTGGTCTTTTCTCTAAGCTATCCTTGGGCCTGTCCATGACCAGAGGCGTTTAGCCGGAAGTTCACCCTTCACACCTCATACTGCAGACTTTGAGCGAAGCGACGCGTGCACAAGATCCCTATTTATGAGAGCCACGTTTTCCGGTGAACCGTTACGGATTTTTAACAGCGCAGACCGATTGGCGCGAGTAGCGAGAGGCCAGGCAGTCGGAGCTGGGGCCGACGAAAATAATATGGCTTCGATGCCCTGCAAGATCTATTATGTGCCCAATTACAGGGGTTTGTGTCGTCCTCACGTCCGGAGGTTACGATAGACATCCCCGCGATGTCCTATCCGAATGATGAGAACGAGGAGCACATCATCTTCGATTTGGTAGACTATCCGGTAGTCTCCTTCATGAAGGCGGTAAAGAGATTCCGTGCCGACGAGCTTTTTGCAGCCGGCGGGCCGTGGGTTGGCGGCAAGTGTTCCTATCCGGTCGGAAACCCTCTGCCGGATATTTTTCGGAAGTTTGGCGAGTTGCTTGATGGTGGGCTTGGCAAACTCGATCCTGTAAGGGATCATTTCAGGCCGAGTTCCTTTTTCACCTCGTTAAAGGGAACTGTGCCTTCCTTCTCTGTGCCGGCGAGCACCTTGTGCGCCTCCTCGATATCGAAGCGGTCTTCAAGAGCCTCAAGTGTTTCCACATCCTCGATGGGAACCACGGCTACGACGGGTTTCCCCCGCCTGGTGAGGATCACGCGTTCCTTACCGTAAGCGGCCCGGTTTATTACTTCGCTTATCTGCTTTCGCGCTTCGACCGTTGTGAAGGTCATGGTAGATACCTCGTTTGTGGGATAGTACCTTAAATGTACATTAACGCTCTACTGATTTCAATGGGAAAAGCTAAAGGGGGGCATATGGCGGTTTGATCACAGTTTGGAATTACTTATCGAACCTTCTCCCCGTTCCTCGAGCTTTTTGAACGAATATCGGCCCCATCCTGCGGGCACGCTTATGTTTAGTTGCTATTATGCTGCTTTGGCCCTATTATTTTATTGATATAATAAAAGTAAGGGAAAAGATAGAGGGCCTGATGTCGAATTTCGATTACTATGAAACATTGAGCGTTTCAACAGACGCTTCGGGTGAAGAGATCAAGAAGGCGTACCGCAAACTCGCCCTTGAAACTCACCCGGACAGAAATCCGGGTGACGCACGGGCCGAGGAGCGCTTCAAGAAAATCAATGAAGCATACGGTGTGCTTTCCGATCCGGGCAAGCGAACTCAGTATGACCAGTACCGCCGCCTTGGATATCAGCCGGGAAGGACCGGGGGGCGCGGGTTCGGTTATTCGCAGGATGAAATATTCAGGGATTTTTTCTCGAGCGGGCATGCTCAGGACATCTTTAAGGAAATGGAAAAAGAGTTTGCGCGCATGGGGATGAGGTTCGATCCGGCGTTTATCAACAATCTCTTTTTCGGCGGAAGAAACATTTTCTTTCAGGGTTTTGTTTTCGGTCCGGGGAGGGTCCGGGTGGTCCGCTACGGCAGACCGTTCGTGCGGCCCGAGCGTACCGCTCGTCCTGCGGCTGAGCCTTCCGCCGAAGAATTAAGACCCGGCAGGTTGCTTGAGTCCGGATTTTCTTTGCTTGGAAGAGCAGGGAAGAAGGCCGGAGAATATCTCCTGAAAGTTCTTGGCGTCCAGTCCAAACACCTCCAGGCGGAAAGGGCGGCCGGAAAAGCCTTTGAGCTGGACTTGACCTACAATCTTCCGATTACAGAAGAACAGGCGCAGTTTGGCGATATGGTGCAAATCAACCTGCCCCATTATGGAAACGGGAAGTTGATTTCGGTGAGAATTCCACCAGGTGTAAAAACTGGGACCCGGCTTCGGCTGAAAGACATGGGGAACCTTCTTCCCGGCAATAAAATAAGCAGAGGTGACGTGTACATCGTTTTGCGAATCGCGTGATTTGCGGTCTGAATTCCTGAATCCAGATTCCCATTTTTGATATGTTTTTTGAGGAATAAATCTTCCGGGGGTAGAGCATGAGAACTGTTCGAGTAAAAGGAATGTCGTGTCAGCATTGCGTGAAAACGGTAAAGAAGACCCTGGAGGAAATTGACGGAATCACTAACGTTGCCGTGGACCTTGAAAGCGGGGAAGTTACTTTCGAGGAGACCCGTTCCGTGGACAACGAACTCATGAGGGATAAGATCAAAAAAGCCGGTTATGAGCTTGAGTAAGATAGAACAACTCGGCTACGGCGCCCGGCTGGAGGCGCGCCAGGAAAAAGGCCTTAGAAAGACTGCCGTTTCCGTGGGAGGCATGAGCTGCGCAGCATGCATCCGGCGAGTCGAGAATGCGCTTCAGTCAGTCCCCGGTGTTGAAAACGCGACAGTAAATCTTGCCACATCCAGGGCATCTATAGTCTACTCTCCCCGGCTTGAGGACTGGTCGGCTATAAGGGAAGCAATCGAACAGGCGGGATACGAGTACCTAGGCGTCTATCAGCAGGAGGCCGGCGATCCGGCTGAGGCGGCGCGGCTCCAAGAAATTGCCGGGCTCAGACACAAAGTGGCGGCCGGCGCAGTTCTTAGCATTCTGATAATGGCCGGAACGATGCAGCATTCTTTGCCGATCCTGCACGCCGTTTCCCGCCAGGCAATGCTCTATATTCTTCTGGTTCTTACCGCACCGGCCGTTTTCTGGGTAGGGGACCGTTTTCTTAAGGGAGCGCTCAAAGCTACCCTCCAGAAAACGGCGGACATGAATACCCTGGTGGCCATAGGCTCTCTTTCCGCGTTCATCTATTCAGCCCTTGCGACCATTTTCCCACATTTGTTTTCTGCTTCCGGCCTCGAGCCGCCCGTCTATTTTGACGGGGCGGCCATGATCGTAACGCTTGTCCTGCTGGGCAGGCTCCTTGAGCTCAAGGCCAGGGGCAGGACTTCCGAAGCGATTAAAAAGCTGATGAAGCTCACTCCGAAAACGGCCCGCGTAATCCGGGAGGGTGCGGAGATGGACGTCCCCGTCGAGGAAGTGCTTCGCGGCGATCGTATTGTGGTGCGGCCCGGCGGCCTGATACCCACTGACGGGACCGCCGTTTCCGGGGAGTCTTCGGTAAATGAATCCATGCTCACCGGCGAAAGCATGCCGGTTTCAAAAAAGCCCGGCGATGAGGTGTTTGCCGGGACCATCAACCAGAGCGGGAGTTTCGTTTTCGAAGCAACCAGGGTCGGGGCTGAAACGGCCCTTGCACGGATAATCCGCCTCGTCGAGGAGGCCCAGGGGTCCAAAGCCCCTATACAGCGTTTCGCCGACAAAGTGGCTTCCATTTTTGTCCCGGCGGTTATCGCGATAGCTATAGTTACTTTCATCATCTGGTATTTTGCCGCGCCGGGGCACATCCTTAGCCGCGCGGTCCTCAATTTCGTGTCGGTGCTGATAATTTCATGCCCGTGTGCAATGGGGCTGGCCACGCCTACTGCCGTGATGGTCGGCACGGGTCTTGGGGCTGAAAACGGAATACTCATAAAAGGCGGCGAAAGCCTCGAGCGCGCACACCACCTTGACACGATAGTATTTGATAAGACCGGCACCATAACCGGAGGAGAACCTGAAGTAACCGATATCGCGGCGGCGCCGGGGTTTTCGAAGGCCGATCTTCTGAGCATGGCCGCCTCGGTCGAAAGTTTGTCGGAACATCCCCTGGCTAAGGCGATAGTGAAGCTCGGCGCAAAAGCCGGCCGGGAGACGGGCACAAACATTGCCCTCGATTTCGAATCTGTTTCAGGATTGGGATTGCGCGCCAGGGTGGGCGAGAGCCAAATCATTCTTGGCAGCCGGACATTTATTGAGTCCGAAGGGATAAACACCGGAATGCTTGACCAAGACGCCGCAATGCTTGAGAAATCCGGGAAAACATGTGTATTTGCGGCGAAAGATGGAAAGGTTGCCGGTGTCATCGCGCTTGCCGATACGATCAGGCCCTCGGCGCAGGAGGCTGTATCCCTTCTCAAGAAAATGGGCCTCGATGTCGTGATGCTGACCGGCGACAGGCGGCAGACGGCGGAGGCAATCGCCCGCCAGGCCGGAATTGAGCGGGTCCTCTCCGATGTTCGTCCGGGGGACAAGGCCGGCGAAATTCGACGGCTCCAGTCGAATGGAAGGGTCGCGGCCATGGTGGGAGACGGCATAAATGATGCTCCCGCCCTTGCAGCCGCAGACGTTGGAATAGCAATCGGGGCTGGCGCCGACATCGCAATCGAGGCAAGCGACATCACTCTTATCCGGGACGATCTCCGGCTGGTTGCTTCCGCTATAGAGCTTTCTTCGCTGACCATGCGGATCATCAAACAGAACCTCTTCTGGGCTTTCTTCTACAATGCCGTCGGCATTCCGGTCGCCGCCGGGGCGCTCTATCCCTTTTTCGGCATTCTGCTAAATCCGATGTTCGCCGCTGCGGCTATGGCCATGAGTTCGGTTTCGGTGGTGACCAACGCTCTTCGTCTCAGGCGAATCTGGAGGAAGCGCTCCTGATTGAGTGTGCAAAAGTCTGCCAGTTGCGAAAGGTCAAAAGAGCGGGGGAACTTTTTTTCACCATAAAGATGCCCCGCACCCCCAAAGGATTCGGCATCACGCGCAGGCAGTGGCAAGCCACCGCGTGCGTGGGGCCGCCGCAACGCCACATTGATCTCCAGGCTCCGCCAGGTGTCATTTTATTTGCAGAACTTTCGGCAGACCGTCAAAAATAAGTAATTGCATCCAAATCCGCACAAGATGCGGTCGCCTCCGATTGCATTCTTTCAAGTGACCTTTTATATTATGCCCCTGTTTGTTCCGTTAATGACAATGGTCATACTTATGAGGAGGAGAAATGGATCGATACGTATGTACGGTCTGCGGCTACGTTTATGACCCGGCTGCTGGTGATCCGGACAATGGAATCGTTGCGGGAACCAAGTTCGAGGACCTGCCCGATGATTGGGTTTGCCCGGTCTGCGGCGCGCCCAAACAAGATTTCGAAAAAGAGTGATAATCGGGAACTTCTGTCAAACAGGGCAGAGCAAGTGGATTTCCAGATGTGCGCCGACTTTCATATGTCTTACATCAGGGTAGGAGTCCATAAAGTTTCCGATCACCGCGTCATGAGCCCTTTTAAAAACGATTTACGCGCGTGAGGGCAATGTCATCCGAAAGGTACTGACTAGCTCAAGGAGCGAGTGATCGAGATTCAGGACCGCACCGTTTCACTCATGCTAAGGGCCGGATCACCAAAGACCTCCGAGACAACAAATTTCCGGCCTGCGCTTTGGAGGCCGTAGCACGTTACATTGTTTCAGGAGACCATCATCTCCTGGAGATCAAGCACTTCCACGGTATTCGGATCGTCGAGGCCCGGACCTTCGTCCAAAGACTCGGCGGGAAATGCTGACAATAAATCTAACCGATCCTTCTTCGCGTAGGGTGAATCCTGTCATCGCGTCCCATGATGAGGCTTGGCAGGCGCTGGAATCCGGTTAAACAAGCTGTTGCATTTCTCTGTTTCCTCAGTGTCCTCTGCGTCTCTGTTCTCGAAAAGACCTGATGGGTTGCGCTTCGCTCCACCCATCCTACGAGTCTTTTCATGGTTTGGGGTGTCCCGCGGGACATGAGGAACTGCGGTGAAATCCTGTCTTTGCATCCTCCGTCCCCCGTCTTCCGTCCTCCGAATTTGCGATTGACCCCTTCCCACTTGTGTGCTAGACGTATATCGGTCACAGAAATCCGGTGCCCCATTCGAACATTCGAGCTGCGGAGGCAAGTCAATGTCAGGAGCAAGCGAGTTTTTATGCGAAGCCCTTAAGCGAAGTTTAAGCAGTATGCTGCCATGGGACATACCCTGGTACGATCCGACTCACGCTGTATTTTTCACTGCCCTGTATGGCGCTCTTGGCGTAATCGTGATCGGCGTGATCGCGGCCGCTATTCTGACCGTTAAGCGTCTCAAATCAGGTGAAGGCGGCTCGCATCATTGAAGCGGCGCGGGTAAATTTCATCAGGATTTCTTCAAGCGAGGGTCTTTTAGGATGAGTTATCCGGACCTTCGTTTTTTGTTTTCTCTCCCGAATGCGGTCTTTGCTTTTCACTAGAACTCCCTGGTCGAGTAATAAATCATGCTTCAGAAGATCTTTAGAGAATACGACATACGCGGAATCGCCGGGTCCGAAATTACGGATTCGGATGTATCGACCCTTGGCAGGGCGTTTGGAACATACATGGCCCGGCAGGGTAAAAGGCGGATCGTCGTGGGGAGAGACTGCCGTCTGACTTCGGACCGGTACCGCGATCTGCTCGTGGGAGGGCTGCTTCAGTCAGGCATGGACGTAGTCGATATAGGGGTCTGCCCGACGCCGGTTTTCTACTTCGCTATAAGGCGCCTGGAACGTGAAGGCGGAATGATGATCACCGCCAGCCATAATCCTCCCGAGTATAACGGTTTTAAGGTTTGCAACGGGTTTGACACCATAGCCGGCGCTGAGATTCAGGAACTGGCCGGCGTCGCTCGCTCGGGGGACTTTATCTCAGGGGAAGGAAGGCTCGATCACTTCGACATCATCTCCTCATACGTTGATTTCGTTACAGGCAATATCCGGCTCGAAGGCAGGCTGAGGGTCGGGGTCGACGGCGGCAATGCAACGGGCGGTCCGGTTGCCACGGCCATTTTAAGAAAGTTGGGCTGCGAAATTTACCCGATCTACTGCGAGATGGACGGCACTTTTCCGAATCACGAGCCGGACCCTACGGTCATGGAAAACCTGGTGGACTTGCAAAACCTGGTCCTCCGGGAGCGGCTCGACGTCGGTATCGCATACGACGGCGACAGCGACAGGCTGGGGGTGATCGATCACAGGGGCGAGGTCGTCTTCGGCGACAAGCTCATGATCATTTTCGCCAGGGAGATTTTATCCAGGAGGCCCGGGTCGGTTATCATCTCCGAGGTCAAGTGCTCGAAGACACTTTATGACGACATCGAGCGGCATGGGGGCCACGCCATCATGTGGAAAACCGGCCATTCGCTGATAAAGGCAAAAATGAAAGAAGTGGACGCACAACTCGCCGGCGAGATGAGCGGCCATATGTTCTTCAAGGACCGGTATTTCGGATTCGACGATGGGATATACGCGTCGTGCAGATTGCTCGAAGTACTCTCCAGAAGCGGCAAGAGGATACCCGAACTTCTCGACGGGGTCCCCGCCATGCATGCGACGCCCGAGATACGGATCGAGTGTCCGGATGAGATTAAGTTCGAAGTCGTCGAAAGGGCCAAGCGGGAGTTCAAAGAGAAAAACCTGAAGGTAATCGATATTGACGGCGCCCGTATCGATTTTGCAGACGGCTGGGGCCTTGTGCGGGCATCCAATACGCAGCCGGTTCTGGTCTTGCGCTTTGAAGCCCAAACGCTGGACCGGCTGGGTGAGATCCGCGATCTTATCGAGTCAACGATCGAACGGATAAAGCGCGATTTTTAACGCCGGACCGCTGGTGCCTGAACTTTCGGACGTTTTCCTCCCGCAGCGTGCAAGGAGCTGTCACAGGCTGTTCTTGCCCGGGCTGCCCAGTCTTTCTATCAGCTTCTTTTCGACGTTTTCCGGGACAAGGCCCGTTACATTTCCGCCGGACCGCACCACTTCCTTGATGATCCTGGAGCTGGTGTAAATCCAGTGCATTCCCGTCATTATGAAGGCGGTTTCGATACCTCCGTTCAGTTTGCGGTTCATAAGCGCCATCTGGAATTCGTATTCAAAGTCGCTGATTGCCCGAAGGCCCCTTACTATGGCTTTGGTCGGAATTGATTGCACATAGTCCACGAGCAGCCCCTGGAAAAGGTCCACCTTCACCCGGTCTTTCAAGGGATGGTGCGCCAGGGACTCCTTTATCATCTCGAGGCGCTCGTCATTGGAGAACAGGGGGTCTTTCCCGGGGTTTGCGGCAATAGCGATAATAATGTTGTCGAAGAGTTTGAGGGCGCGCTCGAGCAGGTCGATGTGTCCGTTGGTAATAGGGTCAAAGGAGCCGGCGTATACTGCGATGCTGCGCATTTTTCCTCCTGTCGGGTTATTGACGGACTAAGAGTTCGAGTAGACCGATATCAAAGTGTCACCGTATTTTCGCTCGCGGTCTTTTCGCCAGATTGCCGGAACCACCGGCGGTTTATCTTTTATGTGGTGCTCGGCAATGACCAGCGCGTCGTCGCGGGCAATTGCGCCAACAATTTCGAGTGTTTTTTCGATGTATCCCTTCCCGTATGGAGGGTCCATGAAAATAAGGTCGAACAGCTCGTTTTCCGATCCCAGGCGCCGGATTGCCGAGGCGGCCGGCCCGTGAATTATGCGCGACCTGTCCTGCGCCGCGCACAATTGGACATTTTCACGTATAAGACTCACGGCTTCGGCGCTATTGTCCACAAAGAAGCAAGAATGCGCCCCGCGGCTAAGTGCTTCCAGGCCCATTGCCCCGGTTCCGGCAAACAGATCAAGCACCTTCGCCCCCGGAACCTCCGTGGCAATCATGTTAAAGACCGCTTCCCGAACCCAGTCGATGGTAGGGCGAATCCTGTTGCCCTTTGGGGCATGCAGCCGCCTTCCCCGAAAAGCGCCCGCAATGATTCGCATATTCAGCTACAGCCGGCCGCGGCTAAGCAGGATTTCCGCAATTTGAACGGCGTTGGTAGCAGCTCCCTTGCGGATATTGTCAGCAACCACCCACATGACAAGGCCGTTTTCAACCGAAGGATCTCTGCGAATCCTGCCAACGAGGGTATCGTCCTTCCCCGCAGCGCTCAAGGGGACCGGATAGCTCGCGTTGCAAGGATCGTCTATAACTTTGACTCCCGGGGCGGCCTCAAGCAGCCTGCGCGCTTCCTCGGGAGAAATAGGTTTTTCCGTTTCTATGTTTATCGACTCGGAATGGCCATAGATAACCGGGACCCTGACGGTGGTCGCACAAATCCTGATTTTGGCATCATCGAACATTTTCCGAGTCTCGTTCACCATCTTCATCTCTTCTTCGGTGAAGCCGTTTTCCAAAAAAGGGCCGATATGCGGAAAGCAGTTGAATGCGATCTGATGCGGATATATCTCCCGAGCCGCCTCACGCCCTTGCATGATATCCGAAACCTGGGTGCGCAGTTCCTCAATCGCCCTTTTACCGGTACCGGAAACCGCCTGAAAAGTGGTGACCACTATTCGCCTGATCCCCACCGCATCGTATATGGGCTTGAGCGCTACAACCATCTGGATCGTGGAACAGTTCGGGTTGGCAATGATGCCGGAATGCGACAACGCGGCATCCGGGTTCACTTCGGGCACCACCAACGGGACCTTCGGGTCCATACGCCAGGCGTTCGAATTGTCGATGACGACTGCACCGGCCCTGGCCGCTATCGGCGCAAATATCTTGCTGATGCTGCCTCCGGCGGAAAAAAGGGCCAACTGAATGGACTCAAATGAATCTTCCGTAAGCTCTTCAACCGCGATTTCACTGCCGCGAAAACCGAGCGTTTTTCCGATCGAACGCTTCGACGCCAGAAGTCTGAGCACGCTTACAGGAAAAGCCCTTTCCTCAAGGACTTTGACCATCAGGTTGCCAACAGCTCCGGTCGCCCCGACGACCGCCACTCTTAATCCATTCAGTTCCATCGCAAGAGGACCTCGTTTATCTAGAATATTTGACTAGTGTTCTGCGTTAGTAATTAATTGCATAAGTCCTGTACACACAGGCCGTCATTCCGGCGCGTCCTCACAAATGATCGGACGCGAACTTGAAGCGTTGAACGCCGGCCGGAAGTGTTAACGCGAATCCGAACGTAGTGAGGGTTCAAGCCGGAATCCAGATATTTTCTATAATTTCATCCAGTTCTGGACCCCGGCCTGCGAGACTGTGTCATTATTGAATTACGACTGACCGGTTCCCGCCCTGATACTTTTCAAAAATTCACCAAGAACAAAAATCGTCTTCCCAGCCTGCTTTGGGTATCACCGCCCTTTTAACGCTGACCGCATGCCCACAGGCTGGGCAATTTCCGCCCAATCCTTCGCCCCTTGGCTTTAATTTGACTTAAGCTGCCTTAATTGCAGCCGTGAAGCTCCTAACCCCACCCAGCAGACTTATCATTCGTCTCAGGTTAAAACATGTCGCCAGTATCGCCGCTTCTGCACGAACCCCCTCTCGACCTCGTAAAAAAAACTGGCCATACCCTAATACCTTCTTAATAAATCCAAATGGATGCTCCACCCGAGCTTTCCTTCGCTTGTAGATCTGCCCCATTTCAGGTTGCTCAAATCTCTTGGATACTGCTTCCCTTAACTCTTCCGATGCATGGCGCGTAACAGTTCGGCCCTGCTTCGATTTTGTGCACGTGCCAAAGTGCGAACAGAACCGACATTTACTAGGTTTATCAATACGATAGTCCCTTCTCTGCTTTGTTTTATTCTCAAAACGTCTGAAGATCAGCCGGTGACCCTCCGGGCACAGGTAACAATCCGAGTCAGCATCATAGGTAAATTTAGCCTTTTCAAACGGACCAATCTCCGTTTCCTTGTGTGAGGCTTGAGACTGAGAAGGAATCACCACTGTTTTTCCGGCAGATTCTAGCTTTGCAATTTCGCTGGTATCCGAATACCCCGCATCGGCGCACGCTGTCTTGCACTCTCGTCCAAGATAAGCCTCGGCTCCGCCGATCTGAACAGCCATCTGATTCGAGTCATTTGCCTCGCTCACCACGTCTGTGTGAACAATCAGCCCGTTTTTGTCGTCAACAACCGTTTGCATGCAATATCCGCAATGGGTGCCTTGAGGACTCTTTACTACGACGCTTTCCGGATCGATCTGATTTACCTGCCTCTCTTTTCCATCCTTTGTCTTGTCGCCTCGTTCGCTGAACTCGGCCAGAGCATTTTTAATAGACTCCTTAAGCTTATTTGCCTTGGCAAGCTCTTTTGGCATTACCACCAGCGAGCCGCATTGGGATTCACTCTTGTCGATCTGCTCGCACTGGTTCAGAATCTGTTGAATTCTTTGATCAATTTCTTTTAGCTGGTCCTCATACCATTTTTTCTTGTGAAGGTTGGCCTTCCCTGCGTTTGCCCTCAGCTTGGTGCTGTCTACAAACAGTATGTTACCCTCTATCAGCCCCAGATTCAGGCAAAGTCTGGCACAAAGTTTCAAAGCCTTTCTTAAGCCTTCTTTGTTCCTGCGCCGAAATTCGGCAATCGTTTTATGATCCGGCTTCAATTGCTTCATCAGCCAAATGAAGGACAGATTGTTGTGCACCTCGCGTTCGAGTTTCCGGGAGCTATTTACTCCATAAGAGTAGCCATACAAGAGCAGTTTTAGCATGCACCGAGGGTCATATTCGCTGTTCCCTACCTTCCGGTCATCGAGCTCGATCCCCACCTCGCTAAAATCAAGCGCGTCTACAAACGCATCGTAGGCGCGAACGGGGTGATCCTGAGATACATACTGGTCCAGCGTAGGTGGCAGCACCATCATCTGTCTTCGGTCTGTTCCGTGTCGATATGCCATAGCCCCTCCAGTTTGAGGCGCCACTATAGCATATAATGGCTTGATATGCTTGCAATTAATGCCAAATAACCCGATCCAGAGGCCAACAATTACGACACAGTCTCCTGCGCCGGGGTGACATGCATCAGGATGTCCTTCTATAGGCGCTGGTTATGTTGCGTATCTTTGAGTCAGGCCACTGGAGCGCAAATGCTATATATACTTGACTACCAGGTCGCCCACCTCGGTTGTCGAATAACCCATGCGGCCGGCTGAAAGGCTCTTGAGATCACTTGACACCACCCTTTTTATGGCGTTCTCGATAAGAGCGGCGGCGCTTGTTTCTCCCAGGTGTTCCAACATCATCTGAGCCGCCGCGATAGCTGCGACAGGATTGATGACGTTGAGGCCGGTGTACTTGGGGGCAGATCCACCTATCGGCTCGAACATGGAAACCCCGTTCGGGTTTATGTTGCCTCCTGCGGCGATTCCCATTCCGCCCTGAATCATCGCGCCGAGATCGGTTATGATGTCCCCGAACATATTGTCTGTTACGATGACGTCGAACCATTCGGGGTTTTTGATCATCCACATGCAAATGGCGTCAACATGGGCGTAGTCGGTCTGCACGTCCGGGTATTCTTTGGCTACATCATTGAACGCGCGCTGCCAAAGATCGAAGGCGTAGGTGAGCACGTTGGTCTTGCCGCACAGGGTAAGTTTTTTGCGGTAATTGCGCTTGCGGCAGAAGTCGAAGGCGAACCGGATGCAACGTTCTGCACCAAACCGGGTATTAATCGATTCTTGAACGGCAACCTCATGGGGGGTGTCTTTGCGCAGAAATCCGCCCGCTCCTGCGTAAAGGCCCTCGGTATTTTCCCGCACGACTACGAACTTTATGTCATCGGGGCCCTTGTCCTTGAGAGGGGTTTCCACTCCAGGGTATAGTATAACGGGCCTGAGATTAACGTACTGATCCAGTGAGAAGCGCAGTTGGAGCAAAAGGCCCTTTTCAAGTATCCCCGGTTTTACATCCGGGTGCCCTATAGCTCCAAGCAAGATGGCGTCAAACTTGCCCAGATCGTCAATCGCCCCTTCGGGCAAGACCTCCCCGGTCCGCAGGTACCGTTCGCCCCCAAGATCGAAGTAGACCTTCTCGGTCGAAAAGCCGGCTTTTTGCGATGCGGCGTCCAGCGCCTTAAGGGCCTCACGTATAACCTCGGGTCCCGTACCATCACCCGGAATAACCGCTATGCGGTAATCTTTGGCCATTTGACTCCTGCTCTCGTTTCAGTCTTCGGCGTTAAGAAAGAATTCAATGCCAATCGTGGATTATTCCAGCCCTTGCATCTGCTCCTGCACGTATTCGATAAGGCCCCCAGCCTTGACCAGCTTTTGCATGAAAGGCGGGATGGCTTGCGCCCGGTATGTTTCCTGCCTGGTATGGTTCTCGATAATACCTGAATCGAGGTCAATTTCCAGTTCATCGCCCGTACGGATGCGCTCGGCGCCTTCGGGGCACTCAAGGATCGGCAGACCCATATTGAAGGCATTGCGATAGAAGATCCGAGCAAAGCTCAAGGCGACAACGCAACTGATCCCGGCGGCTTTTATGGCTATCGGGGCGTGTTCCCTCGATGAGCCGCACCCGAAGTTTTTTCCGGCCGCGATGATATCTCCCGGCTTGACCCTTGAGGCGAACCCGGGGTCTGCGTCTTCCATGCAATGGGCGGCAAGCTCTTTTGCGGAGGTCGTATTCAGGTAGCGCGCCGGTATAATGGCGTCGGTATCCACGTCATCTCCGAACTTCCATGTTTTTCCCTTAATTTTCATCAGCTCAACACCTCCCCGGGATGTGCGATACGCCCGAGAATGGCCGTAGCGGCGGCAACTGCAGGATTAGCCAGATAGACCTTGCTTTCCACATGCCCCATTCGGCCGACAAAGTTGCGGTTCGTGGTCGCCACAGCCGATTCGCCCGGCGCAAGAATTCCCATGTGCCCGCCAAGGCAGGGACCGCAGGTCGGGGTGCTTACGGCCGCTTCGGCCTCTATAAAGATTTGGAGCAGCCCCTCCTGCATCGCTTCCAGGTATATCTGTTGGGTTGCAGGGATCACTATGCAGCGGAGCCCCCGTGCAACCTTTCGGCCCTTCATTACCTGCGCTGCCAGCCGCAAATCTTCCAGACGGCCATTCGTGCACGATCCTATCACCACCTGATCGATGGGGGTTTTCGGTATTTGGGTGACCTGCTTGACGTTCTGAGGCGAATGAGGCAGGGCCACGAGCGGCTCGAGGTTCGAGAGGTCCCATTCGTATACGGCCTCGTAAGCCGCCCCAGGGTCACTGCGGTAGAATTTGTAAGGCCGCTTTGCACGGGCGCTAACATACTGTTCGGTGATTGAGTCGGGCGTTATGATTCCAACCTTGGCCCCCGCTTCTATAGCCATATTGCACATCGAAAAGCGGTCCGCCATGGGAAGAGAATCGATCAACTCGCCCGCGAACTCCATTGCCCGGTATCTGGCGCCGTCTACGCCGATCTGCCCTATAGTATAGAGGATCAGGTCTTTTCCCCCAACCCAGGGCCGAAGTTTTCCACGGAAGATAAACTTGATGGACGGGGGCACCTTGAACCAGATACGGCCTGTTATCATTGCCGCCGCCAGATCGGTGCTTCCCACCCCGGTTGCGAAGGCGCCAAGTGCGCCGTAAGTGCACGTGTGGCTGTCGGCCCCAATTACGACATCTCCGGGCAGAACAAGTCCCTGCTCCGGCAGAAGTGCGTGTTCGACCCCCATGCGACCCACTTCGAAATAGTACGGGAGGTCAAACTCCTTTGCAAATTCGCTCATCATCCGGGCCTGGATGGCCGAAGCTATATCCTTGTTCGGGACAAAGTGGTCGGGAACCAGACTGATGCGCTCGCGGTCGAATACCTTTTTGGCCCCCGCACGCCTGAAGGCTTCAATGGCGAGCGGGGCCGTTATATCGTTTCCAAGCGCGAAATCGATCCTTGCTTCTACAAGCTCGTCCGGGAAAACCTCGGACTTTCCGGCGTGATCGGCCAAAATTTTTTCACTGATAGTCTTGGGCATTGAATTCAACCTTCAAATCTCAATGTTTTCGCCCGGCTTGTCGGGTTGCGCCAAAGATTGCTGTTCCCCGGAGACACCCCCTTGTGGGGGTGTTGCTGTTTGCCGGTTTGTCAGACCTTCCTGAAACCCTTTTTTCCCCTGGATCATCCAGGCGGCCCATCTTACGGGACCCGAAAAAACGTAGACCGTCAGGAGGGAAAAGAGCATAAACGCAGGAGTAATAGCAACTATGCTAACCAGAAGTATTACCCCGAACACGACGAAGGAGGGCCTCGCCTTTATGAATTCGACTTCCTTGAAACTATTAAAAGGCATCGTGCTGATCATGAAAAACCCCAGGACGAAGGTCAGCGCGAGCAGGGCTGGTCCTATGATCGGACCGTGAACAGCAATATCCCAATGGCTCATAAAGAGCACAGATGCGGCTATCATGCTCGCTCCGCCCGGAATAGGCAGGCCCATGAAATATTTCTTGCTGGCCGTTTCGACCTGTATGTTGAAGCGCGCGAGCCGCAGGGCGCCGCATGCCATGAATACGAAGGCGGCGAGCCAGCCGAGCCGCCCGTAGGGTTTGAGGGCTATCAGGTATATCAATAAACCCGGCCCCACCCCGAATGCCACGAGGTCTGCCAGAGAATCGTATTCCACTCCGAAACGGCTCGTTCCTCCGGTAAGCCTGGCAACCTTGCCGTCCAGGATGTCGAAAACGCATGAAGCAAAGACGGCCATGGCCGCCAGCTCAAAATTGCCGTTGATGGAACTTACGATCCCGAAAAACCCGCTGAAAAGATTTGCCGTGGTAAACAGATTGGGCCATATATATGTCCCTCGGCGCACTTCGCCATCCCCACGCAACCTTTTCCGGCGTGAGCGCCGCTTCTTTACGGGTTCAATCTGCATAAAACGGTTTCTCCCGCATAGACATGATTGCCCTTTGAGACCAGGATTTCGCTGTTTTCCGGCACATAAACGTCCATTCGGGAACCGAACCTGATCATTCCAAACCGTTCCCCCCGGAGCACCCGGTCGCCGATTTCGGGCCAGCAAACAATCCGGCGGGCGATCAAGCCGGCCACCTGGGTAAAAACGATATCCACGCCGGAATCGGACCTTATCCAGAGCCAGTTCTGCTCGTTTTCCTCGCTCGCCTGAACAAGGTTTGCAGCCATGAACCGGCCTTTGCTGTAGTGAATGCCCTCGATCGTGCCCGCGATAGGTATTCGGTTGACGTGTACGTCCAGAACCGACATGAAGATACTTATCTTCACGGTCGGTTTGTCCGTGAACCGTGCCGACCGGACACTCTTCACAGAGATTACGCGACCGTCCGCCGGAGATACTATATCACTTTCGCCCGCAGTCGAAATCCGTTCCGGGTCCCGGAAAAAGTGAGCGATCAGCAGGGTGGCGGTCAGGAGCAGGAGAGTAGCAATCGCCCAGCCAAGCACCGCCGTGATCGATGTGGCAAACATTGCGGCAAGGATGTAAGGAACCCCCTCCATGGCGATGGGGACATGCGCCTGTTTTTTCCTGAAATCCCTGGCCGACAACAGATGCTCCTTAATCCCGGAAGCGGAAAGCGGGAAGCGGGAAGCGGGAAGCAAGCCGATTGCTCGCTTCCTGCTCCATGCTCCCTGCCGCCGCTCGTTTCAAACCATCTTTACCGCGTCGAGAAAAGGCATCATAGCGCGCAGCTTTGCGCCGATCTGTTCGACGAGCAGTGTTTTTTCCCGGTTTCTGACGGCCTGGAACATCGGCCGTCCGGCCTGGTTCTCCAGTATCCACTCACGTGCGAACTCCCCGGACTGGATCTCTCCGAGGATTTTTTTCATCTCGGCTCGAGTTTGCGCATTAATGATGCGTTTTCCTCTCGAAAGATCTCCATATTCAGCCGTGTCGCTGATTGAGTACCTCATATAGGCAAGCCCGCCCCGGTAAATGAGATCAACGATCAGCTTCAATTCGTGCATGCACTCAAAAAAAGCGATTTCAGGCTGGTAGCCTGCCTCCACAAGCGTGTCGAACCCGGCTTTTATCAGTTCGGATACCCCGCCGCAAAGGACGGACTGCTCTCCGAACAGGTCCGTTTCGGTCTCTTCCTTAAAGGTGGTTTCAATAACGCCGGCCCGCGTTGCGCCGATCCCCGAGGCATACGCCAGAGCTGTCTGAAGCGCCTGACCCGATGCGTCCTGCTGAATGGCGACAAGAGCAGGCACGCCCGCTCCGCGCACGTATTCGCTCCTGACCAGGTGTCCGGGGCCTTTAGGGGCGACCATCACCACGTCCACGTCTTTGGGGGGTATGATCTGGCCGTAGTGAATATTAAAACCGTGAGAGAATAGAAGTGTCCTGCCCGCTTTCATCGAAGGAGCAATGTCCTGTCGATAAGTGGCCGCCTGAGCGTGATCCGGTATAAGGACCTGGATGATATCGGACTTCTCTGCGGCTTCGCGAGCCGAAACCGGAGTAAATCCGTCTTCGACCGCCATTTCGTAAGTGGGCGAGCCCTGCCTGGCAGCCACTGTCACCTGAAGACCTGAATCGCGCAGGTTTTGAGCCTGTGCATGCCCCTGGCTGCCATAGCCGATGACACCTATTTTCTTGCCGCGCAAAAAATCCAGACTGGCATCCGTGTCGTAAAAAATTCGCATCAATTATCTCCTCATTTGGATCGGTTTCAGTATTTTTTGCTGCGTGCCAGAGCCGCTTTGCCGGTACGTGCAATCTCCTCTATTCCGATCTGGTCCAAAAGTTCCACTATGGCCGTAATCTTTCCCTCGTTTCCGGTAACTTCAAGCGTGTAATAATGAGGGCTTACGTCCACTACCTTAGCCCGGAAAATATCGACGATTCTAAGCACCTCGGCCCGTGTCTGCTGCTCGGCCCGAACCTTGATAAGGGCCATTTCGCGGTCCACGAATTCGGTCTCTGAAAAATCGTACACCTTGATTATGTTAATAAGCTTATTCAACTGTTTGACTATTTGAGAGAGCACCCGTTCGTCGCCAGTGGTAACAAGCGTAATCCGCGTGAGTCCCTTCTCGTTGGTTTCAGCCGCTGTAACCGTTTCAATGTTGTACCCCCTGCCGCTGAAAAGTCCCACAATTCTTGCCAGCACACCCGGAACGTTCTGGACCAGAATGCCTATCGTATACCGTCTATCGTTGGTGACTATCATCCCCAAAATCTCCTCTAAATCTGCCGGCCTCCGGGAGGGAGAATCGAGAGCTACGCAAGAAGCATTTCGGTAATGCACTTTCCGGGTGGGACAATCGGATAGACGTTTTCTTCCGCAACCACCTGAAAATCCATAAAAACAGGACTTTTTATCGAAAAGGCTTTCCGGAGGACCGGTTCGACCTCTTCGGGCCGTACAGCCCTCAGTCCCACAGCCCCATAGGCTTCGGCCAGCTTGACAAAATCGGGAGACCCTTCCAGGCAGGACCCCGTATAGTCCTTCTCATAAAAAAGTTCCTGCCACTGGCGCGGCAAACCCAGATACGTATTGTTGATGATGGCGACTTTCACCGGAATATTGTTACAGACCGCCGTGCACAATTCCTGAATGTTCATCTGGATGCTTCCGTCACCGGCGATATCTATCACCAGTCTATCCGGAAAGGCTACCTGGGCTCCAATGGCCGCTGGAAAACCGTAGCCCATTGTTCCGAGGCCGCCCGAGGTCAACAGTGTGCGCGGGCGGTCGAACTTGTAGAACTGGGCGGTCCACATCTGGTGCTGGCCCACCTCGGTGGTGATTATGGCGTCGCCGCCCGTAATCTCATAAATTTTTTCAATAACGTACTGCGGCTTTATCAGATCGCCTTGCGCACAGTATGAAAGCGGGTGATCTTTCTCCCACTGGGCTAACTGGTCAAACCATGGAGCGCGCACGCCGGCAAGATCCTGGATCGGCTCTTTTTCGGCAAGTTGTATCATCTGCTGGAGCGCATTCTTGCAGTCGCCCACGATGGGAATATCGACCTGGACGTTTTTGCTGATACTTGTCGGGTCAACGTCTATGTGGATTATCTTGGCTTTGGGGGCAAATGTGCTGATCTTTCCGGTTACTCGATCGTCAAAACGCACGCCGACCGCAAAGATAACGTCCGCATGGGATATAGCCATGTTGGCCTGATAGGTGCCGTGCATCCCCAGCATTCCCAGCCAGAACGGATTAGGCTGCCTGAGCCCTTTGGCGTCAACCGTTGTAGCCGGAAAGGAGCCAAGACCCATCAGGGAGCAGGTCACAGGCGCCTGGATTAGCTTAACCAACCTGGCGAGTTCATCGGAGGACTCCGAGATAATAATGCCTCCACCGGCGAAAATGACCGGCGTCCTGGCCTTACTGATAAGCTGGTAAGCCTTCTTTACCTGTCCGGCATGCGCCTCCACTGTTGGCCGGTAACCGGGAAGGTCCACTTTTTTGGGATATTTAAAATCGGCAAATGCCTGAACCACGTCTTTCGGCAGGTCTACAACCACAGGTCCGGGGCGGCCCGTACGCGCCAGATAAAAAGCTTCCTTTATTACCGTGGCCATATCGTTCACATCCCGCACCAAGTAACTGTGCTTGGTGCATGGCCGGGTGATGCCGATAATATCTACTTCCTGAAAAGCGTCATCCCCGATGAGCGGCGTCGGTACCTGACCGGTGAATACCACCATCGGGACAGAATCCATGTTGGCGGTGGCTATACCCGTTACGGTATTTGTCGCACCGGGACCAGAAGTGACCAGACAGACCCCCACCCGGCCTGATGCCCTTGCGTATCCGTCGGCCATGTGTGTGGCGCCCTGCTCGTGGCGAACCAGAATGTGCCTTATGTTGTGTCTGGCCATCTCATGATATATGTCCAGAACGGCGCCGCCCGGAAACCCGAATATGACATCCACACCCTCTTTTTTCAAACATTCGAAAAATATCTGCGCACCTTTGAGTTTCATGGAAAAACCCTTACTTCGCCTGCTTTGATGTTGAAGCGGACATAATAGCCGCGGGCAGGCCAAAATTCGGACCAAAATCGGCCGATTTTTCATGCCTGACCCATGCAGTGAATTTGAAAGTTTAACAGCAAGCAAACAAAACTGTCAATCGGATTACGAAATTGGGTAGTGGGTCATTTTAAAGGAAATGGATAAAAATGGCTTCCTCCCGAATCTTTTGGTATGGTGTTTTTGCCGCAACCCATAACCGTTTAGAAAAAGGAGAAAGCCATGGCAGTGAAAGTAGTAAAACAATGCCCGATTATCGGGGACACTTGCTGGGAAAAGAAATGCGCTTGGTTTGGCAAGGACAATTGCGCTGTTTATGACATTGCCGACGAACTTCACCGTAAGTCTACGAGTTCGTCTTATGGGCTCCAACCGAAGGGGACGGAGCAAGCGAAATAGGCATTTCCCAAAGGACAGATGCTATTCGATTCGGGTGCGGGTGGTGATCGGCACCAAGCAAATCCATTAAGTCTTCAATGCTGATCCCGCCCTCCGAACTGATAAAATCCTGCACCAATGCCGCAACCTTACTCTTTAAAACTTCTCTTTTGGATTCTGTCGTTTCCATTGGGGTTTCTCCATACCGAAATGTTTCAAACAGAATAAAGAGAATAAAAGATGAATGTCAAGCACATTGGGGGGCTAAATTTTGTCCTCCTTTTTTCTGATTTCTGGAAAAATATGACAGAAAGTTTTTGCGAAAAACAATAAAAAATATTGACATTATCTCCAAAAGGGCTATTTTTTCTTCACTGAAGGCGGTAGTGTGCCGATTCCATAAACAAGAATTAACTCCCCTTCCTTGTTTTGCAAGGTTGGGCAATTAACTCCGGAGGGTTGGGCGAGAGCCGCTCAACGCCCCTTTACGATCATTTCCATCGATATATTTGCACGATCACTCGGGGGAGGACCGGCTTCGGTCAAAAATTTACCCGGAATCGGCCTGTTTTGTTTTTAGCGACCCTTGAGAGTTTTGCAACGGAAAAAGAAATCACATCGAAAATGGACAAAATTAATATTTGTATAATCGGCGCAAGAAGTCTTTCTTCTGGTTCTTTAATGAAGCTATTATTACAACATAAACATGTAAATATAAAAATGCTGATCTCTGAGGAGGAAGGAGAAGATATAGAGAAAATACATTCTTGCTTGCTGGGTGTTTTCCACGGGAAGACAGAAAAATACAATAAAGAAAATATCGTGGAAAACTGTGATATGATATTTCTGCATAAAAGTCATGGTCAAGCTTTAGACAAAACTAGCGAGTTAGTAGAATTAGCTTTAGAAAAGAAAAAAGATGTAAAGTTTATAGACTTGAGTGCAGACTTTCGCTTAAAAGACAAGAATCTTTATGATAAATGGTATAACTTTTCCCACAAACAACCACAATTACTTCAACAAGCTATTTATGGACTAACTGAGCTTAATCGGGATAAGATAAAAAGTGCTTTTTTGGTTGCTAACCCTGGCTGCTATCCTACTGCTGCGGTATTAGGATTAGCGCCATTATTAAAAAATCATCTTGTTGATAACAACCAAGATATAGTTATAGATGCACTTTCCGGCTTTTCGGGGGCCGGGAAACTTCCTAATGGAATGAATATGGCGATGAACATAACAGATAATGTCATACCTTATAAAATAGGTGGTAAACATCAACACATTCCAGAAATTGAACAAGAACTGAGCGATATACTTGGCGCAAAAGTCCTTGTGGCTTTTTCACCACATGTCGCACCGTTCAAATATGGAATACTGTCAACGAGTTATGTAAAATTAAAAGAGACATATGAGTGGAGCTACGTTCACGAATTATATAAAAAGATGTACAAAAATGAACCATTTATACACATTATGGATGAAGATGTTCATCCAGAAGTAAAAGACGTTGAGTCAACGAACTTCTGTAATATTGGTTTTAGTGTGGATAAGAGAACAAAAATGTGTATCGTTATAAGTGCTATTGACAATGTGGTAAAAGGCGCTTCTGGTCAAGCTATACAAAACATGAACGTAATGTATGGTTTTGATGAAACAGAAGGATTACCTTATAGTGACGCCTTAAAAAAACTTCCTGCACTTTAGAGCATTCCTAAAAAATACAAACAAACAACCTAACGTGTTGGGTTAGTCATGTATATAATTCGCATTTTTATCTATTCGGCCAGTTTCGCAACATCTTCCAGTGTCCAAAGACGATCCGCGATTCCCGCCTCCATGGCCGGGGTAACCCGCAAACTCTGGTGAATCCGAACGAAATTGTAATACATGAAATGGAGAGATACGGCGTGCGCCAGATTCTCAGCCTTCTTTGAGAACCCATTGGTGAGGCGGGTAAACCGGCGCATTCCCATGCGCATTGTGAGGTTCTGGCGCTCGACATAGGAAGTGGAAATGTGTTTCGGATCGGGATTGCCCCTGATTACCTTTGCCTCGCTACTCACATACTTTGCCGGACTATACCGCTTCTCAACCTTTTGCTCACTACTTTCGCCGTACAGCTTAACCAGCATTGCATAATCCACATCAAGGCCGAAACCCTCATCCACTACATTGAGATACACGTTATGACCATCAGTGGTGAGTTGAATCCTGCCGGATAGCCTGGAAGCCAAATCGTTCATAAAAACTGTTGCCGTAGGATAATCCCTTTTCCCAACCATCCAGGAAACCATTAACTTTGTATCGGCGCAAAGGCCAGTCCAGGTGTAATGATCGCCCCAACCAACTTGACCCCTTTTATCGAGGGGAACATTTTTTTCTTTGGAATGAACAAATGACCAGATTTCATCGCACTGGATACGCTTGCAGGCTAGGTTTCGCAGGCGTTCATCCTGATACTTCGAACAGGCTTCGCCCACTTCGCACAAGAGTTTGATGACTGTGTTTTTAACCACATCGCAGATGCGTGCGGTTGCTCGGATCGAGTTACCTTCAACCAGGCACTTTAAAATCTGTGTTCGTTTTTCGAGGCTAAGTCTGTTCATGGGGTTACCTTTCGCTCAAGTGTTTCTTCCATAATCACCTTTATACTTGAGCGCTCAAGCAATGTCAAGAAAAAAGTTGACTTTACCGATAAAAAATATACGTTATCGTTGGTTTGGTGGGGCGGAAGGGATTCAGACCCTCGACCAAAGGATTAGCAATCCTACGCTCTGTCCGTTGAGCTACCGCCCCACTTTTTTCTTGACAATACGATGAGTTTCCGATATTTAGACGCAAAAGGGCGAATTGGTGGACTACGACATCGAGGTTGCCAGACCCGGATCATGGTTCGCTTCCCTTTTTTTACATGGCCTTTTGCCTTGTAGCTTGCTCGTAACAAGCTCTTTGGCGGAGGCCATTTCAATTAATTACAGATGTTTCTTCCCGCCATTTAACTAAACCGACCTTATTGTCTTTCTTCACAAAGATTTTATCCTTTCCCTTCTCCACAACGGCTTCATCTTTCCTTGTCACCGCATTTCTGAGGGTTTGCTCACTGCTGAAATGCCATCCCCGCTTCTTGAACTCCTGACCTATCTCCGCGAAAGTCATCCAGCGGTTGCACTCGGTTAAGATCTGCTCAATTTGCTCAAATCTCTTTAGCCCAGTCTCGACCTCACTTATCACATCCAACAGGTCGGCTGCTTTTGATTGCACGAGGGGTTGCTCGACTTCGCGTGTTGCAGTAGTGGGCGTTTCGGTTCCAGCAACCGAAGACGTAACCCCCTGGTCTGGATCGAACTCCCCGATTAGAGTTTTAAGATTTGAGATAGTTGCATCCAAAACGGTTGATCGTTTTTGAAGCTCTTCGAGAATTTGAAGCTGGTTGAGAACATCCAGCCTCTCTCTCTCGGCAGCCTCAAGCGCTCGCTTGTAAACGATGATTCGGTTTTCATCACCCATAACCCCTACCTCCTTGTGATAGCATTCTAATCCAAATAAATCATAAATCAATTTAAAAGTGATTTGTGATTGGAAATGGTTTCCTTTTTGAACCATTGCGGTTTATCAAAGAATATTCTTGAGTTGGGATTGGTTTGAGGGTATTTATCTGGTTGGAGGCAAAACTTTTTTTAAAAATAATTTAAACTTCTTCTGGTATCGGTGCTCCCTGGGTTTGTCAAGTAACATATCGCGTTATTTTTTGCTCCACCTTGCATTTGCGGCTTTCTTGGCAATCTCTTTGCGTTGTTCAGGCGTGAGCTTCTCTGCCCTGGCCTTGCCACCCTTGAGACCTCCGCGCCTACCAAGCTCTACGGCGGCAGGATTTTTTTGTGGTCCGGTGGATTGTTCGGGTTTAGAATCAGAGGTGGCCTGTTCCGCTATGAAAGCGGCAAGCTGGTTTATGTCGCGTGGCGCTTTTGATTTTTTCATGCTTTAAGCATACCAGAGCGGTCAAGCATGTCAAGAGGGATTAAAAATCAAAATGACCCACTACCCGAAATTGACTGCTGGACCAGACAAGCTGGTGTCGGACATTTTGGTTTCATTCCATGGCAATATGGTAAGCCCGGGTATCTCAGTTATCGCATTAGACAAACTCTGATAACACGGATCGGTGCGCCGCGCATAAGAGAGCAGTTGATTGGAGTGGAGTGTGATACGACTTGCATGTTCGACTAGAAAATCGTATGATTTTACGAGCTTTGGCATTGCATCGGAAGTTATTCAGGCAAAAATCCGATCCCAAAATCTGGTTCAGATGCATAGCGCACAACTTGACGCATTATTCCGGCTAAAAGCGTCTTGCCTAAAGATCTCAGGAGAACCACATCGCACGGAATCCAGGAAACATAAACAAGCTTCAATCCGGAATTGGTCCTTGGGCTGCACTTCTTGGCCGGTTCGTTGCGGCAATAGAGTCGATAAAGGCGGCAAAACGCGGAAAAGTCCCCGAAATTGTCATTCTCATGCTGTTGACCTTCCTGGGTCTTCTCGCGCATGGCTATCACCTTGGGCTGGAAGACGAAGCCGTATATCTGCCCGCCATCAAATCCCACCTCGACCCGGCCCTCTACCCGCATGATTCCGTTTTCTTCATGCATCAGATGAGATTTACGATCTACCCCAGTGCGATGGCCCTGCTGGTGCGATTGAGCCACCTGGGGCTGGAGCGGGTGATATTCTTTACACACATCCTTTCGATTTTCCTTGTTTTACTCGGGTGTCTTAGGCTCAGCAAAAAAATGTTTGCCTCACCCGCAGCCCAGTGGTCATCGGTAACGCTCATTACCGCTCTTTTGACACTGCCGGTTGCCGGCACGGCCCTCCTTCTGGTCACTCAGTATCTTCATCCGAGAACGTTGACGACTGCCTTCGCTCTATTCGCGCTCGTGGAAGTGCTTGACGGGAGGCTTTTGAAAGCAGCCATGTGGACGTTGGCCGCCGGTGTGATGAACCCTCTCCTGGCATTTCCCGGAGCTTTGTTGGCTGCCTTTTTGGCATGGCGGCGCCAATGGGCACAACAGAGCGCTAAAAAACAGTTGGAACCCTTCTTGGCAGCCGGGGCCGCTTCGGTGAACGATGTATGGGGCGAGGTCTCGCAACGCTACTGTTATCTCTCCCGCTGGACCTGGTACGAGTTAATCGGGTTGGTGGCGCCTCTTGCAATTCTTTTTTCCGTCAGTCGGATGCGGCCGTCCAACACTTTGCCCGGATTCAACCTGGTGGTCTCGCTGACTGCTGTCTTCGGCCTCTTTTTCGCTGCCCTGTCGATGGCTTTCTGCGCCCCGCCCCTCGACAGGCTTGTGGCGCTTCAGCCGATGCGGGCTTTTCATGTCGTGTATCTGATCCTTTTTCTCGTGCTCGGCGGACTTGTCGGGGAATATTTCCTGAAAAGCAAACCACTTCGCTGGGCGCTCTTTTTCATGCCCATTTTCGCCGTGATGTTTTCAGTCCAGAGCTATCAATTCTGTGCAAGCGACCATATCGAGTGGCCTGGGATGAAGCCGCGGAACCAGTGGGTCCAGGCTTTCAATTGGGTCCGCGATAACACGCCGAAGGACGCCTTCTTTGCGCTAGACCCCAGGAGCATGGAGAGCCGCGGGGAGGATTCCCACGGCTTCAGGGCGCTTGCGGAAAGAAGCATGATGTGTGACGTGGTGAAGGACCCGGCGGTCGTCAGCGTAATGTTTGCGGCCGGGGAAATCACAACGGACGGGTCAGTGGTCTCGGAGACAGCCCTAAAATGGTACGACCAGGTGAGGGCGCTTGGCGATTGGAAAAACTTCGGACCGGACGATTTTCGCCGCCTCAAGGAACGCTTCGGGGTAGGGTGGGTGATTCTGGAAAAGCCGGGGGCCGGCGGGCTTCCCTGCGTTTATGAGAACGATGCGGTAAAGGTTTGCCGGATAGAGTAACAAGTCTGTCAGGATGATTTGAGGAGTGAAGACAGTCCCCGGAAAGTGGAACCTCAACTGTGAGCGATTCTTTGGGAATTGCGTCATGATATTTACGCCAATACAGTAAATGAGGGCAGATTAAGCAGATGGAACATGTTGCATGCGACGTTCTGGTGTTGGGCAGCGGGGCCGCCGGCCTCAGGGCTGCCATATCGGCGCGGGAAGCGGGGCTTGATGTTCTCGTACTCTCCAAGGCAGGGCCCGGCAAGTCCACCTGTACCTGGCTAAGCGGCGGGGCGATGGGGGGTGCTGACAGTTCGGGAACTGCCGGACATCTGACGCGCACTCTTCAGGCAGGCCGTGGAATAAATCAGCCGGTTCTTCCCGAAATTCTCTGTGAAGAGGCCCCAGCGAGGCTGAGTGAACTAATAAGCTGGGGAATCCAGGCTGAAGTCCGGCATGGATTCCTATTTGCCAAGGGCCACCCTCCAGCTCTGGGTGGGGAGATAGTGAACTGCCTCATCAGAAAAAACAGGGAGTTGGGGACGAGGTTCATGGGAGACCTGACGGCCACCGGCCTGGTGATAGAAAACGGGGTGGCGGGTCTTATAGGTTTTTCACGGCAATCCGGTGAGCTTATCGCGTTCAGTTCCGGGGCAGTGGTGCTGGCAACCGGTGGGGCTGCCGCTCTCTACCTTCGCCACGACAACCCCAGGCGGATGCTGGGGGACGGGTGGATATTGGCAATTGAGGCCGGAGCGCTCCTGCAGGACATGGAATTCGTGCAGTTTTATCCAGTATGCCTGGCCGAACCCGGATATGCGCCCCTGGTGATTCCGCCTATGCTCGCCGACAACGGCCGGCTTGTAAATGAGTCCGGCGAGGATATTCTCGAAAAATACGGCATAGGTGAACGCCCTGCGGCGGCCAAGGCCCGGGACAGCCTTTCACAGGCGCTTTTTCAGGAAATTTATCGGAACAGCCAGGGGATTTTCCTGGATATAAGGGACGTTACCGATGAACAATGGCATAGCGATCCCTTCTCAGCCTCCCTTAGGCCCATATTTGGAGATCGCCACGGAGGGGGCAGCCGTCCTCTTTGTGTAGCCCCGGCGGCCCACCATACCATGGGAGGAATAAGAATTGACGGCAGGGGGGCGACCTCTGTTCCGGGACTTTTCGCTGCCGGAGAGGTTACAGGCGGGCTGCACGGCGCCAACCGGATGGGAGGCAATGCGCTTAGCGAAACAGTGGTATTCGGAGCAAGGGCCGGTAATTCGGCGGCCGATTGGGCTAAGAGGAGCGGCGCAGAAGAGCGGCGATCTGTCTTGACGCGGCTCGATGAACGGTTTCGGACCTTTGATGGCCTCCCGTGTGACGAAACCGGTCTTCTGGACAGAATCCGCAAAATTATGTGGGAAGAGGGGGGGATAGTGAGAAACGAGGCGGGTCTTTCTCGAGCTTTGGGCAACATGCGGGAGATCACCGGCAGCTTCTCATTTTCCGGGCCGGGAAACAAAAAAACACTGACAAAGGCCCAAATGAGTGCGATTGAACTGCGTTCGGCTGCACGAGCGGCTTGCCTTATTCTCGAAGCTGCGATCGTGAGGGTCGAGAGCCGGGGGTCACATTGCAGGGAGGATTACCCCAAACAGAACGATCAGCAATGGATGGGACACCTCCAGGTCAGAACGGAGCCGTATGGTGAGGTATGGGAGTTCATTTCTGATTTTAAAACAGCGGTATGTGGAAAACCCGAATGAGACAAGTGGTTACCGATTACAATATGCGCCTGTCATAATGAGAACAGGTTACTCCGACCGATGCAACGAAAACCATAAGTTCTTGGATGGCAGGTAGTTAAAATGGGTCTTTAGGGTGCTTGAAGAGGTTCTCGGGTGCAGTCAGGGTCCAAAATACTTGTCAGCATCCGTAGGTGATGAAGTTGTCGCATTATTCAGAATTAAGACAGTGAAGTTTTCAAATGAATATCTATATTCTAACTTATCCTTAGACGCTGGAGGTATGAACGATGACGCTTTCCGGTGTGGTCGCCAAGCGATTTCCGGTTATTATCATAGGACTTCTTTTGATTTGTTGTCTACCTTGCTTCACTCCTTTATGCCTTGCGCACGAAAGTAAATCTCTCAATCCTGAGTGGTTTCATGGCGATTTGCAAGGGATTGGAATAGTATTGCGAACGATACCAATGGGCGATCTTAATACAGTAGAGGACCTTAAGCGGAGTATCGAGGGAGAGTGGACTATTCACGATGATGCTCTGGGATTTGGTGCTCGAAAAATAAGCTATGGTAAAGGGTTTGGATATACGTCGATTAATATTGAGGTAATATCGTTCAACGGCAAGATAGGCTTCTATGAGATCAGTTTCTATAAACCTAACGAATGGCCTTTAATGCGTAGGGATATAATTAAAACGTGGAAGTCGCATAGCGGCCCGCCTTTCAAAGAAGATGAAGATAAATTTTATTTTCAAAAACGATACCCTCAAGTATTCGATTTGTACTACAAGGCTGTTGCAGAACAATTAGGAGCCATGCGGTCAGTTCATGTTCCATCTAAGCTCGCAAAGGCGTATGATTATTTAATCTCTCCATTGAATAACTCTAGAGTAGGAAATGGCATTTGTGGTTTAGACGGTCCAGTTTTGGAAGGAAGGAAATCCATTGACTTGCTGGTCAAAGCTAAAAGAGTTGACCTTATTGAAAACGTTCTGAGAGGTTATAATCCAGGCGGGCGTATTTACGCAGCAATTGCCCTGCTGAAAATGAAAGAGCAGGGATTTGATTTAGAACCGGAAATAACCGGGACAATAGGAAAAGTTGGTGCACTCGACATCCCTATAGCTGCTTGTGCCTCATGCCTCGTGAAGACCGGACTAAAAGGAAAAGACGTCATCAATGCTTACGTGGTAGGAAGAGGCTTTTCTCAGTTATGAGGGATTGAAGCATTGAGGGTTGAGGACTCAAGACCGGAAGAATGTACTCATGACGTGAGAGAGAAATTGAAAAGCATTCCGCTGTTGCATCCGGCAAGTCCTGGTTGCGGTGAGGGTTCTTTCGGTGAAGCTCACTCCCATTATTTGCCAAGCCGCCTTTTGCCTGAACTAAGATCTCATCATGCGTGAGCGACCCGAGCATCAGGTCCTCGCATCTTTGCAACGACCCGGATCAGGGTTTCCTCAATATGGTTTCTGCCAAATCGAAGTTATCATCATTGTCGAAGAATTCCTTACCTCTGCGTTTTGTCATCCGAACCTCAGGATTTCCAAAAAGGATGGACTTTATTTGAGCCAAGAAGATTTATCTCTTATTGCAGACTCGTTCACAAGACATCCAGAGGCCGCTGAGATAATGTTTCCTCTTTTAACTCAGATATTCATTTACGAAACTTTACCTGCTTTAACGAATATTAACTCGACCTCGACGCAGGCTTCTTTTATTTATACATCATCAGTGGACCATCAAATTATAAGGAGAAACGATATGAAAAGGTTACTGACAGCGTTTACCATAACTTTTGTAGCGGCAGTATGGATGATCGGGACATGGCTCTTCTTTAACTCTATCGCAGTCGGAGCCCAGCAGGGGTCGGCCACTCCGGCCGTTGCCGACGTTAGCAAGACCGGCCCGCAAGATGCGGACGCCGCTGAATGTGAAAGCGGACATCACTGGAAGCATTGGGGTCGCCACGGGCATCACCATTTGTGGAAAGAGCTCAATTTGACTGACGCGCAAAAGAAAGAGATGTTTTCCATCAGGCTCGAAGAGCGCGCAAAAATAAAACCTCTTGTCCAAAAACTAAAGGCGGGGCGCGATCAGCTCCGCGCTCTCCCAATGGGTCAATTTGACGAGGCGAAGGTTCGGGCCGTCGCGAAGGGACAAGCGGATATCAGAACCGAGCTGATCGTTGAGAAGCAGCGCATGAAATCCAGGATCTATGGAGTCCTGACCCAGGAGCAGCGCGCCAAGGTTGAGCAAATGCGTGAGAAATGGAAATCTCGGCACGAGAAGGAACAGAAGGATAAGGACTAATCTTTGTGGGAGCGTTGCGAGAACGCTTCACCTCTCCTCGTGTCTCGCATGCTCCCGCCTTCGCGCAGATGAGAATTTGCGCTTGATATAAAGAGCTTCGGGATGTACCCGTTACCGAAGCTCCGCTCTAACTCTTCAACACCCCATCCGGGCCGGCCTAAGCTACTCTTTTGGGCCGGCCCTTCTTGCGGCAAACAACTTATCTCAGACCATTGGATCAAGCAGGAGAAATAATGAAACGTTTCAAGCTGGTTGTACTGCTGGGATTGGTGACGGTGTTTGTCATTGCAGGTATGGCGTTTGCCCAGTGGCAGGGTGGTCAAGGCTCTTCAAGGTTGAGTTGTCAAGAACGGTTTGATGCATTGGACACTAACCATGATGGGAAACTCACCCTGGAGGAGTACATGGCGGCTCCGCATAACAGGGGTGATGCCGAACAGAAGTTCAAGGCAATGGATGTCAACGGACATGGTTATATAACAAAGGAGGAGTTTTGCTCAGGCCAGGGAACGGGTAGAAGGGGTATGGGCAGAGGTATGGGTCAAGGTCAGGATGGAGGGGCAAGCAACGACGCTAAAAAGGAGAAGGAGATCGAGGACAAAAAAGTCGATGATGCGATCAAAAAGGCGTGGGAAGAATAATAGCGGAAAAGAACGTTAGCTTAGGACCTCTGGCTTTCGTTGAGTTCGACCCGGCCTAGACGATTTGGCCTGGTCTGATGAGGCCGGGTGGTTCGATGGCGCCACTTTACATCCAGCCAGGATCAGACCAGGTATTCCAATTCTTTCAGCTACCCAGGTCAGCGCCGGTCTAGAGCCGTCCTCACCTGGCGCCTATTTCTGCTTTTCTGCCCAAGTATCTGCAACTCTAATACTAAGTTGCGTTCAAGATGAAACTGTTGTAGAATGAGTTCTTCTACTCAAGGGGGTGCTCATGCCAAAGAAGACCCAGCTAGCAACCGAGGTGGTTCAAACGGCTTTTAAAGTTGCGCACAATGCCAAGACAGCCGATGAGCTTCGAATGGCCCAAACGGCTGTAGTCCCGAGCCTATTTGATGTCTCCGATCATCTGATAGGACAGATTATTGGCCGCTCTCGTGAAACGGTCGTCCGATTGCGAAAGAAATTCCGTGAGCGTTGGAGCCAAGAACCTCAAGACCGAAATTGGGGTGGCCGCCGCCACGGCTATTTGACTATCGAGCAAGAACGTCAATTCCTTTCGAAGTTCATTGATCAAGCCTCACACGGGGGTGTTTTGGTCGTGAGCGAAATCAAGCGGGCCTTTGAGGACCTGGTGGGACGCAAGGTTGCGAAAACCACCATCTACCGGATGCTGGACCGGCATGATTGGCGAACAATCATCCCTAGACCACGTCATCCCAAGAGTAACACCGAAGCCCAGGAGGGCTTTAAAAAAACTCCCGAAAACAGTGGCTAGATGCGCCAAGGAACTTGCTTCCGTCGGAGTGCGCCTGCGATTGATGCTTCAAGACGAAGGTCGTTTTGGAAGAATCAGCAGACCTCGACGCTGCTGGGCGCCTCGCGGAATACGGCCCAAAGTGCCCGGTCAGATTGTGCGCGAGTATACGTATGGGTACGTTGCAGTATCCCCTCATGACGGCGCAATGGATTCATTGATCATGCCCGAGGTTAGCGAGCAGGCCATGTCTATTTTTTTGAGGGAAGTGAGCGACCGGCATCCAGATGAGTTCATTCTTATGGTCATGGATGGTGCGGGATGGCACAGGGCTAAGGCATTAAGAGTACCCGACAATATGGCGCTGATCTTCCTTCCGCCCTACAGTCCTGAACTCAACCCTGTGGAACATATATGGGAAAGCATCCGGGAAAATGGTTTCCGCAATGAAGTTTTCAACAGTATCGAGGGGGTAGAGGATCAACTGATGCGGTCCTTGGCTGCACTTGAAATGAATCCCGCATCAGTGGCAAGCATGACCGGATTTCCGTGGATCGTTAGTATCAACTTGAACGCAACTTAGTATAACCTCCTATTCAAGATGTCTTCGGCTGTCCCTTAGACGGGTGTGTTGTGGCGTGCTTCCTGTGAAACTGCCAAACCGGGCCTTATCGGCGGCCTCTTGCATTTTTGGTAGTGACAGCGTATGGTTTTGCGGGTTTTGGGGCTTGCTGGGTAGTTTTTTCGGTCAGAACCCGACCAGAAAATGCGGGTCGAACGCATAGCTCGCAACTTGGTGGATTATTCCGCTTGTCATCACCTCCCGGTTTTTATGCCACACGGAAATAAGCAGATAGACCCGCCGGGGACAACCGCAAAACATGCACAAAAAGGGGGCCATATGAAAAAGGTCAGTATTTTTCTGGTCGCGCTACTGCTGCTGTGTGGTTCTCACCTTTTTGCCGACGGGGGGTTTATTGCCTTAAAGAATGGCGTCCGGATGTTCAAGCCCAATCAGCGGGCCATGATCGCCTGGAACGGCTCTAAAGAGATTCTCCTGCTCTCTACGGACATGAGAGCTTCTGAAGCCACCCAGGTTCTTGAAGTTGTTCCCCTGCCCTCAGAGCCAAAGGTGACGAAAGGCGATGTGGAGACGTTCCGAAGAGCTACCGCCCTTATCAATCGTAAAATTCACAAACCTTTTATCGCGAGAGGCGGCGAGGGAGCCGGACAGGCGCCCGGCCGTTCTGCAGGGGAAGTCACTTTTCATAAAAAAATCGGCGCCCACGATATCTCAGTCGCCCACGTTCTGAGCACAGATGGATTCATCGCCTGGGTGGAGAAATATCTCGAGTCTCTTCAGGTGCAGAATCCCGTCATTCCGCCGGCCACGAAAAAGATTATTGATGAATACCTGGCAGGGAAGTTCACCTGGTTTGTATTCGATGTGATCTCCCTGGACGAGGTGCTTAGCACCGGGGAGGCCGTTGAGTATCAGTTCAAGACGAAGTCTCTCTACTATCCCATGAAAATCACCCAAACAGCCGAGGGCGCCACTACCGTTGACCTGCTGATCCTGACTCCCAAGCTTCTCTCTAGGTTCTCCGGCATCCCGTCCTCCCAGGTGGATCTCCGGCACGAGCCGGTCCCGATCAGCTCTGAGGAATTGCGCAGCTTAAATCCGGATATGGACGCTCTTCTCGGACATCGAGAAGACATGAAGTTGCGCATCTGGCGTCTCGAGGGGGAAGTATCGTCATTTAAGCAGGACCTTATCGCCCAATAATTAAACCTCTCATCTCCTATTCCGTGGCTTCCGGGGAAAGAGAATTTTAGGAGAGATGAACAATGGGCAGGAAAGAGGAGACACGTGGTGCCAATAAATTAAGGGGGCAGTCTTTTGCTCTTTTCTGATCATTGGCCGTAAATAAATTGAAACAATAAGTTGAGGATCGAGTTCATTGATGATAGAATATGACCGCTATGCGGTGTCCGGCACAAGGTTTTGTCCTTAGAGGGCAATCTTGATTATGTCCGTAAGGCGTTGATGTGCTTGTCAATTAATGTCTATCGGCACTGAATGGGGGAGTTCCGATGAAGAGATGGATCATTTTTGTTTTGTTTGCAATTCTTCTGAGCTACCCGGCTGTATCGGGTGCGGGCGACGATACCTTTGCGCCCGGCCATGGCACTAGCTTTGGTTTGCCGTTTATGTCGCTCCCGATTGACTCGCCCCCGGATTCCGGCGACCAGAAGGTGAAAAACGCGGATAAAGAGGCAAAATACGACGAGCAAAAGGAGAAGGAGATTCGGGACAAAAAAATCGATGATGCCATCAAGCAGGCGTGGGAACAAAAATAAAAGAAAGAACGTTAGCTTTGGAATGCCGGGTTTAGCTGCATTCAACCCAACCTGATTCAACCCAACCTGAGTGAAGATTGAAGAGTGAAAGGCCGGGAGACCCTGGGGTAGGCTGGCCCATGAGGCGGGCGCTCGCGGGGCATGGAATTCTAATCGAGTGTTTCCGGGTAGATACGAGCTATCGGCAGATATTGTCTTATTTTCGCAGATAATCGTGCTTAAAACGCTAATCCGCTTTTTTTCCCCGCAATCCTTTGGAATCCGCTCATTTCCATGTTTGACTGCTCCTCCTTTTTTTCGGTATTACGGTATCGACACGGGTTGAAATTTCCTTCCGAAGCATTCCTAAAACGTTAAAAAAAGGATAAGATTATGGAGAATCTGGAGGCTTACCCAGTATCCTCCTCTGTTGACGAAAACTACGGCGCGGGACCCCAAAAATCCGCGATGGCGGGACAGATGGCTCTAGAGCTTACGGAGAATGCGCAAATTGTCCTAAAGAAGCGCTATTTGATCAAAGACGACACAGGCCGGCCGTCCGAAAGTCCCGAAGAGCTTTTCAGGCGGGTGGCCCTGGCTATAGCCCAGCCCGATGCTCTGTACGAGGGACCCGATAAAGTCCAGGAAACGGCACGCAACTTTTTAGGTCTCATGACTTCACTGGATTTCATGCCTAATTCTCCTACTCTGATGAACGCAGGCCGGCAACTGGGACAGCTCTCCGCCTGCTTCGTGCTTCCCGTCGCTGATTCCATCGACAGCATTTTCGAGGCGATAAAACATGCCGCAATGATCCATAAAAGCGGGGGCGGCACCGGGTTTTCCTTTTCAAGAATCCGCCCGGAAAGCGATAAGGTGCTGTCCACCCAGGGCGTTGCCAGCGGTCCGGTTTCCTTCATGTCGGTTTTTGACGTGGCCACCGAGACGATAAAACAGGGCGGTACCCGCCGGGGCGCAAACATGGGCATTCTGCGTGTGGACCATCCTGATATCCTGAGATTCATAACCTGTAAGACCGACAACCTCCGGATGACAAATTTCAACATCTCGGTTGCGGTTACCGATGCTTTCATGCACGCAGTCGAAACAGGTTCGGATTACCCCCTGGTCAATCCCCGCACGGGCGAGGAAGTCGAAAAGCTGTCCGCGCGCGATGTTTTCGATAAAATAGTTCAGTCTGCCTGGAAAAACGGCGAACCCGGGATCATCTTTATTGACGCCATGAACCGGGACAATCCCACGCCTAAGATCGGCCCGATCGAGAGCACCAATCCCTGCGGTGAACAGCCTCTGCTTCCTTATGAGTCCTGCAATCTCGGCTCGATCAACCTGGCCAACATGTACGCCGACGGACATATTGATTACGAGCGCCTTCGGACCGTTGTGTGGGGCGTGGTCCATTTTCTGGATAACGTCATCGAGGCCAACAAGTACCCGCTTGCAAAAATCGAGGACCTCACGAGGGCAAACCGCAAGATAGGGCTTGGCGTCATGGGGTTTGCAGACCTTCTTATAGCCCTGGGCATACCTTACAATTCCAAGGAGGCGGTTGAGACCGCCGAAGCGCTGATGGGCTTTATCCAGAAGGAATCCAAGGCCGCATCCGCTTCTATGGGTAAGATTCGGGGCAATTTCCCCAACTATGCTGATTCAGTTTACGACTCACTCGAGACTCCCTTCATGAGGCACGCCACGACGACGACAATAGCGCCCACCGGGACCATCAGCATCATCGCGGGGTGCTCGAGCGGAATCGAACCGATTTTTGCGATCAGTTTCGTGCGCAAGGTGCTGGATGGCGAAGAACTGGTGGAAACGCATCCTTTATTCCGGAAAATCGCTCAGGAGCGCGGATTTTATTCCGAAGAGCTTATGAAGCGGATAGCCCAAAAGGGCAGTATCAAGGATTTTGCCGAAATTCCGGAGGATGTGCGGCGTGTGTTCGTGGTGTCCCACGACGTGGAACCATCCTGGCATATCAGCATCCAGGCGGCATTCCAGAAACATACCGACAATGCTGTGAGCAAAACCATCAATTTCCCGTTTTCCGCCTCCCCTGAAGAGGTATACCAGGCCTATATTTCAGCGTTCGAGCTCGGCTGCAAGGGACTGACAATCTACCGCGACGGCAGCCGCGAGGCGCAGGTGCTCAATATCCAGCGCAAGCCCCAATACCCGCAGGTTGAGCCGCGCCCGCGCCCGGATGTGACCAAGGGCATTACTGAGCGCGTAAACACGGGCTGCGGGAAGCTTTACGTGACCATCAACTCGGACGAATACGGATTTTGCGAGGTTTTCGCTCAGATGGGCAAGGCGGGGGGCTGCGCTTACTCCCAGATCGAGGCGACAAGCAGACTTATATCTCTTGCCCTGCGCTCGGGCGTCAAGGTAGAGTCGGTAATAAAGCAGCTTGTAGGGATCCGGTGCCCATCGCCGACCTGGAGAAACGGCGAGCAGGTCGTTTCCTGCTCGGACGGCATAGCCAAAGTACTCAAACAATACGCCCATGCAAACATAGACACCGGCTTGGCCGACCAGATGGGCGCTTGCCCGGACTGCGGCGGCGCGGTGGAACACGAGGGCGGATGCATCGTCTGCCGGTCGTGCGGATTTTCGAGGTGCAGTTAGAAACAGCGAGGAGCGGGCAGCGGGAAGCGGAAGAGGGAGTACTGAAATCAGTTCTTCGTCCATTGCCCTCTGTCCTAAGTGCTGCTCATCAGGTTTGGGTTTGGAACCGCATAGCTGGACACTCTCGGTTAAAGAAGCCATAGCACTCCAGAAGACGCTGGCTGCGCAGGTACGGATACAGCATCTTCCCACCGCATTTAAAAATCATCGGGGCCGCAGATATATCCTATTGCAGGCATACAGGCCTGCTTTTTGCCGTCATTGTCTCATTGAGTTGGCCCGGCCTCGATTTGGTCGAGTCCGTGCATCATGCATGCAGGGTGGGTTTCCCTTATGTGCCGGGTCTGCTCTCATTTCGGGAAGTCCCGCCCCTTATCCAGGCATATCGGACAATCAGGCAAAAGCCCGATGTCCTTCTCTGTGACGGGCAGGGAATCGCGCACCCCAGAAAGCTGGGGTTTGCCGCGCATCTTGGACTTTGCCTTGGAATACCCACTGTAGGGTGCGCCAAGAGCAGGCTCTGCGGGGTCCACGAAAGCCTGACCCTGAGAAAAGGATCGAGCAAACCGCTCCTCGTCAAAGGGGAACAGGTCGGAAGCGTCTTTTGCTCCAGGGACGGCGTAAAGCCCATCTATATCTCTCCAGGCCACCTATCGGACATTGCATCTTCAGAGTGGCTCATATCGCGCTGTCTTCGACGCTACCGGATACCCGAACCACTGAGGCTTGCCCACCTCGAAGCAAACAGACTGAGGGCGGAAGTCGAAAATCGGATATCCGAAGCCTGATGACGGAAGTCTCTGGGTAGGGATGAGGGTACCTGGTGGAGGAAAGATTTGTCGCCGGCTTCTATTTCCGAAATCTGTCGTCCGTAACGATTGTTTTCCAGTTAGATTGCTGAGATAATCAACCGTGCTGACGTCCGCATGTCTGGTTTTTTTACGGAGGGTAAAGTGGCAGATTCGGCTGATAACATCAAAACTTATAGGCAAATGTTGAAAGAGGATCGAAGATCGCGGGTCTTCGCCTCCCTGGCGGAACTATTGTGGGCCGACGGCCAATGGGAGGAAGCCGCTGAGGTCTGCAGAAAGGGCCTGATTTTTCATCCCGATCACCTGGGGTCTCGGGTGCTGCTCGGGCGGGCGCTAATGGAAATGGGCGATGTCCATGAATCCGAACGGATTCTGCTCGCTGCGGTCGAGGATATTCGCAAAAATGTCATAGCCTTCAAACTGCTTTCGAAGTTCGCCGCATTTTCGGACAATACAAAAAGCGCCGGCGAATATGCGAGGATTTACGAGGCGTTCATTGCCCTCGGTTCCGCCGAGGCAGAGGTCGCCCCATCCCTTGAGATCGACCGCCTCGAGCCTGCCTTGCCACCAATAGAAGAAGTGTCCGAACGGGATAGTTTCAAAGCAGAGGCAATAGAAGAGGTGCCGGGCGAGGTGAGCCAGGAAATCCCTGCTCCGCTCACCCCCGTCATAGAGGACAAACCACAGACCGAGCCTGGTGAGATCCTGTTGCACCTAGCCCAAAGAATCGAGGGACGTCTTCACGAAAAGGCGCCGCCTGGCCCCATTCTGTCCGACGATGACAAAAAAATGTTAAAGGAAAAGATTGTTGCCGTTCTGGGTGTTTGATCCCTCCTACGATGGTTTTTATCTAATATCAAGCACCCTGGGACAGTTTCTCGGTAGATTTTTTTCTTTCCCCCCGGTCCCAGGGGCCAGGGGGAAAGAGTTGGGCTGAGTTTGGCTTTTGGTAAGGCTTATCCGCTCTCATGAAGACTTTACGGTTATTTTTCTGGGCTTCGCAGCCTCAGCCTTTGGCATCACCAGCTTAAGCACGCCGTCTTTCATCGATGCCTGAATCTTCTCACGGTCAATGTCGCTGGACAGAGTAAACTGTCTGTAGTAATCGCCGAACGTATACTCCTTTAAGATCACCTTGCCCTTCTCCTCCTGCTGAGGCACTTTTCCCCGGATTGTGAGCTGGTCGGAATCCAGGTCTATGTTGACGCTGTCGAGCGGGACGCCCGGCATGTCGGCAACCAGTGTCAGGGCATTTTCCGATTCATATATGTCTACGGCCGGGATAAAAACGGGGACGTTGCGAGTGCTTTCTCCGGTCGCCTGGGCCTCCTTTTTTTCCTCTATCTGCAGATCCGTGTCAGCCATATAAACCTCCTCTTCCAACTGTTTCCTATTCGCTTTTGATTGTTATCTTACGGGGCTTAGCGTGCTCGGACTTGGGCAAAACGAGCTTCAGCATGCCATTTTTGCATTCGGCCTGAATAGCATCCGGATTCACGTCATCCGGCAGATTGAGCGCCTTGCGGAAACTGCCCCACTTACGTTCCCTGCGGTGGTAACAGACGTCCTGGGTCTCTTCGGGCTTGCGTTCGCCACTCAAGGTGAGGGTCCTGCCAACGACCGAGATGTCCAGGTCTTCAGCTTTGATGCCCGTGATTTCAGCTTCAACGTAAATTGTGTCTCCGTCCTCGGCTACGATAAGGGGCGGGAAAACGCCCGAAGATGCCGGGCTGGAAGCGCCTCCGGTAAAAACAGAGAGAAGCCGGTCCATGTGTCTGCGAGCTCTCTCAACGTCTTCCAGAGCGTTGGAGACATCAGGCCAGCGCCAGTTTGGGTACCTGAAAACGGCCATATTCAACCTCCTGTTGATTATTGAGCAAAATGGTTAGCAGCCACAAGGTAAGACTGCTGATTAGTCGTGTCAACATTGCCTAAAAAGCGTTCGCGTAATTTTTGAGCCGGCGGCGGATAAGCAAAATAGAGCTTTTTTTGTATTAATACCGTATATTGACTGCACATGAGTTTATTTCAGGGATAGTATGACGGTCGATCAACCTCGCAAGGCTATGCGAATAGCTCTGATATTTCCACCGGCCATGCCGCCGACAAGCCCGCCTCTTGGGATCGCAGATCTCAAAGCCTATCTTGAAACATCAGCAAATGTTGAGGTGCGAAATTTCGATCTAAATCTGGCCTATTTCGAGCAGGCGTTCCACTGGCTCAGCGATGGGCGGCTGCGGATGCGCATCCAGAATATGGACTTCGAAACGACTGCCCAAAAGGCGGCGGAGGCAAGACTTTTTTTTGCGGCAAGCAGGGCGTTCACAGGTTTTTCGATCTGGCCTTATACAACGAACAGGCAAGGATTTATGCAGGCTTTAGTTCGGTTCTCAACGGGCTTTTCGATAATTTTGCAAGGAAGATTCTTATCGGGTTGGCGAACCCGCCGCTGGTAAACAGGTTTTTCGAGGAGCTGATCGAGCCGCTGAAAGCTTTTAGACCTGACCTTATAGGGTTTTCAATCCTTTTCAGCCAGCAGCTTTTTTTTGCGCTGGCGCTAGCAAAGCTTTTCAAATCGAGCGGCGAGCCGCCGCGGCCGGATTGCGCAGCCCACCCGCCCAACCCCGCAAAATCGGCGCGCACCATTGGAGTGAAAATCGTCTTCGGCGGGGCTACCTTTTCCGTTATGCCCGATCCGGGGCGGCTGCTCTCAGGATCTCTGCCTGTCTATACGGGCGGTGAGCTAAGGGAAGTGGACACCGGCAAGCTTATCGACTACCTCATTGTGGGGGAGGGGGAGAGGGGGCTGGAATCCCTGGCGAAAGTTTTGGCCGCAGGCAGCGGGAAGGATGAGTCCGGATCGGCCTGTCGCCGGCTTTGCCAAGTACCGGGCCTTCTTCATATGGAAGACGGCAAAGAAGTGAAAAACCCGGCAGAGGCCGTGTTCGACTTTAATAGTCTGCCTGCCCCGGAGTTTTCGGATTTTCCTTTAGACCACTATCACGCGCCGATGCCTGTCTTGCCATATATGGCTTCACGCGGCTGCTCCTGGAGGCGCTGCGCATTTTGTACTCATCAAAAGACCTATATCGACTACCGTGAAGAAGATGCGGCCCACACGTCGGAGAGGCTTTCCGCGCTCCAGGAAAAGTATGGCGTCAGGCATTTCTGCCTGGTTGACGAGATGATCCACCCGCGCCGTATGGACCGGATTGCTGCGAATCTTATCCGAAGAACCGCTCGGGTGTATTTTTCAGCTTACGCCAGGCCGTCGGGCTTTTCGCCCGGAGGGCTCCAAAAAGCTCACCGGGCCGGCCTGCGCCTGCTGATGTGGGGCCTTGAATCGGCAAGCCAGCGTGTGCTGGACCTCATGCGCAAGGGGACAAGCGCGCAAAAGATTCCCGCCATTCTCAACTCCGCGAGGGAAGCAGGCGTATGGAACCTGGTGTTTTCAATATTCGGCTTTCCGACCGAAACCAGGGCTGAATGGCAGGGCACTCTCGATTTGCTGGAGTCATGCAAAGAGTCGGTTCATGCCCTTTCGCGTTCCCGGTTCATTTTGCTCGAGGGCTCGGACGTCTTTCTCAACCCTGAACGCTATGGGGTTAAGCGTATAATAGACCGGCCTCAAAGAGATCCGGTTTCCATAGCCTACGATTACCAGGTGAGTGAAGGCCTAACCCAGGAAGAGGCCGAAGTGATGTTTAAAGACAGTTTGTCACGGCTATCGGGGATCGGGCGCTCGCCCTGGTTTGGACAGTTCAGGGACCACATGCTTCTATTTGCATCGAGGCAAACAAATGATAAAAGGACCTGAGCGGCGACCGCCAAGGCGCGGGGCCGCCAGCCGGGAATTGGTTGATTTAAACCGGCTGCAGGTCGATAATGCACCCTCCAGTGTCTATCGCGCAGACAATTGTGTTGAGATATTTAATCTCTTTGGCGGAATGGCCTCTGGAATGGAAGACTTTTTTTGGTGGTGAAAATGGACGCCCAGAAAATTTCCGGCCTCAAAATTGCTGACTCCGAGCAATTTTCGGTTGCCCGCAGGAAGCTTGGGACCTTGTGGATCATCATTGCCGCGTTAGCAGCAGGCGTTGTGTTGTATCTGTTTCAAGCGGGCCTTCTTACTTCGGCGACCAATGTTCGTACGGCCGGCGCCGACTGGGTTTATCCATCGCAGGTAATAACCCAATTCAATGCGAGCGGCTATGTGGTCGCCCAGCGGAAAGCCTCGGTCGCATCCAAGGGGACCGGCCGGATAGTCTATCTGGGGGTCCAGGAAGGCAGCGTCGTAAAGGAAGGGGACGTGATCGCAAGGTTGGACAGCGACGATCTTAAAGCGGAAAAAGCGCAGGCCGAGGCGCAGCTCGTAGTGGCGAAGTTTGATCTGACACGCGCGGAGACTGAACTCTGGACCGCTGAAGCCAATTTCAGGCGGCTCAAGGAACTACTGGGGAAAAAGGCCGCTGCACAGGTCGATCTGGAAAACGCGCAGGATAGATTCTTGAAAGCAAAAACAGCTATAGATTCTGCCAAGGCGAACATCAAGGCCTTACAGGCTTCAGTCCAGCGGGAAAGCGTCCTGATAGAATATACGATTATTCGTGCTCCCTTCGATGGCGTTGTCCTGACAAAAGATGCCGACGTAGGGGAAGTCGTAGCCCCTTTTGGTTCGGCCACAAACGCCAAGGCCGCCGTGGTTTCGATGGCCGACCTTTCCTCTCTCATGGTACAGGCCGACGTTGGCGAATCATTTCTGAGCATGGTGCAAACCGGCCAACCATGCGAAATTCAGTTGGACGCCATTCCACAGGCCCGTTTTGCCGGGCGGGTGCACATGATCGTACCGACAGCCGACCGAGCTCGTGGAACCGTTATGGTCAAGGTGCGTTTTGAAGAACTTGACCCGCGCATCCTTCCGGAGATGAGCGCCAGGGCCGCCTTTCTCTCCCGGTCTCTGGGCCCGGACGAGAACAAGCCCGTGCTGGGCGTACACCGCGACGCTCTAGTGTCGCAAAGAGGCGGACAGGGTATTTTCCGGGTTGAAAAAGGGCAGGCCGAATGGGTCCCCATAAAGGACCCCCAATTTCTAGGGGACTACCTGATGATCGGCCCCGAATTCTTTGCGGACAATCTTACGCCGGGACCGTCGGTAAAACACGGCGATAGAATAGTCATCAAACCGCCCACCCGCCTGAAGCCCGGCGACAGGGTGGAGATTTCAGAGTAGATTTTGCAGGTGCTTTCGAACGTGGACAACGGCTCAGACAAGCACACAGTTATAGCGGAACAGATTTACAAAAGCTACTCACGGGGAGCCCGGAAGGTGCCGGTCCTCTACGGGATCGACCTGAAGATTCGCCAGGGTGAGTTCGTCGCCCTCATGGGCCCGTCCGGTTCGGGCAAGACGACCCTTCTTAACCTCATTGCCGGTTTGGACCGTGCTGATTCGGGCAAACTGATCGTAGCAGGCGTTCCGATCTGCGAACTCTCAGAAACCGACCTCGCGCGGTGGAGGGCCCTTAACGTAGGGTTTATCTTCCAGTTCTATAATCTTCTTCCCGTGCTGAGCGCACTGGAAAACGTCGAACTGCCGCTCCAGCTCCGTCGGCTTTCCAGAAAAGAGCGCAGGGAACACGCAGTGACCGCCCTCGAGCTTGTCGGACTCGCCGGCCGCTTTCGCCATCACCCCGGAGAGCTGTCCGGAGGCGAGCAGCAGCGGGTTGCAATAGCCCGCGCTATAGTGACCGATCCTTCACTCATCGTTGCCGACGAACCGACGGGAGACTTGGACAAAAACTCTGCCAGGGAAGTGCTCGGCATGCTCGGACAGCTAAATGCAGAGTTCGGGAAAACCATCATCATGGTAACCCATGACCCCAAGGCGGCAGAAACCGCCGGGCGAATGTGCCATCTGGAAAAGGGCGTTCTAAATGCCGACTACTGCTGAGCAGGCAGACAACTAGCTCACGGTGTCTTCACGCTCCGCCGATGGCAGAGTGAAAAAAAAGGTCGATCCTGAAGAGATGTCCTTTCGGGGGCTTTCAACCCAGATTGAGCCTCCATGAATCCTTACAATATGCCTGCAAATCGCCAGCCCCAGCCCAGTGCTTCCCGTCTCTTTGCCCCGGTACCGTTCAACGCGGAAGAATCGTTCGAATATCCTCTGCTGGTCCTTCCTGGGGATTCCCGGCCCACTATCGCTCACCCCAATTGTTACTTTACCGTTTTGCGCCAGTGAGAAAACCTCCACCTTTGCTCCGGGCGGACTGTACTTCACGGCATTTTCCAGCAGGTTGCGAAAGACCTGGACCAGTTGATCGAAATCGGCCTGCACCCTTGGTACATCCGGTGAGAGGTCGTTCTGAAGAGATACGCTTCTTTGTTCAGCAGCGGGCGCACACGCTTTCCATGCTTCGATCAGCACCTCATCGACCTTAACCGGCCGGATGTCCATAATGGTATTGTAGTCTTCCACTTTTGCAAGCTGGAGAAGGTCATTTACGATTTTGATCATGTGATTCGCGTTTTTGAAAATGACCTCGAGGCACGGACTGCGTACCTCCGGATCGTCCTCCGACATGAGGACTTCCGTATAACCTTTGATGGAAGTCAGCGGCGTGCGCAGTTCATGGGAGGCATTGGCGACAAAATCGCGCCGTACTGTTTCGAGCCTTTTCAACTCCGAGATATCGTGGAGGGCTATGATAGCCCCGAATTGGCCCTTCGACTGCTCTATGCGGACTATATGAACGTGGTAGAACCGATCGACCCCAAAGGCGACCTCGCTGTGAAAGGAATGGATTTCGTTTTCAAGTATCCGGTTACAGGCCGCCTGTAGTTCAGGGCTTCGTATCACCTCGAGGGGCCTGCGGCCTTTGAGTTCAGGAATAGAGGAGAACATGCTCCTGGCTGCGCGGTTCGATGAATCGATCCTGCCTGCGGAATTGAGCAGCAGGATACCTTCCTCGATACCGTCCAAAATGCTCTCTAACTGGGATTTTTGCTCCGTGATCGTTTGAATGTAGGATTCAACGCGCTCGGCGTTTTCTCTGATCGATTTTGCGAGGGGATAAAAGTAATGGCCGTGGTGAAACTGCGGCAGGACCTTCACGTCCCCATGCCCAATTGAATCGGCTGCGCTCGAAAGCAGGCTGACCGAACGGCTTGCGCTCACCATGAGGCCAAAGCTTATTAACGCAAAGGCTATGAAGCCGGTGAGGATTATCAGGTGTTGGACGATAGCAACGTTGCTCAGCGAATAAAATATGCCGGATAAAGGAACGGCCACTCGCAGAGCGCCGCCGGGAATAGTTCCCCGGCCCTCGATTCTTTGTGCAACGAAGAGCAGGTCGGTGTTCAGTTCATCGCTGTACCTTAAGCTTGACCCAGTAGGCTGGTTGTATGCTTCAGCGATTTCCGGGCGTTTCGCGAGGTTTTCAAGGTTGGAGGCCTGGTCGAAAGGCACGCCCGTATCGGCGATAACCCGGCCCCCTTCGGCCACGTAGGTAATGCGCACGTTCAAGGGATCGGAGACCTTGCGGAGCCAGGTGTGTAAGTGCTCGGGGCCATGAAAATCTTCCCGCGCCATAAGATTTTTTATTAGGGTGAGTTCTCTTGAAGCCCTGGCCTCGGTTTCCGACAGGATTTCATCTTTCAGATATTTGTTGTAGTAGAGTGAGGGCAGGAAAAGGGCCAGGAAAAAAATCACCCATAACAGGAGCAGCAGGCGGACCCTAAGTCTGAATTTCAGACGCATATCAACCTCGAAACCGGTATCCGACGCCCCGGACTGTCTCGATCCAGTCCGCGCATGAGAGCAGCTTTTGTCTGAGCCGGCGAATGTGGGTGTCCACGGTGCGGGCATATCCTTCGAAATGATATCCCCACACCCTGTCAAGCAGTTGTTCGCGGTTCAGGACCTTTCCCTGGCTGTTTGTCAGTTCGGAGAGCAATTTGAACTCCGTGGCAGTGAGGACGATCTCCTGCCCTTCCATGCTGACGCGATGGCCTTCGAAGTCTATTTCCAGCCCCGATTTCTGGAAGACCGCCTTGGGATGATACTCATTTCCTGCGCGGCGTAGAATCGCTCGCACCCGCAGAAGGAGTTCCCTGGGGCTGAAAGGTTTTACCACGTAATCATCGGCCCCCAACTCAAGGCCGATAACGCGATCGATTTCCTCCCCGCGCGCGGTCAAGATCAGGATCGGCACGGAGGCCGTCTTGGGCTCGCGCTTGATTTCCTTGCAGACCTCGAAACCGTCGATTCCCGGAATCATCAGGTCCAGAATAAGAAGATCGGGCGGATGTGCGCGAATGAGGTTGACCGCTTCGTGGCCGTTTCCAGATACCGCAACCTCGAATCCGGCCTTTTTCATTGTGATGGCCAGAAGCTGGGCGATATCATGATCGTCTTCCACAACAAGAATCTTCGACGGGTTCATGTTTTCCTCGCTGAGGGTGTCCCGATAGGCAGAATATATCATTTCCTCCGATTATAGAAACGATCTATCACATCTTAATGCACCTATTGTTACGCAAATGTGACAGTTGTGTTAAGGTCAATTATTCTTGAAAATGTAAATCTGAGCACAGGGAAGGCTTGAACTCCCGGAACCCAATTCCTGCGATGCAACCTTTCGGATACCGAATTGCGTTGAAGACGTAACCTTTTCGTATGAACACTCATTGCCTGCCTGATGCGAACTCGAAGAGTCGTCCAAAGACCTGCCGGAGAGACAGTAATTCGGAACGAGTTATTCAGACCACGAACGGACTGTCCGCAGGGATGGCTGGAACAAACGATGGAGCGGGCAAGGATAGAGGTCTAGTCCTTCCAGGATATGCACTCTGCCGGGCAGGTCGTTATGGCTTCCTCGATGCAGCTTCTATCTGTGACTTCGAATATGATGATGCGGGCATTGCCGGTCCTGTCGTCCATTTCGAAGACTTCCGGGCATAGCTCGGCGCATGCGCCGCACCCGATGCAGCATTCATTATCCAGGTCAACCATCATAAATGTTGCCTGAGAGCAATTGTTGCGCCGCCTTGTCATTGAAGGGGTCTTTGAGAATAATCGTTGCGTCGCGGCTGGGGCCGATGGATATTATCCGGATGGGGACCCCTGAAATTTGCTCAATCGCCTCCAGGTATTTCTTGGCGTTCTTAGGAAGATCGACCCACGTGCGTACTTTTTCGATGTCTTCATCCCATCCGGGAAATTCTTCCAAAACAGGCTCACATGCCTCCAGGGCGTCAAGTTCGGCAGGAACGATGTCGAGCCTGCTGCCCCGGCAGTTGTAGGAAACTCCTATTTTTAGCACGGGGATCCCGGTAAGAACGTCCAGCTTGGTGATTACCAAACCGCACAGGCCATTCAGCCTGACAGCGCTGTTTACGACCACCATGTCAAGCCAGCCGCAGCGGCGCGGCCGCCCGGTGGTGGCGCCGAATTCCCCTCCGACTTTGCGGATGTGCTCTCCGGTTTCACCGAGGAGTTCGGATGGAAACGGCCCGCCGCCCACTCGTGTTGTGTAGGCTTTGACGACGCCGAGCACACTGTCTATCCGTGTGGGCCCGATTCCCGCCCCGCAGCAGGCGTTACCGGCGACCGTATTAGACGATGTCACGTAAGGGTAGGTCCCGTGATCGATGTCGAGCTGAGTGCCCTGAGCTCCCTCGAAAAGAATGTTGCGGCCTTGGGCGTCCGCCTCCTGAAGCTGTAGCGATACGTTTCCTGCAAAAGGTCTTAGCCGTTCCCCGTAGGCAAGGTATTCATCCATGATCTCAGCAGGGTCCAGGGCCTCGTGTTGAAAAAAATTCCGGAGGATAAAATTCTTCTCCTCGAGGTTTCGCGCCAGCTTTTCCGAAAAAGCTGCGCTGTCCAGAAGATCGTGAACACGAATGCCTCCCCGGCCCACCTTGTCTTCGTAGCATGGGCCTATCCCCCGGCCGGTAGTGCCAATCGCTGTCCTGCCCTTCCTGTTTTCGCGGGCCAGATCGAGCGCACGGTGATAGGGCATGATGACATGGGTGTAAAGGCTTATCAGCAGATTGTCGGGCGTTACACGCAAGCCCGCCTCCCCGAGGCGGTCCATTTCTTCTATCAGCACGCCTGGATCGAGCACCACTCCGTTTCCAATCATGCACTTCTTGTCCTGATGAAGAATTCCGGAGGGGATCAGGTGGAAGATATGCTTCTTGCCGTTTACTACAAGCGTGTGCCCGGCATTGTTTCCGCCCTGGAACCGTACAATGAAATCTGCCTGCTCCGAAAGCAGATCTACAACCTTTCCTTTTCCCTCATCGCCCCACTGAGTGCCCACTATAATTACGTTCGCCATATCGATTTCTTTCCCTCAAGCAGCATTGCCCGCCGATCACCCGGTCCAGGCGCCAAGGATATCCTTACAAGTTTTCCGATTAAGGGCTTGTCCGTAAATAAAACCTTTGCGCTCGCATCCGGCTTTTGGGCAGCTTTGGCCGCTCCTCAATCGCAAAATCCTCGGCGTAGCCCAACTACGCCTGCGGTTTTGCTCAATCTTCGCGACCAAATCAGTCGCAAAATCCGGCGCAATCCCTAAGAGGCTTATTTACGGACAAGCCCTAAAAGATCGGAGAGATGATAGCCCGGTTGGATTTAGGAAGCCGGATACTTCCCTATACCTGTAACGAAATTTCACGCCGGTGTCAAAAAAAAGAAGATTTCCAGGGAAGAATTCTCACCTGCGAAAACTCCATAAAACGGCAGAAGACGGATTTTGGACTTTATTCAACATCTCTTACTTCGATTCTATGCGTGCGGCATTCGGGGGAACTCTTGGGGACGCTAATCGTGAGCACACCTTTTTTGAACTCGGCCTGGATCCCGTCTTCATCCACCGGGCAGGGAAATTTGAAAACCCGCGAAAATGCTCCTCTTGGCCTCTCGACTCGAAAAGCTTCCCCTTTGGGCAAGTCAATCTTCCTCAGCCCCGAAACCCACAGCCGGTCGGCCTTGCACTCAACCTGGATGTCATGTTCCATAACTCCGGGCAAGTCTATCGAGTAGATCAACTCTTTTCCGGAATCCACAATGTCGCTCATGGGGACCCAATCACCAGGCTCGCTGCGTTTGCCTTTGCCGCCGGTTCCAGGTTCGAAACTACTCATGAACAAATCTTCCATCCGTTCTTTCATGGCCTTCAGTTCATCAAGGAAATCCTTGTCGCCGCTCCCAGTCACAGCACCCTCCCGTTAAATAATGGGTCAAAATTCAGCCGGCATGTTTAGCACATTCGAACATCAAATTGTGTGTAAATAATCACTTCCGGCAGATAAACAAGATGGCAAAAATTCGCGTGGTGCTCTGCAAGACTGTCGAGGATTCTTTTACCCCAAGACAAGTGTTTACCCGGTCAGGACCGGGAGAGTCTCACGGGGGCTTGTCCCGAGCTTTGCGCATTATTTGGGGTTGAGACTCCAAATGGATAAATGCTAGTATCCACATCTCGCGGAGCGTTGAGACAGTGACTGCAGGTGGACGCCAAGCACAACGAGGTGGAAAGATGCGCTATTCGCAAGCCTTCATTCATACCCTTTTCGAAGCTCCCAAGGAGGCGGAAACTCCTTCCCATGTATTGCTTCTGCGTGGCTCCTTCATATATCCAGTAGCCGCAGGGCTTTATGCGCTCCTGCCGCTCGGACATCGTGTAATAAAAAAAATCAGGCAGATCCTTCGCGAAGAACTCGATGCGATCGGAGGTCTGGAACTCACCATGCCTGTCATGAATCCGGCGGAGCTTTGGAAGAGAACGGGCCGTTATTTCGATATAGGCGAGGAACTGATCCGGTTCAAAGACCGCAGGGACCGCGAATTTGTCCTTGCAATGACTCACGAGGAAGTTGTAACCGACATAGCAAAGCAGTTCGTGCGCTCTTACCGTGATCTTCCTGTGATGCTCTATCAGATTCAGACGAAGGTTCGCGACGAAGCCCGGCCGCGCGCCGGTCTGCTGCGAGTTCGCGAATTCTTCATGAAAGACGCCTACAGCTTTCACCGCAACTTTGAGGATCTGGACATCTACTACCCAAAGATATTTAACGCCTATCTGCGGATATTCGCCCGTTGCGGACTGAATTCGGTGCCCATAGAGGCCGATTCGGGGATCATGGGCGGGACCGGCTCACATGAGTTCATGCTTGAATCTCCGGCCGGCGAAGACCGCTTTGTCGTGTGTCCAGGCTGCGGATACAGGGCTAACACTGAAAAAGCGGTGGGGATCAAACCGGTACGAACTCAGCACGTCGATACGCCGCCCCACATGCATAAGGTCCATACGCCCGACGTGAAAACGATTGCCGACCTGATGCGGTTTTTCAACGCCGGCGAAGAGCATTTTTTGAAGACCGTAGCCTATGTTGCCGACACAGACCTCGTGCTGGCGGTGGTTAGGGGAGACTTCAACGTATCGGCCACAAAGCTTGCCAACCATCTCAAGGCCATTCATCTGGAATATGCACCGGAGAAGATACTGTCGGAAAAGGGGCTTTATGGCGGGTTTCTGGCGCCGGTAGGCGTGAAAGGCATCCGAACCGTGCTGGACACCTCGATAACTGAGGGGACTCTCTATATCGCCGGCGCTAACGAGCCGGATATGCACTTTACAAACGTGCTTGCCGGCCGGGACTTCGAATGGACAGAGGCCGCAGATATTGCTGAAGTGCGCGAAGGCGATCAGTGCGCAGCGTGCGGAACAGCTCATCTGGAGATACGGCGCGGGATCGAACTGGGGCACACTTTCAAGCTCGGGACCAAATACACGGCCCCTGATTCAATGGACGTAACCTACCTGGACAGCTCCGGAGAGCCGAACCTGGTTGTGATGGGCTGCTACGGCATAGGGGTGGAACGGCTAATGGCGTCGGTGATCGAAAGATGGCACGATGATTCCGGGATACAATTCCCCTACACGGCCGCTCCCTTCCACATCGTTATATCTCAGCTTGGCAAAAAGCCCGAGATTGTGGAAATGGCCGAACGGATATACTCTAAGCTCAGCGCCTCTTACGAGGTCCTCTACGACGATCGCGACGAATCGGCGGGCGTAAAGCTCAAAGACGCCGACCTGATAGGAATCCCGGTAAGAATAGTGGTCAGCGGTAAGCTCCAAAGGACCGGAGACCTCGAAATTAAGATCAGGCAAACTGGAGAGATAAGGATTTGCCCCGAAGAAGATCTTCAGGGAATACTCGAAGCGATAGTTAATGACCTGCAGCCCTCGTTGGACGATTTGCCTTATATGCCTGAGTAACTGCTCAGGAAGAGAGTGAAAAGTGAAAATTTCACCCTTCTAACTTCACCCTTCGCACGTCAGAGTAAGTCTCCGCGCTAAAATTCCTCATGTCTCTTCTTTGAAAACGGGAGCATCTCGATTTTCTTGCCGAAGAATCCCTTCTTCAGATACACCGCTTTGTCCGGACGCTCGTGGCTCCCGCGACCACTCAACATAAAGCAGATGACGCATTAGTCAGAAAGTAAACGACCGATTGGTTTTGGTACAAACCCTCAGCCTCCAATTCTGTTAAGTGATTCGACGGTTGAGTGTGATTTTTTCATTTTCTTTCGAGAATTTTACGAAATATCGTCAAAGTTTGGGATGTAGAGAATTAATTATTAAGAATTTACAGAGTAAGAAAGGCCGGCGCCTGGTTTGATCACAAGGTAAATCTCCGGTGTATTATCTCAACATTTTTGGGCACTTGGTGAAGAACACCATGGAAGGTCTGTCATAAAATTCTGGCCGCTGCCATGATTGGAACAAAATTTGCTCCTCATTCCGGGCGCAGGAGGACTTCCATGAACGGTATAATTCAGATCGTTTCGGGATTTGTGATTGGAGGCGTCGGTTTTCATCAGATTGCCGAACATCCCATCCAGGGGATTTGCGCCCTGTTTCTGGCCGGTTTTTTGGTGATGATCGGTTTTGAAAAAATGCTGCCTGACCGCTCGCGAACAATCAGGAATTGAAACCTGCTTGCACTAAAATAGTGCTCAAATCAAAGGTTTTGTGATAACAACTGCCTGCGAGTGCCTTGCGCCTTCTAAGACAACACGGGAAAAGGCCTTACTCGGGTATGGCAGTCCGGATAGCTGTGCTGATCTTTATGGCCGGTTTTGCCGCCTCCATCGGGCAGATACTGGTGATTCGCGAATTGCTCGTAATTTTCTACGGCAACGAGCTTTCAACCGGGCTTATCTTGGCGTGCTGGCTTCTGTGTACAGCGGCCGGAAGCGGGCTGACCGGACGCGTCTGTACGAAAAAACCACCAGACTTCAGAGTTCTGCTTGCAGGTTTCGCAGTCTTCTGCGCTGCTCTTCCAGCGACAATCGTCTGGGTTCGCGCTGCAAGGGCATTCTGGTCTATCCCGCCAGGAGAGTTGCTTTCACCGGGTATGATGCTGACAATAGGGTTCTGCGCGGCGGCCCCCATCTGCTTTTTGTCTGGCGGTCTGTTTGCCCTGGCCTGGGAACTCTTTTGTGCCGGCGAAAAAGGCGAGGAAAGTTCGATTTCAGTATACCTTGCTGAATCGCTTGGGGCGGGTGCGGGCGGACTGGTGTTCTATTTTATCCTCCTGCCTCTCTACCCTTCCTTTGCCGGGAGTCTTTTGCTCATTGTCTTTCTGCTTGCCGGCGCCATGGTGTGTGGCGCAGGGTTGAAATACCCCGGGAAGCTTCCCTGCTCGCTCTTGGCTGCAGCAATCCTCATTATGGCTTGTATTTCGTTTAGTTATTCGGACCGGGTGGACCTGCTGACACGTCGCATGCAGTGGGGAAAAAGCTTCTTGCAATCCAGGGACACTGCTTACCACAACCTGGTATTTTTACTCGATTCAGGTCAGTTCTCGCTATTTTCAAACGGACTGTGGCTTTTTTCCAGCCCCGACCCCCAGAGCGCCGAACCGGCTGCTTATCTGCCGCTTCTTGAGCACTCTGATCCGGAAAGGGTGCTTGTGATCGGGGATTATTCGCCGGAGTTGGTTGGCGAAGTGGTGAACCATCCCGGAATCAAGAGCGTTGACTGCGTTCAGCCCGATGCGGAGGCAACGGCATTTATATCGGCGGTTTTGCCCAGATCGCCTGTGGAAATGGGGGGTGATCGGCGCGTGCGCGTCTGGCGCATGGATCCCAAGCGTTTAACAAGGGGGGCGGCAATCGGCTACGATGTAATTCTTCTTAGCGCGGGAGAGCCTGTAAATGCCGAGATGAACCGGTTTTACACAGTGGAGTTTTTTGCCCGGATGAAATCGCTGATGAATCCGGGGGGTCTTTTTTCCTTCGGGGTTGCCGCGTCGCCGGACATAGTCGGCCCGAAGGAGGCCGTTTTGCTGAAATCGCTTTACGCGACTCTGCGGGAGGTTTTCGGCTACATTCTGGTGCTGCCGGGCGAGAACGTTCGTTTCATAGCATCACAGGATGGCGCAGGAGTTGCCAAAGACCCGCAGGTATTGGTAGACCGCATGCGCGCGCGGCGTCTTGACCTCAGGTACGTGCAGGACTTTTTTCTACTGGATCTTTTTAACCCCGTCCGGCTGGCTTACATGGAGTCAATCATGCACGCAGGCCCGCCGGCGAAGATAAACAAAGATTTCGAACCGGTCTGCTACCTGTATGGACTCGGTTTGTGGGGGGCTCAGCTACATCCGGCGGTCGGCCGCTTTCTCGGTTTTATTTCCGGAGGTGTACCTTCTTGGGTTCCAGCGGGCCTGGGGGCCCTGTTTGTCGTGTTTGTTTCAGTGCTGCTTGCAAAAGGCGGTTCCAGTTATGTGGTTGCTTTCAATACGGGGGTCTGCGGGGCGGTCCTCATAGTTATCGAAGTGGTGCTTGTGCTTGTTTATCAGATAATTGAGGGTTCTGTTTACAGGCAGATGGCCCTGATAATTTCACTTTTCATGGCCGGGCTGGCAGCGGGGAGCGCTCTTGTGAGAAGTTTGCGAACCATAGGCGCCCACCGCCTGTTCATGATCCAGATTGGTCTTGCTGCTTACCTGGGTGCGCTTTATCTGTTGTTCTCAGTTTTTCGAGGTCCGGTGCTCGATAACCTGGGGCATGATGCTATGCTGCTGTTGTTTTCAGCGCTGGCCTTTTTTGCCGGCATGTTTGGGGGCGGACAGTTTTGCGCTGCGGTTGGGTGCAGTGAAAAGGCGCGAGGGGCGGGCCTTTATGCGGCAGACCTGATCGGGGCCTCAGCGGGGGCGCTGGCAGGCTCTATATTCTTTCTCCCCGTGCTTGGAATTCCTAAAACTCTATTAACCCTTGGGTTTGGCTGCCTGGCGGCCAGCGCCACACTCTTGAAAAACCGGACAAGCTGATCATGCGGCACGCCAGATCCCGGGTATTTCTCTGCCGCACCCGGCACATTTGCCATCTTTGAGAGAGATGGAAGTTACGCTGAATCCCGTACGGGTGATTACCGGCTTTTTGCACCCTGGGCAGACTGTATTCTCCGCCGGGTGGCCGGGAATATTACCTATGTATACGAAGTTGAGGCCTTCGTCTTTGGCCTTCTTCCATGCAGCCTCCAGCGTAGATACGGGAGTAGGTTCGATACTTTTGAGTTTGTATAGGGGATAGAACCTGCTGAAGTGGAGAGGCACATCGGGTCCCAGTTCATTTCTGATCCACCTGCTCATCGCCCCGATTTGATCGGTATCGTCATTTTTGCCGGGAACCAGCAGATTCACTATTTCCGTGTGGATTCCCCGGCCCTTGAGATATTTCAGTGTCTCCAGCACGGGTCCCAGAGTCCCCTCGGTAATTTCCCTGTAATATGTTTCGGTAAAACCCTTCAGATCGATACAGGCCGCATCGAGGCATCCGCTGAGGTCCTCGAGGGGCTTCTGGTTTACGTACCCGTTTGAGTGCATGAGGTTCAGGATTTTGCTTTTCCTGGCAAGCTTTCCGACCTCAATCATGTATTCCATGAAAATGGTAGGCTCGACGTAGGTGGATGCTATCGAGGCGCATTGAAAACTGGAGGCGCCGCTGACCACCTGCTCGGGAGGCAGCTCGTAGTTCAGGGTGTCGTCCGGGCTGGCCTGGGAAATTTCCCAATTTTGACAGAATTTGCAGTTGAAGTTGCACCCGGCTGTAGCAATGGAAAACGACCGGGTGGATGGCAGCACGTGGAAAAAGGGCTTCTTTTCCACCGGGTCAATGTGCACGGCGCATGGATTTCCAAAAACAAGGGAATAATACTTCCCATCCCTGTTTTCCCTGACCCGGCAATATCCTCGCTCTCCGTCACCGGTCTCGCACTGCCTCGGGCAAAGCTCGCAACGCACGCGGTTATCGGCAAGCGGAGTAAAGTAGGGTGAGAGCCTCCGGCCGAGCAGCCCCTTCTTGATTTCCTGGGCGTCAGACCTGGAGGCTAGAGCGCTCCATGAAAGGACCTGCGACCCTGCGCACAACAGGGCACAACTGAAACAAGCGTTCAGAAAGCTCCGCCTATCGAAATTGCATAGACCGGCAGGGTTATTTTTTGCATCCATTTTGTCTCCGCATCCCCATAACCATTACACATCGATTTCTAAAAAACATCAGCCGAAAAGATATATATATCGGTTTGTTTGTCCTGCCAGGTATCTCTGGGCAGGCCGGCTTTCATACAGCAATGATCCAGGAATTCGTTCCTGTCCCAATTGTACTCCGTTGCCACCTGGGGTAACAGAAGGCCCATCGATCCGTTCCGGACTATCACGATTCCGTGCTTGCCGATTTCGATCTTGTCGGGGGAGTCAATTTTTTTCAAAGGGGTGAGCACTGAAATCTCGATCTTTAAATCGCCCAATTCGTCGGAGCGGACCGAAGTAAACCTCGGGTCCCGAAACGCGGCTTCCTGGGCCATTGCGGCGACCGCCTCCGCCAGCGGCATTTTAGGGACTATCTGCCCGATACAGCCGCGCAGCTCTCCTTTTCTATACAGAGTAACGAACGCCCCCCGGGGTTCCTTCAACTTGGGCGAAACAGTCTGCAGGCTCTGCGGTCTAGATGCGCCTGAGGTGAGTCCGGTTTCTATGGCTTTTCTGGCAATTGCGTGCAGCTCCGCCCGCTCTTCTTTGGTCAGGCCAAGGTCGATTCCAACCTTTTTCTTCTCCGCTTCGTCCCTGTCCCGGTAGTTCAGAGGTCTCCAAATACAAGCCGCCCCGTACCCAACCACACCCCTGGGAGACATTTTCTCTCCCGTAACATCCCCCGAGTTTGCGTATTTCAGAATGTCGCACCGGCCGGCGCCGAGCTTTTTTGCGGCAAGCATCGCCGTGATTATCGGTCCCTGGCCGCAGGCCTCGCATTTTCGGTCCTCCAGGCACTGCTCAATCCCTTCGATATCCATTGCCCCTATTTTCTGCAGCAGCCGCTGATCCATTTCGGCCGCCACATCATAGGAGTGATAATGGGAAAGGTCCGAACTGGCCACTATCAGCACCGATTTGCCTTCTGTGCACTTTACTATTGCCTCTGCAAGCCATCGGCATGTGGTAATATCGGAATCTCCCATAACGAGCGGAACGAGCTTGAAGCCTGGCAAAACGACCTGAAGGAAAGGCAGCTCAGCCTCCAAAGAATGTTCCTGCAGGAAAACGCCCGGCAAGTCCCGGATGCGCTCTTCGCGCTTCATGAGGGCGGCAATCAATTCGCTGTCCAGGGGAATGACCCCGAGCGGGGTGCGGAACCCGGCGCAGTCGTAGGTGGCGACACCTCCAAACGGCACATAGTGGCTCGGGCCAATCACGATGATCGAATCGAACTTTTGTCCCTGGATGGCTTTGAAGGAGTGTGCGGCAACCTGGCCCGAGTAGACGTATCCGGCATGAGGAGAAATGATTGCCACTGTCTGGCCCTTTGAACCGTGCTCTGGAACACGGCTTAAATACTCTTCGACCTGTTTTCTAAGTTCCGAAGCTGTTCCAGGGTACCATGTCCCGGCAACTACCGGATCATGGATCACAGCCGATGGCGCTTCTGCAGCTCTCAAGCCGCCAGGGGAGAACAACATCAGAATAAAAACCGCCGAAATCGGAAAAAATCGGCAAGAACTGGTGAATTTTCCGGACACGGCTATTCCTCCGGCGCGGTTGGTTCGGAAAGGGCAGGATGAATCTGAGACACACAGACCTAATTCTTGAGCTTGATTATAGAGAAACTCTGAAGCATGCGTCAAGTGGACGTAACAAGAATGACCAAAACAAGTCTTTGCCCGACACTCGGTTTGAGGCGCCAGTCCAAATTTATGGGTCCGATTTTATGAGACCATTTAATGAAATCTTGCGAAAAAGATAGAAAAAGGGAGATTCCTACTTGTGCCGATTTTGCGAAAGCCGGATAGGATTGACGGATGCCGTTGATATTACAGGGGAAACATTTTTTACATATTTTCATTTCATTTCAAGGACTTAGATATTCGTGCAGCCTAACACCCGTTTATCCCGATGTATTTTTCCTCCTTCTCCGGTTTGGTGTTTCTCGCTCAAAACTGGGAAGATCAACTTTGACGAACTGAACAAGGCCCATTAAAACTGACAGCAACAGTTGGGGGGTTTAAGGTAACTTCTTTCCGGGGTTCAACTCTTTTTATTCCATTACATGTCAGCACCACGGGTTTTTCGAAATGGGGCGTATGCGCGGGGGGCGCATACGCCCTGCATCAGGACTGTTTTGTCTTTTCGGGGAACGGGCGAAGAACTTATGGAGCAGAACTGGCAGGAAATCAAGGCAAAACTTAAAGCGTGCCTGTCAAGGGGGCAGTACGAGTTTTGGGTTGCATCAATTGAATTTCTGGGGCTGGAAAATGAAACCGTGGAGCTGGGGTGCAAGAACCGGTTTCACATCGAGTGGATAAGGGAGAAGCTGGAGAATAAGCTGCTGCGCGCCGTGCAGGAGTTTTACCCGCTGGCGCGCCGGGTGGAGTATCAGATTCTTAGCGGGGAGCCCGATCCGGATGAACCGGAAGGGCAAGAGCCCCAGGCTGAAGCTCTCAGGCAGGTCGTAATGAGTGACCTTATCAAGCGGTCGGGGCCGGTTTTTAATCCCCGATTCACCTTCGACCAATTTGTGGTGGGGTCGTCAAATCAACTGGCGTTCGCCACGGCCAGGGGCATTGCGCGCGGCCAGCAGCTTTACAACAATTCGGCTTATATTCTCTCCGAGACGGGGCTGGGGAAAAGCCACCTCGCACATGCGATCGGCAGCCATATCTGCCGGAAAGCACCTGAGTTGAGGGTTCATTACGTAACAGCGGAACAGTTCGCGAACGAGATGATCTATTCACTGAAGAACGGGAAGATTGAAAATTTCAAAACGAAATTTCGCAGCGAGTGTGACGTGCTGCTGTTCGAAAAGGTGGAGTTTCTGAGCGGCAAGGAAAAAGTTCAGAATGAACTGGTTTATACACTGGACGAATTGATGGATCGCGGGAAGAGGATAGTATACACAGGGAATACTTTTCCAAAGGACATTCCGAAACTTACCAACGAGTTGCAGTCCAGACTGACCGGTATCCTGGTTGCCCCCATCGGACCTCCTGACTTCAGGACCAGAATGGAGATTCTTCGAAAGAAGGCGTTGGGGGAAAACGTCAATCTGCCCGCAGAAGTGATTCAATACATGGCCGAGCGGGTGATGGGAGACGTTCGGCGACTGGAAAGCTGCCTGATAGGCATAATCGCCAAGTCGAATATTCAAGGCCTTCCGGTCACACTGGACCTTGCTCGAGAGCTCACTGAGACGATGCTCGACCGGCTGCCCAAACTGACCATCGACCATATTCAGCAGGTAGTCTGCAGTGCTTTTCAAATCTCTGTGGAAGATCTCAAGTCTTCGAAAAGACGAAAAGAGTTGGCGGTGGCCCGAAAGATCGGAATGTATCTATGCCGGCGCTATACGACCGAGTCGCTCGAATCCATAGGAAAGTCATTCAACCGGAGCCACAGTTCCGTGCTGTACGCCATAAACGATCTCACGAAGGCGATCGAGCAAGACAATAAAATCAAGCGGCAGGTTGAGCATATCAGTGGCCGGCTGGATGCGAGCTGTCTTGCGTAATCGCACACAGGTCGTTTCTCAGGTCCGTTGAGAGCTGTGAAACGAGGCTCGCCATTGATGCGCAGAATTCACTCGGATCAGTTGATGTGAGGGGAGGGCTCTGATAATGGAAGTGTTTTCGAAAAAGAACGCTACGAGGTTTTTCCTGCCAAAGGCTGATTTCCAGGTCAAGCAGGGCGTGTGGGGGGGAGCCGTTTTCTTCGAGAGCGAACCGATAGATTTGTCCGCTTATCCCGTATGCCGCAGGCATGGGGTTTTCTGCCGGCACAACATCGTCAAACACCTTTTCAATAGAGAGATCACGCATCAGATGGTCTGCGACCATGTTTCCGGCGGGATTGACCCATTTATGATGTGACGAGAAGCGGACCTGTAGGGAGGGGGAAGTCACAATCATCTGTTCGCGATCGAAAGGGGCGGTGGCGCCAAAGGGCCAAATTCGCACCGCCCCTGAAAACGGTTTGCTGCAGCTCGCAGCTTGGTAAGGGTAGTCAATCTGGTAATAATCCGGCGCAGGCGAGTTGGAAAAAAGTGACCCCACGCAGCCGGGCAGCAGTAAGACTCCCAGGATCAATACCCACAATTTCGAAGGGAGCAGGGAGCGAGGAGCGGGAAGGAAAAACCCGCTTCCTGCTTCCTGCTTCGTGCTTTCCGCTATCCGTTTCTCGCTCCTGTTTTTCATACTTTAGCTTTCCGCTGTTTGCTTACCGCTTATTTGCTTTTAAATGGCTCCTGGGGCTGTTTACCCGGAAAGATCAACCGGTTCGGCTGCTCCTTGACGTTCCGGACCAGCGAATTCAACTGGGCAATGAGTGCCCCTAGCTGCTGCAGATCGCTTTCGAGCAGGTCGGCAGACTCGTTAACTTTGGTCCCAAGGTTTGAAAAAGCAGCCCCGCCGGATTGGAGTGTCTCGCCGAACTGGTCAGAAAGCCCTTTGAGAGTACCGGGAGGCAGGGCGTCAAGCTGCTGCCTGAGCTGTTCTGAAAATTTTCGGGCCGATGCCAGCGTGCCCGTGAGGTCTTGCATCGCTTGGTCGATTCGTTCCCGGGATGCCGCTCTGGACAGTCTTTCGAAAAGGGCCTCTGAGTGCTTGGAAGTATTTTTCAGTGCGGTAATCGTCTCCTTTAGGTCTCCACCTCCCGGTGACTCGGCGCCTAGTTGGGCCAGGAGACTGTTGAACAAACTCGATGTCTGTTTCCAAGAATTCGTAAGCCCCTCCAAATCCAATGATATGAGTTTTGTGTACAGGTTCTGGAGGCCGATCTCGAGCAGATCGAGTTCGGAGGGGTATGAGCGGATGAAAGGATATTTCGTTGGAAAGGCAATCTTTGGGGTAAGTTGCTCGGTGTCTTCAGGGGCGGAGCCGATTTCGAGATAGCGCAGTCCGGTCAAGCCCTGCTCGCGCAAATGGGCGACGATAGTATTGTTGACCCGAAAATCGGCTTGCAGTTTCATCAGTACTTCAATCAGCCGGCCGTCGGGAGCAATTCTCACATCGTAGATACGGCCCCCACGGGCACACCCCGGTAGTTGACCACAGCGTCGGTTTGCAGTCCCTTTACCGAGACATCGAAATAGGTGGCGTATATTTTTGTGTTTTGAAACCAGAAGGCTGCCTTGAGCCAGATAACTGCCCCGGCTATCAGCGCCAGGCAAATGAGGGCAAACAGGCCGATTTTAAATGGACTAACCGTTCGGGCCAACTGGTTTCCCCCTCATGCTGTACCGCCGCTCGGGGCCTGCCTGTGGAAAAAATCATGAACGCGGGGATCCGAGCTGTTTTCCATCTCGTTGGGCGGACCGGTGGCGATTATCCCCCGTGCGTCCCCACCAACCATGATTGACCAGTCCGATATAGTCTTAATGCTCTGCAGGTCGTGAGTTATGACAACCATAGTGATGCCCAGCACACAGTTGAGTTCCAGCAGAAGGTTATCCATTTCGGCGGATATGACGGGATCGAGTCCTTCCGTCGGCTCGTCGCAGAAAAGGATTTTAGGGTCGAGGGCCATCGCCCTGGCCAGGGCCGCGCGTTTTTTCATCCCGCCGCTCAGTTCCGCCGGATAATAGCTCTCATAGCCCCCCAGCCTGACCATTTCCAACTTGAGCCGGACAATGTCGGGCAAAATCTCCTTTGGAGCATTCGAAAACTCCTGGATCGGCAAAGCAACGTTTTCAGCTATCGTGAGAGAGCCCATAAGCGCCCCTGACTGAAACAGCACGCCGATCCTTCTCCTTGCCCACTCGAGCCATTGTCCGGCGCCGGCGCCGGAAATTTCCTTTCCATAGAGCTCGACTCGGCCCTGCGTCGGTTTGAGCAAGCCGATGAGACCTTTCATAAGAGTGCTCTTCCCGCTGCCGCTGCCTCCCAGAATAGTTACTATCTGTCCCGGTTCAATGCAAAAACTAATATTTTCCAGTATTGTCTTTTCGCCATAGCCGAGCGAAATGTTTTCAACGCAAAGGGCATGCTCGGCCTTGGAATTATTGGACGAAGCCACAGGCATGGTCACTCTTTTTCACCGATGGACAATACACTTTGCTGCCCCGCTCATCGCTTGAGCCCGGAGTCCGGAGCACTGATTCAAAAGAACCCTATAGAGCCGGGCTCAATGAATATAAGTCTGCAAAAACGCCTGCACACCGGCAAATTTGCTTTGATTGGAAAAAAGAAGGATTTCTGGCTTAGCGTCCGTCCGGAAACTAACTCAATGTTACCAGCCAAGAGCATAGAATATGACGGTCAATATGGCATCAGAGAAAATGATCAGGAAAAGTCCGCTGACGACCGCTGCAGTGGCCTGGCGCCCCACGCTGTCAGCCCCCATGCCGGTTTGGAATCCGCGAAAGCAGCTGACGAGTGCTATAAGAATTGCGAAAACCTCTGCTTTGACCAGGCCTCCCGCGATGTCGCCGAAGGTGATGGCTGCATAGACCTCATTCATGAAACCGTAGGGTGTAAGGTCAAGGGATACACTGGAGACGGCAATTCCCCCGGCGAGTCCTGCAAAATTGGCCCACATTGTCAGCAGCGGCGCCGCAATCATCAGGGCGACTACTTTGGGAAGAGCTATGAATTCAGTTAGATCGAATCCCATCACGGCAAGGGCGTCGAGTTCCTCGCCGACTTTCATAGTCCCTATTTCTGCTGCGAAGGCCGAGCCGGAGCGCCCAGCGAGGAGGATCGCAGTGAATACCGGCGCAAGCTCGCGAGTAAGCGCAAGGCTCACAAGGTCGGCGACATAGATGTTAGCCCCGAATTGCCTTAGCTGGATCGCTGCCTGGAAGCTCATTACCAACCCGAGAAGAAAGCCGATCAGGAAAAGAATCGTCATGGCGTTGGGTCCCGCCGACTGAAGATAATAGAGCGTCTCTTTCCAACGAAACCGCCCGAGATGGCGAATAGAGGCTCTCGCGACAGCCAAAAAAGAGCCGCAGAACCCAACGAAATCTCTGAACTCGGCTGCTTGCTCGATCAGAAAAGCGCCAAGACGGGTAATCACCGAGCCGGGTGGTGGTGGAGGTTGCCCCTGTTGCGGTGTCTCGCGGTCAAGATAGTCGAGAAAATGTTTGATGCCGGGCTCAATGGATTCGATACGAAACCGAACTCCCCTGCGGTCGCAGAGGCGCTGAGTCGACCGCACCAGTGCCGCCCCGGCGCTGTCCACTTTGGAGACCCCGGAAAGATTGAAAACAAGTGAGCTGTTCTCTTTTCGAACGACAAGGCCGCTCAGGCTTTGCCAGATTTCAGCGGCATTGTCATAGGTCAGAGGACTCTTGAAGGAAACGAGCAGTTCGCCTTCGGCCGACTTGCCCGTTTCAAAGGGGAATCCTCCGCTCAAGAGGATATCCTTTTCATCAGGAGGTTATTTACCCTCGTTGATTTTCTCTCTGAGAACACCGGAGCACTTGAAGGTAACCACGCTGCGGGGTGAGAGAATAATGGGGTCGCCGGTCTGGGGATTGCGGCCCCGGCGCTGGTGCTTTTCTTTGACGCTGAATTTGCCGAACCCGCTTATCAGCACGTCTTCGCCCTTCTCAAGAGTATCTTTTATGATCTCGAAAAGGGTGTCGATAACCTGGGCTGATTCGGTCTTTGTAAAAATGTTTTTGGCAAACAAGTTCTCGACGATGTGGGCCTTGGTCAACGTCATAAAAACTTCCTTTCCTTCCAGCGCCATCGGTCCAGGAGTCTTTCTGGTTTAGTTTATTCAGTCTTATTGGATTCTCATAAACTATTAAAGGATTATTCTCCGGCTTTCAAGAAAAAAAAGGCACTTTTGGCTGGAACCCCTCATTTTAAAAGAGAAAATCGTTTTTCAGCGATAGATAGGATGATTCAGATGCGGGCGAGCAAGGCAAAGGGATTCCCGATCCGCAATCAACCCTTGGAAACGCCCTGCGGGCTTCGGCGCAACTCTTGGTATAACGAGGACAGAACTCGCTAAAAGCTCCATAACTGCATCAGACCAATGCCGCCGGCCGGGGCGCTGCTCGTCCCACTTATTCGCTCATCGATTGTTAGCTGCTGCCTTGCCGCCGACTCGCTGGGATCGAACTGAGGGCTCGATACCAAAGGCTGCACGATACCGCCCCCGAAGGGAAATGCGCCTGGGGTGACGCATTTGAACTTGCCTTCAATAGAGCATGTTAATAGTCCGATGAACAGTGCTGAAATATGTATAAATTTTCTCATCATTATTGTCTCTCCATGCTTATCTGGAATTCAATGCTCAATTCCTACTCAAGATAAGTTCGCGTGAGGCCAAAGGGAATAGAGCCGGAGATGACAAATTTAATATAGAATCAATGGTCCTCGTCACCATTGGACTTGTGGGCCGGCAGGGGGAGCAGTGTCCCGATAAGTTTGTCTTTTTCATCCCAGAGCTTATCCAGCCAATCCTTGAACCGTCGGCGGTATTCCCGGTCTGTAAGATAATCTCCGAGCAACTCCGTGGTGACGGGTATCTGTTTTACCCGCACCTTGATTTCCATGGAGTTGCTGCACATAAATGCCCACAACTTCGGAGTTCCTTCCGGATATACGATTGTCACATCCAGTATGGAGTGAAGCTGTTGACCTAAAGTGCAAAGCACAACAGCCATGCCGCCGGGCTTAGGTTTCAGAAGGTGGGCAAAGGGCGAATTCTGTTTCTCCCGTTTTGCAGTGGTAAAACGGGTTCCTTCCAGGAAGTTCATAATGGTGACAGGGGCTAATCTGAATTTGTCAGAGGCTTTGCGGGCAGTTTCCATATCCTTGCGGGCCGAGGCCGTTCGCTTCATAAAAGGAAAATCCAGAGTCCACCAGGCGATTCCTAGGAAAGGCACCCAAATCAACTCTTTCTTGAGGAAGAATTTCAAAAATGGGATTTTGCGGTGGAAGATGCTCTGCAAGACGACAATATCGACCATTGACTGATGATTGGCCACAAGCATATACCATGCGTTGGGCTGCAGCGCATCGATGCCCTGCACATCCCAGCGGATATTTTTGGTCAGTTTCACGCCTAGAGTGTTGAACCCGACCCAGCCCTGACCGATTGCGTTAGCCACTTTACTACAGACAATACGCCAACTGTGGATCGGGATAGGCAGCTTGACCAGCGCCACCAAGTAAAGCAGCAGCGCGCAGACGATGGTATTGACCGCGAGAGCCGTCAACACGATAAAACCTTGGAGTGGGGCAGGCAAGAATCGGAGCATGGTCCTCAGTGTATCCTTTCAATGTGAATAGTGTGTCAACTTAAACCCAAACGGATGCTCAATAGCATTTTACTCCTGGATTTCCCTCGAAAAACCTCTTGCAACATTAGCAAGGCCGACTGAATTATCCTATACCCCTGTCAAACACGCAAGTGGTACCCTAATAACACAAATATCGCCCTTAGCGCTGAGGCAACCGCCGGACTGCTCCTCGCCTGGGCCTTACGCGGGACGGTGGGGGTCGTCCGGTTTGTCTTCCGGCGATGAGGTCCTAAAAGTCAGTTCAGGAGGGCAAGTTGGGCACAAATGAGAAGGGACCGGCGCCGCAACCCGATCGAAAAACCGAGAGCAAATGGACAGTCCTGTTGATTGTGTCCATAGGCGTATTCATGGCGACCCTGGATGCCAGCATCGTTAATATTTCTCTGCCCAAGATAAGTTCATCGTTCAAGGTCCCACTGAGCGGCACGGTGGAATGGGTCATAATCGGTTACCTGGTAGTGATCGCCAGCACACTTCTGACCTTGGGCAGGCTCTCAGACATGTTTGGAAGAAAAACCCTGTGGGTAGCCGGACTCGGTACCTTCACGGCGAGTTCCGCGCTTTGCGGCGCCTCACCAACTCTTGAGTTTCTTATAGTTGCCCGGGCGCTGCAGGGTGTTGGAGGGGCCATGATCATGGCAAACAGTCCCGCACTGATTACCCAGGCATTCCCTGGAAGCGAACGTGGCCGGGCTCTTGGCATGCTCGGCGGGATCGTTGCCATAGGCACGAGCGCCGGCCCAACCCTGGGGGGCATCATAACGAGTAATTTCTCCTGGCACTGGATCTTCTACATTAACATACCCATCGGGGTTATCGGCATTACCGCAACGCTCCGCTTCCTTATCGGGCACAGGCTAACGGGTAAGGCCCAGCAGTTCGACCCGGCCGGCGCCGGTTTACTGTGTGCCTGCCTTACGTGCCTGATGCTGGGCATGAGCTTCGGCCGGGAACTCGGTTGGGTATCCGGCAGAATCATAGGCCTGTTTGCCGTACCGCTCATGCTGTTCCCCATTTTTATTTTCCATGAAAAGCGCACCTCACAGCCCATCGTGGACCTTTCGCTCTTCGCCAATCGCCTTTTTTCCGCAGCCCTTATCAGCAGCTTTCTGAGCTTCCTTGCCCTTTTCGCAGTGATGTTCCTGATGCCTTTTTACCTGGAGGAACTCATGGCCATGCCCGCCCAGAAAGCAGGCCTTATGATGACCGCTGTGCCCCTTACCATCTCGCTTGTGGCGCCCTTGAGCGGTTGGCTCTCCGATCGATTCGGCTCCCGGGTGCTTAGTTCGATCGGATTGGCAATCGCTTCGGCGGCCCTCTGGTTTCTTGGCCGTCTGACGATTCACTCATCCCTGTTTGACATTATCTGGCCGCTCGTAATGGCAGGCTTTGGGCAGGCACTCTTCCAGGCCCCAAACAACAATGCAATCATGGGCTCCGTCCCCAAAAACCGATTGGGAATCGCTTCGGGCTTTCTGGCAACGGTGCGCGTTGTCGGCCAGGGATTCAGCGTCGCGCTGGCCGGGGCCATTTTTACGTCGCTGGGCGGTGCGCACGCCGGCGTCATTCTCACCCAGACAGGGCCTTCAGCTTCCGCTGCGTCCGTTTTTACCAACGCTTTCCATTTCGCGATGCTCACCTGTATGTCAATTGCGGCCATAGGGGCTTTCACGTCGCTTTTGCGCGGCGGCACGAGATAAAAGGGTTGTCCAGTTGGGTCCGTTTTACTTGTCCGTTAGCGGGTCCCTATTGCATTTCCGCTCACAGCCGGGATATAAGCCTGGGGAACGGGGGATCGGACTTGGATCGATGCCGGTTCGGCGGACTGATCGTGTATGTGGTAATCTCAGGTAAGGTCTAACCTATGCGAGGGGAAAAAGAGGCCTCCCGCTCCCGTCCCATCTCGCGGAGCATCGAGAATGAGCGGTCGGCGTCCGCGCCACGCTATCAGGACTGAGTGCTGAGGACTGAGGACTGAGGACTGAGAGCGAGACCTTTACACCATTGTGGCTTGACTTTCTGATGCGCTTTACATTTGGCTTGCCTTCAAACGCACCACGTTTAATGTCTGTCGGTTCTGCGTGGTTGCGCGCACGGTCGCCGCTCGTATCGTGTCAGACGCATTTTTTTTCGAACAAGGTGTCATATGAGTCTATCAAAGGAGGATTTATGGTTTCAAAGATTCTTGTGCCCACAGACGGTTCTAAGACAGCTCAAAAGGCAGTCAGGTATGCGGTTGACCTTGCAAAACAGTTAAATGCCTCGGTAATCGTCCTGAGCGTCATTGATAATCGCTCGTTTATAGCCCAGACTGTTTCTGCCGTGGATACTCCAACGCATGTAATAGAACCTATCGAGGATTATCTGCGCGAGGCTGCCAAAGGGTATGCTGGAGAGGCAGAGAAGCTGTGTGATAAAAGTGGCGTCCAATCAGAGACTGTTATAATGACAGGGCACCCTGTTGAGAACATTGTGAAGGAGGCTAAAAAGTCAAAGGCAAATCTCATTGTTATAGGTTCCCATGGTAGAAGTGCTCTAGCAGCCTCAGTGCTTGGCAGCGTTGCCTATGGGGTCATTCACGACCAGACAAAGGTTCCTGTACTCATCGTGCGATGACCCACGCTTTACCCAAGAATCGTTCGATACGGATCATGATTCTCTCCACGATAGACTGAAGTCTGTGGAGCGTGTTAGGTGAATCAAATGGTATATCAGCCTATTTGGATGGTTAGCATAGACACTGAGCCCCCATCGATTCCTTCAACTGGGAAAGTCAAAGGTTCGCCCTCTTTGCGCAGAGCGATCACGTAAAGCAGAGGCAGATAATGGTCGGGTGTTGGAACTGAAAGCGCCGCTTCAGGACCCAGCTTCTCGTAGTTTATGAGCGGACCGTCTTCAGCAGAGCTCAACAGGTTACGTACCTGCTTTTCAAATCGCATGGCCCAGTCAAAAGGTTCAATAGTGTGCCGGCCCCATGCATAGGCATGCAGATTGTGCACAAGGTTGCCGCTTCCTATTATAAGAACCTGCTCGTCCCTGAGCGGTGCAAGCCGTTTTCCTACCTCGTAGTGGAAAGCCGGCGGTTTCATTTTGTCGATACTAATCTGTACAATGGGTACATCGGCTTCGGGGAAGGTATGGGTCAACACGGACCATGTGCCGTGATCCAAACCCCAGTTATGGTCAAGTTTGACGTTGATGGGATCGAGGATCTCGCGGATTTGAGTTGCAAGCTCGGGATCTCCCGGCGCCAGGTATTGAACCTCGAAGAGTTCTCCCGGAAACCCGCCGAAGTCGTGGATGGTGCGAGGTCTGTCCATTGCGGTTACGGCCGTCCCCTGTACATACCAATGGGCGGAGATGGAGAGGACGGCCCTGGGCCTTGGAATAGTCTTTCCAATTTGCCGCCATCCCTTCGTATAGGGATTTTGTGACAGAGCGTTCATGGGATTGCCGTGGCCAAAAAATATCACCGGCATTCTCGACATGCCGTGCACCATTCCTGTTCTCCTGTCAATGGCTCGCTGAGGGACTTGATGTCGTCCCAAACCCTGCTCGGTGAGATAGCCCGTTAAGTAGCTTTCCTTCTTCTCGCGCTAACCGTTTCTCCACCTATACCCCAGTTGTCTGTTTCAACCTCCTCGATCAAGACAACGGTTGTCTGTGGGTTTTTCCCAAGCACATCGACTAAAAGCTGTGTCACTCCTTTGATAAGCTGGGCTTTCTGATCAGGGGTGGCGCCTTCTTTGGTGATTTTAATGTTAACATAGGGCATGGCAATTTCTCCATAGTCAGGGGTCTATAACTCCACAACCGGCATCTGCAAATTTTAGCTGCGTTTGCTTCACTTTAATACCCGGCCGGCGCAATCTCTATAGCTCACTTGGTGGACGACGTTGCCGCTTTCTTCTGCCGCCGTGCCTCTATGGATGCTCTTAGCTTTTCGGGCAGTCCTCGCTTTTTAGCCGCTTTGCTTCTGGCTTTGCTCAGAGATTTTGCCGCCAAGGGAGTCCGCATTGCGAAACCGTATTTCTTTTTGTACTCTTTTTGGTTCATGCCGTGGGAAACGAGATGCTTCGATGTGAGTTGTCTCATCTCTGCCCCGCATTCGAGACAGATTACCTTGTCGTTTTGGATAGAATTTGCCGGGCTGAGCACGGGTTTGTCTTCTGTTGGCGCTTCTCCGGCCAATTCGGCAGCCGGAGCTAACTCAATTTCTCCAGCCTCAGCTTTTTGCATTTCCCGGAGAGTCCTGAAAACCTGCCGAAGAGAGGACGCAATGTCGGTTGCCGACATCGATGTTAAGGATACCTGAGTTCGGACGATTTCTGATGCGATCTCAATTAGTTTTTTGGGCATGTAGCGGCTCCTTCACTATTGTTGGGGAAAAAGCATCGGCCATGCGGGCGAAGCGCGGATCATAAGCTGGTCGGGTTAATATAAGTAAGTGTTTGAATAACGCAATATTAATGAAGTGGTGATTCAAGGGCCTTATTCATTTTGCAAAACCCTGTCCTTCGTGCGGATTACCGCTGTGACTATTGGTTGGCTATTATGCCGGGCGTACCGATAGGGATTGCAATTCTTCGAGGTCCTGGGTCTTTCCAACGGAATTTGACTTTATTATACCCGAGTGAGGCCATCAAGTACCGCAGCATGACTTCGGCTTCGGCAAAGTCAATACCGGTTTTGCGTGTGTAAATATCACCGTTGAGAATAGCCACGCCGTCGGTGTCTATTTCTCGTAATATTTCCTCGTATTCGGCTATCCGGCGATCCGTTTCGGCATGAGATTCGGGGAGATTTTTGGGATCATTTAGCGAAGAACGTTCAAATTCCAGGTCCTTTACCAATTCCTGCCTGCTGACCAGACATGGTGCCAGGTTTTTAGTGGGTTTGCCTGGGCCGATACGGAAGGATAGCCACAGGTCGGTCCATGGAAGGGGAAACTTACGCCTGTATTGCCGGACAGCCAGTGGACTATAGCTATGGACGGTGACTGTTTTGGAGGCATGCATAAGGTATGGGCCTTAATGGAAGTTGAAAATGGCCTGTATACCAAGAGCACACAAGCCGTTCCAATGGAAAAAACGGGCGCCCGCCAGGCAAAACAATCAGAGTATATCCGGCGCCGACAATTTTTTTCTTATCCTGCAAAAACTCTCCTGTTCCGGGCGCATTATCTGATCGTTCTGTTACTGCTTCCACCATATGAAGGTAACGTAAGCTACTGACACCAAGGAGGCCAAGAGCAGCAAGGTAGTCCATCCCTTGAACAACTCAGGCCACGTCGATCCAATGGCTATACCGATGGAGAGCAGGGCAAATTTGAAGATACCCGCCTGCCACCACTTGAGAGTAAAATCCTTAAATATGTTCATTTGAGATCTCCTTGCCAATTTTGCTCAACACTGCGTTCCCCAAGTCTCAACGCGATTTCATTCATAATATTTTGAAATCAGGTTTACAAGGTTTGAATATGCCGGAGACAGGCGCTTCACTACGGTACACATTGAGGGTGAAACTCCTTGCGAATTCATTAATCCGGAAACCGGCATCGGCCGATTTCAAGATAAACAGGGTTTTCTTTCCGTCTCTTGGGAAGGTCTATATGGCAACGGGCTTGGGGAAGCCGGCAAAGGCCACGGAGAAATGGCGAAAGCACTGTATGCAATTGTCGGCTAAGTAAAATTGGTAAAGCTCGGTTCTCCTGTGGTCCTTCTGGTCATCCTCGTCATAACCATCGGCAATTTGTGTCGAGACTTGCCTGAAGGGACGGAATATGTCACCATTCGCGCATTGAATCGGATAAAAAATATCTGAATGGAGGCCGCTAATGGGTCGGAGCCCGGCCTTATTCCTTTCAGTGGTGCTTCTATGCATAATCTGCGGAACCGCTGTAGGCGCTGAAGAAAACAAGCCGGTGACAATCGGAGTCCTCGCCCACCGTGGAACAGAGGATACTCTTGACCACTGGACAGCGACGGCAGAATACCTCTCGTCGAAAATTCCGGGCATGTCCTTCCAAATCGTACCTCTTAGCTTTCAGGAGATAAACGCCTCGGTAGAACGTGGCGAGGTCGATTTCATAGTAGCCAACCCCTCAATCTACGTCGAGTTGGAAGCCCTTTACCGGGTGAGCAGGCTCGCTACTATGAAGTGCGCCGGTCCGGGCGGAGTTTCCACCACTGAGTTTGGAGGGGTGATATTTGCCCTATCGGACCGTTCTGACATCAAGAGTCTTGGCGATCTGCGCGGAAAGTCATTAATGGCGGTCGATGAAACTTCACTCGGTGGCTGGATGGCCTGTTTGCGGGAGTTGAAGAAAAAGGGTATCGTTCCGCATCGATTCTTCTCACGCCTGGTTTTTGCGGGTACTCACGATGAGGTTGTCGAGGCTGTCAAGAACAGAACGGCGGACGCCGGGACGGTAAGGACAGGCATCCTTGAAGACATGCAGGAACAAGGCAAGATTGACCTCAAGACCTTCCGGATTCTGAATCCTTATAAGCACGACAATTTCCCTCTTGCAGCCAGTACCGCCCTCTATCCCGAGTGGCCTTTCGCCAAACTCAGTCATACTTCCTCACAACTTGCCGAACAGGTTTCGATAGCCCTTCTCAGCATGCCCCGGGATGCCCCGGCAGCTATCTCGCTGCGTATAAACGGATGGACGATCCCTATGGACTATCAATCCGTCCATGAGATGCTGAAGGAACTTCATCTCGGTATTTATGAAGATCTCGGAAAAATTTCGATCCGGGAAGCTCTCCGGCAGCATAGCATTACACTTTTTCTTTTTCTCACCCTGATTGCCGTCATGGGTATAACGACAGTATTCGTGGGAAGAGCGAACGGCCGGCTGAAGGCCTCTCGAATGCAACTTGCTGAAGCCCATGAGGTCCTTGAAACCAGGGTAAGGGAAAGGACCGGGGAACTCACCGATGTGAACCTGCAACTACTCCAGGAGATAGAGGAGCGCAAGAAAACCGAAACGCAACTCAACCAATGGAAGCAGGATTGGGAAGATACCTTCAATACCATTACTGATATGATCACGATCCATGACAAAGACTTCAATATCATTCGTGCCAATACAGCAGCAGCTAATATTCTTGGTTTTTCGGGTTTTATACCGACGAATGCCAAATGCTATAAATATTATCATGGCGAGAATAGCGTACCGCAAAACTGTCCGGGTCACGAAAGCCTTATCAACGGCAAGCCCAGCATCGATGAAATATTTGAGGCCAGCCTGCAAATGTTTCTTGAGATTCGCGCTATGCCGCGCCTGGATGGTCAGGGAAATATCGCTGGCCTGATTCATATTTGCAGGGACATAACGGACCGAAAAAGAATGGAGGAGTCTGTCGAGGAGCAGAAACGGTTTGCTGAAATCCTGATCGAAGGCTCTGCAGTGGCGACCTTTGTCCTGGGTCCGGATCATCGAGTCATTTCCTGGAATAAAGCCTGCGAAAACCTCACGGGGGTCTATGCAGCCGATGTAATCGGCACAGACAATCACTGGAAGCCGTTTTACGCCCACAAGCGCCCCTGTCTGGCCGACTTTGTAATAGACGGCAAATCTGATGAACTCTCCCATTATTACCAGGTCTGCTCATGCTCAACCTTAGCCCCCGAAGGCCTGCACGCTGAAGGTTGGTATCGCAATCTCGGCGGCAAGGACCGGTATATCTTTTTTGCCGCGACGCCTATTCGCAACAGCAAAGGGGAACTCGTAGCGGCAATCGAGACGCTCCAGGATATCACCGAGCGCAAGAGCGCGGAGGAGGCGCTGAGAGAGAGTGAGCAACGGTACAGGTTGCTTTTCAAGACCTCACCTATTGGTATCTTCCATTATGATGCCAACCTTTGCATTACTGCATTGAATGAAAGATTCGCTGCGATTCTGCGAACGAGCGCCGATAAGCTCGAATGGCTTGATATGAATATATTGAAGGATAAGAGGGTGCTTCCGGCTATCCAGCAGGCCCTTGATGGCAAGCCGGGATTCTATGAGGGCATGTATACTTCGACACTGAGTCCCTGTGATATCTGGATTTCCCTTCATACGGCCCCTATTATCGAGCCGGGGGGAGAGATAAACGGAGCCATCGCTATTGTCGAAGATAAGACAGATCGCCATAAGCTCGAGGAGCATCTGCGCCACTCCCAGAAGATTGAGGCGATAGGACAGCTTGCAGGAGGGGTGGCCCATGATTTCAATAACATCCTTTCGGCAATCGTAGGCTATGCGGATCTTGCCCTCATGAAGCTGTCCAAGGATGATGCGTCGAGGGGGAGTATAGAGCAGATTCTCCGGGCATCAGGCCGGGCGGCTGCCCTCACCAGGGGCCTGCTGTCTTTCAGCCGCAGGCAGGTCATAATTCCAGGGACGCTGGATCTGAACGAGATTGTAAAGAAACAGGAGAGTTTCCTGGCGAGGCTGATCAGGGAAGACATCGATATCAGGACAACGTATGCCAAGTGCCCGTTACCCATATTTGCCGACAGCGGGCAGTTAGAGGCGGTCCTGATGAACCTGGTCACGAATGCCAGGGACGCAATGCCCAGAGGGGGAGTGATAGAAATCAGGACAGAGCGGGCAACTCTGGGACAGGATTTTATTGCAGCACACGGAGGGGGCACTGCAGGCAGATACGCAAGTGTCATTGTCTCGGACACCGGCGAAGGAATAGACGAAAGTATCATCTCGAAGATCTTTGACCCATTCTTCACGACAAAGGAGCAGGGCCAGGGGACCGGCCTCGGGCTTTCCATGGTCTACGGAACCGTCAGGCAGCACAACGGTTATATCGACGTTTCCAGTGAACGTGGGATTGGCTCCACGTTTAAAGTTTATCTGCCGCTTTACAAGACAGCCCATAAGGAAGTTTCCGGACAGGCGGAACCTGAGGAGCTTTTGAGAGGTTCCGAAACGATCCTCATCGCCGAAGATGACGCACCTTTGAGGGATCTATTCTCGACGGTCTTGGAGAACCACGGATACCGGGTAATCGTAGCGATAGATGGAGATGAGGCAATCATAAAGTATAATGAGAACCAGGATGCGGTAAATTTGATCATTCTCGACGGCATTATGCCGAAAAAGAGCGGGATACGAGCGTATCAGGAGATCAGAATCATAAATCCCTCCGTCAAGGTCCTGTTTGTCAGCGGATATACTGAAGAGATTATCAACAAAGAAGGCCTGCTTGCTCTCGACATAAACCTTATACGAAAACCATTTACACCAGGCGTGCTGCTGACCAGGATAAGGGAACTGCTGGACGGCGGGGTTTGCGGGTGAGACATGTTTGGCTTAAAAAAGAGGCGGCGGGAAAAGCTTCGAAACCAGCCTTTTCCCCCTGCCTGGCTGGGAATAATCGAAAAGAATGTGCCCATCTACCACCGGTTATCCTTGGCGGACAAAAAAGAGATCCAGGGGCATATCCTCGTGTTCCTCGCCGAAAAGAATTTTGAGGGTTGCGGAGGGCTGGAGGCGAGCGATGAGATCAAAGTCACGATAGCCGCCCATGCCTGTATCCTGCTGCTGCACCGGGAAACCGATTATTATCCGGGACTCTATTCAATACTTGTCTATCCCAGCGCCTTCATAGCGAAAGGATACGTGGAATTTGCACCTGGTTATTATGCCGAAACAGAGCAAGTGCACCTGGGCGAGTCCTGGAAGCGCGGCGCGCTGATTTTATCCTGGGATGATGTGCTGGCCAATGCCGGGGATGTTCATGACGGGCACAATGTGGTGCTGCACGAATTCGCTCATCAACTTGACCTTGAAGACGGCTACGCCAACGGGGCCCCACCGCTGCCCCACCGGTCAAGGTATGTCGCCTGGGCTAGGATATTGCAAAAGGACTACTCAAAGTTGCGGAAGGACGCAGAACAGGGCCGCTCTACAGTGTTGGATGAATACGGCGCTACCGACCCGGCGGAATTTTTTGCTGTTGCCACGGAGTGTTTCTTCGAAAAGCCCGTTCAGTTGCAAAGTAAACACCCGGAGCTCTATGAGGAGCTTAAGCTCTATTTTCAACAGGACCCGGCGCAAGAGGTCCGTGAGTAGCGACCGCTAACAAGAGATCGGAAACCGCTCACGGTAATCGTCAAGATCATTTGGTTTTCCCGGTGTGTTTACTGACAAATTATTAGTACTTACATTATGGTTTCGGGCTGACCTTTGTGAAGAGGCAGCGCGAGGATAGACCTACTTTCAATGTAGGAGGATATAATGAAATATAGAAAAAATACCCTGATTGTGTGGGGGTTGATTATTGCTGTTTTGTCAGCCGGTGTGTTTTTGGCCGAATCCGGAACGAGTTTCGCCAACTCCGCCGCATATTGCGATGGTTATGCGAGGAACTACGCCGACCGTTACACGAATTCCGGTGGCAACGTTTTGGGCGGCGCACTTGGAGGGGCCGCTTTAGGCGCCCTTTTCGGTTTGATCGCCCACTCGCCCGGGATTGGCGCAGGAATTGGCGCTGGGGTCGGTGCGCTTGGAGGTGGGACTGCATCGGCTAATGATTGGAATTATCTCTACAATAGGGCCTACAACAGGTGCATGATAAACGACCGGTAAGCCCTGTGCCGCTTTCGATTCATGAGGATTTCCTGACCCTTATCCCGGGATTAAACCGCCTTATCAACGCACTTACCGCACAAATCGTGTAATACGACGCCTCATCAGACTCTTTTCTCATCGAGCATCGCAGCGAAAGTTCCGGCGAAAGTGAAAACGTCCCCCGGCCAGCGGGCCGATAGATAATTGCCGTCGCGGACTACGAAAGCCGGGGCAGGGTCATTGGGAGAGTCACGGCGGGTACCGCTTGTCTGAACGCGGAAGTGCGAACTGCCCGCGAGAACATCGAGGAAGTCGGATGCCTTTGCGAGGGAGCGGGTCACCTCCTGCTGAACGGACATGTAGCCGGTCGGTTGCCCCGGTTTTTCGAGGTAGGTGCGATAGTAGTTTGGGTCCCAAAACCGGCCGATGCGGCCGGCCATCATTCCGGAATGCTCAAGCGCCCAGGTAAGAGCGGTAGTCTTGCGGCCGTAGAGAACGGAGCGGCCGGTGGCGGGATCGATTGTGCGTGCAGCAAGCAAAACGCCGTGGCAGATTGCGGCAACCGGTTTTTCCTCCAGGAAGAAACCGAGAACGATACGCTGCAGTTCAGCGCTCTCCAAATACCGGCGCATGCCTCGGGCACGGTGTCCGCCCGGCAGCAGCAACGCGTCGTAATCGTCGGTCTGAATATCCTGCCAGCGCTGGGGATTTTGAAACCCGTGGGACTGCTCCATGGCGTGGTATGCATCTCGGGCTTGGCGACTGGCCCCGAGAATTTTGCCCAGTAGCGTGAAATTACGCAGGCCGGGAATAAAGCCCCAAAAATCAAGCCCTCGCCCGGTGAGCATGATGTCATCGGCGGCGCCGGGCCGGCCGTCGGGCGTTGCAAATTGGACGCGATGACCGGCTTCGGTCAGCATCAGCCAGCTCCCGGCGCTTTCGGTGGGATCGAAGTCAAGACCGGGCAGCGGCATAAGAACTCTTGACATTACGGTTCCTCTCTGGAGACCCTTTAGATAGTAGAGCCATATTTAACTAAATCTGAAGAGCCTGAAGCCGGCAATTCTTTCTTTCAGCGTATCCACGAGCAGCCGTAGAGGTTGCAACGGTACGCAACAACGCGATGGTCGCGGTCACGGACGGCGCCTCGGTCGTAATCACCGGGAGCGTTGCCGTCGCACCGGAGCAAGTCACCGACATAAGCGCATTGGACACAACTTTCGTGGTCACTGACATAAGCGCCGCAGTCCGCCGAAGCAACATCGGTTAAGAGCACCGGAACCACGATTGTTGCGCCAAATAAAAAAATCAGGGCGAAAAAGCCTAGTTTTGTGACATTCATTGGAAAAGACTCCTTTCACGGATTTCGAAACTTGTAAATTCGAGCGTTTCACGCGGCGTGGTTAATACCGGCGCAAAGAGGGTCTTGGCATAGGGTCACCGCATCCCTGCATATGCAGGTCTGATTGTCCCGCCCTGCGAAACGCTCACCGTTTTATCTTAACGCCTAATATAATCATTTACCCCGTCGTATCCATTCTGCCGGCCTCGCCAGCGTGAAAAGCCATGGAACAGTGATACCCCAGGCATCGGACAAAAACAGTCAGGTTCTACAAGCCTCGCCGTAATTTTTCGTGTGTCTTCCATGATCGGGATTTCATCATGACACCCCAAGAGATCCCCTGAAAAAATTTGGAAACTAAGGGATGTGGAAATCAACCTGCTGAGTGTCAATACGGAAGGACCTTTGTGGACGGCTGAGAAGGCGACGGAAGGCGGCAAAGGTACGAAACCCTTACTGCAGAGAATCGGAGGCAAGAGGGTCTGGCAGTGAAGAGACTGCACATTTAGCTGCAATCGTGGTGAAGTTCAAGCACTCTGGTGTTCTGCGGGCCGCAATGAACGGACATGACTCAAGAATACAGAAATTGGAACTCAACCGGGCCGGCTTAGGCCCCGGTGATGAACACCCTAAAATGGTGAGAGCCGAGAAGGAAGGTGCCACAAATGGCCCAGTTCACGGCCCTCGGAGGAGGTGTAAGACCTCCAGTAATATTGTCGGAAACAGAACCAAAGGTCTGAAGTAAAATCAGCGGCAGCGCCCAAAAAAGAATGGCCGGGAATTTCTTCTCCAGCCCTTCGGATTACTCTGTGAATGAGTAGTTAGAGCTTCTTTACTTTGACTGCCGATGGTCCCTTGGCGCCCTGCTCAATTTCGAAGCTGACAGAATCGCCTTCCGCGAGGCTCTTAAAACCCTCACCTTCGATGGCGGTATGGTGAACAAAGACATCTTTTCCGCCCTCAACCGTGATAAATCCGAACCCCTTTTTGTCATTAAACCATTTTACAGTACCTTGAGGCATCTTTTCTTAATTCCTTCTGTAGGAGTTTGTGTTTAGGACCTTGCGTAAAGGTCAATCATAAAATAGCGGCAAAACAGGATAAATTCAAGGAAGAAAAATTCAGGTTAAAGAGTGATGGAATTTCAGCATCCAAACAAACGGATCAATGATTATAGGGCTTACGTGGCCTCTGGCCGGCAGACTGCTGAAGCAGTAACGAAGATACGTGCATCTTTGCCTGGTTTGATGTAGTATCAAGTCGCTGAAAATACGAGCAAATCAGACAAGGTAAGCAATGAGAAGGCCTGATGGTCGGCAACCGGGATTATTTTATTCGTTCTGCCCGGAAAGCCTGATTCCCGAGGGCCACCCTTTCCCGGGGGCCGAATGCGAACCTAAAAAACAGGGAAACAGAAAAAAAATCCATGATGAACAAGGCTTTTCTCGCCGTGTTATTAGCACTTGCGACAATAGTGACGATGACGTCCTATGCGCATGCTACAGCGGAGCACCTGCTTGACGCTGTTAAAGCAGGAGACGTTGCTGCAGTCCGCCGGCTCCTGGAACAGGGCGCCAACGTAAATGCCAGGGATGAGTACGAGGAGACGCCGCTGCATCATGCCGCTTATTGGGGCAAGACCGAGATTGCGGCATTGCTCATTGGGAAAGGCGCAAAAGTAAATGCCAGGGATGAGTACCAAAAGACGCCGTTGCATCATGCTGCCTACCGGGGCAAGACCGAGGTTGCGGCATTGCTCATTGGGAAAGGCGCGAAGGTAAATGCCAGGGATGATTACGAAGAGACGCCGTTGCATCATGCCGCTTATTGGGGCAAGACCGAGGTTGCGGCATTGCTCATTGAGAAAGGCGCAAAAGTAAATGCCAGGGACGAGAACCTGGAGACGCCGTTGCATTGGGCCGCTGAGGGTCAGATCGATGTGGCGGCATTGCTCATTGCCAAAGGCGCAAAAGTAAATGCCAGGGACGATTACCAGGAGACCCCGTTGCATCATGCCGCTTCCTGGGGCATGACCGAGATTGCGGCATTGCTAATTGAGAAAGGCGCAAAAGTAAATGCCGGGAACGAGGACCAATGGACGCCGTTGCATCTTGCCGCTTTTGCGGGCAACGCCGGGGTTGCGGCATTGCTCATCGACCAAGGCGCAGACGTAAATGCCAGGGGAGTGAACCAAAAGACGCCGTTACTCTGGGCCGCTTTTGCGGGCAACACCGAGGTTGCGGCATTGCTCATCGAGAAAGGCGCAGACGTAAATGCCAGGGACGTGAACCACAAGACGCCGTTGCAATGGGCCGCTTCTCAGGGTAACACCGAGGTTGCTGCATTGCTCATTGAGAAAGGCGCAGACGCAAATTCCTCAAATGGGAAACGATGAACCGGCTGGTTGAGTTATCCCTGAGCCATGGTGCACAGGTTCCCGCCGGCAATTTGTTTGCATGTTCATTTTATCGGGCACTGAAGGCTGATCTTCTTCTCAGGCGTATATTTATTTATGATTTCGGAACCAGGGCGGTATTCGAAAGAAGCTCTACACACCGTGAATGATACAAAGTATCAGAGGAAGCCCATCACCCTTTTTTCAGCCACACTCCTGGTTATTGCCAACATGATCGGGACCGGTGTCCTGACGACACTGGGTCTTCAACTGATGAGTGTTCATTCTCTTCCTTCAGTACTGTTGTTGTGGATCGTGGGCGGCATGAGCGCTTTTTGCGGAGCGCTTGCCTACGGAGAATTGGGGGCCATTATGCCGTGGTCCGGAGGGGAGTACCCCTATCTAAGCAACATTTACCACCCGGCTGCCGGCTTTCTTTCCGGATGCGCTTCCATCGTAGCGGGCTTCGGCGCCCCAATCGCACTTACGGCTATCGCGCTGGGCCACTACATGCAGCCCGTTTTCCCGGGGATCAATGAGACGGCGGCGGGCGTTTCGGTAATCGCCGTCCTCACCATGATTCATCTGGTGGATGTAAAGTTCGGCTGCCAATTTCAGAATGTTTTCACGATAGGCAAAATTTTGCTCATTGTCACGTTCATTGCAGCAGGTTTTTCCACCCCACATCCTCAACAGGTTGTCCTATGGGAGGGAAACGAGGTTGAAACGATCTTCAGCCCTGCATTTGCCGTTGCTCTCGTGTATGTATCCTATGCCTACTCCGGATGGAACGCATCGGCTTACGTTGCCGGTGAAGTTCAAAAGCCTGAGCGGAACCTGCCTATCTCCCTCTTTGTGGGGACTCTCTTTGTGTCGATATGCTACGTTCTGCTCAACTTCATCTTTCTTTATACCGTGCCGGTTCAGCAACTCACCGGCAGAATCGACGTCGCATACCTGTCCGCTAAGGCCATATTTGGATTGAGCGGGGCCAGGATCGTCACCGTGTTGATTTGTTTGGCCCTTGTTTCCAGTCTCAGTTCCATGATCATGGCGGGACCAAGGGTGACCCAGGCAATGGGCGAGGATATTGGCCCTTTAAGACTTTTTGCCAAAAAGAACACAAGAGGTTCACCTGTCTATGCCATTCTCCTCCAATCCTGTGTCGCGATTTTTCTCGCAGTCACTTCGACTTTCAATGCCATATTGACTTATGTGGGCTTCACCCTGACCCTGTTCACCTTCCTGACCGTATTGGGGGTATTTGTGTTGCGTGTGAAGAGGCCCGGCATCAAAAGGCCCTTCAAAATGTGGGGCTATCCCGTAACGCCTGCATTTTACCTGGTGTTGAACGGCTGGATGCTTTGCTACCTGCTGATCCAAAGGCCGTTGCCTTCTGCGGTTGGTCTTTTGACTGTGGGATCGGCGCTGCTGTTGTACCGTGTGCTGGCAAAACCCGCAAATATCACCTCTTAGAGGGAGGTTTTCAAATGGGAATCCCCAGAAGAAATTTCTTGCCGCAAAGCCTGATTTTTCTTATTTTTTCCGTCTTTCTTTTTTCTTCATATACTCTTTGCCTGTCGGGGTCCGAGACCGGCGGAGATACACCACAGGGCAAGGAGCTTGTAGAACGCCAGGCCTCTTACGAACAATACGCCGCGCTCATTGCGGGCATTCGCACTCCTCAGAGCATGCTGGCGCCTCTTGAAAGCAGCCCGGTTTGGGCCGAATCCGCCAACTTCTTTGACCACCACTGGGAAAAATTCGAAAAGATGCAGTTGGCGCCAATGAAGGAGTGGGCCGCCAGGGAGCTGGCCAGATCAATGTCTTCCGGGTTCACCGTATTTTATCCATTCAGCGGGCCGGATTTTATCGACCCTTACACCCTTTTCCCCGGAGCAGGGACCTATATCCTGATAGCGTTGGAACCCATCGGCGGGATCCCTGATTTCCCGGCCATAAGCCAGAAGGACTTCGATTCTTTTTTTGCGGACATCCGGAAGTCGCTCCACGATCTTCTGAACATCGACTATTTCGTCAGCGCCCACATGCACATAGGCATGGAAAGCAAAGAACTAAACGGGGTCCTCCCTTTTCTTCTATTCTTCATGGCGAGAGAAAAGGCCCGTATCCTCGAAGTCGAGTATTGGTTCATGGACCCGGACGGAACTATTCAGAAAGTCCCCGGCTTTGAGAGTGGCAAGCCCGGCCCTGCAGGCGCCATTCCAGGGGTGCGGATTCTCTTTGAAAGCGCCGGCTCACCTGGGAACAAGCCCCAGACACTCTACTACTTTCGGCTGAATCTCTATAATTCCACCTTCCGGCGGAACAGCCATTTTATTACTTTTTTGAAGAACTTTGGGCCGTTTGTTACCCTTATGAAATCGGCGTCTTATGTGATGTTCGAGCCAAAGGCTTCGATTGTGAGGAAGTTCGTTCTCGATCAAAGCAGCTATGTTCTGCAGGAAGATTCGGGAATTCCGTTGAGGTGCTTTGACCCTTCGGTCTGGACTTTACAATTTTACGGAACTTACAGCGGGCCCATATCCACTTTCAAAGAAGACTACCAGGCGGATCTTGCCAAGATATACCAAACCGGCAGGGACATCAAACCCCTGCCTTTCGGAATAGGCTATCGCTTCCAGGTGGACACGGCCAACCTGCTGTTCGCAACCAGGAAATGAAGGCCGCTGACCATATCAAGTCCAAGACCACTCGATTAGACAGAAGAACGGCACGAGATGAAAATTTGCGTCGCGGTTCCGGTTCTACGATGGGGATGCAGTATTAAGGAGATAAATAAAAAGGCGGGTAAGACCGTAAAGTCTTTTCCGCCTTTGTTTTACTGATGGGCCGCCAGGATCTCGAACCCCGAACCTCCTGATTAAGAGTGAGCAAGTCTCCAGGGGAGATTTGAAGAAGCCATTCACTCCATCCCTGACTGGTCTGTCCTTGCCTCCGGACAGCCGGTGGGATATATTTTCCCTGGTCCTACAAACCGATTATTGAATTTACCAAGTGAGCCTCTTGCAGAACTCAATAAAACCGCCGCCCCGGTGACATCCGCGGTTCAGTGGACCTTGGAAAAACCTGGATTCCGGCCTGCGCCGGAATGACGATGAAGGACTTTTGCAAGAGGCTCCAAGATTCACACGATTTATGCTCATAATTTTTAGTAGCAATCGATGACTTTGACCAAAGCCCAAATCTGATTCGTCCGGCTTTATTGACCCTTGATATTGTCCATACTTGAAGGCTTTATCCTGTACAGAGATCTTTTCATCTAAAATTTGAAATTGAGGGTTGGCCGCGTGAAAATGTTCGGCGACCTGTCGATATCAACAGTCGCGCATTTCTCCAATTTCATTGCGCTTGTGAGGATCGTCTCCAAAATCTGCGCGGCACTTGGCGCACAATGGCGCCACATTGTCGATTGTGTCGGGACCACCTTGCGACTCTGGGACACTGTGATGAACCTCCACACCGATTGCTTGGCGCCAACAACACCGAAATGCGGCCCTGTGCTTGACATCGGGCTTTAATGTCAGGAAGGAGGCAGGTCAATGGCACATGTTGGGAAAGGCGTAAAGGAACTGTTTGACGAGGTAATAAATCAGGGTCTGTGCACCGGGTGCGGCGCGTGCATTACGGGGTGCCCTTACATAGTCGCTCATGGGGGCAGAATTGTGGTGCTGGACAAGTGCACCGGCGCCGAAGGAGATTGCTACAAACACTGCCCCAGGACCTCTTTTGATATAGACGGCGTAAGCAGGGCGGTTTTCGGAACAGTTTACTGTGAAGGAGGAATGGGCCGGGTCCTCGATATTCTTATGACCCGGACAAAGGACCCTGAAATCAAAAAAAGAGGGCAGGACGGTGGAACGGTAACGAGTCTGCTCGCCCTTGCGCTTCAAGAAGGGCTGATAGATGTTGTCGCCTGTACCCGCATGGACGAAGATAGGGCGCCCCATGGGTACCTGGCGAGAAGCCGGCGGGAATTGCTCGAGTGTGCCGGGTCAAGTTATGAAGCCGGCTTCGGGTTGGAAGCGTACCGAAGTCTTCCCAAAGAGAGCACGGAAAGGTTGGCAATAGTGGGTACGGGATGTCAAATCGAAGCTGTGGGCAAGATGAAACAGTGCTCTCCTAAGAGCGGTCCCGATCCGCAAAATATCGGGGTCACACTGGGTCTCTTTTGTGGCTGGGCGCTTTCCCCAAGGACCTTTCACCCATATCTGAAAACGATGTGTGAGCTTTCGCAGGTTTGTAAATTCGACATACCTCATACGCCTCATTACTCGTTTGACGCTCACTTTGAAAATCAGGACATCAGGTCCGTTTCCTTGGATGAGGTCAAACCCTATATCAATCCGGGCTGTCACTATTGCTGGGATCTGACGGCAGAATTCTCCGATATTTCGATTGGTTCAGCCGGTTCCGCTTTTCCGGGCTGGAATACCGTGCTCGTCCGCAGTCCGAAAGGGGCCGATCTTATCGCGCTGGCGAACCGGAAAAGCATTATCGAAATTAAGGCCCTGCCGGAGAAAAGGATAAAGCATTTGAAATCGGTTGCGCTCAATAGAAAGAGGGCCGCAGTTAAAAAAATCACGGAAAAAACCGGCAGCGAAAAGGACCTTCTATATTTGGGCGGCCTGTCGGAATCCATCGCGCATAAGTTCCTGGCTCAATAGACGAGTCCTTGATAGATGAAACGTCAGGAGGTTACAAATGGCAAATATTGCAGTGAACAGGCCCGGATCGACAGTGCTCCTGATGGGCAACGAAGCGGTTGCACGGGGGGCGCTCGAAGCGGGTGTCGGGGTGGCGGCCGCCTATCCCGGAAGCCCAACCTCGGAGGTCATTCCGGCTCTTGCCGAAGTGGCCGCGGAGATGAACATTTACGTGGAGTGGTCGAGCAACGAGAAGGTGGCAACCGAAGTGGCGGCCGGCGCCTCATTTGCGGGAATCCGCTCCCTTGGTGTCATGAAGCAAAACGGGGCCAACGTGGCAGCCGATTTTATCGTCAATTTGAACATGACGGGTATCGGCAGCGCGGGCATGGTCATTTTTATTTCCGATGACCCGGGCGGTGGAACCAGCAACAACGAACAGGACTCGAGAACCATTGCCAAGTGGATAGACAATCCGCTGATGGAACCAAGCAGCGCCCAGGAAGCCAAGGAAATGATCAAATGGGCTTTTGAGGTCTCCGAAGCGGTGAATCTGCTCACATTCGTGCGTGGTGTGGGAAGGATCTCCTATACCCGAAGCAACGTGGTGCTGGGCGAGTTGCCCGGGAAAGCTAAACCCAAGCCCTTTTTCCCGGAAATCTGGGATATGAATAATCCCAAAAAGAGCAAGTTCACCTCGGGTCCTTTTCCAGTGTTCCACAAGCCTTTGCACGAAAAGCTCGAAAAAGCGCGTGAGATTTTCGAAAGCTCTTCCTTCAACCAGTATATGGGACCGGAAAAACCCGATCTTTTGATCATAACCTGCGGCGCCTGCACCTCCTATTGCATCGAAGGCGTGGATGAACTGAAGATGAGCGAGCGGGTTGGGATCTTGAAACTGGGCACCACCTGGCCTCTTCCGGAAAAATTGGTCGCCCGGCGTCTGAGTTCCACCCGCAAAGTGCTCTTTGTCGAGGAAATGGACCCATTTGTGGAACGAAGTGTCATGGAGTTGGCTGCCGGCCTGCTGCCGGCGACGGCAAATCTCACTTTCTTCGGCGCCCGTTCCGGTCACCTGACTCCCTATAACGAACTTAGCACCGACATCGTAATCAATGCCCTGGCGGATATCCTGGGCATAACCTATCAACCCCGTGATTCGGCCTATGAAGATCTGGCGGGGGAAGGGGCCAAACTCGTACCGAACCGCCCGATCAACATGTGCCCGGGCTGTCCCCATCGTGCAACCTTCTGGGCGCTCAAAAACGCCATTCAACTGGACGGCCGGAACGGTTTTTTATGCGGGGACATCGGTTGTTATTCCATGGGGTTTGCAGGACCGGGTTTTTTCCAGTCGCGAACCATGCACGCTATGGGTTCAGGCACGGGAGTGGCAAGCGGTTTGGGAAAACTGGGCCGATTCGGGTTCGATCAGCCTGTTCTTGCGATGTGCGGCGATTCCACTTTTTACCATGCTGTAATGCCGGCCCTGGTCAACGGGGTTTACAACAATTCCAATTTTACCCTTCTCATCGTCGATAACAGCGCCACGGCCATGACGGGGTTTCAACCGCATCCCGGGACCGGACAACTGGCCACGGGAGAGGCGGCGACGATAGTGGACATGGAAGCGGTGTGCCGGGCGATGGGGGCTTCAGTTGAAATTTGCGACCCTTTCGATCTGAAAAAAACCTCCGACACCCTTTTGAGAAAAATGCAGGAAGACGGCGGCCCCAAGGTTGTCATCATGCGGCACATGTGTCAGTTGGTAAAGGCGAAAAGAAAAATCCCGCCGGTCTATAAGATACATGTGGATGGCTCAAAATGCCTGGCGGACAACTGTGGTTGCAATCGGCTTTGTACCCGCCTGTTCGCATGTCCGGGGCTGATGGTGGACGATGAAACCGGCAAGGCGGCCATAGATGAGGCGCTTTGTGTTGGATGCGGCCTGTGTTCGGCGATTTGTCCGGCCCACGCCATAGTTAGAGAGGAGGCGAACCGATGAGACCGAGCAAACTGAAAAAGGAGCCCTATAATGTCATCATCTCCGGCGTGGGAGGTCAGGGAAATGTCCTGTTGTCCGGGTTTATCGGGGCTGCTTTGGTAAATGAAGGCTTCGTGGTAAGTGTGGCTGATACGTTCGGAGTCAGCCAGAGGGGTGGATCGGTCTCGAGCCACATAAAAATCTCGAAAAGAACTCTCTACAGCTCGGTTACCCTCAAGGGCAAGGCGGATGTGCTCATCGGCATGGAACCGGTAGAGACGCTGAGAACCCTGGTAGAATTCGGCAACCGCAATACCATAACGATTGTAAATCCCAGACCTGTCTATCCTACCGGTGGTGTTGCCTATCCGGACCTGAACGAAGTTAAGCGAACCATCGAGAAAATGTCTTCGCAAACCAAATATGTCAATGCGACTGAAGAAGCTTTGAAGATGGGAAATCCGATCTACAGCAATGTCATTTTTCTGGGAGCAATCGTGGGTGCAGACATATTACCCTTGAGCAAAGAATCGTTTATGCCTCTCCTGGAAGAACGATTCCCCGGCAAAATGCTCAATATCAACCTCAGGGCCTTCAATAAAGGCATGGAGCTTATCGCCGGTGCGTAATCGGCGAAGTTGTATGATTTTGATAAACTAAAATTCCCCCCGTTTTAGATAAAAACGAGCGTCCAAAATTCCCCCTCCCACACAGAGCTTCCGGCAGGGAGCAGGAAGCAGGACTGAGGACTGAGGACTGAGGACTGAGGGCCTCCGGCCCGGCGCTGGGCAATTTTGAAGTGGTGTTTCGCCGGGTTGTACGCGCGCCCCCGGCCCGGCGCTGGGCAATCTCGGAGTGGTATTTCGCCGGGTTTACGCGCGGCCTCCGGCCTGGCGCTGGGCAATCTTGGAGTGGTGTTTCGCCGGGTTGTACGCGCCCCTCCGGCCCGGCGCTGGGCAATCTTGGAGTGGTGTTTCGCCGGGTTGTACACGCGGCCTACGGCCTGGCGCTGGGCAATCTTGGAGTGGTGTTTCGCAGGGTTGTACGCGCGCCCCTCCGGGCCGGCGCTGGGCAATCTTGGAGTGGTGTTTCGCCGGGTTTACGCGCGGCCTCCGGCCCGGCGCTGGGCAATCTTGGAGTGGTGTTTCGCAGGGTTGTACGCGCCCCTCCGGCCCGGCGCTGGGCAATCTTGGAGTGGTGTTTCGCAGGGTTGTACGCGCCACGGAGGACTGACGGAGGGCGGAGACCGGAACCAAAAAGGTCACGAAGGAACCCTCACTGCATTCGGGTTCGCGTTAGCGCTTCCGGCCCGTGTTAAACGCTGGACCCTCACTGCATTCAGGTCCGGGCTTGACGTCTCTAACATGGTTAGATGCTTCAAGTCCGGGCACGATCTTTTGTGAGTGCCCAGTTCGCGTCCGATCTTTTGTGAGGACGCACGAAGGAATTTGCCGGCGCAAAAAGTACGAATTCAGGATTTGAACGCCTGGGAGTGAAAATCCGATACTCATATTCAGTTGTCAAAGAGTTTCATTGGCTTACTGTAATTCCTGTAAATACAGGGCAAATGCAGGGGCTGATGGCACAACAAACTTATTTAATTGACAATTTTAGATTAGATTCTCTGCGATAACAGGTGATAGCAGGAGCAGAGAGCAGAGAGCAGGGAGCAGGAAGCAGGAAGCGGGAAGCGGGAAAACCAAATTTCACCGCAGAGGCGCAGAGGAAGGCAATCGAACGAGAAGACAAAAGTAAAAAAGCAGTGAAGCGGGGAGCGGGGAGGAGGAATGATTAGTGATGAGTGATGAGAAACCAATTTCAACTCCCCGATTCCTTCGACATCTGCAATTTGGTTCGCAGTATTGTACCGCACAGTGATTTTGCTTTGCCAAACGGCAACCAGAAGCGGCATCCAGAAGCGGCAATACAAACGGCAACGAGAAGCGGCAACGAGAAGCGGCCAACTGCGGGTAGAGGTGAGGGGGCCGCTTCTCAGGACTGAGGGGTTAGGACACAGGACTGAGGACTGAGTTGGCAGACCTGAGAACCCTTTAGAACGAAGGGCGGAGACCGGAGTTACGGGTTGCAGGTTGAAGACCGCGGGTTGTTGGGTTAACTAAAAACTTAAAACTAAAAACTCTTTTCGGGTGAGGGGTGAAGGGTTAAAAACAAAATCCCAATCCCTTAGCCAATCGGGACCGCTCAATCCTTGAGCAGGCACGCTTTAGCGTGGTCCGACCCCCGAACGTATCGACGTGGGCCTATGGCCTTCCATCTGGGAGGGATTTGTGCAAAGCTGTGCACAACATAGGGTGAACTCTAAACCAGGCCGCCAATTTACAAGAGACCGGCAGCAATATCGAAAAAAGAGTCGAGGGCTGGAAAAGCAACGCCGAGGGCGAGAGCCTAAATTCAAAACAGCATCGCCCCTGCCGCTGCAGCCGGAAACCCGCAAAGACTTGCAGGGCAACACATATCTGTTAAGTTAGCGGCATTAGGCCCGACCCCGGACCGCTTCCCAGCCATTGGATCTCAGTTCGGCCTGAAAAGTTACAGTGCAGTCGGCGGGGTGCTTGACTCGATACGAAGGCGCCTGGCGTCGAACCATGAACTCAGTGAGCGTTTCCGGCATATCCAAAAAGCTGTTACATAAGGTCAAACGGAGACTTGACCCCCTTTTTTTTGAGCGCGAAAATCCGCGTCCAGCCTATGCCACGATTTTCGACATGAGACAAAATAATTCCAATTGTCTCATGTGATGGAAGACAGAGGTGTGCGGTCTTCTCGTCGCGCTGCCAAGCTGCGGGAAATCAAGTGAAAAACTGGACAATTTGTTGTCCAGAAGTTATTTGAAAACTAGCCCTGTTTTACGGGCGGCCCGTGTTGCTTTTCGAATACTCTACTAAAACTGCTTCGGGGCGGTTAGTTGTTGACTCCGCCTTGAATCCATTTGTCGCCTTGGATGCCGGTGTTGGGAAAGGAGCGTTTTTATGGGGTGTGTACCCGCAAACTTCCATGAGGGCAGCCGCTCTGAAGTGCTGGCGGACTACCTATTCTCAGGATGGGGCACGGTAACACCCGTCCGGAGACAGGATGACTTTGGCATTGATCTGTACTGCACACTGACGGAACGAACTGGTCAGCGGGCGGTGGTCAGGGACTACTTTGTTGTGCAGGTAAAGAGCACGGACGAGCCGTGGCAATTCCATGACAGGGAGTCTGTAAAGTGGCTCGTCGAGTACCCTCAGCCTTTGTTTCTCGCTTGGGTGGACAAGCAACATGGAATCCTGCGCCTGTACCATGTCACACCACGGTTCCTGGTGGGCGCTTTGCCCCCCCTGCCGGACCGTCTCGTACTGACGATGGAAAAAGACAAAGACGACGGGTCATTCGTGCAATGGAAGGACGGTACCGAGTTCTCACTATCGGCCCCTATCCTTCGGATAAAGATTGCCGATCTTTTGAACGACGCCGAGATGCGACGGTTGCGCAATATCTTCACTGAATGGGTCCGTATTGACCGCGAGAACTGTGACTTAGGTCGCCAGGGGCTCCTGCGATTTCGAATGCCAGCCTCATACAAGGTGAATCAGATGCCGGAATCGTCGATAGGAGAGATGGGGTGCGCTATGCCCGAGCTTTCTCAGCTCCATCCTGGAATCTTAGCCGCTGCTGAGTGCGCCGAGTGCATAGGGGGTCAACTTGGAGAAAGAGGTGATCGAGCCGCTGCACTATTTGCGGCTTTGTTCGTGGACCATCTTTACCGAACATACCCCAATATCTTCAAGGACCAGGTTCGTTGGCGGACAAGATTTCCCGGTAGTCTTGGTAGCATCGTTTGTGAGGGACTGAACAATATCCTTAAACGTAGCAAGCTCAATCCTTATTGGTATGAGGGAATAGATACTGTCGTCAAAAGGCTGAAAAGTGACAGCCTCGTCGCAGCCTTCCTCAATGATGCAAACGCCGCCCAACAATCGGTTCATCCGGAGCCGCCTAAGCAAACTTAGTAAAGTTACAGCCAATGTAACGCAGTCTCTCGTCGAGTTCGTTGACGTTTGCGCCTGTGATTGTCCACGCACTCGACCTGGCGTGGCGTCAATTCCTTAATCAGGCGTAGACAAATACGCCGCCCATTTCTCACTCCACTCGTGGAGCAACCCTGCCGCTAAAGCCGTTACGGTGCGGTCTATCTCGACTGTTTCAGGCCGGGCCATAGTAACATCGTCCGGTGGAAACGTGTTTCAAAAAATCGGGTTATCGGTCCGTGGGCGGACAGCGTGGGGTGGGCCTGCCCCTGCTCGTAGACGTTTATGGGGGGGGTGGGGTGGTATTTCCGAGATGGCTGGGGGAGGTAAGAGGGGGTTTGCGTCTGCGATAACAACGAACGGACGGCGGCGGCGGCGTGGACGCCAACCACCACGATGGTCCTGGGAGCTACGATGGCTGATATGGGTTGCCCTGGGAAAACAGCTTTAATGCCTATCCTGGCGCGTCGTATTCGGCGGTTCCCGGCATGATAACGGCTTATGCGTTCAGGAACAGTTCAGTGGAATCCATTGACCGGAGCGCCAATACAAACCCGAAATTCATCCGCGTGCTTACCCCATGCTTACCCAAAGAAAAAGGGTTACAGGCAAAAAACCTGTAACCCCTTGATTTTATGGATGGGCCGCCAGGGTCTCGAACCCCGAACCTCCTGATTAAGAGTCAGCTGCTCTACCGTTGAGCTAGCGGCCCGGAAACGATATTTATTGGTACGCCCGGCAGGATTCGAACCTGCGGCCTGCGGATTCGAAGTCCGACGCTCTATCCACCTGAGCTACGGGCGCTTCCAGGAATCCCGCATAGTACCAAAGCCGCCAGCCTGAGTCAATCTGGAAAAGATTCGAACTTGTCCTGAGGCTGCCAAAGGAACTTGTTCCGAGCCTGTCGAGGGGCGGACCCCCCGGAAAAAAGCCTATAGGGAGAACAAGTGACAAAAGCCGCCAAACACACCTGAACGGGTCTCATAAAGACGGTTCTTGTACATAACAGCTAGCTGGTTTCCATCCGGAAAGGGTCCTTTTCCGCCCTGCCGGCGTCAATCTTCGGGGTTTCTTGTGCGGCGTACTCATGTACGCCTCCGCGCAACCCCTTGATTTCCTTGCCATGACGAAAAATGCCTCCTTTTCGAATCGGAAACAGCCAGCGTTCCATCCGGAGTTTCCGGATGGGACGCTAGCTGAGCGCGGAGGCCCGAACCACAAAACCGCGAGATGCGTAGAGTCTTTTGTGTCAACTCTGTCTGTTCTCTTTCACAGGTCTCTGTTTCTGTTTTAGCGGCAGCGTCACTACGAAAGTCGATCCCTTCCCCGGCGAACTCCTTGCGGTAATGCTACCCGCGTGGCGTTCGACTATTTTCCGGCAGATGGCGAGCCCTATGCCTGTTCCGTAAAATTCCGTGCGGCCGTGCAGCCGCTGGAATGGGGAAAAGATACGGTCAAGGTATTTCTCCTCAAATCCTATCCCGTTATCCTCGACATAAATGCGACAAAAAAAATCGTCCTTGCCGCTGTAAATCCTTATAAGAAGCTTTTCCGGGCCTGCGTATTTCACGGCGTTGCTTATCAGGTTCAGGAAAAGCCGGTTCATTTGGCTCGAATCGGCTTCGATGACCGGCATCTCCGATATAACAATTTTGCCGCCGACGTTTGCAATCCGGTGTTCGAAGACTTCTGCGGCTTCCGTGATGATCGCCTTCATGTCCGCCGGCTTGAAAGGCAAGGGTTGGGAGGCAACGCGCGAATAGTTCAGAAGGTCTTTCAGCAGTTGCCGCATCCGTTTGGCGGCTTCCTGCATTCTCGCCAGATAATCCTTGCCCTTTTCGTTAAGTTTATCGTGGTTGGACCTCACTATGAGGTCACAAAAGCTCTGGATTTTTCGAAGCGGCTCCTGGAGGTCGTGAGAAGCTACGAAAGCGAACTCCTGGAGTTCCTGGTTGGTCAGTTCAAGCCTTGCCACGGCTTGGGCCAGATCGGCAGTGCGTTCCTGCACGTGAACCTCCAGTTCATCATGCGATTTGCGCAGCTCTTCTTCCATTTGCTTGCGCTCGGTGATGTCACGGGCGACGTGGACTGTGCCCGTAATTGCGCCGTGTTCGTCGCACAACGGGGTCGTACTGACAAGAAAGTGGCCGCCGAGACGCTGTTCATACACTTCGGCAATGTGCTCCCGCCCGTCGCGCAGCGTCCGCTGATGCGGACAAAACTCGGGCGCTGCCGGCAGATTATGGACGCATTCATGACAAAGCAGGCCGGCACATTCTTCGGGCTCCAATCCAAGGCGCCGGGCCATCTGGCGGTTGGCGCGGATAATGCGGTGCTGAGGGTCCAGGATGGCTATCAGGTCGGGAACACTATCGAATGTGCGCTCCCACTCCTGCTTGGCCCGCTGCAATTCGTCCTCCATTTGCTTGCGCTCGGTTATATCCGTCGCGTAGATATTTACATAATCCTTGTCGAGAACGGGCACGACGGCAAATGAAAAGACCTTCTTGTCCATCCGGGCGTCCAGCGTGTTTGACGTCCCTCTGGCGAAAGCTTCAGCGGCTACCTTGCGCCAGAACGGAGGCACACTCCCGCCTTCCCGCCAACCCTGCGAAGGGGACATCAGGCGTCGAGCGGACCCATTCGAATAAAGAAGCCTGCCATCTGCGGTTATCCGCAAGACGGGACTGGGGTTTTCAGCAGGGAACCTCGAGAGGATTTCGATTTGCTCCCTGGATAAAAGCAGTTCCTCATTCTGTGCCCGCAATTCCTCCTCCGATGCGCTGAGTTCCTCATTTTGGATTTGCAGTTTGTCCCGGGCCCTCTGCAATTCTTTTTCTGTCTCTAACTGCCTCAACTGCTTCAAGCCCAGGCTCGCTATCATCTCTGCAAACGAGGTAAGGAATGAAAGCAGGGGAGGCAGAACGTCAGGCTCTACAATGGGAACCTCAGAAAGGGCCTGGAAATAATCCGATTTATCGAATCCGTACTCGTCGGCCTGACGGCTGAAGAAATCAAGGTCGGGTTTTTCGCTCAGAAATTGGCCTATGAATGCATTGGCGAGGTGCTCTCCTCCGATGACGATCGGGGAAGCTGCATCGGTGAGGCCGTTCAGGCAGCGATACAGTGAAAAGCTCTTCCCCTGCATCAGTTCATTGGCAAGTACCGTATCGCTTTCAATGCATCTCTTGCAGGTTGCCGGGTTTGCTCTGTGGAAATCGGTGCAGATTCTCTGCCAACGTGTGGCGACAATGACTTCTCCTTCAAGATCGTGTATAGCTGCGGGGACCCCTACGGCGCCCAGAAGATTTTCCATTAGCTTTTGGGTTTTTTTGACGTCGATCAGTTCGGCCAGTTTATGCTGCATGCATTCCACCCAACAACAGAGATGTGTTCTTAGGGCTGACGTGATGAACTGTCTAATTATAAGTAGAGTATCTTCGTAGGGCAATGCGATTTCAACGATGACGGGATGCGCACAATGACGGATCGGTACCAAACGCAATATGCGCTGAAATGAAAGGCAAAATCGGCTAAAATAAAACTTTGGCAAAATTTCAAAGGGAGAAGCGCTCTTAATCATGGCCTTCGTGGATCAGCAAGTTCGCAGGCTGCTCGGAAAGGGTATCCACCATTACGGGCTTATAGAAAACAGCGACAGAATCGTTGTTGGGGTCTCGGGGGGCAAGGACAGCATGCTCCTTTTGTGGCTGCTTCGCGAAAGGCTTCGACGCGTTCCGGTCAGCTATGAACTTATCGCTGTCCACGTCGATCCTGGATTCGACAGGGAATCGGCGGACCGGCTCGAAGCATTTTTCAAACAGGAGGGGTTCCGGTACGAAATCATCCGCACCGATCACGGTCCAAGGGCGCACGGACCGGAAAACCGTGAAAACCCCTGCTTCCTTTGTGCCCGGCTAAGGCGGTCCGTGCTTTTCAGGAAAGCGCTGGAACTGGGCTGCCCGAAGATCGCACTGGGCCATAACCAGGACGATATTATAGAAACATTTTTCATGAACATCTGCTACGGGGCGCAGGTTGCGGCCATGATGCCCAAGCAGGAATTTTTCGGTGGTGAAATAACAGTGATACGGCCTCTTGCGCTGGTTCCCGCCCAAAGTATACTCAGGGTGGGCAAGAACCTCGGGTTGCCCATCTTGCCGACAAACTGCCCTTCGGCCGCGAAAAGCCAGAGGGCGGAAATCCGCAATATGCTCGAGGGCCTTTTCAGGAAAAATTTAAAGGTCCGGGGAAATATTTACCATGCAATGAGCAACGTAAACCTCGAGTACCTGCCAAAGGGACTTCCAGTCAGGGGGAAGAGGAATAGGACTGAGGACTGAGGGCCTCCGGCCCGGCGCTGGGCAATCTTGGAGTGGTGTTTCGCCGGGTTGTACGCGCCACGGAGGACTGAGGACGGAAGACAGAGGACTGAGGACGGAGGACGGAAGACAGAGGACTGAGGACTGAGGACTGAGGACTGAGTCGAAAAGGGCAGGACTGAGGACTGAGGGATGGCAAAAGTAGAGAGATTCGAGGACCTGATCGCCTGGCAAAAAGCGCGTGGGCTGGCGCGAGCCATCTATGAGGTGACGCGGAATGGGGACTTTGCTAAGGACTATGGTTTGAGCGGGCAAATTCAGCGGGCCGCTGTTTCGATCATGTCTAATATCGCGGAGAGATTTGAGCGAGGTGGCCGCGGCGAGTTTCATCAGTTCCTCGCCATTGCCAAGGCTTCATGCGCTGAAGTGCGTTCTCAACTGTATGTGGCGTTGGATGCGGGTTACCTGGACAAGGGGTCATTCGACCCGCTCATACAGCAAGCTGAGGAAGTGGCCAGGATTGTGGGCGGTTTGCGCTCCTCTGTGTACAGACAGAAAGAAGACGGATGCAAGTGAACGGTATTATTCCAGTTATATTCAGGACAATTCAGCACTCAGTCCTCAGTCCTCAGCACTCAGTCCTGGGTTGCCACTCAGTCCTTAATCGTTAGGAGGCGAATGAACCAGCAGATAACAAGCGAGGGGAAAACGTTTTTCATAATCGACGGAAGCTCGTATATCTACAGGGCTTTCTATGCGATCCGGCGGCTGACCAATTCCAGGGGAATGGCTACCCAGGCCGTACACGGGTTCGTAACCATGCTTCAGAAGGTGATGCGCGAGCGCCGGCCGGACTATATCTGCGTCGTTTTCGACGCGCCCGGGCCAAATTTCAGGCATGAATTGTACGAGGCATATAAGGCTACCCGTCAAGCCACTCCCGAAGAGTTGATAGAACAAATCCCATACATCAAGAAAGCGGTTGGATATTTAGGGGTGCCTCAAATGGAGCTCGAAGGCTATGAAGCAGACGATCTGATAGCCACGCTCACCCATTGGGCTTCGGCACGCGGGCTGAAGATCGTGGTGGTTTCGGGGGACAAAGACCTTCATCAGCTCATCCAAGATCCGGAGGTCAGGCAGTGGGACCCTCAAAACGAGCGGGTTTTTACGGAATCAGTCGTTTTGGAGCGGTTCGGAGTGGCCCCCGGGCAGATGGTGGACTACCTCGCGCTGGTGGGCGATACAACGGATAACATTCCCGGCGTCAAGGGGGTAGGGGAGAAAACTGCAAGCCAACTGCTAAAGAAATGGGGGTCGCTTGACGGGATTTACACGCATCTGAATGAAATAGCCCCCGACTCCTTGAGGCACAAGCTCTCGGCGGGCAACCCGAGCGCCTATCTCTCGCGAGAGTTGGTCTCGCTACGGTTGGATGTTTTGATAGACAAAGGGTTGGAGGAGTTTGCGCCTGCGCCGCCTATGCGGCAGGAAATGTTCAGGTTGTGCGAGGAACTCGAACTAAAAACGATTCTCGATATGCTCAGGCGGCAATGGGCGGAGCCGGAGGAAGTAAAGCTCATCAGCCCCGGGCCGTCCAGTCGGAAAAGGGCAGACCGGATTATTCGGACCCGCGAAGAATTAGTTGAGATGGTCAGGATAGCGGAGACAAAATCGCTGATTGCTATGGAAATCGAAACCACCTCTCAGAACGCCATGGACGCCGATCTGGTTTCCATCGCGCTCTGCTGGGATGACAGCGGTGCGTGGTACATTCCGGTCGGCCACCATGTCGAATGCGGCATCCAAATGACGGCGGCCGAAGCGCTTCGCGTGCTTGATCCAGTCCTGAGCAGCGGGACGGTAGGCAAGGCCGGGCACAATCTCAAGTTTCAGTGGATGGTGCTCAAAAGGTATGGAATCAATCTGGAGGCAATGATTTTCGACACCATGATAGCAAGCTACCTGCTCGACCCCGGTGGACAAACGCATGCGCTTGAGCGTATTTGCGCCGAGCATCTGGGCGAGGCAATATGCTCGTATGAGGACCTCACCGGCAAAGGCAGGGGCCATGTAAGTTTCGTCGAAATCGGCTTTGAAAAGGCCCTTGATTACGCATGCTGTGTCGTCGAGACATGCTGGCGCCTCGTGCCGGTTTTGCGGCGCAAACTTGAAGAAAACAAGCTGAACGAGCTTTATGAATCAATCGAGCTCCCGCTTACCGAAGTGCTGGCGCGCATGGAGTACACTGGAATTCTTGTCGATTCGGAAAAACTCGAAGAACTTTCCATCGGGTTCGAGAAAGCGCTGGACCAGAAAGCTGCGCTCATCTACGAACTGGCGGGCGAGGAATTCAACATTCAGTCGCCAAAACAGCTCGGATACATACTTTTCGATAAAATCGGACTCCGGGTGCTCAAAAAGACAAAAAGCGGTCCTTCGACCGATACGAGTGTTCTGGAGGAGCTTACGCTGGAGCATCCGGTTGCCGAGCAGGTGCTGGGCTACCGCACCCTCTCAAAGCTTAAAGGTACCTATGCGGACGCTCTTCCCAGGCTGGTTCGCTCGGATACCGGCCGCATTCACACCTCTTTCAACCAGGCAGTGACGGCCACGGGACGTCTGAGCAGCTCGAACCCGAATCTCCAGAACATCCCGATCAGGAGCGACGAGGGCAGACGGATTCGCCAGGCTTTCATATCGGCGCCCGGAAATATGCTGATGTCTGCGGACTATTCGCAGATCGAACTTCGCGTGCTCGCCCATTACAGCGGCGACAAAAGCCTGATGGATTCCTTTAGAAACGGTGAGGACGTGCACCGAAGGACCGCCTCTGAAATATTTGGCGTCGCAGTGACGGAAGTCAGCGGCGAGATGCGCAGGCAGGCCAAAATGATAAACTTCGGCATCGCCTACGGCATGAGCCCTTTCGGCCTGTCGCAAAGGCTTCGAATCAGCACCAAGACTGCAAAGGCGGCTATCGACCGGTACTTTGAACGCTACAGCGGGGTGCGGCGCTTCATCGATGAGGTGGTGCGCAAAGCGCGCGATCTGGGGTACGCTGAAACCCTGCTTGGGCGCAGGAGGGCCATTCCCGAGCTTCAGAGCCGCAACTTCTCCATACGGCAGTTAGGGGAGCGGCTTGCTATCAACACTCCCATTCAGGGTACATCGGCCGACCTCATAAAGAAGGCGATGGTAGATATCAGTCAGCGGCTAAAAAAGGAGAAGCTCGGGGCTCAAATGCTCCTTCAGGTTCATGACGAACTGCTCTTCGAGGTACCCAGTGAAAATAGGCGGCCGGTTGAGGAACTCGTGCGGCACGAGATGGAATATGTCCGGGTCCTGGACGTGCCGCTGAGGGTCGAGATCGGTTGGGGGGCCAACTGGACTGAAGCTCACGCGTGATTTATTCTGAGCGTTCAGACGGTGCAGGAAAGAATCAACCGCTAAATACAAAAGGCCGCCATCATTAGGATGTGTGCGGCCTCTTTTTATCCGGGAAAGCGAACTTTCTAGCTGGTCTTGGACTTGTCCAGTTCGTCTTTGAGTCTTTCGACTTCCTGTTTGTATCTTTCGGCTTCCTCTTTCAGTTTGGAATCGTTTGAGGGCTCCTGGTTTTCCGCGCTTTTCGAGAAAGGGAGCTTATCCTTTACCTCATCGTAGCCAAGATATGCGGCCATCAATCCGCCGAATAGCAGGATAAGGGGAATCGCGCCTCCGACGACTTCGAAAACTTCATGATGCCAGACCAAGATGCCCAGAAGGCCAAGGAACGCCGCGGCTACACCACCCAAAAATACCTTCATGTCCTTCCTCCTTCAAATAGTTCGCGATCAGCTATGAAAATTGTTGAGCAGATTTCGAAAATCAAGTCTTCGCCAATGCTGTTGTTTCGGCGGGAAACCGAAAAACACAACATAGTAATCCCACTTGAATAATGCAAGCGGAAATTGCCGCTTTGAGCGCCAAGTCCGCCGTGGGGCGGCAGGGCCGCAGCCGGATTGGCCGCTGCCTTCGGCGGTGGCCGCAGAGGCTTCGGCGGGCTCGATCGCTGATCTCGACAGCCCACCCGCCCACCCGCGAGGCGGTACCCATGTACACCTCCGCGCAAGCCCTCGATTTCCTGGCCAGAGCGAAAAATCCCTCCTTTCCGAGCAGAAACCTCGCGGGGCGTGGGATTTGATGTGGTGTTTCCGGATGGACAGTAGCCGGTTTCCGTAGCGGTCTTCAAAAAAAGCGTAAAGGGTCCAATTGCAAAATTTGATGCATTCAGATCCATTTTCGCTCTTCGTGAGGTATCCATGGGCCGGTGTTCCGGAACCATCCACGTTTTTTTTCTGATGGACAGCGGTTGTCTGCTTTTCTGTTGACTCTTTATAGCTCTCATAAGTATAAGTAAAGATTCTAGAATATTCGCTGCGTCAGTATTGTTATTGCGCGGGTTTTTTGTAAGAGGCTCAAAGATTAAATATATATATGCTTGGCCGATACTCACGAATGCAACTGGTGCGGGCCGCACCGGTTCGCACGTGAAAAGGATATAGTAGAGAAAATGTTCGATTCGTATTTGAATGGTGTGGAGAAACCAGGCCGCTATATCGGGCTGGAACTCAACGCTTGCCGGAAGAGCTTTGAGAACGCTTCGATCCGCTTCGCCCTTGCATTTCCGGATGTCTATGAGATCGGCTTGAGCCATCTTGGTTTGCAGTTGCTCTACCATCAGTTGAACCAGGCCGAAGGAGTAATGGCGGACAGGGTGTACGCGCCATGGCCCGATTACGAGGAGAAACTAAGGAGCGCTGCTGAGCCGCTTAGGGCCATTGAGAGCGAGCACGCTCTTTGCGAGTTCGACTTCCTGGGGATAAGCCTTCAGTACGAACTGAGCTATTCGAACATACTCACTATTCTCGATCTGGCCAAAATACCTCTCTATGCCCGCGAAAGAAACACCGCCCATCCTTTCGTAATCGGGGGCGGCCCTTGTGCATTCAACCCCGAGCCGCTTGCCGATTTTTTCGATTTTTTCGTCTTGGGCGAGGCGGAAGAGGTCCTGCCCGAGATCATTGATGCTTACAGCGACTGGAAACGGAGCGGTGCGAGGTCGAGGGAAAGTTTTCTCTCAGCGGTGAGACATATCGCCGGCATTTATGTTCCCTCCTTTTTCGATGTTTCCTACCATGAAAGCGGGATCATATCGGCCGTTGTTCCAAGGTTTGCCGACTACACCGGAGTAAGGAAAAGACTGGTCTCAAACTTTGACCAAACCTGCCCGATTCCTGAAAAACCGCTGGTGCCCCTCATCGATATCGTTCACAACCGCCTTGGGATCGAAATTGCCCGGGGCTGCACGCGCGGATGCCGTTTTTGCCAGGCGAGCTTCATCTATAGGCCTGTCAGAGAACGCCATCCTCAGTATGTGCTCGATTCAGCCAAAAAGGCGCTGGCTTCAAGCGGCTTCGAAGACGTCGCACTGCTATCTTTGAGCACGGGGGATTATTGCCAGATACTGGGTCTGCTGGCAGAGCTGGTAAAAGAAGTCGAACCCCGGAAAATTGCTGTTTCGTTTCCGTCGATGCGTGTTGGCACGCTCACCCCCGAACTAATGGAGCATATCAAAAAGGTCCGTAAAACCGGCTTTACCCTTGCGCCCGAAGCTGGAAGCGAGCGTCTTCGCCGAGCTATAAACAAGGGAATATGCGACGAGGACCTGCTCAGTACGGCCGAAGCCGCTTTCGATATGGGCTGGAGGCTAATAAAACTCTACTTCATGATGGGCCTTCCCGGCGAAACCGAAGCCGACCGGGACGCTATTGTGGACTTGTGCCTCAGGGTCTGGGAAAAAGGAAAGAGGACGAGATCTTCTCTAAATATATCGATATCCACTTTCGTCCCCAAACCTTTGACCCCGTTCCAGTGGTCCCCTCTAATGCCCAAGGCGCAGATGGAAGACTGTCTGCGAATGTTTAGGGAACGCCTGAGAAAACCCGGTCTGAGGCTGAAGTGGAACCTGCCCGGCAGCAGTATTTTTGAAGCGGTATTCGCCCGTGGAAGCCGGCGGTTGGGGGCTGCGCTCAAGCGTGCCTGGGAGTTGGGGGCCAGGTTTGACGGCTGGAGCGACCATTTCAATGAGGCCATCTGGTATCGCGCTCTTGCGGAAACCGGCCTTAGTGCGGCCTTCTATGCCGAACGTCGCCGGGATCGTGATGAAATTCTGCCGTGGGACCATCTCTCGGCGGGTGTTTCGCGCGAGTATCTGTGGAATGAATATGAAAAAGCAATGGGGGGCGAGTTCACCCATGACTGCCGCTTGGGGGAATGCACGCTTTGCGGGGTCTGCGATCATGAGGGAATTCTTCCTCGTATACATCAGGAACCGGTCATGGAGTCCAAATCGGAAAAGCCGCCGGATATCGATGCCGGCTCTTTCGCGGACAAAGAATTTCTCTACAGGGTGATTTATTCAAGGCTTGGGAAATCGCGCTTTTTCGGGCAACTGGAGATGGCTGCCGCGTTTGAGAGAGCCATCAGGCGGGCGGGTCTCCCGGCGGCTTTCAGCAAAGGCCACAATCCGCATCCGAAGATATCATTCGGCGAGGCCTTGCCTCTCGGAATGGAGACCATAGTTGCCGAGGCCTACGTCGCGCTGAACGAAGATATCGAACCTGCGCTGATTCGCGAGCGGCTAGACCGGCAATGCAATGGTGTGATCAAGATCAGCTTGGTCAGCCGGGTGGATAAAAAACCAGTCTCCGGCCTTCCGAGCCGTGGCGTCTACCATGTGTCGGGACTCAATCCCTTCGTTGTGCGTCATTTTCTGGATGCATGGTCTAAGAGCGGCGACAATTTGCTTACCAAGAAGACCAAAAAGGGCGAGGTAACGGCTCGGCTGGGCCATATACTTCTCGATATGCGAAAAGCCGGAGAAAGCTCTCTGGAAATGGATATCTACGAAACACCGGTTTTGTGCTTCAGGCCGAAGGCGATTCTTGAAAATCTGGCAGGCACTCAAGCAGCTGGCCTGGAAAACTGCTTGATCTGCAAAATTGCCTCATACCGCATGGAAGTCCTGCAGGGGAACGACAATGTCGGCAGAACTAATCATTAACAGCAATCCATTTGAAACCCGTGTGGCGCTGGTCGAAAACGGGCAAACCGCCGAACTCTATGTTGAAAGGAGCTCAGACCGGGGGATTGCCGGAAACATTTACAAGGCGCGGGTCGTACGGGTCCTGCCGGGCATGCAGGCAGCCTTTGTGGACATCGGTCTCGAGAAAGCGGCTTTTTTATATGTTAGCGATATTTATCGGCCAATGGGCGAAATAGAACGGCTTTTTATCTCATCGTGCGAAGAGGAAGCCGCTGGCGACAAACCAAACGAGATTATTGAAAATGCCGGGTGTGAATATGGTGAATCGGAGTTTCGCCATACCTATGACGGCATTCCCATAGAGGACCGGCTTCAGGAGGGGCAGGAGATTCTGGTGCAAGTGGCCAAGGAGCCCATCGGAAGCAAGGGCGCCAGGATAACCACTCATATAACGCTGCCCGGCAGGAATCTCGTTTTCATGCCCACGATGGACCGCGTGGGCGTTTCCCGCAGGATCGAGGACGAAACCGAGCGGAAGCGCCTCCGCGAGACAATATGCGAAATAAAACCGCCGTACTGTGGTTTTATCGTTCGTACCGCCGCCGAGGGCGTTGAAAGAGAAAAGCTGCAGTCGGAGTCCGATTTCGTGGCCAAACTTTGGCAAGCGATTCAGCACAGGTCCGAAAACGCCGCTGTGCCCTCGTTGATCTATCAGGAGCTGGATATAACCCTTCGCGCGGTTCGCGACCTTTTCACCAAAGAAGTCGACCGGCTCGTAATCGACTCTGAGCCGGAGTACCGAAAAATTCTGAATTTTACCGAGACCTTCATGCCCTCACTTCAAAATGAGGTTGAACTGCACGAAGGCGATGAACCAATTTTCGATGACTACGGCATTGAAATGGAGATCCAGAGAGCGCTGAGCAAGAAAATCTGGCTCAAATCGGGCGGATACATCGTGATAGAATCTACCGAGGCGCTTACGGCAATAGACGTAAACACGGGCAGGTATGTCGGCAAACGCAGCCTTGAAGAGACAATCCTTAAGACGAACCTGGAAGCCGTAAAAGAGATCGCTTACCAGTTGAGGCTGCGTAACCTTGGCGGGATCATTATCATCGACTTTATCGATATGGAGAAAGAAGCCAACCGGGAGAAGGTATGGAATGAACTGCGGGACGCTACCTACAAGGACAAAAGCAAGTCCAACATCCTGCGCATGTCTGATCTCGGTCTGATCGAGATGACGAGAAAGCGTACCAAGGAAAGCATTGGACAGGTGCTTTGCGAGCCATGTTTTTACTGCGATGGTGAAGGATACCTCAAATCCAAGCAGACCGTATGCTATGAAGTGCTGAGGGACCTGGAGCGGCAGAGCAAGGATTTTTACGGCAGGAAAGTCCTTGTTCTGGCGCATCCGGAGGTCGCCGCCATGTTTTATGACGAAGAACGGGCGGCCCTGGAACGTGTCGAGGAGAGCGTGCACGCCCTTGTCTCAGTCAAAGCGGACCCGAACCTCCACCTCGAAAATTACGACATCGCGCTGCTGGACAGTGAATAATCCTATGAATTGGAATATCTCAAATAAACTCTATAGGGAAGCCTGCGAATTGATGCCCGGAGGCGTGAACAGCCCTGTTCGCTCCGGCAGGGCGGTGGGTTTCGAGCCTCTCTTTATAAAAAAGGCCAACGGGTGCCATATCACCGACGAAGACGGCAACGTCTATATCGACTACGTGGGGTCATGGGGACCGCTTATACTTGGCCATTCGCATCCTGAGGTTGTGGCCGCCCTGAGGGAGGTCGTCGACAGGGGCACCTCCTACGGGATTCCAACTCGACTTGAGATCGAAATGGCCAGGAAGGTGATTGAGATGGTTCCGGCCATAGAGATGGTCAGGATGGTGAATTCGGGGACCGAGGCTGCCATGAGTGCCGTCAGGCTTGCGCGGGGATATACCGGGCGAAAAAAGATTATAAAATTCAACGGCTGCTATCACGGACATTCAGACTCGCTTCTCGTAAAGTCCGGCTCGGGCCTTATGACTTTCGGTATTCCCGGAACTCCAGGGGTCCCCGAGGAAATCGTACGGCACACGATTTCGCTGCCTTACAATGACCTGGAGGCAGTGCGCCTGGCCATGGAGAGCGTGGGAGAAGAGGTTGCCGCGATTATTGTGGAGCCTGTGGCGGCAAACATGGGGGTAGTTCTGCCCGGAGCCGGATATCTCGATGGGCTGAGGCGCATTTGCACCGAACACGGATCGCTGCTTATTTTTGATGAAGTGATCACCGGTTTCAGGGTAGCCCCAGGCGGCGCACAGCAGCTTTTCGGGGTGATGCCCGATCTGACCTGTCTTGGGAAGATTATTGGCGGCGGGCTTCCGGTTGGCGCGTATGGAGGAAAAAGGGAGATAATGGAGCACGTAGCCCCTTTTGGTCTCGTTTACCAGGCGGGAACTCTTTCCGGGAACCCCCTGGCTATGAGCGCGGGGTTGTCGATGCTCAACGTGCTCGGCCGAGGCGGGATTTACGAGCAAATTGAGAAAAGCAACTCCTACCTGTGTGCTGGGCTGCATGAAGCGGCCCGCTCGGCAGGAGTTCCAATGACGCTCAACAGAATTGGCTCGCTTGGGTGCGGATTCTTCACCGAAGGACCGGTTATAAATCTGGAAAGCGCAACCAAATCCGATACCGGATCTTATGCCGTCTTCTTCCGTGAAATGCTCAAAAGGGGCGTTTACCTTGCCCCCTCCCAGTTCGAAGCCTTCTTTGTCAGCGCGGCTCATGAAAAGGAGGACCTGGACCGCACGATCCAGGCTGCATTCGATGCTTTGAAGGTCGTAGGGCAAAATTGACCATTGTGCGAATAGAAAAAGCGAGTAGAAAAAGGTTTGACTGAAAAGGGCTTGTGTGGTAGTACGCCTCGTGAATATTTGCTCGAAAATACAATGAAAAAAGAAGATAAGAAAACGCTCATGCAGGCCGTCATGGCCAGTACTATCGGTTATCAGGTTGCCTTTGCGCCCTTTGTCGGGATTGCGATTGGAGTTTTCCTGGACCTGAAGTTGAGAACCGGCCCATATCTGACAATTTTGTTCCTGATCTTTGGAATAGCCGCCGGGGGCGTGAATTACTACCGTTTCGCAAAGCAGCAGCAGGAAGAGGACAAAGGTCAGAAGAAACAGTGAGGGAAGTTATCGAGAGCGAAGAGCTCCTGTGGCGCATTGAGCTGGCTTCCGCCATTTTACTGCTGGTATTTACGTCTGCCGCTCTGGTTTGGTTTTCCTGGAAAGCTGCTGCAGGCGTTCTTTTGGGCGGCAGTATCGTTATTGCAAGTTTCCAAGTCCTAAAATGGCAACTCAGTCGAGCCCTTCAGAAACCTGGGAAGCTGCCCAGCAAAGCGGGCCTTTTCGTAAGTTATTACCTTCGTTTTTTGGCGACCCTTGTTCTAGTCTTCTTTGCGCTGTATCTGGGATTGGCCACACCCATTCCGTTTCTGGTCGGCCTGTCCATTATGGTTTTGAGTATCGTTGTGGTTGGGGTATTTGAATTTTTTATGATGAAAAAGGGAGAGAGTTAAGCTTATGGAACATCCTATCCTTTTCATAAACCTTCTTCTGGAGAAGCTGGGTATTCATGTGCCTGCCCAACCCCATAGTTTTGCAGATAATTTGCTGCAGCCACACGTTACCTACACGTGGGTAATCATATTATTGCTGGTGTGTTTGAGCGCCCTTGCGGCTCGCAACCTCAAAATGGTTCCCGAGGGCGGACAGAATTTCGTCGAAATGGTGATAACGGGCATTGAAGATTTTATGATTGGCGTCACTGGCGAGGAAGGCCGCTTCATGTTTCCACTTATCGCGAGCCTCGGGTTTTTTATCCTTTGCAGTAACTATTTGGGAGTGATTCCGGGATTTGCTTCGCCTACGGCCAATCTCAATACCACGGGTGCGTGTGCGCTGATCGTCGTCGTAATGACCCACGTGCTGGGAGTCAAATTCCACGGGATCAAGTACATCAAGCATTTTATGGGTCCCGTATGGTGGCTAGTTCCGCTTATCCTGCCCATCGAAATAGTCGGACACATCTCACGGGTCCTTAGTCTGTCGATCCGTCTTTTCGGAAACATATTTGGTGAAGAACTGGTCCTTAGCATCCTCTTTTTCCTGGCCGGGCTCTACCTTGCGCCCGTGCCGATGATGCTTCTTGGACTTTTTACCGGCTTTATTCAGGCTTTCATTTTCTGCCTGCTCTCGATGATGTACTTTGCCGGAGCAATAGAGCACGCTCACTAAAGTGGCGAAAACATTGGTAAGGAAGGCCATGTTCGCATATTCTATATTTATTCAACCAAAGACAAGGAGGGTTTGTTTCATGAAGAAAGTTATGCTTTTCACTTCAATCTTGGTCCTCGGTCTATCGTGTGCGGCTTTCGCCGCTGACGGCGACCCAAAGTCCTCAGCGGTTCAGTTCTTCCTTTATTCCGCCATCGCAGCCGGGCTGGCCATAGCCATTGCAGCTCACGGATGCGGTATCGGCCAAGGTATGGCGGTTAGAGGCGCTGTTGAGGGTATCGCTCGCAATCCCGAAGCTTCGGGAAAGGTTACCGTTACCATGCTGATCGGTCTGGCCATGATCGAGTCTCTGTCGATTTATGCACTTGTTATCGCACTGATTCTGATCTACGCTAACCCGATCTCCTCGGGGATTGCCGCTTTTGTGGGTCTGCCCAAGTAGGTCTTGAGATTCGGATGTTGCAGAGGGCAGGTTTCAGCAGCAGTTGCCCTCTGCATCATTGCCTGGGCAGGCTTTTTTTGGAACCGGTTATGTGAATACAATCACATAGTTAACGCCTGCTGCCTTCATTCTTGTGCCCGAGGTGATGAGATGAAATTTGCTAAAATCCCAATGGCCACAATCGTCAGGCTCTCGATCTACATGCGCTTTCTAAAGGGTCTTTTGGAAAGTGACGTAGAGGTCATATCCTCGGAGCGCCTGGCAAAGCAGTGCGGTGTGAACCCAGCCCAAATCCGGAAGGACCTGGCCTACTTTGGGGAATTTGGAGTAAGAGGGGTAGGGTACAAGGTAAACGACCTTGTAAATCACATTAAGGGTATTCTCGGGTTAAACCGACCCTGGAACCTCGCAATGGTGGGAATTGGCAATCTCGGATCGGCGCTGGTGCGTCATGGGAATTTCATAAAGCACGGGTACGTTTTCACGGCGGCTTTGGATGTCGATCCGCAGAAGGTGGGGAAAAGGCTTCCCAATGGGCTTGTCGTAAATCATGTCAGCGAACTTGAGGATGTCGTAAAAGAACGGGAAGTCCACGTGGGAATCATTGCCACTCCGCCCAGCGATGCCCAAAGCGTCGCCAATCAGCTCGTGTTGGCCGGCATAAACGGAATTCTCAACTTCGCTCCTGTACAGATCCAGGTACCGGATTGCTGTCATGTTGAAAATGTGGACTTTACGATAAAGCTCGATTCAATTGCATATCATCTGTCGTTCGGAGGTTGACAATACCCGGCCGGGTTCGAATGGGGCGGGATGAAACCGCCCCCTGTCTCCGAAGGGCAGAGATGGCCCTATGCCTTCCCTTACCTTCAAAAGTAATTCCCTTTTGCCTCAGTGGTTCCCTGGGAAGAAAGTGTGGCTCGTCCGGACGAGAATGCCGAGCACCACGATGCCGATAGCGATACTCCATCCTGTGGGCTTAACGGAAAAAGCCACGACATAATCGATGACAAACCATGGGAACCTCGACAGCCATGTTCGTCATTTCAGCGAAATCCGGGATAGAGAGTCTTATTAGGAAGCTAGATGCTGAAAAAGCTGGACTCCAAGCCTACCGCCTGTCTGGCCGGGGTGAAGAGAGAGTCCTGCGAAAATATCGAGCGAGGTATGAGGCGCCCCACTAGGTGTGCGAGGACATACGGATCTCAAAACGATCGCAGTATCGGTTGGCGGAAAGATACAGGTCATTTAGAACACATATCCCGTCTTCACTGCGCACCGACCCATGCGCGGAACTCAACGTGCTGAGTCCTTTATACACGGATTCCAGATATTGCGGAGAGTTTCGAAAATGTTTGCATTGAAAGCATTGTGGCTTATTGCAGGTGCTGCTCATCAGGCCTCCTGAATTTGATGGGCCCCGTTTTCATCGATCGGCGGAGCGAAACGTTTAATCATCGTTTTAAAGTTAGGGGTTGGGGCCCCATACTGCCAACCCCTCAGCCGATTCTGAACTAAAAGTTGACTAATGGGCAAGGTTCATCCAGTAAGTGGCGAAGACGATCGCAGACAGAACGAAACCCAGCGCCACATTGACCACTACACCTGCGGTGAAAGCCCAAAAGGGTTTGACGCCGGTGCTGGCCAATTCACGGAAGCGGGTGGTCAGGCCGATGCTGAAAAAGCAAAAGATAAAGGCCCAAGTACGCAGATCTGTTATGGGGCCAACAAGCTGCGGTTTGACAATTTTATTGTAATCGGCGAAGGAGAAGTGACTGGCAATGATGGTGATGAAGATGGATGCCAGTACAAAGCCGATCACGAACTTTGGAAAACGCCACCAGATTTCAGCAGCTTGCGGCTTGGACCCGGCCTTCACTTCCCACCTGGTCGTGGCAATCAAGGCCAGCACGAACGCCCAAATGCCGATCCAGATATCCCGTCCGACCACCTTCATCAGTGTGAATCCCCAGACAGCCGCATCCTGAGTTCCGGCAATCCCGGGCACGTGACCGGCCAGGTTGCCGTACGCTTGGGCAGCAGCAAACCCCGCAGCATCGGCGAATTCAGAAGTCCCGATCCAGGCGCCTGCAACGCCGGTGTGCAGGAGCAAGGCCCGGGAAACCAGAGGCAAAAAGAATATCATGACGATGGCCCACAGGATCACCATGGTAATGGCAATCGGCGCATGCTCTTTCTTGGCTCCCACCGCCCCGGCGATAGCAATGGACCCGGACACCCCGCACACTGCGCCGCCGGCGCCAAGAGTCGCACATAGCCGCTTGTCGAGGCCTAACTTTCGGCCGATGAAATAGATCACCGTAAATGTCGTGATGGAAACGATGGCAGCCTGAATGATCGCCACCGGCCCGGCCCAGATGATCAAAGTGAAGGGCAGCGTTGCCCCAAGCAGCACGATCCCGGTCTTAATGTAGTATTCGACCCTAAAGCCGGCGTCCATCCAACGCGGTAATCCGATGAAGTTGGCAATGAGCATGCCAAGGATTAAAGCCACCAGCGGCGGTTCCAGATTGTAGTGATGGGCCTGATCCCAGGCCCCGATCATAAAGATGAGGATCGAAACTACGTAAATAAATACAAACGAAGGCAAGAATTGTGACAGTTTGAATCCCAGCGCTCGCAGACTGATACTGAAAATCACCCCCCACATGATGAACTGGGCTACATATTGGCCAAGATGCTCGTAGAAATTACTCCAGAGTTGGGCAAAAGTGGACCATTTGGCAGGGGCTATGGCAATCCACTTGACGCTGGAGCCGCCGGCAAAAAACAGAAACGCTACCACGACTATGCCCAACCCGAGCCAGATGGCCCACCAATCCTCCTTCAAGTACAGCTCTTTCCACCCCATACGGGTGGGGACCAATGGGGCTTCGTCCGCACAGGTCTTGGTCTCGCAATAATCCGTGCTGGATTTTTGATCCTTGGGATCCATCTCCTTCTCCTTTCCTAATGAGTTAAAAAATGCTGGTTTAGAATGAAAGACCTAGAGGTCATATCTCCAAGATTGCAACGATGGATCATTTGGTTGCTGGGAAAAACGGCTAGTGAGAGTAATTGAATGCAATAGAAAGACAAGTCTTGAACACTATCAAAATAATAGGGAAAACATAACAGTTGTTACAAAGATCCGGAGAAGCATGTACTGCCAATTGATGCTGATCCCGCTTAATCTGCCGCTTCAATTACAAATGATACATCTTAGGGTTTGGACTGAAAAGAGTTTATTTTTCCAAGGTGGTTTTGACAACTAAAAGCAACGGGGCAGGTCCGGAAGGGCGTTCGGGTTTCGGGAATCCAGCCCGGCCTCCTCCTTGATGTGTGGTGTACTGGATGTAAGCGAAGTCTCTTGGCGCAATGCGCCAGGAAACAGCCAACCGGTTCTGTGCAGCAGGTTTTTACAGGAATGGCAAAAGAATTGTTGTCAGTTGACATGCCGGCGAGGTAATGGTTATCAAACGGTGGAGGTATTGACTGTGAGCAGATTTGACAATGTTAAGGCCGAACTTCGCAAAGAACCCAGGAAGTGGCTGATCACGGGGGTGGCCGGGTTTATAGGTTCAAATCTCCTCGAAGGGCTGCTTGAGCTCGATCAGCCTGTGGTGGGAATGGACAATTTCTTAACCGGCTATGCTCATAACCTCGACGATGTCATGAGGACTGTCGGCCCTGAGAAGTGGGGTAAATTCCAATTGATCCAGGGAGACATCCGCGATCCTGAAGACTGCCGCAGGGCGTGCTCGGGGGTCGATTACGTACTGCATCAGGCTGCTCTTGGCAGTGTGCCTCGATCTATAGACGATCCGATCACGACAAACATGTGCAATGTGGACGGGTTTCTGCAAATGCTCGTTGCGGGGATGGAGGCGCGGGTAAAAAGGTTCGTGTTCGCTAGCTCATCATCTGTTTATGGCGACAGCGAAAAACTGCCCAAGGTGGAGGAAGAAATTGGATCGGTGCTCTCCCCGTATGCGGCTTCAAAGCTGGTGAATGAGATTTACGCGGGAGTTTTTTCAAGAGTATACGATTTTAGCTGGATTGGGCTGAGATATTTCAACGTATTCGGGAAGCGGCAGGACCCGAATGGCGCCTACGCTGCGGTTATTCCCCGTTGGATCGATGCTTTGGTCAACCGGAAAAACCCCGTCATAAATGGTGACGGTGAGACGAGCCGTGATTTTTGCTACATCAAGGACGTGGTACAGGCAAATATCCTGGCAGCCTTGTCCGACTCTGCTCTAGCCATTGACAAGGTGTACAATATTGGCTGCGGTGATCGCACGACGCTCAACCAGTTGCTGGGGATTATTAAGAACTGTCTTTGCTCTCATTTGCCGGAGGTACGAGGCATAGATCCCGAATATGGGCCCTTTCGCAAAGGGGATGTTCGGCACTCTCTGGCAGATATTTCACGGGCGAAGGAACTGCTTGGCTACACACCGTTGTACAGTGTGGCCAGCGGCATGGAAGCGTCTATTGAATGGTATGTTCAAGCTATGTAGTGACCAAACCGTCATCCATGCTTACGTTCCATGAAGGAGCTAAGCGATGAGCGACAGGTCAAAAAAGTTAGCTGATCGGCTGAATTCATTTAATGAGGAAGTGATCTCATTTGTCGAGAACTGCACGGAAACCGACTTACGAAAGATCGGCGCCGAGGAGTGGCCGGTCGGGGTGACGGGGCGGCATATTGGAGCAAACCACTATATTGTGGTGTCATGGGCAAAAATGATCCTTAAAGGCGAGAAGTTCCCGGAGATGACCATGGAACGGATCACGGAAAACGCCAACCGTCATGCCAGGGAACACGCCGAGTGTTCGAAATCCGAGGTATTGGACATCCTCCGGAATCACGGCCGGAAGCTCGTTGAATTTGCCGGCGGCCTTGAAGATGCGGAACTTGATAAAACCGGATACCTTCCAGCTTTGGGCAGCAGCATTACAGTGGAGCAGTTTCTCGAAAGTGCTGTACTGCAGTCTGCAAATGAGCATTTCCAAAGCATGAAGACGGCCACAGGCAAGTGAACCTCAAAGCCGTGGCGAAAAGCACGGCTCAAATCGTTAATGAAAAGGCCATAACATTTTAAGGGCACGTTGGCCTTGACGGGAATAGAGGTTGGTGCGCCGTCAGATTTTGCTACTGTGCTTTTTCCTTGGCAGCCGTTCCGATCCTCTTGAACAATTGCTCTCCGAGATGATCAATGTCCACTTCTGCCTCAGTGCGTTGCCGCAGGCGAGTCATTGTGGCAAATAGTTTTCCTACCTAATTTGATCCAGCATCAAGTTTGTCTTTTTCTTCTTTTCTTAAGGGGGATTGAGAAATTGAAATCATGGTTAAAATTAACCATAGAGGAGATAGCGCTCGGCCAGACGTCGGCGAGACGCTTGGCACGGTGTAATGATAGAGAAAGGAGACGCTGATGGAATTTGGTCTTGTAGTTGTGTTGGTCGTTGCCGCCGTTTTGCTGTGCCTGGGACCTGGACTTTCGCACAGCGCCGGGGAGCAAGCGGGAACGGACATGCCTGGTTATTCCAGGCCGAGCGATAAAGAACTCAGCAAGACCCTGTCTCCGCTCCAATATAAGGTAACGCGAGAGAACGGCACCGAGCCTCCTTTCAAAAATAAATACTGGAACAACGACAAAGAGGGCATCTACGTGGATATCGTTTCCGGAGAGCCTCTTTTCAGTTCTTTGGACAAATTTCATTCCGGCACCGGATAGCCGAGCTTCGCTAAACCGCTCGAACCAGTTAATATTGTTGAAAAAAGGATTCGAAAGCTGTTTTTCATTCAGCGGACCGAAGTCAGGAGCCAGATTGGCGACTGGCACCTGGGATACGTATTAAAGGATGATTCGTCACCGACCGGATTGCGCTACAGTATAAACTCCGCTGCATTGAGGTTCATTCCGAAGGAAGATTTGCCTAAAGAAGGGTACGGAGCGTATTCAAGGCTTTTTTCGTGTGAGCAAGGGAAAACGTGCTGAGAAGCTGTCATTGGGCGCGGGAAAACCTGCAACACCACAGAGGCCTAAACGGAGTCAGGCGATTTCGTTGCGGCTGAAAAATGTCCTGCCGCCGGAATAGTTCAGGCAGAAAGGACAGGCCCCGGATCATTGCAGTCAGGATGAAGCGATCACTGGGGCCTGCCATGCGATTTGACTGAAACGGCTAACGTGGATCGCGCCAGTGTCCAGGCACCCATACCCCATGCTGGTCGTAATGTCCACGAACCCATGCCCTGTAGCCATATGGCGGGTCGCCTGAATAGGCGGGCGCCGGATGGGGAGCACCATAATAGGCGGGTGGTGGAGGGGGAGCACCGTAATACGCGGGTGGCGGAGGGGGAGGACCATGATAGACGGCTGCTGGAGGGGGCGGCCCGTAATAGGGAGGTCCACAGCAGGCACAAAAAGGAGCAGTTGCAATAGCTGCTGCGGTTCCAACGACGGTAGCCGCCACAGCGAACGGAAAGAGAAGCGGGTTGCAGCAATAGCAGTCTTGGGCATTCGCAGGCGTGGTCGGAACAATCATAAAAAGAGCCAACCCGATGGACGCCAAAATGATGATCTTTCTCGTTTGCATTTTTTCCTCCTCATGTGTCGCGGTGAATAACGCTTTTCAATTCTCTATGATCGAAATGACGTATCGGCCTTTGAATTAGTCTACTTTGCAAGCCGGAAAGTTCATTACCGGCGTTTGGCCGCCGCAGCTTTTTGACCTACCGTTTCAAAGGTCTCAAACACACTCCTGGGACTCTGGACAGTAACATACTACCGGTAAGACCCTGGAATTCTGATTATTTGGGCGAATGTTTGACCAGGGAAGTGGAAAATTGAACCGCAAAAAGAAAAGTGTCGATTTATTACAGTGCAATCCGTACTTGCGAGATCCAGCGCATCAGATAAGGATAAGAGCAGATCCGGAAAATTTACCGAAGGGCTTTTATACATCGATCCGTCCTGTGAAAGTGTTTGCGCGATCAGGAGATCATTATCCCTGAATAATTTAAATGTGAATAGACAACACTCTAAATAGAAAGTGGAAATATTCACTTGCTAATTGGACCACAATTTAATCAGATCTTTTTTTCCATCAAGCCCTCCCTCACATTTCCCCCTGCGGGGATGGCTGATTTGCCTGCCAAGGTTTGTTGAGGACCTTGCGTAATGCCCGAACGCCTGAAAATATAGAAAGCGTTGCTGTGCGGACTTTCAAAAAGTGGGTAATACAGGAAAAGACTATTGACAGAGCGTATTGTAATATGCGACATAGTCCACAAATACGATGGAATTTGTTGTGTATCGGAGAAAGCTCTTATGAAATTATCAACCAAAGGCAGGTACGGCGTTCGCCTCATGTTCGATCTTGCCCTCCAGGCAGGAGATGGACCTGTCACACTGAAGGATATTGCGGCGCGGCAGGAGATCTCGGAGAAGTATCTCTCCAATCTTATTCTCGTCCTCAAGAATGCAGGATTCGTTCACTCGGTCCGAGGTTCCCAGGGCGGGTACACATTGGCGAGGCCGCCCCGGGACATCACTTTGAAAGACATACTGGTCGCACTGGAAGGGCCGATGTGCCTGGTCGAATGCACTGAAAAGCCCCTGCTTTGTCAACGATCCGAGGAGTGCCTTATGCGGGATGTCTGGTCCGAAGTGACCGGGAAAATGCTCGATGCACTCGAATCCTTTACACTGGAGGGGCTTATGGAAAGGCAGAAGCTCAAAAGGCGTGTGCTGTCTTACTGCATCTGAGCCTCGGGTGATCCGGAGTTCAGCCATGGACTCAATATGACCTTCCCACTCCTGAGGGGATTTCGATATGGGCGAGAGAAAAATAGTTAATGACGCTATAATAAAGGACATTGTCGAAATGGTTCACGGCATCGAACTGGGAACCATTACGATCTCTGTATTCGGCTCCAGAATTGTCCAGGTAGACATAACCACGACGCAAAAAAAGAGATTCGATGATGTGTGGCTGCTAGAAGATGGCGGCGGAATCTAGCGGTCTCGAACTTCAGGCGTTCGAAGTTTGGAAGAAGTTGATTGTGACATCCCGAGTTTGAGCTTCTTGCCGATCGGGTTAGAGGAAAAGGTTTCTAAAAGCATTTCTAATCAAGGGAGACAAAAATGGCACAACCGGAAAATGGAGGATGGGGCGCTGAAACGATAGGGTTGCATGGCGGACAGGTCGCCGACCCAACAACCGGCGCGAGGGCGGTTCCGATCTACCAGACTACTTCTTATGTATTCAAGAGTACGGAGCATGCTGCAAATCTTTTTGCCCTGAAAGAATTCGGCAACATCTATTCCCGGATCATGAATCCGACCAATGATGTTCTGGAACAGCGCATCGCCATGATCGAAGGCGGAAGCGGAGCATTGGCGGTCGCTAGCGGGCAGGCCGCAGAAACTTTGGCTCTTCTTAATATTACGCGACCCGGAGATGAAATTGTCTCGGCTGACAATCTTTACGGCGGAACTTACCAGCTCTTTCACTACACTTTCCCCAAACTTGGAAGAAAAGTAAAATTTGTTAATTCGACAGACCCCGCCAGCTTCAAGAAAGCTTTGACAGAAAGGACACGGGCCATTTATGCCGAAACTATCGGCAATCCCAAACTTGATGTGCCCGACTTCGAGGCAATTGCAAAGATAGCTCATGATGCAGGAGTGCCTTTTGTTGTCGACAATACTGTGGGGATAGGCTTGTTCCGTCCGTTCGATTTTGGCGCAGACATAAGCGTTATTTCCGCGACAAAATATGTCGGCGGCCATGGGACCTCCATAGGCGGGCTGATCGTCGATGGCGGAAAATTCAATTGGGGAAACGGTAAGTTTCCCGAATTCACGGAACCGGACCCGAGCTATCACGGGCTGAAATTCTGGGATGTTTTCGGCAACTTTCCCGGCCTGGGCAATGTCGCTTTCATACTCAGGGCACGTGTACTGTGGCTTCGCGATATCGGACCGGCATTAAGTCCATTCAACGCTTTTCTTTTCCTTCAGGGGCTCGAGACTTTAACCCTCAGGCAGGAGAAGCATTCAGAGAATGCCCTGGGAGTGGCAAAGTTTCTGAAGGGGCACCCCACGGTAAACTGGGTCGTTTACCCTGGTCTTGAAGACAATCCGAATCATCCGGTCGCAAAAAAATATCTCAACGGGCATTATGGATCGATCATCGGTTTCGGAATAAAAGGCGGCCTCGAGGCTGGAAAGAAATTTATCAATTCCGTAAAGCTGCTTTCGCACCTTGCCAATATCGGAGATGCAAAAAGCCTGGTCATCCATCCTGCTTCGACAACACACCAGCAGCTCACCAGGGAAGAGCAGGAAGCGACCGGTGTCACTGAAGATTATATACGGCTTTCGATAGGTCTGGAAAATATTCGGGACATCATCAAGGACATAAGCCAAGCGCTTGAAAAAGGGGGCGAGGGCAAATAAACCTGCTGAATATTAGCGACATTCGTTGGAATCGTTTAACCCCCCTCCAGTGTCAAAAACGGAGCGGGGTTTCGATAGAAGTTATATGGAGAAGATGAAGTGAGTCAAAAAGGGAGTATAGGTATTGTTGAGACCAAATCCATAACGATCTCCCCGCCGGGAGGGTTTTTGCTGGAGTCCGGCCGGAAGCTCGAAAAGGTCACCATCGCCTACGAAACATATGGAGAACTCAACCGCGAACGCACCAATGCGATCCTGATCGTCCACGCCCTTTCGGGAGATGCCAACGCAGCGGGATTTCACCGGGGGGCAAGAAAGCCGGGATGGTGGGACGGCATGATTGGTCCCGCAAAAGGCTTCGATACCAATAAATATTTCGTTATATGCTCAAACGTTCTGGGGGGCTGTAAGGGGACGACCGGGCCTTCGAGCGCCAACCCTGACACGGGAAAGCCTTACGGGCTGAGTTTTCCGCTCATATCTATACATGACATGGTGAACTGCCAGAAACTACTTCTGGATCACCTCGGCATAGAGAAGCTCCTGAGCGTATCGGGCGGATCGATGGGCGGGATGCAGGTGCTCTCCTGGCTGACCCGGTACCCGGACCGGGTGCGTAGCGTTATCCCCATCTCGACGGCGATCAAGCACTCGCCTCAACAGATCGCCTTTGACGAGGTCGGACGGCAGGCAATAATGGCCGACGTCCACTGGAAGTCGGGGCACTACTACGGCGGGCCGCCTCCTGCCAGGGGATTGTCGGTTGCCAGGATGGTCGGACACATCACCTACATGAGCGATGCCTCGATGCACGAAAAGTTCGGGAGGCAACGCAAAGACAGTATCGATCCGTTCAAGTTCGACCCCGGCTTCGAGGTGGAAGGATACCTTCACTACCACGGCGAGAATTTCGTGAAAAGGTTCGATGCCAACTCTTACCTTTACATCACCAAGGCAATGGACAATTTCGACGCCGGTGAGGGAGGGTCTCTCCACGAGTTGTTGAGGGGGACGGATGCGAAGGTTCTGGTGATTGCCTTCAAGTCCGACTGGCTCTACCCCGCGTATCAGACCAAGGAAATCGTCAGGGCCTGCAAACTTGCGGGTCTGGAGGCCAGCTATTGCGAAATCGATTCCACCTACGGGCATGATGCCTTTTTGCTAGAAATAGCGGAGGAAACCCATTTGATCACCCACTTCCTGAAGAAGGTATTCAACGGGTACGAGGTAATGAGCGAATATGCCGTCTGAGTCCAGCCGGGTGGACCACCGGATTATTGCCGAATTGATTGTCTCCGGCTCCTCGGTGCTCGATCTCGGGTGCGGCGGAGGAGAGCTGCTCTATATGCTGATAAAGGAAAGAGGAGCACACGGCCAGGGTATAGAAATCGACGAACAAGCCATATACACATGCGTTGAGCGTGGCTTGAACGTATTTCACGGAGATATCGACTCGGGGCTTTCCGAGTTTCCGGACCGTTCGTTCGATTATGTAATTCTCAATCAGAGCTTACAGCAGGTCAAGCATGTCGAACCGGTGGTCTGGGATTCTTTGAGGGTTGGTAAGAAGGTAATCGTTGGGTTTCCCAACTTTGCCCATTACAGCGCAAGGTTTCAGATGTTCTTCAAGGGCAGGGCGCCCGTCACGGCTTCCCTGCCATATCAATGGTATGAAACACCAAACCTTCATTTTCTGAGTATCTGCGATTTTTTCGTGTTCTGCCAAGACAAAGGGATTACAATCGAGCGTTGCGAGTATATTGGAGATAGGGGGCGGCTTTCCAGGTTCCCTAATATATTTGCGCAAATCGGTATATTCGTAATTTCCAAATGAGTTGCGTTTCTCCTGGATATAAACTCAGTCAGCCCGGAACTAAGTCAACTGAATTCGAAGTTCGCTTATGGTCAAAGTCATCTTTAGAAATGCGGAATGGCAAATACCCGGCAAGATAACCATCCGGGAATTGATAACACAGTTGGGACTCAACCCCCAAAGCGTTCTGGCTGTCAGAGACGGTAAACTGGTCAATAATGAAACCAGACTTGGAGATCAGGGCGAGGTCAAGCTGATTTCCGTTATTTCGGGCGGGTAGGAGCTAAGTGGGAGTACATCGTTGCCGCAGGTGCATGGCAGATAGCGTCCTCAATATGCGCCAGCATAGACTCGCTCTGTGTGAAGAACATTTTGCGGAGTGGGTTGAAAATATAACACTCAGCTTCATCAAAAAGCACCGCATGTTCGAACCTGACGACCGGATTCTGGTCGCGGTATCGGGTGGAAAAGACAGCCTGTCGCTGTGGCGCATTCTATTGAAACTGGGCTTCCAGGCCGATGGGTTGTATATGGACCTGGGGATAGAGGCAGAGTGCAGCTATTCAAAAAGATCGGGTGAGTATGTCGAAAAGTTTGCGCAGGACATCTCCCCCAAAGTGAAACTGCATGTCCTGGATGTCGCCGATATCTATGGAAAAACAATACCCGAAATGGCCGGCCGGAGAAAGGGTGGAAGAAAAAAATTCTGCTCGGTGTGCGGCCTGGTGAAACGGCATGAAATGAACCGCGTTGCTCGAGAGCTGGGCTACACGGTCATTGCCACAGGCCATAATCTGGATGACGAAGCGGCTGTTCTGTTTGGGAATGTTCTCCACTGGGAAGCCGAATATCTTGTCAGACAATCGCCCGTGCTCCCGGCGGATGGTGCGGGCCTGGTGAAGAGGGCAAAACCTCTTGCCCGGTTCTATGAGCGCGAAACCGCCGCTTATGCGATCATCTCCAACATTGAATACATGGAGGATGAATGCCCGTTTTCAGTGGGAGCGACAAGCCTTCGTCTGAAAGATGTTCTGAACTCTATGGAGAATAATTCTCCCGGGACGAAACTGCAGTTCTACTTCAGTTTTTTGCGGGCCAAAGAAAACAGCCTTCTCAAAGGGTACATACGGCCCGAACTTCACCCTTGTGAAAAATGCGGGCAAGCAACCGGCGCGCCAGGTCTGTGCGCCTTTTGCCGCCTGATCGAGCCTGCGCGGGCGGCGAGCCGCCGCGGCCAGGATTGATGCCGCCGGAATCTGGGAACTTCGCAAAGCGGTATGCCCGGGACTTGGACAGGATTAACAGGATTAACAGGATTAAGAAAGGTTTTCCACACAGTCCTCAGGGAGCGAAGCGTAGTTCAGTCCTCAGTCCTGAACATGGAGGTGCGCATGCAACCCATCTATCTCGATTACAACGCTACGACCCCCACCGACCCTGCCGTAATAGAAGAGCTTGTTCCTTACCTGGCCGAGGTGTTCGGCAATCCTTCCAGCAGCCATCCTTACGGGAAAAAGGCCAGGGAGGCGGTGAAACTGGCGCGAACCAGGGTGGCGGGCCTGCTGGGCTGTGATTCGGCGCAAGTGATCTTCACCAGCGGCGGTACCGAGTCCAATAACCAGGCCCTGATCGGCGCCGCTCTTGCCAACATGGACCGAGGGAAGCACGTCATTTCCACCGCAATCGAACATCCTGCAGTTCTGAACCCTGTCCATTGGCTGGAAAGACAGGGCTTCACGGCCACATATCTGCCGGTTGACGGCGCCGGCCGCATCGATCCCCAGGCAGTGCGCCACGCCATCACCGGGAAGACCATCCTCATCAGTGTCATGCACGCCAATAACGAAGTGGGGACGATCCAGCCGTTGGCCGAAATCGGGGCAATCGCCCGTGAAAAAGGGATCATATTTCATACCGATGCGGCCCAGTCGGTGGGGAAGATCCCAACGCGGGTGGACGATCTGCGGGTGGACCTCTTGACGGTCGCAGGCCACAAGCTTTATGCCCCCAAGGGAATTGGTGCGCTTTTCATACGTAGCGGGATAAAAATCGACACCTATCTGCACGGCGCCGGGCAAGAAGGGGGACGCCGTGCCGGTACGGAAAATGTTCCTTATATAGCAGCCCTTGGCAAGGCGGCCGAATTGGCCGCACAGCGCCTGGCCGCCGATGGCGCGAGCATCCTCCGCCTGCGGGAGCATTTCTACGGCAGGTTAGGCGAGCTGGCGGATGGCGTAATGTTGAACGGACACCCAACCGAGCGGCTCCCCAACACCCTTAACGTCAGTTTCAAAGGAGTAGTTGGAGCAGATCTACTGGCGCAGACACCGGAGATCGCAGCCTCCACCGGATCGGCCTGCCATGAGGGCAGCGGTGAATTGTCCGGGGTTCTCGCCGCCATGGGGACATCCCGCGAGCAAGGCTTTGGCGCTGTTCGCTTGAGTCTAGGCCGGCTCACCACAATTGAGCAAATAGACTGCGCAGCCGAGGTACTCGCTGCGAAAATCAGGGAACTTCGCGGCGCCCGGCACTTTTAAGACTAACCAGCTTAATTCAACCCACCGCCCGGAAAACGATCTGGGACCCTGCACTGTGATCTGCAAAGCGGGTTCGGTGGACAAGACCGAAATTGGCATTCCGGCGGAGTTGAAGGTCCGGAAAGGCTCACAAGAGGCCATTTGCAAGCCGATACTTCAGGCTAAGCTCCCTAATGTGACGGTGGGCTTGTGTGCAGGTCATGATTCGCTTTTCATACGCCATTCGAAAGCCCCTGGCGGGGGCTGGAAAGCGTTGTACCTAAGCCTCGACCCATGGGGCGGCTTGCCCGCGCAGAAACACTCAATTGCCGGTACCGGGGTTGGAGGCATTTTAAAAAACCGTGTATAATATAGTGTAGCCAAAGGACTTGAAGAGTTCGGTGCGTAAAAAAGGGCAAACAGGGGATACCTCGTTGTTTTTTGGGAGATCGACTTCATGAAGATTGAGACTATTTTGGCCCATGCCGGACTATGTACCGATCAATTGACGGGGGCTATCAGCACCCCGATTTACCAGACAGCCACCTTCCGGCACCCTGCTGTGGGTGTATCCACCGGCTATGATTACTCCAGAACGGTCAACCCGACTCGCCAGGCTCTGGAGAAGGCAATGGCGGAATTGGAAAAAGGCGACCGGGGGTTTGCCTTTGCATCTGGTATGGCGGCGATTACGGCAGTGTTGATGTTATTCTCATCCGGAGACCATCTGATCGTCTCAGACGACTTGTATGGCGGCACGTATCGTATTTTCGAGAAAAACTTCAAACAGCTCGGACTCACAGTCACCTATTGCGATACTTCGAATGCCGGCCTTGTTCAAGAAGCCATAATTCCGGGAAGCACCAAAGCGCTCTTCATTGAAACTCCAACCAATCCTTTGATGAAAATCACCGGCTTGGGTGAAATCATGGCCCTGGCGGACTCAAAGCGGCTGTTGACCATAGTGGACAACACATTTATGACACCTTACCTTCAGCGGCCGTTGGAGTTCGGGATCGACATCGTGGTGCACAGCGGCACAAAGTTCCTCGGGGGGCATAACGACGTGCTCGCCGGTACCGTGGTCACTCGTTCCCCGGAATTGAGCGATAAGATCGGGTTCATCCAGAATTCGACCGGGGGTGTTTTGGGTCCCCAGGATAGCTGGCTGGTTCTGCGTGGATTAAAAACCCTTGCGCTGCGGATAGAAAAACAGCAGGAAAACGCTCAAGAAATCGCCGAATGGCTGGCGGCGCAAAACAGTAAAGTCAAAGAAGTCTATTATCCCGGACTTTCGGCTCATCCCGGCCATCGTATCCATGAGAAGCAAAGTACCGGTTTTGGAGCAATGCTATCGTTCAGGGTTCCGGATTCTGCATGGGCTGAGACAATTATTAACCGCTGCAAACTGATTACATTTGCCGAGAGTCTGGGCGGGGTGGAGACTTTGATTACCTATCCGGTCAGGCAAACCCACAGTGATATTCCTGCGGAAATCCGGGAAAAAATCGGGGTCACCGATGACCTGTTGCGGCTTTCGGTAGGGATCGAACATGTAGAAGATTTAATTGAAGACCTAGAGCAGGCAATGGCATCATAGGAGTTTGGCCCATGAAATACGGGACCCGGATACTACACAACGGAAGTGAACTTGACCCTCATACCGGTGCTTTGAGTATCCCTATTTACCAGACATCGACCTACCACCAGCACGATGTCGACAATCCCGGCAAGTATGAATACTCCCGTTCCGGTAATCCTACCAGGGAAGCCCTGGAAAAAACATTGGCAGCCTTGGAAAACGGCACGCACGCTTACGCCTTCTCTTCGGGAATGGCGGCCACTTCTTCGAGCCTCGCGATTTTGGAACATGGAGACCATGTTATAGCCACGGCGGACATCTACGGAGGATCCTATCGGATTTTGACCCGCTTTTTCAGCAAGTTCGGGATAACGACCACATTCGTGGATATGGCCAGGCTGGAAAACATCGAGAAGGCCATCATGCCCAATAGCCGGTTGTTATTCCTGGAAAGCCCATCCAATCCACTGCTCAAAATCACCGACCTGGTCGGAGCAACTGAGATCGCCAGGAAACATGGGCTGATAACCATGATCGATAATACTTTCATGTCGCCCTATTTTCAGCGGCCGCTCGATCTGGGGATGGACATCATAATCCATAGCGCCACTAAGTTTCTCGGCGGTCACAGTGACGTGGTCGGGGGAGCGGCAATTACCAAATCCGTCAAGTTGGCGTCTCAAATATATTTTGTCCAAAACGGTTTCGGAGCGATTTTAGGGCCCCAGGACTGCTGGTTGTTGTTAAGAGGGATCAAAACCCTGAAAGCGCGGATGGAGTTGCAGCAGCAATCGGCGACAGAAATCGCCCACTGGTTGAAGAAGCAATCCTGGGTAAGCGATCTTTATTATCCAGGCCTGCCCGACCATCCGGGGCACGAAATCATCAGATCCCAGGCCACCGGTTTTGGAGCGGTGCTTTCGTTTAAGACCGATACGGTCGAACGGGCGAGGCAGATCATGAGAAACGTTAGGGTCTGGTCCGTAGCAGTGAGTTTGGGAGGGGTGGAATCGATTCTGTCTTATCCGGTAAAGATGTCTCATGCTGCAATCCCGCCCTTGGAACGGGAAAGGCTGGGGATCACGGATACCCTGATTCGGCTCTCGGTTGGGTTGGAAGATGCAAGTGACTTAATCGAGGACCTGGATCCAAAAGGCTGATACCAACCTGGTGTAATTTTCTCCCGCCTCCTGTCGTCTGTCGGACCGGCGACAGGCGGAGGCAGTCGTTAGGTGAGCAAATAGACCGCGCAGCCGAGATACTCGCCGCTAAAATCAGGGAACTTCGCGGTGCCGGGCACTGACCGATGCATCCCAAAATGACAGCCTCGTATGACGACTTATGCAATACCCTGCTCGAATTCTCAAAAAACGAGAGCTGCACGCGCAGCCATGCAGCCATGCAGACAATGCAGATAGTACCCGTGGTGCGTTTGGAGGCAAGTCAAATGTGCAGCACATCAAAAGGTGAAGTGAAAATGGTGTCAAGATCACGCTTCGCGAGCTTCGCACGCCTTCACTTTGTGAAACGTGCTTGCTGGCCTCCCTGCTCGATGTGTGAGCGCGTAGCGCGGAGGCCGACCGCAGGATAGGTCTATCACACGCGATGGGCGGGAGCGGGAGGCCTGATTTTTCCTAAACACCCGACAGATGTACGATTTCGTGGCGAACTGGCGGCATTTATTCCTTAAATGAAATAAGAAGACTTGCCAGAGCGGAATCAATGCTTATCCCACAAAAACAATCAACTTGCAGAGGAGGTCCTCTGAGAGTGCGAAGAAAGTTTTAGCGGTGGTAGCTCACCCAACGAGTGAAGGAAGGAGAATAGACATGGGAATGATATTTGAGGATAACAGTTTGAGCATCGGCCGGACCCCTCTGGTCCGCATCAATCGAATCACGGCAGGATTGCCCGGGATAGTGTTGGCAAAGATCGAAGGGCGCAACCCCTCCTATTCGGTGAAGTGCCGGATCGGGGCAGCAATGATCTGGGCTGCCGAGGAGCAGGGAAAGCTGAAAAAAGGTCAACGGGATGTAACCGTGATCGAACCAACCAGCGGCAATACCGGGATCGCCCTGGCGTTTGTTTGTGCGGCCAGGCAATACCCACTGGTTCTAACCATGCCTGAAACCATGTCCCTTGAACGCCGGCGCATGCTCAAGGCATTCGGGGCAGAATTGATTTTGACCGAAGGCGCCAAAGGCATGCCTGGGGCCATTGGAAAAGCCGAAGAGATCGCGGCCGGCGACCCTAAAAAATACTTCATGCCTCAGCAATTCAAAAATCCGGCCAATCCTGAAATTCATTTCAAGACCACCGGCCCTGAGATTTGGGACGATACCGACGGCCGCATAGACATTTTAATATCAGGGGTAGGGACCGGCGGAACTATAACCGGGGTAAACCGGTATATTAAGGGGGTCAAAGGAAAATCCATCTGGTCGGTTGCCGTTGAGCCGATTCATTCACCGGTTCTGACCGCCATCCGCAACGGGGAACCGCCAAAGCCGGGACCGCACAAAATCCAGGGTCTTGCCGCCGGGTTCAAACCGGACGTGCTGGACCTGGATTTGGTAGACGAAATAGCCACCGTGACAAACGATGAGTCCGTGGAAATGGCGAGGCGTCTGCACAAGGAAGAAGGAATCACCTGCGGGATTTCCAGCGGTGCAGCGATGGCAGCGGCCGTTCGGTCGGCAGCTTTTCCCGCAAACAAAGATAAGATAATTGTGGTCGTCCTGCCCGATGCGGGCGAACGCTATCTATCAAGCATTTTGTTCGAAGGCATTAACGCCTGAGACGCACAGGACGCATAGGAGATGAAAAGGGCATGGTCTACCCTAAATAAAGCGTTTCTGCGTTTCTTTTAGGTATTTTTCTTCGAGCAGGGTAATGATTTTCTTGATTATGTTGCGGCGAATGTCGAGTTCCACCGGGAGGTTGGGGTCCTGATGGGCTTCGTTCACCCGGGTCCCCACCAGGAAAAAGATAACGTCGCTGTCCAGCAGGATCGATACAAGGTCGGAGGCGGCGTTGGACCTTGCCAGCTCGGGCTTTTGCCCGCTCTCAAGCATCTCCGCCACCTTGCTGAGGGTAAGCGTGCCCTCGGTTATAAGGTCGATCCCTGCCATCCGTGAAGGCGGAGGAATTTCCGGATCGACATTGTCCAGGTCCATTTCGATCTCTTCGTCGAGTTCACGGCCCAGAATTTGTGCGGTTGTGCCTCCGCAAATTACTTTTCGTCCGTTGAAAGATTTGACCACTGCGGCCAGTTCCTGGTCTTTGGCCTCCGAAAAGGGCGGCCCAGTTACAAGCAGCAGAAAACGGGGATGCCGCAGATATATCACCCCGCAGGTGATATCGTCCTTGGGTTCGAAGGAGTCGATCTGGCGTGCGTGAATCGCAATCTTCCTTGAGAGTTGCCGCGAGGATAGCCCCTTTTCCCAGCTAATCCACTGCTCGATATTCCTGGTCACCTCCCTGCTGCCCCACCCGAGCGGGTAGCTGGGCAGTCCCATGCCTGCCTGGCTGACGCCGTCAGAAAAATAGATGAGCCTGTCCCCGATATGGAAGTCTAACTCGGAAAGTTTGACTTCCCTATCGCTCCATTTCTTTAGATGCAACGGAGATCTGGGGACCTTGACGACCTCGGTGCCCCGCAGCAGCACGTAATCGGGATTTCCGTGCTCTATTACGCGGGCGTGTCCCGAGCTGTTGATGTCGATTATGGTAAAAGTCGAGTAGCTGATCTTTCTAACCTTGCAGACGGGCAGGGTCTCCATAATGACTTCGGCAGTCTCGCTCACATCGGCGTAATTGGAAATGAACTTCAAGGACATAGTGGCCGTGAGGTTCGCCAGAACGCTCGCCTTTATCCCGCTGCCCAGCCCATCGGAGAGGCAGGTGATCACGCGGTTTTCTTCCTTGATCTTATGGGTCAGCACTACGTCTCCGGAGACATATTGCCGGTACTTGTTGAACTGGTATGAGTCGATATCGAGAAAGAAATCCCTGGTGGTCTTTATCATTCGACTTCCTGTGTGGTTACGGCCTGGATTATGGAGTTCAGGATCACTTCGGATTCCGCCGCATTTTCGCCCAATAGGAAAGCAATCTGCTGAACAGTCGCCAGATTTTTCTTGATAACTTCCTGCGCCTTCTGAATCATGGCCTCTTTATGAACGGTCGGTTTGGTGATGTCCTGGAAAATGCCGCACACGACCCGATGTTTTTCGATGGAAAAGATGTCCACGTGGAGCACCGATTTTTTATGCCTCAGATCGCGACTGAGCATATCCTCGTCTTTCTCGAGGACCGTTTTGAAAAGCGAATGGAACGGCGCAATCTCACGCAGAAGCACACCCTCCAGGCCCGGCTTTCTGCGGAATGCTGCTTCAACGTCAGGGCCAAGAATCCTGGCGAAATTCATATTGCACTCGATCAACCTGATCTCCTCATCGACCAGCACGATAGCGCTGGGGACCTTCTCCATCAGGGCGTTGGCCTTCTTCTGGGCCAGTTTTCGCATGTAGGAGACGCACATTACCTTCTCGGCCTTGTCGTCGATCAGTGCCTTTGCAAACTCACGGCAGTTGTCATAACCGCAGCCGCCGCAGTTCAGTTCGTCCTCCGGACCGTACTTGCCAACCGACTGAAGGGCCTGCTTCATTATCTTGTCACTGTACTCCTTGTCAGGCACCGGATCGGGGGCGAGCCCGTCTGACTGCGGAGCTTCAAGCGGGCGAGGTATCTCGTTTCGGGGATATTTTGCATAGTCTATGATCTGGCAGCGCTTCCAGGCGGTAGCATGGCGCTGGCTCGCCTTTGGGCCGTTTACACACCCCCCCTCGCAGGCCAGCAGCTCAAGAAAGACGGGGTGGGAAAGGCGCATTTCATTCAGGCCCGAAATTGCGTTTTTAATATTACGAATCCCTGAGAAAGCCATACAATCTGCTTCCATGATGCTGCAGTTTGCTTTGACCCCGGCCATCATGCCTCCATCGATCGGGTAGAGGCCCCCTTCACGGGCGCTAAAAGGAACAAAGCTCTCCGAGCCGCTCGAATCGGTTTCGAAGATGAGTCCCTCTTCAACCATCCAGCGCCGCATGTCTTCGAATGTCAGGGCTATGTCGAGAATGTTTGGATTTGAATCCGCCTCTCGCTTTTTGCCGATGCAGGGGCTGAAAAAGACGACGCCAATGCCGGGACCGAATGTTTCGCGCAACATTTTGCAGTGCGCCAATATCGGCGAAACTTGGGGCATCAGGCAGTTGACATATTGCGGAACGTATTTTCCGATGTAATTAACGACTACCGGGCATGCGGTGGAGATGATAACCCGTGGGGTCCTGTCCTCGAGCAGTGTGGCCGCGCTCCCTGAGACCAGTTCTGCGCCGAGCGCCGTCTCCGAAACGCCCTTGAAACCGAGCTTCTTCAGGACGCGGATAACCGCCGTTGCGGGAATATCGGGGAATTCGCTGACAAAAGAGGGTGCAAGCGACGCAAAGACCTCTTCTTTTTCGGCAAGAAGGTTGCGCGCCCGCTTCAGATCGTCTCTAACATGCTTGGCCCCGTTCGGACATATCTCGACGCAGTGACCGCACATGATGCACAGGTCCGGAATGACTGCGGCGCAAGCGTTTTCGACTTTAATCGCTTTTACGGGACACTCCCGAATGCACTTGAAGCAGTCCTGGCATTCAGTCCGTTCAGTATAGATGGGGGTTTGAGAGTTCATGTCGCTGCCTATTGCTTTCCTTTCAGATGGTCATCGAGAATAAATTCCAGGCAATCGGAGTTCATCAGGCTAAAGACGTTGCCGTCAACCGTCAGGTTGGGGCCGTCTTTGCAGAGGCTTTCGCACAGGTGGCCTTTCAAAAGCACCTTTCCGCAAAGCCCGTGCCGCTCGATGTAATCCCGGATCAGAGCGATGTTTTTTTTGTTGCCTCTCGAAAAGCAGGAACTGCCCATGCAGATCGCCAACTCAATGGGTTCTTTTTTCTCACTCACGGCTGTCCCTCTTGCCTCCACTCAGTTTCGACCCCCGCGGGGCGTGATTTGCGGTAAATCTCCAGCGCAGCGGGGAACGGCGCAAGCGCGCGCTCCATGATGCCCAGGCTGTATGCGATTACGAGTCCGTAGTTGGTGATTGGAACGCCTGCCTGACGGCAGTGAAGTATTCGGCTCAGCATTTCTCTGCGATTCCACATGCAGGCGCCGCAATGGATTATGAGCCTGTAAGGCGAAAGGTCCTCGGGGAAATCGTGCCCCTGGACGTGATCGATTTGCAGCCTTGCTCCCACATATTGAGTCAGCCAGCGCGGGATTTTCACCCGGCCGATGTCCTCTGCGATTGGATGATGAGTGCATGCCTCGGCGATCAGCACCCGGTCTCCAGCCCTTAGCTTTTCGACCTCAAGGGCACCTTCGACTTGCGTGGGCAGATCGCCCTTGAAGCGCGCAAAAAGGATCGAGAAGCTGGTCATCGGCACGCCCGCAGGGGTGTCGGCCGCGACTTTCAAGAATGCCTGCGAGTCCGTGATCACCAGCTTGGGTGGACTCTTTAACTTTTCAAAGGCCATTCGCAACTCACGCTCCTTTACCATCATGCAAAGAGCGTCGCTGTCGAGCAAGTCCCGGATGGTCTGGACCTGGGGTAGGATCAGCCGGCCCTTGGGCGCTTCCTTATCGATCGGGATTACCAGTACGGCTACCTCTGCCGGCCCGACGAGGTCACCGGCAATTGCCGGATCGTCGATGAAGTGGGCCGGAGCGCTCTCCAGCAGCGCCTGCCGCAGTGAAGCAACCCCCTCACCGGAAAGCGCGCTGACGCAAACGGCACGTATTTTTCGGCCGGAGAGCTCTTTTAGTTGGGCAGGGTCGGGGGCGCCAAGATCGCACTTGTTGAAAACGACGAACATCGGGATTCCACGAGCCCCAAGCTCTTCGACAATACCTTCCTCGAAAACGCTCCAGGTTGAATAATCGGTTGCAAGCACACCGATGTCGGTCCTGTCGAATACCTGGCGCGTCTTTTCCATTCGCAGCCTTCCGAGCGACCCTTCGTCGTCTATGCCTGCTGTGTCGATGAAAAGCACAGGACCCAGCGGCAGCAGTTCCATCGGTTTTTCGACCGGATCGGTAGTAGTTCCGGCGAATTCGGAGACAATGGCTACGCTTTGGCGCGTGATCGCATTCAAAAGGCTCGATTTGCCGACGTTGCGACGGCCGAAAATGCCGATATGAATGCGCATGCTCCTGGGGGCTTCCCTCATCCGGCGCCTCCCGGCCTTTTTGCAGCGCCTCCCAGACTGCACACAGCCTCCGCGCTTGTAAGCCGGTCAAACTGTTCGGAGGTCAGCAGCTTTTCGTCAAGCACTATCTGCCGGACGCTCTTTTTTTCTTCGCGTGCGCGCCGCGCGATCAGGCACATGAGATCGTAGCCGAGGACCGGCAAGAGGGCCGTTGCCGCCACGGTGGATATCTCAACGTATCTCTTGCACTTTTCCTCATCGGCTTCGATCCCGGCGACGCAGAGCCGGCACACAATATCGGAGGCGTTGGCAAGCAGGTCGATGCTGTCGAGCAGGCAGGAGGCCACCAGCGGCAGAAAGGGATTGAGTTCAAGGCTACCCGAAGCGCAGGCGAAAGTGAGCGAGGCGTCCAGACCGAATACGAGCATGGCCGCCTGGCTTGCTGCCTCCGGAATTACCGGATTGACTTTCCCCGGCATTATGGAAGACCCGACCTGACGCTGGGGCAGGATAATCTCGGCAAACCCACTCTCCGGTCCGCTGGCCATCAGCCGCAGGTCCGAGCAGATCTTCAGCATACTCGCTGCGCAGGCCTTCAAAATTCCCGATACTTCTACGAATACGTCTGCGTTTTGGGTGTTGTCAATCAGGTTCTCAGCACGGGCAAAGCCAATAGAGGTATTTGCCCGCAACGAGTCAGTCACCCCGAAGATGAAATCTCTCGGCGCAGATAACCCGGTGCCGATAGCAGTCCCGCCAAGATTGATTACACGCAGCCGTTCCTCGCATTTGTAGATCCGCCACCTGTCTCGGTTCAGGGCTTCCGCGTAGGCGCTCATTTCCCGTCCGAGAGTCGTAAGGACCGCGTCCTGAAGCTGGGTCCGGCCAACCTTGACCACGTGGGCGAAGCGCTTCTCAAGATCCTGGAATCCTTCCTGGATCGAAACGATTCTTGATTCCAGCACCCGAAGGCGCCGGATTGCGGCGAGCTTCAGGGCTGTGGGATAGGTATCGTTTGTGGACTGGTGAAGATTGATGTCGTCGAGCGGAGATACCCTGTCGTAGCTGCCGTGCGCTTCACCAAGAATTTCCAGGGCACGGTTGGCAAGCACCTCATTTACATTCATGTTGCTGCTGGTGCCGGCGCCTCCCTGAAGCTGGTCAACCACGACATGTTCGGTAAGCAGCCCTTCGCCCATTTCGATGCAGGCGCGTTCGATAGCATCAGCTTTTTGGGGATCGCTTTTCCATGACCCCAGTCTTCGATTAGTCTGAGCGCACGCCAGCTTAACCTGCCCGAAGGCACGAACGAGTTCCGGATGAAGCGGACGGCCGCTGAGAGGAAAATTCTCCAGCGCCCTGGCCGTATGAATGCCATATAGGCTGCCTTCCGGAATGGCAAGCTCGCCGAGAAAATCGCGCTCTATTCTAGCCATCAGACATAAACATCCCGTTCAGTTGCGCGCACCCGATCGAGCATCCTCGATGCTCTCGCCCTGTGATGTTTCTCCATTCGATCAAGTTGCGCCCCTATCAGCTTTTCGCCTGCAAGCCGGGTTTCGGGCAACGCATAATCGATCAGGTACTCAAGGAAGGTCGAAAGCGCGTTCGGGTCGCAACGGAACTTGATGGCGCCCGGTTTTGCGACCGCCATGAAGTCCAGGCCCGTTCGCCCCAACCTGTAGCATGCCGTACAAAATGACGGGATGTACCCAAGCCCGGCGAGGTCGCCGACCACTTCGTCAAGGGTGCGGTGGTCGCCAAGCTCAAACTGAGCGCCCCTCTCCTGGACCCCATCCGCGTATCCGCCCGGATTGGTCCGGCTGCCCGCCGAAATTTGCGAAACCCCCAAGGCTAAAGTTGACCGCCGCGTCTCAGCATCCTCACGGGTTGACATTATTATGCCGGTATATGGCACGGCCATTCGCAATATGGCGATTATTTTAAGAAAATCGCCGTCGCTCACAGGGTGCGGGGGATTTGAGGCGACCTGTGAGCCGACCGTGGGTTCCAGCCTGGGCACGCTTATCGTGTGAGGTCCAACTCCAAACACGGCGTCGAGATGTTCCACATGCCGGAGCAGGGCCAGAATTTCGAACCTCCAGTCGTACAATCCCAAGAGCACTCCCATCCCCACATCGTCAATTCGCGCCTCCATCGCACGCTCAATTGCCCCGAAGCGCCAGGCGTAATCGCGTTTGCGGCCGGATGGGTGCATGATGGAATAGGTCTCCGGGTGATAAGTCTCCTGGAAAACCTGGTAGGTACCGATACCGGCGGCTTTGAGCTCCCTGAATTCATCTATGGACAGTGGGGCCAGATTGACGTTCACGCGCCGGATCTCCCCACGCCCGCTACGGGTTTTGTAGACTGTTTCGATCGATTGGAGAATATAGGAAAAACCTTCGCCGGCATAGCTTTCGCCAGCAACCATGAGAATGCGCTTGTGGCCCTGCTCTACGAGGATTTTGACCTCAGATGCGATTTCTTCCTGTGACAGAGCGCGCCGCCGTATCTGCCTGTTTTCAGCGCGGAACCCACAGTAGAGACAGTTATTTTTGCAAAGGTTGGAAATATAAAGGGGCGCGAAGAGAACGATGCGGGGGCCGTAAATGGATTCTTTAACACTTCGGGCGGTATGAAAAAGTTCTTCGATCAGATCGGGATCGTTGACGGAAATGAGGGCTTCGACGTCTTCCGAATCGAGCCCTTTGAGTTCCAGCGCCTTGGCCAGGATTTCCCGAACCCGCACTGGATCGACACCTGACTCGAAGGCTTGCATCCGGTTGTAAATGGAGCGGCTGTCAATAATTGTGCCGGTTTGCTCTGGCTGACTCATCTAACGAGCTTTCAAAAGCAGAACTTGAATAGGAGCGTGATCTGGTAACTCCAGAGAGTCTCTAAGTTCAGTAAAGATTATCTTACTTTTTTTTAGTTATTAATTCAATTCATATTTCTACCTTCAGGGCAATGCCTCGCCGGGCACGTCAACCTCAGGGCGGCGTTCCCGCCCCCGGGCTGATTTGTATTCAGCTCGATTACCTATTTGAAAAGTATCGATGACCTCTTGAGAAAGCTTACTTGTCACGATCAGCTTTGATACATTTCCACCAATTACTTCTTTGTTGAGTTCATATCCGTCACGGGTATCTTTGGAATAGCGGGCCACCATCTCCCCGATAACACGATCTTCAGGTTCTCCGGGAATGGTTGTAGCCAAAGCTGCCGGTCCTCTGAAATTTGCAGGAGTAAAGAGTGTAAATCCCGGTTTTGTCAGGCAAGTGATCCGCTCATTCTCCGCTTCATTCCTGCCCACGATAACCTTGAGGGCCGGTAGGACCCTGAAGTGTCTTCCCACTTTCAGAAGATGGATGTCAGTCATGTCAAATCCGGGTGTAGAGAAGAAGAGGTCCCGGAGCCTTGACGCTATGATGGGGTCTGTTAGCAGACATCCGCCGGCGGGGCAGGGATAGTCCCTTATCCCGAGGCCCTTCGCCATATCGATCTGCGTTTTTCTCGATCTGCCCGTTATGGACAGAAGTCTTTCGCGATCCACTATTCCCTCGCGCTCGGGCAGGCTCGGCGGAAAAAGGTGGGCCGAAAGGGGTCTCAGGATGAGTCCCTTTAGACCACTTTCCCTTTCGATGACTGCCAGGGCATTCCTGTGCTGAGACATGGGTCTCTGACCGAGCACCTCTCCAGTGACCACAAAGGAAGCGCCCAGCGAAGCCATCCTCTCCTTGACTTTCCTTAGCATATAGATCCGGCAGTCGATGCACGGGTTCATGCCCCTGCCGTGACCGTGGGGAGGGTCCCTTACGATTTCCAGGTAATCCATGCCCTTGGTTATTACCTGGATATCGACTCCCAGCTCTTCTGCAATGATACGCGCCTGGTTCCTGCACCCAGCCTTTTTGGGCGTGCAGTTGCAGAAAGGACTGGTAAAATGGAAAGCTATTACATCGATACCCTGGTCAATCATGAGCTTGACGGCCAGAGAGCTGTCCAGACCTCCGGAGAGGAGCGCAATTGCCTTCATAATCTTCCTCCCGGAAAGGGTTCTTTTCCGTCCTGGGGCGGTGGGACCGCCAGCCGGCTTGGCCACTGCCTTTGGCGGTGGCCGCAGAGGCTTCAGCGGGCTCGATCACCAGTCTCGAAGCTCCGCGAGGCGGTACTCAAGTACGCCTCCGCGCAACCCCTAGATTTCCTAGCCAGTACGAAAAATACCTCCTTTCCGAACAGAAACCTCGCGGGGTGTGGAATTTGCCCCGGTGTTTCCAGATGGACACTCATTAAGAAAAACGCGCATTATGCGAAAATATATACCAGATAGTGCTGCATGTGCATGGCGCTATGTTGCTATTGGCGGAGCCATCCGAGATTCCCTCAAAGCCGGTGGAGCGCGGAAGGCGACCGCTCATTCTCGACAGCCCACCCACCCACCCGCGAGACCGGGCGGGCGCGGGATGCCTTCATGACGCTGCGTGTCTGATCACATGCCCGCAGTCGGCTCCAATCGTCCTGTTAAGCGATATAATCCTGGATGCAACACAGTCAAAGCACCTGTCGGCATTTTCATCCAGACATATCTTGTCGGGGTAGAGTTCATACAGCGGCCTGACCCTGGTGGGAGTGATGTTGGGCATCATAACATTCGCTCCCGCCTGAAGGGCTTTTTCTCTTCCGAGTGGATCGAGGGTGCCCATCGCAGTTGTAGCCGGGATATGGGCATACGGGAATACCAGCCTCAAAACGGCCACAAGCCGCAAAGCCTGCTCGATCGTTCCCCCCTTCTCGTTTTTTAAAGGGGTTCGGGGGTGAGGTATGAAAGGACCTATGCCGATCATCTCCGCTCCGAGTTCGCGCATCCAGATCACATCTTTGGCCAGGCTTAGGGCGTCCTGTCCCGGCAGCCCGGCCATGACGCCGCTTCCCAACTGGTAGCCGAGTTCTTTGAGCACGAAAAGGCACCGCTTTCTTTTATCAAGGTCATCATCCGGGTGAAGCTCTCTAAAGATTTTCTCGTCAGTTGTTTCAATCCTCAGCAGATACCTGTCCGCGCCGGCTTTCCTCCATGCCGAATAGGCGCTTTTGTCACGCTCTCCCAGGCTCAGGGTTATGACGAGTCCTGTCCTGGATTTTATTTCGCAAATGATATCGGCCATCAGGTCCGTGCTAAAATAGAGGTCCTCGCCCGACTGAAGCACAACGGTCTTATATCCGATCTGCGAGGCGCTTATTGCGGCTTCCAAGATCTCTTCGCGCGTGAGCCGGTATCTTTCAAGGCTGTCATTATGCCTTCTCAATCCACAGTACAGGCAGTTTTTTCTGCAGTGGTTCGAAAACTCAATGATGCCTCTAAGATGAACGGCCTCGCCCATCGTTTGGGCCCTCAGCCTGTCGGCTGCGCGGAGCAAAAGGCCTTCTTGTTGCCCCTGAGATTCAAGCAGCGGAACAAGCCATCCAACGGCGGGTCTTATGAGTTCCACTCCCGCCGTAAGGGCCTCGATGAAGTCCATTTTGTCATCTTCCATTAATGCCAATCGCCAAGAGGCCTATGTCCCGATATATCGTGCGTAAAAAGTCCTTGCCTTCGCCAAATCCGTCGTATTGGCGACAATGGCCCTGCCATCCGGAAAGATAACCATTTCGCCGTCATTGGCTTTAAAGCGAATCAGCAGGCCGCTGGAACTGACGCGGCCGACCGGCTCGAGCCGCCGGCGAAGGGCCTCCAAGTCAAGCTCGACGGATCGCGGAGGGTTTACCTGGACGGCATTGCGGCCGCAAAGAGAGGTTGTCCAGGAGACCTGGCGCGCATCGAGGAATTGGAAATTACCGAGGCCGCAGCATGGACATTGCTCATCTCTTTGGAACTTCATAAGTTCAAAGGAGCCGTTCCAGACATCGGCGTATAAGAGGCCCGTTTCGGCCGGGGGCGATCCCAGCAGTATCCGCAGTGCGGTCGTCACCTGCAGCGATGCCATGACGGCAACGGCTGAGTTGAGTACGCCTGCGGTATCACAGGTGGGCACGGAGCCGGGATCGGGAGGGCTGGGGACAACGCATCTCAGGCAGGGACCACGGCCCGGGATGATCGGCATGACCATGCCCACCGTGCCGAGCACTCCGGCGTACACCCAGGGTTTGCCCTGTTTGATGCAAACGTCGTTGATCAGATAACGGGTCTCGAAGTTGTCGGTGCCGTCGAGGACTAGATCGGCGTCCGCCAGCAGCGATTCTGCGTTTCGCGTTGTCACATCTACAGCCAGCGATTCCACGGCGATGGTGGAATTTATCGCCCGCAGGCGCCGTGCAGCGGCTTCGGCTTTGGAGACATTCGCCGCCGCGTCGCTCTCTTCGAAAAGGACCTGCCGTTGCAGATTGCTCCACTCCACGAGGTCACGGTCTGCGATTCTAAGCCTGCCCAGACCGGCCCTTGCCAGCAGTTCGGCCTGAAAGCATCCCAGCGCGCCGCACCCGACGATAAAGACGGTGCTCTGAGCCAGTTTAGCCTGACCGTTTTCACCTATTTCGGGCAGGATTTGTTGCCGTGCATAACGATTGTTATCGGTTGGATTCATTTTGTACCTTTGCAGGGCCGCTTGATGCGCAATGAATGCCCCGGTCTATCCATCCCCCTCCAAGCAGACGGTCGCCGCAGTAAAAAACTGCGGCCTGTCCGGGCGAGACTGCCGTAAGGGGACGCTCGAACAGGACCTGCACGGTTCCCGGTGCGTCTTGCTCGACGGTGGCCAAAACCGGGGCCTGATTGTACCGAACCTGCACGGAGCAGCGAAGCCGCTTAAATCTCTGGGCCAAAGCATGCCAGCGGACATCGGTTGCGATCAGCCCCTGGGCGGTCAATCCTTCTTTTGTTGTAGTGAGAAAAACAGCGCCGCTCTTCGGGTCAATGGATTTCACCCAGGCGGCGGAACCCAGGGCCACCCCGAGCCCGCGTCGCTGCCCGACGGTGAATCGGTGAATCCCTTCATGCATACCCAGGAACCGGCCTTCTTCATCAAGAAACGGTCCCGGGTTCATGGCTTCATTGAACCGTTGCCGCAGGATTTCCGGGTAGGCTGTCCCTCTGGTGGAAAAACACGCGTCCTGGCTTTCTTCACGTTCCGCGTTCCGCAGACCGATTTGCCGCGCAATACTGCGAACTGCGTCCTTTGTGTGCCGGCCGACCGGGAATAACGCCGCCGAAAGCCTCTCGGAACATATAGAAAAGAGAAAATAGGACTGGTCTTTTAGAATGTCCGCGCCGCGCAAGATGAAAGCACCGCCGTTGTTTCGCATGCCAATGCGGGCATAATGGCCCGTGGCTATTTTCTCTGCGCCCAGCGCTTTGGCATAATCGAACAGCATGCCGAATTTTATGTGCTCATTACAAATGACGCAGGGATTGGGAGTGCGGCCGCGGGAGTATTCCTCCCAAGCCCGGAGAAGGACGGTTTGTTCGAAGACCTGACGGCAGTCCAGCACGTAGTGATGTATACCGAGGCGACCCGCAGCGGCCCTGGCCTGGGCTACGGCATCGGCCCCGCAGCACGATCTCCCCGGCGCGGACTCGTGGCATGCGTGCAGTTGCAGGGTGACGCCTATGACCTCGAACCCCTGCTCCAGGAGCAGAAAAGCCGCGACGCTCGAGTCAACCCCGCCGCTCATGGCCACCACAATGCGTTTTTTCGGCAAAGTCAATGCCGCAGTCCTTCCACCAATTCCGGGAGAGCCCTGAGAACAATGTCCACTTCTTCCACAGTGTTATCGCTGCCGAGCGAGAAACGAACACAGCTCGATGCCTGTGCTTCCGTACGTCCCATCGCCAAGAGCACATAGGAAGGTCCCATCGTATCGGACTGACAGGCTGAGCCCGTGGAAACGGCGATTCCCATCAGGTCAAGATTCATGGCGAGCATCTGGCCTTCCACCGCCTCGAAACTCACGTTCAAGGTGTTGGGCAGGCGGTTTTCCGGGCACCCGTTGATCGTAACCCCCGGTACTCGCTCGACGATCCCTTTTTCGAGTCGATCCCGCAGCGACTCGGTGAGGCTACTGTTCTCGTGAAGCCGCCGCCCGGCAAACAGGCATGCCTGTCCAAAACCGACGATGGCCGCGACATTCTCGGTCCCGGCCCGCATCATTCGTTCCTGATGGCCGCCGTGTATAAGCACCGGCCCGGGAATGGACGAACGGACGAAGAGCGCGCCACAACCCTTGGGACCGTGAAATTTATGAGCAGATAGGCTCAACAGATCGACCCCCAGGTGGCGCACGTCCAAGGGAATTCTCCCCGCGGCCTGAACGGCATCGGTGTGGAAAAGTATTCCCCTTGATTTTGCTATTTGCGCCGCTTCTCGAACCGGCTGCACGGTACCGACCTCGTTATTGGCCAGCATTACGGAGATCAGGATGACATCATCATCGATTGAATCGGCAAGGGCCTGCAAGTCCATTCGTCCCTGGCTGTCCACGGAAAGATAGGTCACGCGAAATCCGTTTTTCTCCAGGTGACTGCACGAGTTCAATACGGCCTGGTGCTCGACGGCCGTGGTGATGATCCGGCTGCCGGGCTTTCCGAGGATGTTCGCAATTCCGAGTATTGCCTGGTTGTCAGCCTCGGTTCCCCCGCTCGTGAAGACGATTTCATCGGCAGATGCGGCGATAAATTCCGCAACGTGCTCTCGAGCCAGATCTATGGCCCGTCTCGTCTCCTGGCCAAACCAGTGGATGCTGGACGCATTGCCGTAAGTATCGCGAAGATATGGGAGCATCTCCTCCAGGACTTCGGGATTGAGCCGCGTAGTAGCATTATTGTCAAAATAGATGCGTTTCATGTCTGAAGATACCCCTCATCAGGTGATAACTTCACCGGAAAAGGTGGGTCTAATAAATCCTGTTCACACGAACGCTTCATGCATGGCCCCGGTCCGATACCCCTGCAGATCGAGTGTGACGAAAGTGTAGCCGGCGTCCTTGCATGCGGCGGCGACGGCCTCCTGCAACCCGTTTTTAAACAGCCGCCCCATGTCTTCCGGCAGTATTTCCAGTCTGGCGAGGGTCCCGTGGTCGCGAACGCGCAACTGGCTAAATCCCATATTGCGCAGGAGCGATTCGCACCTGTCGATGCGCCCGAGACGCTCGGGGGTTATGAGTTCTCCGTATGGAATTCTTGATGCAAGGCAGGGCGAGGAAGGCTTGTCCCAGTTCGGAAGGCCGTAGTACTTTGCAAGACGGCGAATCAGTTCCTTCCCGATGCCCACTTCCAGGAAAGGGGAACGGATGCCGAGTTCACGAGCAGCCGCCATGCCCGGCCTTATATCAGTCAGGTCATCGGTGTTGCTGCCCTCGACTACAAAAGGCAGCCGCTCTTCGGATGCCCTTTCAACCAGTCGTGTAAATAGACTCTTCTTGCAGAAATAGCAGCGATTGCGGGGGTTGTCTTTATAGTGTTGATCGTCGAGTTCACCGCTTTCCAAAGTGATCCAGCGCACGCCCAGCCGTGAGGAGATCGTCTTCGCCGATTCCAGGTCGTGGGCCGGGACGCTCGCCGATGTACCCGTGACGGCAACCACGGAGTCTCCCAGGGCTTTATGGGCCGCAGCCAGAAGTACCGAGCTGTCCACGCCCCCCGAAAAGGCGACCAGCACCCCTGCCATCTCTTTCAGGAGCGCTTCGAGCTGACGCCCTTTGGCTTCCATTACCAAAACCTCCTGCTGCCTGTAAGGTGAGCATGAATTATAACCTAAACTGAGCGATTAGCTAGTTTCCATCCGAAAAGGGTCCTTTTCCGTCCTGGCGGCGTCAATCTTCGGGCTTGCTTGTGCGGCGTACCCAAGTACGCCTCCGCGCAACCCCTCGATTTCCTTGCCAGTACGAAAAATGCCTCCTTTTCGAATCGGAAACTGCTAGTGTCCATCAGGGAACCACGGACGGTCTAGAAGTCCACGTAGGACACTACCTCGATTCCGTGCTCCTCGAGGTCTGCAATGATGGGTTTTACGTCGGTTTTTTTTAGCCGGACAGAATAGGAGTAATCTGGTCCCTCCTCGAGGGGCATAAGACAGAGGCTGATAATTTCGCCACCATGCAGCCTTACGATTCGGGTTATCTCCGGAAGAGGGTTGGGAGAGCCTGAAACCTTTATGTCCAGTCGCGTGGATTCAGTGAAAAGCCCCAGGATAGTGATGAACGCCGAAAGAATGTCGCTGACGGTTATTACGCCAACCAGCTTATCATTCTTGACGATGGGCAGGCCGCCAACACGCTTTTCCAGCAAAATGCGCGCAGCCTCCTCGAGGGCCATCTCGGGATGAATCGTAAAAGGCTTTCGAATCATCACGTCCTCAAGGGTCAGTTCTTCGAGCATCGAGGCGATAAGCACGCCCCTCAAGTCCGCGTCCGTAATCCAGCCCAGCAGATTCATCTTATCATCCACCACCGGCAGGTGCCGGATGGATTCCTGCTTCATCAGGGCCATAGCTTCCTGAATGGAGGCTTCCTTGCCGACCGTTACCAGATCGGTTGACATCCAGTTGCTAACTATCACGCGGCCTCTCCTCGTTGGATAGACTTATATATTACTCTTAGGCTGAAGGGGCTTAGACTGAAGGTTCTAAACCCAGTAGCCTTCAGCCTTTCTTTTGCTTCAGCCTATTCAGCTTCAGCCTCTCAGTATTAAAAAAAACGCGCATCATGCAAAAATACATAACGGATAGTGCTGCATGTGCATGTTGCTATTGACGGAGCCATCCGAGATGGACTCAAAGCGAGTGGAGCGCGGAAGGCGACCGCATCGCGTGTCTAATCTGGTCATTCCTCTTACCGCCTTTAGGCGGAAGTCGGGCGCGTTGAGCGGGCGCGGGATGACTTGCGCGAAAAAGCTAAAACCGGTAAAATCCGATTTAATGAGTAATTACAAGCATTTTCAATGCAAAACGAAAGAAAGGCTAAGCCAAATCCCCTTAAAATGCAAGAGCATTCTAAATACGCAGGGCACCGCCCATCGATGCAACCGCACTAAAAATTGCGCAATGTGAGATCCTGCTCGGAGTCAGGGGCGGTTCGCCGGGTGTCGAGATCGGCGAGGGGACAACTATGTTCTTATCCTCACCGGATCGCGATCGCTCTTTTCCATGAGGCCGGCTATGCTTACCGTCCGGTCTCCGAGCATGTTTGTGTAGCTCCCCAGTTCGTTATCGTACCAGCCGTAGATTACGGCCTGGGTGACCGGCACCTCGATGAACCTTTGCCGCCGCGATCCATCGGTCTCGACGCTTCGCGAGACGATTCCAATGTCCAGCGAAGCCGACTTGTCCGCACCGGTTGACTCCAGGTATTCGAATGCGGAAGCCATGCGGTCGACATCTATGTGAACCGCTGAGGTGCGCGTGTGGTTCTCGCGGCCTTCGATGACCGCAGCGGCCCGGGGCAGTCCGATAATGTCGGAAGACACATTTTGTTCTTCGGAAAAAACCAGGTAGCCTTCGGGAAAATGGGAAACGGCCTTTTTGTAGATATTATTTATGTCCTTATGATTAAGCGGATTAGTCATGCTCTCGTCCTGAATCATCAATGCCAGAATTATGAGAGAGCCGGACGTCACCGGGACCCTGACGGACTCGGCGAGGATGCCGATTTTCTTCATCTCCGGGATCACCAGTTCGAGCGCTTTGGCTGCCCCGGTGCTTGTAAGGATGATATTGTTGAAGGCCGACCGGGACTTTCGCAGGTCGGTCGCTTTGGCTTTCGGGGCGCGGTCCAACACGGATTGCGAACTGGTGGCTGCGTGAACCGTGGTCATCGCAGCCGATAGGATGCGTTCAGCCCCGAAATAATCCAGCAGGGGTTTCAGCATGTAAGCAAGACAGGTGGTAGTGCAGGAGGCGTTTGATACGATCAGGTGCCTCTTGGGATCGTAATCGGAATCGTTTATGCCCATAATGGTCGTAACGGCATCGGGGGGCATTTCCCGGCCCTTCTCCTTTATCTTGAACGGCGCCGATACGATAACTTTCTTTGCGCCCGAAACAAAATGGCCGCGCACCGACCCTTTCGGGTCTTCCGGCAGGGCAGCGGGATCGAGAAAAGATCCCGTGGCGTCCACTACGAGGTCAACCCCGTATTTTCGCCAGTCTATTTGTGCCGGATTCCTTGCGCTGCGCAAAAAGGTTGTTTTTATCCCGTTAACCACGAAACTGCCCGACTTTTCGTCGATGTCTTCGATCACCCTCCTGGCACGGGAGCCATGGAGAAAGTTGTGCAAAGCCCCATAGGTGGAATCCTTCTCCAGGAAGTGTGCTATGTCCTCGAGTCTTGTCCCTACCTCCCGGCCTATATTGACAACGAGATCCGAGAAATATTTACGCTCCACATGGTGCCAGATCGAGAGCTTTGCGATTCTCCCAAGGCCGTTGATGCCCAGTTTTTGCGCAACCTTTGTTTCTTCGTCCATAATGGCCTCCGAGCTGGTTTCCGTGCGGAAAGGGTCCTTTTCCGCCCTGGCGGTGTCAATCTTCAGGGTTTCTTGTGCGGCGTACCAACAACGTACGCCTCCGCGCAACCCCTTGATTTTCTTGCCATGACGAAAAATGCTTCCTTTCCGGACCGGAAACTGCCAGTGTCTTGTCCTGAGTTTCCGGATGGACACGATCTATTAGAAGATCACAGATAAAATATCAACCATGAGCGGGCCAATGTCAAAAACTTATTCCGGCGATCTGCGCTCATTTCCAGGAAAGAACCATGGGGACACCTTTTAAGATAGGGGCGAATGGAAAATCTGTTAACGTTTTTCGGAGTGAATCAGCTTTTTTTATGCCTATCTTTAATTGATGAGAACCAGCGTCGCGCGGGGAAATAATCACCGCAGAGACGGGTCATAGTCCGGTCAGGGAGAGAGCGCAGAGAAAGACGAACCGCCGTTGCGAGAGCAAAGGTCTTATTTACGGGCAAGTCCAAGATCACTGAAAGGACCAAAAACATGGAAAAGACTAGCTGTGAGTTGCTCGGCGAGATTTTCCCGAATTGCAGCGTAGCCTGTATAGGTGACCAGTGTATACGATGCTACGATGGGAATTGGGGGCCCGACGAATTCGAGAGAGAAAAGATGCTTGCATCAATGATTTGAGAGACACTGCCCGGCGCGCTTCGAGCCGGACCGGAGAATGAACTGAGATGGGGCGAACAGACCCAGCCCCATTGCCCGGCAATGAGGGCTAAATTTCGAAACATTCCTTTTCAAGATGGAAAGTCCATTTTTTTACCATCTGCTGAGAGTCCCGGCGCAGAATACGTGTAAAATCTCCTTTGAGAGTCTGGGTTTTTTGCCTTTGAGCTGACCCGGTCAGGAAGAAAAAACTGTTTCAAAAACCTGCCAGGTTGAATGGGGTCCAGTTGAAAAACGCAAAAAATCGGTACACCGAAATAATTGAGCGGATTTTCCTTTCCCATTACTCGGAAGGAATCCAAGAGATATTCTTTGAAAGAGGCGATCTCGTAAGAACAGCCGGTGAATTAGGGATAAGCCTACCGAAAAATTTGGGCGCTATCACATGCAGGTTTCGATACAGAGCAGCACTTCCCGATTCGATCAGAAGCAAGGCCCCTGAAGGCAGGGTCTGGGCAATCATGCCTGCCGGCAGACCCCGCTATCGTTTTGCAGCAGTCGCTCCAATCGACATAGCTCCAAATCCCGCACTTGCAGAGACAAAAATTCCCGATTCTACGGCTGCTATTGTGGACATGAGTGCTTTGAGTGACGAAGAGGCGCTTCTCGCCATAGTCAGATATAACAGGCTGGTTGACATGCTCACGGGAATAGTCTGCTACTCGCTGCAGAATCATCTGCGAACTTATGTCAGAGGAATAGGCCGGGTTGAGACCGATGAAATGTATGTGTGGCTGGACAACCTGATCGTCCGCTACGTTTTCCCGATAAAGGCCAAGGGCGTAAGCGATAAATTGAACATGGTTCAACTCGAGCAGGATTTCGCCGTATGCGCTTCAAAGTTTCCCAACCTGGTCTGCAATGCCATAGCCGCTCAGTTCATGAAAGATGACCTGATAGCTCTTTTTCTCTTCGAGATGGGGGATTCCGGAATAACTTTACTTACTGAGAAACATTATAAATTGGTTCCTGCCGCCGAAATTACAAAAGGGCTTTTGACTTACCGTTCCCGCCTCCCCAAGCCTGTTCTTTGATGGAGGCCTATTCATAATCAGGGTTGGCGGAAAGGTCCACCCGCTCCACTTCCAGCATTCCCGAGTAGATGGCCCCGGTCCTGCCGTCGATGCTTATGGAGTCGCCGGTCCTAACCGGGAGGCCGTCAATGGCGCAAGTTTTTTCCGAGTCGCGGACCCTCATGCGGCTCACACCGACGACGCACGTTTTGCCAAGCCGGTGGGCTACTATTGCGGCGTGCGAGGTGGCGCCACCCTTGGCCGTGAGCACTCCATCGGCGACCGAAATCTCGTGTATATCGTCGGGGACCGTGTCGGAGCGGATCAGGATGACCGGTTTGCCGGGACACTCTTTTTTGATGCGCTGGATGGATTCCAGGTCAAAGGCAGCCAGGCCGGAGATCGCTCCGCCGCTGACCCCGATACCGCTTCCCATGTACCTTGAGTGGAGGTCTTCGGTCTTTTTGAAAACCGGATAGGAGCGCTTTGTGCGGGGAGTCATGTTGCGGGACTGCAATACATACACTCCCTCTTCTCCAGCCCCCTGGAATGTGAACTCCACTTCCTGGGGCGCCCAGTGGTTTTCATAGACCAGTTTTTTGGCTATGTCCGACAACTTCTTATAGACGCGAGGGAAAAGGGTCTGGAGCGAAGTTTCCGTAGGCTCGGCTTCTCCGAGTCTTTGTTTTTCGGACAGCGGGAGAGTTTTGACAAGACCTCCCACTACGTCTTCCCCCTGGTTTCCCCATGTGAAGTCGCCGACCGGATCGACCTTGTCCTCAGATGTGCGAGGATTGTGGGTGAACATGACGCCGGCCCCGGAATTAATGTTCAGGTTCCCGAATACCATTGCCTGGATTGTGACGGCGGTTCCCCAGTTGTCCGAAAGCATCATAATTTCCCGGTAGGTCCTCGCTTTGTGTGATTCCCACGATTCGACGACCTGCCGAATGGCCGTGAAGAGCTGTTCTCTGGGGGATTCGGAAAATTCGATATCATGCGCCTGCAGGACTTCCCGGTAGGCCAGGGCAAGCTCCCTGATTTCAAAGGGAGAGAATTGCCGTTTAACGAGCCTGTCATATTTTTTCTTGTGCGCGTACATCATTGCGCTGAATTCGTCGCGCGGAATCCCAAACGACATTCCCCAGGATTGAATAAAACGCCTGTAGTTGTCCCAGGCGAACCATGCTTCTCCAGTTTGCGCGATCAGGCCTTCGACTATTTGCTCGTTGATTCCCACGTTGAGAAAGGTGTTCATCATTCCCGGCATCGAGACCGCCGAACCGCTCCGCACGGAGAAAAGAAGGGGGTTGGCCGGATTGCCGAATTTGCGGCCCGTTTCGATCTCCGCCTGCGCCACCATTTCCATCACCCGTTCGAAGAAATCCTCCCTGGATTGCCAGAAATTCTCTATCACAGGCCTGCACCGGAAATACTCGGTAGTTATGACGAAGCCGGGCGGGACCTTGATGCCCATCGAGTGCAGATTGGCCAGTATGTGCCCCTTGCTTCCCATGTATATGGAATCGTGGGTCTCGTTGTTCGGGCGATAAATGTGGGAAACGGTCCTGCCGGGGTCATAGCTGAGCAGCAGGTCCAGATCGTGGATGCTCAGCTCCTCGCGCTGCGTGGCCAGCGTGGTCAGAATGCTGGCGATAAAATGGTCGAAATACTGGAGCCCGAAAGTTCTGGCGATCAGGTCGCGAAGAAAGCTCTCCGAGACTCTCTGGATTCTTTCCGCCGCTGCATCACTGTCTCTTTGATATTTCTGAAGCAGCCTGTCGGGTCCGAGTTGCTTGATTATAAGTTCGAGGTTTCGGTCGTGAACCGAATCGTAATGGGTCTGAATTATCTGCTTTATCGCTTCTGAAAAACCTCTGAAGATGTCCATGTACTGAGAATGCGAGAACCCGGGGACATCGAGGGCTTTCAAGAAAAGCTCCTGCTGGCTCTCGAGACGGCTCGACGTAATCCCGTCAATGTCCAGCGCTTTCATAAAAAGCGGAATGAAACGGGCGATCCGGTGAAAGGTGGCGCGTGTTATGAAACTGAGGTTGACCGTTAATATGATCTCCTCGAACATGACATTAGCGAGGTTTTCCAGCCGAAAGGTCAGCCCGAGGGCATCGAAGCGCGGTTCATTATAAGACCCATACATCGAGGGAATGTCTACGGCGATATGGCGCTTGTAGTAAATGTTCTCCATTATCTTCAGTTCGCCGGGAGTGAGAATGACTTCCTTCAGCTCGCCGAGATAATCCAGAATGGCCGTAAGCAACTGGTATTTGTCAGCAGAAATTTCATCGAGCGCGTCGAGCAGTTTCTGCGGGTCGGGCAAACCAACGGTTTTTGCGCGCTGGAGGTTAATATGGATGTCCTTAAAGCTCAGGGCATATTTCTCGTGGAGAAGCTGATAGAACTGGATCATGAGAAAGGCGCGCGAGCGCTCTTTTTCGGAAACGCCGGGGACCTGGCCTATCAGACTTTTAGCCTCATCTTCGGTCAAATCGAGCAGGTCCTGAACGTGGTTGATCGTCCTGGCTCTGAAAACGTATTCGAAAATCCTGTGGATGTCGTCAACCTGCGGCCCGGATTCAGGTATATCGGAATAGACATCGCTTGGAATCAGCCCTTCCAGGGGTTTTTTGTCCTTTGTCCGCCAGTATTCGATAATCCCCTGTATGAAGGATACGATGATGTTGTTGCTTTCTACGTGGCTTTGCTTTCTCAAAAAATGGATAAGCTTGTCGCTCCGGCCTGTGATCTCGTCAACGTCTGTGGAGACTTGCCTGAGCAGTCCCTCGGCCCCGATCTGGCTGAAGTAGACAGGGAAGAGCTTTGCAAGTTGTTTCACCAGGTTGTAAACGGGCCGGATAGGAGCGTTAAGCAACTGAGAAACGTTCTTCTGGAAAAGGTCCGTGTCCCGGACGAAAATCCCGCCCAGAGACAGGTTGACTATGAGGGCGGAAAGAAGCGCCCTCGCGCGTAGCGGGTTAACTTTTATGATATCGAGCCATATTCTCACGTTGGGAAGATGGGCCGGATTTACGGATATCTGCCATTGGCTGCTTACCTGGCCGAGCATGGGTGATTGAAACCCGAACCGCATGATCCGCCTCAAGAAGAAATCGATCAACTGCCGGTGGTCTGTCGCCACAATTTCAAGGCCCATCGTGCGGATGATCTGGAGCGCGGCCTGTGGATAGTTCTGAAGCGAAATCGCAAGGACGCTCAATATACGATCCAGCAGCGCTTCCAGTTGATCTTTAGATTCCTCCCGTATCCACCTGCCAATCTCGAAGTTTATATCCCGGAGCACATCCTCATGGATGGCCTCAAGCCCTTTCACTTCCAAGGTCTTTAACTGTATGAGCAGGCTGATGTGAGCGGCCTGGGAAGGTTTCTCGGCTTTCTCAGCGATCTTTCGGGGCAAATGAAAATAGAGTTGCACGAGATCGTGAAAGTCGGCCATGCCGGTCAGCATTTCGACGGCCCTGCGATGATCCGGCTCGGGAACAACTTCGGTCTCCAAGACTTGCAGCCTTTTTCGTAAAAGCTCGTGGCCCAGGGGCATGCAGTCTTCCTGCCAGGACTCCGCCGGCCGGTTTGCCTCTTCCTGTTGACCCAGCCATGTACACGGGTCCTCTCTGCTCAGCCAGAAATCATACGTGTTCCTGAAAAATCTCTCCAGAAAGGCTCTTAGTTCGACGAACGAGGATTCGTGCTGCCAGATCCTGAGGAGCCTGGCCCCGATGCGTTTGGGAGGATAAAAGCTTCGCATGAGGAACTCAAAGGAAGCTTCGGGCAGTTCTAAGAGTTCCAGGAAAAGGCGCCTCACAATGCCCTGGTGGCAGGAGGTATCCGTTTGGAAAAGCTCCTCTATACCTGTGGCGCTGATTTCGCCCGGGGCCGGCTTTGCAAGCTCTTCGGGCATTTCCTCCAGGAGCTTTAACCAGTATGCAAGAAGGTGGTCGGCAGCCAGGCTGCGGATTTCAAACCGCTCGGAATCTCTTAAGGCATGGAGAAAAATGTTTGAGAGCAGATATATCACCTTGCCGTTAAGAACGCTGTTTCGATAGAGGCGCAGGTTGCCGATGGCATACCTTTGGGTCTCTTGCACAACAAAATGCCAGTTCCTGTACTTGTGATGGTATTCCAAAAGAAGATCGCGGGCCTGCTTTTCCTTGCCGGCATATCCTCTCACCGCATCTTCCAGAGCCTGAAAAGATGACGGGATAACAACCGAGATATTTGTCAGGTCCAGGTTCCTGGTGAGAGCCTCTGATTGAAACTGGTCAAAGTCCATGCGGAAAGTTTCCTTCGTATGATAGACTTGCATATATCACTTAATTAGTTTCCGTCTGGAAAGGGTTATTTTCCGCCCTGGCGGTGTCAATCGTCGGGCTTCCTTGTGCGGCGTACTCAAGTACGCCTCCGCGCAAGCCCTCGATTTCCTAGCCAGTACGAAAAATACCTCCTTTCCTAATCGGAAACTGCAAGCGTCTAATAAGGTGACATTCTCCTACATTTATCCGGGTCACCGGATGGACACTCATTAAAAAAAACGCGCATCGTGCAAAAATAAAGGGACATCCGGCAAATGAGTATCTATCGTCTGGATTTTCCTGCCCCTTCGGGGCAAAGTCGGCCGGAGATATCAAGTTCCATCAGGATAGCCGATTCCCTCTGCACTTCGTAGTAGTTAGGCCGTTCCCCCGTTACTCTGAAACCTAAAGATTCATAGAGTTTACGGGCCGCAGAATTGCTCTTTCGCACATCAAGTGTGACCAATCCGGCATGCTGCTCCCACCCGGTTCGAATCGCGAGTTCAATCAGCTTTCTAGCTATGCCTCGTCGCCTCAAGGTCTTGCGGACGGCGATGTTGAGGATTTGAATCTCGTCTGCTACCGACCAAAAGCAGATATATCCCGCGACCTCCGCACAGGGGGCGCCCACGAAGTCCCCGGCGGACAGCCGCGCCACCAGCAGGCTCGAATGAGCCCGGTTGATTTCCTCCAGGAAGGCCTTTTCTGTCCATGGCTCCGGCTGGCTATCGTATTCTATTTCCAGGATTGAGGGTATGTCGGATTTTGCCAGAGGTGAGACAGTAATTTCGAAGTCCAATTTTTATCCATTAAAGGTTTGTCCGTAGGCGGTGGGACCGCCAGCCGACTTGGCCACTGCCTTCGGCGGTGGCACATCCAAGTTCTCGACGCTCCGCGAGGCGGTAGCCCAGCTACGCCTGCGGTTTTGCTCAATCTTCGCTACCAAATCAGTCTCAAGATCCGGCGCAATCCCTAAGAGGCTTATTTGCGGACAAGCCCTAAGGCGAAGATACCGTTTTCACCGAGCGGCAAAGTACTTCGCCGGCAAGAGATATGTGACGCCGCCCATACTCTTTCACCATTGAAGCGGTTTCGCTAAGGCTGCACCCGTTCCTGCACCCGGCAAGCTTAAGCAGCATTGGAAGATTCATTCCGCAGACAACCTCCACCCTGGGTCCCTGGAAAGACAAACTGATATTTGCGGGCGTGCCGCCAAAAAGATCGGTGAGGATCAAGACACCCTTTCCCTGATCCACCTCCTTTATGGCATCCTCCATGAGCATGATCAATTCATCAACCGGCTGAGCCGGTTTGAAGCAGATAACCTTGCAGTTTTGAAGGGGACCAACGATCATCTCGGCGGCTGCGAGCATCTCTTCTGCCAGCCTGCAGTGGGATGTGACTATAACTCCTATCAACTCTGTTTGGATTTCCCGGCTCAATTCAACCTCGTATGATAGACTTGCATATATCCCTGAATAGATTCACATCGCGGAGCGCGGAAGACGACCGCTCATTCTCGACAGCCCGCCCACCCACCCGAAAGAAGGGGCGGACTAGGGATGCCTTCTCATTCCAGATGAATGTCTCTGTGAAATACTGTTACATGATAATTATTCTGCCTCAAGCTGTCAGCAATTCCCTCAGCAATGACAACCGAGCGGTGTTTTCCCCCGGTACATCCGAAGGCCATTGTGAGATACCGCTTCCCTTCCTGGATATAGGCGGGCAGAAGTCTCAGAAGCAGGGCGCAATAATCGGATATAAACTCCTGCACCGTGGTCCATTGCAATACCCACGAGCGAACGGCAGCCGCTGTGCCGTCCAGATCCTTCAGACTTTCAACGAAGTAGGGGTTTGGAAGGAATCTCACGTCCATCATCAGATCGGCTTCCAGCGGAACGCCGTATTTGTATCCGAAGGTGAGTATCTGAACGCTTAGCTGCTCATCTTCTCCGGTGTAAGAATAGGACCTTGTGATAATCCGCTTCAGTTCATGGACCGAAAGAGTGGTCGTGTCAATGATCCTGGTGGCCCGGCTGCGAAGGGCACGCAACTGCTCCCGCTCAAAATTGATCGCCTGGAGCAATTGATGCTCGGCAGGCGCCGCGGGGTGGATCCTCCGCGTCTGGCTGTATCTTCGCTGCAATATTTCATCGTTTGCTTCGAGAAAAATGATTTCGAACTTGTACCCGGCATCTTCCAGGGCCGAGAATATCTGGTTGTAGTTCGTGAGGAACTTACGCTCCCTGATGTCTATTCCCAGCGCGATCCGCTTCATGTCCGGCATGTCTTGTTCGCACAGAAGCAGAAAACTGCCCAGTAGAGGTACAGGCAGGTTATCGATGCAAAAATAGTCAATATCCTCAAAAGCTTTGATCGCAGTACTCTTGCCGGATCCGGAAAGTCCAGTTACGACTATTACATGCGGCTTTCTTGCACTCATTTTTAATCAAGGTCTCGTCGGGTGATTAGAGATAGACGCCAAGCTAGTTTCCATCCGGAAAGGGTCCTTTTCCGCCCTGGGGCGGTGGGACCGCCGGCCGACTTGGCCACTGCCTTCGGCGGTGGCACATCCAAGTTCTCGACGCTCCGCGAGGCGGTACCCATGTACGCCTCCGCGCAACCCCTCGATTTCCTTGCCAGTACGAAAAATGCCTCCTTTTCGAACAGAAACCTCGCGGGGCGTGGAATTTGCTCCGGAGTTTCCGGATAGACGCCAAGCTAGAAATCCTCGTCTTCCTGCTGAATGATTGAAAAGATATCGTCGCGATTGTCGACTTTTGCAAGCCTTTTTCTCACAGTCCCGTTTTTGAGCAGCCTGGCAATCTTTGCCAGTGCCCTTAGATGAATTCCTGCACAGGTCTCGGGCGCAACCAGAAGGAAAAAGAGGTGAACGGGCTTTCCGTCCATGGATTCGAAATCAATGCCTTCAATGGAACGCCCGAATGAGAGAACGAGATCCTCAATATCGTTTAACTTCCCATGAGGAATGGCAATCCCGTCTCCGATTCCGGTACTGCCCAATCGCTCTCTTTCGAGCAAAACTTTCATAAGCCGATCGCTGTCTATATGGGGTTTATGCTGTTTCGCGGCATCGATTAACTCTTCCAACACCAGTTTCTTGGTCCTCCCTTTGAGCTCAGGAACAATAGAGTCCACTGCAAGAATGTCGAGAATTTTCATTAGATTTCCTCTAGCGGGATTTGGCCGATGATATCGCAATCTGGAAAGGGCAAACGTGCATTGTGAAGGTCCAAGCAATCAGGGCGGGTTATCCGGAAAATTTCCCCCCTCGCCCAATCGTGAATCAGGCGGGAAACAGTCTCCCGCCCTCAAGAAACCTATTGAAAAGACAGCAAAGGGGCAGCTACCCGACTGCTTCGATCAGGCCGATATTGCCGTCTTTCCTTTTATAGAGAACATTTACCCGGTTTGTGCTCCTGTTGGTAAATACCATGAACTCGCCGTTCGAAAGGTTCAACTCCACTACTGCTTCGTCAAGGTGCATCGGCTTTGCGTAAACCTGCTCCGCCCTGATCACTCGAGGCTCCTGCCTGTCTTCGGTCGTCTGACCTGCAGGTTCAAGCAAGCCGACCGACTCTTTGGGCCCTGAGCCCGATCTGCGCCGGCTGACCTTTTCCTTCCCCTTCCGTGCAGCTTGTGTCTCAATGCTGTCCACCAGCAGGTCGATGCTTGAATACATGTCATCGGTTTCTTCGGCGCCGTTTAGCCGAAAGCCGGAGGCATCGATGGAAACTTCGGCAATGTGCCGGAATTTTTCCACCCTGAGCACGACGTGAGCCTCAATGGGCTCTTCAAGGTATTTCTTCACCCTGGCGAGCTTGTCCTCAACATAGAGTTTCAAGGGATCTGAAGCCTCGGTATTTCGAAAAGATAATTTAATGCGCATCATAATCCTTTTAAAAAAGCAGCAATGCGAAAAGTTCTCTCAAGGACCCCAGCAAGATTTCCTTCTTCTGTTCGAGGGTAAAATCCCCAGCATTTCACGGTACTTGGCCACTGTGCGCCGGGCTATGCTGATATTTTCCTTTTCCAGTATCTCCACTATTTCCTGGTCACTGTAGGGCTTTGAGGAATCCTCCTCTCGCACAAGCTGCCGTATTCGCTCCTTGACGCTCTCCGAGGCGACAGCCTCGCCCATGACGCTATTTATCGAACTGTTAAAGAAATATTTCAACTCAAAAATCCCATGCGGAGTGTGCATGTATTTGCTGGCGGTAACCCTGCTTATGGTTGACTCATGCATTCCAACGTCTTCGGCAATGTCCCTGAGCACCATTGGTTTGAGGTAGGCCACTCCCTTATCAAAGAAGTCTCCCTGAAGCCTCACAATGCTCTGTGACACCTTGTAGAGTGTGCGTTGTCTCTGGTGAATGCTCTTGATGAGCCAAGCAGCGGAACGCAATTTTGTCTGAATGTAGTCCCTTGTTTCAGTGGGCAGCAAATCCCCCTCCCCAAGGGCGTCTTTGTAATAAGAGCTGACCCTCAGTTTGGGCATTCCGTCTTCATTGAGCAATATCACCCATTCATCATCAACCTTGAATACGTAGATATCGGGACTAATGTATTCGACGGTCTCTTTGCTGAAGGCGCTTCCCGGCCTGGGATCGAGCCCGAGTATTATTTCGACCGCCGCCTTCACATCTTCGGAACTGCGCTTGAGGGCGCGAACGAGGGCGGCATAATTTTTCGTTTCAAGATAGTGCAGGTGGTCTTCTATGATTCGTACAACAAGATGGTCTTCAATCGGCATGCTTTTCGCCTGCACCAGCAGGCATTCCCTGAGGTCCCTGGCCGCAACGCCCGTTGGATCAAAGTTCTGGATCTTGCCCAGGACTTGTTCAACCATGGTGGGATCTTCCCCGGCCATTTCAGCGATCTCTTCAATCGTCGCATCCAGGTAACCATCATTGTTGAGATTTCCGATTATGCACGCACCGATTTCCCGCTCCCGGTCCGAGAAGTCGGAAAGCCTGAGCTGCCAGACCAGGTGGTCTTCAAGCGTTGTGGGCTCGGTGAGCCTGCTGTCGAAGCTGGGCCATTCCTGGTTTGGGTCGATCTCGGCAACTGCGGGGGTGCTTGTATTGTATTCCTCCAAATAGCCTTCCCAATCAAAGTCTTGCCGCATTTTCTCGGAAAGCTGCACTTCCTGGAAGGGGGTCTCTTCGGTAGTGAGGGTCTCGAGTTCGTCGTCCTGTTCGGTGGGAAGTTCTTCTTGGGTCTCTTCGAGCAGAGGATTTATTTCTAGTTCCTGGTGAATCGTATCGAGCAGCTCCAATCGGGAAAGTTGCAACAGTTTGATGGCCTGTTGCAACTGAGGAGTCATTATGAGCTGTTGGCTCAGTTTTAATTGCTGTCTTAGTTCCAATGCCATCAATTACATCCATCTACAAACGGAACTGGTCCCCGAGATAGGTGCGCTTGGCAAGCTCGCTTTGCGCAATAGTGACCGGGTCGCCCTTTTCCAGGATCCGCCCTTCGTGCATTATATAAGCCCAATCACAGACTTTGAGCGTTTCGCGCACGTTGTGATCGGAAATCATAACGCCTATGCTCTTTGCCTTAAGCGCCCTGATAAGTCCCTGGATTTCCAGTACCGCAAGCGGATCGATCCCTGCAAAGGGCTCATCAAGCAGAATAAAGCTGGGCTGCGTAACAAGTGCCCGGGTGATTTCCACACGCCTGCGCTCGCCCCCGGAGAGTCTGTCGGCCTTATTTTTGGCGAGATGTGATATCCGCAGCTCACCAAGTAGTTCTTTGAGCCTGGCCTGCCTCTCCTCTCTTCCTATCTCCAGAGTCTCGAGAATAGCCATTATATTCTGTTCTACCGTCAGCTTCCGGAAGACCGAAGGTTCCTGAGACAGGTAAGTTACCCCTTTCCTGGCCCTTAGGTACATCGGCTGAGCGATTATATTTTCTCCGTTCAGATAAACAGCGCCGCTGTCCGGACGGATTATACCTACAATGCTGTAAAAGGTGGTCGATTTGCCGGCGCCGTTTGGGCCAAGCAGCCCCACTATTTGAGCCTCATGCAATTCGAGGCTGACATGATCGACTACGCACCGCCCCTTATAAGTTTTTACAAGGTTCTCAACGATCAGCTTTTTATTTTCACCCAGCACGGTTATTCCTTCTTCCCCGGAAACAAAACGGCCTGCACCGGCGCTCCGGCGCCGCCTTCCACAACGCTGCGGCCCTCCTTGAGATAAATCGTGATGAGATCTCCCTCGACCCGGTCCTGCCCCTTGGTGACCACGGGCCTGCCGTGCAGCATTATCTTTTGCTCCCTTTGGTAGAAGATGGCCTTCTTAGCTGTTGCAAGGCGGTCTTGCTGAGTAACTTTAACATCTCCTTCAAATTCTATGTAGTCTATTCTATCTGCCGGATTGGGTTCGGCCGATGCAGGTTTTTGGTCCGCCTTCAGCATAGTTACTTTTCTATCTGCCGGAGTGGGTTCGGCCGATGCAGCTTTTGGGTCCCCCTTCAGCATAGTTACTTTGAGCCGGTTTGAGGTGACCGTCACATCATCCTGCGTAACGACAACATGGTTTTCGAAAATTATGGTGTTGTCGTCCTGGTTTGCTTCCATTCTGTCGGCGGTGATGTGAATCGGTGATTGGCTGGTGGCAATCTTTTCATTCATATCGAGTGGCGGCTTGCTCGCATTCGTCCCGTTCGCCGCATGGGTAAGGGGGCAGCAGATCAGCCATGCAACGAAAACAAGCGGGAAAAAACTGACCAGAGCTCTCAGGGTTATGATTTTGCGCATTATAAATCCTTGATGATGCGGCATGGGCCGGCTGGGCTATTTTTCGATCCTGAGATTGTTCACAACCAGAGAGGCTGTGACTTTGCCATCTACCTTAGCGACATGGTCGGAAATTCCGTATGTCCACGTGTCGCCGTCCAGCTCCAGCCCGGGACCCGATATGTGAACGGGATCACCGGACTCTACCATTCTGCTGCTGTGAGTGTAATGTGCCGTCTGAGTGGTTAGAACATAGTCACGTGGCAGCATTACGTGGATATCGCCTCTAAGGTCGATATCCTTGCTCCCGGCGTGCAACACCCCTTCACGACTATCCATGAGGATTTCTTCACCGGTTTTTTCCAAATACAAAATCAGGTGGACCTTCTGAAGCAGGGTCTGCTGCTGGTCCTGAAAGTACTTGGCCTCCGAGGCGCAAAGCGTCCAGAACCTCTTGCCCTCCTGCATCTCGGTGAATTCCATGTCTGTAAGCTTCATTTCCGCGTCAGGCGGACAAGCTTGCTGCGCCTCCTGCTGGACCGGCCGCGATTTTCCCTTCCAGATACCGGCCACAAGAATCAGGCTCAGAGCCACTATGATCGTGATGACGAAAAACTGCGCGAGTTTGCCCTTGGAAATCACTTACTCTCAACCTTGCCGGAATTTCCCCGGCGTTTTCTTTTTGCGCCTTAAAATATCAATCAAATTAGAGGATTACAGTTCAATAAGTACTTTACCATGGGTGGTATTGACTGTAAAGGTTAATTAAGTAAGGCTTTGGAAACTCGAAGAAAATCAGGCAAGGCGAAGGAAACCGGAAAATAGGCGCCGAGGGATTGAGACAAACCCTGCGAAACACAAAAGTTGGGCAGGCCGCGAAAGTTACCAAGATAGGAATCGTTTACCACATGACCTCCAGTCACAATTGACATGGAGGCCGGTCCTACCCCGCAGGCTCGAGTGGGTCGGCCAGATAGCGCTCCATTACGCTTTCCCAAAGCCCCTGGGCCTGGAGGATCATTTCACAGACCTCTCTTGCCGCACCGCGCCCACCGCTGGCCCTGGTTATGTAATGAGCGTACGGGAAAATGTGGGGCGCCCCGTTTGGGACAGCCACTGCAAATCCAGCCCGGCGCATCACGGGAATATCTATCAGGTCGTCTCCCATGAAGCCGGTTTCATGTTCTTTGAGGCCCGTATCGGCCAGGAGTTGCTCGTATGGTTCAATCTTGGCCCTGTATCCCTGGTACACCCTGTGGATTCCAAGGCCAAGGGCCCGGTGCTCGACCGCACGGCAGGCCCGCCCGGAGATCAGCGCCACCTCGATTCCTGCACGCTGGAGAAGCTTTATGCCGTGTCCGTCCTGAGCGTCGAACTCTTTTATTTCGGCGCCATCGTCCATATAGATGACCCGTCCGTCGGTTAGGACTCCATCGACGTCAAAGATCATCATCCGCACTGGAAGGATCCGCTGTGTCAACTCAGCTCTCGATGCGTGGCTGGTTTGCGGCAATGTCACCGGTTTTGAATCATGCATTTTCACCGCTCACAACGTCAAATATACGGATAAGGCTCTCTAGCAGTCCGGCTGTTTGTTCCAACCTAAGAGAATTCGGGCCGTCGCAAAGGGCCTTGTCGGGTTCAGGGTGGGTTTCGATGAAGATCCCATGTGCTCCTGCCGCCACTGCCGCCCGAGCCAGGGTTGGGACAAAACGGCTCTCCCCACCCGATGATCCGCCCTGAGCACCCGGAAGCTGAACGCTGTGCGTTGCGTCAAAGACGACCGGATAGCCAAAATCCGCCATGATTTCGATGGAGCGCATATCCACCACCAGATTGTTGTAGCCGAACTGGGCGCCACGCTCGGTCAGAAGAATCCTCTGGTTTCCGGTCTCCCTGATCTTGTTTATCACCTGTCCCATATCCTGGGGCGAAAGGAATTGGGCCTTTTTGATATTTACCGGCTTGCCGGTCCAACCGGCGGCCATAACAAGGTCCGTCTGGCGTGCGAGAAAAGCGGGTATCTGAAGGATGTCGGCAACCTGCGATACCGGCTCGACCTCGGCCGGTGTATGGACATCGGTCAGGATGGGGACCTGGTACTTGTCCCGGACACGGGCGAGAATACTGAGGCCCCTCTCAAGGCCGGGCCCCCGATAGGATCGGGCGGATGTCCGGTTTGCCTTGTCATAGGAGCTCTTGAAGATGAAGGGGATTCTTAATCTCGCGCAGGTGTTCTTTAGAAAGCAAGCCACCTCGAAAGCGATTTCCTCGCTCTCGATAACGCACGGTCCGCCGATCAGAAACAGACGGTCCCGCCCGATCCTCTGGCCCAAGACTTCAAAGTCCACGGCGCCCACCTAACAGCGTTTAGCGAGCGGTTCGGGGTCCTTTCGCCGCGCTTCCTCAAGGGCCTTGCCCGTGAAAGCCTTGAACAATGGATGAGGCTTTCTGGGACGTGACTTGAACTCCGGATGGAACTGACAGCCGAGAAACCACGGATGTTCCGGAAGCTCGATTACCTCGACGAGATTTCTGTCCGGAGACAGCCCCGTAAATAGCATTCCGTGACCAGCCAGAACCTCTCTGTACTCGTTGTTGAACTCGTAGCGATGGCGGTGCCGCTCGGAAATCTCGACCGCCTCATAGGCATCGGCGGCGAAGGAACCGGGTTCGAGGACGCATGGATAAGCCCCCAGGCGCATTGTCCCGCCGTAGTCGAAATCCTGGCTGCGTCGTATCATCGTATTGGTCTTGTGGTCAAACCATTCCCGCATCAGGTATATGACAGGATGGGGAGTGTGCTTGTCGAACTCCATGCTGTGCGCCTTTTCAAGCCCTGCAACGTTGCGGGCGAACTCAACCGTGGCAAGCTGCATACCAAGGCAGATGCCCAGAAAAGGGATTTTGTTCTCACGCGCATACCGGATCGCTTTGATCTTGCCCTCGACTCCCCGCTGGCCGAAGCCGCCGGGCACCAGAATCCCGTCGGCGCCTTCGAGCAGCGCCTCTCCACCATCTTTTTCCACGTTCTCCGAATCCACGTAATCAAGCTTGAGCTTCACGCCGTGAGCTGCAGCCCCGTGCACGAGCGCTTCATTGAGGCTCTTGTAAGATTCCTTAAGGTCGATATATTTGCCGACAATCTTAATTCCCACATTGAACAGCGGATTCTTGATCGCGCCGACCAGCTTTTCCCAATCATCTAGAACGGGAGCCCGCGTCCAGATATTTAGAAGCTTCACGATCTTGTCATCCAGCCCTTCCTGGTGGAAGAGCAGGGGGACCTCGTAGATGCAGTCAACGTCCCTGGCCGTTATGACGCCGTCTGTGTCCACATTGCAGAAATGCGCGATTTTGCCTTTTATCTCGGCAGAGAGCTGTTTCTCTGCCCTGCAAAGCAGGATATCGGGTTGAATACCAATGCTGCGCAGTTCCTTTACGCTGTGCTGAGTGGGTTTTGTCTTTACTTCGCCCGAGGTCGGCAGATAGGGCACGAGCGTTACGTGAATGAAAATGGCGTTTTCCCTGCCAACGTCGTTTCGAAACTGGCGGATTGCTTCCAGAAACGGCAGGCTCTCAATGTCGCCGACAGTCCCGCCGATTTCAACTATGACCACATCCACGTGATCGCAGGACCCGCGGATGCATGACTTGATCTCGTCGGTAATGTGCGGGATAACCTGGACGGTCCCGCCCAGATACTCTCCGCGCCTCTCCTTCATTATAACCGAATAGTAGATGCTGCCCGAAGTGTAGTTGTTCTTTTTGCCGAGCTGCGCATGAGTGAACCGCTCATAGTGGCCGAGGTCCAGGTCCGTTTCAGCTCCATCATCGGTAACGAAGACCTCGCCGTGCTGAAAAGGATTCATCGTCCCGGGGTCCACGTTGATATAAGGATCGAGCTTGAGCATCGAAACGCGAAGACCTCTGCTCTCCATCAACGCCCCGATAGAAGCGGCTGCGAGACCTTTGCCAAGCGAAGATAAAACTCCACCGGTGATGAATATGAACTTTGTCTGGCGCAAAGGATTTCCCCTTTCCATGAAGTCTTTTCAACGGAATTGGATAAGAACCGGGCCTTGCTCAGTATAGCAAATGAAACTCTAAAGTCAATCACGGCTTCTTTTTTTATCCTGCTGAAATGTATACGTTTTAAGGTCAGCGGCCGGTTGGGGAAATCAAAATTTGGGACCTTCCCACCTGGAAACATTTTTGTATCGCCCCGGGGAAGTGAAATTTTAGAAAACAGACACACATGTATCCGGTGATGAGCATTTGCAGGGGAATATAATGTTTCGGGACCTTACAAATACATGAAACGCTGTATTTACGATAACATGATTCTATGAGATTAAGGCGATCAAGTAAAAGGGAGACTGCGCCTGATCATATGCCCGGGGGGGGGCAAAAAAGGGGAGGCAGATTATGTCATCGGTCCTTATCGTAGAAAACAACGATTTCTTCAGACGTTCCTTCAAGGAAATCTTGAAGATGTACATCCCGTCCCTCTCAGTGTACGAATCTGTTGACGGGTCCGATGCTCTCGCAAAGATCGAGCAAACTTCACCTGACATGGTCTTCATGGACATACGGCTGCCGGGAAAAAACGGGCTCGATTTGACACGAGAGATCAAAGGCCATCATCCGAACTTAGTGATAAGCGTCTTCACGAGCTACGATCTTCCCGAATACCGCCAAATCGCTGAAGAATACGGGGCGGACCACTTCGTTTTGAAGGACGCCGTGAGCGGAGCTGAGATCGCAGCAATGGTGAGAGCCGTCATTGCGAAGAATAAAACGATGGCCCGTGGAGTTAACCGAAAAAGAGCAATGTTCGTAGGACAGGCTTCAATAAACTAGATCGGGGTGGTGGGCCCTTCAGGCCGCACCCTTGAGGGCTTCGGCCTGGAAATGGTTATTGAGGGGGTCTATAAGGTCGTCGAGCATTCCGGTCAAAATAACGTCCAGCTTGTAAAGGGTCAGATTTATCCGGTGGTCGGACACTCGGTTTTGGGGGAAATTATAGGTGCGGATTCTTTCGCTCCGGTCTCCCGTTCCTACCTGGTTCTTGCGATCCTGCGCAATTTTGGCTTCCTGTTCTCGCTGCATGGAGTCCAGCAAACGGGCGCGGAGTACCTTCAGCGCCTTGGCCTTGTTCTTGTGCTGGGATTTTTCGTCCTGGCATATCACTACCAGCCCAGTAGGGATGTGAGTTAAACGAACGGCCGAATCGGTGGTATTGACACTCTGACCTCCGGGGCCCGAGGAACGAAATACATCCACTCGGATGTCGTTGGGGTCTATGAAGACGTCAACTTCTTCGGCCTCGGGGAGCACGGCCACAGTGACGGCGGATGTGTGAATCCTTCCCTGGCTCTCGGTCACGGGGATTCGCTGCACCCGGTGGACCCCTCGCTCGAACTTGAGCCTGCTGTAAGCGGCCTTACCGTTGATGGAGATAATTATTTCCTTGAATCCTCCGATACCAGTCTGGTTTGAATCAAGGACCTCGACCTTCCATCTGCGGGTTTCTGCATAGCGTGAATACATACGAAAAAGGTCGGCAACGAAAAGGGCCGCCTCTTCACCTCCGGTTCCCGCCCGGATTTCCAGGATGACATTCCTGTCGTCGTTGGGGTCTTTCGGGGCCAGCATGAGCTTGAGATCTTTTTCTGCCGCGTCGAGCCGATCTTTGAGGGCGGTAATTTCATCCCTGATCAATTCGCGCATCTCCGGGTCTTCTTCCCCCTCAAAAAGGGCCTGGTTTTCCTGCACCTGCTCTTTTAATTTCTTATAGTGCGCATACTTCTCAACTATGTGAGCGAGTTCGGAGCGTTCCCTTGCAACCTGCTGATATTCCTTCTGATTACTCAGCAGGTCCGGGTTGCCGAGATTCTCTTCGAGCTTGTGAAATCTTTGAGCTACGCTTTCAAGCCTGTCGAACATCGTTTCTACTGCTTGTCTTCGGGTTTCTGGAACTTTTCATATTTTCGACGGAACCTCTCAATGCGTCCGGCCGAATCTACCAGCTTTTGTTTTCCCGTGTAGAACGGATGGCATTTTGAGCATATTTCCACGCGGATTTCCTTTTTGGTGGAACCGGTGGGGATTTCGGCGCCACAGGCGCATTTAATTACCGTCTGGTGATACTCGGGATGAATGTTGTCCTTCATTTATTTTCCTTCCCTGATCGGATGATTTTCAAAACAATGCTACCTGTTCATCGAGGCCAAGAACTCACTATTGTTCTTCGTGCCCTGCATTTTGTCGAGGAGAAATTCCATCGCGTCTATAGGATTTAGAGGCGAAAGGAGCTTTCGTAGAATCCAGATGCGGTTGAGGTCATCGGGCGCGATGAGCAATTCCTCTTTGCGCGTGCCGGACTTGTTTATGTCGATGGCCGGAAAAATGCGCCGGTCGGCCAGCTTGCGGTCGAGTACGATTTCCATGTTGCCGGTGCCCTTGAATTCTTCAAAGATAACTTCATCCATGCGGCTTCCAGTATCGATGAGCGCAGTGGCGATAATGGTAAGACTTCCCCCCTGTTCGACGTTACGCGCCGCCCCGAAGAATCGTTTCGGGCGATGGAGAGCGTTTGAGTCAAGACCGCCGGAGAGGATTTTGCCGCTGGGCGGGACCACGCTATTGTAGGCGCGCGCAAGCCGGGTAATGCTGTCGAGCAGAATGACTACGTCTTTCTTATGTTCGACGAGGCGCTTGGCTTTCTCGATCACCATTTCAGCTACCTGCACATGCCGCTGGGGAGGCTCGTCAAAGGTCGAGCTCACCACTTCGGCACGCACGTTTCTCTGCATGTCCGTCACTTCCTCAGGCCGCTCGTCGATCAGCAGCACTATGAGGTATGCGTCCTTATGGTTGGCCGCCGTCGCGTTGGCGATGTTCTGAAGGAGCATCGTCTTGCCGGTTCTGGGTTGGGCGACGATAAGTCCGCGCTGCCCGGAACCGATCGGCGTCAGCAGGTCCATGACCCGCGTAGACAGATTTTCGGGGTCTGATTCCAGGTTGATCCTGCGGTCCGGATAAAGAGGGGTCAGGTTGTCAAAGAGGATTTTGTCCCGCGCTATCTCAGGGTCCTCATAATTGACCGACTCGACCTTGAGCAGGGCAAAGTAGCGTTCGTTGTCCTTGGGGGGCCTGATCTGGCCGGAAATGCTGTCTCCAGTGCGAAGGTTGAACCTACGGATCTGCGAGGGCGAAACATAGATGTCATCGGGCCCGGGCAGGTAGTTATAGTTCTGACTTCTTAGAAACCCGAAGCCATCGGGAAGAATCTCCAGCACACCTTCACCGTAGATGAGGCCGCTCATTTCCGCCTGTGCCTGAAGGAGCGCGAATATTAGCTCTTGCTTTCGCATCGAGCTTGCCCCGTCGATATTGTAGGCCTTTGAGATGGCCATAAGTTCCCGGATGTTTTTGTTTTTCAGCTCGACCAGGTTCATCTCGTTGCGCCGGTCGCGCACGGAGTCCCGGCTGTTGGTGGTCTCGGCTGAGTTTACTGATGCGTCAGGCATTGGCTGTTCTCCGTTAAAGGTATTTAGGAATCTACGGATTTTTCTTTCTTGTCAAAAGACTTCACAGTTATTCCGGGGAGACATGGGACACAGGTATTAGGGAATGGAAATTGCCGGCCAGCGGCTCAAACCGGTAATTTTTCTGCTCAATCTTTGCCTGTAGCAGTCCGGGGGTAAAAAGGCAGGCTCCCAAATAAACATGCAGGAAAACGGTCCCGTTTGTCAACAAATTTTACTCAAAACCCGGAAGGATTCCACAATTTAATTCTAGCCGCTGAGCCGAGACTAAATCAACCGGTCAGCCAAGATTTTTGTCAAACTAGAATCCCCACCGAGTCCAGAGGTCAGGCTTCCTTTCTTCCTTCGACGCTTCCTTGTCACATTTGGCAAGCATCTTTTGGACAAGTGGCCCGTATCCAAGATCGGCAACCGCCTCGGGATATTGCTGAATCATGGTATCCAGCCGCCTCTTTGCGGCAGAGTAACATTTAAGACCATAATATTGTTTTGCAACGCTGAACATATGGGAGATGACGCGCTTCCTACACTCCAGTAACTGCTTTTGGGATTTCGCCGCGTATTCGGATTGGGGGAAATTCTGAATTACCTTCTCAAAGGACGTTATTGCCGTCTTGGTCTCATCAGGGTCCCGGTCAACGGAGGAGAAACTGAGAAAATGGCTCATTCCAACCTGGTAGAGAACATAGGGGATCACCTCGTTGCGTGGATGAAGACGTACGAATTCCTCGTAGCTCAACGCGGCTTCGCCGTACTTTTGCTCACCGAAGTAAGCGTCGCCGAGCTTCAACTCGGCAAGGATCGCGTATTTGCTGTAAGGATAGTGTTCCTTGATCTTCTTAAACTCCTCTGCCGCCAAGCCGTAATTTTTTTTCTCGAGCTTCGCCATGCCCGAAAGAGCGAGTTGTTCGGCAGTCTTGTCGATGGTCGTCGGTTTTTTCTTTGCGAAAGGGTTGCTAAGGTGGAAGTCTGATAGACTGGATCCTGCGCATCCGCTGACGACCGAAAAGGCCATGAGGAGCAACAGGAGGCCTAACGGTCGAAAAGCCAGCTTAGAGCGGCCGGAGATACAAAGCATAAAAACTCCGTAAATTATTCTGAGGGTTAGGGTTAAAGAGTGCTCTCCACAGCCTTATTGATTGCCGCGGTAATCTGAGATTTAGCGACAGCCCCTGTGATCTGCTCGCTCACATTGCCGCCCTTGAAAATAATGAGAGTAGGGATAGCGCGAATTCCATATTTCCCCGGCACTTTCGGGTTATCGTCAACGTTGCATTTTACAACCTTGAGCTTTGGGCCGTAATCGACCGAAAGTTCCTCAACAACGGGTGCGATAGCACGACACGGACCGCACCATGGGGCCCAGAAATCCACCAGAACGGGTAAATCGGACTGAAGTACTTCCTGCTCGAAACTGCTGTCTGTAACCTCAATGATATTGCCGGCCATCAGCTTGCTCCTCTCACTAGAATAGGCGGTTGTGTCTCTGTTGACTCGGGAATTTCTCCGGAGTTATGACCTATCCTTATAGAACATTCCGTTCAGCCTTGTCAATTTGCAATCGAAAACACAGCGAACGGAGATAAGAAATCGGGCCAAAGAAACCAGCACGGGCCAGCCGCCATCAGTTGTTCTGCCCAGCGCGGCAGGCTCTTTTCGGCGAAAAGGATATTCGATCAGAGTAAGTTATTTGGGGGGAGGAACTCCAGACAGTGAGGTCCTTACAGCCGGTCTGCGGCTCATCGGTCCGTCAGCCACTCCACCGCAACAAGATGCTCAACGGAGTTGAACTGAGGGTTGTTCGTAAGCACCCGGTCCCCGGTGCGCCCCTTCCTCGGCATAAGCCGCACGGACCCTGAGCGCATACCCGAAATCTCGCGGAATTTTCTTGCGAACGGTACAAGCTTTTCACGCAAAGGTGCGAAGACGCGAAGGGTTTCCTCATTTCGCTTGTATTCGACGGTTTGGTCCGCTAGAATTCCTCAAAAATCCTGAAGGGCGCCTGTCGAATTGCGGCTGGAATCCCGGGGCGGCGGTGTTACCCCGGCATATTTGCGGAAAAGATGTGAAATCTTGGATCAACAGGAAATTTTTCTTCTTTTTTTCCCTTGCGGTATTTACTGCATGTCCTGCCATTTGCGTTTCCGCAACCAATAAAGCCGAGATTTCGAAGATCGAAATCGATAAGAGCGGAAAGAACCTGGAGGCCAATTTTCGCCTGATCGATTGCTTTAATTCCGATATGGAGGAGGCGATCCTCGATGGGGTCCCCACAACCTTTAGAATCCTGGTGTCTATCGAGAAGCCCGCGCTGATTTTAAATTCAAGGATCGCCGATTTTACCCTGCGGCATACAATCAGATACAACCGTCTGAACAATGAATTTCAGGTGGATCTGCCGGAGCATCCGCAAAGAGTGCTGGTGACCAGGAGCTTTGATGAGGCGAAAAAATGGATGAGCACGGTCGAGAACCTTCCGGTAATCCCGACGTGGTGGCTTAGCAGGAACCAGGAGTATTGTCTGAGGGTAAAAGCCGAGCTTTCAAAAGTGGAGCTTCCACTGTTTTTCAGATATGTTCTTTTTTGGGTGTCTCTCTGGGATTTCGAAACCGAGTGGTACACCGTCGTATTCCTTTACTGAAGCAAGCCATGAGTACTTTGGATAGCAAATCAGTTGATAAACGCCGCTTCTGGGAACGAATTGTCATCTGTGCGGCTTTCATCATTATCCTGACGCTGGGTTTTTTGCAGGGGTGGTTCTTTAAGCCTCCATCAGAGGCGCCGCTGTTTAGCAACATCCTGCTGGTTGTGTTCATCAATCTGAACGTCCTGCTCCTTTTGCTGCTGGCCTATCTGGTCCTGCGCAACTTCGTAAAGCTCATCTTCGAGAGAAAAAAAAACATCCTCGGCTCCAAGCTCAAAACAAGGCTGGTCGCCGCCACCGTTTGCCTAACGCTCATTCCCACGGTACCTCTTTTCTGGCTTGCCAGCCAGTTTATCTTCTCGAGCCTGGATAACTGGTTCAGCGCCAGTGTCCAGGAGTCGCTTGCGAATTCGGTCCTGCTCGCCAGGCAATACGTCGAACGGGAAAGGACCAATCTTGTCTCCGAATGCAGCGCTCTGGTTCCGGAAGCCGCCCGGATGATAACCGAGCAAAAGGGGAACGCTCATCTGGAGTCGGGTATAGGGTTTCTTTTCGCGGCCAGGATCGACGCCGCGTATGTGTTCAACTCTTCCGGAGATCTGCGGTGGAGCTTCAGGCAGAATACCGCCCAGGAAATCGACACCGCTCTGCTCACACGCAGTTTTCAGAAGGAGAGCGGCACCGCTTCGAAAGTCATCAGTTTTACAGCGGGCCCGCAGAACGCCATAGCTGCGCGTATCCCGCTGCAGGCACTGACAGGGGACGGATCGGTCCTTATAGTTCTGCGGTTCCTTCCGGCAGAGCTTGCCCTCAAACTGGGATCCATTACCAGGGGATACGATAATTATCTGCAGCTCAAGATGCTTCACCTGCCTCTGAAGAAGAGCCATTTCATCACCTTTTCGATCGTTACGATGCTGGCGATATTTTCAGCGGTCTGGTTCGGTTTTTATCTTGCCAAGAACCTTACGGGACCTATCCAGAAGCTTCTTAGAGCAACCCAGCAAATAGCCGAGGGAAATCTCGATGTGCGCCTGGACCCCGACAGGCAAGATGAAATCGGGATGCTTATGGCTTCGTTCAACAATATGACCGAGGACCTGAGCGAGGGGCGCAAGAAACTTGACGTGGCCTACAACGCTCTTCAGAGCACAAATATCGAACTTGAAGACCGCCGGCGCTACATGGAGGTAGTGCTCAAGAATATAGCGGCCGGAGTGGTCAGCGTGGATGCCGAAGGCAAAATCACGACGATAAATAATTCGGTTGAGGTGCTTTTCGGAGTTAGTGCAGAGGAGGCAAAAGGCAAACACTACACTGCCTTTTTGGACCAATCCCAAATGGAGATCGTCAAAGGCTTTATTTCCTGCTACAAAGAAGGCCGCCATGCCTATCTCGAACAGGCTGCGCAGGTCAAAGTGGCCGGGGCGCCCATGTCGCTTTTCATAAAGGTATCGGTCCTGCGCGACGACCAGGACCAATTCATGGGTGTGGTCGCAGTACTGGACGATTTCACCGAACTGGAAAAGGCCCAGCGCATGTCAGCGTGGCGGGAGGTGGCCCGCCGGATCGCCCACGAGATCAAAAATCCTCTGACCCCCATTCAGCTTTCGGCCCAAAGACTGAGGCGCAAATATCGTGAACTGGTCGAGACTGACGGCTCGGTTTTCGACGAATGCACGCACACAATAATCCAGCAGGTCGATCACATGAAGAGCCTGGTAAACGAGTTCTCCCGGTTTGCAAGGCTGCCCAGGGCGAAGCTGGAGCCATGCAACCTTTACGAGATTGTCGAGGAGGGGCTTGGCCTGTACAGGCACAACTTCAGCAGCATTTCATTTCACCTGGAAACAGATGATGATATGCCTGCGCTTCGGCTCGATCGAGATCAGTTCCGGCAGGTAATCATCAACTTGCTCGACAACTCCGTGCATGCCATCGGTCCGCAGGGAGGAGAAATCTCGATCCGGCTCTCGTACGACCCGGCCCTGAAGATCGCCCGGTTGGAGTGCGCCGATACCGGGCACGGGATTGCGCCCGAAAACAGGCAGAGAGTTTTTGAACCATACTATTCGACCAAAGAAAAGGGGACCGGTCTCGGGCTTGCCATAGTATCGAGCATTATCGCCGACCATAACGGCTTCATCCGCGTGCGTGGAAACGAGCCGCGCGGGACTGTGTTCACCGTGGAACTGCCCGGCTAGGGGATAAAGTAGATGAAGCAGAAGATACTGATCGTGGATGATGAGGTAAGCATTCTGCAGTCCCTTAGTGGAATTTTGGAGGACGAGGGCTATGAACTGATTCTGGCCGGCTCCGGCGAGGAAGGGCTGGAGAAGGTTAAGAAAGACCAGCCGGACCTCATCATTCTGGACATATGGATGCCTGGGACCGACGGCATAACTGTGCTTGAGGAGATAAAAAAGCTCTATCCGCTGATTCCAGTAATGATCATCTCCGGCCATGGCACCATAGAAACCGCAGTAAAGGCCACCCGGATGGGCGCTTTCGATTTCATAGAAAAACCGCTCTCGATCGAGCGTGTGCTGGTCTCGATTCAAAACGCCATCGAGTTTTCCCGCCTCGAAGAAGAAAACCGGCTGCTGCGAAAAAAATCAGACCGCACGATAATCGGTGAAAGCACGGTCGTTTCAAATCTCCGCGACCAAATTCGGCGCGCGGCCCCCACCAACGCAACCGTGCTTATCACGGGAGAAAACGGGACGGGTAAGGAACTGGCCGCCCGGATGATACATATTCTCAGCCGCCGCAGCACGCGTCCGATGATAGAGGTAAATTGCGCCGCGATTCCGGAGGAGCTGATCGAAAGCGAGCTTTTTGGCCATGAGAAAGGCGCTTTCACCGGCGCCTACGAAAAGCACAAGGGGAAATTCGACTCGGCAAACGGAGGTACGCTCTTCCTTGACGAGATCGGCGACATGAGCCACCGGACACAGGCCAAAATACTTCGAATAATCCAGGAGCAGGTTTTTGAGCGGGTCGGAGGTTCCCGCCCGGTGGAAGTGGATGTGAGGATCGTCGCTGCAACCAACAAAGACCTCCAGAAGGAGATAGAGCAGGGCAGGTTCCGGCAGGACCTCTACTACCGGCTCAACGTGATTCCGATCTTTGTGCCGCCTCTCAGGGATCGCCTGGATGACATCGCCTTGCTGGTCGAAAACTTCGCCAATGAAATCGCAAGCGAAAGCGCGCTGGGCAAAAAAAAGATCGATTCGCGCATCTATCCAATTCTGCAGGGCTATTCCTGGCCGGGGAACATTCGGGAGCTTAGAAATTTCATCGAAAGACTCATTATCATGACGCCGGGCCATGACATAGGGCCGGACGACCTGCCTGCGGAATTCAGAAATGTCCTTCAGAAAGAAAACGGCCAGACGGCCTACTTCCATTGCCAGAGCCTGGAAGAGGCGCGCTCATGTTTCGAACGCGATTACCTGCTCAGAAAGCTCGAAGAAAACGGCTGGAACGTCTCTGTGACCGCCGCCAGGGTCGGGCTGGAAAGGACCCATCTCCACAGGAAAATGAAAACCCTGGGGATTAAGAAGAATGGGGCATAACATCCAACATCCGAGATACTTCCAATTTCAAAAAACCAACATCCGCTTCGTATGCGGTCTTACATGCAAGTGGGCGCTATCGCGGGTTCCACGTCCTCCAGGTCGAGTTCCACGCTTACAGATTTTTTGATTATGTCCACGCTGACGATGAGCCTGCCTTTTTTGGGGTCCAGTCTGTCGAGAATACCGATGCATCCGGCAAGAGGGCCGCGAACAACATGGACCCAGTCGCCCTGTCTCAGATAAGGATGGATTTCGAGAGGCTGGATTGAGTTGACTATGGTCCGAAGGTTTTCGACCTGATATGGGGGAATTGACAGAGGGCCTTGGGAGTTGTGCAGCAGGCTGAGCGCTCCAGGGGTCTTGACGACAGTAAGTTGCACATAGCTGTCCAGGAGTACGTGAACGAAAACATAGCCGGGGAACATCGGAAGCTGTATTTTTTTCCTGCGGTCCCGCCTCTTGCTCCATGTTTCCATGAGTGGAAGAAAGCAGCCCACTTCCTTCTGTTCCAGCCTTTTAGCCACTTCCTTTTCGTGGTTCACCTGCACATAGAGAGCGTACCACTCCTTGTCTGGTGGCGTCTGACAAAAGTGGTTTTCATTTGTTTTCATCGGCGTTTCTTCGATTCTCGGCTAAAAGGAAATCATCTATTTTCCAGGGAGTGCCAAGCCGCAGCAAGCGGCTGCTCTTATCGCTGTAGACAAGATATCCCTTCTCCAGGCCATGGTAAAAAAGATCGCGCGTTATGATAACGTCTTCGGTGCAATAGGTTATGAGATTTTCCCACTCGCCCTGACGAAACCACCTGACGGCCTGGAGGCCGTCGCCTCCTTTCGGGCGGCCGAGGGTTTTTTCTGCGAGGTGTCCAAGGCTCAGGCGAAACCCCAGGCTTTTTTGAATCTCATCCAGGATGTCAAACGTGGGGAGCCTCTCGAGGTTGAACGGCGTATAGGCCCGCAGGACCCGGTAATCGAAACGCGAGATGTTGAATCCGACGATTAGGTCGAGCCCTTTGAGGTCTTCGATGAGTTGCTGGATTTCATGCTCGCGGTAGACCTTGAATGTATCGGCCGGGACCTCATGCAGAACAGCGACCGATACACGCATCAGGTGTGTATTTTGCCATCCGCCTACCTCTTGGGCCAGCTTCCGGGTTTCGAGGTCGAAGAAACCTATCCGCAAGTCCCGATAGGGGCTACGTGCTTTGGCGGGAGCACAACAGACCTCTGAGGCCGCTTTCTCACACTCGATGCTGTTATCCCCCAGATTCTTTTCTGCGGAAAGATACCTCAGAAGCTCGAGCGCGGCCTCTTTGTCCAGGGGTTTATTTCCCGAGCCGCACTTGGGCGAGTGGATGCACGCAGGGCATCCGTGTGAACAGCCGCAGGATGCTATAAGCTCCTTTGTCCTCTCGATCAGGGGCAGGATGATATCATATCCGCGCGCGGCCAGCCCGATCCCCCCCGGATAGCCGTCGTAGACGAAAATGGCGCCCTTTTCGATCTGCGGGTGCAGAGGAATCGAAATCCCCCCAATGTCATTGCGGTCGCATACGGCAAAAAGAGGAAACATGCTGATGAGCGCATGCTCGATGGCGTGAATTCCACCCATGAAATCGAGGCCTGCTTTCCTGATGTTGGTCTCCAGGATCGATTCAATTTCGATCCAGAAGCCGACTGTCTCGAAGGTCTGCGGTGGAAGGTCGAGAGGATTTTTTGAAATGAGAGCGTGAGAAAAAAGCCTTCGAACCTCATAGCCCGTTATATTCTCGGTAACCCGCAGCCGGCCCATCCGGATGATGAAGTTCCCGGCGGGTTTGGAGGCCAGACTCTCCAATATCTCGGTTTCCTTGCTGCCGACAGCGCGTGTAAAAAAGGGAACGTTCGCCGGGACCACCTGGATCAACTTCTTTTCGAGATCGAGCGATTCGACCGAATAGGTTTCTCCCCGATGCAGGTAGATTGCACCGGGGTGGCATTCCTTGAGAGCTCGAATGCCTTCGTTTTTCCCAAGCGTCGAGGTCTGGCCGTTGCTGGCCGTGGTAATGGTGTATGAGGGGCCGACGGAGCGAATGTCTATGAGGCGGTGTGGCCCCCTTGCAGCGCATATCCACTGGTCGCCCTCGAAGGTCTGAATCAGGCGTCCGGATGAAGTAAGCTCGTTTAGCGCTTTTGAGAACTTTTCTTCCAAAAAATCGTCATCGGATGAACATATCGGTAGTTCGGCGGCTGCGCACGGCAGATGGGCCTTGAGGATTTCGGAATTGAACGGATCTATTACCGCGTTCTCATAGCGACTCTCGAGGAATCGGTCAGGGTGGTTCACGATGTACTGATCGAGCGCATCCTGGTCGGGAATCAGCACTATTGCCGATTCCCGCCCGCTCCTTCCAACACGTCCTCCCCGCTGCCAGGTGGTCATGACTGTCCCCGGATAACCGACAAGAATACAGAGGTCCAGCCCGCCTATGTCGATCCCAAGCTCCAGGGCGCTTGTGGATATGACCGCGCAAAGAGTTCCACTGGAAAGCTTCTGTTCGATTACTCTCCTCTCCTCGGGCAAAAATCCGGCCCTGTATGAGCTGACCTTGTTACGGAGCCCTTGGTCCATCTCGATCACGCTCATGTGAACCAACTCGGTCAACTTCCTGGATTGAGTAAAAGCAATCGTCTTGAGGCCCGCTTTAGCCGCCTGGACTATAAGGCGCGCCGCCGTGCCCGCTGAATGGGCAATCCTGTTCTCAACCGGGCGCAGGAAGACAAAGTGCCGTTTTGCCTGGGGCGCTCCACTCGTTCCGCTCACAACCGCTATCTCGTCTGTAGGAACTCCTGTAAGACGCCCCGCGAGCTCGTCGGGGTTCCCGATGGTTGCGGAAAGTAAAATGAACCTGGGGCTGCCGCCGTAGTAGCGGCAAATCCTGCGGAGCCTGCGGAAGACCTGGGCGACATGGCTCCCAAAAATCCCGCGGTAGGTGTGCATTTCGTCAATGATAACATATTGAAGTCTTTTCCAGAATTGCTCCCATTTAGTGTGGAAAGCCAGCAGGGCGTAATGGAGCATATCCGGGTTGGTTAAAAGAACATGGGGATGGCGCTGTCGGATCTTGGCCCTCTGGTAAGGAGTGGTGTCTCCGTCGTAGATGCACGATGTCAAGGGCCAACCCTCTTCCGAGCCCGGAAGGGCGGCAAAGAACTTTTGTAACGAGTCCAGTTGGTCGTGGGCAAGCGCCTTGATCGGAAAAAGGTAGAGCGCGCGTCGGTCTGGGTCGCTGAGCAACGCCTCAGCAACGGCCAGGTTGTAGATGAGGGATTTTCCGCTCGATGTCGGCGTGGACACGACGGTATGGCGGCCTGAGCGGATGTGTTCGAGAGCAAGTGCCTGGTGACTGTAAAGAGCGGATATCCCGAACTTGAGCAGCGCGTCTTCGATGGCTTCCGGGAGTGGAGATGAGAGTTTTTCGAAGATAGGCGGCTGAGCAGGGAATTCGGCATGATGGGCAATTTCGAAATCCCTTAGTCGATCGTCCAAAAGCCTTTTCAAAAAGCGCTGAATCACTGCGAAATCCGGCTAAAAGGTTCTGATGCTGGATGGTGGGTCAGTGAACACCTCGTACGGTCACTTTAACCCAAAAAGCAAACAGGGTGCAAGCCGGAAGTCGTAGAACGCAGACGCGGGGATGCGGGGTACGAACTCGACACTCCGCGTGACGGGGCGGGAGGTCTTATCGCGTCTTCGGCTGAAAAATTTGGATGCCCAGCGAGCAATCCTCCATCTGGATTCCGGGACAAAAGTCCTATATTATAAGCAGAGTCATTCAAGGAGAGTCTTTACCCGGTTTGAGTTCAAGGTTGCGCAACTTACTGCACAAAAGTGCAAAGGGAGGAAAACATGGACCTCAAGGAAGCGGTGAAAAAAATACACTGGCTTGGCCATGATGCGATCCGCATAGACGGAAGCACGGTGGTGCAGGTGGATCCCTTCCAGATTTCGGTGACAAAGCCCGCTGACCTTATCATGATCAGCCACGATCATTTCGACCACAATTCACCCGAAGACGTGGCCAAAATCCAGAAAAAGGATTCCGTCATAGTAACCGATGCTGCTTCGGCCAAGAAACTCAAGGGCGACATAAAGGTGGTGGCCCCCGGCACCAAGCTGAGCGTCAAAGGCGTTGAAATCGAAGTCGGGCCGGCCTACAACACCAACAAAGACTTCCATCCCAAGGCCGCAGGTATGCTCTCCTTTGTCTTCAAAGTCGATGGCGTCCGATATTATCACGCGGGCGACACGGATTTTATTCCTGAGATGAAAAAGCTTGACGTGGATATCGCGTTTCTGCCCGTATCGGGAACTTATGTCATGACGGCCGATGAAGCTGTACAGGCGGCAAAGGCGATCAACCCGAAGATCGCGATCCCGATGCACTATGGCGCAATAGTAGGCTCGGAGGACGACGCCATGAAATTCAAAAAGGCCCTGGAGGGCCAGATTGAGGTCGTGATACTGCAGAAAGAGACTTAGTAAAACAGGTGAGGTCCCTGAACACTGGAGGGGTAATCTCTCAGACCGGGGCCGGAAGGGACTTGCGTCCCTCGCCGGTACTGTTGGAACCGGTTCAACCTGTCCGGACCGTCCTGCCCGAGCTCCCGGTCATCTTCGTGAATCGATTGCTTTGCAACACACCATCTTTCGGTATTAGTGCACGATCTCCCAGTTTGACTCGAACGTGTTATCCAGAGCTGTGTAAGTGTAACCCAACATTTTTCCTGTACCCGGGGTTTTCCCCTCGCGGATTTTCCAGTACCGGAGGTAAATAGCCGGAACCAGCCGGCTGTGTTCCGAAGTTGGATCGTCGGCAGAGTGCTCCCACATCTCCCTTTTTTCCATGACCCTCCACAATGTGCCGTACTTCCTGCTGCGAACCGTACTCCCCACACGGGGCAACCTCTTTGCCTGTTCAACTTCCTCGTGAGAAGCCATTTTTTTCACCTCCTTTTTTCGTGAAATTACACACTGATGAGAAGATATTGCAAACCTGCGGAAACGCAAGATGAACAAACGCTCTTTTTTGATTTCACACTTTGACCTGTAATCAAGACTTCGATTTACCGATCTCCAGTCCGATTTTGAAGGCAGGTCCGATTTTTTCACCGATCCTGAAGTAGGATTTATTCGCGCCTGTTATGTACATGAGCGGATCGATTTTTGCCGGATCGGGCTGGCCCTCCGTCATGCAATCTTCGGATACGTAGACTTCCTCGATCTGAGCGATCAGCAGGGTATGCGAGCCAAGGGTAAGAATATGGACGACCTTGCATTCCAGGTTGACGGGGCACTGTTCGATCAGGGGAGCGTTTTTGAGTTTGCCATAGAATATAGTGAAATTGCAGTCTTTCACCTTGTCCGCCTTGGTGGTCCCCGAAACCAGGCCGCAATAGTCCGTTTCCCTGGCCAGTTCTGCGCTTGGCACGTTTACCGAGAATACGCCATTTTCCCTTATCGCTTTCAGGGTGTACCGGTGATGCTGAAGGGCCACCGTTATCATAGGAGGCGTGCTGGCAGCTATGCCGCTCCAGGCGGCGGTCATGAAGTTGGGCCTTTCGCCGACACCGGAGCCTATTAGAAAGGCAGGCATCGGATAAACAAGGGTCTGGGGACCCAGTGCGATTTTTTTCACTTTGCTCTCCTTTCCGAGATTATGGTTTGGGCCAAAGTTACAAGGTTTTTCAAATCACGGGGAAGAAATTTGTCCTGTGATTCTTCCCCCTGACTGAATTGGAGGACCTTGCACCGAGACGGGCCGACTCTTTATGTTGACATGAAACGAGTAAGAATGCTACTAACAACGGTCTGATGAAAGACGTAGGGGCCGTTAACTCAGGAGGTAGAGTATCTGCCTTTTAAGCAGAGAGTCGCCGGTTCGAATCCAGCACGGCCCATCATATCGGAGTGTTTTGAAGCCTGAGAGGTCGTGGGCTTCTTTTATGTTTGTTTCATGATGAGGGGCAGCCCAGCCGGAGGCGAATGCCGGCTTGGCGAATGTGCCGGGGTTTTTCCAGGTCTATCCCAGCCCTTTCCTCTCCACTCCGAGTTCTTTTAGTAATTCACTGCGTACCGCGCTGTGTGCGCTGCAGCTTGACAGCGGGCTCGCCGGGTGCTATGAAGTACCGCTTCGGTGCCTCCTTAAGCCCTGCGGGGCGCCTGTCGGCCGGTAAGGCCCATAATCCTGTTTACAGGACCATGAGGCCCCGGCTTTTCAATGTCCCCATCGTCTAGTCCGGTCCAGGACACCGGCCTTTCACGCCGGCGACGCCGGTTCAAATCCGGCTGGGGACGCTCGTAAAATCCAGGACTTAAAACGTCCTTTTCGGCGTCGTGACAATAAGGGGTCGATTCCCTATCTCACGACGCTTAAAAATGACCGATCAGGCCCTTTCCGGGGATGTGATCGGTCATTTTCGTTGGCGTAGGAAATATAGTTCTTTAACGCAATTGTGAAAACGCCTACAGTGGAATCAACATTGAACGTACTCAGTCGCTCGCAGAGGAAGTAGCCGCAACGAAGCTCAGCCCGGCAAATTCCATCCAAAACGACAAAGTAATCTGTCTCGAATGTGGCGCCGAGATGAGACAGCTCACGTCGAAGCACCTGGTCTCCCACGGCATGAGCCAGAAAGAGTACAAGAAGAAGTACGGATTTTCGATGAGGACTCCGCTGGCTGCAAAGTCATTGAGCAAAGCTAGAAGCAAAGCGGCGAAGAAAAGAGGATTGCCCGAGAAGCTGAAGCAGGCGATTGAGGCGAGAAGGCAAGCAAAGGCAAAAACGTCAAAACCGGCAGTAACAGAGAAAGTGACAGCCAGCAAACCTAAACGGACGAGACTTCGAACGGAGAAGGCATAATTCCGGCTGAAATCGCAAAACACAATCTCATATGACATATCAATTGCATGTTCGGTTGCAAAATCCTATGGTTTTGTGAGTTTTGGAGTTGTTTGAGAAGTTTTTCGGCTATAATCCGATGCTACAATGCAGTTCGGATGGATTGAGCACAAGCTGATACATTATTCCAGGCAACTCGGCATGAGGGCCGTATGGTATTTCATACTGAACCGGAACCAAAAGGTAATAGAGGCAATCTGATTTCGAAAAAACCTGAGGATTTTCTGACCGGCGATCTCAAGATGAGCCCGATATACGACCTCAAGCAGGGCAAGCCTATCACCAAATGATACCATGGATCAGTCAGGCGAAGGTCAATTCAAAATTTCCAGAATAAAATTTTGGCTCTATGTTTGGAGGCTGCGTAATGGAAGAAAAAGAAAAATGCGAAGGTTTAACACGACGCAACTTTATCAAGACCATTGGATTGGCAGGAATAGCTTCAACTGGACTGGAAATGGGCAAAGCCGCTGCCGCTCCGGAACAGGCTGACGACGGAAAACCCGCCCTCCCCAGGCGCAAGCTGGGTAAAACGGGCGCCGAAGTGTCGGTTCTCGCGCTCGGCGGGGGGTTCGACACAGTCAATAATCAACTGCTACTCAGGCAGGCCCTTAACTGGGGCGTGAATTTCTGGGACACCGCCGAGGCCTATGGAAATGGTTCGAGCGAGGAGGGCTATGGCCGCTTTCTTGCTCGAAACTCCGATGCCAGGAAGAAAATGTTTCTCACCACAAAGTTGCACTCCGGCGAGCCCGAAGCCATGACGGCGGCGCTGGACAAATGCCTGAAGAGGCTCGCCACGGATTACGTCGATTTGTTGCACGTACATGGAATAAACGACTTCAGCGAGATAGCGGAGCCGAAACCAGTGAAGCAATGGGTTTCGGAAATGAAAAAGGCGGGCAAGATCAAACTTTTCGGGTTCAGCACTCATGAGAACATGGAAAGCTGTCTGCTGAGCGCAGCCAAAGCAGACTGGATCGACGCAGTTATGTTCGCTTACAGCTTCCGGATTATGAACGGCGTGAAGATGAAGGAAGCGATTGCTTCATGCGCGGATAAGGGTATCGGGCTCGTCGCCATGAAAACCCAGGGAGGCCGACAGGTACAGACGGACAGCGAAGCCGAAATGCAGATGGTCGAACGATTTATCGAGCGCGGCTTTACCGATAAGCAGGCCAAGATCATGGCCGTACTGGAAAATCCAAACATTGCAAGCATCTGCTCCCAGATGCCGAACCTGACGATTCTTTCGGCCAATGTGGCAGCGGCGCGGGACCTGACGCGTCTTACTCGTACCGATTTCGAGCTGCTGGATAGATTTGCCGCCGAAACTTACGAAAGCTACTGCGCCGGGTGTGGCCGCATCTGCCATGAGGCGGTCGGAGGAGCGGTACCGGTTAGCGACGTAATGAGGTGCCTTATGTACTACCGCGATTATGCCGAACGCGACCTGGCGCGTGAGGTTTACGCCAGCTTGCCGGAGCAGGCGCGAGAGCTGCTTACGCGAATCGATTATTCCCGTGCGGAGAAGGCCTGCCCACGGAGACTTGCAATATCAAAGCTCATGCGAGAGGCTTCGGAGATATTGGCTTAGTAACGGAAGCGAGAAGCAAGCTAATGCGGGAGGCTTCGCAAACTTTGGTCTAGTGAATTCTATGATCGAGTGTTCGTGTGACCAGTCGCAATAGAGAGAAGAGGCTTGGCGTAGTACCGGCATTGCAAGGACCAACCATTAGCCACTTTAATTCAAGGAGGAAATGGCATGTCAAAAACGTCCGGACTGCTTTTGACTCTGGTACTGGTTGTTTTTACTCTAACAGCGCCGGTGCAGGCTGCGGACTTCGAAGGAGAATGGGTTGGACATTGGAGAAACAGTCTTGGTGAAGAAGGGCCTGACTCTCTTAGCCTCCACTGGCACGACGGTGGGCTGAGGGGCATATGGACTGATGGAGTAACGCTTTGGGGACCACAAACAGGGAAAAACACCATACACTTACGCGGTAAAAGGGATAATGGCACTACTTACGACTGCGCGGCGGATATAGAGCATGGGGAGATGCACCTCCATTATTATGCAACACGGGTTAATGGCAGCACCTATGAAGGCTGGTCGGAGCTTCATCGCAGCAATTGAGTTGATACTCCGGGAGGGCATAAAGCCCTCCCCTACGAAGCGTAACGTGCCAATGACGTAGGGGCGGGGTTTATCCCCGCCCAATCTTGAACGCAATTTGGTATTAATTAGTCAGGGCTGTGTGTGTGATCCACCTCAGACGATCTGCATTGTTACAGCATGCTCCTGAACGCCATTGTTGCCATATCCTAAAACATTCCAACTGGCCCTTTCAGGCTGCTTATGTCCATCGCTATCTGTGGCGCGTGCCATCAGAGTATAAGCGCCAGGGCCCGGAGCATCCCAGATATATTGCCATTGCCGCCAGGCATAGAGCTCATTGGGGCCTATGAATGACGCGTGATGCCAGGTTTGGCCGCCGTCTACAGAAACTTCAACGCTCTCGATGGCTGCTTCGCCGCAGTAAGAAGCACCAAGAACAACGACGGGTCCTACAGGCAGTGTTTCATTGGCCAGTGGTTGGGTAATAATGCACTTTAGAGGAATTCTTGTGACCACTTCTCCGGTTTTTGGATCCTGCGCCTGCTGAAAAATACGATAGACATTGTCCATAAAAAAGCCCTCGAAGGGTCTCTCCAACAGCGTTATCCTGCTCAACCATTTGACGCAATTGGCGCCAGTCCACCCAAGCGCCAGTCCTCGCAACGGATAGCCATGCTTTAGCGGCAACTGTTCACCATTCATTTCATAGGCAAGGAGCGTTGATGATATAGCCTTTGCAACGGGAATACTGCGCACGAACCTAATCCCAGCAGAACCCGCGGGCTTATCGTAGCCTTCAAAGGCAACATGTTTGGCCGATTCCTTTAATCCGGCCATCTGCAGCACATCCTTCAACCAAACGCCACCCCAGACGGCGTTGCCGACTCCCCCAATAGTCCAGGGATTTCCCTTTGCCTTTTCTTTGAGCAGGGAACGGCCGTTGCCGGAGCATTCGAGTGTGTTGGCAACGATTGCCTTGGGCATGCGGAGAATTTTGTCAAAGGTGAATTGAAGTTCTTTTTCGACTTCTCCCGTAATTGTCAGCCGCCAGTCAGCGAGGTCGATGGGAGCTTCTATGAGGGCATTCTGATTTCTGTCGAAAAAGGCCGAGTTTGCCGTAATCCAGGAACGAAGATATGCAGCGGGAGTTTCTGCATTTAGAGGGTTTTCGGTCATGACCCGCATTTTCTTTACAATTTCTTCTCCGTCCATAGCTTTCTCCTCTCAAGGGCTGCGCAGCTTATAGCAGTTTGCGTTCAAGATTGAATTAATCGAAAAGAGCGGGGAAGTGACTTCCCCGCACCCCGCAAGATTTGGCCGCTCGGCGCCGGCGGCGGTTGCCCAGCACTTGCTGGGCGGCGGCCGCAGCGCCATTCTTAAATAGCAGCGAAGCTGCAAGGGGGTGCGCCCTCTCAAAAGATCGCACCCGGACTGGGCACTCACAAACAATCGTGCCCGGACTTGAAACATTTAACCGTGTTCGAGACGTCAAGCCCGGGCCTGAACGAAGTGAGGGTCCAGCATCTAACCAGGTTAGAGATGTCAAGCCCGGACCTGAGCGAAGTGAGGGTGCGCCCTCACAAAGAATCGGGCGCGAACTCTAAGCGTTTAACGTCGGTCGCGAGTGTCAGCGCAAACCCGAACCAGGTGAGGGTTCAGCGTCGAGCATCGGTCCAATGTGTAAGCGCGAACCCGAAGGAAGTGAGGGTTCGGGGGCAAAGTTCCCCGAGCTTTTCAGCTTCTTTTGGTACACACTTGAGCGCAACTTGGTATTAAAGGTCCCTTTCGCACGACAGTATCAAAGGCCGATGGCCTGGATGCTCAAGCATGCGAAACGAACTTCCTTAATCTTGACATATGACAATTCCATTGACGAGTAAATAGGCTTCTGCTGAAATCATGTCTACGGCCGCAGAGGCATGCGAACACTCTTTGCTGCCAAGGCATTGAGAAAGGCTGGAAGCAAAGCGGCTAACAGGAGAGGCCTGTCGGAGAAACTGAAGCAGACGCTTGAGGCGAGAAGGCAGAAGAAAGCGGCAACGTCCACCCATGGAGCTAAAGAGGCCGGCGCAGCCAACAAGCCGAAGCGAACGAGACTTCGGAAGAAAAAGGCATGATTCTGGCTGAAATGTAAAAACCAGTCTCATTGACATATCAGTTGTATGTTCGATTTGGAAATCGTATGGTTTTGTCGGGCTTTCAGGATCTGTCCTGTTCAATCTGACGCCGATGCGCTGTCAGAACGTGTAACTGGAGGCAATTTATGGATAAATTGGCAGTTTGTCCGGGTTCGTTCGATCCGATTACCAACGGCCATCTGGATCTGCTGGATCGAGGCTTGAAGATTTTTGATCGCATCATAATAGCCGTAGCTGACAATCCTGCTCAAAAACCTCTCTTCACTCTCGAAGAAAGACTTGAGATGATCAAGTTATCCGTGAAAGACCACCCCCAGCGGCATCGATTGGACGTAGACATATTTCAGGGACTACTGGTTGACTACGTGCGCAAGGTCAAATCAAATGCAATCCTTCGAGGGTTACGCGCGGTCAGTGATTTCGAGTATGAATTTCAGATGGCCCTGATGAATCGAAGACTGAACGACAAAATCGAAACGCTCTATATTATGACGGGAATACCCTGGATATATATCAGCTCCGGAATCATCAAGGAAGTTGTAGCGTCAGGTGGATGCGTAACGGGTCTGGTTCCGGAACCTGTCGAAAGGAGTCTTGCCGAGCGGGTGAGAGTGAAGGCGCCACGGTGAATCCGACGATCGAGTGTTCGTGTGATCGGACTGTGAGGTCACGGGAGGAACTTTTGGAAGCAATTTTTCATCTTTTATGATGCCACAGGCAGCGCCACTTGATTAGAATATGTAACCCGCCGTCAAAGTGGCAAGGTTAAACAAAACATACGGGCACAACCTGCTGCGCTCATGTTTTTATAAGTAAAGGAGATGGGTATGTCGTTTTTTAAGATGCTTTTCGCGTTCGCACCGTGGGTTTCGTTTCTTGTTATTGCCCGTAATAGTTTGTTTCGTCTCAAACTCGGGTTGGTGGTTGCGCTGGTGTTGGTTGTCATCATGGGTATTACCCGGTTGCACAGGGGTGTGATTCTATGGGCGGGTCTTTTCTTTTTCACATACGCCACGGTGGCAGTGGCGCTGCTCAACAACATGTGGATCGCACAGCACATGGGTGTAATGGCCAATGGGGCACTAGCCGTCTCCACCTGGTTAACCATTGCCATCAGGAAGCCATTTACCCTGGACTATGCGCGAGAGCACACCGACCCGTCGCTCTGGGATCACCCGCTGTTCATCAGGACGAATTTCGTCATAGCTTCGGTCTGGGGGCTGGCCTTTTCAGTGAGCGCCATTTTGGCCTGGGGGAAGATTGAGCATTTTATTCTGTCCGAATTGGGCTATGAGGTTATCACATATACCTTGCTCATCGGAACGTTGGCTTTCTCGACCTGGTATCCGAATTATGTTCGACGCAGACGAGAGATGGAAGAACGTGGACTTGCAACCCTGCAAATCGAATAGGGCGATTATTCCGATCTGATACCAGTTTGCGTTCAAGAGTGAATTAATCGAAAAGAGCGGGGAAGTGACTTCCCCTGGTCCCTCCAGCCCCCGCAAGATTTGGCCGCGCGCGCAGACGCGCGCGGCCAAGCGCTCGGCGCCGGCGGCGGTTGCCCAGCACTTGCTGGGCGGCCGCCGCAGCGCCATTCTTAAATAGCAGCGAAGCTGCGAGGGGGTGCGCCCTCTCAAAAGATCGGGCGCGAACTGGGCGCTCACAAAAGATCGCACCCGGACTGGGCACTCACAAACAATCGTGCCCGGACTTGAAACATTTAACCGTGTTCGAGACGTCAAGCCCGGGCCTGAACGAAGTGAGGGTCCAGCATCCAACCGGGTTAGAGATGTCAAGCCCGGACCTGAGCGAAGTGAGGGTGCGCCCTCATAAAGAATCGGGCGCGAACTCTAAGCGTTTAACATTGGCCGCGAGTGTCAGCGCAAACCCGAACCAGGTGAGGGTTCAGCGTCGAGCATCGGTCCAATGTGTAAGCGCAAACCCGAACGAAGTGAGGGTGCGCCCTCACAAAGAATCGGGCGCCAACTCTAAGCGTTTAACGTCGGTCGCGAGTGTCAGCGCAAACCCGAACGAAGTGAGGGTTCGCCCTCACAAAGAATCGGGCGCGAACTCTAAGCGTTTAACGTCGGTCGCGAGTGTCAGCGCAAACCCGAACGAAGTGAGGGTTCGGGGCAAAGTTCCCCGAGCTTTTCAGCTTCTTTTGGTACACACTTGGACGCAACTTGGTATGAGATCCTTTCCGGAGCCAGCGGAGAAAAGGACATTCCCACCCATTGGCCGGTCAAAATCCTCTCATCCCAGCTTCTGTGATATACATTTTGAACTACGGGAATGTATTTTTCGAAAAGGATAGCATGAGGGAACCGCATGTGGGGACTGGAAGAACTAAAAAGCCTCAGGGAAATAGTTGATCGTCTTGACTGGGAAATGACACCGGAAAAGGCTGTTGAAACCTATCTCGAATGGGGGACCGGATGGACTCGCAAAGATGATTTTGTTCGGTATCCCGGTCAGGAAGCTCTCTATTTTGTGATCTATGACTGGGAAAAGCCTGCTCAGGTTACCCTGATCCGCAGAACCATGAAAGAGGCCGATGAAATCGCAAAGATTCTCGTGCCGGCCGAGATGGTGCGCAGAGCGATTGACGCGGCTGGACGCAAGCCCGGAGTGGGAGTTTACGCCATTACCGAGGAATTAAAGGAATGGCTGAAGGAAGCGCTTGATTGCTGAATTTGGCTCATTTTGATCTGCTGTCCGATCTGAAAGTTGGAAGGCATGGGGAACTGCGCGCTCAGCAGGGTGCTGAAAAAGGATTGAAATTACCACTTTGCAGTAGAAACCCCGTGGGGCCGTCACCCCGACGAAGGAGACTGTGTCATTATTGGATTACGACTGACCGGTTCCCGCCCTGATACTTTTCAAAAATTCACCAAGAACAAAAATCGTCTTCCCAGCCTGCTTTGGGTATCACCGCCCTTTTAACGCTGACCGCATGCCCACAGGCTGGGCAATTTCCGCCCAATCCTTCGCCCCTTGGCTTTAATTTGACTTAAGCTGCCTTAATTGCAGCCGTGAAGCTCCTAACCCCACCCAGCAGACTTATCATTCGTCTCAGGTTAAAACATGTCGCCAGTATCGCCGCTTCTGCACGAACCCCCTCTCGACCTCGTAAAAAAAACTGGCCATACCCTAATACCTTCTTAATAAATCCAAATGGATGCTCCACCCGAGCTTTCCTTCGCTTGTAGATCTGCCCCATTTCAGGTTGCTCAAATCTCTTGGATACTGCTTCCCTTAACTCTTCCGATGCATGGCGCGTAACAGTTCGGCCCTGCTTCGATTTTGTGCACGTGCCAAAGTGCGAACAGAACCGACATTTACTAGGTTTATCAATACGATAGTCCCTTCTCTGCTTTGTTTTATTCTCAAAACGTCTGAAGATCAGCCGGTGACCCTCCGGGCACAGGTAACAATCCGAGTCAGCATCATAGGTAAATTTAGCCTTTTCAAACGGACCAATCTCCGTTTCCTTGTGTGAGGCTTGAGACTGAGAAGGAATCACCACTGTTTTTCCGGCAGATTCTAGCTTTGCAATTTCGCTGGTATCCGAATACCCCGCATCGGCGCACGCTGTCTTGCACTCTCGTCCAAGATAAGCCTCGGCTCCGCCGATCTGAACAGCCATCTGATTCGAGTCATTTGCCTCGCTCACCACGTCTGTGTGAACAATCAGCCCGTTTTTGTCGTCAACAACCGTTTGCATGCAATATCCGCAATGGGTGCCTTGAGGACTCTTTACTACGACGCTTTCCGGATCGATCTGATTTACCTGCCTCTCTTTTCCATCCTTTGTCTTGTCGCCTCGTTCGCTGAACTCGGCCAGAGCATTTTTAATAGACTCCTTAAGCTTATTTGCCTTGGCAAGCTCTTTTGGCATTACCACCAGCGAGCCGCATTGGGATTCACTCTTGTCGATCTGCTCGCACTGGTTCAGAATCTGTTGAATTCTTTGATCAATTTCTTTTAGCTGGTCCTCATACCATTTTTTCTTGTGAAGGTTGGCCTTCCCTGCGTTTGCCCTCAGCTTGGTGCTGTCTACAAACAGTATGTTACCCTCTATCAGCCCCAGATTCAGGCAAAGTCTGGCACAAAGTTTCAAAGCCTTTCTTAAGCCTTCTTTGTTCCTGCGCCGGAATTCGGCAATCGTTTTATGATCCGGCTTCAATTGCTTCATCAGCCAAATGAAGGACAGATTGTTGTGCACCTCGCGTTCGAGTTTCCGGGAGCTATTTACTCCATAAGAGTAGCCATACAAGAGCAGTTTTAGCATGCACCGAGGGTCATATTCGCTGTTCCCTACCTTCCGGTCATCGAGCTCGATCCCCACCTCGCTAAAATCAAGCGCGTCTACAAAGGCATCGTAGGCGCGAACGGGGTGATCCTGAGATACATACTGGTCCAGCGTAGGTGGCAGCACCATCATCTGTCTTCGGTCTGTTCCGTGTCGATATGCCATAGCCCCTCCAGTTTGAGGCGCCACTATAGCATATAATGGCTTGATATGCTTGCAATTAATGCCAAATAACCCGATCCAGAGGCCAACAATTACGACACAGTCTCGAAGGTCGGGGTCCAGTGTTTTGCTTTAAAAATCAAATAGTTCAAAAAGCTCTGGATTCCGGCTCCCGGACTGGACACTTCCGGGGCAGGCCTCGCCGGAATGACGAAATCACCCGTCTTCTTAAGGTTCTTTTCCCACCAGAGAACCCTTTTTCAGCACCCTGTTAGGTTACAGCTTAGGCAGCTCCGTCTAATCTGCGTGAAGCATCTCTTGAACAATTGCGCAGTATTGCCGGCTTTCCTCGTCAACCGCGAACAGATCGATTTCCGAAGGCGACGCAGCTCCCAGGCCAAGCTCGACCCCCCGCGAAATCTGTTCCTGGTCGAATATCCTCCGGTTCATGATCGCAGGATTGCTGCCAAGCTCCTTAAGTACCGCCACTCCCACAGCGTCAATTGCCACCCGGTCGGTTGAGGCCAAAAACACGTCGCCTCTGGCTCGTTTCCCGCTCATAGGGCCTCCATCGATAAAAGCGTCGATCCCATCGAGGACGACGAGCTTGGGTTCAAACGGTGCATTGAGTTCAGCGATCATCTTGCGCTGATGCGGAGAACCGTGGAGATCGCTCATGTAATTAAATCCATGCCGGGAAGTCGGAACGACTCCTACATGCAATTTGAGAGACATGGTAAATATGCCGCCGTACTGGTGGGTTTTCAAACAGCATGTGGAGACCAGGCACTCTGATTCGAGGATGGGGCGGGCTATTCGGAACCCATTGGGCCAGTGACTGTCCTTTGGCTTAAACTCAATCCAGTCTGATTTGGCGAGGGCATCGAAGTTGATGATCCGGACATCTCTTTCCTGTATGAGCGGAAGGATCCCCTTTTCCATCATGACCCGAATGGTTGGCGGATAGCTCCGCTCCCCTAAACTGACGGATTTTGCGCCCATTTTCCAAAGCTCATCGATCAAGGCCACTAAGGTGTCGTTGTGAGTTGAGCCCGGACACGGGTCCGCTGTGTTGAAGTTGGGCTTGATCAGGACATCTTTCCCTTTGACCGGATTGATTCCGAGGCCCGCAATCGATGCTGTTACACCCCGCGACCTGTTGTCAGTCTTCACAAAGGCAACCCGATTCATTCGTCACTCCTCTTCTTTCTGAGGAAGCGAAATGGCGCTGGTGATTGTCACTATCATATAATATAGCAGATATAGGATAAAGCCCAGAAGAGAACGGCCCCACAACGGCGGCGGCGGTACCGACTCTACTAAAATATATGAATTTATTATATGCAGGATAGTTGACTGGTTGAACGGGTGATTATTTTGGGGGTGAAACTTATTTTCCGGCTGCTTCCCCCTTCTTGGCTGAAATGATTTGGGCCGGGAGAAATGGGGCAGACCGTTATTACGGCATGTTGCTTCGGCCGGCAGGGAAGACAGGGAAAAAGCATGAAATCCTTGGTAATTTTAATAGTTTTGGTTGCTCTGGTTGGCCTGATGGCCTACACGAACCCATCCATGGATGATCTCAACAGCTATGTCTGCCAGTACGTCACAAAAGAAACTCAGAAGAAAATGAAAGACCATCAGGGCGAGTTTTTGGGCGCACTTTTGGGTGGTATAGCGGGTAGAGTGTTGAGCAGTCAAACCGTCAGGACCGACTACGTCCTGTTCAGCACTTATGAGGTTAAGTTTGGCAAAGAGCGACTCAAGGCCCTTGGGATCTTCGGGAACTTTATCCTCCTGGAAAAACCGGATCTAAAGCAACTCAAAACGGGGAATAGACCTGCGGGCTGAAATCTGCAAGCCGATTGTGATCGACAATCCGGATTTCGCCGCTTTTAGAGGGCCTTTGCAATGAACTCGCACCTGCGCATCAAAGGAGGAGTAGATGACCGTCAGGACCTATATAAAATCAACTTTGCTTCTTGCACTGATCGCTGTTTCTCTTGGCGGGCTGATGCTGCACCTGCGGATACACCCTGTGTCCAAGAACACATCCAATTTTCTCCCACTCCTTTCCGGCATTCTAAGCGTCATAATTGTGCCGCTGCTTTTCTCCAGTAAGAAAACTATCAGCTATGGATATGTTCTCAACGGCTTTCAGGTAATTGTCGGCACTATAGCGATGGCGCACTTTTCGGTTATGAATTGGCCTCTGCCATCCTCGCTCGAATCGATTATAATCAAGACGACATTGCCGGACATAATGGTTCTGTGGACCAAATTCTTCATCGGAAAGGCCCTTTTCGATCTGGAACTCTTTGGATACGACTCAGGCAGAAATAAGGTGGGGCTAAGTTATCGTTATCCAAATACAGGGTGGTGGCTCGTTCATTTTACGGCCGTAAGCACCGTGTATGTTCTTAGCAACTGGCTGTGGAGGTAATCATGAACAAATTCAAGTTGTTCTCTTTGAACTGGTGGATTCTGCACATTCTGGCCTTGACATTTTTCGTTTTCTTAGGCCATGCGATACATTTTTGACAACCATTTGCTTCATTTGATTACTGCATGTAGACAAAACACATTGCTCCCTCGTCTCTAAGGCACAACCAAATGAATTACCCGAACTGCATCCGATCAGAAAAAAATGAGGAGTTGAAAATGAAACTGCTGGTTTTTAGTATCTGCCTGGCTCTTTTGTCCGTCTTCACAGCCGTTGATGTAAGCGCCCACCCTCCTTGCGAAAAGGTCTGGGTTGACGGCCACTACAACAGACACGGGAAATGGATTGAGGCTCACTGGAGACAGCAGCACTGGGTCCACGGCCATCACAACCGCCAAGGTGAATGGGTCCCGGGGCACTGTCGCTAATTTTACTTCAGACCGTTAGTTCTCTTTACTGCAATATCACCAGGGTCTTATACCAAGTTGCGTTCAAGATCGGGCGGGGATTAACCCCGCCCCTACAGATCGGTCCCGAGGTAAGCCGTAAGGGAGGGCTTAATGCCCTCCCAAATCACCTTATCTTGAACGCAACTTGGTCTTATACCTCTTCCGAGAGCCGTGAGCAGGGCCGATTGTGGCGCCTTGCTTTCCGGCTCTCATCATTTTAGAGCGTCCATCACTCTTCCCGGGTGGCGGCATCCTCGGCTCGCCACCCTGAGGTTGTGACGCCGACAAGAACCAGTTTTTACCCTGTAGGGGTTTCATAGCCCATCCCTTGCTGTTTAAGCACGCCGTGATATCATCCTAAATATTCTTTTTATGTAACCCTTTCAGGGTATTACAAATAATTTGTGCTCCTATTCTTCCCAGGGTGACGCTCCGCTTACCCTGGGCTACCCTATGCAGCCCTTTCAGGGCAGAAAGTCAAAAAGCCCCAACAGGGCGAGTTCACAATAGACAGATACTGTCCTTTCTCGTCTAGCAAGTACTCGTTTGCCGGATGACCCCTTATAATCTGGTCTTATCTGGACGGTCTAGTTGTATTCAAGACAATAAATGCTTGTGTTGTTACATAAACTGGAAGTCCTATCGGTTTTGGAGGTATTTCATGGCATGTCGGAATATACACAACTTCTGCAATAATTATTAGAGATCGGATTGTTTAGGGATGCTTTGGATTAACTTGTTAATTAACTGAATTTCAACAGAAATTTAGACAAATATTCCATTAAATCAACAATAGAAAAGTGTTTGACAAACCGGCTTGAGCAGAATATGGTGTGCGACTGAAAATAAGTAATAAAACCAGCGCCTTGAAAAGGTTATTGATAGGCGAGGTGTTTAGTCAGGCGAACAATTCCTGTTATGGGGAGGTCAAGAGTGACCCGGAAAAGAAGGAGAAAAATAAGAAAGTCACATGAAATTGTGCTCGGCGTTGCTATGTTGAGCCTTGTGGCTACCATGACCGGCTGTGATGATTCGGCTCAGAGCAGGCGATGTGTAGACAGCACCGGGAAGGTAGTTACTGAACAAAATTGCCGGGAAGCTGAAACCAGACGGTATTATGGGGGAGGCGGTCCCCCTATATTTTTCTGGTACTACGGCGGGGGCGGCGGATACAGTCCGGGAAGCATGGCCGGTGGCGGCAGTTATGCCCCGGCCCGTGGCTATTACGGGGGCGGCCGTTTTTCAACTTCCCCCGGTCTTGGATCTTCGGGCGGAAGTTCTTCCGGGGGGTCAGGTTCTCTTGGCGGGTCGGTAAGCAGGGGAGGTTTTGGCGGCAGTGCCGGTTCTCATTTTGGTGGCGGGATCGGGGGATAAAGAGAAAAATATGAAGAGAATAAAAATCCAACCCCGCGAAAACTGGCAGACCAAGGTGGAAGCCTCAGGATTGCTATATCATCATAATCCTGACGGCACTTACTGGAACGAAAGCGCTTATTACCTGTTTAATTCTCAGCAAATCGATGTTCTCGACGATGCCGCCAATGATCTTCATCAACTGGCCATGAAAGCCGTCCAGTATGTAATCGACAATAATCGTTTCGCGCAACTTGGCATTGCTGAAGAGGCCATCCCTCTTATCAAGAAATCCTGGATGAAAAAGGACCCCACGCTTTATGGCCGCTTCGACTTCGCTTATGACGGGGTCAACCCACCCAGGATGCTGGAATACAACGCCGACACGCCGACGGCTTTGCTTGAGGCCAGTGTCATTCAGTGGTTCTGGCTTCAGGAGGTCTTTGGCGCCGGATCAGACCAGTTTAATTCCATCCATGAAAAACTCCTCGAAATGTGGCCGAAGATATTCCGGCGATGGGAAGAGGGCAGTAAACTCTACCTGACTTGTGTCGCTGATAGTATGGAAGACCTGGTCACCACCACCTATCTGATGGATACGGCCATTGAGGCCGGAATCAAGGCAGAACTGATTTTCATAGGCGATATCGGCCTGGGGCTCGAACCATTCACTCGATTCACAACTTTGGATGACATCACTATTGAAAATCTTTTCAAACTCTATCCCTGGGAATGGCTCCTGGCAGACAAGTACGGGCAAAACCTGGTGCAAACATTCGACAGGATGAACTGGATTGAACCCATATGGAAGCTGATTCTTTCAAGCAAAGGGATATTGCCTGTTCTCTGGGAACTTAACCCAGGGCATCCCAATCTTCTCGAAGCCTATTTCGATGGACCGAGAAGGATGAAAGAATTCGTGAGAAAACCCCTGCTCTCCAGGGAAGGCGCCAACGTTACCGTTTATCACGAAGGCAAAGAAGGCTTTCATACCTCCGGTACTTACGGGGAGGAAGGCTACATTTACCAGGCACTGGTCCCTATTCCCTGTTTTGACGGAAATTACCCGATACTTGGCTGTTGGGTGATCGGCGGCAATAGCGCCGGCATGGGCATCCGGGAATCGCAGACCATTGTTACCAACAACCTGAGCCCGTTTGTGCCGCACAGGTTTGAATAGCAGACGCTAACTAACGGAAGGAGATCGGAGTGGATTTCTTGAACATAGTGCTTCAGATGGCGGTTTATCCATTAGTGGGCCTGCTGGTGGTGTGGCTAGTAAAACTGGCTGACGACAAGCGCGCGCCTTTTGATGAGGAGAGGGCAATGCTCCTCGAAAGCAATCTGGCTGTCGGGCTTAGAAAGTCCGGGATATGTCTTGGTCTGTTTCTGGCTCTTGCAGGAGTTCTTTCCGGTAAATCGCCAAAGATCATGGCGGATTTGTGGAATTTTTTGCAAGCCACGATCATGCTCGTGATTCTTCTTTTCATAACTTTTGAAATCAATAAAAGGATAATCCTGCGCAAGGTCAATAACGACGAGGCGGTAGCCAAAGGTAATGTGGCCGTGGGCGCCGTGGAGTTCTCTACTTTTGTAGGCACCGGCATAATAATGAATGGCGCCTTCACCGGAGAGGGCGGAGGCCTTTTGGCAGCGGGGGTGTTTTTTGCCCTGGGTCAAATAGCTCTGGTAATCGTCTTCTATTTGGAAGCGGCCATTTCAAGACGTAATATCCAGGAGGAGATCGAAATCAAAGGCAACATTGCCGAAGGGATCGATGTTGCTGGAATTCTGATAGCCATCTCTATTATTTTAAGGGCCAGTATTATCGGGCCATTTACCGGGTGGATACCAGGGCTTGAAGGATTTGGCATCTATCTCGCGTTAGGCATCCTGGCGCTTTTTGTTTTTAAGGTTCTGGCCCAAAAGATGTTTATGCCCAAAGTTTCTTATGCGGACGAAATGGACAAACAGCGTAATGAGGCTGTAGCGATATTGGCGGCCTGCATACAAATCAGCGTGGCTGTTTTAATTGCCAACTCCATGTAGCCTTCATAACAATCTGAGTGAGGTAGGCAGGATATGGAATCCGGGAAAATCCCTAAAAAGAGTTATTTGATGCCAGCCGTTATCATGATTGCGGCAGTGATTATAGCCATTGTGTTGCGAAACCCCGCATTAAGCATAATCGTTCTGGGCGCTGGGGCAGCGTTGGCTTTCTGGGCTGCAAGAACCGGTTTTAAAAACGGAATGGCAAAAGGAGTCGAAGCTGCGGCCGAAGCCAAGGCGGCGACCGAAGCGGCCCAAGAAGAGCCTATCAAAAAGCTCAGGGCCGAGACAGGCATGGCGGATGAGCTGACGATGCAGTTGCGCTCGATTTTGGATACCGGCGACCGGCTTGTCCATTATGATGCCGAAAACAGTCCTGTGGTGGCCGAGATTATCAAGGCCTACAGCGGATTTGTGCGGGACTACCTGGAAGGGGCGGCCGATTTTGCCAAAAAATACCGCCGAGCCAAGACCTTCATCAAGACCAAGGACCCCAATTCCCTGGCGCTGGAGGTCCGGACCCTGGAAAAGCGCATAGCAGACGGCGAAAAAGGACTCGATAAAATGCTGGCCGAAAAAAAGTCTACCCTTCACCGGCTTGAAGGCATGGTGGGCAATCAACCCATCATCCGCAACGGCATAGAGACCATCCAGGCTACTCTGGAATCACTGGACGCTTCCATTGCGGAAGCCGAAGCCGATCCAGGAAGGCAGCAGGAAATCATGGATCAAATTCAGCTCACACTGTCCTCGACGGCGACGGCCATCGAGAAAACACTGGTGGCGGTGAGCAGCAACGACCAGACGATCAAACAGGGCTAAAGCGACTCGAATCAATGGAGGTTTTGAACAATGGAACAGCCAACGCAACCTGCAGAAAGCAAAGCATTGACTCTTGTCCCGCTTTCCATCGGCCAGTTGGAAAAGGCCAAGGACATGTCGGTAGATGAAATCAAATCTGTTTTCCGTCAGGATACCGCGACTGACGTTGAAGCGCGCAAAACAACGGCCCGGATGACCGAGGCCAGCCAGAACTATTTGAAAGTATCAAGGGGCTTGGGAATCGCCATTCACGAACTGCTGGCCGAAAATGACGATCTACAGAAGAAATGGTCGCAAGTCCTGACCGCTCTGGCCACGCGCCAGGAGGGCGGCGCGGCCGACTTCAAGCAAAAGCTGGCTTCGGCTCATATTCCCTTTTTCAGCGACAAGGCCAAAAAATCGATCGAGCATGAAATTGAAGCAAACATTCTTGAAATCCTGCCCGATCTTTTGCGCCAGCAGTGGGATGTCACCCAGAAGTCGGCTGACCGCATCCAGGTCCAGAAAACCTTGCTGGCCGAGTCCAAAGAAGAAGCCGACCAATATTTTCGGCAGCTCGGAGATGATATCGTTCGATATCGGGAAGAAGCGCAAAAGGCCAGAGAAGAATTCGATGCCAGCCGCAAGGAACTGGCTGAGATCGAACAGAAACTCAAGGAAAACGAAGAGCTCGAAAAACTTGTCGAGGATGGCAAACCCTTACCTGAAGGAAAATCCGCGCTTGGTTCCGAGGAATACTCAAAACTCATGCAGAGGCGGACCGGGCTCATGTCCACCGATGACCAAAGAGAAGTAACCCTGCAGACAACCACTCAGGAATTCCGGGCCGCCAAGGACGGCTATAAGCTCACGGAAGTGCAGATCGGCGAACTGGCGGTAACATATAAAGCTATAAACGCCGTCAACATTATGCTGGACGCCTTTCTCAAAGTGACGCGGCCGATTCAGCAGCGGGCCATCGTCATCATCAACTCCCAGGCCAGCGGACTCCAGGGCGCCGCACTTCTTGCGGCTCTTAGCCAGACGATGAATGAAACCGTCAAAATGTGCGCCTACGGCATGACGGTTATGACCGAACGCGCCGTGGCGCTAGGCCGGATGGATTTCGTCGATGCGGACATGGTGGATGAGGTGAAAAAGATTCAGGCGCAAAACGATGGGGTCTGGAACGATTTCACCAAAACACAGTACGACCTGGTCATGGAAAAGGCCCGGCCGCTCCTGGAGCATAAGGAGCTGGGCTAAAGCGAGAGCGTCATGTAGCGCCTTTTCCGCTCTCGAAGGACCAGTCGATATGCATTCTGCCGCTGCATTCTGTTCAAATTAGGCCTCGGCCATTTACCACCGTCCTGACAATTATTAGATTGGTTTCCATCCGGAAAGGGTCCTTTTCCGCCCTGGGGCGGTGGGACCGCCAGCCGACTTGGCCACTGCCTTCGGCTGCGGCAGAGGCAAGATCTCGACGCTCCGCGAGGCGGTACCCATGTACGCCTCCGCGCAACCCGTCGATTTTCTTGCCATGACGGAAAATGGTTCCTTTTCGAATCGGAAACAGCCAGCGTTCCATCCGGAGTTTCCGGATGGACGCTAGATTGGCATTCGTCGCCGATTTTTGCCGGGAGGCGGACTATCCTGAGGAGGTCTCGTGCAGCCGATAGCTGAAGGAGCAATGTCACCCTGGGAACCGGGGGTTTTCAGCCTGGCCGTCTACACTATCCTGGTGGCAGCTTTCATAGCTTCACAGCTTTTTCTGGCAGCCTGGTTAGGAGAAAAGAAAAAGAGCGTTGAAAAGTCGCGTCCCTACGAATGCGGCATCATTCCGACCGGGTCTGCTCGTTTCCGCTATCCGGTCCCTTTCTACCTGGTCGCTATCTTCTTTTTGATCTTTGATGTGGAAGGCGCATACCTATTGACCTGGGCCGTAGTTTACCAGGAGGTGGGCCTGGCCGGGTATGTGCAGATGTCGTTTTTCATCATTCTGCTGCTTGTCGGACTGTTTTATATCTGGAAACAGGGAGGACTCGATTGGAGAGAGGCTTACAAGGCGCCCCGTTGAGCGCCCAACGCGATTGACAGATGCACAGGGCGGGGCGCCTTCCGCGCTGCGCGAGGCTCATCGCCAAATACCGCCCCGGAGAGTATTTCACGTATGAAGCGTAGTGGAAACATAAAGTCTGTAATACGAGGAAGGGCAGCAGACCGGTTTCTGAGTCTCACGGACATGTTGGTGAACTGGTCGCGCAAATACAGCCTCTGGCCGATGTTCTTCGGGCTTTCCTGCTGTTTTGTCGAGGAAGCGACGGCCTTTACCGCCCGATACGACCTGGCCCGGTTCGGCGCCGAGGTGCTGCGGCCTTCCCCCCGGCAGGCTGACCTACTTATAGTATCGGGGACCGTTTTCAAAAAAATTGCACCCGTTGTGCTGCGCCTCTACGAACAGATGCCTGAGCCCAAGTGGGTAATCTCCATGGGTTCGTGCTCGAATTCGGGCGGCATGTACGACGTTTACAGCGTTGTGCAGGGGGTTGACCAGATCATTCCAGTCGATGTGTACGTTCCGGGGTGTCCTCCGCGTCCCGAGGCCCTTCTCGAAGGACTCGTCATTCTGCAGGAAAAGATAGTCTCCACCGAGAAGCCGAGCAGGAAAATATTTCATTTGGAAGGTGGGACCCAGGGGACGGACAGGCCGGTCCTGGAAGGTGGGGTGACCAAATCCAGGGATTCGCGCGGTCCCGGATATGAGGGGGTATCGATCAGGGGGAGTTCGGTGCTGCCGGGATGGCCGCAGCAATGGGGCAGCAGGTCTGACATAATGTGGGCGCCTCCCGCCCGCCGCATCCAGCTATCGAACGGTGACCAGTCGCTTGCCGCAGAGCTGCGGGAGCGGTTTGGGGACAGAGTGCGCCAGGAACCTCATACATCGGACATGCCTACATTCCATGTTGACCAGGAGAGTGTAAAGGATGTTCTGCGTGTGCTCAAACACGAATCGAAACAGAAATACAAACGGCTCGATGACCTAACGGCAATCGACGAATCCGCGAGAAGAGACCGAACCTGGAACGAAAGTTTTGCGGGGGCGATTACTGACTCAGGCGCCTCCGAGTTCTACGCACAGAAAGTGAAGCAGCCCTATCCCGATTTTACACTGGTCTATCAACTGCTCTCCTTCGATACGGCCAGCCGCGTTAGGATAAAATCCGGATTGAGCGGCGCATATCCGGCTGCCGGATCGGTCACCGATATCTGGCCTTCCGCGAACTGGTACGAGCGAGAAGTATTCGACATGTTCGGCATCCGCTTCGACGGTCATCCGAATCTCAGAAGAATCCTGATGCCCCAATGGTGGGAAGGCCATCCGCTAAGGAAAGACTATCCGGGCCGGGCCACTGAGATGGCTCCGTATACCTTTGCCGACGCACGCATGCGCCAGCCTATGGACGCCTGGGAAGTTGCGGCCCTTGACAATAAAGCGCCCTCCGGAAGGCACGAGTTTCTCCTGAATATCGGGCCGCACCACGTGAGCACTCACGGCCTTTTGCGCTGTATTGCCGCTCTTGAGGGAGAAGAGATCAGGGAACTTGACCTGGAGATTGGCTATCATCACCGGGCGGCTGAAAAACTGGGCGAGCGCCAGAGCTGGCATCAATATATCCCTTACACGGACCGCAATGATTACCTGGGGGGCTGTTGCAATGAGCTTTCATATGTAACGGCGGTCGAGACGCTCGCAGACATCCGGGTCCCGGAGCGGGCGCAGGCGATTCGTGTCATGCTGGCGGAGCTATACCGGCTTAGCAACCATCTCGTCTTCTTCGGGACCTTCGCGCAAGATCTGGGGGCAATGACGCCGAATTTTTATACCTTTGCCGAACGGGAGATGATTCTCGACATAGTTGAGCTTATCACCGGCGGAAGGCTGCATCCCGAATACTTAAGGATTGGAGGTGTCGCGGCCGATTTGCCCGAGGGCTGGAAGCAAGCCGTTGACGGCCTTGTCGCAATATTCCCCCGCCGCCTCCTGGAATACGAGAAGCTTATAAGGAAAAACCCCATCTTTTTGGGCAGAACAAAAGGGATCGGGCTCATCTCCCTGGAAGAGGCGATGGACTGGGGGGTAAGCGGGCCAAACCTGCGGGCCTGCGGCCTACAGTGGGACATCCGGAAGAAGTTTCCCTACTCGGGCTATGACAACTATGACTTCGAAGTCCCCACGGCGACTGAGGGCGACTGCTATGCTCGCTATCTTGTTAGGGTCGAGGAAATGCGCCAGAGTATAAGGATTATCGAGCAGGCCGCCCGGAATATGCCTTCCGGCCGCTATGTCACTGAGGACTACCGGTACGCGATACCAAAACGCAACGAGATGCTCAGGGACATCGAAACCCTTATCCATCATTTTGTCAATGTGACAAGGGGTATGAAAATCCCAAGAGGGGAAGCCTATGGGGTTACGGAAGCCCCACGCGGAGAGCATGGCTATTATGTGGTTAGCGACGGCCTGGGATATGCGTACCGTATACGCGTGCGGGGGCCGGGCTTCGCCAATATACAAACGCTGCCGATACTGGCGGCCGGAGAGAGCCTGGCGGACCTCATCTCGATCATAGGGTCCATAGACATTATTTTGCCGGACATTGATAGATAGAGCTCTCATATGCTGATTTGGATTGCGGGATTTCTTATCCTGATAGTAAAGCTCACGATCGTACTGTTTGTCGTGCTCTTTATTGCCGCCTACCTGGTGTGGGTGGAGCGCAAATTCCTTGCTCGGCTTCAGATCCGCTATGGGCCTAACCGGGCGGGGACGTTCGGCCTGCTCCAGCCGATAGCCGATATAGTCAAGATGATAGCCAAAGAGGACACGGTTCCCGATGGAGCAGACAAGGCGTTGTTTCTGATAGCTCCGGCAGTAGTTGCCACAACCGCATTTTTAATGTTCTCAGTGGTCCCGTTCGGTGAGGAAATAACCTTGTGGGGGCGTAGAATCCCGCTCGTTGTGACCGACTTGAACATCGGCCTGCTTTTCGTTTTCGCCATGTCGTCTCTTGGTGTCTATGGAGTGGCGCTGGGCGGCTGGGCATCGAACTCCAAGTACGGTCTTCTCGGGGGCATACGGGGTGCGGCCCAGATGATCAGCTACGAGCTTCCGCTGGGGCTTTCGCTAATCCCCGTCGTGATGATGGCGCACTCATTCAGTATGGTGGATATAGTCCAGTCGCAGCAAAGATATCCGTTTATCGTGTTCCAACCGCTGGCTTTTCTTATTTTCGTCATAAGCGCGATGGCGGAGAGCAAGAGAACTCCATTCGATCTGCCGGAGGCCGAAAGCGAACTGGTTGCAGGATACCACACCGAATACAGCGGCATGCGCTTCGGCCTCTTTTTTCTTGGCGAATACGTTAACATGATTGTCTTTGGAGGCATCCTCGCAGTCCTGTTCCTGGGCGGCTGGCGAGGGCCGTTTTTGCCTCCGTTCGTCTGGCTTTTTATAAAAATATTTCTGGTTGCCTTATTCATGATCTGGGTGCGGGGCACGCTTCCACGGCTCAGGTACGATCAACTCATGGTCTTGGGATGGAAGGTCCTGATCCCCCTGTCCCTTATAAATATCGTGGTTACGGGCGCGGTAGGGTTGTTGCTGGCGTCTCCTTGAGGCTATCTGGTCCGGGTTTGCGTTGGGTCTGGCCGCCCCTGGCCAAAACTTGAGCATCTCAGTGAGCCGGAGGGAAAATTACAAAATGGAATCGGCCTGGGAAGGTACAAAAGCGTTGTTTTCGGGTTTAGCGACAACATTTATTCATCTATTTCGAAAACCGATAACCGAGCAGTATCCTGAATACAAGCGGCCGCTACCCGTAGGGGCGCGTGGAAGAATAATCCTGACGCGGGACCCGGATGGCGGGGAGCGCTGTGTTTCCTGCTATCTGTGTTCGGCGGTATGCCCCGTAAACTGCATTTCGATGGAGGGCGCGGAAAGGCCCGACGGCAGGCGCTATGCGGCGTGGTTTCGAATCAACTTTGCCCGATGCATTCTCTGCGGGTTCTGTGAAGAAGCCTGCCCGACCTCCGCAATTCAGCTAACTACCGATTACGAATTCTCGAAAAAAGACATTCTGTCTTTTGTGTACGAAAAGGAGGACCTCCTGGTCGATCATCAGGGCAAGGACAAGGACTACAACTTTTACAGGTACGCCGGTGTAGCCACAAAGTATGGCGATAAGGGCGAACACGCAGGCGAGCAAAAGCCGGTCGATATCAAAAGCAATATGCCTTAATGGAGGACGGATGACGGAAGACGGAAGACGGAAGGCGAAAGTCCGTCCTCTGATCTCCGTTCTCCGATCTCCGTATGCGCGAGTTCATCATGACTCTTTATGGATTTTTCTTTTATCTGATATCGGCGGTGGTGATCGGGGCCACTGCTATCGCGATCACCCGGCGAAACCTGGTGCATGCGGTGGTTTACCTGATAGTCTCGTATTTTGGGACCGCCATGCTTTTCTACCTTTTCGGGGCGCCTCTTCTGGCTGCCCTGGAGATTATCATCTACGCGGGCGCGATAATGGTGCTGTTCCTGTTCGTGGTCATGATGATCAAGGTGGAGTCGCCCGAAGAGGTCATGTTTCCCCTGAGCCAGTGGCTCCCGGCGGCCATTTTTGGACTGATCTATCTGGCTGCCGCAGTAGTGATGATAGTTGAAACACCTGGCATGGAGGTCTCTTTGCGCATGCTGACCGCCACACCGGCACAATTCGCTCTTTATGTTTTCGAGCATCACTGGTTTTCAATAGAGGTCATCTCGATCTTGCTTCTGCTCGCACTGATCGGGGCCCTGTGTCTCGGGATCGGCAAAGGCGCGCGCATCGAGGGCGGGAACGCGGATTCGGTTTCGACGCCTCCCGAGGCGGCATCCGCCGCAGTTGAGGAAGAAATATGATCGTGCCCTTTGGTCATGTTCTACTGGTTGCCGGGATCATATTCGCACTGGGGGTGTTTTGCGCCGTGGTCCGACGGAACCTGATAATGATAGTGCTCGGAATCGAGATTATGCTGAACGCGGTGTCCATTGTTTTTGTAGGGGCAGCGTTGCGCTGGAACAACCTCGACGGCCAGACATTCGTGCTGTTCATCCTGGCGGTAGCCGCGACCGAGGTTTCCGTGGGCCTGGCGATAATCGTTTACGCCTTCAGGCGGACAGGTTCATTCGATCCGAGCAACTTTAACCTTCTGAGGTAGCAAGGAGCGAGAAGCGGGAAGCAAGGAGCAAAAACACTGATGTTTTTCCACTCAGTCCTCAGTCCCCAGTCCTCAGTCCTATTGCTGGTTCCGGCGACGATGCCGCCGCTTGCAGCCTTCCTGGTGATCTTTGTCTTCACGCGGAGGCATCCCCGGCTTTCCGCAGGGCTGTCGATCGGATCGATTGCGGTCTCACTGGTATGTTCTCTTGTGCTGCTGGGGCTGAATTTTAAAATGACGGGACCGATTCAGTATTCGGTGAGGCTGCTGGCTTCGAGCGGCTTGGATATTCCATTTGGCTTTTTGCTCGATCAGCTCAACCTTCTGATGATAGTGGTCGTGTCTTCGATCTGCTTTCTGGTGCAGGTCTATTCGCTGGGGTACATGGCCGGCGATCCCGGCTTTTCACGCTATTACTCGTTCATGTCGCTTTTCGCCTGGGCCATGATGAACCTGACCCTGTCGCCAACCTTACTGCAGCTTTATGTCTTCTGGGAATTGGTCGGGCTTTCGTCCTATCTGCTCATCGGCTTCTGGTACGAGAAGTTCAGCGCCACCCAGGCCGGCAAGAAGGCGTTCGTAATGACGCGCGCGGGAGATGCGGCCTTCTTTATCGGGTTTCTGCTTGTCTTTTTACACACGGGCAATCTAAGCATTCCGGACCTGAACGGCCCGGCCGTATCGGCGGCGTTCCCGCCCTCGGTCCTTACCCTCTCGGCCCTGCTGATCTTTGGCGGAATAGTTGGCAAGAGCGCTCAGTTTCCGTTGCTTACGTGGTTGCCCGACGCAATGGAAGGCCCCACTCCCGTGAGCGCGCTGTTGCATTCGGCGACGATGGTTGCGGCCGGAGTGTATCTGTTCGCACGGCTTTTTCCATTTTTCAGCATGTCGCCGACGGCGATGGAGGTCTTTCTTGCAATCGGCACGATCAGCATGTTCCTGGCCGCAACTATGGCCATCGTCAGCCGGGACATAAAGAAAGTATGGGCCTTTTCCACCATCAGCCAGCTTGGGTTTATGATAATGGCGCTCGGCGCTGGAGGCTATTTTGCGGGGGTCTTTCATCTCACGGCGCACGCCGGATTCAAGTCGTTGCTCTTTCTTTGCTCGGGGGTTTTCATTCACCGGTACGGCACTAACGACGTCTATGAACTCGGCCGTCTCGGGTCCAGGAGGATGATAGTCCCAACTGTTACGATAATTCTGGCGGCGGCGGCGCTTTCCGGTTTTTGGCCTCTGTCCGGGTACTACAGCAAGGAGGCCGTCATGGCATCGCTTGCCGTATTACCCAACCCCGCGTGGCTGGCGGCCGGCCTGGCAGGGGTTTTTCTTACGGCATATTATTCGTTCCGGTTGATTTTCATCCTGGTGCTGCCGCAGGCTTGGGAACCGGGACCGCCGGCCGGGTTGCCCACTCAAACCTCCGGCGGCGGGCCGAATTCCCATAACCCGCATGGGGGCGCAGAAGGCGGGAATGAAGCTCACTACTGGGTTATGGCATGGCCGCTGATTGTTTTGACGGCTGTTACTGTCATGCTGGGTTTATTGCGAAATCCACTGAAAGATTTTCTCCAGGCCGGGATAATGGCCGCCACCCCCATCCCTGCGGCCGAAGGGGGACCTTTCGAATGGTTTCATGTGGCGGCGCCGGGTCTTGCAGTCGCCGGAGCGGTCCTGGCGTGGGTGGAATTCGGCCGGAGCGGCGCAAAGCAAATCGGTTTTGTAGAGAGGATTCCGCCTCTGTATAGATTGTTCGCCGAGCGATGGTACATCGATCATTTTTACAGGCTGCTCGTGAACGTGGTCGTTGACAGGGGCATATCTTACCTCTGCTACCAGAATGACAAGAAGGTAATTGACGGAAGTATCGATGAACTCGCTGAAGGAACGGTCGAGGGTGGCCGGATAGTAGCCTTTTTGCAGTCGGGAATGATTCAGTACAGACTGTTGGCAATATTTGCGGTCATGGTGTTGCTTTCGATTTACTTTTTTTTCCCGGTATTCTGAGGAAATTTGCAGATGCACATCGCGGCCGCCAAATTCCCTTTCCTTTCAGCCATTCTCCTTAGCTGCGTCGCCGGCATGCTGGCAATCATGATTATCCCGCAGGAGCGAAAGCTCCTGCTGAAGCAGGTGAGCGTCTTTTTCTCCGGGGTTGCGCTCCTTCTGACCGTGTACCTTTTTTTTGCCTATGACAAGGGCCTTGGCGGTCTCCAATTCGCGGAAAACGTTCAGTGGATTCCGTCTCTTGGCATTAACTATTTCAATGCAGTTGACGGATTCAGCCTGCCCAATCTGCTGCTCACGGGCATTGTCTTTTTTACCGGCGTGCTCACGATGTGGGAACTGGAGACGAGGGTGAAAGAGTACTTTGCCCTCTACTTTCTGCTTGTAACCGGGGTGTTTGGGCTCTTCATGAGCATGGACCTGTTCTTCATATTCGTCTGGTATGACATCTCCCTTTTTCCCATGTACCTGCTTATAGCGGTCTGGGGCACGACCCGAAAGGAATACGGGGCCATGAAGCTGACCCTGTATCTTCTGGCGGGGAGCGCCCTGATTCTGCCTGCCATTATTTTTCTATGGGCACAGTCCGGCCTCAACACGTTTTCCTTCGTTTCGCTGATGCAGCCTGGACTATTCAGCCCGCAAGCGCAGAAATTCGCGTTTCTGCTGCTGTTTTTGGGATTCGGGATCCTGGCGGGCGTTTGGCCTTTGCATACCTGGTCGCCGGTCGGCCATGTGGCTGCTCCAACTGGAGTAAGCATGGTGCACGCGGGCGTTCTGATGAAAATCGGCGCTTTCGGGGTGCTTCGGGTGGCGATTATGCTCTGCCCCCTGGGTTGGATTTACTGGGCACAGCTCATGGCCGTGCTTGCCGCTACGGGGATAATTTACGGGGCGCTTGTCGGTTTGAGGCAAACCGATCTGAAGTACGTGATCGGATACTCCAGCGTGTCTCACATGGGGGTAGTCGGCCTCGGTCTGTCGACGGTCACCGCTGAAGGTCTGAACGGCGCGGTGTTCCAGATGTTTGCTCATGGCGTTATGACCGCCCTGCTTTTTTCTTCCGTCGGCTATATCTACGATCGGACCCATACGAAGCTTATCCCGGAACTTGGCGGCCTCAGCCGGATCATGCCGGTGGCCTCAACGTTTTTCATAATAGCGGCCTTCGCGGGTATGGGCGTTCCCGGACTGGCGAATTTCTGGGGTGAACTGGTGGTCTTTGTGGCGGCTTTCAGAACTTATCCTGTGCTTGGCGTAATTGCCGTGCTGGCGCTGGTTGTCACCGCTCTTTTCATGCTGCGCGTCGTGCAGAGGACCTTTTACGGCCCTGCAAACGAGCGCTACGCTAAATTGCCGGATGTCTCCCTGTCTCTGGGGATTCCCAGGATAATACTTGCGGCGGTCCTTTTGATCCTGGGGCTTTACCCCTCTTTGCTTTTCGACGTCATCCGGACCGCATCGGTTCCTTTCATGAGTGGATTGCCAAGATGAACTGGAGAATAGCCGGTCCTGAAATATTCTACTTTGCCGCAGGCTTGTTTTTCCTGCTTTGGACGTTTATTGGAGACGGCTCCAGGTCCCGAAAGGCGCCGCTCGAGGCCGGGCGGGCAGGGGGGCTGCCGAATCCAGCTTCGGCTGCTCGCCGCATGAATCTGGCAGCCCTTTTGATCGCCTCTGTGGGAATAGTGGTTTGCCTGGTTTCGGTGGGCTTGGATGGCCATCTTTTCATAAGGGCGTACAGGGTGGATATTTTCTCGCAGGTCTTCAAGACGGTGATCTCGCTAGGGCTTTTTCTGATTATCTGCATATGCGGCGACATTACCGATATCAGCGAAGGCCGCCATCACGAGTTCTATTTTCTGCTGTTTACCTGCACACTGGCGCTGATGCTGCTGGTCAGCGCCGATCATTTGCTCTCTATTTACGTATCGCTCGAGGTATCCAGCTACTCGCTCTACATCCTGGTCGCTCTGAGGAAAAACCGGAGTTTCGGGCTGGAAGCCGGAATAAAATATTTCCTCATTGGGACCTTCGCTTCGGCAGTTATGCTTTTCGGAATGGCGCTTCTATATTCCACCTCCGGTACAACCTACCTTACGGATATGGCCAGGGTGCTGCCGGGGATAATCAACCGGCCTGGCGTAGTAATCGGTTTGCTGTTCACGCTTGGCGGACTTTTTTTCAAACTGGCGGTATTCCCTTTTCATTTCTGGGCGCCCGATACTTACCAGGGGGCTGCGAACCAGGTTACAGCCTACATCGCTACGGCCTCCAAGGTCGCGGGCATCGCCGTTATTCTGCGGGTGATGGCCTTTGCCGGGCAGGGCAGCGCTTACCTCGTTCACACACTGGTGGTGCTGTCCGTTGTCTCGATGACCCTGGGAAACCTTGCGGCGATCGTGCAAAAAGACCTCAAGAGGTTGCTCGCGTTCTCGACAATAGCGCATTCGGGCTATGTGCTGATCGGGATACTGGTGTTAAGTCCGGCGGGATATTCAGGCGCAATATTTTATGCGGTTGCTCTTCTGGTGATGGAATTCACCGCTTTTATGGTGGTTGTGGAACTTGCCGCAGACGGCCGCAACCTACAGATTAAAGAACTGGCAGGGCTTCACCGGCGCTCCCCGATCCTGGCACTGGCCCTCATGGTGTCGCTTTTCAGCCTCGCAGGCATTCCCCCTACAATAGGGTTTGCGGGAAAATTCCTTGTTTTTGTGGCGGCCGTTCAAAAAGGTTATATAGCGCTCGTTATCATCGCAATGATAAACGTGGTCGTATCGCTCTACTATTATTTGCTGGTGATCAAGGCCGCCTACCTGCTCGAACCTGCCGAACCTCTTCCGCCCCTGGGCGTGTCTTTGCCCAAGAAGCTGCTTGCGGGGGCATCCACACTGGTGATTGTGTCAGCCGGTTTTCGCCCCTACTGGCTCTTTCTGCTCGCCCAGACCGCCGCGCGGTCTTTGATCTGGAACCGTTGATGGGCGCACTGTGTGGTAACCCTACTGTCTAAGTGTCGCTCATGTTGGCAATTTGGTTAATCTGGTCCAAAACGATCCGGTATCGGGCCTGATTGGCAGGGTCTGGTAACAGATGACCAGGAATAGATTCTAAGAATGGCTCGTTTGCGAGAAAGGCTTTAAAAGTCGCAGATAGAAAAGCCCTCAGTTCTGGAGATGATCTTGTAACCTCTGCGATGAGTTCCTTTCTCCCATTAAAGAGGGAAATTATATCCTCAATATCGTGACTGCTCAGGAAGTCTCCGCCTCCTCGGCCAAAGAACGCATCGATTTTTGTGGCCAAAAAGAAGGGGGCTGTTACCGATCTTATTTCCAGATCGTCATCGAGTTTGACTGTCACCGAATGCTGGATTGCCTGCGAGTACCACCTGTTGGAGAAGCCGAGGATCTCCGCGTCTGTTGGCATAACGTCAACGATCACGTCATGAAAGGACCAGCGGCACACAGGGTGATCGCTATCGATACTCTGAGTGAACCCCAGTTCTCGGAGAGAGTCTTCCAACCGATAGTATTCAATTCTGGATAACACTTCGACGATCACGTCTACATCGAATGTTATCCGAATATGGGGCAGAGCAGGATCCGTTATGAGAAGAGATGTTGCCGCACCGCCAAGGAACACTACCCTTTCTCTGAGGCTTCCGAGCCCTCTTGCAACTACCTTCACCATTTCCAAAGTTGCGCTGCTCATGGTTCCCATTTATTGAAGCCTCGCTTTAATCTCTTTGACGGCGATCTCCTTTTCTCTGGCGCCGCTGTCCCGAATTGCATCCACCAATACCAACAGTTGATAGAGCATATAGTCCTTGCCTGCGGCTTTCGGGACAGACTTATACAAGGGAGAGAATTCATACCCCTGTTTCTGTCCTTCAGGAGCAGGCCATACCGGGGGGATTAGACCGGAGGAGACGATCAAGCTCTTTAAAGGAGGCCCTGCGAAACTGGTAGGCATTCCACGCGTGAGTCCGCCCCTGGAAGGAGGGTAAGCATATTTAACGCCGTGGATCAAGAATTCCTCAAGAGCTTTCTTGATAGGCTTTCGCCGCTGCTCATCCATGAGGCGTGCTGCCACGGCCCGTCTTAGCCCTGAGTGCACCTCAGAGGGGCTCATGACGAGGTCTACCCCCAAGGAAGAGTACGTCCACTCAGATTCCCCCAGTGCAACGAGCTTAAGCAAAATCAGGATGTCTTGCGGTTTAAGTATCATGAGTATTCTCTATTCGCGGTTCGCGAATAGTGCAAGCGGAAATTGCATTTTTCAAGCATTGTAGGTACTTTTTATCATTTTTAGCTAGAAGAAAGTGTCGAAGGATTATGGAGTCTTCAAAGCGGTGGGGTCGCTCAGCGAGTGGCGCAGGAAGTTGGCGGCGTGTTTGCCGGTCTGAAGCGCGCGAGGGCGCGGGTTTGCGTCGCGCTGCCGACGGCGCTACGGCACCGGCCCTCCGTGCCTCGTGCGGAAACGGCACATTGCCAGCGAGAAATAACAGCGGGCGAAACTGGACAATTTGTTGTAAGTTGCTCGATTAAATATGTGGGTTACCTCATTTTAAAAGGAGGCAAAGAAGTGTGCAAAAGACTAGTGTTACTAGCGGCTTTGTTTCCCCTCTCATTGGTTTGTATTGTTCACATTTTTACTGCTGATTCAGTGGATTATAAAAAGGCTAAAGCAGAAGCAGAACGGGGAAGTGCTTGGGCGCAAATGAGGCTGGGAGTGATGTACGACAATGGCGAAGGTGTGCCGCAAGACTATGGCAAAGCTATGAAGTGGTTTCGTAAAGCGGCAGAGCAGGATTTTGATTTAGCACAATACGATCTGGGAGTGATGTACTACAATGGCCAGAGCGTGCCGCAAGACTATGTCGAGGCGATGAAGTGGTTTCGTAAGGCGGCAGAACAGGGTTATGATTTATCACAATTTAATCTGGGAGTGATGTACTTCAATGGCCAAGGTGTGCCTCAAAACTACGCCGAGGCGATGAAGTGGTATCGCAAGGCGGCAGAGCAGGGCGTTTCTAAGGCACAGCAAAATGTGGGAGTGATGTACTTCACAGGTGATGATGTGCCTCAGGACTATGTACAGGCACACTTGTGGCTTAATTTGGCAGCTTCTCAAGGTCTTTCGGATGCAAAAAAGCTGAGAGACACGGTTGCCGCGATAATGACACCATCCCAGATAGCCGAGGCGCAACGTTTAGCGAGAGAGTGGAAACCTAAAGGCAAAGAAGACTAAGCGGATGCAATTGCATCCGCGATGCAAACGTACGCATCCTCAAGCAACGTTGTATCGTGGAGAGGGCCCGAATAGAAAGATGGAGAAAAGCCACCATTTCGCAAACGATGGAAACTCACCCGGAGAGGACCGAGCAGAGCTTGGCATCTTTTTAAATCGACCTGCCACCGAGTGGCGGGACCACCACGTGCTTTAACTCTCTGTAGCAGGCTATCAAGTTCGATAGCGTGTTCACGGTAACGCGTTATCTGTTTAGCAATCTCCTCCTCTCCGACTGCAATGACATCCGGTCGCCACGCGAGGCCCAATCTATCTAAATGCAGCCAAGCACGGAGTGCCTGCTCTACCGGACCTGGAATCTGGTTGGGAATTTCAATCCATCTACGAACCGTGCGTGGACTTACGGATAAGAGGCGTGCTGCTTCAGTTTGTGAAAGCGCCAACCTTGTAAGACATTCTTTGAATTCGGATGATGTCATCATGTTCCTTTTCCTTTCATAGGCGCCGGCCTTGTCATAATGTCCCTAGTATATAGGGATATTATGTCCTAGTGTCAATAGGCAAAAAAGACTGTGAAAAAGATAACTGGACAGGATGCTGTTTTGTTTAATGAAATAGAGGGGTCACGCCTGCACTTTTGAAAAATCTGGCAGGGGTTTAGGCAGAGCGAATTCATACATGCAGCCGTGTGTTGGAATACTTGAGCGATCTCCGCCCGCATTTAGACTCCAATGAGACCAGTTCAGGTCGTTACGCTCAGCGGATCAATATGGCAGGCGGCGGAATCAGGGATTTAGGCCAGTGTTGCGCGGCCTTGCTATACCCTCCCATAAACCTTGGTCAAATTCGCAATCTTCGCGGAAATTTCCGGGGTCAACTGTGTGGCGGCGACTCTCCATTCCCAGTTGCCGTGTGCGACCGAAGGCGTGTTCATGCGGGCCTCAGCCCCAAGCTCAAGAAAGTCCTGTATCGGGATTATCGCGGTTGAAGCAACCGACATCATGGCGGTGCGCACCAGTTGCCCGGCGATGGTATTTTCGTCGAACTCGCGGCCGAAGTATGCGAGAAGGTTCTCCTTCTCCCTTTGCGAGGCGTCGTGCTCAAACCACCCTTTGACCGTGTTGTTGTCGTGCGTGCCGGTGTAGACGATGCAGTTTCGGACATGATTATGGGGAATGTAAGGGTTTGTAGACAAACTGTCTCCAAAAGCAAACAGCAGGACCTTCATTCCGGGGAATTCGTAAACGTTCATTATTTCCCTGACCTCAGGGGTAATGACACCCAGGTCTTCGGCAATTATTGGAATCGAGGGGAATCGCCTCAGCAGCGTCTGGAAGAACTCCCCGGCTGGAGTTTTCACCCATTTCCCGTTTATGGCTGTTTTTTCCGCCGCCCCCACTTCCCAGTAGGCCACGAACCCCCGGAAGTGATCGAGCCGAACCATGTCGAAATATTTCAGATTGTGCTCCATTCGGCTGATCCACCACGCATAGAAAGTTTCCTTGAGCCTGTCCCAGCAATAGACCGGATTGCCCCACAACTGTCCGGTTTCACTGAAGTAGTCGGGAGGCACTCCGGCGACGAATGCAGGCTTTTTGTCGCTGTCGAGCTTAAAGTACTCGGAATTTGTCCAAACGTCCGAGCTGTCGTAGCTCACATAAATCGGGATGTCGCCTATTACCCGGATTTGCTTTTGGTTGCAGTAGCTCTTCAGTGCCGACCATTGGCTGAAAAAAAGGAATTGATTGAATTTTTCCCGCTTGATGCTGTCGGCGAGTGTTTCCGTCCATTCATTGAGCGCAGGTTGTGTCCTGTCCCTGATTTCCCGTGGCCATTCGTTCCAGGGAGCGCCCGAGAAGTGCTCCTTGAGAGCAATGAAAAGGGTGTAGTCGTCAAGCCAGTGGACGTTTGCATTTACGAAATTCTCATACCTGCATCCTTCATCGGGCAATTGCCGGAATTTTTCATAAGCCATTTCCAGGACTCGGCCCTTGAACGCGGCTGCCTTCTCGTAATCGACTTTGGCCGAATCGAAAGAAGGGGCAAAGCTAAGGTCGTTCCATGAAATATATCCACCCTTGACCAGCAGGTCCGGGGCGATGAGAAGCGGATTTCCCGCGAAGGCCGAAAAACTGCAGTATGGAGAGCTTCCGCAGGCGGGGGTAGAGGGATTGAAAGGAAGCACCTGCCATAGGGTCTGGCTGGAATCCGCAAGAAAATCGGCGAAAGCGTAAGCTTCCCTCCCCAGGTCTCCTATGCCGAATTCGGAAGGCAGTGAGGTAACATGCATCAGGATACCGCTTCTTCGTGATTTCAACGGGCGCTCCTTTGGTCGGGTCGAGCTAGTTTCCGTCCGAGAAAGGGTGCTTTTCCGCCCTGGCGTTGTCAATCTTCAGGGTTTCTTGTGCGGCGTACTTTTATGTACGCCTCCGCGCAACCCTTCGATTTCCTAGCCAAGACGAAAAATCCCTCCTTTCCGAATCGGAAACTGCCAGTCTTTTATCCGGAGTTTCCGGTTGGAGTCGAGCTACTTGTTCGTACACCTAAAGAGGCTATCACAATTGAATATACAATGATATAAGTAGCCGAAAGAGGGGAAGTTCATGATCACAAAAGGTCTACTTGACAGGATTTATGAAGCGGCCAGCATCCAGAGGTGGAACGATCACGTTCGCCCGGTTGAGTTCACCGAACTGGACAAACAGGCGCATAAAATGATTGTAGCCTACGTGCTCGGAAAGCTCGAAGAATCCGAAGGCCACGCAGAGATCGACTGGCTGAAACTGATCGAAGGCGGGATTTTTGAATTTTTCCCCCGCGTCATACTGACCGACATCAAGGCCCCGGTTTTTCACAAGCTGATGAGCAAAAAAGGGCAGGAAATCAATACCCTGGTGCTCCAGAAGATAGATGAAGATATCAAAGGTCTTGGGGGCGATTTCGCAGAAAATTTCAGAAAATATCTTTTTGACAGCAATTACGCCAGGTTTGAAAAAAGGATTCTTAAAGCAGCCCATTATCTTGCGACCAACTGGGAGTTTCAAATTATTTACAACATAGCCCCATTTGTCTATGGAATCGACAAAACGAAAGAGGAAATCGAAAACCAGATAGAAGACCACTATGACCTTATCGGCGTGCAGAAACTCTCACTGCGAAAGAAATCCTTTGGCTTTATAGATCTTTGCGCACAGCTTCGATTTCAGCAGAGGTGGGCGCATTCGCCCCGCGTTCCCAAAACCTCAGTCCTGGGACACATGCTGATAGTGGCCATGATGTCCTATTTTTGTTCGCTAGAAATGGGCGCCTGCCGTAAACGCGCCTACAACAATTTTTTCAGTGGACTTTTCCATGATCTGCCCGAGGTGCTGACCCGAGACATAGTCTCGCCTGTGAAAACTTCGGTTGAGGGCCTGGAAGAAATAATAAAAGATTATGAGAGAATGCAGTTTGAGGAGCGCATCCTGCCGCTTCTTCCTTCCTCGATTCGCAACGAGGTGGTCTATTTTATCCAGGACGAATTCTCAAACAGGATAATGGAGGGTGATACGGTCAGGAAAGATATTCCCGGACCACAGATGGAGCGCTACAACCATGAGCGCTTCTCCCCGGTTGATGGCGAAGTAATCCGGTCCTGCGACAAGCTTGCGGCCTTTATCGAAGCCTCGCTTTCAATCAGGCACGGCATTCGGTCCCAGCACCTTCAGGACGGCAGGACTAAAATATACCGGGAGTATAGCAATGAGGAGTCCGGCGGCATCGACTTCACTGAATTGTTCAATTACTACTGGCGGCCTGAAGCCTCGATGGGAGAGGGTATCGATGGGGCAGCCGGTCCGTTGCCGGAGCTGGAGTAGATGAGAGCGGTAATCCAGCGTGTCCTGGAGGCGAGCGTCAAGACAGGGGGTGTGGAAATTGCGCGAATCGGCAGGGGCGCCCTCGTCCTGCTCGGGATCAGCAGCGAAGACTCTGAGGAGGACGCCCGCTATCTTGCCGAAAAGACCGTTTATCTTCGAATATTTCCCGACGAAACGGACAAGATGAGTCTCTCGGTTCTGGGCATTGAAGGGGAGATACTCGTCGTATCGCAGTTCACCCTGTATGGCGACTGCCGCAAAGGCAGGAGACCTTCCTACGCTTCGGCTGCCCAGCCCGATGTCGCCCAGGTTCTCTATGAAACTTACGTACAAGAGCTTCTCAAATATACTGCGAAAGTGGGCACCGGGCGCTTCCAGGAAATGATGGAAGTCTTTCTTATAAACGACGGGCCGGTAACCTTGCTTCTGGACAGCAGGAAAAATTTCTAAACTGCACGTCTCCCGCTCCGATCTCGCGCAAAGCGGGACCAATCTTGGCCCATCCGGGGTTTACGGATGACACCGGCTAAAGCACTGTGAGCCTGCTGAATTCCTCCCACTTTCCGTCTTGACAGATCATGCAGAATTGGGAAAGGCAGATAATCTCCCCTGAAACAGTTCTTTTGCCGTCGAAATAACAATTGCTGTCATGTACATCGCTCATATTTATCCTCCTTCTGCCGGAGACCGGCCGATCCATATTCTTTTTAGATAATCATTCTTATACGCATTGCAATTTTAAGGGTGTTGTATAAGTCTATCTTACGAGCAAAGTGACGATTTGAGTTTGAATTGGTATAATGGGCTGAAGTGATAAAGCCGTGAATTTGATCGGGCAAAGATTCCAGTCGTTTGAAAAGGCGAATGTATGTTGTGTGAGATGTGCAGAGGTAGGGGGGTAATTTATTGCATTACTTGCAAAAAAGGGAATGTATCCCCGCCCTGGCTCTCGGGACCGGCCAAAGAGAAGTGTTCCGTGTGCGGGGGGAAAAAGGAAATGAAATGCCCGGTCTGTGATGGAAAAGGTACAGTCTGATGCAATGGAGGAAATGGGATGAAAGAGGCCGAAGGCCGTTTCGAACAGATTTTGGAGATAGCGCAGCGTCTGGAAAATAGAAAATCCGACCTTCAAGTCGCCGCTGCTGCCGATGCCGGGTTTCCGGTAAGCGTAACCGGGATGGAGGTGGATTTGGCAGTGGGTTACCTTCGCAGCATGGAAGATGAAATCCCCTGGATTGAAAACAAGAGGCCGTATGGCGTAGTTGCGGCTATTTTCCCTTACGACGGGCATGCCGTTATGCTGGGTCGTCTTGGAGGCGCCGCCATGATTACGGGCAATCGCCTGCGCTTCAGTTTTTCTTCTCATACTCCCCGTGTGGCCGGTGTTATGGCAGAAATCTGTAAACCTGTTCGCGCCCTTGACCCCGTTGTCGGAATGAACAATCGCGAGTTCGGAGAGCAATGCGTTCAGGACCATACTGTGAGGGTCCTTTTCATGTCCGGGGGGTCCGAGGTGGGACAGGCGTATCGCGGGCGCCGCGAGGCCTTCGACAAGGTATTTTTCGCGGGCCCGGGCGGAATGCCTGCAGCGGTTGTTTTTCAGGACGCGGAGGTCGAAAAAGCTAGCCGCTTCATTGCCCGCCGCGCCTTCGTCAACGGCGGCCAGTACTGCACAACAATCAAGAAGGCCCTTATTCACAGGTCCCTATACGATGCTGTACGTGACAGAGTACTGGAGATGACAGCGCAACTGCGCGTAGGAGACCCTCTGGACCCTGACACCGATATCGGCCCGATTCGAGTACAGCGGACCCGGCTGAGTCTCGAGAGGGCTATCCAGAGTTGTTCCGAGGCCCGATTGCTTTGCGGCAAAGTAAATTCCGAGACTGTCCACCCGGTCATTCTCGAAGCTGAAAGCGACTGGACGATCCCGGACCTGGAGCTGTTTGGGCCTTTTCTTGTGCTTAAGCCCTTCGAGGATCCGGAGGTGGCCGTTCATGAGCTTATAGCGACCAGGTACGGCTTTGTTCTTTCCTTCTTCGGCTCAGCCACCAGGGATTATCTCAGACTCTTTGGAGAAAATTACGGAATGGTTTATGACAATCCCGATTATATTCTTTCCCCGCTTCGTGCTGCTTTCGGCGGCAAGAAGGAGAGCGGCTGGATCAACGAGCGCATCGACGGCCGGTGGATCACCCGCGACGGCTGTTTTTATTACAGCAGGGAATTGGTCCGGCCGCAGTAATAAGCCATAGTGTGAGTTTTTTGGAAATTGCATGAGCGGAAATCCTTTGCAGGAGGCTCGCAGTAAGAACTATAATCTCATTTTTGTGGTAAGTCGTATTCTGCGAACCCATGGCTGCTTGCCCACCTCGCGTATAATCCTCGTGTATGCGTAAAAGGCGCCTCGGCTCGAAGGTTTGCCATGCTGAACGTGGTTAGAGCAGTAGCATATTATACAATACAAGATATCTCGAAATTCAGACCGCCCTGACCCGCATCCGGGTCAACCTCATGTGATCGTATGAGATCGGGATTTTATCGTATGAATGAGATTATACGGAGCGTAGTTCCTTTTCCTTGCTTTGTTCGTGGTCTTCATCACGTGATTTAATCGTATGAAGACACATACGGCGGCGCTGTGAATCATTACCTTAACCACTACGCCGCCTTTTCTCTTTTTTCAATGATACTTTGAAATAATTGGATATTTGTGCTATTGGCCAATCTTGTGCGTGCAGGCACAAAGTTTGGTCTATGTTGTGCACCGTGTTGATCCCAAGATTTGTCTCCAGACGAGCAGTGAACATTGAGCTGTTTTCTTGAAAGGCAGGAGCTCTAATGCCTAAAGCCGCCCTGGTCTACATCGCGCTTCTAATCTGCTGCGCTGGTATCGCTTACAAGGTCTCGACCTGGTTCCGCTACTCACTTGGCTCAGCGAAGTTCACAGTTCAATCGAGGGTCTTTGCAGCGGCGAGAGGCATGTGGCAAACCTTGTGGAGCCGGCAGTTTCTGACTATTCTTAAGGCCTTTTTTCTTAACGTGCTCTTTCAGGCAAGGCTGCTGCGCGTGGTTCCTTTTAAGTGGGCGACCCACTTTCTGATCCTTGGCGGGTTCACCATGCTCCTGCTCATGCACGCCCTTGGCCGCTATCTGAACCCCCTGATCTTTTCAAATTACTATAGCACCCTCAACCCATTCCTCTTCTTGAGGAACTTTTTCGGAGTGATGGTATTCATCGGATTGGGGATGGCGCTTTTCAACCGTTTCATCCGCCGTGACCCGGCCCGTCCTCCCACAAGCTTTATGGACGTCTATACTCTCGCTATCTTCGCTGCGATCATGCTTTCGGGTATTGCATTGGAAAGTGTGAAAATCACGTCGATTTCAGTCTTTCGGGAGATGGCCGATGAATATGCGACAGGTGAGGACGAAGCTTCACTAAAATCACTGGAAGCTTACTGGGTAGAAAACTACGGGGTCGTTTCACGCTGGCCTGCCAGGCCTTTTGGCCCTGAAAGCCTCGCTGAAGGCAATGTTGTTCATTCGCTTAACTGCGCACAGTGCCATTCGCCTGCTCGATGGGCTTTCATGGATTATGGCGTTTCAAGATTGATAACTCCGGTGGCGGTCTACCTGGATGGCGACGGAGTGAGGTCTACGTTATACTACATTCATTTCTTCTTATGTTTGTTTGGCCTCGCCTACCTTCCTTTCAGCAAGGTGTTCCATCTGTTTACGAGCCCGATCTGCTTGCTGGCCAACGCCGTGATGGACAGGTCCCGCTCGAACCCCGCAAACATTATGACAAAGCAGATCCTGGAACTCGATGCCTGTACGCACTGTGGTGTGTGTACACGTAACTGCTCAATGGCGTTTATTCACAGGATAATGCCAAACGCGAACATTCTTCCTTCCGAGAGGTTCGCCTCATTAAAGCTGCTTGCCAGCGGGCAGGAGCTGAGTGTTCGAGACTCACTGGTCATCCAGGACGGATTGAATCTTTGTACCAATTGCAAACAATGTACTCTGGTATGCCCGGTGGGAATCAACTTGCAAGACCTGTGGTTCAGCGTGCGGGAAACGCTGGTTGGCAGGGGTATTCCGAATTTACTTGTGCTCTCTCCCCTGTCGATATACCGGGGAATGAGAAAGGATGATATTGAAATCACCTGCTACAGCAGGCCGATAAGTCAGGCGCGCAAGGCAATAGCCGACGAGTTTGAGAGCAGACGTCAGTCCAAGGGCGTTTACGCGCCTGAAGAAGCAAGGGTGCTCGATGCGCCGGGAATACACCTCGGACAGAATGCCTGCGCCGGCTGTTTCATGTGCGCGACCTGCACCAACGCTTGTCCGATAGTCAGGACCCACGAACATCCGAGTGCCGATCTCGACCTCCTGCCGCATCAGTTGATGCAGGCTGTGAAGCTGAGATTGTGGGACGTTGTATTCAGTTCCAAAATGCTCTGGGAATGCCTCGGGTGTTACAAATGCCAGGAATTCTGCCCAATGGGCGTGCCCGCCACAGATCTGATCTTTGCGCTCAGAAATGTGGCCATTTCGCGCACGTCCAGAAACATCTTTCAAAAAACGCTGGAGACTTTATGAGCTTAGTTTTCTTCCCCTGTTGTGTAGCCTCCGCTTTCGTGGACCACGCCCAGATTGCGGCCAGACTCGTTGTCAACAAACTGGGAGTGCAAATCGAGGATGGCACCGAGTTCAATTGCTGCGGATACCCATACAAGGGGATCGACTTCCAGGCTTTTATCCTCCTGTCGGGAAGAAATCTGGCGCTGGCCGAAAAAAACGGCGCCGATCTGGTTACGACTTGTGGATGTTGCTATGGCACAACCAAGCAAGTCGAAAGCATCCTCAAACATGACGTTTCGATGAGCGATTATGTCAACAACGCTCTAAAAAGGGAGGGGTTGGCCTATAAGGGAAAAAGCACGGTCAAGCACCTGATTGAAGTCCTGCTGGCCAATCCGGGAATTCCAAACCTAAAGGCGAGGCTCGACGGGAGCCAGCGCGGCCTGAGGGTAGCTACGCATTATGGCTGTAAGCTTCTGCGGCCAAGCGATGTTGTCGGGTTTGACAGTCCTTTTTCTCCCAGCAGATTTGATCAGCTCGTAGAGGCAACGGGGGCGGTGACTGTTCCATGGTCAGAGAAGCTCGAGTGCTGCGGCGCGCCTTTGATAGGCATTAACGATACTACTTCCCAGTTGTTGGCGAAAAAGAAGCTAGCGAGCGCCAGGCAGGCTAAAGCCGACCTCATCTGCACAGCATGCCCGTGTTGTTACCTCCAGTTCGAAAGGACGAGGGAGAGCCTCACCTTCGAGTATGAAAGCGTGCATCAGGTTGTTTTGCCGCGCTTCAAGTTCGAAAGGACCAAAATGGCCCTTAGCTTCGATTCCGTGATGGACTTCGATGTACCTTCTCTTGCGTATGTCCAACTAATCGGAATGGCTTTGGGGCTTGACGAAGACGCTCTGGGGATCGGCGCTATCAAATTTACCACCGCCTTGCGGCCATGTCATCAGGCTGGTGGGACGCCGGCAGGGGCACATTAGAGATCGTTAAACCTGGGGTCTTGGCAGCAGGCCGGCCCGTTCGGCGATCTCTGGGACCCTGTGTTCCCATTCAATAGCCATGAGGTGGATGCCTGCAATGCCCTCCATTTCCTTGAATTCCTCAATCTGCTCAAGGGTTATTTTGATCCCCTCCTCTGCAACCTTCCCTTTGCCTGCCCCCTCAAGTCTCTTGATAAGGGAATCAGGCACATCCATGCCGGGGACAGATTTGGCCATGTATCGCGCCATGCCGAGGTTCTTCATTGGCGTCAGACCGGCCAGAATGTAACATTTTTCATGAAGGCCCATATCTACGGCCTGTTTCATGAATTCCCGGAATCTTTCCATGTTGTAGATGCACTGAGTCTGGATGAAATCAGCCCCTGCTGCAATTTTTTTGGCCAGACGATGGACTCTGAATTCACAGGGTTCGGCGAACGGGTTGGCGGCTGCACCAATGAAAAGCTTCGGCCTCTCATCGATGTCCTCACCATTGAGGAACTTTCCGTCATCCCTCATTGTCTTGACCAGATGGATCAATTGCATGGAATCCAAGTCGAAGACATTCTTCGACTCCGGGTGGTTCCCGAATTTTTGATGATCCCCCGAGAGGCAGAGCATATTCCGGACTCCATGGGAGTAAACACCCAAGATGTCGCCTTGCATGGCCAGACGGTTGCGATCCCGGCAGACCATCTGAAAATTGGGCTCGAGCCCTATCTGCATCAGGATCAATGAGGCCGCCCAACTTGACATACGCACGACTGCCGTCTGATTGTCCGTAACATTTACGCAGTCGACTATCCCTACCAGATGGGTCCCTTTTTCCTTAAGATGCTCAACATTGGCTCCCTTAGGGGGGCCGCACTCTCCGGTCAAGGCAAAATGCCCCGCTTTGAGAACCTTTTCCAAATTGCTTCCGGACCTCAACACACTCATACCTCGACTTCCTCCCTGACTAACCACGAATAAAAGTGACTCTGCTCGGATCACGCCGCCTAGCCTGCGACAGTTTCCTTCTCCATTCTCATATCTTCTCTCACCTGCTTGCGCGGCCCGCCATCCCTTGAAGTGGTCCAGTTCTTGGCAGGGATATAGGCCTGGATGAGACCTATGTGCCCTTGGGACTTGAGACGGTCATGGATCAGGTGCCATGCACAGGGAACATCGGGGCTGATCTCACAGCTACCCTTGTTGCTGCCTCCGCAGGGGCCATTCATGAGAGACTTCGAACAGCGGGTGATGGGGCATATGCCGCCTGTGAGGTGAAGAATGCAGTCTCCGCACATTATGCAGCGCTCGCTGAATTCTCCAGGGGCGTCCACAACCCCGATGAAGGTCGTATTAAGACCGGGCAGGGCCGTTTTGCCGGGAAACTTTTCACCCAGGAACTGCACCCCGGCGCCGCATGCTATGGAGAGGATTGCGTCAGCTCCTTCGATGTCTTCGACGGCCTTTTCAAAGTACTCGTGTTCGCACTGCCGCTCGATTCCACCAGTCTTGATCTCTATATCCACTCCCTCTTGTTTGGCCTTCATGCGCAGAAGGGACCCGAGGATTTCGGCCTCCTTGTTCCCACCCTCATGACAGACCGCAACACAGGTGTTGCAGCCGAAGACAAGAATCTTCCGGTACCCTTCGACCATGTTCCAAATTTCTTCAAGTGGTTTCTGTTTGCCGACAATCATGCGACATTACTCCTTCCCGGCCCGCTTGTGGTCCGCCAGCCAGATGGGAGATGGACCGAGTTGCCTGATTCTCTCAGTAAATTCCGTACATATTTTCGCCCATCTTGGTCCTTCGGCAGCGGAGAGGTTATACATCTCGATGCGTTCCGGACTGATTCCCACCTCGGGAACAAGGGCTTTAAGGTATTGGATTCTCTTTTTGGCGTTTGAATTTCCTTCCAGGAAATGACACTGCCCCGGAAGTCACCCGGCCACAAAAACGCCATCGACCCCCCGCTCCAGGGCTCGAAGCACATAATAAGGATCCAGTTTCCCCGTGCAGGGAAGCCGAATTACCTTTACACTTGTCGGGTAAGAAAGCCTCATCACACCAGCCAGATCTGCTGCCGCAAAGGCACAATAATGGCAAGCAAAGGCCAGAATATTCGGCTCCCAGCCCGGCGGGGTTTCCTGTACCCTTTCTATGTTAACGGCCTCATTGGCCGCAATTGCATGGTGTTCGAACATGCGCTGATCATCTCCTTTGAAATGTTCCAAATCACTTCACATACCCTCTGTCAGGGCATCAATCATGGGTACGATCTGATCATCTCGAAAATAGTTTACCTGAAACGCCTTGGCCGGACAGACGCTGGCGCAGATGCCGCACCCCGTGCACTTCACCTCATTGTGACCGATCTTACCGTCCTGGCCGATGTATGGAGAATCGAACGGGCAGAGCCTGAGGCAGGTCAGGCACGACATGCATATGTCCCTGTTGTGTTTGGAAATTATGCCGGAAGCTCCCAGATGCTCGTGTGAGAGGACAACTCCTGCACGGCCGGCGGCGGCCAATGCCTGGCCTATTGTTTCATCCAGGTTTTTCGGCGCATGCGCCAACCCGCAGAGGAAGATTCCTTCGGAGGGGAAGTCAACGGGGCGCAGTTTGACGTGGGCCTCCAGAAAGTAACCATCCTGATTCAAGGCCAGCTTGTATATACTGCCAATACTGCCGGCGTCGGGGTGAGGCCTTAAGCCGGTGCTCAATACCAAATAGTCGGTCTCAAAGGCGACTTCTTCACCCAATATGGCATCGAACGCATTGACAAGGAATTTCTGTCCCGCCGCCACGACCTTAGGTTTTTTCTCCGGTTCGTAGTGGATAAAGAGAACCCCAAGGTCCCTCGCTTTCTTGTAGTAAACTTCTCTCAGGCCATAGGTCCGCATGTCCCTGTAAAGTATGATGACCGGGCTGTTGGGGTCTCGCTCCTTGATTGCAATGGCGTTCTTGACGGCATCCTGGCAGCAGATCCCGGAGCAATAATTGTGGGGTTCTTCGCGTGACCCAACGCATTGGATCATCACGTAGCTCTCGCCCGAGAGAACCCGGCCGTCCTCCAGGCGATGCTCGAGTTCCCTCTGAGTCAAAACCCGGTCGTTTTCTCCGTAGAGATATTCGGTGGGGAGATATTCTTTTCCACCGATAGCGACAATAACCACACCATGTTCGAACTGAGTTCCATCTGAGAGCATTGTCCTGAAATTGCCTACAAAACCGTCCGTGCTCTTCACTTCCACGCCGGTGTGGACAGTTATCTTGGGGTGTGCCTGGACTAGAGCGATCCGATCCTTGAGTAAGCCCTGAACGTCGCTTATGCCGGCAGTCCTTAGCAGGCCTTTGATAAGACCTCCGAGCGAATCCTCTCTCTCCACAAGATGGGTCTGGTAGCCCTGGTCGGCAATGGCGACGGCCACTGTCATTCCCGCAATGCCGCCCCCTATGACGAGCGCCACGGGCGTCACCCCCACCGATTCCGTATCCACCGGTTTAAGGTTAGTGACTTTCGCCAGGTTCATCTTGACGAGCTGTATGGCTTTCTCAGTGGCTTTTTCGTTCTGTCCCATGTGACACCAGGAGCACTGTTCCCTGATGTCGGCCAGTTCGAAAAGGTACTTATTCAGGCCGGCATCCCGGATGGTCTCCTGAAAGAGGGGCGAATGGGTTCGAGGAGTACAGGAGGCCACCAGCACCCGGTTGAGGTTCTTATCCCTCACAAGGCTTTTCAATCTCTCCTGATTATCCTGAGAGCAGGCGTAGAGCATATTCTCGGCATGGGCCACATTGGGGAGGTCCTTGCAAGCATTAACGACGCCATCCACGTCTACAGTTTGAGCGATGTTGACGCCGCAGTGGCAGACGAACAGGCCTATCCTTGGCTCTTCTCCCGACACATCGCGCTCCGGAGGCAACTCTTTGACCGATGTCTCCGTACGCCGGGCCTCTCCCAGAAAGGCCATGGCTCTGCCTGCCACAGCGCTCCCCTGGACAACGGTCTCAGGGATATCCTTGGGGCCCTGGTAGATGCCGGTTACATAGATGCCCGGTCGAGAAGAGTCTACCGGCGCAGATTCGGACGTCTTGGGGAACAGGTATTGCGTAGTGTCGATGCCGAAGATCTCAGCCATTGCTGCAGCATCGTCGTGCGGTTGAAGTCCGATAGAGAGGACCACCATGTCGAAGGTCTCGTCTACAAGCACCTGATCTTCCTGAGAGTATCTCAGGATCAGGTTTTCCGTCCCGGGTTCTCCCCTTATCGTTGAAACCATGGCGCGTCTGTAACGGACCCCGTACTCGTCCCGGGCCTTTGCTACGTACCTGTCGAAATCCTTGCCGAAGGCCCTCATCTCCATATAAAAGATAGTGGCATCAACGTTCGGATCGTGCTCTTTGGCGATAGTCGCCTGCTTCGTAGCGTACATGCAGCACACAGAGGAGCACCAGGGATTTGCATTATGGGGATCGCGGGAGCCGACGCACTGGATCCAGGCGATCTTGTGGGGGTGTTGACCGTCCCCGGGGCGCTGGATGACTCCCTTGTAAGGTCCCGAGGCGGAGAGGATGCGTTCAAACTGGATGGAACTCACCACGTTGGGCCAGCGGCCGAAACCTAGTTCGCCCCGCACCTTTGCATCGTATCGTTTGAGGCCGGGAGAGAGGATTATGGCCCCAGTATGTAGATCTATCTCTTTCTCGGTATCTTTGAAATTGACGGCCTTGGCCGGGCAGATTTTTTCACAGATTCTGCACTTGCCTTTCTGGAAATAAATGCAGTTGTCTCGATCTATAACCCTGGTGTTTGGATATGCCTGAGGAAACAAGGAATAGATGGCCTTGCGAACTGTCAGACCCTGCTCGTATTCGCTGATTACCTTCTTTGGACATTTCTCCTCGCACATGCCGCAGCCCGTGCACTTGTCAACATCCACGTAGCGGGGCTGCTGCTTCACCTTCACCGAAAAATCTCCGGCTTCCCCGTCAACAGAGATCACCTCAGCGAGACAAACGACATTGATATCCGGGTGGCGGCCTACCTGCACCAGTTTGGGTGAGATCATGCACATGGAGCAGTCTCCGGTGGGGAAGGTCTTGTCCAACTGGACCATGGTGCCGCCTATGGACGATTCCTTTGTGACCACGTGTACTTTGTAACCGCTCTCGGCCAGATCGAGGGCCGCCTGAATTCCGCCGATGCCCGCGCCAACTATTACCACCGACCCGCGCTTCCGCTTGCCTGCAGAGGATCGCTTACTCATTTAGATTCAACTCCTTTAGCAATTCCATGGCATCCACGAAATGCCGTTCCAACCCCAGATCTTCGAGCGGCAGCCCAACGGCGACGCCGACAAGTTCGGTTATGAAATAAACGGGCATGCTTTGGGCAATGCCATATTTGGCTCTTACCTTCTCCTGATATGCGTCCAAGTTGAGCTGACACATGGGGCAGGTTGTCACAAAACAGTTGGCCTGCCGGGCAATGGCGTCCTTCATGATCTTGGACATTAGCAGGATAGAGGTATCATTTTCATTTACCGCTGCAGAGGCCCCGCAGCAGTCTGTCTTATAGCTCCAGTCCAAAGGGGCTGCGCCCAGGCTCTCCAGGATGGTCTCCATGCCCTGCGGATTCTCCACATCGTCCAGCACCGGCACTCCATACGAAAAGCGTGTCTGCATACACCCGTAATAGCAGGCGGGCTTCAGGCCTTCGAGCTTCCTGGTGACCCTTTTGACGAAGTCTGCGGAATTTAGCACAGGCTGGATGGCCTCCAAAATGCTCAGGATCTTTATCCTTCCAATGACTTTGTTGGACAACTCCGCATTGATCTCGTCCAAAAGGCTCCGGTCGAACTCAAGTATCTTCTGGGCCACAAGCATTCGACTGTAGCAGGCGGAGCAAGGAATGACCAACTCGGTGTATTCTGATGCATCAGCGATTCCTAAATTGCGTGCCGGCATAGCGACGGCGATAAAATCGTCCACTTTGCTCGCTGAGGTGGCTCCACAGCAGTTCCAGTCATCGAGTTCGTGCAGGTTGATCCCGATGGCCGAGAGCACCCGTTTACACTGCGCATGGTAAATCTCACTGGATGATTTCAGCGAGCAACCGGGGTAATAAGCTAGCTCCATGTTCTACTCCTGCGATGCCGGGGACTCTGAGAGACCCATAGCCCGCTCTCTGCCCTTCTTGATTAGCCGCCTGAATTCTTGTTTGCCCTTGATCTTCTGGATGCGAAAGTGCATTCTCCCCTTGCGCAGCATGGTCACACCCAATCCGGCTTGACTTTTGTGCGTCTCGATTACTTCTCTGAACTTGAGCTTCACCAGACCTCCTAAGGTAGTCTTCAATATGTAACGCCCCATGAACTCAAGTTCATTCAACCTACCCAGGCGTGTGGAGGCGGCGACAAAACTATCGTGAAAGGCGGCCACCTTGGGAGATGACGGTGGAACGTGGGCCTCCTTGGCCATTTTCTTCAGAGTGTCGACGATCCTGGAAGTCATGATGTCGTTGGGACATCGGGTGCCGCAGGTAAAGCACGAAACACACTTCCAAACCAGAGGGTTATCGAGGGCCGCTTCCCTTTTGCCGAGAACGATCATCCGAATAAGGCGATCGGGGGTTAGGTAACCGGTCTCTTCGCCTACCGGACACCCCGATGCGCAGCGCCGGCATTGATAACAAGCATTTAGGTTTTGCCCCGACCGAGCCATCACCTCTCCAACCAGTGAAGTGGCTTGGTCCGGTGTGAATTCCAGAACTGTCGTCATGTATGTACTCCTTGTTAGACATTAGATCCCTTGACGCTTGAGACACGATAATTCTTCGATCCAGGAAGTTAAACATTTTTCGCCCACTTTTGGGAGGCGCCTTGCATAGATTTTTCCATTTGCTGCAACACTTGCTGAATCAACATAATCACTATATTATACCGAAATAGTATGGTTTAGTCAATTTTTGTAAAGTTAATCAGGTAGAGGAAGATTATCTTATTCTCGGTGTAGACGATGTTTTTTCGATACGAGGATTGGCGACCCACAGGAGATTGACTTTGGGGGGACCAGTGTCGATCTCATGGACGAGCATGCGCAGTTCTGCTCCGATATGCGCCGGTGGATCCATGAGGGCAGGGTAAAGCGGAAAGATACGATCATCGAAGCGATTAAAAGTGTTCCGAAGGCATTATTGGCCTCTTCGGTGGCGAAAACTTCGTTAACATGCTCGTAAAAGCCAGTCTGGACCCTGCCGTGTGATCCAAGTCTCGAACCACATGCAGGCAGCAACCTTTCACAACAACCGCGGCGGGGGAAATTGACGGAATGCAAACGGGCTTCCCTGTTCGGCGCTAGGCTGTTGCGGCCAGCGCTTGTTGCCCGCGATTTGAGAAATCCAGAATAGTCTGGAGGGTGCCAACCAAGTCTGTAAATCGAAACGGCTTTACAACGTATCCGCTGATCCCCATTTTAATGGCTGTATCTTTGAGCAGGGGGGTACTGCACCCGGTCATCATGATAAAGGGCAGTCCCGGATAGCGGTTGGAGACATGGTCCAGGAGATCGAGCCCTGATTCGCCGGGCATGTTGAAATCCGAAAGGATCGCGTCGCATGCCGAGCGTTCCAGGTAATGCCGGGCCTGAGACACACTGTATGCAATTTCTAATTCAAAACCATAAGCGCGCAAATATTCGCTCATGACCGAGAGCAGCACTTTATCGTCGTCGACAATCAGAATCCTGGCCATATTTCCGGTCCCTCCTTTCAGAGTAGGCAAGTACCGCGCTTCCGAACAGGCTGAGATCTTCTCGAAAAAATTGACCGTCCAATTTCGTAGAACGCCTCGGGCGGATTTTCAGCAATTTTAAGTCACGTAATGGAAAATAATGGATTTTCGAAGAATAGAGCAGTAGTAATTCGCCGTATTTTGCTCCAAAACAGAGTGTATTTATTCTCATATTGATTATTGAGTATGGTAATAATTACCCTCACATGATAACGTCGCTCTCCTTGATTTCTTCCCCGCCGACGGCGTGGTTTCCGAAATATAATGGATGAGTGCGGGTTGAAAATTCTTTATCTCACAAAAAAACCAGGTACTTTGGATATCATAGCAACATGGATACCTATTACATTGACGGGAAGTTTGTAAGCGATGACAAATCGCTTATCAGCGCAAGAGACATTGTCGTACTACGAAGTTTCGGGGTATTTGACTTTCTTATCACATACAACAAACGACCCTTTCATTTGGAAGAGCACGTAGAAAGGCTCGCAAATTCGGCAAGATGCATCGGCCTTCAAATGCACCACACGAACTCTGAAATCTGTGAGATCGTCCAGGAGACGGTCAAGAGAAACCGCCATCATCTGGAATCAGGCATCCGTATTGTGTATACCGGCGGAATCAGTTCCGATGGTCTAACCCCAGAGGGCCGGGGCATCCTGATGGTGATGGTGACGCCGAAGCATGAGCTGGCGCCGGGGTTGTATGCAGACGGTGCAAAGATAATCACCGTCGGCGTGGAAAGATTTTTACCCTCCGCCAAGAGCACATGTTATTTATCGGCCGTGCATGCGGTACAACAGGCGAAGAAGCAGAAAGCCGTCGAGGCGGTGTACGTGGATCGCAATAACCGTATTCTGGAAGGCTGCACCAGTAATTTTTTCTTTTTTAAGAACAACAGGCTCGTCACTTCCCATCGGGACATCTTGCCCGGTATAACCCGCAGCGTCATATTCGAGCTTGCAAAAGACTTCTACGGCGTGGAAACCAGGGACATCGACAGCTCCGAATTATACGACATGGAAGAAGCGTTTATAACCGCTTCCAACAAGGAAGTAATGCCGATTGTGAAGGTAAACGATCTGCAAATCGGAAATGGCCGTGTTGGTGAGCATACCCGTAGAATCATGCAGCTATTTCGGGATTACACGAATTCTTACGGCCAGGGTAAACACAGATTGATGCTGCCATTCGTCCAGGTGGACGCATGCGATTGACCGGCCTGTCGGTCGAAGACTATGTAGACAGGGGGTGGCCGGCGGTTCCCCCACCCCCGGAGGCGGCAGCGTCTGCGCAGCCCTATGCTTTAATAAACTGCCGGATGAATCCTGCCACCTCGGCTTTGCCCCTATATACCCCGTAGTGGCCTTCGCAGAGGATATCGGCCCCGATTTCGAGCAGCATGTTGAGACTCTTGCCGTAATCCTTGATGCTGGAATGAAAGCTTAGATCGAGCGGGCCGTGTACGTCCTGGGCGAACAGGACTTTAAGTGCGTCCGATTCGGTTAGGTACACAACCGAGCCCGGCGAGTGCCCGGGTGCATGGACAACCTCGATTTTCCTGCCGCCGAGCATGATCGCATCGCCCGAACCTGCAAGTTTTCTGTCCACCCGGAAAGGCTTTAGCTCTGCTCCGTACCAGTTTGCCGCCGTCACACGGTTGTCGCCGGATTCAAGAAAGGGCGCATCCAGTTCATGTGCTACGATATCGAGTCCGATGCGCCGTTTCAATTCGGCTGCGCCGCCAGTGTGATCATAATGGCAGTGCGTGATAAGCAGGTATTTTATCTGCTGCGGATCGGCCCCGCACTTCCTGATGTTAGCGAAAAGCTTCTCGGTTGCCAGGCCGCATCCAGCATCCACCAGGGCGGATTGCTCCCCGAACTTTATGAGGTATATAGCTGCATCTTGCGGCGCGGTAAGATGCCTGCCGCCCACCTCGAAAATCTCGCTCGTGATTTCCATTTGACGAAAAACCTACTGAGATAGGCAATAAAAAAGATAATAAACCCGAAGAAACCTATAAAAAGCCTTTGTGCGCACATTATTCGGCGGCCATCTTTGCTTCAGTTCAGATGCAGGAATTTTTTTGCCAGTTGGACAGCTTCCCCGGCGTCCTTTGCGTATCCGTCTGCCCCTATTTTATCGGCAAATTCCGAATCCACCGGGGCGCCTCCTACCATGACCTTGACACTCTTGCGTAGCCCCCTGTTTTCAAGGGCCTTGATGACCTTTCCCATTTCAGGCATCGTGGTGGAAAGCAGGGCAGAAAGAGCGAGAATGTCCGGCTTTAGTCTTTCCACTTTCGAAATAAGCTTTTCGACGCTAAGGTTGACCCCCAGGTCGTGTACGCTGAATCCAGCCCCTTCCAGCATCATTGTGACAAGGTTCTTTCCAATGTCGTGAATATCGCCTTTGACAGTCCCAATCAAAATGACGCCCTTCGATTGAGGGCCTTTGCCCGTCAAGAGCGGCTTTATCAACGCCAGTCCTTTCTTCATGGTTGCAGCGGAAGCGATCATCTCCGGGACGAATATCTCGTTGGCCGCAAACTTCTTCCCAACAATATCCATCGCGCCTATCAGCGCTTCATTGATAAGAGCGTCCAAATCGGTCTTGTCATCGATGGCTTCATGGACCATTGTCTCGATCTCGGCGTGTTTGCCATCCACAACCGCCTTCCTGATAGACGCGATACGATCGTTCATCGCATTGTCTCCAATCAGTGGAACATGACAAAGCTTAACCGGAGGGCTGTCCAGATGACCGGCCGTCCGGAGCGCACTCAGGCCGCCAGGAGCCGGCGGGGTGATTTTATGCACCGAGCATAACGCAAACGGAAAGACTGTCAATAGGCAAGGAGCAGGGAGCAAGGAGCAGGGAGCAGGGAGCAGGGAGCAGGGAGCAGGGAGCAAAATCTTCCCGCTTCCCGCTTCTGGCTTCTTGTTTTACACTTACAGGATGAGAGTGGTGACTCCTTGCGTGTTTCACAGGAATATTGGATAATTGGGTGGGCTCTTTGGGTATCCCAAGCAAATAGATGGAACAGAAGCATGAACAGGCACATGGACATCGGATCGTTCATCATAGCGCTCATTACTCTTGGGCTGTTTGTGGCCTCACTCTTTATAAAAGGGCTGACCCACGATCTCTTTCTGGAAACCGGAGTGTTCCTGGTGTCAGTTAAGATTATTGTTATGGCACATAGGAACGGCGTAGAGGTTGGTCACTTGAACGAGAAACTTGACACGATCCTTGCGGCGCTCTTAAGGAAAAACGATCAAAGCGACAATATGACCGAGGGTTCACAAGATCGGTCGAACCCGAGGGAGTAAGCTGCATTGGATGGGATTCAGCCGTCGGCTTCCGGAAACCACGTTCGAGGAGGATGACATTGCCCGTAAATCAGAGCGAAAAGGGATTGTTTCAAACCCTGGTTGGCCGGCCTGCCGTGCCATTCGAGCTTTCGGATTTCAGCGGCAGGGTGCATCGTATCGAGGATTACCGGGGGGCATGGCTGCTAATGGTTTTCCATCGGCACCTGGGTTGATTGCTCTGCCAGGGCCATCTGCTGCAGTTGCAGCAGAACGAGAGGGAACTCGAGGACAGGAATATTCGCGTTGTGGTGGTTACTTTCGAGGCCGGCTATCTGGCCCGCATGTACGCAGAGGATACCGGACTGCGCTGGCCCCTCCTGGTAGATGATACCCGAAGAGTATACAACGCATACGGGATGCTGAAAGCGAGCTTTTGGGATATCTGGGGACCCGCTACCTGGCGGGCCTATTTGAAGGAGATGGCGCGCGGGCGCTTCCCCAAAAAGTCGGCAGGAGATGTGAGCCAGCGGGGTGGGAACGTGCTCATCGATCCTTCCGGCATAGTCAGAATGCATCACATCGGCAAAGGCCCCGCGGACCGGCCGGCAGTTGCAGCCATCTTATCGAAAATCAGCGGGTAATTGCTCTCATCCGGTAGTGATTTCGATTATCTTCTGAATCACTTCCTGCAACTTCCCGTGTTTGATGATTCCCGCACGATAATTTATAATACGGCCATCCCTTTTGGAAACGGTGGACCCTTTGGAACTGGAAATCTACAAGAGACTGGCGAACCATTTGGACAACCTTCCCGGCGGCTTTCCACCCACTGAGAGCGGAGTGGAAATGCGCATCCTGAGGAGGCTCTTTACCCCGGAGGAAGCAAAGCTTGCCCTTTATCTTACACTGCTTCCCGAAGAACCGCGTGTCGTTGCGCGCAGGGCCGGGATGGCTTGGGATGAGGCCGCCAAGCGTCTGGAGGAGATGGCGCAAAAGGGACTTATTTTGAGGCTGCAACGGGGAACAAGTCCCATAAGGTACCTGGCGGTTCAGTATGTTGTCGGGATCTGGGAGTACCATGTGAACGATCTGGACGAAGGGCTGATAAGGGACATGAATGAATATCTGCCGGCCCTTACGGAACAGGCCTGGAAGTTCCCTCAAATGCGCATCATTCCTGTTGGCCGCAGTGTGACTCCGGAACTAAAAGTGCTGCCGTACGAGATGGCCGAAGAACTGGTCCGGGCCCAGAAGAAATTTTCCGTCGGCCCCTGCATCTGCCGCCGCGAAAATACCATGATGGGAAAGGGATGTGGCAAGCGTGAGGAGAGTTGTTTAGGATTCGGCATGGCGGTGGATTATCTGAAACGCAATGGCGTGGGCCGGGAGATCGACCTGCAGGAGACCCTGGATATTCTCAAATGGGCCGATAAGGCCGGTCTGGTCATGCAGCCCGCCAACGCCAAAGATGCTCTCTGGATCTGTCTGTGCTGCGGCTGCTGTTGCCAGGTCCTGAAAAATTTCAAGCGTCAGGCCAGGCCTGCGGCAATGGCATCCAGCCCTTTTTTTGCAGCGTATAACCCTGAAAACTGCAAAACCTGCGGCGCCTGCGTGGACCGCTGCCAGATGGAGGCCCTGAAGCTCGAAGCCGGCAAGGTGCGGTTCGATGTTGATCGCTGCATCGGCTGCGGACTATGTGTTTCCACCTGCCCTACCCATTCGCTTACTTTGGTCCGAAAGCCTCAATCCGAACAACCCGAGACGCCAAAGGATATTATCGATGCTTCCATCAGGCTGGGAAAAGCCAGGGGAAAAATCACCACATCAGGACTGATGAAGATGGTGGTCAAATCCGGGATGGATAGAATCGCGACAAAGGTGAACCTTTTCAGTCGCGGTCCACAATCGTAGTTAATACGATGCCGCTCCCGTTTACATATGAGAGCGGCATCCAGGTCATTTGTGCGCCCGAGCGCTTCCTTCACGACATCAGCGGCCGGCCTGGAGGCCCTTGTCTCCTGCCGCGCGCCGCCGCGTTTAACCTCAGCGCTACAGGGTCCTTGCTATGACCATACGTTGAATCTCATTGGTCCCCTCGTAAATCTGGGTAATTTTGGCGTCGCGCATCATCCTTTCCACCGGGAATTCCCTGCTGTACCCATAGCCGCCCAGCACCTGCACCGCCTCGGTAGTCACCCACATGGCCACATCGGAGCATACACACTTGGACATGGAACTCATGCGAATAAGTTCGGTGCTGAGCCGGCTCAGGTCCTTAGGCTGTTCCTGGAAAAGGGCGCAGGTTTTGTAGAGCAAATGCCTTGCCGCCTCGGTGCGCATTGCCATGTCCGCCAGCTTGAACGCAATGCCCTGATGTTCGATAATAGGTTTCCCAAACGCCTGACGCTCTTTTGCATATGCTACCGCATATTCAAGGGCCCCGGCTGAAATGCCCAGGGCTTGTGCAGCCACCGCAGGCCTGGAAAAATCCAGTGTCTTCATCATAATCTGAAATCCCTGTCCTTCTCCTGCAAGAAGGTTTTCCCCCGGCACCCTGCACTCATCGAAAATCAGTTCAACCGTGTTCGACCAACGGATACCCATTTTTGGTTCTTTGCGGCCAATCGAAAACCCATGGGTCCCTTTTTCGACAATAAAGACCCCGGCATTTTTATGGGTGGGTTTCTCGGGATCGATCACGGCATAAACAGTTATTATGTCAGCTACTCCTCCATTGGTGATGAAGGTTTTGGTCCCGTTGAGGACATAGGAAGCACCGTCTTTTCTTGCTCGGCAGCGTAGCTGGGCGACATCGGAGCCTGCAGCGGGTTCGGTCAGGGCAAAAGCAGCAAGATGCTTTCCCTCGGCCAGTTGAGGCAAATACCTTTGTTTTTGCGACTCGTTTGCTGCAAGCAGTATTGGCAGGGAGCCGAGTTCCTGGTCGGCAAGAAGCAGGCCGCAAGCTGCGTCTGCTTTGGACAGTTCTTCTATCGCCATGCAAAGAGCCAGCATTCCGGCGTCGGAGCCTCCGTGGATTTCGGGGAAGTCAGTTCCAAAGAGGCCATTTTCGCGGAGAAGTTCCACCATACCCCAGTCGAATTCTTCTGATTCATCGCGGCCGGCGGCCCCCGGGCTCACTTTCTCCTTTGCAAGGCGCCTCACCGTTGTCTGTAGCAACACCTGTTCTTCTGTAAGATCATACTGCATTGTGCCCTCCTGCGATGATGTCCTGGGTCTTGCCTGACCCCGGCTCCAAATCCAGCGTTCATTTCAGTCGGTAAACTTTTCCCATTGCCGCTTTCAATTGGAAGGTATCCGGCCCTGGGCATCTTACACAGTCGGGGGCCGGACGGTCTTTAGCGTCTCCGAATTCCAGCCGTAATTACCCCGGCCATTCCGGAGCCCATAATCCCAGCCTTGGTCGCAAACGCTTTTCGGATCTATATCTGCCCTGGTGTCTAGTAGCAACTAACCTGGAAAATCTTGCGAGGTCTCTATAACCACCACCGCCGCTCCGTATTGCCCATCGTCCGTGAGGCTGAGGCTCCAGGCCCCGACGCCTTTGTCCCTGCAATATTGGAGAGCGCGCGGGGTCAGGAAAATCTCCGGTTTGCCCAGCGTGTCATGCCTGATTTCGATATCCTGCCAGAGCACGGGCTTTCTCATCCCCCGCCCGAGGGCTTTTACGAAAGCCTCTTTTGCAGCAAACCGCACTGCCAGGCAAGCTGCGCGCTTTTTTCTCTCCGAACAGAATTGCCTTTCGAATTCGGTGAACACACGCGTTTCAAACCGCTCGCCCCAGCGCTCAAGCAGCTTTTCGAGCCGGTCCACCATTACCAGGTCAATGCCTACACCGTAAATCGGCATGGTCAGCCCAGCAGTTGGAGCATTTCGCGAACGGCCCGGTCCATGCCGACCAACACAGCCCGTGCGATTATCGAGTGGCCGATGCTGAACTCCTCTATTTCCGTTATGTTCCTAAGCCAGAGAATATTCTGGTAATCGACCCCGTGACCGGCATGCACTCCTATTTGCAGTTTCTTTGCCAGCCTTGCTGCAGTAATGAGCTTTTCATACTGCTCCTGGCGGTTCGCAAAAGATTGGGCTTCCACAAAAGCTCCCGTATGGAGTTCAACGTAATCGGCTTCAAGTCGCTGGGCCGCTTTGATGTGTTTGGGATCAGGTTCTATAAAAAGGCTGACGGCAATACCACTACCGTGAAGTGTATCTATGGCGCGCGCCAGAGGGGTTTCGAAAAGGACGACGTCGAGGCCCCCTTCGGTCGTCAATTCCTGGCGCTTTTCAGGGACAAGGGTCACCACGTCGGGTTTTATTTTCTGGGCGATTTCGACCATCTCCTTTATTGCCGACATCTCCAGGTTCATCTTAGTTTTGATGGTCTTTCGCAGGATGGCGACATCCCTGTCCTGGATATGGCGGCGGTCTTCCCTGAGGTGAACCACTATCCCGTGAGCTCCCGCAAGCTCTGCAAACATTGAGGCGGCAACCGGGTCAGGCTCGTGGGCGAGGCGGGCTTGTCGAATTGTGGCTACATGGTCTACATTGATGGCGAGTCTTGCCAATTTTGCTCCTCTTAACTAACCTCGCGGAGCGTCGAGTTTGAGTTTTCTTTGCGTCTTCGGCGTCTCAGCGGCAGGGACTATTCGGATCACTCATCCGTATCGAAGAACCACTCGAATTGCTCGATGCAATGGCCAAGCATCGCAAGGAGTTCTTCGGTTTTCAGTTTCATCTCATTGGCTCCGGTCGGCCCCGCCACATGGTCAAAGCCGAGCAGGTGTAAAATGCCATGAACGACAAGCAGGTCCAGCACCGATTCGAGCGCTGCTCCAGTCTCAGCGCTCATGGCTTTGGCGGTCTCTGCTGAAATGACTACGTCTCCCAACATTTCGGGGGCGATGTCGCTGAATTCGCCCTCGAGCATCGGAAAGGAGAGCACGTCAGTAGTATGGCCGATCTGGCGGTATTGCTGGTTAAGTCCGGCCATTTCGCCGTCATCGACGATCAGGACGCTGAGTTCCGATTCAGTGTATCCCAAGGCGTTTAAGATCCGTTTTGCCGCGTTCTCTATTGAGCCCGGATTTATCTTTATCCTGCTTTGGTTCGCGACTTGGATCAGGGCCATCCGTTTTTGCCTTTCCGTTTGTAACCGGATATTCAATTCGCTTGTGATGTATCGTTGCCAGTATCTGGTTGAAGTGCTTGGCTATCTGGTGGATGTCCTTGAGGGTAAGCTCGCATTCGTCAAGCTGCCCATCACTGAATATGGCGTTTATCAGCCTGTTTACAAGACCCTGAATCCTGGCGGGAGTAGGTTCGGTAAGGGAGCGGCAGGCCGCTTCGACGACGTCTGCCAGCAATACCAGTCCGGCTTCTTTGGTCTGGGGTTTGGGACCGGGATAGCGGAAGTCGTCAGCATTAATCGGAGGAAGGGGTGAAGCCTTTGCGCTCTGGGCTTTTTCACGCGCTTCAACTGCCTTGTTGTAGAAAAAGGAAATGAAGCTCTTTCCGTGGTGCTGGCTGATAATGTTAATGATTTCCTTGCCCAGATGGTGCTGCTTGGCAAGTTCTATCCCGTCCTTGACGTGGGCAATCAGAATGAGGCTGCTCATGGACGGGGCGAGCTTCTCATGGCGATTTTCGCACTCGAACTGGTTCTCGATAAAGTAGAGAGGCTTTTTTATTTTGCCGATGTCATGGTAATAGGCCGCCACTTTGGCCAAAAGAGAATTTGCCCCGATCGACTTTGCCGAGGCTTCGACCATGTTGCCCACTATGACGCTGTGATGGTAAGTCCCGGGCGCCTCTACCATAAGCTCCCGCAAGAGCGGCTGATCCATTGTGGCCAGCTCGAGCAGCTTGATGTCGGTGGTGTAGCCGAAGAGCATCTCGGCAAGGGGGGTCAGACCGATTGAGAGAATTCCAGCGAAAATACCTCCGATCAGCCCAAAAAATGAGTCGGTGAGGACCTTCAAGAATACCCATTGGTCCTGGAGAAAGGCGCTTAGAACGATCAGAATGACGTTAGTAGAGCCCACTAGCAACCCGGTCTTTATGGAGACCATCCGGTTTCCGCACTGCGAAACGCCATGAGCGGCAACGAAGGCGCCGATTATAAAATAAAAGAACATTGCGAACTCTTTGCCGAAAATCATTCCGGAAAAGAGCGTGAGCACCAGCGAGAAAATGAGCGAAACGGTAACCCCGAAAAAGATGCAGGCTATCATCGCCCCGGCGCTCAAGGGAACAGCATAGACAAAGGTCTTTGTGGAAATTATTCCGGAGCTGTCGCCTATGCTGTCTCCAATCCAAAGCCCAGCCCTGGACAGCATCAGCAGGAAGACCAGAAGTATGCCCAGAAACAGGCAGTCGTGCAAGTCCATCCGTATATGAGGAAGGCTCTGCTTTGCAACATGCAGCACAACACCGATGCAGACCATGCTGAATGTGAAAATCGCCAGGAAGATAAAAAACCAGGACCTGGCGGATGAGTTCCGGAGATGGTGCATAAGCTTGAGCATCTCCTCACGGCCGATGCTTTGCCCCTCACGTACCAGCATTTCGTTTCGAGCAATTCTAATAAAAACAGGTTTAACCGAAGCGTATGCTTCCTCACGTTTTTTTTCGGAGGCTTCCAGATTGAACGTGAGATTGGGCTGTAGAAGGGAGGATACAACCGAAGATATCAGCATCAGTTCCCTGACGTCCCGGCCTGGTTCCAGTGCCCTCATTACGATCATCTTGCGGGCTTCTTCGATATCCGGATAGGGAAACGGCGGGGGGATCAGGACCTCTTCACCCGTGTCCAATTTGCGGATCAGAAGGTTTCCGCTTTGCTCGTCGCGAGCCCATGCCTTGCTGGCAACAATGCCGTGGTCCATTGTAGTCTTTACAAGATTTTGAATCTTCTCCTGAACTTCCAGGCTAAACTGCTGCTCGACGAGACACTTAAAGATGTCACCTTTTACAGTGCAGCCAAGAAACTCTTCGAAATCTTTTTTCTTGCCCTGGAGCCGGTCCGCATCAGTGGGGACAACGGAGCCCTTACCAGGGTCCGTCACGTATCGGCCGGATGGCCGATCTATTAGTTTAAGTGATTTGCGGCTTGAAGCGGCAGGGAGGGGTTCCGATTCGAGGCTGGCCTGAGCCTCGCGCATCACCTTGAACGATCCTTCGAGTTTATCGATAAGATTCCTGGTGATCCTCTGGTCAAAATCATAGACAAGAGGCGACTGGCGTATCATCTCTTCACGTTTCTTTGCCGTCGCCTCTTCATCTTCTATCAAAAAATCATGTTGCGCCTTTATATTGCGATCCGCAATTTCGCCAAGCCGGTAGTGAGGATTCTCAACTATAAATGAAGGACTCACCAGGGTAGCTATGACAAGACTCAAGCCCGCCAGCAGCATCCAGTTCGGGCAATGAAGGTCTCGAAGGTTACAGGAAATCAGGCTGGCCAGGAGTTTCAACCTGGGTTTGCTCCTTGCCTTTTCGGACTCCCGCTTCTCCCTGTCCATATTCAGCTTCTCTCGGCGTCCCTGGAGGCGGTCGGGCCTTTTCGTTTTTCGGCTCTCTCGTAGGCGTCGATTATGTCCTGTACGAGTTTGTGCCTGACCACGTCACGTTTTGTGAAATATACCATTCGAATCCCCTGAACTCCATCGAGTAGTTGGATTGCTTCCACCAGCCCCGAAGGTTTGTTCTCGGGCAGATCTATTTGGGTTATATCGCCGGTTATGACCGCTTTGGAACCAAGACCAAGCCTAGTTAAAAACATTTTCATCTGCTCGGTGGTCGTATTTTGCGCTTCGTCCAAAATAACGAAAGAATCGTTTAACGTGCGGCCCCGCATGAAGGCAAGGGGCGCCACCTCGATTACACCCCTCTGGATTAAATTATTTGCGCGCTCGAAGTCCATCATGTCGTGCAGAGCGTCATAGAGCGGCCGCAGGTAAGGGTTCACTTTCTCTGCAAGATCGCCCGGAAGAAACCCGAGTTTTTCGCCGGCTTCAACAGCGGGGCGGACAAGCACTATGCGCCGGACAACGTCCTTTGACATTGCGGCAACCGCCATCGCCATCGCAAGGTATGTCTTGCCGGTCCCGGCCGGACCTACCCCGAACGCGATATCATAGCTGCGAATAGCTTCTATGTATTCTTTCTGCTTTATGCTCTTCGGGCTTATAGCCTTTTTATTGGAGGCTATAAAAACCTGATCGAGAAAAATATCTTTTAAACGGCGGTTGATATTATCACTTAAGATCTGAATCGCAAACAGGATATCGCTTTCGTAGAGCGGGTAACCGTCCTGGATCAGGTCGGCCAGTTCATTGAGAAGGCGTTCGCTAATTTCCACATCGGATTGAGCCCCGACAACGGTAAGCTGATTGCCACGCAAGTGAACCTGGACATCGAGATTTCTTTCGATTATCTTCAGATTTGCGTTCTGTTCTCCTGCGAGCAACTGAAGCAATCTGTTATCGTCTAAAATAACCTGTATAGAGGCTCTTTGAGGTTGGTTTCTGCGGTCGTAGACTGCCTGAGCCAAAATGATTTTACCTCTGGAATAGAATTGCGGTTACCATGTTAAACGGCAACCATTATTATTATCACGCAATTTTCCCTGTGACAACAGCCACATTATAAAGACGGGCATTTACTATTGCAACTGCCCAAGAATGCTGCCAGGATAGAAAGGGAGATCGGCAAACAGGAAGCTGGGACCGGATGCCGGACTCTGCTTCCTGTTTGTTGCTCCCCACTAGGCGGTGGCCTTTACTGCATCCCGATGGTGGCCAACTATGAACATTCTCGACTGGATCCTTATCTGCGCAGGAGCTTTCTGGGTGCTCAGGGGCCTTATGCGCGGCGCCATCTCTCAGATAGTCGGGGTAGCCGGCATTTTTACAGGTTTTCTTGTGGCCTCGCACCACTACCTGTCCGTGGGCTCTTTTCTAACCAAGCAGTTTCCTTCTATTTCCGTTACCGCCACCGGGCCGATCAGCTTCATCCTGCTGTTTCTGTTAACCTGGTTCAGTATTGCGGTGGCGGGCTCCTGGATTGTTAGAGTCCTACACAGCGCCGGGCTCGGATTTTTTGACCGGCTCTGGGGCGCGATGATCGGATTCGGCAAGGCACTCCTTTTTGCGATTGTGACGATCTCTTTTTTGACGTTGTTTTCCTTTCATGGCAACTCGCCGATCATCGCACAGTCAGTGCTTGCGCCCAGAGTCATGGAGGTCTCCGAGTTTCTCTTCAAATTAGCGCCCTTAAAGGTTCAAGAAGATCTTGCCAGAAAACAGAAGGAGGCCCATGATCTCGTCGAAGGGAAATCGACCATGATGGACTTCTTCTTTGGACACGCTACTGATTCAAAGGAAAAAGGTGAAAGAAACAAAAACTGACCGCTGGAACGCGATAGAGGAAATCCTCCGGATTATCGAGCGTCTACGAAGTGAAACAGGTTGCCCCTGGGACCGGAAGCAGACCCCTGAAACAATCCAGACCTACCTTGTTGAAGAATCCCACGAAGCCGCTGCGGCAGTGCGGGCGAAAAAAGTGGACGATGTGGCCGAAGAACTCGGGGACGTCCTGTTCATGGTGTTTTTCCTCGTTTATTTATACGAGCAACGGGGAGATTTCAGCCTGGAAGAGGTTTGCCGCAGAATCAGCGAAAAAATGATTCGCAGGCATCCGCATGTTTTTGGTGAAACGAGCGTGAGCTCGGCCGAGGAGGTAAAAGATAACTGGGAAAAGATAAAAGTCGGGGAGAAGCTTGCAAGCGGCAAAAAGCAAACCGAACCTGTCCCGGACTCGCTTCCGGCCCTTATTCGCGCAAATAGAATCATTGCGCGCCTCTCGCAGAAAGAAGACGCAATTTGGAACGATCTCAGGAAACAGGGGCATGAATTTGCCAGGGAAAGTACAGAGCTGGCGGGCAAGATCGAGTCTGACCGGCTCGACTCTGAGGACGATCTGGGCCTCCTCCTTGCTCGACTGGTTAATATCGCACGCCTTAAAGGTTACCGCGCTGAGGATATCCTCCATAATTTTCTGCGAAAACTCGAATAGCCAGTGCCCGGGCCAAGGATCAAAACGACGGGTCAAAGGACTGAAATGAATTTTCCTCTTCTTTTCAGCCTGGCAGGGCGAACAGGGTATGCTTGCCTGCCTCGATTGACAATATTCCCTTTCCTTCCTTAGATTATCTTCGTGAATGCTGTTTTTTAACTGTAGAAGAAGATAATGGACAAAATCAAAAAAAGAACAGTAGAAGGTTTTAATACGTGCTGTCCTGCTTTGGACCATGGGGGTTTTCTTTATTGCGTGCGGCCTGAGTATTCTTCCCATTTTCGGAATCGCCGCGGGCGCCGGCTTGCTGTGGTTTGGTATATATCCCCGGATGAAGATCTTTCGCCGCAACGATGTTAACGTGCTCATTGGCTCGGTCAGTGATAACTACCTGGAAGGCAGAACAATTCCGGTTGTAATTCTAAGCGCTACAAAAGAACGGGACGGTTTCGATTTCGATCCCGGGCGGGTGGATTCCTCTTCGGTGAGAATCGTGCCTGGCAGAATCGGGCCTGTTGACGATATGACCGACCCCAAGATTTATGCCCGCAGTGTGAGGGATATAAATGATGACGGCATACCGGACCTGATTGTGTACTTTTCCGGGGATTCAGCAGGATTCAACGGGGAGGTGGGGAAGGTCTGCGTTCGGGCAAAGACACGGGATGGAGAAAGGGTTTTTGGCTGCGGCGAGCTGGAGACGGGATATGAATCCTTGCTGATGCGGAAACTGGAATACGTGTAGATCCTTACGCAATGGCGCCTCGGCGAAAAGGTCCGATTTTCGAAGGTTTCCCGACCTGGAATTTGTGTGGAATTTATCTTGACAAAACGGTTGCAATGAAGTCTATTTTGCACCGCATAGGAGAGAATATGTTCACTATATCTTATTATTACGACTATTATTACCCCAGCGAAGGGAACGCTTAAGGTATGCTCGGGTCCTGAGAACTGAATCCGTTTGTTTTGAAGCCGTGAGCGCCTTGAGTGCTCACGGCTTTTTTTGTATGCGATTGTTGCGAAATTGCAAAAATATGGGGGGAAATCGTCATGATCATCGTAATGCGGCCCGATCACCGGGAAGAAGACCTTCTAAAAATAGTCCGGCGCCTCGAGGACATAAACCTCCGGGTGCATATCTCGAAAGGCGAGCACAGGACCATTGTGGGTGCGATTGGAGATGAACGGGTTATAGCGGAGATCCCCATGGAGACCTTTCCGGGAGTGGAGAAGGTTCTCCCCATCTTGAAACCGTACAAGCTTGTAGGCAGGGAATTCAAGCCTGAAAACAGCGTGGTGGATATAGACGGCCTTGTGATCGGCGGCCCTCAGATCCAGATTATCGCAGGGCCCTGTGCGGTCGAGAGCCGTGAAGTTCTCGAGGAAATAGCCGAGCAGATCGAGCCTGCCGGGGTTCATTTTTTGCGCGGCGGCGCTTTCAAACCACGCACCTCACCCTACGCGTTCCAGGGCTGGGGCGAAAAGGGGCTGAAATTCCTTGCCGGAGTGCGCGAAAAAACCGGTATGAAGGTAGTTACCGAACTTATGGATCCAAGAGACACCGTGCTGGTCTGCAAGTATGCGGACATCGTACAGATCGGTACTCGCAACATGCAAAATTTCAGGCTTCTCACAGAGGTTGGCAACATCGATAAACCAGTCATCCTTAAACGCGGCCTTTGCGCGACGATAAAGGAATTCCTCATGTCGGCCGAATACATCATGGCGCAAGGCAACGAGAAGGTAATTCTGTGCGAAAGGGGAATCCGGACCTTCGAAACCGAAACCCGAAATACCCTCGATATCAGCGCGGTACCGCTTCTGAAGCAACTTACACACCTCCCGGTAATCGTTGACCCCAGTCACGCGGTGGGGAGGGCAGACCTTGTGCCCGCCGTTTCGAGGGCTGCCGTCGCGGCCGGAGCGGACGGCCTCCTCGTCGAGGTGCACGTGCGTCCTGAGGAAGCAATGAGCGACGGTCCTCAATCTCTTCGCCCCGAGGTTTTTCTTTCCATGATCGAGGAGTGCCGCAGGGTGGCCGAAGCGATCGGCCGGTTTATATGAAAGAACACAAACATACAGGTTAATGGGTGAACAAAGTATGGATGGCCCTCACTTTTGCGGCCCAACTAGCTCGAGCCGCCGGTGGAATAAGCGTTCCGTAATCGGGATAATCGGCGGGCAGGGCGAGATGGGCCGGCTTTTTTCAAAGTTTTTCAGCTCGCATGGATTTCACGTCAATATTGCCGACCTGGGTACGCCGCTTACGCCCGAGCAGGCTGTAGGTGAATCCGATATAGTCATTTTTGCCGTGCCGCTTCACCAGACCGTCGAGATAATAAGGAGACTCATTCCGCATACTCGACCGGGTCAGCTCCTGATGGACCTGACGAGCCTAAAGACCGCCCCCGTAAAAGAGATGCTTCAATCCCCCGCCAGCGTCGTCGGGCTTCACCCGATGTTTGGAGGCCGAATATCGAGCTTTAACGGCCAGACCCTGGCCGCCTGTCCCGTTCGCATCGGCCAGGCGCAGTGGCGGAGGCTGCGCGCGCTTTTTACCTCAAGTGGCATCCGGGTCAAGGAATGCAGTCCGGAAGAACACGACAGGATGATGGGCATCATCCAGGTGCTTTTCCACCTTACGACCATGCTCATCGGAAGGACCTTGAGAAAGCTCGATGCAGACATAGGGGAAACTATGAATTATACAAGCCCGAGCTACCGCATTGAAATGAACCTCGTCGGAAGGATTTTCGCGCAAAGTCCGGAACTCTATGCTGCCATCACCCAGATGAATCCCAATACCGAAGAAATTCTTTCCGCTTTGAAGGATGGCCTCAAAGTTTATGAACAATTCTATCGTTCGGGAGACCTTAAAGGGTTTATCGAGGATTTCGAGCTAAGCGCCAGGCATCTTGGGGATTTCTGCTCAGACGCATACCGAGAAAGTTCACAAATCCTGGACTTCTCCGTTGAACTGGCCAATCATAAAAGGAACTCCAACGGTGAACGGGGACCCGGAGGCAAACTTAGATAGTTTCCATCCGGAAAGGGTCCTTTTCCGTCCTGGGGCGGTCGGACCGCCGCGCCTCGCGGAGCGTAGAGATCCTGGGCGGTGGCCGAAGAGGCTTCGGGAGGATCGATCGTCGATCTCGACGCTCCGCGAGGCGTACCCAAGTACGCCTCCGCGCAACCCCTCGATTTCCTTGCCAGTACGAAAAATGCCTCCTTTTCGAACAGAAACCTCGCGGGGCGAGGAAAGTGACGAAGCCATCGAAATCACTGCTGTTGCGAACCTGGATAGCAAAGCCTCGAGCGAAGACAGTGGACATTATGTGATCGAAGAATACACGAGCCTCGAAGAGCTGCTCAAAGGAATAAACAAATCCGGCAAGTACCCGAAGTAGGCCGGCAGTTTGCAGTGAGGAACAGCAAGTCACTTGTTCAGACAAGTCATATGGTGTACCTTTGTTAGGATGCTTGCAGAAAGAGTAGCTTCTATTTTCTTATATCGGAGGTTTACATGCAAATCAGGTCGGTATTTTTTGTCGGCGTCCTGCTTGTCTTTATGCTCAGCGGTTCTTTTTTGAGCTACGCGGCAGATCCTTCGTCCATTCAGCTTCCCAATCCTAAAAAGCAGGGCGGAAAACCCCTGATGTCGGCGTTAAATGACAGGATGTCGGCACGGACGTTCAGCAGTGAAAAGCTCTCGATGCAAACCCTGTCTAACCTTCTATGGGCCGCTTTTGGAATAAACCGTCCTGATGGCAGGCGAACCGCTCCCTCGGCAAAGAACTGGCAGGAAACAGACATTTATGTGGCAACCGCTGATGGAGTCTATCTCTACGATGCGAAGAAAAACGCCTTGGACACGATCGCGACCGGGGACATCAGGGCGATGACGGGTGAACAACCATATGTAAAAGATGCTCCAGTCGTCCTCATTTACGTGGCGGATTACTCAAAGGTTGACGCGGGCTCACTTGACAAGCAACTTCTAGTAGGGGCCGACACCGGCCTCATAAGCGAAAATGTCTATCTGTTCTGCGCCTCCGAGGGCCTCGCGACAGTCGTGCGAGCGCTCATAGACAGAGATGCGCTGGCGAAAGAATTGAAGCTGAGGCCGGATCAAAAGATCATCCTGGACCAGTGCGTGGGATACCCTAAGAAGCAGTGAAGAGTGAACAGAAAAGCGACCTGATTTATCAATAATCCACGCCTGGCTGTGGCTCTATGCCTTTGCGGTAGGAATGGGCGATTTCCCTGACTTCGCTCACCGTATCGGCCAGCGATACGACCTCCGGGGCTGCGTCGCGGCCTGTCAGAACGAGATGCAGCAGGGGGGGCTTGCTGCGAAGCAGATCTATAACCTGTTCCAGGTCCACCAGCTTAAGATGGACGGCGTTATTGATCTCGTCGAGGACGATCAGATCATATTTTCCTGAAGTGATCCGTTCTTTTGCCACTAGGAGAGCGCGTTGGGCAGCTTCGCGGTGCCGGGCGTGCGAATAAGGGTTTCCCTGGATTCCGCAAAACCCCATGCCCGTAGCGACCAGTTCCACGTCGCAGTCCATTTTCTTTACCGCTTCCCATTCCCCGGTGAATATATCGCCCTTCATGAACTGGAGCATGCAGACCTTCATGCCGTGCCCGCATGCGCGGACGACCATGCCAAGGGCCGAGGAAGTCTTGCCTTTTCCATACCCGGTGAGAACGACCACGAGGCCGACTCTTTTCTCAGGTTCAAGATTGGTGATTGCGATCTGGGGATTCAATCGGGTCAGTTTCCCCTCCTTATCATGCGGCATCAGGCTTGTCCTTCGTTGCTGTTATTGGATAAGCGCTCCTCGTTCGGCGTTGTCGCATCCGGCATCTAGTGTCCATTTGCCGGCACACGGGTATATAGATAAAAGATATGCTCGGGTGGGGACGAAATAAATGCCGGCCTGTGGGGAGAATGTGAACGCCGGTAAAGATAAAGGCGATAGTCGCCCGGCAATTTAGCGGCTCCGAACGGGTGTTGCTGTCCTCGGGATCATTGACGACAGGGTCATGTCAGGCGGCGGCGAAACATCCACACGGCCATTGCCTGTGAACATAAGGCAATCACGGCGAGCGGCCACAGGTCCGGGAAGATCCCCCGGAAAGAGGCGGCCTCCAGGAATACCCGATGGATAATTACTATTATGTAGCGCAGCGGGTTTAACAGCGTAATATATTGTATATCGCGCGGCATGTTGCTGATCGGTGTGTTCAAGCCCGAGAGCATGGCGAAGGGCATGATGGTGAGAAAGCTGCCCATCAGCGCCTGCTGCATAGTGGCCGCAACCGAGGAGACCATCAGGCCGATGCCCACAGCCGCCAAGAGGAAAAGGAGGGCCCCAAAATAGAGGGTGAACAGCGACCCCTGGAACGGAATTTTGAACCAGAAAAGGGCCAGCGTCAGGACCATTGTCACCTGTACCAGGCCAATGAGAATGCTTGGGACAGATTTACCTATCATGATCTCGATGGGCCGGAACGGAGTTACCAGCAGTTGGTCGAATGTCCCCTGTTCCCGTTCGCGCGCCACAGACATGGCGGTTATGATGATCATTTGAACCAGTGTAAGCATCCCGATCATGCCTGGGACCATGTACCATCGGGTCTCCAGGTTCGGATTGTACCATGCCCTAGTTACGGCTTGCACGGGCGGCGAAGGACCCCCGTGAGTCAGCCGCCAACTTGCGTTGAAGGTGTCGGTAATGGTTCCGATATAGTTCAGCGCGGTCCCCGCAGTGTTGGAATTGCGCCCATCGGCTATGACTTGCACGTCGCCCGGTTGACCTGAAAGCAAGCGCCGCTCGAAATCCTGCCCTATCTGCACCACGATGAGAACATTTTTGCTGTCGATCAACTGCCCGATCTCCCTTTGGTCCCGCAGGTTGGCGACGCGCCTGAAAGTGCCGGAGCCATCCAGGCCGGCCAGAAACTGCATCGAGGCTTCGCTGTGGTCCTGGTCATACACGGCGTAGCGAACCTGGTTCAGATCGTACGTCGCGGCATAGCCGAAAATCATGGCCTGGATCACGGGTGGGCCAAGCACAGTAAATCGGCTTCTGGGGTCCTTCAAAATGGCCAGAAGTTCCTTTCGGATCAGCGCCAGAATTCTTCGTAACGATTCCATCGTTTAGTTCAGCCTCTTTTTGGTCTTGCGCAGAGTTAGCGCAAACAGAATCAGGAACATTAGCAGCATAACGGCAGAATTAGGGATGATAACGCTCCACACGTTTCCTGCCAGAAAGATTGTTTGCAGAAGCGACACGTAGTACCTTGCCGGGAGCAGATAGCTGATGATTCGAACCGCCCTGGGAACGCTGGTAAGATCGAAGATGAAGCCGGAGAGGAAAACCGCAGGCAGGAACGTCGCGATTATCGTAATCTGGCCCGCGACGAACTGATTTCGGGTTGTCGAAGATATGAGCAATCCGAATCCCAGGGCCACCAGCAGGTAGAGCGCGGAGACCGCTGCCAAAATGAGAGTCGAGCCTTTGAGCGGGACATGGAACAGGAAACGCCCGGCTGACGCAGTCAGAAGCAGACCGCCCATCCCCAGCAGGAAATAGGGCAGGGTCTTGCCGATCAGAATCTCGCCCGTGCGGACCGGAGTGACAAAAAGCGCCTCCAGAGTACCCTGTTCCCATTCGCGGGCCATAACAAGGGCCGTGAGCAGTGCTCCGGTGAGCGTCATAATGAGTACGACCAATCCGGGCACCAGAAAATAATGGCTGTCCACAGCCTGATTGAACCACATCCTGGATTGGAGCCGGGCCGATCCCACGGATGGGGCGGCCTGACTGATCGCTCTTTGATTAGTCCACTGTTCCAGTGCGCCGTGGGCATAACCCTGGATGAAGCGGGCACGGTTGGCGTTGACACCCCGGACGATCAACTGGACAGAGGCGCCGTCCGACGCCAGTTGCCTGTCGAAGTCCTGCGACAGGCGCAGGATGCCGTCAACCTTCTGGGCCCGCATCAGTCTCACGGCCTCCTGCATGGAAGTAACCTCGGTTACTTTGAAGTAGTCGGACAGCTTGAACGCTCCGGCCACACTGGTCGAGTCCGGGGTAGGGTTCTCCAGGACCACCGCCACCGGGACCTCCTTGGCGTCCAGTGACAAACCATATCCGATGAGCAGGATGAGAAACACGGGCAAGACGAGAGCGATAGCGATGCTGCTGGGATCGCGGATTATCTGGACGAATTCCTTGCCAAGCAGCGCGCGGATGCGGCGTGGGCTCATCTTCGAGGAACCCGTTCCCGGCTCGTCGGCAAAGCTGGTTTTCATCACATGCTCCCTAAGTCACTGCACTCAAGCGGTGGTCTTCGACAATGGCGATAAAGGCGTCTTCAATGCTCGGTTCCCTGCCTAGCGAGGGCCGCGCACGGCCGCGAACATCCGCCGGCGTTCCCGTGGCAAGGATCTGCCCGTCCACCATAATAACCATATGGTCGCAGTACTCGGCCTCCTCCAAAAAATGGGTCGTGACTATCACGGTGACCCCGTGATCGGCCAGAGTGTTGATCCGGCGCCAGAACTCCCGGCGAGCCAACGGGTCCACACCCGACGTGGGTTCGTCAAGGAAGAGGATTTCGGGCTCGTGCATCAGAGCGCAGGCCATTGCCAGCCGCTGCTTGTAGCCGCCTGGCAGCTGACCGCTGGCCATGCCGGATTGCGAGCGCAAGTCAAACTGCTCGATCGCCCAATCTATACGTTGCGATCTGTGCGAGCCCCGAAGCCCGTAAGCGCCGGTGAAAAATTTGAGGTTTTCCATGACGGTGAGCTGTCCGTAGAGGGAAAACTTCTGGGCAACATAGCCAATGCGCTGTCTTGCCGATGCGCGTGCGTGCAGGAGGTCCAACCCGGCCACGCTAAGGGTCCCGCTGCTTGCAGGGAGCAAACCGCAGAGCATGCGGAACGTGGTGCTCTTGCCTGCTCCATTAGGGCCGAGGAGCCCAAATATTTCACCCCGGTGGACCTTGAAGGTGGCGTTGTCAACAGCGGTGAAGGTCCCGAATTTCTTCGTCAGATTATGGACCTCCACAACGACTTCTTCGCTCATGAGGTCTTCAGGGGGGCCGGAAGACCCAAACGGCGCGAAGGCGGCCTCAAGGGTGTGCTCAGCGGCACGGCGCACAAGAATCATGAACCCGTCTTCGAACCGAGGGGTAACCGGGTTGACAGTCAGTCCCGCAAAGAGTGCGCTCTCAAGGCCATGATCGCTTGATGTTACAACCCTGACGCGTTTGCCCTCAAGGGTTGCGTCAACGATACCCGCCGCACTCGCCAGAGTGGCCTGCAACTGGCGGGGTTTCAAGGATACGGGAGTATCTATTCTAAAGGACCTGCCACTAGCCAGGGAGCTGATCTGGGAAGGGGGCCCCGACGCCAGCACCTTGCCTCGCAGCAGCAGCACCGCCATATCGCACCGCTCTGCCTCCTCGAGGTAGGAGGTGCTGAGCAGTACCGTCAAACCCAGGTCCCTCACCAGGCTATACACTATTTCCCAGAGTTCCCGCCGTGACAGGGGATCTACCCCTACCGTCGGTTCATCGAGGAGAAGCAGATCGGGGGTGCTGACAAGGGTGCAGGCGAGGCCGAGCTTCTGCTTCATCCCACCGGAAAGTTGCCCGGCGAGCCGGCGAGTGAAGGGGCCGAGGCCGGTCATCTGCATTAACTGAGGATAGCGCTCGGACCTGGTTTCCGGCGTGATGCCGTGCAGGTCCGCGTAGAGGTTCAGATTCTCCTGGACTGTCAGGTCTTCATAAAGCCCAAACTTCTGCGGCATGTAGCCGACCCTTGACTGTACGGCCTGGGGATCGGTAGTGACGTCGATGCCCAGCACGCGAATCGATCCCGCCTCAGGGGCGAAAAGACCCGTCGCAAGTCGTATAAGGGTCGTCTTGCCGGCGCCGTCGGGACCAATCAGGCCGGTGACTGCGCCACGGGCGACACGAAGCGTCACGCCGTCCAGGGCTTTGACCTTTTCATTCGCACCATGTACGAACTCCTTGGTTAAACCCTCGCAACTAAGTACGTCCGTTTCACGATCGTGGTCCGGCATCAGCCGCCCCTGTTTCCAGTCGAGCCTCCACTATTATGCGAATCTTCCCCGGTCAGGCGGATTTTCACAGTGGCGGGCATCCCCAACCGCAGCTCGTCGGTTGGGTCCTCTACGAAGACGCGGACTTCGTAGACGAGCGATGTGCGCAGATCGGCCGTTTCGACCGTCTTGGGGGTAAAAGAGGCAACCGGGGAGATGAATCCCACCCAGCCATCGTATTTTTTGCCGGGGAAACTGTCGGTAGTCACCGTGGCTGTCATTCCCATGCGGATTTTTCCAAGGTCCGGCTCTCCCGCATAGACGCGGACCCACTTGGGATCGGTAATGGCAATGGCCAGTACCGCTCTTTGCGGCGAAGCCATTTCTCCAGGTTCCAGTATCCGGTTCTGTACCACCCCGTTTGTAGGGCTGACAAGAGTGGCGTAGACAAGGTTCTGCTTCGACACAGCAAGGTCGGCTTTGTTGGCTAGAAGTGTAGCGTGCGCTTCCGCAATGTCCTCTTTTCTCGGACCGATCACCGCAAGGTCCAGCGCTTTCTGATTTACGCGAAGCTTCGCTTCGGCGACCTCGAAAGCCGCTTGGGCTGCATCAAGGTCCTGCTGGCTTGTGGCGCCGCCGCCGGCAGATTTTTTCAACCTCTCATAGTTGAGGCGGGTGTTCGTGAGGTCGGCCTTAGCGGAGTTCACGTTCGCACGGGCCTGATCGATTTCCTCGGGCCGCGTCCCGTTTTCGAACCGCTCGACCACATGCCGCTGTGCGTCAACCCTGGCTTCGGCCAGCGCTGCACTTGCCTTGAGTCTCTCCATTTCCATCGTGCCCACGACCTGCCCCTTCTCCACCCGGTCCCCTTCGTGCACAAGGACGGTTTCTATCCTTTCGTTCCCGTTGAACGCGAGGTTGACCTGACGGAGGTCCAGGTTCCCATACAACACGAGTTGGTCGGGGGAGGTCCCGGCGGAGTGGTGGACCCACAGGTAGATGGCGGCCCCCCCTATTACTGCGGCAAGCAAGATGAGCATAATGGTCTTTTTCATTGTCTGGTTTCCTCCCGTCAACCTATATAGCGGCAAGAGGTAACGAGTGTCAAACTAAAAATTAAAATTGAAATTTACATTTGACAATTACATTTTATCGGTGATATATCTTGCAGTCATGAGTGAGAATGACACAGACAAGAGCAGTATGAAAATTCTCATGGCCTCGGACCATCGGACCCGCAGCCGCCTTCTCGAAGCTGCCGGTCTCGTATTCTCTGAGAAGGGTTTCGAACATGCCACGTCGCGGGAGATTTGCGATCTTGCCAGGGTCAATTCCGCCGCAGTCAATTACTATTTTGGCGGGAAGCAGCCGCTCTACGTGGAAGTATTGCGGGAGGCCCACCGCCGCCTGGTGAATCTCGGAGCACTCAAGGCCGTGGCCGAAGATATACATGCGACAGAAGAGACGTGGGAGGGGTATTTCATCAGTCTTCTTCATTCGGCGCTCGATCCCTCGCCGGCCGGGTGGGTCGTCAGGGTGATTATGCGTGAGATGGCGTCCCAGACGGATGCGCTCGTTGAACTGGTTGAGCTTCAAATCCGCCCCACCGCGAGGCTGTATCGCACTATAATCGGAAGGTTGATGAACCTGCCGGTGGACCACGAGGCGGTAGTCCGTGCGACCTTGAGCACGGTTGGTCAATTTATATTCATCTTTCAGAACAGGCACGTCATCGAACTGCTCTATCCCGATCTCGATCTAAGGGGAGAAGGTATTGATGCGATGGCGCACCATATCTGGCGTTTCACCGTTGCGGGCCTTCGGGCCGTGGCGCGCGATATCGAGCGGGGAGGCAGCGCATGAGGGATATCCTGGCGAGCATTACGAGGTGTGTTTGGCCGCTGATTATAACTGCGCTGAGTTACGGCTGCATGGTTGGACCTGATTACAGCCTTCCGGCTGTCCCGCAGCAGAACGGATGGCAGGCGGCACAAGGCGCCGCAGAAAAGCAGCCGGAGGATGTTCGCTGGTGGCGGGGCCTCAACGATCCACTGCTCGTAAAATACATTGAACTGGCAATATCCGGGAATCAGAACATAAAGGAGGCTGTGGCCAGGGTTCGCGAGGCGAGGGCGCTCCGTGGAGTTGCGGTGGCAAGTCTACTGCCGCAGGTTGATGGCAGCGCCCTTTACAACCGATCGGTGACGAGCAGCACCGCAGGCATCATCAGCCAGTTACCCAAGAATTTGTTAGGCCAGATAAACTTTGAGCAAGACTTTTACCAGGTGGGTTTTGACGCCAGTTGGGAAATAGACATATTCGGAGGAAGGCGTCGGGAGGTACAGGCCGCTTCGGCTCGCGCCCAGTCGAGCATCGAGAACTATCGGGATGTAATGATCTCGGTGATCGCAGAAACCGGCCGAAATTACATGGAACTGCGTGGTTCACAACGCCAATTGGCTATAGCGGAAAAAAACAGCGACATTCAGGAGAAAACGCTCTCTCTTGTAAAGATCAGGCAGGACGCAAAAATAACCTCCGACCTCGAGGTGGAGCAGGCTAAGGCGCAGCTCGAGCGCACACGGGGGAGTATTCCGCCCCTGCAGGCCTCGATTCGTGGAAGCGCCTACCGGCTGGCGGTCCTCACGGGGCAACCCCCAAATGCTCTCCTGGACGATCTTCTTACGACGTCCCCCATCCCCAATCCTCCTGACATCGTACCCGTGGGGCTGCCTTCGGACCTCCTGCTGCGAAGGCCCGACCTCAGGCGGGCGGAAGACGATCTTCGCGCTGCCACTTCAGACATCGGCGCATCGACGGCGGACCTCTACCCGCGCTTTTATCTCACTGGATATGCAGAACCACAAACCGCGAAATTCGTGGATCTCTTTCGCGCCAACAGCTTTGCCTGGTCGGTGGGGCCGGCCGTCTCGTGGCCGGTCTTTCAGGGGGGCAGGATACGATCCAACATCGCCGCTACCGAAGCCAGACGGGATGAGGCGTTGGCGCGGTATCGGCAGGCGGTTCTGACGGCCATGCAAGATGTCGAGACCTCGCTTGTGGGCTACGCCGAACATCAGGTAGAAAGGGAGCGGCTTGCGATGTCGGTCGAGTCGCAGGCGCGGGCAGTGGAATTGGCCAGGGAGCGGTTCGAGCGGGGCATCAAGGATTTTATGACCGTTCTCGATGCCGAAAGGCAACTGAGGGATGTTGAAAACAGCCTTGCCATGAGCGAAACTCAAGTGATGGTAAACCTGATCGGCCTGTACAAGGCTTTAGGCGGGGGCTGGCAACAAACCGATCTTTCGGTGCATCCAGGTGATAATAGATCGTAGGGACTTCGCTTAATCCTCTGACATCTCCTTTAATGGTGACCACATAGCCAGGAATAACACTCAGGTGGACGTCAAAACTGATTTTCCCGTTGAAAAATAATGAGCATATGCTCATAATATGCGAGGAGATCAGAGCAGATGCCCCGGCCCAAATGTTGCCGCAGAATTCATGGACACCCGAACTGCAAGATTTTCAAGCCTGTCGGAGTTCCCGTTTCATCGCTTGAAGAAGTCGTTCTGTTTATTGATGAGTTTGAAGCCATCCGGCTGGCCGATCTCGAGCAACTGCATCACGAACAGGCGTCTGAAAAGATGAGGGTTTCGCGCCAGACTTTCGGAAGAATCCTCGAATCGGCAAGGGGTAAAGTGGCGAAGGTTTTGGCTGAAGGTCTTGCAGTCCGCATAGAAGGGGGTCAAGTTGAGATGGCTGAAACACGGACTTTCGAGTGCCGGCAATGTCTCAACGCATGGGATGTTTCTTATGGGACGGGACGACCCGCGGAATGCCCCGCCTGCAAAAGCAGCAATCTGTCGCGTTCCGGCCAACAGTGCGGAGCAGAAAAAGCAGGCGGAAGATGCCGTATAAAGAGTAGTGAATAGTGGGTAGTGAATAGTGAGTAGTGAAGAGTGAAGAGTAAAGGGTGAAATTTTCATCCATCGAGGAATGATTTTTTTACAGTGAACGGATAAGGAGATTAAGCATGAAAGTTTGTTTTCCCGTAGAAACGTTGCAGGGACTTGAGAGCAGGGTGTACGAACATTTCGGGTCAGCCCCGGGCTTTGTCATCGTGGATACGGATGTAAACACCATTGAAGAGATCAAGAACGGAGACCTCCACCACGCTCATGGTATGTGCCAGCCTCTTAAGGCTCTGGGCGGGCGCCGAATTGACGCGATTGCGGTCGGGGGCATCGGGATGGGGGCTTTGATGAACTTGCAGGCTCAGGGCATCAGGGTTTTCCGTGTGACACTGGATACCGTAGGACAAAATGTCCAGTGCTTCATGAAAGAAACACTGCCGGAGTTCGACTCCAGACTCACCTGTTCAGGGCACACCGGCGGCGGATGCGCTCATTGACACTTGGGAAGCAGGAAGCAGGGAGCGAGGAACGGGAAGCAGGAAGCAAGAAGCAAGAAGCGAGGAGCAGGGAGCGAGGAGCAGGGAGCAGGAATCAACGTTGCCCCAGCCCAGGGAGTATTCATTCTCGCTTCATGCTACGAGGCAAAACAGGAGGTCACCGAGATGCAAGAGTACGTTATTTACCCGCTGGTGATCGGGGCCAACGAGACCGATCAGGGGATCATGACCTACCTTCGCGGTTACGGCAAGCGCATCTGGATACCCATTTATGCTTTCCTGATAAAGGGGGCGGAAGAGGTTATTCTCGTTGATACGGGGCTCGAACAGTTTGTCGTGCCCGAGCATGTAGGGCGGGAACATGGTTTGAAGATCCAGGAATTTGAAGAGGCCCTAGAAGACCATGGACTGAGGCCTGAGGACATAGACCTCATCATTCACACTCATTTGCACAATGATCACTGCGAGAACGATCAAAAATGCCAGCAGGCCAAGATCGTCGTGCAAAAAGCCGAATACGATTTTTTCCTGAATCCCCACCCCATAGACCATCGCTACTATCCAGACCTCCTGGACGGTTTGCATGTTGAACTGGTGGAAGGGGATGTAAGCTTGAGGGATGGAATAGACCTTATCTTCACGCCCGGTCATACGCCGGGAGGCCAGTCAGTCGCCGTCCACACCTCCGGCGGGAAGGCAATTATCACGGGATTTTGCTGCAACGCTTTGAACTTTCCCGCCAATGCGCCCATCGTGGCCTCGGGAGTTCACACCGATGCAATTGCAGCATTCGAAAGCGCCCTGAAAATCAGCAAGATGGCCGACATCCTGATACCTTTGCATGATATTTCCATAGGAAAGCTCGGAATAATTCCAAATGTCCGCACGAAATAAGTGTTAGCCAATAAAATAACCCGAGATACTGGAGGCGAAACAATGGAATGCAGAATCACGGTTCTTTGTGAGAACACGGTCCATGGCCTGGGCTTTCTTGGAGAGCACGGATTCTCCGCATTTATTGAAACCCTGGGGCAAAACATTCTTTTCGATACCGGCCAGGGCTTCAGCCTCATTCAGAACTCGTTGCGGCTGCAAAAAGATCTAAAGAGTGTTTCAAAGGTTGTATTGAGTCACGGTCATGTGGATCACGTGGGAGGACTTCTGGCCTTTCTGGGAGTAAAAGGCGCCTGCCCCATAGCCGCTCACCCCGATATTTTTAATGAAAGGTTCATGTTCATGCCGGTGGCCGCTGGAGAGGAAAAACTCATATCTGTCGGCATGCCATGGCCCCAGGCATATCTTACGACCATGGGCGCGCAATTCGAATGGCGCCAGGATTTCACGGAAGTCGCGCCGGGCGTTTACCTGACAGGCGAAGTCCCGAGGGAAACGCTTTTCGAACTGGGATCTCCCAAAATGGTTGTCTCTCGGGACGGCGGCTGGACCCCGGATCCTTTCCTCGATGATTTTTCGTTGGTCTTGAAGACCTCGAAAGGGTTGGTGATCGTGTTGGGGTGTGCGCACGCCGGAATCGTGAATATTCTCAACCATGCGGTAGAACGGACGGGAGAAAACCACATTTACGCAGTTCTTGGCGGCACTCATCTTGGTCTTTCCCCTGAGCCGCAGTTTGACCCGACCATTCGGGCGCTTAAAGAGTTCGACATCCAAATGCTTGCGGTCAGCCACTGCACCGGCCAGGTTCCAGTGGCGCGGCTGGCGTCCGAATTTGGCGACAAGTTCGCCTTCGGGCGTGTGGGCTTCGTACTGGAGGTATGAAGCAAGAAGCGGGAAGCAGGAAGCAAGAAGCAGGGGGCAGGAAGCGCGAAGCAAGAAGCAAGAAGCAAGAAGCAAGAAGCAGGGGGCAGGAAGCGCGAAGCAAGAAGCAAGAAGCAAGAAGCAAGAATCTATGTTGCCGCACTCCCGGGAGTATTTAATTCATTCTTCCTTCTCGCTTCTCGCTCCCCGCTCCCAGCTTCCTTCCTATCATCCTTTCAGGACGACATAGCGGCTGCCCTGTGCGCTCTTTACCAGAAGGAGCAAAGAGTCGCCGTCCTCGGCTCCGGCGATTTTCTCTTTTAGATCGTTCACCGATTTCACCTCCTGGCGGTTTACTTCCAGGATCACATCACCCGGTTTGATGGATGCTCGATAGGCTGGGCTTTCAGGCTGCACGCCGGCGACCACGACACCATGGTCGGCCTTGAATCCAAGTTGCCGCGCTGTCTCAGCATTTAGGTCCTGAAGTTGAAGACCCCATTTCCCCTGGGCAGGCAGTTTGCTCTCCGCGAGTTTTGATCCGCCGGACTCAAGCTTTGCAATGACGGCGGCGATCCTGATCTCTTTGCCGTTCCGGATAACGGTGATGGGGACCTGCCTGCCAATCGCCGTCGAAGCGACCATTGCGGGCAAATCATGACTGTCATGTACGGGTTTGCCATCGAATGAGACGATTACGTCACCGGCCTTGATTCCTGCCTTTTCAGCCGGTCCGCCCGGCACAACCTCGGCAACCAGGGCGCCCTTGCTCTGTTCCATTTTAAGGGCTTTGGACAGCTCAGGGGTAATCGACTGAATGTTTGCCCCCAGATAGCCGCGGGTAACCTCCCCACTTGCCTCCAACTCAGGAATAAGGGGCTTCGCCGTGTTGACAGGTATTGCGAATCCTATTCCCTGACCCTGAGAGATGATGGCGGTGTTGATTCCGATTACTTCTCCTTTCATGTTGAAAAGGGGGCCGCCCGAGTTGCCGGGATTGATTGACGCATCGGTCTGAATAAAATCATCATACGGGCCGGCGCCGATCACACGGCCTTTGCCGCTGACAATCCCTGAGGTGACGGTGTCGCCGAGTCCGAAAGGATTTCCGATGGCGAGCACCCAATCGCCCACTTTGATTTGATCGGAGTCGCCGATGTTTGCCGCCGGCAGATTTTCCCCTGCGTCAATCTTAACTATCGCGAGGTCTGTCTTAGGGTCTTCTCCTACGATCTGCGCCTTGAATTCTCCCTTGTCAGCCAGGGTGACTGTCAGTTCTTTAGCGCCTTCCACCACATGGTTGTTGGTAAGTATGTAGCCGTCCTTTGAAATGATTACGCCAGATCCTGCCCCCTGAACGGTTCGATCTTGCGGGAGCCGGGGGTGATTGAAAAAATCTCCAAACGGCGCCCACGGTATTTGCATCTCTCCAAAGCCGGTTTTCTCAACTTTGGTTACCTTGACATTTACAACCGAGGGGGTGCACTTCTCGGCCAGAGCAGTAAAAGGGCTGCTGATGACAGGCTGCTCTGCGCCGGTCTGGGAGTGAATGACGCCAGGCTCGGGTGCAGCCCGGCCAATTCCGTCGAACATTCCGGATGCCAAAAGGCCGGCCAAAGCACATGCCAGGCCTACTCCCATGATTGTTTTTATCCCAAAACGTTTGTTAAACGAGTTACTGATCCTCTCAAACATTGCCGTTTCTCCTTAATGCCGCACAAAGGCAGTTGTATGACTTGCTCCAGCAGGGGAAAGCCTTCTAATCGAGACTCGGCTATGAATATAAACAGGCAAAGTTAAGAAAAAATTAAATGCGGATTAGAAGATTCTAATGTTGGGAAATTCATGTGGGTATGACTTATCTGCGATTCTTTCCTCTCTGAACAATTGCCCTTCTTATCCTGAGAGCGGACGACATAGTCGAGCGCTCTGGCCAGGGTAGGAAAAGAAGCCGCAAGCGGCGTTGGGCAATCTTAACAGCTTGCCAATTTCGAAAGAGTCCGGTTTGGATAGATTCGGTAAAGAAATGATTCGAAAACGGCGAATATTTTGGCGCCTTCATTTCTCAAGAGCAAGGAGAGGTGTCCTGACTTTCTGATGGACCTTCCGGACTACGAATAGCGCTCTCCTAGAATCCTTCGACGATCTCCTTGCCGCCACCTCACCCCTACTTTCGCTCTCTTTTACCGATATCCATCCGGCTTAATTCTTGATTCATGCCGTTACATGTGGTTCTCTCCAGTTCCGTGCAGAACATTCAGCGAATACATCATCGCCGGTCCCGATCCGAAGGGGGACTTAACACTGATCGACATCTTTTACGGGTTTTGATCGTAATATCGTATGATTTACGGACATTCGGCATTCCAAAAGCTTTTTCGGATGGAATCGGGCCTGAAAATGCGGTTCGGTTCCAGTTGGGGTCAAGTTGACGCATTATTCGGGATAAATATTCAGAACTGGGAGAAGCGTTGCGTGCAGTGGTAAATATTGCCCTTTTTATTGCTCTGCTCTTTGTCCCTTTTGCCGCTCTTGCCGGACCTCCATTCCTGACGGACGACCCGGAACCTGTCGAATACAAACACTGGGAAATATATCTTGCATCCATGTCCGAGGAACAGCATGGCGGAGTGAGCATGACGGCCCCGCACGTAGATGTCAACTACGGGATAGCCCCCAACTTTCAGCTTCACTTCACCACGCCCATGGAATACGTCAAGCCCCCCGGACTGCCCTCTCATTATGGTTATGGCGACACGGAGCTGGGGGTAAAATGGCGTTTTTTTCAAAACGAAGACGCCAGGTTTTTGGCCAGCATCTATCCGCTTCTCGAAGTTCCGACCGGCGCAGAATCAATGGGGCTTGGAAACGGTGATCCCCAGGTGTTCTTGCCCATCTGGCTTCAGAAAGGTTGGGGGCCATGGCTGACGTATGGCGGAGGCGGCTACTTGATAAATCCCGGCCATGCGCATGAGGATTTGTGGTTTTTGGGATGGCTGGTTCAACGTGACTTGAATAAGTATCTTAGTCTCGGGGCGGAGCTTTTCTACGGGACCCCACCCGACACTGACGATGAGCTCCATTTTGGGTTTAATATTGGCTCCATAATCAATATAACTGAAAAGCACCACATTCTCCTGTCTGCCGGTACAGACATAATCGGCCCTACCAGATTTTACTCATATATTGCCTATCAGCTTACCTTCGGGCCTGAAAAGCAGACAGGTCAGGCCCAGACTCATTTACCGGCGGGCAGATTTTCACCGGGGCCGCTGTAAAGAGTGCGGTCCCACCGCCTAAAGCCCGATGAAATCGATAGTCCAGCTTGTCGTGTTAGCCCTAAATGGCCAAAACAGACAACTGTACGTAACAAATCCCTGAGGTGCCAACCTGTTCAGGCTTTACTAAAGTCCATATTCCTTGCCAAAGACGAAAATCCTGCTTGGGCGACCCACCGGAACGGAAATGATCCAGATGTGTTGAGCGACCTTTAGAGTGGTACCTTGAGGAATCCACTCACTCATCAAGGTATTTCAGAGGAGAGTTGCCTGAACCATATCCGGAGGTGCTGAGAATGGAGCTAATATCCGATGTGACATCCCGCCCCTCACCGTCCAACCACCAGAACGACAAAGCTACCCTCGACTAGCGTTGGACGTGATTTCGGGTCTGTTGTTGGAGTAAATTCGGCCGTGGGCAGATAGATGTTGTGAGTCCTGGGATCGATCGCCATGGTGCGCGCTCCGACCTGTGTATTGACGGTCTCGGCCACCTCGAATCTCCCTGGAGAAGACTCCCGCACAACAGTAAGCGTGCCATCCCCATTCGAACTGAAAGCCAACCCCAATTCATCGTCAAAGCCGTTTCCATCCACACGCTCACCGATGGGAACTGTTGCGATCACTTTACCCGATTCCACATCGAGAACAGTCATCAGCGTATTGTGGCATCCGGAAAAGACCCTGTGGTGCTCGCGGTCGATAGCCATTCCCGTGGGTTCTTCACCAGGTTTAAGTGAAAAGCGGCTTGTTACCGAAAGCTTTTGGCTGTCTATTTGGGCAACCTCGTTCGTGTTTTCGATATTTACGTAAACTTTGCCCTTGCCGTCCGCAGTTGCAAACTCGGGCTTACCACCGAGCGCAAGGGTTTTAACAACTTCCCCGGAGGCTGCATTGAACAGGGTTGCATCCTGGCTGCGGCCATTGAAAGTAAATACTAGTTTGGAGAAAGTGTCGTACAGGATGGCATCGGGATTTACACCGGTTTTCACTTCGCCGATGACTTTGAGGGTTGTTAAATCGAAAATGGAGGCACTATCTGCTCGCCCGTTGCTGATAAAGCCTCGATTGAGTTTAGGGGCCAAGGCAATTCCGTGGACACCTGGAGTGTCCGGAATATCTCCAATCAGCTTGCCGGTTTCGATATCTATCACCATCACATGGGAGGAGCGGGAAATGTAGAGCCGCCGGCCCGCACTATCCACCGTCAGGTAGTCCCAGCCACCTTCGCCGCCCAATTGGAATCTTTTGATCACGTGGTAGCCTGGATTCGCTGCATATGCCTGCATACCAAGAAGCAGGCTGGATAACAACAGGAATGCCTTCATGCCATTATTCTTCATTAATGGATTAGCTCCATGAACCAAATTCTTAGCTTCTGTCTTTAGTGCCGGCTTTGCCATAATTTACCCCGCAGTGCAAATTCGAATTTAGTGCAGAATGCTAGGGAAGTGAGCTCTGGATGTCAATGAGAAGTGTTTGAGGATATCGGAAAGCCCAGGTCAATGAAGGCGCGAAGGCGGGAAGAAAAAAAAGGAGGAGACCAGCGGCAGCCAACAGAGAGCTGAGAGACGGCTTTCTTCATGCTCCGGTTCCCGCTTTTGCCGACGCAACTTCTCAGGAACGCATCTAACCTGCTTCCTCTTCTTTGCGTCTTAGCGTAATCGGTTCATTCCTTTGACAAGGACTTCACTTAGTTCAGTGCAAGCTCTTAGAGTGAAGCCCACAAAACCCGCCTTGCAGGATGTATCCTGCTGTTATTTTTCTTCGCGGCTTCGCGTGCAAACAGTCAAGGTACGCGTTTGCCGGAAGACCCGGATTTTACGCGCCTAAAAGTTAAAATCCGACACTCATATTCATTCCTAAGAAACATTCCCTGTGACGGGCGAGGTTTCCTGCTTCTGAGCCAAGCGGTATCCCAAGGCTGCTGCTTTTCGGGATAAGGCACGTAGGACTCTTTCTCTATACTGCCGCTCATAATAGTCTGCTCCGGGTTCCACATACGCCTTTCCGTACCTCATGAGCGTGTAGAACAAGACGGCCAGCTTCCGAGCCGTTGCGGTTACGGCCTTTGCTTTTCCAACCCTTGCCGCCAATCGCCGATAGAACGCGCCCAGCGCAGTTTGCGTCTTGCCGATATTGACCGCGGCAATGCGCAGCAATGTCGTCGCTCGGTTCTTGGTTCGGCGGGTTCTGCTTGACAGAACCTTTCCTCCGGAGATCTTATTGCCCGGTGAAAGGGTGAGCCAGGACGTAAAGTGCTTCGATGTCGGCCACTTTGCCATATCGGTGCCACATTCTGCGACCAGGCGCAGGGTCGTGTAGGGACCAATGCCGTTGATTTGAGTCGAGTCCACGCCCGTGAGCGTGTAGAGCATCTCGCGAATGGGGACCCCCGGTTCATTTTTTTGCTTTTGCGTACGACGGGCTTTGGGGAGAGGCTCCGACGGAGGATTCTTATCGCTGTTTAATGCCGCAAGCGCCTTCTCGATTTCTTGATCACACTCCTTGATCTGCTTCTGATAGAAATCGTACAAGGCAACAGCCTGCTTTAGCGAGAAGACGTGCTCGGGGCGATAGTTGCCCGTCAATGCGGCCGAGATCGTTTTCTCCGATTGCTTGCAGTGGGGGTCCCGGTAAGAGGCCAGCTTTGAGGTTGAACGCTCTCCTTTAATGATTGCCCGGATTATCCTCATGCCCGTATCTCCCGTGATGTCACTTACAACATGTTGCAGCTGCAGGTTCATCTGCATGAGCGCCTTCTGCATATGCTGGATATGAGCGGCGGCGTATTCCGTGAGCCGTTCCCGGTGGCGCAAATAGGAACGCAGGCTTGCAATCTTTTCGCCGGGGCGGAAGCTTGCGGATAGAAGGCCGTACTGGTGCAGTTGCTGAAGCCACTGGGCATCCTTTATATCCGTCTTTCGCCCAGGAACCCGCTTTGCTTCGCGGGCATTGACCAAAATGACGTCAAAACCTCTTGATTCTAAAATCTCAAAGACCGGAATCCAATATACACCGGTAGATTCCATTGCGATGGTGGTAACCCCGACGGCTTTGAGCCAATCGGCAAGGCGATGCAGGTCTGTGGTAAAGCTGTTGAATTTGCGTACGGGATCGGGATCGTATTCCGCGGACACCGCCACAACATGAAATTTGGAACCTACGTCAATTCCTGCCGCACGGGGATGAATTACTTGCAGCTGATTCTTTCCGCCCTTGCAGGCTTTCGCTTTGCCCATGATGCCCTCCTCGAGAATGAAGTTGGGAGGCAGAATGATTTCAGTACACTATTTTCCTAAACGGGATCACATTTACTGTGTCGCCAATCGCAAGTTCATCATCATTCTTGGACCAGGTTGTCAAACGGGTGCAAAACTCCAATTAGAAGACGGCCTCTCCCTCCCGAAACAATGTTTCTTCTATCATAGGAAAAGAGGCATATTTAAGACAGTTGTCAAAGAGTTTCACTGGCTTACTGTAATTCCTGTAAATACAGGGCAAATGCAGGGGCCGATCGCACAACAAACTGATTTAATTGACAGTTTTGGATCAGATTCTCTGCGATAACAGGTGATAACAGGATAGTGAACAGTGAACAGTGAACAGTGAGAGGTCAATTTCAACTCCCCGATTCCTTCGAGATCTGCAATTGGTCGGCGGTATTGTAACGCACAGTGATTTTGTTTTGCCAAACGGCAACGAGAAGTGGCATCCTGAAGCGGCATCCTGAAGCGGCAATAGAAGCGGCAATGGAAACGGCAAAAAGTAGGAAGGGGTGAAAGGGTGAAGACACAGGACTGAGGACTGAGGACTGAGGACTGAGGGCCTCCGGCCTGGCGCTGGGCAATCTTGGAGTGGTGTTTCGCCGTGTTGTACGCGCCACGGAGGGGTGAAAGGGTGAAAAGGGAAGGTTGAGAGTTGCAGGTCGTTTGGCTCCGGCCATATCTGACAACTCACTTTCTGGTTAAGCGGTCAAGATGCCAAAAATGCACCTCTAAGGCATAAAAAAGCCGTGATTTGGGCCTATTGTCATGTAAATTAAATTTGTCAGTTTGCCCCGACCCGTTTGACTAATTGGCAACCCTCTCCAGATTTCGTCGGATAGGCCGTGGCTTTAGGATGTGGAGTGGTGGTGGGCCGTAGAAAGTCGCCAGCTATTTCGACCTTACTGCATCCTCATGATGGACCACCGGCAAATTTTAGGATATCAATATATCTGTTACAGAGACAAAAAGGGAGACAAACATGTCAAGAGTAACGGAGCTATTAGGTTCGCGGTATCCAATCATTCAGGGAGCGATGGGGGTTATCTGCAACCCCGAGATGGTTGCTGCCGTTTCGGAGGCCGGAGGTTATGGCTTATTGGCTACTGCCTTTACTACAGATAAGGAATTCCTACGAAGACAGATTCATCGAACCAGGGAACTTACGAATCATCCGTTCGGTGCAAACTTGTTCATGAAGAACGAAATGAACTTTGGATTTGCTAAAATCCTCGCTGATGAGGGTATTCGGGTAGTTACAGTTTCGGGGGGGTCCCCAAAGTCCTTGGCTCCCATATTGAAAGATTTGGGACTCAAATACATAGCCGTTACATCGACTGTCAAAGCTGCGGTAGGGGCGGTAAATTTGGGTGCGGTCGCTGTAGTCGCGGAAGGATCAGAATCCGGTGGATTTCAGGGGTTCCATGGATCTTCAACTTTAGTTCTGGTTCCTATGATAATTGATGCTGTGGATGTTCCTGTGATTGCCGCAGGCGGTATTGCGGATGCGCGAACCTATAAAGCCGTATTGGCTCTAAGAGCTGAAGGTATTCAGGTCGGCACACGGTTTATTGCATCTCGGGAATGCATAGCTCATCACGCATACAAAGAGGCCATCCTAAATGCCAATGACTCCGGCACAGTCCTGGTCAGTATGATGGGAGCCCAATTGCGGTGCTTGAGAACCCCCTTAGCAGAGCAAGTTTTAACAGGAGAAATAAACTCTAAAGATTTGTCTACTCCCAGGGCAATGGAAAAGTCATGGCTATCAGGTGACATCGAGGCCGGTCTTCTACCTGCAGGGCAAGTAGCTGCTTCGATCAAAAGCATTCTGACGGTTCAACAAATAATTGAACAAATCTTTAGCGTTGTTTAAACGCGGATTGGAAGAGATCAGTTTGGCCCCTTTTCAACCAGCAACATGAAAACCGCTGACCGCTCACTGTTCACTGTTCGCCGGCCGGTGAGCGTCTTTGAGGACACGCCGCAAAATTTTCCCGGAGGCGCTGCGAGGAATTGCATCTATGAGCAGCACCTTTGCAAGCCTCTTGTATTTCGCCATGCCATGCGCCGCATATTCTATGATGGCCTCCTCCGAAAGCCCAGATCCCTCCCGGACGACCACATAGGCCACAGGGACTTCTCCGAGGTCTGAGTGAGGCGTCCCGATTACAGCAGCGTCAAGGATGTCCGGGTGCGCGACCAACACGTGTTCGATCTCGGCAGGAGCTACCTGGAATCCTTTACATTTGATCAGCTCCTTGAGGCGATCCACGATATAGACGTAGCCGTCTTCGTCCTGATTTGCAAGGTCTCCCGTGCGAAGCCAGCCGTCCACCAGGGTGTAACTCGTTTCTTTAGGGGCGTTATAGTAGCCTTTCATCACCTGGGGGCCGCGAACCCAGAGCTCACCAACTTCGCCAACCGGGACCACGCTTTGCGTCACAGGGTTGACGATTTTGTGCTCGGTGAGCGACAATGGAGTCCCTATGGGTCCCATCTTAATTGCATTCATGGGTACTACGTGAGTGGTCGGCGAGGATTCAGTCAGGCCGTATCCCTGAATGACGGTAACTCCCGTCAGGCTGTTGAATCGCTGCTGCAATGCAGGAGACATGGGCGCCCCTCCGGTATTGATGTAGCGCAAGGCGCTCCAGTCCATTTTCGGCACCAGCGGGCTCTGACAGAATTCCTGCAATATCAGCGGGACCGTAAAGAAAAGTGTAGGCCGGTAGTTGGTAAAAAGGCCCAGGAATTCATCCACCGGCCTGAATTTGCTGGCAAGGACCTGAGTGGCCCCGGCCATAATAGCGCTGCCCATCAGGACGGTCATGCCGTAAATGTGGAAAAAGGGCAACTGGTTGAGCATGATATCTTCCGAACCGACCTTATGGGCTTGCATGACCTGGCAGAGGTTGGCCAGCAGGTTTGAATGAGTCAACATTACACCCTTGGGCAAGCCCGTAGTCCCACTGGAGAATGGGAGGACAGCAAGAGTCTCATTGGGATCCAAGTCGATCGACCGGTCAAACTGGCTGGGGCCATTGGTCAGCGATGAAAAAGAAATAAGCCCCGGGTCGGGGGCGGTCCCCTCTTCAGTGACCGATATCCGAATTGGCGCCTTTCCCTCCAGGCTGCAGATCGTGGAATATCGGTCTTGTCCCGCAATGATTGCTCTGGCTTTCGTTGCATCCAACTGGGCTGTGACTTCCCGCTCTCCATGATGGGTGCTCACCGGCACGACCACAGCGCCTGCCTTGAGAATCGCGTAAAAGGACACGATGTACTCGACGCTGTTTTTCAGCCAAACCCCGACCCTGTCGCCCGTCTGGACTCCAAGTGAGCTGAGTGAAGCGGCCAGAGCGGACGACCGTTCCTCCAATTCCGCGTAAGTCCATTCGCGGCCTCCGGCTTCAGGCTCGATCACCGCAATTTTGCCGGCAAAAGACTCTGCGGCCTTTCTCAACGGAAAGGTGAGTGATTCGTTCGGAAGGTGTACCGGCGGGCGGGCTGAGGCCATGTAGGATAGTTTCATCTTTTTTCTCCTGTATTTCCTTTCTTGAAGACTATAATCAGTCATTCTTTTTGCGGAATTGGGCAAAAATACCTCACTACAAGCTGCTGCTGTCCGGGCGCTTGACGGTAAGCACAGGGCAAGGGGCGTGCAGGATGACGTAACGGGCGTTGGAACCAAAGAGTGCTTTGCCGACCGCCGAAGTTTTCTTCACCCCCACCACCGCCTCATCGATTTGATGCTCGCGAGCGAATTTAACAATGTCCTCGCCCGGGCTCAGGCCCCGGATGAGAAGATGTGTCTCGACTGGGATTCCGTCCCGCTCCAGAAATTCCTTGGTAGATTCCAGTTCCTCTTCGGCCTTTTCGATGGCTTCCGTCGAGGTCTCAGCGTCTCCCACCAGGGATGTAACCACGTAAACCCGGGCCTTGAAAACCAAGGCGTGTTTTTTCGCCTGGTCCAGGGCCGCTTTGGCGGCATGTGACCCATCATAGCCAAGCAGGATCTTCATCCTTTCTCCCTTCCCGATTGCCGATGACCACTCTGGCAAAGTAAGATGGCAAGGCAGCGTTTCACAACCGCTTCGCCGATCGAGATCGTTTCATACAAGATACTTGTGACCGACCTCCTGCACGAAGCCCGCGACTGTGCCTTGCCAGCTTATACTCCCATGATCGAGCAAATAAATGCTGTCGGAATGTTTAAGCGCGAAATGCACGTTTTGTTCGGCCAGCAGTATGGTGAGTCCCAGTTTGTCGCGCAGGGTTGACAGTGTTTCCGAGATGGCGTCAAGCGCCACCGGCGCCAGACCCAGGGTCGGCTCATCCAGTATGAGCAGGGAGGGCGTTTGCATCATGGCCCGTGCAATGGTCAGCATCTGCTGTTCGCCGCCCGACAGGGTGTAGGCGGGCTGGGCAGTGCGTTCCTGTAGGATCGGAAAGAGCTCGTAGACATCATCCAGCTTGGATTGGCGCTCGTGCCGGTTTAGTCTTTCACCGCCCAGTTCCAGGTTTTCCTTCACGCTCATATAGCGAAACAGTTCCCTGGTCTCAGGGGCAAAGGCGATGCCCAGCCGGATAATTTGAGCTGTAGTCATCTGATTGGTGGATGCGCCTCGCCATTTTACATCGCCCACATAGTTCACGAGTCCGGTGATGGCTTTCAGCAAGCTGGATTTGCCGGCGCCATTGAGCCCGACCAGGGAAACAAACTCGCCGTCCCGGATACGGATTGCTACATTGCGCAGGACTTCAGCCTTACCATATTTTATGGACTGAATGTCCAGATCCAGCAGGAATTTGCTGTTGACAGAGCTGCCGGCCGGGGAAGACAGCGACCCTGCCTTTTCGTCCATACTCTTTCCCAGAAAAACCCTGCGTACCTCCGCATCCGCCATGACCTCATGCGGCCGGCCATCCGCTATCTTGTTGCCGACATAGAGTGCTATGATTCTATTCACAAAACTGTAAACGGCTTTAACGTTGTGATCGACAAGGACTATAGCCTGGTTCTCGTTCTTTGCCGAGAGGATCAAGCCCGCAAGTTCACCCACCTCGGAAGCGGTCAAGCCTGCAAAGGGTTCATCCAACAGTAACAGTCTCGGTTCCAGGGCAAGCGCTTTGGCAATCTCCATTCTGCGCAAGTAGCCAAAAGGCAGTGATCCCGGATATGAGTCCACTACATCTTCAAGCCCCAGCAGTTTGGCTGCCTGCAAGGCCTTTACTTCGATATCTTTGGGATAATGGATATTGAATACCCGGTCCGGCAGCAGAGCCAGTTTAATGTTATCCAACACGGTTTGTCGATTTAACGGCCGGGAATGTTGAAACACGATGGCAATACCGTGTTTTATCCGCTTGTTGATGGGCCAGTTCTGGATCTCCCGGCCGTCAAAGCGGATGCTGCCGCTATTGGGTTTGCACACCCCAGTCAGCAGGCTCAGCAAAGTGGATTTGCCGGAACCGTTGGGCCCGATCAAACCGACGATCTCCCCCTCCTGCACAGCAAAATGAACATCTCTTACCGCGCGAATACCGCCAAATCTCTTGCTGAGTCCCAAAGCTTCAAGGAGCGCCATCGATGTTTCCTCAAAAACAGAGCCGCAGGCAGTCGCCAGGCCCGGGTAGAAAAATGCACTTATGCGCCGGTGTTGGTGTCAGCGTCTGCGCAGCGCAATCCCGGCAATGCCGTCGGGAAAAAACAACAGGATAATCAAGGCCAAAATGGAAACAGCCACGTAATCGAGTTGTCCCAGATCTTGAAGCCACTGACAGGTTACAATGATAAAGAAAGAACCCAGGATGGGACCCAGGATAGTGCGCCGCCCCCCAATGATGGCGGCAATTATTATCTGTAGAGTCACCGAAATTGAGACGACCATGCTCACCGATGCCGTGCCCAGGTAAAAAACCAGCAAAGCGCCCGACAAGCCCGAAAAAAAAGCGCTCATGCTGAAAGCCAGGATTTTATATTTTACGATGCTGAATCCCAGGCTTTCGGCCGCGACGGGGTCCTGCGCCCCGGCCTGCAAAATAAGGCCGATGGGCGACTCGGTTATGGTAAGGAAAACACCCGCGCTGACGCAAACAAGCCCCAGTGCCAGGTAATAGTTGACCATACCGCTTGTGGAAAGAATTCCGGGAAGAGTCATACCTATTTCCCCACCCGTGTATTGGGCAAATATGGTTATGAACTCACCCAGCAAGAGCACGGATACCAGGGTGATCAAACAAAAATAGGGCCCCCTCAGCCGAAGGGCCGGAGCGACCAGCAGCAGCCCCGCCAGCACGGCCATCAAGGTCCCCAACAGCACGCAGGCGAATAAGGGCAGACTGGTGTTTACATTTAGCAGGGCAGCGCCATAGGCGCCAACGCCGATGAGAAACGTGGGCCCGAAATTGAACTCGCCGGAATAGCCGAAAAGAAGGTCCCATGACATGGTGAAAACGGAAAAATAGAAGGCAATAGTCAGCACGCCGACAATATATAAGGACAAAACCCACGGCAGGCAGACAAAAATGACCAGTAAGAGAGCGGCAAACCTGAGTAAATTCTTTAATGATGGGCTAATGCTCATGGGATTCTGTTAAAACCTCCCAAAAAGACCCTGGGGTCTTATTAGAAGGATGAGAACGAGGACAAAAAACGCCGGCAGCGAGGTATAGGAAGGGGAGATCAAATATGCCGTAAGCGTTCCAAGATACCCTATAACATAGGAGGCAAAAAAAGACCCGGTGGTGCTGCCCAAACCGCCCAGCACCACTATGGAGAAAGCTAAACCGGTGAGCTCCGGCGCCGCTGTTGCCGATGCCCCCAAAAAGGAGGCCAGCAGGACTCCCGAAACACCTGTCAACACTCCGTAAATGCCCCAAAGCAGCAGATGCACTCGCTTCAGTTCTATGCCCATGATGGCCAGCCCGGTATGACTCATAGAGGCCGCCAACAACACTTTGCCGGGCCTGGTTTTGTTGATGAAAAACCATAGCAATCCTATAATGCATAACGAAAGGGCGGCCAGGATAAGCATGTTATAGGTCAGCTTGATGGCAAACAGGTTCATGTTGCCATGAGCAAAAGGCGGAATGATGACCGGCGTAGCACCAAACATATAATCGAGGAGGCCTTGAACGATCATCGACCAGAGCAGGGTGGCCGTGAGTACGAAAACCCCTTTTTCTTCCTTTGGAATCCTTGTGGATTTATCGATAGGGTTCACTACCAGAAAGAACAGCAGATATGAAAAAAGAACGGATGCCAGAATGCCAATGCTCAATCCGGCCAGAAGGGGCAGCTTGCAGTGGCTGATGAAAAACCAGGCCACAATAGCTGCTAAAACAAGATACGCTCCATGGGCCAGGTTGAGGATCCCCGCAGTGCCAAAAATCAGTGAGAAGCCCATGGCGCTCAGTGCGTAAATCGAGCCGACGATAAAGCCATTGACTAAGATCTGCAACAGGAGATGCATATCAATTCCCTGGACTTTCTCACTGAATGATACAGTACTTCAGTTGCGCCCGAAAAGGCGCAAGAGACCGCTGTGGGTTGGCCGGATGCCAACCCACAGCGAGGTGCCTGGCCTGAACATAGATCTAACACCAGGGCCTATTTGGCCGCACTCTTATGCTTCACGAAATCGGGAACCATCAGGGAGCCGGTCGCTGCTCGTTTGGGCCATATGGTGACCAGCTTTCCATTTTGCCATTGAGTCTCGGTGCCTAAGACAAAATCAGGTCCGTACGTGAGGCAGTGGGTAAAGGGGCTCTCTTTCCCGAGAAATACTATACGGCCTTGCACGCCTGTGTAATTCGTTTTTTCCAGGGCCTTTACCAGTCCATCGCTGTCGGTGGAACGCGCAAGCTCGATGGCATTTTTCAGGAGATACAGGGCATCGTAGGTGTTGTAGCCGCAGTATGCCGGGCTGACACCGAATCGCTTCCTATAAACCTCTACAAACGGGAGTGTCTTGGGCGTTATCGGGGCTTCGGAAGCCTCATTTTGACTGATGACTCCGTCTGTCGCACCGTTGGTGGCGTCCCAAAAAGCCGATGTGGAGGCTTGGGCGTTTATACCCGCAAGCAGGACGGGGACTTGTTGCTCATGCCATTGTACCGTGGGTTTAACTCCAAGATGCGCCCAACCTGTTATAACAACATCCGGGTGTTGTTGTTCAATCGTGCTGTAAATTGGCGTAAAATCATTCGTGTCGGGGGCAAACCGGAGATTGCCGACGATCTCAATCCCGGCTGCCGGGAGGTATTTCATGTAGGCGGCCTCCAGGGATTGTGTCCATGCGAAATTCTCACAAGCAATGAATGCCCTCTTGTATCCCAGCTTCTTTACCACGTCATCTTTTAAGAAGTCGGCTACCGATTGGCCCAGTTGATCCGAGTTCATTTGTAACTGGAAGGTGTACTTATATGCGTCGTAGTTGTCATGAACTAGATTGCTGATCTGGGTCGCCGCTGACCCGGTAGTGATAAAAGGCACGTGCAGGCGGGATGACCAGGGTTCCAGGGCCAGGGCCACTTCACTGATCCAAACACCCACTATGGCTACCACGTGATCGTTATTGACAGCTCGTTGAAAGGCTTCAACGGCATCGGCCGACTTGCCGTGGTTATCATACTCGAACAGTTTGATAGGGCGGCCGTTGATGCCCCCCTTTGCGTTGATCTCTTCCGCCGCGAGGTTAGCGGCATCAAACAGGGACTTGCCGGGCGCGGGCGATGCAAAGCCAATCACGCCGATATTGATCGGCTCGGCGGCAAAAACAGGTTGAACTGCCCAGATAGCGACACAGAATAGGGCCGACACCACCAAAATGGAAATCTTCTTATCAGCTACTCTCATTTTCCCTCCTTTGGGGTCTAGTTTCCATCCATATTCACCGGGGAGATCATCCTCCTCAGATGGAGTGCGGAAACGGCGGACAGTAAAGGTCCCTTCGTATTAACCGCTCTGCACCAGTTTGCCCGTGCGGCTCCGCTCGAGCAAAACTCGCTCGAAGAATTTACCAGCCTGGTCTTAGGGATTTCGTACAGCCGTTTTCATCGAGAAAGACTATCGCGTCTGACAGGGCATTAAAATCTAGCGCGGGAGATCGAATAGCTGCGTTGAGCTCTGCATCACATGCGAAACCGATAGGTTATGAATCCCTTATACTAGAGTGCAAAATGAAAATCAAATTTCTATTTGGACTAAAAACCTGGAACTCCAGGCATCTTGGGGTATGATCAGTCCATCTTGATTGCAGAAAGGGTGGTCACCGCAATCGGCACGTCAAAGGCCGGCTTTTCCTTTTTATGGCAGTCAGGGGCAAGCGGACTGAATCACTTCAGCACTTTGCCGAAAATGGGGGGACGAGTTTTGCGCCGGGATGGAGGCATGGAGATATCGATACTCAATCGGCAGCGGATAGGAATCGAACCTTCAACGTTCATACCTTTTCCTGATCTCTTCCCAATCTATGGCGTCGAGTTCTCCGCGTTTGTGAGCCTGATACCTAGCTTCGGATTCGGCGACCCAACTCTGTTCGATGTCATGATCTGGCTTGTCAAGGCTATGCAGTATTGCCTCGACCAACCTGATCCGCTCAACAGGCTCGAGTTCGATGGCTTTTTTAGCAAGCTGGCTTACTGATTCCATATTATTCTCCAACTCCAACTTTTTCAAAAACGCCCGGTCCGGAGACATAACATTCACATGTCAATTGTCGCATATTATTGCTCCCAAGAGCAAGCGTGCGATTAAGCGAATGGCCCTCAGGCGTTAAAAGATAGTACCAGGGGCGAGAGATAAGGGGGAGTGCTGACAGTAAAAGTAAAATGCCAAAAAAGACAGTTCGGATATCTGAAAGCAGCTAGAACCTGATTTTTCAGCTCATAATTGGGGAGATCGGGATCGTAACTCTGAAACTGCTCCCCCGGCCGGGGGAGCTTTCTACCTCGATAGCGCCGCCGTGAGCGGCAGCAATTGATTGGGCGATGGATAGCCCGAGGCCGGTTCCCCGTTCTGCCAGGGAGCGGGCTTCCGAAGTGCGGTAAAAGGCTTGAAAAATTTGCTTCTGCTCTTCAACGGCGATCCCTCTTCCAGTATCTGAAACGAGAATGGATGCGCATCTGCCGTCGTGCTGCAGCCCAAGGGTGACACGGCCTTCAGCCCCGGTGTATTTTATGGCATTGTCAACGAGGTTGGATGTCATGCGCTCCAACCGTTCGCGATCTCCTTGAATGCTTAGCGGTTCTATTGCACCGAGCCGAAGTTCTATGCTGCGGGAGTCTGCCAGCGGCTTTAATCGGAGGTAAACCTCTTCGAGCACTTGCCCCAGGTCTACCTCCTGCCGGTCCATTCTCAGTACGCCCGCTTCAGCGCGAGCCAAAAGCAGGAGCCCTTCCACCAGGTGAGCGGTCCTGTCAACCTCTTCCAGGGCGCTCTCAAGGGTTTCGCGGTATTCCTCCGCTGTTCTTTTCGAACGCAGCACGACCTCCAGTTCACCTTTCAAAATGGTGAGGGGGGTCTGAAGCTCATGGGAGGCATCGGCGCTGAACCGGCGGACCTGGCTGAATGCATCATCCAGACGGGTAAGCATCTGGTTCAGGGTTTTGGCCAGGTTGTCCAGTTCGTCGCCCGTTCCTGTTTCCTCCACGCGCTGGTTGAGGTGCTCGGCGCTTATCCGGCGGGCAGCGGCTGTCATCCGGTCCACGGGCTTTAACGCCCGATGAGCCAGGAGCCATCCGCCCGATGCCGCCAGCGCCAGGCCTATGGGGAGCACTCCTGCCATGATCAGGAGAAACCGAAGATAGGTTTCATCGATACTCTTCAGGGACATTCCAACCTGGATCATGTCGATCACCCGGTTGGATTCCATTACGGGCATGGTCAGTATCCGCACTGGATACTCTCCGAGACCTTCCACTGTCTCAAAAGTAGATAGACCCCGCATTGCATTATTGAGCGCCGTGCCGCTTAGAGGCAACTTGCCCGTGGAAGGCAAAGACCGGTGTTCGTCACGGTTGCCGGATGGATCGCGCATCTGAAAATAATGGTCCCATGGCGAAAAGCCGAAAAAACGGCGGAAAGCCTGATCGATTTCGGAGGGCGGAAAAGTCGAGGCCCTGCTTTGATCCCGTTCCATCAATGCCCTGGCTACACTGTCGAGTGAGCTGTCCATCTCGTGGGAGAGGCTGTAAGATAAAAGTACGAATGCCGCCCCTCCCACAATCAGCAGAGTAACGGTCAAAAGGCACGTGTACCAAATTGTGAGACGTGTCCGGATGGACTTGATATACAAGGATTACTCCTCTTTTAGCACATAGCCCACTCCACGAACCGTGTGAATGAGTTTATGCTCGCGATCCGAGTCGATCTTCCTGCGAAGGTAGTTCACGTACACGTCGATGATGTTGGTCATCGAGTCGAAGTTGTAGTCCCACACATGCTCTACTATCATGGTCCTGGTGAGAACTCGCCCGGGATTTCGGATGAAATAATCAAGGAGAGCATACTCTTTTGCGGTCAGGTCAATCTTCTTGGCGCCTCGCAGGACCACGCGGCGAGCGGGGTCCAGAGTGAGATCGGCAAACCGGAGCACCGGAAGTTCCGCCTCTGTTTGCCGTCTTAGAAGCGCCCGAATCCTGGCGACGAGCTCCTGAAATGCGAACGGTTTGGTCAGATAATCGTCGGCGCCGGAATCCAGACCCAGGACCTTGTCTTCTATATTTGCTCTTACAGTGAGCAGCAGCACCGGGGTTGACACTCTTGCCGTGCGCAACCGGTGCAGAAGGCTCAGGCCATCCATTCCCGGCAGATGAATATCGAGCACGATCAGATCGTGAACCCGGTCCATGGCCATTTGAAGGCCGGCTTTCCCGTCGAAGGCGACATCGACCGCATAGCCTTCTTCCTGCAGGCCCTTCTTGATAAAGCCCGAAACCTTTTTTTCATCTTCCACAACCAGAAGCCGCATAGGTTTTTTCACACTGCGCAATATTCGTTGAAATTAATTCCGCTTCCTCTCGATTGACCATTTCAGAAGGGGAGGAGTCATTAGAACCGTCAGCAACACCACGACGATAATGACCGAAAACAGAGCGTCATCGAGTACGCCAAGCGATTTTCCCATGGTGGCGACGATCAGCGCGACCTCGACCCTTGGAAGCATGCCTGCGCCGATGATCAGCCTGCCGGCTCCGTTCCTCACGGCCAGTGAGGACGCCAGCTTACCGGCTACCGCAACGGCGGTAATTATCAGTCCCGTCAGCATGGTCTTACCGTTTGCAAGCGTAGTGAGGTTTACCTGTAACCCGACCAGGACGAAGAAGATCGGAGCAAGAATCCCCTCAAAGGGCGCCAGAATCGACTCTACGGTCTGGCAAGGGTCCAGTCCGGGGCCAATGCCCGAAAAGGACTCCTCCTTAATGATCACCCCCGCCGCGAAAGCCCCGATGATGGCGGCCAATCCAATTCTGTCAGCGAGCCAGGCCAGGAACATCAGGAGTACAAAAGGGTATAGTAGCTTTATGTTGCCCAGATCCAACTTTGCGAGGAATTGAACCGTTCTTTCGATAAATCCGGTCCCGAAAACTACCACTGCTCCAAGAAATAGAGCCGTTTTCAGAAGGGTCCAGGACAGATGCCCGATTCCAATGGCGCCACCAGTCGCAACCGCCATAACCATGGCGAGCACTATGAGCCCCAGGACATCATCCATGATGGCCGCACCAAGCACAATCCTGGCTTCCTTCATCTCGGTCCGCTTCATATCCCTGAAAATTCTGGCTGCAATCCCGACACTGGAAGCGCACAGGGCGGCGCCTACAAATAATGAAGGCATTAATCCGGCGGTTTTTGGCAGCAGAAGAAATGTCGTGATACAAGTCAGACTGAAAGTTAGACCCACTCCTGTCAGGGCAACAGCGGACGCGCTGGCTCCAATTGCCTTTAATTCCTTCAGGCTGACCTCCAACCCCACCATGAACAGGAGCATTGCGACTCCAAAGCTTGCGAAGAGCTGGATCGATTTGGCCAGTAAAAGGTACGAGGGGAAATCACTTCTCAGCAGTACCCGCTCGACTCTTTGGGCAACATCTTTGGGCAGGCCCGCCTGCCCCATCGTGGATCGAACTGTGCTCTCCCAGTCTTTGCCTTCACTCAGTGCCCTTTCATATGTCTGCTGAATCAGCTCGGAATGCCGGATGATAATGACCGTCGGGCTGCCGAGCTGATAAACAATGGCGCCAACTATTATCCCTGCCGCCAATTCGCCCAGAACCGGTGATTGGTTCAGTTTCCTCGCAGCAAAGCGTCCGATGGCTGCACAGCATACGATCAGCGCCAGGACCCCGAAGACCCGGGCAGAAGGGTCACCGTACGCGGTTAAGCGAGACTCTGTTGTGTCTATGGCGCTTGCGCCGGCAGGGATTTGTGTGATGGACTGCGCAGAAACTGCGTGCCCTGTTCCGGGAAGGCAGAAAGAAAAAAGCAGGCCGAACGTGCAATAGATAACTGAAAAGCCTATCAACCGTTTGATAGTCAAATGCGTCACCGTGTCCTCTGCGCGCTATTAGAGAGAGTAGCAAAATGCAGCACCATCCAACAATAGACTTCCTGTGTCAACCGTCCTGCTTGAACTGAGAACGACATGGGGCGAGGCCGGCGTCCGGTTTCAGATTTCGATTGAAAGAATCCGGTAAGAACGGGTACCGGAAGGCGTGTAGACGAGGACCTCGTCGCCCTCGCGATGCCCCATTACGCCCTTGCCGACCGGCGAATCTACGGAAAGCTTGCCGCCGGATACGTCGGACTCCCACGGTCCAACTATTTCGAACCGGTTGATCTCACCGGACAGAAGGTTTTCGATGGTTATTACGGTCCCGAAACCTACCTGTTTGAAAAAGAACTTGCGACCAACGACTATTTCACAACCGGCAAGCTTTTCTTCCAGATCGTTTATCTTTTTTTGGAGGATAGCATGCCGTTCGCGCGCCGACAGATACTGCTGGTTCTCAATTTTTACGCCATAACCCCTGGCCTCGCGCAATTCATCGAGAACCTCCGGACGCACGATTCTCCTGAGGTGGGAAAGCTCTCTTATGAGCCTTCGATAGCCGTTTCGTGTTATAGGTGCCTTGGGCTTCATCGCAGATCACAGAAAGAAATTATCCGGGATTTCTCCTCGTTCCATTTTGGCCCGGAAAATAGATACGCCAATGACCGTTTTGCCGTCACGAATCCTGCCTGACATAATCATATCATGAAGCTGGTCGAGTTTTACAATTTCCACCCCGGATATTTCGTCCTGGTCCTGCCTGTCCGAAGTCCGCTCCAGGCCCGAAGCCATAAAAATTCGAATAACTTCGTTGGCATACCCGATAGCAGGATAATAGCTGAAGATTTCGATCAGCCGCGATGCCCTTTGCCCGGTCTCCTCCGCGAGTTGCCGGCCGGCGCACACTTCCGCTGATTCGCCGGGGTCCATCTTGCCCGCCGGTATCTCGAGAGTTTCGCTGCCTATCGCATACCGCCATTGACGGACCATAAGGAGGTGGTCCCTGTCCGCAAACGCCAGAATTGCGGCGACTTCCGGATGGTCTATCTTGATTCGCTCCGTCACCTTGCCGGTCCGGAGTCTCACTGAATCGAGTCTGACGCTGAAATGCCTTGCCTTGAGGATGCCAAGCGTTCTGATCGTTTCTTCCATTAAGGTTTGACTCCCCACTTGAAGTGTCGGTTTATTGCATCGTAGATCATAATAATACTTCAGAAAGATGGAAAAACTCAACAGTCTGCGGTCCGGCTACACTCAGGACCAGCTACTCTTGCTTTTAGATCTTGCTCATGATAAGGAGGATAGCCTTATCGGGGCGTAGCGCAGCCTGGTAGCGCACCTGCCTTGGGAGCAGGGGGCCGTAGGTTCAAATCCTATCGCCCCGATTGAAACATTTTGAGTTTATGGGTAGTTACAGGTGAAGTGGTCCGCCGCCGGCAGTTAGCCGGTGGCTGGCTGCACGTGCTCCGGTATCCGCCGCTTACGGCGCAAATTGCCGTAGCCGGTATAGCCCCTCTTGGCGAGGAGTAAAAGATGACCCTGCCCCCGAGCGACCCGCTTATGCCCGAATCCGAGTTTCCCAAGGACGGAATCCTATGGCGAAGCTACGACGCTGCGGTCGACCTTTTGAATGAGAGGACTCGCCCTGTTCTTGCGTTCGTTATAGATCACGACGGGACACGCTGGCCGTTTCTTCGGGAGATATTCAAGGCCATGCCCAAAAACGAGAAGCTGCGGGGCCTCCTGAATGGACCCTGTGTTGCCATGCTGCTCGAAGCCGACTCCATGCCCGAGTATATGGACGACCTGGGTGCGGGCAGCGACTACCATATCGCCATTCTCTCGCCCGCAGGTTTGACTGCGATGAGGGTCTTCAACTATGTTACCGGCGAGCCGGAAGCCCTTGTCGAAAATATAGCCGTCGCCATGGAAGCCATCGCGCCCCTCTGGGCATAGCCACCATGGAAGAAAAGGGAAAAAGCTCACATTAAAAGCAAGAGAAAAAACCGCAACGGTTGGAAGTTCGTATTTGTCATGGTTTCCAGGAAGGGTTTATAGGTCTAAAATTGGGGGCTTCCGCCAAAAACCTCGGATCGTCTTTCCATTTTTCGTAGGCACTGCAAAGTCCGGGTATTAACCGGGTCCACCTCGGGTAGCGCGCATAGAAACAGGCGCTGTCAAAATCACGGTCCTCCTCCTCACTCCAGGGACTGGGGAGTGGTTCAGCCTTCATTCTTCTGTCTTCGATCCCTTCCGAGCCGGGGGAAAGTATGCTTCCAGCAGGTCCCAGCTTGCTTTCCAACTCGATCAGTATCGCCCGGATTCTTCTGTCCTCTTCTGCGGCGAGATTGTGGTACTCCATCGAAAAGCGGTTGTTGCCCATCTCATACCACTCATCCCCTTTGACGCGATATTTACGGGAAAGATACTCATGGGTCTGCAGCGAATCGAGCAGAGAAGCAATGTCCAGAGCCTCCTGAGCGGTCATCTCAGCGCTCTTGTCTGAAGGTGCGGAGGATGCGACTTTCAGCACTTCCTTGAAGACAACCGGAATGGAAGTGTAGAGGCCCAGGATCGATTCGCCCTCGTCATCGAAGTGCTTGCTTATTTTAGCGAAAGGGAAAACGGCGTTCTTGTCGTCGAATGAGATGGCCCATCCGTACTCGGTCTGCTTCCAAACGCCTCCGTAGCGCTGCCGGATGCACTCACCGAAAAACGAGCCGAGAACATCTTTCAACTTGTCCTTGATGTCCCTGGAAAGAGTGGCGCGGATCCCTGCAATGTAGTCATCGAGCCACGCGACCGACTTTTCATCATAAGATAGCGTAACTCCATACTGGTCTTTCATCTGTTCTATGACCAGCTCTGCATTATACTGGATTGTTTCTTCCATGGTCAACCGGCATCCTTGATACTGTTCACTGTTCTCGGATTAATGAGTTAGCACAACAGGAGGGGGCGAGCAAAGCTAAATATTCTAAATTACCCGGAAAACGTTGGCATTCAATCAGTCCGGCAGGGTCTTAAAAAAGCAAAGACCCCGCACTTGCGCGGGGACTTTGTCAGAAATCCTAAGTCGGTGAAGCCTGGTATTTTATCTGAGAAAAGCAGAGATTGCCGGATTGTAAAAGACTGTCAGGACATCCCCTGATTGTCGCATCCTCCCGTGAGAAGGTCGGCGATTTCATCCGGGGTCAATTCCCGTTCCGTTTTCTGTTCATGCTCGTTGTTCCTGATTGTTTTACGCGCCATGACGAACCTCCTTTTTATGAGAACTCTTCTTTGTTTAAAACCGTTCTCCATTAGGGCGCAAAATAACCATTCGCCTAACTATGTCAATCGAACCCCATCGGTCATCCGGTAATAAATTTTTTCCCGGATTTCCGGATTCCAAATGCGGATTTTGAGCCGAAGCGAGCAACCACCCTCTGAGGCATCCGATAGAAATCCGGCTTTAGTTAGTGTATGGTTACAGATGAGGGATTTTTTTTTGAGCCCGGCATAGAAGACTGGCAAGCGAGAGGCGGCCCCAAAAATGTCTGCCGCGACGGAGTCTGAATCGAGAATCTTTAAAATCGACCCTGCGAAAATAAGTGCTGAGGCGATTTACGATGCGGCCTGCATCTTAAGGTCGGGGGGGCTTGTTCTATACCCAACCGAGACATTTTATGCGCTGGGAGCGATACCGGGGAATGCAGAAGCAGTGGAGAGGGTTTTCGAAATAAAAGGCAGGGACCTTGGGAAACCGTTGCCTCTTATAGCGTCGGACCTTCAGGCCGTATTGGGCGCCGCATCCGAGTGGCCCGAATCGGCCGAGGCGCTGGCGCGCACGTTCTGGCCCGGTCCATTGAGTATGGTCATTCCCGCCGTTGCGTCTCTGCCTGCCGTCCTGCACGCAGAAACCGGCAAAATCGCCATCCGCATCTCATCTCATCCGGTTGCCACACTGCTGGCCCAGGCCTCTGGAGGACTTATCGTTTCAACCAGCGCAAACAAGGCGGGAGAACCTCCTCCAAGAAGCCCCGGCGGTATCTCTGCTGAGTTGATCCTATCGGTTGAGGCGTTACTGGATGCGGGAAATTTGCCTGGCGGTTTGCCTTCGGCTATAGTAGATGTTAGCGTTCAACCGGCCGCGCTGATAAGGGCGGGCAAAATAGCCTGGAAAGATATTCGACGGGTGATTGAACGGAAATCGGAGAGCGGAAACAGGGAAACCAAAAAAGACTAATATCCACGCTGCGTGTAGTGTGAAGATTGACATCCGAAATGTCTCAGAGTTCGAGAAGAATCGATAAGTGTACATACTGATTGGGTTTTCGCTAATATTTGTTATCCTTACAGGCGCTTTTGCAGCCTCTCGCAGGTGGAAAAGGCTGGAAGGCGCTGGTCCCCGTATTGTGCTAACAGGCGGTGGAACTGGCGGCCATGTCAACCCGGCGCTGGCCATCGCAGAGGGCATAAAATCGCGTGAGCCTGAAACGCGCTTTCTTTACATCGGTGTAAAAAATAAAGCTGAAAGCGTAATCGTTAACAAAGCTGGATATGAGCTTCGGTTTGTCTTGTCCGAGGGATATCCGGGCATTCGTCCGTCTTTTCGAACCTTGCGGTTTCTCTTTAAGCTAGGCCTGGGAATCGTTCAATCCATCATTATTCTCATTGAGTTTGCTCCAAAGTGGATAATTGCTACCGGGGGCTATGTGAGCGCGCCCGTCGTTATCGCTGCCATTGTATTGAAAAAACTCAAAATTGCTCGCGTGCAAATTTTGCTGCACGAGCAGAATAGCATTCCCGGCCAATTGAACGCCTTAATGGGAAGATGGGCTGACAAGGTGCTGCTTACGTTTCCCCAGACCCTTAGTTTTTTCCCGAACGCAACGGTTGCAGGCTATCCTATACGCCACTCGATCGTTGCTATCCCACCCGAGCAGGCCAGAAAAGGGCTTTCCTTCGAAATCCCGCAGGGCCGGGATGTGATATTCGCTTTTGGAGGGTCCCAGGGAGCGCGGACGATAAATCGTGCAATAGTCGATGCTCTTCCTTTCCTTCTCGAGCACAGGGACCGGCTGTTCATAATACACGGCAGCGGTCTGGCCAGCTCTGTTGGATACGATGCGGCGGCTGACACCGAACGGCGGATAGAAAAAACTCTATCCCCGGAACAAAGGGCTTTGCTGGGGGAGTTATATTACCGGCAGGACTATTTTCACAATATCGGCGATATTTATTCGGTAAGTTCGCTCATCGTTTGCAGAAGCGGTGCGGGAAGTCTAAACGAAATTTCACGCATTGGAAAACCCGCTCTGCTGGTCCCGAAAGTCAATCTGCCGGGCGATCACCAGGTGATGAACGCCCGAGCCATGAAAAGCGCCGGGGCCGCCGAGGTGCTGTTCGAAGACACGGTTATGGAGAACGGAGAACTGCTGGAGAAGCTCGATGGGCGGGTTCTGGCGCAAAAGATTTTGTCTCTGCTTGAAAACCCGGCGCTGCTGGGGTTGATGGGTGAGAAGAGCAGGGATTTTATGAGGCGAAATGCCACCGAGCGGATATTGAGCGCAATCTATGGAGATATGCGCTTTATGGATGGCAACGGCCTTCAGGCGGCAGCTTTCAGAGACTTGGCGGGAAACGCCCGGCTCCTGCAAATGCTCTCCGCTGCGTATAGGCATTCAGGGCGCGATCTCGACCCCGCTTCGGTGGTGGACGACCCGGACGACCTTGCCTATTACCGACACAGGGCGGCGGGGCTGCTGAGCCGCAAAGGCTGGCAGGACCGCAACCTGGGTATCAAACTGATAGGTCTTACGAAGTACAGGGAAAAAATTCCGACGCTGCTTACAATGCTCTCCGACAGGACCCCGGTAAGCAAAATAAAAAAACTTTTCGGAGGAGATTTCGAGCAAGTCGGGTTTATCCGCAGAAACATCGTCCAAGCACTTCAAGTTATGGACCACTTCGACCCTGATGTTGAAAAACATTTGCTTGCCGCCCTTGAGGACCCTTATTTCGAAGTACGAGTTCAGGCTTGCCGCAGCGCCGCTCATTTCGGCCCATTTTTGGTGGGAAAAAACTCATGGATAAACGGGATTGCCAGGCGCCTTGAAGATAATTGTTTCGAGGTTGTAATCGAGGCAGCCAGGGCCTTGGGCGAGATAGGAACAGATCGGAAAGTTGCAGAGGTGCTCTTCTCCATGAATGAATCGCACTACTGGCAGGTACGCAACGCGGCCTTGTGCGCACTGAAGAGAATGTTCGAACGGGGGGTGGTGGAAGCCTCTGAGGAGCTGCTTTCCAAGACCTCGTGTTTCATTCTGACCTCCACGGATTTCAAGCCGCATTTCGAGATAAAGGAAACATACGCGGCAGTCCGGAAGTGCGCAGAAGAGAACAAATCCAGGCGCCATTTGCCCGGTCCGGCCGCTTTATCAGACCATGTTTCCAGGAAAATCCAATGATTTACGAAATCTGCAATTTTCTGCTCCCTCTTTCCGAGAGTTTTTCATTCTGCCGGCTGGTGAACTACATCAGCTTCAGGGCCATAATGTCTGCGCTAACGGCAGTCATACTCATTTTCCTTTTCAGCAGGCATTTTATTCTATTTATCCACAGGCGCTGTTTTCTGGAACAGGTTCGCGAAACCGGAGTTCGTTCAGCATTCGACAAGAGCGGCACTCCTACAATGGGCGGAGTCCTCATAATCGGGGCCGTACTCGTTTCGATGGCTATCTGGGGCAACTGGCGCAGCCCTTTCATGCTCTGCTCCGTTGCTGGGATGGTCTGGTTCGGGCTGCTCGGCCTTTGGGACGACGTGTCAAAGGTGCGGTCGAAAAGCGGGGACAGGGGACTTTCAGAACACAGCAAGCTTTTTCTGCAGGGGCTTTTCAGCCTGGTTTTCGCCTGGATTTGCGTCGGGCCTTACGCGCCCCTTGGAAGCGCGCTTGCCACAAAAGTGTGCGTTCCATTTTACAAATACCCGCTCACCGACATCGGACCATGGCTCTACGGCCTTTTCATATTCCTGTTCGTTATCTTTGTTTGCAATGCCGTTAACATAACAGACGGTCTCGACGGTCTCGCCATTATGCCCTCGATTTTCGTGGTGGCCGTTTTGGGCATCTTCGCCTACGTTGAGGGCAACCGGATATACTCGAGTTATCTGTACTACCCGTTTTTGCGCGGGGCCGGCGAGCTGGGGATCTTCGGGGCGGCATTCGTAGGCGCCGGGCTGGGGTTTTTGTGGTATAATGCCTACCCTGCCCAGATCTTTATGGGAGACACGGGTTCGCTTGCCATCGGAGGCACAATGGCAGTGATGTCGGTCCTGTTGAAACAGGAGATGCTTTTCCCGCTGTTGGGCGCCCTGTTCATCGCGGAAGCCATCAGCAGCCAGGTGCAGGACAAAATTGGCGTAAAGTGGATCGGCCGCCGGCTTTTTTTCCGCGCCCCTCTGCACCATAACCTGCAGCACAAGGGGCTGGCCGAAACCAAGGTCGTGATACGTCTTTGGATCGTTGCAGGCATTCTTGCTCTCATTTCTCTTGCCACTCTTAAGTTGCGATAATTTCTCCTTTTTCGCTTTATATTTTTACGGGCTGCGTATAATAGTCGTAATCGGCCGGTATGATCTATCAGCTCAAGGGTTGAGCAGCGGGGGAGACAATGAACGTTCTTATCGTCGGCGCGGGAGCGCTTGGCAGTTTGATCGGTGCACGGCTCTCGAAGACGCACGCATCCATTTCGCTTTTCAACACAAACCGCGAGCACATGGAGGCTATCCGGCAGGGCGGACTCGATATCGAGGAACTTGACGGAACCGTACGCAACTATCGGCTTACGACCTATTTCGAGGTTGACAAACTCCCGCGCAACCCTGATCTAGCGCTTGTCCTGGTAAAGACATATGCGACCCAAAAGGCCGTATCTCTCGTTCATGGGATCTGTTCGCCCTCCACTGTTTTCTTAACCCTCCAGAACGGAATAGGAAACTGGGAGCAGATAGCTGAAATCACGGGGAAAGAAGCCGTCCTTGCCGGCAGCACGGCTCAGGGATCGACTCTGCTGGGACCCGGCTTAATACGTCACGGAGGCAACGGGCCCACCTATATGGGCGAACTTGGCGGGCCCACATCCGAAAGGGTCAGACGGACAGTAGAGTTATTCCGGGAAGCCGGACTGTCAGCGGAACCGAGCGAGGAGGTTGAGAGGCTCATCTGGGAAAAGCTCGTCATAAACGTCGGGATAAACGCGATCACAGGCCTGACCGGAATACGAAACGGCTTCATAGCTGAGATGCAGGAGGCGAGCGAGCTGTGCCGCTCAGCAGTCGAGGAAGCCATAATGGTGGCCGGTTCGAAAGGTTTTCCTATCGGCATGGACATGGTCCAGCGGGTAATTACGGTCGCCAGGGCTACTGCCCGAAACCGCTCGTCGATGGGTCAGGACGTTGATAAGAAAAAGAAGACCGAGATCGATGCAATAAACGGTGCAGTGGTGCGCTTCGGCAAGGAAGCGGGAATTCCGACCCCGGTCAACAGGACGCTCACATTGCTGATGAAGGTGCTCGAAGCTCAGTATGGTGTATAATCCCGTCAATTTTGGGGAGATTGGTTCGGCTTTTGGCCGGAGTTTTAAGGCATCAACCAACCGGGCAGGCGCTATGCCGCTCGAGTAAAAAAGGAGAGAGCCAAATGAGCAAAAAAGTGACCGTTCCCGAGATCATGGCTGCCAAAGGCAAGCGTAAACTAACCGAGATTACCGCATACGACTACCCTACCGCGTTATGGGCGGAGAAGAGCGGAGTCGATATGCTGCTTGTCGGCGATTCGCTTGCGATGGTCGTTTTGGGCCAGCAGGACACGCTTTCAGTCGGAATGACTGAAATGCTCCATCACACACTGGCGGTCAGCAGGGGTGCAAACCGGGCCTTAGTAATCGGCGATATGCCTTTCATGTCTTATCAGGCGAGCGTGGAACAGGCCCTCATAAATGCCGGCCGTTTTATGAAGGAAGGCAGGGCTAGCGCTGTAAAGCTGGAAGGGGGAGCAAGGGTCATCCCGCAGGTCAGGGCAATGGTGGAAGCCGGAATTCCGGTGCAGGGCCATCTTGGTCTAACGCCCCAGAGCGCAGCCCAATTCGGAGGTTTCAAGGTACAGGGAAAATCCGCCGAAGCCGCCAGGGTGCTGATCGAAGACGCGCAGGCGCTTGCTGAGGCCGGATGCTTCAGCATAGTCCTCGAGGCCATTCCTTCCTCAATCGCCGCGATGATCACCGAGGCCGTGCCGGTACCCACTATCGGCATCGGGGCGGGGCCGTCCTGCGATGGGCAGGTGCTCGTTATTCATGATGTGTTGGGGCTTTTCGACAGGTTCATACCTCGGTTCGTAAAAAGATACGCAAAGCTTGACGATGTGATTATAGAAGCCCTGGTCAAATACAGGGAAGAAGTGGAGCAGGGCATTTTCCCGGGACCGGAGCACGGGTTCATGATCGACGAACAGGAAGTAAAGAAGCTCGGAAAAACGTAGAGATGTAAAGGGGGCGGGAGTTTTCAGGTTCCTATAATTGGAATTTGAACTCCCCGCCCCGTTTAAACAACACTATGAATAAGTAGAGTCCTTTGCCTCCGGGAGTAATGTGTCCTGAGGCCCCTGTTGATCTTGTTGAATTTTGGTTTTCTCTGCGTTCTAAGCGCCTCTGCGGTAAACAGGTACCACACACTCCGGTCAACTATTACCTCAAGATCCGAAAGGCGACCTCATGAAGGCCCTTGTCACCATTATTGTCTTTCTGGTTTTGGCCGCCGGGGCCGGGGCCGCATTGGTCTGGTTCGGGTTCTTTAATGTATCCGCCCGTGTGCCGCACTGGGACATCACGTCTGAAGCCATTGAGGTTTTGCGCGACCGGTCGATCATCGTCCACAGCCGGGACGTCATAACACCTCCCTTGGCGTACCCATCGCTTGCGCCGAAAGGGGCGGCCTTATATAACGAAGCTTGCTTTTATTGCCACGGGGCCCCGGGGATTTCGGCTCGTCCCTTTGCTCAGGGCCTTTACCCCGCCCCGGCAAACCTGCTTTCGGGCTCTGTACAGAACGAATGGGAAGACGCGCAACTGTGCTGGATTGTGGAAAATGGCCTCAAACTAACCGGAATGCCCGCTTTCGGATCGAGCTACAAGAAAGACGAAATAGCAGCCGTGATCGCTTTCGTCCGGCGGCTTCCCAAAATTTCTCCCGGTGAGTACGAGAGTATGGCCGGATCAAGTAAAGATCAACAACGCCTTCAGCCATAGATCCAGCCATGCTCGGATTCTATTTAAGCAACCGGGGATCTGCCGGCGCCGGTTATTTTTCCCGTTTGATGCTCTCAATAACTACGGTTTTTACGGGCACATCCTGATTTGAAGTCGCAACACCCTTGATCTGGTCCACGACGTCCATGCCGTCAATAACCTTGCCGAAAACCGCATAGCCAAAACCGGCGGACGAATTGTCCCTGTGGTTAAGCGACATATTGTCCACGACATTTATGAAGAATTGTGCAGTCGCGCTGTCAACGACGCCTGTTCGCGCCATCGCAATAGTCCCCCGGTCGTTCTTAAGCTCTGCGGCAGCTTCATTCCTGATGGGGGCATGGGTCGGCTTCTGTCTCATATCCTGCGTAAACCCGCCTCCCTGGATCATGAAATTGTTTATAATCCGGTGGAAAATGGTGCCGTCGTAGAATCCTTCATCCACATACTGCAGGAAGTTTTTCACTGTTTCAGGGGCTTTGCCCGGCCAGAGCTCGATCTTGATCGTGCCCAGGGAAGTCTTCATCAAGACGACCGGATTTGCGGGCTGCGCGGTTTTTTCGGGGCCGGCCCCCGACGCAAAGCTTTGCAATATTATCGAGCAGCAAGAGATGAGGACCAGCAAAAATGCGTACTTCGAATAAGCCATTTTCCACTCCTTTGGATTAATGTTAAACATTGAACTTCTTAAAAAGAGTATTCGGCTGCACCTGAATCGGGTTGGAGAAATCTAATGACAAAAAAGCTGAGTACAAGCGGCAGGGCTCCGGATTATGTCAGGACAGCGGCCGAGCAGTTTGATTCAGCAGAGCAAATTGCCGAAATCAGCAAATATGGGGCCGGAAACATAAACGATACGTATCTTGTGTCCACCAGTTCGAATAGAGAAAAACACTTCATTCTTCAGCGTATAAACCAACGTGTGTTTAGCAGACCTGAATTAATAATGCAAAACCTTCGCGTATTCTGCGAGCATGTTTCTGAGCGCCTCAGGCGCAATCCGACGCCGGGCCGGCGCTGGGAAATGGTGCGCCTCCTGCTGACAAAATATGGCGAAGACCACTGGATAGACCCTGGCGGTCACTTCTGGCGCGCGATCAGCTTCATAGAGAACTCGGAATCATTCGATTCGGTTATCGACCTCGATCATGCAGCCGAGGTCGGGTTTGCTTTAGGGTATTTCCATGTACTTGTGAGTGATCTGCCTGCTGACAGGCTAAAGGACACGCTGGAAGGCTTTCACATAACCCCGATCTATTTGGGGCGCTATCTGGCGGTGCTTGAAAAATGGTGCGCGGTTGCATCCCCCGATTTGGCTTATTGCATGGATTTCATAGACAGGCGCAAAGAGTTCGCGCCAATTCTCGAAAAAGCCAAAGCGGACGGAAGATTGGCGCTGCGGATAATTCACGGCGACCCTAAAGTGAGCAATGTAATGATCGATACCCGGACAGGGCTTGCCGTGAGCATCGTGGACCTTGATACCGTGAAGCCCGGCCTGGTTCATTATGATATCGGCGACTGCCTGCGTTCATGCTGCAATCCGCTTGGAGAAGACCCCGGCAAGCCCGATGAAGTCCGTTTCGAACCGGAACTCTGCCAGGCGCTGCTAAGGGGCTATTTTTCAGTGGCCAAAGGCTTTCTCACTGAATACGACCGTGAGTTCATCTACGATTCTATCCGCCTTCTGGCCTACGAGCTGGGAATGAGGTTTTTTTGCGACTACCTGGAGGGTAATGTTTATTTCAAGGCGAGCGATTCTCAGCAGAACCTGCGAAGAGCGCTGGTACAGTTCCGCCTTGTCGAAAGTATCGAGTCGCAGGCTCAGGCTCTGCGCGCGATTATCAGGGAGGCAAAATGAGCGGCGTAAGGTGTGGTCTAACTATCTTGATTTAATTGATTCCAGGGGGTCTCGGCCGGATTTTGCCGTGCTTCGCTGCTCAAACAGCACGCAGTGCAGCTGGGGCCCGCATTAATTCGTTAATTTCAGTAGCTATAGTATTTAAAGTATGGCAAAAGGGGAGTATAATATAAAGTTTCGAAGACGATTTTATTCGCCCTCGATTGCCGTCACACCAAACCCGTAATGCCTTATTGCGGCTATCCGGCAAGTATCCTTTCACCATTGAGGTCGAACAGGATCTATAGGATGCCGCTGAAATGGCATTCATTTGAAAAGGAAGAACATGAACATCTTTGTGGGGAGCCTCTCATTTAAGACAACAGAAGAGGAATTGCAAAAGGAGTTTGAGGCATTTGGCGAAGTAGGTTCTGTTAAAATCATTGTGGACCACGAGACTTTCAAATCGCGAGGCTTTGCTTTCGTTACCATGCCGAACCAGGATCAGGCGACGGCTGCAATCGCCGCCTTGAACGGCAAAGAGATAAACGGCTTCGCTCTTAAGGTCAACGAAGCAAGACCCCGGGAACCCGGGGCAGGTCCTAGCCGTGAGCGTAGCGGGGGCGGTTATTCGAACGGTAACAGAACCGGGTCAGGTTATGGCTCAGGGGGCGGCTCGACGGGCGGCGGCTACAACAGAGATCGGACAAGTAGTACATTTGATGTCAAAGACCTTGATATCTACGACAGTAAAGGCGGCCGGAGCGGAACGCACGGAAAGAAGGGCCGCGGCGGCAGCGACCGTGGTTCAGGCGGCCGGTCAGGCGGGGGCAGACGTTCGTACTAACCCCCAGGGTTAATAACGACTACAGGTAAAAATCAGGCTGCATTCGCCCTGGATGGCGCCGAACGTTGCGTGAGCGCCGTGGTCCTTGTCCAGGGGGTCAACTGTTTGCCGTGGCCGCCCGGAAATCGGTGCTGTGCAGTGAATGATGCATAATGCGGTCTCACGGTTTTTTAAACGGTTTTTGTTTAAGGCGCCGATTTTCGCAATGCCGATGCGGCCCTCTCGCCGGTCATCCCGAAAAACCTGTACACCCATATCTGGTAGGCAATTACAATTGGCACGAACACCAGGGCTACACCGAGCATGATTTTCAACGTCAGGGGACTCGATGACGAGTTGAATGCGGTTAGGCTGAATGCCGGATCGATGCTTGATATGAGCAGATTGGGGTACATTCCAGCGACTCCGAAAAGCGTAACCATGATAATGAAGACCGCCGAGCAGAACCAGGCTTTCAGCCATTGGCCCTGCCGGATAAAGAGAAGTATACCTATGAGCGCGCTTACAGCCGCAAGCGGAATAACGAACAGGCCCGGGATTTTAATGTAATTGTCATAAAGACCCGTTGAGATATAAGTGGCCCCCAGGAAGATCACTGCCGCAACGGCAAGAGCATACCAGAGATTGTTCGCAAGGCGTCCGGCGCGTTGTTTGAGCGGGCCGTAGGACTTGATTGCGAGCCAAAGTGACCCGTGCACCGTGAAGATCAGTGTGAAGAGGACCCCTCCCGCGAGCCCGTAGGGGTTGAGCAGCGAAAAAAGAGACCCATGATAAATGCCGGCTTTATCAATCAAAATACCGCGAAACAGATTGGCGAAAGCCACGCCGAACAGCAAGGCCGGACCGAAGTTTCCTATCCACAGGAGGGTGTCCCAGAAGCTTTTCCAGCCCCTTGAAGCAAACTTAGACCTGAACTCCATTGCCACGCCGCGCACTATGAGGCAAAAGAGGATCAGCAGAAGGGCCGAATAGAGGCTGCTGAACATTACTGCGTAAGTTTTCGGGAATGCGGCGAAAGTAACCCCGCCTGCGGTTATCAGCCAGACCTCGTTGCCGTTCCAGTATGGCGCCATGCTGTTGTAGACGGTGCGTTTCTCGCCTTCGTTCTTCGCAATGAACGGGGCCAAGGTTCCGACCCCGAGATCGAAGCCGTCCAGGACGAAATAAACGGCCCAAAGAATTGCCCAGAGAGCAAACCAGATTGTCTCAAGCATACCCCACCTCCTCATCGTCTGCTTCGAGCAGGGCCGTTTCATCTGCCGGTCCTTTCCTCGCATGGCTCCACATCAGGTAGAAGGCCACAATTCCCAGGAAGGTGTAGACCAGCACGAACGCCCCGAAAGAGATCGCCACCTGGGATGGGGCAATCGGAGATACAGCATTCGAGGTCTTCATCATCCCGTATACTACCCAGGGCTGCCTCCCCACTTCGGCGAGCATCCAACCAAACTCGCTGGCCAGATAGGGCAGGGGAATGGAATAGAGGAACACCTTGAGCAGCTTGGGCCGCTCCTCGACAGTGTTGCGGCTGAGCCAGCCGATGATTGCCATTGCAAGGAAAAAGAACCCGAGCATCATCATCAGGCGGAAGGAGACAAAGGCAATGGTGACCGGAGGCCTTTCGGAGGGCGCAAAAGCTTTCAGACCCTTCACTTCCGCAGAGAAATCATGGTATGCCAGCATGCTCAAAGCGCCGGGAATCGCGCCGAATTGGACCATATTGCGTTCATGATCCGGATCGGGAATAACGAGCAAGTACTGCGGGGCCGATTTTTTGGTCTCCCAGAGCGACTCCATGGCCGCAAGCTTTGTGGGCTGTATTTTAGCGACCTCACCGCCGTGCATATGGCCCTGCACAACCTCAACGATCGTAAAAATCAGGGCGAGTGAAACGGCCAGCCGAAACGATTTCTTAAAAAAAGAAATGTGCTGCTTACGTAATAAATGCCAGGCGCTGACGCCCATCACGAAAAAGGCTGAAAGGATATAGGCGGCTGAGACAGTGTGGACAATAGTATGCCAGGCAAAGGGCTGCGTAATAACGGCAATCAGATCGTCCAGCTCTGCCCGGCCGTTTCGAATGACGAAGCCCACAGGGTGCTGCATCCACGAGTTGGCGATCAAAATCCATAGCGCCGAAAGGTTCGAGGACAGCGCCACCAGCCAGATAGTTGCCGCGTGCGCCTTTGGTGAGAGCCGCTTCCATCCGAAGGCCCATACCGCGATAAAGGTGGATTCCAAAAAGAAAGCCACTGTCGCTTCAATTGCCAGGAGCGAACCAAAAATATCGCCAACGTACTCCGAGTAGCGTGACCAGTTTGTCCCGAACTGGAACTCCAGCGTTATGCCGGTAACCACCCCGATGGCGAAATTGATCAGGAAAATCTTGCCCCAGAAGCGGGCCATGTTTCTGTACTCTTCGTTTCCGGTCCGTACGTAGGCAGTCTCCATTACCGCCAGCAGAACGGAAAGCCCGAGCGTAAGCGGCACGAACAGGAAATGGAAGAATGTCGCCGCGGCAAACTGGAGTCTGGATAGCATAAGGGTATCCATAAGCTGCCTCCTTTTGATGTGAGAGTTCTATAATGCGCCGCCGATAAACAACAGGCTCAAAATGGTCATCCACTATGTGATGTGCAATGTTTCCAACGATGGTTTTTGCGCTCAAAGGAGGCGGTGGGGACGCAGTTTCCTGCCCGTGTCCTGATTTAGTAATTCGTCGCATAAGTCCTGTACTCACAGTCCGTCATTCCGGCGCGTCCTCACAAATGATCGGACGCGCCGGGGTGACATGCATCAGGATGTCCTTCTATAGGCGTTGGTCATGTTGCGTATCTTTGATTCAGGACACTAATCCGTCTTCGAGAAATGGCTCCTTGCGGAACCGCAAAGCGGGCAGGCGCCGGGCGCATCATCTGAGCTGGTGTACCCGCAAAACGAACAGACGTAATAATCAGTCTCTTTGGTGGCCTCCATCTGATCGAGAACCTGCTGATAAAGCGCTGCATGCTGCATCTCCACGGCATTGGCGTACGTGAAGCTTTTTCGGGCCGCAGCATGCCCTTCTTCCTGCGCTGTTCTGATCATTGGAGGATACATATCTGTGAATTCGAATGTCTCACCCGCAATGGCCGCCTTGAGGTTTTCCTCAGTGGTCCCGATCTTCCCCGAAGCCCGGAGATGCGCGAGGGCATGAACGGTTTCGGCCTCGGCGGCAGCCCTGAAAAGCTTCGCAGCCTGGGGGTATCCTTCCTTTTCCGCCTGCATTGCGAAGGCCAGATACTTACGGTTCGCCTGCGATTCGCCTGCAAAGGCCTGCATCAAATTCATTTCTGTTTGAGTGGTGGTGTTGGATTGCATTTTGATCTCCTTAGTTCATCAGAATCTGTCCGTTGTTCTCTCCGGCATCTGCCATCCTTCTTCGGTATGGCAACCTCGGCCTTGGCGGACTTGTTATCTTCCGGCCACAGGCCTCTGCTGATATGGTCTTCCTTCTCCTGCCCGGCGACCTTTCTGATCTTGTATGCCGAGTCTCTCAGGAGTCCGTAGAGGACCCCGCAGCCAACATCTATCCTGGCGCCGTCACCCAGATCGGCCAGTTCGACCATCATGTCGGTCAACTGGAGTGTCCTTCCAAGTAGTTCATTGCATGTCTTCATCGTTATCCCTCGAAAGCGGGGTTTGAGTCCTCTTAATGGCAACAAGCGCGCCAAGCGCGGGTGCGTGCGAATAATTAACAAATAGAGTGTGATTTCAATAGAGTATGCGGTATGGAAATTTTGCCTGGCTGGGGTCTGTATTAAGAATGAGACACTTTTGAGACAGCCGGTGAAAGGGGACTATTAAAGAGAATGGATCAGGCACAGGGAAATAAACTGATGGCGGGGTGGCGCGAGTGTCTCAAGATACAGCATGAGACAGTATTGTATCATGAGACACGTTTTGAGGGATTGGGATTGAGGAATTGAGGGACTTTGAACCACGGATGAAGGAGCATAGCGGGGTGGATAGACACGGATAAAAAGATTAAGGAATTGAGGAACTGAGGGATTGAGAGATTGAGGGATTGAAAAATTTCCTAAATTCCTAAATTCCTTAATTCTTAAAGCTGTTTTTCGAGAAACCGGTAAAGGGTGGCGCGGCCTATTCCGAGCAGCTTCGCCGCTTTGGACCTGTTTCCGGCGGCTTTTTCAACGGCCGATGCAACGGCTTCGGCGGTAAGCAGGGGCTTCGGCCCGGGCTTGAAAGCCGTGCAGGTCATCTGCCGGATTTCGAGTGGAAGGTGTTCGGCTTCGATAGTGGTTCCGCGTGATTTGACCAGGGCGAAGTGGATCGCGTTTTGCAACTCACGCACGTTTCCCGGCCAATTATAATCCATCATAAGCGACAGGGCCTCTTCGGAAAGCCTGGGGGTCTTTCGGCCATGTTCGGCGGCAAGCTTCAGGAAATGCAAGGCAAGGAGAGGAATGTCGTTTCTGCGCTCGCGAAGGGGTGGAATGCGGATTGGGACGACGTTCAGACGGTAATAGAGGTCTTGGCGGAAATTCCGCCGTTGCATCTCCCGTCTGAGGTCCCTGTTGGTCGCGCTGATTATGCGGACGTCTACGGAAATCGTCTTCTCGGCGCCAACCCGCTCGAAGCTGCCTTCCTGGAGTACGCGCAGAAGCTTAACCTGCATGTGCCTGGGGATCTCTGAGACCTCATCAAGGAAAAGGGTCCCTGAATGAGCCAGCTCGAATCGGCCTTTCTTGTCACGAATAGCCCCTGAAAATGCGCCTTTCACATGGCCGAAAAGCTCGCTCTCCAGCAGCCCTTCAGGGAGGGCCCCGCAGTTTACCGGCACGAAAGGCCCGCCCGCCCTCGCGCTTTGATTGTGAATAGCAGCGGCTACCAGCTCTTTTCCGGTCCCGGTCTCGCCGGTTATGTGTACTGGATAATCCGTTGCGGCAAGGTTTCTGATCTGCTCGTATACGTCGAGCATCCTGCTGTCCCTGCCGACAATGCCTGAAAAACCCGCAAGCTCACCAAGCCGAAGCTTAAGACTGATGATCTCGGTCAGATCGTGGAAAGCTGCGAGAACGCCGACAAAGGCGTCCTCTTCATCGTACATGCCTGTCACCGACATTTCGATCCGGCGCGTATCGCCCGACCGGGTAGCGGCATTTATCGTATAAGTGTGGTGTCCAAGCGGCTCAGGGGGCTGTCCGCAAAAGGAACATTTGTTCCCGCAGAAAGGAGATCCGAATACCAGGTGGCAATCCCGTCCGAGTACCTCTTCGCGAGAATACCCGGTGATCTTTTCGGCCGCCCGGTTAAAAAACAGGATTCGCCGATTGAGGTCATGGGCAATTATGCCCTCCATCATGTTATCGAGAACATTTTGAAGGTTCTTTTGCCTTGCGATCAGGTTTTCGAGGGTTAGGACCGTCATACCTTCCTGACTCAATGGGATCAGGTGATGCTGATCTTAATCTCATGGATGCCTTTGGCCCCGTCAGGATAGGAGCGGCCAAGCAAGCTGCCTGATTCCTGGACCTTCCCTTTTTTATCTGTCGCCCGCACTTGGAGACTGAAGTTGCCCTTCTCATTCGCCTTCCATTCATAACGCCAAATCACCCAGGCGAACTTGGACAAGGGGGGCTTCAGTTCCACCGGGTTCCAGGTTTTCCCGCCATCGAGGGAGAGTTCCACCTTGGCGACTCCACGCCGGCCGGCATAGGCAATTCCCCCTATCACATGAGTTCCGGCCTTCATTTCCTGACCGGTCATGGGCATGAGGATCTGTGACAGCGTCAGGATCTCTGCGGTATCCGACCATCCTTTGGCTTCCCAATACCCCTTGTAGTCGTGGTCTACCAGTTCGACCTTCTGCAGCCACTTTACATTCTTCATTCCATAGATCCCGGGAACAACAGCGCGAAGCGGGAAGCCATGCTCCCGCGGCAGGGGAACCCCATTCATCCGGTACGCGAGGAAAACAGTCCCGTCCATGGCAATATCGAAAGGGATGCTATCCGTGTAGCCTTCCCCCCCGGAGAAGACCACTTTCCTGATTCCCGATTTTGGACCTGCATGTTCCAAAACCTTTTTCAGCGTTACTCCCTCCCAGACTGCATTCCCAATAGAATCACCCCCCACCCTATTGCCGATGCAGGAAAGTGTTACGGCTTCCGTCTTATCCATCAACTTCATCAGGTCGTCCAGCTTGAGGGTCATTGGCTTGTCAACCAATCCTTCGATCCTAAGCTGCCAGGTATCCAGGGAGAGATCGGCCATACCATTGTAGGTGGTTTGATAGAACATGTCATTAGGGGTGATTTCGGAAATCCGGACCCCTTTGAAGTCTTTGGTGCCCTGCATGAGCAGTTGATGGGCCATCTCCTTGTCGGCTTCCTCAGCCATGGCATACCCGCGTGTAAAGATGGAGACGCCAAAGCCCAGGCCGACGGTTCCCAAGCTAAGAAGCTGGAGGAAGTTGCGACGGCACAAATCGCCTGGGGTGTTCGGTTGAGTGGATTTATGTTGCATAGATGCTCTCCTTTGGTTGCAGGATACTTTCAGGCCACCTGGATGACGCATTCTCAGAATAAAAAGCCGGCTTGCAGAGGTTGGAGCCACGGCAGTCTACCATGCCTCGCAAGGCGCGGTGTATTTGATAATGTTTGCTCAATTCAAAAGAGTACTTGCAGTCACTTGGACTCGATCCTTACTGCGAGCCCGAGGATTGAATCAAAAGGCGTTCTGCCTCTTACTTATTCGGGTTCGGTTTCCTCGAGCTTTTGAATCGATTTTACTTCGATTATCTCCCCTCTGTCGCTCTCGGTTATGATTCCGGTTACCTCGACCAGCTTGCCGGCGAATTTCGACACGTCCTTCCCCTTGACGATATAATCTCCATCGTCAGATTCGATCACAAAACCGTTTCCGTGCTTCACTACGGTTCCCAGCAGGGTCTCTTCCTGGGTGGCTGTGGCAATTTCCTTAATGCAGGTTGCAAAAAGCAATGGGAGAAAAACTGCGAAAACAAGAATTCTGATGATGCGTTTAGTCATAAGCTTCTCCTGCCGTCCATACACCAGGCATGCCCATTAAAGCGGGAATGTTCTGAGAGATAGTCCATGAGTTCAGTCCCATTCTCAACACAGGAGAATGCCGCCTTTGCTCCGCTTTCCGCAAAGGCATTGGAGGCCGGCATGTCCGAGCGGCTGGAGTCGGTTTTTCGGACGGGGAAAACCGGGCAATGGGCTCGAAGACGAGTGCGCCTGCCACTAATACCCTCGGAATATGGGTGAATAAATCTGCGATGAAAGCCGATTCTTATCAGGGTTCAGTGAAAAGCTAAAGTCCGCTGAGACCTAAGTCAAGCGTGCCTCACATGAAAGCGTAGCAGCAGTGTTATGAAGGACGCGCCAGTTGACGAACACATAGTATACGTAGGCAAGTAGAGGTTTACACCCATTTAATTGCTCTTATATTCCGGACAGAGGCTCTCTACTAAGTTCGAGGAAAGACTATGCAAGACAAAGCTGAAGCGATGGTTATGGCTTCCTTTGCAGCCGATTCACTGGCCCTGGGAGCACATTGGATTTACGATATCGGCGAAATTGATCGCAAGTTTGGAAGAGTTGAGGGGTTGCTGAAACCCCTTGCGAACTCCTATCATGCCACAAAGGATTTGGGCGAGTTCACCCACTATGGAGACCAAACACTTGTGCTCCTGGAATCCATTGCCGCATCTTCGGGCTTTGACATCGATGATTTTGCCCGAAGATGGAAAAAACTCTTTGGAGCCTACAACGGCTATGTCGATAAGGCGACCAAGGCGACCCTTGCTAACTTTGCTTCCGGGAAAAACCCCCAAGAATCCGGGTCCTCTTCCTCCGACCTGGCCGGCGCTGCTCGCATTGCCCCACTGGTCTACCTCTACCGCCACGATCTCGAAGACCTACTTTCAAACGCTAAAACTCAAACGGCAATGACACACGACAACCCTTCAGTAATCAACGCTTCTGACTTTTTTGCCAGGGTCATCTGGAGGGTACTTCAGGGTGAAACACCCCTATCTGCCATACGGGAGGTAAGGGAGAACCACTTCAGAGAATCCGTTCTCGGGCAATGGACGGCTGAAGGCATCGAAAGTGCCCGAAGCGACACACGGGGCGCCATTCTCAAGTTTGGCCAAAGTTGTGATGCCGAGCGTGCCTTCCCATCGGTTGTGCACCTTATCGGCAAATATGAAGGAAATCTAAGAGAGGCCCTCGTGGAAAACGTCATGGCAGGAGGAGATTCCGCCGCACGGGGAATGGTGGTGGGAATGATTCTGGGGGCTCACCTCGGCTTTGGGGCGATTCCGATTGAGTGGCTTTCCGGATTGAAACGCTACCAGCATATTGTAGAGCTCCTGGAAGGAATTCGTAAGGCGCATAACCCTTAAGAGGTGCCGTTGTTTCCAAATGGTCCTTTGATTCCCCAAGCCCCCTTTTGCCTCAACTATTATCTGCTGATCGGTGCGTGGTCCGAACGTAATGCACTATCGGCCATACTCTTCGATAGCGATCTTACACTTGCCTTTTTGATTAGTATATGTGAAGGTTCCATGGCCCTGAAGGTGCCCTGGAAGGTTTCAGGGTGTTGGACGAACCCTAACTATTCTTCGAGATTCGTTGGCAGGAACAAACCCGGCGAGATTGGTATCCCTCTGCTCTGCACGGCAGCCGGGATCGTTGACAAAGATGAAGATGGGCGGGCTGCCTGACATGCAAGATTTTCTTAGACCAACTTCGATCATAGACAGCGACAACGCAGTCGTTCGCAACTATGCACATCAGGTGGCGGGAAGCGGTAACAATGCCGTGGAAAAAGCCGTTCGGCTTTATCTCGCGGTGCGTGATGGAATTCGTTACGATCCTTATTGTCCCTTCTATCGTCCGGAACACTACCGGGCCAGCTACGTCATGGCTCACGGGAAAAGCTTCTGCATTCCCAAGGCCTCTTTGCTTTGCGCCCTAGGACGAGCATGCGGAATCCCTTCCAGGGTTGGCTTTGCCAATGTACGAAACCATCTGGCTACCAAGCAGTTCCTCGAATTCCTCGGGTCCGACCTGTTCGTTTACCACGGATTTGTTGAATTCTACCTGGAAGGTAAATGGGTCAAGGCAACACCGGCGTTTAACAAGGAACTATGTCAGAGGCACAGGGTCCCGCCGCTCGAATTTAATGGTCTGGAAGATTCAGTTTTTCATGCCTACAATCAGGACAATCAAAAATTCATGGAATACCTTGAGGATTTGGGGACCTACTCGGACATTCCCGTAGATCTGATCGTTCAGGCGTGGAAGAAAACTTACGGTGAGGATCGGGTCAGTGGGTGGATTGCCGGTCTTGAGGCTCTGGCCGGGGAGAGTGGGCAAGACTTCTACACCGAAGACCCGATTAGCGAATAGGCCACTGACTGCTTGCCCGGGCGCCTGGGCACCGATCACATGGAATCCCTGGAACCCCATTGTTTAGGTAAAGGCCCGGAATCTTTTTCGGCTCTTGGCCAATGGTGAAAGAATAAGCAGCGAGTTGTAGCCTTGGCCCCGTTCGACCCGACCGTTGTTAATCCCACCTATCAAGATCGTAGCCGATGCGGTTACCGTTTCCGTCCGCGACAATCAGCCTGACCGACTGCCAGGTTTTCTGTTCCTTTCCTAATCTCAAGCCACACGCCGAAGCCTCTTCTTTTCCCTCGATCTTGGCGCTCCGGGAATATGCCTCGATAGTGGAGCGAATCCCGTGGAAATCGGCCTTGAGCGTTTCAGGGAAAATGCAGTTCCCTTCTTCTCTTTGATCTACTGCGCCATTTAGGATCAGAATGGCGCTCTCGCCCTGATGCCTGGCCTTCTCAGGGGAAAGCCACATGGAGGGTTGAAGACAGATAGCCGTCACGTCAACCGGCCCAGGAGTGAGGTTCCATTCTGCCGGCGTTGACATACCTACATAGACATACCACGAGAAGGGATTACGCTGCTCTCCGTTATCCCACTGAAGGATGGGTGGCGCATCCTTGTTGACCGCCGTTAAAATGGCCGAATAATACATGCGTTCTTGCGGAACCAGGAATTCGATCTTGACCGCGGCCGGCAGCACCGTTCTCTGGAACTTGTCCCACGTCATAGTGATTGCCGGGACATCGAGATTTCGAATTTCGGGCGCGGTCCTCTTGGGTTTAAGGGGTGAGAAAATGGTTTTGGCCTGCGGCTTGTCAGTCTTCGGAATTGTTGACGGCCTCCAGATCGCCTGGATTTCGTCTACCCGTGCGAATCTTCTGGTCAGCGAACCTGCCGCATTCATTTCTTTGATCAGTTTTTCCACCTGTGCAATATTTTCGGCCGATGGAGGCGCTTGCGGCCTCTGGTAAAGGAGCGGGTGCATTTTCGCAGCGAACCGTGAACTGATATCGTCAAAATCCATGCCGGAAATTATATCTTCAAGCAAAGTCCCGATCATGGTGCTTCTGACATGGCAAAAGCCGGGAGGGGCTGAAGCTACGGCACGCCACAGGAGGTTATCCCGGAGTTGCTCGTTTCTAATCTCAGCCAGCTTCTTATGCAGAGCGGCCAACCATTCAGCCACGCCAAGGCATTTTTCCGAGCGGTAGAGTGCGTCCAACTGGAGCACTCTCAATGCCTGTTCAACTGTGGAAAGCGGAAACTCTCTCAGGCCGGCTTTTAGCATTATAAATTCTTCCTTGCGCTCGGCCATCTTTTGAAATGGAGTTTGGAATGCTTTGTCGAAGACAAGACTGTTTGGCGGCGTAACAGCCATGTGATGCCACGGCCCGGTCACAGGAAGGCCCCACACGGTATTTGATGACAGGAAAACGCCCGTCACCCCGGCTTTGGAGATTGCCTTGCGAACAGCGGATACAGGGGCCATGAAGGGCATAGGCGTAGCATCTTCGGCAGGCCACACGGCAGAAGTCGGGAGTCCATCATCGCAGATGCTAGCGAGTCCGCCATACAGATCGGTGAACCGCTTGCACGCACTGCACGTGTAATTCCGGCGGATTGGGCCTGCAGGAAATTCATTAAGAAAGATATCAAACAGGTCTTTGGCGTCTGTAGTGAAAAGCAGTGGTCCGTTCGTGTTTATCGTATCATGAAACTGATTGCGATTGGCTGCGAGGAACTTTTCATACTCGCCATCATCGGGTATCAATGTGTCCAAAGCTATAGCTTTGCTCATTTGATACTCCTTTCATCCGTTTGTCGGCCGCCGCTTCGTATCCGGATGCTGTTTCAAATTTCAAAGGCTCACATCTTAATTTATCCTCAATCTCAATTCGTTTTCGATGGTTTTGCGCTTGCACTCATTTGGGCCAGTGACTCGTTCAGCCTTTGGGCGGCCTCGTGTTTTATCTTCACCTCACGAGAGGCACCGTCTCTTTGTATCCAGACAGTTACAGGGTCCGTATTTCCGGAGTTAAGTGCGTTCCAGGTAAGCGAGCTTTTTTTCCCAAAGACGTCCACGAACCGGACAGAATTGGGGGCACCTTCGGGCGGATTGGAGCCGGGTTCCACGGCTTCGATGTATTCGACACCGTCGATGAAGGCCAGGAAACTCCTGACCGCCCAGGGTTTTTCAACGGCCTTGGGAGGCGCCGAGCCTTCCTTTTCCCCCCAGGTGTTCTCAATCATCCAGACCAGGTTTCCGGCCCCGCTGTCCGTTTTCCATGCAATCTCTCTTATGTCCGAAGATTCCGCCGAGATAAGAGAACGGTCGGCGAGCGAGACGACCGAGTGCGGGATCGCCTCAAGGATATGGGAGGGAACCAGTACCGGGCCTTCGATTTCCGAGGAGTAGGCAATTGCCTGTTTTTTTGCCTGGCCTGCATCCGCGATCTTCAACTCGGATGTTTGCCCATCCTTGAGATGCACCGTGATCTCGACCTGGGCTGAGGAAGGCATGGCGTCTTTTTCAACGAAATCCACAGCCCGCAGCCAATGGAGTTCGTCGAGCAGGTTTTGGACTTTCGCGGCTTTGATTTCGAGGCCGGGCTGGGCGGCAGATTTCCACTGCTTTGCCCCGCCCTGCCGTTCGAAGCTGAATTCATCCCCGCCCAGCCATTTCACATCAACGGCGTGAACCTGGTCGGGCTGCCATGTGAACAGGTCCTTCCTGCGGAGCTCTTTAAGGCCCTTGTTCAGAGCGGCATAGGTTGAACCTGACATCATGAAAACGTCGCCGCTTTCCCCCGCCGTTGCGTATCGCGAGGTTTCAGCGGGATTTTTCCCTCCGATCCGAAGTTCGAGCCAGTCGCTGCCTGCCAGCAGGCGGATCGTTAGAGAGGGCTTATCGAGCCCGAAAGCATCCGGATTATCGGACGGTTTGCCTATTTTGCGTTCCTGCTCTATGTGCTGAAGCGCCGAAAAGAATCCGGTGAATTCCCCGCTATCGATATCCGAGGCGATTGGCTCGGAGATTCTCCACTTCTCCTCCTTTTCAAGGCGAATCGCTTGAGTCTCTCCGGACTTGATTTCAATTTCTTTAACCGCTCCGGCGTCGAAGGTAAAAACGCGCCTGGATGCGTTTTCCTCCAGGGCCGCCTGCTTTTTTTTTGTGTGCAGCAGCAGATATATCCCGCCGATCAGCAGCAGAACGAGGAAGTATACCGCAGTAGTCCGCCATTTCATCTCTGGGACCTCCTGACCCTGTGGGCGGCGATCCCAGAAATCAGGACCAAAAACGGGACTATTACAAGAACGATCCAGAAGATGCTTGTCGCCTGACTACTGGTAAGCAGCAGGGGTTTGTTGGCGTTTGGCCTGTCGATCGTGATCAGGTTTGAATCGTCGGCAAGAAAGCTGACCGTGTTAAGAAAAAAGTCCCCATTTCCATACTCGTTAAAGTAGGAGTTGGAGGCAAACAGGGAGTTGCCTGAAACGACAAGTACGCCGTCCTTTGCCGTGGGGCTTTTGTCTTCTTTTTGCCCGGCCTCAGCCTGTTGCTTGTGTCCTGCAATGTCAGCGAGCACCACGAGGGGGACCGGACCCGGCAGGTCCTTATCTTTGTCAAATGCGGCCTTGCCCTCTTTTAGCATTTCCAGGTTACGTTCCGCCCAGGCGTTGGGGGAAGTGGAGGCGAGCACCTGCACTTGGATTCCCTGGGGCGGCTTGTCAGATGGAACCACGGACCTGGCGTCCGGGTAGAAAGTAAACTCGCTGAAATTATCGGTAATTTTGTGCGGCCCGTATTCCATTACGACAGGCACGCGCTCGCTTGCACCGAATAAACGGCTGAGGCGGTCGATTACCACGTCATCGGTGATTTGAATCCCGTAGCCTTCAAGAAAATCTTTCATTCCGGTTTGTGTGAGCGGATCGATCATCAGCATGACTTTGCCGCCCCTGGCCATGTAGTTTTTTATTATCCCCTGTTCCCTTTGGGGAATCGGCTTTCGAGGTCCGGCGATTATGACCGCAGCGGCGTCCGCAGGCACATCTTCCTGCTGAAGCAGGTTGAGGTCGGCGGTCACGTAAAGGTTTTTTTCGAGGGCGGACTTAGCGTTGGAAAAGCTGTCGGCAGTATCGGCGACAAGGGAATGCTCACCATGGCCCGCGAGGAAGTAAATCTTCTTTTGCTCTTTGCGGGTTAGTTTCAACAGCGCATTGGTGATGTTTTCTTCATCTGCGGTCTGAACGACCTGTTTTTTGTCATATCCTTCCAAGACGATGGTCCCGTAGGTCTTCACTTCGTATCGCCGTGTTATTTCCGGTTGGCTGTCAGGGTCCACAAACTCGTATTTGATGTGCTTGTTATGGTAGCAGTACGTATCCAGAATGTCCTTTATCTTATCCTTGTTTTGAGCCCCGGGACCGCTGGCCGAAATGAAGACTTTGACCGCTATGGGCTTGTCTATTTCGTTGAGGATATTCAGGGTCTGTCCGGAAAGGCTGAAAGACCGGGTTTGAGTAAGGTCCAGCCGCAATGGTTTCTGTTCGGCTATAAGAACGAGCAGAACCAGGATGGCAAAGAAAATAATAGTCGACACTATTGTATTTACACCATAAGCCCATTTCTTCATGGCTAACCTCTCCAGCGGTAAGAACTCATCTGCCTAAGCGTAAGAAAAAGGAAAAAGGCCGAAAAAACAAAGTAGAAAAGAATGTCTCTGGAATCGATCAAGCCTTTGGACAGTCCCTCGAAATGTTTTGAAACCGACACATATTCCAGAATGCTTCCCAGCACCGGGTTCACTGTTGTTGTGGCTTCACCTATGAACCAGAGTACGAGCAGGACACCGAATGTAATAATTGCCGAGACGATCTGGTTTCGAGTAAGGGTCGAGGCGAAAATGCCAAGAGACAGAAAAGAGCATCCCATCAGAAACAGTCCTGCGTATCCGCAAAAAATGAGCTTCCAGGCCGGTCCTGCAACAAGGGTCACTGCGATAACGCCCGGAAGGGTCGCTACGATCAAAACGGTAAAGGTGGTCAAACAGGCGGCAAATTTACCGGCGACGGCCGCTGCATCGGTCACAGGATAGGTGAACAGCAGTTCGATTGTGCCGCTTTTGCGTTCTTCCGCGTACAGCCTCATTGTTAAAAGAGGAGCGATAAAGAGCGTAACAATGCTGATGTTCCACAAAAAAGAGCGCAAGAACAACTCCATCATGCTCATCTCTTTGGCGAGTTCGGGGTGTTGGGCCACCTGGAAGCTGACCTGAACGACCTGCGTCAAAATGAAGTTGAAAAAAACACCCGAAACAAGGAGGAAAATGAAGGCCACCACGTAAAAAATAGGGGACATGAACATCTGGTAAAGCTCTTTTCTAAAAACGGGCCAAAAACCTTTCATGATTCGGCTCCCTCCTCGGATGGCTCTTCAGTAACAAGCTGCATGAAAATGTCTTCAAGGCTGAGTTGCATCTTTTTCAACTCGAGCAGGCCGCATCCCTTCTGCACCGCCATGGCTGCAATCTCCGGGCGTATGTCTTTGGACGGGTCGGTCTCTATGACAAACCTGCTTGTTCCATTGCTCACCAGCGAGACTTTCTCCACTCCGGTCATATTTTCGATTGCCTGCGCAAACTCCTGAATCGGGCCGCTCAGTTCCAGCTCGATCTTTATCGTTTTCTGAAGCTGGCTGGTAAGGTTGGCCGGACTGTCGGTAGCCACAATCTCTCCTTTGTTGATTATGATCACCCGCTGGCAAAGCTGGGCAACTTCAGGCAGAATGTGGCTGCTCAAAAGAATGGTCCGGTCTCCGCGCAAATCTTGTATAAGGCGTCTTATTTCGATTATGTGGGCAGGATCGAGGCCGATTGTGGGCTCGTCGAGAATCAGCACCGACGGGTCGTTTAAAAGCGCCTGAGCGAGTCCGACCCGCTGCCGAAAACCCTTTGAGAGGTTTTGGATAATCCTGTCACCATTCTTTTCGAGTCCGCACGCTGAAATGACACGGCTGACTTCTGCGTTCATTCTTTTTGCCTCAACGCCTTTGGAACTCGCCGCGAAGCGAAGAAACCGGCGCACCGTGAGGTCTTTGTAAAGAGGAACGCTTTCAGGCAGATAGCCGATCTTTTGCCTGATCTGCAGGGATTTCTCGATAACATCGAGGCCCTCCACCCTGGCGCTCCCGGATGATGGGGGCATAAAGCAGGTCAGAATGCGGATGGTAGTAGATTTTCCGGCCCCATTGGGCCCAAGGAAGCCGACCACTTCACCCTTGTCGATTTGAAACGAAACATTCCTTATGGCCCCAATGGGACCATAAAATTTTGTCAGTCCCTCTGCTTCGATCATATCAGCTCCTCATAGCTGCGCTCCTGAATCCATGGTTCCAAATTCGCGCCTGTCGTATCTAATTGTGGTTTTATACCCAAGGTTGGTTGCGGTATCAAGGATTCACGGAATGATAATCTGGTTCTGTCGGCCGTCCCGGACGGTTCTGGTTCCAAGGGAGGTTGCGCATGCCTGGCATAAATACTCATGCAACTCGCCGTTCGGGAGCATGAGCAAAAGCCGGCTGTGAACGGGCATAGCTCTCTTGCACCTCGGACAATAAAGGGCTGAAGCCCTGAATTCTTCAAACTGCTTTGGAGCGGCCGCAGGCATAACGTTCGAACTCCTTAACCCCTCCTGCCCGACATCGCGTCTGCCTCGGGCTCTTTGCGCCGGCTCCAAGGCCACTTCTTACCCTTGTTCCGGTCTTTCTCGTTCTCCAACTCGATGAACTCCTTCAACAGTTCTTCCTGGCGGGGCGTAAGATGTTTTGGGATTCTTACCTCGACCTCTACAAAAAGGTCCCCTCGACCGTATCCCCTTAATTTTGAGACCCCTTCGCCAGTGAAACGAACTACCGCCCCGGGCTGGGTCCCGGGAGCAATCTGCAGGGATTTTGTCCCATCCAGGATGGGCATCTCGACCGTGTCTCCGAGGATTGCCTGCAAAAAGGAGATGGAGATTTTGCAGTAAAGATTGTCGCCGTCGCGCTCGATGTGCGGATGAGGGGTAACTTCGAGCCTTACGTAAAGGTCGCCTCCAGGGCCGCCGCGATATCCGCTTTCACCTTCTTCCCTGAGCCTGAGCCGTGTACCCGAATCAACTCCCGCGGGCACTTTCACCTGGACGAGTTTCTTTTGCCTGATCCGCCCCTGGCCCTGGCATTGCCTGCAGGGAGAGACCAGCACATTTCCGGTACCCTGGCACCGGGCGCAACTGGTACTGATCCGGAAAAACCCTTGTGACTGGACCACTTGTCCAGAACCCTGGCAAGCGGGGCAGGTTGTTTCCCTGGTCCCGGGTTCAGCCCCGCTGCCTTTGCAGAGGGAGCACCCCGCGAAGGTTTCTATTTGGACTTCTTTTTGTGTCCCGGAGACAGCCTCTTCAAAACTCAGATTAAGAGTAACGAGCAGATCGTCACCCGGCCTGGCTGCTGTTCGCTGGCGGGTCTGACCGCCGAAGCCGCCGAATGAGAAGAAATCCTGGAAAATGTCGCCAAACGAGCTGAAAATATCTTCAAAACCTCTAAACCCACTGAAGCCCGTCCCCTGCAAGCCTTCGTGACCGTATGCGTCATAGAGGCGCTTCTTTTGAGGATCGTGCAAAACCTCGTAAGCCTCGGCGGCTTCCTTGAATTTTTCCTCGGCCTGCTTATCGCCCGGGTTCCGGTCAGGATGGAATTTTAGCGCAAGCTGCCGGTAAGATTTCTTGATCTCTTCTTCGCTCGATTGCCGCGACACTCCCAAAATCTCGTAGTAATCTGTTTTCCCCATCTAGACCGGTTTCCTCCTGATGTCCTTGCGGTTATTTACAGGGAATAAGTTATTCGGCAGGTACTTAACACGTAAACACGATATCCACCTGTGTCAAGCGTAAACCGGCCTGGGACAACATTGCGAAGCCAGCCGCCGGGCACGGGGAAGCCCTTTTTGAAATTCTGCGGCCCCGGCCGTTTACATGCCGCCTGTTTTGATCTCCTCGCGGGCGAAATCGTACATTTTCGAATTGGACACTACCCGTTCAGATTCGCACTACTCTTCATGGGGACTCTCCGGCGGCTGATCTTCCTCTAAATACCGATCCGAAGTTTCATATTCGATAGAAGTGCCATAGGAAACGACTTCGTCAAGGATCTCCTGGAGGTCCGCTCTCGCCACTTCCGCATCCTGCACCGTCGCCTCTACGGGAAGAGGCCTGGACTCATCAATCTGGCGTACGTTGTCCAGAGTTATTGTACCGGCCGCAATCTCCCGCAACGCCAGAACAACTTCCTTGTTAACCTTGAGGTTTTCGAGCGTGGGCAGCGCGCCGTGTCGCAACTGCAAAACGCGCCGGACCGCAAGGTGCACCAGTGTAAAGCGGCTGTCCACATTAGCCAGACAATCCTCTACTGTTACCCGAGCCATCAGCAATCTCTCCTCTATGACATAACTTTCCGGGACAGGAACTACAAAAACAGAGGCCGTCCGAGTCCATGGAATTGACCGTTTGGGAACGGGCATTTTCAACCGGCCGGACAGCCTGAGCTTTCAAATATCCGATGATTAGACTCGTTTATATAATCCCGGCGCAAAGAGTTGGCAACCCCAAAATCCGGTCGCACATCATAAGGTGTGACCTTTCGGTTGACTGAAGCCGCCGGGGCTCTATCCCTTAGTAATTTTTGAAGCTTACAGGTCCGAGATCACTTTCTTCTTACTCTCATGAATATAAGCACGCGCTATCTCAAGTGTCAAACCGAGATGATGGATGTGAGGTCCGGGGCAGCAAAGGGGAAACGGGTCCCTCCAAAGGCTGGAGGCCTTCAATATGCGACTTCGGATATCCGTTCTTGCATCTCCGGGATCGACTACCGGCGTTCTACCGCCCGACGACTATTTGTCCATGCATTCCAAGAGTGGAACGAAGAACCTTGTTGCTGTAAAACGTGTAGACTCCCGGTTCAGGCAATTCCACATTAACTATGACGCTTCCGCCGGGATTAGGGTCAACGCTTTTGAGGATTTTCCCGTGAAGGTCCTTCAACGTGAAGTTTATTTGAGAGCCGGAGACATTCCGAATCTCGATACCCAACAGGCCCGTTTTTTCGACCTGGATTTTATTGGGCGTGAACTTATGACTGTCGGCCTCAATCGTTATCATGCTCCCCCCGCTGGTCATCGGCGCGGCGGTCTGAACCTTACCCTTGTCCGCGCATCCCGCGAGGGCCGCGATCACCACAAAAATGACAAATACCGATCTTTTTGAATCTAGACGCATACACTGGCTCCATGTTGATTAGGTTTCACGCAATCCGGTTTTTAGGCTATCATAAAGCGGAACAAAAACCATTATAATTGGAGCGAAAACGCGGGAATATCCAAACCGTTTCGCTCAAAACATCACTTCAGGATACGAAGATGGAAAAAGGCGTACGCATTGCCGACCTGTTCAGGAATGAACATAGATACGTGGGCCAAAGGGCCCTGGTACAGGGCTGGGTCAGGACGAAGCGCGACTCGAAGGCCGGTATTAGTTTCATCGAGCTGAGCGACGGTTCCTGCCTGAAAAGCCTCCAGGTGATAGCCGAACTCGACGGCCGGGATTACAGCGAGCTGCTTAGTAAAATCACCACCGGGAGCGCTATTCTGGCCGAAGGGACCGTGTCGGCGTCTCCGGGGAAAGGGCAAAGCATCGAGTTGCGGGCCGAACGAATCCTTCTGTATGGCTGGGCGGACCCGGCACTCTATCCTCTTCAGAAAAAGAGGCACTCTTTCGAGTATCTGCGGCAGATAGCGCACCTTCGGCCCAGGACCAACACGATAGGGGCGGCGGCAAGAGTTCGAAGCAGACTGAGCTACGCAATTCACCAATTCTTCCAGGATCTTGGTTTTTACTATGTCCATACGCCGATAATTACCGCAAGCAACTGTGAAGGAGCTGGAGAAATCTTTCGCGTAACTACGCTCGATCCGGCCCACCCCGGCGATACGGTGAGCGAGGACCCATATCGGAACGACTTCTTCGCAAGGCCTGCCTTCCTCACCGTGAGCGGTCAGCTTCAGGCCGAAATTTATGCTCTGGCCCTGGGGAGAGTATACACCTTCGGTCCCACCTTCAGAGCGGAGAATTCCAATACCAGCCGACATCTTGCCGAGTTCTGGATGGTGGAGCCGGAAATGGCTTTCTACGACCTTGAGGACGACATGGATATGGCACAGGCCTTGATGAAGAAACTGGCAACAGTGGCCCTCAACGACTGCGGGGAGGAACTGGAGTTTTTTGCCCGCTTCATCGAGCCGGAATTGATGGGCCGTCTTCAAACCGTTGCAGAATGCGCTTTCGAAGTGATCACCTATACCGAAGCGGTCGATATCCTCAAGAAATCTGCAGAGCAATTCACTTTTCCCGTTGAGTGGGGGCAGGACCTTCAGGCCGAGCACGAGCGCCATCTAACTGAGAAGGTTTTTAATAAGCCGGTGGGAATTGTCAACTTTCCCAGATCGCTCAAGCCTTTTTACATGCGCGTCAACGACGACGGGAAAACCGTGGCCGCCATGGACATACTGGTTCCCGGAACGGGCGAGATAATTGGCGGGTCCCAAAGGGAAGAACGGCTAGAAATGCTGCTGGAGCAGATGCGACTTAAAGGGATTCCTTTCGACGACTACCGATGGTACATCGAACTCAGGGAATTCGGGTCCGTCCCTCACTCCGGGTTCGGCCTGGGATTTGAGCGCCTGGTGCAATTCGTTACCGGTATCCCGAACATCCGCGAGGTTATTCCCTTCCCTAGAACACCGGGGCATGCGGAGTTCTAGAGCCGGGGAATCGATCGTTATGGCGGTTTCACAACACCGCCGCCGGCTCAACGCCCGGGAAACCATGACCTGCCTTGATGATTTGCCGGCCTCCATGAGCAGTTTTGAGATGAAATTCTAACGAAACTGTGTCAAAGTGGTATCGCTCTTATTGTCACGCCTGTTCTTCAACCGACCCCTAACATTTCGAGGAGCGAATCATGACTTCACATCAGCCAAAAAAAGCCGAGGACTGGGTAGCGAGAGCCAAAGCGTTTTGCAATGCCACCGGCAAAGAAATTGCTATGGCCGAGTTTACAAACCCGCGGGGACAGTTTGTTCAGAATCAGCAGTATATTTTTGTTCTGGACATGGAGGCAAACATGCTGGCGCACGGAATGAACCAATTGTTCGTCGGCAAGAATTTCATGAACGTCAAAGACATGACCGGCAAGAAGTTTATAAGTGACATCGTCAACACGGCCAAGGAAAAAGGTTTGGGCTGGATAGAGTATAAATGGTCCGATCCTATCACCAAAAAGACTATGCCCAAGACTCTCTATTTCGAAAAAGTTGACAACATAATCATCTGTTGCGGCACATACAGGGAAACTCCGGACGCCTCGGAACTCGATCTGCTGTGATCTTTGACTCAACCGGCACGTACGGCGGTTAACCGGTTTTTAGTATGCTTTAGCCAGGGCCCGGAGCCTTCAAACAGTTCCGGGTCCTTTGCATTTAAGTGAAGGGGTTAGAATCCTGCCCTGGTCTTGGTAATTGCTCCAAACCCGCTATCGCTTACCTTCCAATGTTTGTCCTTTTGGTCGAAGTACCATTTCTGGGTGAAGGTGACGGTCTGCAGGGAGGCCGAGTCGAGGCGATAGAACTGGAAGTACATGATTGGGTTGGCCGAAAAGCTTTTATCTGTGTGTTGGACTTCCCTTAAATTGTAGTCTGTAATCCTGATTTTACCTTTAAATCTGTCCACCTCTGCCCAGAAGTATTCTTTTTTGTCCGCAGGCACGAAAGCGGCCGCCTCCGTATACTCCTCACTTCTGAAGGCGTCGTTGAAGGCCTCGACTGAGAGCTTCAGCGAAGTCACGAGTTTCTTGTCCTGGCCACCACCCGTAGAGGCGCATGAGGCAACAATCAGCGCTAGAAACAGGACAAAAAGGGGCCTGAGTCTTCTCGGGCCGGTTTTTGCAGTTTGTGTCATAGTCTCTCCATAAAGCATCAGAATTTGCAATGACTGCAAAGTCATCGGGTGTTTCCGGACCGATAATGCGTTATTCTCATACAGAAGACGCCTCCGATCAAGCTAATTTCATTTCATTTTTTTGAGCTCAAAAATCTGTTCCCCGGGGTTTCATTTAAGTATTATTCGGATACCGAATCGGTTAGAATAAAGTGTCTGAGCTATCCCCACACAGAGCGAATTCAATGACCCAATACGTCTGGTGCAAAAATGACGAGTGCAGGATCCCTGCATTCCGATGTGTGCTGTGCAGGTTGGACTGCTATGAAGTGCGCGGGCGCACCCCTGAGGGTGAAATAAGCCAGGCCTTCGAGTTATTAAGAAATTCCGGAAGATTCAAGGAGAGTTTTGTGATGAAACGCAAGGACAACGCCGAAGTTATCAAGAGCCAGCTTTCCTTTTTTGAAAGGAACAGCAAAGAGGAAACCGTGGAAACAGCCGAACAAAAAAACGGTAACAGCGTCTTTCTTCTGGACAACGGCAGGATCGAGCCTTTTTCCTCAGATGCATACACGGCTTCGACCCTTTACCAGGCGGTCGATTCCTTCAGTGTCGAGTGCAGACTGGTTCGGCCCGAAGAGCCGGGCAACATGGTTTTCGAAGGCAAAAAGCCATCGAAAAAGACCGTGCCCATCCTGGTAGGGGAAGGCGGGGAATGCGTCCTTTTGGGTTCCTGGGAAGATCTGGAATCGGAGCCCTCTCAGCTTGCCAACGTGCACGAGGTGCTCGGAGCATTGCCTGTGAAACAGGTTTTCGTTCTCAAAAGGAAATAGGTCCGCCATCTGTAGGGTTAGTTACTGCTTTATGACTTCGATTTCAAAGAGAAGCGGCCAAAGCTTGCCGGTAACGAAGATTCTGCCTTTTTCCGCATCGAAGGCGATGCCGTTCAGTGCCTCGGCGCCGCTTGCAGGCGGCAATTCCCCACGCAAAGCCGACATGTCTATCCACCCGGTTACCTCACCCGTTCGTGGGGATATCATCGCTATGAAATCTTCCATCCAGATGTTGGCAAAGATTTTACCTTTTATGTATTCCAGTTCGTTTAAGAGGCGGACCGGCTCGCCGTTGTCCAGCACGCGCAACGAACGTTGCCGGGCCAGTGTTGAGGGATCCAGAAATATAAGCTCTTCGGTGCCGTTGCTCATTACCAGACTTTTTTCGTCATTGGTCAGCCCCCAGCCCTCCCCGGAATAGCTGAATTCCCGTTCGACTGCAAAAGTGTGCATGTTATATACGAACCCTTTTCCTGAGGTCCATGTGAGCTGGATAAGAGACCCATGCCACAGAGCCAGCCCTTCGGCGAAGTACTGGGACGGCAGGTCGTATTTTTTCAGTACACGGCCGGTTTGCAGTTCCACCTGCCGCAGACTGGACTTGCCGTTCAAACCAGTGCTTTCGTAGAGGAAGCCGTTGGCGAATATCAGCCCTTGAGTAAATGCGCAGGGATCGTGTGGATACCTTTTGAGGATTCTAACCTTAAACAGAGGAGCAAAGTGACGTTTGCCGGAGTATAGAGGCGCCGCTTCCGCTTGCCGCGCTATTGCGGATTCCAGGCACAAAACCCGGTCCGTTCCCGGTGAGGTCCCCTGCAGGCTGATTGCAGGAAAAAAGTTCGCAGACAAACAGAACAGGGCCAAAGCGCATTTAAACTTGAGTCTTGCAGCCATTCATCGGCCTCTTCCTACGCTGTGGTAGCTGAATCCAAGCTGCTGCATCGCGGCCGGCCGGTAGACGTTGCGAAGATCGACGAACACAGGGCTTTTAAGAGCGCTTTTAATGCGAAGCAGATCGAGCGCACGGTATTCGTTCCATTCCGTCATCAACACCACGGCATCAGCACCTTGGCATGCTTCATAAGGAGTTTGGCAAAATTGTACGCCTGGCAGTAATTTAGCTGCCTCCTCCATTGCCTGGGGGTCATGAGCGCGAACCAATGCGCCGTGTTCAATCAGCTTGGAGATAACGGTAATTGCCGGAGCTTCCCTCACGTCGTCTGTTTCAGGTTTGAATGCGAGGCCAAGGACAGCGACAGTTTTTCCGCCCTCATGTCCGCCAAGCGCCTGGCGGATTTTTCGAGTCATGCGCGCCTTTTGGGCGGCATTAACTTCGACTACCGCCTCGACAATTCGGAAAGCCACCCCATTTTCCTGGGCTATTCTGAGCAGTGCCTGGGTGTCTTTCGGAAAGCACGAGCCTCCATAGCCGGGTCCGGCGTGAAGAAATTTTTTCCCTATCCTGCCGTCAAGACCCATGCCCCTGGCTACGTCCTGGACGTTGCCGCCGATTTCCTCGCAAAGGTTGGCGATCTCGTTTATGAAGCTGACCTTGGTGGCCAGAAAGGCGTTAGCCGCGTATTTTATAAGCTCCGCCGTCTCGACTGTGGTTATGACAAAGGGGGTTTCGATCAAATAGAGAGGCCTGTAGACTGCTTGAAGCACCTCTTCGGCCCTTTTTGAATCGATTCCCAGAACGACCCGGTCGGGACGCATGAAATCGTTTAGAGCGGCCCCTTCCCGAAGGAACTCGGGGTTGCTGGCGACGTCGAAAGCGGCCAAAGGATTGGTTTCGGAGATAATCCTTTTGACCTGCGCGGCGGTACCCACCGGGACGGTACTCTTGTTCACCACGACCGTGTAGTCGCGAAGATGAGAAGCCAACTGGCGTGCGGCTTCATAGACATATGACAGATCGGCATAACCGTCGCCGCGCCGCGAAGCCGGGGTTCCCACCGAAATGAATACGACTTCCGCCTCGGGAATGCCCGGGTCGTATTGGGTTGAGAAAATGAGGCGACCCGCCTGTGAATTCTTTTTTATTATCGCTTCCAGGCCCGGTTCATAAATGGGGATTTGCCCTTCTGCGAGCCTCAAAATTTTCGCTTCATCATAATCTATGCAGGTGACCTCATGGCCGAATTCGGCAAAGCAGGCCCCACTTACCAGTCCAACGTAACCCGTCCCGATGACAGCTATTTTCATGAAGTGACCTTTGCAAGGGTTGACATAACGGCCGGCCTGCCGAAAATAAATCGAGCCGATATACTACATTGCAGACCCGGCGGTGATTTACTTATCAATTCTGCGAAGGAAACACAAGAATATCTGTACGGACGCCAGTCAACTACGGACTTGAGAGGAAAGCCTTTCCTTGAGCAAGGTGAACCGCGACTGGATACGGTTATTTTTGACCGCGATCGCGAGTGCTTTCTTCGAGCCCACTATCACAACCAGTTTCCTTGCCCTGGTTACTGCGGTATAGAGCAGGTTGCGCTGGAGCATCATGAAGTGTTGGGTGAGCAGTGGGAAGACCACCGCCGGGTATTCGCTCCCCTGCGACTTGTGAATGCTTATGGCGTAGGCGTGCATGAGTTCCTCTAATTCGGAAAAATCGTATTTTACGCTCCGGCCGTCGAATTCAACCCGGATCTGCCCGTCTTCATGGTCGATCCTTCGGATGCGGCCAATGTCTCCGTTGAACACGTCCTTGTCGTAGTTGTTCCTTATTTGCATCACTTTATCGTTTACGCGCAAAGTGCGGCCCGCTGACTCCAGCGTTATTCCCCTGGGATTGAGGGCATTCTGGAGAGCGAAATTAAGGTTTTGCGATCCGGCCTCTCCTCGGTGCATGGGACTCAGCACCTGGACATCTTCGATGGGATCGAGCCCGAAGCGGCGCGGAATTCTTTCAGTGCAGAGTTGGACTATCGTGTTCACCGCTTCTTGGGGGTCTTCTCTATTTATGAAGTAGAAGTCCTGTTTTGGGCCGTTGTCGGCCTGCAGGTCGGGGAAGGCCCCCTGCCGGATGAGGTGTGCGTTTGTGATGATCCGGCTTTGGCTGGCCTGCCGAAATATCTCTGTCAAACGGATTACCGGGAACCTGCCCGATTCGATAATATCGCCAAGCACCTTTCCGGGGCCTACGGACGGGAGCTGGTCGGCATCGCCCACCAGGATCAGGACCGCCTGAGAGGGGACGGCCTTGAGCAAGTGGTTGGCAATTACTATGTCCATCATGGAAATCTCGTCCACAATTACGAGGTCGGCGGGAAGAGGTTTTTGTTCGTTTCGCTGAAAGCCGCCCATGCGGGGACTGAATTCCAGCAGCCTGTGAATAGTCGCGGCGGGATGCCCTGTGGTCTCCGAGAGCCTCTTTGCAGCGCGGCCGGTTGGCGCCGCCAGGCTTACGCGCGCCCCGATGCGTCCATATATGGCAAGAATTGCCCGGACCAGGGTGGTCTTGCCGGTACCCGGTCCTCCCGTTATTACGATAACTTTTTCGCGGAGGGCCAGCTTGACCGCTTCTTCCTGAAGAGGAGCGAGCGAGAAATTCAGGCGGCCGCGGACCCAATTGAGAGCTTCTTGTGAATCTATCCTGGGTTGCAGCCTCCTGTAACGATGGATGGCGGCAAATCGCGCGGCCGTGCCGACTTCAGAGGCGTGCAAGGGGCTCAGATATATCGCCCGTTCGTCTCCGAACTGCCCGGAGGCTTCAGGTGCAAGTTTTTCCTCCTTTATACGCATGTCCGCTTTCAGCCGGGACAAGGCTTCTTCCAGGATCTGCGTTTCAATCCGAAGTCTGTTGCGGCACAGTTCCATCAGCAAAAAAAAGGGCATGCAGACGTGTCCCTCTTCGGCAGACTCATGCAACACGAAAAGGATGCCCGCTTCGGCCCTCAACGGGGAGTCGGCGGCAAATCCGAGGTTCCCGGCGAGTTTGTCCGCAGTGAGAAAACCCACTCCAGCAATGTCCATTGCCAGACGATAGGGGTTTTCCCTTACGATATCGACAGACTGCTGCCCGTAATTCTTAAAAATACGGGATGCGAGGGCCACGCTCGTCCCGTTTGAGCGCAGGAAGATCATTAACGTGCGGATTTCTTTTTGCTCCTCCCATGCCTTTTGTATTTGCCCTACACGGTATTTGCCGATCCCGTCGATCTCCAGGAGACGTTCTACTTGGCCTTCGATAATATCCAGGGTTTTTTCGGCAAAACGCTTGACTATGCGTTCTGCCATCTTGGGCCCGATTCCGCGTATAAGGCCCGATCCCAGATATTTCCTTATTCCCTCAGCCGTTGATGGCGAGGTTGTCTCATAGCGGTCTACTCGAAACTGTCTGCCGAAACGGGCATGAGCGCCCCAGGTCCCTTCCATAATAAGGGTCTCGCCGGGGCACAGGGAGACAAAGTTGCCAACGGCAGTGACCAGGTCCCTATATCCGGGGGCCCGGAGCTTAATCACGCTGTAGCCAGTCTCTTCGCAGGTGAACGTGATCCGTTCAACCAGCCCCTGGAGCTTAGCGCTGTCATTTTTGAGCGAATTCTGATTTTCCATTTGCAAAAAGCTGACAAGAGAGTGTGAAATGTTGTATACTTTAAGTTATCCAGTGAAACTGCGAAGCCCCCAATTTCGGCTAGCGGAGATATTGCCCAATGTCCCTTTACATTAAAACCGACGATTATCGCAAACACGGAATAAGCAAATACTCCGACCCAGCCCTGATAAGGGCCGTAGTGCAAAAAGAGCTTAACATAGACCGGGTGTTCATTTCATTCGTAAACAAGCATGAATATATCAGAGTGGATTTCCTGCGGCCAAGACCCCACCGAAGATTCAACAGGCGACCGAGCAGGCGGGCCTCTTCCAAGTAAGAACCTGGGCGCCTTAGGACTTACCTGCTCTTTTTCATGGCATAGTCTTTGGGGACAGTGAACAGCGCTGGGTCCAGAGGCTTCTGCCCGGTCTTTTTGAGAGTGCTTGTAACAGTTCCGCCCATCACATGGATGACGGTGTAAACGGGGAAACCGCCAAGCTTTTCGACCATGCCGGCGATATCTATCTGCGTCAACCACCATCCGAGCATTGGATTGCGCTCCGCGATGGTTCCCACTTTAGCCCCAAGGGCCTTCAGTTCCCGGTAGCCCCGCACATCTTTTGAAACCCAGTACTCTACGTTCATCACCGCAATACGCACATTATACTTGCGGCACTTGTAGCCTGCGATGGTTTTCGATTCATCTGTAGGAGTAACCTGGGTTCCCATCACGGCCCCCATTATTTCGGCCATTTTCTTGTTATCGGCAGGGGCCACACCATGAAGCCCCGGCAGTTCACTTAAATTCAGCTCAGTAAAGGTTTTCGCTTTGATGTCGAGCGAGTAGAGCTGCATGGCATTGTAGTCCACGATGAAGACCTTGGTATTACCCAATTGCACTCGCAAGGCGCTGGGGGTGATATAATATTTCAGAATTGAGGTCCCGTCAGGCTGGCCTGGAACATTGGTGAAAACGTTTTCGGTTTCCCAGTATAGATCGGCGTTGGCTGAGGGTGAGCATAATCCGGCAAACAGGGCCATGATACCCAGGCACAATGCCCATTTTTTCATCTTCATGCGTTTCCTTTCAATTTTGCTCTGAAGATAGACTGATTACAATGTATTACAACATATTCCAAACACATGACCCGGGATCAGGCTCAGGCACCGGGCATCCGGTTTAGGTATCCGGTATCAATCGCCGCTGGACTTCATAAATTCCCTGAAGATGATGAGTTTCTGGACGTCCTGAGTACCTTCACCCAGAGAGGAGGCCCAGGCGTCCATTGGGTATTTGTGGATGGGGTGCTCGAAGATAACCGAGGCCGCCCCGAACAGGTCTGCCGCCCATGTTCCCACAGCCCTTGCCAGGTCGACCGAAAGATATTTAGCGATCGAAGCCCCTAGCCTGAAATCGAGCCCCTGGTCTTTTTCCCAGCATGTTTTCCAGAGGATTAACCGGACGGCTTCGATTTTGCTGTAAAAATCGGCGGCTTCAAATGATTTCGCCTGGAAATCGATCACTCGCTGACCGAAAATCCGCCTCTTTTTTGCATGCTCTATGCCGCTTCTGAACGCCCCTTCGGCCGTACCCAGAGTTAGGGCGCTGATAGTGATGCGGCTGTTGGTGAATATCTCGAGCACCTGTTGAAGTCCGCGCCCGCGCTTGCCGATCAGGTTGGCCTCCGGCACGAAAACGTCGGTGAGCTGAATGCGCGTGAGGTCTGAGGGGACCCAGACTTCCTTGTGCAGCTTGGAGCGGGTAATTCCTTTGGAGGACAGGTCAACGAGGAACATAGAAATCCGGCTGTTTCGGGGTGCGTCCGGGTCCGAGACCGCCGTAATGAGGGCAAGATCGCTTAAATAGCCGTTGGTTACGTAGGATTTGATGCCGCTCAGCGTCCAGCCTCCGTCCACTTTTTTCGCCGTTGAAGCTATTCCCGCCACGTCACTTCCCGCGCTCGGCTCTGTATTGCCAAGACAAACCAGGGTTTCGCCTCGAGCGGCCTGAGGAAGGTAGAGCTTTTTCTGATGCGGGCTCCCGAAAAGAGTTATTCCCTTGGCGCCGAGTGAGACATGGGCCAGGACGGCCACCCCTACTCCAGGCGATACAATCCCGAGATGCTCTTGGATAAGGGCCTCTTTGAGCGTCTCGTGCTCGCGGTAACCGTTGCCTTCGGGTTCCAGCCCCAACCAATCACGGGCACCAAGTTGCCGGAAAAAGTCCCGGGGAACCTGCTTATCGGCGTACCATTTAGTAAGGTCGGGGGTGAGGTGTTCAGAGAGGAACTTCTTATAATGCTTAAGATTTTCTTCGAATGCGACCGGTATCCGGAAATCCATGTTGAAGCTCCTATCTCGATATGAGACGTCATTTAAGGTATCCACCATCCACCATTTACCACCAGGAATCGAGGCGTACTCCCGGTTATTCTGCTGCTTCTTTGGCCACCCTAATCAGCCCGGTTGCTGCCCCTGAACTGCTTCGCCGTGCGCGGCTTCACGGCATTTAACTAGCGCAACCGTAAATTTGGCCTTTGAGGCGAATTTGGAGAAAGAGAGCGCGCCGCCCATTTCCTTAAGAAGCTTAAACGTAGAGGAAATGCCGGTCATCTCGCCACCCTCTTCCAGTGGGAGAAGCATAAGCTCGGGGTCCCATAGTTTTTTCTCCGCAACCTGGCTGATCATGTCCACATAGATGCTGTGCTCGCCATAATAGGTCTTAGCCGTCATCTCTTTTTCCAAGTCCATCATTGTCACGGCGTTTCGAATTATTGCTGTAAAGACCTGGGTGAGGATGGCCGGGTCAACGTGCGCCGTAGGCAGATCGGGACAAAGATCCAAATGGATTTTTACTCTGTGTTTTTTCAGTTCCGCAGCGAGCAGCGCGACCGAATCGGCAAGAATCGCATTAACGAGGCATTCCTGTGGCTTCATGTCCACCGGGAGCAGATAATTGCGCAGCCGGCTGAGCATGGATTCGAGCCGTTCGGTTTCCTGCAAAATGATCTCGGTCTCAGGAGATTCGGGATATTTTTTCCGCAGCCGCCGAGCGAAGCCGCCTATTGAAACAAGGGGATTTCTGATCTCGTGAGCGACTTCTGCCGCTGTGGCGCCCAGAGTCTTGAGCTTTTCTCTTTGCACGAGCGCAGCTTGCGCCTCCTTGAGTTCACGTGTGCGCTCGTACACCATTTCTTCGAGGTGTTCCCGGTATTCCCGGAGCTCCTTATCCGCTTTTTTGCGTTCGGTTATATCCCTGATGATTCCTACATGCCCTCCGGTTGCGACCTCAGGCCTCGCGATTACCGAAAAGGTCCCATCCACCGGGAAAACTGTTCCGTCTTTTTTCTTGAGCTCCCACTCAACTCTTAGAGGCCCATGCTCCAAGTCGGAAAGAGCCAGTTTTCCGAAGTTGACGAAGCTTTCATCAGAAGGGTGTAATACTCTGACGGATTGCCCGATGATTTCTTCTCTCGAGAAACCGAAAAGATCCAGAAAAGTATGATTGACCGAAACTATATCACGGTTCCCGTCCACCATGAAGATAGCGTCTGAGGTACCTTCCATAAGGGTTTTGTAGAGTTCCTCCGACCTTTGCAGTGCTTCTTCAATGCGTTTGCGCCCGGAGATATCCGCAACAAAACCTTCTCTTGCGATTAACTGGCCGCCTTGCGAGTAAACGCCAAGGCCCTGCTCCCACACCCATTTAATCCGGCCGTCGGCGGTCTGGATCCGGTAGACCAGCTTGAAGGGCCGCCCGTTGGTCAAAGCGTCCTCGGTGCTGGACTTGACCATCTCGCGATCTTCCTCCAGAATCAGGTCGGTGAGCTTTCGCTTTTTACTCAATTCGGAAATGGAATATCCTGTCAACTCGACGGCCCCCGGGCTGACAAAATCGAGCGGGCAGCCCTCGCCCCCGCAGCGGTAAAGCATTCCCGGAAGGTTCTCAAAGAGCGTGGACAGGACCTTCTGACCATCGGTGAGTGCCTTTTCGGACTCTTTTGTCGATGAGATGGTCCTGTTGATGAGCAGATAAATGAGCAGCGCAGAGGCGCCGACCAAAACCCAACCTATGACTGTTTGAGCCACGAGGGCCGCCTTGGACTGGCCGAAAATCAAATCCACCGCCAGGTCGAAGGAAATGATCCACAGCGCTCCAATGGCTGCATAGATCAGCGCTGTTCTGAGTCCATCTTTTGTCGGTGATTGTGTTGGTCTGGTTAAAATCTTTTTCAATTGTCCCCAGCGACCTTTCGCCTCCAATTCCTGTCACATCCTAATCCGTTCCTTAGATGTCTTGTAAGATTTGTTAAGGGACTTTGCAAGGATTGTTGAAAGCTCGCCTTATAGCTACTATGTTTAATAATATAGAGATACTCCGTAAGATTTCAAGGATTGATCCCCTGTTTAGGCGGCATGAACCTTACGCGAGGGGGTTTGCTCTTAGATGACTGCCCGAGAGTTTTTTTAAGAATCCAGAAAGGTCAGGAAGAGAAACAATGCCTCTTTATGAATATAGGTGCACAGAATGTGGCAACACCTTTGAAAAATTGGTTTTGGGTGCAGGTGAGCCAATTACATGTCCGAAGTGCCAGGGCGGCGTGGAGAAGCTGATGTCGTCGTTTAGCATCGATGTCCCTGACGAAATCTGCGCCAAACTCCCTCGAGGTGAACCAAGGGAGCGTTGCACCGCGTGCAATCGGGAGCCCACCCAATGCTCGTTGGGGGCCTGATACAAGCTCTTTTTTAAAACTCGGTTTACACCGCCCTCACCGGGGTCATGTGGAGCGGAAGGATATCCTGCGCTACATTGCGTAGAGCGTTTCGCCCTTTATGACTCGTACATCATTATCCTTCAGAATCCTAAGCGCCTCACCGAGATTGTCGAAGCGGAATATGAGCACTGCGTGGGCGCCGTTTTGCTGGACAAAAGCGTACATGTATTCAACGTTGACGTTGGCCTTTTTCAGAATACGCAGGATGTGATGAAGCCCTCCAGGCTGGTCGGAAACCTCGACTGCGACTACCTCTGTCTTGGCCACTGCAAAGCCGGCCTTCTTGAGCTCTTCTTTTGCCTTGTTGTTATCGTTTACTATCAGGCGCAAAATGCCGAAGTCGGAAGTATCGGCCAGTGAGAGCGCCCGAATGTTGATATTGGCTTCGGCCAGGATGCTGGTTACCTCCTCGAGCCGCCCAGCCTTGTTTTCCAGAAAAACGGAAATCTGTTCCACATGGTCCATGGATATCCTCCTTTTCGAATGGGAAACCGCTAGTGTTCCATCCGGAGTTTACGGATGGGCACAAGCTAAATTTTCCGATTGTCTATTACCCGCTGGGCCTTGCCCTCGCTTCGGGCTATTGTCTTTGGTTCCACTAGTTTCACCTTGGCCGACACACCAAAAAACTCCTTTATGTTCTTGGAGATCTTCTTTTCAATATCCTGTAGAACGCGGACCTCGTCCGAAAAGAAGGACTCTCCCACCTCGACCATTACGGTAAGGGTGTCAAGGTTATCCACGCGATCGACTACGAGCTGATAGTGAGGTTCGACCTCTCTTGTTTCCATGAGCACACTCTCGATCTGAGAGGGGAAAACGTTGACTCCGCGTATGATTAGCATGTCGTCGGTGCGGCCGCTCACCTTTCGCATGCGCACATGAGTACGGCCGCAAATACAGGGTTCACGGTTAAGCGAGGTGATATCGCGTGTTCGGTATCGGATGATTGGGAAAGCCTCTTTGGTGATCGATGTAAATACCAGTTCACCCTGTTCGCCGTTGGGTAGTGTTTGTCCGCTTTCGGGATCGATTATCTCTGGTATGAAATGATCCTCAAAGATGTGCAGCCCGTTCCTGGCTTCCACGCATTCGATGGAGACCCCCGGTCCGATCACCTCGCTTAAACCATATATGTCCATGGCTTTCAGGTGGAGTTTTGCCTCAATTTCGACCCGCATCTGTTCCGACCAGGGTTCGGCGCCGAAAATCCCCGATTTGAATCTAAGAGCGCCAAAGTCCACACCTGTTTCCGCTGCGGCTTCTGCCAGATGAAGGGCGTAGGAAGGCGTGCATGTCAGGATCGTGGGAGCGAAATCCTTCATGATAAGTATCTGGCGCTTGGTATTTCCCCCGGATATCGGGATCACCGATGCGCCCAGCTTTTCAGCCCCGTAGTGTACTCCGAGTCCGCCCGTGAACAGGCCGTAGCCGTATGCGTTGTGTATAATGTCGCCTCGAGTTACGCCCCCTGCCGCCAGCGATCGAGCCATAAGTTCGGACCATGTCTGAATATCCCGTGCCGTGTAACCCACGACCGTCGGTTTGCCGGTAGTCCCGGAGGAAGCGTGAATGCGGACCACGTTATCCATCGGGACTGCGAACATACCGTAAGGGTAATTGTCCCGCAGGTCCTGTTTGGTTGTAAATGGAAGACGCTTCAAATCTTCCAGCCTCTTTATGCCCGAGGGGGATACATCGGCTTCATCGAATTTGCGGCGGTAGAACGGGACCATGGCGTAAACCCTTTCCACCGTTTCTTTTAGGCGACGGAGTTGAATGGCCTCGAGCGCTTCCCTTGGCAGTGTTTCGAATTCAATGTTATAAACCATTCCCCGAGCTCCTCCGGTTACTGAGAATACACTTAAAGCGGGTAACAAAAAAGGCTGTGGATCGGCGGAATCCACAGCCCCGAAAAAATGCAAACCATGGCCCCGGCGTCTTCTTCGCCCGCCCATGGCTATTATATTCTAGTTCAGATAGCTTCCACTTTTCTCCCACGGGCAGGCTCTTAAAATGAGAACCCGCCAAAAAAGAGGGTGAAGCAGAAAAAGCTGTTTGGCATAATCTTCTCAAATCTCTTTGAAGTTGACCTTGAATTAATATCTGCTCAGACCTGGATTGTCAAACAAAATCAAACTTAAAGTATTTTTGAAAACATAATGTCAGTGTGCTTTCAATGGTGGCGAACCCATTTGAAAGTTGTTGCCGATGTGAAGCGTGATGAACTATATTTTCGATAATTTATCGAATCCAGCGGCAAAGGGGCATATGGGATGAAAAAGGATGAATGCGTAATGCACGAACTGGACGTAACGGTCGAGCGCATCCGCAATCAGTCCGGTCTGGAAGGGAAGTGGGAAAACCAGCGCAATACTTTACTTGAAAATCATCCTTATCTCATCGGCTACGTTTTATTGATCGGTCTTGCGGTGGTCTTCACTGTTTCTCACTTGCTGGTTTTCGCAATATCTTTTCTTTTCCTGTTCTTCATATCTGATTTCATGACCGGAGACGTCCACCGGATTTGCCCTTTCGTGCCAAAGGCCGTGCTCTTTTCGGTCCTGTACATCCTTGTCATTGCAGCCATCATAATGATTACTTATAGAGTCGTTCCGATGATGCTGAAGCATATTCCGGAGCTCTCAAATCAGCTCCAGGTTCAGATTGTAAAAGAGCTCAAAGAGGCAAGCCAAAAGTGGAACCTGCAGGCATATGTTGACGTCGATGAATTGAGGGGCTCGATCCTAAAGGCAAGCACAACCATTTTGCAGTTCCTGGCGACCAGCCTGACCCCACTTTATAAAGGGTTCATTCAGTTCGTCTTTGCGCTGGCAATAAACCTGTTTTTCTATTCCGAATCCGAGAAGGTCGAACAGGCATTCACCCGCAATCCAGACAGCCTTATGACCTTTTTGTTCAAGTTTATGCAGATGAGATTGAGGGTATTCTACGTCTATTTCAGACGGGTCATGGGAGGGCAGGTGCTTATCGCTCTCATCAACACCCTCATCTCATCTGTCGTGATTTTCGGACTGCATCTTCGTCATCCATTCCTGATGATTTTTGTGGTTCTTTTCTGCGGACTTTTCCCTGTGGTGGGAAATCTGATGTCCAACAGCGTTCTTACGATAAATGCGTTCGTAGCGACAGGAATGGTGGGAACGTTAATCTGCCTGGTCCTGCTTGTTGGCGTTCACAAACTGGAGTACATTCTAAATTCCAAAATAATCGGCGGAATCGTGCATCTGCCGATAGCCGTTTCTCTGGGCGCGCTGATTTTTTGTGAGGTGCTGCTGGGCATTCCCGGCCTGATTTTGGCCATACCTCTCGCGCTCTTCGTCCGGCAGGAGTTCGAACACATCAGGGGACTTTCTGGAAATCTGCCTCAACAAGGGGTCGAGCAGGCGGCAAACCGGCCTGCGCCGTTCTGAGCAGCGCCACTGCAGGGGACCGGGCCGGCGGGCAACCGGAGGACACAGGCAGACCTGTAAGCAAAACGAGATAATGAAAACGGCCATGGCAAACACAATGCAAGCAATGCCCAATCATCCTCATGCTCAAAAAATAATGGACCTGATAGCCGCGAGCATTTCTCTTCGCCAGGAGAGACGTCATGAAGAAGCTCTGGGGCGTCTCGAAGAAGCAATCAGCATTGATCCCAAGTTTTTCCCGGTGCTCGTGGAAAAAGGAATTGTTCTGTTCGAATTAGCCCGATATGAAGAATCGATCGAATGCTTTGATCTTTTTTTGAAGCATATTAGTAACTCGCAAGTACGAGAGTTGCGCGATAACTGTCTAAGCCATGCCTTGGCAAACTATGACCGAATTCTTGCAGAGAGTCCGGCAAATGCAGAAGTGCTTCTCAAGCGAGGCGAAATTCTACAGCGTATGCACCGCTATGACCATGCTGTGTATAACTATAACCTGGCTTTGGAAATATACGTAAGTAATGTTGTAGACGTTTTAAACAAGCGTGGGAATTCGTTATTATGCCTTAATCGACCTGAAGACGCCCTTGAAAGTTATAATCGCGCCCTGGAACTGGCGCCGCGCAATGGGTCCCTGTTATTTAACCGGGCCAATGTCCTGCAACAGCTTGCCCGCATGGATGAAGCCCTGGAAAGCTATCGTCACGCATTGGCATACAAACCCGACTTAGCTGAAGCAAAGATGGAACAAAGTCATTGCAGGTTGGCAATGGGGGACTTTAAAAGGGGTTTCCTGGAGTATGAATCGAGGTGGCAAAATCCTCAACTAAAATCTTCCAAATTGAGATCATCCGAGCCTTTATGGCTCGGGGAAGAGAGTCTGGCCGGCAAAACTATTCTGCTATGGGCCGAGCAAGGACTTGGGGACACGATTCAGTTTTTGCGATATGTGCCGTTAGTAGCACAAACTGCAGGGCTGACGATTCTTCGTGTGCCGCCCCTGTTGCGCTCCCTGGCTGAGACACTCGACTGCCCTGTATCTATTATCACCTTCGGGGACGCATTGCCTGCACATAATTTCAATTGTCCATTGATGAGCCTGCCCCTGGCATTTGGCACTACTCTGGAATCAATCCCCTCGGATGTTCCATATTTGAGTGCAAAAGCCGATCAGGTTGAAAACTGGCGAAATCAACTCGGACCGCGCAACAGACTGAGGATTGGTCTTGTCTGGGCGGGCCGCAGGCACGAACCCGTCAACCGCACTCGCGACATGGGATTGGAAGCCTTTGCTCCCCTCACGAGCCTTGACGTTGAGATTGTGAGTCTTCAAAAGGAAATTCCCGACCAGGACAGGAGGGTGATCGAGTCCGTGCCGAAGATTGCCTGGTTGGGTGAAAAACTATCGGATTTCGCGGACACGGCTGCCTTGATTGAAAACCTTGACATGGTGATCGGCGTTGATTCGGCGGTTGTTCACCTCGCGGGAGCACTGGGGAAGTCTGTCTGGATTATGCTAAGACATTCCGGTGAGTGGCGCTGGCTTCTGGAGCGCAGTGACTCCCCCTGGTATCCCACCGCGCGGATTTTCCGCCAAAAAACCCCTGGAGACTGGGCCGGAGTGGTTAGCGAGATTACCCGGCAGTTGGAGGCTTTGATCGATCACCGCAAGGGATAGGACAGCATCGAGGGGCCAAGTGACGCAAGAAACAGGGGGCAAAGAAGAGAAAGCCAGGAGGGTGGGTCCTGGCTTCCGGGGCAAATGATTAGGGGCAAAAAACCAAAACTTAAGAAGTGAGGAGAATCTTCACGGTTACATAAGTAGCAGATTTTTCCCTTTTGAAAATCAGGTGGAGAGTGTATTTCCAATTCACCAATACAGTAATATGAAGCTAGTGTCCTACAGGGTGTTCGCTTTTTTCACTGCCCGAATTGGGGAAATTCCTTGCTCAAAGGTTGGTTAAAACATGATGCGGATTTATCAGAACCGATAGGATTTATTGTGCCTCGAAAAGTCCGTGGCCGTAAGCCCTACGTTGAGTTTCACATCGGTGAAAACATAGTCTTCGAACATTTCGTCGTTTCCATCATAGAAAACATCCCTTACGGGAAGGAGCAGTTCTTTATCGACGTGCATAATAAATCGGGCGCAATAGTATTTTCTGGCTTCATGCGACAAGCATCTGGCTTCAACCACGGTCGCAGGTCTCCCATTGCAGGTCTCATCGCTTAGCCGCATAATTTCAAGTTCTCCGGACCGGATAGCTGGTTCGATATTACGCCTGAATTCAGCGAGTAAAAAACCAAAGCCGACTTCCGTGATGGGGTGCCGATTCCGGGACATTGCCAGCGAGCCCATGGGGTCCAGCGAAAGTGTCATAACCCCCCAAATCCCTCCTTGCCTCACAAGCAGCTTATTCTCGTAACTGCCTTGCGCATAGAGGACCTCGGTTCCCGTGGAGGGGCCGCCGGTAAACTTCATATAGACTTTGAAGGGCTTTTGAAACTTTAATAGTGCAGTTTCCCCCTCATTGAGCTTTCCGTCTATCCGTTCCTGTTTATAAAAGACTCCCACATAATCGTTCACCCTGGAGTAGCTTGAATCCATTTCATCGAGCAGCGCGAGCATGTCCCTTGGATCGAAGGCGGCGGCTGATGGCGCACCAATGCCCATCCAGAGAAATCCCAGGAGCATGACAAAGCGGATCGACAGACCCCAAATCGATTTTCTTGGCAAGAGCATCTTTTCCCCAGGACTTACCTCCGAATAACGAATCAACCGGACCACCGACGGATCTCGCAGGGCATTTTGGGTTCCTATGGAGCCCTGAAGACCGATCGAGACACATTGAAGGCCATAGAAGCTTTCCCATACCTGAATCAAAAACACAAGCGGCATGTGAAGGGGACCGTTTCTTGTCTATCAGCACGGAAGATCAAATGCGTTGCTGCACCACCTGGTTTCTTTTTTAAACCTGGATTATGCTCGATCATCCCTGAACATTATACTGCATTCATTCTAACCATTTGATAGGATCGTTCTACCAAGAGAGATGATAATGAAAAAGTGTCCCTTCTGCTTTGAAGAAATTCAAGACGACGCGGTACTGTGTAAACACTGCGGTGAGTTTACGGATGTATCCAACCACCCAGACGTTGCAGAAAAGAAGATTCAATGGTATTTCCGAAAATCCTTTATTTTCTTCGCAGTCTGTAGTGTTGGGCCTCTGGCGTTGCCCCTTATCTGGTTTCGTCCGCAAACGTCGAGGGCATGGAAGATCGGACTCACAATAGGAATCGTTGTTATCAGTTGGATCGTGTTTCAAGGCACGATGGAATTCATCCGTGCTCTCAAGGAGTATGACAAGCTTATTGAGGGCTTTGATACGATCGGCAGGCCAAAGCCTTGATTTACGGACCAACTGCGATAAGTTTTCGAGGGCTTGAGGTCAATATTTCAACTGTATTCGGAGTGATGAACACGGTGTCTTCGAGCTTGAGGGCAAGACCTTCGGGCTCCATCAGGTGCATTTCAATCGCCAGGACCATGCCGGCCTTCAGGACTGCCCGGCTGTTGCGGGCAAGCAAGGGAGGCTCATTGAGTTCGAGCCCAATGCCATGGCCGACGAAAAATGCTTTGACTCCCGAGTCGAAGTTCATAAAGGAATCGCCAATCCCGGATGCTTTTGCCTCGGCCGTGGCCAGATTGAACGCCTCTGCGCAGGTCATACCGGGATGCAGATTGGAGATCAGGCAGTCCGCCACCGAGCGCAAGCGCTGAAACAAATCCAACGCTCTTTGCTGAGCATGCCCGACAGCATAGGTGCGGCTTTGATCGGCGTGATAACCCTCGACACACACCGGTATGTCCACCAGCACCATGTCCCCGGCTTCGATGATCCGCCGGGATGCGCCTGTTGGTATGGCTGGGCTTAACCCTGTGCCCGAGAGAGTAAAAAGGGTGCCGCTTGTATGACGCAGATTAAACCCTGAAGCCAAAGGCCCCCTGCTCATAACAAAGTCTGGCGTCCGCATAAAGAAACAACCCTCGTGCCCGGCCAGACGTTGCGCATTCTCTACGGCGGCGGCCAGTTCAAGCTCGCTCATGCCGGCGCGGAGACTGGAGACCGCTGCAATGTGGCCCGCATGGACAGCAGAGCAGGCCCTCTTTATACTTTTCAGCTCTTGGGCATCCTTCACCGTGCGCTGTTCAAGTATCTCGCCGGAGATATCCACCAGTTCCCGCATACCGAGGGCCTGATTCATCTTGCGGGCCTGGAGTACTGTCAGGACATCTATCTCCGTGCCCACCTTCGCCCCCTGTCCCTGTCCGGGAAACATTTGTTGAACGACCGCCTCAAGAGATGGTTCTTTGACGATGCGTTCTGCCTCATATCCCGACTCCATCCGGGCAATTTCATATCCCCTGCGGACAAAGAGCCTGTAATCATCAAGCATCACAACCAGGTAGGCTGGTTGAGCCGTTCCGGAATAATAGTAAACGTCTCTTGAGTAAAACAATATGGCGCCTGCCAGACCCCGTTCGCCAATCTTCTCTTGCAGTGATCGTATTCTGCTCGAATACGGCATCTATTACTCCGAATCGGTTACCATGCTTTGTGAGACTGCCCAAGGAAATCAACAATAGACTGTATGCTTCGGCCCGGGCCGAAGACTTCGAGGACCCCTAGACGTTTCAATTCCTTTGCGTCGTCCGGTGGGACGATGCCTCCCACAACGACTGTAATATCACCGGCGTTTTTGCTGCGAAGCGAATCGAGAATCGGGGGCACGGTGATCATGTGGTTTCCTGACAGACTGCTGATTCCAATGTAATCGACAGCCTCCTGTATGGCAGTGGCCACAATGCCTGCTGGAGACAGATTCCCGGCAAAGACGACCTCAAAGCCCGCATCGCGCAGAGATCGTGCGATGACGATGGCTCCACGCCAGTGAGCATCCATGCCGACTTTTGCAATCAATATGCGTTTGTGACCCGCTCCCACGTGAACCTCCTCTAGCTTGATTGTGCATTCCCGTCTAAGTTCATGGGGTTTGTGTCTGGGGCCGCCCCATGGCCTGCCGGTCTTCAGAACGGTTTTCAGAGCCGCAAAGGGGGGTCCCAGCAGCCCCATTCCTGCCTGAAGACTTCAGCGATTTCCCCTTCGGTAACCCAGGACTTGGCGGCTTCGATGACGGAGGGCATGACGTTATCCATTCTCCTGCACGCCTCACGGATCGTCCCCAGAGCCGTCTGGACTGCCGCTTGGTCTCGCCGTTTTCTCAACTCGGCGAGCTTGGCCTTCTGCCGGTTTAGCGTTTCCGGTTGAGCAAAGATTTCTACCGGTTGATCTTCCATGGTGTGGCAATTGACGCCCACTACCAACATCTCCCCGCTCTCAACGGCTTTCTGATATTGGACGGCGGAATCGGCGATCTCGTCGTGAACCCAACCTTTACTGGCCGATTCAACAAGACCGCCCATGCTTTCGATTTTTGCAATGTAGTCAGTTACTCGTCGCCCCATTTCGTGCGTCAGATTTTCCACGAAATAGGACCCTCCCAGCGGGTCTACCGTGCTGGTTACGTTTGTCTCATGCTGAAGGACCTGTTGAGTGCGAAGGGCGATGAGCGCCGAAGTCTCGGTGGGGGTGCAGAGCGCTTCGTCGTATCCGTCGATGTGCACCGACTGGGCTCCCCCCAGGACCGCCGCCAGGGCGTGATAGGCTGCGCGAGTAATGTTGTTGAGCGGTTGCTGAGCCGTGAGCGCCGAGCCTGCCGTTTGAACATGGAAACGAAACTTTTGCGAGCGTGGGTCCCTGGCGCCGAAACGCTCTGTCATGATTTCGCACCAAAGCTTTCGTGCTGCCCTGAACTTGGCGATTTCCTCAAAAAAATCGTTATGGGAGTTGAGAAAGAAGGAAATACGCGGTGCAAAATCGTCTACAGCCATGCCTCGCGAAAGAAGCTCCTCAACGCATGCTATGCCGTGAGCCAAACACAGGCCGAGTTCCTGGACAGCGTTCGCCCCGGCCTCCCGATAGTTATAGCCGGCAATGCTTATGGGATTCCACCTTGGAACATGCTTGACACAGTATTCGATGACATCACAACTCAGTTTGAAAGAGTATCGAGGTGGGAGGATGTTCCAGCCTATGGTTACGGCCGTCTCCATAAGGAAATCGTTCTGGGTCGTACCGGCAAGTTTCTCGAAAGAGATGTTGCGCTTTTCAGCCTGAGCGAGATACATGGCCAGCACGGGCACCGTACCGACTGGCTGACACGTCACCAAAGAGACGCTGACATCATCAATGGGAATGCCATCAAAGAGAATCATCATGTCTTCGAGGCTGTCGATTGCGACCCCGCCACGTCCAGCGTCGGCTTGTGCCTCAGGGTGGTCGGAATTGAACCCCCGCAAAGTGGGGTAATCGAAGACGCCGTTTATACCGGTAGCCCCCTGTGCAAGGAGGAGTTTGTAACGTTTGTTGGTTTCTTCCGGAGGGCCAAAGCCGGCGAGTTGGCGCATGGTCCATAGCCGTCCCCGGTACATGGTCGGGTGAACGCCTCTAGTAAAAGGAGCTTCGCCGGGATAGCCCAGGTCTTTTGCATAATCAAGCCCGTCGAGGTCTTCATCGGTGTAGACCGGCTGAACGGGAATGCCGGATAAAGTGCTGAACCGGCTCTTCCTCTCCATTTGAAACGGGTAACATTTATTAATCCAACTCGCTTTCCTGGAAAGTTTTCCCACACCTGAAGTCTTCTCCAACATACTCATCCTCCGTTTCGCCCGCCGGTCCGGAGAAATAATCCAGCCTCTGCACAGTTGCAGTTTTTGGCCGATCATGTTACCGTCCAGACGGTATATCTTACCATCTGTACAGTACCATATAGTAAAATCTCGCTTTTTTTGTCAATCGATTTGTGTGAAAAAGAGGATATTTCGCCTTCGTGCCAGGAATCAAGAGGTCGTCGAGCAGTGGAGAATCTAATGAAAGACAGGGTCGGCTTTAAAGGGCTGGATCGAAGTGTGCGGTTTCAAAAGCTCATCGATACAGCGGCCGGGCTGTTCCATAAGAAAGGGTTCAAATCCGCCACATTGGATGGTTTGGCCAGGGAGCTGGGGCTGAGCAAAACCGCTCTCTATCACTACGTATCGAGCAAAGAGCAGTTGCTCTCCATAGTCTACGCTCAGGCTTTCGAGAAGATTTTTGAGAGAATCCACGAGATCTCGGTTATGGACGTGCCGCCGGACGAAAAGTTAAGGCTCATTCTCCGGAACCATATCAAGAATATCACTATCAAGAATGCTGTTCTTTTCTCTGTGTTCTTTGCCGAAGAAAACCAGCTTCCCAAGGAAGATTTTCAGAAGATTCGGCTGGAAAAGAGAAAATATTCTCAGATCATCGAAGACATCATCAAAGATGGCATCGCAATCGGCATTTTTAGACCGACAGACCCGAGACTCCAGGCAAACGCCATACTGGGCATGTGCAATTGGGTCTATAAATGGTACCGGCCGAATAGAGCAACCTACAGTCCAGACCAGGTCGCCGAGCACTTCATTGCTTTGCTCGAAGGAGGCTATCTTGCCGGGAAGCTTCCGGAGGATGCGGTCGCGGCTGCCTTGGAAGCGTCGAGCAAAGCTGGGCTCCATGCAAGCACCCACGAAAACGGAACGCACGTCTACGAGAAAATAAAACTTCTATGCAGCGAACTTTCGAAGCTGGTGGAGCAGATTGAATAGTGAACATATCAGATGAATCAGGACTGCGGCAGGACCTTTCCCTCTCCGAAGCCGGGAAAAGCTCTGAACAGTTCATTTCGCAGTATCACTGCATTCGGATAACGTTGATTCGGATCTTTTTGTAAGCATTTGAGAATGATGGATTCCAGTTGCAGTGGCAATTCCGGTTCCAGATTCCGTGGAGATTGAGGATTGCATTCAAGAATTAGATCCATGAGGGTCTTTTGGTTGTCATCATAGAAGGGAAATAATCCCGTCGAAATGAGATAAAGAATTACCCCCAGGGACCAAACATCGCTCGCCAGGCGGCTCTTCCCCATGATCTGTTCGGGCGCCATGAAGGGACGCGTACCGATGGTTGTACCGCTCGTGCTCCAGCGAGAAAGATCTTTACCAGCGCCGAAATCCAGGAGTTTGGAAACTCCCGCAGGTGTAATAATAACGTTTTCGGGCTTGATGTCTCTATGCATGATGTTCTGGTCGTGAGCGTGAGCAACCACCTCCAGCAGTTCTAAAAAGACTTTCTCTTTTGTGACGCTGTCCATCCCTTGATTCAAGAGATCTTGCAGGGTAGAACCTTCTACGTACTCTTGAATGATGATTACTCTCCCATCATCTTTAACGACCTCTCTTAGTTGTACCGCGTTGGGATGGCCCGCCATCCGCCTCAGGATAGCGGCCACTCGTAAGAACCTGGTGTTCATTTGACGGGAATGAGGGACCTTGGCGACCGCCAGCGTATCTCCGCGATCTTCTTGGACCAGCCAAACCTCTGCTTGGGTTCCGAAACCAAGTCTGCGTACCTTCTTCCATTTATTGGCTATGAGAGCCATAAGTTCCGGCGACGTCGTCTTTTTGAAACCGGCAGGCGTGAAGAGGTTTCTGACGGCGTAATACACACGGTAAAAGGATGAAGTTCTATCCGGATTGGACATACTTACTTCCTGGCGTCGAGTAAACTCGTCACTCAACGCAGACTGCCCCCATTCGAGCAATACTTCAAGGCGAGGAGGAAAAGCTGTCAAATCCAGCGGCAGTATCCAATATTCATCCGCACCGGCGCGGAGGTATTCTCTGGCTTTTGTGGCTTGATCTGGAGAAACGAGGACTAATAGAGGTATGGATCGGCCAATCAAACGTCTAACGAGATGGACGTCTTGATCCGGTCTTTTCTGATGCTCGCTCACGCGAAGAATCACCAGAAGAAGGTCTTTCCGGTTGAAGTATCGTTCTGCATCTCCTATTGACGGAACCGCTATGGATCCTATTTCAAGATCAAAATGGGAAAGCAACTCCTGAATATGCCGAATTTCTTCAGGAGTCAGGTTGACGAGCACTACACTATCATCGGGCACGGATTGAATCTTTCAATTAGCATCTGTCGAGAGCAGCCGGAATAGTGCAGAAATGGCTGCCAATAGGTGCCGAAGCACGGTTTTGGGATCGGACTCTGTCCCAGGACCCAGCGGAACTGACTGTTAAAAATATCAGTGAGAAGATTCCTGCCGGTTACCGCTGGCGCGAAAGCTGATTGAAAGTCCATCGCAGATGGAGTTTCAGGCGTTGGTTTCAATAGGCGTTGCCGGCATCCGCTACTCTCCGACATTAGCATTGTAAGAGTAAATTCTCATGCTAAATTGATGTACTCTATCCAAAATAAGGCAGAAGAAGCAAGAGAATGAAAAATATTGGGCACACCCGGCCTGAAAGCGTGTCCATGAAAAGGCCTGGATACCGTAGATACGCATAAAATGATCCAGAACGAACTGGAACTGGTTGCGCCATTATTTCCGTCTTTCCCCCAAAACTCCAGGGAACCTTTTCCCCTCCGCGGTTGTCTATAAAGGGTAAGGAGGATTTTATGTGGACGAATATAATATCTTCATTCATGATGCTGGTCATGGTGTTTGCGTATTCTAATCCAGCTTCCTGCAAGACGAGCGATGAAGGCCGTGATAAGCCGTCCGGCGTAACGGAATATCAGTCTTTAGCAAGTGAAAGAAAGTCTGATGGCTACACGATCAAAGTTGACCTGTCCGGGCAGGTCCTCACCATTGAGATCCCCAAAAGGGTCTCTAATGGAGGTGGTGGTGCGGACAGGCTCTATCCAACCCCGGGAGGTCTTCAGCCGACGAACGGAGGCAGCGCGCCTGATGAGGAGAGCGTTGACTTTGTTTCCGCATCGATTCTGTCGGCCAAGGCCAAACAGTTTGATGACGGCCTTTATGCTGCCGCTGAGATAGCAATGCAGGAAGGGTTGCCGGGAGTTTTGGGAAAGAAAGTGTTTCTGTCTGCCCTTTTGGGCGCCCTTAAGGACCTCGGGGACCCCTCCATTCCCCGGCAGGAAAAAGAATGGTCGAGGGCTTTTCTTGATGCGGCATCCTCACTGGGAGGGCAGAACTTAAGCGAGGATGCAAAGGTTAAGGAGTTAAGCCAAAAAATAGAGAAGGATTTTCTGCAAGACGCTCTTCGCTCAAAGCCGATAGGCTTTTACACATGGAATGAGGAACTCGGCAAGATATTCCGGCAGGATCGACTTTTGCAAACCAAACTTGAGAAGAGCGCAGCACTTGTGCGGGCCATCAAAAACAAAGGCGGGCAGACAAAGGACTTCTATTTCAAGTACCTGGGATTTACCGAAAAAATGACCAACCCGTTTCCTGAGGATGTTACGGATTTGAGGCGCTGCATCAGGGACCCTCTTACTACTTGCAGGGCTGAGGAACACGCGAAACCGGTCGTATTCTTTCCACCATCGAGGTCTTATGAAACAGACCTTGTAAAAAAACTCTACGGCAATAAACCCATCCCCGAGAGTTTCAATCTTGCCGAGAAACTGATTGAGGAAATCAAGGCAGGAAAAATCAATGTAACTCCCAGGAAAAACTCCGGCTGGTATGACTACCAGACGTATTCCCTGGAAAGCCTTCTTCTGCCGGAAAAGTCCCCTGAGGGCAAAAAACTCGAGTTTACCGAAAGTTACATGAAAGAGTTGGAGGAGTTGTTTAAATCTGTTCTGGCCCTAACAAGAGAAACCCACATCAAGCAGCTGGAAATTCCCCGGATGGCTGGTACATCTCGGCCAGGGCCGCATGAGAGCGAGATCCGTATAGATATTTACCCGGAGCTTACTTTAGAGCCGCTGGCAACCTACTATTTGAGGAGGGCCCGCTCTTATAACTTCATCCATAGCGTGCTGAAAGATATGCTTGGGGAAAGCAATCTTGCAAAGATGCACCGGTTGACGGGATCGGGACCTGTCGAGAAAGACCTCTCCGTGGAACTGAAGGAAATGGAGGCGCTCTTTTTCGGGGCGGCTTTAATCGTTGCAAATGAAACCGGCTGCACTCTACAGATAAGGAACACTGACGGATCGGGCAATGGCGGGAAGAAGGACATCGAAGTTGCCCGCCGCTGGATGAATCATCTTTCCGACGATCCGGATGTTGCACGCGATAACAGGATGATGGTGCCGGTCTTTTACGATATCCAGAAAAGTATGACGAAAGTGTGGGTAGTTTTAGGATACGAACAGAAATCCGTCAAAGTGGGATTCAAGTCAACTCCGCAAATTACGGTCTTTGACGGCAGCGGAAAAAAGATTGATGCATCGGGACTCGACGTACATTACAAGTACGAGACACACTCCCTGTGGTACCCTGTTTTTGCCGAGATTTACGTAAAAAATATTCTTGATAGAGATGAGTTCAGGAAGCTTTGCGACAGGTATGTCACGACGCAGGAGATCCTGAATGCGCTCCAGCAATAGTTCCCACAAAGAACCTGGAGCTTGAGTATAGGCCCAACATTTAAAGCGGCTGCCTAACTACGCACAGGGCGAGAAGATCAACCTACCTCATGGAACTTAGGTTGGGGACAAATAAGATGATCTGAAGGGACTGCTCGCGGGAATGAATTGGCGGCCAGTCCTTTTCACTTTTCCTGTCCGGATTTTGGCAATCCTAGTCCTTCAAGATTCCGCTTTACTGCTTGTACAGGATCATCAGGCGGCTTCTAAATGTGACGATCAACTGCGGGGATGGTGGTGTGCCGTCAAATTGCCCAGATTGGTCTGATCGGCATTCCCAGTTGCGTTTTGATTGGAATATCGTATGATTTAAGGACCTTCGGCATTCCAAGAGCTTTTAGGATGGAATCCGACCCGGAAATTCTGTTCGGCTCCAGTTGGGGTCAAATTGACGGATTATTCAAGCTTCGACAAGATGCTGCAGAGGAATTGCATGAAATATAAAGTCTTGGTCGATGACAATTTCCACTATATGGATGAAGATGAACGCTATGGATTAGGGGAGTTTGATACAGCGGAGGACGCCATTGCCGCTTGTAAAAAGATTGTCGATAAATGTCTGAAGGGGTCCCACGAACCTGGGATGACATCAAAAGAACTTTTCGAGGGCTACGTGGGATTCGGGGAGGATCCCTTCATCGTCCCGCAGACCGAGCCGCACTTTAGCGCCTGGGATTACGCTAGAGAGCGTTGCATGGAGATCTGTCGTGATGAGGACGCTGTCGTTTCGGTCCTGCGCTACCCCGTCTGGCCACCGGACTTGGCGGGGTTTGGCGCGGTGCTTCTCGCAGCGTTTAGTCGTAAGGGGCTTGGCACAGTTGAGCGTCAAGCGCTGGAAGCTTTCCTTCGAGCGATTGAAGAGTACCCTAACGCCATGCCGCGCGGACCTTTTTGGTATTGGCTGCGCTTGGAGCACGAAAACGTTGCTTTTACAATCTATTTGCATTCGGACCGCTTCAAACTTTGCGCTGACGGCATCCAGCCTGTTCCGGTGGAATGGGAGTTGCGATTCTGGGGCAGCGGCCAGCGTGACGTCCGGCAGGGAGACGCTGTCGCAGCGTTAGAGGCGATGCGTCAGGCTGTACTAAATCCATCCTTTACCCTCAAGGCCCGGGCCTAAAGATGCAAGCGAAGCCCCTAACGAGCGGCTACAACTGGATCGCTACAGCGGCCTGGGCCCCTTATCCACCAAGCCGCCTTTTGCCTCAACTATGATCTCCTTATGCATGAGCGATCGGAGCATCCAGGTACTCCAAGCTTTTAAGCGCCTCTGGCCCGCTATTATCGCATGTTATATTCGCCTGTGGCTCCCCAACACGACGAGGCGCGGGAAACGAGCTATTAACTGCGGGGATGGTGGTATGTCCTCAAATTGTCCAAATTGGTCTGATCGGCATTCGAAGAGCTTTTTTGGATGGAATCCGAGCCGGATACTGAGGTGCGGCTCCTGTTGGGGTCAAGTTGACGCATTATTCAGGCCAAAATAAAGCAGAAGAAGCAAGAGAATGAAAGATATTGGGCGCACCCGGCCTGAAAGTGAGTCCATGAAAAGGCCTGGATACCGTAGCTACGCATAAAATGACCCAGAACGAACTGGAACAGGTTGCGCCATTATTTCCGTCTTTCCCCCAAAACCCAGGGAACTTTTTCCCCTCCGCAGTTGTCTATAAAGGGTAAGGAATTCTGAAAAGGATAAGTGATCCAGACCAAAGAGGGGAAACGCAATGAAGATGGAGTTTACCAGTTTATTGGTTACGACGGCGTTGCTTATTGGAATTAGTACCCTTGCGCACTCCCAAACTACTTTGCCTACACCTGTCAAATTGGCGAACGCCGGCGGTGATTATTCCTAGCAGCAAAGGGGAATATTGCACTTCGACTACGAGTACGAAATGGGAGCATGCATACGGTCGCGAATGGAACAATCAAAGACCCTCGGGGATTGTGGCTGGCGCTTCGCCCGCTCCAGCCTCCACCTGGAGCAAGAGGAGGCTATGGACTGCTGGGCGATGACGGGCTTCTTGGGCAGGCACCAGGGTTTGGGCTGCGGCAGTTGGGCGGCATTGCCCGCCGTTTTATAACCTTTGATTCCCTCTATGTCGTGCAGCCGTCCGGATTTAGCGGCATCGGGGTGCAGGAAGGTGTATTCACAAGCGCTGAGGCGATGAATGATATCACCCTGGGGTGGGTTTTCTTTGATCTGCGGCCAAAATTTGAAGCTGACCTGAGACGGCATCTAAAGATTGCCCCCCGAGGAATGGGCAAATAAGATGAAAACCGTTTATGCGCAGGAAGATCATGCAGAAAGGGAAAGGTTATGAGGAAAGGATGGCTATTATCGGTTGGGATCTGTCTTCTATGGGTAAGTCTGTGCGTTCCCCAAAATGCATTGGGGCAGGCCGATGACAATCTGCTGGTGTCAAAGGTGCTTGAGAAGGAGTTTGGCGGCAGAAGCGGCTTCACTGTAGTCGCTCCGAAGACCTCTTTCGTGTCCGACAAGGCGCTCTTCCGCGATCTCATCGAGCAGACCCGGGCCAGGGAGACGATGAAGGTATATTTCAACAAAGAAGGTTACAATATCGGTCCGCTCGTTGATTTACTGTTCGAGCGAAACACGGGGCCGGTAAGGCTAAGCCTCAAATCATGCCCGCAGAATGGATACTTTATAGATTACCATGCAAAGTACTACAAGTATTTTGAGAAGAATGGAGGCGGATGGAAAAAGTTGGGAAAAGAAAACCCAAAGGCCCGGGGTATGACTCGAATATCGCTTCCCGCCTATGACCCGGACCTTCACATCCTTCTCGTATATTACGGGACACAGTATGATTGGCTCGCTGGAGCCGGTTACGTGGTGGCCTACAGGTATGAAAATGATCAATTGAATGAGCTTGGACGGATCACAATATGGATATCGTAAACCAAACCATGAAAATGTTAATAAATGGAGCAGCGTGGATCCTTGCACTGTTCTTTACGGCCGCATGGATTAACGCAGCCCATGCAGCGCAAATCAACCCGTATATCGGCCCGGACTCTTATTCTACTGACAATGCAGTCTTCGAGATCGGCGCCTGCAAAATCACGGTCTTAAAAACTTACTTTTGGCGCGACTGGATGCCGATTGTCAGCGATCCGGGGCCGGATCATGGCTCGCCGCTTCATGCTAAAGTCCAGTTGAACCTGGACAATTCAGCAGGGGGCAGCAACAAGCTCTCTTTTAGGGCCGTAATCATTGACGGAAAAGGACAGTCCTACCCGGCTACCTTCCACGTGCTGCCGAATTTCCGCGTTCTTCCCGAAACTATTGACAATCCGGAATCCTGGCGTTCTCTTGATGATGAAGCCAGAAAGTCGGTAATCGAGCAATATAATGTATACTGGAATGGTGAGCTTAAGCCGGGTGAGGTCAGGAAGGTTGAACTGCTTGCTGCCGATGGGCCTTATCTGCCGGTCGCAAGCGGGGCCGGTGTCGAAATAACGCTAACTGACCAAAAAGGTGGCTCAGTAGTTGTGAAAACTCCAATTACTTTAATACAACGGACCTACTAGGCCGAGTGCAAGAGCAGAGAAACTGTGGGGCCCCGGCTGAAATGTCAACTCATAACGAGGCAGTCCTAATCTTCAGGACCACCGATCAGATCGCAGCCAATCCGGTTGAGAATCGCCCCTAACCGTTCGCCTCCGATGTTGTGAGTGAACCAGATATTCAGGCAGCGCTCAATTATGGCCAGGAGCTCCTGTTTCGAGTAAATCCCCACCAACTCTTTTCCCAGTTGCGGATGACGGCCAAGTTTGCCGCCCACCATGATGCGCCAGCCCTTTTTAGATTCCAGTATGGCGCCCGATGGGCATGCGCTGACGCATTTTCCGCACATTACGCATTTGCCGGTGTCCATTGCCGGGGCATCCTTTTTGGGCTCCATCTTGAGGGCGTTTTCAATGCAGGAGGATGAACAAGCCCCGCAGCCGGTGCAGGCTTCAGCCGAAACCCGTGGGCGCAACGCTCCAACGATGCCGATATCGACGATTTGAGGACGCGAACATGCATTCGGACAATCGGAAACACAGATGCGGAATTCGTGGTGAATCTTGAAAGGGTGGCCCACCCTCTCTTTGAGAAAACCCGCGACATTTCGGCTCAAAAGCATCTTTTCGAGTTCAGCGATCAATGGTGCGCTTTCAATCGTGCAGTTTTCACAGCCGTCTGCGCCAAAGCATGTCTCTATTTGGAACCCTTTGGACTCAACGGCTTTTCCGGAAAGAAATTTCTGCCGGCAATCCTGGACATGCTTCAGCAACACCCGATTCGAATCCTGCTCAGAAGCTTCTTTTTCGGCCTCACGCCGCACCTTTCCGCGAATAAAGAAAGGGACCCTTCGTGTTGCCTGTTCTGCCTCTTCGGTCCAGATCATTCGGTTATCCCCGATTTTAGCGAGAAGAAGTTTTCCTGCGATAATTTCCAAGCCCTGAAAAAATAAATTCAACCAGATTACGTAAGTATATCCCATTTGATGCGTGTTTTTAATTTGCATATTGACTTAGGGCAATGTTGCCCCAAAAATATAACTTTCTCGGTCCAAGCTGCCCCAGTTAATCCTTCAATGGATTTATCCGTCGGGAGGTTTGCAAATGAAAAAAGCGATCAGGGCACTCGCCGCCGCAATCAACAGGACAGACCCTAACGCCGCATTTTCTTTCGAACTATGGGATGGAGAAGTCCTACAATACGGCGGCAAGCCGAAAACGACTATGCTAATCAAGTCTCCAAAAGTTACAGGGCAGATGTTCAGCAAGGGGTTTCTCGGGTTTGGCGAAGCATACGTCGATGGCGACCTGGAGGTCGAGGGCGATCTCCAGGAACTGCTGAGGCTGGGACTCATCGTGCAATTTGACGAAAACGCAGTCTCACTGTGGCAAAAGATGCGGTTTTTTGTTTTTTACCTGAAGAAAATGGATACGGTTGGAAGGGCACGTGACAATATAGCACATCACTATGATCTCACCCCGGAATTTTACTCTCTTTTCCTGGACGAGAGCCTCACATATTCCTGCGGCTATTTCAAAAATGAAGATGATTCACTCGATGAGGCGCAACGCAACAAGTACGATCATATCGCCCGCAAACTCATGCTAAGTCCGGCAGACACGCTGGTTGACATCGGATGCGGTTGGTGCGGGATGCTCCTGCGTAGTGCGGGCAAATACGGCATAAGGGGAGTCGGGGTTACGCTTTCAAGCAACCAGAGCCGATATGGCTCTAAGAGGATAGAAGAGCTGGGGCTAGGTGAGCAGATTGAGGTAAAGTTGGTGGATTACCGGCATCTTGCCGGTAAATTCGACAAGTTAGTGTCCATAGGAATGTTTGAGCATGTTGGGAAAAGATTCATTCCTGTCTATATGAGAAAGGTTGCCGAACTGCTGAAAAACGGCGGGGTGGGCCTGCTGCATACGATCGCAAAAGAAGTCGATTCAGCCATGGACGCGTGGACGCAGCGCTATATCTTCCCAGGCGGCTATCTCCCGAGTCTGTCGGAAACAGTGCGCGAGATGGGCCGGGCCGGCCTGAGCGTTCTAGAGATCGAGGGGCTGCGGCTGCATTACGCCAGGACACTCGACTGCTGGATAGCCAATTTCGAAAGGAACATCGGTAAGATACGTGAGATGTTCAACGAGAGGTTCGTACGGATGTGGTGGCTATATCTCAACGCTTCATCAGCGGGATTCAAATACAACGGCACGCGGGTGTACCAGATACTTTTTTCAAAGGGTTTGAATAACAGCCTGCCGATGGTTCGAGATTACATGTACCGTTCGGATTGAGAATCATTGGCGAAGTGTAAGATCAGGTCTGCAAAGCCTTTCTTATCGTCTTGGGAAAGGGCTTTCTCAACACGCCTACTTCGGTGATTATTGCGGAAATATACTTGTTCGGTGTGACATCGAATGCAGGGTTGAGAGCGCTGACGCCATCAGGGGCTATGCGTTTTCCGAAGAAGTGAGTGACTTCCTTGGGGTCCCTGTGCTCAATGGGGATTCCGCTTCCGTCAGGCAGCCCCGGATCTATGGTCGAACGGGGCGCGGCGACATAGAAGGGGACATCGTGGGTCCTGGCAAGCACCGCGACCATGTAGGTGCCGATCTTGTTTGCAGTATCGCCGTTGGCGGCGATCCTGTCCGCGCCCACCACTGCAAGATCGATCCTGCCCTGGCTCATCAAGCTTCCGACAGCATTGTCAGTAATGAGAGTAACGGGGATACCCGCCCGTTTGAGTTCGAACGCGGTGAGCCTGGCGCCCTGGAGGAACGGCCTGGTTTCGCATGAAAGCACGCTGATTGTGGGGTCGATCTCGAAAGCTGCCCGGATTACCCCCACGGCAGTTCCGTAATCTGCGGTAGCAAGCGCGCCGGCATTGCAATAAGTGAGAATTCTCGCCCCCTTGGGCACAACTTCGCGTCCCCACCTTCCGATCTGCCGGTTTGAGACAACATCCTCGGTCAGAATGGCGTTGGCCTCTTGCACAATGAGTCGCTGAAGTTCGACCATGGCCGCTTTAGGGTTTTCCACCACAACCGAGTACAATCTCTTGACCGCCCAGCCGAGGTTTGCCCCCGTCGGGCGCGCTTCTCTCACTTTATGGCACATCCTGGAGAATTTTCGCCTGAATTCTTTTGGATCGACGGTCTGGATAGACCTGGCCCCAAGGGCCAGGGCAAGCGCTCCGGCAACTCCCACAGCGGGAGCTCCCCGAATGGCCATTGTCTTTATCGCGCCTATCACCTGTTCCGGGGTGGTGCAGCGCAGGAACTTTTCCTGGTGGGGCAATATCCTCTGATCGAGTATCGCCACGGCGTCACGATCCCAGTGGATTGGCGGTAACCATTGCTCGGGCATTAAAGTCTCCTGAAGAGTTTTTCTCTTATACCTTAGCTCAGGAGTTTTTTCCTGAGAATTTCATTAGCGAGCTGCGGATTTGCCTTTCCTTTTGTCTTCCTCATGACCTGGCCTACGAAGAAGCCGAAGAGTTTGTCCTTCCCGGCACGAAACTGCTCAACTTCCTTCGGGTTTTCCGAGAGGACCTGATCGATTGCGGACTCGATTTCCGACTCATCGCTTACCTGCGCCAGCCCTTTTTCATCAACGATATACCGGGCGGACTCGCCGCTTGCGTACATCTGCTCGAAGACTGCCTTGGCTATTTTGCCGCTGAGCACCCCGGAATCGAGCAGGTCCAAAAGCTCTGCCAGGTTCTCCGGGGATACCGGGCAGTCTTCGATTTCCCGATTATCGCGGTGAAGCTCGCGCAAAAGCTCGGACATAATCCAGTTGCTAAGCGCCTTGGGGCGCGTAAATTTTTTGAGCGCCGCTTCAAAGTAGTTTGCAAGGGATTTCGATGATGTGAGCACCTTCGCGTCATAGGGCGGAAGTCCGTACTCATTGATGAATCGATCCCGCTTCGCCTCGGGGAGTTCGGGCAGACTGTCGCGAACCTCTTGGACCCAAGCCTCGCTCACCACCACCGGAACCAGGTCGGGGTCCGGAAAATAGCGATAGTCATGGGCCTCTTCCTTGCCGCGCATACTCATGGTCACATTGTGCCCGGCATCCCAGAGCCTGGTTTCCTGAACGAGCGGTTGCCCGCGATCGATCATGACTTTCTGTCTCCGGATCTCGAATTCCAGGGCTTTTTGCACGTTTTTAAACGAGTTCATGTTCTTGAGCTCGACCTTGGTCCCAAGACCGCTCGTTCCGGCGGGCCGAAGAGAGATATTTGCGTCGCACCTCATGCTGGCTTCTTCCATGTTGCCGTCGCAGATCTCGAGGTAGCGTAAAATCTCACGAAGGGTCTTGAGGTAGGACGCCGCTTCTTCAGGGGTAGCTATGTCCGGTTCACTCACGATCTCGATGAGGGGGACGCCCGTCCTGTTTAAATCCACATAGCTGAGCAGGTGGTGTTCGTCATGAGTGAGCTTGCCGGCGTCTTCTTCCATGTGAATCCGGTGTATCCTGATTCGCCTTGGACCCAGGGAACTCTCGATTTCCACCCAGCCATCGCGGGCAAGGGGAAGCTCGTACTGTGAAATCTGGTACCCTTTGGGAAGGTCCGGATAGAAGTAGTTTTTCCTGGCAAACTGGGCGAGCGGCGCAATTGAGCAGTGAGTGGCTAAAGCCATTCTGACCGTGTATTCGACGACTTGGCGGTTGAGCACGGGAAGCGACCCCGGCATCCCAAGGCACACTGGGCAGGTGTGGGTGTTGGGACTGCCGCCGAATCTTGTTGAACATCCGCAGAAAATCTTGCTCGCGGTCTGGAGTTGAGCGTGAATTTCGAGTCCTATTACCGGTTCGTATTCCATCTGAGGTCCGGTTTCCTTTCAAATAATTAAAAAAACAAAAGGGCATTCTCTTTTTAGATAGCGGCAAATATTCTGACTTAAGATGCAGTTTATCACATCGAACATCGCCATTTCCATCGTTGTTAGCACAGTTTTGAACTCTGCGCACACACGTTTGATTTGTCGAAAAGCAGGGCAGGGGAGCAGGGTTTGTGAAAACCCAGCCAAGTTTGCGCATGGGAGCCTGTGGGCGCAATTGACTCAGCGGGGTGAGGAGTTCATTCAAACTATTATATGCCGGGCCAAATCTTTTTTGCAAGCAACGATTCAGGCACAAGACCGATAAACAAATGTTTGACATTGTGAGAACTTTCATTTAGTAATAGATCGATCCTCAGCAGAGGTTAGACTAGGGCTCTCGTTGGTGAGACACGGTCTGCACATCATGAAGTTGTTCCTGTACAGCGAGGAGAAAAATGAAAATTCATGAGTATCAAGCCAAAGAACTGTTTCAAAAGTTTGGAGTCCCTATCCCCCGGGGGAAAGCGGCCTTCAGCGTTGAGGAAGCCGAGCGGATTGGGGCGGAACTGGGGAGTTTCCCTGTTGTGGTGAAAGCCCAAATCCACGCCGGCGGGCGCGGCAAAGGCGGGGGTGTTAAGCTCGCCAAAAACGCGGCTGAAATTCAACAACTCGCCTCCAGCATTCTTGGGATGACCCTTGTAACCCACCAGACGGGTCCTGAGGGTAAGGTGGTAAAGAAACTCCTGGTCGAAGAAGGTCTTCCAATTGAAAAAGAACTCTACTTGAGCGTGCTCCCGGACAGAGGGACCGCGAAGATCGTCTTCATGGCCAGCGAGGCCGGCGGCATGGACATTGAGGAAGTAGCCTCCAAGACTCCCGAGAAGATTATCAAGGTCTATATAGACCCGCTCCTTGGCATGAAGGGATATCATGCCAACGAACTGGCTTTCGGGTTGAACCTGACCGGGGACCTGGTAAAGCAGTTTAACGCCATGGTCTCCAAGCTCTACAAGCTTTGCGTGGACTACGACTGTTCACTGGTTGAGATCAATCCCCTGATCCTGACCAAAGACGGCAGGGTTATAGCTCTGGACGGCAAGATCAATTTTGACGACAACGCCTTATATAGGCATAAGGACATTGTGGAATACCGGGACTTGGACGAAGAAGACTCCTCCGAGGTTGAAGCCTCCAAGTACGATCTTAATTACATCAAGATGCCGGGGGGCAATATCGGCAACATGGTAAACGGCGCAGGCCTGGCCATGGCTACGATGGACCTCATTCAGCAGGCGGGGGCGGCGCCGGCCAACTTTCTCGATGTGGGCGGCGGTGCGAGCGCCGAGCAGGTGGAAAACGGGTTTCGGATCATTCTGGCGGACCCGACGGTCAAGGGCGTGCTCATAAATATTTTCGGCGGCATCCTGCGTTGCGACAGGCTGGCGAATGGTGTTGTCGAAGCGGCAAAGAAAGTGGGAATTAAGGTCCCGGTCGTCATTCGGATGGAAGGGACTAATGTTGACGAGGGCCGGAGAATCCTGAATGAATCCGGGCTCAATCTAATAACGGCAAAAGACGTTTCAGACGCCGCCCAAAAAATTGCAGCGATTGCGAAGGGATAGGAGGATATCATGAGCATTTGGGTGGATCGGAATACAAGGCTTCTGGTTCAGGGTATTACCGGGCGCGAAGGCCAGTTCCATACGCTTAATTGCAAGAATTACGGAACCAACGTGGTCGCCGGGGTAACCCCTGGCAAAGGTGGCCAGAGCGTTGAAGGCATACCCGTTTTCAATACAGTGGCAAAAGCCGTGAAGGAAACGGGCGCCAACGCCGCGATGGTTTTTGTGCCGCCGGCTTTTTGCGCTGACGCCATAATGGAGTCGATCGACGCGGGTTTGCCGCTGTTGGTGGCGATAACCGAAGGCATCCCGGTCATGGATATGCTGAAAGTCAAGAACTACCTGAAGACGAGCAACAGCCGGCTGATCGGCCCCAACTGCCCAGGCATCATTACTCCGGGCCAGTGCAAAATCGGCATTCAACCGGGCCACATCCACTCGGTCGGCAACGTTGGGATCGTATCGCGCTCGGGGACCCTCACCTATGAAGCGGTACACCAGATTCAACAATTTGGAATGGGCCAGAGCACCGTAATAGGCATTGGCGGAGACCCTGTAAACGGCACCAATTTCATCGACTGTCTTTCGGCGTTCCAGTCTGACCCGGAAACCCGCGCCATCATAATGGTGGGCGAGATCGGGGGATCGGCCGAGGAAGAGGCCGCTGACTTCATAAAGAAAAACGTGACCAAGCCTGTAATCGGCTTCATCGCAGGGCTGACAGCCCCTCCGGGGCGGCGTATGGGCCATGCAGGCGCAATCATCAGCGGATCGAGCGGGACGGCGCAGGGCAAGATCAAGGCGATGCGCGAAGCCGGAATAACAGTGGTGGAAAACCTGGGAGAAATGGGTGCGATCGCTAAAGATGCTTTCGCCGCGGTTCTTTCCAGTGTGAAGAAGAGATGAACAAAAGGCGCCGATTAGAAGCGCCCTTCAGCAATTAGTGCGATAGCCTCACGGGGAAGCGGACCGTTCCGCTTCCCCGGTTTCATTTTCGAGCTCAAAGGGCATATTCAGTCTATACGACCCCCCCCCTTTTTGAGGGTCTCTTCTATCTGGTCAAGATGCAACTTACGATGTATGGATCGGTAGAGCCGAAACTCATCTCCCATGCTTTCAATTTCGGAAATGAGGTCGGGAGAACATTTTGCAAGTTCGTTGTCTATTGCTTCTGCAGCCGAAACCGCCAAGTTTGCAGCAACCCTCGGGTTCAATGCGAGCCATGTGGGCTGCAGCGAATCCTTGGTGACATCGACGTCGATCGGTGATGGCTCGACGCCGGTCAATTTCCATTTACGCATAAGAACCAGTGACCTTTGGTCCCAAAAGGCGAGATGAGCCAAGGCAACTGAAACGGTCCAATCATTGCCCAAAGGGTGATTTAGCTCATTGTCGGACAAGCGTTCGACAAGAGAATGCAGTCTTTCAAGCTCTCGAGCGTTCTCAGCGACAAAGGGTTTATCCATGGAAGCTCCTCCGGTTCATTGGCCGTTTTTGCATTTCATTACCAGCAGCGGCGCACTCTGACCCCATTTTGTAATAGAAAGCCCTTTATCTGTTCAATGGTATAGGTGCCGTAGTGAACCATCGAGGCGATCAGGGCCGCATCGGCGCAGCCCTGATTGAGCACGTCCAGCAGGTGGTGAGGTTCTCCGGCGCCCCCGGATGCGATCACGGGAATGCGAACATTTGTGGAAATCAGCCTGGTCAGTTCGAGTTCATAGCCGGTCTGAGTGCCGTCCGCGTCTATCGAGTTCAGGCAAATCTCGCCTGCGCCTAGTCTTTCAGCCTCCCTGGCCCACCACAGCGCATCTATTCCCATGGAGGTCCGGCCGCCGTTTATGACGATTTCGTAACCAGAGGGAGTCTGCTCTGAGATCTCGACTTTCTTTACGTCCATTCCCAGAACAATACACTGATTGCCGAAGGCTTGCGCTCCCTGCCGGATGATGTCCGGATCGAGCACGGCGGCGGAGTTTACGCTGACTTTTTCTGCACCGGCAAGCAATACGGCGCGCATGTCCTCGAGAGTGCGAATCCCGCCTCCGACCGAAAACGGGATAAAAATGGTCTCCGCCACCCGCCGTACTACATCGAGCATAATAGGGCGGCGTTCGCTCGATGCAGTGATGTCATAGAACACTATCTCATCGGCGCCCTGTTCGTAATAGTAACGGCCCATCTGCACCGGGTCGCCTATATCTATATTGTCCCTGAATTTGATCCCCTTGGTGGTCCTGCCGTCCCGAACGTCGAGGCAAGGTATAATGCGTTTGCTGAGCATGGAAGCCCCCGTTTTATGAAACGCCGTCCCAGCGGCAGAAATTGTCAAGGAGCCGCAACCCGGGCTTGCCGCTTTTTTCGGGATGGAACTGAACGGCGACAAGATTTCGCAAGGCCACGGCGGATGTGAAAGTTATTCCATATTCGGTCAGCCCGGCAGATAGGTCCTCGTTGGCAGGTTGCGGATAGTAGCTGTGAACGAAATAAAACTCGCTTTCTGCAGTAATATCGTGAAAAACGGCGTGATTTCGAACAAATCTCACCGAATTCCAACCCATATGCGGAATCTTCAGAAAATCGCCTACTTCGGACGATATATTGTCGGGGAACCTTCGCACTTCACCCGGAAGAATTCCAAGGCAAGTGGTTTGGTTCTCCTGGCTGATATCAAAAAGCACCTGGAGACCAACGCAAATGCCCAGGATGGGTACTCCAGCGCCGAAGAGTTCCAAAAGAAGCTTATCAAGCCCAAGCTCCCTCAAGCTTTCCATGGATTTCCCGGCGGCCCCTACCCCGGGGAAGACCACCTTATCCGCCTTACGGATTTCATCATGGGAGTTGGTGATCCGGCATGGAAATCCAAGATAATCCAGTGCCCGCTTCACGCTGGTCAGGTTCCCCGCTTTGTAGTCGAGTATGGCAATCACGCCTCGGCGCTCCTTTTGCTAATATTGTAGTTCAGAAAGAATATCCCAAATTTGTGCGGTGGGTCAAGGTCGGGTTGCCTGAGCTGAAAGAGAAGCATATAATTATGCCCTTGACGCTTGCAACAAGTATCATTTGACCATGCCCGTGATTACCGGGGTGGAGCTTTAGCGGAAATGTTAAGCTTTGCGTCAGGACATGCCCATAATCGTGCAGAGAAGTGATTCGTTTCCATCGGGAGAATAGTGGAAAAAATAATCAAAGGAACGGAGATCGAGCTTCGGGTTGATAAGCTCGCATTCGGGGGCAAAGCAGTAGCCAAAGTGGGCGGGTTTGTGGTTTTCATCGACCGGGCCGTTCCTGGGCAGACTGTGAAGGCCGTCATAACGAGGAAGAAGAGGAATTACGCCGAGGCAAGGGTAATCGAGACGCTGACCCAATCGCCCGATTACAGGCTGCCTGTTTGTCCGCATTTCGGGATTTGCGGAGGGTGCCACTGGCAGGATATCTCCTATGAGGCTCAGCTTTTCTGGAAAAGGGCCCACGTTGTAGAGTGCCTCCAGCATATTGCCGGGTCCGGCGAAACGGAAGTTGGGCCGATTATTGCCTCCCCCGAAAAGCTGCACTATAGAAATAAAATGGAATTTACCTTTTCGCAGAGGCGTTGGCTTCTTGCCGAAGAACTTGACCGGGAATTCGGACGGGAGGCCCTTTTCGCACTCGGGCTCCACATAAGAGGGCTTTTCGACAAGGTATTCAATATTGATACCTGCTTTCTGCAGTCACTCGAGGCCGCCGCCATCCTGCGGGAAGTCCGCCAATGGGCTGTGAAAAGTGGTCTTGAGGCCTACAGCATTCGCACTCACGAAGGCTTTTGGCGTTTTCTGGTCATAAGAGAGGCAAAGAGTACGGGTCAGATCCTAATCCATCTCATCACTTCCGGAAACCCTCGGGCAGACAACAGTGTGGACAGGCTTTCAGATCATCTCAGGTCGAGATTCCCACGAGTTACGACCCTTATCCATTCCATAAATGATAAAAACTCTCAGGTTGCCATTGGAGATTCGAGCCGCACGCTGTTCGGTCCCGGGTTCATAGAAGAAAGGCTTGGCGAGCTTCGTTTCCAGGTATCCGCTCATTCCTTTTTTCAGACGAATACCATGGGGGCGCAGAAGCTCTACGAGACGGTCGGCCGGCTTGCCGACTTCGTGGGAACAGAGAAGGTCTGGGATCTCTATTGCGGAACGGGCAGCATCGGGCTATATCTCGCCTCGCGTGTAAGAAGCGTTATTGGAATCGAACTGGTCGAAGATGCCGTACGTGATGCGCACGAGAATTGCCGGATCAATGCTATCGGCAACTGTCGCTTTTTGGCGGACGACTTGAAGGACATGATCGGCAAGGCTTCGCAGATGGGACATCCGGACGTTGTGATAGTGGATCCTCCCAGGGCCGGGATGCATCCGAAAGTGACTCAAGCCCTGCTTGAGATCCTGCCGGGCCGAATAATCGCCGTCTCATGCAACCCGGCAAGCCTTGCCAGGGATGCGGTCCTTCTTCTTGGGGCATACGACATAAAAGTGGTGCAGCCAATCGATCTTTTTCCTCATACGCCGCACGTGGAATGCATTGTCAGGTTCGATAGAAAACCGAGACTCTCCACATGAATCTTTTTCTTAAGAAACCGAAGGCGCGCAGATACATACTGTGGGGTCTTTCCCTATTCGTTTTTTTTTCCGCTTTGTTTGCTGCAAGCTTCTCATATTATCTTTACAACGAAATCAAGAACCGTTTTTCTTCGAGACGGTGGAGCGTGCCGTCACGGGTTTTTTCCTCAAGTGTGCCCATCTATCGCGGGCAGGCGCTTTCGCTTGCCCAGATGAGGCATATGCTCGAGGAGCGCCGCTATAAAGAGGCCTCAAAAGAACCAGTGCTCGCCGGCGAGTTTAAATCTTCGGGCAACTCTTTGATTGCGCACCTGAGGGATTTCCAGTTTCCCGGCCTATTTCTGCCGTCACAGCTCGTAGAATTCGATTTTGAGCAAAACAGTATCGTTGCTATACGCAGTCCGAAAGAAGAGATTTCGTTCCTTGAGCTCGAGCCGCTGGAAATAGCGCGCCTCCATGGGCCCGGAGGCGAAAGCAGGATGCTTATTGATATCCGGCAGGTCCCGCAGCATTTGATAGATGCTGTGGTAGCGATCGAGGACCACCGCTTTTACGAACACGGCGGGGTTGATTTTTTCGGAATACTTCGGGCGATGCTCGTCGATTTCAGAGCGGGCCGAGTCGTTCAGGGCGGCTCCACGATTACCCAGCAGCTCGTAAAAAACTATTTTTTGGAATCCGAACGCAATTTGCGTAGAAAACTCGTTGAATTTTCCATGTCTCTTATCTTGGAAGCCCTTTACAAGAAAAATGAGATAATGGAGATGTATCTGAATGAAATCTACATGGGACAGATAGGAAGTGTTGCTATCCACGGAATTGGCGAAGCCTCCGCATATTACCTCGGGCGCAACGTTGAGGACCTGACACTTTCGGAGGCCGCCACTCTTGCGGGGATGATAAGAGGCCCCAACAGCTATTCACCGCTTGTAAACCGTCAGGCTGCCCTGGAGCGCAGAAACCTGGTATTGAAGCGGATGCTCGCGCTTCGCAAAATTTCGCTCTCCGAATATGACTCAGCGCTTCTGGAAGTCTTAAGGGTCGCGCCCGCATCCACTTGTGCCCGCATAGCCCCGTATTTTGTGGACTATGTGCGCATGCAGGCCCAGGAGCTTTACGCCCCGGAGATGCTCGCCTCGGAAGGATTGGCTATTTATACGACCCTTCAGCCCGAAATGGCCGCTGCGGCCGAGACCGCGATTCGGGATGGCCTTGTTGAAATTGAGAATGAGAGCGGGAAGGGATCAGATTCAGATGAATCCAAACCCCCTCGGCGGCTCCAGGCGGTTTTGATCGCCCTGCAGCCAAAAACGGGGGAAATCTATGCTTTGGTCGGGGGAAGAGACTACGCTGAGAGCAGCTTCAACAGGGCCCTCAAGGGACGCTGCCAACCAGGGTCTGCTCTCGAACCGTTCATTTATCTTGCTGCGCTCGATCGCTTTAAACTCAGCGACTGGCTTTATGATCTGCCCGTGGCCTACGAACTTAATGGCGTCTCATGGACCCCACGAAACTACGACGCCAGGTATCGGGGCAAAGTCGCTTTCCGCGAAGCTCTCGAGCAGTCGCTCAATGCCGCAACGGTAAACCTTGCGGTAGAAACCGGCCTGAATGAAATAATCGGGACACTCAGGAGTTTCGGTATACAATCGCCGCCCGAAGATCTGGCGTCACTTGCGTTGGGTTCCTTCGATCTGACCCCAATGGAACTCGCCAGGGCATATGCGGTTCTGGGCAATGACGGGCAAAAGCCTTTTCTACTCAGCCTCAAGGAGATCGTGGCAGAGAATGGAGACGTTCTCGAGCGGAGGCATATCGACTTTTCTTCGGTGACCTCTCCTGCGAAAGCCTTTCTCATAACCAGCCTTCTCGAGGGTGTGATAGAAAGAGGTACGGCCAAAGGGCTCAAACGATTGGGGATTGACTTCAGGTGTGCAGGTGAGACTGGTACGACAAGCGAGTTCCGTGATTCCTGGTTCGTTGGATATACGACGGACCTGCTGGCCCTTGTCTGGGTCGGATATGACGACAACAGCCCGACTGGTCTTACCGGGGCGCAGGGTGCGGCGATTATCTGGGCCCGATTTATGAACCTGATGCGACCGTGGATTCAGCCTCAAGAGTTCGATGCGCCGCCCGGAATAGTTGAGGAAATGATTTGCCAGGATTCCGGTCAACTGGCGACTGCCCAGTGCAAGGAACGCAAGCTGGAGGATTTTTTATCCGAGGTCAGGCCGAATGGTTATTGCACTATTCATAACAGATAATAGAATGGTGAAGAAGGAATCGGGGCAATACATTGCTGAAAAAGCGAACTTAATCTATGCGTGGTTACACAAAGACTTCAAAAACTGAGGCGCCGTCCGCGGCTCAGCGGCTGGGCCGCAGCCGTAGGCGCTATTGTCGGGGCATGCTGGTTATACTGTTAACGGCCGTTGCCATTTGCGGGTGCGAGCGAAAACAAGTCTATATCCCCCCCGAATACAGTTGCCCTCCAGGGTCACTATCTTACTCAGCACCGCCGCCCGCTGCGCCTGTCGTCCAAGAGATCCCACCCGGAGCGCAGGCTCCTGAGGTTATGCATCAACAGTCTCCAGCCTTGCCTCCGCCTGCTCCGCCTTCGGCTCAAAAGAAATCAGAGGCCCAACGGGCGCCAACGGCCGCAAATAAGCAGCATCCGGAGAAATTGAAAAAACAGGAAGCGTCAAGATCGCCTCAGCGCCAAGCCTCGATGCAACTTGTCAGTCAAGCCAGGGGGCAATTGGAGAGGGGAAAACCGGACGCCGCAATCCGGACACTCGAAAAGGCCGTCAGGATAGACGCCCGCAACGGTGAAGCTTTCATTGTGCTTGCCAGGGCATGGAAACAAAAGGGAGAAAAACGCAAGGCCCTGGAATTCGCAAAGAAGGCCGAACTACTCTCTCAGAAACAACCTGCGAAACTGAAGGAAGTCTTCTTGCTCGAAGCGGATCTATATCGCGAACTGGGGGACAACGCCCGTGCGGTCCAATCGAGCCGAAAGGCCTCAGCAGTCCACCGCAGTAACTAATGTCCCTCCGGAAAGGGTCCTTTTCCGTCCTGGGGCGGTGGGACCGCCGGCCGACTTGGCCGCTGCCTTCGGCGGGCGGCACAGGCAAGATCTCGACGCTCCGCGAGGCGGTACCCAAGTACGCCTCCGCGCAACCTCGATTTCCTTGCCAGTACGAAAAATGCCTCCTTTTCGAACAGAAACCTCGCGGGGCGTGGAATTCGCTCCGGAGTTTCCGGATGGACAGTAACTAATGTCCCTCCGGGACATGAGATGCTGTGGTGAATGCGCATGGAGCCGATTGATATGGCGGATACTGACAAGGAACAACAAACGGCCGGGCGAATAAAGGGCTACAGGGCATTTCTGCTCGTCGTGCTCGCTGTCTCTTTATACTTGGGGTACCTGATTCTCTTGCCATTCATAGATACCCTAATCCTGGCGATTATCCTGGCCTCCATTTTCAATCCTCTGCAAGTCTACCTCAACCTGCGCCTCAATGGGCGAAAAAACCTGGCAGCCCTGATAATCGCTCTAATAATAACCTTCGCGATAGCAATTCCAGTTTTTGTTTTTACTTCTACCCTGGTGGCGCAGGGACTTGATACGGTAAACAGGACCAACGACTGGGTCCGGGCCGGCAAATTACAGCAGCTTGTCCAGGACCCCCGGATCAGCGAGTATCTGGCCAAACTACAGGAGCGGTTTCCTTTTATTGAGGCAAGCAAGACGGATATCGCCAACGATCTTCTCTATCTGAGCAGGGACATGGGGCAGTTTCTGCTGGGCAAAGTCGCTTCCATACTGGGCAATGTTGCGAGTTTGGTTGTGCACTTTTTCGTGATGATTTTCATCGCCTTCTACCTGGTGCGAGACGGCGGGGAAATGGTGAGCAGCATCCGGTCCTACCTGCCTCTCAGGGCAGAGCAGGAAGACCGCATTATCAACGGCATCAGGGTGGTTGCCAAATCTGTGCTCCTGGGCACATTTCTCACTGCGATCTGCCAGGGACTGGTGGGAGGAATCGCCTTTGAGATACTGCATTTCCCGGGACTTTTCTGGGGAACCATGACCGCTTTTGCGTCCCTTATTCCGCTTGTAGGTACTTATCTCATCTGGGTCCCCCTCGCGCTTTATCTCGTTTTGCTGGGCCAGGTCAAATCAGCCGTTTTTCTAGCGGTCTGGTCTATAACGCTGAGCGGAATCATCGAGAATTTCATCCGTCCCTTTCTTATGAAGGGCAAATCCAAGATGCCCCCCTTCTATATCTTCCTGGCCATACTTGGCGGAGTTCAGTATTTTGGGTTGAAAGGCGTCCTCTATGGACCGCTCATCCTCAGTTTCGCCATGATAATGCTGTTCATATACGGCGTGGAATACAGGAACGATCTGATCGAATACAAACATCTTGGGGAAAACGAGTCAGGTGCAGAGGGCGAACAGTATCCTGAAACTTAGTCAGCTACCTTCGATGCATGGCGGGTGTAGGGTTTGGATGCTGAGTAAGATAGATTATTTCATCGGGACCTATCCATCGCTTGACCATGGCTCTTGCATTCGAATCGGTCAGATAGTGGCTCATCGTTACATATGAGTAGAACTGAGGGTACATCTTCCGCACCGCAAGCACAAAATCAGTAATGCTGTCTATCCTCACACCCTGAGACTGGCCTCCTTCCAATTCCCAAATAGGCTGGTTTTCGTACTCCCGCATGATGGATTCCAGCAACCGCATCGATGTACCAACTTCCTCAGTGAAGCTGCGCATCTCGGATGTTGATTTAAGAAGGATTTCAGTACCCTTTGGTCTCCACAAGGTCCTGTGCTTGTGAAACAGAATCAGGCCGTTGAAGGCTTCTCGAATTATCATGCCCTTTAAACCATCCACGGTGACGTCGTGATCATGGTATGCTCTTAGGTCCGGCGAGAACAGTATACTGCCTCCCGTGTTCTGCCAGCGTGTGCCGAACTCGCTATCCTCCCCGATCGCGGAGAGAAAATCTTCATCGAAACCGCCGACTGCTACAAAATCGCTTTTCAGAAAGCTGACATTGAAAGTAACGAAATAGGGGGCCGGCAAGAAGCCTTCCTGGAGTCCATAAACCCTCATGCTTAAAGGCACCTGATCGTAGAGAAAATTAAGTACTCGCAGTTTGTCTTGGATGCGGTATTCTCGGGTGCCCAGAACCGCCAACTGCTTACACTCGCACTTTTTCCTATGAACAAGATGGTGCCCCGCCACAAGATCTTTGCAAACAATAGCATCATCGTTCAGAATCAGGATTAGCTCGCCCCGGGCATTGTCGATTCCGCGATTCCTGGCGGCAGCAGGGCCACTGTTCTCCTGCCTGACATAATGAATCTCAAAAGGAGACAGTGCCTGTTGTACGATTTCGGGAGTGTTGTCCGATGATCCGTCATCAACGACAACAATCTCGAAAGTGCCGCAAGGGAACTCCTGGACAGCCAGTGCCCTTAAGCATTTTTGCAGGGTTTGCGCGCGATTGTAGGTTGGTATTACCACGGACATTATCGGAGATGAATGTTTTTGTCGATCATTTGACATGTCAAAATATGTCTTCCCTTGAAGGGTGTGGCTTTCATCCTTCACATTGTCAGGCGATTCAGGATTGCGACCAAGATTTGGAATCTGTTGAAATGATTCGATGTTTAAGGCCTCGAGGCCTTTAAGGAAACCTAAGCTCCAATGATATTTGTGGAGCCACTGCAGGAGAGGTTTGAGTGAAGAGACCAGGTATTCCTGATCACTGACAGAGCTTATTTTGGTAAGGTCCTGTCCGGCAATGTGCTCGGCTTGCTTCAGTACCTTTGCATGTTCCGATTCCAGTGCGGCCAGGTTCGTGCTGAGCATTGAGCGGCAGCAGGTCAACAGTGATGGCCATATGGTCTCTGGATGAGCACGAAAGAGTAATAGGAAGTTGGAAGCAACTTGCTGTTGTCTCAGGCAGAAGCCGCTCACGGAAGACATATCATGCTCGTGGCGGGCTCTCGCCCATGGCGCGTAAAGAACGCGATAGCCGTTTTTTTCCAGGCGGTATCCCCACTCGGTATCTTCTGCTCCGTAGTAACTGAATGCCTCGTCAAAATCTCCCGCCCTCTGCCAGGCATCCCTGGGAACACTCACATTGCATGTCCAGAATTTCATGTAATTATAGCTTTGGCCTGCGCTCAACTCTGCATAAGCAAAAATTAGCGCTGTTTCGGTGAAAGCCCGCAGAACCGCGCTGCGCTTTAAGAGTTCAGGCGAGAAGTCGAAGCTGCCAAGGACTGCCATTCTGGCGGCCGCATAGGATAACTGGGTCTTGAGATGTTGTTCCAAAAGGTCCGGGTCGGCGATGGTGTCATCGTTAATGAATAAAAAATAATCTCCTCTTGCCATTCTGATCGCCGTATTTCTCGCAGCAGCCAAACCTTTATTGAACGAATGTTCCTCATAAGCTCCCGGCAGACGCTCCAGAGCCCCTAACATGACTCTTCGGGTTTCCTCATCCTGGGACCCATCGTTGACACATATGACCTCGAATTGCTCAGCAGGCAGGGTTTGATTTTCCAAGGCGTTGAGACATAGTTTAACTTTATCGGGACGATTATAGCTGCACACCAGCACTGAAATTCGAGGAGATTGCAACCCTGTCTTTGGCTTATTGCAGTACAAACCCATTTTCCTTCTAAGTAGAGGGACCTAGCAGAACTATTAAGCACTTTTTGTGCCAGGCTATCGCGTGAGCTTTTTGACGGTCGGCAGCCCATAATACACTCGTGGAGCCATCTGAGCGCATTGTGCAGGTGTGAAAAGTGTCCATGGCGTGAATGCAAGGAAATTCTCGATGCCCATTGCACCATCCCCGCGGCGGGATGGATGAGCTTGAAAGTCCGGAGAAGCTGCTTTCCTTGCTGACATCGTAAGCAGAGAATCTGCTCCGCGTTATTATTTTGACATAGACCCCTATGATTAACGCCTGTTTTTCTTCGTTGCTCCCTACGCCACTCCCTCTTCGTGACGATAAATTCATGTCCCGGGCCAAACAATCTTGCGGCATCAGTATCTCTTGTCTCGCCCTTGGGGCGGGGCTTTAACTTTGCCACATCCGGTCGCCTGAGAGCTAAGACGAGAGCGGAATTTTTTATCCGGCAGCTAAAAAGTGGCGTGGTTTCATTTGCTGTTCGCTGCTCAACTTTCACCTCTAACTGCGTTCTGGAATATGGCACGAAAATTGATCTTCATCTGCCGGGGCTATTCATTTCTCTCGCTCGAGTTCCCTGCTATGTCAAGCAAACCATCCAGGAGAGGATCTATTTAATGCATGAGTGCATAAGGACTGAGGAAAGCAACAAGAGCAGTACCGGCCTCTTGGACCGGGAACCTGAACTTTCCAGTCTTTGGGCAGACTTTCTGTCCGAAAGTAAAAGGAACCTTGAGGAAACGCAAAAGGATCTGGAGAATGCGAAGTCTAAACTGCAGGATACGAAAAAAAACCTGCACGACAGAAAAAATGAGTTGCGGACCCAAACGGGATTGTTTCAGGATCTACAGAGTTTGGACGGGTTGCGCTCTTTTTTTTCTTCCGGGTATGAGAGAGTTTTGTTTCCGGCCCTGCCGCAGGGAGAGCCGGCAGAGGGGACGGCAGGCAGGCCGCTTCGCATTTGCATAGTCAGTCCTGAATTCGTCGGTCCTTTCAGGTGCGGGGGCATCGGTACCGCCTACACCGAACTCGGCAAAGCACTTGCCGGGGCCGGCCATCATGTGACCTTCCTTTTCTCGCGCCGGGATTACTGCGAGATCCGAACCGTCGAATACTGGATCGAACACTACCGGGACCAGGGGATCCGGTTCGAGCCCATCCGGGCTTGTCCGCTCAAGGTATCGGTCCCCGAGCACCAGGCGATTCCCTATGATGTCTACTATTGGCTGAAGGACCGTAATTTCGACATCATTCATTTCCCGGAACTCTCCGGAGTTGGTTACTATTCGCTCCTCGCCAAGAAACAGGGTCTTGGGTTTTCGCGCACACTGATGTGCGTGGGGACCCACAGTCCGTCCCTATGGTGCCGCTTCGCCAACCAGGAAGACCCCGGGATTATGTGGGACATCGAACTGGATTTCATGGAAAGGCAATCAGCGGCCCTGGCCGATGTAGTATGGAGTCCGAGCCAGTACCTTCTGAACTGGATGCTTGAGCAGGGCTGGAAACTTGCCCAAAATACCTATGTCCAACCCTACATAATGCCGCCCCCGCCGGGGCATTCGATCCGAACAGACGACGCGGGCCCCCGTCCGGTAAATAAGTTCGTATTCTTCGGCAGGCTAGAGACCCGAAAGGGAGTGTCTCTTTTCTGCGACGCCCTCGATCGGCTCACCAAAGAAAAAATCGAGGACCTCGAGATCACCTTCCTGGGCAGACACGCGATAGTCTATGGAGAAGGAAGCGCGGAGTACATCTCTCGCCGCAGCGAAAAATGGCCGTGGCCCTGCCGGGCTGTGGACAATCTCAACCAGCCTGACGCTCTGCAATACCTGCAGCGGGAAGGCGTAATGGCGGTGATGGCCAGCCCGGTGGACAACTCGCCCAATACCGTCTACGAATGTCTGGCTCTGGGCATCCCCTTCATTGCCTGCCGCTCCGGGGGAATCCCCGAACTGATCGACGAGCGGGACCTGGATGATGTCACTTTTCCATACTACGCAGACGCGCTGGCGGCAAAGTATAAAGAGGTCCTCAAAGGAGGCATTAGGGCTGCAAGGCCGGCAAACGACATGAGCCGGAACATTCAGGCGTGGGTGGGCTGGCATGAAAAACACGGCCTCAAGCTTGCGCAGCAGGAAAAGTTGCCCGAACATGCCGATTCGTCCCCCCTGGTTTCCGTCTGCCTGGCCCATAGCAACAGGCCCGATTATCTATTCCAGGCGGTTGCCTCCCTTGAAGGGCAATATTACTCCAATTTTGAGGTGGTCCTCGTAGATGACAATAGCACCGAACCGGAGGCCCTGGCCTGTCTGGATGAACTGGAGCCCCTGTTTGCAAAGCGGGGTTGGCGTATGGTCCGCCGGCAAGCCCGCTGCCCGGGTGCTGCCTGGAATGTGGCGGCAAGCCATGCGAGGGGAGAGTATCTTCTTTTTATGGACTCCGATGATGTCGCAAAGCCCCATGAGTTGACTGTATTCGTGAAGGCGGCCCTGAATGGCGGGGCTGACATCCTGACCTGCTGCTGCGACAGGTTCGAGGGGGATGACCCGCCTGGGAACAATCGGACACCGGAGAGATGGGTGCCGCTCGGCGGGGCTCTAATTCCTTCCCTGTCAAAAAATTGGTTCGGCCGTGTCAATGCGCTGGTCCGAAAAGAGGTCTTTAACTCCTTGAGAGGCTTCACCGAAGAGTATACGCCAGGGTGCGAGGACTGGGAGTTTTTTGCCAGGGCCGTCCTGTCGGGTTTTAAGCTCGATGTCGTTCCCCAAGCCCTCTATTGGAATCGAACGGCAGGCGACGGCCAAAACGATCATGCCTGCCGCCATCGGATAACGCGGCCCTATACGGCCCTGATGCCCGAATATTTGCGTCAACTGGTTCCTTTTGTCCAGGGACTGGGCCTCTTTGCCCAACAGCTTCGAAACGGAAAGGACTACGAACTTCGCGCAATCGCCGATCATTATCAGGAAGTCATCGCCATTAAGGAATCGACAACCCGGTCGAGAGCCCTGAAGGACCTGGGACAGGCCGGAAAGGCGGCAGATCTGCTTCAGCAGGTTTGGCGCCAGGCCCGCAACTCACCCAATCTCACAGCTAGACTGGAATCGCTCCTGGAAATCGGCAATCTCCAGATCGAACTCGGTCAACCAGATGCCGCCGTTGCCGTTTTGTTTGATGCGCAAAAAACCGCCAAGGAGCTTCGCAACCTCACCATGCTCGAACAGATCGTGGGCTTGATCGATAAGCTGCTCGGAAGACCGCAAAACGGCAGATAGGCGTTCAATTTTAAACTCAGGATAGGACTTGTTCGATGCGACAGCCAGTAAGGCCTGAAAGTAAAAATCGTGTGGCTGTAATTTTGGGAATGCACAGGTGCGGCACTTCTCTTTTGGCAAATATGCTAAACGAGATCGGCGTAGATTTGGGGACCGATCTAATGGAGCCGGACGAGTGGAACGAAGCCGGCTACTGGGAAAATAACGGTATTTTAAAAAGACATGAACGCCTCCTGCAAGCGTTGGAACCCGCGCGGGACATGAACCGCCTGACACTCTCGTTGCCCGAGGGATGGCTGCAAAAGCCCGAAATAATTGCGATCAAAGACGAGATCAAGGATTTCGTCGGCTCGCAGATTGCGCGCACAGAGCGGATGTGGGGGTTCAAAGATCCGCGAACCGCCGTTTTGCTGCCGATGTGGAATGAAATCTTCGAAGAGTTGGACGTTGAGCCCGTTTTCATGCTTTCGGTGCGTCACCCCAGTGCGGTGAGCGCTTCACTGCGAAAACGCAACTCCATGTCCTATTCGCATAGCCAGGCCCTGTGGCTGAAGACAAACCTTGACGCTCTTGCATTCACCGCCGGCAAACTCAGGGTTGTCGTTGATTACGCCCGTTGGTTCCAGGACGGGATGGAGCAGGCGAAATGCGTGATTGACGCCCTTGATCCTCACTGGGAAGTGGGCATCGAAAAGCTTGAGAATGCCCTCCACTCCGTCGTACGTACCGATCTCAACCACTATGCGGACCAGTTCGAACCCTCCAAGCCCCTGGCGGAGCGCCTTTACTCACTCTTAGCAGAGGCTGCGGTTACAGGGATCATTCCGGAAGAAATCTACCGGCTGACCGGCGCTTTCGACGACCTAACTGAGCTTCCACGTCTTTGGAACGAGTTTCTGAGCGACACTGAAAGAGATGTCGCAGAGACCCGCAGGGAACTGAGAGAAATTGCGTGCCTCCGGCGACTCGCTGACTTACGGGTCCCTTTGTCACAGGTCGAGCATGAGCAGACCTTCTTTCCCCCCATGCCCCAGGAGCAATCGCCACAGGGGACTGTCAGCCGGCCGCTTCGCATTTGCATAGTCAGCCCGGAATTTGTAGGCCCCCACAGGTGCGGGGGCATCGGCACCGCCTACACGGAGCTTGGCAAAGCACTTGCCCGGGCGGGACATCATGTCGTCTTTCTCTACTCGCGCGGGGAATACTGCGAGACACATTCGCTCGATTACTGGATCGCTCACTATCGGCAGCAAGGCATCCGGCTCGATCCTCTGCCGGCCTTTCAGGTCAATCTGTCGATTCCCCACCACCAGTCGATCTCCTACAGGACCTACTGCTGGCTCAAAGACCGCGACTTCGACATAGTTCATTTTCCGGAACTTGAAGGGGCTGCCTACTATTCGCTACTGGCAAAAAGACAGGGCCTTGGACTTTCGCGCACGCTTCTATGCGTTGGGACTCACGGGCCGACAGCGTGGTACCGCTCCGCCAACCAGGAGCCACCGAACATCCCGTGCGATATGGAACTGGATTTCATGGAAAGGGAATCGGTTGTCCTTGCCGACGTTCTCTGGAGTCCGAGCCAATACCTTCTGAACTGGATGCTTGAGCAGGGCTGGAAACTTGCCAAAAATACCTATGTCCAACCCTACATAATGCCTACACTCCCCGGTCATGCCGTTCGCACCGAAAACCCGAGCCCAGGAACTGCAAACAGATTCGTTTTCTTCGGCAGACTCGAGACCAGAAAGGGCATCACTCTTTTTTGCGATGCGCTTGACCTGCTCGCCCGGGAAGGAATCGAGGGAATTGAGATCACCTTCCTGGGAAGACACTCGATGGTTCTTGGACAGGGTAGCGCGCAGTACATTTCGCAACGTACAAAGACCTGGCGGTGGCCCTGTAAGGTGGTGGATAATCTCAATCAGCCTGAAGCTTTGGAATACCTGCAGCAGGAAGGCGTGATGGCGGTCATAGCAAGTCCGGTCGATAATTCGCCAAATACGGTCTACGAATGTCTTTCTTTGGGCATCCGCTTCATTGCCTGCAGTTCCGGTGGAATTCCCGAACTCATCGACGAGCGGGATTTGGAGGAGGTCTGCTTTCCATATGACGCGGAATCACTGGCGGCCAAATTCAGGACAGTCCTTGTAAAAGGCATTCCGGCGGCCAGGCCGGCAATCGATATGGATGAGAATATCCCGGCATGGATGTGTTGGCATGAGGGGCACGGCCTCGATCTTGCCCGTGCCGAAAGACCGCCCGTACTTCCAGATCCGGCCCCTATGGTTTCCGTCTGCCTGGTCAGTTCCGACAGACCGCGGTACTTGGCCCAAACGGTCGCTTCTCTGCAAGCCCAGAATTATCCCAAATTCGAAGTGGTCCTGATCGATAACGGCAGCACTGAACCCGATGCCCTGGCATGGCTGAACGATATGGAACCCCTGTTTGAAAGGCTTGACTGGCGCATAGTGCGCCAGGAATCCCGTTGCCTGGGCGCTGCCCGGAATGTTGCTGCAAGTCATGCCACGGGAGAATACCTGTTGTTCATGCGAGACGACAATATCGCAAAACCAGACGAGGTGACGGTGTTCGTGAAGGCTGCCCTGATGGATAAAGGCGACATACTGACCTGTAGCTGTGACCTTTTCGAGGGAGAAGAACCGCTCGGAGAAAACGAAGCACGCGGGAGATGGGTGCCGCTTGGAGGGGCGCTGGTTCCCTCTGTGGTCAAGAACTGGTTTGGCGGGGCGAGTTATCTGGTTCGAAAAGATTTCCTCAACGCATTAGGGGGCTTTACCGAAGAATACATCGATGGGTGCGAGGACTGGGAGTTTTTCGCCAAGGCCGCCCTGTTGGGTTTTCGTATTGAGGTCGTTCCCCAGGCCCTCTATTGGCAGCGCACAAATGGTGACGGGACGTTCGGGGCATCGGAAAATTATGCCGGCCGGCAGCGGATCGCGCGGCTTTACGGCGCCCTGATGCCCGAGCCTTTGCGGTATCTTGCCCCCTTTGCCCAGGCTTTTGCCCGCGATTCCGAACGTTGCCAAAGAGAAAAGGACGTGGAGATCCAGGTTGTCACGACTTACTATCAGGAAATCATTGCCTTTAGGGATTTGATAATAAAATCGCGCCTCCTCAATGACCTGGGACAGCGCTGGCAGGCGATAGCGACGCTTCAGCAGAGTCTGCTCCAGGCCCGCAACTGCTGTAGTTCAAAGGCGAAGATGGAATCGCTGGCGGAAATCGGCATGCTTCTGATCGAACTCGGCCAGCCCGATACGGCTGTCACCGTTTTGCTCACCGCCCATGAAGCCGCCATAAAGATCGGAGATCTGTCCACCGCCGGGCAATTAATGGTCCTGATCGACAAGCTGTCCGGATCCCTGTCAAAAGGCAGCGGGAGAGGCGGGAGTGTATCGCTGCGAGCTTCAACCGATGAGGGGAATTCATCTTTGGGGGTCCGACTCTGAAACGATCCTGACCTGCCTGAAACCCGTATGGGCATTTGGGAGAAAACACTATAAGCCTTTTGACCTGTATTATGAGGGAGCATGTCTGACAATTATAATGTATTTGTTCCAACTATCTGATATTATAGCTTAAATGCGTAGGGGGGCTGCGTGAGCGCAGTTGGTGACAAAAAGACAGGGACCAGAAGGCCGGATTTCGACAGGTCCATTAGCATTGATTTTCAGGGCGCGAAGATCACCAACGATACCGGGTTTCTTCTCATGAGGGAGATCGATCAGAGATTTCGTTAAGTATCCTCAGTGTTGCTGCGTTCCAAATTGATGGTCCGTGATCGACTCGACCAGCGGATCGCTCCTTGTTCCAACTGCTGCGTCAGAGAGTCTATGTTACGGCATAAATCAACTGGAGGAAGATATGACAAGCCGCTTGGATCAATGCTTTTCATTGCTGGACAGGATGCGGGGCACTTTGCTTAAGGCAGGTTCCGAATCATCCACCAGCGTCAAATACCAGGATGCTCTAGCACGATTTATTTTCGAAAACAGCTATAAGGATGGATCAATAATCGAGGTAGGTTGTTACAAGGGGGGGTTGACTGCTCAGCTTGCATTCGCAGCAAAGGTGGCGGGATCTCATCTCTATACGATCGATATTGATCGCCGGCGGATTTCCCATACCCAGGAGCTTCTCCAAAAACTTAATCTTCAAACACACGCCACCTTTTATCATGGAAATTTTGCCGAATTCGCTGATGCGACTCCTCTCGATCACAGACCGCTGCTCGCGGTGATAGATGGCGATCACAGTTACGAAGGCGTTGTGGAGGATATAAGATCCATCTACAGATTGACAAAGCTCCCGTATGCAGTCGCTTTTCACGATTTCAGCCTTCGGTATGTGGAACCGTCCAATACCTTTGTAGATAAGGCGATTTTTGACAGCTTTGGGCCGGATGTTGAGTTCATAAGGATTGGGAACCAGATCGATGAAATTCCCCACATCCCCATAGCGAGCAACCCCGATTCGGGAACAAGCCTCTATCGGGAAGAACACGGCTCCGAAGGGGTCATCGTCTTTCCGCCGCTCCTCCAAACGAAGAGCGCGGATACGGGAAAAAGATGGTTGGCGGAGGGCCTCATCGACAAGGCCTTCATTGAAAGTCTGCCAGGGATGACCAGCATGGCAGAACGCATTTTCCTCTACAAATACGCAGCGGAGAGCTACAGAGGCGATGGCGAGATCGTAGATCTGGGATCCTGGCTTGGTTCACTCACAATCCCGCTCTTGCAGGGGTTGGAAGAAAATGATCGAGTGCCTGTTAACCAAAAGATTGTTCACGCCTATGACATGTTCGTCTGGCAGCAGTGGATGGAACCCTTTAAAGAAATGCTCCGAGGCAACTACAAAAACGGCGAGAGCTTCCTGCCGGAGTTCCTCCGCATCATTGATCCCTGGAATAAAAAGAAGATGGTGAACGTATGCGCGGGCGACCTGTGCAGGATAGGCTGGTGCGGCAAGCCTATCGAGATGCTCGTAGTGGACGCAATGAAATCATGGGAATTGGCAAACTACATCATAGCTGAATTCTATCCTCATCTGATTGAGGGCAGCTATGTATTCCACCAGGATTTCTGTCATTTCTATACGTACTGGGTACATTTGATTCATTATCGATTACGCGATTCTTTCGAACTGGTTGCGGACCTGCCTGAATCAGGAGGCGTGGTATTCAGAGTTGTTCGGAAGTTTGATCCTCAGTTGTTGCTGCCAGTCTATGGCGACTCCGGCTTTTCCGATAGTGAGGTGGAGGCCGCTTTTGACCATTCACTGCTCTTTGTTCAAGACCATAAAATGATTCCTACCTTGTATGCGGCAAAAGCAATGGCCTTCTGCAGCCGCAACGATCTGAGGCGGGCTGAAGAAATCCTGGATGCCGCGCATAGTAGGGGCATGGCTCTCGAAGGCGAGCTAAAAACCGTCCAGGAGCGTATTTTCAAGGCCAGGGTTGCAGGGCTGTGTTTACGGCGCTGTTCGGATATCAACATAGCCGAACACGCAACCGCGATCCCCAAGCGGCACAATTCGAATGATTTAAGCTCAAATGTCGTATCGAAGGCGCCCAAAATTGCATTCGGTTGCATATCAGAAAACGATCCCAAGTATTTATCCCAGGCGCTCCGCTTGATCGAATCGCTCCGGTTATTTGGAGGAAGCATGGCAGATGCCGATTTCTTCCTCTGCGTCGTAGACAGTCTTGACGACGTTTACCGCCATGCCTTTGAAAAACTGGGAGCAAAGGTGCGAACTGTCCGCCGTTTCAGTCCAAAGCACCCCCATTCCAATAAGATCAGATTCTTTGAGCTCACGGAGCTTGGCCAGTATGATTTTGCCCTCTGCCTCGATTGCGACACAGTATTTGTCCAGGACCCTTCGGCTTATATCCTGGGGGACGCCGTGCGTGCGAAGATCGCCGACATTCCTACCGTTCCCCACAGTGTCTTTATCCGGCTTTTCGAGCATTTCCAAATCCCTTTGCCGCCACGAATCTTCCGTTGCACTAATTCTCCGTTTGAAACAATTGTCCACTGCAATTCCGGTGTGATACTGGTTCCAGAGGGTCTTCGCAGTAAGTTCGTCACCGCTTGGAGCAGGTACGAACTAGAACTTTGCGACAATCTGGATCTGTTGGAGGAACATTCATCTTTTTGCGACCAGGCCAGCATGACTTTGGCTATCGTCGGCGCTTCGGTACCGTTTGAGCCTTTCCCGCTTGCTATGAATTTTCCGCTCCACCTCCCAGTTGAACAGGTGTCTTCGGAAATGTTCCAGACAGATCCGATCATTATACATTATCATGGCCGTGTGGACAGAGTGGGGTATCTGTCGAAAACTCCCTATCCAGTTGCCCAGCAACGCGTAGCCGAACTAAATCATGCGCTTGCAGAAAGAAGGCAGTCATCGTTCGAGAACAGGTTGTTTTGGGATTTCCGGTATTCGGTCGCCCCGAAGATTGGTTCCGGGATAGGTTCGCGCGGTAGGGTTCGTGATTACAAGGCAACACTGCTCAAGGGATTGTTAACAAAATTCGCACCCAAATCAATTCTGGATCTTGGATGCGGTGACCTTGCGATCATTCCCGAATTGCAGTCGGTTGACTATGTTGGTGTTGACATCTCGCCGGTCGTGATCCAAGAGAACCGCACCCGGGCGCCTTGGGCTCGGTTTGTGGCCGGAACAATCCAGGAAGTCGATCTGGAACCTGCTGATTTGGTCCTTTGCCTTGATGTGTTAATTCATCAACGTCTAGAGCAGGATTACAGGAATCTGGTAAACAGGGTAGTAGGCCTGGCGGGCCGATGGGGATTGGTATCCGGCTTTGAAGTCTCGCAGAACCCAGGCGACATGATTTTCTATCATGAACCTCTTAGCCTCAGCCTGAAGAAGGGGGGGGTGACATCAATGGTGCAGCTTGGCTCATATCATGACGTGGTGCTATTCTTCTTCGAAGCCTGCCGATGAAGGTGATAGCTTGCAAACAGAGCACCAGGAAAGAAAGGCTGACTCATAAGAATAGCTTGGAATCACTCAGCGGTTTGACTCCGCGCATGGCTGTCCGGCTATAAATATCTGGAATCTATGCACAACTGTGTGCCACTATATTCATTTTGAACTGTTGGCAGTGAATTGAACAATTCCCAAAGATTTCTACGACTGAATAGGTTGAGTTGCAGCAGCCTTAGAATGTGAGTAAGGGTGTGTCCTCGTTTTGCCGTGAATTTGTAGAAGGCCAAGAGCAGCGGAGTGATGAGTTCAATCCAGACTTGGGTGGGACAGCATTCCTGCTCGTTCCGAATAAGGATTGGTTCCCCACAGAAATTACTTCCGAAAGGGCAACAAGCCAAAATCCCCGATGGTGATTAGGCCACTTGCGGAGAAGCCCATATGACCATTATCGATCGGTGCTCGTGTACCCTCACTTGGAGTAACCAGCATGAAAGCATATGTTGTGGGCGGTTATATAAACCATGGCGGTACGCTGATGGCCTATCATCTGGGCAGGATACTTTATGAATCCTTCGGCTGTGAGTGCGTGATCGCAAATGTGGCCGATGAAACCCCAGATACATCTTTTTACAGGTATCCTTATAGATTTGAATCCATCGATATTCAATCGATGCTGAAGGAGATAGAAAGAGAAGACATTCTGATTGCAAATCCCAGTTTTTCCTACCACATGTTCGGGCTGAGGTGCAACTGCAAGAAAATAATGTATATACAGCATTTTAATACGTTCGATGTAATAGATGGCTTTTTCGATCATTACGTGTGCGTTTCTTCCATTGTCTCTCAATTTGTGCGCAAAATCTACAATATCCGCGCTGAGGTGATTCCTGCTTTCATTCAGCTCGACCTGATTCCCTTCTGGGAAGATTGGGACAAAAGGTCAGAGAGAGGAATTCTGGCTGCCGGAAAACACTATTTCGATTTGCTGCTGTTGCACTTTGGCGCGGAAGTGCGAAGAAAGCATCCCGAATTGCACTATGAGCTTTTTACCCTCCCCAATAATATCCCTCATCCGGAAGTGGTTGCACATATGGCCAGGTACCGCTATTTTCTCGTCCTTTCGCCTCTCGAAGGATTCGGTCTCATGCCCCTGGAGGCAATGGCGTGTGGATGCACGGTAATGGGCTTCGACGGTTGTGGCGGCGCAGATTACATGAGAGACGGAATCAATTGTGCCACAACATGGTATCCCGATTTCGAGGGCCTGATAGACCGGGTTGCCGATACTTTGGGAAACCCTGCGAAAGCCGATGCCCTGGCCAAACAGGGGTCATTGGACGCCATGCGGTACAACCAGAGGGCTTTCGATCAACGCTGGGTCGATTTTTTTACGAAGGTCCTGAATTGATAGAGCAGGGTCTGCGAGCCATTGTGAGTCTGAGCGCTGCCGTGCTAACCGTCAGATCTCAGACCGGTGAGGTGTGGTGCATCCGGCTGATGCTCGGGCCGCAGAAGATCGAAGATTGATTTGACAGGGTTGAAGGTGGCTGCAGGGACTTCTACGAATATGGTTATCCAGTGGGCCATGGTGCCGTTCCAGAGTCCGGGAAGCTCGAGGGCATGTATGTCTGTTCCCTCTATTGATTTCCTGGTAATTATAACCGTCCTGGGATCGACGAATTTTCTCAGATCGTAAGGCTTTCCTTCAAAGTCCCGCACGCAGCAAACGATATCGACCGGGTTGAAATGGGTGGCTGAATTCCATACGGCGCTCTGTTGCGCGGAATTTAAATCCACCTGAGCCTTTTCGACTATCTGAACCGACAGGTTTCCATTTTGATCCTCGACCCAGAAGGGCGCTCCTCCAGGTTCGCCTGCGTTTGGGACCACGCCGCAGACTCGAATGGGCCTGTTCAAAATATTGAGGAGAAAAGAGCGCTTCTTGTCTTCCGGCCAGATTTCAAAACCTGCTGGAAAGCTTAAAAGAAGTTCGCGCGCTGCAAAACCTGCAGCCTCCCGGACCGCCTGGCTAGACTCCGGGCCGTGCATTCGGCGCAAGAGCGAATGAATTGAGTCCTGAATTGAGACCAGACGGCCGCCCAGCACCTTCTTCCAGAAGCAAACCGTCTCTTTGAGTCTGTCGGGAACGACGTTGTCCACGTTTTTTATGTAGATAAGATCGGCATTGAGCTCATTTAAGTTTTCGATCAGAGCGCCGTGTCCGGCCGGTCTGAAATGAAGCCGGCCGAGCCTGTCGCGGAAAGGAAATCCCTCCATATCCACGGCTAGAGTATTCGTCGAGGATTTCTGGAAGGAAAAGGAAACATCAAAGCTTGTGCAGTAACGATCCGCGTAGCGGCGGCAAACGTCCTCCCTGAGAGCTTGAAAGCCTGTCTCGTGTTCCTCGGATATGGTGAAGTGCAGGCTGCACTTGCCGCTGTTGGCCCCAAGGTATCTTACCGACTCGGCAAGCTGCTCCTCGAAGGCCGTCCTGTGTCCTTCGGGGTAGGAGTGAAACAGGAGGAAGGCTTTGGGAAGATTGCTGTAGTTGAGACCTTTTGCGGTTAGGAGATATTCGAGCAGAAATCTGAAATGGCCCTTGCGGACTATTTCATCGAGGATATATTCCTCGCACGCCATGGCCTCTTTCAAGCTGTGTGCGAAAGGGAACCTGTCGAGGTTATCGACAAAACGCTTGAAGTCGCACGCGATCGAAACACCCTGATCCATTCTCTTTTGCAGCTCATCGCTTTCCAGATATTGGGGAAGATAGAAAATCTGGAGCAGAGACTGGAACATCCGGGTGGCCGCCCCGGACGCAGGAACGAATTTCATGAACCGACACTGCCCGGCAGCCAAGGAGTGCAGATGGATATATTGCCCTAAATCGGCATCGTCGATTTTTCGAACGCCGTCACCAAGTGTGCACGGTCTCTTGAGGCGGACGAAAAAATCGGAGCGTCTGAATATGTCAATCTGCTCCAATACCCTGGCCGTAGTGATGCCCAAGGTTTTCATCTGCTTACGGTCCGCGCTGGTGAACCTGATTTCCATTATTTTACAAAGATCTCTATTTTGGCTTTGGATTTTAACGCTTCTACATATTTATGGTATTCCTGGGACATTTTTTCATTCTTCAGTTGTTGTTCGATCCTTGGCTTGACTTCATCAAAGGACATCGTTCCCGGTTCTTTCTTATCTGTCAACTTTATTATGTGATAGCCGAACTCAGTTTCCACGATATCGCTGGTCTCGCCCGGTTTCAGCGAAAAAGCGGCCTTTTCGAATGCGGGCACCATCTGGCCCTTGTGGAAAAAGTTCAGGTCGCCGCCATCATCCTTGCTCGGACAATCAGAGACCTCCTGAGCCACCTTGGCGAAATCTTCGCCACTCTGGAGGCGTTTCTGAATGGCCTTGATCTTTTCCAGAGCTTTGGCCTTGTCTTCGCCAGAGGCTGCTTCATCCACTTTTACGAGGATGTGGCTTGCCCGGACCATTTCGGGAGTTTTAAATATGTCGGGGTTGCCATCATAGAAAGCCTTCACTTCCTCAGGGGTCACCACTATCTTCGATCCCAACTCAGTGTCCAGCAATTTCTTAATGGCTTGTCGAGAGGCGAAGTAATCTTTCAACTGTGGTTCGGTCATATTCATCTGCTTAAGCGAGTTAGCGAAATTTTCAGGTGTAGTGCCCTTCTTCACAGCATCCAGTTGATCATTCACCTCGGCATCATCGACCTTGATTCCTTTCTTCAATGTTTCCTGCTTGAGGAGTGCGCGGGCGATGAGGTCATCAAGAATTCTTTGCTCTAATGCCTGCATTTCTTTCGCGTCAGGCTGGCGGCCGGTCATGGCGATCTGCCGGTGAAGCCGGTCGATGTCCGCCTGATAATCCGACATCGGGATGGCCTTCCCATTGACTATTGCGGCATTGTTTGCTTCATTTTGTTTAGTGGCTGCGGCATCATTTCCGGCGGCTTTCTCGGATGTCTTGTCGGCAGCGGAGGACAAGTAAAAGCCATAGGCGCCTAAAAATACAAAAATTAACAGTGCTGAAGCTATTAACCCAGCTTTTTTCATTTCGTTCTCCTCATCAAAAAATTACCCACAGGGCGATCTGCCATCCGTGGGTGAATAATACTACGCTTTGCGTCAGTGCAAGGGCCGACGGATAGATTTTGGCCGCTTAATATAATCGCGAGAGACGACCGGAGTCAATAACCGCGATTCCAAATTATGGCGGTCCCGGATGAACGGGCAGGTGAGCTTACCGTATCTGTGCATTGTGATTTCTAATGCATTCGATAAGTGGGTCCGTCCAAAAAAGAATAGGGCACTCCCTTATTATGCAGTATATTTGTAAGGGTGAAAACTTATGAGAAAGTATGGGAGAAATAGGGTGCTGGTCAGGGAAATCGGAGAGTTCGGGCTGCTCGGCCGTATATCGGGCATGCTTGCGGAGCACGCGGCCGGGGTGGTCAGAGGAATTGGGGACGATGTGGCCGTACTCGATGCCTCCGGGCCGGAATACCTGCTCGCGACCTGCGATATTCAGGTTGAGGGTGTGCATTTCACCCGCGAGGCCACAACCCCGTATCAGTTGGGGCGCAAAGCGGCAGCGATAAATGTGAGCGATATAGCCGCAATGGGAGGCGATCCGCGCTGGGCGCTCGTCTCGCTTGCGATTCCCGGGAGCACCGAAGTCGGATATGTTGAAGAGTTGTATCGCGGTATGCGAGAGCAGGCGGCACTGGCGGGCGCATCTATTACGGGTGGGAATTTGAGCCGCATGGAATCTCTCATCGTAGTGGATTTCACACTCCTTGGGTTGGTCGCTCCTGAGAGGCTCACACTTAGGAGCACGGCCCGTGCCGGGGACGCTATATTGTTAACCGGCTCCCCCGGAGAGTCCAGGGCTGGTCTGGAACTGATCCTGCGGCCGGACCTCGCTGTGAGTTCTGCGTGCAGGCAGAAGCTTCTGGAAAGACATCTGTGCCCTCAGCCGCGTCTGGCCGAGGGACAACTTCTCGCTCGTTCCGGCCAGGTCACATCCATGATAGACGTAAGTGACGGAATTATTGGCGATCTTTACCATGTTTGCAAATCCAGCGGAAAGGGAGCTGAAATCGAGGCTGCAAGCCTTCCGGTTAGCCCTGCAATTTTGGAAGTGGCCCAAAGGGCTGGTGCGGATTGGCTGGAATGGGTCCTTTCGGGGGGCGAAGACTATGAACTCATGTTCACCTCCAGCCCGCAGGCTGTTCGGGGTCTTAAAAAAATGTTGCTTGATAAGACCGGGACGTCATGCACGCAAATAGGGAGAATAACAGGCGAAACCGGTGATGTATGGGTCCTGCTTGCCGATGGAAAGCGGATTGTCCCGTCGGTGAAAGGGTGGGACCATTTTGGTTGAAACCATAGAGTCTCTTAAAGATGAAAATACCCAGAGCGCTCACTATAGCAGGATCTGATTCGGGCGGGGGCGCCGGCATTCAGGCCGACTTGAAGACATTTTCGGCCTTAGGTGTTTACGCCATGAGCGCCATAGCGGCCCTGACATCTCAAAACACGCTTGGAGTAGACGGAATTATCGAAATAGACGCTGATTTCGTCTCATCGCAGATTCGCTCGGTTATTTTGGACATCGGAGCTGATGCCGTGAAAACGGGTATGCTTTCCAGTGCTGCGATCATATCGAGGGTCTGCTTCGATCTGAAGGACCTCGATCTCCAAAATGTGGTTGTCGATCCGGTAATGGTTGCAAAGAGCGGAGACAGGCTTTTGAAGGCAGATGCGATCGAGGTCCTGGTGTCCCAACTTTTCCCGATAGCATTAGTAATCACGCCGAATCTGCATGAGGCGGAGACGCTGACGGGCATGCGGGTCGTATGTGCTGAGGATATGAAGCGCGCTGCCGTGAAACTAAGGCAGTTGGGGCCTAAATATGTGGTCATTAAAGGAGGCCACCTGCAGGGAAACCCGGTTGACCTGCTCTACGACGGCCGAAATTTTCGTGAATACCTCGGACCCCGGTATCGTACACCCCATACTCATGGTACGGGCTGTACGTTTGCTTCGGCCATAGCGGCATTTCTAGCGAAGGGGTCAACAGTGGAGGATGCTGTCGGAGGGGCAAAAACCTACGTCGCGGGAGCCATTGCAGGGGGACTGCCCCTTGGCCGGGGACATGGACCCGTACACCATTTTCATGAGTTTTACGGGTTTAAGTAGCGTGTCTTACTTCTACTTATGCACAAATGGAGGCAGGTGGCTCCATGTGGGCCTGCACTAAGCTTTGATTGGGGCAGGGGAATTTAAGCAGGGGCCATGCAAGGATTGTAATCCAGGAGCGATTCGTATATAAGAAGTGGGAAACTTTTGACGCAGGAGCCGGGATGACAGATCAGGTTAGCGTACTGCTGATCGATGATGACCAAGAGGATTTTCTCTTAATTGCCGATATGCTTGCCGAGGCGGAGAATACTAAATTCAAAGTTGCCTGGGTCAATACATATGAAGCGGGGCTGGAGGCAATTTGCACGGGAGAGTACGACGTATTTCTTCTTGATTATTTTATCGGAGCCCATACGGGTCTTGGTCTTTTGGAGAAAGCCGTTGAGGGCGGCTGCAAGGCGCCTATCATCTTCCTGACGGCGCACGGGAACTATGAGATCGATCTGAAGGCCATGGAAGCGGGTGCTTCCGATTACCTGGCGAAGGGCGAATTTACGGTCCCCATTCTGGAACGTTCCATCCGTTACGCCATAATGAGCAAGCGGATCCAGGAAGAGCTAAAGCAGCACAAGAGCAACCTCGAGGAACTTGTCAGGCAAAGAACCATTCAGCACGCGGAAGCGCGGGCCGACGCCGAGAGGCGGGCGCGCGAGGCCGAAGGGCGCCAGGCGATCCTGGAAGCCCTGCTCGAACACATTCCGGTGGGCATAGTCCTTGTCGATTCCCCGGGTCTGCAGGTGCAGGCGCTAAGCAGGTACGCTGTTGACATGGTCGGCCTCGCCGGTGTGGAACAAAAACGCACCCAGTCGCTCACCGATCTGGATTTGTCCGTGGCGGACCTGTGGCCTGAGAGCTCCGGTTTGCTGGAGCCGATAAGGGACGCCGCTCTGCGTGGAAAGGTCGTCTCAGACCAGGAGCACTCTGTTAAGGTGCGCTCTGAAGACAACATTCCCGTACTCGTTAGCGCGGGTCCCATTAGGGATAGTTTAGAGAATGTAACAGGCGCGGTGGCCGCCTGGAGAGATATAAGCGAATTGAAGCGTATCCAGGAAGAACTAAGGATCGCCCGTGACAATCTGGAATTGCGCGTTCAGCAAAGGACTCAAGAGCTTGCACAAACCCTTATGGAGCTGAGAGAATCCAGGGAAGAGCTGAAAGTTCTTGCTTCACAGCTACTTCGCGCCCAGGAAGACGAGCGAAAGAGGATCGCAAGGGAGATACACGACAGCATCGGCTCATCGCTCAGCGCCGTCAAGTTTTGCGTGGAGAACGCGGCGGCGAGGCTCACTGAGAATCCTGAGGTCCGGGAAAGCTTCATGACACTGTCAAGGGCAATGGAGCAGGCGATTGATGAGTCCAGGCGCATCATGACGGACCTTCGGCCCTCGTTGCTCGACGATTTTGGAATAATAGCCACTATAGGGTGGTTTTGCAGAGGGTTTGAGTGCATTTACACCGGTATCCCGGTTGAAAAAGATATCAGGCTTGAAGAATCTCAAGTCCCGGAAAACCTGAAAATCATCATATTTCGAATCATCCAGGAGGCTATGAACAATTCGGCCAAGCATAGCCGGGCCCGGAAAATATGTCTGGGTCTTTCACTCGAAGATGGATGTATTGTATTGCGCGTCAGAGATGACGGGGTGGGGTTCGATCGGGCCGCAGCCGCCTCAAAGGGACAGGGCTCCAAATTCGGCCTTAGATCCATGCGTGAGCGAGCGGAGCTGTCCGGGGGAGAATTTGAGATTGAATCCATTCGGAAAATCGGAACAACAGTCAGTGTTTGCTGGAAAATATAGCAGTTTGCATTAAGCGTGAAGCGGGCAGCAGGAAGCGTGAAGCTTTGGCTCCCTTCTTCTTGCTACTCGCTTCTTGCTCCATGCTATTCTTTTTTGTCCCTTTGTGTCCTGCCTCGAAATACGAGCCGCAATGGTGTTTTATCCAGCCCGAAGCTTTCTCTGAACCTGTTTAGCAAGAATCGCTCGTAGGAAAAGTGAATGCTGTTGGGGTAGTTGCAAAACAGAACGAACATTGGGGGGCGGGTCCCGGCCTGTGTTCCGTAAAAAAACTTGAGCCTGCGGCCGCGTACTATCGGAGGCTCATGTGCGCTGACAGCTTCCTGGAGCGCCCTGTTGAGGATGCCGGTTGTAATTCGGCTGTTGTATTGCCCGAAAACCTCGTGGACCGTCGGGAGGACTTTTTGCGTGCCTTTGCCGGTGAGGGCCGAAAAAGTCAGGATCGGGGCGAAGGGCATGAAGCGGAAACGCCACTTCAAATCTTCCAGAAAATTTTTGCGTGTCTTTGGGTTTGAGTCGAAGACGTCCCATTTGTTTACCCCGACGATGCACGCCCTATAGCGTTCCTGAATATAGCCCGCGATGTGGAGGTCCTGGTCGGCCACGCCTTCGGAGGCGTCGATCAACAGAACGCAGATGTGGCTTTTGTCAATGCTTTGAAGCGCCTTGATTATGCTTAACTTCTCAAGTTTTTCCTTCGTTTTCCCCTTTTTCCTTATGCCCGCCGTATCTATTAACAGGTATTTGCGGGCGTCGCGCTCAAAGAGCGTATCAACCGCGTCTCGCGTAGTTCCGGGAATTGGGCTGACAATGACGCGCGGGGTGCCGAGAATTCGGTTCACCAGGGTCGATTTCCCTACATTGGGTCGGCCGAGAATGGATATACGAATTTCCGACACCTCAGCTTCTTCACCGGCTTCCAGGCTGTCGGGTTCAGGGATAAGCTTGACCATATCGGAGACAAGCTCACCGACCCCAAACCCGTGTGCCGCGCTGATTGGGTAGATGTCCTGGACCCCGAGGGCGTAAAAATCGGCCAAAGGACCCTGCTGCTCCGGGCCGTCTATTTTGTTTACCGCAAAGAAAATAGGCTTTGAGGTACGGCGCAGCAGGTTGAGAAGGGCGGAGTCCTCCGGATGCAGCCCCGTTTTGCCGTCTGCCACGAAAAGAAGCATGTCGGCTTCCTGCAGGGCGTGGAAGATTTGCTCGCGTGTGCTCTGGTCGAAAAGGCAATCGTCCTTGATGATGAACCCCCCCGTATCAACAAGGGTGAAGCTTTTTTCGTCCCACACTCCCCGGGCATAATTCCTGTCCCTGGTGACTCCCGGCAAGTCATCGACCAGGGCTTTGCTGCTTTTGCTTATCCTGTTGAAAAGAGTGGATTTGCCGACGTTCGTTCTTCCAACGATCGCTATTATAGCCATCAATTGCCGCCTTTTTAGTATTTGTGTATCGATCAATTACCTGTTTAAGGGTTTTTTGCTCCCGTGTAAATGAGTGTATTCACTTGATACCCTTGACAAAGGGCCGGCCATGTGAAATAAAGCTTTAAATAAGTCGGATCGATTGTGCCTGCAACGGATGAATAGCCGCCGGGACTAAACCAGCATCGATACGGGCTCTGATTCATCCGCAGACCAAAGTTAGCATCCTTTATCAAAGGAGAATTAAATGTACGAGAGACCCGAGGAGTATGCGAAATACTGGGTGGAACAGGCCATAGACTTTTACAGGTTGGTTGGCAAAGACGTTGCTTTGGCTGAGTTTTCCAATTCCAACGGAATGTTTGTTCAGGGCGATCTTTATGTTTTTGTTTTGAGCCCTGCCGGTATAATGCTCGCGCACGGGGTCAACGACAAATTCGTTGGACTGGATTTTCTTGGCGTTAAGGATTCCGACGGCAAGACATTTAACAAAGAGATTGTGGAGGATGCCAAAGCTAAAGGCAGCGGGTGGGTCAAATATAAATGGTACCACCCCAGAAGAAATAAGATTCTCCCCAAATTGGCCTATTTTCAGTCAGAAAACGATTTAATTTTTTGCAGCGCAGTCTACAGCTACGAGGAATAGCGCGGCGTAAGCATGGTTTTTACAGGTTCAAAAATCTCCCCCAAGCAACGAAACTGGCCTTGCTGCCCTTTTTATTACTAAAGGGTGGCGGGCAGCAAGGCCTTAAAGCAAATCTACAAAGCAGCGGCTCAAAGCGAAAAACCCCCCGGACGGAAAGTGCAGCGGTTCCAGGAGGAAACGCAACGGTCCTTTTGGTTTTTTTACATTGGCGTACGAGGCTTTTTCCCTCGTGCCTCATGAACCTCCACCGGCTTTCTGGAAAAAGGTGTACGCCATTTGGAAATCAAGGTGATTGCATCGCTGGGACAGCCGAGGACACAGACTTCGCACACTATGCAGCGAGCGGGATGAAAGCTCAGCGTCCTGCTTTCCTTATCGATAGAAATCGCATCGGCGGGACATCGGAGAGCGCACACACTACAAAGCGTACACTTCTCATCATTAAAGACAACGTGGCCTCTGGCGTTTTGGAAAGGCTCTCGCACCTGCATAGGGTAGAGCCTCGTTGCCGGACCATCCAACAAATTCCTCAGGACGGTAGGTAGCATCACAGGCATTGGTTCATATGCTCCTTTTGGTTTCTTATCTCTCCGTACAAGAGATGCATGGATCAATGGAGAGGACATTAACCGGCACATCAGCCAACTGGCAACCCGGCAACAGGACCAAGACCGCTGGAAGGTTGGCATAGGTCGGCGTGCGTATCTTCATGCGTTCCAATTTGCGTGTGCCGTTTCCTTTCGCATAGTAAAAGAGCTCTCCCCGTGGGGCTTCCGTGCGCATGACCGCTTCATTTGGCGGAGGATTGCCTTTTACCTTTACAGCTATTTCACCTTCCGGCAATTTTGACAGGGCCTCCAACTGCAGATCGATTGACTGTAAGAGTTCCCTGGCTCGGACCGCCGCACGGGCATAACAGTCCCCGGAGCTTTCCACTATAGGTTCGAAATTCAATTCCCCGTATGCATGGTATTTGGTCAAGCGGACATCTTCGGACACCCCGCTTGCCCTGAGCGTTGGACCTACGCAGCCAAGTGAAACAGCCTGCTCTTTGGTGAGAACCCCTACCCCAACAGTTCTCTTTTTGACCGTGTAGTCGTGTATAAGCGCCTTTATCAAGGATTGGCTTTCTTTGCGGACCTCCGCAAGAACATTGGCAATCATTCTTTTTTGCAATTCATCGATATCCCGCCGCACGCCGCCAACGATGTTGACAGACTGGATAACCCTGTGCCCGGTAGTATGTTCAAGAAGATCGAGCACTTTTTCCCTTATGCGCCAGAACTGCATGAACATGCTCTCGAAGCCGAACGCATCGGCCAGCAATCCAAGCCAGAGGAGGTGGCTGTGGGTACGGGCCATTTCAGACCAGATGGTGCGCAGGTAATTGATCCTGGGGGTCAGGTCGATCGGCCACAACCTTTCCATTACCTCAACCACGGTTGCGCTGTGTTGATAGCTGCAGATCCCGCAAACGCGCTCGCAGAGGTAAATATTTTTGCTATATTCATTTAATTCGCAAGCCTTCTCTATGCCTCGATGGCCGTAGCCGATAACCGGGGTAACCTCCACCACCTTCTCATCTTCATAGGTGAGTCGCAACTGTATGGGTTCGGGAAGCACCGGATGCTGGGGGCCAAAGGGGACTACAGTACGCGTAGCCATTAGTTCTGCTCTCCTTTCGGCTCAGCCTTCTTTTCTTTCAACATAGGCGTGGTGGGACTGTCGTGTGCTAAAAGCATATGTCCGCCGTAATCGATGGCGATGCCTTTGACCTTCAGGCCGAAGAGTTCCTGCAGTTCATTTTCAATCAGCACCACGGCAAGAGTTTCCCCCGTCAAACTGGGGACTTCCTCACCTTTGGCAACCGTACACCGCAGGCCCTTCATTTCCGTGCCTCTGTTTGAGCTGAAGAAATAAGTCACCTCCATCTCTGCATCCAGATCATTACATACGGCAGTAACAAACTTGGCTCCGGCAGCAAGCAATTCCCTGCCTTCGCTCACTATTGCGCTCTTGTCTATTTTGATTAGATTCTCCATCGCTGGTCCGTTACCTCGTGTTCTGTTTGACAATGAGGGCAGGTCACCCAAAGATGGCGCTGCTCGGTAAGGCTCTGGAGCGCCATCACAACTCCATCGATAATTGCTTCCGGACGTGCTGCACATCCCGGAATGTAAACATCTACAGGTATTACTTTATCAACGCCGCCAAGGACGTTATAGCAGTTATGGAACACTCCTCCTGAAGAGGCACAGGTCCCAACGGCAATAACCATTTTAGGGTTGGCGACCTGCTCATAGAGATTCTTGAGCACGCGCGCCGTACGCCTGTTCACGGGTCCGGTGATCAGCAGGACATCGGCATGCTTTGGGTTGCCCATGTTGACAATGCCGAAGCGTTCCACGTCATAGAGAGGAGTCAGACAAGCGAGCACCTCGATGTCACAGCCATTACAGGAGCTGTTATCGAAGTGCATGATCCATGGTGATTTCGCGCGAGATTTTTTTATCAAACCCATTTGTCTTAAAATACCCCCTTTATGATATAGAGATAAGCAACATTGAGGATTCCGAGAGTCAATCCAACCGACCAACTAAGACGCACCATCCACCGCGCTGTCATTCTGGCCGCAATGTTATCGACTACAAGTTCGAGCAGGAACGCGGCAAACGCTATCAATAGGCCTATCCAAAGGGGATTAGCCCAAAACAGAGCTATTATGCCCAGCACCAGCACGATTTCATACCATTCCGCCAGATGATAGAGAGCCAAAAAAGGACCGGAATATTCGGTGGTAATTCCCTTTACTATCTCCTGGTGTGCGTGATGCGAGGTGGAAATATCAAACGGAGATTTGCGCATCTTTATGGTCAAGACATACAGGACCGCGATAAACAAAGGCCACAAAGACATGAGCAGAGGTTGCTCGTGGATAACGATCTCGCTTATGAGAAAGGTCCCGTTTTGCGCATAAATCGCTATTGCGAGAAGCAGGAGCACGGGTTCGTAGGCCAATATCTGAAGCAGCTCCCTGTTGGCCCCGAAATGGGAGTAAGGAGACTTGGTGCTGAACCCTCCCAGAACCAATGAAACACCGGCAAACCCCAGCAGGAAGACAAGCACGAGAAAATCGGACTGCAGAACGAGACAGAGCAGGCTCGCGATCATCAAAACCAGATACGCGTAAATCCACACGAACTGCATTTTGCTCACCGCTATGCTATCTTTGCCCAGGAGCTTTAAGATATCATAGAAAGGCTGCAAAATAGGGGGACCGAATCGACCTTGCAACCTTGCAGTAATCCTTCGGTCGATCCCGAAAAGCAGGCCGCCGACAATGGGAGCAAGAACTATTGTTGCGATGACTACTATGAACTGATTCATTTCGAGATCACCCCGCATGCAATCATGATGGCCAGAAGAAAAATGGCTACTGAATTTACCCAGGGATTCAAGGTTTTTTCGCCGAGTGTTGCCTGGAAGTAGTAGCCGCCCAGTATGAATTTGGTCTTAATATCGCATTCAGCGCACCATTCATCCGTATCGGTGCCGCCTGTTTGTTCGCCGCACAAATAGACCTGCCGCAACTGGGTGGGCTTCAATCCGAAGAACAACATGGGCAGGAACAAGGCAACACCTAATACCAGGTAGAGCGCCCACACGGGGAAAGATCCCCGGGCCCCAGCCCCTGTCTGCACTGCTGAAGAGCCTGTCAACACGATGTTAGCCCAGCCCGAACCGATCATGCTGTTACCGGCGATGACATCGCCGGTGGCTGATGCGATGAAGTGATGATAAATAGGCCCGATCCCGAAACCGACGACAAAAATACCTACGAATAAAGTCCACAAGGGAACCGAGTAGCTGGGGGAAAGCTTTTCGAGCGGCCATCCCAATTTGGGTACGACTTGCAGAAGCCTTCCCAGCCATTTTGTCCAGAAAACGATGGTCAAAGCGCTTGCCAGTACAAACAAAACTGCCGCCAGGGGAACCTTGTAGGCCGCTTCGAGGGCTATCCATTTACCAAGCACCATTCCGAAGGGAGGCAGGAACATGGACAGCATCCCCACTGCGGTAATGAGGGTGACAAGGGGGGCTTTGGAGGCGAGGCCCTCCATGTCTTCGATCTCGCGGCTCCAGATCTGGTGCTCGATCGTCCCGGCGCAGAGGAACAGCATACCTTTGGAAATGGCGTGAAAAATAATGAGCAGAATCGCTGCGGCTATTGACAACGGGGTGTTTATGCCGGCACAGGCTATGATCAGGCCCAGGTTGGCAATTGTCGAGTAGGCGAGGACCCGCTTACCTGTTGTCTGGCTTATTGCCAGCGCGGAGGTGGCAAAAAAGGTGAACGCCCCGACTATGGCTATGGCGGTGCTCACCAGAGTTCCGGCATAAGCGGGGGCAAGCCTGAGCACCAGGTACACCCCTGCTTTAACCATGGTGCTGGAATGGAGCAGTGCTGAAACCGGCGTGGGCGCAACCATTGCTCCAAGAAGCCAGGATTGGAAAGGCATTTGCGCAGCCTTGGTGCACCCGGTGAAGCAAAGAAGAGCTACGGGCAGGAGCATGGCAGCACTATGCATGCCTCCTCCAATGATGTTTTGAACCGAAAGGGCCGAAGCACCCCCTTGAGTCGCATAAAGATAAATGATGGCCAGGATGAATGCCGTTCCACCGGTGGAATTCATCCAAAGTGCCCGCGCGGCATTTTCCAGGGCTATCTGTGTCTTGTCATGCGAAATCAACATGAAGGAACACAGTGTGGTGACTTCCCAGAAAAAGTAGAGCCAGAAAAGGTTGTTGGCGAAGACCAGGCCGTTCATGGCCCCAAGGAACAAAACAAGCCAGAACAGAAACCTGGACTGCCTCGACTTATCGACATGAGCATGCTGCTCATGGTCACGCATGTACCTGATGGCGTAGACACAGATAAGAGAACCGATTATGGAAATGATCAAAGTCATCACTATGGACAGATGATCGACCACGAAAGCCGGTCTCAAATCCACATGGGCCTTCATAAAAAATTCAAAGTAGACAATCGGTATAATCTGGGTCGCGGAGAAAATCAGGACCAGACGGTTGCGTAATTTAAGGCCCAGAACGAGGTAGAGGACCAGAATGGCATAGTCCAGGACCGAAATGAGCGTGCCCCAATCGAAGCCTGCAGGGGGAGTATAGGTCAGGGGCCCTTTTGCGGCGAATAGGAGGCTGTTTGCGATGAGCACAACAGCCGTTGCAACAACAACGACCCCTCGCGCAAAATAATTGTGAATTGCGAGGATGAGGAAGCCAGCCACTACCGGTAGCAAGATGGCGATCGCCATCATTCCATCAGTCATAACCCTATCTCCTTGTGAATTTGGTCAATCTTGGAAATCTGAAACAGCGTTTGAATAGAATGGGAAATGTGAACCAGGCAACAAGGGCCTCATCCGGCTAGATCGCCGCCCCGTCGGCTTTTCACGCAAAGCCCGGGGCAATTCACATCAGAGGTCTAGGCACCTCTGCGAACGCGAACAATGATTGCACCTGATCTCTTCATCTTCAGGTTGATACGCACAGAGATAGTTTTTGAAAGAGCGGAGGCTTTCTTCCTTGGCCATCCATTAAAAAGTAGGCGTTGGGAAATGTCAAGTAAAACATTTCACACACTAGATAATTTCCGCCAGTATAGATCGAGATTGGCTAATATATTGTAACTACATGATTTGTTTGGACTGAGGGGACTTTTTAAAACGCAGGTCTCCACTTTGGCGGCAGTGATTATCCGCACGCATTGTGCATTTTTGGGCAACCCCGAGCGCCGAAAGCGTCCGTGCGATCATGCGTGGACCGCCTGTCACGATCGAGTTTAGCCTGCCGCGTTCTTACCGGGTTGGGGTTTGGTCCGAGCGGATCATATCGAGCCTGGCGATGCGCATGAAATGGTGGATAACCATTTGCGGGTGATGCAATGTGGTGGCCAAGCATTTGTGTAAGGACAGCCCGGAATCCACCTTCAATCAACTGGCGGGTTGCCTGCGGAGTTGTCTGCCGAGTATTGACCTGTCTGAAAAATATCTATATCATCATACTAGGGCTCTCCATCAAGTCCATACTCGTCGCGCTTCAGGCTTCCGTGGGTCTGATCGACTCAAAGGAGGGCGCCAGGTTTTTTGACCTGCGAACCCAATGGGCTCCATCATAGAAGGGCATGAGTCATGAGTTCTCCTGCTTCCTCCCATATCCATAAATTCAACATAGGCATGGTAGTCGGCGAGTCCTGTTTGCAGACTATTATGCAGAATCTGTCCGCCATCCAAGCCTCGGGCCTGCGATTGGTGTCGGTCGTTGTCGTTGATGCTGAAAAATCTGTCTTGGGCCACGAAGACGTGGAAGAATCGGGGATAAAAGTATTCGACAACCCTCTGGATCTCCTTAAAATAGAGAGCCTGGACCTGATCCTGGAGTGCACAGGAGACGAGCGCATTTTATCAGACTTTATCAGGCAGAAACGGCCCACCGTGGGTTTACTGGACCGGCAGGCTTCCATGGGTTTGATTGAAATGGCAAAGGGCTATGCCGAGAATCCGCTGGCCTCCGCCTTGCTGGAGGCCTCGCCGGATGGTGTTCTTGTCATCAACAGGAAATTTGTCATTACAGACTGCAACCAATCGATCCAGATCACCGGCAGTGCAAACAAGGACGCGATCATTGGCAAACATTGTTTCAACGTGCTGTTTCGGGCATCAAGTCCGTGCAAGTTTCCTTCAGCGTTCTGTGTCGCTGAAGAAGCCCTGAGGACCGGCAAGCCGGCCCGTGCGATATATGAACTTGACGATGTGAACAATATTTTACAGTATCGCCAGGCTACCGCATACCCAATTTTCGACCGGCGTGGGGATGTATCCCAGTTCGTGCTTACAATCCGGGACATTACTAAGGATTTGGGCAAGAAGATCGAAGAGCGCACCATGGCGCTCAAAAGAGATTTTGCCCGTTTGGCTCAGGAAGATCGGCTCAGCTCTCTGGGGCGGCTCGTTGCTTCGGTTTGCCACGAAATCAACAACCCGATCACGAGCATCGTGACCTTCAACAGGCTTGTCCAGAGCATTCTGCAGTCCAAGACCGGGCAGAGCGGGCCGTCCGATGTTGAGATGTCGAATGTGGCTCGATATATGGACCTTTCTTTTCGGGAAGCTATGCGCTGCGGGGCTATTGTCAAGAACCTGCTGACCTTCGCCCGGCCAAAAAGCGTGGAAGCAAAGGTTATAGAGATTCGTGAACTGGTCGATACAATTCTGCTCCTGACCGAGCATCAGCTTGAGCTTGCCAATATCCGATGCAATGTCCATTTCCCGTCGGGTCCTTGCACCGCTTGCGGAGATTACGCTCAGATTCAACAGTGCCTTTTGAACCTGATATTCAACGCTATTGACGCAATGCCGCACGGAGGGACCTTAACCATCTCCGGCGAAATCGACGAGAGCGCCGATCTAATCCACCTGGCGGTAACCGACACAGGGTGTGGCATTGATCCTGAAGTACTGCCGCGGATTTTCGAACCCTTTTACTCTACCAAAACCGATGGGAAAGGCAGCGGCCTCGGCTTGCCCATGGTCTACGGCATCATACGGGAACATCATGGAGACGTGGAGGTCGAAAGTGAGCCCGGCAAAGGCACGACGTTCAGAATTAAGCTGCCTCGGAACCCGGTGGAAGGCTGGGATGTCGGCCATGCTCCGGGCAAGGTTTCCACCGCGTTGAAGCAGGACCTGCCCCTGGCGGATGAATCGAGCACTTCGAGGGAGGGAGGAGAAGCCTCGGTATGAAATTTTCGACACGCATCATGATTGTGGACGACGAAGAGATGATCTGCGAGTCTCTCCAGGCTTGGTTTGTCAGGGACGGCTATCAGGTGGAAACGGCATTGTCCGGCGAGGCGGCGCTGAAACTTGTCGAGGTTTTTCCCGCCGACATCTATCTGGTGGACATCAAAATGCCGGGCATGGATGGAATCGGCTTTCTTTCTCGACTGAAGGAACTCCAGCCGAATGCCGTAGTGGTCATGATGACTGCTCACGGAACCGTGCAAACGGCCGTCGATGCCATGAAGCTGGGGGCCACGGACTATTTCTGCAAGCCTTTTGATCCTGATGAGCTGTCGTTGTTTATGGAGCGCATTCTTGCCAATAAGGCACTCCGCGAGGAAAACATTGCCCTCAAGGAACTGTTGAGCGAACGTCACGATGGCTTTTTCGATGTCTTTATCGCCCACTCCAACGCAATGCGGGCCATTTTCGCGAAGATCGAGGAAGTTGCCCCTTCGTCCGCACCCATTTTGATTACCGGAGAAACTGGGGTGGGTAAGGACATGGTCGCCAAAGCCATTCATTTTAGAAGCGATCGGTCTTGTGGTCCATTCCTGGCAGTTAATTGCGGCTCGTTGTCCGAGTCCCTGCTGGAAAGCGAACTGTTCGGCCACGAGAGGGGGGCTTTTACCGGTGCTGTCAAAGCCAGGCGCGGACGCTTGGAGATGGCTCACAACGGCACGCTTCTGCTTGATGAAGTCGGCGAGATTTCCCCTAAAATGCAGGTGAGCCTTCTTCGTGCGCTGGAAGAGAAAAGTTTCCTCAGGTTAGGAGGCAGCCAGCCCATTGAGTCGGATTTTCGGCTCATCAGCGCGACCCACCGAGACCTGCTTTCTCTGATAAAAGAAAATCAATTCAGGGACGACTTCTACTATCGCATCAACGTGATCACCATAGACGTTCCGCCCTTGCGCGAGAGATTGGATGACATCCCAGTACTCGCCGATCACTTTCTCAAGCGCTACAACGAAGAAACCGGAAAATCCCTGGGTGGTTTTACGCAGAAGGCGCTGGATCTTTTGACTTCGTACCATTGGCCCGGCAATATCCGGGAGCTTCGAAACGTGGTGGAACGGGCCGTGGTCATTTCGAGGGGCAGGATGATCGGGGCCGAAGAACTGACCTTCGTGAATCCGCGCGCCGATGTAGCTTCACTGGGGTCGATGACGCTGCACGAACTTGAAATCAACCAGATAAAAGCCACCCTGGAATCCTGTAACGGCAATATCCTCCGGGCGTCCAAGCGGCTGGGAATTGACCGGAGCACACTGATGCGGAAAATGAAGCGGTATCAACTTGGCCGCTGCTGATGCGAAACTCCGGGCCCCCGCTGCCGAAGGAGCCGCAGGAATCACCAGGGGTCGTTTATCCCCAATAGAGGTAACCTCAATTGACGCGCGACCGACGCGGAACGTCCGAGAAAAGTCACATAGATATTATTCCCATCGGCTGGGTGGATGCGCTGGCCGTTTCGGTCGTTGCGGCAAACCTGCAGACATTGATCGGCCTCAATGCTGCCAGCTTGCCGTCACACCCGGAGCCCGAGTATGCCTACCTTCCCCTGCGAAGCCAATATGCGGCGGGACAAATAATCAAGGCGCTCGAGTCAATCGATGATGGAGCACGATTCAAGCTGGGAATCGTTAAGTGCGACCTGTGCACACCGATTCTTAAATTCGTATTCGGCGAATCTCAGCTTGGCGGCAAGGCTGCCGTAATCTCTCTTCATCGGCTTGTGGATAAAGATTCGGCACGCACATATCTGCGGGCCGCCAAGATTGGCCTTCATGAAACCGGGCATCTGCTGGGCATCGGGCATTGCCGGACTCCGGATTGCCTGATGACTTTCGTGAGCAACATCGAGAAACTCGATGGTCTGCCTTCCAGATTTTGCAATTCGTGCAAGTATGAAATCTCCAGAAGCCTCAAGAATATCTTCGGCCGGACCTGAAAAGCTTTGAATGGTTAGTCGTTAGTTTTGAGTAATTCAAAACTGGTGACTCATAACTCAAAGGGCTGACCCCTTCATGAGGTCAGCCCTTGAGTTAACTCAAAACTTATAACTCATAACTCTTCGGATCATTGCATGAATTCACGCACCAGCCGGTCCCATCCGATCTCCGGAACCGTTCCATATATATCCTTGAGCGCCTCACCACCGGTTGGCATCGTTGGATAACCGGTAATGCCCGACAACAGGCCGCCCAGACGTGAGGCCTCATCGTCGATCCAGGCCATGCCCTCAGAGTCGAAAAACAGATTTTTGAGATTATTGCGCAGGGACTTGGGCTGGATTACCATAAGCCACCCTTCAGCGTATGGCGCATCATTTGCCGTGGTCGCTTTTTTCATAAGGTTATGATTGGTTGCCACTACCTGGCCATCCACCGGGCAAAGGCTCGCAGCTTCCTTACCGGAACGCTTCAACACAGCGGCCGGACGACTTTGACCCACGGTGGACCCGAGACTGGGCATCTGTATCTCGTCCTGAGGTCCCAGAAGCCTGAGACCGAAATCGTCGAGGCCCACGCGCACCCGCCCGCCGTATTCGACTCGAGCCCATGTATGGCCGTGGTGATAGTAGTAATTTCGCGCAACGTCGAAGCCGGATGCCTTTTCCACTTCCGGGCGCCTTAGATTGGGCAGGTAGCTCGTGTCCTCGATCATCTGGTCGAATGGACACCTCACGCAATCATATGCATACGAGCAGGAACCGTAGGGAATACGGCCGCTCAACATGTGGCGGCACTTGCCCTTGCTCATCATCAGCAGCATTCTCGGCGGCCTTTTGTCTGACTGGCCGCTGGCTTTACGCTGCTCATCAAAATTGCTAACGACACGCTGATCGAGGGTGCAACCCAGACAGTCGAATGCATTTACGCACTTGGTTGGTTTTATCACCCCCGCCCGACCCCATACGCACTGGTCGTTTCCCATCGCAAAGATAACGGGTTGCATTGTTTTCTTACGGTCTTTGGTGTCCATAATTACTCTCCTTCTGCTCCAGCTATGGTGGAAACGGCCTTGAAAAAACTTCCCTCACCGAACTCATGCAATTGTGTTTTCATTGTGATAGAGCAGGATTCAAGCCAAAGGGTCATTTATTTTAGTGGAATTATGCAACTGATTGAAATGATGGATATTTTTAATATATGACATCAAGGTGCGACGAATAATGCCATGCGCTGGGCAGAATGAAAAAGGCGCATATTGCGCCAGTAATTATCCAGGGCCTCTTGTTTTGAAAAAATATTAATAGATATCGGTATGTTAAAAGGATGAGGCGTATTGCGCCACTGCGAGGCGATTTGCATCAGTTCGCGATCACCGCAGTAACTAACGTCCTTTTGGGACACCCTTGACCATGAAAAGATCTCTAGGGTGGTGGGCTAAACGAAGCGCAGAACCGCAAAGTCCTTTCTAGACAGCAGACGGACGGAACTCATATTCACGCTCATCGACCTGAAAAACGACTCTGTCTTCCAGGTTCTCCTTTATCTTGCCTTCCAGGACTCTCCTGCAACCAAAGCAAAAGAATGTTATCCGGTGCGTGGGTGGATTTTCTTTGCCCGCGGCCCCTTGCTCGTGGGGCGCCAGGGGCGCCATGGTAAGCTTTTGGCAAACCTCCTGCTTCTCCGCCCCGCCCTGGCGGGTGATGACTTTGTAGCTTCCAACAAACTTCAAAGGCATCTTTATGCTCATGATTTGACTCCAATGGAATCGGAAAATCAGGCCGCCAGAGCACCTTCGAGCTTGTCGAGGAGCCTTGTGGGCATAGGATAGGCGTCCTTTATAAGATAGAGTCCAAGTATCATGGGATTAAAGGAAATGGTGTCAGCAACGGTTGCAACGCTCATCTTTTTTTCTTCCATTTTTTCAATAATTTTCAGCTTTCGTTGTTCCATTTCAGACTCCTGTTTTGGGATAAGTCAACGACTTGGGCAATATCGCATAGGTTTGTTCAAAAAGGCAAGTACCGAGCAGAGATTCCCGGATAAACACCAATATGGGAGAAGATGTGAAACTGGGGATTTGGGGATCCAACCGGCGATTTCTTCTTAAGGAGTGGGTACAAAAAGTGAAAGGCCATAAGGGGTTTCCTTATGGCCTTTATACAGAGGAGACTTACAGAAGCGATTAAGACAGGGGAGGATTTTCCACCACTCACGGGATTACAGATCTAGGATTCGAATCAACTTGGTCACAGGAATTTCAGCATCCGCTTGAGTTGAGCTTGGAAATAATTTCACAGCAACATGAACCTGAGCCTGGTAAGATTAAATCGAGATTCCCTTTTCTTTTCAGCGTCCCACTTCACCTGGAAATTTGAGCTTCAACGCGATTCACTGTTTTTGTCCACTTCGCTTTCTGAGAGTTCCCCGAGCAAATTTGGAGCCAGACATGCCTTCGAGTTTCACTTCCTGCAGCCGTTGACCATTCCCTGGATTTCTGGTGGCTATATCGCAGGCAGAGCACAGAGCAGCTTCAAAATCAACAAGATCAAAGGGCTTCTTCAAGAACGTTTGGATTTTCACTCGATCCAGATAATCAGCTACAGCTTGGAAATCGTATTCGGATAGAACAATTGCAACGGTCTCGGGAGCAACTAGATTGAGCTTTTCGATAAGAGAGTGACCATTCGCATCGGGAAGATGATATTCAAGAATCACAACATGAGGAGTCGCTTTCTGAGCAATAGCCAACGCTTGAGAGGCAGTTGAGCAGCTATGAAAGGCATATCCGGCCCGATCCAGGAATTTTTCCAAAGAGCGTCTTAATGAAGCGTCGTCTTCGACAAGGAGCACAAGATTTTCAACACGCACTTTCGCCTCCGGTGTCTTACTGGAAGCAAGCAGCATGCCAGGATAGCGAATGATTAGGATCGCGGCCAACAGCGCGCACCTGCAAGGGTGACTGTTTGATGGCGGGCAGGGTCTTATTTGGATAATATTCTACACCTTTTCAGGTTATTGCTCACCTCAGACGCGGGAGCTGCTTTAAAAAAGCAATTACTTCAACAGCTTGCTTCTAATATGTAGAATATTGTCCACCACCGGAAGATATTGGAGCATTGTGTTCAAGCCAGGTAGTGGCTGGAGAACAAGAGGCCGCGCCTTATTTGCTTCACACTTCTATTCCATATTTTTTAAGGCGATAGAGAAGTATGTGGCGGGGGAGTTGGAGGAATCGCGCCGTTTTGGATTTATTGGCGCCGCATCTTTCGAATGCCTGCAGGATGACCTGCTTTTCTATCTCATCGAGACCAACGCCTCCATCGGGCAGGACTATCGTAAATTTCTCCGATTGAACGGCGCCCTGCTCGATCCTGTCCGGGTCGAGAAATTGAAGATGGCGTCCCACGATCATGTCGTCATTTTCAAGCAGGACGACCCGTTCGATGGTGTTGCGAAGTTCTCGTACATTGCCGGGCCACGAATGATTCATCAGAAGGTGTTGGGCCTTGGGATTGAAGCCTCGGAATTTCTTCCCGTATTTGTCGTTGAACTCTTCCATAAATATACGGGCAAGCAGAAGGATATCCTCACGCCGTTCGCGCAAAGGGGGCAGGTTGATCTTTATCGTTGCCAGCCTGAAGTAAAGATCTTTGCGGAAGCCGCCCTGCTCGGCCACATGCCAGAGGTCCTGGTTGCAGGCGGAGACAATCCGGATGTCCACCTTCTTTTGCCGGGTCCCCCCCACGGCGAAAAATTCCCCTTCTTCCATCACCCGAAGCAATTTGGCCTGGATCTCAGGGTGAAGATCCACTATTTCGTCCAAAAAGAGGGTCCCGCCATCGGCAACCTGGAGCAAGCCTTCTTTGCCTTCTGATTTGGCGCCCGTAAAAGCTCCCTTTTCATACCCGAAAAGCTCGCTCTCTATGATTTCAGTAGAAAAAGCAGCACAGTTGAGAGCCACGAATGGATATGGAGCCCGAGGGCTTCTGGTATGAATGAGCTTGGCAAAAAGCTCCTTTCCGGCCCCGCTCTCGCCCTGTATCAAAACACCCGCGTCACGGCTCTGCGCGCTCTTTATGGCGAGTATCTGGGCTTCCAGAAATATAGGATCATTGCCTATCAACCGATCTACTCCCCGGAGCCTCTGGACTTCCTGCCGGAGGCGGTTGACTTCATTTTTCAACCCCGCGTGTTCGAGAGCGTTCTGGATTGTCAATTCAAATTCATCGAGGTCGACGGGTTTGACCAGGTAGTCGAAGGCGCCATGCTTTATTGCCATAACTACGTCTTTTACCCGCTCGTATGCCGTTATCATGACAACGGTCGGGCAAGGACGCATTTCCTTGAAACGAGGCAGCAAATCGAGGCCGCTTCCGTCGGGGAGTCCTATATCGAGCAAAACGAGGTCGGGACCTTCTCGCTCGGCAAGCATCAGCCCAGCTGCTCCGGTATCGGCTTCCACAATGGTATGAGTTTTTCCCAGGAGCCGGCGCAATGCTGCGCGAAAGGGGGCCTCGTCGTCAACAATCAGAATTTTGTGTTTTTCACGCATGATATGCTCTCCGTGAGCAGAATCTGAACAATGCGAAGATGCCGGACGATTGTAAACGAGATTCTGAAAAAATCAGATAAAATTCTCTATCCGTTCCTATTTCGAAGCCGCATCACTTCATTCAAGATGTTAAAAAATCCGATTGAGCTGACGCCACGTTAAGGCCAAAGCGCACTCGGGAACCTCGCGGGGTCCGTTGCTTGCCAACGGTTGCCGCAAGTGGTAAGTGAACCATGAAACGGAGGTGTGTAGCCGTCCCCCGCATTTTTGGCTGATTTGGTATCTACGGCGTAAGTGCAATTCTTTGCAACTTTTTCGCCAGTCATCAAGATCTGGCTGGTAGAACGCTGGTTGGCGCCTGTGGCATAAACTTCTGCTGACCCGGTTCCATGCCGAGCCGGATCTGGATTAGTGGAGCTTCTGTTTTCGACCGATCTCGTCCCTGGCGGCAATACTAAGCGCGCTCGGGCCGGTTGGGGGGACATCCGGTTTACCTGTGCCTCAAAGGAGGAGCCGGGTTCCCGCGCATTGAATGAGATCTACTACAATGAAGTCAAGATGTTTGAGTTTCCGCATGTTTGCCTCGATCAACCATTTATTACGGCAAGGATTTGAAGGATAACGCTGAAGACATTTTAAGGCGACTGGAGGACCCCTCTTTTAATGTTTGGGAAAAAGCGTTAATCTGTGGATGCCGCTTCCTGACGAGGATCGCAAACGGCTGGAGCGGATTGGGTCAGGTCGGGACTGAAAGGCCGTCCTGGCGTGGATTGTCTCCTATCAGCCGCAGCGCGTTGTCATAGAAGCCACTGCGGAGGAACCGTCTCTTCTTCATTTTCAAGATGAGAGACGGGATGAGGGAGGTTGCCTCAACGATCGGGGAATTGGCTTTAGTACGTCCATTCGAGCCAATGAGTCATTGACAGGGAATTGACTCGTTCCCAAGGAGAGTGCAAGAGGGAATATGACGCGATATCTCTTGCATGTCCGATCTGAAAATCGTAAGGTTTTTACGGGTTTCAGGGCGCAGCGGAAGTTTTTCGGGCAAAAATCCGATCCCAACATGCAGTTTGGATGCGGAGCGCAGAAGTTGATGCATTATTCCGGTGGGGAATCGTGTGATTTTGCGGTCTATCGGATTGTTTAAGGATTTTTTCCGGGCGGAATCCGCCCCAAAATGCGGTTCGGCATCGCAGATAGTCTAGTTGATGCATTATTCAGGTTGAGTTCGGCAGGTAATAGCACTACCGGCAATCTTCGCTCGTTTTGAGACGGTTTTTCTTGTGGACTCAGGCTTCAGCAACGATTGCAGTTGACGTGCCCGCCACTTGGCTCTCGATTTACAAGTGCCACGAACCTCGCTCTTCTGGGTGATGCAAGACAATTAGCTTGGTCCGACCCCTTTTGACAATAACTTAATAGAAGCCAGTGTTAACGTTTAAGCTTTAGGAGCCGCACAATGCTATTTAAAACAAAACACAACTCAAGTTACTCCCCAAGCGAGATATTATTATTTTCACTTTCTGTATTGTGCTTTTTATATTCTCTATATATCGCCATCAGGTATGCAAACCAAGCACCACTAGATATGTACTCGTTTCGACAAACGCAAACAGCTCTTACAGCTTATTGGTTGGTCAAAGACGGTTTCAGCTTGGCATATGAAACGCCCGTATTTGGCCCACCATGGACTATACCTTTTGAATTTCCTGCCTATCAATACATAGTTGCTCTAGTAACGACAATATCTGGTCTTTCACTAGATGCAGTAGGTAGAGTTGTCAGTTTTATATTTCTTGCTCTATGTCTAATTCCTGTGAGATCAATAACGAAATCTCTTACCTTTCCTCGGTCGATCTTTTATATATTCACAGCACTATTTTTTTCTAGCCCAGTATATCTTTATTGGGGACGTACTATTATGATTGAAACGGCAGCTCTGTTTTGTGCTGTAGTCGCCGTGAAGTATTTTGTAGACATAGTCCAAGTACAACATTCATATACCCATCATTTTCTCTTTGTGATATTCATTACTTTGAGCATACTGCAGAAAGCTACAACTGGATTGCCCGTACTAGCCGTCCTCTGTTTCGTTTATTTATTCTTGAATATTAAGGAAGCCAATTCCTTAAAAAGTGTTATTATTAGTAAAAAGACTATTCTTGCATTAATTTATTTTGGATTGCCACTAGCCATAGGAGTTACTTGGGTTTTATATACGGACCATATAAAAGCGTTAAGCGAGCTTGGTGGACAATTAACCTCTGCTGCCCTCAGCAGTTGGAACTGGGGCACCTTGAGCCAAAGACTGTCATCTTCTTTTTATAGCGATGTAATATGGAAACGAGTCTTTCAACGAAATTTATCAGGAACGCTTGGCATTGCGATCTTAATGATTGCCTTGTTTTCCAATGCCAAAAATCACATAAAATTCACACTTATTGTTTCATCCCTAATGGGATTGGTCCCATTGTTTTTGTTCACGAATCTGCATATCGTTCACGATTATTACCAAACTGCAAATGTAATATTTCTAATTTATGCAGTTGCAGTATCCCTGGGCTGCGTATTAAATAATTACTTTGGCGAAAAACTAATTGTTTTCCCACTAATCGTACTAATGCTTACGTCTAATTACTGTTTCTTCGCCAAGGACTATCTTGGCGTTGTTAAAACCGTATTCAACGATACAAACTCGCGAGATTACGCTATTTCTAAAATATTAAAAAAAGAAATACCTCAAGGAAAATACTTCGTTGCTTTCGGAAATGACTGGAGTTCTTCATTCTCTTACCTGTCCGAACGTAAATCTCTCACTGCTACACTTTGGCTTAAACAATATGAAAGAATTGCCATCAATCCTGAGCAGTTCATCCAAGAAACTGATCTGGGGGCTGTAGTTATATGTACCCCCGTCCAATCTCCAACTATTAACGACCTCATTCGGTGGTCGTCAACTGGTAGAAAGTGGAAAATTGGAGAGGTGTTCGGTTGTTACATAGCAACTCCTGAAGCCCCACCAGTGGATGAAAAAGCAACAATTACTCACGCGGAATTTCAAGGAAGTATTGATTTTGCGGATGAGGTGCAGGCAGGCAACCCAAAACTTTTTTCCGTTACCGGTTGGATATCCATACCAGGAGAGAAAGGAATCGTTCCCGAGATGGTTTATGTAACATTGACGAAAAAAGACAGCCAACCCATTTATCTTGAGACGCTACAATTTCATCGTGCGGATGTGAACGCACATTGTGGCCAACCTAACTGCGCCTACAGCGGATTTTCACGAATTGTTAGTACCGATTCGTTTGCTGGGAAATATGTTTTAGGAGTCGCCATATTAAATAAAGGGCATCTTGAATCATGGCAGCTTCAAAAGGAAGTGTTGATAAATGGTCCAAGCGTCAATGAATAATAGTAACAGTCAGTTGCTTGAAGGACAAAAAAGGATTGACAGCGTCCGGTCGCTCGCTTTGCGGAATTTGGAGAACGTGTAAGCAAAGCATGCAGAATTACACCGGGCAATACCTTTTTACTAACTCGACGGTGTTTCTGAGGAAAATTCTTATTGCTTTGGGCAGAAAGTGGTAACAGGAGATGGTGTTCAGAACAAGCTGGCCGGTAGTCTATAATTCGAAAATGATTGCGTTGTTGATAGCGGTCGTGGTATTTCGGGTGAGCGCTGTCATCGTTGGAGTGAATGAGGATTTGTGTCTGGCAGCATGGCGTGACGATCTGCGTGAGGTTAAACGTCTTATCGCCAAGGGTGCGGAGGTCAATGCCAAGAATAATGACGGTTCATGGAGGGCAAAGGTGCTAGTTTACCAAGAATCTTACGGCTCGTGGGAGCCGGTTTTCGGCATTCAGGTCGGAGTTGGTGCTGTTTAAATGAAGATTCTGATCACCGGCGGAGCCGGGTTTATCGGTTCATATCTCTCCGAGCGTTTGCTGGACCTGGGGCACACTATCACTGGCCTTGACAACCTCGATCCTCAGGTTCACCCGCCGGGTACTCCAACTTATTTTCCGCCAGAGGCACAGCTGATCGTTGGGGATGTGCGGGACAGACAGGCGCTGAAAAACGCTCTTGATGGTGTTGAGGCAGTGGTGCATTGTGCAGCTGCCGTGGGGGTTGCTCAGTCCTTGTACCGCCCTCAGCATTACGTGGACGTGAATGTGGGAGGGACCGCGTTGCTGATGGAACTCCTTGCCGAGCGACGGGAATCGATTAAGAAGCTGCTGATCTTTACTTCGATGACCTGCTATGGGGAAGGGCTTTACAGGCGCCCATCAGACGGTTCCCTTCAGCGGATTGGAATCAGAACATGGGAGCAGATAAGAGCGCACGGCTGGGAACCGGTCTGCCCGGAGACGTGGGAAGTGCTCGAACCGGTGCCTACTTCGGAAGATTCGGAACTTCAGGCAAGAAATGTTTATGCCCTGACCAAGAAATACCAGGAAGAACTCGCATTCAGCCTTGGAGAAGTCTTTGGCTTTCCGATCTCTTGCATGCGTCTCTTCAACGTTTACGGACCAAGACAATCTCTCAGCAATCCATACACCGGGGTGCTGGCCATTTTCCTGAGCCGTCTTCTTTCCGGGAAGCCTCCGCTTGTCTATGAGGATGGAGGCCAGACACGGGATTTCATCTCGGTCCACGATGTCGTCGAAGCAGCGGTCCTGGTTCTGGAGAAGGAGGGCACCAACGGGCAGGTGATCAATATCGGCAGCGGTATCTCAAAGTGCATTGGCGACTGCGCCGGGCAAATAGCTAAACTTCTGGGGAAAAAAGATCTTGAGCCCACTATCAGTGGACAATTCCGCAAGGGCGATATCCGCCATTGCACGGCCGATATCACCAAGGCACGGAAATTGATTGGATTTGCCCCCATGGTTTCGTGGGAAAACGGCTTGGCGGAGTTGCTCGCCTGGGGTGGATCGCATTCGATTGTGGACCGATCCTCGCAGGCCGAAGCCGAACTGCGAAGGTGGGGTCTGGTGAAATAGGCAAGGGAGGGTGGTTCGTGAAGCGGGTCCTGATAACGGGAAGCAGCGGCTTGGTAGGGTCTGAGGCAGTGGCTTTTTTCGACGCGAGGGGCTGGATGGTGAGCGGTGTGGACAATAACATGCGCCGCGACTTCTTTGGCTCAGACGGCGATACTACATGGAATCTCGAGCGCCTCTGCGGATTCGCGAAGCATTTTACCCACTACGATCTTGACATTCGAAATCGCCAGGAGATCCTTCAACTTGTTGAAGAGGAAAAACCGGACCTCATCATCCATTGTGCGGCCCAGCCTTCCCACGACTTGGCGAAGGACCGGCCATTTGACGATTTCGACATAAACGCTGTGGCTACCCTCAATCTCCTGGAATCTGCCCGCCGCTATAGCCCAGGGTCGCCCTTTATTTTCATGAGCACCAACAAAGTCTATGGCGATTCACCAAACGAAAAACCCCTGACGGAGCTTGAAACCCGTTGGGACTATACTCACCCTGCAGACTATTACGGTATCGATGAGACCTGCCGGGTTGACTCGTCTCTTCATAGCCTCTTCGGGGCATCGAAGCTAGCCGCCGACGTAATGGTCCAGGAATATGGCCGCTATTTCAACATGCCCACGGTCTGCCTGCGCTGCGGCTGCCTCACCGGCCCAAACCACTCGGGAGCAGAACTCCATGGTTTCCTGGCCTACCTGGCCTGCGCCATAAAAGAGGGACGGAGCTACCGGATTTACGGCTATAAAGGAAAGCAGGTGCGCGACAACCTGCATTCCTACGACGTCTGCACCTTTTTCGAGTGTTTCTTTAACAAGCCGAAGGTCGCAGCTGTGTATAATCTGGGTGGAGGCCGTCAAAACAGCATTTCGATCATCGAGGCTATCGCCCGGCTGGAAGACATAACCGGGAAAAAACTCCGGACCACCTACACTGAGTCCAATCGGGTCGGCGACCACATCTGCTACATAAGCGATCTCAGCCGTATCCGGGCCGATTACCCGGAATGGGACATATCGTATTCCCTTGATGATATTTTCGAGCAGCTACTGCGAAACACCCATAGCTCGAAGGCCCACTGTGCGGCATAATTCTGCTGAGGATCGCCTGTGCAGGGTTCAGACATGAAGCTCTCAATTGTAATCCCGGCCCGCAATGAATCGGGCAACATCCGTGCGACTTTGGACAACTTGCGCTGTGTTCTTGTCCGGGAGGAGATACCATATGAGATCATTGTTGTGGATGACGGCAGCACCGACGGTACGGCATCGGAAGTTTTAGAATGCTCGCGGCTTGATCCCAATGTGGTGCCGGTGGCAAACCCAGGCCGGAATGGTTTCGGCCGTGCTGTCCGTTGCGGGCTTAACCGTTTCACCGGGGATGCCGTGATCATCTGCATGGCCGATGCATCGGATTCCCCCGAAGATGTTGTAAAATACTACCAAATCTTGAGGGATGAGGCCGAGTGCGCCTTCGGATCACGGTGGATCAAAGGCGGGAGCGTGTCGGACTACCCACCATTGAAACGCATTATCAACCGGTTCAGCAACATCTTCATACGGCTTTTGTTCGGCCTGCGCTATAACGATATTACCAATGCCTTTAAGGGATATCGAAGGTATGTCATTGATGGGTGCCGCCCTCTGATTTCACCGCAGTTCAACCTAACAGTGGAGATTCCGTTAAAAGCTATTGTGCGCGGCTATTCCTATGCGGTTATCCCTATTACATGGAAAAACAGGAAACTGGGGCAATCGAACCTCAAAATCCAGGAGATGGGAAGCCGTTACCTTTTTATCCTACTGTCAGTCTGGTTGGAGAAGCTGCTGACCAGGGACGATTATCATCGCGAGCAGGAAGAGATTTTTTTGCAGCGGAGCGCCGGCAAGGCCGAGAAACCGGATGCTTTTGCCTGCAACTCTCGTTCAGCGAGCAAGATGTTAACCGGGGATCGTCCTTAAACCAGAACGAAATAAGTTCCATCCATTTCACATACTTAAATCCAACTATGACCATAGCGGAATGCAGATGGTGCACGGACACCGCGGAGCGCCGGTATGTCCTGCGACCTGAAATGGTTCGATGCCTGTGGGGATATACGGTGAGGCAGGGCTCGTCGAAAGTTTTACCACATCCACGAGCAGGTATTGTATTGCCTGCCGCCGGTTGAAAGCAGACTGGCATCAGGCGGGTGCTTGCCGGTTTGAACGCGCGTCGAGGTTCTCGTTAAGTGACATTACAATCCCCATGAGCAAACCCAGAAGACCCGCTATGATCAACACCACGCCGCTTGCCTCGAACCGCCTCGCAAAATAGCCCGTTAGAACTCGATGCTTTCCAAGTTATCTGAATACCTCAAAAAAACTGATACGCTAATATTGCCTTGGTACACGAAGGTTCTGCCCGCCTGGAGAACTCGGATAGGTACAACGCTTCATAAGTCTGAAGGTCTCGCTCCAACTGCATGGCCCGGTGCCGGTCAGATTACTGCCAATAAAACCGGCACAGCCGGTCACGAAATAGCGCATTTCCGGTTCCTGAACCTACGACTCGCTTTCAAATAGTTTAGGTAAAATCGGCGGCTCTTCCTCGATTCGAAAACGAATGTTCCGGAGGGATAGCCCGAAAAGGGATAAGCCGGCAACTCCAAGAAGGCAAGTAGTAATGTAATACACGATGTGAGCCGTCAGAACTATTGCCAAAGCGCTTGTAAGATCGTATTTCGCCGCGAAGGGCAGAACGAGGGCCTGCTGGCCAACCCACTGCACAACCCCGAGGCCCCCGGGGCTGGAAGGAATTGTAACAGCAAGACATATTGCAACGAGCAGGAAGGTGGCTTCAACAAGGGTGGCGTCAGCCCTGAAACCTTTCAACACGCACCAATACATCACAACCGACAGTGCCCATGTCGCCAACGACCATAAAATGGCGCAAAGTACGATCCTGCCGTTTGCGAAAACTGCAATGCCGTCAACGAGGTGGCGCCACGAAGTCAGCAATCTTTCCGCCAACGAGGCGGGCAACCGTTTGGACAGTGAAAGGATGAGCCGCTCACCCCGGCTTCGAAATCGCAACAGCAGTATCAAAGAAAGGAAGACCAGCACCACGAGCAATCCAAAGAGCTCACCCGCCCTTGCCGCCTGTATGGGAACGTTCATAAAGGGAATGAGGGCCACAAGCGCCAGAGTAATCGTTCCAAGATCAAATACGCGCTCCATGCCGGCCGATGCGGCCACATGGACGATCGGGAGCTTACTGCGCCGGGACAAGACGAAGATTCTGGCCGGGTCGCCCATTCTGAGGGGCAAAATGTTCGTAAAAAGATATCCTATGCCCTCGGACCAGAAGGTATCCTTTGTGCTGGCCTTGTAGCCCAGAAGGGCTGCCCAAAGTTTGGCGCGTGCGATCACCGCCAGCAACTGGGAGAACAGGGCCAGCAACAACCAGGAATAGCGGGCATCCGAGATTGTCGCCGCCAGTTGGTCAAACGGCACGTGACGGATGGCCAGCCAGAAGCACAAGGCACTCACGCCAATTCCTGCAAACGACAATAGATACTTCATCGGGCTACTTCCTGCGCCAATGGGACATGGGCAAAAACCTGAGTTTGAAATCCACCAACAGCCGGCTTAGAGCATCTCTGAAAATCCTCACCTTTTTATCCGGGGCCATATGCCATAATTACCTGGTTCAAGTCCATTCCAATGCGTATCGGAGGCATCCATGGAGTATATAGGTCGTATCGCCGCGATCGCGGCGCTCGGACGCAATTATGCAAACAGCGACTCGAACGACGAGGATTTCGAGAAAGATCGAACTTTTGTCGTCCGGAATTTGGCGTAGTCTAGGACAGAGTTTCTTTTCCTGTCAAACGAAAACTCTCGTCAAATCGCAATGGCGCTGGTTTGAACCGTCCCTATAAGCCCTCCGGACGGACCAGCTGTAATAGGGATTATCAAATAAGAATGTAACTGTGCATACCTTTGCGAACGCCCCCATGCCGGAAATTCCCCAGGCAGTTTCCTCACCTTTCATTTCTGCGCAGATGATGATAAAAGCGAGGATGCTGCCTGATTAAGTGATGTGAGGTTAAATAATGAGAGCGTCTTCCGTGTATATCCCTGGAATCATCGTGTTGGAGCCACGTGTCTTTGTTGACGAGAGGGGATTTTTCTTCGAAAGCTACAACAGGAAAACTCTGGCCGGTCTTGGCATCGATGTCTCATTTGTGCAGGACAATCAATCACAGTCCCGCCGCGGTACTCTAAGAGGCATTCATTACCAGGTAAGGAATCCCCAGGCTAAGCTGGTTCGTGTTTTGAGCGGAGAGGTATTCGACGTATCGGTGGACCTTAGAAGGTCTTCACCAACGTTTGGCCGCTGGTTCGGTTTGACTCTTTCGGCTGCAAACAAGCTGCAAGTCTACATCCCTCCCGGTTTTGGCCATGGTTTTCTGGCTCTTTCAGAGATAGCCGAAATGCTCTATAAAGCCGGCGATTTTTATGCTCCGGAGCATGAAAGATGTATAAGGTGGGACGATCCCGACCTGGCTATAGACTGGCCTCTCGCTGGCGAGCGGACCATTTCTGAGAGAGATGCGAAAGGCAGTTTTCTTCGTGAGGCGGATTTGCCCGTTCAGGATATTTGAGGATGACTCGCGATCATATCAAAAATTGTGATGTAGTAGTCGTTGGAAGCGGCGGGATGCTTGGCTGTGAGGTTGTGGAGTCGTTGAAAAGCGCCGGTCATAAAGTTGCAGCCCTGCACATCCCTCTGATCGATATAACGAAAAGGGAAAGCGTTCGTTCTGTCCTGGGTGGAATCGGTTCGCCCGGCCTTCTGATAAACTGCGCGGCCTATACCGCTGTAGATAAAGCCGAATCGGAACCTGAGGCCGCATTTGCGGTTAACCGGGATGGGCCGGCCAATCTTGCCGGCGAGTGCGAAAGGCTGGGAATACCGCTCATCCATATTTCCACGGACTATGTTTTCAATGGTAAATCCGACCGGCCCTACAAAGAAGAAGATGGCGCCGATCCCATGAGCGTCTACGGCCTGAGCAAGTGGGAGGGAGAACAGGCTGTGCGGTCCCGGCTTGCCCACCACTTAATAGTGAGGACCTCATGGCTTTACGGTTCAAGGGGCCAGAATTTTGTAAAGACGATGCTCAAGCTCGGCACAGAGCGGGAAGAATTGAAAGTTGTCTCCGACCAGTACGGATGCCCCACGTGGTCTTTTGACCTTGCGGGATGCCTGCTCCGGATTGGGGAGCGGGCCCTCTCAGGTCCGGAAGAGGTCCCCTGGGGGACCTATCATTTCTGCGGAGAAGGCATCACTACCTGGTATGACTTTGCCTTGGCCATTCTGGATGAGGCGCAGCGAAGGCAATCATCCCGGATTGCCAGGGTGTCCCCCGTGCCGAGCAGTTCCTACCCGACGGTTGCGGCGAGGCCGAGATATTCCGCGCTCGATTGTGCAAAGATAGGGATGGTTTTCGGAATAGCGCCGCCGCCCTGGAAGATGAGCCTTGCGGGCCTGATGGATAAACTTTCTCAAGGGATTTAGGAATTTAGCAACTGGGGATTGCGAGACTGAATTCCTAAAGACAATGACGATTATTGCAAGTGCGCGCCATGCCGGGTATAACCGGAATTGACCGACGCTCCGTGGGGCGTGGTGAGGCCGCACCTGCTCTTCGGATTTTTTTAGATCAGTGATATCTCCAAAGAAGCTCAGCTAGGAGGTCAATTGAATTGTGAAGAAACTGCTTGGCCTGGGCAGTAGAAATAAAAAGAGACCCGGAGCCATTGGGATCGACATAAATATCGGACCGGACGATAATCCGTCAAACTCAATGCGCGGGCAAGCCATTAAAGCTCCCGGTGCAGCGCACAAAAAGGAGCGGGGTCGCGCCGGCGGCTCGGCGGCGGAGATCGAGTCGCTTGGGGTCGAGCTTGTCGAGTCCAAAAGGCGGGCTATTAGCTGGGATCAATATGATGCTGCCTATGAGGTATGGAAGAGATACAAGAAACAAAATATCGATAGGCATGAGGCGCTTCAGATAATTGGTGATAAGTACGGGGTTCGTGCGTTCTTTCTGCTGTATCCGCTCTATAAAATTGTAAGGCCCTTCCTAAAACTCAAAAGATCCTTGGAAAACAAGATAAGCGCCCGGAAAATAATAATCGGGAGTCGTTCCATCTTCGACTCATCAAAAAAGTCGATACTGCTCATTTCGCACGATGCTTCGCAAACCGGAGCGCCCATACTTGCATTCAATCTGATGGAAAAGTTTGCGGCGCGCTACAACGTCATCTCCGTGCTTCTGGGATCCGGCAAGTTGAAGAATGCGTTCACAAACCTCTCGTTTGCCACCATCGGACCCTTTGAAGCCCGGACGCGGCTAACACGCTACATCCACTCACCTATTCTCAAGGCCTGCCGCAGGTTCGAGCCCGCGTTTGCGGTCGTCAACAGTATCGAGTCGCGCGAGGCGCTTGTCCCACTGGCTAAAGCCGGAGTTCCTTCCGTCCTGCTTGTGCACGAGTTCATCTCCCTTTGGAGTGGACTGGACATGGGGAAAGTTGTCGCGTATGCAGGTCAGATAGTTTTCTCGGCCCGGCTGGTTTGGGAAGACGCAGTTAAGGTTTTTCCGCCGCTGGCGGCGCGACCGGCAAATATTATTACCCAGGGTCCTTGTCGAATCCCGACTGAATGGTTGGGCGGCAAAGCTGCTAATGATGAGCGAGAGCGCATAGCCTCAGTGATGAGGCCGCTCGGACCCGGCGACGATGCGGTCGTAGTAATTGGTTGCGGTTTTATCCATGAAGGCAAGGGCGTCGATCTGTTCCTCGCGGCAGCGGCCGCTTTGCAACGGCGTTCGCCTTCACGCTGCTTCCGTTTCGTGTGGGTCGGTCCAGAGGACCTATACCAACCTCTTTATTCACGCTACCTGGACGCCCAGGTTATTTGCTGCGGTCTTCAGGAAACCGTGAAATTCCTTGGTGAGGTGAACTCCCTTGAGCCTGTTTATGACATGGCGGATATTTTCCTGCTTAGCTCGCGGCTCGATCCGTTTCCCAACGTAGCTATAGACGCCATGCTCGCCGGTCTGCCGGTGATCTGCTTTAGTAACGGTTCAGGGGTGGCAGAGATGCTGTCAAACCACGTTGATCTAAAGCGTTTGGTCGTGCCCTACGCTGATGCAGCATCGGCAGCCGAGGTTATTGAGCAATTGTGCAATGACGGTTCTTATCTCCAGGCTACAAAGACCGCAATCCGCGATCTGGCGCTCTCTGCTTTCGATATGGACCGCTACGTCGAGCGTCTCGACCAAGTGGCTGATAGAGCATCCCTCATCATGAGGCAGGCGGAAGAAGACGCGGCGGCTATCAGTCGGAGCGACATTTTCACAATGGAGTGCGCTGCCCCTCCCGGCTCCCGCGTGCCAAGAGACGTATGCATCAAGTCCTTTGTGCGCGAGAGCGCCGGCTTTGGGGGTACACGTTGCCCCTTTCCGGGTTTTCACCCTGGAATATACCGCAGTGCGCATCCTGAGCTGAATGCGCCTCCATTTGTAAATCCACTTGCTCATTTTATTCGCAATGGGGAACCCAAAGGGCCCTGGCTGCTCGATATTATAACACCCGGGTCTTCGCCATCGGCCCAGGTCCCGGATCAACGAGCCGCGCTGCACCTTCACATTCACTACCCTGATCTGACGCCGGAGCTTTTTCGACCGATCGCGGCAAACCAAACCCGCACCGATATTTTCGTCACCGTGTCGAGTGACGAGGGACAGCGCGAGGTGACTCAGACAGCCGCCGGGCTTGGCATATCCATCAAGGACATCACTGTAGTGCCCAACAGAGGCCGGGATGTCGGACCACTCCTTACTCTGCTGGGGCGCAGCCTGGTTAAAGACTATGACATTATCGGCCACCTGCATGCCAAAAAAAGCTTGTCACTGCCCGATGGACTTCGGAAGGGAGATTGGACAAAGGTGGGGGCGGTGTGGAGAACGTTATGCATAGAGAACCTGTTGGGCGGAAAACATGCCATGATGGACGTGATTCTCGGCCGATTTGCCCTCAATCCGAAATTGGGGCTCGTCTTTCCCTGTGATCCCAACATCCTTGGATGGACTCTTAACCGGCCCCATGCCATTGCTCTACTGGAGCGTATGGGCATTGTGACGGAACTTCCGGGGGAACTCTTTTTCCCTGTGGGAACTATGTTCTGGGCCCGCACGGATGCTATCGCACCCCTGCTTGAGCTCGATCTTGCCTGGAGCGACTATCCGGTCGAGCCCGTTGCTTATGATGGTACGATTCTGCACGCGATTGAGCGGCTTCTCCCGGTTGTGACTAAACACTGCGGTTTTGAAATCGCCGGGACATACGTGCCGGGAGTCACCCGATGAACGGTCGTATTGATGACCTTGATGGGCTCCGTTGCGTCGTGCTGGGTGGGGGGGGCTTTATGGGCACCAATCTCTGCCTCGCACTTGCCAGACGAGGCGCCAGGGTACAGGCTTTCGGCCGCTCACGCATAATGAGCGCAGCCAGCAATGAAGTGACCTGGATGAGTGGTTTGTTCGATGACCCGTCGGCAGTCGCCAGGGCGATAGAGGGCAACAATATCGTTTTCCATTTGATCGGCTCCAGCACTGCTGCGAGTTCGAACAGGGACCCGATCGCCGACCTGAACTCCGGCGCCGTCAATACGCTCAAAATGCTGGACATCTGCCGGGAGTCGGGTGTAAGGCGGGTGATCTTTGCCTCTTCAGGCGGCACCATCTACGGTGTGCCGCGATCAGTGCCGATCCGCGAAGACCATCCGGTCGAGCCGATCAGTGCGTATGGCATCAGCAGGCTCGCGATCGAGAAGTATCTCTCACTGTACAAGTACCTGCACAACCTCGACTACATAGTCCTGCGAATCGCAAATTCCTATGGCCGATATCAGGTGCCGACCAAGAAACAAGGCGTCATCGCGGCAATGATGATTAATGTGCTGAACGGCGCGCCTCTTGAGTTCTGGGGGACCGGCGGCGCCGTGCGCGATTTCATTCATGTAGACGACGTGGTCGAGGCGATGATTGCTTCGATTTTCTATGAGGGCCCGGTCAAAGTGTTCAATGTTGGGTCCGGAATAGGCAGAAGCATCAACCAGGTTGCGGCCGACATTGAAAGCATGTTCCCGAACACAATAGCCCATCGGGTCTATCGGGAAGCAAGAGCCGCCGACGTGCCGACGAACGTCCTGGACATCAGCCTCATCAAACAGGAAATGAATTGGTCTCCCGAGGTAGACTGGCAATCCGGCCTGAGGGATACGGCCGACTGGCTGACGGATTTCCTGGCAGCCCGCGGGGCTGCTCATTGATAGCAGGAAGCGGGACCCGACCTTCTCCGTTTGGCTGCCGAAAAATCGAGTAAGCGCTCACCACGAAGAACGCGAAGGGCACGAAGATGAAATTTGATGAGCTGTCGAACAGAGTGATCGGGTGCGCAATCCAAGTTCATCGTGACTTGGGCCCAGGATTGCTAGAGTCTGCCTATGAGCAATGCCTGGCTCACGAACTCAGTTTGAGCGGAATTTCATTTAGACTGCAGTGGCCGCTCCCTGTACATTATAGAGGAGTTCAAATCGATTGCGGGTATAGGGTGGACATTTTCGTGGAGGACGCTCTTATTCTTGAACTGAAATGCGTGGAACGGATTACGAGCATCAATCAGGCGCAGCTTCTTACATATATGAAACTTGCCGGCATAAAGGTAGGGTTGCTCATTAACTTCAATGTCATAAGGCTGAGAGAAGGGATCAGGCGCTTTGTCCTGTAGTTCCTTCGTGCGTCCTCACAAATGATCGGACGCGAACTGACGCCTCACAAAGGATCGGCGTCGAATTTGAAGTATCTAACCAGAGTCCGGAATGTTAACGTCGAATCCGAACAAAGTGAGGATTCACTCACAAAAAGATCGTACCCGGACTGGGCGCTCACAAAAGATCGCACCCGGACTGGGCGCTCACAAAAAATCGCACCCGGACTGGGCGCTCACAAAAAATCGCACCCGGACTTGAAGCATCTAACCAGGTTAGAGATGTCAAGCCCGGACCTGAGCGAAGTGAGGGTGCGCCCTCACAAAAGATCGGACGCGAACTTGAAGCGTATAACATTGGCCGCAAGTGTTAGCGCGAATCCGAACGTAGTGAGGGTTCAGCATCTAACCAGGTTAGAGATGTCAAGCCCGGACCTGAGCGAAGTGAGGGTCCAGCATTGACCGACAGTTAGAATATTAAGCCCGGACCTGAATGCAGTGAGGGTTCAGCGTTTAACGCAGGCCAGAAGTGTTAACGCGAATCCGAACGTAGTGAGGGTTCAGGCCGGAATCCAGATGTCTTTTCCATCTCAAGAAATCTTCTGGACCCCGGCTTTCGCCGTGGTGACGGACTTGAATTATTTACGCGCACTTATACAAGTAAGTACTAGCTTTCGGGATGGTAAGGACCATTGGTATGCCGCTGAACACAAATCTTAGGATTTCGATCGTAATACCTCATTCTGCCGATGGAGGACCGGTAGGGCAATGCCTGCAGTCAATACAAGACATATGGATGGAGGCCATTGCAGAAATAATCGTGGTCGTTCCCTGGGGGTCTGAACCGGCAAGCTGCAGAGTTCCGGAGTCTCTTGCGGGAGTCGCAAAGCTAATTAATGCAAGCGAACTTTCTGTGGACGCTTATGTTCAACTGATAAATGAGCACACCAAGGGAGATTTCATTTTATTTCTCAACTCTGGAGCGAGATTAACGCAAGGTTTTTTTTGCGAACTTCTGATTATGATCCAAAATCCTTCCTGTGCAGGTGTAACCGCTAAGGTGATCGATGAATCAGGTTCCCTCATTGAAGCGGGCGGATCGACCATGCTCCGCGAAGGCATAAAAGGCGTTGGTGAGGGGTTGCCGGGAAACGTCCCACAATACAATGTCCAACGTGATGTGGAATCGGGGTCGAGATTCTGCTTCCTGGTTAACCGGCACGATTTGTTCGCGGCCGGCGGTCTGGACCGAGGTTACCTTTCTTTTGAATCTGCACTGATAGACCTTGGTTCGATGCTGATCTCCAATGGCCGCCGGGTCCTATATCAACCCCGTGCTGTAGTGCAAATGAAATCGGCTCAAAGTTCCGACAAGAATGCTGCTGTCAAACTCAGGCCAACAATACAGCACATAGGCACAAAAAATATCACCGTATCTGACGAGAAAAAACCGGCAGTTCTTGTGCTAGGTGTATATCTTGCCAATCAGCCGAACAATATTATTGACGTTGTCGAGGTGGTATCCAGGTCCAATGTCTACAATGTCACCCAGCAATGGATTGCTCTTTGTGGACCAGCCCCGCAGAAAGTTGCGGCGGTTACCTGCCAGGAAAATGTCAACCTAACCGCCAAGTACGTACTTATGAATTCTTTATTGGCTGACCTTCAATTCGACCGCTATGAATATATCCTCACGCTTGATGCTGATATTGTGCTTCCCGAAGGCTTCATCGATGAATTCCTGCATATTCAGACCAAACTGAAATTCGCTATTGCACAGCCTGCGCGAACCACAAATTCATTCGTGGACCACGCTATTGCGATTCAACAGCGCGGCGTGTTGGCCCGACAGAGTCGTTTTGTAGAAATTGGCCCGGTAGTTAGTTTCCACCGCTCGGTATTTTCGATTGTTTTCCCCTTTGATACCACATCATCTATGGGTTGGGGTTACGAGAACGTATGGTCTTACCAGGTGGCGCAGGGTGGAATGAAAATGGGAATCATCGACAACGTCCCGGTAGACCACAGCATGAGGGCGCCCGTGGCGAATTGCAACTGGAGCGAGGCGGACCGGCAGAGAACCGCCTACCTGGAAAAACACGAGCACCTTTCTCTTGATGAGTGCTTCTCCGTATTGAAGGTCCACAATTCCGGGGAGATTGTGTAATGGTCAGGAACAGCGGAACTCGATCAATAAGTGTTATTATACCTACTTATAATCGATCTGATTATCTTGAATATTCTCTGTCAAGCCTTCTTCATCAAAGCCTTCCGCAGGATCAATTTGAGGTCGTGGTGGTAGACGATGGATCTGAGGATGAAACACCGCAGCTATGCAGAAGGTTCCAATCCCGGTTGCCTCTGAAGTATTTTCGCCAGGAACATTCGGGAACATCTGCGGCAAAAAACCTTGGAGTCTTTGCGTCCGAAAGCAGAGTTGTCCTCTTTTTCGATGACGATGATTGTGCGCATAAGGACCTTCTGCTAAACCACCTCAAGATGCATCAAAGATGGCCGGGTGAGGAAACGGCCGTGCTAGGGCACACCACCTGGTTTCCGGGAATACCTGTAACCCCTGTGATGCACTACATCACGGAGGTTGGCTGCTTTCTATGTTCCTATGTGAGTCTTAGAGATGGTCAAGTGCTTGACTTTACCTATTTTTGGGGAGGCCGGACCTCATGCAAGAGATCTCTTCTCATCAGGAACGGCATCTTCAACCCGGATTTCCGTACCATAGAGGATATCGAATTAGGCTACCGGCTTTCGAAATTCAACCTTAAAGTGGTTTACAGCCAAGCTTGCGTCAGTTACATGAAGCGCTCTCTTACTTTCGAACAATTCTGCAACAGGTGCGAAAGAAACGGGCAATCTCAGTACCTGTTCAGCAGCCTCCATCCCGCTGCCTTGATCCAGCAATACTGCCTTGCAGATCAAGCCAGACATCAATGGCAATACATCCGCGAAAATCTTGACAGATGGTTCTCCAGGGTAAAGGAACTTGAGGCATTGCTTATGTCCGGGGCGTTCCGAGCGGGGAAGTCAGCCTTCCGTGAAGAATTGTATAGCCTATACAGGCGAACATTTATCGGCTCGAAAATAAAGGGTTTTATCGATGCCGAAAGGTCCTCAGAAAAGAAAACCGCATTGCATGACAGCGATTTTTTATACTATGAACAAAAACGGGCGGCTTCTCGGCAGTCAGAAATCCGGCCGATAGAGGGGGTCTCCGCATTCCAGGAGACCGAACGCATCCCCGTGGGTATTGCGACTCCGGGGATCAAAGTACTCGTTGCGCACCCTACCCCCCCGCTCTACGACAGGGCTTCAGGTGACTTCCGCCTATACAACCTGGTTCGGATCCTCAGAGAACAGGGTCATCATGTCACTTATGTTTGCCTGTATGGCAAACTGTTTGATGATATCGACATGAGCCCATATATCTCGGCTTTGAGCGGCATGGGAGTTTTGGTCCATGCTCTGGACACCCCATCACGTCAGCTCTCCTGCTGCCCGACGCCGGCAGCAACGGAGGCTTTCGCAGATCTCCTTCGTGAGAACGAATATGACGTGGCGCTTCTCGCTTTCTTTAACTTTGCCGGAGGTTTCATTCCCACGTTGCGCTCCATCAGTCCTCGAACGAAAATTGTGATCGACACGGTGGATATTCACTTTTTAAGAGAACGAAGAGAAGCAGAACTCTCCTGGGACCCGGCGGCCATGAAGCTGACTGAGCTTACAAAAGCCGACGAATTGGCCGTTTATTCCCATGCTGATGCTTTGATTACGGTTACGGAGCAGGACTGGCAACACATCGACGCCTATTTACCCGCAAAACCGCATTTTGTGATCCCGAACGTACACTTCGTGCCGGATAGCCCAGGGTGCTCACCCAGCCGATCGGGGCTGCTCTTTATCGGGGGCTTCAAACATCGTCCAAACACGGATGCGGTCTTATACTTCATTAAGGAGATTTTCCCGCTTGTGAAAAAGGCGGCGCCGGATATTACCATGGAAGTTGTGGGCAGCAGCCCGCCCGATCGCATTCGGGAATTGCGGGACGAAGGGGTCACGGTCACCGGGTATGTCCCATACACAGAGCCCTATTTGCAAAAAGCGCGCGTGTCCATTGCCCCGCTCCGCTATGGCTCAGGTATGAAAGGGAAGATAGGGGAAGCCATGGCCCACGGTGTCCCCGTGGTCACAACTTCCGTGGGGGCAGAAGGTATCGGGCTGGTACATGGAAAGACGGCATTCATCGCCGACACGCCGGCAGAATTTGCGCAGCACGTGGTGAACTTGTACTCGGATGACGGCCTGTGGAGCACCATGTCTGAAAATGCCCGACTGTTTATCAAGAACAACTATTCGCCTCAGGCGGTGAGCAGCGCCGTACATGATATGATGAGCCGTTTGGCACAGCTCGAGTCGCATAGAGCGGACCTTTCCACCAGCACGACCAGATTAAGCACATTCTCGGCGCTAAATATTGGCTGGGACAATTATGACGATGCCTATCAAGTATGGAAACAATATAAGAGGGAAAATGCTAAGAGGCGTCATCAGACGTTGAAAACAATTGGTTATCAATATGGTGTTTGTCTATTCTTTCTATTATATCCAATATACAAAACTGTAAAACCTTTCATAAAGATTACCAAAACGCTCTTAAGGCGAAAAACTAACCGTTCACTAGTCCTGTAACCGTTCACCAGGGTGTGTCATCTGAAAAACACCCACCTGCCCGATTGAGCGATTCATCAATCACTATTCCCTGACAAAGGGTTAGCTTTTTTCTTCCACTGGATACTTTCGTTCAACGCGAGCCTGCAGATAGGCTCCGCGTGTACGCTGGTAGACCGGACCGACAACTTGGCTGCAGGTCAAATCGAAAGCAGGTATCAGAACCAGTTATGATGACCCAGCATAAATAAAGATATCAGCGAGAAAACCGCAACACTCGAGATGATTATATATGTAAATAACTGCCTTTGCTTCCTCAAACGTGCAATTTTCACGTCGCGCTCTGCGATTGTCGCATTGCACGTGGCAATTATTGCATCGCGCTCTGCGACTGTCGCGTTGCGCTCTGTTAATGCGTTTTCGCTGGAGATCCTTGCTCCCAGTGAAGAAAAAAGCGTTCTTATGGCGACTGTCTCCGGGCCATCTGCCCTAAATAGATCGAATAGTGGCTCTTGTGCCAGCAGGGGGCCGACTCCAACAACAGCCAGGCCATATCCGTGCGTGAATTCGAACACGGGATAATGAGCGCGCAATTCTTCCAGGAGCAGTCCTACTCCGAAATCTCTTTCGCGCGCAAACGAGTCATGCAGCAAAACAACCCCTCGCGGACTCATCTTTGGGAGCCAGGTATCAAAGTCATGCCTTACCGCATCATAGGTGTGGAAGCCGTCGATATGTAATAAATCAATAGTGCCGTCCGTAAAATATCCTGAAGCCTCATCGAAGGTCATGCGCATAAGGCTTGAGAAATGCGAATAGTTGGCTGCATGATAACCGTTCAGTTCTTCGAATACTGCTTCGGCATAAAAACCGGCATGTTCGTCGCCTTTCCAGGTATCTACGGCATGGCATTTTGCAGGCAGCATTAATTCAGTTGCAGCCTGGCAGAACGCACAATAAGAAACCCCCGTGTGGGTCCCCAATTCTACGAAAATCCCGGGCCTGTGAAGGTCCATTATTGCGAATGCGAATGGAATGTGTTCTATCCAGCCGCTTTGAGAAACTCTTCTAGGTTTCGAAAAGGTAATTGGATGACCCATGATATCGAGCATGATCTAACCTGTTCCCTTTTTCCAGCCGATTACGGTGTTCCTATCGGTCTTTTTTGATTTCGTTCATTTTGCCTGAAAGAGGATCTCAAGGCAAATATGGAAAAAACACTCAGAGAGATTCAGCCTTCTTGAGACTCGAGATTATTCAGGACCTCCGCCTCGGCCTCCGCAGAAAGGGCCTGACTCAGCTCTCCCTTTGATGTCGCGCGTCTGAAGTATTTCTTATGTCTCTAATGGCTTAGGGTCTTTGCCAGCTCCTCTCACGCAATCCTGATTTACCTTCCCCTTTTGATCCCATCCATTCCGCCATTCTTGGCAATGATCGGGAGCGAATCCCAGAGAGGTGCCCGGATCGACCTAACAGGCATGAGGGAAAAGTCCGTTCAAGATATAATAGTGCATGTCGTTGGAATAGGTAATAAGTGTTCGTATTTCTTTCGAATGTAGTCTTTGGCAAGTAAGAAGCCTTCAGGCCATACTTCATTGACGAATCCTGAATTGTGATGACAGTAGGCATCAATGGCATAGCTCTTCCTTCCCTGCAGCCGGGCCTGTAGGCAAATGTCAACACCGTAAAAATGCGTTGAGGGAATATTCTCGTCAAACTTGAGATCTCCCCTGGTGATGAGCATCACCTCATCGAGGGTGTCTACCTCTCGCGGGAGTCCCCTGTGATTTCCCAATGGCTGTCCCCTGTCGAGTAAATGGCCGTAAAGGCGTATTCCATCCTTGTTACTTACATCTGCGGTTGCTCCGGCTATCCCCAGTACACCCCAATTGGGATCTATCCGCTCAACCCTGCTGAGGGAAGTCAGTAAATTTTTTTCGAAAAGGGGAGGCAAGTACACATCATGATGAACATAAATCACAATGTCCGCGTTAGTCGCAGCTTCATTGTAAGCCTTGGAAATGTTGGTGTAATCTGCCTGAATGATCAGTTTATATTTCTTGAAAATTTTTGATTTTAATAGATTTTTCTCTAAAATCCGCGGGTTGTGGGACGGTGTTACAAATTCTATCGTTAAACCCTTTCCGCTGGTACCAAAACCGTCTTTGAACACTTTTGAAAAAAGTTTTCGAAACAGGTGCAAGCGCGATTCCTTTCTTTGTAGAATCTGGTGTTCTGAAAACTGGTTAAAACGCCTTCCGGGTCAGGGGGATCGAGGTTGAAGAGGAGCGCACAAACCCACGTTGTTGACTCCATATCCTGTGGGGCGGGCTTAACAGCCTGCCACCGCATCTGATTCAAGCGCTTTTAATGGTAAATTATTTCCTGGCAAGCGCCCATACAACCAATGGATATTCAGGTTGATTCTCCAGCGAGTGTATGTCTTTGTCGTAGCTGGCCCACGCCTCCAGGTTAGCTATCAGACATTCCTTATTTCCCCATGAAGCAGATTTAATATTTTCAATTGGAAATCCGCATTCAGACAAAAAAAGTTTTATGCCGTTTTCCGTCCACCTGAAGTAATCATCGGGGACAGGATGGTACTTAATTAAAAAAGGGGTGGTTATCAAAAAATAGCCACCGGAATTGAGCATATTATAAATATTCCTGGCAGCCCTGTGAGGAAACGGAACATGTTCAAATACCTGCTCTGATATTATTATGTCGAACTTTTCGGGAAACACATCGCGGCAAATATCAAATTCAGGATAAGATGCTGAAACATAGCTGTTGAAACCAAAATTCTCCCATCTGCGGCCTGAAATCTCAAGAGCTTTATATTTGCTGAACTCAAGTTTGAAAACCATTGCAGAGGTACTTTGGTTCATACATATCCGGGCCCATTGCTTGGCCGGATCAACTTCATCATGCGGCTTTTCTTTATTGCCGTTCGGTGCTTTGAATATGAGATTTCTGATTGCGCTTGCTATGGACGACAATTTCATTAACTTGACCTTGTGACTGGCAAGATGCTTATCTTACCATTTGTTCTTATTTACCCTAAATAATGCATCAATTTGACTATCTGCGACGCCAAACCGCATTTTGAGGCGGATTCCGCCCGGAAAAAATCGTTGAACGACCCGATAGACCGCAAAATCATACAATTTCCCAATAGAATATGCAACTGAAACGTCAATGAGACAGGTTTTTGCAGTTTCAGACACATCTCCTCACCGCAGTTGGTGAACCCGTTCCGCGACGCCCACTGGGTGGCGGGCTCAGGCGAATAGAATGCGATAATACCGGGTGAGTGGAAAAGCTGACGCAACATGGAAGTATCCCACGCTCCGCGAGGTGGTCACTGCAATCCTCATAGCCTGCCGCAACCTGATAGACTCTCTGCGGCAGCAGTTCGAGCAAGGAGTGGTCAGTATGTCGAGGCGACCGTGGGTCATCAATTTGGGATGCAGCACCACTGAGAATGTTGAACCGCTGATCGATTTCCCTCATCAGAAGAAAACCGGTGTCGCCGGTGATCTTTGTGCCCTGAAAATCAATGCTGATGGAGCGGTCAAATTCCGGCCTGACCATTCAGAATGAACAATTAGCGCCACAAAGGCTATTGGAACTACTCCGACACCCGCGAACAATAATCCAGTTACTAACCAACTAAATCCGGCACGCAGTAGGGTTAAAACTAAACACCATCCTTTTCAGACGGTGGGGACGACTGCCCGGTCGAGAGCATATCCTGGAACGAATGCGAGGAATTCATAAGGAGACTCAACGCGGTAAAGGACGGCATATACCGGCTTCGCACGGAGGTGGAATGGGAATATGCCTGCCGCGTCGGGAGTTTGACTCCTTTCTGTAGCGGGGAAATTTCAGAGCTTTACTGTGCCTATGACTCGGCTTTAAGCGAGGCCGGATGGTATTGCGGCAACTCCGGCCGGAAAAGCCGGCCTGTGGCTCAGAAGAGTCCCGATGCCCTGGGACTCTACGATATGCACGGCAATATTTCCGATTGGTGTCAGGACTGGTATGGCGAATACGGCTCTGATCCACAAACGGACCCATGCGGTCCAAAGTCGGGGCTTGGGAAAGCTTTTTCGGATGGAATCCGATCCGCAAAATGCGGTCTGCCTCCAGTTGGGGTCAAGTTGACGCATTATCCAGGGTAACCTGTTTAAGCTCAAGGGGTAGCTCTGCGAGTTCGTATGCATTTCCTGTTTGGGGAGGGAGGAGATGCTTCGGAGACGTATTAACGGGGAAAGATCACCCTATTTCATTCCTGCCATTGCCGATCCTATTGATATTGGAAGGGCGTCCAGCCGCTGAAAGGGCCGTACTGTACGATGCTTGTCTCATTATTGGAGCTATTGAGGGGCCAGATGGATGCTATCGCTCCCGTGCTTGATCTCGATCTTACCTGGAGCGACTATCCGGTCGAGCCTATTGCGTATGATGGTACGATTCTGCACGCGATAGAGCGGCTTTTCCCGGTTGTGGGGCAACATCGCGGTTTTGAAATAGCCGGGACATACGTGCCGGTGGGCACCCGATGAACGGTTGTGCCCGCGTTCGTCCTCATTTAAATGGCATCCAGCCTGCTATTTTTCGCAACCATCCCGATGAATGGGGTTTCGTCATCATGGGAACAGCATCCGAAATGTAGCCCTGTGGGGGTTGCGGGGGGTCTTCGCTGAGGACTTCATATCGAATTCCAGGCGGCTGTGAATACCAGGAAAATGGACGGTCTGCGATCTCTTGAAGCGCCTGAACTGCGGTCTCGGCGCTGTCGCCGGGCAACTTTTTCAGGACAACGAGATTACGTCGTAACCAGGAAAGCGTAGCGAGGCTTCTCATAGCGAGACTGTCGCCCAGATCGGGTCCCCAGCCCAGACTTCGCCACCTTTTCAGCCAATCGATAATCGGTCTGCAGTTGATATGGCCGTTGCCGGGCTGCCCTGGTTCGGCCGCGGAAAAGATGATTATTTCGGGCGAATGGCTGTCGATGTCTGAAAGCAATCGCGCGGCATCGTTGTCTTTCATGTGCTCCGCCACTTCCACGCAGACTACCAGATCAAATTTGCGGCCCAGGCGGAAGGCGCCGGACAGGTCGTGGACTGCGTACTCGGTCTCATCGAGCATCGTGGTGTCGGCAGGTATTGCGTCTATGCCAAATATTTGCGTCACGCCAAGGCTCTGGAAGACTTTCAGGTATGCACCGATGCCGCAGCCAACATCACATACGCTGTCAGGAAGATATTTCTCGAAAACGTAACGAAACGGGGGAATGTCTACGAATAGGTTGTTGGGATGCCTGAGATTGATAACCGACCGGGGCGGGGAAAGTGAAGACTCCCATGCTTTGGCGATAATCGAAATTGGTTCACCAAATTCTCCGGTTGAGTATTTTCGAATATAGTTACCTGGTGGAACTGAAGCTACGATGTCTTCCGGCAATTGAACACGAGGGCGGTCTTGAGCGTAGCGAATAGATGACTCGCACACAAAGGTGTGGGGGACATTGGGATCAGCCAAAAGAAGATCAAAGTTTTCGCGCCATTGGTAGCATTCGCCGGTCTCGCGTACATTTGGATTTTTGCGGAGCATTGCCATCCAGCCTACTATGCTTTTAACCAACAGTTGATTTCTGCTCCGCACCGGGAAATGAGCCAGGGCAAGGCCATCAAGGTCCATGCAGGGCAACTCTCTGCCTTTTTCCGAAACAACGGAGTGGTTTCCTTGGCTTATTCTTAGGTCGTGGAAGCAGGAGCCATCCAGGCGAAGAATTGCTTTTTTATAAAGAGGGATTTCGGCGGCGCGACACCATTTAATTGATCGCGGCGGGTCTAACGTCGCCTTCTCTCCCTCCTCAGGTGCGAGCACAAACGTTCGCCAAGGGACAAGTCCAATACCGCCCGGCATAATCGTTCCCAGAATGGACTCGAAGGTTATCCTGTCAGGAGCATCTATAAACTCATCGGCATCAAGGAGAACTACGTAATCAGCGAAAAAAGCAGTTTGGCAGAAGTGCAACAGCCTAGTGATGCGCTCGGAATGCCAATGGCCGAAATCTGAATGGTCTGCCAGCACGACATTCCCGAGTTCTCTCATCAGCTCCGAAATAATATTTCGTGTCGCATCATTAGAACCATTGTCGAGAATAATCATGAAATCCAAGAAAGCGATATTATGACGGATACAAGGTTCTATGATATCCTGTTCATTCTTAACCACCGATAGACTTATAATTCTCGGTGGAGTTCCTGTGGTCAGTAGCATAAATTTGGCCTTAGTATTAAAAGTCTCTAAACAGCGAGGTGTTTGAATCCAATTCTTCCGGAAATCACCAGGTCGTGCCGGCACCCGACCCTGTCACTGACTATCGCTGGCAAGCCGAACTGCATGCCCCGTTGGCCACCAGGCCCCATGTTTCGAATTCGCTGGGCAGGACAGATACATCCTCAAGGCTCACAAAATAGTACCATTTACCCATCGAACATGCAAGGATATGTCAATAAGATATAGTATGGAAATGAACGGGAATTTAGCCCCGAAAGATTTCTTTGAAACAAGACAGGGAGTTTGCAAAGCAAGCCCGTCTGTTACTATGGGAACCATCCTTTTGGTCAAAACCCAGGACTTGGACATAAACAGGACGGTCCGGGAATTCGCCCGGCACTTCAAAACTCGCCTCGCACAGACTCACCCTCACGATGACCGGAAATTCTGCAACTCGACCAGGAAAACGAAAACCAAAACGGAGTTTCTCCCGTTTCCGTTAACATTCGAGGAAACGGAAACCTAAATAGAGTTTCCCCTGTTCGCCTTGCCGGATGTATCCACGGAAACGGAAACCCTGGCAATGCCGGAAACGGAACTGACTGTCATGTGCTGAGAATTCGAAAGCTATAAACGGGGATGCTGGTATGTCCCCAAATTGTCCATATTGGCCTGATCGGCATTTTTCTTGCGGGATTAGATTGGTATATCGTATGATTTACGGATATTCGTCATTCCAAGAGCTTTTTCGGAAGGAATCCGACCCGGAAATGCGGCTCGGCTCCAGTTGGAGGTCAGGTTGACGCATTATTCAGGGTACAAACTCACCCGGAGTGAAAGCCGTCCAATGGCCATTAAATTCGAACCTCAGATTCAGGAAGCATCGCAATGACAAAACTAGCCGATCTCTTTCGCTCAATACGTAGGCTCAAAAGATCAGGTCTGAGCAATGATATGCGGAGAAGGATTTTGGCGACCTATATCCGACTTAGCTTTTTGCAGAAAGGCGACCCCATCAATAACATTGCTGATGTACTAGGGTACAAAATAAAGTTCTGCACATTCTTTGGTCTATCATATTTATTCGAAGAGATATTTATCTCAAATGAATACCATATAGTAAATCTGCCTAAAAATGCTTATATAATAGACTGCGGCAGCAATATAGGGATGTCGGTTTTGTATTTTAAGATTCTATATCCATCATCGACCGTGTTGGCGTTCGAACCAGACAAAGATGCATTCTCGTGTTTGGAAGAAAATATCAGAGTAAATAACCTTCAATATACCGCACCGTTCAACATAGCATTAACGGATATAGAAGGGCCAATTGATTTCTTTTATGACAAAGATCATCCAGGATTTCTCCGGATGAGCGTAAAACAGGATAGAATGCCAAAGGATAAGACAACTGTGAGATCGTCACCCTTATCACACTATATTGATAAGAACGTTGATCTTCTTAAGATGGATATTGAAGGATCGGAGCAGGAAGTCATTCAAGAGCTCAGCAATTCAGGCAAACTACATTTCGTGAAGCAAATGATTATTGAATATCACCATCATATAGCCATAGATTATGATACGCTGTCGGTAATGCTACGACAATTGGAGAATGCCGGGTTTGGTTATCAGCTTCAAAGTAGCCTGATGCGACCACTTCAGCCCAAACAGTTTCAGGATATACTCATTTATGCTTACCAAAAACAGTAATGATCCTAATTCATAATTGTATAGACAGACGTTATATCGTATCCTGATCTTCATAAGAGCTGTAAAGAACGTGGGCGATAAAAAATAGATTCATCCGGCAAACGAGTACCTGCAAGACGACAATGGACAGTATCCGGGTGCTGTGAATTGGCTCTGTGGGAGTCTTTTGACTTTCTTGCCCCGAAAGGGCTGCATCGGGTAGCCCAGGGTAAGCAGTGCGCCCCCCATGGAGAATACGAGAACATATTATTTATAATAGCCTCCAGCCGCTTTAAGGGCCGTACGTTACGTTGGTTGTATCACTGTTATTGGAGCTGTCGAGTGTCCAGATGGATGCATATCCTCCCGTTGCACCCCAGAGCAGGGTGCTTGTTGTTTCGCCGGAGTTATAGCTGTAGCTCACAGGAGTCCAGCCGCTCTCAGGGTACAGTGCTTGGGTTGAAAAACTATTATTGGAGCTATTGAGGGTATAGATGGCTGCATATCCTCCCGGTCCCGACCAGAGCAGGGTACTTGTCGATCCAGCGGGGTTATAGGCGTAGCTCACCGGCGCCCAGCCGCCGTAAGGGCCGTATATTACTTGGGATGTCTGACTATTATTGGAACTATTGAGGGTCCAGAGGCATGCATATCCTCCCGATCCCTCCCAGAGCAGGGTACTTGCTGTTCCAGCGGGGTTATAGGCGTAGCTCACAGGAGTCCAGCCGCCGTAAGGGCCGTATATTACTTGGGTTGTCTGACTATTATTGGAACTATTGAGGGTCCAGAGGCATGCATATCCTCCCGATCCCTCCCAGACCAGAGTGCTTGTCGATCCAGCGGGGTTATAGCTGTAGCTCACCGGCGTCCAGCCGCCGTAAGGGCCGTATATTACTTGGGATGTCTGACTATTATTGGAGCTGTTGAGGGTCCAGATGGATGCATAACCTCCCGGTCCAGCCCAGAGCAGGGTGCTTGTCGATCCAGCAGGGTTATAGGTGTAGCTCACCGGCGTCCAACCGCCGTAAGGGCCGTACGTTACGAGACTTTTAAAATTATTGGTGCTGCCGAGGGTCCAGAGGTATGCATATCCTCCGGTTCCCGCCCATAGCAGAGTACTTGTTTGTCCTGTTCCAACAACGGGGTTATAGCTGTAGCTCACCGGCGTCCAGCTGCCGCCGGGGCCGGAGGTGAGGGAGGTGATCAGGGCGGCCCCATTCGGACTGCCCCACCCGGTCACCAGGTCGTAACCTGTTTCCGCTGAGTACCCGATACCGTTATGGTCGTTATTGCCGATGGTGATGTCGTGGAAGTTGGCGGTATAGCTCGACGACAACCCAATCGTGTAGATGGCCGGATTGATGAAGCCGGCCGTAGTCTGCGTCTCGGCCATGGATTGTTGATTCACCAGCGCTATGTAGCCGGCCCATCGGGGCGCCGCGAAACTCGTTCCGCCCCAATCTCCCGCGCAGGTGCCGCCCCAGTAGCAAATGTAATTGTCAAAGTTCGCTTCTGCGGCAACGTCCGGGACATTGCGATAGGTTTTCGATCCTTTGTTGGCAGTGGTGACAACCCCCGCCGTCTGCTGCCAGGTGGGGATCCCAAAGTAGCCCGTAGAGGTGTCCTGAGCAATCCCGCCGCCACTGTCTGACCATGCGGTTTCCGATACCCAGGCTTGTCCGGTGCCTGTGGTCAAGTCCGTGCCGCCCACCGCCGTGACGTTCGCACTCTCCGACGGATAATACCATGGCCAACCATTTGGCAATGGGTCGGGGTACGCTCCGCCGTCGCCTGACGCCACAAACAGACTCTGACCCTGCGCTGCGAATTCCTCGAAATACGGTTCGTCACTGCCCGGGTCAGCCGGCTCCCATCCCCACGAACAGCTCAATGACTTGACATTATTGGTATTGCCGTCCGTAGCCATACTGTTGAAGATGCTGGCGTCGCTGGAGCCTACGTACACACGGACCTGGGTCATGCCCGGCGCCATCGAGATCGCCTCTATGATGTCCAACACCACTTCGGGTTCACCCGTGTCTTCGCCGCAGTTCCCCGTACAGGTCGCGGTGACCCCATTCAATGACACGGGATTGACGGGGACATTGCGTGTTTGTCCCACGTTGCTGAAATAGGTGTTGACGTCACTTATGTTGTAAGGTGATTCTTCAAACAGCCCGACCGACTGGCCGGTGCCGGTAAGTGTGCCGTTACCGTAGTAGGCCGCCCGCATGTCGCTGCCGAGAAAAGCCCCACCGGGTCCCGAGCCCGTGCCCGCGGGTGCACTCTTCGCTCCCGCAGCGCTCCTTTGGGCGGCAGGACGCGGGATCGAGAAGTTGTCGAGGCCCGAGATATGCCATAAAGCAAAAGGCAGGTCCGCCGTCGGCTCCCGGTCCGGAGCGTAAAACGTGCGATTTTCCGTCGGGTGCTGATAGACGCCCATATTTACATTGAACGCCGCCTCGATATTGGACACCGGTCCCGCGACGTCCACGATCAATCGATTTGGAGCGGTGCCCGTAACCGTCAAGCCGCTCGCTTGTGCGAAACCAATCACCGCGTCGTAATCTTCCTGCGACGGTCCGAACCGGCCGGTGAACTCTTCCACGCTGAGGAACTTGTGGTACATGGGGCTGCCTGGAGCGTAAAGCAGCTGCAACACCTGGTGGAGTTCCGACTCGTTGCGCAGCGGCAGAGCGATGGCCAGCTTCAAGGACTGCGTTGCGGGAAGATGGCCCAGCCACGGCACCTGCCCGCTTGAAACCGCCTCACGCATGTGGTGCGTCAGTAACGGCTGTCCCTGCCCGTGGGCCGGCATCGGCACGAAGAACACGAAAAAGGAAAGGACCATGACCGCGGACAGTCCACGCAAAACGGCGCCTGGGCTGCTTGTCCCGAGTCGTTTAAGTATTGGTGTGCTTTTCATGTAAGACCCTCACTTAAAAATATAAAACACAATCGGACTCCCGATTAAGGAGTCTTTTAACTTTATACGGGTATAGACGGCAAGTTTGATGGTTTAGTTTACATCTTTCGCTTCTCTCAGCTCGATGAGCCTGTTGTCTCTTACCGGAGGTGGAATAACATAAGAGAAGCGGGATGGGCGCCAAATCAGGCACGCCGCATTAAATTTAGGCAAGTTTTCTGCCCGCCTGATCTGGAGGCGTCAAGTTTACAATTTAGCTCAAAGATTAAACCATTCACGGTATGGACGGGGCTATCGAAGGGTGTTAACTCGCAAGGGAGAAGTGTTGCATGCAACAGAGAGGGATGGTTTATATGAAGTCTTTGACTCCGAATGAACGATATCGTCAGGGAGTATGTATCTGGTTTACCGGGTTTAGCGCCGCCGGGAAATCCACGACTGCCGAGGCGCTGGAACGGTTATTCCTTGCGCAGGGCCGCCGGGTGACAATGCTCGATGGCGATGTGGTTCGCACTCATTTGTCCAAAGGACTGGGATTCAGCAAAGAGGACCGTGACGTGAACATACGGCGCATCGGCTTCGTCGCCTCTGAGATCGTGCGTCATGGGGGCGTTGTCGTGTGCGCGGCAGTCAGTCCCTACCGGGCGATCCGCGATGAGGTGCGCAGCATGATGGAAGAAGGCCGCTTCATCGAGGTGTATGTAGATACTCCCATAGGTGTCTGCGAGGAGCGTGACCCCAAGGGATTGTATGCTAAAGCGCGCCAGGGGCTTCTTAAGGGTTTTACCGGGATTGACGATCCCTATGAACCCCCGCTCAAGGCCGAGATCACGCTGGATACCGTAGTGAACTCGGAGGAGGGAAACGCATGCCTTATCCTGGATTATTTGATTGAACGAGGCTTTGTGGACGGCGTTAAAAGGACTGAGGACTGAGGACTGAGGACGGAAGACGGAGGACGGAGGGCCTTCGGCCCGGCGCTGGGCAACCTGAAAGTGGTGTTTCGCCGGGTTGTACGCGCGGCCTTCGGCCCGGCGCTGGGCAACCTGAAAGTGGTGTTTCGCCGGGTTGTACGCGCGGCCTTCGGCCCGGCGCTGGGCAACCTGAAAGTGGTGTTTCGCCGGGTTGTACGCGCCACAGAGCAAAAACTCTTTTCGCCGCCGTGGAAGGCGGCGCTACAACTTTGTGAAGAGGGCTTGCCCGGCCTCCCGTAGCGGCATGTGAACGCATAGCGCGGAGGCCGATCACACATTCTCGATAGCCCACCCACCGGTGAGACGGGGCCGGAACTGGAGGCCTTTCGTTTCAGAAATAGGCAAGCAGGGTGATGAAAAAGGGTGCTCTGGTGGGAGAAACGGTTGAAAATTGCTAATGATTTCGTCATTCCGGGGGAAGACTAAATTCAGGCTGTTTGTCAACTAACTGATTTTAAAGCAAAAGGCACTGTACCCCGGCTTCCGCCCATAGCCGTCAACTTAAGAGTCAGCAGGCAGAACATTCGTCTGCCGCACTCTTTCATCGTGCCTCCTTCGTGCTCTTCGTGGTTGCCAGCTTAAAATGACTTTTCCACCACGAAGAACACGAAGTGCACGAAGGTTCTGTCCAGTCTGGCCTGGGAACCTCGCGGAGCGTGGAGATTAAAGCTCCAGATAGCGCCTTACAGAGCCGCCTGACATTAAAGCAAGCAGTTTCTCGTGCTCTTCGTGATAAAGACACCCTCGGTCAACCAGAACACGAAGGAGGGACGAAGAGGGATCGTAGCGGGGTGAAGTGATTGTCCCGACACATCTGCTAAAGTTGACGCTATGGGCTTCCGAGACTGTGTCGTAATTGTTGGCCTCTGGATCGGGTTATTTGGCATTAATTGCAAGCATATCAAGCCATTATATGCTATAGTGGCGCCTCAAACTGGAGGGGCTATGGCATATCGACACGGAACAGACCGAAGACAGATGATGGTGCTGCCACCTACGCTGGACCAGTATGTATCTCAGGATCACCCCGTTCGCGCCTACGATGCCTTTGTAGACGCGCTTGATTTTAGCGAGGTGGGGATCGAGCTCGATGACCGGAAGGTAGGGAACAGCGAATATGACCCTCGGTGCATGCTAAAACTGCTCTTGTATGGCTACTCTTATGGAGTAAATAGCTCCCGGAAACTCGAACGCGAGGTGCACAACAATCTGTCCTTCATTTGGCTGATGAAGCAATTGAAGCCGGATCATAAAACGATTGCCGAATTTCGGCGCAGGAACAAAGAAGGCTTAAGAAAGGCTTTGAAACTTTGTGCCAGACTTTGCCTGAATCTGGGGCTGATAGAGGGTAACATACTGTTTGTAGACAGCACCAAGCTGAGGGCAAACGCAGGGAAGGCCAACCTTCACAAGAAAAAATGGTATGAGGACCAGCTAAAAGAAATTGATCAAAGAATTCAACAGATTCTGAACCAGTGCGAGCAGATCGACAAGAGTGAATCCCAATGCGGCTCGCTGGTGGTAATGCCAAAAGAGCTTGCCAAGGCAAATAAGCTTAAGGAGTCTATTAAAAATGCTCTGGCCGAGTTCAGCGAACGAGGCGACAAGACAAAGGATGGAAAAGAGAGGCAGGTAAATCAGATCGATCCGGAAAGCGTCGTAGTAAAGAGTCCTCAAGGCACCCATTGCGGATATTGCATGCAAACGGTTGTTGACGACAAAAACGGGCTGATTGTTCACACAGACGTGGTGAGCGAGGCAAATGACTCGAATCAGATGGCTGTTCAGATCGGCGGAGCCGAGGCTTATCTTGGACGAGAGTGCAAGACAGCGTGCGCCGATGCGGGGTATTCGGATACCAGCGAAATTGCAAAGCTAGAATCTGCCGGAAAAACAGTGGTGATTCCTTCTCAGTCTCAAGCCTCACACAAGGAAACGGAGATTGGTCCGTTTGAAAAGGCTAAATTTACCTATGATGCTGACTCGGATTGTTACCTGTGCCCGGAGGGTCACCGGCTGATCTTCAGACGTTTTGAGAATAAAACAAAGCAGAGAAGGGACTATCGTATTGATAAACCTAGTAAATGTCGGTTCTGTTCGCACTTTGGCACGTGCACAAAATCGAAGCAGGGCCGAACTGTTACGCGCCATGCATCGGAAGAGTTAAGGGAAGCAGTATCCAAGAGATTTGAGCAACCTGAAATGGGGCAGATCTACAAGCGAAGGAAAGCTCGGGTGGAGCATCCATTTGGATTTATTAAGAAGGTATTAGGGTATGGCCAGTTTTTTTTACGAGGTCGAGAGGGGGTTCGTGCAGAAGCGGCGATACTGGCGACATGTTTTAACCTGAGACGAATGATAAGTCTGCTGGGTGGGGTTAGGAGCTTCACGGCTGCAATTAAGGCAGCTTAAGTCAAATTAAAGCCAAGGGGCGAAGGATTGGGCGGAAATTGCCCAGCCTGTGGGCATGCGGTCAGCGTTAAAAGGGCGGTGATACCCAAAGCAGGCTGGGAAGACGATTTTTGTTCTTGGTGAATTTTTGAAAAATATCAGGGCGGGAACCGGTCAGTCGTAATTCAATAATGACACAGTCTCTTCCGCCGGGGTGACGGCTATAGAGTTTATCGCCCTGCTGCGAGCATCGTAATCCTTTTTCATCACCCCGCCAGGGCAATCGCCCGATCATCTTTTGAGAATTGAGAGAACTGCAACTCATAGAGCCTGCGGTATTCACTGTCGAGCATCATCAACTCGGAGTGGCGGCCCTGTTCGACAATCTTTCCATTTGCCAGGGTTATTATGGAATCGGCATTCTGCACAGTGGAAAGGCGGTGGGCTATTACGATCGTCGTTCTGCCCCTCATAAGGTTTTCCAGGGCTTTCTGGACCTCGAGCTCGGAATCGCTGTCGAGCGAAGACGTAGCTTCATCGAGTATGAGGATCGGAGCATCCTTGAGCAGAGCGCGAGCGATGCAAATTCGCTGGCGTTCTCCTCCCGAGAGCCTGATCCCCTGCTCCCCGACGGCGGTATCAAATTGTCTGGGCAATTTCATGATGAAATCATATGCGTTAGCCGCCTTGGCGGCCGCAATTATTTTTTCATCCCTTTTGCGGATGTCGCCGTATGCGATATTATTCTTGAAGGTGTCATTAAAAAGGACGGACTGTTGGGTGACAATGGCGATCTGAGAACGCAGGGATGAAAGGGTTACGTCCCGTATGTCGATTCCGTCAATGGCGATGGTCCCTTCGGAAACCTCATAGAACCTGGGGATCAGGTTTATCAGGGTGGTCTTACCCGCCCCGCTCATGCCAACCACGGCCACAACCTGTCCCGCGTCGGCCCTGAAGCTGATCCCCGACAGGACCCGTTTTGCCCCGTAACTGAAAGAGACGTTCCTGAATTCTAAGTTTTTCCTGACAGGCTCCAGAGTCATCGCATGGGGTTGGTCGAGTATCTCGATGGGCTGGTCCAAAAGTTCATAAACCCTGTCGGCGGCCGCCAATCCCTGGTGGATGGAGGCATAGATGTTAGCCAGGCGTTTAACCGGATCATAGAGGCTGACAAGAGCAGCCAGAAATGCGATGAGGTTTCCTGCCGTCAATTTTTCGCCGATAATCTGGTAGCCTCCATATAACATAATTGAGGCTATGCCCACTCCGCCAAGGAATTCCATTGCCGCGCTGTTTACAGAGCTGACGACCACCGCCTTCATGCTGAACTTCAGCAGTCTCCAATTTTCCTCGTGAAAGCGCCTCTTTTCATGGGCCTCCATGCCGAAAGCCTTTACTATCCGGTTTCCGCCTATTGTCTCGTGCATCAGGACGACGAGGTCGGCAATGCTTTGCTGAACCTTGGTGCTGGTCTTTCGCAATATCTTGCCGACCTTGAAAATAGGCAAAAAGGCCACCGGCACAATAAACATAGCTCCAATTGCCAGCCGCCAATCCATGTAGAACATTATGCCGACACAGCCGATTACGCTGAAAGACTCTTTTATTATTCCCGTTACCGACCCGGAAAGCGTGCTCTGGACAGCGCCCACATCACTGAGTATTCGTGACATCAGGTTCCCGGTTTGCATCATATCCAAATAGGGAATGGGCAGGCACTGTATGTGATTGTAAACGTCTTCCCTAAGCTTGGTTATTATCCGCATACTGACGTCGCTCATAAGATAGGCGTTGGCGCAGAGAGAAACGCCCTTGACGCCAAAGATGATGAGCACGGCTGCGCAAAGCAGGTTCAGCATCGCCCTGTTTTTCTTGACAATCAGGTCGTCGAACGCGGGTTTGATAAGATAGAGACCTGCCGTGGTACAGGCAGCAACCACGGCCATGCAAATCATCGCAAGCGCAATCCTGCGCCAGTAGGGGGCAACCAGTCGGAGTTGCCGTTCATAGACATCCATCAACTCGAATCCTTTTGATTATATTTTTTAGAATTTGTTCCTCAAATTTCCGGGCTGAGTATAAATTGAGATCGGGGTGGTGGGAAGGGAAAAATCCGGGGGAGCTTCGAGAACGGGGTTCGGCACCGGGAAGTCGCACGGGCCGGAGAATCTGAAGAACCCGTTGCGGAGGAATCGGCGATTAAAACTTGACTGCTATTGGTTTTTTTTGTAATTAAAGGTGATTTGTGTTGCGGTTGCGCCCGGATCTTGAGTGAGACCGGGACAATGTCTAATCATGAACTCGGCGTGAAAAGCCGTTAGGGTGCGGGCCTGGAGGCCGGCGGTCCTAAAGAGGTAAGGAAATTATGCGCATCATCGAACCGTTTGACGAGATGCAGCCAAGGCAGAAAAGGTTCAAAACAAGCTCAATGTCGATCTTCACGGCAAGGGGCTCCGGTTTGCTTGGTATCTGGCTTCGCTGCTAAATCTGCTTCCGAATATCAACCTGTTCAAGTTGGCCTGACGTTAAACGATGTCTGCCGGGAGAAGAGCCATGCAAAGGACCCTGCTTAAGTCCAAAATTCATCGCGTTCGTGTAACGGACGCAAATCTCAACTATGAAGGCAGCCTGGAAATAGATTCCGATCTAATGGAGGCAGCCGATATAATGCTTTACGAACAGATAAAGATTTACAATATCAACAATGGCGCGAGATTCGACACGTACGCGATTGCCGGTCCTGCGGGGAATGGGGATATCTGCCTAAACGGGGCGGCTGCTCGAATGGGGGCTCCGGGCGATCTGATAATAATTGCTACGTATGCAAATTATAACGAAGCCGAAGCCGCAGAGCACAAACCTATTGTAGTGCTCGTGGACTCACAAAACAGAAAACGCGCCGACAAGGCAGTAATCGATCTGGCTGAAGTGCGAAGGGTGAAGCTGGAAGAGTGAAATTCACTCTTCACTTTTCTTTGTACCGCCAACGCCTGCCCTGGACCTGATCCGGGAGCGGGAAAGCGCCTTCTCGGACCAAAAGTGACCACAGCAGCCGGGGTTGTCCCGGCTGAATCGTTCTTCCTGAAAGAGGAGATTTTTCCAGATGTCAATGAGGAGTTATTTGTTTACGTCTGAATCCGTGACCGAAGGCCATCCCGACAAAGTAGCCGACCAAATCTCAGATGCTGTTCTTGACGCGATTATAGCGGAAGACAAAACAGCGCGTGTCGCCTGTGAAACCCTCGTAACTACCGGGCTTGCTTTTGTTGCGGGCGAGATTACGACCTCCACTTATGTCGATATTCCCCATATAGTCAGAGATACTATAAAAGAAATCGGGTACAACGATTCCTCGATGGGTTTCGACTGGGAAACTTGCGCCGTTATTACCAGCATCGACAAACAGTCGCCTGATATCGCTATAGGCGTAAACGCCGGTGAAGGGCTGTTCGAAGAGCAGGGCGCCGGAGACCAGGGGTTGATGTTCGGCTATGCCTGTAACGAAACGCCTGTACTCATGCCAATGCCGATCTACTATGCTCATAGGATTTGCCGAAAACTCGCCGAAGTCCGGAAAAACGGGATGGTCGATTTTCTTCGGCCTGATGGAAAAAGCCAGGTAACGGTCGAATATCACGATCACAAACCAAGCAGAGTGGACACAGTAGTTGTGGCCGCCCAGCACGCGCCGCATGTGAGTTACTCCACGTTGCGCGAGGCAATCATAGAAGAGGTCATAAAGAAGGTTATCCCGGAGGGATTACTCGACTCGAAAACCAAATACTATATAAATACCACCGGGCGGTTTGTGGTCGGCGGCCCGATGGGGGATTGCGGTCTCACTGGAAGAAAAATCATCGCCGATACATATGGAGGCCAGGGCAGTCACGGGGGAGGCGGGTTCTCGGGCAAGGACCCCTCGAAGGTTGACCGAACTGCCTCTTATATGGCTAGGTATGTTGCCAAAAACATTGTTGCCGCCGATTTTGCGGATCGGGTCGAAGTCCAGGTCGCATACAGCATTGGAATGCCCGAACCGATCTCGTTGATGATTGACACCTTCGGCACGGGTCGCGTTCCCGACGAGAAGATTGAGCAAATTGTCCTGGATCTGTTCAGTTTCAAACCAGCGAACATGATAAAGTACCTGAAGCTTACCAGGCCAATATTCAGGAAGACTGCCTGCGGCGGCCATTTTGGAAGGACCGATCCCGATTTTACCTGGGAGAAAACCGATATGGTTGAGACCCTGAGAGATAAGGCGGGGCTCAACGGGGTCAGCAAGCAACTCTAAGAGTTTCTGATTTGCCGTCGGTTGTCTGAGGGGACACGTCCCGGACTATTCCGGTTGAGTCCTGCACTCCGTGAGGGTTTCTTTTCCCGAACCCGCCGGTGAATTTGGACTTGGTGAATAAGGGGTATGAATGGATTTTGATATCAAGGACAAGGGGCTTGTAGAGAAAGGTCGTTTAAGGGTTGAATGGGCTGCGCAATCCATGCCCGTGCTGCGGTCGATCCACAAAAGGTTTGCTTCAGAAAAGCCTTTGGCGGGAATACGCATGGCTGCCTGCCTTCACGTTACAACAGAAACCGCTGCTCTTGCACAGGCGCTCCAGGCGGGAGGCGCCGACTTGCGCATTTGTGCATCGAACCCGTTGAGCACCCAGGACGACGTGGCAGCGTTTCTGTCCATTTCAGAGCATATTCCTGTTTTTGCTATAAAGGGCGAGGACAAGCAAACTTACTACCGCCACATTCACAATGCGCTTGAACACCTCCCGCAGGTTACAATGGACGACGGGGCTGACCTTGTTGGCATTCTTCATTCGGAGCGCAAAGAGCTCCTTGCCAACGTGATCGGCGGTACGGAAGAGACGACTACCGGAGTAATCCGGCTTCGGAGCATGGCGGAAAAAGGGGTGCTTCAGTATCCAATCGTTGCAGTTAACGATGCGGATACCAAACACCTTTTCGATAACCGCTACGGGACGGGTCAAAGCACGTTGGACGGAATAATCCGGGCTACCAACCGGTTGCTTGCCGGGGCCAATTTCGTAGTGAGCGGATATGGGTGGTGCGGACGCGGAGTGTCGATGCGCGCCTCGGGAATGGGGGCCAAGGTCATCGTGACCGAAATAAACCCGCTGCGGGCACTGGAGGCCGTTATGGACGGCTACCAGGTTATGTCTATGGAAAAGGCCGCGCCGATTGGCGATTTTTTCTGCACGCTGACCGGCGATATCCACGTGCTGCGCAAAGAACACTTCGCAATGATGAAAGACGGCGCTATTGTTAGCAACTCGGGCCACTTCAACGTCGAGCTCAATCTGGATGACCTGCGCGAAATGTCCTCATCGGTGAGGAGCATGCGTGATTTTGTTGAAGAATTCAGCCTGAAAAACGGCAGGAGAATATACGTGCTCGGCGAAGGCCGCCTTATCAATCTGGCGGCGGCGGAGGGCCATCCTTCGAGTGTTATGGACATGAGCTTTGCAAACCAGGCGTTATGTTCGGAATATATCGTCAAAAATCACGTCTCACTGGAAAAACAGGTCTATCGGGTACCGATGGACATAGACCGTGAAATTGCCCGCCTCAAACTTGCGAGCATGGGGGTCGAGATCGACTCGCTCACTCCGGAGCAGGACGCCTACCTGCATTCGTGGGAGATGGGCACTTAGGGCTTGTCCGTAAATAAAACTTTTGCGCTCGCATCCGGCTTTTGGCCGGCTTTGGCCGCTCCTCAATCGCAAAATCCTCGACGTAGCCCAGCTACGCCTGCGGTTTTGCTCAATCTTCGCGACCAAATCAGTCTCAAAATCCGGCGCAATCCCTAAGAGGCTTATTTACTGACAAGCCCTTAGGCAAACGTGTTTTCTGGCGGGAATTGAGTGCGTATAAGCATCGAAAGAAGATCCCAGGCTTTCTGGCTCATATGTATTTTTCTCCTGACGGGCTGTCCATCGAAACCTTCTTCCACACCTCTGCAACCTGCAGAGCGGCCACTTTTGGAACGACTTTCCCCATCGCAGCTTCCTGACTTGCAGGACGATGAGCCGGCCGCTTCCCTTCGGTCGGCCATTGATAAAAGCCTTTCGTGGTATGCCAGGGTCCCTGGAGACAGGCAGGTTTGTCTGGGCCGCTTAAGTTTGCCGGCAGAACTTATGCGGGAGTCCCTCGATCATTTTGCCTCTCTTGTGGGTTCGGGCGGTATTAGCGCTGATAGGCTTTCGCAGGATTTCGATGTCTTTAGGGTGGTTCCTCCGGACAACTCCGGCAGGATTATCGTAACGGGGTATTATGAACCGGTGCTGGAGGGAAGTCTTAAGCCTGGAGTTGAATTTTGCCGGCCGATTTATCCAGTTCCCTCGGACCTTCTCGTGATTGATCTTGACCGTTTCGGCGGCAATAAATTCCATGGTGAGCGTCTGGTTGGGCGGTTGGAAAAAAACTTCGTGGTTCCATATTATTCACGTTCCGAAATTGACGGGGAAAAGGTCCTTGAAAAACAAGGGATTAAGCCGACCGTGCCTCTGGTGTGGTTAAGGGACCCGGTTGACTGTTTCTTTCTTCACATCCAGGGGTCGGCAGTGATCAAACTCAATCCGGATGGGACGCAAATGCGGGTGGGGTACGCAGGAGACAACGGACGGCCATATCACAGCATTGGGAAAGATCTTATCGATAGCGGGGCGGTTTCACCCGAGCAGATGTCTATGCAGGCGATAGGCGAGTACCTGCGCTCGCATCCGGACAGTCAGAACGCTATTATGTGGAAAAACGAGCGATATGTATTTTTCAAATTGGTTTCACAAGGTCCGCTGGGCAGCCTTGATGTCGTGCTCACGGCTGGCAGATCAATTGCTACAGACCCCAGGTTCCACCCGAGTGGTGCGTCGGCGTTCCTGGTAAGCGAGAAGCCGGTGTATGATTCATCTGGTAAAATCCAGAGGTGGGAACGCTTTGGAAGGTGGGTCCTCAACCAGGACAGTGGTGGAGCCATTAAGGGACCGGGGCGCATCGATCTTTTCTGCGGGACGGGTGAGGCGGCAGAAAGGATTGCAGGACCGATGAAACAGGGGGGCGAGCTATACTATTTTATCAAAAAAGGCCTGATTTGCCAGGAGCCGCAATAGGATCTCCAAAGTATAGTCAGAGCTTATCTGCCTGCGAATGGTTTTCAAATAGGAAATGGAAAAGAATGCGCATCTCATCGAAGGCGCGGCATAGTGCCTCCATGGCCTGTACAGCCATTTTCCGTTCCTCTCCATCAAATAATTCGGGCATTGAGAGCATAGCGGACTGAGCGGAGCGAAAACGGTCCGTAGCACGTTCGGCAAGCGCCCTCAACTGAGGCAGAATGATTTCCGGCTGAGTTTCGGAAATCAGTTTTTCGAGTTCTCGATATTTTTCATCGTATTCTCGGGCAAGTTGCCCTATAATCTCCAGATGGGGGGAATGACCTTTCATGAAGGCTCCTTTTAGAGGATAAGTTATATCATTATAACTCTTTCCATAAGGGTTGCTATATAATTGAATTATCGCAACCTTTAGTGGATCTTATAGCTTTCATACGTTGCACTTATAGAGAATATCTTATACTGTACTGGATCGCGGTTAATTGGCGGTTGATGAGTGTGGGGAGGCTTACGCGGGCCGGGAGTTCTTGCGTGGTCTTCCTGTCCAGACCGTTAGTCCGAAGGCAGTTGCTTTGGGCTCCACTCTGTCGGCGGAGGGTCTTGAAATGTTCGTCAAAAATGTCAACGTTTTGCTTTCCGAGTGGATCAAAGTCCCGGTTGACGGACTGCCTCCCATGCTCGAGAGAAAACTGCACGAACGCCTCACTTTTACAAACCCCGATTACGAGATGCGGCATAACCGTGGCGAATGGATAGGCAACGTCCCGGCCCAGATTAGCTGTTTTAAACAGAAAGGCAGAAATTATCTCATCCCGAGAGGATTCCTCGACCAGTTTATCGAACTGTGCAAAAGATACCAGATTCCTTACCGCATGATCGACAAGAGGCGATTGTTCGACCCGATTTCGATGGAGTTTCATGGCGAATTAAAGAGCTACCAGCAGGATGCGGCCGAAGCTGTACTCGAGCACGATTGCGCTACCCTGATCGGAGGTCACAAGAGCGGCAAAACAGTTATTGCCCTTTATACCATTTCTCAGAGGCGCCAGCCTGCGTTGATCGTAATTCCTAAAATCGACCTTCTCGATGGCTGGCTGAGGAAGATTTATAGCTTTCTCCGGATCCCTGCCTCAGAGGTCGGTATATTTTCCGGCGGGACTCAGCAGGTCGGCAGGCAGATCACAATCGGCCATACCGGCGAAATAATGCGTTACTGGAGAAAAATCTATGACAAGGTCGGATACATAGTGTTCGACGAATCTCAGCGCTGTCCATCGAAGATTCTTACCAGCCTGGTCCCGAATTTCGACTGCCGCTACGTATTGGGTCTATCGAACACCGTTCAGCGAAAGGACCGCCTCATCAAGCTGATTAATTTTTATCTGGGCGATGTTGCTTATACGATCGATGAAAAAGACGCCCGTGAAGGACGCGGGGTTATTTCGGGAACCGTAATAGCCCGTCAAACCGATTTCAACTACCCCTACAATTCCAGGGCGGATTACCAGTCGATGCTCAGGGACCTGATGCTAAACCCCGCAAGAAACCGCAAAATTGTGGACGATGTGGAAATCGAACTTCAAAAAGGAGTAGAGCGGGTCCTTGTGCTTTCAGGAGGAGAAGACCAGGACGATGCATTGAGCGCTGAGTTGAGCCAGCGCGGGATAGAGGCGTTTTCATATAATCAGTTTTACGCCAACCCCAAGATCGTGAACGAGGAGGGCTCGAACAATAATGTTCTGCACGCCGGAGCTTCGCAGGAGAAGGTGTTGCTTGTTTCCCCACGCGTTATGCCCCAGTGTTCGCACGGCCTGAAATCTCATGTGATTTTCCTGGCTGTGCCGGTCCATTTCCGGAAAAACCTTTCCAACGCCTTACGGGATATGTGCCAGGATGGAGACTCGGGCGATAGCCGCCTAACCATTTATGATTACGTTGATTCCAGGGTGGGAATACTGGATAATTATTTTCGTATGCGAAGCTACAACTACGGCGTTCATCCGGACCTGCTGCTCAATGGCTAAATGGACATCCGAGAGGCTGGGGGGTAACCCGAAAGCTCCCGCCGCCTGCCTTGCCTGATAAAATTCAATGCGAGAAAAGCTGGTAGCAATCGCTCCATTCCTTCACTCCTGTCCGCAACTCGTCACGCTCGGCGTTCGTCCCTCCATGGGTGACTACACCCCCAGGCAGAGGAGAATGCTGCTTTCAGCCAGCCAGATTTTCTTTCCCACTCCACGGTTTGTCAGGATTCTGCAAGCGGCCGGGAAAAAAACATTTCCCAGCGCTTTCACGTACAGCATTCAAAAATCCAGGCTCATACAGGAAGTTTTGTTTCAGTTTCTCAAGTGTCCTCACCCTTTTACGCGCATCTATTACGGACGCCAAAAAAGTTCGATCACTGAAGATTTTTCTTTTCCATTTAAAGCAATGGGTCCAAAGTTGGTGGGCGGCGCACGGCTGGTCTCGAATGCTGGTGATTTGCACGCCCTGACTGAGATTTATAACCCTCTGATAATTCAGGAGATGCTTGATTACGCAGAGTGCTTTCGGCTCGTTTTCGTCAACTACAAATGCGAGGGGATAATAAAAAGAGTTTCGAGTTGGGCGCAGTGCGGATTCAATGGCCGCAGCGTCTCACCCGGTCCCCAGTTAGGGCAGGGGATAGGTCTGGAATTTTTTAGCAGGGAGATTGTGTCCTGCCTTGAAAAGTTGCTTAGATCGATGCAGATAAACGACATTGCCGTAGAAATCGGTACAACCCGCCAAGGATGGCGCCTGATTGAATTGGCTCGCCCGCCACTTTCGTGGCCGACCCCCGACGGCGTAAGTAACAGGCATAGGCTGATTTCCCGCCTGATTGAGTCCCATAAGCTCTAAATTTAACTCCTTTTTTTACGACGCCCCGTTCTTAATATCTTGTGGAATAGGTATTGACCAGTCAACTAAAATTAGAGGACCGATCCAATTTAAATATCTTGAAAGGAACACTTTGATGATGTTGAGAAGGATAGTTCTGATATTCACTCTGGTTATAGCTGTATGCGCCGGGCTGGCTTCAGCCGGGCTTCCGGACGAAGTCAAGCAATGTCCGCTTATTTCCCCGCAATCGCGGCCTTTCGTGGCGCGCACGCTTGCCTCAAAGCCCAACGATCTTTTTGTGGTGCTCAAAAATGGCCTGACACTGCTCGTTCATCAACAGCCCGGGGCCGAAGTCGTTTCCGCCCAAGTGTTCGTTCGGGCCGGGTCCGTCCTCGAGGGAAAGTACATGAGGGCCGGTCTTTCGCATTATCTCGAGCACATAGTGGCCGGAGGAACGACGCGCTCCTTTACTGAAGAACAGGCCAAGGAACGGCTCAAGACAATGGGCGGTACAACGAATGCCTACACCAGCTATGACAGGACGGTGTACTACATAAACACGGGGGCCGGCCACTGGAGGGATGCCCTGGATTTGCTGGTTTCCTATGTGTCTGAAAATGTTGTTGACGCCAGGGAGGTTGCCAGGGAAAAGAAGGTGATCCAGCAGGAAATGAAAATGGGGGAGAGCAACCCGAATACGGAGTTGTGGAGGCTGTTCATCCAGACTGCCTACCAAGAAAATCCAGTTCGATATCCTGTGATCGGGTATGAAGAGGTTTTCGTTAAACAGAGCCGGGAGGCCCTGCTGGACTATTATCAGCAGCGCTACCAGCCGGAGAACGTGGTAGTGGCTCTGTCCGGGAATGTGCAGGCATCCGAAGTCCTCGAGTTTGTGGCGGAAAAGACCAAGAACTTTCTTGCCGGAAGCTCCGATCCGGTGGTCCTGCCCGAAGAGCCTCTGCAGGGAAGCGTCCGGTGGGAGGAAAAAGAAGTTCCGATCGTCAGGCTGGTCCAGGCAATGATAGGATTTCCATCGGTAAATGCTTATGAAAAAGACCTCTACCCCTTGGACGTTCTCGCGCAGGTGATGGGGGAGGGGGAGACCTGCCGTCTGCATTGCCGTCTGAAAGAAGATCAGAACAAAGTCTTCAGCATCGGGGCGTCGAACTGGACGCCTGCCTTTGTCCGTGGCCAGTTTATTATTTCGGTGTCCCTGGCTCCTTCTCAGTGGCCCTCGGCGCTGAAGGACATAAAGGAGGAAATTAATCTCTTCAGGACTACTCCGATCAGCGCGGAGGAGTTGGATAAAGCCAAAAAAACGGCCATTGCCCAACACGTTTTCGAAAAAGAATCAGTTTCGGCCAAGGCCGCCTCGCTTGCTTCATCCTACTTACTCTCCGGGAATCCTTACTTTGAGGAAGAGTATGTTGACGGGATCCGCTCCGTAACGGTGCAGGAGGTTCAGGCGGTGGCTCAGCGATATCTGGTTGATAACCGCATGAACGTTGCGGTGATAAAGCCTGCGCACACCGAGGTCCAGAATGCAGCGGCCACCCAATGCCCGCCTCCGCACATCCCGCCGGTTGAATTCAACCGGATGCCTAACGGGTTGAAGACGCTGATCAAACAGGACGTCACCCTCCCTTTCGTAACCATGCAACTTTGGGGCGCCGGCGGCCTTGCACTGGAAACCCTGGGTCGTCCCGGGCTGTCCGCTTTTACAGCCGAGTTATTGACCGCCGGGACGAAGTCTATGCCAAAGCTTGATTTACTGAGAAAAGTTGAGGATGCCGGCGGCGAGATAAGCGCCCGATCCGATAACAACACCTACCATGTTTCCATAAAGGTGCTCAAAGAAGACTTCGACTGGGCACTTGCCCTTCTTGCCGATATTGCCCAGAACGCCCAATTTCCTCAGGACGAGATCGAAAAGCAGAGGCAGGACACGCTGATTGCCATACAAAAGCTCGATGAGAACTGGCATGCCGAGGTGATGCGACTGTTCAAGAGAAATTATTTCCAGAAATCTTCCTATGTGAACGACAAGCCGGGAACATCGGAGTCCGTCGGGTCGTTTACCCGTGATGAGATAGTTGCATTCTACCGCAAAATGGTGAATCCGACTCATTCCGCCCTGGCTATTTACGGCGATATAGATCCAGGCAGAACCAAGGACCTGGTGCAGCAAAAATTCGGAAAATGGAATGGTGTGCCGCTTAAGAGTTCAATGCCCGACGAGACTCATCGGATCGGAGCACATCATACCATCGAGATAAAAAACGAAAAGAACAGCTCGGCGCTTTTCATCGGAACAAACGGTCTGGATATCAACAGCGCCGAACGGCCTGTGCTGGATGTGCTGACTTCGGTTCTGTCTGGAGGAGGTTCTCCTGCGGGCAGGATATTTGATTCTCTTCGTGGTGGGGATCAGAACCTGGTCTATACGGTGAGCACTTTCCCATTTTACGGGAAAAACGCAGGATTTTTCGGGGTCATCACCCAGACCACCCTGGCGAATCTGCCCAAGGTGGAGGAAGTGATTCAGCAAAACCTGAAGCGGCTTAAGGATGAACCTGTTCCGCAAAGAGAACTCGATCAGGCCAAGGAGACAATGCTCGTAGGACTGAAGCTCGGCAGGGAAACGCTCAGCAGCCAGGCGGCGGATGCCGCGCTGAATGAAGTGCTGGGCCTCGGGTGGGATTACAGTCAGCGTTATCCGGATCTGATCAGGGCGGTCACCGCTAATCAGGTAAAAGACATGGCCAGCAGGCTTTTCACCAATACCCTGATAGCGAGGACCCTGCCGGAGCGGCCCGTAGACATACTTGCATCCCCGCCTGCTGTCAGAAACGACGTGCAGAACTGAGCGACTGCCTGCCTTAGGGCTATAGGTCTTATACGTCGTATAGGACCTATAGCTCCTCCTCATTCATTGGGGCAGAGGAACGCTTTTCCGTCAAAGCAAAGCTTGTTTAGCTTCCCCTGTTTCTGAAGTCTTCGTGATTCCTGTTCCACTCTTTTTTCCGGGACCCCGAGAGAGGCGGCCAGTTCAGCAACGGTGCAGGGCCGCCTCTGCACCGTTTCGATAATGCGTAGACCGATTTGTTCCTCGCCACAGTCCTGCTTATCCGCCTCGAATACACCCACTATTTCGGCATTGAGCGAACTGAAAAAGGAAGCCGCCCATGCCATTCGCGCATCGGTGAGGCCCCGGGTCCCTGTGAGCGCCGGAGGGCGGACAACTGTGTTGAGTTCGATCTTATCGGGCCTTATGGACTCGATGACCTTCGCCAGGGCCGAAAGCTCTGCAGCGCTGTCGTTGACTCCCGAAACCAGCGCTATTTCAACATGTAACTGCCCTTTGTATTCCTTGCGAAAAGCACGCATTCCCTCGATGATCTGCGCGATTTCCAGAGATGGATGAGGTCTGTTGATGTTGCGGAAAACGGCGGGCGTTACGGCATCAAGAGATGGAATCACGCGGTCGGCTTTTAAAAGGCGGCGCCTAACCTCCGGCACCCACAAAAGCGAGCCGTTGGTTAGCACGATCAAAGGAAACCGGGGGTAAGTCTTTTTAACTGCGGCAATAAGCTCTCCCAGGCCCGCATAAAGGGTTGGTTCGCCCGCGCCCGACAAGGTCAGGACGTCCGCTGCTTTTGGATGGAGGCGGAAAAAGGCGCTCAATTCCGCGAGGATTTCCGATGGGTCGACGAAGTTCTCTCGGGTTACGCTCAGACGGGTAGTAAGTCCCGACTCGCAGTAAATGCAATCGAAAGAACATGTCTTGGGTGGCAGGACATCTATTCCGAGAGATCGTCCCAGCCGCCGTGATGGTACAGGACCGAATATCAAGCTCATATATGTTGTTAAGAGCGCAAGGTTTTCGGCTCTATCCCGATCGGTTGACAACTATGCCGTTGGGATCGAGTGGTTCTTGGCCGTCTTTTTCCATTCATGCGCCCTGCAATTTGTGCTATCTGATATAAAAACGCCCGTCTCGGTCAGAATTATATAAATTGGGAAATCCTTTGTCAACTTTGCGGCTCGGGCGTGCGGCTTTGGCATTTTTGCTTCCAAAATAACCAAGAATATTTTAATTATTATATGTTTAGACTTTAACCACACAAATTATTTTTCGTCAGGAAATGGTTCTTTTCCGCCCCCGAATCAGGTCAGGGGAAGCCCTTGGTGGTATCAGTTTCCTGTTTTTCTGACGGGGCCTGCAATGTTAATCGGGTGTTTACGGATGGAGACAATTTAGGTGTCCGCCAGAGGGAGATAACGGGATGCGAAGCGATCTAATGAAAAGGGGTATCGAGAAAGCCCCTCATCGGTCACTTTTTAAGGCCATGGGCTACACTCAGACGGAAATCGACAGGCCTCTCATAGGTGTCGTCAACTCAGCCAACGAAATTATTCCGGGCCACATTCACCTAGACAAAATAGCCGAAGGGGTCAAGGCCGGCATCCGGATGGCTGGCGGAACTCCCATCGAGTTCAGCACCATAGGTGTTTGCGACGGCATCGCCATGAATCATGCCGGGATGCGCTACTCCCTGGCAAGCCGCGAGATAATAGCCGATTCCATTGAAATAATGGGTATGGCTCATCCTTTCGACGCATTGGTCATGATTCCAAATTGCGACAAGATCATACCCGGAATGATGATGGCCGCGCTCAGACTTAACATTCCGGCAATTCTCATAAGCGGCGGCCCAATGCTGGCGGGTCACGTGGGTGGAAAGCCGGTGGATCTCATATCGGTTTTTGAAGGCGTGGGTGCGCTAAAAGCCGGACAGATCTCCCTGGGTGAACTGGAAGAGCTGGAAGACAATGCCTGTCCAGGGTGCGGCTCATGCGCGGGCATGTTTACGGCAAATTCCATGAACTGCCTGGTTGAGGCCCTGGGATTAGGGTTGCCCGGCAACGGAACGGTCCCTGCGGTTACCGCTGCCAGGGTGCGCCTCGCCAAAGAAGCAGGCAGGCAAATAATGGAACTGTTAGCCATGGACCTCAAACCGCGCGACATAGCAACCAGGGTTGCTTTCGAAAACGCAATAGCTGTGGACATGGCCCTTGGCTGTTCCACGAACACTGTCCTTCACGTCCCGGCAATTGCAATTGAAGCTGGAATCCGCCTCGATCTCGGCGTTTTCAACCAGATCAGCGCCCGTACGCCTCACCTTTGCAGCCTGCGGCCCGGTGGAGCGCATTTCCTGGAAGACCTCAACTCGGCAGGGGGCGTACAGGCTGTGATGAAGGAGCTTTCGCGCCGCGAGCTGATAGATCCGGCGCCTCTTACCGTTACTGGAAGGACGGTGGGCGAGAACCTCAGAAGGGTGCGCGTTGTTCGGCCCGAGGTTATCCGGCCCCTCGAAAATCCTTATCATGACAAGGGAGGGATAGCTATTCTCTACGGGAACATCGCGCCTGAAGGTGCAGTGGTCAAGCAGTCGGCAGTGGCGCCGGAGATGCTTACGAGGAAGGGCAGGGCGCGCGTGTTCGAAAGCGAATCCGATGCGGCGAACGCTATTCTGGACGGTGGGATCTTACCGGGCGACGTGGTGGTTATCCGCTACGAAGGTCCCAAAGGGGGCCCCGGGATGCAGGAGATGCTAACCCCAACTGCCGCCATTATAGGGCGTGGTCTGGGACTGGATGTGGCGCTCATAACCGATGGCCGATTCAGCGGAGGTACGACCGGAGCGGCCATAGGACATATTTCTCCCGAGGCGGCTGTTGGGGGTCCGATTGCGTTGATCGAAGAAGGCGATGAAATCCTGGTGGATATCCCGAATAAGAAACTGGAACTGCTGGTGGACGATGCTGTCCTGGCAAAGCGCAGGGAAGCATGGAAGCCGCATGAGCCCAGAGTTAAGAACGGATACCTTGCCAGATACTCAAGGATGGTCAGCTCCGGTTCTCTCGGGGCTATTTTGCTCAACGAATAGAATGGACGGCAGAGGGGAGCAGGAGGCGAATAGCTGTTGGTTTCCTGGCAATCGCTGCCGGCATTCTTGAAAGGTTCTACGTGGGTTATGTTTTTAGCTTAGCTGACGCCGAACGCCATGAGAACTGGTTTCGTTCTCCTCAAGGACAAAGGGCGCTGGCGTTCGAACAAGAGCTTTTCCGGAAGATATGGGCGCCGGTTTCGCCACAGCGTGTTGTGGAGGTGGGTTGCGGGAGCGGTATTTTCCTGGAATGGTTCAAGTCGCAGGGGCATATGGTGGTGGGGCTCGATCCTTCGATCTCAAGCCTTGAGCTCGCGCGCAGGCGGCTTGGCCTCAAAGTGCGGTTGGATCAGGGATTTGCTGAAAACCTGCCCTACGATGACAATGAATTTGATACGGTGGCCCTGATAAACTCCCTGGAATTCGTTGACGACCCCTACCTGGCGCTTAAAGAAGCCTTCCGCGTGGCGCGCAGAAACGTGCTGCTTGGTGTCTTGAACACGTATTCGATCGATAGTCTCCACTATAGCATACAAAAATTCTGGAAAGACTCGGTTTACAGCCGTGCCAGGTTCTTCAGCGTTTTTCAGCTTCGCGCAATGACCACCGGGATTCTTTCCGGCGCCGTTCCGATCGAGTGGCTAACCTGTTTTTCCTTACCGCTGCCTTTTCTTCGCTACTTTCATTTTCTGGAGCGAATTCATATGTTCCAACGGCATCCGTTCGGACATTTCATCGCAATGCGCATCGATATGCGATGCCGGGTTCGCACGCTGCAAACACCTGTTTTCGAAGAAATCCCCGCCGGGGCCAAAGTTTCCATTCAGTCTTTAGGCTGCTGGCGGGCTTCCGGAGGCGCACCTGAGAGTTCGGTGAATGGGTGAGAAGGTGAGTATGAAAGAGGCGATGCTGTACAGGCGGCTTGATGAAAACCGGGTGCACTGTTTTCTTTGCTCGCAGCAATGTCATATTGAGCCCGGTGAAACCGGAAAATGCGGGGTGCGCCAAAACAGGGAAGGCAAGCTATGGAGCCTGGTTTACGGGAAATTGATCGCCCAGCATGTGGACCCTATCGAAAAAAAACCGCTGTTTCATTTCTTTCCCGGCACAACAAGTTATTCCATTGCTACGGCCGGGTGCAATTTCGAATGCCTGTTCTGCCAGAACGCTGACATATCGCAGTCTCCCCGAATCTACGGAAGGATCTACGGCCAGAGCGTGTCTGCCAAAGAAATTGCAGACCGCGCGCAAAAAGAGGGATGCGTCACAATCTCCTATACATACACCGAGCCTACCATCTTTATGGAATATGCTATCGATGTGGCTGCCATTGCAAAGGAGCGCGGACTTGCAAACGTTTTCGTATCTAACGGCTACATGAGCAAAGAGGCGTTGGACACGGTTGCCCCTTTTCTTGGAGCGGCCAACGTGGACCTCAAGTGCTTCAATGATACGTTTTACAGGGAACAGTGCGGCGCTCGTCTCAAGCCCGTTCTCATGACCCTTGAACGCATGAAGAGCAAAGGCATCTGGCTCGAGGTGACAACGCTGCTCATCCCGGGGCTGAACGACAGCGAAGCTGAGCTCAAAGAGCTTGCGCAATTTCTGGTCGGCCTGGGGCCTGAAATTCCCTGGCACGTCAGCCGATTTCATCCTGCATTTAATTTGCGCGACAAAGGGCCTACGCCGATCGAAACGATCCGAAGAGCAAGGCAAATCGGGCTGGAAGCCGGTCTTCATTACGTCTATACAGGCAATGTGCCCGGAGACAACGGCGAAAATACCTACTGCCACTGCTGTGGGACCGTGCTGATAACCCGAATCGGCTATTCCATCAGGAAACAGGGTCTTGAGCATGGCACCTGCGCAAAATGTCGAACCGTACTTGGGGGGGTCGGACTGGATTGAGCACAAGCAGAAAAGAGTTGTTGCGCGAGGTGTACGACAGGCTATTCGGCTTTTTCGGTCCCCAGAGATGGTGGCCTGCCGAGACCCCGTTCGAGGTTATCCTTGGCGCGATTCTGACGCAGAATACCGCATGGAAAAATGTGGCCGCGGCGATCGGCAACCTGCGTCGCCACGATCTGTTGAGCTTCGAGCGCATTTGCGGACTTAGTGCACAGGAGCTCGCACCGCTCATTCGCTCATCGGGCTTCTACAATGAAAAAGCAAAGAAAATAAAGAATTTCTGCAATCATATGCTGACAAAATGGGATGGCGGTTTGGAAGAATTCCTGCTCCAGGATATGGAATCCCTGCGGACCGATCTTCTGGCAATCCGGGGCATCGGTCCGGAAACCGCCGACAGCATCGTCCTGTATGCCGCTTATAAACCGTCTTTCGTCGTAGACAAATATACCTACCGGATTTTCTCAAGACATGGATGGGTGGGGGAGTCGATTTCTTACGAGGAACTGCGGGAATATTTCATGGAAGCAATGGAGCCCGATGTGCCGCTTTTTCAGGAATTCCATGGCCTGCTGGTTCGAACCGGGCATCTTTACTGCCGTAAGACAGCCTTGTGTCAGCCCTGCCCTTTGAATGTTTTCTTCACTCAATGATCTGTGTCGGGATTTTGAAAAATCTACTTGCTATTCTCGTTTTTGATTGTTAAAGAGTAGTCAATATTTGGTCAAAGGACGAAATCATGAATCATTGCTTCGATACCGCAAATGTCTGGTTTTGGTGGTTTACCTGGGGAGGTGCGAGCCTGACGGGATAGCCATCAGTTCGAATTAAAATATCTGCTGGGACCGTGAGCCGCACCAAGGCACACGGTCCTTTTGTTTTTGCCGGAAGGGACCGTGGACACATTCTGCGGTCCCTTTCTAATTGGGGGTGCGGGCCCCACGAAAAGGAGGCAAAAGGTGCTTGTCGTAATGAAAAGAGGAGCTACAGCGTTAGAAATTGAGGCGGTTGTCTCCGTCATTGAGCAAAAGGGCTACATTGCCAGGCCAATTCCGGGTGGAGAGCGGGTGGCAATCTGCGTTCTCCACAATGACGGTCCGGTGGACGCCTCGTCATTTCTGCAACTTCCGGCAGTAAAAGAGGCTATTCCTGTGACCCGCCCGTACAAGCTGGTGAGCCGGGAATCACAGGCACGGGACACCGTCATAGATGTTGGCGGGGTAATGGTTGGCAACTCGCATCTTACTATAATGGCCGGGCCTTGCGCGATCGAGAGCGAAATCCAGGCGCTTACAATCGCCCGAATGGTGAAGAAGGCCGGCGCCCAGATTTTCCGAGGCGGCGCGTTCAAACCCAGGACCTCGCCCTACGCATTTCAGGGACTGGGAGAGGAGGGGCTCAAAATCCTGGCCAAAGTGCGCCGAGAAACCGGGATGCCGGTGGTTACCGAGGCGATTGACCATGAAGTCTACGGGCTCGTCGAGCAATACGCTGACATAGTCCAGATCGGCGCCAGGAATATGCAGAACTTCAGCTTGCTGCGGCGGGCCGGAAAGTCCCGAAAACCTGTTCTTCTCAAGCGGGGTCTGGCGGCGACCATCGAGGAGTGGCTCATGGCCGCAGAATACGTGATGGAGGGAGGAAATGACAAGGTGATACTCTGCGAGCGCGGGGTGCGCACATTCGCCCACCACAGCCGCAATACCCTGGACATTTCCGCCATTCCGGTTGTCAGGCAGGAGAGTCATCTGCCTGTGATCGCAGACCCCAGCCACGCTGCGGGCTTCAGGGACCAGGTGATCCCTCTGAGCCGCGCTGCTGTGGCAGTCGGATGCCATGGTTTGATGGTGGAGGTTCACCATGCTCCTGAAACCGCCCTTAGCGACGGGCATCAGTCGCTTTATCCGGCTCAGTTCGCCGATCTGTGCGGGCAGATAGAGTCCATTTTCAGCTTGTTCAAGGAGAAGCCGCCCGAAGCCGAAGGCCTCGGGCAAGCCGGCCGGCGGTCCCAGGTACCAAGCCAGGGGCGATAGATTAATCAGGTCCAGGAAGGAGAAGATTATGCAATTGGGGTTTTACCCGGAAAGATCCGAATTCCGCGCTATGGCCGAAAAGGGGAACCTTATCCCGGTCTGCCTGGAAGTGCTGGCCGATACGGAGACCCCTGTTTCTGCGCTGGCCAAAATATATGACGGGCATGGGCCTGTATTCCTTCTGGAAAGCATGGAGGGCGGTGAGAGGTGGGGAAGGTACAGCTTCCTGGGAAATTCGCCCACAAGGACCGTCAGAGTTTTCCGTGATGAAGTCGAAATCGAGAGCGGGCCTAAAAAGGAGCGCATTGTCCATCACGGAGATCCGCTCAAAGTTCTGCGCTCCTTAATGGCCCAGTACAAGCCGGTCAAGCTTGCGAAGCTCCCCCGGTTCTGGGGCGGCATGGTCGGATTTTTCACCTACGAGTTCGTGTCCTTTTTCGAAGCGATCCAAAGTCGGCTGCCCGCAGACGTTGCGATGGCTCATTTTATCCTTCCCGGACAACTTTTCATTTTTGATAACCTGCGCCACACTCTGAGCCTTGTGGCATACGGTGTTGTCGAAAACGGGGAGGCCGATCAAGCTTATGACAGGGCGGTGGAGACCATCAAGCAGATGAAAGGCGAACTCGAGGGTATGCCCAAAGTGGTCTCCCGCCACGCGCCTGAGGAATTTCCTTTCCATCACGATGTCGAACCGGAGAAATTCCGTTCCGGGGTTGCCAGGATCAAAGAATACATAAGGGAGGGAGACGTCATCCAGGCAGTTTTCTCACAACAGTTCAGTTGCCCGGCTTCCCCGGATCCATGGTCACTCTACCGCGCTCAGCGCTTCATAAATCCATCTCCATACCTCTATTTCCTGCATTTCGACGAGACGATCCTGGTAGGCTCGTCTCCGGAGACCATGGTGCGCCTGGAAAACGGCGTCGCCACGCTTCGCCCTATTGCCGGGACACGCCCTCGCGGGAAGACGGAGCAGCAGGACCGAGAGCTTGCCAACGAGTTGCTGCTGGATGAAAAAGAAAGGGCAGAGCACCTTATGCTGGTAGATTTGGGCAGGAACGACCTGGGCCGAGTGGCTGAAATAGGCACGGTCCAGGTAACCGACCTGATGGTGGTTGAAAGATACTCGCACGTAATGCACCTTGTCTCCAACATAAACTGCGATTTGTGTGAAGGGTTGGACGCATTCGACCTTTTCCGCGCCTCTTTCCCGGCCGGGACCCTTACAGGCGCTCCGAAAGTCAGGGCTATGGAAATTATAGCCGAGCTAGAAGATGAGCCTCGCGGTCCATATGGTGGGGCAATCGGATATTTTTCCTTCACCGGGAACATGGATCTGGCGATCACCATCCGGACTGCCTGCATTCAGAGAGGCAAGACGACGGTAAGGGCAGGGGCTGGGATTGTCGCCGACTCCGACCCCGAGCGAGAAAGACAGGAAACTATCAACAAGGCCGAATCAATCCGGAGGGCGCTTCAGATGCTCGAAGGAAGCAGTACAAGGCTTATACCGGGTTCATAAAAGAAAATAGGGAGTTTAATTCCATGCTTTTCATGATCGATAATTACGATTCTTTCACTTACAATCTTTTCCAATATTTTCGAATGCTTGGCACTGAAGTTGAGGTCGCCAGAAACGACGGGGTCTCTGTTGAAGATATCGGAAGGCTGAGGCCTTCGGCGATCGTGATTTCCCCCGGTCCCTGCAGGCCGGAGGACGCCGGGGTCTCTATTGCCGCCATTCGGAGATTTTCCGGACAAATACCTATCTTGGGGATCTGCCTTGGCCACCAGGCGATTGCGGCCGCTTTCGGAGGCGAGGTGATTTACGCCAAAAGGCTTATGCACGGAAAAGTTTCCACGGTCAACGCAGACGGCAAGTCTATCTATACAGGGATTTCAAACCCTTTCCAGGCAATGCGCTACCACTCTCTTGCCGTGGCGCCGGCAAGCCTGCCTGAATGCCTTGAGGTCACGGCCAGTTCCGAGGATGGCGAAGTTATGGGAATCCGCCATAAAGAGCACCTCACCGAAGGCGTGCAGTTTCATCCGGAATCTATAATGACGCCCGTTGGCAAGCGGCTCTTGAAAAACTTCCTCGAGCTTGCAAACGGACAAGGGAATATGGGGGACAAGATATGATACGCGAGAGCCTCAAAAAGCTGATTGCAAAGATAGACCTGAGCGAGGAAGAAATGGCCGCACTTGTTGGTGAGATTATGTCAGGCAATGCGACCGACGCTCAAATAGGGGCCGTTATGGCTGGGCTGGCCACCAAGGGAGAGACCTTCTCGGAGCTTGCAGGGGCTGCGCGGGCGATGCGGCGCAAAGCCGCCAGGATCCAAACAAACGCCGATATAGTAGTGGATACATGTGGAACGGGCGGCGATGCCTCAAACACTTTCAACATCTCGACCACGGCGGCCTTTGTTGTCGCGGGATGCGGCGTTACGGTGGCAAAGCACGGGAACCGTTCGGTTTCCAGCAAATGCGGTAGTGCTGATTTGCTGGAGGCATTAGGGGTAAACCTGGAGGTGGGTCCGGAGGTGGTGGAAGAGGCGGTCAGGCAAATCGGCATAGGGTTCCTTTTTGCCCCGCTATTTCATGGCGCCATGCGGCATGCAGCCAGGGCGCGAAAGGAGCTGGGGGTACGCTCAGTTTTCAATATGCTCGGGCCTTTGACAAATCCGGCTGGGGCGAACTGCCAGTTGATAGGCGTCTATGCGCCGGAGTTGACGGAAATGTTCGCCCGAGCCCTCCAGCTTTTGGGTGCCAGGCGTGCCTTCGTTGTGCACGGGCAGGAAGGGCTCGATGAGATTAGCGTCTGCGCCCCGACGAGGGTCTCCGAATTGGCCAATGGGCTGATCCGGACCTATGACGTGTCCCCCGAACAGCTCCTGGGCCGGACGGCCGACCCATTGGATATGGCTGGAGGAACGCCTGCTGAAAACGCGGAGATAACCACGAAGATTTTGTCCGGTGAAAAGGGGCCGAGGCGAGATGTCGTCGTGGTCAATGCGGGCGCGGCATTGGTCGCCGCCGGCGTCGCACATGATTTCAGCGAGGGTATCGGAATGGCCCGGGCTTCTATTGACGAAGGCAGGGCAAAGGAAAAACTCGAAGCGCTCGTTCGGTTCACCGGACTTTAGGCCATCACCACGGAGGCACAGAGGACACAGACAAAAGCTTTGTTAATTCTGTCAAAAGTCTTTCTCTGCGCCTGCGGTGGCATTTATGTTTATTTTGCGAGGATTAAAAGTGTCCGATTTTCTTTCGAAAATTCTCGACTGCAAAAGAGACGAAGTGAGGACAGCGGCAAAACACACGCCGGAGCGGGTCCTTCGGCGTGAAGCCGAGAAGCCGGACAGAAGAAGGGGTTTTATTTCGCGGCTCGCCAGGCCCGGTCTGCTGGGGATCAACGTTATTGCCGAAATAAAGCGGGCTTCTCCATCGAAAGGCAAGATCAGGGAAAATGTCGATCCGGCTGATTATGCCAGGAAGTATGAACTTGGAGGCGCCGCAGCTATCTCTGTGCTTACGGACCGAAACTTTTTCAACGGGAGTCCCGATGATCTTAGGGAAGTTAAATCTGCGGCCTCACTTCCCACGCTAAGAAAGGACTTCATCATAAGTTCATACCAGGTCTATGAATCGGCGGCTATGGGGGCCGATGCGGTATTGCTCATAGTGCGGGCGCTTTTGCCCGAGTCTCTGCGTGACCTGTTATCATTGTGCTCAGGTATCGGTCTGGACGCCCTTGTTGAGGCGCATGATGAAAGTGAGTTCGAAACTGCCGTAAAAGCCGGGGCGAGGCTAATCGGCATAAACAACCGCGACCTGGCGACCTTTAAGACTGACATTTCGACGTCCATAGGTCTTGCCGGCCGGGCAGGCCCCGGCCAAGTTCTGGTCGCGGAGAGCGGAATTCACACCCGGTCCGATATCGAGCGGCTCCGCGCGGCCGGAATATGGAATTTTTTGATTGGCGAGGGCCTCATGAGATCGGAGGACCCCGTAAGGTTTCTGAAGGCTTTGCACGGAGTGGAAGCATGAAAAAAGGCGGGCAGCATCATTGTAAGATAGCTTGCGGGGCTACCCTTGACGATGTGCCCCGCGCGGCGATTTTGCAAGGGCGGGAGGGCGGGCTGCGCACCCTGGCCGCCGCGTCTTGCCGCCCCCCTCAGGTAAAGGTCTGTGGTCTGACCCATGTGGACGAGGCCGTTGCCTGTGCGGAAATGGGCGCGGACGCCATAGGCCTGGTGTTTTATCCGCCGAGTCCGCGTTTGGTCAGCGGGCAGAGGGCTCGGGAAATCAGCCGGAGTCTTCCGGAGCAGGTCTGGAAGGTTGGCGTTTTTGTTGACGAGCCTTTCGCGGCGGTCATGAAAAAGGCCGAATTCTGCCTGTTGAACTGCGTCCAGCTCCACGGGACTGAACCTCCGGAGATGGTTGAAGCGCTTGAGGCGGCTGGAATACGTGTAATCAAATCTCTTTTTGTGAAAAAAAGGCCCTTTTTGTCAGAAGCCGGCCTCTACCGCGCCTCGGCGTACCTGATCGAGAGTGGAGTAGGGCTTGTTCCGGGTGGGGCAGGGCTGAGCTGGAAATGGGCGGAAGGCGGGGAATTGGCGGGTAAGCTTCCGTGCATTCTGGCAGGGGGCCTTAGTGCGGAGAACGTTGGCGAGGCCATTTATGAATTCGGCCCGGACGCCGTTGACGTTAGTTCCGGTGTGGAATCCGAACCGGGACGAAAGGATATCGGCAAAGTGAGGGCTTTTATCGAGGCGGTTCGCAATGCGAAACTGCGGAGCGATTCAGGGAGGATATTCAAATGAAATCGGCGGAGAGAAATTCTCCAATTGTATCTCCATTTTCCGGGAAACAATCTGCCCAACCGGCTGCCGGAGGCCATTTTGGCCCTTACGGAGGGCGCTACGTGGCCGAAACGCTTATGCCCGCGCTCATCGAGCTGGAGCTGGCCTACTTGTCAATATGCACTGAGCCGGCTTTTCAGGAGGAATTGAAATCGCTTTTGAAAGACTTCGCCGGTAGGCCGACTCCCCTTTTCCGGGCAGGGAGGCTAAGCGCCCATGTCGGTGGGGCGGTCATTTACCTGAAAAGGGAGGACCTTGCGCATACCGGCGCTCATAAAATCAATAACACGCTCGGTCAGGGGCTTCTTGCCAAATGGATGGGTAAGTCCAAGGTGATCGCTGAGACTGGGGCGGGCCAGCACGGAGTCGCTACAGCGACGGTTGCGGCCCTCTTTGGCATGGAATGCAGGATTTTCATGGGGACCGAGGATATCGCCAGGCAGGCCCCCAACGTGCAGCGGATGAAATTGCTGGGCGCCGAAATAGTTCCGGTTGATTCGGGGACCGGCACTCTGAAGGACGCCATGAATGAAGCAATGCGATACTGGGTAGGCTCTGTGCGTGACACTTTCTACATTATCGGTTCGGTTGCCGGTCCCCATCCCTATCCGGCTATGGTACGCGATTTTCAGCGGGTGATCGGCGATGAGGCCAAAGTGCAAATCATGGAAGCCGAGGGCAGGGAGCCGGACATGTTGGTGGCCTGTGTGGGCGGAGGAAGCAACGCGATGGGCCTCTTCTATCCGTTCCTTGATGGGGCGGCGGAAATGGTGGGAGTTGAGGCGGCCGGCCACGGAATCGACACCGGAAAGCACGCGGCGACACTCGGAGCCGGATCTGTCGGCGTTCTTCACGGCTCCAAGTCCTACGTACTTCAGGATGAAAACGGCCAGATTAAGGAGGCGCACTCAATATCTGCGGGTCTCGACTACCCCGGTGTCGGCCCTGAGCATTCTTGGCTAAAGGACACGGGCCGCGCGCGCTATGAGAGCGTTCTAGACGAAGAAGCGCTTGGAGCTTTCCATCTGCTGAGCTCGATCGAGGGGATCATCCCTGCACTGGAGAGCTCACACGCCGTTGCCCAAGCCATGGTCGAAGCCGCGAGGCTGCCGGGGGGAAACATCATCATAGTGAATCTGTCCGGGCGCGGCGATAAGGACCTGGGGATCGTGTCGAGACTGTAACCGTTCACAGGAAATTCCACCACAGGCAGACGGACAAAAAATGCTCACCGCAGAAGCAGAGGAACCCTCACTACGTTCGGATTCGCGTTGACACTTCTGACCAGCGTTAAACGCTTCAAGTTCGCGTCCGATCTTTTGTGAGGACGCACAGAGGAAAACAGTTGAACGAGCGGACAAAACTAAAACCCATGACCCTGTTTGCTTAAGGTTTTTCCCGCATGCCCATTTTAACTTCTCTGCGCGCTTTGGGTCTCTGCGGTGAATGCTTTCGCATTTGAAAGGACATACGATCATGAGCAGGATAGAAGAAACCTTCAACAAACTCCGCGCCAGGGGAGAAAAAGCGCTGGTGGGCTTCATTACGGCGGGAGATCCCGACCTTGGGCGGTCCTTGGAGATAGCAAGGCAAATGTGCCGCTCCGGGCTGGACCTTCTTGAACTGGGCGTGCCCTTTTCAGACCCGACCGCCGACGGCCCGGTCATTCAACGCTCATCGGCGCGCGCCATCGGCGCCGGGGTGAACATGGAAAGCGTTATCGCAATGGTCCGCCGTCTAAGAGAGTTCAGCTCGATTCCCATGGTAATTTTCAGCTACTACAACCCCATCCTGGCATACGGGGCCGGTGAGTTCTACAGGGATGCGACAGCGGCCGGGGCCGATGGGACCCTGGTGGTGGATCTTCCGCCGGAGGAATCCGATGAACTGACCGGCGAATGGGGAAATGGGCTTGATTTTATCCGGCTCGTCGCCCCGACCACCCCCGCCGGGCGTATGGCCCGGATAGCCGCCAAGGCCTCAGGGTTCATTTACCTGGTTTCCATGACGGGCATTACGGGCAGTGGAGGATTAAACAGCGAAGAAATTGCACGTGTAGCTCACGATTTAAGAAACAACTGCCACGGTCTGCCGATCTGCATCGGGTTCGGGATATCCACCCCGGATGACGCCGCAAAAGTGTCGAAGTTTGCTGACGGAATAGTTGTGGGAAGCGCTTTTGAGAGGCTCATCGAATCCAGCCTGGAGGATGAAAACATAGCGGGCAAGGTTGGAGAGTACGCGGCCCGGCTGAAGAATGCCATTGTCCATTAACAGAAATAGCTATGGGTTTGAGAATTTAGGAATTGAGGAATTTATCCCTAAATAAGGAATTGAAGAAATGGTCCCCGACCGAATCGAGCATGTCCCGGAACACCAAAAATTCATAGAACCCCTGGGTGGACAGTGGGGGATCTGGGGCTCCTTTTTTATTGTTGTAGCCTACCTGATATTAGATACCCGGAAAGGGGCTCCGCTGTCCATTCAATGGGAGATCTCGGGAATTTCGGGCGCGATTGGTCTATGTCTGGCTGGCTACGAGATTTGGCGGCGCAGGAATCGCACCGTTCTCGTGAAGGATGGTGAGCAGATTGCCGTTTACCGTAAGGGCCGAATTGATCTGATTCTTGCTCCCAACGAAATTACCCTGGCGGAAGCCGGTCTGCATATTATCCTCCAGGTAGGGGGCGGCCTGGGAGTTTGCGCAGTACTTTTCACGGCAATCGGCATCACGGAATTCTTTAGAAATATGCAAGGGAACATCGCTGATTATCTGATAATTTTGATGATGGGCCTCACCTGCTGGGCTTCACTGTTCGCCACCGCATGGACGCGGTTTGCCTGTGCTCACTTGCGGGTACCCATCAAGAACGGGCGGTTAATGGTGGAAGAGACAGTGCTGCTCCCTTCTTCCAGGATGCAGGAATTATTTTCAGTTTTTGTTTAAGCAAAAGGTAAATGACTGAAACATGGGAGCCTTATGAAGCGGGGGCAACAGTTGGCGAACGAGGGTCTGAGACAGCAATGTAGTATCAACCGGAATTTGCTCCTACTTCGAGCTCCGGCGAAGGGTTGTTCCTGCAACCTGGTGTGTACTAAGTCCCGTTCATCACATGGCTATCAACCAGTGTGATCGAACAAAGCCATGCGTTGCATTTCCGAGAGCCAAGGTTTGTGTCAAATCTTGCCTCACGAATATAATCAATAAACCAACCGCGTCTGAAGCTCTCCCGAATTTCGGCCTGGGTCACTCGTCTGGGCCCCCAGGTGCCTGGTTCATGCTCGCTAAAGCACATCATGAGGTAAGACCCCCCAACATCCAACACGGACGCAAGACTCTTTACGAAAACCGGACGCTCTTTGTCAGGCAGAACATGAAAGAAGCCCGAGTCGATAACCGTATTGAATCTTCTATGCAGATCGTCTAGCCTTAAGGCATCCCAGACCATAAACGTGGCAGCCGAAGAGCCTTCCTTTGCCTTGTTGAGGGCTTTTTCTACAGCGGCCGGCAACAATATCGATTCCAACGACTTCGAAGCCAAGGCCTGCCAGATAGAGGGTATTTTCGCCTGTCCCGCAACCGGCATCGAGCACCGGAGACCTTATTTCACCATGTTCGGCAAGATGCACGATCTCGCTCTGAGGCCCCTCTATTTCCCACGGAGGAACACCTTTGTACATTTCCTCGAAAATCTTTGATCCCATTTTTGCAGCCTTTCGTGTTAAGCCACCGATGTCATAGAGGTTTACATACATGTTCGTAGCAATTGCCCATGTGATGCCGGTAAGGAACTGGCCCAACGATCGCCACATCTCCCCTGCGCTAAAATGACGCTTTCATCTAAATATATCAATATGCAGAGACAAGAATCCAATCGCCACGTGCAAGTAGGTCTCCATCGCGTACGGTGATTATGCAGAGTTACTATGACCCTGGCGCTGATCTCAGGGCGCAGTTTGCTGAGAAAATGGCGGATGGCCGGCGGAGGGCTAAATAAAAAATATAGTTAACGGCGCCGCCCAATTCGTCCGATTTGGGACTATAGAAATTGAAGAAACTGAATGGCAAAAAGGCGATAATACGCCGGATCATATTGCCTGGCGTGGCAGGAGTGGGGGCAGGGAATGCCGTCGGTACTCATTGTCGAAAATAACGACTTCTTCAGGCGTTCCTTCAAAGAAATCCTTAAAAAGTCGCCAAAGAATACGGGGTGGACCACTTCCTTCTTAAAGACGTTCTTACGGGCGCCGAAATCGCTGCAATGGTGAGGGCCGTGATTGAAAGGAGAAAAGGGAGCGCTCGAATACATAATCGAAAAAGCGGAAATCTTCACAAGAAGAGCTTTGATAAATAATAGAGATTACGTTTCACATGACGGAGAACCATCAATGAGGCAAAATGCTACTAATTGGGAAGCAGGAAAACTGGTGATGCCCAAAGAACTGCTCAACGATGAGATTGCACAGGTCACACGTGAGCCAATAAGTCTCAGAGGTTCAAAGAGCGATGTGAACGCTATGGAAGCTTTCAGGAATTGCAGGGCCACAATAGTTGACGACGACCAGTTGGTCTGCGAGACTCTCACCGAGACGCTTCGAAGTTGGGGTCTCAGCGCGGAAGGATTTACCCAGCCCGAAGCCGCACTTGAAGATATCAGGGAAAATAAGTCCGATATAGTCTTGCTCGACGTTTTCATATCCGATGTCTGCGGTTTGGACCTGATCCCCCAACTAGGCGGCGATCTGAAAATCATTGTCACAACGGGATACGCCGATAAGGATACTGCTATCCGGGCACTGAGACTCGGCGCTTTCGACTTGTTGGAGAAGCCCTGTCAGAATGAGCTGTTGCGCCATTCTATATTGAGGGCCTTAAGCGCCCTCGCAAATGAGAGGGAATCAAAAAGACTCATAGACGATCTGAAGCAGAGTCGCTCGGAATTGCTCATGCATCAGCAGAGGCTTGGAAACATGAATGCTCAACTTCTCGACACCAACAGAGCACTGTCGATTCTTGCGCAAAATGTTGAGCGAGAGAGAGACGAAATCGAGAAGCGGATCGCCCTGAGACTAAGAAATCTCATAGTGCCTATGGTCGTGAAGCTGAGAAACGATCAGGTTCTTCACAAGTATAGAGCGCAACTCGATATGCTGACCAGGCAAATCGAAGACTTGACTTCCGGGTTCGCCATCGACTCCCGCGTTGCCATGAGCCTCTCATTCACCGAACTGAAGATTGCGTCTCTTATCAAAAATGGCATAACGACTGAAGAAATAGCAAGGCAGTTGTATATTGCTTCGAGTACGGTGCGTACTCACCGGAAAAATATCCGCAGGAAATTGAAGATAAACAACGCGACGTACAGTTTGAGAAATTTCCTCAGCTCCAGGGCGTGACCCCGTCGGCATGGTCCATCTGTTCAGCCCGGTTTACCACAGAGGACGCAGAGATTTTGACAGGATTAACAAGATTGACAGGATTGAAAAATATCAAATTTAGGGAGATTAGAAATAGCAAGGAATTAAGGGATTGTGAATTGAGGGATTCAGGGATTAATTCCCAAATTCGCTAATGGATAGCCATTGCCCTTAATCCTGTAGATCCTGTCTAAGCTTCTCTCCGCCCTCCGCCCTCCGTCCTCCGTTACTCCCGTAACGGGGTCTTTTGTTTAATAAAGGTCCCCTTGCGGTACTCATCGAAGGCCACCCGGAGTTCATCCTGGCTGTTCATGACAATTGGGCCGTACCAGGCAACCGGCTCGCCTATGGGCCTGCCCGAGGCCAGCAGAAACCGGAGCGGCCCGTCTTTGGCGCTGATGGAGACATGGTCGCCGTCCTCGTACAGGATAAGACTCTCATTGACGCAGATGCAGTCACGATCCAGATCGAAGTAGTTCGTGCCGACGACCTGATGGTCGAAGGGGTCCCGCTCCTCGTCGAAGTAGCCCTTTCCTTCGATCACATAGGCAAAAGCAGTATGGCCCCTCTCGATCGGATGGACGAAGCTGGAGTGAGCAGGCACTGTGACGTCGAGGTACCCGGGATCGATCACAATGTCATGCACCGGCCCCTGGACTCCATTCACCTTACCGCAGATGATTTTCACTTTTATACCGCCTTCGAGCGAAACTTCCGGGATCTGCTCCCGTCTTACATCACGATAACGGGGCTCCATCATCTTCTGATAAGCGGGCAGGTTCGCCCAGAGCTGAAATCCACCCATACGGCCGGCCTGATCTCCCCTGGGCATTTCCTGATGAATGATGCCGCTGCCGGCGGTCATCCACTGCACGTCCCCGGAGCCGATATCGCCTTTGTTTCCCATGCTGTCGCCGTGTTCCACGTCCCCGTGCAGGACGTAGGTGATTGTCTCGATTCCCCGGTGCGGGTGCCAGGGAAAGCCGGGGAGATACTTCGAGGGATCATCGGAGCGAAAATCATCCAGCATAAGAAAAGGATCGAACAGAGGGACCTGGTAGTAGCCGAAAGCCCTCTTAAGATGAACCCCGGCCCCCTCTATGGTGGGCTTGCTCTTTGAGACCGTCTTGATCTTTCTGAGCTTACTCATTCTTCACCTCCCCAAGATACGTTTCTAATTGGACTACAGTACCCGTTCACCACGAAGCTTCGTGGTAAAAAACAGTCATCGATTTACACGCCCCACGACGTACGAAGGGATTATATAGACCTTCCCCGGGCGGCTGATCCGGAGAGAAAGTCCCTCATGCCTTGCCTGAGCCTTCCGGCATTTTCATGCTCTTCGTGTTCGTGGTGAGCGCTTAGGACTGCCGGTCGCATAGTACCATTGTTAAGACAGGCCCCTCCTCGTGTCCAGGCAGATGCAGAAAATGGCCGGGGTAAATAATTGGCCGAGGGTTAAGATTCTTGCTTCCCGCTTCATCCACCAGTTGCCCGTTTGATGGCGTAGCAATCCCCTGGAAAATGTGCTATAAATCAGTCCAAATCTATGAGGCGCGGGGGAGAAATGTTTTTCCTGATCGGTGGAGTTCAGCCCAAGACTGTTACTCTGGACGAGGCCGCGGGAATTTGCTCCGCCTGTGGCTTGGCTCAAGCCAGACTGAAGCGGGTTGATCATTACGTGAGCCTGTTTTTTATTCCTCTTTTTCGTGTTAAAAAGGGTGACCCCGTTCTGATCTGTGATCGCTGCAAGGCGATTTCCTCTCCTAAAGGTGATTTCCGGGGGGTCTTCCAAGAAGCTCACAGGGACAGGTGTTCCGAGTGCGGCTATCCAGTGGCTGGCGATTTTCGCTATTGCCCTTCGTGCGGAAGGCGAATATAAGGGGATCGGGCATAAACGGTGACAAAGATGAGCGAGAGCAAAAAAGTTTTACATTTTCCAACGGTTTCGCAGCCCAGCATCGATGAGGTGCTGACGCTTTTCCTGAAGGATCAGCAAAAGCGGCTGAAACTCCGAACTTTCAACCGGTATGAAGAGGTCATAGATCTTTTGCGCCATTGTCTTAACGGACATGGATATCATGACCTGGATAATTCGTCTGAAGTGGCGCTCTACGAAAAGCTGTATTTCCAGAAAAACCTCGAATTCTGTTTTATTTTCGGTCCGGAAAAGATTGTGTCATCCCTGCCCAATTTTTTGAACTATTTTATGATACGAAAAGTCATGGCTTCCGAGGCCTTGCTTCAGGCCGCGGGAGTAGTTGCCAAAAAACTTGTGAAGTGGCTCGAGGAAAGCGGATACATTGGAAAGGAAATCGCCGACCGGGTTACCAGGCTTGCTGCCGAGGCGGCAAGAGAGCTGCCCGCTGCCGAACGGCTTGCAAGATTGATATACGAATACGCCCAGAGCCATGCTCCCAGATACTGGACCGCCGAGCTGGACGACTACTTCGTAATCGACCAGATCCATCCCGGAATCCTGATCCTGTCCGGGATAGCGACTTCAGGAATCGTTGAAGTACGTGTCCCTAAAGAGATAACCGACCATTGCCGGAAAGGCTGGCAGGTGAACCTGCTTCTGGGAAAAACCCGAAACGGATGGTGCATTCTGGAAACGGGAAACGTTTACCCTAATTAGTTTCGGGTAGAGTTACAAACTAAAAGGCGGGCTGTTTGCCCGCCTTTCCCTTTTTATCTTATTGGATTTTGGTTTTCTACACGGCCCCTTCTTGTCTGGACCATGTCCCGTCTCTGTGGCGAACGCTCGGGTTTTTTCCCGCTTCTGCGCGGCCTTTGCCGTTACTTAAGGCGCGAATTTACGAAGTCCCAGTTGATCAGATTGTCGATAACGGCCTGTATGAAATCGGGTCTCCTGTTCTGGTAGTCGAGGTAGTAAGCGTGCTCCCAGACGTCCACGGTCAGTAGCGGCCTGATTCCGTGAGCGACCGGGGTATCGGCGTTTGCGGTTTTCATCACCTCGAGTTTGGCGTTTTTGAGTACCAGCCAGGCCCACCCACTCCCGAACTGTGTAATTCCGGCGTTTTTCAATTCCTCTGCAAATTTTTCGTAACTTCCGAAGTCAAGGTCGATCTTTTGCGCTATCTGACCCGTGGGGCGCCCTCCTCCCTTGGGTTTCAGGCAAGTCCAGAAAAAGGAATGATTCCAGGCCTGGGCGACATTATTGAATATCCCGGCCTTGGAGGCGTCCCCGGCAACTTTTTTGATTATGGCCTCGGGGTCTTCTTTGTCAAGATCGGTCCCGGCAATGAGCTTGTTTCCATTATCGACATAGGCCTTATGGTGCTTGTCGTGGTGGAACTCCAGGGTCTTTGCGCTGATATAGGGCTCCAGCGCGTCTTTTGCAAACGGCAGATCCGGTAATGTAAGAGACATTCTTTTGCTCCTTTTAGGGTGCTCTGGTTGACGACTCTTAATGATGGGTCACGTGGATTGTAAGACCAAATCGTTTGCAAACTAAGCACGTATTGAATAATGCTCAAGTGTGAAGTCATATTGGATTTGGGAACCCCTGCGAAAAGTGGGCATCGGCCTTCGGGTTCCACTGTGCGGCTTGCGTCCTGAGACCTTCCTTTGTTAATCCAACGTTCATCCGTAAACACCGGATGCGACGATTGGAGTTTCCGATTCGGAAAGAGGGGATTTTTCGTCCTGGCCAGAAAATCAAGGGGTTGCGCGGAGGCGTACATCCGTACGCCGCACAAGCAAGCAAGAAGATTGACGCCGCCAGGGCGGGAAAGGACTCTTTTAGAACAAAAAATCCGAACGGAAACTAATCCAGTGGAGGGTTAAAATAGCCAAGCCTGACATCCGGGAATTCATCCCGGATTTGCGAGATCAGGCGCTGGATTCCAATCTTCTTTTCGCTGAGATTTACTCTAAGCTTGTCGAGGTACCAGTCGGGGTCGATGTTCAGGTTTCGCATCTGGATCAAATCGAGGCGGGTTTCGGATATTAGCTCCCTGAGAGCGTTCCATTCGCTTTGCTGATCTGTAAATCCAGGGAGAACGAAATAATTGATAGACGCGAATCCGCCGTTCGTTTTCACAACGGAGATGGAGCGCCGTGCATGCTCGAAGCTATAACCCCTGGGGCGGAAGTATCTCTCATAATACTCGGGACGCGCGCTGTTGATGCTGACTCGGATGCTCTGGAGACCGGCGCGGCAGAGCTTTTCGACTGCGTCGGGAAGACTTCCGTTTGTGTTGAGGTTAATGGTGCCTCGGCCTGTGGCTTTGCGCATCATGCGGATAGAGGCGTCCAGGGTTTTAGCCTGCAAGAGCGGCTCCCCCTCGCAGCCCTGCCCGAAGCTGACCACTGCTCGGGGGGCCTTTTCAAGGTGCGGGATTGCAACCCCGCATATCTCATCAGGAGTAGGCACGAAGGCGATACGGTCTTGGGTTGCGCACAGGCCTGTGCCATCCTGGCGGCTGATGCAACCGATGCACCGGGCGTTGCACTCTGGGGAGGCTGGAAGTGGGGCCTCCCAGCGGTTCATGAACAGGTTTCTTGCTGCAGGGCAGCCGTAGGTAAGAGCGCATCGGCCCAGGTGCTGCAAGAGCCTGTTTTCACGCTCCGCTCTCATGCGTCCGCCGGCGTTTCGCTCGATTAGTTTAGGGTCAAAATTGCGGAAATCCTGCCGCTGGTCACTGTCGATCCTGACTGCGGGAACAACAAAACCCCCGTTTAGCCAGCCAACGGCAGTGTAGGCGAAAAGAGGCAGAAGAGGCGCACGGGCATTGGCCCTGTAGGCAGGGGAGTATAGTCGCGTAAAGGCAGGGGAAATGAATGCTGCTACAGCCCGGACAGGTTTGGCCGGGTCGAAAGGGTCTGAGGGCATAGGCTCGAACCTGCCCCCTTTGCGGTTGAAGCCAACGGGCAGACGCTCCGGGAGGAGGAACAGTTCGCTGCCTTCGGGGAGCGGAATCAGTTCAGCCGATCGAGGCCTTTGCCATGTGTTCGCGCTGGCCCCCGCCATTTCCAGAGCGGGCCAGTCGTATATACTTCCGTTGACGTCAGCGTAAACGAGAGCGGGCCGGTCTTTCATCGGGGCTTTTCAACATCTCCTTAAAGCTGCTAAATCGCGCTCCTATAACATATTTCAAATTATAAAGCATCCGATCCAGGAATTCGAAAGCAAAAGGAGTCATCTGCTGGTGGTGGATTATTATTCCGGCTGGCCCCTTCATTTTTGAGAGCCCGGAAAACTGATCGATCAGCAGGGCAAAGTCGCTGGCGGGATTTTTGACAATTCGCGTATGAAGATCTAAACGGGTCGAAAAGTGTCTAATACCGTCAAGGGACTTTACGCCGGGCGGAAATGGGGCCGTTGCCGAAATGCCTTTGAAGTCCAGTTTGCGCAACGCCTTCAGAGTAGCCGTGGAAAAACGGTTCCATGGGGGAGTGAAGACCGGGACGAAATTGGGACCGAAAATACGCTCCATTTTGGTGCGGCCCTGAAGAATATCTTCGTACTGGCGCTCGGGGGCCCTGTCCGATCCGAATTCGCTTTCGGCGCCATCTTTTTGCCAGTTGATATGCCTCCAGCCATGCTGGTGCCAGTTCCAGAGGTCCTCATCCACGGACGCGGCCCGGAAAACTTTTTCCTGCCTGGTGTCGCTTAGCCATGCGGGAACCACCGCTATCGCAAGCGGGACCCGGTAGAATCGAAAGAGATTGCACAGAGCGTCAAAAGCCTTGCTGGCGGCGCCGATATTATCGGCTCGAAAAAAAACCGGGGGCAACACGGCCGAGGTCATCCGGGCGGATGCTTCGTCCAGCACGCCCTTCCAGCCAGGCAAAGGCGCCTTCCAGACTGGCGAGTACTTCCTTGGCATGTAGGAAGCATCGAGGCCAAGAACATCAGGGCGGAAGTGAAGTGTCCCTTCCATCGGGCCGCTCCTCTGCGGAAGAAGCCAAAAGCAAATGATTTAAAATTAATGTGATGGAAATATAAAGGATGGAGTTGAACCGGATTACCACCAAGTTGAAGTTTACGCATGGATTGCTCCGGAGTCAACCGGTATTTAAGTTGCCGATTCAGTCCGGTGTGGAGGGGACCGCGCAAAAATCGGAGCGTTGATATTTTTGGCAATTTTGCTAGCATAAGGGTTCTTGCAAAAGTTATTTGATGCTCAAACACCTCTTCCGGTAAAGTGTGGCCGCTTATCAAATTCATACAGGGGGTTTTTCCCGCCGGGTCAAAACTCACATCGCCGGGCCGGAGCATCGGTTGGCGATTGTGGTCCCGCCTGAGCTTGCCCGCATATGTCTAAACGAGACCCGTTGGCTCGATATTCCGCAACCGGAGCTGAGCGATGCAGGGCTTGAATTTAGCGGCAGGCTGAAAGACGCTTACACCTGCAACCTTTGGCTCAGGACTGCGAGCCGAGTGCTTTGCAGGCTTGCCCCATTTCGAGCAGGTGCTGTCGAAGAACTCTTCCACAAAGCTTCACGGATACCGTGGGAGCTTTGGCTGAATCCGGATGTAAAGCTCCATATCGAAGCCAGCGTGGAATATTCGCGCATAAGCCACGAGGGAAGGGTGGCCGAGGTCATTTCCGAGAGCATCGAAAAGAGTCTGAGAGAAAAAGGGCCTCTCCATCCCCCAGATTCCCGGGTTAAAAGCAGCGAGCGCCCGGCGCCGGGCGGATCGACCGGCAGTGGGCGGCGCCCTGATGACTCGGAACTGAAGCAAAAAATCCTCGTTCGTCTTCTAGAGGACCACTGCCGGATCAGCATCGATATGTCGGGCGCCCATCTTCACCAAAGGGGATATCGGCTCCGGCACACGGGCGCACCCCTGCGTGAGACGCTTGCGGCCGCCATCCTTTTAAAGTCCGGTTGGACGGGCAACGAGCCGCTCGTTCAACGGGATGTGCGGTTCGGGCACTTTTCCGATTGAGGGGGCTTTGATGTCCCGGCGGATTGCTCCAGGGCTTGGCCGGGATTTTCTATTCCAGGGGTGGCCTTCATTTCAGAATAAGACTTGGGAATACCTGAGGCGCAAGGCGAAGGAGGTCTCTGTCCTCGAAGGGCCTGAGACGATCATAGGGATCGATATCGATCCGGAGGCTGTCCGAGTGTCGGCCGAAAATGCAGATCGCGCCGGAGCAGGTGGTGACATCCAATGGGAAAAGATGGATTTCTTTGATTTCAATCCCCGGAAAAGAGGGCTGAAGAAGGGTCTGCTTGTTCTGAACCCGCCCTACGGAGTACGGTTGAGCGCGGGAGGAGTAGGCCTCTACGAGAGAATCGGCGCCCACCTGAGACTTAATTTCAAAGGCTGGAAATACGCCGTCCTCGCGGGTTCCCGGCTGGAAGCGGCCGCAATGGGTACGGGCCGGGTGCGACTATGGAACATCCGGCATGGAGGAATGCATATCACAGTAGTGCTTGGCAGGATTGCGGCCTGAAAAGCCTGAATTTGCACCGCAGGCGCAGAGTAAAGCGTGAAGCGTGAAGCAAGAAGCAAGGAGCTTATGCTCTATGTCCCTGCTCTCTTCGCGTCTGCGGTGAAGTCTTGACTTCGCAAATCCCCACTTCGCGCATGTACGAGCGCGTACACTGGCCAAAAAAAATAATCTTCTTATCTTCCCGCTTGAGGAGAAATGTCAACCATGATTGTTGGCGTTCCAAGAGAAGTTCACCCTCGAGAGAACCGCGTTGCACTTCTGCCTGAACACGTCGGCAGGCTCGCTCATGCAGGAGCCGATATGGTGGTCGAATCCGGTATCGGCCGCTCCCTGGGCATTCCCGACGAGGCTTATGGCAAGGCTGGGGCCAGGGTCATTGATGACCGGAAGAGCTTGCTCAAAGATGCCGACCTGGTGCTGAGTATCCGTGGACCTTCCCGAGAAGAGGTTTCCGGCCTTAAACATGATGCCATCTGCATCAACCTGATGGATCCTTTCCGCGAAAAAGAGATGGTCGAAACCCTGCGCGATCAGGGCGTCTCAGCTATCAGCCTCGAAATGATCCCGCGCATAACGCGCGCCCAGAAAATGGACGTTCTGAGCTCCCAGGCCAATTTGGCTGGATACGCAGCCGTGATCGTGGCTGCCGGGCGGTTGCCCAAGATCTTTCCTATGATGATGACGGCAGCCGGTACGATTTCGCCGGCGCGGGTCTTTATTGTCGGGGCGGGAGTGGCGGGCCTTCAAGCCATAGCAACGGCAAAACGGCTGGGTGCGCGCGTGGAAGCATTTGATACGCGGCCGGAGGTGGAGGAACAAGTCAAATCCCTGGGCGCCCGATTTGTCAAGATCTACCTGGGAGAAACAGGTCACACGCAAGGCGGTTATGCCGGGGCACTGAGCGGAGAGCAGCTTGCAATGCAGCGCGCGGCTATGGCCGGTGTGTGTGCGGCTTCAGACGTTGTGATTACCACCGCCCAGGTGTTCGGCCGCCAAGCGCCGCTCATCATCACCGAAGAGATGGTCAGTGGCATGTCCAGAGGATCGGTGATCGTAGACGGTGCGGTTGAGTCAGGCGGCAATGTCGCCGGTTCGCGGCCGAACGAGGAAGTGGATGTGAACGGGGTCCTCATCATTGGTCTTGAAAATCTGCCGGGGGTGGTTGCCGTACATGCCAGCCAGATGTTTTCCGCGAACATGTTCAACCTGGTAATTCAATACTGGGACCCTGAACAGCGCTGGTTCGGGATGAACTTCGATGACGAGATAATCAAAGGGTGCCTGATTACCCACCAGGGTGAAATCGTCAATGAGACCATTTCCAGGCATTATTCGGGTTAGATACCTAACTTCCCTTATACCTTGAATCAGGAGGACCTGCATGGAATGCCAGAATTTCCTGATCCTTCTCTACATCTTTGCCCTGGCCGCTTTCGCCGGTTACCACGTGATCTCGAAGGTGCCCCAGCTTCTTCATACGCCTCTCATGGCTTTTACCAATGCCATTTCAGGCATTTCCCTTGTGGCTTCGCTGATTATTGCCGGAGAGGGCCGGAACACGGCAAGTTCCATTCTCGGCGCCGTGGCTGTGGCAGCAGCATCCATAAATGTGGTGGGTGGTTTTCTCATTACTGACAGGATGCTCAGGATGTTCAAAAAGAAAGAGAAGACCGAAGCATGAATGGTCATGACCTGTTTGCAGGCATTGATTTGTGGCAGAATGGATGCCTCTTCGCCCTTTTAATCGCATCGGTCCTTTTTCTTCTGGGATTGCGAGGTCTTTCGCATTCCGAGACGGCGCGCCGTGGGTTAAACCTTGCGGCATTAGGAATGTTGCTTGCCGTAGTGGGCACACTGCTGAGCAAAAGGATTGTGACCTATGAATGGATCGTTGGGGGGCTGGTTGTAGGAACGGTGATCGGGGTGCCGATGGGCCGATGGGTCCCCATGGCCAGGATGCCTGAGCGAATCGCGCTTTCCCACGCCTTCGGAGGCCTTGCGGTTGCCCTGGTCGGTGTGGCCGAATATTTCAATCATCGTTTGGAACTCAGCCCATTTGATGTTTGGGCAATTGGCTTTGAAGTATTGCTCGGAACTATTACGCTCACCGGGAGTTTGATGGCATTCGGGAAATTGATGGGCATCTTGCCGGGCCGGCCGCAAACTTTTCCGGGACAAAACGCGGTGAATCTGGTCCTTCTGGCCGTAGCGCTGGCGCTTCTTGTCATTCTGGGGGCCAGACCCGATCAGCAGGTATTGTTCCAGACTGTCCTTGCGGATGGGCTGCTTCTGGGCGTTTTGCTGGTCGTTCGGATCGGCGGGGCCGACATGCCTGTGGTCATCTGCCTGTTGAACTCCTACGCCGGTCTTGCGGCGGCGGCGACGGGCTTTGCCTTAAACGTTCCCGTGCTCATTGTCTGCGGCGCCCTGGACGGCGGCTCCGGACTTATTTTGGCGCTCCGCATGAGCAAAGCTATGAACCGCTCATTCCGCAATGTGGTCTTCGGGGCTTTTGGGGCTAGGGTCCAAGGACAACCGACGGACAAGGACAGCGGCATGATTCGCGAGGGCACGCCTGAGGATGGCGCTGAGCTCCTGAAGCTTGCCGACTCAGTCATCGTGGTTCCTGGTTACGGGATGGCCGTTGCGCAAGCGCAGCACGCGGTGCGCGATCTGGCGGAGTTGCTCGAAAAAACCGGAGCCGTCGTAAGATATGCGATCCATCCTGTTGCGGGACGGATGCCCGGACATATGAACGTTCTTCTTGCCGAGGCGAATGTGCCCTACGATCAGCTCTACGAGCTTGATTTAATCAATGATGATTTTCAAAGGACAGACGTCACAATCGTGGTCGGCGCCAATGACGTGGTCAATCCGGCCGCAAAGGACACACCGGGCAGCCCGATCTATGGGATGCCGATTCTAAATGTGGATCAGTCGAGGGCCGTAATCGTCCTTAAACGAAGCATGAATCCAGGTTTTGCAGGCGTTGAAAATGAGCTTTTTGTGCGGTCTAACACAATGATGGTTTTTGGGGATGCCAGAAAAACTCTTGCACAGATTGCGGCCGCACTGAAAAACGAGACATAGCGGCCCGAGGCGAACAAAAGCCCATTTGGATAAGAACTCCACACCCTGCGAGGTCTCAAGCCGTTTCTCCCCCGGATAGACGGGCGTGTTCTATCTTCAAGCACTTGTTCATCACAACGCTCAGACCTGCGCGCCTCGCTTTTTGGGCCGCCTCTTCGTTTTCCAGGCCGAGCTGCATCCATACCGCGCCGGCCCCAATTGAGATTGCCTCATCAACGACTCCCGCTAGAGCGTCGGGTCTGCGGAAAATATCCACTACGTCCACATGCTCCGGAATTGACTTCAAGTCTGGATAGCATTTAGCCCCCAGAACTTCGTCGCACTTCGGATTGACCCCTATCACCTTAAAACCTTGCCCGATCAGATATTTTGCAACCTTGTGGCTGGGGCTCTCCTCTTTGGCCGAGATGCCGACGACGGCTATTGTTCTCGAACTGCACAGGATATTTCTCAGATCCCGGTCCGACGTTGCGGGGCTGTCGTCTATTTTACATTCGATGCTCATTTTTCCTCCTGGGATAGACATGCATACTATCGAAAAATATATATCCACGATTCAAAGTAGTCAGAAGGTCCAAACTGTCAAGGAGGCAAAAATTCTATTGAATTTCAATGACTTTTGCAAATTATTTGACTCTGTGGGGTGCAAAGGATACTAGAAAGTGCCATGATAAAGGGACGTGGATAAATCATCCCCTTAACCCCTTCTCGCCCTCACCCCCTTGCCCTCTCGGGGTAAGGAGCGCAAAGACGGAGTAAGAAATGCAGTTATTGTCCGGCGGCGCGGAGTTTTTGCAAACGGCTTTCTTATACGCCCTAGTGTTCATAATCGTCTTGCTGGGCTTTAACCTCATCTGCGCCCTGGTTCTGCTTCGCAGAAAGGGTGGCGATTTTGCCTCGTTCATTCCCCGCTTCGATTCGGTGGATAGAGGAGTGGAGCGATGCGAGCGTTCATCACGGGATGAAATCGCCAAAAATCGCGAAGAGGCCACACTGGTCGCCCGGCATGGACGCGAGGAGACCGCAAACGCTCTGAAGTCTTTCGGAGACTCCCTTCAAACCAGCATGACCAATATCGCCGGTCTTCTAAAGGCTCAGCTTGACGCATTTGCCGGCCAGCTCTCAATCCTGACGGAGGCAACCGAGAAAAGACTCGACTCTATGCGGGAGACCATCGAGCATCGGCTGCAAGCGGTGCAGCAGGAAAGCGTCAAACAGCTTTCAATGGTGCGCGACGATTCTTCAGCCAATTCCAAGACCCTGCGCGAAGAGATTTCCAATATGGCGACCCAGCAGAAGGAGCAAATCGAGGCGTTTACCGTCAGGTTGGGCAGGTTGACCGAATCCAACGAAACCAGGCTCGAAGCCCTTCGAAACGCAATAGACGAGAAACTAAAACAGATTCAGGAAGACAACTCCAGGCAGCTCGAACAGATGCGGGCCACCGTTGATGAAAAACTTCAGGGGACCCTCGAAAAAAGACTCGGCGAATCGTTTAAGCAGGTGTCGGAAAGACTGGAGCAGGTACATAAAGGATTGGGCGAAATGCAGGCCCTGGCGACGGGGGTCGGCGACTTGAAACGGGTGCTGACCAATGTGAAAACCAGGGGCGTATGGGGGGAAATCCAGCTTGAAGCGCTCCTCGAGCAGTTCCTTACACCGGATCAGTTCGCACGTGATGTCGTGACCAGGGAGAATTCCGGGGAAAGGGTGGAATTCGCAGTCCGGTTGCCGGGGCGGGGCGATGAAGACGCCACGGAGGTCGTGTGGCTTCCGATTGACGCAAAATTCCCGATTGAAGATTACCAGAGACTGGTTGACGCCCAGGAGAATTGTGACCCGGCGGCGGCCGAACAGGCGGCAAAGATGCTGTCGGCCACAATAAAGAATTGCGCAAAAACGATCTGCGACAAATACATCAACCCGCCCGCCACGACTGATTTTGGCATCATGTTTCTTCCCACGGAGGGTCTTTATGCCGAGGTAACCAGGAGGGCCGGGCTGGTTGAGAGCCTGCAGCGCGAATGTCGCGTGATGGTAGCTGGACCTAATATCCTGGCCGCTCTTCTGAACAGTCTTCAGATGGGGTTTCGAACGCTTGCCATTCAGAAGCGGTCGAGCGAGGTCTGGAAGCTTCTCGGGGCGGTCAAGGCTGAATTCGGCAAATTCGGAACTACCCTTGACGGGGTCAAAAGAAAATTGGATCAGGCGGCCAATACTATGGATGACGCCGCAAAGAGGTCTCGTGCAATAGAGCGGAAACTGCGCAGCGTACAGGAGCTTCCACCCGAAGATGCCCAGGTGCTTCTTGGCGCAAACAATTCGGAACCTGAGCCAGAGGAAATCAACTGACGCCAAACCTGTCGGGACCGGGCGCCACCTCCACCCTTTAGAAAATGGGGGAGGTGATCGCATCGCGGGGCGCGGGGATTGCAGTACCTGATTTTCACCTATGTCGGCGATGGAATCCAGAGGTGTTTTATCGGCCCCACAGGTCGTTAAGACATTGGACCCCGGCGGCGAACGCTTACCTCCCCGCTTAACCGTTTCCGAGCTAAAAGCTTCGGCAAATCAACTAAATGAGCAAACGAAAATATACGCACGAAAATATTGACATCCGCTGCATTTAGCGATATAGGCAGGCGGCTTAACGAATTTCAGACTGCAAGGATTGGCCGCTCGGAAGAATGGGGTAAGATAACAGATTACCGTTGCAAGCTTGGTGTATTTCTCCGGAAATCTCTTCCTGCTTTCTCAATGTAAATCCTGTACTTCCGTTGAGTTCCCGGAAAATTGGTCCGCCATAGCTGAGTAATGTGTGGTTTTATGTGGTTTCAATCCGTTCCGGGACGGCTCAGAAAACATTGATTTCTCAATGGGGGCGGGGCCGCATACGCCATAGCGCCATATTAAGTTTGTGATGGCCCCGAGTTGTCCATTTCCTGGATTTTCATCGAAATTAGTACCGTTTGGGATACACGGGCGCCGCAAGAACTGTTTGCCGGTTTGCAATCCCGCTACGTAGTCGAAGTGCCCCAAGGGGATTGCGCCCAGTTGCTCGCGGGGTTCTGGATCTTTGTTTTTTTTATCAGCTTCCGTCCGGAAAGGGTTCTTTTCCGCACTGGCGGTGTCAATCTTCGGGCTTACTTGTGCGGCGTACCCATGTACGCCTCCGTGCAAGCCCTTGATTTCCTGGCCAGAGCGAAAAATCCCTCCTTTCCGAATCGGAAACAGCAAGTGTCTCATCCGGAGTTTCCGGATGGACACTTATCAGCTTAGGAGGATAGGCATGGTTGACTTAGAAACACAGAGTATTCTGGTGGTCGGGGGCGGCATGAGCGGGCTGACGGCCGCCGTCGAAGCAGCAGAAGCGGGCCGCGAGGTCTATCTCGTGGAGAAAAATCCTTACCTGGGAGGGCGGGTAGCCCAGCTCCACCAATATTTCCCGAAGCTGTGCCCCCCGTATTGCGGCCTCGAACTCAATTTCCGCAGGATCAAAAACAACAGCAGGATTCACTTCTTCACCATGGCTGAGGTGGAATCGGTTTCCGGCCAAAAAGGCGCATGGAATGTCAGGATTAAGATAAATCCGCGCTATGTAAATGAGAAGTGCACGGCCTGCGGCAAGTGCTACGATGCGTGCACGATGGAGATCGACAATCCGTTCAATTATGGAATGGATAAGATCAAGGCTGCATATCTGCCTCACGATATGGCGTTCCCTCAGCGCTTCGTTATCGACCCGGCGCTTGCCAAAAGCCCGGAAGGACAGAAGGTGAAGCAGGCGTGCGAGTATGATGCAATCGAACTGGACATGCAGGCCAAGACGATTGAACTAAAGGCGGGGGCCGTGGTCTGGGCCACGGGCTGGAGCCCATACGACCCCGGGAAGCTCGATACGCTCGGTTTCGGAACCTGTGCGAACGTCATAACCAACGTTATGATGGAACGCCTAGCGGCGGGCAACGGCCCCACAAAAGGCCAGATCGTTCGCCCTTCGGACGGCAAGGCGCCGCAGACGGTCGGTTTCGTACAATGCGCAGGTTCGCGCGATGAAAACAACCTTCCATTCTGCTCCTCCATCTGCTGCATGGCTTCCATGAAGCAGGCCACTTATGTGCGCGAACAATACCCGGATGCCAAAATATACATTTTCTTCATAGATATTCGCGCCATGGACCGGTTGGAGACCTTCTACGCCAAACTGAAGGAAGACGGCAACATTGTTTTCTTCAAAGGCAAAGTGGCCAAAATTGAAGAGGACAGCGCAACGAAGAACCTCATCCTCAGGGTCGAGGATACCACTGCGGGCAGCCTGAACCAGATCAACGTCGACCTGGCGGTGCTTGCCACCGGCATGCAGCCTAACACTTCCCTGTCGCCTCTGCCTGCTTTCGCCCGGCGCGACGACTACGGATTCATTTCCGCGTTGGAAGTGACTCCGGGCTTTTTCGCCGCAGGCTGTTCAAGGACCCCGGCAGGTGTTTCCGAATCAGTTCAGGACGGTACGGCTGCAGCGCTCAAAGCCATCCAATCCGTTGGCAGGAGGTAGACTCGATGGACAAAAAAATTGCGGTATATATTTGTACGGGCTGCGGTATCGGGGAGGCCCTCGACATAGAGCAGCTAGGCAAGGTTGCAACATCCGGATGCAAAGCGGCGGTTTGCAAAAACCATCCCATCCTTTGCAGCTCAGAAGGCGCACAGTTGATCAGGGACGACATCGCAAACGAGGGCGTAAACACCCTGATTGTCGCCGCCTGTTCGCAGCGCGTGATGTACGATGTCTTTAACTTCGAAGGGACCATCCTGGATCGTGTTAACCTGCGCGAGCAGGTGGTATGGAGCCATCCGGCAAACGATGAAGACACTCAGATGATGGCCGAGGACTACCTTCGGATGAGCGCCGCCAGGATGAAGCAAACGGAGCCTCCCGAGCCTTTCAAACCCGAGCAGGAAATGTCGAAGGACATCCTGGTGGTGGGCGGCGGGACGACCGGTATGACGGCTGCCCTCGAGGTGGCAGGGGCGGGATACTCCGCCGTGCTGGTCGAGATGGAAAACGAGCTTGGGGGTTTTCAGAAAAACGTCTCGAAAAATGTCGTCTTCCCGTTCAAAGACGTGCAGGCCAATGAAATCAACAGGCTGATCGCTGCGGTTAACAGCAACGAAAAGATCAAGGTCCTGACCGGCTCGAAAATTGAAAAGCTCTCCGGCGGCCCCTGTGTTTTCAACGCACGGATCAAGCAGAACGGGTCCACCAGCGATCATAATATAGGCGCGGTTGTCCTTGCTGCCGGCTGGAAGCCCTATGACCCCGAAAAACTTGACAAAAAACTCGGGTACGGCGCATCGGCAAACGTCATTACAAACGTGCAGTTCGAAGAACGCGCAATGTCGGGCAAAATTACAAGGCCAGCGGACGGCAAAGCCCTGAATACGGTCGCCTTTATTCAGTGCGCCGGCCAGCGCGACCCCAACCATCTGGCTTACTGCTCTTCGATCTGCTGCTTCACAGCCCTCAAGCAGGCAATTCAGGTAAAACAGCAGGACCCCAAAGCGAACGTGTTCGTGTTCTACCAGGAGATGCGCACGCCCGGCCAGGGCGAGGACTTCTTCAGAAAGGCCCAGCAGGAGGGCGTAATTTTCGTAAGGACGCAAGCGCCCGAAGTTCTCGCCACCGGAGGCAAACTCGCCGTTGAAGCGTTTGACGAGCTTTCCGGGGACAAGATCCTCCTTGACGACGTGGATATGGTTGTGCTCGCTACCGGGATGGTGCCGGCCACCGCGTTCGGGGAAGACTTCAAGCTGAAGAAGCCCGAAGAAGAGGGGAAGAAGGAAGAGATGGTAGCCTCTGTCGACTCCATTTTTGTCTCGGACATCCTGAACCTGGATTACCGCCAGGGTCCGGAGCTTCCGGAACTTCAGAACGGGTTCCCCGATTCCCACTTTATCTGTTTCCCATACGAGAGCCGCCGTACCGGTATTTATGCGGCCGGCCCGGTCCGCCGTCCCATGGGAATTTCTAACGCCATCGAAGACGCTGCAGGCGCGGCCATGAAGGCCATCCAGTGCGTCGAGCTCACCAGCCAGGGCATGGCGGTTCATCCCAGGGTCGGTGACTTGACCTACCCGGAATTTTTCATGCAACGCTGTACGCAGTGCAAGCGGTGTACGGAAGAGTGTCCATTCGGGGCGATCAACGAGGACGAAAAAGGAAATCCGCTTCCTCAGCCGACCCGGTGCCGCCGCTGCTCCGTGTGCATGGGCGCATGCCCCGAGCGCATCATCTCCTTTAAGAACTATTCTGTTGGTATGATCGGCGATATGGTCAAGTCGATCAATGTTCCGGACGAATACGATGAGAAGCCGCGCATCCTTTTACTCTGCTGTGAAAACGACGCCTATCCCGCAATGGATATGGTTGGGCTTCGCAGGATGAACTACAACGCGTGGGTTCGCCTAATTCCACTTCGCTGCCTCGGCTCGCTTAACCTGGTGTGGATCGCTGACTCCCTCTCCAAGGGTATCGACGGAATCATGCTGCTGGGGTGCCGCCACGGCGATAATTATCAGTGCCATATGGTCAAAGGGAGCGAACTGGCAAACATTCGGCTCAGCAAGGTCAAGGAAACTCTCGACCGGCTCGTGCTCGAGTCGGATCGCGTCCTGTTCGAGACGGTGTCCATTACCGATTACGATAAGCTTCCCGCTCTTCTGGATGCATTTGCCGAAAGACTTGTCGAAATCGGCCCCAACCCTTACAAGGGATATTAATACCTGGAGGCTAAACGGATGAGCAACAAAGTCGATCCTAATTTGATCAGGGAACTGGGGGAATTCGGGCTTAAGGATGCGAGCAAGTGTTACAACTGCGGGACCTGCACCGCTATCTGCGACCTGGCGACCCCTGAGAACCCTTTTCCGAGGAAACTGGTAAGGTACATTCAACTGGGGCAAAAAGAAAAAATCCTGAGATCTCCGGAACCGTGGCTGTGTTATTACTGCGGTGACTGTTCTACCAGGTGTCCGCGAGGGGCCGATCCCGGCGAGACGATGATGGTCTTGCGCAGATACCTCACTTCGCTCTACGACTGGACCGGGTTTGCGCGCAAGTTCTATACTTCCGAGACATTCGAGATCGTTGCCGTCGCAATAGTCGGCATTCTCGTAGGCATTGGACTCCTTGTTTTCCACAGCGGTCCGATCAACTGGACGCATACGGACCTTAATTCCGTATGGCCGTCGGATGGAATCGAAAAGGCCGACCTGGTAATGGCCGCCATATTGTCGTTTTTCCTGCTAACCAATGTGTACCGTTGCATCAGGATCGTCATGGGCGATTATTTTACGAAGGTCCCCCTGGGGATGTATTTGAACGAATTGAAACTCTTTTTGATCAACCTTTTCACTCAGAAAGAGTTCGGCAAATGCAAAGACAGGCAGCAGTGGATCGTCCATCTTGCGATTATGACCGGATATTCCGCTGTCTTCCTGATGGTGGTCGTTTTGGTAAACGGCCTGCCTCTCGGGATCGATTGGCTCAAATTTCAGCGCGGCTATGCTTCGCTGGGAGGTAAGTTAGAGTACTCGATCTTTCACCCGATCAGGCTGATCGGCTACTATGCCACGTTCGCAATCATGTACGGCACCACATACGCGCTGATCGGACGTCTCAAGAAGAGCAAGCCGCAATATAAGAGTTCGCATGGGACAGACTGGATGTTTTTGGTCCTGCTCCAGTTGACCACCATGACCGGTATTTTCATCAACTTCACACGCCTTCTGGATTGGCCGCTGGCCACCTACGCTATTTACGTCATTCACATGATGGTGGCAATCCCGATGCTCGTTCTCGAAGTGCCTTTCGCCAAGTGGGCCCACCTTGCCTACCGGCCGGTCGTTCTTATGCTGTTGAGAGTGAAAGAGAAATATATCGCCGAACATGGACAGGCCGAAGGCGCGGTCCTTGCCGCAAAACCCGCCGCCTGATCCACCACGAACAGCGCGGGGGGGGGGAAGAAACTGCGCGGGGGAACTTTTCCCCCGCACCCCCCCCGGGCTTTTGGCCACACGCGCAGGCGCGTGTGGCCGATAGCTCGGCGAAGCGCCAATCACCAAGCCCCGCCAGGTATCTGTTTTCCCAGGTTTTCACAGGCACAGAATGGGGTCGCTGGTTTTCTGCGAGTATAGGCCCAGGCTTTATTTATAGACCCACCCTATGGCGACCTCACATTGGCGTAATTCATCACCACTTTAAGTGCTTGGCCGTTACATAACCGGCCTGCCAGAGGAATCGGAATTCATGCTGGGGCCTGAAGTAAATTGCTCATTTCGTGGTGTGGCTTAGCTAATCGATTAAACCCTCATTGTGATGCCTGTTTGCGGATGGCGTATATGTTCTGATCGAGATCGGCGTCTGTATAGCTGATATAGGCTAGGGTATTTCAAAAAGAATCTGTCCACCTCCCACAGGGAAGGCAGACTGCAAGGGTTCACCGCAGAGGCGCAGAAGACGCAGAGGAAAGGTTGGGCCTGGAAGCTCGAAAGAAGAGTAAGGAGTGAGAATTTCACCCTTATGACTTCACACTTCGCACTTCAGGGCAAGGTCCCACCGCCAGCGCCGAGCGCTCGGCATCACGCGCTTGCGCATATCGTCGAAATCCGGGGCGCGCGAGGGATCTTTAAAGTGAAAAAACATTTTCCCGCGCTGTTTAGGGTTATTATCGCTTCCGGATCGTTTACTCTTTGGGTGGTGTGATGAGCTTTATGGCAAGATTGCATACGGATCGCAGTGTAGGCCGGTCAACCTGCCCCAACCGCTGTTTCAGTCTTCCCTTGTCTATGCTGCGGAGCTGATTGAGCATAACCTTTGAGGCTTTCTCAAGTCCGCCGATTATCGGGAGCAGCATTTCACTTCCGTACACTCTGCTTACATTTGAAGTAATCGGTGCAATAATGACCCTGGGCGCATGGTCGTTCATCTCGTCGATCGAAATGATCAATGCCGGTCTGACTTTGCCCGACTCGGTGCGGTGCTGCGGATCTAAATCCACCAGGTACACGTCCCCCTGTTTCATCCCGGCCATTCCTCCCCGTCGAGTGCGTCCCATTCAGCGGCTTCCTTCCAATATTCTTCATCCTTTGCCATATCCTGGAAACTCAGAACCAATTCCTCGCGCCATTTCGCCTCTTTGATCCTTTCAATTTCACGTTCGAGCAGCTTCGTAACAATTGCACTTTTCTGCCGCCCGGAGACCAGACTTTCAAACTCTTTCCACACAACTTGCCTGATGGTTAGATTCACCCGCGTTATTCGATTTGCGCGGTTTTCCTGGGTTGCCGACATGGTCGAACTCCTTTGGATGCCTTTTGTCATGAGCCCTGACGATTACACGTATTATTTATTACATCTTATTATACATAAAATAGCCTGTACCTTAGTGCGTATAGTAATCGTGCACGAACCGACGGGCAAGCGAAAAAAGAGGTAGCAGGGAGCAGGGAGCAGGTAGCAGGGAGCAGGTAGCAGGGAGCAGGGAGCAGGGAGCAGGGAGCGAAAGCTTCTCGCTTTACTCTTTGTACTGTGCGCCTCTGTCTACGAAAAGACCTGAGGGATTGCGCTTCGCTCCACCAATCCTACGGCTCTTTTCATGGTTTGGGGTGTCCCGCAGGGACATGAGGAACTGCGGTGAATGGTTACTTTGGCTCAGACCTGTTGCATTCTTTTTTAGATGTTTAAATTATCTCTTGTAAAGCGGACCGGGTTGCGAGTAGGAAGCTTGAGGGCGTAAGCCGCATAACGCAAGCCTGAGGAAGGGCGGATCGTCTGAGCGTGGAGATCGGTTTTTCGCCGATTCGGTTTGCGGTCTCCGTAATAGAATTCACCTGAGTCGAGGATTAACGAAAATGGCAAAAGAACCTCAGATCGTGCACTCTTTCCCCAAGAATCCCCTGGAGGAAGTCAGATCGTCGGTAACGTATTTCAAAGGAAAGCAATATGTGGACCTACGCATCTATTACAAAGGCGATGACGGAGAGTTTCACCCGTCCAAGAAGGGGCTGACGGTATCAGTGGAGCTTTTTCCGGAGCTTGAGACCGCACTCCAAAAGCTTAAGGAAGCCTTGGATGAGCAGTAGATGGCCTTTACCGCATTCTCTCATGACCCGCGGGGCGTCCTTTACTAAACCATGAAAATCAGATCGAGGATGCGTGCCTGTAGACACGCTTTACATGCACGTTGGAGATGAGGGCCATGAAGTCCTTGCCTTGCTCCAAATTGACCTTGATGGATCTGTTGTCTATTTCCATGTATCTCGAAAGCACTGCAATTATATCATTTTTAACCGCTTCCATCATGTCGGGGGTGATATCCACCCTATCGTGCATCAGAACGAACTGCATCCTCCTGTGGGCGATATGCCCGCTTGATCCTGCCCCTAAAAAGCGCCGCAAAATACCCAGCATTGGCCTTTCTCCTTTCAGTTCCAGAGAAGCTGTTTCACGCGGCCCATAAATCCGTGGGGCCCCTCTCCATCAAGCGGAACGTTTTCACCGTTGAGGCGAGCGGCCATGCGTACGAAAGCGGCCCCAGCCTTGCTGTTTCTGTCGTTAGCAAGCGGGACTCCGCGATTGGTTGACACCACCACTTCGTCGCTTTCCGGGACAACCCCCAGAAGCGGAACGGAAAGCAGGGAAATGATGTCCTGGGTAGACATCATATCGCCCTTCTTGACCATTTTAACGTTAAGCCTGTTGATAATGAGGCTTATATGTCTGAGCATCGCGGCTTCGAGAAGCCCGATCACCCGGTCGGCGTCTCGTATGGCGGAGACTTCAGGTGTAGTCACAACCAGCGCGGTATCGGCGCCGGCGATTGCGTTTTTGAACCCCTGTTCTATGCCCGCAGGGCAGTCGATCAGCACGTAGTCATATTCAGCAGCCAGCGTTGAACACAGTTCTTTCATCTGTTCCGGGCTTATCGAATTTTTTTCCCTGGTTTGAGCCGCCGGAATCATAAAAAGGTTTGGGAGCTTTCTGTCCCGGATCATTGCCTGTTCTTTCCGGCATTTGCCTTCGATGATGTCGACCAGGTTGTAGACGATCCGGTTTTCCAGACCCATCACGACATCAAGATTGCGCAAGCCTATGTCCGTGTTGACCATCACGACACTGTATTTCCTCTTGGCCAGTGACGTCCCCAGGTTGGCTACAGTGGTAGTCTTGCCGACCCCCCCCTTGCCAGAAGTAACCACAATTGTTTTGCCAGCCATAAGTCACCTATAATTTAGTCGAAAACCGGTTTCCGTTCAGCAGTGCCCCGTGCGACCTCAACCGTTGCGTTCTTACAGACAGATAACCTGGATAACGCCGTCTTGAATCTCAGCCACTTCGAACTTGGGCGCCACAGGCTTTACCCCCTCTGGGGGAACCGCCACCAAGTCAGCGATCCTGATCTGATGGGGCTCAATGCTCAACGCCCAAATCCGCGCGGCCCTCTCGCCACCGGCCCCGGCATGAGCGATGCCCCGCAAAGCGCCGAAAACGACAACGTCACCCTCGGCAATAATTTCCGCGCCCGGATTTACATCTCCCAGGACGACACAGTCCGATGGAGAGACGATCCGAACGCCTGATCGGCATGTATTGCGGACAATGAGGGGAGCGTAGTTTTCAGGGGCCCCGGACCGTGCGCCTTTCGAGCCTAAGCGGGATTTTAGCCCCTTTTGCGCCATTGAGAATGAAAGTTCGTCGCTAAGCCGCACCTCCACAACCTTAACGCTGGCTTTTTCGTATAGCTTCTCACAGAGCACGGAGATCTCGTCGGTGCGCATCGGCCTGGTCCTGAGATCCAGAACCATCTCCGATTTTTGGAAAAAATTACGCGACTGCTCCAACCGTTCATCCATGAAAGCCACGATCTCATCCAGGGAAGCAGCTGGATCCGGGACAAGCGTGAAACCGTTGCGGTCGGCTTTCACCTGTACGGTCGGCGGCCCCTTCTCACTCGTATCATGAGAGGGTTCTTTCGCCATGGGCAGCTGCCCTGCCTTTTCAGGTGACACGGTTGACGAACGGTTGCCTTTGGCTAAGGACATGACATTTGTCCATTGAACCTTAAAATGGCTATAAAGGCAATAAAATCCATATGATGCGTGGTCAGGACAGTTGATTCAAGACTTCGGAAAATTGGTCTCCCCCCAATTGAAGAATACTTTACTCCAAATTTGTGCCGGAGGGCAATACCCAAGTTTTCAGTTGAATCCAGTTTTGGACCCGAATGAAACCGTCCGCCGGATCATTTCGGTTCCAGGGCTGATCGAAAAGAAAAGGCTCGATGCCGGCCTCCTTTAATCGCCGGCAGGTTTCTATCCTGTCATCGACAAAGTAGCGGATATCGAGTCCACTTAGGATCTCGATCTTGGTTTCCGGAGCGCCGGAGGCTATTACCGTTATTTTTTCACGAGGCACGCGGGGCAAAACAGTAAAAAGCCATTGTGTAATCGGCTCCGAGCAGACACGGGCCGTTATGAAGAGGAGCGGCGCAACGCCGGCGAGTTCCATGAGCACTTCGGGCGCACCTGGAACAGGAGGGATCTGCATAGTGTGCCGGTCATCGAGCGTCAGGCGGATGAGGTCATCTATAATATGCTTTTCCAGACCGAGGCACTCATAGAGGTTGTAGGAGAGCATGTCCTGCTGGGAAAGATGAGTGAGGCCGTACTTCTCGTGGGCGAGTCTGACGAACACGGCCATCGTGTCGGCCACCACCCCGTCAATGTCAAAGGCAAGCAGGCAAGGATCTATCGGTTCTGTGTCATTCATATTCTTCCGTGATGCAGGCCAAAGCGGGTTGATCGAAACGGAACGAGATTTCATATACGCCCTCATCGAGTGTGGAATGCACGGCGTAACCAACGCCGCTCAGCGCGGAACGCATACCAGTGTTGGCAGCAAGCACGTAGGCCAAAAATCCCGTAATACCTTTAGCCTTTGCAATTTCGCACAGGTAATTGACAAGGAAAGTCCCGATTCCTCTTTGTTGCCAGTTTGATAAGACCGCAAAATCCACCTCGGCGGAGTTCGACTTCTGGTCCAGGATGTACCTGCCAATTCCGATGACCTTCTCGGCGCCGATTTCCCCGGTAACGGCCACAATTGCCATAACGTGCTCGTAATCGATATTGCACATGGCCTGGATGTTTCTATGCGGGAAGGCCTTCATTGCGGAAAGGAAGCGGTAATAGATGTCTTCGGAGGGAAGTGAATAGAAAAATTCCTGAAGCGCCCGCTCATCTGTGGGCTTGATGGGACGGAAAAAAAGCGTCTCGTTTGGCGGAAACACCTGGTGGGTCTCCCACTGGCCGGGATAGAGGGGTTCGTAAATGGGAGGCAGGATCTGGTCTTCATAGACATAATGGATGCTTTTGGCCTCAGCGAGCAACTGCTCTCGGAATCGCGGATGAGCAATATTGATAAGGGCCAGTGCACGCTCGCGGATGGTCTTGCCATGCAGATAAGCGATTCCAAATTCGGTAACGATATAGCGCACGGTACTGCGTGGACTCACGACGCCGGCCCCGTTTGTCAGATGGCTTACAATACGTGACTTGCGCCCATCGGGACTCGTGGACGGCAGCACGATGATAGTCTTGCCTCCGTTAGCGCTCGATGCGCCGTGCATAAAGTCCACATAGCCGCCGATTCCGCTGTAAACCTTGTGGCCAATCGAATCGGCGCATATCTGACCGCTGAGGTCTATTTCCAGGGCTGAATTGATGGCCACCATCCGGTCAAAGCGGCTTATCAGCTTGCGGTCGTTCACATATTCCGTCGGGTAGATCTCAACTTCAGGGTTGTTGTTCACAAAATCGTAGAGTTCCCGGCTTCCCATGCAGAGGCTCGCCACGATCTTTCCCGGGTCTGCGGTTTTGCGCAGGCCAGTTACGGCCCCGGTGCGAATGAGATGCAAGTGGGAGTCGGTAAGGATCTCCGTGTGGATCCCGAGGTCATTCTTGGCTTCAAGGTATCTCAGGACCAGACTGGGGACCCTTCCGATCCCCGTCTGAATTGTGGACCCATCCTCGATCAGTACGGAAACATATTTGGCAATCCTTTCGGCGACCGCGCTCCGCTCCCGGAAGACGATCTCGAGCAGCGGTTCGTCATGTTCCACACAATATTGAATCTGAGACAAATGGAGGAAGCTGTCCCCCAAGGTCCTAGGCATTTGCGGATTTATCTGGGCTACGACTATATTGGCGGATTCGACGGCGCTCTTGTCCGTGCCCACCGATATTCCCATCGAACAGAAACCGTGTTCATCGGGAGGCGCCACCTGGACCATTGCGATGTCCAACCTCAACAGAGGTTTTCCTTTGAAAAGACCGGGTATGGAAGAAAAATAAATCGGGATGTAGTCGGCTAAACCGTCATTGACGGCATGTCTGGATCTTGGCCCGAGAAAGAAGGTCTTGAGGCGCGCGTTTTGCTCAAAACGTTTCCAGTCCTCCGGCAGGGACCCCATGGAGAGATTCTGGACGATTTCGATATCGCGGTGTCTGGGCAAGAGCTCGATCAAAGAACGCACCAGGTGCTGAGGCTCTCCGCATCCGGTCCCAATAAAGACCCGGTTTCCGTCGCGCAATATTTCGCGCAATATCTCATCTGCGCCGAGTCTTTTTTCTCGAACTCGCTTCCTCCAGTGCATCATAGACTCTTATTCTCCGCCAGGAGGAGATTGCCGAAATATATTTTGTGGAAAACCGGCCCTTGCAATGACTGCGTTTTTTTATAGCATACAGATTTGAAAAAAGGGATTACTTAATGCGGGACGGGCACGAATAGGCTAAAATGATTACTCTGTAAAATCGGCTAGATAAATTAGCATTTCGTCAATGCGGAATCTCCACGGGAGATTGGTTTACTGACACTGCCGGGCTGATGAGAAGGAACCGATGATGCGTATCGCAATGGGGCAGATCGATCCTTTGGTTGGAGACCTCGAGGGCAACACGCGTGAAATTTGCGAATTTATAGAAATAGCGAAAAAGGCCAATGCCGAACTGGTCATTTTCCCTGAATTGTCCATAATGGGATACCCGCCGCGTGACCTTCTCGACAAGCGCGGCTTTGTAGCCGACAGTCTTCGTTACTGGGAGCGCATAGCGAGCGCGGGCAAAGGTATCGGGGTCATCTTTGGAGCGGTTTCGGTCAATGAGGGCTGCGGAAAGCCCTACCACAATTCCGCTGTGTTCTATGAAGACGGCAAGCTCCGTTGCATCGCCCATAAGATGCTCCTGCCCTCCTATGATGTTTTCGATGAGGAGAGATATTTCGAACCCGGCAAAGCTGCGGCGTGGGTCGATTTCAGGGGCAAGCGGATCGGCATTACGATTTGCGAAGACGCATGGAACGTTCCGGGTTATCTTCCGGGTCCTCTCTATAGTGTCGATCCAGTAGGTGAGTTGGGCAAAGCCTCGGTCGATCTGATTGTAAATATTTCCGCCTCTCCCTATCACGTAGGCAAGCCACACTGGGTTGGCCAACTGCTGAAGAGCCAGGCTGCCTGCGCAGGGGCCCCAATAGTTTATGTGAACCAGGTTGGCGGAAACGACGAGCTGATTTTCCACGGCCACAGCATGATTTGGGATGAAAAGGGCCGCCTTTGCGCTACAGGCGCCGATTTCGCGGAGGACCTGATCGTCTATGACACGGGCGGCGGCGATTGTGAACTGCATGCGGCTGACTATGACCACGTCTCGGAGGTGATCGGAGCGCTCACCCTGGGGTTGGGCGACTATGCCCGCAAGTGCTCTTTCAAGCGGGCGGTGATCGGACTCAGCGGCGGGGTGGATTCCGCGCTGACGGCTTGCCTGGCTGCAATTGCGCTGGGCGCCGAGAACGTTTTGGGGGTTTCGATGCCCGGTCCTTTTAACGCTCCCGAAAGCCTTAGCGATGCGCGTGAATTAGCCGCCCGGCTTGGAATCGGCTTTGAGGTGATTGCGATCGATGAGCTTTTTTCGACCGCGCTGAAGTCTTTGAAACCGATTTTTAACGATTTACCGCACGACTTCACCGAAGAAAATCTCCAGGCGCGTATCAGGGGTATGGTGCTAATGTCCATTTCCAACAAGTTCGGCAGGCTGCTTCTGAGTACGGGCAATAAATCGGAAATCGCCGTCGGATATTGTACACTCTACGGGGATATGAACGGTGGGCTTGCGGTCTTGGGCGATGTTCCCAAAACGATGGTCTATGAACTTGCCCACAGACTAAACGATGAACATGGCTGGATCCCGGAGCGCATACTTACGCGCGCTCCCTCCGCGGAGTTGCGGCCAAATCAGACGGACCAGGACACACTTCCGCCTTACGAAATTATGGACGCTATTCTGGCCGAATTTGTGGAGCAGCGCATTCCGGTAAAGCAGATAATCGCCGGAGGGTTTGATCCGGAAACGGTGAGATGGGTGGTAAGACGAGTCGAACTCAACGAATACAAACGCTGGCAGGCGCCCCCGATCTTGAGGGTTACAACGAAGGCCTTCGGGATCGGCAGGCGCAATCCGATCGCGCAGGGATATATCGAGACCTGACGTACATTTTTGTTACTTTTGTCCGATAAACTTTTTCGAAAACAGGTTTTGACTTCAAAGGCTGGGAACAAAAATGAAAAAAATCGAAGCGGTTATCAAGCCATTCAGGCTCGACGATGTGAAAGAAAGGTTGTCGGGTCTGGGAATCAAAGGAATGACGGTGTCCGAGGTGAAGGGTTTCGGGCGACAGAGGGGGCACACGGAAGTTTACCGAGGTGCTGAGTATGTAGTTGACGTTCTTCCTAAAATTAAAATAGAAGTGATAGTTCCCGACCGGCAGTTGTCGGAGGTTGTGGCCGCAATTCGTGAGTCGGCGCAAACGGGCAAAATCGGAGATGGCAAGATTTTTGTTATACCTGTTGAGGAGTGTATTCGCATCCGGACCGGCGAGACCGGAGAAGACGCGCTTTAGAATGTATCAATAATAAATCATATGGTCCAACGTTCAAATCCAACTCGAAAACTCAAAGATCTGCGGGATCATTTCGTTCGGGAATGCCGCACGGATGTTCCAGGGTTGCTGGCGGCGCGCACCTATTCGTCCAACCTGCAAGAGGCCATGGGCAACGCGTTGAGCGAATATTCGGCGCCCCAGGGGGGCTGGGCTTTGGTTGCCGTAGGCGGCTTCGGCCGTGGTGAACTCAGCTTCGCCTCCGACCTCGATCTTCTGTTTCTTTATAAGAAACGGCTTCCTACATTTTTGTCGGAACTGGTTCACTATCTCGTGTACGGCTTGTGGGACAGCGCGTTCGAAGTCGGACACGCCACCGCTTCGGTTTCTATGGTTAGCAATATGGTTCAGAACGATTTCTCCATTCTGACCAACTACCTGGAAGCTCGCCTGGTTGCGGGAGACGCCGAGTTTTTCAATGATTGGCAAAGGTCCTTGCTCAAGTTGTTCGGCAATCCCGGCAGACGGCGGCGGTTTCTTCAGGACCTGATCGCATATAGAGAGGCAAGACTCCACCAGTATGGTGAAAGCCCCTATCTGCTGGAGCCTAACGTTAAGGATGGAGTGGGGGGTCTGCGCGACCTGCATACGATCAGGTGGGCGGGAATTGTGTACCTTCACGATCCTTCGCTGGAAGCAATGCTCAATAATGAATGGCTCATGGATGCCGAGAAACTCTGGATCGAGCAGTCATACGATTTCCTGTGGCGGGTAAGACTTCAACTGCACCAGTTGAGTGCAAGAAGGCAGGACAGGCTGCTTTTTCCGGAGCAGGAACAGATTGCGGGGCGAATGGGTTGCATGGCAGGTACGGAAGGTTCTGCCGTTGAGGGTTTCATGCGCCTGTATTACCGCTGCACTTCTCGCGTACGCAGGACGACCTCCTTTTTTCTTGAAAGACTCGAGGAGTCCCAGAGAAGGTTTCGCCACTTTCACCTGCGCAGGCGCATCCTGCCGGGTCCATTCCTGCTGGAAGGCAAGCACCTTCACTTTATGGAACCGGAATGGGTGAGGAAAGATCCGCTTTTGCTCATGCGATTTTTCTGGCAGGCGGCGCGTTCCAAAGCTCATTTTCACCACAATGCGGGAAAAATTATCCGGGAAAATCTGGGTGGGTTTGGAGATCGCGAAAGGCGAAATCCCGAGGCAATAAATCAGTTCTTCGACATCTTGCTGGACCCTCAATACTCGTTCCATGTCCTTAAGACTATGCTGGAAACAGGCTTTCTGCAGGTATTCATCCCGGAATTCTCTGCGGTGCGTTATCGGGTCCAAAATGACGTCTATCATGTCTATACTGTTGATGAGCACCTGCTGCGCACGGTCCGCGAACTTCATCTTATCGAAGCGGGCGAGGTCAATGGCGAAGAGCCTTTGAAGAGTGCCGGAGAACTGATAGGTCCGGAGGAGCGGCGTATTCTCTACCTGGCCGGGCTTCTGCACGACATTGGGAAGGGGCGGGGCAATAATCACTCGATGCACGGCGCCATGATGGCAGGGGATATCGCGGTAAGGATGGGCTTGAGCGACAGTCAGAGAAATCTGCTCTGTTTTCTGATCGAACATCACCTTATTCTTGCCGAAACCGCACTCAAGCGGGATTTAATGGACGAAAAGCCGGTATCGCAGTCTGCGGTAACCATCAAGGATCGCCAGCGCCTGCTTTTGCTCTATATGCTTACTGTGGCCGACAGCCGCGCGACCGGTACGGAGGCATGGAACACCTGGAAAGCGTCCCTGCTTAGAGAGCTTTTCTTCAAGGTTGACAGGTTGCTGCTGCGGGCGGACCTCGAACCGGAAGACATCGAGACGCGCACCGCGCAAACGCACAGAAAAGTTTTAGCCCTTTTGCCCGACCCGGCTGAAAGCGAAAGGCTGTCCGGATGGATGGAGAGGCTGCCTTTCAGGTATTTGCTCTCTCAGCATCCGCAGGAGATTCTAAAGCACTACGAGATGGAGAATCAACTGGCGCACCGTCCGGTTTGCTTCAAGGCAGAACCGCTCGAAGGCGAGATGTGGCAGACCACCGTCGTAACACGTGATCGACCCGGGCTTTTTGCTCTCATTACCGGTGTTTTGTGGGCAAGAGGATTGAATATCCTTTCCGCCGACATCTATACCCGCGAACCCGGTGTGGCCTGCGATGTCCTGCGTGTAGAGCGGATTCCCGACCCTCTTCATCGCGAAGCACTGTGGGCCAGGGTGGAAAGCGATCTTGTTCGCGCCCTTGCCGATTCATCATATCTTGACGAAATACTGGAAAGCAGGCGCAGACCATCGGTTCTGGAGACTAAGTGCTATCCGCGCAAAGAGGATAAGGTCATAATCGACGAGGAGGCTTCGGACTTCTACACCCTGATCGAAGTATATACCTGGGACCGGCCGGGCGTGCTGCACACGATCACCAACGCCCTTTTCGAACTGGATATAAATATTCAACTTGCCAAGATCTCGACACCTGGAGCGCAGGTTGCCGATATTTTTTACGTCACCGACTTGAGCGGCGAGAAGCTGATTAGCCACGACAGGCATGAACAGGTAAGAGAAAAGCTCCTTGGGTGCCTGTCCGAGGTCTGCTGACCGTTCATGTTTGACCCGATTTTCCAGGGTAGCGCGCCAAGGGTACATTTTTGTTCGAAACCGGACTGAGCTTTTGGGTAAGAAATTCGATTGAATTTTCGACTAATTACAGTTTCCAATGTCCTTTAGGCATGTTCTTTCACGTTTTTGCCGTACTTTGCGTAACAAAAATGTTTTTTTTCATTGGCCGGGTCAGGTGTGACTCACAATTGGTCTCGGGCTCGGAATTGTTAAAATGCCTTCGATCAGAGGGGGCGGGAAGAAAATTGTTGACGTTGGCAAGCAAATTGCCTAGACATGCCGGATTAAGCCGTTCAATGTGTATTTTGAAAACTCACAGGAGGAAATTATGACCCCAAAAGAAGTAGTGGCTTTTGCAAAACAAAACGGCGCCAAGATAGTTGATTTTAAGTTCATGGACTTTATCGGGATATGGCAGCATTTTTCAGTTCCGATCGCAGAGTTGGGCGAAAGTGACTTCGAAAGCGGCTACGGTTTCGATGGATCCAGCATCCGTGGATGGCAGCCTATCCACGCCAGTGACATGCTGATTGTTCCGGACCCGGATACGGCGGTGATGGAACCGTTTACAGCCGCCCCGACCCTTACGATGATCTGCAATGTAGTCGATCCCCTGACGAAGAAAAAATATACGCGCGATCCCAGAAACATCGCTCAGAAGGCTGAAGCATACCTTAAGTCCACAGGGGTGGGCGATATGGCCTGGTTCGGTCCGGAAGCGGAGTTTTTCATCTTCGACGATATCCGGTTCGACAGCTCCTATAACTTCAGCTACTACTACATCGATTCCGTCGAGGGTCAGTGGAACTCCGGAAGGATCGAAAGCCCGAACCTCGGATACAAGCCCCGCTACAAAGAGGGCTATTTCCCCGTGCCTCCGATGGATTCACAGCAGGATATCCGTTCCGAGATGATCCTGACAATGGAGCAGGTCGGTGTGCGCACGGAATGTCAGCACCACGAGGTCGCCACCGCCGGTCAGGCTGAAATCGATATGAAAGCGGCCCCTCTTGTCAAGATGGCCGACAACCTGGCGTGGTACAAATATGTTCTAAAAAATGTAGCCAAGAAATATGGCAAGACGGTTACCCTCATGCCCAAGCCGCTTTATGGCGACAACGGCACGGGCATGCACACCCATTTCAGTCTCTGGAAAGGGGGCAAGCCGCTGTTTGCCGGGGACAAGTACGCAGGTCTGAGTCAAATGGCTCTTTGGGCGGCAGGCGGGATACTGAAACATGCCCCGGCGCTGTGCGCCATAACCAACCCGACCACCAATTCCTACAAGAGGCTGGTCCCCGGATATGAAGCTCCTGTGAACCTGGCTTACTCGAGCCGCAACCGAAGCGCAGGCATCCGTATTCCAATGTACTCGCCGTCTCCGAAGCTCAAAAGGCTAGAAGTCCGCTTCCCAGACCCGTCCTGCAACGGCTACCTCGCTTTCAGCGCGCTGCTTATGGCCGCCCTTGACGGTATCGAAAACAAGATCGATCCGGGCCAGCCGCTCGATGAGGACATCTACGGATTGAGTGCGAAAGAGCTGGCAAAAGTTCCATCGACTCCGGGGTCCCTTGAAGAATCCCTCAAGGCGCTTGGAAAAGACCACAAGTTTCTGCTCAAGGGCGACGTTTTCACCAAGGATGTCATCGAAATGTGGATCGAATACAAGACCCTGAACGAAGTGGACGTTGTACGCATGCGGCCGCATCCCATGGAATTCAAACTCTACTTCGACATATAAGTTGATGAGGTCTGGTTTTTGAGTTCGGGCTTTTGCAAAATTTGCGGAGCGCGGATTTGATCTGAGAAATCCCCCGGGTTGGTGTAAAATCCCAGCCCCGGGGATTTTTATTTAAGAGATTTTAACAGGATTAACAGGATTGAATAATTGCTTGCGGCTCCTGTTTTGCCTTTGGCCTAAGGATTTAACGGGAGCCCATCATGCCCCTGTGGGACACCCTGAACCATGAAAAGAACCAAGGGTGGGCTATGCAGAGCGCAGCCCGCTAAGTCTTTGAACGCTACCTGCCGGAAAAGAGCTTAGTATGCTTAAGGGAAATATCTACTCAGCTATTCCGGACCGGACGCACGAGGAGATTTTCGAAACGTTGGCCAATTCCGGGAACGTGAGGATTGAACGGATCATATCCGACTCTCATGCTTCACCGGAAGGGTTCTGGTACGATCAGGACGAAAACGAATGGGTCCTGGTCCTGAAGGGCAGGGCTGCATTAAGATTTGATGGGGGTGGGGAGGTCCTCATTTTGGAACCCGGCGACTGGGTCGATATTCCGGCCCATGTAAGGCACCGGGCGGAATGGACCGACCCGAAGCAAAAGACTGTGTGGCTGGCGGTGTTTTATTAAGTATTTACCCGATAAGCATAATCCACATTGAGCGAAACCACGTCGAATTCGCTTTCCACCTGGCCGTGCAGCAAATAGGCATGGTTCATGTCGAGTTCCTGGCAAAATCGCCTGAATGATTTCGGGAAAAAAACCGTCTCAAAGATTCCTGTTTTATCTTCAAAGGTAAAAAACTCCATTTCTTCCCCTTCCCTGGTCAAGACTTCCTTGCGCGTGACGGGCCATCCTTTCATGCTGATTTTTTTCCCGGCGTGTGCGGCCATATCGGATGCCTGAACGATCGCGCGCAAGTCGTTGGCAGGGAGAGGCGCCCGCCTCGCGGAGCGTCGAGATCTTGGCTGCGGCCCCGCCGCCCGAAGCGAGCGGAAAAACGGCTCGGCCAGTTCAAGAGGATGGACCGAGAGGGGAAATCCCAGCGTTTCTGATTCATGGGCCCATTTCAGGCGGTCGGAAAAATCCGGGAGGGCAGGGACTTTGATGGAGGACCTTCGGCCCTGCGCTGGGCAATCTGAAAGTGCTGTTTCGCCCGGCTGTATGCGCCACGAAGGGTGGAAGACGGAGGTCTGAAATCGGCAATTCGTCTGTGGAGCGCGGAATGCATTGAGCCAGGCTTCGATGAACCAGAGAATTTGCGGGCGGTTGAAGGCCCCGGAAATGGAGTCCATGGCGCCGCTTCGGGTAAGTATGGCGGAGTCAGGGGCAGATATGGGGAGGCCGTTTTGCCCTCTCACTTGATCGAGAAAGTCCTCGATTGATGAAAAAGGCCCAGCACGGCTTCTTTCTCTTAAGATGGCTTCTATAACGTTCTTCTTTATTGCCTGAAGCTGTTGAAAACCTGTTCGTATCGTTTTCCCGCTGCCGGTATAGGGCAGCCGGCTTTGGTTTATGTCCGGTCCCAGGACCTCGATGCCCATGCGCCGGGCCTCCGAAATGTAGGCGAAAGTGCTGTAATAGCCACCTCCATTGGAGAGGACCGCCGCCATGAACTCCGCCGGATGATGCGCCTTAAGATACGCGGACTTGAAGCTCACCAGGGCATATGAGGCCGAGTGCGGCTTACAGAATGAATAGCCGGAAAAAGCGGTGAACATGTCCCAGACGCTTTCCACCACCTCGGGTGAAATCCCGTTTCGAGCGCATCCTTGCTCAAAGCGCGCCTTGTAGTCCGAGAGCTGCTCGCGGCTTTTCCTGCTTATCACTTTTCTCAGGCTATCCGCCTCACCCCATGAAAAGCCGGCCAGCGCCATCGCCGCCTGCACTACGTCTTCCTGATAGACCAGTATTCCGTAATTTTCGGCCAGAATGTCTTTAAGACGTGGATGGAGCGGCTCGTACGGTTCTCCATGAAGCCGGCTCAGGTATTGCCGAATAAACCGGTTTGCGGCCGGGCGGATAATGGACGAATGGATCACGGCATGCTTGAAATCGCCCGTTCGTGCCTTTTGCTGCAGGAGCCGCATGGATGGGGATTCCAGGTAAAATACGCCCATTGTATTTCCCCGGCTGATGATTTCCCGGGTTTTCGGGTCGTCAATCGGATTGAAGTTCGAATAGTCGATGATCTTCGCCGTGTTTTCCCGAACCGACTCGATGGTGTCGCGGATCACGGCAAGCGAGCGGTTGCCGAGGAGGTCTATTTTGACGAGGCCCGCCTTTTCGGCCTGGTCTTTTTCCCACTGGATGATTCGGACCCCCTTGGCGCTTATCTGGACTGGAACATACTTCGATACGCGGTCCGGAACGAGCACCACTCCGCCGCAGTGGGTCCCGATATTTCGGGGCGCCGACTCCAGGCGCGAAGAAAGATTGATGATTTCCGGCCAGGGCGGGTCCAGGGGGAAATTGCGGAATTTGGGATATGATTTTATGTGCTCCCATATCGCAGCGCCCCGCGAAGTCCAGTAGTTCATCCTGCGGGTTACCTCCTTTATCTCTGAGGCGGGGACGCCGTATACTTTGGCTACTTCCCGCACCGAGGCCCTGGCCCGGAACCCCACGTGGTTGCTGACCAGAGCCATCCTCCGGCTCCCGTAGTGGGCCATAATTTCTTCAAAAAGCTCGTCACGCTCGTCCCACGGGAAATCGACGTCGATGTCCGGGAGGTCCTTACGTTCGGGATTTAGAAACCTGCCGAACAGGAGATTATGCCGGATGGGATCGACATGGGTTATCCCCAAAAGATAGCTGACCAGGCTTGCGGCCCCGCTTCCCCGTCCGCAGTGGATCGGACGGCGGCGCACGATATCTGCCACCACGAGGAAATAATCCACAAATCCTTTGGAACGGATAAGATCGAGTTCTTCAGCTAGGCGATCTTCAATTGCTCTGCCGGTTTTTCCGTAACGCCGGTCAATCCCCCTGCGGCATTCGGAGACAAGGAGGGCGAAGTGGTCCTCATTTTTATCGAGGTAATGAGGGAAAACGGTCTGAAAACGGTCCCAGGCGGTATGGCAGGCTTGGGCAATTTTTACCGTGTTGGCCAGCGCTTCCGGGCAGTTGGGGAAGTGCACGGACATCTCGCGGGCTGATTTCAGCCACCGGCCGGCAGTTGCAACCTCTCCCGGCGCAAGCGACCCCAGTGTTTTGTTCAGGTCTATGGCCCGAACAAGCCGGTGAAGTGGATAGTCTTGCTGCCCGGCAAAATGGACTGCATTTGTGGCCACAGGCGCAATGCCGATCTCCTTTGCCGCATGGAGGAGCTTTCGGTCGGATGGACCAGGCACTATTTCAAAAAAGCATTCCAACCGGTTGCGTAATGCTTTTATCAATTCCGGATCGGCGCTGAGGAGCACAAGATCGGAGTTTTTTTCCGGAAGGCTTCGGATAAGTGAGAAGTCATTCTCGATATGGCGGCGGGTAATGAGGTCCGAGAGAATTTCGTATCCATCGGCGGTTGCGGCAAGGATCACCGCACATGTTTGCGGGGTTTTTATTTCGGCCCCTACTAAAGGTTCGATCCCGGTTGCGCGCGCAGCTTCCAGAAAATTGATAAGGCCGTAGAAACCGTTTGTATCGGTCAGGGCAAGATGGGTAAAACCGGCTTTTTTAGCCTCCATGCACAGGACTTCGGGTGAACTTACGCCCTGCATCATGGAATAGAAAGAATGGACATGGAGGTGGACAAAATCGTTCATGACTGAAAACTGCCTTAAACTACCCTTGCCCAGGCAATTATCCCTTTCCCGAATTTCATGCGGATCGAATCCAGGACCTTCTGAAGGTCGAGCTCTTTTGACGATTTCTTTGTTTCCCACGTGAAAAGCGAAAGCTGGGAAAAGGGCATCGCGAGGTCGGAAAATTCCAGGGCCAGCCTTCGCACGGCCACTCGCCTCCTGAAAAGCTGATAAAAGACGGGGAGAATCGACCGGAAAAGGAACCGGTCAGTCCGGACAGCCCCGGAGGAAATCCGCCTGCGGGTATCGACCGACACGCCGTCCGCATACCGAATCTGCAGGCTGAAATTTCCCGGACAGCGATTATGGCGGCGCAGGTTCCATCCCGCTTCTTCAACCTGCTGGAACAAAACGGATTCAAGGCGCCCCTGGTCGATTTCATCGCGGTCCAGAATTTTCGTAATAGATACCCGCAGGACCTGATGAGTGGGAAGTACCGGGGCTGGGTCCCGGCCTTTTGCGATTTTAAGAAGACGCTCCGCACCCCTGCCGAAAACCGCCGCAAGCATGTCGAGAGGAAAGGATGCCAGTTGACCGATTTTCAGGATATTGAAGCCGGCCAGCCTGGAAGCGGTAACCTCACCCACGCCGGGAAGAAGGCCGACGGGCAGAGGCGCAAGAAACGATTCTTCATTGCCGGGGAAGATAAAACTCAGGTCCCCCGGGTCGATGCAATTTGATGCAACCTGGCTTACCAATTTGTTCGAAGCAAGCCCGGCCCGTGCCCGAAGTCCCATTTTTATGTAGAGGTCCTTTTGCATCCGGCAGGCCAGATCCGGTCCAGGTCCCCAGAGGCGGCGGGTCCCGGTGACATCTATGAAGTAACTTCCCGGGCAACTCCCTTCGACAAGCGGCGAAAAAAATCCGGATTCCCGGAGGATGTCCAGGTGTTTTTCCCGGTAATGATAAAAATCAGACGGCATTACATGAATCCGCCTGCACAGGCGGCGCGCCCGGCTAAGCGGCATGCCCTCACGGATGCCTTCTTTTCTGGCGTTGCTGTTTACACCCTGGACAACGGACCTCTCGCCCGCTTCGGCCAAAACGAGCGGGCGTCTTTTCAATTCCGGCCGCCTAAGTTGCTCGATCTCCGTATAAAAATCGGGCACCCCCAGATGAACTATATTCCGGAGCATAAGTTCCCGTCTGAATCTTCACGCCCCGCAAGGTGTCTATGGTTGCGGTAATTGCGCAGCAGGCCCATTACGACACCCACTAACTCGACCTCTTCGGCGCTTGCCACAATCGATTTCATCCTGGAATTGGCCGGCTTCAATTCGATTTCGTTTTCTCTGCGGTAAAATTTCTTTACGGTCGCTTCTCCGGCCACCAGGGCCACGACAGTTTGCCCGTTTTCGGCATGGGGCTGCTGGGTGATGATCAAAATATCGCCGTCCCGAATGCCGTCTTCGATCATTGAATCGCCTCGGACCCGCAGTGCGAAATTGCTCCCGTTGCCGAGAAAATTTTCCGGAACTTCTATCGATTCCGCCGTCTGGACCACTTCGATCGGTATTCCGGCGGCAACCGTCCCCAGGAAGGGAATGCTGAAGGCCCCGGCCTTCACGGGGGAGTGCAGCGGAGCCAGGTCGAGGACACGTTTTTTGTTGTTCCACGGCGTCAGCAGATACCCTCGTGCTTCAAGTTGCTTCAGGTGCTTGTAGACAGAGTTGAGGGATTTGAACCCAAGATGACGCCGCACTTCCTCATAAGAGGGAGAATAGCCGTGCCGGGTGATATATTCCCTCACAAACCGGAAAACTTTTTCCTGCGCCGGGGTAAGCCCCGTCATCGTGAACTCCTCGTATGATAGGCTTAGATATATCACTTCATTAAAAAAACGCGCATCATGCAAAAATAAATACCAGATAGTGTTACATGTGCATGTCGCTATTGGCGGAGCCATCCGAGATGGTCTCAAAGCGAGTACCGTGCGGTTGAAGGCAAGCCCACCGTAGAGCACAACAATAAGTGAAGTGACAAGTCGTGTAGGCCTCGCTACGCGGGCTTCGCACTGCTTCACTGTGTGAAGCATGCTTGCAGGCATCCCCAAATAGCTTCACATCGCGGAGCGCAGAAGGCGACCGCATCGCGTGTTTATCGGACGCGTTGGGCGGGCGCGGGATGCCTTCTGACAACGTTTAGTTCAATTTAGGTGAATAAAAGGTGAAAGTCAAGAGGCAATTTCTCTCAGAACTCCCACATCCTGCCTTCCGCTAGGCGATCTGCTTATTGCAGCGTGTTTGCGATGCTTTTGTGCATAATTTTTAAGAGTTGTATTGAAGAAAAAAATTTCTTTTGCCGATTTATACACAAGGGCGGCGGAAAAGGCCGCATTTGAAGCAGTGTGGGCTTACGTCGGATGCGGGGTCAGCCTGGCGCCGGGAGGTCCGGAGCGGGTTGGTGAGGCAGCAACTTTGCGGCCGCCTGCAAAAAAAAATACATATCAGGCGAAAACAGGAAGGGATTTCTTATGAAAAATCAGCCGGGCGAAGAAAATCGTACAGCAAGTGTGGGACAGGGGAGGGAAGGAAAGTATCTCACCTTTTCTCTGGGGAATGAAGAATACGGAATCGGCATTTTGAAGGTCAAGGAAATAATCGGTATGATGAGGATTACACCGGTCCCGCAAACGCCTGAGTTCATTAAAGGGGTGATAAATCTCAGGGGTAAGGTGATCCCGGTAATTGACCTGCGGCTCAGGTTCGGCATGGACGAGAACGGCTATACCGAGCGCACATGCATTATAGTGGTGGAAATCGACGGTTCGGGCGCAAAACTGCACATAGGCGTGGTGGTGGATTCGGTTTCTGAGGTGCTCAACATAAAGGGAGCCGATATCGAAGACACACCGAGCTTCGGGACCACCTTGGAGACCGGCTACATCCTCGGGATGGCCAAAACGGGCGGAGGCGTGAAGATACTGCTGGATATCGACCGCGTTCTGAGCGGCAACGAAATGAGTTTTCTGGACAAAGTGGCCTGATTTGCACCCTGCACCCTTCTTTGTACAGCCAGGGCGGAAAAGTTGAAGAAGCCTTTCCGGACAGAAACCGGCTGTTAGTGTGGGAAGAATGCCGAGAGGCAGTGGACGCAATGGAAAACGATTTGTCGGATCGCCTGTTTAAGCAGTTCAGTCTGCTTGTTTATGAGCAGTGCGGCATAAATTTACACGAAGGCAAAAAAACGCTTCTGCAGGCGAGGCTCAACAAGCGGTTGCGACTGACCGGGATCGATTCGTATGAAGAATATTTCAAACTCATAACCTCTGGGGCGAATCCGGGCGAATTCGTCAATTTTCTCGATTCCATCTCGACAAACCTCACCTATTTTTTTCGAGAGTCCCAGCATTTTGATTTTCTCGATGGGGTTGTTCTGCCTGAGCTGATCGCGAAAAAGCTAAAAGACAGGGATTCCAGGATCAGGATATGGAGCGCGGGGTGTTCGACAGGTGAGGAACCATACAGCTTGGCGATGTGTGTTATGGCGCACCTGCCGGAAATTGCGAGATGGGATTTGCGGATACTGGCGACCGACATATCGACACGCGTGCTGGAGACAGCAAGCCGCGGGATATACTCCGATGAGAAGATACAAAACGTCCCGCCTGCACTCCGGCAGGCGAATTTTCAAAAGATAAGCAACAGTAACGGGAAGCCGGACTTCCAGGTAACTGCTCAGGTCAAACGGGTCATCACTTTTCGCCGGCTTAACTTCAAAGAGCCGTATCCTTTTAAAGGACTATTTGATTTCATCTTCTGCCGAAACGTAATGATTTATTTCGATAAGAAAACGCAGGAGGAACTCGTCAACAAGATAGCGGGCTTTCTCAGCCCCGGGGGCTATTTTTTTGTCGGCCACTCCGAGAGCCTGACGGGACTGGCGCATAAGCTGTCTTATGTGCGGCCGGCTATATACCGTAATTAAGTAGTAGACTAAATGGCAGCGATCATTCGGGATTAGAACTCTGATGGAATGCCGGGCATCATTTAATACGAGAGAGTCTCAAAAGAGAAGAGTAATCGGGGTGGCGGATATGGCGCTGAGCGACTCGCCGGAGGAGCTTTTGGTCACATATTCTCTTGGTTCCTGCATTGCTGTAATAATTTTCGACCCGCGCGCATGCGTTGGCGGAATGCTTCATTACATGCTTCCGGAGTCTTCGCTGGATCCGGAAAAGGCAGGGCTGAACCCATGTATGTTTGCGGATACGGGGATCAGGCATCTTTTTAAGACCAGCTACCTGATGGGGGCCAAAAAAGAGCATACGGTGGTGAAAACAGTCGGGGGCGCACAAATTCTCGACCCGAAGGGTATTTTCAATATTGGCAAGAGAAACTATCTGGCGATGCGGAAGATTTTTTGGAAAAACAACGTGGAGATCGCCGCTGAGCACGTGGGCGGAGAAATCAACCGCACTGCGCGGCTGGAGATGAATTCCGGCAGAGTAATTGTGAAGATGGGGACAGGAGCTGAGATAGAAATATGATCTCTGAGTTGAGTGATAAACAGACGTTCAGGCCAGGGCGAAAAACCTGAGAGAACACTTTCATGACGGAGGCAGGCAAATGTCGTGTCTCCGGTGGGTGCGCGAGGGGCGCCATGTCGTACAACGTTCTAATAGTGGATGATTCCAGATCGATGAGGAAGATCATCTGGAAAGTTCTTCAACTGTTGGGGTTTGAGCTTGGAGAGTGCCTGGAAGCTTCAAACGGCCAGGAAGCTTTGGACATTCTGGAGGGCAAGTGGATCGACCTGATTTTGGCCGACGTTAATATGCCTGTCATGGACGGCGTCGGGTTTATCCGATCCCTTAGGGAAAGGGATATCTGCAGGGATACTCCAGTGGCATTTATTACAAGCGAAGCAAACGAAGACAGGCTCCATCAATTGATGGATTTTGGCGCCAGCGGTTATATACGCAAGCCCTTCCGACCGGAAGAAATGAAGGCTTTTCTGCGTCGCATAATGGGAGAGACAGATGGTCCTAGAATTGGAACCAGTGTTGAAGGATGTGATTTCTGAGATCCTGGAGACCATGTTTTTTGCGATGGTGGAATTCAAGGATTGCGGACGGGAAGATCGGTGTTTCGACTATGAATCGGAAATCGAGCTTCAGAATCACGAGGGGCGTATCGCCATTTCCCTGCAACTGAGTGAAGAATTCAGCCGGATGATAACCGCCGGCTTTCTGGGCATTGAAGAAAACCAGGTTAAAGATGAGGACCTCCGAGACAGCATGAAGGAACTGGTAAACATGATCGGTGGCGGATATCTCGCCCGGATCAAAGATGCGGCCTGGAAATTGGGAATACCCAGGTTCCGGAAGATCGGGCCCGACCCAACGCGCAGGGCTCAAGCCGCTGTGCGGCTTGTTTTGAGCTATCTTGAAGAACCGGTCGGCTCTGCCGTTCTCAGTTATCTGCCCGGTTGAGTTAAGGGTCGTGAAGTTATTGAAAATTAATCTATCAGGCAACGAAAATGAAACAGATAAAAGTCCTCATAGTTGACGATTCGGCTATCGTGAGAAAGATCTTCTCGCAGGAACTGTCCAAACATCCCGATATTTCGGTTATAGGTGTTGCGCCCGATCCATTTGTCGCCAGGGATAAGATTGTCAATCTAAAGCCTGACGTTATCACTCTCGACATCGAAATGCCGCGGATGGACGGTTTGAGCTTTCTGCGAAAGTTGATGAAATACCATCCGTTACCTGCGATAATAGTAAGCTCACTGACCCAGGCCAACAGTGAAATGGCCCTGGAGGCGTTGGAATGCGGGGCAGTCGAAGTGATGGCCAAGCCGGGCGGATCATACTCGGTCGGTGATATGTGCGAACAGTTGGCTGAAAAAATCCGGGCGGCAGCCAACGTGCGTATGTACGCCCCCACGCCAAAGGCGGAGCCTATCGCGCAGAACAACACCCCCGGGCTAAGCATGGCTCTCAAGCGATCAACTCATAAGGTGATTGCAATGGGCGCATCGACCGGGGGGACCGAAGCTCTGAAATGCGTTCTCATGGCGATGCCCGCTAATTCCCCTGGAATCGTGATTGTTCAGCATATGCCTCCGCGCTTTACAACCACTTTTGCGGAGAGGCTTAACGGTCTATGCCAGATCGAAGTACGCGAGGCCAAAGACGGGGACCCGGTTCTGCCCGGGACCGCCCTGATTGCGCCGGGGAACTTTCATATGCTCATCACGCGTGTCGGCGGCACTTATTACGTGGAGGTAAAAAACGGTCCACTTGTTTTCCACCAGCGTCCGTCGGTAGACGTGCTTTTCATTTCGGTTGCCCGCTTTGTCGGGGCGAACGCGCTGGGTGTTATTATGACCGGCATGGGCAGGGACGGCGCTGCCGGATTGCTCGAAATGAAAAAGGCTGGCGCGTATACCGTCGCTCAGGACGAAGCGAGTTGCGTGGTGTTCGGGATGCCCAAAGAGGCGATCCGGTTGGGTGGGGCCGATAAGGTCGTACCTTTGTCCGATATACCACGAAGTTTGATGAATTATCTGAATTAGTGAAAAGGCTCTTTTGATTGCACAGCACCGGCCGCTGGCAAGGCGAAAGAGGTCTAAAGGAGGTAGCATCCATGTCCTACAAGAACCTTACAGTTCTTATAGTTGACGATTTCACTACAATGCGGCGCATCGTCAGAAAGATTCTACGCGACCTGGATTTTGAAGATATTCTCGAAGCGGAAGATGGATCGGCAGCCATGTCGGTCCTAAAGGGGACAAAAGTCGACCTGATCATCTCAGATTGGAACATGCCGAAGATGACAGGGCTGGAATTGCTCAAAGAGGTACGAAGCACGGATAATTTAAAGAACATTCCATTTCTGATGCTCACAGCGGAAGCTCAGAAGGAAAATATAATGGAAGCGGTCAAGGCTAAGGTCAGCAACTACATCGTGAAGCCGTTCACGCCTGAGGGCCTTCAAGAGAAACTCGCTAAGATCCTGCCGCAGTAGGGGCAGGAATTCGCCTGCCTGTGGCTGTTTTTGGAGATGAATTTGTGCAATTGTTCTAATAGGGATAACAATTCATGGAAAACATAGTTAACCGGCTTGCCAACGGAGTGATTGACGGACCTGACGATCTGATGGGAATAGGGGAGTGCCTGAACCTTCTCGACGATCTCGATGGTAAAATCGGGCAGGCTGGGCCGTTAGCTGGAACTATTGAAAGTGCAAGGCTGATTTTCAAGCGCCTCATTCTGGACGAGTCATCTGATCCGAGCGCCGATTGGCGGGAGATTCAAAAGCTCCTTGGTTCGCTTGTGGTTGGCGGCGCGGTGGAGAGCGGCGTAGGGGAGATCGCACAAATAGAAACTGAGACCGCTGTGCAACCAGACGAGGACGAAGACTTTTTTGCGTCGGCGTCCACGGATTCGGGCAGTGGTTCGGAGTCCGGTGAATCCTCCCTCGATCTGGAGAGTATGTTCCGGGAGGACGGCGGTTCTAAAGGCGACGAGATACATGACCCTGAGCTGCTGAAGGACTTCATCGAGGAAGCCAAGGAGAATCTTGCGGCGATCGAGCTTAACATTCTGGGCCTTGAGACGGACCCGAATGACATCGAGGCGATGAACGCCGTATTCCGGCCGTTTCACAGCATCAAAGGAGTCGCTGGTTTTATCAATTTGAATGAGATTCATCATCTGAGCCACGAGGTTGAGAACCTGCTGGATTTGGCAAGGTCGGGTAAATTGGCTATAACCGATTCGGTGATCGATATAGTCCTGGGTGCCACCGACATTCTTAATGGCCTGCTAAAGGAGCTGGAAAATGGCGAAGGTGGGCGGAAAGATCCCTCGCCTGTCGTACTTGCTTTTATCGAAAAGGTTAGAAACTTCACCGGCGATCCAGTGGCCGGCAGTGAGATTCGAGTCAGAAAACTGGGGGAAATCCTGGTTGAGCATGGGGTCCTGGATGATGAAGCAGTTGGGGATATCATTGAGCAGGGCAAGGCCGAGGGCAGCAAATTCGGTCAGACGGCAATCGATAAGGGAGCTGCCAGCCCTCGGGAGGTCTCGAAGGCTTTACGCGAGCAACGTCACACGATAGAAAATGCGGCGTCTGTGAGGGTTAACACTCACAAGCTCGACAACCTCGTCGATATGGTCGGTGAGCTTGTCATTGCCCAGTCAATGGTGCTGCAGAATCCCGAAGTACTGAAAATAAGCGATCAAAAACTCCAGAAGGACTCCGTTCAACTAAATCGGATCACCGCCGAGCTACAGCGTATAAGCATGTCGATGCGCATGGTCCCCATCAAGAGCACTTTCCAAAAGATGATCCGGCTGGTTCACGATCTTTCCAGAAAATCCGGCAAAGAAGTCGTTCTGACAATGAAAGGGGAAGAGACCGAAATCGACCGAAACATGGTCGAAGAGATATATGAGCCGCTGGTGCATATGATTAGAAACTCGGTTGACCATGGAATCGAAATGCCCGATGAACGCACCCGGGCGGGCAAAGATCCAACGGGAACGATATTTATTTCCGCCGAGCAGAAGGGGGGCAACATAGCAATCGACATAGAGGACGACGGACGGGGGCTGGACGTCAAAAGAATTCGCGATAAAGCAATTGAACGGGGGATAATCAGCGCCTCAGATCAACTCGATGAAAAGACGACCTTCGATCTGATTTTCCATCCGGGTTTTTCGACTAAGGACACGGTCAGCGAAGTCTCTGGGCGTGGCGTTGGGATGGATGTGGTAAAGAAGTGCGTTGAGCGGCTCCGCGGCAAAATAGAAATCACGAGCCAGTTCGGTAAGGGGTCATCGTTCCATGTGAAACTGCCGCTCACTATGGCCATTATCGACGGTATGATCATACAGATCGGGGTCGAACGATATATCGTGCCCACGATTGCTCTCAAGGAATCCTTCAGGCCGTCGCAGGAGGCGTATTTTACCGTCCAGGGGAGGGGAGAACTGGTCAAAGTTAGAGATACGCTCATGCCGATTGTGCGTTTGCACAGCTATTTGAATGAAGAACCTAAGCACCGCAACCCATGGGATGCATTGCTCATGGTGGTGACCGAGGGCGAGAATTCATATTGCCTGCTTGCCGATGAAATTGTTGACAGACAGGAGGTGGTGATCAAGAGTCTGGGGGACATGTTTCAGCAACTGCCGGGGATCTCGGGGGGCGCCATACTGGGAGACGGTAAGATTGCATTGATAATCGATGTAAAAGGGATAATCAGCCTATACGAGGAAAGCGCAAGGTGATGGCATGAAATCGCAGAAATGGGATAAACTGATGAGGTTTCTTCAAGACGCTGAGGAAAGTGTGTCCGCTCTGGTCTCTGGGGATGCCGAAAAAGAGATGGAAAGATCTCGCCGGTCTGTTGTGTCATTTTATACTACAGCGGGCAAGCTTGGTCTGGGGGGGTTGGAGAGGGCGGGACTCGAACTCGAGAAGTTCCTAAACGACAAAGTGTCGCCGGGTGCAATAGACTCAATTGCCGTACTGGGATTCGCAGTAAGCTCGGTTATTGATCAGATGCGAACTTTTAAGAACGGCGGCAAGGCCCCCGAAATCGATCTGAACGAGCTGATGGAAATATTGGGAACATCGGAGACGGCAGCGGGGGTTTCCGGGGGAAAAGAATTGCCCGTGGAAACAGCTTCTGAGGCATCCGGGAGCGTGGATGAAGCAGATCTTCAATCTCAGGGAGGTGCGGAAAAGGCCGCTTTTACCAACTTGATTGAGTTGGCGAGAAGTTGGGGTGCAGAGTTGTCCATGACCCCCGAAGGAGGCTCGGGCGATCAATTCAGCCTTACCTTCACTCTTTCGGCCGATTCCATGAAAGAAATCGAAAAGCTCCTAGGCGCTTCGGACCCTTTGGATGTGGCGCCGCGTCAGCTTGCAGAAGACACCGGGGTCAAGGGTCTGATCGGCTCTGCCAAGGAGTTCGTAAAAGCTTTTTCCAGCGGCGATCTCGCCAACGCGCAGACGATCCTGCTGAACATAGCCAACCGTCAGGGCGACCCCTTGGGCCTTTACAAAGAAATTGGAGGCCTGGCCAGGGGGCTCCACGATTCAATACGCGGTTTTCTCAGCACTCTTGACCCGTCCCTCCAGGATATTGTCGAGCACAAGATACCCGACTCCGGGAATCGTCTCGAACACATATTGGAGATGACCGAAAAGGCGGCCGTAACCACCTTGGATCACGTGGAAATCATGCAGGGGCGGATTTCGAATGAAATGGATCAGCTCTCGGGGTTGCGCGGGCTTCTCGGAGGACTGAGAGCGGTAGGTGATTCGGCCGGGAAAAAGCTCGAGCAGGGCGCTCAAGCGCTGGACGCCATTGAAACGCTCATCAGCGAAAATCGTTCAGACCTGGATACGATCCTTATCGCGCAGGACTTCCATGATTTGAGCAGCCAGATCATTCAAAAGATAATCAAACTGCTCAAGGATATGGAACTAAAGCTTGTCGACCTGATCCGCACGTTCGGGGCAAAGGCGGATCCTAGCAGACAAAAGGAGGAAGACGAACTCTATGGTCCGGCGCACGCCGCTTTGGAAAATGCGGTGCACTCTCAAGATGAAGTCGATTCCCTGTTGGCCGAATTTGGATTTTAGGTTACCGCCGGCACTCAATCCGCTCTGCGTGACTTTGCTCGAATATTCGAATTGAGTGCCGGGGAGACCGACCACAAAACTATCCCGCCTTTTTCTTCAAAAGCGCTTGCGTATCTATAGTGAAATACATGGTCACAGCGCCGATCAGAAGAGTAAGCAAGCAGAAGACGAATGCCCTCTGATATGCCTCGACGGGGAATTTCCCATCGACTTTCCCGTATGCGTCCAGAATGACGCCCATCACTGACTGATAGAACGCGCCACCGATAAAGTACCAGATGTTGAGCATTCCGTTGGCCGTGGCGATAAAGCTGTGGGGCTGCCCCTCAGCGATGTGGGCGTAATTGGGCACGTATGCGCCGCAGAAAAAGCCCATTATGAACAGCATCGGATAGAAGACCTGGACTGGAATGGATGCGGGCCAGATTACGATGGGGACCCAGGTCAGCACATAAATGATCATTCCGTAGAACGATGCTTTCCGGCGGGATTTGAGGAGCCGGTCGGAAGCCCACCCTATGCTGAAACAGCCGAGAGCCATTCCTATAGGCCAGAACATGAGCATATTGGCAGCTTCCTGTTTGGGCAGTCCGTAAATATGTTGCACATAGGGAATAAACCACAGCCCCTGGAATCCCATAACCGTGCCGTAAATCACGAAGGCATAGACGGCGATGAGCCAGTAATTCCTCATGCCGAACAACTTCTTTACATTTGCGGAGAAGGCGACCTTGGAGGCTTCTTTGGTTGAGTAGTAATCTATGCCGTCGATCTCCGAGACGGTCGGGTATCCCTTGTCCTGAGGCTTGTTCCTCAAGATGACGAAATTCAGGACCGCGATGACCATCATGAACCCGCCGAGCCAGAAAAAGGAAGGACGCCACCCGACCTGGCCCACAAGGAAAGCGAGGGGCGCTGCGGCGAGGACGGCGCCGGCATTGCCGACGGTGAGCATCGTGCCGGTGAGGGTTGAGAATTCATTTGGACGGAACCAGTTTGCCAGGATCCTCATGCAGGGGATCCAGACGACGGCAACGCCCACACCCATCAGGAAGCGGCCTAAAATGATAGTTCCGAAGGAGTGTGCGAGCCCGAAAAGGGCCGTACCGATTGCCGCGATTACGAAGAATGTGCCTACGGAAAATCTCGGGCCGAGGTAATCGGACAGGATTCCCGATGGTATCTGCATCGCAGCGTATGGATAAAAATACATTGAGGACAGGATGCCGAGACTGGTCGCCGTAAGACCGAATTCCTTCATGAGTTCCGGGGCGACCACTGCCGGCGAGACCCTGTCGAAGTAAACGAAAATGTAGGTTAAAAGCAGCATGCCGTAGCAAAGCCATCGGTATCGAAGCATCCGCTGCGCCAGACTTGCAAGTTCTGTCTTCGAAACGGAAAGTCCAACGGTGACATCACTCATTGATATTGCCCTCCCTTAGCAAAATGTTGACAATCTGTGTCGACCATTGCCGGAAAGCGGCCATCTCCGGCCTCCCGGAAAATTGATTCAAGGCATTCACGGCTGCTAAGCTTTCCTTATGGTTTTCTCCTTGTAAAAAAAGTTTACTGCGCCGGTTTTCGGCGTACTGCCAGGTGCGGAATAAACTGAGCGTTCAGTTCGGCTTATCGAAGCACACTGCCGGCAATTACCATTCTCATCACTTCCGAAGTGCCTTCGTAAATCTCGGTAATCTTGGCGTCCCGGTAGAGGCGCTCGACCTTATGGCCTTTAATGAAGCCGATTCCGCCATGGATCTGCACCGCCCTGTTGGTTTGCCGCGCCGCCGTTTCCGAGGCGAAAAGTTTGGCCATTGCCGCTTCCTTGCTATAGGGCAGGCCCTGGTCGTAGCACCATGCGGCATGATAGGTCAAAAACCTGGAAGCCTCGACTTCGGTAGCCATGTTTGCGACCATCCACTGGATCGCCTGGAGGGAGGCAATAGGCTTACCGAACTGGACTCTTTCCTTGGAGTAGCTGATGGATTCATCAAGGGCTGCCTGAGCGATGCCGAGGGCCTGAGCGGCAATCCCGATTCTGCCGCCGTCCAGGGTCATCATGGCTATTTTGAATCCCTGTCCTTCCCCGCCGAGAATGTTTTCCTTGGGAATACGGCAGTCTTTGAGAAAAACCTCAGCCGTAAGAGATCCACGAATGCCCATCTTGTTGAGGTGTTTGCCGATGACCAGGCCAGGGGAGCCGGCAGGCACAATGAACGCGCTGATGCCTTTGGTCCCCTTGGATTTGTCGGTCATCGCGAAAACTATTATGACTCCAGCCACCGGGGCATTGGATATGAAGATCTTGCTGCCGTTGAGGACCCATTGGTCGCCATCGGGGACCGCAGTGGTCGAAGCGGCGCCGGCGTCTGTCCCAGCGCCGGGCTCGGTCAGAGCAAAGGAGCCCAGCATCTCACCTTTGCAAAGCGGCACAAGGTATTTTTGTTTCTGTTCCTCGGTTCCAAACTTAAAAAGAGGATAACAGGCAAGGGAAGTGTGGCATTCGAGGGTAAAGCCGGTTGTTGCGCACGCCCTGGAGAGTTCCTCAACGACTATTATGTAGCTAAGGTAATCGGCGCCCGCGCCGCCGTATTCCTGCGGAAATGGAATGCCAAGCCAGTCCTGGTCGGCAAGCCTCTTCACCGTATCTGCCGGAAACTTTGCTTCAGAGTCGGTGATTTCGGCACAGGGTTCAACGTACTTTTGGCAAAACTCCCGTACTCCGGACCGTATCAGTTGGTGTTCTTCGGTTAAATTGAAATTCATCTTGTTCCCCCTTGATCTGTTCGTAAAAACATCGCATGACGGCCAAAAAGCAAAGCGGGTTTAATCTTGGGTCCTGATCCTCCAGGTGGTAATTGGCGAGATGAAGTTCGGAACCGGTCCATTATATACCAAACGCTGCACGTTTGCGCTTCGGAATTCAAATGAACCGGTCCCGGCGCGGGCAGAACCATAGGATTGCCCGCTTTCACCGGTAAGAGCTATTTTTTCTTCTTCTCCGGTTCCGGAATTTCTTCCTTTATGCCGGCAATGTTGCGGGCAAACTCGGCAAACTGGTCAACGGGCGTGAGAGCGCGCACAACCAGTTTAGCCCCATCGGGGGAACCGCCGCCGTGCATGCATCCCGGAACACCGGCCCCGAGGGTCAGCCATTCCGAGAGTCTGGCGGCGCGCGCCCTGGATTCCGCAGTGTACTTGTCGCTGGCCTGGACCACTTTTGCTATAATTGAACCGTATTCGGGGTTCTGAAAATCCTTATAGGACGGGAAGCAGCCGGTTTCCACGATTCCGCCGCCAATATCCTGGCAGACGCGCTTTGTCTCATAGGGAAGGGTCGCCACGTGGACTTTGTTGGCATGAGCGACCAGAGAGTCTGATACCCACATTCCTCCGGGCCCCTTTTTGCCCAAAGCCATCGCCCCTATTCCCATTGCGTAGGTGGTCTCGTTGTTTACCGACATATCAGTAATCTTTCCTGCAAACGTGCTTGCCGCCAACCCGTTTACCCTGGCCATCAGGGCAGCCGCGCCTATCATTACGTCACCCTGTCCTGCCACACAGGCGCCGATACAGGCTCGGTAATTTGCGGTGAAATACTCGATGATCCTTCCGGAGTACTTGAACTCCCTGCACATGAAAACCCGCTCGTTCGGGACGAAACAGTCCTGGAAAAGCAGGTAAGCCTGAGTGATTCCGGTGGCCGGTATGTCCCACCCATCCTCCTCGATTTCCCTGCTGTCGCTGGGACGGCGCGTTTCCACTATGGTGAGGCCCTCGATGCCCCTGGGGACCACGCAGGCGAGCGCATAGTCCTGGTCCTCTTCCCTGTAGCCGCTGCCGGACAAAAGGAAGATTTCATTGGAAGCGGCCACGCCGCAGATCATCGCTTTGGCGCCGCTGATCACAATGCCGTCCGGCCTCACTTCCTTGATGCGCAGATTGCTCTCCGCATTGGGCTGCTGAGAGGGCCTCATGCTGCGGTCGCCTTTGGCGTCAGTGAGGGCCCCAGCGACGACCAGACCTTTTTCCTGGGAACCGATAATCCATTTTCTAAGCCGTTCCTGATAAGCGGTCCCGGTTTCGCGGTCAATTAAGGCGGTCACATTCCACAGTACGTTTTGGGCGTTCCAGCCAACGCACAGACCGCCTGTGCAGGACCCGGTAAACCGAAACATCCACCTCTTCAACCTGGAATTGGCCATGACCTCTTCGAGGTTCTCGGTCATCCCGGTCCACCTGTGAATTTTCTCGCCTGGAAGGAAAGTTGAGGTTGCGGTAAAGTCGTCGGAATACTTAGGATCGTGTGAGGCGTCGAAAGCCCTGGCATGGCTTTCCACAGTTCTTTTGGTAGCTGGATGGGTCGTGACGTCCTCGATGAGTTCCCCGAATTTATAGATGTTGGGCCGCATCGATTTCAGGGACTCCAGGTACTGTTTTCTAGTCTTTAGCGCCATGGCGGCTCTCCTTTCAGTAGGGTGAATCAATTCTTGGCCGTAGAAAAGGCTACAGTTTCAACAGCAGTTTCCGCACGATACTTGTCAAGTATCTCGTTTTTGATCCCCATTGGGGTCTTTTGACTGAAAATTCTCGGGTCCATGAGTTTGAGCGCCGGGTCAATCAGGGGCGTGAAATCCATCTGCGACAGAACATCCTTTTGCAGGTCTACTCCCGGAGCGATCTCTGTCAGGGTCACTCCTTCAAGGCGAAGCTCGAATACCGCGCGCTCGGTGACATAGAGGATTTTCTGGCCGCTGGTCCGGCCATACTCCCCGCTAAAGGTGATATGCTCGACCTTGCTGACCATTTTGCGAATCTTTCCTTCCTGGGCGATTTTCAAGCTGCCGTCGCCAATCCGGAAGTCGAAGCCGCTGGCCGTAAAAGTCCCGCAGAACACGACCCTTTTGGCGCTCTGAGTGATGTTTATGAAGCCTCCGGCCCCAGCGATCCGGGGGCCGAATTTGCTGACATTGACGTTGCCGAAGCCGTCCATCTCCGCCATGCCCAACACGGCCAGATCCAAGCCTCCCCCATCGTAGAAGTCGAACATGAGTGGATGATCGATCAGGGCTTCAGGGTTGATCGCCGACCCGAAATAGAGTCCGCCCAAAGGCACTCCGCCAACCACTCCCGGCTCTACCGTCATGACCATCATGTCGCTCATGTCCTCTTCGGCGCAAACTACGCCTACCCCCGGAGGCATGCCGATTCCCAGATTTACGATAGCATTGGGGACCATTTCCATTGCACATCTGCGGCATACCACCTTGCGCTCGTCTAGAGGCAGCGGGCTGACTTCGCTGAGCGGGATTCTTACCTCTCCGCACAGAGCGGGATTGTAAGGCTCTGCCATCGGGACCTGCCAATGGTTCTGGGGCTTGGCAACCACCACCGCATCGACCACTATTCTGGGAAGCTTTACCATCATGGGATGAAGAGTTCCCGCCTTGACCTTTCGTTCCACCTGGACGATCACCTTGCCCCCGCACGCTTTGGCCGCCAGCGCCAGGCACATGAATTCCAGGGCGATTGCCTCGCGCTCGATGGAAACATTGCCGTTTTCATCGGCGCTAGTACCGCGAACTATAGCGACGTCAATCGGGAAGGCCTTGTAGAAAAGATACTCCTTCCCGTCTACTTCGATCAGGCGCACATACTCTTCGTGGCTGATGCTGTTCAGCCTGCCGCAGGTTTCCCTGGGATCGACGAATGTCTTAAGACCAACATGGGTAATAATCCCGGGCTTCTTGCCCGCTATCGCCCTGTACAGGTGCAATATGACCCCCTGGGGAATATTGTAGGCTTCGATCCTGTTGTTGACAGCCATTTTGATCAGGTCGGGCTGAAGGCCCCAGTGGCCGGATATAACCCGCCGCACCAATCCGTCTTTGGCCCAGCGATTTAATCCCCAGTTTGATTTTCCATCATTCTGGCTCGCTCCGAACGTGAGCGTGAGATCTCTGGGCTGGCCCGTTTCAAGGAATTTCTTTTCCATTGCCGCGGATATCTCCTCAGGGTGACCCATCCCGACAAAGCCCGACATCGTAACGGTGTCCCCCGATTTGACGAGATTTACCGCCTGTTCAGCAGACATGAATACGGCCATACCGATCTCCAATGCAGATAAACGGTTAGCAATCCAGGTGAAAAAACTGTTGAGATAACCTTACAAAAGCGGCAAACTTCATGCCAGCCTTTTGGGGAGGGGAGAAACCTTTATGCAAAGGGCACCGGCTGGGAGGTGCTGTTTTCATAAGGGGATCGAAATGATGCATTATCACATCACCCCTATTTTAGCTGAATCCAGAGGGTCTATGGTTGTAATGGCACAATGGCGGCATAAACCCGTGCTGATGCGATGAAGCATCGCAGATGCTTATTTGCATCGTATCACAGCATCCGCACACATCCAGTTTAAAGCCGAAATTTTATGTTCTCAAAAGGGTTTGCCGGTTCTTCCGCCTCGTGACTCAAGCCGGAAAGCCCATGTTTTCTGGCTTTTCGAACTACTGTGGACTGATCTATCTCAAGGGCCTTTGCCGCCTTCCTCGTGCTTCCATATTTTTTAAGCGCCCGCTCGATGACTTGTCTTTCGACGCTTTCAATAGCTTTGCTAAATGGAATGGTCTCATCAAGGGCCACTTTGTGGCCGTGCGAACCCGCCTGGCTAAGGATGTTGGAAGGCAGATGGACGGGCGTAATATGTTCCTCCGGGGTCATAACGAGCATACGTTCGATTACATTCTGCAGTTCGCGAATATTTCCGGGCCAGGAGTACAGCATGAAGTGATCGATTACCTGAGAGGAAACCCGCTTCGAAAATTGATATTTTTTATTTATCTTTTCGACTAAGTGCAGAACAAGGAGTGGAATATCCTCCTTTCGTTCGCGCAACGGAGGAATTTCAATTGAAACAACGTTGAGTCGATAATAGAGGTCCTCGCGAAAGGACTTGCTTTTGACCATCTCCTTAAGGTCCCTGTTGGTGGCCGCAATAATTCTGGCGTCAACGGCAATGGGCTTTAGTCCTCCAACCCTCATGATTGTCTGGTCCTGCAGGGCCCTCAGCAGTTTTGCCTGTATGTTGCATGAAATATCTCCTATTTCGTCAAGAAAAAGGGTCCCCTTTTCGGCCATCTCGAACATGCCGGGTTTGCCCTGTTTCCCGGCGCCGGTGAAGGCCCCCGCTTCGTATCCGAAGAGTTCGGACTCGAGCAAAGATTCGGGGATTGCGCTGCAATTTATCTTTATGAGCGGTCCTTCACAGCGGCGGCCCAACCTGTGGATTGAATTGGCGATTACTTCCTTGCCCGCCCCCGATTCGCCTGTAATCAATACGGACGAATCCACTTTGGCCACCTGAGCGGCCATTTCAAGCGCCAGCTTTGTTTTGGGGCTTCTGGCGATGATGTCGCCATGTTTGGTAAACTGCTGCTGGCGCATCTGCTCGAGTTCTGCTGCATATAGCTCGTTAAGCTGCTTTGTTTTTTCAAGAAGTTCCTTGAGGTAGAGTATTTCCGTTATATCTCTGATGTTTGCGACCACTCGCCTTATCTGCCCGTTTTCGTCCCAGATTGGAATGGCTGTCGCCAGAATTTTCTGACCGACCTTTTCTCCCCTGGTCATGTGGAGCATGATAGTCGTTTCTTCGCGTGACCTGATTGCCGCCATCACCGAAGATTCGGTGTAGTACTTTTGATTGACGAGGTCCTGAGCGTTTTTACCCACAACGAATTCACGGCCAATACCGCAAATGCGCTCCCATGCGCTGTTCACCATTTCAATATTGCCCAGTCCATCTGCTATGAATAAGCCATCATGCGAGGCCTCCAGGATATCTTCAAGCGCGCAGATATCGAATTCATCCGTCCCATTTTCGTGCTTAGAGGTGCACAGTCTTATCTTTGCGTCCATGGTTTCTCCTAAGAGGGGACAGGGCCGTTCAAAAGCCACGGAATGCTGCCACAAAGGCGAGGTGCGGCAGCGATGGAAGCTGAGCATTTATTTTCGAGCCGAAGACGGCTTCCGTGCGAGTGACAATCAAAGTGAACTCAAAGGTGAAGGCTTATATATTTTATCTGACAATGGGTTGCAGGCAACAAAAATCTTCCGGCGGGGAAAGGCGCTTATATATTGGGGTCTTCAGGCAAATTAATCCCCGTGATCTGGGTTTTTGCCACGAAGGGGCTCGATAGTTATAGCACAGGGTCAGTCCTGCGTCTCGCGGGACGCCACTCTGAGGTCACGACGCAACAAAAACCGGTCTTTTAGTGTTTCCGACTTTAGGTCCCGCCACGTATTTGCATCTGAAGAGGTGAATTCTTCCTGAGGTTCTAATATAATGGGAACGGACCGGACCTTGGACGGCATTACGCGGACTCTGTAAGGAGAATACCATGATCGAAGTGTTACCGGACAGTGAAGGAAATGTGCTTATCCTGAAAGCGGTGGGCAAATTAACCGATCGGGACTATAAGGAAGTGCTCATTCCGCGCCTGGAATCGATCATTCACGAACATGGCAAGGCACGCCTTCTGCTCGATATAGGTGATCAGTTCCGTGGCGTGGAAGCTGAGGCATGGTGGGACGACGCTCATTTTGGCCTCACGCACAGAAACGATTTTGATAAGATGGGCGTTATCGGAGGCCCCAAGTGGGTTGAATGGGGGCTGAAATTAGCGAAGCTGATAATGAACTGCGATATAAAAAGCTTCTCTCCAAGTGAGCGTGAGCAAGCGGTGAGTTGGATCAAAGGTTGAGAACGAATAAACGGGCAGAGAACACTTGCCCCGGCGGATGTCAGAGACTGCGCTGTTTCCAAGAATGAGACCATGAGGGATTAGCGCGCGCCGGCGACTTCCCCGTATGGATACTATAATGAGTACGTACGTCCTGATGCGAATCCTGGAGTCAGCCCCACGCAGGTACGAATTCGGCATCCGCATTCTCACGCTCGGGCATGTGGACAAGGTCTATGACCGTCTCGCGGCCCGGATCAAGCCTGGGCAACAGGTACTGGATCTCGGCTGCGGCACAGGCGCGCTGACTGTCCGCGCAGCTCGGCAGGGTGCTATGGTCAGGGGGATCGATATTAACGCTCGGATGCTCGAAATCGCCAGGCAGCGTGTGAAAATGGCGGGACTGACGGAGCGTGTCGAGTTGTTGGAAATGGGCGTTTCGCAGCTCGACGGTGAAGAAGCGAATCACTACGACGCCGTGATGAGCGGCCTCTGCCTCTCGGAACTGAGCGAGGACGAATTGACCTACACCCTGAAGGAGGCGACACGGGTCCTCCGCGGTGGCGGGGTCTTGCTGATAGCCGATGAGATCGAACCCGGAGGCATCGTCAAGCGGTTGATTCACACGGTGCTAAGGGTCCCTCTTGCGGTGCTCGCCTATGCTGTTGCCCAGCAGACGACACGTCCCGTCTCGAACCTGCTTGAGAAGCTGGCCGATGCCGGCCTTTCCATCGTATCGGTACGGTTGGACCTGCTTGGAAGCTTCGGCGAGATCGCAGCACAAAAACCCGCAGGCAAACCGTCATGAAGCATCTGAACTTCTTACTTGTCAACGTGTTGCAGACACTGCTGAGGGTACTCCCGTTTCCTTGCAAAACGGGGTTGATCAGGATCGGAAACCCAGGCCGCGATGCTCCAGTGCTTCTAACCTGCAACTTCCGTCTCACGGTGGAACGAGTTCGGCGCGCCCTTAAGGGGATCGATGCATTCCTGCTCGTTGCAAACAGCCGGGGAGTGAACGTGTGGTGTGCTGCAACCGGCGGGCGCTTTACCAATCACGACGTCATATCAGTCCTAAAGACCAGTCGCATTGAGGAGATGGTGGACCATCGGCAGGTGATCCTCCCGCAGCTCGCCGCAACGGGGATCGAGGGCAGGACCATCCACTCGGAGACCGGGTGGATGGTAGTCTGGGGACCGGTCTACGCGAAGTCGATTCCTCGTTTTCTGAAAGGAAGCATGGAGAAAACCGAGGATATGCGCACCGTCGGCTTTCCCTGGCCAGCACGGTTCGAGATGGCGGTTGCCTGGGCGTTTCCGATCTCTATGCTGTCGCTCCTTGTCTTACCGTTTTGGAGGCAGGGAGTAATGCCTCTCGCAGGTTTCGTGTGGGGGTGGGCCTTTCTCATCTTCTTGAGCTTTCCCCTCTACCAGGGACGTTTGCGCTCGAAGGGGAAAAGCGTCGGTTTCGTCTTCTTCGATTTCGGTGAAAGGGGCCTTCCGCTTTTACTTTGGGTCATCTTCATGGCGGGCATCGCCGGTTACACCTTACTGGCGGGCGATTTTTCCTGGGCATTCGCCTTCCGCTGGGGTCTCAGCTCACTTATCGTGGTCTTGGTCCTGGGGCTCGATTTGAAGGGGAGCACCCCGGTTTATGGAAGCGGCTTGCTCGAAGGCAAGTTGCTGCATGTTGTGCTGGATGCGCAACGATGCAAGGGGGCCGGGTTTTGTGAGCAGGTATGTCCCAAAAACGTTTTCCAGGTCGATCACAGCGGGCGAACTGCCTCCATGCCGGGAGTTGTGCAATGCGTGCAATGTGGAGCCTGCATCGTGCAGTGCCCTCTTGACGCGCTTTACTTCACCAGTCCGCAAGGAGACCTGGTGGCGCCTGACACGGTCAGAAAGTTCAAGCTCAACCTGCTGGGAAGCCGAAAGGTCATGACTCGCCCGGTCGAGACGAAGTAGGTGTCGAGTTCTTTTGATCTGCAATGCAAGATGCCCTCTGGGGTCCTGAGGCAACAAAAACCAGCTTTCTACCCTGTAGGGGTTGCACAGCCAATCCCATGCTGTTTAAGCGCGCCGTTATTTCATCCTAAATATTCTTTTTATAACCCTTTCAGGGCCTGTCCGATAACTCAGAGGGGCACAAAAAATTCCCATTCTTGGTGTTAATATGGTCATAATTGAGTCCAGCCGAACCCAAAACTTGGAGAAAATTGAAGGTATATTCCCACTTTTGCGCCAATAAATTCCGGAAATCCAAGTTATCGGACAGGCTCTTTCAGTGTGCTATAAATAATTTGCGCTCCTATTCTCCCCAGGGTGGCGCTCCGCTTACCCTGGGCTACCATATGCAGCTCTGAGGGCAAGAAAGTCAAAAAGGCCACCACAGGGCCGGTTCACAGCAGACAGATAGTGTCCTTTCTGGTCTTGCAGGCACTCGTTTACCGGATGTCCCTTTATTTCTCTCAGCCTGGAGTTGGGCCGGCCGGAAAAGATCATATCTGCGGCTGCGAAGTTTTAGCGATATACTTGAGCATCTGTTTGAAAATGGTTTCGAGAATTTCCGGAGAAATACAGAAGCCGGGCATTTGCTGATAAAAGGAAGAGGTGATCTCCCTGGCGGCGGAGTCGAGGTCGAGGGGGTTGCGCCTGAACATTTCGTACAGATGCGCTTTCAAGCTCAAGGCTTCTTTGATGGTTTCAGAGACGATTGCCTCAGCTTCATCTCCGGTTATGTAGCCGTAGTGATCGGCGCAAAATACATTGACCTTAAGAGGCCTCAGCTTTTCGAGGCTGTTTAGATACTGGTCGATGTTTGTGTTCATGCAGGGGAATAATTTGTCCAAAAAAGGTATGCCCATTGCGTCGGAGGCAAAAAGGACCCCTTCATCGGGTTCGTAAGCCGAAATTGAACAGTTGGAGTGACCCGGAGTCTCATAGATTTTCAGCCCGATCCGGCCCAGGTCAATGGTGTCGCCCTCCCGGACGGGTAGTGGTTCAATATCGGTCCGCCACTCGAGATCAAAACCCTTGAGCGACTCAGTCTTTTCCCCGGCGCTCAACCGGTTGTAGCTGTTTATAAGTTCGATCGCCTTCGGATTCTCGAATGTCCTGACGGCCGCTTCGGATGCAAGTACTTCAATTGCCGGGTAATTTCTCTTGAAATAGGGGACCACTCCAACGTGGTCGAAATGTGAATGCAGGATCAAAAACTTGGTGATTTCTCCAGGGTCAATCCCGAATTCACGCATCTGGGTTAGAACATCGGGGAGGATGTAGCTCATGCCGCCGTTTATCAACGCCGTGCCGTGGCGCCCCCGGAGCAAATAGATCCCGGATTCCTCAGCGCCGAGGTACCATAAGTTACTATAGATTTTGCCCGGTTTTCGAAATCGCATCTCACGCCCCCCAATTACTGTTTATACCGCTCAAACCTTGACGAAATTAAAGCGCCAATGTCAGAGTCTTGCCATCAGTGGCAAAGATCATAAATCCGGTGACGTATTGGTCCCCCCAGGTCCGGTCCTGATCGGTCAAGCTACAATACATATATAATAATTACAATCGCTTAATTGATCGCATTTATGAAAACGCGTACTTCGCGCCGGTAGATATCCAGGAATTGCCGCCTGCGAAGTGTTCCGGCAGTCATTACCTCGGGGCGGCAGATATTTGATTGCCGAGCGTGGCTCGTAAGCCTTCAAGTCCAGCACTTTTCTTCACGGACCGGTGCACAGAGCCGCCTGCGTGTGGGCAGTAGGCCGACTCGGAGAATCTTTCCTTGTTCGGAATATTTTTTAAGGTAGTTCTGTTGTCGTGGTACGTTGCTTGCAAACTCAGGCCCCAAAGGCTTGTTTTCCCTTATATCCGGCGACGTGCTTCACTACGCAGTTTGGAGTAAAAAAATGAAAGCGAACGATACAATATCCGTAGGGCACCATCTCCGACAGGTGAAGGATGGCAAAAGGCGTTTTGAGAATGCATACCAGGGGGTGGCCCGGATGATCCTCAACGAACCGGCGGCCATCGAGAAAGTGTTGGTCAACGGCCGGACCACGTTTGATTTCCGGATCTTCAGGATCAGCGCAAAACACGTCGTCGGGATGTACGACGAAGTGAATAGTTTTGTATCCTTCATCAAGGATGCGGCCGAAGGCGGATCGTCGCGGGAAATGGCCTTCGTGCTGGTAGGGGAGCCGGGAAACGGGAAGACCTTCTTTGTTGACAACCTTTGCGCGCTCTACAGGCAGTTTCTGGCCAATCCGGAAAACCGAAGATATACGTTTAATTTTGTGCACATGGACAGACTCGGCGGTTACGGCAAGATAGAGACAATCCAGTCGCAGACCTTCGAAGACCCGGTGATACTGGCCATGAACCTTTTCGAGTCCAGGGATGAGGGCAAAGAGTTCCTCGCCGCCCTGGGGGCTTTCCCGGACCAGCAGATAGACTGGCTCTACCACAGCTACAGGCCTCTTGGCGCGTGCAGCGACTATATTCTCAACGACATCAGGAACTACTGCCAGGGCGACCGCGAAAAGCTTTTGAGCTTCTTCGAAGTGGTTCCCGTACCTCTTAGCGAAAGCATGGGGACCGTGACCGGGAAGTACTCGGCCAAGGACAAGATAACCTCCTCGGCGGTGGACCTGCTGGGAGAGGAATCCATTCAGCGGCTTTTGCACATATCGGACCCGAACAATCCCTTCCGGTTTGACCTCAGACGAGGGGCGCTTGCGCGTGTGGCGGGCGGGGGAATCCATTTCAGCGACGAAATATTTAAGAACAAAAAAGACCTCGTACAGGTCTACCTGGGGGTCATACAGAACCGCAACATCGAGATCGACGGGTTCCGGTGGCCCATCGACACGCTCATCATCGCTACGAGCAACAACTCGGAGTTCAACCGTTTTTTAGCTGAAAAAGAAGAGGCGCCCATAGTGGATCGTTGCCGCATCTGCTACGTGGCCCATAATACGGACTACCGGCTGCAGGAGCAGCTGACCGGTTACGCCATCGGAAGCGAGGCCAAGACCACGCTGACCAAAGAGCGGCTCCATCAGGACCCCAACCTCAACTATGCGGCGTCCGTGGCTGCGGTGCTGACCAGGCTTCCCAGGTCCGAAAAGCTCACCGTCATCGAAATGATGAAACTCTCGGCCGGGGAGGTAGCAGGGGAAAAGAGCATCAAGACCCTGGCAGAGGTCATCGACACGCTCAACCACGAGCCGGACATCACCAAGAGGTTCGGCCAGAAGGGGCTCGGCCAGAGAAACCTGGGCCGGGCGATCCAGCTTCAGATGGAGACCTCCGAGACCAACGAAGGACAGTGCATGTTTGCCTACGACATCTTCAAGTCGTTGGGGCGCATCGTCCTGGACTATGTTCCCGAGGCAAACGACAGGGCCAAGTACCTCGAAGACCTCAAGATTGCCAGGGGGCTCTACCGCGAAAGAATCATGACGGAGATGTTCAACGCCTACATGGATGAGCCGCACGCCATCCGCAAGGACGTGATGAACTACGTGAACATGATAATAGGCATAGACGCGGAAAACCTTGGGGCGGACAAGATGTGGAAATACAAAAACCCACAGACCGGCGAGCTCAAGGCACTGAAGATCGACGAGCGCTACATTCAAAGCGTTGAAGACAGACTTGGCCTCAAGAGCAGGGAACAGCGCGAGTCTTTTCGGACATCTATCAGGAAAATTTACGGACAGAAGATGTCTACCGACCGCGACTACGACTTTATGGACAATCTCGAACTCGTCAAAGCTGTGACGGACGTGAGACTGAAATCCGACATAGCTGGAGCGGGCAGTCTCATCGGAGCTCTGGCAAACCGCACGAACGAGGAAAACCAGAAGCTCTACGACAGGATACTCAATACGATGTTGAACAAGCTCGGCTATTGTCTGACCTGCGCGCAAAAGACGGTGGAATACTTCTGCACGAAAAACGACGAGAACTGAGCAGGGAGCAGGGAAAAATAACTCCCGTTGGTTCTGTCGCTACGCGAGGAGCAGTAAAAAGCGATGGAAAAGGACATCCCCGAGACAGAAGGCCAGGCCCACGGAAATGCGCTGAAGGAAGAGGGCGGGGCCAAGTCGCTTTCATACATGGCCGGGGAGTGCATCTACGGCCGGGGGGACATGGTTTGGCTCCAGGACGCGGCCATGCCCGGGGGCAACTACGTCCATAGCCTGAGCGCGATCGACGACCTGTTGGAGCGGGACAAGCTGCGGGAAAAGGACGGCTTTCCGCGCAAGATCCGCATAGGAAGGCTGGTCAAGCCGGGCCGGGGCGGCAAGGGAAAGATCATCCTGGTGCCCACCACGGTCGAGGAAAAATTCATTCACGACGTGCGGCACAGCGAACCGGGCGGCGAAGGGGAATCATCGGGCGGAACCGGCGAGGGGCAGGAAGGCGAAGTGATCGGAGAGGAGCCCGTTCACGGCGCGGAAGGCTCCGGGACCGGCGCAGGTCAGGGGGAAGAGACAGGGCATGAAATAGAATCGAGCGCCTACGACCTCGGGCGCATACTCAGCGAAAAGTTCGAACTGCCCGAACTAAAAGACAAGGGAAAGAAGCAGTCGTTGACCCGCTACACATATGACCTTACCGACAGGCAGAAGGGTGTGGGGCAGTTCCTGGACAAGAAAGCCACGCTTCGAAATATCATCGAAACAAATCTCTGTCTGAACAAAATAAGCTCGTGGGAGGATATCGACCCAACCGGGCTGCTGGTCGCGCCGCGCGACAGAGTTTACCGCATCCTGTCCAGGGAGAAGGACTACGACTCACAGGCCATGGTTTTTTTCATCCGGGATTACTCCGGCTCTATGTCGGGCAAGCCCACCGAAGTGGTTGTCACCCAACACATCCTGATCTATAGCTGGCTGCTCTATCAGTACGAGAAACGGGTTGAATCCCGGTTTATCCTGCACGACACCGAGGCAAAGGAAGTCTCCGACTTCTACACCTACTACAGCTCGAATGTTGCAGGCGGCACGCGCGTCGCATCCGCTTATCGGCTGGTAAATCAAATCGTCGAGACCGAAAGCCTGGCCAACGACTACAATATCTACGTCCTCCAGGGTACGGACGGCGACGACTGGGACTCGGACGGAAGCGAGACTATACCGGAGATACAAAAGGTGCTGGCGTTCACCAACAGGGTCGGAATCACCATCGCCGGGACCTCCGAGCAGGCCGGCGGAACGGTGGTGGAGAGGTACTTGACCAACTCCCACCTGCTCGAAGAACACGCCAGGAACATTCGCATGGACTCGGTGGGCGAAAACGCAACCGAGCTGCGTCTCATAGAAGGCATGAAAAAGTTGCTTTCCTGAGTGAACTCCGGCTCGGCATACGTCGCCTGGTCAATAATTTATAAAGATTGTTTTCTCGGCTTTTTCTCTGTGTTCTCTGCGGTGAATGCCTGTTTTCCTGCGGTGAATGGTTTTTGGAGACCGCAATGGAACTGATCGATCAACATACCAAACGGATCATGGAAGGGTGCAAGGAGCGGGCACGGGAAGCCGGGCTGCGCTTCCACGACGAGACGCTCGAATACATCGTGACTAACAGGGACCTCATCGAGCTGAGCCCCAAAAACATGATCCCCTCACTCTACGACTACTGGGTCCATGATGTCGAAGTCCTCAGGGAAAAGGGAAGGTACGATCTCTATCCCAATAATCCTTACGAAACCGTGATAAACACCAGCCCGGCCATCTCATTTTACAACGACAACAACCCGGACTGGCTAAACGTCATGATCTTCTATCACGTGCTCGCCCATATCGACTTCTTTCAGAGCAACATGTTTTTCGAGCACACCTGGGACCGTGATTTCGGCGGGCAGGCCCTCTCAGACAAATCCACCATCGCCATGCTCCGCTCTGAGAAGGGTCGCTGGCTGGACTACGTGATTGAGTTCAGCCGCAGCATTGATAACCTGGTGGGCTTCTACGGCGAGATGTTCGATTCGAGCATGCCGGCCGAGATGAACACATCGATGCGCATCGACTTCTACTTCGACGTCTTTCTGCAAACAGTCCGAAACGTGAGCATCACCGAGTACCTAAAAGAGGTTGACCGCTACAACGAGGTGATAAGGCAGTGGGGCGACGTGGCCGAAAGCGTGTTTTTTTCGCAGGTGGCCAAACGCTATCCGGAGTTCGATGCGCTCTTCGACGGGCGGAAAAAACAGTCAAGCCTGGGCCCAAGGGACCTGCTTCAGTACGTGCAGGAAAACTCCGCATTCCTGCGCAGGGAGGAAAATCGCTGGATGGAGTCCGTCATGCAGATCGTGCGGAAGACCTCCCTTTTTTTCCAGCCCCAGATCAGGACCAAGATTCTCAACGAAGGCTGGGCTAGCTACTGGCATGAGAAACTGTTTCTAAAAGACGACAGGATAAAGGGCAACGAGGTGGGGTTTGCGCGGATACACGCCCTGGTGGCCGCACTGCCCAGGGTGGGGATCAACCCGTATGCACTGGGCATGAGACTCTTTGACCATGTCGAGCAGATGGCCGAAAAGGGCAAGCTCTCCTACCATTTCCAGAGAATCCAAAACGCGCGGCAGCGGGAGGATTTCGATGCAAAAACGGGTTCGGGCCGGGAGCATGTGTTTAAAGTCCGCCAGGAGTTCAACGACTTCCTGTTCATCAATACCTTCATCGACCAGGATTTTGTGGACCGGCACAAGCTTTTCGTTGTCGGTAAACGCTTGAACAGCGGTAAGGGGGTGTGGGAATACTTCGTACAGAGCAGGAGCGCCGAAAAATACAGGCAGATGCTTCTCGATTCGCTCTATCACCCTCCCTTTATCGAAGTCGAAGCAAAATGGACCGACGAGAGCTGTATCTATCTCAACCACCATTTCGAGGGTAAGCCGCTCGTTGCGGAATTCGTTCCCAATACCATGCTGGGCATCGAATACCTGTGGGGCGGGCCGGTCAAACTGGAGACCACCGAAGTGGTCGAGGCCGGCGGGGAGTCCTGGATCTACGGGAACGGCACGTCCACTGACGGCTCCGGCAAGGAACCGACTGAGCGAAGGGTCCTCTATACCATGAAGGATAGAAAGATTTCCAAGGAGGTCCTGTAATGGAAGCCTCGGCCGCGAGAAAAAAAGAATCCTCCATAACCCACCTGTGCCGGAAGATAAAGGAGCGCGAGCAGCGCGCACCGCTCACCTTCCCCGAATTCACGGACCTTTTGGGCAAGTCGCCCAGGTTGGTTTTTCGCAATATCTTCCAGATGTTCTATGACATGATGCACAGCTATGTGGGCGAGGGCGTAAACGAATATCCTGACGATCCCGAATCCATCGACTTTGTCTACTATGACACGAGCCGCCTGTTTGTGGAGGGGACGGACCATCCCTTTTTCGCCGACAGGCTCTTCGCAAACAGGCTGATAAGCCACGTCAACACATTCCGCAGGGGAATCCGGCAAAACAGAATATATATCCTCGAGGGACCGCACGGCTGCGGAAAGAGCACTTTCCTCAACAATCTGCTCATGAAGTTCGAGCAATACTCCAGGACCGAAGAGGGAGCGGCCTACGAGATCGTCTGGCGCCTGAATCGAAAGGACCTGGGATGGGGCGGCGCTCCGGACGCAAGCCACATCATGTCCCAGCTCCGGGGCCTGGTGGAGAAATCCAGCGTGGGCGAACTCCCCGAGGTCGAGGAAAACATCTTTGCACAGGCGGGCAAGGAGTATCTCGAGGTCCCATGCCCCAGCCACGATAATCCATTCCTGCTGATCCCTAAGGCATACCGCAGAAGCTTCTTCGACGAATTGATAACCGATGAGCATTTCAAGCGCAAACTTTTCAAGGAAAAGCAGTACGAATGGGTCTTCAAGGACAATCCGTGCACCATCTGCCTCTCGCTCTACCAGACGCTTCTCGACGCACTCGATTCCCCTTCTAAGGTCTACGACATGGTCTTTGCCCGCAGATACCTCTTCGACAGGAGGTTGGGAGAGGGGATCAGCGTCTTCAACCCTGGCGACAGGATATCGAAAATCCACGTCCTGACCAACCAACTGCTCCAGAGCCAGTTGAACACCCTGTTGCGCGACAGCAACAGGGTCCCGTACATGTACTCGCGCTACGCAAAAACCAATAACGGCATATATGCGCTGATGGACATAAAGTCCAACAATACGGAAAGGTTCGCAAACCTGCACGGGATAATCAGCGAGGGGGTCCACAAGGTAGAGGACATAGAAGAAGACGTCAACTCGCTTTTCCTTGCCCTCATGAACCCGGAAGACAAGCAAAATATCTCGGATACTCAGTCTTTTTCAGACCGCATCACGAATATAAAAATCCCCTACGTCCTGGACTACAACACGGAGGTGAAGATTTACAGGAACATCTTCGGAGACCATATCCAGCGATATTTCCTCCCGAGGGTCCTCGACAATCTGGCAAAAGTGATCATCTCCTCCCGGCTCAGCCCCAGGTCAGCGGGCATGGAGGAGTGGATACCCGATCCGGACAAATACCGGCTCTACTGCGACTCGCATCTGCTCCTGCTAAAGATGGACATATACACGGGCCTCATCCCCTCGTGGCTCTCCGATGAGGACAGGAAAAATTTTAACGCGAAGAGGCGCAGGACTATCATCGCGGAGTCCGAGACCGAGGGCGACAGAGGTTTTACAGGAAGGGACTCGGTCAAGATCTTCAGCGAATTCTATTCGGCCTATGCCAAGAAGGACAAGATCATCACCATGGCCATGGTATGCGGCTTTTTCAACAAGTTCCGCAACGGCTCGGCAGGACTCATACCGGAGGGCTTTCTCGATTCGCTCGTCTGTCAGTACAATTACACGGTCCTCCAGGAGGTGAAGGAAGCGCTCTATTATTACAACGAAGACAATATCTCCAGGGAGATCCAAAACTATCTGTTCGCCGTAAGTTTTGAATGCGGGCGGACCGAAAAATGCGTCTTCACCGGGGAAGAGATCGAGATAACGGAAGGGTTCTTTGACGCCGTCGAGCGCCGCATCCTCGGGGCGGACTCCACGGTCATCCAGCGCATGAATTTTCGACAGGAGGTACAAAACCAGTATGCGTCCAGCACCTTGACCCAGGAGATGATGGTCGACGGGAAAAAGATATGCGAGACGCAGCTCTACGAGTCGCTCTACAACAGGTACATCCACAATCTGAAGGAAAACGTGCTCGATCCGTTCCTGAAAAACGACAATTTCCGAAACGCCATCAAGGACTACCACAAGGAAGGTTTCAAATCGTACGATAAACGCATCCGCGAAGACGTCACCCAGCTCATGGGCAATCTCAACACCAAATACGGCTACACCGAGCAGGGCGCAAAAGAGGTGTGTATCTACGTCATCGACAACGGTCTGGCAAACGCCTTTTCCAAAAGATAGCTGTGGGCGGACATATAATACCAAAGCATAAGATCAGATGCGGGTCACATGGTCGGCCAGAACTGGATCGAGCAGGAGCTTCTTGGCGAATTTAGAATACTTGGCTACTATCGCCCGCACGGCGAGCTTCAGGGCGTATGGTCTTATCGGCTTTTCGAGAAGATAGGTGATGTCCGAGGAGATGCACACATCCACCACCTCGTCATTGGCGTTGCCGGTCATGACGATCGTGTCCTGGGGAGCAAATGGGAATGCGGTCTGGACGGATTTTAAGAAGCTGAAGCAGGTCTTTTCGCCCAGGAAGACGTCCAGTATGAATATGGCGACTCCTGTGCGGCGGCTTTGGCAGAAAGCCAGCGCCTCGTCCGGATCGGTGAATACGAACACCTTGCCCCACGTGTAAAACGACCTCACAAGCTCGCTGGTAACTTCGCATACAGCCGGGTCGTCATCGACGATTATAACCGGTAAGCCGCCAGTCATGAGTTTCTCCCTGATCCCGAAGTCCACCTTGCGATCCCGATAAGCGGGTATTCGCCGCAAGCTCATCCATCCGGGTAAAACGTCGCATGTGCCGGGCGATTATCCGCCGGAAAACTGCCCCCGTTAGAAAAGGTAACCGGCATATCCGCCTTTGGCAACTTGAGGCTGATTGCAAAATCCGATAGGGTTGAGGGGGTAAAAGAAGGGCCGTGCCGCTTTTGGCCGGCGAGATTCACGGTATGACCCCCGCAAAATAAACCAGTACAACACATTGCTTCTTATTGCATGCCTGGTTGCACAAAAGAGTTCAAAAAACCGAAGTAATTGACTAAACTACTTGGTTTTGCCGGTATATTTTCATGATTTTTGACATGAGGAGTTAAACAGTGAGAGGTATAAAGATTTCCGAGGTGAGATTGACCGAGGGAGAAATAGATGCGGCCGTCGAGGTGCTGCGGTCCGGAAATCTTCGTCAGGGCGATCGGTGCGAGGCTTTCGAACGCGAATTTGCCCTTAAGGTGGGGTCACGTTATGCTTTGACCTGCGCCAGCGGCACGGCTTCGCTTCATTTAGCGTATATGGCGTTTCTCAGACCGGGCGATGAAGTGCTTGTGCCTTCCTTTACCTTTATGGCGACCGGTTCGATGGTGGCGCTGAGCGGCGGGACGCCGGTGTTTTGTGACGTTGACCCCGATACGTTCCTGATAGATCTGGATGATGCTGAAAGGCGCATTACCGATCGCACCCGCGCTATTTCGCCGGTGCACCTCTTTGGCAATCCGCTCGATATAGCCGCTGTCAGTGATTTTGCGGCGCGTCACAACCTGGTTGTGGTGTGGGATGCCGCCCAGGCGCACGGCGCGGCATGGAAGCAGCGGGATGTTGGTTCATTCGACGATTTTGTCGCATACTCCTTCTATCCTTCCAAGAACATGTTTGTCGGCGAAGGGGGAATGGTGTGCACAAATAACGCAGAATATTACAAAAAAATGCGATCCATGCGCAGCCATGGTGAAACCGGCAAGTACTATCATACTGCTCTGGGATTCAACTACCGTATGACCGACGTAGAAGGGGCCATCGGGTGCAAACAGCTGGGCAGACTCGATGAGATGCTGGTCAAAAGAAGACTGAATGCGGAGATTCTGACCGCCGGCCTCGCGGATGTTGCCGGTCTTCGACCTCAAAAAGTCATCCCGGGAGGGGTACATGCCTGGCACCAGTATTGCCTGCTGGTTGATCGGGGTGAATTTGGCTCCAGCCGCGACTCTCTGTCTGAAAGACTCCAGGAAAAAGGAATCGCCAGCGGGGTGCATTATCCACGAGGTCTGCATCAACAGCCTGTCTTCGAAAAACTCTATGGTCCATTAAAGCTTCCGGTTACGGAAAAAATAGCTGAAACGATCCTGGCAATACCTGTACACCATGGTTTAACGCCGGATGACGCCAAATCTATAGTGGAGGCGATCAAAGAATGCCGGCGCTGAGCCCTGGGCTTTTGACCGCGAGCAAGTGGAGCGGCGGGAGAGTTTAACCTAAAGCTGAGAAATCAATACAGAAATGAAGCTATTTGAAACCGTCAGGCAAGAGAGTCTGACAACCTGGTTGAAACGATGGGTACTCAATTTTTTCCCGGCTTACAGGGGAACCGGCGCATGGATCTGTTTTTTGTCCAGCGATTGGCAAGAAATACATATCAAGCTCTCCTTGAAATGGACCACACGAAACTACGTGGGAACGGTTTTTGGCGGAAGCCTTTACGGAGCGCTTGATCCCATGTATATGGTCCAGCTGATCAACATCTTGAAGGGTAAGTATGTAGTATGGGACAAATCTGCCACTATTAAATTTATAAAGCCGGTAAAGCAAACGGTTATCGCCCGATTTCTAATTACGGACGAGCTGATCGAAAAGATAAAAGCGAAGATTGAAAGCGATAAGGAATATGTTTTTGAATTTCCGGTTGAATTCCGGGACGGCGCAGGGAAAACGTACGTGCAGGTGACCAAGCAGATTTACGTGGCGGACCGGGACTATTACAGGCAAAAGCAGTTGGGGAAGGCGGAGAAATGAATGATGAATGCCTTCTATGGTTCGAATTGTCGGAGATACGTTTCAAGTTCTGTTCTGCGCTCCCCATCGATCAATGGGCAATCATCGGGACCTTTGCCTGCCTCTGCGACATGGGAAGCAAAGACCATACATGTTGGGTGACCGCACTCGCCACAGTTGGTTTTGGGTAGTAGTCTCAGGATTTCGAGCATCTTTGGCTTTGGAGCACTTTCGAAACGGGGCTGAATTTCTCCCCGGCGTTCCCAGGTATCGTTGATTTTCTTCTGCAGCCATTCAATGATTTTTTCTCCCTCCGATTGGTCACTGGGGGCATTTATGCAGATTTCCCTCGGATGAATCACGACTAGCTTTCCATGTAGCCTTAAGGAAACGGAACGAGGGTCTTTGGTGTACTGAAAGCCCCCGAGAACGGCATTCAGATAGGGAATCACCTCACTGATGTCCTGATTGAGATGGGCTATCAGGTCCAGCGGCTGGGCGGAGGACCCGCACGAGAGGCGGACGAATTCGTTGGTGTAACTACTGAGTAACATGGGACAGCTCCTTAGAGGGCTGAGGGTAGAAGGCTGAAGGCGATTAGGCTGAAGGCTGAGCAAAACAGACCGACTTCGTTTTAAAAATCCGCACGCCACCCCATTCCTCTACCAGTATGAAGTATAGCACTAAGAATTTTACATTTTAACCCCTTTGCAAAATTCTTTATGCTGAAGGGTGAAGGCTGAAGGCTGAGAAATGCAGGCTGAAGACTGAAGGAGGAGGACGGAGGGCGGAGGGCGGAGGATTGAAGAGTGAGGAGGCGGAGGGCCTTCGGCCCGGCGCTGGGCAATCTGAAAGTGCTGTTTCGCCCGGCTGTACGCGCCACCGCGAACCCCAGGCTACTTACAGCAATGATTTCGAGGCCAAAAACGGCCTTCTAAGCACGAAAAACGCCTGTTTCCGGAAAACTAATCTTTAAACAGCGAGATGTTAGCTTGGCCCCACCCCATTCGAAACATTCGAAATTTCCGCTCAATCCATATCTGAACCAATGTTGTTGACCCCTCAAGGTCGAGGTGCCGCCAAAAATATTCTTGCGAATCCAAAATGTGACTGTAATATGCTTTCAGCACCAAGTTTACCTGCTTTGCCCCTTTTGCCTTGATGGTCCCCCAATCCGAGGAGCCAAAAATGAAAAGATTCAAATTACTGCTCACAATGGCTTTACTAGTCGGATTAGTCTCAATCGCTTACTCCCAGGACACCATCACCCCCGAAGACGCCGCCAAATTCATCGGCCAGCAAAAGACGGTATGCGGTCAGGTTGCCAGTGCCCATTATGACGCTAAAAGTAAGTGTACTTTACTGAACCTCGATAAACCATCTCCAAACCACGTATTCACTGCTTATATCGGGGGGTCTGACAGGGGGAAGTTCGAGAAACCGCCTGAAGAACTATACTACGGTAAGGCGATCTGCGTAAACGGGATGATAGAGCTCTATGAGGGCCGCCCAGAGATCATTGTGAAGGATCCCTCACAGATTAAGGTGAAGTAGCCTAATCACATCCGGAATAGGCCACGCTTACGAAAAAGAGAATCCCGATAACAGTTGCACTGACGGCTTTTCTATCCCTCAGCATCCCAACCATCTCTTCTGCTTGGCACGATGAAACCCACTTAGCCATTGCCAAAGCAGCAAGATACCTGAAATGGTACAATGCCGCAGGCGCTGACATTGCCAATGTCAAAGCAGGGGATAAGGAAGGCTATAACCACTACCCAAACAACCCGCCCAATACCGTTGTGTCTCCCAAGATGGTTCTGAATCAGGTTGCAAAGTAGAATGATCCAACCGACGCGAACGAGCATTTTTACGGAGACATAGTTGCTTCCTTGAGGGCTTACAAACCGGCCAAGGCATCAGGGAAATACGGAGATTACCACCTCGCCTACTGTATTTCAGCAGGCCATGTCGGCTACGTGTGGTTGAAGCCGCTGCAAGCCGGTCATTTTGGCATGCCCATGATGTTGCTTGACTCTACTGTATTCAGACCTTAACCATGATGCATAGGATTTTCGGGTGAAAGTGAGCAAAGCCGAAGCAATGGTCTAAGAGATCGGGAGGGCATGTCATGACGGAAAAAGGTTACCCAAAGTGGTACAGTCAAACAAAAAAAGCGCACAAGGAATACATCGAAGCGCTGGAACAACTCGGCGAAACCGTCAGGAAACAGGGGCCGTTGGACGAGAAGACATCTCAATTGATTCAGTTGGCGGCTGCAGCCGCGATTCGCTCCGAGGGTTCGGTCCACAGCCATGCCAGGAGGGCGATAAAGGCCGGAGCAACACCCGAAGAGATCTACCACACGATAATGCTGCTTACAACCACCATCGGGTTTCCAACCACCTCCGCAGCTTTGAGCTGGGTTTATGACATCATAGGCGAAAAGAAGTAAACGAGCGTCCAAAATTCCCCGCCCACTCACAGAGCTTATGGTAGCATAGAGCGACGCAAAAAATCGCAAGTGTTGCCGGCGGGTTGGAGGGAACAGCAGGCAAGGCAGTTTCAAATGAACTGAGATAGCTACGATTTGATCGGACAGTTAAGGCTTTTGAAAGAGGATAGTCAAGGGTATCCTTTCTGTGGGCAAACAAACTATGGAAAGGAGTACGCCATGACTATCCATGAGAAGCTTATCAAGAACAGGCTCGGATTGCTAGAGCTGGCAAGTTACCTCAAGAACGTCTCTGAAGCCTGTCGGGTAATGGGCTACAGCCGGGACACCTTTTACCGCGTAAGAAATGCGTATGAGGAAGGTGGCCTGGATGCTCTCAAAGAAAAGACCCGAAGAGTTCCCAACCTGAAGAATAGAATCCCCGAGGATGTGGAAAGAGCTGTCGTTGAGCTCGCCTTGGAGAATCCTTCACTTGGCCAGGTAAGGGTTAGTGATGCCCTGCGCCAGGAAGGTATTTTTATCTCGGCTGCCGGCGTCCGCTGTGTCTGGCTGCGCCATGGGCTTGAAACCTTCCAAAAGCGCCTCAAAGCCCTCGAAAAGCAGGTCGCCGAGACTGGCAAGGTACTGACCGAGGCCCAACTCCGGGCTCTTGAGAAAGCAAAAGATGAAAAGACTGCCTGGGGCGAGATCGAGACTGAACACGTCGGGTATCTTGGCGCCCAGGACACCTTCTATGTGGGAACTCTCAAAGGCGTGGGCAGAATCTACCAGCAAACCTTTATTGACACTTTCTCCGCAGTGGGTTTTGCCAAACTCTACAATACAAAGCAGCCCATAAACTCGGCCGATCTGTTAAACGACAGGGTCATTCCTTTCTTCGAAGAAAAAGACATTCCTCTTCTTCGGATTCTCACGGATCGGGGGACCGAGTTCTGCGGAAAACCGGATTCCCATGACTACCAGCTTTTTCTGGCCATCAATGACATCGATCATACCAGGACCAAGGTGAAGAGCCCGCAGAGCAATGGAATATGCGAGCGGTTCCATAGGACCATCTTGGAGGAATTCTACTCGATTGCCTTCCGGAAAAAGATTTATACAGGAGTAGAGGAGCTTCAGCAGGATCTGGACGCCTGGCTTGATTACTACAACACCAGGAGGCCACACCAAGGTAAAAGGTGCCAGGGAAAGACTCCAATTCAAACCTTCTTCGGAAATCTTTCCTTGGCAAGACAGAAGATGTTAGATAGAAGGGAGCTGCCTCTGACAGCTTAGACTTTCTCTTACATACCCACGGAAAGGATGCCGTTGTCAGATCGAATCGTAGTCAGTGCAAATGAACATATTCAAGGATTTTACGCTCAAGTGGTGGCAGGCGGGTATCTTCAAGACAGTCCCGCTCTCCCTCGGTATAGTCATTGGATCGACGTGGCCTGCATTGTTTAAGGGATGGACCCCTTTTCTGTTCGTGATCTTCCTTATTTCAGGAGGCTATGTCGGCTACGTGTGGTTGAAGCAGTAATGCGCAAGCATTGCCTTCATGCTTGTTAACTCTCAATTTCCGGGACCGAAGCAGGACGCAAGAAGTTGATACGCGGCCCTCACTGGAAAAGGGAAGCCCTATTTTACCCGCGGGGACTTCTTAGCCGGTTTTGGTTTAGTTTTAGTCTTCTCCAGTTCGCTTTGGAGTCTTTCGGCTTCCTGTTTGTATCTTTCGGCTTCCTCCGCCAGTTTGGCATCGTTTGAGGGTTCCTGGGTTTCCCCGGCTTTACAGCAGGGGAGCTTATCCTTTGCCTCATCGTAGCCAAGATATGCGGCCATCAATCCACCGAGCAGCAGGATAAGGGGAGTCACGCTCAGAATGATTTTGAAAACGGCATGATGCCAGAAAATGATACCCAGAAGGCCCAGTAACGCCGCGGCGAGACCACCCACAAAAACCTTCATGTCTTTTCTCCTTCCGATGGTTAGCGGTCAGGTATAAAAACCTGAATAATGTGTAAACTTTATCACCGACAGTTCCCGAAGAGTCTTTGGAAATCAGATTCCATCTGAGCAAGCTCCTGGAACGCGCAGAGTCCGCTAATTATAAATGTCCCAATCAAAACACGCAAGTGGGAATGCCTAACGGTTAATGGTTAATGGTTAACGGCACGAGCTGCCGCATGTATTCGAAAAATATTGCATTCACACATTAAGTGTCCATTAAACATTAACCAAGTATTTACGTATTAGTTTCTCCATAACAAACGTAAAATTGCCCCTACTCAAACAAACTTGGGCAGAGGGAGTTCTGAAGAACCGATCCCACTCTTTAACGACAGGTCCGAAGGTTTCTGATAATTTACAGCTATCCCACGTACCTTCCGGTGTCAGGAGGGCGCAATACTTAAGCGAATATTGCGCCCTCAGTTCACGCGAGTATTAGTTTACGGTCAGAATCTTGCCGCTGCCCGTAAAAATCCAATTGTAAATCTTTCGTGGGAGTGCATATTTATTACCGTTTCCCACCGTGACCGCCACCGTGACCGCCACCGTGACCGCCACCGTGACCGCCACCGTGACCGCCACCGTGACCGCCACCATGACCGCCACCATGACCGCCGCCACCATGACCGCCACCATGACCGCCCCCATGACCGCCACCACCGTGGCCTCCACCATGGCCACCGCCACCATGGCCACCACCACCGTGGCCGCCTCCACCGTGGCCTCCTCCACCATGACCGCCACCACCATGACCGCCACCACCATGGCCGCCACCATGACCGCCACCACCATGACCGCCGCCACCATGACCGCCGCCATGACCGCCACCACCATGACCGCCGCCACCATGACCGCCGCCACCATGGCCGCCACCACCATGGCCGCCACCACCATGGCCTGCGCCGCCGTGACCGCCGTGCCCGCCGCCGGCGTGGTATCCGCCGCCATGACCGCCGTGGTATCCGTGACCTCCGTGACTACCCCAGCCGACATTGACAAAGAGTCCACCACCGGCCCAATCCCAGCCACCCCAGCCCCATCCCCACCAGACCGGTCCAATGTCTATGGCCGGGAAAAACCCAAACACTCCATAGTCGGCAACTACCCCGGGCCAAACGGGGTAATAAGCGTAGGGAGGAAACGCAGGCCACCCCCATGACCCGTAGACCACTACCGGGTTGTAACGGGGCACATAGACAACTGCAGGATTAGCGGGTTCAATCTCGATATCCTCACCTTTGACAACAACCTTCTGCTCGGCGGTTGTCACGAGATTGCCCGCATCACGGGCCTTCGCCCGCAGTCTCTGAATGGATGCCGTGACATCGGGTTGCTGAGTCATGAAAGCGTCACCCATCTTCTGTGTCCACGCCATCTCCGCAGTCATCATTGACAGTACCTGCGGGAAAGTCGCCAGCGCCTTTACGCTCTCGTCCCACTGCACTTGCTTCAGGGCGCTATTGAGCTCGTCCCCCGTAAGGCCCGCGTTTGCCTTTACCCATTGGTCCGCAGCCGTAATATCAGCCGGATATGTAGCCGCGATAAGGACTTGTGCCAGCAGGGTATCAGGATAGAGCGCTATTGGCGCAAGCATCTGGTCAAGCTCTGCGTCGCTGTAGGTCTTGGCAGACGTTGAGGTTTGCTGTGAAAGCGCTCCGAAGGGGACCATGACAACAACGAGGAAACCAATCAGAGCGAGCTTAAGAAATGCATTTCTTTTCATGTTTTCTCCTCCTTAATGCTGCACGAGTCCATAAGTCTCAAGCCACTTAGATACCATTCCAATATCCGGTCACTTCTCATAAAGCTCATGCTAAAATATAACTCCGGGCCATTCGAACGCAACGCCTCGGCGGCAGGAAAGCGCCGAATAAAGCGTATTGCCGGCGAAAAGCAGGAGGAATAGTTATAAAGAAACGGGAAGGCTGCCGTCGTGATCCGAACTCACACAGGTACCACCAGACACTGCCCTTAAATGTCTCTCGGGAAAGATATACCAATTAAAGACCATGAGGAATATACTGTCCGTGTCAAGAAAAAAGTGAGCCATCATGCACGAGATGTGTATTCGAAAAATATTGCATTCATATCTTAACCTATTAAAATCGCAGTGCTCTGGACTTTGAAGTTTTGCGTTTACCTTTCCGACAAAGGATAGCCAATGCAAAAAAAACTCATCGAAATCGCATCAGAAATCGTGCAGACCCAAGTTTCCTTAACATCAATGTCTGCAACCGACATTGCGTCCTCTCTTCGGCAGATTTTCAGCACGCTCTGTGAACTTCAAAAAGCTGAGGTGGGAGGAATTGAGTTAGCTCCGGCCGCAGAGGAAGTGGCCGCAACGAAGCTCAGCCCCGCAAATTCCATCCAAAACGACAAAGTAATCTGTCTCGAATGCAGCGCAGAGATGAAGCAGCTCACGTCGAAGCACCTGGTCTCACATGGGATGAACCAGAAAGAGTACAGGAAGAAATACGGTTTTGCGATGAAGACGCCATTGGCTGCAAAGTCATTGACCAAAGCGAGAAGCAAAGCGGCGAAGAAGAGGGGACTACCCGAGAAGCTGAAGCAGGCGATTGAGGCGAGAAGGCAAGCCAATGCGAAAACGTCAAAACCGGCGGGCAAAGAGACGGTGACGGCCGGCAAACCTAAGCGTACGAGACTTCGGAAGAAAAAGGCATAGTTCCGTCTGAAATGCAAAAACCCGATCATTGACGCATACATGCTCACTGGGGAATGGTAAAGCTTTGCGGGCTTTACTTTATAAGAATCGGATTTCGGTCCGGCTGCCGGCCGACCGGCCTTCTCTTGCCGTTTATAGAAGCAAAGGGGAGTTGAATACGATGATTTACGACAGACTTGAAAATTTCGGAAAGTATTTTCACAATGGAAGCCCCCTGTTCAGTGCTCTTTCTTTTGCGGTCGAATTCGATCCCTCCAAACCCGACGGAAGATATGAGATCGAACCCGAAAAAATATATGCGCTGGTTTCTTCGTACGAAACTTCCCCTGCATCGCAGAATAGATTCGAGATTCACCGGAAGTATGCCGACGTCCAGGTTGTCATCGAAGGAGAAGAAAAGGTTGAGGTTTCACTATCATCTGAACTGAAGAGCGTGAGCGAATATAACGATGCAAAGGATGCGGTCTTTATGGAATCTCCCATGGACTCAGCTTCCCTGGTAATGAGGCGCGGCAATTTCGCGGTGATCTACCCCAATGAAGTTCATCGTCCGAATTGTGACCTGCACGGAAAGCTGCATGTACGGAAAATCGTAGTAAAAGTTCGCATGAATTTAGAAGAGAGGTATTAGTGTCCTGAGTAGTTAATTAATTGCAGAATTAGAGGTAGGGTGGCCATACAAACAGTGGGCAGCGCACATGAGTGATCCGGTCAAGAGATGTCCGTGGGTGGATCTCAGAAAGCCCGAGTATGTGGAGTACCATGATAAGGAATGGGGTGTTCCGGTTCATGATGACCGGCGCTTATTTGAGTTCCTCATTCTGGAGGGCTTTCAGGCAGGGCTTAGCTGGTATACTATCCTGAAGAGAAGGGACAGCTTTCGCAGTGCCTTCGACCGGTTCGATCCCGAAAAGGTTGCCCGCTATGATGAGGCCAAAATTCACGAACTCCTTTTAAATCCAGGGATTATCCGCAACCGTGCTAAGGTCCTTGCCGCAGTAAATAACGCCGGAAGGTTCCTGGAAGTTCAAGAAGAATTCGGAAGTTTTGGGGCCTACATCTGGGGCTTTATCGATAATAAACCTGTTGTGAATGTGATCCGGAAATTGGAGGATTATCCTTCGAAGAGTCTGGAATCCAAAACGATCAGCAGGGCTTTGCAAAAGAGGGGCTTCTCTTTCGTTGGACCCACGATAGTTTACGCTCACATGCAGGCCACCGGAATGGTGAATGACCATTCAATCGACTGTTACCGAAGGCATGAGATCATAGCTGAAAGAGGCTGAAGGGGTCTGGGAGGAAGGGGTTTAGGCTGAAGGGCCGCTTATCTTACTGCGAAGCATGGATGTTGGGGCTTTGGTCCGTGGTCCAATAGCTATTGCTTTGACAGTGCTTTTAAAAACCGAAACAGGGCCCTTGATGCTTTTGGGGGTTTGTTACCTTCCCGCTCTTTCCGGGTGTTTAGCACCAGCCGGCGCAGCGTCTGACGGTCGGCGCCCCGACCCACGATTTCCTCCATGAGCCCATCGTTTCCCTTCACCAGTTCATCCCGCCATCGTTCAAGTTCTTCAAATTGTTTGGCGTCCTGAAGCTGTCCCTTACCGATGATATCCAAAGCCTTCTGAATGGGTCCCGGGTCGGCTTTGCGCATAAGGACCCCAATATATTGAAGTTGCCGGCGCCGAGCCTCACCCTTATTGATCGTCTTGGCAAAAAACAAAGCATCCCGGAGTTCCATCGGCATGTCGATCTTCTTTATTTGATCGGCTGAGAGTTCTACTAACTTCTCGCCGAGAGCCTGCAAGGCGAGCATCTCTCTTTTCATCCGGGATTTACTTATTGGTTCCATTCCAGTAACCATATATCTCCTGCAACTCCCAGATTTGCGCTGCCGTGGAAGGCGGTGCTGCCTGTTGTCCTGCCCGGAAGCCTGGGGGAGCACATCCTCATTTCCGCCAAGTCCTACTCGACCTCAATCCTGCTCCCTTTGAACTCCACTTTTTGTCCCCGCCTGATCTTGCGGCCTTTGCGGAGTTCAATGAGTCCATCGACATGCACTTTCCCTTCGCTTATGGCCATCTTGGCCATCCCGCCACTCGGGCATACGCCTGTCGCCTTTAGGAGCTTCCCCAGTTCAATGTACCCCGTTTCGAGCATTTCAAGCGAAAATTTTATGACCATTGGGGCCTCTCTTCAATTTGCGCATGGTAAGCATTGCGCGGTTAGCCTGTTTCCATGATCCAGATTCACCAACCGAACTCTATATTTTATCATAATGATCTAAGGGAGTTTCGAAAGGATTTTATCTTTCATTGCTCCAGGACTTGAACGTGGGCGCCTTGAAGCATAGTATGAGCGGTAATACCGGACCGGCTGTGCTGCGGCATGGCTGAAGCAAGCCGGAACTTAACCCGGGGATTGACTGGAGAGAGCGAAATCAAGAGGTTCGTGTAGTTACAGCAAATGCTCTTTGACCCTTTTTTGCCTTGCGTGCATGGATGAAATTAACCATCTCCGCTGGTTGTTAGAACGCAAAAAAAGGAGAAACGTGTGATGAAATGGATTATTGGATTATTTGTGCTGAATTTGCTTCTCTTTCCCCTTAATACCAGCGCTAAATCATTTTACAGCGATGGAACGGTAGATAATAGCAATGGCACGACAAACAAGGAGCTGGTGTACAGGGATTTCGAGGTCACCCAGGACGGCTACGTCACCGGCTACATAGTCAACGAATCGAATAGCCCCCTCAAGTCCGTCAGATTGGATATGTGGACGACCAATCGGGCTGAGACCCAGATTTTGTGGCGAACACGTCTCAATATCGGCGACATGGCCCCGAAGGGCAAATACGAGGTCAAGGAACCGTATAGTCCTCCTCCTGACGAGGCGTCAGGAGTAGTGTTCAAGTTTAGGCTGCCCGGGCTCACCAATTTCAGAAACACTGAAATAAAACATTAAACGCTGTTTGAGCTATACCCTACTCCGAAAGAGGGCTGGGATAAAAAACGGTTCCATGCAAATTAGATAGGCGGGAGAGGATTTGAACCTCCGACTTCCACCGTGTGAGTGTCATTTTTGTAATAAAACCAGCTATATCAATGTGGGACAAGAAACACCAAGATCAAGCACCGTCTAAATTAACGGCGATGGGTTTTAGCTGACATTATTTGGTTCATGACATAGTTCTGTGATACTATGGGCACATTTAGGGCACGATTTCCAGGGATAGGGGGACGCTCTGAACGGCGGTTTTCTCGCCGCGTGCCTTGGAAAACCCCGAGGACTGATTCTCGAGGAGGTCGGGATGGGAGACAAAGCCGTAAATGTCTTTTTGACCTACGTTAACTCTTCCCTCTATGATGACTCTGGGAACCTCTTGCGTACCTACGATCGGATTGAGCAGCAATATGGGTCTCAAATCTCCCAACGCACCTTTGATCTCCTCCGGCCTATGGTCCGAAATATGGCAGACGTAGACCAGACAACGGATTCCTCCTCAATCCTGCAATGGGTTGCTGGCGCCCAGGAAGGCGGAGGGTCCGGCTTTCTTGCAAGGCTTTATGCAAGGGCGCCGTCAACAGCGGCCTACGGTTTTATAAACAATTATTGCGAGCGGAAATGTCCCGATAGAACAAAAAGGCCTTTTATCGAGGATGAGCAATTTCAAGGAGGAAATAGGCTACTGTGTTATGAGTGTGACCAATTGGCATTTGTAGGTCTAATTCGAGAAGTGCTCCAAGGCAAAGATTATCTAGAGATAAGCGTCTTTTCTGAATTTGTTGAGCGGGGCAATCGATGTGTGTCAGGTAAACCGATAATCATTGTCAAAAATGACCTCGGGAGCCATCTGGAGTACGGCGAAAGAAATGAGCCGCATGAGATTTGGTTTGAGGCAATCTCGTCTTATGAAGATGATGATAATGGTAACAGATACATGGGGGCCGTCTTACGTAACTTTATTCTTGGCCTGGTTTGCCGCAGTCTTTTTGACTTTCTTGTAGCAAATGATCGAGGCAGACTGAAAGTTTGTGAGGAATGTCGCCGCCTCACTGTTGCGAAACGCCGCCGATCTTCGAAACAGGGGCTAAAGTATGATTTTTGTTCGAAAGTGTGCAAGGCTGCCTTCCATAACCGGCGAAAAGATCCTGAAAGACAGAGGGAAGTAATGCGAAACTATAGAAGGGAATGCGCCGAGGGATTTCAGCCGAAACGAAGAGGGGGAGAGTGTCGTCCGCGTTAATACCGTAATTATAGCACTAACGCAAGTGCCGGTATTAACTTGCTTATTTGTCTTTTTGGTTTGACATTCATTTATCATCTGCCTTTATATTAACGCCAGTCTAATGCTGGTGTTTTTTTTTCTCATTTTTGATCGGAGGTCTCTATGAATGAGCTCCCTAAGAGCGAAGGGCTTGTTGACATTGACGAGATGGCAGGAGTGCTCAAGGTTCCTAGGTCTTGGATCTATGGGCAGACGAGGCGGAAGGGTCCGAATACAATTCCAACGATTAGAGCTGGAAAATATTTGAGATTTGTTCCGGGTGAAGTGGTCGCGTGGCTGCGGAAGCAAGAAGAGAAGAGGATCTGATGGAAATGCTGTTATGGGCATGCCAGGACCGCGGTGCCCATCCATCAAGGTGGAGAGACCCGTTCGTTCACTTTGCTGAGATGGAAGAAGCATCTGCAAAAACTATCAAAGACTAACATGGAGGGGGTCCGTGAATTCTCGAAGAATGCAGAAGGCCCGAGAGGTAGGCGGCAAAATTTACAGAATTATCAAGTCAGCCAGGTCGCGGTTTCGGCTTTTCTCTCCGGAGAGGCAAGCCAATGCGCAGGCAATCAAAGCTAGACTCTGGCGGCAATTTGGCCCCAAGCGTATTAGCGTTAATTCTCCGGAATTTGAGGCCGCGATCTCGGCGGCGCAAGCCAAGGGAAGAGCCGAGGGGAAGGCCGCAGCCTTCTCCGAGACTGCCAATGCCGAAAGTGGTGAAATGACTCGCATCAATGAGATCCGCAAGCGATGCCGAGCAGCCGGCGACATGCTGCCTGCGGGCTTCTCTGAGAGGCTGATAGCTGAAGGTGTATCTATTGAGGACCTTGGGCACTCGGTTGTCGATGCGATTGCCGAACACAGCGGCAGGTCGGTTGTTTTGATGGAAGTGGACGGGATCATTTGTTCGACAGGTGGCCCCGAAGGCAATCCGTTGTTGGTTGATGCCCAGCAGAGGAAATTGGCTTATCAAAAGTCCTCAGACGCCAAGTGACAACAAGGAAAAAATGAATGGACGAAATTAATTTTTTAGAATGGGTTACCGGTGTGCACGGGCCGCTCATGGAGCGGCTAGTTGAGGCCCGGCGGTTAGCGAAGTTACTGCAAAAAAGTGATTTGGGGAGGGCGCCGAGGGACATAACCTTATTGCGCGAAGGATGGAAAGGTCGGCACAATCTTATCGAAATTCGACGACTGCTAAGCAATTATATTCAATCTATTGACGAACTTCCAATTTTACCTCCCGAGCCGCCCGAAGAGGTCCCATTCCGCAAGAGTGCTTTTGACCGTCGGGATCCCGGATTTGTTGAGCGGGGGCGATTGCAAGGCGAAAAACTAAAGGCCGAGACTTACCTATAGTCGGGACGGCGGTATAGCCGGACCGATCGTTTTCCGGCCAGGAAAGAAAAATTCAACCACAAGCAAAGGATGGATCATGTTGGAAGAGCAAGGGAAAAATAGTGCGGGGGTTTTACCGGGTGATGGCGACCTTGATTACGCTTCTATTCTCGACAGAAACCAACATTTCAGTGGGTCTATCAGTGATTTGAGGCAATGCAAGTCAATCCTTGGGGGGAAAATACCGTTGTTCGAGGCTGGGTGCTCGAGCGCCACAGCGCGGGTTTTGGGCCTTCGGACACGCAAGGTCTTCGGAGAGAATGTCGATGAAGAACTGCTGGAAGCCATGGCAATACTCGAAGGTTGCAATCAAGACCTTGAGGCAGCCAGGATTGGCAAGGAAACCACTCTGTGGAGGGCTGAGGGAAAGTTGCTTGAAGAATGGTTGTCAAGGCGTGAAGTTGAGATTCCGCAGGAAATCGAGCTGCATCAGTCCAGGAGAAAGGATTGCTTTTCAAGGTGGCGCGAGGTTTTCATAAAACTGCAAGATATAGAGGCGGAAATACTTGGACCGAATATTATGGTAGGTGCACACGGAAACATCCACGCGGGGATACCGGAACAGAGGATAAAACTAGACCATCTTCCTCAAGACGAACTGGTTTTGTTGTACGCAGAACTTGGAAAACATTTGAGTTCTGAGGACGGCATTGACCAGCGCATTCAAAATCTATCCAAAGAAGCCGACAAACTCAAGGATTTGCTGGAGTTGGATGAAGTTGGGCTGAGGGAAAAGGCGAAGAAAGTCCTGGAAGTCGCCGGGTCATAAGTTTTCGGTCAACCAGTGGAGGCTCCTGATAACCAACGAACAAGTCTGTGCGAGCGCAAGCACACCTGGACCTGAGAGCGCAGCGGAACCTGCTTTCGCCTCCACGTCAGGTCAATTTGAGTGATGGAAAGCGTCTCGTCAGCGTTTTCCATCACTCTCTTAAAAAGGGAAGTAAAACATCCGGCAGGAAGAAACGTGCATCCTTTCCACTACCTCAAAATTTAGAGAAAGGTTTGAGAAATGAATCCGAGACCTTTATTTTGCATCGCTTTGGGTCTTGCCTTAGTTGCCTTTTACTTTTGGGTGCCCGCAGCGGCACTCAATGAGATGCCAGTTTACGAGATTCAGGGGGAATCGCCCATCCAGGCCATGCTCACCTCGACTGACTCCGACCAGCTTTTCACAACGGCCTTTCAGACCGCGTATACGGCTGCCGGGGGCGCCAATATCGATTTCACGACCATCCGCGGGATGTGGTGCACAATCGAGAATGCTTCCGTGCGTGTCGCCTACGGGCAGCCCGCATCGCAGAGCGCGCCGCTTGGGGATATCGTCAATGCCGGGTCTAACTTCTGTTTGCAGAGCACATCGATCATTCAGGCCACTCACTTCATCTCCATGACGGCTTCGACGCCGGCGAACCTGATGTGCACGATTTGGTATTGATCCGGACAAACAAAATGTCGGTCTTCTTTTTGAAAAGGGAATAATCATGAGAAAATTAATACAGGGCGTAGATCACAATGGTCATCCAATACCCGGCTGCTTTGTCCCTAGCGACAAAGTCGTTCGCGTTGCTTTTGCCGGACCCGGCTCACACAGCGAAGTCGCACCGAAGGATGCACACTTCGTCCGGGTTCGAGCCTCGAACAATGCCGACGTATTCGTTTCGATCGGGGGCGAGGGAATGACGCCAGAGGGCGATGTCGGTTTTCCATCTGCCGAAGTGGACGCACGAATGCTGATGATTGATGAAGGTGGTTGCACCATAGGCATTGAGGTTGGATGTCCCTGCGTCGCCACATTAGCTTTCTGGAGTTAGAAAACAGGCTCGGACACTCTTCTTCGGGAGGCTGGAGATGCCTGCTTTCCACTGTACGACAGACTTGGGGCCATATGCTCAAAAGTGATCTCTGCAATAAGCTGAGGGAACGCATAAAGGCCAGCAAGCTCTGGTGCCAGAGGTCCAGGGAAAGCCGGGCAACGCTCAGTGGGCTTAGGTGCCCCGAGTGCGGCAAAGATGAGGCATGGGCCTACCGGGATTTCCCGGCGATCATAATGTGCAACCGAAAAAACCAGTGCGGCATACGGATTAAAGTTCTCGAACTCTTCCCGGAGATCCTCGGCAACATCGAGCGCGACTACGCTCCGACCCAAAGCGATCCGCACAGGCCGGCGCGCGAATACCTTCATTCGCGGGGAATCGGCTGCCAGGTCCTCCAGGGCCTTCGGTTCGAATACCGCAAGAATATCAGGAAATGCGGATCCGGCGGGGTTCTCTTCTATATAGGGAGAAATGAGGCTGGCGAAGAGGTCTGGAACGGCCGGATTTTTTCGCCACCGCAGGGAACCGGAAAGACTCACAACCAGGGAGGGACGGCCGGGCTTTTCTGGAAGCATCCTGGAGTCGCCTACACTCCGGACAGGCCGACCTATGTTGTGGAAGGCATAATCGAAGCTCTTTCGCACCTGGAAATGGGTCACCAGGCGATCGCGGCTTTGTCGAGCGGCCAGGACCCGGCGAAGATCAACCTGGGGGGACTTGAGGAAAACCTGGTCATTGCCTTTGATCCGGATGTCGCCGGCGCCGGAGGAATCAAAAAGTGGATCGCAGTGTATCCTGACGCGCGCGCGATCGTGCCGATCGATGGCGATTGGAACGACTTTTTAAGGGCGCAGGCGCCGGGGAAGGCCGCAGAGGTTTTTGATTCCCTGCTTTCGGAAATGAAATGCCGGGCGGATCTTTTGATTGCAGAAAGCGCAAAAGATTATGCCGATATTCACACGATGTTCTACGGATATCCGCCAGGGCTTTTTACCTTCGAGCGCCGCTACTGGTGGGCGGCTCTGAAGGCAAAGGTCAAAAAGGGCGATTCTTCAGCGGTGGACGTGCACTGCGTCTCGGATTTTACGTGCGAGACTGAGCATTATAGTCTCGATACATCTTCCCCGGACAATCCTGTTTACAGATATCACCTCAAAGTTATGCCGGCGGCAGGGCAGCCGTGTTTTTGCGCGGTTACGGGCGCCGAGCTGGCAAACCCATGGTCGATCAGGTCGGCACTTTTGTCTTATGCCCTAGTCCATTGGCAGGGCGAGTCAGCCCCAAGCAAAGTTTTGGTGAACAAGATTCTCGATCGTCAGGCACCCGTTGTGCGCCAGGTGCATGTACTGGGGCATGACTCGGCATCCGGATGTCTTGTTTTCCGCGACTTTTTGGTAGACCCGGAGGCCTCGATTCACCTTCCGGATGCGAAGGGATTTTTCAGGGCATCGAGAAAAGAGTTTTTGATGCCGCCCGCGATCCCGTGCATCAGCCCAAGGAAGGGCGAAAGCGCAAAGCGCATATACGAGCTGATAAGCGCCGCGTGGCCATACAACGGGCCGCTCGGGGTGGCGTTTGCCGTGGCGAGCTGGTTTGTGTATGTGGTGAAACCTGAACTAGGGTTTTTTCCATTTCTGAGCCTACATGGAGACACCCAGACGGGAAAAACTCACCTGGTGAGGCGTCTCAATGCAATGCAGTGCCTGGATGAAGAAGGCCTCCCAATGACAAAGCTTAATACCGGAAAGGGTGAGATCCGGAAGTTGGCGCAGCGATCGGGGCTTTTTAAAGCGCTTCTCGAGGGAAACAAGGAGGACAAGTTACGCTTCGACATGGAAAGCCTTTTGACGCTTTACAACTACGGGAACACATTGCAGGTGAGGGCTCAGAAATCAAATGATATAGCGACCAGAGAGACTGATTTTTTGGCGACGCTGATTTTCGTGCAGAATAAGGAGCCATTTAAGAGCAAGGCCCAGGCAGAGCGGGTGATAAGTTCAAAGCCGTTTAAGGCAGAGGAAATTACGGAGGCGACCACGGCGGCTTTTCGCGAGCTTTTGAAGGTGCCGCTGCGGGAGATGGCCAACTGTTACATTGAGGTGATGAAGCATCGGAAACGGATCGAGTCGGAATGGCTGAAAGCCTACACGGCGGCTCGCGATGAGATTATTGCAGTGATTCCGGACAATCGCATCGCCGAAAATCATGGATTGCTGCTGGGATTTCATCGGCTCGCCGAAAAAATTTTCGGCGTTCAAACTGATATGTCCCGCTTTTTTATTTGGCTTGCCGAGTGGAAACATTGGCAATGTAATCATAGACAGTCAACGCTTGCCGATCACTTTTTTGAAGCATGCGACGAGATGTCTCCGGAGGCCCGCACGAAATTTATGGAGGTTGGGGCAGGCAAGGTACACATCCGGCTTCCCCTTGCACTGAAGCTTCTGGATGGAAACGGATATAAGTTTTACACGGCTCAATTAACGCAGGAACTGCGCGAGCATCCTGCTTTCATGTATTCCCGGTTTAGCTATCGGGGGCATTGGGGTGAGGTAAATTCAGTTGCAGGAAAGGTTTGGGTGTTTGATGAGACAAAAATGCAAGCCTGATTTGGCCACAGGTTGGCCACGCTTTGGCCACGCAGCCGGTCACAACATATGTCTATAATATTATTATATATATTATATATTTTATATATGTGTGGCCGGTGTGACCACATGAAAGCATCAGGAAATAATTTAATACAAATATACAGGATAGAAAAACAAAAGATTCTATACGAACATAAAAAAGTGGTCACACTGGTCACATTAACTAAATGGCGGAAATCGTTAGTTTAATCTGTGTCCACTTTGTGACCGCCTGGGCACAGACGCCTCTGTGCCTTTAAGCTGGAAGCAATTCATTATTATGTAACTTTGCATAACTGGCAGTTTCTGCCTGCATGGACGCAAATGGACATCGATGAGTCGATAGGTGGGTGAGTGCATGTGGCGGCGGCTAAGCGGTAGACTTGAAAAGAGCACCAAATGAGGCAACGACCGATGGCAGAGGCGATACTAGGGCTCCGATCAGAGCTGGAAGCGGCCGGCGATAGTTTACTTTGCCTACCGGGGAGAGAGAAGCTGACCAGACTTGGGAGGCTTGCTCTTGCTCTCGATCCGTGCGCGGCTCTTGACTTCTCCCGGGATCGGCGCCGGGCAGCTCTCACGCTCGGCCTCAACAGGATGCTCTGTCCGGCAGAGAATGAAAAGGACCAATGGGAACATGGGGACGGCTGCTCAAGAGTAAGGGATCAGAGCGGATCGCTTGGCCAGTCGCCCTGCCTCCCTGCCACAGGGTGGGTCGGCTTCCAGACCCGCATGGCCTATGTTGATTCCTTCGGGTCCTTCCTGGACCTCAAATACACAGGGGTCACGCCAGCACGATTGCTTTTTACGCACCAAGAAAAAAACGGGTGTCAAGATTGGCAGGATTGACAGTGACAGCAAGATAATTGACGGCAAATTGCCATGTCAGAGCCGACAAAGGCAAACGGCAGCCGGTTGACCAGGCGCGAAGGGGAAAAATGAGCAATATTCTTCAAAATAAGGCCGCGAATGAGCTGATAAACAAGGTTTTTGGGGATTCCGCCTCGAGTGCCGAAGATCCGCAGAGTTCTCCTCCCGGAGGCATCGAAATAATCCCACAATCGGCGCCGGCGTTCTTGCCTGCTGAGGACGAGGTGCCTTTGGATCTCCCAGGGGCTGAAACTGCCGGATCCGGGCAGGATCGGGTTGTGGATGAACTAATCTCTAAGATTTTCGGCGTCTCATCGGCGCCGGCCGAGGGAGATTTACAAAACTCGGGATCTCTAGGCGGCGAGACGGCGCCAGGTCCTGAAGAAGCGAAATAGGAAGGCCAGCAAGAGGGCCCTCTTGTGGAACATGTGCTGAGGACCCGGCCGGCATGAGCATCCGTCACCATTTTCGTGCCGAAAATCTTTTGCGGCGATCCAATGTGCACCACAGGTATTGGCTGATTTAGACATGGGTATCGGTCGGATCGCCGGGAACGCTGGCATCGTGAGAAGCATAAAGGTCGGTCTGCAAAAATGCGCAGGCTGCAATAGTCCGGGGTGAAGGCTATGGCAAGACACGAGAAGTTCATCACGGTCATGGATCTCGCAGGAATATTGAACGTGAGCAGGGCCACGGCCTATCGCCTTGTTCACGAAGGCCATTTCCACAGCGCCAAATTCGGTAGCTCAGTCCGGATCTCGATTCTCAGCGTGGAGGCCTACGTAAATCGCAAATTCGCGGAATTTAGCTGTGAAAATGGGGTTCCCTTAGATGAATGAGTCTCATATGTATCAGGCGTTCTTGCAAGTTAAATCCATTGCAAATAATCTTAAGGCGCGCTCAAAAGTATGGATATATCTCAATCTTTCTTTGGCCCAAGCACGAGGAAACGAAAATGAATAGGTACGGTGAAAAGTCCCCACAGTATAGGATAGCTTTCGGACGGCAAAAGGTCTTTTACGTTTTGCCGGTAAAGAGGATCCCCGCGCGCGGGGAGCTGCTTCGAAAGATCGATGCCACTAAAACGATTAAAGCCATTCGTCAGGAATTAATATTGCCGCCGCATCCGGAGGCGCGGCTTGCCGACCGTCGTTTGAGCTGATTATGGCTTCAGCAGGGATTCGCGGCCCTGTTTTAGCATAGGCGTGGTTGTCCCTTTCCAGGAAAGCGCCTCAGTCTTGGGGGCGCTTTTCGCAAAGGAGATTTTAGATGGCTGACACAGTAATCGTTATAGCAACCCAGGACGAAGCGACAGCAGCCCTGCAGCAGCTCGCCGGCACATTCAAGAGCGCCGGCGATGACATTATGACGGGCTTTGGGGGTAATCTTCAGGCAGTCACGGGATATATGACCCAGTTCCTTACTGTGACGGCAGCAGCGGGGGCGGCCACCGGCCTCTATGACCTTGCAGTCAACTGGCAGAATACCGTCATGCAGATGCAGGCTGTCTTTGGGACCGGTGCTGATAAGATGATCGAGACGGCCCAGAACCTTAGCGAGCAGACCAATAATCTCTTTACTGGGGAAGATTTTGCAAAGTCATTTGCCAAGGTCAACGATGTCCTGGATGAGATGGGCCTCACCGGAGAGCAGCAGATAGGCTTGGTGGCGGCCGCCGCCGATATCGCAGCCGTTCGCGGCTTAAACCTTGAAGATACCGTGACCGGCATCACCAAGGCCCTCGGGGGCGCGGGAAAGGCCGGCCTCCAGTACGGCTTGTCTCTTAAAGACAACTACATGGAGACCGTCGCTTTCGGCGGATCGCTAAAGGATGTCTGGTCGAGTCTTTCCGCCACGGACAAGGAAGCCCTCCGCTACCGGGAATTTTTGATCCAGACGGCGAAATACTCAGGCGATGCGGCCATAATGAGCGGCACGTTAAGTGGACAGATCAAGTCGATAACAAACGCCCTGAAGGAGGCCCTGACGCTGGGAGGACCTCAGTCTGTCTTGGGAGATATCGGGGTACCTGACATTAAGATTGCGGAGAATGCCGGTCTGGTAGTGAACCTGCAGGAAAAGAGCGTCCAGGAGGCACTAGCCCTGAACTCGGCCACAGCGGGGTATAGCACCCAACTGGCCAACGCCCTCGGTAATATGAATAAGCTCGTGACGGCTGCGGCCGACTACCAGGGGCGAACGGGCGCGGAGCAGGAAGCGGATTCCCAGCGGCAGATAAGTGTCGAGTTGGCGAAGCAGACAAGTGCCCAACAGCAACTAAAGACATTGGAGGCCGACAGGGTCCAACAGACAAAGAGCCTTGAATCGCTCGAACAGCAGCTCGCATATCTGGTAAGCACCAATACAGGTGATTTATACACGGACAATTTTGCCCAACAGCAGGACATCATGGGGAAGATTTCCGATGCAAAGCTCAAGATAAGCAGCGACGACGCTGCAATACTTGAGCAAGAGCAGGCGATAAATAATTCCATGCAGGCGCAAAACCAGCTCGCATGGAATCAGGAGAGCGCCACAGCGGTAGCGGCCCAGAAGATGGCCTATGCGGCGGCCTATACCGGTACGACTGGCGAATTCAACACCCCAGCCTACCAGAAGGATATAACGGGCCTTTTAAACGATCAGGCCGCAGCGCAGAAAAAAATCATAGAACTCGAGGCGCAAAGGTCTGCGATCGAGCAGACAATGACGCAGACCATCGGTCAGGACCCCGACGCTTATAACGCCCAGGCGCAGCAACTGGCCAAGGTTAACAGCCAGCTTGATTTCGAGAAGGCCCAGGTCGGCTACATTTCAGACGTGTTCAAGGGTCTCGAAGCGGTCCGGTTAAACGCCCTGGCTGACAGCATGGATTTTTCTCAGGCGCAGAAGCAGGCGGCCGACCTCCAGATTACGATCGACACCCTGCATCAGAGCAAGCCAAGCTTTGATACTTCCTTCATGGAGGTCCAACTTAAGAACCTAAACGACCAGGTGGTTGTATTTCAGAACAACATTAATAAGGCCTTGAGTTCAGTGGGGGGCAAAAGGACATCGGAGCCTTCCGGCATGTCTTCTGTTCTTGACGATATGTTTCCGCCAGATCCGTCAGGCATGTCTTCTGTTCTTGGTGACTCATTTCCGCAGACGTTGCCGCCCGATCTGGGCCTTGAGGCCAGCTATGGCAACCAGGCGGCCAAGGCCTTTACAGACAGTTGGAATGCCACGATTTCTGACGCGCAAATGCCTCCGGTCGCGAGCTGGACGCAGACTCTGCTCACCTACTTGGGCATTCTGGATACGGAAGCCGAAGCTGCCACAACGGCGATCAAGGGAATCCCCGCTTCCGAACAGACGGAATTCAAATTCCTTGGAAATGTAGACGGCTCCGATCTTCCGATGGACTCTGCTATTTCGAAGGTGCAAGGCGACATGGGCTCTCTTGCACAAGTCATCGATCAGGGCGCAACCTTCATCGTCAACATGCAGATGGCCATGTCGCCGGCCGTATCCTTCAGCGAGGGGATGGCCAACCTGCAGGGATACTTCGCGCGCATTCCGCAAAACATGAATACCGTCATCAATATGGACATACAGGGCGGTGACACGCTGTCGCAGGCCCTTCAGGATTGGGAAGCGATAGTCAAATACCAGCCGGTGATCTCCGACATGAACGCGCAAATGCAGGTTGCAAATGCATCCATGTCGGAGTTGCTGTATGCCGCCGCAACTTTGTTGCCGGCCGCGCTTGTCCCGACGGGCGTAGACTTTAGTGTGCTGGCTTACCAGAAGGCGACCGCTCAAGAGTATGTACAGAGCCAGCAGCAGGCATATCTCGAGGCCGAGGCCGGGCTGCAGCAGGCCACCCAGGGCACTCCGGCGGCCGGAACTGCCTCGGGGACGGGCACCACATCGTCAACGAATACGGGGGTCGAGCTCAATTTCGCTGTGAGCATGCAGGTGGGCGCCGGCGGAAGCCCCCAGGACACCGCTGTTGCGGTCGCAACCACTCTCGACGGCCAGCTTGCGGGCATGATCCTGGCTAACCGCTCGCAGATAGTGGCGGCGCTTATAAAGATGGGGCTCGTTATATCATCCTGAACCACGGATGGGGACCTAGCCAGTTCAAACAAAGGCGAAAGACCTTGAACCACGGATGAACATGGATATACACGGATGAAGAAAATCAGAGAAAATTCCCACTTTGGCGCGAGTACTCCTACCAGCTCCATGCATTCCAGGCCTTGGTTTTCAACCCTTTTCCCCACTATTGGCTCTTATCCGTGTGTATCCGTGTTCATCCGTGGTTCGGGTTTTATTTTTTGCCCTGCTCACTGAAAGGGATTTCAGAAATCCCGAAGAGGAAAAAGGGATGACAAATGAACAGCAGATTAATGAATTTTGCATCAAGCACGTTAGGGGTATGCATGTTCTGAACTGGATCTTAGATCGAATTGCAGCGGACCCGCAACCGATGGCAGTTGACTGCTTTTTATTTTACCTGGCTAGTGTCATAAACAAGCGATGGCCGGGAAGGATGAACCTTAACCCGGTGACCATCCTGACGCGGGGGGAGCCACCCTCTACCATACAGTAAGGACATTCTGAACCGTGCAAGATACCGGGCGCTCACACGACCTTTGCCCGAATCGTCCCGGTTCGGTTTGCTGAGAAACCCATGAATTTAATCTTCCCATTAGACCGGATCTTTCCGAGGAACATGAAGCCAACATCTTCGGCGCCCGCAATCATTTTCCACTATCCGGATCGGCGATATTTTTGTCTTCATTATTCAGGCTGCCTGGAGATCGCGGTAAATCACAGGTGGGAATCTTTCTCATGTGTGCGGTGCATTGATTTCGAGCCGGTCAGGTGGGATCCGGCAGAGTGGGCCGAAGATGTTTTGCGCTGCAGAGCCCTGTTAGAATTCGTGACTTCGCCCGAACTGAACCGCTGGCGGAGGAAAGGGAAAATTTACCTCGATCCAGAGAGGGCAGCGCCGTGAAATATCAATCTTCCTCGAAGAGGTCCTTGATCTTAACTCCCAAGGCCTTCGCGATGGCTCCCAGAGTGTCAAGCGTGCAAGAACCAATTAGTGAATCTTTTTTAGCCCGGAACACGGTTTCACGAGCCAGGCGCGAGCTGTTTATAACCTGCGTTATTCTAATGCCGGTCTCTTTCAGGACGATTGTTAACCTGCTTCGCACCATCGGCCTTCCTTTTCCGGGAAAGTCCGACATATTAGATTTAATCTATTGACACGCGCAAGTTCGATATATTAGACCTCTGATCGAGCAGAAGACTACCACCGCAAAGGCCGGCGAAATGGCCACAAATTTTGCAATTCAATCAAGCGCGGAGAGTCCGGCCTTGTGCTGGGAGGAGTGTGGTAGCTCCTCTGCCCTCTCCGCGCTTTTTCTATTTGGGAGGTGGCAATGACTATGCGGGAAACAGAACAAAGTTTGATAGATGCTCAGCTCCAGGAGGCCCTTCGGAATGAGAGAAAACTAAATGGGGACTGGCTTGACATTGAGGGAATCATCGATCCCCAAGAGCCGATGGAGACACCCGAGGCAGCATTTAACTGTTTGCTCACGATAAGGCGGATCTCGGGCTTCATTGAAAGAGTAATAAGCCATATAGATTGCGGAGGCCTCGAATTTGAGTCTGAGGACATTAAGGTCCTTGGACAATTGGCCGGCTGCATTCGCCAGGCCAGCGGCTACCTCGTTGAATACATCGAGGGAGAAGTAAGACCTAAGTTCGATTATGAAGGGCACAGCAAGAAGTGGGTCAAACGCAAGATGATGGAGGATCTGGAAAAAACCCATGGTAAAAACTAAAGGCTTATCCGAAATGTCGAACGATGAAGAAAAGAGACGCACGGATCTCGCGCAGGTATTGAATGAGTTGGATCAACTGGAGAGAGAAATGTTGACGCGGCTCTCTCTTATGCGCCGGCGCCTCAAGGCTGCCCTCGGCGCCAAGCGCACAGCCGGGGCGAAAGTCTTCACGCTGCGGAGCCCGAATGGATGGGAGCGCGAGATTACTATGAGGGGCCTGGGCGAAGAATAGCGGCCGGGATCCGAAGGAATAGGCCGCGCGGGGGGCCATGATGAGTTGGGCGGCTCCTGGCACGTATGAAAGGATGTTCCATGGGAGAAATAATCGACCTTATCCGCCGGCGGGAAAAGATAAGAGCAGCGGCACAGGCACTGAGAATGGCAGAAGTTGACAACCTGCGTGCGGAGAGATTTCAGGATCCCATGCAACAGGAGGGGCCCGATAGCAAGGAAGCGATATTCAGGGAGATCGAATTGCTCGGGTGTCTTGTCTATGCAGAGCTTTCCGCTGAGTGGAAAATGGAATATGAGAAATTCCTAAGTAGTGCCTTATGGCTGCTGCTAATGAGACTTCCGGCCGTAAGACAAGTTCTGGACGCCAGATCCGATTCATACTGCTCTGAGATGGCGAAGTTCAGCTGTGAGCTGATGGCCAAAGTCGAATTTCAGGAATATGTCGAAATTATGGAAGAGGTTGCGGCTTACCATTGGGATTTGGATGCCGAGCTAATTAAGATAGTTGTACAAAGCTGGACCTGAATGGCTTTGAGCCTTCATTTTGAGGGGTATTAAGATATGGCCCGGGGGGAGATCGTCGATTGTGGGGCACCCTCGAAGGCCGCTTTTGAAGGTTTGTCTCGGAAATAGGCTTACCGACATCAATCGGGGACAGCTAAGGCATTAACCGGGCGCCCCGATCGCAATGGAGAACGGTGATGGGACTGCTAATCTGGATCATGCTGTGTGCTATCTGCGCATTTGCATCCTATTGGATTGCCAAAAGCAAGGATCGGGATCCTGTTTTGTGGCTCCTTCTCGGCCTGTTTTTCGGTATATTTGGCCTGATAGCCGCTGCTATAGTCCCGGCAGCTCATGGGTCAGGAGAAGGGCAAATCTCCGAGCTGGAACCAGACCCTGGGAGTCGGCCGGGGGCTCTCACTGATTTCGAACAGTTCCTCGATCAGCAGAAGAAAAAGTGCCCGCGCTGTGCCGAATGGGTTAAGTTCGAGGCTAAAGTCTGTCGGTTTTGTCAAAATGAATTCGACCCGGCCGAGATTGAGAGACAAATTGAAAAATGGAGAAAGCAAAATTCCGGAGGTCCGGACCGGCCGCCAGATTCAACAGTCACGGCGATCGCATCCAACTCTGAGGATCAGCAGCCCGACTCGGCCGCGGCGGTGATAAAAAATAACGCTTCGCGGCTGCCAGGGATAGAAAAGGATCGAGACGAATCTCCGCAGCCAGTCCCTAAAAGTCTCTTTCCCCTCATCTTCTGGGTCCTGGGAATAGTTGTGGCCGGCGCGGCAGTAGTTTTCCTTATGAGCGGCAAGTTGTCGAAACCTCGCCCCTTGTCAATCGAGTACGGGCAGCCGCAAGTGGTTATAAACAAGCCGATAGTGCCTGATGCGAAGCCGGCAGCGACAGCCGCACCCATTCCTCAAAAGCCCTATGTTCCAAGCACAAGCCCGTACTTTAAAGAGCATTACCCGGAGAGCAAGTTTCCCGATAAGGGCAGCGAAGTCACGGTGGGCATGGCGCCCCAAGATGTCATAGACCGCCTGGGCAGCCCCTACGATAGAAAGATCATGGCCTATTCCCAAAGAGGACGATCCTGGACGGAAACAACCTGGTTCTATAGGGACGGACACACAGTTGTCTTCAACGACGATGATAAAATAATAAAGGCGACTAAAGCAACAATCCCGGTGCCCGAAACCGAGTGCCGGTAATGGTGACAGATTAAGTGACGGCAAAGCATAACCACAACCGGCCCGGATGAGCTGGGTCAAGAATTCGGAAAGGATCGGATTATGCTGTTTGAATTGAACATATCAGGGCTGCGACAGGTTGTTGACGATGTACAAGCTGGCAAGCTAGATGATCTGAAAAAGATTAGGATAGAGATCCAAATTTGGGAAACTCTTATGAGTTGGGGCAATCTTTATTGCAAATCGATGAATCTAGTTCAAGAATTAGGAGAGAGAATCGATCGCCGATCATATTTTGCAACTGATGTGATAGGAATCGAAACGTTGGACAGGTGGATAGCTAATCCCGACAGACTTCAAGCCGAGAAAGAAAAACTTACGGCCGAACTGGCGGAAGCGGACAAATTAATGTCGGAGCTGAAAAGAGCAAAGTCTGAGTTGCAAAAAGGAAAAAAGTAAACAGCGTCCCCCCCCCAATAGACGATCAGCAAAAACCGGGAACCGTGCCCGGCGCCTGGGGGAAATCACAGGGAGAAAGTGAGGGGCTTTCAATGGCATGCATCAGGAAAAAGAAAATCAGGGGCCACTATGTCATAGACTTCTATGACCAGGTGAAGGAAAGGCAGCGCCTCTTTTTGCCCAAGGGGACAACCAGGGACCAAGCCAAAGAAGAACTCAGAAAGATCGAGCTGCAGGTTGCGAAGGGCATTTACCTTCCGGAGAAGAGAACGCCGGCCTTCCAGGAGGTCGCTGAGGATTGGATAGAGTACAAAAGGCCGAACCTCAGGGAGAACACTTGGGAGATCTATGAGGGCCATGTCCGAAATCACTTCCATGAATTCAATGGTCAGAAAATCAATCTCATCACCACTGCCAAAGTCGAAAGGTACATCACGGGCAGGCAGACCTCCGGAATGCATATCCTGACGCTTAGAAAGGTCCTGGTGACTCTTGGCCAGATTCTCAACTATGCCGTGAGGCACAGGTATATCGATCATAACCCGCTTAGAGAGGCCGAGCGGCCCCGCGATCCCGGCGAGGGGAAAAAAGAGATTGTTGTATTGACCATCCCTGAAATTCAGGCCTTTCTAGCGGGCGTGAAGGATCAGAAATACCGGACCATGTTTATGCTGGCAGTTATGAGCGGAGTGCGCCAGGGCGAACTTCTGGGCCTCAAATGGGGCGATCTGGATCTGACTGACAAGCAGCTTCACATCCAGAGGACCTTTACCAAGGGAAGGTTCTTCAATACGAAGACCAAAACGTCCACCAGGCGAGTGGACCTCGGGCCGGCCGTAATCAGCGAATTGAGAAGATGGAAGCTGGCATGCCCTCCGAGTGGGTTGGATTTGATGTTTCCCAATGATGCGCGGGAGCTAGATGGCAAACCGAACGGCAAGCCGATCAACTACACCAATATGGTAACCCGACATTTCCGGCCTGCATTGTTGGCGATGGTTGCAAAGAACCTAGACACGGGTAGAGCGGCTAAGAACCTGGAGGAGGGAAACGTATCTCTTCCGCTCGCCGGCCATGGCTTTCACGCAGGGGCGAAGATAGTTATTACAGGGACCCGCAATTATGATGGAGAACGCTTTATTCTTCCATCATCGACGCCGGATCAAATCCATATTCGGGCCGGCTATACAGCGGAGCGGATGACAGCTTGCTCCTGGGCAATCCTCGAAAAGGATGTTCCTGCTTTTACCAAGCTCTCAAGATTCAGGTTTCACGATCTGCGGCACACCTATGCAAGCCTTCTTATTCACCAGAAGGAAAGCATTAAGTACATCCAGGACCAATTAGGCCATTGCAGCCCGATGGTCACCTTAAATGTCTATGCTCACCTTATGGATTCCCGAAATCAGGATGCAGCTTGTCGCCTCGAAGATGCAGTTTTCGGTAATGGGCACGTTTTGGGCACAAAACGCCGGAAGGGGCAAGCCCGATCCGAGCTAACCCCTTGATTTTACAGATAGGCGGGAGAGGATTTGAACCTCCGACTTCCACCGTGTGAGGATGGCACTCTCACCGCTGAGTTACCCGCCCGTAAGTCCCGCAAGAGCAACGCAGGATTGCTCATAATTGCCGCTCTTTATATATCGGATAGCTTTGCCAAACGCAATACTCAATGTACTGAGAAATGCAGGCTGAAGGGGTTTAGGCTGAAGGCTGAAGGGGGAGAAATGAATGATGAATGATGAAGGCTGAGCAAAGGCGCGAGGATGCCGCTCTCTTCGGCGCCGTGGAAGGCTGCGCCACCTGATACTTCCTTGAACGCAACTTGGTATGAGTTAGGGATCCAGTATGCAAGTCCCCAGCACGTTGGCCGTCATTACGGCGCGTCCTCACAAATGATCGGACGCGAACTGGGCGCTCACAAGAGATCGCACCCGGACTGGGCACTCACAAAAAATCGTGCCCGGACTTGAAGCATTTAACCCAGTTGGAGATGTCAAGCCCGGACCTGAACGAAGTGAGGGTCCAGCATCTAACCAAGTTAGAGATGTCAAGCCCGGACCTGAGCGAAGTGAGGGTCCAGCGTTTAACATCGGCCGCGAGTGTCAGCGCAAACCCGAACTAGGTGAGGGTTCAGCGTTTAACGCCGGCCAGAAGTGTTAACGCGAATCCGAACGTAGTGAGGGTTCAGGCCGGAATCCAGGCTGTTTCCCAACTGGCTGATGTTAAAGGAAAAAACGCTGGACCACGGCCCCCGGACCAAACACTTCCTGGGCAGGTTTCGCCGGGGTGACGTCTATAGCGTTTTCACAGTGATGTGGGAATTCCAACCCTTCTTCATTACCCTGCTAGGGCGTTTTGTGCAGTTGCTCGGTTTTTACTCGTTCGTAATCTTCTCTTGCCTTTTGATCCTTAAAATCCATTTTAAGTATGGCTTCGAGTTTCTTGCACGCCTCGGCATAATTTCCGGATTCCTCGTAGAGGTACGCTGCGAGCCTGTAGTATTTTTTCTCCTTTGGCTGGAGCCGGATCAACTGCTCGAGTTCATGCAGGGAGGACTTTTTGTCTCCAAGTTTGGTTGCCGCCTGAAGAAGATATTTGTGCACGTTGCTCGAATCCGGGTTCTGCTGGGCTACCCCGTGGAAGTAGGCCAGCATGCCTTTGTAGTCCTTCTTGTCTTCATAATACTTGTACACCGAGTCCAGATTTGCAGGATTTTGTGGCTCGAGCTTTGCGAGTTCCTGGCGGACCTGGATCTCGCCTTTATCGTTTCTGAGCTTTTGAAAGATAATGAGAAGCTGTTTTCTGGATTCAACATCGTGGGGGTCCAAGGAAGCAATTGCCTGCAAATGTGCCTGAGCCCTGTCATACTTTTTCTCATCCATACAAAGCATTGCGGCATTGAACAGATATTTGCGGTTATTAGGCTCGATTTGGAGAAGTTTTTCGTAGTTAGTGATTTGCCCGTTCTTATCGTTCAGTTTCTCAAGGATGGGGATAAGGCTGATAAAAGCTTCCTTGTTGCGCGGGTATTTCTGAACGATTGATTCGTAAATGGCTTTGGCCTGGGCGAAATTTCCTTTCTTTTCGTAGAGATCGGCAAGCAGGGCCCAAGTCTTCACATCACTTGAATTCTTGCCAAGGTATTTCTCAAATTCAGCGACAGCCTCATCCGTTTTGCCCTCTCGCAGCCTTGTGACCGCCAGGTTATACTGTACATTGGAGTCCATTACGCCCGCCTTCTCGGCCCTCTCCCATGCTGCAGCCGCCTTTTGCCAGTCCTTGCCCTCGTCGGCCAACTGCGCGATTTCGACCAGGACCTGGGAAAGGAAGGAATGCGGGATTTCCTGCTCATATTTTTCGAGAAACTTTCCAGCCTGCGCGCTCGTCTTTTTTTTCTTCAGATAGGTGAGAAATTCGCTGAACGTCTGCTGTTCCTCGCTCAGCTTAAGGAGGTCGAGGTAGACGGCGAGCGCTTCATCGGTCTTATTCATTATCTGATAGACGAGAAGAAGCTTTTCGGAGATATTTTTTGATTTTCCCGATTTGTCTATTTCCTCGTAGAGCCGCGCTGCGTTCGAATAGCGCTTGATGTCAAAATAGAGCCCTGCGAGTTGTGCCTTAAGCAATATGTTGGAGCCGTTGTCATGGAGCGCCTTTTCAAGGAAGGCGATTCTTTTGTCAATATCGGCGCTGGAGTTCGCTTTGTGGAGCCAATCTTTGTAATCGAGCTGCACAAGGAGCGAGACCTTGCCGATGGGCCGGTTCCAGAGCAATACTCTTAGCTCGATAAGTTTTGGAGTTTCGAAGGATTCCTGTGGGAAGAGGTCTTTTATAATCACGCCGGGTCTTTTACTGATGGGTTTCACATCCACATCCGAAGAGACTACCCGGGTTCCCCATGAGAGCCAGCCGTCAGTTCTGATACGGACGAGCTGAAGAGAATCCCTTGGATTCACAACAACCTGGGAGTCGGGGAGCAGGAACAGTTCCTGGCCGTTGTGCTGAAAATGAAGGGCGAGGAGTTTCGTTGGAAAGATCGTGAGTGAGGGAACGCCGCGGTCCATGGTCATGAAAAAAGCGAAAGCGGCGCCTAACGCGAAGACAAGGGCAAGAATGACGATGATCAGGTAACGACGCGAGGATCGTTGTTTTTTTTCTTTTCCCCCTCCACTGTGGTGGAAGGAACCGGGAGATCCATAAGGATAAACGCGCTTTGAATTCATCTCCGGCATCACTCCCTGTAGAGACCGGTCTCCTCGTAGATTTTCCGGATTTCGTCGAGTCTGAGCAACCGGCGCCGGCCCGGACTTAACGCGCCAAGGCGCACCGGCCCGTAAGCAATGCGCTTGATCTTCAAGACAGGGTGTCCGACCGCCAGGCCCATGCGTTTGATCTGGCGGTTCCAACCCTGGTGCAGAGTAATCCTCAACCAGGCGGCATTCGGCAGTTCCCGAATTATTTCAACTTCGGCAGGGGCCGTTACGCCCTCTTCGATTCGGACACCGGACCGGAGTTGTTCTATCGCGTTTTTGTCAGGATGTCCCTTTATTTTTACATCATATACTTTAGATATTCCATACCGGGGGTGAAGGAGGCGATTGGCAAGCTCTCCATCATTGGTGAGCAGAAGAAGTCCTTCTGCGTCGTAGTCGAGCCTGCCCACGGGATAAATGCGTTCCTCGAAATCGGGGAAAAAATCCAGGACAGTCCTGCGGCCCTGGGGATCGGACGCGGTGGTTACGCAGCCGCTGGGCTTATAGAAGGCGAGAACAATCCTATTTGTGCGGAGAGTAACCGGCTTGCCGTCCAGGCGAACCAGGTCTTTCAGGGGATCTACGCTTAAGCCCAGTTGGGCCTTCACGCCGTTTACTTCCACCCGGCCCTGCCGGATCAGTTCTTCGGCCGCGCGCCTCGACGCTATTCCAGACTGTGCGAGAAATTTTTGAAGGCGCATTAAACCCAACGAATTCCTCACTCAGGTTGAAGGGGTTTAGGCTGAAGGTGATTAGGCTGAAGGGGTTTATGCTGAAGGGGTTTAGGATTTCGAAGAGACCTGATAAACGAGTTTAGAACTTTCTCGGCCTCAATAATTTTCGATTCACACTCGGAAGTCTCATTATCAGTACAATAATTCAGCCGCTTGGACAAGCCTAACTGATAATGGAGTTCTCTCAGGGAGCCAAACGCAATTTCGAGAAAACGAAGGTATTCGGTCTGACTTTCACGCGCACACCCTTCGACAATGTTCAATGGGACTGAAACAGCAGCTCTTCTCATTTGCGAGGTCAATCCATACAGTTCGTCCCGGGGGAATCCGGACGTGAGCATATAAACCAAAACCGCGACATCGTCGGCAAGTTTAAACGCATGAAGCCTGACATGATCTCGCATCATTCAATCCTTCAGCCTAAACCCCTTCAACCTAATCCCCTCGACTTCAAATGCCTATGGCCCGGCGGACCAGTTCCATAGTGATAATGGACTCACGCCTCGCTCTGGCGGCGCCATCGGCTATGATTTCCTTTACCGTATCGATTTGGCCCTCCAGCTTAAGGCGCCTTTCGCGTACAGGCGCAAGCCGGGAGATGACATTGCGAATGAGAATCATCTTGCACTCAACGCAGCCGATGCCGGCCGTGCGGCATCCATCTGCAATTTGCTCGACTTCGGCAGGCGAAGAATAGAGCTTGTGGTATGCGAAAACAGGGGAAATCTCCGGATCGCCCGGGTCATTGCGCCTGACCCTCTGGGGATCGGTCATCATTTTCGATATCTTTTCCGTGATATCTTTTTCGGACTCCGTGATGAATATGCAATTTCCGTAGCTCTTGCTCATCTTCCTTCCGTCGAGGCCCGGGAGCACCGGAGAATCGGTCAGCAGCCCGTCTGGAATGGGGAATATGTCGCTTTTGTACATGAAATTGAACCTGCGGGCGATTTCCCTGGTCAGCTCGATGTGAGGAAGCTGGTCTTTGCCTACGGGAACTCCGTTTGCGCGGTATATGATAATGTCGGCAGCCTGAAGCACCGGGTAGCCCAGAAAGCCATAGGTAGCAAGGTCTTTGTGATCGAGCTGTTGCTGTTGCTCTTTGTAGGTTGGATTGCGCTCGAGCCAGGGCAGGGGTGTTATCATCCCGAGCAGAAGATAGAGTTCCGCATGCTCCTTTATGTCTGACTGGATGAACATGGTACAGAGTTTTGGGTCAAGCCCGGCGCTTAACCAGTCCAGGAACATATCCCAGGTGTTTTCGCGGATTGCTTCCGGAGAGGCGTAGTCGGTGGTGAGAGCGTGCCAGTCGGCAACAAAAAAATAACAATCGTACTGATTCTGAAGCTGAACCCAGTTTTCCAGAGCGCCGTGAAGATTGCCCAGATGAAGGCGCCCGGTTGGGCGCATGCCGCTTAGTATTCTTTTCCGTTCCGCCATAACAGGCCTTATCTCCTTTGCTTCTTATTTAGTTTCCGACCCTGAAAGGGTCCTTTTCCGCCCTGGCGGCGTCAATCTTCGGGCTTACTTGTGCGGCGTACAGATGTACGCCTCCGCGCAACCCCTTGATTTCCTAGCCAGAACGAAAAATCCCTCCTTTCCGGGTCGGAAACTGCAAGTTCATCCAGAGTTTCCAGATGGACACTATTTAGTCCACGCTCCGCGAGGCGGTGGGACCGCCAGCCGACTTGGCCACTGCCGCCGGCGGTGGCACATCCAAGTTCTCGACGCTCCGCGAGGTGTCCCGCGAAAAATCGGGTATGCGGACAAGGCTACATCAAGATTCGCCAGAATATGTATATAACGGGACTCACTACATAACTCCATGCTCCCGAAGCGATCAGCAGCAGCACAATGAGCATTCCGTATCTTTCCAGCCGCTCCATTGACATTGCGATGTGCACGGGGGCCAGTCCCGCAACGATCCTGCCGCCATCGAGAGGAAGAATCGGAAGAAGATTTATCACCATCAGCACCAGGTTGAACAGGACTGAGTAATTCGCCATGATGTGAATCGGAGTGATTATCCTGTCGGATATGCCCGCAGAACCGGTAGGGTCGCCAAATGTCAGATGAAAGACAATTGAACTCAGAACTGCAAGCAGACAATTGCTAAGGGGACCGGAGAGCGCAACCAGCGCCATGTCCCTGCGGCCGCCCCGCAAATTTGCAAAATTGACGGGCACGGGTTTGGCCCAGCCGAAAAGAAAGTGCGAACCTGTGAGTAGGAGAATTCCCGGAAGAACAATCGTGCCTATGGGGTCGATATGCGAAATCGGATTAAGGGTGATTCGCCCCATTATCCTGGCGGTTGGGTCCCCCAGTTTCTCAGCGACCCAGCCATGAGAAACTTCGTGGAGAATAATGGCAAAGAGCAGCGGTACTATGGAAAGGACGATTTTCGGAATGTCGTGCATAGAAGCCCCGGACCCCCTCGTTTGGTTGGCGCTCAGAGCGCGGATATATCAGTATTTGTGTACTTCATCCAGCCCAATTCGAAATCTTTTGCGGGTCCCGTTGATGAAAACCCAGCACGGATTCAGCAAAAGTTTTTCCAATCAGCAGATCCGGCCTTTTCGTCGAAGAATTCCGGCCGCATTGACACCAGGAACCGAAACTCCTCCGAACGATTGTTGACCTGCCTATTGATCCTGGCATCCAGAAGCTCGTCGAGCAACTGGCGGTAGATTGGGCCGGGGGGAATTCCCATCGCCTTTAGATCTTTTCCCTTAAGCTCGGTTTGCGTGTTTCTGTACCGCTGAAAATATTGGCTGACCGCCTTTCGCACGGATTCCTTATCGGCTTTGCCCATCAGGAAAAGCAGTTCCTCGGGCCTGAACGGCAAAAGGGCGCGGTAAACTTCACTGGGCTTTTTGCCGGACACATCCGGGGAAAAGGATTTAAGGAGCCTGCCGATGTTTTCGAGCGTCCAGAGCAGCCTATCACGCTGGCTTGCCGTTAAAAGAAGCCTGTTGCACGCGGCTTCCACATCCTGCATGGCAAGATTTGAGAAAAGCCCCAGAAGATAGACCCACCATCGCTCCAGCGGTTCGTCCAGAAAGCTCAGCCGGTACCAGGAAATGACCTCCCGGAGCCTGCCGAAAAGCGCCTCCATTTTCTTATCGAAGTTAATTGAGGCGGACAAAGCAGGCATCACGCCGAATTCACCCATTCTGCGAAGCTCTGGGACGGGGTCGTCCTCTTCGAGAATGAGCTTGATCTCGTGAAAAAAACGATGGCCTCCCAGCTTTTGAATCAGGTCCATATGCACGGCGTTTCGAATCAGTGACGCAGTCTGCTTTCCAATCTTGAAGCCGAACCGCTGTTCAAAACGAATGGCCCGCAGAATGCGTGTAGGGTCTTCGATAAGACTCAGGTTGTGCAGGACCCTGATCACTTTCTCCTTGATGTCCCGCTGCCCGCTGAAAAAATCGATCATTTGGCCGAACTCCTCCGGGTTAAGCGCAAGGGCCAGAGTGTTTATCGTAAAATCCCTCCGGTAGAGGTCCATCTTGAGAGAGCTGAACTCGACAATCGGCAGCGCCGCCGGGTGCTGATAATACTCGAATCTTGCCGAAGCTACATCCACGGTCTGTCCGTCGGGAAAAACGAGCATGGCGGTGTTGAATTTTTTGTGCAGCTTGGCTTTTATCGCTTGCCTCTCGGCAAAAGCCCTTGCAAATTCAATGGCATCCCCCTCCAAAACGATGTCTATGTCGAAATTAGTGTGGTGCAGGAGCAGGTCTCGCACGAAGCCGCCCACCGCATATGCGCGGAACCCGAGGCTTTCGGCCAGCATGCCGAATTCCCTGAGCATTTCGATGATGTTTTTCGGAAGCTGTTCCAAGAGGACCGGCTGGATATTTTTTCGCTTCGGCCAGTGTGCGAGAGAACTCTCATCATAGAGCCTCCCGTTAACGTTATGTTCGTCCAGCATGAAGTCGAGCAGGTCGCGGCGAGTGATCACCCCCATGACTTTGCCGTTTTCGACTACAGGCAGAATGCGCTGATGCCGTTCAACCAGATGAGTCTGGATTTCAAGAAGGGTGGCGTTCGGCCCCACGGAAGCGACATCCGTATTCATAAACTCCGCCACTGTCTGTTGGGTGAGGCCGTGGAAAAGCGCTTTTTCAAGCACCTGGCGCGTGATCAGCCCGGTGAGTACCCCGTGGTTGACTACAGGCATGGCGTTAATGTTGTAGCGCACCATCGTAAGTTCAGCTTCGCCGATTTCCACGTCGGATTCCGTATTGACCGCCGGGCTCGTCATAAGGGTTTCAGCCGTGGGATAGGGATGAATGTGGTCCCGAAGGATCTCGAGCAGCTTTGCTTCAGCCTGAACCAGGGTGAGGTCCTTAATGCTGGCGGAAGCAGCGGTTGCGTGTCCCCCGCCTCCGAACAGCGAAGCGATCGCGCCTACGTTCACCTCCGGGATACGGCTTCTGGCAACGAGGTAAACACGGTCATCCATGCGGGCCAGGGCGAATACCACGTCCAGGTTCTCGATATCGCGCAGCTTATGAACCAGCACGGCAAAATCGCCGACGTATCTGTTGACGGAAATCGTGGTAAGACACACCTCCACGCCGTGAAAATTATAATTCTTTGCGGAAAGAATCAGTTCATTGAGCAGGTTGATCTGTTCGGCCGTAAGTTCCTGAGTAACGATGTCCGAGACCACGTTCAAATCGGCCCCGCACCTGAGCAGAAAGGCAGCGGCTTCAAAGTCTTGCGGCGTCGTGTTGTTGAATGTGAACGATCCGGTGTCTTCGAACAGACCCAGGCTCATGACGGTGGCCTCCTCGGCCGTAACCTCTATGCCTCGCTCCATAAACAACTGGGAGAAAAGAGTCACCGTGGAACCAAAGTTCTTCACAATCGACACATCTGCCCTGACATCATCCTCAGCGTCCGGATGATGATCGTAGACGTGCACCTCAAGGCCCGGTTTGTTCAAGATATCGACAAATTTGCCAATTCGGGAAGACTGCCTCGTGTTGACCAGGATGAGCCGTGTAACCTCTTCCAGGTCGATGTCGCGAAGCCGTTTGAAACCGTAAATGTAGACCGTTGATTTTATGAAGTACTGGCGTAGCGTGCGTTCCTGCGAACCGGGAAAGACCAGCAGGGCGCCGGGATAGAGCTTTCTGGCCGCAATCATTGATCCCATTGCGTCGAAGTCTGCGTTTATGTGGGTAGTGATGACTTCCATCCGGAGTAGTTCCGTTCCAAATGTATGATAACAACCATCGCTCGCGGCGGCCCGATAGGCGAGACGCCCCTCAAGGCCTGGGGTGGTATTTCCTGTGTATTTCTTTTAGCCGCTCTCTGGCGACGTGAGTGTATATCTGAGTCGTCGCGATATCCGCATGCCCGAGCATTACCTGGAGCGAGCGCAGATCGGCCCCGTTTTCCAGAAGGTGCGTCGCAAACGAATGCCTGAGCATATGCGGGGTGATGTTTACGGTAATGCCCGCTTTTCGGGCCCTGGTCTTAATTATCTTCCAGATGCCCTGCCTCGATATGCTCCCGCCCCTGGTGTTTATAAAAACCTGGGGGATAAAACCTTTCTTCAATAATCTAAGACGCCCATCCTCCAGATAGGTCTTGAGGCAATCGGCGGCAAGCTCGCCCATGGGCACAAGGCGCTCTTTTTCGCCTTTTCCGCGCACAGTCAGATAACCCGGCTGCAGGACGACCTGCCCCAACTGCAAATCGGCCAGCTCGCTCACCCTGAGGCCGCAGGCGTAGAACAGCTCGAACATGGCCCTGTCTCTCTGCCCAAGCAGTGTGGCCGAATCCGGCTGCGCCAGCAAAGCCTGGATTTGGTCGGCAGTAAGCGCCTTGGGCAACTGCGGACCCAGTTTCGGGAAATCAACCAATAAAGCAGGATTGCCCTCGATCAGACCCCCTTTTTCCAAGAACCTGAAAAATGTCCGTAAGGCGGCCAGTCTGCGAGCGCGCGAACGCGGCGAAAATAAGGCCCCCAACTGCTGAATATAGCCGCTTATGGTGGCGCGGGAAACTTCTCGCCAAAGGGAAATGCCCGATTCTCTTAAATAATTTTGAAAATGCGTCAGATCGCTGGAATACGCGGCAATGGTGTTCACGCTCAGTCCGCGTTCGACCGCCAGGTTGTTCATAAAAAGATCTATTTGGCTATCCATTCCGGAAATACTTTCATATCTGGAAATACTTTCATATCTGGAAATACTTTCATATCTGGAAATACTTTCAGTCCTTGAGGTACTGTCAGGTCTGGAAATACTTTCAACTCCCGTGCAAGTAAAGAGAAAACTTGAGCAGCAGCACAGGTGGTGAAGCCAGCGGGGGAAGCTTTGACAGGATTAACAGGATTGACCCAAGAGGCTATTTCTTGAGCGCTGAGCTTTCAGGGAGAGAAAAGCTCTGACAGGATTGACAGGATTAACAGGATTGAACCAAGAGGCTAATTTTTAAGCGCTGAGCTTTCTGGGCGAAACACGGCGGTTCTGAAACACCTTAAAAAATTGCAATCACGCATACGTCCAGTTTCTTATTTGAGCGCTTATTGATCGGGTCCGCAGGAGGCTTTTCGATGTATGTTTATGAGTTCTGCCCGGCCCTGTTTTTTGAAAGCTGCGTCGTATAAGTCTGAAAGTGGTAGTCCACCAGAAAAGAGGTTTGGACGCTGTCTGGGGTTCGCTGTGTCGATATCAGGTCAATATTGTGCGTCTTGCCGGTTTCATCGGCAAACGAGATCCGGGCGCCGTCTGGAAACCCGCCCTTGCGGAACCATACATCCGGTGGAAGGAGCCAAGTCTGCCCGAAGCGCTCTTCGAACTTGATGAAATCGAGGGCGTCCCTCGGAAATTGCAAGTACATACAAAGCTCCTCGTCTGTGGCGGGCCGCTTAATCTGCGCTTCGAGTTGAAGAAGCCTGGCCTTGAGGTCCTCGTCGGCAAGTTCCTGCAGTCCGGCCTCATCTGCGAGGATTTCATCCCATCTTTTTCCATCCGTTCTTCCGCTCTGAAGCACCTTTTGGAAAATCCACTCGTGTGGATCATAGAAAGGAAACGGGCCGTAGCGTCTAAGGAGCAGCCTTTTGAGGTCGTCCGAGGGTTTTTCGTAGCGGCCGTTGAGTACGTTGCTAAGAGCGGTTGACCACAGGATCTGGCTGCCCGGAGTCACTACCCAGATGTTTCCGAGTTCCTTGCGCACTTCGATGAGCTCACTGAAAACCTCGTGGGAGCGTTCCATGAGCCCCGCCTTTTCGGCCTGCTCCAGGGCAAGGCTTAGGGCGCCGCCCGGGAGCTTGTGCCTTTTGACGGTCGGGTCGAAGCCTTGAAACGGGCTTGTGAATTTTTCATAGAGCCGCCGCTCCAGCCGCAGGATATCGGAGGCGTCCAGAACAGGCGCGATGCTAAGCCCAGGGGTCTTGAAACCGTAGTCGTGAAGGTTTTGAATCAGGCTGAGCGCGGGGGCCTGGCTGTAAATGCCGCCGTAGCCGTGATCGGCAACCTCGACCACCTTCACACCTTCCTGGACAGCAGCCATAAGGCGAGCGAGGTCGTTGCCGTCCGTATTGTGGCCGTGATAGGAGATGAGAAGGTCCGGAAAGCTTTTTCTAATGGCGCGCACAAGTTTAGCGATACGCGCAGGCGAACCAAGGGCGGAATGGTTCTTGATACAAAGAATGATATTTTCGCCAAGAAGAGACAGGACCTCTTCGGCTTTCTGAACGTAGAAATCATCCGTATGCCCGACGCCCGTGCTGAAACAAAGACAGGGCATAAGGACCTTGCCTGCCTCCTTGACTGCGTTTGCCGCGACGACAAGGTTCGGGATGTGGTTCAAAAAATCGTACATCCTCCAGATGTCGATATACTTGGAGAGAAGCCTGACCGTCATTTCGATCACGTTATCCGGGTATGGCCTGTAGCCGAATAAATTTCTTCCCCGGCAGAGGCCCTGGATGAGCGTGTTGGGCATGGCCTTGCGCACCAGCCGCAACTTCTCGAACGGGTTTATCTGCTTTTTCATCAGGTCGATATGAACAGTGGCCCCGCCGAATATCTCAAAACCGAAATACCCGGCCGCGTCACGATAGGGAGCGACCTTGAGGGTCGTCTGCGGCATGATCCGGCACTTGAAATCCGATTGCGAAACATCTCGCTCGTTATTTGTGAGAAAAACCCCCGGGGTGTGGCGTAGGAAATCAAGGATTTCGCCAGCCGGCATATGTGGTGAAACTCTGTCTCGCTCAGGCATCTACTCAAACTCCAACCAGCTCTAATGTCAAAAGGGGGCCCCTTTAACCTTCCGCGTAGGGGTTAAAACCCAAGGCATTTATTTCGGCCACCAGAATGGCCAGTTTGCCCATGGGCGGGACTTCTTCCTGATAGTTCAAAAGTTGCGGATGTTTTTCTATGTACGAGGTGTCGAAATTCTGCCCTATAAAATCAGGGTCCGTAACTATTTGTTTGTAATAAGGTATCGTGGTTTTTACGCCCGCGATAACAAAGCCGTCGAGACATCTGCGCAGCCGGTTGACGGCTTCCCTCCAGGTATGGCCGTAAACGGTGAGTTTGCATAGCATCGAGTCGTAGAACCGGGGGATTTCGTAACCCTGATAGACTGCGCCGTCCATACGCACTCCATGGCCGCCCGGTGATTGGTATATCTCGATCAGCCCGGGGTTGGGCATGAAATTGTCCTTAGGGTCCTCCGCCGTTATCCTCAACTCGATGGCGGTTCCCCTGAAGAATATGTCGCTCTGAGCTACTGAAAGGGGTTGGCCTGCAGCGACCAGAAGCTGCTCCCGCACAATATCTATTCCCGTCACCATCTCGGTGACCGTGTGCTCTACCTGGATCCTCGTGTTGACCTCCAGGAAATAATAGTTGTCGTCCTGGTCCAGCAAAAATTCGACTGTCCCGGCGCTAAGATAATTGGAAGCGCGGGCGGCCCGCACCGCCGTATCGCAGATTGTGTTGGAAAGCTCTTCAGGCAGGAAAGCAGGCGCTATTTCGATCATCTTCTGGTGGCGCCTCTGGATGGAACAGTTTCTGGTCCCCAGATGAATGACGTTGCCACGCCCGTCGGCAAGAATCTGAACTTCTATGTGCCGGGGTTTGGTAAGGCCTTTTTCCAGGTAAACTTCATCGTTGCCGAACGCCATTTTGGCTTCCGAACGTCCTACCTCGATGAATTTTACCAACTCTTCCATGTTTTGAGCGACTCGAATTCCGCGCCCTCCGCCCCCTGCGACCGCTTTGACCATTATCGGGAAGCGGTGGTTTTCGGCAAAAACCGTTGCGATCTCTTCTCCTTGCACGCCCGCCGGGAGAACCTGCGTTCCGGGGATCGCAGGAATTCCTGCTTCCGCCATGACCCTGCGGGCTATTACCTTGCTGCCCATATCGATTATGACCTGCGGGGGAGGGCCCACAAAAACCAGACCGGCTTCCGTGCACTGCTTCGAAAAAGCCGGATTTTCGGCCAGAAAACCGTAACCGGGGTGTATCGCTTCAGCCTGGCTGCTTTGAGCCGCCTGTATGATACGCTCGATGTTGAGGTAGTCGCGCCTGGGGCCGCTTCCGATACAAATGGCTTCATCGGCGCGCATTATATGCATAGCGGTCTTGTCCGTCTCTTCGTAGACGGCCACAGTCTTTATTCCAAGCTCCTGGGCTGAGCGCATTATGCGGATAGCAATCTCGCCCCTGTTTGCAACGAGTAACTTTTTGAACATCTCTGAGCTCGCTTTCGGAAAAAAGTCGTTCTTCGAGTCCTATGCGGATCGGGGACTAATTTATTTATCGTAACACATGCTTTATGGAATGGTGAAAAGCGAATTAAGGGCTTGTCCGTAAATAAAACCTTTGCGCTCGCATCCGGCTTTTGGCCTGCTTTGGCCGGTCCTCAATGGCAAAATCCTCGACGTAGGCCAGCTATTTTCCATCCGGAAAGGGTCCTTTTCCGTCCTAGGGCTTGGGAACCGGGACCGCCTGCCGACTTGGCCACTGCCTTCGGCGGTGGCCGCAGAGGCTTCGGGGGGCTCGATCTCCGATCTCGACGCTCCGCGAGGCGGTACCCAAGTACGCCTCCGCGCAACCGCTCGATTTCCTTGCCAGGACGAAAAATGCTTCCTTTTCGAACGGAAACCGCTAGTGCTCCATCCGGAGTTTCCGGATGGGCACTAGCTACGCCTGCGGTTTTGCTCAATCTTCGCGACCAAATCAGTCTCAAAATCCGGCGCAATCCCTAAGAGGCTTATTTACGGACAAGCCCTAAGTTGGAAGGATGAATTTGCACCCTGCCTCCAGACAGTGAAGATAGTACCCGTGGTGCGTTTGAAGGCAAGCCAAATGTTAAGGGCATCAGGAAGTAAAATGAAAGTGGTGTCAAGGTCTCGCTTCGCGAGACGGATCGGGAGCGTGAGGCTTCACTCTTCGCTTTGATCAGAGCGTACAAGGACTCTTTTGACGTATTTAAGCGAATCCGGACGGGACCCGGCTATGAGGAGATGCCCACGCGTTTTGCTGCGCGTCGAGCGCGGTTCCTCTGGTGCGTGTTTTCCCTGTCCATGAGGTTGCATTTGAACGGCTTTATTATGGCATTTGCGTCCCACTTAGGCCTGTCTTCGTCTCTGAGCAGATCTTTGATGCTTGGCCAGCTCGTCTGACTGTAGAACTCGCAGGAATTTCCATCATTAAAAAATTCACAATGTTGTTCACTGACATACTTTTCGTACTTCTTGCAGTATTTGATTTTCATCGGATCTCCATGGTCAGGTTGATGGCCACGTCATGCTCCGAGTACAATTACGCGGCTTGCCTTATTGGCGCAATGTAATCAACAGTTTGTAAAGCGCAACAGTGGTTTTGAGCCGGATTTGGAAGGGAAGAGTCGATTGATCTGCGCAGCGCTTCAGCACGAACTGGGAAAACTCTTTTGAGCGATTTTAGTATACGCGAAATTGACTGCTTGTGAAACAAAAAAAGTAAGTGGCCGTTAATTTGTGTGCATTTGTAAATTTTGCCCAAAGCAACAGAATTGGGGAAGAAGCGTAGCGGGGTGTATGCGCGGGTCCGGGGTGAGGCATCCAACTTGTTTCCGTCCGGAAAGGGTCCTTTTCCGCCCTGGGCGGCAGGGCCGCAGCCAGATTGGCCGCTGCCTTCGGCGGCGGCACTGACAGGAACTCGACAGCCCACCCACTCACCCGCGAGGCGGTACCGATGTACGCCTCCGCGCAGCCCCTCGATTTCCTTGCCAGGACGAAAAATGCCTCCTTTTCGAATCGGAAACAGCCAGCGTTCTATCCGGAGTTTCCGGATGGACGACGACTGTCCTCGCGGGTAAAAGTTCGAGGACAAATAATAGTGTGGCGTGGAATCGGCGCCGATTGGTCAGCCGGTCAGCGGACATCCTGGAGCTGAACAATCTTGCACATTCACCAGCAGCCTTGCGCCTCTGTTTTTCCTTTACATCGAAAAGCCAAACCAGTTATAAGGTTTCTTCCTGCAGGCCAGTAGCTCTAACGGTTAGAGCATCGGACTCCAAATCCGGGGGTTGGGGGTTCGAATCCCTCCTGGCCTGCCAGGGATATCAAGGGGTTACAGTCGCTTAGCTGTATGCATTTTCTTTTCCTTCTGATTTTATCCCCATTCTGTCCCCACACATGGGGATTGTGAGTGGAAATTTAATCTGAGAAATCCTGATGAGCCCTGAAAAAGCCTGATAAGAGGGCGCCTGGCGCTGGCACCGATGCGCGATGTATATAGTGGAAATATGAGACCAGGACGGCCTTTAGAGGAAGTGAGAGAGGACCAGAGAAGAGTAAAAAGTTGGCAGGGAATCTAAGAAAAATAGGTCGAAATTCTCATTCTATCTTTCCAAAATAAAATCCTAAATCTGGCAGTTTTGGAAAAATAAAATGAGAAATTCAAAGGCTGCAAAGTGGCGCTGCATAGGGATCAGGTGACTGAAAAACGGAAATGCGCAGAATGATTACGAAGACAGGTATAAGCTCTTGATTATCTCGGAGGTGGCGCAAAAAGCAATATCTCATCGTGTTGAGTAAAATTCCCGCCTCAAAACCCAAATCGACAAATTATTAAAGAATAAAGATTATCAGATATAAAACTCTGCCTCATCTTCAGCCTTAACATGGGGTTCGCATTTCTTAAGCAACTTCTCGGCAGATTCAAAGGGCTCACCTTCCCTCTTGGACAAGAATTCGCGTAGTCCTTCAATCAATGCCATTGGACAGAAAGCCGGGTCGGCCTTCAATGAAATGCCAAGCGAGTGGACCAAATACTTTGCAGCCTCATCGTAGAATTTAGAGAACGCCTGAAGTTGTCCGAGTGTCAATCTGAATGGAGCGCGGGCCAAAAATAGACGAAGAAGACCCTGTTGGGTTGCGTCGAGGTCGGGCCGTAGCAAGGAATCACCCTGGCCGTGCTTCAACCAATCAAAACTGATTCCAAATCTTGTGCACATAAGAGAAAGCAGGTGGTCAGACGGCTCACTGCCTCCGGTTTCAAGGTTTGCGATATGGCTTCGGCTAATGCTCATAACTTTAGCGAAAGATTGTTGAGTCAAATCCAACTCACGGCGCAGCTTTCTGATTCTCTCCCCAACCTCCGACATTCCTAACCCCCAAAAAACATGTCCGAAACAAACATTTTTCTTGACATTGGATTATTTGTCCTTTAAAAACATGGAGAACAATGTCTGTGGCAGACATTTATCACACAAAACTCAAAAGAGGTCAACCATTATGGCTAAGTTCATTTACGCACGCAAGGCCATGAGAGCGCGCCGCATTACATACAGAGACCTTTCGAAAATAACGGGGTTTTCTGTAGGCAGACTCTGCGCCGCAGTGAACGGGCGTCCTGCCTCTGATAAGGTGAGGCGTTCAATGGCCCTAGCCCTAGGAATGGCCTACGACGTGCTTTGGACTGAAAAAGGCCAGCAAGAATGAAAACCATCAGACAGTATTGCGAGGAAGCGAAAGGGGTTCTGTTAGCCGCCTTCAAATGTGACGGGATCGACAAGGAAGAAGTTCTCCTACTGCTAGCAGATATAGGCGAACTGTCAGAGTGGGAAGAGCTGGACGCTCGCGCGTTGATATTACTGTTAATTACCCAAGTGGAAATCGGAACGCAGAGGCAGCGAGAACTCAAAAAAATAGTGAAAGAAATGGAGAAGAACGCCGAGAGAAACCGGGAATGCTGGACTACCGAAAAGGCGCCCCGGAAGCTCCTCCCGTTCAAAACTCAACACGATTAACTTGGATTTGCAATGTCCAAACCTCGCACGCCGCAGGATCTTCAAGTCGCTACGAACACCGAGCATACGCTTGTGCGCCAGGCGCCCCCCGAAACCACCGCGATAGACCCGTTCAAAATGACTCAAAAGGAGATCGAGTCCTGCACCGCTCGATCCAACGCGATAGCGGAATACCGCAAATTTGCAGCATCGGCAGAAAGGGGAGGAGTACTCCGGGCCAAGAAGCGGTTTATAGTGGATTACAACCAGGGGGAATTCGGCCCATACACCGATCTCTTTAAGGTAACAGGTAAACTCACATTCCAGACGCTGGAGCGTTGGCTTTCCAAGCACAAAGCCACCAAAGACCCCTTAGCCCTGGCCGATAATCGCGGCAAGCACCGCAAGGGCCAAAGCTCCGTTTCTCCTGAACAGGGCCGGATCTTGGTGGCCATTGCGCTTTCTCCGAACAAGCCCAAGCTCTCGGAAGTGGTTAGGATGGCGCGGGCGCGGATGCGTTTTGAGAACATAGAGGCGCCACAATCCGATAAAACCTATGTCAATTTCCTCAATGAATTCAAGAAATCGAACTTCGATTCATGGACTTTTTTCAGGCATGGCCAAAAGGCCCTCAATGATACTTGCCTGCCCCACATAGAGCGGGATTGGGATCGCGTCCAAGTCGGCGACATTCTGATAGCGGACGGCCACATACTTGACTTCGAGATTTTAAACTCCTTTACGGGGAAACCGAAAAGAATGATGTGGGTTGTGTGGTTCGATGGCCGCTCCGGCATGCCTTTGGGTTGGGAAATATCTCCGACCGAGAACACTCAAAGCATTGCCACCGCGATGCGCAGAGCCATTTTGTGTCTTGGAAAGATACCTCGAATCGCCTATCTCGATAACGGGAAAGCGTTTAAAGGCAAGTTTTTCTCTGGAGTAAAAGACTTTCGCCAGGAAGCCTTTAGCGGCCTCTTCGAGCGCCTCGGAATGCAGTCTGTTTACGCTCGACCGTACCACGGTGAGAGCAAGCCGGTGGAGCGCTTCTTCAAAACCTTTTCCGAGCTTGAGAGCAGGGCGTTTTCATTTGTTGGGGCATCAATCGCCGATAAGCCGCCTCGACTTATGCGGGGGGAAAGAATCCACCGTGCTCTGCACGATCATTATACATGCGGCACAATTCCCACCATCGAGGAAGCTCACCACGCCATTGCAACCTGGATAGATCAAGAATATGCAGTCCGGCCACAGCGGGGCCACTTGAACGGGCGGACCACGCAAGAAGTCTTCTTGGAGGGGCGCGGTCCCGGATTCAGCGCCGAGCAAGAAGCGGCATTACGCATCCTGATGTCGGCCCACGAAGTCAGTCGCATAGCCCGCGACGGGATCAAACTGCCGGGCAGTGATGTCAAATATTATCATCCGGATCTTTACGGGAGGCAGCTACAAGCGGCCCTGGTCCGTTTTGACTGGCAGGACAAGTCGCGGATCTTCGTTTATGACCTCGATGGCGACTTCATCTGCACTGCCGAACCAAGAAATAAGACCCACCCGGCAGCCGCTCATTTCGGAGACGAAACGGACAAGCAAGTACTGAAGGGTGAAATCGCGCTTCAAAGGGGCCTTGAAAAACAAACTCTCGGCCCGGCTCGCGCGCTATTCGAAAACACCATCCGTCCGGAAGTTCAATTCCAGCAAGACCAGCTTGGCTTGAAGGGGCAAGCGCCTCTTTCTTCCGATCCGCGCAAACAGTTATCCCCACCGGCCGGCGCGTCCGCAGAATCCCAAGAATTAAGCCAATCCGAAGATGCCGACGTGGACGCAGTTCTCCAGGAGCTTGAGGAAGCGCACGCGAAGCGCGAAATCCCGCCCTGGGAAATGGCCAGGACCCTTTCAGACCCTGATCGTTATGAGGCGCTTCTTGAGGTTCAGGCGCAAGGAATCGAGCTGCCGAAGTCAGAGAAGGCATGGATGAGCATGTTTGAACGCACGGACGTATATAAGCGCCTCAAGGTACATTTCGAGCAGTTCCAGACCAGGGTTGCCTATCAATACGGAGCATGAGGACATGGAGCCTATTCAGATCAAGCCCATTTTCGTAAGCACCAAGAACGTCAGGAATTTCGAGGTAATGCTTGACGGTCTTGCCCTGGCCAAAGGTGAAGGTCGGCTCGGCTGTGTCGCCTCTCCTCCTGGAAGGGGGAAGACCTTCACCGCTCAAGTCTATGCGGCCAATCATGACTGCATATACTTCCGGGTGGCTTCGATCTGGAAGCATAGCGGCCTTGACTTCATGCAGGCACTGTGCCTGGAGGTGGGGATAACGCCCCCGCCGGGGCGCAAGGGCCGCTGCTATTCTGAAGTTGTTCTGCGCCTCCGTGGCACTGATCGCCCGGTTTTTATAGATGAGGTTCAGAGGCTCCCCAAGGACTTTCTGAACGTGATTCTTGATTTGAGCGATGCGACGGCCTGCCCGTTTATTCTTCTTGGCGAAGAGGAATTGAAGGGCCTAATGCAAGAAAACAAGCGGGTTTGGAGTCGAACGTATCAACTGCTCGAATTCGATCCAATCTCACCGGGCGATATCATCTTCTATGTCAGAGAGGCGGCGGGACTGAAGCTCAGCAAAGAAGTGGCTTTGATCCTGCACAAGAACAGCGGCGGGGACTTTCGGATCGTGAGGCGGGATCTCCTGGCCCTGGTTCAATTTGCAAACGCCAGGGGAACGCAGGAAATCGACGAGGAGCTGGCGCGGATCGCCGTCACGGTCGGCCTCAAAGGTTCCGCAGGCAACGGCAAGACGGCGCGCAGCTAGGGCCAACGGCGCTCAGCTAAATGCCATAAAATCAGGAGAAGGTTTCATGAGAGACTCCTTCGCCGGCAAGGTCAGAACGGCCGCGCAGGAATTCCGAGCGGCGGGAAGAACTTTCACGTCTTCTGACCTGGCCGAAAAGCTTGGCGTGCAGACCTACGAGGACAAGAAGCGGGCCTACAATACGATCCTTGAACTGGTCAGGGCCAAAGAGATTCAACGCGTGAGCAGAGGCGTCTACGCCTACGCGGGCAAACCGAATCAGAAGCCCTCAAAACAGAAGGTCATGTGGAATTACTTCCGCATGAGGATGAAGTGTGGCGCCAGCATAACCATAGAGGAGTTGCAGGCGGCGGCAAAAGTATCTGCTGATTACGCCCGCGAATGGCTGAGCTTTCTAATCGGGATCGGGTACGCAAAGGACCACGGAAACGGTCGATTTCAGCTTCTCAAAGATCCGGTCGAAATGCCGCTCGACGAGAAGAAAGCCGAAAGGCTTCGTAATTTACGCAAGAGAAAAGGAGAGGAGGTGACAGCGATTCTGGATGAAATCAGAAGGGCATTTTCCCGGCTGGAAGGAGCTGTCGGGGATCTGCCGGATTGAGCATGGACACGAAAAGGAACCAGCACGAAAAGGAGGACACGATTATGACACTACAACCAATCGGGAGAAAGGCGAGGGCATTGATCCACGTGGCGAAGTCGCAGCTAAGCCTGAGCGAAGACGAATACAGGGGGCTCTTGGCGAGCGTTGGCGTCTCATCTTCCACGGAACTCGACTATCAAAAGTTCGATGAGCTTATGGACAAGCTCAGGGCGTGCGGCTTCAAGCCGTTGGGCGGCTCGAAAAAATCATCCGGTATGCGTGCCGGCCTGCCCAAAGAGAAACAGCCGATGCTTTCCAAGATCGAGGCCATTCTTGCGGACCTTAACATGCCCTGGTCTTATGGCGACAGGGTTGCTAAGAAAATGTTCGGCGTTGACAGGCTTCGCTGGTGTACGACAGACCAGACCTGGAAAGTGCTTCAGGCGTTAATCATCTTCCAGAACAGAAAGAAGGTGGCGTAATATGGCCGAGATAGAAAGTCCGCTCAGCAAAGAAGTAGTGGCATCCGCGTTAAAAGAGATCAGAGAGGCTTTCGATCACTTCTCATATCCGCTAACGGCATGGAGGCCGGGGTGTATGATGTCTTCAATGAGCAGGTAAAAAAACTGGGAGTTGAGCTCGAGCCGGATGATCCAAAACCAAAGAGGAAAAAACGCGGACTCAGTGTAATAAAATGAGGTGAAGTCTTCCAAAACAGGAGAAAGCTAAAGAGGGGGAACACGGTTTGCACCGGCTAGGTTTGGCCGCCGAAAAGGCATTCCTCGATGCCCTGCCGGTGCAAAAAGATCGAGGCCGACAGTAGACGAGGGGCTGTCGATCTGGAAGCTGCGGGCTTCCATTGGATCTTCAGCCCCTCTTTTTTTGAGGCACACATCAGGTGCAGAGGGAGACACGGCAAATGAGCACACGTTATCAGCATGGACTTTATGACCCGAGGCTTAACCCGAGCGAGGGATTGGACAGTTGCGCACGCATCCTGGCCTTTCTTCAAGAGGCCATGACTTGGCCGCCCGACTCACCTGTCGCACTTACGGGGGATGCTATCGATGGATTGGCTTCGATTCTGGGGCTTGTAGAAACGGCAGTACGGGACATTAGCGAAGTCGTCGGAGTTATCGATATGCCCTCCTTTCTTAAAGCGAGGGAGGCAGTAAAGCGCATGGATGCAGCCATAAAGCGGCATGCGAAGGGCACCACGGCAGAAAGCTAAAAGCCATAATTTTTCATGAATGAGGAGGGAGGACGTGCGAGTGATTGAAAGTTTTAACGTGAACTTCTTGCGCCAGCAAGGCGAGCGGGCGCGCCAGCTATTCACATTGCCCCACGCCGCGAAGATGTCCCTTACCTTTGCGGCCCTCGATGCGGCAAGTGAAAGCGCCGTGGCCCGTATGCAAACATACCTGGCCCTGGGCGGGGCCGCGATGCAGGACGCAATCGAGGCGTCACTGACGCATGCCAAGAGGAGGATCTTCTAATGCCAGTTTCACCCAGCCGGGCCACACAGGCTCTCATTTCCGAGATTCTAAAACTGGAAGGGATTACAGCGCAGTTTGCAGCCGATGAGAAGGCCGCCCACGTTAAGCTGAAGGCGTTGCAGAAGAAGCGCATCGAGGCCCTCCTAAAGCCTGAAGCAATCGCTCCTGCAAGCACCGACGTTCGGTCGGCGGCGCAAACGGTTACTGAACTTAATAGCACAGTCGCCGCCTGCAAAGCCAAGAGCGCCGAATTGGTCCAGCAGATCCTTGGGAGCATGCAGGCGGATACGCGCGCGCGCACTGCTGAATTGTCAGGCCAAGTCGTTTCATTGGAGCGCCAAGAGCAGGAGCTGCTGGATGCTTATCTGGAAGCTATGGCCTCCGCCGCCCTGGCCCAAATGGCTTACCTTGGGTGGTGGGACAAAATGCGAACCAATGGCCCTGCCTTCGGGAGGCTGGAGCAAAGCGCCCAACGCGTCTTCGCAGCTAAGATGGATGAACTCTGCGCACGAGAAGGAATCAACAGCGCCTCGAAGCCCATCTCCGACCGGATCAAACTGGTAAAGGGCGAAAGGGCGGGATTGAGGGAGCCCCTCAGCGTTACCCACGTGGAGGCCGAAATCGAAGAGGCTCGCCGGGTCCAGGCGAGAATTGCTAACCGTTTAAACTTAGAAAGGTTAATCAATGGCTGAAAAGTTTGTAGTACAAGAGCAGCGACACCCAGACGGGACCGAGTTTTTGCCACGGAAGCCGGACGGAAGCGAGTATAAACCAGGCGAACAAGTAACCCTGGAAAGCCCCGAGGACCATTACCGCGCAGGCCGTCTTGGAATTATCAAAAGCGCGGAGATGGACGACGCCGATTAACCGAGCGCGGGGGCGGCGGGGAGGCTGCAACCTCCCCACCGATCCACAATAGGGGCTCCGGATCGCGGCCGAATTGCCCACTCAGTAACCGCTGAGGATAAGGCCGAAAGCCGCCCCTCGCGCCTACGGCAGTTGACAAACACAAACAAACACAAACAAACTCGGGAGGGACGTAGTGGATTATATAACCGAAAAAGGGACCTTACCTTTCGGCATTCTACAAGACGGCGTAAGGCATCGCGACTTCGAGATCCGGCCGCGCCTCGTGAAAGATACCCTGGAGGTCGCCCGCGAGCAGGGCATGGAGAGCCTCAAAGATGATATTTTTTTCAGTCTGTGCCTGACCGCAAAGCAAATTCTCTACATCGGCGATATCGCCCCGGTCTCCGTAGACGTGCTGTTGGAAATGCTAGATAAGGACATGGGGACCATAATAACAGTGAAGGACACCTTGGCATCGCGCCTGGAGTCGTTTCGTGACGATGCCGAAATCGCTGGAGAAAAAGGCGAGCCCGACATCGCCGCAAGAACGGATACGCCAGGTGAGAAAGCTGGTCCTGGCGCTTCTGAAGATACGGTTTCCGGTGGAGATGGTTCTTGATATGCCGCTGTACGAGGCGTCCGAATACCTTGATGCCTGGTCGGAGATGACCAGCCCCGAGAAGCCCAACAAAAGGTATCTCGTGAAAAGACCGGCCAAGGATAAAGGCTCCGCGCCCCTCTCGCCGCAAAAGGAATAAGCAATATGCCCAGCAACACCATGAAACTGGCACTCACCTTCACCGCAGTTGATGCCACTGCCGGTATCTTGCGCGGGCTTGAGAATAGAATTCTTGGCCTCGGCACAGCCGCCCAAAAGGTCAGGCGGGACTTCGAGGACATGGTATCGCACACGCAGGCCGGTCTCAAAGCCCTCGCGGCCTCCTGGTATGCCGTCAAGGGATTGGAGAAGGGCGTCAAGGTTAGTTCTGATATGGAAGAGGCCATGTCCACCCTGGAGATGTCTATGGGCCGCACGGGGCAGAATGCCGCCGAGTTCCACAAGCAGCTTGAAAAAGTCCGCGATACGGCGGCCAAGGTGCAGCTCCTCTTTCCATTTGGCCAAAAGGAAATGGTCGACGCGGCAGTCACGCTGACGCAAAGCGGCATGAAATATCAAGAGCTGGCATCCGAAACGGGCGCTCTCTATTCCGTAGGCGCCCTGGCAAGCATAGGGAAAGTCAGCACTGTGGAGGCTGCCGAAGCAATATCGGCCGGGGCCAATATATTTGGGGCGAAGGGTGACGAGCTTGGCAAGATGGCAGATTTCATGCAGAAGGTCGGGACGACTACTCCCCTGCATATTGGATTGCAGGCAACCGCGCTGCGCGAAGGAGGCCCGGAGGCAAAGATGTTAGGCCTCACTTATAAAGAGGCGTTCACAGCTATGGGGGCATATGCCAAGCAGACCGGGGACGCAGCCAAGGCGGGCGAGCGCCTCATGGAATTTGGCCACCGCCTGAGCGGTGCGACGGCAAAGGAAAAAGAAGCGTTGGAGGAGGCTGGACTTTCTTTTTATGATCGGCGTGGCAAGAGGAAGCCTTTTCTCCAGATCATTCAGGAGCTGCAGCGATTCAGGGCCGACCTCGAAAGCAAGCATCCCACCTTTACAGAGGAGGAATTCAACGATCTCTTTAAGAAAATATTTGAGGGGCGCGGCGAGTTTATGGCCTTTGCTCTCAGTAAGAGAGGCGAGGGGTCATATCAGGATGTGGCAGCCGAGGCCGAAAAATCGTACTCCATCCAGGAGAAAGTGAATATCGCCACGAGGGACTTTGGCAGAAACGTCGAGGCATTGCTTGGTTCGACCAAGACACTTGTCGCGGATGCCTTCGATCCGTTGCTGAAAAGTCTCACGCCATTAGTCAAGCAGATCAATGACGTTATCGGGGCGCTCGACTCTTTCGCAAAGGAGCACAGGGAGCTGACGAAGGACGTGACCAAGGGGGTGGTGGCTCTAATGGCTTTTGGGGCGGTATGGGGATCGATCCGGATCGTCCAGGGTATAATTTCATTCACGCGAGTTCTGGGTGCCTTTGCAACCGGCGCGAGGGTGGCGGCTGCGGCCGCAGCGCCTCTTGAAGCAGGCGTGGCTGCTATTGCAACGGGGGCAACGGCGGCTGCAAGCGCTGTCGCGAGCTTGGTGACGGCACTGGGGGCGCTTACATGGTGGATGCACTCATCCGTTATGGAGCATTACGAAAAGACCGGCGAGCTGCCCCCTTCGCCGAATGACCCTCTGGACAGCAGCATCCAATGGGAAGATCCCGACGCAGCCCTAATTAAACAGGCGCTCAGGAAGGACAAGGGCCAGGTCGGCGGGAATATGAGTTCTGCTCTTCCTCATCCCGAACATAGCTACTCGGAACAGATGTCACGATTCGTGGAGTCGCTGAAAGTACATCCGCAGGTCAACATCACTCAGAATATTTCCATCGACCAGAACGGGCGCGTGACCTCATCGACAAGCGACCCGGATGCAAAAACCACGATTAACCTTAAACGCGGCCGCTTCATGCCCACGAGTTTTTTCGAGCACGACTGAAGAAGGCCGGAAAGGAGATCTACAGATGCATTCCATGTCAAGGTTTACCATGCAAACACTCATCGTTATTGCTTGCCTGCTTTGCGCGGTTCAATCCTGGGCTCGGGACATGGGCGAAGAGATCCGGAATGCGCCCATCGAGCAGCAATTAGCATTCTTGAATGCCCCGAATTCTTCCTGGACCAGGCTCGATCCTCTGGTTGTCGCCCGGTTCAAGTCGCTCCTCGATCAGTTGACCCAAAAGTATTTCGAAGACCGAGCCCTGATTGCGAACTGGACCGTCAAGATCCAGGGTGCCCTGGAGCATTATGGGATAAACGAAACCCCTCTCAATATGATGGAGGGGATAAACGGCCTCAGTGGCGGCTCAGGCTCCAAATCCTATAAGGACTCATTGACTGCCTACGCCACTCTAAGGAACAAAGGAAAATCTCATAAGGAGGCACTCGCGGCCCTCCCTGCATACATCAAACATCTTCAGGCTAACGGGACGATAAAACAGTGAAAGTGGGAAAAATGACGCCAAAAGTGGGCAACACCATTCAAGACGTTATCTGCCGGCGGCGCGATCGCGCGCGAGTCGGACCCCAAAAGTGGGAATTTTAGTTCTTTTCACATCTTCAATTACCCTTTCAAATGGAGGGACAAATGATCGGCCGCACGGAAGGCATGCTTCAAAAGGAGGTTCTCAGCGCAGCGCCCATAGGCGCATATACGATTGCGACTTTTGGCGCGGATGATGACCATTTTCAAATGGCCAGTTCTGGCAATCAGCGCCTCATAGGCGTATTCCAATATGCCGTCAATGCCGCAGAGATGCGCGTCAGAGTCGCTATGGATGGAATTTCGCAGGTCACGATTTCCGGTTCGGTAAACCGGGGCGATTGGATCACTTCCGACGAGAATGGGTGCGGGATAACGGCCGACCCTTCCCCCGGCGAGGATATGAATGTCATCGGCATAGCTGTGAATAGCGGCGTAGCTCCCCATGTGGTCGGCGTGCTGGTACATCCGGACACCATCCAGGGCTAACGCATGCTCGACGCAGATGCGTTTTGAGGAGGAATGAATGAGAAGAGGTCCCGAGAGAGAGAGGTTCGTGGAGGATTTGATCCAGGACGGCCGAATTCTGGCAACCCAAAGGGCTCAGGTTATCGCCATGCTCAACTGGTGCGATCTCCAGGCGGATCATCTGATTCTGCTCCCTGACGCCAGGCGCATGAGCCCCCTGGCCATTTGTGAGGAGCTGTTAAGGACTAAACCGCCCATGAGTGTACAGGAGCAGTTCGCGGCCCTGGCCGAGGCCAAGGAACGCAAGGACGGAATTTCTTACGCCGAAGCCTTTCGCCTGGTGCAGATCGACCACCCGGAGCTGGCCCGCGCCTACTACCCGACCATCCGGACCCATAGCGAGGGAAGCCCGATTGCACGCCTGAATGCTTTGGCTGAGGCCAAAGCCGCGCGAGAGGATATCAGCTTTTCGGAGGCTTACCGGCGCGTCCAGTTGGAAAATCCTGGCCTGGCGCGGGATTGTGTCGCGTTTTATGTATCCTGATTATCGTTGCCCGGCGCGCCAGGGCTTCAGGCCGGGTTGGCGCAGTCTGGAATGGGGTCCTCCGCCCTTTCCGTGCCTAAGACCGCCCGGCTAACCATTAGATTGGACCTTTGTTGCCCGGTGCAGCAGGGCTGTTGGGCAAGGTTGCTGCGCATGTGGGGAAGGGCACGGCATCCCCTTTTCCGCCTGACCCTCCGCCTTGCCAACTCAATTGTTATTCGCATGGGAGCACGATCTATGAGGTATTATGAGCCCTCACCCTCCGTACAGGGCGCGGCGTCCGGTTCGGCTATTGGGGCACGGCCCAGCCCGACCATCTGCTTGCAATATTCCATCGGCAGGGGCCAAAGTCAGGCGGAAAGATGTAAACATGTTGACTCGTTTAGGGAGGGCCTTATTGGGGCTTTTCAGCGGCCCTCTTCCCAAGACGATGAATCATGGGGGGATGGGTCAGAAAGGCGACAGGAAGGGCAAAATTTAAATCTGCCTATAAACAGGAAGGCCACCCGGCGAAGGTGGCTCCCTGGGAATAGATATCGCAGCGCGCGCAAATAATAGTCAACCCAAACGGGAAATGTCAATCAATGAATCCGACTCGGGCGCGCGCGGTGGACGAACCACGAAGGGTAAGCAGAAATGTCTTTTGTAATAGCTATGCCGATTGTTTGGATGTGGCCCTTTCCAAAGGATGGGCAGGGTTTTCTTGCAAAAGCTGCGGCGACTTCGAGGTTGCACAACGGTCGGCCCTCGAATGGATCGAAGACCAGGGAGCGTGCGCCGATCTGCTCAGCGTGGTCTTCGGCATCGGGCTTATGCCCTACCTAAGGGGATTGCGATTATAGAAAGGATTTGACACCGGATCTGACTGAGGGGAGAGGCTCCAACATCTAAAGGCTTGATCTAAAGGTTACGGGAGGTCCCCTATGTCGGCAGCACAAATCTTAGCGATAAACCATCGAGACCTTATTCAGAGCGCTTCCACAAGCTACAGAGGCCATTTTCAAAGGCTGCCGCACGATCTTCAGGACGAAATTATTGCGGGCCTGGACGCCTCCTCGCTGACCCTGCACGCGGCATCGGGGCTAGTCAGGCTTCGAGGCGCAAGGCTTTCTCATACAGCAATCGCCAAGTACTACAGGGCCGTGCGCCACGAGCGGCGCATCCTCCTTTCGGGAGGTTTAAACTAGAACTCAGTAATGCGTCCATTGCCTAATCGCGGGCATCTGGACGTGAAGCTCGACCGAGCACTTTTACTGGTACATAATACCCCGCCAAATAGGTCATCTCAAAGCTGCTCAGAACAGGACGCTACAGGTTTCTCCGTTGACCTTTCCCCCGCGTTTTTGCTAAATTTCTCATTCTATTTTTCCAAAATTCTCATTTTATTTTTCCGCTTACAGGGATACAGCGCGTGACGATATGTGATGAAAGGTTACTTTGGCTCTTGAGCGAAAGCCGAAACCTCTAGCGTGCATGCACCCCAACCTTCGAAGTCCGCCAGCTGTTTTAGACTCTCGTTCCTTCATGGCAAGGCCAGTGAGTAGATAATTATTCGCATATTGATCGAGACCCCCCAAGATCCCAACGGGTATCCCCCCCGAAAGCGTTGACTACTCCCTTTTAACACGCAAGACCAGATTTAACTTATGCCTACTGGGAAAAGAGGCGCCAGTTGAGGAAGTCCATTATGGACCTTCTTAGAAAGGGAATGGAACGTTCACGGCGGGCCGGCTTTTTTCGAGTAACCCAGGCGCTATGGCGAACCCGCCTAAATATTTATTCTATTAGCTCTTTGGCCGTTTTTTGCGGGGTTCTAAAGCCAGAACTTCCGCCGCTTCTTTCCGCACCTTGGGATTTTTATTATGCATATCTTTGCCGGCCCTGGAGAGATTTTTATCGCTTGGCTTACGTGGTTTTGCCATGATATTGCTCCTAAAAATATTAGTCATAATGCACGTCAGAAGTAGGGCAATTGCATCATGTAATTGCCCTACTGTCATAAAATCATTTGCCGGGCGGCGTAACCAGATTACATTTTGGTTTGAATGCATTGTACCATTGCAGTTCAAGCGCCCTCGCCTCCTTTAAGGAGACAGTTGCCTGCCAGGTAAAATTATCCCAGCCTTCTCGCTTGACACAGTCATTGTCAGGATTGGTCCCCCATTCGTTGTACCGTTTCAGAAGGTTGTCGGCTGAACCGACATAAATAACGGTGCCAGCCTTTTTGAGCTGATAAGCGCCAGGTTTTTCAGGTACATTATTCGCTGACATGATTTTTTGGCCCTCCTTGAGCCGCAGGGGAAGAAGAATGTGCCGAAAACAAGCACATCCTGTTGACTTTATGGAGGGGACCCACTAAACTGAAATCCACTGAGAAATCAGTAGGGCAGGTTTTCTGTCCCCGTTAAAGCCAGTCCTAGCCTGACTGGCTTTAATGTTTTTAGCATATTCCGCTCCGCAATGCAATTAATCCTTCTGATAAACCCCTCTTTTCCCCTTCACCGACCTTAAATGTCCAGACGTGGTCATTCTGTACAGTTTATTCGATAAAAAAGCCCGCTGCTGCACGATGCCAAATCGTCTATAAAGTCCGACAAGAATTTCATCAATATTCCCTATGCCCTCCAGGTCCGACAGAACCTCCAATATCTGACGTTCAAACTCGTCAGTCTTGGTGGCTTGAAGCTGCTTGCGTAACTCCTCTGGGATATCAGACAGATTGCCAAGCCGCTTCCCGACTTTGTCCAACAATGGATCACTCATAGTGGAAACCTCCCTGCGTTTTGGACTCTTACCATAGTTCTATCTGCACGTCAACATTTATTTTGGAAGATTTTCGTTTTCCTTTCTTGTTTATTTTTTATTCCTCCCTTGTTATTTTTTGCAACCATCTTGTTATCATAAAACATTACGAAAATACAGTATACCTAGAGCTAAGGGACTCCGCTAATTCAGGGTGGAACGATTTTGGCCCCTCGCTCTGTCAAATTGAACAATTCACGCACGGTTGGTTAAGCCGTTCTCATACCGAAAAGCCCGCATACGACGCATCAGAAGAGGCTTTAAAGCCATGTTCCCGCCCGGCTCCGTGCAAGAGTCATTGTGTCATGCGCGCGATTGCACTGTTCATTCTGTACAAAAATATTCTTCCGAAACCAGAATGGTACTGTACTATTATGTTGTATTAAGTTTACCTGCCGTGCCCCTTTCTCATTGATGCCCGCCAAATTGAGGAAGTGAAATGACAAAATTCAAATCGCTGCTTTTTATCGCTGTACTGGCCGGATTCGCCGTGCTTGCTCATGCCGGTTTCAAAGACGGTAAGGCGGCTTATGACAGAGGCGATTATGCCAGGGCTTATAAAGAGTTTAAGCCTTTGGCGGACCAGGGACAGGCTGAGGCGCAATATATTTTGGGACTTATGTACCTGGCAGGTCAAGGCGTGCCACAGGATTATGCCGAGGCCGTCAAATGGTTCCGCAAGGCGGCTGAGCAAGGAGATGATGAAGCACGATTTGAATTGGCCTGGGCGTACGCCGACGGCAATGGTGTGGAGCAGGATTATGGCGAGGCCGTCAAATGGTTCCGCAAGGCGGCTGAGCAGGGATTTCCTCCTGCCCAACGTGAACTGGGGGGACTTTACGCCAACGGTCAAGGCGTGCCAAAGGATCATGCCGAAGCCGTCAAATGGTACCGCAAGGCGGCTGAGCAGGGAGATGACCAGGCACAATTTGAATTAGCCTGGGCGTACGCCGACGGTAACAATGTGGAGCAGGATTTCATACAGGCGTATATGTGGTTTGCTTTGGCGGCAGCACACGGAGATGATACGTATGCAGAAGATTATGCAGAAGATTTCAAAGACAGTCTCGCCCAGAAAATGACGCCAGCCCAGATTGCCGAAGCCCAGCGCCTTGCGAGGGAGTGGAAACCGAAAGACCGAGATTAGGGCTCACAGAGTTCATGTAAATTGTATAATGGAAAAGCGCCATTACGGGTGGGCGGCAAAACAAGTTCAAAGAAGGCTGTTGGACGGGAAATCGATTTGTTTCTTCTTCATCTTTTCGATCAGTGTTGTCCGGTTTAGCCCGAGTAACTTGGCGGCTTTGTTCTTTACCCCGCCGGCCCTTTGCAGCGCGTCGGCAATCAACCGGTTTTCGAGGCTGTCGAGCGTTTCCTTCAGGTTTATCCCATCCTGCCCCAGTTCGATATGTGTTGCCTCCGGCGGCTGCACTACGGACTGCATTCTTTTTGGCAAATCCATGAACTGTATTTCATCGGTGTCGGTAAGGATCACAAGGCGTTCGATGACATTTTCAAGCTCTCGGACATTGCCGGGCCAGTCGTAGTGCTCGAGGCTTTCAACGGCGGCCTCGGACAAAAGCTTCTGGGGAATGTTTTTCTTCAGGCAATGCTGTTTGAGAAAATATTGGATCAGAAGCGCAATGTCGCCTGCACGCTCTCTCAGGGGAGGGACATGGATGGGAATCACGTTCAGGCGGTAGAACAGGTCCTCCCGGAATTGGTTTTCAGCGACCGCACGCTCCAAATCCTTATTGGTTGCGGCCAAAATGCGGACATCGACTTCAACCGTTCTCGATCCGCCGACCCTCTGGAATTTGGTTTCCTGAATGAAGCGAAGAAGTTTGACCTGGAGCTTCGGGCTCATCTCCCCGATTTCATCCAGAAAGACCGTACCCTTGTTGGCAAGTTCGAAGCGGCCCCGCCTTTCCTTGAAAGCGCCCGTGAACGCACCCTTCTCGTGGCCGAAAAGCTCGCTTTCCAGAAGCTCTTCCGGAATGGCCCCGCAGTTGATTGGCACGAAAGGCATGTCCCTGCGCGGGCTTTGGTAATGAATGGCGTTTGCGACAAGTTCTTTTCCCGTCCCGCTTTCCCCGGTTATGAGCACCGTTGAATCGGTCTTTGAAACCCTCTTTATTATGCGATGGAGGTGGTGGATCGCCGAGCTTTGGCCAATAAGTCTGTCGGGTCTATGTTGTTCGAGGATTTGAGAGCGCAGCGCAACGTTTTCTTCCTTGAGGTCTTTATGCTCAATGGCCCTTTTCAATGTGAGGACAATCTCGTCGGGATTTGAAGGCTTTGAGAGGTAATCGTAGGCACCGAGCTTTATTGCTTCGACAGCAGTTTCGATAGTTCCAAACCCGGTAAGCACGATCACCGGCATTTCCGGATGATGCTTGACAAAGTGCGTCAGGACTTCCATCCCGCCCATGCCGGGCATCGAAAGATCGGTGAGGACCAGTTTGAAGCTGCTGTTTCTTGCTGCCTCAATAGCATCTTCCCCGCAGGATACTACCTCCACCTCGTATCCTTCGACTTGGAGACGCTCAACGACCAGTTCCAGCGTAAGAGGTTCGTCGTCGGCAAGAAGAATTCTGGGCTTGAGTCCCATTAATTTACCCGGTTTATGGTCTGGCAAAAGATATCGGAACTAGATCCCCACGTCTCGCGGAACCCGCTCACATGGCTTCTAATCCACAGGGTCTGCGGGGCGCTCGGCCTGCATACGCTCTACGCAAAGTTTCAAACATGCCTGGCAGTCCGATGTCCGAAGGCCGGTCTTGCAAAAGCGGGCAAATGCGTCGAACCAGTCAGCGCCCGTCCTGGGGCAGATGCTCATGAATTCGAGGAATCGCACCAGGCGCTCGATAGCCGTCGGATCGATGGCATGTTCGATGCGGCACGCGTTGGCTTCGGCATCTTCAGCACCGAGTTGCAGGGTATTCATAAAGAACTCTTTAAGCACTCTGTGACGGCGAATCACCTCCCGCGCCACTTCGCGCCCGGAAGGTGTAAGAGTGATAAAGCTGTAGGGGCTGTAATTGATAAGACTCCGCCCTGCGAGGGCCTTGAGCGCGCCAGTAACTGAGGCGCGCTGCACGTTCATCTGGTCGGCGATATCCTTGGCCCTTGCGACACGGTTGGACTGCTCGAGATGGAAGATCACCTCGAGATAGTCTTCCAGGCTTGCGGACAGCCCTTCGGCGTTCTCGCCACAGAGCATCTTATCTTCTCCACTCAGTTCAAGGTACTCAAATGACAACAACTCTTATAAAGGTTACTTCATTCTTGCGCTTTACGTCAAGTAAATCGAACGGTTGCCAAAAAGTCCGATTTTCATGCACCATAAACGGCCTTTTGACTTATCCGGCGTAAACTGTTAAGGATTACGCCGGCTGCGCCCCTGGGCGCACTAATTGGCTTCAGCGCCAAGATCGAAAGGGAAACTGAATGGAAGATAACCCCATCACTTCGGGAAAAGGTGTGTTGAATCCCCTCCAAGCCGTCCATGAGATGATCCAGGGAGGCGATCCCGACCTGGTTTGCACAAAATACGGCATCAGCAGAACGCAGCTCGACAAAATGATGAGCGGTTATCAGGCTTCGTTGCGCGAGGCTGCCATGGCCGGCTGCTTTACTTTGTCTAAAACCAATCGAAATGACCCGTGCCCATGTGGTTCGGAAAAAAAATACAAGAAGTGCTGCATGCCGGGGCATGAAGAAGCCCGCAGGCTGATACCCAAAGAACAGTTGGAGCAAATGGAAAAACAGGCCAAGGCCCGCGAAAAGCTCGAGAAGGAAGTCCTGAAGGGTTTCGAGCTTATTTTTTCGCAGGAATACGAACGTGCCGGCCAGTTTGCAAGAAAACAAATTGAGACTTTCCCGGAAGACGACAGATTACATGATATTCTGTTAAACTCGTGTCTTGCCCTCGGTGATTATGACGCCGCATTCCGGATTGCGCGAGAAAGATGGCAGGCTGCCGTCGAGGAGAAGCGATTCTTTGAGGAAAACGGCCGCCACAAGCGTGAGGGGGTAGACAGGGACCTGCACGTTCACTTTTATGCACCCTCCACATGGCTCGAAAGATTCTGGATCGCCCAACGCGCGTGCGCCTGGCGGGAACAGTACCCGGCAGATGTCGGCGCCTCGCCGCTCTCCGCGCGCGGCGATTTTGCAGGCGCGCAACCCGGCAGAGGCGCCTCGCCGCAAATCGCCAAAACCGTCAAAAAGCTCCTGGCGGCAAATGATCTTAAGCGCTTTCCGGGAAAGCAGGAAGAAGGGTTCGAAGCTAGAAGACTGGCGCTTGCGCCTGTGCTTGAAACGCTTCAGTCGGAGGGTCCCGCAGCTATTCCTTTTCTATTGCCTATGACCTACAACTTTACATGGGCCAGCTTGTTTGTGCCCGGACTGCTCCATGCCTGGGGCTCAGAGCAATGCGTCCGCATTCTGGCGGAGCTTTCCATGTTCCTCTACCCGTTTTTTTCGCAAAAATGCCTCGCCTGCCTTGAACAGACCGGCGAGCGGGCGGTACCGGTGATTTCGCTCGTCATGGAAGAAAACCCGGATTTCGATGAACTCAAAGCCGGGCTGCTGAACGTGCTGGGAAACTTAGAGTGTAAGGAATCATTCGAGATCCTGGCGAAGTTTACAGAGCACGAAAACCGATACATCGTCGCGTGTGCCTGTGAAGCCCTCAGCAGGCATAAAAACTCCGAAGCCCTTCCTTTCCTGGAAAGGGCCAAACAACGATTGGCCGCTTTGAGCCAGATCGCGTCGGCTATGAAGGACATAGCGCAACCGACCGGGTAGTTTCCGTCGCCTGGAAGGGTTCTTTTCCACCCTGGCGGTGGGACCGCCGCGCCTCGCGGAGCGTAGAGATCCTGGGCGGTGGCCGCAGAGGCTTCCGGGGGCTCGATCGCCGATCTCGACAACCCACCCACCCACCCGCGAGGCGGTACCAATGTACGCCTCCGCGCACTCCCTTCATTTCCTTGCCAGGACGAAAAATTTCTCCTTCCCGAACCGAAACCTCGCTGGGCGTGGAATTTGTCCCGGTGTTTCAGGATGGATGCGGGAAATCGGGAAACATGCCCAAAAAGCAAGACGCAAGGACTTTTCAAGGATTATTTACATCCGAATAATGCATCAACCAGACAGCCATCATCACTGTTAAAGGTCTTTTTCTTCCAGATTTGCCATCTTCAAAATATGGTTGAGCAGACCCGTTTTGAGAGGTTCGTTGCCGTGGATCGGCACGGGGAAGCGAACGATACTTTCGTCTTTTCCATAAATATGATGACTTCCGTGAGTACGCAGTAACCGCCAACCATGCCGTTCGAGCACTCTGGCCAGTTCCTTTCCCGAAAGGTTCCTCATACGGCGATTTCTAAAATCCGAGTCTTGGTATCCATGGGATCGGTAGGTGTCAGATCCACCGACAGGCAACCCTCAACGGCTTCGTAAATGTTTTTGAGGAGTTCCTCAAATGTTTCGCCCTGCGTTACACATCCGGGGATAGACGGCACTTCCGCCCAATATCCGCCTTCCTCTGACTCGTGGATGATGACTTTGAGTTTCATGGTCGTTCCTTCGCCGTTTTCAAACCATATTTCGTGTAAGGAGATTTGTGAATTGGGCTTGCCCGGCCTCCCTTAGACGCCCCTCGAACTGATCCGAGGGCAATTACTAATAAGGTCCGTCTTCCGCCCTCCGTCTCCCGTCCTCCGGTCAGAGCAACTGCGGCAATATTTCTCCTGATTTGCCGGAAATCGAGACGTTATAGACATCCGAGTAAGAAGTTGGTTCCAGGTTGATTTCGGCGACTGCGGCGCCGTTTTGTTTTGCCTGCAGTCCCATTGACGCCGCGGGTTGGACGGTCCCGGATGTCCCTATTACCAACATGAGGTCGCAACTGGAGATCGCCTCATAAGCTGCATCGAGCACCTGTGGTTCCAGCATCTCGCCAAACCAAACCACGTGGGGCCGCAGCAAAGAGCCGCAGGATTGGCAGGCCGGCAGTTTGGGAAGCGGTATCCTGCGGTCTTCGGTGACCGTTTCGCACCGGGTGCACCGGACCCGCCAAAGGTTGCCGTGCAGTTCGATAATGTTGCGGCTCCCAGCCTTCTCGTGCAGCCCGTCGATGTTTTGGGTTATCAATGTGAAGCGTGGGACTCTGCTCTCTATTTCGGCCAGTGCAAAGTGGCCCGGATTTGGGCTTAGCGGGGCTACCAGCTGTCTTCGCCAGTTATAGAATTCCCATACGAGCTTTGGGTCCCGGGAGAAAGCTTCCGGGGTGGCCAGGTCAACCGCCCGGAACTGCTTCCAGAGGCCGCCCTCGCCGCGGAAGGTGGGAACGCCCGATTCGGCTGAAATCCCTGCCCCGGTCAATACCGCTATATGTCTTGCCCCCCAAAGCTTTTCCCTAAGGTCTTTGATGCAGGTTTCGGTTTTCTGTTCGGCCATGTTTGGCTCCCGCAGCCGGCCGGGTGAATCGTTCGATCCCTGAGTCAGCAAATTGCAGAATATCCCGGCCAGGTCCGGTTAATTGCTCTATGAGACCGCATGGTTTGTGTAAGCAGCCCCTGTCCCGTCCGTGCGGAGCAAGTCGTCGAAGTAATCGATGGTCTTTCTCAATCCCTCTCGCAATGGGACTTGAGGCTGCCACCCGAGTTTTTCCTGCGCGATGGATATGTCCGGTTTTCGCATCACGGGATCATCCTGAGGGAGGGGTTTTCGAACGAGTTCGGATTTTGATGCGGTCATTTCGATCACCATATCCGCAAGCTCGAGTATGGCGAACTCGACTGGATTTCCGAGGTTGACCGGACCTGTAAAGCCTTTTTCAGTGTGCATCAGTTTGATGAAGCCTTCTATCAGGTCATCGACATAGCAAAAAGAACGCGTTTGTTTGCCGTCTCCATAAATCGTTATAGGCTGACCGGTGAGCGCCTGCACGATAAAGTTGGAGACCACCCGGCCGTCGTTGGGGTGCATTCTCGGGCCATAAGTGTTGAAGATCCTGGCCACCTTGATGTCAAGCCGGTGCTGCCGGTGATAGTCGAAAAAAAGGGTTTCCGCGCACCGCTTGCCCTCATCGTAGCAGGACCGGGGCCCAATGGGGTTCACGTTTCCCCAGTAGGTCTCCTTTTGCGGATGCTCGAAGGGGTTGCCGTAGACCTCGGAGGTGGAAGCCTGCATGATCCTGATCTTTAGGCGTTTCGCAAGTCCAAGCATGTTGATTGACCCGTGCACGTTGACTTTGGTGGTCTGCACCGGGTCGTTTTGATAGTGGATCGGGGAGGCAGGGCACGCCAGATTGTAAATCTCGTCAACCTCGATAAACAGAGGATAGGTTATATCGTGTCTTAAGAGTTCGAAATAAGGGTTGCTCAAAAGAGTTACGATGTTCCTCTTGCTGCCCGTGTAGAGATTGTCGATGCAGAGTACGTCCTGCTTATCCTTGAGAAGCCGTTCGCACAGATGAGACCCCAGAAATCCGGCCCCTCCTGTTACCGCACATCTTTTTCGAAGATGCATGATTTTTGTCCTTAAGCAATTTTTAGGATAAATCAAAGTTTTCGGAAAGAGTAATTATTCCAAGATAATCGGGCCGCCTTCGGCCCACACCATTATACCTATCTGTTTTACGTTGACAATCTTTTCCGGGTTGCCGCCACTATTCTCCAATCTCGGCGAGGGACGCTCGGTATCAAGCAATCTCACGTGCTTCGAAGTTTGCCCCTCAACGCTTTTTCGAATTTTTCCTTCTGCTTCAGGAAATAACTATGCTGAGGCCCGCCCGCGGAGATCGCTTCATTGATCGTTGAGAGCGCGTCTGTGTAGTGTCCGTTTATATAATAAGCCTCCGCGAGTGTATCGAGAACTTCCGGCGTTGGGCTCATGGCAACTGCTTTCAGCGCCAGATCTAGGGCCTCCTGCGGGTTGCGGAAAGGAGAAGGGCCGGTCGCATATAGCCATGCCAGATTGTTCAAAACGGATGCATTTTCCGGGTCGTGCGTGAGGGCCGCCCTAAGGACCGATTCAGCTTCAGAGTATCTGCCTTTCTCGTAAAGAAGCCCGCCGTAGGCGGCAAGGTATTCCACGTTGCCGGGTTCCTGAGAAATTCCCCGCTCCAGTATTCGAAGCTGGACCTCAGAGCGCAGGTTACTGGTCAGCCCTGATTCGTTAGCCCTCCAATTAACGAACTGAAGGGCCAATACTGCCGCCACGAATATGAGGGCCGAACCATAGAGCTTCCGGTTGTGTCTGCTGATAAGGTCACGGTTCTTGAACGCCTCGGCGAGATAGTCTATTCTCTGCCTGATGCTGTAATGATGCCAACTCGGAAGGTCTTCTATCCTGCCGCTGTGGAAGGCGATTCTTTCAAGCGAGGAAATCAGGGGTTGTGGGTCCCCCACAAGCTCCATGGCATACAGGTCTGCCTGCCGCTCGCTGTTCCTTAGAAAATATCCGAAGATGAACCTAAAATAGACGACCATGAGCACGATTACCGGAAGGGCCGAAATCAGAGAAACCAGAGATGCAGCGAAATCCCCCGTAGCAGCATACCAGTTGAATATGGTCCTGTTTGACAGGGCGAGCAGACTTAAAGTGTCGCCAAGGTCATAGGTCAATAGAATGAACAGAATCAAAAGGACCACAAACAGGAGCAGGTGTTTCTTGCGGACGTGTCCCATCTCATGGGCTACGACGGCTTTGAGTTCGGCGATGTTGAGGGTCTTCAACAAACCGGGCGTGATCAGAATGTAGCGAAGACCCGGGAGGATGCCGACCACACCAGCGGTAAGCATCTCAGACCCGAAAACCGGCCAGTGAAGAAGCCCGCCCGTCCTGAAGTCATGATCGTTGCAAAATCTTTCCAGCTCAGCCTTTACATTATCCTGCGGGAGCGGCTTGCAGCCCCACATTCGAATGATCAGCCACGGCCCGAGCAGGACGAATCCGATAAGCGTGAACGCTATGATCAGTATCTGCGCAAAATCCGTAGTCATGAAAGAAGGCGTTTTTATGAGCTGGAGCAGGTCGGTCACGGTAGAAATGAGAAACCAGGGAATCAGTATGACCGAGGTAAGGGAGAGCTGCCCCTTTATGAAATGTGCCCGGGAAATCTTCCCGCCAAAAACGATCTGATAGGTCGGCTGGCTCCAATACCAGATCGCTGTCAGGTGGACCAGAAAAATCACCAGGCCGGCAATCCCCGATATGGTCATGAATTTGTCATATCCGGGGATTACGCTGAGGTAAGCGCCCAGGTTGAAAACGTAAAGATATACGGCGAGGAATCCAATGGCTGTAGCAGACAGGAGCGCCTGTGAGCGGTAATGGGCGCGGACAAGAGCGGAAAGAGGGATACCCCGATCAGCCGCCTTCAGGATCTTTTCAAAAGTCCGGCGGCAGTAGAACACAAAAAAGCAGAACAGGGCCGCAATGTAGAGAGCATCTGACCAAGGGGCGGCAGAAGGCTTGCCTGTCTGACGCTGGATGCTGAAGAGCAGCAAAACGATAATGAAATAGATAAGCTGATTGTACATTCGGAAGAAGTCTTGGTTTTAGTTTCAAAACGTAAATTAAGACTCAGATCTCAAAATTAAACCCCCAAAGTTAAATCCTTAAACCCAAAACGTGTTCACTCACGCCCTCTGGGCGTGGTTTTGAACACTTCTCCTCGAAACAGTCTTTTCGGACCTCATCGCCGAATCTAACCGGGTAGTCTCCATTAAAGCACGCCAGGCAGAACGGGTGATCGTCCACTGCTGCTCCGGCCGCCTCCAGCAGCCCCTCGATGCTCAGGTAATTTAGCGAATCCAGGCCGATAAAGTCCCGTATCTCATCAATGGAGTGCGACGCCGCAATCAGCTCGCCCTTGGTTGAAAAGTCAATCCCGTAGGGGCAGGGGAAACGGTGCGGTGGACAACTGACCAGCATGTGCACCTCTTTTGCGCCTGCCTGACGCAACGAATTGATCCTCGTCCTCGTGGTAGTTCCACGGATGATTGAATCCTCAGCCAGCAGTACGCTCTTGCCTTTGAGCAGTTCCCGTACGGGATTCAATTTGACCCGGACTCCGAAATCGCGCATGGCCTGGCTGGGTTGTATGAAGGTGCGACCCACGTAATGGTTTCGTATGACCCCCATTTCCAGGGGGACATTCTTCGCCTGTGCGAGTCCAAGAGCGGCGTAGTTTCCCGAATCGGGGAAAGGCATCAGCAAGTCGGCGAAAAGCGAGGGGTTCTCCTTGGCCATCAGGCTCCCCAGTCTTTTTCTGAACATATAAACGTTCTGGTTGAAAATATTGCTGTCCGGCCTGGCGAAGTAGATGAATTCGAATATGCACTGAGAGTGACGCCTTTTGGGGAAAGGGAAAAGAGAGCGCAGCCCATCCTCGTTTATAATTACAATTTCGCCGGGTTCGACGTCGCGAATGTACGTTGCTTCTATAAGGTCGAAGGCACAGGTCTCGGAAGCCAGCACGTAGCTGCCGTTCAGCTTGCCCAGACAAAGAGGCCTGAAACCGTTTGGGTCGCGCGCTCCGATCAGCGTGTCCTTTGTACACATGACCAGCGAATAGGCGCCCTTAACTCTGTCCAACGCTTCGACCAGGGCTTCCTCAAGCCCGTGACTCAGGTTTCTGGCCAGCAGGTGCATGAATATTTCCGTATCCATGGTGGAACGAAAAATCGCCCCCTGCCTCTCGAGTTCCTGGCGCAGTTCGATCGCGTTTACCAAATTGCCGTTATGTCCGATCGCATAATGGTTGTTCCCATGGAAAACCACAAACGGCTGAGCATTTGCAAGAAGGGAGGACCCGGTGGTCGAATAGCGTACGTGCCCGATGGCAAGGTAGCCCTTGAGGGTTTTAAGGATTTCTTCCGTGAATATATCATGTACCAGACCCATATTCTTATGGTCTGTGATCTGACTGCCGTCTCCCACGGCGATTCCAGCGCTTTCCTGCCCCCGGTGCTGAAGGGCGTAGAGGCCGAAATAAGCCATTTTGGCGCAATCCTCATGGCCGAAAATGCCAAAGATGCCGCACTCTTCCTTCTTATTCGGAGTGAAAGGGGCCAAAATCTCCGGGCCTGCGGGAATTGAGATTTTGCGATCAGGCACTAAACTAGTTTCCATCACTGTTGTATCCCCTGGTGGTATTCCTGAAGTGTTTTTACATCCCAGTCGCCTTTTTGCAGAGCAAATACGGCTTCGGCAATGGCCTGCGCCCCGGCAATGGTGGTGGCGTAAGCAATATTGTGGACCAGCGTTGTGCGCCTGATTTCATATGAGTCGGAAGTGGGCTTCTTGCCGAGGCTGGTATTGACAACCAGCTGTATCTCACCGCTTTTGATCTTGTCCACAACGTGAGGGCGGCCTTCTTTCAGTTTATACACGCGATCTGCGGGTATCCCATTCTGTTCGAGGAACCTGCTGGTCCCGGCGGTTGCGATCAGTTTGAAACCCAACTGGAGAAATCTTCTCGCCACGGGCAGCGTCTTGACTTTGTCTCCGTCGTGAACGCTTATGAAAACCGTCCCGCCTTTGGGCAGTTCGTATCCGGCTGCGGCCTGGGCTTTTGCGAAGGCGATCCCGAAGTTTTCGCCGATTCCCATGACCTCTCCGGTTGACTTCATTTCGGGTCCAAGCAGGGTGTCCACATTCGGAAAGCGTGAAAACGGGAAAACGGCCTCTTTCACCGATATGTGCACCGGCTCGATCTCCCTTTCAAACCCAAGTTGCTTCAAGCTTTTGCCCAGCATAACCTTGGTGGCGAGTTTGGCCAACGGACGCCCGATTGCCTTGCTGACGAAGGGGACCGTCCGGGACGCCCTCGGATTCACCTCTAGAATGAAAACCTCCCCGTTCTGGATTGCAAACTGAATGTTCATGAGGCCTATTACGCCAAGCTCTTCAGCCAGAAGCCTTGTCTGTCTTCTGATCTCCTCCTGCATCTGCTTTGAGACGCTGATGGGTGGAAGCACGCACGCAGAGTCTCCGGAATGAATCCCCGCCTGCTCGATGTGCTCCATTATACCGCCGATAACCGTAACCCGGCCGTCGCTGATGGCGTCGACATCGAGTTCGATTGCGTCCTCGAGGAATTTGTCAATCAGAATCGGATGGCCCGGTGAAACAAGCACGGCCGTTTGCATGAACTCTGCGAGCCGGCTTTTATCATAGACTATTTCCATGGCCCGTCCGCCAAGCACGTAAGAGGGGCGGACAACTACAGGAAAACCTATGTCATCTACAGCCTCGAAGGCTTCCTGGACGGTGAATGCGGTTGAGTTTTCCGGTTGCTTTAGACCGAGTTTGTGAAGAAGCTGCTGGAACCGCTTTCGATCCTCAGCCCTGTCGATAGCGTCAGGGGATGTGCCAAGAATTTGTGCGCCGGCTTTTTCGAGCGGGACCGCCAGATTTAGAGGGGTCTGGCCCCCAAACTGCACGATAAGGCCCTTGGGTTTTTCACTTTCCAGAATGTGGAGAACGTCCTCGCGGGTCAGCGGCTCGAAATAGAGTTTGTCGGATGTATCATAGTCGGTTGACACTGTCTCCGGGTTCGAGTTCACCATTATGGATTCGTGGTTTTCTTCCCGGAGCGAAAACGAGGCGTGAACGCAGCAGTAGTCAAACTCGATGCCCTGACCTATCCTGTTGGGACCTCCCCCGAGGATTACCACTTTGGGCTTGTTCGAAGGTCTTGCTTCATCTTCGGTTTCGTAGGTCGAGTAGTAATAGGGCGTGTAAGCTTCAAACTCAGCGGCGCATGTATCGACCAGTTTGTAAACCGGCCTGATACCGTGCCCCAGGCGCTTCTGGCGCACGGTTTCCTCCTCGGTGCCGGTAAGCTGCGCCAGTCGCCGGTCGGAAAATCCCCATGCCTTTGCGGATCGAAGATGTTCCGCATTGTCGAGAAAAGCAGATCGGGAGGCGGATTGAGTTATTGCCGTCTCCACTTCGAGAATTTCCATGATGTGTTTCAAAAACCATGGGTCGATAAAGGTGAGCCTGTAAATCTCCTCTATCGAGATGCCCAGCTTCAGGGCTTCGCCGATTTGAAAAAGCCTTTGAGAATTCGGCCGCGAAAGGCTTAGCTTCAACTGTTCGACGTACTCCGAATCAATGCGGGCGGGCGGATCGCAAAATCCGAATCGGCCGATTTCAAGCGAGCGAATAGCCTTGTGAAGCGCTTCTTTAAATGTGCGCCCAATGGCCATTGTTTCCCCCACCGACTTCATCGAAGTGGAGAGATAGTCGTCAGTGCGGGGAAATTTTTCAAAGGTGAATCGGGGGACCTTCACCACGCAATAATCTATGGTAGGTTCAAAGGAGGCTTTGGTTTCCCGCGTGATGTCGTTTGCGATCTCATCGAGCGAATAGCCCACAGCGAGCTTGGCGGCGATCTTGGCGATAGGGAACCCGGTGGCCTTGGAGGCGAGCGCAGAGGAGCGCGAAACGCGCGGATTCATCTCGATTACGACCATGTCCCCGTTTTGGGGGTTGATCGCAAACTGGACGTTGGAGCCCCCGGTTTCGACTCCTATCTCCCGGAGAATGGCAACGGATGCGTCGCGCATCATCTGGTATTCGCGGTCGGTGAGGGTCTGGGCCGGGGCGACCGTGATCGAATCTCCCGTATGTACGCCCATCGCGTCCATATTTTCGATCGAGCAGATGATGACCACATTGTCCATGCGGTCGCGCATCACCTCGAGTTCGAATTCCTTCCATCCGAGCACGGATTCCTCGAGCATCACCGAATGAATCATGCTCGCGTCCAAACCCCTCTGGGTCTGATCGAGAAGCTCTTCGCGGTTGTAGGCTACCCCGCCGCCGGTTCCTCCCATGGTGAACGAAGGCCGCACGATCAGCGGATAGCCCATTTTCTGGGCAAAGCTTTCAGCATCGGCAAGTTGGTTCACTATAAGGCTTTCGGGCACCCTTAGATTTATGTTTGCCATGGCTTCCCGGAAAAGCTGGCGGTCCTCTGCCTTTTTGATGACCGAGGCCTTGGCGCCTATCATCTCCACGCCGAATTCTTCGAGGATGCCCATTTCGGCGACTTTCACAGCCACGTTGAGGGCCGTTTGGCCTCCAAGCGTGGGAAGCAGAGCGTCAGGGCGCTCGCGCCTTATGACCTTTGCGACCACTTCGGGGGTTATCGGCTCTATATAAGTGTACTGCGCCATCTCAGGGTCGGTCATGATGGTGGCCGGATTGCTGTTTATCAGCACTATTTCGTAGCCGTCTTCACGCAACGCCTTGCAGGCCTGTGTCCCGGAGTAGTCGAACTCGCACGCCTGGCTTATAATTATCGGCCCGGAGCCGATGAGCAGTATTTTCTTTATGTCTGTGCGTTTGGGCATGAACTCGGCTTCCTTGAATCCGGAGTCTCAGTGGCAAATGTTATACGGCCGCCGGGCGGCTGACGCATTCTTCTCGATCAATTCAATAAAGCGGCCGAAAAGGTATGAGGCGTCATGCGGGCCGGGAGAGGCTTCCGGATGATACTGGACACAGAAGGCGGGAATCTCGAGGTGTTCCATCCCTTCCAGCGTATTGTCATTCAGGTTTATATGCGTAAGTCGAACGGGCAGGTGCGAAAGCGAATCAGGATCGACGCAGTAGCCATGATTCTGTGAAGTGATCTCGATTCTGCCTGTCGTGAGGTCCTTTACCGGTTGATTTGCGCCCCGGTGCCCGAACTTGAGTTTGAATGTAGTGCCCCCGAGCGCAAGTCCCATCATCTGGTGCCCGAGGCAGATGCCAAATATTGGTTTCTTCCCGAACAGGTCCCGAACGGTTTCGATAACATAATGCACAGCGGCCGGGTCGCCGGGTCCGTTTGAAAGAAAAATGCCGTCGGGATCGCAGCTAAGAATCTCAGCGGCGCCGGCATGAGCGGGGAAAACCAGCACCTGACACCCCGCATTCTCCAACTTGCGAAGAATATTATATTTTATCCCGCAGTCAAGGGCGGCCACCCGGAGTCCCGCAACGTTCGGCAACCATTGTGGGGAATCTATTTCATGCTTCTCGCCGTGCCGCCATCTATACGGTTTTTGGCACGTTACGTATTTTACCAGATCGATCCCGTTCAGCCCCGGATATGCCAGGACCTGGTCCATCAGTTCGCTCAGGTTCTCGGTGTCGGTCGCTATGATTCCGCGCATCGCCCCTCCAACCCGGATATGTCTGGTAAGGGCGCGCGTATCTATGCCTTCGATGCCTATCTTGCCATGTTCGTTCAGGAAATCGGCAAGAGACCGGTCGCTTCGCCAGTTGCTGGCAAAGTCCTGGTACTCCTTTACGATAAATGCTTCCACATGTATGGCCGCCGATTCCATGTCCTCCGGGTTGATTCCGTAAGTGCCGGTCAGAGGATAGGTCATTGCCACGATCTGACCTTTGTAAGAGGGATCGGTCAAAACTTCCTGATACCCGGTCATGCTGGTATTGAAGACCACCTCTCCCAGAGTTCGGCCATGACCGCAGAATGTGTATCCTCGAAAAACGGTCCCGTCCTCGAGCAAAAGAATTGCCTTGGGACGATTCCATGGAAGGCTCATAAAATGTTCCTCGCATTTTCACGCGGGACAAACCTCGTCCCGTCCGCATAATTCGATTTCGGCCCTGCAAAAACCGGAAACTTAACTGCTCCAGAAAGATTCTCGGAAATTAATTGTAACGAGTAAGAACGAAATAGCAAACCTTTATAACTGTACCCGGCTTCGCGGGCGATCTTAAAAAGACGGGTTTGTAAATAAGCGCGATTGTGTTTAACGGGAATTCCTGAGCGATCCATACTATGATAAACCAATAATCGGATGCAATAGCGACTTTAATCAAAGAGCAACGGCCCGGAAAACCACGGGCGGACGCGGACATGCAGGGAGCAGGGAGCAGGGAGCACAACATCCCATCGCAAAAGTATGTTTTGTGTGAGTTTCCGCTCCTGGGAATTGATTAATGGTCATTACCTTTTCGTCCTCATTAGTTTCTGAAAATGATTCTGTTACGGGCCTGAACATTTATCGGCGAATTTTTGCGGATGTAGTCGGCTACTGCGTCCCTTAGCGGTGGCCCGACAGAGATGTTTCGGCCTTGTTTGAAAATATTGAACTGATCGCCTCCGGAGGCAAGAAAATCATTCGTTACAATCCTGTAGGTTTCCCGGGGCTCCATTGGTTTTCCCGCCAACTCTACCGATGCCACCTTCGCTCCAACAGGTTTGGACAGATCATATACGATCCGCATCCCTGAAACCTGGAGCATCTTTTCCGATAAAACGCTCTTCTCCAAAAGCTCCCTGATCTGCTCTCCTGTCAGGTTCATCGTGACCATATCATCTTCAAAGGGCAGAGTCGTGAAGACTGCCTCCATCGTAATCGGTCCTCTTGGTATATCGGCCCGGATGCCGCCGGCGTTCTGGAAGGCGATCCCGGCGCCGGAGGCTTCGCGCATGGCGTCTGTAATTATGTCGCCAAGGCAGCTTTCCCCGGCACGGTCCCTGGTAAGATCGGCTGCCGCTGTGCCGATCACTTTTGAAAACTCGGTCTTTATCTGTGTTTCATACTTATCGACGATATGGGCGACATTTGGATCGATCTGAGCGCCCGATGCGGCTGAAACCAGCCGGAGTTCGTCCTTTCGCGTATAGCTGAGGATCTTTTTCTCCGCCAGGTCAAAAGTGATGTTCAAGACCCCGAGATAGATCCCGTTCGAGCCTGCCTGCACTATAACCGTTCCCGATTCGATCACGGGGTCTCTTATGGCCGTATGGCTATGGCCTCCCACTATGATGTCGATTCCGCTGACTTTCCTTGCCAGTTCCCGGTCTGAGTCCAGCCCGTCATGGGTGAGCGCAACGACGATTGAGGCCCCTTGTGCACGGACCCGCCTGATTATATCGGGCAGGACCTTCTCCGGGTGAACGAATGTGAGTCCGGTAAGATTGCCCGGTCTTGAGGTGTAGTAGGTGTCGGGTGTGGTTATGCCGATTACGGCGATTCGAACTCCTTGCCTTTTCAGAATTACATAAGGTCTCACTCCGGGGATATGTTGGCCGCCGGGCTCGAAGACATTTGCCGAAACCACCGGAAAGCCGGCCGAAGAAATAATGGATTGGAGGACGTCTTGTCCCCAGTCGAATTCGTGGTTCCCGAGAGCCATGGCGTCGTAGTGCAGGTAATTCATGATCTCGATTACGGGCTTTCCGTGGAAGAGGTTTGATACCGGGGTCCCCTGGAACATATCCCCCGCTGATAGAAGGATCGTGCCGTCCGGATTTGCAGCCCTTTCAGTCTCAATCATTTTGGCGAGGTACTCAGCGCCGCCAACCGGCCGCTCGGGATCAACGCTCTTGTCCTGGTACGGAGTGATATGTCCATGGGTATCATTTACATGCAGGATGGTAAGACTGATTTCAGCCTGCCGGGCAATGGCAGCCGATGAGAGCAGGAGTACTGCCGACAGTAAGAGGACTAAAATCAGGGAAAAAAGGCCGGTAGTTGAAGAGGTCAGGGCTCTTTTGGAACTTGGCGTAAATCGCATCGGCTTCCTTTCCGGCAGAATTTGGGAATCTCCATTCATCTATTGAAAAACTGAAGGCACCGGCACAAGGGTTTACCCTTATTAATATATTAAGATCCCGCAATCCGTTCTAACAAGTATCAGGTTTTTATTTTCAAATGAGTAAGGAACCATTCTGCGCTGGCCAGAATCGCTCTTTTGCGCCATGAATCGTCACTGATCCTGTGGTCTGCGGTACGCATAAGTAAAAGCTTCCGGGGGTCATTAAGACGTTCATAAATCCGGACCGAATCTCTCCATGGCACGACATTATCCAATTGCCCATGAATCAGAAGAACGCGTTCCGCCACGCCCAGTCCATCCAAATTTGTTGGAGAGCCAAGGCTGATACCGTCCGGGAAAATGGTTCGCAATTCCTCGAATTGCTCCGTATCCGTATGAATCCCGCTGATGTCGAAAGGAGCTGCCCAGCACACGGTGGCTCGAATCAGTTCCGGTCGTTCGTTAGCGGCAAGAAGTGACAGGAACCCGCCAAGGCTCGATCCGAGAAGGCCAATGCGTCCGTCCGACCATGGCTGTTTAAGAACAAAACCCATTGCCGCCTTCAGGTCGCACATCCTTGCTGCGACAAGACTCATCGCTCGCCTTGGAGGGCTGTGCCCGCAGCCTGAAAAATCGAACCGCAGGGCGCAAAAGCCCGCTTTGCTCATCGTCTCGCCTATGGCTATGAACTTGGGGCTTTCCTTGGCGCTCAGAAGGCCGTGGGAGCAGACTATCACCGGGGCAGGGACCTCGGCCGGCAGATGCACCACGGCTGAAAGCTCCGTTCCGTCCGATTCGATAAGCAGCTCCGCTGTCTTTGAAACGAGTGCCATAAAAACTCACCTGTCAGTCCTCAGCACTGACCGTTCGGGCGCGCGCAGGGATGCGGGTATTCTTGTTGATTGCCGCCGCAACCATGTGGACCGTGGCATTCGGTCAACCGGCAGTTGCCTGGAATAGGGAAAATACGAAGGTTATTATCTTGCAAACTTCTTCTTCGATTTGCGGCTGGACAGGAGAATGAGAACAATAGCAACAAAGGCTATCCCGCCCAGGGCCCCGGTCATCTTTCTCCAATCGACTGCAAGGAGGCTCGGGATCGTTTGCCAGCTCCTTTTGAACCAGCCTCCGAGCGGGATGTCCTCCCTGCTGGCCAGCGCAACGGTCCGCTTCGCCTGGTCGGACACCAGGAAAACGATCTCGCCCATTTGCTGGTCTGCCTTGATTGGGGCGGTCACATCGGAAGGTGCATGTATCTCCCATTTCAGCAGGTTTTTCTGGCTTTGCTGGATGACAAAAGAAGCGTTTTCACGAGGATAAATGTCTATTTCGTCCTTTTGTCCCTTCCAGACCTTCGCTTTTGCAACTGCCTGTCCCTCCGGGAACGGTTGGATCAGAGTGAAATTGCCGAATCCGTAGTTCAGTAGCTTGAGGGCTTCCCTTTCACGGACCGGAGGGCTCTGGGCGCCCATAACGATAGCGATGAGCCGCATCCCGCCGCGCATAGAGGTGGCGGAAAGATGGTATCCGGATGCTGCGATGTATCCCGTTTTCAGGCCGTCGATCGTCGGGTCTTTGAACAGAAGGTGATTCCGGTTGGATTGCTGGATGTTGTTGTAGGAGTATTCTTTCATTGAATGGAAGCCCAGCGCTTCAGGAAAGGCCTTTAAGTAAGCTGTATCCAGGGTCGCCATGTCCCTGGCGGTTGTAATCTGACCCTCGGCGGGCAATCCGTTGGGAGTGAGGAATCGGGTTCGGGTCATTCCGAGTTCTTGGGCTTTACGGTTCATGGCATCTACAAAAGCGTCCACGCTCCCGCATAGATATTCCGCAGCCGCCACGCAGGCATCGTTGCCCGAAACCACCGCTATGCCTTTTATAAGCTCCTCGAGGGGAACGTGCGTTCCAACCCCTACAAACATTTTCGAGCCGCCGGTCCGCCAAGCCTCCTCGCTGATCGGGACTTCGTCGTTCAGGTGAATCCGGCCCTGCTTGAGTGCTTCAAATATCAGGTAAAGAGAGGCGATCTTGGTAAAAGAGGCCGGCTCGATGGGTTCATCGGCGTTTTTTTCAAAGAGCACCGTTCCGGTGGAAACTTCCAGGAGGATTTCCGAGCGCGCCTCTATCGGACCAGGCGAAATCTCAGCGGCCGTCCCGGCGTGTTTGGCTGCTTGCTCCTTGGCTCGTCTGGCGTCCGATTGCTTCGAACCGGTCTTTTTGCGGTCAGCGGATCGCGTTTTCGTCTTCTTGGCGCCGGCATCGATCTGCGCAGCCGAAGAAGCTATAACAAAGGCTAAAGATACTGCGAGCAGCAGGCAGAAGAAAAAACTTCTTCGCATGTACTTCCTTTCAAATCCGTGAGCTGAATTTTCCAAAAAGGATTCAGACGTGTGCGTCCTTATACTTCGAATCGGCTTTCTTGACAATGGAAGGAATTTTCCGGGTCTTTCTGTGGTAATCAAGCGGGTTTGGCGGAAATAGGGAAAAGATCGGCTCGGTTCTTCTCAGCCCTTTCGAAAAGGCGTGGTGAGTGCGCTCCGCTCCACCCACCCTACGGATTTCTGGACTTCGGCAGGCTTGGGACAAGTTTTGTCTGCTGTCAACGCATGCCATGGTCGTTGGAAAAAATTCGGGATTGGACACCTTGCTCGACCTTTCATAGTTTTCCTGTTATGCGCATTTTGATACGATAATGGGGGTATCTGTTAGACTTTTTCTAATCTTGCTTCGTCTTAGTTCATATCCGCCTGAAAATCCGGAGGAGGTGTCGAGCATTGCCCGAATTTTGGCGGCCAGGGGTTCTTTGGCGACTTAGACTAATGGAGTTTGATTTTCGGTATTGAGGAGAACGCAATGAGAAGATTGAGCGCTCTCGCGCTTGGACTGGTCCTGGCCGTGGTGTGTGCGCCTGTTGTTTGCGCACAGGCCGGGAACTCCGAAGGACCTGCGCTTGTGGGCCGCATAACTTTTATCGAAGGTCAGCTTCTCCGCTATGTTTATGACGAAAAGGACTGGGTTGCTACCGTAAAAGATGCGCCCTTCGGTACCGAAGACGCCCTTTATTCGAGTGATACGGGAAAGGCTGAGTTCAAGCTGCCTGGCGGAGTATGGGTGCGGACGGGAAGCGATACCCAGATACAGCTTATAGTCCAACGGGACGACTTGACGGAAATCGATGTTGGCTCTGGCACCGCCAGGTTCTACAACAAGAGTCAAAAGGCCCCGATCAAGGCTACGACGCCTTTCGGGTACGTGTTTGCGCGTCCCGGCACTGCCTTCGATCTTTATGTGGGTGATGCTTCGGCCGAGGTAATATGCCTTGAGGGCGCCGTTGACTTTGTCCTTGGAGATAAGGAGGCGCGGTATGCGGTCGAAGCCGGAGGCGCATCCATAATCTCGGATGGCAGGGTGGCCGTTGAGGGAGACGGCAAGGTGGACGCCGCCTGGGACGAATGGAACATAAAGCGTGAAGAACTCCGGACACAAAGAATACAGGTCAAGGGAGAGTCAGTCGATATCCTGCCGGCCGAGTTGCGCGATGATGCTTACGATCTTGACCGGAACGGCAGGTGGGTGCAGGTCAACTATGAAGGCCGGCAAAGAATGCTGTGGCAGCCGACGGACGTTGCCGCAGGCTGGCAGCCGTTCACGGTTGGCAGGTGGACAGTGTGGTCCAGGGACAATGTTTGGATTCCCGAGGAATCTTTCGGCTATGTTACGCACCATTATGGGAACTGGGTTTTTGTTAACTCGGCCTGGTATTGGGCCCCTCCTGAGAAGGCCGGGGCCGGTAACACAGGCAGACTCGTAAGCTGGTATCCCGGACGAGTCTCCTGGATACACTCGGAAGGCGACGTCGGCTGGATCCCGCTCGCGCCCGCCGAAACGTACTACGCCCATAACTATTGGGGACCGGGGAGCTACGTGGTTAGAGTAAAAGGAGGCGGAGTTCCGATTGGCGTCGGCAGGCTGGCTTACGCCGGTCATGCGGTTGTCGTTCCCCGTGGCAGCCTTTACAGCGTGAACAGTTACACCGGCGTCCGGGTCGCGAATATCGACCGAACCGCCATTATAAACCATTACAGGGCCGCGCCGGTCATGAGCGACAGGGTGGTCCCCGACTATCGTTCGATTCAGTACCGCTATGTCTATAACGTGAGCCTTGCTCACCTGTCGGCCAAACCTCACCAGGCTGTGGTTGAAAGGATAAACCGCAACCGGATGATCGCCCCGAATGGGAGATCCGCCACTTCCGTCGTAGCCGTTCAGCGGAACCTGGCGCGGATCGATCTCCGAAGACCTATGGGGGGCCCACAGGCCGCTCAGCGTGTTAAAAGACTTTGGATTACGAGCAGGATGGTTCCCGAGAACATGGTGCACAGGCCACGCTCTAAGGTTGTGTTTGTACAGCGCGCCCTGAAAGCGCAGGGAATAAGGCCTCAGCACCGGCCGGGCTTGTACGGGCCCGGAGCGCAGCAGCTCCGGCGTACGGCCCCTCCGGGATGGGACAGGCGAGCGTGACTAAAGCTGAAAGGAGAAAAGGGTGCAGGAATTCAACAACGTAACGGTAGTGAAAAAGGCCAATGTCTATTTTGATGGAAATGTGACCAGCCGGAGCATCATTTTTGCGGATGGTTCCAGGAAAACTCTCGGGATTATGCTTCCCGGCGACTACGAATTCAATACCTCGGAAAAAGAGATCATGGAAATCCTTGCAGGCGATCTCGATGTACTGCTGCCGGGGGCAAATGAGTGGAGGGGTGTAAGGGGTGGAGGAAAATTCGAGGTGGGCGCAAACTCCAGCTTCAAACTGAGGGTCAGGAGCCTTACCGACTACTGTTGTTCCTTTGGCAAATAACGCGGGAAGCAGGAAGCAGGAAATCGAAATTCCACCGCAGAGGCGGAGAGGGCGCAGCGCGGCAAGTGCCGCAACCAAAGGGCGAAAAGCATATCACGCGGAGACGCGGAGACGCGGAGAAAACAGCGGTTTAGCCTCATATGCTTGCTAAAATTTCAAGAAACTGCACGTTAGTAGTACAGAGAAAAGAAAACGGGCATGAAGGAAAAACCGGAAGCAAACAGGGATCTGCATTTTAAAGACCGTGAGCGGTGAGAGTGAAGATTTCACCCTTCAGCCTTCACTCTTCCTCATCGTGGCTCCAGCCAGTTCTCAACGGTCAGGGACTCCACCCTGGAAAAATGACGAGTATTCGCTGTAACCATGATGCACTTATGGTTCAGTGCAGTTGATGCAATCAGAATATCTTCCATCCCGATGATCAGACCTGCCTTTTGAAAGGAGGCGAGAAGGTCTCCCGCGATTAAGGTTTCGCGATACGCTACCGGCAAAATGGTCACCTTCGAAAGTATTTCTTCCGTGATTCTCTCCCAAAAGATTTCAGCGTCACTGCGCAAGGCGGCGCCGAAACGAAGTTCCATAACGCAAATACACGATGTTAATAATGACTCAGGCTGTTTTAAACGCAGATGCACAATCAGGTGAGGATTTGGCCGCTCCTTCAACAATTCGCTCAGTATGTCGGTATCCAGAAGATACCTCATTCCACCACCTGCCCGTTAATCACTCTCGGAACATGCTTATCGCGATCGTCAGTGATGTGGTCAATAATCTCGAAGAAAGCATCTTCGTCGTTCAGCCATCCTTTTGCCTCTGCAAGGTGTTTGGACTCTTCGGCCGCCGGCGCCAGCACGGCCATTGGTTTGCCTCGCTTTGTGATCACGAACTGCTCTCCCCCATAGGCCACTCGCCCGAGAAGCTCGGACAGATGCTTCTTTGCTTCCGCAACATTTATGGTTTTCCGAGACATTGTCACCTCCCCGGCTGGTAGAATGTAGTCATCTTGACCTGTTTCCCACGGGGAGTCCAAAACTAAGGCTGAAGGCTGAAGGGTGAAGCGGGGAGCGGGGAGCGGGGAGCGGGGAACAGTGAGCAGTGAGCAGTGAGCAGTGAACAGAGAAAAGCCGAATTTTCCAAGCTCCACTAGACACCTGCGATTAGCCGGTAATATCGTACCACCAGGGGATTTAACTCCGCCAAACTGCAACCAGAAACGTTCCATTTTTACTGTAATTCCTGTAAATACAGGGCAAATGCAGGGGCTGATAGCACAACAGACTGATTTAATTGACAATTTGGGATTAGATTCTCCGCAATAACAGGTGGTAACAGGAGCAGGGAGCCGGGAGCAAAAGAGAACCACGGATAACACGGATTATCACGGATAAAGAGCGAGAAAGAAGCAGGAAGCGGGAGGCAGTGAAGAATTAAAAATAACTCCTCTTGGTTCTATCGCTACGCGAGGAATAGTGAATGGCTTCGCCGGGCAAGGGGTGAGAGGTGAGAGGTCATTGGTCTTGCCTCTTACCTGTGACCTCTTACCTCTGACCCCTTACCCATTACCTCTTACCTGCACCAATATTGTGTCGCCAAACGGCAACCAGAAGCGGCATTCAGAAACGGCAATAGAAGCGGCAACCAGAAGCGGCAAATAGACGGTAGCGAGGAGCAGGAAGCAAGTAGCGCGAAGGTTGAATGGTGAATTGTGAACAGGAAAAGAGCGGGTAAGTCGAGGAATGGGTGAAGGGTTAGTGGGTGAATGAGGCAAAGGGAGAAAAGGCGGGGCTACCGGTGCGGTACCTGCGATTTACCCTATCACTCCCTTCAGCCTAACCACCTTCAGCCTAACCTGCTTCAGCCTGTTCCTGTCTCCGTAATAGCAGAACATATGTTAAAAAATCGCAGATTTAACCTATTGGCAAGGTCTCTGAATAAGACAAAGAGCACAAATTAGGATTGACAAGCGCTTTCTTTGTTGTATGCTGTGTAGCGTTACACACTACGACAAACCGGAGGAAATTATCATGGCGACCTCGTCCAAAGCATCTTCTCATCCTGGCACTTTCGTCCGCGAAACCATCATCCCCGGCGGCATGTCCGTTAAAGACGCCGCCAAGCGGCTCGGCATCGGCAGGCCGGCCCTGTCGAACTTCCTCAACGGAAAATCCGCCCTTTCACCCGAAATGGCACTCAGGCTGGAAAAGGCATTCGGCGCCGACCGGAAGCAGCTGCTCGATATGCAGGCCGCCTGCGATCGGCAGGAGCGACGCACTAGTGAAAAGGATGTCGCGGTTCGCGCCTTCGTGCCGGCTTTTCTGACCGTCAAAGCAAGACAGCTCGAGGACTGGGCTGACAACCAGATCGACGCGCGCACGCTACTTCCCGTCTTTCTGCGGAAGTTAGTGCACTCGACTGGCAGTGACCTCCGTCAGGTCGATTTCCCCGGTTATGACAACGCGCAGCGCAAAGGCTCCGATGGTTTCGTTGAAGCAGGTGCGGCCACACCGTGGATTCCCGAGGGGAACTCCTATTGGGAGTTCGGCACAGACCAGAAGCCCGCCGCCAAAGCGGAGAATGATTACACCGCGCGGCTAAATTCGGTTGATCGCGCAGAGCGGGCAACCAACACCTTCGTGTTCGTGACGCCTCGCAACTGGCCGAGCAAGCTCGCCTGGCAGAAACGGAAGGAGGAGACCGGCGATTGGAAAGCTGTCAGAGTTTTCGATGCGAGCGACCTTGAGCAGTGGCTGGAGCAGTCGGTGCCTGCGCAGATTTGGTTTGCCGAACAACTTGCCCTTCCGGTCAACGGCTATGAGACGTTGGAGCAGGCATGGCGCCGCTGGGCGAACGCCAGTGAGCCACATCTAGTTCCCGAAATTTTTGCACCCTCTATCGCGGCGTACCGGAGCACGTTCGAGGCGTGGCTCGACAAACCCAGCGATCGGCCCTTTGTCGTCGCGGCCGACTCGCGGGACGAAACGCTTGCCTTTCTCGCCTGCCTGTTCGATGACAAAGAACTCCGCCAATTCAAAGATCTAGCCGCGGTCTTTACATCTCCGGCGACGCTCAGGACACTCGTTGCGTCCTCTGTGCCTTTCATCCCGATCGTCCATTCCAGAGACGCCGAACGCGAACTTGCCGATGCCCATTGCCGGCTTCATTGCATCGTCTTCCATCCTCGCAACGCCGTCGATACGGGGGCCGACATTGCACTCGACCTGCTAGGCTACGATGCTTTTGAGAAGGCCCTCAAAGCCATGGGCATCGAGGGCGGCGACATCGACCGGCTTGCAAGGGAGTCGGGCTGTTCGCCAACGATCCTGCGCCGCCGCCTCTCTAAGAATGCCGCGATCAGGACGCCAGCATGGGCCGACGATGACAATACGGCAAAGACCCTCGTGCCGATGGCTTTGATCGGTGCCTGGCATGCCGAGTCGGAGGCGGATCGCGAGATCCTCTCCTATGTGGCGGATCGAAAGTACGATGCGATCGAAGACGATGTCGCGCGCCTGCTTCGGTTCGATGACAGCCCAGTTTGGTCTACCGGAAGTTACCGGGGTGTCGCCTCGAAAATCGACGCGCTGTTTGCAATTGCGAGGATGATCACGCCGGCGGACTTAGACCGGTTCTTCGACGTCGCCGAATATGTCCTTTCCGAGTCCGACCCTGCACTCGAATTGCCGGAAGGAAATAGGTGGGCCGCGGCCTTCTATGGCAAAAAACGCGATCACTCCGGCGCGTTGCGCGAAGGTATCTGCGAAACTCTCGTTATCCTCTCGGTCCACGGCAACAACCTATTCCACAGCCGCCTCGGGATCAATGTCGAAGACCGGGTCGCAGTTCTGATTCACAAACTCCTAACGCCGTTGACGCTTGAAAAGCTGCTCTCCCACGACCACGACCTGCCACGTTACGCAGAAGCCGCGCCCAATGAGTTCCTGAAGATCATCAGAGAGGACCTGCAGAGCAGCGATCCCGTCGTCTTCGGCCTTCTCAAGCCGGTTGACAGAGGCTCGCTATGGACATCGCCGCCGCGGACGGGCCTTCTGTGGGCGCTGGAGTGCCTTGCCTGGAAGCCGCAAAACCTCCCGCGTGTATCGGCGATGCTTGCCCAGCTCTCCCGGCCAAAGATCGACGACAACTGGATGAACAAACCGGACGCCAGCCTTCAGGCCATATTCAGGTCCTGGATGCCGCAGACTGCGGCCTCGGTGGAGCAGAGGGTCAAGGCGCTGGCGATGCTCACCAAACGTTTCCCGGACGTCGGCTGGGAGATTTGCATCCAACAGATCAAGCCTGGCTCCCGGATTGGCCATTACAGCTACAGGCCCCGCTGGCGTAGCGACGCCTCCGGGGCCGGGCAGGTCGTCACGCACAAAGAGATAGATGACTTCACCCGAAAGGCTCTTGATTTGCTGATCGCTTGGCCGTCCCACGACGAGAAGACCCTTGGCGATCTCGTCGAATCTCTCCAGGGCATGCCCGAGGATGACCAGACCAAGGTCTGGGATCTAGTTGATGAATGGTCAAGGAGAGGCGGTGAAGCCGCCAAAGCCGCGCTGCGCGAGCGCATCCGGCAGTTCGCCCTAACTCGACTCGGAGGTGGCCGCAACGTGGGGAAAGCGACGCTCGATCATGCCCGCGAAGCTTATGACGTACTTAGGCCCCATGATCCCGTCATCCGGCACGGGTGGCTATTTACCAATCAGTGGGTGCAGGAATCGGCTGACGAGATCGAAGAGGAGGATTTCGACTTTCAAAAGCGCCACGAACGTATCGACAGGCTACGCCGTGAAGCGATGATCGAGATATGGACCGAGCGCAGTTTTGAGGGTGTTAAGGAATTGCTTACCGGCAGCGGTGCCGCCAGTACGGTTGGCCATTACATGGCGTCGTGCATTACCGGCTTTGAGCCACGGGTCGATTTCATCCGCCGCTGCCTTTCCTTTGAAGGAGACCTTCGGAGCAAGGCCGATTGGTGCCTGCAGGGCTTTTTTCAAACTATCGAGGACGAACCGCGCGCTGAGGTGTTGCAGGCTGCGGCCCAAGGGCTGCCTGCCGAAGAGCGTAAGCGCGTATTTGTATGCGCACCGTTCGAGGCATCTACTTGGTGTCTTCTGGACGGTTATGGCGAGGACATGCGCGCCGGGTACTGGAAAAACGTGTACCCGTCCTGGTCCCGGCACTCGCCCGCCGAACTTATCGAAATGATCGACCGCCTTCTGGAGGCCCGGCGGCCGCGCGCGGCTTTTCACGCTGTCCACATGGATTTCAAGGATATCGAGACGTCCCGCCTCAAGCGGTTGCTGCGCGATGTCGCCACGGTCGATGCCGAACCAGCAGGCCATTTCAAGCTCGACCGCTACTACATTTCCGAAGCACTGGATTCGCTTGATGGCCGCGCGGGCGTCACCCGGGATGAAATGGCCCAGCTCGAATTCCTCTTCATAGGCGCCCTCCGTGACAGCAAACACGGAATCCGGAATCTCGAAAGCCAGATCGCGCAATCGCCGACGCTGTTCGTTCAGGCGGTTGCGCTTGGCTTCAAGCGAAGTGATGAAGGCGAGGATCCGCCGGAATGGCGGAACGAGAATCCCGAGCAGCGGTCCGCAGTCGCGTTGGCAGCTTATGGCCTCCTCGACCAGATGAAGAAGATGCCCGGCACGGATGAATACGGAAGGATCGACGCGGCAGTGCTCGTTGCGTGGCTCGCCGAGGCCCGGCGTCTTTGCCGCGAGTACGGCCGTGCTGACATTGGTGATCATTGCCTTGGCAAACTGCTCGCCAAGGCACCCAAAGGCGAGACCGGCATATGGCCCTGTGAAGCTGTGTGCGAAGCGATGGAAGGGGCAGCATCCACGGAAATCGGCAAGGGATTTCATATCGGCGTTCTTAACGCTCGCGGCGCTCACTGGCGGGGCGAAGGGGGCGCACAGGAGCGCGAACTCGCCGCAAAATATCGTGCTTGGGCTGAGCGCTTGCACTTCGACTATCCCAATGTCGGCGCAGTCCTTGAGGGCATCGCGGCGTCCTACGAGCGGGAAGCCGGGTGGCACGATTCCGAAGCAAAGATAACGAAGAGACTTCCCATTGAGGGGAGACGCTGGCATCACTCGAAGATTTCTACGACCGACCCAAGACCACAGTGACCGACTGCGTCAGTTCCGTCCGAGCCTCCTCGCGCACACGGTGAAGTCACCGACCAATCTGCTAGCTCTTTTAGTGCGCATTATCTGGTGCGTGTCGGCATGACTGGACGAGAAACTTGTCGGATTGGGTGGAACTCGAAGACCCGTAGGAGCTGCCGTGGCAAAGAAGCCAACTAAAATATCGGATCGAGTGTACCCGCGAGACCTCTACAAGATACTAAAGGATCTATGGGACGAAAAGCCGTTTTTCCCCTGCTGGTCAAACGTGGAGCTGCCACCAAAGGCGGTGTTTGACGAAATCATCGACGTCTGCTACCACGCCAGCATGTTGACGGAGGAAGGCCGTCCAACGGTCTTCCGCATCGTCTTTCTCGACAGTCAAAGCCCGGTATCCCCAAGGGTGGACGAGGAACTGCCACCAGTCGCGCGATACCTGCTCAAGGAGCCTGTACCATTCACTCAAGGGGAGCTTCGGCGCATGGCCCCTGTGGCTGACCCTCGGCGGGTTCTTATTGCGGTCGAGCAGTCTGGAGGACGCCTGCAAATCTACGGCTTGGTCGATATCGGCATGACGTTATGGGAGATGGCCAGGCACGAGCGAGTTATAGGCCAATCGTCGCCTGACCATTTGATCGTGATGTCCACACGACCAGGCGAGCTAAGCATTTCGCGCGGTGATATACCAGTGCTACGGGTGCGCGACGGCGCAATTGTAACCCCGGCGCAAAGCGTCCTGTTGAAAGGGCCAGTTGGCGAATTTTTCGATGCAGCTTCCAACGTATTCATCCGCAATGCATGCGAAATATCAGGCATCGATCAGGACCCCGCCGGGGATGACGGGTTGAGCTTCGCACATCTGTCGTTTATTGAGTCGGTGCTCTTGTACACAGCCGAGCTGAGACACGGCGGCACGCTGCTGTTCGTGCCGGAGGAGATCACGGACGAGGACCCGCGCTTGCTGAGCCGAGTTTCGATCAAGTACCTGTTGCCCAGCACGCGACCGCGAGACGCTCTCGTGTCGGCAATGGCGGCAAGGCTGAAGCACAACGCGTTGGCCGAGAAACTGCAAAATCGGCGAACGGTGAAAGCGGGAGAACTGGAGCAGTTGGATGCGCTGGGTGAAGACCAAATGAGCTGCGAAGACGCATCGAGAGATGCCGCGCGGTTCATCGCATCTCTGACGAATGTGGATGGTGCGGTGGTATTGACAGACACATTGAGAATCATAGGCTTCGGGGCCGAGGTCACGGCGAGCTTTCCAGGAGGGGATAAGGTCCATGTCGCGCACACGGCGAAGGTCACCGAAACGAAAGAAGTGCGGTTTGCGGAATACGGTACGCGGCATCGCTCAGCCTTCCGATTCGTCGCGAGCATGGAACCGTCTGTAGGGTTCATAATGTCTCAGGACGGCGGCGTGAAGGCTGTCAAGCAGGTGGGATCGAAACTGGTGATGTGGCCCTATTTTCAGATCGGTTTTGCCGCGGCGTTGTCGTAGGCATCAACATTGTTGGATATCATGATGGAAAATCAAGAGGTAAAACTCCGATTTTATGCAGTTTGGTTTGCAGTTTGGGATCGGCCAGCAGTTTGGGATCGGACCAAGCGAGGTGCTTGATCTTCCATAAGAAGGAATGACGGGAAGGGCCGTTTTCGGGCTTAGGGGCCTCTTTTTCGTAGTGAAATGAGTGTTCTAAGGCACACTGAAATATGTGATTCTGCTGAGCGCTGCCAACTCAAGATATCTCTCTTATATTTCGAGCTGCCGGTACGCGCTCATCTCTTTAGAGATGCAGATCATATGTGCTCCAGGGAGCGGGAAGCGGTGAACAGTGAGGAGTGAACAGAAAAAGGAAAAGAGAATAATTCGTTTTACAATCTCTAAATCCTTAAATCCTTAAATTCCTCATTTTAGCTTCGCCGCTTTTTTGGTTTCGTGGATACCGGAAAGATGGTAAAAAATAGAGAAAAGAACAGTCGGAAAAGGGTGATATTTCCTGGTAGCCGAGATGGTGAAAATGGATGAATACGGCTACCTCTTCTTAAGCGGGCGCTCTGAGATCATCATCTGAAGCGCCGGCCACAGGATCGGGCCTTTCTATGTGGCGAGCGCTATCGTGAAACATTTCACGGCATGGGGGCTGCGGTTGCTGGAAAAACGGACCGGCTGAGATGAGAGGCGAGAAATGGTTATGTCACCCTGGCTCCCTGGCGTCGCCTAGCCGGGAGCTTTCTGAACAATTAATAAACTTCGTCAAACAGCACCTTCCCGGGCACAAGTACCCGCGTGAGGTTGAATTTATCGGTCGAGTGCCCAAAACGCCAAGCGGCAAGATACAAAGTTTGCTGCTCAAGCAGCGCGCGCCAGATTCGAACCATGTTTGAGGCATTGAGAGCTAATGGAATATCGTATTCTTTATGGACTCGCGCGTTGCAAGAGCCTTTCAACGTAGGACCAAACATATAAGGAGATGCTCATGGATTGGAAAGAAGAGTACAAGAAACGGCTCGTTTCCCTGCAAGATGCTGCCAGACAGATCAAATCAGGTGAATTTGTCGGAAGTGCCCTCGCAATCGGCGCCTGCTCGCCCGATTTCTATGACGCTATCCTGGACCGTTGGGAAGAACTGCGCGACGTCATCATCTCCGATTGCGTTCAGGTCCGCCCGTCCCGGCTTTATGATGTCGAACTCATGACAAAGCTCCAGGGCCACATCAACTTCGACCCGAGCTTCGGGATGCCCCTTGCCCGAAAGCTCATCGAAACCCGCATGCCGGATTTTTACATAGAGCAAAGCCACGATCTCGGAGACCGCTATGGGAGGTGGTCGGACGTCTACGTTACTCAGGTGACTCCCCTAACGAGCAAGGATGGGTAAACCTCGGGCTGACCAACTTCTACACCATGCAGGCCATCCGCGACGGCCGGGCTTCCGGAAAACAGCGGCTTACCATTGGCGAGGTCAATGATCAGCAGCCGGTAGTATTCGGCGACAACTGGCTACACGTCACGGAATTCGATCTGTTCTTCGAGAACTCGAAGCCAATTCCAACATTGAGCCGGCCTGTTCCCGGCGAGCGAGACAAGAAGATCGGGGAGTATGTCCTGGAGCTGATCAAAGACGGAGACACTATACAGATGGGAATAGGATCGATTCCCGAGGCCGTGGTGGCCGGAATGGAAGGGAAACACGACATCGGAATCCACACCGAAATGTTTCCCATCGGTTTACCTCAACTGGTGGAAAAGGGTATCGTGACCAACGCGAAGAAGCCTTTTCACAAGGGCATTACGATCGCAACCTTCTGCGCCGGCGATCAGAGCATGTATGATTTCGTCCACATGAACCCTATGTGCCAGCTCCATCCGGTCGGATACACCAACAGCCCCAGTTTCGTCGCGCAATTTCCCAACCTGGTGGCCATTAACATGGCCCTGATGATAGACTTGAGCGGCCAGATAGCCTCGGAGGGCCTTGGCCACCGGATGGTCAGCGGCTCCGGCGGGCAGCTCGATTTTCAGTTCGGTGCGTTCCACTCCAAGGGCGGCCGAGGTATCACGGTTATGTCTTCGTCGAGGCTCGCCAGAGACGGGAGTCTGCTATCCTCTATTGTTGGCGAGTTGCCTCCTGGCACCCCCATTACCGTCCCCAGGTCGTATGCCTGCTACGTGGTGACGGAGTATGGAATCGCGGACCTTAGATACAAATCCAGAAGACAGCGTGCGGAGGCGCTCATCAATATCGCGCATCCGGACCTCAGGAGCGAATTGCGGCAGGCGCTGCGAAAGAATTTTTATTATAATGGACCGCAGGCGGTGATCCAGGCTCATGCTTAGGAGGCTGGAAAATCCTTACTTTAGGGGCTCATTTGCCGGACGACCGTGAGTTATTCGGTTGTGGTTTTGGTATTCACAAGATGTCATTTAGACAGGATTAGCAAGATTTACAGGGTAGGTTGGTCCGACCAGGTCCGCAAAATATTTTGTTTTCATGGGCCGGTCCCTTTTTTCACCGGGGCCGGCCTTTTTTGTTAATGTTTCTCATCGTCCGCAAACAAACAGCGGAAAGCATATCACGCGGAGACGCGGAGGCGCCCCGGGCCGCAACCAAACAGATAAATGACCTCATCCACAGATTACGCAGATAACGCTGATAAAACAAAGGCTTAGCCTCATATGTCTAAATTTCAAGAAAACGCACGTTAGTAGTACAGAGGCTTTGTAAGACAGGATTTGCAGGATTAACAGAAATGAGTATGGATCGGGGAATTTTGAATTTATCCCTGAGTCGTGAATCCTTTCCATTGAGGGTTTTTCCCCCCTGGACGGGACTGCGACCCGTCGTATGCGCCTCTGATTCGAAAAGGCGTGGTGGGCAGCGCTCCGCTTAGCACACCCTACGGATCTACGACCCGTCGTATGCGGTTCTGCGGTGACCGGTGCGTGGGACCATGAACATGAAAATCAGCCCCAGAACGAATAGGGCCTCCAGTGACAGTAGCGCTATGCGCGGGTTGTTTGTCCGGCTGGATACGATCCCGTAGAGCAGGGGGCCGAAGATCGCGGCTATCTTGGTACTGAAAGTCATAAAGCCGAAAAACTCCGCTTTTTTCCCCTCCGGGGCCTCGATTGCCATGTAACTTCGGGCTGTTCCCTGGGTCCCGCCCAGGACCAACCCGGCGCAAACCGAAAGGGCGTAGAAGACCGAGACGCTTTCAAATGCGATTATTCCGAGCAGGGCCAATATCCAGATCACGATCGTTATGATGATCGTGCGCAGTATTCCGATCCGATTGGCGATCACTCCGGCGGCGACTGCCCCGGCTGCGGCGGATAGCTGAATCAGCATGAGTAGAAAAAAATTCTGCTTCACGGTGAAGTGCAGCGTGTAAACGGTATAGGAGGAGAAAAAGACTATTACGGTCGATATGGCGTCGCTCACAAAAAAATATGCAATGAGAAATATGAAGATGTTTTTCAGCGAGTGAATTTCCCGGAATGTCACAATAAGTCTGGAGAAGCCTTCACCTATAGCAACCCATCGCTTGGCGCTTACTCTGGGCGAGTCTTTGAAGACGATGAAAGAGGGCAGGGCGAAAATCGCGCAAATTGCCCCGGTCAGCAGAAGGATCGATTTGCCCCCGGCTACGTTCGGGACCATGAAGGCCATGCAGACCAGTGCCGTAAGGCCGCCGATATAGCCCAGCCCCCAGCCGATTCCGGATAACTTCTCGATTGAACCCCGACCGGCTATCTCCGGAAGAAAAGCATTGTAAAAAGTCATCGCCAGCGTGTATCCCACATATCCGGCGCTGACCAGAAATACCGCCAACGCTTTTTGGCCCGGTCCTGTGAAATAGAGACAAAAGACGCTCACTATGGATATGGAGGCGAACGCAACCATGAAGCTCTTTTTATTTCCACTTGCGTCGGCGGCGGCCCCCAAGAGCGGCGAAAGGAGGACCGAAACCGCCATGGCCGTGGATATGGATACACCCCACAGGAAATCGGCGTAACCTTTTTCTCCGACTATGACCTCCTTGAAATAAAGTATGAAATAGGCGGTCAGGACGACCATGGAAAACCATGCCATGCCAAAATCATACAAAATCCAGGAGACTACCCTTACGGATGTCGAATGCCGGGCTTGGGGACCGGGACCGCCGGCCGAGATTTCGACGTTCCGCGAGGCGGGCGGCAGGGGTAGTATGTCTATCCCCCGCGATGTGTCATTCACCGATCCAGCCTTTTTCGATTGCATCCTTGATCATTCTTTCCGCATATTCCCACAGAACCGGCGAACCCTGTTCCATGGGGCTGTTTTTCAAATAAACCTGTTCTTTTCTTATCCCGTGTTTTCGCCACATAACTCCACCCGCCCTGAAATTGTTCAAAAGGGGCTGAAGCCTGTCCAGGGCGGCGGCAAAAACCGCATCCGCCGTCTGCCTGGATTCGAACTCCTCCCAGAGGGAGTGAAACTCAACGGCCTGGTCCGGAGGCAGAAGGCTGAAAATCCGGTCCGCCGCCTTTTTCTCGCGCTCCTCCTTGCTCCTGTTTGCTTCTTCATCGTAACAGTAGGTGTCTCCCGCATCGATTTCAACAAGGTCGTGGACCAGAATCATTTTAAGTACTCGAAAAAGATTGACCGGCGCCTTGGAGTGTTCCACCAGCACCATCGCCACGAGCGCCAGATGCCATGAATGCTCGGCGGAATCCTCCTGTCTCGACCCATCCACCAGCAGGGACTGGCGCACTATGCTCTTGAGCCTGTCAATTTCAACCAGAAATTCGATTTGCCGGGAAAGGCGTTTTGAATCCACTTGATGCCAGTCTCCTCGCAGTACCATAGTAGGGGTTGTCCTTTGTTGGGATGTCTTAAATGTATGCGTTAATACGAAAAAAGCTGTTGACAGTGTGAAATGTTTGGTGTACCTAATTATTGTCTTCACAGATCCAGAGGTCATTCATGATGCTAAGCCCTGCGGAAAACAACCTTTGCACACGCTGCGACCGGCCGTCAAGTCCTGAGTGCGTTTTGACGCCTCTGTGCCAGGCCGAGTCCGGGAAGAAGTTCAAAGTTGCCTGCGTCCAGGGTGAACGTGGGCTGTGTGCGCGGATAGCCGCGCTGGGAATTCATCCGGGGGTAGAGATGCATTTGCTGTGCAGGGGATGCGTTCGTGTGAACGGCGGGGTCCTCAGTCTGGGGAAAGATATTGCTGACAAGATTTTTGTAATCCCTTCCGGATAGGGCTGTAAGAGTGGACGGCGAAGCGACGCCGTTTCTTTTTCCGATAAATGTTAGGCACCCCTAATTTTCTGGCGGAACAGAGGATTTGCTAATGGCCATTGTTATTTTGCGCAAAATGGCAAAGGGACAGAAAGGAACAATTCACCGCGTTACGGCGTCGGGTGAAATCGGCCGCCGCATTCGGGACATGGGGTTGGTGCCGGGAACTCCGTTCCAGGTTCAGGGCCGCGCGCCCCTGAAGGACCCGGTGGCAATCCGGCTTAGAAATTTTACCCTCACCCTTCGCAACAGCGAATCCGATTTTATCGAGGCAGAGGTGGAAGAGATCTAATGGCTCACGGGCGGGAAAACCTGATCGCGTTGGCGGGAAATCCGAACTGCGGGAAGACGACCCTTTTTAACGCGATCACCGGCGCGCGGCGCCATGTTGGAAACTACCCCGGAATAACGGTTGAAAAAAAGGAAGGATACTGTCAGGTAAACGACATAGAAATCGAGTTGGTTGACCTGCCCGGGACCTATTCGCTTACCGCCTATTCTCCCGAGGAACTCGTCGCGCGCAATTATCTCATCCAGGACCGCCCAAGAGCGGTCATCAATATTGTCGATGCATCCAATCTCGATCGAAATCTATACCTTACGGTCCAACTCCTTGAGCTTGGCATTCCAGTCCTGATAGCCTTGAACATGGTGGACATGGCAACCGCGAGGGGGTTTGAAATAAATCCCGAAGAACTCGGACGCAGGTTGAGGGTGCCGGTTATACCCACGGTTGCGCGCACGGGCAGTGGCAAAGAGGAGCTGCTCCAGGCAGCCGCGCAACTGGTGCAAAAGGGTGCGGTATGGGATCCCCTCTACATTTCTTATGGCCCTGATATAGACTCCGTTCTCGACAAAATGGAAGCGCTGATCGGGTCCGGCAGCTTCCTCACGGATTTGCACCCGGCCCGCTGGACGGCCCTCAAATACCTTGAAGCCGACGTGGAGGTAATTCGAAAAGGGAGGGAAAAGGACCCGGCCCTTTCGGGCAAACTCGAGGGACTTGCCGAACAGGTTTCTCAGCACCTCCAGAAAACCCTGGACAGCTATCCTGAAGCCATTATCGCCGATCACCGCTACGGCTTCATCACGGCGCTGCTCAAAGGAGGGGTCGTCAAGCAGAGCCACAAAACCGACCGGCTCTACCTCACTGATCAGCTCGACCGGGTGCTCATTAATCGTTTTTTCGGCCCCGTCCTCATGATGCTGATAATTTACGCGGTCTATACATTCACGTTCACATACAGCAAGGTCCCTGTGGGATGGCTGGAAGCAGGTTTTTCTGAGCTGGGAAGACTCGCGGACTCTTCTTTGCCCCCCGGGCCTTTCAAGTCGCTGATCATTTCGGGCGTGATCGACGGGGTGGGCGGGGTCCTTGGGTTTGTGCCGTTGATACTGTTCATGTTCTTTGGTATCGCAATTCTTGAGGATACGGGCTACCTGGCTCGAGTGGCCTATATGCTCGACCGCGTTTTCCGCACATTCGGCCTGCACGGCAGCTCAGTTATGGCCTACATAATTTCGGGGGGGATCGCCGGTGGCTGTGCTGTTCCCGGAGTGCTTGCCGCGCGGACCCTCAGAAGCTCGCGCGAGCGTATCGCCACACTCATCACCGCGCCTTTCATGAACTGTGGGGCCAAGTTGCCCGTTTTTGCGATGCTTATCGCGGCTTTTTTCTCGTCAAAAGAGGCTCAGGTGATGTTCCTTCTAACCGTTCTGTCGTGGGTTGCGGCCCTGCTCATCGCAAAGCTGATCCGCTCGACAATTCTCCGGGGTCCGAGCACGCCCTTCCTGCTGGAGCTGCCTCCATACCGTTTGCCCACTTTCAAGGGGCTTCTCATCCATACCTGGGAGCGGGCGTGGCAGTATATCCGCAAAGCCGGTACGATCATCCTGGCCATTTCGATCGTCTTCTGGGCGCTGATGTCTTTCCCCGGGCTACCGGAGAGCAAGCGAAAGATCTATGATGATGAACGGGCTTCCATTCTTGTCGGCGGCGCCGGTTCGCTAGCCCGCCTCGGCGCCCGCATCGACGAGATTGACAATGAGGAAGCCCAGGCGGCCCTGAAGTACTCGATTGCGGGACGAATAGGGTCCGGACTCACTTTGGTTACCTCGGTAAATGGATTTGACTGGCGCACTAACGTCGCTCTGCTCTCCGGGATTGCTGCAAAAGAGATTATAATATCGACAATGGGTACCGCTTACTCGCTGGGACGGAGCAGAAGAGGGGAAAAAATACCTCTGAGCGGCTGCTTGGCGGCCGACCCGTCCTGGACCCCGCTAAAAGCTTTTTCGCTTATTATTTTTATTATGTTATACGCGCCCTGTTTTGCTACGGTAACCTGTATTATCCGGGAGTCTACCTGGAAATGGGGACTTTTTTCGATGGTCTTCAACACTCTGACGGCGTTCATCGTATCGGGGCTTGTTTACCGGGGCGGGTTATGGCTCGGACTGGGATAGTTTCCATCCGGAGTTTCCGGATGGAAACTGGGATAGGAGTTATCGGATGTGGCAGATCGCATTGACTTTGATGATCGTAGCGGCGGTTTTGGTGTATTTGATTAGATATTATTCGCGGGCGTACCGGTCGGAGTCATCCGGATGTTCGTCTTGCTCGGCGTGTAGCGCCGTGCGTGCAGATAATTGTGCGGAAATCGAAAGCCTGCACTGTGAGTGCGCGCGGCCGCCTCAAGAGCAAACTGCTGAAGGCGGGAGGTCTGATCGGCAATGAAAATCAATATCACCATGGGTGGAACTCCTCCCTATGTGTCGGAAATATTAATGGGAGAAGACGTTATGGAGAGCCTTCCAGGCGCCCTCGATGCGGTGCTTGGAGGCCGCTCCGCCTACTGGATATGGGATGAGGCGGTATGGTCGCTCTGGGGACGCAGAGCTCTGGATCTGGGTTGGCCCGTGCAGAGGGACGGCCCGGTTATCCTGTTTACAGCATCGGAATCCGATAAACGCCTCGCCTCTGTAGAGTTTCTCGCACGGAGACTCGTAAATGCAGGAGCCAATCGCGACAGTGCAATTATAGCGGTCGGCGGGGGGGTAACAGGGGATACGGCCGGTTTTCTCGCGTCGATTTATATGCGCGGCATTCCGTGTTTTCAGGTCCCCACGACCCTGCTTGCCCAGGTGGACAGCAGCATCGGCGGCAAGACGGGAGTAGACCTGCCGGAAGGCAAAAACCTGCTCGGAACTTTTCAGCAGCCAAAGCAGGTCTATATCGACCCCGGATTTATCACCACTTTGCCCGATGAGGAATTAAGGCAGGGAATGTCCGAGGTTATCAAGTCGGCCATGATCGGAGATGAAGTACTTTGGAAATTTGTGGAAAACAGCTCCGATGCCATCAAGAAACGGGAACCCGATGCGTTGCTGAGGGTCATATCCGCAAGCTGCCTGCTTAAATCCCGAATCGTACAGGCCGACGAGAAAGAATCCGGACGCAGGCGGGTTTTGAACTTTGGTCACACTGTGGGCCACGCGCTGGAGAAAGTCACCGGCTTCAGGCTGAAACACGGTGACTGCGTTGCGACCGGTATGGTTGCAGCCGCAACCCTTTCGCACCGGCTTGGAAAGATACAGGCCGAAGACCTGGAGCGGCTGGAAAGTGTTTGCCGAACCTGGGGATTGCCGGTCCGCATCCCGGGCTCGATAGGGTCCCAGGCGATAGTCGATGCAATCCAAGCCGACAAAAAGCGTATTGGTGACAAGCTCCATTTCATACTGCCGGTGCGGCTAGGCAAAGTTATTGAATTTACCGGCATAAATTATGGAGAATTCAGCAAAGTTCTGAAATCTCTTGGGGCTGGGTAGTGTAGTGAATAGTGAACAGGAAAGGCGAGCAGTGGAGAATCACCGCTCGCCTTTCCTGTTGGTCGCGAAGAGATAGAAGCCAAGAGGAGTTAGTTTTTGCTCTTCACTCTTCGCTGCTCACTATTCACTATCCACTGCCCACTGCCCTAATGCTGCCTGGATAATTCTCCATCCTTCAAGGTCGTGAAAATCAGCCTGCCTGCGGTGGTCTGAAGGATACTGGTTACAGAGACATCGACTTCTTTTCCGAGATGCCTGCTCGCGTTTTCCACAACTACCATGGTCCCGTCTTCGAGATAGGCTATTCCTTGCCCCTGTTCCTTGCCTTCTTTGAGAATCTGGAGCCGCAGCACCTCACCCGGCAGGACCACAGGCTTGAGCGCGCTGGCAAGCTGGTTTATGTTGAGGATCCGAATCCCCTGGACCTCAGCAACCTTCGAGAGGTTGTAATCGTTGGTGACTATCTTGGCGTTTAGCCTCAACGCAAGGGCCACCAGCTTGGCGTTGACATCGCTCAGGTTTTCGAAGTCCTGTCTTTCGATCCGGACCTCAACGAGTTTCTCCGACTGGAGACGCTTGATGATGTCGAGTCCTCTGCGCCCCCGTACTTTTCTGGTAGGGTCCGGACTGTCCGCGATGTGCTGAAGCTCTTGCAGCACGAACTCGGGAATCACCAGCACCCCCCCCAAAAAGCCCGTCTCCACAATATCTGCAATTCGTCCGTCTATGATTACGCTTGTATCGAGAATCTCGGTCAGCGAATTTCCGCGCGTTCCACGAGCAAACCACGACCAGTTCGGGACTCGCAGTTCATCAATCTTAATACTGCCCAACACCAACCCTATGTAGCCAAAAATGCAGGATAAAATAATATAGATGACAACGCTGACCGTGGTGTTCTCCATGGATGCAAATCCCACGGCGATGAGTTTGGCAATGGAAAGTCCGAGAACCAGACCGACAGTGCCGCCTGTCAAAACCTTCAGAGGCATATGCTTGATCAGTTTCTCGACGCTGAGGCCCCCCATGCCCACAATTATGCCGCCAAGCACACCGGCCCAGGGCGCCCAATAATAGCTGGTCATACTTTCATTGTTCAGACTTACTGCTATGAGGTACCCTCCAAGGCCGCAAATGGCGATCAGCACCAGTTTCAAAATGAGCCAACCCCACTTCACACTTCTCACCCCCTTTCGGAAAATAATATGCAGGTAAATGCAAAAAATGCCAGTTCCGGGAAGGAATCCTTGATGATAAAATTTTGGATGGACAAATAAAAAGTCAGCCGGACCGCGCTATCTCAATAACTCGAAAATAGATTCTTCTATTTCGCCTTCCGTAACGTCCTGAACAATGGAAAGTTCTTTGAGAAGCAGCGTTCTTGCCGTATCCAGCATCTTTCTTTCGCCAAAAGAGAGTTCTTTGTCACCTTTGAGGACCGTCAGATCACGGAGCACCTCGGCAAGTTCGTAAATGGACCCGGTTTTGATCTTTTCCATGTATTCACGGTAGCGCCTGTTCCATGTGCCTCCGTTAACTGAGACTTCCCTTCTCAGAAGGATATCGAAGACCCTGGGAATGTCGGTCTGGGTGATCAGGCCCCGCAATCCGACCGTTTCAGCATTGGGTATCGGGATCATGATCTTCATACTATTATCCAGAATGCGCATTATATAGAAATCCTGACGCATGCCGCCGATACTTTTCGATTCGATGGATTCGATTTTCCCTACACCATGAGCAGGATACACAGCCAGATCGCCGATTTTAAACATAGGATTCTCCCCACTGCGAAGAAAAAGGCCAAAAAAGCCAAGCTTAGCAATTTTATCATCACTCGGGGTATTTGCAAAGAGTTAATCAGGTCTGGGGGTGATTGAGTGCAAAATTAGACGATATAGTAAAAAATGTGGTGTAAACGGCATTAAGATTCTGAAAAAGGTCTTAAAAAACGAATAATCTGAGCGAATCCACGAACAAGGGTTTAGCTCCAGTTGACGCCAAAGGCCGTTCAACTTGTTATTGTACACTATCGGCAGAAATTAAAATAGGGTTAGTGTCCATCCGGAAACTCCGGATGGAACGCTGGTGGTTTCCGATCTATTCGGGCGGCGGCTGCATCAGAGGGGCGAACCTTTTGTCCACGCGTTCGGCGTCCGCTTTTATTCGCTTCTGGAGCTCGGCATATGCCTCCTCAAGGGATGACTCCATGATAACGATTTGCCCCTGGCTTACGATCAGGCGCTTTAGTTCCGGAATTTTGAGCCGCGTTGCGGACTTGAGATAGACGGGCTGAATGTAGAGCATTACGTTGCGGACCGGCAGGATTATCATCTTGCCTCGGTCCACCTCCGATCCCGCCTGGTCCCAGAGTGTAAACTGCTGGGAAATCGTGGTGTCCTGGTTTATGAGGGCATAAATCTGCGAAGGGCCGAAGACGAGTTCTCCCTTGGGAAAATTGTAAACGATAATCTTTCCGTAGTGTGGTTGGTCGCAGCCGACCAGGGTCAGCGACCGAAGATTATCACGTCCGCTCGGACTCATGGGCAGGAGCAGCAAAAAGTCGAACCTGCCCGGCTCTATCAAGTCGAGTGTCAGGTAATAGGGGCTGATTTCAGAGGACTCCTTGCCCTTGTATGTCTTTGCGAACTCCCAGGTGTCCTCCTGCTGATAGAAAACTTCGGGGTCGCTCTGGTGATACTTGGCGTAGATGGCCATCTGGGTTTCAAAAATCTCTTTCGGGTAGCGCACGTGATGTTTTAACTCATCAGGCATCTGCGAGGCGTCCTTGAACAGGCCTGGATAGATTGTGCTATAGGCCCCGGCGATGGGGTCCTGCGGGTCAAAAAGATAAAAATCTATATTTCCGTTGTAGGCATCCATTGTGATCTTGACCGAATTGCGGATGTAGGTGACCTCCCCGGTTGGCGTCGCTAAAGGCATGGACATCGGGTATTTGTCGGAAACCGTGTATGCGTCCTGGATCCAGAAGAGTTTTTGTTGAGTAACCACCAGATATGGATCGCGGTCAAGAATTAGATAGGGCGCCAAAGTATGAATCCGTTCGGTGAGCTTGTGCCGGAAGATTATCCTGGATTCGGGAACCAGTTTGGATGTGAAAAAGATATTCCTGTCCTTGAAATAAACCGAAAAAACGAAGCGTTTGAGAAGCGAACTGAGAGGCACTCCACCTTTGCCGCCGTATGAAGTCAAAACATTGCTCGATCCCTTCGGATAGTCTATTTCGCCGGAGCCGTTCGGCGCGATTACATAGTCATTGGCAATTTGCCCAAAGTAGATATCCGGCTGGTCGATTTTGAATCCGAACGAGGATTCGGGCGGAATGCCGCGCAGGAACCAGACCATCGGCTCGTCGCCGGCCTGACCCGCCGGGGTCATCACGGCCCCAAATCCATGAGTATAGGAAAGGTGTTCGTTTATCCAGTTCCGGGCGCCTTCGGGAATTTGATCCCTGTTCAGTTCGCGGGCCGAAAGAAAAACCTGCTGATAAAGGCCGTTAACGGTATAGCGGTCAACGTCTACGCTCGGAAAATCATAGTAAGTCCGCAGGTTTTGGAGTTGCTTGTAGACGTCGTCAAGCAGTTCGCCGTCCCAGACCGGAGTGTTCCTTAGAATCGCCTGTATATCGGGAATCGATATGTCGGTAGGAATCCGTTCGGGGTTGAAGTCCCGGACTTCCACATCGTCGAGCCTGTAGGCAGAAAGAGTCGATTTGATGGTGTTCTGGATGTAGGGCCGCTCCTTTGAACTCTCGTTTGGCTTGACAATATATTTTTCGACCGTCTGGGGAAGGAAATCCGAGTACCTGGCGCCAAGCCCAAGGGCGAACAAAATGGCAAACACCGCGAAAATCCTGAGGCCCTTACGTGTATTCACGAAGTAAATTAGGGATATAGCAGCCCCGGCCAGCAAGATCATGCAAATCCAGAGCAGGACCCACGTAATGTTCATTTCGACGTAACCGGGGCCGAAAAAAAGCGGCAGATGGTTCCTGGAGTAAAGAAGACCATAGCGCTGAAGAACGAAATCCCATATTTCGATCAGGAATACCAGGAAGACCAGCATGCTAATGTGCGCTTTTGCCCCGGCGGGAAGGCGTTTTTCTTCCTTGGCCAGGATTCGCCTCTCGACCAGGTACAGGAGCGTGATTGCGGCAAGCAGAACACCAGAAGCAATGAGCAGGCGGTGCTGAATGAGTGTATATATCGGGTAGGCGAAGAGATAATAGCCAATCTCCTTGCCATACACCGGGTCTGTCACATTTGCCCTGGGAGAAAAAAGATAGAGCAGGAAGGCCTCCCAGCGCTCGTAAAGGGGGAGGGCCATCACCACGGAAAGAATGATGGAAAAAGGCGTATAGACCCACATCGAGCCCGTCCGAAATCCCTGGAGCAGAAGCCGATATGATTTAAGCGAGGCGGCCGAGGGGGTCTTTGCAGACAAAGTGGCCCCGAGAAAGCGGGATGCTACCCAGAAATTCAGGAAAAATATCAGGAAGAAGAATATGGAGACCGATCCGAGAACAGCATACCTGTATAGCGCACGCTGCCAGAAATAAGCTTCATAGCCTACCGAATTGAACCACCAGATATCGACGAGGAAGTGTGAGAAAAAGAAGCTGAGCGCGATTACGATACCGACAAGGGCTGTAATCGACACGACGGTGGCAGCCAGCCATCGTTTCCAGTGGATCATTCATCTCTCCTCGATTGGGGGTTGCAAGGTGGAACCGCTTGAACAAGTTTAATCATCCGGAGTGATAAAATCTTCTCTGTCCCTATTCTGTGAGATGCAAATACCCACAGACGCCGTGACGCAGAAACTTAGTTACACGGAGGCGCAGCCCTCTCAGTTCCCCTCAAAATCAGTCCACCGATTATTGATACAAAGCAAAATCCCCGCGCAAACGCGGGGATTTTGTCCAGAATCAGGGAGGCCGCAACCGCTTGCCTCCTTTTGTTCTAATAGTCTTTCAATCAGGCCCCTGCGCCCCTGACGAAGCTCGGGAGACCTCTAGCGTGCCTTGGTTGAAGCCGTTGCAATCATGTCCTTTACGCCCGCCTGTTCCTCCAGCAATTCCTTCAGGGTAAAGTCCATCTTTTCCCGCGAGAAAGCATCGATCTGCAGGTCCTTTACCCTTTGGTACTTACCGGGTGTACAGCTGACCGGCACGCCATACATGACGCCCTCGGGAATCCCGTAGGAGCCGTCCGACACAAGGCCCATCGTCACCCAACTGCCGTTAGTGCCCAGCGCCCAGTCATGCATGTGCATGATGGCTGCGTTGGCGGCGGAACCCGCAGAGGACAGGCCGCGGGCTTCGATGATCACAGCGCCGCGTTTGCCGACCTTGGGAATGTATTCGGTCTTGTACCAATTTTCGTCAACGAGCTTGACAACCGGCTTGCCTTCGATAGTAGCGAAGCGAATATCAGGATACATGGTGGGTGAATGGTTGCCCCACACTATCAACTTCTCGACCGAGTCTACCGGCTTGCCAACTTTGTTGGCAAGCATGGACCTGGCGCGGTTGTGGTCAAGGCGCAGCATACACGTGAAATTGGCCGGCGGCAGATCCGGGGCCGATTTCATGGCAATCCAGGCATTGGTGTTGGCCGGGTTGCCAACCACTATTACGCGAATGTCGCGCGAGGCCGCTTCATTCATTGCCTTACCCTGCTCTATGAATATCTTTGCATTTTCCATGAGCAGGTCTTTGCGCTCCATGCCGGGGCCGCGCGGCCTTGCGCCTACCAGAAGCGCATAGTCGGCGTCCTTGAAAGCGACCTGCGGGTCGCCCGTGCCGATCATATCTGCCAACAGCGGAAAAGCGCAATCCTCAAGTTCCATCATGACTCCCTTGAGTGCCTGCTGGATCTTTTCTATAGGCAGTTCCAACATTTGCAGGATGACCGGTTGGTCTTTGCCGAGCATTTCACCGCTGGCAATGCGAAACAGTATGGCGTAGCCTATCTGTCCGGCTGCTCCGGTAACTGTAACACGAACGGGGGGTTTGGCCATTTTACTACTCCTCTCCAGATTGAGTCCGCACTAAGTTCACTACCCTATTACCGCAAGCACGTCACCTTTTTGAACGCTTTGGGCGCTTTTGCACAGTATCTGTTTTACCGTTCCCGAGGCTGGAGCAAGAATGGAGTTTTCCATCTTCATGGCCTCGAGGATCATTACGACGTCACCCTCTTTTACCGAGTCGCCCTCTTTTACCTCGTAGCGAATGACCATACCAGGCATTGGAGATTCGAGCTTTGTGCCCCCTTCAACTGGGGCGGCCGCAGGTTTGGGCGCAGCCGCAGGGGCTGCCGCCGGCTTTGGGGCGGGTGCGGGAGCAGCCTTCGGAACCGGCGCAGCCACCGGGGTGATTGCGGTAATCAACGGAGCGCCGCCCACTGCTTCAACATCCACGGAAAAGTAATCGCCGTCTACAAATATGTTGAACTGACGGGACGCCTGGCCCTTCGGTGGAACTTCCTTCTTCGGTTTCTCGACAAGCAATCCGGCCTTGGCCTTTTTAGCCAGTTCGGCTTCCCTCGCGCAGTCCTCAAGGGTCTTGGGCAGAACCTCAGGCGGAACGGGCTCATTGCCGTACTTCCAGTTGAGGAAGCGCTTGCCGGTCATCGGGTACATACCATAGATAAGCACGTCGTCGATGTCTTTGGCCAGTCCCTTCATATCCTCAAAATTCTTGGCCATTTCAGGCTCGATGATCTCGGCAGGACGGCCGGCGAAGGGGGTCTCGCCTCTGGGGTAACCCTTGAGGGACTTCTTCTGGATTTCAGGATCGACCGGGACCGGGGTGTGACCATAGAGGCCGAAAAACAGGTCTTTGCTCTGGGCGGAAATCATTTTGTAGCGTTCTTCGGGTGTGTCGAACAGAACATTGTTTACGGCCTGGATCCCAACGATCTGGCTGGTGGGCGTTACCAGAGGAACCTGGCCCATCTCCTTGCGGACCTGAGGCAACGCGCGGAAAACATCGTTGAGCCTGTCGGATGCCCCCATTTCCCGGAGTTGGTTGATGAGATTGGAGAGCATGCCGCCCGGCGTCTGATGCAGCAGCACTGCGATATCGATTGTGGACATGCGATCGTCGAGCAGGTGGCGGTACTTGGGCGAAATCTTCTCGAACCACTCACTGCATTTGGCGAGTTGATGGAGGTCAAAACCCGTGTCTCTATTGGTGTGCCTCAGAGTCATTACGAGGGGCTCGATTGCCGGGTGCGAACTGCGGTATGCCCACGGGGACAGGCAGGTGTCAACTATGTCCACACCCGCTTCGATGGCCTTGAGCAGCGCCAGGTCCGACATGCCGGAAGTGAAATGGCTGTGCAGATGGATAGGGACCTTGACGTTCTCTTTGAGGGCTTTGACCAGGTAGTAGGCGTCATAGGGAGCAATAAGGCCCGCCATGTCCTTTATGCATACGGTATCAGCTCCCATGTCTACTAGCAACTTGGCTTTCTTTACATAATAGTCAAGGTTGTAAACCGGACCGCCCATGCGAGGTTCGGTCAGCGAGTAGCAGATGGTCCCCTGGAAATGCATTTTGTTTTTCTTGATCGGTTTGATGACCGTTTCGAAATTCCGGAAGTCATTGAGCGCGTCAAAGGTCCGGAAGACCTCGATGCCGTTTACGCATGCCCGATCGACAAAGGCTTCGGCCATATCGTCGGCGTAGTTGCGATACCCGACGAGGTTCTGGCCGCGAAGCAGCATCATAAGCTTGGTCTTCTTGAGATGTTTCTTCAGTTGGCGGGGTCTTTCCCATGGGTCTTCATTAAGGAAGCGATGCATTGTGTCGAATGTTGCGCCGCCCCATACTTCCATACTCCAGTATCCGACTTTTTCCATTTCATCGGCTATAGGCAAAAGGTCTTCGGTCCTTCCTCGAGTGGCGAAAAGAGACTGATGACCGTCACGGAAAGTCAAGTCTCCAATCTTGATCGGGTTATCGACCTTGACCGGTTTCTCATCGAGCAGTTTCGCAATTAACGAAGTGCCGTGCAAATGTGAATTTTCCATACTATGTCTCCTTTTTCCTTTCGAGAGAATGATCAGTTCAGCCTCAGCTCACTTCGCAACCAGACTTTCAACACCAGAAGTCATCCGCAAGGAAACAAGCCAGGAAAACTGCCGGTATATTTATTTGACCTTACGGGGCACCAATGTTGCTTTATTAGACGCCCAAAGGGTCAAAGGGCCAACAGCTAACGGGTCAAGCGCATCTGCCAGGTCCACCTGATGTCCATGGCCGCCTGCCTTCCAGCTAGCGCAAACGGGCTGCTCATGACCACGGGCGCATGCGCCGGCCGGCTCAACGGCTGCGCAGACAAGGACTCCTGTTCGGCTTGAAGGTAAAACCCCACAGCGGACGTAATAGCCGCAATCACCTTTGGATCAGTGCTCATCAGTAACCTCCATCATCAAGTGCAACTGGATTCGACTCCTACACAATTTCAGCGTATAAGAAAATCAGCCCGCATGATCCTCTCTTTGGTTTATGCGGCCCGGCGGGTCTTCTTCTTCAGATTGCTGATCCTGCGGCGGAAAGAATCGGCCAGCTTGAAGCGCCCATCTTCCACGGCCTTTTGCCGCTTGTCCTGGAGGTCTTTGATTTTTGCCTTGAGGGCGCGGACATCAGTCGCTTTTTTCTTGCCTTTTTCATCCACAATCCCGCGCTCTTCCTTGATCGCGGCTATCAGCTCGGCCTTGTTCATCGCGTGCGCGCCGACAACGGCGCCCGTAGTCATGGCCAACTCGCGAAGTTCCTTGGCAGTCATCTTATCGAGCGGTTTTTCTTTCTTCTCTTTTTCCTTCTTGCCCATTATCTCTACTCCTTTTGGTTTACCTTATCGTACATCTCAGCAATCTTAAGGAAAGGCCTGAACAAATCGATGGGGATCGGAAAGATCGTAGTCGAGTTTCTTTCTGTGGCTATCTCGCGTAAAGTCTGTAAATAGCGAAGCTGAAGCGCAATTGGGCTTTTTTCGATAATAACGGCCGCTGCAGAAAGCCGGTCGGCAGCCTGGAACTCTCCCTCGGCGGCAATTACCTTGGCGCGCCGCTCGCGTTCGGCTTCCGCCTGCTTTGCCATTGCCCTCTGCATTTCCTGGGGCAGGTCGATCTGTTTGAGTTCAACAAGAGAAACTTTGATTCCCCATGGGTCGGTATGGCTGTCGAGACTTTCCTGAATATGTGCGTTTATTTTGTCTTTCTCAGAGAGCAGAGTGTCAAGTTCTTCGTGGCCGCAAACAGTGCGTAATGTCGTCTGAGCGAGTTGGCTTGTTGCATAAAGATAGTTTTCGACCGTAACGATCGCCTTGACCGGATCAACTACCCTGAAATAAATGACGGCGCTGACCTTCACGGAGACATTATCGCGCGTGATAATGTCCTGGGTGGGGACCTCCTGTGCAATGACGCGAAGACTCACCTTCTGCAGCCGGTCGATCACCGGGATAAGGAGAATGATACCAGGCCCTTTGGCACGAATGACTCGCCCGAGGCGGAAGATGACGCCACGTTCGTACTCGTTTAAAATGCGGATTGCATTCGCGAGGAAAAGAATCGCGAAAACAATTATGGCGATGAACGAAGCGCTTAGGTTAAAGAACATTCGAACCTCCTGCTGCCCTTGTTGTCGGAATGAAATGCGATAGAACTTATTTTCACTATCTACCACCGATCCTTTTTACTTTCAACTTTAAATTATTCACTTCCAACACTTCCACTTTGTCCCCCACTTCGATTCGCTGGTCAGCCTGTGCATACCACAACTCGCCGTTCACGAATACCTTGCCTTCGGGGTCTATTTGCAGCTTAACTTCGCCAATCATACCCAATAGGGCGTCCTGGCCGGTCTGCGGTTTTGTCTTCTGAGCCCTGAAGGCAAGTCGTGCGACGGCAGCAAAAAAAATAGAGACAGCCAGTGTGGTTGGCAGAAAAACCGACAAAGCAACCTGCCTGGGTTCCTGGGGATTGCGGAACAGCATGACCGAGCCCAGCACAAGGCACAGCGCCCCGGCGAGGCTCAACAGACCATGCGAGGCTATTTTCATCTCAAGGATGAAAAACACTACCGCCAGAAGAATTATAAGAAAGCCTGCGTAATTTACCGGAAGAGTCTGGAGGGCGTAGAGCGCCAATATAAGGCAAATCCCGCCAATGACTCCGGGCACGACAGCCCCTGGGCTGGACAGCTCGAAGTAGAGCCCTGCCAGACCGATCATAAGAAGAATGTAGGCAAGATTAGGATTGCTTATGATTCGCAGGATATCGTTCTGCAGACTGGGCGAAATGGTGCGCTGCTCCACTCCGTTAGTTTTGAGAACGACACTTGCCGCCCCGCGCTGAAGATGCCAGCCGTCAAGCCTCTTTATCAAAGCGGGCAGGTTGTCGGCGACAAGGTCTATCACATTTAACTTGAATGCCTCTTCGGCCGTCGCTGATACGCTCTTGCTGACGGCATCCTCCATCCACTCCGCATTTCTGCCGCGCTGAGCGGCAATGCTTCTAGCGAACGCGAGCGTGTCGTTTAAAACTTTTTCGTTCATGGTGGACGGGACGTCGGCCCCTCCTGCAGTAACCGGGTGTGCGGCCCCAATGTTTGTGCCGGGCGCCATTGCTGCAATATCGGCCGCAACCGTAATGAACACACCGGCGGAGGCCGCCTGTGCGCCGCTCGGAAAGACATAGACGACAACCGGAACCGGGGAATTGAGAATCGCCTGAGAGATTCCACGCATCGAGGTCATCAGGCCGCCAGGCGTATCCAGAAGAATAATCAGGCATTCGGCCTTATCGTCGGCCGAGCGTTTGATCGCGTATTTCATGAAATCCTCAACCCCTGGATTGATCGAGTCCTGGATTTGAATGATATCGATGTGTGCCTGCTGCGGTTCGACCGGCGAGAGTGCAAAAAGAAACACTGCGGACAGGAAAAGCGCTGTAAGCAAAATGATTTGCCTGATATTCATATCGCGTGACCGCCTCTTGATATATGTGGATAAATGCCAGTTTCCGTACGGAGACTGCAATTGTCGCATCCGGTGTTTCCGGATGGACACTATGCGGTATCCGCCTATTCATATATCTCGATCCTGCCATTGTATCCCCACTGTCCGCCTTTAGGAAAGGTGGCAGTGGCCGGCGAATTTCGTTCGGACTTCAACTCCCGAGGAGCTTTATCACTTGTTTGAGGTCCTGCCATGCCGCCGCTTTTTGAGAAGGGCTTCTCAACAGATAAGCCGGATGATATGTGCATATCAGAGGTATTCCCCGCCAGGACTGGACCGTGCCGCGAAGTTGAGAAATAGGGCGGGTGAGTCCTAAAAGGGTTTGGGCCGCGCTAAGGCCGAGAGCGCAAATGACCCTGGGGCTAAGTGCTTCGATCTGCCTGAACAGGAAAGGAGAACATGAGGCTGTTTCGTCATGCTGAGGCGTCCGGTTCTCCGGCGGGCGGCACTTCACCACATTGCAGATGTAAACCTCCTCCCGCTCGAAACCGATTGCGAGGATCATTTTATCAAGCAGCTTTCCGGCCCGCCCGACAAAAGGGCGGCCCTGCCGGTCCTCATCGAACCCCGGGCCTTCACCGACGAAAACCAGGCCGCTTTTGGCCGAACCTTCTCCGAACACCAGATTGGTGCGACCGCTATGAAGTCTGCACCTTGTGCATCCAGTCAGCTCACTGCATATCTGCGAGAGTTTTTCCACGGTCTGGGCAGCCGTGGGCGCGCTCGCCTCTTCATCACATTTTGGCGGGCTGTATTCCCAGTCCAGGATACCTCCGGTCTTGTAACCCCAGAAAATCCACCGCAGCCGTTCCAAACAGCCGGCAAGGTTATGGGCCGTATTGTCCGACATCAATTCTTCCCACCTGTAAGCAACCGCTCGACCCTGTCCCATATGTGCGAGGCGACATCCTCCTTTGTCATTGGAGCCAGGTCGATAACGGCGCCGCTTCGTTCGATTATTGTCACCTCGTTTGTGTCGCAGCCGAACCCGGAGCCTCTCTTGGAAAGGTCGTTGGCCACGATGAAATCGAGGTTCTTTCGCACAAGTTTGTCTTTGGCATTTTTGAGAAGGTCTTCGGTCTCAGCGGCAAATCCGACCAGAACCTGAGCCGGCGGCTTCACCTCTCCAAGAGCAGCGAGAATGTCAGGATTGGGCTCGAGGAGGACCGTGAGTTTGCCCGCCACTTTCTTTAGCTTTTGAGGGGATTTTGCCGATGGCCGGTAGTCGCTGACGGCAGCGGCCATTACGATGGCGTCCAGTTGCGGAGAAAGCCTCAAAATTTCGTCCCGCATTTCCAGCGCGCTTGTAACGCAGGTTCGTTCGACCCCTGCCGGGGCCTCAAGAGAACATGGGCCGGAAACCAGGTGGACCTGGGCGCACCTGCGCGCGGCAATCTTTGCCAGCGCATAGCCCATTTTGCCGCTCGAGGGATTGCTCAGAAACCGGACGGGATCAAAAGATTCCCAGGTCGGACCGGCACCGACCAAAACGTGCCTGCCGGCAAGAGTTGGCGGGGTCAGCATCCGTACGGCTGTCTCCAAAATGTCTTCAATATCTGCCAGACGGCCGGCCCCTTCCTCCCGGCAGGCAAGAGAACCCACCGCAGGCGGCTGAATTTGGTATCCCAGTTCTGCCAGACTTCTCAAGTTTCGTTGTGTGGCCGGATGCTCCCACATCTTGACGTTCATCGCCGGGCAAACCAGCACCGGAGAGGTTGTGGCCAGCAGTATGGTCGTCAGGTAGTCGTCCGCGATGCCGGCGGCCATTTTCGCCATTATATTGGCCGTGGCCGGGGCGACCAGAACGAGGTCCGGAAGCCTGGCCTTTTGAATATGGCTTATCTGTGACTCGGATTCCATGCTGAACAGATCGATCCCCACCGCATTGTTTGAAAGCGCCTGGAAAGTCAGAGGGGTTACGAACCGCTGTGCGTTTGCCGTCATAACCACATGAACCGATGCGCCCTCTTTGACCAGAAGTCGCACCAACTCGGCCGCCTTATACACGGCGATGCCGCCGCTCACACCCAGAAGGATTGTTTTTCCTTTTAGCATAATATCTTAAACCGTTATGGGAGCTATATTAGCTCGAATGGAAGGCAACTCTTCATAAAGCCGTGCAGCAAACAGGATAAACTGTCCTCCGTCCCGCGACAATGGGAGCCTGAAAATTAGCCTGTTTCCATCCGGAGTTTCAGGATGGACGCTAGCCTGCCGCAGCAGGGGACACATAGATTTCAACATACGTATAATAAGCCTCCTCTTTGATCACGATCACACAAACCTTGTCCTGCTTGTCGAAAATCAGAAGCGACCGGTTGTACCTGAACTGAGCTTTTATTCTCCAGCCTTCGTGCGGCAGCGCCGATGAAAAAAAGTTCATCAAAGAATTAGAATCCACTCTGCCGCTCAATGTCAAGAATCCCATCTTGATCTGGCCGGACACGAAGACATATGAGCGGTCAGGTTGTACTGAAATTTCACGGGGAATGGGGATATCGTTGAAATCGAGAAATTTGGCTCCTCCGGGCAGGGAAGGGGAAGCAGGACCAGGACTGGCAGAAGGGCCGTATACCGGTGCGGGCCCAGCGTAAGGCGCCGGCTGAGACTGGCTGGCCGGGGGCGGGGGAGGCGCGCTCGATCGGCTGCAGCCGCAAGCAGTTACAAGACAAATGCACACAACCGCTATACGATATCTAATTTTGTCGCTCCTATGGACTTCCACGGTCCCCTCCTTTTTGTCCCAGATATTGCTGAAACAATCGCGCATTGTTGAGTTGAGGGTGCTCATTCTGATGCGCGCGAAAAAAACGGGTTGTACAACTTTTCCCTGCCAACGGTGGTGCCGGGACCATGGCCGGGATAGATGACAGTTTCGTCCGGAAGCTGGAAAAGTGTTGAGCGAACCGAGTCCATGAGTTGTTGCAAAGAGCCCCCGGCGAGGTCGGTCCTCCCGATTGAGCCGGCAAAAATGAGATCGCCGGAAAAGACCTTCTCCTGATCTTCAAGGTAAAATGAAACGTGTCCAGGCGTATGGCCCGGAGTGGACAGAACCTCTATGTGAATAGCGCCGAACTGCAACTGATCGCCGTGCGCCAGAGTCCGGTCGACTTCATCTGGTGAAATCGGACGGATTTCCGGGAAAAAACGCGCCGCAAGCCCGAAAATAACCTCGATCAGCGGACGCTTGTCCGCTGAATTGAGGTATAATTCTCCGCCGCAGCTCTTTTTGAGGGTCCATGCGGCCATAGTGTGATCGAAATGGGCATGCGTCACAAGAATCGCTGAAAGTTCGAGCCCAAGTTCCACCAGCCTGCTGCAAATACGCTTGCCTTCCCCCCCGGGATCTATTACGACCGCCCTTCGGCTTTCTTCATCGCCGAGCAGGTAACAATTGGTCTGGAGCATGCCAACGATCAGACGCTCTAGTATCATCGGTGCATTATCAGCCAATAGAGTCCATCGGGAAACTGCGGATGAAAACTCGACGTCCAGCGAAGTTTCCGATTCGAAAATACCTTTTTGCAGACGGGAACCATCTACCTCGCTCCGCTACCACTTTGCAAACCTCCCGCCAATCGAACGCCTTTGCTTCCGACTCAGAGGCCAGCTATTTTTCCAGTAAAATCAGTTCCTCTATTGGCCGTCTGTCAGATTTTTGGTCGCGGTGAGCAGGATGTCCCACAGCCACTACGGCCATTAGTTCGAGACGCTCCGGAAGTTCGAGGACCTCATTGACGCGTTCCCTGTTCTTGAGGATTTCCCCGATCCAAACTGCTCCGAGGTCAAATGAATGGAGTGACAAGAGCAGGTTTTGTAAGCAAGCCCCAACAGCCAGGCAATCTTTGGTGTAGTCATATGAGGTCTCTTTGTCCAAGAAAACCGCAATAAGTACGGCTGCCGATTTGAGGGTAGCGGAGTATCTGGTAAGACCTGCCAGCGCCTCTTTAGTCTCGTTCTCCCAGATAATTGCGAAGCGCCAGGGCTGATTGTTCAGTCCCGAAGGCGCCCATGAAGCGGCTTTCAGGGCAGCCATAACCAAATCGCGCGCAACCTGGGCATCGACGAAGCCGCGAATGCTGCGTCTTTCATAAATGGCTTTTATTACAGGAGAATCAGGCGTTGTCATTGATTTGTCCCCGGTACTGTTTGTTGTCCAAAGTATCCCACAGAATCGGGCTACCACAAAAGAAATAATTTTGTCTCAACCTCGCAAGGTAGGCTCATATAACACCTTATTCGAAAAAAATGCGCCTGACATGATAAGAGCGGCGACCGGGCGCTCAGCCATGTAGAGAAGCAGGACTGAGGGCCTCCGGCCCGGCGCTGGGCAATCTTGGAGTGCCGTTTCGCCGGGTTGTACGCGCCACGGAGGGCTGAGCAAAAGCGGCGACGGGGCGGCCTCATTCGCAAAAAAGTCGGGCGTGGAGGAAATGTGGCATGGTGAATTATGGATTTGTATTTCCATGATTATCTTATATACTCCCGACCTCTGATTCTGAATCGTATCCGTCCGGAAACACTGGATCAGAAGGTGCCGGTTGCCGATCCAGAAGCGATCTACATCGATTTGCGGGAAAAGGGAACAATTGTGCTGTTCCTGAGTCCCATATCACGCAGCAAGGACCAAGACCCGGATTGAGCATGACCACCGAGAATATAATCGAAATTCGCGGCCTGAACAGTTTTTACAATACCAGCCAGGTACTGTTCGATATTAGTTTTGCCATTCCAAGACACCAAGTCACCGTGATTATGGGGGTTAGCGGCTGCGGGAAGACAACGATCCTGCGTCACCTTACGGGTCTGAAAAAAACGGGCGCCGGGCAAATCATCGTGGATGGCGGTCAGGATCTGGGCACGTTTTCCGAGACCATGCTCATGCAATACAGGCGCAGGATTGGCGTACTGTTTCAGGGCGGCGCTCTGTTCAATTCGCTGTCTCTTGCCGAAAATATCGCCACGCCCCTAAAGGTCCATACTAAACTGGCCGATGAGACGATCCGGATTATGGGCGTCATGAAGCTCAATATGGTAGGGCTCGCCGAATTTGGTGACTATATGCCCTCCCAGCTCAGCGGAGGGATGAAAAAAAGGGCGGGGCTGGCGAGGGCGCTGATCATGGACCCGGAGATACTGTTTGTAGATGAGCCTTCCTCGGGTTTGGATCCCATTACGGCAGCCGGCCTGGACCGCTTGATACTGGAGTTGCGCGAGGCCTATGGAATGACCGTTTTAGTAGTCACCCATGAACTTGAGAGCGCCTTCAAAATAGCAGATCGGGTTGTTGTGATGGACAAGGGCACTGTAATGGCCGCAGGCTCTCCCGAAGAAATACGAAACGGCAAAGATCCGCGTGTGAGGCAGTTCCTGAGCCGGGAGGCCGATCCCCAAATACAACCTGAATCCTATTACGAGCGGTTGCTCGGGGGGACAGCAACATGATTTTGACACTGTGCCCAATTCGATTTTTTTTGAGAAAAAATCGTGCAGGGGCGCGCCAATGGTAAATCCTATCGAGTCCCTTGGCGCTTACGCACTGAGGCGGGTATTTTCGGCAGGCCGGCTGGGATTGTTTTTTATCTACACTATTCGCGGAATCGTCCTGCCTCCGGCGAAATTTTGGTCCACGCTAAAGCAGATCCAGTTCATCGGCACAATGTCATTCATGGTGATAGGCTTTACCGCCGCTTTCACCGGGATGGTGCTTGGCCTCCAAGGCTACCATACACTGGCCAAGTTCGGCTCCGAAGGTTGGTTGGGGTCGGCGGTGGGACTGTCGCTGGTCCGCGAACTTGGACCGGTCCTCACCGCACTCATGGTAACCGGCAGGGCGGGGTCTGCAATGGCCGCAGAAATCGGCATAATGAGGATCGAAGAGCAGATAGACGCCCTGGAATGCATGGCGATCGACCCTTTTTCCTATCTTATTACTCCCAGGTTAATTGCAAGCATAATCTGTCTTCCGCTCCTCATCGCGTTTTGCGACATCATCGGAATCCTGGGAGGCTACGTCATTGGGGTGGGCCTATTAGGAGTCAGTCATGGAGCTTTTTGGGATGGTCTTACTTCGAGCATTGACTGGAGCGATCTATCCATGGGGTTTGTCAAATCTGTCTGCTTCTCGGTCATCATCGTATGGGTGTGCACCTACAAGGGCTTCTATGCAGGAGTGGACGAGGGCAGCTTCGGGCCGGAGCAGGTGGGCCGGGCGACCACCGATGCTGTGGTGATTTCATCGATCGCCGTGCTTATAGGTGATTATGTTATTACCTCGATCATGCTGTGATAAACGGGGAAAAAGGAAATTTCAAAATGGGACCGGAACGAAAAAGGTTGGAGTTCGGCGTTGGTCTGTTTCTCATAATCGGTGTGTTCTGCCTTGGGTACCTTTCCTTTAGTCTGGGGAACTTAAATATCGGCAAAGGCCGCTATGAGGTGAGCGCCTTATTTCCAACGGTTTCCGGATTGAAAATCAAGGCTCAGGTAACGATGGCAGGGGTCAGTATCGGGGAGGTCCAGGGCGTCCAACTCAAGGACGGCCGCGCCGAAGTCATTCTGAGCATAAACAAGAGTGTGAAGCTCGAGGATGACTCAATCGCCAGCATAAAAACCATGGGTATCATCGGAGATAAATATGTCTCGATCACACCTGGGGCCTCGGACAATTACATTCCAAAAGGTGGGGTCATACGGGAGACCCAACCTCCGCTCGATATCGAAGGTCTTATTTCCAGGTTTGTCTTTGGCTCCCTGGACTCAAAGCAACCCAGTGAGCCAAACCCGTCTCCGTAGAACTCTTCAGCCAGGAAGCTTGGCCTTAATGGAAACACCATGAAAATATTCGTTACCGGCGGAACCGGCTTTGTAGGAAGATACGTGACCAAGAGACTTTCCGAGTCAGGCCATGAAGCATTCATACTCACCCGTTCCCCGATCAGGGCGAAGGAATCTATTTCATGGGCAACCATCATCGAAGGTGATCCAAGAAAACCCGGGGAATGGCAGCAAAAGGTTGCGGAAAGCGATGCTGTCATTAATCTCGCCGGAGGCTCAATCTTTACTCTCTGGACCGATTCGGCTCGAAAGTCCATTCTCGACAGCCGGATTGTTACCACTCGTAATCTCGTCGATGCGCTTATCGTTTCAGGCAAAGAAAAGATTTTGATTAATGGTTCGGCGGTCGGCTATTACGGAAGTCGCATGGACGATGAGATTTTGGACGAAGACGCTCCTCATGGGGACGAATTCATGTCTCAGGTTTGCGTTGAATGGGAAGATGAGGCTAAAAGAGCGGCCGAGCATGGGAGTCGAGTCGCTCTGTGCAGGTTTGGAATAGTCCTGGGCAGGGGAGGGGGCGCTCTAGCCATGATGCTGCCCGCCTTCCGCTACCTGCTTGGAAGCTCGATAGGCAGCGGCAGGCAGTGGATGTCATGGATTCACCTGGAAGATCTTTTCAACATTTTTTTACATCTATTAAGCAACGGGGAAATCTCGGGTCCGGTAAACTGTGTGGCCCCAAACGCCGTCAGGAATGCGGAATTTGCGAATATCCTGTCAAGAACGCTGGGCCGGCCGTTCCTGCTTCCAGCGGCGCCCGCTTTCTTGTTGCGTATTGTGCTCGGCGAATTCGCAAACGTTGTGCTTAAGGGCCAAAGGGTTGTTCCAAAAAGATTGATGGAAACCGGCTTTTCCTTCAGGTTTCCAACCTTGCAGCAGGCGCTTGAAGACTTGATCAAGTGAGCCTTTCGATAATTGGTCTCCACTTTATCAGAAGTGCCGGAACCTTCTGACTGATACATCAACTTCGCATACAACACTTTATTTTTAGAACAGGTTTGCACAACGGCAAATGCTAATGATTCGGCCGGAATATGCACTACCAATCGGTGTTAATTCAAGGCAGCCTCTGGGCCATTAAACGCTTGACATTTTTCAATTTCTACTGTAGCAGGATATGCTTAGGGGAGTGGCTGATTCGGTTCGGTCCTTGCGGGAAGCGGCCTGGATCGGCTCGGCAAGAGGTGGAGTTTTGCGAGGATTGCTCGAAGTAGCGAAACTGCAGCAATGGAAACAGTACCAGAGCAGGAAAGGAATTAGAGAGATGTCGGAAGGCCGCGTGAAATGGTTCAACGACAAAAAGGGCTATGGCTTCATTGAAACTAAGGACCAGGGAGACGTTTTCGTCCACTACAGTGCCATTGCGTCCGAAGGATTTCGCTCTTTGAGTGAGGGAGATCGTGTAAGTTTCGACGTAGAACGTGGACCAAAGGGACCGCAGGCGGTTAACGTGAAGAAACTTGACTAACTAAATTCCTTCGCAAGCCGCCCCGAGGGGCGGACAGGATCGACCCCTGCATGGGGGCGTTGATTGAAACAGCGAGCATGAGGGCCGGTGATTTTTATCGGCTCTTTTATTTTGTGCGAGCCTACTGGGAAACCGGCTTTTCGTTCAGTTCGACAGGATGAGTCACGCCGCATGCCTGATTCGACCTCCCGCCAACTACTCCAATTCAATGGAGGGGGCTATATCGTCCTGTTTGCCCAGTTCGAAACGCACGCATTCCCAATGCGTGGACCGGCGGAGCTTCCGACAGCTTTCGAGCACCAGGTCGGGATGATTGTTAGTCTCACTAAGGTGGGCAAGGATTACGCAGCGCAGCCCTTCATGATGCACGGCTTCAAGCAGATTGCAGGCTTCTTCGTTTGACAAGTGGCCGTGGGCGCTCCTTATTCTTTGCTTGAGAAACCAGGGATATGGGCCCCCGAGAAGCCTGTCCAAGTCGTGGTTGGCCTCCAGGACCAGGCCGTGACAACCCTTTAGTTTGACTTTGACCAGGTTTGTGGCGATTCCGAGGTCCGTACATATCCCAAGGCGCAGCCCATCGGTTTCGATAATGAATCCGGCCGGTTCAGCAGCGTCATGTGAGGTGGTGAACGGGTGAATCAGAAGATCTCCGATTTGAAAGCATGTTCCGGTCCTAAAGATAGTAACCGAAGCGCACTGGCCGATGTTTGGGGGCAGGTTTTCCAGGGTCCCCCTTGTCATGTAGACCGGCAAGTTGAACTTTCTGCTCAATGTTCCTGCCGCGCTGATATGGTCGCTGTGTTCATGGGTTAGGAGCAGGGCGTCGAGGCCCTTTGCCTCAACCGGCGTCCTTTGGAGACGGCCCACGAGCTCTTTGCAGGTGGTTCCTGCATCCACAAGAACCCGTGTCTTTGCGCTGCATACCAGGATTGCGTTCCCACGGGAGCCGCTTGCGAGCACCTGGAAAAACAGAGACATCAGGCGCTATCCTTGCCTTAGAATTTTTTCCGGTATTTCCGGTCCTATTTCGACAGGCCCATAGAGCATGGACGCCATTTTATCAGGGCTGTAGATGCAGCGGAACCAGGCCCGTATATCTTCGGTTGTAACCATGTTTATTTTTTTTTCGACTTCTTCGAAAGAAACGTAGCGGCCGAACAGAAACTCATTTTTGGCTAGCCTGTTCATGCGATAATCGTTGTTCTCGGCGTTAATGTACATGTTGCCCTTGATGTATTCTTTGGCGGAATTCAGTTCTGCCTCTGGAATGGGGTCTTTGGCAAGTGTGCAGAGTTGCTCATTAATGAGCTGCAAAACTTCCTGTATGTTCTCCGGAGAAATGCCTGCGTAGATGCCAAGCATTCCGGAATCTTCATGGCTGTGGCAAAAAGAGTAGACCGAATAGGCCAGTCCGCGTTTTTCCCGGATTTCCTGGAAAAGACGGCTGCTCATACTGCTTCCCAGTATCACGTTGAGCAGATGTGAAGCGAACCGTGCTTCATCAAGCTGTGAGGTCCCACGCATGCCTAAGACCAAGTGGACCTGTTCGAGTTCTTTTTTTACCACCCTGGAGAAGAAATGAGAATCCGGAGCAAAGCGCTCAGGCAGCAGGGTCGAGTTGTTGAGCGTTTCCATGGAGGGAGCGATCAGATCGACAAAATTCTGATGATCGAGGTTTCCGGCCGCGGCTACTATTATTCTTTCCGGGTTGAAACGACCGGTGATAAAGTCGAGCATCTCTGTGCGGCCGAGCTTTTCAACAGTTTGAACGGTCCCATATATAGGCAGCCCCAGAGGGTTTTTCTTCCAGAAATCTTCCTGGAAAAGCACATGGATGAATTCATCGGGCGTGTCTTCGACCATGCGGATTTCCTGAACGATGACGCTTTGCTCCCGCTCGATTTCTGCGGGGTCAAAGACCGATTGGAGAAAAAGATCCGAAAGCAGATCGGTCAGCAGTGGAAGATGGGCGGCAAGGACTTTGGCGTGAAAACAGACATGCTCCTTAGAGGTAAAGGCATTGGCAAAACCGCCGACGGAATCGAATTCCTTGGCGATGTCGAGAGCGCTTCTGCGCTTTGTGCCCTTAAAGAGCATGTGTTCGATGAAATGAGTGATCCCCCGCTCGAGAGGATTTTCGTCGCGAGAGCCGGCGTTTACCCAGATTCCGGTGGAAACCGAATGGGCGAATGGAATTTTTTCCGTTACTATTCTGATCCCATTGCGGAGGACCGTTTTCTGGTACAATTTCCCCCCTTGTGCGCAATTGCAGGGTTTAAGCTGCCCCTGCTTCTGATTGTGGCGGAGTCGATTAAAGGATGAGCCGGTATCCCGGCTCACCACAATATAGCGAAACAGCTCAAGAGATCATCATGATTCTTTTTCTTCCGGCGGTAGAGCGGCTTTTCTGCTGAGTCGAATCCGACCGTCCTTGTCGATATCAATTACCTTTACCAAAACTTCGTCGCCTTCGTTTACAACGTCGGTGACCTTGCGAACCCGCCTGTGTTCGAGCTGGGAGATATGGATCAGGCCCTCCGTATTGGGCAGGATTTCGGCAAACGCGCCGAAGTCAGTCACTCGAACTACTTTCGCCATATAAAGCTGGCCTATTTCGGGTTCAGTGGTAATACTCCTGATCTTTGAGATCGCTTTGTCACATGCTTCGGCATCAGGGCTCATTACAACGACTCGGCCACTGTCGTCAATGTCGATTTTGGCTCCCGTTTCAGCGACGATGGCGCGGATCACCTTGCCTCCCGGGCCGATAACCTCGCGGATTTTATCAGGATTGATCATAATGGTTACGACTCGTGGGGCATAAGGCGAAAGTTCGGGCCTGGGTTTGGCGATTGCTTCCTTCATTTTTTCAAGGATATGAAGCCGCCCGGCCTTGGCCTGATCGAGAGCTTTTTTCAATATTTCGCGGTTGACTCCGGATATTTTTACGTCCATCTGGAAGGCGGTGATGCCCCTGTCGCTTCCCGTCACCTTGAAATCCATGTCCCCCAGATGGTCCTCGTCTCCAAGAATATCCGAAAGGATTATGAACTCATCGCCTTCTTTGATCAGTCCCATGGCTATGCCCGCCACTGCGTCGGTGACCGGCACTCCTGCGTCCATCAGGGCGAGAGAGGAGCCGCAGACTGTGGCCATAGAGCTCGATCCGTTTGATTCCAGCACCTCGGATACCACACGGATGGTGTAAGGAAATTCACCATTTTTAGGCAAAGACGGCTTCAGGGAGCGTTCCGCGAGCGCCCCATGACCGATCTCCCGGCGTCCCGGGGCTCTGAGGGGTCTTACCTCACCGACCGAGAATGGCGGAAAATTGTAATGGAGCATAAAAGACTTGAAAGTCTCGCCCGCAAGTGCTTCGATTTTCTGTTCGTCCGAAGAGGAGCCAAGAGTAACGACGGCAATAACCTGCGTTTCGCCCCGTGTAAAAAGTGCTGAGCCGTGGGTGCGTGGCAGTTTTCGCACCGCAATGGAAATGGGGCGGACCTGGTCAAAAACGCGCCCGTCGATCCTTCGGCGCTGCTCGACCATCATGGTGCGAACCACTTTTTTTTCAAGCTCGTCAAGTGCCCCTTCGATTTCTTTCTCCTTGCCCAAATAATCGGCACCGAGTTGCTCCCTGACCGACTTTTTCAGCTCTTTTTTGCGATCCCGCCTGGACAGCTTGTCCGGGGTGGTCATTACTTCCCTCATCCCGGCAAGGGCCAAATCCGAAATCCTGCCGATAAGGGCCTGGTCACTCACCACTTCGGGGGGAGCTTCCTTTGTGTTCGCCACAAGTTTCTGCAATTCGTCCTGAGCGTTGACAACAGGCACTATGGCCTGGTGAGCGAACATGATTGCATCGGCAATGTCTTCTTCGGGCACGAATTCTGCTCCGCCTTCAACCATAATGACGGCCTCACGGGTTGCGGCGACAACGATGTTCATATCGCTTTGGACAAGCTGGCCGGCCGAAGGATTTATTATGAATTCGCCATTTACCCTGCCAACACGCACAGCGGCAACGGGCCCGCCAAAAGGGATCGACGACACGTGCAAAGCGGCCGAGGCGCCGGTAAGGGCTACCACGTCAGGTTCATTGTCCATGTCCACTGACATGACGGTGGCGATTACCTGGGTTTCAAACGGCCATTTTTTTGGGAAAAGCGGGCGAATGGGGCGGTCGATAAAACGGGAGGTCAAAGTCTCCTTTTCACTCGGGCGGCCGACTTCCCGCCGGAAAAACCCCCCCGGAATGCGACCGGCCGCATAACTCATCTCCTTGTAGTCCACCGAGAGGGGCACAAAATCGATTCCTTCCCTTACCCGGTCCTCCTTTGTAGCGGTGACGATTACCACCGTATCGCCGTATCTCATCAAGACGGAGCCGCCAGCCTGTCTGGCCACTTCTCCAGTCTCGAAACTCAGTGACCGTCCGCCAACCTCAACTTGTATTGTATGTTTCATCTATTTTCCCTCTCTCAAAAATATGTTTGCGCCGCAATACATTGAGAAGCGGACGCGGGCACATGCGACAGTGGTGGCCGGAGGCTACCGGCGCAATCCAAGCCGTTCGATGACGGTGTTGTAGCGCTCGATGTTTTTCCGCTTCAAATAGTTAAGAAGCTGCCTGCGCTGCCCGACAAGTTTCAAGAGCCCTCTGCGCGAATGGTGATCTTTCTTATGGCTTTTGAAGTGCTCGGTCAAATACGTGATTCTTTCACTGAGAAGAGCGATCTGTACTTCGGGAGAGCCAGTATCGGCCGGGTGCACTCTGAAATCATCAATAATTGTCTTTTTCTTCTCTGGGGTCATTACCACGGCTATTTTCCTCCTTGCTGTTATCCAGGATAGTTCTTGTGCGGATACCGCTCACCCGCACCGATTTCCAGACCGGGCCTCAAAAGATGGTAAGTCTGTAGAAGGTCCCGTCTTTCAGTTGCAGGGTTTTAAGAGTCAGGTATCCGACCCTTCCGATTTTCCAATCTTGCTACGCAGAGTTTCCATTACACCTTTGCCTTTATAGAATTGGCAGACATCAGCTTGCAAATTTGCCGGCCCTGGTACAACTTCAAAATGGGAATACACGCAGGCGACGCGATCCGCTCTGAGCGGAATTCGGCCACCACAATGCAGCGAGTTGGTTTGTAGCCGTCACGATCCGCACAGCGTCGGAACAGGTGCGGGAGCACTCTCTCTGTTTTTTTTCCCATTCCGGGTCGAGCTGTCCGTTTCTCAACCGGCCCAAAAACTTTTCATCTACCATCAAAGCCGTTGGCAGATGGGAAAGAGCTTCATTTAGAGGGATAATCGCCGCAGCCGCAGATTCAGCGCAAGTCCCTCCATCCATTCTGATAGCCCGCTCAAGGGTAAAAGGCCCGACGCTCGTGCGTCGAAGTGCCGACAGATGCGCTCCGCTTCCCAATTTCTGTCCTATATCCGAGGCGAGCTGCCTGATGTATGTGCCCTTTGAGCAGCAGACCTCAATTGCCGCCTCCGGCCACTCAAAAGAGTGCAGCACAATCGAGTGGATGAATATATTGCGCTCGGGCCGCTCCACTTCGATCCCCCTGCGGCTGAGCTCATAGAGCCGGTGTCCATCGACTCTGACGGCTGAAAACCTGGGAACCGTTTGTACGCACGCACCCGAAAAAGTTTGCAGAACCTCGATCAAATCTTTTTCGCAAAAAGTGAGGGCGCTTTGCCTAGTGACCTTTCCGGTCCTGTCCAGGCTATCGGTTTCTATCCCGAAACGCAGGGTCGATTTGTAAACCTTGTTGAGTTTGGTGATCTGGTCGGCGGCTCGGGTCGCCTCGTTTAGACACAGTACGAGCACGCCTGTGGCAAACGGGTCGAGGGTACCGGTATGGCCGATCTTGCGGGGTGTAAGCAGCTTCTTTATCTTGGCGGCCGCCCTGGCCGAAGTTAATCCCTCGGGTTTGTCCAAAATGAGCACGCCGCCTGTCTGCTCCACTCCAATCCTATCCTGGTCCAAAACCAATGCTTCCGATTGCAAGGTGATTCCCATTTGCCAAACTCAGTTTATGTACTTTAGCGCCTCGGCGATAAACGCCGACCGGACCGAATGGAGGCTTCCCGGGATCCTGCACGCCGCCGCCGCCCTGTGTCCGCCGCCTCCATGCCGCTGCGCCAGTGTGGCCACATCGATATCGCCCTTGGACCGCATGCTAATGTGAATCAATCCGTCATTGATTTCCCGGAACAGCATCGCAAGATCGGCTGATTTCACTGAGCGCAGTTGATTTATGAATCCTTCGCTGTCCATGTAGGAAGATGAGGAGTCTGAAATCATGGATAGGCTAAGCTCAGCGCTAACTACCCTAGAGTTGGCATGAAACTCTATTGTCCCCAGCACTTGCGCAAGCAGATTGAGCTTTTCGGGGGTGGCTGAGTCATAGACCTGGGTCGCTATATGAGAGGGATCGGCCCCCAGTTGCACCAGAACTGAGACTATCTCGAAAACGCGCCTGTTCGTGTTCAAATACCTGAACGAACCCGTGTCGGTAAGAATCCCCGTATAGATAACCGATGACAAGGCGGCGTCAGGCGCAAGCGATAGACTCACGCAAAGATCGAATAACATCTCGCAGGTGCTGCTCGCTGAAGTCTCTACCCAGTAAAGGTTTCCAAACGGCTTGTCGCTGATATGATGATCAATATTTATGACGAAAGGCACCGCCCTGCTGATGAACTTCGAAAGCTCATCGCCCACTCTTGCGAAATCACCGCAGTCAACAAGAATCGCCACTTCATATTCGCACGATTCAAGTGGTTTATTGTGGATTGCCAGTGCTTGCGGCAAAAATTCAAATTCCGGGGGAAACGGGTCCTGTGAATATACATCGACTTTTTTCCCGAGGCGTTGAAGAATGAGCTTCATTCCCAGAAGGGCGCCGATTGCATCTCCGTCAGGATGAACGTGTGTGGCAACCATAAATCGTTCGTTTTTTCGAATGGCCGAAATTAACTCCCGAATTTTAAGGGTCTTTTGTTCATTCATCTTTATGCAGCTCTTTCAGTAGTCTTTCTATTTTGTCACCGTATTCGAAAGAAGTATCGTATTCGAAGTCGAGCTGGGGAATATATCTCAGGGTCAACCTCCGACCAAGTTCAAGCCGGATGAACCCCTTTGCTCTCTCCAACCCCGATCCAGCGTTCCTTTTCGCATCCTCGTCCGCGCTGCCTCCCATAATGCAAAAAAAAACCCTGGCATGCTTGAGATCGTCCGAAACCTTAACCCCGCTAATGGTTAAATTAGCGGTGCGAGGGTCTTTCACCCGCCGGAAAACAAGGTCCGCGATTTCTTTGTGGAGCAGGTCAGCCACTCTGTCGGAACGTTTATATTCCATATCCAGCATCCAACTCATATGGTTTCCATCCGGAGTTTCCGGATGGCTGCTAGATGGTTATCAACTCTATTTCGCGGCTGACAAGATCGGCCAGGCACAGCGAATCCATGAAATCGATTATCCGGTCCAGAAGCGAGTTCAACACGCGTCCATCGTTGCCGATTACAGCGATACCAATGGATGCCTTCTGATGAAGGTCCTGGTCGGCAACTTCTGCAACCGTTACGTTGAAACGGCTGCGGCTTTTTTCCACCAGGCTTTTCACTATCTTCCGCTTATCTTTGATAGAGCGGATTTCATGAAGCCTGAAGCACACTAGAGCCACGCCCACGGTCATGATCGCCTCACGAAGGAGTCCTGCGCTCCTGTTCGGGTTCATAGACCTGTTTTATTTCCAAAATCTCATAGGCCTCAAGGATGTCTCTTTCCTTGACATCGTTGAAGTTCTCGATTCCTATGCCGCATTCGAATCCGGCCTTGACTTCCTTGACGTCATCCTTGAACCGTCTGAGGGAACCGATCTTGCCGTCATAGACGATCACATTGTCACGAAGAACTCTTGCCCTGGCGTTTCTTTCCACACGGCCGTCGAGCACCGAACAGCCTGCAATCATTCCCAATTTTGGAACATGAAAAGTTTGTCTTACTTCCGCCCTGCCAATGACGTTCTCTTTGTAGATTGGCTTGAGCATGCCGACTATTGCGCTGCGGATGTCATCGAGGAGCTGGTAAATGACATCATAGTAACGAATGTCCACCGATTCCTGCTCGGCCAGTTCCTGAACCTTAGTATCCGAGCGCACATTGAAGCCGATCACGATAGCATTCGAGGCCGAAGCGAGCATAACGTCGGTTTCGGTGACCGCACCGGTGCCGCTGTGAATGATGTTGACCTTGACTTCTGAAGTCGAAAGCTTGACCAGCGAATCGACGATTGCTTCCAGAGAGCCATGGACGTCGGTTTTGACTATAAGTTTAAGTTCCTTTACCTCGCCGTCCTGAATCTGATTGAACAGGTTCTCCAGAGTAATCTTGCTTGAGCGGGAAAGCTCCTTTTCCCTAAGTTTGAGAAGCCTGTGCTCGGCGACGGCCCTGGCCTGCTTTTCGTCGGCCAGAACGATAAAATCGTCACCCGCGTTGGGCACTCCGGGGAAACCGACAACTTCGACCGGAATGGAAGGCTGTGCCGCCTCTATTCTGTGCCCGCGTCCGTCGAACATATTGCGGACTCGTCCCGAATAAATTCCACAGACATAAATGTCCCCGGCCCTGAGCGTTCCTTCCTGAATCAGGACTGTGGCGACCGGCCCCCGGCCCTTGTCCAGCTTGGCCTCTATGACTCTGCCACGGGTCATCTTGTTCGGGTTGGCCTTAAGTTCAAGCATCTCGGCCTGGAGAAGCACCATTTCGAGCAGTTCCTCGATCCCGGTCCGTTTTTTGGCCGAAATTTCAACCATTGTGGTGTTTCCACCCCATTCTTCAGGAACGAGTCCATGCTCGGAGAGTTCACGCTTGACTCTTTCGACATTGGCGTTGGGCTTGTCGATTTTGTTTATGGCAACAATAATGGGCACCTCGGCGGCTTTGGCGTGATTTATGGCCTCCACCGTCTGCTGCATAACGCCGTCATCGGCCGCTACAACCAAGATGACTGTATCGGTAACTTTGGCGCCCCTTGCGCGCATCGATGTAAAAGCCTCATGGCCCGGAGTGTCGAGAAATACGATATCACCCTTACTCAGCGTTACGTGGTAAGCCCCTATGTGCTGAGTAATGCCTCCAGCCTCTCCTTCGATTACTTTGGTATCTCTAATTGCATCGAGCAGTGACGTCTTGCCATGGTCGACATGGCCCATGACGGTGACGACCGGGGGTCGCGGGACCAGTTCTTCCGCTAGGTCCTCCTTGATCTGGAGCACGTCATCTTCCTCAAAGGCTGTCTTTTCGATTTCATATTCGAAGTCGGAGGCGACCAATGCCGCCGTATCGAAGTCGAGAGCCTGGTTTATGTTGGCCTGCAGCCCCAGGAGCAGCAATTTCTTGATAATCTCGCTTGCTTTAAGGCCCATCTGTTTTGCAAGACTTGCCACCGTAATGGCCTCATCTATTTTTATTCGCTTCTTGCCGACCTTCTGCATAACAGGCTCGGGCTTAGGCGGTTCTTTGAATGTGCGCCCGCCCCCCCTGGCCCGGCCCCGGTCATCCTGAGCGGCAAGCTCTTTTTTCGTATACAGGTCTTCTTTCTGGAAGACTTCCTTTCGGCGGCCCGTTTTGGCCTTTTCCGCCTCTTCGGGTTTGCGGCGCTTCTGCTCTCTTAGAGCAGGATCGATAATTTCGGTCCCTCTGGCCATAAAGCGAGCGGCCAGTTCGGTGAGGTCCGGCTCCTCTTCTGCATCCTCGGCCATGATTTCGGGAAGTTTGATGATCCTTGCCGGTTCCTCTTTTCTCGTTTTTTTGCGTCTTCTTTTCTTGCCTCTTTTTCTTCCCCTGTCGTCTTCTTCCTCATCTTCGGCAATCTCGGCGCCTTTTGGCAAGCCGGCCACTTTGGGGGTCAGATCCCGTGTCTCTGGGACAATGGGCTGAATCGGGGGCGTAACGGCGGGTTTAACCTTAGATGGAGCCGGCTCAACCGCTGCGGCGGGTTCCACCTCTTCTCTTGGCGTTGGCGCTGGGGCTTTGGGTTCCTCCCTTAAAGGCGCAGCCTTGATTATCCTTGCGGCTTCGCCTTTACGTCCAGGGCGCCCAACCGGTTTTACCCGCTCTGGGACCTCTTGTGTCTCCGAGGGAGCAGTCTGCGGCAGATCGATTTCGGAGGGGGCTTCCGAAGGCCGGCCTGCAAGACTGGGCGGGGACTCAACCGGGACATCGATCGGAGGTTGTTCCATGCCTTCCACGACAGCTTGATCCGGCACTGCGTCAACGGCTGGGGCCTGGGGTGCTTCAGGCTCCGGCTGCAGATCGAATCTTTTGCGTCTTCGGATTACTTCACGCCCGATGCGTTTCTCTTCCACCTTTTCGGATACGGGTCTTACTTCAGAGAATTGCTGCCTTATCTTGAGCACCGCGCTGTCGGTCAGCGTGCTCATGTGATTTTTGACCTGAAAGCCCAGTTTCTCGATCCGGTCAATCAGGTCTTTGTTTTCAATGTTCAACTCTTTTGCAAGTTCATGCACCCTTAGTCTCGTCATGAAGCCTTCCCCCTTTGAAACACCTTCTTCAGTATTCATTTCACCTTCCAGCCGATAAAGATCGGTTATGGGTGTAGGTTTATTTCTTCGATGGTGATTCTTGCACCACAAAGAGTTGTTTGGCCCCGTTGCGGAATGCCCGCTGGATTCGCCTGTTGAGGCGCAAATCGGGCAGACACTCCAGGCAGGCGTACCCACCACGTCCTTTCATCGTTGCTTTGATGTCCATCAAAACGCGCCCACTCTCCGGGTCAAGGCCAAGGCGCACCAGTTCCCCTTTAGGCTTTTTGCGCATGCACACCAGACAGGTGCGCACAGGTATGTGGCCGCTCTTGGACAGTCTGTTTTATCCTTCCTGAATCTGGTCGGAATCGGGCTGTAACTCCTGCTGACTCTCGGCTTGTTCTTCCGAACCCTCTCCGGAGCCCTCATCGGCGTCTTTCTGAAGCAGTTGCTGGGCCTCAAGCCTCATCGTTTCCAAGGTCGAAGCGGATAGACGGGTAGTGTCTTCAAGTTCGACCAGCAAGGTTTCGAGAAATTCTTCAAGAGAACCGATCCCTGATTCATAAAGCTTATCTGCAATCTCAGAGGAAAGGCCGGAAATTCTCAGAAGCGACTGATAGCCTGCCTGCTTCTGCCGTTCGTAACGACTCTCGCCCTTCACGTCGATTCGCCAGTTGGTGAGCTTGGAGGCAAGGCGCACGTTCTGCCCTCTTTTGCCGATGGCAAGCGAAAGCTGATCGTCGGGCACAATAACTTCCATGTTCCGGTTGGCCTGATCGACGATGACCTTGGATATAATGGCCGGTGCAAGAGCATTTACCACAAATTTGGCAGGATCCATGTTCCAGGGAATAATGTCTATTTTTTCGCCCCGGAGTTCCTGGACGACATTCTGAACCCTGGTTCCCTTCATCCCAACGCAAGCGCCTACCGGATCGACGTCGGAATCTTTCGAGATGACAGCGATTTTCGCCCTGGACCCAGGCTCGCGCGCCGCACTGATAATGCTCACAATACCTTCGCTGATCTCGGGGACCTCGGAATGGAAGAGCTGAATCAAAAAGTGCGGGTGGGTCCGGCTCAAGACGATCTGAGGGCCCTTGCTGATCTTTTTCACATCCAGAACATATGACCTTATGCGGTCTCCCTGCCGAAACACCTCTCTGGGGATCTGCTCCTTCTGAGGCAGAATGGCTTCGGCCTGCCCGACATTTACCAGGATGGCGCCTTTGTCCACTCTTTGGATAATGCCGTTTACAATCTCACCCTTGCGGCCTCTGAACTCGTCATAGACCACTTCCCTCTCGGCGTCCTTCATCTTCTGTATGATGACCTGCTTAGCGGATTGTGCCGCAATCCGGCCCAGGGTCTCCGTATCCATCTTTATGCCGAGTTCGTCCCCGATCTCGCTCTCACTGTCCAGTTTTAACGCCTCTGAGAGAAGCACCTGCTTGTCCGGGTCGATGACCTCTTCGACCACCTCCTTAAACTGGAATGCCTCGATCTCCCCATATTCCTCATTAAAGGTAACATCCAGATCCAGCTTGGAACCGTATTTCTTCCTGATGGCCGATTTAATGGCCTCTTCAAGAGTGTGAATCAGGGTCTGGCGGTCAATGCCCTTTTCTCTGCTGACCTGCTCGATCAACCGCTTGAGTTCACTGGCCATAAGTAGAGATTACCTCCATATTCAAGATAATTCCTTTTTTAGAATCGCCGATCAAAGCGCTTTACGCTTCATCGATTCGAAATATAAAAGCCGAGCCCGCTCAATAAGGGGCATCGGAATCGAATAGCTCCCTGCCTCGCACTCGATGACTACACCCTCGAAAGAGGCCTGTTTCAGTTCACCTCTGAAATTGCGCCGGTTCTGTATCGGAGATATCGTGCGGGCTTCAATTATGTTGCCGATATACTTTTGAAAGTGCTCGGGCTTTCGCAGCGGCCGGTCGATACCGGGTGAGGAAACCTCCAGATGGTAAGGGACCTGGATCAAGTCGGCAACATCGAGCAAATCGCCCGCTATTCTGCTTATTTGAGCGCAGTCCTCAACCGATATTCCCCGCTCGCCGTCAAGGAAGATGCGCAACACCCACCCGACCGATTCGCGCCGATATTCGATTTCAAGTATCTCCATGCCCTGCGCGGCAATCACCGGATGGAAAAGTTTCCATATCTCAGCGATCAGTTCTTCTTCTTTTTTTAGCTGCTGAGCCAATCTACGCCTCTTCCACGTCCTACAGAATTCAAAAAAAAAGAAGTGGGTCATTCAACCCACTTCTTCTAGCAGACCGACAATTTTCAAATTCCAGTTAGCAACTAACTTTAACTCAGAATCCAGAATAGTTGTCATCCACTGATCGAAGCAGGCCTGGACTTCCAAGCCCCCTCAAAAAGGGAAACCCTTCGTTGAAAAGAAGGGAACTTCTCGACCTGGAGCGGGCGACGGGATTCGAACCCGCGACCCCAAGCTTGGGAAGCTTGTGCTCTACCAACTGAGCTACACCCGCAAGTGAGCCAGAATGAACCATTCTAAATGATCCGTAACGTCCGGGTCAAGTAAAATGTGTTCCTGCACAGGCACGGCCGGGAGGGCCTCCGGGGCCGCGGATGCACAAAAAAGCCGGGTGAGCCCATTTATGCCTGAAGCTACCCCGCCCGTGGCAGCAACCTGAGCAGCCATGCGACAATCGCCCAGCGGCGGGGTATATAGGCATGTTTGGCCCGCCTTCTTACGGCACGCAGGATTTGGTGTGCAGCGAGCTCCGGCGAGGCGAGCCAGAACGTACGGACGCCCTTTATCATGGGGGTGTCAACAAAGCCGGGTTGCGCTTCAGTTACCGTTATCGGAACCTTGCGCCGTCCGGCAAGATCGCGAAGGCCATCGAGATAAATCGACTGGAAAGCTTTGGAGGCCGCGTAAGCGGCCCCGCCCCCGGAACCTCGCAGAGCGGCGATTGAGGAAATTCCCACCAGATGCCCATGCCCTTGCCGGAAAAAATGGTGCATGGCCGCCTGCGCCAGGCAAACGAACCCAGTGACGTTTACAAGCAGCATGTCGCGGTCCGGCGCCCATTGCAGTTCAGGATTTATGTGGCCGGTTCCCGCGCTTATAATGAAGAGATCAACCGTCCCAAGTTCATCGAGAAGGGATTCAATTGCAGCAGAGGTTTTTTCGCCTTCCATAAGATCAACGCGCCGGACGAGTGTGCCGGGGCCGCAGTCAGCAGCAATCTTTTCCAAAAGATCCATCCGTCTGGCCGCGAGGGCAAGCCGCCAGCCCTCACGGCCCAATTCGACCGCCAGAGCTTTGCCTATTCCGGATGAAGCTCCTATAATGACCGCTGTTCGCTTATGATTTTCCGTAAAACTGCCGGTTTTTGTCATTGCAGTTCCTGTGTGGCGATTTGGTGAAACTAGTTATTATAAGGATCTCGGAAAGAAAGTATCAATACTTCTCCTTACCTCATCCAACCAGTGTCTGCGTTGATCCGCCGTGCTCGTAACAATAACACTGAAAGTTCTGCGGTAAAAGCCGGTGACACCGCAAAGGCCGAAGATGCAGTTGCGCCAAATTGTCTCCAGGGGGTCACCAAAGACATTTTGCTCTCTTTCAGTCTCGGTGTTGGACGTATTGAACACCATCGCCGTTGAGGCTTTCAGCAATCCGTTTGGTATTCCCTCGCCCGAATCGCCTTCAATAAACTCGTAGGCAATACCAGCACGCAGCACTCTGTCGATCCAGCCTTTCAGTATGGCCGGGGGTTGCCCCCACCAGTTCGGATGAACCACAACGATACCCCGGGCTTGGGCTATTTCCCTGCAATGGTTCACGATCGGCTCCGGCACACTAGCGCCTTCAGGCATTTCCTGCATCGTTAGCAGGGGATCGAATTTTTCCTTGTACAAATCATGGAAAAACACCTCATGTCCACCTACACTCCCAAGCTGATCGACTGCTGCGTGCGCAATAGCGTGGTTGAAACTGCCGCCGTCGGGATGGGCTAGAATGACCGATACTCTCATTTTGAATTTGTCCTGAATGTTGCAGTAAAAAGCTGCGTTAGGGTTATTCAGAAAAGGGGACTTTTATGGGGTGGAAACGCAGTTATGTTTTCATTGAGCCAAATGAGTGCAGGGACATAGCCCATCGTTGGACTCGTGCATGGTGGAAGCCTCCCGCGAAAAGTCCTAGGAGCACCATCTGAAGACACCAGGTTGGCACCATGCGCCATGCTGCAAGCTGCCCGGACATCACCGCTATGACTTCCGTGAATATCAGGCCGCAAATGACAAGAACGGTGAGCGCCGCCACGACGCGCCGCTCCAATGGACGTTGATATGCCCAGATCAATAAAGCGGTCCAGCCGAGCATAAGCGAAGCTCCATAGCCCATGGCGAACCGGTAGGCACCTGACACGTCATCGAAGCCCCAAAGCAGCTTCGCAACTGACGGCACGAGCATCGGCATTATAGCCAGTGCGTCGGTGACTGCACCGGCGAGGAATGCAGCTCGAAGAATTCTCTCCTGGTCCGGCATGTGAGTCTCCTTGTTTTGGGTCTAAACGCCCATGCGGCAGTAGCCGCAGAGTGGACAAGGCAGCACGGCTTCGCCGCGCAGGCAGGCTGTTTCGGTAGGCGCTCATTCGAGTTCGTTCTGTTCCAGCACCTTCCGCGCCGGCTTCACCATCAAATATACCAATCCGGCCGGGAATACAAAGCGAGAAATCTTGATCGCGATACTATGTGATACCGTTGAATATTGGAGCCGGGGGTCTTATCTCATTGAGCACGGAGGAGCCTATGTCTCAGCGAGAGTGGACTAGAGGAAGGTTTAACTTTGCAATGAGAGTCCCGGCATGCATGATTCTGCTCGGGTTTTTCGCGATCCTGAGCTTCTTCATGACCGCCTCGGCGCCCGCCGCTGAAGGCGGCCCAGGGGATGCGCTAAAGATAACCCGCATTACGCCTTCGGGCAACGATATCCCACCGGGGAGGCAGATCGTCCTGGAATTCAACCATCCGGTCGTGCCCCTCGGCAGAATGGAACGAAACGCCTCAGAAATACCGATTTCCATTGAACCAGCCCTTTCGTGCCAGTGGCGATGGCTGAATTCTTCCAACCTGGCGTGCCAACTGGACGAGCAGCACGCCATGGTCCCATCGACACGTTACACTATCACGGTCAGGCCTGAGTTCAAATCTGAGGACGGGGCAATCATGGCTGAACCGGTCACTCACTCTTTCATAACACAGCGTCCCAAAGTCAACTTCGCGGTATTCGAAGAGTGGCTGTCGCCTGTAAAGCCGCAAATCAAGGTACGCTTCGAGCAGGCTGTCCGGCAGGACTCCATAGAAGCGCACGCATTCTTCAGGGGGGCCGCAGGCTTGAGAGTTGGGGCTAAAGTTCTGGAGGACCACCGGGAGGACAAGTATGAGAAACCGGGACTTAACTGGCTACTGAGCCCGCTAGGCGACCTTCCTCCGGACAAAGACATACAACTCGTGGTCGAACCGGGAATTCTACCTCGCATTGGGACCGAACCCGGCGTCGAAAGCCGGTCGGTCTTCGGCTTTCGCACACTCGGGGGGTTCAGGTTCGTGGGTGTGCAGTGCTTCGACCTGAAAGGCGTCCAGTCAATCATTCGCCCAGAGATCCGCGCTTCGCAGAATTTGCCTCAGACCGGATGCAATCCTCAAAGCCCTGTTTCCCTGCTTTTCACCTCTCCGGTAGCTCAATCGGAACTTAAAGAGAAAGTCTCGGTTACGCCGAGCGCGAAGGGCGCGCCGGCCGTTAACCCCTGGTCCGAATACCCGGGATACTCCAGGCTCAGAGAACTGCCCAAAAAGGGCAGTTATTTCGCCTATGAGTTCGAAAACGAATCTCTCAAACCGTTCAGCAAGTACCGAATTCATGCCAAAGCGAACAGCCTCAAGGATGAATTTGGAAGACCTATCGCCAGAGCCATCGACATGCGTTTACAGACGGACCATTTGCCGCCTGAATTGAGCATCTACAAGAACATGTCTGTCCTGGAGAAGGGGATCGATACGGATTTGCCGGTCTTTGCGAGCAATATCGACGGGATCGATCTAAGGTACCAGACGTTTACGGCAGCGGGAAAATCTGCCGCAAAACTGGCGGCGCTTCCCGGCCCCAGTGTGCGAGACGCTACGACGGCAATACCGATGGGAGTGCGAAAGCTTCTTGGAGCGGAGTCGGGGGTACTCACAGGGACTGTTTCGGCCCGCCCACCCATTCATTTGAAGAAGCAGGAGCCTGAGCAGGAGCAGGAGCAGGAGCAGGAGACGAACTGGTTTTTTGCGCAGGTAACTCCCTTTCATGTTCATGTAAAGATGGGACATTTCAATACATTGGTCTGGATTACCGACCTTCAGAGTGGCGAGCCGGTCCCCGGAGTCAGCGTGGAGATCAGGAAGGATTCTTATAAAGATTTCGAAACTCAGACGGAACCTCTTTCAACGGCGGTGACCGATTCGAACGGCATAGCCGAACTGGCGGGGACCTCGGAAATCGATCCCGAGCTAAAACTCGCTGAGGGTTATACGGCCGACAGTGCTCAAAGGTTCCTCGTGCTGTGCCGCAAAGGAAACGATATGGCGCTGGTTCCGCTAATGTATCACTTCCGGGTCGACTCGGAGGGGGCGAACTATCAGTACATCCCATCCTCGATGCGGTTGCTGCACGGGCACATTCGCGCCTGGGGCGCCACCGCGCAGGGTATCTACAAATTAGGGGACACGGTTCAGTACAAAATCTATGTCAGGGACCAGGCAAACCGGCGCTTTATCCAGCCGCCTGCGGCTTCCTACAGCCTGAAAGTCCTGGACCCCACCTCCAGGGTTATCTTTCAGCGCGACAACATTGAACTTTCAGAATTCGGCGCCATGGACGGCGAGTTTCTGATTCCTAAAAACGGTGCGGTCGGATACTATAATTTTCAGCTTGAATCCAGTTTCGCCAAGCTGAATCTGGAACCGCTTCAAGTCCTTGTAAGCGATTTTACACCCTCGCCTTTTCAGGTCACCACCGAGCTCAACGGAAAGATTTTCGGCACAGGAGAGCCGGTTAGTGTCTCGACTCAGGCCAAACTTCATGCCGGTGGGCCCTACGCAGGTGCAGACCTTGGCGTGACGGCGTCTGTGGAGGCCCAGCCTTTTCGGGCCATTAATCCTGTAGCCCGTGATTTCCAGTTCGACGCCATCGAAAAAGTCGATAAAGAAGATAACGGAGAAACCAGGCCCGAAGTTCAAACCGTTTTCCAGACAAAAGGCAAACTGGACAATAACGGCAATTTCGAGACACAGTTTAGCCTTGCCGAACTGCCGGTCTACTATGGGCGGCTCACTGTCGAGAGTTCTGTGCGAGACGAACGGGGCAAATCCGTCGCAAGCCGTGCGACAGCAGCCTGCTTTGGGCGTGACCGTTTTGTCGGACTGAATCAGCAGGACTGGGTTCTCCAGGAGGGAAAACCCGCCAAGACCGACTTCATTGTAACGGATCAGATGGGAAACGCCGTCCCCGGCGCTCAGGTCCGAATCGACGTTGAGAAACTGCAGACCAAAGCCGCTCGAGTCAAGGGGGCGGGAGACGCCTACCCGACGCGATATGAGGAGGAGTGGACGCCGGTTGAAACCCTGAGCCTGTCATCGGGCGTTGAACCGATGAGCTTCGAATTTACTCCGAAGCAGTCCGGAACACTCAGAATAGTAGCCAGTGTTTCAGACTCCAAGGGCCGCGTCCAGAAGACTGCAATGCGGCAATGGGTTTCGGGGAAAAGTGACGTCCTCTGGAAGACAGAGGAAGGAAACCTGCTGAATATCTATCCCGATAAGGAAGAATACCACGTTGGCGATACGGCGCGGGTTTTCGTGCAAAACCCGTTTCCGGGCGCAAAGGCCCTGGTTACAGTGGAGCGTTACGGAGTGCTGGAGCACTGGGTGAAAACGCTGGAGCACAGCGCCGAGTTAATCGAAATCCCGGTTCTGCCCGATTACCTGCCCGGATTTTATGTCAGCGTGATGGTTATGTCCCCAAGAGTTGAAAAGCCTCTTGGGCCGGGAGGCGAAGATCTTGGTAAACCGGTCTTTCGCATAGGTTACGCTAAGCTCGAGGTAAAGGACCAGTTCAAGGAGATTGAAGTAAAATGCAGCACCGACAAAGAAACCTATAAGCCGCGCGAGACGGTAAAACTCCAGTTCGAAGCACACCCGAGAAATCTTTTACCCGGCGAGCCGGTCCCACCCATAGAACTTGCGGTTGCCGTTCTCGATGAGTCTGTTTTCGACCTTTTGCGCCAGAAAAGAGGCGCTTTCGATCCCTACCAGGGTTTTTATAAGCTGGAGGAGTTGGACCTTGTCAACTACAACCTGATAATGCAGTTGGTTGGAAGAGAGAAGCTGGAGAAGAAGGGAGGGTTCCCTGCGGCCTCCGCCGGGTTCGATCTTGGCATGCGCTCGGTCTTCAGGTTCGTAACCTACTGGAACCCATCCATTCGTGTCAGTGCAGAAGGCAAGGCAAGCGTCGAGTTTCAGTTGCCTGATAATCTGACGGGGTGGCGCGTGCTTGCAATGGCGGTATCTCCGGATGATCGCATGGGTCTGGGAGAGTCCACCTTCAAAGTGAATCAGCTTACTGAGATCAGGCCTGTGCTCCCCAACCAGGTCCTGGGGGGAGATAGTTTTACAGCCGGTTTTTCGGTGATGAACCGAACGGGAGAAAGCCGAAATATCGAAGTGAAAATCACGGCCGAGGGCCAGGTTGTCCCCGGTAAGTCCGGGCAGCAGCAAACCGCTGCCGCTACAACTACGCAAACGATTGCGGCTGAGCCATATAAGCGCTATACGGTCCGGCTGCCGGTGGAGGCCACCGGCAAGGGTGAAATAGTTTTCACTGTGCAGGCCGGTGACGCTGTGGACCGGGACGGCTTGAGGCACACTTTGAAAGTTCTTCCACGCCTTGACCGAAACGTGGCTGCCGCCTACGGGACCATCCTGACGGGCGAGGCTTCCCAGGGAATTGAATTCCCCGAGAACATGCGTCCGGAATCGAGCCTGCTGAGCGTAGGGCTGTCGCCCTCCATTCTGGGGGGGCTGGAGGGGCCGTTCGATTTCATGAAAGTGTACTCATTCGAGTGCTGGGAGCAGAAGATAAGCCGAGCGGTCATGGCAGGTGCGGCCGCCGGTCTTGCGCCCTATTTTTCGAATTCGTTCTCATGGCAAAACGGTCCGGGGGAGGCGGACAAGATACTTGCAACCGCCTCCGAGTTTCAGGCCCCCAACGGCGGAATGGCTTTCTACCAGCCCCGCGATGACTATGTAAGTCCATTTCTGAGCGCTTTTACGGCCAAGGCTTTCAACTGGCTGAGGGAGTCGGGTCACGCGCCTCCCGTTCCGGTCGAGGAAAAACTCACACGCTATCTTATCGATCTTCTAAAGCGCGACGAATCGGCAGACGAAGTTTCCCGGAGTGTTCTTTCCAATGTAAGGGCGCTTGCCCTGTCGGCACTGGCCGATAACGGCAAAATCTCACGCGCCGATCTCGAACGCCACTACCTGCGCCTGCCGGATATGAATCTTTTCGGCAAGGCCATGTTTCTGGAAGCCCTCAGTAAAGTGGCAGATACTCTGGAAATGAGAAAAGAAGTGGTAAAAAATATTCTCGCCCACGCAGACCAGAGCAGCGGGACAATCAGATTTACCGAGCAGCCGGATTCGTCGCTGGGCGCCATTCTGTCGTCGCCGATCAGGGACAATGCAGCAATCCTGATGGCTTTTCTATCTTACCGGGCCCAAAGCCCTGCTGACGATCTCACTGATATCCCCTTAAGACTGATGTCTACGATCGCATTGAGCAGAAAAGGCCAGGACCACTGGGCCTCGACCCAGGAGAACCTCTTTGCGGCCATGGCGGCGGTTGCCTACAGCAAAGCATTCGAAACGCAAAAGCCGCAGTTACGCTTTCAAGCGCTGATCGATGAACAATCAATTGGCCAGGGCAGCTTTGAGAGTTTTGCGGACAAGTCCCTGAAATTCGATTACCGGGTACAGGATTCGGATCGCGGGCGAAAAACGGCCGTGAAGGTGCGCAGGGAGGGAGATGGCAGGCTTTACTACGATACGGTGCTTTCCTATGAGCCGGCCCAAATGAGCGGTGATTCGATCAACGCCGGGATTGAGATTCACAGGGAATACAGTGTCGAACGTGACGGTAAATGGGTCCTTGGGAAAAACCCCCTCGAAGTCAGGACCGGCGATCTGGTAAGGGTTGACCTGTTCGTATCTTTGCCCTCGGAGCGCTTCTTCGTCGTTGTGGAGGACCCTGTGCCGGGCGGTCTGGAACCGGTAAACAGGGAACTTGCGACCTCCTCGGAAGTTGACGCGCAAAAAGGCGAAGCTGCATTCGCGCCGGAGTCTATGCGCAGCCGCTACACAGACTGGACGAACTTCGGAATATCCCGCTGGAGTTTCTACCACAAGGAGTTACGGCATGACTCCGCCCGATTTTATTCAGAGCGGCTCGGCCCCGGACATTATTATCTCTCATACACGGCCCAGGCGATTGCTCCGGGCGAATTCACGGCCCTGCCGGCTCGTGCCGAACAAATGTACGAGCCTGACGTTTACGGGAAAAGTTCACCCACGGTGCTGAAAGTGGAACTCTCCGAATGAGAAAAAAGATCCACCGTAGAGGCGCAGAGATTCGCCGAGGATTTTGAACCCGTCATTCCGGCAGTACGTCATCCCGGCGTTGCCTTTGAGCCGGGACCAGGGCCGGGGACCAGGGCCGGAATCCAGTAGCGTCCTGGAACAATGTAATGCCAGACGGTCAAGGGCGGGCATAGTTTTAGTACCCTGCTACGCTCGCCCACCCTACATGGCTTTCAGATGATCTTACGATAAGCGAATCATATTTTGAAACATCGCAAAATCAACCTTGTGGCAAGCTGAACAAAAGAGGAACGTGAAGAACCGGGAAATTTCTTCATCCCTCTGCTCAACATCCATCCCGCAGAAGGGATATGCCCGGCATCCGCTGATGTAAAATGGAGTTTGCCTTCCCCTATAAATCCTCAACCGAGGCTGCTTGCAGAGGAGTGTTGCCCAGTTTCGTCCACTCCCTCCCTTGACAATGTTAATTAGAATGATTCCAATCAACCTAATGCCGCAAAGGAGGTTTCTTGGAGCCCGTACAAAAAAGACAAGAAATGGAGCAGGCGCTTCGGGCGGCAGGGTATCGTATTACCGGCCAAAGAAAAGCCATTGTGGACTACCTGGTCTCCACTCTTGACCACCCTGGTGCTTATAAGATTTTTGAAGAGGTGAAGAAGGTTCAACCCAGATTGAGTTTGGCGACGGTTTACAACACATTGCAAGTTCTTGCGCGGAACGGCCTAATCAAGATGTTGACGTTCAGGGAGGATAATCGATACGAAGCCAACCTCTCTTTTCATATTAATCTTATCTGCACATCCTGCGGGAGAATACAGGATTTCGAGGCTGGGGCGCACATGTCTCCGGAGGAGGTCCGTGAGAAGATTGGTTTCGAAGTCATGACCTATCGGATGGAATACCACGGACTTTGCTCGGAGTGCAAAGCTAAGGCCGATCAGAAGGGTGAGGACAAGAAGCACTCCAGTGGCGGCTTGAGTCCACGAAGAGAACGTCAGGGAGAGTAGATCAGTACAGACCTTAGAGAGTTCTTCGTGGTTAGTATTGCCGGTTCGTCAAGGGGCATGCATTCTGCGTCTTGCGGTTGGGTTGGTTGAGAGTCTTTGATGATCAAAACTGAAAGTGATTGCCATCTTAAACTACCTTTTTCAAAAATTTCTATACTTTTGCATTTCTGTCCTTCGTCCGGCCCTCGCCCAAACTTTTGTTGAAAAGTGGGCGAGATATGACTGGACACGTTGCCGGCATTGAGGAGAGGACAGCGAACTGCCGCAACCTCAGGGACGTGCTCTTTGTCCAACAAACAGCTCGCCAGCCACTGAAACCGAACGTCAGTCAGATGGGCAGAGAAACAGAATTATTCATAGTAACGCTGTTCAACAATTCACACAACGAAAGGATCAAATATCATGAATGAAGAAAGCAAGTGCCCGGTAACGGGCAGAGGTCACAAACACACTGCCGGCGGCGGCACGATGAACCGAGACTGGTGGCCGAACCAGTTGAAGCTCGATATCCTGCACCAGCATTCCTCCAAGTCCAATCCGATGGGCGAGGGTTTCGACTACGCTAAAGAGTTCAAGAGTCTCGACTTGGAGGCCGTGAAGAAGGACCTCCGTGAACTGATGACGAAGTCGCAGGACTGGTGGCCGGCGGACTTCGGCCACTACGGACCTTTGTTCATCCGTATGGCGTGGCACAGCGCCGGCACCTACCGCACCGGCGACGGCCGCGGCGGCGCAGGAAACGGCAGCCAGCGCTTTGCACCCCTCAACAGCTGGCCCGACAATGTGAACCTCGACAAGGCGCGCAGACTGCTCTGGCCCATCAAGCATAAGTACGGCCGGAAAATTTCCTGGGCCGACCTGATGATCCTCACCGGCAACGTCGCCTTGGAATCGATGGGTTTCAAGACCTTCGGTTTCGGCGGCGGCCGTGAGGACATCTGGGAACCGGAAAAGGACGTCTACTGGGGCTCCGAGGACGAGTGGCTGGGTGACAAGCGCTACGCCGGCGACCGGGACCTCGAAAATCCGCTCGCTGCCGTACAGATGGGCCTGATTTACGTCAACCCGGAAGGCCCGAATGGCAACCCGGACCCGGTCGCTGCGGCGCGGGACATCCGCGAGGTCTTCGCTCGCATGGCGATGAACGACGAAGAGACGGTGGCCCTCATTGCGGGCGGCCACGCGTTCGGCAAGACCCACGGCGCTGGCGATGCGAAACATGTCGGGCCTGAGCCCGAAGCGGCCGGCATCGAGGAGCAGGGCCTTGGCTGGAAGAGCAGCTTTGGCACGGGCAAAGGCGGCGACACGATCGGCAGCGGCCTGGAAGTGATCTGGACCAACACGCCCACGAAGTGGAGCAACAATTTCTTCCGGATACTGTTCGGCTTCGAATGGGAACTGACGAAGAGCCCGGCCGGTGCGCACCAGTGGAAGCCGAAGGGTGGCGCAGGCGCCGGTACCGTGCCGGATGCGCACGACCCGTCAAAGCATCACGCGCCATCCATGCTGACCACGGACCTCTCTCTGCGGTTCGACCCTGTCTACGAAAAGATTTCACGGCGCTTCATGGAAAATCCGGATCAACTCGCGGACGCGTTTGCCCGGGCGTGGTTCAAGCTGACGCACCGCGACATGGGCCCGCGCGCACGCTATCTCGGCCCGGAGGTTCCGGCTGAAGAGCTCATCTGGCAAGACCCCATCCCTGCCGTCAATCACAAACTCATTGATGCACAGGACATCGCCTCCCTCAAGGGCAAGATCCTGGCTTCCGGCCTGTCCGTGCCGGAACTGGTTTCGACCGCCTGGGCGTCGGCGTCCACCTTCCGTGGCTCCGACAAGCGCGGCGGTGCCAACGGCGCCCGCATTCGTCTGGCGCCGCAGAAGGATTGGGAAGTCAACCAGCCTGCCCAGTTGGCGAAGGTGCTCAAGACGTTGGAGGGCATCCGGAGCGCGTTCAACAGCGCGCAGTCCGGCGGCAAAAAGGTATCACTGGCTGACCTGATCGTTCTGGCCGGTTGCGCGGGCGTCGAGCAGGCTGCGAAGAATGCCGGTCACGAGGTGACGGTTCCCTTCACGCCGGGGCGCATGGACGCCTCGCAGGAGCAAACCGATGCGGCCTCCTTTGCCGTGCTCGAGCCGATCGCGGACGGCTTCCGCAACTACCAGAAAACCCGCTATGCCGTATCGGCCGAGGAGTTGCTGGTTGACAAGGCGCAATTGCTGACCCTGACCGCACCCGAAATGACAGTGCTCGTGGGCGGCATGCGCGTCCTGAATACCAACTTCGGAGGGTCCCGGCACGGCGTCTTCACCAAACGGCCAGAGACGCTCACCAATGACTTCTTCGTGAATCTGCTCGAAATGAGCATGGCGTGGAAGGCAACTGCGGAAGACGATGGCGTATTCGAGGGTCGTGACCGCGCAACAGGCGCACTCAAGTGGACCGGCACCCGTGTCGACCTGATCTTCGGTTCGAACTCCCAACTCCGGGCCTTGGCGGAAGTCTACGGTTGTGAGGACTCCAAGGAGAAGTTCGTGCACGACTTTGTAGCGGTGTGGAATAAAGTCATTAACCTTGACCGTTTCGACCTGGCTTGATCGTAGCATAAACGTCTTAGAGGGCTTCTGACAGGGCGACGAAAAAACGGTCAGCAAACAACCGGTTCCAGCGGACGGCGTATCGCCGCCGCTGAACCGGAACGTTCGGCTGGAAAAGAGAAACTCCACAATTTTCTCTAATCTTTAAAAGAATGAAGTGTTGAAATTCGCGAGTTATTTAAATCTTTCTCTTTTTCTCACGCGGGTTTATATGGCAGAGCCTTGAGTTTGACGATCGTTTTCACCTGCTCAAACTCGGGGTCTTTATGGACGAGAACGGCCCCTTCCGCAACAGCCGTGGCGACAATCCAACTGTCGCAGACGGAGAGATTGTTCAATGCCTTTATCTCTATGGACTTTTCGAAGATCGTGTCGGTGACGTTTATTCTTTTCAACGGCAGGAGATCGAGGTATTTCGCAAATTCGTCCGATTCCGCCTTGCCCGCGTTTTTCCATATGCGGTATCTGCTCTCCATGCAACTCATGAAGGAAATGCAAACATGCGCGCCTGAACGCAGGACATCGTCCACAAAATCGGCCCCTTCCTCATCGTTCCAGAGGGTCAACAGCGCAGAGGTGTCGAGCACGTAGGACTCAGATGTCATTGTTTTTTTCATCTTCGTCTTTTTTCTCGGCACGTCGTTCTTCCATCAACCACTCCGTGGAATATCTTCGTGAGCCGCGGCCTCTAAACGCAGCCACCGGATCTTTAGGAAGGGGGACAACCTTTATGTTGGTCCCCTCCACGATCCAATCGACGCTCGATTCGGGATCTATGTTGAATTTTTTTCTTATTTCAGCCGGTATCGAGACCTGGCCGCGCGCCGTCACCTTCGCCTTCATACCGGTATTCTCCTTTCATGCCATTTCTAATTTACATGATGTTTGACTATAAATCGTGTGTGTAACATTTGTCAAGCACCCCGCAACCGTTCACCGCAGCATCTCATGTCCCGTTGGGACACCCAGAACCATGAAAAGCCGTAGGGGCCTAGGTGCGGGTGCTGAATCATTTTATCCGTGTTCATCCACCTCGCTACGCTCCTTCACCCGTGGTTCAGTCTAAAGCTTTTCGAAGCAGAGGCGCAGAGGAATGCAAAAGTGCTGTCACGCGAAGGCGCGACGCGAACAAAGACATGATGCCGCCAAGAAGCCATGCTTCAGCAAGGTAATCGGTATCCCTTCGCGTCGTCGCGCCTTTGCGTGAAAGCTATTCTCTGCGCTCTCTGCGCCTCTGTCTCGAAAAGACGTGATGGGTTGCGCTTCCACCCATCCTGATATGGATGACGAATGCAACTTTTATTTTATCTGCCCTTTGCTTTTAATTCACAACTCCTTAGGACCGAGGCTGTAAGAGCCGCCGAGAATGTGTCCAACCGTGGCTCGTCGGAGGCGGCCCGAAGTGGCCGGCACGATTATTTGCTCTGTTTTCCTGTCCTGGAGGAGCGGGGCCGCTATTACGACGGTAGATCAATCTGATATTCGCGGGTTTGGTACCGGCCTGTCTTGATTCGTCGTGGAGCTGCCTCGTGCTACGTTCTGGAGTTTGGCCAAGTGGCCTATCGTTAAGGATGGGGCGAGGGTTCTCCGACCGGGGCCGCGCCTCTCCATTTCAGGAATCTTTACAAATAGTTCTTTGAAAATTCGTCTATGCGCCAACCTCCACTGTTCGAAAAATGGCCCACATGAAGGCCGCTAATTCTCTGGCAATAGCTGTGGCCGTCACCTGGGTGGGTTTACCTCTAGCAACCAGTCAGCGATACCGGGTGCACAGTCGCACCTGGGCCTTCCAGGCGATCTTCCATATTTTCTCCGGAAGGTTTTGCTGCCGATCCCGCAATCTGCGGCTAACCCGGGCAGGCAATCGATACGACCATGCAGCCTGTATTAGCATTCGCCTCGCGTGGACGTTGCCGGTTTTGGTGATTCTCCCCAGTTTTATGTTATCTCCAGACGAGTGCTGGGTGGGGATTAATCCAAGAAAAGCCATTAAGTCGCGTGGGTTGTCAAACCGACTCAGGTCGCCAATTTCCGCAATTACCGTTAAGGAGAGTGGCGCCGCGCAGATGCAATGCCCCTCCGTGTTCCTCTGCGTTTTCCGTGGTGAAAAGCTACAAAAAATTGAGTTTATCTGTTTTATGGGATATACAGATCTCTCTTTGTGGAAATAGATAAGAAGGACAAGGGAGGGGGTCCAATGCTTCACGGAGCTTTTTCGCCGGAAAGAAGGCGGACGGTTCGCATCAAACGCTCGGAACTCTTGAAAGCGCGACTTGATGAGATTGACAGACCCGCTGTAAAGATCGCCGAGGATATTGACGAGTATAAGCAGGCTTTTTCTCTCGTTCACGATACTTACCTGCGACTGGGGTATCTGAGCACTCCAAAGCCTCATGGCATGCTTTTCGGTATTCATACTCTGCTGCCTCAAACAGTCATATTTGTGGCCAAGTCTTATCTAACCGTCATTTCCACTCTCACCGAGATCTTCGACACTGAGCTGTTTGGTCTCCCGATGGACGAACTGTATAGGAAGGAGCTTGACGGGCTCAGGTCTAAGGGTCGCAAAATTGTGGAACTTTCGGCGCTGGTGACCCCCGCGGATTTCCGATGGATGAACGTTTTCATGTACATAAACAAGGTAATGTATCTATACTCGATAGATCACGGCGTGAACGACATCTGCATCGCCGTGAACCCCAAGCACGTCAGTTTCTACAAAAATATACTGCTGTTCGAAGACCTCGGGCCGGAACGTTATTACCCGAGGGTTAATGCTCCGGCAGTGGCCTTGCGTATAAATATGGATTACATCAGTGAAAAATCAAAATCCTCGTACGACGGGTTCGATTTCGAGAGCAATGCGCATGCCTATTTCCATGGGGAAGCAGGGTTCAGGGTTTCGGAGAAACCATGGGCTGTCTTACCGGGAGAGGATTCTCCCGAAAACGGCAACAGCTATTGGACTCCCGAAAATGTAAAATATTTCCTGCTTCTGGAAAAATCTATCCCGGATGGAGTGAACGGGAGCCAGAAGGAATTTCTCCTAAGCAGCTATCCGGGTCTGACAAGCCTGTAGTTTGCAAGTAATCGCCGAATCTGCGGGGCCAGGCTTCTTCGACCGAGGTCCCGATCTATACGGAGGTTGACGTGCCTGGGCAGGCTCCCGGAGGGTTGAAAATGGTGGAGCAAGCGTTTGGTGAGTTTAAGAGGATAGTAGGCGAAGAGTTCGTTCTGGACAACGTTGAAAAAATCAGAAGATATCACCGCTGCACTATTCCCGTGGAACGGGTGATCGATGGGGTCTTGCTGCCCGGTGGGGTAGAAGAAATACGGCGTATTGTAGCCATCGCCAGCAGGTTCAATATCAGACTTTATCCAATAAGCACCGGAAAAAACTGGGGATATGGTTCCGCGAACCCGGTCCGGGACCGCAACGTCATCCTCGACCTCAGCAGGATGAACCGGATCGTCGAGGTAAACGAAGAACTTGCTTACGCAGTCATTGAGCCCGGTGTTACCCAGCGCCAACTTCACGATAAATTAACCTCGGGGAAAACGGGACTTATGATGGACCCGACTGGCTCCGGTCCTGCCTGCAGTGTGCTGGGAAACGCCCTTGAGCGGGGATATGGGATCACCCCATACGGCGACCATTTCGCTGCAACGTGTGGCATGGAGATCGTTCTGGCCAACGGGGAGGTCCTTCGGACCGGTTTTGGGCACTTTGGGACGGCCAAGGCCGCCAACGTGTACAAATACGGTGTGGGGCCTTACATAGACGGCCTTTTTACCCAGTCAAATTTTGGAATTGTAACCAAAATTGGCGTCTGGCTTATGCCTGAGCCGGAACGGTTCGAGGCCTGCTATTTTTCCTGTGACAAAGAGAGCGACCTGGGCCGGCTGATCGATGCCCTAAGATGGCTGCTGCTCAACAGGGTGGTTAAGGGTTCCATAAACGTAGTTCACCGAAACCGCGCACTTACCATGCTGACTCGCTATCCGTGGGAAGAAATGTCTGGAGAAACCCCGTTGAGCGAGGCCGTCTACAGCGAAATGGCAGCTGAAAAAAGGGTGGGCGCATGGAACGGGGTGACCGCGCTCTACGGCGCCAGTGAAGAGGTAAGCGCAGCAAAAAAGGTCATAAAGAGATTGTTGCGAGGGAAGGTAGCAAGGATCAATTTTGCTTCCGAGCAGACGATCCGCCTGGCTGAACGGTTTCCAAAACTTATCGGGCTCCTGACAGGCATGAACATTTCCGAGGTGCTCAAGGTGCTCAAGCCATCCTTCGCAATGATGAAAGGGCGGCCAGGCGAAGTTTCTCTTCCGACCCCTTACTGGAGGATGAAAAAACCCGTCCCGCCCCGCGACATCGATCCTGCCGAAGACAGTTGCGGACTTATCTGGCTATCTCCCGTCGTGCCCATGACAAAAGAAAACGCAGAGGAATTCATCGGGATAATTCGCCCTATTTTCGCGAGGCATCGTTTCGAGGACTGCATAACTTTTACCGCCGTAAACGAGCGAAGCTTCGACTGCACCCTACCCATCCTCTACGACAAGAGCGATCCGGTCGAGACCAAACGTGCGGCTGAATGCCACGATGAATTATTCAGGGCATGCATGGACAAAGGCTATATTCCTTATAGATTGGGCATCCAGTCCATGGCCGGGCTGGTGGGCGGAGGCGATGTTTTCTGGGACGTGGTCCAAAAGCTCAAACAGGCCCTGGACCCCCAGGGAATTCTCTCTCCGGGGAGGTACTCCACGATTTAGTCCTGCTAATTCCCTTTATCTCTATCCGCTTATTCATTCTATACATGTCTCCTTGGCTGAACCATGATCCTTCCTCGGATTAAATGCTTCAGGGGCAGGCTTCGCATGCATCAGCATACCGTCTATCCATCCGGCCAACGGGAATAGAAATCTCCGCCCCAGTATCCCTGCACTCAGCCACATCGTCGCACACCAGTAGGGAATACCCATAAAATCCGGTTGGGGATATGACCAGAGCCCGGAGGAAACTCCAAAAAGTTCCACGACAAAACCGAGTCCCAGCGCGTAAGCAGCGAAATAAAGATCCAGGAGGTCGTGAAACATGATGAAAAGAATTGCCGTGGAGCCCATACTCGTCAATAGAAGCAGGCCGGACGACCACGAAAACAGGGGAAAAACGAGAGCTGTTACCAAAAAGCCAAAGAGACTTCTTTTATCGAGCACCGTACTCTTGTCCACTTCACATATGAACCGTTTCATATTGATGTAATAAAATCCCCACAGAAACGGCTCATACCAGGGCATCAGCAATATGTCATGCTGTTTGAAAGAAGATCCTCCGGACCTCCCCATGGCATAGTCCTGGATCAGGAAAAACACAGCGGCGATAGTGAAGCTTACGATTTCAACCCGGCTCCAGGGACGATAGATTATAAACCAGAGCGGCAAAAGAACGGCAGCCGCGAATAGAGATCGATCCACAGACCTGAGCACCGCCAGCGTAACCAGCAGGGCCAGAACGGACAATATTTTTTGATTCCGGCACAAAAGGTTCGGTTTTTGCATCTCTACCTCGGGACACCGGGAATCACCCCTCCGGCGAAATCTCCACCTGCGGTCTCATTATACTTCTATTTACCCGCAGTTTGAATAAATTGCAATTGACGGAGCGCTTTTCTGATACAGGACAGGCTCGAATCGAGGTTATGGCATTCATGCGCAGTGGGAATTCCGCAACTAAGAGATTCCGAGGATGTGGCTATCAGGCTGCGACGTAGACCGGGGGACCGCTACTCCGCGCTGGCGCCGAACCCCAAAAAGGTTAAACAACTACACTTTTATTTAATCATTTTTCTCCTCCATTCCGAGTATTTATTCGACGAAGAAAACATACTGTGTACTGTAACTCTCTCGATTCTGCACCGGCATCATTTGTGGAGCCCATGAAGCTGTTCAGATTTACCATTGTTAGAAATTTGAGTGCAGACGCCCCGCGGCAGGTTGTCTACAGAGCCATATTGACAAATTTAATGTGCATCGCCAGCATCCCCAACCTGCTGGTGTTCGGCTCTTTAGACCTGGCCGCACACCGGAATACGCAGGGCATGCTGGACTTCATCCTGGACCTTTGCCTCGCTCTTCTTCTTTTTGGCATTATTTGCTATCTCCGCCGCGGCGGCAATGTCGATCGGGCAAGCAAATTGAGCCTCTCCGTGGTAGGGGTGTTCTTCGTATATTATTTCGTAATAGGAGGCATAGAAAACACGGTCTGGCTATTTATCTTCCCGCTCGCTTCCTCCTTTTTGCTCGGTAAAAGAAACGGCCTGATGGCCAGCGCCCTTGTCATTGCCACTTCGCTCATTCTTTCGCTGTGCTTGCGGAAATTCTCTCCACCGGTGGCAGTTTATTCCGCCCCTTTCCTTGCTTGCTTCGCCCTGTCGTTCATTGTTGTGGCAATCTTTTCGTTTATTTTCGAGTATGTGAAGGATAAGGCACACCGTGAGCTGTTGGAGCAGCACAGGGAACTTGCTGCGACAAAAGAAGCAGCCGAAGCAGCCACCCTGGCCAAATCACAATTCCTTGCCAACATGAGTCATGAGATCCGCACCCCCATGAATGGCGTGCTCGGCATGGCAGAAGTGCTGTTGGGAACAGATCTGAATGATAAACAGCGCAATATCGCTAAAATTGTATTGCGGTCAGGCGAAGCGCTTCTAAGTGTGTTGAATGATATCCTGGATTACTCAAAAATAGAAGCAGGCAAGCTGGAACTGGAGGACATCAACTTTGACCTGCGCGAGTGCGTTGAAGAAACCACACAACTTTTCGCAGAGAAGGCACATAAGAAAGGTCTCGAACTGGGGCTCGATCTGCACAACGATGTCCCCGTGGCGTTGCGAGGCGACCCGGGCCGCTTGCGCCAGACACTGATAAACCTCATTAACAATGCCGTCAAGTTCACTGAGCATGGAGAGGTTTTCGTCCGCATAACCACCTTGGGAAAAGAGCAAGATCATGCACACCTGTGTTTTGAAGTCCGTGACACAGGGATTGGTATTGCCCCGGAAGTCCGGGAGCATATTTTTGAAGCCTTTTCCCAGGCAGACGGCACTACCACGCGGAAATACGGGGGCACGGGTTTGGGTCTCGGCATCTGCAAGCAGTTGTGCGAGATGATGGGTGGAAAAATCATGGTTGACAGCACGCTCAATAAGGGCAGCGTCTTCCGCTTCACGGTGCGCTTGAAAATCGCTTCCCATCCTCTGAGCCCAGCAGTTGCCGGACATCATCATCCTAAGGACCTGCGTGTTCTCATCGTCGATGACAATGCAACTTACCGCGATATCCTGCATCGTCAAGTCCTGTCTTGGGGCATGCGCAGCGGATGTGCCGAAAACGGCCAAAATGCTCTCGAAATGCTTAAAAAGGCAGCTTCGATGGGTGATCCTTATGATTCGGTGATACTGGATATGATGATGACGGGGATGGACGGACTGGAACTGGCGCGCACAATCAAGGTGGATTCCGCCATTTCTTCCGTTCGACTCATCCTGCTGACTTCCATCGGCCAGGACAACGACACGGAAACCATGCACAGGCACGGCATCTCCACTTATCTCGTTAAACCCGTCCGGCAGTCCCAGCTTTTCAACTCCATCACTTCAGTAATAGCACCTTCATCTGTGAAATGCTCCCCATCGACATTTGCAGAGGTTGACAAGACCAAAGTGGCGTTTGAAGCACGGGTGCTCGTTGTCGAGGACAATGTTGCAAACCAGAAAGTCGCGCTGTACATGCTGGAAGACCTTGGCTGCAGTGTTGAAGTGGCTTCAAATGGGCGAGAAGCCCTCGAAGCCACCTCAAAAACTCCTTTTGACCTTGTGCTCATGGACTGCCAGATGCCGGAAATGAATGGTTACGAAGCCACACAGATCATCAGGGAAAAAGAAATACAGCAAATAAAGCATCGAAGCGAGCCAGGTCTCAGCATTCGCCGCACACCAATCATTGCCCTGACTGCCTACGCCATGCAGGGAGATCATGAACAGTGTCTCGCCGCCGGAATGGACGACTACCTCAGCAAACCCTTCAATCGGGACCGGTTGTTCGCAGTATTGAAACGCTGGCTGCCATCTAAATCAACGACCGATATACCGGTGCACACCATTTGGGAAGATCAAACAGAACAGGACCAATCCAAAGCCTGCCGGTTGTCGGATGGAGGTAATGGAGGTAATGGAGGTAATGGAGGTAATGGAGGATCAAACCTGCATGGTGAAGGATTCTTAGATCGATTATCGCACCTGGACCATCTGAATTACGAAACCCTGGCAAGTTTGAGATTGAGAGTTAGAGAAGGCCAGCCCAGTCTCCTCCAGCAGGTCATCCAACTCTATATGGAGGACTCACCGAAGCTAATGGAAACAATCCGCAACTCCATAACCCTTGGTGATGCAGCAGCTATGCAAAGAGCGGCCCATAGCCTGAAATCCACCAGCGCAAACCTCGGCGCCATGATGCTCGCACAGATGTGCAAGGAATTGGAGACAATGGGCCGAGCAGGCACTACTGATAACGCCATCCTTCTGCTGCCTGTGCTTGAAGACGAGTACGATAGGGTTTGTGAAGCTATAGTGGTTTTATAAAGTCTATGACGGTGTGGCCGTGCCACAACATTGCCGATGTCATCACCCACATGCCTCAACTATTCTGTGTCTAACTTTGAAAGGAACATCGGGCAGAAGTCTCCTTTCCCCACTGATTTTATCCAAGACGGCCTGATCCCTTTATCCACCAAGCCGCTTTTTGCTTCAACTACGATCTCTCATCATGCGTGAGCGACCTGCGCATAAGGTACTCCCAGCTTTTCAGCAAGCCAGCTCAGCGCCAACACAAAATTTTTGCTTGATGCCAGCAAGCAGGCACAAACGGGACCATCAACTGCGGGGAGGAGGTGTGTCCCATGATCTGGCTCCTTGGTTGTGGCTCTGTTTTGGGTTAATTTCCGTTCCCAGATTAACCCACGTTTGCAAGGGGCAGATCATTTTTTATCCGTCATCCATTATGGCTACGGGTCTGTTCATGGTTCAGGGTGTCCCGCGGGACATGTGGAACTACGGTGAACGGGCACCTTTTCGGGAAGTGCCCTTGTACTGGCTATCCGTTGCTCGAAATTCATGGCGATTTCTATTGTAGTGGACTTGCCGGCATTCCTCGCTAAGTATAGATTGTATGAACTGGAATGGGCTCAAAACTAATAAAGACTGAAATCGCATGGAAAGACAGGCGCCATTATCGTGGAAAGGTGAGCATGGATCTTCGTGGCCCTTCGTGTTCGTGACCCGAAAAGGCCCTCAAATGACGAACAGACATCAGGCTTAGAAGTGATAACCTGAAAAGCCAATAGGGGTGACCTTATTCTGAAAGTGAAAAAGTTTTATATTTTTGCGCTTTCCATTATCGGAATCATGTTCGCGCTGTTTGGTTTGAAAACAGCCCGGGACCTTCAACCGGTGCCCGCTACGCTTTTGTTCGGCGACTCGGGGGTAAGGAAGCCCCAGCTTGTCGACCGAATCGGCAATCCGTTGTCGATCAGCTATCAGAACAGGTGGAGCGTTCAAACGGTTCCATTGCGCGAAATCCCGGCGCTGTTAGAAAATGCGTTTATAGAGTCGGAGGACAGGCGCTTTCCGAGCCACAACGGGGTGGACTGGCGTGCCCGCGTTCACGCCCTGGCGCAAAACCTGCGGGCTATGAAAGGAATACGGGGGGCAAGCACTATCACGGAACAGGTCGTGCGCATGCTTCACCCGCGGCCTCGAACCGTGTGGTCCAGGTGGCTCGAAGGGATCGAGGCGGCGCGTCTTGAGAAACGTTTTTCAAAAAGCGAGATTCTGGAGTTCTACCTGAACCAGGTCCCGTACGGACATCAGAGGCGGGGAGTCGTTGAAGCGGCCCGGTTCTATTTTGACCGCGATCCCGCAACCCTGAATGTGAAGGAAAGCCTCGCCCTGGCGATCCTCGTGCGGGCGCCTTCGGGTCTCGATCCGAGACGAGGGCGCAGGTCAATTGAAAGGCGGCTTTCGAAGCTGGCAGCACATATGCGCGATAAGGCTCTGCTAAGTGAAGCGGAATATCGAAGCGCTCTTTCTGAGGGTTTTGAATTCGCTCATTCCAAAAGAGTAATCGAAGCGCCTCAATTCGTTCACTATGTATTCGATACCGCGGGGGCCGAGGTGTTGAACTCCAATGGCACGGTAACGACGAGCCTAGATGGGCGCGTGCAGCAAAAAGTGCGGCAAATCCTGTGGAACCGTCTCCAGGCGCTGGGATCAAGCGACGTGGGCGATGGGGCGGCCCTTGTCGTTGACAATCGAACCGGTGAGGTGCTTGCATGGGTGAGTGAAAGCATTTCAGCCGGAGAATCACAAGGGTGGGTGGATGCGGTCACGGTGCGGAGGCAGCCGGGTTCGACCTTGAAACCTTTTCTTTATGCCCTTGCGATGGAAATGGGATGGACCGCCGCAACCTTGATAGAAGATTCTCCTCTTTCTGAAGCTGCCGGTTCGGGTCTGCACAGTTTTCACAATTACAGCAGGACTTATTACGGTCCGCTTCGGCTGCGGGTTGCGCTGGGAAATTCCCTGAATACGCCGGCCGTCAGAACGATCCAATTCACGGGGACCGAACGGTTTCTCCAGTGGCTGCGCTCGCTCGGTATATCGGGTCTCAATAGATCGGCTGACTTCTACGGACATGGCCTCGCTTTGGGAGATGGAGAAGTGAGCCTCTTCGAGCTTGTGCAGGCTTACTCGGCCCTGGCGCGCCACGGCGCCTTCCGGCCTCTGCGGACCCTGTCCGAGCGCCGCCTGCCCTCCGACGAAATCCGTCCGGTGATCGGTGCGAGTACGGCTGCAATAATTGCCGACATACTATCGGACCCCCAGGCAAGGCGCCTTGAATTCGGAGAAGGCCACCTGCTGCGCTTTCCGGTCCAGACAGCCGTAAAAACCGGGACCTCCTCGGACCATCGGGATTGCTGGGCAGTCGGTTTTACCGAAGGATACACTGCCGGCGTGTGGATGGGAAATCTCGACCACCGGCCAACCAGGGGAGTAACCGGAGCCATAGGCCCGGCGCTCGTTCTTCGGGGCATCTTCGCGGAACTGAACCGTGACGCGGAAACAGCCCCTTTTCCATCGTGCTCGGGCTTGCAGTCCGTGAGCATATGCGCCGTGAGCGGAATGCTTGCAGGCCCCGACTGTCCGCGTATGGACGAAAAATTCGAGCCCGGCAAAGTCCCTGTTGAATTATGTTCACTTCATTCGATCCAGGCTGCAAACATCGATGTGGGGCCGGAATCTGTCCCTGCCAGCCCGGCGTCGAGCATAATCAGTTCATCCCTTACACCGGCGCCCGGCCTGGAAATTGCCGGTCCAGGCTTAGCCGGAAGCCGGCATCCGGTATCCGGCATTCAGTTGCTTCAGCCCACCCCCGGCCTCCAGATCGCAATGGACCCCCGGATTCCCGCTGAACTTCAGGCTTTTGCATTTAGAATCTCTAAAAATATCAAGCCTGCGAGAGTCCAGTGGGTCCTGAACGGAAAACCGGCAGGTGAGACCGGAAAAGATGAGCATCAGTTCTTATGGCCGCTTTCCCGCGGCGAATACATCGTACGTGCCAGGGTGTGGCGTGGCGGGGAAAGTGAGCCGGTCGAAACCCCCGAGGTGGCATTCGTGGTGAAATGACAGCCTCCAAAACTAGAATTTTCGTTCTATTCTTTTTCCTTTTCCTCGCAGGAGCTTCAAAAAGCGCCTCTGCCTTCGATTTGGCGCTTATCGACCCCGCCGAGTTGGTTCAAGACAAGGGCAAATGGATCATTCTCGACGCCCGGCCTGAATCTGACTGGCTTGCCGGGCATATCCCGGGGGCGCTTTCCTTTTCATGGGAGAACTATACACGAACAGACGAAAAGGGCAGGGCTTATCGGTTGCCGCCGCCTGAGCGTCTTGCCTCTGCGTTTGGACAAATAGGGATGGTTGAAGACACTCCCGTGGTCGTTTACGGTGACGGTGACAAAAGTATGGGCGGAGAAGGCTGGATAACCTGGGTGCTTCTTTGGCTGGGCCATGAAGGTCCCATACGTGTAGCGGCTGGGGGTATCCAATCCTGGAAAGGGCTGGGCTATCCGGTTGCGACGGGTTCCGAGAGTTCAACCCGGCCCGCTTCTGTCTACCGGGTGCGTCTGAGACCGGGAATCAATGTGGAGACATCGGAGCTGGAATCAAAAGAGAGGTCTTTTACCCTCATAGATTGCCGCTCTGAACTGGAGTGGATAACGGGCCATATTCCCGGCGCAGTCCACATTGCGTGGACTGAATTTCGTACCGGCAGGGAACGCAGGCCCATCGACAGGTCCGGGCTGAAACATCTCCTGCGATCTCATGATATAGATCCTGAAAAGCCTGTTGTCTTTTATTGCACAGGCGGTGTCAGGTCAGGGTATACCTGGATGGTGCATCAACTGGACGGGCTTTCCCCGGCACGAAACTACCTGGGAGGCATTGAAGATTGGAGGCTGAGGGATCGGTAGAAGGAAACCGGCCCCTCATTCGGGAATCGTGATACAGTTCCACTAAGAGCTTTCAAACGGCATGATTTGTCAGTGGGCAGGTGGTTTGAACATAAGCACAAATAGAGGGCATCGTGGACGGTCAAGGTCCACACGCATTGGCTGGAGTTCGGTAAAACCTTTAGGTTGACGGCCGCCGCGCGTTAATCATGAGACTTTTTCCACTCTTTGGTCAGTTCTTGCGCGCGCGAAACATCTTCAGCGGCCATTTTACCGGTAAGCAAGTCACGAGATACGATTGCATTTTCTTCGCCTTGTTCTGCGGCGAGGCTCAACCACATATAGGCAAGGACGTAATCCCGGTCCACCCCGTTTCCATCGGCATACATGAGGCCGATCCTGAACTGAGACTCGGCAAGTCCTTTTTCCGCGGCTTTGCGAAACCATTTGGCCGCCTCGCCGGCGCTTTGCTCCCCACCCCATCCGCGCTCATACATTACACCCAGATTGTGTTGCGCGGAGGCGATACCACACATGGCTGCTTTGCGGAAACAGGCAATCGCCTCCGCGTAATCGCGAGGACCGCCTTTGCCCTCATAATACATTTGTCCCAATAAAAATTGTGCAATCGCTTCACCCCGTTCTGCGGCGCTGGAAAAGAGGCGGGCAGCCTCGGTGTAGTCACAGGGCGCCCCGAGTCCGGTGTAGTACATGAACCCCAGATGAAACAGGGCCTTGGAGTTTCCTTTCGCGGCAGCCTTACTGAGCCATTTGAAGGCCTTGTTATAATCCGTGTCGATACCCTCGCCGTTCAGGTACATATACCCTATATAATACTGGGCCTTAACATTCCCTCGCTCCGCCAGCGGCGCGAATTTCCTGAAAGCGCCGGCATAATCCCCACGCCTGTAAGCCTTGAGCCCCTCGGTTATGTTCCCGCGGCACTCGGGCGGCACTATCCACAATATTGATAGAAGACATACGACTGCAAGAAACATGGCGGAAACTCGCCAGCTCCGGGACCTCACGGCGCAGGGAGCACCGATAGGCGGCAGGGCCGCAGCCAGGATTGCCGCTGCCGTCGGCGGCCGCCGAACCTCGGCCGACGGATATTCACCGGATAACAAGTGGTCCAAGCCGCCGGATGCGGGCCTTTGCGTGCGTTTCTTCACAATAGGGCGGCCAATCATCTATTTTGATCAAGGAACGGGGTTAGAAACAGTTGGAGCGTCGCCCGGTTTTTTCTTCGGGGCTGTTGTCGAACCGGCCGGTCCTGAAGCGGCTTGGGAATGAAGGGCCGCCTGCGCCTTTTTCAGATTTTCACTCGCCTGTGCATAGAAGGTGTGCCTTAGTTGAATCGCTCTCTCAAAGGCGCGCATGGCCTTTTCGTAGTCGCCCTTCTGCAGATGAAAGGAGCCGAGATTGTTATAAGCCTGGGCTTCGTCACCCGAACGCCTGAAGGCCTCGATAGCTTCAATATCTCTCCCAAGCTGGCACAGGGCCAATCCCAGGTTGTTACCCACCCGCGGGTCTGAAAAGCCTCTTTTGATGGCGTCCTCGAATGCCGCAACCGCTTTTTCCCACTCTCCCTGCAGTAACCAGGCGCATCCCAGGTTGTTAAAGGCAGCCCCCCACTCAGGTCTTAGGGAAATAGCAGCCTGGTACTGCTCGACGGCAAGGTCGGGACGTTGTTTGTCGTCATAGATAATCCCGAGGAGATTGTGCGACAGCCAAAGCTTCTCATCGGACTTTAAGGCAAGCTGAAACTCTTTTTCCGCTTCATCGGGACGCTTCAACTTGAGGAGCGCCTCGCCGGCGCCCTGATGAATAAGAGCATTGCCGGGTTCCTTTTTCAGCGCCTCCTGAAAATCCCCCAACGCTTCGATAGAGCGGCCCTTCACTAGGAAAATCATGCCCCTTTTGTAGAGCAGGCGGCTATTGCCCGGCTTCTTCCGGAGCAGCTTGTCGTATTCCATGAAACCTTGTTCGAGGTTTCCCTGCTGGACGAAGCTGTCTCCCAGTCTTTCATAGTCGTCGTCGGTCATTTCCGGGAGCTTTTTCGGCGCCTCAAGCTCCTGGGACATCCTCTTCTGCTGTTCGATCTGCTTGGAATAGCCGGTTTGACCCGCAGCGGGTGAATTATCGGACGCGCACCCGAAGGTTCCCGATGCGGTCAAAGCGATAACTGCGAACCAGGCAAAAATCTTCCGCACCCCGGCGCCCCCTCTTGAAAGGTTGGAAACAGTGCACAACCCTGGCGGCAACGATATCATATACATCTGTATGCTCCGATAATCTCCGGCCTGACTATTTGGCAACTGGGCCTAAAAGTGCGCGAACAATTCTAATGGCCGCGGGCCCGAGGATCGCTATAAACAGGGACGGAAAGATGAACAAGGCCAGGGGCAGGAGGATTTTAACCGGAAGCTTGGCTGCTAGCTCTTCTGCTCTCTGCGTCCTCTTAGTTCTGAAGGAGTCCGAATAGACCCTCAGGGATTGGGCAATGCTGGTGCCGAATCTTTCCGCCTGGATCAATAACGTTACCAGGCTGTTGACGTCCTCGAGGTCGGTTCTTAGCGACAGATTCTTCAACGCGTCCCGCTTTGCCTTGCCCGCCCTCACTTCCAGGTTGAACAGCCTGAATTCGTCGCTGATTTCCGGGCTGGTGATCCTTATTTCTTCTCCCACCCTGTTCATGGCTGCATCAAGCCCCATCCCGGCCTCGACGCAGACCACAAGAAGGTCGAGCGCATCGGGGAGCGCACCCCGGATCTCCTCTTTTCTGCGCGAGGTCTTCCGCTTCAGCCAGAAATCGGGGATGTAGAAACCGGCCATCACGAGGCAAAGGCTCAATCCAAGCGCCACGGAGGGCTTCATCGGATTCGGGAACAGCGGTCTGGAGAGAATAAAAACCGCTGGGAACAGGACCCCCATTACGTACTTCGCCCCCCAGAACACACGAGACGCGTTTTCACTGCGAATGCCCGCCCTGAGGAAGGCGAGGCGCTTTTCTTTTGCATCCGCCTTGTCGTCGGTCCGGACGATCTTCCCCACCCTCTGCAGGGCCCCGAAAATGGCGCCCAGATGGCTTGCCGGCTCGTTCCCGGCGGTCTCGCCCCCTGCTTCTTTCTGTGTGAATTGTCTTGAGTCGGTTTGGATCCTTTCTTTCACTCTCCTGCGCTCGGCAGCGTAACGCGAATAGAAATATATAGCCGTAAAGAAAAGCGCAAAAGAGGCGAAAACCATGACGGCGGCAATAATCGGGAAAAAGTCGGTTTCAGCCATTGTCAATCCCACACAAGTTGAGTGAACAGTGATGAGTGAACAGTGAGCAGAGAAAGGGGCTAAGAGGTAAAGGCGCTTTTTCTGTTCACTGCTCACCGCTCACTGCTCACTGCCCCATAAATTCACACCTTGATCTGTATCATCTTCTTCATAACGATGATTCCAAGCAACATCATTACCAAACCCGCACCGGTAATATACTTTCCAATCGGGTCCTCTATAAGGATCATCATATAATCCCTGTTCAAAAGATAGATCACAAAGCTGATTAAGAACGGAAGCAGGCAGAGCATAATTGCCGAGTACTTCCCTTCCGCGCTGAGGACCCTGATCTTGCCCATTAGTTTGAACCTCTCCCGGACCACGTGGGCGATGTTCTCGATAATCTCTGAGAGATTGCCGCCCGATTCTCGCTGGATGACGACTGCGACCACGAAGAACCTGACGTCGGGGCATTCGACCCTTGCGGCAAGGTTTTGCAGGGCCTCCGGGACCGCCACGCCAAAATTTATCTCATCCAGCGTTCTTTCGAATTCCGTTCCGATAGGGTCGTCAAATTCCTCGGAAACTATGCTCAGCCCTCCGGAAAAAGCCTGTCCTGCGCGAAGCGTCCGGGCAATCAGCTCTAAGGCCTCCGGGAGCTGCATTTCAAATTTTCTCATCCTCTGTTTTTTCTTGAGGAGTACATAGGCAAATGGAACATATCCCGGAACAACCGCGAACAAAAGCGGCAAAATCTCCCCGCCGTTCAATGCCGCCCGGCTGGCGAAGTATCCTGCCAGGGCAAGAAGGGGGGAAATCTCCAGGAAAAAGCCGACACTGTATTCGATATTGGCCTGGATGATAAGATTGTCCAGCTTCCTAATGCCGGGCATATGTGCAAGGATGCGATTGAACCATGCTATATCGCTGTACGCCCTCTTGCGAAGGATATCGATGGACCCGGGTCCGCGGGCGGTGGAAGGAAGTCTTTTGAGGCGTTTGCGGACAGTCTTGAGTTCGGGTCTCATCGTGCTGATGTAGGCATGGCGGAATGTCTCCATCAGGAAAAGACAGACAATAAATATTGCAAGTACTACGATGGCGTCCATTTCGGCCTCTCAAAATTTTTTCACGCGAAGCCGCGAAGAAAGAAAAAACAGACGGAGTTAGGGAAATCGCCTCTAAAGCCTGCCCCGAACCTGATCCGGAGTGTGGACTCCGGGTACAAGGCGCCGGATTGACGACAGGCATCCCGCTTTCGCGTCTTCCCGCGCGCCGGGCTCCTGGTTTTTCACTTCCCGCTTCCCGCTCCTTGCTCTCGCCTTCAGACCTTCAGCCTAAACCCCTTCAGTCTAAACCCGTTCAGTCTAAACCCATTCACCATTCCCCCCTCAGTCCTCAGTCCTCAGTCCTGTGTCCTAACCCCGCTTCTACACCTCAAAATACATGCCGGGGTCGAACATCGTTGCCATGAATGGAATATTCATGGTGAGGAATTTTTCGACAAACTTGGGCCTGACGCCAGTGGCCCGGAACCTCCCCATCACCCTGCCGTCGGTGCCAACCCCGGTCTGCTCGAAAACAAATATTTCCTGCAGCGAAGTCATGTTGGCCTCCATGCCGGTGATTTCCTGGATGCTGACGACTTTCCTCGTTCCGTCAGCCATCCGGGCGGTCTGGATGACGACGTTGATTGCTGAACTGATATATCTTCGCAAAAACTCGGCCGGTATTTCCAGACCTGCCATGGCGACCATCGTTTCCACACGCACGAGAGCGTCCCTGGGCGAGTTGGCGTGAATGGAGGTCAGAGAACCGTCGTGTCCCGTATTCATCGCCTGGAGCATGTCGAAGGCTTCCTGCCCCCTGACTTCCCCAAGGATTATCCGGTCCGGACGCATTCGCAGAGAGTTTCTGACAAGGTCTCTCTGGTTGATTTCACCTTTGCCCTCGATATTGGCGGGCCGGGTCTCCAACCGCACCACGTGCTCCTGTTTCAACTGGAGCTCGGCGGCATCCTCGATGGTTACAATCCGCTCATCCTCCGGGATGAACCGCGACATGAGATTGAGCAGGGTTGTCTTGCCGCTCCCGGTGCCGCCCGAGATCAAAACGTTCAGCCTGGCCCGCACTATTCCCTGCAGAAGGTTCGCGATCTCCGGGGTCAAAGTCTTCAGCGTTATCAGGTCGCTAATTTCGAGCACGTCTCTGCTGAACCGGCGGATCGAGACTACAGGCCCGTCCAGCGAAAGCGGCGGGATAATCGCATTGACCCTGGAACCGTCCGCCAGCCTGGCATCGACCATGGGAGAAGACTCATCGATCCTGCGGCCGACGGCTGAGACAATCTTATCTAGGATCTTTCTGAGGTGGTTGTCGTCTTTAAATCTGGCTTCCGTGGCTTCGAGCTTGCCGAAACGCTCGATATATATCTGCCGGTAATTATTGACCAGAATGTCGGAGACGGTAGGGTCCTGCAAAAACGGTTCGAGAGGCCCCAGGCCGAACACCTCGTCCTGGATTTCGGTGAAAAGCAGCTCACGTTCATTCTGATTGAGAGGCATGCGCCCTTTGTCATCGAGGAGCATCTGCTCTACGAGCCGTCTTATCTGAGGTTTGAGCACATCCGGATCGAGTGTGTCCATCAGGGACAGGTCCATAAGGTCCAGCAGGCGGTCGTGGATCCTGGTCTTGAGTTCGTAATACTCATTAGGGACCTTGGACCGCATTCCCATTTTCCTCAGAAGGGGCCGTTGAGCAGGAGCGAGCGGTTCCGCCTGGGCGGCACGGTTCTCCGAACTCTTAGACGATCGGTTGAAAAGACTCACTATTTTCTTGCTCCTGCAATCCCACCTTCGTGAAGGTGGGCGCACTGTTTCCCCCTTTTAGGAAATGGGGGATTTCGGGTACCGGATCAACTTCTTTTAAAAAGGTTGCCTAAAAATGAGCCCTTCTTTTTTTCGCGGATTTCTGTGTCCGACAAATCCACCGCAATCTGCCGAATGCTGCGGGCAACGGGCGACTTCATGGCTACTTCGGAAAGACTCTTCCCCTGGTTGATCGCAGACATCGTTGTTACAAAATCGTTGGGGACCGTCCAGGACACTTTCATCCCGACGCTTTCCTCCGCTTCTTTCAACGAAATCGAGGTATCTTCCAGATATCGGTTGACGATAAGCCTGACATTTTCGCCCGGATCGAACCCGAGATCGTGGAGCACCCGCGTGAGCCTGTTAACGTTGGTCAGGCATGGAACGCTCAATATGCAGGTAATGAGTACTGTATCGGACAACTCGAGGGCACTGAGGGCCATATCGTCGGTGGTGCGCCCCGAGTCTAATACCGTGTAGTCAAAGATCGACTTCATCAGCGCCAGCAGCTTTTCGATTATGTCCGTGGTGAGCTGACTAGTCCCGCTCAATTCGGACGGGGAAGGCAGCACATAGACTCCGGAGCTGTGCCGGTGAAGAACGCTCATCAGGAACATGGCGTCCAGGCGTGTTATATTCCTGGCAACCTCTCCCCAATCAAAAGAGGGCTTTATGTCCAGGAAAAGGGGGACCTCTCCGAACAGCAGGTTCATATCGACCAGCGCAACTGACTGTTTCCTGTTTAGGTCAGCCAGGTTGGCGGCCAGGTTTACCGCAATGGTGGTATTGCCGACACCCCCTTTGCTCGCCACCACGTTAATGATTTTTCCGGTCCTGTCCGCTTTTAGAATTTCTTTTCCCGAGTCCCGGCGCTGTCTGAAGTTCTCGAGGGCATGCCGCACTTCCTGTTCGTTGACGGGCTGAGGGAAAAACTCCCTTATGCCCGCCCTCAAGGCTCGGACCAGCACATTGGGGTCCTGCTGAGGTGCCGTAAGGAAGATTTCTCTTACCGTCCCCAGGTTGATAAAGGACTGTATTATCTGGAATTCGCCTTCAACGTCCTTCCCCAGTTCCAGTATGAGAATCTCGAAGGGGCCGCGATCGCCGGGGTCACGAAGGCGGAATCCTCCCGTGGAACTTACGATGCGTCCGAGTGTCTCCCTCAGCTCCGGCGATTTTACCTCAAGTCTTACAGGGATGACGTCATCGGCCATGATATTTCCTCATTCCTCGCAACAACTCACCTAATTCAAGCAAAATCCCCCTTCCCCCCATTTAAGAGAGAAAATTCCGAACGGGAAGGCAGGCGCCAAATCGGGAAAGGGTATAATCTTTCCGGTTGTGCCCGCACTATTTTACCAGTTTGGGAGGGGAAAACGCACAATTGTTAGTGCCGGCAGGGCCACCCTTACCAATAAACATATCCTTAAGGAATGGAATTGTAGCGGGGAAACTGCCTCTATTGGCAATGGTAACCCGCATATCCCCCTTTGGCAACTTGCTGCTGGAAGACGAATTGAAGTCCATCCATTAACGCCGTTGCCAAGCGCCTTGAAAAAGAGGTCAAGGTTCCCGAAAGAGAGGCCGCTGGAGCTGTTGTACGTGCTCCCCTCGTTGGCCGCGGCCTGACCTGTGACCAATGGCAGGAAGGCGCCCGGCAGAGCAGTACCGGGAGATGCCATGACGGCTGTTGCCGTGGCGCTCATATTGGAGGTGCTTATTCCTGTGACAGGGGTAAACCAATTCTTCACGTGACCCCCATTATTTTCAGCGGACATGCTAACCCTCACCTGGACAGCCGGGAAAAGCGGCGCCGGTGCCATTTAGCCCGAGTTGTGTGGTGGGCGAAGGGTTCGTGGCGGCGAACGTGATGAGATGATTAGTGCAGTACGTGTTAACCACCGTCTGTATCCGGGCAAGCGTGACCCTGGGCTGCTGCGAAACTATGCCTGCACGCGTCCCTTCTCTGCTCGCATTTGTTACAACCTGCTTATTGTAAATAAGTAAGCCAAATTCGAAAATGCCGACAATGATCAACGTTAATGGCAGCAACAAAAGTGCAAACTCGACCACCCAAGCGCCTGGCTCACTTCGCAATCTTGACCGTGCCCGCCCGGTTTCCTTCTGCCTTGTGTGCATCTCAATCTTCTCCTGGACCCGGAACGGAGACAAGCTGATGCTAATGGGTGGACATGCTCGGGTTCTGGGTGACGGCAACCGCCGTCATGCCTCCTCCGGACGATGGCGGCGCCGAAGGCCTGAAACTTTCCACATAATTTTTCATTATTTTTTCGGCAGCACGCCCGTCAATCCCCTCGACCGGCTCAAGGTTCGTCCCTGCGTCCGGGTTCATAATCTGGCCTGCCTTGGCCAGCGTATATGCTTTGCCGAAATCGTCCCTCGGCTCGCACTTATAAGAAAAGCAGCCGGGATTGCAGCAGCCGGCAAACGCCGAAGAGCTACAGGTGGCGAGCAGAAGTATGACCATTATTGCGGTTTTGCATTTCATCTTAGTCCCCCGTTTCCAAAACTCAATTTCCATGCGCACACAAACCGTCATTCCGGCGCGTCCTCACAAATGATCGGACGCGAACTTGAAGCGTTTAACGCCGGCCAGAAGTGTTAACGCGAATCCGAACGTAGTGAGGGTTCAGGCCGGAATCCAGTTATTTTCAATAGCTTCTTACGGAAGCTGGTGTTCTGAGTTAGTAATCCGTTACCTAAGTACTGCCCACACAGACCGTCATTCCGGCGCGTCCTCACAAATGATCGGACGCGAACTTGAAGCGTTTAACGCCGGCCAGAAGTGTTAACGCGAATCCGAACGTAGTGAGGGTTCAGGCCGGAATCCAGATATTTTCAATAATTTAGCCAGGTTCCGGACCCCGGACAACCCTGCCCCGGAAGTTTCTAGTCCGGGGGCCCAGGTTTTTCACTCCCTGCTCCCTGCTTCTCGCTTCTTGCTCCCGCCTATCTAGGCAAAGCATGCCCGAAATCTCCTTCGAGTCCCGCCTTACTGTCCTTGCAAACCGGAGGAGGAGAAGCTTTCTCACAACCCTGCAACAGGCCCCTTAAAAAGAAATCCGTATCGCTGGGCTCAACATATCGGTCGGTCGGAAGAGGCTGGTTCCTTAAATCCAGCGGCTTCACCACGTGTGGCGTAACGATGACTACCAGCTCCGTTTCGTTTCTCTGGAACGAGCTGCTCCGAAAAAGAGTGCCCAATACCGGGACATCTCCCAGATAAGGGTACTTGCCGATCGTCTCCGTGATGTTGTCCTGCAAGAGCCCTGCGATGGCAAAGCTCTGCCCGTCGCCAAGCTCTATGATCGTCTCAACACTACGGGTTGTCAGGGCAGGGACTGTAGTTCCCGAGATGCTAACCGCATTGGAAAAGTCAAGCTCGGACACCTCGGGGGCGACTTTCATGCTGATCCTGTTGTCGTCGAGCACTGTTGGAGTAAACTTAAGGGACACCCCGTAAGGCTTATACTCGATGCCCACCGTGCCGAGGCCCTGTGGGACGGGTACGGGAAATTCGCCGCCGGCCATGAACTTGGCGGTCTGCCCGCTAAGCGCCATGAGCGTCGGTTCGGCAAGCACCTTCACCAGGCCGTCCTGCTTGAGCGCATTAATAAAGGCGGTCATTGACGGATTGCCTGCGATGTGAAAAAGGGCATTGGTGGCCGGAGCGAGGTTGATACTTAGTGGTGATGGGTTAAGAGCGGCAATAGGGTTCACCACCGACCCCGGGTTCCCAAGCAGGCCGGCTCCTAAACTACCGCTCGCCAGCGTCGTAAAGTTGATCGTCAACTGCTTCGTCAAGGTCTTCTGCATCTCGGCTACGCGAACCTCCAGCATAACCTGGTGGACCCCGGAGACCTGGAGCATGTTTATGACCTTTTTTTCCCCACCGTATGCCTCGGCCAGCGCCACGGCCTGTGAAAGGACCGCTATACTCGAAACGGTCCCCGCCAGGGTCAGCGAATCGTGGGTGGCGCTGATTTGCAGGCCTTTTTCCTCCGGAAAGAGACGCTGAATCTTTTCCTTTATGCTCGAAACGTCCGGCGCGACCTCTACGTCATAGACGGCGGCAATCTTGTCATCAGTCTTCCACAGGGTTATGTTGGTTACGCCGGGAGTTTTTCCTCCCGTAACATAGATCTGGGTGGGTGAAAGGGCCGTTATCGTGGCCACCGCGGGGTTGGCCGAGGAGACGCGGACAATTGGGACCTCGCTCCTGATAATGATGGATTTTCCCACCTCCAGGTTGATCTTTTTCCCTTTCACCGAGATTACCTCGACACCGGCGCCCCGGCATCCGGCGTAAAAGACCAGCACCAGGGCAAAAGCCGCCAAAAACAACTTTATCTTACCTATTCGCGGACCAAAACGGCTGCACATTTCCCCCCTCCTCCTAGTGGTTTTACTCCCCCCCCAAAACAGGTATCGCCTCAAGCCCCCCTTAAAACGATACCTGCTCTCTTTTTACCCCATTGATGACTTCCATCTTGGAGCCTCTTCTCTCCGTGGCTCCGATCTGCGGCTCCATTTTGACCTCGGGTTCCGAAACCTTCTGCATGCGCGGCCGATAGGCTTCCAACGCGTCGCCTACCGTTGAGCCGAGCGTGTAAACCATATTTCTGTCCGCAACATTGCGCAGGGCGAAATGAAGCTTTCCCTGGACTGCGGCCAGCGACAGCCGCTCTGCCTCCTCCGGCGTCACCTCTACCGTGAATACATCCACGGGCGCCGGCTTGTCCCCCTTGTTGTCGATCATGGTGCCGGTCGCGAGGACCCGAATATTTTCGAGCACGGTCTTGCTGTAATGCAGCTTGTCGTTGTGCGGGTCCTGAACGGTAGCCAGGATGTCCACGTAGTTGCCCGGCTGAATGAAGCCTGCAAGCCCCATCACCTTGTCGCCGGCAACGGCGATGGCGCGCATGCCCTCGTGCACAACGGCGCTGACCCCGCCGGTGGTCACGTCCCTGGGCGCAAGCTTGGACTCCATTATGGGCTCGTTTTGCTTTACCGGCACGACGAGCACTCGCCCCACCAGTTCGGCCGGGTTTACAAAGCTTCCAGCGGGCGCGTTACCCGTTGCAATCGGCACTGTCTTGACCATGTCCGCCGAAATCTTGGTGCCCCAGGAAAGATCGGCGCCTGCCAGAACGATATGGCCCCGGTCTTCGGGGATCACCTTGGATACCACCGCCGGCTCGTTAGACTTGTGCTTCATCCAGTTGTAAATCAGGACCGTAACTGTCAAGGCAACGACCACGGCCAGTACGAAAGGGATGAATGCTTTAAGTTTTCCCATGTCTCACCTGTCTGTTACATGAAAACATGAAATCCTGCTGAGATAGACTGTAGATAAGGTAATTAACCCAAAGAAACCTATAAAAGCCGCTGCGCGCGCTTTAGTGCTCTACGCGGCACAACCGGCGCCGGGCGGCCTGTTGCGACATAATCCCTCCGCCCCCCTTTAAAAAAGGAGGGCGGGAATATTGCCCCGATATACCTCAAAAAGGATGTAGGCAAGAGTCCCGGTGCAAATAGCCACACCATAATACAATTTGAAGCCCTCCCCATGGGCATAGGTACGCGGAAAGCGCGGTTCTTTTGTCAAAACCAATGCCCGAAGGGCTGAGTAAAGCTCTGAAGCGAGCTCTTTTCGGCGTACGGGATGCGAAAGCAGGAGAATCAAAGCATAAATCCCGCCTGCAATCGCGGTGGACAAAAAGGCGTAACACAAATGCCCCGGCCCGAGCACCGCGCCGACAACCCCCATAAGCTTTACGTCGCCTGCGGCCATCCCGCCAAGCATATAGAACGGCATCAGCAATACTATGCCTAACCCAAGCCCCTCGGCGCTGAAAAGCATCCCCCGTAAACCATCTACGTCCAAATAAAGGAGAATTGCAAGAAATATTGTTGGGTAAGTGAGCCAGTTGGGAATTTTATGTGAGCGGATATCTGTTATTAGAGCGAAGATCAACACCACTATCAAACCGGCGAGGGCAAAAGGGTGTATATTTATCATGGCTAAAACAGTCCCTGAAGAAAAGACGGGTCAGCGGCAATTGCAGGATAGCCCTAATGGATAGCCATGGCAAATAAGAATTTGTTTTCTGCCTATATTGTATTTAAAAAAAAGAGTACGGATCTTAATCTTTCGAACGGGAACCGGCCACCTCATTCAGGCGTTCGCGCCATGCAGCCGTTGTGTTGTCCACCGCAACCAACTGACGTGCGATAAATTGGTTGAACAGCAGGGCGTTGGAGCGCCCTGCTGTTCTAATTCTTGGTTTCAGCCTCCATTCGATCCGGGCCGTACGATTAGACGCCAGCGAGGGAGTTGGTCAGGCTCGTGAACATGCCCTCAATCGTGGTGCCCAGCAGTGTAATGACAGCAATACAAACAACGGCGATCAGGCCCACCAATAGACCATACTCAACCAACGCCGCGCCTTGCTCATCCCTGAAAAACCTTTTGATTCTTTCCATTGTTTTTCTCCTTTGATGCGGATTAACCTGGATTTACGATTAGACGCCAGCGAGGGAGTTGGTCAGGCTCGTGAACATGCCCCTAATCGTGGTGCCCAGCAGTGTAACGACAGCAATACAAACAACGGCGATCAGGCCCACCAATAGCCCATACTCAACCAACGCCGCGCCTTCCTCATCCCTGAAAAACCTTTTGATTCTTTCCATTGTTTTTCTCCTCTGATGCGGATTAACCTGGACCGTACGATTAGACGGCACCGAGGGAGTTGGTCAGGCTCGTGAACATGCCCCTAATCGTGGTGCCCAGCAGTGTAACGACAGCAATACAAACAACGGCGATCAGGCCCACCAATAGCCCATACTCAACCAACGCCGCGCCTTCCTCATCCCTGAAAAACCTTTTGATTCCTTTCATTGCTTTTCTCCTTTGAAATTTGTCTATTGATGCAGATTAACCTGGATTGCGGTTTTGTCTTTCATGCCGTCACCTTTCGCTACCAGGTTGCCAGCACTACATTGGAAATCGGTTATTCCACCGTTGAACTTAAATATCAATTTCATGGCTCCTATCAGCGTAGCCGTCCAGGCTCCCCGATACTCATGTGTTCAATCTATTCGTAGGCTTCAGCAAAAAAGAAAACCCGCTTCCTGTGAAGGACAGCGGGTTGGTATGGAGGTATGACTATGCAAACTCTCCCTAGCAACCCCGCTATCTTATCGACCTCTTGATCGACTTAGACCGGAAGCTTTGCGCCCTATCTTTTCAGATAGTTTGCCCTTCAGGCTAGCTAAAGCATCTTTCTCAAAGAACCCATTACTCCAGTTAGCTGTTACTCTAAATTCCAATTTGTGAAAAGTCAAGAAAAAAATATATGGTTCCAATACGGGGACCCATAATTTGTTATATTGTTTGACCCGCGGACGCTTCATGCCCTCTTGGATTCCTTGCCGGATGGGGATTTCCATGGTAAAAATGAAATTGATCGAAGATTCTTTAAGGTCTGTTCCGTATTGCTTTTTGAGGTTGCATATCGAATGAAGATGTCCGATAAATCAACGCGCATCGACTTGGGCAGACCGGCGGCTGTTGTGGTTTTCGCCTTTTTTATGGTCATTAACTTCCTGGCCGTACAAAAAGACCTGAAGGCATTATTTCCCGCAGACGCCCTTAAGTGTCTCGTGCTGGCCGACCGTCTGCTGGCAGCGGCCTTCTACGTTCTGCTCATCGTGATTTACTTTGTGAGGAGCAGGGCGAGCGCGACCACCCGGTCTTTTCCCGCCAAGCTGATTGCCGTGACGGCATCTTTTCTTCCCTTTCTCATTCCCGTTCTCGGGGACCCGGCCGGCGAAGGCTATTTTCCCCGCTTGGCTATCCTGGCGATTTCGAATGTCATCGTACTGTTCAGCATGGCATTTGCCGTGGCGGCGCTCGGCGCGCTGGGGAAAAGCTTCAGCATCATCCCCCAGAGCCGCAGGCTGGTCGTGAGCGGGCCGTATCGGCTTGTGCGCCACCCTCTCTATGTTGCAGAAATTGGAAGTACTCTCGGGTTGACCCTGGCGGGTGTCTCCATTCCTAAAATTCTTGTTTTCTTGCTGCTCGTCGGCTGCCAGGTCTACAGGTCTTTGCAGGAAGAAAAGCTGTTGACCGCTGTCTTCCCGGAGTATGCCGACTATGCTGCAAAGACGGCGCGATTTATCCCCGGCTTGTTTTGAATGCTGGAAGTATCAGAAATTTTGGTTCTTCCGGCTAACGAGTGCCTCCGGGTATAAAGATGGTAGAGCCATAGTTGGAATGCTCAGAATCTAGGAAGCCGTAAGCCTGCCTCTTGAGAGCCTTGATTTCTATGTCTTGCAGGCCGGAAACGGGGAACTCCGCGCCTGCTATCCGGTTGATATCTTGAATATCATAGTGTCGATAAGCGCCTATGAGCAGCGCCCGGTCGAGATCACCAGGGCCAAACTGGAGCGGGCGGCCTCGATTTACTTCACGAGAAAACTCGAGTGGTAGAAAAGGAGTTCTATTCAAGGGCTTGCTCCACAGAAGTTTTTAAGATTTCTACTCCTTCACGCCAATCAATAGAAGCTTCAACAGAATCAACAAATGCAGGATCGCAAAATATTCTCACATTATGTCTTTGCTATTGTATCAAGCGCAGTTGGATATCCTTCGCGATTTGACTGAGAATGGACTGGAGTTGGCTGGAATCGGGTGTAATGAACAGGTAATTGCTGCCACTGGCCACTTCAGCCAGGAATGTGGAGTCGACACTACTGCCGTACCCGATCGCGTAGAACTGGACGAATCTCGCCTTGAGCAGATTGACATTATCGAGGGCCATCTGACGTGCGGTTTGGCAAATGTACCCATTTTGACCGTTTAGGTGGGTGGTTGCGCTGATGGAGCAATACGCCGGGAATGATTCGGCGCCCAAGCCGGGTACCGGATACGAGGCAAAAGAACTCCAATTAGTGTTTGAGTAGCCGACAGGATTGCGGCCCCCGGTTTTGCACTTAGTCGTACTACCAGGTAGTCCATCCCCTGTTGGAGAAGGGCTCAGTGTGTTGGTGTTGTACCAAGTCTCACTAGTGGGGTATCCCATATCTGGATACAGGCTGTCGCTGTTGCTGTCGCAATTGCCCGTGCTGCACACGACTGCATCGTACTTTGTTCCGTTGGTCTCGAATGTACCCCTGAACGCGGTCGGGTGCCCATCGGTGAAGAAGACTATAAATTGCTGAATGCGACTGGCAGGGGGAACCTGGGTTTGGTCGGGAAAGTTAGCCCCCGCCTGCGCGATCGCATCCTCGGTGTTGGTGGCGCCTGTTGCCTGCATTGCGTTGACAGCGTTTAGAATGGGGGTGTAGAAGTTGTAGTTCAGCGCATATTTCACCGTGGCGCTCGTAGCAAAGGTGACAAGCCCGATCTGGTTTGTACTCTGGACGTCCTGGTAGTAGGCGATGAATGCTTTGACAGCATTCTGTATATCTGTTTCTGGAGTCCCGGCCATAGATCCGGAGCGGTCGAGGACCAGCATGATTTGAACGTTATTATTCTGTGCAGCCCCGCCCGAGCTCACGGCGACATACTGAATACCGAAGATTCTTGCCAAAAAGGCGAGGGCATTTGTCTGGCCCGTCACGGTCAATATGCCGCCCGGCGAAGTGGCCGCGGTAAAAGCTACGGTCCCGGTCCCGGTCGCGGGTGTATCCAGATACCCCGGTTGAAAGTTCGCCATTCCGAAGTCCTGCGCCAGAGAAGTGACGCTAACGTACGGATTGGAAATGTTGGCGGCCGCTGAAAGAGAAGCGGCATCGACGGCCTTGGAGAGCTCGGCCTGCGTGATATACCATTCGCCGACTTCGATCCCAAGAGCGGCAAAACCTATCAGCAAGGGCAGAGCCAGAGCGAAAATGACGACGATTGCGCCTCTTTGATTATTGATGGTGTTATGCATGACTATTGTCCTGCTGTCGGTGGTACCGTGCAATATACGGATCGGCTGCCGATGATAACCGATCCGTTGTTCGGAAAAATGCCCGTGATAAAGTTCGCAAGCGGCGTGATCGGCGTGTACCCGTAGAAGGTTTCGACGACGGTGACGCCATTGATGTCGGCGGTCTGGTTTGCAGGCTTGAAAACCAGGTGGCCATACATCGCCGCTGTAAGCCCCAGGTTCGGGGCCCCGGCACTGATGCCGCTCGCCACGTTGAGATTGCCTGAACAAAGCTGAGCGGGCGTCGTGCTGATGACAGGCAAAGGGTTTGCCGCGGTCAGTCCCGCTTGGATGCTCGAAATGCAGATCTTGCCAGAATTGATCATGTTAAGCGGCGTGGCCCCAGACTGAAGCATCGTGATCAGGTCAGCTCCCGAATCGATGTCCCGGGAGGCCAGGTTGCCACCCTCGCGCGCGAGGCTGGTGATGATGAACCTTGCCTGGACGAGACGCCCAAAATCGATGATGGCAAAGAGTATCACCAGAAGAAACGGAAGAGCGAGGCAGAATTCGACTATGGCTGCCCCCCTATGGTTTCTAATCGGCATAAGTCCCCCTCGTCATCATGTGCCCGACTCCCTGTCAAAAATTTTCATTCCTGTAGGTCGTTTCCGCTTGGATCACACTGCCCCCCGGAAAGAACTGTCCTATAAGGGCGGTTAAAAAGGTGTAGTTGTATTGAGTGACCACCCGCATGTAATCACCCGGATTGCCCGCATTCTGCTCGCCCTGCCAACCTGTCGGATTCGTATAGGGGGCAGTGATCGGGAAGATGCTGATTGCAATTCCTGCAGGGTTGACGGCCAGGCTGGCATCGTTTTGAATTGTTGTCACTATGGATGCTACCCTGGTCATCTGGGTCCCATTCGGGCCTGCCAATGTTCCCCCTACGAGCGCCAATCTGGTCCCCTCGCGGGTTGCGTATTGTAGCGTGTGCTGTACATAGAAATACCATCCGAATTCAATGCTCCCGAAAAGGAGAATTGCGAACAGGGGAAACACCAAGGCAAATTCGACTAAAGTTGATCCCCGATCACCTTTTGCCTGATTGTCATATGCACCGGCAGCACGTCTCATGGTTAATTGCTTCTCATTGAGGTATTCCCTAGAGTCCATAAGTCACCCCGGTAAAACCGGCTGCAGCGCCGCCTGCTGGATGCCAGCGGTATTGCCGGCCGAGGCGCTGCTCTGGGCGCCGTACTGAGCACCGGCGCTCGCCGATTGAGCGAGGGTGATGGACCAATAGAGCACGCGGCCAAAATCACCGGCGCCCAGGACCAGGAGCGGCAAGATCAGCGCCAGCTCCACGAGGGAGGCGCCGGATTGCTCTCGTATCAAGTCTGCGGATGACGTCCTCACAGGTCGCAAGCCCCTCATGGTTAATTGCCTCACATTGAGGTATTACCTTTCCAGCTACTGTCGATGAGAACAACCGTCCGGGAGAACAATACCGGATTAGCTGACAAATTCCGATATACCGAAAAGATTAAGTTCCAACAATTTATACGACCTTTAATAATGTGTCAACCTGGCTCTGTCAACGGTTTGCAGGCTATGGAACCATTCGTATCACCAATATCCCATACTCAACCAACGACGCGCCTTCCTCATCCCTGAAAAACCTTTTGATTCTTTCCATCGTTTTTCTCTTTTGAAATTTGTCTTTTGATGAGGATTAACCCGGATTACGGTTTTGTCTTTCATGCACACACCTTTCGAGACCAGGATGCCGATCCTCCATTGGTAATCGGTTATTCCACCGTTGAACTTAAATATAGAGCGACATTCTGTAGGCTTCAGCAAAAAGAAAACCCGCTTCCTGTGAAGGATAGCGGGTTCATATGGAGGTATGACTATGCAGACTCTCCCTGGCAACCCCGCTATCTTATCGACCTCTTGATCGACTTAGACCGGAAGCTTTGCGCCCTATCTTTTCAGATAGTTTGCCCTTCAGGCTAGCTAAAGCATCTTTCTCAAAGAACTCTTTACTCCAGTTAGCTGTCACTCTAGATTCCAATTTGTGAAAAGTCAAGAAAAAAAATACGTGGTTCCAATACGGGGACCCATAATCCATTAAATTATTTGAGCACGTGGATTCCTTACCGGATGGGGATTTCCATGGTAAAAATAAAATTGATCGAAGCTTCTTTACGGTCTGTTCAGTATTGCTTTTTGAGGTTGCATATCGAATGAAGATGTCCGATAAATCAACGCGCATCGACTTGGGCAGACCGGCGGCTGTTGCGGTTTTCGCCTTTTTTATGGTCATAAACTTCCTTGCCGTACAAAAAGACCTGAAGGCACTATTTCCCGTAGACGCCTTTAAGTGTCACGTACTGGCCGACCGTCTGCTGGCAGCGGCCTTCTACGTTCTGCTCATTTTGATTTACTTTGTGAGGAGCAGGGCGAGCGCGACCACCCGGTCTTTTCCCGCCAAGCTGGTTGCCGTGACGGCATCTTTTCTTCCCTTTCTCATTCCCGTTCTCGGGGATCCGGCCGGCGAGGGCTATTTTCCCCGCTTGGCTATCCTGGCGATTTCGAATGTCATCGTGCTGTGCGGCCTGGCATTTACCTTGGTGGCGCTCGGCGCGCTGGGGAAAAGCTTCAGCATCATCCCCCAGAGCCGCAGGCTCGTCGTGCGCGGGCCGTATCGGCTTGTGCGCCACCCTCTCTATGTTGCAGAAATTGGAAGTACTCTCGGGTTGACCCTGGCGGGTGTCTCCATTCCTAAAATTCTTGTTTTCTTGCTGCTCGTCGGCTGCCAGGTCTACAGGTCTTTGCATGAAGAAAAGCTGTTGACCGCTGTCTTCCCGGAGTATGCCGACTATGCTGCAAAGACGGCGCGATTTATCCCCGGCTTGTTTTGACTGCGCGAAGGATCAGAAATTTTGGTTCATCCGGCCAACGAGTGCCTCCGGGTATAAAGATGGTAGAGCCATAGTTGGAATGCTCAGAATCTAGGAAGCCGTAAGCCTGCCTCTTGAGAGCCTTGATTTTTATGTCTTGAAGGCCGGAAGCGGGGACTTCGCGCCTGCTATCCGCTTGACATCCTGAATATCATAGTCTCGTTTCCATACGGAAAGGGTCCTTTTCCGCCCAGGGGCGGTTGGACCGTTCGCCAGGATCTCAACGTTCCGCGAGGCGGGTGGCCGAAGAGGCTTCGGCGGGCTCGATCACCGATCTCGACAGCCCGCCCACCCGCGAGGCGGTACCGATTCCGGCTAAAGCCGGTAAGAGGACCTTCGGCCTAAAGGCGGTACAAGGTATGACCAGATTAAGACCCGATTATGTACGCCTCCGCGCAATCCCCCGATTTCCTTGCCAGGACGAAAAATCTCTCTTTTCCGAACAGAAACCTCGCGGGGCGTGGAATTTGTCCTGGTGTTTCCGGATAAACACGAACTAGTGTTCTGAGTCACAAGTTCGTTGCATAAATTTCGTAGGGTGGGCACGTTTTATGTGCCCACCAATCAGTGGTGGGCAACGCACTGCTTTTGCCCACCCTTAATTCGGCAATTAATTAATGACTCATGACACTAGTCAAAGTCGATGATCAGGTCGGCTTCGTTGCCGCAGACTTTGCAAGTCCTGGTCTCTCTTTGTTTCTTTTGGGTTTCGCCGGATGCCGCATGAACGTCGACCCATTGGCAGCTTATGGTCATCTCCGCTTCATTCCCACATTTTTCACACATACACACTTCAACTTTGTCAGCCATTGCAGTCTCCTTTGTCAATTTTTATGAGGAACCAAGTTAGTCAGTGAAAAGCAGACGAGAATCGGGTTCATCGCTCAGTCGCCGGCTCTCTTGGCATGCACCACGCGCTCAGGGAAAATGAGCGAGCTTTTCCAGAAGATGGACGTCTTGCATTAATACCGGGCCTCTCTGGCCTGCTGTAAGACTGTTCAAATCATCGGCTACGGGAATTCCAAACGCGGTCGTCAGAGTTTTTTTTGTCCCCACTGCATTGCGCCTTACCTTGAATGTTAATGTCGTATTGTGCATCGCACGAACGAGAGGAACCGAATAAAGACGCTCGATAGGCTCGCCCATGTATAAAGAATCAGTCCCCACTGATTCAGATCAAATGAGGATGGGACCGGGCCGTTTCCCGTCATACCGGTTATAATCACGGCTAAACTCAAGTTCCAGTACCTCACCTGCTAATGCCCATCAATTGGAAGTGTGGTTTTCGGAACTAGAGGCTGCATCGAGCCGAAAAGTATCGACTGCTGCGAAAGACCTGATGGGTCTTTTCATGGTTTGGGGTGTACCGCGGGATTGAGGGACTGCGGAGAATCAGGTCTATCCTGAGCGGCAAAAACCGGTCCCTGAGACCTATCTCTTGCATGTTCGGTTTTGAGCACGTATAGTTTTGCAGGACTTCTGATTTTTCCGAAGTTTTTTCGGCTGGAATCTGACCGCAAGATGCGGTTTGGCCACCATTGGCGGCCGGTTTTAGGAACAATTCACGTTTAAGAGAAACGGCCCGTGAAGCTTTTCATTATCCAGCCTGCCCATAGTATGGGCAGATCGAATTTGAGGCCTTACAAAACCAGAAAGAGAAATCTTGTTGGCTTGTCACTGCCTTATCTGGCTGCGCTCACCCCCAAAGAATGGGACGTTGAGCTAATTGACCAGCAGCTCACGGATATTGACTTCAATGCTACTGTCGACCTTGTGGCAATTACCACCTGGACGATCAATTCACAGCAGGCCTATGAGATTTCCGGCAGATTCAGGGCCAGGGGGGTACCGGTGATGATGGGTGGACCGCATACCTTCTTTTTCGCCGAGGAAGCCGCCCAGCACTGCGATGCTGTGGGAATAGGTGAAGGAGAAAAGATCTGGTTAAACATGCTGGAGGATGCGGCAAGCGGCCGGCTCCGGAAATTCTACCGTGCTGAAAAACCAGTCGAACTAAACGATCTGCCTTTTCCGCGGTATGAATTGCTTAATTTTAAGCAATTCACTCCTTTTAAAACCTTCGCTGTCCAAACGTCGCGCGGATGCCCCTTCCGTTGTGACTTTTGTTCCGAACGTTTCTATCTGGGCCAGGAATACCGCTATCGTCCGGTAGGCGACGTCATAGCGGAATTGAAATACGCAAAGATCAGGAACGTCTTTTTTGCCGACAGTACATTCGCGGGCAAGAAGTCCCACACCATGGAACTCATGGAAGCGCTCATTCCGCTTAAGGTACGCTGGTCAGCGCTCTGGTCGTCGAATTTATGCCGTGATCAGCGCTTCCTGGACTGTGCCAAACGCAGTGGGCTTCTGCACCTCAATATCGGCCTGGAGACCATCGATAAGGAAACGCTGGCCGGAATGAACAAGAAAATAAACCGGGTCGCGCACTACAAGGAAATCGTCAACAACCTCAGGAAAAGAGGGATCAGTTTTTCATTCAATTTCTTGTTTGGCTACGATACAGAACGTGAGAGCATTTGTGATCTAACCCTTGCGTTCCTTAGAGAAAACAAGGTTCCTGTGGCATATTTCAACATCCTGACGCCACACGTTGGTACGCCCCTTTACGACCGCATGCTAAGTGCAGGGCGGCTCATCGACCCCAACGATATAGGCAGGTGGCCCGGTCTGATCTGCTATTTCAAGCCAAAGCACTGCACGCCAAAGGAGTTGGAGGAAAAAGTCAAAAGGATGTACCGGGAATTTTACAGTTTAAAGTCAATGGTGGGCCGACTGGGATTGCCGACGAGTCTTGCCGATTTTGCCTCATGGACGATCAACCTTTCTCAAAGACGAATGTTCCATTCCGATTCTGAAAATTTCGACAACTACTGAGCACATGTATTTTCAAAATACATTATCTTACCGCGCAACCGCTTGATTCCCTGGCCAGAACGAAAAATCCCTCCTTTCCGAATCGGAAACAACCAGCGTTCCATTTGGAGTTTCCGGATGCACGCTAGTACTTACTTGCATAAATTGGCGTGCTTGATTCAACGGAACACCCTAATCTCGTCATTCCGGCGCGTCCTCACAAAAGATCGGACGCGAACTGGGCGCTCACAAAAGATCGTGCCCGGACTTGACGCATTTAACTATGTCAGGAACGTTAAGCCCGGACCTGAGCGAAGTGAGGGTGCGCCCTCACAAAGAATCGGGCGCGAACTCTAAGCGTTTAACATCGGCCGCGAGTGTCAGCGCAAACCCGAACTAGGTGAGGGTTCAGCATTTAACATGAGTCGAAGTGTTCAACGCGAACCCGAACGTAGTGAGGGTTCAGGCCGGAATCCAGTATTTTTAATAAAATTCAATCACTTCTTGACCCCGGCTTTCGAGACTGTGTCGTAATTGTTGGCCTCTGGATCGGGTTATTTGGCATTAATTGCAAGCATATCAAGCCATTATATGCTATAGTGGCGCCTCAAACTGGAGGGGCTATGGCATATCGACACGGAACAGACCGAAGACAGATGATGGTGCTGCCACCTATGCTGGACCAGTATGTATCTCAGGATCACCCCGTTCGCGCCTACGATGCCTTTGTAGACGCGCTTGATTTTAGCGAGGTGGGGATCGAGCTCGATGACCGGAAGGTAGGGAACAGCGAATATGACCCTCGGTGCATGCTAAAACTGCTCTTGTATGGCTACTCTTATGGAGTAAATAGCTCCCGGAAACTCGAACGCGAGGTGCACAACAATCTGTCCTTCATTTGGCTGATGAAGCAATTGAAGCCGGATCATAAAACGATTGCCGAATTCCGGCGCAGGAACAAAGAAGGCTTAAGAAAGGCTTTGAAACTTTGTGCCAGACTTTGCCTGAATCTGGGGCTGATAGAGGGTAACATACTGTTTGTAGACAGCACCAAGCTGAGGGCAAACGCAGGGAAGGCCAACCTTCACAAGAAAAAATGGTATGAGGACCAGCTAAAAGAAATTGATCAAAGAATTCAACAGATTCTGAACCAGTGCGAGCAGATCGACAAGAGTGAATCCCAATGCGGCTCGCTGGTGGTAATGCCAAAAGAGCTTGCCAAGGCAAATAAGCTTAAGGAGTCTATTAAAAATGCTCTGGCCGAGTTCAGCGAACGAGGCGACAAGACAAAGGATGGAAAAGAGAGGCAGGTAAATCAGATCGATCCGGAAAGCGTCGTAGTAAAGAGTCCTCAAGGCACCCATTGCGGATATTGCATGCAAACGGTTGTTGACGACAAAAACGGGCTGATTGTTCACACAGACGTGGTGAGCGAGGCAAATGACTCGAATCAGATGGCTGTTCAGATCGGCGGAGCCGAGGCTTATCTTGGACGAGAGTGCAAGACAGCGTGCGCCGATGCGGGGTATTCGGATACCAGCGAAATTGCAAAGCTAGAATCTGCCGGAAAAACAGTGGTGATTCCTTCTCAGTCTCAAGCCTCACACAAGGAAACGGAGATTGGTCCGTTTGAAAAGGCTAAATTTACCTATGATGCTGACTCGGATTGTTACCTGTGCCCGGAGGGTCACCGGCTGATCTTCAGACGTTTTGAGAATAAAACAAAGCAGAGAAGGGACTATCGTATTGATAAACCTAGTAAATGTCGGTTCTGTTCGCACTTTGGCACGTGCACAAAATCGAAGCAGGGCCGAACTGTTACGCGCCATGCATCGGAAGAGTTAAGGGAAGCAGTATCCAAGAGATTTGAGCAACCTGAAATGGGGCAGATCTACAAGCGAAGGAAAGCTCGGGTGGAGCATCCATTTGGATTTATTAAGAAGGTATTAGGGTATGGCCAGTTTTTTTTACGAGGTCGAGAGGGGGTTCGTGCAGAAGCGGCGATACTGGCGACATGTTTTAACCTGAGACGAATGATAAGTCTGCTGGGTGGGGTTAGGAGCTTCACGGCTGCAATTAAGGCAGCTTAAGTCAAATTAAAGCCAAGGGGCGAAGGATTGGGCGGAAATTGCCCAGCCTGTGGGCATGCGGTCAGCGTTAAAAGGGCGGTGATACCCAAAGCAGGCTGGGAAGACGATTTTTGTTCTTGGTGAATTTTTGAAAAATATCAGGGCGGGAACCGGTCAGTCGTAATCCAATAATGACACAGTCTCGAAAGCCGGGGTCCAGTGTTTTTAACCAATTGAAAAGACTCTGGATTCCGGCCTTCGCCGGAATGACGGATTATAGGTCCTTACCTATAGGAACTTAGTTGACGCTGCACTAGCTTAGGGGTGGAAGAGAGAATTTTTAAGGGGACTTAGGAGGGCGTGGGGGGACGCAATCCCCCACATGATCAGAAAACCGGCTGTCTTGCGATGGTGAAACCTTCGCCAGATTCGATATTACGCCGGAAAATACAAATGTTTAATCATGGACGCTATACGATCCCAGTTTGCACAGATCGACGTCATTATCTTCAATCCTGGAACCGTCCGCAAAAGTCACCCGAATGCCGTATTCGCAGCTTTTCACCCCATCCTCAATGGACACTGCCACTGAAAGCAATTTTCCCGACTCAACAAGCCCACGGGAATCCATACTTGTCCAGATTCACGAGATGACGGCCACAGAAGACAAGCCTTTGCTAGAGTGTGTGCCGGCCAGTCTTTTGTGACCGTTACAGTTGAGGGAAGCATTATTCATGATAGAAAAAATATAGTTAAAGACGCCGCGCAATCTGTCCGATCTTAAGATGTAGAAGGACATGGATATTGCCTCAACTCGCTGCAGATGCTCTCAGTATTCCGATGAAGCTCGCGAGGCCAATCAGAGTGACGACAGCTTTTGGAAAAGGTGTTGTTTACCAGACCTTTGAAGATTTATTGGGGGAGAATCAAAATGCAGCGGTTTAAGCTTTCCACGAAGATGGTCTCATTGGGGTTGGCGTGCATTGTCTGCGTTGCACTGGTTTTGATCTGGGTTTACCTTCAAATCGCAACGAAGGTATACCGCGACAAGCAGACTGACCTAAGAAGTGTGACCGAGGTAGCATTCAGTTTGATGGAGGTTTATGAGAGCAGGGTTAAATCGGGAGAACTTACTCTTGAAGACGCTCAAAAAAGGGCTGCCCTTCGAATCAAAGGTCTTCGTTACAGCGGCCAGGAATACTTCTGGATCAACGATTTCGGTCCCACCATGATCATGCATCCATTTAAGCCGGAGCTGGATGGAAAAGACCTGCGTGACTTCGCGGACCCCAAAGGAAAGCACCTTTTTGTCGAGTTTGTCAAAGTCTGCAAAGAAAATAAAGGAGGTTTTGTAGATTACATGTGGCCCAAACCGGGTGAAAGTAAACCTGTGCCCAAAATATCCTATGTCAGGGCGTTCGATCCGTGGGGTTGGATTATTGGCTCGGGGGTATACATAGATGATATTGAAAGGGAGTTATCGGGAATACGAAAGCTGTTCCTGGGTGTGGTGATTCTTTTTGCACTTATTGGAGCACCACTGTCGTGGTGGATAGCAAGTAGTACAAGCCGTCCCATCAATCTTGCTATCCAAGGGCTTACGTCAAACGCAGACATCGTTGGCCTGGCCGCCGGCCAATTGTTGACTTCCAGCCAGGAACTGGCGGCGGGGGCCACACAGCAAGCATCGGCCATTGAGGAGACGACGGCCTCTCTTGAGGAGATGTCCGCAATGACCAAGAGGAATGCAGAAGGCGCCAACGATGCCGATCGGCTGATGCAGGAAGCCACGAGCATCATAGTACGAGCTAATGCTACAATGAAGGACCTCACGATCTCCATGAATGATATATCCCAAGCGAGCGAGGACACCCAGAAAATCATAAAAACAATTGACGAGATCGCCTTCCAGACAAATCTCCTGGCGCTGAATGCAGCGGTTGAAGCTGCAAGGGCGGGAGAGGTGGGAGCGGGATTCGCCGTAGTCGCCGATGAAGTTAGGAATCTGGCAATGAGAGCGGCGGAAGCAGCAAAAAGCACAGCCAATCTCATTGAGGGTACTGTTAAAAAGATAGATAACGGCTCGAGTGTAGCTCACAAGACCAATGTCGAATTCGCGGAAGTCGCTGCTATAGTCACAAAGGCGAGCGAACTGGCCGGTGAAATAGCGGCTTCTTCCCGGGAACAGGCACAGGGGATAGACCATCTCAACAGAGCGGTGCAGGAAATGGACAAAGTGGTCCAACAGAATGCGGCCAGTGCTGATGGGAATGCTTCCTTGTCCAAAGAGATAGGTGCTCAGATCGATCCGATGAAGAAGATGATTTCCGAATTGGAGTTTTTGGTCGGCTCGAAAAAAGACAAAACAGGTCATGCCCGGAGCGAAGAAAGCGAAAAGGCCGGCTTCGGCGCAACACACGAACCGCCTTATCCCGACGATTGGCAACCAAGGCAAGGGACAGCACCCGTAAGCTCCAACAGGTATTTTGCAGCACAAGCGGGAAAACCGGAAACGGTGCGGATGACTGCGAGATAAGACCATTATAGTTGGGCAAAGCTCAAGGAACAGGAAAGAAATACAGCCACTCACCTGGCGCCTGTCCTTGCCTCTCTGTTCAATTGTCTGCAACTGTAACCTCCACTGAGACCGGGACCATACTGAGATAATCTTTGCCTGCGTGAATCATGGTCTCCTTGAGGATCACAGCAACTTCCCCTGCTATTCTCTCAGGAACTCCCAGAGCGATTTCGTCATGCACCGTTCCAATGATTTTGGCTCCTGTATCTGCCAATCTTTGGTGGAGTAATTGCAACCGCCTTTCTGGTGATGTACGGGACTGTCCAATGGAGGGGCGTGTTGTTGAGTGTGTTTTGAAAGAGCCCAAAACCGGCCTCATTCGAGCCCTTACATGGTTGATTGCAAAACTGTATGGTATTGCCGGCTTTGGGGAGGTTTCCAGGAGTTTTTTCGAGCAGAAACCGGTCCCAAAGGGCAGTTTGAATCTGTTGCGCACAAATTGAGGCGTCATTGCGGCTCAGGGCACTCCAGCCAGATGACCCAAATTTTGGATTAAGGAAATCGCAATGTACTGCAAATTCAAAAAGACCTGGTTCCGGAATGTGTGGGCAATGAAGAAGGTTCTTATCCCCGGTTCTTCGATCGGCATTATTCTGTTGGCGGCAGTAATGTCACTGACCTTCACCGGCTGTGCGCCCACTGCTGAACAGCTTAGGGCACAAGAGCTGTTCAACCAGACCCAGATGGATACCTGGCGTTCCGTTGGGCTGATAAGAAAGGAGATCCAGGTCGACAGTCACCGGATCGTCTACCTGGAAGGCGGTCAGGGGGAGACGGTGCTGCTCCTGCACGGATTCGCCTGCGATAAGAGCTACTGGACTTATTTCGCGGAGCCGCTCATTCGGGATTATCATGTCGTCATCCCCGATCTGGCAGGTTTCGGAGAGAGTACTAAACAGTTAGGCGCCAGTTACAACATAGACAGCCAGGTGAAGCGTCTCGAACGGTTCGCCGAGGTCTTGCACCTGGAAAGGTTCCATCTTGCGGGAAACTCTATGGGGGGATGGATTGCGGGCATCTATTCCGCAAGGTTCCCTCAGAAAATAATGACCCTGGCCCTCCTAGACCCATGGGGCCTCATGACCGCGAAAGAGACCAAATCCGGCTCGCAGGCGGCGTGGGATTTTATTGAGATCGGCGGCGCCGGTGACTTTGACAAGCTGCTCCCGTATTTCTTCGTCAAACCCCCGCCGATGAGCGACTCTTTCAAGAAGGGGCTGGTAGCCCAGGTCATGGCCGCCAGGGTGTACAACGAAGCAATCGTGGTTGACATCACCGTCGAAAGATTGGCCCTGGAGCCTTTCCTTCCCATGATACAGGCGCCGGTATGCATTATCTGGGGGGATCAGGACAGGATTCTTGATGTCTCCGGTGTACCGATTTTGGAGAAGGGCCTGAAGAACCACCAGACGGTCATCATGAAAGATACGGGGCATATGCCCATGCTTGAAAAACCGGCAGAAACGGAAGCTGCGTACATGAGCTTTCTGAAGAATCAACGTGGCATGTAGATGCCAGGGCGTGCGGGAAGTTTTTCAGCCGCCGTAGACCAGCGTGACCAGCCTGACTTCGTCGCCGTCGTCGAGTTCGGCATCCAGTGGCCGCTTCGTCCCGTTAACCAGCGACAGCATCCTTAGCTGGGACGGAATGCCGAGTTGTTCTATCAGGGCAGCGGACGTGAATCCCGCAGGCACGTCCATCTCCTGCTCCCGGACGTACATTCTGATTATGCCCGCAGGTTTCACGGTAATTCTCAGCGATGATTTTGTGGTGTCAGCGTTCACCTGGCAAACTTCAACCGTTGGGAGTAACGATGAGTGAGGTTTGGAGGGTGAGACGGCTTGCCGCTCCATTCGCACCGAGCGCAGAGCAGCCTCGATCCCGGAGAACCAAGCCTTTCTACCAGACCTTCTGAGCTTGCTCTTCCATTCCGTATTCCCGGAGGGTGGCCTCGCGAGGTATTCCCTTTTCCGGGTCCATGTCCATTAGTTCGTAGAAGCGCTCCTTCATGCCGGAGAAATTTATCTCGATTCCCTTGGGCTCACCGTCCCGAGCGGGCTCGAGCATCCTGGGGGGCAAGGTGTCGTCCCTGGCGGTGCGGCCATACCGGTAGTTGATGAGTCTCTTGAGATAGAAGACCCTTCGGCCTGCTCTCATCATGTCTTCCACGTCCCAGCCGTATCCGGCTACTGCGTTGAAAAGCTCGACCCATTCGGGGATGGTGAGCTCCCTGTCGGCGAACTGACAAAAACAGGCGCTGTTCTCGATGCCGCCAAGTTCGACGGACCTCACCGCAACCTCCGGCTTGTGGGTGTCGCTCATGGGGTCAGGGTCGTATACGACGCCGATTTCCGGGTAATAACAAGCCCCCATTTCGATGTGGAGCATTGGATCGGCCACGTGGCAGGCCCCTCGAGGGCTGACCGCATAGGTGAGCGCCATGCCCTGGCCCCCGCCCCTGGGGTCGTGCATGGGCGCTTCGAGGCCCTTGCTTTGGCATGTGTAATCTATGGAACCTTTGCCGATTCTCTGTGCCGCTGCAGCGCTCCCCAGGCTAAGCAGCTCCCCCAGCATGCCTTCCCGCCGGGCAATCGCCGGCAGGACCTTGTCAATAACCGTCTCCATGTCGCCCCAGCGAAGTTCGACACCGCCGGTATCCTTCCCGGTGAGATGACCTTTTTCGAACGCTTCCATAGCCCAGGCTATGGTCCCACCCGTAGAGATGGTGTCCAGGCCCAGGTCATTGCAGATCCTGCCGGCTTTGCAAGCCGCCGCAAGATCCTTTGAGCCCAGCAGCGCCCCAAAAGCAACTATGGTTTCGTATTCCGGACCAGGTCCTTCGGGAATGGCGAACGGCCCTTTGGGGACTTTGACGATTCGCTTGCACTTGACGGAGCAAAACTCGCAGGCCCCCCTACGGGTGAGGAATTTCTCTGTCAGTGTGATTCCCGACAGGGCCTCGCCCATGTCTTCCGAGAAATTTGAGGTGAAGTTCCGTATGGGGACGTCGCCGGCAAACATGCCCCCTTCCAGGTTGGCAGCAGTCCCGCTTTCCCGAAAGACCGAATTAGTCAGATTTTCCTTGATCCTGGTGTTAAGTTCTTTGCGCAGTTTCTCGAATCGCACCGGGTCGGCCACTTCCATGCGTTTCTTTGACGAGTTCACGACGATGGCCTTGAGGTTCTTCGATCCCATGACGGCCCCGAATCCCGCCCGCCCAAACGCATGATGGAATTCGCTCAAAATGATGGCATACCGGACCATGTTTTCGCCTGCCGGACCTATCACCAGGGTCCGGTGATTTTTCCCGAACCTTTCCTTGAGGGCGCTGTTTACCTCCTCGATGCCTTTGCCCCAATAGGAAGGGGCATCCACGATCTCGATCCTGTCGTCCTCAATCAGCAGCAGCGAGGGAGCCGCTGTTCTGCCTCGGAGGACGATGCCGTCGTATCCGGCGTACCTCAGTTCAGGGCCGAAGTAGCCTCCGCAGGAGGAATCGCCCCAGTTGCCGGTCAAAGGAGAGCGGCCGCCAACGCTGGACCTGCTCGCTCCGGAGAGCTTCAAGCCGGCAAAAGGTCCATTCATGAAGATGAGTATGGCCTCAGGTGAGAGAGGATCCGCGTCAAAGTGAGCCATTTCCCAGAAAAGCCTGGCTGCCAGACCACTTCCCCCGATGTACCCGTGATACCAGTCGTCCGGGGGAGAGGCAACTTTGACGGAGCGTCCGGTAAGATCGACGTAGATGACGTTGCCGGTGTTGCCCTGCATTTTCCCGCGCCTCCGCGTTAGGTTACTTCAGGATCTTGTCTTCCCAGCCGAGTTCTCTTAGGACTTTCTCGTAATGCACCGCGACCTTTTTCAGCTTGGGGGCCAATCTAAGAAGACCGGTGGCCGATCCCTTCACCCGTATCTTCCTCCTCGTGATGGCCATCACTGGATTGAGCTTGTTGGACCACGACCTGTGGGCGTTGTCAGCGGACAAACTCATCACCAGATCCGGCTTCTCGGCCGGCTTGCCGGCAGCCGCCTCGAGCTTGCCGCCCCGGCAATCCCAGTAATAAGAACAGTTGGGGCCGTCCTCGGTGTAGTCGAACCATATAAGCTGGTTGACCTTCTTCAATCCGTCCGTCAATTCCTTATCTTCTTTGGTCGACTCGAAAAGCTTCAGAAATGCCTTGATAGGTTCGCTCTCATCTTTCCAGTATTCCATTTCCCTCTCCCTTTCGACTGATAGAGCCGCTTTTGTACCATCTCACATTACGCACCCCGGCGCCCCTTAGAGCAACTTCGATCACAGGGCCTCGATGTAGAGTTTAAGTAAGTCTTCCTCTTCCAAATACCGGGGATTATAGCCTACTTGAGAATCACTTGCGGCCAGTTCCACAGTGGGCATTAACCGTTCCCTGTCATCGGTAAGGCCGAAGTCCTTCAGGGTTTGGGTCAGGCCAATCCGGGCCTTAAGGTCTCTTACGGCCTGCACGGCCAACCGGGCTGCTGCCAGAGGGTCTTTCCCTTTCACGTCCACTCCCATGGCGTCTGCCAGCATCATATAGCGTACGGGGCATTCGGCCACGTTGTGCCCCATGACTATGGGGAGCATGATGGCGTTGGCCAAACCGTGAGGGATTCCGTAATGGGCGCCCAGGGCATGCGCGGTTGCATGGACCCCGCCCGTCATGGTGTTACTGAAACACATCCCCGCCAGCGTGGCGGCTATGAGCATACCGCCTCTTGCGGTAACGTTGTGCGGCTCCATAACAGCCTCCGGGAGGTACCGGAAGATAAGCCTGACGGCATGAAGACCGAGCGCGTCTCCAATAGGTTCAGCGCCCGTAGAGGTCACCCCCTCCACTGCGTGGGTCAGCGCATCCATCCCGGTGAACGCGGTCACCTTCGGAGGGAGGCTTACTGTAAGCTCCGGATCGAGCATGGCCAAGTCCGCGTTGAAGGGGTGGGTTACCTGGAGCTTCGCCCTGGCTTCGACATCCAGTACGACAATGGCCGTGGTGACTTCGCTTCCCGTCCCTGCAGTGGTGGGGAACACGATGTGGGGCGGAAGCGGTTTGGCGCCTTCCCAAAGACCGGCCTGCTCGGCGAGCGGCCTGAAGTCGTCTACTCCTTCGCCTATCATGATGTTTATGGACTTGGCCGTATCCATTACGCTCCCGCCACCGACCACGACCATGCAGTCCGCTCCAGAAGACCTATATAACGCTGCCCCCTCGTTGATGTTTTCGAGCCGGGCATCCTGAACAATGTTGTCGAAGATCCCCACCAGTTGAAGGTCTGACTTGCGCACCTCTTCGGCCACCATCTCGGCGACGCCGGCCTGGACCAGTCCTTTGTCCGTGACCATCAGGACATTGCTCCCGCCAAGCTGTTCCATTTCGAAGGCCAGCTCCCTGCGAACTCCGGGCGAGTACATGATTCGCGGCCTGTTCATCCAGGTGAAAAAGGGCTCAAACCCAACGTCCGGGTACTTCATCTCTACCTCCTCGTAAGCGAGCTTAACCGAAATATTCAGAGCGCTGTTCATTTTAATGGGTTAGCGTCGGTGTTGAAAGATAAACATGAGGATCTCCTCTAGGGTACCGGGCTGGGCGAGATCGTCGCTTTGAAGGCTCTCCCGCGCGTGTAAGGGGGGGTTATTATTGTCAACTCTGTGGTTTCCCCGCAACCATTTCGCACGGCAATCCGGTTGCAAGTTTTGCAGATTGTCCCGATGGAACGTAGGGGTGCAAAACAGTAATCCATGTTCGTAATCGGTACTTAAACAAAAACGGGGCAAACTGCTTTCATGCTAACCTATTGAATTTACTGGCGCGCCTGGAGGGATTCGGACCCCCGACCTACGGATTAGAAGTCCGTTGCTCTATCCAACTGAGCTACAGGCGCGCTATCCTCTTATTATTGATTTGTTGACACGGTTGTCAATAAACTTTCACGGTTCAGTTTTGCCTGTTCACCGACAGATGCGGGATATCAGAATTGAGGAGTCGTTACCGTTTTGTTCAGGCCACCCGTCACGGGCTTTGAGTCGGAAGCTTCCGGCTCCGGACCCTTGACCCCGGATTCATCAAGGCCGATAATGCGCTGTATTGGGCCTGTGTTTGGAGCAAGCTCCGCAGCCCGGTTAAGGTTGCGAACCGGTTTGAGTGTTTCTGCTGACGAGGCTCTTTTTTATTTTGCGTATTCAGCCTAAAATCGCTGCGTATCGTAAACTATGTGCGGCCATTTCGAGTCTAATAGAGGCATGTGCCCGGCTTTCCGGAATTTCCGGATGGCGGGTTAGGGAGGTAAGATCATGGGTCGATCAATGCAATGGCTCAGCTTAATAGGAGGCATCGTGATCCTTGGATACGGGATATTCAGGTTGCTTGCTCAACCACAACCAGATTGGGTCCCCATGATATTGGGCCTTCTGATAGTGGCGTTTTCCGTTTCCAAGATGGTGAAAAGCAGGGCGGGTAAAGAGGAACAGGCCCGTAGGAAGCAACCCTGACGTCCATCAGGACCCCTGCGAAATCCGAAACGGGATGTCATCCATTGTCACTCGACGGTGGTCAACAGCCCGCAAAGACAGGCAAAAAGATAACGCCCTTGACGCAGCAGGCTAAATCATCTAACGTCTCACCCTCCCTGCCCGGCGAGAGCCAAGCATTGGATAAATGACAGCGGACATTGAAGAGAGAAGCACTCCCCGCGCCGCGAGGTGGTATAGACAAGGGGCGGGGCGCAAAACCGGGAAAAACTTCACCGGACGGAAACCGGTTTTATTTAGAGGGTCTTCGGGTAATGGAAGATTTGAACATTGTGGTTCGGGAGCGGCTGGAGAAAGCCGCTGAGTTAGAACGGCAGAATATAGCGCTCTATCCCAACGCCTATAGCGTTCCCGAAAAGATAAAGGACCTGTTGGCCGCCGGTGGTAAGACGGCTGAAGAGCTGGAATCGGATCAAACGGCCTATACGATTGCAGGGCGGGTTATTTCGATCCGCTCATTTGGCAAATCGACTTTCATGCACATCGCCGACTCGGACGCAAAAATTCAGATATACTTTCAGCAGAACCAGATCGGAAAAGAGAGTTACTCGCTAGCCAAAAAGCTGGACATCGGGGACATAATCCGTGTTTGCGGGCCGCTTTTCAAGACGAAAACAGATGAATTAACGCTTCTCATAAAAGAGCTCGTGCTGCTTGCAAAGAACCTGCGGCCGCTGCCCGAAAAATATCATGGTCTCAAAGACATCGAGCTTCGGTACCGGCAGCGATACGTGGACCTGATAGTAAACGAAGAGGTGAGGGAGACTTTCCGCAAGAGGGCTCAGATAATATCCACGATCAGGCGGTTTTTTACGGGGCGGGGGTTTCTTGAAGTCGAGACTCCCATGATGCAGGCCATTGCGGGAGGGGCGACAGCAAAGCCCTTCAAAACACGTCACAATGCTTTAAACATGGATCTCTACCTTCGGATAGCGCCCGAACTCTACCTCAAGAGGCTTCTGGTCGGCGGGTTCGAGAGGGTTTTCGAGCTGAACCGCAATTTCCGCAATGAAGGGGTTTCAACTCAGCACAATCCGGAATTCACCATGCTCGAGTTCTACCAGGCCTACGCTACCTATGAAGACCTGATGGGACTGAGTGAAGAGCTTTTCTGCGAGATCGCCCGGGAGGTAAACGAGGGCGCAATGTGCCTCGAATACCAGGGCAGCGTTATCGACCTCTCGGCGCCCTGGGCGCGTTACAGTTTCCTCGAATCGCTCACCGGTATCGGAGAGGTGCCTCAGGGGGTTGTGAACAACTTCGATGAAGCTGTGGATTATGCAAAGTTTTTGGGCATCGGTATTGAACGTTTTGAAGGCCATGGGAAACTGCTGACCAAGATCTTCGATCTGGTGGTCGAGCCAAGGTTGATCCAGCCGACCTTTATATACCGCTATCCGCTCGAGGTATCGCCTCTTTCCAGACAAACGGAGGCTGATCCGGAATTCGTTAACCGATTCGAGCTGTTTATTGCGGCTCGCGAGATGGCCAATGCGTTTTCGGAACTCAACGATCCCAGGGAGCAGCGTAAGAGGTTCGATCGTCAGTTGGCTGCGTTTCAGGCAGGCGACGAGGAAGCCCACCAGATGGATGATGACTATATCAGGGCGCTCGAATACGGGATGCCTCCGGCAGCCGGGGAGGGGATCGGCATAGACAGGTTGGTAATGCTCTTTACGGATTCAGCTTCTATCAGGGATGTTATTCTTTTTCCTCACATGAGACCGGAAAAAAAGAGCCAATAAGAGAGATCATGGGCTTTGAATTTTTCATAAGCATACGGTACCTGCTGGCCAAGCGAAGGCAGACATTCGTGTCCCTGATCACTTTCATTTCGATTGCCGGGGTGGGGGTGGGGGTGACGGCGCTCATCGTTGTTTTGGCGGTAATGAACGGATTTCATGAAGACCTTCGCAGCCGTATCCTGGGCATCACCTCTCATGTAAATATCACCAGCTATGCCGGTGCGATTTTGAATTACAGGGAACTGATGGAAGAAATCGACAAAGAAAAGGGTGTTGTGGGGTCAACACCGTTCATATACGCGCCGGTCATGATGACTTCGGGCAGGAGCGCCGGGGCTGTTCTGCGGGGAATCGACCCGCTTTCCGCATCCAAGGTTATAAAACTCCAGGAAAACCTGATCCGGGGAAACCTAGCCGACCTGGTCCAGTCTTCACACGAGACCTCTGTACGCTCTTATCCCGGGATAATTCTGGGTGTTGAGTTGGCCAATAATCTCGGAATCAGGGTTGGGGAATATTTGACGGTCATTTCGCCGGCAGGCCGGTTGACGCCGATGGGGCAGACGCCGAAAAGCGGGCTTTTCGAAGTAGTGGGAATAATACAGTCAGGGATGTACGAATACGATAATACGCTTGCGTATGTGGACCTGCCAGTCGCCCAGCAGTTCCTGGGTATAGGCGACTCTGTCACCGGCATTGAAGTCAGGGTCCAGGACATCTACAAGGCGGGCGAAATTGCTGAAGCGTTGAAGAAGCGCCTTGGGTCTCCTTTCTATGTTAGCGACTGGATCAAGATGAACAGCAACTTCTTTTCGGCCCTCAAGCTGGAAAAGGTGGTAATGTTCGTAATTCTCACGCTGATAATTCTGGTGGCGGCCTTCAACATCGTTAGTTCCCTGACCATGCTGGTAATGGAAAAGGGCCGCGACATAGCGATTCTCAAGGCCATGGGGGCCACCACGACCAGCATAAGGAAAATTTTCGTCCTGGAGGGTTTCCTCATAGGTACTTGCGGGACAGGCCTGGGCATTCTGGGCGGCTACACTTTGTGCGGTCTGCTCAAGAGGTACAAATTCATCGAGCTGCCCAGGGACGTTTATCATATTTCACACCTCCCGGTTAAAATGGAAGCTTTGGATTTGGCGGCTATTGCCCTTGCGGCAATCTTCATAAGCCTGGTAGCGACTCTTTACCCGTCGCGCAAGGCTGCCGGGCTCGATCCGGCGGAAGCCTTAAGATATGAATGACGTCAGGGGGAGCATAGAAGTCAACACCTTGGGACTTTCGATGACATTCGGAAGCGGAATCAATTCGATCGAGCTTTTCAAAGATCTCGAGCTTGTGATCCGAAGGGGGGAGAGGGTCGCGATCGTGGGGAGTTCGGGCGCGGGCAAATCCACCCTGCTCAATATACTTGGCACCCTGGAAAAGCCGACCGGAGGAAAGGTCCTCTACGGTGGAGAGGATGTATTTCTGAGGGGCGAGCGGGAGTTGGCCAATTTCCGCAACCGCAACATCGGGTTTGTGTTTCAGTTTCATTACCTGCTGCCGGAGTTCAACGCGCTTGAGAATGTGATGATGCCAGGTTTGATCGCCGGTCTTGCTAGGGCGGAGGCCAAGTCCGGGGCCGAAGAGCTGCTCGACAGGCTCGGTTTGTCCGCCAGGCTCAAACACCGAGTTGGAGAGTTGTCCGGCGGAGAGCAGCAAAGAGTTGCAGTGGCGAGGGCGCTTTCGCTTCGCCCGAAATTATTTTTGGCCGACGAGCCGAGCGGAAATCTCGACAGCCGTACGGGGCGCACTCTTCACGAACTTTTGGTTTCGCTCAATGAAACACTCGGTTTGACCATGGTAATCGTTACGCACAACCAGGAGCTCGCCTCTATGATGCACCGGGTCTTACGCCTTAAGGACGCCCATCTGGAAGAGGAACGGGGTCGATCTGAGGTATGCTCGACAGCTTCAATATGATTTTCGACGGGTCTGAAGTGGGGTTGGGAACATCGAAAAAATTTGTTGGGCTTGTGTGGAGAAGGTGGTATTAGAAGGAGCACGAGAGCGGCGGTTGTCTAAACTTTAAGGGGAATCAGGCGCGCGCGGCTTCGGGTTTGGCTTTGAAGGGAACCTGCATTAGGGGGGGTTGTAGGTCATGACGGGCAGGAAAAAAGTGGGGGGAGTTATATTGTTTTTTGTTTTCTTTGTGCTGGCCCTTCATCCAGCGTGGTCTGACGACCAAATGCCCAAAGTCGCCGTCTTGCCCTTCGTGATGCATGGCCAGCAAGATGTCGTCAAAACACAGAAATCCATAGATGAGGTTTTCACCCGGCTCGGTGCTCGGGAAGGCATAAAACTGAGCGATCCACAGGAGGTTCAAAAAGCAGCGGGAGGGTCAGTCAGTTCCGAGGGACAGGCGCGGTCGATCGGGAGCAGGCTGGGGGTTGCTTATGCGGTATTTGGCAGCTTAAACCAGATAGGCAATACCATCAGTATCGACGCCACGCTGGTGGATGTGTCGGGCAGCAAAAAGCCGGTCGTCCTTTTAGCCGAAGAAAAGGGGGCCGAAAACCTGGCTTTGGCCATTGGGAAAATTGTGCAGCAGATTAGCGTCCATGTACTTTCGAAGGCATTGATCGCGGATGTGAAAGTCAGAGGGAATGACCGTATCGAGGCTGAGGCGATAAAACGCGAGGCCAAGAGCAAGAAAGGTGAGTTACTCAAGCCTCAGCAGGTGAGTGAAGATATTCGGGCTATTTACAAGCTGGGCTTTTTCGAAAAAGTGGACGCTGAAGTCAGCGACTCCCCTGCCGGAAAGATCCTGACGTTTGTCGTACAGGAAAACCCGATCGTCCAGGAAGTCAAAGTGAATGGCCAAAAGAAGATAAAGGAAAAGGACCTCCTGGCTGCAATTGTCACAAAACCGTATGCAATTTTGCAGCGTAGCGTTGTCAGCGACGATGTCCAGAAGATACTCAAGCTCTATCAGCAAAAAGGCTATTACGATGCAGAAGTTGCATCTGCGATTGATTTTCCAAAAGACACCCACAAAGCGGTGGTCACTTTCAACATTCAGGAAAAAAAGAAAGTTTATATAAAAACGATAGAGTTTGTAGGCAACACTAATATTACAGCACGCAAACTACGAGGAGTGATGCAAACAAAAGTCAAGAGCATCCTTTCGCTTGTAACTGACAGGGGGATTCTCCAAAAAGACATTCTTGATACCGATCTCGAAAGGATAACTGCATATTACCATGACGAAGGGTATATGGATGCTAAAGTTAGCTCGCCTACTATCGCTCTCAAAGATGACGGATTTCACATAAGCATAACCGTCGAGGAAAACGCCAGATATAAAGTGACCTCGGTCAAGATGACCGGAGACCTTATAGAAGGTTACGAAAACACGATCATGAAAAAACTAGCGCTCAAAAACGAGGACTATTTCAGCCGTGAAAAAGTCCGCCACGACATGGACCTGATAAAGATGGTTTACATGAACGCGGGCTACGCGCGGGTTGATGTTGACCCTCGAATCCAACGCGATGTCTCAACACATGTGTCCGTAATCACTTTTCATGTCACTATGAAGGAGAAGGTGCGGATTGGTCAGATCTTTGTTACGGGTAATACGAAAACGAGGGACAACGTCATTCGGCGCGAGTTACAGGTGTTTGAAGGCGATGTTTACAACGCGAAGAAAATAAATGATAGCTTGCTGAGGCTCAAGAAGCTTGACTTCTTTGAGACGGTCGATATTGTACCGGTCGATACGCCACAAAAGGATGTGATGGATCTGAATGTAAAAATAAAAGAAAAGCAGACCGGTACGATAAGCTTTGGCGGCGGCTACTCTTCTGAGGACGGCGCTTTTGTGACAGGCCAGATACAGCAGAAAAATCTCGATGGAACAGGCGATTCCGTCTCCCTCAAGGCGTACCTTGGTCAACTGGCCTCACGTTACATACTGAGTTATAACAGGCCATATATTTTAGGAACTCCGTTGACGGGTGGAATTGACATATACGACTGGATCCGGGCATATCAGGATTTTACAAAGGACTCGGTCGGCTTCAAATTGCGTGTCGGATATCCTATTGGGATGTACAGCAATGTGACCGCGTTCTACACCTGGGAAGCCGCAAAAATGGATAACCTGGATTATATTGCTGCGGTCGATCCCTATTTTCTGAGGAATCTCCACTACGAGGTCAAGAGCGGGTTTGGCGTTGCGTTCGAACGAAGTACCACCGACCATCCATTTCTGCCCACCAAAGGCACGTATTTGGGCGCATCTGTGGAGTACGACTCCAAAGATTTTGGCGGCGACTACGATCTTTTTAAGCAAGAGTACCATGCGGGCGTTTATTATCCGCTTTTTTGGAAATTCGTAGGGCACGTGCGCGCTGAGGTAGGGTTTGAGCATTCGCCTGGAGGCATGGATGGGTTTCCTCTCTATGAGCGCTATTTCCTTGGAGGAATAAATTCACTTCGCGGCTGGCAATTCGGCCAGGTTGGACCATTGGATCCTAACGGCCTGGTGTATGGTGGCGACAAGTATATGGTCACCAACTTTGAAGTCCTTTTCCCTCTAGTGGAAAAGTATGGCGTGCGGGGACTGGTGTTCTTCGATGCCGGCAATACATTTCCAGAGGGTCAGAATATAGATCCTTCGGCTTTCAGGACAGACGTTGGCCCAGGTCTCCGATGGAATTCACCGTTCGGACCGCTTCGAATCGAGTTTGGGTACGTGCTTGACCAACGTTATGGCGATCACCCTTATCAGTTTCAGTTTTCTGCCGGAGCATTTTTTTAAGGAGTCGAAAAAAAATGAAGAGATTTTTTGGATTTGTCTTGGTAGTTGCGGGCATTACCCTGGCCTTTTCTGTGAACGCGGTTGCAGCCAGTGGGCTGAAGATTGGTTTTTTTGATCTGCAGGCGGCCATAATGCAATCAGATACGGGTAAGAGGTTTCTCGAGGAGATGAAAAAAGAGGAAGACAATTTAAGTAGCCAACTGGAGCAGAAGGGGCGCGCTTTTGTGACGGCCAAGGATGAATACGAGAAGAAGAAAGACGGAATGGACGTAAAGGCCCGGACCAACAAGGAGAAACAATTAAGCGAAATGTACGCGGAGTTGCAGAAGACCCGCTCCGAATCGAGCAGTAAGCTCAATGAGGAGGCAAGTGCCGCCAGGGCGCCTATTCTCAAGAAAGTGCGCGAGGTGGCGAACAAGATCGGCAAAGAAGGGAATTATGACTTTATTATTGAAAAGGGCGTTCTGTATTTCACAGGCAATGATAAGGACGATCTGACCAAGCGGATCGCCACTGAACTGGACAAATCGCGTTAAATGATCGAGCGCTATCGAGGCCGATTTCCTGTAGAGGGCGGGACCGGGTCCCGCCCTTTTAATGCCGGGCTGAGGCGATTGCTTGCGGAGATAGTGCAGGAGCCGGCCATGCGCCCTATTTATCGGTCATTTTCCCTCTAAGTGGTCTATTTTGGCAGATGGAAACCGGTACGAATAATAATTTAAGGCACAGGGAATCTTTCTCGCTTGGCGAACTCAGCCGGCTGCTGGATGCGGAGGTCAAGGGGGACCCTGACTTGCATGTCACCGGCATAGGGGCGCTTGAGAGCGCAACCTCCGGGCAACTGAGCTTTCTGGTTGATTCCCGCTATCGTCATCTGCTCTCAGGATGCAGGGCATCGGCTCTGCTTGTGTCTTCGGAATTTCGGGAACTGGAATGCAATCTTCTGATCACCAGCAATCCCTACCTGGCTTTGGCTAAGGCGGCCCGGTTGTTTCTGCCCGATTCGGCAGAGGCAGCCGGAATACATGAGACCGCATTTATCGGCGAGGGTGTGTTGTTCGGTGAGGGAGTTTCGGCAGGTGCGCTTTCGCATATTGGAGACAATTCGCAGATAGGCGCCGGCACGAGAATAGGTCCTGGCGCTTACCTTGGCAAACAGGTCCGAATAGGCGAGGGGTGTCTGATAGACCCCATGGCTTGCATCCTCGATGGGTGCATCGTCGGAAACCGGGTTATTATCCACGCGGGTGCTGTAATAGGCGCGGATGGATATGGATACGCCCAGGACGAAGAGGGCAGGCATGTAAAAATTCCCCAGACCGGCATAGTGCAGATCGACGATGACGTGGAGATCGGCGCCAATGCCACGGTCGATCGGGCAACTTTTGGCAGAACCTGGATAAAGCGCGGCACAAAAATCGATAACCTTGTCATGATTGCACACAATGTCGTAGTGGGCGAGGATAGTCTTCTGGTCGCGCAGGTGGGCATTTCGGGCAGCACGCGGCTTGGAAATCACGTGGTCCTGGCCGGACAGGTCGGGGTAGCGGGACACCTTGAGATTGGAGACAGAGTAAAAGTCGCCGCGACCGCTGCAATTCATCGTTCCGTCAAGGCCGACCAGATCATTGCAGGCAGCTTCCCTGGCGTCCCCCATGATGAGTGGCTCAGAACTTACGCTAATATACAGCGGCTGCCCAGGCTCAGGGAAGCATTGAAACGACTTGACGAAAGGATGCACAAAATCGAGGAGGCACTGAAAAAGGATGATGGACATAATGCAGATTAGAGAAGTCATTCCGCACCGCTATCCGTTCCTCTTCGTGGATAGAATCGTCGAATGGACCTCGGATACGATAGTGGGGGTCAAGAACGTCTCAGCTAACGAGCCCTTTTTCCAGGGACATTTTCCAAACGATCCTATTATGCCCGGCGTCCTCATCTTGGAAGCCATGGCCCAGACCGGCGGCATTCTTGTTTTCACGGTATTTCCCCAGTATAGGCACAAGACTTTTTATTTTGCGGGTTTGGACAAAGTCCGTTTCCGCAAACCCGTGCGACCCGGAGACCAACTTGTCATGAAAGTCAAACTTCAGAAACAGCGCAGCGGTTTTTTCAAAATGCTGGGCGAAGCTTTTGTGGATGATGTGCTGGTGGCCGAGGCTGAACTGATGGCAAACATCGATATGAGCTCAGTGGAGACTAAAGGGGACTAGAAAGGTTTGCGCGCGGCCGAAGATCCTGGTTCAAAGACAGTGGAGAAAAGATGCCGATTCACCCGACTGCAATAATTTCCCCCCAAGCTGAACTTGCCGAAGACGTTACGGTCGGGGCATACAGCATTATCGGCCCGGATGTTAGCATTGGTTCGGCAACCGTGGTGGGGCCGCATATAGTAATAGAAGGCAAAACGACAATAGGCGCAAACAATCGCATATACCCCTTTGTTTCGTTAGGTCTTTCACCGCAGGACATCACATACGCAGGTGAGGAAACAAGGGTAATTATAGGAAATAACAATATAATTCGCGAAAATGTGACGATTCACCGCGGCACTGCCAGAGGTGAGGGAATAACCCGGATCGGTAACGGGGTCTTTGTAATGGCCTATGCCCATGTTGCCCACGACTGCCAGATCGGAGACGGCGTTTTATTGGCAAATGCGGTTACCCTGGGGGGGCATGTGGAAGTGAGGGAGTTTGCTGTAATCGGCGGGATTGTGGCTGTTCATCAGTTCGTAAGAGTGGGGGAATACAGTTGTATAGGAGGGTTTTCAGCAGTGCGCATGGATATTGCTCCCTATATGCTCGCCACCGGCGCCCAAGGCGCCAAACTTTACGGCGCTAACCTCATCGGCCTCAAGCGCAACGGGTTTTCCGAAAAATCTATCCGGGCGATCAAGAAATTCTACAGGATATTCTTTCGTTCAGGCCTAACCTTGAAAGAGGCGGTTCAAAAAGTTCGCGAGGAGATTGAGCCTCTGCCGGAAGTAGAAAAACTTATCGAGTTCGTCGCATTTAGTTCCCATCGAGGCTTAACCAGATAATGTCTTTGGAAAATGCGCAGAGTTCGGACGGCAGGATTAGAGAAGTGGGACTTATTGCGGGCAGCGGGCAATTTCCGATTCTGTTTGCCAATGCGGCGCGCCAGGCTTCGGTCCGGGTCTTTGCTGTCGGCTTCGAGGGCGAAACCGATCCGGCGCTTTCTAAATACGTTAACGAATTCCATTTGGTTAGACTCGGGCAATTGAACCGCCTTGTAAAGACTTTCAGGAGCGCCGGAATAACACATGCTGCAATGGCTGGGGCAATCAACAAGTCCCGTATGTATACGAAAATCCGTCCGGACTGGAGGGCCGTGCGGTTTCTAAGCAGGTTGAGAAATAATAAGGACGACTCTCTTCTGAGGGCGCTCGCCGATGAATTGGAATCCGAGGGGATACTCATCCAGCCTTCCACCATTTTCCTGCCCGAACTCCTCGCGCCCGAAGGCATACTCACGCGCCGAAAACCCAACCGCCGCGAACAGGCTGACATAGCTTTCGGATGGACTCTTGCCAAGGCGATCGGCAGACTCGATATTGGGCAGTGCCTGGTGGTGAAAAACCTGGTTGTGCTCGCCGTTGAAGGAATTGACGGCACCGACGCCACCATTATGCGCGGAGGGCGTCTTTGCGGGAAAGGCGGGGTGGTCGTCAAAGTCAGCAAGCCCATGCAGGACATGCGGTTCGATGTCCCCGCCGTTGGTTCGGACACAATTGAGGTAATGAAAAGAGTCAACGCACGGGTGCTGGTCCTGGAGGCAGGCAAAACGGTGATATTCGACCGGGACAAAATGATAGACCTCGCGGATTCCGCCGGGATTTCGATACTCGTCCAAAATGAGGGATTTCGGCCCCTGGAACACCAGGACAAAGATGCGCTGGCGGTCTTGGAATCGAGTCTTCTCGATCAAAACGGATTGCGAAGTGCGGAGCATTCAGAAGAACAAAAGGCACCCCCAAAAGCCATTTTAGTCCGCAGCCCACGCCCTGACGCCGTAAGGACAGCCGTGGTCGGAGTCGGCTATCTCGGCCGCTTTCACGCTCAAAAATATGCCAGGCTGCCCGAGGCCAATCTAGTTTCCATAGTCGATATAGACAGTCAACGCGGGCGCAGGGTGGCAGAAGAGGTCAATACGCAAGCCTTAACCGATTACAGAGATCTCATCGGCAAGGTCGATGCTGTAAGCATAGTTACGCCCACGCCCCATCACTTTGCTATCGCAAAGGCATTCCTCTCAGCGGGGGTGCATGTCCTTCTCGAAAAACCGATGACAAAAAGCCTGGCGGAAGCCGACGAACTTATCGCAACGGCAAAAAGGAGCGGCGCAATTTTACAGGTGGGTCACCTGGAGAGGTTCAACTCCGCATTTACTGCCGTTCGCCCGTTCCTGCGCGACCCTATGTTCATCGAAGGCGATCGGCTCGCTCTTTTTAATGAAAGAGGTCTGGAAGTTGACGTAATACTTGATCTGATGATTCACGACATCGATATCGTCCTCAACATCATCAATGCCCCTCTCAAGGACGTTCATGCTTCCGGCGTTTCCGCCCTCAGTCCTCTTCCGGACATCGCGAGCGTTCGAATGGAGTTTGACAACGGCGCCGTAGTTAATCTCACGGCAAGCAGGATCTCGATCAAGAGCATGAGGAAACTGCGCGTCTTCCAGGAGAATTGCTATTTTTCGATCGACTATGCCGCGCAACGCGCGTATGCCGTCTACAGGGAAGCCGAGTCGGGAGAGGACGGCTTTCCCCAGGTTTCGATGGAAGAATTCGAAATAATCGAGAAGGATTCCCTGGAAGAAGAAATCATCGCCTTTCTGGGGTCTGTCAAGACGGCTGCCCGGCCTCAAGTGGATGGCGAACAGGGGCGCCGGGCCCTTGCCGTTGCTCTTGACATATCGAGCCGGATCGAGGAACAAATGCGATCTAGACGCGTTTTCCCGGAGAGTGGGAATTGGAAATCTTCATAAGCGCCGGAGAAGCCTCTGGGGACCTGCACGGTTCCCATCTTGCCCGCGCAATATGGTCTATTGCCCCCCAAACGCGTCTTTCCTGCCTTGGGGGACCTCACATGCAAGCCGCTGGCGTTCAGACCATTGTCGATAATCGAAGAATTTCGGTTGTGGGCGGAACTGAAATCGTCGCTCATATCCGTGACATATATGGAGCCTGGCGAAGGATCAGGTCCCACCTTCTCGCAACGCGCCCTGCGCTGGTCGTATTGATCGATTTTCCGGATTTTAATCTGCATCTTGGGAAGTTTGCCAAAAAAATCGGCGCCAAGGTCTTCTACTATATCTGCCCCCAGCTTTGGGCCTGGCGGGAAGGCCGGATAAATAAAATCAGAAGGATTGCAGACCGAATGGCGGTTATCCTGCCGTTCGAAAAAGGCTTCTATGCCTCGCACGGCATAGACGTCGATTATGTGGGCCACCCGCTGGTGGACATAATGGCCGATTTGCCGGACAAAACTCAATGCGACCGGCTCTATCACCGGTTCAACGGGCCTCTTGTCGGACTGCTCCCAGGGAGCCGGCGGAGCGAGATTAATCTTGTGTTTGACATCTTGATGGATGCCGGCCGAATCATTTCGCGGTCATTCCCGGCGGCGAGGTTCTTAATTCCTCTGGCATCTTCGCTGGATGCACGCGATATGGAAAGCAGGGCCGCCCGATGGTCACTGCCGGTGCAGGTCGTGCACAACGACACCTATAGCGCAATCAAGGCCTGCGACCTGATCTTGACCGCTTCCGGTACGGTGACCCTGGAAGCCGCAATTCTCGAAACTCCCATGATAGTGGTCTACAAAGTCTCCGGGCTGAGCAGGCAAATCGGTTTGCTGCTCATTCGGGCCAAATTCGCCGGGCTGCCCAATCTCATAGCTGGTAAGGCAATAGTCCCGGAATTCGTGCGGGAGGAGCCTACCGGACCACGGCTGGCCGAGTGCGCCATTAAGCTATTAATGACCCCGGCTCTTCTTGACGAGCAACGGCTGGAGTTGAGGAACATCCGCAATCAGCTCGGTGCCCCCGGAATATCCGCACGGGCAGCGCGGATCGCTCTGGATACTGCGGGGGGCGTCCCGTGAAGTTTTGCCCAAAGGCCATATTGGCGGCGTACCAGACGGGCCTTGTGTTTTAGTCGGCCGGCGCTCTATTTATAAACATCTCTCAGTGAGAAGGGTTACTATCTCATCGGCGATCTGGATCAACTGTTTTCCCTCTGTATCGATTTCTATGACCGCAACCTGGGCGTAGAGGGGTTTACGTTCGGAAAGCACTTTTAGGATCTCCTCCTTTACCGGTAGCCCGGAGAGCGAGGGGCGTGTTGCAAGTGATCCAGGGTCTGAGCTTAATCGAGCGTAAATTGTTTGAGGCGTGGCCGTGAGCCAGACAGTGAAAAAGTGCTTGCGGAGCAATCTGCGGCTTTGTGGATCGAGGACGATTCCGCCTCCGGTGGCGACCACAAGTCCTTTTTGCTCGCTGATGATCCCAAGCAGGGCGGATTCTGATTTTCTGAAAGAACCCCACCCGTCCTGTTTCACCCATGTTGCTATGTCGCGTCCGGATTCCGATGCCAGTCTCTGATCCATGTCAACGAATCGCCTGCCGAGTTTGAGGGCAAGAATTTCCCCGACGGCGCTCTTGCCCGTTGCACGAAATCCAATAAGTGCTATATTACGCAGTCTCATTAAGAGTCCGATAAGCACCAAAGCAGATGCAAAAAATTATGGATATCCAATTTTTCAATATACCCGATAAACTGCAAAAACGCCGAACTATTGCGGCACACATGCCATTTTTGCCTTACCTTACCGCCGCGGCCCTCAGAATTCTTCACTGGACCTGCCGGTTTGAGATGGTTGGGGAAGAAAATTACCGGGAGTCATTTAATGGCGAGGGGCCCAAGATCGCCGCCTTCTGGCATTTCTCCTATCCCAGCATCCTGTATTTTTTCCGCGATCGCGGGTACCTCACCATAACCAGCCGTAGCCGCGACGGAGAGCTTGCAGCGCGGATGGTGCAAAGGCTTGGGTATTTTCCTTTCAGAGGCTCGCCGGGGAAGGGGGGGGTCGCTGCATTGAAAGGCATAATTTCTGCTTTTCAAAATGGTCCCGGAGGGGGGTTCGTGGCGGATGGGTCTCAGGGACCTTCGCAGGTGGCCCAAAGAGGACTGGTGCTTCTGGCCATGTACTCGGGCTGTCCCATATTTCCGGTCAGCATCGCCGCCGACAGGTACTGGCGCTTCCGAAGCTGGGACAAGACCTTGCTCCCTAAGCCTTTTGCCAAAGTGTTTATTTCCTGGGGACCCAAGATACAGGTCGACCGGAGGGCTTCATCGGTTGAAATTGAAGAGTACCGGGTCCAACTTGAGCGAACCCTCAACGAAATCACAGGGCAAGCCGAGAAGGCCGCAGGAGCGTTTGCATAAAGTGGTAAATTTGTTAATATACTATGGCAAAAGGGATTGCCCTCCGGGAGAACTAAGAGTGTGCCCGGAGTAGGGCAGATGATCGCCGGTCACGTTTGTGGCCGGAGGAAAGTCCGGGCTCCACAGGGCAGGGTGCTGGGTAACTCCCAGTCTCGGTGACGAGGAGGAAAGCGCAACAGAAAGCAGACCGCCTCTCGCGCTCGCGCGAGGGGTAAGGGTGAAACGGTGAGGTAAGAGCTCACCGGTCCCGGTGGCGACACCGGGAGCCAGGCAAACCCCACTCGGAGCAAGACCGAATAGGAGAGCGTTTGAGGGCTGCCCGTCCGATGCTCTCGGGTTGGTCGCTTGATCCCGCCGGCAACGGTGGGGCTAGAGGAATGATCATGCCCTGTTTGCCTTCGGGCGTTCAGGGAACAGAACCCGGCTTATGCCCTGCTCCGGGATCCCTTTAATTTTTTGTCGCTGGTTATTTGTAAACATGCGGAAAACATGCGTCATCGTGCCCGCTGCGGGAAGCGGGACCAGGATGGGGAGCGCCATACCCAAGCAGTTTATCCGGTTGGCCGGAAAGCCGTTACTTGCTCATACCTTGAGCGTGCTCGAAAACCTGCCCTTTATCTCCATGATTTTTTTGATCGTTGCCGAAGAGCATATGCCAGATGCCGGGGAGGTTGTGAGCGGTTGGAGTGGCCGGCGAACTTCGAGTGTGCCCGAGATTTCAATAATAAGGGGAGGCGCCGAGCGGAGGGACAGCGTCTATAACGGACTCAAGCAAGTTCCGCCCGAATGTGACTGGGTGATGATTCATGACGCTGTGCGCCCTTTCGCAAGTCCCGGCCTTATCAAAACGGTGTGGGAAGGCGCCCTGACGGCCGGCGCTTGTATAGCGGCCATCCCCGCAACGGACACCGTCAAACAAGCCCGTGAGGGCGTAGTTCGGGAGACTTTGTGTCGAGATGAGATCTGGCTTGTGCAGACGCCCCAGGTTTTCCGGAAGCAGATCGTCGTTGCCGCCTACGAAAAAGCGGTTGAGGCAGGTTGGACCGGGACTGATGACGCCTCTTTTGTCGAACGCCTGGGAGTACCGGTATCCATTGTGCATGGTGAGCGCACAAACATAAAGGTCACAACCCCGGAAGACCTCCAGTGGGCGGAATGGTTTCTCTCCGTAAGAATGGGAAAGGGGGGGCCCTGATGCGGGTTGGATTCGGCTATGACGTGCACAGGCTCGTTCAGGGGCGCCCGCTGATCCTCGGCGGGATCGAAATTCCATTCGAAAAAGGTCTTCTTGGCCACTCGGATGCTGATGTTCTACTCCACGCCATTTGCGACGCCATGATCGGCGCGGCCGCCCTGGGGGACATAGGTACTCATTTTCCGGATACCAGTCCCGAATTCAAAGACATATCCAGCCTGCTCCTGTTGCAAAAGACGGCGGCCCTTTTAACAGGGCGAGGGTTGCGGCTGAGAAATATCGACTCCACAATTGTGGCCCAGAGGCCAAGGCTCTCATCTTACATACCTCGAATGGTTGAGAGAATTGCCGGCCAAATCGGGCTCACCTCAGACTGTATCAATATCAAAGCCAAAACGACGGAGACCCTGGGGTTTGCGGGCCGCGAGGAGGGGATTGCGGCTTATGCGGTCGCGCTTGTCGAAGAACCACAAGAGAAAGAAGAGGGCGGTGGCCGGGGCTCCCTTAAAGGTTTAAATTAAATCCAGCAAATGATAAATAATTTCCTTCGGTTGCTCGTAGGATAGCTCAAGAGGGGATTGCCAGGTAATGGTTTTGCAGATCTATAACACCCTGAGCGGGAAAAAAGAGGAATTCGTTCCTCTGGAACCGGGCAGGGTACGAATGTACGTGTGCGGGATCACCGTGTATGACTTATGCCACATTGGGCACGCGCGCTCCGCAATTGTCTTCGACGTTATCTGCCGGTTTCTGTCGAGCATCGGCTACCAGGTTACTTATGTTCGCAACTTTACGGACATCGACGATAAGATCATCCGGCGGGCGGCCGAGGAGGGGACCGATTACCGTACGATAGCCGACCGGTACATCCGGACCTTCCATGAAGATATGGACGGCCTTGGACTTCTACGGCCCACTTTCGAGCCTCTTGCGACCGAGCACATTGCCGAAATGATCGAAATCGTCCGCAAGCTGGTCGATAGGGGAGTTGCGTATAAGGCTGGAACAGACGTTTATTTCAGGGTGGACCGGTTCCATGGCTACGGGAAGCTGTCCGGGCGCGATACAGAAGACATGATGGCCGGCGCCAGGGTCGAGATTGACGAAAACAAGATAAATCCCCTCGATTTTGTGCTTTGGAAAGGAAGCAAGCCTGGAGAACCTGCCTGGGAAAGTCCTTGGGGACCGGGGAGGCCGGGTTGGCATATCGAGTGTTCCGCAATGGCGACCAGGTATTTGGGGTTGACCATCGACATGCACGGGGGTGGGAAAGACCTGGTCTTTCCTCATCACGAAAACGAGATCGCTCAGAGCGAAGCGGCTTCCGGGGCGCTTTTCGTGCGATATTGGATACACAACGGCTTCGTGAACGTCAATAACGAGAAGATGTCCAAGTCACTCGGAAACTTCTTTACCATCCGGGATGTGCTGCGGCATGTGCATCCTGAATCGCTGAGGCTGTTCGTCATCAGCAAGCATTACAGAAGCCCTGTGGATTTTTCGGACGAGGCCGTAGGGGAAGCCGAACGTGGGCTCGATCGCCTTTACGGCACCATCGAGTTCGTGCGGCAGAAGGCGGCGAAAGCGGAAGACGCAGAGTATTCCGATGAGGCCGTGAAAAAGCAGGACCCTGAGCTGTACGAAAGAGCGGAGTCGCTCCCCGCATTGTTTGCTGAAGCCATGAGCAACGATTTCAACACTGCCCAGGCAATAGGCTATATTTTCGTTCTCCAGAGAAATCTTCAGCGCTTTTTGGACAAATTCGGAAGCAGGACTCTCAAAGGCCCTGCCGCGCAGCTCGCCAGAAAGGCGGCAGATTCTCTGTTGAAACAATGCAATACCCTGGGGCTTCTGATGCTTGAACCGCAGATCTTTTTAGACCAGCAGAGAAGGCTCAAACTGAAGACGACCGGCATTAGCGAAGAAGAGCTAAACGACCTTATAGCCCTGCGCCATAAAGCACGCCTGGAAAAAGATTTTGCCGAAGCCGACCGAATCAGGCTGGAACTCGAGGCAAAACATGTCCACCTTGAAGACTTCCCCGAGGGAACGAAGTGGCGGGTGAGTTTCTAGTCCTGCAACTTTTTCGGCGAGCACAGCCCATTACGTAAACTGGACTAGATCTTTATAAAAAACCGCTTTCGCCACATAATCCATGCGATTAGATACATAAACAGGAGAGTCAGGAGCCCGTAGAGCAAAGAAGCGGTTTCCGAATTTGCAATAGGGGTACACAAGCTTTTGAACAGGTATGCCTGGCAGTCTATATCTCGTGCTAGGGCCATGGGCAGATTCAAGATTCTGAGCGTGGTATCGAAGACTTCCGATAGCACATATACGGTGATAGGATTCAGTCCGAGGATAATGCAAGGTTTGGCCCATCGAGAAAATTGCTCGATATCGATCAACCAGTGAAAGAATGCCAGGCAAATAAGAGCCAACCCAGCCATGAATATACTGAAAGTGCTCGTCCAAATGCTCTTGTTTATCGGCAGCCAGAGATCGAGTATGTAACCGGCTATGAGCAGAACCACGCCGGCGCATGCCATCGCGGCAACTTTTTTGCGTTCGGGCAAAGAAGACCTGAGCCATTGTCCCGTCAGCACGCCAAAAAGAGTGGTGGCGATTGCTGGAATTGTGCTCACGATTCCTTCCGGGTCCCATGCCCCATTATAATATGACCACATGTGGCCGCTCAGAAAGAGCGAATCGACCCATGCGGCAAAATTTTTCCCCGGCTCGAGCACCCCTGCGCCGATCCCCGGCACAGGTATGAACCTCATCATCAGCCAGTAGGAGGCAAGCAGGCCTATAAGCCACAAGATGCGGCCTCTCAAATCCGCCTTCAGGACAATCAGAGAAGCAAAAAAATAACACAGGGCAATTCTTTGCAGAACTCCGGGTATGCGGACCACTGACAGTTGGAATGTTGGAAACATATTAAGAAAAAACCCAAGCGCGAACAGAATAAGAGTCCGCCTCAGGAGGCGGAACATAAATGCTGAATTTCGTATGGCTTTTTCTTTTTGCTTTGCAAATGAAAAGACGATCGAAACCCCAACTATGAAAAGAAAGGATGGAAAGACAGTATCGGCAAAAGTCCATCCATTCCAAACCACATGACTCAGAGGTGAATAGACTGTTCCAGAGTCCCCCGGGCTGTTCACCAGTATCATCAAGGCGATTGTAAGGCCGCGAAAGGCGTCCAGTGAGGTCAAGCGTCCATTTGGGACGCCGGGCCTGGAATCGGTGGCGGGGTCGGGCTGACTGTACAACCGTTTCTCAGGCGGTTGCGAAAAGCATTCCTGCTGTTCGGGTTCCTCATTTTCAAGAAGCTGCTGCGGGGCCGTCGCCGGGTTTCTCAATTAAACCATCCTCACCAGGAAAATCAAAACCGCATAAAGCGGTTCTTTCTTAATTTAAATCAGGTGGGCGTATTTCGAAAGGGGATGATCTCATAAGATTACCGAAGGGACAAGGTCAAAGGGACAATTTCGACTCGCTCCCGGACCACCCGGACGAACAGACGTGGAGATGCGCAGACACGCAGGCTCAAAAGCGTCTCAGGCGTCTTTTCTGTACTTTGCCCGCAGACTATCCAATCCGAATTTCCTGATCCGGTACGAAATCTGCCTGAGTGTAACGCCCAGTTCTTTTGCAGTGCGCGTCTGATTCCATCTGTTGCGTTCCAGGGCTGCCAGAACTTCCTTTCGTTCGATCTCCTCGATTCGCGATAGAGGCTGCTCAGGGCTCTGGGCGTTGCCTTGTTCGCTCAAAAATGAAGGCAGCAGGCTCGCATCGATCTCATCGCCATCGGCCATGATAACCAGGCGCTCGATAAGGTTTTCCATCTCCCGTACGTTTCCGGGCCAATCGTATTCTGTGAGAACGGCCATTGCGGTTTTAGATATGACAACATTGCGGCCGTACTCCTGAGATATCTTCCCTACGAAATGGCGCAGAAGGTCCGGGATGTCATCCTTTCGCTCCCTGAGAGGTGGGACATAAATGGGGAAGACATTCAGCCTGTAGTAGAGGTCCTCCCGAAAAGTGCCTTCAGCCACTCCGGCGGCAAGGTCTCTGTTCGTGGCGGCCAGAACCCGTACGTCAACTTTCTTGGTAACCGCACTGCCCAGCCTCTCGAATTCCTTTTCCTGCAGGAAGCGGAGCAGTTTTGCCTGGAGCGGGAGCGTGAGTTCGCCGATTTCATCGAGAAAAATGGTGCCGCCATCAGCCTCTTCAACTCTGCCCGCCTTAGATCTTACCGCTCCCGTGAAGGCCCCTTTTTCGTAACCGAACAGTTCCGACTCAAGCAGGTTCTCGGGCAGAGATGCGCAGTTGATTTTCACAAACGGAGATCCGGACCTTGTGCTCAATTCATGCAGGATCTTGGCAACCAGGGTCTTGCCCGTTCCGGACTCTCCGAGCAGCAGAACTGACGCCTTGCTCGGCGCCACCTTTTGCATCTGATGCTGCACCGCCACCATGGAGGGGCTTTTGCCGACCATGAAGAAGCGGCGCTGAGTCTCTGAGTCGTTTTTGCCCGGATAAGAACAGTCCATCAGAAGCTTCTCTTCGCGCAGCCTGACCTGAAGGTTCAGGCTCACGAATTGCGCTATCAGGGTCGCAATGATGGACAGCAGCCGGATGTCTTCATCGAAAGGCACTTCATCCCCGAACAGCCTGTCCACATGGAGCACGCCTATCGGTTTTCCGTGAAGCAGGATGGGAACGCCAAGAAAGCTTACGGACTCCTTCTGAATATGCCTTGAGCGTGTCTTGTTCAAAAACAGGGGCTCTGTGCTTATGTCCGGCACTATGTAAGCCTGGGCGGTCCGAAAGATCAGGCCGGTTATCCCCTCGTCCTCGCGATAGACCCCCCGCTTTCTCGCCGCTTCTGTGAGGCCGTGAGAAGCACGGATTATCAGATAACCGGTTTCTTCATCTTTGAGAGTAACGGTTGCGCGCTTCATTGCCAGGGATGATGAAAGGATCGCAAGAATAGTGTCGAGGGCCTGGTCGAGTTTCAGTGCCTGCCCGATAACCCGGCACGTTTCGAATATGACATTCAGTTCGGTTTCCCTTATTCTTTTTTCCATGATGAGCTAATACACAGTCAACAATCATGCCAGGTTTGGCGCCGGGAAATATTTTTGGAGGCGGCGATACGCGCTTATCCTTCGCCGATTGGCCTGGAAATTGACGGCGAAGCTGGAATTAAAATTATGCCATTTTCGGCGGAGCAGCTTTGCATTTGCCCGGCAAGCTTCAACAATTATAACGTTTCTGTTAATTTAGGCAACATATGGAACATTTATGTTTCAGAATAGCGTGTCTTTTTGAAAACATGTGCACTACGTTCTCAAGCGCAGGAACTCCGGTTTCGCTTAATGGCAATTAAAGCGTGATTATCTTGGTTGTGTTGCAGATGATGATTTTTGGACATGAGGCCTCCCGCTCCTGTGCATGGCATGTGGTAGACCTATCCTGTGGTCGGCCTCCGCGCTTCGCGCTCACACATCGAGATGGGAGGCCGGCAAGCACGCTTCACAAAGTGAAGGCGTGCGAAGCCCGCGGAGCGTGATCTTGAAATCTTTTTCCCTTCACGTTTTGATGTGCTGCACATTTGGCTTGCCTCCAAACGCACCACGTTTAATGTCTGAGATTTCTGCATGGCTGCGCGCACGGTTGCCGCTCTTATCAAGTCAGGCGCATTTTTTTTCGAGCAAGGGATTATATAAATCTATCTTAAGAGGAGAAATTTTATGGCTCAAATTACAAGTCGAGAGATTCGGTTAAGAAAGCGCCCGGTCGGAATGGTATCAGAAGATGACTTCGATCTCGTGGAGACACAGATACCTGAACCGGGTGTGGGGGAGGTTCTGATAAGAAACATTTACATGTCTGTCGATCCTTACATGCGGGGGCGCATGAACGAAGGGAAAAGCTATGCCCCTGCCTTTGAGCTGAGCAAGCCTTTGGAGGGAGGATGCGTTGGGCAGGTTGTGAATTCAAGAAATGATAAGTTTCAGCGGGGTGATTACGCACTGGGCATGAAAGGTTGGAGGGAATACTACATTTCCGATGGCTCTGATCTCACAAAGATCGACCCTGCCGTTGCGCCTGTTCAGGCTTACTTAGGTGCACTCGGCATGACGGGTTTAACCGCATATGTGGGATTTCTCGATATCGGTAAGCCCAGGGAAGGTGATACCGTTTTCGTTTCGGCCGCCTCGGGCGCTGTCGGCTCAATAGTCTCCCAGATTGCAAAAATTAAGGGTTGCCGTGTCGTCGGCAGCGCAGGGTCCGATGAAAAGATTTCATGGCTCCTTGAAACGGCGGGCATAGACGATGCCGTCAATTACAAAAAGGTTGGCGATCTAACTGCCGAACTTGCCAGACTCTGTCCCGAAGGCATAGACATTTACTATGAAAATGTGGGCGGCAAACATTTGGAAGCCGCCCTGGACAACATGAAGTTATACGGGAGGATTGTGCTCTGCGGCATGATTTCAATGTATAACGCCACCCAAAGGGAACCAGGACCATGGAATCTTTTTTTAGCGATTGCCAGGAGCTTGACCTTGAGGGGGTTTATCGTGTCCGATCACATGGACAGGCTTGCGCAGTTCACATCCGATATGGGCCGGTGGATTCGTGAGGGCAGGATAAAGTGGAAAGAGACGGTCGTCGAAGGCATTGAAAGTGCTCCCAAGGCATTTATCGGCCTGTTTGAAGGAGAAAACTTCGGCAAGATGCTCGTAAAAGTCGGTCCGGACCCTGGGCGGTAGGACCGCGGGCCAGATGCGGCGTTGCCTCAAGATCAGGTCCAGGGCAGGCCCCGGCGGCGGAGCGACTGCTTCTCCGAAGGAAAACCCCTCTGTCCGGAGGTTCCCCGCACTCGGCGCACATGGAATCACCAAATGAAACAAAGACGCTGAGGGAATCGGGCCTCATAGGACTTCGTCCAGACAAGCACTTATTTCAGTGGCAGTGATCAGCGCATTCAAAACGTCAAATCTTTTCCGGTGATTGAATTGCCGTATGATATAATGCTTTCCACTCACGGGAAAATCAACCGGACTGGATGGAAAAAGGCCGAGGAGAGCTGATCCTATGATTTCGGAGGAAATAAGACAGGAGATTCTTTCCAGGTTAGTCGAAGGCGGCAATATCCAAAAGGTGATTGTTTTCGGCTCCTACGCCGGCGGCGCACCAGGGATCAATAGCGACATCGATCTTCTCGTTGTTACCGATGAGGGTTCCATACCTCAGAGCTTTGAAGAGAACATGGAGCACTATCATCGTGTGTCCTCGGTTCTGCGGGAAATTAAGAAGCGCATACTGATAGACCTGATTGTTCACACAAAACCGATGCACGAAGAATTAATCCGGCAGGGCAGCATGTTCGCCAGGGAGATCGCGGAACGCGGTGAGGTCTTGTATGAAAAAGCTCACTGAGGAGTGGCTGGCTTTACCCGATTATCGCACATATCTGACAAATTCTCGCATACCGGGGATCCCGTCGGTTACTCTGCTCCACGCGCCGTTGTGGAAGGACTCGTACTCCTTGAAGCGACACGGTAAACCTTGAGCTTCCAAGATGTTGGCCCCATCCATGAGTTGAAAGTGAAGATGGGGTGCCGTGGAATTGCCGGAGTAACCGACATCCGCAATATGTTGGCCTAGAAGCACTTTTTCATTCTCACGAATCTTTATCGATCCGGTGCGGGCGTGGGCGAAGAGTGCATAAACTTCTTCTCCTGTCATCTTGAGAATTACGTAGTTGCCCAGCGCCGATCTGAGGTCGTTTGTCTTCTTTGGTCCTTGAAAGAGTAGACGCTTGAAGAATACCTTTAGAAATGCGGCGAGGCCTCTGAAACAAAGAAGTCTTTCTCTTTCAGGCCATCCATCTTGTGCAACTGCAACTGTGCCGTCAAAAGGGGCATGAATCGGTTCCCCCCAGCAATAGCAGTCGCTGAGTTTTACACCAACAAAAAGGTAACGCAGGATCGAGCCCCGGAAAAATCTCCAGCCTTTCCGCGTCCTTTTAATACGTACAAAATCGTATGCATATCGTTGCCCAAGTGCATCGGTACCATGACTCGGTATTCGTTTCGCCGGCGTGTGGGCAGCCACCCACTCGCCCCGCAAAGGAAAATCAACAGCTGTCGGTGGCGATTTCATTTCTCTTTTCAACGTATAATTAAATAAAAGTTGTTGTGTCCGATTCACACTTAAGTGACACTTTGGAAACGCTATTATAGCAATTCACAATTAATGGCAACAGCCTCCATTATTTGTTAATATTGCCTTAGAGGTTTTCGACCATGCGGTGAATACCCTTCACTTTGCGGCTGTTTACGCGAATGTTGGGGTATCACCAATAGGCTATACAGGCAAGCACGCGATCTTCAGCATTTCGCCGTCCGTCATAATAAAGTAACGTACGTTGGCAGGGCGGGGGAAAGATATCACGGGAGCACCCCCCATAGCCCTTTCCACCCATTCGTTTACGTCATAGTTGCAGTTCATTAAGCATCTGCCGCCGGAAAGGCGTAGTCGATAAATCTCGGCCTCGAAATCTAAAACGGCAGCCAGGCTCTCAGCCCACGAACGGCCCACGTTTTCCAGAAATCTCTGTACTGAACTCACGCACCATTCGAATTCCGCCGTAGCATCACCCGCTGCTGCCTTAAGTCCACACGTGTCGAAGACCGAGACAAGCGCGAAGTCGTCATTACGCCGTGCCTCTTCCATAGCCAGAGCGGTTACCCGCAGATGGCTAAAGAGCGTGAACCAGCCAAGTCGTAGCGCAAGGATCTGCTGCCGTGGAACTGTCGTATTCACGTAATGGTAGAAGCTTCCAAAGATTGACTTGCCTAAATTGAAAATCCAACTTTTCATAACTTGGTCTAGAGTTCCCGAGGCACTGACATCTGACGCGGTATCATCCAGCGCTATCTCAACATTAGGCTCGTCCAATAGCGGCGCACCCGGTACCGGTGAAAGCAAATGTAACTGTAAATCGCAACTGGTTCGGCCCTCATAATTGATGGCCGACATCATGCGTAGTGTTCTCTCAATATCCGCGATCTCCTCATAAGGAAAGCCAGTAATGAATGAGACAGTGATGGGTATGCCAAACTCCATCGACTTACTTACAAGGGGTGCTACGCGGTCAAGTTTAAGTCGCTTATTGCAGAGTCTTTGGATACGCGGCGAACCCGATTCAACTCCCATAAATATGCTGCGGCACCCAGCTGTAAACATTAGTTCGAGCAGTTTACTATCAACGCAATCCGGCCTGGCGCTGCATCGCCATTTGAACTCAAGACCTGAAGCAATGATATGCTCACAGAAGTCGGCAACTCTATGGGGAGAAGCGGTAAAGTTATCGTGTACAAAGCCAAACGAGGTTAGGCCGTGCATTGACTTTAGGTATTTCACGGTATCGATTACGTACTGCGCGCTTCGCAGGCGGTATCGTCGTTCCCAATAAACGCTGGTAGTGCAGAACGTGCAGGCAAATGGACATCCTCGGCCAACGTCTAGCGGGATGCTGCTGAAGTCATGCAAATCAGGAAATAGCTCATAATTGATCTCGGGCAACTCGTCCGCCCGTAACACCGGATAATTACAGCCGGACTGTATCGCGGTACCTTTCTGTCGAAAAATTAAACCAGGCACATCCGCAGGGCTGCGGTCTTGCATAGACAGATAAGCCACAAAGTCGACGATTGAGTGCTCACATTCGCCCATGAGAACGAAATCAACGAAAGCAAAAGAAGTTAGCGTCTCCTTACCAACGACTGTGGCATGCGGTCCGCCAAAGACCACCGTAATATCCGGCTTGATTTGTTTCAACAACTGCGCTGTCCTGAGCGCATACGGATAAGTATTGCACATGGTTGAGAAGCCGATGACATCCGGCGCTGATGCGAGCAGAAGTTCAGCGGTATGGATCGAAGGTTGAAAGTCAACGTGTCTCGGATCGAGCACCTGAACTGACACCATGTCTAAACGTGAAAGAATGGTTGCCAGCGATAGCAAACCCAATGGAATTTCAGGCTTGTAGTCTTCGCTGTGCTCTCCGAGCTCAGCATTTGGTACTAGGACTAGGCGCACGATCTATGCCTCCAGAACAGAGTCATCTCCATGCAACAAGGCAGCCGTTATCGCCATCTGTCTGGTCAGCGCTGGCTCTTGGGCTAGATGCTGTAAACGGGTAACCCGCTTTGGATCGGCTAATAGGCGTACACAGACTGTGCACAGGTCGGCGGGACTGGCAGACTCAATGAATGATTTCATGGCGGCCGGAAGCCCGTCGGGGCCGAGAAGTTCCGCCATGCGACGCAGGCCAAGATAGCGGACCATTCGCACAAGCGGGTCAGTCCGGAACGCATGGACCATCGCTCGTGCATCGGTTGCATCACAATGCCCTTTACGCATTGGGCTATTCGGTGGCAGGTTTGTGCCACAACAAGCAGCAAACTCACCGCAAGCTAATAATATAGGTCCGTTGACATTGCATACGAACGCATGCAACTTCTCAGCAGTTTCGTCGCCGAATTTTTCAGCCTTTAGTCGAGATGCACGGCCAGCACGCAGAAGTCCGGACTCATTGACGTGGACCTGCTTAAATTCCTCCGCACTCAAGATCTCTGCAATAGGTTTTAGAAGTTCGTCATACCCCTTAAGGCCAACCCCAGTCGTGAGATTGAGCGCCGGGATGACATCGAAGTGAATGGCGCTCCTCAAAGCGTGAACTACATAGTAAGAAGGTACGCGAGGCTCATGGAACTCGTCTCTGCTAACAATAAGCGCACGCAGACCACTCTTCGATAATGCCCCGACCAGTTGACGCGCTACCTCCTCCGACATAGCCCAATATGCACTGGTGATTACCGTTGGCCGCAGTCCGTACGATGCAATGATGCGCGTGGCTTCTACCAGGAGATTGTAAACCTCAAACGGTTCCCCTCCAGTTAAGTTAACTGTATCGAACTCATCAGAGGATGCGATTTCGCTACAAAGCTTCAAAACTTGAGTTGGCGTAAGCTCCTCGTTGTTATCCGGGCGCGAGTTATTAATGCAGTGTTTGCATGCCACACGACACTTGCTCGTGAGCGCAAGCCCAAATGTCCGCCGTCTCTTCTCCTCAAGTGTTTTAAAGGCCTTAAGCTTATCTGCAAGCGCGACCACATCAAGATTCACTGCTGCCCCCTCTGAACCGGAACAGTGCCGGACGCACGATTGAAGATCACCGCCCTCACATACATCGACATTAATCGAGGGCGGCAATCAAGGTTGTGCACTCCGTGGTATTTCTCTTTTAATTATCTCTCGATACTAGAAATCTTCCAGGAGCAATACTTTCCGAGCCTGGCGTCAAGGTCACTCATCGTGAGCGCCCCCCACTCTGAGGGCTTCAGGGCTTTAATGGAGGCAATGTCAGCCGCGGTAAGACCTGGTGCCGCACTCTTCAAAGTTGAATCAGGATTTGCCGCCAAGGCCTTTCGAAACTGCGGATCAATCAGTGCCCGTGCGATAATTTGGTTAGCCTGGTCCGATAATGGTGTTGTTGGCATAACGGTCTCCTTTGTTAAATTGTCATGGTGGATGAGGCGGTTAGAGAATAACTTTCATAGTTCACAGTAGTATCCACCCTGAATGCTGTCCACCTGTCAAATATAACAGTGCGATATTTTACATGGCCGTCCAATGCCATCTTCCGGGCAATTAAGAGTTTCTCGGCCTTAATCGAATTGACAACCCACAGCGCGTACAGGATGGCCTCCGCAATCGGCACGTCAAACACTGACTCCATTTCCACGGGGCCGGGCCAAACCATATGGTTTGAATTTGTTTGAATTCTTACAGAAACAGAAGCTTCTATTTACTTTAGAACCGCCTTTTCACAGGCAAAATGTTCGTTTTAAGAACGCCAGAATGCGGTTAACCCTTATGAAAATCGTAAGTTTGGTCATAAAACACTGCTGGCCCCATCGTCTTCGAATAACTGGGAAGGCCCGCTATTACTGAAATTGCAAAGTTCAGCGCTATTTCATCTGCCAACATTGGGTTTTCTTCTTTTAAAAAGCCGTTAACAGGTTCATGACATCAACGCCACTCCCGAGCGGCTGGCCCGTCATGCTCCGCGACGACCCGTTCGAGCGGACGTCCGAGCAGCAGAATCGCGATCCCGCCGCCAAGGCCGAGCGCCGTTAACATCAGGAAATAAGCTTCATGGGGCATCCGCCCCCAAAATGTGCCGAGGAACCCGGATAAGTAGTTGCCGAAGAAGCTCGAAAGGAACCAGATACCCATCATCATCGAAACGATGCGGGCCGGCGCCGCCTTGGTTACCAGTGAGAGGCCGATCGGCGAGAGATAGAGTTCGCCCATGGTCAAGATGAAGACCGTCCCGAGGAGCCAGGCTGCGCTGCGGTGCTCCTCGGGCCCAGTTCCGTAGGCGGCGAGGAGCATGATGACGTAGGCCGCGCCCCCCAGAAAGCAACCGAGGGCCATCTTCATGATGCTCGAGGGTTCGGAGTGTTTGCGGTTTTGCCTGGACCAGAATATGTTGAGGAGCGGGGCCAATAGGAAGATAAGGAACGGATTGAGCGCCTGGAACCAGGTCGAGGGGATGTCCAGACCCAGGAAGTTCCAGTTCGTGTTCCGGTCGGCCCAGAGCTGCAAGGTGTTGCCCTGCTGTTCGTAGATTCCCCAGAAGATAATATTGAGCGCGCACAGCAGCACCAGGGCCCAGACCCGCCTTCGCTCGTTGCTCGTAAGGGGTTCTCTTTCGCGCGGCCGTGCCGCCGTCTTCGTGAGGAGGTCGGGGGAGAGGGTGTGCTGCCCGAGGAGGTAGAGGCAGAGGCCTGCGACCATGCCAACACCGGCGGCGGCGAAGCCGTAGTGCCAGCCAAGGCGCTGCCCGAGCGTGCCGCAGACGAGCGGCGAGAAGAACGCCCCGAGGTTTATTCCCATGTAGAAGATCGTAAATGCGCGGTCCCGCCTCGGATCACCAGGAGGGTAGAGGCTTCCGACCTGTGTCGAAATGTTCGGCTTGAAGGCGCCGTTGCCGAGGATCAGGAACAGCAGCGCGGGGAAGAAGAGCGATTCGACGGCCATAAGGAAATGGCCGATCGCCATAAGGACAGCGCCGAGGATAACCGCGCGGCGCTGGCCGATTAACCTGTCCGCCAGCATCCCCCCAAAGAAGGGGGTCAGGTAGACGAACGCGGTGTAGAGCCCATAGATTTGCGAGGACAGCGGTTGTGGGGCGAGCGGCCCGAAGATCGCTTCGAGCCCGCCTTTAACGAGGCCAAACCCGAGCACCCTCTGTCCGGCTTCGGGACCCAGGAACAGGTGGTCTACCATATAGAGTACGAGAAGCGAGCGCATTCCGTAATAAGAGAAGCGCTCCCACATCTCGGTGAAGAAGAGCACGAACAGGCCGGCCGGATGCCCCAGGATGGTCCGGCCCTTGGCTACCACGTCCAGCTCAACCTGCGGTTGCTGCACCATCCTTCTCTCCTTCTGTCCCGGTGAAACTGCCCTGCGATCAGTCTTAGGGCTAGAGCGTTTGAACGGCGACACTGCTTTTAATTTATAATATAGGGGAAAGCGGCTGCTTTGCAGCAGGGGTTCAAATTTAAATATTCTTTTCTTACGTGAGCGGCTAGTGAGAGACCGGCCGATAAGGTTATGGCAAGAAAGTTATTGACGCGAAGCAGATTAGGTGTATATACTCTCATTGTAATTTTGCCATCTCGTGTTTGCATGATATTCAGGTTGAAAGGAATGTCAGCGATGTGAGGGGCGGGGTATGTGACCATTACCGAAGAAGGTCAGGACGTGCTGATGGGGACCATCCCCTGGCTGGAACCGGCCCAATCAGATATAGAGAATGGACTCGGTGGTGATCGCACGGATAGCGTGATTAAAGACAGATCTCGAATTATCTGCCTTTCTCGTAAGAGGTTGGCTTATTTTTTTGGCTAAGTAGGTGTATATACACTGACATCAGGAAAAGGGGAAGAAAAGATGGGAAGTTCACAAATGACAACATTTCATATGGGGCGGAAGAGTAGAACCTATAGTGCAGCGTCGATCAAGAAAATCTGCCTCGATGCAGGGGCCGACGATGTGGGGCTGGTGGATCTGGAGCGGGGGTCGATGCAAAAGGAGCGAGAGGGAATCTTACATGTCTACTCCCTTACGCGCAGCATCATTGCCATCATCACAATGAATAACCGCGAAAACATTCAGAGTCCTGCCCGTTACGTCGCCAATGAAGAATTTCATCATGGTGGAGACAGGACTTCCAGCGTTTCTCGAGAGATTCTTCGCCGCCTGAACCAACTCGGCATTCGCGGGGTCGTCGTCAACAAGGGATGGCCCATGGCTATGGATCGGTTGCCGGGTAAGATCTGGGACGTAAGCCACAAGATCATGGCCGTGGAGGCCGGTCTGGGACACATGGGAATGAACCGGCTCGTTCTGCACCCGAAGCACGGCAGTTGCATTGGGTTGGAGAGCATCCTGGTCAATGGGGTGTTTGATGAATATGATAGTCCCCTCGAGGAAGACCCCTGCATCAAATGTAATCTATGCGCGGCGGTCTGTCCGACCGGGGCCGTCACCAAGGACCGGCCATTCGACTTTATGGCGTGCAGCACCCATACCTACAGGGACAACTTTGCCGGGTTTCAAAACTGGGTGGAAGCAATGGTTACTTCTAAGGACATGGAGGGATACCGTTCTCAGTTCGATGTTCGGGAGACGGCCTTCATGTGGCAGTCTTTGATGTTTCGGATGAGCTACCGCTGCAGCTACTGCATGGCAGTTTGCCCGGCAGGAGAAGAGGTCAAACCCGTGTACCTTGAAAACAAGAAGGAACATGTTGAAAGGGTGGTGAAGCCTCTGAGGGATCGTAAGGAGCGGGTGTATGTTATTGCAGGGTCCGAGGCGGAATCAAGGGCCAGGCAAAATCCCCATAAAGAAGTCAGGATTGTGCCGGGAATGTTGCGCTCACGAACATAGGAACCGCCGGAGCACGAAGCAGGGAGCAGGAAGCGGAGAGCGAAAAAGGTTCACATCCACAGTGGCCCGTCAGCCCTCCGCGTTAGCATCTTTGCGTGAAATCAGGTTTTACGCCTTTCCGTCTTGAGTCCGTCCTCCGCATCAGCTTTGGGCGATCCCGGGTCAGCATCCTTCGCCCGAGCCTGGGCACCCCTGGCCCTTGGAGCCGCATCCTCGCCGCCGGGCTTTGAACTCGTTCAGGCCGCGGCCGGAATAAACCGCAAAGAGCGCCGGCTCGATGAACCCGCTGATCTCGATTGGCTCTATACCGGCTTTTGTGAGCGTATTCGCAGGATTTTCGCCGATTCCGGCCACAAGGACCGCCCGGCAATCCTTGAGGGTTTCGGCCAATTGCTTCCATCTCAAGGCGCCTCCGCCGGGTTCGGGGGCCATGCGCTCCCCGATGCAATGAAAACCATCTTCGGTCCTGGACCAGATCTGGAGCCTGTACGCCTCTCCGAGGTGCTGGTTCACGAGTATCCCTTCCATTGTCGCCACAGCCACATACGGCCGCTCGCCGAGGCCGGGGGCAAGACCTGCGCATTGCGCAAGACACCCACGAAGCTCTTCGCTGCGGTCTTCTCCGAGCAGCCCAACCGCATCGGCCCGGCACCGGGTGCAGTGGCGCATCTGCGGCAGGTGGCGCGCGGCCGTTGCGCGGACCTCTTCGATCATTTCCCCGGAAGGCTCTTCTATATCCTCAAAAGGCGTATCCCTGTTTGGGTGCATCGGCATGCAATTGAGTACATCGACCCCCAGATCCGCCATTGTCCTGGCGACTTCTTCGACGTGGCTGTCGTTTACCGAAGGAACGACAATAGTGTTCACCTTGACCGTAATTCCTCTGCTCTTTAATCCTTTTATGGCGGCAATCTGCCTGTCCAGTAACAGTTCGGCGCCTTGTAAGCCGCGGTAGATGATTTTTCCGTCGCGGACCCAACTGTATATTTTCTGCCCGATTTGCGGATCGACTGCATTGACCGTTATCGTTACATGGGAGACGCCGATTTCGGCGACTTCGTCCAGGTAGTCGGCGATTCGCAGCCCGTTGGTCGAAAGGCACATGAGAAGATGCGGATATTTTTCTGTTATGAGGCGCAGCGTCTGGAGCGTTTCCTCCGGGTTGGCAAATGGATCTCCTGGGCCGGCGATTCCGGCGACTGCTATGCGCGTCTCGCGTTCAAGGACTTTTTCCATATATAGGGAAGCCTGCACCGGGGAAAGCAGGGCGCTTGTCACCCCTGGTCTGCTCTCGTTTACACAATCATACTTGCGGTTGCAGTAGTTGCACCTGATATTGCAGTGGGGCGCAACCGGCAAATGGACACGGCCGTATGAACCCTTGACTGCTGCGTTGAAACAGGGATGTCGGCTCAAATCGCGCGAGATGTTCATTTCAAACTTTCCTTTCTCACATGTATGCATAGCCAACCGGCGAATCGTTTTGGTTTCTCTCGATGAGGGCGTTCACAATGCGGTCAAGAAGTGATTGTGTTCCTCTGTAGCCCACGTGAAGGATTCTCTGCCCTCCGAATCGGTCGTGTATTGGAAACCCAACACGGATAAGGGGAATGCCGAGCTTCCCGGCAAGCGTGTAACCCTTGCTGTGCCCGATGAGCAAATCGGGTGAAAGCTCAAGGGCGAGTTCCTCGATCTGTTGAAAATCCATTCCTTCCCGGATGGCGGTGGGACCGCTGGCCAGGTTCCCCGCTGCCTTCGGCGGCGGGGCTTGGGAACCGGGGCCGTCAGGGCTTGGGAACCGGGACCGGCGGTCGAGATTTCGACGCTCCGCGAGGCGGGCGGATGGTTCTAACGGTAGTTTTGCGCCCGAGGGGGATGCCGGCGCTATCCCGGCCGTAACCCGTTCTATGGCTTGCTTGAACCGGCCGCTCCTGCCGCCGGACGCGCAAAGTACCGGCGTAATGCCGACCTCGGCCAAAAAAGAAGTGAGCGCAACTACCATGTCTTCTTCGCCATAAACTACAGCACGCTTGCCAAAGAGGTATTTGTGCGCGTCTACGTAGGAATCGACCAGGCGTCCCCTCTCCAGAACGTGTTTTTCCGGACAGTCTGTACCGCTAAGTTGTTCTAATGCCTCGAAGAAAACGTCTGTTTCGCGAATGCCTATCGGAATTCCCATACTGTGCAGAGGCGTGCCGAAGCGCTCCTCGAGAAATTTCCCGGCCGTACTGCAACCCAGGGTCGTGCCGAACTCGAAGGTCGCGGCCCCTCCTCCCATACGCCGTATGTCTTCTATAGGCGTTCCCCCGCGGGGGATCTTTTCATAGTCTTGCAGGGCCGGTCCGTCCAGGGTCATGGAGAAGTCGGGTAGAATGACCGACGGTAACCGAAAATCATCTATGATCTCCTTGAGATGCCGCAGGTCCTCGGGCGATAGAAAACCCGGCAGCAGATTCAGGGCGGGCGGGCGGGCTATGTGTGAGTTAGTCTTATCCTCCGAGATCTGTTCGACGACTGCTCTTACCGCTGCATGGAACCCTTCCATGTGCGTTCCGGAGTAGCTCGGCGTAGATACCGTTACGAGGGCCGGAAGGTGCGGGGAGCCGCCGTCGTGCATCTCCCTGCGGAATTCATGCACGATCGCCGGTACGTCATCGCCTATGGTTTCCGTCAGGCAGGTTGTTGCAACACCGATGAATTTTGCTCCGAACTTGGTCATGACGTTTTGCAATGCCTGTTTGAGATTGGGTCCTCCGCCATAGACCGCATGTTTTTCTCCAAGCGATGAGGAGGCGATGTCCATAGGCTCTCTAAAATGACTTATTATGTAGCGGCGCATGTAAGTTGCGCAGCCCTGGGACCCGTGCAGCAGAGGCACAGAGCCCTCGATGCCCCGGAAGGCCAGGCAGGCCCCAAGAGGCTTGCAGAGCTTACACGCATTGGTGGTGGACACGTATGGCGGATGTTCCATCTCAAACCTTCTCATTCTTCGTAAGATAGACTTATACACAACACAGCGATGTACTTCGCGGAGCGCGGAAGGCGCCCGCTCGATGCGTCTGTCATCTGTGTTGAGAGGTGGCGAGGCGCCTTCGGGGCACAAAGCGCCAGACCGGGCTCATGACCGAGGAGTGAACTTCCCTTGCGAAGTTGAGCATCCCCACGAACCCCTCAAGAGGCAGCTTGCGTTCATGATTGTGGTCGCAGAATCCGACGCCCAGTTTATAGGCGATAGGCCTTTCCTTGACGCCTCCGACAAAAATGTCGCAATCCTTTTCCTTAAGAAAGCTGGAAAGCTCCAGCGGATTGGAGTCATCGACTATTATGGTCCCCTCATCGGTGATCTCGTGCAGTTCCCTGTAATCTTCCTCGGTCCCCGTTTGAGACCCCACCATGACGACCTGCATCCCGAGCAGACGGAAGGCTTTGACCAGTGAAAAGGCTTTGAAGGCCCCTCCTACGTAGATAGCGGCCTTTTTCCCGGAGAGGTCTTCTCTAAATTTCCGGAGTTCCGGATAAAGGACCGAGAGTTCATCTTTGACCAGTTGCCGCGTTCGCTCCATAATTCCGGGATCCTTGTCCTGGAAGAATGCGGCAACGTCGTAGAGCGCCTGTGCCATGTCTTCGACACCGAAGTAGGAAACCCGTAGAAAGGGAACTCCGAAGGACTCCTTCATCATTTTGGCAAGCTCGATAGTGGCGCCGGAGCACTGGACCAGATTAAGAGCGGCGCCATGCGCCCGCATGATCTGTTCGACGCGTCCGTCCCCGGTGATATTGGCAACGGTCTCCACGCCCATTTTTTTGAAGTAATCGCGGACGATCCAAAGCTCGCCGGCCAGGTTGAAGTCCCCAAGGATATTGACGCTGAGATCGGAGATGCCCGTGGTATCTCCCGTTCCAACGAGCCGGAACATGGCTTTGCAGGCGGCGGTGTACCCCTCACGCTTGTTCCCCTTGAACCCCTCGGATTGAACGGGAAGGACCGGGATTTTCTTCTCAGAGGCGATACGCCTGCAAACCGACTCCAGATCGTCTCCAATGATGCCCACGATGCAGGTCGAATAGACGAAGGCGGCCTTCGGGTGATGTCGCTCTATGAGTTCTGTCAGCGCCCGGTAGAGCTTCTCTTCGCCCCCGAAGATGATATCCATTTCCTGTAGGTCGGTTGAGAAACTGAGCCGGTGCAGGGCGGGGCCCGAGGACAGGGCGCCCCGGATGTCCCAGGTATATGCCGCGCAGCCTATGGGGCCATGGACCAGGTGCAGTGCATCCGCAATCGGGTAGAGCACGACTCTTGAGCCGCAGAACACACATGCACGCTGACTTACCGCTCCGGCAAGGCTTTCCCGGTTGCAGTCCATGTCGAAGGGCGCCCGGCCCTTTCTGTGGATCTGGTTCTCGCGTTCCTCAAAGATTACTGCACCGACGGCGCTCATTGGATTTTCCAGTTGTTAGTTGTTAGTTGTAATTTTTGGTTTTGAGTTAACTGAGAACTCAAAACTAAAAACTCAAAACCCCTTAGAGGAGGTAGCCTTCAGCGGGCTTGCCTTCCTCGAGAGCGTCCAATATTTCATCAATTGCGTTTTCGCCGCTCACGTTTTGGTACCAGTATCCCTGGGGGTATATGACAAGGATCGGCCCTTCCTCGCAAAGCTTAAGGCAGCCCGTGCTGGAGACTATGGCGTTCATGCCGCGGTCTGCGATTTCCTCTTCGAGGTAAGTTATGAGTTGCATCGATTCTTTTTTGATGCACTTTCCCTTGGCTTCAAGGCCTCTGAAACTGGCGCAAACGAGTATATGGCAGTCAGGTTTTTGCATTTTCGTCATCCTTTGATGTCTCTGGAAGTTCATGGCGGGTATGGCCCGCTCCTAATTGGTGGGCCGCGCTCCGCTTGGCCCACCCTACCTCCCTCTTCTGGGTTCAACGCGAAGCCTTACATAACCAGTTCGAAGGATTCCTCGGGGGAATCCCTGTCTTTTCGGTCGAGGAGCGCATCGAGTATTTTTTCGAGCAACCGTATTCCTCCCATGTATCCTACGGTTGGAAAGTAGCTGTGCCCGATACGGTCCAGGATGGGGAAGCCGAACCTGATAAAGGGGATGTCCTCGTCCCTGGCGATGTACTTGAGATAGGTGTTGCCCATCATGAGGTTGACGGGATCGTTTTTTATCCACTGGTGGAAAAGGAACATGTCGCCCCCTGCTTTGACATTAACCGGGTGAGGAATTTCGCTTGTGATCTCCCGGATTTTGCTCTCGAAAGCCTTGCCGGGGGTGCCTGTGACAATGTGGATGGGCCACATGTCGATCGAGACGAGAAACTCGGTAAGGGAAACGAGCTGGTCCGGGTCTCCTACAAGCCCCACCTTTTTGTGATAGAAGTACTGGTGCATGTCGGTGATTATGTCGAGAAGCCGCCCCCGCTCGATGTTGATCGAATCGGGGACGCTGACCCCCGCAACGGTCCTGAGCGTATCGATGAATGAATCAGTTGCCGTAAGACCGATGGGCAGTTCGAGCAGTTCACAATGAACGTTGCATTTCACGTCCAGGGCGCGGGCTGCGGGCCATGACGCGGTCGGGCCGAGAGCAACGGTGGCCTTGCTGTCACCGGTGCTTACCAGGGCGCGGACTGTGACGCCTCCCTTTGGGTACATTTCAAATTTCCCGGTTTGAGGGCGATTCAAGACATTGGAAGTATCCGGGAAAATAACCGTCCTGATACCCAGTTGGCCGGCAATCCTTCTGATCTCTTCCATGTCCGCCGGCTCGACATATCCGGGAATGATGTTGATCTGCTTCGAGCGTTTCCCGTTGGATTCGGAAAAATAAGTGACCATGGCTTTGGTCATATTCGCAAAGCCGGTTACGTGCGATCCGACGTAGCTCGGCGTATTGGCGTGAATGACGAACTTGCCTTTAGGTATCTTTCCCTCGGCATCGGCTTTTCTCGCTATCTGCGGGATATCGTCTCCGATGGTCTCCGACAGGCAGGTGGTGTGGACGGCTATGACATCGGGATCATAAACCGTAAAGATCGTATCTATTGCCTGCATGAGATTGGCCTGGCCGCCGAATACGGATGCCCCTTCGGTAAAGGAACTCGTTGAGGCCATGACCGGTTCCTTGTAGTGCCGGGTCAGGGCGCTGCGGTGGTATGCACAGCATCCCTGGGAGCCGTGGCTGTGGGGCAGGCAACGGTTAATGCCCAGCGCAGCGTACATCGCCCCGATCGGCTGGCATGTTTTCGCCGGATTTATCGTGAGGGCGCTTCGTTCCCTGATCTCTTTTGGTGTATGTCGAAGCAGCATGAGATTATTCTCCCTTCAGCCGATTATTGGCACGCGTAGGTTGCGGCCAGTTCGGGATTTGTCTGCCAGGGCGCTTTCAGATACGACCACACTTTGCTGTTCACCATGCGGTCGATTTCCTCGTAGAAGTTTACCGCGCCCTTGAATCCTGCGTAGGGACCACCCGTATCGTAGCTGTGCAGCTGCTTCATCGGGATGCCTTTCTTCTGGATGGCGTACTTTTCCTTGATCCCTGCGCAAAAAATCGCAGGCTTATAGATTTCGATCATTCTTTCTGTTTCGTACTGGCTTATATCGTCTATGACCAGGGTCCCCTCGGCCATTTCGGCCATCATTCCTTCGTAGTCTTTAAAGAAGAAACCCTTTGCGGCAAGCTCTTCGATCTGCTCGGCGCTCTTTCTGGGCCGGTATCTGTCCGGGTCCGGATGCACCTCGAGTTCTTCGATGTTTCTGCTGTCCGCGTCAATCTTTATGCCGGGCAACACCTTGCGGCCCTCGTAGTCATCTCTGTGAGCGAACTCATAGCCTGCGGAAATCGTCTTCATGCCCATCTCCGCAAAAAGGTCCTGGTAATGGTGAGCGCGGGAGCCTCCGACGAAGAGCATCGCGAGCTTTCCTTCGCACCGCTTCCTGACCTCGGCCTGAACTTTTTCCACTTCCACCATCTCCTCGGCTATGACTTCCTCCACCCTGGCGGTAAGCTCCTTATCGTCGAAATAATTTGCGATCTTGCGCAGGGACTTTGCAGCGGATTTGGCGCCGATGAAGTTGATCTTTATCCAGGGAATGCCGAATTTTTTCTCCATCATCTCTGCGACGTAATTAATGGACCTGTGGCACATGATTGCGTTGAGGTCAGCCGTGTGTGCGCGTGCAAACTGGTCGTAAGTGGAGTTGCCGCTGAAGGTGGCCACCGGGGTGATCCCGCATTTTTCCAAAACTCGGTCGATTTCGAAGGCGTCGCCGCCTATGTTGTACTCTCCGAGCATGTTTACGCGGAACTTGCCTTCCTTCGGCGCCGTATCATCAAGCCCCACAACGTGCTTGAATATGCCGTTGTTGGCAATGTGGTGGCCTGCCGACTGGCTTACTCCCTTGTAACCTTCGCAACTGAAAGCGAAGACGTTGATGCCGAGCTTCTCTTTCATCTCCTTGGCCACGGTGTGAACGTCGTCGCCGATCAGTCCGACCGGGCAGGTGGAAAAGACACTGATGGCCTTGGGCTTGAAGATGTCGTAGGTCTCCTGGATTGCGGCCCTGAGCTTTTTTTCGCCTCCGAATACGATATTCTCGTCCTGAAGGTCTGTCGAAAAGCAGTAGGTCATGAAATTTGGGTCTTCGGCAGTAGACGGCCTGGTCTGATTTCGCCTGGTAAGCCAACTGTAGAATCCACACCCTATCGGGCCGTGAGTGAGGTTTACGAAATCCCTGGTCGGCCCCAGCACTACCCCTTTGCAGCCGGCGTAAGCGCATCCGCGCTGGGTGATTATGCCGGGAATGGCGCGTGTATTAGCCGCTATTTCAGGTACTTCGCCCTCTTTGTTTATGACTATCTGCTTCGCTCGTTTGCGGGCGACTTTGGTCGGGTACGCGGCAATCAGTTGTTTTTTTACTCCATTCGGGTCGATTGCGCCGTCCTCGAGCGCCGCTCTTCTGTCGATCATTGCAGCCATCGGTTTCTCCATTTTGGGCAAAAGGCTGTTAACATTCGTCGAGAACAGTCTCGCCGCATTCTCCGGTCCTGACGCATACGGAGTCCTGGACAGGGGTCACGAAAATCTTGCCGTCTCCCGATTTTCCTGTGCGGTTGACCCTGATTATCGTATTTACCGCCGTATCGACCAGGTTGTCGGGCAGGACGATGAATATGAGCCTTTTCGGGATCAGTCGCTGAGAGTGGCCGAGTTGGGCTATCGCTTCCTCGTATCCTTTCTCCGCGCCTTTCAGCAGGGAGTAATCAACCAGGCCCTTGCCTCTGCCCAACGCGTCCCTGGCGGTCATAGAGGAGATTCCCGCCTCTGACAGGGCCTTTTTCGTCTTGTTCATCATGTTCATGCGGACAATGGCCATTACCTCTTTCATAGCGCTACCTCTTCAATTTCGCCTGAAGACATCTCCCTGATACCTGAGCTGATCGTGTAAACCTCCTGTACCGGAGAGACGAAGATCTTCCCATCTCCGTATGCGCCCTTTGCACCGGTCCTGGCGGCCTCGATAACGGTTTTGATCACATAGTCCTTGTCCTGGTCGTCTACGACGGTGAGCAGGAGCTCTTTAGGGATTTCGTCGTAGGTGATCTCTCCGATTTTTATGCCCCGCTGTTTGCCTCGGCCAACGACCGAGACCTTGGTCACCGCCGGAAATCCTGCCTCCATAAGGGCGGCAAGAACATTATCGACCTTTTCCGGCCTCACAATCGATTTGATCATTATCATGGCGAATCTCTCCTTACTCTTTGAGCAACTCTTATCCGGCCAGCCCGTGCTCGATGAGAAGCTTTTCCAACTGATCGGTATGCATCGGTTTGGGGATGACCTGCATCTCGTTATTCTCGATCTTGTGCGCCAGGGTCCTGTATACATCCGCCTGGCAATGCGCCGGATCGAATTCGATCACGGTCTTGCGGTTGATTTCAGCCCTCTGGACCATGTTGTCCCTCGGCACGAAATGAATCATTTGAGTCCCCAGCTTCTCAGCGAACGCTTCGATCATGTCCTGCTCGTTGTCAACCTGCCTGCTGTTGCAGATAAGCCCGCCAAGCCTGACACCCCCGGCTTCGGCGAATTTGACGATGCCTTTGCAGATGTTGTTCGCCGCGTACATGGCCATCATCTCGCCAGATACCACGATGTAGATCTCCTTCGCCTTTCCCTCGCGGATGGGCATGGCGAAGCCGCCGCACACTACATCGCCCAGCACGTCGTAGAACACGTAGTCCAGGGCCTGACTCTCAGCATAAGCCCCGAGCTGCTCGAGCAGGTTGATCGATGTGATGATCCCCCTGCCTGCGCAGCCCACGCCCGGTTCGGGACCTCCGGATTCGACACAGATCGAATTGCTGAAACCGACTTTTCTGATGTCGTCGAGTTCTACGTCCTCGCCTTCCGTGCGGAGGGTGTCGAGCACGGTTTTCTGTGCGAGCCCGCCCAGGAGCAACCTGGTAGAGTCAGACTTGGGATCGCAGCCCACAACCATTACCTTTCTGCCCATTTCCGCCAGACCCGCCACAGTGTTTTGGGTAGTTGTCGATTTGCCGATACCGCCTTTGCCGTAAATGGCAATCTTTCTCATTAGAAACCTCCTATCAAATAGAGATCGTTATCATTTACTCTAGAGCAGGAGGTGTGCCAACAGAACTTGATGCTGATTAACAGGCTGTTATCATTAGATGAATTAATTATGGACCTAAGAAATGGATAACTCGCAAGAAAGCCGGAACCCGACAAAAGCGTAAGGTAAGCTCACAAAAATGTAAGATTCTTCTTTTGGGGTCACCCGGCAATCAGGGCTTTTTAAAGGCTCTTTCAAAAGGATTGTTGACCCCGCCATTTTTTTCAGCACGGGGTCCTTTGTTGTGTCTTACCATCTCAGAAGGGGGGTCTGCGTTTCCCGGTTTCGAGGTCTTGAGCACTGAAGACGATTTCATGGAAAGCGATACGCGGCCCCTTTCCAGATCCACACCGAGAACGGTGACGGTAACTTTTTGATGTACTTGAACCACCTGTCGAGGATCTTTCACGAATCTGTCCGAGAGTTCGCTCACATGGACCAGGCCGTCCCGGTGAACCCCGATATCCACAAAAGCGCCGAAAGCCGTAACATTGGTTACGATTCCGGGCAGTTTCATGCCGGCCTCGAGATCGGCCAATTTCTCAATCCCTGGTGCAAAGGAAACCGACTCAAAAGTCTTGCGAGGATCTCTGCCGGGTTTTGCAAGTTCATGCAGTATGTCAAGCAGGGTTGGAATGCCTGCTTGCTCTGTTACATACAACGCTGGGTCGATTTTACCCCGAAAAGACGCGTCGCGTATCAGACCGGCCGGAGAACACCCCAGGTCCCCGGCCATTTTTTCCACAATGTGGTAGGATTCCGGATGGACAGCACTGGCATCCAGCGGATTTTGTCCACCGGATATCCGCAGGAAACCTGCCGACTGTTGGAATGCCCGCGGGCCGAGGCGGGGAACTTTCCTCAACGCCTCCCTTGAGCGAAACGGCCCTTTATCCTCCCGGTACGTGACGATGTTTTCGGCAAGTTGAGCCCCGAGCCCCGAGACATAAGCAAGGAGTTGAGGGCTTGCCGAATTGATTTCAACACCGACAGAGTTTACGCAGCTTACCACCACATCGCCCAGGCCCTTCCTCAACTCGGTCTCATCGACATCGTGCTGATACTGGCCGACGCCGATTGATTTCGGGTCGATTTTGACCAGTTCCGCCAGGGGATCGATAAGACGCCTTCCTATCGAGACCGCCCCCCGGACGGTCAGGTCATGATCGGGGAACTCCTCACGGGCCGCGCTGGAAGCCGAGTAGATGGATGCACCGCTTTCATCTACCATAACTATCTTGATTTCTTCCGAAAGACCGAGACCTCGGATGAAGGATTCAGTTTCCCTTCCAGCGGTGCCGTTTCCTACGGCAATGGCCTCGGTGGCGAACTCAGAGGCAAGGGAGCGGATGCGCTCTGAAGCCTTCGCCGAAGACTGCGCTCCGGAATGCGGGTAAATGGTCTCGTTGTGGATGAGCTTTCCATGAGGGTCCAGACAGACCAGCTTACACCCGGTGCGGAAGCCGGGGTCTATAGCCATGACCCTTTTGAAGCCCAGAGGAGGCTCCATCAGAAGATGGCGCAGATTGTCGGAAAATATCCTGATAGCTTCCCTGGCCGCGCGGTGTTCGGATTCGTGCTTGATTTCCGTCTCAAGCGATGGTGCGAGGAGCCTTCCATAGCTGTCACGAACAGCAGCCCGGACCTGCTGAGAGGCATTCGACTCATTCTTCACAAAAATGGATTCAAGCAAGGACATAGCTTCATCTTCAGGAGGCCGTATGTGGACTGTCAGGAAGCCCTCTTTCTCACCACGGCACACCGCCAGCATCCTGTGCGACGGCGCTCCCGTTACCAATTCTTCCCTGTCATAGTAATTGCGGTACTTAACGCCTTCCGTCTCTTTTCCGGGCGCAACTTTGGACCGGAGAAGCGCTCTGTTCACAAATAAAGTCCGGAGCTTTGCGCGTGCATCGGAGTTTTCGTTTATCCATTCGGCAATTATATCGCGAGCCCCTGCAAGAGCGTGTTCTGCGGAAGGAGTGTCCTGTTCGGGGTTGATGAAGTTCCCGGCTTCCACAAAAGGATCGATGGCCGGGTTTTGCTCAAAGAGTTGAACAGCCAGAGGCTCCAGTCCTCTTTGTCTTGCCATGGCGGCCCTGGTTCGCCTTTTCGGGCGGAATGGAAGGTAGATATCTTCAATCACGGCAAGTGTTTCAGCCAGGAGTATCCGGCTTTCCAACTCGCCGGTAAGCTTTCCCTGATCTTTAAGGGACTTTAAAACAGCGGTCCTTCGCTTATCGAGCAATTCGAGCTGCTCCAGCCGGTCGCGAACGGCCGCAATGAGGACCTCATCCAAGGAACCGGTGGCTTCCTTACGGTATCTGGCGATGAAAGGGACAGTCGCACCCTCCTCCAACAGTCTGGCTGTTGCCTGGACCTGATGCGGCTGAACATTGATTTCGCGGGATATGGAGTCTAAGTGGTGTTCGTTCATGTTTTCCTTTCAGCCGTGAGTTTAAAGCCGCTTCGATTGGGGCTTGCCTGTGTTCTTTCGATATCACTTTATTAAACCCCGGGGCAAACCCATTGTTTCAGATCCGATTCGGATTATAACTTGCTCCCTTGACATTAACGGGGTAGAAAAACCCATGGCTGGCAAAAGATTTCAAAGCCGTATCTGCATGACTCGTTGAAAAGGCAAAAAAACTGGCTTTAAATAATGGATTCGAGTATCGGGAGCAAATAAGTAATCGAGGTGACGGCCTTAATGTTCTGGCCTACCTGGCCTGCAAATATGCCCATTCCTCGATCGCAGATTGGCAGGACCGTCTGGAGGCCGGTCAAATATATATTAACGACCGGCGAATCGATCCCGGCTTCATTCTGAAAAATGGGCAGTTGCTTGCGTGGCGCCGCCCGCCCTGGGACGAGCCGGATGCTCCGCTCACTTATTCAATTCTCCATGAAGATGAAGACCTGTTTGGAGTGGCCAAGCCTTGTGGACTGCCGACACTGCCCGGCGGCGGCTTTCTTGAACACACACTCCTTGCACTTGTGCGCAAAATCCACCCTGAAGCCAACCCGCTACACCGCCTGGGGAGGGGAACCTCGGGGGTGGTCCTGTTCGCACGCACCGCAAGGGCCAGATCGGGTATTTGCGCGGCCTGGAGGCGAAAAGAAGTGACCAAAATCTACCGGGGGCTTGCCAGCGGCTGCCCGGCTGAGGATAATTTCATTGTCGAGGCGCCGATCGGACCTGTTCCACATCCAAAGATTGGAACTGTCAATGCCGTCTGTCCGAGCGGGAAATTGGCCTTGAGCAGGGTAAGCGTCCTGGAGCGCAGGGGCGGCGCGTCATTATTGGAGATCGGGATCGAGACGGGAAGGCCTCATCAGATCCGCATTCACCTTTCATTTGCAGGCTACCCGCTGGTGGGAGATCGTCTCTACGCGGCTGGAGGAACCATCAACGATCCGGAGACACTGCCCGGAGATACCGGCTATCATTTGCATGCCGAACGTCTTTGCTTTAGTCATCCGGCAACGGGATTACCCTTCGAAATCCAGTGCCCTCCTCCCCGCATGCTGGAATTATATTATACCTCTTATGATAGACTCGCATAACACCTTGTTCGAAAAAAATGCGGCTGACTTGATAAAAGCGGTGACCCCGTGCGCGCAGCCGTGCAGAACGCACAGACATTAAACGTGGTGCGTTTGGAGGCAAGCCAAATGTTAAGCGCATCAGAAAGTCAAGCTGCAATGGTGTAAAGGTCTTGCTTCGCGAGGCCTCCCGAGCTTGCGGTGGACTGTTGCAAGAGCCTCTCGAAAAAGAATCGCAGGACCGGAAGACGGTGAACTATTGGTAAAATGCTCACCCTCGAAAGTGTCGGGATGGGGGATGTCGGATGGGGATTGACAAAATCCGGCAGATTTTCTATGCTTCGTTTGGACATCAAAAAGGGTTCTCTATGAATAAACAACTGTTTCCCGATATACGCTCTTTTCCTGGTGGCCGGCGTCTACCGGATGGGCCTGTTTTTTTGTTTTTTTCGGGCTTCTTTTTTTTCTTCTTCAGGAGCGTTCACCCGGGATATTAGCTTACCGAAAAAGGCCCCAGGGTGGAGCAGGAATCTTCCCCGGAGCCCTTAAGTACTAAGCCCCGAGGAGTTTTCCTCGGGGCTTTTTCATTGCAGTCAACTGAAAATCTGACCGGAGGATTTGCCGTGATTCTCGTACTTGGAAAAGGAACAACGAAGGAAGAAATTCAAAGGCTCAAAGACGTGCTTCGATCCGAGGGCCATATGGTGAAGGAGATAGGAGGGGTGGAAGAACGAGTCCTTGGAATTGTCGGCAAGATGTACAGGGAAAGCGCATATTATGAATCGTTGCCAGGCGTGGAAAAGGCCGTTCCCATATCCAAGCCTTACAAGCTGGTGAGCCGCGAACTGCACCCCGCTGCTTCCATCATAAAAGTCGGAGATGTCGCCATAGGAGGGGACCGCCTGGTAGTTATCGCCGGTCCATGCGGTGTTGAAAACATGAAGACAACTCTGGACATTGCGCGCACCGTGCGCAAACACGGGGCAGTGCTGTTCCGGGGCGGAGCATTCAAGCCGAGGACCTCGCCCTATGCGTTCCAGGGTTTGGGCGAGGAGGGGCTCAAGATACTCAGTGAGGTAAGGGAAGAGACCGGGCTTGGCATCGTTTCGGAGATGACCTCTCCGAGCCAGGCCGACCTGATGATGAAATACGTCGATGTTGTCCAGGTCGGGGCTCGAAACATGCAAAACTTCGAACTGCTGAAGTCCGTTGGCCGAATCGGCATGCCTGTGCTTTTGAAGCGGGGATTGTCGGCGACTATTGAGGAATGGCTCATGTCCGCCGAATACATTCTATCGGAGGGAAACGACCAGGTTATCCTGTGCGAGCGCGGAATTCGAACATTCGAGCGTTACACGCGAAATACGTTGGACCTTACGGCGGTTCCCGTCATAAAGAAGCTTACCCACCTGCCGATTATAGTGGACCCGAGCCATGCCACCGGAATCAGGGAAAAAGTCAGTCCCATGGCCCGCGCAGCCATAGCTGCGGGCGCCGATGGGCTCATAGTGGAAGTGCATACCGAACCGGACAAAGCCTTGTCCGACGGGGCCCAGAGCCTGTATCCGGAACAGTTCGAGCAGCTCATGAGAGACCTGTACGTAATTGCTCCGGTTGTAGGAAAACAGCTCGATTACGCTTACCTCGACAAAGCTGCTGTCCTGCGACCGCGCCGGGGCGAGGGCAGGGCGCCTGCAACGGTTGTCTACAGCGGCGTGCCCGGTTCTTTTTCTCACAAAGCATGCACGCAGTTTTTCGGCAATGAGGTCCCTTTGCGGAACAGTTCCTCATTCAGAGAGGTCTTCGATCTGGTGGACAGCGAACAGGCGGCCTTCGGCGTTGTTCCTGTCGAAAACAGCCTTACGGGCAGCATTCATGAGAACTATGACCTGCTGCTCGAATTTGACCTCAAAATTGTGGGTGAGTTGACCCTGAGGATCAAGCATAATCTGTTAGGGCAGGCAGACGCGTCGATCGAAGGATTGGAAAGAATCTACTCCCATCCTCAGGCTTTTCAGCAGTGCAGGGAGTATCTGGCAAAAAATCCCGGCTGGGACTTGATAGCTTGTAAAGATACTGCCACGGCCGTTGGAAGGGTAAAAGAGGGCTCCGATCCCAAAGAGGCTGCCATAGCCGGCGAAGGGGCAGATCAGGTTGTGCGGCTGGCGATTCTCAAGGAGGGCATAGAGACCAATCCCCGGAATTTCACTCGATTCGTGGTTATATCCAGGAATGAATCTCTTCCAGGCCCTCAAAACAAATCCTCCCTGATCTATTCGGTAAGCGACAAGCCGGGGGCTTTGTTCGAGACGCTCCGGATTTTTGCACTAAACGATATAAACATTGTCAAACTAGAATCGAGGCCGATCCACAGCAGGCCATGGGAGTACCTGTTCTATGTGGATTTGGAAACCGATGTGACCGAAGAGAGCCGGAGACACATTCTGGCTGAATTGGTGGAAAAGACCGAGTTTTTCAAATTCCTCGGAAGCTATAACAAGGGTGCCTAAGCGAGTCATTGAGTACAAGTTCACCACAGAGGCACAGAGAGCACAGAGAAAAGCTTTGACAGGATTTACAGGATTAACAGGATTAACACAAATGGGTATTTTAAAGTGCTGAGGCCCCTGTTGATATTATCGGATTTTGGTTTTTTCTGTGCCCTCTGTGTCTCTGTGGTGAACGTTTACGAAACTAGGTCCGCTCCTGTCTGAGCACGGCAATCGTTGCGCCCCAGCCACCTGCCTCTGGGCCGGCCTCACTGAACGAAATCACCATGGGATGGCTCTTCAAGACCGCATGGACTGTGCGGCGCAGGACCCCCACGCCCTTCCCGTGAATTATTCGAACTTCCTCGAATCCCTTCTCTCTCGCGGCTTCCAGGTAGTCGTTCAAAAGGTCTTTCACTTCGTTTGGCCTGAAGGTGTGCAGGTCGATCGAATCTTCGATGGGGTAACGGATTATTTCGTTTTCTTTCATCGTTTAGTCTATTCTTGAATGGGTGTTTGGAAGAATGTTGTGGTAATTTGCGCCGAAATCTGTTTTGAATACCGGGCGTAATCGGTTGGCGTTGACTCACTGACGGGAAAAAAAGAAGAAAGAATTGGATGCTGACAAACCTGATATCGAATTGCGCAATATCGTGTCTTCATGGGACCGGCTATTTTGGCGCGGCCTTCCTGATGGCACTTGAGAGCATGATCGCCCCGGTTCCAAGCGAGGCGGTGATGCCTTTCGTCGGATTTATGGTTGCCGATGGCAAATGGAACCTCTGGGCCGCTATTGTTGCAACCAGCACCGGTTCGGTAGCCGGGTCGGCAATCTCGTATGCGATGGGCTACTACGGAGGGAGGCCCTTCGTGCTCAAGGTCGGCAGATACCTGCTTCTCAACCCGCACGATCTTGAGTGGACAGAGGATTTTTTCAGCCGCCGCAAAGGGACCCTGACTCTTTTCATCAGCCGGTTCATACCCGTTGTCAGACATCTTATCTCCGTTCCAGCCGGGACAGGTAAAATGAAGTTTTTTCCTTTCCTCATGACGACCCTTGCCGGTGCGACCATGTGGAATTCTTTCCTCCTCATCTGCGGGATGTACCTCCGTGAGAGATGGGACCTTGTTCTGCTCTATTCCCATCAGGTCGATATTGTCATAGTGGCGGCCCTGCTTGCCGGACTGGTATTATTTGTGAAGTTCCGCTACAAAAGCCAATTGAAGGTCTAATCAATCCCTAACTTCCTTATCCTGTAAAATCGCCCTGCTTTCAATTTCGGAAAGAACACGAATGAGGTTCTGCGCCACCGTCTGGGGTAGGCCAGCTCTTTCGAGTTCCATGGCCGGGGCTTCCTGGATTGCCTCCAGGCTGCCGAAGCGCTCGAGGAGCATCTGCCTTCTGACGGGGCCTATTCCCGGAATGGTGTCCAGCGCCGAGGTGAGAAGCGAGACCCTGTGAACGTTTTGATAGTGCGATATTGCGAACCTGTGAGCCTCGTCTCGTATTCGCTGGAGCAGGTGTAGAATGTCCGGATTGCGGTGCAGGAAAAGCGGGTTCTTCCGACCGGGCAGATAGATTTTCTCGTATAGCCCTTTTCCCTTCTCGCCTATGTCTGATTCGCGCTCCTTGGCAATGGAGGCGACCGGGAGTGGCTCAGAAGTCCCGAGTTGCTCCAGCAGACGCACGATCTTGTTCAACTGGCCCTTCCCGCCGTCGAGAAGAAGCAGATCAAGGGTTGCGTAAAGTTCGCGGTCGTTTTCGATAAGCCTGCCTATTACCTCGGCCATCATAGCCGGATCGTCGGGTTCGTTCTTTAGTCTTATGCGGTAGCGCCTGTAGGAATTCTTATCCGGGCGTCCATGTTCAAAAACAACAAGCGCCCCGACAGCGTGGTGTCCCTGGATGTTGGAGATGTCCACGCACGCGATTCGGGCGGGGGTTCTCGGCAGCTTTAGTAGGCGCTGAAGACCGTCTATTAGCGCCGTATCCCGCCTCCGCCAGCGGCTGCGGCTGATGAATCCCTCACGGGCGTTGGCTTGCGCCATATCGAGCAGATGCTTCCGGACGCCTCTTTTTACCGCCCAGATCCTCACGCGTTTTCCTTTCTTTTCAGATAACCATTCTGAGAGAACCGTTTCGGAATCGAGCGAAAAGGGAACGAGCACCTCATCGGGAATGACGGCGCCTTCATAGTAGTATTGATGAATGAAGGCCGACAATAGCTCATGGCGATCCCCCCGGGCCTCCTTGAGGTCGAACGACCTCTGGCCTGAATGCACTCCCTGCCGGATAAATAGAACTACCAGTTCGCTTCGGTCTTCCTCCTGGTGGATGCCCAGCACGTCCTGGTCGCGGAAGCGGTCGGATACGACATGCTGCTTTTCGATCGTGGCGGCGACATTTCGCAGCCGATCGCGGTAGAAGGCGGCCAGTTCGAACTGTAGAGCTTCGGAGGCCTCCTGCATCCTTTTTTGGAGTTGTCTCTGAAGGATGTCGGTCTTTCCTTGCAGGAAGAGCACCACCTCCTCGACCATCTTTATGTACTGTTCCCGGGAAACTTTGCCTGCACAGGCGGCGAGACATTGCCCCATTGAAAAGTTGAGGCAGGGACGCTCCCGCGGGATGAGCTTTTTACCCTTGCAAAGCCTCAGCGGGAAAAGCTGATGCAGGTACTTGAGGGTATCGCGGGCCGCTCGAGCCGACGGATAGGGGCCGAAGTATGCCGCTCCGTCTTTTTGAAATCGCCGTACTATGTCCAGCCTGGGGTAGGGGTCACGAGGGTCGATCCGTATCGAGAGGTAATTTTTGTCGTCGCGAAGCACGACATTGTAACGCGGGCGGTGTTTCTTTATGAGGCTTGCCTCGAGCAGCAGCGCTTCTTTCTCGGAGGATGTAATGGAGTATTCGACATCGGCGGCCTTGGCGAGCATTATCCTGGTCTTGATATCCACCGCGTCGGCACTCCGGAAATAATTGCCGATCCGTTTCCTCAGATCCCGGGCCTTTCCGATGTAAAGGATGGTACCGCCTGCGTCCTTGAACATGTATATGCCGGGCAGGTGCGGAAATGTGGATATCCGGCCCGCAAGGTCGGGGGGGCTGTCGGACCGCCCGCCAACTTGGCCGCTCAAACCTTCGGCACCATCTGAGGCCGCTGTTTTCCCGGATTGGGCGAGATTATCGTAGATATCAGGCGTAGCGGACCCGTTTTGGTTTTCGACTTCAAGTTCAATCATTTTTGTGTCTGTTTCTAAGTTACAGGAATCTTGATTATCTCAATTTCGATTATAGCACACTAGCGCGAGCCAGCCATAACTCCAGGCTAAACGAGGTGCTTAATGGTCTGACGCAGAAGCGCATAGGGCCACCCGCAGATAGCCCGCCGCGTCTTGCGGTGAATGGTTAAGGGGAGCACTAAAAGTGGCCCTCACCCCTTCTGCGTGGCAAGATAGCCCTTATCCAGCCACGTTCCGGAGTCGATACGCCGGCCTGCCAGTTGTCGGCAGCGGCGGATTCGGGGACCCACGGCGGCAGAGGCAGACGAAAATGTGTTGAGAGGGCAAAGATAAAAGGTTCGTACATGGTGCGCAGTTCCATTAACCTTCGATCCGCTTCATCTCCCGCCTTGGGCCGCAAACCTGCCGCAATTAATCTGGATCTCAAGTTGGTCAGTTGAGCGGGTGGGAGGCGGTCAGGCTCCGGCCATCGGGGCGTAACTCCGAAAATCAGCGAAAGATCCACAACAGCGTGCCTCGCCATGGCGAAAGTCAGTTGTGCCTGGCGCACGCAGGCCCCTTCCAGGCCAACCATTACCAACGCGCTTGCATCCAGAATAGACGTGAGCGCAGCGAGCCATGACTGGTTATCGTGTTGAGACCTGAAAAAGGCCAGTACCGGATATGACAGGTGGCTTTCGAGCAATTCCGCAGACCATCTTTCCCACTCATGCAATAGCTGCCGGATCGATTCCATGCCGTGCTCGTCATTATGCCTGTGCAGTATTTCGGCTGCGGTGGGCGGCGACCCGGCGCGGGCATCCAGAAGAGAAATGTTGACCTCACGCCTGGAAAAGGAGTTATTCAGACCCGGCAGGTAGCCGATTACTATCGCCAGAAAACCAAGCCCCGTTCCCGCCTCTGCTACCGTCAGCAGTCGTGCGAAAGCCGTGAGCGGCCGCACATCGCCCAACCCCAGCGTGAAGAAAGTTGTTCCGCTGTAATAGAGGTTTGTGATGAAGCTTCTCCTGTCTTCCGATATGGCTGCTGACCCCCAATGCAGAAGCCCAAAACCCACGATTAGCGTGCATGCCCACAAACTTAGGAGCACTATCAGGGAAAGCGGTCCGTAAATGCTCAATAAGTTTTCCCTTAGGTGTTTGGATGAAATCAGGTATACAATCCGTCTCCAGGCGCGCCACGTCACCCGGTAAAAAATCCGGGTCAGCCGGACCCGCCGGGTGACCCGGCGTGGAAAAATGATGGTTTCGAACGCCTCCCACAGCACAAGGACTATCAGAAAAGCGCCGGCAAGGGCGATAGAGACGAACACATTCAGCTCCCTTCTTCGATAAGCTTTAGGCTGAACCACGGATGAAGGAGCGTAGCGGGGTGGATAAAATGGTTCAGCACCCGCACCTACGGCCCATAAACCTTTTCATGGCTTAGGGCGTCCCAACGAAACATGAGTTGCTGCGATTTTGCCCCGAAGCAATTGCTTCAAGGCGATTGTCTTATTTAAATGGAAGATAATGATCTGTTGCGCCCCAAGCACGGCTTGAATCCAGAATTGCTCTAATGTTAAAATACTTATTAACGATCCAAAGCGGAATGGACATGCGTTTTTGAAGTTAAAAACGGAGCTTATCCAATGGCCATAAGGTTAATGCTCTCGGCTACATTGAGGAGATATATCCCCGGCTACAATGGTGAGACCGGATATGAAGTGAGCATCGAGCAGGCTTCGACGGTCCGCGATTTGTGCAGGCAGCTTCGAGTTCCGGAAAATGAAGTAAAACTGATCATGATCGAGGGTGTTGCCGCCGATTGGGATTCCATTCTTTCCGGAAACGAGCGGGTTGCTCTGTTCCCTCCGATTGGAGGCGGATAGGCGTCCTCGGAGAATCAGGACTGAGGGCCTTCGGCCCGGCGCTGGGCAATCTTGGAGTGGTGTTTCGCCGGGTTGTACGCGGCCCTCCGGCCCGGCGCTGGGCAATCTTGGAGTGGTGTTTCGCCGGGTTGTACGCGGCCCTCCGGCCCGGCGCTGGGCAATCTTGGAGTGGTGTTTCGCCGGGTTGTACGCGCCACGGAGGACTGAGCAGAAGCGGCGACCGAGCGCGTAGCCATGCAGAAGGCACAGATGTGGTCAAGTTGATGCATCATTAGGTTATAAACTGTCAGCCACCCCTGCTGAGTTGCACAAAAACCCTTTGGATTAACGACGTGGTTGAATCTATTCAGCATCTTTGCCTAAAATTGAAGTCCGGTCAGGAGCCGGGGTTCGTTGCGATTTTTCATAAGGGAGTTTATCTCAGGAGCAGGGCGGGATTGCCCCTATCTGAGGTTTTGGAGGAGGCCGGTTTTTCACGTAAATACCTCGAAGAGAAGGTGCAGACCGTTTTCCTCGATGGGAGCGCTGTTGACGATCTGGATTGTGCAATTGTCGAAGGCGACTCCGTGATAGCCCTTTCTGCCGCAATGCCGGGGCTTGCAGGAGCAATTCTTCGGAAAGGAAGCCCTATTTTAGCTCTCCGATCCAGGACCTCCCCGGTAAAGGTCCCTCACCGTACCGATGATACTATGCACGCGCTCAGGCTGAAGCTCTTTAACACGATTGCGAATGAAATGGGGCCCGGACTTCTGCATGGAGGGATCCTTGTTAAGAGGCCGGATTTGGAGGACTTCCTGTCGAACAGGCGCAAACTGCTGGAAGACGCGGTACTGGAAGCAAAACTGGACGGTGTCCCGCTACCCCCGGCCGAACTGCTGGGTGGTAAATGGATTAGTTCAACGTATATTGTTCTTCAAATCATTAGTCCTGCCACTTCGGTTTGAGATCCTTCCTGCAAGCGCCGGGCGAACCCCATTGATTGATCGCTTGACTGTTTCATTACGTTAAATTATATTATTGATTAGTCTTGCTGGGTGTTCCACGAACTTTTTCTACACAATCCAAATCAATAGTGTATTTCGGCATGTGAAGCGCCCAGCGGAACTTATTATTCCGAATGAGAGGCCTTACCGTAGTGTCATGATAGGCATAACGCTGTGGCTTTTCTAATACTGTAGTTCGGCATATATAGCGCCAGGCATAATTTACTAGTCTGGTAAGAAGTCTTACCGTAGTGTCATTAGGAGCATAACGCCGTAACTTATAGAGGTGTTTTTAACTAGCGTCCATCTGGTTCAAGGGAGAAAACTTATGATTAAGATTCTAAGGATCGACTCGGGAGCTGCTGGAGGGCCGAAGGCAACTGAGGTCCCAACTGGAGAGTATGCGGGACTGGGAGGCCGAGCGCTGACGTCCACTCTGGTGGCCAAAGAGGTGCCGCCCCTTTGCCATCCTTTGGGCGCCGAGAACAAGCTCGTAATTGCCCCCGGTATTTTGAGCGGCACTATCGCCGCCATGTCCGGACGGATTTCGGTTGGCGCCAAGAGTCCACTCACAGGCGGTATCAAGGAAGCCAACTCAGGCGGCCAGGCGGCACAGGTTATGGCAAGACTGGGCTATGCGGCCATCGTTCTGGAGGGCAAGCCGGAAACTGACGATCTCTACAAGGTTTACGTGAATAAAGACGGGGTAAAGATCATCAAGGACAACAGTCTTAAGATGTTGCCCAACTACGATCTGGCAGAAAAGATGAAAGCGGAGTATGGGGACGGCGTGGCTATGATCTCCATCGGACCTGCCGGAGAAATGAAACTGGTCGCGGCTACGGTGGCCTGCACCGACATGGAGTTTAGGCCCACCCGTCATGCGGGACGTGGAGGATTGGGCGCTGTAATGGGATCCAAGGGGATCAAGGTCATAATTTTGGACGATTCCGGCATGAAGATGCGCCCCCCCAAAGACCCGGAGAAATACAAGGAAGCCAACAAGAAATTCGTTGAGGGATTAACGAAGCATCCGGTGACGGGACAAGGTCTCCCCGCCTACGGCACCAACGTTTTGACCAACATTCTCAATGAAGCTGGAGGCTATCCCACCTACAACTTCAAGCAGGGCCGTTTCGATGGGGCCAACCAGATCAGCGGCGAGACCGAGGCCGAGACGGAAACGGCGCGAGGGGGTTTAGCCACCCACGGCTGCCACCGTGGATGTGTCATCAGGTGCTCGGGAACCTATAACGACAAGGACGGCCATTTTCTGACAAAGCAGCCGGAGTATGAAACCGTCTGGGCCCACGGCGGCAACTGCGGCATCTGCGATCTGGATGCGATAGCGATGCTCGATTTTCTGGACGACAACTACGGCCTGGATACCATCGAGATGGGGGTAACCATTGGGGTTGCCATGGAAGCGGGTCTTCTCAAGTTCGGAGACGCCGAAGGCGCCATCAGGCTTGTCAAGGAAGTGGGCCAGGGCACGCCTCTTGGACGCATTCTGGGCAGCGGGGCGGCGGTGACCGGGAGGGTTTTCGGCGTCGAGCGGGTGCCGGTAGTTAAAGGGCAGGCCCTTCCGGCTTACGATCCCAGGGCTGTGCAGGGCATCGGGGTAACCTACGCCACAAGCACCATGGGGGCCGATCACACCGCAGGGTATGCCGTGACCGCAAACATTTTAGGGGTGGGAGGCAAAGTCGATCCGCTCAAACCCGAAGGGCAGATCGAACTCTCGCGCAATCTCCAGATTGCCACTGCGGCGGTTGACTCTACCGGCATGTGCCTTTTCATCGCCTTTGCGGTTCTGGATCAACCTGAGACTTTTCAGGCGCTCATCGATCTGATCAATGCCTTCTACGGGCTGAACATGACCGGCGATGACGTAGCGGCGCTGGGCAAGCAGGTCTTAAAGACCGAGCGGGACTTCAACGCGAGGGCAGGTTTTACCAAGGCGGACGATCGCTTGCCTGGTTTTTTCAAAACCGAGCGGCTGGCGCCGCATAACGTAGTATTCACTGTACCGGACGAAGAGCTGGACAAGGTTTTTAACTGGTAGCCGTATTGACGCATAGAGTCCGGGAAGACGGATAGCGGAGGGCGGATATCCAAATATCCACCCTCCGCGATCTCAGTATCGGGAAGTACAGGCCGCTGCTGTTCGGTATTAATCCCTCAAATACATCCCACGGATATAAATTATTGTGGGGCGCCCCTCCGTATGAATTGACGTGCCTCAAAAACAGTTCGAACCGTAACCAATGCTCACCTGACTATCAGCAATACCGCGTGATACGGGCAACCGCTCCGGGCGCTTTTCGTATAACTGTACCTATTTGCAAAAACTCGAGGAACTTGTTATGAAATTGAGTATCAGGAACGTTATAATACCAAGTCGCGTTCAAGATCGGGCGGGGATTAACCCCGCCGCTACCGACCTGTCCCAAGGTATGCCGTAAGGGAGGGCTTAATGCCCTCTCAAATCACCTTATCTTGAACGCAATTTCCCATGATGCCCGCCTCACCCGCGAAGCATCAAAATAAAGTTATTTTGTAGGTAACTTGGCATAAAAGGGCGGGTCGTTGAGATGCAAGAAGGTGCTGCCGCGGCGAGAGTGAGATTTTTCAGTACCTTAGGGAAGTGCGGTAGGAGAACTTTATGAAGAAGGTCCCGGTCCAGAGCGCCATAGGGATGGTGCTCTGTCATGATGTAACTCAGATTATCCCCGGCCGGATGAAGGGCCCTGCCTTTAGAAAGGGCCACATCGTCCGGGAGGAGGATGTGCCGCAACTGCTCAGCATGGGGAAAGAGCATATCTTTGTCTGGGATATCCAATCCGATAGCGGTCTTGTCCATGAAAATGAGGCTGCTGAGCGGATTGCGCGCGCTGCGGCCGGGAGAAACATCGCGCTCTCGGCGCCCAGGGAAGGCAAGGTAGATCTTACTGCGACGGTTGACGGGCTGCTGAAGATCGACATCGAGGCCCTCTTCGAGATCAACGTCGAAGAGATCGTTTTCGCAAGCCTTCACACTCATCAAAGGGTTGCCGGGGGCAAGGTGCTTGCCGGAACGCGCGTGATTCCGCTCGTCATCGAAGAACACAAGATCGAACGTGTCGAGCGTATCTGCTCCGAACATCAACCTCTGATCGAAGTCCTGCCGTTCAGGAGTTTTAAAGCCGGAATCATTACGACCGGGAGCGAGGTTTACCACGGCCGTATCAAGGACGGGTTCGGTCCCATCGTGCGGGAAAAACTCGGTGAATTGGGGTGCCGCGCCATGGGGCAAACCTTTGTGTCCGACGACCGGGGGCGGATTGTGGATGAGATCCGGTCGTTTTTAGGCCAGGGCGCCGAGATGATCATCGTCACGGGCGGGATGTCGGTGGACCCGGATGACGTTACACCGGCAGCCATCCGGGATTGCGGCGCGCGCGTGGTTACCTATGGCGCTCCGGTTCTTCCAGGCGCCATGTTCATGCTGGCCTATCTTGGGAACGTTCCCCTGCTTGGTCTGCCGGGGTGCGTCATGTACAACAAGACGAGCATCTTCGATGTGATACTACCCAGGCTGCTTGCCGGGGAAGAGATCACGCGCAGGGATATCGTCGGATTGGCGCACGGAGGACTGTGCGTCCATTGCGAGGAGTGCAGGTACCCTGACTGCGGCTTTGCCAAGGGTGCTTGAACGGTTGCCTGTCGTTCACCTCAAACCCTGTTGATTGCATGAGTGTCTTTAAAGGTATCGCAAAACTTCTATCCGAGGGCGAGAGCCTCGTACTCGCCACCATCATCAACCGTTCAGGGTCGGCGCCCCGGTCTGCCGGATCCAGAATGGCCGTTCGATCAGACGGCTCCATCCTGGGCACCGTCGGCGGAGGCATCCTCGAGGCCCGGGTTCAGGAACTGGCCGCAGAGGTTTTCGAGAACCGCAAGACCCTGGTCAGGAAATTTACGCTCACCCCCGAGGACGCCTCCCGAATGGGCATGATCTGCGGAGGACAGGTCCGGGTCCTGATTCACTTCGTGGATGCTTCAGAAGCCTTTCAGAGCCGGTTTTATCAAGATGTAGCGGCTACGCTGGGCGCTTACCGGCAAGCCTTGCTCGTTACGCTCATCCCCGGAGAAGAGGAAGTTTTCGAGCGCCCCGGCTGTGGCCTCATGGGGAAAGATGGATCGCTTAAGGGAACGCTGGATAGCGTCCTGATGAGGGAAATCGCCGCCCGATTTGGCGGCAGGCAGCCTGATATGGTGAGGTACGGCGAAGAGGACTTTCTCGTCGAACCCCTGTCGAAGGAAGGGTCGGTTTTTATCTTCGGGGCGGGGCACATCGCCAGGGAATTGGCTCCCCTGGCAAAGCTCGTGGGATTCAGAACCACCGTCCTCGACGACCGGCAGGAGTTTGCGAACCACGCGCGGTTTCCATCCGCAGACGCGGTCATTGTTCCCGATTCATTCGAAACGGCTCTGGACGGGCTGGATATCGACGAGGAGAGCTGCCTGGTGATCGTGACGCGGGGACACGCCCACGATAAGACCGTTTTGGGCCAAGCCCTGGCGACGAAAGCCGGATACATCGGAATGATCGGGAGCAGAAGAAAACGCGACGCCGTTTATGAAGCGCTTCTCAAGGAGGGGTTCACCCGCGCTGATGTGGAACGGGTACATTCCCCCATCGGCCTCGGCATCGGGGCCGAAACGCCCGAAGAGATCGCCGTGAGCATCGTGGCGGAACTCATTCGGGCCAGGGCCGGAAAACTCTGATGAGAAAGACCCCTCGAATCGTCGCGCTGGTCCTTGCCGCCGGCTATTCCTCCAGGATGGGAAGCTTCAAGCCCTTAGCGCCCCTTGGGACCCGCACCTTGGTCGAGGAAGCCGTCGCACGATTTCTCCGGGCTGGAATTGCGGACGTGAGGGTGGTCGTCGGACACAGGGCCGATGAACTTTCGCCCGTTCTGGAGCTTTTGGGCGTCAAATGGATTTTCAACGCTGAATACGACAGTGGGATGTTTTCCTCCGTGCTGGCTGGGATCAAGAGCTTTGAACCCGACGTGGACGCCTTCTTCCTTCTTCCCTGCGATATTCCGCTGGTTAACTCTGAAACGATCCGAGCGCTCCTTGGTGTTTACAATCGGGACGATCCAAAGATTATCTACCCGCGTTTCAACGGGCAGCGAGGACATCCTCCACTCATCCCGGCAGCTTATCTCAATGAAAATGCCCCACCTGACTACCCCGGAGGACTGCGCGCTCTACTTGGCCGCTATGAACACAACAGCATAGATGTGGACGTCCCGGACGAAAACATTCTCCTGGACTGCGATACTCCGTCGGATTACCGAATACTGGTGGACCGCCGGTCAAGGGAGAGCATTCCGACTGAGGAAGAATGCGATGCCGTCTGCTCGGGGTTAAAAGTTTCCTGGCAGGTGACCGCCCATTCCAGGGTGGTCGCCGAGCTTGCACGGACGCTCGCAGTGCTTTTGAATCGCGCCGGTCTCGCGTTAGGCCTTCCCTTGATCGTTGCGGCCGGAAGACTCCACGATATTGCCAGGGGGCAGCCGGACCATGCCGGGGCTGGAGCGAGGCTTATTGCCGAGATGGGCTATCCGCGCGTGGGGGCCGTTGTGGCTAAACACATGGATATTCAGTCGCACGGTCCATCCGTGGATGAGGCCGACCTAATCTACTTTGCCGACAAATGCGTTGAGGAAGACAGGCTTGTCTCCCTGGAGGAGCGTTTCGAGAGGTCCATGAGCCGTTACGCCGATCGGCCCCACATCTTAAAGAAGATCGTAAGTCGCTTTGATGAGGCAAAAAACATCGGCAAGCGCATCGAAGCCCTCCTTGGGCAGCCGGTGGGCGATATCGTTCGCCGCTTCGAACGGAGCATAAGGGCCGCGTCCATGGACAGCCATAGGACGATCTACCTGGTGCGGCACGGCGCCATTCGATCCCCGGCCGATCCCAAACGCTTCATCGGGCAGTTGGACCTTCCGTTGAATGCAGAAGGTTCCGAGCAGGCCGGGCGATTGGCGGCAAGCTTACGGGACGTGCCGTTTTCTGCAGTTTTCTGCAGTGATTTGAAACGGTCCGTCGAAACGGCGCAAATCATCGCCAAACCGCATCATATTTCATGTATTCCAAAGCGCGGCCTGAGTGAAATCTCGCTGGGCCGATGGGAAGGGCTGACCTTTGATGAAGTGCGGAAGCAGCACCCTGAAGAATTCCATGCAAGGGGCCTGGATATCGTTCACTTTCGCCCCACGGCTGGAGAAAGCTTTCTCGACTGCTCCTTTCGAGTCATTCCTGCCTTCTATGAAATTTTGACCTCCGCGCGTGGAAACGTCCTCATTGTTGGACACGCAGGCGTCAATCGCATCATTTTGTCCCAAGCGCTTGGGCGGTCTCTTGAATATCTTTTTAGAATCGATCAGGAGTATGGCTGCCTGAACGTGGTCTTCTATAGGCATTCAGCATTCGAGGTGAAGTTGGTAAACGGGTCGCCGTCCGACTTAGAGAGCTTGCGGTTGGAGCTTTACAGCGGAACTATCAATTAGTTTCCATCCGGAAAGGGTCCTTTTCCGCCCTGGCGGTGTCAATCTTCGTGGTTTCTTGTGCGGCGTACGAGAATGTACGCCTCCGCGCAACCCCTCGATTTCCTTGCCAGGACGAAGGATGCCTTTCTTCCAGGTCAAAAAATCCGAATCGGAAACCGCTAGTGTGTACTCCGGAGTTTCCGGATGGGCACTAACTGGAAGATAATGAATTGTTGCGCCTCCAGTACGACTTGCATCCTGCATTGCTCCGGTGAGATCGATCTCAGGGTTTTTGTCAATCCAAAAGGATGTGGACAGGGTAGGGGAATTTTGTTAAATAAGCGGCACGGTTAGATCGTGCGATCCGGAAACCCCGGGCAAGATATAAGCAGTTTCAGTACGTATTCCGGACGGAAAGTAGATCGGGACGTGGCTCAGCCTGGTAGAGCGCTGCGTTCGGGACGCAGAGGTCGCTGGTTCGAATCCAGTCGTCCCGATCAAGAACCAGTAAGGATTTGCGGGTCTTTCAGAAAATCGAAAAACCCGCATTTTTTATTATAATAGAATAATCCTGTCACTGGAGTTGAACCTTAAACAGAGATCCTTGCGATCTGTCGTTTTTCCAATATCCGTGTCCATTGAAACTGCCATCGTTTCACTATCCCACCAGAAATTAACTTCTTCTTTCAAAACCCATGAAACCCGGAAACGCTCAGAACTCGCGCATAGATCCCGAAGTTTTGGTGCCCCCGATAAAAAATGGGAACGAGGTCATCCTGAACCTGCAGGAAGGGATAGACCCGGCCATGAGAACCGAATCTAGCCGTACTCATGGGATGGTTCTTTGCAAAAGTTTACCTGTGCGGCGGCAAATTTTGGATAGAGTCATAGGCGACACGATAGACACTCTGGCGACCATGGCACTTAACGCCACAGATCGTGTCAGTGGTAGGCTCTTGATAAAAAACAACGCCAGAGAGCAGAGGAGGTTGATTCTTTATCTGCCCGTCAGCATCGAGTTTAAGCGGTACCTGCCATAGACCGCCGCCGCTCATGCCCCCGAAACTTTCTGGGACACACGATCTGTCGGTTATTGGGAAATCGAAGAAGTCAAAATCTCCGATTATGTTTGGTCCTTCTGGTCCCCCCGCGCCACTGAGATTGTAAAAACGTTTAATCTTGCCACTGTGTTCTCCTCTTCCTTCCATGGTGAACTCATCAACATATCCATTGATGAACCAAAAGCCGCTTCGCAGGTCCGGTGGCGACTGAAGCATTTGTTCCCGCCGTAGATCAAGGTTATAAAATGCCTTCTGTGCTCCCACAGTACCAGCAATTGAAGGAGCCAGAATGACTGCACCCAAGTCAGGTCCATCAGCATCGACAATGCCACGGGCAATTTTCAGATAAACCATGCCCTGAGTATCGAAAGTGGTCGCCTTTTGAGTGTCTGTGAGGACGAGTCCCAACCTTCCTTTGGTCGGAAGGACTGACAAAACGTGGTGGGCGGTTAAGACAGCACGTGTTGAACCGACTGAAACAAGAGTGCCAGAGCCAAGCAGCACGGCATCCTGTCCGCTAGGTGAATCGAGTATCTTCGCAAAACCGACGCTGTACTGGCGAAGGTCTTCCATCGCATCTTTGATTATTTTTTCTGGAATATCCTTGAGCAGAATTTCTTTGATCACGGGCATGGTCGTGATTCCAATTCTATTCGGGGTTTTTCACTTTCTCCATTTCCAGCGAACGTTTTACCACAGGCGATCCTATTTGACCCGCGAAGTGAGAGAGCCGCTCTTTTTCTTGTCAAAAATGTATAGCAGCCGATCCACGGTCCTGAACTCAAGGGAGCGGGACAGGCAGAGGCTCAATAATTCTTCCAAATACTGAAAATAGGTATCCATCTTGCGTTCAGTGGAGGTCGCTGTATAGAGTTTGAAAGGGATTCCATAAACGGCACGGAAAGCGTGACGATCAATTATCTGAAAGACATCAGGATTCCGAAATCGGAGAAGAGTGGATGCCATTGGCAAATCGACCCCGTGGGTGTTCAAAAGCCGATTTAGGACTGATTTGGATTTACGGTGTTCACCCTGTGAGAGGGTTCTAAGATCGTCTAATTCTTTCATAAGACTTCGTGTCAGCCGAACGTAACGATTTATTTTCCACAGCACGATCTCGTTGACCAGATCCTGACTGAATTCGGTATCGTCTAGCCGATCTAACCTCTCTGTGAGACTCGGTTGAAAGCGAAACTCTTTCAGGAACGCTTTCAAATCACCTTTGAACTCCGCCGCTTTCAGAACTGGTTCTTTTAGCATTTTAATAAAGACCTCATGTGAATGAAATCGGTCTAGATTCTGTAAAGAGGCTATCTACGATTTGAACGATCTCCTCTAAAGGCAGAACCGAGGGATGACAGGACGTGTTTCAATCATATGTGGACGAAACCTCAAAAGATTTGCCGCTCCATTCTGTCCTTAACAATGGAAGCCAAGTTCTTTTCCCAAGTTTTGAGCCATTTGGGATCGGGCAATCCGTAATCGGCTGGACTGATCCTGCCAGATCGGATCATCTCGCCAGCATGTTCCTCTGCCGAAATCCGCTTCAGACTTTCGATATCATTTCCATGCCCTGCAATGAAGCCATTCTCCTCAATATAGTGTTCATTCCTTACCATATGGAAGTCGTTGCTGGTCGAATAAAAACTAATGGGAAGAAATTCACCCTTTGCTACGACTACTCTAAAGATTGAGGGCAAAAATACTTCCCACCATGAAAAGTCATTTTCGGAATCCCCTGCTGGGTCGTGCAGAATTAAAGGGTTTGGTGACAACAGATCCGGATCGATCCAAATTTTCAAGGACTCAGTCCTGTTCCCTACACTATCCCGATACACCAGCAATTCTTCTGCGTTCCCTGAGTCTGTACAGACAAACATTTTTGTGCCTTGAGCGGTCATTGCTATTTGTTGGAGATCAAATGAGTCCAGAATTTGGTCAAGGTCAGTGAGGTATACACATCCGTGGGCACTAAGTTCACGAGTCCCTCTGAGATTCCAATTACTTGCTTTCATTTTTCCAGATTCAATTATCAGGCGCTTATTGTTGGCAGTCGTATGATGATACAGAGCAATGGCGTTATGCTTTGTTTCTAATGCATACAGTGATTGAAAGGGATTTCCTCCAGCCATAATGGTGCAATCAGCAATAGACTTCCCATAGCCACTTACTATGGCATCCTCCATGTTTATAAGAATAGTAGCCCCTGCGATAGGGGTGATCGTGCAATGGATGATTTGATAAATGGTCCCATTCTCTTCGAAAAAACTAAGTCCATCAATGGTTAGGGGTCGCAGGGATTTACTTCCATGAGTAATCAGAAGTGGGTAAACTATCATTCCTGCTGGAGTTATGGCTTTAATGAACCTTATCTTACATTTGTATGTATTGGTTTTTAATGGCTCGTATCGATAATAAGAACCGAAGGTGACGAAGTGTCCCGTTTTTACATCGAAAATGTCATATTTAATTACATTCCTAATTTGATGACGATTCAAATCCTTGTGGCATTTGGCTTTAGGTTTTCCACTGCCGCAGGGACAGAATGTACTTTTGACTCTAAGACGCTTTTTCAAATCAGCCATCCAATCATTTAGAAGTGCTTTGAGAATGCTGTCAGCCGGTCATGGTTCAGACTGGATACCACGTTTCTGAACGAAATCCACCAAAAGAGTCCGAGGAATCTTGAACTTTCGCTCAATCGCCGACTTTGAAACACGGGTACCCAAGAGTTCCGCGATCTCGCCATCTTTCCACAGCCCCACAAAAAATTAAGATTTCTCTTTCGAACCCGCCCAACTCTCCTGCCTGTTTTGTCATTTTGTCCAGTTTCCGAGGTTTTTCACAGACCGAAAACCCGCGCCAATCCTCAAGGGTGTTTTTGGAATATGGACAAAATACGCTCAATTGCCCAGTTATACGTTGGCATCACGACTCTGTAGGGACTTGTTTCGCCACAAAACCAATTGGAGCCTTTTCTCGAATAACACTCCACGGCGATAAGGCTAGCACTTTCCGTAGGTGTTCTATCATGTAGTCATAAGCCGCCTGGACACCAGTAGGTATCACGCCGGAGGAAGAATTAAACTCGTCTAGGTCAAATATAAAATTTTCGCCGCTTCGGTTCCCAATTTCAAGTTCACATTGGCGCTCGCGTAGAATAAATCTGACCGGAAATATAAAATATGGCTTAGGAAGGATGTTAGCACGACCAATTACAATTTTAATACCTGATATCCAATAACCGTCTTCATCCTCAGTTACACTTGTTAGGATAGATTTCGGCTCACCGAATGTTATACTGCCGTCGTCATTTCTTGTGGCATTCAATGCCTTAACATATGGTTTTTCCAACTTATCATAATCCACATATGTATTAGGAGCGCCAATGTACTCACTCATTCGACGTGCAAATTGTTGAATAAGTCCTATAGATTCCGTTTTATATTTTATAAGGCGGTCTTGGGAGGTTATGCATAGACCAAGCAACTCATCATAAATGGTCATAGCCTGACTCCTTTTTGTAATGTTCAATACCACGAATTAACTTCAACCAATTAATTAGACAGAGATGTAAAAATGTGTGCTTTACTAACTGGACGAGATACGCTCACTTGCCCAGTTACTTAAATTATCTCTTCAAAAAGACCAATGGACGAACTGAATTGAAAAGCTTCATCCTTAATTTCTTTTTCATGAACATAGTATTCACCGTATTTACCCTGTTTCAACGACCACTTTAACAACCCCTGTTCCACCTGACCACTATTCAGCATATAGCCCGATTCTGCCAGCAACAATACAACAAACCAATTTAATCCTGAGCTACGCAAGGCTAATATCTGGCTCTCGGTTAATCCCCACCAAGCATTTGGATCGCTGCCACAATACGCCTTCACATAGAGCACTTTTCTAGAGCCACTGCTTACTTCCTGTAGATGTTTATCCCTTCTATTCGCACCCTGCCATTGGCAAACCTCGATCCCCCGTTTGTTGTTACAGTAGTGCTCCACAATTCCTGAATGAATTCCGAAACTCTCGTATCACCAGCCCTCACCCTCATAGAACCACCTCCGTTTAAGAGACCATTTCGGCTTGTTCATCACGAAGTGTCATAGTAATAACTGGACAATTTACAACACTGTCCAGTTTTCTCCGCTGTTTTTACTCGTTTTTTTTCTCGCTCGCAATTTCGTAATTCTATGCCGTATCGATGCCCTCACCGTCAAAGGATAGATGAAATGATTCCTCATGTCCAGTCGGCTTACCTCGCGGAATCCCGCAGGGGAACCGGAACCCTGAATCCCTTCGAAGTGAAGAAGGTAGAAACCGAATGAGTGCCTGCCTGGGTATTTTCTCAATCGAGGGTATGCATCCACAGGTTTGCCTGAGAAAGTGGATTTAACGGGATTCTGGACCGTAATCCCGGTAGAAAACGAGGTGACCGCGACACCTGAACGGGATAGAAAACGGAATGAGCCTCGAAGCTCGAAGTCATGGGCGGATTAATCTGGGTGCGGTCACGGAATCAATCTTTGCGTCGAGGACCAGCACAATTCCGGTCCATTAATTCAAACCCAACGTGATCTCCAGAGGGGTCGTCTCGACCAGGATCATGGGGGATCGGCGTTTTTCCTTTCTTCCCGATACGCTTTATGGCAATCTACGCTACAGGTTCTTTCCTGATGGACAACGGAGGGAATAATGAAGATTCATACTATCCACATTCGGAACTTCAGATGCTTTGGCGAAGCCAATGATGAGAACTGGGGCTTTACATTCCACCCGAACCAGAATCTTAGTTTACTCATCGGTCCGAACGGGTCTGGAAAGACCGCACTTATTGATGCCGTGGATCTAACGCTGAACGCTGAAGGGCGGTCAAACAGATCCTTGGTCACCGAATATGATTTCCCGAATTGTGACACGAGCAAGGAATTATGCATCGAAGTGGTCGTCATTGACTTGGGAAATGCATTGGGAGTTTTTGAATCCGACATCCAATGGATTGATCCGACTGACGGGCTACCCGTCGAATCGAAAGATATAGAAGTCAATCGTGAACTCCATCAAAGGGCGGTCATTATCAGGTTCGAATCTGCTCTGGATTCTGACACCGGGGAAATTGAATCGCGTTGGTTGCTTCCAAAGTTCGAGCAAACAGAGATGATGGAACCGAAGGAACTTAGCGCGGTTCAGCACAAAGCCTTTGGGTATTTCCGCATCAACCCTGCGATCTCTGCTGGAGCTTTCAGTCTTGGTCAATACTCAACTCTTGGGCGTCATCTAAGGAAATTAAAGTACAGGTTGGGAAGGTTGCCGAAAAGTCTTTTAGGAAGTTTGACCCTGCCCTCATGTTCCATCGAAAGACTTCAGTGCGGGACTTGCCCTTCCCGCTCGGATTGCAGTCCCGCTGCCGATGATCCTTTTGAGAACCAGACAATCGCAACAGTGCTCACTCAGATCGTCTCCTTAGCCCGAAAGATTCTTGGTTCTCAAGGGTGGAATGACATGCAGGCTGGATTGGGTCCGAGGTTTGGTGCATTTGCTTCGGCGCTTTCTGGAGTAACCATCGGTTTGAGAACCACTTGTGATAAGGACGCCTTTATACCTTTTGATCAGCTATCCTCCGGCGAGAAGTACGCCCTTTCCTTTGCCCTTGCAAGAACTAAGGCACCTGATGGGATTGCACCTGTAATTGTAATGGAAGAGCCAGAAACAGCACTATATCCTTCAGCCGTTGCAACCCTGCTGAGAGAAGTTCAGGCAATTCCAACAGGAGAAGCTCCACAAGTAATTATTTCCAGCCATTCCGAATCCGTTTTAAGATGTTTCTCCCCGCACGATATATTTGTATTTGGATATGATCGAAAAGCGGCAAAACTCCAAAAGATTGTTGATTCCATTGAGCCGGACAAGAGCGGACCATTTCACGACACGGAATACCTAATTATGCCGGGCGGACCTAGTGCTCTTTTCGCGGATAAGATTCTGGTCGTCGAGGGACCGGACGATGCTGTTGCCTTCGGACAACTTGACAGAATAGCAGCCAACAATGCTGCTCAATTACAAGCAGAACATTCCTCATTTTCATCCAAAGGATGGTGTGTATCCGAGGCACATAGGGCTGATCGGATACCCGATACGGTCAAAGTACTCAAGGCTCTTGGGAAAAAAGTGGTTGCTCTATTTGATGGTGACGAGGCGAAGGAGAGACATGCGCCTCACACTAAAGATCTATGTCCTACATTTGTATATAGAAGCGACACACACAGTAACCCGGAATTAGAGGATGCATTGATTTTCGGGTTACCTCACGAGGAAAGAGAATGCGTACTCGATGCATATTATGGTCTTGAGGAGTGCTCAACTTGCGAAAAAAAAGGAAAGAGATGCTGGAAGATCAAGAATAAGGCTATTCCAACCATTGCTTGTCCAAAAGGGGACAAAAGGGACCGAAAGGCTCACTTGCGAATCCTCTGTCTGCGATGCTATGAAGAGCACAATCTGTTTCCCGTAGCTCTTCGTAATTTGCTAAATCAAATTGAATCCGCAGAAATAGGAAAACTGCATGAATTGCCCATAGATGGCTAAGAACTATTCGCCCTTGGGGGGGTGCAACCAGGATGATGAGACAGGCTGCTCTGGATTCCACTGCACAAGCACGGCTGATCATTGGTGCGCCTGGAGTAGGGAAAACATTCTTCGGATGCGAATTAGCTGAATGTGCTATAGAGTCGGGCAAAATCGTAAATAATCCTTGTCAGAAGGTGCTGTTCCTCACCTTTTCAAGGAATGCTGTTGCCAGAATAAGACAGCTTGTGAATGAAGAATCAGCGAAAAGTTCTTCGCCCGGACGCTTTGATGATCTTCAGAAACCGAATCGAGAAGATCGCATTCGCATTGATACATTTGCAGGGTTCTTCTGGTGGCTCGTCGAATCGTATGGTCGTTATGCTCACGGTGTTACCAGTTTACGCCCGTGGTTTCTCGGACCGCGAAGGGTTGGTGGCGAACTCGTACCTGATGGTCACATAGGGTACACATTTAATGAAGCTCAGAGTGCCGCTTTTGCCACGTTGCAAGTCAGGGAAATTCGGGAGCTTATCTCTGACATTTACCCTCTTGTCATCATTGACGAGCACCAGGATGTTGACGACCAACTTCACGAGTTCATTTTGCTACTTGGCGAGAATAGTCATTTGATTCTATTACGCGGACCGGGGCAGTGTATTTACGGACAGATGAAGCAGTTTAGCCCCGAAGTAGTATTAGAGAGGACCAAAGCTGCACTCACGCCTGAAATATTCCCCATCTCCTCACTCGGCGGCGAACGTCAGAGGCACTGTCCAGAGATTGCTAATTTTGTTGCACAGTACGATTGCGGACAGACCTGCCGGTATGATGGCAGAAGAACTAGGCTGACATTGGTTCGCCGACTCAATAGGAACAACGTTCCAAACGAGTTGGAGACTGATGCCGCTTTCGCACTTCGAGAAATGAGAGCCAGCGTCAAAAGGCTCGCCCCTAAAAGACGACCTTCTTTCGCGGTCCTTTCAAGCACCAATAATGGTGTGGCTGCTCTTTACAACAGACTGGTTACCGGGAGAGAATCATATAAACTTTATCCAGTCAAAGCGGACCTTTTGTTCGATGACACGAAGATTTTACGTTATGGTCGTCTAATCCTCTCACTGCTTTGTTCCCATTGGGTAGCCTTGAGAAAATCTGAGGTAAGGGCGGGGAGCATTGCCTCTGAGATTGCTTCATTGGCATCTGATTCCCCGAAAGTGTCAGATTTATCATCTCCTTCCCTCTGGTTACCGTTTGCAGAGAGGCTGATTCAGTTGGCTTCAAAACAGAGGAAGCCCACCGACGGCGATGATCTGATTGTGAAGCTGGGAAGCGACCTAAAGAAAATCAATGATTTCCTTCGAGCCAAGAAGGAAAGTTATTCAAAAAAGGGAATCCATCTAGGAACACCTTCAACTCCTTTCGACAGATCCGATTCCCACCTGCTCGATTACTTGGCAAATTATCTTGTTGGTCTCATTGGCACATCCGTTGAAAGCAAAGGCTCTGTGGACATTCCCAAAGCAAGGAAGTCCTTCGAAAGCGTTATGCAACAAAGGATCATTTTTGAAAAACTTGGCATTTCCAGCAGCGTGGAAGTGATGACCATACATAAATCCAAGGGGCGGGAGTTCGATGGGGTAGTCTTGGTCTTGGAGGACAATCACAAGGCTCTTTGGAAGGAAGGTAGTCAAACATCAGACAAGGAACTTGATGATCTATACAGAGTCGCTATTTCCCGCGCACGGCATGCTTTGTGGGTCATAGCATACGAAGACGCTCTTCAGAATGCCAAGCCAGCAATTCACCGACTCTTGAAAGCAGGCACCTTGATCAAAATCAGAGGCTCCAAAGATTCCCATTGACCGTTTCAGGCACGGCTTTGAGATGGGGAAGAATTTTAAAGGGGGGATTATTCACAGGGGGATTCAATCCGGCGCGAACGAGTGGCATCAATTCTTCCATCCGTGGACCGGCAACGTTCACGAAGATGGAGGTATGAGGACCAAAAAGGTGGGGAAGGTTTCGCTTCGTCATCTTGGGCTTCTTCCACATTGTGACAAAACAATGAACCTTCCCAATTTATAATAACATGTTCAGCGGGGCTTGGGTTCGGAGTGGGGTTGAAAAAACGTTAGGGGAATCATTATTTTCCACGGTTGCAAAGTGGACAATTAAGATGCACCTCATATGATTTGACCGAAGACGGACTTGAGTTGACAAACCCCAGAGGGAACATGGCCCAGTGTCAAATCAAGTTTCGTTCAGGACATATGATTCTATCGGGCAGCATCGTCTGGATCAATCGATACAACCCAATTAAATTTGCTTAAATTCGCCTGACTTTCCACTTCCTTCAAGAAGTCGGCGGCGATTTCTATGAATTTATCGGCTATATCGCAGTAGTCTGCGTTTCCGTAGAGTCCGATGAACTTAGCCAATCCTTCCCGCAAGTCATCGCTTTCCGGCAGACGTGCGTAGTTAACGCCGGTTGGCAATGACAGAGAATTCAATAATTCCTCATCTGGTAGGAATGAAGGGTCGTGCTTGTAACAGTTCGATAAGAAACGAAGAACAATGATTGATTCTGGTTCTTCCTTCAATTTCAATCTCTGCCGTATTTCTTGCCAGTTCCAGCCGATGCCTTTCCGAAATTTCTTTATGTTTTCCTCGTACTGCTGCCTGCTAATTTCCTCGCTGTCCTGACCAGCCCGCGCAGCCAGTCCAAGCAGTTCCCTTTCAATTTGATGCCCCAATGTGACCAAGAGCATCAAACACAGTTCATTGAGGAATGGCTCATCCGTCGAAAACCACTGGTCATAAGGAAGATCGGGATGTATGTCATACAGGTCATGCAGTCTTGCCGATCTTCTTTCCTGCTCAATCCTGATAACGTCGATCATTTCTTTGAAAACTCGCGTATTCACAGCTAGTGCCCTCATGTTTTCGCTGCGAAGTCGATGAGCTTTTGGATTCTCTCTCTCGCCCTATCACGCTTGGATTTCCGCTCATTGACAACTCCGCCATCGGCGTACTGCTCAAGAAACGGTATTCCTGTTTTCAGATCATAGTAGTACAAATGCCAAACAGTTTTCAGTTCCGCCTGCCGTTGTTTAGGTAGATGGAACATAAGCTCATAGACTGCGGCTTCATGTTTGGCAAATGCTGGTGAAAGGATGCTGTAGGTATCGAGATCCTCTTGGGCTTCGAGGCGTTTAAGCTCATCGAGAAATGCCTTCGTAAATGCCAAGGCTGCTTGCTTGATTTGCTGACGGTCCGCAAGTTTTTTGCCAAAGTGATACGCGACCAAGCCGCCAAGCACTGCCCCGACCAGTGTTCCGATTAGGCTTGTGAGAATGGGGCGGACGAGGCATTCCATAATGGACTCCTTCTTTAATAAAGTAACTTTTCGCGCCGTCACAATCACGTTAATCTATTACGAACCCAAAAGCATCTTTGTAAGCGCTGGCAGGAAAGGACCAAGAATAGTTGTATAGTTAGCTGTAAGTTGTATTAGTTCTGCATATTTAAATTTGAATCCTTCGCTTCCTTCCTTTTCATTTTCTAACTCGCTAATTTTACTAATTATTTGTTCTCTCTCATTTTCGATCTTGACATTTTCTTGGATAGCATTCCGCATATCTTGAAAGATGCTCTTGCTAGGCATATTAAATATATTTATTGACTTATCTTCAGATGAAATATTTACTCTTGATGAGATTCCAGACGAGTGTATGTTGTAATAATGGTGAATATTTGGAATACCAGGATCATTCTGCTTGCCTTCGAGTAGCTCGATGCCATAAGAGGTAATTCTGTAAAACGATATTTTCAAGCCATCCTCCGGTGTTATAACATCAAATCGTCCCTTTGGGAGCTTACTAATTATGTGCTTTTCTTCCATGTAGTCTAATTGAGCGGCAAATTCTTGGCACGAAAGACCTTCTCCTAAGTGTGTGAAAATAGTGAATCCGTTAACTCCAGCCGATTCTTCTTTTATTTCTAACTCTTTGCCGGTCTTTATATTCCATAGCAAACGCAAGATCTCGAACCGTACCTTATCGTACTTGCTCATTTGTAACTCCTCAGAGATTTTCAGTCTATATTTGTCGATAATATAAATCTTATAATTATCATACTCTGTAACTGCTGCATTTTTAGCCATGGCAGGAATATCATCGGACTCATACATAATACCGAATTTCTTTCTGGTCCACAATGCATCTATTTCGGCAATCAAGAGATCATTAAGGTGATCATCTAATCGTATTGTAATTGTTCCAAAACTCTGTATAAAAATATCCCAGAGATCTTGAGTCAATTGATCAAGATACTCAAAATACGCCTCTCGTTGTTCTGAAAAATACATCCCTGTCGGTCTTGAAAATCCTCTAGACGCATGTTTACTTGATATGGCTTCAAGTTTCTTGCCATAAAGTTTAAGTAGCTCAGTTTCTTTCACTGCAAGTTGTTTTCGTATCCTGTCCAATGTTTCTTGTTCATCCATGATTTCCACCCGTTCTTTCCTGTCTTTTGAAATCTTGTTGCTGATTTCGAAGACTCCTCACAACCGCATCTCTGCAAGGGTTCTGTAGTAACCGGCAAATCAGCCGAAATAGCCACTTCATATTTCTGCCCCCTCATCCCTTCTGGCCAGTTCTCTCAATGTTTATGCACCTTTTTTAAATGAAATCAACCCAGATTGTAAGGAGTTCCTCACTCGACCTTGCAATCCGGTCACACTGGTTCGAATCCAGTCGTCCCGATCAATATTTCTCTGGAAAGATTCAGATAGGTCTCGGCGGAGTTTTCATCTGCCGTCCAATTGCCTGAAATCGCCATTTGCCTCACTGGTGAGCTTAACTTTCCAGGCCGGCACGGCTCAGGCCTTCATCGGCAAGAATGTCGTCCAGAGAGTGAATGCCGGCGAGTCCCTTGCGTTGCTGAACGAGTTCGTAAACCTGCACGTGCTCGGCAAGCTCCTTAAGCACCTCCCATGCTTCGGCCGGGATAATCACCCTCTTTCCGTCGTCTATGTATTCAACGTCTATCATGATTTTTCTCTCCTACGGAGAATGTGTCAACGCGCCCCAAGAAGTTTGACTTATTCTAATCCGTTACCCCGATTCCTGTAAATTACTAGCTTGGGGGGCGCCCAACCGGCTTGCGGCGAAGAAGTATATGACGCCTATATCTTAAGATGCGCTCAAAAGTACCTGGCCCCGCTGGTATCGCTCGATCGTTACCTGGCCGATTCTGCAAAGGGAATGGGTATACGGGTCATGGAGGTAGCTGATGTCGGCAGTGTATAACTATTCGAAGGCGCGGCAGAACCTTGCCGCCGTGCTGGAGCAGGCGGCAAGAGAAGGTGAAGTCAGGATAAAACGCAAAGACGGGCAGGTTTTCGTTGTCAGGCCCGAACTCGGAAAGGATTCCCCGCTGGACGTCGAGGGAGTCAGCTTGAATATTTCGACCGATGAAGTTGTGGCGATAATTCGTGAGGGCAGGGAAGAGAGAACCTACACTCAATAGCAACCAGTGTTTTCCTGGCAGTGTTGCGTTTCTCTAGTTACTCGATATTTCAAAAACTCCCTGGATTCCGGCTCAAAAGCACTGCCGGAATGACGAAATAATGAGCAATTTCAGGCGAATCTCCCACCAGAGAACCTTTATTAATCACTCTGTTAAGCAAGAACCGTTTTTCGTCGTTTAGGGTTTGGGGCGACAATCGGCCCTAGCTATTTCTCATGAACTGCATGGTGCCGTCGGGAATGACGGCTACACGGGCCGGCCCGGGATATTCTTCCTGAAGGATCGCGAGGACTTCTTCCCATGTTTTTAGGAAGACGGCATCATCATTGTGGCAGACGACATCTATGCAATTCGGGTCCGGTGAGGGATTAAAGACGATGAATCTTTTCATCACGTGCGGCACAAATCGAGTCCCGGGCAGGTAGTGGTGATATTGGGTGCCTCCGTAATCTTCGCCCCAACTTCGGAAGACATAGTGCGTCGCCTGACCCTCCGGTGCATCCATGATAACCACACAAGATCCGACGCCCTGTTTAACGGCACTGATAGCCAGAAGCGTACAAATGCCGGACTCGCTGGCTTTGGCATAGCCGTTGGAGACGACGATGTCATAACCGGTCGCGGAATCAATGCCATAGTGATCTTTGCCCGCTTCCGCCCCGGCCATATGGGTTGCCCGGAACGAACCGGCAAACAGATCGGCGATTTCTCCCCTGCGGTTGATGAGGCAGTCGATCTTAAAATTCAAGTTAACCGCGTCACCGGCGTAATCAAATTCGCGGCGCAGTATGTTCTTCTCGAAATTTCCCAGCCCGAAACTGGCAGGATTGCTATCAAGCTGTTTGTGATACTGGTTGATGGTCTCGATGCCCGCGACACCGGGCAATATGATTTTGGCGCCCCCACCAAAGCCGGCCTGGACATGTGGGGTTACGCAACCAATAGCAATTTTGAGATCACACCCCATGAATTCACGATTAAACCAAAGGTCTACCCCGTTGGGCGTCCGGCCGACATAGGTCAGGTGATGAGCCTGAAATGCGTCGTGATTGAACACCCGGTAGTTCTCCACGATGTCATCCCCAAGCTTTTTACGGGCATTAATCAGATCATACGCCCCGTGAGCGCCAAGGGCCCAGATGAACCTGATCTGCTCTTTGGCCATTCCCGCTTTATGAAGGGCGTCGAGCACAACGCGAGCCGCGTCCTTGACAGGTGTTGGACGGGTCATATCGTCGAATACGATAACGGCTTGCCGTTTACCGCAAGCCAGTTCACTCAAGGCCGGTCCATCAATGGGATTTTCAATTTTTGCCCGGATTTGCGACGGGGTAAGGCAAGGTTTTTCCAGACCTGGAGCCGTTAGATGATCAACGTCCCATCTGTCCGGAAAGGTCAGCACCCTTTCCTTATTGTCATACCATCGTCTAGCCGGGACCGTTACTGTTTTCATGACCCATGCCTCCCGTCATGATAAATATTACAAAGATTTTCACAGGTCCGTGCATGCCTTTAAAATGAACTCCCTTTATATCGGCCGTCGAACTCGGTCCCGTGATAAAGCAGAACTGGCTGGGGATTTTATCAGTGTTGTCGAATACCTGCTCGATGACATTCTCATAGACCGGGTAGAGCTTATCGACAGGCACAATGGCGATATGGACAGGCGGGGCGATGGAAACGAGTCTGGGCTGGTCCTTATAAAAGATCACACCGAGGGTCCCTGTTTCGGCCACGGCGAAATCAGCAGAGGTAATGCCTGCATCCACTCCAAACGCCGACTCCCGGAAGGCCTTGCGGTCCGAAAAATCCTGAACCGTACTGACGGAAATATTATTCTGAGAACCGAACGCCCTTATATCTACGCCATAAATATCTGCCGAGGTCGCCAGGATAGACTTAAGCCCTTCCGCCGATGCGATTTCGGACAATATGCGTACGGCGTCCTCTTTATCTTTCGCCTGGTACACCGCGCCGGTCTGCGCGTTCAGTTCGGAAGTGAAACGCTGCAACAACTGCTCTTTGTCAAGGTTAATCTCTGAGAGGACAGGTTTTGCGGGCCTTGCGGCAGGGGTATTCTTCCTTGCGGATTTCAACCGGCCTAAAATCTCTTCGCGGGCCTGCATGCTCATATAACGTCCTCATTGTTTTTATCCGCCAAAGGAACCGGCTCGTTTTGTAAATCTTTCCAGCTTTCATGGAAGGTTCTGTCAGGTATGGCCATCAGGTCCCGGCAACTGAACCAACCCTTAACCCCGAATGGAATATCCTGTATATAGCCGTCTTTGGATGAGGAATTCAATACCGCTCTAACGCACTTCACCCCCAAATTCCACGCCCAGCTGTGGCGCATGCCAAATGACGATATCGTCGCCATAGTATTATCAAGCCGGGAAAGAAGCGTCCTGTTCCCTTTTGCATTCTTCCTGCGGACCTCACGCGATCTATATTCGAGAAAGAGGAAAGGATGGTCCACACCCGCCGGGCAGGTCTTCTTGCACGAACCGCAGAGCGTACAGGCGCGGTAGAGATCGGTGGTGTTCTCTATACCAAAAAGCAAAGGATTGATGGCCTGGCCCATAGGACCTGCATACGTGAATCCGTAAGGATATCCGCCAATCCTGGCATATACGGGACAGGTGTTCATGCATGCGCCGCAGCGGATGCATTTGAGAATATCTCTCACCTTGAAGTCCTTATATATCTCAGAGCGGCCGTTATCCAGAATCACCATGTAGATATCCTCCGGACCGTCAAGCTCATCGGCCTTCTTCGGCCCGGTGTCAAAAGATACATAGCTCGTCATCTTCTGGCCGGTACAGTTCCTTATCAGCATCCTGGTCATGTGGATTGCATCAGCCATGGTGGGCACTACCTTCTCCAGGCTCATGATCGCCACAAGCGTCTTCGGAGATGATTTGTTCATGCGGATATTGCCTTCGTTCTCCACATTGATGAAAGTTCCCGTCTCGGCCACCGCCATGTTGACTCCCACTATACCCATCTCCTGGGTCCGGAACTTTTCTCTTAAAAACGTCCGGACCGCTTTGCCCAGGGTTACGGGGTCGGTGGTCGGTTCCTTCAATATGGAGTTTTTAAGGAAGATATCCGAGATCTTTTCAGGCGGGACGTTCATAGCGGGCCCCACAAGATGGAAAGGCGGCAGGCAAAGCTGCTGGGTGATCACCTCTCCGAGGTCTGTTTCATAAACATTGATCCCGTTTTTAATAAGGTGCTCGTTGAGTCCTATCTCTTCGGTGATCATGGATTTTCCCTTGGTCACATACTCAACGCCCTTCTGCCTGGTGATATCGAGAATGATGTTGTTCGCCTCTGCGGCGTCTTTCGCCCAGATAACCTTCACGCCTCTCGAGATCGCCTTCTTTTCGAATTCCTCGAGCAACTCCGGCAGCCTTTCCAGAACTTCGGCCCGGATCGACCGTGAATATGATTCGGCAGCCTCCGGGTCCGGGAAGCTTGATAATGCCATCTGGCGAATAATGGGAAACCCTGAACAGAGCAGCCTGAGGAAGAGCTGACTCAGCTCGTTTTTCATCTCCGCGCGGGCCGTTTCCATGAATCGATCAACACGCGAGAGCATATCAGACCTCTTTCCCGTTCCCGACAAGGCATCCCGCGCCCGCCCGACGCGTCTGATAGACACGCGATGCGGTCGCCTTCCGCGCTCCGCGAAGTACATCGATGAGTGGCGCCGGCAATCGATATGTCATTTTCTTGCCCCGTGTTGTTCATCAGTCTGTCTAACGAGGAAACTTGCCAGGTGCATGGCCCGCTTGCCGGGATGATTACGGTGCAGGTATCCGCTGATGTTCAGCAGACAACCGGGCTCACATAGAAGGAGGATTTCGGCCCCTGTGTTTATGAAGCTCCGGGCCTTGTCCCTGACCATCGCCTCGGATATCTCCGGGTAGCCCAAAGCGAACTCGCCTCCAAAACCGCAGCATGCTGTCGGATTTTTCAAATCTACACACTGAGCGCCTTTTACACCGGCGATGAGCTTCTTGGGCTGGACGGACACACCCAGCCCCCTGAGTACGTGACACGACTCGTGGTAGGCGACCTTGCCCTCGAAGGAAGCGCCGACATCGGTTACACCAAGTTTATCCACGATATACTGGCTCAACTCAAAAACCCTGCCGGCAAGGCTTTTCGCACGATCACACCAGGACGGCTCATCTTCGAGGAGTTCGGGATAATGGTATTTAACCGTGCAGACACAAGAGCCTGAGGGGCTGACTATGTATTCATCATTGCCGAAAACCTCTATAAAGTGTTTGGCCGCAAGCTTTGCCTGGCCGCGGTATCCGGCATTGAACAGGGGTTGCCCGCAGCAGGTCTGTTCAGGATGATATATGGGTTTTTCACCCAGACGCAAAAGCAGCTTGTATGCCGCTACGCCGATCTCAGGCAACATGATGTCCACGGTACATGGGATAAACAGGGAAACCTTCACGATATCCTCTATTATTCCAGTACAGCCTCAATCAGATGCGGTCCTGGTTCCTTAAGGGCAGCCTTGAATTCTCCGGTTAATTCCTCTGCGGTCGTAACGGAAGCAGCCGGCACCCCCATACCTCGGCTCAAAGCGACCCAATCCAGCGCCGGGCCGGTAAGATCCATCAGCGCTCGGGCTTCAGGTCGCAGGGACCTATATCCGGCCATCATACATTCGAGTTCTATTATGGAGTATTTACGGTTCGAGCAGATAATCGTTATGACATTTGCTTTTTCACGGGCCTGAGACCACAGCGCCTGGACTGTGTACATGGCGCTCCCGTCACCTTCAATATTTATAACCTTTCTGTCAGGGCAGGCAAGTGCGGCGCCAAGGGCTACAGGCATTCCCTGACCGATGGCCCCCCCTGTCAGATTAAGCTGGCTATAGGGTTTCAAAAAAGGCGCATATGAATAGTAAGGTCCGATTGACGTTACGCCTTCCTCGACGACGATACAATGTTCCGGCTGCAGGGCGGCAATTGTGGCGCACATTTTTACCGCATTCAGTTTGCCCGAAGGCAACTCCGGCAAAGCATATTTCGCAAGTACCGAGTTGGTTTTATCTATACCGCTCACAGCATCCAGCGACGAGGCCAGTTCTTCCAGTACGGCCACAAGGTCCTGTTTATGCGTATCAATTCTGAAATGGCGTTGCCGATCGTTAAGCAGAGAACTTTTCCCACCCGGATAGCCGAAAAAAGCCACCGGTTCGTTGGCCCCCGCCAGGATTAATGTATCGTAATTACCAAGGAATGCTAGCGCCTGTGCCGGGAGATAAGGAATACGTGTTAATACAGGCAGGCCTTCCCCGCTTTCAAAGTAAGCGGGAAAGGTGATCATCAAAAGATCGCATCCTGTTTTTGCACGAATTTCCGCTGCCGCCGCCAGGCCTGGTTTGCGCAGGGCTCGCCCGCCCAAAATGAGAGCCGGTTTTTTTGCGTCTTTGAGAAGTTTACGGGCGTTGGCAATTGCCGCCTGATCGACTCTATCAAAAGTAAGTTCCGGCAACGCAATTTTATCGTATTTGTGTTCCGTCCACTGGTGATCCGCAGGAACAATCAAAGTCGATATTTGACCGTAAAGTGATGCGGCAAGTCCCTCGGCCGTGTCATGTGATAATGCTTCCACCGATTCGCTTTGCCTATACCAGCCGGAGACGGTCCGGGCAAGGGATGCTATGTCCATATTCAGCGGAGGATCGGCATTAATGTGCCAAGCTGCGTGTTGGCCGATGATATTCAGAATTGGAGATTGGGCGCGTTTGGCATTGTGGAGATTAGCAATTCCGTTGGCAAAGCCGGGGCCAAGATGCAATAAGGTCAGAGCGGGTTTTTGTTTCATCCGCGCATAGCCGTCGGCCGCGCCTGTGCATACGCCTTCAAAGAGCCCCAGCACCGGCCGGATGCTCTTCACCGTATCGAGTGCTGCAACCAGGGGCAGTTCAGTGGTTCCCGGATTGGCAAAACAGATTTCCACACCCGCATCCGCTGCCGTACTTAAAATAATTTCCGCGCCGGTCATGATAGGTCACCTCTATTTGAATAGTATTTTCATCGAATCAATATTTGCCTTAAAGTCCCACTACCTTTGCAAAATCGCAAAACTGCATCATTTTGTCCACTATTGCAAGCTTGTTTCCGTAAATGGAGATAGTTGGGTTACTGCTGCCGCCTTAGGAAGCGAGTCACCTTCATGCGCCTCAGAATGCCCCGGATGAGGGTGCTCTTTTCATATGCGAAAGAGTCGTGACCCGTTCGGCTACGGATTGTGGCCACGATATTTGAGGGAGTGACGGGAATTGCGGGCCCTTCGCGTCCGGTCCGTGCATCCTGAGCCTCGGTTGTCCCTCCGGGAACCTGCGTTTCCAGTGAGCGGGCTTCGCGTCTGCCCGCTTTCTTGTCTGCGGCCGCCTCCCGTCGTAGAGATGAAATTTTTTCCCCGGTTTTCAACATGTTCTTCTCTTCGTCAGATATTTTCTTAATGATAATACATAATTATGAACAAACAACTAAATCGGGACAGCTATTTATTTGAATAAGAAGCGGCATTACTTTAAGTTGCCGGCAAAAGACCATTTCCGAAGTGCAAAAGGAGGAGACGATGAGTGTGGAAGCTATACAAACCGTGAAGGCCCCTGCCGCAATTGGGCCTTATTCGCAGGCGATCCGCGCCAATGGTTTTGTTTTCGTGAGCGGCCAGATCCCGATAGATCCTGAAACGGGGGAAATTGTAAGCGGCGGCTTCGCCGACCAAGCCCGGCGGTCACTCGAGAACGTCAAGCAGGTCCTGATCGCCTCGGGGGCCGGACTGGATAAAGTTGTTGCGGTGGATGTTTTTATAACCGATATTGCGCAATTTGCGGCCTTCAATAAGGTATATGAAGAGTATTTTTCGGCCCACAAGCCTGCGAGAGCGGTTGTTGAGGTAAAGGGGCTGCCCAGGGGCGTTATGGTCGAAGTGAAGTGCATAGCGGTCACGTCTCGCGCATAATCGGGGAAGTATTGACGAAGAACTGGACTCGAATAGATGTAACGTGCGGACCTGAAACGGCCCACATCCTTGCTGTGGAGTTCGCCGAGACCTTTGGGGTGAGTGTGGAATACACTTCGGGCGGCATCCGCATCTATCTGGAGTCCACCCGATTCGCCGGCGAGAAGGAGCGGTTGCGGCAGATTGTCGATTCCACTCCGGGTATGCCTGACGAGGGTGAGATCGGGCTTACCGTCTCCGAGATACCCGACGAAGACTGGTCGCGAAAGTGGAAAGAACATTTCAAGCCTTTGCAGGTCGGGAGGCGATTTCTCGTCACGCCCACCTGGGAGGCGGTACACTGCGGCCCGGAGCGGTTGATCATTCGAATCGATCCGGGGCGTGCTTTCGGAACCGGCCACCATGAGAGCACCCGGCTCTGCCTGGAATGGCTGGAAAGTTGCCGGGAATTGGACCCGGGGTCAGCTCGGAGGTCGCTGCTCGACCTCGGAACCGGATCGGGGATACTCGCAATCGGCGCGGCCCTGCTGGGGTTTTCAGAGGTCGTTGGAATCGACAATGACCCCGAAGCCGTCCAAGTGGCCGAAGAAAACATTGTGCTGAACGGGCTGTCTGAACAAATCCGTCTGTTGTGTGCAACCCCCGAAGGGGTGAGCGGCTCGTTCGACGTCGTAATTTCCAACATTGAGTCTAAGCCTCTTATCAGGATGTCGGAAACGATCGCCTCTAAAGTGCGCGCTGAAGGGCTGCTCGCACTGAGTGGCATTCTGATCGAACAGGCCGATGAGGTAGTGGCCGAATATGAAAAAAGAGGCCTTAGGCCGGCTGGTGTGAAAACGGCCGGTGAGTGGGTGCTTTTGGCTTTCCAAAAGTGAAAGGGAGCGTCTATGGAGGATACTGAATTCACCGGCGAATGGATCACCCTGGACGTCCAGGGAAGAGTTGAAGTTCCATCAAATCCGAACGTCGGTTTTATCGAAGGCGACGGAACAGGACCTGACATCTGGGCGGCTGCCCGGCCGGTATTCGATGCGGCTGTTCTAAAAGCCTATTCGGGAAAAAGAAAGATTCATTGGTTCGAACTTCTGGCGGGCGGAAAGGCCGTTGAGCGAACCGGCATCCCGTTGCCCGAAAAGACAATCGATCTGATCAGGAAAAGCAAGGTTGCCATAAAAGGCCCTCTCACCACGCCGGTTGGCACAGGTTTAAGGAGTCTGAACGTAACGCTCCGGCAGAACCTGGATCTCTATGCGTGCATTCGCCCGGTAAAGTATTTTCCCGGGCTTCCCTCACCCGTCCGCCATCCTGAAAAAGTCAACATGACCGTCTTCAGGGAAAACACTGAGGATGTTTACGCCGGATTCGAATGGGAATCGGGATCTAATGAGGCTAACAAGCTTGCGCGATTCCTTGAGGATAATTTCAAGGTCTCACTGCCTGCCTGCTCAGGTATCGGGATAAAGTCGATCAGTCCTTCGGGGACCAAGAGGCTTGTGCGCCGCTCCATTGCCTATGCAATCGAACGGGGCCTTCCTTCCGTCACGCTGGTCCATAAGGGGAATATCATGAAGTTCACCGAAGGCGCTTTCCGCAAATGGGGTTATGAACTGGCGGAGGAAGAATTCGGGGACCGGACCGTCACAGAAGCCGATGTCCGGATAAAGTTCGGCGGAAGGCGCCCCGAAGGCAAGGTTTTGATAAAAGAGGCAATTACCGATTCAATGTTCCAGCAGGTCTTGCTAAGACCTGAGGAATACAGCGTAATTGCGACGTCCAATCTGAACGGAGACTATCTCTCCGACGCACTCGCGGCCCAGGTCGGCGGATTGGGGATGGCCCCCGGCGCAAACATCGGGGACCATGCCGCCGTCTTCGAGGCCACGCATGGGACGGCCCCAAAGTACGCCGGTATGGACAAAGTAAACCCTGGATCGTTGATCCTTTCGGGCGTTATGATGCTTGAGCACATGGGGTGGAGCGAAGCGGCGGACCTCATAAGGGAAGCGATCGAGAGGACAATCAGGGCCAAAATTGTTACTTATGACCTGGCCCGGCAGATGAGGGGTGCAAAAGAGGTGAGATGTTCCGGATTCGCACAGGCGATAATAGAGCATATGGGCTGAGAACGGAGGACGGAAAACGGAAGACGGAGGACGGAGGACGGAGGACGGAAGTAGGGAGACGGAGGACGGAAGTAGGGAGACGGAGGACGGAAGTAGGAGGACGGAACTTCCGGCCTCTTACATCTGATCTCTGACCTCCGTTTAACAGCCGGCCTCAAGCATCTCCTCAGTTTCAGCCTGCAAGCCTTGCGGTTTGATTTTGTGTTTGCCGATCAGGCTTAACGCCTGGTCGAGGTCCTCGCGCAGGTCTTCGAAATCCTCGCAACCGACGGAAAAACGAACAAGCTCGTCAACAATTCCCGCCTCCTGCTTTTCTGCACGCCCAACGGAAGCATGCGTCATCGAGGCTGGGTGCTCTATGAGCGATTCGACCCCGCCCAGCGATACCGCCAGCGTAATCAGCCGTACGCTGTTCATTAAAGTTATTCCGCCCTGAAGTCCGTCTTGCACTCCAAATGAAATCATCGAGCCAAAACCGTCCATCTGGCGTTTTGCCGTCTTATGCTGTGGATGGTCCGGAAGACCTGGATAGCTTACCCAGGTCACTTTGGGATGAGATTTTAGAAATTCGGCCAGCTTCATGGCGTTTTCCTGGGCCTTCTCTACCCTGAGGGGCAGAGTGCGCAACCCACGAAGGATGAGCCATGCCTGGTGGGGGTCCATCGTTCCACCGAAGAGGGTGACGATTTTCTTGACACGCTTGTAATGTTGTTCGGTTTTTGTTACGACCATCCCTCCGATTACGTCGCTATGTCCATTGATGAACTTGGTCAGGCTGTTAATAACGATATCGGCGCCAAACTCAATCGGCCGCTGGAGATATGGGCTTGCGAAAGTATTGTCTACAACCAGAAGGACACCGTGTTTTTTCGCGATCGCCGCAGCCCCGGCCAGGTCGGTGATTTTCATGCTTGGATTCATGGGAGTTTCCACAAAAATCATTTTGGTCGCCGGGCGCATGGCTTTCTTGATGTTCAGCAACTCCGAGCTGTCCACAAACGTGGTTTCCACCCCATACCGGGTAAGCTCGCTTTCAAGAATCACACGCGAGGGACCGTAAAGGCAGTTGGCGGCTACGACATGATCTCCCTGGCTCAGAAAGGATATGTAAACCGAACTTACAGCCGCCATTCCAGTGGCGGTAGCTACTCCCGCGAAACCGCCTTCCAATGTCGCGAGGCTTTCCTCAAGGGCATTTACAGTCGGATTACCCAGCCTGCTGTAAATGTATCCGGACTGCTTTCCGGAAAATCGCGCGGCCCCGTCGGCAGCGGTCGGGAAAGCAAACGTCGAGGTTTGAAATATAGGGACGGATACTTCTCCGTATATGCTGTGTTCGAGGCTTCCGGCGTGAATGGCTTTTGTGAATTTTCGCATCGCCGAGGGTTTCTTCAGATCGGTTTTCATTGAGAGCTCCTTGGACGTTAGGTTTTCGCGCTACGCGTCCTAAATATGATCCATCCGGAAATACCGGATGAGACACTTGCAGTTTCAGGTTCGGAGAGGAAAAATAATTTGGTCATTCCTCTTACCGCCTTTAGGCGGAAGAACCTGGCCGGCGGTCCCACCGCCCGCACCCGTGAGGTGAGCCGGCACATAAAATGGATTTAAGGTCTTCGGCAGGGAAGTCAATATCGTGACAAAGCTTGATGTGGTAAATAATCAAAATGATCGTAAGCGCCAGCCGCCGGACTGACATTCCGGCTTTTTATTCGAAATGGTTTTTGAACCGGGTGCGCCGGGGCTGGTGCCTTGTGCCCAATCCGTTCAACCGTAATCAGGTCTCAAGGGTCATTCTATCCCCGGAAGAAGTTGACGCTTTTGTATTCTGGAGCCGTAATCCGCGCCCGCTGATGAAATACCTGGACGAACTCGACGAGATGGGTTGCCGATACTACTTTCTTTTCACTTTGATCGGCTACCCGGACCGGATAGATCCAGGGTCGCCACCTTTGAGCCGGTCCATAAGGACTTTTCAGGAGCTTTCAGCGCGAGTTGGGCCCCAAAGGGTCATCTGGCGCTACGATCCTATAGTTTTGAGCGGCCTCTGTGGGACCGGGTTTCATGAAAGTAATTTCCGGCAGGTGGCGCAAGAGCTGAAAGGGGCTACAGGTCGGTGCGTAATAAGCTTCGTCAAACCATACCGAAAAGCGCGCGCCCGAATGGAGGCTGCGGCGCAGGGCAGCGCCGAGCCTGTAGATTTTGGCAGCTTGCAAATCAGGGAGCTTTTGAGCGCGATTTCGGAGGCCGCCCGCGAAAACGCAATGGAAATATTCTCCTGCGCCTCAGAGCAGGATTTTTCTGCATTTGGCATAAATCCGTCAAAGTGCATAGATGCGGAGCTGATTTCGAAGTTGTTTGCAATCGAGATGAGCGCTCCCAAGGACCCGTGCCAGAGAAAGGAATGCGGGTGTGATGTGAGCAGGGACATAGGAATGTACGATACATGTCTTTTCGGGTGCAGTTACTGCTATGCGACATCTAGCCTGGAGCGCGCGAAAGCCAACTACGCCCGGCATGATCCGGAATCGCCAAGCTTGCTGGGCGGGGAGAAAGACCAAAAACTTTGACAGGATGAACAGGATAAACAGGATTAAAAGAAAAAGGCTAGAACCCATGAAAGACCGTCGAGCAGAAAAGGTGGATTTGGATCATAATATATTGTAATGTGCCGGCCTTGAGAAACCCCCCTGCATGCAAGGGTTCGATGGAATCAGGGCCGCAGTATCTGAAAAAGCTGAATAACGCTGATTAAAAGCCTGACTAAAAGGAGCGTTTTACATCTGATGATGAAAAAAGATCTTTTGACGGAACCGATAGAACATATCGATATAACCGGTTTCAACCCTGTCGGACTGATCGAATCCATGGGCAGGATGTCCTTTAGCGCCAGAGAGCTTGCTGCCGCATCTGTGATTTTTGACCGTATGATAAGTGATGAGTCATGCGCCGTTGTGTTGTCCCTTGCCGGCAGCACCAGCGCCGCAGGTTGCATGGCCGTTTACAGCGACATGGTTCGCTTTAACATGGTCGATGCCGTTGTGGCGACCGGGGCGAGCATCGTTGATATGGATTTTTTTGAGGCCATTGGCTTCAACCATTTCAGGGGCAGTACGGAAATAGATGATGCCGTTCTAAGGGATGCTTACGTTGATCGTATATACGATACATTTATAGATGAACTGCAGCTTCAGGAGTGTGACAGCGCGGTAAAAGAAATTGCAGACCGGCTTCCTCCCGGCGCTTATTCATCGCGGGCATTCATTAAAGAAATGGGCAGGCATCTGGTATTAAACGCAAAAAAGAAAAATTCGCTGGTTCAGTGCGCCTACGAAAATAAAGTGCCGATCTTCTGCCCGGCATTTTCCGACTCCAGCGCCGGTTTTGGCCTGGTGAAGCACCAGACCGAAAGACCTGAAAATCATGTGTCCATAGACAGCGTCAAAGATTTCAGGGAGTTGACCGAAATAAAAATCAATACGGGCGACACCGGTCTTTTGATCATAGGCGGCGGTGTGCCGAAGAATTTCATTCAGGACGTCGTTATATGCGCGGAAGTGCTGGGTAAAGATGTTCCGATGCACAAGTACGCCGTACAGATCACTGTTGCCGATTCAAGAGACGGGGCATGCTCCAGCTCAACTTTGAAGGAAGCGAGGTCCTGGGGTAAGGTAGACTCTGGAAATCAACAGATGGTCTTTTGCGAAGGCACAATTGCCGTACCCATTCTCGCAAGTTACGCATATCACCGTGGGAGCTGGAAAGACAGGCGGCGGCGAAATCTTGCCGATTTGTTCTGATTAGCTATAAACCGAGATCGTCTCCCTGCCGCACCTCAGCTTTTCGATGAGTGATAGCCGCTTCGGCGGAAAGTGAGGGCCGTAGATAAAAAGGGTCCCGCCCCAGCCTGCGAGGGTGTTCTCCAGGGCATCGATGGGCTTGTCGGGATAGATGTAGAGACAGTCGGCGTTTTGAATGCGCTGAGTCAGGAAATCGGCGCGGATGAACCCCACGCGGCTCAGCAGGTTTAGATCTCGTGCTGCCCGAGCGGCGCGCGATACCAGAAAAGGATCGGATTCTATTCCGATCGACCTGGTGAACAGGCCTGCGGCACAGGTGGCAACCCCGTCCCCGCTGCCGAGGTCTATAAAGAGGCGAAACCGAGAGAGGTCCAGTCTTCTGAAGAAATTGAACAGGTGCTCGGGCCTCGAAGCCGCCCATGCGCCGGAGGCAGTTAAACGATAGGGCAGGGCGTGGCCATAATCTCCATCCGGGCCATGGAGCTTCCGGAAATATTCGATAATCTCGACCGCTGTCTTAGCCCCGCGGCTATCCTCTGATGACTGAATCGGGGTCATAATAGCCGGCGCGCACGGATGTGAGAGGAAAAACCTGGCAGCCTCTGCCCAGAATAGTCCCGGGATTGGTGACGGCGTTGCAGCCTATCTCCACATGGTCCCCGAGTACCGCTCCGAATTTGCGCAGATTCGTAACGATCCGTATGCCGTGAACCATCACACGGATGGTCTGGTCCCTTATCTTGAGGTTGGCCAGCTTCGTTCCGGCCCCGAGGTTCGCCCCATATCCCACCAGGCTGTCCCCGATGTAGGCAAAGTGCCCGGCCTTTGCACCGTCGAGCATGATGCTTGTCTTCATTTCGGTGGTGTGTCCCACTATGCACCCGGCGCCGACTATACATTGGCCCCTCACATAAGCGCCCTGGCGCACCTCAGTGCGCGCCCCTATTATAGAGGGGCCTTTCACCAGAGCGCCGGGTTCCACGACGGCCCCCGGACCGATGAAAATCGCTTCGTCCCACAGCACGCTCCCCTCCCACAGCACAGCCGCCTCAGTCGTTTCCTCGCCACCGATGCTGACGCGGAATTGGCCTCCGGTGACATTTCCGCCAATAATCTCGAAACCGCCATCCATGATCCGTCCCCGCCACATTACGACCGTTTTCGGCAGCGGGCGCCTGAAATACTTCAGGTCTGCAACGTTTGGCTCGATGTGCTGCTCCAGGTAACCGGGAATTTTGGCCAGGGCGTCCCAGACATACTTGCAGCCGGCAAATACGTCACGGTGAGCGAATGAAGTGATATCGAAAAACGCATCGGGTTTCAGGAAATCCATAGAGCTTCCCTTTCAACGTGAAATTAGTCAGCCAGGCCCGGAAATTGCCTGATCTTATAGCCTGTTTTCCTTTTGTGCCTGTTACTTATATAGCCTAAAAGTGCTGCGCCGGGAATATATACCTGGATTTCAGTGAGGAAATGGAGATGCTCTCCGCATCTCTAAAGTGTTCTAAGTGATCGATCAGGGCTATCTTTATTTCGTATCCTTCGTGGTGAGAAAATCATTCTAAGCCGGCAACCACGAAGAGGGAGCGCAGCGGGGTGAAGAATGCGAAGGAGGCACGAGGAAGGGGTGCGGCCGACGAATGTTCTGCCTGCTAACTCTTAAGTTGACGGCTATTAGCTGAACGCGTCTGGTCATAGACAGGCCAAGGAGAGCGTCGAAAAGGCCAGATTATTTTCACTCTTCTGGAAAGAGAAAAGTCTTTTCGAAAGGGCGCCGCCTGCCATAGGTGCTGCTTCTTAGCGATGTCCGCCGCCACCGCCACCGCCACCGCCACCGCTGTAGCCACCACCGCCGCCGCTGTCGTGGGAACCACCGCCACCGCTGAAGCCGCCACCACCACCGCTGTCGTGGGAACCTTCGCCGCTGCTGCCGCTGTCGTGGTAACCTTCGCCACCGCTAAATGAGTGTCCTGACTGGGCGCCGCCGGAAGTCCGAGCGCTAAAAGACGAAGACCTCGAATCACCGCCCTGGCCTATCGTCCTCCCACTGCCGGTTGACTCGGAACTGTGCAAATTTCGCGTGGCTGCAACCGGATTTCGCAACGCGTTTTGCCGGTCCATTATAGCTCTAGCGCGTGCCTGAGAGTTGGCGGAGGCAAACCCGGAGCCATGCGTGGATGTGTTTTTCCCGGAGAGTGTCGAAGGATTTCGGGTTCCCGTTCCCGCTGCACGGGTAACCGCATTGACCCTGCTCACCGTGCCGTCGGCATGGGTTACATGGTTGCTAAACCAGTGGTTGTGACCGTGCCTGTTGAAATCGTTCAGTATGAAGAAGCCGCCGAACGCGAACTCATCCCACCAGAACGGCCATGGGACCCAGGCATAGAGATAATCGTATTCCCATGGAGGCGGATAATAGCTCACGATGGGAGGTCCATTCTCATCATAGTATTGCTCAACATTGTCGGGCGTCTCATATTCGGAAACCTCCGGAGGAGGAGAGGCGGGGCTTGATTGGTATTCAGAACCTGAACCTGAATCATCAGCGCGTTTTTTGCCGGCAACTTTGATGGGAAGATGCATTGCGATGCTGACGCTGTCAACGGCGCCGGCCGCATCAGCCTCTGATAGACTCAGGCTCCTCGACGATGCCGATCTTGCGGCGCTTTCCCTCACCTCGGCAATGATGTCGGGCGTCATAGGATAGTCGGAAATCCATCCGTTTCGAGGCGCAATGTTTATCGCGGCCAGAGAGTTTTCCGCTGCCGCTTCATCGTGCGTCGAGGTTAAGTGGAGGGCAGTTGCCAGTTCTACGGCAAACTCGCCTTCACTGACCAGAGGTTGTTCAACGGGGGGACGTCCGGAAGTTGAGCCTTGAGCGTTCACTGAACCGGCATAGGGCGCCAGAACCAGACCTGCGGCAACCAATAATATCACGAGCACTCTTTTCATTTTGTACTCCTTTGCGGCAGACTGCCGGTCAACGCAATGCCCATCAGAAGTATAAGCATTCAGAAGCATTGTTTATCACAATCCTTAGATGCGCGGGCGGTTTTTATTGTCTACAAAATGGTGAATTATTTCAAATGAATCCTGAAGGATCACTTCCCGGTCCCCCCAGAGGGCAAGGCCGGTCTCACCGCCCTGAATTTGACCGTTATGCTTTTTTCCCCGCGTATCTGGCCAGTATAAAGAGAAAATCGGCCAATCGGTTCAAATATGAATGGACTTCGGGACTGTCTATCTCACCGGCCTCCTTGAGGGCCGTTACCACGCGCTCGGCCCGTCGAATAATGGAGCGGGCAAGATCGATCGAAGCGCTCGCGGAATTTACTCCAGGGTAGATGAAGTGGCGCGGGATGGGGACTTCCTCCTGTATCTTGACGATCCACTGCTCGAGCCTTTGGATTCGTTCGGTCCCAATGTTATATTCAGAGTCGCGCGCAGTATCGGAGAGCCGGGCGCCCAGCATTACCAGGTCCTCCTGCACCGCCTGTATCATCTCAAGGATGGCCTCGTTTTGGGTAAAAGTCTTGGCGAGTCCGAGGGCTGAGCTGGCCTCGTCCAGTGTTCCATATGCGTCGGGCCGCAGGCTGGCTTTGGAGATGCGCTCCCCGGTCAAAAGACTGGTTGTCCCCTGGTCCCCTTTTTTCGAAAAAATGAAGACGTTCATCGGATCTCCTCAAGAGCTTGGAAGCCCACATGGGTGGGGAGAGCAGAGTGAAATGAAGAAGAATTTCAATTGTAAGGGGCAATTGCTGCTTACCTTGCCGCTCGCATGCGTTATACTTGGCGCACTTTCGACTTTAGAGCCTTACCCGAGGCATGTTATGCGATTCGGATTGCGATGAAAAGAAAAACTTTGCGAGGCTAAATGATGCATGCATACCTTCTTACCGTACTGGGCCTCATATGCTTCGTGGAAGGCCTTCCCTACCTTGCGACCCCCGAACAGGTCAGAAAATGGCTGAAGTGGCTACTTTCAGCCTCGAACCATTCCCTCAGAATTCTTGGCGCAGCTTTGATGGTAGTTGGTCTGCTGCTCGTTTACCTGGGCCGCAGGCATGGAGGCTAGCCACGACATCTCATTCAGGCTCGAAGACTATGACTACGATCTGCCGCCTGAACTGATTGCTCAGCGCCCCGCCCCCGCGCGGGAACACTCGCGCCTGCTCATACTAGATCGCTCCAGGGGCGCCCTGGGGCATTCCCGCTTCGATAGAATCGGACAGTATTTAATACCGGGCGACCTCCTGGTCGTAAACGATACGCGTGTTGTTCCCGCCCGGCTGACCGGCCGCAAGAAAACCGGAGGCCTGGTCGAGCTTCTGGTGCTCGATCCCTACAAGCCGCCCGAGTTTGGGTCCCTCGATGGCTACTGCTGCCTGGTCAAAGCGTCAAAAGGCGTTCGTGCTCGGCAGGTAATCGATCTCTCGGAGGGTTTTTGCGCGGAAGTGATTGCGGCTCCGGTGGACGGGAGGGCCCAAGTCCGGTTTTCCGGGGCTTCCGGTATAGTGGATATTCTTGACCGAATCGGGCGGACGCCGCTGCCGCCCTATATAAGGCGTGAATCCGGCAAAACCGTTCCCGACGATCGTATCTGCTATCAAACTGAATATGCAAGACACCCCGGTGCAGTGGCTGCGCCTACCGCCGGTCTGCATTTTACGAAATCTCTTTTGAGCGGACTGATGGCCTCGGGAATAGAAATCGCTGCACTGACTCTTCACGTCGGCTACTCCACTTTTGCGCCCATAAGATGCCTGGACATTCGCCAACACCGGATGCACGCCGAATTTATCGAGATTGCCGAAAAGACCTCAGATGCGGTAAACAGGGCAAAGCGCGAACGGAGGCGGGTGGTAGCTGTAGGGACCACCGTGGTTCGCTCCCTGGAGTGGCTTTACGGAAAGAAGGGCGAAATAGCTCCTTTCCGGGGTATGTGCGATCACTACATTTATCCGGGCTGCCGATTTGCGGTTGTCGATTGCATGGTGACCAACTTTCATCTCCCCAAATCCAGCCTGATACTGCTGGTATCGGCTTTCGCCGGGAGATCTCCAATATTGTCCGCCTATCGAGAGGCGGTCCGGGAGCGCTATCGTTTCTTCAGCTACGGAGACGCAATGCTGATTGTGTGATGAGGAGAAGTTGAAAAGCGCGGGGAGCTTTGCCCCCCACACCCCCTTCGCTGCTGCGCAGCTTAGTGTGGCGCTGCGGCAGCGGCCGAGCTCGAACCTGAGCTAGCCGCCGACAGCGCCGTGCGCTCGGCCTCACGCGCTTGCGCGTGTGGCCGAAATCTTGCGGGGTGCGGGGGAATCATTCCACCGCTCTTTTCTTAAGGCTTTGAGAGCGTTGGTGTTACTATTGGGTTGCGCTGAAACACGATGATGAAATTCGAGATTCTTTCAAAAGATCCGGGATGCAACGCACGTGTTGGGCGGATTGAAACCGCACGCGGCGCGGTCGATACTCCCGTATTCATGCCGGTCGGAACGGTGGGGTCCGTCAAAAGCATTTCCCCTGACGAACTTGAGTCCCTCGGAGCGCAAATCATCCTTGCAAATACTTATCACCTCTACCTGCGCCCAGGGGACCAAAGAGTGGCGCGACTGGGCGGGCTTCACAAATTTATGGGCTGGGACCGCCCGATTTTGACCGACAGCGGCGGGTTCCAGGTCTTCAGCCTCGCCAGGATAAACGAAATCGAGGAAGAGGGCGTCCGGTTTCAATCGCACATCGACGGCTCCCGTCACCTGCTCACCCCCGAGGCGGCTGTCACCATCCAGAGAAACCTCGGATCGGACATAATGATGTGCTTTGACGAATGCGCTCCATATCCCGTTTCCTATGAGTACGCCTCCGAATGCGTCATGCGCACGATTCGCTGGGCCGAGCGCTCGAAAGAGGCCGCGGCCGGTTGCGGCGCGGCCCTTTTCGGGATAGTGCAGGGGAGTGTTTTTGAGGACCTTCGCGAAATGTGCCTGGAGAAGCTGGCCGGGATCGGATTCGACGGGTATGCGATCGGAGGCCTGTCTGTGGGCGAATCGAAAGATGAGATGCTGGAGGTCATAAACCGGCTTGCGCCAAGGCTTCCGGGCTCGGCGCCCCGGTATGTGATGGGGGTCGGTACGCCTGAAGATCTTGTCGAGGGAGTTCGCGCCGGGGTCGATATGTTCGACTGCGTAATGCCTACGAGAAACGCCCGAAACGGGACACTGTTCACCTCGCGCGGCCCCCTCCACATAAAGAACAGCACATACGCCGAAGACCCCGGCCCTCCCGACCCGGATTGCGGTTGCTATACATGCCGGCGCTTCTCGCGCGCATACCTGCGCCACCTCTACATCTGCCGTGAACTTCTGTCCTATCGGCTGAACACCATACACAACCTGCACTACTATCTGGGCCTGATGGCGCAGATGCGTGAGGCAATAGCCGCAGGCCGCTTCGAACAATGGCGGGCGGGTTCTATGGGAGAGCATGCGTCTGAATTTGCACCAGAGAGAAAAGCTTAGACAGGATTTACAGGATGAACAAGATTAACAGGATTAACAGGATTAAGAAAAATGGCTATTTCCAAGCCGCGAGATCTGTGTGGCGCCGGCACGGTGTCAATGAACATTAATAAGTGTCCATACCGAAAATCCGGATGAGAGAATAGCGGTTTCCGATTCGGAAAGGAGGGATTTTTCGCGTTGGCTAGGAAATCAAGGGGTTGCGCGGAGGCGTACATAATGGGTACCGCCTCGCGGGTGGGTGGGCGGGCTGTCGAGATCGGTGATCTAGCCCGCCGAAGCCTCTGCGGCCACCCGCCAGAATCTCGACGCTCCGCGTGGCGTGGCGGTCCCACCGCCCCATGGCGGAAAAGGACCCTTTCCGGACGGAAACTAATGAGCTTGACTGCCTTTGGCCCCGATGCTATTCTGAATCGTTGTCGGGACGTGGCGCAGCCTGGTTAGCGCGCTTGCTTGGGGTGCAAGAGGACGGAGGTTCAAATCCTCTCGTCCCGACCAATAAGTCCAAAAACCCCAAACATTAAAGGCCCCTTCCTTTTGGAGAGGGCCTTTTTTTATGAAACGGCCATAACAGTGAGGTCGGAACGAATATGCGGCAGGGGAAAGGGCATATAGCTTCTAAATAATTTGAAAAAGAATTAAAAAAAGTAGTTCCTCAATTTGCCCATATCAAACATCATCTTTTTCGAAAAGTGCGGTAATTTACCTAAAAATAAATACATAATTGATTATTTCGTCCGTTTCGACCGTTTTTTAATGGATTCAGTGACTCCAGGAAGCTCACTATGCCATTTTCGCCGGATTTCTATGCTGCCGGTATGCAAATCATGGGTTTCCAGCATTAAATCCCAGTGGACATGAAAAATCGGCGCTATATACGTGGCGGTCCGCTTCTGAATCGTCGGGCGGGTTTAAGCCTGATAGCCACTTGTTCCATTTTCCACCGTCTCCACTCCAAGGGTGCCGAGCGAACGCGGGAGTTGAACTCCGTGCGGCTCATTTGGGCGTGAACTCGGATTGTGGTATATACGGCGCCAGAGAGGCACCGGCAGCTACATAGCCCCTGTCATTGCGTCCCCAAAATCCCTGTCGGAATTTCTTACAGTCGCTTGAACCAGATAAACACTCGGTTGCATTGCTATCAAAGAATCGTTCTTTATCATTCTCTGTCAGGTTCCTTTACAAATTAACCCTCTCCCGAAATCCCCAAATATCGAAACCCAAAGCAGGAAGCCCATTTGCTCAAGATGGCACACAATTTGCTTTTCTACTCCTTTCGCCCGCATTGACCTCTACCATGGAGGATTGCCGTGATTAAAAAATTATTGCCCTTAGCATTCGACCAATAATAGCGCTTTCTTCAGTTCTTACCTGGCTGGGAGGGGAAAAATGTTTGGCGAAAAAAGAAAATTCACAAGATTCAAGGGTAAAGAAGGGGCATTCGCTGCTTTTATAAGACCCAATGATCTTATGGACGTGGGGCAAATCCAGGATATCAGCATGGGCGGGGTGTGCGTCCAGTATGTGTCTACAAACAAGGATAATAAAGGGCGCTCCGAAATAAAAATATTCGGTGAAAACGACCGATTCCTTCACCTGGATAGGGTTCAATGCAGAATTGTATACGATAAGGAAGTCCCTGCAGGCTCATGGGAACAGATCACCACGAGGCGCTGCGGAGTAGAGTTCAAAAACCTGTCTGTCAAGCACTCGTCCATGCTCCAGGAGTTCATCGATCATTTTGCTTTAGATGAAACCATATCAGGTAATTGCAAGGGCTGATTTCCTAACAATAAGGGGTAATACAGCATTGAGGGAATACAGTGATTCGTGACTCGATCAGAATCTGCAGGCCACTTCTGAAATATCTGAAACTCGTGTCCGCACTCCGTACACCTCTTCTCATTTCAGATTAGCGCTTGATCTTGCCATCTCCTACGAAAAGGCAAACTGGATGGACTTCCCTCTTTTGCCCTCTCGGTTGGGGATAGAGGAATCAGAGGTGCAGCAGTCCAATTCCATCGAGTGGGCTGATCGCATATTCTAACGTCTGTTTGAAATTTTTTGTGCGAACGGTTTGTGCAAACGGTCGAACGGAGTCAGGCCCCGGAGTTGAGGAAATTTCTCAAACTGTATAGCGCGTTGTTTATCTTCAGTTTCTTGCGGATATTTTTCCGGTGAGTACGCACCGTGCTCTCAGCAATATGCAACTGCCTTGCTATTTCTTGAGTCGTTATGCCATTTTTGACAAGAGACGCAATGTTCAGTTCGGTGAATGAGAGGCTCATGGCAACGCGGGAGTCTATGGCGAACCCGGAAGTCAAGTCTTCGATCTGCCTGGTCAGCATATCGAGTTGCGCTCCATACTTGTGAAGGGCCTGATCGTTTCTCAGCTTCACGACCATAGGCACTATGAGATTTCTTAGTCTCAGGGCGATCCGCTTCTCGATTTCCTCTCTCTCTCGCTCAACATTTTGCGCAAGAATCGACAGTGCTCTGTTGGTGTCGAAGAGTTGAGCATTCATATTTGCAAGCCTCTGCTGCTGCACGAGCAATTCCGAGCGACTTTGCTTCAGGTCGTCTGTGAGCCTTTTTGATTCCCTCTCATTTGCGAGGGCGGTCAAGGCCCTCAATATCGAATGGTACAACAACTCATTCTGAAAAGGCTTCTCCAACAAGTCGAAAGCGCCGAGTTTCAGTGCCCGGATAGCGGTATTCTTATCGGCTCTTCCCGTTATGACAATGATTTTCAGATCGCGATCGAGTTGGGGGATCAGGTCCAAACCGCAGACATCGGGCATGAAAACGTCGAGCAAGACTATATCGGACTTATTTTCCCTGATATTTTCAAGTGCGGCTTCGGGCTGGGTAAAGCCTTCCGCACGAAGGCCCCAACTTCGAATTGTCTCGGTGAGAGTCTCGCAGACCAACTGGTCGTCGTCCAATATTGTGACCCTGAAATTCTTGAAAGCTTCCACAGCGTTCAATCCTGAATAATGCGTCAACCTGACCACCAACTGGAGCTGAACCGAATTTCAGGCTCGGACTCGATCCGAAAAAGCTCTTGGAATGCCGAATGTCCGTAAATCATACGATGCTCCAGCCACAAAAAGCAGTAATTTGAATCTTGTCCTTTGGCCTCCTCGATCTGGCGGCCATTAAGGGGAAGGGGGCAGGTGGACCTAGTGTAGACATTACAGTACTCTCAGATTCTTGTTTTGCAAGAAATGTTTTGTGATGGTGGATCAAAATTAAAGGCCCAAATATGGACGGCGGGCAGATATGGGTTGGGTGGAGATCATCGATCCTGGGGCATTCTGGACGCATCCTTGGGGAATATGCGGCTGCGGGCAGTGTCGCGATAGGGCCACCCCGCTGTGGCGTCAAGCCGGGGAGCCGAGACATACCTCAGCGTTATCGTTTGCAGGCATATTGAAAAAAAGAAAATGATCATCAATTTTTAGATCGCCCATTTTTCACGTGGTGATAATGAGAGCCTGCTTCGGCTCATATAGCTTCTAAATAATTTGAAAAAGAATTAAAAAAAAGTAATTTCTCAATTTAGCCATCTCAAACATCATCTTTTTTGAGAAGTGCGGTAATTTTCCCCAAAAATAAATGCAAAATATTAATTATTTGGTTCGTTTGGACCGTTTTTTACCTCCATATTACACAGGACAATCACTGGAAAGATTCAATGGTTTCAACCCGTTCGAACCCAGATTTATTCCATTAAATTCAGCCACAAAGCGTCCTCACCCTAAATAACAGGGTAATCCTCCGGCTCTGCCGGGGGACTCGCAGAGTTTGACATTTCCGGGAGTCAGGTCGTCATTCCGGCAGTGCGCCCTCACAAAAGATCGGGCGCGAACTGGGCACTCACAAAAGATCGTGCCCGGACTAGAAGCATTGACCGACAGTTAGAATATTAAGCCCGGACCTGAATGCAGTGAGGGTCCAGCGTTTAACATTGGCCGCGAGTGTCAGCGCAAACCCGAACCAGGTGAGGGTTCAGCGTCGAACATCGGCCCAGTGTGTAAGCGCGAACCCGAACGTAGCGAGGGTGCGCCCTCACAAAAGATCGGACGCGAACTGGGCACTCACAAAAGATCGTGCCCGGACTAGAAGCATTGACCGACAGTTAGAATATTAAGCCCGGACTTGAATGCAGTGAGGGTTCAGGCCGGAATCCAGGTTCTTGTGTCTCGTCAGGGCCTTTAAAGGTATCGGTTGCCAATTTGAAGCGCTGGCTAAGACCTGTTATACGAACCTGCGAAAATCTGCTGGATTCCGGCTCAAAAGCGCCGCCGGAATGACGATGGCGCGGTAGTCCAAGACCATGCGGATATTCTCGGAGCTATCAAGTACCGCCAACCGCTTTGAGCGGTCCATGGTTTTCCAGGCCTCCGGCTTGGCCGGAGGTATCTGACTAGTGCGTCAACTTGACGCATTATTCAGGTTTAAGTCGATTAGCGCATGAATTCCAGGTCCACAGGAATCTTGGGAGAAAAAGTATCCCGCTTACATTCCTGCCTGCGCTCGGCGAGATCCGAAAAAATTTTACAAAACCCTTCATTTTTTATTAATCTTTCGTTCACCTCTTGCCGATATCCATAGTGAGCCAGATCGCTGAAGAGCAAGCCCACGCAAAAGCTGGTTCCCCATTTGTGAACTGTGGTCCGCCGGCAGTATGCTGGATATGAGAGATCAAGGTGCCGAGCGGATACTGCACCGATCTTCTACTGAGGTATTATTGAGAGGAGCAAATACAGGGTGGTTTTGTTCCTGGGCGTTTTTTCGACATGCAGAAATAGTATTTTTGTCAAATCAATTCGAAAATCAGCCCGAGCATGATCTTTGAAAAGCAACTAAAACGCAATGCTAGAAGCGTCAACTGCTCAAATAATTGAATAAATTATGGTTCCCGGATTGGAACCAGGTATTTTTTCTTGACATCTCACAAATTGGATAATAGTGTATTAAAATAAAAGGTTCTTTGAGAAAGATGCTTTAGCTAGCCTGAAGGGCAAACTATCTGAAAAGGTAGGGCGCAAAGCTTCCGGTCTAAGTCGATCAAGAGGTCGATAAGATAGCGGGGTTGCCAGGGAGAGCCTACATAGTCACCTCTCCATGTAAACCCGCTATCCTTCACAGGAAGCGGGTTTTCTTTTTTGCTGAAGCCTACAAATAGATTAAGCACATAATTGTACGTTTTAACGAGCAGAGCAGTCAATTAGAGTAAAAGGTTCTTTGAGAAAGATGCTTTAGCTAGCCTGAAGGGCAAACTATCTGAAAAGGTAGGGCGCAAAGCTTCCGGTCTAAGTCGATCAAGAGGTCGATAAGATAGCGGGGTTGCTAGGGAGAGTTTGCATAGTCATACCTCCATACCAACCCGCTATCCTTCACAGGAAGCGGGTTTTCTTTTTTGCTGAAGCCTACAAATAGATTAAACATATAATTGTACGCTTTAACGAGCAGAGCAGTCAATTAGAGTAAAGGGTTCTTTGAGAAAGATGCTTTAGCTAGCCTGAAGGGCAAACTATCTGAAAAGGTAGGGCGCAAAGCTTCCGGTCTAAGTCGATCAAGAGGTCGATAAGATAGCGGGGTTGCTAGGGAGAGTTTGCATAGTCATACCTCCATACCAACCCGCTATCCTTCACAGGAAGCGGGTTTTCTTTTTTGCTGAAGCCTACAAATTTAAGTCGATATGAAGGCAAAGAATAACCGTACACAGGAAGAGGTGGCATTATGTGTCGATTTGCGATCCAAGAGAAAAAGAATCCGCGTCAATTACCCGGTATCTGTGCCGTTCTCGGGCTGACGCTTGCATTGGTCCTGTCGACAGCACAAGTGTCCTCCGCCCAACAACTCTCCCTCCCAGTCGCATGGAACCCGGGCACAGGCCCCATTGCCGGGTACATGGTGTATTATGGAGTGTCCGCCGGACAATATACAAACAGTGTAAATGCTGGGAACAACCTGAGCTACACGTTGCAGAACCTTTCCAGCTCCACCTACTACATTGCCGCCGCAGATTACGATGCGAACAACGATATGAGCAGCCTTTCACCTGCGTTGATAGTCCAACCCCTGACTGCCTCCGCGGGAACAGGCGGTTCCATCACACCAAACGGCAGTTTTTTCCAGACCCAGGGCGCAAGCCAAACCTTTACCATCACACCTTCTGCCGGCTACCAAATAGCCGGTGTGCTGGTTGACGGTGTCTCGATTGGCGCGGTCGCAAGCTACACGTTGTCCAATATTACGGCCAGCCATACCATCTCGGCCAGTTTTGCGGCTGCAGCAACCAACTATACCATTACAGCAACGGCAGGCTCAAACGGTTCCATCTCGCCTTCGGGATCGGTCTCCGTGACCGGCGGCGCAAACCAGACCTTTACCATTGCTCCGGCCACAGGCTACCAGGTATCCTCCGTGCTGGTGGACGGATCCTCGGTTGGCGCAGTCACCAGCTATACGTTTTCAAACGTCACTGCCAGCCACACCATCTCGGCGACATTCGCAATTAATACTTACACCATCACGCCCACTGCCGGGACCAACGGGACGATCTCACCTTCCGCCGCCGTAACGGTCAACTACGGGGCAAGCCAGGCCTTTACCATTGCTCCGGCCACAAACTACCAGGTATCCGCCGTGCTGGTGGACGGAACCTCGGTTGGCGCAGTCACCACCTATACGTTTTCAAACGTCACTGCCAACCACACCATCTCGGCGACATTCGCAATCGATACCTACACCATCACGCCCACTGCCGGGACCAACGGGACGATCTCCCCCTCCGCCGCCGTAACGGTCAACTACGGGGCAAGCCAGACCTTTACCATTGCTCCGGCCACAAACTACCAGGTATCCGCCGTGCAGGTTGATGGGTCCTCGGTTGGCGCAGTCACCACCTATACGTTTTCCAATGTCACTGCCAACCACACCATCTCAGCGACATTTGCCCTAAATACCTACACCATCACGCCCACTGTCGGGACCAACGGGACGATATCACCCTCCGCCGCCGTAACGGTCAACTCCGGGGCAAACCAGACCTTTACCATTACTCCGGCCACAGGCTACCAGGTATCCTCCGTGCTGGTGGACGGAACCTCGGTTGGCGCAGTCACCAGCTATAAGTTTTCAAACGTCACTGCCAACCACACCATTTCGGCGACATTCGCAATCGATACTTACACCATCACGCCCACTGCCGGGACCAACGGGACGATCTCACCCTCCGCCGCCGTGACGGTCAACTACGGGGCAAGCCAGACCTTTACCATTGCTCCGGCCACAGGCTACCAGGTAGCCTCCGTGCTGGTGGACGGAACCTCGGTTGGCGCAGTCACCAGCTATACGTTTTCAAACGTCACTGCCAACCACACCATTTCGGCGACATTCGCAATCGATACCTACACCATCACGCCCACTGCCGGGACCAACGGGACGATCTCCCCTTCCGCCGCCGTAACGGTCAACTACGGGGCAAGCCAGGCCTTTACCATTGCTCCGGCCACAGGCTACCAGGTATCCGCCGTGCTGGTGGACGGAACCTCGGTTGGCGCAGTCACCACCTATACGTTTTCCAACGTCACTGCCAACCACACCATCTCGGCGACATTTGCCCTAAATACTAACACTATCACGCCCAGCGCCGGGACCAACGGGACGATATCACCCTCCGCCGCCGTAACGGTCAACTACGGGGCAAGCCAGACCTTTACGATTGCTCCGGCCACAGGCTACCAGGTATCCGCCGTGCTGGTTGATGGGTCCTCGGTCGGCGCAGTCACCAGCTATAAGTTTTCAAACGTCACTGCCAGCCACACCATCTCGGCGACATTCGCCCTAAATACTTACACCATCACGCCCACTGCCGGGACCAACGGGACGATCTCCCCCGCCGCCGCCGTAACGGTCAACTACGGGGCAAGCCAGACCTTTACCATTGCTCCGGCCACAAACTACCAGGTATCCGCCGTGCAGGTTGATGGGTCCTCGGTCGGCGCAGTCACCAGCTACACGTTTTCAAACGTCACTGCCAACCACACCATCTCAGCGACATTTGCCCTAAATACCTACACCATCACGCCCACTGCCGGGACCAACGGGACGATCTCCCCTTCCGCCGCCGTAACGGTCAACTCCGGGGCAAGCCAGACCTTTACGATCACTCCAGGTTCAGGCTACCAGGTAGCTGGTGTGCAGGTTGATGGGTCCTCGGTTGGCGCAGTCACCACCTATACGTTTTCCAATGTCACTGCCAACCACACCATCTCAGCGACATTTGCCCTAAATACTTACACCATCACGCCCACTGCCGGGACCAACGGGACGATCTCCCCTTCCGCCGCCGTAACGGTCAACTACGGGGCAAGCCAGACCTTTACCATTACTCCGGCCACAGGCTACCAGGTATCCTCCGTGCTGGTGGACGGAACCTCGGTTGGCGCAGTCACCACCTATACGTTTTCCAATGTCACTGCCAACCACACCATCTCAGCGACATTTGCCCTAAATACTTACACCATCACGCCCAGCGCCGGGACCAACGGGACGATCTCCCCTTCCGCCGCCGTAACGGTCAACTCCGGGGCAAGCCAGACCTTTACGATCACTCCAGGTTCAGGCTACCAGGTAGCCGGTGTGCAGGTAGACGGGGTCTCGGTTGGCGCAGTCACCAGCTATACGTTTTTAAACGTCACTGCCAACCACACCATTTCGGCGACATTCGCAATCGATACCTACACCATCACGCCCACTGCCGGGACCAACGGGACGATCTCCCCTTCCGCCGCCGTAACGGTCAACTACGGGGCAAGCCAGACCTTTACCATTACTCCGGCCACAGGCTACCAGGTATCCTCCGTGCTGGTGGACGGAACCTCGGTTGGCGCAGTCACCAGCTATAAGTTTTCAAACGTCACTGCCAACCACACCATTTCGGCGACATTCGCAATCGATACCTACACCATCACGCCCACTGCCGGGACCAACGGGACGATATCACCCTCCGCCGCCGTGACGGTCAACTCCGGGGCAAGCCAGACCTTTACCATTGCTCCGGCCACAGGCTACCAGGTATCCTCCGTGCTGGTGGACGGGGTCTCGGTTGGCGCAGTCACCACCTATACGTTTTCCAACGTCACTGCCAACCACACCATCTCAGCGACATTTGCCCTAAATACTTACACCATCACGCCCAGCGCCGGGACCAACGGGACGATCTCCCCTTCCGACGCCGTAACGGTCAACTCCGGGGCAAGCCAGACCTTTACGATCACTCCAGGTTCAGGCTACCATGTGGCGAGCGTCACGGTGGATGGATCTTCAGTCGGGGCGGTAACGAGCTATCCTTTCAGCAACGTCACTGCCAACCACACCATCTCAGCGACATTTGCCCTAAATACTTACACCATCACGCCCACTGCCGGGACCAACGGGACGATCTCCCCTTCCGCCGCCGTAACGGTCAACTACGGGGCAAGCCAGACCTTTACCATTGCTCCGGCCAAAAACTACGGGGTATCCTCCGTACTGGTTGACGGGTCCTCGGTTGGCGCAGTCACCAGCTATACGTTTTCAAACGTCACTGCCAACCACACCATCTCAGCGACATTTGCCCTAAATACTTACACCATCACGCCCAGCGCCGGGACCAACGGGACGATCTCCCCTTCCGCCGCCGTAACGGTCAACTCCGGGGCAAGCCAGACCTTTACCATGGCTCCGGCCAAAGGCTACCAGGTAACCTCCCTGCTGGTGGACGGAACCTCGGTTGGGTCAGTCACCAGCTATACGTTTTCCAACGTCACTGCCAACCACACTATCTCGGCGACATTTGCCATCACGAGGCATATGGTCTGGGCGGGAAAGGGAGGAAATTCATCCATCTGGACCCTGAACGGCTCCAATACGGTAGGAAATGCATCCAGCGGCCCCAATAATTATATAGGCTCCGTCGTGTACGGCGCTTACAGCGGCTGGACGCCGGTGAGCTACAGCTCTAACTCCGATGGAACAAACACTCTGGTCTGGGCGGGAACGGGAGGTTCTGCATCCATCTGGACCCTCGACAGCTCCACTAATTATACAGGCTCCGTAGTGTACGGCCCATACAGCGGCTGGACGCCGGTGAGCTACAGCTGTAACTCCGATGGAACAAGGACTCTGCTCTGGGCGGGATCGGGAGGTTCTGCATCCATCTGGACCCTCGACAGCTCCAATAATTATACAGGCTCCGTAGTGTACGGCCCATACAGCGGCTGGACGCCGGTGAGCTACAGCTGTAACTCCGATGGAACAAGGACTCTGCTCTGGGCGGGATCGGGAGGATCTGCATCCATCTGGACCCTCAACAGCTCCAATACTCAAACAAGCCAGGTAATATACGGCCCTTTCAGCGGCTGGACGCCGGTGAGCTACAGCTGTAACCCAACCGATGGAACAAGGACCCTGCTCTGGGCGGGAACGGGAGGATCTGCATCCATCTGGACCCTTAACAGCTCCAATACTCAAACAAGCCAGGTAACATACGGCCCTTACAGCGGCTGGACTCCGGTGAGCTACAGCTATAACTCCGATGGAACAAGAACTCTGCTCTGGGCGGTAACGGGAGGATCTGCATCCATCTGGACCCTCAACAGCTCCAATACTCAAACAAGCCAGGTAACATACGGCCCTTACAGCGGCTGGACTCCCGTCCAATTTAAATAACAGGGTAATCCTCCGGCTCTGCCGGGGGACTCCCAGAGTTTGACATTTCCGGGAGTATACGAAAGCCTCCCCCCTGTGAACCGCTCAAAGTTTACAGGGAGGAAAGCTTTCGTATGGATGAATTTCAAAGTTTAAGCCACACGGTATGGGACTGCAAGTACCATGTGGTTTGGATTCCCAAATGCAGGCGGAAGGTATTATACGCAGAGCTCCGGAAGCATTTGGGGCAAGTTGTTCAAGACGCTTGCTCAACAAAAAGAGAGCAAAATACTGGAAGGCCACCTGATGGTAGACCATGTTCACATGCTGATCTCGATTCCGCCAACGTATGGGGTCTCACAGGTTGTTGGCTTCATCAAAGGTAAGAGTGCTATCCACATTGCCAGGGTCTTTCAAAGGCGAAAGAGGGACTTCACAGGCCATAACTTTTGGGCCAAAGGTTATTTCGTGTCAACAGTTGGCAGAGACGAGAAGATCATTCGGGAATACATCAAGAAACAAGAGGCCGAAGGCAAACGCCTTGACCAACTGCAAATGTTCTAAGGGTTGCCACCTTTTAGGTGGCCATTGGTTTACAACCGCTTTGAGCGGTCCATGATTTTCCAGGCCTCCGGCTTGGCCGGAGGTATATGACTCGATATCCTCTTCGAGGATTCCGCGAAGCTCGCCAGGTCGAATACTCACATAGTAGATGACAAAACTCAACCAGATGATTGTTGGAAGTCAATGTGTGGCACTGACGACGCCCCGCCCCTCGCTCGTCACGAACACGACACCTTGGAACCTGGGCAATCGGTTGGAGCAGGCGGTGGCGCACGAGATTAGTTTCCACGGCGCTAATCTATGTGATCCATATGACCAATCGCTAGGAGACGAGGATAGCATCCAGAGTGATCTCGGCGTTTAACAGCTTCGAGACTGGACATCCTGCCTTCGCCATGCCGGTAAGCTTTTCGAACGTCGCCTGATCGGCGCCCGGGATTTTGGCCTTGAGCGTCAGGTGGACCGCCGTGATAGCGTAGCCGCCCTCAACCTGCTCAAGCGTGACCTCTGCGGAAGTTTCCATCTGTTCGGCGGTGAGCTTTGCCTCGCCCAGGATCAGCGAAAGGGCCATGGTGAAGCAGCTGGCGTGTGCTGCGGCGATCAGCTCCTCCGGATTTGTGCCCTTTACACCTTCGAATCTGCTTGCGAAGCCATAGGGGTAGGCTTTTAATGCGCCGCTCTCGGTGGAAGTCGTGCCCTTGCCGTCCTTGAATCCTCCCCGCCATACGGCAGAGCCGTGTCGATTTATCTTCATCTGAATTCTCCTTAGAGGTCGCAATCAATGAGCTACATCAGCTCTTCGTGCTAAAGTAGGTGACGATGTAGCGGTATCCGTTGGCGCCCTGAAACACCAGGTGGTCTTCCCATGCGTCCGCTCTCAAAGGCCGGCCATGGCTAAAGACCAAGGACTGTCCGTGCAACGTGTTTCCATGAGATCGCCTTAGCAGAAGGCAGCCGATATGGAGAGACCGCGTCATGTATTTCCGCCAAAGTAACCATTATGAGCCTGTCTGACAACTCCGGGTAAAGAACGAACTGGCTGTTAGGACGCAAGGGCAGGGCGGTGATGGAGCAGGCTGTTGGTTAACTTGAGGTGAGAGGATCGGTGCAATTTTGGTGCAGGTTCAAAACACCCTTTATCCAGTCTATGTTTGCGGGTGAGGACGGAGGTTCAAATCCTCTCGTCCCGACCACTAAGTCCAAAAACCCCAAAAGAATCGAGCCCCTTCCTGGTGGAAGGGGCTTTTTCTATGGAACTCCCATCAAAGTCCACATGGCTTCCATTAAACGAGTTATTAGACATTAAGGAAAGATTATGTCATTCCCCGAATCGATTAAATCCGGATGGCTGGGGATCTTTCAAGTGAAAACTCATTCCCTCGCTTTTTCCTTACGCCTTTACTCCACATTCTTTGTCCACTGAGGTCTTAAGCTCTTTGAGCATGCGAACGAGGTCTTTCATCTGGTAGTTCGCGTTGAGGCCGCTCGGGTTAGGCAAAACCCATGCGTAAGATATGCCGGCGAGTTTTTCAGGCTGAAGTCCGGGCAGGGCCTTCGGGCGGTTGAAGGCCATGCGGTAGGCGCCAAATCCCAGGATCGCGGAAAAAAGTGGCTTAAAAGTTCGGACCTTGTCCTCTAGTACAGCTCCACCCCTGGCGAGTTCTGCGGCCGTTAATTCATCGGCCCTGGCGGTTGCGTGTTCCACGATGTTTACAATCCCAAATCCGTAGATTAGGAGTTCTTCTTCCTCAAATGGGGAAAATTGCCTGGGCGTAAAACCGGCTTGGTGGAGGGAAGGCCAAAAGCGGTTTCCCGGCCTGCCGAAATGATGTCCGACGGCTGCCGTGTAAAGGCCGGGGTTTATTCCGCAAAAAAGCACTTTGAGCCCGGGTGCGATAACGTCGGGGACAGACTTGCCCCTTGCTGCCAGGACCTGTTCCTTGGTTGGCTTAAACGGCTGTTTCATGTGATTTTAGAGCTTCTTTGAGCGCCTTTTCCTTTTCCCATCTGGCCGTTACATCGCGTATGAGGGCCGCCGATCCGGCGATTCTTCCATCATCCGACTTCAAGACTACTATACTGAACTCAATTGAAATCCGTGCGCCGTCTTTCCGCTGCGCCGGAACGGCCAGCAGTTCCTGCATATATTTGGAGACCCCCGTCGCCATCACTTTGCGATATCCTTGCCGGTGGCGCTCTCTTAGTTTTTCGGGAATTATGATATCGAGGTCCTGCCCGATTGCCTCAGTTGCGCTATACCCGAAAATAGCCTCGGCCCCCGAGTTCCAGAGACGAACGATTCCCTCGGTGTCGGCGAATATGATTGCGTCCGGGGCGCCGTCCACAATATTTCGGCAAATCCATTCATGACTGTATTCACTCATTTGCTCATTCTCCAATTTTTTTACTTTGTATTTAAGTCCTCGCGACTTGCATGTCACGTTGTGACGCGGGGGAGGGAGCGGGGAGCAGGGAGCGGGGAGCAAAAACTTCCCGCTTCCCGCTTTACACTATGGCTTTGCTCTGCACCCTCCGCGGTGAAATTCAGTCCGTCAACTAAAACCAGGTCAAGCTCGTCTGTATATATAGTTGGAATACCAATCAAAAGAAATTTGGTCCGTAGCAGCTATATTGCAGCTTTTTCTTTACTTTCTCCCGGTTTTGGGCCATAAACCTAAACTGAGGCTTTTTAGTAAAGGGGCGAACAGAGTTTGATCAGTAAACAAGATGCACTTCCCCTTGCGGGAGTTCCTTCCCAAAGTGAAGAGGGCGAAGCCACGCAGGTTATGAATATGCATGGCCGCACTCTGCCCCGGTTCCGTGGGTCGCTGCTTTGCAGGAGATGCGATTCCTGCGGAACAAGGATCGGCGTTCACGGCGAAGACCATGACAGAGTAGTTATGAAATGCCCCGAATGCCAGCGTGAATATGTGTTCTTCGATCGCCTGGAATAAAATCATCTGTGAGATCCCCTCCTTTTTATCCTTGCCGGTAATCCGCAGTTCTCGCTTCAACGAGGCGGGCCTCACCGCAGAGGCGCCGAGGACGCAGAGTGGCAAAAAAATCTTCGACAGGATTAACAGGATTAACAGGAAGACAACAGGCACAGACGAAATTTTTTTCCTTTTTACCCTAAATAACTGGGTAATCCTCCGGCTCTGCCGGGGGACTCCCAGAGTTTGACATTTCCGGGAGTCAGGTCGTCATTCCGGCGGCGCTTTTGAGCCGGAATGACGATGACGCGGTAGTCAAAGACCATGAGGATATTCTGGGAGCTATCAAGTACCGCCAACCGCTTTGAGCGGTCCATGATTTTCCAGGCCTCCGGCTTGGCCGGAGGTATCTGACTTTTAGATTCTTCAATCCTGTTAATCCTGTCAAAATCTCCAAGTTTTCTGCTTTTTGCCGGTGAAAAGTGACCGGATGGTCACTTTATCAGATTGACAAAACCTGCCCGGTGTCTATAATGACCACGTGGTCATTCCTTCGGAATGTGAGGGCGGGATGCTTTCGCGTGATACTTTCAATAAGCTCGATGAAGTCAAAAAGAGCAAAATCATGGACGTAGCCGTGGATGAGTTCTCACGCCACGGGTTCCGGCAGGCGAGCGTCAATCGCATGGTGGAACGGATCGGGATAGCCAAGGGATCTCTTTTCCAGTATTTCGGCAGCAAGGAAGGCCTCTTTCACGTTATCTTCAACTACGCGGTGGAGCTTGTAAGGCAGTCGTTGCGGCAGGTTAAAAGAGAGACTTCCAGCGCGGATTTTTTCGAGCGCATAAAAGAGAGCATGCTGGCGGGAATCCGCTTCATCGAGCGCCACCCCAGGGTCTATCGAATCTACCTCAAGATGATTTTCCAGGAAGACTTCCCTCTTCGGGCGGAGTTCTTGCAGCAGGTACACCTTTTTTCAGCGGAGTACCTGCGTCCCGTAGTGGAGGCCGGGATCGCGAGAGGGGACCTCCGGGCCGACACGGACATCGAAATGGCCGTTTTCATGCTGGACGCTCTGATGGACCGGTTTCTCCAGGCTTACTGCGTTCCGTTTCTCGATGCGGGGGCCGGTATATACGAGGCGCCCCGGGACGAGTTGGAGCGCAAGGTGGATGAGTTCATAAAGTTGCTTGGGATGGGGATGGGTGCCTCGCTGAGCGTTGAGACCGGTCCGGGTGAATCGGCGGGACAAAAATATGTTCGAACCACGGTATTTTAAAAAACTCGGCCTGGAAGACATCTCTTACAAAGTCGCGGAGGGGGAGAGGCTCACGATCTCAGACGGTGAGAGACTCTTTGCCTGCCCGGACATGAACGCCATCGGTTCGCTCGCCCATCAGGTCAGGACAAGGCTTCACGGAAATACGGCCTACTACATCGTAAACCGCCATATCAACTATTCGAATATTTGTGTAAACGGCTGCCGCTTCTGTGCCTTCAGCAGAAAGAAAGGCGACCCGCTTTCATTCGAACTCTCCGAGCATGAAATCCTCGATAAGATCTGCGCGAGCGGGAACGGCCTGAGCGAGATACACATCGTGGGAGGCTGCCACCCCGACCTGCCTCTTTCTTTTTTTGAGGACCTGGTCCGCAAGATACGCGTCATAAAACCGGATGCCTTTATCAAAGCGTTTACAGCGGTTGAAATAGCCCATTTTGCAAAAAATGAGGGGACATTCGTCAAAGATGTTCTTGCCCGTTTAAAATCGGCCGGCGTTCAGATGCTTCCGGGCGGAGGCGCCGAGGTGTTCAGTGCGCGCGTAAGAGAGCGCCTTTGCCCTGAGAAACTGGACGGGAACGGCTGGCTGGATGTTATGCGCCAGGCCCACGAAACAGGAATAAGGACTAACGCTACGATGCTATACGGGCATATCGAGACCGTGAGAGAGCGGCTCGATCACATGGCGGCGCTTCGCGAGCTTCAAGACCGGACGGGCGGCTTTGTCTGCTTTATCCCTCTTACTTTTCAGCCGGCCAATAACGATCTTAGCCATCTGCCGCCGACGACCGGGGTCGATGACCTCAAAACGATCGCCGTGAGCAGGCTGATGCTGGACAACATTGAGCACATCAAAGCCTATTGGGTGATGCTCTCGGTTAAGCTCGCCCAGGCCGCCCTATTTTTTGGCGCGGACGATTTCGACGGAACGGTGGTTGAGGAGAAGATCGGCCACATGGCGGGGGCCGAGTCTCAGCAGGGAATGACCCGCCGGGAAATAGAGCGAACTATCCGGGATGCCGGGTTGGAGCCGGTGGAACGTGACAGCCTGTTCCACAAAGTTTTCAGAAGCCCTGATTCCGAAGGGTGACTATCATCGGGTCCAGACATTGAATGGTTAAATAATGATTGAAAACGGCAGGTTAAATATAGATCAGGCTTGGGACCTCTACCAGAACGGCGATTTTCATACGCTGGGCAGGATGGCTCATGAGGTGCGCCTGGAAAGGCATATCGATCCTGTTGTTACCTATGTTGTGGACCGTAATATCAACTACTCGAATGTCTGTGTTTGCGGGTGCCGTTTCTGCGCGTTTTTCCGGCCTCCGGGCCATAGTGAAGCCTTTGTGTTGAGCCGGAAGGAACTTTCCGAAAAAATAGAGGAAACACTCAGGTTGGGCGGGACGCAGGTGCTGTTGCAGGGCGGCCTGCATCCCGATTTGCCGCTCTCTTTTTACGAAGAGATGCTAAGCTTTATAAAGTCAAATTATCCAATACACATACATGCCTTCTCGCCGCCGGAAATCGTGTTTTTCAGCCGGCTGGAGGGGATCGGTACCGCCGAGGTGATCTCGAGGCTGAGACTTGCCGGACTGGATTCGATCCCTGGCGGGGGCGCCGAAATTCTGGTCAACTCGGTGAGGCAGCGGGTGTCTCCGCGCAAGTGTTCATCGGCCGAATGGCTGGCCGTAATGGAGGAGGCGCATTCTCAGGGTCTTCGCACAACCGCCACTATGATGTTCGGCCACGAAGAAGCACCCCAGGACAGGCTCCTGCACCTTTTCGCCCTGCGTGATCTTCAGGACCGCACAGCAGGTTTTACCGCTTTTATTCCGTGGGCTTTCCAGCCCCAAAACACTGCAATACCCCGGGAACCTGAAACCGCAGTCTCATATCTGCGGCTCCTCGTAATCTCAAGGCTTGTTCTCGACAACTTTGACAACATTCAGGTTTCCTGGGTGACAATGGGTCCGAAAGTCGCCCAGTTGGCGCTATTTTTCGGCGCTAACGACTTCGGGTCCACAATGATTGAAGAGAACGTGGTCGCAGCGGCCGGGGTGCATTTTCGGCTTTCGTCCGAAGAGATCGAAAGGATCATCCAATCCGCCGGTTTCCAGCCGCGGCGGCGCACGATGGCCTACGAGTTGCTATGAACGAGCTTTCGCCAAGCCAAAAACCCCCAGAGATCCACCGGGCCGCATGGGTCGTGCCGGTTTCGGCCCCGCCCTTGCGCAATGGCGCCGTATTGACCCACGGGGGCCTGGTTATCGCGGCGGGACCGTTTGCCGATGTACGCAGGGACTCACCTGCGGGCGCCCGGTTGACCGATCACGGCCAAGCCGCGCTTTTCCCGGCGCTGGTTAATGCTCATACGCATCTGGAACTCTCGGCCCTTAGAGGCAAAATACCCTTCCCGCAGCCATGCTTTCGCGAATGGATTGCACTGCTGTTCGGGCTTCGAGCCGGGATGGGACCGGAGTCTGCCGATGAGGGGTTGCGAAGTGGCGAGGCGGAGCTTTTAAGCTGCGGAACGGGGCTTTGCGCAGATACAACCAACGGCTGGGCAGGCCTTGGCTGTGGCGCCTTCGCCGGCTGTGGCCCTGCCACCGCCCGCCTTGAGCGGCGGGTTTTCCTCGAGCTGCTCGGGTTCAATCTCGATTCGGTTGCAGCAGCCATTCCTAGGGAGTTTGTCACACGAAGCCGCGAAGCCGCGCAAGAAGGGGACACAACATTGATCCCGGTCCCTCATTCGGTCTATTCCGTTTCGCCTGCGATCATCGCCGAGTCCAAGGAATGGACGCGGGCGCGCGGGCTTCCTTTTTCGATTCACGTGGCCGAACATCTCGATGAAATAGAATTTTTGCAGGGCGGGAAAGGCTTTTGCCGCGAACTGCTCGAGATGGTGGGGCGCTGGAACCCGTCCTGGACGCCGCCGGGAAAAACCCCGGTCGAGTACCTGGACTGCCTGGGCGCGCTCGATTCACGCACGCTCCTGGTGCATGCCGTGCATATGACCGAAACGGATTGGGCGCTTGCAGCCAAAAGAGACTGCACCGTGGTTTTCTGTCCAAGGAGCAACCGGAACCTTGGCTCGGGCCGCCCGCGGATCGAGAAGGCGCTTGCACTCGGAATAAGTTGCGCGCTCGGAACCGACAGCCTGGCCAGCAACACGGACCTGAGCCTTTTTTCCGAAGCGGCCTTTACTCTCGATAATTATCCGTCAATCGATCCTCAAAAAGTGATCGAGATGGTTACGGTCAATCCCGCCGGATCGCTCGGCTGCAAAGGCGATTTCGGCAGCATCGAGCCGGGGGCGAAAGCTAATATGCTGGCCGTCGAAATCCAATCCGGCATTGACGAATCGAATCTTGCTGAAGCTCTTATTCAAACCGGGAAGGAAGGAGCCTGGAAATGGGTGAGCAGCGAGCTAAGCTGAGGCTCGGAAGGATCGATTTTTTGAACGTGCTTCCGATCTACTATCCGCTGGAAGCCGGCATAATAGCCAATCCCTTCGAACTTGTCCCCGGCGTTCCTTCCGAGTTGAACGAGCTTTGCGCAAACGGGGCGCTGGACATAAGCCCCGTTTCTTCAATCGAATACGCCCGGAGGGCTGGCCTCTATTACATCGTCCCTGACCTCTCGATCAACTCCGCCGGTGAAGTAAAAAGCGTGCTCCTGCTGAGCCGAATGCCCATTGAGCGGCTTTCAGGGAAGACAGTGCTGGCGACCTCCGAATCGCATACTTCGGTAGGGTTGCTGAAAGTCCTGTGCAGGCTGCGATACGGGGTTGATCCCCGGTTCGAAACGGGATCGTGTTCGGATTATCTTTCACGGTCCGAGTCCCCCGACGCGTGCCTTGCAATTGGTGATGAAGCACTGCGGCTTAGCCGAAGCGGTATTTTCCCTCACGTACTCGACCTTGGGACAGCCTGGTTTAAGTGGACCGGGCGCCCGTTCGTGTTTGCCGTATGGGTAGTACGCAAAGATACGGTTACTCAAAAGAACGGGCTCTTACAGGATGCGATCTCGGCCCTTCTTTCTTCCAAAAGATGGGGCCTCGCCAATATCGGCAGGATCTGTGAGCAGGCCGCCAGGACCGGTCTGCTGGATATCCCGGAACTGCATGAATATTACCGTTGCCTCCGATTTGATTTAAACGATGAGGAGCGCAGTGGACTCAGCCTCTTCTACTCGCTTCTTTTACAGGCAGGTGAACTGGAAGAGGCGCCGCAGCTCGAGACCTATACGCAGCTTGCCTCGGTGGCATGAGTAGTGAGTAGTGAATAGTGAATAGTGAATAGTGAATAGTGAAGAGTGAAGAGTGAAGAGTGAAGAGTGAAAATTTCACCCTTCATACTTTCTTAAGGTGGGACCATCAATTTGAAAACGCAAAACCTGACGGTCGCTATCACGGGCGCGAGCGGCGCCGGATACGCGCGAAAACTGTTGCGCTCGATACCCCGGACAAAGTACGACGTTCACCTCGTATCAACTGAGGCAGGAAGGCTCGTCTATAAACTGGAAACCGGGATGGCGCTGAGCGAAGACCTTCCACCGGATGTTCACACATACGCGGAAACGGACTTCACGGCCCCGCTGGCGAGCGGTTCGTTTCCGTGCGCCGGCATGGTGATCGTCCCATGCACGATGGGCACCCTGGGAGCGATTGCCGCCGGGCTGTCTCAAAATCTCATCCACCGGGCGGCTGACGTCTGCCTGAAGGAACGCCGCCCGCTCATTCTTGTACCCCGCGAAACCCCACTGAATCGTATTCACCTCGCAAACATGCTGAAGGTTGCCGAAGCAGGAGCGATAATACTTCCGGCCATGCCTGCCTTTTATCACAAGCCCCGTTGCGTTGAGGACCTCATTGATTTTGTGGTAGCCCGCATACTCGATCAGCTTGGCATCGAGCACAATCTCGTAGAGTCATGGAAGGGGCTGGAGGGTGGGTCCTGATTGAACTGCCGGCGACAGCACAGGTTACGGCCGGATAGCCGAGGGTAGGTGGTTGGCTTAGTCTGCCCGGCTATGGACTCCGACTTCAGTTAACTACTCCGTTTCATTCTCCTCGGCCGGAATGCGCTTTAGCAGCTTTGCCCCGATTTCCCGCAGATCGGGATCGGGCAGGCTTTTTATCAGGGCTTGTTCTTCCGGGGTAAGCTTCCTGGCCGGGGCCTTGAGTTTTCTGCGTGCGGCGTGACGCCTGCCTTTGATTTTTTCCAGGTTTTTGTGAGCGGGGTTTAGTACCGGCGTTGATTCCGGCAGTTCGGCGACCTTGATGACTATTTGCTCTACGATGGGCTCGGGCCGACTGCCATTTATTTTCTCCGTCAGGATTTCTTTATACTGCTCGAGGTGGTGCTTCCAGACGGAATCGTGGGCAACGATCACCAGGACCTTGTTCTTCAACGACCTCGGGCTGGTGCAGCGGGCCACCTGTTCTCCAACCAGGTCCTTCCAGTCTCCGATCGGGTTGGCTGCAAAAGCGGGATGCTGTTCGAGGAAATTTTTCAACAGCGATCCCACCTTGACGCTTGATCCCCGGTCCGAGCGTTTCATGACCGTCTCTGAACTTCCGATCGCGAAAATAGCTTGTCCTCGATCCTCCTGAGTGAGGCATTAAGGTCTCGGATCTGCTGCTGAAGAGACTCCAGGATGAGAGTGGTGTCCGTGCTTCGCATCGGCAGCTTTGAGAGCACCCGGTCGTAGATGAACGCATCCAGATTGGAAAGATAGAACTCTTCAAGGTACCACAGCAGGGTGGCGGCCAGTTGGAAAAAGACGGCCATGCCTACCGCCTGGATCAGGGGAAGCAGAAGGCTCAAAGCGGGCTTGATGGTGTCGAGTATTTCCTTTGGCGCGGTAAAATTGGCCATAGGCTTGGCGGCTTCGAGAATTTCCTTTTGAGGGAGAAGGGCAAGACCGGAGGATGCGACGTTGAATTGGGCAATGAGGAGCAGGGCGGTCTGAGCAAGTCCCAGGATGGGAAGGACCCAGTAGAGGCACCGGTAGGGCCCCCATGAACCGTATATAATGCGCCAGTCAGCATCGACCACCCGGCGCTCTTTTTCGAACAGTTCCTCTGATGAGCCGTTTTTCTGAAAGCCGGATAGTATCAGCCGAAGCCGCATAAATGGATGCAGGACATAACTCAGGGGGTTCCGCCTGATCCTGTCAGCCAAAAGCGCCACGGCGGATAGCGATGCCTGTTCAGAATTGCGTGGCCGGTGGTCGTCGGTGTCCGACATTAACAGCTGGAGCAGGTATCTCCCGCCATATTGGACTACAAGCCAGAGCAGGCGCAGTTCTAAAAAGATTATTCCCGCCCGGATGATAAAAAGAAGCAGACCGCTGACCAATTTAATGTTGTCCCTGGAATCGTCTTGCCCGGCTGAAGGTTGGGAGGGTTGTTTACTCTTGTCCGGCTGGTCCTGTTTTCCGCTGGAGTGTTCGGGGCCTGGCGATGTTATGCCTATACCTTGAAGATCGGTCCAGAAATAGGCCTTCCCCAGGTCCTTAAGCTGCGGAGACTGCCGGGGAACAGGAGTGAAACTGTCTGAGCACCAGGCGAGAAACAGGCAAATAAAGAAAAATACGAACCACCAGAGTCTATGGAACGTCTCATATCGCCTTAATCCGTAAGACATGTATTTCCCTCCAGATTAGCTTACCCTCGTACGATAATCTTATATAATACCTTTATGATGCCTTGCTCGAAAAAAATGCGCCTGACATGATAAAAGCGGCTATCTTGCGCGCAGCCATGCAGAGAAGCAGGACTGAGGACGGAGGGCTGAGCACTGAGCAAACGCTGAAATCATGCAGAAGGGACAGACATTAAACGTGGTGCGTTTGAGGGCAAGCCAAATGTTTAGCACATCAGAAAGTTAACCTAAAATGATGTCTAGGTTGTACTCTCAGTCCTCAGTGGCGCGCACAACCCGGCGAAACGGCACTCCAAGATTGCCCAGCGCCGGGCCGGAGGCCCTCAGCACTCAGCACTCAGTAGGGTTTATCCGAGGTTCAAACGGCCCGATGTTCATCCTTTTTTCCACGGCGCAGTCGAGCATTTGGCTCAACCCGCCACGCTCTTCGGGGGAAAAACCGAAGGATTCCTTCCAGATATCATCATCTTCCATACACAGGTAGGCGCACAGGCCTGGGTCAGCCTGCCGGATCCTGTCAACCATGAAAGAATAGAATTCGGCCCTTATGTCTCGAAAGTAGCGCATCTTGCCATCCAGTCCGCGAATGAACTCTCCGTAAGCAATCCGGCTCGAAGGATGGCGCGTTCTGATAATTGACTTCAGTGCGGGCATGAAGCGTAAAGCCCCCAGGCTTATCCAGACAATTCGGACCGGGTTGACAGCGGAGAAGAGTCGATCGAGTGTCCGGGCGTAGCCGGATTGCCAGCCTGGATAGTCGATAATGGGGTCGAAATGGAAGGCCAGAAAATATCCCTCGCCGGAGCAGGAGCGGGCCGCTTTGAGCCTCTGGGCGATGGTGGCTGCAAAGGGTTCCTCCCGCTTGCGAACCTCCTGCGAATTCAGTGACCAGGCAACTATCGTGTGGCCTGCATGATCGAGTCCCCGGAGGTTTTCAACAAAGGTGGTTTTAGTTTTCAGCTCCAGGACCGCATTGGGGGTTCGGGCAAAATATGGAACAAGCAATCGAGACAACTCTGTAAACGGGTCCAGCAGGAGAGAATCGGTAAATTCTCCGGTCCCGATTCTGTGCAGGCTGCGTTTCTCTTGTGCAAGGACCTCCGAGAGTTCGCGGAACAAATCATCGAGATTGCCGAACAGTCTGAGATTAGGCTGGTTCAAGTAAGCCTGAAGGATGCAATAGGAGCAGTCGAGCGAGCACTGGGCGCCAAAGTGGAGAATCCTGTATCCGCAGCAATGGTAGTGGCGCGTTCCGGGACAGGATTTCAAAAACTTCCCCCGAAAATCGACCACCTCGAGAATTTCAGGATCGCGACTCGTCATATCCGAAATTCTGTCTACGATTTCAAAAGATGCCTCTGGCAGATTTTTGCGAAGCGAGGCGACCATGGCGCTTTCCGCTGTGGCGGATTCGACGATTACCCTTTTTGGAGCGGGGATTTTCATCAACCTTGTTCCTGATGGTTCACAGCGAAGATAGCTCGCCTAATGCCCCCGGTACTTATCCTGGGTACTGCCTGGCGGGTGGAAAATCACAGGGGAACTCGCCCGAAGCCGAAGGCCTCGGGCAAACTGGCCGGCGGTCCCACCGCCTCGGCGGCGTCAGTCCCGGCCCCGGCGCCCCGGAGCCCTGAAGATGATGTCCATCCGGTCTGATTCGACGAGTGGCCGGGTTGAGTCGAGAACCTTTCTAAGCTCTTCAGGTCCCGTAAAACTCAGTTCCATTTTCCAATTGTTGCCTTCGAAAGCCACGGGAGGGATGATCCTTGCGTCGGACGGCAGCCCAAGGGATTCTATCTGCCGCTGGAATCGCTTCTGCCTGGAACTGAGCCGAGGGTGGCGCAGTTCGGAAAGAAACCCTCTAAGGGCCTGCGTTTTTTGGCGGTGGTTCAGGTTTTTTGACGCCACTATTTTGCGTGCGTGGGGCGTTCCCATAATATCCGCGCCCGCCTTTTCATCGCGCATGGCGATTTCGTTTATGTGTTCAACTATTTCCACCTGAATGCTCGCGCTGCACCTTAACGCCTGGAGAACAGGCAAAACGGAATCCCTGCTCCTTTTGTCCCAGCCGGCCACCTCGAGCGCCGTGCGCTCCGCTATAGCGCCGGAGGCGAGCAGTTCGAGGGTTTCGGGCCCCATGGCCGAAAGCAACGCCCAATTTCGCAGGACCTCCGGGCGGTTGGCAACGTTAAGGCCGGAAAGAAACAATCGAGGAATTTCCTCAGGTTGAAACAGCCTGAGCAGGGTGGATATTATTTGCGCTTTTTCCGCCAGGTTTATTTCCCGCTCGAAGATTTTCTTTTCGATCCTTCGCGTCCAAAGTTCGCGGGCATCGTAATTTTCGGTGAAAACGCGGCAAATTGCCCCCGGCGCTCCACGTTCTTTTGCCCAGCGAAGCCGTTTGAAGCCGTCAACTACAATGTGTTCGCAGCCCTTTTTACGCAGCCAGGGAGGATCGAAAATACCGAAGCGCGCAAGCGATTCCATGAGGCGGGTCGAGCCTGCAAAGTTGCGAACCTCGAAGGAGTTGTCGTTCAAGTCGATCTCCGGCAAGGTGACAAAGAGCACATCCATTGTCCTCAGAGGTTCCTTCCCGAAAGCCGTTTGAGAGCCTCGATGTAACGCGCACGCGTGTTAAGCACGACATCCTCGGGCAGTTTAGGGGCTGGGTCCGTCTTTTTCCACCCGCTCGATTTCAAATAATCGCGCAGAAACTGCTTGTCGAAGCTCTCCGGACTGCTACCGGGCCGATAGCGGTCGGCCGGCCAGAAACGGCTGGAGTCCGGAGTAAGCACTTCATCGACGAGGGTTAGCTTTGTATCGACAATTCCGAATTCGAATTTTGTATCGGCAAGAATTATTCCACGCTCTCCGGCATATTGCGAGGCTTTCAAGTACAGTGCGACCGCCGCTTCTTTAACATGGGCGGCAAGTTCCTGCCCGATGGCTGTCCCCATCTGCTCAAAAGAAATATTTTCGTCATGCTCGCCTTTTTGCGCCTTGGTTGAAGGAGTAAATACCGGCTCCGGCAGTTTTTGCGCTTCGATAAGCCCCTTGGGAAGGGGTATGCCGCTCACCTGGCCGCTCTTTTGATAGTCTTCCCAGCCCGATCCCGCCAGATAACCCCTCACTATGCACTCGACCGGCAGCACTATCGCTTTTTTCACCCACATCGTCCTCCCTTCGAGTTGAGAGCGGTATGGGAGGCAGACTTCGGGGAATTTGCCCGGATCTGTGCTTATCAGATGATTGTCGATGACTTCGCCAAGATAGTGGAGCCAGAATTCCGAAAGTTGAGTCAGAATTATCCCTTTGTCGGGAATCGGGTCAGGCATGACCACATCGAAAGCTGAAATCCGGTCCGTCGCCACGATCAGCAAAGAGCCGCCAAGATCATAAATGTCTCTAACCTTGCCTCGTGACACGAGATTTAGGCCTGGGAAATTTGTTTCGATGACCGGTTTATCGATCATGTTTGCTCCTCGTATGATAGACTTGTATAATACCTCGTATCGCGATTATTTTATATCTCCTCTAAACTACCTATGTAACACAGGAGTTGGATGTCAGAGGAACATCTCGATGCAAAACCAGCCCAAGTGCCTGTTGCTTCCGATAGATGGGACACACGAATCGCTTAGGCCTGTTGCATTCATCAGCCGTCTCTATCCGCCTTCGGAACTGAACCTGATCCTGTGCTACCTCTTTCCGCCTCCTCCTCCTGTTTATTGGGAAGCGGTTGGCCAGCCGCCCGAACTGCTGAGAAAAAAATGGGAAATCTTAGAAGAGCGCCAGCAGGACGAGCGCCGCATCTTCGACCATGCCAGAGAGGTCCTTTTGAAGGAGGGTTTCTCAGAGGAATTGATACAGGAACACACTGAGCAAAGAGAATTGAGCGTCGCAAAACAGGCATGCCTCCTTGCCGACATCAAGAAAGTCGATGCCGTTCTTGTCCAAAAGCGAGTTACAAGCTCCCTTGAGGGTTTCATCAGGGGAGATTCCGCATCAGCCCTTCTTCAGCACTGCCTGTCGAGTCCGGTGTGGTTCACCCAAGGCGAAATCGACCCGAAAAGCGCCGCAATATGCATAGTCGATGAGGACGCTTCGTTGCGGGTAGCAGACCACGCAGGCTACATGCTTTCCAGCACAGGCGCAGAAATTACCCTTCTGCACGCCGCGAAAAAACCCTCACATCCGATTTCATGCCGCCCCTCGGAAGCGCTGGAGAAGTTGGCGGGCTACGCCGATACACCTGTAAGACGAGGCAAGCTCTCATACCTTTTAAAGGCTTCCTCAATACTGGAGGATCAAGGATTCGATGAGGGCCGGATTCGAATAACCCTAATTCCGGACAGGGGCGATACTGCCGGTGAAATCCTTTCCTGGTGCGCCTCTAACGGGATCGGTATAATAGGGCTTGGGCATTCTGAGCCTGAAGGGGTCTGGAGCTTTTTGAAAACTTCGGTTACCAGGAAAATCCTTGCCGATTTCAAGAACATGGCGGTCTGGGTAGCACAGTGATCGAATCTTACCCGCGCACACTCTTCCCCACATTTGCCTGCCCGGCGGTTTGCTTTTTCTTGGGCTTTTTCGGGCTCCTGGCGGGTTGAGCGTCAGCCGCCGCCTGCACCGCTGGGCGCTTGGCGGCCGGTTGAGGCAGTTTCTTCTTCTTCTTCAAATCTTCGTATGCAATCAGAATCGGGCTCGCCACAAATACTGATGAGTAACTTCCGGTCACTACGCCGATCAGCATAGCAAAACTGAAATCGTGAATTACGCTGCCGCCAAAAAGGAAAAGGCACAGGATCACGAAAAACACGGTCATAGAAGTAAGGACCGTCCGGCTAAGGGTCTGGTTTATCGCCCCGTTTATCATGTCGCTGAATTTGACCTTTTTATCCTTGTTGCGGTTTTCGCGGATCCGGTCGTACACTATGATCGTGTCGTTCAGCGAATAGCCGGAGAGGGTCAGTAGGGCTGCAAAGACCTCCAGGCTGAACTCCTTGTTGACAAGCGCGAAAATTCCAACCGTTATCAGAATATCGTGGACCAGCGAGAGCAGCGCCCCGAGCGCATAGGGGAGCTGTAGAATCCAGCAAAGCACAAGGGTGATTAGAAGCGCCCCGCCGATCAAAAACACTGCGTTAAGGCCGATCGCCTCAAGCAGGTAAACTCCCACTATCAGCACGCCTCCCATTATAAGGCTGCTGGTCCATTTGAATTCGAATCGTCCGGAGATGTAAATAGCGATCAGCAGCAACGCGTAGAAGATAGCGTAGAGGGCCTTTTGCCGAAGGTCCTTGCCAACTTTCGGCCCCACCATTTCAACGCGAAGCACCTGCTGCCCGGGGCCATACGTCTTGCTGAGTTCGTCTTCGATCTGGTTTGAAAGGCTCCCCAGTTCCTCGTGAATGGTGTCGGTGCGGACCAGGTATTCACTGTCGCCCCCGGTACCTATCTGCTGGACGAAAGCGTGTGAGATGATTCCCTGGAGCGCATTGCGGATTTGGTCCGGATTGGTCGGCTTGTTGAATTTGACCTGTATCAGCGTGCCCCCGGCGAAATCGACGCCCATTTTGAGCCCGCCGCGCGCGAACAAGGTAATCAGGCCCAGAAGTATGATCGCCCCGGAGAGCATGAAAGCCTTGTAGCGCATTCCAACAAAGTCGATATTGATATCCGGTCTTATAAGTTGCATTCTCTTTCCTTATGGTTTTGAGCTAAATGCTCAGCTCTTTTACGTGTCGCTCGGTCAGAAGGTAGTCAAAAATAATCCTGGTTACGAAGATCGCGGTAAACAGGTTTGCCACCAGACCGACACTGAGAGTGACCGCGAAGCCTTTCACGGGGCCGGTCCCGAACTGGTAGAGAACCAGCGCCGCGATCAGGCTCGTGACGTTGGCGTCCATGATCGTTATGGTTGCGCGCTGGTAGCCTGTATCGACCGCCGAGCGAGGCGTTTTGCCCAGCCGCAGTTCCTCTCGTATTCGTTCGTAAATCAGAACGTTTGCGTCAACGGCTATCCCGATGGTCAGCGCGATACCGGCGATGCCCGGCAGCGTAAGAGTTGCCCCTACAGCAGCCATCGCAGCCAGGATGAGTATTATATTCATGGCCAGGGCCATATCTGCGATCACTCCTGAAAACCTGTAGTAAAACATCATGAACAGAATAATACCCAATCCGCCTATGGCAGAGGCCAGGATTCCCTTCCTGATTGAATCTGCGCCCAGCGCCGGTCCTACCGTGCGTTGCTCGAGAATCTTGACGGGCGCCGGCAGCCTGCCGGTACGCAGGGCGATGGCCAGCACCTTGGCCTCATCGTCGGTGTATGATCCCTCGATGACAGCTCTCCCTCCTCCGATGCGCTCCTTTATAACCGGGTCCGAATAAACTACGCCGTCGAGAACTATTGCAAGCTTGCGCCCAACGTTTTCTCCTGTGACACGTTCGAATATCCTGGCGCCCTGCGAATCGAAATTGAGCGAGATATGCGCCTCCCCGATCGAGCGCCCCCCTATCTCAACCCTGGCATCCGTAATATACTGCCCGGTCATAGCAGTCTTTTCTTCCAGGGGCAGCTTTGCTTCCTGCCCGGCTCGGTCCGAGGGCCTCATTGGATAGAGCTTTACTCCCGGTGGGAGTTTATTATCGCGGATTTCCTGATCCGTAATGTTTTGCGCTACCAGCTTGAATTCGAGGACCGCCGTCTTGCCGATGAGGTTAATGGCCTCCTGGGGGTTCTTTATTCCGGGGAGCTGAACCAGTATACGGTCGCCGGCTTCGGGCCTGATATCAGGCTCTCTCACCCCGAACTGGTCGATCCTGTTGCGGATAGTCTCGATGCCCTGACCTACCGCCATGCTCCGAAGATCGTTGATTTCCTTCTGGTCCATGGTGACAAGCACCTTCGTCCCATCGGGCATGGTCTCGGTGGAGGCGGGTTTTAGCCTTGGGAAATCAGTTTTTAAAGCCTCGTTGAACTCATTCACCTGCTCGTTCGAGGGCAGGACCACTTCGATGTCCCAGGCGCCCGTTCTGGCAACCTTGGTAAATCCTATTTTCTTCGCGCGCAGAGCATCCTTGATCTCCTCGGCAAACCTGTCCGCAGTATTTTCGACCGCCTTGTCCGCCTCAACCTCGAGCACCAGGTGGATACCGCCCTGGAGATCCAGCCCCAGATGGATTTTATCCGGCAGGATATTCGACAACCCAGGCAAGGGAGTAGATATGAAGGTCGGCAAAAGGCAAAAAATACCCCCAACAAGAATTACCGCAATTATAAGCGCACGCATTCCTAAGCTTTTCAATTACGCCTCCAACTAACGGGGACCGGGCTCGTAAAAACGCCATATCCGCCATCGCCGGCCAGGAACAGTACTGGCCGGCAGGATATTTCGCAGGAATATTTCAAGGTCAGGACTCTTTGGCCGATTCTTTTTCCGAGGGGGCTTCGCCCTTCGAGACCAGCCCGCCGACCGCGCTCCGGTTTACCTTCACGCGCACCTTGTCGGCAATCTCCATGGTTATCACGTTCTCGTCAAGGCCGGTTATCCTTCCACGGAGTCCGCCACCCGTGAAGATTGTATCGCCCTTCTGAAGGTTTGCCAGCATCTGTTTGTGCTCTTTCTGACGCTTCTGCTGCGGGCGAATCAGCAGAAAATAAAAGATCGCAAGCATGGCGACCATAAGAAACATGGGGTTGCCAACATTAAACAATCCAGCCATCCCGCCCGCGCCCCCCGCGTCCTGTGCGAACGCTGTGCCGGCGTATGCCAATCCAGCAAAATTCATTGGTTTCCTCCAGAATTTTAATGTCTTGAAGCTGCTGCTTCCGTTCTATCAAATCAATGCGGTAAAGTTAGCCTGAAACTTAAAGAGGCAAATTTAACGATATTCCTGGATGAATGTCAACCGTAACCGGAAAAAAGTGCCCACACAAAGCACCTCACCCGTTCGGTTATAGATATGTCTGTAACAGGAGGAAGAAAAAGGCTGAGGTTGAGAAGCATTGACGCAAGCCGGTGTTGGATACCGGGGGCCGAAAAGTCTAGATTTCGGCTTTCTTCTTCATTTCCTGCGTTATTTCCTGTCTGATCGAGAAATACCCGGCCCAGGGTCTTCCTGGAGACCGGCTAATCTGCGGCGGCTATTGAGGATGTTGAAGCTGTCCGATTTGAGTTCAACCGTTAGTTCATCCCATGCGATCGGCATCGATATGGGCGCCCCATGCCTGTTCCTTGTCGAATAAGGCGCTATGCTTGTCGCCCCACGCACGTTTCTAAGATAATCGATGAAAATCTTGCCCTTGCGTTTCTCCTTGGACATGGTGCAGATATATTCTCCGGGGGCCTCCCGGACAATGCTATCCGAGACTGCCCTGGAAAACGACTTGACCGTTTCCCAGCCGGTTTTGGGCGTCAGGGGGGCCACTATGTGCAGCCCTTTCCCACCGGTTGTCTTGACAAAAGCGGCCAGACCCAAGTCAGAGAGCCGTTCGCGCATGAGCCGCGCAGCCTTGATAATGCTTGCCCACTCGACTTCAGGGGCGGGATCGAGGTCGAATATCATCATGTCCGGCTGCTCAAGCTTATCTTCCCGGCTTCCCCAGACATGTATCTCCAGTGCTCCGATTTGCACCAGCTCTATCACGCCTTCGATGTTATCAGCCACGCTGTAATATTGCAGTCCGCTTTTTTCCATTATCGGAATGGACCGGAGGACCTCAGAAGCCGCATCCCGGAGGTGCTTCTGAAAAAAACATTCCTTTTCCCATCCTTCAGGGCAGCGTACTACCGTAAGTGGACGATTTGCGAGGTGAGGCAGGATCCAGCCGGCGATTTCGGTGTAATATTCGGCAAGTGCGCGCTTGGTTACCCCGATTTCAGGGTAGAACATTCGATTGGGATTCGAGAGGGCCACACTTGATGGATTTCCTTCAGGGTCCGTCGGATTTTTTTCGACATTGCCGCTCAAAGCTTTTTCCTCGTATGATGAACTTATATAATACCTTGATCGAAAAAATGCTTCTGACACGTTAAGAGCGGCGACGGTGCGCGCAGCCATGCAGAACGCCCAGACATTAAACGTGGTGCGTTTGGAGGCAAGCCAAATGTTAAGCGCATCAGAAAGTAAAGTGAAAATGATGTCAAGGTCTCGCTTCGCGGTGGCTTCGCCCTACTTCACTTTGTGAAGTGGGCTTGCCCGGCCTCCCTCAGTGAAGTGCGAGTGCGTAGCGCGGAGTCCGACCGCAAAATAGGTCTATCGCACGCGATGGGCGTGAGCGGGAGGCCTCATTTCCAGCTCTGCTATGCTGGATGGCTTATCCTTCGCCACGGAAGTTCTCCCGCCGAGACGCTATTTCCTGTATGGTTCGCCCGCTCGCCACGCTCCGGTCCATGGTTTCAACCGGCTCGGGCCCTGATCCCGAAATGGCCGCATCGTCTCGCTTCTTTATAAGCAGCCAGTTCTTGCCTCCATCTCCCCCCGCTCTTCCTTTCATCCTGGCGAGCACCCAGCTCCCTTTCAGCCTTTCGCCGTGGAGCTTGAATTTGAGGTCGCCTTTGGCGTACCCCTCGCGCGGGTCGCCCTCCGGCTCCCAAACTCCACGGTCCCAGAGCATGACCGTCCCTCCTCCATACTCTCCATCCGGGATTATTCCCTCAAAACAACCGTATTCTATAGGATGGTCCTCCACGTGAACCGCAAGCCTCTTTTCGGCCGGCTTGAGGCTCGGACCTTTAGGCACTGCCCAGCTCTTGAGCACCCCGTCAAGCTCGAGGCGAAGGTCGTAATGGAGGTGGCTTGCAGCGTGTTTTTGTATTATATAAAGATTGCCCCCCGGACTTGCCTCGACCTTGCCGTGTGGCTCCATGGTGTGTTCGAAGCGGCGTTTTTCATGATAAGGTTCAAGTCCCATGTGCAGTAAGTCTCCGAGGTGGTTCACATGTAATTCCACAGGAGTATTTCTGAATATTAATAGGCATTATTTGCACTGGAAGCAAAGACCCCGGGAGGGATTATTCTTGCTTTTGCAGGAGAACCCGGCTGTTTTATATAATTAAAATTAAACTTTTTTTTGAATCCGGACGTATATATGGATAGGCTGGGCAGCCTGTTGAGAATAGAGATCGAAAGGGCGTTGCGGCTGAACGAACGCTTTGGTCTTGCCTGCCTGAACGACCCTGAATCGGGCCGGCTGCTCAGGAAGCTTCGGGATCTGATTCGCAAGACCGATTCGGCCATGCTTCAATCAGGGGTAGTATCGGCGTGCGGCAGGTGCGCTGAGAGTGGCGAAGGTAGTTGCTGTTTCAGGGAAATGGGTGAGAGCTGGGGATTCATGGGGCTTTTTGTGAACTTGCTGCTCGGATCGGTCCTTCCCGAAAAAACGGATTTTGCGGGAAGCTGCCATTTTGTGGGAGACAATGGGTGCAAACTCCAGGCTCGGCAATCTTTCTGCCTGAACTACTTCTGCCCGCACCTTAAGAACTCTCTCGGGGAGCAAACGACCCTCAGAATCCAACAGCAGGCCGGAGAACAGCTCCTTGCAGGCTGGGAACTGGAACTCGCTCTGGCGAGGTACATGGCAGATGCAGATAAACAGGAGCAACTTGGACCTCCCTCTTGCAGCGAGTAAGGGAGAAACGGACGATGAGGGCTTCTGTTTCCCTGTATCGCCTCTGATTTTTCCCGAATCTTGCGGCGAATTTGAAATCTATGTGAGAAAAGGGAAAAACCTCATCCTCCTTACCCGCGATGGGGAACAGTTTACCAGGGCACACAAGGCCATCCTGCATGAAAACGGCATCCGGGAAGTCTATATCAAGTCATCTCAAAGACCGGACTACGACCGATATCTTGAAGAGCACCTGGGCACGATCCTGGCAGATGAGTCCATTCCTTTAGCTGTTCGCTCGAGTGTCTTCTATCACCTGGCTACTTGCGTCCTCGGCGAAATCTTCGAAACCAACCGGCACGACCTCAGTTCCAGCTCACTGGACAAGCTGAAAAACATAGTGCGATCGAGCTTGCAGTTCCTCTCCACCGGCGCCGCGTTCCGGGCTATGGCGCCCTTCATGTCTCACGGCTATGGTGTCCATACACACTCAGTAAACGTCTTCATCTATTCCGCAGCCATTCTGGGTTTCTGGAAAATGTCGGTGGAGGAAAGGCTCAAGACGGCGCTGGGGGCAATCCTCCATGATATCGGAAAGGCAACCATGCCAAGAGTCATCCTGAACAAACATGGCAAGCTGAATACTGAGGAGCGGGACCTGATGAAAATGCATCCGGTCAGGGGCGCCGGGATGTGTTCCATGTTGCAGATCGGGCAAACCGTTGTACATTGCCTGCTTTTCCATCATGAAAAGTTGGATGGGAGCGGCTATCCCGCCGGACTGCGGGAACCGCGCATCCCGCTGCACGCCCGCATAGTCGGCGTGGTTGACGCTTTCGACACGTTCACCTCAGAGAGATACTTCTATGCGGACCCGCTCACTCCACATCAGGCGCTGGCATTTTTGGGGGAAGAGATGATGGGCTGGTACGATCCGGAAGTAATCTTTCAGTTCGGCAAAAAACTTCGAGAAGCGGGAATAGACTGGCCATGTCTTGCTCCTCTCAAATCGCTTTGGTCCTCCATTCCAGCGCATCCATGACCCCGTGACATCGGCAACTGGTTGCGACCAGGTATCTGCCCGGTTTTGAAGCAATCCGGGCAAGCAGTTCGCGGAGGCTCCGTCCAGGGTAGCCGCCAACTCCAGGTGCAAGCTGCCAGCTTCTGAGCACCGCGACATCGAATCCTGACGCAAGGACCCCGCCGAAAACTTCATACAGGTTTCCGGGCCGTTGCTTTCCGGTGTGAGTGCAAATTTCCTCGGGCTCGCTGCAATAGTCGGGGCAAAGAAATGTGGCAAAGCTGGCGTAAAGAGTTCCCGACGGAACTCGAATCGGGTTGGGCAACTTTGAATCGACCTCTCCCGGGACCGGAAGCCTGCGGACCTCTGCAAACCTGTTCAGCTCGTTTATGGCCCACTCGAACCCCACGTGGACCGGCACGGCCGGGATCAGCCATAAATCATCAGGCTGTTCAATGCGGCTTATGCTTTGGATGCACTCTTCCACCTCACCCGGAATTCCCAGGCCATGAGTAATTTCATCGACTCTTGCCGCGTCGCGGTCAGTTATCGACAAGAGCGCATCCGGAAATCGGCGACTGAGTCTTTCGGCCGCAAGCCTTCCAAACCGGCCGGCGCCGAGAACTCTTATCAGCCGGGGCGGGAAAATGTCCTGGAATAAGTTTGAAGCTAAACCGTGTGAAGCCATCTTTCGCTTGTGCCGCCTGTGACATATGTTAGAATTACTATTATGAGCAGTATATTCGAGGCATTCGATAAAATCGCCGAGAAAAAAATCCGCGAAGCGATCGATAACGGCGAATTCGACGATCTGCCCGGCAAGGGAAAGCCCCTGCGGTTGGAGGACGACAGGCACCTCCCCCAGGACATCCGTCTGGCGCACAAGATCTTAAAGAACGCCGACTGTCTCCCGCCTGAGCTGGAACTCAGAAAAGAAATTTTCACCATCGAGGAATTGCTCGACGGAATCAGGGACACGAAAGAGAAGTACAAGCAGATAAAAAAGTTGAACTACCTCATCATGAAGCTCAACATGTCCCGCCGCAGTCCGTTGGACCTGGAGAAAAACCAGGTGTATTACGAAAAGCTTGTCGAAAAAATGGGGAAACAGAACAAGGACTGAGGACTTAGGACTTAGGACTGAGTTAAAGAGGACTAGAATAATGTCGTTAATTTGCCTCAGTCTGCTTTCTGTCTGTGCACAGAGGAACGCAAGCCGCCCACGATCCTAGCCACTTCCTCAGCTTTCTGTATGAGCGCGTCGAATGACGCCTCGTCCAGGTAACCCGCATCCAGGGCCACATACAGTTGGGAATGCACTTCAGCGCATGACGCCTTGGCAGTGGAGAGGAACTGATGGAACTCGCCGCGACCGCCACGCTCAAATCCCTCAGCGATATTGGACATGACCGAAACAGCGGCCCGCTGAATCCGGCTACTCAGGCCATAGTCCTTGGCAAAATCCCCATTCCGCGTCACCTCATAGATGGCTTGCGTCAGTCCCCGGGCTTTTTGCCAGGCGATCAGGTCCTCGAATCTCTCGATTTTTGCCATCCCGCAGTCCTCAGGTCTACTAACTGAGTCCTCAGTCCTCAGTGGCGCGTACAACCCGGCGAAACACCACTCCAAGTTTGCCCAGCGCCGGGCCGGAGGCCCTCAGTCCTCAGTCCTATTTTGTATGGCCCGGCAGTTCTATGGATGTGCAAGATCGTCCTGGTCCGCATGAGCGCGTCTTAGCTGAAACTCCGTCGCTTTGGGACGGACCTGACGAACCCATGGAATAATTGGTGCGGCTCAGAACGCGCTCCATGTCCTGCCCTCCGCACGCGCCGCATTTCATCTCGATTTGCCGGCTCCCCACCAGGATGAATTCCTCGATATTACCGCAGCTCTCGCACCGGAATTCGTAAATAGGCAATTTTGCCTCCTTGAAGTCATTTTTGTTATTGACTCAGTTAGCCTGTAGAAAAGTCGCCAGGCTCGCGTCGTCTTCCACGCTCAACACTTTTACGTTTCGGTCGATTCTGCGCATAAGTCCGCGCAATACCTTCTTGGGGCCGACCTCGACAAAATGATCGAATCCCGCCCCGATCAGTCGGTCCATCGACTGCCACCACAAAACCGGGCTGCAGATTTGTCGGCTCAGTTTGTCCGGAATTTGCGAACCCGCCCTAAGAATTTCCCCATCAACGTTATTTACTACCGGGATTTGGGGATCTTTGAAAACACATCCCCGGAGAACCGGGATGAAGTTCTCGCGCGCATATTCCATGCACCTGCTGTGCCACGGTCCGCTGACATTGAGCCTTATGCACTTTTTTGCGCCCGCTTTCTCGCACATCATCGCCGCACTGTTCACCTCGACTTCAGGCCCCGTGATTATGACCTGCTCCACGCAGTTTACGTTCGCTATCTCCACTCCTGCAACCCCGCAAATCTCGCGGATTTTCTCCTCCTCCAGGTCCATTATTGCGGCCATACCGCCCGGCTCAATAATGGCCGCCTCCTGCATGTATTTTCCCCTGTGCCGGACCAGTTCGAGCGTATCTTGGAGGTTTATCGCTCCCGCCGCATACAGCGCGCTATATTCTCCAAGGCTGTGTCCGGCGGTGGCCGCAGGGTAGATTTCATGCAGCCTGAGAACGGTCAGGCACGCCAGATTCATCACGGTTATCGCGGGCTGGACGTTCTCAGTCAAAACGAGCACGTCGTCGGGGCCCTCAAAGCACAGCTTCCTGATATCCATTTTCAGGATATCGTTTGCGTTTTCGAACAGTTCCCGAACTTCGGCGTAGTTGTCGTGGAATTCACGCCCCATTCCAACGTACTGGGACCCCTGCCCCGGAAAAAGGAACGTCCAGTTCTTCATTCAAAATCCTTTCGATTCAGGAAGGATCGGTCACTTGGAGTCTACCGTTGTTTCACATGGAGTTTCCGGATGAACACAGATTGGGAACTCTGCCATGAACGCTTCTATTAATCTCCGATGTGGAAGTCAAGAACTGAATTTGACGGACGGAAATCAGAGATCGGACATACGACCTTAAATCTGTAGCAACTCAGGTGAGGCCGCACTGGACGCCTCCGCCGATCCGAATGTTTTGTCCTTTTTATCCGGGTTAAATAAAATGTTTCTGTATTCGATCTTCGTTGTATCCTGTTCTTCTGGAACAATCGAGAGCGGTTCCGATCCCGGGTGTCCGGGTGTGACAGTGTTCGATGGAAGTGCGTTTCTTGTCGTATCCTTATCCAGGCCCGGTTGCAGGACAAAAAACAATCCGGCGGCCAGAACCACAGCCAGGCCAAACAGCCTGGAATTTTTCAGCAAGTTCATCGGAATCCTCCTGTGGAGAAATAAGCGCAATATGTCGCGATGATAGCATGTAAATGCCAATTAAAAACGCCTGATACGTACTCTTTCATTTAAGACCTGGTAAGAGTAAATTCAATTTTAGGGGGGAATAATTAAGGAGCTGCTTACGATTTGTCTTCCTCCCGCTCGCAAATCCAAATTGCGGCGGCAAGCCTCTCAATCCCTGCATCCCAAAGCGCCCTGGCTTCTTCCATGCCGGTGTCGATTTGTTTAAAGAGGTCGTCAGCGCTTTCAATCATTTGAATTATTTCGGCAAATCTTTCGCGCATTTTAGAATTCTCCATTTCGGGACAATCGGAGAAGCTTCACCAGGAGGATTTGCCTCGTATGGGCCTCCACCTTCACTCTATCGTCCATTCTCATGCCAACCACCCAGCATATTTTTTCACTGTCGCATAGAAGCGGGACCTTTTGCCGCTCCTGCCTTGGGACCATGCAATCGGTGAAAAAATCCTGCAGTTTTTTCGAGCCGGTCATGCCAAGAGGGCGAAATCGGTCCCCCGTTCTACGGTACCGGAACTGCAAAGGCCATTTGAGTTTGTCTGAGTCCATGCGGATGAAGCCGGGGCCTGAATCCGGTTCGGAGCAGGTTTTAGTTTCATCGCAAAAGCGGAACTCGAAGGCTGATTTCCCAAAAAGATAATTCCCGGGCTCATGAACGTCCAGGACATCATCCAGCGGATCTTTCGGCGATGCGCATTGCTCTGAGCTGATGAGGAGCTTTGCTCCATGCCGTGTGGCCTCGATCCCCCCGGGAATCCGAATCGATTTTCCGGTTTTGCCCGAAGAAACAAGCTCAATTAGGGGTTCCAGGTGTACCAGGCCGACCCCTGAAAGATTCCCTTTGACCTTGTCGATAGCCAAACGCAGCATTCGGCGCGCAAGGGCAGGGTGGAGTTGTTTCATCCGCCCACAATCGAGCGCACACCTGTCTTCCGATAGCTCAAGGCATATATCGCCCCAGAGTGTTCGGAGTTGCGATGCCCATAATGATTCTTCCTCACGCGCCAGGTCCGCGCAGCGCGCGATGGTTTGCGCGATTTGAGGGTGAAATGCTTCCCGCAGGAGGGGAAAGACCTTCAAGCGAAGGAAATTTCTCTGACATGAGGGGGCGAAATTCGTCGAGTCGTTCCTGTATTCAATGCCGCGTTCATGTAAATATTCCAGAATTGCATCACGGGTGACAAAAAGGAGCGGTCGGATAATCCCTTCCGCAGTCGCGGGAGACATCCCCTGAATGCCCGCCGGACCCGTCCCCCTTAAAATCCTCAGAATCACCTCCTCGGCCTGATCATCTGCGGTATGCCCCAGGGCGATTCTCCCTGCGTTAAGCTCGGAGGCGGTCCCTATGAAGAAAGAGCGCCGACACTCCCTGGCGGCCATTTCAACCGATATTTTCCGGCTCAGGGCAAAAGCGCGCACATCCGAGGACCCGCAACGGAAATCAAGCCCGGCGGTACGCGCCAGAGCACGCACGAATTCCCTGTCCCGATCAGATTCATCCCCACGGAGCCCGTGGTCGAAATGAATGACGCTGATCCGTTCTATTCCAAGGGTGTCTTTAAGATTGACCAGTACGGACAGGAGGGCGACTGAATCTGGACCGCCGGAGACAGCCGCCAGAACGTGATCCCGGTTCGATATCAGGCTGTTTTTTCTTATATATTCGGCTGCCCGCGCCGGAAGGGATTTAGGGGTTGCGCTCATGTCTCCTGATCAGCAGGGGGGGGAATGGATCCACCGTAAGGGTTGTCGGTAGACTTGCTCTCTGTGGTTTTGCTTTCACCGGGCGGCTCGGGCAGGACCTCAAGTGGTTTTCCAAACTTCCTGCCGTTCACGAGGAGTTTTCCCGAGCTGTTCAGCACCGTATTGTCTTCGAGAATTACAAGGCCGAACTTTTCGGCTATCCGGGCCTTGTACTGGTATTCCATCTCTGTTTTGCGGAGCCGGTAGTAGAGAATGATGAGAATCAACGCGAAGATAGATGCAAGCAGCAAAATGACGCTCAAAGAGGTCAGGAGAATCTTTACCGATTTTTCACCTACGCTGCCCATAAGCGCCACAATGGTGTTCAGATTGTAGAAAAACGTCGTTCCAATGCCAAGCAGCAACAAGAGCGCCAAAAACGGGAGCCTCTGGATGAAGGCGACCATCCGGCTTAACTGTTGGATTCTGCCTGTTCCCGCGCTTTCAGCAGCTTCAGATTGGCTTCCCATCCCTGCACCGGCTTGCTCCGGTTCCGCGAAATACTTGTTAAAACCGGCAACCACAGTCCCGATAAGAAAAGTGATAGCGATTGGGGCGAGAAAGGCGACAAGAAAGTAGAGGCGCCACGGAAAGGTGGGCTCCCCGTCGCGGCCGCTGTCACCTATCTGGTAGAGCCAGCAGGTAAGGAGAATGCCCAGTTCGACCCAGAAGAGAAAATAGAGGTATTTGCGGAAAAGATCCTTGCGCTCCCTATCATCGAACAGAGCGGCTATTCCCCGCAACCCCTTCGGTTTTTCGCTTGAAGAGTCCATGCCATTCCCGGCTGTTGTCCAGAGGTTATCTATCATGCGAGGATAACAAATGGCCAAAACTTGGTCAACCGCCTTAGTGCCCGTTCTCCGCAGAGGCGGGGCACAGTCCGGTCAGAGAGAGACGGATTCCACTATAGAGACGGGACATAGTCCGGACAAGGAGAAAGACGAATTCCACCACAGAGGCACAGAGAGTGCAGAGAAAAGAAAATGCGCATGCAGGAAAAACCAAAAGCACACCACGGATTACACTGATCGCATGGATTAGTGATTCGATTCGTGAGATCCGTGGTATTGTTTGCGCCTTGCATCCTCGCGTTCCTTTCCTCTGCGCCTCTGTGGTGGAATTTGTCTCAATCCCTCATATGAGTTTGTCTCTAGAGAGAAGCACGATCAGTTTTTCACAATCCTCGGCAACCCAGTCGGCCCCCGCCCGCACGAGTTCGTCTCCGCGACTGCCGCCGCTGCAGACACCGGCAGTCATTACACCGGCAGCCTTGCCGGTTTGAATGTCGAGAGGATGGTCGCCGATCATTATTGCTGTTCGCAAATCCGCGCGAAGGTAGTCAAGCGCATGGATTAGATGAGCCGGATCGGGTTTGGGAGATAAGACATGGTCGCGTGAGAAAAAAGCGGAGCAATAGTCGGAGAGGTCCGGAAAGACGAGCCGTACTGCGGCTTCACAGTTTCTGGTTATGATTGCGGTTTTAGCACCTTTTTGTGCCAGCGCCTTCAGGAGCGGCCTCGTGAATGAAAAGAGCGCCCCTCTTCTTGCACCTTCCAACTCCATTTCGGAAATCAGGGTCAGGGCCTTCTGCCGGAACTCTCCGGTCGTATCTCCAGTTGATTCTCGAATCCTTTTGTCCAGCCAGGCAAGCCATTCCAGGACAGGAAGAAAAGGCGGCGGAGGTTTTTGAGCAAGGAAGCTTTGGGCAAGTGAGTTCAGCCTCAGTTTCATTTCTGCGAAATCCAGCCGCAATACGGCAAGAGTGCCGTCAAAGTCGAAAACGAAAGATTTTATTTTCAATTCGGACTCGATCTGATTGTATTATACCTTCAGGACCGCCGTTATTATGGACGCAGGTAACATAATACTATATCCTTATTTTGCTGAGGTGAATATGTCCGTACCCGTATTGAGTTTCGACCAGGTCATCGACAGATTGCTTTCCATCAGGCAGCCTTATTTTGCAAAATATCTTGCCGTATACTCAAGCTGGTATGGCGGCATCATTACCGACCCCACCCTTATGATGCTGCCGCTTGACGACCATATTGTCCATCGGGGCGACGGAGTATTCGAAGCCATCAAGTGCGCCGGGTGGAATATCTATGCTCTTGCCAGGCATCTCGAAAGGATGAAGTGTTCGCTGGCGGCGTCTTTTCTGGAGCCGCCGGTCGATGATGAGCGCCTGATCGAGATAGTTTGCGCGACGGTGCGGGCCGGGAACATTGGGAACTGCATTGTGCGGATTTTCATATCGAGAGGCCCCGGCAGCTTTTCCGCAAATCCCTATGAATCCGTTGGAAGCCAACTTTATGTGGTAGTTACCGCCCACGAGCCCACTTCCCCTGAAAAATATGAAAAAGGCGTCAAGCTTGTAACCACCGATATTCCGATTAAGACCAATTATTTTGCAACCATCAAAAACTGTAACTACCTTCCGAATGTGCTTATGAAAAAAAAGGCGGTAGACCGAGGAGCCGATTATTCAGTTTCACTGGATGAAAAAGGGTTTCTTGCCGAAGGGTCTACGGAAAACATAGGCATCGTGTCCAAAAAGGGTGAATTGCTGATTCCACGCTTCTCGCGCACCCTGCGTGGGGTTACCGTAACGCGCGTCATGGAACTGGCCCGTGGACTAACAGGCTCTCAACTTACCGCGACAGCCGAAGCTGACATAACTCCCGAACAGGCCTGCGATGCAGCAGAAATTCTGATTTTTGCAACTTCTTTCAATATTCTTCCAGCAGTGGAATATGATGGAAAGAGGATCGGGAACGGCCGGCCGGGTCCTGTTTTCAGGCGGCTTCTGGAACTGATGGTGGAAGACCAGGCGAAAAACCGGGAGATGCTGACGGCTGTCGAGTTATGAGTTTTTAGTTAACCTGAGACCAACAACCGGCAACTGGTGAAAACCCCATATCACGCGGAGACGCTGAGAAAACAACGGTATTCTCAGGACTTGGAAATATGGTGTGGGTCTGTCATAATGCAGCAGCATGCCTGGATGCATAGCTCGTGTCCATCCGGAAAGGGTCCTTTTCCGCCCTGGCGGCGTCAATCTTCGGGCTAGCTTGTGCGGCGTACCCATGTACGCCTCCGCGCAACCCCTCGATTTCCTTGCCAGGACGAAAAATGTCTCCTTTCCGAATCGGAAACTGCGAGCGCTCCATCCGGAGTTTCCGGATGGACGCTAGCTGGATATCTTTTGGTCGAGGTGGTTTTCTCATGAATGAACCGTTTCTTGTTGCTCTTGCCAGTCCTGAACCTTCCCCCGGAGGCGGATCTGCCGCCGGTTACAGCGCGTGCCTGGGGGTCGCCCTCGTAAAGAAGATCATTCAACTGGAACTGCTTCGCTCAAGAGCTTCCCGCGAACGTACATTCGTATGGAAAAATTTGCTGGAGCAGGCGAATGAAATGGAGCAAAATCTCAAACGGCTCATTGAAGAAGACGGAACCGCCTATATAGAATTTGTCGAAGCACGAACCGATTGCGGGAGGAAGAATTTCGCCGCTGCACTGGAAAGAGCTGTTGAATGTCCCGTAAAGATCATGAAACAGTCCAGTGAGGGGATGGGACTTATCTTGGAAGTGGGAAACCGTTGCGCGAGACATCTTATTTCCGATCTGCTCGTTTCGGGAGAGACTTTTATGGCCGCTGTCAGAGGGGCCTACCACATCGCGTGGGCAAATATATGCCTGCTCCCCGGAAATGGGCCGCAGCAACCGGTCATATCCGTCGGGGAGATAATGCTGCTGGAACAAACTTGCAAGGAAAAGCACGTTAAGGTGGAGGAACAGTTGAGGGCCAAGATAAGGGGCGAGACCCTGAATCGATAAAGCCGGCCTCACACTTTGCGCGCTGCTTCGAAAAGGCCGCCCCAAGGGGTTGGACTACGTTTCATTAAGGCAAATTTTCATTGTTTCGGATGTCCCGGCGGGACAGAGATACTGCCGTAAGAGCTCCCTGGATGCAGGATGTCCACAACAATTCTTCCCGTCTCGGTTTCTCTCAAACTGAGTTTTTTTCGGCGAAAAGCCCGATGCATTTTGGATAGAGTGAGCATTCAAGCCTCATCCCTTTTTCCTTGACCGAATCAATCGTATCATGCGGTTCGATTTTGAAGGTATCCTGGTCTATTATCGGCCCGGAATCCACCCCATAATCGACAAAATGCACCGTACAGCCGGCAATCTTGCAGCCGTGGCGAAGCGTCTGCCCGTATCCGTCTATCCCTGGGAAGGCTGGACATATTGTTGCGTGCAGGTTCATGATCCTGGGAATCGAAGACCCGTAATTGATTTTTTCTATGAAGTACGGACTCAATTTCCGGACAAAACCGGCCAAAACCAGGAGGTCCAAAGGATGTGGAGCCATTTGGCGAAGCATCTGCTCCTCGGCCATCACGCGCATTTTCAGGCGAAACACCAGATTTTCGGGCGATGCGTCGAAAACCTTCTGCCTGGCCATTATGTGATCGAAATCGCAGTCAGCCGGCAGTTGAATGGCTTGCGGCTCCAGACGGTACCGTTGCCTGAGTTCCGTATAGTCAACGACAAAGGCCGGTATGCCGTGCCGTAAAGCCCTTGTCAGCGCATAGGCGTCGGGGTTATCGGAGCACACGAAGGAGACCCTGCCGTTTATCAGGCCCGTTTCGCATGCATCTATGACAGCCTGCAGTTTGGTCCCTTTACTCGAAACCAGCACACCGATGTTTATACCCTCGGGCATAATCGATCTCCTGTCTTTCAGAGCCTCTTCAACCGATATTCCGATCTGCGCGCCGAACAGTACCGGGCAAGAGGTGCTAAAATCCCGACCGAAGTCCTCCGGCCTCCCTTGGAATCATCCAGTTTCTGTATGAGGCAAAAACACCGGCCTCTTCCCAAAGGATGAGACGAGACATATAAATCCATCCTACCGCTGATTACAAATTTCCCAAAGGAAATATTTTGGCGTCCGCGTTGAATTCATTGAAGCTATATCAAGCACAAGTGAGCCGGTGAGTCTGGGTCGTGAGGGCCGGGCGCATAGCCTCGGAGTCGTAAATCTGTTCCATCCAGCGAGTATCGTTGCTATCGTTTTGCTTTTATGTCAATAATATCCCCGGTTTTGAAACTTCTTCCGACCTGAAAGCTCATATCAGTCAAGACCGGTCTTGGCTCGATATTGAACGCCCGGGCACCCGACGAGTTGGAAAACCGGGAGATGTTGAAGGCTGTTGAGTCGTGAGTTTTGAGTTTTTAGTCGTTAGTTAACTCAAGACCAACACTCGATGGGTTTTTGTTCTCAGTTAACTCAAAACTAAAAACCAACAACTAAAAACTGCTCTTAAATGCCCTCACGCCCGCTTTTCTGGCTCACGGTTTTCTTTATGCTGGGGATTTCGGCGGATCGCCTGTTTGGTGAGAGCCTGCCGGTCCAAACGCACTATTTTGCATTTGCCGCCCTTATTCTTATAGCTGGTATGGTTATACTCCTGTGGCCGCGCAATCCTTTCGGGGACCGGTTCCGTTTTCCGTCTTCCGTCCTCCTTCCTCCGTCCTCTGTCTTCCGTCATCCGCCCTTCGCCCTACGTACTTTCGCCATCCCTGCGCTGCTGTTCGTCATCTTCGGAATGTGGGCGTCAAAGGCCGCTGCCCCGCAGTTTCCCCGGGGTCTCCAGCCATTCCTGAACGGTCAGACTGCGTCTTATATCGCCGAGGTCTCGGGATCACCTGAATATTATCCGGACAAAATTCGAATCCCTCTGCGTCTCCTCAGGGCCATGACCGGCGACGGGCAAACTACTCTTGACGGCGGAGTACTGCTGACCCTTCCGAGAAAGGACCCTGCAAATCCCGGCGCCTTTTCTTTGCCGCCGCCGCAGGCAGCGGCCCACCCGGCTGGCGGTCCCACCGCCTTCTTGCCGCCGCCGCAGGCAGCGGCGTACCAGGGGGGCGGTCCCGGTTCCCAAGCCTTTTTTCTCCCCGGAGACACGGTGCTCTTTCGTACCGTTCTCAAGCGTTTCCGCAGCTTCAGAAATCCCGGTGGCTTCGATTACGTGAATTATGAGGCCGGAAAAGGTCTCTATGCCCAGTGCTTTTTGAAGGACGAACGGTTCTTGATAAAGATCGCGCCTGAATCGTGGATCTCACACGGTGATCCAGAGGACGCCGGACTGATTTCCGTCATCCGTCATCCGTCTTCTGTGCTCCGTCATCCGTCTTCTGTCCTCGGTCATCCGTCTTCCGTCCTCCGTTCGATAAGAGGCCGAATCGATCTCTTCCGGCAAAAAACGCTTCTGTGGGCGCAAAGATCGATGGACCCGGAGCCGGCGGCCTTTTATGCGGCGATGATACTCGGGTACAAATTGTTATTGGACAGGAACTGGCAGGACCATATCCATCAAACGGGCCTGAACCATCTGCTCTCGGTTTCGGGTCTCCACATCGGAATGGTCAGCATGTTCGTCTTCTGGCTCGTTTGTCTTGCGGTTCGTTTCTTGTTCCCGTCAATTCTCAACAGGATAAGTGATAAGCACATAGCCCTTTGGCCGGCTCTTGCCTGTGGCGTTCTCTACGCGTTTCTTGCAGGATTTGGGGCGCCCACGATCTGGAGATCGGTTCTGACGCTGGCCGTGTTTCTCCTGGCCGGCTTCTGGTACCGTAAGGCCGACTCTTTGAGCGTCCTGGCCTTTGCGGCCCTGTTCATACTGGTCCTGGACCCCGGGAACCTCTGGCAAATCCCCTTCCAACTGACGTTTGCATGTGTTTTGGCAATTATTGTCATCTATCCGCGATTTCGCAGATTCAGGCTTTACAGGATATTCCCGGCCCTCGGGCCGGACAGGGTCGCGGGCAGGATAATATCCAAGTTCGAAGATGCTTTCTGGGTTTCGATATCAATCAATATCCTGCTGATTCCGCTGATAATTTTTTATTTTGACGGATTTGCCCTGACGGGATTTTTCGCCAATGTCTTTCTGGTGCCCTATATGGGGTTCGTGGTTCTGCCCCTGGGGCTTTTGAGCGTGCTCCTGTTCGCGTTCAGTCAAACCCTGGCCTATCCGGTTATCTTTATCGTGAACTACCTTCTTTGGGGCTGCCTGCGGCTGATAGAATGGTTTGCCGGTTTTTCCTGGAGCTATTTCTGGACCGGAAGCATTTCGCCCGTATGGCTCTTTGTGGTTTACGCGTCTTTGGGCCTTTTGTTTGCCCCTTTTGCCCGAAAAGTCAAGATTGCCGGTTTGGGCGTCATGGGTGCGCTTATCTGCTGCGGCCTGGCGCTGGGCAGCCTCGCCGGGCCGAACACCACAGGTCCGTTGAGGGTGGACGTTATCGACGTGGGGCAGGGGTCATCGGCTCTTGTCCGGTTCCCCACAGGTGAGACAATGCTTGTGGACGGCGGAGGGATCCCCGATGATTCATACGATATCGGCCGAGCGGTCCTGGCTCCGTTTCTGTGGAGCGAGGGAATCCGCAGGCTGGACCACGTGGCCCTTTCGCACTATCACCCCGACCATGCGCTCGGGCTTCGGTTCATCCTTCGCAATTTCGACGTGGGGTCTTTTTGGACCAGTGGAATCACCGGGGACGACCGGAAGGCCGCGATAATTCGTTGCGGCCTCGATGAAATCGCGTTGAAGCGAAGGATTAAGATAAGGACATTTCCCGATCTGTTCGAAGACTTGCAAATCGGTCATGCCCGAATACGGCTGCTCCATCCGGCTCGTGGGTCTCTTGAACATCTGTCCCAAAAGGACCTGAACGAAGTCTCGCTCGTGATCGAGATATCCTTTGGTCAAACCAGGGTCATCCTGCCGGGCGATGCAGGTAGGATCGCCGAAGACTTGATTATTCCTGCACTCGAGGGCCGGATGCGAACGCTTCTTGTCGCAGGTCATCACGGCAGCCGACACTCGAGCAGTGAAGAATTTCTGGACGCGCTTCGTCCTGTGGCAATTGTGTGTAGCTGCGGCTATGACAACCCGTTCGGCTTTCCTGCCCCTGAGGTAATCGAGCGTTGCGCCGCACGGAATATACCGATGTACAGAACTGATGCTAATGGCGCCGTGCATGCGGTATCGGACGGGCTCAAATGGACATTTACCACGGAATCGGACAGGAACATCAATGCTCAAAAGGACCGGGAAAAATAGAAAGTATCACAACTGAAAATCAACAATAAGTTCTGCAGGCTTGGCATGCCTACTTCCAAACTTAAAGCCGGTAAGCGAACCTGCCGAACCTGAGATTCCTCCGCCATTTTATCCTGGATTATGCGTGAGCATGCCTGAGAATTATACTGCATTGGCCCCAACTATCTGATATTATGTCGCAAATTCGTCAAGGAGAGGGAAATCTTCATGCACGCGGTTGGTGACAGATAAAGAGGGGTCATTAGGCCCGAATTTGACCGGTCCATCAGCATTGATTTTCAGGGTGCAAGGATCACCTCCGATACGGGCTTTCTCCTGATGAGAGAGATGGATCAGCGGTTCAACATCCTCGGCTTTGTAACGTCTCTGATTGATGACCCAAGGTCACCTCGCCATACGGATCATTCCTTGCTTCAACTGCTACGCCAGCGAGTTTATCAGGTCGCCGCAGGCTATGAGGACTGTAATGACGCCGATCATTTGCGGGTGGACCCGGCCCTCCGATTAGCCTTGGGGAAAGAGCATGAAAGCGGAGCCGGCCAATCCGCGCTGTCTCGCTTTGAAAACAACATTCTCTCGACGGGTGAGGGGCTAAAGGCCCTCGAAAATGCGCTCAGCCGATCCGCCGACACCTTGCTTCGGCGCAGAAACAAACGGAGGCTCATCATCGATATTGATTCCACTGAAGACCCTGTCCACGGAAAGCAAGAGGGTGCGGCCTTTAACGGTTACTTCGATCAGGTCTGCTACCATCCACTGTATTGCTTCACCGGCAACGGGGATCTTCTTGGCGCGAGGCTAAGACCTGGAAACGTGCATTCAGCCGATGGCGTCTTGGATTTTATCTCTCCTCTGGTTGACCGCTACCGGTCTTGGTTTAAGCAGTTTTGGCTCCGGGGGGATGCTGCATTTGCCAGTCCAAATCTCTACGAGTTCTGCGAAGCGAAGCGCATCACATACTTCATCCGCATCTCCACGAACAACAGCCTCAAGAAGTTCATCCAACCTCACCTGAAGTGGCCAGCCGGTCGTCCCCCAAAGAGCGGCGTACAGGTGAGGGTGATTGAGTTTCAGTACCAGGCGGAGAAATGGAATAAACCGCGAAGGGTTGTCTGTAAGATAGAATGGCATGTGGGCGAACTGTTTCCCCGTGTCGGATTTATTGTGACCAACTCGTATCTTGAGGCGCACAAAGTAATTACGGTCTACAATGGTCGTGCCGAGATTGAAAACCGGATAAAAGAGGGGAAGAACACCCTCAGATGGGACAAGACAAGTTGCCATCGTTTTGCAGCCAATCAGGCCAGGCTTCTCGTCGGATGCCTTGCTTACAATCTGCTCCACATGATTCGGGATGCGGCATTCTGGGGCGAGAGCGTTAAGCCATCCATAGACTCGATTATAAAGCGTCTCGTAAAGGTTGGGGCCAGGGTGGTCTACCATACCTCGCGGAGCGTGGGGCACTTGCACGTTGCGTCGGCTTTTCCATTGGGCCGATATTACGGCATTCTATTCTCCTGAGCCTGCAACCCGGTGTGACGGGGAGAAATTAAGCAACTATGGGAGGAAGTGTGTCGGAAAATCGCAAAAACCAGTCCCACTCACGTTTAACTTGCGTATTCTATTGTGAGAATTGTATACTGTTGGGAGTTCCGAAATGCATCAGAGGTTTTTCGGGCAAAAATTCGATCCCGACATTCAATTTGGACGCAGAACGCAGAAGTTGATGCATTATTCCGGGTCACTAGAATTGTAGCCTTTTTATGACTGTGTTTGCCTACTTCGCAAAAACCTAGGTCAAACGAAGGAGATGAATATGAGCGTGAGCAAGAAGGATCGACTGAAGTACCTCTGTGTGCGACTCGAAGATATGAAGAATCAGATCCAAGACGCCAAGCGGGAGGACGAATATCTCGCACTCGTCAAGAAGATGGCATCTGGCGCGGAAAAGCCTTCGGCTATTGACGAGGATGAATGGAATCTGATGCTTCCGAAGGAGAAGGAGCTAAATCTGCTCCTACACTACCATTCCCTTCGAACCGAGGCGTCTCAGCTGTTTGAGGACCTGAAAAAGGTGACGGTGACACAGACACTGAAAGATTGGCTGGAAAGCCCATACGTTAAAGGTCCTATTCTCTTTGCTAGTTTGGTGTCAGTCGCCGTTCATGTTATCGAATTGGCACAACATGCTGGCCTCTTTTTTAGGGAGGACGAACAACTGGACAAGACTTTCTTCGTGTAAGGAGGTTGAGCCGTGCTGAAGAGGTACTATGAACAAACTTTCCAAGTTGACTGTCTCGAGACATCAGAGGGATCGGACAAACCTTCGATTCGAATGTTTTCCACCGACAGTACGACGAACTCGTCGTGGCTATCGATATACCTCATCGCGCGGTTTGGGAGTGTGCACCTTAAGTTGACCGATTCCGCTGGTCGACTACACAGGCTTCCCGAAGGAACGCAGCACTATATAGAACATCTGACCTACCGGCAGCACCTGCATGATGCGTTAAGTCATATTGAGTTGGAATATTCGGTCACGCCTAACGCGGTCGTTACACATAACCAGACCATATGGTTCGCAGACCGAGTTAAATTGGATCGTTCGAGGGGTGTATCGCAGGCACTAGACATCGCGAAGCACTTGATGAGCGTGCTCTGGCCGCCACCAACAGAGCATATGGATAACATTCGACTCGATGGCGTCGCGAGGGACGTTAGAACAGAGCTAATACACCGACACACTGATGTTACCTATTTCGACGTTATCAACTTGTTCGCCACGCTTTACCCAGACCATCCCATGCGTTACGATTTGCTAGGTTCCGAGGAGTCGATTGCGAGCATCACTGCTAGCGACGTAGCGTTAGGCTTACAGGCACTTCAATCAAGTGTTCGCTCCGTGAATTTTTTCGGTACTAACCTACCCGACGGTCTTGTCGATGCCGCAAGTGAACTGGTTGATGGCATGCGCCCCAAGTGCATAGAGCCTCTGATGCTGCACGAACCCGTGAGCCGTGCGAATTCGCTAAAGACTGCTGGCTTTCCGTCGAAACGAGAGAACGCACGCGCAATGGTTGGTTTTCGACTGGCGCCGTTTCGGACCGGCTTGTCGGAAGAGCGCGACATACGTAGGTTCCTGACCGAAAAGGTGTTACATTTCCGGCACTTTCATGGCACCCCGTTGCCGATGCACGTTAGCTGGCCTCATGCACGAGCCATGTATGGTGCCGCAAATCTTGATCCGCTGTTTTACATTGACCCAGAGAGACTCCGCGGCGTGGTCACTGATGTTGTGGCTGCGATGAAAAAGGCTCTTCAGAAGGCCGCGGGACCAGGGTTCAATGCGGCGATAGAGATGAAGTTCAGCGAACTGCATGAACGCCGGGAGCTCGTGGCCATGTTAGCGAGCGCAGCCGACCTTTTTGGCTGGCCTTTGCCCGAGTTGATCGATGCGCTGCCGACCCTGACGGCTGACGATTGCCGCAGCATAATTGAAGAAGTAGTAGCAGCAAGCGCCTCGGCCTCGTTGGCATACATGAGTCCATGCGTCGGCCTTGTTTAGGATCAGGGCGAGGGTCGGTCCTAATGCCGTTAACTTAACAGAAATAGCTGTCCTTTCAAATCCTTACGGGTTTCAGGTTGGAGTCGTAGCGGCGATGCGGTTTTGAATTTAGGCTTTCGCCCCCGGCGTCGCTTTTCCAGCCCTCGACTCTTTCTTCGATATTGCTGCCGGTCTCTTGGAAATTGGCGGCCTAGTTTAGAATGCACCCTATGTCGCGCGCAGCATCGCACAAATTCCTCCCGGATGGAAGGCCAGAGGCGCACATCACCAGCGGACATTAAGAGCTTGAGGAATATGGATGGGGGTCACACCTACATTCTTGACAAGGGTCCGGCTGACAGACTGGTTGGGATGATATGAAACAGAGCGAATCTGTGCGTAAGGCTGTTGGAACGCTTGAGAGGGAGCTTGAGGCGTGAAGAGTGTAGGTTTCCTCTCTCTTCGTGCCTCGTCAAAGACGGCCGGGCACGTCGTGTACCTGTAAAATCAGCACCCGCAATCCTAACGGCATTGTCTTCTTCTCAGCCAAAACGAGCATTCTCACTCGCCTGAACATTGACCTCACAAAAGCGTGATGAACTTTTCCATGTCCGGATCATACTTTTTATGGGAGGCCCCTCCGGGCAGATTCCACCTTTTGGCAAGATGTGTTGTCTTGGTTCCATGTACCAGAAATTCTATGCGTAACGGTTTGCTCACGAACAATGAACTACCGTGATCACAAAATAGGTCAAACGGAGACTTGACCGTACGCAGTAACAACTGTTTGATCTAGCGGGTTAAAGTCCCGTCCGGGGAATTGTCCGTGCGCCCCGGTAGCACGTGGGAGCGGCGTTCTGGCAACAGAGGGTCGTGAGTTCCCAAGCGGCAAAGCAGCAGGCCGTAACGCAAGTGAACCTGCATGTAGCCTCGTAACTTGATCGAAGATGCCGACCCTGTGGTCATGTGGGGAAGGCCGTAGCGCCAGGGTATGGACAACGGAAGCTGCCAGGGCGATCTTCCGGGGTAGCAAGGTCGGCATGTTGCGGAAGACAGACAGTCCAGTGCTGGAGACCCGGTAGGGCGATGATGAGGAACATCAACCGGTGCGTATAAGGAAACGAAATCGCATTGGGCCGTATCGGGAGTCGGAGGGGTCCATAGTACCGTTTGAGGGCGTGGGACAACATAACCCCACCCGAGGGAAGGGACCCTGCTTTGTTCACGCAACCAAAGAGTGGAGGATGAGGGGATTGCAGCAATGCTAACAACCCCGGAAAGCATCAGGACACTGCAGAGGAAGCTCTACCGCAAGGCCAAGCAAGAGCCGGCCTGCCGCTTCCACGCCTTGTATGACAAGGTTTACCGGGCGGACATCGTCAGTCATGCCTATAACCTTGTCCGTGCCAACAAAGGAAGCGCCGGGATCGATGGCGTTACTTTCGAGGCCATCGAGGAAAAGGAAGGGGCAATCGCCTTTGTGGCGGAACTGGTTGGAGCACTGAAGGACAAGACATACAAAGTGCCCACGACAGCAGGTTGGACAAGGGCGCATGCCCTGCGGTGAAGAACATCGGAAAGCCGTGTGCGGGAAAACCGCATGCACGGTTTGATGAGGGAGGGCAGGCTCAACGCCTGCTCTCTACTCTACCCTAACCACAATTTTACTCCTATATTCCTTGTCATGAAGAGCATACTAGCCGAACTCAAAACTGAAAAAGGGAGGATACGCTCAATGAAGTTTACAGGTTCTCGGGTAGTATCGAAAAAGTTTAATAGGAATCAATATGCAACAGCAATTTGGAATCCGAGGGCAATTGAATGGCGAGATGTTATTGAAGATTATCTTACTATAAGCAGAAAACGCGCTGACAACAAGTTCTGCTTGTTTAGGTTGCAAATTAGCATATTGAGGGACCTTCTGCTGCTTGCAGAGGAACGTGACGACTATAAGAAGACATTATCTGATCGTCTATATGACCAGTCAGTGACAGAAGAGGAACTGAATGGAGATAAGAAATATATTGAGAGTGAGATTGCTGTGGTAGACCTTGTCGAGAAAGCTTTACGAGAAATCATAGACGGCTTAGCGTGGAGATATTTCAAATATAATAGACCAATTCTATATTTGCTCGCTGATATCGAAGAACATGGCCCTCTTCGTCTGGACCCAGGATTTATCAAGACTATAGACCATTTTGCGGAAATTTTCTTGGGAGAAGAAGATAAGGCGATTATAAATGATATATCCAACTTCCTGCGGTCTGGGGATATCACTCACATTGATGCTGATGGAAATATTGAGTTGATTGAAGTTAAAAGTAGAAAAAAAGGGGGCGGGAGGAGAATTACAAGGCAGAAACAGAGGATGGTGGAGTTGGTTGAATTCTTCAATACTGGAATAGCTGAATACGATAATAAGAAGATAACCATCGTTGACTCTTCTATAAAAATGAAAAACCACTTCGCCGAGGTTCGTGATTCCATTCTCAGAGCGCGAAATAAGGGATATGATTCAATTGCAATTGGGGACTATCTTATTGTACACATCGGATACTTCGGTAAGCAAAAAGACTTCGATATTAACAAGATGTACCAATACTTCGGCCAGAAGCAAAGTAGCATTAAGCAAAAATGGGAGAAGAGGGGAGATATAATATTGAGGCGACTGATTATGGACAAGTTGAGATTTATTAGAAACTATGTGCCATTCTCAATTTTCCCTTTTGACGACGAAATATGTGCTGACGTAATGATGGGTAAATTAATGATTGAGTATCTCTTTAATTTCTCCGAAGTGATTCGCATTGTGGAAAGAAGTGGCTGGATAGTTATGGATTCCATTGCCTCTTGGAATGAAAAACAACTTGAAACTATGACCCCCGAGGAGAGAATGAAACTCAGTCTATTGAAAGTAAGGAAAGGTAAATATATGGTCAACGTGCCACCGGCATGGATAGGAATGCTGAAGTATGAGTTCTGGTCAGTAAAATCACTAATTCAGGCGCTTGACGAGGGATACCAGCAAGACCCAAATGTCATTGAGAGTGATGCAAGTCTTACAAACTTTTTGGATGACCAACGGATATGGAAATGAAGAGTGTATAGCGCTCAGGATTTGGCTCACGAACATGGGAGTTGCGCTCGCCTCCGCCGCGTCAACCTCCGAACAGGCTCGCCTTCCATCTACGCTCTTCCAAAATGCATTCAGCTTCAGGTTGACTTTGCTGTTCTCTCTCTTCCCTCCAAACCCTCTGAAGATGCTGCTCGACCTTGTAAGTGGTAACGAGGGCCGTGGCATCTGCAAGGGCATCATAGCAGTGGATGCCTGGGTGAAAGAAAAGCGATACAAATGGGACCCAATGCGGCTAACTTAACAGAAAATCCTGTCGTTTTAGGCCTTTACGAGTTCCAGGCTTAGGCTTTGATTCGAGGGCACCTTTTCGTACTTACTTTTGCGACCTCGGCAACGCTTCTCCAAACCGCGACTTTTTTCTGCGGTACTCCTTTCGATCTCTGGGGAACTGGCGGCTTGGTTTGGAACGTACGCGGTACTGGGCACAGCATGCTACATAATTTAGCCGGATTGAAACTCATAGACATATTTGCGCTGACAATAAGCGCTTCAAGAACAGGCGCGTCTCCGTGAGCGCCCGTGCAAAGCTGATCTGCCCGACTGAAAGATTCGACAGGCGGCTGCTTTCCAGGATTGCTGTGCGTATCGGCACAAAACAATCATACGTACGAGCAGTTCCTGATGAGCAGGAAACCCGTACAGCTCTCCTGAACATTGACCACACAAAAGCGCGATCAACTTTTCCATGTCCGGATCATACTTTTTATGGGAGCACCCTCCGGTCAGATTCCACCTCGTAAGACAGACTATGAACAACACTGGGTAAGATAATGCCATATAGATTGCGGGCATCCCTCAGCGATGTACTTCGCGAAGCGCGGAAGGCGACCGCATTGCGCGTCTATCGTCCGCCCTCACCGAAAGATCGGGCGCGGACTGGACGTATGGCCTGTGGCGATGCGTATAGCGGGGACCCGAAACTAAGTGAGGGTCCGCCCTCACCGAAAGATCGGGCGCGGACTGGACGTATGGCCTGTGGCGATGCGTATAGCGGGGACCCGAAACTAAGTGAGGGTCCGCTTCGGGCGTTCGCGGGATGCCTTCTGGCTGTGCCTATTAAAAAGGGGCAACCCTGAACCTTCCCTTTTCACCCTTTCACCCCTCACCTTTCATCCCTGCTTCTCGCTTTTTGCTCCCCGCTACCGTCTTTTCGCCCCTTCTCGTTGCCGTTTCTATTGCCGCTTCTGAATGCCGCTTCTGGTTGTCGTTTGGCGGGTTTAGATCCCTTCATGGTACAAATATTACCGGCTAATCGCAGGTGTCGAAGGAATCGGGGAGTTGAAATTGGTTTCATCACTCATCACTCATCATTCTTCCTCCCCGCTTCCCGCTTCTTGCTCTCTCCTTCAGACCTTCCCCCCTCACCCCTGGCCTTCAGTTCTCAGTCCTCAGTCCTCAGTCCTGCTTCACACTCCTGTTATCACCTGTTATTGCGGAGAATCTAATCCAAAAGTGCCAATTAAATCAGTTTGTTGTATGATCGGCCCCTGCATTTGCCCTGTATTTACAGGAATTACAGTAAGCCAATGAAACTCTTTGACACATGAAAAAGAAGAGGAAGCAGGTTAGATGCGTTACCGAGAAGTTGCGTCGGCGATAGCGGGAACCGAGGAACCGGGGCATGAAGAAAGCTGTCTCCCCGCTCTCTGTTCGCTACCGATGTTCTCCTCCTTTTCTTTTTTCGCGCCTTCGCGTCTTCGCGTGAAAAATAGCCGATCGTGTTATATAACCGTCTTCAACCCGTTCGGCTTTCCTGCCCCTGAGGTAATCGAGCGTTGTGCCGCGCGGAATATACCGATGTACAGAACTGATGCTAATGGCGCCGTGCACGCGGTATCGGACGGGCGGAAGTGGACAATAAGCAGCGAACGGTGAAGAGTGAACAGTGTGCAGGAGGAGCCAAACTCCTCGCAATGAAGGACTAAGGCATGAATCGACAGGAAATGCTCAAGGTCATGGAAGATCACGGTGGATACTGGGATTTCATTGTGGTCGGCGGAGGCGCCACTGGGCTTGGAGTTGGCGTAGACGCTGCTTCCAGAGGGTATAAGACAATTTTACTGGAGCAGCACGATTTTTCCAAAGGTACTTCGAGCCGCAGCACCAAGCTGATTCACGGCGGCGTGCGTTACCTTCGCCAGGGCAACGTCTCGCTGGTGCTCGAGGCGCTGCATGAACGCGGGCTTTTGATTCACAACGCACCGCACCTGGTCAGCCACCAGGCATTCATTGTCCCAAACTATGTGTGGTGGGACGGACCTTTTTATGGCGTGGGAATGAAGGTCTACGACCTGATGGCGGGGAAACTGGGGCTTGGCCCTTCCAAGAGGCTTTCCAAAGAAGAAACCTTGGAGCACATCCCCACGTTGGAGCCCGAAGGGCTGCGGGGCGGAGTCATCTATTTCGACGGTCAGTTCGACGACTCGCGGTTGGCTGTTAATCTGGCTCAAACCATGGTTGAGCACGGTGGAGTGCCGATCAATTACTTCAAAGTGACGGGCTTCATCAAGTCCGGCGAAATGATCCACGGCGTCATTGCCAGGGATATGGAAAGTGGGAAGGAGTACGAAATCAACGGCCGGGTGGTGGTAAATGCCACCGGCGTTTTCACGGACACCCTGCTCAAATTGGACAACCCGGAGGCAAAGGGGATCATTTCTTCCAGCCAAGGAGTGCATTTGGTCGTGGATAAGGAATTCCTGCCCGGTGAAGACGCCATCATGGTCCCCCAGACCGCAGACGGCCGTGTGCTGTTCGCCGTTCCGTGGCATGACAAAGTGATTGTGGGCACAACCGACACCCCTGTTGCGGAGGTAAGCCTGGAGCCGCGCGCCCTGGATGAAGAAATTGAATTCATTCTCTATCATGCGGCCCTATACATGACTAAAGATCCGACACGCAAGGATGTCAAAAGTGTGTTCGCCGGTCTGAGGCCATTGGTCAACATAGGCGAAAGCACGAGTACTGCGGCGATTTCGCGGGACCATTATCTGGTGGTGTCCGAGTCGGGTTTGGTTACCATCGCCGGCGGCAAATGGACCACCTATCGCAGGATGGCCGAAGATACCGTGAACCATGCGCTGCTGGTTGCCGGCCTTGATGAGCGTGAATGTGCGACCAAGAAGTTGAGAATCCATGGCTGGTTGAAAAATTATGACAGGCAGGACCCTCTGCACTATTACGGCTCCGATGCCGTTTTCATTAAGAGACTTGTAACTGCCGATCCTGCGCTCGGCCGGAAATTGCACCAGGATCTCCGCTACATCAAAGCTGAAGTCCTCTGGGCTGTCCGGGAAGAGATGGCTCGCACGGTAGAAGACTTTTTGGCTCGCCGAAGCCGGGCACTTTTCCTGGATGCCCGGGCAAGCATTGAAATGGCTGCCGAAGTGGCCCGCTTAATGGCTGCCGAACTGAACTATGATGACGACTGGCAGAAAGCGCAAGTTGATGACTATACCAAACTTGCCTCGGGTTACCTGCTGGCATAGCCGATCTTTACCCCGCAGGGAAACCTAGCAGGGTGCTGAAAAAAGGTCTGATGGTGGGGAAAGAACCTTAAAAGACGGGTTATTTCGTCATTCCGGCGAAGCCTGTCCCGGAAGTGTCCAGTCCGGGAGCCGGAATCCAGAACTTTTTTGAACTATTTGATTTTTAAGGCAAAACACTGGACCCCGGCCTTCGAGACTGTGTCGTAATTGTTGGCCTCTGGATCGGGTTATTTGGCATTAATTGCAAGCATATCAAGCCATTATATGCTATAGTGGCGCCTCAAACTGGAGGGGCTATGGCATATCGACACGGAACAGACCGAAGACAGATGATGGTGCTGCCACCTACGCTGGACCAGTATGTATCTCAGGATCACCCCGTTCGCGCCTACGATGCCTTTGTAGACGCGCTTGATTTTAGCGAGGTGGGGATCGAGCTCGATGACCGGAAGGTAGGGAACAGCGAATATGACCCTCGGTGCATGCTAAAACTGCTCTTGTATGGCTACTCTTATGGAGTAAATAGCTCCCGGAAACTCGAACGCGAGGTGCACAACAATCTGTCCTTCATTTGGCTGATGAAGCAATTGAAGCCGGATCATAAAACGATTGCCGAATTCCGGCGCAGGAACAAAGAAGGCTTAAGAAAGGCTTTGAAACTTTGTGCCAGACTTTGCCTGAATCTGGGGCTGATAGAGGGTAACATACTGTTTGTAGACAGCACCAAGCTGAGGGCAAACGCAGGGAAGGCCAACCTTCACAAGAAAAAATGGTATGAGGACCAGCTAAAAGAAATTGATCAAAGAATTCAACAGATTCTGAACCAGTGCGAGCAGATCGACAAGAGTGAATCCCAATGCGGCTCGCTGGTGGTAATGCCAAAAGAGCTTGCCAAGGCAAATAAGCTTAAGGAGTCTATTAAAAATGCTCTGGCCGAGTTCAGCGAACGAGGCGACAAGACAAAGGATGGAAAAGAGAGGCAGGTAAATCAGATCGATCCGGAAAGCGTCGTAGTAAAGAGTCCTCAAGGCACCCATTGCGGATATTGCATGCAAACGGTTGTTGACGACAAAAACGGGCTGATTGTTCACACAGACGTGGTGAGCGAGGCAAATGACTCGAATCAGATGGCTGTTCAGATCGGCGGAGCCGAGGCTTATCTTGGACGAGAGTGCAAGACAGCGTGCGCCGATGCGGGGTATTCGGATACCAGCGAAATTGCAAAGCTAGAATCTGCCGGAAAAACAGTGGTGATTCCTTCTCAGTCTCAAGCCTCACACAAGGAAACGGAGATTGGTCCGTTTGAAAAGGCTAAATTTACCTATGATGCTGACTCGGATTGTTACCTGTGCCCGGAGGGTCACCGGCTGATCTTCAGACGTTTTGAGAATAAAACAAAGCAGAGAAGGGACTATCGTATTGATAAACCTAGTAAATGTCGGTTCTGTTCGCACTTTGGCACGTGCACAAAATCGAAGCAGGGCCGAACTGTTACGCGCCATGCATCGGAAGAGTTAAGGGAAGCAGTATCCAAGAGATTTGAGCAACCTGAAATGGGGCAGATCTACAAGCGAAGGAAAGCTCGGGTGGAGCATCCATTTGGATTTATTAAGAAGGTATTAGGGTATGGCCAGTTTTTTTTACGAGGTCGAGAGGGGGTTCGTGCAGAAGCGGCGATACTGGCGACATGTTTTAACCTGAGACGAATGATAAGTCTGCTGGGTGGGGTTAGGAGCTTCACGGCTGCAATTAAGGCAGCTTAAGTCAAATTAAAGCCAAGGGGCGAAGGATTGGGCGGAAATTGCCCAGCCTGTGGGCATGCGGTCAGCGTTAAAAGGGCGGTGATACCCAAAGCAGGCTGGGAAGACGATTTTTGTTCTTGGTGAATTTTTGAAAAGTATCAGGGCGGGAACCGGTCAGTCGTAATTCAATAATGACACAGTCTCCTTCGCCGGGGTGACGGCTCCACGGGTTTCTTACTGTAAAGTGGGAATTTCAATCGTTTTTCAGCACCCTGCTAGAGCATGCAGCAGATGAAAATGCGTCATGCACCATTTTCAGGGCCATCAAAGGAGGGGAAGGCATGTCGAAGTTTATCATGGCCTTAGACCAGGGCACAACCAGTTCAAGAACGATTATATACGATGAGACAGGAGAGACGATTGCTTCGGCCGGCGAAGAATTCCCCTGTCAATACCCAAGACCGGGATGGGTAGAGCAGGATCCTGAAGATATTTGGAGAACCCAAAATAACACCATGGAAGCTGCATTGGCCAGGGCCGGCCTCAAATTATCCGACCTCAGCGCCATTGGGATTACCAACCAGAGAGAGACCACCGTTGCCTGGAACAGGAAGACAGGTAAGCCGGTAGGCAAGGCCATCGTCTGGCAATGCAGAAGGACGGCGGAGTATTGCGATCAGTTGAAAGCGGAAGGCTATGACAAAGTCATCAAAGAGAAAACCGGACTTGTCACAGATGCCTACTTCTCCGGTCCGAAAATGCGGTGGATTCTGATGTCGGAAACAGAAGCCGGAAAATTGGCCGTTGCAGGAGATCTGCTGTTTGGGACCGTTGACTCCTGGCTGATCTGGAAGCTCACAAACGGAAAGGTGCATGCAACGGATGTGAGCAACGCAAGCCGAACTATGGTTTACAACATTAAGGAAATGAAATGGGATGAGCAAATTCTTGCGAAGCTGGGGATTCCTAAAGAGACTCTTCCAGAAGTAAAGCCCTCGAGCGGTATCGTAGGGGTGACCGACAAGTCCGCCTTCGGCCACGAGGTGCCCATAGCCGGCATTGCGGGGGATCAACAGGCCGCCTTGTTTGGTCAGGCATGCTTTGAGCAGGGCATGGTCAAGAACACATACGGGACCGGCTGTTTTATGTTGATGAACACCGGCGGCGAACCCATCGATTCCAAACACGGCCTGCTGACCACCGTCGCCTGGCAGCTTGGAGACAAAGTCACTTATGCTCTGGAGGGAGCGGTCTTCATGGCGGGGGCCTTGATGCAATGGATGCGGGACGGGCTGCAGCTTTTCACAAATGTGCAAGAAATCGAGGCGATGGCGACCTCAGTTGAATCGACTGATGGTGTTTATATCGTACCTGCTTTTGTCGGTTTAGGCGCCCCGCATTGGGACCCCTATGCCAGAGGCGCCATATTAGGACTCACAAGAGGCACTACCAAAAATCATCTGGTCCGGGCAGGCCTGCAAGCCATGGCCTATCAGTCGAACGATGTTCTTCAAGCGATGGAGAAGGACTCGGGCATCAAAACAAAAATCCTGCGTGTGGATGGCGGGGCAAGCGTCAGCAACTATCTGTGCCAGTTCCAGGCAGATATCTCGGGCGTCACGGTGAGCCGTCCCCAAAATATAGAGACCACCGCTTTAGGATCTGCCTTTCTCGCCGGACTGGCGGCGGGGGTGTGGAAGGATGAAGCCACCCTGCAAGCCATCTGGAAAGAGAATCGACAGTTTTACATGGAGCTGCCCGGGGAAAAAGTCGCTCAGTGTTTGAAAGGTTGGCACAAAGCTGTAGAGAGATCAAAGCATTGGATTGATAATTAGTGAATAGTGAATGGTGAATAGTGAATAGTGAAGATCGAACAGGAGGAGGTAACTCCTCAATCCCTTAATCCCCCAATTTGACAGGGACAGTTATGCGGACTTATTTTTTCGGGGACCTTCACGGTAATGTCGATGCGCTGGATGTTTGCCTTAGATGCCTCGAAGGGCAAAAGGCCGATGAAGTCTATTGCCTCGGGGACCTTGCGGGCTGGCTTCCATTCGGGGACCGGACTTTTGTGAGGCTGCGTTCGATGGGTTTACCCACGGTGGCCGGAAATCACGACCTGTTGATAGCAGGCGCGATTACCGATTTTGCCGGCCAGATCGACCGGATGCAGGCGACAGCCTACAACGCCGGGCTGCTGTTTGCCGAGCAGGGGGCCATCGAATATATCCTCGCCCTGCCGCTCTCGATCGAGAAGGAAGGTTTCACTGTCGTGCATCATTCCCCTTTCGACCTCCCCGCGAGCGGATCAGCCCCGACCATAGAATGTTTCGGTTACCTGGACGATGATGCACTGCGGCAGGCTGTCCCTTTATGGCGCAACTATCCCAAACGGCTGATCTTCAGCGGCCACGACCATATCCCCGCAATTTATGAACTGCCGGAAGGCGGCGAGGTTAAAGTACACAGACCGGGGCCAAAGGAAAACCTGAGGCTGTATCTGAATGAGAAGTCGCGCTACTGGATCAAGGCGGGAAGTGTTGGAGGCCCTTACCGGGATGGAACGCCCGTAGCTAATTCGGTCCTCTATGACTCGGAAGAGCAAACGATCACGATGTTGCGTATACCTTACGATACCAAGCCGTTGTCTGAAGCGCTCTCATCGCATCGGTTCCACCGCAATCTGCCCACCATAAAGAAATATATCGAGATTCTCAGGCTCGGGCACGGTTCGTAGCCGCTATCTCGCGCACTGCCTGGCCGGCTGACTTGAAGGTGTGGTCAAACCAGGTGCGCAGGTATCGGTCATCGGCTACAAGGCGGGGCGGATCTCCGGGTCGGATAGGCTTTTCCTCGACATCAATCCGAAGCGCCAGTTCCTTTTCGACTATTGCAAGCAGTTCTCGGACCGATGTTCCCGCTCCTGTCCCCACGTTGGAAACCAGCCGCTCCCGGGATGAGAGTTCAGTGATTGCGCTTATGTGCGCCTGTCCAAGGTCCATCACGTGTACGTAATCGCGCACGGCGGTTCCGTCGGGTGTGGCATGATCCGTTCCAAAAAGACAAAACGAGCCGCCTGACATGGCCGAACTTACCAGGTTGGGCAAGACATGGGTTTCCGGTTCGTGTTTTTCGAAAATCTCCCCCTCAGGATCGTTTCCTATGACGTTAAAGTAGCGCAGCATAGCGTATCGGATTCCTAGCACAGGGGCCGCCGCCGATATCACCTGCTCGCAGATCAGCTTGGACAGGCCATAGGGGTTGGTTGGCTCCTGGGGATGGTCTTCGCGGATAGTCGGTGTTTGAGCGTTGCCGTATGTGGCGCATGAACTTGAAAATACCAGGGTTTTCGTGCCGGCCCGCTTCATTGCCTTGAGAAGCGATATCGTACCGTTTACATTGTTGTCGAAATAGACCTCGGGTAACCGGGTGGACTCTTCAACATAGGCCTTCGCAGCGAAATGAATGACCGCTTCGATCTTGAAGCCGGTCAGAGTCCGGAAAAGGGCCTCTTCATCGCGGATGTCACCGAAGGCGAACGGCCCGAACTTTACCCATTCGGCCCAGCCGTTTGACAGATTGTCGAACACCACCGGGACGTGCCCTGTCTTTTTTAAAAGCTTCGACGTATGAGAACCGATGTATCCCGCTCCCCCCGTAACCAGAATATTCATAAGATCCCCCAATTGAGATTCAGGTTTGCTTGCCATCAAAGCGGCTGTCTTTGTTTTTTGCCAGGCTTATATACACCTAATTCGAGCGATTAGCCAATGGAGCTTAATTGCGCTATTTGAGTTTTTATGAGTATGATTATAGAATAAGCCGTTGGATAAAAAGCATATCCGAGGAGGCCGGCAATTCCGGCCGGTATGGAGGACAATTGGCTGAAACACAATTCCAATACGTAAAGGTGCATACACTTTCAAATCGCTTCGAAGCCGATGTAATTGCGAATGCTTTGAGGCAGGAAGGCATACCGGTGCTTGTGAGGGCGTTCGAGGAAACGCCCTATGCGGGGCTTTTCGTTCCCCAGAAAGGTTGGGGGCGGATCATGGTCCCCAAAGAAATGGCCGATCTGGCGTGCGAAATAATATCCGGCCTCAGCGAGCAAGGAGTTGAGGCCCTGCCGTCTGCCGGCGACTGGCAGATCGATCCCCGGTTGTGGGAGGCCTTGAGGCAGGCCGACCCACGGGAAATCACAGGAAGAACCCTCGTGGAATACGACCTTGAAGAAAGCGTCTACGTCGTTCCCTTCCTGAACACCGCCGTTTTGTGTTATCCCGAAACAGAGGAAATCGAAGTGCTCGGGCGGCTGGTAGATTTTTCAAAGGATTTTCAGCTCAGCCTGGTGATCCTTCATTATCTTCTGTACGCTCGGGATAAACCTCTTGCAAATAAATGGGTTGGCGAAAAAGATCTTCCAGGCGGGGGCCTTTTTTTTACAGCGGCCCACACGCTTCCAATGGAGCCGCTCACCCGTGCATTCGATGGCCGTCCGGGCCTTCTTGATGCCTCGGCGCGAAGCATCGGCGGCGAAAAGGTCAACATGGGGGGCCTGTCTTACCGGTTCAGAATTTTGCCCCGAATTCCGATTCTGATAATTCTTTGGATTCGGGATGAAGAATTCGAACCTTCCTCCCACGTTCTGTTCGACAAAACGATCATTGCCCATTTCAGTTCACTGGACCTTGTCTATGCACTTGTAACCGTCTTTGCCAATGTCTTGCTGGATTCGGCTGCCTCAGTTCCCGAAAGTGATTAAGAAGGCATCCCGCTGAAGGCCCCGTCTCGCTGAGGGTCGAGATTGAGCGGGCGCCTTCCGCGCTCCGCGATGTGAAGCTATTTAAGTGATATATGTAGGGCTAACATACGAAGATGGAATCACTTAGGCTTATCTCTCTGGCTCCAACCCAAACCGAAATAATTGCTGCGCTTGGCGCCGTTGAGGATTTAGCAGGGCTAACCGAGGATTGCGACTTCCCGGATTGTGTACGGTGCCTTCCCCGTTTTGGCTCGTGGTATTCGCCGGACATAAGGGCGATACTTGATGCAAACCCCGATTTGGTCCTGACGTTTGGATCCCGCCAGGAAGAAGTCCGGCAGGTCCTGGAGGAGTCAGGGGTAAGAGTCTATCACAGCGAACCTCCCACAATTGCGGCAGCCCTGGAGACTTTCGGCGAAATCGCTTCCCTTATCGGCAGGGAGGAGAATTGCCGCCGGTTGATAGACTCGCTCGAAAAGAGGCTTGGCCGTATTCGAAAGAATCTTGAATCAGCCGGCCGGCGCCGGCGGCCATCCGTTCTTCGCATTATGAACTGGGACCCGCTGATTACCCCAGGCCCAGGGGCCTTTCAAAATGATGTGATCGAGTTTGCCGGGGGCGCCAACACAGGGGGAGACGGTCCAGCGGCATACTTCGTTTGCGATCCGGAGCAGATTCGGGCCAGGGACCCGGAAATAATTTTCTTCTGTGAGCCCCGGATCAAAGTCTTCCTGGAAAATGATGCTAAGTGGGCAACGGTCAATGCGGTGAGACACGGGCGGATTTATCTTTATGATTGCGGCCTCACGTGCCGCTCCGGCCCCAGAATAGTTGAAATGGCCGAGGAGTTGAACAGGGTGGTGCTCGATTTTATGCATCGACCGACCCCTTAACGAGTTTGGGCCCCTTGATTTACCAGATGTTGGCGATTTGCGTATGCGTTGGCTTTAACACCTGGATGATGTGTTCCAAAATTGCGGAGTCAACAAAGCTTATGAACATGGACCGTGCTATATTCGATCTCAAGATTAGTGTTGAAGCGGCCTCGCTCTACATAGTTCTTTGTGCGCTCATGGACGCCGGGCAGGCGCCCACCCTGGAAAATGCGCGCCAGAAATGGACCGGAACCGATGAATCATTGTTAACGGCCGCCCTGGAGCTTCTCAGGCGGGGTGTCATCGCCGGAAACGTCCCGATCCCCGAAGACATGCACCTGCATCCCAACACCCGTGATAGATGGTGCTAGAGTAGTTTTCGTCCGGAAAGGGTCCTTTTCCGCCCTGGCGGTGGGACCGCCAGCCGATATCTCGACGCTCCGCGAGGCGGGCGGCACAGACAGTAACTCGACGCTCCGCGATGTGGACCGGTCTTTTCCTAGCCCGCGCTCGGCGATTCAGGCTCTCCCAGGCATTCAATTAATGCTTGTTTAACGATGTCGTTGATAGAAGCATGCTTGAAAGCCGCGTGTTTAGCCAGTTTTTGATGCAACTCCGGGCCAACTCTGATATTAAATGACCCTTTAAAAGGCTTGTCGGCAGAGCGACCCAGTTCCTTGCAGGTGGCCAGGTAATCTTCAACAGCAGACTCGAATTCGGCCTGAAGCTGATTCGGGGTCTGAGCTTCATATGTGACCAGATCATTTATGAACAGAAGTTTTCCATGAAGACAGTCATCTTCGAGACTGATTTCAATCGAGCCAATAAAACCCTTGTAGCGTAATATATCTTTCATGGCCGAATACCTCTGTCCTTTAATTCCTCGATGACTCGATCCAGAACGTACTGTTTAACTACATTTCCGGGATGGGGTTTGTGCAAGTTAGGGTATGAATGCGTTAGACATCGCCGGTGGTACTGGGATGACGCATAAACGGGGATTATTTCGGAGGCGCCGTTGCCTCAGTCGGCCCCGCCGTCTTCGGCGCGCGGCGATTTTGCAGGCGCGCAAGTTGGCAGCGGCGGCTCGCCGCTTCCGCCCTGAAGTATTCGGCGGCAAGCTCCGCATAATGGGGCCAGCCATGCTCGATCATCGCCCGTTCAGTATCCCCGGTTTTCCTTTTTATCCGTGCGGGCGAGCCCATTACGAGTGAGCCGGGCGGGACAGCAAAGCCGGGTGCAAGCAGGGACCCGGCGGCGATAACCGAGCCTTTGCCCACCTTGCAGCCATCCAGTATTATCGATCCAATTCCAATAAAGCAATCGTCTTCGATCGTACAGCCGTGAAGGACTGCGTTGTGGCCGATTAACACGCGGTCACCGATGTTCATTGGAAACAGATGCCCGGTTGGATGAAGAACGCTGTTGTCCTGAACGTTCGTGCACGACCCTATGCGTATATAGTGAACGTCACCGCGAACCACGGTGTTGAACCAAATGCTGCTGCGCTCCCCGATAACGACGTCTCCTATAACGCGGGCGCCCTGGGCTATGAAAACGTCTTGGGCAATTCGGGGCAAGATATCCTTATAGGAAAGAATGCTATTTGTTTTATTCATCTTTTGCGCTTTTCGCGATTAAGTTGTTTAAGGTCAAGGATTCCGGCGATGATCGATGAAGTATATTGCACGAATTCCGTAAATTGCTCAGGGCTGAGATTGCCCTTGGCGGGATTGGGAACTGAATCGGGCAGACTGAGTGAAAGCGGGGCGTTCTGCAGCTCTGGTTTTGGGGTCACGTCGAATTCAGGTTCGAAGGTGTCCAGAAAGTATTTGTCCTGAAATACAGCAAACTTCAGCGCATGTGCAGTGGCGTCGAGAATGGCCGTGCGGTCCTTGTCGATCTTGTTTTCAGCCACCGCCTTTCGAATGCCCGCAAGGCATTCCCCGCCCTGTGTGCAGGCGACATGGCCGTTGCGGTTTGCAAACAGCATCGAATCCATGATTTCCTGTTCGGATACCTGAACGATTCTAACCGATCCTTCACCGGCGATCTTACGGTACTGCTCGACCAGTTTTATAACACGGGGCATGGAAACCGGATTTCCGATCATGGCCGCCTGGGCGGTGCTTGGCCGCACGGTAACGGGGCGAAACCGTCTCCTGGCCTCTTCGGCTTCGAGATAATAGAGGTAGACCGGATTCGCGTGCTCTGACTGAACCCCTATTACTGCGGGCAAAGAGTTGATGATATGCAGGTCGTACATCTTGAGAAAACCAGCCATGATCGCCGTTATGTTACCGGCGTTTCCAATCGGCACCACGACTGCCAGCCCCTCCACCTCGTAATCGAATGCCTGGGCGATCTCATAGCTGTAGGATTCCTGTCCAAGGATGCGCCATGCGTTTTTGGAATTCATAAGTGCTACGGAGAAGTTCTCGGAGAGGTATTCGACAACTTTCATGCAGTCGTCAAAGACGCCCGGAATTTCTATGACTCTTGCGCCGCTTCCAAGCGGCTGCCCTAGTTGCTGCGGCGTCACCTTCCCCTTGGGCAGAAGAACAGCCGATTTTACATTTCGGGACAGATACGATGCGTAAAGGGCCGCCGAGGCCGAGGTGTCCCCGGTTGAGGCGCAGATTGCCAGGACTTCGTGGACGCCCCGCTTGCTGATGAGGTAATTCAGATAGCTGAAGGCGCTGGCCATCCCGCGGTCCTTGAAGGAAGCACTTGGGTTTTGACCGTCGTTTTTGAAGCAAAACCTGATCCCTGCCCAGTCGCTCATGGCTTCATTGGCTGAGATGACAGGCGTATGCCCCTCGCCTAAAAAAACGATGTCTTCCAGAGGAATTATCGACCCGATCAGTTCGTGGAAGCGGTATATTCCGCTGAGCGCAGGAATGTTCAACATCTTTCTATAATCGAAAATGCTGCGCCATTTCGCGCCCGGGACTTCTTTGAGCCTATCCCATTGGCTGTCTTCTATAAGAAGGACCGAATCGCATCTGGGGCAGGTGTAGAGAAGTTCGTCGATGCCGAAAGAGCTCTGGCACCCAAGGCAGCGGTAAAGGTATTCACCGTGGATTCCCGGAATGACGTGCGGCTGCATCTCCGAAGGGAACTGATCTATTTTCATGTAAACTCCACATGGATCAAAAATGTCCCAAATGCTTTGTTTATGGCTGCGGGGCAATGAGTGGGCCGGGAAGGCGCCCACTTTGTAAGTATCAAATATTCCAAAGAAATAATCAAGCAGTTAAGGGAACCGATCAATTTCGCTCAGCGACGTATCGGAGTTTTTGCACTAAAGTGTGGCAAGAAAAACACACCATATGCCGGCATGTATCATTTTTGCCACACATAAAATCTGTATTCAAGACTTGTTATTTTCGGCCGGTCCATGTAAAAGTGCCTTCCAGGTAGTTTGCCGGGCATCAGAAGGCCGATATAAAGCGTGGCACGAAAGATGCTTGAGAGGCGGCGGGAGGATAATAAGGGGCGTGAATTATTCAAGACAGCATACTATTGGTCAATCCGTTTGGTGTAGCGGGGTGGCGTTGCATTGCGGCCTGAAAGTGGCCTTGGTGTTAAAGCCCGCTCCGGAAGATCACGGCATCAAATTCCTCCGCACGGACATTCCCGGCTGTTCGCCCATCAGGGCTCGTTACAGCAACGTTGTCGATACGTGCCAGGCAACCACGATTGGCGCCGCAGGCTTGACCGTCTCTACCATAGAACATCTCATGGCTGCGGTGTACGGATGCCGCGTGGATAATTTACTGGTGGAACTCAGCGGCCCGGAGCCGCCGATTTTCGACGGAAGTGCCGCGCCCTTTGTGAAGCTGATTCGAAAAGCCTCTATCGTGGAACAGGACGCGGCCAGGAATTACCTGACAATCCGGAAGCCATTCACCGTTACAAAAGGCGATTCGTTCATAAAGGCAACTCCGTGTGATGAGTTCCAGGTTCGCTACGAGATCGATTATCCGCACCCGTGTGTGGGGAACCAGCAGTACTCGTGGTCCCTGAAAAATGGTAGTTTCGGCGCGGAAATAGCCCAGGCGAGAACCTTTGGATTTCTTAAAGATGTTCGGAAGCTTCAGAAAATGGGCTTAATCCAGGGAGGCTCATTGTCCAACTCTGTTGTCTTCGACGACAATGAACTGCTCAACGTAGGTGGCTTTCGCTACGCTGATGAATGCGTTCGTCACAAAATTCTTGACTTCATAGGGGATTTAGGCCTTACAGGCCTGCCCGTGCTGGGAAGTTTCACGATCCGCAAAGCCGGTCATGAGCTCCATAGCCGTTTTTTGACTGAGCTGATGGATGGCAAAGGTTACGCGGATATTAAGCAGCTTGAGTTTGAATCCGCCTATCTTTCGCACGAGGTATCGGCCCTCGCCTGATCATTCCGTCGTTTCCCAAAACTGTAATCTCCCTTTAGGTGTCTTCACAACGCGTGGCGCCCTCAAACACCTGGCTTTCAAAGAGGCAGGAATCCGGGGAAATTTCCTCCCTTTGATAAAAGAGGACAGGGGGTAAATAAAAATTGTTTACCATTTTGATGGGGAATTGGTATGTTCAGTCATAAAAACTGAATATTCAATCAATTGGCTGGCGCGTGCAGGTGAAAAATATTTGGGAACCTGGGGGAATGTTGTGCATTTATTCTTGACAAAGGGTCGAGCTTGTACTATTTGTCTCATTGTTCGTTTACCTCCTAAGTGTTGTCCTCCCCTGGGGTTTGGGCGCCCCAGGGGAGGCAGCAACTTTACCCTTCCTATGCTAGATTTCTATAATACCTTGCTAGAAAAATGCGCCTGACATGATAAGAGCGGAGATCGTGCGCAGCCGTGCTGGGAAGCAGGACTGAGGACTGAGGACTGAGTAGCGGAGATAGTGCGCGCAGCCATGCAGAACGCACAGAGATTAAACATGGTGTGTTGGAATATATCAATTTGAGTCGAAAAGAATCCTTTCGTTAAATCGGTATCGATCCGATTAATAGAATGAGATTTCCAAGAAATGGTGATACAGAATTTTTCATTGACGGAGGATCACATGGAGAGGCGGAAAAACAGGCGAGTGCCTTTTCAAGTCGCAGCGACCTTGCAGATCGGCCAAACGAGGATTGAGGGAGTGGTCGATAATCTGAGCATGAAAGGGATGTTTATTGCCACTGAGACCCTTTCGGGTGGCAGTCCTCTGGAAATATCAATAAAGCTGTCCGGATCGTCTCCCTCTCTTTCGCTCGAGCTGAAGGGCAAGGTGGCGCGGCTGACTGATGCAGGGATTGCGGTCGAATTTAAGGAAATGGATCTGGACTCCTTTACCCACCTTAGAAACATCATCGCACAAAACACCGATGACCCTGACGCTGCATACGAAGAGTATTGCCGGTCCATCATGCCGCAATAGCCGCCATGCGGACCGGCACCACTGCCCAGGTATTTATCCTAGCGCCATATCGGCAAGCCATGTGCGTTTCAGAATATTATTAACCATGCTTGTTTTTACACCTCTCGGACGTTAAGTCTTAATTGTTTAAGTCTGTCTTACGAGGGTAGAATCCGGAGCATTTCGGTTGTGTGTGTATGGCCGATCCAGGGAAACTTCCCTGCTGCAGGGCTATGGTTCTTGCAGTAGTCGCCAAAGGGCAGGGGCTGAATGATTCTATTGATTAACCCTCCACTGGTTAAGCCTTGCGAGCCGCCGCCTGGTATTGCGCGGCTTTACGGGACCCTGACCGCAGCAGGGGTGAAATGCTCGATAATCGACGCAAACATCGAGGCGATACTCCATCTGTTCGCAAAGAGCCCGCCTGATTGTGACAGGTGGACAATGCGGGCCGTTCGAAATCGGGCTCGCAATCTCGAGTTTGTCAGAAGCGTGCCGGGTTACCTCGACCTTCAACGTTACAAGCGCGCGGTTTTCGATTTAAACCGGCTTATCGGAAAGTCTGCACAAAGCGGCGGCTCGGTACGGCTAAGCCTGTCTGACTATCAGCATTCCGAACTGTCTACGGTCCGCGCAACGGACCTGTTAAGGGCGGCGGAGCAGTATCAGGAAAATCCCTTTCACGACTATTTCTCAAAACGAATTTGCAACGCCCTGGAGTTTCACTCGCCCGATGTCGTCGGTGTTTCCCTGAACTACCTCAGCCAGGCGCTGACGGCATTTGCGATTATCGGCTTTATCAGGAGTCGATCTGAAGGTGTTCGGATCGTGCTGGGAGGCAGCCTGGTTACCTCGTGGGTTTGCAAGCCGGGTTGGAGCAATCCCTTCTCGGGGCTTGTAGACCTCATTGTGAGCGGCCCCGGAGAACAGGCGCTCTTTGATATTGCCGGCATCTATGCAAGCAGCCGCAGGCGCCGGTTTTCTTACGGCCCATTCCCCATGCGGGATTACTTTGCACCGGGTCCGATTCTTCCGTATAGCGCATCTCGGGGATGCTATTGGAATCGTTGTGCGTTCTGTCCGGAAAAAGCGGAAGGAAATCACTACGAGCCGGTTTCACCCGAAGCAGCGGCACGCGAAGCGGGCGAATTATGCTCAGAGTCTCACCCGGCGCTCATTCATTTTCTTGACAGCGCGATAAGCCCGGCCCTTTTGAGCAAACTCGCGGCAAACCCGCCGGGTGCGCCGTGGTACGGGTTTGTGCGAGTGACAAAGAGGTTGGCCGATGAGGATTTCTGCCGGGCGTTGAAACAGAGTGGATGCGTAATGCTGAAGCTTGGGCTTGAGTCAGGCGATCAGGGCGTTATTGACTCCGAGGGCAAAGGGATCGATCTCTGCATTGCATCCAGGGCGCTGGCTTCGCTCAAAAAGTCAGGGATAGGGACTTACGTATATCTTCTTTTCGGGACCCCATCTGAATCCGTAGATCAGGCCCGCAATACACTCGATTTTACAGTCCGCCACGAACGTCTTATCGATTTTCTGAATCTTGCTATCTTCAACATGCCGGTCAACAGTCCCGATGTACAGAGGTTGGCAACTTCTGCTCACTACGAAGGGGACCTGTCGCTCTACACCGGCTTTTCTCACCCTAAGGGATGGGACAGGCCGAAGGTCAGGCGGTTTCTGGACAGCGAATTTAGAAGGCAGCCCGCAATCGCGCGCATTCTGTCCAATGAGCCGCCTTTTTTCACTTCGAACCACGCGCCTTTTTTTGTGAGCCCATAGAGGTGAACTGATCTTTGAGGGATAGAAAAAATGTTAACCGGTCACCGCAGTTCTTCATGTCCACGCGGGATACTCGAGACCAGATTTGAGTTGTTCGCAATAAATCCGACACGAGATAAAGTAGGCCCATGCCACCCCATCGGCATTATTCATTAAATACGGTATTTTGGCATGCGGTCAAAGGAGACCTTCGCCGGCCGGTTGATTTGAAACGGTTCAGGGTTTATACACATTCCACGTTGACTTCCTGATAGGCCAAAGTTATTTTAATTCTCTAGAATGATGTTTCCACTTTTCTTAAGCCAATTGGAATTCCGGTACTGGCGATCGGCTTCCATTTCTGCACAAGGCTCGCATTCAAGTTGCCTTCTGAGGCTGTCTGACCATGAATTGTTGATAGATTGATATTGGTCAAAGGCGGTCGTGATTTTGTAAGCGCCTCTGGCGAAAACTTTCATGCACTCATAGATTAACAAGTTATCCGGAAAGGAGTAGACGGTGAAAGCGGGTATTATTTTTACAGGAACCGGTCCAATACTTATCCTGACGAGCTATAAATCTTTTGACGATCCCAGTTTCGTACAGAAACTATCCACCAAGGGAATCAAGAAGTACATCGCTTATGAACTTTCGGTCGAGAAAGTAAAAGAGAAATACAAGGATCAGTTCACATTGATCATGCATGACCTATCCAAGAGTAACGATCTGAGGGTCTTGGACTACAACGGGCATCATGTTTTTACAAGTTTTTCCTTTGGAGAGTTGGGACCGCCTTTTTACTGCGAATAATGCAAACGAATAGCGCAGGAGAGGACGGAATCCTTACAAAGAAGGCATCCCGCGCCCGTCCAACGTGCACGATAGACACGCGATGCGGTCGCCTTCCGCGCTCCGCGATGTGAAGCTATTTGATTGATATATGTAAGTCTATAATACGAGGTCTGCAATGGAAAAGAAGATACTCTTCGCAGTGGATGGTTCGGAGAAGTGCAATGAGGCGCTCAGGATAGCTGGTGATCTTCTCAAGAATCACGACGGTTGTCAGGTGCTGCTTTATCATTGCGTGCCGGAATTACAGGTATTTTATCCGGGTGAAATGATGGGTCCCGACAGTATGGAAGGCTACCTGGAAAGAGCCGGAAAGGCCGTCCTGGAAGCATCGCATCGTGTACTTTCGGAAACAGGCTTTCCTGCCGACAGGATTGCGGTCAAGCTCAAAACGAACTGCGTTGCTCCATCGTTTGATATTTTGAATGAAGCCACCGATTCAAAAATCCAGACGGTAATCTGCGGCAGGCGCGGTAGGACACCGAAGAAGAATCTTCTCATCGGAAGTACGTCGAGCCGGTTATCCCAGTACAGCACGTTACGAACAGTATGGGTAATCGATACCCCAGTGCATCAGACACGGAAAATTCTCATTCCGATGGAGGGATCTCCTGACTCACGCGCCTTGACCTATTACGCTACCGAGTTCTTTGCTCCGATCCCAAACTTGAGTTATAAACTGCTTCATTTCATGCCCAAGCTCCCGCCTCGATTTTGGGACCATGGGCGAATCCTCACTGACGACGAGAAAAAAAACACCACTCGGGAGCTTAACGAGTGGCGTGACGGAACTCTGCGGGAGGTTGAAAAATTTCTGTCCGAAGCGCGTGATGCCCTGATCGGAGGCGGCGTGCCTCCCGAAAAGGTGCAAACCCAAATTGTGCACACAAACAGGGACCTTGCCAGAGACATGCTCGATGAAATTGAGCGCAACCAATATCAATTTGTCTTAATTGGCAAGAAAGGCTTCAAAGAGCAAAAGCCGTTTCTTATCGGGAGCAATGCAAACAAGATTCTAAAAAATGTGAAGCATACCATTCTTTGTCTGGTTGACTCATAATTGTATGACAAGGAAACCTCTGAATTAGGGCTTGTCCGTAAATAAAACCTTTGCGCTCGCATCCGGCTTTTGGCCGGCTTTGGCCGCTCCTCAATCGCAAAATCCTCGACGTAGCCTAATGCTATTAACTTAAGAGAAATACTTGTCCTTTCAAATCCTTACGGGTTTCCGGCTGGAGTGGCAGCGGCGATGCTGTTTTGAATTTAGGCTTTCGCCCCCGGCGTCGCTTTTCCAGCCCTCGACTCTTTGTTCGATATTGCTGCCGGTCTCTTGGAAATTGGCGGCCTAGTTTAGAATGCACCCTATGTCGTGCACAGCATCGCACAAATTCCTCCCAGATGGAAGGCCATAGGCCCACATCACCAGCGGACATTAAGAGCTTGAGGAATAAGCGTGTCTGGGTTAGGGCACGTGCGAAGCTCAATTGAGCCACAGACAGGTTTTTAAGGCGGCCGGCTTCGAACATGGCGATGCGGATTAGACACAGGGCAATCATGTGCACCATGATCTCCTGGTGAAACGAACTCGGAGCGTGGCAATGCCACGAGGTGGCACGCAGGGTTTGTTTAAAATCGCGATAGAAGGTCTCGATGTCCCAGCGCATATGATAGAGACGGGCCAGCTCTGTTGCCGGAAACAAATTGGGGTCCAGCAGAGAGGTGACTAGCCGTCGTCGCCGGAAACCGTTTCTATAAACGAAAACTACCCTGACATTGAGGGTTGCTTTCTTGTGGGAATCCTTAATTTCGCACAAATAGTCACCCTGTGCTAATTTTCGCTGCACCCTGGGACGCATGTCTTCCCTGGTAGGAATGATGAAGTGGGCATGCCTGAGCAGGATTTTAAAAAAAGTGGCGCAGTAGTAGAAACCTGAGTCCAATAGAAGCAGGTCGCCTTTTTTTAGGTGCTCTATAAGCTTTAGGATAAGCTTGTGTTCCGAGGTGCATACCCTGCCATAGACAAAGCGCAGGGGCGCACGGCTGACGACGTCAAACAGGCAGCAAAGCTCGACGGCAACCGGCCCCAGTCCCTGAGACCCCTTGTGTGCGCCGAAGCCCTTCCAAAGAGATCGAGATTCGGGCAATGCCAGAGTTGTCTTGTCGGCGGCAAGCAACCGCAATCCGTTCCAACGGGTGCGCCCTTCTTTACAGGCTCTTTGCAGCCGCGATACCAGTGTGCCATGCAGCCAGGATAGAGCGTCCAGGGGAAAAACGCGCACGAGCCTTGCAAAATGCCGGCACGGAAATGGTCCATTGGATGCCAAGATCTGCCGTAGCCAAACTGAGGATCTCGTAGAGGCTAAATCGATGGGTATCCAATGAGACGGCCAACATTAGCCACAGAGTTTCCAGAGTTGCCAACTTGCGATGGCGATGCCACTCGTTTTTCAGGCGCCGCCGGTTTTCAAGCATCGCCACAACGATGGGGTCGAGCCATTGTGCAAGCATTCCCAGATCAGGTCGTGGCATGGTTATCCTCCTTGGAATCGATGAGAGCAAAGGTGGCTGGAGCGCTCTGGCGGACCAAGACCCCCTGGCGGGCTTTTTTCGCCAAAGCACTGGAAAGGGCGTCCCGGTCGGTAAGACGTCCGTAGCGCTGCTGGAGTAATTGAACGAGTTTGTTGACATGCAGGGGTTTGCGTTTTTCAGTCAGTATTTGAACGGACAGGTCAACCAGCGACTGACGCCTTGTTCCCCGCCGGTGTACGGGGGCAGGCTCTGCATCAGGATGTCCCCGCAGTTGGCGGATAGCACGCAACTGATAGTCAAGCTGAAGTTCAAGCACTTGAAGAAGGACTTCCTTGAGGTCCTCTTTTTTCATGGCAGTCACCCTCCTGAAAGAGATAATGAATATTAATCAGTATTCAGTCAGTATTACATTACATAATACGTACATTTTGTCAAGCAAAAAAAGCGGCACGAATGAAGTTATAAGAGGTACTTACGGCAGAAAATGAGAAATGTTGTGTCGATGAGAATTATAGGTAGGTTACTGAATTAACGGAATAAAACGTTAAGTTACTAGCATTAGACGTAGCCCAGCTACGCCTGCGGTTTTGTTCAATCTTCGCGACCAAATCAGTCTCAAAATCCGGCGCAATCCCTAAGAGGCTTATTTACGCACAAGCCCTTAGTCACATCCTGCCTTCAAAGATTACATTGACTCAGCAGATTTTGAAAGCCGCTGCCGATGCTGGTGGGTCCGTTTGCCCTGCGCCGGCCGAGGGCCAAACGAAAGGTGTTGATCTGTCGTTTTGCGGGTTTCGCGGCCTCTTTGAGGGTCATGCGGCGCCACATGAGACCCCGAACCGCTTCCTCGTATCATAGACTTATATAATACCTTACTCGAAAAAAATGCACCTGACATGATAAGAGCGGCGACCGTGCGCGCAGCCATGCAGAGAAGCAGGGCTGAGGGCCTCCGGCCCGGCGCTGGGCAATCTCGGAGTGCCGTTTCGCCGGGTTGCACGCGCCACGGAGGACTGAGCAAAAGCGGCCATGCAGACAGTGCAGACGGAAAGAGTGGTGCGGTTGGAGGCAAGCCGACTTCACTTTGTGAAGTCGGCTTGCCCGGCCTCCTCTTCGCTGAGAGGATTAACCGCAGTCAGGTTCCGAATTTTGCCGGACAAGGTTGCCGTGAAATGATTCTGAGCGGCATAGCTTTGGCGGCCTTTTGTGTCGCCTGTGTTCAACGGGCAAAGGGCTGAATCGGCCTGCCCCATTGGCTGTGGGTTTCGTTTTTTAAAATTTCCCCCAACGGAAAAAAAGGTTGTCATATCGATATCGATGGCTTATTAATCCGGATGTTTGTCCGGCGATCATTTTCCTTTTGTTGATCCCTGTGGATATTCCGTACTTGTTTGCATCTCGAACCGGTTGTGCTGTGGGGGGAAATGAAAATCCGCATCACCGGCTTCCTGATACCTGTATGATATCACTCTGGAAAGTGTTTTGACGGCCCCGCCGGTTAAGGGGGGCAGGCCAGCCTGGGCTCATCGAGGGATGGATCGCGGGGCCGACGAAGTTAAAGGAATGAACGCGCTTGGCATCAACGGCGATGCTAAAAAACTCAAGTTCCGCGCGGCGGCTCACACTATAGAGCAGCCGTGCGGCAAATAACCCGCGCCGGCCCAGAGCGGATCCGCTACGGTCCGCAAGACGTGGCTGCCTGCGGACGGCCTGGAGGCTTGGTTCTATGCTGTCTGAGTATTTGCCGATTCTCTATATTGTCATTCTTGCCTTGCTTTTTGGCGCCGGGACAGTGTTTCTTTCACATATCCTTGGCCCGAGGCGGCCTTTTAAAGTTAAGGACGAAGCCTATGAATGCGGCCTGCCCAGCGAGGGCGCGCAGTATGCGCAAACTCCCATCAAGTTCTATGTGATTGCACTCCTTTTCCTTGTCTTTGACCTTGAATGCGTATTTCTTTACCCATGGGCGGTTTACTACCAAAAGCTGGGGGTGTTCGGGCTTATCGAAATGATGGTTTTTCTGCTGATACTTCTGGTCTGTTATGTGTACGTATGGAAAAGGGGAGCTCTGGAATGGGACTAGAAAATGAATTGGTAGGCGACAACGTACTGGTTACGAGCCTGACGAAACTTGTGAACTGGGGCAGGAGCAATTCGGTGTGGCCGTGCACTTTCGGCCTTGCCTGCTGCGCCCTTGAAATGATCGCCAGTACACTGGCCGATTTTGACATCTCCCGCTTCGGCTCCGAGGTTTTTCGCCCGTCTCCCAGGCAGTCCGACCTGATCATCGTTGCCGGTACGCTTACCAAGAAAATGTCTGTGATGGTCAAACGTATATATGACCAGATGGCGGACCCCAAATGGGTGATTGCAATGGGGGCATGCTCCTCATGCGGAGGGATATTTAAGAGCTATTCCGTGGTCCAGGGCGTTGACCAGATTATACCGGTCGATGTTTACATCCCTGGATGCCCGCCCCGCCCCGAAGCCGTACTGGCCGGGCTGATGAAAGTGCAGGAAAAAATCAGAACAGAAAAATTAGACCAGCGCCCCGACTTCAAATCCGGCATGCTGCGCTAGCCGACAGGAAAACACTGATGGAGCTTAAGAAAATAATTAATACGATCTGCGAAAAGTATCCCGGTTCAATCCTAAAAGAGACTGACCGTCAGGATATTCAGGAAATCACGGTTGCCGAGCAATCTTTCTATGAAGTGATGAAAACACTGCAAGGGGACGAGGACTGCGGATTTGATATGTTAACCGATGTTGTAGGCATCGACCGCATGCCGAGGGCGCCGAGGTTTGATCTGCTCTACCTCCTGTTATCATCAAAGGATTTTACCCGCCTGATCATCAGACTGGAAACCGACGAGGGACAGGAAGTACCCAGTGTGAGCAATATATGGCATTCCGCCAATTGGGGGGAGAGGGAAGTGTTTGATCTTTTGGGGATAAGTTTTTCAAATCATCCCGACCTGCGGCGGATTCTCACTTGGGAAAACTTTGAGGGACATCCGTTGAGAAAGGATTTCCCGCTTGAGGGCAAAGATTTCAACAAGCCCTTCGATCCGAAAACAATTAAAGATTGGTGCTGATTGGAATGGAACAGCAAAATAGCCGGGCATAGGAAATCATGACTGAACGCAAAACCGTTACTTTGAACATGGGACCTCATCATCCGGCCACCCACGGTGTGCTTCGGGTGATACTGGAACTGGACGGCGAAACCATCGTAAATGCCACACCCGTTATCGGATATCTGCACAGAGGGATTGAAAAAATCTGCGAGAACCGGAACTACCAGCAGATCATTCCCCTCACCGACAGGCTCGATTACTCGGCCGCCTCGGCAAACAATATTGGATACTGTTTGGCCGTCGAAAAACTGGTGGGCATCGAGGTCCCGAAAAGAGCGCAATATCTAAGAGTGATCATGGCCGAACTTGCCCGAATCATGGGGCACCATCTTTGGCTGGGCACCCATGCCCTGGACATCGGCGCCATGACGGTCATCTTCTACGCATTTAGGGACCGCGAAATGATCATGGCGATCAACGAAGAGATCGCCGGATACAGGCTCACCCCCTCTTTTATTCGTATCGGTGGCGTGGCCCATGATACGACCGATGAGTTTATCAAGAGAGTCCGTGATTTCGTTAAGTGGTTTCCCAAAGCGTTGGAAGGCTATCACACGCTTCTTACGCAAAACAAGATATGGACCACCCGGACCATGAATATAGGGGCGATTTCGGCCGAAGAAGCGGTTAACTATGGATTGACCGGTCCCTGTCTCAGGGGGTCCGGCGTAGCATATGATGTGCGCAAGGCGTTTCCGTACTCCAGTTACAACGACTTTGACTTTCAGATCCCGGTCGGGCGAAACGGCGATATTTATGACCGTTACCTTGTGCGGATGGAAGAGTTCAAGCAGTCGATCAACATCGTCGGCCAAGCGATTGAAAACCTTCCGGCCGGACCGGTTCAAACGGATAACCCATGGGTCGCGAACCCCAGCCAGGTGGAAGTCCAAAATGACATCAGTGCGCTTATACGGCGGTTTATGATGCATGCCAAAGGCGCGTCTGCACCCGAGGGAGAGGTGTATGCGGCCGTCGAAGGGGCCAAAGGGGAACTCGGATTCTACCTTGTCGGTAACGGGAACGAGCATCCGTACCGGCTAAAAATACGTTCGTCATGTTTTTACCTGGCAAGCGCTCTTCCCCGTCTGCTGGTCGGCCATATGGTCGCGGACGCCGTCGCCATTATTGGGAGCCTGGATGTGGTGTTGGGGGAAATCGACCGGTAGGGCGTAATGTACAATGAATGATCTAATAAAGGAATAATGCAAGTATGGTCAATTTAAAAATTGATGGGAGTGAGTTGTCTGTCCCGGCAGGGACGACAATCATGGAAGCGGCCCGGAGCGCCGGGGTTGATATTCCGAGTCTGTGTTACCACAAACGGCTCCCGCCCATCGGCTCATGCAACATGTGCATTGTTAAAATCGAGGGGCGGCCGGAGCCGGTGACCTCATGCAATACCCTGGTCGAAGAAGGGTTCGAAGTCACCACCGAATCAGCAGCCCTTCACGAGCAGCGGGTTGTCAATCTGAAAAAGATTTTGCTGCATCATGCCCTTGATTGCCCCATCTGCGACGCGGCGGGTCAGTGCGATCTTCAGAATATCGTCTACCGGTTCGGCATTACCGATGTGCCTTTTGAGCCCCGTAAGCAAAAACGCGATGACAGCTATGCCACCTCACTGATCCGTTACTGGCCTGAGCGGTGCATTATGTGCCGCCGTTGCGTCACTGCATGCCAGAATGTAAAATGGATCGGCGCTATAGATATTCTCGGAGAAAACGAAGAGGCGAGATTGGTTCCGGTAGCCGCCGACAAGTGCAAATCGTGCGGTGAATGCATGTTTGTGTGCCCCACGGGCGCATTGACTGAGAATCTTAGCCGGTACAAGGGACGGCCCTGGCTCGGCCAAAGGGTAAAAACGACCTGCGGCTATTGCGGCTGCGGGTGTCAGCTTGAACTCGATGTGCTGGAAAACCGTGTCATCGGTGTATACACGAAGACCGATGATGGGGTGAACAGGGGGAGTCTCTGTGTAAAAGGGCGTTACGGCTATGAATTCATCGGTGACGACCAGCGGTTGAAGACCCCTCTCATTAAGGAAAACGGCAAATTCCGGGAAGCCACCTGGGATGAGGCGTTGGACTTCATAGCCAAGCGGCTCTCCGCAATAAAAAATGAATTTGGACCGGACAGCATCGCCGGCCTGTCCTCGGCCAGGTGCACCAACGAGGAAAATTTCCTGTTTCAAAAGTTCATGCGCGCGGTGATCGGCACAAACAATGTGGATCACTGCGCCCGTCTCTGACATTCCTCAACGGTGGCAGGTCTTGCCGCCTCATTCGGAAGCGGGGCCATGACAAACCCCATCAGCGATGTTTTGAAATCGGAAGTGATCCTTGCCACCGGGACCAACACGGATGAAAATCATCCGATCATCGCCAATTACGTCAAGGAAGCGGTGATGAGAAATGGCGTGAAGCTCCTGGTTATCGATCCCAGGCGAATTTCCCTGGTCAATCACGCCGCTCTGTGGCTTCGTCCCAAACCGGGGACCGATGTCGCCTGGATCAACGGCCTTATGCACATCATCATAAAAGAAGGTTGGCATGCCAAAGAATATGTCGATGAGCGGACCGACGGTTTTGAAGAATTAAAGGCCCACCTTGAGTCATACACGCCTGAGTATGTGTCATCGATAACCGGCCTTTCTGCTGATGAGCTGTACGCAGCGGCGCGCCTGTTTGGAAACGCCAGGCCGGGATCCATCCTGTATGCCATGGGCATCACTCAACATACCACCGGAACCGACAATGTCAAATCCCTGGCCAACCTGGCCATGCTGTGCGGCAATATCGGCGTTGACGGCGGCGGGGTAAACCCGTTGCGCGGACAAAACAATGTCCAGGGCGCCTGCGATATGGGCTGTCTGCCCAATGTGTTTTCCGGATATCAGCCGGTGGGCGATGAAAATAACATCAAGAAATTCGCCGCTGTCTGGGGGGAGTTAAAGATCTCTCTCAAAGCGGGTCTCACAGTCACCGAGATGTTTGGCGCCGCCGAATCCGGCCGGATTAAAGCTATTTATGTGATGGGTGAAAACCCGGTACTAAGCGACCCGGACCAGCATCATATCGAGCACTGCATCGAGAGCCTTGATTTCTTGATTGTTCAGGACATCTTTCTGAGCGAAACGGCGAAGTTCGCCGATGTTGTGCTGCCCGCCACATGCTTTGCGGAGAAGGATGGCACTTTCACCAATACGGAGCGCCTTGTCCAAAGGGTGAGAAAAGCCGTGGAGCCGCCGGGTGAGGCAAAAGAGGATACGTGGATCATCAGCGAAATTTCAAAGAGAATGGGCCATACGATACCGGCAGCCACCCCCGAGGAGATTATACGGGAGATCAACTCTCTGACGCCGAGTTACGGGGGGATAACATTCGCAAGACTGGAACAGGCAGGACTTGTCTGGCCGTGTCCGGATCAGAATCATGCCGGGACCCCCGTTCTTCACAGGGGGAAATTTAGCAGGGGAAAAGGGCAGTTTTTTTCAATCCCGTTTAAACCCCCGGTTGAAGCAGCCGACAGCGAGTATCCTTTCATACTGAGCACCGGCAGGGTTTTGGAACATTATCATACGGGGACTATGACAAGGCGCGGCACCGCCCTCAATCGCCTCTATCCGGAACTCTTGGCGGAGATCAATCCTTACGACGCGGAGAAACTTGGAATTTCGGAAGGAGACTATATTAGGATTACGTCCAAACGGGGCAGCATAAGGGTAAAAGCCCGGATCAACGAGCGTTCGCAGAGGGGGATGGTTTTTGTGCCGTTCCATTTTTACGAGGCTGCGGTCAACTTGCTGACCCATGCCGAGGTGGACCCCGTGTCCAAAATTCCTGAGTACAAAGTCAGCGCTGTCAGAATCGAAAAAGCTGCTTAACGGAGTATACCTGATGAATGATTTTTTCATCATTCCTGTTATCAAACTGCTTGTTGTTTTTAGTGTGTGCCTCGGGTTCATTACCTATACCACATGGCTTGAAAGAAAAGCCTTAGGCCATTTCCAGCTCAGATACGGTCCGATGAGGGTAGGGTGGCACGGGCTCCTTCAACCTATTGCCGACGGGGTCAAGAATATTTTCAAGGAGGAAGTGATACCGGAAAATGCCGATAAGGCGGTTTTCGTTATGGCTCCGATTATCAGCATTACCATGGCCGTTATACTCCTGGCCGTAATTCCGTTCGGCGAACCCATTACGATCTTTGGCAAAAAGATCACTCTCTGCCTGGCAGACCCGTCCATAGGGGTCCTTTTTATCCTGGGATTTGCGACCATCGGCTCATACGGAACCATACTGGGCGGATGGTCGTCGGGAAACAAATACGGATACATGGGAGGCCTGAGGGCATCGGCTATGATCATCAGCTATGAGCTCTCCATGGCCTTTTCAGTTATCAGCATCATAATGGTGACCGGGTCTTTCAGTCTGGTGGACATGGTTGCCGCCCAGCACAACCTGTGGAACATTGTCCGGGAGCCTGTCGCTTTTTTCGTGTTTTTCATCAGCGGAATCGCCGAGCTGAACCGCATCCCTTTTGACATGCCTGAGGCCGAATCCGAGCTTTGCTGCGGATACAATATTGAATACAGCAGCATGAAATTCGCCCTTTTCTTTCTTGCCGAATATACGCACATGTTCGTCTTTGCCTCCCTTGTGACCACCATGTTTCTGGGCGGGTGGCATGGACCATTGCTGCCGGGGGTTGTCTGGTTTTTTCTAAAGACATTTTTCATCATTTTCATATGCATATGGGTGAGGGCCACGATTCCCCGTCTGCGCTACGACAAAGTTATGAAGCTCGAGTGGAAATTCCTGTTGCCGGTGGCCATTGCAAATGTCATCGCGACCGGTGTGGCAATGATTTTTTTGGGCTGATATCTTCATGGCGGCCTTCCACGCCATAGAAAGATTGGAAGGACGGTACGCTTGAAAACAGGAGCAATAATGGAAAAATCAGAAATTATCGATGTCAGCAAAGACCGAGCTGAAAAAGGGCATTATGTAACGCCTTTTTTGAAGGGGCTTGGGTACACGCTTGGCAATTTTTTCCGGAAGCCGGTCACCGTTCAGTACCCTGATGAGAAAACGCAAAGAAGCGCGCGCTGGCGTGGTCTTCACAGACTCAATGTGGACGAAAAGGGCGATCTCAAATGTGTCGCATGCGGACTTTGCGCCGCCATTTGCCCGTCGCAGGCGATTGCCATGGTTCCCTATGAAGAGGAAGGCCAAACGCGGTATCCTGTAAAATTCGTGGTCGATGAGCTTAGATGCGTTTTCTGCGGATTCTGTCAGGAGGCATGCCCCAAGGGGGCCATCAGTTTGACGGAAGTATATGATTATGTAGATTTCAGCCCTAAAGATTTTCTATTCGATATCGAGAAATTAAAGACCACCGGGAGACCGCGAATTTAAAAGACAGCGGGTTTTTCGACTGCACATCCGATGGGACCAGAGGCGGCTTTATACAAGGGAAAAGTTAAAGGGCAAACTGAAATGGAACTGACAGCGACAATCATCTTTGGTATGGCGGCGGTGGGGACCGCGCTTCTTGTCATTTTTTCAAAGAATACCGTGCACAGCGCGCTCTGGATGGTAGGAAACTGCCTGGCGCTGGCTGTCCTGTTTTTATTGTTAAACAGCCAGTTTATTGCCATCCTCCAGGTGATCGTCTATGCCGGCGCCATTATGATGTTCATTCTCTATGCCATCATGATGTTGAATCTCAGGGCAGCCGGGGAGGAAGGTGATATTAAGCAGAACCTTTTTGCCGGCCGGTTAGTGATTCTTTCCCTTTTCTTTATCAGCCTTTTGATTCTTGGCGTGGGACTGAGCCCGCTGGCGTTGAAGGGAGATATGACGCCCCACGCTATATCTGCATTCGGCGAGGTGAATCTGATTGCAAATTATATCTTTGTCGAGGGGCTTTGCCCCTTTGAGCTGGTATCCGTTCTATTGACCGCCGCAGTGGTCGGCGCAGTCTTCCTGGCAAGAAGGGACTGAGGCGGCGGGGCCGCCGGCCTGATTTGGCGCTGTCCTTGGCGGCGCATCGAAGCCCCGTTTCAATTTCGTGGTGTCGGAAATTAGTATAGGGGAATGTTTCAATGAATGATTATCAAAGCACTTATCTCGCACTGTCCGCGATACTCTTTGCCATCGGCACACTCGGAGTGATCACCCGCAAAGACGCCATTGTCGTCTTCCTGTGCATAGAGATCATGCTCGGAGCTGTGAATCTGGCGTTTGTCGCCTTTTCACGCGCAAATCAATCGGCTGAGGGGCTATTCATGGTCATGTGCGTAATGGCCGTAGCCGGAGCTGAGGCTGCGATAGGGCTTGCAATCTTTGTCCTTCTATACCGGAAAACAGGCACCATCAATATTGATAAATTCAACCTGCTGAAATGGTAAATCGAGGCTTACGATGATGTTTGATTTAGTATGGCTTATTCCAACATTTCCCCTCGCAGGCGTGTTGATCAACGGGCTGTTAGGCCGCAGAATCGAGGAAAAAAGCAAAAGCCTCGTGCATTGGATCGCCTGCGGCGCAGTCGGGCTCTCCTTTCTGGTCACGCTGATCCTGTTTGTGCAGTTGCTGGGGCTTGCCCCGGAGAAGCGTTTATATGATTTCACCTGGTTTACCTGGATTGCCGCAGGGGACTTTAACGTGAGCGTTGCATATCAGATCGATCCGCTGTCAATGTTCATGTGCATGTTCGTGACCGGGGTCGGGTTTTTGATTCATGTATATTCAATCGGATACATGTGGCATGACGAAGGCAGGTACTACCGGTACTTTGCCTATCTCAACCTTTTTATGTTTTCAATGATAACGCTGGTTCTGGCCGATAACTTCCTGCTGATGTTTCTCGGATGGGAAGGGGTTGGCGTTTGTTCATACCTGCTGATATCTTTCTGGTTTTCAGACCTGGCAAACGCAATTGCCGGCAAGAAGGCGTTTATAACCAACCGGGTGGGCGATTTTTTCTTCGCGTTGGGCATGCTGCTTCTGGTGACACATTTGGGGGGGCACGGGATATGGTCGTTGAAATTTTCCGATGTGTTTTCAAACGCATACCTGCTCTCACCCAACCTGATTACACTGATCTGCCTGTTATTTTTCCTGGGATGCACCGCCAAGTCGGCCCAGATACCCCTTTACATCTGGCTCCCTGACGCCATGGCCGGTCCGACCCCCGTCAGCGCCCTCATACATGCGGCCACCATGGTAACCGCCGGCGTCTACTTTGTGGCGCGCTGCAATGTGCTTTATTCAATGTCTACTCTGGCCATGGGTGTGGTCGCCGTTGTCGGCGCCTTAACCGCATTGCTGGCCGCCACCATTGCTCTCACTCAAAATGACATCAAGAAGGTCCTGGCCTACTCCACGGTGAGCCAGCTCGGCTACATGTTCATGGGCCTGGGTGTAGGAGCATTTGCCGCAGGTCTTTTCCATGTACTGACTCACTCCTTTTTCAAGGCGCTTCTCTTCATGTGTTCGGGTTGCGTCATCCACGCGTTGAGCGGGGAACAGGACATGAGGAACATGGGGGGGTTAAGAGAAAAAATGCCCATCACCTTTTATACCATGGTGATCGGAACGCTTGCCATCGTTGGGTTTCCGGGACTTTCGGGTTTTTTCAGCAAGGATGAGATCCTGTGGAAGGCGTTCAGCGGGGAGCATGGGAGTTTCATTCTGTGGCTTATCGGTGTTCTTGCTGCGGCCATGACCGCTTTTTACATGTTCCGCCTGATCTTCATGACATTTTTCAACGAATGCCGGGCCTCTGAAGAGGTAAAAAAACATATCCACGAAGCCCCCAAGACAATGACCGTTCCGCTGATGATTCTTGCGGTTCTGTCCATTTTCGGCGGTTACATCGGCGTCCCAGCATCCCTCGGGGGGAGCAATCTTGCCGAGCGTTTCCTCGAACCGGTGATTGGTTTGGGGAAGGGCAAACTCTTTTCATCCGCCGGCGGGCCCGCATTCATACACCAGGTATCCGAAACTGTCGAGCACCATTCGTTCGAAATCGAATATTGGCTTATGCTACTTACCATCGTTATCGTGTTCGGAGGAATTTATTTTGCCTACACATTGTATATGAAAAAACGGTCGCTGCCTGAAACTTTGTCGGCCGCAAATCCATCATTATACCGCCTGTTGCTGAACAAGTGGTATGTGGACGAACTTTACGAAAAAACGGTCATCAATCCTTTACGTTCGATCAGTCAATTTCTGTGGAAAGGCATAGACGTGGTGGTCATTGACGGACTTGTCAATTCGACCGCCGGATTTTTCATGAAGTGCGGGGTCACATGGAAATCGTCTCAGACCGGTAATGTCCAACGCTACGCGGTATCCTTTTTGGTGGGAGTGTTCGTTCTGGTCGCATATTACATGTACATGCGTTAAGCGGTAGTGGCCGATTTATGTAAATCATTGCTTTAGATGAGATAATTTATAGGTTTCGGATGTATCTTCGGGAGCCAATCAATGAATCAATTTAGTTTTCCGATCCTGAGCACCCTCATTTTCTTTCCACTGTTATGTGCGGTTTTGTTGGTATTTATCAAAAGCGAAGGCGGTAAAAATGATGAATTATTACGCAAAATCGCCCTTGCTGCTTCCGTCATTGAATTTTTGATTTCGCTTTTGCTCCTGGTCCGCTTTGACGCCGCCATCCCGGGCATGCAGTTTGTGGAATTGGTCCCCTGGGTTAAGAGCTTTTCGCTGAACTATTATGTCGGGCTGGACGGCATCAGTCTGTGGCTCGTCATTTTGACCACTTTTTTCGTACCTTTATGTGTGCTGTGTTCATGGACCTATATAAAGGAAAAAACCAGGTATTTTCTGATCTCCATACTCTTGTTGGAAACCGCCATGGTGGGCACATTTGTCTCCCTCGATCTTGTTGTCTTTTATGTTTTCTGGGAGTTGATGCTGATCCCCATGTTTCTTCTCATCGGCGTCTGGGGAGGGGAACGGCGCATCTATTCCGCGGTCAAGTTCTTTCTATATACGGCGGCAGGAAGCATATTCATGCTGGTCGCCATTATTTATCTATATTATTACAGTTATAAAACCACTGGTACAGGCACCTTCAACCTTCTTGACCTCTATAATCTGCATATCCCGATTTCGATCCAGTTCTGGCTGTGCGCCGCCTTTACCGTCGCATTCGCCATCAAAGTGCCGATTTTCCCGCTCCACACCTGGCTTCCGGACGCTCATGTCGAAGCGCCCACCGCAGGCAGTGTCCTGCTTGCCGCCATCCTTCTCAAAATGGGGACATACGGTTTTCTGAGGTTTTCGATGCCCCTTTTTCCGTATGCCAGCCATCAGTTTCTCCCGGTGATCGCTTCCCTGGCCATTGCCGGAATCATCTATGCCGCACTGGTGGCATGGGTGCAGCCGGACATGAAAAAGCTCGTGGCCTACTCCAGCGTAAGCCACCTGGGATTCGTGATGCTCGGATTGTTTGCACTCAATATCCAGGGGATAGAAGGGGGCATTTATCAGATGTTGAACCACGGGGTGAACACCGGCGCCCTCTTTCTTCTGGTCGGAATGATTTACGAGCGGCGCCATACCCGGCTCATGGAAGATTTCGGAGGCCTCGCCAAGATAATGCCGGTATTTGCCACCTTTCTCATGATAGCTACTCTTGCATCCGTGGCGGTCCCGGGGACAAACGGTTTTGTAGGCGAGATAATGATACTGGTTGGCGTGTTCAGAACCTATCCCGCATTCGGCGTATTTGCCGTCTCGGGAATGGTCTTTGGTGTGGTCTACATGCTCTGGATGTACCAGAGGGTGATGTTCGGGCCCGTCAGCGACGAAGCCAACCGCAAAATGAGCGACTTGAACACAAGAGAGATTGTGACGATGGTTCCCATTGCGGTGCTGGTGTTCGTAATGGGGGTCTTCCCCGGCATGTTCTTGCGCAAAATGGATGCATCCGTCGAATACTTCATCAAACAATACCAATACAAGTATGAAACGTATGCGGCTGAAAAAAGCAGCAATCCTTTCGCAGCGGCCTTGCAAAAGGATAATGTTGCCGTAAATTCCGACGCAGTCTCTCGAAGCAGCCTGATTACGCTGAGTCGATGATCGAAAAATGTCGAAAGCGCTGCGCCGGGCATGTTGTATTAAATCTGGAGGAACCGAATGGAGACGTTGAAATTTACTGTGCCGGTAATGGACTACATGGCTGTCTTACCGCAGATAATTCTTGTTGCAACGGCACTGATCATACTTATCATGGGCGTTTTCAAAGAACTGGCAAAGGCCGGCTTCATCGGTCACATGTCCCTTTTGGGATCGGTCCTTGCCCTCGTTAGTGTTTTTTTTACCGGTTCTGCGGGGTCCCCATCCTCCTCATTCAGCGGAATGGTTTTGACCGACAGGTTTTCGTTTTTCATTACACTTGTTGTCTGTATGATTGTTGTTCTTACGATCCTGGTTTCGTTAAGCTATCAGAAGTTCTTTGAAAGCATCAAATCCGGCGAATATTATGCGCTTGTTCTTTTTGCCGGCGTGGGCATGATATTTATGGCAACGGCAGGGAACCTGATTCTTCTGTTTGTGGCCCTTGAAACGATGTCGATTTCCATATATGCCCTGTGCGCATTTCATAAGAATCAGTTGAAATCCGGGGAAGCAGCCTTGAAATATTTTCTGTTGGGCGCTTTTGGCTCGGCGTTTCTTCTCTACGGCTTCGCCTTCGTGTACGGGACCACCGGAAGTCTGGACATTATCAAGATAGCCAATTTTATTAAAACCCATCCGCAAATCGTTCAATTCAAATTCCTGGTCGTCGGGCTGGTCTTGATGACTGCCGGGTTTGGATTCAAAATATCGATGGTGCCTTTTCACATGTGGACACCCGATGCGTACGAAGGCGCCCCAACATCCATCACGGGATTCATGGCAACGGGAGTGAAGGCCGCAGCTTTTGCGACCCTTATCCGGGCAATCCTCGTGCCTCTGGCCCCCATGCAGGGAAGCTGGATCACGATCATGTGGATCGCCGCTTTTTTAACCATGACAGCCGGAAATATAATCGCCCTTGCCCAGGATAACGTAAAAAGGATGCTCGCCTATTCCAGTATCGCCCATGCAGGGTACATCCTCCTGGGGTTTGTCTCCGGAACAAAATTTGCCCAGGCGGGAATGCTGTTTTATCTCATGGCGTACGCCTTCATGAACATAGGGGCGTTTGCCGTTGTCGCGCTGCTATGCAAGAAGGGAGAAGAATTCAACAGCATCTCGGATTTTGCCGGCCTTGGCTTTAAATACCCCGCACTGGGGTTTGTGATGTCGATATTTTTGTTCTCCCTGGCCGGCATTCCGCCCACAGGGGGATTTATGGGGAAGTTTTATATCTTCACCGAGGCGCTGCGATCAGGGTATGTCTGGCTGGTCATCGCAGCAGGTGTAAACAGCGTGATCTCAATTTACTACTACCTGCGCGTGGTCGTAGTGATGTATTTCCAGCCGCAGCCATCTGAGAATCCGATAATGCTTGCGGCGATTTCACCCGAAGCAGTAGTCGCATTGGCGGCAACCGGAACGGCTGTCCTTGTTATGGGGATATTCCCGTCTTACTTCTGGTTGCTTGCCAGCAATTCCATTTTCAGCCTTATGTAACGCCTGGTTTTGTGAATCGACCCTTAGCCGAACGTGGTAATGGGCCAAAAGGGGCTGAGTCAGGTGAAAGATTCGAAGGGAAACAAAAAGATCGTTCTTGTGGCAGACGACGATGATGATGATTGCCTGCTGATAAAGGACGCTTTGCTTGAAAACGGCCTGGACTGGAATGCCCTGTTCGTGGGTGATGGAATCGAGTTGATGGAGTACCTGGAAGATTGTGAAAGGCGGGGAAAGTGGAGTATCGACTGCATCCCGAACCTGATCATACTCGATCTCAACATGCCGCGCAAAGGAGGGCGAGAAGCGCTGAGAGAGATCAGCGCTCATTCGAAGTTCAATAAAATACCCATAGTCATCCTTACCACGTCCGACGAACCCCAGGACATGGAGCTTTGCAGCTCTCTTGGGGCCAGGCGTTTCATGACGAAGCCCACCATGTATACCGATTGGCTTGAAAAAGTTGCAGATCTGAGAGAATTTGTTTAAGGTCTAGTATCCTGAGTCAGAGATCCACTACATAAGTCCGGAGTACTTAGGCCGTCATTCCGGCGCGTCCTCACAAATGATCCGACGCGAACTGGGCGCTCACAAAAGATCGCACCCGGACTGGGCACTCACAAAAAATCGTGCCCGGACTTGAAATATTTAGCCAGGTTCGGAATGTTAGCCCGGACCTGAACGAAGTGAGGGTCCAGCATTTAACCGTGTTAGAGATGTCAAGCCCGGACCTGAACCCAGTGAGGGTCCAGCGTTTAACGCCGGCCAGAAGTGTTAACGCGAATCCGAACGTAGTGAGGGTTCAGGCCGGAATCCAGTATTTTTAATAAAATTCAATCAGTTCTGGACCCCGGCGGGGCCTGTCCCGGAAGTGTCCAGTCCTGGAGCCGGGGTGACGAAGGCGTTGGCCCAGTGTCTCTTGCTTTATAACCAATTAGTTGGAAAAGGCCTGGATTCCGGCCTCAGCCGGAATGACGTAATCAATAGCAATTTTCTGGCGTTTCATAACTAAGCCCACCATGTATACGGATTGGCTTGAAAAAGTCGGAGAGCTCAAAGAATTCGTTTAAGCTCTAGTATCCTGGTGATCTCCGTGTCTCTGTCTTCGAAAAGTTTTAAGCTGAACCACGGATGGAGGAGCGTAGCGGGGTGGATGAAGGAGCGGAGCGTGGTGGATAAAATCTTTCAGCATCCACGCCTAAGACACATCGCCTTTTCATGGTTTCCGGGTGTCCCAGCGGGACGTGAAAAGCTGTGGTGAACAGGTTCGACTTGGTATCTTTCATCCTACCCATCGCCTCTCACCCATCACCTCTTACCTTGACCCATATCGTACCACCAGGGGATTTAACTCCGCCAAACGGCAACCAGAAACGTTTCATTTTCACTGTAATTCCTGTAAATACAGGGCAAATGCAGGGGCTGATCGCACAGCAAAGTGATTTAATTGACAGTTTTGGATTAGATTCTCCGCAATAACAGGTGGTAACAGGAGCGGGGAGCAGGAAGCAGGGAGCGGGGAGCGGGAAGGAGGAAGCAAGAAAAGTGAAGCAGGGAGAGGTAAGCGGTAAGCGGGAAGCAGGAAGCAGTGAACAATTAAAAATAACTCCTCTTGGTTCTATCGTTGCGCCAGGAACAGTGAATCCTCACTTCGCTCGGGTTTGCGCTGACACTCGCGGCCGACGTTAAACGCTGGACCCTCACTTCGCTCAGGTCCGGGCTTAACATCTCTAACGCGGTTAGACGCTTCAAGTCCGGGCATGATCTTCAGTGAGCGCCCAGTCCGGGTACGATCTTTTTGTGAGTGAATCCTCACTTTGTTCGGATTCGACGTTAACATTCCGGACTCTGGTTAGATACTTCAAATTCGACGCCGATCCTTTGTGAGGGCGCACAGTGAGAAACTAATTTCAGCTCCCCGATTACTTCGACATGTGCAATTGGTCGGCGGTATTGTAGCTCACAATGATTTTGTTTTGCCAAACGGCAACGAGAAGCGGCAATCAGAAACGGCAATAGAAACGGCAACGAGAAGCGGCAAAAAGATGGAAGAATTGAGGAATTGCGAATTGAGAGATTACCCTCCACCCAAGAAAATCAGGCGGCGGTGACCTTCAAATGGGCCTGTTGCCGTGACCGTGGTTTGGCTTTGACGGTAATCTGAACATCTCGGCCAAGGGCATTCAGAAAATGAAACAGGCGTTCCATGGAAAAACCTGATAGTTTTCCCCTGGTCAGGGCCGATACCTTCGGCTGGTCTATACCGAGGATCTCGGCAGCTTGGGCCTGTGTCAGGCGTTGCCTGGCAATGATCTTGAGAATCTGGCGGGCAAGCTCCGCTTTCGCAAGGCGCTCTTCGGCATCAGGCAGGCCAAGGTCGGCAAATACGTTACCGCTCCCGTGATATACTTCGGTCTCTTCATTCATGGTGCTTACTCCTCTTCCCGCGATGCATTACTTGCGCTATTTTCAAGCGGGCTTTAATCTTCTCGATCTCTTCCTTCGGTGTGGCGATGCCATGCTTTGATTTCTTCTGGAAAACGTGCAGGACGTAAACAGCATCGGCAAACCTGACGGTATAGACGGCCCGGTAAGTGTCCGAGCTGTAATCCTCGACGATCTCCAGCACTCCTGCGCCGGTAAATCCCTTCATCGGTTTTGCGCCGGGGTGTTTTTCCACAAGCTGGGCGAGATAGAGGGCAAAGCCGAAAGTATCCTGGACGTCTTCCGGCATGGCCTTCATATCCTTGAGGCAGATATTTGGCTTGGCGCGACCCTATTTTTACGGCTTGCTATTCCAGCACCCATTCTCCGTTCTCTTTGATTTCGTGATACATAGCGTCAGGATCAAGATCAATCTCGCCCGGCCAGGTTACCACTCCGAGCTCAAGATACGCCTTCGCGAACAATGTTGGATCACGCAGGACGGCAAAAACGCCGGCCTTTTCCGAAAAAATGAGGCGCGACATATCAATCGATCCTTCCAGGCCGTCAAGAAAACGGACTCGAAGCTGATAGCCGGGCAGGACGGTAACTTCTGCAACCCGCCATGGTGCGGTTGGGATTATTCCAGCGGAGCAATCTTCAGCGGTATTTATTTTGCTGCACATAATTCCCAATCCTCCATGAGTTCCGCGCGATGCTATGCCGCCCATTCCAGAACGAGGGCCAAGGCTCTGCGCGGTAATTTGCCTTGATAAATTTCCAGGGTCTGAATGTTAATAAGGGCCTCGAATTCGGAATACAATGCATGAAAATGCGGCGGTGCATGCATGAAGCTCCTCTTGAAAACGTAGGTTCTTGATAAGTCTTTCCAAACCGTCCACACGATACACGGAATCAAGGCTTTTGCATTCTCGAAAATAGTTCTTGAAGTACTATTCTCAAGTGACTACTGTTTCAATGAGTTTTGATAAAGGGAGATGCTCATGGGACAATTTGATCGTATCACCCAACAGCCGGATGTGATGGGCGGCAAGGCATGCATCCGTGGCATGCGGGTTACAGTGGGAATGATCGTCGGCCAGATCGGCGCGGGTCACAACATCGAGGAAATCCTCTCTGATTACCCCTATCTGGAACGCGAGGATATCATGCAGGCACTGCGCTACGCAGCATGGCGAACCGAAGAGCGCGAAGTCGAGTTGACCAGGGCATGAAACTGCTGATCGACATGAACCTGTCTCCACGCTGGGTGAGTATACTGGCAGATGCGGGCTTCGAGGCAGCCCATTGGTAGACGCTTGGAAGGAGCAACGCGGCGGACGCTGAGATCATGGCCTTCGCCAAAGGCAACGGTTACGTGGTGCTCACACACGATCTGGACTTCGGCGCGATCCTTGCCGCCACACACGGCGAGAAACCCAGCGTCGTCCAAATCTGCTCCGAGGATGTCAGCCCAGATGTGATTGGCAACCCGGTCATCGCTGCCTTAAGGCAAATGACAGCCGAGTTGGAGGAGGGCGCCTTGCTTACCCTTGATCCAAACCGCCCGCGTTTGCGCGTGCTGCCATTGCCATCGAGAGAGTGAACAGATAGTAATCGCCAGATCAAACCCCATAGCGGCAGAAGCAATGCACATGCCGAGAGCTTTCCACAGTGCAAGATTTCCGGGATGTTCAACTTCGGGGCTGTGGACGCGCTAAGTCGTACGCGCCACCTTCAATCTTCGATTCGGCGCTGGGCAATTTGGTCGTACCGTTTCGCTGAGTCGTACGCGCTACCTGCAACCCCGAAGACAGGCTCGCAACCCCGATCTCCCCCTTGCCAAATAGTCCCCCGTCTTCCGTCCTCCGTGGCGCGTACAACCAGGCGATACACCACTCCAAGATTGCCCAGCGCCGGGCCGGAGGCCCTCCGTCTTCGTCACCCCGGAAGTTTCCAGTCCGGGGCCTCAGTCCTGAGTCCTCCGTCCTTTACTTTAATAGGCTGAAGGGGTTTAGGCTGAAGGCTGTTAGGCTTGAGAACCTTCAGTCTGCGTCCTCACAAAAAGATCAGACGCGAGCTGACGCCTCACAAAGGATCGGCGTCGAATTTGAAGTATCTAACCAGAGTCCGGAATGTTAACGTCGAATCCGAACAAAGTGAGGATTCACTCACAAGAGGTCGTGCCCGGACTGGGCACTCACAAAAAATCGTGCCCGGACTTGAAACATTTAGCCATGTTCGGAATGATAGCCCGGACCTGAACGAAGTGAGGGTCCAGCGTCTAACCATGCTAGAGACGTCAAGCCCGGACCTGAGCACAGTGAGGGTCCAGCGTTTGGTATTGGTTGGAACTGTTAACGCGAGTCCGAACGAAGTGAGGGCTCACCTTCAGTCTGTTTTTCTCTCCGTCTTCCGCCTTCCGTCTTCCTACCTCCGTCCTCCGTCCTCGTCACCCCGGAAGTTCCCAGTCCGGGGCCTAAGTAGGGCCGCTCTCACCCTTTCAGCCTAACCTGCTTCAGCCTGTTCCTGTCTCCGCAATAACAGAACATATGTAACAAAAGCGCATATTTAACCTATTGGCAAGCTGTAAGATTCCAACTGGCAAGTTTTCGCTATGGTTTCGCACTGATGTTCGGTATTATGCCGAAAGGCTGCGTGGCTGGGGAGAAGACGGCCGACATCCCGGCGAGAACTTAAACACTGAACAAAGCAAAAATCCGACGGCGCTCCAGTTCTCCTGGGCTTGAGTCAGCCCCGATGCTTCTCATAAAAAACTCTCGTGAGTGACTGCAGCTCTTAGAGCAACGATTTTGGTGTCAAAAATGCCCGTCTAAGCCTGCAAAACGGCTGTTTTTTACATCTCGATCTTTAGCTGTAGCGGATTTACCGTGGCCCGACCCCGGACCGACTCCGTCCGGTCCTGGAAATCTTTGTTTTCTCCAAAATCGAGGGCAGTAATTATGAGTATCGGCACACATGCGGTGATTGGGTCAGGACCCGCCGCTTCAGAGCATAGGTCACAGTGGCTGGCGTATGTCCTCGCGGTGGTGTTGTCAGTGGCGACGTTGATTGCGCGCATGGGTATGGGGGTGGCGTTTGGCGACCGCCCGATGTTGATCCTGTTCCATCTCCCGATCATCATCAGCGCCTACATGGGCGGCTTGGGACCGGGGTTGGTGGCCACAGCCGCCGCCGCTGTCCTTGTGGATTACTTCCTGATACCGCCGACTTACACGTTGCGGTTTGCATATACATATGACTTTGTGATGTGGGGTATCCTCATCGTGAATGGCGTGCTTATCAGCGTACTAAGCGAGACCTTGTATCGCTCTCGCAGGCATGCGGAAATCAGCAGGCTGCAGCATGAAAAAAGCGAAGAACGCTTCAGTCGAGCGATGGAAGCCATCAGCGACGGCCTTTGGGATTGGGATGTAGCCACTGGAAACGTTTATTTCAGCCCAGGCTACTTCAGCATGCTGGGGTACGAACCAGAGGAATTTCCGGCCAAACCCGATGCCTGGTTAGAGATGGTTCATCCGGACGACCGTAAACGAGCTCTGGCCGTAGAGGAAGCATGCATCCGCAATGATGTTCCTGCTTTTGGGGTTGAGTTTCGCATGCTTTCACATGATGGGACCTGGCGTTGGATTCTTAGGCGCGGCAAAGTCATCATTCGGAATGCCGACGGGCGTGCGCTTCGGATGGTTGGCACGCATATCGACATGACCGAACGTAAGCAGGCGGAAGAGGCGCTGCGCGAGAGCGAGGCCATTTACCGAACGCTCGTTGAGAACATCCCTCAAAAGGTCTTCATGAAGGATACTAACTCCTGCTATGTCTCCATCAACGAGCACTTGGCCAGGGATTTCGGCATTCGACCTGCAGACGTTTTCGGCAAAACGGACTACGATTTCTTCCCAAGGAAGCTTGCCGACAAATACCGGGCGAACGACAAGCGCATCATGAAGACGGGTGCGACTGAGGAACTGGAGGTGCACAACCTATCGCCAGGCAAAGAAGAGTGGGTCAAGACGTTCAAAACTCCGGTCAGAGACGTAAATGGCAAGATAATCGGTGTTTTCGGAATCTTCTGGGACATCACCGAGCGCAAACTAAGTGAGGAGGCACTAAGCCTGCGAGAGTCTTACCTAACAGCCATTTTAGAAAACCAGCCCGGCCTGGTCTGGCTCAAAGATAAAGAGGGCCGATTTCTCGCCGTAAACCATACCTTTGCCCGGTCTTGCGGCATGGAGAGGTCTGAAGAGGTTTTGGGAAAAACCGACCTTGACATCTGGCCAAGAGAACTCGCGGAAAAATACAGGAACGACGATAAGGCGGTCCTGACGACAGGTACTCCCATCGCTGTCGAAGAAGCCATCAGTGACCGGGGGGAGATGAAATGGTTCGAAACATTTAAGACACCCGTACTTGATAAGGACGGCCAGATTCTTGGCACGAGTGGTTATGCCCGCGATATCACCGAGCGCAAAAACGCGGCGAAGGCTCTGCATGAGAGTGAACTTCGCCTTAGAACCATTTTCCAAACGACCAATGAAGGATTCTGGCTGATTGATAACGACACTGTAACCACGGATCTCAACCCAAGAATGTGCGCTATCCTGGGCAGAAATCGGGAAGAGGTCTTCGGGAAAAAGATTTTCGATTTTGTAGATAGTGAAAATAAGGCCATCTTCGAGCAGCAGATGAGATTGATGGCACAGGGAGAAGTAGGCGCCTATGAGATCGCCCTCTCTCGTCCTGATGGGTCAAATGTCTTATGCCAGTTCAATGCAACGCCGCTTTTTGACGAGTCAGGGAACAAGGTCGGCTCGTTTGCAATGGTGACCGATATCTCAGAGCGCAAGCGGGCGGAAATCGCGTTGCGCATGAGCGAGGAACGTTTCTCCAAAATATTTCGCGCCAGCCCCGTGGGCACTAGTGCAATGTCCCACTATAAACTAGGATTATATGCGCAATGGGTCTGACGCATAGGTCCAGCGAAACGGTTTGGCTTTCTCATTGTACTCTTTAATGTATTTGAGGAGCCCGTTGACCAGTTCTTCTTTGGAATTGAATATACCATCTTTGAGAAAGCGTCGGGCCAGAATGCTGAACCACATCTCCACTTGGTTTAACCAGCTTGCGTGGGTAGGAGTGTAATGGAATTCAAATCTCCGATTCCTCGAAAGCCAATCTTTGACTTCTTGAGTTTTGTGTACAGCCAAATTGTCCACAATTACATGAATCATTTTGTCTTCCGGACAATTGCGATTCAACTCCTCAAGAAAATCGAGGAATTCTGCCCGGGTATGACGCTCCTTCACCTCTCCTATCACTCTGCCGCTGTGCACTACAAAGGCTGCGAACAGACTGATGGTTCCGTGCCGTTTGTATTCAAACTCTCGCTTTCGGCGGCTGCCCGGCCTTTCTGGTTTGTCGGGGTACTTACGGCCGAGGGCCTGAATTCCGGTCTTTTCATCGACACTTACAACCAAAGCATTTTCTGGTGGAGCGAGATAAAGTCCGCAAATCTCAGCGGCTTTGGGCTCAAAATCAGGATCTTTGCTGTTCAGCCACGACTCCACTTTATGAGGCTTAAGGTCTATGTCCTTCAGGATACGTCCCACAGTACTCTTGCTGATGCCGGTTTCCGTAAGAGCCTCAGCCAAATCCCTGACTGTCCAGGCCTGTGCTACTGGGGGTTTTTCACATCCTTTTGCGATCACCCTAAGTCTTTCGTCGTGCCCGTAAGTTCTTTTTCTGCCTCGCCCAGGCATGTCTTGCAAACCGCCAACGCGTCTGAATCGAAAGCGGTTGCGCCAAAGGCCTACAACGTTCTTATTAACCCGAAGCGTTTCTTGAATTTCCTTGTTTTGCTTTCCTTCTGCCGCCATGAGTATGATGTTGGCTCTCATGGCCATTCCCTGAGCGGTGGAAGGTTTGCGCGCCATAGTCTCAAGTTCGGTACGCTCTTGTTCTGTCAATTCGATTCTCGGAGCACTCTTAGGCATGGGCCACCTCCTTTGGTGACCCATATAACATAAGATTAAACATTAACCTAGTTAAATGTGGGACAAAGTACTAGTATCACGCGCTTGAGCGACGACCAATGCGTTGACATCAATGATGCGCTCCTGCGATTACTGGGCTACACACGCGAAGAGGTCATCGGCCAAAACGTGTTGAAGATGGGGGTGTGGGCTAATCCTGGAGACCGTGCCGAGGTAATCGAGGTACTGCAAGAGCAAGGCAGTATAAGGGACTTTGAAACCCAGCTCGTCAGCAAATCCGGTGAGATCATAGATGTGCTTGGCTCGGCGGAGGTGATCGAGATGGCCGAGGAGAGGTATATGTTGAGCCTTGCACATGACATTACCGAGCGGAAGCGAGGAGAAAAAGAAAAGAAAAGACTTGAGGAACAGTTGTTCCAAGCTCAGAAGATTGAATCGGTAGGGCGGCTGGCGGGAGGTGTGGCACACGATTTCAATAACATGCTGGGCGTGATCATCGGTAGGGCGGAAATGGCCCTGCAACAGGACGTTTCCAATGACAAGCTCCAGCACCACCTTGATGAGATCCTCAAAGCGGGCCTTCGTTCAGCAGACCTTACCCGGCAACTGCTGGCCTTTGCCCGCAAACAGACCGCCGTCGCAAAGATACTGGATTTGAACGACACGATTTCGGGCATGCTCCAGATGTTGCGGCGGCTCATCGGCGAGGATATCGACCTGTTATGGGGGCCGGAACTCGATCTGTGGAAAGTCAAAATTGATCCCTCCCAGGTGGACCAGGTCCTGGCCAATCTTGTGGTCAATGCCCGCGATGCCATTTCCGGAGTTGGCGCCGTCACCATAAGGACCGAAAACGTTGTGATCGATGATTCCAATAAGGCCAAGGCCCAGGAACTCATTCCGGGAGACTACGTCCTTCTGACCGTGAGCGATACAGGCGAGGGCATGAGTCAGGAAATCCGCGAGAATATCTTCGAGCCTTTTTTTACCACAAAGGAACTGGGTAAAGGAACCGGGCTGGGATTGTCCACCGTTTACGGCGTCGTAAAACAAAACGATGGCTTTATTTATGTTGAAAGCGAACAGGGGAAAGGGACCACGTTTAAGATCTACCTGCCGCGGTTCGAGGCTGAAACCACACAGGTCCCCTCTGAGGAGATTACCATCAAGCGTCTGACAGGCACGGAAACCATCCTGCTGGTTGAGGACGATGAAGCGATCCTGGACCTCGGTAAGATGATTCTCGAAAATCTGGGCTACACGGTGCTTGCGGCACGGACTCCGGTAGACGCCTTTAATCTTGTCGATGAGCATCCAAGAGATATCCACCTGCTGATCACGGACGTCGTGATGCCGGAGATGAACGGCCGGGAACTGGCAGAAAAGCTTAGCGCCATCCGCCCGAACCTCAAGTGCCTGTATATGTCGGGCTATACCGCCGATGTGGTTGCCCATCGCGGCATTCTGGACGCAGGAGTGAATTTCATTCAGAAACCTTTCCGCAGCGATGATATTGCGGCAAGAGTCAGAGAAGTGCTGGACCATTTGGAATAGATGGTTGAAAGATCGTGTAGGCATTGCTCTTGAACATTGACTTCACAAGCACATAGTCCACCTTTCCATGTTCATCACATTTGTGAACCTTCATGGCCTGCCCATCCGGATCGCACGCGTCCGATCCAATGTACCGGCTTCTGTCAATGATCTCACACGAGTCAGCGCCGACGTAATTTCGAAGCTGATCCTCTTCTCCCAGACCCACCGCGTTCAAAAGGAGTCGGACGAAGCTCTAACAAATTGAATTTACATGACAATAGGCTCAGATCATGTCTTATTTGAGCCTTAGAGGTGCATTTTTGACATCAATAATGACCGTTTAACCAAAAATAAGTGAGTTGCCGGATATGGCCGGAGCAGAGCGAAAAATCCTGCCCGGATACGCCTGGCGAGCCCCATGCCCGGCTTAGAGGTACCATTTTGGGGTCAAAAAGGTGCTTTTAAGCGCTAATAAGGCATGTGCTTTTAACATTTATCCATAGAAACCGGGTTATTACCTTGGTACGACCCCTGTGCGACTGATTTTCTGTTTTTGCATCTCGATCTTTGGCTGTAGCGGATTTACAGTGGCCCGCCCCCGGACCGCCAAAAAGCTGTTACATAAGGTCAAACGGAGACTTGCCCCCTTTTTTTTATTCGTGGATATTGCATAATCATGGCTCTGCCCTCCTTTTTGATGGATGACGTCTGCGTTGGCGATTTGAGTTGCGACCAGTGGGGTGAAAGTGCAGGGTGGATTGAATTGTTATCTTGGGAATTCATATATTTAGGGAAGAAGCATCATTTCAGCGGCTGGTGGATGTCTGGTCCGGTGAGTCTGGGAAAGATAAAGAACCGAGACTTTGTGTTGGCGCTACGGACCGGAACATATGAAATGTGCTTCTAAAGCTCCCTAAACGAAATAATTAGCGACGGCAGGCGGTTTTAGTTCAGCACTCCTTTCGCGCACCACGGCATCTCCTCGGTTTCTCCGGCCGGCCATTGACGTTCCATCATAAAAAGCTCGTTGGGCCTGACAAAGCTCAACATATAAGTAACCATTATGACCATTTGTGAATGGTATTGAAGGATCGCCTCGCGTTTTGTTTCTTCTTCCTTAGCTGATAAAGAAAGTGACATCCACTTCACCTCCTTCTCATGAGCTTTATCGGGAAAACCTTCGGGAGGATTCAGACATGACCCGGCAGTCGTGTCCATCGGCCAATGCTTAAAATGGATCACGAAGTTGAGTACCTTTGGTTTGATCGCCGGGTCTTTTTTACCCATCTCCATCAATGCCTTTGTGACGAAATAATGTGTCGCACAATGGTCAGGGTGCTGACCTCCCGTTGGGGTTGTGGCGATCAGGTTGGGTCTAAAATCGGCCAGCACCCACATGAGCTCCTTTGTAAGGTCACGACCACTGTAATATGTGTGAGGGACGACAATATCCGTGGCGGGGGGATGGTTTACCAGGGTGAAGGGAGACGTATACGCGAAGGGGTCGGAAGGAAACTTCGTGATGAGGTTGCTCAGCACAGCATCCGGAAATCCAAGAAAGTTTATATCTTTTCGCTTTACACCTAAAATACCCATGGCTCTTATGGCTTCTCCCTCACGCTCCTTGCCGTACTTGCGGAAATCAACAGCGGTAGGATGTAAGAGATGCCTCTCCCTCTCGACACCCTCCGTAAAGCCGTTTCCACTTGTTATGAAGACAACTTTTACCCGCCCCCCTTCGCTGAGAACCCGCTGGATAAGGCCTCCCGCCCCGAGGCTCTCGTCGTCGGGATGTGGTGAAAAGACCATCAGGCGAGTGTTGCTGGAGAGCATCGGCTCTAACTCGTCAAGAGTTGCCGCACGGGCGGACGGTAGTATCAGTAAGGCAAAAGCAAACAGCGTCACCGTTAAAACGTGTTTAACCATAGCCGATCTCCTCAGGTCAGAATACCGAGAGGCACGCATCCATATTTTGAATATTTGTGTAGTAAGTCGATCCAAAACAACCGCAGGAAAATCCTGTCCAAAGAAAGGGCGTGGACTGGAAATAAAGATTCGCCGCGACTTATGTCGGCGATCTGACCGGCCGGCCCTCAAGCCAATTTGCCCCCGATCTTTTGAATCAACACGATCTTATGAATATTATCGGCAATGACGCCCCCCGGCCTGAGTTGTTTTACGAGCAGTTGGACTATTATTAACCGGAATAATGCATCAACTTCTGTGTTCTGCGTCCAAATTGAATGTCGGGATCGAATTTTTGCCCGAAAAACCTCTGATGCATTCCGGAATCCCCAACAGCATACAATTTTCCCAATACAATACGCAACTCAAACGTGCGTGGGACCGGTTTTTGCGATTTTCCGACACACCTCCTCCCACAGTTGGTTAAGCTGTCCCCGTCACGCCAGGTTGCAAGCTCAGTGAGAGAAAGGGTAGAGTAGAGGGCAGGCTCAACGCCTGCTCTCTACTCTACCCTTTTTATCTACGAACCAAGCTCGTAGCAGGATGGGTGGAGCGAAGCGCAATCCATAATTTTACATGCTTTCCCGGTCTTTGGAAGGGGAAAGCCCACCGATGCCAGAGGATCGGTTTCAGTGCCCAAATTAGTTTTTAAGGGGATAATAGCCCCCGTTTTTTAGAACACCTTTTTCGGAAACGGTACTTGGCCTGGTCCGACCACATTTTTGCAGGATCATGATGAGTGGGCGGGGCTAATAGAACAGCATTAAATGCTAATCGTAGTATGTAGAACTAAAGTTAGCATTTAAGTACTTTGGCCAAAATAGAGTGTGAGTCATGCCCAAGTGAAAAGCGCGATTTTAGTGAAATTTGGACAAAGAGTGCGTCAGGAGCGGACGACGCGAAAGCTTTCCCAAGAACAGTTGGCGGAACTGGCCGGGGTGCATCGTACCTACATCGGGATGATTGAGCGGGGAGAGAAAAACATCACGCTCGAAAGTATTGAGAAGCTGGCGAAAGCCTTGGAACTGAAGCCGGAAGAACTGCTTCGCACCGATCTTTAATGGGGCCGGAAAACAGAGGGGGCATGTCGAAAAACAGCACGAATGCTCACAGATTTACGTCCTATATTTTGCAGGAAATAGTGCATGATGCGGAGATATTTTTCACCAAGACGCCTGTATCGTCATTCCCACCGTCTGAAAGGTTCGAGGGCGGTGGCGTCTATGGCCTTTATTACCAGGGAAACTTTGAACTTTACAAAGCGATCTCGCTGACAACCGTCGAGGAAGAGTCCTTGCCAATATACGTTGGCAAGGCTGTGCCTGCAGGCTGGCGGACAGCCAGAATAGACACCACTAGCGGAACGGCCCTATTTAACCGGATACGTGAGCATTTCCGGAATATCCGGCAAGTTGAAAACCTTTCCCCAAACAATTTCAAATGCAAGTACATGATTCTTGATGGTGATGAGACGGGAATCATCGGCCCCGTCGAAGCACATCTTATCCGGAAGTTTCAACCCTTATGGAACGTGATCATCGACGGCTTCGGCAACCATACGCCCGGCAAAGGCCGGTTCAATCAAGCGAAATCGGGTTGGGATGTGCTGCACCCCGGCAGGGCTTGGGCGGCGAGATGTATGGGAAAGCCGCCCGACTATGATGGTCTGGTAGAAAGAATCCGTGCATATGTGAAGGTGAGGGGGAAGGGCTGATTATCGGCCCAGCACAACGGCCGTTTCATATAGCGGAGTTTGTTTTTTGGTTTTTGCGGCGCGGACTGAAGAGTCCACGATACTTGACCCGGTTCGCTTCGTCCGCAGAAGGATAATGTCTTTTTTCCTCAGCCCTGCCATTTCGCCGATGTCTGCGAATATTTCGTCAGTCTTGATTTCCAATCCCTGAAGGATGCTGTTGCCTATGACTACAACTGCTGTAGCGGTAGGTTTCAGCAGCTTGCTGAGGACCTCGCAAAATCTGTGTGAATCATTAAAGTACGTGGCTGCGTAGTTTGCCCATCCATGCCCCCCGTATGTTTTCCGATCGGAGTTTATTTCCCTGAGAAGTTGGAGCTTTTTTTCGAGCAAGGCATGGTGAAACCGAAGCGGTATTGTTTCCTGGTCCCGGACCGTTTGCCAAAACTTACCGAAGCTTTGCTGCTCGATGGGACGCAGCTCCTTTGGATCGTTTGCCATCCCGAGCCAGAACAGTTGCGGGCGGGTATTCCTGAGATAATGATAATTGTTGAGGTATGGTGGTGACGTTACCACCAGGTCAATCGTTTCCTCCGCACAAAAGTCCAGAGCCTTAAAAAAGGTTTCATTGAAAACCTGGGTCTTGCTTTGGCTTGCCACTTCTCCATGGAGTTCCTCGAATTCTTTAATATCTGAAGACATGTCGCGGATTTTGGCAGCCAGGATTTGTTCAACCGGTGCATCCAGGATATTCTCTTTCCCGGAAGATTCTCTTCGCCCCAAGCTTGGCTCATATGAATAATTGGAAAAACCGACCATCACTGTGCCGAAGGCGAGCTGGAACAGCTCCCGTATTTCCATGTTCTTGATGTTAGACATATAGTCAATGACTATAAGCGCTTTTCTTTGAACCTTCGGGCTGAAAAAAGCTATCCTGGTGCCAAACTTATCGGGTGGTTGGCTTCTTGGTTTATAGTCTTTGTCCGCTACCCTGGAGGCATAATAGTGCAGGAAGCGCTGCAGCTGTTCGTCTATCAGGCGCGCGTCCAAACCTCTTGCAGACAACTTGATTTTGCATGCCAGGTAAGCATACGGGTTAATCTCAAACCCGACCACATCATAGCCGTGCATGATCCCCTCGGTCAGGGTGGTGCCCACGCCTGCGAAAGGATCAAGGATGGTGACCTCTGATGCTGGAATAGAGGGATCAAGATAATTGCGGAAGCAATCCTCTACGAAGTTTGAAGAGAAGCCGGCGATCCATGGGACCCAGCGGTGAAAGGGCAGTTTTTTGTTGCCGTTGAATGCTGAATCCCTGAAAGACGCGGTTTTGTCTTCGTAAACCGCTGACGCATTGTCCTGATAAAGAGAGAGTTGCCTAGGGCCATGTAAAGATTGTTTTTGAACGAATGCTTTAATCTTTTGAATATTTTCCTGCGTGAAGACTCTCCACCCGTTCCTGTCTCGCTGGACTTCGGGGAACCTGCCCTCTAATAGCCAGCGCTTCAAAGTGATCGGGGCGACGCCAACCCCACTTGCCGCCTCGGTTAGAAAGCAATTGCGAGCAGACACGGAAGTCTTCCTTTTGCTTTTGATCCTGAGCAAAACCCGTATCAACCAGTATCATGGCTCCGCGGTTTTGGTCAATATTACTTTTCGGATAGAGATCTGGTTGTTTATGCCCAAAATTAAAATTTTTAACACAAGAATCACCCCCTACGATATCAAGAGGTAAACAATTCTACAGGAAGCCGAACCGAAGTCACAGCGGAAGTTTCCAGTCCGGCGCCTCGTCACCCCGGAAGTTTCCAGTCCGGGGCCTAAGTAGGGCCGCTCTCACCCTTTCGGCGTAACCTGCTTCGGCCTAACCTCCTTCAGCCTGTTCCTGTCTCCGTAATAACAGAACATATGTTAAAAAATCGCAGATTTAACCTATTGGCAAGCTGTAAGGTTCCAACCGGCAAGTTTTCGCTATGGTTTCGCACTGATGTTCGGTATTATGCCGAAAGGCTGCGTGGCTGGGGAGAAGACGGCCGACATCCCGGCGAGAACTTAAACACAGAACAAAGCAACAATCCGACGGCGCTCCAGTTCTCCTGGGCTTGAGTCAGCCCCGATGCTTCTCATAAAAAACTCTCGTGAGTGACTGCAGCTCTTAGAGCAACGATTTTGGTGTCAAAAATGGAGCTCTAAGCCTGCAAAACGGCTGTTTTTCACATCTCGATCTTTGGCTGTAGCGGATTTACCGTGGCCCGATCCCGGATCGTACGGGTTACATAAGGTCAAACGGAGACTTGCCCCCTTTTCTCTTGGCTTGGCTAGCCCCGATTTTCAGTCAGCATGCTCCTGGTTAGTTTGGCCCAGGTCGTGGGATTCAATTCACCGCACATTACGGGCTGAGATCAGATCGGTTGCCACCCTTTTATCTTGAATTTCAATAATTTTCGTGCAAAATCTCAAAGAAGACAATTAGTGTGCATTGATACTTTGTCCGGCTTTTAGTCTTCAGGAGCTTTTTATGGAAGCGGAATATTGTCAGACATGGTGTGCTGAAGTCCGAAGTAGCTGGTCCTCCTTCCTGAGGATTGCCCTCCGCCCATTAATAGTAATTCCCCTGCTATTCACCCTATGTCTCGCTGTCGCAAGTTTTGCAGGTAGCCCACTACCAGGAGCGATCAATGCGATTTTGACGATGGTTATTTCAATCTTCTCTGGTTTGATAGGAGCGATTGCGTACAAATACTGGAATGATTTCAACGAAGAGAGAGTATTGATTACCAGGGGAAGATCTGCCATTCGAGGCTTGGCCGTTTTAACGCAGAGCATTTCGGCCTTAGAGCAACGAGTAAGAATTTTCCTAGATGGAGAGCATACTATTGGGGAGAAGTTGGACGCATTGGAGATAGTCCGTTACGAAGAATTGCTTAGTCGGTTCTGCAATCTGCAGGAACAAACGATAAATGCAGTTGAGGAATGGAAAGACATAATCCCCGAGGCAGCAATCAAGACTCAGATAGGGGTTATTACCGAACTTAGGAGTGAGAAAGTCACTCTGGAAGCCCGATTTAACGATATTCAAAAAGAATTAGCAGCTACAAAAGAGAAATCCGAAGAGGAAGTAAAAGCTCTTCAACAGCAATTACTGGAAACGGAGACCAATCTCGCAAAGGTAAAGTCGGAATTGCGGGAGAAAACTTCTCAGTTGGGCTTATCTGGAGTCAGTGGATATTCTGGACTAGCAGGGTTAATAGCCGGGGCGTACCCTTTCAGCCCAGGTATTGGCTTATCTGCACTCTCACCGTACATATATGACGCAAAAGGTAGCATTCTGTCGCAGGAGCCTAACAGGGTGAGCAGCGAAAAACTCAAAGCGCTCGGTTTAGAGGACAAAGGGGACGAAAAAGCTGATGCTGCGGTAATCCTGGAATACTTACAAAAAAAAGCCGAGCCGGTTACTGTCGATGTTATCGCCGACGAACTCGGGTTATCGATACGAACGGTACTCGAAATCCTGCCAAAGCTGATCCCTATGAAGGTTTCCAGGGAAGAGGATAATCGAACTGGAAGGCCGGTCTACAGATCAGTAAACGCTATTGACGGCCCAGTCCTGGAAGATATTGTCGATTCCGACAGCGAATAACGATAATGCGTGCTGAAAACTTTGGGGTTGAATTTGAGGGGCGGTTGGAATGTCCCATGGGGGCAGCCCTTTCCGGGAGCTGTTCGGGCAAATTGCGCAACGGGGTCGCCACGCTAACAAATTGAATTTACATGACAATAGGCCCAAATAATGGCTTATTTGGGCCTTAGTGGTGCATTTTCGGCATCAAAAATGACCGTCTAACCAAGATAAGTGAGTTGTCAGATATGGCCGGAGCCAAACGACACTTCCCCTCGGATACGCCTGGCGAGCCTCAGGCCCGGCTTAGATGTATCGTTTTGGAGTCAAAAACAAGCTTTTAAGCCCTAATAAGGCATGTGTTTTTAAGATTTATCCATAGAAACCGAGTTATTACCTTGGCCCGACCTAATGCTAGTAACTTAACGTTTTATTCCGTTAATTCAGTAACCTACCTATAATTCTCATCGACACAACATTTCTCATTTTCTGCCGTAAGTACCTCTTATAACTTCATTCGTGCCGCTTTTTTTGCTTGACAAAATGTACGTATTATGTAATGTAATACTGACTGAATACTGATTAATATTCATTATCTCTTTCAGGAGGGTGACTGCCATGAAAAAAGAGGACCTCAAGGAAGTCCTTCTTCAAGTGCTTGAACTTCAGCTTGACTATCAGTTGCGTGCTATCCGCCAACTGCGGGGACATCCTGATGCAGAGCCTGCCCCCGTACACCGGCGGGGAACAAGGCGTCAGTCGCTGGTTGACCTGTCCGTTCAAATACTGACTGAAAAACGCAAACCCCTGCATGTCGACAAACTCGTTCAATTACTCCAGCAGCGCTACGGACGTCTTACCGACCGGGACGCCCTTTCCAGTGCTTTGGCGAAAAAAGCCCGCCAGGGGGTCTTGGTCCGCCAGAGCGCTCCAGCCACCTTTGCTCTCATCGATTCCAAGGAGGATAACCATGCCACGACCTGATCTGGGAATGCTTGCACAATGGCTCGACCCCATCGTTGTGGCGATGCTTGAAAACCGGCGGCGCCTGAAAAACGAGTGGCATCGCCATCGCAAGTTGGCAACTCTGGAAACTCTGTGGCTAATGTTGGCCGTCTCATTGGATACCCATCGATTTAGCCTCTACGAGATCCTCAGTTTGGCTACGGCAGATCTTGGCATCCAATGGACCATTTCCGTGCCGGCATTTTGCAAGGCTCGTGCGCGTTTTTCCCCTGGACGCTCTATCCTGGCTGCATGGCACACTGGTATCGCGGCTGCAAAGAGCCTGTAAAGAAGGGCGCACCCGTTGGAACGGATTGCGGTTGCTTGCCGCCGACAAGACAACTCTGGCATTGCCCGAATCTCGATCTCTTTGGAAGGGCTTCGGCGCACACAAGGGGTCTCAGGGACTGGGGCCGGTTGCCGTCGAGCTTTGCTGCCTGTTTGACGTCGTCAGCCGTGCGCCCCTGCGCTTTGTCTATGGCAGGGTATGCACCTCGGAACACAAGCTTATCCTAAAGCTTATAGAGCACCTAAAAAAAGGCGACCTGCTTCTATTGGACTCAGGTTTCTACTACTGCGCCACTTTTTTTAAAATCCTGCTCAGGCATGCCCACTTCATCATTCCTACCAGGGAAGACATGCGTCCCAGGGTGCAGCGAAAATTAGCACAGGGTGACTATTTGTGCGAAATTAAGGATTCCCACAAGAAAGCAACCCTCAATGTCAGGGTAGTTTTCGTTTATAGAAACGGTTTCCGGCGACGACGGCTAGTCACCTCTCTGCTGGACCCCAATTTGTTTCCGGCAACAGAGCTGGCCCGTCTCTATCATATGCGCTGGGACATCGAGACCTTCTATCGCGATTTTAAACAAACCCTGCGTGCCACCTCGTGGCATTGCCACGCTCCGAGTTCGTTTCACCAGGAGATCATGGTGCACATGATTGCCCTGTGTCTAATCCGCATCGCCATGTTCGAAGCCGGCCGCCTTAAAAACCTGTCTGTGGCTCAATTGAGCTTCGCACGTGCCCTAACCCAGACACGCTTATTCCTCAAGCTCTTAATGTCCGCTGGTGATGTGGGCCTATGGCCTTCCATCTGGGAGGAATTTGTGCGATGCTGTGCACGACATAGGGTGCATTCTAAACTAGGCCGCCAATTTCCAAGAGACCGGCAGCAATATCGAACAAAGAGTCGAGGGCTGGAAAAGCGACGCCGGGGGCGAAAGCCTAAATTCAAAACAGCATCGCCGCTGCCACTCCAGCCGGAAACCCGTAAGGATTTGAAAGGACAAGTATTTCTCTTAAGTTAATAGCATTAGGCCCGACCCTACAACCACTCTGGAAAAGAGGAAATAACTTCCCACGCTTTAAATCATTGTAAATTTGCACATCGGATGGGCTCGCCAACAGTGATTTGGACGCGACTGAGCAGCAGCGCGAAACGATGGAGCTGCTCCAGCCATTTCGCAAGCTCTACGTAAGAGATTTTTTTCCCGGCTAGATCGACGCCGTCCCATCCAAGGTGAACGGCTACGTCTGCGCCGGGCCATATATTTCCGCAAATGATGTCATTATCAAGATGTTCGCTTACATCCCGAAAATCTCGAACCCTATCCTTGATGGGATGTCTCAGTACGGTTAGCTCACGGGGCTTCGGGACGAAAGGCGATCCATCCGCTTGACGAAAACCAAGCCCCCGGAGTTTATCGAGATACAGAATTGCGCGGTGCAAGGACTGAATGCATGATTCGATATGATCCTGAGCCCGACAATAATTATCGAATTCGTGAGCTCCGTTCACGATAAACAATACAAGTTTCTCACGCGATTGTTGATACTCTATGACTGCCTTCTCAACGAGTTTCACGTAACCATCAGCTATTTGTTTCCCACGCGCAGTTGGAGGTCCATGAATACCCATAAGGTTTCCCAGAAACCGTTTACCTCGAAGCGATGTGTCGAGATGCTCCAGCGATGGCATGGTTTCGGGGAAAAGTTCAGCTGCGCACTTTTCATGTGTCATGTTTTGACCTCGTTATGCATCATTTTGATTCTCTACCGAGTATTGCCATAGCGCTCGGTCAAGTATCCTCATGTCCATATTGACACGCTTTGATAGGTTCCTGCAAAAATTTACATAAGGCCACCAGAAGTCGAAAGAATATTGAGCCGGAACGGCTAGAGATACCGACCATAGCGCTCGAAAGTCAATTATTGGATATGGTTCTTTATGGAAGAAATGCAAGATCACCGAGGCTGTTGGCCACCTGACGCCATCAAGGTTGGTCAGGACTTCGATGCGTGCTCGCTCGGTTTTAGCACTAAAAGAAAATGCTGTAATTTCTCTAACATATTCCTCCGAGTTTTTTTCCATGTGACCTGCGGCACGAGGGGCCTTCCACCGTGCAATTAGTCTCAGTTCGTCTTTGTTCATGAATCCCCGTCTCGCAATAACCGGCCTTAGATCAAGGACCTCATTGTCGTCTAATGGATATTCGTACCGAGAAGCAAAGATGGGAAGCTTGTGCTCCGGACATCGCAATTTGGGATTCATTCTATTCCTCGCGCACTCGGACATTCGTTAACGATACTAATTCCCGGTCGGGATGGCTGCAAGCAATTCACCAATAATTGAAAAAGTTTCGCACTTCAAGCAGACTGGTTTCTCCTGCAATAACGCGCAGGGATTTAATCTCTCTTGTTAAAACATCTCTCCCGCGCATAATTACGCCGTCATGACCCGCCACGACTTTAGTTTCAAACATAAAAGCCTTGGGAAAAGGCAGTACTAATAAGAATTCGAGAAAATGCGACAGCGCTAATAGAATCCCAGGGTGATCGGACGAGATAACATTTATGATTATGATTCCAGCCATTTGGCCTGAAGCAAACGGATGACGCCTATCGTCATTAAAACCTGAATCTAGCGTCACGAGGGTGTAGCTCTTCCTCATACAGTGGGCATAATGAAAAAAATCGGATTGCCCCAGGTTCTTTTCACCACGCGCAGAGACAATCTTCAGCTTTTTTCTCCAGAAGGAAGAGGACGCAAAATAACGGATAACTTCCACGGGGAAATTTTCGTCAAAATAGAGCCTTAGCTTTTGCTTTAAGAAGGGTCTATTCGAGCGCATGTAGGCTGCCTCAAACAAGGCCTCAGAAACCATTCGCAAATTTTACAAAGTGGAACTTGCCACATTTTATGGCGAAATTTCAAGACAAAACGAGCGGCACCCTGGAGAGCTTGAAGTCGAAAAGGTAGGAACCGGAATATGTGGCCGTCAGACTTAGAACGGCATTGGGTCGGGCCAAACTAACATCTCCTCGCGAAGCGATAGAACCAGAAGGAATTATTTCCTTTTGCTTTTTCTGTTCACCCTCCACTCATTCCTCAGGCCGTTTTTGGGTTCGAAATCATTGCTGTAAGAACCTTGGGGTTCGCGGAGATCTGGTATTTCACGGGTTCAAGTTAATTGGTTAGAGGTTATGCATAACCCCTCACCCTTCACCACTCACTCCTCCGTCCTCGTCACCCCGGAAGTTTCCAGTCCGGGGTCTCAGTCCTTTCCTTTAATAGGCTGAAGGGGTTTAGGCTGAAGGCTGTTAGGCTGAAGGCTGTTAGGCTGAAGGAGGTTAGGCTGAAGGGGTTTAGGCTGAAGGCTGTTAGGCTTGAGAGCCTTGAGTCTAATTATCTTTATTGTGTTTTTCTCTAATACAGGTTTGCGTTCAAGTCACGTCCGCCAGGAGGGCATAAAGCCCTCCCCTACGAAGCGTAGCGCGTCAATGACGCAGGGACGGCGTTTATCCCCGCCCAATGTTGAACGCAATTCCCCATGATGGTCGCCTCACCCCCGAAGCATCAAAATGGGGCTATTTTGTAGGTAAATTGGTATCAGCCCTCAGACCTCAAATCAAGACTTTATCTACAATCGAAAAGATATCCCCGGCCACAAGCAGTTCGACTCCTTCCCGGACGTCTCCATCCAGGTCGTCGATGTCGATTTTGTTTGCTTCAGGAAATATGATTGTTTTAACGCCCGCTCTTTGAGCAGCTAGAACTTTCTCGCGGATTCCGCTGACGGGGAGCAACCTGCCGCTCAGAGTGAATTCTCCGGAAAGGGCAACATCGCGCCGCGCGGGTTTTCCGGTTAGAAGAGAAATAAGCGCCAGAGCTATTGTAACGCCCGCCGAGGGTCCGTCCTTGGGAACAGCTCCGGAGGGAATGTGCACGTGGATGTCGCTTTTCTCGAAAAAATCGGGGTCCAGTGAAAAATCTTGAGCGTGGCTCCGTATATAGCTCAGGGCCGTCTGCGCAGACTCGCGGATTATCTCTCCAAGGGAACCGGTCAATATTAACTGTTGGTTTCCCTTCATCCTGGTTGCCTCGATGAAGATTATCTCTCCTCCGAATTCTGTCCAAACCAGTCCTGTTGTAACCCCAACGCGGTGACCCGCTTCCGCGATCTCATGGGTGAATCTTCGTGGTCCCAGCAGGTTTTCGATCAGTTTTTCATCTACCACGACGGGTGAGCGATCATTTTCACTTTGCAGACAGAGCCTTGCAAGCTTTCGGCAGACGGTTGCAATTTCGCGCTCGAAGTTGCGCAGTCCGGCCTCGAGTGTGTAATCCATGATAATCTTTGAAATCGCACCGTCGAGAAACTCGACGTGCCTGTTTTTCAGGCCGTGTTCTCTTAACTGGCGAGGAACGAGGTATTGCCTGGCGATAGCTCGTTTTTCTTTTTCAGTATAGCCGGGGAACGGGATCACTTCGAGCCTGTCCAGGAGCGGGGCGGGAAGCCTTTCCACCACATTGGCCGTTGCAATGAACATGACGCTGGACAGATCGAAGGGGACATCCAGGTAGTGATCGACGAACCGGCCGTTTTGCTCCGGATCCAGGATTTCCAGCAGAACCGAAGCGGGATCGCCTCGGAAGTCCTGGCCGATCTTGTCTATCTCGTCAAGCATGAAAACCGGGTTCCTAACCCCGATGCGCCGAATCTCAGTGATGATTCTGCCCGGCATCGACCCGACATAAGTCCTTCGGTGTCCTCTTAGTTCGGCTTCATCACGCAAACCGGCAAGAGAAATCCTGACGAACTTTCTGCCCAGCGCTTCGGCAATAGACTTGCCAATGGAAGTCTTTCCGGTCCCGGGAGGACCCGAAAAGCACAAAATAGGGCTTCTTGTCAACTCGATATGCCGTTTCTTTTCGTGAATCTGCCGCACAGTGGAGCGTAGTTCCTCAAGGTCAATTGGTTTGGGCAGATAGTGGGCGGCCCCTTTTTTGAGAGCGTCAACCGCCGAACTCACCGTGGCATAGCCGGTAATCATCACAATCTGGGTGTTCGGGGCGACCTGTTTTGCAGATTCGAGGAGCTGAATGCCGTCCATCTTTTCCATCTTGAGATCTGTAAGGACCAGCTCGAACTCTTTTTGGCTCAGTTGGTCCAGGGCGTCCCGGCCGTTGACCGCAGTGCTTACCTGGTAGCCTTCCTTGCGCAGGACATATTCCAGATTCGTTCTGGCTATGTCCTCGTCATCGACCACCAGGATATTGAAGTCGGTCAGGTTACAAAGGGTCTTGACCGCCAGATATTCGAGGATTCTCTCTTTGACGTGTTTTAGTCCATAGTGCTGAAGCTCAAGGATCTTTTCGGCGCGCGCCATATCAAGGCTGTCGTCGGTTAAGTTCAGCCAGGGAAGCGAGAGGAGGAATTCGAGATAACTCACCCCGATTGTGTACTCGGGTATACCGGGGTCCATTCTTTCGAGCCGCTCGAGCTCCTTGGAGGCAAGCTCCGAAATTGGCTTCGTTATCCTTGCCGTCTCTATGGCTCTGCGAAGATCATCCAACTCGACGGATGTTTCTTCCGGGGGTTTTTCTTCGATCCTCTCAATTTTTTTAAATAAACTCATAGTCAGCCTCTCGATCCCTGTTGCAATTCGCAACGGGCTTAAGCCCTGCGTTGCAGTATCGAACATTGCTGTATTGTGCTACAGCATTGACTCAGCCAGATGCTATTGCATTGTGCAACAGCTCACGACCCCTTCAGCCCTGGCGCCAAGGAGCAGCCCAAGCCTTATGTACCAATGATTTCCTTAGCTTTTTAGCAGATGGCACGACTTTTGACTATAGAAGATTGAAAAATTCATACTTCAGGTGAACAGGCCATGTCAAATTTAATGGAAACAAATCGTAAGAACGAAACGCACAACGGCCGCAAGATCCTTGTCCTGGCAAATAACGGGATTTTTACGGAGACCGTGATCAATCATTGCGTGCAGCTGGCCGGGCGGCTCGGATACGATCTGGCGGCCCTGAGCGTTGATGCGCGGTTTGAAGGCAGACCATTCGAAGACAGGTCCGGCAAATCGGCAAAAAAATTATGCGAAGCGGCCGTTCGCAACGGAATCAATTGCAGCTCCATGATTAAGCGTGGGGATATTGAATTTGCGGTTGAGGACGCGGTTCATGAGATAAAGAGGGTGGAGATCGTAGTAGTAGACTCGGAGACAAAGAGCGAGAGTATCCGAAATATATCGGTTCCGGTAGTGAGTGTTTTATCCGCTTTCAAAGACCAGGGAGGAAATGCAATGGTTGCTAAGAGTGAATCCACAAAAGCTAGTTTGATGGGGAAAACGGCTGCATTTGGTGTAGTGAGCGCGGCCTGTTATGCGGCTGTCTTTACACACGCCGACACTGTGACGCAAATTTGTTCCAGGGGCGGCTGGTACTCTGCTGTTCCCATTGCCACCGTTTTGGTATTTTCGTTTGTGCACGGTGCATTTGCGCACAATCTGTGGTCCCTTCTCGGTATCGAGGCCCTGAAGAGAGATCAGGTCAGAAAGACCGAACACAAGGTCGTCGAGAAAAGAAAACAGTTGCGAAAAAGACCTCGCGCCTATGCATACGTCAATCCGTTTCACAGGATAGACTTATAATTACTTTGGTGAAAAACCTTTTGGCTTCGGTAAGGATTCAAAATGCACGACATTGCAAATGAAACAGTCAAATTCATCGATCTTAATTTGATTTACGTGATTTTCCTTTTTCTGGTCGGCTTTGTGGGCGGCCTGGTGAGCGGGTTTATCGGTTCGGGCGGCGCCTTCGTTCTGACGCCGGGCATGATGAGTCTGGGAGTGCCCGGGGTCGTAGCGGTGGCGAGCAATATGTGCCACAAATTCCCCAAGGCGCTTGTCGGAGCGTACAAACGTTTTAAATACGGCCAGGTGGATTTGAAGCTTGGTCTTGTGCTGGCTGCCAGCGCATGCGTCGGTGTGCAGGTAGGCATAAAAATCCAGCAAATAATCCTCGCAAAATGGGGACAGGCAGGGTCCGACCTCTATGTGAGCCTTGCTTTCGTGGCGGTGCTTGTGGTTGTCGGAAGCTATGTTTTCCGCGACGCCATGAAGATATCGAAAGCCGGTGGAAGCGAGCGGGTTGCCTTGCTTGCCAAGAAGCTCCAGAGCATCAACCTTCCGCCGATGATTACCTTTAAGACGGCAAACATGCGCATCTCCTTGTGGTTTACGCTTCCGGTAGGTTTTGCGACCGGCATGCTCGCCGCCACAATCGCCGTCGGCGGTTTCATAGGCGTTCCCGGTATGATCTATATGCTTGGGGTCTCGGGGCTGGTAGCTTCCGCCAGCGAACTGGTAATCGCTTTCGTGATGGGTATGGGCGGCTCCATAAACTGGGCGTTGCATGGAATGATTGACATTCGGCTGGTCTTGATCATACTTGGCGGGTCGCTTTTGGGTGTTCAGCTTGGCGCAATCGGGACTACTTATGTAAAGGATTACATGATCAAGTTGGTTATGGCCACCATCATGCTCATAGTTGCCGTGAGCAGGGCGCTTGCAATCCCGAAGTATCTGGATAATCTCGGCGTCATATCAGTGGGTCATGGTACTTTAACTTTGCTTGGCGCGATCAGTTTTGTCTCGATGTGTCTTGCTTTGCTTACAGGGTCCATAATCATTCTGGTCAGCATGTGGAGAGCAAAAAGATCGTCATACGCTCCAAAAGCCCTGGCTGAAGCCAGATGAATCAAGTGGGGCCTTATACCAGTTTGCGTTCAAGATTGAATTAATCGAAAAGAGCGGGGAAGTGACTTCCCCGCACCCCGCAAGATTTGGCCGCGCGCGCAGACGCGCGCGGCCAAGCGCTCGGCGCCGGCGGCGGTTGCCCAGCACTTGCTGGGCGGCCACCGCAGCGCCATTCTTAAATAGCAGCGAAGCTGCGAGGGGGTGCGCCCTCTCAAAAGATCGGGCGCGAACTGGGCGCTCACAAAAGATCGCACCCGGACTGGGCACTCACAAAAAATCGTGCCCGGACTTGAAACATTTAGCCAGGTTCGGAATGTTAGCCCGGACCTGAACGAAGTGAAGGTTCGGGGGCAAGGTTCCCCGAGCTTTTCAGCTTCTTTTGGTACACACTTGAACGCAATTCTCCATGATGCTCGCCTCACCCCCGAAGCATCAAAATAGGGCTATTTTGTAGGTAACTTGGTATTATTCTTGATTCTTGCCGTCTTCAAGGCATTTCTCTCCCCTTCTCTGTAAGCGTTCAGAGAAGGGGAGAGCCTTTTTGAGGGTAAGTCAGGGGAACAAAAATCCAAAAACAAATAGTCAAACCGTCCATTCTGCCGTGCTTGTGTGTCAGGACGCTTCTCAGGGAATGAAAATTAGACTATACTCACCGCTCGTTAAACGTCGGTAATTCTACCGCTATTCGGACTCGATCTCAGGGTCCGCCTCCAGTTTTACCGATTATGCTCCTGCAGTGCTTAGCAGGCTTAGAGATAATTTACGGGAAAACACATCGGAGCCGCCGATGGAGATAAGATTTCCGAAACCTTTGAACATCCGCCAGAAGGTGATTGGCGGTTTCACTTTACTGCTGATCATGGCCGGCTCCTTTGGCACGGTTTCATATAGTTACCTTCGGGCAGTGGAGCGAAAGCAGCATTTTGTCGAGACAGCAGACGATCTTCGAAATTTTATTCTCGAGGCCCGCCGGTACGAGAAAAACTTTCTGCTGTATGGTTCCGGTGATGACCTTAACGAGAACCGCCGATTTACCCAACTCGGCTTGGAGCTGCTGGATAAGACAACCCCGGAGATCAATGATCTCGAGGGTGTTCCACTGCTCAAACAAATCAAATTGGAACTTGGCGGTTATCAACAACTGATGAACCGATTAGCCCCCGGCCATGGCGGTAGTTTGGGCTTGTCCGGGGTTGAAGACCAGTTGCGGGAACATGGCAAGAGCCTGGTGGACTTGTCCCAAAGGCTGGTCTCCTTCGAGCGCGAACGTATTCTGCATATCGTAAAGTCACTCAAGACCCAGCTTCTGATGTCTCTGGGCTTTACGATAATAGGCGGCGGTCTGCTGATCCCGGTCATTTCCAGGAAAATTGTCCGCCCGCTTCGCTATATCGAGAAAACCACGCACCGAATTGCGGGAGGGGATTTCACGCCGATTGTGGTTTACGATACGCACGATGAGACACAGCGTGTCGTCGAGGGGTTCAACCGGATGATTTCCGAGCTGGAGAAGCGTCAGGACCAGTTGCTCCAGGCAAAAAAACTCAGTTCCCTTGGGACATTGACCTCGGGAATTGCTCACCAGTTAAATAATCCCCTTAACAATATTTCCACCTCCTGCCAGATACTTCTGGAGGAGTTCGATAAGGTGGACGCCGAGCTTTCTCATCGGATGCTCAATAATATCGAACACGAAGTACATCGTGCCCGCGATATCGTGCGAGGTCTGCTGGAGTTTTCACGAATAAAGGAATTCTGCCTCGCCCCGACAGTCCTGCTCCAGGTGGTGGAGCGAGCCGTCAAACTCATTTCCAGTCATGTCCCGCCGGGGGTCGAAATTGTATTGGATGTCCCCCAGGACCTTTCGCTCAGTCTTGATGCTCAACGGATCCAGCAGGTCTTTTTGAATCTGATTGAAAACGCTGTTCATGCAATAGAGCCTCCGGGGCAGATCCGTATCAAGGCCAGGGCCGAGCTGGCTCAAAAGCAGGTGATCGTTGAGGTTGAAGATACCGGAAAAGGCATCCCGCAAGCAGAACTTGGAAGGATTTTCGATCCATTTTTTACCACAAGGGAAGTTGGCGCTGGGACCGGCCTTGGGTTGTCGATAGTTTTTGGGATCGTCCAGAAGCATCACGGCTCGATAACGGTTGACAGCAAGGAAAGTGAAGGCACCAGGTTCACGATGCGCTTTCCAATCGAAACGGAGTGCTGAGAGAAGAGGCTCGATGGCAGGAAGCCGCATTCTGATAGTTGATGACGAACAGATAGCCCGAGAAAATCTCGAGCATGTGCTGCGCAGGGAGGGCTATGAGACGGTAAGCGTCAGTGACGGGCTTGCCGCGATCGGGGAACTCGAAAAGGAAGAGTTCGACCTGGTGTTGACAGACATCCGGATGCAGCCTGTTGACGGGCTTCAGGTGCTGGATCGTGCGCGTGAGCTCTACCCCAATATTGAGGTGATAGTCATTACGGGATACGCTTCGGTTTCTACCGCTGTAGATGCTATGAGCAAGGGGGCCTACTACTATATCCCTAAACCGTACAAAATCGATGAAGTCAGGGTGCTTGTAAGACAGGCCATTGAGAAGCGAGGTCTGCGCAGGGAGGTCACAGAGCTGCGGCAGCGTGTTGGCGATCAGGGCAGGACTTCGTTGCTGATCGGCAGTAGTGCTGATATGGAAACCCTGCGAAAGATGATCGATCAGGTAGCGATTTCTGATTCGAGCGTGCTTATTCTAGGAGAAACAGGGACCGGCAAGGAGCTGGTGGCCAGGACCATTCACAACATGAGCCTTCGGGTTGAGAAACGTTTCCTTGCTATCAATTGCGGTGCGTTTTCCGAAGAGCTTCTTGCAAACGAACTGTTCGGGCACGAGCGCGAGGCGTTCACCGGCGCAAAGAGCATAAAACGGGGTCTGTTGGAAGCCGCCCAGGGGGGCACCATTTTCCTCGATGAAATCGGGGACATGCCCCTGTCAATGCAGGTGAAGCTGCTGCGGGTGCTTCAGGAACGAGCGATGATGCGGGTGGGAGGCGTACATGAAATACCTGTTGACATCAGGGTTGTTGCAGCGACCAACAAGGACCTGAAGCAGGAGATCGAGTTCGGGACCTTTCGCCAGGATTTCTATTATCGGCTTAACGTGATAACACTGCATGTGCCGAGGCTTGCGGACCGGAGGGACGACATACTCCTGCTGAGTTTTCATTTCCTTCAGAAGTATGCAACGCTACAGGGAAAGAAGGTAGGGAACTTTTCGGATGAAGCAGCCCGAATTCTTCTTTCTTATGAATATCCGGGAAATGTGCGTGAACTCGAAAACATAGTTGAAAGGGCGGTTACCATGGCAAACGGAGACACTATAGATCCGAGCCATCTTCCGCCGGATCTTCAGCAACTCGCGTTCAGGGTGCGGCGCCCGCAGCAGGAGTTTCTGACCCTGGATGAAAATGAACGGGACTACATTTTTTGGGTGCTAAAACAGGTAGATGACAATAAGACTCGTGCATCTGAAATTCTTGGCATAGACAGAGTATCACTCTGGAGGAAAATAAAGAGGTACAACCTCCAGTAACCGGACTGCCTGGCGACGCAGGGCCGAACTATCGGCTGAAGCCGCCCGGCTTAATTAAAGGAGGAGAGGCGTAAATGGCTATTATAACTATTTCGAGAGGTTCCTACAGCAGGGGCAAAGATGTGGCCGAAAGAGTGGCTCAGAAGCTGGGCTACCAGTGTTATGCCCGTGAGGTTATCCTGGAGGCTTCAAAAGAGTTCAACATCCCGGAAATCAAGCTGGTGAAGGCAATACATGACGCTCCTTCCATTTTGGAAAGGTTTTCCTACGGCAAGGAAAAGTTCATCGCATACTTTCAATCCGCTCTTTTACAGTGCCTCGTGAGGGACAACGTGGTCTATCACGGCCTGGCCGGACATTTCTATGTAAGAGGCGTCTCCCACGTTCTCAAGGTAAGGATTATTGCGGACATGCAGGACCGGATTCAAACGGTTATGGACCGGGAGAAAATCTCTCATGAAAGTGCCCTGACGCTGATCAAAAAGGATGATCTCGAAAGGCGCAAATGGAGCCAGAGTCTTTACGGGATCGACACCACCGATCCGATTTTGTACGATCTGGTGATTCGCGTGCGGAAAATGACCGTGGAGGACTCGGCGGATGTGATCTGCCATGCGGTGGGACTTGAAACTTTCAAGACGACGGTTGAGTCTCAGAAGGCAATGGAAGACCTGGTGCTGGCATCCGAAGTAAAAACGACCCTGCTCGAGCTCAAACCCGACATCCAGGTATTCGTGCGCGACGGCGTCGTTACTCTTGGCGCCAGCGCCCAGATCATGAAGGACCCTGACCTGGTCCTGGAAATGGAAAGAATTACCGGCCACATTCCCGGCGTTAAGGAGGTCAACATCAAGTCTTCCCACCTGGTTGAATGGAGTGACTGACCCGGAAATTGGAACCGCTATGATTTAGTACTTATTCCAGTGAGCATTATTTAGCATTTTTGGAGAGCAAATGGGTGTCGAGCCGAACAAGATCATCTACTCCATGATCGGGGTAAGCAAGTTCTTTAACAAACGACCGATCCTGAAGGATATATATCTTTCTTTTTTCTACGGTGCAAAGATCGGAGTGGTGGGTCTTAACGGCGCCGGCAAGAGTTCGCTGTTGAGAATTCTGGCCGGGGTGGACGGGGATTTCAACGGCAAGACTACCATTGCGCCCGGCCATACGGTTGGTTTTTTGGAACAGGAGCCTCAACTGGATGATGCCCTTAGCGTGCGGGAAACAGTCGAGCAGGGGGTCCAGGAGACCGTTGATCTTCTGAATGAATTCAACCTCATTAACGAGGGTTTTGCCCAACCCATGTCCGATGAGGATATGGATAAACTGATCGACAGGCAGGCAAAGGTGCAGGAAAAACTCGACTCCATGAGCGCCTGGGACCTGGACTCCAGGCTCGAGATGGCTATGGACGCACTTAGGTGCCCTCCGGGAGACACTCGGGTCAAGATCCTTTCAGGAGGTGAGAGACGGCGCGTTGCCCTTTGCCGGCTCCTGCTGCAGCAGCCCGACATTTTGCTGCTCGATGAACCTACCAACCACCTTGACGCCGAAACCGTCGCTTGGCTCGAACACCATCTTCAACGTTATCCCGGTACCGTAATAGCCGTTACTCACGACCGGTATTTCCTCGACAACCTGGCCGGGTGGATACTGGAACTTGACAGAGGGCAGGGGATTCCGTGGCAGGGCAACTACTCGTCCTGGCTTGAACAGAAGAGCCTCAGACTCAAGCAGGAAGCAAAAGGCGAAACCGAGCGTCAGAGGACATTGGATCGTGAGATCGAATGGATCAGGATGTCGCCGAAGGGGCGTCATGCGAAATCAAAGGCTCGTATAAAAGCTTATGAATCGCTTCTACATCAGGACCATGAAAAGCAGGCAAGGGAACTCGAGTTATACATCCCGCCCGGCCCGAGGCTCGGAAATGTTGTTATTGAGGCGGACAACCTGAGTAAAGCCTACGGAGACAACCTTCTGATGGAAGGTTTTTCATTTGCCCTGCCACCCGGCGGCATCATCGGGGTAATAGGGCCAAACGCCGCCGGCAAAACGACGCTTTTCCGAATGATTACCGGCCTGGAAAAGCCCGATTCAGGCGTTCTCAAACTCGGCGACACAGTGAAGCTGGGCTATGTGGATCAGAACCGGGAGACGCTCGACCCCGCCAAGACTATCTGGGAGACTATCTCAGAGGGCCGGGAAACCATCGAACTCGGAAGCCTGTCGGTCAACTCGCGCGCTTATGTTGCGCGGTTCAATTTTTCGGGAACAGATCAACAAAAGAAAGTCGGTCTGCTCGCGGGTGGCGAGCGCAACAGGGTTCACCTGGCAGGAATTCTGAAACAGGGCGCCAATGTAATCCTGCTTGACGAGCCTACAAACGACCTCGACGTGAACACCATGCGTGCGCTGGAAAACGCTCTTGAAAATTTCGCCGGGTGTGCCGTAGTTATAAGTCACGACAGGTGGTTTCTCGACAGGATTGCGACACACATAATCGCCTTCGAGGGCGACAGCGACGTCGTCTGGTTTGATGGAAACTACTCCGAGTATGAGGCTGACAAAAGGTCCCGCCTGGGGGCCGCAGCCGACCAGCCGCACAGGATCAAGTACCGGCAACTGACTCGGGCGTGATGAACCGGTATGCAGCAGTATCGAGCGAGTGGCCCGGAACAGTTCGCCTCTTACTAGCCGCACGTCATCGAAGGCCGAGAGTTGCGCCGATCATTGTGAAACATTTAACATGCTGCTTCCAGGGAAAGGCCGGCGTAGTGGACGTTGGGCTTTGCAATTCAAGAAAATATCCTTTGCACGTGGAAACTATCTAAATCATCTTTTCTGAGGTCAGCAAAGTTGTGATAAAAAGTACTTGACTTTTAGGCCGTTCTGTCATTTTCTGAGCAAGTACGCGCGAACTCAGGTACTTTTTAACCCACCCCACAACAGCTATTCAGGAGTTGAAGGAAGATGATGGCGGATCAAACTATTGCTCGAGTGGAACCTGTTCGAACTGAGGCGTATTTGGATTTTCTCCAAATGCTTACCGGAGTCGGGCTCGTGGCGTTTATGTGGTGCCATATGATTCTGGTAGCCAGTGTTAACTTCTACCTCGTAGGGCTCCAGGGCAAGGTGATGGACTGGATCGCCCATTTCTTTGAAGCCACTTATATGGCTCAAATCGGCGGTCCGCTGATTGCCTTGACTATGCTGGCTCATTTTGTGCTGGCGGCCCGCAAGCTTCCATTCCGTGCCCGTGAACAGAAGGCGATGTGGAGGCACAGCGTCAATTTCAACCACTTCGATACCTGGTTGTGGATTATCCAGGCGGTAACAGCTTTCATAATTCTGGTCATGGGGTGCATTCACATGTGGACGGTGCTCACCAATCTGCCTATCACCGCAGCGAGGAGCGCCGCAAGAATTCAGACCGGATGGTGGCTTGGCTTCTACCTTGTCCTGCTACCGATGATAGAGCTTCATGTCGGGATCGGGATATACAGAATCGGCGTAAAATGGGGATTTATAAAGAGATCTAACCGCAAAGCTCTGCATGGCTTCGAAAACAAGCTCACCATAGTAATGATTGCCATAGGGCTTGTCACTCTGTTCACATTCTTTTTCATCGTTAGAGCAATATAAGGAGCTGAAATTGGACACCTTCTACACTGATCTGTTATGCGTCGGAGCGGGCCTGGCAGGCGAGCGTGTGGCGGTGGCGGCGGCCTCAGAAGGGTTTGAGACTATATGCCTGAGTATTGTTCCGCCGAGGCGTTCCCACTCTTCCGCCGCTCAGGGCGGTATGCAGGCTTCTCTGGGGAATTGCTGCATGGGCGAGGGCGACTGCCCGGATGTCCATTTTGCCGATACTGTTAAAGGGTCCGACTGGGGAGCCGATCAGGAAGTCGCGCGTCTTTTCGTGGAGACTGCGCCGATCGCCGTTCGAGAAATGGCATTCTGGGGCATTCCGTGGAACCGCGTAGTTCCTGGCAAAGGCATCTACTATAAGGCTGGAAAACAATACGACAAGATTGAGAAAGAAGAGAAAGAGGGAACAATAATGGCGCGCGATTTCGGCGGGACCGCTAAATGGCGCACCTGTTACACATCGGACGGGACCGGCCATACTCTTCTTTTTACTATGGACAATGAAGTCGTTCGCCTGGGCGTAACCGTTCACGACAGGATTGAAGTGCTGTCCCTGATCCATGACGGCACGACCTGCACGGGCGTAGTGGCCCGCTGCCTCAAGACAGGCAAGCTGAGGACATACCTGGCCAAAGCGACGTTGATTGCCACAGGCGGTTACGGCAAAATTTACCGCGAAAGCACCAACGCGGTAATATGCTGGGGTGACGGCGGCGCAGTCTCGCTTGACACCGGACTTGTTCCCATTGGGAACCCTGAGGCCGTGCAGTTCCACCCAACGGGAATCGTACCCACAAACATCCTGGTAACCGAAGGATGCCGAGGTGACGGGGGGACGCTCAAGGACGTCAATGAAGAAAGATTCATGCACATTTACGAGCCCGGCAAACAGGAATTGGCTTCGCGGGACGTCGTTTCCCGATGGATGTTTCATCATATGAGGATCGGTAAAGGGGTGCCGAGCCCTTACGGCCCGCACTTGTGGCTGGACATCCGCCATCTGGGCGCGCATCACATCAAGACCAAGCTTCGCGAGGTCGAGGAAATTTGCAATGAGTTTCTTGATGTTGACCCGATTACCCAGATGATCCCGGTTCGACCATGCCAGCATTACAGCATGGGCGGGGTTCGCACCAATAAAGATGGCGCCGCTTACGGTCTCAAGGGCCTTTATTCGGCGGGCGAGGCGGCGTGCTGGGATATGCACGGGTTTAACCGTCTTGGTGGGAACTCACTGGCGGAAACCATCGTGGCCGGAAGGATCGTGGGCGAAAAGATAGTGGAATTCCTGCAGGGCTACCGGGGTGAATTCAAAACCGCCGTTGTCCAGGATGCGGTCAAGACGCAGCAGGAAAGAATTAAGAGGCTCATTGGCGGGAGTGGAAAAGAAAGCGCCTACGATCTCCGTGCGGCGATGGGTGATGCGCTTATGGACGGGGTAGGTATTTTCCGCAAGCAAGAGGATCTCCAGGCTGCCGTCGATAAGCTGCAGGTGATCTATGAGCGTTCGAAAAATATGGGTCTTCGCTCCACCAGCACACACGGTCCAAATCCCGAACTGGGAGTGGCCCTGCGAGTGCCGGGAATGCTTCGGCTCGCGCTGTGTATCGCTTACGGGGCGCTGATGAGAACCGAGAGCCGTGGAGCGCATGCACGCGAAGACTACCCGGAACGCAATGACAGAGACTGGTTGAAGCGCACTCTGGCTTACTGGAAGAGTGAAAAAGACACGCTGCCGACCCTCGAATACGAGAAGCCTTCAAAGGTCTGGGAGCTTCCGCCAGGTGAGAGAGGGTACGGTTCTTCAAAGATAATCTGTACCGAAGACCCCGAGATCTGCATTCAAAAGCCGGAAACCAACTAGCCTAAGCGAGAGGTGTTTTGATGGGAAGGAACCTAAAGTTCAACATATTCAGATTTAACCCGGAGGACCCGGCTTCGGTTCCGCACATGGATGCGTATTATCTCGAGGAAACCGTTGCCATGACTCTTTTCATTGTTCTTAACCGCATCAGGGAAGAACAGGACCCAACCCTCATGTTCGATTTCATGTGCAGGGCGGGCATTTGCGGCTCATGCGCCATGATGATAAACGGGCGGCCCGACCTTGCATGCCATACCAAGACCAAGAAGCTGCCCAGCGAGATCACGCTGATGCCGATGCCTGTATTCAAGCTGATCGGGGACCTCTCGGTCGACACGGGTACGTGGTTCCGCGGGATGAACGAGAAGGTGCAGTCGTGGGTCCATACCGATAAGGTATTCAAGCCAAACGAGGAAGAAGCGCGGATGGATAACGCGCTCGCCGAGGAGATTTACGAACTCGAGCGCTGTATCGAATGCGGCTGCTGTGTGGCCGCCTGCGGAAAGGCGAACATGCTGCCCGATGGCTTCATGGGAGCGACCGCGTTCAACCGGGTTGCCCGGTTTATGATGGACCCTCGCGACGAGAGAAGCAACGATGAGTATTTCGAGGTAGTGGGAAACGACGACGGAATCTTCGGCTGCCTCGGGCTTCTGGGATGCGAGGACATGTGTCCGAAGGAAATCCCGCTCCAGGATCAGCTAGGCATGCTTCGCCGCAAGATGGGCTTCTCGCAGGTTAAGCATCTTTTTCAGAGGGCCGGGCAGAAGTAGACGGTCTGAGGGGAAATCCGAGGCAGTTGCCCGCTATTGCGTATATCCGGACAAACGCGGGATGGCCGTAGCCATCCCGCTCCAGCCCAACTTTGCAACCGGCCTTCATAAAGAAAGAATTGCCCGTTAAGCCCGAGCGGTTAATTCGCCTGCACCGGCCGATGTGCAGAGAAGAATTCATTCCAACCATATTAGACCCCCTGTCGATTCGAATCGGCACGGGGTCTTTTCGTAAGACAGCTCAAAGCGCCTGGGGGGCGGTGGGACCGCCGCGCCTCGCGGGGCGTGGAATTTGTCCCGGTGTTTCCGGATGGACGCTATCTAGGCGGAAGGGGCTGCAGCATTCTCGAAATTTGAATATCGATTGCACGAGGGACATCATAGGGCGGAACATGCGCCATATCCAGCACGACGCTCTTAGACGAGACAGTCTGGTCACGGAAACTCTGGGTATGAATATCGATCCTGATCATGGGAGTGTCCGCTGGAGAGGCCAGCCCAAGGGCGCCGCCGCTCGCCGCTCCGATAGCCGCCCCGGTAGCCGGAGCGTGGAGCGCCGCGCCAATGAGCGCGCCTGTTGCTGCGCCGAGAACCGCTCCACCTAAAAGGTGTTCGGCCCTTACGTCCGGGTTGTCCCGAGCTTCCGCGATCAGCGAAATATCAAGTGAAAAATCAGCTTCCCCTTGCCTTCTTACCTGGTCATATCCTTTCTCATAAAGGACCTGATGAGTCTGAGGAAAACGCACTCCGAAAGGGGTCCGGTTATCGACGTGCATTAAATATAAACGATCCGTCGGGCCGACGGCCAGATCATTGGCTTCATTTCCCGTTGGGGCCTGGTTCAACTCGACAGGGGCAGGGGGTGGGTTAGCTGTGTAGTAAGGGCCGTAAGGTGTTGTGGCGCAACCTCCGATGAGGACCACTACAGATCCAATTGCGAGAATCTTCGATAACAATTCCCATGTTTTCATGCTTAACTCCTCTTTGGATCGGGCAAAAATCCGAAAAGCGTTCAAACTAATGTTAGCAAATATCAGGTTAGACCAATATTTTCAACAACCATCATTACCCGTGCTTCATTCCTGAAGCGAGGCATGACTCTGCCGTCTCATGTTGAATAATATAGACGTTAAAACAGGTCCTGAAGTCTACATGGAATTGCAAATTATTCCGGAGCCAAAGACCAGATCGCCAAGCGGTCAAAAAGAGCAGGATACAACTTGCGGCAGGGGCCGACTCGAAGAGTTCATGGCGGGCAAATCGAAAATTGAATACTCAATCAGCACGTCCGTATTTATCGTCAAACCGACGGATATCGTCTTCTCCCAAATAGCTGCCGGACTGGACCTCAATTAGTTCCAGAGGTATTTTGCCGGGGTTTTCCAGGCGATGCCGCGTGCCCCAGGGAATGTATGAGCTTTGGTCTTCATTGAGCAGGAATTCCTCATCGCCCTTTGTTACGCGGGCGGTTCCCCTTACCACGACCCAGTGTTCCGCTCTGTGGTAATGCATCTGAAGAGAAAGAGAGGCGCCGGGATTTACGGTTATACGCTTCACCTGGAAGCGATCACCGGTATCGACAGACTCGTAAGACCCCCATGGACGGTACGTCCGGGAATGAGAAAGCGCCTCCTCTCTCATTTGCTTTTTGAGTCTGCCGACAATCAGCTTAACATCCTGAGAACGTTCCATCGATGAAACCAGCACTGCGTCCTTTGTCTCGATGATGATCTGGTTTTCTATGCCGAGGGCCGCGATGAGCCTGTTTTCCGAATGGATATAGCAGTTGCGGACATCTTCCAGTAAAACATCTCCCGTGACAACGTTGCGGCGCTCGTCTTTTTCGCACACCTCATGAAGTGAAAGCCAGCTCCCAACATCACTCCAGCCCACTGTCAGGGGAATTACGACTGCATGCGGCGTTTTTTCCATAACCGCATAGTCCAGGGAAATATTCGGACATGAGGCAAAGGCGCCCTCTTCAAGACGAATAAAGTCCAGGTCCCGCCGGGCCTTTTCGTATGAATCGCGGCAGGCAGCGAGAATTTCAGGCGCAAGCCGGCCCAGTTCCTCAAGAAACACTGAGGCCCTGAACATGAACATGCCGCTGTTCCAGAGGTACTCTTTTGAATCCACATAGGAGCATGCTTTTTCATAGTCCGGTTTCTCAATGAATTCGCGAACCACCCAGGCGTTTGCGTTTGACTGCCCTGGAACAGATTGCCCTTTGCGGATGTACCCGTAACCGGTTTCAGGCCGATCGGGAACGATCCCGAAAGTTATTATTTTGCCATCCGATGTAAGTTCGGTTCCCTTCAAAACAGCCGGTGCAAAAAGGTCATCTTCCCGGATGAGATGGTCCGCTGGAAGAACAAGCAGGTCGGGGTCTTCGCCGTTTTTCATAGCGGCCAGCGCCCCCACGGTAATTGCCGGGCATGTGTTTCGGCCGACAGGTTCAAGGATGATATCAGAATAAGTCATGTTAAGCGCCTGAACCTGTGCAGCCGCCATGAAGCGGTGACTTTCGTTGCACACAATTATGGGGGGCGCCGTTCCGGCAATTTTCAACAGGCGGACAAGGGTTTTCTGAAACAGGGAGTGTTCACCTCCCAGAAGCGGCATCAACTGTTTTGGCAGATGCTCCCTTGAAAGGGGCCACAACCTGGATCCCACACCACCGGACAAGATGACGGGTGCTATCATTGCCGTCCGCCTGCTATTTGGGTTCAAAGATAAGCTTCGCGGGCACACTCCAACGCGCTGAGGAGCAAAACATCACTTTACGAATATCCTTTGCCTTGCCTTTATACCTTCGCGGGAAAATATTTTCCATCTCAGAATGATGCTTGCATGTAAGCCGTGCGAAAAATCGCGTGTTTTCCATACAAATTCGAGCGATAAAAAATGATGCGGGCGGCTGAATCTCTTTCAACCGCCCGCTCATGATGCACTGGATTGCCGTTGTCTGCCGCCGGCTCGTTCCGGAAGGCTTGAACCTGTTATTGCAGCACCACAGTGCTCAGGGTATGTGTCGGCCTATGCAGCCATGGACTCCTCGGTGTCGGTTTCCGTCGCCGCATCTGTCTCAGCGGTAATCACCCACTTGCCCGGCCTGAAGAAGTAGAATGCAAGAGCCAGCACGGGGAAAGCTACAATAATTCCGATTATCGGCAGAAACGTCAGGCCCAGTGCGATCAAGATCAACCCAACAATAGAGAGGGCCGTTCCGATGATCACGCTTGCCACCCTTTCGCCTGTTGTAACGTGTGTTCTCATGACTATCCCCTTTACTGTTTTGCGTTTTTGCAAATGTTGTTTACTACGCCTACCTGAAGAGGCAAGCATCGTGCCAGTTGGGGGGATGATATGTTAAGTAATTGGATTAACAGGATAAAGTGCCGAAGGGAGATGAGAGTGGAGGCTCAAGCCGGGGCAAGGAAACTGTCTCAGGATTGGACATGATTGGCCTGCTGCCAGTTAAATTAGCAAATTCAGGCGGTTATATGTCCGATAACAGGACACCTGTCCGACCGCAACTAATTCTGGGATTAGAAAAGGGCTGGAAGTCAGCTATTGAATATCGAACTGCCCGAGTTTTCTGTAGAGCGTGCTGCGACTTATCTTGAGCCGTCTTGCGGCCATTATTTTATTGCCCCGGCACTCCTGCAAAACCTTTATCACGTGGCTGCGTTCAACATGCTCCAGCCCGTCAGACGCCGAGCGTGAAGATTTTCTGTATCCATGCAGGTAGGCCGGAAGGTCGGCAGCCTTTATACCGTCGGTTCCGCACAGTATGAAGGCGTGTTCGATGGCGTTTTCGAGCTCCCGGATATTTCCGGGCCAATTGTGGTTAAACAGAACCTGCATAGCATCCCGGTGAATTTTTTTCTTTGTCGATCCGCCGCTAAGGCGCTCCAGAAAGTGGGAAACCAGCAGGGGCAGATCCGAGAGCCTCTCTCGAAGAGGGGGCATTATGATAGGGATCACGTGGAGACGGTAATAAAGGTCCTCACGAAAAGTTCCCCGTTCGATTTCCTGGCGCAGGTCACGGGCCGTGGCCGCAATTACACGAACGTCAACCCTGGTGACGGTCTCGCTGCCCAGCCTGTGGAATTCTTTGAACTGGAGCGCCCGAAGGAGCTTCACCTGCGAGGGCAGGGGGATATCGCCTGCCTCATCAAGAAACAGGGTGCCTCCCTGGGCGAGTTCGAACAAACCTTTGCGGGCGTGAACGGCGCCTGTGAAAGCACCCTTTTCATGGCCGAACATCTCGCCCTCGAGCAGCGTCTGCGGATAGGCAGCGCAATCGAGCACTATGAAGGGACCCGAGCTTCGCGAACTAAGCTCATGTACGCGCCTGGCGGCCAGTTCCTTTCCGGTGCCGCTCTCGCCGAGCACCAGGACAGTTGCGTCTGATGCGGCGACGTTGGAGATGAGGTTAAATATTCGGCGCATCTTTTCGTGTCTGCCGATCATATTTCCGAATTTTTCCTTTTCCACGATCTGCCTGAGATTGCTTATTTCCTCTTCCTGCACGACTGCGCGGCGCAGAGCTCCAGCAACCAGAGACAGAAGCAGTCCGGCAAATTTCAGGTCCTCCTCTTCCCTTTCACCGGAAGAAACGACCAGTGCGGCCCCGACAGTGTCTCCTTCCTCCGTGTCGATCGGAAGCATTGTAACGCTCTTTTGGTCTGCGGCCTCGACAGGCAATTGTATTTTTTCAAGCTCCTGCGAAGTCAGAAGCTGCCGGCCACCACTCAGTCCCTTTATCATTTCGGCGACCAGGGCCGAACCCTTTGGCTGCCTTGAATTGGAATGGCCTCCGATGAGTCCGTCTCCGATGGAGTTAAGAACCATAATCCGTGGGCACTTGAGGCCCGTAGTGGATTCGATTTTTTCCTGCAAAAATTCGGACATCTTCCCGTAGGTCGGGATTTCTCCGGCCTGTTTACCTATTTTGAGCAGTACCTCGAGGCGGCGGCACTGATGGGATAGATCGGCCGTGGCCTTCTCCACCCTGGACTCCAACTCTTGACCATGATCTCTAATTTTTCTTTTGAGCTCTATCTTTTCTTCCGCCCGCTGGAGGGCAATTTCGAGGGCCTCCCTCCTAATGGGCTTGTTGATGAAGTCGGAAGCCGAATTGCGAAGTGAACGGACAGCGAGTTCCATGTCTCCATGCCCTGTGATCACGATCATTTCCACTTCCGGACTGATTTCTTTTAGATGCCTTAGGACTTCGATTCCGTCCATTCCGGGCATTCTGATGTCTGTGATGACCAGCGGAGGACGTTCGTTTCGGAAAACCTCCAGCCCCTCTTCTCCGCTCCCGGCCGTCAGAACAGAGTAACCATAAACGCCCAGCAGCCGCCGAAGCATCTTGAGGGTGGACGGCTCGTCGTCAATTACAAGCAGTTTCTTACCTGGTTCGGTCCGGTCCATCGCTCATTCCCCCGGCGCCTCGGGAAAGCTCACTATGAAAGTGGCCCCGGCTTCATCACTTGTTGTGAAATAGATAGTGCCCTTGTAATCCCGAACGATCCCGTAGCTTATGGAGAGTCCCAGCCCGGTGCCTTTTCCGGTCTCCTTGGTTGTAAAGAAAGGTTCGAAAAGCCTTCCGGCGATCGACTCAGGTATGCCGGGACCCGTATCGCTCACAGTGGCCGTCACACGGCCCTGTTCCGAAAAAGACTTGACGGTCAATACATTCGGTGCGGCATGCACGGCTGTTTTGCGGTCCAGCATGGCGTCGCGGGCATTATTGACCAGATTGACGAAAACCTGCTCTACCCGGTTCTGATCAGCCATAATTGGGGGTAGGTTTTCGTCCAGGTCGAGCTTCACCTCGATACCGTGCACCTTCAGTTGTTGCCCCAGGATCGTAAAAACTCCGCGAATGGATTTGTTGATATCTACCCGATGCGCCACCACTTCACTTTTGCGTCCGAACTGGCGGAGGTGGTTTATTATTCCCGCCGCGCGATCCACTTCCCGGCTCATGTCGTCTGCCAACTCGTCAAGGTCTTCCCTGTCGAGGGGTTGTCCCTTTTCGGTCATCTTCAACAGGTACTCGCTTCCGAGCTTGATTGCGTTCAACGGCTGGTTAAGTTCGTGTGCGACGCCGGTGGCCATTTCACCAAGGGTGGCCATCTTCCCGGCCTGGATAAGCTGGGTTTCCGCTTCGATAAAATCCGAGATATCTGCAGTTGTTACAACCAGGTCGGATTTCCCCGCATGACTGTCGGGACAAAAATAAATGTTGACCCAAAGCAGGCCCCCCTCACGTTTCTGATGGCGTATCTTCGGAATCAGGGAGCAGGCGCTTGCGTGTCGAGATTTGCGGAAAGCCGCGCGGATTTCTTCGCGATGCTGCTCGAACATCAGGTCCGTAAACCTCATGCCTATCAGCCGTTTTTTTTCGATTCCGTAGATGTCGGCGGCACGGTCGTTTGCGTCCTGTATGAGACAGGTTTCGGCGGAAACTATGAAAACCGGGTGGGGACCGCTGTTGAAAAGCCAGCGGTAGCGAATCTCGGAGTTCCTCAGTTCCTGCTCGGAAGTGCTCAGCCGGCTGGTCATATGATTGAAGGTATCCGCAAGCTGGATGATCTCATCTCCTGACGTTTCCGTGTAAACGGGACAACTTTTGCAGGTTTCCATTTTGTCGGGAAAGTTGGATGGCCCCTCGCTCATGCAGGTGCCGTCGATAAACCAGCACCGCAGTGTTTGGTTGCCGTAGGCCGGGCAACTGTATTGGGTGCATTCCAGCACTTCCTTGCAGTTTATGCGATTGCCGAGCGACAACCGTTTGTTGAGATTGCCAAGGCTGATTTCCCGGGCAAATGCAGTGAGGGTCAGCACAGGCCTGGTTATGATTCGGGACAGATATAATCCGAAAAGCAGGCCCACCAGCATTACAAATCCAATAAACACCAGGTTGTAGATTCTCAGCTCAAAAATGAGCCTGTCCATATACTGCGGATGCAGTCCCACTCTAATGGCGCCGATCTGGTGAAGTCCTTCGAAAACGGGCAGCAGGATTTGGCTCTGCCCCAGGGGTCTTGTGAGAAAGGACCACAACCCTGCCTGTGCCGGCTTCAACTCAGCAGAACCGTTGTCGGCATAGAGCGCATCAGGGGGCACAGCGTCGAGAAAGGTGTGGGCCAGAACTTTTCCGTTTTCGTCAGTAACAACAATATGGGAGATGTTCTTATCGATCGACTTCTCTTGGAAAATGATGGCTGTCAATCGAACCCTGTCACGCTGCAGGATGGACGCGCGTGCATTCTCGGCCAGCCTCCGGGCGGCGTTCTGGCCCCGGAGATCTATTTCACGCACGAGGTACGGGAAGACCACTGTCCGGATAAGGAGCCCCATGGTTCCGCCAATGAAGATCACCATGGCGAGAATCAGGAACAGCAATTTGCTTTTGAAGCTCAGCCTCTGAAACAGTCTCATGGTTACGGCATCTTCCGGTGCAAACCCGGCTTCAGGCCTGAGGCGCGAAAAAGGCCATCTTCATGGCGCTTTCAGCCAGTTCTCCGGGCAGCAACCCACTTCCTTTACATTATGGGCGCGCAGGCGGCATGCGACCTTGCCCGGCTGCCGGGCGGGCATTGGTTTTGTCAATTTCCGACCAGTCTTTCACAAGGGCGAGCCTTCCGTTACGTACCGCCGTCAGGTAAACATCGTGCAGACCCTGGTGGTCGAGCTTCCCAAAATTGATATTGGAGCCGATTCCAGGAGAGTAGAAATCCATCTGCTCGATGGCTTCGATGTACTTTTCCCTGGTTACCTCGCGACCTGTTCGCCACAGGGCCTGGACGAGGACCTTGGCGTTAACGAACGCCTCGAATCCCGCGAAACTGGGTGTCTCTCCGGGGAAATAGCGCTCCAGCAGAACGCTGTATTCCTGTGCAGCCGGCAGCAGGGCGGTCTCCCACGGTGGCGGCACCACCTGCGTGATGATCACGCCTTGTGCATCCGAACCCAGCTTTTTGACCAGTTCCTCGGCGCCTACTGACGATACGTTATGGAAAAGCCGCCCCATCCGTTTTTGCTTTGCGAGCTTGATGAATCCGGCGCAAGGTTCGTATGTGCCAATCAGGATGACCGCCTGCGGATCGGCCGGCAGGATCTGTTCGAATGCCTGCTCGATTTCAGCGGCGCCTGGCTGATAACCACCGGTGGCAACGGGTTCAAGACCATACTTGCTCAAAGCCAGTTTAGCGCCTGTTAGGCCGTCATGCCCGTATTCGTCCTCCTGATAGAAAACGGCGATTTTCGTGAATCCGCTGCGCTTTACCATATTATCAATGACATCTCTTATTTCCTGGTGACAGGAGGCCCTTATATTGAGCACGTATTGTTGGAATGGTTCGCGAAGAGCAGTGGCGCCGCTAAAAACTCCGATCAGCGGGATTTTCGCCTCCTGGATCATCGGTAAAACCTTGACCGCAGTGGGTGTCCCGACATAGCACGTGAGAGCGAATACTTTGTCGTCTTCTATCAGACGCCGGGTGTTGCGCTCACAAATTTCCGGCTCGCAGGCGTCATCGTAGCCGATCAGTCTGATGTGGCGGCCGTGGACCCCGCCCTTGTCGTTGACGTGGTTCAGATATGCCAGGGCGCCCCGGATCGTCTGGGTCCCCAGATAGGAAGCATTCCCGCTCAGCGCCAGCGAGGAGCCGAAGACGATTTCGGTGTGGGTGACGCCGGGAACGGAGCGTTCTTTTTTGATCTGCTCCCAGTTTGTGATCAGGGAGGGTTTTCCATCCCTTATCTGAGTAAAATAAACGTACCTGAGACCCTGGTGGTCGGTCGGACTGTAATCCAGGGGATTGGCTATCTGAAGTGAAAATTGACGAATTCCTTCAATCGAATCGATCAACCTATCTCTGGTAAGGTCCCTGCCTGCACGCTTCAGACCTTCCGCGAGCACAATCGCATTGAGAAATCCTTCGAACCCCAGGAAAGAAGGCTTTTCTTCGGGGAAATAGCGCGAAAGGAGCCGGGTGTACTCACCTGCGGCCGGAAGAAGCACCGTCTCCCAGGGCGGCGGAACCACCTGAGTTATTATTATACCCTCTGCTTCAGGCCCCAGTATTTTTGCCAGTTCCTCCGTGCCCACAAAAGATACCGCATGAAAGATCATTGCGCTTTTACGCTGTTTTGCAAGCGTGACGAACTTCGCGCACGGACCATAGGTGCCGATCATGACCACCGCTTCGGCGTCCGAACCGCAGATCAGATCTACACCCTCCTCCACGTCCATGGTTCCGCGGATATAGGAAGCTTTGGCCACCGGTTTCAACCCGTGATTCTGGAGGGCAATCTCCGTACCGGTAAGGCCGTCGAACCCGAATTCATCATATTGGTAGAAAACCGCAACACGGGTTATCCCCAGGTCCTGCACGAAGTGGTCGATGAGGTGGCCTGTTTCCTCGTAATATGAAGCCCTGATGTTTATGATGTAGCGCTGAAACGGTTCACGAAGGACCCTGGCGCCAGACAATATCCCGACCAGTGGAATTCCGGCCTCCTGGACCATCGGCACGACCTTTGCCGCCGTCGGGGTCCCCACGTAAGAGGTCAGGGCAAATACTCTGTCTTCGGTGATCAGCTTCTGAGTATTTGAGATGCACAGGGCGGGATCGTAAGCGTCGTCATATGCGATCAGACGAATATGGCGCCCGTTTACGCCTCCCAGATCGTTCACCTGATTGAGATAGGTTTGAACGCCGTGAATGGCCTGCGTTCCCAGGGAAGATGCATGGCCGGAAAGCGGGCAGGAAGAGCCGATTAGTATTTCAGATTCAGAGACCCCGGCGGTTTGAGATCCGGAACCGCTTCTTGGCTGCTCCGATTCGCAGCCTCCCAGGACCGCCGAAATAAGAAAGAGCACGCAAAACGTTGAGAGGAAGAGAACTGATTCCCCCGGTTTCATGGGAACGTCCTTTCGATGAGAGGGTGCGCTTGAGCTGAATGTGAAATCAATGTTTGGAAAAGATCTGCGTGTTCGTGTGGGATTATAGCACGGGAAGCGAGCAGCGAGAAGCAGGAAGCGGGGAGGGGGGGAGGTTGAAAGGTGAAAGGTGATGAGTGAAAAGTGAAGGGCAAAGGGCAAAGGGCGAAGAAAAACCCCCAACAAAGGGGGTTTTTTGCAGATTCGAAATAGGCTAAGAAGTCTTTGGGTTCTTTGGAGCGCGGGAGGCCTCACATGATTAGAAAGCCAGGGCGAATTTGAGCCCGGCGGTGAGCACACTCGGGTCCATCGCGAAGCCGACAGCGCTGGTCTCTACGGGGCCTGGGATGCCGGAAACTGTTACCTGCCCCGCCAAGTTGCCTGCCCCGTAAAACTTGGTATAGTCGGCGAAAATAGAAACAGTCGCCTGAAGTCCTGAGCACATTTTCCACGAGACTGCGGTAGCCTCGGCGGAAATACAGAAAAATTCAGTCTGAGCGGCGTTAAGATTCCCGTTAACTGATATAAGAGCGTAGGGCTGGACTGCGCCGAACGTCTCGCGGTAATCCACGTTGCCAAAGACAACGGGACTGCCAAGCACTCCGAGCTTGATATCGCCACCGAAGATGCCGCACTTGTAACCGGGCAAGGTCGCGGTTAAACCGAGTACGGGCTCGTAGGTCTGGGTAGTAAGGCCAATCGTGTCGCTTGCCTTGCCGTTGACGACAAGAGGGTTGAAGATAGGGTCGCTCAGGCCCATATTGTGGTAATCATAGCGGAAACCGGCTACGATCGAAAAATCTTTAAGGCACGAGCAGTTTTTTACGAAGGCATACGATGCCAGCAGGTCGGCCGTTACCCAGTCGCTGTCCCCCGAAGCCCAACCTCTGCCGAATTCGGCGAAAGGAAAGGGCTGAGTATAGGTCTCCTGTCCCGTCCCGCTATTATAGCCCGGCGCCCAACGAGCCCCAAGGGTCACCTTGAGACGGTCGTTCACGGCATAAGGCAGATCGCCGGCAAGATAGAACCCGGGAAACGCCGGGGTCCTCAAATTCAGGCTACTGACGCCAGCCAGCCCTGTCGAGGCTAAAAAATTGAATTGGTAGTTGGCCGCTCCGGCTTCAGAGAAGCCCGTGCTAAATGACGGCTGCAAAAAGCAGTACGGACTTGCAGGCGCCGGCGTGGTGACGGCATCCAGGTCATACGGCACAACCTGCTCGGCGGCAAAGGCAAAAGAAACACATAGAACCAGGCACAGCGATGCCGCTATGCCGATAAAACCCTTTATCATGTTAGCCCCTCCTTTGGATAATTGCTCTGACGGTTTACCCCGATTTGATATGGTACAGATTATTAGTGTAAAATAGTCCTTTCTCTTCGGCGTTGACGCCAAGGAATTAAGCCACGATCTCGGCACGGTTGCAAGGAAAACTCGATAATTGTCCAGGTCTTTCTGCGTGACAATTTCAGGCGCGTGATTCGCTGCGAGCGAATAGGGAACGAAACAAGACCTTTCAATTTTTCCGGCTCTCGACTATAGACCGGGGAGCATAGCATGAGTGCTCAGGTTACAGGAGATTCAGACAGAATGGAGGCCCGCTTGTATGGTTGAAGAGATCTTGCCCAATCTATACCTGATAAAAATCCCATTGCCGGGAAGTCCCCTGGGGTGGCTCAACTCCTATGTGATAAAAGGTCCCGACAGGAACTTGGTCATTGATACCGGGTTGAATCGAAGGGAGTGCCTGGAAGCCATGCAGGCCGGCCTGGGTGAAATCGAGGTGGACCTGAAAAAGACCGACTTCTATATCACTCACATGCACGCGGATCACATCGGCCTTGCGCCGATACTGGCTAAAGACACTTCAACCGTATATATCAATCGGCCGGATAAGGAGTACATGGAGAACTGGATCGGCTGGGATGCGATTATCGGCTTTGCCGGGCTGAACGGTCTTTCGGCAAAGGAGCTTCAGGCGGCTCTCAGTAACCACCCGGCTTATAAGTATGGCATTGATGTCCCGGCGGAAGCGAGCGCGGTAGATGAGGGGGACACGTTCCGGTACGGCGGCTACTGCTTCCAGGCCGTTGCGACGCCAGGGCACACGAGAGGCCATACCTGTTTGTACGAACCCGAAAAGAAGGTCCTTGTGTCGGGGGACCATATTCTCTTTGATATAACGCCGAACATCACATGCTGGACCGAGAAGGGAAATCCTCTGAAAAGCTATCTTGCCAGCCTTGACAAGATTTACGGCATGCAGGTCGATCTGGTGTTGCCCGGACACAGGGGCGCTTTAGGAAATTGCAGGAGCAGGATAACGGAATTGAAAGAGCATCATAGGAGCAGACTCGAAGAAGCCCTCTCCATTTTGAAGCAAGGCCCGAAGAATGCTTACGAGGTTGCATCCATGATGACCTGGGATATCGAGTGCGATTCATGGGAAGCCTTCCCGGCGTCTCAGAAGTATTTCGCCACCGCAGAGGCAGTTGCCCATTTGAGATATCTCGAAGACAGCGGACAGATTTTCAGGGAAAATAAGGCCGGCTCCATTGTTTTTTCAGCCTGTGACGGCTGATGGGGCACGAAAGCGGGAATGCGTTTTCGATTAATTCCGAAGATACGGAGTGGCCCACCCTGTGTTACCGCGAGGTTTTGCCCGCGAAGGACACCTTACCTCACTCGGCATGCTAAACTGGCTTTTTTTTGACGCCAAAATCAGCACTCTAAGCCCCACAAGGGGGGTGCATGATGACTTTATTCAATAGAAATAAGCCCTTGATTTGGTCCGATCCCGACCCCAGATGCATGAAAAGGAAACCGCAAAAGTGGAATAAACCTTGGTCTTGATTTGCCGGTCACAATTCGTACAGCCTGCCATACTTTAGTTTAAGATAACCGATCAGGTAATCCGCATTGAGGTCTTCTCCCGTAGCGGCCTTAACCAGGTTGCGCGGAAGATGGCGGCTGCCCTGCGAATGAACGTTTTGCCGAAACCATCCGAGAAAAGGACCGAAATCACCCGCCTCGAACATTTCCTGCAAATTGCCCAGGTTCTTTTCCACTTGTGCGTAAAACTGCGCTGCATACATGTTTCCAAGGGCATAGCTCGGGAAATAGCCGAATGCTCCCGCCGGCCAGTGTATGTCCTGCATTACGCCGCTCGAGTAGTCGTCCGGGAGCGGCAGGAAGTATCGTTTCATCCCGGTGTTCCAGGCTTCTGGAAGGTTCTCGGGTTCCAGTCCGCCTCCGATCAGCATTCTCTCCAGTTTAAATCGCATAATGATGTGAAGGTTGTAGGTAAGCTCATCTGCTTCGGTGCGAATCAGGCTTGGACGCACCTCGTTCAGGGCGAAGAGGAATTTGTCGATATCGATTTTGTTCAGCCATGGGAAGTGCTTGCAGGCTAAAGGATAAAAATGTTTCCAGAACCCGGGGGACTTTGCAGCCATATTTTCCCACATGCGCGACTGAGATTCGTGGATCGCCATTGATATCGACCTGCCGCGCGGGGTCCCCCAGTGTTCGGCCGGAAGCCCCTGCTCGTACAGGGCGTGTCCTGCCTCATGAATCGAACTGAAAAGGGCCATGACAAACGAGTTCGGATCGAACCTGGTAGTGATGCGAACATCTCCCGGTCCGATCTTCGAGGTAAAAGGATGGGCCGAGCAGTCTATCCTGCCTGCGGCAAGGTCGTAGCCCATGTGAGCGATTATTTCCATGATGAAGGTTTTCTGCACGGACTCAGGCGAATCACCCTGCAAGGCGGCGGGGTCGGGTTTTCGGGGGGCGGCTTCGATCTTTTCGAGTAATTGGAAAGTCGCGTCCGCCAACTTGTCGAAGAGCACCTCGATACTTTTCGCGTTTTCACCCGGTTCGAAATCTTCGATCAGCGCATTGTAAATCTCTTCTCCGCCGGTAGAGAGCGCGGCAGCCTCCTGCCGCTTGAGACTTATGATTTGCTCGAGGTAAGGAAGAAAACCATTCCAGTCATTTTCGCGCCTCAAGCTCTGCCATGCAAGCTCTGCCTGCGAGGCCGCCTTTGACAGTTCGACTGCGAGCGGTTCCGGTATCCTGGTTGCGCGGTCGTATTTTCTTCTCCATTCACGAAGATTCACGGCTTCATCGGACAGCGGTTGGCCGGGGATTTGCGAGGCTTCGGCCTTCGCAAGCATTTCTGCGAACCCGGGGTCCGTTGCACGCCTGTGAAGAAGGGCTGTAATTGCCGCAATTTGTTGCGCCCGATGTGAATGGCCTCCTTTGGGCAGATATGTGCGCTGGTCCCAGTTGAGCAGGCTTTTCATCGATTCATATAAAGCGGTGGTTTTGGAGTAATCGAGCAGCCACCGGTAGGCTTCTGCGGGTGTCATGAGTTCTCCTTCAGGCCCAAACGGAGGACGGAAGACGGAGGACGGAAGACGGAGTGCGGATGACGGAGCTTCTTACCTCTTACATCCGATCTCCGATCTCTGTTTTCTTGACTTTTACCGGCACAGACTTAGTTTTCAGTTGACCCAAAATAATGCAAAGTCATGTAATATGAAAGAATTTCAATAAATTACTTTCCCGGCTCATATTCGTCGCCAGGGCACATCATAGTACATTGGTAACTAAAACTAAAAACTCGAAACTGGAAACCAGAAACCAACATGCTTCCGGATGAATTGAAACTCAAGCTCCAGAAAATGATTGCAGAAGCGGAATCGCCCCGTGAAAAAGCCGTAGATGTAATGTTTGAAATACAGGAACTCCAGGGCTGGATGAGCGATGAAGCCATGGTCGAAGCGTCGGCGCTGCTGGGCATGACGCCATTGGAGCTGGAGGAGCTTGCCACCTTTTACGATTATATATACCGCAGTCCCGTAGGCAAATATGTGATCAAGGTGTGTGACAGCACGGTGTGCTGGCTGGAGGGCCACCAGCGAGTAATCGACTACATAAGCGCGCGGGCCGGCGTTCCCATGGGGGGGACCAGTCCGGACGGGCTCTTCACGCTTCTGCCGGTCTGCTGCATCGGTTATTGTGACCGTGCTCCGGCAATGGTGATAAACAAGCGGGTATATGGAAAGCTGACTCCGGAAAAGATCGGCCGAATTCTTGACAAGCTGGCTCAGGAAGCCGAATGTGACGAATGGGAATAGCTTAAGGGCAGGAAGCGAGAAGCAGGAAGCGGGAAACAAAGAGGAAGGAGCAGGAGGCGAAAAGATTGTTTTTTCTGTTCACTGCTCACCGCTCACTGTTCACTGACCTTATCTGCTTCCACAATAGGAGTGAGTAATGGGGAAATATCCCCAGGTACTGTTCAAAAATAGGAAACCGAACCGGGTGGCGACCCTGGAGGAGTACCGCGAAAGCGGCGGGTACCAGGCGCTCGAAAAGTTCATCGGCGGAGGGATTTCTCCCAAAGAGATCATACGGCTGGTGAGTGAATCGGGCCTGCTGGGCCGAGGCGGCGCCGGTTTTCCGGCCGGTAAGAAATGGGCTGCGGTGCCGGACTCGGGCGCTTTTCCCCGCTACCTTGTAGCAAACGGCGACGAGATGGAGCCCGGAACATTTAAAGACCGCATGCTGATCCATGTAGACCCGCACTGCGTAATCGAGGGAATGACCCTGGCCGGTTATTCTTTTTCGGCTTCCAAGGCTTTCTTTTTCGTGCGTCCGTCTTACGAAAGCAGCGCCGTCATATTTGAGCGCGAGTTGGAATATGCGCGGCAGGCGGGTTTTCTTGGCAATAACATTCTGGGTACGGATTTTTGTTTTGATATTGTCGTTCACCGAAGCGGAGGAAGATACATTTGCGGGGAGGCGTCCGCGCTTCTCAACGCCATAATGGGGAAAAGACCAAACCCTGTAAAGCCGCCTCCGTACCCGACCGAGAAGGGTCTCTGGGACAAGCCGACTGTTGTGAACAATGTGGAAACCCTGGCCAATGTCCCTCACATTCTGCGAAACGGTCCCGAGTGGTTCAAAGGCTTGAGCGCCACGCCAAATGGGGCCGGCACGAAACTATACTGCATAAGCGGTAAAGTGAATGTTCCAGGCGCAGTCGAGTTGCCGATGGGTACCCGGCTGAGTGAAATAATTGATGAACATTGCGGAGGAATGACTCCGGGTTCTGAATTCAAGGCATGCCTTCCCGGGGGAGCTTCGACCCGGTTCCTGACCAGGGAGCACTACGATATCCGGATGGATTTTGAGGATTTGAAGAGCATCGGAAACCGTCTCGGTACAGCCGCCATTATGGTTTTCGATCACAAGACCTGCCTTGTGGGCGCCACTCTTAACCTCGTGGAATTCTTCGCCCGCGAGTCCTGCGGATGGTGTACGCCCTGCCGGGAGGGGCTGCCCTACATGCGCGACCTGCTGTGGAGAATCGAAAATGGAGAGGGGGAAGAAGAATTCATCCCCAATTTGAGGACACTGTGCAAAGAGGTTTGGAACTCTTATTGCGCTCTTGCCCCAGGGGCAGCAGAGCCGGTAATCAGCCTTCTGGATTTTTTTGAAGACGAAGTCCGCCAGCACATTAGCCAAAAAGGATGTCCTTTCCATGCCTAGGCTGGTCATTGACGATCTTGAAGTAGAGGTCCCAAAGGGCAGCAAAGTCATCGACGCCGCCGAACGGTTGGGCATTATAATTCCTCGCTTCTGCTATCACGAGGCATTGGGATCGGTTGGGGCATGCCGGATGTGCGCGGTCAAATTTATCCAGGGTCCCTTCAAGGGCGTGCAGATGAGCTGCATGGTAGATGCCCAGGATGGGATGGTCGTTTCGACAACGGATATAGAGGCAGTTCAATTTCGCAAAAGAGTAATCGAGCTGTTGATGAAGAACCACCCCCTGGATTGTCCCGTATGCGACGAAGGCGGACAATGCCTGCTGCAGGACGAAACAGTGTCCGGCGGGCACGGCGTCCGCAGGTATCGGGGCAGTAAGCGAACGTATCGGGACCAATACCTGGGACCTTACGTTCAGCATGAGATGAACCGCTGCATCCATTGCTACCGCTGTTCGAGGTTTTACCAGGAGTTTGCCGGATACAAAGATCTTGGCCCCATGCAGATCGGGGACCGTCTTTACTTCGGCAGGTTTTCGGACGGCAATCTCGAGAGCCCTTTTTCAGGAAACCTGGTGGATATCTGCCCTACGGGCGTCTACACCGACAAGACCGCCCGGTTCAAAGTGCGCAGATGGGACCTCCAGAGAGCGCCCTCCCTTTGCAACCACTGCTCGCTGGGGTGTAATACGGTCGGGAACGCCCATTACCGTGGGGTCATGCGGGTGGAGGCCCGCTACAACCGTGATGTGAACGGGTATTTTATATGCGACGCCGGAAGATTCGGATTTTCATACTCCAATGGCGGCGCCGATCACAAAGAGCGTCCCTGGGCAGCGCGAGTTGGACAGAGCGACGTTTCCGTGCAGACCGCATTTGCAAAAGCGCGGAAGTCTCTGGACAATATTGAGAAAAAATACGGCCCCAATGCCATTGCCGGGGTTGGCTCGACTCGAAACAGCCTCGAGTCCCAGTGCATGCTCAAGCGAATATGCAGGACACGAGACTGGCGTGGCCCGGTATTTTTTGTCGATCCCGCAAAGCTCCGTAAGACCCGCTCAGCCCTTGAGGGGCTTGATGGCGAAATTGCCATATCGATGAGGGAAATCGAGAAAGCGGATTTTGTTATCATTGCAGGGGCCGATCCCCTAAACGAAGGGGGGATGGCCGCGCTCGCGCTCAGGCAGGCGTCCAGGAGTCAGGCGCCCATTGTGACGATCGATCCACGCGCGGTCCTTCTGCCCTCCAATGCCGAGCATATACCGGCTGCGCCCGGCGAGATTGAGCTATACCTGGGCATGCTCGTCGCCAAGGCGGTCGAAAAGGATCGTGCAGCGTTCGGAAAAGACGCAAAGGACTTTTATGGTGCGCTTGTCGCAGACCATGAAGATCGTGAGCTTCCAGCCCGAATTGGCCCACTAGCCGAACAGCTTGCATTGAGTAAAAGACCGGTAATAATTTGTGGAACTGACGTGACTCGCGAAAGCACACCCGCGTTTGCCGCCGGCTGCGCCCGGTTGCTGGCCTTTACAGGAAAACAGGCAGGCATTTTTTATCTGCTGCCGGGGGCGAGCGCTTTCAGTTCAGCCCTTCTTTCGGGAGCGGATGGGCAAGCGTTTGAGGACCTTGTCGGCGATATCGAAAAGGGTCTTGTTCGTGCGCTGGTTGTTGTGGAGAGCGATCCTTTTCACTATTATCCGGACCGGGCAAGACTCGATCTCGCCATGTCAAAACTCGAACTTCTGATAGCAATCGATTACTTTCCGACTGAAACGGTCAAGCGCGCTTCCATCTTTTATCCGGCTTCCACAATCTTTGAAACCGGTTCGACATTTATAAATCAGGAAGGAAGGGCCCAGTTTGCGAAGCGGGTCCATCACGGAGGCGTACCGATCTGGGGAGGAGAACACCCGCCGCGCGTTTACCGGGACATTGTTCCAGGCGGGGATCACCTGCCGGCCTGGGAAGCGCTTTGGAAAATTGCGGGCATCCCGATGGAGGATACCGAACCGGGCGAAATCTCCCCTGGAGAGTTTATCCCAACGGAGCACAAGGCCTTTGAGGGGTTTGATGCGAACAATTATCCGGTTGATGGGATAAGGATACTTCAAGGCAAATCCGGTAACGGAAATCTCCACGCCCTGCGGGGTATAGAGTCCAGGGAAAAAGCAAAAAACCCTGAGGGGTTAGAACTTTTAATGGTCGAATGGATGTTCGGGACAACGGAATTCTCGGCCTGGTCGGATTCGCTTGACGGCGGCATCACTGGACCGTATATGTCGATGCACTCAAAAGATGCGCAGCAAGCGGGGCTTTCCGACGGTGACATGGTGTCTGTTGAACTCGACAATGGGTCCCTGGAGATCGTGGTTTCGGTATCGGATCGCACGGCAGAAGGGGTATTGGTCATTCCGCGCCACCAGTGGCTGGACTGGCGAAAGATGAAAGGTTTCAGTGCTCGAGTTTTGCCGGGAAAAATCCGGAAAGCTTGATTCAGAGGGCACCCAGGATGAGCTGGGCCACGATTCATTCACGGGTGCTGCGCCTGGACCGGGGCGCTTATGGATATCATGCATTGTGCTATAGGGATCGATCTGGGGGGCAGCAAGATAGCTTTTGGCACAGTCGATGAGGAAGGACGGCTGCTGGAGTTGCTTCGCTATGACACCGAAACGCATGGCGGCTACAGCGCGGTGTTAACTCAGGTTGTCAAAGGAGTCGAGCAGCTCAAAGGCACCTCCGGGATTTCAATGTCCGGGATCGGCATCGGTGTCGCCGGTCAGGTGGACCCCGGGACCGGGGCCGTTGTGTTTGCGCCCAATCTGGACTGGCATAACGTGCCGCTTAAGGCGGAAGTGCAAAAGGCATGTGCAATTCCCGTGGTAGTAACCAACGACGTTCGGGCGGCGCTGTGGGGCGAATGGCTTTTCGGGGCTGGTCGAGGCTGCGGCGATCTGGTGTGTATCTTTATCGGGACGGGAATAGGCGGAGGGATCGTCTGCGGCGGCAAGGTGCTTGAAGGGTGCTGCAACACAGCGGGGGAGATCGGGCATATGACGGTGGACCTTCGCGGCCCGCTTTGCAATTGCGGCAACAGAGGATGCATGGAAGCACTGGCCGGCGGATGGGCCATAGCGCGCAGAGCGCATGCGAGTGTGAAGGCCGACCCGGTCTTTGGCGGCACAATTTTGAGGATGGCTGGAGGCAAAGTCGAGGACATCACGGCAAGAACACTGGTGCAGGCCTTTTACGCTGGAGACGCACTCGCGACGGAGATAATTGACGAGGTTACAGACGCTCTGGCAGCGGGTGTCGCTGCCCTGGCAAACGCGTTTAACCCCTGCCGGATAATATTGGGCGGCGGCATTATAGAAGGCATGCCCGAGATGGTCTCGCGCATAGACAAGGGGGTGCGCCGCCGCGCATTGAGTGCGGCGACAGGCTGTCTTGTCATCTGTGCTTCAAAACTGGGGAATGAAGCCGGGGTCATCGGGGCGGCGGCGTTCGCACTTCGCCATCAGGACTGAGGGCCTCCGGCCCGGCGCTGGGCAATCTTGGAGTGCCGTTTCGCCGGATTGTACGCGGGCCTCCGGCCCGGCGCTGGGCAATCTTGGAGTGCCGTTTCGCCGGATTGTACGCGGGCCTCCGGCCCGGCGCTGGGCAATCTTGGAGTGCCGTTTCGCCGGATTGTCCGCGGGCCTCCGGCCCGGCGCTGGGCAATCTTGGAGTGCCGTTTCGCCGGATTGTACGCGGGCCTCCGGCCCGGCGCTGGGCAATCTTGGAGTGCCGTTTCGCCGGATTGTACGCGGGCCTCCGGCCCGGCGCTGGGCAATCTTGGAGTGCCGTTTCGCCGGATTGTACGCGCCACGGAGGACTGAGCAAAAGCGGCGGTACCGTGCTCGCAGCCATGCACAACGCAGAGGCAATAAACGTGGTGTATGCGAAGGCAAGCCGAATGTCAATCGAATCAGAAAGTGCGTAATATCGACAGTGATTCACGGAAAAGACCCGGAGGTCTCTGTATGAAGCTGGCCGGAATGGATTTTGATCTGAGCGGGTTCGAACCGGCGGTAATGGAAAGGCTGAAAAACCTTGAGGAGGCCGATTTCTGCGCCCGGCTCTGGAAAAAGGACCCGGCGCTCTGGAAAAATGAACCGGACGAGCAGAAAATAATTGCAAACTCGATGGGCTGGCTGGATTCTCCCTTGAAGATAAGAAAGGCTGTGCCCGATCTTAATGAATTTGCCGCCGAACTGAAGAAAGCGGGCTTCCGCCACGTGTTCCTTATGGGTATGGGAGGAAGCACCCTTGCCCCGCTGGTTTTTAGAGAAACTTTTGGCAGGCATGCTCCCGGCTTGCCGCTGACGGTGCTCGACACCACCGATCCGGCCACTGTCATTCGGCTCGAACGAAGCGTTCCTCTTGCCAACACTTTTTTCATCGAGGCCAGCAAGTCCGGTACCACCATCGAGAGCCGTTCTTTCGGCGAGTATTTTTTTGAAAGAGTTAAAAGCATAAAAGGAAACCTCGCCAGCGAAAACTTTGGGGTTATAACAGACCCTGGCTCGATGCTCGAGAGACTCGCTGCCGAGCGCTCATACCGCAAAGTTTTGCTCAATTATCCGGATATCGGGGGACGCTATTCGGCGCTTTCCTTTTTTGGGTTGGCGCCGGCCGCGCTTATGGGCATCGATTTGGATGAACTGCTCCTCCGGGCCTTGAAGATGCTTGATGAATGCCGGATTCAGAAGCCCCTTTCCCAAAATCCGGGAGCAGCGCTCGGGGTGGCTATAGGGGTGCTTGCGGCAGGGGGCAGGGACAAGCTGACCTTTCTTCTGCCCGGGCCGATTGACTCGTTTGCAATGTGGCTGGAACAGCTCGTTGCCGAAAGTACGGGAAAGGATGGGACAGGAGTCATTCCGGTATCGGGCGATCCGGTTGAAAACCGGCAAAACTACGGAGAAGACCGGCTGTTTGTTGAATTCAGAATAAGAAACGAACAGGACGAGGCCATTGAGGCCAAAGCCGAATCTCTGAGAAAAGCCGGCCAACCGGTCATCACGGTTTATATGCGCGACCGGCTCGATCTCGGAGAGCAGTTTTTCCTTTGGGAGATTGCCACAGCTACCGCCGGCGCTTTGCTCGGTATAAATCCATTCGATCAACCGAACGTGCAGCAAACCAAAGAATTTACAGCTAAAATTCTCGACGAGGTCGGCAGGGAGGGCAGGGTGCCCGAGGCCGTGATGGAAATGTCCTACGGTCCGCTACGGCTTTACCTGGGCGGTGGGGCTTCCAGTGTCCCGCAGGCTTTGGCCTTGTTTTTCGAGGGGGCTGCCAGGGATGGTTACCTGGGCATTCTTGCCTACCTGACCGAAAATGAAACGAACGAGAGAGGACTGCGGCGAATTCGTATCCTTGTGATGGACAGGATGCGAATCGCCACGACAGCAAGCTACGGTCCGCGCTACCTGCACTCGATCGGCCAGCTTCACAAAGGGGGAACGAACAAGGGGTTTTTTCTCATGCTCACCACGGACAATGATGAGGACATCGGGATTCCCGGTCAGCCATATACCTTCGGAATGTTGATGCGTGCCCAGGCCCTGTGTGATTTCGAAGCACTGCGCAAACACCGGCGCAGAGTCTTGCGGGTCCATTTGAGCGATGAGGCGATGGGACTGGCCGCTCTGGAGGATGTGGTGAGAGCCGTGATATAATCTGTCCCGTGAGCCGGCATCGTCCATTACGAACCAAAACTGAAGGGAAACAATGAAAAAACTGCTCTCCGCATCCATTCTGTCTGCCGACTTCGGCAGGCTTGCAGAAGAGGTCAAGGCTGTCGAAGCCGCAGGGGCCGACTGGATACATGTCGATGTCATGGATGGCCATTTTGTGCCCAACATAACCATCGGGCCCAATATGGTAAAGGCGCTTAGCCAGGTGACACGCCTCCCTTTGGACGTTCACCTGATGATAGAAAAACCTGGCCGCTACCTGGAAGATTTCGTCAAAGCGGGGGCCGAGTGGCTGGGGGTCCATGCCGAAGCCTGCGTGCATCTTCACAGGGTGATCCAGACAATAAAGGAGCTTGGGGTAAAAGCTGCCGTTGCGCTTAATCCGGCGACGCCGCTCTGCATGATCGATCAGATTCTGCCGGATGTCGATATGGTTTTGCTTATGACTGTTAATCCCGGGTTCGGCGGGCAGAAGTTCATCCCGAACGTGCTTCCGAAAATCCGGCAATGCCGCTGTATGATAGATGATGCGGGGCTTTCGACACTGCTTCAGGTTGACGGAGGAGTAAAACCTGAAATTGTCGGGGAACTTGCGGAAGCCGGCGTCGATGTCTTCGTCGCCGGTTCGGCGGTTTTCAGCGGTGACTACGCTCAAAATATCAGAAATCTGAAAGCGGCAATGAATCCTAAATCTTGATATTGAGTTCTTCGATCATACGGTCGGCATAGTCGATGATATAGTCCCTCTGCTTCCTGTCTGCGTAGCTGATGCAAGTGCACCGCAGAACACTACGGCTGCGGGTCAGCAGCTCGAAATCCGCCCGGTTAAACGAAAGGTCTACGGCAAAGCAGTAAGGATGGCATTGCTTGTGCTCCTTTTGTATATCCGAGTAGAGTTCTTCAGGAAGCATCACCCAGAAAATGTCTCCAAATTCCGATGCATCAGCATTCTTCTTCAGGAATTCAAGGATCTTCTCGTGGTCGAGTTCCCTTAGCTGATCGATTACGTACTGCTTCATGTTCTTGTCCTGAATTGAAGTTGACCGCCGTTCACTGTTGAGTCCCGCGCTGCTGCAGGTAACTTAGCGCAGCCATTATAAAAAAGGAGAGCAATAGCAGGATGATGCTCAATGCGGCCGCCAGTTTGAATTCACCCTTTGAGACTTCGAGCACGGTCGCAGTGGTAAGCACTCTGGTATATCCGCGAATATTGCCGCCTACCATCATCGATGCGCCCACCTCGCCCAGGACGCGTCCAAATCCTGCAATGACTGCAGCCAGAATACCGGGCCTTGACTCCCAGAGCAGCAGCAAAAGATATTGCAGGCGGGTCGCTCCAAGAGACAGTATCTGAAGGCGCAGCTTCGGATCTATGGACTGCACGGCCGCCAGGGTGAATCCGGTCACAACTGGAGACGCGATTACCGCCTGTGCGATGATCATGGCTGTGGGCGAGTATAGAATGCCTAAAGCTCCCATGGGGCCGTAACGCATCAGGAGCAGCCAGGTGACAAAGCCCACGACCACGGGCGGAAGTCCCATCCCGAAGTTTACGACGCTTACCAGCAGTCCCCGGCCGAAGAATCGGGTAAGCGCAAGCGCCGTGCCCATGGGAAAGCCTATGAGAACACTGATGAAAGTTGCTATCCCTGAAACCTGAAGCGTCCTGGACGAAATTTCCAGGACCTCGTGGTCAAGAGTCACCAGGAGTCGAAAGGCTTCAGCAAAGCCGCTTGATATCGATTCCATTTAATTCGCCCCGCTCATGACTGTTTCTCCGGCAGCCTCACCATGAATACCGCTCCGCTCTGAATTTTGCTCCGTGCCGTGATGCTCCCCCCATGACGCTCGACTATTCTTCTGCAGATAGCGAGGCCCATACCGGTGCCTTCGTAAGGCGCGCTCTTGCCATGGAGCCTCTGGAAGGGTTTAAAGATTTTATCGAGGTAACGTTGGTCAAAACCGATTCCATTATCTTCCACCCGGATTTCATGGAACCCCTCAGACTCGCCGGGTTCAGCGTAGACCCTGATAACGGGTGTTTTCTCCCCCCTGTACTTCAGGGCATTTCCCAAAAGGTTCTGAAAGAGCTGCCGCATCTGAACGGGATCGGCCTCAACCGTGGGAAGAGCTCCAACCTCTATCTGTGCGCCCGAATCTTCGCGAAGCACCTTTAAATCCGACAAGGCTTCTTCCACCGATTGTGTCAAATCGATCCGGGGATAATAATGTTCAGAGCTTGAAGTAAGCCGCGAATATTTAAGGAGAGACAGTATCAGCTCCTGCATTCTGCGGGCGGACCGGCGAACCCTATCCAGATAATCACGTCCCTTCTCATCCAACGATTCATTATACTGAGTCGTTATACGATCGACGAATGTCTGGATTTTTCGAACTGGTTCCTGCAGGTCGTGAGAAGCAATAAAGGCGAAGTCCTGGAGGTCCCTGTTGGTTTGCTCCAGCTTAGCGGAATAGGCTATCAGCTTTTCGCTCTTCTTGCGAAGTTCCTCCTCCACTCGACGTCTTTCCGCTATTTCCGCTGTAAGCGCTGCGGTCCTTTTTATGACTTTACGCTCGAGGTCTTCGTTCAACAATTGAAGCTCGGTCTCAGCCCTGATTAGTTCTTCGTTTTTGCGGACTGCTGTCTCGTAGGTCGCAAGCAGGATTTCGAGGATCTGCCGGGGGTTGGAAGCGATCGAGTACTCTTTTCCGGCATATTCTAGCGCAACGGGCGCTTGAAACGGTTCGGCCTCTGCGCGGGATTCTCCCGAAAGTTCTTTGCTTATGTACCGGATGAGGTAATCCGGGTTGTAAGGTTTGACTATGAAATTGCTTGCGCCGCTCTCAAGTCCCTTGAGAATGTCACGCGAATCTGAGAGGAAGCTAAGAAGAATGACCGGAATGGTCCTGAGTTGCTGATTTTCCCGTATGGCCCGGCAAAGCTGGTAACCATCGAGTTCCGGCATTACGATGTCGCTGATGACCATGGCGGGCATTTTTCGGCTGAGCCATTCAAGGGCTTCCCTGCCGTTTGCGGCAACCGAGGGGCGGTAGCCGTTTTGCTTCAGGATAAACTCCAATTCCATGGCCTGGGTGGGACTGTCTTCTACGATGAGTATCTCAGGCCCGTCCGCAGAGCTGTCTTCTTTAGAATACATTAACTAACTCCTATCTATATCCGGTAAACCCCGTCCGTGCTCACCGGGTCTCATCCTCCTCACGAACCTTACGATAGCATTCAGGGCAAATGCCATGACTGAAGTCGGCTTCAGAATGGTCGCACATATAGTTTTCGATCTCATGCCAATCGCCCTTATCGTCACGTATTTTCTTACACCAGGCGCAAATAGGGAGCAAGCCGCTCAATGTCTTGACTTTGGCAAGCGCTTCCTGGAGTTCTGCGATGAGCTTCTCGCGTTCTTCGAGCACATGTTCCCGCTCGGCCTCCGCCCGGATGAGTTCGGCGTTTTTGCTAACCACGGTCCCGTAGGTCGAAACCAGGATATCGAGAACTTGTCTAACGCCGGAATTGATCGTGTATCCCTTCCCTGAGTATTCGACGGTAACCGGCGGCTGAGGCCGATCTCCTGCCTCTGCGCCCCTTGAAAGCTTTTCTTGAATGCAGGAAACCAGGTGAGCGTGGTTATAGGGCTTGATGATGAAATTGCTCGCCCCACTTTGCAGACCTTTCAATACATCAGCCTCATCGGAGAGGAAGCTAAGAAGAATGACCGGAATGGTCCTGAGTTGCTGATTTTCCCGTATGGCCCGGCATAGCTCAAAGCCATCGAGTTCCGGCATTACGATGTCGCTGATGACCATGGCGGGTGTTTTTCGGCTGAGCCATTCAAGGGCCTCCCTGCCGTTAGCGGCAACCGAGGTGCGGTAGCCGTTTTGGTGCAGGATAAACTCCAATTCCATGGCCTGGGTGGGACTGTCCTCTACGATGAGTATCTCAGGCCCGTCCGCCGTGCTGTTTTCTTTAGAATACATTAACCAACTCCGAATGCATTGCGCCCTCACAAAAAATCGGGCGCGAACTGGGCACTCACAAAAAGATCGTGCCCGGACTTTAAGCGTTTAACCGTGCTAGAGACGTCAAGCCCGGACCCGAGCGAAGTGAGGGTTCACTGCTCACCGCCTGGAAATTTGAGCCAAAGCTGCGGCTATTGCGTCCGGCGAGAGCACATGGGCCGCCGCACCGAGCTGGATAGCCTCGGCGGGCATGCCGAAAACCACACAACTTGCCTCATCCTGTGCAATGGTTACAGCCCCTTTTTCGCTCATAGATTTAAGGCCGCTGGCCCCATCGCTTCCCATGCCGGTCAGGAGCACACCGACCGATCTCAGGCCGAATGCGCCGGCCACGGACCGGAACAGGTAAGAAACAGATGGACGCATGCCGTTTTCCGGTGGCTCGCCGGTCAGGACAATGCGGCCTCCCCATTCGACTCCCATGTGGACGCCGTCGGGTGCAAGATAGATGTTTCCGGGCTTCGCACTTTCACCGCAGAAGGGGATTCGCACCGGTAGTTTGCAATAGTGCTCAAGCGAGTCCGCAAAACCTTGTATAAAGCCTGGAGAAATGTGCTGAACGACAAGGACCGGCGCAGGGAAATCCTTTGGAAGCGCCGAGAGAATGGTTTGCAGGACAGGGGGACCTCCGGTTGATGCACCTATAGCGATAATCCCGATATCCTTTGAGCCCAAATCATACCCGCCGGCGATACCGGATTGAGTAGGATGTGCACCTATCTTGCACTTTATCGGCCAGCGTTTTACCACCTTCACCTCGGACATCAGCTTCACCGTCTGTATAAGCGCATTTGCCGTTTGCTCGTGTTCGGGATGGCCGATTCCCATAGGTTTGCCGGCAGCCGCCAGCGCGCCCGCCTCAAGGGCGCGGAACGTCGTTACAACTTGTTTTGGATCTACGCTCACACTCACAATGACTATAGGGACCGGATTAGTCTCCATTATCCTGCGTGTCGCCTCATAGCCATCCATCCCCGGCATGCTGATGTCCATAGTGATTACATCGGGCTTTAGCTTCTCTGCGAGCTGCAAGGCTTCCGTTCCGTTATTAGCCGTTCCTATCACCCGTATTGCGGGATCGGAATTGAGAATATAGGAAAGGAATTCCCGAACGACTGCTGAATCTTCCACGACGAGGACCCTGACACTCATATGAGTCTCCGAATAACTTCCAGCAAATTGCTTTGTTCGAAACTGCTCTTCACTACATATGCGTTTGCCCCTGCGTAAATTCCGCGCTCCCTGTCTTCGCGTGATTCGCGCGCGGTCACCAGCACGACAGGCAATCCGGACAGCCCCTTGTCGGTCCTTATCTTTGCCGTAAGGTCAAACCCGTTCATTCTGGGCATTTCGACATCGGATACCACGAGATTGAATTCAGCGGTCTTCAATGCGGTAAACGCATCGATACCGTCAACAGCAGTTGCGACCTCGTATCCTGCGGATTCCAGTATCGTTTTGAGCAGAGTCCTTGCCGTGATGGAGTCCTCAACGACAAGAATAGATAACCTTTTTTGAGGTCCTCCAGCGATAGTTCCTGCGGGAGTTGGGGCAACTTTCACGGCAGAGATCATAAGATCTTGGACATTTAGAATAGGCGCCACTTTGCCGGTTCCCAGGAGGGTGGCGCCCGCAATGTTTCGCACTCGTGAAAGCTGGGGCCCGAGATTTTTTACCAGGATCTCCTGTTCCTGAAGGACTTCATCGACGAGAAAAGCCATCCGTTTTCCGGCCGAACCGAGCACCACGATTTGCACATAAGGACTCTCGTCATATACCCGACCGGCGGTTGTTTCAAACTCGAGTACGGCCCCGAGTCTTACGAGCGATAGGGCATGGCCGTCGAAAGACAGAGTTTCGCGGTTCTCGACGGTTTGTATTTCCTCTTTCCTGAATCTGGCCACCCTCTCGACATTTGCGGATGGAAGGACGAAAAGATGTCCGCCCACACTGACGAGGACGCCTCGAAATGTGGCGAGCGTCAGAGGAACCGCCATCCTGAAGCTTGTACCGACGTCCGGCTGGGTATCAATTGAGATCGTGCCGTTCAGTTTTTCGACTTTCTCCTTCACGATGGCAAGCCCGAGTCCTCTGCCGGAAATGTCCGTAATGATGGGACTGGTGCTGACCCCGGATCGGAAAACCAAAAACAGGGTCTCGTCTGCTCCCAACCTTTCGGCTTCTTCACGCGATATGGCGCCGCACTTTTGAGCCGCTGAACTTACTTTTAACGCGTCAATCCCGGTTCCATCGTCGCGCACCGTAATCTCAATTCTGCCGTCCCTGGAAGAGACGGAAACCTTGATATTCCCTTTGGCGGATTTGTGCTGTTTCTCTCGTTCCCCGGGCATTTCAATGCCGTGGTCAATGCAGTTTCGCACCAGGTGGATGAGCGGGTCTTTCATCTCATCCAATACGCGCCGGTCTATTTCTATCTCGCCGCCCTCTATATTCAATTCCACTTCTTTGCCGGCATCACGCGAGAGGTCGCGCACGAACCTTGGGAAACTCTCGAGAAACGAAGAAAAAGGAAGCATCAGCGTTTTCTTCATATCGTCGAGCAGAGCATCAACCATGACGGCATTCGATCTCCGATCGTACTCAGCGGCCTTTATCAGGTTCGTCAAACCGGCTTCGAATGATGTCAGGAAAGGGCCGGCCGCATCTTCAGCTCCGGCTTTCCCCAATATTTCGCGCCCCAGGGCTGTTTTGAACGATTCCTTTTTTTCCCTTTCCTTTTTCCACCGCTTAAAAGAGTCCTTCAACATTTTCAGCTCAAGGGCAAGCTGGCCGGCAGAGAGTTTAACCGCAAGCATCTCTTCGGCCTTGAGCAGAAGCGCATCGAGTTTTGCCGTCGAAATCCTTATTGTCCCGGCGGATGAAGGGGCGGGTACGGCCGGTGGTGGAGTCTCGTGGATGAAGGAGCTGCTTTTCGGAATCGAATCAACCTCGGGTGTCTTTTCCTTTGGTTTTTCCTGTTCTCCGGCAGGCGAATCGGGCCGTATCTCCGCTCTCTCTTCTCTGCCTGAAACGCTCTGTTTTTGAAGTGTCGCCTCTTCAAGCTTGTGGATTATTCCCCCGGCCCCGAATTTGTCGGCTTGTGAAATTTCCATTCCGATGATGAGGTCAGAGGCACGGTCTACCGTCTGGTGCAGCAGGTCCAAGATACGGGAGGAAGGAACAATCTCTTCGCGTTTCAGTGCTGAAAAAGTGTTCTCCAATGCCTGGCAAATCGCGACAATGTCGGAGCGATTCACTGAACGAGCCGCTCCCTTCAGGCTGTGCGATTCCCTGTATATGGTTTCAATGATTTCGCCGTGCTTTTCGGGGCCGCCTTTTTCAAGATCGATGAGACCGGAGGATATGATCTTGAGATGGTCCCGCGCCTCGATTTTAAACATGGGAAGCAGTTTTTTCAGAAGGTCCTCATCCTTCCGGTCCATACCTGTCCCTCATTTTCAAGATATAAGACGACGTTTCGGATTGCGGAGATTACGCGGGTCATTTTACCGCCAAGGCAAAACACCTCGCCGGCTCGCAACTACACTCTATATTTTCCCACCATTTCCTTGAGCTTCTGCCCGAGTTCGTTCAGGCTATAGGCTGCCTGTTCTGCCTGTTTTGTTCCGGAAACATTTTGCTCGGCCGCCTGCTTGATATTCTCCATGGCGAGCGAAATTTGATCTATTCCTACGAACTGCTGCTGGCTGGAAGCGGCAATCTGGGTGGCCGCATTAGCGGATTCCGTGATGCTCTCGGCCAGCCTCCTGATAGCCTCTCCGGATTCGGCTGCCTGCTTCACACCCCCATCCACCGCCTTGCTCACCTGTTCGGCGGCCATTACCGACGCGGCGGTCGCCTTCTGAATATCTCCGAGAATAGCCCTCACCTGTCCCGTTGCCTGTTTCGACTGGTCTGCGAGGGCCTTGATCTCCTGGGCCACTACTGCGAACCCTTTCCCTTGTTCTCCAGCCTTCGACGCCTCGATTGCGGCGTTTACCGCCAGCAGATTGGACTGCTGCGCCAGGTCGCTCACCGAGGTAATGATCTCTCCGATGGCGAGGGTTTGCTCGCTAAGCTTCACTACACTTTCGGCAACCGATTCCATCAACGTCCTTATGTGGTTTATTCCCTCGACCGTCTTCTCCACCGCCGCACTGCCCTGCTGTGCTATTAATACCGCTTGCTGAGCGCTTTCTGAAACCGCCCTGGATTTTTCGGCCGAGACCTGCGCGGTCTGCTTTACCTCCTCCACTGTCGCCGTCGTCTCGGTCACGGATGTGGTAGTTTCAGTCACGCCCGATGCGACTTCGGTTGTCGAGGCCAGGATCTGGCCTGCAGATGCAGCAAGAACGTTTACGCCGCTACGAAGCTCCTGGTTGATTTTTCTGAGACTTGCTACCATTTCCGCGATGGCATTTCCAAGCTGGTCATCATGTGAGACTGGTTTTACCGTCACGGTAAGATTCCCGTCGGCGACCTGTTTGGAAATCCCGGCGATATCCTGGAGGTAATGTGTCATGGCGGCGAATGCGTTTGTCAGGCTGCCGACCTCGTCCCGCCTTTCAGTGGGGCGCATCGCGGTACTGAGGTCTCCAGTTGAAATCCTTTCCGCTGCAGATGTAATTTCGCCAAGCGGCTTTGCAATCATTTTGTTCAACAGTAAAGTAGTCCCGGTGCTTAAAAGAAGCGCCAGGACCCCGATGATAAAAAAAGTGTACACTAATTTGTTTGTATTCTTTTCAGTCTGTACAATTCGTTCCTTCGCGCGTGCAAGTACCTCATTGCCGAGACCCATTGTGATAACTCTCATCCTGTTATATCGCTCCGACTGGACTGAAACCGCGAACTTTACAGCTTCATCAATCTTGTCTGCATAAACTAGAGCGACCAACTCCTTCCTGGTCTTCGTGAAGTCTTTCAGGATCGATAGCATTTCTTCGAATTTTATGAATTCCGGCGGGTAGCTCTTTAATGATTCAGAGATCTCCCTGACCCCTTCATCAACACCTACCTGTCTTTCATTGATATCTGTTTCGAGCGCCTGCTGCGTGGCCCTGTCCTTGACAAGCATCATCTCGAGCATCTCTGCACGAATACAATTTTGATCCGATCTCACACTTATGAGGTTCGTAGCCGTCGTGAAGTCTTCCCTGAAAAGCCGGATTTGTGACTCCCGGATTTGAGCAACTCCGGTGTAGGCCGTTACGAACACGATTATCAGGAAGAAAACCATCAAACCGAAACCCATGAACAGCTTTGTGCGCGTCGTGAGATTAAGAAACCAGTTCATGTGCAATCCCCCCTCTCGATCATGCTTGTTCATGCACGATTACATGCTTGTCGGCCAAAAGCTTTCTCGCGTCCAAAATCACCATTCGCTCCCCTGTAACGCCCCTGAGATATTCCTCGCGGATGCCCGTGAGGGTGGGAAGCGGGGGCTGAATGTCCCTCAGCGCAATGTCTCTAATACCAATTATGGAGTCGGCAAGAATACCAAATTCCATGTTGTAGTCATGGATAATGATAACCTTGTTGAGATCGCTGATCCCTTTTCCAGGCATTTCGAAAAACTTCTTGATATCGATTACGGAGATTATGCGTCCGCGCACATTCAGCAGCCCAAGGACGAACGGGGGCGTACAGGGAAGGGGCGTATAGTCTTTCAGCGGATAGACCTCGCGGACACAGTCAGACTCAAGCCCGTAACGCTCATCGGCAAGCATGAACTCCACTATTTCGATGGTGTCTCCAACCTGTTCCCTGCCTGGCTGCCGGGCCAGAAGTTCGGCCCTTGCCCTTAGAATTCTTTTCCTATCCGCTGGGCCTGGTGCAAATTCCCTTGTTGTCGCAGTGTTAATTGCTTCGACACGGCGATGAATTGCACTCCAATCTACTTGCCCGTCACTCATCTGGTTACCTCCCGGTCTCCGCCCGCTGCATTGTCTTAATCATCTCCGTCAATCTCTGCGCGTTAATTCCGTCGGATTCGGGCAATATGTCTTCCGGACGTTTAAGATTTAAAAGCGAGAGGGCATTTTCAAAGTGCTTCACTGATTCCTTGAGTTTCCCGGACTTTCGGCTGATATTCCCCAAAGCTACATACGCCGGAATGAATTTCGGGTCGAGATAAAGTGTTCTATTCAGCGAAACGACGGCATCCTCCTTTCGGCCTAATTCCTGGAGGATGTTTGACATTAGATAATGGTGACCGGCATTAAGCTTTTCTGCGGTTATGGCTTTTTCACACCATTCCAGGGCTTTGTCAAGTTTGCCCCAATTTGCGTATATGCGCGCAAGGAGTGCTAAACCTTCAGAGTGCGTAGGATTTTGCGAGAGCAGCTTCTCGGTTTTTTCCACCGCCTCCGGGTAGCAGCCCCCCTCATAAAGAGCTGTTGCCTCCTGGTGAAGGTCCTGCCGGGTTTTAGTTCCAGATTTAGAGATTCGCATTACAAGCGGTGTGTCGGGGGTTTGGGGCCTCGAATTGATTTGTGCATCGAGGGGACCCGGCATGGGGGCGGCCCCCCGATTTTGAACAAACCCGGCAGTCGGTTTGAATGAGATCTGCGGTTTTTCAAGCGGTCTGCATGAGAAATTACCCGCTCGCTGCTGCCCCTCCTTTTTGTAAAGAATCGTACCGGAGGTTCTCACCATGGTGAACTGCGAGAAAATGGGGATGGATGATTCGGTGGGACTTGCGATCAGGAAGCCGCCATCAACCAGGGAGCGGTGAAAATTCGGCGCCACCTTGCCCGCCAGTTCCGGAACAAAGTACATGAGCACGTTTCGGCAAAAAATAATGTCCATGGCGTTTGTATTATTGAAGAGCGACGGGTAGGTATCCTCGACCAGGTTAAGGTACGAAAAAGTCACCATCTCCCTGATCCGGGGGAGGAGTTCAAAGCGGCCATCCTCCCTTTTATTGAAAAACCCTTTTTGGATCTCCGGCTGTATATCACGAAAGGACCAATGCCCATATACGCCATCGGCAGCCTTTTGCAGGGCGAAAGAGTTGATGTCGGTTGCCAGGATCGTGATATTCCAATCCCGGAGGTCGGGAATCATTTTGCTGAGGAGGATGGCGATCGAGTAGGGTTCTTCTCCCGTGGAACATCCGGCGCTCCAGATCCTGAGATGCCTACCGTTCCTGTGACGGGACTGAATCAATTTAGAGAGTATCGGTTGTTCAAGAACCTTAAATAATTCCTTGTCACGAAAGAAATAGGTTTCTCCGACCGTGAGATGGCCGGCCAGGATTTCGATTTGACTTCTTGTCGGCAATGAAGACAGAAGCCATTCGATGCAGGAGTTGCCGTCGGGCATCCCCAACTCACGAGCTGCAGCGTTGATTCCGCGCGCCAGATCCCGGCTGCGTTCTTTGGGAAAGCGCAAGCCCATCCTGACGGCAACTAATTCGCTGAGCCGTGAGAGTTGTGCTTCAGGAATGGTTCTTGTCAATTTTAAGCTCTCTATTCGACAGTCATGGCTGCATCGAGCGCCCGTTCCTCTTCCAAAGAGAGGAATTTGTCGAGGTCATGAATGAGAATCATTCCATCTTCAAGCTTTGCCACACCGTCTATATAATCGATCCGGGGCAGGATCTTCGATGCGTGGATGACATCACTTGCCGGAATCTCCAACAGTGAGGATGCGGAATCGACGAGAAGGGCCACTGTTCGCCTGGCCGTTTTTGCAATAATGAGCTGGTCGTCCAAGCTTAGCTCTTTTTCCGGAAAGCGGAAACGCCGCCGGACGTTCACCACCGGAACGACTTGGCCCGCCAGGTTTATCACCCCCATCACGATGTCCGGTGCAGAAGGCAAGGGTATCACTTCCACGGTCCGAACGACCCGTTCAACAACCGACAGTCTCAGACCATATCGCTGCTCGTCCAGCATAAAGGCCACCAACTGCATCGATTCCTTCATGAGATCCTCTCTTGCAGGCAATTTCGGGTTATTATCGGACATTTGCGCAGGACTGGAAACCCCCAATAACCCCTTTCGATTGCCCTACCAAAAATTAAATGGCGCAGAGTGAAAAGACTTAAATAATCAGTAAGACAGGGTTGTCCGGAGCGCAACGGAAACTAAGCATTTGACTTATTGTCTTCTTACTCCTATAGGTCCCTGTTGCGGCTTGTTTGCGGCAGCCGGAGGCAGATTTGAACAACATGGCATATTATATTAAAGAAGTTCGGAATTGAACTGTATAATCGTGCTAAATCATGGCTTTTTGTATTGACATGAGTGTTTATGATGTCGAATTTAACCAAACCGGTGTCTGAATCCATGAAAGGTCATGAAATCAGCCCCGCAATGCGAGCGGTGCTTGGGCAGGTGTTTATCAACATGCCTTGGCGCTATTTGGGTCGATATATTGACCTGGTTTTGGAAAACGGCATTAATATCGAAATCGGGTTTGGGGCTGAGGACCTGGAAAGCCCTTCGGCCGATGATGTGTGTGCCGTAATTGGGCGAATGCGTGCAAGAGGGACCCGAATCACCTTTCATGGGCCTTTTTGGGACCTGAGTTCCGGAAGCATCGATGCCGGGATAAGGAGAGTCGGCGTGTCGAGGCTGGGCAGCCTGTTTGACCTGGTGGAGAAGATCCGGCCCGAACAGGTCGTGTGTCATACCGGTTTCGATCCGAGGCACCATCAGGGGCATCGCCGAGAGTGGATTAAGAACAGTCTTTCTACATGGACGCCTTTTGTCAGGCGCGCGGAAATGCTTGGGACGCCGCTGGTTTTGGAGAATGTCTGGGAGGAAGACCCGGAACTGCATCTGGAATTACTGGAGGGGATAAAATCACCATGCTTGGGTTTTTGCCTGGATATTGGGCACCAGCATTCGTTTTCCCGGACAACCCTGGACAAATGGCTCCATGCGACCTGGCCGTACTTGAAGGAAGTTCACCTTCATGATAATGATGGCTCTTCTGACGCACATTTTCCTGTAGGGTCGGGTACGATCGATTTTAATTATCTTTTTGATTTTTTGGGTGAGAAGAAAATTTCGCCTGTACTGACCATGGAACCTCATACAGTAGAGCATATGTACGAGACTTTAGCGGGATTGGCCGCAATGGCCTCATTTAACGAGTTCGTAAGTAGTCGAACGAGCGGACCTGACCGGTAAAGGCGGCGCGCATGGCAATCGTGGAGCTGAGCATTGTTCCAATCGGTATTGAAAGTACCAGCCTGAGTTCTTATGTAGCAGGGGCGATAAAGGTGCTTGAAAAAACGTCTCTCAAATATGAGCTGACCGCCATGGGCACAATTATCTCAGGCGATTTGGACGACATTGTTAAAGCCATACGGCAGATGCATGAGAGTTGTTTTGATGCCGGTGCGATGCGGGTCCTGACCCAGATCAGGATTGACGACCGGCGGGACAGGAAAGGCAGCACGGAACAGAAAATTCGGTCAGTCCGGGAGAAGCTCGGACTGGACCGGATTGCCGGAGGATAATGTGGCCCTAAAAGACTTGGCGGAATATATTGTAAAATCGCTTGTCGATCATCCTGAAAAAGTGGAGCTCGTGGAGCGTGAAGAGGATGACACGGTGCTTATCGAGCTTAAAATATCACCTGACGACATCGGCAAGATCATAGGGAAAAGCGGAAACACGATAAACGCAATCCGCACCGTATTACAGACAGCGGCCTCGAGCCATAAGAAACGAGCCAAGCTGGAGATGATGGACCAGGGTGAGTTACCTCTCGAAGAAAACATCGAAGAGTGATACGGGTCCCTGCTCCATGAGATTGCAAACCGGAGGTTGGGAATCGAGTATTCAATGAGGACCACAAAACGCTATCCGATCGAAATGGAGATATCCCCTGCCGGATCGATCGACCTGACGACGATACGGAGGAGCAAAGCTTATGCCTGAGATAGTCCAGGGACTTCCCGCACGTGAATTGCGAGCGCATTTCGAGGACGACCTGCCTGCGTTTGATACTACCGCTTCCCTGGAGGATGTGGCAGAGAGGGTTGTGGGACAGGAACGCGCGATTGACGCCATCCAATTCGGGATGGGTATGAAGGAGTCGGGGTATAATATCTTCATTGCGGGACCGTCGAAAGCGGGCCTCACCTACACAGCCAAGACCTTCATCGAAGATCAGGCCAGGCAGGAACCCACGCCGCACGACTGGTGCTATGTTTACAATTTCAAGGAGCAGGACAAGCCCAAGGGCCTCAAAATCTCCGCCGGCTCCGGAAAATTGCTCAAGAAAGATATGAATGATTTTATAGACACGCTGCAGTCGAAAATCCCCGAGGTGTTCGACAGCGACGACTACCGCGCCAAAGAAGGCGAAGTGCACCAGGACTTCGAGAAACGGAGGCGGGAGTATATCGACGAACTCTCCCAGGAGGCGCGCGAACAGGGATTCATTCTTCAGTTCTCCCAGGTTGGTATGGTGATCATTCCCGCCAACAAAGAAGGCGAGCCGATGACGCAGGAGGATCTGCGCCACCTGAGCGAGGAAGAGCGCCAACTCCTGCGCGGCAAGAGCGATGAGTTGCATGAGAGAATGAAGGACACCATCAAGAAAATTCGGGAGGCAGAAAACGAATTCAAGGAAAAGCACACAAAGCTTGACAACGAGATTGCTCTGTTCGTGGTTGGACAGTTGATGGATGTTTACGAGGAAAAATACCAGGACGACCAGCAGGTGCTAGACTACCTGAAGGAAGTCCAAGAGGACATTCTCGAAAATATAGACGATTTCAAGAAAAAGCCCGAAGCCCAGCAACAGATGCCGGGGCAGCCCGCAACGCCGTTTGCGATGCCTCCGAAGGAAGCCAACCTGCGCAAGTACGATGTTAACGTGCTCATCGATAACTCGGAAACCAAGGGCGCTCCGGTTATCATCGAATCAAATCCGGCCTATCCCAACCTTTTCGGCTCCATAGAGAGGCAGGCTTGGTTTGGGGCGCTGTTTACAGACCATACGATGATAAAACCCGGATCGCTCCACAAGGCCAACGGCGGCTATCTGGTGATGAAGGCGCTCGACCTGCTAAAATGGTATATTTCTTATGAAGCTTTAAAAAGAGCGCTGCGTGACAAAGAAATCAGGATCGAAGACCTGGGCGAACTCTACGGAATGTTCAGCACACGCACGATCCGGCCCGAGCCCATTCCCCTTAATTTAAAGATCGTCCTTACAGGCGACCCCTATATCTACCAATTGCTCTACAGCCTTGACGATCGCTTCCAGAAGCTTTTCAAGGTCAAGGCCCACATGGGCGACCAGATGGACAGAAAGCCCGACAGGGTCTTCGAATGCTCGAGGATGATCGCCCGCTACTGCAACGACCACCATATAAAGCACCTGGACAAATCTGGAGTCGCCCGTGTGCTCGAATACAGCGTGGAGCTAACCGAGGACCAAGATAAGCTCACCCTCGAGCTTGGGACCATCGCTGACCTGCTTCGAGAATCCAATTACTTTGCCGGCATCGAGGGCAGCGAAGTTGTTCAGAGAAAGCACGTGGATGAGGCGATCAAGAAGCGTATCTATCGCTCCAACCTCATCGAAGAACGTGTGATGGAGATAATAGAAAAAGATATTATATGGGTCGAAACAGAAGGTGAAAAGGTCGGGCAGGTTAACGGCCTTGCGGTGCTGATGGCCGGTGACCACGTTTTTGGGAAGCCCAGCCGGATCACGGCAACCGTTTCGGTTGGACGCGAGGGGATGGTGTCCATCGACCGCGAATCGAAAATGAGCGGCGCCACGCATACCAAGGGGCTGATGATTTTAAGCAGCCTTTTCAGGGAGCGGTTTGCCCAAAACAAGCCCATAGCCTTCTCCGCCTCGGTGTGCTTTGAGCAAAGCTACGGAATGATTGATGGAGACAGCGCTTCGAGCACTGAATACTATGTCCTTGTCAGCGCCATCAGTGGTTTGCCCTTGAAACAGGGCATAGCTGTAACAGGATCGGTCAGCCAGAGGGGTGAAGTTCAGCCGATCGGGGGCGTTAACTACAAGATCAAGGGCTTTTTCGACATCTGCAAATTCAAAGGGCTCACGGGCCAACAGGGCGTCATGATTCCGCACAAGAACGTCCGTAACCTGATGCTTGACCAGGAAGTTGTAGATGCAGTCGCCGAAGGCAAGTTCCACATCTGGCCTGTCGCCACGGTTGAGGAAGGCCTGGGCATCCTTACGGAAATGGATGCGGGCACGCTCCAGGAGGATGGAAGTTATCCGGAGGGCACCGTCTACAGGAAAGTTGACGACAGGCTCAAGGAGATTTCTGAAATCGTACGCAAGTTCTCCAAAGATATGGAAGGTGACGGCAAAAAGTCCGAAGAGGATGAAGGTTCGAGCTGCCCTCACTGCGGGCATTAAAAAACTGGTCTCCCAGGGATCTCTTTGTAAGCCTGGCGATCGCGAAACGAATCCCGAAGGGCGGCTGATCACCGCCCTTTTTTGGCGCCTTATGGCAAGCCTCAAACAAGCTTTTTGCCCGTATCGGAGCGCCTGTCATCCTGTTTATTTGATTGAAGTACTGACATGGGAACAAATGTGAGCAGCGCATTGGCCCTTTCCATTCTTGTCGTCGATGATGAACCCAATATCCGCAAGACCCTCAGTATCGCTCTGGAGGCCGATGGCCATCATGTTTTAACGGCAAGCAACCCGAAAGATGCGTTGTCTGAGGCCAACGGGCGCTATTTCGATCTTGCTCTGGTGGATCTCCGGCTGGGCTCGGAGTCTGGAATAGACTTGATCGGCAATCTGCTGGCAATCTGCCCGTGGATTAAGTGCATCGTGATTACGGCTTATGCTTCGATCGATACCGCTGTGGAAGCAATGCGGCGCGGAGCCTTTGATTACTTGCCCAAGCCTTTCACTAACGATCAGGTATCGGTCCTTGTCAACAAGGTCTCAGAGGTCAGGACCCTGGAGCAAAAAGTGGCGTCCCTTCAGGAAAGACTGAAAGAATCAGTTCCCGAGGCGGTCGTCGAGAGCCGAAGCCCTTTGATGCAGCGGGTTTTGGCCATGGCCAGGCAAGTGGCGGACAGTGAAGCCACCATCCTGATTCGTGGTGAGAGTGGGACCGGCAAAACCATTCTGGCTCATGCAATACACTCATGGAGCGGCCGTTCGTCAAAACCTTTCGGGAATATTTCGTGTCCTTCACTCTCAGCCGAACTGCTTGAAAGCGAGCTTTTCGGGCATGCGAAGGGGTCCTTTACCGGTGCTTTGCGCGATTATCCCGGACGCATTGCGGCCTGCGACGGGGGGACGCTTTTTTTGGATGAAATCGGTGATCTGCCACTATCCATCCAGGCCAAATTGTTGCGGGTACTCCAGGAAAAAGCCTACGAGCGCCTGGGGGATTTGGAAACAAGAAAGGCCAATGTCAGGGTCTTGGCTGCTACCAATATCGATCTTGATTCGGCAGTAAAGGCGGGGCGGTTTCGTGAGGACCTTTTCTACAGGCTTGATGTCGTCGAGATTGTGATTCCTGCGCTCAGGGAGCGCCGTGAGGACATTGTGCCGCTGGCCGAGGCCCTTCTGGCCTTTTTTGCAAGGCAGAACCATCGCCGGGTATTGGGATTTACTGAGGAAGCCTCTGAAGCCCTCGAGAATTACGAATGGCCCGGCAATGTGAGGGAACTCCGAAACGCGATCGAACGTGCGGTCCTTTTGTGCAGTGACGATAGGGTCGGAATTCACCACTTTCCGCTCAAGCTCAAGCCGTTGGAGCGCGTGCCCGGCCCCGGAGGCCTGGTAACCATGGAAGAGCTTGAAAAAACCCACCTCCGGCGCGTAATGGCTTCGAGCAGATCCATTGAAGAAGCATGCCGGATTTTGGGAATGGATTCCGTGACTTTTTGGCGAAAACGAAAGAAATATGGGTTGTAAATGTGGCATTTCATTTTGAAATGTCTTCAACGAACTCATCCTTCAATTTGAAATCTTCCGGCTTATCCCCACCCGGTAATTTCTGCCTAAGCTCTTGAAATCGCATAATTTAGTTTTATTTTGCCATTGGCATGTGATTTGCCTTCAGAATTCAGAAGAAGGGTAAAGGGACGTGAGTCTAAAAACAAAACTGATCCTGGCTTCCTGCGGTCCACTTCTCATTCTTTTAGTGGTGGGCCTAATAAGCATCCGGACCATCACCCAGTCAAGCAAGGCTCTCGATCGGATTTTCAGAGAAAACTACGACAGTGTGGCTGCGGGGCTGGCGATGAAGCAGGCAATCCTGGAAATTGAGCGTGGCGTTGAGCCGCTTCTTTACGAAAGCAGTGCTGACAAAACGATGATTGACTCTGCCGTTGCAAGGTTTTCACAAAGACTGAAATTCCAGCAGGGCAATGTCTCTCTGCCTGGCGAACAGGAACTGACGAACAGGCTGGCAGCATCCTGGAAAACTTACACGAGCGAAGTGGAAACTTTTGTTGAAATGCAGGAAAGCGGCTCTGCCCGCCGGGATTTTTACAGGGCCAGACTGCTGCCGCAGTCAGACGCGGTCCTCGATGCTGCGCAGCAGATAATTGATATCAACTTGAACAATATAATATCTGCCGATGGCCAGGTGCGTCAGCATGCGACAGAAACAAATCTCGACGTAATCGTGCTGGTGTTGGCTGGAACGGTGCTGGCGCTGATCTTCGTTATCATTATAGGACCGTCCATACTAAGGCCGATATCCTACCTTACGCGTTCTGTGAAAGAGATTCAGCAGGGAAACCTCGATCTTGTCGTAAAGGCCAGGTCGGGAGATGAAATCGGCCAACTGGCTTCCGCTTTCAACGATATGACAACGAGCCTGCGTGAATTCAGACGAACGAACCGCGCGCGGCTGATTCGCACCCAGAAAGCGACCCTGTCGGCACTGAACTCTCTTTCGGACGCTATTATTATCTGCAATCCGGAGGGCGCCATCGAGCTTTCAAACGATACGGCCCAGCACCTGTTTGCACTTAAGGCAGGCATGACCATTCAGTCGGTCGAAAATGTGCGGATGGGGGAACTATTCGAGCGTGCACGGCTCGAGATGCGGCCCATCCGGCTCAAAACCTATGATTGGGCTATTCAGGTCTTCAGGGATGGAGAGGAACATTTCTTTTTGCCCGAGGCGGTCCCGATAATGGACGAGGAAAGACGGCTCACCGGCGTGATGCTCATTCTCTCGGATGTGACCAGGCTGCGCAAGCTTGATGAAGTGAAAAGCGGTCTTATTTCGATTGTTTCGCATGAACTCAAGACCCCTCTGACTTCCATTAGACTTGCGGCCCATGCGCTTTTGAATGAAAAACTCGGTCCGCTTACTCCCAAACAGGCCGAACTTGTCATTGCCGCTCGAGATGACAGCGACCGGCTCTACCGTATCATCGAAAACCTGCTGGACATCGGTCAACTGGAGTGCGGAGGCTCCACTGTCGAGCTTGTTGCTGTGAGCCCGGAACAGGTCCTTCTCAACGTTGTCGAAGAGATGAAGCCCTCATATGTCGATCGGGGAGTTTCCCTGGTACTCGACCTCCCCGGAGATATTCCCCAGGTCCTTGCTGACAGGTTGAGGCTGGAGATTGTTTTTGCCAACCTTCTTAGCAATGGTTTGAAATTTACCCCTCCGGGGGGAGAGGTGAAAGTGTCGGCGCGCCTTGAAAAGGGCGCGGTGCTTTTTTCAGTTGAGGATACCGGCTCCGGAATACCTAAGGAGTCCCTGCCGCATGTCTTTGAAAAATTTTTCAGGGTGCCCGGCCGCGGCGGGCAGCCGAGCAACACCGGACTGGGTTTGGCCATCGTGAAGGAGATCATAGAGACCCACGGCGGCAAGGTAGAGGTGGCCAGCACACCAGGGGAGGGCACGAAATTTAGTTTTACTCTTGCTGCTGCCGGCGGGGTTTCCAGCGAGATGAAGGCTTCATGATAGGTAGGGCTGCACCGGTCGAGCAAATAGATGGGAAAGACACCAAGATGGGATTTAAGAGCTTTTTTTTCGAAAGGAGGAATAACAAATGGATTTAGCAATATGGTTGCCGGGAATGTTTTTCCTGGGCATCGCATGCATGGTAGTCGTTATTGTCTTCGTGAAAGCTTGCGAGAAAATATAAGGAAAAGGAGTTCAAGCGATGATGTACATTACAGCGGGTGTAGCGGTTTTTCTTTTTGTTTATCTGACTGTTGCAATGATACGGCCGGAGTGGTTCTAGGCAAGTTTCCGTCCGGAAAGGGTCCTTTTCCGTCCTGGCGGTGTCAATCTTCGGGCTTTCTTGTGCGGCGTACCTATGTACGCCTCCGCGCAAGCCCTTGATTTCCTGGCCAGAGCGAAAAATTCCTCCTTCCCGAACAGAAACTTCGCGGGGTGTGGAATTTGTCCCGGTGTTTCCGGATGTACACTAGGCAAGCCTCGGCGATTTACCGTTTTTGAAAGGAAAAACAAATGACGTTTATTCAAATATGGTTACTTCCTCTAGCGCTCCTTGTAACGGCCACTATCGTTGCGTTCCCGTTGAGTCGTTACATGGCGTGGATTATGGATGGAAAATACCGTCCCCCGGGGGTTTTCCGTTGGTTCGAGCAGCGGTTGGACAGTGGTGCGCAAAACTGGAAGCAGTATTTATTCTCTTTGCTCCTTTTCAACACACTGATGTTCGTTTTCGGCTACCTGGTTCTGGCTCTCCAGCCATGGATGCCGCTTAACCCCAGAGGGCTTACGCTGCTTGCCCCGAGCGCCATCTTCAACAGCGTCGTCTCTTTCATGACGAACACGGACATCCAGCATTATTCGGGTGACCAGCACCTTTCGAACTTCAGCCAGATCTTTTTCGGGATTTTCAACCTGTTTCTGTCCGCTGCGATAGGCCTGGCTGCGCTGACGGCGATTATACGCGCTCTGCGAAGCGATTCATCGGTGGGCAACTTCTTCGTAGATATATGGCGTGTGCTGGTTTACCTGTTCGTGCCGGCCGCCCTGATATTCGGCCTCATTTTCATAACCCAGGGCAGTCCGATGACCTTCCACACCTCGTACGACGTTTCGACCGTCGAATCGGGGGCGATGGGCACGACCGACACGGGCGAGGCCAAACAGCAAACAATCGTCGTAGGGCCGGTCGCAGCCTTCGAATCGATGAAGATGCTGGGCACCAACGGGGGTGGGTTCTACGGTATGAACTCCGCGCACCCGTTTGAAAACCCCACTGCTTTGTCGAATTTTTTCAACACCTTGGCGATGATGATTTTCCCGTTTGCTCTGGTGTTGATGTTTGGCCGAATGCTTAAAAGGTTCCGGCACTCCCTTGTGATTTTCTCCGTCATGATGATCATGATGGCCAGCACAATCGTCTGGTCGATCTATTTCGATACGCTCAAACCTAATCCCGGGCTAACCGGAACATCCGTTGAACAAAAGTTCGAAGTCCCCAATGCGGCAAGTCCGGGTGGGAAGCTTACGGTGACTCTGCCGGCAGTTCCGAGCCTGCCCGTCGAGCAGCACCTGGGCAATCTCGAGGGCAAAGAAATGCGTTTTGGGACTTCGGCGGGCGCAACTTTTGATGCCCTGACCACCGACGTGACATGCGGCGCCGTAAATGCTGAGGAAGACAGCCTTAACCCGATAGCCGCTGTTTCGCCTTTGGCCGGAATGTGGCTAAACTGCGTGTACGGCGGCAAGGGCGTCGGGATGATAAACATGCTGACGTTTATCATTGTCGGGATATTCATCGCGGGCATGATGGTGGGAAGAACGCCGGAATATCTCGGGAAGAAAATCGGCGCCCGCGAGGTGACATTCGCAATGATCGCCATACTGGTTCATCCCGTCTTTATTCTTATGCCTACGGGGCTTTTCTCCGCGACTGCCTGGGGGCTCAACGCGATAAGCAACCCCGGCGCTCACGGCTTCTCGCAAATCCTTTACCAGTTCTCTTCGGCTACGGCCAATAACGGTTCTGCATTCGACGGCCTGGGCGTCACGTATGGTTTCTGGAATGCAACAAGTCCAGCCCCGAGCGCAGTGGCATTCGACATAGCTGCCGGTCTGTCCATGCTTTTCGGCCGTTTTCTGCCGATTATCGCGCCCGTTGCCATGGCGGCGTCCCTTGGGGCAAAGAAATCGAGCCCTTTTGGCCTGGGCACGCTTCGGGATGACAGCATAACGTTCGGTTTTCTCCTGCTTGGGACCATACTCATCATCGCGGGATTGCTCTTTTTGCCGGTGGCAGTGCTGGGACCTGTAGCGGAGCACTTCGGGCCGATGCCATTTGGGGGATAAAGGCCGGGAGCATTCATGAAAGCCGATGCAAGTAACGGCATTAAGAAGTACTCACTCAAAGGAGTTTCAGATATGAGCAAGGTAGTTCCAAATTTTGAAATACCGGTAGGGGAGGCACGGCTGAGTCCGGAGCAGACTCAGCCGATACGTCGTGTAAAAGCGCGGAAGCTGCTGGAAAAGGAGACCGCAATGGTCGCCTTGAAGCAGGCGCTTGTCATGCTGAGGCCTGACCTCCAGTGGAAAAATCCCGTCATGTTCGTAGTCCTGGTTGGGGCTGTTCTTACCCTTATGTATATTGTCGAAGCTGCATTGGGCGCCACGACGAGCCAGGTGTCGATCAGTTACTTTATAGCCCTTGACGTATGGCTCTTTTTGACGGTGCTATTCGCCAATTTCGCGACCGCTCTTGCAGAAGCCCGTGGCAAGGCGCAGGCTGAATCGCTCAAAAAAGCGCGCCACGACACTGTTGCCTACCGCCTGAACACAAAAGGCGGTGTTGAAGAAGTCTCGTCGGCAAATCTAAAACAGGGTGACCGGGTCGTAGTAGCGGCGGGACAGGCAATTCCCGGGGACGGGGAAATCATCGAAGGAATAGCCTCGGTTGACGAATCGGCGATAACCGGCGAATCTGCGCCGGTAATTCGCGAGGCTGGCGGCGACCGGTCCGGAGTGACCGGAGGTACGGTCGTGCTCTCGGACCGTATCGTGATCGAGATAACGAGCAGCTCCGGCGAATCCTTTCTGGACAGGATGATTGCCCTGGTCGAAGGCGCCATCCGCCAGCGCTCCCCAAACGAAATCGCCCTGACCCTGGTGCTTTCAGCCTTTACACTGGTCTTTCTCATAGTGGTGATCCCTCTTTTGCCTATGGCCCGCAATGCCGAGCTATACATGCAGAGCTACCTTGGCATTTCAGAGCCTTTGAAAAGTCTTGGGACCGACGTCCCGACGCTTATCGCCCTTCTTGTGTGCCTCATTCCGACAACTATCGGCGCACTGCTGGCAGCGATTGGAATAGCGGGCATGGACCGCGCTCTTCAGGCAAATATCATCGCCAAGAGCGGGAAGGCGGTGGAATTGGCCGGTGACATCGATGTCGTGCTGCTCGATAAGACTGGGACCATCACCATTGGCAACAGGAACGCGACCACTTTCCTGCCGGTTGGAAAATACTCGGCCTCCGATGTAGGCCGGCTTGCCGCACTGGCCTCGGCTGCGGATGCAACCCCGGAGGGCAAAAGCATCGTGCAGTTATTCGAAAAAGATAGCTCGGCGCCGTTAGACGCGTCGCCGGAGGCCCAGTTTATTGCATTTACGGCGCAAACGCGCATGAGTGGAATCGACCTGCCCGACGGCCGAAAAATAAGGAAGGGCGCACCGGACGCCATTATTAAATTTATCGGCGGTCAGGCGCCCCCGGAACTTAGCTCCCTGGTCAACAGCGTGGCGTCCCAGGGCGCTACGCCCCTGGCCGTCGCCGATGGCTCCAATATTGCGGGCCTGGTCGTTCTTGAGGATATTTTGAAGCCGCACATGTCGGAACGCTTCGAACGACTGCGGAAAATGGGGCTTCGGACTGTAATGATTACGGGCGATAACCCGCTTACGGCTGCAACTATAGCAAAAAGGGCCGGGGTCGATGACTTCCTGGCCGAGGCGACACCGGAAACGAAGCTCGCGTACATCAAAAAGGAGCAGGTGGGTGGGAAACTGGTTGCAATGATGGGGGACGGCACAAACGATGCCCCCGCCCTTGCCCAGGCCGACGTCGCGCTGGCCATGAACGCCGGGACCCAGGCGGCCAAGGAAGCCGCCAACATGGTTGACCTGGACAGCGATCCGACAAAGCTGATAGAAGTGGTGGAAGTAGGAAAACAGCTACTCGTGACTCGAGGCGCACTCACGACCTTTTCCGTTGCAAACGACGTTGCGAAATACTTCGCCATTATTCCTGCGCTGTTTGCCGGGACCCTGCCGTGGCTGAAAGTGATTGACGTTATGCACCTTCACTCGCCGACATCGGCCATCCTTTCGGCCGTTATCTTCAATGCTTTGATTATTCCAGCGCTCATCCCGGTTGCACTAAAGGGAGTCCGCTACAGGCCGCTCGGCGCTGACGCCCTGCTGCTCAGAAACATGCTGATATGGGGTCTTGGTGGCGTGATTTTACCTTTCATTGGAATCAAACTGATCGACGTCGTGATGACGACCCTGCACCTGGTCAGCTAAAAACGTCAACTTTCGGAGACGCGGACATGATGAAATATATTTCTAAGAGCTTTCTACTTTTAATATTCGGAGTGGGCGTCACCTGCATTATTTATCCATTGGTCCTGTGGGTGATCGGGCAGACTTTGTTCCCTTTCCAGTCAAACGGCAGCATGATTAAGGGACCGGATGGGAAATTCGTTGGGTCAAAACTGATCGCGCAGCCTTTTACAAAGGATGAATACTTTCAACCCCGTCCGTCTGCGGCGTCTTACGATGCGTCCGCCTCGGCTTCATCTGCCCTTGCGGCATCCAATTACGCGCTGCGAGACAGGGTGGCCCGCTCGCTCGGACCTGTCGCAACGTACAAGAGCGGGCCGAAGGCCGGAAAACCGGTTGCCCCGGACGTGCAGAGCTGGTTTGCAGGGGATAAATTCCAGGGTAAGGAGCAGATCGTAGCCCAGTGGGCAGACCTGCACAATTCCCTTGCCCAGGCATGGGTAAAAACGGACGCGGCCCACGGGACCTATGTGGACGATTGGTCAAAGGCTAATCCTGAGATTGTGGCCAAATTTATCAAGGACAATCCATCCACCCCCGAGCCCAAGGCCCCCGATCTGGCGGTCGTTTTCTTCGAGGATTTCTCAAAGAAGAACCCCGGCAAATTCCTGACTGCAACGACTAAAACGGAAGCCGGCAAATCGGTAACGACTTTCGACGTCGTCAATTCGGGCAGTGACATTCAATCGACCTTTTTTGATATGTGGCGACAGGACCATGCGAATGCGGATATTCAGGATGTGCCGGGCGACTATGTCACCGCATCGGCTTCCGGGCTTGACCCGCATATAAGCATGGCAAATGCTGAGTTTCAACTGGAGCGCGTGGCGTCTAAAAGGGCGGAAGACTTGAAACGCGACCCGGCCGAAATTCAAAAGGAAATCGAAGGAATTTTGCAGGAAAATGCATCGGCGCCTCTTGGGGGACTAGCGGGTGAGAAGTTCGTAAATGTCCTTGAAGTAAATCTGGAACTCGATAAGCGATACGGAACGCCATAAAGGCGGTCGAACAAGACATTGGAACCTCAGTACAACCTGAACCGGGTTGTACTGAAGCCGTTGCCCAGGGGCAAGGGGTGTTCAGGAGAGCTGAAGATGAATCAAATCCGTGCTAAGCGTACAGTTACTGGAATTGCAGGCCGCCTCAAAAACGGTGGTAAACACCCGGTCCTGCGGTCTGTCTGTGCCGGAATGGATGTTGAGGGGATGAGTAAGATTAAACAGAGCACTTTATCATTGAAGGAGGGGGCCGGCCATGCTCGGGCCATAAAGACCCATATTGCCGATCTTCCTGCGGATTTGCAACACCTGTTGACGGAAGAGTTCGAGCGTGAGGTAATGGCCTTTCGATCAAAACTCCAGTCTGAATATGCCGAGATCAAAAGAGACAGAGATGAATTGGCAAATCAAAACGAACAGCTTTGCGCTATTCTGAAGTCTTTGACTCTGACGCTTAATGATGCCGAGATAGAGGCGACCGAATTTGCAATGCGGATCGCACGGCTAAAAAATGAAATAGCCGGCGAACGTGCCCTGGCACAGGCTGGACAACAAATGAGAACTGCGATGTGAGTTAATGAAATCGGTCCAAAAAGACAGTCACCGGCTGCAAGGAGTGTTGAAAAGATATTGAAGATCGCTGTAGAATACATCGCGGAGATTTGGAACCGGATTACGCCGGTTCGAAAAGAGTTTAGACCGCTTCCGATTTCACTCTGGAGAACCGAAGGGGGAGGCCGGTGTCCGACGAAGACAGGGCCCTTAGCTTTCTACAACTGATACGCCGCTCACAACGCGGAAAACTGAAGGTTTACCTCGGTTATGGACCCGGGGTGGGGAAAACGTGGCAGATGCTTGTCGAGGGGCGTCGTCTGAAGCAGGAAGGCGTTGATGTCGTTGTCGGTCTTGTGGAAACCCATGGGCGGGCGGAAACGGCCCAACTGGTCGAGGGCCTGGAGGTGGTCCCAAGAAAACAGGTTCAGTACAGGGGCATTGTCCTTGAAGAAATGGACCTGGATTCGGTGCTTGCGCGACACCCTGAAGTGGCCCTCGTGGATGAGTTGGCGCATACGAACGTTCCTGGAAGCGAAAATGCAAAACGGTACCAGGATGTGCAGGACCTTCTTGCGGCAGGCATTCACGTGATCACTACACTCAATATTCAGCACCTGGAGAGTCTCTACGACACGGTTGAACAGTTGGTCGGGGTTAAAGTGCACGAACGGCTGCCCGATTCGATCCTTGCGGAAGCCGACGAGATTGTGAACGTCGATCTGGCGCCTGAGGACCTGCAGCAGCGTTTGCGGGAAGGCAAAATCTACACGCAGGAAAGAGTCTCAACCGCTCTCGATAATTTCTTCAAGCGCACGAACCTCAACGAACTGCGCGAACTTGCCTTCAGAGAGCTTGCATCTCAGATTGACCTTAAACGCAGAAGCGCGCCCGCAGAGGAACACGGGACTGCCCCCGATCAGGTAATGGTTTGCTTAAGTTCACGCGGCCCCAACAGCGCCGGCCTTTTACGCTATGGATCAAGGCTTGCGGGACGCCTGAACCGCAACTGGTACGCCGTTTACGTCCAGAGGCCCATGGAATCTCCCACGGCCATAGACGCGGCCACCCAGCGGTATCTCTCGGAGACATTGACCCTGGCCAACACGCTTGGCGCTATCGTCTTCACGTATAAAGGCGAAGATATTGTGGACACCATTCTGCATTTCGCCAGGGAGTACCGGGTCGGCCACGTCGTCATCGGCCGTCCGGGGCTGCTTCCGTGGTGGAAACGGTTGCTCGGAGGGAAAAGTGTCGTTGAGCAGCTCATTTTGAAGGCCCATGGCCTGACCGTGGTGGTGGTCGACGCGAAAGCCGAACCAAGGCAGGTCGAGTTGAACAGGCAACGCTCCGTACCGCGTTATGAAGCGGCATGAACCGCGATGTGCGCGCCAAAAAATCAATCCGAATTATTTTTCTTTGGTCTTTCAGCAAGCAGTTGCACAGTCCGGGCAATTTCCTCCGGTGTGACCTCCCGCCTGAGCTTTTCCATTTTTTCCATCAATTGGGCAAACAGGGTGGCTTCGGCAGCGCTGATCCATTCGAGCTGGAGTCTTTCAGGCCTTATCGCTAGCTTTTCCATTTTCGTGCGTATCTTGTCGATACGCTTAACGGTCCACTGATTGGCGTTTATGTAGTGGCAGTCGCCGATGTGGCAACCGCTGACCATAATTATGGCCGCTCCTTTTGCGAATCCCTCCCATATGAAAGACTCGTCCACTCGCGCCGAGCACATGGTTCGGATAAGCCGAAGGGTTGGAGGATATTGCAGGCGTGAGACCCCGGCGTAATCGGCCCCGGCGTAAGAGCACCAGTTGCATGCAAAGGCAAGAATCTTGGCCGCCGGGTTTTCTGATAGGACGCTGTCAACCTGCCCCATGATCTGTTCGTCCGTGAAGTGGTTCATCACAATCGAATCGAACGGGCATTCGGCGGCACAGGCGCCACAACCCGAACAGGCAGCAAGGTTTACGGATGCTGCAATTTTACGCTGCACATCAAGCGAAATGGCCCCGTAAGGACATACCTCGGCGCATTTGCCGCAGATTTTGCATTTTTCCGAAATCACTTCTGCCGTAATGGGGTCGGAGAGCATTTCTCCACTATGGAGCAGTCGAACGATGCGCGCTGCGGCGGCCGACCCCTGGGTGACCGATTCCTTTATATCTTTGGGTCCCTCGGCGCATCCGGCGAAGAAAACGCCCCTGGTGGCCGCATCAACCGGCTGGAGCTTCGGGTGGGCTTGCAGAAAAAATCCGTCAGCCGAGAGCTGAAGTCCAAACATTTCCTGGAGTTTCTTCGTCGTGCTGGACGGTTTCATGCCGATCGCCAGCACCAGCATGTCGAGATCGTGGAAGGATATCTTTCCTCTTGCGCTGTTGTCGACGGCAACCCGCAGTCCGCCTTCGGCGGTTTCAATCACATTGCCGGGCAAACCCCGTATATATTGCACGCCAAGGCGCCTGCTCTTTGTATAGAGTTCCTCGAAACCTTTTCCGAAAGCACGGATGTCGATATAAAAGACCTTTATGTCTATTTTAGGATAGTGTTCCTTCAGGACCAGGGTGCTCTTGACGGTATTCATGCAGCAGACATTTGAGCAGTATGAGGCGCCCTTCCTTGCCGAGCGCGAACCGACACACTGAATGAACCCGATCGACCTGGGGGGTTGCCTGTCCGTTGGCCTGATCAGCTCACCGCCGGTCGGACCTCCGGCGCTTATCAACCGTTCAAACTCGGTGCTGCTCAGCACGTTTTCATAGCGCGTGTAGCCGTACTCGTCGAGTTCCGTCGGATCGTAGGCTTCCAGACCTGACGCTACTACGACGCTTCCCACATTCTCCACCACTTCCTCATCGGACATGTGGAAGTTGATGCACTTCTTTTCGCAGACTTCCGCGCATTTCGCACACACGACCGGGTTGTGGCCGAGGCATTCGTTGATATTTATTACATAAGCGGAAGGCACCGCCTGCGGAAAAGGCGAGTAGACGGCCCTCCTGGAAGAAAGACCGGAGTTGAACTCATCGGGGCGCACGACCGGACACACTTCTGCGCAATCGCCGCAAGCGGTGCAGTCCTTTTCGGATACGTACCGGGCTTTTTTTAGAATCTTGACCTCGAAGTTGCCAACATATCCTTTGACGTCGATCACTTCGGAGAGAGTGAGGAGCTTTATTCTTGGATGCCGACCGGCATCTGTCATCTTCGGCCCCAGTATTCAGATGGAACAGTCCATTGTGGGGAAAGTCTTGTCAAGTCTCGCCATCTGGCCGCCGATGGAGGGTTTTCTTTCCACCAGGACGACCTCGTAGCCGTTATCGGCAAGATCGAGCGCCGCCTGGATTCCAGCGATGCCTCCGCCTATTACCAGAGTCCGCTTGCTGAGCGGTATTTTTCGGCCTTGGAGGGGTTCGAGCCTGAGTGCCCTTGCCACAGCCATTCTCACCAGGTCGAGGGCTTTGTCTGTGGCGGCTTCGGGTTCGTCAATGTGAACCCAACTGCACTGTTCACGCAGGTTAGCCATTTCGAGCAGGTAAGGATTGAGGCCGGCGCTCTGGATCATCTGACGGAAGGTGGGTTCATGGAGCCTTGGAGAACAGGAGGCGATCACCACGCGGTCAAGCCCGAGTTCGGCAATATCTTCCCTGATGCTCTGCTGACCGGGTTCGGAGCACGCATAGTGGATATCTCGTGCAAGAACGACATTTTCAAGTTTGGCGCTCTCGGAGGCGACTCTGGGGCAATCGACTGTTCTGGCGATGTTCAGTCCGCAATGGCAGACAAAGACGCCGATTCGCGGATTTTGGCCATGTATGGAGGTTTTTTGCATGTTATTCCCACTGTATTGTTCGGGCCAGGATGGAGGTGAGGTCGGCCATCTCCATTCGGATTTCATCTCCCAGGAAAGGGTCTTCCATGGCGCACTTTAGGTGTATCTGGCATTTAGGGCAGGCGGTTACCAGAAGGTTGCTCCCGGTTTCTTTAGCCTGCCTGAGCCTGTTTACCTGCATAGCTTTGGAGTAGCTGTCACATCCGGTCCATGCACAGTTTCCGCAGCAAAGCGAAGAAACTCCTCGATCGCGCATTTCGGTGAATCCGCGCACGTTGAGCCGTTGCAGAAGATTTCTCGGCAATTGGCATCCGGTTTGTGTGCGGCTGAGCCTGCAAGGGTCCTGAAAGGTTATTTTCCTGTTGAGTTTTGAGAAACCGATGGCGCCCTTGCTGATTTGGGCTTCCGCGAGTTCGAAAATGTGGGTCACTTTGAATCCGGTTTCGATCCCGTTTTGGGGATAGTCGCGCGAGAAGGCCCGGTAACATTCCGGACAGGCCGTAACAAGTTCTTCGATCCCCATCTCCGAGATCAGTTCTACATTGAGCCGGGCGAGTTTGACAAAGTGATCGCGGTCCCCCGACCAGAGCAGATCATGGCCGCAGCACCTCTCGTTTTGCATTATTGCCGGGTGAATATCGAAAAAGTTCATAAGCCTGAGCGCATCGGCCAAAATGTCGCTGGTATTTATGCCCAGGTGATTCTTGAAAAATGTGTCGAAGTAGGGAGCACACCCTCCGAAGAACAGGATTTTGCTTTTCGGGTCGGTTTGAATTTCGGGCGGCAGCCATTTCCAATGCTCCACCGGCAGGTTGGGCGAGGCCAAAGCACGCATGAGGGAGTGAAAAAAACCCTCATGGGCTTCAAACCGGCCATTCCCGGATGCTGCGTTGCGCATCTCTTTTATAAAGTCCGGGAAGCTGACCGCCGAGGGACATCGATCATAGCAAAGGCCGCAGGTAAGGCATGACCAGATGTCCTCCCTGATGCAGGAGGAGTCCAGGTCGCCCGTTACTATGGCGTTTGCTATTGCTCTCGGGGAAAACTCTTTTCCGGAGAGAGTTACCGGGCATGCGGATGAACATTTGCCGCAGTCCTGGCAAGTGTTGATATTGTGGGTGGCCATAATAGAGGCAGCCGACTCGGGCGAGAGCGCAGGTTTTTCTGTTCGACGGGGAGGTTCGACAGGTGTTTTGCCCAGTTGTGCAATCGTGTTTCTGAACGAGTTGAGAAAATCGAGCATCTCTGAAGGCTGGTCGGGATAGAAAGAGGCAAAGCCGAGCCGTTCCTCTCCCAAACCCAGCAGGCGAAGAATCCCCCTGGTGTCTTCTACGTTTCTCTCGGCAACACGAGTCCCTATCCCGTAGCGGCAGGTGCCGGGCTTGCACCCGACCAGGGCGACCCCGTCGGCGCCGGTTTCGAACGCTTTGAAAAGGAGCGACTTGGTGATTCGACCGCTGCACGGTATCCTTATCATCCGGACCTCGCGGGGCAGCGGCGCAAGCGTGTCCTGGAGGGTCTGGAATGCGGCGTGAGGGCACCAGTTGCAAAGGAAAAGGATTATTTTGAGATCATCTTCCATGAGTCTTAATCCGGTCAGGGAGTTGCTTCAGGAACCCCGAGCCGTTACCTCCTCAATCATCTGCTCCAGGAAGAGCCTGTCGCGATAGGGGCTGTCGGCGGCGTCGGACGGACAGATCGAAATGCAGTTGCCGCAGCCCTTGCAAAGTGCCTCATCGACAACCGCATAACCAGACCCAAGCGTGTTGGTGTGAAAGCTCACCGCCCGATAGGGGCAGGCGTTCACACACCGGCCGCATCCCCTGCAAAGATTCTCGTTTATAGAAACCGTGTATCCCTTGTTTTGTCTGGGCCCACGCGGCATAACGGTGGCTGCGAGAATGCCTGCCGCCGTGCCCTTTATTCGTTCAGAGGCATTGATGCCCGGTGGACTCGCCAGCAGGAGCCCCGGTATAGACGTAGCCCCGGGAACGAAGAAGGGAATTCCTCTTAGGCCCTTTGCCTGCATGGAGTGTGTAAACTCATGCGGCGGCATGTCCGGGTGAGGCATATAAGCTATATTTCTTCGTGCGCTGTCTCCCAGAATTACAGCTCCTGCGCTGAAAACCTGGTGGGTGCCGTCTTCCATAATCACGACCACCCGGAAGTCTCCCACGGTGCCTTTAAGCGACCGGGCGCACGATCCGAGAAATGCGTGGACATTGGGATAATCGGGTGCCGAAGGAAGGGGTCTGTCGGGGCTTCCGAACAAAAAAACTTCCATTCCCATTTGGCCCAGGGTCTGAGCACTTCTGAGCGCAGCTTCGGATTCACCGATTATTGCGGTTGTGAAGTTATATTGGCGAGCTGGAGAGGGGAGAGACTTGAGATGGGCGGCGCGCCGTATAGATCTTTGCAGCAGTCCCTTGAAGCGGCTTACGGCCAGAGGTGTGTCACTCTTTAAGAGTGCAAGCGCCTCGCCTCGAAGGTTGCACGTCTCGGCCATTGCCCTTGCTATACCGGTACCCTGAAAGATCGTAGCCTTTAGCCTGCTTCTCTGGTCAGTACACGCACTGCATATGAGGTCGAGAGGGCAGCACACGCAGGAAGCGAGTACGAATCGAGTGAGGCCTTTTTCGCGAATCGTCCTTAGTATTGATGCGGCGCCTTCCAGTGTGCACGCTGACGGAACCGACTCGGCGTATTCCACCGGTGAGTTCTCCGGAAGGTAGGAAATGAACCTGTCCAATTCCGGGTCCCACCCGAGCGAATCGTTGCAACGGCATACAAAAACGCCGATGCGAAGGTCGGATGTGAGCTGGGGTCCCGGGGGTGAAAACGAGATGCCATGGCCCTTCATGCGCGGGGCGCCGTCGCCGAGCAGCAGAACAGCTTCCGATACGGCGGCAAAACCGCGTAACGTCATGACAAAAACGTCCGGTTTGATAGCCTTGGAACTGTACGCACGGATCACGTCCTCGCCTTTGACTCCAGGAGCGGCGGCCGGATCGGCGATAATTACGACCCCCGCATGTTCGACCGCTTCGAACGAATCGTCTGCGTATGAAATAGCCTTCGCACCCGAACATGCCTCGACACACTGGAAGCACTCCGAACACACGCCGCACTGGAGGCACCTGGAGGACTCTGAGTGGACCTGATCTTCAGTCAGGCCGAGGGCGACCTCGTCGGAAAGCTCCCTGCGTGAGGTGGGACCAAGCTCCGGCATCCTGGCGCGGGGAAAAGAGGGAATCTCCGGGGTGATCTCTGGAAAGTCTAACTCCCGGGGCCGGGATAAAGAACAAGGCTCAGCGGGTTTTCCGGTCAGGAGATCTTCGCCGGACAGGAAACTATGAACGGCCAGAGCCGCCGCCCGGCCGGAGGCCATAGTCGATACGACCGTGGACGGTCCGGTTACGGCGTCGCCTGCGGCAAAGACATTATTAGCGTGGGTCCTTCCTTTGTCGTCAACCCGGGTGAGCCGGCCAGTCGTGGCAAGGTTTTGCGGGCAGCAGTCAAGAAGGGCAGGGTTTCCCGTCTGACCTATTGCTATGACAACGCGTTCGAATTCGATATCGATCGGCTTGCCGCCTTCAATGGGGACCGGCCATGGGATTCCTTTGGCGTCCGGTGGACCCGGGACGGTCGGAAAGAGGCGTATAGCCTTAAGGCTCCCGCCATCTCCCAGAAATTGGGCGACTTTGAGACCGGTCTTTATGGCTACTCCCTCTATTAGAGTCTCTTCCACTTCCAGTGTGTCCGCCGGGATCAGTTCCTCGGGAAACCACGAAATCAATGTAACCTGGGCGCCAAGGCGAACAAGCGTTCGTGCGGTTTCAAATGCGGCGTTACCGTCACCGATGACCGCGGTTTTTCCGGAAACAGACTTTATTTCTCCCCGGTGTACGGCTGAGAGAAATGAGATGCATCCGACAACCCCGTCAAGTGTTTCTCCAGGGACATTGAGCTTCCGGTCTTCCCACAATCCAGTGGCGAGAACAATCGCCGAGAAGTCCTGAGCGTCCCGGGAGGGTTCAAATTCGCAGCCCAGGCGGAATTCGATTCCAATCCGGCGAAGGTATTGGATTTCCTGGTCGAGCACCGGACGCGGGAGCCGGTAAGGTCCGATTGCGTAGCGCAAAAGGCCCCCCGGAGCTTCTTGTTTCTCAAAGACCATCACTTGATATCCGAAGCGGATAAGGTCGTGTGCTGCGGCAAGTCCGGCAGGACCCGAACCAACCACGGCAATTTTTTCGGGCCGAGTCCTGGCTGGTTTTGCCTTAGTCACGTCGGGAGAGGCGTTATCGGCAATGAAGCGCTTTATGTCCCGTATCGCAAGGGGTTGATCGAGATCGTTCCTGCGGCATGCAGCCTCGCATGGATGAGTGCAGACCCTTCCGCAGATGCCGGGCAAAGCGTTGTCCTTCCTGATAAGTTCGAGCGCCTCGGTGTACTTCCCGGCACGCGCCAGGGCCATGTATCCCTGGACGTTAACTCCCAGCGGGCAATTTGTCTGGCATAGAGGAGTCTTGCGCTTATCAATTACCGGCCTTCCCGGGAGGGCGTGCCTTCCTCCGTACTTTAGGGCCTTTTTGCCCTCAGGGCTGACCGCCGGACAATTCTCCGAACATAGACCGCAAAGGGTGCACTTATCGGCGTCAACGTAAGAGGCCGGTTTTTTGTAACGTATTGAAAATCCCTGCGGCGTGTGCTTGATCGACTTGATTGAAGCGGGAAGAAGAAGCCTGATCCCCGGATTTCTCATTATTCGAAGAAGACCCGGGCGCAGCGCATAGTTGGAGCTAACTCCAGAGGGCATCCGCCAGATATCAGAGGCCAGTTTCTCATTGAGGTCAGGGGCTTCGTCAATCAGTGTGACCGGTATCCCCATCTCGCCCAGTTTATTGGTTGCGGCGATCCCCGCTGGCGTAGCGCCGATTACGCACACCTTCTGAAGGCGTTCCTTGGGATTTTTCATGCACCGGCCCCCTTGATTGCAGCGGCCTTTTTCTGCCTGGCCTTGAGCAGAGCCTGCCCGAAATCGTAACCTTTGTTGAAGGCGGCTAAGTTTGCGTCTTGAGTTCCCTTGGGGACGGAATCGGCCACAGAGGTGAGCATACCCTTCAGCGAAACTGCACAGGTTATCGAGGTTACAAAGCCGAGCATGACGATGTTGGCCATCATCTTTCTGCCAAGTTCTTCGGCAATGCGGGTTGCCGGGATCGGGAAAACACCCACGCCGGCACTATCGGCAGACCTCACCATGTCCTGATCAATAATGAGGATTCCGTTGTCTTCGAGCTGATGGCGGTATTTCTCGTATCCCATCTGGGACATGCACACCAGGATGTCCGGATTGCGTACGTAAGGGTAATGAATTGGTTTGTCCGATATGATTAGCTGAGCGCTGCAAGCCCCGCCACGAGCTTCGGGGCCGTAGGACTGCGTAAGAGTGCTCTGCCGATGGTCTGCAAGACAAGCCGCTGTTCCGAGCACCTGGCCGGCAAGGACTATGCCTTGCCCACCGAGGCCGGTTATGAGGATCTCTGTTTTTAGTTTTGCGTTCGCGGTCCGGTCCATTTCACTCTCACTCGGCCCTTCTTATCAGCCTCCGGGGCTCAATTGTTTGCGATTCAGGCTCGATCTCATTACGCACGAGGGCGGCATATCCTTTCGTAAGCCTCCGCAAAGGTCGGCTTGTCGTATTCCACGAATTTCCCAAGAGTTATGCCCTGTTTGAAATCCAGGATAACTTCGGCAGGATTTGCGCCATTTTTTACTATTGTCTTTTCCTGATAGATCTTGAGCGAATCAATCGGTTTCTGCCTGTTTCTGCGCCCATACCCGGTAGGGCAGGGGACAAGAACCTCGATGAACGAAAAGCCTTTGCGCGCAAGAGCTTCGCCGATCGATTGAGTAAGATCGCGCGTATGAAGCATTGTCCAGCGTGCAACGTAGGTGGCCCCGGAAGCGTATGCCAGCAGGGGCAGGTTGAATGGCGTTTCAGGATTGCCAAGCGGTGTGGTCAACGTCTTGGCCAGATTGGGGGTTGTAGCCGCAGCCTGTCCACCGGTCATTCCGTAATTGAAGTTGTTCACGCAGATCACTGTCAGATCCATGTTCCTTCTGGCGGCGTGAAGGAAATGGTTTCCACCGATTGCAAACAGGTCTCCGTCGCCGCTGAAAACGACAACGCTCAGTTCGGGATTGGCCAGCTTCATGCCAGTGGCGAACGGGATTGCCCGCCCATGAGTGGTATGGTAGGAATCGAGCTTGACGTAGCCGGCGCCTCTTCCCGAACACCCTATCCCGGACACTACTACGGTGTTTGCCAGGTCCGTGCCGGCTGACTGGATGGCGATCAGCGAGGAGGAGAAGGCCGTGCCGATTCCGCATCCGGGGCACCATATATGCGGGATGCGATCGGTCCGCAGGATATTATCCAGGGGATGGTTTTGGGAGCGATTATTGTTCATGCGCGTCCTGACTCCAGGCTAAGAGCGATCCTTCCAGGCAAAATCAACAGGTCTTATAAGTCCGCGGTTTATCCCCGACCGCTTCCGACATGTATTGTTTCGAGTATCCGGGCGGGTGTAATAACCGTCCCTCCGGCATGACCGACCAGCAGGGTGGGGACCATACCTCCGGCGCACCTTTGTACCTCCAGGTGCATCTGCCCCAGGTTCAATTCCACCGTTATTAGGCACTTCACCCGTTTTGCAAGCTCTCTTATTGCATGCTCCGGGAAAGGCCATACGGTTACCAGTCGCAAAAGACCGGCTCTTATGCCTTGTTCCCGAGCCTCATCGACGGCGGCCAGACTGCTCCGTGAGCTGATCCCGTAAGAGATCAACGCCACATCTGCGTCCTCCAGCCGGTACTCTTCCACCTGTATGATCTTGCTGATGTTCGCCTGGATTTTTCCCGTTATTCGTGAGACCATCTCCGAATGCGCCTCGGGGGTCATCACCGGATAGCCTTTTTCGTCGTGAGTCAGACCCGTAAAGTGAACCCGATAGCCCTCGCCGGCATTAGCCATTGGAGCTACTCCATTCGGGCCGGGATGAAAGGGTTTGAAACGGTCCTTTCTTCCTTTTGGACGGGGGCGGGACTGGAGCCCTATTTTTGATGGATCGGGTATGATGACCCTCTCAAATAGGTGGCCCACTACCTCATCGGCCATTATCATTACGGGGAGCCGGTATGTTTCGCTCAGGTTGAATGCGGTAATGGTCTGGAAGAAAAGCTCCTGGGGCGAAGCAGGGGCAAGTGCTATAATCTCGTAATGACCATGGGAGCCCCACCTGGCCTGCATCATATCACCCTGAGCGCCCAGAGTCGGTAGGCCCGTCGAAGGACCTGCACGCTGAACGTTTACTACCACGCATGGGGTTTCCATTACGAGCCCGAGTCCGATGTTTTCCATCATCAGACTGAACCCCGGACCGGAGGTCGCCGTCATGCTTTTTGTCCCGGCGCAGGAAGCGCCAAGAACTGCGGCCATTGCGGATATCTCGTCTTCCATCTGAATAAAGACCCCGCCAAGTTCCGGAAGCCTCCTTGCCATGTGCTCGGCTATTTCGGTGGCCGGCGTGATAGGATACCCGGCAAAAAAGCGGCAGCCGGCGGCAAGCGCCCCCTCCGCGCATGCCGAGTCACCATCCATGAAATGCTCTCCGGTGAGAACTGCAGGTTTCATAAAAAGAAAAAATCCATAAAAGTTATTGGATTGAAAGCTCGGGAATGCTTTGCACCGGAACTTCCAGGGAGTAAATCGCAAAATCGGGGCAGATGGCCTCGCAATAGTGACAGTTTACACACAAATCAGGCTGTTTTATCGCCGGAGGGTGGTATCCCTTCGAGTTGAAGCGCTCGGATGCCTCGAGAACATCTCTTGGGCAGTATTCAATACAGTAGCCGCACCCTTTGCATCGGTCTTCTATGATATAGACCATCCCTTTGGAAACGACGATCTGTTCTGTATCCAGGGGAACACGCCAGAATTTCATCTGTTGACCTCTTCCAACGTAATGAACAGGGAAGCGAATGTGTCCGTGAAATATCAGGTAATTTTGTAAGCAAGTCAAGACAAATGAGATGGCAAAATGATGGAATTGGAGGGTTAGGGTATTTCCCCTCCAGGGGGGAACGGGCAGTTCAGATTAAGATGAAGCTTTTGATCGACTCTAAGGGGAAGGATTTGGTCTTTTGGTCTCAGAAGAAAAATATCGGAGAAGTCGCTAAAGTCTAAGATCCGCCCTTCCCCCTTATAGAAATAGGGGGGAGATTCCATAAATCTCTAAATTCATCTCACCAGTTTATCAGGATTCTCTTTCCGCCGCTCTCGGCCAATACCCGATAATTAAAATCAGGATGCAATGAAAGGAATGAATCGAGCGGTCCTTGTTCACTGAACAGGAAAATCCTTTGTCCGGACGTCCACTCGGTGATCAGTTCATCCTGCGTGAGGCACAACTTTGGCGCTGTTTTATCTTGCAGGCCGTACCAGAGAACTCCGTACCCGGCGTTCATGACGTAAACCTGGAGACCTGTGTAGTAATTGAGGGTTGAACCTCTCTCGTAAAAATCGTTTATGACGATCTTATCTCCCTGCCTATAGTGGTATTGGACGACTTTGGCGAGGCTTTTGGAGCTGAGCACCGGTTCAAAGGCTACCATTCCGGCATTGTAGAAATGGCACAGTCCTACCATCAAGGTGGCCAGGACGAGGAAAGAGAGCATCCGGCGGTTGCGGAGAGCGCAGAAAAATGCGGCGGATGGGCCGAGGATCAGCAAGCCGGCGGTCGGATACACCAGTGGAGCCAGATGGCTGAAAGTTGCCGCTGTGAGGTCGTGAAGGTGCGCGAAAGTGAGCAGGTAGGGCTCCGATTGAGCACGAAGAGTTCCGGCGAGGGTAGCCGACGCTTCAGAGTGGTTGCCCCACCATGTGAGCGCGATCATTCCTGCGCCTGTTGAGAGTGTCACGGCCGCTAAGACCCCGAGGCCCATTAGGCCCCACTTCGGGGAGGGCTGCCGCATGTCGAGGTCCGCCATGGCCTTGCCGAGCAGGAGAGCGAATGCGGCTAAGGTGGGCAACGTGTAGTATTCCTGGGTTGTGCTGAACAAAAAGAATGTCAGAATAACGCCAATCCAGATAAATAGAAAAAGGCAAGTCCGTTCGGTTTTCTCCTGCGGGCGGATGGACCTTGGAATATTTCGGACAAGCCCCCATATGAATGCGCTCCATGGGAACAGCCATACAAGGTGAAGGCCCAGGAAAAGCAGGCGAGGAACGGTATCATAATCTTTGGGATACCGCATGCCGAGATAGCGCAAAAGGTGCTCGCGGATAATATAGAACCACAGGAAATCCGGATTGGCCAAGGCCGCCGCAACATGCCAGGGCGCCGCTACTATCAGAAAAATTATGATACCGTACCCGATCTGAAGCCGCCTGATGACCTTCCAGTTTCCAGTCACCATAATATGCACAAAAATGATTGCACCCGGAAAGATGACGCCGATCAGTCCCTTTGTCAGCACAGCCAGTGCGGCTGAGATGTAAAGTGCACCACACCGCAGGTTGACGGGTCCGGCCTTTTTGCCCCCCCCTTCTTCGGTTGTTATGCGCAGGTACATGTAGAGACAAAGAGCGATAAAGAAGGATAAAATCACATCGGGCAAAAATATCCGGGTGAAAGCGAAAAGGCCGAGGCAGGTTGCGATCACAATCCCTGAGTAGAAGCCTGTTCTTTCGTCCCAGAACCGCGCTCCGAACCTGAAGACCAGCAATATCAACAAAAGGGAGAACAGCGCAAGGGGCAGCCGTACAGCCCAGTCATGAAGCCCGAAAGCGGAAACCGACAGGGCCGCCAGCCAGTACATGACAGGGGCCTTCTCCAGGTATCTGATGCCGTTATTTACTCTCATGGTAACCCAGTCACCCGACTGGACCATTTCGCGTACCACCTCGGCGTGGAAGGAATCATTGTCGTCGAACAGTGCCGGACGGGTAATCGTGGTGGTGAAGATTGCAGACCACAGCACGATGAGAACAGTCGAGTAGAGCAGTGTCCTGGGGCTCATAAGCACGCTAGACCCTGCCTCTGGAGTGTTCCCTGTGAATCAGGTAGAGATTCCTTAAGTATATGATGAGACCGCCCCCCTGTCCGAGAATGAACACGGGGTCCTTTTTCAGCAAGGCATAGATGAGAAGCAGCCCGCCGCCGCCGATACTGAAATACCAGAAGGCGATAGGAACTACGCTTTTGCGTTGTCTCTCGCTGGCAATCCACTGGACCAGAAATCTGCCGAAAAATAATCCCTGGCCGCAGAACCCCAGAACGAGCAGATAATTGTCGAGAAAATACCGGATTATGCTGTTCACTGCATTGGTCATGCTCTCGTGTATCCATTTCTTTGGACAGTAAGGCGTTAAGAAGAAATAAGCCCTTGGGGTTTTTAAACTTTCCGGGTGTCGCTGTCAGTTTTAGAGGGAGGAGTCGCCCGAAACACGGCATTATGCCAGAAAGGTGATTTTTGGGAAGAGGAATTTCCATTATGGGTTGGTCAAAAGATGCAGTTTGCAATAATTTACATTGCCGAGTAAGTACCGGAAATCTCATTTGAAACCAACTAAATAGGCCCTTTTGATAGGGATGTATGATAAATTTACAAATTCCGATTGAAATTGCTTTTAACATTGATGGCGCAAGATAGGAACATGTAAGTGATAGTTCTGGGAATTGAGACTTCCTGCGATGAAACCGCTGCAGCAGTTGTCAGGGACGGAAAAGAAATATTGTCCAGCGTGATTGCCAGCCAGGTTTCCATTCACGGCCCTTATGGCGGGGTAGTTCCCGAGTTGGCGTCCAGGAAGCACCTGGAGTATATCATCCCTGTAATCGAAAGCGCGCTGGAAAAAGCAGGCATCTCCAGCGAAGAACTTGATGTTCTTGGGGTTACGCAAGGCCCTGGCCTTGTCGGAGCGCTGCTGGTCGGTTTGAGCGCCGCAAAAGCTATGGCTTATGCTCTCGACAAGCCGCTCATTGCGGTCAATCATCTCGAAGGCCATATCCAGGCCGCCTTCATTTCCAGCGGCATACCGGAGAACCCCTTCATTTGTCTGGTCGTTTCGGGTGGCCATACCGCTCTATACAGGGTTGATCAGGAGGGTGGCAGCCGGCTGCTGGGAGCAACGAGGGACGACGCGGCCGGAGAGGCATTCGATAAAATAGCAAAACTTATCGGCATTGGCTATCCAGGTGGTGTTGCGATCGACAAACTCGCTTTCGGCGCAAATCCGGAGGCGATTCAATTCCCGCGCTCCCGGTTTGAAAAAGAATCTCTCGAGTTCAGCTTCAGCGGCTTAAAAACGGCCGCCGCCAATTTTATTCGCAAGCACGGTCCCCCCGTCTCCGATTCTGCGTGCAGCGGGGCTGGGTCTTACACATTAGGGGATTTCGCAGCGAGCTTCCAGGAGGCTATTGTTGACGTGCTGGTCGAAAAGAGTATCAAGGCGGCGCAACAGTGTGGCCTGTCTGATATTGCTGCCGTAGGGGGAGTTGCCGCAAACAACAGGTTGAGGGAAAGGCTTTCGCAAGAGGCCGCCTCCCGAAACTTTCGGCTTTATCTGCCCCCGGTACAGTTCTGCACCGACAACGCCGTAATGATCGCATCGGCCGCGTACCGCATCTGGACACGTTCGGGTCCCCAGCATGGAATGCTTGAGCTGGACGCATATTCTCGCTAGTTTCCGTCCGGAAAGGGGCCTTCTCCGCCCCCGGCGGGGCGGTGGGACCGCCGGCCAGATTGGCCGCTGCCTTTGGTGGCGGCACAAGCAGGATCTCGACACTCCGCGAGGCGGTACTTATGTACGGCTCCGCGCAACCCCTCGATTTCCTTGCCAGAACGAAAAATCCCTTTCTTCTAGGTCAAAACATCCGAATCGGAAACTGCCAGTCTTTTATCCGGAGTTTCCGGATGGGGACTGGTTTGGAGTTATTTAGTGCCTTGATTTTTCAATTGAAAATCACAGTGAGATGTCGTATTTTAGTAACGATACAAGGGGCGTTATATGAGAGCTGAAAGCTTGGAAACGCGCGTCATGAAACGTATTGCCCGCAAACGCGGTGACGTGTTTTTGCGCGCGGATTTCCGCGACCTTGGCGGTTATGACCAGGTGGGGCGCGTTCTTCGCGGGCTGGTCCGTAAGGGACGCCTGCTCAAGGTCGGCTATGGCATCTACACCCGCGCCGTAAAATCGCCGTTCAATGACGAGCTGATACCGCCGAAGGGCCTTACCACGCTGAAAGAAGCAATTCAGCGCCTCGGGGTCGAGATCGCCCAAACCCGGCTTCAGCAAGAGTACAACGCCGGGCGGACAACCCAGGTGCCCACTGGCCGCGTGGTGGCTGTTCGTGGGCGTATCAGCCGCAAGATCGGCTATAATGGAGTTTCTCTGAGTTTTGAACGTGCTGGCCCGGCACCTTGTTGAACAACTCGCCAATGTTCTCGGCACAAACCCCGGTTTGGTCGAGAAGGACTGGCACGTCGTCCGCGCCCTTGGCGTCCTTGCATCGCTCGATCATGCCGGCGCGACGCCGGTCTTTTCAGGCGGCACGTCGCTGTCGAAGGGATGGGGCCTTATCAAGCGCTTTTCCGAAGATATCGACTTCAAAGTTGCCATGCCCGCCGCCGCGAGCGGGACTGCAAACCGCAATAAGCGGCGTGCCTTCCGCGAGCGGATTCTCTCGGCCCTCACGGCAAACGAATTCGAGCTTTTAGGTAGGCCCCTGATCGGCAACGAGAGCCAGTTTTTCGCGGCCGACCTTGCCTATGAAAGCCATTTCGCGACGGGCGAAGGCCTCCGGCCGCACCTTCGCGTTGAGATGTCCTTTCACGCGCCGGCGCTGAAGCCGATCAACCGGCCGCTTCAATCGCTGATTGCACAGGCGCAAAAACAGCCGCCCGAAGTTTCAGGCTTTCCCTGCATTGATCCCATAGAAACCGCCGCCGACAAGTTGAGCACGCTGGCCTGGCGCGTTTGTGCGCGCCGGCGAGGGGGCGCAAATGATGATCCGGCGATCATCCGGCATCTGCATGACCTGGCGGTGATCGAAGGCACCGTCGCGGGGGCCTCCGGATTTCCGGCCCTGGCGCGAAAGACGGCGGAAGACGACACCGGACGGGGAGGGGAGGGCGTGCCTTCAAATCCCAAGGAACGGTTCGCCGGCATGCTCGAACGGCTGCACAATGACAAGCTGTGGTCTTCGGAGTACGAAACATTCGTGCTGCAGGTGTCGTTTGCAAAAGAGGGTGAGGGGATCAGCTTTGCCAAAGCCCTCGCGGCTACGCAGAGGCTGGCAACTAAAATCTATGGAGAGGGGATGCCGTGAACGGTAAGGATTACATAAAGCCGGAGCGCATTTGGATGCGCACGCATCCGGAATTCAACGAGAAATGGGTGCAAAACCTGTTAGCTAAAGACCCAACCATCCTTGGACTTGGCGACTTGGTCCTGCGCGATAGGGAAAGGGCACAACCCCGCGCAGGACGACTTGACCTTCTTTTGCAGGACCGGGACACACAACGGCGTTACGAGGTGGAAATCCAGCTTGGTGCAACGGATGAAACGCACATAATCCGGACTATCGAGTATTGGGATATAGAGCGCAGACGCTATCCGCAATACGACCACTGCGCCGTCTTAGTAGCAGAAGACATCACCAGCAGATTTCTCAACGTCGTCTCGCTCTTTAACGGAAACGTTCCTTTGATCGCTATTCAAATGCAAGCCTTGAAGGTGGGGTCGCATGTGACGCTCGTGTTCACGACCGTGATGGACGAGCTTGCGCGCGGTCTGGTTGAAGAAGATGAAGACGCCGTTTCTACGCCCACCGACAGGGCGTACTGGGAAAAGCAAGCGAGCAAAGCCACGGTAGGTCTGGCGGATGAGATGCTGGAATTACTGCACGACTTCGACCCAAGCCTCAAATTAAAATACAACAAGTTCTACATCGGCCTGGACAAAGACGGTCAGCCCTACAACTTTGTTTCATTCCGGCCGAAAAAGAACTTCATCAAATTTGAGTTGAAGCTCCCGGAGTCAGAGGAAGTGAACACCATGATCGATGAGGCGGGCCTGGATACGCTTGAATACAACAAACGATGGGGGCTCTATCGGGTGCGCCTTACCAAAGAGGACATCGAGGCGAAGGCCGACGTCCTGAAAAATCTGGCGAAAATAGCCTTCGACCGGCGCGCAAGCACGTAAAGGAAGCAAGGGAAGGGACGCTGAATACGCATGACGCAAGAAAACGAAGCCTTCTCGCGCGTCGTCATTGACGCCCAGCTCGCCGATCAGGGATGGAGCACGCAAGACCCGAACAGCGTCCGTTATGAATACGTGCTGCCGGACGGCACGCGGGCTGATTATGTGCTCTGTGACCGCTATGGGCGTTCGGCGGCGGTGATCGAGGCGAAGCGGTTCTCCACAACAGGCCTCGGTGTGGCGGCGGAGCAGGCGAAAGGCTACGCCAGTCAGCTCGGCGTCCCTTACATATTCCTCGCCAATGGCAAAGAGATCCTGTTTTGGGAATGGGAAAATGAGGCCTTTCCCCGGCCCGTCAAAACCTTCTTCAAACAGACGGACCTTGAGAAGCGGTTTGCCACGCGCCAGGTGGAGCAAGACCCTTTCTCCGTACCTATCGACGAGCGTATTGCAGGGCGAGATTATCAAAAGGCGTGTATTGACACGCTGTGCAAAGAAATAGGGCAGGGGCGGCGCAAGCTCCTGGTCGAGATGGCGACCGGGACCGGCAAAACCCGCATGGCGGCCGCATTCATAAAGCGCATGTTTCAAGCTAACGCCATTACCCGCGTACTGTTCCTGGTGGATCGAATACCTCTCGCCAAGCAAACGGAAGACGCTTTCGCCGAGCATTTGCCGGATTATCCCTGCTATGTGCTGCGGGCCGGCCGGCGCTTCCAGGATGAAAAGCTAATCACCATCACCACGCTGCAAAGCATGATAAATATCTACGGCGAGTATTCGGCGGGATATTTCGATCTGATCGTCAGCGACGAGTGCCACCGGAGCATTTACGGCGTATGGAGCGGGGTACTAAAACACTTCGACGGGATTCAACTTGGCCTAACGGCAACGCCCTGCGTAGCGGGTGAAGGGTTCGACGACGAAGAGGACAAGCTCTTCGTGCGCGACACGCTACGCTTTTTCGAAGTAGATAAACCGACCTTCATATACAAAATCAAAGACGCCATCCGCGAAGGCTGGCTCTCCCCGTATCAGATTTACAAGGCCAAGACCGTGAAGACGGCCGCCGAAGGCGGCTTCGAGGTCAAGCGCGACGAGCTGGACTGGTCGGCAATGACCCCGGAGACCCGCGCCGAGTTTGAAAAACTGTTCGGGGACGAGCAAAGCATCATGGTGGACCCGGCGGCCCTGGAACGGCGGTTTACCATCCCGGAACGGAATCGCGCCATGGTGCGCGAGTTCCGCCAGGTGCTCGATCACGGTTACACAGATCACAAAGGCGTGCTGCGAAAGCCGCAGTTTGGCAAGACCATCGTCTTCGCGGTAACGAAGCGCCACGCCGAAACCCTGGCGGAAATGTTCGACGATGCCTTCCGCGATAAAAAAGACTCTCCGGAAGTGCGCTATGCCGACTTTGTCGTGTCCGGCATGGGCAAAGACGACACCGTTGACGGCATGAGCAAAATCAAGCGGTTTAAGAAAGAGCAATTTCCGAAGATACTTGTCTCGGTCAACATGCTGGACACCGGCTTCGATTGTCCCGAAGTCGTCAGCCTGGTTTTCGCGCGTTTCACGCGCTCGGCCATTCTCTACCAGCAAATGCGCGGACGTGGTTCGCGGAAAGCGCCGGGCAAGGCGGTTTTCACGATGTTTGATTTTGTCGGCGTCTGTGATTTTCACGCCGATGACGAGGAGCTAACCGGGGGTGTTGTCGTCACGAGCATACCGGCGCGAAGGCCTCGGCCGCCGCGCCTTCTGCTGTCTCTCGATATCAACGATCATATTGACCCGACAACGCGCGAGTGGATCACCATTGATGACAACGGCAACATGGTTTTCCCTGAAGTCTCCGAGCTGAAGGCGGCGGAGCTGGGCGCGCGTTTCGAAGCCTGGCTCCTCACCCGGGAAGGCCTGACGCCAAACGAGGAAAGCTGGTTGCGCATGGTCGGCAATCAGATCCGCGCGAACGCCGGCACAATGGACGAATTCAGCGCCGGGCACTTCGCGTTTCATCCCTTCACGCTCATGGGCGGCCTGCCGCAAGCCGTGCGCATATTCGGCGGCGAAGATCGTCTTAACACCATACTGGCCGATCTCAATGAGGCTGTTTTTAACCAACAGCCAACAGAATTCCTTCTGGCGGCGGAAGATCAACAGCCCCTTCATTAGGGCAATAGGAAAAGGAAGATATGCCTTTAACCCCGGACATGCGCCGCTCAATTGAGCAGATACGCGATTATCTCTATGGCGGCGGCTATCCCGATCCCGTCACGAATGCCGAACAGCTCTCGTTTCTGTTCTTCTTCTACCTGATCGAGGGTATCGACGCCGAAAACATCCAGAAGGCCAAGGTCTTGAAACAGGCATACAAGAGCATGTTTGAAGGCGAGTGGAAGCTCAAGAACCCCTTAAACGCTCCGGCCGTTAACGTCGCGAAGATTTCGCGCGGGCGCTTGCGCTGGTCGGTCTGGGCGAAAGGCCTTTCGGGGGAACCCCTGGTTCGTTTTGTGCGTGACGAGGTTTTCGCTTTTTTCACGGAGCTGGGGAATAACGGAGCCCATAATTTCATGAACGGCGCGCGCCTCACGATTGACGAGCCTACTGTTCTAACCCAAGTCATCAACCTGGTGGATGGCCTCCGGCTCGACCAAGCCGACGCGGACACCAAGGGCGATCTGTTCGAGCATGTCCTAAAGCAGATAAAACAGGCGGGCGAGCTGGGCCAATTCCGCACGCCGCGCCATATCATCCGCGCTATGGTGGAAATCATCAATCCGAAGATCGGCCAGACCATCTATGACCCTGCGGCCGGCACGGCGGGCTTCCTCGTCGCCGCCTACAACCATATACGGCTTGCGAATTCCTCCCCTACGGGAATTCACGAGGTCGAGATGGACGGCAAGATTCAACAGCGCGGGTGGGGCGACAAACTTTCGGCCGCTCAACTCTCGGCGCTGCAGACGACCACTTTCTTCGGCAACGATGTCGATCCGAAAATGGTCCGATTGGCTACCATGAACCTGACCCTGCGCGGCCTGGTCAATGTCCGCATCCTGCTGCGCAACGTGCTGACCACAACCCTTGATGCCGAGAAACGGGCTGAATATTTGCTGCCGGCGGACGGCTATCACGTCGTGCTTGCTAATCCGCCGTTTGCGGGACGCGTGGACAAGGATCGCATTGTCGAGGACGTAAGGGTCGGGACCTCGACCGCGACGGAGCTGCTGTTTCTGAAATACATGATGGACAGCCTGCGCCCTGGCGGACGCTGCGGCGTCATCGTACCGGAAGGCGTGCTGTTCGGCTCCACGACGGCCCATAAAGAGCTACGTCGTCAACTGATCGAGAACAACCGGGTCAAGGCCGTGCTTTCGCTGCCCGGCGGCGTGTTCCAGCCCTATTCGGGCGTCAAAACGTCGGTGCTGTTCTTCAAGAAAGGCGGCACCACGGAGCGCGTGCTATTCCTGCACGCCGACAATGACGGCTATAAGCTTGATGCTAATCACGACACGCCTGTCGAGGACGACGACCTTCCCGAACTGGTTGCGACCTACCACAAAAAAGAGACGTGCTGGACGGAATGGACGGCACGGGATAAGGCGCAAGAGTGGGCGGCTAAATGGTGGTTTGCGGACGCGGCGACGTTGCGCGCCAATGACTTCAACCTCTCGGCGGGCCGCTACCGTCCCATGAACAATACGGCCGTCGAGCACCGCGATCCGCGCGATCTGCTGGACGAACTGGCGGCCATTGAGGCGGAGATTGTGGAAGAGGTGGAAGCATTGCGGACAGTGTTAGCGGAGGAGACCCGTTGAGACTTTTAAATCTCACGACCTCCTCAAAATGGCCGACGCTTCGCTTAGGAGAAGCAATAGAACTTGTCTATGGCAAGAGTTTGCCCAAAAACGTGCGAGTAGAGGGCACTATTCCCGTATATGGTTCCAACGGTATTGCAGGCTGGCACAACACCCCATCGGTTAATGGGCCCACAATCATAGTAGGTCGTAAGGGAAGTGCTGGGGCGGTGCAACTCGTCGAGGAGCCTTGCTGTCCCATTGACACCACATATTTCGTGCGTGTGCGGGAGGGGTTCCGTTTCGAATTGCGCTTTCTGTTTTATCTGCTTCGCAAGCTCGACCTATCGCGACTGAAAACAGCAACCGGAGTACCTGGTCTTACGCGTGAAGACGCTTATCAAGAGCAGATTCCCGTTCCCCCGTTCGACGAACAACGCCGGATCGTCGATATTCTCTCCCGCGCTGAAGGGATCATCCGCCTGCGACGGGAAGCGCAAAAAAAGGCAGCGGAGTTAATTCCCGCCCTGTTCCTCGACATGTTTGGCGATCCGGCAATGAATCCGAAGGGGCGGCCGATTTTCCGTCTGGGCGACATTGCTGAAGTTGTTTCTGGCGTAACAAAGGGGCGGAAATTTAACGGCAAACAAACCGTAACCGCGCCCTATTTGCGTGTTGCAAATGTCCAGGCCGGTTTTCTCGATCTTACGGAATTGAAGGAGATCGAGGTCCTGCCATCCGATGTACAACAGCTAACCCTTCAATATGGCGACGTTCTGCTCACGGAAGGCGGCGACTACGATAAGCTGGGGCGCGGTGCATTATGGATATATGACATTCCGCGCTGTATCCATCAAAACCATATTTTTAGGGTTCGCTTGGAAAAGGATTTTGCGCTACCAGAGTTTTTTGTGACTTATTTGCAGACGCAGCACGCTCGCAACTATTTTCTACGAAGTGCAAAACAAACGACCAATCTAGCAAGCATCAACATGACCCAGCTTCGGGGGCTTCCTGTGATTCTTCCACCAGTAGACACCCAATCGACATTCGTTAAACTGTTTGAGCAAATCCATTCAATCAAGACAGAGCAGGAAAACGCCACACAGAAGGCCGAGGCCACTTTTAACGCGCTGCTCGCGCGTGCTTTTCTCATGCAGTAATAGGTTAGCAGAAAAGGGGCTAAATGACCGGTCAAAGCTTTTTGGCAATATGGGGATCGCTTATCTCGAGCGTACTGGCGTGCATAAAACTTTGGGAGACGTGGCGGGATCGGCGTCGATTAACAACCAGTTACAGCATTAGCTATGCCGATGATGACGAGAGCCAAATTATAATAGAAAATCCTTCCAATACACCTGTGATGGTAAACTATTGGGAACTGCTGTGGATAAAGGGGCGGTTATTCCGACCCGAAACTATTGATGGTGTTTTTCCAAATGAAGGTTATTGCAATATTACCATCAAAGCGCATGATCGCCATGTTTTGAGTTTTAAAGGAGGTCAAAAACATTACCGTGGCCGCAACGCAACCAAAGCAAAGCTTCACTTGAAGCTTTACATAGCGGGACGAAATAGGCCTTACTCTTACATAGCTTATGACCCCGCCAAGAGCTTACCCAAAAAGAAAAAAAAGTGGTTCTTTAGCGCTTAAATTTCGGCGTCCAGGATTCTTCGAGCTTCTCCTCCTCTTCGATTTCCTCAGGGTCCTCGGCAAGCGAAAGTAAAGTCAACCTGTACTCGTCGCTTTGGGGAAGAACCTGCTCATAAATCATCGGAATGCGGTGATCCAGGTATCCTGAAAGCCAAAGCCCTCCATCCATTTCTTCGGAATTTGACGGGACCCCCGTTGTAAGGTAGGTTTTGGCTGTGAGTGAACCGTTCGGCACCGGATCACCTCGCTCTATGTCGATAAAAGGGAAATCCTCGTGCCTGTAAAAGCGGAGAACCTGGCCATTATGCGAGACCACAATGGCGCATGGCTCATCCTGAAGATCAACATACCGGCGAGCCGTAGCCTCCTTGCTGGTGTCATATCGTTCAGCAAAAGCAAGAATGTGGTCGATTTCTGCGCCCTTACGAAGGCGCAAATCCCTGCGGAAATGAGGCTCCGGCATTAGAATGCGAGCGGAAAAACGATTGGCTTCAACTTCCATACGGGCTGCGGGGTCCTCTTTCCGTGCGAATGAGAGGTGCATATCCTCGGAAGAGCATTGAAACAGAATCCCGCTTAGCGGTTTATGAAATGGCGCCAGGAAGTGGCAAAGCTCATGGCCAATGGTGAACCGGCGCCGTTGGCGCTGTATGGGGATGGTCCTCTTGACCCCGATAATACCCGCCGATTTTTCAATGTCATTTAACAATAAAGTGCCTTCGAACCCTTCAAAATCGTCATCCTCTATAGAAATAATGTCCAGCATCAGCGCCAGTTCATCAACGGGGACGGGAATTGGAAGATCGGGTATCAGGTGAATAATGGCATCGGCAATCCGGTCCGGCGAGTTAAAATCCGCGAGATCAAATCGGCTTATCTTCTTCACTTTCGTCCTTTGCTTGTTTTTCGAACCTCTTCATGAGCATTCGGATGGTATCAAGATCCTTCGGTGAAAGCCGTTTGAGATCCCGATACATCGAAACGATTTTTGGGTCCCGGTCAGATGCATTGGGGTCCTCGCCGATGAGAAATGCGACGGTTACATCATAATGTTTGGCTAGTTTATTGAGTGAATCGACAGAAGGATTTTTATTTTTGCCCATCTCCAATTCCCAGATGTGGGCCTTCGACGAACCAATCGCATCAGCCACTTGCTGCAGGGACTCCCTTTTCTCCATCCTCAGTTCTTTCAGTCTTGCGCCCAGAGCCACGGCGCACCTCCTTCTTCAGGTTTCTGGATTTTATTGTAAGATAAATCAGACGATATCGTAACACAAGGCTTGACTTTTTGGGAAGCGTTCATTATATCTTACGAATATGGGAAGGTTTATCATTACGCGCCGGCGGGGGCCGGGGGTACCAAAAACAATCTTACACGAGGAACATGGCGATGGAAAACAAAGCCTTTGAAGGCACGGAAGAACGGGGACTTAAGCAAGCGGAAGCTCAACTTAAAAAGGCGAAAACCGATTTGAAAGAGGGGAGGATCGAGGCTGCAGAGCATGAGATCGATGAAGCGCTGATGGAAATCGAAGAGAAGGGAAGGCATGAAGTTGAGATCTCGGTCGAGCGGTTCGACGAGCCGACTCATGAACGGCAGCATTTTCGGATGCCGCTGGGAGCCACACTGTTGGAGGTACTGGACAAGGGAGCCAGGGAGTTCGAAGAACACTTGCTACCCAACCCGGAAGAGCTGCTGGACAAACTTCGCGGTGTTTATCAGGATCATCAGACAGGGGAGCCCCTGAATCTCGAACTGACATTGGGGGAATTTCTGCAGGAAGAGCCCCGCACACATCATTTCGCGGTGGAACTGGTGCTGGCGATCCGGATCAACACCCGCTGGCGGATCGCCCCGGAAAAGGAAATGACACCGAAGGAAATCCTGACACTGGCCGGTCTGTCCTGGGAGGAATACAGCCTCTACTATCCCCACGACAGCGTTGTTCCATTGCCGCCAGACACGCCGGTAGAACTTCACCGGGGACAGCACTTCGAAGCACAACGGGATGGCAAGTACGGAAACGGGGCTTCTAATGCAAAACGAAAAGGCTAAGGCCGAAATCGACCGGCTTGCCCTGTCAGGCGTACTCATCGAACTGGTGACGCAGGATGTCCAGCCCTTTGCACTTGTCCGCGGCATTGAGGCTCCGAGCCCGCCCTGGGATCGCAACCTGTACGACATCCTAATCACAATACCGATCGCCTATGATCTGGGCACTGCGCTTGATGGATTTTATCTTAGTATTCCGTACAAATTCCATGACGGAGAGCACAACCGGGTAAACGGACAGGTGATCTCAGTCCGGGATCGTGACTGGAAGTGTGTTTCCTGGCATTATCCCGATGGCAAGCTCTTTCGGCTGGGGGTGGACAATATCGAAAGCCACGTCATTCATTGCCGTGGCTTCTTCCTGCAACGTGGAGCAGTCAATGCCAGAACCTAACCTTCGTATGGCCGCAATGGACTGGGAGCGTTTGCGGAAGCACTGCGCTCCCTCATTCAAGGGACGCCGCAATACGGAGAGCGGCGCAATCGGGTTATTGGGAAAACGCTGCGTGAAAGGCGCTACGCGTGAACTTATTGTGTCGGAGATCGTGTGGCCGGAGGCTGGCGATGTGTTGGCAAAACCCAATCACGCCTTGATCTTCTCGTCGCGCTACATGAGGCGAACGCACATGGCTGTCCGCAAAAAAGGCCTGGCGGGACTCGTTACATTTCACACTCATCCCCGCGCCGACATGGAAGTTGGTTTTTCATTATATGACGATGATCAAGACCCACTTCTCATCGAAAATCTGCAGGATCTCTGGCCTGAAACCTTGCTGTGCAGCATTGTGCTTGGAAAAAGCTCGCAACACGGACGACTTTGGATTTCGCCTGGCGAGCAAGCGGCGCTGGCAAGCCTGGTGACTGTCGGGGAGAGATTGCGATACTTGCCTCTGGATGGTAGGCCACGAAGGCCTCCGCCGATCCCTTCCGAGATTTTTGACCGCGCATTGGCCGTTACCGGAAGCGGAGCCTTGGCAATTTTAGCGAGACTAAGCGTTGCGGTTGTCGGCGCGAGTGGCACAGGTTCACTGATCTGTGAATTGCTGGCGCGGGCAGGATGCCGAAGAATTCTGGTTATTGACCATGATATCGTAAAGCCGCCCAACCTGAACCGCATCCTTTACACAACCAAAGACGACGCCGAATTGCGCCGTCAAAAAGCAGAAGTTCTAAAGCGCAGCATCGAGAAGCTCGGCTTAGGCTGCGAAGTGGTCTCAGTTGTTGGGTCCATTCTGGATGACAATGTGGTGCGGTGTTTGAACGAAGCCGATGTGGTGTTCGGATGCGTGGATAAGGATTATCCAAGGATGCTCTTATGTAAATACGCCTATCAGCACTTAATTCCCTACATTGATGTTGGAGCTGAAATCGGGGGCGACGACGAGGGCATTGTGTCAACAGACGCACGCATGAACTACGTGACGCTGGGCAGATGGTGTTTGCGCTGCACAGGTCTCGTGAACGCCCGACGGCTGGCCTTCGAGTCGCTAACGACGGCGGAACGTAAAAGAAAAATCGCGCTTGGGTATTCTGACGATCTGCTGCTGAAACAGCCGGCAGTAATGGAGTTAAACATGAGAGCGGCAAGCACAGGCATGATGCTGCTACGACATTTGCTTCAGCCATTTCTTCTGGAACCGGTGCCCGTGACACTGGCCGAAAACCTGGTAACCTACAATATGAAGCCCATAGCATCGGCACGGTGTCAAAACGATGCATGCGATATTTGCCGCGTTAATGCCCAAACAGGATTCGGTGATTGTGGCGAGCCGATTGGTCTACCGAGCGAGGTAGCCGCAGCCCTAGTTTCGACAGAAGACGATGACGGCGAGACAATGGGTGATTCTTGCGGCGTACCGGTCACGGGCACGCGGGTGAAAAGTCATCCCTCCGGTGCTGATCAAAACCTTTCTAAAGTTCCGTGGTGGCAAGAAATAGCCTCCTTACCGGTATCCGTTTTCCGACGCCTTTGGAATGCAATCGGCCTGAAAAAGTAGGTGCAGCTACTTCGCATGCAGATGGACAATCCCTATTGAGACAACATCCGTCTTTATGTATGATAAAGGACGTTATCATTCATAAAACGCCACAGGGCGTGAGTCTTGTTATCTATGCCTGATTTGCTATCGCCCAGTGAGTATTTTCATCAGAACAAATCCCGGCCCCGAAAGCATTTGGGGCAGCATTTCCTTGCGCAGCCGGCAACCGCCCTCAGGATCGTTCAAAGCGCCGAACTGAGAGATGGCGATGCTATTGTCGAGATAGGTCCGGGGCTTGGAGCGCTCACCCGTTTCATATTGCCTGAAGTTAGCAGGCTTCATCTGATCGAGGTGGATGGAGAAATGGTTGAGTATCTGCGTGAAAGAGTACAGGCGGACAAGGCCGTAATTCACGAACAGGACGCACTCTCGTTTGACTTTGTAAATCTTTGCGACAGAGAGGGGAAACGCCTGATTGTGCTGGGCAATCTTCCTTATAATATCAGCTCTCCTTTGATGTTTCACCTGCTAGAGAGTTTTCCGGCAATCGAGCGGGCTGTCTTTATGGTCCAGAAGGAGGTTGGAATGCGATTTGCCGCCTCTCCAGGCACCAAAGACTACGGAGTGCTCTCGGTGCTGCTCGGGATTTACTCAACGGTGCGCATACTTTTCACCGTCGGGCCAGGCCAGTTCTATCCTCCTCCCAAAATAGATTCGGTTGTGCTTCGCATCGATTTCGCCGATGATCGCCCCGTGGGTTCTGATTTTGATTTTCAAAGAAAACTGGTCAGCAAAGCGTTTCAGCAGCGCAGAAAGACCTTGGCGAACAGTCTCACGGGCGCCATGGGTCTTTCTTCCGGCGCCATAAAAGACGCCTGTGAGCAGGCCGCGATTGACCCGAAAAGACGTCCGGAAACTCTTTCGGCACATGAGTTCCTTTCCCTGGCCGGGTTGGTTCGTCAACAAACTCCCACCGGCAACCGGTTGTAAAATTCGGTTATTGTGCTAAGATAATTTTTTTAATTCTGACGCAATGGTTTCTTGGCTGTGATGGAAAAGGACTTTTTCAAAGGTAAAGTGGCGCTTGTAACCGGAAGCTCGAGGGGAATCGGCCGCGCTATTGCTGTGGCGTTTGCACGCGCCGGGTCCAACCTGGTTATAAATCACTCCAAAGCCGGAGGTAGTTCGCGGAAAAAGGCCGAGGAGGTTTGCCGCGAAATCGAGACCTTGGGGCGTGAAGCTTTTGTTGTCGAGGCTGACATTGGAGTGAAATCATCTGTCAGGGAGATGGTCGAGCTGATTTCCGGCCGGTACGGCCGGCTTGATTTTCTGGTACTCAACGCGGCCAAAGCCCCTTTCAAGCCGATAGAAAAGCTGCTCGAGCGGGAAATTCGACAACTTGTCGAAACCAACTACATAGGGAATATCTTCTGCATTCAGGAGGCTTTGCGTCTACTTGGGGCTTCGGGGGGTAAAATCGTTTTCATATCTAGTCTCGGAAGCCGTTTCTACAATCCTGCATACCCACTTGGAAGCATGAAAGCGGCAATGGAAGCTGTAGTGAGAGACTGCGCCGAGAGTTTCGCTCCCAGGAACATTTCCGTCAACGGAATCTGCGGTGGTGTGGTCAAAACGGACTCTTTCAAGGTGCTGAGGCAGCATATGGAAGAGCTTGAGTACATACCTGAAGAACTTTGTGTAAGTCCGGACGCCATTGCGGACGTAGCTGTTTTTCTTTGCGGCCCCGCCGCTAGAGGGATTAGCGGCCAGACCATTGTGGTTGACAATGGCCTGAGCAATAGACTATACCGCCCCGCATGGGCAGGAGAGCAGAAATCAAGAAAAGGGGTTGACTCATAATGAAACAAAATATCATTCCGGAACAGAGAGTCCTGGAGGAGGTAAGAAAAGCGATCTCGGAGGGAATCGATATCAATCCGGAGAGTGTTAAGCCGGAGAGTTCCCTGATGAAAGACCTCGGGGCTGAATCGCTCGATTTTCTGGATATAAATTACCGCCTGGAACAGACTTTCGGGATCAAAATGGCTCGGCGATCCGTTCTTGATCATATGGAGGAATTGTTCGGTGAAGAAACCGCAATCGATTCCGACGGCAAGCTGACCGGCAAAGGCGCCGAAATACTGGCCATTCGGTACGACGGGTCAGGTTATAAGCTTAATGCCGGCATGGACATGGACGATCTGCCTGCGATGATTACGGTCGGCTCTCTCGTCGAAGGGGTGATGAATCTTCTGGATACTCTGCCTGAGAAATGTGCTGACTGCGGGGCCCAAAGCTGGAACCTGCGCGAGGAAACCCGCATACATTGCGGAGCGTGTGGAGAGGCAGCCACATTCACCAGTGGTGATGACCTCATAGAAAGCTGGCTGAAGCAGGTCCAGGAGAATAAGAAAATCTTTTAACGACAGGATAAGCTTCTCAGGATCGTATTTGAATATGCCGAGCAAAAGGAAGCGGGTGGTCGTTACTGGTTATGGAATGATCACCCCGATCGGGAAAGACAGTCAGGAAACGTTCGGAAATGCTCGAAACGGAGTCTCTGGTATAGATTTCCTGCGTTCTTTCGAAACGGAGGGGTTGCCCTGCCGAATCGGAGGACAGGTGGACGATTCCTGGCTGAATACTCCTCGGGCTAAAGGGATTCAGGGAATAGAAAAATGTAGCTCACGCGGTCTCAAGCTCATGATATCGGCGGTTTCTGAAGCCGTCGGAGCGGCCCGCCTGGATTTAGTCGAAGACAGGGATCGGATCGGCGTAAGCCTCGGGTATCACGGGGAAAATCCTTCGATCGAAGATATGCTCCTCTTATATCGCTATCGCGGTAAAGACGGCTGGGATATCAACGGCCTCACAAGAAACGGCGTCTATTCCTTCTTTAATTTCTTCCGCAGAAAACCTGATGCGGCCACCTCCATCCTGTCGATTCTGTTCGGTTGCAGGGGCAGCAACCTTACTATTGTTTCCGCTTGCGCGGCGGGGGCGCAGGCGATCGGCGAAGCGCTAGGGATCATCAGAGAGGGCAAGGCGGACGCGATGATTGCGGGAGGGTGCGAATCCAACCTCAACTTTTCTGGTTTTATCGGATTTGTGATGATCCGCGCGCTTGCAGAGAGGTACTCTTCTCCCGAGAAAGCGTCCAGGCCCTTTGACCGAAAACGAAATGGCTTCGTCATGTCCGAGGGCGCCGGGGCGCTGGTTCTCGAAAGCCTCGATCATGCTCTTGAGCGAAAGGCTCCGATTTTCGCTGAAGTGCTTGGATATGGTTCGTCAGCCGATGCGTTTCGGATAACGGACATTCATCCTAAAGGGGACGGCGCCGCTTTTGCCATGCAGGGGGCCATCGCAGATGCCGGTCTTAGTTCCGCTGATATCGAGTACATTAATGCTCATGGGACTTCGACTTTGCAAAATGACCAGATAGAGACCCTGGCGATCAAGAGGGTTCTGGGAGAAAGAGCGAAGAAGATTCCAGTCAGTTCCAACAAGTCGATGATAGGCCACACCATTGCGGCCGCCGGCGCAATAGAAGCAGGTCTTACCATAATGGGCATGAACCGTTCCGTGCTCCTGCCGACGATCAATTACGAATTCGCCGACCCGAAATGCGACCTGGACTACGTTCCCAACAGGGCTCGCGAACTGGAACACGGGATCGCGCTATCCAATTCCTTCGGCTTCGGCGGGCAAAACGCCTGTCTATGCCTTGGTAAATTCCGCCAATGAAAGCCCGCCCTGATAGCAGTTTATCTCCTTTGAGCGATCAAGTCGTTATAACAGGGATGGGAGCGGTGTGCTCGCTCGGCAATTCGATTTTGGAAATCGGCCGAGGGTTGACGTCCGGAAAATCCGGCATAGGAGAGATTACGGCTTTCGATGCCGGCGAGTCGGGCTTTTTGGCAGCTCAGGTGAAGAATCCCCCCGCAATCAAGACCGATATTCATCCTCAGCTCGCCAGGTCCATGGGGAAGCATCTATCGCTTCTGTTAGCCTCCACAGAGGAAGCCCTGGGCGGGGCGGGAATTGGTTCGGGCATGTTCGATCCTCAAGATATCGGCTTTTTCGCTGGTATGGGAATGGTTGATTATCACGTCGAAGACCTGCTTCCGGCTGTGCTCAAGTCGCTGAATCAAAGCGGCGATCTGGATTACGACAGATTCTTTCCCGCCGGTTGGCAGGAGATTTATCCTTTGTGGCCTCTAGGCATGCTTAATAATGTTGTTTTTTGCCAGGTCGCCATACACTATGGTCTGCGCGGCGAGAACTGCGTTTTTTCGCCGCATGGGGACGCTGGGATTCAAGCTGTCGCCCAGGCAGTCAAAATTCTGGGGGAAGGGAAAGCAAAGGTGGCGCTGGCAGGGGGTGTGAGTGAGGAGATATCGCCTCTCAGCCTGGCTCGGGCCAAGTTGAAGGGATTGATTCGGCCGCCTGAGCACAAATCGGGAGCGGGAAGCCCAACGGGGGCGACTGCCGAGACTGTCCTTGGAGAATGCGGGGCGATGCTTGTCCTGGAGCCGCTGTCAGGCGCCCTTGATAGAGGGGCAAACATACTTGCCAGGGTCGTTGGTTTCGGTTTTGCGTGCGAAAAGGACCAAGGAGGTGCTTTTGCTTCCAAGCAGGCCATATGCTCCGCGATCAAGGGAGCGCTTTCTCGGGCCGGACTTGGCCCCGACCAGATCGATTTGATTATGTTCGGAAGTATGAGTCAAAACGAGCTGGAAGCTGTCCGAGAGATTTTCGACATGGATTTGGAAGCGCCTGTTATGGTCGCTACGGCCAAAACATTGGGCGAAACGCTTGCAGCCGGGCCTATCCTGAATACGGCAATTGCGCTGAGCATTCCGGATTTGGCACTGTTGCCTCGGGATATTTGTCCATACCTGCCACTGGAGGGCGGCCGGCCCATGGGCCCATCAAACACGGGCCGGATCCTCATAAATGGGATCAGTTATGAAGGCCGGTGCGCTTCCATGATCGTCGAGAAAACCGCCGGTGAAAATATATGAGACTTCTGCTCTATGACCGGATAACTATCCTGACGCCCGGGGAATCGATTACAGGGATAAAGACCTTCTGTCTTTCTGAAGAATATTTCCGCAACCACTTCAGCAAGGAAGCACTCATCCCGGGGGTTATGTTCATTGAGGCCATGGCTCAACTCCTGGGCTGGCTAATAATACATACCCATGATTTTCGGCTTTCGGCCGTAATGTCATTGATCGAGGATGTAAGGGTGGCCCCCGATCTGAGGCCCGGTTTTTCCGCTGAAATTTCCGGACGCTTGTTGTCAACATCGATGAGCGATTCGCTGGGTTCGGCGCAGATGAGGGTTGATGGCCGAGAAATAGCATCGATCGGCAGAATCATCTACTTCCATTCTTCCGTGACGGACCAGGATGCGTTGCGTAGAATGTTTCGCTACTACGGGGGCTGGAAGGGTACTGAAAAAGGTTAAGATGGGCAACCGAAAGGTAGTAGTAACGGGTCTTGGACTTGCCACGGCTTTGGGGCTGGAAGTCGAGGAGAACTGGCGCAAAGCGCTGTCGGGGGTCTCCGGGGTGAGTAGAGTCAAGCTGCCTTGTGCCGGAAAATCGTCCGTTCAGGCAGTTGGACAGGTTTCAGCCGATGATTGGGGCCGGATTTGCCGCGAGTTCCCCTGCGAGGCTGAAACAGAAGGGGAGCGCCGGACCCTTTTTGCTCTTTGGGCTGCAAAAAAGGCTTTGAGCGACGCGGGGTTAGCGCAAAACGGAGGAGACCGATCGAGGTTTGGCGTGGCGTTTGGCTCCGGACTTGGAATAAATCGGCTGGAAGACATTTACAATTGGCTCAGCCCGGAGAGAGAATTCGATTCAGCGCGGTTTGCGGCTGAATTGGACCGGGTTAGCCGGGAATCGATAATACGCAATAATTCGAGCGAGCCGGCTGTGGCTATATCCGGCAGATTCGGTCTGAATGGAATGAACACGACGATTACTACCGCCTGCGCATCGGCGACTCAGGCCCTGGGCACCGCTTACGGGACTATCAAAAGAGGAGAAGCTGACTTCATGCTGGCTGGAGGCGCCGACTCAATGATAAACCCGGTGGGGCTTGTATTTTTCGTGCTGCTCGGTTCGGCCGCTTCATCGAAAATCGAGCCTGAGGGCCTTTGCCGTCCTTTCGACCGAAAAAGGTCCGGACTTGTCATGGGTGAAGGGTCGGGCATGGCTGCGCTGGAAGATGAGTCTCACGCGCTGGCTCGAGGCGCAAGGATTTATGCTGAAGTTGCAGGATACGCCTCCACTATGGATGCGTGGCGGCTGACAGCTCCTCATCCCGAAGGGCAGGGGGCGGAGGGGTCCATGTCCCGGGCATTGGCGGATGCGGGGATCGGGCCGGGTGAAATCGATTATATAAACGCTCACGGCACGTCAACGAAGCTGAACGATCTGGCCGAGACAATCGCCATAAAGAACGTTTTTGGAGAATGTGCAAACCAACTTGCGATAAGTTCGAGCAAGTCCCTGATAGGTCATCTGCTGGCCGGCTCGGGTGGACCGGAGTTTGTGTTTACCGTGCTCTCGGTTGCCGGCGATGAAATCCATCCGACAATAAATCTATCCAATCCGGACCCGAAATGCGATCTGGATTACGTGCCAAATGTTATGCGACACAAAGTCGTTCGTGCAGCCCTGTCGAACTCGTTCGGCTTTGGGGGGCAGAATGCCACGATTGTGGTAAGCAAATATTCAGGTGCGATGTGAAATGAAGCTGGACCTCAGCGGAAAGACCGCCCTTGTCACCGGAGGCGCTCGTGGTATCGGCGCGTCCATAAGCCGGACGCTCGGGACCGCGGGCGCGAAGGTCGTCATAAACTACAATAAATCCGGCGATAGGGCCGAAAAGCTCCGGGATGAGCTATGCTCAGAGGGGTTTGAGTCGGAGATTTTCCAGGCGGACGTGAGTGAACCGGCTCAGGTGGACGGGCTTTTTCAATTTATCAGAAGTTATTCCGGTCAGCTCGATATTCTGGTAAACAATGCAGGCGTGATTCGTGACACGCTCCTGCTCGCCATGAGTGTTGCGGACTGGGATATGGTCCATGACGTAAACCTCAGGGGAGCGTTCCTGACGACGCGCATGGGCGCTGAATTGATGGTCCCCAGACACTGTGGAAAAATCATAAACATCGCCTCGGTGTCAGGAATTCGCGGCGGCCGGGGCCAGACCAACTACGCATCGTCCAAAGGCGGGTTGATCTCATTTACCCGTGCTTGTGCGATCGAGCTTGCGCCCAAGGGAATCCAGGTAAATGCGGTCTTGCCCGGTATTATCGAAACGGAAATGAGCACCCGCGCCAGGCGGCGGGCCGGGGAACTGTTTCTTGACCGCATACCTGCTCAAAGATTCGGCAAGCCGCAGGAAGTGGCTAACCTTGTCCTCTTTTTTGCCTCAGAACTCTCGGATTACATCACGGGGCAGGCAATCCCGGTGGATGGAGGTTTGAGCTTCTCATGATGCACATCTTGCAGGGGGTTGACATCGTACCTGTTTCGAAAATGAAGAACATCATGCTGGCGCGCCCCGAACTCGCCTCGGAAATCTTCACTGATAGGGAGCGGGAATATTGCTTTTCCAGGCCAAACCCCTACGTTCATCTGGCCGGGCGGTTCGCGGCCAAGGAAGCTTGTATGAAGGCGCTCGGAACTGGATTGTCGGGTAGCGGAATAGACAGCGCGCTGCGCGAAATAGAAGTTGTGCCGGAGAAGTCCGGAAGACCTTCTCTGCGGCTTAGTGGCTGGACAGAAAAAATCGGGCGCCGGAAAAGAGTTTACGAGTACACGGTATCCATTTCTCATTCAGGGGATTTTGCCATCGCGTCCGTAATTCTTACCGCGGACAAACCGGACCCGGAACCGGGGAGGAAGCCATACCATGCGATACCTTCTAGTTGACCGAATAATGGTCCTTGAGCCCTGGAATAAGATAACCGGGGTTAAAAATGTGGCCATGAGCGAGGACTTTTTGGAATTCCATTTTCCAAAAAACCCGATCATGCCGGGCATAATGCTCCTTGAAGCTCTCGTTCAGCTCAGCGGCTGGCTCGATGCGGCATCTTCCGATTTCCGGAAATGGTTTCTGGTTTCCAGGGTGTTGAAGTGTAGTTTCTACGGCTTTGTTCTTCCCGGTGACCAGGTGGAACTGAGCGTAAGCGTGGGTCCCGCACCTTCGCAGGACCTCAAGATCTACAGCGGGGCTGCCAGGGTCAATGGAAAACGCAAGGTCAAGGCGGAGTTTCAGGGGAACCTGGTCAACCTGGAAACCATCGAGGAAGTGGAAGAACAAAAAAGGTTTTTTCAAATACTTACCCGCAGAGATTCGGGAATTTAGGAATGCAGTCAGGGATTAATTCTTCAATCATTTAATATCATTGTATTTAAGGGTTTATCGATGTCTTCGAAAAGGCAGGTTGTCGTGACGGGAACGGGCTTGGTTACGCCTCTGGGAATGGGGGTTGAGGCTAACTGGAAGGGTCTGCTGGCCGGAAGGACTGGAATCGAACGCCATGAGCGCGCAGGCCTGCCTGAATATCTCCAGTTTTTCGGACAAGTCAATGGGCTGGAGCGGCCCAATGGCGTTCCGGGCAACATGGCAGGTCAGGTGCGGTTCCTGAACCGGGGGGCGGTACTCGGGTTCGAAGCAGCAAGGGAGGCCGTGGAGATATCGAATATCGATCTTGCGACTGTCCCGAGGGAGCGCAGGTCTCTAGTGATAGCTTCGGGGGACCTAACAAAGGTCGGATACGAGTTCATGCACCCAGCCTTCAAGGATGCGACAAAGCACGCCGAAAAAGGAGCGGATTTGTCTATCCTCAACAAATCCGTTATGAACAAGGTAAATCCATTTTTTCTGCTCGAATCGATTAGCAACAATCTTTTCAGCTTTCTTTCAGCTGTATTCGAGTTTATGGGTCCAAACACGAGCCTTGCAAGCCTTTCACCCTGTGGCGCCCACGCCCTGGAGCTCGCCTGGCGCAAAATTAGTGCAGGAGAGGCGGATGTTGCGCTTGCCGTAGGGTGTGGATGCTGGATCACGGAAATCCCCATGTACGAAATGGACGGGCTCGGGATATTGTCCAGGTGCAGGCATGGTGAAGCTTCATTCAGGCCGCTTGACCGGGCCCGAGATGGATTCATTCCCGCCGAAGGGGGCGCCGCCATATTGCTCGAGGAAAAAGAACGGGCAAAGGCCAGGGGCGCCCGAATTCTGGCCGAAATAAAAGGGTTTGGCAACTGCATTGAGGTGCCGCAGGCGAAAAGCTTGAGCGTTCCGGAGCAAATTTCGAAAAATGCCATCAATGCTGCCCTGGAGGATGGGGCCGTCGACTGGCGGGATCTGGCCTTTATATGCCCTCATGGTAGTGGGACGCGCAAAGGGGACCGCTCGGAGCTTAAATCTATTGCTCAAATCATGGGCGGTCCAAAAGATGAAGTCCCCGTTTGCGCCCTCAAGGCCTATACCGGGCACATGGGTGCGGCAAGCGACATCTGTGAAGTTATCCTCGGCATCGAAGCAATCAATGAAGGCTGTGTTCCGGGTACGCTCAACTTCTCGAAAACCGAAGCGGTTTTCGAAGGCATGGGTATTTCAGCCTCTGCTAAACAGGCCAGGGGCAGAAGGTTTCTATCTGTTAGTTATGGAATAATCGGCCAGTGCTCGAGTGTTCTGGTCGAGGGTCGGGCTCGCTGAACATGGGGAAAAAAAGGAGGAGCAAGGCTTTCCAGATTGTCGAATACCTGGCCTTTTATGTCACTGTCGCCATCGCCAGGTCACTCCCTATAAGGGCGCTCCGGGTAATTTGCGGATTTCTCGGATACGCGCTCTACGCTACTATACCTCGAAGACGTAAGATAGCCGTGCAAAACATCAAGATGGCCTTCGGCGACAATATGAGTGAAAAGGAGATAAGAGAGCTTGCCCGCTCGAGCTGCAAAGCTTTCTTGTTGACCGCTGTTGAAATTATAAGATCGCCCTTTCGCCTGGATGGCGCCGGGATCATCCGCGACCGTCGCTACAAGACCGAGCATCTCGAACATATGTTTCAGAAGGCAAAGATGATTCATGACGAGGCCGGAGGATGTATCTTCGTTACGCCGCACCTCGGCAACTGGGAACTGATGCCTTATGTCAGCGCTCTGATCGGCATCCCACTTGCCATAGTCATTCGTCCACTCGACAATCCTTACCTCGAACGTGCTATTTTCTCCAGCCGCATATCGAGCGGGCATTTCATGATTCCTAAGAAAAACGCAATGTTCTCCCTGGAACGCATGCTGCGCAAGGGGAAATCGATCGGGATGCTTCCGGATCAAAAGACCAGCAGGGGGCTAAGGGTAAAATTTTTCGGAGAAAGCGCCACAGTTACTCCGGTCCCGGCGATGCTCGCTATCAGGCATGGGCGCCCGGTTGTCGTTGTCGCAGCGTGCCGCACGAAAGATCCTTACTTTTTTGAAGGATTCATTTCCGACCCGATTTGGCCGGATCCGCATAATACGGATGAGCACTCCGAAATCTTGCGAATCACTGTGGAGATAAACCTGAAAATGGAGGAAGTAATCCGGAGGTTTCCCGAACAGTATTTGTGGATGCACAATAGGTGGAAAGCATCTGACAGAAAGCCAATCTTTAGAAATAAAAACGGCGACCCGGGGCCCTAAAGCCCCGGCATTCAGATAAGGCGGCGTTATTCTGATGAAAGCTCGTCCCCGGCCCTTTTCTGAATTGCCATCCTCTGCATAAGAGTATCGAAAGGATTATTTCTTAAGAATGTGCCGAAACCATTACGATAGGTTTCGACCGTACCTACTCCATCGATTATCACGTCTCTGATCATCCACTTCCGGTCTTTGCGCTCCAGTACATAGCCGACCGGGATGTGCTCATTGGTTCGCATTATTATAGTGTTCACTTTTATGTATTTACCTTCGGGAGTCTCACCGGGGTATTGAATTGTCTCCCTTTTGAGGAAGTCCAAAACGCGCCTGGAATAGGAATCGGTGAAAATGCCAGTGAAAAGCGCCTGGTACTGTCCGCGCTGCTTTGCTGAAAGCTTCTCCCAATAGCCTTGCAACGATTCCCTGGCCATTTCCCCGGACAGGAAATTTTCAGAAATCAGTTTCCGAATCTGCGCAGCACGTTCTTTGCGGTGTTCAGGTCCCTGGAGTGCGGGCTTAGTCTGGATGTCCATGGCCTGGTCGAGCACTGAGCGCACCTGGTCGGTAGCGCCCGATTGCGCTCTCAGAGGGGCGGCGGTACCGATAACGATCAAAAAGAATGCGAAAAGAAAAGTCCATACTCTAAAGCCGAACATTTATAGCCTCCTTGTCAGCAACCGGGGCCGGCTCCTTCACAAAAGACAGAATTGCGGGCAGGATGAACAATGCAGCTACAAGAACGCAGAGGCTCCCTGCCCACGCCACAAAACCCAGGCTGAAAATACCCCTGTGGTTTGATATCATCAACGTGCCAAAGCCAATAGTGGTGGTCAAGGCAGCCAGGATGACCCCTTTGCCCGTACTGAAAGCAAGGCGTCCATACCCTGTGCGGCCCTCTCTCCATCTATGAATAATGATCACCCCGTATTCCACGCCGGCCCCGACCACGAGCGGCATGAATATGCTGTTTGCAAGATTGAAATCGAAGCCTGCTGCTCCCATTATGCCCACTGTCCATATCGTTCCTACCACGAGTGGGATAATAGATATAAGCATAAGCCGCAAACTGCGGAATGTAAATTGAAGAAGCAGCGCGATGGCGACCAGTGCGTAAATGGAAGCGTTGATTGAGGCGTTCTTGAAAGACGACGCAAAAACATACAGATTAATGGGGTCGCCCAATACGTCAGGGTTCACCGATTGGAGGTCGTTGACAAAGCGCGTCAATGCCCCTTCCTCCCAGATTGACTCCCTGGGATAAATCCTGATAAGGTATTTACCATCCTGAAAAAACTGGTCTCTCAGTTGAAGTGGGATGTCCTGGATACTCATTGGAGAAGCGGAAGAGCTCTCTGTTATAAGGCTCCACTGCTCCATAACGTCTTTTTTAAAACGCCGGCGGTATTCGGAAAGCCTCTCGGACTCAGCGGATGAATTGTCAAGCGATTGGACGATCCTGTCTACGGCTTCCTTGACTTGAACCATTTGTCCCACCAGGGGCTTGGAAGCTCCCCACTTCTCAGCCTGTTCATCCTGCATCTTGAACCTGATCCTCTGAAGGACCTCGATCAAATCGTCCCTGTAGGATGAACCGGAGCTTGGACTTGCTGTCCCATCGATGTTGCTGTGTCCGCGTTCCGTTGCCCAGAGCGCAACAGATGGTTTTAGCTCGGGAACCAGGAGCGCAATAGACCTCAAAATCGGTATTTTTTCTTCCTGGTTCTCAGGAAGCAGTGAGAATACATTATCCACCTTCGAAACGGTCCGCAGTGCTTTGAATTTTGCCGACTCGCTTTTCGCTTCTTCCGGCGAGTGGGTGAGGACTCCCGCCGAAATTATCGAGCGGTCGGAATTCTCGACCAGGACTTTTTCCCAATAGACCGATTCAGAGTTTTTGGGCTGGAGGCGCAGAGGATTCAGATCGAACACTACGCTGGAAGCGCTGACGGAACCCACTATACTCAGGATCAGAGCTGCGGCGAGAACAGCTCGTACGCCCTTCGGGCCGAGCCGTAGAAGATACCTGTTATTTCCCTGAGTGGCGGATCGTCTGGAAAGAGGCTTTTCGGCAGCCAGATAGTGACTTAGTGCAGGCAGTACTGTGAAGTCGGCCAACACGATAAAAAGAATTCCCATCCCGGTTATCATGCCGAGTTCCATCAGCCCCCGAAAACCGGTAAGAATAAAGGGAAGGAAAGAAAATGCGGTGCTCACACCCGCCAGCATGATCCCTGGACCCGACTTTTCCATTACCCTTTTGATAATATCGGAGCGACTCCCGTCATGGAGATCTCTTTCCTCCTCAAATCTGGCAAACCAGTGGATAGCGTAATCAACTCCAAGACCGCAGAGCATCGGAGCAAAGACGATCGAAAGGATATTTAAATGACCTATGAAAAGCGCCGTCCAGCCAAATGTCCAGCACAGACCCACGGCAAGAGACAGGGTTATTATCAGCGGATGGCGAAACCCTCGAAGAAACAAGACCATTACCATCATGACTCCGAGTAAGGATAACCAGGTCGCATTGGTCATATCGTCCATTGCCGTCAGCATTTCATCGTTACCGAGCGCTTCCTGCCCTGTGACTCCGGCTTCACAGTCACTGAAGCCCGATGTCTTGAGTTCATGTATATAACTTCGCAGTTGGCTAATGGATCCCAGACTCTTGCTCACCTGTCCGAGAACTTGGCTGGGCATCACCTCGGCCACCAGCAACTTCTTTTTGCCTTCCCAAAGGTAGCCCTCTTTTTCCAGGTCCCACGCCCCGCTCTTGAAAAATGAGGACCAGGGGGAAACATACTTTTGTGTGCCGGAGAGATATCCGGACAACCCATCGAGGACCTTTATCAGAAATTCGAGGTCCAACGGCTTGGTCTCTTTACCGGCGTCTCCCGGGCCCACCTTCTCGTCGAGAAAGCCGGTAAAAAACTCGCCGACCATCCTGGAGGCCATATCCTGGTTTACCAGTTTGAAAAAATTAAGCAGGTCAGGGTTGACGGCCATCTTGTGGACGAGAACAGAGTTCCGTTCGAGTGTGTTCCTGACACTGACGAGGTCCGGTTTGTCGAGGTAATACAGCAGCCATTTCTTGAACTCATCCGGATTTATTCTGTAAAATACGTCTTCAAAATGTTCGGGGTCGGCATGGATTTTTGAAACTATGGCGTTCATGAACTCGATGGCCCTGTTCTGTGTGGGGCCTCGGACGACAAGGGCTAAGGTGTTTTTACCGTGGAAATTGAATGCGCCCAATATGCGCGTTTTGGCTATAAGTGGATGTGTGGGGGAGATGAGCTCAAGCTGCGCGGTTCGCACTTCAAGCCGAACAGCCGCAAGCCAGAGAGAAGCGATTACGCTCAGCAAGGCGGCAGCTAGAATAAAACGTGGCCTGGGAAGGACCCAAGCCACGAGGTCTTTCGAGAATCTCGCGAACAGATTCATTCTTGTCCCGGCTGGAAACCTGTAACAATTTTCATATAAGAATCAGATATGCACCTCCCGGGGAGGTTTTTCAAGGCATATCGGTTCTTTTGCCTGTCGCGTAATCCAAACGCGCAAGCGATACGTGGTAATCGTACAAAGACCGGAGATATTCACCCTGGTTTTTCCCATAACGGTCTATTGCATCGAACATATCACGGGCTGTGCCTATCCCCAGGTCGAAATTGGAAAAAGCCGTAACAATCCACCGGCGTGAACCAACGGCCGCCTGCTCATAAGCCGTGAAGGATTTGTAGGCTTCAACGGCGTCCTGGTAATATTTTATCACCTCGACGGGGATGTTTCTTTCTGCGAATTCCTGAGTATTGCGCATCTTCTGATACTCAGCCCTCGCTTTGTCGAGCTTTCCCGTTCCGATACCGTAATCCCAGTGCCATTGAGCCCCGGCATAAAATCCGGCATAAACATGATTGAAGTCATCGGGTATGTATGAATTTTCGAATTTTTGGCGGTCGGGTGCGCCGGCAAACGATCCTACGGCGGCGGCGAAAAAGGACGGATACAGGTCGGATTTGGCGGCGTCAGACAGTTTTCCCTTAGCTTCGACACCTTTTTTTACTGCGGTGAGTTCGGGTCTATTTGCCAGGGCAAGCTGGGTATATTCCTCTTCGGCTTCAAGGGCCACCGGATTTTTGGGCAGTTCGGTTTCTTTGATCGTGAATTCTTCGTGTTCGGGCAATCCGATTGCTGTTTTTAGAGCGGTGTAGGCGGTGTGAGATCCCGCGTCGGCCTTGGCGGCAAAAGCCTTAACCTCTGCCCCAAAAGCGTCCATCCGGTAGAGATCGCTGGGATCGACGTTTTTTGCTTTCAGTTCGAGTAATCGTTTGATGCGCTTGCCGGCGTCATTTATGTAACTGTCGGCATCCCTGGCGGCGTGTTTGCCCTGCAAAGCTATGAGATATGCGTAGTAAAGCTCCTTGACGTTAAGAACGATCTGGTTTTGCCGTTGTTCCCTGGCCGCTGCGCGGGCTTCGACCCCTAATGCGGCGGCATCTCTGCGGTTGGATATCTTCCCGAACGTATAGAGGGGCTGTGTGATGGCAAAATCGAGCCTTCCGAAAATACTGACTTCCCATGGTTCATCGCGCGACATGATCGTGCCGGCCAGGGGACCTGACGTTATGACCGTGGGGGCTTGAGCGTCTTCGACCGGACCGGTTATTGCGGTAACATCAATCTGTGGAAACAGGCCGCCCTTCGCCTGTTTATATTCGCTTTTGGCCGCCAGTATGTCCTGTTCAGCCATTTTTAACTCAGGGCTGGTCTCAAGGGCCATTTGGACAAGTTGATCCAGACTGAAGACCCTCGGTTCGGCGGCTTGAGCGGCTCCGAACTCCAACGTGATGATAAAAAAACAAAGGAGCAGCAGTAAAAAACGGCGTTGAAGGACAGCTTTTTCAGTCATTGCGCAACCTTCGTGAACTGGGATTAATTTAAAGTTATGGCAAACTTTTATACAGTAATTGTCGTCTGATTTAAAGGATTAATACTCCCACTTGATTTTCAAAAAACTTAAGTATCCCGACCCCCGCCATGTAAGGCTTTAGCGTCATTTCGGCGGGATTGCGCCGTGGAGTCGCCGTTTTTTCCTTAAATTGACCGGTTCCGAAAATTTAAAATGCAGTATCCTAGTGCGCCGATGCCGGACCGCTTTGAAGCGCCAGCTTAATGGCCAAAGGAGACGCTTTCGATAACGCGGTGGAAAGTGTCAAAGAGCGGGTGGCCTCAATGGTCAAAAGGCTTCAGATGAATGTGCTTTATCTCTTCCTTTAGAAAAAACCTGCTTTCCTTTACTTTCTTCTCAAGCATACCCGTTGTGAAAATAACTTTGTTCAATGCTTCGAAACTGCTGAGGCTCTTGACCGCCGCCAGGGTCACCAGAGTGTCCAGGCATACGGCGTAAACTATTTCGTTATTCGCCTTCACTGCTATAACATCAACCGGCCTGTCAGCGATTCGTGGAGGCATGTAGTCGGCGACAGTACTGAAGCCGAGTTCGTGCAGCATCCTGTATAGATGGCATTGAAGCGTTCTGTGAACGGCCCGTTCGCTGCGAAAGGGTTTGGGAATTCCGCGCCACGCTTTTTCGAGTTGGCTTTTCCACAAATCCAGATTACGGTCGAGATCCTCGTTCATTTCACCCTCCGCTCAGATTATCACCAGTTCTTCAGTGGCTGTATTCAAAGATTCACTGCCGTCACTAGTGACAAGGTAGGAATTTTCGAGTCCGGCAATTCCTTCGTCCGGAATTATTACCTTGGGTTCGAAGGCAAAAACCATTCCCTGCTGAAGCTCTAATTTCTGCCCCTGGGCGATAAATGGAAATTCATCGACCTCAACGCCTATCCCGTGTGCGACAAAGGTAACCCTTGGATCTGAGCAGCCCATGAACCATGTGGCCCATCCAGCTTCGCGAGCCCACAGCCATACGGCCTCATAGAGTTCGCCCGTGATAGCGCCCGGACGCGCCAGATTCCTGAAGCGGGCATGCACGGACTGAATGAATTCGTAAGCGCCGGCGAGCCTGGGGGGAGGCGGGCCGATACAGAAATTCCTGGTTTGGTCGTTTGCATACCCATTGGAAATAATCATTGTATCGACGCTCACAATTTCACCGGCGCTTATTTTTCTGTATCCGGCGCCTTGTCCGAATGCCGGCGAAATGCCCGGACCTCCCGTAGGCGCATCAGTATAGGAAGGTACTGCGGCATTGGGTCCCGAGAGAATATGTCCGAAAACCATCTCCATGTTAAAGGCCCTCAAGCGAGTCATTCCTGAATTGCCGGCCTTGCGTGAGACAGCCTCCAGCTCGGCGCACAGTTCGAGTTCGGTCATTCCGGGCTTGAGAAGATGCGGGACCAATTCAGCCACCAGTTTCGATATGGCGGCCGCATCCCGCATTATCCCGATTTCCCATGGTGATTTTATCATGCGTACCTGGCGTACGGGTCCGCTTATGTCAACGATCTGCTGCTTGGGAAAGATCTTTTCATCATAGGTGAAAAATGCGTTGGCCGGCAGTACGTCCAGTTCGAAACCGATTGTCTTGGGTTCGCTGGTCCCGCATGCTTCAAAGGTGGCTTCGCGCACTTGAGCCAGGCTCTTCATCTGGATTATGGGACGCAGAGGCGATTCCACCTCAGCTCGCACAAGGCTTCGCCGCACAAGGAAGATCGGGTTCCCCGAGGAGGGCACAATGAGGTGAGAATCCTGAACCGTGCCTGTGAAGTAGAACATATCTGCATTTTGCCGTATTACTGCGGCATCGACTCCATTTTTCCTCAGCAGCGCTTGCAGCGCGACAATCCTGTTTGCAATTTCGCTTGCGGGTATGATCTGCAATTGTTTTCCTCCAAATCTGTTCAGATAACCAATCTACGCCCGGGTCAGTGCATACCTGTTTCAGATGCGGCAGCCCCGGAGCGCCCCTTTCTCAGCAATAAAGTAAGAGGAATGAGAATAACTGTCGCGATGGAAAGTGCATAAAAAGTGTCGTTGAACGAAAGTATGCTCGCCTGGCGCAAAATCTCCTGGTAGAGGAATGCAAGTCCTCCCGTTGATGGGGCCGCCGCCGAATGATTCATCTGGAGAAAATGGTGCGTCCTTTGATATGCCTCCCGGAAGGCGGGATTGTAAGGAGTAATTCTTTCAGAAAGAAAGGTCTGGTGGACTTGGGCGCGCTGCGAGAGGAGCGTGGCGCTGAAGGCGACTCCGAAACTGCCCCCAAGGTTTCTCACGAGGTTAAAGACTCCGGATGCGTTGCCCATCTGCTCCACGGGGACGTTAAAGAAAGCTGCCGTGGAAAGGGGAACAAAAAACAGCCCAAGGCCAAGCCCCTGGACCAGCCGAGGCAAGGCTATCGAGTAAAAGTCCGCCTGGAGGTTGAAATTAGACATCATCCATAATGCATAAGAGGTGATGCCTAGACCTGTGAACAGCAGGAGCCATGGTTTGGCTCCCTTTCTCATCAAAATGCCGGCAAGAGGCATTACAAGAAAGCTCGATATACCTCCAGGACCCAGGATCAATCCGGCCCAAAGCGCCGTATATCCCATTAGCTGCTGAGTGTAGAGGGGCAGTAGAACGAAGCTCCCGAATAGACAGAAAAAGCCCAGAAACATAATTATGGTGCCGGCGCTGAAACTCCTGTCCCTGAAAACCCTGAGATCGACAACGGGATGTTCGGTGTGCAGCTCCACAATAATGAAAAGAGTCAAAGCCAGCGCAGCCGTAATTGAGAGGATAAGAATGAAATTAGACTGAAGCCAGTCTTCACGCTCCCCTTTATCGAGGACGATTTGAAGCGCTCCCAAACCAATGGTGAGCAAGAAAAGCCCCCATTTGTCGATGCGGAACACTTCCCGCTTTATGTAGGCCGGATCGTGGATGAAAAGAGTCGTAATGAAGACGGCGAGTACTCCGACCGGCAGGTTGATGTAGAAAACCCATCGCCAGGACCATTCATCAGTGATCCACCCGCCTATGACCGGTCCGACTATGGGGGCCATTACCACGCCCATACCGAAAACGGCCATCGCCATCCCGTGTTCGCGCCGCGGAAAGGTTTCGAGCAAAATTGCCTGAGAAAGCGGCTGGAGTCCGCCTCCGCCGAGACCTTGCAGGACCCGCGCCATTATGAGCATGCCGAGCGATGGCGCAGCGCCGCAAAGAATCGAGCTGGCCGTGAAAAGCAAAAGGGAAAATATCAGATAGCGCTTCCTGCCGAAAACGCTGGCCAGCCAACCGGTAATAGGAATTATGATGGCGTTGGAGACGAGATAGGACGTAAGTACCCATGTGACCTCGTCCACCCCAGCGTTCATGCTCCCCTGAATATGTGGGAGGGAGACATTGACTACGCTCGTATCCATAACCTCGATGAAGGTCGGGAGCATCACCGAGAGGGCTACAACCCATTTATTGACCCTGGGGCGGTACTCGATCTCAGAGGTCATGGTTTTTCTGAGGGCGGCCGTAGAGCAATGTTCGGGGTGTTTTGCAGCAGAAGCGACCCACTTCTGTTCGCCACATCTATGGTCACTTCCAGAGACGCTCCGACCCTCAGGGGATGGTCAGGGGGAGGTGGTTTGTCCAGTTCGATCCTTACCGGAATCCGCTGAACGACTTTGATCCAGTTGCCGGTGGCATTTTCGGGTGGAATGAGGGAAAAAGCTGCGCCGGTCCCTGCCCTGATTCCGGTCACTTTCCCCGTGTATGGATATCCGGGATAGATATCGGCCGATACCGAGGCGGGCTGCCCGATACGCACGTTGGTGAGCTGAGTTTCCTTGAAATTTGCCTCAACGTAGATCTTGCTGAGAGGGACAATTGCCATCAAGGCCTGTCCGGGCTCGATCCGGTCGCCTACCTGAATATTCTTTTGGGCAATGTAGCCGTCAATCGACGCCGCAATCACGCAGTAAGAGAGATTGAGACGAGCCGCCTCAAGATCGGCCATTGATTTGTCACGTTTAGCTTTGAGAGCCTCAACTTTGTGGAGCTGGACATCTACGTTGGCCCGGTCGCCTCTTGCGGTCTGAAGCTGAGCCCTGGATCTAGCCACCTGTTGAGAGGAGGCCGCAAGAGCCGACTCCAAGGCGGCTATCTGGGAATCTACTGCTTTCAGTTGGGCCTTCGACTTTTCATACGCCGTTTGTGCCTGTTCTCGCTGGCGTTGGGTACCCGCGCCGGAAGCTGAAAGACTGTCGAAGCGTTTATAGTCGCGCTCAGATTGGATGAAATCGGCTGTAGCGGCGGTGCGGGTGTCCCTTAACTGCTGAACACTGTGCCTGGTTTGAGTCTCAGTGTCCTGGGCAGCCTTTAGTACAGCCTCTGCGGCCTCCACCCGAGAGGATGTCTGGATATTGACCGGGGGCACCATTATTTCTGCGGATTTAAGTTCGGCCTCATCTCCTTCGAGCGCCGCCTTTGCTTTATCTAACGCAATTTTGTAATCGGCCGGGTCCAGTTCGATGAGGGGCTGTGCGGTCTGGACCGCAAAATCGTTATCCACGAGCACTTTGAGGATAGTTCCGGGAATTCGGGAGCTAACCATCGCGCTGTCCGCCCTGGCATAAGCATCATCGGTAGATACATAGTTTCTGGCGAAAACCCACCAGTAGATGCACGCCACAACCGCCACAACCAGGATGATGAATCCTCCGATCCTGATTCGCCACCCACCGCCGTTACTTTTTGGGCGCTCGGATTCGATTGGTTTTTCGTTTGCCATATTCGATGCCGTGAAAGTCCTTCGCAGGGCGAAGTCTGTCGTGGGTTTACCCCCCTCCCGCATGGGAAGAGGGGTCCTTTCTTATCTCTAATCCAGGGTCCCGGCAATTGCCCTTTCCAGTTCAGCCTTGGCAATTTCGTACCCGTAGAGGGCCTGATAAAAATCCGCACGCGTCTGGGCCAGAAATACCTGTGCGTTCAAAACCTCCAGGAATATCGCGACTTGCTCCTTGTACTGGAGGGTGGTGATCCGGTCGTTTTCTTCGGCCTGCTCGACTGCGGTCCTGGTAGTGTCGATGTTTGCTTTCGCCACCTTTAGCTGTTCGTATGCGTCTTCCACCTGGAGCCGGATCTTCTGAAGAAGGTCGTCGCGTCTGTGCTCGATCCCTCTCACGCGATATTCCCATTCGAGTTCGGAAGCTCTTGTCTTGCCGCCCTCAAATAAATTCCAGTCCACTCTTAGGCCCACGGCCGCGTTTTCATAGTTTGCGAATGGATTTCTATCGGCCCCTAAATCTTCGCCTTCCCGGTAATATTGAGCAAAAGCGGAGATACGTGGATAATAGCGGCTCCGGGCCGCTGTTTTTGAGTATTCGGCCTGTTCAATCGAGGCTTTGATGGCCAGGTATTCGGGCCTTTTCTCCTCGGCCGCAGAATAAAGCTGATGCAGATCGGGGACCTGGTAAGTTTTTGCCTCGATTCCGGCCAGTTCGACTTTTTCCTGCAATTCGATGTCCATGAGTTGATTCAGGTTCGAGCGAAGAACAATTAATTGTTTTACGGTGCTTCTCTCCCGCTGTACAGCTTCAGACAGGGCTACATCGGCTTTGAGGATATCGTTGCGAGCGGTGACTCCCTGCTGATAATTGACTTCGGCGTTCTTTTTCTGCACTTCCAGGCTTGCCACATTATCACGCGCCACTTCAACGAGTCTTTGCCCGAGGAGCGTCTGGAGGTAGCCGATCTGAACGTCGCGTACGAGATTGAGGCGGGCTTCCTCGAGTTGGTATCGAGATATCTTCAGGCCGAGCTTGCTTGCCTTGTACTGGGACTCCAGTCCAAACCCGGTAAACAGAGGTTGGACCAGATCGACCTGCCACCTGTTGCTGGTTTGTATCGAAAAGGGGACATCCTTAAACGGAGTACCGGGTATCGAGACAATGGGCTGATCGGAGAGCCTTGTATATGCATAAGACCCGTCGAGTTTTGGAAAGAAGTCGGCTCTAGCCTGCGAGACCTTTTCGCCGGCTACCGAGACGTCTTCAAAAGCGGCCCTGTAAGCCCTGTTGTGCGCCAGCGCATATTCTACGGCGGCTTCTTTGCTCAGAGGCTGGGGCAGGTCGGTTCGTGCAGCTTCTCCCCCCCACGCCGTCAAGGAGACCAACAGTCCGAGCAGTACGAAAAGGGTGTTAAGGCTTTTCATTGTCGCACCTGGCGCCGCCGTTTAAGCAGCTTCACCATTTCGGGGAAGCTGAGTTCCGAAAGAGAGCCGATCACTTCGTCCGCCTCAGTAAGCTCAGGTACTGAAAAGGAGTTTGTAACGGCAATGACCAGAAGCCCCGCCGATTTGGCCGATTGGATCCCGGCGCGGGTATCTTCTATTGCAATGCAATTCATCGGATCAAGGCGGTTGGGTCCCTTGACCCGGCTCAGCCGCTCAATTGCAAGAAGATAGGTCTCCGGGTCGGGTTTGCTCTTCTTTACTTCGTCTGCCGCCACAATTGCGACAAACGCTCCGTTCAGGCCCAGAGATGCTATGAAGGCGTCGATTTCCTGCCGGAGCGCCCCTGATGCTACAGCCATCAGGACCCCTCTGTCCATCAGTTCCTTTACCAGTTCAACTACTCCGGGGAAACTGGGGACCCCCTGTCCGATGAGGTCCCTGAGGGCCAGGGCCTTCGCTTCGATAAGCCTGTCCAGAGTCATCGGGGCAAGATACAACCCTGCCTTTTTGAAAGCGTAGATAAAAGCGTCCCGGTCGTCAAAACCTACGAAATGCTCCAGGTAACTCTGGAAATCGTGTCCGAGCCCCAGAGGGGCCAGCACTTCCTGGAAGGCCCTGTAATGCAGCGGCTCGGTATCCACGAGAATGCCGTCGCAGTCGAATATTACTGCCTGGAGGTCCGGATCGGAAGTGGATTCACGATTGACCAAGTAACTAACGCTCCTTGCAAAACATTATAATCGAGTCGTCTGTTTAGCACTTTTTAATGGTTCTGAGAATTCTTTTCATTTCAAACCATAGCGGCTTCCTGATAAGAATGGCAATCCGGGAAAGTTTCATGGGCATCGAGCCAAAATGGAATTTCCGCGCTTTAAAGTTAAAATAGAATAAGCCTAAGCCACTTTGCACCTTTAGGAGTCGTTTCTTTGCTGTCTGTAAATGATGTCTCGAAATATCTGGGGAAAAGGGAGCTTTTTCATGGGGTGTCCCTGCACGTGCATCCCGGCCGAAGGATCGGCCTTATAGGTCCCAACGGATCCGGCAAATCCACTCTGTTCCAGATATTGCTTGGCGTTATCGAACCCGATTCAGGCAGTGTCGCCAAAACCAGGGGCCTTCGAATCGGGCATCTTCCTCAGGAAATGGTTCCGGCGCCCGACAAATCCGTTCTGGCCCGCGTTACGGACGTCCACGACGATGCACAGCATCTGCGGGCCGAACTGGAGTCCATCCAACTGGAGCTGGACCGCGAAAAGGACCATCAGGTTCTGACCGTCCTTGCAACCAGACACGCCAGAGCGCTCGACCGGGTGGAGCACCTGGTTGGATACGACTTTGAAGCAAGAGCTGGGAAAATCCTTGAAGGCCTGGGGTTTCGAAGCAGCCAGTTTGGCATTCCGGTATCGGAACTCAGCGGTGGTTGGGTGATGCGCCTTGAGCTGGCGAGGCTTCTTTTGTCGGAACCTGACCTGCTGCTGCTCGACGAGCCGACAAACCACCTCGATCTGGAATGCCTTCTGTGGCTGGAAGACTATCTCCTGCACTGCTCATCGGCTTTTATCCTGGTCTCGCACGACCGTGCTTTTCTCAATAAAACTGTTCAGCGCATAATTGAAATCGAGCAAGGGACGCTCAACGAATACGCCGGTAATTATGATTTTTATCTTGAAGAGAAGGCTAAGCGCATGGAAGTGCGCCTTGCAACTTATAAAAACCAGCAGGACCGCATCAGGCAGCTCGAAAGATTCATAGACAGGAACCGCTACGATAAAAAGACGGCCGGGCAGGCTCAAAGCCGCATAAAGATGCTGGAAAGAATAGACAAAGTTGAAGCTCCAGCTGCGGAGTCGCAAATCCATTTTGCATTTCCTACACCGGCCCGGTCAGGGAAAAGAGTTATGGAGCTGCGGGACGTTGGTAAATCCTACGGCGACACCAAAGTCTATTCCGGGATAGACCTCGTTATAGAGCGCGGAGACAAAATCGCTTTTCTCGGTCCTAACGGGGCGGGAAAGAGCACCCTTTTAAAGCTTCTCGCCGGGGTTGTCCCGCCGAGTTCCGGAGAGCTGTCAGTCGGCTTTCATACAACGGCCGGCTACTATGCGCAGCATCAATGGGAGCAGCTCAATCCCGACGCCACGGTCTTCGAGGAGGCGCTATGCGTATGCGGCGACATGCTCCAGACACAGTTGCGCGGGCTTTTGGGGGCCTTTCTGTTTCGCGGGGAAGACGTTTTGAAGAAAACGTCTGTGCTGAGCGGAGGTGAGAAGGCGCGACTGGTCCTTTGCAAACTCCTGCTTCAGCGCGCAAATTTTTTACTTCTCGATGAGCCGACAAACCATCTCGACATTTCGTCCAGGGTGGTTCTGGAAAAAGCTCTTGGCGATTTCCCCGGAACAATCTGCTTTATAAGCCACGACCGGCGGTTCATAAACGGTGTGTCAAACAAGATTCTGGTGGTAAATTCGGGCGAGATTCACATTTTTCCCGGCAACTACGACGACTTTCAACGAATTTGGAAAACCCGCCTCGATGTCCCCCCTCAGAACGCGGCGAAGGGAAAACCCGAGGGCAACGGTTCAGGGGCCAAAGCACGCACGGTCCAAAAAAGAGCCGAGGCGGAGGGAGGAAGCGACTCTTCGGCGTCAAAAAACCAGTTCAGGACCAGATTGAAAGCATCGAGCGAGACCTCGATGCCTGGCACGTTGAACTGGAGCGTCTCAGGGAGCAGCTCGCGGACGCTGAGACCTACAGGCAGGCAGGACTGGCCGTGGAGATACAATCCCAATACCGGCAGGCGCAGGGCACGATTCACGAGTTAACCGGCCAATGGGAAGCAAAAGTTCTGGAGCTGGAGCAGATAGAAGAAAGTCTTGGAAGCAGGAAGCGGGAAGCAGGGAGCAGGAAGCAAGGAGCAGGAAGTAGGGAGCGAAAAGATGGTAGCAGTTAGTCACGTCCTTTGGGGACACCCTGAAACTATGAAAAGATTCGTAGGGTGGACTAAGCGGAGCGCAGCCCACCAAGTCTTTTCGGAATATGGAGCGGTGAACAAAGAGCGAAAAGGAAAGAGCAGAGGGCGAAGAGAACCCATTTTCGGAAAGACGGTCGCAGGGAGCGAAAAAACCATTCCCGCTTCATGCTTCCTGCTTCCCGCTTCAAAAGGATCTTAAATGGATATCCACCGGCTCATGATTTTTTGCAAGGTTATCGATCTGCAGAGCTTCACCAAAGCGGCTGAGGCTGTGAGTCTGGCGCAGCCCACGGTAAGCGAGCATATCCGGGCACTGGAGGAGTCGCTCGGAGAAAAACTCATAGACCGGCTGGGACGCGAAATCCTGCCCACTCCTGCCGGGAAGGTGCTTTACAGCTACGCTCGCGAGATAGTCCAGCTTCGGGACAAGGCGGTGCAAGCCATCGGGAAATTCAAAGGCAACCTCTCGGGGGCCCTGTATGTTGGGGCGAGCACAATTCCCGGCACCTATATACTTCCTCGGCTCGTAGGGACATTCAAGGCAAGCTATCCATCGATCCAGATTACGCTTAAAATTGGAAGCAGCGGCGAAATAGCCCGGAAGGTTCTCGACGGCACAGTCGAGTTTGGAATAATCGGCGCCAGGTGGGATGAGAAGAGGATCTTGTTTGAAGAGATTTATTCCGATGATCTGGTGCTGGCGGTCTATAAGGGCCATCCATGGGAAGGGCGTGAATATGTGGAACTCGATGAACTGGCGGGGATGCCCTTCATCCTGCGTGAAAGATCTTCGGGGACTCGTATGGTAATGGCCCGAGCACTCGATGCGGCCGGATTTGCCCCATCGCTTTTGAACGTCGTTGCGGAAATGGGCAGCACCGAAGCGGTAAGAGAGTCGGTAAAAGCCCGGATCGGAATATCTATAATCTCATCATATGCTGTGAAGGAGGACGTGGAAAGAAACAGTCTCTGTGCGATTCCTTTGAGAGAAATCCGTATTCATAGGCCGTTTTTTCTGGCGCAAAGGAAAAATCGAGAACCCTCGCCACTTTGTTCGGCCTTCCTGGAACATCTGAGGACTGAGGACTGAGGGCCTCCGGCCCGGCGCTGGGCAATCTTGGAGTGGTGTTTCGCCGGGTTGTACGCGGGCCTCCGGCCCGGCGCTGGGCAATCTTGGAGTGGTGTTTCGCCGGGTTGTACGCGGGCCTCCGGCCCGGCGCTGGGCAATCTTGGAGTGGTGTTTCGCCGGGTTGTACGCGGGCCTCCGGCCCGGCGCTGGGCAATCTTGGAGTGGTGTTTCGCCGGGTTGTACGCGCCACGGAGGACTGATGCCAATTTGCGTTCAAGATTGGGCAGGGATAAGCCCCGCGCCTACGTCATTGACGCGTTACGTTTCGTAGGGGAGGGCTTTATGCCCTCCCGGAGCATCTGACTTGAACGCAAATCGGTATGAGCTAGCAAACCTGAGAACCCTCTAGAACAAAGGGCGGAGGCCCCAGGACTGAGGCCCCGGACTGGAAACTTCCGGGGTGACCAGGACTGAGGACCCTTTAGAACGAAGGGCGGAGACCGGAGCCAAAAAAGTCATAAATAGCACGAACACGAAGGAATCTTCTCACAGAAACAGCACGGATTCAGGATTTAAGCGCCTACAAGTGAAAATTCGACACTCATATTGATTTGTCAAAGAGTTTCATTGGCTTACTGTAATTCCTGTAAATACAGGGCAAATGCAGGGGCCGATCGTACAACAAACTGATTTAATTGGCAATTGTGGATTAGATGCTCCGCAATAACAGGTGATAACAGGAGCGTGAAGCAGGAAGCGGGAAGCGGGAAGCAGTGAACAATTAAAAATAACTCCTCTTGGTTCTATCGCTACGCGCGGAGTAGCGAACAGTGAGAAGCTAATTTCAACTCCCCGATTCCTTCGACATCTGCAATTTGGTTGGCGCTATTGTACCGCGCAGTAATTTTGTTTTGACAAACGGCAACCAGAAGCGGCAAAAAGACGGTAGCGAGGAGCAGGGAGCAAGTAGAGTGAAGGGGAAGGTTGCGGGTTGCAGGTCGTTTAGCTCCGGCCATATGTGGCAACTCACTTATCTGGTTAAACGGTCATTTTTAATGCCAAAAATGCACCTCTAAGGCCCAAATAGGCCATGATTTGGGCCTATTGTCATGTAAATTCAATTTGTTAGCTTGGCCCCACCACTTTGAACTGTCATTTGTGGCAGAGATCAGAGTGGCTAATTCGTGGGGATGAGATCTCCCTATCTGGGTGAGAAATTTGATTCTGGGGCAAAATACAGGCATCATTTTGCCGGTTTCATGGTAGAGTCTCCACAGGGAATCATTATGCTGAGAAGCGACAAGAGTAGACTCTGTCTCGGCGGGCTCAGTTGCTTATCTAAATTTTCCTCGGTAATGTCAGCAGATACAATGGTATCCACCATTTTAGCTGGATCCTTCACTTCCTCCTTTTTGGGAGGGAATCCGGATTCCATTTCTTTAAACCTGTGAAAAATAAACTCCTGTTCTTGAAGCCGGGGCAAAATACGCTCCTGTTTTCATTTAAATATGTCAGCAACTTTTCCCAACTCAGACACACACTCTGTGTTTCATTTCTTTTCCGAATCGGTTTCCCTGGACTTGGGGATTCGTAGAATTTGCCGCGCATGAATCATGTTTTTATCATTGATCCCGGGATTGGCCGACAGGATCGATTTCTGACCATACGCCTGGTTTTCAGGAAACCATTTTGCAGCAATTCCGCTAAGGGTGTCCCTTTTTTGCACTGTTATCGTGAATGCATCAGGAGGCCTTAGTGATTTTCCCCCGGTTTGGAGGTTTTGAGCATCCGCATTGGGATTTCCACCCTTTGCGGTAATCTTTTCATCAACTTCTTTTCTCTGAGATTGTGTGGATTGCCGATCTGCATTCGAATTTTGGTCGTTGGCCTGCGATTCCTCGGGTGGTGCGGGATTTGATCCGGACTTTTCGACAGAAGGAGAGACCGTATCGATCTTCTTATCGCCATACTTGGCAGGGAAATCGGAAGATTGCTGCGCAGAACTGGGGGTTTGCGGTGTCACCAAACCGGGCATACTGCTCGAAGCGCTTTTTTCTTCGGCTACCGTGAGATTTTCACCGAGGTATCTATTATAACCCAGGAACCCCAGCGCAAGGAGAACACCCATGATCCCCCCGGCAAGCACCGGCTTCAATTTTTCGAGGCTAAAAAACCTTCCGGACTTACTTTCTTGCGGCGCAGGAATTACACCCCTGTGCAGGGCGTCATGCGCCTTTTTAAGGATTCGCACGGTTACCTTATGACCCTTTTCGGACATGCAGATCAGGAGGGCCGTATCACACAATCGATTTATGCTGCGTGGGACCCCGCCGGTCATTTTATAGATCAGTTTTTTGCACGCTGATTCAAAACATTTGTCGAAACTGGACCCTGCCACCCCGAGCCGATGGTCTATGTATTCGATTGTTTCGGAAGGGCTCATCGGGGAAAGGAACCGGTTTACATTTATTCTCTGGCGAAGTTGGCGCATTTCTTTCCGGCGCAGCTTTTGGCTTAGTTCATTCTGGCCGATCAAAAGTATCTGCAAGAGCTTGTTTTCCGTGATCTCGATGTTGGAGAGGAGCCGAATATGCTCGAGGCCGCCGATCGAAAGGAGATGGGCCTCATCTATGATCAGCACGATCTGCTGGCCGGCAAGGCTCGCCTTTGTGAGTGCAGCTTTTACCTTGTCGGTTAAATCGAGGATCCCCTTGCCTTCCGTGTTGATCTTGAGGACCCGCGCGACATATCGCAATATCTCGATGTATTCCGTGTCGGGATAGGGGATGAGTATCGGTTTTACGGAACCGGGCAGCTTACCGAGAAGATGATGGACTATCATCGTCTTCCCCGTTCCAACGTCCCCCCAAAGGAGTGCAAAGTTCTTCTTTCCCTCGACGAAATAGAGAAGTGCGGCAATCACCTCTTCATGGCTTTTGCTCAAGAAGAGGAACTGCTGGTCCAGGGTATTTTCAAAGGGCAAACAGGAGAATTTGAAGTAGGTATTGTACATTTGAAAAAGCCTCCAAATCGAGTCGATTTAATACTCCTTGTGAAATAATCGCTTCGAGAACATATATACTACATCGGAAAATTGGCCGGAAAAGACGAGAAAAAGTTCAAAGACTTCGGACTATGGATGTAAAGTAGGATTTAGGGTGGGATAAAGTGGATAGTAGATATTGCCCACGGGAAAATCGGGAAAAGGGTAGAGTAGAGGGCAGGCTCAACGCCTGCCCTCTACTCTACCCTTTACTCTTTATCGGAATACCGGATGAATTGCTTGCAGTACGATTTTTTTCGTTTCCTGAGGTGACTCTTTTATCTGATCAGAATCTTGACGTGCAGGCTGTCCACCGCTTTTTCAGTTCCTTCCCAGGGGCGGTACAGAAGTATCTTGAGATCGGCTTGTCCCACCTTTACAGCTTTGATTTTCCATGTCTTCAACAACGGGCCGCCGAGAATCCGTGCCTCCTTGAGTGGAATTTCATTGGATTCGAGCACCCTCAGATGCGTTTCGTCCGGCTCGACAATTTCCCACAGATATCCCGTCCCGCCAGAGTGTTCCAGACGAACTTCGAAGATTGCGCCTTCTGGCACCAGGATTTCTTTTCCGTTATCCTCTTTGGTGATCACCACGGTATTGGGTCCGGGACCCTGTGCTGAAGCGAAACCCGCAAAGAGCAAAGGTACAAACACAATGAGAAGAAAGATTCTTGGGAGTTCCATAATTCTCCTTCCCGTTACCGGGATATTGTTTCCGGTGTGATTTTACCGTTTTCTTCAAGCCGGAATACCCGGCCTCTCCACTTCACTCGCCTGCCGAAAAGGGCTGCCGACCAGATGAAAAGGCTGAAAAAATCTCTCAGTGGAACGAGCAGCAGGTTGTGTCTCAGGATTTTGTCCCCGAGCCGCCGCACCCCGACCATCCAGGCCATGAAGAGCCTTAAGGCGCTCACTGATGCGAAAATGAACAGTCCAAATCTCGAAAATCCCGAAAAGACGAAATAGAAAAAAGAAAGGGCCGTCCCATTAGTTATCAGCGAGCCGGCGTGCCCCCACGGAACACAAGCGCGTATACCTCTGGCCCACCTTAACTGATGCCGCACAAAATCGGTTAGGCTCATGTTCGAGAGAACCGTCTCGACCACATACCTGGAGAGTTTTACCGGCAGACCAGCCTTTCGAACCAGGTTACCCATCATGTAATCATCGGCCAGGTAGGGGGCAATTGCTGCAAATCCGCCTATGGCCTCGAGTGTTTTCTTACTAATGGCAATGGCTGCTCCGAAGGCAAAAGAGATCCCGCCGGCCATTTGGGCCACGAGTACCCCTGGAGCAAATTCCGATGAGATTCCCGTGGCCTCGAGTTTTGAGGGCGTTCCAGGCGCCTCCCCGGCGCGATAGAGACATGTCAGCAAGCCATCGGGCGGAAATTCCGAGCAGATCGTCTTGATAAAATCCGGTCCAACCCGGATGTCGCTGTCCAGCATCAGGAGAATCTCATGGCCGGCTTTCGGAAGCATGCTGCTTAAAGTGCATACCTTCGGATTAGGGCCGATTTCGTCGGCGCTTATCACCAGTTGGATGGAGACTTGGGGGAAGTCTGCCTGCAGCCGGGCGATAACGGGAAGAGACGAATCCTGCGAATCGCCAACCCCAAAGACGATTTCGAATTCGGGATAGTCCTGGCGGCAAAGGGATGCATAGTTTTGATAGGCCCGAAAGTCCGCTCCGCAAAGAGGAATCATAATGGAAACAGGGTCTTTTGAGACAGACGCGGAGAAGGGGAGGCACGGGGATGAGGAGAGTGTCTTGTCTCCGTGTCTCCGTGTCTCCGCGTCTCCGCGCCGGTTCTTTCCCGCGTCCTCGTGTCCAAAAAACCTTTCAGCAGCAATTATGCTTACAAGGTAATAGCAGACGGAAGCCGCAGTCAGGATGCCGAGGATGATCCTGACGGGCTCGATGAGACTCGAAAGGGATAAGGTCTGGTCTTCGGGCAGGCATATGAGCGCCACGCCAAAGCAGACCAGCAGGGTCCCCGCCCAGCGCATCCGGTCGATTTGTTCCTTCAGGAAGAATTTTGCCCCCAGGACCGTTACCACATACACGAGTGCAGTCGCCGGGACCACAAAACTCAGGTTGGCCCAGGAGAGTACGGTCAGGAAAGAAAAGAAACTCACGGCCAGGCATGTAACGCCAACAACGAAGTTCAGGTTGCCTGCTATTCGCTTTATTGTTCGCAGGATCTCAAGCCGGCTGACCGCCGAGACGTCGCCGACCTGCTTCATGCCCTTGGTGAGAAAAACGTCCCCGGCGGCACTTGAAAGGACAACCATAAGGACCATCAGGGCAGTCAGCATGCAACTCCCCCCGGTCCAGTTTCGCCGCTTTCGGTAAGCGAGCCGCCTGTTTTATCTTTTCTTGCGCCTGAGAGTGAAACCAGAGAGACCCCGAGAACGATAAGCACTGAGCCGAACCAATGAGCCGGTGAGACCGGTTCATCCAAAAAGTAGCTGCCGGAAAACACGTTCAGAATGTATCCGAGTGCAGTTATCGGAAGCACGAGGCTCAGGTCGGCCCACGAAACAGCGGAAAGAAAGCAGGCGAAAAAAACGATCAGCAGAACGATTCCTGCCCAGATAAAAGGGCTCTTCAGCGCGTATGCGAGCATCATGAAAGAGAAGCCATCGCTGAATGAGGGCATCGAAGCGATCACTTTCATCCCTTTGCTGAGAAGTGTATTTGCGACTGCCTGGGTAATAACAGCCAGGCTAATTACAAACGTAGTTTTCATAAATCCTTTTCCAGATCGAAGTAGGTGGAAGGGATTATTCCAAGCCGTTCGATTTTAGAACTTACAGATGGATCGATCAAGATGGATAGTTCCCGAAATCGTTGTAATTCGCTTGCCTCGCAGGTTGATGGCGAACACGGGAGGGCGGGATGAAAATATATTTCGTTGGTCCCCTGCGGCAGGTTGTCGAGCAACGATAACACATACTCGATGCTCATACTCCCGGTCAGCAGGTTTCCATATACCCTCTGCGGGAAAATAAATCCTCGCCTTCGGAGTTTTCGCTTCATCCTGTCCGTGAGGAGTTTGAAAACAAGAGCATATCCGGCTGCTGATAGGGGTGAACCTAAAAAGGGGAGGGCTGAAAAAAAACTATCGGCCGGGACTCGCACTCTTTTTATACGGTACCTTTCGGAGAGTTCAACTACTGCATCAAGGACGACGGGATGCACGTGCAAGTGGCAGTGGCTGTCCACGTGAGAAAAAATTAAGCCGGATTGGCTGAATTTTTCGAATTGAGCAGCGATTTCATTGAAAAGGTCCTTTCTCGCGCTCGGACAAAAAAAATACTGTAAACCGGCCCTGGCCGGGTCGGATGGAAAAGTTCCGTTTTTGCCGGCGACATGGGGTATTTGCGATGGACTCAGAACAGGGCGCCCATCGGCGCAGGTGACGTGAAGTCCTACGGCAAGCCGGGGATTTTCTTTTGCGAGCATTACCGCATGTTCGTACGCCCGGCCCGAGACCATAAGGCTGGCGCTTGTCAGGATCCCACGGCGGTGAGCAAGGATTACGGCTTCATTAACTTCCCTGGAAGCGCCGAAATCATCCCCATTTATAATCAGGCGGCGGGGTTTCATATCCTGGGGCTGCCAAAGGCGAAGGTGAGATCGTTATATTGTTTCACCTGGTCTTCTCGAAAACGTTGCCGGTAAATCTTTTGCGCCGTGCCCGCAGTCTCAGATAATCTCGAGCTTCGTGATAAAGACGGCGGCGATCATTGCTGTCGAAGATTGCCCGTCGAATTATCCTGTAGATCACTTTTGGCCTGAAATAGTAGCGGCCATAAAAGTACTCGACCGCATCCACGATCTCCTGCCGGCTTAGCCAGGGATACTCATAGTTGGGGAGTTGATGTCCCAGTTCATCCGACATGTCGTCTTCTGTAAGGTAGCCATTGGTTTGAAGATATTCGTAAAATTCTGTGCCGGGATAAGGGTGTGCCAGAGATACCTGGATGGTTTCCGGATCGAGCTGTTCGGCGAATTCGATGGTGCGCATTATGGTCTCTTTTGTTTCGCCCGGCAGGCCTATCATGAAATCGCCGTGGACGGTCAGACCAAGTTCGCGGCAGTTATTCATGAATGTGATGGACTGTTCGACAGTGATTCCCTTCTTCATGTTATTAAGAACTTCCTGGACGCCGGATTCAAAGCCCACTACCAGAAGACGGCAGCCCGCTTCTTTCATTGCCTTGAGCATATCGAAGTCCGCATGCACGCGGCTGTTGCAGGACCAGGTGAAATTGAGCTCCTTGAGGTGCTTGCAAAGCTCGATTACACGCGTCTTGCCCCATGCCCAGGTGTCATCGTCGAAGAAGATTTCTTTTACTTCCGGGAAAAGTTCAAGCGCGCGTTTTACTTCGGCAACGACGCTTTGGTTGCTGCGAACGCGCCAGGGATGCCCTGTGAATGTCTGAGGCCAGAGGCAATAGATACATCTGGCCGGGCATCCGCGCGAGGTGTAAAAGGCGAGATAGGGATGCTTTAGAAAAGGAATATTGTATTTGGCCGGGTCAAGGTCGCGCCTGTATATTTCCACGATGAACGGAAGGGAATCCAGGTCTTCGATGGGCCGCCGGTCGGCATTGTGAACTATTTTCCCATCTTGCCTGTAACTGACCCCTTCGATCTCCTTGAGGTCTTTTCCCGAGGCAAATTCGGCAACGGTGTAGTCGAACTCCTTTCTTGCAACGAAATCGATCGCCGATGACGCATTCAATGCCTGCTCGGGCTGCACGGAAACCGGAGGGCCGACAAAGGCGATCTTAATGGCAGGATTGACTTCCTTTATCTTTTCAGCAAGGCGGACATCGTGGTGAAAACCGGGCTTGCTGGTGAATAAAACGAGGAATTCAAAATCCTTTGCGATGCTAATAGTTTCTTCGGGGCTGATTCCGTGCGGCGAGGCGTCAACAAGCCTGCTTTCCTTTATCAATCCAGCGGCATAGGCGAGCCAGACAGGGTACCAGTAGGATGCGATTTCGCGGCGCGCAGGCCACCGGGCGCCGGCACCCCCGTCGAATTTCTCGAATGACGGAGGATTTAGAAGCATAGTTTTCATTTTCCGTGGTCTCCCTGAATTCAAAAAAAGGCACTATACGGGGGCAAGGGGTCCCATGTCAAGAAGCCGGGTTTTGAAGGGCGATTCCAGGCGGCCTCTGGAAGATGCCCGAAAGCGGCTTTGCGTATAGTCATATAAAACGAATGATGCCTTCTGCCGACGCTCGTTTAGTTGGTTTCCGGATGGACGCTAGTTATTATCCACAGTCAATTGCTTCGCTGATTCCCTTGCCAGCCAAAACCATGGGCAGGACATTCTCCTCGGAGGGGACAATGCAGTTGATAATTGCCGGCCCGGGTTTTCGTAGCGCCTCGGGCAGCCCTTTGACTACGTCCTCTTCGGTCCTGAATGTGTATCCCGCGATGCCGTATGCCTTCGCAAGGATTTCGAAATCCGGATGGAATGAGAAATTTACCGCCATGTAGCGCCCCTGGCAGTAGTATTCCTGGAGCTGGCGCACCATGCCCAGAGCGGAATTGTTCATGATGATGATTTTAACGCTGAGGCCCTGCTCCATCATCGTGCCGAGTTCCTGTATGGTCATCTGGATACTGCCGTCCCCGGTCACCAGAATGACGTTACTGCCGGGAGCCCCGAAGCATGCGCCAATAGCTGCCGGCAGGCCGAATCCCATGCAGCCCAGCCCGCCGGAGGAAACCAGCGTGCGTGGTTTCTTGAAATGGTAGTACTGAGCTACCCACATCTGGTGCTGGCCTACGTCGGTTACGATAATGGCCTCGCCCCTGGTGCAGTTCCAAAGCTGCTCGATAATGAACTGGGGTTTCAGACAGGAATCACGATTGTAGCTCAAAGGGTATACAGCTTTGAGAGAATTGATGCGTGCGAGCCATTCGGAACGGTCGATTTTTTCAATAAGCGGGAGAAGCGCCTTCAAAATGAGTTTTACGTCGCCGACCAGCGGCACATTTGTAGCGATCACCTTTCCGATTTCCGCCGGATCGATGTCGATGTGGACTACAGTGGCGTGCGGGGCGAAGCTGTTGATGTTCATTACGACCCGGTCATCGAATCGCGCGCCCAGGCCGATCAGGAGGTCACATTCCGTAATTGCCATATTGGCGTAGCGGGTCCCGTGCAGACCAAGCATGCCGAGGAAGAGCGGATGGTCGCCGGGGAAGCCGGCAAGGCCCATGAAGGTATTGGTTACCGGCGCGGTTATCGCCTCGGCAAACTTCAAGAGTTCTTCTGATGCGTTTGAGGCGATTATCCCTCCTCCCGCATAGATAACGGGCCTTCTGGCTTTTGCTATGAGCCTGGCGATCTCGTTTATTTGGGCCGGATGCCCTTTATAGGTCGGTTTGTAGCCTCTGAGCCGCACAGTCGACGGGTATTTGAAACTTATCTTAGCCTGTGCTACGTCCTTTGGAATATCTATGAGTACCGGTCCCGGCCGGCCGGTCGATGCGATATGGAATGCGTTCTTTACTACGACCGGCAGTTTGTTCGGGTCCTTGAGAAGGTAATTATGCTTGGTAATCGGCATCGTAATACCGGTGATATCCACTTCCTGGAAGGAGTCCGTTCCGATCTGTATCCGAGGGACCTGTCCGGTGAACAAAACGATCGGGACCGAATCCATGTAGGCGTTTGCGATGCCGGTTACCAGGTTGGTAGCCCCCGGTCCGGAAGTAGCAATACACACACCTACGCCGCCGGTAACCCGGGCGTATCCATCGGCAGCGTGCACAGCCCCCTGTTCGTGCCGAACGAGCACGTGCTTAATTTTGGTCGAATGATACAGGGCGTCGTAGACGGGAAGGATTGCCCCGCCCGGATAGCCAAACACAATTTCCACGTTTTCTCTTTCGAGGCACTCTACCAGGGCCTCGGCAACCGTCATTTCCACGAAATCACCTCCGGAAGGTTCTGCAACCGGCCGCACCTGCTACGCGCCGTTCTAATCGTCTTCCAATTGAGTCGTCTGAGCGCCGCCCACGGCTACGAATTTGCTTCCCCGAAGCATGGCTATCTTTCCTGTGCGGACGAGTTCCTTGATCCCGTATGGGCGAAAGGATTCTGCGAATGCGTTTATTTTGCCCTCATTCCCTGTACATTCGAACGTTATGGTCTTCCTGCCCAGGTCAACGACACGGGCACGGAATATCTCCGCGATGTGCAGGATCTCAACGCGCTGGCTCGGTTCGGCGGCAACCTTGATCATGACCAGTTCCCGGTCAACATATTCGTCTTCCGTTATATTACTGATCTTGATAACATCTATAAGCTTGTGGAGTTGCTTTGTAACCTGCTCTATGAGGGGTTTGTCACCCTCTACTACGATAGTCATCCGGGAGACATCATCTCTGTCGGTGCGACCCACCGCAAGACTGTCGATATTGAAGCCGCGGCGTGCGAACAGGCCTGCAACTCGAGTAAGAACACCTGGAGCGTTCTCAACCAGCACCGAAAGGGTGTGCTTATCCATTTATTTGAAACCTCCCGCAGAGTTTTGGAAGCACGTTGAAATTACATTGTTAACAGGAAATATATCAACATTGACTGAGCTTTTAAAGCGCAATAACTAGGCCTCCCGCTCCAGCCCCGTCTCGCGGAGCGCCGAAAACGAGCGGTCGGCCCCCGCGCTACGCGCTCGCACGTCGCAAAGGGGGGCCAGCAAGCATGCTTCACTTTGTGAAGCAATGCGAAGCTCGCAAAGCGTGATCTATACACCGGAGGCACTTCACTTTTTGTAAGCGCCTCATATTTGGCTTGCCTCCAACCGCACCACATTTAGTGTCTGCGCTTTCTGCACGGCTGCGCGGAGAGAACCGATTCTTTTTTTGAGCAGGGTGTTATATAAGTCTGTCATACGAGGAGATCCAATTGGGCTACGGTAAAATCATAAACTTCTTTTTTGAACTGGGGATGCTCAAAAAAACCCCTCGCTCGGGTTTTCAGTTTCTGGGGTCCGGCCGCGAATCCGTTGCCGACCATTCGTTCCGCGTAGCAATGATCGGCTTTGCTCTTGCGCGCATGGACTCAAACGTTGACCCGTTCAAGGTCGTTTGCATGTGCCTGGTTCACGATCTGCCGGAAGCGCGCACCGGGGACCGGAACTATGTCAATAAGAGGTATGTCGCAGTGGACGAAACCGGTGCAATAGCCGATCTAACCGACTCACTTCCCTTTGGGGACGAGATAATCGAGCTTTTCAAAGAGTACAGGGAGTCCGAGACAGTTGAAGCCAGGCTCGTTCACGATGCCGACCAGCTTGACCTGATTTTGGAGCTCAAAGGGCAAAAAGATCTCGGAAATTCCTACGCCGTAAAATGGATGCATTTCGCCAGACAGCGCCTGATTACTTCGATTGCTAAAGAGATCGCCGAAGAAATCCTGACGACTGATTCAACGGACTGGTGGTTCAAGGGACACGATGAATGGTGGGGGAAAAATCTCTAAAAATAATGAACGTAAACCGGCTGCCGGAAATGGAGTGACGATTATTCGGGGTCTTTCTTTCGGTGATCGGATATCGATATCACTTTACCCTGCGTGCCGGTTTTTTCTTCTTTCTGTCTTTTGTTCAAGACCAATTCGGGTTTTGCCGGGCTCTTTCTTGTGTCCTCGAGCTTGGTTTGAGAATGTTCATCGGCTGGAGCGATCACTTTTTCAATTCGCATCGGCCGGCCTCCCATGGTGAATTCCTGGCCGTTGTAATAGGGCTCGCGCAAAATCCAGGTTACCACCAGCAGGGGAACCTGGAGCACCAATAGTTTCACCTCAAACCAACCCGGCTTCACGTCGGCGGCTATTTCGTTGACTCTGGCAAAAAAGGTCGGGTTGTTATCCGTATATACAAGAACGACGTCCCCAACTTTGGTCATCACTGCCTGCCGGTACCTCCGGTTGTTTGGTCCGCATTGGACCTGTTAAAATCAGTATACACCTCGTGCTGACATGAATCTACCCGGGCCGGCGATTTTTCGCGTTGGTTCAATGATCGGGAGACAGAAAGGACAGGTCATTTTCATGACCGCCATTTAGTTTGCGTCCCATCACGTATTCCTCGTTCACGCTTGCCGGGACCAGAGGCAGCTTTTGGATATCCGGGACCTGGAACCCAAAGAGCATCTCCAGGAATAGAGTAACGATCCTGAAGGTTGCCCCCCACAAAAGTTCGGCCCGCCCTCCGATCTTATAAATGAAACATGGGAAATCCACGGTCGTGCCTTTGAACCTCCACTCCAGATGGGGAGGGACGTACCTCCTGTAAAGGGCGTAGTTAAACGGGTTGAGAAGAGCCCGCAGAGGAAACTGCACGATCCTTTCAACCTCCCGGCTCAAGTGAAAACGTTTCTGGTATGAAACCCATGCAACCATCGGATGGATTGACCGGCGAAAGAGAATGAGGCACTGGGTGGGAAGCGGGCCAAGGAAAGTCAGGCTGAAAGGATTAAGACCCATTTCTTCCCATGCCTCCCGTAGGCCTGCCGCATAAAGCAGCGAGAGAAAATCGGCATTTTCGGGCTGTCGTGTTTTCAATTCCCTCCAATAGGGCCATCTAGAAAGGCTTGAACCCCGAAATGCCAGAAGACGGGCAAGAAAATGGTCGAGTTTTTCAATGGCCCCGCCGGGGCAGCACAGGTCTCCAGCCTGTTTGATCTCTTTCGAGCGTTTGTTCAGGATAATGCAGATTTCCGGAATGCCGCCTTCGTCGGTGGAAAGCCACCCGAGCAGTAGCAATACGCTTGATGTGCGCACGCCGTACCGGCAATCCTCGTTTTGGAAAAGGCTCTCCGTGCCGCAGCGCTTTGAGAGCAAGCTGGTCACACGCTCCCGCAAAGCAGGGGCATCGAATATCAGGTTTAGGTTGTCCGGCGTGCTGTTCATATCGGAGAACCGTGCAGCTTTTTCTCTATGCGTTTGCCCGAGATCGGGAACAGGGTCTTTATTTCGGGAGCAAACAGGCTGATGTTGAATTCCTCGATCATTTGACCAACATCCTCTATAAAATCAAGCCCCTCTTGCGTGGGCCGGGAAAGAATGCGCTTTCTGATCGCCTCGAATTCAGAGATGTATACCCCTAACTGAGCTTCTTTCGCACGGTCTTTTTCAGGAGACACATAGGCTCGCTCCGACCTGATTCCAAGCGCCCTGAGGCAACGTGGTAAAAGTCTCACCCGGCGATCTGAAAAGCGAGCCAAAAAATCGGGCGGAATAAGTTTTTCAAGCTCTGCGGCGATAACGGCCAGCCGGTCGATGACAGCCCGGTTTGCGCCCGCCATGCGCATAAACCTATCGAGCACAGCGCGCGTATCGTGCCTCTGCCTCACCGCTTCGAGAACAGGCGTGCGAATCTCATTGCCCAGAATTCCCATACGGCCTTTTAGTCTTTCAACATTTTCCAGAAAAGCGTCCCGGTTGGGATGCTGCGCTGAGTCCAATTCGAACAGGCCGCGTAGAATATAATCATAGAGAGCGGAAGACGCCTCCTTTATACTGCCCATGAAAAAAACTTTCGATGCGAATGTATCCGGAAAGGCCCAGTCTTTTCGGAACACTTTGAGTTCGGCGGCGAATGTCTGTTTATAAAGACGCATAAGCCCTGCGCGGGTCGATTCCCTTGCGCTGCCGGGCTCAACGAACAGACGAACGGCAACCTTTCTTTGCTCATCGGCCAAACCGGGGTAGGCAAGCCGCCTAATCCCCAGTGCATCCGTTCCGATTTCTATGCTCTGCGGCAGGTCCCCGAAATCGGAGCCTTCGAGTTCATCTCGTTCCCAGTTTTCTCTGGCCTCATCCCACAGTTGGTCCTCGTGCTTTTCAATGGCAAAGGGCCGAAGGGTTTCGATGTTACGTCCCGAGGCCAGAACTTTTCTCTGAGGTCCGAGCACCTCAAAGCGCATCCTGAGGTGATCGGGCAACTGCTCCGTGTCCCACTGTTCGGGTGTAATCCGGGTTCCCGTGATATTGAACACCGCTTCACTAAGCCGGCTATAAAAGTCTCCGTGTCCGAAAACAAGCTCTTGCCATATTCGCCGGGCGGTTTCGTTAACCGGCGCCAGATATCTGCGAATGCCTTTGGGAAGACCCTTAAGCAGGACCGTTACTTTTTCCGGGAGCATACCTGGAACAAGCCACTCGAAGGGTTCAGAAGACAGGACCGGCAGAGTATGGACCGGGACCGTGAGCGTGAGGCCGTCGTCGTTCTCGCCGGGGCGAAACGTGTATCGAACAGGAAGTTCAGTCCCCTTTGCGCTTAATGTATCGGGGAATTGCTCCATCACGTCGCAATCGGGTTCGGTTCGAAGGAGATCTTCCTTCTTCATTTTCAAAAAGTCGTCTCCTCCCCTGCCACGGATGAGCATGTCAAAAGACTTGAGGTCTGCGATTTGGGGAATACGCTCATCATAGAATCCAAATAAGGATTCGACGTCGATAAGGAGGTCCCTTCGGCGGGTCTTGCTTTCGAGTTGTTCAATTTCTGAGAGCAGTGCCTGGTTGTGGTCCAGAAAGCCGTATCTACCGGGAAGGTCTGCTTCGATGAGTGCTGAACGGATGAAAATTTTGCGCGCTTCGGCAAGACTTATGCGCGCGAAGTTGACTTTGCGCCGGTCCACTACGGTGAGGCCGTAGACAGTGGCCTTTTCGAAAGCCATGACCTGGCCGCGTTTTTTCTCCCAGTGCGGTTCCGACCAACTGTACCTGCACACGTGCCTCCCTACCTCTTCTATCCATACGGAGTCAATGTTTGCCGCCGTGCGCGCAAAAAGCCGGGAGGTCTGCACCAGTTCAGATGCGACGATCCATTGGCCGCCTTTGTTGAAAATGTTCGATCCCGGAAATACCATGGCCTGCCGGTTTCTTGCGGCCGAATAGATGTTTTTCTCCTTGCGCAAAGCCACTTGGCTGAGATAGCCGCTCAGAATCGAGCGGTGGATGGCGTCATAGCTCGCTGGGGTAGAATTTTCGACAAAGTCGCCGAGTTCGTTGAGAATGGAGCGAAGTTGCTCAAAAATGTCACGCCACTCACGGACCCGCCGAAAAGAGAGAAAATGCTCGCGGCAAAACTTTCGAACCTGGCTGGAAGTCCTTCGGGGGGAACGTTTTGCATCTATGCGGCCGGGAGCGCCGTTACCGGTAAGGCCCACGCCGCCATCAGGGGAGGTCGTGGTGTTCCGGCGCGTCACTTCGGGCATGGTTCCGGTAGTGACCGGTTCCTGCCAGCAGCCCTGCCAGATTTTTAAAAGAGACACAAAATCGGAGCGCGGGTCTCGAAAAACAGCCTGCGCATGCTCAGCCGCTGCTTCCTGATCGAGGGGCCTCTCGCGCGGGTCCTGGATGCTCAGAGCAGCGCCGATAATCATCAGTTCCCCGAGTGCGTTTTCCCGCCTTGCCTCGATCAGCATCCTGGAGATACGCGGATCGACCGGTAGCCGGGCCATCGTTTTGCCAATAGGCGTAAGTCTGAGGTGATCGTCAACTGCGCCGAGTTCCCGCAGAACTGACAAGCCGTCCTTGATTGCGGCGGGAGAGGGCGGATCGAGGAAAGGAAAATCCTGTATTCTGCCCAGCTTCAGATAGAGCATCCGCAGTATTACCTCGGCAAGGTTGGACCTCTGGATTTCCGGTGGCGTATACATGGGCCGCTCAAGGTATTCTCCTTCGGAATAGAGCCTCACGCAGATGCCCGCCCTCACGCGGCCGCATCGCCCTTTCCTCTGGTCTGCGCTCGCCCTGGAGATTGGCGCCACCGGAAGGCAGCGGGTCTTTGACCGTGCGTTGTACCAGGCTATTCTGGCCAGTCCCGTGTCGATTACGTACTTTATTCGCGGAATTGTGATGGAAGTTTCCGCGACGTTTGTGGCAACGACAATCTTGTCCTCGGAAATCGGGGCGAAAATCTTTTGCTGGTCGGATGCCGCCATTCTACCGAAAAGGGGCATGACAGCGGTGTTCGCATAGCGTTGATCTTCGAGGCGCTGGACCGTTTCCATGATGTCGCTCTCGGTCGGCATGAATATAAGAATATCGCCTCTTTTGCCGGGGTTGAGCTTGAACAGGTCAGCCGCTGCAACCGCCTGGTCGATGTAGTTCACATCCCCGGAGTCTTCATCGTCAGTCTGAGCGGGGGGCCGGTACCACACTTCAACCGGCCAGGTCCTTCCGGAAACTTCGATGATGGGCGCCCCGCCGAATGCGCTGGAGAATTTTTGCGGATCGATCGTGGCCGAGGTAACGATCACCTTGAGGTCGTGTCTTTTAGAGAGAGTCTGTTTGAGAATGCCGATGAGAAAATCTATATTGAGGGTGCGCTCGTGCGCTTCGTCCACGATGATCGTGTCATAGGAGCCGAAATTTCTGTCATTTTGCGCTTCAGCGAGCAAAATGCCGTCGGTCATGAATTTTATTCTTGTCGTGCGGGCGGTGCGATCCTGGAAACGTATTTTGTATCCGACGAGGCCGGGTCCGTACCGTTCGAGTTCTTCGGACACCCGTGCGGCAAGGGTGATCGCCGCGATCCGGCGAGGCTGGGTACTGCCGATCAGGCCGGACCTGCCTCTTCCCGCCTCTAAGCAGAACTTGGGAATCTGCGTGCTCTTGCCCGACCCTGTTTCACCCGTAATTACCAGGACCTGGTGTTCGCGGATAGCGCTGACGATCTTTTCCCGCCATTCGGTAATAGGCAGCTCGGCAGGGTAGGAGGGCACAAATACTTGCGGAATAGCACCATTGTCGAAATATTTTCTCTTGGACGGGGAAGCAGCCATCGAATGTGAGTCTAACCACTCCATTTTGATTGAGTCAATATTTTATATTCTATTATAATCCCCACAAGAAATTCCGGTTTATTTTCCGCCGGCGATGAAAGGACGTCAATGATTGGGTTAAAAACCAGGGTGCAGGAAGCCGCCGATTCGATAAAACAACGCCTGACAAGCGAGCCGGCAGTGGGATTAATACTTGGAACGGGCCTCGGCGGCATTGTGGACAAGATCGATAAGGCTGTCGTGGCGCCTTACCGGGAAATACCTCATCATCCGGTTTGTACCGCCCCGGGTCATCAAGGACGGCTTGTATGCGGCAGGTGGGCGGGAAAGCAGGTTATTGCCATGGATGGGCGTTTTCACCTGTACGAAGGATATTCGCCCCAGACGATTTCATTTCCAATCAGGGTCCTTCGGGCACTGGGAACGAAAACACTTTTGCTTTCGAACGCCGCCGGGGGGCTAAACCCGAATTTCGAGGCAGGGGACCTGATGGTGATAACGGACCACATAAATTTTACCGGGCAAAACCCGCTGGTTGGAGCCAATGTCGATGAGTGGGGTCTGCGGTTTCCGGACATGGTCGAGCCATACAGCCGCCGCCTCATTGAGCTTGCCGAAAAAACGGCTCTCAAAGAGGGCATTGGGCTCCGCAGAGGTGTATATGCCGGGGTGCTCGGCCCTTGTCTTGAGACCGCAGCCGAGACGCGTTTTTTGAAAATGTCAGGGGCCGATGCCGTTGGCATGTCCACCATCATGGAAGTCATAACGGCAGTTCACGCAGGCATGGAAGTCCTGGCAATATCTGCAATAACAAACGTGAACCTGCCCGATTGCTACAAGCCGGCGGCAGTAGAGGAAATCATGGAAACAGCAGGCATTTCAGGAAAAATACTCAGCAGGCTTTTTGAGAAGATCCTCGAACAGTGTTGAAGCAGAGATGAAGCGGGGAGCAGGGAGCGGGGAGCAAGAAATACGAAGCGTGAAGCACTTCCTCATGTCCCTCCTGGACACCCGGAACCATGCAAAGGTGTAGGATCGAGGTGCGGGCTGCGAATCATTTTATCCACCCCGCTCCGCTCCTTCATCCGCGTCCATCCGTGGTTCAGCTTAAATCTTTTCGAAGCAGGGAGCGTAAATCAAGGCTATATTCGCCGGAGTAGTCATTTCTGCTCCTTGCTTCCTGCTGTGCGGTTTTAATTCCCGCTCCCTGCTTCCCTCTCTTTCAATCCGCCCATGGACTCCAGTACTTTCTCTGAAAAAAATCCTGACCAAAGATCTCCAGATTTGAGCCGCATTTTTTTATACGGCCCTCGTACATGACCGCTGTCTTTTCGGCCAGGAATGGAATCTCGGTATAATCGTGCGTAACGAACAGGGTGGTCATGTTCATCTGTTTGAGAATCGCGCCCAGATCGTTAAGAAGCGAATTGCGGGTGGGGTAGTCAAGCGAGCCGAACGGTTCATCCATGAAAAGGAGGTCAGGCTCGAGGGCAAACGCTCTGGCAAGGCTCGTACGTTGAGCCTCGCCTCCTGAAAGCAATCTTGCCTGCTGCGAGGCAATATGGGCTACGCCAAAAAGGTCGAGCCACTTTTGGGCCCTGGCAAGGGCCGCTTTCCCGGGCACTTTGCGTATGCGCAAAGCCGTAGTGATATTGCCAAGTACAGACATATCGAGCAGGAGGGATTCCTGAAAAACGACGGCCATTCGGCGGCGCAACTGAAGCAGATTGTTCGGGCCGGCGGTGACCCCGTCAAGTTCGATGGATCCGGAGGTGGGCTTATGGAGCAGGGCCAAGGTTAGAAGGAAAGTTGTTTTTCCTGCCCCGTTGGGACCTATGAGCGCAATGGTCTCACCCTGATTGAGGGAAAAATAATCGACGCTGAAAATCTCCCTGGCGGAATCTGCCCGCCTAAGATTTCTGGCAACCAGCAATGGTTTCAATATGGTTCAGCAGCCTTTCGGATTACATCTTGACAAATAAGCGTTATGTCAGCCCTGGCATATACTATTTTACGGCCATCCGGTCAAAGTAATTGGTTACCGGCACACGTAACCACGATCAACTAATGACTGTGATGGTCCGGCAGAATGCTGTCCGGAAAAATGCGAGAATCGGGGCGCAAACGTGGTGATCCCGGTGGTCGCGGTTTTTGTCCACCACGAAGGAGGAGCGTAGCGTGGTTAAGTGAACACAAAGGAAAGGTCCCGGGAGGTGAAGGCCATTCCCACAGGTACTCATGAGCCGGATGAACCCGGTCTTGAAGCGGGCTGCTCACTGTTCACCCATTATGGCTCTTGGAATGGAAATGGAAGACCGGAAACTCAAAAAGCTTCGAGTTCCAATCTTCCATTATGTATGACGTCAAAATGCTTTTAGCGTTTGACCCGTTGACTTCAGGGCAGTGAAATAAGGGCCTTCATGTGCCGCAGAGGTTCCCTCCCTCCGACTACCCCGTAATCGCGTTATCCACTAATAATTACATATTTTGCACTGGGCATAGGGACCACAACATTCATCCGCGAACGCTTTGGTGGTACTGAACTTTGCAGAGCCCAGAAGCATGTTCACGGGAACTATTTTCCCTACTTTCGACGCAACTTTGCCTAGTGTCGGTGCTTTGTTGTCCACTCCGGCTTTCATTGTTACGCCCGATAACACAATTGCTGCTGATACGGCTACTGTCGCAATAATTTGCTTCTTCTTCAATGTTCTCACCTCCTTTCAGCTTTAGCCACTCTTGGCCGGCCTAAAATTCACGGGATTCATCTTTCCAATAGCGACAACTATCATCATCCAGCGTACAGCCCTGCCGTCCGTCTTCTAAACTTCATTTTTCGACTTATTTTCTAAATAGAACGCCTTTAAAGTCTGAGCGGCAAATTCCTTATTTTGATGGCAATAAGACTTAAATATTGAACCCTTATGGATTCTTGCGTGACAGGGGCAGCCTCCGCCGCAGTAAAGCGCCGCTGAACACTTGAGGCATTCGGGAACATTAAGAAGATTGCGCCTGGAATACTTCTCTTTCAAGGCAAAGAATTTTACCTTTCCGCGAGAAAAGGTTCCAACACGCCTGTCCTTGTGGCCGGCTTCTTCATAACACTGGTAAATATCACCCAAAGGATCCACAACGTAGAAGATGTCAGTGCCCAGGCCGCAATGTCTCACCTTGGGAATGATTCGTTCTGTCTGCATTTCTAAAAATTTATTCATAAAATCATAATTAGAAGGAGGGCGATTAGTCCTGACAGCAACTGCTTGAAATGTTTGGCGAAATATATCAATATCTTCGCTCGAACTGTTTCCGCATGTAAAAGTATTGATTGGTGCAAAATAGACACCGACCTGAGGGTGGCCCAATATTTTTTCTTTCTCAAGAAAATCAACAAGATTCCGGGATGATTCCAGTCTTCCTGAATGTACATGCATACGGATTACAACGTGCGCCTTCGATTGAATTATTTGACGAACAGCGGCAATCATGGCATCAAAGGTAGGTTTGCCTGACTGGGGAATTCGATTTTTATCATGGAACAATTGATCTCCATCCAAAGTTACCTGGACACTTTGAATCTTCCCTTTTTCCGGGCCGATCAAGTCCACCATTTCCGATAAAGTAGTTGCATTGGTAGCTACCGAAACTCTGATAGAGGGGTGCTCCTTCGTGTAGGCAAGAATCCTTGCAATAGCCTCTCTATTGGCGGGAAGCAAAGGTTCTCCACCAAACAATGTGAAAGTGAACTCCCTGGGAATTTTCGGAAACAGTTGGGATAAATACGTGGTAAAAATGCTGTCTACTAATTCCGGACTCATTGGCGGGACCTTAAAGTCATGGCCCAGGGATTTCTGATAGCAGTAACTGCATGAGAGATTACAATTATACGTGAGAATAAAACTAAGATTCCCCATCTTTTGTTTTTTGTCAAATTTGCCGCTTTTTTGCAAAATGACCTGGACCAGCTTCCTGAATTCCTCAAGTTCGCGTTTGGGTGTCAGTGCCGTAAGATGTCCGCGTTGCAAAAGGTGTTCTTTTTCTTCGGAAGAAAGAAAAGACAGATCGGCTCCATCGGACAAAAGGTTTGCATATTCCGTCGGAACAAGATCGATGCACTGAGTTGATCCGCTATAAAGCAGTGAAGTTCCGTCACCAATTTCGACGTGGTTCAGGTAACTGCTGGCTCGTAGATTCTTCATTTTTGGATCTTTTGCCTCAACACCCAATTGTTATTTCTTCCCAGACCGGCAAACTCCAGGGGCAACCCCGGAACGCGTAAAATGATACGGTTTCGCAATCGAACATGCAATTAGTTTCCATCCGGAGTTTCCGGCTGGACGCCAATTAGTATTTCCATGGGCCGGAATAATGCGTCAAGTTGGCTCCCAACTGGAGTCGGAGTGCATTTCCGACTGGATTCCATGCTCGGATCTGTGAGTTCTCATACATCACCCTTCACTGTGTTGACCTCGACAAGCAGGGAAACCTGCTCAGCATGACAATTGAGCATGCACGCACCAATGCTCGGCTCAATGAGTTCTCATACCAGGAAATCGGCCTCGCGCAAGAGGACGGCCGGACAATGCCATGAGTGAGGCCGGAAGCATCGTGTCTTTTCACCCCGATGGGGTCTCATACCGGCGCTGGCCCGGATAGCTGGTTATCCGGGGCGAATAGCCCTCCGCCTCGCTTTGAAAAATTACATTAAGGAATTGCAGGGGATGTTCGATTATCTTGATATATAATGTATTTCGCCTTAGTATCTGAGACGTGCCGATCGATTATATGCTGCTGCAAGTCCGATTGCGACTGTTTTGGGTCTCAGACGCAGGTATGTTCTGGAGAAAGGTATGGAAAATACTGACGATCTGCTCGTTGCAACCTGCCGGACCATGATAAAGACAGTGCTCTCATGCCTGGATAACGCTACGAAGGGCACAATATACAAGATCGCCCCGATGCCGGAACTGATAGCGATGCGGGTTCTGTCAGGCGTCGAAAAACAGGATTCGGATGAGTTGGAATGGGGATTGCCCGCAGTATCCGATTACAATCCTCCGGGCAAGAAATGGGATGATTACAAGGACCAGCCCGGACGTGTTCTGGAAGCAATGGGTTGGTGTGTCGAAAAGCAGATGAGCTGGACGGCGGACAACCCGATGCAAGACCCCCGCAGCGTCAGAAAGCAACTCTTGGGAGAACGGGAAGATGAATTCCACATGGAGCCTGTGCTTGTCAGGAAAAAGAGCCTCTACGGCCATTCAGTCGAAAAGATTCAATATCCGGTCGATTGGCAGGGAAACCCCATCTGGCAGGACAGCGAAAACGTGGTTGCAGCCGTTATAAAGATTCATTTTAAGCCGGGGACATTGAAGCGCGGAGATCGTTCGACCAGAATCATCCGGGATGTATCCCAAAGCCTTGGCTCCGAACTGCTCTCTTTATTGTTCCGAGAAAAACTCACCCAGGCGAGTAAGGATTTTGCCAACCTCCGTCTGCAAAGCTGCGAAATCCTGGCACATGAACTCAGGAACACATTGGTCAAACTAGGCTTTGTGTTCTCGGCGATAAACGCACAAATCAACATTCTTCGGGCGAGTTGGGAAGAACTGCTCCAGAAGTACGCGCCGGAACTCGAGTGGAAAGGACCTCTTATAGACGAACTGTGCGGCGCATTGAGCGAAAAAGTCCCGGAGTTGCGCTCTTACGCGGACCTGCTTGCGGTAAGTCAAAGGCTGCTCATTGAACAAAAAGAACTGGCGAGCCTTTATCTTTCTCCTCACCAGGGGCGGGAGTGGATCAAAAACAAGATTCACCCTAAGTGGGGGAAATTGATTTCAGTGACGAACCTTTGGGATCGGCCGGCAATCGAGTCTTTGTTGGACCGCCTTGAAAATGCATTGCCCACAGGTATGAACTACGACTTTTCGAAGCAGATGGACGGCTTGCCGCCGGGGCTTATGGAGCAGTGGTCTAAACTTGCATATGTGGAGATAACATCAAACAACCTCTTGCAGTTGGATGAAGTAATCCAATTGGTTGAAAATCCGGTCCTGCCGGTTTGTCATAAAGAACAGATGCTGAGGGTGCTTAAATCTTTGAGGAGCATTGTCCATACGATATCCGAAGTCGAGGAAAAAGCCACCAAAATACTCCGGTCGCTGAGGTTTGGTACTGAGGCCGAAGATCAATACAGGTTCGGTCCCGATTTTCTGGATTTGGGGTCCCATGAAGAATTTGGAACGGTTTTGAGCGATTGAACGCCTAATTGCTTAAGTTATGAGTGTTTTTTGTCATTTTCTTGTTAATTGTGCCGAAAATCAGATATAATACCATCCATTCAGTCCCTTATGATCCATTTTTGTTGTGTGCATTATGTATAAGCGTTTTTTCACTGGTGCGGGTGACATGCGTTTTATATCGAGCGGGCGCGGCAAACTGCTCGATGTGAATCAGGCCGGGGTGGAACTGTTCGGCTATGGCAGCAAGGAGGAAATGCTGGGGCTGGACAATGTGTGGTTGCTTTTCTCCAATCCCGAAGATGGACGCCAGTTTCAACAGAGGCTCGGGGAAAGCGGATTTCTAAAAGAATATGAAGCGGAGTTGCAAAAAAAGGACGGGACGGTTTTCATCGGGTCCATTACGGCAAGCCTGTGGTTCGAGGAAGACGGTTCCACACTATGGGAGGGGGAACTCAGGGACATATCGGGCTTAAAAGAACTCCAGGAGGCATATCTGGAAGCCGAAAGACATAACCGGGAGCTTTCGGAATCCGAGCGGCACATCCGGGAGCTCAACCAGCATATACTGAACATGCTGATGATCATGTCTCACGATATCCGGGGACCTCTTGTCTCCATTGCCGCTACTCTTAAGCTGCTTCTGCGCGGCTCCTTCGGACGAATGGACGAATCCGTATGGAACACGGTTTCCGATTTGATGGCTCGGGTTCGGCGCCTGATCGGCATCGCCGAGGAATGTCTCGGGAGCGCGCGTTCTTTTGAGGGTGTGCTTCTCAAAAATAAGGAATTAGTGGACCTTCGGCAGGATATCATAGATGCGGTGCTCGACGAGGTGTCAAATGAAATTGAAGAACAGCAGATAGTGATCGACAACCGTCTCGGAGCGATTCCAGCCGGAATTATTCCGATTGGCGCCGATATGATGTGGCTGAAAGCCGTGTTCAGAAACCTTTTCAAAAACGCCATAAAATACGGTGGGAAAGGCTGCAGGATCGCTTTCGGCTTTGAAGATCACGGCTCTTTTTATCGCTTGAACGTCTACAATAGCGGTAATCCGATTCCCGAGGAACACAGGGACAGGCTTTTCACCAAGTTTGCCCACATGGACGAGGGAGGCGAGAAAAGGGACGGGGTCGGCATGGGCCTATACCTGATAAGGGAAATCATCCGAAAGCACGAAGGCGACATGTGGTACGAACCAAGACAAGATGGCTCGGATTTTATTATTATTCTGCCTAAACAACCGGTTTGATCTATTCATTGGTGGTCAACAGTCGGGATTTTAAGATCAATGTACTGTCCTGCGAGGTTTGAAACATGATTGCGGCTGCCGAAATCCGAAGGGCGGCCGGCGTCCTTAAGGGCCGTGTAATCAGAACCCCTCTTGTCTACTCTCCCACGTTCAGCAGTCTGGCCGGGTTCGAAGTCTATCTGAAATTGGAGAACCTGCAGGCAACCGGGTCGTTCAAGATTCGTGGCGCAACATACAAGATCCTGACTGAACTTGACCGGATCGGGAAGGGAGGGGTGGTTGCGGCATCGGCCGGCAATCATGCCCAGGGTGTCGCCCTGGCCGCGAACCGGGCAGGGCTGGCTTCCACCATCATCATGCCTGAATGGGCTTCGATTTCAAAGCAGGAAGCAACGCGGGGCTATGGCGGCAAAGTCATCCTTGATGGACAGAGTATTGCGGATGCGATAAAAAAAGCGCAGGAACTGTCAAAAGACGGCAAGACCTTTATCCATCCATATGACGATCCGTCGATAATAGCGGGGCAGGGGACCATCGGCCTGGAAATAATGGAGGAGATGCCGAATGTGGACCTGATAGCCGTGCCGGTAGGCGGCGGAGGGTTAGTGGCCGGAATTTCAGTGGCTGCAAGGGCCATCAGGCCGGGGATTCGGATCATCGGGGTTCAGGCGGAGGCGTGTCCTTCAGCCCTCAAGGCCGTCGAAACCGGCAAAAGAATCACGGTCGACGCGCTTCATTCAATAGCCGACGGAATAACGGTAAAGCAAATCGGACGTATTCCTTTCGATGTAGTCCGTAAAGAGGTCGATCAGATCGTCCTGGCGAGTGAAGACCGGATCGCGGAAGCTGTTATTATGCTCCTGGAACGGAAAAAGGTGCTTGCCGAAGGGGCAGGCGCGGTCTGTGTGGCTGCTCTGCTGAGCGGGGCAATAAAGGCCCCTGCGGAGACAAAGGCAGTACTGGTTGTCAGTGGGGGGAATATCGATATTTCTCTGCTGGACAGGGTCATTCGTAAGGGCATGTCGCGTAAAGGACGCATTATGCGGTTCAGTGTCCGGATGGATGACGTGCCCGGCGCCCTGGCGAAGCTCCTGGGCATAATCGCGGGTGTGAAGGCCAACGTTCTTCATATCTATCACAACAGGGGCGGGGCCGACATGTCAATCTATCAGAGCATGGTGGAACTTGAAATCGAAACGCGCAATTTCGAGCATATCCGGGAAGTAGAGGCTGTGCTCAACCAAACCGGCTATGATATGAAGCTTCGTGCTAACGTTTAGGGCTTGTCCGTAGAAAACGTAGCTATTTCAACGCCAATGATTTCTGCTTTCAGCCGGCAGCCAAGTTCGTGCTAAAGTTTCAGGCGATTTCCGTTTTCGCGCAGCCATTTTCTGCTTTGCCGATGGTCTGGGAGAATGGTTGCAACCAGGTTCCAATATTGTGCTGAGTGGTTGTGATGAACCATGTGGCAGAGTTCGTGAACTATGAGATAATCAAAGATTCGTTCAGGCGCCATTATGATGTGCCAGGCGAGACTGATCCGCCCGTGGATAGAGCAGCTGCCCCATCGCGATTTCAATGACTTGACGGCCACAAGACGCGGATTTACGCCAATCTGATGGGTGTAGACCGGGACCTTTTCTCTAACTTTGGCCAGGGCGCACCCCTGATACCATTTGAGCAGGTACTCTTTTACCACCGAAGGCTCGGGCGCTGCGCCTGCCATCATAGGGAGCCGCACGCAAATATTCTCATCTTTCAGGATGACTTGCGAAGAATTTCCACGTTCGACTTGCAAAATATATTCTTTGCCCAGGTAAAGTAATTTGTCCCCGGTTTCGAATCTTCTTGCCCGGCCTTGCCGATCCCTTTGGAGGTTGGCTCGAATTGCTTTTCGAATCCAGTCGGATTTTTTTTCGACGAACTGCATGATATTCTTCTGGGGATAGGTTGAAGGCGCGCTGACGACAACCCGGTTATCCGGATGTACGACAATTGTAAGTGTCTTTCTCCCGGCGCTTTTTCTGACCTGATAGTTGAATTCGAGTTCTTTCATGCGTCACGTCCGTTCGGATAGATCAACGTTTTTACTCCGATCCGGGTTGCTCATAAGACTGGCGATTTTCGGCGACATTAGCCTGGTTTCCATCCGGAAAGGGGCCTTTTCCGTCCTGGCGGCGTTAATCTTCGGGCTTGCTTGTGCGGCGTACTCAAGTACGCCTCCGCGCAAGCCCTTGATTTCCTAGCCAGAGCGGAAAATCCCTTCTTTCCGAATCGGAAACTTCGAGTGTCTCATCCGGTGTTCCGGGATGGACACTAGCCTATTTCCCAAATAAATGGAAATCCGGGAATCCGCCTTTGCAAGGATTTAGACCCATGGTCTTGTGATGGGCAATCGCGGCAATATCTGTGGCTATATTCGCTCCGTTGAGCTATTATAGAATAATTGTGGCGCCGCTCCAGTCAGTGAACGTACGGACGATGGCGGTAAAATCTCCGGTCAAAACGGAGTTTTTAAATATTTTGTTTCATGAGGTTAGGGCATGTCTTATTTGCAGCAGATTGATCCTGAAATAGCTGAGGCCATTAAGGGAGAGGAAAATCGTCAGCGGGGGCGCCTGGAACTCATCGCATCCGAAAATATTGTCAGCAGGGCGGTACGGGAAGCTCAAGGGTCCGTTCTGACAAACAAATACGCTGAGGGCTACCCTGGGAAAAGGTATTATGCCGGATGTGAACATGTCGATATCGCGGAAAGGTTGGCTCAGGACCGTGCAAGAAAGCTGTTTCACGCCGATTATGTAAACGTTCAGCCTCATTCAGGCTCTCAGGCGAATATGGCCGTGCTCTTCGCAGTGCTCCAACCCGGCGATACTATACTGGGGATGGATTTACGCCAGGGGGGACATCTGACTCACGGGAGTCCTGTGAGTTTTTCCGGACGGCTTTTCCGGGTCGTTTCCTATGGGGTCAGGCATGACAATGAGCAGATCGACTACGACCATATTGAGCGAATAGCCAGGGAGGAACGGCCGAAGCTCATAATAGCAGGAGCCAGTGCGTACCCTCGAATCATCGATTTTGAACGTTTTCGTCAGATTGCAAAGAACATCAGCGCCTACCTGATGGTGGACATGGCCCACATTGCCGGTCTTGTCGGCGCGGGTCTTCATCCGAATCCCGTACCATGCGCCGATTTCGTAACTTCCACCACCCATAAGACTTTAAGAGGACCACGCGGTGGCTTGATTCTGTCTCACACCCCATATAGCAAGATGCTTGACAGCCAGATCTTTCCGGGAATTCAGGGAGGGCCGCTCATGCACGTGATAGCCGCCAAGGCTGTGGCGTTTCAGGAAGCCCTTCAGCCTGAGTTCAGGCAATATCAGCAAAGAGTCCTTGCGAACAGCAGGCGGCTTGCCGAGGTGTTATCCGGCCATGGATATCGGCTGGTCTCCGGGGGAACAGACAATCATCTGATGCTGGTGGACCTGAGCACCAGAGGGCTAACCGGAAATGTCGCCGAGCAAACTCTGGACAAGGCCGGAATTACGGTGAATAAGAACTCTATACCTTTCGACACCCGGAAACCGAACGTGACCAGCGGAATCAGGGTGGGCACGCCGGCAGTAACGACCCGCGGAATGGGGACCGAGCAAATGGAGACAATCGGGAGCTTCATGCACCGCGCCCTCGAATCGGTGGGCAACGATGCAATGCTGAAATCACTGGCCGATGAGGTCGCTGAATTCTGCTCCGGTTTTTGCCTGCACGCATAAAGTTTAAGACGAGTCGCAAAAGTCGGGAATTTCCGGAAGATTGGATGGGGCTGGCGCTATGCCGCCCCAGTTTGATTTCGATATGGAAAGCGGCGCCTGGAGAATATGGTTCAAACCGATCCTGATGTGCAGTTTATGAAAAGGGCCCTGCGTCTGGCCGCGCTGGGCGCCGGTATGACGAGTCCCAACCCGCTGGTTGGGGCCGTTGCAGTAAAAAATGGCGCCATTGTTGGTCGGGGCTATCATGAGGCGCTCGGTGGGCGGCATGCCGAAGTGAATGCGATAGCAGACGCTGGCGCGGCCGCCATGGGCGGGACCCTCTATGTTACGCTTGAGCCGTGCAATCATCACGGTCTGACGCCTCCGTGCACGCAAGTTGTTGTTGATGCCGGAATTGCGCGGGTTGTGTTTGGGATGGTCGATCCGAACCCCGGCGTTGCCGGTGGGGGTGCCGAACACTTAAGGCGGACTGGAATCGAGGTTAAAGGAGGCGTTCTCGAGCGGGCATGCAGAGCACTCAACCAAGCCTTCATAAAATACGTAACTACCGGGGTCCCGTATGTTATGCTGAAAGCTGCGGCGACACTCGACGGATTCATAGCAACCTCGGCCGGTGAGTCAAAGTGGATCACCAGCGAGCTGTCTCGACAGTTTGCGCACCGGCTTCGGTCCCGTGCCGACGGTATTCTGGTCGGCATCGGGACGGTCATTGCCGATGATCCCCTTTTGACTGTACGTTTGCGTGGGGGGAAAAAGCACCGTCAACGGACCCGGATTGTTCTCGACAGCGAGCTCAAGATCCCGATGGACTCCCAGTTGGTTCGAACCGCGTCCACAGATCCGGTTTGGGTTGTTTGCCGCAAGGAGGCTTCGGCCTACAGAGAGCGGGCTCTTGTAGCCGCCGGTGTCCACGTGATAAGGGTTCCGTCGGCAGAGTCCGGTGTGGACTTGATGTTTCTACTCAAAGAACTGGGTCGAAGGCGTATCTCGAGCATTCTTGTTGAAGGCGGTGGGCGCGTTTTGGGATCTTTCATTCAAAACGGATTTGCAGACGAGTTTTATTTTTTCTACGCCCCCAAAATCCTTGCCGATCCAAGCGGGGTGTCCATGTTGAGCGGAGGGTCGAGACTAAAGATAGCTGATTGTGTTCGGGCCTACGGGATCAGTACCAGAAAGATTGGAGATGACCTGCTTGTTTGCGGCAGATTCTGCGAGCAGCTTTACTGAGGCTGAAGAATCATGTTTACCGGTCTTATAGAAGGCACTGGGACATTGCAGCGAATGGAGCGTCACGGACTGGACGCACGGATGGTGATTCGTCCGGATTTCCGTATGGAGATTTCCCTTTTGGGTGAAAGTATAGCCGTTGACGGGGCCTGTCTCACTATGGTTGATTTCAAGCAGGACGCTTTCACGGCAGACGTTTCCGCCGAGACGCTGGGGTGCACGACCCTGGCCCGTAAAGCCCCCGGAAGCAGGCTTAATCTCGAGAGGGCGCTTCGGCTTGGGGACCGTCTGGGAGGCCATCTGGTTACCGGACACATTGACGGGATTGCGGTGCTGAAAGAGCGCGAGCTTGAGGGCCGCTCGATGCGGCTCTTTTTTGACGCCGGCCGGGAAATTATGAGATACGTTATCGCGAAAGGCTCCATCGCGGTAAATGGAATAAGTCTTACGGTAAACGGGGTTTCAAGTGTTGGTTTCGATGTGAATATCGTTCCCCATACCGCTTCGATGACCACTGTCGGCGGCCTTCAGATCGGCAGCGAGGTCAATGTAGAAACAGACCTGATCGGAAAATACGTGGAAAAGCTGGTTTGTTCGTGGGAAACCAGATTGGAAAAAGACGGTATCAAAAATAATATTGATTTGAATTTTTTGAAACAGCACGGGTTTGCGTGAGCCGGTACAACCCGCCAACTTGAAGAGATTATTCGAAATATGTTATATACCCTCAACGGATTCGCAAATCGCTGAAGCTGACTTTTTTCCAGAAGGAGGACACTCGGATGCCTTTGGCAACAATCCCCGAGGCGCTTGAGGATATACGGCAGGGCAAACCGATCATTCTAGTGGATGACGAAGATCGGGAAAATGAGGGAGATCTATGCATCGCCGCAGAGAAAGCGACGCCGGAAGCCATCAACTTTATGGCTAGATATGGGCGCGGCCTGATCTGCCTTTCCCTCGAGCCTGACCTGGTGGATCAGCTTGATCTTCCGATGATGGTTGCTAAAAACAAATCGCCTTTTCAAACCGCATTCACCATATCTATCGAGGCGCGAAAAGGGGTGACGACGGGCATCAGCGCAGCGGACAGGGCGCATACAATCCTCACGGCCATCGCCGGGGATGTGAAGCCCGAAGATTTGGTCAGCCCCGGCCACGTTTTCCCGCTTCGCGCGAAGAGAGGCGGCGTTCTGTTCAGAACGGGGCAAACAGAAGGATCGGTCGATCTTGCCAGGATCGCCGGGATGAAGCCGGCTGGAGTAATCTGCGAAGTTATGAACGAGGACGGAACTATGTCACGGATGCCTGATCTGGAGGTCTTCTCCGCGACACATGGACTTAAGATCGTAACAATCGCAAGCCTGATCCAGTACAGAATGCAGACCGAAATGTTCGTCCACCGCTCCGCTACAGCGAAGCTGCCGAGCTCGTTTGGAGGGGAATTCAAGATAATAGCTTACACCAACGATATAGACGAATATTGTCATCTGGCGCTTGTTAAAGGTGAGATCGACCCTGCTGAGGAAATACTTGTGCGAGTCCATTCTGAATGCCTCACGGGCGACGTCTTCGGCTCTCTTCGGTGCGACTGCGGCGCGCAGCTTCGGGCAGCCTTGACTCAGATCGGGTGCGTTGGAAAAGGCGTGCTACTCTACATGCGGAACCATGAGGGACGCGGAATAGGTATCGTAAACAAGATTAAAGCCTATGCCCTTCAGGAACAGGGCTACGATACGGTCGAAGCAAACGAGGCACTTGGATTTCGGGCCGATCTGCGCGATTATGGAATTGGCGCGCAAATGCTCGTCGATCTCGGCATCAAAAAGATGAGACTCATGACAAACAACCCGACCAAAATCGTGGGGCTTCAGGGTTACGGCATCACGGTAACAGACAGAGTGCCGATAGAAATTCCGCCAAACGAATGTAATCGCGAGTACTTGAGCACCAAGTGCTTCAAAATGGGTCATATCTTGAGCTGCATATCCGCTGAGGGGGAAGTGTCATGAGAGTTTTCGAAGGGAAATTGCTGGCCGAGGGCCTAAGGTTTGGAATCATCGTCAGCCGATTCAATGACTTTATCGGAGAGAGGCTCCTGGGAGGCGCGCTCGACGCCCTCAAAAGGAATGGGGCCGATGAGCAAAATGTCGATGTCTTCAAGGTCCCCGGAGCATTCGAAATACCTTTGATCGCAAAAAAAGCGGCGGAGAGCGGCAAATATGACGCCGTGATCTGCCTTGGCGCCGTGATCAGGGGAGGGACGCCGCATTTTGATTACGTGGCGGCGGAGGTCTCTAAGGGGATCGCCAATGTGGCCATCGAAGCCGGCGTCCCAGTCAGCTTCGGGGTACTCACCACAGATACGCTGGAGCAGGCGATCGAGCGGGCCGGAGCAAAGTCCGGCAACAAGGGGTGGGACGCTGCATTTGCCGCCATAGAGACGGCCAATCTTTTAAAGCAGATGTCGGCTTGATTTGTGTTGCTCGTAGCGCCGCAAGACCAATATTGAGAGATTTTACCGAACCGGATTCACGCTTAGATTTTCTGAATTGAGTTTTCCAATGGGCCAGCGGCGCAAATCAAGAGAGATCGCATTGCAGATGCTCTACCAGATGGAGATGACGGGGCAGCCTCCGCATGTGGTCATCGAATTGTACTACGAACTGGCTTCAGGCGATGATGATAAGAAGAATCCCGATTTTGCCAAAGCTGTCCGCCCGTTTGCCGAGCAGCTTCTGTACGGCGTTCATGCTCACCGGGACGAACTTGACGGAATGATAGTCGCGGCCTCGGAACACTGGCGGCTCGAAAGAATGTCGATAATCGACAGGAACGTTCTTCGGATTGCCCTCTATGAAATGCTCTACCGTGCCGAAATCCCCCCCAAAGTGTCTGTGAACGAAGCTATCGATCTTGGGAAAACATTTGGCAGCCCTGATTCCGGGGCATTTATCAATGGAATACTCGACCACCTTCTGCCGGAAGTAAGCCGGATTCGTGAAGGGTAGTCCGGCGTCGCTTGCGTGTTGAATAATTGGATCTGCAAAAGAAAGATCATGGGAGGCTGATTTGGGGTACGCTGTTGCACTGGGAGGGAAGGGCGGAACAGGCAAGACAACTATAGCGGGTCTTCTCATTCGATACATGCTCACTCATGGGATGAAGCCGCTTCTTGCCATAGACGCCGATTCCAACTCGAATTTGAATGATGTTCTGGGAGTGGAGCTGGAGGAAACACTGTCGGAAGCGCGCGAAGAAATGAAGACGAGCGTTCCGGTGGGCATGACAAAAGATGTATTTATGGAGATGAAGTTGGAACAGGCCCTTGTCGAGACGGAGGGGTTCGATCTTGTGGCGATGGGCCGTCCGGAAGGTCCCGGCTGTTATTGTGCGGCAAATAACATCCTTAGCAGCCTGATAGATCGCCTCATCGGAAACTACCCGTTCATTGTTATTGACAACGAGGCTGGAATGGAGCATTTCAGCCGTCTTACACAGAAGGATATAGACCTTTTGATCCTGGTTTCGGACCCCAGCAGGAGAGGGCTTTCGGCTGCATGCCGCATAGCAGAACTGGTCAAGACTCTGCCAATGCGTGTCTCGCAGGTCGTGCTCGTGATAAACCAGGTTCGGGAGGAACCTGCAAGCTGGCCTGAACAGGTCCACCGAGTTTTTGGCGAGGGAAGGATCACCTGTCTTCCCGCCGACCCGATGATTTCAAAGTTCGATCTGGAGGGAAAACCTACCGTAATGCTTCCCGATGATACGCCTGTGGTAAGGGCCGCCGAAAGGCTGTTCGAAAGGATTTTCAGTAACCGGGATTGAGTGGAGTAATCTTTTTTTAACTACGAAGCAGGAGGAGAGGATGTTTGCTGTGCGCCGCGCGCTGCTGAGCGTTACGGACAAGACAGGATTGGCCGAATTCGGCAGGGGACTGCGGGAACTCGGCGTGCAATTGCTCTCGACCGGAGGAACAGCCAAGGCGCTGCGTGATGCCGGAATCGAAATAACTGAGGTCTCCGATTATACAGGATTTCCAGAGATGCTCGACGGCAGGGTTAAAACGCTGCACCCTAAAATTCACGGCGGAATACTCGGAATCCGTGACAACCAGGCACACGCCTCGACCATGGCTAAGCACGGCATAGAGCCGATCGACATGGTCGTAGTGAATCTCTACGCGTTCGCAAAGACGGTTGCGCGTCCGGGATGCACGCTGGAAGAGGCAATCGAAAATATAGATATCGGCGGGCCGACCCTCATCCGTGCGGCAGCGAAGAATAACAGGTTCGTGGCGGTGGTTACTGACCCTTCCGATTATCCTGACGTTTTGAAGGAAATGCAGACGCTCAGAGGCAGTGTATCGACAAAGACGAGCCTGCGGCTGGCCTGCAAGGCCTTTTGCGCGACCAGCAGCTATGACGCCAATATCTGCGAATACCTCACGAGGGTAACAAGCGGAAAATAACCACGCCACATAATTTGAAAGCTCTTTGATGAAAATATTGGTGATAGGTACTGGGGGCAGAGATCACGCCATTGCGTGGAAATTCACTCAAAGTCCGAGAGTCAGCCGGGTTTACGTCGCGCATGGAAATGCGGGGATAGCGCAAACAGCCGACTGTGTTAACCTGAAAACCATCGAAGAGATGGCCTGTTTCGCGCAAAAGGAGAAAATCGACCTGACGTTCGTGGGCCCCGAGAAGCCCCTTTCGGCGGGAATTGTCGATCTATTCGCATCTTGCGGGCTGCCGATCATCGGTCCGGACAAAAAGGCGAGCAAGCTGGAATCCAGCAAGTGTGAAGCCAAGGAGATGATGCGCGAGCTTGGAATTCCGGTCCCGGAATTCGAAAACTTCACCGACCCCGGCAAAGCCCGCGACTACATTCGGAGCGTAGGATATCCGGTTGTTGTCAAAGCTGACGGTCTGGCTGCCGGCAAGGGTTCCCTGGTCTGCGAATCGGTCCAGGAGGCCGAAGAAGCCGTGCGCTCAATTATGGAAGAGCGAATATTCGGCGAAGCCGGTGATCGTGTCGATATCGAAAGACGCCTCTACGGCCGGGAGCTTTCCTTTTTTTGCTTTACCGACGGCTATACGATAATCCCGATGGTTGCAGCACAGGATTACAAGCGTGCAAGAGAAAACGACGAGGGGAAAAACACCGGAGGAATGGGTTCCTATTCGCCCCACCCGTGGCTGAATGATTCTCTTGTAAAAACCATCATGTCGAAGGTGGCCGAGCCACTCATAAGGGGAGTGCGGGAAAAATACGGCATCCTGTACCGAGGGATCCTGTACCTTGGGCTGATTCTTGTAGAAAACGGGACGGAAGTTAGTCCTTACGTACTTGAAATAAATATCCGCCTGGGAGATCCGGAAGCCCAGGTAATACTTCCCCGGCTTAGAACCGATCTGGTGGACATCAGCGAGGCCATTACAACGGGCAGGCTCGACAGGATAAAGTTGGAGTGGGACCCGGAATACCGCGTGTGCCTTATTGCCACGAGCGGCCCCACCAAGGGTAAAAAAGGCTGGTACAAGGGTTATCCGGACCGTTACAAAATAGGCGTGCCTATAGATGGAGTGGATCAGATCGACAAGGGATGCCTGGTTTTTCATTCGGGCACGGCAAAGAACGATTCCGGCCAATATGTTACGACCGGTGGAAGGGTGCTGTGCATAGTAAGTTCCGGAAACACTCTCAAGGAAGCAAGGGAAACGGCCCTTTCACAAATTGAAAAGGTCCGCTTCGAGGGAATTTACTATAGAAAGGACATCGGTCTTGAATAGGCTTCGCAGTGAGGCGCCGCCGAAGGCAGCGCTCATCCTGGCTGGCGGTCCCACCGCCATTGTTGGCAGTTGGGTCTAAAGAGCTTTAGAGTCATGAGAACACGATGCGCTCCGCCGCCACCGAAGGTAGTGGCGAGTCAGGCTCGTCAATTTTGGCTGGCGGTCCCACCGCCCCGCGAAACGAAGGGAGTTTCAGTTGTCAACGGTGAAGGCTCTCGTGATGACAGGTTTCGGTCTCAATTGCGATCTTGAAACCTCGTATGCGTTGGAAGTTGCCGGGGCGGAGGTGGAAAGAGTCCACCTCAACAGTCTCATTTCGGGCGAGAAATCATTGACCTCTTACCGGATCTTCGTGATAGGCGGAGGATTTTCCTGGGGTGACGACCACGGGGCCGGCGTAATTATGGCCATACGTCTCAAACACCGGCTCCAGGACCAGATCTCAGCACTCCTTGACACAGGCGGAATTGTGATCGGTATATGCAATGGCTTCCAGGTGCTGGTCAATCTGGGACTTCTGCCGGGATTCCAGCGGGGCGAACTGAAGCGGGAAGTCGCTCTCATTGCCAATGACTGCGGTGGGTTTCGCGACCAGTGGGTGAACCTGTCTGTCAACCCGGCATCGGATTGCGTTCTTTCGCGCGATATCCTGAGTGTCGAGTTGCCGATACGCCACGGTGAAGGGAAGTTTTTCGCCGAACCTGGGGTTATTGAAAAGCTCATTGAGCGCCGACAGGTTTTCTTGCGTTATGCAAAACCTGACGGCAGTGCCGCCCTCGGGGAGTTTCCTTTCAATCCGAACGGTTCAGTAGAAGATATTGCGGGAATCTGCGATCTGACAGGCAGAGTCGCCGGGCTGATGCCTCATCCGGAGGCGTTCAACCATTTCACGAATCACCCCGACTGGACTTTTATTAATGAAAAATATAGGCGCGAGGGCAAACCAGTTCCGGAAGAAGGCGAGGGGATCAAGTTCTTTCGGAATGCCGTGCGGTATTTCGATTAGGAATTGAGGAATTGGGATTAGGGAATTGAGGGAGCCTCTTGCAAAAATATATTCGTGGAGACCGCAGGGTTGTCCCACCTCCCATAGGGTTTTGTAAGAGCCTCCAGGAATTCTATTTGCATCTTGATGTGGCCTATGAATACATCGTTGGCCGCGTCGCCTGATGGTGGGTTAAGAGGTAGGATTGCAGAAAAGTCTCATCAGACACTCGAAGATACGATGCTTATAAGCCACAATAAGCTAAGGGATTTCTAAAATGTTATTCGGTTTAATAAAATCCAAACAAAAGCCAAAAGAAATTATCGAAGTGCTAGAAGTTCTAAAAGAGGCTGAGAAGAAATTAGTTGGCAACGGCCTTTTCGACCAAGAAGCCTTTGATTTGGCTGGGGAACCAATTAAAAAACTCCTTAAGACACAGCCTGACGTTATAGTGAAACTCTTCCGCGAACATCCGGACCTGGGGACACCGCGCGATTGGGTCTATGCTCAAATTTCGAACATCGCCGGCGATCTCATCGAGAGTGGCAAATTCCACATTTATCGCGGTCTACTAAGCACAGTCAGCCCCGGCCCGGCGCTCCTCAGGATGTTCGATATCTGCTACGATGAACTTATTGGTGCTGGTAGCGTCGATAGTGATTATGCACAAAAGCAAAAAAGGCAACTCCGGGAGAACATGAAAGGCGTCGGATAGGTTTTCCAGCGTTCGTCATTCCGGCAAAGTTTTTTGGCAGGAATCCAGGAATTTAGGTGGAAATTTGCCCGATTCACCCACTCACCCACTCACCGGCTCACCCGCCCCTCGAAAACTGCGTCTCGCCCTGCTCATCTCGGGAGGCGGGACCAATCTGCAGGTGATGATAGACCGGTCCCAGGCAGGGACCCTGAATGCTGAAATCGTTGTTGTGCTCAGCGACAGGCCGGGGGCCTTCGGTCTGGAGAGGGCGACAAAGGCCAATATCCCCGCATTCCATGTGGATTACAAAGCTTACCTGAAACACTCCCCCACGGAACTCGAAAAGGTCCAATTGCCGGTCGATCTCGCCGATTTGGACCGAAGGCAAAAAATAGTGAGAAATCCTGACCCGATTGAGCGGCAAAATCGGCTCGCGCGGTTGGTAATGGCCGAACACGAACTGGTCCGAATAATAGATTCTTACAGGCCCGACTATGTTTGCCTGGCGGGTTTCATGCGCCTGGTAACTCCTTATTTCATAAATCACTTCAATTCATCCGGCTTGAGAATCCTCAACATCCACCCGGCGCTGCTCCCCTGCTTTCCGGGTCAGCACGGCTATGAGGATACTTTCCAACACGGTTGCAAGTGGGGAGGCATCACCGTCCACTTCGTTGACGAAGGCGAAGACACGGGGCTCGTTATCGCCCAGGCTGTCTATCCAATCTGGCCGGATGACGATATCGATAAGATTCGCCGGCGCGGGTTATCGCTCGAGTACGAAGTATATCCTCAGGTGATCAATTGGCTTGCGCAGGGAGATGTGGCATTGAAAAGCACGCCGGACGGCGGGACGCGCGTGGAAATCACTGACCCGAATTATGCCGCCATTGTCGGCAGTTGGGTCGTAAGAGCTTTAGAGTCATGAAAATACGATGCGCTCCGCCGCCACCGAAGGTAGCGGCGGGTCATGCCTCGTCAATTTTGGCCGGCGGTCCCACCGCCCTGGCTGGCGGTCCCACCGCCTTTGGATAATTCATGCGCGCGATGATTTTGGCTGCCGGGCTTGGGACCCGGCTTCTGCCGCTTACAAACTGCCGCCCGAAGGCCCTTGTGTCGCTTCGCGGAGTCACATTGCTCGAATTCTGGGTTGAGAGGCTCTATCGATGCGGGTTCGACGACGTGTTTCTAAACGCTTATCACCTCAAAGACCGCCTTGCCGCAGAGGTCTCGCAAAGGCAGTGGCCGATACCGGTTAATGTGCTCGATGAGCCGGTGCTCCTTGGAACGGGAGGCGGTATCAGGTCTGCGGCAGAGCACTTTGCAAACGAGGCTTTCGCGGTGATAAACGTCGATATCATCAGCAACGCTGATCTTAACACGTTGTATGAGCGCCACAAGATCGATGGCGTTGAAGTCAGCCTCCTGTTGCACGACTGGCCTGAATTCAATAATGTAGCAGTAAGCGAGGACGGTTTTGTGCTCGGATTCGGGCCAGAGGCGGAAGAGATTACAAAGAGGGGCAACGGCGTCAGAATGATGGCTTTTACCGGGATTCATTTCATAAATCCTTCTGCCCTGGCCGGTTCCGCTGCCGGAATGCCCGAAGATATTCTCAACATTTATCGAAGGCTTATAGCGAAGGGCGCCTCGCCCAGGGCCATTACACACCAGGGCCTTTTCTGGCGCGAAGTGGGGTCGGTCCAGAGCTACGGAAGAGTTACGGAGGAGCTTTGTAGACTCGAACCCGGGTCCATTTGGCCTCTTAGAACCGGAGAGAATATTTCCGTTGATCCGGAAGCGGTTGTACACCCGGACTGCCGCCTCAAAGGATCGGTTGTGGCTGGCCGTGGGGTTCGAATTTGCCAGGGCGTGAGTCTCGAGAACGTCATCTTGTGGGACGATGTACGGATTGAGAAAGGAAGTTCTCTCAAAGACTGCATTGTGGCGGATGGGATGAGTATTTCGGGCAGCCATACGGGAAAAGTATTCGCGCCGGGAGTGACGTGAAATCGATCATCCATAACTTGCCAGGATTTGAAGACCTGGTCGAAAAGGCTCGAACCGTTTCGGGCGCCGTTGAAAAGATTCGGGTCTCTCCCTTTTTCGGCGATGGATCCGACAGGAAATTTTTTCGGATTTTTTGCGGATCTTCTTCGCTGGTAGGTCTGATTTCGCCTCGAGTAAGACAAGATTCCACCGATGAGAACGACTCGTATCTTCTAATCGGCAAACACCTGCATTCGAAAGGGTTGCCGGTACCGCGCATCCTCTATGCTGACGCCCGTGAGGGAAGATTTCTCCTTGAAGACGCCGGCGACCTGCATTTGGAGAATTTCGTCAACTCACGGCGGAAAAATCTGGAATCTATATACAGTCATGTCATTACGATGCTTGGAGCGCTCCACAGGAAAGCCCCGCAGGATTTCGAGCCGAGGTTTTGCTTCGATACGGCCCTATACGATCCTTCTTTTGTCTATGAGCGTGAGCTTGAATATTTTCGAAAGTCCTTTGTCAACGGATTCTTGGGTCTTGAAATAGCTGCCGACGAACTTCGCCCGGATTTCGAGGCGCTTGCGGAGGCTGCGGGCGTGCACAAGAGTTCTTTTGTTTTTCATAGGGACTTCCAGAGCCGCAATATCATGGTTTGCCGCGCAAGACTCTGGCTGATAGATTTTCAGGGAATGCGGTTCGGGCCTCCGGCCTATGATCTTGCTTCGTTGCTGATTGACCCTTATGTTAGGGTCCCTGAAGGATTGCAGGCCGGACTTGTTTCAATGTACTGGTCGTCTGCGGGGAAGTACCTGGGCGGCTCAAAGGGTGATTTCATAAGGAAATTCGAGGCAGTCAGGCTCGCCAGAAATCTTCAAATGCTGGGCGCCTTTGGTTTCTTGGGGGTGACGAAGAAAAAGAAGCAATTTCTCTACTACATTCCGTTCGCCTTTGAGCAGTTGGCCCGGCATTTGCCCAAATTCGGCCGGGCGCAGTTCCCTCGCCTCGCCAAACTGGTTTCAGCTATCCGGAGGCAAGGCCTGCATTACAGTAGATCAAGCCGGGAGGGAAATCTGGTGACATGATCGATCTTATCTGTTATATCGCCATCACCGCTTCCACTGTTTGAATTTGATCCGGAGTCCCCGGGTCTTTATTTTTGCCTGCCCTAAGGAGATGAAGATGGGTTCGAAAACTCAAAAGACCGAAATAATAAGGCACAGAAAGCACGCCCCCAATAAAGTCAACAGGAAAACCGAGCAGAAGCAGGTTCGCGGGAATTTGGACCTCATGGCGAAACTGAAAAATGAAAACCTCAAATGATTCTCTGATAAATTGACCGGAAGCACTGCAAAAAATGTGGTCAGGGTAGCTGCGATCAGCGACGTTCACTGCAAAAAGGATTCTAAACAGGGGCTCAGGCCTGTTTTCGATCAAATTGCAGGTGAGGCGGATGTTCTGCTGGTTTGCGGCGATATTACCCATTTGGGCCTCCCCGAGGAGGCTTGTGTCTTTCTTGAACAAGCCGTGCCAGTGTTGAATAAAATTCCGGTTCTCTGTGTGCTTGGAAACCATGATTTCGAATCCGGAAAGCAAGACGCGCTGTGGGAACAGCTTTCTGGGGCCGGTCTGATTATGATGGATGGTGATAGCCTGCAGATTTACGGCGTTGGCTTTACCGGAGTGAAGGGGTTCGGGGGCGGATTCGGCCGGATGGCCGTCCACCCATGGGGCGAGAAGGTTATAAAGGACTTTGTGAAGGAAGCCGACATCGAGGCGGAAAAGCTTGAAACCGGGCTTTCCAAACTGGACATCGGTCCGCGGATTGTGGTGATGCATTATGCCCCGATTCGTGCCACTGTGGCCGGTGAGCCTCTGGAGTTATTTCCTTTTCTGGGATCGAGCCGCCTGGAGGATCCCTTGAACCGCTTCGCGGTGACGGCAGTTTTTCACGGCCACGCTCATCAGGGGAGTTTCGAAGGTAAAACCAACGCAAACATACCCGTATATAATGTTTCCGTTGCGGTTTTAAAGCAGCGTTTTCCTAAGCGCGCTCCTTTTTTCATGCTGGAAGTACCTGTTAATAACTGCTAACCCATATTACCGGCACCATCCTGGATTGTGACGGCGGCTGGAAGCTCAAAAATCCCTAATATATGCATCCTGGCACAGAGGGTGTGTGGGGGGCCGCATCATAAGCGCTCAAATAAGAAACTAGTGCAGCATCCCGTAAGTTCCTCGATATTTAGAACGGTGAAGTGGAAACGGTTCCCGTCATTCCGGCGAAGGCCGGAATCCGGTGTCTCTTCGATAAGTTAAAGCACAAAGCCCCCGACCTCCGCTGGGGTGACAGGCATACTGCCCGAGATATAGCATTATTTATGGAATGCTACACTAGACGTATACATGATTGTAATTTTCTAAAGTGTTTCAGAATCAGCGTGTTAAGCCCTGAAGGGGCTCAATAATTCAGCCCAGGGTCAGCCCTGCACCTCGCGGGACGCCACCCTGGGTGTGGGATTCCATAAATTTTTTCCCTTTACCCCGGCGGGGTTACATAAAACTCGTATTGCAAAATGCAAATGCCAACGCGGCGCTAATTTTATGTAGCTCCTTCAGGGCAATGTATTGGGGGCGCTAAAACCCAGGGGGCACCTCGCGGAGCGTAGAGATCGTGGGCTGGATTATGCAGCTCCTTTGGGGCATTGAAATCGCAGGCAATGTTCATGCGCTCCTTATTTAAGCGCTTGTGGGGGGCCGCATGTCCCACCATCCCCCGCGGTCCTGATTGCTCGTTCATGGGTCCAGGCTCTCTCTTTTGCCCCCCATCGCCACAAACTCACTGACAATCCTCTGTGCAAGGCTCGGCGCGTTTCCGCCCGCCCGGTTATTAATTATGATATTGATCTCGACCTCATCTCTGACTGCCTCCCACATCAACTGAGCGGTCTGGGCAATCATTCCGGGCTGGATCATTTCCTCGATGAGCCGGTCGAAAGGAAAAGCCCGCGCATAGGCGTCCTCGTAACGGATGCCGATCGGGGTCATTAGCCGAATGACAGCCTGGCCCCCAGCGCTTATAAAACGGTTTCCAGCCCTTGAAAACTGCTTTTTGAGGGTAGGGAGCCAGGTCCAATGAGAAAGTATCTGGCCCGTGCCGTGTTTTTGCAGAACATCGATTACCGGTTTGCAGTAGTACGCCTCTGTTCGCAGCTCCACCTGGTACCTGCTGTCAGGAGGAATTGAGCTGAGAAAACCGTCGAGTTGGGCTGCGAGTTCCACGGGTGGGATGCGCTCGGACTTCCTCTGATATTCCTGCTCAAAAATTATTCCTTTAAGGTTGGGACCGAGCAGGTTGACCGCCGGTTCGTAAAATTGCCGGGTAAAAGCATCCGAGGCGAGGTAGTTTTCGTTCGGAACGTAGTCTTCTCCGCGCCTCAACTTCTGGGCGAAAAACATCTGCGGCGCCTTCAAAAAGACCCTGTCTTCAGGCCCCATGCGCATCGAGTATTGCTTCAGCGTATTGGCACAGGATGTCGGGACCCCGTGTTCGATAAGAGGGGCATAAAAGGTGTAATCTATTTCGAGTATCTTAAAGTGCCGGAAATATTCCCTAACCGAGTCCACCGGCAGCACTTCCTCCCGGAAGTTCTTATGTCCAACCTGTTTGGTACGGCTGTTTATTTGCCCCGTGTAAAGCTCTTCGGAGTAAATCTGACCGGTCCAGCCTCTGTAGCGGTCGCTTGCCGTTCCGATGGAGATCAGCGGGTGAATGCTGCGAAAAAGATACCTCTCAGCACACTGAAGGACTTCATCATTAGACATCAAGCATCCGGTTTGCTATCCCCATCTGTTACTGAAGCAATACCAGGGCCCGTATCCGTAAAGAGTTGATAGAGGACTGTGGCGCGAGCAATTCATTGGGGCATCACACCCCTGATGAGGTCAAGCGCGCGCGCCGTTGCCCCTCGGTGGCGGTGGACGATCATCCTGGCACGATCACCCAAACCCCGGCTCATATCCGGCTCATCGAGCAGTTTCTCGATGGCCGCTTTCAGCTCGGCGGCATCCTTCACCTGGATCACTCCGTTCCCGGCAAGAAATGCCTGGGTAATATCGTGGAAATTCTGCATGTGCGGCCCGATAACGATCGGTTTGCCGAAAACAGCCGGCTCGATTATGTTGTGGCCGCCCTTGACCGTCAGGCTCTTCCCCACAAAAGCTACCCTGGCCAGGGAATAGAGCGCCACAAGGTGGCCGATGGAATCGACAATAAGGACCTCTTCCTGCCGGATGACGGCATGGTTGCCGGAAAGAAGCACGGGCACAAAACCGGTTTTCCGCACAGCCTCGGCGACGGAAAATGCGCGTGCCGGATGGCGGGGGACGAGGACAAGACGCAACGCCGGGTCTGTCCTTTTAAGCGACCGAAAAATGTCAAGAAGGATATCCTCTTCCCCCGGATGGGTGCTGGCCGCCAAAAGCACCCGGTGCTCACCATCAAGGCCGTAATCGGAAGGCGCCGCTGCAACGGCTTCAGGGACACTGTCGAATTTCAGGTTGCCGGTCACATGGACCTTATTGGCATCAGCCTTCATCTCGATGATCCGCTCGGCATCCAGGCGGCTCTGCATTCCAAAGATTTTTACTCTTCGAAGAGTGTTCCGCAGCAGGTTTCTGGCGAGCCGGTACCTCGGAAAGGCTTTGTCTGAGATACGGCCGTTCACTATCACGATAGGCACGCGGTCTTGAGAAAGATGCACAAAGAGGCTCGGCCACAGTTCGGTTTCCGCAACAATATAGATCACGGGACGGATGGCCCTGACGAATTTTCCGGCGGCAATGCTAAGATCCAGTGGCGACCAGAGGACCAGAGCACTATCGCGATACTTCTGCCGAGCAAAGGAATGCCCTGTTTTGGTGGTGACCGTAAGCACGATCCGATGCCCTGGATAGTCCCGGCGCAGCCCTGTTATGATGCCCTCGACCGCTGCCACCTCGCCCACGCTCACGGCGTGGACCCAGATGTTTCGCGTTGCGGCCAGAGTTTCCATCACTTCCCGTGACATGAAACCCAGGCTCTCCAGGGTACCCGAGTGCCACTTGCCCCGCAGGACCAGGATCGGCAAATAAAGGACCATGGAAAGAGCGAATGCTAAATCGTAAAGAACCATCATCCTTTTTCCGATTTCCGGCAATCCTCGATGCTTTTTTTGTGAGGTGAAGCTGATATTCTGCAGCGCATCGTCCAGCCATTTTGGTTCGGGTGATTATCGGGGTGAGTATAGTCAGGCACAACCGGGTGTCAACAGAAAGTTCCCCGCGGCAAAACAGCCAAGAACGAGCCAAGATAGCGAGTTTCCATACGGTGTTTCCGGATGGACGCTAGCGATAGGGGCTGCGTGGTGAACCTCTCGAAATATACGAACCCATTGCAAAATATACCTCCTTTATGCCGGGAAAATGTGCAGAAACGATATCTCCCCAGCCTGGAACAGCGCGCCCTGGCGCGTTCATCGGGCCGTCGAAAGACTATTTGACACCCTGACGGAATTAGTAGTAGAAACTTCCAAACCAATTTACACCACCCATTAAGGTATCGCGCCAAAGACTCCGGAAAAACAATCCTCACCCCTTTGAACGCGGAAGAGAGCTTGGCAATGGTTAAAAGATGGGATTTTGATAGTACAATTAAGTGCTCTTCCTTTTCAGTACCGGGAGGCGCTGAGGAATATTATTTTGCGTTCATAAATGATGAAGCCATATCCTTTGAAAAAGCAATTGCAGAATTGTGTGAAAAATATCAATTCGTGACTGGCTATCTCGGCCTTTCGGAGCAGACTCTGCTTTTCTCCCGTCTACATGTCAGCGATATTATTAATCAAAAGAACCTGCTTGCAAAATCCGAACTTTTTCGCCACATCGGGCATGGCGCCATATCCGTAATAGAGCAAACTCCTCTTACACGGGATTCAGTGGTCCTTTTTTCTTATCATTTGAAAAAAGGAACAGGGAAGCTTCAAAAGGAAATTCTCGACAACGGGAGCGAGCCGTGGCGTACCGGAATGGTCGCTAAGGGCGATCATTACTCAATGATTTGGAGTTCCAATCAGGCAAGAGCCGGACATTTTGATTCGCAGCAGCAGACAGAGTTGATGTTCAAATCTTTTTCCGCTTTGCTGGGCCGGTACAATCTGAGTGTACGGAAAAACCTGATGCGGACCTGGATATTCGTTAGGGATATCGATAACCATTACACCGGAATGGTGGAAGCGCGAAAAGACTTTTTCCATTCGCATGGTCTCTGCACGGATTCCCGCTTCGTGGCGAGCACGGGCATAGAGGGCAGGGGCACCGAGACTGGAGCCATCATTACCATGGACAGTCTTTCGATCGGAAATATCGAGGAAGAGCAAATCGATACGATGGACGCGCTGAAGTATCTTCCGCGCACGATGCTTTATGGGGTGACTTTTGAGCGAGGACTGAGGATCAGGTTTGGTGATCGTTCGCACCTGGCGATTTCAGGAACGGCAAGCATCGATGAAGAGGGAAATGTGGCGCATGAAGGCGACGTCGAGAAACAGACCCATAGGACGATCGATAATGCGGAGGCTCTGTTGCGCAGTCAGGGCGCCACACTGTACGATATGACCTATGCGCTGTGTTACTTACGCAATCCCAAGGATTATGAATGCGTAAAAGAGATAGTGAGCGCACGCCTCCCCGGGAATATTCCCCTCATTATTGTCGAGGCCTCCGTTTGCCGGCCTTCGTGGCTTTTCGAGATGGAAGGGGCTGGAATAATCGCCGACACCAATCCTTTTCCGCCTTTCATGTAAATAATTTCAGCAAGAAAACTATAGGAACGGACATGGGTGACAGTTTGAAAATATTGGGGGTAATACCGGCGCGCTACGATTCCACCCGCCTTCCGGGCAAAGTATTGCGGGATATAGCGGGCAAACCGATGCTCTACTGGGTCTATATGAGCGCCCGTCAATCTAAATTGCTGGCAGATCTGCTGGTAGCCACGGACAGCCAGAAGGTAGTGCAGTTTTGCGAGCGCGAAGGAATCCCCGTCATGCTTACGGGGCGGCATCCGTCGGGAACCGACCGGCTGCGAGAGATAATGGAACGGGTTGAGGCAGACATTTATATCAACATTCAGGGGGACGAACCAATGCTGCGCCCCGACCACCTGGAGGCCATTGTGTCCCCGTTCCTTACGGGAGATGCCCAGGTGGCGACGCTCAAAGTTGCCGTTGACGAGGCTGGTGCACGGGACCCCAACAATGTGAAGGTCGTGACCGACGATTCGGGGCGAGCCCTGTATTTTTCGCGTCATCCGATTCCCTTCGACAGAGATGGCACGGGCGAGGTTAAGCGCTACAAGCACATAGGCATCTATGCATATACTCGGGCAGCGCTCACCATTTTTCATTCGCTGCCGGAATCATCCCTGGAATCGGCGGAGAAGCTCGAGCAACTGCGCTTCCTGCAGAACGGCGTAGCAATTTACGTTGTGGAGACTTCTTACGACACAGTGGGGGTGGACACAGAGGCCGATCTTCAGCGTGTAAATCTTCTGCTCTCAGGGGCTGAACGCAGGTAGAGAAAAATGTATCTACTATATAGCATGCTTCTGGGCGTCTGGATCGCTTTCATGTTGCCGGTTTTCCTGTACAGGGCAATGCGTTACGGGAAGTACCTGCAGGGCTTGTCCCAGCGGTTTGGACGCCTTTCCGACAGCCTGCGTTCAGACGGCCGGCCGACCTTTTGGTTCCATTCATGCTCCGTTGGCGAAACCCTGAGTATCCAACCGCTGGCGAAGATGCTTCAACTTCGTTTCCCTGAAGCCCGTTTCGTCTTTTCCACTATAACAAAGACCGGTCAGGCAATGGCCCGGCAGCGCTTTTCAGCATATGGCACCGGGAATATCTTCTATTTTCCTGTCGATCTCGCACCTGTTTGCCGATATTTTCTGGACTGGATCCAGCCGACGGTCATAGTTATCATCGACACCGAGATCTGGCCGAACCTGTTGCGACAGGCCCACATGCGCTCCATTCCCGTCATAATGGCTAATGGCCGGATTTCGCCCAAGTCTTTCCGCCTCTATCGTCTCGTTGGTCCCATGCTGCGAAGAATATTCGCCAACTACAGTGTCCTCTTAATGAAATCCGAGGATGACGCCGAACGCATCCGAATGATTGGCGCCCCGCCCGGGAAGGTTATCGTAAGCGGTAATATAAAGTATGACAAAGAACTGGTTGAACAGGAACTAAGTGAAGGGGTGGCTCAATCACTGGATGAAGTGCTGGGACTTACGTCCGCAGACGGGGACCTTATCGTGGCCGGAAGCACGCATGCGGGCGAGGAGCAGATATTGATCGAGGTGCTGCGTCGAGTAAGGCTTAGGCCGGACCTTGGCAAAACAAGGCTTCTTTTGGGACCGAGGCATCCCGAGCGCTTCGATGCGGTAGCGGATTTGGCGGCCCGGGCCGGTTTTGTGGTCAAGCGCCGCTCCGAAGATAATAAAATGGCAACCGGGGCGGACGTAATGGTGCTGGATACACTCGGGGAACTTGCCACGGCCTACCGGTTCGCCACCATCGCCTTCGTTGGCGGAACATTGATCCCGCACGGCGGGCAAAGCATTATCGAGCCTGCATGGTATGCCAAGCCTATAGTAATAGGGCCTTCAATGCAGAACTTTCGGCAGATCGCCGGCGACTTCCGGGCTCGAGGTGCGGTTAAGCAAATCCAGGCGATTGATTCGGACAAAGAAGCACAAATCACGGAGCTGACGGATGCGTTTGTGTGGCTGCTCGAAGATGAGGAGCGACGAACGGCGATGGGCAACGCGGCCTATTCGGTTTTTGAAAATAACAGGGGAGCGGCTCGGTTCACGGTGGACAAAATTGCGGACGTTTACAAAGATGTCTTCAAGGAGGCGATGATCCAATGAGTTTTCTGGGGCATATCAGCATACGTGAAACTCACGGAATCCGCCGGTTTCTGTACCCTGTTTCACTTGAAATCCCCGCATCGCTGCTGCAGCCCACCGACGGGGCAGGGCTCATAATGGCCGACGGCCGTGCGATTCCACTGCAGGTGACGCCCAGCGAGACTAACCCCGGCCTATATTGCAGACTTGATTTCGCGGTCTCACTTTCACCCCTGGAGAAACTGGAATTAAAGCTTTTAAGAGATGGCGCGCCACTGCCTTCGGCGGCGGCGCTGTCAGCCCCAAGCATCACGCCCGAAGCCGGAGGCATCGGGAAAGTTGACCGCCGCGGCACGCGGCCTGCCGGCGTTGACGATCCCTTGCAGACAGAGGAAAAGAAGCGGTTCCGAAGTACACAGCGGCGCTTCTCGGTCGAGTTCGACCGGTGTGGAACGCTCCATGAGGTCGTGTATGATTCGGCACAACATTTGCGGGCGCCGGGCGCTTTCAACCTCAACGGGCGCCCGGCCGCTCTTGAAGGGGTTGCGGCGTTCGCGGCAGGCTTTCCTCTGAGCGCGCGCGTGACGGCGGTGGGACAATACCCCGCCGGGTGCAGGGCAGTAACGCACCTTGAGACAACTGCCTATAAATCCTGGGTCATGCTGACCCACCTGCTTTCAAGGACTCAGCCCGAAGACGAACTGCTGTTTAATCTGCCGCTGGCTGTTTCCTCGTCCGTTGTGACGTGTGATTTCGGCGTTGGCGGCGGCATATATGGGAGCCTTCAGCCGGAAACCTGCCCGGAGATGGTCTGGAAAACCGAGTTTTTACGCTCGGGAGCGGTGCGTTGGTCAATCACGTCAAGCGGACGCACCGACTACGTTGGAGAGGTCCAAACCATCGGTGAGTACGTGCGGCAGCAATGGTTTCACCTGGTTGACGGGCGCAAAGCGCTGGCGGTGGCGGTCACGCAAATTCCCAGGTGCTGCAGGGAAATGAAGGTCACATTGCGCGACAATGGAGACGTCACTGTGGGGTTTAGAATCGGCGAAGCCGCCGAAGTCTCAGCGGCCTTCGGCCTGTGCTGTCACTTCTTGAACAATATTCCGGCCATTGCTGCGGCCACCAATCCGCAATCGATTCTCCTGCCCCCGGTCGTAACAAAAGACTTCTAGTGTCCCAGATCATGAGCGGGTGCCGGGAATTGTATGCTGACAAAGCATTAGCGCTTCACCTGAATATAATTCCTTACCGGTGTATCGGCAACAGGCACGAAAACGCCTTCGGCAGTCCTGTCGAACAGCAGAGGCTCCATCATCAGTACGCCCCCGAACGTATCATCGGCGCTCATGGCGTGATCGCGCTTCCGATACAGGAAATGGTAACTGATCAGAAGCGTATCGTTACTCCTTTCCCACAGGGTGTAGCAGGTGCTGCCGGAGGTTATGCCTTCAGCCGAAAACAGTTCACTCAGCCAGAATGCGTCAAAGCTCTGCGGTGGAATCCTGCGGTATACACAGTACATCTTTCCCTTGGGATCCAGGATTTCAATCTTGTATTCGCATTCCTTGTCATAATGCTTCCAAAGTGAGCAATTGGTCACGATGTAGAGCGTGTCGTATTCTTCGGAAACTACACAGGGGCCGAACCTGTCGGTAACCTGGACAGGGCTGTAGTCGTACTGATGACACATCGGGTTGAGCTTGTCGATATAGAAGGGAAGATTCGGGTCTTCATAGCCGCTGGCCGGCGCCGTACAGATGTACGGGTGGTCTTTATGCTTAAAGCCAACGATGCTGATGGCGCGCCGCGGCACCTCCTTCAATCCTTTTGCGGGCGCGAGGCCGAAAAGTCCCGACTCAATCCCGACGCCGTGCCGCCGAGCGTAATCCTGTAGGTTCAAAAACTGAGGGCTGCGGCCGTCGATCTTCTCATCTTTGGAGAATACCACCTCGCCCTTGGCGTTTCTGAAGATAAAGGTGAAATCGTTGATTTTGCAAAATGTAGATGAAAGTAAGCCGAGATAGGTATCGATTCCAAAACTCTTGTCGAGCATGGGGAACTGAATAACCCATGGATCGGTATCCACCCTGTCGAGCTTCTGCAGGTAATCGGCCTGATAGCAATCGGTGGGGACGGCCCAATGACAGGCGTCAGAGCCTGTTTGATGACTTGTGTTGATGTACTGTCTGGTTCCTTTGGGATGTATGTAATAATTGGGGCGGTGGAGCGGCGTGTCCATGGTGACCAGGCAAAAAGCGCTGTTCGCGCCTTCCAGGGACACGTCCCTGAACAACTCGGATATGTTCTGATAGGACATGTGCCGGGCCGGGATGGTAGCGGCTGATCTTTCTATGGCTTTTTCCTCACCGTTCTGGTTGAAGTGAAGAAGCACTCTCGGGTGAGATGCGACATCATTTTCGTTCCAGAAGCACAGCGTGAGGTCGAGGTCCGGTTCCACAGGCATATAGCCTCGGGAGAAAATTACATTGGCCGCCCACTGGTCCCAGCCTGACTGATGGTTTCGACAAAGACCCGCCTCGCTTATGTAATCGGCCCAGTAATGCATAAAGGGCTGCACCCGGGACTGCAGATTCTCCACTTCCACCATGACGCGCATATAGCCTTCAAATTGCCCCAGGTTGAGATCCCTGCTGTCGACAACGGTCAATCCGCCGGGGGAATGATGCGCTGGCCGGCCACTCTGACAGTGCCGTCGCACTCCCTTATCGTGTAGCGCAGATCGAGCGGAAAAAGGGTCCTGTATTTGCGGTCGAAGTAGTTGCTGATCTGGACCAGCGTCTCCGTCTCGCCCGAAAAGAAGTCCATGTATGTGCTGATAGGGGTGGACTGTCCTCCGTAGAGTCGGCAAACAACCTGCCGTTCGTTGCCTGTCAGCATCAGGGCATGATTGAGAGCAAAGACCGCTGCGCGCAAGGTGGAAAGAATCAGCCACCCGTCACAGGACGGGACCGGGCCGCAGCTCTTTAACAATTGAACTTCACGGCCGGCAAGCTGTGTGCCGGCCAGGTTTATATCGAATGTAAAGAAGCCGCACAGATCAAGGCCGTGCAAATCGGGCAGGTCTTCGGCCACCGAAGTGTGATCCGCAATCACGCAGTAACGCTTCACACCGTAGGTGTTGAAGAAGTCCCGCACATATTCCGTGCCCCTGCTTATGTCCCTGTCACCGGATCGAAGTATGCCGTGGGCAGTTGATTTTTCACGAAGCATTGACTTTCTTCCGCCTCCTCTATGTGATGGAAAGGATATTTGTCGGCCTTAAAGTTAGCGAACCTGGAAAGTAATTCACTCTATCTTAACAGATAAAGTTTCGCAAATACTATTGAGAAATGATCCGTTCTCAGCGCCTGCATGGATCTGCGCCCCGAGCCCGGTCGCCCTGACGGTCCTTTGTATGATATAGAAATGATGTTTTTCTGCTTAGTGTTTTACTCAGTCTGTCATACGAGGTTTGAATCTCGGGGACTGAAATCTTTTCTTCATTTTGGAAAGCCATACTTTGCGAGACGGTAGGCGAGTGTCGGCCTGGATAAGCCCAGGAGCAACGCCGCCTTCGACAGATTACCTTTTGTTATCTCAAGGGCGCGGATCATGTACCTTTTGTTCATCTCTTCCAGGTCCATGCCCTGTACAGGAATGTCAATCTCAGATGAATTAGTCATCGAACTCCGGTGCCCCAGGGCCATTAACCCCATGAGATGATTTCCCTCTATTTCGTTGCCTTCTTCCATCAACACGATTCTTTCTATGAAATTTCTCAATTCTCGCACATTACCCGGCCAATCGTAGCGGACAAGAAGGGACTGGGCATCTTTCGAGATGGATTGAAAATTCCTGCCAAACTTCTTGTTGAACCGGTCCATGAAAAACATGGCCATCGGCAAGACATCAGACTTTCTCTCCCGAAGCGGTGGAATATGAATCCAAGCTACGTTCAGCCGGTAAAAAAGGTCTTGCCGGAAGGTCCCGTCTTTCACTGCTTCGGAAAGCTTTTTATTCGTCGCCGCGATGACCTTTACGTCCATATGTATCTTCGTGGTCCCTCCAACTCTGTACACCTCCTTCTCTTCGAGGAACCTCAGTAGCTTCGCCTGTGTCTGGGGGGAAATCTCACTGATCTCGTCCAGGAAAAGCGTCCCTCCGTTTGCAGCCTCGATTTTTCCTTCTTTCCCTTCATACAGCCCGCCTGTAAACGAGCCCTTCTCGTAACCGAAAAGCTCACTTTCCATCAGGTCCCGGTTGATTGCACAGCAATTAATAGCCATGAAAGGCTTGCCAAATCGATCGCTGCGATAATGAATATACCGTGCAATGATTTCCTTCCCTGTTCCGGTTTCTCCTTCGATCAATACCGTTGTGTCGCGGCTTTGCGCCACCTTGTCCGCCTTCTGGAACGCCTCCCGAAATTCGTCGCTGGCCGCCACTATATGTTCAAGATCGAAAACTCTGATATAGGCGCGCCTGAGCGTTTCAATGTCTTTTTTCAGACTCAGGTTTTCAAGCGCCCTTTCCACGATGATCTCGATCTCATCCATGTCCAAAGGCTTCACGAGGTAATCAAAGACTCCCATCTTCATGGAAGTGATGACGGTCTTAACGTCCTCAAAGGCAGTCATCATGATCACCAAAATATTCTTATCCCTCTCCCGGACGGCCTTGAGCGTTTCAACACCATCTATTCCCGGTAATCGAATATCTAAAAGGATAAGGTCGATAGGCTCTTTTCTAATGATCGCAAGCGCTTCCTCACCACTCCCGGCGACATAGACATCGTATTTGTCGGAAAAAATCTGCCTCAATGGCTTCTGCAATAGTTTGTCGTCATCTACGATCAGGATTCTATGCCGATACATCTTCCGCCTCGACTGAGTTCATGGGAAAAGTCAATGTGAATGCCGCGCCCCCGCCGTCGGGACTCTCAACTTCGATTATGGCCTTGTGTTGTTCAAGGATTTTGTGTGCGATGGATAATCCTAAACCTGTACCCTCGGGCTTGGTTGTAAAGAAAGGATCGAAAATCTTCGGCAGAAGATCCTGCCGAATCCCGCTGCCATTGTCTGAAATAACCAGACGGAACAGGCCTGCTTTACCCGGCTCGTAAGTATCCATCGATCCGGTTATCTTGATCGTTCCGCCGTCGGGCATGCCTTCCATGGCGTTCAAAAGTAGATTTACGAATACCTGGCGGATCTGGTGCTCGTCAAAGACGATCGCCGGTACAGCTATCGGTAATTCCATTGTCACTCTGATCTTTTTTCGCTTAAGCTGTGCTTCCATTATACTTACCGTGTCTTTAAGGACTCGTTGCACGTAATCCCGCTTGAATTTCGGCGTGGTCGGACGAGCGAAATTGAGAACGCTCTTAATAAGGTTGTTGATTCGGGCTATGCCTTCGAGCGAATCGCCGATTTTCTCGATCGATTCCTGGTCCCCCTTTATCTTCTTCGACAGCATTTGAAGGTTAAGTTTGATTCCCGTTAAAGGGTTGCGAATCTCGTGTGCGATTCCTGCGGACAACTGGCCAAGTGATGACAGCCCGTCCATCCGCCGGATGATCCCTTCTGATTTCTTGGACTCGGTGATATCGCGAAATGTGATAATGAATTCTTCGCTCACCTCCTCGATCCGTTTTACAGAAGATGTGGCTATTTCCAGAATCGAATCCTCCCCGCTCTTTTTTATTAAGCCCGCCTCGACGACGCCATGCCGGGGTTCCTTCTGCAGAGCTATGCTTAGAACCTTTTTGATTCTGTCATCCCCGATTTCAAAGATCGACTTTCCCATCATGCTTTTTCTGTCAATCTCGAAAATCTGCTCGGCTTTCCGGTTGACCGATTGAATGAACCCGCCCCCATTGAGCGTGATAATGCCGTTAGGCGAACTCTCCAGGATGTTCTCAGCCCTATGCTTTTCCATAGAAAGCTGCTCATAGAGAGCGGCGTTCTGGAACAAAACCGCCGCGTGGCTTGCCATTATGGAAAGAATCTCGAGGTCGGTGTTGCTGAATGCACTGAGACGGTCACTATAGACGCTAACAACGCCCAGCACTTTGTTCTCGGACGCGATGGGAATAACCAGTTGCGATCTCACATCCGGGCCGCTCGATTCCGACACCTTCCTCGCATCATGGATAAGCGCCGGCTGCCCCGTTGCTGCAACGCCACCGACGATCCCCTCACCGAAGACTGCAAGTTCGTTTTCTCCAACGGACTCACCGCTCCCACCGGCATGTTTCAAATGTTTTCCATCTTCCCCGGTGATAAATACAAGGCAGCTTTTCGCCCCTGTCAGCCTAAGAGCGCTAATGGCAATGCTGTTGATCAACTCATCAACATCGAAGGTCAAGCTCAACTTCCTGGTCACTTCCTGTAGAAGAAGCAATTGATGGATTTTTCTTCGATTTCGATCCTGAAGCCTGGCATTTTCGATGATAATACTGGCCTGGTTTGCGAAGAAGGTAAACAGATCAACCTCATTTTCGGAAAGGTGAAGCGCCCGATTCGTGGCGTCCCCCTCAATCACGCCTATGATATCCTGCTCGATTCTGAGTGGAGCAGCGATGGTTGAAAAGCGTTTCCAGAAAAGATCCATTTTCAAATCGATCGGGGTGATTCGCGGATCGTTGAACCGGTCTACGATGTAGACTGTTTGTCCGGTTTTGGCTACAAGTGTCTCCCTGCAAAGATGTCTATCAAGGTGCAAGTGCCTGGTCATGGTTCTTTCCATCTCTTCCGGGGTGAAGCCGGTGGGGGAGACGTATTTGGTTTGCAGCAGACGCGCCTCTTTGTTCACCATGAAGACCGCCACGCGGGTGAGGCCGAAGATCTTTTGCGTTTCTTCCACGATGGCGTTTAGCACCTTGTCGATGGAAACCGGGCGCACCAGCAACTGATTGATCATCAGGATCGATGTCAGCAGCTTTTCGCGTGTAATGATTTCGGTTGTCTTATTGCCTGTCTGCGTCATTTTTTTTCATTCGGGTGGAAAAACTCATGGGAAATTGCAAAGGAGGCTGCCTCGGCATGCTTCAGATACTCGGCCGGAATTCTCTTCGGAATCGGGAGTCAGTTGTTTGATTGAGCATTTTTGTGCGCCGAAGACAACCTCTCATAGATTTCTTTCAGCCTCTCCTTGTCGGAATGCTCGATAAGCAGGTGATTCTCCTGATTCTCTGAATCGGTGTAGTGGACGACTATGTAATGGCGCACCGTATCTTTGTGCAGAAGATGGCTCATCGCCCCCCACATGACTAAGCTCTGCTTACGTGCGTCCTGTTTGCGTCTGGTCGTGAACGTTTCGATATCATGCCAACGGCCGAAGGCCGCTTTGCAGAAACGTGTCGTGTTTGCAAAAAGCAGAAGATAATCTTTCGAGACGGCGATATTCAGCTTCTGTGGCTTTGGAATCTCAGGCAGTCCACCATGGTAGGAGATAGAGCCCATGTATTCAAGTTCGGTCTTGTCGGTTTCACGTATATGTTGAAAAAATGACTCTCGACGCTGGAGGACTCGCTTACCCCGGTAGCCAAAAAAGCCGAGGCATGCGACCGCTATGGCGCAGACCAGCAGGGCGGTTTTCATGGCCTTTAAACCCTTCGGGACGAAATGTGCGCAGTTTTCTCAGGACAGAACATTTCTGCCTCACAAGTGTTACATTCAACCATTGCTTCAATATTTCAAGCGGCAAAAAAACGCGCTTAACCGCTGGATACGTCCTTTGGTGTCCGCTTCGAACCAAAGCCTGAAGCGGACACCGATGGAGATGGCAGCAGAGGGCGGCAGTCTAACCGGGCGAATCTCACGCCTGCTTGGGCTTCAGTCTTTCGTAGCTATTGAAAACGAAGAGCAGACCGCCAAGAACGGCAACGGCAACGCAGACCGCAAAGGCGCCATTGAAGCCATACTTGGTCGCGGCAATATAGCCGGTAATCATCGGCGCGATGAGAGCGCCGAAGTTGCCGACAAAATTGTAGACACCACCGACGCCACCGGCCTGGCCGTAAGGTGCGAGGTCGCTGGGAATGGCCCAGACGTTGGAAGCCCCAAACCCGAAAATGCCTGAAAAGGCGCTAAGCCAGAAAACGGCCCAGAAGGCAGTATCGGCCCGCATGCACATACAGATGAAGAATGCCGCGCCGAACATGCTGATTCCCATTCCCGTACGGCGCAACATGGTAATCGAAGCGCCCTTTCGATACCAGGCGTCAAAGAACTTTCCGCCTGTGAGTTCCAGGCAGACCGCGACGAGGTATGGAATGGATGCGGCAATTCCCATTTCCTTAAGGGACAGCCCCCTGGCCTTCATGAGATAAGTGGGTATCCAATAGAGGAAGACGGTCCAGATATAGAGGTAAAAGGCATAGGCAATACAAGCCTTCATGATGACGGGGTATGTGGCCAGCCCGGTCATGGAAATGGGCTCGACGTGGACGGTGCCTTGATCGGTGATAACTTCGTCCTGGCGGATGTAGTCCAGCTCGGATTTGGAGATTCTCGGGTGATCGGCAGGCTCATGATAAACCATGAGCCACCAGGCGGCCCACACTGCGGCCATGGCGCCTGTAACCACAAACGATGTTCTCCAGCCCCATGCCGCGATGATGAAGGCCACTATGGGTGGAGCGAAAGCGCCCCCGACCCGCGCGCAGCAGTCGAATATGGATGAAGCAAATGTACGTTCACGTTTCGGGACCCACACTGATACCACTCGTGCATTTGCAGGAAATGCGGGCGCTTCGGTGATGCCGATTCCTATTCGCAGAGCGAGGAAGGAATAAAAACCAACGCAACCCGCCACTAACATCGTAACGCTGCCCCAGGCAAATCCGGCAAAGCCCAGGACCTTCTTCGGCCCGAATTTATTCAGAAGATATCCCGATGGAAGCATCATTAACGTGTAGGACCAGAAGAAGGCCGACATGAGGATGCCCATCTCCGCCGTTCCGAGGCCGAACTCTTTCATCAATGTCGGCGTGGCAACGCCAAAGTTCACCCGGTCGATGTAGTTGATCGCGGTCCCCAGTCCCAGCAAAACGACAATGTACCACCGGGCGCCGGTTTCCAGTTTAGCAAATGTGGGCGTGTTACCTGATGGAACGGATTGATTTGCCATACTTTCCCCTCCTAACTTTTTTCAGACCCTTCGATCGGATTCCAGCCAACTTGCCCCATTACCTCTCATACCTCTTTGTGATTTTGATCTTAGGCACATTCCTTTTACTGCACAGGATCTGCTGTGCAAGGAAGTTGGAAACCACATCCCGGAAAACCTCTGTGATTCTATCGAAGCAACTGGTTCGCGATGATGATCCGCTGTATCTGATTTGTCCCTTCATAGATCTGGGTGATCTTCGCGTCCCTCATCATCCGTTCTACAGGATATTCTCTCATATAGCCGTAACCTCCAAAAACCTGTACAGCATCCGTCGTGACCTTCATCGCCACATCCGAGGCATACCACTTCGCCATGGAAGCGATCTTCGGGATGTCCGGATTGTTTGGTTCGGTGTCAATCATGGCGCCGGAGCGATAGACGATGGTTCTCGCCGTTTCGATGCCAAGGGCCATTTCAGAGAGCATCCACTGCATGCCCTGGAAGGATGCCAGGCTCTTGCCAAACTGAACGCGTTCCTTCGCATATGCCAGGGCGGCATCGAAGGCCCCCTGTGCAATGCCGAGTGCCTGGGCGGCTATGTTAGGCCTGGAGAAATTAAAGGTGGTCATGAGGGTCTTGAAGCCGCTGCCCTCAGGACCGATCATATGCTCGTCGGGCACGAAGCAGTTCTCGAAAAAAACCTGCCGGGTGTCAGAGCCCCGGATGCCCAACTTATGCTCCGGCTTGCCGACGGTCATGCCTTCGGTGTCTTTTTCAAGGACAAATATGCTCATCCCCCTGTTGCCTTTTGATTTGTCCGTGTAGCAGATCACCGGCATGATTCCCGACACGCCGGCCTGGGTGATGAAAATTTTTGAGCCGTTGAGGACCCAGCCTCCCTCGGTCTTCCTCGCTGTGGTCGTCATGCCCGCGACATCAGAGCCGGCATTGGGCTCGGTGATGGCCATGCAGCCGGGGCATTCGCCGGTGGCCAGCCGGTAAAGCCATTTTTTTTTCTGCTCTTCGCTGCCCGCCAGCATGAGGGGTTCGCTTGCGAGGGCCTGATTCGTCAGGATCACCGAGGTGGAGGCACAGACGCGAGCTGTTTCTTCCACCGCAAGCAAAAGCGCCAGTTGTCCGGCGCCGGTGCCGCCATACTCCTCGGCAACATTGATGCCGAGAAAACCGTTGTCTCTCAAGATCTCGAAGTTCTCCCAGGGGAACCTTTCCGAGGAATCGATCTCTGCTGCCCTTGGCGCAAACTGCTCCCGGGCAATCCGCCTCATGCTGTCTTGTATCATTATCAGCTCTTCCGATAGTTTGAAATCCATCTTGAGCTCCTGGCAGAGTGGGTGATACCAAATTGCATTCAAGATTGGGCGGGGATAAACCCCGCCCCTACGTCATTGGCACGTTATGCTTCGTAGGGGAGGGCTTTATGCCCTCCCGGAGGACTAATTCTCTAAAGCCTCATATTCTCCAGTGGTGACAACCTACCTTTTCTCCATGTGTTATCTTTCAAACTTTCTTTTCGTAACCGTAAAAGCCTCGCCCTGTCTTACGGCCCAGAAGATTTTGATCGAGCATTTTCTTGAATAGAGGCGAGGGCTTGTATCCTTCCTGACCGGTCATCTGATACATCGCGTCGATCGCGAAATAGCAGACATCCACGCCGGCAAGATCCATGATCTCGTTTGGACCCATGGGCCAGTTGCACCCTAGTTTCATGGCCTGGTCGATGGCCTCCGCCGAGGCGGCGCCGTTGTGGATCATATTGGCCGACTCGTTGTAGAGCAGGCACAAGAAGCGGTTCACAATGAACCCCGGGATGTCCTTCACAACAATGGGGGTCTTTCCGAACTGCGTGCAAAGGCCGACCGTCTTTTCCGCGACCCCGTCTGTTGTTTTTCCGCCCCGTATCACCTCGACGAGCTTCATGAGGGGCACAGGGCTGAAGTAGTGGGTCCCGATGACGCGCCCGGGGTTTTTTGTGACTCCGGCGATTTCGGTGATGCTGAGTGTGGAGGTGTTGCTTGCGAGGATCACTTCGGCAGGGCAGAGGCTGTCGAGTTTCGTGAAGACGTCCTTCTTGATCTCCAGCTTCTCGAAAACAGCCTCCACGACCATGACGGCCCCTTCTACTCCGGCTTTCAGGTCCGTGGTCCCTTTCAGTCTCGAAAGGCTTTGCTCCATCAGTTCCGTGCTTATGGTCCCCTTGGCGGCCTTACGCTCAAGGAATTTACCGATGGCGCCGATCCCCCTGTCAATAAATTTTTGGTCGGTATCGACGACGGTCACATCGAACCCGGCCTCGGCCGCAATCTGAGCAATCCCGGAACCCATCGTGCCCGCGCCGATAACTGTGACTTTCTGGTTCATCTCAGTTCTCCTATCGATTCACTTCTTCTTGTTAACGAAGGCCTCCATTCCCTTTTTCTGTTCTTCCGTGGAGAAGCATAGACCAAAGCAATCAATTTCAAAAAGCGCCGCCGACTCCAGGTCCATCTCCGTTCCTCTGTTAATGCAGGACTTGATCAGGGTAACGGCATGCGGGCTCTTCGATGCGATTTTTTTCGCCAATGCCGCCGCCTCCGCAAGAAGTGCTTCCTGCGGGCATACAGCATTCAAAATACCGAGCGTCAGGGCTTGGCGCGCATCGATCATTGCACCTGTCAAGCAAAGTTCCTTCGCCTTGGTCAGGCCGACAAGGCGGGCCAGGCGCTGTGTCCCCGCGCTGCCGGGCATGATGCCCAGATTGATTTCCGGGAGTCCCAGTTTCGCGTTCTCTGAGGCAATCCGCAGATCGCAGGCCATAGCGTACTCGAGGCCGCCGCCCAGGCAGAAACCCTGGATAGCCGCAATGACGGGCTTCTTGAGATTCCAGATCCTGTCCGTGACCAGCTTGGACTTGAGGGCGTACGCCCGGGCTTCCATGGCGCTCATGGACATCATTTCCTTGATGTCGGCGCCGGCGACAAAGGCCCTGTCCCCGGAACCCTTGAGTATGACGACCCTTACCTCCGGATCGGCCTCTGCTAGGTTCAGGCAGTCCGTGAGGGCAAGGTTCACGTCCGTATTAAGAGCGTTCAGGGCTTCGGGCCTGTTGAAGGTTATCCAGGTGATGTTTTCCTCTTTTTGATAAAGGACAGGCTCTTTTAAATCCGTCATGATCCTCTTCTCCTGAGTCCGGAAGGTCCATACGCCGCTGCGGCGGCCATCATTTCCTGCATTGTGAATGAGGGATAAAAACTGGACAAATGTGGCACACCAAAGCACAGCAATAGTAATGCCAGGCGTCACTTCTACCTAACTAGCGGTTTTGATGAATTATTTATTCTTCGATGGTGTGCGGGAGAATTACCGGAAGTTTATGAAAAGATGAAAAATGAAATCAGGGGCAAAGTCGAAATGCAGGAAAAGTGAATATCGGGCTTATTCTCAATCAGAATTCATCAAATGAAGAAATTGTCATCATTTCGTGAAACCGCGAAGCAATCCAAAATTTTCTCGATTGGGATTCATATTTTCAAATCAGTCACTCCACTCATCCAAGCGGGAAGACTTGATGTTGACCTCCTTAACACCGGGAATGCGGCCGACAATCCTTTCCATTTCCTGGACCAGATCAGGGTTCTTCACGATCTTGTCGCCGGCGCCAACAGTAACGACGCCGTCGTGCGCAATAACCTGGATGTCGGGTTTGAGCCCGATCAGGGCCGTTTTTGCTTCGGATGCCAGCACCAGGTCTTCCATCGCTTTTCGAGACTCAAAGGTCGTCTTGAAAGCTGGCAGTTGCGCCGTATTGCATATCACGTCCGCCGCATCATCTACGGTCATTTTCCGCACGCTGATAACCAGATCGTACAAAATCGGATCGGAGGTGTCGATCCCGTAAAGATGCTGGCTCCATTTGCGCCTTTCGAGATCATCGTTCTTGATCAGCGCCAGGGCGCTTTCAGAAGAGATTCTTTCCCGGTCCATAACTATTTGAATGCGTTCCTTCATCTCCGCAATAATCCTGACCTTGAGAACGTGGGAGACACCTTTGACATAGAAATGTCCGGCCAGCCCGTGATAGACCACGTTGTCCCTCTGGAGACACTTCAAAAGAGCGGCCTGAAAGTATGCGATGAACTTTTCCTTGCCGTAGGAAAACCTTTCCAGAATGGAAGGAGCGTCATGAACTGCCTTCACCAGCTTGATTCCGGGGATGTTGAACTCTTTTGAGGCCTCCAGGATAACCTCACGGGCGTAACACTCGTAGCCAAGCTTCTGAGCCACCGTTTCGGCCACTTCCTTGCCCTTGCTGTAAGACCCTCTGGAAATAGTTATAATCGCCATTTGCGCCTGTCCTCCTTTGTATACTTGCGGATTCGATTGCCGGTCCGCAGAAGCGTCAAACGTTGGATTTACGCGTCTTCCAGCTTTGGAATACGTTTCCAGCGCTTAGCCCGCCAACTGTTTTTAGATGTTCATGTAATATCTAATCATCATTTTAATGACTATGCGTTGCAATGCAAAATGGTCCGTGGAGAAAAGGCTGCATCCGGAGTGCCCGAGACGGAAATGATTCAGAATCAAGGTCTGAAGGCCAATCTTTGTGTTTTCAATGTGTATGCTTTGCGATGGAATATGGGACAGGGTTGACGGACACAGTGACTCGACAAACGGGGGGAAGAAATGAGAAAGCCAGGTGGTGGCCTGGCTTCCGGGGTTTATGGTTAAGAGGTCCCAAAAACCAAAACTCAAGAAAGGGACCCACATTATGATCGTAAAATAGCAGGTTTTTCCCTTTTGAAAATCAGGTCGGGAGTGTATTTTTCATTTCCCGGCACAGGATATATGAAGGCAGAGTTCTACAGGGTGTTCCCTTTTCTGCCTGCCCGAATCGGGAAAACTCTCTACTCATTAGATGAGATATCATGCCTTGACGGGGCGGCGTGCTTCGCGTGCACCAGGCTCTTGATTTAAGAAACCCACGTTTTCCGGTGAACCATTACCTTAGTTCTTGTTGGAACCTGCTTTAATGCATCCCGCTAAAAATCCCGGCTGGAGCTCCACGTCCGATTCTTAAGTGCAGCAAACCGCAAAGGCGCAGCTTGTTGATGGTTTGCCTCGTTTCCTTCCGCAATCTTCTGGTTATATTGTTTCATGAGAAACATGGATTTTGCGATCCGATGTGAAGGAGAATAAACCATGCGAATACTCGTGGTTGAAGATGACGCCAAGATTGCCGCATTCGTTTCAAATGGGCTGAAACAGGCCGGCTACGTGGTAGATCACGCGGAGGATGGACTGGCCGGCCTGCATCTGGCAATGATGGAGTCTTACGATGCTGCCGTTATCGATATAATGCTGCCGAAGCTGGACGGCTTGAGCCTCATAGAGGAGATCAGAAAACATAAGATTTACACGCCCGTGATCATTCTTAGCGCAAAGCAATCGGTCGATGACCGGATCAGGGGCCTCCAGACCGGAAGTGACGACTATCTTACCAAGCCGTTTGCTTTCACGGAGCTTCTGGCGCGCATACAGGCCCTTATCCGAAGGGGTGGAAGCCCGGTGCAGATGAGCCGCCTGACAACGGGGGATATTTCTGTAGATCTTCTAAGCCGTGAGGTCCTGCGTGCGGGGGCGAAAATCGAGCTCCAGTCAAGGGAGTTTACCCTGCTTGAGTACCTTATGCGCAATGCGGGACGGGTGGTCTCCAAGGCCATGATTCTCGATCAGGTCTGGGGCTACGATTTTGACCCCCAGACCAACGTGGTGGATGTGTTGGTTTGCCGTTTGCGAAACAAGATCGATAAGGATTTTCCAATCAAGATGATCCATACCATCAGGGGGGTCGGCTATGTACTTAAGCCCTCTTAGTGCGTTCCTGAAATCCTTGAGGCACACGCGATGGTCCATCGCTTTTCGGCTGGCCGTCTGGTATTCGATTCTTTTTCCCCTGAGTTCGGTGCTGGCCTTCGGCATGGCCTATTTTCTTCTCACGTCCTACGCGAATCAAAAGGACGTGAAAATTATCCAGGCGAAGCTGGACGAATACGCATCCCTTTACCAGACGGGAGGGAGCGCTGCCCTTCGCAAGGAAATAGAGTCTGAAAACAAGGTGGACGGGAAAGACCGGTTTTTTGTTCATATCGTGGGACCCGGGGGTGACACTCTTTTCCTGGGAGCACCACAGGCTGGGGTAACTTACGGCAACGGAACGAATGAGCGATGGGCGGACAAGGAAATTGCAGGCGGCGGTCACGGCCTGGAGATGAGATCGGCACGGCTGCAGGACGGATCGTTACTCTATGTCGGTAAAAGCACGCAGAATCGCCAGGAACTCCTGAGACATTTCCGGTACATCTTTGCGGGGGTCATGATACCGCTCATTCTAATAGGAGTTGCGGGAGGAGCATTTTTTGCCTTTCGTGCTTTGAGGCCAATGCGCAACCTGATCGACACCGTGCGCTCGATTGAACTGGGAACAATCCACGCGCGCATTCCCGTGAGCGGAAAAAATGACGAATTCGCGGAGATGGCTTTTCTATTTAACCGGATGCTGGCAAAGATCGAGGCCCTCATAAACGGCATGAGAGATTCCCTTGATAATGTGGCGCACGATTTACGCACCCCCCTTACCAGGCTCAGAATAATCGCCGAGGCGGCCCTCGAGGCAGAGGCGGAATCGGACGTGCTCCGTGAGGCCCTCATGGACTGCGCGGAAGAATCCGAGCGGATTCTCACGATGATAAACACCCTCATGGACATCTCCGAGGCGGAAACGGGTGTAATGAGGCTAAACGTGGAGGAGGTCAATGTTTCGGCCCTGCTCCACGATGTTGCAGATCTCTATACCTATGTGGCGGAAGACGGGGGCGTTTCGGTTCACGTTGAGTGTCCCGACGGAATCTCCCTGTGGGGCGATGCCAACCGAATGCGCGCGGTACTGGCCAATCTGCTGGACAATGCCATAAAGTACACGCCGCGTGGCGGAAATGTGGACCTCAAAGCCGACTGCAGCGGGGAGGAGGTTGTTATCATCGTTAAAGATGACGGCGAAGGCATCCCACATGATGAGATACCCAGGATTTGGGAGCGTCTCTACAGAGTGGATAAGAGCCGCTCCCGCCGCGGGCTGGGGCTCGGATTGAGCCTTGTAAAAGCAATAGTCCATGCCCATGGAGGATACATTAAAGCCAGCAGCATGCTCGGCAAAGGATCGCTGTTCATATTACATCTGCCTGCCAATGCCTGTCCTTTGCCACCCTACCTTCTGAAACCTTTCAAAAAGGTAATATTCAAGAAATCTTCCCGTAATGTTCCTGATGTAGATTTAAGACGCCCCCAATAGTGAGAGGGCAAAACTGAAATAGTTGTCGTGTTGTGGCCCATCGAGGACCACTCGGCAATTCCGGCTCATTTCAAGACCTGCCGGGCCAACATATCCGGCAGGCCGTCTACAAAGGGGATTCGAACCAATGAACGTTATGGAAACAAGCACCCTCATCTTCGCAGGGTCACTCGTGGCGGGGTTCCTTGGCGCGCTGACAGGGCTCGGGGGTGGAGTCGTAATAATTCCACTTCTTACACTGGGATTTGGGGTGGATATTCGCTATGCCATCGGCGCATCGCTGGTTTCGGTGATTGCAACCTCTTCAGGGGCTGCAGCGGCATATGTGAAGGAAGGGTTTACGAGCAACCGCATCGGGATGTTCCTCCAGGTGGCGACCACTCTTGGCGCTTTGGCCGGGGCCGCCATCGCGACATCGGTGTCCACCAGGTTTATCGCCGTTATCTTCGGCCTCGTTTTGATTTATTCGGCTTTCATGGCATCGAAGAGCAAGAAGACAACTGCCGAAGATGATAAACCGAACCGCCTCGCGAAGTATTTGAAATTAAACGGCGCCTATCCCGATTCGGGCGGGAGCTTCGTATACTACCGTGTTCATGGAATTCCGGCGGGGTTTTCACTGATGGCCGTGGCCGGGGCGCTCTCAGGACTTCTCGGAATCGGGTCCGGCGCGGTGAAGGTGCTTGCAATGGATAAGGCCATGCGTCTTCCGTTCAAGGTATCGACCACCACGAGCAACCTGATGATCGGCGTGACTGCGGCGGCCAGCGCCGGGGTATACCTCAGCCGAGGGTATATCGATCCGGGCCTGTCGATGTCGGTTATGTTGGGAGTTCTCACCGGTTCGCTGCTTGGAGCACGCGTTCTTGTAAATGCAAATGTGGGTATGCTCCGTTACGTCTTTGCAACGGTCATTTTGGCGTTGGGTCTTGAAATGCTTTACAACGGCCTGGTAGGGGGGATTTAAAAATGCTGATCAATCTGAAGCACCGGAAGAAACTTGGCGTGGGGCTTGCGCTGGAGAGAAGCACCGGCAAAACGCTGGATGACGATAAAGTAGATCGAATGATCGGATCTTTGCTGCGAACAGGCGTGGTCGTCTCCGCCCTCATTGTTTTGGCAGGGGCGGTATTACATCTGGCCCACTATGGTGCGGCGATGCCGGACTATCATACATTTCGTGGAGAGCCCGCTGCTTTGACCTGCATCGGCGGGATCTGCAGGAATGTGCTCGGGTTACAGCCCCTGAGCCTGATTCAACTCGGACTTGTGGTGCTCATTCTGACACCGTTGGCCAGGGTCCTATTTGCCTTAGTGGCTTTTGCCGTTCAGCGCGACATTTTATACGTTTTCGTGAGCCTCATAGTGCTGGGCGTGCTGATATACAGCATCACCGTCGGTATATAACGGCCTTGACGAAAGGGCGGAAACTTCATTCATCGACGGGGCTCCTTTCGATATCTTGTCTTTGAACATGCTGTGTCCCGTCTTCTTCTCCACGTTCAGCCCTGAAAGTTTTCGTTGGAATAAAGGCCGTAGGGAGCGAGTCACGAGGAAAGAGGGAAGGGGACTGATTCCGGAGAGCTGGAAGGTGGACCTTCAGCCCAACCCCCTTCAGCCTCTTTCGGCGCCGCCCTCGCGCGTCAGCGCGTACGCCTGCGGAGGTCCACTTCGTCCACCATGTCCATTGCGTCCACCGCGCGTCCTCAAGTGCGGACCTTAAGTCTAAACCCCTTCAGCCTCTTTCGGCGCCGCCCTCGCGCGTCAGCGCGTACGCCTGCGGAGGTCCACTTCGTCCACCATGTCCATTGCCTCCACCGCGCGTCCTCATGTGCGGACCTTAAGTCTAAACCCCTTCAGCCTCCTTCAGCATTAGACCCGGAGCTATCACTTTGGGGTCAAAAACGAGCTATTAAGCGCTAATAAGGCATGTGTTTTAAACATTGGCGCATAGAAACCGAGCTATTACCTTAGTCCGACCCCAGCCACCCCAGGCTTCTTACAGCAATGATTTCGAGGCCGATAATGGCCTTCTAAGCACAAAAAATGCCTGTTTTTGGAAAACTAATCTTTAAATAGCGGGATGTTAGCTTGGCCCGTTGGAAGCACCACCGGCGCAGCAGTTGTATACGTGACCGGCGATGAAGTGTTCTCATATACCGGCAATGGGAGCGCCCTGAACGTGCCGAATGAAATCCGGGACCTTTGGTCGATAGTCTCAACCTGGTATCGTACCTATCTCCTAATTGATCGCACGATACCAGGTATTTGCGGTGCTCCTATTCGAGCGTGATTTTGACGCCCTGGGGCCCCAATGTAAAGTCGACTCCCTGGTTGGTTGAGATGAGGTCCATAATGACCCCTCTATCGTTTCGCATAGTCTTGGAGCCGGCGCCGCCGCCTACCGTCATCCCGACTGCCACGGCTGCGTAGTTTCCGGCAAAGTCGGCCACGTTCTTTAGATGGAACACCTTGCCCCTGGCTGTCGCATTCTGAATGCCTACACTTCCCACGCTCAGCCCGTCGACTTTGAATTTGTACTGCTTTCCATTATACACCAGAACTCCGCTGCCCCAGCTCACGCCGACGCCCGCCGACACGGACCCGCTTGTCAGTTCGACGGTTGCGTCCCATGGTAAATTTTCCTCCGCTGAAAACACCGAGGCGGGGGAAAAAGCAAAAAAACTCACCGCCAGCAAACAAATCGTAGTCAAAACTCTTGAGTGTTTCATCGTTTATTCTCCTAAATTTGTGTGCGATGCAGAAACTCGAAATTGTCCGCAACGGACCCGACGATTAAAATAATCATCGTTCTATTTTTCTCGCTGATTTTTGAGGTTTCTGGATATAGACAGACAGAAGGCTATTCCCTTGCCTTTCCTCTCGGTAGGGGGCGTGCTTTGTGCTCGCCCCGGCCTCTTGACCGGACTTCTTACAGCAATGATTTCCGGCCCCATAATGGCCTTTTAAGCACAAAAAATGCCTGTTTTTGGAAAACTAATCTTTAAATAGCGGGATGTGTCCAACTATGGGTGTAGGGGAGGAGCATCTGTATAATCCCGGATAAAGTTCCTAAGCTGGCGAATCTGCCCTTTTGAGAGATTGGCGAACTTCACGCCGCATCGCCTAACCGGCGAAATAGAATCATGTCCTTCCCAGGTTCCCTCACCATCATAGACGCGTTGGCAGGACAGTGTCAGGTCATTGCCGGCCAATATTGTGAGCCTGGCAAGCCCGTCCGTATAATTTCTCCTGGACCTGTACTTGATTGCCAAACCACCCATGCTAACGTCGATAATCTCGGCCAGTCTGGTTATGTTTGGCGCATCATTGGTAGAAAAGCTGACGGATAGACCCCCTGGTACTGCAAATCGCTCGTTCCTTCTCTCCTCCATCTCCTTTTCCTCCCCCCCCCAGGATACATTGCCTCAATATACGATAGGTTGCCACAATATACAAAGTTTTCCATGCCGGATCGTCGGTTACAGCCCCCTTAGCGCCGCACTCCTGCCGGTGACCGCACGGCCATGGCCGCCATGCCCTCGACGCTGACGGTTGTGGGGGGGCGACGGCGGCTAATTCGGAATTATCCACGGGGAGTAGGGAGGAAGCATCATTTCATCGGTCGAAAGATAATGATTCTCATTTAAGTAACGCTAGGCATGGATAAGATATCTGTATTTATTCATATCTATCTCAAATAATTACTCACTGCAATCATTGTGTATAGCTATTTTACCTAACTCCTACCCGCTAAAATCCCCTTTTACATGAGGGATGTTTTTTCCTATACTACCCTATACTGAAATGCCAAACCCGCTGAGAAGCGGGGACGGAAAGCTGCGGGTCTGAAAAGATAGCCGGGTTGCCAGTATCTTGTAACCACTTGGTTTTTTCTGTTCACATCAAGAATGGGGGCAGGATGTCGGACCCGGCCGGATCAGTATCAAGCCATTGCACGAAAAGCAAAACTGTAATCCAGGATTGCCTGATTTCTTCCGCAATGGTATTTAAAACTGTTGCGATTTTCATCACCTTGTATGCTCTTGATAACTACGCCTGCCTGGTGTATGAGAGGAACCCTGTAACGAGGCTTCTTCTCCGGAATGATCTCGCTTTCTTTTTCGCTGAAATGGCTGTGTTCACTTTTATCTGCATCGGCTATTCCAGGGTCAGGAAGACATATCTCATGGCGTACAAGAAGGCGCCAATTCGCTGGTCATTCAATGCCCTGGTCGGATTCGTTTTCTTAACCTGCCTGTGGGACGCCGTAGGCGATGCGATCATTCTGCTGGCGGCATCTCATCCCGGTTAATGCTGGTCATTCCGGTTAAGATCGTAATGGCCGGACCCGGAAAGCTAACCAGCCCGCCAATGTAGAAAATCTTCGTCAATGTGCTAAGTTGTCTCCATTCGGCGATCAGAGATACACCTCACTTCCGAAATATCTGAATTGATAACTTTTATTTCATCATCGTCGGTTGCAGCCCTCTCTACACCGCATCCCTGCCGGTGAACGCATGGCAATGACGCGCCTGCCCTGGATGCTGACGGTTGTGTGGGGGGGGACGGTGGCGAATTTCGCGAACGCCCTGGGGAGGTGGACGGCGGACGTGGACGGCGGACGCTGTTGTACACGCCCCGATGGCGGAAAGCGGGCTATAAAACTCCTGGGATGGAGGTGCGTCATGAAATTGCAAAAACCGGTCTCATTGAGATATCTCTTGCCTGTCCGATCTGAAAACCTTATGATTTTTATGTCGGAAAATGTGGACGTCAGGGTAATCAGTTTTTATTGCTTGGTGTCCTGGGAAATCCCCCTGTCCGCTGATTAGAATGGGAAGGTTTTATGGCTCATAACACGAATATACTTCTTACCACCGGCACCAACGAGATGGAAATCGTGGAATTCTATATCGATGAAATTATCGGTGCGCAAGTCTACCGAGGCTGCTACGGAATCAATGTGGCCAAGGTAGTGGAAATCATTCGCAAGCCAAAGGCAACTTCTCTGCCCGAGGCGCCTGCGGGCTTCCTGGGGACGTTCCTTTCGCGGGACAGGGTTGTCCCCATCATAGATTTGGCGATCCAACTCGGAAAGAACAAGCCCAAAGAGGAGATAAATCCGTTAACCATAGTGACCGAATTCAATAAATTTACCCTTGCTTTCGTTGTTTCAGGCGTGAACCGAATCCATCGTCTGATGTGGGAACAAATAGAGCCTGCCGGCCAATTTCTGAACGGCATGACCAATTCGGTTACAGGCATTGTCAAGATGGAGGACCGAAACATATTAATCCTCGACATGGAGAAGATTCTCGGCGAACTGAATCCTCAATATGCGATCAGAGATGATGTTGAAATCCCCCCCACAAACGTCGATCTTAATTACAAGGCGCTGATAGTGGATGATTCTTCCCCGATCAGAAAAATTCTTTCCAGAAAACTTGAACAGGCCGGCTTCGTTATTCGGGCGAAAAGCGATGGAAGCGAAGCATGGGAATACCTCAAGGAATTGAAAACCCTGTCGCAAAAGGAGAAACGCCCAATTTACGATTACATCGATATTGTCATCTCCGATATCGAAATGCCGCAAATGGACGGCTACAGACTGTGTCAGTCAGTAAAGCAGGACCAGGTGCTCAAGGCACTGCCCGTTGTGCTCTTCTCATCGCTTATCAACGATAAACTGATCCACAAGGGGCAGTCCGTGGGCGCCGACGAACAGATATCGAAGCCCGAGTCCGCCAACCTCGCTCAGCGGGCGGGGCAATTAATCGAAAAATACAGAAATAACAGGGATCATTAGGAGACATTTGGGTCCACTATAATCACCAAAGGTCATGGAATCAAAAAGTTAAACGTCGCACTCCGGGGCAAGATTTTTTTGGGATGTGTGGCTTTGATGGCGATAAGCGCAGCTATCGGCGGATCGGCTGAGCGCATTTTCGAGGGCCTTTAAACCCTCGCGTGTTGCGAGAATCTTGTTCTCGATCCGGCAGAGTGCGGATTGGCCGGCACCGCTTTCATGTTCTTTCCCCAAGGCCAATCGGAGTACAGGGTCCACCCTCAAGTGATTGGCGTCATCACAGTCCTCATAGCCTGCCGCAACCTGATAGACTCTCTGGCGCAGCAGCTGAAGCAGCGAATGATCCGTATGTCGAGACGATCTTGGATCATCAATCAGTGTTCAAACGGGTCGGGCCAAGGTAATAACTCGCTTTCTATGGATAAATGTCAGAAACACATGCCTTACGAGGGCTTAAAAGCTTGTTTTCACTCCAAAATGATAGCTCTAAGCCGGGCTTGGGGTTCGCCAGGCGTATCCGAGTAGGAAGTGTCGTTTGGCTCTGACCATGGCAAAAGCAATTCCCGCTTTTGTTAGATGATCGTTTTTGACCCTAAAAATACAGTTCTAAGCCTCATATAAGCCATGATATTAGACCTTTGTCACGTAATTGTAGTCAGTTATCGCGGCCCGACCCCTTTTGCCCCCTTATAGAACTAAGCTCCGGCATTGTTAACAGATTGAATTGCGCAGGGCTGCACCTGATAGTCACTGATTAATTGGTCCAAGGCGTCTATGGGTGTAGCTATTATCCTTACATGCGAAGCTGTATCATCTTTAAAATAAGATAAGCGTGCTGCAACAAATGTCTCAATGTCTTTCTGACGAGAGGCGTCAGAATCAAATATCAAGATGACATATTGAACTGTGCGATCTAATATACTAATGGCAACATTAGTAAGGTATGTTGCGAAAAAAGGAGAAGAAGTATTGAAAGCATCTGTTGTAAATGTTGATACACCGATATTTTGATTATTGCAAACAAAGATCCCATCGTAAAGATCTAAGCCTTGTCCTGTCCACTCACCGTCGCCTAGCTTGGTGGCACGCATATCGTCACGCTTGGCAAAAACATCTAATGCACGTTTTTGATATGATTTATAGCGCTGTTCTCGATCCTTTATTGTCTGCGTTAAGGTGTCGTCAGAGCGTTCGCCACGACCTGAGATGGTGCCATGTAGTTCGTTAAGAATAGAGCTTTTTATCTCTTTTTCAATATCTTCTCGGCTAATTGTAAGACCCTTTGATGTAGTGGTTAATTGGGCAATTTTGTGAGATATGTCACCTACGCGTCCAGAAATGATATCCTCTAGCCGCTTTTCTGTAACACCTGTCGAGGCTTCAATCCTCTGTAAAGCTTCAGTTGTCTTAATGAACACATCATTTTGCAATCTAATACTTTCGTCGCTCCTCTTAATGACCGACTGTTCCGATGATTTGCCAAGGTTAATTGCCGCAATGGCAAGAACTATTGATGCACCGGCCAAAATTAAGCCTATTACAAATCCGATGAGTTCTGTTGTTGTGAAGGTTATTTGGGAAGACATTTTGGAATTCTGCAATAATAGGGCAGAAATGAAACCTGAAATAAAACATATTAGCAGTAATCCTAGCTGTTTGTAAGTAATCGACTGACTCGGTTTTTGCGTAACGCCCTCCATTGAATGCCTCCATTATTTTGTAATGGATTAAATCCTGGCACTGACAGGCATAAGAAAGCCTTAACGCCTAATTGGGCAGTTGCAGAGAGAGGCCCTATGAGGAGGCGCAGTGCTCATCACCAATGTCTAACTGCGAAAAATACAATGGAATTTCGCAGCTCACAAGTGATTTTTACCTTGCTTGCCTGATAAAGCTTGAGAAAAGGGTAGAGTAGAGAGCAGGCTCAAAGCCTGCTCTCTACTCTACCCTTTTCTTCCTTTTCTTCAGCCTTTTCTTCAGGACTACGCTTCATCCTCTGTTTCTTCTAGCCGCTTTCGAGCCTTTGATATAGCTTTCTCCACGGCTTTGATCTTAAAGGTATCGAGCAAAACGTCAATAAAAACTGCCAAAACCGAAGCATTTTCGGGATCGAATCTGATGAGTGCCCGTATACCCTTCCTAGCAGTTTCACATATTTCTCGAATTTCTTCCTCTTGAGTAGTATGGATTCCATCCATTTCTTTAACTGTACTGAGGTGTGTCATTTTCGGGACTGGAGTTTTGCTCAAATCGAGTAAAACTATATCGTCGTATTGCAACCCACCGATTCGCGTCCGGATAAAATCCGTAAAGTCCTTGATTGTCCAGTCACTGCGTGGTCTTACGCTCATTGGCCGCCATTCAATCTTTTTGTCCGATCTGATCGCTTTACCTCTCAACTGAAAGCGAATCTTGAAGCCAAACGGGAGATTATACTTCCGTGAAATCTCACTCGCGGCTTCTCCCAACGTAGTTGTTACGATCCTCGGGTCTAGCAACATGTTTTCCTCCTTTTTTAAGACGTGAGGGGTTATACTACCCTACACAAACTAATTTAAGTCCTATAATATACTATATCTAGTATGCTTTAAAATAAGTATTGAAGGCTGAGTTAAGTTTTTTCCTCAGGTGTGTGGGTGCTTTACCGAAGGCCGCAGTCAGCCCCGTCCCTAGATTCTGAGGGATTCTCCTTCGTCCAATGCAAGAGGTGTTGCAGCATTCCCTGCCGTGACCCAGCCCCTAGATTCGGAGCGGGTCCCCTCTGTCCAAATTCGTTACGGAGCGTTCAAGGATAATGACGGGTGCCTCTTACGTGCGTGGTGTGGTTTATGGGGGGGACGGCGGCGAATTTCGCGAACGCCCTGGGGAGGTGGACGGCGGAGACGATACTTCCCCCACGGCGCTGCCGGATCGTCGGTTGCAGACCCAGCCCGAAACCTGTAAGGGTTGAAAGGACAACTATTTCTCTTTAGCAGGCGTGGTCTTGCGATCCGCCGGCGGCGCTTCCGGCGTCGCGACAGAGATGCCGAACAGGCGCCATTGCCCGGCGACGTTCTGAAAGATCAAATCGAAATGAATTTGCAACGGCCGCGTCGGGTACATGCCCGTGAGATGCAGCATGCCGCGCTAGTCGAGCGCGGGCACCGCTGTGAGCTGTGGCGCGGCAATCGAGGCGGCGAACAGATCGAAGTTGCGGCGGCGCAGGTCGGAGAATATCTGTGCGAGATCGGCGGCGGTGTTTTTCGCCTGGAAATCAGGCGCGGCAAGGTCGCGCAGCACGGTGTAGTTGCCCGAGTGGTTGGCGTCGTTGAGCGTCATCAGTGTAGAGCGAATGAGATAGAGCGCCTGTTCCAGCGGGATGGACGAAGCAGGTTGCAATCCGGCCTCCGGCGCCGGCTTTTGCGCGGTCTGCCGGCGCTGCTCGGATGGCAATCCCGGTCCGGGCGGCTGAGCAGCGGACGCGCAGCCGGCGGTGCCTGCGGCGAGCAGCAATGCAAGCATCAGCGTTCGTAGCGGTGTCGCCAAGTCCTTCGCCTCCATGTCATGAATGCGCAACATTGGGCCTGAGCACCTGCTGCTACCACCCAAAGCGCACGCCGGCGCGGGCGCCGACGATCCCCGGGTCCGGGCGCATATGCAATACCGGCATCGAATTGGATGTGGTCGGTCACGCGCATGGCGCCGTTAAAGGAGAGCGCGTTTTCGCTCTCGAAAGTGCCGTAGTTCATGGTCGTAACAAATGTTTCGCCCGGCAGGACAGTAGGCACCCCGGCCATGGCGAAGGCCATGGCGACGCCGCTATAGGCGCGGTTGGCGACGTTATTAATGCTCGCGTTGAGCCCGGCGAGCTGGCTGTTGATTGCGCCAATGTCTGCCGAGGAAGCGACGCCGAGACTCGAAAGAGTGCCGGTCGCGAGATCGCCGCCTGCATCCGAAGTGACGAGCTGGACCGGTCCGGTCTGCGCGGCTTTGCTGGCCGCCGAGGTAATGCCCGGCGTAGTGTAGGTATTGCCCGCCGTGCCGAACATCTGCTGGTTCGCGGCCGTGGCGGCGGCGCCAGAGCCGAAGGCGGCGGAGTTGGCGTAGGCCGCATTTGCGTTCATGCCGACTGCCGTGCTGCTCAAGCCGCTGGCGGTCGAGAGCATACCCAACGCCGTGCTGTTGGCGCCGCCGGCGGTCGAGGCAACACCCAACGCCGTGCTGTTATAGCCGGCGGCGTACGCGCCAGCACCCACCGCCGTGCTGTACTCGCCGGAGGCGGTCGAGACAATACCCACCGCCGTGCTGTTGTTGCCGTTGGCGATCGAGAAAGGACCCACCGCCATGCTGAGGGTGCCGGTGGCGGTCGCGCCGTCGGCGCTGCCGGAGTTAGCGGCGTCTGCACCAAGGAACTGCGCTTGTGCGCTCGACGGTGCGAAGGCGAACGCCGCCGCGATGATGACGATGGCGCAGCCGGCCAAACGCGCCGAAAGATTGACTTTCGCACATTTGGCTGCGAGTTCCTTAATGGTTTCTAAATAATCCCAAGCAGCCGCTTTTACTAAAGACATGCCGATCATAGCTCTTCCCTCCGTCCAGTCTGGTGAAAAACATAATGAATCAATGTCCGCTTTCGCCCCAGATATAAGTAGCACGATAGGATAAAACCTGCATTGGCATGCCGAGCACATAGATTTAATCTGGAATAATGCATCAACTTCTCCGCTCGGCATCTAAACCGCATGTTGGGATCGGATTTTTGCCCGAAAAACTTCGGCTGTGACCCTGAATCCCGTAAAAACCTTACGATTTTCAGATCGGACATGCAAGAGATATCTTAACGGTATTTTTCGAAAAATCGGTTGGCAGTGCCGGTGACCCCATGCTGTGCCCGCCGTCCTTCTTATGGGCAAATTTATGGGGGGTATGGGGGGCTATTTTCGCGAATGTCCAGGGGAGGTAAGCACCATAGCTCTTTGCTGTTTGCAATGGACGGCGTCGGCGACGGTGCGGCAGGGAACGCCTGCAATCGGCGATCACCATACCGGCAATGTCATCCATGGTCGTGGGGGTGAGGGCGGCGACGGTGCGGACGGCAACCACCACGATGCACCTGGGGGCGACGATCACGACCCGGCCGTGTCATCCATTCCGGGCAGCATCTTTGAGGTGAGGTTATGTGCGGTTATGTGAGGTTACCACACCGGCAATTTTGATAAGCTTCAAAAGAAAAGGGGTCAAGTCTCCGTTTGACCTTATGTAACAGCTTTTTGGATATGCCGGAAACGCTCACCGAGTTCATGGTCCGACGCCAGGCGCTTTCGTATCGAGTCAAGCACCCCGCCGACTGCACTGTAACTTTTCAGGCCGAACTGAAATCCAATGGCTGCGAAACTGTCTTTTCGCATGGTTCGAATCAGGTGGATTGCCACGGCGCGCGGTTCGTTAAATCGTCCCCTTCGGCATTTGACCAGCTCAGACTCGTCAATTTGGTAATGGGAACACACAGCTTGCACTATTCTCAGGGCTTGTGGGGCAAGAGACTGGGAATAAGGTACCTGCGGATGAGTCTTTTGCTCGAAAAAACGTGCCTTCAAATGATTGATAGACGCCTCATCGCCAAGTATAGGCGGCCATTTCCGGCCGCTAAAGACTCGCGTGATCTCTTCGTTGTCTTCTTCACCCATGTACCGACGGTACGCCGCCCGTTGGCCTCTTTTGCGAGGGGAGAGTATAGAGAGAAAGAAATCCTTGTAAAGCCAGTTCCATTCACTTGCCGTGGACAGGTAGCCCAAGTGGCTGCTCCACCTGTAAAGTTCCGGTCGATCCGCGATGCCTGCCCGTACGGGATTTCTGTGTATGTATCGGACCAACTGGAGCAGGTAAGAGTCTCCATCCACTACAATGGCTTTAAAACGGCCGCGAAACAATTGTCCGTCAAGGCCGTGGGCCCTGTTGTACCGCTGCGTATAGACCCCGTTGATGTGGCGCATGCACCGGGAGAGGTTTCCCAAAGGAGTATGAATCAATAAATGGTAGTAATTGGCCATCAGGCAGAAGGCGCCTATCCTGACATCCCACAAACCGGCGGCTTCCTGCAGCAGTGCGACAAAGCCAAGATAATCGGCATCGTCTTCGTACACCCGCTCGCGACGACGGCCACGGTTCATCGCATGATACCATGCGCCAGGAAACTCTATGCGTAGAGGTCTACTCATGAATAATAAACTACCACTACAGCGCCAGGATGCCACACAGTCAACGATCTCGACGCAGGACGTACTCAGAAGGGGGGGGAGGGATGGGAGAGGGGCTAATGTCCAGGCCGCCAACCACCATGCGCACGCACGAGGGTCCAGTTAGGAAAACTTAGTCTCAATGGGGGCGAGTAGCACCCGGCCCGCCTTTGGGCGGGTTCGCCCATACCCCCAGAGTGCCTCAAGATTTTTGGCACAAAACCAATTGATTAATCTGTTGAATGCGATCTGCATCCCCTACCTTTATCTTTGCCTTCTTTAGACCTGAGATCGACATTCGACGCTGGCCATTCTTCTGCTTGTCTCCTGCACATTCTAACGGGAATAATGCTGCTTAATTACCCATCCGGGCCGGCGCCCTTTTTCAGAACTGCCAGCGCAAGCCCGCGCTGAAGATATGTGTGATGTCGCCCCCTCCCACTTCGGCGTTGTAGCTGAAATGGACCGAGAGGTCCTTCCTGACAAACATGCTGAGGTCCCCGCCTACGTTCGCGAAGTTCCTATTGCCACCTTCGGTCTCCCAGCCGAAGGTGGAGGCCCCCGGGGTGTTAATAAGGCTGGCATTTATATCCTGCTTGCCGTCACAGAACTCGTGCTGCCACGTGGCAAACACCTGCGGCACTGCTTTCATAAGGTCCGAAGCGGCTGGCGCCGCGATCCTGACGCCCACGCCCGATTGCGCCGAGTCGATGCTCTGGCTGGAGACATTCAGGTCAAGAGAGCCGGCGCCGCTCTCCGTGAAGCTATCGATCCCGAGGTGGGAGTAGCCCATGGACACGATGGGCGTGACCACCAAAGGTTTGAACTTCACGTCGTAGCCCGCCTCCCCGTAAAAGTTGAACAGGTTCCCCATGGGGGAACTCGACGCCGCCCGGGATACACTGCCGCCCGGGCTGCTGAAGCTGATCAGCCGGTCCAGATCGTAGAGGTTCAGGGCATAGCCGGCGGTGCCGAAGATGTAAAAGCTCTGGGGCATGTAGGCCGCGTAGAGCGAGATGGGCACGAGGTCGAGATCGGCACTGCCCCCGGAGCCTGAGAAAGATGCAGTGGCGTGCGTATAGCCGGTTGCCAGCCCGACAAGCAGGTTATCCGCCACCTTGCGGTCCATCCCCATGGTGAAGCCCTCGCCGCTCAAGTCATAGCCTGTCCGGTCCATCGTGGTGCTCCTCGTGCCTGCAAACCCGGAAGGATCGACGAACAAGCTCCAGCCGTTCAGGACGTAGGAGCCGGCGCCGCCCGCACCTCCCATATCGTCGATATCGTAGCGCAGGTTGGTCATCCGGCGGGACAGGCTTTGCGTCTGCGTTCCAACCACAGTTAAGCTCAAGTCGGACAGGGCCTGGACCTTGTCGGGAGAGATCTGCTGCAACGCGTTACCCACAGCGCCTGCCGTTGGTAATAAGTCTATAACGTTCAGCACGTTGGCGAGGTCCCCGGTAGCGGTGGGGGCCACGCCGTTTAGCATGGCCCCTACGCCGGTCTGCTTCCAGTTGAGGTCCAGGGCGGCGTTGGTGTAGTCCCGCGTAAGCACCAGGTCCAAAATAGCAGGAGTAGGGTCTTTAACCGTAAAGAACAGGGTAAGAGAATCGGTAACCACAGGTGTCAATGTCCCGGAGATGCTGCCCGCCTGGATGATTTGGAAAACCGTCCCGTTCGGCAGGTAAACAGGCGCCACAAACACGTCCACCTTGCCGCCAAGGGCCGCAGCTCCGGTCACCGACATGTTGTCGTAGCTGCTCGTCGAGAATATCCTGACATCGAGCGTGCCGGAGGAAGACTGAGTGTAGTTGTCAAGGATGTTCAGGGTGGTCCCGCTGCCCGCACCCGGTAGCCCCATATTCACGGTGCCACCGTTGTTGTTCAGGCTGCCCGAGACGCCGCTGACCCAGAGGCTGCCGCCGCTAAGAGTATAGCCGGCAGCGCCCGGGTAGAGGGTGCCGCCCACCACATTGGTGCCGCCGCTCTGCGTGAAGGTGCCGCTGCCGGAGACGCCGACGTACTCATTGCCGTTGACCCAGAGGCTGCCGCCGCTCAGGTTGTAGGAGCCGCTGCTGCCCCCAAGGTAGCCCAGGTAGAGGGTGCCGCCCACCACATTTGTGCCGCCGCTCTGGGTGAAGATGCCGGTGCCGGTGTTGCCGACGTACTCATTGCCGCCGACCGATAGGTAGCCGCCGCTCAGGTTGTAGGAGCTCTCGAAGTATCCCACATATAGGGTGCCGCCCACCGTATTGGCGCCGCCGCTCTGGGTGAAGGTGCAGTTGGAGCCGACCGACTCATCGCCGCTGACCGAGAGGCTGCCGCCGCTAAGGTTGTAGGTGCCGCTGGCGCTGGGGGCGAAGAAGCCCACGAAGAGGTTGCCGGCCACCGTATTGGTGCCGCCGCTCTGCGTGAAGGCGCCGTTGCCGGAGTCGCCGACGAACTCTCCGCCGAGGACCGAGAGGGAGCCGCCGCTAAGGTTGTAGGTGCCGCTGCTGCCGGCGTTGTAGCCCAGGACGAGGGGGCCAGCCGCCGTATTGGTGCCGCCGGTCTGGGTGAAGGTTCCGGTGCCGGAGTAGCCGACGTACTCAGTGCCGCCGGCCTGGAGGTAGCTGGTGGTGCCGCCCAGGTTGTAAGTGCCGCTGCTGCCGGGGTTGACGCCCAGGCTGAGGTTGACGGTCACCGTATTGCTGCCGCCGGTCTGGATCAAAGTGCCGGTGGAGCTGACGCCGATATTCTCAGTGGTGTTAGATTGGTTGGGGGGTACGTTCAAAGTGGCGCCGCCGTCCACGTTGAGAGTCTGTGCCTGCGATAAACCCGGCGCCATGACCCCCAGAAACAGAGCCGCCGCCAAAAGCGGCACGCAGCATTTGCGCACCTTAAGGTTACCCATAACTTTCCTCCTCCTCGTTTACTCTGCAAATCAGCCCGCCTTATCAGCGCCGGGCGCCTGGGAACGAAGCCGTCGCCAAGCCCCCCGGCAACCGCTCCCAAATGGCGGCGCAGCCATATATCGTCATCCGTTCCGAAAATCCGGCCCCTTTTCGCCTCGTCCCTAGTTCCGCCTTTTATAATCTCAACAAGACCCCGATATGTTTTAGATTTCCAATCATAGTGCTAACACCACAGGTATGCAAGCTTCTATCGAAGTATTCTGGCAACTTGCCGGAATGTTGAGTCCGACTGTGGACCTATGCTGCGGGACATATGATCTGGTAATCTTAATCTTTTCGCCCATCCGGTTTGTCTACATCGTGCCATGAGGGAGGCCACCGGCAGTGGTGAACACCTGCCCGCCCACACGCCGCACACCACGCATCGCAACAGGGCGTAAGGTCTAAAAGTGAGTTATCGGTCCGGGGGCGGACAGCGTGGGGTGGGCCTACCCTCATCTGCGGACATTTATGGGGGGTGGGGGGGGCTATTTTCGCGAATGTTTAGGGGAGGTAAGCACCATAGCTTTTTGCTGTTTGTAATGGAGGACGGCGACGCTTCTGAATTGTGGGCTATCCTGGTGCTTCCTGCTTCGGCTTTGGCAGGCGGAGATGTCGCCATCAATGCTTTGCCGGAGGCAGAGATAACCGGGTAAGAATTGAAAAGGTGTGGATAGTTGATCGAAATAAAGAAAAAAAGTACGCAGACTTACTCTGCAAAGTGGTGCCTGGGGCGGGAATCGAACCCGCACGGCGACAAGCGCCAAGGGATTTTAAGTCCCTTGTGTCTACCAATTCCACCACCCAGGCGCTTAAAGCAATCTGCAATCCACACCCCTACGCCGAGGCGAAAGGGGTTTCTATTCATAATCCTGGCCGAAACTTCTATCATAATCGGCATCGGTAGTCAAAGGGAGCAGGACTGAGGGCCTCCGGCCCGGCGCTGGGCAATCTTGGAGTGGTGTTTCGCCGGGTTGTACGCGCGGCCCCCGGCCCGGCGCTGGGCAATCTTGGAGTGGTGTTTCGCCGGGTTGGACGTGCGGCCCCCGGCCTGGCGTTGGGCAATCTTGGAGTGGTGTTTCGCCGGGTTGGACGTGCGGCCCCCGGCCTGGCGCTGGGCAATCTTGGAGTGGTGTTTCGCCGGGTTGGACGTGCGGCCCCCGGCCCGGCGCTGGGCAATCTTGGAGTGGTGTTTCGCCGGGTTGGACGTGCGGCCTGCGGCCCGGCGCTGGGCAATCTGAAAGTGGTGTTTCGCCGGGTTGTACGCGCGGCCTGCGGCCCGGCGCTGGGCAATCTTGGAGTGGTGTTTCGCCGGGTTGTACGCGCGGCCTGCGGCCCGGCGCTGGGCAATCTTGGAGTGGTGTTTCGCCGGGTTGTACGCGCGGCCTGCGGCCCGGCGCTGGGCAATCTTGGAGTGGTGTTTCGCCGGGTTGTACGCGCCACGGAGGACTGAGTGGCGAGGGGATAGGGACGGTGAAGAGTGAAGGGTGAAGAGTGAAGCGAGAAGCTTGTGCGCCCTGCTTCCTGCTTCTTGCATTTTAACCCAGGCCGTTGACATGAATTGAAACCGCCCTTAGGTTTTTTTAACGCGTTCCAGGGTGGTTGTTGAATTTAGAAGATTAACTATTTCGAATTTCAGGAGATAAAAATGAGCAAAACACTTATTGTTGCATTGGCGCTTTCGCTGGTCCTCGTCAGCGGCAGCATTTACACAGCGCAGGCCATTTACACAGCGGCGGACGATTCCGGCTGTAATTCCTGCGGCTGGAACTTCCCACTAAGCCCCTGTGATTGCGGTTGTTTCCACTTGCCCTCATGTTTTAGCAGTTGCAGCACTTGCGGAACAGACAAGGACAGGTCGAACCTGGACAACCCGCCGGCTCGTAATAACAACAATAGGGACAAAGGACAGTATTAATTCAGGATAATGCAACGGACACTTCGTTATTCTGTCTGCCTGTCCAAACAAACGGATGTATTCTTTGCGGTACAGGAATACGCTTATGGCATTGCTTTGTATCTGCTGAACCCCTTACATACTCCGTTGATTCTTAAGAAAGCTCATGTACGCCGCTGCCGTTTCTAGCGGTTTTTCCATCATCGGCACATGCCCCGTCTCTTTCATGATTACTGTTCGGTGGTTTTTGAGGCCCTTATCCAAAACCGATGCACCGGACACATCGAGAATCCTGTCATGGTCCCCCCAGATAATAAGTACCGGCGCCTGGATCATGGGCAGGGAAGGTTCCAGGGCAAATGCTTCATGGAAGAGGTCCAATCCGATTTTTTCGTTGAACTTCCTATCGGCCATGGCCTGGGCTATCTCCACCTTCTTGATGGAGTCGGGCATCGGCGGGGTCTTGACGAAAAGAAGAGGGAGCATCTTTTCGAAGTCATCAGGGTTGCTGATCAGGAAGGGATTGTCCCCATAATTCTCCAACTTGAACATGACCTCGGACTTTTTCGCCGTCTGGAGTTCAGCGGGGGCAAGGAGGGCCAAAGTCGATATTTTCTGAGGGACCCTTGCGCTATAGACGGCCGCAATCGTTCCCCCCATAGAGTTTCCTACCAAATGGAACCTTTTGAGTTGCAAGGCCTCGGCGAACCGGTCGAGACGTTTCACCTGGCTGTCTATGTTGTAATTTGCGTCCCACCGTTTCGTGCTCTCGCCGAAACCGGCCAGATCGGGGATCACGACATGGTAATTCGGGGTCAGTTGTTTCGCGAAAAACGTCCAGTGGTTCTTATTGGCGGTGTATCCGTGCAAGAGCAGCACCGTTTCCCCTTGACCTCCTTCCAGGTATACGATCCGGTCACTGTTGACCTGGATCTCCTTTTGTACTAGACCGGCGGAACGCCAGGCATCATGCTTGAGCTCCTCTGCCTGTCTTCTGGCTTCATCCTGAGCACCTCGCGCTTGCTCTTGTGCCTTGGGCTGTTCAGCAGTGGGCGGCCCGGTTGCGCAGGAAGATAGGATAAGCGCTGCCAAAATCACTGTGATTGGGAACCAACCGGATAATGACAATAACTTTTTCATTGGTGCCCCCTGTCTCAGCCGGAATAATGCATCAACTTCTTCGCTCGGCATTCAAACTGCATATTGGATCGAATTTTTGCCTGAAAAACCTCCGCTGCACTCCTGAAGGCCGCAAAACCCTACAATTTCCCAATAGAATATGCAACTGTAGCGTCGATGAGACTGGTTTTTGCAGTTTCAGACTTGGAACGGATAAAATGGTTCAGCACCCCACCTGCGGCCCCTACGCCTTTTTCAGTCCTCAGGTAGCGAAGCTTATAGGTCAGTCCTGATAGCCAAGTGAGAGCGCGCGGCGCGACGGCCGACCGCTCATTCTCGACGGCCCACCCACCCGCGAGACGGGTCGGGGGCTGGAGGACTCCTGAACGGAGCAGACGCCGGCTCGGGAGGTGCGCCGGACAGGTTTGGGACCGGGAAAGCTTTCCCACATTTTATACATTGTTCCGACCATATGATATCACGGAAAAAGGCCGTATCCGATTCCTGGGCCGTTGACATGAATTGAAACTGCTTTTACGTTTTTTTTAAGGAGTTTTTGTAACGCGTTCTCGGGTGGTCGTTTCATTAAAGAAAAATGACAATTTGGATGTTAAGGAGATAGAAATGAGCAAAACACTGATTCTTGTAATGGCGCTTTCGCTGGTGCTCGTCAGCGGCGGCCTTTCCAGCGCGCTGGCGGATTGTGGCTGTAATCCCTGCGGCTGGCATTTAAACTGGAACCCTTGTAACTGGCACTTGACTACTTGCGGCTGGCACTTCCCCTCTTGCTTTAATTGGTGCAATTCGTGCGCAAAAGACTTGGACAGGCCGAATCCAGACAACCCGCCGGCTCTTAATAACAACAATCTGGACAAAGGACAGTATTGATAAACCACGGCGCCGGTTAGAAACAGGACTGAGGACTGAGGGCTGAACAAAAACGGCGACCGTGCGCGCAGCCATGTAGAGAAACAGGACTGAGGGCCGGAGGCCCTCAGTCCTGCTGTGGGAGGCCTCATGCTTCCAGGTATCCCTTTGCCTGACGGTGGACGGCGGGGCTGGTCCGGCCGGAAACATTGGAGGCGACCCGCTCGAGGGCGGCGGTCACCCGGCGGTGGAGGCCTGTTTTCATCTTGCCAGGCCGTTGACAGCAATCGAAACTGCTCTTATTTTCCTTTAAAAGACCTTTTATACAGCATTCTTAGATGGTTGTTGCATTCATAAGAATGATTATTCTATTTTCAGGAAGGAAATGGAAATGAGCAAAAAACTGATTCTCGTACTGGCGCTTTCGCTGGTCCTGGCGAGCGGCGGTCTTTTCAGCGCTCTGGCGGATTGTGGCTGTAATCCATGCAACGGGAACTGGTTCTCCAGCTCCAGTTACAATAACAGAGACATGGACTGGCGGGCCTACAATGATGACAGTATCCCGAACAATGGGCTCTATGTGCCTAGTCCCTGGCCCCCAGGGCAATAAGGGAATTGACAACAAACCGCTGCGCGAGGGGACCCATGGCCCTACGGCAGCTTTATTCAATCTTTTCAGGTTATATCTAACCAACCATAAACCTCGGCTATCAGTTTTTGCCGGGGTTATCTAATGCCCAGCATTCATCCTCGATATAATCCAGGATTGCACCACAGAGGCACAGAGGAACCCTCGCTATTTTCGGGTTCTTTCGCGCTTCGCCGGCTACCCGGCGGCGTGCGGAACCCTCACTTCGTTCGGATTCGCGCTAAGAATTCGAACCGGCGTTCGACGCTTCAAGTTCGCGCCCGATTTTTTTGTGAGGGCGCCGCATGTAGCCGGATTTGCGGGGTGCGGGGGATCATCCCCCGCGCCTTTATTCTCATTGTTGCCTCTATGCCCTCTGTGCCTCTGTGGTGGCTGCCAGGTATCCCTTTGCCTGACGGTGGACGGCGGGGCTGGTTTGATCGGAAACATTGGAGGCGACCCGCTCCAGGGCGGCGGTCACCAGGCCCTGGAGACCGGACTTCATCTTGCCGACGTGCTGAAATGTGTTCAACATGCGCGAAGCGTTCGTGTAGTTTATCGGCGCAAGCTCGATGACCCTGTCGGCAATCCAGTTTACTCCCCGTTCGTTCCAGATCACCTTGTTATTGTTGGCCATGCTCAGGAAAAGCGCGCGGCACCAGGTCGGCTGAGTGATCTGGAAAGTCGACCTGTTGCGCTCCTTTTCGATTTGTTCGAACACGTCCTTGCATGTTCCGCTGCCGATAACACGGAGGTAATTGGCATATCCCGTTATATTCGAATGCCACCGGCCGTAAACTTCCTCCAGAACATCAAGCCTTTCGGGGGCTGAACTGCAATTGAGGGCGAGCAGGGCGGAAACCTTGTCATTTGCGGTAGTGGCGCGGCGGAAATGATCCAGTATGGTCACGTGGCCCAGAGTGGTTTCCTTTACGGTTATCAACTCAAGGAGCACGTTTTTGAGCAGCCTGTCTTCGAGCCCGTCCAGCACTGTTTCGGCAGACCACGGCGCGTAGGTGTCAAGACGGTCGAACTGCTCCTGTAATTCCTGCCGATAGAGATTATGGACGGAGAGCATCAGTTTTTCCCTCGCATCGACAAGTTCGGGGAACCATGCGCTGTACGTCCTGTCCATCGGCTGTTCGTCGATTCTGAGGAAAAAAGCCTTGAGCGCGGGTGGAAGGGAGCTGTCCGAAAGGATTTCTCCATACAGCCCCAGCCATAGGGGACCTATTTTTTTTGTCTCGCCGGGATTGAGGAGTTTTTTGCGTTCGATATCGGTGAGCATGCGCATTGCGTTGACGCGGCAGTAAAAGTTCGGGTCGAACCTTGCCTGCATGATGAACGTATCGGCGTCCGCGCTCTGGTCTTCGAAAGTACCGTAGAAGGAGTAATCCCTGTTAATCGATGCAAAAGCGGGCGGTTCCCGGAGGTTTTCGAAAGTAAGTTCGGCCTGTGGTTCGTTCAACTCGAACACCCGATCTGTCCCCGGAATGTCCTTGCCGTATGAATCGACAAGCGCGAGCCGGATAGGAACGACAAAGGGGGGTTTTTCTTCATCATTTTCCTGGCGCAAAACGATTTTAAAGGTCTTCTTTTCAAGGTCCCGGAAAGTTGTCGCGCGCACCTTGGGGTAGCCGACCCTGTAAAGCCATTGCTTTTTGAACTGATCGAGCCGCCTGCCGGACACCTCTTCAAAGCATTCGAAAAACTGGTCGGTATTTGCGTTCTTAAAACGGTAGCGCGTGAAGTAGAGCGTCTTGCCGGCTTTGAACCTTTCATCTCCCAGCAGCAGGCGGAGCATGCGGATAACTTCCGCCGCCTTGACATAGGTGACCCCGTCTATCAGTTCGTCAGGGTCATTGAAGCCCTCGCGCACGATGCGGCCGGCATGTCCGGAGTCCTCTATGGCCAGCGGGCCGAGGAGCGGACTTCGAATGCTTTCGACCTGGTTGAGCCTTACCACTGCCGGATCGAAAACCTGCGCCATGAACTGCCTTTCCACGTCCACGGTGAAGGCCTCATTGAGCCAGACGTCAAAGGGGGTCTCCATGGTCGTTTCACTGCCGCACTGGTTGTGTTCGAACTCGTGTACTATCACTGCGTGGGCGTAAAGGAGGGACTGGTCGAGCGAATGCTCGCCGACAAGGGCCGCATCAGTGACGATTGTGGTGTTTCCGGCGTTTTCCATGCCTCCGAAATTGGACCTGCCCATGCAGATGGTGCGATAGGTATCTCCCGTGTATTGATAGTCCTGGGTAGTTTTGACCCACAGGACCGATTTTTTCAGGATTTTCATCGGGACCTGCACGCCGCTGATTTCGCCCGGAGGAACAAGGTATGCGAGATTTACGGCGCGGCCGTCATCATATACTACACGGTCCCTGAGAACATCCCACGTCCCCGCGCAGGCGATAAAAAGGTAAGGGGGCATCGGAATTGGATTGTTGAAGGTGATGGTCTGCCGGTCAGGTTGACCGGGCCTGCGAACGGGAACGCCGTCCGGGTTGGTTGCAGGGTCAATATCTCCGTTGCTTATGAGATGAGTATAGGCGATGTCGGCTTCCAGGGTCGTTCTCATCGTGCACTTGGCGCGGCAGTCGTCGAAGATGGGCATTATTTTCTGAAAGCCCCATTGCTGGCACTGGGACATATACTGCTGCGGGGCCCCGGGTGGAGTGACGTCCTTGTAGATGCCTTCCAGGAGGTGATCCGAAGGATGGCACACGCTTTTTGTGCGCACCGAAAATATTTCTCCAGTAGATACTTTGCGCGGCAGCAGGACGATCAGCTTGTTTTGCCCGGCCAAATATTCATACCGAAGAGGGTCCCCGGCTGATTCGGGGCCGGAGCACCATTCGACGCTCACTATTTCAAGGCCGCCGGCATCCAGTTCAATCCCGTCAAGCTCCTGCGCGGCAGTCATCCGGAGGCAGTTTGCAGCCTCGACCCTGTCGTTCAGGAAGTTGAGATATATGTCCAGATGTTCAAGGTGTATGGGAAGTTCACCGAAGTCCTCTCGAAGATATCTATATTTTTTGCCGGGCAAGTTTAGTCCTCCTCGATTCCAAGCAATCCCGAGTTGCGTTCAAGAAAGTATCAAGTGATATTCTTCAAGAGCGTGGGGAGCCAGCCCCCCACACCCCCTCGCCGCTACGCGGCTCAATATGGCGCTGCGGCGGCGGCCCCGCGCATGCGGAGGCTTGCCGCCGACAGCGCCGAGCGATCGGCCTCGCGCGTCAGCGCGTGGCCGAAATCCTGCGGGGGTGCGGGGGAAACTTTCCCCCGCTCAGTTTAAGGTTATTCGTTACTCTTTGAAAGCAACTTGGTACAAAAACTCAGACATCGTCCATCATTCGGCCGCGCACGATCTTATTGCCGCAAAAGCGGCTGTGGATTTGGTCCAGCGCACGGTCGAGGCGCCCCTGCCTGTCGGTTTTTTCCCTTGATGAATTAATAGTCATCTGACTGGGGCCCGAAGCAAAGTTGGATACGCCTATTCCTATCAGGCGCACCTTTTGCGTGAGCTTCAGGTCCGACAAGAGCTTATGTCCGGTGTGGAACAGAACGTCCGTGGTATCGAAGGGCTCCGGCAGGGTGCGGCTCCTGGTGATCGTTTTGAAATCGGAGAGCTTTATTTTCAGAATCACCGTCCTTGCCTTGAACCCGAGTTTGCGAATTTCCCGGCCCACTTCCTCGGCCTGAGACAGAAGCATCTTCTCAAGCTCGGCGACGTTGCCGGTGTCTTCGGCAAGGGTATGTTCGGAGCTGATAGATTTGGGGTCGCTGTAAGGCTCGACCGCAGAATTATCTATTCCCTGCGCCTTTGCGTAGAGGGCCGCTCCCCATTTACCGAATTTATTTTCCCACAACTGCGCTGGAAACTTCAAAATGTCCGAGACAAAAACAATGCCCAGCTTGCGAAGATCTTCCCCACTTTTCCTGCCCACTCCGGGAATTTTACCAACCGGCAAAAGTTGCAGAAATCCTTTGACCTGTTCTTCTTCAAGTATCGTCAGTCCGTCGGGCTTCTTGAAATCCGAGGCGATTTTGGCGAGAAATTTGTTTGGCGCTATTCCGATTGAACACGTAAGGGAGGTGGCTTCGCGGATCGCCGCTTTTACACGATGGGCCAGGGCATTTGAAGGACCGTGGAGCCTTTCCGTCCCGGTAATGTCCGCAAAAGCCTCATCGATTGATACCTGTTCGACAACGGGCGATATCCCGCGCAGGATTTCCATGACAACGCGGGACACCTCTTTATAACGGCCCATCCGGACGGGAAGAAAAACCCCCTGCGGGCAAAGCTTTTTCGCCTGGAAAACAGGCATAGCTGAATGAACGCCGTAGCGCCTGGCCTCGTAGGACGCCGCGCAAACCACCCCGCGCATTGCGCCGCCCACCAGTACCGGCTTTCCGATCAACTCCGGGTTGTCCGACTGTTCCACGGCGGCGAAAAAGGCGTCCATGTCCAGGTGCATTATTGTTCTTGTCACGGGACTTTTCACTTTACAAGCATAACCGGACAGTGGGAAAGGACCCCGACCTTGAAGCTGATTGTCCCCCAGCCTTCGGTGACGTTTTCGGGGTCGAGTTTGTGTGAGCTCATTATAATCAAATCGACACCGTGTGCGACCGCAAAATTGACTATTTGATAAACCCGTCTGCCGTAAAGTATGTGCTTTTCCATTAAGAGGCCTTCGCGGCTGTAATCGGCTATGAGTTTATCGATTTTCCTGCCGGCTCGAGCTCCAAGTTGCCTGTAAAATTTCTGAAAGTCCTCGGAATCGGCTTCTTCAACTGTTTCGATTACATGGAGCAGAGTAACGGCAGCTCTGTTTTCAAGCGCCATTTCGACGGCGATATCCATCGCTTTGCGGTTTCTTTCCGTCAGGTCCGAGGGTACAAGAATGTTTGTAAACATTTAGACCTCCGAGGTTAATTAATATAGAGCGGATTAGACAAAAACAGGCCCGGTGATTGGGAATCTAAGACCGAAGCAAGCCGGTAACCAGATGGTAAGTTGACATCCTTGCGCTGAAACAATTGACAATTAGCGGAAATAAGTCTTTTAGTACAATTTTGCCGGAATCTTCGCGCTCAACGATAATGCGCGGTTTTTTAATTGAGTGATATATCCAGGTCTATCATACGAGAGTCTGTGAATCATGTCATCTGTCAACAAAACAGGGGTTTACCTCATAGGCGCGCTCGGTTCTATCGCCTCAACGGTGGTGGCGGGCGCCCTTGCGTTGAGAAAAAAACTGGCGCCGCCAATTGGAATGGTCACCTGCTCGCACATCTTCGATGGAGTGGAACTTGTCGAGCCGGCAGACCTTGTTTTCGGGGGCTGCGATATAAGAGCGGAAGTAAACTCCCGTGATATTTTTGAAAAAATGGCCCCGGTGGCGCCTGGAATTCTCATGGAAATCAAGGCGGAACTGAAGGAATTTCATCATGGGATCGATTGCGGGTGCGCCAAAAACTGTGGCGAAGCTATAGAAAACCTTGTTTATCCTTTAAGTGCGAAAGAAAAGAACCTCGAGCAAGAAATAGAAGGCATGCGCGAGAGCTTGCGGACCTTCAGGCGCAAGTACGGGCTCGATGAAGTAATTGTCGTAAATCTTGCATCAACGGAACCGCCCCTGGAACTCGATGCCTGCCATTGCGAACTTGCATCGCTGCAAAAGCTGATCGCCGGCAACGAAACGGAAAAGTTGCGGGCGAGCACGCTCTATTCCTGTGCCGCAATCCTGGAAGGGTGTGCATATATAAACTTTACGCCGTCGAATGGCGCTCTTCCGCCGGCGGTTTTGCAGCTTGCAGCTGAAAGAGGCGTCCCCGTGATGGGAAACGATGGGAAAACGGGTGAGACGCTGGTAAAATCAGCCCTGGCTCCAATGTTTGCCTGGAGAAATCTGGAGATAATGAGCTGGGAGGGTTTCAACATACTGGGCAACATGGACGGCCGGATACTCGATCATCCGGAAAACTGCGAATCGAAAATCCGGAGCAAAGACCAGGTGCTCTCCAAAATCCTTGGATATTCTCCCCATACTTCGGTCAGCATAGGTTATGTCCCGTCTCTTGGCGACCAGAAAACGGCCTGGGATTTCATTCACTTCAAAGGGTTTCTGGGGGCCAAAATGTCGCTTCAATTCATCTGGCAGGGATATGATTCCATTCTCGCGGCGCCGCTGGTGCTGGATCTTGTGCGCCTGGCCGAGCTGGCGAAAAGGCGCGCTGAAGCCGGAGCTATGACCCACCTGGCCTCCTTTTTCAAAGCGCCGGTGGGAGTCGAAAAACATGCCTTTCAAGACCAGTTCCGTATGCTTACCGATTATGTCGAAAACCTGAGGAAGGAACGGTAGCAATCGCGCCGGAATTAGTACTTACTTGTATAAGTGCGCGTAAATAATTCAAGTCCGTCACCCCGGCGAAAGAGACTGTGTCGTAATTGTTGGCCTCTGGATCGGGTTATTTGGCATTAATTGCAAGCATATCAAGCCATTATATGCTATAGTGGCGCCTCAAACTGGAGGGGCTATGGCATATCGACACGGAACAGACCGAAGACAGATGATGGTGCTGCCACCTACGCTGGACCAGTATGTATCTCAGGATCACCCCGTTCGCGCCTACGATGCCTTTGTAGACGCGCTTGATTTTAGCGAGGTGGGGATCGAGCTCGATGACCGGAAGGTAGGGAACAGCGAATATGACCCTCGGTGCATGCTAAAACTGCTCTTGTATGGCTACTCTTATGGAGTAAATAGCTCCCGGAAACTCGAACGCGAGGTGCACAACAATCTGTCCTTCATTTGGCTGATGAAGCAATTGAAGCCGGATCATAAAACGATTGCCGAATTTCGGCGCAGGAACAAAGAAGGCTTAAGAAAGGCTTTGAAACTTTGTGCCAGACTTTGCCTGAATCTGGGGCTGATAGAGGGTAACATACTGTTTGTAGACAGCACCAAGCTGAGGGCAAACGCAGGGAAGGCCAACCTTCACAAGAAAAAATGGTATGAGGACCAGCTAAAAGAAATTGATCAAAGAATTCAACAGATTCTGAACCAGTGCGAGCAGATCGACAAGAGTGAATCCCAATGCGGCTCGCTGGTGGTAATGCCAAAAGAGCTTGCCAAGGCAAATAAGCTTAAGGAGTCTATTAAAAATGCTCTGGCCGAGTTCAGCGAACGAGGCGACAAGACAAAGGATGGAAAAGAGAGGCAGGTAAATCAGATCGATCCGGAAAGCGTCGTAGTAAAGAGTCCTCAAGGCACCCATTGCGGATATTGCATGCAAACGGTTGTTGACGACAAAAACGGGCTGATTGTTCACACAGACGTGGTGAGCGAGGCAAATGACTCGAATCAGATGGCTGTTCAGATCGGCGGAGCCGAGGCTTATCTTGGACGAGAGTGCAAGACAGCGTGCGCCGATGCGGGGTATTCGGATACCAGCGAAATTGCAAAGCTAGAATCTGCCGGAAAAACAGTGGTGATTCCTTCTCAGTCTCAAGCCTCACACAAGGAAACGGAGATTGGTCCGTTTGAAAAGGCTAAATTTACCTATGATGCTGACTCGGATTGTTACCTGTGCCCGGAGGGTCACCGGCTGATCTTCAGACGTTTTGAGAATAAAACAAAGCAGAGAAGGGACTATCGTATTGATAAACCTAGTAAATGTCGGTTCTGTTCGCACTTTGGCACGTGCACAAAATCGAAGCAGGGCCGAACTGTTACGCGCCATGCATCGGAAGAGTTAAGGGAAGCAGTATCCAAGAGATTTGAGCAACCTGAAATGGGGCAGATCTACAAGCGAAGGAAAGCTCGGGTGGAGCATCCATTTGGATTTATTAAGAAGGTATTAGGGTATGGCCAGTTTTTTTTACGAGGTCGAGAGGGGGTTCGTGCAGAAGCGGCGATACTGGCGACATGTTTTAACCTGAGACGAATGATAAGTCTGCTGGGTGGGGTTAGGAGCTTCACGGCTGCAATTAAGGCAGCTTAAGTCAAATTAAAGCCAAGGGGCGAAGGATTGGGCGGAAATTGCCCAGCCTGTGGGCATGCGGTCAGCGTTAAAAGGGCGGTGATACCCAAAGCAGGCTGGGAAGACGATTTTTGTTCTTGGTGAATTTTTGAAAAGTATCAGGGCGGGAACCGGTCAGTCGTAATCCAATAATGACACAGTCTCGAAAGCCGGGGTCCAGTGTTTTTAACCAATTGAAAAGACTCTGGATTCCGGCCTGAACCCTCACTACGTTCGGGTTTGCGCTTACACATTGGGCCGATGTTCGACGCTTCAAGTTCGCGCCCGATCTTTTGTGAGGGCGCACCCTCACTACGTTCGGGTTCGCGCTTACACACTGGGCCGATGTTCGACGCTGGACCCTCACTTCGCTCAGGTCCGGGCTAACATTCCGAACCAGGCTAAATGCTTCAAGTCCGGGCACGATTTTTTGTGAGTGCCCAGTTCGCGTCCGATCATTTGTGAGGACGCGCCGGAATGACGGATTATAGGTCCTTACCTATAGGAACTTAGTTGACGCTGCACTAGGGTGGAAGGAGGTTTGACTTGTTTTTAAAAGTATTGTGGATTCTGACGCTCGCGCTTGCCACACTGGTTCCTGACTTTGCACACGCAGATGAGCCGCAAGCGATAGAGCCTCTCATCTCGCATAACACGCGCCTTATGATCTTTTCGCCTCACCCCGATGACGAGAGCCTTGGAGCGGGAGGCCTCATTCAGCGCGTCCTGGAGGCCGGTGGAAGGGTGAAGGTAGTATTCATGACGAACGGAGACGGCTTTCCGGAGGGGGTGGAAAAGGAGGATCACATCTCAAATCCGACCGCAAAGAACTACACCAGGTACGGTGAAGAGCGCCGCCTGGAGGCCGTGAAAGCATGCACCACCCTTGGGTTGAAGGAGCACGACGTTATCTTCCTTGGTTTCCCGGACGGCGGGTTGTATTACCTTCTTATAAAGTTTCGCGCGCACCCTATGGCGTACAGGTCTCCTTTTACAAGAAAGACTCACCCGCCGCCGTTTGAGATTATTGTGCCGCGCACCGACTACTGCGGCGAAGACTTGAGAAAAGAGATCGAACGGGTGCTCTCTGATTTTCGGCCCAACATGTTGGCTCTAACCCCAGCCGAGGACCGGCACCCGGACCATAACTCAACTTACTATTTCGTTAAGGATGCATTGAAAGATCTGAATAAGAAACATACAAAGATCAAACCCGTGGTGCTTACCTTCCTTATCCATTACGGACAGTGGCCGCTTGGCCAGGGGGCGGGGACAGGGTCGCGCCTTGACCCGCCTGAGGACTTTCCTGGTAAGGGGGTACAGTGGATTTCATTCGCCCTCACACCCGAGGAAGCGGCAACCAAGCAAAAGGCCATCCTCCAGTACCATACACAGATGCTCGTCATGGGCCGTTTTCTTTTGAGCTTTTCGAGGGCTAACGAACTGTTCAGGCTAGACGATTGAAGATTGACGTGGAAAGGGACTTCAGCATCCAAGCTCTTTCCCTCTTTTCGCGATCTTGAGAGAGGAGCGGCTCGCAGGCCAAGGCTATTTCTTCTCAATAGGATATTGGCTCAGAGCCCATTCACCCCATCCACCCTTGAGTATTGCAACATTCTTGAATCCTGCGTTTGTAAGGTCTTCCGCCGCACCGGCGCTAGTGGCCTGGTCGGGGGAGGCGCAGTATAAAACTATTACCTTGTCCTTGGGGTATTGGCCCATCCATTCCTTGACTTTGGAAGCCACCTGCCGCTGCGCACCCTGTATTTTCCACTGGCTGGTATCCCAGTCATGCACGGTTCGCACGTCAATTATGACTAAACCCGGTTTGGTGAGCGATCCTTTCAATTGGTCCTTACTGATCGCGGTAATTTCTTCCGCTCCGCCAACCAAAGAGGCCGCAAGAATCACGATAAGGCATGCCGGAAGGAAGGACCTAAAGTCAGGGCGTCTCATTTCGATCTCCGTCTGAAAAAGGTTTCAACATGGCCGGAACTGGGCCGACAGGAAGAGGAAATTCAGGCTAACCGATACGTAGGCTGTCCAACGCGCTAAGTATCACACTGGGCGGTGTATGCCCCCTTCGGATTGCGAAGAGTTTGCCGAAGGGGGCTTTGAATTCCGTAAGGCGCCCGATCCTCATGCTGGAGCGGGCAGTGTGCTAATAGCCGCTAGAGGCGCCAAAAAACCAATCCAGACCACCTTCTTTTATCTTGTATTCGCCATACCCGCACAAATTGAGAGCGTTCATACAATCGGAGGAAATGCCCTTCTTATTAACAGCAGCGGTCGTCATTCTCTGTGCATCCATCATCATTTTTGTGCCTTTGCCCACCATTTTCTTGCCTTCGTCCATCGTGCTGCCGGTCATCATGCTTTCGCCTTTGGTCACCATGGCAAAGCCGTCCGTCATCATCTTTTCAGCCGCCGTAAAGTCTGCGTCTTTCATTCCTTTTTTGGCCGCTATATCCATTATCTGTTTGTTACCATCCATCATCTTCTGGGCGCCTTCCATGATAGCCGCCTTACCTGCCGTCATTCCGGCGTCCTCAGCAGCATATCCAGCTATGGCGAAAATGCCGAGTGACATAAAAACGACTAACGAAATTGCCAAAAACCTGCTGCGATTTTGCATATAAAATCTCCTTATCTAACGTTGATGTGAAACCGAAACTTTATGACGGACCTGCACACTTGTCATTCGACAGCACTATAGATCAGCAATTGACTGGGCTCACCCCCTCTCCAATTAGGTATAGATGCCTGTAGTCACACAGAAAAACATACTGTGTCAGAATTTAAGACGCCTTTGGACTGAGAACCATATGAGCATTGTAGTTTCACTCGGCACATCTAAGCACCGTATTCCCCAATGTCAATCCAGGCCGGAGGCCGCGCGTACAACCCGGCGAAACTCCACTCCAAGATTGCCCAGCGCGAGGCCGGAGGCCGCGCGTACAACCCGGCGAAACTCCACTCCAAGATTGCCCAGCGCGAGGCCGGAGGCCGCGCGTACAACCCGGCGAAACTCCACTCCAAGATTGCCCAGCGCGAGGCCGGAGGCCGCGCGTACAACCCGGCGAAACTCCACTCCAAGATTGCCCAGCGCGAGGCCGGAGGCCGCGCGTACAACCCGGCGAAACTCCACTCCAAGATTGCCCAGCGCGAGGCCGGAGGCCGCGCGTACAACCCGGCGAAACTCCACTCCAAGATTGCCCAGCGCGAGGCCGGAGGCCGCGCGTACAACCCGGCGAAACTCCACTCCAAGATTGCCCAGCGCGAGGCCGGAGGCCGCGCGTACAACCCGGCGAAACTCCACTCCAAGATTGCCCAGCGCGAGGCCGGAGGCCGCGCGTACAACCCGGCGAAACTCCACTCCAAGATTGCCCAGCGCGAGGCCGGAGGCCGCGCGTACAACCCGGCGAAACTCCACTCCAAGATTGCCCAGCGCGGGGCCGGAGGCCCCGGGCTTAACTGACGGTTCTTGAAAAAGACCCTGAACCTCCAGCCCGCCGCTTGCCTGGACCGAACGATCAACGGTCAGGGCCTCTGACAATATCCAGCAGTTTTCTGCTTTCCCCGGGCGGCAGCAGATCTCCCAACTCAGCCTGAAGGGCCGTGTAGGGGCCTTTCAGAGCAAGATAGCCGTTCAGCCGCGCTGCAACCGTGGAATTCAGAAAGTCTTCTTCGGACGGGTATATCGTCATTAGTTCTCTTATCAATTCCGGCCTCTGCCTCAGGTAGTACTTCTGGTGATAGTCTTCCGCCGGATAGAACCTGGCGGCAGGCGATATCTCGGTGTAAATCTTCCTGTGTGTCCTTGCCTCCTCCCTTTTCATGGATTCAACGGCCAGCTTTTCCTGTTCTTCATTGTGGTAGAAGATTGCCGACATATACTGCCTCGACCACGGGTTGCTTCCCGGATCATGGCTCTTCCAAAAGATTTCAAGCAATTCCCCATATGAAATAACGGCCGGGTCATAGTCGATCTCTATGCTCTCCGCATGGTCACCCAAAGCGTGGTAGGTTGGATTTCCCTTATTGCCGCCTGTGTAGCCGACCCGCGTACGAATCACTCCTTTGATGCTGCCAAACTGGGCATCAGCACCCCAAAATCAGCCGAGAGCAAACGTCGCGGTTTCGATTTCCGCCGTCGTCGCAGCTGGGCGGACGAGGTGTTGATTGTCCATGGTTGCCGGGATTTCTGATGGACTATTCATTATTTCCCCCTGTTTGATTTGCTGCGTTCCGTCTTCGGCAGGAGGGTTAAATGGACAAAGCGCGCTGCCCAGAAAAAACCCGGCGAGCGCCAGCCAGACGATCCTGCTCCTCGGAGCAAAGGCAAACTCGGTCAGTCTCTTTGGCAAGGAAGTCATTTGTGTTCTCTCCGTTCGCCCGGAAGCCCAACGGGTTTTTTGTGCTCAAACCGTACGTCTGATGACCGCTGATTGTCCGGGGTGCCTAAAAGGTAACCATTTACGGTGAGGAAATTTTAAGGAAAAGGTCAAGATACGGTAAAGAATCGATCGATCGGGAGGCCTCCCGTGCTCGCGCTTCGCTAAGGGAGGCCGCGCGTACAACCCGGCGAAACACCACTCCAAGATTGCCCAGAGCCGGGCCGGAGGCCCTCAGTCCTGTTTCTCTGCGCCCTCTGTCTCGAAAAGATCTAGGCAGAACCACGGATGGACACAGATGAACACGGATAAAATCTTTCAGCATCCGCGCCTAAGACGCATCGCCTTTTCATGGTTTCAGGGTGTCCCGAAGGGAGGTGAAAAGCTGCTAAGAAGAACATCATTTATGTCTCGAAAAGATCTTGGCAGAACCACGGATGGAGGAGCGTAGCGGGGTGGATGAACACGGATAAAATCTTTCAGCATCCGCGCCTAAGACGCATCGCCTTTTCATGGTTTCAGGGTGTCCCGAAGGGACGTGAAAAGCTGCTACGAAAAGACCTGATGGGTTGCGCTTCGCTCCACCCATCCTACGAGTCTTTTCATGGTTTGGGGTGTCCCTCAGGGACATAAAATGCTGCGGTGAAAGGCTTCGCGCTTTTACTCAGTCCTCAGTCCTCAGTCCTCGGTTCTCCGTCCGAGGCAGGCTGAACCAGAACAGAGTTCTGCCTGGAGCGCTTTCCACTCCTGTTTTGCCTCCGTGGGCTTCCAGGATCTCCTTTACTATGGCGAGCCCTATTCCAGTGCCTCCAAAGTCTCTGGATCGGGATTTTTCTGCTCGATAGAAACGCTCAAAAATAAATGGCAGGTCTTTGGCTTCTATCCCAGGGCCGCTATTTTCGACCTGAAATTTCAGCGCCTGGCCGGAGATCTCTGTACGGACCGACACGGACCCACTTTCAGGCGTATACTGCAAAGCGTTCTTCAGAAGGTTTTCTATCACCCGGCTGAGTTTTTCACGGTCGGCCGGCACCGTAACTCCTATTTCACCCAGCTGAGCCCTCACCCGGATATCTTTCTGTTTGAATTCCAGATCGAATTTTCTCAAAGCAAGTGAAGCCAGTTCGGCAATATCTGTTTCCTCCAGGTCAAGACTCAATCTTGCAGCATCGGCCCGGGCCAACTGCAGTAAGTTTTCCACAAGGGAAATCAGTCTCAGTGTTTCTTCCAGAAGCAGTTGGAAGGTTTCCTGCGTCGGGGGGACAACACCGTCTTGAAGCGCCTCGAGGTATCCCCTGATGTTTGTCAAAGGTGTGCGAAGCTCGTGAGCGACATCGGAAACCATGTCCCGCCTGAGTTGTTCGACGCGTTGGAGGCTTGCGGCCATATGGTTGAAAGCTTTTGCCAATTCGCCGATCTCATCGCGAGAAGCTGCCCGCACTCTGGAGGAATAATCACCCCTGGCAATCAGGCGGGTTGTTTTTATCATCTGGTAAAGCGGCCGCAGCGCCATTTGAATGAGCGGGAGGCTCAGCAGTGTGCCCAGGACCAGTGCGCCCATACTGGTCCATAGAAGATAGCGGTGTACGGAGTGGATGAACATCTGGTGCGCATCGGTAGGACTGATCCGGTACTCCTTCATAAGCACCATGAAGTAATCGGCTGCAAGAGTGTCGAGAACCAGCCAGAGGACAAGTATTACCAGTGCGACCACAGGTACATTGATTGCCAGCAGTTTCAAGAGCATGCCCTGTTTCATGGGGAAGGCTCCTTTTGATCGTCTTGGGCGATCCGGTACCCGAAACCTCGTACCGTCAATATGTATCGTGGGTTGGCTGCGTCTTTTTCGAGTTTGTGCCTGAGATTGCCTATGTGCACATCTATCACTCTATCAACCACCTGCTCACCCTGAGGATAAAGCGCATCCAGGAGCTGTTCTCGTGTAAAGAGCCGTCCCGGCGCATTCATGAGCAATCGAAGCAGCTTGAACTCCGATGGAGTGAGTACAATGGGGCGATCGTCCACCGTAACTTGGTGCTTATGAGTATCGAGCACCAGCCCCCCAATCTTGAGATTATCGGACCTTTCCCCGGCGCTGATACTCGTTCGTCTCAACACCGCCTTGATCCGCGCGACAAGCTCTCGAGGGCTGAACGGTTTAACCACATAATCATCAGCGCCAATTGTCAGCCCGAGGACACGGTCGAATTCCTCGCCTCTTGCCGTGAGCATCAGAATCGGGACATCCGAAAATTCGCGTATCCGGCGGCACACCTCCCAGCCGTCAAGCCTCGGGAGCATGAGATCAAGGATGACAACCACAGGATTTTTCTGCCTGACCAGCTCCAAAGCTTCGACACCATCGAAGGCAAGCGCGGTCTCGTATCCTTCGCGTTCAAGATAGAGGCTGATCAGCGAAGCGGTCTTATTATCATCCTCAACAATGAGAACGGGGCCTTGTTTTGCCATGAGTCTAATCCTCAGGTTTTTTCACCGATCGATTGGCCATCCGATGCATACATTAAAACTCCTGCCGCTTTCCCGCAAGCTCGCGTGGTTGCCGCCGTTGAACCCAAAGGGAAGGGCAGGGCAGCAGTGCTGCCAGCCAGATTGGCCACTCAAACCTTAGCGGCGACGCAGTTCCCCACGCTTTCATAAAGACGTCAGTTTATATTTTTTTTGAATGCAACTTGGATTGAGATCGTTACCTAACCTAATCTTTACATTCCCCTGACGCTTTCATTACCTCCAGGAATTACTTTAGTCCTAACGGGAGTTAAACTTAATCGGCCCCACAGCGGAAACCATGGGGCTGTAAACTGAGGGGAGATATTGATATGAAACTGATCTTTATGACAGCATTAATCATAATGGCAGGACTTGTCTTGCTGGGATTGGAATCTTCGAAAGGCAACCAGGCCGAAAAGAGTTCGGCCGGCGACAAAGAATATACCGGGTTGCCGAGAGCCACGTTTGCCGGAGGATGTTTCTGGTGTGTCGAATCCGATTTCGAAAAAGTAAACGGAGTCGTTGAGGTCATATCGGGCTATACGGGCGGCCGAAAGGATAATCCCTCATATGAAGAGGTTTCGTCCGGGACAACCGGACACGTGGAAGCCGTTCAGGTCGTTTACGACCCCGCAAAAGTAAGCTACGAGGAACTGCTGGACTCTTCTGGAAACATATAGACCCCACGGACCCTGGCGGTCAGTTCGTGGACAGGGGCGAGCAGTACCGCAGCGTCATCTTTTATCATGATGAGGGGCAGAGGGCGGCGGCCGAAGAGTCAAAGCGCAAACTGGAGAGTTCCGGCCGTTTCGACAAGCCCATTGTTACCGAGATCGTGCCGTTTTCGAAATTCTACAGTGCGGAGGAATACCACCAGGGCTATTCCAAAAAAAATCCCGTGCGCTACAAGTATTACAGGTTCATGTCCGGACGGGATCAATTTATCGCAAAAGTAAGGGGTAAGGATATGGACATCGCTCAAGCAGAACCGGAAACCTCCAAATCAGCCATGCACGAGGTCAATTACTCGAAACCCGATGATGAGACCCTTCGAAAGAAGCTCACCGATATGCAATACAAGGTGACTCAGAAGGCCGGCACCGAACCGCCGTTTGGAAATGATTATTGGGATAACAAAAAGGAGGGGATCTATGTGGACGTCGTTTCGGGTGAGCCACTTTTCGGTTCGTTCGACAAGTATGATTCCGGGACCGGATGGCCAAGCTTTACGCGGCCTCTTGAGCCGGACAACATTGTGGAGAAAACAGACCGGGGTTTATTCACGGTAAGGACCGAGGTTAGAAGCAGGCACGGCGATTCACACCTTGGACATGTGTTCAATGACGGACCGCCGCCAACCGGCCTTCGGTACTGTATGAATTCAGCCGCCCTCAGATTCATCCCCAAAGAGGATTTGGAAAAGGAAGGGTATGGTAAGTACCTCAGTCTTTTCTAATAGCATGTGTAATGCTATTATAAAGCTGAGGAGATAGACGTGCTGCAAGTATTATTCATGCTTCTGTTCGCGTTTGGTACACTGGCACCCGCATGCGCTCTGGCGGAAAAAGCGAAGGCCATAGAACCGCTCATCTCGAAAGACACACGTCTTATGGTCTTTTCGCCGCACCCTGATGACGAAAGCCTTGGAGCCGCAGGCCTCATTCAGCGCGTCATCAAAACGGGCGGAAGCGTGAAGGTGGTCTTTATGACGAACGGAGACGGCTTCCCGGAAGCGGTGGAAATGGGGGACCATATATCCAATCCCACCGCAAGGGACTTCCGCGAGTATGGTGAAGATCGCATGTATGAATCCCTTAAGGCCCTGGCTACGTTGGGAATGAAGGAAAGCGATGTGATCTTCCTTCGCTTTCCGGACGGCGGGTTGACCGCCCTTCGTTCGAAGCCCGGCGCAAAGCAGAAGGCTTACACATCTCCTACCACCATGGAAAACCGTCCATCGGCCCTCGCGGTTGTTGTCCCCCATGCAGCCTACACCGGTCAGGGCCTGCAAATGGAGATCGAACGGGTGTTCTCGGATTTTCGCCCTAACATGCTCGCGACGACCGCGCCTGAGGATACGCACCCGGACCACTCATCAACTTATTTTTTCGTTAAGCAGGCATGGAAGCATCTGCATAAAGAACATCCGGAATTCAAACCCGCCTGGCTTATCTACCTGATTCATTACGGTCAGTGGCCGATGGCCCAGGGTTTGGGGATAGAGTCAAAACTTATTCCTCCCGAGGACCATCCTAATCAAGAGAAGTGGATCCCTCTTGCCCTCACATCCGAGGAAGCGGCCACCAAGCGCAAAGCCCTCCTGGAATACCAGACACAGATGATCGTCATGGGCCGCTATCTATTAAGCTTTGCCAGGTCTAACGAACTGTTCAGGCTGGATAATCAGTAATATTTCACTGTTTGCGGCAGGTCAGGAAACCTTCTTTTGGTGCACGAAATCGAGCACGAACATAATGTGCTCGCGCATTGCGCTGTAGGCGGCGTCCGGGTTCCGGTCCCGAATCGCATTGAAAATATTGTTGTGGTGGCGCGTGATAATTTCGAGAGTGGCAGGCTCGGTATATAAGTACTGGAGGCTTGACTTGATCCCGTAAAAAAGCAGATCGTAGAAGCTCTTCATTATGTGTATATGGACCATGTTTTTTGTTGCGTAAGCGATGGCCATGTGAAAAGTGACGTCGGCGTCGCTCCCAAGCCCCCCTGCCTCTATCTGGGATTCCATGTCCCGAAGGCTTTTTTCCATATCCCGGATGTCTTCTTCGGTCGCCCTGCGGGCGGCCATCATTACCGCATTGCATTCGAGACCGAGCCTGACCTCAAGCAAGTCCGCCAAACTTACATCCTGGTCGTGAGGGACGCCCAGCGAATTCTTTTCCGCAGAAGGCGAAACGACAAAAGTGCCCTGTCCCTGCCTGTGTTCGAGCAGCCGAAGCGTAACCAGCCTGTTTATGGCCTCTCTTACCGTGGGGCGGCTGACGTTGAGGTTTTCGGCTAGTTCGCGCTCGGTCATGAGTTGCTCACCCGGCTTGATTCGTCCTTTAAAAATGAGATCGCGTAACTGGTCAAAAACCAGGTCTGAAATGCGCTTTGGTTTAATGGGTGTCAGCATTGGGGCCTCACTCGAGTGAATCGGCATATATTTCGATCGCGTGTTTTACCTGGATGCGATCGCCCGCCCGGGAAAGCATATCGCTTATCTGAAGCATGCAGGCTGGACAACTCGTCGCAACCGTCGAGCATCCCGACTCTACGATAGAGTCACGCTTGCGCTTACCGATTGAAGCCGAGATGCCATAATATTGAAGGTTGAAACTTCCCCCGCAACCGCAGCACCGGTCCGGTTCGCTCATTTCCTTAAAAACATAGCGGGGATTGGCGCGGAGAAGCGCTCTCGGCTGGGCCGCTATCCCAAGGGACTTTTTCAAATGACAGGGATCGTGATAGCTAAGAAGGGTCTTTCCCCCCTCATAGGCGGAAGCTGTCTTCAATGCGCCGGTCCTGTCCACCAGAAACTGGCTTATGTCCATGGTCTTTTCGGCAAGTTCCTCCAGCCGGGATTTTTCCACCTCACTCAGATCGCCGGCAAACATCGGCCAGAGCTTCTTTATGGTGGATGTGCAGGTGGCGCAGGCGGTCACCAGGCAGTCGAAGCCGCCGGAAGAAAATCTCTCAAGATTGTAGCGCACCAGTTTATGAAAGGTCTTCAGGTCCCCGGAGGAAAGCGCCGGTATCCCGCAACAGCCCTGCTCGCCGGGGACGATGACCCCGACGCCGTTATGCTCGAGGGCGGTTAAAACGGCATGAGCGACGTTGGGGTATATTTTGTCGATCACACAACCCACGAAGAAACCAACCTTCAGTCCCGAGGGGCCGTTTGTGTCGAGCCGGCCCACAGTCGAGCAAAAGGAATCCGGCGCAAATGTCTTAAGGTGTCTGTCTGCCAGTGGAAAGGAAAAGCGTCCGCAGGATGTACCGAGAAGGTCGTCGGCAGGTTTTACGAAGACCCCCTGGAGCCTGCCCGCCGATTTGACAAGGCTGTTGAACAGTCTCGGGTGGGCTAGCATGCCTCGGAAAACGATCCTTTTGGCAGGGTGCAGACCCATGTAGCCAACCAGGATGGCTCGTGCCTTGAGAAAAATCTCGATCACTTTCACGCCGCTGGGGCAGTTATACGCACACGAGCCGCAAAGCAGACAGCGCATCATGCGCTCGTTTACTCCCTTTGGATCTTTGAACATTTCCTGGATCAGGCCGTCGAGTAAGGCCAGTTTTCCCCTGGCCACGTCAGCCTCACGGCCGGTTTCGGCAAAAACCGGGCAGACCGCCTGGCACATCCCACACCGCATGCACACCACAAGCTGCTCTTCAAGCTCTTTGATCAGCGCGGCAAGTTTTTTCATATCGTACATGCTCATTCTCCAATGATCTTGCCGGGATTGAGGATGTTTTTCGGATCCAGTGCGGCCTTTATCCGGCGCGAATAGAGGATGGTGGCTCGGCTTGTTTCTTTTTCCATGTATTTGGATTTGGCAGTTCCGATTCCGTGTTCTCCCGACAGGGTCCCGCCAAGTGCGAGCGCACGATCGAAAATGGCGTCAACGGCTTGTTCGACCCTGGTCCATTCTTCCTTGTCACGGCGGTCTGTCAGTATGGTCGGGTGGAGGTTTCCGTCACCGGCATGCCCGAAAGTGCCAATCGTGAGATGAAATGTGCGGCTGATTTCGTCAATGGAACGAATCATTGCCGGGATCTTGCTCCGAGGAACGGTTGCGTCTTCCAAAACGGTTGTAGGCTTGATTCGGGATAAGGCCGAAAGCGCAGCCCGCCGGGCTTCCCAAACCTTATCGCGCTCCTGTGCGTCCTGCGCCACTCGAACCCGCATTGCCCCCATCTGGCGGCACAGTTCTTCGACCTTTGCGGCGTCATCTTCAACCTGCGCCGGATGCCCGTCGACCTCTATAAGCAGGAGTGCCGCGGCATCGACCGGAAGCCCCACGTGAGCGTAGTCTTCGACCGCGCGAATGGTGAAGTTGTCCATAAACTCGAGGGTTACCGGAACGATTCGATTGGCAATGATTGCGGAAACGGTCTCGGAGGCATTCGATACTTCGGAAAAAACCGCCATCATGGCCTTGCTCGCGGCCGGCATGGGGATCAGCTTCAGAATTATCTTGTTAAAAACCCCCAGCGTCCCTTCGGAGCCAACGAGCAGACCGCCGAGATTATAGCCCGTCACGCATTTAACAGTCCTTGCGCCCGATTTTACCAGTTCTCCATTGGCGTCGAAAAACTCCAGGCCCATCACGTAGTCGCGCGTCACCCCGTACCTGAGCCCTCTCAAGCCGCCGGCGTTCTCAGCCACGTTGCCGCCCAGAGTGGATACTGCCTGGCTGCCCGGGTCGGGCGGGTAGAAAAGGCCCCTGGCCTCGACGGCGGCTGCGAATTTAGCGGTTATCACTCCGGGTTGCACCACGGCGTAGAGGTCTTCTTCGTTTAGCTCGAGGATTTCGTTGAGGGCCGTAGTCACTATTACGACACCGCCGGGCCTCGGAATGGTTCCCCCGCTGAGATTGGTCCCGGCCCCGCGGACGGTTATAGGCAGAGCGTTTTCGTTGCAGAGGCCAATGGCCCGCCCGAGCGCCTCGCTTGTGGCCGGCCGCAAAACGATAGAGGGCAGGCAGGAATCAAGCACGGCCGCGTCGTAAGAATAGGTGAGGCGGTCCGTTTCGTCCTGGAAGACGTTTTCTTTTCCGAGGAGTTCGCAAAATTTGTCGAGCAATTTATTCCCAGCCATGATGTTTCCTCATAATGTGAAGTTGCGAGCCATCTAGAGGCATGGTAAGACCATTCATGTAAAGATTTCAGGATTGTCAAGATAATTCCTCTGAGTGTTTCATATTACTGGGATTAGAGAGGTTTTGTCAAGATAAATATGAGGAACGAGTTTGAAATTACCCTTGACAAGGAGAGGGCAGGTTTGCTAAAAATGTGGCCGAATGAAAATGGTATTACCAATCGACGACAGAGTTTGTGCCCTTACCCAAAAGGAGAACCGCGATGAACTGGCTGCAGGTCTACAACCCTTTGGGAAATCTGGCGCTATCCGCGCTGGTTGCCGGAATTCCCTTGTATATACTTTTTTATATGCTGGCGGTGAGGAGGTCGCCCGGCCACTGGGCCGCGCTGTTCGCCACGGCCTCCGCTGTAATTCTGGCCGTCGCCGTTTGGGGAATGCCGGCAGGGATGGCTTTGAACGCTACTTTGATGGGCGCGGCGTTTGGGATTTTCCCGATCGTGTGGATCGTGCTCAACACTATATGGGTGTACAACATGACGGTGGAATCAGGGGAGTTCGATAAAATTCGAAATTCCCTGGCATGTATCACTGATGACCGCCGCCTCCAGGCGCTTTTCATCGCTTTTGCCTTCGGATCGTTCATAGAGGGAACAGCGGGGTTTGGCACGCCTGTGGCCATAACGGCCGCGATGCTTGTAGGCCTTGGCTTCAACCCGATGTATGCCGCCGGGATCTGTCTCATCGCCAATACGGCCCCGGTGGCCTTCGGCGCAATCGGTATCCCCATCGTGGTCGCCGCCAAGGTCACCGACCTGGACATGATGCATATAAGCCAGATCGTCGGGCGGCAGCTTCCGTTTCTTTCGATTATCGTGCCCATATGGCTGAGCGTCACGATGTGCGGCTTCAAGCGATCCCTGGAGGTGCTTCCCGCTCTTATCGTAGCCGGGTTATGCTTCTCTGTGACGCAGTTTACCGTCTCCAATTTTGTTGGACCCTACCTTCCGGATATCCTTTCGGCAGTTGTGACCATTGTCGGCCTGGGTCTCTTTCTCAGGGTATGGAAGCCGTCGAAGGTCTTTCATTTCCCCGAGGAAAAGCCAACCGGTCCCGTTACATGCATATATAGCTCCGGCCAGATCTTGCGTGCCTGGACCCCTTATTTTTTCCTGGCGGTCATGGTTTTTCTTTGGGGCCTCGGTTCGGTGAAGTCGGTCCTTGCGTCTCTGGGGACTGTCTTCAGTTGGCCGGGCCTTCACAATCTTGTAATAAAAACCGCCCCGATCGTGACAAAGAACTCGCCTTATGCGGCCCAATACGGACTCAATATCGGTTCGGCCGCCGGAACGGCCATCCTGATCGCCGGTCTTTTATCGTTAGTGGTAATTCCAAATTATGGTTTGGGACGCGCCATTGCGTGCTACGCGAGAACCGCCAGGCAATTGCGCTTCCCGATTGCGACAATTGCAGCGGTTCTTGGTCTTGCTTACATAATGAACTACTCGGGTATGAGTTCATCTATGGGACTGGCGCTTGCGGCCACAGGCACTCTGTTTCCTTTCTTTGCTCCCATTCTGGGGTGGTTGGGCGTTTTTCTTACCGGCTCCGACACCTCTTCCAATGCTCTTTTCGGCTCTTTGCAGAAAACGACTGCTACGCAGATCGGTGTTGATCCTGCACTTACCGTTGCAGCCAACTCATCGGGAGGTGTTTGCGGCAAGATGATCTCGCCTCAAAGCATAGCGGTGGCCACAGCGGCCACCGGCCTCGTCGGTCAGGAAGGAAGCATTTTCCGGTTTACACTCAAACACAGCATCGCCATGGTCCTTTTCATCTGTGTTTTAACGATGTTGCAGGCATATGTGCTGAAGGCAATGCTGCCTTGAGTATTGAGGAAGGTGGCGGGAATATGCCCCGCCACCTTAAGAAAAACATTACCAAGTTTCGATCAGCCGATATAATTGAATCGAGTAAATACCCATGAGACAAGACGATGATTTGACACTGCTAAAAGAAAGAGCTCAGGCCGTGCAAACGATAACGGCCGAGGTTGCCGACTTCCGCGCCGCCTGCCTGTACGCCGTTGATGTGACTGTGCGTCAGGGGGGATCGAGCATAGCGGCCCCCGGGCTCTTCGGGAAAAACCTCTCGCACTTGAAAGCCGCCTGCAAAGCAGGGGGTCTCAAGATACTTACGAAAAATCTGAGGGGAAATATAGGGCAAATCAGTACCGGGTTTACCGTTGCTGACTGGGGGATAGCAGAGACCGCCACTTTGGTGATGGATTCCACTTCAGAGGATTTCCGGATTGCCACAATGTTGTGCGAAACTCATGTGGCCATCCTGCCAAAATCCAAAATCGTGCCGGACGCGATGTCGCTCGAAAATGAACTTAGCTCTGCCCTGAAAGCCGCTCCCAGGTATCTGGCATTCATAAGCGGCGCCAGCCGGACGGCTGATATCGAGAGGGTGCTTACGATCGGGGTGCACGGCCCCCAGGAATTGCACCTGCTGATTGTGAAGGGAACCGGCGATGATAAAAACGGCTCATGACGTGACAACATACAGAAAGGACCTCAAGAAGGCCCTTCGGAACAAGTTTCTGGGCACGACGCTGGATAACTTCGCCACCGGTTACAGAACTTCGAGGGCAGCAGCTTTTTCGGGAATCGACTTCGACGCCCTTGCCCGGGAGATTGCCGCTGGAAAGGACCAGTCCATCGCACACCTCCGGGAACTTCTGGAGCAGTTTACCAAACAGGCCGAGAAGGCAGGAGTCAAAGTCCATTTTGCCGGGACCGCTTTCGAGGCCAATTCTATTATAGCTTCGATTGCAAAGGCCGGCGGGGTAAAACATATCGTCAAGGGAAAGTCGATGACCGCCGAAGAGACATTCCTTAACGATCACCTGGAGAAGGAAGGCTTTGAGGTCACCGAGACCGACCTTGGCGAATGGATCATCCAGTTGCGAAAGGAGGGTCCTTCGCACATGGTGATGCCCGCCATCCACCTTTCCCGCAAGGAGGTTGCCGACCTTTTTACAAAGGTGACCGGAAAGCCCCATGACCCTGACGATATTAATGGGATGGTCAAAGTGGCAAGAAAGGAGCTTCGCCGCAAATTTCTGGAAGCCGACATGGGGATAAGCGGCGCTAACTTCGCCATCGCGGAGAGCGGCAGCATTGGGCTTATTACAAACGAGGGCAACGGGCGTCTTGTAACCACTCTGCCCAGAGTACATGTGGCCCTGGTTGGAGTGGATAAGCTTCTCCCTGATATGAAATCCGCCCTTCGCATACTTATGGCGCTTCCTCGCAACGCTACCGGCCAGCTCATCTCCACTTACGTAACTTGGATAACCGGCCAAACCGAGTGTAAGTCTTCTCCAGATTCAAAAAAGGAAATGCACATAGTCTTTCTGGATAACGGGCGTCTTGCGCTTGCCGGGGACCCCGTTTTCTCGCAGGCCCTCAGGTGCATACGCTGCGGGGCGTGCGCGAATGTGTGCCCAATCTACAAACTTGTTGGCGGCCACAGCTACGGCCATGTTTACATCGGCGCGATAGGGCTCGTTTTGACCTATTTTTATCACGGACGCCGGAACGCCCGCGCCATCGTCAGAAACTGCCTGAACTGCCAGGCGTGCAAGTCGGTGTGTCCCGCCGGGATCGACCTGCCTCACCTTATAAAAGAGGTCCATCGAGCGGTTTTGAAAGTGGAAGGTAAAAAGCCCTTTAAAAACCTGCTGCTCAAAAAGGCCATCGAGAACCGCCGCCTGTTTCACTTTTTCCTCAGAAGAGCGTCCCTTGCACAAAGACCTCTTGCAGAAGGACAGTATCTGCGGCATCTGCCGTTTCTTTTCTCCGAAGAGCACCGCTTCCGCAGGTTGCCCGTAGTCGCGAAAGTCCCGTTAAGAGACATGTGGGCGAGTATCAACCAGCGCGTTGAGAACCCTCGCTATCGGGTAGCTTTGTTTGGCGGCTGCCTGACCGATTTCGTCTATCCGGAACAGGCGCAGGCGCTTTTGCGCCTCTGCCGTGACCATGGCGTCCAGTTCGAATATCCAATGGAACAAACCTGCTGCGGCCTGCCCGCGCAAATGATGGGTGAGCGGGAGACGGCAAAGGATGTTGCGGTTCAGAACCTTAAAGCCGTCGATCCGGCTGACTATGATTACATACTTACGCTATGCGCCTCCTGTGGCTCACACCTCAAAGAAAACTACCTGAAACTGCTCTCGGATGAACCTGCTCTTGCGGTGAAGGTGAGCCAGCTAAAGGACAAGCTGATCGATTTCAGCTCGTTTATGATTAAAGTCTTGAAAGTCGATCCCGAGGAATTCCGGAAGGCCGGGGGAAAGGTGGCCTATCACTCGCCATGCCATCTATGCCGGGGGCAGGGAGTTACCAGGGAGCCGCGTGAGCTTCTTTCCACAGCCGGTCTTGAATATGTTCCTGCAAAGGATGAGGATGTCTGCTGCGGTTTTGGCGGCTCCTTTTCAATCGATTTCCCTGAGATATCGGCTGAACTGCTGAAGCGAAAACTGGACAACGTCGAGGCTTCCGGGGCGGAAACGCTGGTGACCGACTGCCCGGGGTGCGTTTTGCAGTTGAGAGGCGGAATGGAAAAAAGGGGCGGCAGGATTAAGGTCAAACATATTGCCGAGGTTGTCGCCGAACAGAAGCATTCACCGCAGAGCCGCAGAGGTCACTGAGAATAGCAAAGCGCAGAGAACTGAACCATGGATGAACACAGATGAACACGGAGGAAAGCAAAGCGGATAAAAATGAACCACGGATGAACACAGATGAACGCGGAGGAAAGCAAAGCGGAGAGAACTGAACCACGGATGAACACAAATGAACACGGAGGAAAGCAAAGCGGATAAAAATGAACCACGGATGAACACAGATGAACACGGAGGAAAGCAAAGCGGAGAGAACTGAACCACGGATGAACACAGATGAACACGGAGGAAAGCAAAGCGGATAGAAATGTTTATAGAATTTCAAATACTTGGGGGACACAAGATTTTTATATAAATTGTGTTTTTCTCTGCGAAGCTAACGTTGAGTTTCTTGAAACCTTGTCAATATTGTCTTTTGGCTCTTTATTTTATCTGCGTTATCTGTGTAATCTGCGGATTGTTTTTCTGTTTGGTTGCATCCCTGGGCTGCTCTATGTCCTCTCCTTAACCGGACCATTCCCCGTCTCTGCGTTGAATAGAGTTCGATTTGGCATTTATCCACAACCATTGTTTTCTCTGTGCGTCCTCACAAAAGATCGGACGCGAACTTGAAGCGTTCAATATGGGTCGAAATGTCCAACGCGAACCCGAATGTAGTGAGGGTTCCTCTGTGTCTCTGTGGTGGAATTCGTCCTTAATTTTTTCATAAGGAGAGGATAGAAAATGGCGCAGATAAGAAAAATCCGCGTTGATATGCACGATGAACAGTTAAGCGCAGACCTGGAAAGATACAGACAAAAAGCTATTGAGCTGGGTGTCTCCAACGCCAGGATCGTTAGAGCCGACCAAATTCCGGTGGACGAGCGGATACCCATGAAGTGCCAGATACCGCGATGCTTCGGATATGGGGCAGGGGCCCAATGTCCTCCCAACACTATGAAGCCCGCGGAGTTGCAGGACCTTTTGAGAAAGTACGAGTGGGCCGTCTTCTTTATAAAGGACATACCCCCGGAAGTTATCGTAAGGGACAAGGCGACGATAAAGGAGAGAGTGGAAGCCTATCAGCAGATGTACACGATCGTATCGGAAATAGAATCGGCGGCCTTCTACGATGGTCACTATCTCGCCTTCGGGTTTGCCTCCGGGTCCTGCCGACACACTTTTTGCGGTCAACTGCCGGATTGCCAGGCAATGAAGGGCAAGAAATGCAGATTTTCGCTAAAATCCAGGCCCTCGATGGAGGCAGTTGGAATAGACGTTTACAAAATGGTTGCCATGGCCGGATGGGATATTTACCCCATAGGCAGCGGCGCAAAAGCTGAAAATGTTCCCAAAGGTACGCTGGCCGGGATTGTTATTGTTCAGTAAATCAAGCAAAGAAGTAGGTTCACATCCAGGCAATCAACTACTCATTCACCTGGCAGAGGCCTGAGGCAGCAGGGCAGGTTTCCGCCCTCCGTCTTCCGTACTCCGTCTTCCGTTCTCCGTCTTCCGTTCTCCGTCTTCCGTCCTCCGTCTTCCGTACTCCGCCTTCCGTACTCCGTCTTCCGTACTCCGCCTTCCGTTCTCCGTCCTCTGTCTTCCGTACTGTACCTGCTGATTCAGCCAGCTCTCAGGGGTGGTGTCAAAAGCAATGGAGAGCCTTATGGCCATCTCAGGGCTTATCGCTTTTAGGGATTGAGGGACTTAGGGATTGAGGAATTTGATTTCTCTCTGCTTCCTGCTCCTTGCTTCCCGCTTCATCCTCCAACAATCTCGTTTAAGCCTTCAATAATCTGGGCCAATTCTTCCGGCAAAGCTCTGCCGATCTTTCTGCCGATTCGCTCTGTCGAGAGTGTACGAATTTGGCTGATCTTCACCCATGAGCGTTTAGGCAGGTCATTGTGGTCGAGTTCAAGAGTCAGAGGGAATCCGGCACGCTGAGACTGACTGGAGATGGCCATGGCGATCACTGTTCCCGATCGTTCATTGAAAACATCCTGGCTGAAAATCAACACAGGGCGCAGGCCGGCTTTTTCTTTCCCTCTCACTGGGTTCAGGCCGGCCAAGCGAATCTCTCCCCTCAATATTCCGGCGGCCACAGTTCCAGCTCCTCACTCATACCCTCCTCGGCCATGGCTTTTTCCATGATGGGGTCAAGCTGTGCACACTCTCTGGCAAGGCGGGTTCGTTCCAGTTTCTCCAGTTTTTCTTCTACTGCGTCCTGAATGGCTTTACTTCGATTGGGGAACACCCGATCTTTAACCAGCCGATCAAGCCGATTCAGTGTACTCTCATCCATTGTGATCGCTATCTTTGCTGAAGCCATTGTGTACCTCCGGTATGATAATATGTCATACCTAATGGCTGGTCAAGCATCAAAAGACAATTAAGTAATTTGGTCATTCGCTCTGGTTGGCGTTTGGCGGAAACGAATCGCCACTGCTATAATGTTATCGCATTGCAGCTAAAGGCTTTGACCGAGGGGCTCCGGAATTTATGAAATCGCCGCACAACGCGCTGTTGATCTTTTTGAGATATCCCGAAGCCGGTAGGGTGAAAAGACGGCTGTCGGAGGAGATCGGGTCTGAAAGGGCCGCCGAAGTTTATGAGAAGCTCATCAGGAGGACGTTGGGCGTAGCCGGCGATTTCAAGCGCAGGGCGCCTGAAACTCGAGTGGTTCTCTTTTACACGCCGCAGGACCCTGTTGAGAAATTAAAAAACAAATTCCGCGGTCCGTGGGAGCTCTGTCCTCAGCAAGGTGAACACCTCGGTGAGCGAATGGCGAACGCGCTTCAGGCCGCTTTCGCAACCGGCGCCAATAAGGCTGTTCTCATCGGGACTGATCTGTCGGACATCGAAGCGACGGATATAGAGGGGGCGTTCCGCAATATTGGAGAAAAAGCCGCTGTGTTGGGACCGGCTGCCGACGGCGGTTTCTATCTTATCGGGACCGATCGTCCGATTGGCGCTCCATTGCATTTTAGCACGTGGGGAACCGGCGAAGTCTTTTCCAGAACTGCACGAGAGCTTGAAGCCGGCGGGTTTCGCATTAACCTGGCTGCCGAAAAGCACGATGTTGACTGCAAGAGGGATTTGGATCGAATTGGCTGTGATTTCCTGTTCGCCGGCTCCGTGTCGATAATCATTCCTACTTTAGCCGAAGCACGTAAACTCTCGCCTTTGCTGCTCTACCTGGAGAGTTCGCTCTGGCCGGGAGACGAAATTGTTGTCGTGCAGGGGGGCGCGTTTGATAAAGTCTCCCTGCGGCGAATATCGCCGTCGCTCTCGGTTGTTAGCTCCCCGAAGGGACGCGGTTTGCAGCAAAACGCCGGAGCGATTCTTTCCAGGGGAACAATCCTATTTTTCTTACACGATGATTCAATCCCCCCTCCGGAATTTGCCTATCTGATCCGCAGGGCCTGCCGGGATTACCCCACGGCGCTCGGCTGCTTCAAGTTGCGTTTTTTACCGTCGAACCGGGCGCTTGGGCTGATCGCCGCATGGGCCAATCTAAGAACTGCCTTGTTTAAGCTTCCTTACGGCGATCAGGGCCTTTTTTGCAGAAGGGAGGCGTTTGAAAGGGCAGGCGGTTTCGGGCGCAGCTACCTGATGGAAGATGTGGACCTGGCGGGCAAATTTCGAAAAACGGGGCAGGGCGGACGACGCATTTCAATCCTCCCGGTCCCGGTCTATTCTTCCTCGGACAGATACCTGCGCAAGGGGGTTCTCAAAGCTTCGCTCCTCAACCATTCAATCTTTCTCCTCGCGGCGCTCGGACGCGATGAACGGATACTCTACCGAAAATACTACGGTTTGGAGACCCGGGACACATAAATTCGGTATTAATTGACTGCCGATCTGGAAGTCTTAGCTTGGTTTAAGCAGTTGAATTGCAGAGTACTAAACCGTACTCTCAAAGGAGGAGCAAACATGAATGCGAGGATATTTTATGTGCTGATGATTGTGTCATCGTTCTTCTATGCTGTCACTTGGCCGGGACTTGGAGAGGCCGGCGACGCTGATGGGAATAGCGCAAGTCGAAATTCGAATATTACCTGGACACAGCGGGTGATAAATGACAAAGAACTCGAGGCGATATCTCAAAGGGACATGGACCTGAGCCCCAGCGCCAGCCGAAGATTACTTGCCAAATTAAACGCACGGGATTTCGACTACATAGCGCAGGACATCCGGGATGGAAAACCAATAAGAGTGCCAAACGATTTTACTGCGTTCAAAAGCTGGACGCCGCTCGATAAATACATCTCCGATGTGGCCGATTTGCCCAAATTCATTTTGATTGTCAAAGATGTGCCCTACATTGGCTGGTACGAAAGAGGCAAGCTGGCGGGGGACACATATATCTGTGTCGGGAAGGCTACCAGCACGACGGCAGCGGGGCTTTACACCGTAAAGGAAAAGGACCTGAACCACGTGTCCAGGAGCTATCCCAATGCTTACGGCGAGCCTGCGCCAATGCCATGGGCGTTGAGGATCTATGGTACTGTCTGGATCCACGCCGGAGACATCATGAACGGTCACTGCTCGCACGGCTGCGTGAACCTGCCTATGTTTTCGGCGATGGCGCTGTTCGACTGGGCCACCCCCGGAACACCTGTTCTGGTAGTGGACTCGCTGGAAGCGGTACCGTCGGTTTTGGCTGAAAACCGCTCAAACTGCACCCTGCATACATTAGTGTGCAGTACCGTAGGCAGGGTTGCTGCCGGGAGCTGAGAGTGGGGAATAGGAATTAAATCACCAAATACTCACGGCGCGCTGTGCCGAGTGGTCTTAAACGGTTTTAAATTTGGGCTATGACAGCCGTTATGTTGTCCCTGCCCCCGGCGTGCAGGCATGCGGAAATCATCCGGTCCAGTTTTGCCTTTAAGGCAATATCTTCAGATAGAAAAGCTGCGATTTGATCATCGGAGATAAGGTCATGAAGTCCGTCAGAAGAAAGCAGGACAAAGTCGCCGTCTGTAAGACCAAATGCGCCTGAATCGGGCTCATACCGCTCGCAGCCTAAGCACCTCGTCAAAACATTGCCGTAAGGGTGAAGCCGGGCCTGTTCCAGTGTGATCTCGCCCTTTTTTAAGAGCATGCCTGCCATCGTATGGTCTTCCGTTATCCGAATGAGCGCACCCTTATGAAGGTGATATATCCGGGTGTCGCCGACGTGGGCCCAGAAGGCCGATCTGCCTGTGAGGAACAGGGCCGTCAGTGTTGTGCCCATTCCTCTAAGAGAAGGCATTGCGCGAGAGCGTTCCATGATGGTTTTCTGAGCTTGCTCTATTTGATTGAGGAGTTCGGCGCTAATATCAGGGCCACCGGGTCTATAGCCTTCGAAGCTGTCCAGGGCAAGTTCCGCTGCTACTTCGCCCGCCGCGTGCCCGCCCATTCCATCTGCAATCACCAGCAGGGCGCAGTCATTATCCAGGAGATTGACCAGGTGCCGGTCTTCGTTGTTCTTTCTTTGAAGCCCCAGGTGTGTAATCGACTCGATCCGCATTTTGTGTCCGAATTGAGGCTGTTGGCAGTTGGTTGCGAGCATTTAGCCAAAGAGTACATCCCATCGATTTGACAGGCAGCAGGTTATCTCTGAACAGATCGCTATGTCAACCCGGTTTCGAGAAAACAAAGGATTTCTGGAACATGGCCGATCTTGATTTCCTCTGTCATCGGTTGTGCTCACTGCGGCCTGCGTTCTTGTGAATGGCGGGGGAACCTGCTAGGATCGCATGGTTTCCCGGCGCACAGAAAATCACGGAGCAAGACCGCCTGCGGCGGATAGGCAATCTTTGGCTGTCACATATTGAAAGGAAATCATGGAAAGAGATCCTGGAAAACACCCCAAAACATGCCTGAGCGTTGTTATTCCATGTTTTAACGAACGTGAGACTCTCCGGGAGTGCCTGGAGAGAGTCTTATCCATAGGGGATTCAGAGCTGTCGCTGCAGATAATCATAGTGGATGACTGCTCAACGGACGGCAGTCATGCCATTGCGCTTGAACTCTCAGAGAAATATCCCGAACAGGTAACCGCGCTCAGGCATAAGAAAAACCAGGGGAAAGGGGCGGCTTTACGAACAGGGTTTGCTGAAGCTAAGGGTGATTTCGTCTGCGTTCAGGACGCCGACCTGGAATACGACCCATCGGACCTAAAGAGACTCCTAAGACCTCTCATGTCCGGAAAAGCCGACGTGGTACTGGGGTCTCGATTCCTATCCGTAGGGGCGCACCGGGTACTCTATTTCTGGCATTACCTGGGAAACCGTTTCCTCACCATTGTCTCCAACATGTTTACGGACTTGAATTTAACCGACATGGAAACCGGCTACAAACTCTTTAGGAGAGACATACTTCAGAAGATCACTATCCAGGAGGACCGGTTTGGCTTCGAACCCGAGATAGTCGCAAAAATGGCTCACATGCGTCTTCGCATTTACGAAGTCGGGATTTCCTATTACGGCCGAACATATGAGGAGGGCAAAAAAATCGGCCCCAGGGACGGCTTGAGAGCTATCTACTGCATTATGCGGTATAATCTGCATCAAGCGCCCCTTCCGGTCCAGTTCCTGGCGTATCTCTTCATAGGGGGTATTTCAGCTCTTATCAACCTCGCAGTTTTCCTTGAGGCCCTTTGCCTTGGATACTCCACCGCCGTTTCTGCTCTGTTCGCTTTTTTCCTGGCGGCGGCCCTTAATTACGTGCTGTGTATCCTGCTGCTGTTCCGGCACAAGGCGAAATGGACGGCGCCGAAGGAAATAGCGATTTATTTATTCGTGGTATGCGGGCTGGGAATCCTGGACGTTGCACTCACCAAATTCTTAGTGGAGGCCGGGCTCGCTCCATGGATATCAAAATCGACGGCATCCCTGGTTGGACTGGTATTGAATTTTGCCGGGCGCCGCCTGCTTGTATTCCCTGAGCCCGCAAGCGGACCGTGGCAGCCGCAGCATGAAAAGAGCTCCACTAAAGAATCGGCCCCAGACCAAAGGCATTGACTATAACCCTTAGTATAAACTTGCAAACCTCTATTGACAGCGATTGTTAGCACTCTCCCATGAAAAAGCCGACCCGCACTTTCTGCGAATCGGCTTCCCATCTTACTCTCTCAGAGGGTGAGTGACCGGACTTGAACCGGCAGCCTCTGGGGCCACAACCCAGTGCTCTAACCAATTGAGCTACACCCACCAGAAATGTTGAGTTAGAATCAATATCACTCTAACGGAAGGAAATCAAGCGCCCGAAAACACCTGGTCAGGGCCATGTCAAATTCATGAGTTCAGTTCCTGGTGCAGGCACGGCTGGAAACAATAGGTGATGAAAGCCCTCAGCATCGGGATCGGTTTGCCCTATTGCTTATGTTTGCACCTTGCTATAGATTGGTTTCCGCGCGGAAAGAGTTTGTTGGGTTTTCTGACGTGGTTCCGCTAAAGGCGATATTAAACTCTTTCAGGGTGAAAACGTTTCGGCTTAAACCGGCAATTAGAGGAAACTCCATGGAAAAAAAAGAAGACATCATGGCGGTCGCCAGGGCCTTTATGCGGAGCAGGATTATCCTTACCGCCGCTGAACTGGACCTGTTTACAATTATCCAGGACTCCTTCTCGAGCGCAGAAAAGATTGCCCAACAATTCGGTTTCGACCGCAGGGCCCTTGAAAGGGTCCTGGATTGCCTCGTTACCTTTGGACTGCTCAGTAAAGACCAGGGAGCTTATTCACTAACCGGAGAAGGGGCTTCATATTCATCAAAACACCCGGCATCCGAGCTTCCAATGTTGCTCCACATGAACCGTTTGTGGGTCGGTTGGAGCGATTTGACTGAGCTTGTCAAAAAAGATCCCGGCCCCGACCGGAAACCACCAAGGCCAATGGACATTGACAGCAGGCGAGCTTTCATCGGGGCGATGCACGTCATAGGCAGATTTCTGTCGGAGGATATAGCCGGGTCTCTGGACTTGCGCGGCTACCGGAAGCTGCTGGATATTGGTGGAGGATCAGGGACTTACACTATCTCATTTCTAAGACATAACCCTCATTTGAAGGCAATCCTGTTTGACTTGAAGGATGTAATTCCATTGGCAAGTGAGCGGCTTTCTTCGGAAGGTTTGCTGGACCGCGTCGAACTGATCGCCGGGGATTTCTATTGCGATGATCTGCCCGGAGGATGCGATCTGGCCCTGCTTTCGGCGATAATTCACCAGAACAGCCGCCAACAGAACCTGGAACTCTACAGGAAGGCTTATCGATCCCTGGGACCCGGCGGCATGCTCCTGATTCGCGACCACATAATGGATGAACAACGTACCCGGCCTCAGGAAGGGGCGCTATTCGCAATAAATATGCTGGTAAACACGCAGGGTGGGGACACTTACACCTTTGATGAAGTGGAAGCAGGGTTGAAAGAAGCAGGCTTCGCGGATGTCAGGCTCCTTCGCTCCGGGGACAGAATGGACTGCATCGTCGGCGCAGTAAAACCCAAATAAACCCAACCATTCACCACGGTGCCATACATCAAAGAAACTTCACCTGCATACATTGCACAATGTGTCGTCCATCTTACGGGGAAGAGAGCAACATGCCGGCGTCCCGACCCTTAAATGCAACCAAACATCAGACTGATTATTTCCCCACGATCCTCGCCGTCACCCTGCCGGAATGAAAAATTATCGTTGACACAAGAGCACACTTGTGACAATAATCACGTGCGTTGATTCACAAATCAAAAAATGAAAGCAGCCAACTGGCGGCAAGCGTTTACAATCCTTCACATTTTCTTGCTAAAGTGACTTTAACTGACCGATCGAATTCGAATGGCATAATAGTTAGGGTTGCGTCCTGCCGGCGTGCTGTTTTTTTTATTTCCGGCCTCTCTTGCGGTTTTTGGCATTCAAGCTGCGGAACGGCGCCTGCCTGCGCATGCGCACCGCTTTATCATTTCCTGATAAGCTATGGGGAACAGATTGTCGAACACATGTGATGAGTGTGGGCGATCCGAAGATGAGTTTGAATTCTGCGATTCCCGCTGCATGCTGCAGAGTTGCGAAACTTGCACGTTCCTTCTTCAACTGTATGGAACCGGGTGTGGAAACGTTAGAGTATATTACTTATGCCGCGACTGTTACAACGAACGGATAAAAAGGGGGTATGTAGAAGCCTGACAAGGAGGTGATCGAATCAGGGACTATCTTTCAAGCTGTACTCTTAATTCCTATTCCATAAGACACGGAGGGCAAAAATGGCTGTTAACAAGTTGATGACACTCAAGGAAGCGGTATCTAAACACGTTAAAGACGGCGACACTATCTACTATGGTGGCTTCCAAATCATGGTGCCCATGGCCATCACCCACGAAATCATCCGGCAGAAAAAGAAAAACCTGACCACCGTGGAATCCTCGACCGACGTTGGCGGGCTGGACCTCATGGTTGGCGCGGGATGCGTCAAGGAGATTCATTCGGCCTGGATCATGAACTGGTATGTAAAAGCCCCCTACGCAGTTCGCCGGGCGTTCCAGTCGAAGATGACCAAAAGGTTTGACCTTTCCAATTTTGCCGCCACCAGCGCCCTGATCGCCGGCTTTATGGGCGTGCCCTTCCTGCCGGTGCGCGGCAATATCGGTAGCGACATACTCAAGCACAATCCCGTTGACCTTACGGTTGTAAAAGACCCCTTCACTGGTGAGGAGATCACTGTTGTGCGCGCGTGGAACGCCGATGTGGCTGTTATACACGCTCAGGTTGCCGACACGCTGGGAAATGTCATGAGCTGGGGCACCCGTGGGGTTACTGATGAATTCGGGGCCATGGGCGCCAAACGCGGGGTCATAGTCACGGCTGAAGAGATAGTCGAACCGGAAGTGATCAGGGCCGACCCGGACCGAACGGTTGTTCCATATTTCAAGACACTGGCCGTCGTACATTGTCCGTGGGGTGCTCATCCCTCGGCATGCCGAGGCTATTACGGCCTGGATATAAGGTTCTCTCAGTATCAGGGCAAATATGAAAGAAATGCGGAACTTCTCCCCAAATTCCTGGACGAGTGGGTATACGGCTGCGAAGACCAGAGCGCCTACATAAAGAAATATATCCAGAAATTCGGCCGGGAAGGACTCGATCGGCTAAAGCCCACTCTCGGGTTCAAGCCCAAATACCAGGTCGATTACGGCTATCATGATCCGGGTGTATGGAAGGGTGTGCCGCAATACACAGACGAACATATCAAGGCTTAGGCTTGGCCATAAGATCGCAAAGGAGAAGACACGATGCATGCCACTAATTACAAGTTGACTGAACTTATGGTCGTACGCTGCGCAAAAGAAATCAATGATGGCGAGGTGGTCTTCGCCGGTGTCGGCCTGCCACTGGTTGTTGTAAGCTTTGCAATGTTCACTCACGCGCCGAATATGATTCTTTTCACCGAGGGCGGGTCCATCCGTGCTACGGCGCCTCCGGGACTTGCTATCACAGTAGACGACCCGGCCCTTTTCTGTAATGGCGACGCAACTTTTGGTATGCTTTCCACCATGGCTGCACTTCAGAGAGGTGAAGTCGATGTCGCCTTCATTGGAGGCGCGCAGATCGACAAATATGGAAATATCAATTCCACGGGTGTGGGCGATTGGACAAAGCCCGAGACTTTCACCTATTTCGCTGGCAGCGGCGGTGCAAACGACATGGCGACTTCCGGCAAGCGCACGCTGGCCATTATGCCTCAGGACCCAAAGAAATTTGTTCAAAAGGTCAACTATCTCACCACGCCCGGGTTCCTCGATGGACCAGGCGCACGGCAGCGCGCCGGGATGATCGGCGGAGGTCCCGATGTCGTTGTCAGTACGATGGGTGTCTATAAGTTCGACGCAAAGACATGCGAAATGTACCTTGCTGAATACTTCCCCGGGCAGTCGGTCGAGAAGGTAAAGGCCAACTGCTCCTTCGAACTGAATGTTTCGCCCGATGTTCGAGAAACCACTCCACCGACCGAAGAGGAGATAACTGTTCTTCGCAATATCGATCCGACAGGGTTCTACCTGGGATAGCGCGAGTTTTTCTTTATTTGGATTCATCTTTGTGGCGGGACCGGGCCTGGTCCCGCTTTTTTTGTTTATGACGGATCACAAAACAACCGATTTCTCTTGTGATGTTACTGGATAGAGGAGCGGGTTCCGGCGGATTGGGCTGAACAGTTCGAAAATTCATGCGGATTTTGTGCGTTTGGAGGTTTTTCTAAGAATGGATCGTTTTCAGGAATTAGACGAGGACGTGTCGTATCGCTCGATGAGAGAATACGCCAGGGTGAGCGCATTTCTGCCCATCAAGGTTCGCCGGATTCCGGAGGAAGAACGGCCGGGCCTCATGTCGCGCATTGTAATCGAATCCGCCATGACGGAACATCCGGAGATGCCCGAAATCGAAAACCCGGCCCTCGCGGCTAGTTTGCTTATACTCAGCTCAAAGCTTGACTCAATCATCCGGTTGCTTGCATTTCCAGCTAACAGCGATAGAGAACTCGATTTCGCGAGGGTCAACATCAGCGCAGGTGGACTGAGCACAGCTTCCAGCCAACTCTATGCCTTGGATGATCATGTCGAAGCAAGGCTGATCCTTCCGACTGCTCCGTTTATGATTTTATACATATATGGCAGAGTGGTTCAATGCGATGCGGCATGCGAAAAGTTCAATCTTTGCATCGAGTTTACCGATATTGACGATGATATCCGCGAGGAGATTGTAAAATTTGTTTTCCATAAGCAGCGTGAAATTCTGCGGAAGCAAAGGAACAGCGCACTTTAAATGTTTATTGTTATTGGAGTTGCCATAGTTATTGGGTCGGTTCTTGGCGGATATCTGATTGAGCAGGGGAATATCTATCTCCTGTTTCAGCCGGCAGAACTGCTTATTATATTCGGCGGCGCCGTGGGCGGTTTTGTGATTTCATCGCCCATTAAAGTGATCAAGGCGGTTCAGGTCGCTTTGCTGCGCATTTTCAAGACCAGGGTCTACACCAGAAGTGACTACCTGGATGTGCTTGTCCTGCTGAGTGAGGTGTTTTACAAGATCAGGAAGGAAGGGCTCGTTTCTATCGAAAGCGATCTGGACGAACCGGATAAAAGCGCAATTTTCAAAAAGTACCCGAGTTTTATCAAGAATCATCACGCTGTGGACTTTCTGGCCGACACCCTGCGTACTCTCACTATAACGGATATAGGGGCCCACGAAATGGGTTCCCTTCTCGACTACGAAATCGAGGCGCATCACGAGGAAGCCAACATATCGGCCAAGAGCATTGCCAGTATCGCCGACGCACTCCCGGGGCTTGGCATTGTGGCAGCCGTGCTGGGTGTCGTAATCACAATGAAAAAAATCAACGAGCCTCCCGAGGTGCTCGGCCACAGCATCGGTGCGGCACTGGTCGGCACGTTCCTGGGCGTTCTGCTGTGCTACGGTTTTGTGGGACCGCTGGGGCGCAACCTCGAGCATATCGCCAATGAGGACCGGGAATTTCTAACGGTCATCAAAGAAGCTTTGCTTGCGTTCATAAATACTCCTTCTCCGCAGGTGGCGATCGAGTTTGCGAGAAGGGTCGTTCCGGGCGACCTGAGGCCCTCTTTCCTGGAACTCGAATCCGTAGTAAGGGAGGCCAAGAAAAAACAGGCATGGCAGAGCACAGCCCCCAAAAAACCATAATAATAGCAAGAAGAAGATCCAGAAAGGCCCACGGCGTAGTACACAGTTCAAGCTGGAAAGTGGCTTATGCCGACTTTGTCACCGCTATGATGGCCTTCTTTCTGCTGATGTGGCTCCTGAACATGGCTTCCCTGGAGAAAAGGGAGGTTTTGGCGATGTATTTCAAATATTACAGCCTCGTGGAAAAAGGTTCAAAATCATTCATGGCACATGGTGGGGAGAGGATGATCGGGCCGGATTTCGGAGCCAAAAGCATAGTCGACACGAACGAAATCCAAAGCGGTATTACAAATGACGAGCTGGCCACAAAACTGATTACCGGGATTGACCAAAACGTTCAGGTAGGGAAGCAACAGTTTTTATTAGCAGTAACAAATGAGGGCATCCGGATTCAGATCGTAGACTCACAACAAAGCCCGCTTTTTAACGTCGGAAGTGCTCAACTAACTGACCTGGCCAAGCAAATACTTCACTCGGTAGCGTCAATTCTTAAGAATTTTCCTAACGAAATTGCGGTAGAAGGGCATACCGACTCTTCACCGACCCGGAGCGAACAGATTTCAAACTGGGAACTCTCCACCGCGAGGGCTTCAGCGGCCAGGCGCGAACTGGAGCAGGCCGGCATCGAACCGAACCGGATTTGCAGAGTTGTGGGTTTTGCAGACAAAGTGCCTTTTTTCACTGACTCGCCCAGTGACCCCAGGAACCGCCGGATCAGCATTGTTTTTCTCAAAAACAAAAAACTAAAACTGCCCGACCGGCTTCAATGGCTTATGAAGCCACCCGAATACAAATAACCTTGCAGAGCGTGGAGCCTTTCATTTATTGCGCCATTTCATGGAAAAGGGCGACTGCCGCGCGTATTCCTCGATAAAAGTCTTTGATGTAAAATCGTTCGTTGGGAGAATGAGCACCGTCGTCCGGGCTTCCCCAGCCCAGGAGCAGGATATTCTGCTGTCCGAGATGTTTTTTGATCAGGTTGACGACGGGAATTGAGCCACCCTCCCTTATAAATACCGGCTTTTTGCCGAACCCTGTCTCTATTGCTTTTTCAGCCGCAAGCATTGCGGGGGTGTTTCTTGGGACCAGGACAGGCTCGGCACCGTGGAGAGTGCTAATTTTAGCGCTGACCCCTTGAGGACAGTTAGCGGTTACGAACTGGTGAAACAGCCGGTCTATTTTCTCTGGGACCTGATTCGGAACCAGCCGCATACTCACTTTTGCCCCCGCCTTTGCCGGGATTATCGTTTTTGCTCCTTCACCGGAGAACCCGCCCCATAGTCCGTTGATATCCAACGTGGGCCTGGCTGTCCTGCGCTCGACAACAGAGTATCCCGGCTCGCCTGTAAGTTCGGAAACCCCCAGGTAATCCTTAAGAGACTGTATATCGACAGCAAGAGAGGCCATTTCCTCCCTTTCGGAGTTGTCAGGAGCAAGCGCGTCATCATAGAAACCGGGAATGGCCACCGTTCCATCGGGGTTCTTGAGTTTTTGGAGAACGTCCACCAATACCTGGGCAGGATTATGGATTATACCTCCGAATGAACCCGAATGCAGATCGAAACGAGGTCCGCCGATATCCACCTGCAGGTAGCTCAAACCCCGCAAGCCATAAGTTATGGCGGGAATTCCACGGGCAAATTGTGAGCCGTCTGAAATGGCAACAGCGCTTGCACGAAGCTCATCGCGGCGCTGCATCAGAAATTTTTCCAGGCTCGGGCTTCCTATCTCCTCCTCACCTTCCGCCAGGATAATCAGATTGAGCGGAAGTTTTTGCCCTGAACGCAACACGGCATCTATCGCCTTGATATAGGTGAAAAACTGACCCTTGTCGTCGGTCGCGCCGCGTGCGTATATGTAACCATCGCGAACATCGGGCGAAAAAGGAGGGGTTCGCCATTCATCGAGTGGATCGGGCGGCTGGACGTCATAATGGCCGTAGATGAGGAGAACGGGCGCACCGGGGACTTCGGGTGAACGCGCAAGCACTATGGGATGGCGTTCGGTAGGATAGAGTCCTCCGCTGAATCCGCACCTTTTTACCTGGTCGAGCACCCATTCGGCGGCGCCCAGAACGTCTTTCTCGTGCTCCCTCAGAGTACTCACGCTGGGAATCGAGAGGAATTGCGCCAGTTCACGTACAAAGCTGTCGAGGTGGTCGTTGATAAATGAAGAGATCGGATCGGGAAGCATCTTTGTCTCCTTTGGACGTTAGTATCGGCGAGCCTGAAAATCTTGATGGGCAAGCACATTGCTTTGGAGTTGTTACAATGTGATGCGGTCATTATAATTAACTGCCTTGTGCGCGGTATAAAATAGTACAGGAGAATTCATCTCGCCAGATGGAAAACCGGGTAAAGATATTCTCGCGAATTGAGGAGATTCCATCGGAGGAGTGGAACGGTCTCGCTCTTAATGCAGCCCCGATGCTGGAGTTTGAGTACCTGCACGCCCTTGAGAAGTCAGGTTCGGTCTCGGCGGACAGAGGCTACACTCCGGCACACCTGGCACTCTATGATGGATCGAGAATTATCGCAATCGCTCCTCTTTATCAGCGCGATCGCGCCTGGGTGGAGTTCGGAGACGGAGGGCTGATCGATTTTTTGGCGGAGCTTACAGGTTTGCCGTTCGGCTCGGGCTTTGTAGGGAGTATCCCCTATACACCCGTACCCGGCTACGATTTCCTGATTGGCTCATGCCTGGATGGCTCGCGGATTTTTGCTGATTTGCTCGATAAAATCGATGAGATTTCAAAAGAACGCGGCCTGTCCACAACCCGCTTTTACTTTGTTGAACCAGGGGTCCAAGCTGCACTCCATTCTTGCTGAACACGGATATGTGCGGCTGAGCAGCTCGCACCTGCTCTGGTTTAATCGGGGATACCGCAGTTTCGATGATTTCCTTCTGTCCTTTAAGTCCAACCGCAGGACCAAAATAAAGCGCGAGTGGCGCGCCATTCAAAACTACGGCATCGACCTCGGTATGGTTGACGGTCCGAGCGCCCCTGCCTCGTTCTATGAAGAACTGTACCTGCTCTACAGGCGAACCTGGACCAAACACATGGGCCCGGGAATAAGGCCCTTTCTGAACGAATCATTCTTCAGGCTTCTTGGCGAAAACTTCCGTCACAGGTGCAGTTTCTCGGTATCGCAAATGTCGGGAAGACGGATCGCGATGGCCCTTTTTTATAATAAAGCCGAAAAGCTTTACGGCAGATACTGGGGGAGCTTGCGTGAAGTACCCTTCCTGCATTTTGCCACCTGCTACTATTACCCCATAGCCTATGCCATCGAGAACGATTTAAGGATGATCGATCCGGGTTTTGGAGGAGAGCATAAGACCTTACGCGGCTTCGAGGATTCGTACGCATACCATTATATCAAGTTCTACGATGAAAATCAGCGCCGTATTGCGTACGCGGTAATCGACCAGATGCGCGGTCAACCAACCTCCAAGTAGAATTGCCCTCAACGCTGTGCATAGCAGCATGTCATGTCCCTGCGGGACACCCTAAACCATGAAAAGATCTGTAGGATGGGTGGAGCGAAGATCTGTAGGATGGGTGGAGCGAAGCGCAACCCATCAGGTCTTTTCGAGACCAGATGGCGGATTTGTCGGAATGCGCTACGTCACTTGACCGCAGCATTATTTGTAGTTGGGAAAATAAAAAACGAGAAGACCAAATGGAAGGAGGGGGAGCCACCTGGCCTTCTCGGAGGAGGAAAGATATTTTCTTTCCAGGTTAATTATAACTCGGCGGTCAAGTGAAATTAAAGCCCACCGGTAGAATTTTTTTAAAAATTTTCGATATGTGAAGAACACGGCCCTGGAAGGGGGCGCCACCTGAAAAAACCGGTCAGAAAGCGCTAAAATAGCCCCGCCGCAATTCGTCAATCAATCCTGCGTCCGGTTTGAAAGGAATGGGTGGCGGGCAGGGCAGGGGTATTCTCAGTTCGTGGAACGGGGTCTCGCTAACTTTCATGTTAAAGGCCTGCACCATCAGGGTCTCTAGGTTTACCGTATCTGCCATATTATAGGCCAGAAGCGTTTCGAGGGCTTTTACATTGCCTGTTTTCCTGTATTCGCGCCAGAGAAGCACCGCAAAATAGCCGTTGACGCCGTTGAGTTCGGCCCTGTCAAGCCCAAGGCTCTTCTCGCAGCCCTTCAACCCGCCGCTGTAACCGAGACTGCGCAGCAGGTACCTCAGATCGATGTGGATATGGTCAACCGCCACTCGGAAGTAATTCCTTATAAACGGCAGATCGAAACAACTCCCGTTATACGTGATAAGAATCTTGTATTTTCGGAGATCCAGGGCAAAGGCATCCAGGTTATCGCCATATATGTAGTAAAATACCTCCCTGCCGTCATAGAGCGTTGCGGTCGTAATGTGATCGTAAGGCCCGCCAAGCCCGGTAGTCTCTATGTCGATGAAGGCGGCGCATTGCCGAAAGTCTGCAAAAAGCCTCCAGAGATGCTGCTGCGCCAGTGCGCCTGCAAAATATGCCGGATCAAGAGCGCATAGCCTTTCGCGGCACACTTCGAGACGGCTGCGCAGGGCCGCGTACTTTCCCGGGCCGAAAGGCGTCAGCATCCAACCATGTTTGTCGTGGAAAAATTCCCAGGAATGAATTCCGTTTTGCCAGAGAGAGCGTTCCGTTTTGAGACCGATCCCCGGCAGATGCACAAAAGTATGTCGCAGCATCGCTATTGGGAAACTCCAAAGCCTGGCGTTTTCATATTCTTGTCAGTCTCAGTCGCTGCGCCTTCCGAATATCCGGAGCAAAAGAAGGAAAAGGTTTATAAAATCGAGGTAAAGCCGCAGAGCGCCGATGACCGCTCCTTTTCGTTCATCCTCGGATCCCGAAAATCCGGCATAGGCCATTTCTTTTATTTTTTGGGCGTCGTAGGCCGTCAGCCCGACAAAGACGGCTATGCCCGCATAGGTTATGAGCCAGTATAAAGCGGGGCTGCTGAAGAAGAAATTAACGAAGGAGGCGATTATTATGCCGATGAGACCCATCATGAGGAAACTGCCCATGGAAGTCAGGTCGCGTTTGGTTGTGTATCCATAAAGGCTCATAGCGGCGAAAGTTCCGGCGGTTACGAAGAAGGTACTTGCAATGGATGCTTTTGTGTAGATGAGGAAAATGGTCGATAATGTCAGGCCGTTTAGAAATGAATAGGCGAAAAACATAAACAGCGCGGTTGAGGACTGGAACCTGCCGATTGCGGCGCTTAGCGCGATGACCAGGCCGAATTCGCCGACGATCAGCAGCAGCATGATCATTGGATTTCCAAGAAGACGGAAAATCAGCCCGCTGTTGACGGCATAAAGAGCGACAATCGCAGTGACCGCCAATCCCAAAGCCATCCAGTTGTAAACACGGCGAATAAAATCGGTTTGGACAGTTGTTGCGCGTTCCCCCTGAAAAACTGTGCTTCTTTGCATTGCCTTCCCCTTTCGGAATGATTTTATGAGTTCTTCATCGGATTCATATTTAAAATTATAACTTATTGTCTGCGCCCTGATTTTGCAAATATTTAAAAAAAGTATTCAGCCCCCCGGAGTCAACGATGAACGATCTGTCACAATACCGAAGCGAGTTCCCCATCACCAATAATTCCAGCTTTTTTAATAATGCCGCTATCTCGGCGCCTCCGTTACGGGTGGCAAAGGCCGTGAGCGACTTGATGCTCCAGTTCGGCAATGAAGGTTTCCTCCGTTATCCGGAATGGATGAAAACGGTGGACAGGACCCGCTTACTTTTTGCGCGGCTTATAAACGCAGACCCCTCAGAGGTCTGCTTCACAGCAAACACATCGGAAGCCCTTAGCATTGTGGCCGGAGGAATTTCGTGGAGACACGGCGACAAGATCATTGTGCCCGTACCCGATTTCCCGTCCAATGTGTATCCGTGGGTGAATCTGGAGCGTAGTGGGGTCGAGATTTGTTTTGTTCGGAAAAACGAGGGCCGTTTCGGCCTGTCGGACATCACAGCCGTGCTTCGCCCAGGAACGAGACTTATCGCTGTGAGTTCGACGGATTTTACCACCGGGTTCCGATGCGACCTGGAAGAATTGGGCTATTTTTGCCGTCGGAATTCTATCCTGCTATGTGTAGATGCGATACAGAGTCTTGGGGCCATACCTCTCGACGTGAAAAGCTGCGGCGTTCACTTCCTGGCCTGCGGCGGTCACAAATGGCTCCTGAGCACAATGGGAATCGGGGCGCTATATATCTCGAAGGAGGTAAACGATCTCCTTCACCCGATCCGGCTCGGGTGGCGAAGTGTGGAAAATGAGGAGGATTTCTATAACCTGGAGATGAAATTGAAAGCCAATGCCCGCAGGTTCGAAGCCTGGACCCTCAACCTCGCAGGGATCACCGCTCTTGGAGCGGCACTGGAAATGCTGCTCGAAATAGGGATCGAGCGCATATTCGAGAAGATATCGGGTCTGAACGATGCAATCTCATCGGAGCTTGGAAGAAGGAATTTCCGCGTCATCAGCTCGATGGAACCCGGGCACAGGTCGGGAATTCTGAGCTTTGCACCCGATGATGCAGAGAGACTTTTCCGCTATCTTCTAAAAAGGAAAGTGCTTGCCGCTCAAAGAGGAAACGCGGTCCGGCTCTCCCCTCATTTCTATAACGATGAAAGCGACATCGAAAGGTTATTTGAGGCGCTGGACAGTTATTCTAGAGATGCCAATACCTGAGTAGCTGCAGGGGCAAATCTCCAATACGCGGGTATTTTCAGAGATTAAACCATCCTTTTTGTCGCCAAAATTGCCACCAAAAGGAGACTGTAATTTTTTTCGTTCTACAATGGACGAATTATCGGCATCGCTTTACGGGCCATGTTGCGTTGATTAATCCCTGACGGGGTTTTGGCGTCCAGGGAAAAACCTCTGCAAGCTCAGGCGCCGGGACCCGCGCCAGCTCTTTAGGCTCAAGTTTGTGCAGGCCGCCGCCATAAACCCGCCCCTCGGTTAACATGGATTCCGGCTGGATGCGATTCAGGATTTCCCAAATGCGACGCGCAAGAGACGAATTGCCTTTAACAGGTTGCGCCAGGACAGATTTTGGATACAGGGCCAGATAGACATTAGTGACCGTTGCGCACGAATGATTCAGGATGAACCGGAAAGGCCGGCCGCTCTTGACATTGCCACGGCCCATATAGGTGCAAACGAACGTTGGGGGCGGCCTTTTCTCCTGGGCATACCAGGGCGAACGATGTTGACATATGTATCGGTCGGCAACGCCACGCTCTTTCCCTTCCTGGAGGTATAGCCAAAGGCTCCGATTGCGCCTCTGCAACTCTGCTTCCGGAAGGCGGCAGTCCAAAAGGAATAATGGATTCTCAATAAGCGGATTGCCCAATTCATCGGATAGAATTTCAGTCGCCGGCAGATGTCGAGGACTGGGCAGGATCGGGGTGAAGAAATTCAGCGGCAGATTACGCTCGGCAATCTGCGAAGCTGTGAGGATGAAATAACTATTATCGCCAGTCGCCAGGCCGCGCTGGATTGAGAAGAAATCCGCCAGGGTCGGAATGCTCTCGTTCGTGCGGGTTTCAGCAAGCGGAAAGCGTGTCCACTTCGGCTCAGCCCGCAAATCTCTTGCGGAAACCATGCGTGATACCTTCGGCTCGGACAGAGTGCCCCCAAAGCTAAATTGCACGTCATAATCCAGGGGCGGTTTTTCCTTTATGAACCAGACGACTGCCGATGATACCAAAGCATCGCCGAATTGCACGTCATGGGGGTCGAACCTGTGAATGTGAAGCAGCCTGACCTTGTCCAGAAGGCAGCGTTTGACCGCAGTACCGTAGTTCACGTCCATGAACTCACTGGGAATCAACCATCCGGCGACCCCGCCCTCAGTCATCCAGGCGTGAGAAAGTCCCAAAAAATAGCAATAAAGGCCTGCAAGCCCCCCGTATTGTACTCCGCAGGAATTATGACTCGCGGCCTGAAGCCTCACTTTTTCTCCATTCGGAATATGGTGGTGTCTGACATAGGGCGGATTGCAGATTACCAGATCGAAAGCTTCTTCAGGCTGCGCGGCTTTAGTAAAATCCGATAGATGCAGGTCAACCCCTGTATCGGACCAAAGCTGCAGAGCGGGCCTGCCATAATGCGGGTCGATTTCGTAGCCGGTTGCGGCAGCAATTTGGACTGCCGGGAATGTCTGCAAAAGGGCTGAATAAAAAACGCCGGTGCCAAAGCCCGGATCGAGAAAGCGGATTTGCTGCCCACGCGGCAAAAGCTTTTTTGCATACGACAGGATGTCTAGGGCGAGCGGGAAAGGAGTGGCAAATTGCCCCATACGGTTACGTTCTGCCTGAGACTTCATTGCGTCAAGCGAGGCCTGCACCTCAAGCCTGCGCTCTTCTTTGTGTGTAAGCAGGTCTGCCTTCATCTACAACCCGAATTCAGCAAGTTCATCGATACGGTGCTCCCAAACCCAATCAATCCCTTCGGCTGCCTCGTATCCGAGATAGGAGCCGTCGAAATACCCGCACAGGAACAGAACGAATCTAATGCGTTGCCCGTAGGTTTGTCGGAGCTGAGCAATCTTGGTCGCCTCTTCCTTGCGCCGCTTGTTCACATTGGTGAAATCGCCCGCCGATTTCGCCTCGATCAATAACGGGAAATCCCCGGGTTCGGCTGTTTTAGGCATGACCACGGCGTCAATAGGAATGTTGACGCTTTTTCCCGCGCCTTCCTGTTCAATTGTAACATTCATACGGAAGGCGAATGTGCCCGCGCGCATGGCGTTGAACTTTGTCATGTCGCCGGTGGGAAGATGCTGATAGTTCCTGGCTTCCAGCCATGCAGCAATACCGGCAAGCTGCCGTTTCTCTTGGGCGTTGCGGATGATCGGGTTCGCCACAGAACCGCAAAGCCTGTCAGCGACAATCGTTGCCGCGCGATAAATCTCTCGCCTGGTTGGTTTGTTTTCTCCATTGAGCCACACAAAAATATCGGGATCAGCCATTTTTCCAATGATCAGGCTAATTTTTTCGAGCTGGTTCTCAAGCTCCTGCCCTGGCATGCGCGGCGGCAGTTTTCCCTCTTCCATTGAATGGACAAGGTTCTGAGAGACACGGGCCAATCCGATAAGCCGGTCAACTGCGAGGGGCGGACAGGTAGACATGCGTAATGTCGGCAACACTGACGGGTTTTCCTTGAGGATTGCGGCCCTTATGTCTGTCAGGTTTCCCGTGGCCTTAAGTGTTTGCTCAACAGCTTTTGTGGTACGAATTCGCGTGTTGCGGAAAGCCTCCGGCGCGAAATTAATGAACCAGTCATTGTACATGTCAACAGAACGGGCAGTGTCTGCTTTCCACAAATCCGGCTTATCCCGGTTGACCCCCATAGCGGCGAACCCTCCTCCAGGATCATTTATACCATCTTTTCAAGTCTTGAAACATGTAATTGGGCTTTGGATGCTGAGATATGTGGGCGGCATGGGCCATCGTTTTTGTCGCCAAGATTTCCATAATAAGGAAACTGCAAGTGTCTCACAAGGTGAAGTTCTCCCACGTTAGATTCGATGGTGATGCCGAAGGCTGGACTTAACCAAGTTAATGACTACTGTTGCCTAGAAAGTTATCTATCTGCTATTATATCACCGCTTCCCGTGGCGTTCCTACTCAATCGAAGCATAATTAAGCTAAAATGGAAGGAAATTCATCGCGGCAGCGAGAATGTGGAATAAATAGGAGAATCTTATCATGGAAACGGCCGGAGGCGGCTGCCCGACGAACCCGGCATGATGTAAGCCATTTTATTCTACTGATGCCTGCATGAAGCCTACGAGGTATCCGACATGAAAAAAGGCAAGAAGAGCCTTGGGCAACCGGAACATGACGCCGGGGAAACAACCCCAAGCCCTCGAACGGAGAAGACGCCCGTCAAGAGCAAAGGGCGCAATTCCAAAAAACCCTTCTACATCGTCGGAATAGGCGCTTCGGCCGGCGGGTTGGAAGCGTTGGGGCAGTTCTTTGCCCCAATACCGCCGAATAGCGGATTGGCTTTCGTCGTCGTTTCTCATCTCGACCCGACCCAAAAGGGGATGATGCCCGAACTTTTGCAACGCTTCACCAGGATGAAGGTCTGCCAGGTGGAGGACGGGGTGAAGGTCGCGCCCAACTGTGTATATGTGATTCCGCCAAACAGGGATTTATCCATACTGCATGGAACCTTGCAGTTACTGGAACCGACTGCCTCTCGCGGCTTGCGGCTGCCCATCGATTTCTTCTTCAAGCACCTGGCTGATGACCAGAAAGAAAGGAGCATCGCCATCATCCTTTCCGGGATGGGCTCGGACGGGACGTTGGGTGTGAGCGCCATCAAGGAAAAACTGGGCATGGTGATGGTGCAGGACATCAGGTCGGCCAAAGCTGACGGCATGCCCCGGAGCGCCATCGGCACCGGGCTCGTGGATTATGTTGCCCCCGCGGAATATCTGCCGGCAAAACTGATGGACTACGTTAATCACGCCAGAAGGGCGGCGACCGCCCCCCGTAAAGCTGAGGTCCTGGTGGAAAAGACATCCGGGATGATGCAAAAGATATTTGTTCTTCTCCGGGCCCAGACCGGTCACGACTTTTCCTTTTACAAGACGAGCACCATTTACCGCCGTATTGAAAGGCGCATGACCGTCCATCAAATTGCCGACATGTCCCTGTACGTCCGCTATCTCCAGGAGAATCCGCAGGAAATCGATTTGCTCTTCACGGAATTGTTGATAGGAGTCACCAGCTTCTTCAGAGATCCCGAATCGTTTGAAGCTCTCAAGAAAGAGGCGGAGGCTTACATCCTCGAAGGCAAAAAGCAAGGAGAGACGTTACGAATCTGGGTCCCGGGCTGCTCCACAGGCGAAGAGGCCTACTCCATCGCTATCATACTCATAGAGTGCCTTGAAGGGCTTGGGAAAAAGGGCCGTTTCAAGATCCAGATATTTGCTACGGACATACACAAAGAGGGCATCGAAAAGGCCCGCCAGGGCGTGTACCTTCCTAACATAGCAGCTCAGGTATCTCCCGAGCGTCTCGATCTATTTTTCACCAGGGAGGAGTCGGGCAGCTATCGGATCAAGAAAAATATAAGGGAGATGGTGGTCTTCGCCCCTCAAAATCTCATCATGGACCCGCCATTCACCAAGCTGGATATCCTCAGTTGCCGAAACCTCCTCATATATTTGACCTCTGATCTCCAGAAGAAGCTGCTGCCCCTGTTCCATTACTGTCTGAATCCCGGCGGCATCCTTTTCCTGGGGACAGCCGAAACCATCGGCAGCTTCACTGATCTCTTCTCTGTTTCAGACAACAAATGGAAAATATTCAGCCGTACGGAGTCGGCCTCCGCCCTCACGAACCTGATGGATTTCCCGTCGGATTTGTCCTTTTCAGATGCCGATAGGGTCAGAACTCCACCCGAATTTCAGAAAGACGCGGGAATGACCGTTCCGGACCTGGTTCAAACCATTCTCCTTGAGGATTTCGCACCTTCGGCGGTGCTCATCAATGATAAGGGCGACATTGTCTACGTTCATGGACGAACGGGAAAATACCTGGAGTTGGCTGCGGGAAAAACGAACGTCAACATTTATGCGTTGGCGCGCGAGGGGCTGAAACAACATTTGGGAAGCGCCATTCGAAGAGCGCTGGCGGAACAAGCGGACGTAACCTTGAAGGGTTTACACGTTCGTACAAATGGCGACGATCAAGTCATACATCTCACCGTAAAGCCTTTGCTCAAACCGGATGCGATGCGTGGATTGCTGCTGGTTGTTTTTGACAACGCCCCGACTCCGCTCCCGGCCAAAAGCTCCCGCAGGAAGAATAGAGGCGCGGCCGGCCAGGAGATCCCCATCGTTGAGGTATGGGAGACGGAGCTTCAGCAGACCAAGGACCTGCTTCAATCCACCATCGAAGAGATGACAACTTCCCAGGAAGAGCTCAAGTCGGCCAACGAGGAGCTGCAATCGACCAACGAGGAGCTCCAGAGCTCCAATGAAGAGCTGACCACGTCCAAGGAGGAGATGCAATCGCTCAACGAAGAGCTTATGACCGTCAATGCGGAACTGCAGCACAAGATACACGAGCTGTCGCGATCTAGCAGCGACATTAAAAATCTACTCAACAGCACCAATATCGCCACGCTTTTCTTGGACAATCATATGCAGATCAAACGTTTCACGACGTCTGCCGCAGATATCATAAGACTTATCCCCACAGACGTCGGACGTCCAGTCAGTGACATTGCCTCCAGTCTGAAGGGTGTGGACCTGGCCAAAGAGGTCAATTGCGTCCTCGATACACTGGTATCCAGGGAAGCAGAGGTTCAGACCGCAGACGATCGCTCGTACCTCATGCGTATTTCACCTTATCGAACGCTTGACAACGTCATCGACGGAGTGGCGATCACCTTCACCGATATCAGCGGTTTAAAGGAGATGGAAAGGTCTTTGCGGGAGAGCCGGGATTTGATTCAGCGGGCACGGAAGTACGCCGAAGACATCGTGGCTACCGTGCGGACGCCGTTGCTGGTGCTGGATGCTCATTTGAAGGTCGTCTCGGCCAGTCGATCCTTTTACCGTAATTTCTTGGCGACGCCTGAAGCAACCGAAAATGAGCACCTCTTCAATCTTGGGAACCGGCAGTGGGACATCCCCGCCCTCAGGCAAATGCTGGAGGGTGTTCTTTCGGAAAACGAGTTCTTCGAAGATTATCCGGTAGAACATGAATTCCTTGAGATCGGCCACAGGAAAATGCTCCTCAATGCCCGTCAAATAGAGCAGGAGGATCGTGATCGGCAAGGTCCGTTGATTCTGCTTGCAATAGAAGACGTTACCGATCGGCTCGGACGATAAGGAGTCGGAGGCGAGGACTATATGCCCAAGGACCAATCGCGACAAGAACGGCCCGGCGACCTACGACGGCGCGCTGAAGAGGCTTTGAGCAGGAAAAAGGCGGGAGAGCCTTCCACAATGCCGGAAGAAGATGTCCGTGCGTTGGTTCACGAGCTCCAGGTGCACCAGATCGAGCTGGAAATGCAGAATGAAGAGCTTAAGCGCGCCAATGCCCTGGTTGAGGAGACGCGGAACAGGTACGTTGACCTCTATGAGCTCGCTCCTATCGGGTATCTTACCCTTGATGAGGATGGAATCATAATTGAAGCCAATCTTACCGCGGCAGGGCAGCTGGGCATTGAAAGGAGCGGCCTCCTCAAACGCCCATTTCAGGACTACGTCGTGCCTGCGGATAGGAACAAGTTTCGTTCTCACTTGAATGAGGTCGTTACAAGCGAGAAACGACACAGTTGTGAAATAGGATTGATGACAAAATCGGGTGGCGATTTTTATGCACTTCTCGACACCTTATTTATACTGGATTCCAGTGGAAAGAAGTTATGCAGGACAACGGCAACCGACTTCACCCAGCGCAAACGGGCTGAGAACATTGTCAATGTCCGTCTCAGCCTGCTGGAATTTGCCGCATCTCATTCCCCCGAGGAGTTGCTTCAGAAAACACTGGATGAAATCGGCCTGCTTACCAACAGCCCCATAGGGTTCCTCCATTTTGTGGAAAGCGATCAGAAAACCCTCTCACTCCAGGCATGGTCAACGAGAACACTCGAGGAATTCTGCAGCGCGGAGGGGAAAGGCGCACATTATCCAATTGAGAAGGCGGGGGTATGGGTGGACTGTTTTCATAAAAAGAGCCCGGTAATACACAATGATTATTTTGCATTGCCTCATCGAAAAGGCCTGCCCGACGGACATCCCCCTGTTATCCGGGAACTCTCCGTACCCATCATGAGGTCCGGCCGAGTTGTAGCCATACTCGGTATCGGGAACAAACCCGAGGATTACACTCGACAAGACATCAGAGTAGCATCTTACCTGGCTGACGTGGCCTGGGAAATTGCAACGCACAAATTTGCGGATGAGGAATTAGACAAGGCATATAAAAAACTCAACGCGGTTTTTGAGAGCATAAGGGATGGGTTCTTTGCGCTTGACCGGGAGTTGCGTATCACCTACGTCAATAAGTCCGGGGCCGAAATGTTCGGCATGAAACGGGAGGACCTCGTAGGCGGCGTTCTTTGGGAACTCTTCCCTGAAGCGGTCAATCTGGAGTTTTATTCCCGTTGTCATTACGCGGTAGAATCCAATTCAGTCGTTCACTTCGAAGAATACTATCCCAGCCCTCTCAAAAAATGGTTGGAATGCCATGCATACCCATCTCCAGAGGGATTATCCGTTTACTTAAGGGATATCACCGAACACAAGCTGATTGAAGACACCCAAGTGTTCCTGGCGCAGAGTGGCCGCATAGCAGCCTTCGGCGAGGACTTCTTTGCATCGCTGGCGCGATACCTGGGCCAGAGTCTTGGAATGGACTATGTCTGCATCGACCTGCTTGAAGGGGACTGCCTGTCCGCTCGGACTTTGGCTGTTTATTTCGATGGCAAGTTTGAGGATAACGTGACCTATGCTTTGAAAGATACCCCCTGCGGCGAGGTGGTGGAAAAGAAGGTTTGTTGCTTTCCAAAGGGCGTACGCCATTTGTTTCCCAGGGATGAGGCGCTGCAGGAGATGAACGCCGAGAGCTATGTCGGAACCATCCTTTGGGGTTCCAAAGGACAGCCGATTGGACTCATAGCTGTCATTGGGCGACAACCCCTGGCGAACACCCGTTTGGCTGAATCGGTGCTCCAACTGGTGGCAATCCGCGCCGCCGGCGAACTCGAACGCAAGTGGGTAGAAGAGAAACTGGGCGAGAACCGGTCTTGGCTCGATCTAGCGTTGAGATCCGCTCTTATGGGTGTGTGGCGCCTGGATTTAATAGAAAAAAAACGCCATTTTGACGATCAGGTCTGTCATCTTCTGGGTATCGACCCGGCTAAATTTATCGGAACGGCGGAGGAGTTTTATAGGGCGGTGCATCCTGACGACCGTAAGATGCTCAAGGCGGTGTGGGCTCGAACCATTAAACAGGATGTGCCTTATGAAGCGGAATACCGGGTGGTATGGCCGGATGGAAGCGTCCATTACGTGTCTGCACGCGGAAAGTTAGTCCATGATGACAAAGGCCGGCCGGTGATGGTTAACGGTCTTATCTGGGACACCACCGATCGAAAACAGATGGAGGATGAGCTTCGCAGATCACGTACTGAACTTGAATCGCGTGTGCGCGAACGCACCGCCGAACTCAGCACCTCGGTAACCAGGCTTGAACAGTTAAACGAGGAACTACAGGAATTTGCTTTTATCGCCTCTCATGATCTCCAGGAGCCCCTGCGCAAAATTCAGATTTTCGGGGACATGCTCGTTAAAAGACATAAGGATTCCCTCAGTTCCGAGGGCAAGGACTACATGGGGCGCGTGACAAAATCTGCAAACCGTATGTCTGAGTTGCTGCGGGCCCTGCTAAATTACTCCAGAACCGGCACAAGCAAGCTAAATTTCAAGTCGGTAAACCTGACCGAAGTTGCCAAAGACGCGGTCAGCGACCTTGAATATATGATCGCTAAAGCAAAGGGGGCAGTGGAGATTAGTGAGCTGCCAACCGTTGACGCCGACGCCGCGCTATTGCGCCAGCTCTTTCAGAACGTCATCGGCAATTCAATAAAGTACCGGAAGGAATCGGAACCCCCCCTCGTGAAGATTTACGGAAAAATCGCGGATTCAACCTGCCGGATTATGATCGAGGACAACGGTATAGGTTTCGATGAACGTTATAGGCACAAGATTTTCAAGCCGTTTGAACGGCTTCATGGCAAGAATACCACTTACAGCGGAACAGGCATGGGCCTTGCCATTTGCAAAAAGATCGTGAACCGGCATAGTGGCGAGATCACGGTGATGAGTGTTCCCAAGCAAGGCACAACCTTCATTGTGACCCTCCCGATAGAGCAAGAAAAGGGACCTTAATGGAAAAGGAAAACCCTTCACTAATTGTCCTTATGGCCGATGATGATGAGGACGATTGCCTTCTCGTGGAATCAGCGTTTAAGGAGACGGACCTTGTCCATGAATTGCGCTTTGTAGGTGATGGGCGGGAACTCTTGGATTATCTTTACAACGAGGGGGATTTTTCTGACCTGGAAAAGTACCCCAGACCCAACCTGATCCTTCTCGATCTAAATATGCCGCGCATAGATGGCCGTGAAGCGCTGGCAATAATCAAATCCGATCCCCGACTGCAGAATATCCCCATACTTATCCTCACCACATCCAGGGAGGAGCGGGACATAGCCTTGGCCGAGGGGGCCGGGGCTTACTCGTTCCTGGCAAAACCTGAGGCCTTTGCGGATTTGGTTGATATGCTCTCGAAGTTCTGCACAGCAATCCTGCATAATCCGAATATTCCCTTCCAGGTGATCGGATGTTAACCCAACTCCGGCGCCTCGCCAGGAATACGCTGCCATCGAAGACCAGCAACTGTATCCTGCCGCTGTACGTAACAAATCTCAGAGGCGCCCATCCCCTTAGGCTCAAAACGCCGGAGACGATCCGTTGAACATCCGCTGGTCATGCCATCTCACATTATCAAAGCACCAAGGCGGCAATACCGGTTTTCCCATAGCTGTGATAAAATACTTTGGCGTAGCTTTTTAACTTTTCTGCGCTATAGAAGGGGTTATAAGATGGTGTGCGTGGTTAAAGCGGGAATTGAAAAGAGTGTAACGTGGGGACAGTCGGTGTGCATCCGGAAACCCGGATAAGCGACTAGCAGTTTCCGATTCGAAAAGAAGGCATTTTTCGTCCTGGCAAGGAAATCGAGGGGTTGCGCGGAGGCGTACATCGGTACGCCGCACAAGAAACCCCGAAGATTGACTCCGCTAGGGCGGAAAAGGACTCTTTCCGGACGGAAACCAGTTGGACTCCAGGCGGCTTTGAATTATTAGCAAACCTCGTGGAGCGTGGAGCTTTTGCCCGCGATAAGATTTTTTGGATTCAGGGAGATGCTGATGAAACCGTACCGATTCGCATTGCCGGTTTTTATTCTTTGTTTCTGCCTGTTTCCGGCGGTGCTCCGGGCCGCGCCGGCCGCTTTATCCGGCGTCGGCTCCAGCATGTTCTGGGCGATTATCTCGGCTTTCTTTGGAGGAATGGCCCTCAATCTTACCCCATGTGTTTATCCGCTGGTGCCCATTACGATATCCTACTTCAGCGCAGAATCGATAGTTCTGAAGCCTGGACGCGGCGCCGTTCTCATCAATGCTCTGCTCTATATTCTGGGAATAGCGATAACGAACTCTATGCTGGGGGTTTTCGCCGCGCTCTCCGGGCGTCTTTTGGGAACGTTGCTTGAAAACCCCATAACTCTTGTGCTGGTGGCCCTGGTTATGTTTGTTTTCGCCCTGAGCATGTTCGGCGTCTGGGAATTGCGGCTGCCTTCAACGATAACCGGTGCTGCCGCCAGGAATTACGCCGGTTACTTCGGTAGCCTTTTCATGGGGTTGACTCTGGGCATAGTCGCCGCCCCGTGCATCGGGCCGTTCGTCGTCGGGATTTTAGTCATGGTTGCCAATTCGAGGGACCCTGTTTTCGGTTTTTGGATTTTTTTCAGCCTGAGTCTTGGAATGGGGGTTCCGCTTTTTGTTCTCGCCTTGCTTTCCGGCCGGTTAGGCATGCTTCCCAAATCCGGCGATTGGATGCTGTGGGTCCGCAAAACCATGGGGTGGGTAATGATCGGAGCGGCCGGTTATTTCATTTTTCCCATAATGCCCCATATCCTCGGGACGGGACTGCTCTCGGTCATCGCCCTGGCAGCGGGGGTTCATCTGGGTTGGATAGATCCGGCCGGGGTCCGGTCCGCAGCCTTCAAATGGATAAGGAAGGGTGTCGGGATTGTTTGTATCTGCCTGGCAGGAGGGATTATCTGGTATGCCATGCCAAGTGAGGGAGTAAAATGGACGCCCTATTCGGAGAAGGTCCTGGAACAAGCCAAAGAATCGGGTAAACCCATCATACTTGATTTCTACGCCGACTGGTGTGCTGGGTGCCGGCATATCGACCGGATCACCTTTCATGAGCGCTCGATCGTCGAGGCCGCCGCAAAAGATTTTGTCATGATTAGGGTAGATTTCTCTCAAAGAGGAGATCATGCAAAAGAAAGTCTGGCGCGCAGTTATGATATTCTAGGGATACCCTGTGCCATTTTTCTAAAGCCCGGGGGTGCGGAGAGGGTCGATTTGCGGGTTTCGGGAGTCTTGCCGCCAAGCGAGTTCATGGCGAGGATGAACCGTTTGAAGAATGGCGGCGGTTCTGCGGATACGCAGTAGGTCCTGCTTTCACTAAGACCCGGAGACCAGGCGGTCTCCGCGAAAGTTCTTGAGAGAGCCGATCACGTCCATGATGGTTGTGGACCCGGCCAAGGGTTCGTTATCGCCGCGTTTGCATCGGTGTTTTTGTTTTATTTAAGCATTTTGATGATATTTGGGCAGGAGTTTAACAATGCCGCTTGAAAGAAAATGCAGACTCGGGGTCCTGGTTCTGGTTTTAATCCTGATGCTGGGATTCTATGGGGCCGGAGGGTGGGGCGGAGTTGATTCCAAGTTGCCCACTCCCACATGGCTTGTGCCCTGCTTTGGGCTTCCGGAGAAGGCTGAACTTTGCGGTGAAGCGGCGCCTCTTGGGTCTGCCGACGTTCGCGAAAGGTTCGACCGTGAGTTTACAATCCTTACGCAAAGCCATGCGCAGGTTTACCTCTGGCTGAAAAGAACAGAGCGCTATTTCCCATGGGTCGAGAAGCAACTGGCGTCCAGGGGTCTTCCGGACGATCTGAAATATGTGGCTGTCGCGGAAAGCGATCTGCTCCCCTTGGCCCTCTCACCTGCGGGCGCTGCCGGCCCCTGGCAGTTTATGGCAAGCACGGCGACTTCCTACGGCATAACGCAGTCGACTGCGATCGATGAGCGCTATGACTTCGATAAATCGGCTACCGCGGCATTTGGCTATTTGAAGAACCTACACGACGAGTTTCAGAACTGGACGCTTGCCATCGCCGCTTTTAATTGCGGGGAGCGGCGTATTCGGGTTGAAACCGGAAAACAAAAGACCAACAACTATTATTTTCTCAAACTGCCTCAGGAAACAGAGCGCTACGTTTTCAGGATTCTGGCCATAAAAGAGGTCTTAGAGCACCCTGAGCAGTACGGCTATCACCTTCCCAAGGGGGCCGGTTATCAACCGATTATTTTCGAGAGGGTAAAAGTCGAGCTTCCAGGCCCGATGCCGATCGCCGTGGCAGCCGAGTCTGCCGGGGTTACCTACCGGGAACTGAAGGTGCTCAATCCCTGCCTGGTTTCGGACGTTATCCCGAAGGGGGCCTTTACGCTACGAGTGCCCGAGGGTAAGGGGAAGAGATTCGAGCAGGACGTGGAGGTTTGGAAGTCCACATTTAAGCCGAGCGTTTTGGTGCACAAGGTTTCGCCGGGTGATACGCTCGATTCGATCGCCCAGAAGTACAATTCAACAAGGCAGCAGATTTGTATCTGGAACAAGATTGCCGGAAATAAAATACGAGTCGGGCAGACGCTCAAGATTTACAGGTAGGGGATTTTCTGATTTATGAACGGGCATTTTTTCTCGTTTTGAGGCGCGAATCGCGCCCCGCTTAAACTCTTGACAAGCATTCCCGGGAGAACTACGATAACGCGCCGTTTAGGTCCAAGAACTTAATTATTCTGGAGAAATATGGATAAATACCACAGATTTTCCAAGCTGCTTTTGCAGAGCCGTCATGCCATAGCCCTGACCGGCGCCGGGATATCGGTGGAGAGCGGAATACCTGATTTCAGGGGTAACAACGGATTGTGGACCAAATACGACCCGTTTGAATACGGGCATATAGATTCTTTCCGCGCCAATCCTGCGAAGGTATGGAATATGCTTATGGAGATGGGCGCTCTTGTAGAAGGAGTCAGTCCCAACGAAGCGCATCTTGCGCTGGGTGAGCTCGAGAAGCTAGGTATCATAAAGATGGTTATAACTCAGAATGTGGACAGCCTGCACCAAAGGGGTGGCAGTTCCAATGTCGTTGAATTTCATGGAAACTTCCGCAGAATGCACTGCGACAACTGTGAGAAGCCTTTTCTGCGAGCGGACATCTCACTGGAGAGTCTTCCGCCTTTATGCTCGTGCGGGGGACCGATTCGGCCGGACATTATCCTGTTCGGGGAGGGAATACCTGCCGAAGCGTACTCGAGCGCATTCGATGCGGCGGAGAAGTGCGACCTGATGGTTGTAGTCGGGACTTCTGCAAGGGTTGCTCCCGCCTCCCACCTTCCACTGATTGCCAAGAGAAGGGGGGCGCAAGTTCTGGAAATAAATCCGGTTGCCTCCGAAGTGTCCGATCAGATAACGGACTTGCACATTATGGAGTGCGCCGCAGCGGCTTTCAGGAATATTATGAAAATTGTCAGAGCGATGCATGAAGGGAATACAAATTGATGCCTATACAATTTTTGTCCGCGATAGCATATGGTGTTCGCGATTTCGACGCGCCTTATCAGAGATCGGCAGACAGCGTGATGGATATGGTCTTCAATGCGGGACCGATGGTGAAGTTCGTGTTATTGATCCTTATGGTGCTTTCCGTATCGTGCTGGTGTGTTATAGTGCTCAAATACCGCCTGATCCGCCGGGCGAACCGGGAATCGGTTGAATTCATATCCCTGTTCAGACAGCGTAAGAACTACTCTGCGCTATACCGGGATTGCGAGAGGCTGGAAGACAGCCATCTCGCACAGATTTTCCGGGTAGGCTACGCGGAACTGAGCAGGCTCGGAAAATCGTTGGAAACAAGGAACGTGCTGGAGCTGTCTTCAAACCCCGAAATCCTGCTGGAAAACGTTGATCGGGCGATTCAGGGAGGAATGACTTCGGAGCGGCAGAGATTGGAGCGCTTTCTGCCTCTGCTTGCCACAACCGGCAGCACCGCCCCCTTTATCGGCTTGTTTGGAACGGTTTGGGGCATCATGACAAGTTTTCAGCAAATCGGTATCAAGGGCGCCGCCAACCTTGCGGTTGTGGCCCCGGGAATTTCGGAGGCCCTTGTTGCCACTGCCATTGGTCTGGGAGCAGCGATTCCAGCGGTTGTCGCCTACAATCACTTTTCCACCAAAATCAGGGGAATCGAAAACGAGATGAGCCATTTTGCCGCCGATTATCTTAATATGCTCAAACGCGACCTGATGCGCAAGGGCAGGCAGGAGGAAGCGGCGCCGAACCAGGGCCCGGAACAGAGGTTTGCTTTGCAGGATTGAACTTAAAGGATAGATGCTGATGCAAGCCAACGGAAGCGGTTCCAGAGGAATGGTTTCTGACATTAACGTTACGCCGCTTGTCAACGTAATGCTCGTTCTGCTCATCATATTCATGGTGACGGCCCCGATGATGACCCAGGGAGTTGATGTGAAGCTGCCTGAGAGTTCGGCGCCGGCTATCCCGTCTGATGATGAACGGCTGCTCGTCACGATTACTCAGGACCGCAAAATCTATATCAACGACAATCTTGTGGAGTCGAACGAACTGGAATCCAAGCTGGAGGCCATTACTCAGAACCGGGTGGATAAGAAGGGTGTTTTTCTGCGAGCGGACGAGAAAATCCCTTATGGGTATGTAATGGAGGTTATGGGACTTATAAGAGAGGCCGGTATTGATCAGATAGGGATGGTGACCGAGCCTGCGAAAAGTCCTGTTAACAATTCTCAACAAAAGGGCAAGGGCAAGATTTGATTTCCCTTCACAGTCTGCTGCCGCATGGCGGCCGGTGCGTCCTCACGAACAATCGGACGCGAACCTAAAGCGTCTAAGGCCGGTCGAAAATGTTAACGCGAACCTGAACGTAGTGAGGGTGCGCCCTCACAAAGAATCGGGCGCGAACTGGGCGCTCACAAAAGATCGCACCCGGACTTGAAGCATCTAACCAAGTTAGAGATGTCAAGCCCGGACCTGAGCGAAGTGAGGGTCCAGCGTTTAACATCGGCCGCGAGTGTCAGCGCAAACCCGAACTAGGTGAGGGTTCAGGGGGGAATGAATGGAATCCCTGGAATTAGCTGGTAAGAGAATTCCCAAAAAGGACCTGGCGGCCGGGATCGGGGGCTCGGTTCTAGTCCATTTATTGGCTTTCAGCATCGCCTTTATCTGGGCATTTGTGATGCCGCACAAACCTTTGCAGCCTCCATTCTGCACGGTTAATCTCGTGTCCATGAAAGATCTGGGAATTGGCGCCTCGGAGATCAAAGGCAACCCCAAGGCGGCTGAGGAGGCGGTGGTTTCCGAGAATGTGGCGGCTTCGGCCAAGGCCGGCAGAAAACCCGAACCTGTTGCGCCGGTGAAGCGCCTGGCAGTCGATGAGGAGGTAAGAAAACCGGAGGCGCAGATCAAAAAAATCGAACCCAAAGCGGTTCCCATTGCGCCCGAAAAGCCGCAGAGCCTTGAAGCTATTGAAAAGAACCTCGATAAGCTGATTGCCAAACCGAAAGTAATTCCGCACACCTCGATGGCGACTGCAGAGCAGGCGGAGCCTCAGCCGACAGCTCCGGCCCATCAGGCTCCGCCAATGAACCTGCCGGGGAGTGAAAAAGCGACGCGCGGGACGCCGAGCGGCGCGGTCGAGGGAGGGGCCAAAGGTGCGACGCAGGGCAGTGTCTTCGGGTCTCCTGACGGAAGTGGAGCTATTTCTGCCGCTGCGCAGATCTATTATGAAAAGGTTAGAAACGCGATAAGACAGGAATTCAAACTCCCCGATCAGAATGTTGGAAGCTTGGAGATCAGTGCCCTAATAGTGGTGAGCAGGAATGGAGAGGTCCTGAGTTTAGAAATCGAGAAGTCTTCGGGAAACAGTGTCCTTGATGCTGCAGCGGTTCGAGCAATTCGAAATGCAAATATACCCGCGATGCCTCCGGTTATGGAGCGTCCGAAACAGGACTTCAGGCTCAAATTCAGCTCGCGGGGTGTATCCTAGAAGAAAGGTTTTATTTAAAATCCATGAGTCAACAGTTCATTATTAAAACTGTCAGAATTCTTTCTGTGTTGTCCCTGGCTTTGATTTTACTTGGTTTCGCTAAAACCTCGTCAGCTCTGGTTGAGTTAGAGATCAGCCCGTCAGCTATCCAGAGGATTCCAATTGCCGTCCCGGATTTCAAATATATGTCACCGGAGCAAACCCAACTGGCCCGGGAAATGAGCGACGTTCTCTCAAACGATTTAAATATCTCAGGCGTTTTTCGGTCGCTGGACCGGAAAGGGTTTCTGGAAGACCCTCAGTCAATGGGGCTTGAAGCTTCCGAGATCAAGTTTGAGGATTGGAGGCGCCAGGGGGCAGACTTTCTGGCTCGCTGTTCTTATCAGGTCCAGGGGAATTCAATCAAATTGGACGGCCGGCTCTTCGATATTGCAGGCAGGAAAATGGTAGGAACCCAAAAGAGCTATGCCGGCGAGTTGCGGGCCTGGCGGCAGATTGTGCATGCCTTTGCTGACGATATCATGTTGATGCTTACGGGCGAGCGTGGGGTATTCGATACAAAGATTGCCTACGTTCAGGGCGTCGGAAGCGCCAAGGAGATTTTCTACTGCGATTTTGACGGCAATAATCCGGTGCAGGTAACCAGGGATAACAGCATCGCGCTTTCTCCGTCATGGAGCCCCGACCAGACCCAGATCGCCTATGTGAGCTATAAGGACGGATCACCCAAAGTCTATGGGGTAAATCTGCTCAACAATTCCAGTTACCTGATCAGCGGTTTTCCGGGGATGAATATCAGTCCTGCGTGGAGACCGGGAAGGAATGAGCTGGCTGTTGCTTTGAGCAAAGATGGAGGCCAGGACATTTACCTGGTAAGCGCGACAGGACAGAGCATACGGAAATTCGGTGTGGGTTTCGGGTCTTCGATAAGCGTATCTCCTTCCTGGTCGCCGGATGGCCAAAAGTTCGCGTATGTCTCCAATGATTCCGGGAGCCCGCAGATCTACATTTTCGATGTTACGACCGGCCAGAAAAAACGCCTGACATTCACCGGCAATTATAATGTGTCTCCGTCCTGGTCACCCAAAGGCGACTGGATCGCATACAGCGGAAGGGAAGGAGGCGACTTCGAAATCTTTGTTATTAGCCCGAACAGCGGTGATAATCATGCTCTTACCCACGGAGGCAGGAATGAAAGTCCCCGCTGGTCGCCCGATGGCCGGAGTATTGCGTACAGCTCTAATAAGCAGGGGGGATCCGCAATTCGGATAATGTATTCGAATGGGACTGGGGATTGGCAGCTAACGCGGCAGAGCGGGGCGCAGGAGTTGCCTGACTGGTCACCAAGAAGGAATCGCCAGTAAGCCGAATCGCCTGGAGGGAAAAGGAATGAAAAGCAAACAAAGTATTTTTCTCGTTTTGATGATTTTCGCGTTTATAGCCGCAATGAGCGCATGTTCGCAGAAAAACGTTCCTCCTCCGCCCGGCTACGGCCCTGCGGGGCAGGAGTATGGCGCTGCCACAGGGGGGCCGATGGACGATGCCAGGTGGCGGGAGTTGGGCATCAACTCGGAGGCTGAAAAAAGGGAGTTTTTGGAGAAGGCTAAAGCCTTCGAAAACGAGGATGTCTACTTCGACTACGACTCGTATACTCTTACAGAACCTGCAAAAAAGGTACTTGACGAAAAAATCGCCTTTCTGAAAAGATACCCCAGGGTGGCGGTGACTATCGAAGGCCATTGCGACGAGCGGGGAACAACCGAATACAATATTGCACTGGGGGAAAGGCGTGCCCATGATGCACAGCAATACATTCTCAGTTCTAACTCTTCTAACCTGAAGCTCACCACGGTCAGTTACGGCAAGGAACGCCCTGCCGCTCTCGGACATGATGAGGCCTCCTGGGCAAAGAACCGGCGGGCTCACTTTGTTTTGAATTATTAAAAATTCCTTTTTACTTTCGAAGGAAAGGGAATTTATGCCTGGTGGAATCGAGAAGATATTGTTGCGGTATTGCGTGGTTGTTTTCTTTGCACAATTGCTTGTGGGGTGCGCCTCGACGTCGGAAACCACAACAATTCAGGAAAACCTGTCTATTCTGAACCAGCGACAGAGCGCTATTGAGGCGCGCATTCAAAGCTCCGAAGGAGCAGCTCGAAAAAGCGGGGACCTGTACGCTCGGATGGAAGAGCTGCAAACGCAAATGAGGATATTGAACGGCAAGATAGAACAACTTGAGCATAAAATCGACCAGATCCAACGCACCCAGGCTTCTGCCGCCCAGGCGCCCGAACCCTCAGTGCCTCCTTCCGGGACCGTTGTGATGGAAGAAGCGCCCCCATCCTCGCATGCGCTCCGGCCGCAACAGCAGGCCTCCGTTACATCAGGACCGCCTGCCGTCGAGATTCCTACTCGGCCCGGCGTCCAGTCGCCTTCCCCGGAAGCTCAGGTTAAAAACACCGAACAAGCGGAATTTGACAGAGGTTTCCACCTGATGCAGGAAAAGAAATATGAAGCTGCAAGAAAAGAATTTCAAGGATTCGTCTCGAAGTTCCCCAAGTCCGGCCTTGAAGAAAGTGCTCTGTATTACATCGGTGAGTGCTACTTTTCGGAAAAACACTATGAGGACGCAATTAAAGCTTATCAGCAGGTGGTAGACAAATATCCCAAAGGGGGCAAAACCGCCGCCGCCCTTCTCAAGCAGGCAATGGGATGGCAGCAGATGGGCGAAACCACAATGGCTCGTATCATCTACACGCGGCTTGTGGAAAAATTCCCCGGCACAGCCCAGGCCCATGCTGCTCAGAAGAAATTGCAGCAGTTGTAGAAAGCGCGAATCTATTGCTTCGCGCTTTGCTCGGGTTGCATGGGGATTTCAAGCCGGAATCCAGCGCATAAGGTCTGTGGAGAAGCTGACCAAACCCGGCATGAAGATGCCTTACGGAATCATTAGCAACTTTCAGGCTTTTCTCCTACCGGAAAACCCTTTTTCATCACCTTGCCAAACAGAGCGTATGCCCCATAAGCGCTTAAATAAGCAGGTAACTCATTGAATTTATTAAAAGCCTGTTTGCATATCATCGTCACCCCGGCACGCAGGCCGGGGTCCAGTGCCATTACCTATTGATATCACAACAGAAATAATAGGTTTTGGATTCCGGCCTGAACCCTCACTACGTTCGGATTCGCGTTAACACTTCCGGCCGGCGTTAAACGCTGGACCCTCACTTCGCTCAGGTCCGGGCTTGACATCTCTAACCTGGTTAGATGCTTCAAGTCCGGGTGCGATCTTTTGTGAGCGCCCAGTCCGGGCACGATTTTTTGTGAGTGCCCAGTTCGCGTCCGATCATTTGTGAGGACGCGCCGCAATCACGGTCTTCCTAGCGGCAATTGCTCATCCTTATTTAAGCGCTTATGAGGATTTGCAGGAGCCGGACTACTCTATTCCCACCATAAAAATACATCTTTTACTCCAGTAAATACTTTGTTCACCCCATATATATTATTCTTTTAGCGTTGTATTCGTACACACGAATAGAGTTCAGCTCATTAACTGTGGAATGGCGGGCGAGTGTATATTCGAGATCATGGATTTTCGGGGGGACAATATGCAAAACGGCTCGATTCAGACTTTTATGATCCAGTATGGCATCTCGATGCAGTTGATGAAGATAAATCAGGCCACATCCGGCCGCACTCATCCCCAGATGGACTTGGAACGCTATAGATGCCAGATCAGCCGGCCCGGGAAAGAAATAGACCTCTATGTCGCAGTGCCTCCCGAAGAAGACGCCATCACGCCCTCCGATGTGCTGTTCATGCTTATTCTGGATGCCTCCGGCTGCGAGATGTTCAAGGAATATTACGCCAGGCAGGATGAATTCAACGAGATTTTTTCAGGTTCGGATGCAAGACTGGATGGCTTTGATGAGTTTTGGCTCGAATATGAATCCAAGTGTGAGCAGAGTCGAAAACTCCGGAGTTTTCTGGGCAAAAATCTCTATGAAAAGCTGATCAACCAGTTCGGCTTCGATAATTAAGAATAGACCCTTCCCGTATCCTTCCGTAAATGTTACAGCCCCGTTCGGGGCTGCAAGCCAAAAGTCTTTACCGCCCCGGGGCCCGGGGTTTTTATAGTTTATGGTGTTCCAATTAGCCGACCGGCGTTAGAGATGGCCAGATTCCTTATAGCTTTTTTGTCAATCTATTCGCTCTTGCACGCATTCGTCTATGCCCGTGTCAAGGTGCTGTTGCCTGTAAAGTGGCCCTTCCATCTTCTGCTGATTTTGTTCATGGCCCTTATGGTTTTTGCGCCAATCGGGACTCGATTGCTCGAAAGAGGTGGCCACCACGTATTGGCGCGCGCAAGTGCTCTTCTGGGATATGGCTGGTTGGGATTTGTCTTTTATCTTTTCTGGGGTTTTTTGCTGCTGGGGGTTGCCGGAATCCTTTGCAAGCTGGCAAACCTTATCGCCGGGTTTTCTCTGCCCACCTTCAGCGGCTCGGTCTCGGCCGTTTGCGTCCTTGCTGTAGCGTTTGTCATAAATATCTACGGGTATTTTGAGGCTCGGTGCGTGCGCGTAGAGAGACTCGTTGTCAAAACGGCCAAACTCCCCGCAGGAGTTGACCGGTTGAGAATAGCGCAAATTTCCGATGTGCATCTCGGACTGCTGGTTAGACAGGAGCGTATGGCCGACATTCTGCACAAGGTTGAGGCTGAGAATCCGGACATTCTCGTAAGCACAGGGGACCTTGTCGATGGAGACATGGAAAAAATTGAGGATCTTCCGGCTCTGTTTGGAAGATTGCGGCCTCGGCTCGGAAAGTACGCCATAACCGGCAACCACGAATTTTACGCCGGGCTGGATGAGTCGATTCAGGCAGAAAGAGCTTTCGGTTTCACCGTGCTGAGAGGCGAGGTGAAAACGGTGGACAATATTTTGAACATAGCCGGGGTTGACGATCCGGCGACCGGTCTGCCTGAGGATGAAAAGGCGATCCTGGGAAAGGCTCAAAACGGCCTCTTTACTCTTTTTCTAAAGCACAGGCCGGAACCGGCCGACGAAAGCCTCGGTCTTTTCGACTTGCAGCTCTCCGGGCACACTCATTACGGGCAGTTGTTTCCGTTTCGTTATATCGTCGGGTTCGTCTACCCCCTTCAGAACGGGCCCTATTATCTTTCGAAAGGGTCGATCCTTTACACAAGCAGAGGCGCCGGTACCTGGGGGCCGCCTATACGAGTCCTGGCCCCACCTGAGGTTACAATTTTCGATATAGTACGCAGGTGAGAACCATCGTGGTAAACACATCGGCATTGTTTCCGCGCAATCTCCTATGGTCAGGATATTTTGTGGTGTTTTCTCAGCCGCTCCATCTCGCGGGTCTCTTCCTTTCTCTTCAGGCTTTCCCGCTTGTCGTATTCCTTTTTCCCTCTGGCAAGAGCGATTTCCACTTTTGCCTTTCCCATTTTGAAGTAAACTTTAAGGGGGACCAGTGAGAAGCCGCGCTCCTGAGTTCTGCCCAGCAGTTTTTTTATTTCGGATCTGTGCAGGAGAAGCTTTCGTACCCGTTCGGGTTCGTGATTATCGAAGGAAGCGTGAGTATATGGGCTGATGTGAAGGCCAAATAGAAATACCTCGTTTCGCTTCACTCTGGCATAGCTGTCTTTGAGGTTGGCGCGTCCCTCCCGAAGCGATTTCACTTCGGTACCGAGCAGAACGATCCCGGCCTCGAACCTTTCACCTATTTCGAAGTCGTGAAAAGCTTTTTTGTTCTGGCTGATTATTTTGATTTTTTCTGCAGGGTCGTTTACCTTGGACATATACCCGACCGGACCTTATTTCTGTGTGCCCATAAGTCTGTCACGCAGGGAGGGCTGCGTTCCCGTAATGGCTCGGTTCGAATACCCGGAATTCTTCCGGGAACTTCCTCATAACCATTTTTCTCACTGACTGGTTTACCTCCTGTGCTGTCCTCATGCGAAGCACTTTGTTGGCAAACCGGCAACATTCTTTCATCGAAGAGCGTCTTATAAGATTCTTGACACGAGGCAGGGACACCGGGTTCATGCTGAAAGAATCTATGTTGAGGCCGAGCAGGATTGGAACATACATTGGCTCTCCGGCCATCTCTCCGCACAGTGCGACCGGGATCCCCGCTGCGTGGCCGGCATCTACCGCTTGTTTTATGAACCTGAGAACGCCGGGATGGAGCGGTTCGTAAAGATAGGCGACGTGTTCGTTAGATCGGTCTATTCCAATAGTGTACTGGATAAGGTCATTGGTTCCGATGCTGAAAAAATCCACCTCGGGCGCCAGCAAGTCCGCAACGGCGACGGCGGAAGGGACTTCTATCATTACTCCGAAGGGCATATTTTTATCGAAAGGGATTCGTTTTCTGGACAGCTCCGTCTGCACCTCTTTTAAGATGCGCTTGGTCTGAAAAATTTCTCCGACGCCCGAGACCAGGGGCAACATCAGCCGGATGTTGCCTGCGGCTGCGCCGGCTCGCAGAATAGCCCGGAGCTGGTTCTTGAACAATTCTTTGTAGTGCAGGCAAAGGCGTATGGATCGCAGTCCAAGCGCGGGGTTTGTTTCCTCCAGCCTGGGGTACCAGGAGGTGAGTTTTTCGGCGCCGAGGTCAAGGGTCCGGATCGTGACTGGGCTAGGCGCCATCAGCTCCGCCAGATCGCGGTAATCTCTGTACAGAGCCTCCTCATCCGGGAATGCCAGCCGGTTCATGAAAAAAAATTCCGTCCTGTACAGGCCGATGGCTTCGGCTCCATTGTCCTTGGCAGCTACGACTTCTTCGAGGACCTCGATATTGGCCTCAGCGCCGACCCTGTGACCGTCACGGGTTTCAGCGGGCAAATGAGCATGCCGGGTGATTTGTTTGACATAAGCTTCCAATTCTTCCTGACGTTCGTAGTAGGAGCTTAAATCGCTCTCGCTGGGATTGACGATTATTGTTCCTGTCCCACCGTTGACGATGAGGATGTCACCCATCGAAATGAGACGGGCGGCGTTTTCGGCCCCTACGACCCCCGGGATGTTGAGTGCGCGCGCTACAATCGAAGTATGCGAAGTACGTCCACCGATTTCGGTAACTACGCCAAGCGTCCGCCCTACCTGCAACTGGATGGCGTCGGCAGGCGAAAGATCGTGAGCTATAATGATGACCCGTTCGCGAATACCTGCCAGGTAGTTGGAGTTCTGTCCCGCCAGGATCCGGATGACCCGGTCTCCGGCAGCATTCACATCGGCTATCCTGCTTCTTGCGTTTTCATCATTAAGGCCGTTGAAAAGCTCCCTTGCTTTCCTCAGCGATTTTATAACGGCAAGCTCCGCGTTCGAACACTCCTTTTTGATATAGCGCAGGGATTCATCATAGATTGACGGGTCCCTCAGAATCATCTGCTGCACTTCAAGCAGTCGCGCGTGTTCCCTGAATTCGGACTTGATACTCTTTTTTAGCGCCTCCAGGTCGGATTCGGCCCTGGCGACTGCTTGTTCGAATCGTCTGCATTCATCAGCGACGGCCTTCTTGTCCAAAAGCCTGTAACGGGGAATGGGTATTTGGCCCCGTTCCAGCAGGTACGCCTTGCCGATAGCAATCCCGGGAGCTGCCCCGATCCCCTTAATAGTCAATGAGGAGTGGTCGTTCATCAATAATCAAGTCTTTCTGAGAAGAGGATAAGCCCAAAATTCTCTTCTTATTAGTCGATTTTTGCTGCGGAGGGAAGAGTCTTCAGGGTTCGCCGAATTTGGCCTGAAAAAGGGCAGCCAAGGCATTTAGGGCTTCTGCTGCGTCCGGACCCTTTGCGGAGATGATGATTTTGCTTCCATGGGGGCAAACGAGGGTCATTAGATCCAATATGCTTTTGCCGCTAACTGTATTCCCGCTCTTGGCGAAGAGTATTACCGATTCAAACCGGCTGGCAACTCTGACTATTTGGGCCGCAACCCGCGCATGGATTCCCATTCTGTTGGCGACAACGAATTCCTGCACCAGGGCAGGAGATTCTGCGGCACTCGATTTCAAAGCTATTTCCCCCTGACATGAAAATTGCGGGTTATTAGCATACGGGCGCCTGGTAAGTCAACTCCACAAGACCCCCATAATATGAATATCGTCGAAAACCCAAACTTTGCATAACACCAATTTAACAATTAAATCGGAAAAGAGACTGGCGAACAGGAATTTTGGGGGAAATTCGGGACCGCAGAGGAAAGGACGCCTATGTCCGTTATCGGCCACTGGTTAGTCATTGCCGAGTGCCGGACAGAAATGCATTCAGGTGGCCTTAAATCCGTACTGCTTTCGCCTCAGGGACTCCGTCACGGTGGGGAAAAGTTCCACGTCGGTATGAGGCAGAAAAAGTGCAGCTATGAACTCGTTCATGAATTCGGGATGTACGCTCAATTCTATGTAAGTCATGCGGTTTGCGATCTCTTCGGCCCTGTGAAAAGCGTGAGTGGAGAGCAGAGCAAGCCTGGCCCCGGCAAGGGAGCTGTTTCCGATAAAACGGACTCGCTCTTTCGGGACATCGGGCAAAAGACCGATGAAGATCGCCTTTTCGATATCGAGGTGAGCGCCGAACCCTCCCGCGACATAGACTTTTTCAAGATCTGTGAAATCCATTCCCAGGGTTTTGAGCAGCACACGCACAGCCGCAAGTACTGCCCCCTTGCTCTTGATAAGATTGCTGATGTCATCCTCGGTGATTACGATCGGCTCTCCTGTGGCGGTTTCCTCGGCCCGGGCGACAATGAATTCGGGAACGTCATCGACCACCCGCACCCTGGGATTATCCAGAAGCGTGAACCTTCCGCTTTGGTCTATTATGCCGGAGCAGAGAAGTTCGGCAATTCCGTCGATTATTGCGGAGCCGCAAACCCCAATGGGTTTTTGTCCTCCAATGGTCTCGTAATAAACGTGATCCCCATCGATTGCGATCTTTTCAATAGCTCCCAAGATGGCCTTGGTACCGCATTTGATCCCTCCGCCTTCAAATGCCGGACCTGCGGAAGACGAACAGCACACGAGCCATTCGTTATTTCCGATTACTATTTCTCCGTTAGTTCCGACGTCGATAAGGACGCTAATTTCATGATGATCGTGCATTCCGCAGGCGTAAACGCCTGCGGTGATATCGCCGCCTACATAGCTGCTGACGCAGGGCATGCAATGCAAAAGGGCCTTGGGATTGGCGTTTAATCCTACTTCTGCGGCCTGGAACTGAGGAAACCGTGTAGCAGAGGGAATATAAGGAGCAGTACGGATGTTACACGGTTCAAGGCCCAGCAGCAAATGGCTCATAACGGTATTCCCGGCAGCCACAAGGCACGTGATATCATTTTGCTTGATATGGTTCTTCCTGACCAGTGAATCAATAAGTGCGTTGATCGTAAAAGTGACGGCCTCGGTCAGGGGCCCCAAACCGGCCTGGCCACAGGCAAAAATCATTCGCGATATGACATCTTCTCCGTAACGTGCCTGGGAATTATGGCTGGCCTGCACGCCAAGGACCTCTGCGGTGCGCAAATCGACCAGTTGGGCCGCTATAGTGGTGGTTCCCACGTCAATTGCAACACCCATATTCCTCGATGTGGTGTTACCGCCTTCAATTTCACGGATCATCGGGCAATCAGAGTCACGGAAATGGACAGTTGCCGTTATTTTCCATTTATTTGAGCGCAGCAGGCCGGCCAGACCCCACAGGCATGAAAAATGCGCTTGAAAGTAAGGGAATTCCGGGATTTCTTTCCTAAGCGACCGATAAACACGGTCCAGATCGGAAAGGCTGTCGTTTATTGTAGGTGGGGACAGTTCGAGATAATATTTCTCACAAAGAGGCCTGACTATGGGCGCTGGACCGTAATCCGGGCCGTGCACGTTCATCGGTTCATCGAAGGAGACGATGTAATCCGAAATCTGGATTTGAATGTCGCTTCGAGACTCAGGTGGAATCCGAACCTCAACGTCATCTTCTGCGAGTTCCGCCTGGCAGGCAAGCGTAAAACCCCGTTCTATTTCTTTGCGGCTCAGCTTTCCGATGACCTTGCTGGTCAAATTTACCCTGCCTCGTTTAATCTGGACGCGGCATCTGCCGCAGACCCCCTGGCCCCCGCAAAGGTTACTGATGTCTATGCCTGCATGGGATGCGACGTCGATCAGTTTTTCGCCTGAGTTCGCTTCGGTGCGAGTGGATTCCGGTTGGAAAGTTACTGTTATTCTATCCATCAAGGTCTCCGTATGGAGAAATTCGGCCTGCTTTACGCACAAGATGCGAGGGGTATAGTGGAGAGAATCAGCATAGGGAGATCAACTTGTACGGTGCTGATATATAACGGGTTTCGGCCAAATCTACAAGGCTTGCTGAAAAATCTGCGGTTTAAAATCAGTGGTTGACTCAAAATATGGCAGCTATGGCTGAAAACGACTACCCGAAGAGGGAATTTGAAAAGTGCCGATATCGACACCTCTCGAACCGCTCCGACATCCTGCCTCGGTTCCCGGCATGTCCCTTTATTTCAAAACGTGTTATCATAAAAACCTTTCACAACCAGAAATCAGAGAAGAAGCGATAAGAATGTACCTGACCTCCTTCATTCACCGAGAGGAGTTGCTGCGCATTGCCCAGCGCTGGCTTTGTGGAAGGGCGGAACCTTTTGACGCTATGCTGCTTTCGCGGATATTTATCTGCGACGGGTACGTGCTGGGTGAGACCCTTGAAACGGTGATAGGGGAAATTGTCGGCAAGCTTTATTGCCGGGAGTTTCGAAAGGTGCGCATCAGGTCCAAGGGAGGGCTGAGAGACGAGCTGTGTCACATTACCGGCGAGATCAGTCCCAGGATGGCATATCTTTTCGAGTGCTATCGGCAAAATTCTGAGTACTTCTATTATCAAACCCCTGTCAACGGCGTCCTTTGCATCGATGACGGCGGCCGGCTCATCGCTTCATACAGAATCAAACGGCCTAAAAGAATCGCCGAAAAAGCCAATAGGCGAATAGCCAACTGGATTTTTCAGACCGTTCAGAGCAAAGCCCAGACGATGGCCGACGCCCGCGCTAAAAAGTCCGGTATTGCGCTCGATCAGTTGATTACTCCCCGCGAGGAGATGGACAGGGAATTCATTGAGGCTGAGGAAAGCATTGCCGACAGTTTCCGTCAGGGCGCCATCCGATTTGAGCGATCCTCAATCACGATAGACGATGTGGGCGGGGTCAAAATCCTGGGGACTCAAGAGCAACTGCCAAAGATCGAAGAAGCCCTGAGGAGCGATTCTTCCATCGGCGTTTCGGAGCGGGAGAGTTTTTGCGGGAGCTATGAAGCTTCCAGCCTGATCCTTGATATTCCGTGGGACCCTGAAGAAATTTGCAGAAAATACCGGGATTCGAAAAGCTGGGAAAAGTATTTGAATCGAGGCATTTCCGCATCCGAGCTGAAGAAGGGGCTTGAACCCCTCCTGGAAAACGCGGAGGCGCGACTCAAAGTCGAGCTGATCCTGTCTACACCGGAAGCAATGGTGGAATCCGAGCTGGGAAACAGCATCCACGAAGAGCGGATAATCTCGCAGCGAGATCATAAACCCTATAAAGGATATATTCCCATAAACGTCGAATTTCTTCTGGAGTACCTGTTCGCCGTAGGACTCAGTCCTGTGGCTGAGATTAAGGAGGTTCCGATAAAGCTCTGGGGAAGGTATTTGCCCGATACGCTCGTTATGTTCATACGTGAGCTCTTTCAGCTCCCGCAATATGATCTCTTTTACTAGCCTGCGCGTAATTCAATGCTCGACAAAATCTTTTTTTTTAATATGATATGGCTCAAGGTATGTGAAAGTTATTTCAAATTAACGCTCGCTCATCTAACCTGCTGCTGCACAAGGAGTTGAAAATGACCGAATTCAGTTACCAGGACCCTTTTCCCATTGGAAAAGATGACGCAAAGTACAAACTGGTGGCCAAAGGTTACGTTTCTGTTGCAAACTTCGAAGGGAAACAGCTTCTTAAGGTTGAGCCCGAAGGACTCCAGTACCTCGCAAACCAGGCAATGCGTGAGGTTTCCTTTCTGCTTCGTCCCAAACAGCTCGAAAAGTGGGCTGCGATCCTTGAAGATAAGGAATCCTCTCCGAATGACCGTGGCGTAGCCATTGCCTTGCTTCAGAATGCGGAAGTATCCGCCAAGTTTGTCCTGCCGCTGTGTCAGGATACCGGGACCGCCACGATTGTAGCCAAAAAGGGCCAACAGGTCTGGACCGGCGTAAAAGACGAGGAATTTCTTTCCAAGGGGGTCTATCAAACCTACACGGAAGAAAACCTGCGTTACTCTCAAACCATCCCTCTAACGATGTACGAAGAAAAAAATTCAGGCTGCAATCTTCCAGCTCAGATCGATATCTACGCTACGGAGGGGGAGGAATACAAGTTCCTGTTCATAGCCAAAGGCGGTGGTTCGGCCAACAAAAATATGCTCTACCAGGAATCAAAGGCCCTCTTGAACCCGGTGAACCTCGAGAAATTCCTGGTGGAAAAGATGATGAGTCTTGGTACGGCCGCTTGTCCGCCCTACCACGTTGCCTTCGTGATCGGCGGCACATCGGCGGAGGCCTGTCTGAAGACTGTGAAGCTTGCGACGACCGGATATCTCGACCAGCTGCCCACCACAGGAAACGATGGCGGCCAGGCATTCCGGGATTTGGAAATGGAGGAAAAAGTTTTCAAGGCCGCCTGTAAGTCCGGGTACGGCGCGCAGTACGGCGGGAAGCACTTTGCCCTGGACGTAAGAATCATACGGCTGCCACGCCACGGTGCTTCGTGTCCGGTCGCAATGGGAGTTTCCTGTTCGGCGGACAGAAACATCAAGGCTAAAATAAACAAAGAGGGCATCTGGATCGAGGAACTCGATGCGCATCCGGAAAAATACATACCCGCAAAATATCGTGGAAAACATGAGCATGGCATTGTGAAGGTCGATCTGAACAAGCCGATGAAAGAAATCCTGGCCGAACTGTCGAAGTACCCGGTCAAGACGCAACTCTTTCTGAGCGGAACGATAGTGGTGGGCAGAGATATCGCGCATGCCAAACTCAAGGAGAGAATCGACAGAGGCGAGGGCCTGCCTCAGTATCTGAAAGATCATCCCATCTATTACGCCGGACCTGCCAAAACCCCAAAGGGGATGCCTTCCGGCTCATTCGGACCGACAACCGCCGGCCGCATGGATTCCTATGTGGACCTGTTCCAGTCTCATGGAGGCTCCATGGTTATGATCGCCAAGGGTAACCGCACAAAACAGGTGACCGACGCCTGCAAGAAATACGGTGGCTTTTATCTTGGCTCGATCGGTGGGGCTGCTGCTATCCTGGCCCAGGACAACATAAAGAAAGTCGAAGTGCTGGAGTACCCCGAGTTGGGTATGGAAGCCATATGGAAGATCGAAGTCGAGGACTTCCCGGCTTTCATCCTCGTCGATGACAAAGGCAACGACTTTTTCAGCCAATTGCCCGGTTGTAAGTAAGATTTTTGGTGGCGCAGACAATTCAATTCGAGAGACGGCGGGCCGGTTGTTCCTGTTGAGAAACGGGAGGATTTTCAACCGGCCGGTCTTTTATTCGCAGCATTTCATGTCCCTGCGGGACACCCGGAACCATGAAAAGGTGTAGGATCGAGGTGCGGGTTGCGAATCATTTTATCCACCCCGCTCCGCTCCTTCATCCGTGTTTATCCGTGTCCATCCGTGGTTCAGCTTAAAGCTTTTCGAAGCAGTATTTCATGTCCCTGGGGGACACCCGGAACCATGAAAAGGTGTAGGATCGAGGTGCGGGTTGCGAATCATTTTATCCACCCCGCTCCGCTCCTTCATCCGTGTTTATCCGTGTCCATCCGTGGTTCAGCTTAAAGCTTTTCGAAGCAGAGTCACAGAACTTCAGCCTGAGTCATTTTTTCCACTCTTCCACCACTGGATTGCTCAGAACGCCTATCTTCTCTATTTCGATTTCCACTACGTCTCCATCATGGATTCGTCCCACTCCGCTCGGAGTGCCGGTTGCGATGATGTCGCCCGGCATGAGGGTAAAATTCTTTGATATGAATGCTATCACATCGTGCACCGGAAAAATCATATGGGCGGTGCTGGCATCCTGAACGGTCCTGCCGTTTAACCGGCATTGAATGCGCAGCTCCTGGGAATCGCCGATGTCTTCCTGAAGAACGATCTGCGGGCCAATGGGACCGAAGGTATCCAGAGATTTTCCCCGAAACCACCCCGACGGGTCGCCGGTCTGAATATTGCGCTGGCTGACATCGTTCATGCACGTATAGCCCAAAACATGCTCAAACGCCTTATCGGGCGTTATATTTCTGCACTTCTTCCCGATTATTACCGCCAACTCGGCTTCGTAGTCGGTTCTAAGGTCCTCGAATCCGTATTCCAGCAGAAAAGCGGGTATCACGATAGGTTCACCCGGTCCTATGAGTACGTTTGGGGTCTTCGGGAACAGGATGGGTTCTTTAGGTACTTCCTCTGTAAACCCTCGGACTTTGACCGAATGGCTTTCCGCAATGTGGCTGCGGTAGTTCAGGCCAAGGGCGATTATCTTTGACGGGTTTACCTGGTAAGACTGGGATTTGCCCAAAACCGGTAAAAGGACCATATCTTCTTCTTGTCAATCCTTGGGCGGAACGATCGGCATATCCATTTTCTCGTATCCGGCCGGCAGCTCGAAGACGGAATCGTCAAGGGGACCTAACTTGATATTCTTGTACTCCATTGTCATTTCCGAATCTTCGATCTTGATCGGAAATGGAAATTGTTTGGAAATCCAAAGGGAAGTCTTTTCCCCGTCTTCTATGATTTCATATTTCTTACAAGGCATGCCGGAAACGGTTTCTTCACCGAGAAATTTAGCATTCTTTTCCTTGTCGGCCGTCCATTCTTCAAACGTCTTATCCGTAGACTGATAAGGCATTTCAACATATGTTTTCTCTTCAGGCGAGAGCATCCAGGTCAGCTTCTTATCGGGCCTGATGATCATGACTTGCGTCTCGTCATCTCCGGAGGTTTCCTGCTTAACTTTGTCGCCCTTTACAAAGATTTTGCCCTTCATAGCTTCATCGCCTTTGGGCACTATGAACATATCGGCTGAAAACTCCGCTGCTTTAGCCTGAGCAACCCCCAGAAACCACAGGGCAGCAAATGACACGGAAAAGATTACAGAAAGAATGAGCACCCTTCTCATCGCATACCTCGCCGGCTGTTTGATTTAAACGGCGGGTGCGCCGTACTGTCACGCCCGCACACGAAATACCGAGACTACACTTTATTCCTGCTACGGTATACATTGTACTCATCAGGCTGTCAATAACCCTGACCGGTAGCAGACCCTGATGCCACTCTCAATCGAAATGCCGGGTCAGTCGGGCCAAAAACGGAATTTTGATTCGGAAAACCGGCATAATTTGGTCATTGTAGTATGATGGGGTCTGCTCACGAAACGGAAAAAATCGTACTCCCAGAAAATTCATCCTAGAAAAATCGGGCACTTGCACACATCACCGGACAGAAACCTCAACCAGAAGAACGCTGAACTGGGCGATACCTTAACTTATTGAATTTCCTACTGGTGGAGAGCCTTAGCGTACGATATTCTCCCAATCGTGAGCAGACCCCTAATTCAACCTGACATCTAGAGATCCCGCACGGCACCAACTGCATTAACCTACTTGCCAAATTTAACCAATTAGGTTATTTTATGGTCCTATGGAAAAGCACACGCCTCACTGCAAGCTATCGGTCGTAAAGGCCATGATTCAAGCCGGCAAGGTACGAATAACCCTATCAGCGCTTGCAGGTGGGGCGGCGTTGGGATTCGATGCGGACGGCATTGTCGGCGTGGTGATCGCGCTAACGCCCAGCGACTTTTATAAGAGCATGACGACGCACGCTGATGATCGAATCTGGCAAGACGTTTATCGACCCGCAACATCAGCCGGTGAGGTCTATCTGAAACTGACCGTCGTCGATGAAGTGCTCATCGTGTCTTTTAAGGAGTTATGATCATGAAATGTCCAGTTTGCGGCAGTGCTGAATTGGTGCGCGACACCCGGGATGTACCTTACACTTACAAGGGCGAATCAACGATCGTTCCCTCGGCAACGGGTGATTTCTGCCCAGCGTGTGGCGAAGCCGTGTTCGAAAAGAGCGAGTCAGATCGTATCAGTACGTTGATGCTGGAGTTCAATAAACAGGTAAACGCATCAATTGTTGACCCGGCATTCATCGCGAGTGTGCGCAAGAAACTTGCTCTCGACCAGCGCGAAGCCGGCGAGATTTTCGGCGGTGGCGTTAATGCATTTTCACGCTATGAGAACGGCAAGACCAAGCCGCCACTGGCGCTAGTGAAACTGCTCAAGGTACTTGATCGCCACCCAGACCTTTTAGCGGAAGTCCGATCGGCTTAGCGCACTATTTTGTCCGAATTCTGTGAGCGCTCCTAGCTGCATCATCGAGACTTATCCGCCCCTTCGTCATTTCTGAGTTGTCGTTTACGCTCATCTCTGTATTGCTCCAGACGATCCGAGTAGGTTTCTGCCAGTTCACGACGTAGCGCGTTCAGTTCCTCTAAGCTCATCAGAAAGTCAAGCCACAATGGTGTAGAGGTCTCGCCTCGTGGGGCTTCGCTCTTCTTCACTTCATGAAGTGGGCTTGCCCGGCCTCCCGTGACCACATGTGAGCGCGTAGCGCGGAGGCGCGAAACTCACTCTCCACGCTCGGCGAGGTGTGGTATATGAAAGATTGATTCCGGCAGAGTCCGCCCCGGGGTGCGAAGGGATTCTTTTAGGTCAAGAAATCCGGATGGAAACCAGCTAACCTCCAACCGGAAACTCCGGGACAAGTTCCACGCCCTGCGAGGTTTCCGATTCGAAAAGGAGGCATTTTTCGTACTGGCACGGAAATCGAGGGGTTGCGCGGAGGCGTACTTGGGTACGCCGCACAAGCAAGCCCGAAGATTGACGCCGCCAGGGCGGAAAAGGACCCTTTCCGAATGGAAACCAGCTAACCTCCAACCGATTGGAATGTAAAGTGGCGAAGGAAGATTACCCTTATCTATCGGAGAAAGCGGGAGAAACGTTTCTTTGCGCTTACATTCAACCGAGGGCCTCGAGGCGTGAGTTTGCAGGCACTTTTCGCGAGAGGCTAAAGATACGCGTCAGCTCTCCTCCGGTTGCAGGAGAGGCAAATCAGGAATGCATTGATTTTCTTGCCAAAACTCTTGGTGTTTCCAAATCCGAGATCAAACTGCTCAAAGGTGGGCAGTCACGTGAGAAAACATTCGTTATTTCAAAGCCGATCGGGTTCGTTCGAGAAAAATTGAAGGAAGCGGGTTTGGACCGTGTTTAAACGCACCCCTTATCGCACATAAACGACACGGCCCCAGCAGGCTTGGCCGCAAAGGCAATATTCTTTTTGTCAAAGACCAACTCTTCTGCTAAAAAGTGATTTGAGATATCACTAGGATGAGCGATTTCTTGCTGACTGATCGTATCTGGCGCTGGTGGGAATAAAATCAAGTTCTGTTCGTTATCCGGACCATTTTTACGCATCATCCGAACGCAATGCCCCGCCATGCCCCGATAACCATTGAATCGCTCAATTAAGATTGTTCTTGTCAAATGCGGGCTTTTCCGCCCGCCCTTCTCTGAATCTATCGAGGACTGTATTGTCTCAGAAAAGTGTTGTCACTTCACCGATCATCAGGAGAATGCCATGCGTGAAGCCGTAATCGTCAGCGCCGTGCGGACCCCGCTGGGGAGCTTTAATGGGTCGCTCAGTTCCATAGGGGCCACAAAGTTGGGTGGTATCGTAATCGAAGAAGCTGTTAAGCGCGCAGGGATAGGCAAAGATCAGGTAAATGAAGTCATAATGGGTCTGGTGCTCCCATGCGGCTATGGGCAGAATCCTTCCAAACAGGCTGCAATTGCAGCCGGTATGCCTTGGGAGGTGGAAGCCATCACGGTGAACAAAGTCTGCGGTTCGGGCTTGAAGGCGGTGATGCTTGCTGCTCAGGCCATCCAGTTGGGCGATGCTGATGTTGTAGTTGCGGGGGGCATGGAGAACATGAGCATGGCTCCATATTATTTGGAAAAAGCTCGAGGTGGCTACCGGATGGGCAACGGCGCCCTGCTGGATCACATGGTTCACGACGGGTTGTGGGATATAGTCAATGACTTCCACATGGGCATTTCAAACGAGCTTTGCTCTGAAAAATATGGCGTAACACGTGAAGATCAGGACCGTTATGCCCTCGAATCCTACAGGAGGTCTCTGGCCTCCATTTCCGGAGGTAAATTCAAAGAAGAGATAGTCCCGGTGCAGTTAGCGCCCCGCAAAGGCGAGCAGGTTATTTTCAGCCAGGATGAGTGCCCGAGGGAAACCTCTTATGAAAAACTGGCGGCAATGAAACCCGCATTCAAGGAAGGAGGCGTCACAACTGCCGGGAATGCCTCCGTGATAAGTGACGGCGCCGCTGCGGCGGTTATTATGTCAAGGGAAAAGGCGATGGAATTGGGATGCAACATCATGGGTACGATCGGCGCCCAGGCGTCGAGCGGCATAGATATGAAGTACGTTCTGTCAGCTCCGATCTGGGCCATACCCAAATGCCTCAAAAAAGAGGGCATCGGTATGGATAAGGTAGATATGTTCGAAATCAACGAAGCCTTCAGCGGATCGACCGTGTGCGTGATGAAAGAGCTGAAACTGGACGCCGCCAAAGTAAACGCGGCAGGAGGCAGCGTATCCATGGGTCATCCTATAGGGGCGAGCGGCTGCCGTCTTCTGGTCACGTTGCTCCATGAAATGAAACGTTCCGATAAAAAGACAGGGCTTGTTTCACTGTGCCTCGGAGGAGGTGAAGCTGTAGCCATGGTGGTCAAGAGGTAGATTTCAAAAAAAAGAGGAGACTAAAATGGAAATAAAGACCTTTGGAGTTATTGGTGCAGGCCAGATGGGAGGCGGGATTGCCCAGGTAGCCGCAATGAGCGGCCTTCAGGTGATCATGAATGACATCAAAGATGAATTCGTCGTGCGCGGTCTCAAGAACATCACGAATATATTGACCAAAAATGTCCAAAAAGGGAAGATGACCCAGGCGGACCAGGAAGCCATCCTGGGGCGGATTAAAATCAGCACCAGTCTTAAAGACATGGCTCCTGTCGATTTCCTCGTTGAAGCCGCCAGCGAGAGCGAACCAATAAAATTCGCAATTTTTCGCGAACTGGATACAATCTGCCGGCCGGAAGTGATCCTTGCAAGCAATACCTCCTCTATTCCTATCGGCCGGATTGCGGTTCAGACGAAAAGGCCCGATAAGGTGATCGGCATGCACTTCATGAACCCGGTGCCGGTTATGCAGCTCGTCGAGGTAATCCGAGGGATTGCCACTTCCGATGAAACTTTTCAGACGACATGGGACCTGTCGATCAAGTTCGGGAAGACCCCGGCCCTTTCCAACGACTTTCCGGGTTTTATCGCCAACCGGATTCTCATGCCCATGATAAACGAGGCGGTCTACGCGCTTTACCATGGAGTGGGAAAGGCTGAAGATATTGACACAGTCATGAGGCTTGGGATGAATCACCCAATGGGCCCTCTGACACTCGCCGACCTCATTGGTCTGGATACATGTCTTGCGATTATGGAAGTGTTATATAATGGGTTTTGCGATTCAAAATACCGTCCGTGCCCCCTCCTTCGCAAGTATGTGGAAGCCGGATGGCTGGGTCGAAAAACAGGGCGCGGTTTCTATACTTATTGATCGGGCAGGGTGGATAAAATGGATTTTGAACTGACACAAAAGCAGAAGAAAATTCAGAAAACCGCCGCAGATTTTGTCAAAAGCGAATTGGAGCCATTAGCTGCTGAATTGGACCGTACCAAGAACCGTGAGAAACTGCTGGCTGTTTTGAGAAAGCTTGCAGAACTCGGTTTTATGGGCATCACCATAGATCCCCAATACGGTGGCACCGGGGCGGACACCGTGTCTTTCTCCCTGGCCATGACTGAAATAGGTCGAGGCTGCAGTTCAACGGGAGTGACCGCTTCGGTCACCAACATGGTGGCTGAAGTGATCCAGGCGGTGGGCGCGCAGGAACTCAGAGAGAAATACATTCCGCCCCTTTGCAGTGGTGAGTTTGCTGCGGGTGGTTTTGCGCTGACCGAGACCATTGCCGGTTCGGACCCCGCCGGTATGCGCATGAGCGCTGTTCCTGACGGCGATCACTGGGTGCTGGACGGTCAAAAGATTTTTATTTCCAGTGCCGAATTTGCGGGTGTTTTTGTTGTGTGGGCGGTAACTGACAAAGAAGCGCGGAAGGGCAAAGGCATCAGCGCTTTTCTGGTGGAACCGTCGTTCCCCGGCTTCCGGGTGGGCCAACTCGAAAAAAAGCTCGGACAACTGGCCTCTCCGACCAATGAATTGATCTTTGACAACTGTCGAGTCCCGAAGGAAAATCTTCTGGGTGTCCACAATGATGGTTTCCGCATTGCCGCATCTGAACTGGCGGGCGGGAGGATCGGCATAGGTTCCATGGCGCTGGGCATCGGCCTTGCGGCCATGGATTTTGCCGCAAAGTATGCCAAAGAGCAGATGCAGGGCAATGAGACCCTGGCCGGCCGCCAGGATGTTCGATCGATAATAGCGGAAAACTACACGCGGCTTGAAGGTGCGAGACTTCTGCTGCTGCGCGCATCGTCCCTCAAGGACCAGAAGAAGTTCTACGCCAAGGAAGCCTCGATGTCTAAGGTCTATGCTACTGAAGCGGCGAACAAGGCTTGCCATGACGCCTTGCAAATCGTTGGCGACTACGGCTACACCCAGGGTTGTCCCGTGGAACGTTTTTACCGCGATGCTCGCGTCACCATGATCTATGAAGGAACCAGCGAGATACAGCGCCTGATCATTGCTCGCGAACTGTTACGGTAACTGAGAATTACAAGAGTCCGTTACCAAGACAAACCGCAATGGGGGACGTTACTATGGATTTCGAAATGACGGAAGAACAGGAACTGGTCAAAGCCAACATAAAAGAGTTTTGTGAAAAGTACGTTGAACCCATCGCAGACCAAGTCGATCAGGAGGCACGTTTTCCGGCCGAGAATATCAAGAGATTGGCCGAGCAGGACATGCTGGGTATCCCATATCCTGAGGAATACGGTGGGGCCGGGTCCGACTATTTAACCTATATCATAACCATCGAGGAACTCTCCCGTGCTTGCGCAGCCACGGGCTTTATCGTCGAGGCCAATACGTCCCTGGCTTGCAATCCCATATATAAATATGGCTCCGACGCCCAAAAGAAAAAATACCTCGTTCCCCTTTGTAAGGGAGATATATTGGGGGCCTTCGCTTTAGACGAACGGGGAGTTGGTGACGATGCGGCCGCAACTGCTATTTCGGACGGCAATGAATACGTTCTGAACGGCGTCAAAACCTTCGTCTGGAATGCCACTAATGCGGGGTTGTTCATCGTGTTTGCCAAGATCGATAAGTCCAGTGGGACCGGCGGAGTCAGCGCTTTTATAGTGCCTGCGGGTCTTCCCGGCATTGAAGTGGGTAAGGACGTCCATAAAATGGGTTTGAGAGGTGCGCCGAGTTCCGAAGTTTTGCTCAAAGACTGCCGCATCCCTAAAGAGAACCTGCTCGGTCAGGAAGGGCAGGGACCCGCTATCGCCGGGACGGCCCTTGACGCAAGCAGGATAGGCATCGCTGCCCTTGCATTGGGTATTGCTAAGAGTGCTTTGGATGAATCCATTCGTTATTCAAAGGAAAGAGTCCAGTTCGGCCAGCCTATTTGTAATTTCCAGGCAATCCAGTGGATGCTCGCCAATATGGCTACCGAAATAGAGGTTTCAAGATATTTAGCCTATTACGCCGCCTGGTGTTATGATCAAAATATGCCTCACAGCAAGGAAGCTGCAATGGCAAAGCTCATGGCTTCGGAAACCGCCGTGCGCTACTCCGATTCAGCGGTGCAGATTCACGGCGGTATGGGCACCATAAAGGGTCAAAAGGTCGAACGCCTTTATCGTGATGCCAAGATAACTCAGATTCATGGCGGCACATCGGTATTCACAAAGATGGTCATCGCCGATAACCTGCCGGGCTAGTAGTCATCGGGAAACAGAGGAAATGAAATGCTCAAGATTTTAACTTGTTTCAAGTGGGTGGTTGACGAAGCAGACATCAGGATAGATGCCGGTTCGCGCAGGTTAATACTTGACCGGGTCAGCTACAAGATAAGCCCCTACGATCGCAACGCCGTCGAAGAAGCTATGCATCTTCAGGAACTGCACGGCGCAGCTGTGGCCGCTGTGACCGTTGCTCCGCCAACGGCCAAGAGCTGTCTGAAAGATGTCCTGTCTCGTGGTCCGGATAAGGCATATTTCATAAACGATCCGTCGTTTACCGACCTTGAGCCCTCTCAGACTAGCGCAGTGATTGCGGCGGCGATCCATGGAGATATCGAGTTCGATCTGATCATCTGCGGTGAGGGTTCGAGCGATCTCTACACTCAGCAGGTCGGGCCGGTTTTAGCGGAGAAGCTCGGCATTCCATGCGCCACATATGTTAACAAGCTAACGTATATTGAAACTGAAAACCGCATAGTGGCAGAGCGCAAACTCGATGACGGGATTGAAGCTGTATCCATTCCGTTACCGGCCTTGATAACGGTTCTGCCGGATATCAACACCCCGAGGATACCTTCTTTGAAACAGGTGTTGGGAGCGGCGAAAAAGCCTGTGGAAAATATCACCCTCGACAAACTTGGTCAAAGTTTCGATCCATGTTTGCAGACAATCGGCGTTCTGGGAGCGACCATGGAGCGGCGTCACCTGATGTTTGGCACCCAGCCGGAGGAGATCGGTTCGCTCATAAGCGCTCTTTTGAAAGATGGGGTGATTGCCTGAGGAGAATTCATAGATGGCTGGAATTTTGGTTTTTGCAGAAACGCGTGAACATACTCTGGAACTGCTCAATGTTGGTGTGAATCTTGCCCGGGACCTCGGGACGAAGCTGGTGGCATTCGCTCTTGGCAATGAGTTTGCCCCTGAATACATCAGCCACGGCGCCGACGAGGTCCTCGTGCTGCAGCCGCTGGCACAGGATCAGCCGTTGGAATCCTATGTGCCGGTTTTAGCGCAGGTCGTCCGCGAAGAGGACCCCGACGTCTTCCTGGTCGGGGCGACTCAGAGGGGAAAGGAAATTGGCGCTCGTCTTGCCTCGCAATTGAACACCGGGTTATGCAGCGGTTGTATCGGCTTCGAGCTTGACAAAGAAAAAAACCTCCTGCAGATGGAACGTTTGCTTTTCTGTGGTTTGGCGGTCCAGAAAGTGATTTGTACCACCCGGCCCCAGATGGCCGCCGTTGCTCCGCGAGTTTTCGATCGGGCGCCCCTGGTGGAAGGGCGGGATGGAAAGGTTCGCGAAATTTCCGCCATGCCCTTTTCGCCGGTAACGGTCGTCAGTCGCACCCCCAGGGCGCGTGAGGCTGTAGATATAACGGAAGCAAAGATCATCGTCTGCGTTGGCCGTGGTTTCGAAAAAAAGGAAGATGTCAAGCTGGCTCGAGACCTTGCGGATGTCCTGGGGGGCGAGGTGGGTTGTTCCAGGCCCATTGCCGAAGAACTGCGCTGGCTTCCCGAAGATGTATACATGGGCATATCCGGAAAAAAAGTTAAGCCGGACCTCTATATTGGCGTAGGAGTTTCAGGACAGATTCAACATGTGACCGGTATTCGCGACAGTAAGGTTATCTTCGCCATTAATCGCGATGAGAGCGCCCCCATTTTTGAAGCGGCCGACTACGGGATAGTGGGTGATCTTTATCAGGTTGTACCGATACTGATCGAAGAACTGAAAAAAGCTCTGAACAAATAAGCTTGTGCGGTATTTGATATGGCAGAGGAAAAATTCACAGCGATTGTAGTGGGCGCAGGTCCTGCCGGCAGTACGGCCGCTTATGTTTTGGCCAAAGAGGGCCACGACGTGGTCCTGGTCGAAAGGGGAACGGCGCCGGGCAGCAAGAATATGTATGGCGGCCGCATGTATAGTCACGCCCTTAACCGCATTGTGCCGGGGTTTTGGGAAGAAGCCCCGGTTGAGCGGCCGATCGCCCAGGAGAGCATTACCTTTCTGAACGGCGATCAAAGCGTTTCGATCAGTTGCCGGAATATGAGTTGGGCTGCCGACCCGTATCATTCCTTTACGCTGTTGAGGGCGGAATTCGACGCATGGCTTGCGGCGAAGGCTGAGGAGGCCGGCGCGCTGCTCGCCTGCGGCATACGGGTTGACGAGCTGCTGATGGACGGCGGAAGGGTCATCGGGATACGGGCCGGCGAGGACGAAATGCTGGCGGATGTCGTGATCGCGGCAGATGGGGTCAACTCGCTACTGGCCCAAAAGGCAGGCTGGGCAAAGATGTTTGCTCCGAACCAGGTGGCCACGGGAGTCAAGCAGATCATCGAACTGCCGGCGGAAACGATCAGCCAGCGGTTTCAACTTGAGGGCAATAACGGCGCAGCCCTGCTGTTCGTGGGCGACTGCTCCAACGGTATGCAGGGAGGCGGCTTTCTTTATACTAATAAGAGTAGCGTCTCTCTGGGACTGGTCATCAATGTGGGGGAACTCCAACGCTGCCAGGTAAAGCTCTGCGACATCATGGAGGATTTCAAAAGCAATCCCCACATTGCCCCTCTGATCGAAGGCGGAGAAGTTGCCGAATATTCTGCTCACCTGGTGCCTGAGGCCGGTTTGGCCATGACGCCGCAGCTATATGGCGATGGGATGGTCGTGGCGGGCGATGCCGCGGGATTTGTTCTCAACCTCGGCTATACGGTACGGGGAATGGATTTTGCCGTCGCATCGGGTGAGGCTGCCGCCAGGACGGTTATTGAGGCCAAAACGCGCAACGACTTCTCTCGACGGGGACTAAGCCGATATGTGGATTTGTTGAAACAGAGCTTTGTTCTAAGGGATCTTGAGGCATACCGGAATGCGCCGGAATTCCTGGAAAATGAACGCATGTTTAAGGCGTATCCCAAGCTCGTTACGGGCCTTGCCGGCAAGTTGTTCACGGTAGACGGCGCCCCGCCTGTCCATCTCATGAAGATGGTTCTCGGCCAGATAAAGCAAAGCGGTATAAGCCTGATCCAATTGGCCCGCGATGGCTGGAAAGGAGCGAGAAACCTTTGAAGAGGCTTACCATCGAACAATTGTTGGGTGTGAACAAGTTTGTCGTAGACGATGAACAGGCGCATATCAAGGTGAACAAAGAGATCTGCTCGGCCTGTCAGCCCAAGCCATGCACATTCGCATGTCCCGCAAGCCTTTTTTCCATAAAGGACGAAGAGCTGAGTTTTGATTACGCGGGCTGCCTGGAGTGTGGAACATGCCGGGTAGTGTGTCCCAATGCAGGTGTCGCGATCGAATGGCAATATCCCCGTGGCGGATTCGGAGTACACTACCGTTACGGTTAGTACTTGGTTGTAGAAGTGCGCGTAACAATTTTGAGTCCGTCACCCCGACGAAAGTCGGGGTCCAGAGGATCTCTCGAGATTGCAAAGACACCTCTTATATGACTTCAAAGTCGGAGTTCTGCGTTCAAACACGCCGACGGTCAACGGCTTAAAGCTCCATGAAAACCCCAGGATCATATGTCGTCATTCCGGCGGCGCTTTTGAGCCGGAATCCAGGTGTTTTACCGGATTGCATAGAAATCAAAGCACTGGACCCCGGCTTAAAACCTGCCGGGGTGACGTAATAGGGCCTCCTATCCGCGCGGATAAGCGGATAATATGAAGCGTGCCAACGCTCCAGGCGCTTCGAGCGGCCCACGGTATTCCAGGCCTCCGGCTTGGCCGGAGATATCTGACACGCGCCGGGGGAATCGGGAATGAAGGTCCCGGCAAAAATCTCCTTTGGGCTGATGGCAGCCATTGCATTTCTTCTTGGGGCGCCTCAATTGCCGGCTGCGCCCGAACTTGCCGCCAGCGCCGACGTTATCACCGGCACGGTAACCGTTGATAGGGCCGGCAAGCAGGAACCCCTCAAGGCCGGCGATCCAGTGTTCGTCAAAGACAGGATATCTACCGGCGCAGGCAGTTCCGCTGAGATCGTCTTTATCGATCGGAGCAGGATGAAACTCGCTGCAGACACCAGTCTGGAAATTGCCGGGTATGTGTACAATCGCTCCGAAAAAATCAGGCAGGGACTCATTTCCCTGACATACGGCAAAGCCAGGTTTGCCGTGCAGGACCTCCAGGGATTCAATGACAGGCGGTTTCGCGTTCAAACCGGGACAGCCGTCGTAGGGAGCCTCGATACCGTCTTCATCGTTTCTTATGACCGGGAACTGCCCAGGGACGAAGTTTGCCTGGGAGGGCTGGCCACTGCGTTATGCCTTGAAAATTCCATCATTGTGTTTAGCCGTGAATTTCCGGGTAAACCCGCGCTTGTTACCGCCAATATGATGACCCAGGTATGCGGGCCGAATTTGCCTGCCCCGCCCCGTTTTGCCAGTGCCGCAGAATTGGCTCGAATACTGGCCGGCCTCGATCGGATAGGAAATACAAAGAAGTAAATTCCGTTAAAGAATCGCCTCTATTCCTTTCCGCCGTATCACGTTCAGCAGCGCGAGCGCCGCGCCTGTCGGCCGCTTTGCGCCGCGCTCCAGTTGCGATACGTAACCGGCCGTCAGGTTCAGGTAATGAGCGAAGACCGCCTGACTCATGTGCGCTTGTTCGCGCATGGCGCGGATCTCCTCGCCGGTCAGCGGCTCGACTTCGGCTCTGTCCTTCACACCAAGGTGACGTATGGTCACTTTGTTGTAAGCCGCCTCATCCAGAATCCCGGCGTTCCGCATATCTTTGGCCGTTTCAAGCATTGCCTGGGCCAGCCGGCCAGGTCTCTTGCTTTCCGTCATTGTAGCTTGCCTCCTGTAAAATCCCTTCCTTAATCGCATGTTCGAGGCGATCTGCTTTCGCCTCAAGCCATGCAGCCCCGATCTCTCGCAGTGTTTCAAGTTCATCCTCTTCTATGTTGTCCCGTTCCTTTTTTGCAAAGCCGTAAAGAAACACCGCGCGATCACCGTAACGGTAGGCGATTAGCAGCCGATACCCTACCGAACGGCCTTGCCCTGTCCGCGCAACCCGTTGCTTGATGATGCCGCCGCCTAAGTTGGCGTCTACGATACCGCGTTCCGCCCGCTCGATTGCTTCGCGTAGAGAGTGATCCCCGATACGCTCCTGTCGCGCATAGCGCACGAACCACTTTGTTTTAAAAATTCGCACGCCGGCCTTCCTAGTGTCCTGAGTCAGAGATCCACTACATAAGTCCCGAGTACTTAGGCCGTCATTCCGGCGGGGCCTGTCCCGGAAGTGTCCAGTCCGGGAGCCGGAATCCAGTATTTTTAATAAAATTCAATCACTTCTGGACCCCGGCTTTCGCTACGGGTGACGAAGGCGTTGGCTCGATTCCCAGGCTTGAATTATGTTATGAACTTTAGACTCAGGACACTAGTGTTGCGTTTCTTTAGTTACTCGATATTTAAAAATCTCTCTGGATTCCGGCTCAAAAGCACTGCCGGAATGACGGAGTGTGGCGAGTCATTGTAGTCAAATATCGATGAATTTGTGAAGCGCTACACTAGTACTATAAACTATAGCGCTATGGATTATATATTGCAACTCCTTCAGGGTAAAAAAACTGGTTTTTGTTGCCTAATAACCCCAGGGTGGTGTCCCGCGAGGCGCGGGACTGACCCTGGGCTAATGTATCCAGCCCCTTCGGGGCAGAAACTCAGATCACAGGTACTCATCTGCCGTAATACCCTCATTCTGCAGGAGGGATTTTCAACATTGTCCAGCGAAGCCCATGTCCGGCCCAGTTGAGAATACGCACGAGCAACCCGGAGCGGGCAGGGGAGGCAGGCCCGGCTAGCCATTCCCTGTTCTGCGCAATGATGGCCTGGCATGTTCTTAAATCGGCCTGGACCTGAGCTGACTCCGGCGCTTCCAAATTATCCTTGAGCCACTGCAAAAAGAGGTTGGAGGCCTCCTCACTCCTGTTCATGTAAAAAGAACAGTGGGCAAGGCAAAGAACGCTTTCGTCCCGAATTTTCGTGTCGGGGGACAAGGCGAGCGCCCCGCAAATATTGCAGGCCTCAAGATATCTGCCGGATGCAAGAAGCCCTTTGGCTGTCTCAAGGAGGGCGTCTGCTCCAATCATTTCGGCCAGGCGCAAGCCCGCTTGCTTTGTAGCGTCACTTTGAGGCCAGGAAAAGAGCGCCTGTCGAAAAAACCTCTTCGCGTCTTCTGTTCGGCCCACGTTGAAAGACGCCTCCCCCATCAATGTGAGGCCTTCGGCATAAATTCGACTATCCGGATTCTTTTCCAGGAACTCCTCGAGCATCAGGCGCAAATCAGTCCATCTTTTCGAGGCGGACATTAAAGATGCCTTGTACAACACGCAATAATCGAGCACCGAGGAATGGCCGAATTTTTCAATACATTCATCCAGCAGCTCAAGGTCCAAGCGGGCTGGATCAACTGAATCCCGGGACACCGGCTTGCCGGGACCGGACTTGCCGTCATTGGCTCTTTGGAATTCGCCGGCTGCGAGGCCATAGAGAAGGGCCGGGTCACGATGATTTCTCGTAACTATTGCTACCAGGATGATGGCGGCCATAAGCGCAAACGCGGCAAAGAACCTGGCGTTTGTTCGGATTCTTGTGGGCAGGGGGAGCGAAGATTCCGTCCGGTCAGGGTGCGTGCGGCTATGGCCGTTTCGGCGTTCTAAAATCCCACCCGGCCGCCGGTTGGAAAAGCGCAGTAAACGCATGGCCCGCAGTGGCAGGGTTTTTAGTATGAATACCATGACAGTGAGAAAGAACAGTATTTTCCCCCAAAGATAAATTCCGGCTCCGGTGTCGAACGTGAGGACCACCCTGGAGGTCTGGGGTACGAGAAGCATGAAAGCCGGAGAGGCAAGATAAAGTTTCCCGGCCCCCTCGGATATACGCCAGTCCGGATGATACGAAACTTTTATCCAGAGCGGATGACCCGGCTTTGAGGTATCGATTGTGATCTTCCCATCACCCAGGACGGCCTGCGCTCGAATTGTTTCGTATCCTGGAATCGGGACCTCGGGAATGTGTTCGGGATCACCCCCATAATTCTGGAGACCTTTGCGGAAATCATCGGTCGAATCCTCCGGCGCCACGACAAGGGGTACTCTGAGTGTGGATTTACGGAACCATTCGAACTGAACTTTTTTCCAGTCTTGAGGCCGAATGCGCAACGGTCTGAATCTCAGAGGCTCCACGTAGGAATCGACATAACTTTTGAGGCGATAAATCCTGTAAGGCGGGAAGGCGATGCCAAGCTCGTAATCTGGCGAGGAGTCCAGCGCATTGGCGATATCGTCGGAGACCGCGATAACCTGGCTGACGTTGAAAAGACGCAGATGAGCGGCCGCGCGGTTGGGATTGGGCCGTGAATAGTAATACCGCGAAAGAGGGGTGGACGGGGTTTGACTCAACTCCGACTGAATGTAAAAGACGAAGGGGGAATCCGGGCTCGATTGCATGTAGAGCCCTTCGAGGGTTGATCTGCCTGAATAGTAGGGGAGCAACTCGAAGGCCCTGGGGCTCCCGGCGCCGTTTGTTACTTTATTGTGCTCGAAAACAACCATGGGGCTGTTTTCATCCCCGCTCAGGTATTCATTTACAAGGCGGTAAGAGTTCCAAAGAGGCTTGGATTCCATGCCGGAATAATTCCACTGAATCCACGAATCGACTGTCGCCACCCTTGTCAGCGCAATGGCGACAACTCCGGCAGAAAATACGGCCAGCCACAGGTTGGGGCGAGAAAGACGCGATAAGAGCCTGCCCCATCCGATTGCGCCGAGCAGCACGAGCATTATCTGAGCGAAAGGCAGGAAGCGGACGTCCACAAGTCCCAGGGAAGACGCCATGCTGAAGCCGAGCAGCGCGATTCCAAATTGCCAAAATAGATAAAGTTCCGGACAGTCGTTTGATTCTTTGAAGATGGCCGATAATTTCCGCCCCGGCGAAAAGAGGTTGCGCATGCCGGATGCGGCTACCATGAAGGCCCCGGCAAATGAGGGCCACAGAAGCGGCGGCGCTATTTCGGCCCATCTTTCGAAATGCCAGCAAAGCGCAAACGGCGTATTCCAGGGGATGCGCCACAGGGCCGGGAGCAGCCAGAATGCGGCGAGTCCGGCCGCAGCAGCATGGAGCTGGAGTATGTATCGCAGGTTCCTGCCCCGCAGAATGAAATAGGAGGTCCCCATTACGGACTGCAGAAGGGGATATCCGCTGCTCATCGCTATAAAGGCTTCAAGGGCTGAATTGCCCCACGGGGACCTGCGTGCGGAAATGTCCGCATACAGTTTTCCTGTGAAGATAATGTACAGAATGAACGAAATACCGAAGGCGAACTCCCCGGAAAGAGTGCTGCAAATATTGCCTCCCCACATCGAATTTTCAGTCATCAAAAGAAAGGGGAGCGACAGCACAGCGCCAATTGCAGGGATGTTTTGCCGGTAGCCCAATCCTCGAAGACACAGATATACGGCGGCCGGCAACGGGATTACGGCCAGCAGCGTAACGAGCTTGAAGGCGATCTGGAGGGAAACACCCTTCGAGATAAGCGCCATTAGCGCAAACGGCAGCGGAAAATAATGAAGGAAGAGCGGAAAGCCGGCAAATGCGCCATGAATCCAGGTGACAGGCGAAAAAAGAGACAGAGGCCCCCTGCTCATAGCAATGGCGGAAATGAAATGAGATGGGGTATCGCCTCCGGCGGTTATGGTCGATTCAATGATAGTGGAGCCCTGGAAAAGAAAAATTAGCAGGACTTCGGATATGAATAAAAGCAGAATTGAGGGTAAGGTTTTTCGGAATATACTCATTGGATGTTGCCGGCGTGAGCTTTTTTTAAAATGAGTCCCGCAAAGCTCTCATGAGACGGTGAAGGATTTGCCCTCCTCGAGCACTTCCAGGCATACATCGGGGATGCGCGCCAGTTCAGCCTCAATCTGCTGCCTGTAAGGGGGTTTCAGGTGTGAAATATAGATTTTTCCCGGTATGTTCGGCATCTTAAGGATCTCTGCTTCCAGAAGAGACGGGGAAAGATGGCCCGTGGCCAGAGCATGAGATCTCAACTCATTGGGAAATGAAACCTCAACTATAAGGGCTTTTACATTGTGGCCGCGCATCCTTTTCCAGATCGCTTCGGTGGGGCCGGTATCGCCCGTATAAAGCAAAGATGCGCCTGAAGTATGTTCCACCAGATATCCGTAAGCTGGGACCGAGTGATTGACTCTGGTGGCCAGGATTCTATAGTCGCCAATCACTACCGGCTTGCGTGTCGAGATTGTCTGATAGCGCATTACGGGGTTTCGGGCATCGGGAATGACCGTAAAATCCGGCCAAATCCTGTTGTTAAATATGTGCTTTCTGATATCTGAGATCACCTCTTTGCCGCTGAGGACGAGAATCTGGCAGTTCGGATTCATGGCATTGAGATTGTCGAGCAGGAAGGGTATGCCCTTTAAATGGTCCAAATGGGCATGAGTAAGGAATACGTGAGTCAAACGGCATTGCGCGATCTGGTCCAGAGTGAGAGTAACGGTGCCCGCATCGAGCAGAAGGAAATCGTCAATGAGGAAAGCCGGGGGATTGAGCCCCTGGACTTCAGAGCCTGCGGACCCGAGAATGCTGACTCGCATAGAGACCTCGTATGATAGACTTACATACATCGGTTAAATAGCTTCACATCGCGGAGCGCGGAAGGCGACCGCATTGCGTGTCTATCGGACGCGTTGGGCGGGCGCGGGATGCCTTCATGCCAGGGAATTTGTTGACTGAAAGCTCGGGATTCTAGAGGTTTTTTCAAATATTACAATTGAAATAGTTTCAATTACAGCAATCTACGCAGGTGCTGGACGATCTGGTCTTTGGGCACAGCGCCCAGTAGACGATCGACAAGCCGGCCGTTTTTGAACTCAATCATTGTGGGAACGCTCTGTACCTGATATTGCGAAGCCAGGCCCTGGCTCTTGTCCAGGTCGATTTTTGCGAATTTTATAAGCCCGGAGTACTCCGAGGCGAGGTCGTCCACAAGCGGCAGCAACACTCGGCAATGACCGCACCATGTCGCCCAGAAGAGCACCAGCACGGGGCCGGGAAACCTTAGGACTTCGGCGTCGAATGTGCGTTCGCTCACGTCGATAGCGTATTGGGGATAGGCTGCTGTGAAATGCAGCGGTGCGCGACACTTGCCGCAGACAGCCTTTTCTCCTGCCCGTGAGCGCGGGATGCGGTTTTTTGCCCCACATTGTTTGCATCGGCTTATAAAACTGTCCTGCACCATTGATCTTAGCACTCCATTTAATATAGAATAGCAACCCTGGATTCGGTGGAGATGAAACTACGAATAATCACGTTATTTTTCGATGCAAGCTGCAACACATCCGCGCCGCTCAAACTGGATTCTCTCTCTCGCTCCGAAGAATTCGAGATCGAACAATAGGTGAAATTTCTCTTTCGACGTTGAGCTTCCTGTGAAACAAGTGGAGGTAGTGGAGTGGCTCGAATAGACGATTACAAAGAATCATTTCGCCTGGCTTCCGTGGAGCTCAAAAAAAGGGACCCCGCCTCGCTGGCCAAGGCTGCCGGAGCTGTGTTTTCCCCGGATAAAGGTTTGATTGTTTCCTTTCTAGGTACTGAGTATAGAGTTGCAATCCATCCTCAGACCGATATTGCCAAGGTCAATTCGGAAGAAGAAGTTTCTATTCCGGACAAAATTTTAATCGCGCATTATTTGCTTGGCGCTACAGGGAAAAAACCTGCGGGAAAACTCATCACCTTTCGCCAGATTCCGGATGGTCAGTTTTATTTTGAAGCGTTCCAGAGGCGTGCCAGAGATCCGTTAGCAAATTATTTCGGCGATAACGGGCGGCTTTTTGTAAAATGCGCCGAAATGCTGGGAGCAGTTCCAGTGGAAATTGGAGATTTCGGCATGGAGTTTTCCGTCTTTCCCCATATTCGCATCCAACTGGTCCTGTGGTCGGGGGATGAAGAATTTCCTGCCGATGCTACAATTCTTTTTGACGAAAGTGTCTACCGGATTCTTTCCGCCGAAGACATTGCAGTGATGTGCGGCAGCCTGGTCTATCGGCTTATCGGCCTGGGAAGAAAAATCCAGGCTGCTGCCTGATTCACGATATTGTTGGAGGAAGTATTTTGAAAATAGCGGTAAGTGGAAAAGGCGGGGTCGGAAAAACCACGTTGAGTGCTTTCCTTGTAAGGTGGTTTGCCGAAAACGGGAAAAGTGTTCTTGCCATCGACGCGGACCCGGATGCCAACCTGGCGCACGCCCTGGGAATAAAGAACGCCTCAGAAATCACGCCTGTGTCGCAAATGAAGGAACTGGTCGCCGAACGGACCGAGTCTGTTCCCGGCACTTATGGCGGTTTTTTCAAGCTCAATCCTCAGGTTGACGACCTGCCCGAAAAACTCTCCGTCCGTCAGGGAGAAAACATCCGGCTTATGGTCATGGGCGGCATCAAAAAAGGCGGATCCGGCTGCGTGTGTCCGGAGAGTATTCTACTCAAAAACCTGGTTCAGCACTTAATATTGAGACGCGATGAAATGGTGATAATGGATATGGAGGCCGGGATTGAACACTTGGGCCGGGCAACTTCAAAATCCGTGGACTGGCTGATCACTGTGGTGGAACCCGGCCAGCGCAGCATTGAGACAGCCTCCCGCATACGCCGACTCGGAAGGGATATCGGGCTTACCAGGATCGGCCTGGTGGGCAACAAGGTCCGTAACGAGCGGGATCGTTCCTTTCTGAAAGAAGTGCTGAGCGGTCAACTTATTCTTGGCTTCATTCCTTACGATGAGCTGATCATCGAAGCAGACCTCCAGGCCGGATTTGCCGACAAGGTGAGCGATCAAACCAGGGCCGGTCTCGAAACAATTGTGAAAAACCTGGTGGAGGCGGCCAAAGCAGTCTAGTGCCAGTACGGGGTGAGTTCTTATGATCGATGTCCAGAATCAGGCCGACCACAGGAACATCAGTATCGACAAGGTTGGCGTGAAGGATATCCGCTACCCGGTCACCGTAATGGACAGAAACAACGGGGTCCAGCATACGGTCGCATCCATAAACATGTACGTCAATGTGCCCCGTGAGTTCAAAGGTACTCACATGAGCCGTTTCATTGAGATTCTCAATGAATTTCACGGCCACCTCGATATCAGGGAATTCTCCTCTGTTCTGCAAGCTCTTCAGGAGCATCTCCAGGCGGAATCCGCGCATATGGAAATAAACTTTCCATATTTCATTCGAAAGCTCTCACCGGTGACCGAGAGCGCGGGATTGATGGAATACCGCTGCCGTATCGCCGGCACTCTCGACAGGGAGAAAGGCTACGATCTGGTCGTCGAGGTGAATGTTCCCATCACAACTGTTTGTCCGTGTTCCAAAGAGATCAGCGATCATGGGGCACATAACCAGCGGGGCACGGTACGCATCGCTGTCCGCTTCCAGCGTTTTATCTGGATCGAGGACCTTATCGATCTGGTGGAAAAGGCCGCTTCCTGCGATGTCTATTCGGTGCTCAAAAGGCCCGATGAAAAATACGTCACCGAGTACGCATTCGAAAATCCCAAATTCGTGGAAGACGTCGTACGGGACATAGCCTGCGAGTTGGAACACGATCCGAATGTCTGCTGGTTTTTGGTGGACGTCGAGAATTTCGAGTCCATTCACAACCACAGCGCTTATGCGTTTATCGAAAGGCAGAAGTAAGCTTTCGGACCGGATTCTGCCTGCACGTCTTCTTGTACACATTCACCGCAGTTTCTCGGGACCCTCGGGACACCATAAACCATGAAAAGCTACCTCTTTTGCGTAGCAAAGGCTGGTCGTGGACAGCCCAGGGAAAGGGCGCAGAGAAAAGCTTTCACGCGAAGCCACGAAGCCGCGAAGAAGAATTCCCCCGACTGTCCACCACGTCCACTAAGTCCACAAGGTCCACTAAGTCCACAGGGTCCACTAAGTCCACAAGGTCCACAAGGTCCACTAAGTCCACAGGGTCCACTAAGTCCACAAGGTCCACTAAGTCCACAACGTCCAGGTCTCACTTTCTTCTTTTTCGCGCCCTTCGCGTCTTCGCGTGAGACCCTTTCTGCCTTTCTCTGCGTTCTCTCCTTGACCGGACTATGCTCCGTCCTCTCCATGTCCGGACCATGTACCGTCTCTGCGGTGAACGGTGGAGAAATCCTGTGAGCGATCTGAAAAAATTTGAGCAGCTATGCCTGGCCATGGCCCATCCAGGCTTCTATCCTCATAGGGTCTCCGCACTGCAAAGGCGCGACACACACATATCGGTCGTTTTTCTAACAGGCGAGTTGGTCTATAAACTGAAAAAGCCCATCGATTTCGGTTTTCTTGATTACACCGGCCTCACAACCAGGCGGAAGATGTGCGAACTCGAAGTCAAGCTCAACAACCGGTTGTCCCGGGGTGTGTATCTTGGCGTGGTTTCATTGAGCAGGCAAGGCGAGGAATTTCATTTCGGGAACAGCGGCGAAGTGGTGGAATACGCTGTCAAGATGAAACAGCTTCCTGATGACGCCTCTCTTTCCAATCGGATCGTGAGTGGGAAAGCCACTCCGGATGAGATGATGGGGCTTGGCAACCGTTTGGCTGAATTTTACCTTGCGGCCGAACACGGCGGGCAAATCGACCGGTACGGCGGCAACCAGGTCATAGAATTCAACACTGAGGAAAATTTCCGCCAATTGGCGCCGTTTGTGGGAAACCTGGTGGGGAAGGAGCGCTTCGATTTTGTCATCGAGTCCAGCCGCGGGTTTTTCAGGGACCGTGGGGACCTCTTCCGGCGCAGGGTTGCAGAAGGCCGAATCTGCGACGGTCATGGAGACCTTAGGGCCGAACATGTCTATTTCCTCGATGGGATTCAGATAATCGACTGCGTTGAATTCAATGAACGTTTCCGATGCGGTGACAGGGCTGTTGACCTCGCCTTCCTTCACATGGACATCGAACGGCTCGCCAGACCCGATTTAAGCCTCGCGGTATTGAACGGCTATACGGAATCCAGCGGCGATTACGGCATATACACACTGCTGGATTTCTACTCTTGCTATCGCGCGGTCGTGAGGATGAAAATTTCCTGTTTGAGCGCCACCCAACTGGCGCAAGGCCCCAGAAAGCGCGAAATGCAAAGGCGCGCCGGCCAATATCTCGATCTCGCCTTTCGATACGCCGTGCAGTTTGCCAGGCCGACACTCTATGTTCTGTGCGGATTGCCCGGGACCGGCAAGTCCACCTATGCCAAAAGACTGCAAGAGATATTCGATATTGCTCTTTTGAGGTCCGACGAAGCTCGCAGGGAACTTGCGGGATACAGCGCACGCGGTGGCCCTGTGCCCTTCGGTACAGGGATATACAGGCCCGAGATGCGGGGGCGGGTCTATTCGGGGCTGCTTTCAACGGTTCAGGAGGAGCTCAGGAAGGGGCGCTCGGCGATCCTGGACGCCACCTTTTCAAGGCGAAAATGGCGCGAAGAGGCGGTAAGGCTTGCTCAAGACCTGGACGCCAACATCTTGTTCTTTGAATGTGTGAGTCCGCAGGACACTATTTTGGAAAGGCTGGGACGCCGCCGGGAAGGCGAGGACGGCCAATCGGATGCAAGACCCGAACACCTGCGGGGATTTATGGATGAATTCGAGAGTATGGACGAACTCGCCTCCGAACTGCACACCAGGATAGACACACAAATGGAGATCGAAGAAAACCTGAGGACAATTCTATTGAGCGGTTATTCAAAAAGACGGGCGCAAGTGGAAGGGATAATAGCGCAGCTATAATTAGCGGCAGGCCTTCTCGATCCGTTCGGCCAGATACCGCGCTTTCAAGTCGCCTTCGACGCGCAAGCTTCGGGTGATCGCCAAAGCATCCTCACACGTCGGATCCGGCGCGGGGCGGCTGCTCCACAATGCGGATGCACCGTAATCCTTAAAGGCGCGGCGGTAGAGACTTACAAAATCCTCGGTTTGTTCGGTTTCTATGCTCATAATATGACCATATTAGCACGGTTCCTCATTTTGTCCAGTTTACCAAGTTTTTTACAGGGCGCAAACCCGCGCCAGCCCTGGAGGGTACTGTCAAAATATGGACAATATACAACACTGTACGTAATGGGAGCCCGGTTTTCTAGTGATGATAGTGTGTTAGCGAGAGTCTGTTACTTCAAGCGGCACGAGGGCGCTTTGCGCACGTTGCTGTTGCGCGCCTGCTCGGTACAACCAAAGCAGCGCCGCTCCCTCGCGGCGTGTCAATCCTTTAAGCAGGCTCCGGCAAAATTGCGGCCCGCTTCCTGCGTCACAAGTGCAATTTGTGAGTCAACTTATACGCAGCGCCTTAAATAGTGCCCATCCGGAAACTCCGGGACAAGGTCCACGACCTGCGAGGTTTCCGTTCGAAAAGGAGGCATTTTTCGTACTGGCTAGGAAATCGAGGGGTTGCGCGGAGGCGTACTTGCGTACGCCGCACAAGGAAGCCCGAAGATTGACGCCGCTAGGACGGAAAAGGACCCTTTCCGGACGGAAACCTAACGTTTCTCCATCGCAAGCGCGATCAACCTGTCCAAAAGCTGGGAAAATTCTATGCCCGCTTTTGCTGCTGCCTGCGGGAAAAGGCTCGTGGCGGTCATTCCAGGAATGGTGTTTGTCTCGAGTATGTAGAGATCGTCCCCGGCCAGGATCATGTCGGTCCGGCTGTAGCCTCGGCAGTGCAGGGCGTTGTGCGCGCGCTTGGCATACTGCTGCGCTTTTTCGGTCAGCTCCGGGGTAATCCGGGCGGGACAAATCTCGTTTGTGGCCCCGGGCGTGTATTTGGCTTCGTAATCGAAGAATTCGTACCTCTTATCCGGACAGATTTCAATCAGAGGAAGAGCCATCAGATCTTCGTTTCCCAGAACTCCGGCGGTGAGTTCAATCCCGCTTATGTATTTTTCAACAACACAACGGTTGTCGAAGTTCCATGCTTTTTCGAATGCGCCCCGGAGGTCTTTTTGCTCTCTTACGATTGTCAAACCTATGCTGGACCCCTCGTGTTCGGGCTTGATGACAACCGGCAGCCCCAGTTTGTCAATAACGGCCGAGGTTTTAGGTGGATTTGACCTGTCCGCCACCATGAAAGGTGGGGTGGGCAGTCCTGCCTGAAGATAAAGCTGCTTGCTCAGGATCTTATTCATCGCAATGGCGCTCCCGAGCACCCCGCTGCCCTGATAGGGTATTTCCAAAGAATCGAGCAATCCCTGGATGGTCCCATCTTCGCCCATTCGTCCGTGCAGGACGATGAGGGCAACGTCTATCGTTTCGGCCTCACTTGCCAGCAACGGCAGGTCGGTTGCGGGATCGTACCTCATAACCTCGTAGCGCGATTTATCGAGCGCGCGAAAAACTTGTTCACCGCTCTTCAGGGAAACTTCGCGTTCAGCCGATTTCCCTCCCGCCAGCAAGGCCAGTGTCAGCTTTTTCTTTTCCATGATGCCGGGTCAGGCTCCTTTGATGCGGTCAATTGTGATTCCCATAATTTCGGGGCCACGAGGCTCTATGGTCAGGTGAGAAAAAATTGTCCGTTCAAGCGCAAAGCACAGGTCGAGTTTATGACGCAGGAATTGAATGTGCGAGGGCCCTTTTGAATAACGCTCGATCAGATCGTAATAGCGTTCCTCGAGCAGGACGACCTGGTCGTGTCTCACTCTTTTGTCGGAGTAGTTGACTATAAGCGATTCCGTAACAGGACCGGCAACCTGCGAAGAGTCCAGAGTTATGTGTTCCTCCACAATACGGGCAACGGCCGGCGCAACGATCCCCTGGATCATTTGAGCTCCAAGGACGGCATGGTTCTCACCCGTCTTGAGGCTGGACATTTTTCCTACATCGTGCAAAAGGGCCGCTGCTTCTATGAGCCGCAAATCGAGTCCTGAGCTGTTTTGGTTCAACCGGGCTGCAAGAAGAAGGGCCACTTCGGCAACGAGAAGGCTGTGCCTGCGTATATGTTGAGGCATATCGAATTGCCCGAGCAATTCCATGCATTGGGTACGGGATGGAATGAGCATTCTTGTCTGTAAGTTCCTACAGCTTTCTGTAAAATTTGGTCCATGGCTGGCGCTCGGTTTCCCTGAGGTCGAGAAGAGCGGCGTGCAGCGTCCGGACGGCCAGCTCAGCGCAATGTAATTCCGCCTTTGGCAAGGACTCGAGGAAGTCGGCAATTTGCCGGGGTGAAACGGCCCTGGCCTGCTCAACCGGCTTGCAATCGATCATGTGGACCAGGGCATTGGCACAGGCGACCGTGTATATGCAGCCCTCCGTGTAAAAAGATGCCCAACCTATCACACCGTTGCGCGACATCAGGTATATTTCCAGGGTATCGCCGCACTCGCGGCTGCACTTTCCATATCCGTCGGGATGCTGAATCCTTTCGCGCCTGCCGGTCTCAAAGGCCATTGAAAGGAAATTGGCGGAGTGGCGCCGCCAGAAGTCTAAAACTTTTTGTTCCATCCGTTTTTCCTCGAACAATCAAAACTTATACTATTTGTATCTTAATTCGCTCGTTTTTTAAACACCGCCGGTCAGGTCAAGAAAAGTAATTCCATAAACTCCCAAGCTTCAAAACCATAAGCCCCAGAACATTTGCGCAGATTCCCGCCAGGACATCGTCGAGCATTATCGCGGCCCCGCCGGTCAGTTTGGTTTCAACCGAGCCGATCGGCCACGGCTTCCAGATATCAAACAGGCGGAAGAGTAAAAAACCGATAAGAATTGAAGGAAAACTTACCGCGTGGCCTGTCATGGCCACCAGATACCCGCACAGTTCGTCGATCACGACTTCTTGCGGATCTGTTCTGCCCAGTTCGCGCTCCGTCTTCCCGGAAGCAAGCCATCCGATCCAGAATACGGCGCCGGCAAAAATCAACTGAATTTGCCAGGGAAAACGCCCGGCAACGAGAAAACAGGGAATTCCGGCAATCAGCGTCGCCACTGTGCCGGGCGCCACCGGCGCTTTGCCGAGCCCAAAAACCGAGGCCAGCCGGTAATAAATGGAGTGATCTCTTTGCATGGTTTCCAAAATTAATGCTGCCTGCCAATCTCAATTCACGGCTTGTTCGATGACTTTGATGTCCACCCCCCGGACGCATTTCATAATAATTGCAAAAAGGTCATCGACCGGGACCTTCTGCTTAGGTCTTCGTGGGCTGAGAGTTGCGGCGTGAATTCCGCAGATTTGAATTTCTATTTCGAAATTGGGTGGTTTATACTCAAATGAAGCGCAATCGTCCCCTTCGGAGTAACAAAATTCGAGGTAAACAGGGCTGCCCTTATCGGTCGTGAAAAATCCCTGCCCCTCTTTCAAAAATGACATTTTGGGGCTTTCCAGTTTCTGCTGAGGCTCCGCCGCAATACCGAATTCCAGCTCGTTCCGGGCATCATGGGAAGGGAGTCTGAGCCGGTACTGGGCAAACCGCTGCAAAGACTCCGGGATAGGCGGCTTGATCCACACCCCGAAGCGATCGGCAACGTCCGAATATATCCTTAGAATATTCTCAAAGTCGGCCTGCAGGTGGGCTGGGAGCTGAAGCATAAGTTCGTAGAAATTGGACAGGAGCGGTTCGAGAACTCGCTGCACCGTCTCTGCAGGGATTTTACCCAGGAGCATCTGGTTTCTGAAGCTGGAAAAAAAAAGCTCCGGCAACCTCTCGAATAGTTCGTTGGGATTCACTTTACTCTCCCGAATTACACTGAATTTATGGATTGGCAAGACACCTGCCATTCCGGCATTGCGGCGCGGTGAATTTGAGTGCAAGCCATACTTAAAATTCCGTCTTGCGCTGTGTTATTTGCAAAAAAAAGCCAGTACCTGCTCGAATACACATTTTCTGTGCCCGGCAAGAAGGCGCCTGTTGGCATGCTCAGTCCTGTTCTCCATGTTGAACTGGTGTTTGAGTCTTTCAACGAATTGCTTCCGGTCTTCGCCCTGGAGCCAGCCAAAAAGAGTGCTCTCCCATTTTCCCCCTTCGTACCCAGGGAATTTGGAGGCTTCGTTTATGATGGCCCCATCGATGGTACGATCAAGCAAATCCCTGAATTTGTTTCTGAAGTATTCCAAACCTTTCAGACAGACGGTGGGCTCGGATTTTACGATTTCGATCGCCAGGTAAATGAACCAGATCATTGACCGGAAACGCATCGTCCTGTCCTGGTCTGCCGGCAGGTTTGCCTTTTCACGGGAGAAAAGGTGGAGAAAACATAGCAGGTCCTTTTCGTCTGCCGGTTTTACCCTGTGAAAGAGGCATCGTATAATGATTTTTAACGCCTCGGTTTGATGAGGGATGAGCACTTCGTCAAAGTCGGCCTCAGATATCACCCCAAATGAGTCCTCCAGAATAACCTGGACGGTTTCCACATCCCGGAAAATCGTGAAATGCTCCGAAGTGATTCGGCCGGTGATACGCTCGAGCGCGTAGCCGATCACGAACAGGCGCACTGCATCGCGTCCGTCCTCGTCTTTTGGGACCCTTCGAGCCGTCAGGGTCAGAAGTTTTTCTAAGAGTATTTCCCGGTCATTTTGGAGAACTTGAGCGAGCGGGGCAAAGGACGCAATAGAGGACCAGGCGTGGATGTGGTTGTCGATTGTGGCGTTTATCCGGTTTATACGGTCGAACATAAACATTCTCGGGTTCTCCCCTTGATAAAAGGAGAAAAGAAACCGCGATGATTTTGCGTCCAAACTGAAAAATACCCATATGCGTGAGTACACATTTTCCAGTTTCACCATATAGTAAGGGCAAATGCGGTGCAAGTCCTAAATCGTTCTGGCGTGCGGTGTTGCAGCCAATCAGATGAAACCGTGGAAAGGCCGGATCGGAATTCTGCGTTCCGCAAGAGCCTGTCATACCAATTTACCTACAAAATAACTTTATTTTGATGCTTCGCGGGTGAGACGGGCATCATGGGAAATTGCGTTCAAGATTCGGCGGGGGTAAACGCCGTCCCTACGTCATTGACGCGTTACGCTTTGTAGGGGAGGGCTTTATGCCCTCCCGGAGGACGTGACTTGAACGCAAACCGGTATCAATGGGGTCTACACGAACTGATCCGCCGGACCCGATCCGGGGCTTGCGATTCGGATTTATTGTCTATCCCGATTTGATTGCGCGGTTAATGACACTACGGAGCAGGTGCAGGTCCTGTCGCGATAAAGTCCAGAAATTTACTGCGTTATCACCGGTTTCAGGGGCAGGGTACATTGGGTCGTAAAGGAGCACAAACGGGGTCCCTGGTGAAAGCTGCCCGGCGATTTGAAAAAGAGAAAGGTCCTCAGCACCCGGCCTTTCGGCCGCGACCCGTTCATCGGCTATAATGAGGGCGAATTTTGCGTTAACAAGGGCTGATACATACTCCTCGATTGTCTTAACGAGTTTTGCTTCGAAATTGACACCCGCCTCGGCAAGTCCGCGAATGAGTTGCTCGGCGTCCCCAGGGTCGGTCCAGAAGTGCAGGATTGCAAGTTTATCTTTCATCTTTTTGAGCAGAGCAGCCAAGGGCTTCAGGGGCCGGCTTATAAAATTGTTCCAGGCCGAGCGCCTCCGCCACCGGCTTGAAGGTAATATAGCCTTTGTACATATTCAGTCCGTTCATTAACGCCGATTCCTTCAGGCATGCAGTTTCAAGCCCATGGCTGGCCAGCCGGAGGCCGTATTTTCCCGTACGGTTGTTAAGTGCAAAAGTCGAAGTCCGGGCGTAAGCACCCGGCATGTTCGCGACGCAATAGTGAATTACGCCGTCCACCGTATATATAGGATCGCTGTGGGTTGTGGGCCGGGAGGTTTCCGCGCAGCCTCCCTGGTCTATTGCGACGTTGACGATAACCGATCCCGGCTTCATTGTACCCAGGTGCTCTCGCTTTATTAATTTAGGGGCTTTCGCGCCGGTTACCAGAACGGCCCCGATCACGATATCCGCATCCCTGAGGCCCCTGTCGAGAGTGTAGGCGTCCGCGTAAATTGGAGAAACGTTTGACGGCATAACATTGCCCAGATGTTCGAGAGTGTCGAGGTTTATGTCGAGCAAGGTCACCCTTGCGCCAAGTCCTGCAGCAACTTTGGCTGCGTTGCTTCCTACTGTGCCGCCCCCGATTATTAGCACGCATGCGGGCGCAACTCCCGGGACCCCTGTCGGCAATAGCCCCCGGCCTCCAAACATCTTGCCGATGTAGAAGGCCCCCATAAGGGGGGCCATTCTTCCGGCGACTTCGCTCATCGGTTTGAGCAGGGGCAACGAGCCGTCAGGTTTTTGCACCGTCTCATAGGCGAGGGCCACTATCTTTTTTTCAAGACAAGCCCGTGTGAGCCTCTCATTGGCCGCGAAGTGGAAATAAGTATATATAAGCTGCCCGGGCTGCATTAAATCATATTCTTCGGGAAGAGGCTCTTTGACCTTGACGATCATCTCTGAGGACTCCCAAACCTGCCGAGCCGTCGGGCAAATGAGTGCTCCCGCCTTCTCGTATTGCCGGTCCGCTATCCCCGACCCGATGCCGGCGCCTTGTTCGACACATACCTGATGCCCGCCATCGACGTACGCCTTGACGGCAGCGGGGATAAGTCCCACTCGGAATTCCTGGTTCTTGATCTCTTTGGGGCAGCCTATTTTCATGAAGAGCCTCCTGCACGTGTTCAGAGGACAAATCCCCGGTCTGGTTTCCGATTCGAAACGGAAACAGCCGGCGTTCCATCCGGAGTTTCCAGATGGACGCTAGTCTATGGAGTCAATCCGGACATCCACACTATTATATATCTTTAGTTGCTCAATAATGCCCGAATTAATGGTATATTTAATGACTGCAAAAGAATTGGTAAACAGAATTTACCCAAAACCTTTCCTTGACCGGTTGGAACAAAGATGCTATAAATTTTGGTTTTGTTTACCCAAACTCCTTGCTCCTTCCAGCGTGAGGGAGCTATTTAACCCGAGAGGAGATCTGATGCGTAAGTACGAGACTTTTTTCATTATCGACCCAGATCTGTCTGACGAAACAACCGCGGCTCTTGACAACAAAGTCCAATCAGTCATTGTCTCGAATGGAGGTGAGGTGCTCACCTATGTTCCATGGGGCAAAAGAAAGCTGGCCTACGCTATCCGGAAGCGCACACGCGGACTCTACGTGCTGATGGAATACTCCGGCGGACCCCAGCTTGTGGCCGAACTGGAACGAAACCTGCGAATCGACGAACGTATTCTCAAGTTCATCACCGTTATGCTTGAAGAGCGCTTCGACCCTGAAAAAGAAAGGGAGCGCAGAGCACAGGCGGCCGTTGTCCCCTTCGTCGAAGATGAAGAATCCGCTGAGATCCCTCTGGGTGGGGAAGAAGAAGAGGAGATGCCCGAGGATTTCGAAGCTGAAGGTCTCATGGACGAAGAGAAAGACTAAAGAGTCCCCAAAATATCAAAGATATGGAAAGAGAGCGCAAATATGATGACTGTCAGGCGTAAGAGGCGCACATTTGCACGGCGTAAAATCTGCCGTTTCTGCGTGGATTCAGATCTGCACATTGATTACAAAGACTCGAAGACGCTCCGCTACTTTGTGACGGAGCGTGGCAAGATAGTTCCGAGAAGAATATCGGGCAACTGCGCAAAACATCAGCGCGTACTCACGCTTGCCATAAAGAGGGCGCGCCAGATTGCACTTCTGCCATATACGGCTATACACATGCTTTAGCAGGGTGAGCCCCTGAGATAAATGAATGCGCCCCAGGGAAATTTTCCGGTCTTGCAGTTAGGTTCTGCGGGAAAAGAGTTCTTGTTGCTGATCGTACTGACGGTTGGTCTTTTTCTATCGATCACCTTCGTACCTTTGGTCGGGTTTTTTCCCGGCATACTGACTCCTGCACCGACAGTGCTTGCGGCTATCAGATGGGGGTTTCCGAATGCATGGCTCGTACCGGGCTGCGCCGCCGTCATTGGTTCGCTGATTCTTTGCCTGCTGAACCTGTCCGACAACATTGCCTACCTGCTGGCGCTGATAGGCATGGGCGCTTTCATCGGATACGGTTTCACACGCCAATGGTCCACCGAGAAGATAATCGGACTTTCCAGTCTGTTTGTAATCGGGGTGGCCGGGCTGTTTGTAATCCTGGCATTCGTTGAGACAAAGGGCGAGATGGTGCGGCTGATCGAGCAGGACCTTCGAGGCGCAATATCGGCTGGACTGAAACAGTTCGGGAGTTCTTCACCGGAGACCCATGAGCTGGAGAGCAAATTACTTGAGACCGTTCCGCTGATAGTGAGAATCATGCCGGGGGTGCTTATGGCCTGCACTCTCATAATCTCCTGGCTCAATTTGCTCGTTTCGCTCAGGTATTGCCGGGCTGCCGCCATTGAGTCTTGTGTCCGTGAGAAATTGACCCTGTGGAAAGCCCCGGAACTTATGGTCTGGTTCGTCATAGCAGGCGGCCTGATACTGCTTTTGCCTGTGGGCGGTTTGAAACTGGCCGGGATAAATGTACTTATCGTTACGGGGACTATCTATTTTCTTCAGGGCCTTGCAATCGTGGCCTTCTATCTTGAAAAGTGGAAATTGCCCTTTTACGTGAAGGGCTTCGTCTATGCGGTGTTGTTCTTGCAGCAATTTGCATCGATAGCCACGGTAGTCTTAGGGCTTTTTGACGTCTGGTTCGATTTTCGAAAGCCGAGGGAAAAGCCGGCCTGAGGCCATAGTTAGTTCCCATCCGGAACACTCCGGGACAAGTTCCACGCCCTGCGAGGTTTCCGTTCGAAAAGGAGGCATTTTTCGTACTGGCAAGGAAATCGAGGGGTTGCGCGGAGGCGTACTTGCGTACGCCGCACAAGGAAGCCCGAAGATTGACGCCGCGAGGACGGAAAAGGCCCCTTTCCGGACGGAAACTAGTCAAGACGCCGGGCAATCGACTTGCTTCCATGCTGGATTATGATGTATTCTTGATGAGCCTGCCTGCTCATCTCACCAGGAGTTTCAGAATGAAAGTGATTTTAACCGAAACTGTCGAATCCATAGGGCAAATTGGTGACATGGTGAATGTGGCGCCGGGATATGCCCGTAATTTTCTTCTTCCCAAAGGACTGGCGATGGAAGCCACCGGCAAGAATGTGCGAGAATTGGAACATAAAAAGCGCCTTCTTGCGCAAAAACGTGAACAACTTCGCCAGCAGATGCTCTCTTATGCCGAGAAGCTCAAGTCTATCACCATTACCTTGCGCCGCAAGGTTTCCGAAGAAAATAAACTCTATGGTTCGGTGAGCGCAGGGGACATTGGCAAGGCGCTCGAGGAGCGAGGGTTTGAGACTCAGAGGAAGGATATAGTTATCGAACATCCGATCAAACAGCTCGGAGAATTTAACGTTGTTATCCGCGTTGGCGCTCAGATTACCGCCACTATTCGCGTGGTGATTGAAAAAGAAGAGTAGTTTATGGAGGACCTCTCAGCGGAACTCCGCAAAATTCCACCCCAGCAAATCGAGGCTGAACAATCGCTGCTCGGTGGAATCATGGTGGACAGCCTGGGCCTGCCATCAGCCCTGGAGGTCTTAAAGGGCGACGAGTTCTACAAAGAATCCCACCGTATAATATTCACGGCGATTCAGGACCTTTTCGAACGCAACGAACCGGTTGACATCCTGACCGTTACGAATCTGCTCGAGGAGCGCAAGCTGCTGGAAAGCGTCGGCGGGGCATCATATATCGCTGCCCTTACGGATGCGATGCCTACCTCGTCCAATGTTGCCGCGTATGCAAAGATCATCAACGAAAAAGCCGTTATGCGCCGGCTTATCCAGTCTGCCAACGAAATCATATCGTTTGCCTATGGAGGAGGAAAAAACTCCGAAGAAGTCCTGGACAGCGCCGAAGCCGCCATTTTCAGGATCGCGGAACGCAGAATTCGCAATTCATATTTTCCATTAAAGGACGTCATCAAAAAGAACATAGAGACAATCGAACGCTGGCAGGAATACCGGGAGATGGTGACTGGCGTTCCAAGCGGCTACAAGGACCTTGATAAGCTGACCGCAGGGTTTCAAAAATCCGATCTTATCATAATCGCCGCCAGGCCGAGCATGGGCAAAACTGCCCTTGGTTTATGCGTCGCCAGAAATGCCGCAAAGGACAGCGGGGTCCCGGTGGCCTTCTTCTCACTTGAGATGAGCAAAGAGCAGCTTGCGATGCGGCTTTTGTGCTCGGAGGCCAGGGTGGATTCCCACAAGATCCGTTCGGGGTTCCTCAGCAGTCAGGAATGCGGCAAGCTCCTCCAGGCTGCCGGGCTTTTTATGGATGTGCCGATTTATATAGACGACACCCCTGGCATTTCTCCCCTGGAACTGAGGGCTAAAGCACGCAGAATCATGGCGGACAAGGGGCTTGGGCTTGTCGTCGTCGATTACCTGCAGCTTATGAGAGGCAGGGAGACAGTGGAACGCAGAGAGCAGGAAATATCAGAGATATCCCGTTCGCTCAAAGGGTTGGCAAAAGAATTGGACATCCCTGTGATCGCCATAGCTCAGTTGAACCGAAAAGTTGAGGAGCGTGCCGACAAAAGGCCCCTTCTGAGCGACCTTCGTGAAAGCGGGGCCATAGAGCAGGATGCGGACGTAATCGCTTTCATCTATCGTGACGAAGTTTACGCCAAGCAGGGCTGCAAAGAACCGGGGGTTGCTGAAATCATAATCGGAAAGCAGAGAAACGGCCCTTCCGGTGAAACTGTTAAACTTGCGTACATAAGCACATATACGCGTTTCGAAAACCTGGCCGTCAGTGCATGACCCGGCTTGAAGATTAATCCGATCCAAGAATAGAGAAGGATTTAAACTTACAGCATGACAGATGACACACAATACTGGGACAAATCCGTTGAAACTCTAACAAGGGCCGGCATCGAGAAACTTCAGATCGGCCTGCTGAAATCGACTCTGGAGCGTATAGGCCGATCCAGGTTCTACAGCGAAAAGTTTAGAAAGACCGGTTTCGATCCGGGGTCGGTGTCCAGCCTGGACGACGTTGCGCGCATCCCTTTTACGGTAAAGCACGACCTGCGAGAGAGTTACCCTTACGGCCTTTTGTGCGAGCCAAAGGAGAAGCTCCTGAGGATGCATATCTCTTCGGGGACAACCGGCCAGGCCGTAGCCGTTTTTTACACAAAAGCCGACGTCGAACTTTGGGCTGATTTGCTTGCCCGCTGCATGTACATGGCTGGAGCGCGCCCAGGGGATACTTTTCAGAACCTGAGCGGATACGGCCTTTTTACAGGCGGCCTCGGTTTCCAGTACGGGGCTGAGCGCCTCGGCATGCTTACTATTCCCGCAGGTGCAGGCAACAGCAAGCGCCAGATTCAGATAATGCGCGATTTTTCGACCAAAGTCATCCATATCATCCCCAGTTTTTTGCTCCTTCTCATGGGGGTTATGCAAGAAATGAAGGTCGATCCGAAAAACGACCTTTCGCTCAGGATGGCCTTTGTCGGGGCCGAACCTTATTCGCAGGAGGTCGCCAGGCGGCTCGAGGACTTTTATGGCATAAAAGTGTATAATAGTTATGGTCTCTCTGAGATGAACGGGCCCGGGGTCGCCTTCGAGTGTCCTTACCAAAATGGGCTGCATATCTGGGAGGATGCATACCTTGTAGAAATTATCGATCCGAAAACGCTGGAGCCCGTTCCCGATGGACAATACGGCGAACTCGTAATGACGACTCTTAAACGGGAGGCTATGCCCATATTGCGATACAGGACCAGGGACCTCACGCGGATATTGCCGGGCACATGCGCCTGCGGCCGCGTTCACAAACGCATCGACCGCATTCAGGGGCGCACGGACGACATGTTTATCATAAAGGGAGTAAATATTTTCCCCATGCAGGTCGAGCAGGTCCTAATGAACATCCCTGAAGTCGGCAATAATTACGTGATAGTCCTCAAGCGTGAGAATAACGTGGATGATATGGTAGTTCGGGTCGAGGTGACCGACTCGGTATTCGTTGAGGACATGCGCGAGTTGGAGCGCGTTCGAAAAAGTATATCCCACAATTTGAAGAGCGAATTGCTCGTTACCCCGAAGGTGGAACTGGTCGAACCCAACAGCCTGCCGAGAAGCGAAGGGAAGGCGTTGCGGCTTATAGATCAGCGGGTGATTTGAGGCCTAAGGCAAAAAGACATTCGACAGGATTAACAGGATAACGACAGGTTCAGATGAAGAATTAAATCCCTCGATCCCTAAATTGAAGATTTTTTAATCCTGTAAATCCTGTAAATCCTGTCTAATACCGATTTGCGTTCAAGTCACGTCCTCCAGGAGGGCATAAAGCCCTCCATTACATTGCGTAACGCGTCAATGACGTAGGGGCGGGGTTTATCCCCGCCCAATCTTGAGCGCAAATTGGTCTAAATCATTCTGAATGTCTCACTTATAAGGAGGCATCATACGCGGATTATCGGCAGTGTAACCGGTCTTAAACCCGGTGTTCGCCAGCGCATAGAGGGTCTTGGCCGGCGAAAAGTCCCCGCATACCAGGTGATTTCACCCGAACTTTCCCGTGACCTGGCACACCTCTCGTTTGAATCCGGACGTCAGATAGGATTGCTCATAGGCCGAGACGGCAACGTAGAAACGGTGCTTGTTGGAGGCCCCCGATCTCTCTACATCCCCGACCTGCCCAAGAGCCGAGGTGGGAGGTGGCGTCTTCGCGGGCTTCGCCTGGTGCATACTCATCTGAACTCGGAACCGCTTTCCCAGGACGACCTTATGGACCTGGTGTTCCTGAGGCTCGACTGTGTCGGGGCGGTTTATGTGGACCGGCACGGCGGGGCCACTCTGCTCGAAATCGCACACATACTCCCCGGGACCCAAGACGGCTTAAGAGGCTGGGAGGTGCTGGCGCCAGTGCCATGCCATGACCCGGATCTCGATTTTCAGGCCCTTGTCCATTCTATCGAAGACGAACTCGAACGCAACCGGCTGGCCATTCCCGCTGCCGCTCAAGGAGAAGACCGGGCTATTCTGGTGAGCGTAACCGATTCCGACAGGCAAAGCGCCGGAAGGTCAATGGATGAACTGGTCGAACTCGCCCGCACGGGAGGAATTATCGCTGCCGACACGGTTATGCAAAGACAGCGTGCAAAAAATCCCAAGTACCTCATCGGCAAGGGCAAGTTGAGCGAAATTGTATTGAGAGCGCTCCAGTGCGGGGTGGATTTACTCATATTCGACCAGGAATTAAATCCATCGCAGGTGCGTGCTATAACCGATACGACGGAGTTGCGGGTAGTGGACAGGACCCAGCTCATCCTGGATATCTTTGCTCAACGGGCACAGAGCAGGGAAGGCAAGATTCAGGTCGAGATGGCGCAACTGAAGTACCTGCTCCCAAGACTGGGGGTAAAAGACGACGCCCTGTCCAGGCTGACCGGCGGCATTGGGACCAGGGGGCCGGGAGAGACAACCCTGGAAATCAACCGGCGGCGCACCAAAAACCGCATAGCCCAACTGGAAGATGACCTGAGCAGTCTGCGAAAGAGAAGAACTCTAAGGCGGACAAAAAGGTCCAGGAAAGAAATGCCCACTATTTCAATTGTGGGATACACTAATGCAGGTAAATCCACCCTGCTGAATTCTTTGACCCACAGCTCGGTTTTGGTCGAAGACAAGCTCTTTGCCACGCTTGACCCGATCAGCCGCAGGCTTCGGTTCCCAAGAGACTTCGAGGTCATAATAACCGACACGGTCGGATTCATAAGGGATTTGCCAAAAGACCTGATGGAAGCTTTTTCGGCCACCTTGGAGGAATTGCTGAAGGCCGACCTGCTGCTTCATGTAATCGATATAAGCAACGAGCAGTTTGAGGAGCAGATGGACGCGGTGGAAAAGACCTTGGGAAAGCTGGAACTGCACACAAAGCCGACCATAAAGGTTTTCAATAAAATTGACCTGGCGCCTGCCGGCTTTGTCGAGCGCAAAGTGAGAATACACAAGGGAATAGGCATATCAGCCATAAATCCGCGCACCCTCGAAGCGCTTATTCTGGCCATGCAGGATCATGTCGCCGGCTTCATGGACAGGGCCATCCCGCAGAGCGTGGAAATTGACGAGCGGGTGAATTTTTGAATGGACCGAACGGCACAGACCGGGTTTTATACCGATTTGCGTTCAAGTCGCGTCCTTCGGGAGGGCATAGAGCCCTCCCTTGCATTGCGTAACGCGTAAATGACGTAGGGGCGGGGTTCATCCCCGCCCAATCTTGAACGCAAATTGGTATTAGGTGTCAGCGGCTTGCATGAATTCACCACAGCATTTCATGTCCCTGAGGGACACCCCAAACCATGAAAAGACCCGTAGACCAGGTCTTAGACCAGTAGGATGGGTGGAGCGAAGCGCAACCCATCATGTCTTTTCGAAGCAGACACAGAGAAAAGCTTAGACAGGATTTGCAGGATTAACAAGAGAGCCTCTTGCAAAAGTCCTTCAACGTCATTCCGGCGGGGCCTGTCCCGGAAGTGTCCAGTCTGGGAGCCGGAATCCAGGTTTTTCAAGGTCCACTGGACCGCGGATGTCACCGGAGTGAAGGTTTTGTTGAGTTCTGCAAGAGGCTCAAGATTTTCAGGATTAAAAAATGGCCATTTCCAAGCCCCGAAGCCCTTTTTGATCGCGTTGAATCTCGCTTTTCTCTGTCCTGCTAACTTTTACAGTTCCTTGGAATTTTGGAAGGCATATGAGGCTAAGCTTTTGCTTCTTCTGCGTCTCCGCGTCTCCGCGTGATATGGTTTTTGCCCTTTGGTTCCATCCCAGGGCGCTCTGCGCCTCTGCGGTGAACGCTTTCAGCGGCTTTCCAGGCCGGCAAGGATCTTCTTCGCCGTGTCCACATCCTTTCTGATCTGCGCGGCGAGTTCATCAGGGCTGGAAAAGCGCAGTTCATCGCGAAGCCGGTCTATAAACCTGACGGTAATAGTCTTTCCGTAGATATCCTGATCGAAGTCAAAAAGATGCGCCTCGAGGGACAGGTCGGTATCCCCGAAGGTTGGATTGTATCCCAGATTGGCCGCGCCTCCGTATGTTTTGCCCTCCACTTCGGCTTGGACCACATAGACGCCTGTTCGGGGCGATGTCAGTGCAGGCATTCGGATATTGGCGGTCGGAAATCCTAGGCTTACGCCTCTTTTCCGGCCGGGAATTACGGGGCCGCTTACCTCGAAAAACCGTCCCAGCAGCCTGTTGGCCTCCTTGATATTACCGCTCACAATCATCTGCCGGATAGTCGTGCTGCTCACGACGGTATCATTCACCTTGAGGCCGGTGACGGTTTGGACCTGAAAGCCGTATTGCTCTCCCAACCGCTTGAGAAAGGCGATATCGCCCTCGCGGCCGTGCCCGAACCGGTAATCATGGCCGACAACAATAGCCTTGGCGCCGATCTTTTCAACGAGAAGGACCTCCACAAATTCGCGGGCAGACATCGCCGAGAACTTGTGATCGAAGGGGATAACTATCGTGGCGTCGATCCCGCAGCTTGCGATAAGATCGAGTTTGTGCCGGTGAGAGGTAATGAACGAAGGGGCCTTTTCGGGGAAAAGCACCTCGAGGGGATGAGGGTCGAATGTAACCACAACCGATTCGCCGTTGAGCTCTTCTGCCAATTGCTTGACTCTTTGAAAGAGCGCCTGGTGTCCCTTATGGACCCCATCGAAGTTGCCGATTGTGATTGCCGGGTTTTTGAGTTTGCGCTGGACGCTCTGGATTCCGTGAAACACCTGCATGCTGTTGAAACACCCTCCGGAAAGTATTTGATGCCAATTGCGTTCAAGATTGGGCGGGGATAAACTCCGTCCCTACGTCATTGACGCGTTACGCTTCGTAGGGGAGGGCTTTATGCCCTCCCGGAGAACGTGACTTGAACGCAAACCGGTATGAAACGCCTTGACAGGCAAAGTCTTTTATAATACGATATTATCTTCATTTTTACAAGTAATTTGCCGAAGTGGCGGAACTGGTAGACGCGCTAGGTTCAGGGTCTAGTGGCCGTACGGCTGTCGGGGTTCGAGTCCCCGCTTCGGCACTTTAAACTGTAATATAAAGGGGTTGGCCACGCTGATGGTTAACCCCTTTTTGCTTTTCTATTGGCGTGCGTCCATACTGACGCTTGCACAAGCATAGATTGAGGCGCCTTTTTCGCTCCCCCCTCTATCCCCCAACCCCTTTTGTGATTTCGCCTGTCACTCCTGTGCCTGGGGGGGGCGGCCCGCCAGTCCGCAAGCTCCCGGTGACTGTCGGGCGGATTGGAATTACATTAGGATTGAAAGGAGTCCAATGAGATGGAACACAAGATGACAAAAAAGAGGATGGCGGCGCCTGATGAGGTGCGGACTTTTGCAAAGGGGAAAGTGGAGCTGGCGGAAGTGGGCGGAGTATCTTTCGGAAAAGCGACCCTGCTGCCGGGGTGGAAATGGTCGGAGAGCGTCAAGCCATTAGTGGGGACCCAAAGCTGCATGGCCCCGCACACTCAATACCATGTCTCAGGCAGGCTGCATGTGGTGATGGATGACGGAAGCGAAGCCGAATTCGGACCGGGGGATATCGGCTATCTTCCTCCAGGACACGATGCATGGGTTGTCGGAGATGAAGCGGTGGTGGTGATCGATGTAACCGGAATGAGGGAGTATGCAACATAAGCATCCGTTGACGAGCGGACTGCAACCCGATGCCTTTTCGATGAATGCCGTCCGGTTCAGGTAATCTTGCCGTGGGGACTGATTTAGTTCCCATCCGGAAACTCCCGGACAAATTCAACGCCCCGCGAGGTTTCCGTTCGAAAAGGACCCTTTCCGGATGGAAACTATTTATTTATTGACATACACATCTTAACAGGGGTACAGTATACTACCTTGTGTTCGATTCAGGGGCCGGTATGGCTGGCTTGCTGCGCCTCGCAGCGGGCCGATCGGAGGATATCCCCTGGTCGAAATCACATTCACGTATATAAGGTCACTCAGAACGCTCGTTTGCTTGCCGTGCCCGGCCAAAGGGCAAACGGAGAACAGGCCCAGGGCAGCCTTTATCAGGGTGCAATTGACCTCTTCGCGGCGCAGTACTTCATATCCCTATTGAACACCCTGAAATAATTAAAAGAAGAACATCACCGGCAGTGGCTCGGAGCAGCCATCTTTGTGACTATCTTGATCGGCGTGAAGGAGAGGGCTTCCATGTCAAGAACCATGTATTTTGAATCCGAAGGGCCATGGTCCAATGTCGAGAGGCTGCTTCTTTGTATGGACACGGGAAGTTGGCGGACGCAAAGACCGGTTATCGATGAGGAGCAATGCATCTATTGCGGCAATTGTGCGCTGTATTGTCCGGTCCAATGCATGGCCGACGTGAAGGCGTATTTTGCACCCAATCTGAATTTTTGCAAAGGATGCGGCATTTGCGCCAGGGAATGCCCCAAGAACGCGATCACCATGGAATCAGAGGAAACGTTTAAATGAGCATCAACCCAACTGAGAGTGCACAGGTGAGAGTTATCACGGGCAATGCGGCGGCTGCCATCGGCGCGACGCTTTGCCGTCCCGATGTGATTGCCGCCTACCCGATCACCCCTCAGACCGAGATCATCGAAAAGCTGTCCGAGTTCCACGCAGAAGGCATCCTGGATGCAGAAATGATTACGGTGGAGGGCGAAAATTCAGCCATGAACGCCGTTTCGGCGGCTTCTGCCGCTGGTGGGCGGGTATTTACCGCAACCTCCTCCTGGGGGCTCGTTTTTATGTATGATGCTATATTGGTTGCCGCCGGCAACAGGTCCCCGGTGGTCATGGCCAATGTCAACCGGGAACCTCCTGGAATCATGGCGGTATCGTCCGGGCAACAGGATATGATCAGCACCCGGGATTGCGGGTGGATATTTCTCGTCGCTGAGGACAGCCAGGAAATCCTCGACATGATCATCATGGCCTATCGCCTGGCTGAGGACCACGATATTCAACTTCCCGTAATGGTTCATTACGACGGGTTTTATCTGTCCTACATGGCCGAACGTGTCGAAATTCCGACGGACAGGGATGTGGACGAGTATCTTTCGGTACTAAAGGGACAGCCGCAGCGGCCTCGGCTGATTCCCGGAGAACCCCTGGGAATCGTTACTCACGGCATACTTGAGGGGTATATCGAGCTTCGATACAAGCATTGCATGGCCCTGGAGCGGGCCAAACAAAAGTTCGATCAGATTAATATGGATTTTAATCGCCGATTCGGACGCGCCTATGACGGGCAGGTGGAGACCTATCGCAGCGATGACGCAGATATCGTTCTGGTCGGCTCCGGAAGCATGTGCGGCACGGTCAAAACGGTGATCGACCAAAAACGGGAAGAGGGGATAAAGGTCGGCCTGGTGAGGCTTAGAATGTATCGGCCCTTTCCCGAGGCAAGATTGATTGAAACGCTGAAAGGGAAAAAAGTCCTCGGGGTCATCGATCGAAGTATTTGTTTCGGATTCAAGGGCGGCCCCCTGTACACGGAGATAAAAAGCCTGTCTTCGGAATTGGGCGGCGGACGGATGCTCAGTTTCATCGACGGCCTGGCGAATATGGACATTACCACCGCGCATATTGAGAAGATAATCGATGCATGTCTGACCGCTTCAAACGGCGCACCCTGCAATGATGTGACCTGGGTCTGCCACGAAGGGTGAAGGGTGAGGAGGAAACGTTCATGGCAAAAGCGAAGAAATTGCCGAAAGTATTTGACTACAAGAAACATGAAGATCCCTTTGCCAAAGGGGTTGCATTTTGCGCGGGCTGTCCGTTGGAATTGCTGTTGAGGTTTATTCCCCAGGTTCTGGGAAACGATATCGTCATTACCGGCACACCGTCGTGCAGCGCACCGGTACTGCTCGGGCAGAATATCGGCTCATGGCACAAACTCGCTTATTACGGCACCTTGATGACGGGAGCGGCCGCAAATGCCACGGGGCTGGTCCGGTATTACAACCGGGCCGGAATAGATAACACCGTTGTTTGTTTCAACGGCGACGGGACCGCCGCTGACATCGGGTTTGGCAACCTTTCGGGCGCAGCCGAGCGAAACGAGAAGTTTATCTATATCTGCTATGACAACGAAGGGTATATGAATACCGGTATTCAAAAAAGCAGCACGACCCCCTATGGCGCAAAAACCAGCACCACACCAGTGGGAAAAGCGGCTTCAGGCAAAGGCAATAGAGGCAAAAACCTGGCCTTGCTCATGGCAATGCATAAGATCCCGTATGCAGCCACGGCGACCATGAGCCATTTGGAAGATCTCGCCAAGAAGCTTTTAAAGGCCAAGGAGTTAAAAAACGAGGGATTTTGTTACCTTCACGTCTATTGTCCATGCCCAACGGGTTGGGGCGTAGCGGCGGACATGTCCATTGAGCTTTGCCGAATGGCGGTGAAGACCAATTACTTCCCTCTATGGGAAGCCTATAAAGGTAATTTTTGCCTGACGAATGAAGTCAAAAAGCCCAAACCGCTTGCGGATTATATCAAGATGACATCAAAATTCGCTCATTTTTCCGAAAGGGACCTGGATATGCTGCAAAGGGACGTTGACTACAGCTACGCCCTTCTGTCGCATATAACCGGGCTCGAAAAAGAGTGTGCGCTCTAAATTGCAAGGAGGCCTGAATGTTGGAAGTGCGATTTCATGGGCGGGGAGGGCAGGGTGCAGTGACGGCATCCAGAATCCTTGCGACCGCTTTTGTCAACACCGGCCGATATGGCGCAAGTTTTCCCATGTTCGGGTTTGAACGGCGGGGGGCTCCGATCACGGCATTCGGTCGCTTTGGAGATGAACCCATACGGCTCAAGACTCAGATATACACCCCGGATGTTCTGGTGGTCCTTGATCATTCGCAAAAAGACTCACCGGCTGTATGGAATGGGCTGAACCCTGAGGGTATATTGGTAATGAACTCCAGGGAGGTGATTAAAGAGCAGAAAACAAAGAATTTAAAGAAAGCCTGCTACATCAATGCAATGGGAATTTCTCTGGAAGAAATCGGCATAGACATGCCGAACAGTTGCATTTTGGGCGCCTTTGCCGCCGCCACCGGTATTATCGGGATCGATCCGATCATTGCCGCATTGGCCGATTATTTCCAGGGGAAAAAGTTCGATACAAACGTAAGGTGTGTCAGACGGGGATACGATGAAGCAAAGATCATCGAATTCTGATATCAACGTTTAGTTAAGTGGCAATTCACTACCCCTTTTGGCCCTTGCCCGCGACGCGGTTTCCAATAGCGGATGGCCCGTTGGTTCGGGTGGGGAGAAAAAATGAAAGAGACGATATGCCACGATGGGGAATGGTCATTGATGTCAAAAGATGCATCGCTTGTTGGAGTTGCACGGTTTCGTGCAAGCAGGAGCATTTTCTGCCGCCGAAGGTGTTCTGGAACCGTGTATTGATTTCTGAGAAGGGGAAGTATCCCACCAGCAAAAAGTTGATCTACCCGATTCTGTGCAATCATTGCAAGGATGCGGCCTGTGTAGAAGCGTGCCCGACTGGGGCCACCTTCCAGCGCGATGACGGTATCGTGATGATCGACTATGATCTGTGCGTGGGATGTCGCGCATGCCTGATAAGTTGCCCATACCAGCAGCGAACTTATTACGACAAGGCAAAAGCGGATGCCGAGTACTTTCCCGGACAGGGGAAAACCCAGCTCGAACTGCTCGGAGAGAAGATCTATCCGTTTAAGCAGGGCACGGTTATGAAGTGCAATTTTTGTGTTGAAAGGATCACAGAGGGTCTCGCAAAGGGGTTGACCCCGGGCAAGGACGAAAAGGCGACGCCGGCCTGCGTCGTAGCTTGCCCTGTTGCAGCCAGAACGTTCGGAGATCTGGACGATCCCAGAGGCGACGTCTCCAGGCTGATCAAGGAGCAAAGCGGCAAACAGCTGCGGCCTGAATTCGGCACTGACCCTTGCGTATATTATGTTGACTGAACCTCTTTGATAAGGATGCGTCATGGCCTTAAAAACTGATGAAATATGGGAAGATGTATGGGTCAACACCGTTTGTAGCGTATGCTACTGCGGATGCGGCATCAAAGTCCGAAGAATAAACGGTTTGCCCGTTAAGATCGAAGGAATCGCAGAGAGCACCATGGGCGGTGCGGGCGCCGGCATCTGTGGCAAGGGCGCCGCCGGGCTCATGTATTATTACGATCCGAACCGGATCAAAAAACCGCTAAGAAGGACCAACCCGGAAAAAGGTATTGGCGTAGATCCCAAGTGGAAAGAAATTTCCTGGGAAGAAGCCTATGATGAAATCGCCGCACGCATGAAAAAAATCATGGCGGACAATCCCAACAAAATTCTGTTTTGCAACCAGACCGTTCAGGCGTCCGTCGGACCTCATCAACATCCTTATTTTTTCGCGAAGGCATTCGGCGTCAAGGACAACGGTAATTTTATCATCGGCGGCGGCAGCCTTCATTGCGGCAACGCCGCGCACATGCTGGGCGGATTGATCCACGGCGCATGGTCCATCGCGCCGGACTGGCGATACACGAAGTATGTCCTCAAATGGGGGTCCAGCAAGGGGACCGGCTCCGGGCACTCTGCTATGACCAACGCCCGGCTGCGAGCCGATGGGGTCCGAAGAGGCATCAAGGAAATAGTGTTTGACCCCATGGCAAACTTTGCCGGCGGAAAAGCCTCCGAATGGATCCCGATTCTGCCGGGGACCGACTCCGCCGTGGGGCTGGCCATGGCCAGTGTTATCGTGCATGAAATCAAGCACTACGACGAGCTGTTCCTCAAAGCAAAGACCAACTTCCCCTATCTGATCAAGGCCGACGGCACCTTCTATCGTCATGAGGAATCCGGAAAGCCGCTGGTTTACGATCTAAAAGCTCAGAAAATCAAGGAATACGATACACCGGATATTGCAGACGAGGATTTTGCTCTAGAGGGCGAATACGAAATCAACGGCCAAACCGTTACGCCGGCTTTTGTCGCCTTGAAAAAGCACTTGAAGCAGTTTACGCCCGAGTGGGCTGAAAAGATCAGCACGGTGCCTGCCGCAACCATGCGCCGCATCGCCAATGAGTGGGTGGAAAACGCACAGATCGGCAGCACCATCACGATCGAGGGGAAAACTTTTCCATACAGACCCGTTTCCTCCGTGACGTTCCGCGGCGCCCAGGGCCACTCCAACGGCATTCACCAGGTCTCGGCCATTGATCTTTTGAGCGAGCTTGTCGGAGCGGAGGATGTACCGGGCGGCACCCTGGGATGGCCTTCCATTCGCAGAAAATATCCGGGCGGCCAATATGAGCGGTTGCCCAAGGTCGGGCCGGACGGCGTCCTTATTCCATCGGTGTTCTGGTCCCATGTGCCCTGGCCGGTGCATTCGCCCAAGGTCCCGTGCGAGAATTCGGGATGCATTGATTTTTTTCCGCATTCCACACTATCGCATGTGCACTATCTAAAAGAGAGAGACTGGCTCTGGGAGAAGCTCGGCATGACCGCAAAACCGGAAATGCTCTTCGGCCTTGCGAGCAATTTTCTCATCAGCAATGCAGACTGGCGGGTCGCATTCGATAATTTCAAAGACTGCTTCGTCGTGATCAACGATCTTTGGGTCAACGAGACCGATGAAGCACTCGGCGATATTATTCTGCCGGATGTTAGCTACCTCGAGAAGGACTGCTGGAGCAGTGAGATCGATGGCTTCTTTTTCAGCGGCAGTCCCTCCTATGAGGACTGGTATGTGCATATGCAGAAGCCGGTGGCAGAGCCGGTCGGAGAAAGCCGCTTTTTCTGGGATGTTTATATGGAAGTGGCGCACCGGGTGGGCGTGCTGGACAAACTCAACCAAATTATCAGCGATTATTACAGCATTACGGACCCCGAGCTGAGAATCAAACCCGGCGAGAAACTCACCTGGAAAGAGATCGGCGAGCGAGTGCTGACCTGGGTGTACGGGGATGATAAGGAAAAAGTCAAAGAGCAGGGCTACGCCACCTGGCATAAACCCATCGAAGACGTTTACTGGCGCTGGGAAACCAAGTCCAGAAGCCCTGTGTACATGGAGTTTTTGGTCCACGACCGCAAGGCCATCGAGAAAATCTGCAAGGAAGCCAACATGGAGTATGACACAAGCCAGCACATGCCTCTGCCCAGTTGGTATCCCCCGGCCTCCTACCCCGAGCTCAACGAGGAATTTGACCTGGTGGCGTTTTCGTACCGGGACGTTCTCCACACGAACAATACGACCTTTCAAAATCCCATGATGAAGGAGGTTAGCGAGCTGTGCCCATACACGTTCACCATTACCATGAATACGGATCTTGCCGCTGGCAAGGGGTTAAAGGACGGGGATAAGATATGGCTTGAAAACAGATACGGCGCGAAAGAGTCCGGTATACTTAAAACCATGCAGGGCCAGCATCACAAAGTTGTCGGCATTGCCGGCCAGGGGGGCTTGTGGGCCAAGGGGCGGCCTGTTGCAAAGGGCTTGGGCAGTAATTTCTGCAAGATCCTGCCGTCAACCTTGAAACACTACGATCCCATTACGGGAAATGTGGAAACGTCCGTGGCCGTTAAAGTTTATAAAGATACGGGGCAGACGGCGGCTTAGCCTGGCGTCCATCCGGAAGCTCCGGATGGAACGCTGGCTGTTTCCGATTCGAAAAGGACCCTTCCCGGATGGAAACTAGCCGATATGGGCGACGACGATATGATACCGATTCCATCATGTCCAGGAGGTTGAAGATGCAGACTATTTTAAGTAAACTCGTCCCCGCGCCTAAAACAGACCCGGCGGCCTACGAGTGGATGATCAAGAAAACGCCGCAGCACGAATGGATCGATGACCAGGGGATGTTCCTATGGCTCGCGTTTTTCTTTTCAGAAATCGGTGCAGGCGCTTTTTTTGTATCCCTGTTCTATGATTTTAGACCGGGGTACGTCGTGGGCTATATCATCACCCTTGCCCTGGGCGGCTTGATTCACATGGCCTATCTGGGCAACCCGCAGAGAGTTTTGGGGATGTTTTTGAAGGTGAGGACCTCGGAACTCTCAAGAGGCATGTGGGTGATTTTAGCCTTTGCCGGTATAGGCTTTTTTCCGAGCCTGCTCGGGATCCAATACGGCGCCGTCTTGAAGACGCTGACGGGGTTCATCTGTATCCTGCTCATCATGCACGGATTTGCCACCATGAATGTGATGAAAGCGATCCCTTCATGGAATCAGTCAACGGTCCTGCCCTTGTCCCTGGTCTCCGGCATCTGGGTGGGCAGCCAGGTTATTCAGTTAATGATGAAAGTCAGCGGAGGGGAAGTAGTGGGCATGGAAGTCTGGTGCCGAATGCTGTTGCTGGCTTACATCGTGTTGATTGCCCTTTATTTATGGGGCACCTTTCATGCCTCGGAAGCCGCCAAATTTTCGGTATCCAACCTGGTCCGGGGCGGTTTTTCCAAATTATTTTACTTAGGGGTCATCCTGATCGGTATTGTGGGGCCGCTGCTGATCACTTTGGCTATGTGGGAATCGGCCGTCAATGCACCTGGTATTCTTCTCAGGTTGATCTTCGTCTTTACCGGCGACCTTCTCCTGCGCTACAGCATCATGAAGAGTGCCTACTACACGCCCCTTCTTTAACGCCATCACTGACTACAAGGAGGTGTTATGGAACAAGTTGTTGATCCCAATGCAGCGTGGATTGGCTGGGGATTGGTTTTGGCCTTCAATTTTGCGTTGACCATTATTGGAACATGGCTGATCGTGAGGAAGAGGAGGGAAGAATGAACGGAAAATTCCTGGATATTCCCCAGCCGACAGCCGGCATGATAGTAGGGTCCATAATCGGGACCGCCTGTCTTTTGATTATTGCGGTCTCTCTGGGACTTCTTGCAAAAAGGCGATGGAAATCCTACGATGAATTCCTCATCGGTAAACGGGACTTTGGTCCCTGGGTGACCGGGTTCGCCCTTTGCGGCGCCTATTTGTCCGGTTGGGCCTTTTGCGGCAGCACGGGTATGGTGTACAAGGTAGGTTTTTCGGGCATGTGGTTTGGCGGCATTTGGGGCCTGGTCGGAATCATTCCCGCCATCTGGCTCGCTGCGACCAAGACAAGAGACTTCGCAGAGAAACTCCAGGCAACCACAGTCACCGAAACGATCGGACGGCGATTCGAATCAAAAATGCTCCAGACGATGGTCGCAGCCAGCATGCTCTTCTTCCTGTTCATGTATTCCGTAGGTCAGTTAAAAGCAGCGGGTGGGGTCTGGTACGCTGTTACCGGGCTTCCCCCTTTCTGGTGTCTGCTCATCTGTATAACGATTGCCTGGATCTTCCTGGCCATTGGAGGCTACACCGGGACCCAGTGGTTCATCGCGGTAAAAGGGGCCTTCATCGGATTTGTAGGCGCACTCCTCAGCGTATGGGCGCTCATTTATGCGGGCGGGTTGGGCAAGATATCCGATGCCCTCATGGCGCAAAAGCCCAGTCTCATGCTGCTTATAGATCGCAGTATGCCCACGGTCGGTGTAACCCAGCTTTTCTCCAGCTACGTCGGCATCTTTGCAACACCTGTCATCTTCTTAACTATGGCTATCGGATTTCCTCATAACGTCAGCCGTTTTCTCGGCATGAAAAAATTGTCGAACAAAGATTTTGTAACGCTCATTGCTATTGTTTTCGTTGTAGTCGGGATCCCCAACATGCTCGACTGCTCAAGCAACGGCCTTATCGCTCGAATGCTCTTCGGCACCAATCTTCTTGCCAACAAGCAGTGGGGCGCCGATCTTGCCGCGCCGATGCTCGCATGGGGCATAGGCGGCACCTGGTTGCTATGCATCTATCTTACGGCTCTGGTTGGGGCCGCCCTTGGCACGCTCTCTGCCTTGGTCTTCATAATGAGCGCCAACGTATCCAGGGACATCATAAAGCTCTGGCGTCCCAAAACATCCGACACGACCCTGATCAGCCTGAACTACTTCTTGATCGCCCTCTTTCTTTTCCTCCCCTTCTACTGGACCCTGGAACGGCCGCCTGAATTGCTCGTGTCCTTTATGGGACTGGCCGCAATGGGCCTTGGATCGATCTTTGTATTCGTAACCGTCATTTCCTATTACTGGAAAGGCGCCACAAAGGTCGGCGCAATGCTCACGGTGACCTACGGCACAGTTGCCGCGCTTTATGGCGGTTGGGCGGTTTTTGGAACGACTCCACCCCGGATTGGTATGGGCACCATGGAATGGATACTGATCATCGGCTGCGCTGTCATGTACTTCGGGGGCAGCTTCATTTCCAAGGCGCCTTCAGCTGAGTTGCTCAACAAGCTGTTTCCTGTAAAAAAGGCCAAACTGGTTGTGAAACCGGGGCTGGTTGGCGAATAATTCGAGGTTAATACCAATTTGCGTTCAAGATTGGCCGGGGATAAGCCCCGCGCCTACGTCATTGACGCGTTACGTTTCGTAGGGGAGGGCTTTATGCCCTCCCGGACATCTGACTTGAACGCAAATCGGTATAAGTCAATGCAAGAATGGCCAGGCATTTTTGTGCCCGGCCATTCTTTTTTGGCTGCTTGAGGTCATCATGATGAGAGAGGAGTTCCTATCAGGCGGGGCTGTCAGATCAAATCAGGTCGTAGTGGTCCTATAGATCTCAGCTTGAGGAAGTGAGGAACCATCTGCAATGCGCCCATTCGAACCATAGCGTATACAACTTTCCTTCGACTCGTCGAGGTGGACTTTGATCGCTTGCTCGACCGCGTCGGCATCACCCTCTTCGATGGCGGCCAGAATGGCTTTGTGGCCGGCTATTGCCTTAACGACAGTGTCCGCCGAAAAAATACTCTTGGCACGGTATCGCAGCATGTGTTTACGAAGAGTCTGGGCCAGTTCCAGAAGCCGGTCGCTTCCACTGCATCGGGCTATCACTTCATGAAAGGCCGCATCCACCTCCACGAAATCGCTGTACCGCTCTTTCTCCAGCAACTGCTCGGCCCGGTTCATATTTTTTTTGAGGTCTTTAATTAACTTCTTGTAGGCCTTTTGGAGCGCCCATCGCACCGCAAGTGCCTCTATGACCAGGCGGATGGCGCAGATCTCCGCCACCTCCTCTTCACTGATCGGGCGCACCACGTAACCGACCCTCGGGATGGAATCGATCAGCCCTTCACGTTCAAGGGTATGGAAGGCTTCTCTTATGGGAGTTCGTGAGGTGCCGATCTCGGAGGCGATTTTAGTCTCGACCAGCCGTTCACCTTGCGCAATCTCACCACTGAGAATCCGGTCCCGGACATAGCAGAAGACTTTCGTGCGGATCGTTGTGTTGTCCGTTATGATAAGATTCTTCGTGGTCACAGGCGGCAACCTTTTGTTAAGGCCAAAAATTGTTAAGGCCAAAAATGCGATACCAGCATTGAAGCACTGTACCCTACCTCAGAAATGAGCCCCACGTCAAGAAAATATTCCCGTACGCCCCTAAATAACAGGGGAATCCTCCGGCTCTGCCGGCGGACTCGCAGAGTTTGACATTTCCGGGAGTCAGGTCGTCATTCCGGCAGTGCGTCCTCACAAATGATCGGACGCGAACTGGGCACTCACAAAAAATCGTGCCCGGACTTGAAACATTTAGCCAGGTTCGGAATGTTAGCCAGGACCTGAGCGAAGTGAGGGTCCAGCATTTAACATGGGTCGAAGTGTTCAACGCGAACCCGAACGTAGTGAGGGTGCGCCCTCACAAAAGATCGGGCGCGAACTTGAAGCGTCGAACATCGGCCCAATGTGTAAGCGCAAACCCGAACTAGGTGAGGGTTCAGGCCGGAATCCAGAGCTTTTTTGGACTATTGATTTTTAAGGCAAAACACTGGACCCCGGCCTTCGAGACTGTGTCGTAATTGTTGGCCTCTGGATCGGGTTATTTGGCATTAATTGCAAGCATATCAAGCCATTATATGCTATAGTGGCGCCTCAAACTGGAGGGGCTATGGCATATCGACACGGAACAGACCGAAGACAGATGATGGTGCTGCCACCTACGCTGGACCAGTATGTATCTCAGGATCACCCCGTTCGCGCCTACGATGCCTTTGTAGACGCGCTTGATTTTAGCGAGGTGGGGATCGAGCTCGATGACCGGAAGGTAGGGAACAGCGAATATGACCCTCGGTGCATGCTAAAACTGCTCTTGTATGGCTACTCTTATGGAGTAAATAGCTCCCGGAAACTCGAACGCGAGGTGCACAACAATCTGTCCTTCATTTGGCTGATGAAGCAATTGAAGCCGGATCATAAAACGATTGCCGAATTTCGGCGCAGGAACAAAGAAGGCTTAAGAAAGGCTTTGAAACTTTGTGCCAGACTTTGCCTGAATCTGGGGCTGATAGAGGGTAACATACTGTTTGTAGACAGCACCAAGCTGAGGGCAAACGCAGGGAAGGCCAACCTTCACAAGAAAAAATGGTATGAGGACCAGCTAAAAGAAATTGATCAAAGAATTCAACAGATTCTGAACCAGTGCGAGCAGATCGACAAGAGTGAATCCCAATGCGGCTCGCTGGTGGTAATGCCAAAAGAGCTTGCCAAGGCAAATAAGCTTAAGGAGTCTATTAAAAATGCTCTGGCCGAGTTCAGCGAACGAGGCGACAAGACAAAGGATGGAAAAGAGAGGCAGGTAAATCAGATCGATCCGGAAAGCGTCGTAGTAAAGAGTCCTCAAGGCACCCATTGCGGATATTGCATGCAAACGGTTGTTGACGACAAAAACGGGCTGATTGTTCACACAGACGTGGTGAGCGAGGCAAATGACTCGAATCAGATGGCTGTTCAGATCGGCGGAGCCGAGGCTTATCTTGGACGAGAGTGCAAGACAGCGTGCGCCGATGCGGGGTATTCGGATACCAGCGAAATTGCAAAGCTAGAATCTGCCGGAAAAACAGTGGTGATTCCTTCTCAGTCTCAAGCCTCACACAAGGAAACGGAGATTGGTCCGTTTGAAAAGGCTAAATTTACCTATGATGCTGACTCGGATTGTTACCTGTGCCCGGAGGGTCACCGGCTGATCTTCAGACGTTTTGAGAATAAAACAAAGCAGAGAAGGGACTATCGTATTGATAAACCTAGTAAATGTCGGTTCTGTTCGCACTTTGGCACGTGCACAAAATCGAAGCAGGGCCGAACTGTTACGCGCCATGCATCGGAAGAGTTAAGGGAAGCAGTATCCAAGAGATTTGAGCAACCTGAAATGGGGCAGATCTACAAGCGAAGGAAAGCTCGGGTGGAGCATCCATTTGGATTTATTAAGAAGGTATTAGGGTATGGCCAGTTTTTTTTACGAGGTCGAGAGGGGGTTCGTGCAGAAGCGGCGATACTGGCGACATGTTTTAACCTGAGACGAATGATAAGTCTGCTGGGTGGGGTTAGGAGCTTCACGGCTGCAATTAAGGCAGCTTAAGTCAAATTAAAGCCAAGGGGCGAAGGATTGGGCGGAAATTGCCCAGCCTGTGGGCATGCGGTCAGCGTTAAAAGGGCGGTGATACCCAAAGCAGGCTGGGAAGACGATTTTTGTTCTTGGTGAATTTTTGAAAAATATCAGGGCGGGAACCGGTCAGTCGTAATCCAATAATGACACAGTCTCCTGCGCCGGGGTGACGGCCCCACGGAGTTTTTACTGTAAAGTGGGAATTCCAATCATTTTTCAGCATCCTGCCAGGCGCCACCGCGGGAACAGAGGTGACAAAGACAGCCAAATCCCCTAAAGGGGTCATATAAAGACGGTTCCTTGACACAACAGTCGGTCTGATGAACCTCACTGTATTTATGCAGCACGGATCTCCAGTTCAAAACACCTTAGCAGTTCAAATGTATTACAGCATCATGTTCAACCGCCTTTCGTCCTCTCGTTGACGCGACTGATCGAAGAGGCGTAGATGATAATATTCAATATGAGTTAGCAACGATTCTTAATTAGAGAAAATCCAAAATATTTTACGTTTTTTTTTCTCCCGTACACGAACTCTTGTGTTATACAGCGATTTGTAGACCGTGTTATACTTTCGGGGCTTTATGGCCCAATCATCCTAACGGATTTGCCAACATGGAGGGGCGCTATGAGGAATTCCGTTTTAGCTACTGCATTGCTTGTACTCTTTCTTGGCTGCGGCTCTGCATGGGCCGCCGATCCTGCTTCCGCTACCTATAACTGGACGGGGTTTTACGCGGGCCTGAACACAGGTTTCGCAATAGACGCCGGCGGGTATAGCATCACTTCTCCGAGTGGGGTTGGGGTTTATGATACGGGCGACTTTACCGATCTTGCTTTCATCTTTGGCGGCCAGGCCGGCTACAATTTCCAGTGGTGCACTTGCCCCAATATCGTCTACGGCATCGAAACGGACATCAACTACGAAGGCATGGGCGATTCGATCACCCAAAGTTTCGGGGTCCCTGTGGCCATCGCCCCTGGTGCTCTCTCTAGTGGTTCCTACAACGTGACGCAGGAGATCGATTTCTTCGGCACCCTGCGTGGGCGCTTGGGCTACACGCCTGTCGATCGATTGCTGTTATACGTAACCGGTGGTCTCGCCTATGGAGAGGTTTCGTCCAGCACTAAGTACTCCGTCACATTTCGCACAGATCCCACCTACTTAGGTTCCTCGTCGGATATGCTGGTCGGATGGTGTGCCGGCGCCGGCGGCGAATACGCGATCAACAACTGTTGGAGCGTCAAGCTCGAATACCTGTATGTTGACCTCGGCTCGATGTCTTACCCGATTGCCGGCACACCACTGACGACCAATATCAGTGCGGCCCAGAACGTTTTCCGGGTGGGGCTCAACTATAAATTCTGACATCGGCGTGCCCCGGCGGCCTTATCATTGTTGAGCGCTTTATAGACTGCATTATACCTACGGGGCCGTATGGCCCCGTAGTTTTTAACGGATTTGCCAACATGGAGGGGGGCGCTATGAGGAATTCCGTTTTAGCTGCTGCATTGCTTGTACTCTTTCTTGGCTGCGGCTCCGCATGGGCCGCCGATCCTGCCGCCGCTGCCTATAACTGGACGGGGTTTTACGCGGGACTGAACACAGGTTTCGCCAAAGACGCCGGCGGGTATAGCGCCACTTCTTCTCCGAGTGGGGTTTATGATACGGGCGATTTTACCGATCTCGCTTTCATTTTTGGCGGCCAGGCCGGCTACAATTTCCAGTGCTGCTGTTGCCCCAATATCGTCTACGGCATCGAAGCGGACATCAACTACGACGGCATGGGCGATTCGGTCACCGGCAGCGGTTTCGGGCTCTTTGCGGCCGGCCCGGCTACTCCCCCTATCATCAATAGCTACACCGTGACGCAGGAGATCGATTTCTTCGGCACCCTGCGTGGGCGCTTGGGTTACACGCCTGCCGATCGATTGCTGCTTTACATAACCGGTGGTCTCGCCTATGGAGAAGTCTCGTCCAGCACTAGCTACTCCGAAAGATTTCGCAGCACAGGAGTTCCCGCCTTCTCCGGTTTCGCCTTCTCCGGTTCCTCGTCGGATATGCTGGTCGGATGGTGTGCCGGCGCCGGCGGCGAATACGCGATCAACAACTGCTGGAGCGTCAAGCTCGAATACCTGTATGTTGACCTCGGCTCGATGTCTTACTCGATTGCCGGCACACCACTGACGACCAATATCAGTACGGCCCAGAACGTTTTCCGGGTGGGGCTCAACTATAAATTCTGACATCGGCGTGCCCCGGCGGCCTTATCATTGTAGAGCGCTTTATAGACTGCATTATATCTTCGGGGCCGTATGGCCCAACAATCTTAACGGATTTGCCAACATGGAGGGGCGCTATGAGGAATTCCGTTTTAGCTGCTGCATTGCTTGTACTCTTTCTTGGCTGCGGCTCTGCATGGGCCGCCGATCCTGCCGCCGCTGCCTATAACTGGACGGGGTTTTACGCGGGACTGAACACAGGTTTCGCCAAAGACGCCGGCGGGTATAGCACCACTTCTTCTCCGAGTGGGGTTTATGATACGGGCGATTTTACCGATCTTGCTTTCATTTTTGGCGGCCAGGCCGGCTACAATTTCCAGTGGTGCACTTGCCCCAATATCGTCTACGGCATCGAAGCGGACATCAACTACGACGGCATGGGCGATTCGATCACCCAAAATTTCGGGCTCCTTGCGGCCGGCGCCCCTGGTTCTACCTTTGGTACTACCTACACCGTGACGCAGGAGATCGATTTCTTCGGCACCCTGCGTGGGCGCTTGGGTTACACGCCTGCCGATCGATTGCTGTTATACGTAACCGGTGGTCTCGCCTATGGAGAAGTCTCGTCCAGCACTAGCTACTCCGAAAGATTTCCCGGCACAGTAGCTGCCGGCTTCCCAGGTTTCGCCTTCTCCGGTTCCTCGTCGGATATGCTGGTCGGATGGTGTGCCGGCGCCGGCGGCGAATACGCGATCAACAACTGTTGGAGCGTCAAGCTCGAATACTTGTATGTCGACCTCGGCTCGATGTCTTACCCGATTGCCGGCACACCACTGACGACCAATATCAGTACGGCCCAGAACGTTTTCCGGGTGGGGCTCAACTATAAATTCTGACATCTGCCTGCCCTCTGCCCGATCATGCTGAGCAGAGGGTCTTTATGCATAGTTGAATGACGCTCCACGGCTAGTTGCTTGCAACCAGGTGTCCGCAGATGTCAACCCTAATGCGGATGCCGGTGTGAGCAAATCGGTCTTTCACGTGGAGCGGACAGGCTCGATAAGAAGCAGGCGAGCCTTGGTGTCCCTATATTGTGCAGACGCATTCCCCTCAGCCCGGTCTTTTTAACCACCAATGCGCAATAGAGCTTAAAGAGAAGGAAGCAGAGATGCAGGCTCGCGTCAATGATGTGGTCATCAATTATGAGTTAGAAGGCCCTGGAGATGCGCCGTTGGTCACCTTGAGCCACTCACTGGCCACGGCCCTTGAGCTGTGGGACCTGCAACTCCCGGTGCTGCGCGGCAAGTATCAAATCTTGCGCTTCGACACGCGCGGCCACGGCAGTTCATCCGCCCCTCCGGGACCCTATACGATGGAGATGCTGGCTGCCGATGTGATCGGTTTGCTCGATCACCTGGCCATCGGGCGGACTCACTTTATGGGCATCTCGATGGGGGGAATGATCGGACAGGTATTAGCGTGCAGGTATCCGGACCGGCTCAAAAAACTCGTCCTGTGCGATACGACCGGCCGCGTCCCCCCGGAGATGACCCCGATCTGGGAGGAACGCATTCGGACGGCCCAAACCGAGGGCATGAAAGCCCTTTCCGAACAGACCCTGGAACGTTGGCTGAGTGGAGAATTTCGCCGGAACCAGCCGGAAATCACCGAGAGGATGCGTAAAATGATCCATCTCACGCCCGTTTCCGGTTATGTCGGCTGCTCCCTCGCCATCAGCAACTTTGACGTCTCACGCGAACTCTCAAAGGCATCCACGCCCACCTTGATCATCACCGGGGAAAAGGATGAGACTACGCCTGTAGGCGCCGCCGAGGCGATCCAACGGCAGATCGAGGGATCGGAGCTGGTCGTCATCCCAGGCGCCATGCACCTCAGCAATATTGAAGCCCCCGATTTTTTCAACCGGAAACTGGTGAGCTTTCTGGCCTGAATAAATAGTCCGAGTTCAGCCTTTTGCAGTATAGTGTGCTTGACCCATGTCCTGGTCTGCTGGCAGCCTTTGACCCCTGCCGTGATCGGAGTCGCAACATGGCGCGCGGAATGGATTTCGCGACCATTCGCCTTATTGGTCTTACCCTTGTGGTACTCTCACAGGGATATCTGTTTATCCGCATCCGGCGTGCCATCAAGTCCCTGGCGGGACCCGATATCTTTAAATCCGCCGCCATCGCTCTGGTGGGCATAACGATTCTCCTGCTATTTACCGCGAACCGATACATCTTGTTACACCCGATCACCTGGACGCCCCAGCCGATAGCGGCGCGGCTTTTCCTTTTTTATCTCCCGGCCGTATGGAGCTTAGGGTCGATTCTGTCCGCACTGGTGCTCTTTATTGTTGATTGTGCCGGAGGACTTGGCCGGGCGGTTTTCCGAATATTTCGCAACACCGGCCGCGAGGAACTCGGCCCCATGAATCCTGCCCGACGTCACTTTCTTCAAGTTGGATTGGGCGGGTTAGCCGCAGCACCCCTGGTACTTTGCGGATACGGCGCTATCTATACCGGAAAGGCATTTAAAGTCAGGGAGCTTGCCTTGCCCTTCGGGCGCTCCCTGCGGGTTGTCCAACTCACCGATATCCATGCCGGTATTTACATGACACGGGAAGAGATCCGGCGGCTAACCGATCTGGTTATCGCGCTTCAACCCGATCTCTTTGTCCTCACAGGCGACTACATATCGAACTCGATGGAGTATCTCCCGGGTTGCATAGAGGAACTGGCAGGGTCCGCACTCCATACGGCACTTTTGCCACGCTGGGTAATCATGAGCACTGGTACGGGGACTTGAGTCGAATTCAGGCGGTTTTCTCTCAGTACGGTATCCTGCTCCTGGTAAATGCCAATCAGGTCGTTCACTCCGGACAGGGCGCTTTCACGGTGGCTGGAATCGATGACCTTCGCGCCGGAAATCCCGACCTCGAGGCCGCCTTGCGTGGGTTAGACCCCCACATGCCGGCTCTTTTGCTGTCTCATCGGCCCGAGGTCTTTCCTCTGGCTGCTGCATATGGGATTCAGCTCACCCTCGCAGGCCACTATCATGGGGGGCAGATAAAGTTGAGTCTGCCGTCAGGGGATATAAGCGTGGTTCACCTTGTGACCCCCTATCCAGAGGGGTTGTACCGGTTAAATGCTTCCCACCTGTACGTGAGCCGTGGAATCGGCACCACATTTACCCCCGTGCGGATTAGCGTCCCGCCGGAAATCACCTTGCTTCACCTGAGCATGTAAAGATCGATTCGCCCTGGACTCGGCTATACGGCACTTGTCAAGCATTCAAGCAAAGGGAAAAATCAGTGAAGAAGAGTGTATGATGAAGAAAATGCTGGTCGTTTTCGGCTTATGTTTCTTTGCGGTCCCACACGCCCATGCCGGCACATTCAATAGCTTTGAGCAGGCGTTCTCCAATCCGGCGGCAGTGACGACCCTGTCCATAACACACTCTGAGCGGGCGATGAAACATCTTCCCGATCGATTAGGGACATTGACTAATTTAAAGGTATTAAAAATTGCCTGTCTGGAGGAACTCGAAGACCTTCCCGGGGATATCGGAAACCTGGTTAAATTAGAAAAATTGATCCTCAATAACGGAAACGGTTGCCGAATGAATGTTTCAATTCCGGAAGAAATCGGTCGTTTGAAAAGTTTGAAAGTTCTGGACTTATATGGCGCATTGGATGCTCGAGGACCAGGTTCCAGGAAACCTCTCCCGGTGAAAACCCTGCCGAACGCAATTGGGCAGTTGCAGAGTTTGGAGAAATTAAACCTGGGCCGGAATGGTCTTAAAGCCGTTCCATCGCAGGTGGCTCAGCTTTCAAAACTCAAGGACTTAGGCCTGGATTATAACGAAATCCATGAACTTCCTTCATTTATCGGCGATCTGAAAAACCTGAGAGAACTGTCGGTGCGTTCAAACAGCGGTGTAAAGTTGCCCCAATCTTTGGCCAATTTGAGCGGACTAAGAATATCGATGGGCAATAATTCTCTAAAACTGAAGGACCAGAAAATTTTGGCCGGCCGGTTTCCCGGCATTACTTTCTCTTTCGAAAACGAATGGGACGATGCAACGGCAAACGAAGAAAGGCCTGGTAAATAAAATAAACTTTTAGTTAAAGGCAAAGACCTGTTCTTCCGATGATATTAATGGAGATTAAACCCCCATTTAATCCTCCCATCCAAAGCCAGGAGGAAGGCCCCCCCTTCACTCCTGGCTATCTTCAATCCTGCCCGGATGCTCTGTCCGAGGTTCATCTGTTTTATTATACTTCAAGGTCATTTTGCATTTCCCGAGTGTGTTTGAAAACAACTCACAGGTGTTTATATTATTTTTATCTCGCTTGAATCATCGGCGATTGCCTATTGGGACTATCCTGGAATGTGACGGGCTGGCCTCGCGAAGGCGTCAATCTGTGACTTATTGTCCAGACGTGGAGGATATCGATGATAATGAGAAGGAATTCCCCTATTACGTGGGGTTTGATTGTGGCTGTTTTGTCGGCCGGTGTGTTTTTAGCAGGAACCGGAACGAGTTTCGCCAGGTCTGCCGACTATTGCGATTTGTATGCCAGGGACTACGCCGACCATAACGCGAACCCCGGTGACAACGTCCTGGGCAGCGCGCTGGGCGGGGCCGCCACGGGGGCGCTTTTAGGCGGAATCATCGGTGGTGGCAGAGGCGCTGGAACAGGCGCTGCGATTGGCGGTGGACTCGGTGCGCTCGGTGGTGGCGCTGCGTCGGCTAATGATTGGTCTTATCTCTACGATAGGGCCTATCGGAAGTGCATGAACGGCGATTGATAAGTGCGTGCGTCACTCTCAGATCTGAGTTATACCAATTTGCGTTCAAGATTGGCCGTAAACCCCGTCCCTACGTCATGGACGCGTTACGCTTCGTAGGGGAGGACTTTATGCCCTCCCGGAGGACGTGACTTGAACGCAAACCGGTATTAATGGTGTACATCTAAGAAATCCATCCTCGTTCCACACTATGCTTGAGCGCTCAAACGGCAGAGTTTTGGAATAAATTAATCGAAGCTGTCGGTTAGTGGCTTCGACCTTAGGAAACGTTCGCTTAGTCTCTCCAGCAGGACATAGAAAACAGGCACAAACGGGATAGCCAGAAGCGTAGAGGAAAGCATGCCGCCGAAAACGACCGTCCCAAGGGCGCGCTGGCTGGCGGACCCTGCTCCGAAAGCCACCAGGAGCGGCACAACTCCGAGAATGAACGCGAATGAGGTCATCACGATGGGGCGAAACCGCCTGCGTGTGGCCTCGATCGCCCCCTCTTCGATGGACATGCCGCCATGGTGCAAGTCACGGGCGAATTCCACGATGAGGATGGCGTTCTTGCTTGCCAGTGCGATCATGAGGATGAGACCGACCTGAGTGTAGAGGTTGCTGTCGTATCCCCGGGCTAAGAGAGCGAGCAGAACCCCGACGATTGCAACCGGCACGACTAGAATAACGGCGCCGGGCGAGGTCCAGCTTTCGTATAGGGCCGCAAGAACCATATAGACCAGGAATATGGAAAGGGCATAGAGGAAATAGGCCTGGTAGCCCAACTGCTTTTCCTGGTAGCTCGTGGATGTCCAGTCGTATGACATGCCCTGAGGCAGCGTATCTGCAGCAAGATGCTCCATTTTCCCCAGTGCCTCGCCGGAGCTGAACCCTGGGGATGCCGACCCGAAGATGGCTGCGGCCGGATAGAGATTATAGCGGGTTATCAACTCCGAGCCTTGCGCACGTTCCACATTCAACAGCGTGCGCAATGGGACCATACCTCCCGTCTGGTTGCGGACATAGAGTTTGTCGATATCCCTGGGATCCATCCTGTAATTGCTCTCAGCCTGGATATAGACCTGGAATACCTGGTTGAACTTGTTGAAAAGATTTACAAATGATGACCCAAGGTAGTCTTGGAGCGCAGCGAAAACGTTTGCCATGGGGACATGGAGTGATTCGGCCTTAGACCGGTCGATGTTCAGGTAGAGCTGTGGGCTGGTCATGCTGAATGGCGTTATCAGGTTTCGCATCTCAGCTTGTGAGTTTCCCGCCTGTATGAGTGCCTTTGTAGCCTGCTCGACTCCTTTCAGCCCGATGTATCCACCCCGGTCCTCGACCATCATCTGAAAGCCTCCGGCCTGGCCTAATCCCCGAATGGAAGGCGGGACGATCACAAGTGTCTGGGCTTCCTGAAGTCCTGCCAGTTCCCGGTTCATATTTGCTATGATCACGTCCTGGGTCAGGTCGGACCCACGCACTTTCCAATCTTTGAAGTTGATAAATGATGATGAGATGTTGGGACTGTTTGCCCCATCCAAAACGGAGTAGCCTCCAATCGTCACCCACGCCTCAATGCCGGGAATTCGCTCGAGGATGGCGTTCACTTTGACGGCCACTTCGCGATTGCGTGGCACTGATGCACCTTCGGGCAGGCGGGTAAACAAAATCACGTATCCCTGGTCTTCGACCGGGAGAAATCCGCTCGGTAGGCTGAGAAACTGCCAGAAGGAAACGAAGATTATGATGATGAACACGAATAACATCATGACAGGCCTTTTCACCATGTAGACCACCAGCACCATATAGATGTCGGTCATCCATTGAAAGAGCCTGTTGAACGCGCGGTAGATGAAATTAGGGCGTTTTTTGCCGAGCGGTTTCAACCACAAAGCACACTGGACCGGTTTCAGGGTCAGTGCGTTGATAGCGCTTATTACCGATGTTGCAGCGATAATGAGCGCAAACTGGCGAAATATCTGCCCGCTTATGCCGGGGAAAAATGCGGCCGGCAGGAAAACCGCAACCAGGGCGAGCGTGATTCCCATGATCGGTCCCGTCAATTCCTGCATTGCCCTGATGGTGGCCTCCCTGGGCGCCATTCCTCGTTCTATGTGGTATGAGGCGCCCTCAACGACAACGATTGCGTCGTTGACTACGATGCCGATGGCCAGAATGAGAGCGAAAAGCGTCATCAGGTTAACGGTAAATCCGAGTGCGGCCATGGCGATGAAAGCGCCGATTATGGTGACGGGTACGGTTGTAGCTGGAACGAGCATCGCCCGGAAGTTCTGGAGGAAAAGAAGCACTACGATCAGCACAAGGATAGCGGCTATGAAAAGGGTTTCATACACCTTTGAGATGGCCTGGCGGACAAACTGGGTCGTGTCATAGCGGGTTGCCCATTTGAGTCCGGGGGGGAAAGTTTTGCTCATATCGCCCATTGCCGCGTAGACGCTGTCGGCGACCCTGATGGCGTTGGCGTCCGGAAGGGCGAAAATCGGTATCAGGGCAGACTTGTGGCCGGAATAATCGGCGAAATTGCTGAAGGTCTGCTGGCTCAGCTCCACTCGGGCTATGTCGCGCAGATGCACGACCTGCGGGGCCTGGCCGGTTGCCGTCTTGACGATTATATTCTCAAACTGGGAGGCGTCGGAAAGACGGCCGAGCGTGTTGATCGTAAACTGAAAAGGTTGCCCCTTAGACACGGGAGGCGCGCCGAGCTGACCTAATGCGACTTGATCGTTCTGTCCCTGAATGGCGTTAATGACGTCAGCACTTGTAATCCCCAGCGAGTCGAGTTTGAGTGGGTCGAGCCACACTCTCATGCTGTACTGACCGGCGCCGAAAATTCTCACCAGCGCTACCCCCGGCAGCCGGGCCAGTGGATTCTGAAGATTTATGAGGCCATAATTTGAAAGGAAAATCTCATCGAACCGGTCATCGTCTGCATACAGGCTCACCACCAGCAGGATGTTTGGAGAGACTTTCTTTATGGTCACTCCCTGCTGCTGAGCGCCGCCTGGAAGCTGAGCGAGGGCGCTGTTTACGAAGTTTTGGACAAGCGAAAGGGAAGCGTTGAGATTAGTCCCGACGTCGAAGGTGATCGTAAGGGTATAAGAGCCGTCGCTGCTGCTGGCCGACGACATATATATCGCGCCCTCGACCCCGTTGACGGCCTGCTCGATAGGAACTCCGATGGTTTCGGCAACGACCTGGGCGCTTGCTCCGGGGTATCGCGTCGTAACCTGTATTGTCGGCGGAACGATCTGCGGATATTGGGCGACCGGAAGGCCGTATAACGCGACAAAGCCGAGTATGATCGTGACGAAGGCGATCACGTTTGCGAAAATGGGCCTATCAACGAAAAACTCTGAGATCATTTGCCCGCCTCTTGAACGGGTTTTTCCGCCGCGCCCTTTAGCTGATCGCGTTCGGGAGTAACCTGCTTTCCGGGGATCGCTTTGAGCACTCCATTAGTAACGACCCACTCATCTCCGGTAAGGCCTTCCTCGATCACATACCAATGATTTTTCTGAGCGCCGGTCTTAACGTTACGGCGCTCGACCGTATTATTTTCATTCACTATCAGCACATAGTTCCCCAACTGGTCGTAGCTCACCGCAGACTGCGGAATGAGAATGGCGGAGTTCTTTTTCCCGGCCGGCAGCCTGACCCTGGCAAATTGCCCGGGCAGCATTTTGCCGTCGGGGTTTGGAAAAACTCCTCTCACAAGCAGCGTCCCTGTTGAGGTACTTACCACACTCGACGCGAAATCAAGATATCCTTCGTGTGGATATCCTTCTTCATTGACCTGGCTCATGAAGACAGGAGTTTTTTCTGCTTTTGCTGCCGGGTTGGAGGGCTTGAGCGAAGCTGCCCTTGCATCCCGTATATGAGGCGGGATATCTGTTTCGGCGATGTTGAAGTAGAAATACAGGGGGTCGATTTGGGTCAATTCGGCCAAAACAGTGCTGGTTCCACCGGAACCTACGAGGTTTCCGGGGTCCACAAGCCTCCTGTCGATACGTCCCGTGAAGGGGGCGACTACCCAGGTATATCCGAGATTGAGCTTTGCAAGGTCACGCTGCGCTTCAGCCGATAGCAGACCGGCCTGTGCCGCGTCGCGCTGATAGCGCCAATTTTCGACATCCGTATCAGCGGCGGCCTTTTGCTCATAGAGTTTGGTGTAGCGCGCAAACTCCGTATTGGCGTGCTCGAGCAGGGCTTTTTGAGTTTGCATGCTGGCCTCGGCCTGCTGCAGCATTGCAAAATATGTGTTTTGCTGGATGAGAAAAAGCAGCTGATCTTTCTTCACCACATCCCCGTCCCTGAAGTATACGCCGTCCAGGTAGCCTTCCACACGCGCGCGAAGCTGGACAGTGTTTACGGCCTGTGTATTGCCGCTAAATTCAAGGTAGTCGACAATGTCCTCCCGCATGGGCTGGCTTATGGTGACCTTGGGCGGAGGAGGTGGGGCGGATTGCTGCTTTTGCGTGCAACCTGAGGCGAAAAGCATGATCAAAAAGCAGGAAACTGGAAGCAGGAAGCGGGAAGAAGGAAGCGGAAGGCAAGAAGCGCGCAGTAGTTTGAGACCGCAGGATGGGCTGAGACCGTAGGGTGGGCTAAGCGAAGCGCAGCTCACCAAGATGTTTCGAAGCAGTCTTGTGGAGTCTAAAACTGAGATCATCATTTCTCCGGACGCTACAGTTGTTCCTCTGGAATTGGCAGCCGGTCTCTACCAGTCCGGGCTGCGAATATCGGATTGGTTGCAGGGCGGGGGCATGTAAACAGAGGGGGAAAGCAGACTGCCCCAGTTAGTCCGCCGTGCCATGGCTTCTTTGATTTCAGGTGAAAGGATGTCCTCTCCCTGCCTGATTTCCCATCCGCCGCCAAGAGCCCTGTAGACCCCCACCAGGTTTAAGGAGATATTCCCCATAGAGTTTGCAAGACTGTCCTGGGTAACGAGCAGCGACTGCTGGGCGGTGAGGACGGTCGTAAAATCCGTGCTCCCCTGGCTGTACTGAATGAAGGCCAAATCCATCGAATGCTTTGCCGCCGTTGCGCTAAGCGCAAGGCTTTCCGCGCTTTCCTGGTACCGCAGAAACCCTGCCAGAAAATCTTCGACCTCCTGTTGCGCCTTCAACACCGTGTTTTGGTAGGAAAGCAAAAGCTCCTGAAAACGCGCATCCTGCGCTCGAACGTTATTGGTTATCCTGCCGTAGTTAAGAATGTTCCATTGAACGGACGGACCGGCGCTTGCCGCCGCCGCCGCGATGTTGAACATTTCTGACAGCCTGGTCCCTGCATAGGTCGTGGACTGAAGGCCCAAAGTGCCCCCAAGTGAGAAAGCGGGAAACAGGTCGGCTTTGGCAACCCCGATTTGCGCACACTGCGCTGCAGCCTGAAGTTCTGCGCTGCGAATGTCAGGACGGCGCCTGAGCAGGTCGGCGGGAATCCCGACAGCAACCTGGGGTGGAGGAGCTGGAATCCCCGTGGAGCCGGCGAGAAGATCCGAAAGGTTATCCGGAGGAATGCCGATCAGCACGCACAGCGCGTCTTTGTTCTGCCTGAGCTGTGCCTCCAGGACCGGGATAGCTGCCTTAGTGTTGAAAAGAATCGTTCTTGCCTGTTCGACGTCACGCTCGGAGGTTGTGCCGCCGTGGAAACGGGCTTCTGCTATCCTGAGGCTTTCTGTCTGGACTTTCAGGTTTTCCCGTGCGATCTCGATTCGCTTCTCGAGGGTCCTTATCTGGGTGTAAGAATTAGCCGCATCGGCAGTAAGGCTCACGAGCGCGCTGTCATAATCGGCAACGGTTGCCCGAAGGTTTGCGTCGGCCGATTCGACCGCTCTTCTGAATCTTCCCCAGAAATCAAGCTCCCAGGCTACGTTCAAGTTCATCTGGTCCTGCCAGAAACTGCTTTGGACAGGGATCTGTTCTGCAGCAGACGCCGCCGTTGTGGCAGAATATTCGCTGTACCTGTTGAACGTAAGCGACGGGTTAATCTGCTGAGTTTGAGGGTAGAGTTTTCCCACCGCAATGCCAAGCTGAGCCCTGGCTTCCAGAACTCTTAGAGCGGCAACCCTTAACGAAAGATTTTCACGGTAGGCCCTGTCAATTACGCGGTTCAACGTCGGATCGCCGAACGCTTCCCACCATGCGCGGTAGTTTGCCGGCTCGCTTTTCACACGTTCGTCAGCGGCTTCCAGCCAGTTTGATGAGACTGAAGCCGCCGGAGGCTTGAAATCCGGCCCAACCTTGAGGCAGCCCCCCATTAATAAGGAAATTGCAACCAGCATAAACGACAGGAAAACTGTTTGCCTCTTAGATGTCATAACCTTAGACTTTTAATCCGAAACGATTGGCCTCAACGGTTCAGAGCGCTGAGCAGGGATTGCCCGGCTCTCTTGCGCTGATCTTGTCCGAGGGCTGATCGTAGTTTGCCACAGGCGGCAATAATACAAGGAATTGAGTGCGGGACAAGTTAAAAAGAAGACCACCCGATGATTTTTCTTTCCGGAACCGCGGATGGGTGAGCGGGACGCGCGAACACGGTCACGCGGGGTGAGGGGGGCGCAGCTCCATAAGCGTTCAAATAAGAAACTTGACGTATACATGATTGCAATTTTCTAAGGTGTTTCAGGGTCAGCGTCTTAAGCCCTGAAGGGGCTGAATAATTCAGCCCAGGGTCAGTCCCGCGCCCCGCGGGACGCCACCCTGGGTGTGGAATTCCATAAATTTTTTCCCTTTACCCCGGCGGAGTTACATAAAACCCGCATTGCAAAATGCAAATGCCAACGCAGCGCTAATTTCTATGCAGCCCCTTCAGGGCAATGTATTTGGTGCGTTAAAACCCAGGGTGGCGCCTCGCGGAGCGCAGGGACCCCCGGCCGGATTCTCGACGCTCTCCCTTCCTGGCCTGTCGATGATCACTGTCCATGACCGGAGGCGGGTGGCCGCAGAGAGGTCGGGGCTCTTATTCGTCATTCCGGCGGAGCCTGCCCCGGAAGTTTCCAGTCCGGGGGCCGGAATCCAGGCATTTTCTGCAACTAATTGATTTTTTCTGTTCACTGCTCCTCGCATAGAGGTCGGGGCTCTTGTTCGTCATTCCGGCGGAGGAGACTGTGTCGTAATTGTTGGCCTCTGGATCGGGTTATTTGGCATTAATTGCAAGCATATCAAGCCATTATATGCTATAGTGGCGCCTCAAACTGGAGGGGCTATGGCATATCGACACGGAACAGACCGAAGACAGATGATGGTGCTGCCACCTACGCTGGACCAGTATGTATCTCAGGATCACCCCGTTCGCGCCTACGATGCCTTTGTAGACGCGCTTGATTTTAGCGAGGTGGGGATCGAGCTCGATGACCGGAAGGTAGGGAACAGCGAATATGACCCTCGGTGCATGCTAAAACTGCTCTTGTATGGCTACTCTTATGGAGTAAATAGCTCCCGGAAACTCGAACGCGAGGTGCACAACAATCTGTCCTTCATTTGGCTGATGAAGCAATTGAAGCCGGATCATAAAACGATTGCCGAATTTCGGCGCAGGAACAAAGAAGGCTTAAGAAAGGCTTTGAAACTTTGTGCCAGACTTTGCCTGAATCTGGGGCTGATAGAGGGTAACATACTGTTTGTAGACAGCACCAAGCTGAGGGCAAACGCAGGGAAGGCCAACCTTCACAAGAAAAAATGGTATGAGGACCAGCTAAAAGAAATTGATCAAAGAATTCAACAGATTCTGAACCAGTGCGAGCAGATCGACAAGAGTGAATCCCAATGCGGCTCGCTGGTGGTAATGCCAAAAGAGCTTGCCAAGGCAAATAAGCTTAAGGAGTCTATTAAAAATGCTCTGGCCGAGTTCAGCGAACGAGGCGACAAGACAAAGGATGGAAAAGAGAGGCAGGTAAATCAGATCGATCCGGAAAGCGTCGTAGTAAAGAGTCCTCAAGGCACCCATTGCGGATATTGCATGCAAACGGTTGTTGACGACAAAAACGGGCTGATTGTTCACACAGACGTGGTGAGCGAGGCAAATGACTCGAATCAGATGGCTGTTCAGATCGGCGGAGCCGAGGCTTATCTTGGACGAGAGTGCAAGACAGCGTGCGCCGATGCGGGGTATTCGGATACCAGCGAAATTGCAAAGCTAGAATCTGCCGGAAAAACAGTGGTGATTCCTTCTCAGTCTCAAGCCTCACACAAGGAAACGGAGATTGGTCCGTTTGAAAAGGCTAAATTTACCTATGATGCTGACTCGGATTGTTACCTGTGCCCGGAGGGTCACCGGCTGATCTTCAGACGTTTTGAGAATAAAACAAAGCAGAGAAGGGACTATCGTATTGATAAACCTAGTAAATGTCGGTTCTGTTCGCACTTTGGCACGTGCACAAAATCGAAGCAGGGCCGAACTGTTACGCGCCATGCATCGGAAGAGTTAAGGGAAGCAGTATCCAAGAGATTTGAGCAACCTGAAATGGGGCAGATCTACAAGCGAAGGAAAGCTCGGGTGGAGCATCCATTTGGATTTATTAAGAAGGTATTAGGGTATGGCCAGTTTTTTTTACGAGGTCGAGAGGGGGTTCGTGCAGAAGCGGCGATACTGGCGACATGTTTTAACCTGAGACGAATGATAAGTCTGCTGGGTGGGGTTAGGAGCTTCACGGCTGCAATTAAGGCAGCTTAAGTCAAATTAAAGCCAAGGGGCGAAGGATTGGGCGGAAATTGCCCAGCCTGTGGGCATGCGGTCAGCGTTAAAAGGGCGGTGATACCCAAAGCAGGCTGGGAAGACGATTTTTGTTCTTGGTGAATTTTTGAAAAATATCAGGGCGGGAACCGGTCAGTCGTAATTCAATAATGACACAGTCTCGGAGGCCGGAATCCAGGCTTTCCCCAACTAGATGATTACTGTCCATGACCGGAGGCGGGTGGCCGCAGAGAGGTCGGGGCTCTTGTTCGTCATTCCGGCGGAGCCTGCCCCGGAAGTTTCCAGTCCGGGGGCCGGAATCCAGGCTTTCCTCAACTAGATGATTACTGTCCATCACCGGAGGCGGGTGGCCGCATAGAGGTCGGGGCTCTTGTTCGTCATTCCGGCGGGGCCTGCCCCGGAAGTTTCCAGTCCGGGGGCCGGAATCCAGGCATTTTCTGCAACTAATTCATTTTTTCTGTTCACTGCTCCTCGCATAGAGTTGCCTCATCAGCCTCTCACCCCCTCTCCGCGCCTCCGCGTGCCTGCTTCCTGCTTTCCGCTCCCCGCATAGAGGACGGGGCTCTTGTTCGTCATTCCGGCGGGGCCTGCCCCGGAAGTTTCTAGTCCGGGGGCCGGAATCCAGGCATTTTCTGCAACTAATTCATTTTTTCTGTTCACTGCTCCTCGCATAGAGTTGCCTCTTCACCCCCTCTCCGCGCCTCCGCGTGCCTGCTTCCTGCTCCCCGCATAGAGGACGGGGCTCTTGTTCGTCATTCCGGCGGGGCCTGCCCTAATGCTATTAACTTAAGAGAAATACTTGTCCTTTCAAATCCTTACGGGTTTCCGGCTGGAGTGGCAGCGGCGATGCTGTTTTGAATTTAGGCTTTCGCCCCCGGCGTCGCTTTTCCAGCCCTCGACTCTTTGTTCGATATTGCTGCCGGTCTCTTGGAAATTGGCGGCCTAGTTTAGAATGCACCCTATGTCGTGCACAGCATCGCACAAATTCCTCCCAGATGGAAGGCCATAGGCCCACATCACCAGCGGACATTAAGAGCTTGAGGAATAAGCGTGTCTGGGTTAGGGCACGTGCGAAGCTCAATTGAGCCACAGACAGGTTTTTAAGGCGGCCGGCTTCGAACATGGCGATGCGGATTAGACACAGGGCAATCATGTGCACCATGATCTCCTGGTGAAACGAACTCGGAGCGTGGCAATGCCACGAGGTGGCACGCAGGGTTTGTTTAAAATCGCGATAGAAGGTCTCGATGTCCCAGCGCATATGATAGAGACGGGCCAGCTCTGTTGCCGGAAACAAATTGGGGTCCAGCAGAGAGGTGACTAGCCGTCGTCGCCGGAAACCGTTTCTATAAACGAAAACTACCCTGACATTGAGGGTTGCTTTCTTGTGGGAATCCTTAATTTCGCACAAATAGTCACCCTGTGCTAATTTTCGCTGCACCCTGGGACGCATGTCTTCCCTGGTAGGAATGATGAAGTGGGCATGCCTGAGCAGGATTTTAAAAAAAGTGGCGCAGTAGTAGAAACCTGAGTCCAATAGAAGCAGGTCGCCTTTTTTTAGGTGCTCTATAAGCTTTAGGATAAGCTTGTGTTCCGAGGTGCATACCCTGCCATAGACAAAGCGCAGGGGCGCACGGCTGACGACGTCAAACAGGCAGCAAAGCTCGACGGCAACCGGCCCCAGTCCCTGAGACCCCTTGTGTGCGCCGAAGCCCTTCCAAAGAGATCGAGATTCGGGCAATGCCAGAGTTGTCTTGTCGGCGGCAAGCAACCGCAATCCGTTCCAACGGGTGCGCCCTTCTTTACAGGCTCTTTGCAGCCGCGATACCAGTGTGCCATGCAGCCAGGATAGAGCGTCCAGGGGAAAAACGCGCACGAGCCTTGCAAAATGCCGGCACGGAAATGGTCCATTGGATGCCAAGATCTGCCGTAGCCAAACTGAGGATCTCGTAGAGGCTAAATCGATGGGTATCCAATGAGACGGCCAACATTAGCCACAGAGTTTCCAGAGTTGCCAACTTGCGATGGCGATGCCACTCGTTTTTCAGGCGCCGCCGGTTTTCAAGCATCGCCACAACGATGGGGTCGAGCCATTGTGCAAGCATTCCCAGATCAGGTCGTGGCATGGTTATCCTCCTTGGAATCGATGAGAGCAAAGGTGGCTGGAGCGCTCTGGCGGACCAAGACCCCCTGGCGGGCTTTTTTCGCCAAAGCACTGGAAAGGGCGTCCCGGTCGGTAAGACGTCCGTAGCGCTGCTGGAGTAATTGAACGAGTTTGTCGACATGCAGGGGTTTGCGTTTTTCAGTCAGTATTTGAACGGACAGGTCAACCAGCGACTGACGCCTTGTTCCCCGCCGGTGTACGGGGGCAGGCTCTGCATCAGGATGTCCCCGCAGTTGGCGGATAGCACGCAACTGATAGTCAAGCTGAAGTTCAAGCACTTGAAGAAGGACTTCCTTGAGGTCCTCTTTTTTCATGGCAGTCACCCTCCTGAAAGAGATAATGAATATTAATCAGTATTCAGTCAGTATTACATTACATAATACGTACATTTTGTCAAGCAAAAAAAGCGGCACGAATGAAGTTATAAGAGGTACTTACGGCAGAAAATGAGAAATGTTGTGTCGATGAGAATTATAGGTAGGTTACTGAATTAACGGAATAAAACGTTAAGTTACTAGCATTAGGCCTGCCCCGGAAGTTTCTAGTCCGGGGGCCGGAATCCAGGCATTTTCTGCAACTAATTCATTTTTTCTGTTCACTGCTCCTCGCATAGAGTTGCCTCCTCACCCCCTCTCCGCGCCTCCGCGCCTCCGCGTGCCTGCTTCCTGCTTCCTGCTTCCCGCTTCCGGCTTCACCCTTGCTTGGCTGCTTGATCGAGGTCAAGAGATGACCTAAGAGCATTTTTCTCCGCTAGCCGGCGAACGATTGCGTCCCTTGCTTCAGGAGAAACATTTTCGATTATCTCCAATACTTCAGCCTGAAATTCCTCTACCGCCTTCATGTCGAAAAGTGCCTGAAAGATTTCTACCTGTAACTTAAGTTGCCCGCGGATCTCGGCCATGACTTTCAAAGCGAGTTCGCGGGGGTCCCTGAATTTATACCCGGTCTCACCTTGCTCGGAGTTCGCGGGTTGCGGGCCGCGCGTGCAACTTGGCCAAACGGGACAATCGGATTGCCCGGCGCCGGATCGAAGATTGGTTTTTGACCCGTAACCCGTAACTCGAAACCCGTTGCCTGCCCCATTGCTCCGATGCCTGTGCATGCAACAGTCAAGCAGCTCATTGGCATCCCGGTTGATCTTCTGGAGTTGATCGATAGCGTTGATTTCGCGGTCCACAATCTTGCGCGCAGAGCGGATCGCCACGTCTCTCGACACAGCGATGTTCAGCGCCTTGAGCCTCACGCACACCGTAGACTTGCTCACCCCCAGGTGTCTGGCCATGGCTCTTAAGGATAAACCTTTTCTAACGAGTTGTTTCAGTTCAATGTCAGTGAATTTCAATGTGCCCATCCCTGAAACCCCTTTCGCAGTGCAATCCCCTCCCACCGCCTCGCCACCGAAGGACCGATCTCTACGCTCCGCGAGGCGTGGCGGTCCCACCGCCCCGCTTTAAGCAGCCCATGGTTTTCCAGGCCTCCGGCTTTGCCGGAGGTATCTGAATCAGACGGTATTCTACCTCGGAGTGGTTTAGACCTGCCAAACGGCAACGAGAAGCGGCAATAGAAACGGCAATAGAAAAGGCAACGAGAAGCGGCAAAAAGAAGGGATGGAGGAAGCATTTCTTTTCAGACCCATTCACCACAGAGGCGGGGCATAGTCCGGTCAAGGAGAGACCACAGAGAAAAGGGAAGGGGCATGCAGGAAAATCGTAAGCAAACAAGGACACGGCTCTTAGTTTTGCCTGTTCGTTCATGCGCATTTCTCGGTGATCTCCGTGTCTCTGTGGTGAACAGTCTTTTGCGCTTCGCCGGGACAGATTCACCGTGCAAAAAGCCTTTCATCTGGTCTATTTTATCGGCAGGCTTATAATTAGCGTCCATCCGGAAGCTCCGGATGGAAACTAATTAGTTTCCATTCCCTATTCGTAAGCGTTCACCACGAAGAACGCGAAGGAACCCTCACTACATTCGGGTTCGCGTTAGCGCTTCCGGCCCGTGTTAAACGCTTCAAGTTCGCGTCCGATCTTTTGTGAGGACGCACGAAGATGAAATTTGATGAGCTGTCGAACAGAGTGATCGGGTGCGCAATCCAAGTTCATCGTGACTTGGGCCCAGGATTGCTGGAGTCTGCCTACGAGCAATGCCTGGCTCACGAACTCAGTTTGAGCGGAATTGCATTTAGACTGCAGTGGCCGCTTCCTGTACATTATAGAGGAGTTCAAATCGATTGCGGGTATAGGGTGGATATTTTCGTGGAGGACGCGCTTATCCTGGAGCTGAAATGCGTGGAACGGATTACGAGCATTAATCAGGCGCAGCTTCTTACATATATGAAACTTGCCGGCATAAAGGTAGGGTTGCTCATTAACTTCAATGTCATAAGGCTGAGGGACGGGATCAGGCGCTTTGTTCTGTAGTTCCTTAGTGCGTCCTCACAAAAAAGATCGGACGCGAACTGGGCACTCACAAAAGATCGTGCCCGGACTGGGCGCTCACAAAAGATCGCACCCGGACTTGAAGCATCTAACCAAGTTAGAGACGTTAAGCCCGGACCTGAACGCAGTGAGGGTCCAGCGTTTAACAAGGGCCGGAAGCGCTAACGCGAACCCGAATGTAGTGAGGGTTCCTTCGTGGTGAAAAAATCTTTTTGAGCCTGCAGCCGGTAAGAGCGGTAGGGCACCAGGAAGAAGCAAAAGACAAGAAGGGTATGTGGACCCGGCATTTCGCCCCATATCTTCTTCGAGGCCTTCGCGTCCTTCGTGGTGAATAAAATTATCTGCAAGGTGGGGTGAACGCTTACCCCTATTCCGCATTCACTATTCACGATTCACGGAGTATCCGGTGAGAGGCGGTTTTGTAAACAGAATTCTGAGCACGGTCTCGAAGGATTCTTATGAAGAGGGCTCGTGGCGGTCGATAAGGCTGCTCAAGCCTTACTTCGCAGGTCATCTTTTCAGGCTTGCAGGGGGCTTTTTGGCCCTTGTTCTGGTTGACCTGCTTCAGCTTTTTATTCCACGTGTTGTCAAGTATGCGGTGGATGCGCTTCAAAAGGGCGTTGCAACTCCGCTTGGCCTGGCGCAGTATGGACTCTATATCGTTTTGATCGCGCTTGGAATTGCAGCCTTTCGATTTATTTGGCGGCAGCTTATCCTTGGATTTTCACGCATTGTTGAAATAGACCTGCGAAACAGGATGTTCTCGCATCTGCTTACCCTCGATAAGGCTTTCTTCCAGAAAACCACAACGGGTGAGGTGATGGCCCTTGCGACCAACGATCTTTCTGCGGTGCAGCTTGCAACCGGGATGGGGGTCGTGGCTTTTGTGGATGCGGTTTTCATGGGGCTGGCAGCGTTTGGTTTCATGTTATACATTCACCCGCTCCTGACCGTTATAGCCCTTGGACCGATGCCTATACTCGCTTTTTTGACAAGGACACTGTCATCCCGCCTGCACGGAAGGTTCAAGAAAGTCCAGGAACAGTTTTCGGTTCTAACTGAATTTGTCCGCTCGACGCTGTCCTCCATTCGCCTGGTAAAAGCGTACAACCAGGAGGCACATCAAGCTCTGCGCTTTGCCCAAATGGGTGAAACTTATGTGAACAACAATCTCAAACTGGCGTTTGTCTACGGAATGCTTTTCCCGATATCCGGCTTCATTGGAAACTTCAGCATGCTGCTGGTGTTGGTTTTCGGGGGACGTCTGACTATAGCCGGGACTATTACGGCGGGGGATTTGGTAGCCTTCATAAGCTATCTTTTTATAATGACCTGGCCGATGATGGCTATGGGCTGGGTGGCGGACCTGTTCCAACGCGGAATTACGTCGCTTTCCCGGATTGAGGCGGTTATGAACGTTAGACCTTCTCTTTGCGAACGCGACGCCGCGCCTTCTGTGTCGATCGGCCGAGGCGAAATCCGTGTAAAAGAGCTGTCCTTCAGATACCCCGAACAATCCGAGCTGAGTCTCAAGAGAATAGACCTCCATATTCCAGGGGGAATGTTCCTCGGAATTGTGGGCCGGACCGGGGCAGGGAAAACCACATTATGCAATCTGCTGGCGCGGCTTTTTGCCGTTCCGGACGACCGCCTCTTTTTCGATGGTTTCGATGTAAATTCCGTATCGATCGGTTCGGTAAGAAGCGCAATTGCATATGTGCCTCAGGATGTGGGCCTTTTTTCAGATACCATAGCTTTCAATATAGCTTTCGGTACGCCGGAGGCTTCCATCGAGGAGATCGAAAAAGTTGCGCGGGCCGCCGCCATTCATGACGAGATAGCCGGCATGCCACAAGGATATGAAACCAGAATAGGGGAGAAGGGGATAAAACTTTCCGGCGGCCAGCGGCAGAGAATCGCGATAGCGCGTGCGCTCCTTTTGAGCCGGCCGGTAATTATGATTGACGATGGTCTTTCAGCCGTGGACATGGAAACCGAGCACGCGATAATCCGTTCTATTGCTTCCTACCTTGAAGGGCGGACCTGCATAGTCGTGTCCCACCGCATAGCGCCGTTGGCCGACGCCAACCAAATCGTGGTAATGGAAAAAGGACAGATTGTGGACCGGGGGCCGCACAATGAATTAGTCGAGCGAAACGCCTTCTATTCGAGCATCTACAGGCATCAAACTTTGAGTGGGTATGCTGAGGACAGTGTCACTGGCGGTCAACAATGAATGACGATCGGGAAATCCTGGAAGACGAACAAAAACGCTACCTGAGCGACTTCAAGCTGTGGGGGCGGCTGCTCGAATTCATGGTTCCCCAGTGGAGGTGGGTCCTTACCGCAGTTGGTCTTGCCTTTGTCATTACCGGCGCAAGTCTCATATGGCCGAGACTCGTCCAATTGGCCATCGATAAATATATCCTCAACAATTCCCTGCCCCTGGACGAGCGGCTGAACGGGGTGACAGGGATCGCTCTCCTTTTCCTGGCTGTTATCGTGGCCGGGTTCGTGGCGAATTTTTTCCAGGTTATCGCCCTCGAATGGGCCGGTCAAAGAATGATGCACTCGTTGCGCCAGGGCCTGTTCAACCATGTCATCGGATTGAACCTCTCGTTTTTCAGCGCCAACAGGGTAGGCAGGCTGGTTACCCGGCACACAAACGATATCCAGAACATGTACGAGATGTTCACATCGGTCATCATTACTCTTTTCAACGAAGGAGTCAGGCTTGTCGGCATCCTTTTTGTCCTGTTCTGGATGGATTGGAGACTTTCGCTGCTTCTTGCTCTCACTTTTCCCGTGATGATCCTTATAACGCTGACTTTCGGCAAGCTGAGCCGGCAGGCTTTCCGCAGGATACGCTCTCACCTTGCTGGAATTAATGCGTTTTTGCAGGAAGCGATATCGGGGATGTCGGTTGTTCAGATTTTTCTGCGCGAAAAATACGTGCGGGAGCGTTTCTCCCGCTTGAACGGAAAATATTTTGAGGCAGCGATGTACCAGATTCGCGTATTCAGTATTTTTGTGCCCCTGATCGAGGTAATGAGTTCGGTTACGCTCGCAATGATCATATGGTACGGCGGGGGCCAGGCCCTGAGAAACCACATGACGATAGGGGTTCTCACCGCTTTCATTTCCTACATGCGGCTTTTTTTCCAGCCCATTCGCGAGTTTTCTCAAAAATACACGATAGTGCAGTCCGCGATGACCTCGGCAGAGAGGATTTTTCAACTGCTCGAAGAAAAGGATTACATTCCGCAGGTAATCGATCCGGTGAGGATAGACGAAATCAGGGGGCAGCTCGAGTTTCGCAATGTGGTGTTCTCCTATGAGACAGGCCGGCCGGTCCTCAGAAACATTTCCTTCGAAGTGGAGCCGGGCCACACTTGTGCCATTATCGGGGTAACCGGATCGGGAAAGACAACTATCATAAATTTGCTCGAAAGGTTTTACGACCCGCAGCAGGGAAGCGTGCTGTTGGACGGCGTGGATCTCCGCAGGTTCGAGCCGCATTGGTTGCGGGAACACTTTGGGCTTGTGATGCAGGATATTTTCATAGTGCCTGGATCTATCAGGGAAAATATACTGCTTGACCGTGAACTGTCTGAAGCCGAGATTGGCCGGATCGTGGATCTTTCGCAATTGGAAAGCCTGGTGCACCGCCTTCCACTGGGACTCGACACAATAATAGGGGAGGGCGGCATGGATCTCTCAGCCGGTCAGAAACAACTGCTGGCGTTTGCGCGAGTTCTGGCGCGGGACCCCAAAATCCTTATTCTGGATGAAGCAACTTCAAATGTGGATACGGAAACAGAGATGTTGATCGAGCAGGCAATCAGGGCGGTCATGGCAAACCGGACGAGCATCATAATCGCTCATCGGCTATCCACTATCAGACGGGCAAATCAGATAATCATCATCGACCAGGGGCAGATAGTTGAGCAGGGGACCCACGAAGACCTGATGGAGAAGGCCGGCCTTTACCATCACCTACAGATGCTCGAAAACGGTATCTCCGCCGCGCAGGAGCAGGCAAGTTACGGTTCCTGAGGGTTGGCGCACATTCTTCTTCCGTCTTCCGTCCTCTGTGGCGCGTACAACCCGGCGAAACACCACTCCAAGATTGCCCAGCGCCAGGCCGGAGGCCGCGCGTACAACCCGGCGAAACACCACTCCAAGATTGCCCAGCGCCAGGCCGCAGGCCGCGCGTACAACCCGGCGAAACACCACTCCAAGATTGCCCAGCGCCAGGCCGCAGGCCCTCCGTCTTCCGTCCTCTGTCTTCCGTCCTCCGTCTTCCGTCTTCCGTCCTCTGTGGCGCGTACAACCCGGCGAAACACCACTCCAAGATTGCCCAGCGCCAGGCCGCAGGCCCTCCGTCTTCCGTCCTCTGTGGCGCGTACAACCCGGCGAAACACCACTCCAAGATTGCCCAGCGCCAGGCCGCAGGCCCTCCGTCTTCCGTCCTCTGTGGCGCGTACAACCCGGCGAAACACCACTCCAAGATTGCCCAGCGCCAGGCCGCAGGCCGCGCGTACAACCCGGCGAAACACCACTCCAAGATTGCCCAGCGCCAGGCCGCAGGCCGCGCGTACAACCCGGCGAAACACCACTCCAAGATTGCCCAGCGCCAGGCCGGAGGCCGCGCGTACAACCCGGCGAAACACCACTTTAAGATTGCCCAGCGCCAGGCCGGAGGCCCTCCGTCCTCCGTCTTCCGTCTTCCGTCCTCCGTCTTCTGTCCTCCGTAAGTTATCTGCGGCAGCACGGAGCTATCTCAATTCCGAATCACATGAGAAGTAAAATGCTTCTACCTGACCTCCAGTAAGAAATAGGCGAGCGCGTAGCCTAACGCTATCGCCAGTGCAAATGCGGCTCCTCCTTCAATGAAAGCAGCCTGCCTGCGATGATTCATCGAGAATACTCTCGCTCCTATCGGCAGAATGGCCAGGAACATCAGAAATTCCCCGAAGGGAATGTACAGGGCACAGGAATCTCCAAGCATCACATTGGCTTTCTCATACCTCCACAAGTTCGCTCTGTAGGCGATGTATTCGTAGAATCCCACCGTTACCGAGGCGGCCAGTCCGGTCAGGACTGAGGCGATGACCGCCGCTCGATTCGTGGTCATGGATGCTTTGAGCCATCTGAACAGGCGCATCGCCGGATAGCCAAGCTCCGCGATCATGCAGGCCCAGGCCACGGGCATCCACAGCGGCGAGGCAAGAAGAACGACGTCGTTGCCGGCAAGGTAAACCAAACGGCCGTTGGTAATCCAGTGGATGAGTCCCCAGTCCACGAGAATCTCAAAAATGCCCGCCACAAGTCCAAGATTGAAGAGATCGGATAAAACCTCACCGCCGCAGCCCTCCAGAACTGCCCCCGCCCTGAAGTAAAGACCCGCGCGAATGCTAAGTCCGGCGTATGCTAAGATTTTCCCCGTCGGAGAGAAGGCAAAAAGATAGGCGGCAATCAGCGTAAAACCGAGACCGGCACTCAGGGCCGCAAGCCAGACACGGTCCGATTTTACCGAAAGCTCACCAATGCGGCGGAGAAACTCCGGGTCTTCAAGTCCGCCTTTGTGCTGGTAATGCAACATGGTCGATCCTTCGTTTACGGCCTTTCACCCGGCGATCCTTCGACAGGCTTTCTTTGCGGGGGTGACGATTCCTTGCAACATGTCATAACTTCGTTGACAAAGTACTAGGTTCCGCAAAACGTGGCCTGGACAACTTCCTCCGGTCTGGGAGCTAATTTATAGCTGCTGAACTCTTCCTGCTCTTCATAAGGCTTCTTAAGCACCTCGTTCATTTCATGAAAAAGACTGAAGTCCCCCTTCAGCCCCGCTTCAATCACCTGTTCTATCTTGTGGTTCCTGGCGATAAAAACAGGATTTACCCTGTTCATCTCCTCCTTTATTGTCTCGGTTTCCAAGTCCTGATTTTGAACCCTCTTTTGCCATAGCTTATAAAAGTCCTGAAAAGTGCCGGTCCATTCAAAAAAATTAAAATCGGCGTCGTTTTCCACCAAATTGGCAAGGTCTCGAAAGCTTAGGGTGTAATCAAGCTGCTGTGTTTCCAGGTAGCGGAGCCATTGACTGACAAGATCCCTGTCTTGGGGCCCTACATCCTTTAAGATTCCCAGTTTCTTTGCCATCTTTGATGCAAGCCTCTGCTCGAAAAGTGTACCCAAAGACTCCAGTTCCTTGTTCAGCATCTCCGCTGCCTCCTTGGAGCCATGATCGGTCAGGAGAGCCAGACACTTGCCGAGTCGGGATAAGTTCCAAAGGGTGACTTGGGCCTGGTTGGAATAAGAATAACGGCCGAATTGGTCGATTGAGCTGAAAACCTGATTAAAACGAAATTGATCCATGAAAGCGCAGGGTCCAAGGTCGATCGTCTCTCCGGCTATGGACATGTTGTCCGTGTTCATCACGCCGTGAATGAAACCCAGGGCCATCCAACTTGTCACAAGTTCAACCTGGGCATGTCCAACCTTACGGAAAAAAGAAAGATGTGCCTCGGAATCGTTTTGGATTTCGGGGTAGTGCCTTTTGATCGAGTATTCCGTTAAACGCTTTAGATTTTCCAGGTCCTGTTGGGCGGCAAAATATTCAAAGGTTCCCACGCGAATATGACTTGAGGCCACTCTGGTTAAAATCGCTCCAGGAAGAGCCCTGTCTCTGTATACCAGTTCTCCTGTCTTGGTCGCGGCCAGGGACCTGGTGGTGGACAGTCCCAGATGATGCAGGGCCTCGCTCACAAGGTATTCCCGCAACACAGGACCAAGTGGCGCCTTTCCATCTCCACCGCGAGAAAAGGGGGTTCTCCCGGAGCCTTTGAGCTGTATATCGTGACGCCGTCCTGAAGGGTCCACAACTTCTCCCATCAACAGCGCACGGCCATCCCCAAGCTGGTGGACGAAATGACCGAATTGATGACCTGCATAGACGAAGGCAATGGGTTCTGAGCCTGGAAGCAGTTTTTGACCTGTAAATACTTCCGCCAATTCCATATCTGGAGGTGATTCTGCTTGAGCCCCCAGCTGTCCCGCCAATTCGGTATTCCACTTTATGAGTTCCGGTTTGGGGACCTTGGCCGGAGCCACCCTGGCATAAAACTTTTCCGGAAGCCGAGCATAGGTGTTGTCAAACCGAAACATTGGTTCATTTTCTTTCTTGCCAAGATGCGCATCACCATCGGCCGCGCAAACACGCGAACTGTCGGACACTGGGGGATAAAAGGCGCTGCCAACTCCCCCCACAATTCCATCCCCCTCTCTCTTTGATAGATAATAATCACCTTCTTCAGTGCAACCTAAAAGGTCTAATCAACGAATCACTGGGACATGCTGACAACGGCAGGAAGAGAGACGGGCAAAAAGCGTTGAGTATTCGCATTTGGAGTGTAACTGCACAACTTGAAGGCAGCACCCTCCCATTCGGCAATTATTAGCAGCACAGCGCCGGCCCGGAGGCCCTCTGTCCTCAGTCCTGTCTCCCGAGTCCTCCGTCCTTTGTTCTAGAGGGTTCTCAGGTTTGCTAGCTCAGTCCTCGTCACCCCGGAAGTTTCCAGTCCGGGGCCGCAGTCCTCAGTCCTGTCTCCCGAGTCCCCCGCCTTCCGCCCTCCGTCCTATGATCCGGGAATGCGAATCCCTCAAATGATAATCCTCGATCGAGAGGAGAGATGCATTGACTTTTTGAATAGTGATTCAACGTAAATATATAATTAATTCCACGCTCACTCTCCAGCGGATTGGTTATGCCGCCATAAATCGCGGAGGTACGCCGTTACTATTTCTCGTCTCTCAAGAAGGTTTCTTGAATTCAATGTTTCCACCCTTAGATTCCATTCCTTAAGGAGCTTCTGTATTCGGAGGTCAATGCGCGTGTGGAAATCAAGATCTTCCGATCTAAAACCGTCACTCTCGAACTGAATTATACCGAATGGAAAATAAAAGTGTGTGTCGTAACGCTTAACTTCCTCTCGACACCTTTCCACATAAGGCTCAACATCGGACAAAGGTAACCCCTCCGCATCACGCTCTATCCAATAAGCGGCAACGTCTACAAACGACCTGTCGGTTATGTAGTTATCTTGCCCATCTTCAGTGTGGATTTTCTTTGAAAGATATTCGGTCTGAAAATCTCTAAGCTCGTGCGGAGACATTCGGTCCACGCTCTGGAACCCACGAGAAGTTAGCAGACTGCGAGCATCAACTGTGATGAAAAGCGGCAGATGAGACTTAACCCAAGGTTCTTCTCGCAAGAGATATGAAAGGGTAGTCTTCCCAGTGCAACTCGTGCCAGTAAACGCGATTTTCATTGAGACCTCGAATAAACTTAAAGAACCTAAAGCTGATCCCTCTTACAGTTCCTTTGGCTGAAAAGCCCTGGTCTATAAGGAAGGTCTATGACGTAAATTACATACCGGCGCTTGCCATTACCAGTCGGGCTTCGGATGCCACTTCGGACGAAACTTCGGCTAAGAAATCTACGTTAAACAGCGTCTCATGAAATTCCGTGAATAGCGACATCAGCTCGTCCATAGACAAGAATTTAGTGGGCATCGTGGGATGGTCATGAGTTGCGTCCGCTCGGATATGTTGTTTCTCATCAATCAGTCCTAACGAGAGCGCCTCTTCGAAAATCGGTGTCCCGGGGTATGGGATCATAAATGAAATATGAGGAATGTGAGGACCAATGCATCGCAATCTTTGGGCAAGACGGACCGACTCGAAAACGGTGGCCCTTGTCTCGTGTGGACCTCCTATAATCCAATTGGTGCGGACTATTTCGGCTGATGAAAGGGCTACTGCAACGGCACGCTCGCAAATATCAACCTGGAATCCTTTCCTGTACGACTTGAGCATCGACGGACTCCCGGACTCTATCCCTAGCCATAGGCATCTGCACCCTGCTTTTCGCAATAACCCTGCAATATCCGAACATCGAATCAAGCTGTCTGGTCGAACATTCGCATCGAAATTAATTAGAATACCCCGTTCCAAGATACCTTCGCAGAGCAATCGTAGTTGGTTGGGCGAGAAAGCAAAATCGTCATCTGTAAAAAAGTACGAATCAAAACCTCTCCCGCTGAGCGATTCGAGAGTATCTAACACCTGTGTGTCTGGTCTGAATGAGACATGCTTCTTGTCACGGGATGCTAGGCAATAACTGCATTTTCCAGAGCATCCCCGAGAATACTCTATGAGCATTCTGTCGCCCAAATAGGAAGTAAGGCCCGGCCTCAATACTTCGTAGGGCCAAGGCTGCGCTGCATACAGATCAAAAGACGGCGGAAAGATTGGTGGTGAAGGCTTCCCACGTGTCCATACGTTTGGCAGTTCTGAAAGAGCCCGTTTTGTTTCATCAATGCTGGCGTTAGCATCCAGAGTGCGGGCCAACATTAATGTTACCTGTTCACCCTCCCCCCTGACAAGGACATCTGCATCAGGGAACTGAGCCGCTGCATCTTGCCAACAATTTGAAATATGCTTTCCTCCTAAAAGAATTAGAGCATCCGGAAGCACTGAACGTATTTCTCGCACTAATTCGATACTTGCGGAAAGGCATGGAGAGCAGACTGATATGCCTACAGCACATGGGCTGCGAACAGCTAGATAATCCCCAACCTGTTTCGCATTCCAGCCGGCGGACTCCGCATCCATAACTTCGACCCTGACCCGCTCATGTCCAGTCATGGTCGCTGCGAGAGAGAGCAACCCCGATGGAATGCGATGTCGGGGCGTTATACGTGGCCGAAAAAGTGGAAGAACAAATGCTACCTCTCGCATTTGAAATGCTCGTTTATGCGGCTAATTGTTGCTTCGATTGCCCGGCTGGCAGCATCAGTTGAAGAGTAGGTCTGCCAGATGGTCGCTCCAGAACCAAGCTGTTCCCTGCTGTAAGGGACGAAATACTTCACGGGAATTGCGTTTTCGAGTCGGCTGAACCGACTAACGTATAACACTCTCTCGCGGCCATCGTCTAAGGGACGGCGACAGATTGCGAAAGGCGTTGTGAATTCATTCCGTTCCCAAGGAAGCACGCCCTGACGCTCTATCGCCAAATGAGCAAAGTCATAGGTAAAGCGCCCAGGGGTCCCAACAGGCTGTAGAATTACCACACGTCCACGTCGCTGCACTGTAGGCATCTTCTTCTCCAGTGCACTGGACCAGGCAGATTCTTGACGCACAAAGGAATTCATGTCACCGGTAGCTACCTTGTTGACGATCGACGCGTACCCACTGAGATCGGCGTTAGACTCGATCAAATTCAATAGCTCGTTGCGGAGGCCACGAGCAGCTAGGAAATCGACCCGTTCGAATCCTCCACTTGAAATGAGCCAATCGTCGGCGTTACAAAGGCCAGCGACCTTGATCCAGTGCCGTCCATGTTCTTCAAGAGCAGTTCCAGCGAAAAGCAGTCGAGCATCACCAAGGAGAACATCAACACCCGCATCCACGAGAGCCTTTAGCAAATCGGTCTGCAGATCCAGAGGTGTCGCGTACAGAAAACTGCAATTAGGATTTTGGCGCACCGCCCTCAGTAATACTTCGAGATTCTCCGAAGCGTCGATATCAAGGATTACCACAAAGCTGGTGTCGGATAAGTCACACGTAGAAAAGGTTTCCGCCCAAAAAACCTCAGGAGAACCGGTTCGGTGCCAATCGCATACAACCTCCACAGAGAAGCCAGTCATTTCAAGTCCACGCTTTGATAGCCCTGCTTCTACAATGCCGTGTGCATTACAATAGGAAAATACCATGGCGCGTCGCAATGTGTTGAACAGATGCGCGAATCCGGTCTGCTTCCGCAAAGGGATAATTTTAACGGGCCAGGCAACGGGCGTTCTAACCAATTCGTCAACAAGTCTATCGAGTTGGAGACTGGCGGGTGTAATCTGGTCAATAAGCAGCTGTAGCTCCGTTCCAGCGCGGCTGGTATGAAGCCTGATACCGAGGATGCATTGGACACTGAGGTGATGAGGTACCTGGCCCTGGTGGACGCGAGATATTACGGGTTCTTGAATTTCATAGCAGTCCGAGCGACGATAATCAAGGTCCATTCCGTCGGCCAATCGCAATAAAGTCGCGAGCATCCCAGTGCGCGTTCGAAGTCTGGGGTGAATGGCATCGGGTTCGTATTCGCGCCTGTGCCATTTGCAGAGAGTGGCCACAATTTCCGCCTCATCGGGATTGAACGGAAGCATACCCTCGGCACAAAGTTTGGCAACAATTTCTGCGGATTTATTATGGTGCTGCTCACGACCGCCGGACATCCCGATATCGTGAAGGAGCGCAGCAGCTTTTAAGAGTGCGCCTTCATGTGCGGATAATCCGGCCAATATTCCAAGCCACCCAACGAGCGCATATACGCGCTGTGCATGCAGTGGGCCGTGGTCATTCATGCCCTCTGCGATAGCTAGCGCCTTTGCAGCTTCCATGAAAGGAAGGCTGGCCAAGAAGACATCGCGTTCGAGAGTTAGATCGTACATTGGCTTCTAATCAAAATAGTTTGGCAGAACTTTACCTCTGTTCGAATGGGGTCGGGCCTAATGCTATTAACTTAAGAGAAATACTTGTCCTTTCAAATCCTTACGGGTTTCCGGCTGGAGTGGCAGCGGCGATGCTGTTTTGAATTTAGGCTTTCGCCCCCGGCGTCGCTTTTCCAGCCCTCGACTCTTTGTTCGATATTGCTGCCGGTCTCTTGGAAATTGGCGGCCTAGTTTAGAATGCACCCTATGTCGTGCACAGCATCGCACAAATTCCTCCCAGATGGAAGGCCATAGGCCCACATCACCAGCGGACATTAAGAGCTTGAGGAATAAGCGTGTCTGGGTTAGGGCACGTGCGAAGCTCAATTGAGCCACAGACAGGTTTTTAAGGCGGCCGGCTTCGAACATGGCGATGCGGATTAGACACAGGGCAATCATGTGCACCATGATCTCCTGGTGAAACGAACTCGGAGCGTGGCAATGCCACGAGGTGGCACGCAGGGTTTGTTTAAAATCGCGATAGAAGGTCTCGATGTCCCAGCGCATATGATAGAGACGGGCCAGCTCTGTTGCCGGAAACAAATTGGGGTCCAGCAGAGAGGTGACTAGCCGTCGTCGCCGGAAACCGTTTCTATAAACGAAAACTACCCTGACATTGAGGGTTGCTTTCTTGTGGGAATCCTTAATTTCGCACAAATAGTCACCCTGTGCTAATTTTCGCTGCACCCTGGGACGCATGTCTTCCCTGGTAGGAATGATGAAGTGGGCATGCCTGAGCAGGATTTTAAAAAAAGTGGCGCAGTAGTAGAAACCTGAGTCCAATAGAAGCAGGTCGCCTTTTTTTAGGTGCTCTATAAGCTTTAGGATAAGCTTGTGTTCCGAGGTGCATACCCTGCCATAGACAAAGCGCAGGGGCGCACGGCTGACGACGTCAAACAGGCAGCAAAGCTCGACGGCAACCGGCCCCAGTCCCTGAGACCCCTTGTGTGCGCCGAAGCCCTTCCAAAGAGATCGAGATTCGGGCAATGCCAGAGTTGTCTTGTCGGCGGCAAGCAACCGCAATCCGTTCCAACGGGTGCGCCCTTCTTTACAGGCTCTTTGCAGCCGCGATACCAGTGTGCCATGCAGCCAGGATAGAGCGTCCAGGGGAAAAACGCGCACGAGCCTTGCAAAATGCCGGCACGGAAATGGTCCATTGGATGCCAAGATCTGCCGTAGCCAAACTGAGGATCTCGTAGAGGCTAAATCGATGGGTATCCAATGAGACGGCCAACATTAGCCACAGAGTTTCCAGAGTTGCCAACTTGCGATGGCGATGCCACTCGTTTTTCAGGCGCCGCCGGTTTTCAAGCATCGCCACAACGATGGGGTCGAGCCATTGTGCAAGCATTCCCAGATCAGGTCGTGGCATGGTTATCCTCCTTGGAATCGATGAGAGCAAAGGTGGCTGGAGCGCTCTGGCGGACCAAGACCCCCTGGCGGGCTTTTTTCGCCAAAGCACTGGAAAGGGCGTCCCGGTCGGTAAGACGTCCGTAGCGCTGCTGGAGTAATTGAACGAGTTTGTTGACATGCAGGGGTTTGCGTTTTTCAGTCAGTATTTGAACGGACAGGTCAACCAGCGACTGACGCCTTGTTCCCCGCCGGTGTACGGGGGCAGGCTCTGCATCAGGATGTCCCCGCAGTTGGCGGATAGCACGCAACTGATAGTCAAGCTGAAGTTCAAGCACTTGAAGAAGGACTTCCTTGAGGTCCTCTTTTTTCATGGCAGTCACCCTCCTGAAAGAGATAATGAATATTAATCAGTATTCAGTCAGTATTACATTACATAATACGTACATTTTGTCAAGCAAAAAAAGCGGCACGAATGAAGTTATAAGAGGTACTTACGGCAGAAAATGAGAAATGTTGTGTCGATGAGAATTATAGGTAGGTTACTGAATTAACGGAATAAAACGTTAAGTTACTAGCATTAGGTCGGGCCAAACTAACATACTGTTTTTTAAAGATTAGTTTCCAAAAAACAACCATTTTTTGTGCTTAGAAGGCCATTATTGCCATCGAAATCATTGCTGTAAGAAGCCTGGGATTGGCGGAGACCTGAATCCTCATCTGTTCCGGAAATCCTCCGTCCCTTCGCGTTGATCCCAAGTTCCCCCTTTTACAACTCTCGGCCGAGGGAGAAGCCGTCGTCAATTGCATTGCCCATGCGACCGACTTTGTTTGCATCGCCTATGATGCGCACGTTCTTGACACCGGCCGCTTCGAGAGATTTTGCCAGCGAATTTTCCGGTCTGGAGCCCATTGCCAGGATCACCGAATCCGCCGGGATTGTCACGTCATTCCCCTGGCGGTCAGTATAAACGACTTTACACGGCTGAATGTCCTTCATCCTGGCGTCGGTAATAAGGTTGACCGCGCGCATCCCCAATTCTTTGAGCAGCACCCACCGCGTGGACGGCCCCGCGTCCTGGGCCATCCGCGTCAGCATTTCTATGACGGTGACCTTCTTTACGCCCTTCACCATAAGTTCACGAAGGACTTCGGGCGATTCTGCGCCGTGGAGTGCGAGGAAATACAATTGCTCGGGCGATATAGTTCCTTTTGCCGCAAGAGAAAGAGCAGTTTCAAGACCAACGGAACCGCCTCCCACCACGACCACGTCTGCGCCTGTCCGGGCGTTGCCTTTGAGCACGTCCCAAGCCTGATGCACATTGGGCGATTCGACAGCGGGAATGGGGGGCCTGAATGGCGCTGCGCCGGTAGCCACTACCACCGCGTCGGGCTTTTCTTTTTGCACCAGCTCGGCCGTTACCTCGACCCCCATGCGCAGCTCGACCCCATATTTAGGAAGAACCGCTCTGAAGTAATCGAAAAGATAACGAAAGTCATGTTTCCCGGTGGCTGATGCCGCCCAGTGCACCTGGCCTCCAATGTGATCTTCTTTGTCGCACAGGATAACCTTGTGTCCTCTAAGGGCCGCAGTTACCGACAACTCGCATCCTGCCGGGCCTGCGCCTGCCACGAGGACCTTTTTGGGCCCCTTTGCCGGCTCCAATTCGGTTTGCAGTTCCTTTCCGGCCCTGGGATTCACCACGCACCCCACAGGCAGCCCTTGAAATACGTGATCGAAGCATCGTTGATTGCATGCCACGCAACGCCGGATCTCCTCCGGCCTTCCCTCCCGTGCTTTTTTGACGAATTCGGGGTCAGCGATGAGTCCCCTTGCAACTCCCACAAGATCCGCCATGCCTTCCGTGAGAACTTCTTCGGCAACGAAGGGGTCATTGATCCTGTTGCAGCTTATGACCGGGATGTCCACGTTTTCTTTAATCCCTCGAGCCAGATATGCGTATCCGGCTTGTGGCAAATCGAAAGTGATTTGCGGGACCCGACTCTCGTGCCATCCGCCCGTGACATTTATGCAATCAGCGCCCGCTTCCTGCGCGGCCCTGGCAAATACCCGGGATTCCTTGTTGGTGTTGCTGCCAGGAACAAAATCATTCCCCGACACCCGGACCAAAAGCGCCATGTCCGTACCGATTTCCTCACGTACTCGCCGGATAGTTTCCAGCCCAAAGCGCATACGATTTTCGGGAGAGCCTCCATACTTGTCGTCACGCTTGTTGGTCTGAGGGGAGAGAAACTGACAAATGAGATACCCTGCGGATGCAATCACCTCTACGGCATCAAATCCAGCTTTCTTTGCCCGACGGGCTGCTGCGACAAAATCCTGCTGAACTCGCTCAATATCTTCCAGGGTCATAGGCGTGGTTTTCTGCCGAGTGAAAAAGCTGGTGCACTCTGAAGGCGCCAGAGTAGGCAATCCCTGCAAACCGCATAAGGAGTATGCGCCGGCCATGTAAAGCTGCACAGCGATCTTAGACGCCTCTTTATGAATCACGTTCGTGAGACGCGCAAGTCCGGGGATGTATCGATCGTCCATTATGGACAGGAACAGATCGAATCCTGCGGCCTGTTCGTCAATGGCAGCACCACCGATAATGATCAGTCCGGTTCCCCCTTTTGCCCGTGCAGCGTAAAAATTCACAAATTGATCGGTGACTTCGCCGTGAGGAGTGTAATTAAGGTGCATGGCCGTCATAACGACTCGGTTGGCTAGCGTGATCGGTCCTATGGACACGGGTTCAAACAGTCTTGTTATCAACGGGACCCCCTGCGATTCGATGTTTTTTCAGCATTCACAGACAGATGAATATTGGCCAATCTCCAGGCTGCAAAGCACCTGCGCAAGACCATATGCCCCGAAACAGAAAATGTCAATTTGCAAGCGGGTTCCGTGTGGTTGAATTCCTGCGCGGTCCGACCCGCTTCGAATGTCGAATCGGGTCGGGCCGAAAGCGCCGGGATAAACCGGCATAGGTAGGGGATGAAAGAGCCCTACATAAAAGGAGAGGCTGCTCCATTATGGCCCCGAGTCATGTGCGGACAGCCGCGAGGCTTTACGTGAAGCTGTTGACAGGGTAAAGCGCAGCCCGCTGTTGATCCCCGAAATCACCCATCCCGAATGCCGACCCGGGGCTCCCAGGTGGAAGGCAACATTTCTTCTCGCTTCCCGCTTCTTGTTATGCGGTCTAAATTCCTGCTTCTTGCTTCTTGCTTCTTGCTTCCATCTTCTCGCTTCCCGCTTCTTGTTATGTGGAAGAGAGAGGGGTCACACCTGCACTTTTCACAATTCCTTTTTCAATGGGGACTTTTGTCAAGAGCGTAGGTGTGACCCCCTTTGTCCTCTTTACCAATAGAATGCTAACTTGACGGCAATCCACGTGCGTAACAGCGCAATGGCAAACCATTGAATATGGCAGCGTAGCATTTGTTGCAGGAAACGCAGGCAGCAGCTTCGCTCTCACCCGACTTGAGGCGCTTCGGCAGGAAGGGCTCTCGTATCAAAGGACGGCTGAAGGACAGAAAGTCGGCCCTTTTCTCCAATAGCACCCGCTCCATCTCCGCCATACGCCGTACGCCTCCTACCAGGATGAGCGGGACGTCACCCAAAGACTTCTTGATCTTCTGGGCTGAAGGCAGGTTGTAGAATTCCTGAAAGCGGCAGGGATCGATCTGCTTCCTGAGGATCATCTTGGCCACCGGTTTCATCCACCATGACAAAGCCCGGGCAAAATCGTTAATCGGAATTTCCCCGCGCACGGTATGGAATGAGTAATGGGACCCTCCAGATATCTCCAGCGCAGCGATGCCCATCTCTGCAAGCCAACCCGCATATCGGGCCGCTAGGTCAGGCTCTATTCCTATCTTTGGTGTGAAGTCGTTCGTGTTCAACTTGACGAGAAGCGGGAGATCTCTTCCGACTTCGCCTATAATTCTTCCGATGGTCTCTTTAACCAGGCGGAACATATTTGAGGGTGACCCACCCCACTGGTCGTTGCGGCGGTTGAAGAATGGCGAGAGGAATTCACTGAGAAGATAGCCGTGGGCACAATGGAGTTGGACTGCGTCTGCCCCGGCCTGTTTTGCGCGCCGGGCCGCCTGAGCGAAGGAACCAATTATCTCTTGAATGTCCTGCTCCGTTGCGGCAGCAGGCTTGGCGAGGCTCACTGGGTCGCGGCCGAAACCACTGGGGGCCAGAGGACGACATTCGATGACGTTCTTGGAAGACTGACGACCTCCGTGTGAGAGCTGGAAGGCGATCAGGCCTCCGGCCCGGTGCACCTCATCCACCAGAGTCGTCAGCCCCGGAATGTGTCTATCGTCAGAGATGCCGGTCTGGTTTCTGATGGCTTTCCCTCTGGGATGGACGTAAAGATGACCCGGGATGATCAACCCAATTTCGCCTTTGGCAAGGGTTATATACCGGTCAATTTGCGGCTGCGTGACGGTCCCATCATCGGCCGCCATGCATTCGTAGGTGGCTGAATGAATCAGGCGGTTCTTCAGTGTTAGTGACCCTATCCGGGCTGCTGAGAAAATTAACGACATCTCACCACTCCAAAGCGCACTTTTATATGAGTTATGAACTCAGATCCGCATTTTGAGGCGGGATTCTACCACAAAGAGCTGCGGTCAAAAACCCCAGGGCTCACAAAGCAATTGATTTTCCGATCGAACATTCAACAAATTTGTCGGCCTGAATGTCAAGCTGGGAAGCTAGTACTTGCTTGCGTAAATTAGCGAGCTCAACTCAACGGAAAGCCTTAATTTCGTCATTCCGGCGCGTCCTCACAAAAGATCGGACGCGAACTGGGCACTCACAAAAAATCGTGCCCGGACTTGAAACATTTAGCCAGGTTCGGAATGTTAGCCCGGACCTGAACGAAGTGAGGGTCCAGCATTTAACATGAGTCGAAGTGTTCAACGCGAACCCGAACGTAGTGAGGGTGCGCCCTCACAAAAGATCGGGCGCGAACTTGAAGCGTCGAACATCGGCCCAATGTGTAAGCGCAAACCCGAACGTAGTGAGGGTGCGCCCTCACAAAAGATCGGGCGCGAACTTGAAGCGTCGAACATCGGCCCAATGTGTAAGCGCAAACCCGAACGTAGTGAGGGTTCAGGCCGGAATCCAGCTGTCTTTTCCATCTCAAGAAATCCTCTGGACCCCGACTTTCGTCGGAGTGACGGCCTGTGTGTGCAGGACTTATGTAACGAATTAGTGACTCAGGACACTAGCCCTCAGGAGCCCTAAAGCATCTGCTCCTGAGGCCGCGCGTACAACCCGGCGAAACACCACTCCAAGATTGCCCAGCGCCGGGCCGGAGGCCCTCAGTCCTGCTTCTGCATTCCTGCTTCCCGCTTCTCGCTCCTTGCTCCTTGCTGCCTGCGGCAGCAACGTTCACATGATTATTTCCAGCTCACAACGTCGGCGTTTTCTCCTTCCCCGCCTTCCTGACCGTCGGCTCCATAGGACATGAGATCGTAATCACCGTGCTGTCCGGGGCACATGTAAATATAGGGCCTTCCCCACGGGTCCATGGGGACATCTTTTCGAAGGTAGGGGCCGTCCCAGTGGTCAATACCCGGATTGGTGCGAAGGGCCTGCAAACCTTCAGAGGTTGTCGGATACCTTCCCACGCTAAGCCTGAATGAATCCAAAACCGTGCCAAACATTTCAATCTGAGTTCTTGCGGCCTGTTGTTTGGAAGTGCCGATATGCTTGAAAAGCTCAGGTCCAACGAAGGCGGCAAGCAGGCCGAGAATAGCCATTACGACCAGCAGTTCTATAAGTGTGAATCCTTTTCGCGAGCAGATGAGCTTTCCCCGGCTATATTTTCTGTTTATTCGAAGCATAAGGTTTCTTCTCCGTTGCGGGTTTGGATGAAACGCCCTTCAAGCACTAAAACCGGTACTGTCAATGACAGGTATTACAAAGATTAACCGTATCTTAAAACAGTGTCAATTATGCCTCCAAAAACCTGACGCAACGCCGGGATCGAAAACGAATCGCGAACGGCTGAGTTGGCGGCCCGTCGAATCAGTCCACGTTATCGGACTCCCGTTCAGGTTCGGCCGCCGAAAGAGAGTTGACGGTCAAGCCAGTCGACTCGCCCCGCAAAAAAAAAGTCCCGTCAGCTCCGACTGAAAGGGGTGCTCTATATTGTCTTTTGAATTCCAGGATGAATCTTTGCTCGATCAACCTGGCGGTAACCTTTTCGCCGTTTGGGAGGCAATACATCTGGCCGTCTACGAGGTTCATGAAAACTCCTGTTTAGAGAAAATGATTATCAGCCGAATTAAGTATTGAGTACTCTAGGTTAGCGTCCATCCGGAAACTCCGGATGGAACGCTGGCTGTTTCCGATTCGAAAAGGAGGCATTTTTCGTACTGGCAAGGAAATCGAGGGGTTGCGCGGAGGCGTACATTGGTACCGCCTCGCGGAGCGTCGAGATCCTGCCTGCGCCACCGCCGAAGGCAGTGGCCAACTCGGCCGGCGGTCCCACCGCCCCAAGGCGGAAAAGGGCCCTTTCCGGATGGAAACTAGGATAGGATACAACGATTTGGTTCCCAGGCAAAGTGAAATGGCAATGCGGCCCGTAGAACAATTGACCCTGTTTTCAAAGAGATACTGATAAGTTGACATTTACATATTAAATAACGATGGTTATTTTGTATCTGAAAAATTCCCGCGCCGGGGGTGCGCGGTTTTGGGAGGGAGAGGCGATGAACGATGTCGGAAGCAGTTTTGATAATTCAGCGGCAAGGCCTTTTGAGGTGAACGTTGAGGCCCCGGATAAGCCGGTTGAGTCCTTTGATGTCGAGCGGACTCAAACTGCGGCCAAGACCGGAGTACCGCAGGAAGCAACTCATGAGCAACGCGATGAAAAGCTCGATCTCTTGATGAAAAACATAAAGGAATTCATTCGAAATATCGACGTTAATTCACTGTAGAGGCTCCAGTTCTCACCAGCGTCCATCAGGAAACTTCGGATGGAACGCTGGCAGTTTCCGATTCGAAAAGGAGGCATTTTTTGTACTGGCAAGGAAATCGAGGGGTTGCGCGGAGGCGTACATTGGTACGCCGCACAAGCGAGCCCGAAGATTGACGCCGCCAGGACGGAAAAGGACCCTTTCCGGATGGAAACTCACCAGGTGAGCCAAATGCCATGGTTAAGCAGGCCCTCGGAAAACCCTCTTTTGCATGCCATCTTTGCGAAAGGGGGTTTTTTTGTGCCCTGTGCATGCCTATTGTGTATCAACTGAATATCGTCAGCCTTATAATTAGTTTCATTCCCTATTCACTATTCACTATTCACGATTCACGGAGTATTGGATATAAGAGAGGACTTCAGGCCACTCAAGCCTGGAGATCGACCGGTTTTAAGGGAAGCTAGCTTGATGAACATGAAGGCCCTCAAGTTTTTTGCAGTTTATCTCGTCAGCCTGATCTTTGTCTTTGCCTCCCTGGCGCCCACCGTACAGGCTGACGGGGAGTTGAAGCAGCCGGCGGACAGGGTCTTTGGCGACTGGCGGATCACACAGCTCAGCGCAGAACCTTCCACCCTGAACCCGATCACATCGACCGACGCCTACGCGGGAGCCATCAACGGCTATATCTATGAATCGCTCCTGAAAAGAGACGACAAGTCTTTGGAACTTGTACCGGTTCTTGCCGAAAAATGGGAAATTTCTGCGAACCATCTCATGTACACTTTCCACCTGAAAAAGAATATAAAGTGGAGCGACGGACATGAGTTCACGGCAAAAGATGTCCTTTTTTCATTCGACCGCATACGAGACCCCAAGGTGGATGCCGCCCACTTGCGCGGCTACTACCAGGACATTGAAAAAGTTGAAGCTCTGGACGACTATACGATCCGCTTTCATTACAGGATACCTTATTTCCTGGCCCTTGAGTTCTGCGGAGGCATTCCGATAGTGCCTGCGCACCTGTTTAAAGGAGGAGAAGATTTCAATCAGCACCCGATCGGACGCAAACCGGTCGGCACCGGCCCATACAAGCTGCTCCACTGGGAGACCGGAAAAGAAATCGCGCTGGTTCGAAACGAGGACTATTGGGGTGAAAAACCGGCCATCAACCGGATCGTTTACAAAGTCATCACGGATCAGTCCGTCGGCCTTCAGGTCTTGAAGCAAGGAGGCCTGGATGAGATGGACATAAGGCCGATTCAATGGGAGAAGCAGACGCAGACCAAGCGATTCGAGGAAAACTTCCAAAAGCTTGCCTATTACAGCCCGAGCTTTAGCTATATCGGGTGGAATGCTGGACGGCCGATTTTCTCGGATAAAAGAGTCCGGCGGGCGATGACCATGATGGTTGACCGGGAACTGATCCTGAAAAAAATCCTCTTCGGCCTTGCGACAATCATTGCCAGTCCTTTTTATGTAAACAGCCCCGAGTGCGACAAGAATATAAAGCCTTATCCGTATGATCCGAAAGCTGCCTTGGAGCTGCTCAAATCTGCCGGATGGGATTACCCCCCAGGTGAGGAGGTTTTGCAAAAAGACGGAAAACCGTTCGAATTCGAATTCCTGCTCTCGTCAAGTTCCAAGTTGGGAGAGCAGATTGCGACCATGCTCCAGGAGAACCTGAAAGAGATCGGCATCACAATGTCGATCCGCAAGCTCGAGTGGGCAGTTTTCATTCAGAGAATCGAGGAGCATAGTTTCGACGCATGTACGATGGGCTGGGCGCTCGGATGGGAGTCAGATCCCTATCAGATATGGCATTCTTCGCAGTCAGTGGACAAAGGCTCAAATTTCGTGGGGTTCAAGAATGCGGAAGCGGACAAATTGATCGAGGATGCGCGCAAAGAATTCGATCCGGACAAGAGACGTGAGATGTATTACCGCTTCCAGGAAATAGTTCACGATGAGCAGCCCTACACCTTTCTTTTCACCAACGAGGCGCTGGTGGTTGTCTCCAGGAGGTTCCGCAACGTTGAGGTTTACCCTTTGGGGATTTCGCCGCTGTACTGGTGGGTGCCGAAAGAGGCTCAGAAATATAGTGACTAATGCCAATTTGCCTTCAAGATTGGGCGGGGATTAGCCCCGCGCCTATGTCATTGACGCGTTACGTTTCGTAGGGGAGGGTTTTATACCCTCCCGGAGCATCTGACTTGAACGCAAACCGGTAGAAGATGGGAGGCCCGACGCCGTACCGGCGTATGCCGGTGCCAGCGGCGTTCTTGCTGCGCTGATCCCGGCCGGCGGTCCCACCGCCCCGTCCCTATGTCATTGACGAGTTACGTTTCGTAGGGGAGGGTTTTATACCCTCCCGGAGCATCTGACTTGAACGCAAATCGGCATAATGAAACGGCAAGTGCGCTGGTGCACTGTCAACTGAGTTCCGATAGATAAGGACCTCAAGCCCGTCATTCCGGCGGGGCCTGTCCCGGAAGTGTCCAGTCCGGGAGCCGGAATCCAGAGTTTTTTCAGTTGGTTAAAAGCACTGGACTAGGCCAACCCTGCCCCGGAAGTTTCTAGTCCGGGGGCAGGGCTGACGATTCCCTACAACATGTGATAAGGTTGGTGACAACGTACTGGTGCACTGGCAACTAAGTTCCGATAGATAAGGACCTCAAGCCCGTCATTCCGGCGCGTCCTCACAGATAATCGGACGCGAACTTGAAGCGTTTAACGCCGGCCAGAAGTGTTAACGCGAATCCGAACGTAGTGAGGGTTCAGGCCGGAATCCAGAGTTTTTTTCAGTTGGTTAAAAGCACTGGACTCGGCCAACCCTGTCCCGGAAGTTTCTAGTCCGGGGGCAGGGCTGACGATTCCCTACAACATGTGATAAGGTTGGTGACAACGTACTGGTGCACTGGCAACTAAGTTCCGATAGATAAGGACCTCAAGCCCGTCATTCCGGCGCGTCCTCACAGATAATCGGACGCGAACTTGAAGCGTTTAACGCCGGCCAGAAGTGTTAACGCGAATCCGAACGTAGTGAGGGTTCAGGCCGGAATCCAGATTTGTAGGATGGGTGGAGTCCCGCCAGGCGGGACGAAACCCATCGTTTGGGATGCATTTTGAACGCGAATTCGTATGATAGATAATTTTCAAAACTCCTCAAAAAACATGTTTGTGGCACAGGGTCTGGACCGCGCTCACAATCGGCGCAAAGACCCGGATTGGATTGCCCGGCGGATGCACAACCCCGGATCGTTTTTCGTGGCTGTGTGGCAGTCTAAAGTGCTCGTTGCCGAAGGCGAGGCCCCCGGGCCTGTTCTGCTGGAGTGGAAGCAGTTGGAGGGGCACGCGGAAGCGGATTCCACTTTTTTTCTTGGCGAAGAGAACGACCACTCTTATTTTGCTGTTGACGTGGATGAAAGAGCCCACGGCGCTTTTGGCCATGTGGGGCGGTTTAGGGATCTTCGAGCCGTTGCCCCTTTGCTTTCGCGAGATGACGGAGCGCTTCTGGCTTACGCCAAAACTCTGGCGTACTGGAATCAACGCAATCATTTTTGCGGCGTCTGCGGAGGCCGAAACGAAATCAGAGAAGGCGGGCACTGCCGCGCCTGCGTGAATCCACAGTGCGGGGTGGTGCATTTCCCTCGCACTGACCCGGCCGTAATCGTTCTGATAAGGTCTGGTGAAAAGTGCCTGCTGGGAAGGCAGCACATTTGGCCGGAGCGCATGTACTCCGTTTTGGCGGGATTCGTGGAACCGGGCGAGAGCGCCGAGGGCGCCGTGGCGCGTGAGGTCTTTGAGGAGGTCGGGCTTCGTGTTAAAAACATCCGGTATCATTCCACACAGCCTTGGCCGTTTCCCTGCTCGCTGATGCTGGGATTTACGGCTGAAACCCAAGATCGGCGGATAAAGCTTGGAGATGAAGAACTGGAAGACGCGCGCTGGTTTGGACGCCGCGAACTGCGTGAAGCCGTTGAAAACGGAGTAGTAAAGCTATCCACGCCGATTTCGATTTCCTATCGCCTGATCGAGGACTGGTTTGACGCCGAAAGCCCGTTCTGTTTGCGTGACTTTGCGGACATGGGGTTTGTGATTCGAAAAGAACAATAGATAGTTTCCGCCCGGAGTTTCCGGATGGACAATAGACAAGGACGGCGTTGCCCTGGTGTCCTGAGTCAAAGAGACACAACATGAGTCCCGAGTACTTAGGCCGTCATTCCGGCGGGGCCTGTCCCGGAAGTGTCCAGTCCGGGAGCCGGAATCCAGTATTTTTAATAACTTTCAGTCACTTCTGGACCCCGGCGAACCCTGCCCCGGAAGTGTCCGTCACCCCGGAAGTGTCCAGTCCGGGGCCGGGGGCCGGGGTGACATAGGCGTTGGCTCAATTCCCAGGCTTGAATTATATGTTATGAACTTTAGACTCAGGACACTAGCGAATTACTAACTCAGGACACTAGATGAAATCCTATCTGATCAAGAGGATGCTCCAGATCATTCCGACCCTTCTGGGGATAACTCTTATAACTTTTGTCATTATCCATCTGGCGCCCGGAAATCCCGCGATGCTCAAACTGCAGATGGGCAAAGGGCAGGCGGAACTCGGCAATAAGGCTTTTTCCCAGCAGATCATCGAGCAGACAAAAGAACTCTACGGGTTGGACAAGCCCCTGCCGTTGCAATACATTCTGTGGGTAAAACGCATCTTCACCCTCGATTTCGGGTTCTCGTATAAAGACCACCGCAATGTGTGGGATAAGATTTCCGAACGGCTGCCCATAACGATTCAACTCAACATAATCTCGATCTTTCTGGTCTATCTGATCGCAATACCCTGCGGCATCTATTCCTCGACTCATGAGGGGTCGTTTGTGGACAAGATATTGACAGTTGGATTCTTCTTCCTCTATTCGCTTCCGAGTTTCTGGGTGGCCGTGCTGCTCATAATGCTCTTCGGAGGGGGGGATTTCTGGGACGTTTTCCCGGTCTACGGCATATCGTCGATAGGCAGCGAGACGATGGGTCTGCTGCCCTGGCTGATCGACCGGATGTGGCACATGGTGCTTCCGGTCGTCTGTCTTACATACGGCGGGCTGGCCTACCTTTCAAGACTGACGCGGGCGGCTATGCTCGAGGTCATCCGGGAAGACTATGTAAGGACGGCCAGGGCAAAAGGCCTGAGCGAACGTGTGGTGATATTCAAACACGCTTTCCGCAATGCTCTGCTCCCGCTTATAACGCTGCTTGCCTTTCTTTTACCTTCCATGTTCGGCGGAAGCGTGATCATAGAAAGCATCTTTTCGGTCCCCGGGATGGGGCAGCTTGGGTTCGAGTCCGTACTCAGCCGCGACTATCCCGTTATAATGGCGATTACCGCGATCTCGGCCTTACTCACCCTGATCGGACTGCTTATTTCCGATATTCTGTATGCAGCGCTGGATCCGCGTATCAAGCTGGAATAAACGAAGTCAAACTGGTTTGGAATAATGACTGATCCGGTAACAACTCTGGATTTTCAAGTTCTGGAAACACTATCAGAGGCAAAGGGCGAGGTCCCCAATACCTACTGGAAAATGGTCAGCTACCATTTCAAAAAGAGAAAGCTGGCCGTCCTTGGGTTGTGGATAACAATATTTCTGTTTTTTGTCGCCATTTTTGCGAATCTGCTCGCGAGCGACAAACCCATCTTGTTTTACCACCAGGGCAAAGTCTATTTTCCCGTCTTTTCGGGCGCGGAAAAGGTTGGTTCCTTTGTCTGGAAGGACCTGAAGAAAAAAGCTCCCTTCGTTTACCAGCATGTTGCCGGAAAAGAAGAGGCGATAGCCATATGGCCCGTCGTGAAATATTCACCGACTGAATACAACCTGCTGGAGTACCTTGCTCCCCCCGACTCCAGTCACTGGTTCGGCACCGACGACAGCGGCCGGGACGTGCTGAGCAGAATGATCCACGGGGCGCGCATTTCTCTTTCGGTGGGTTTCGTTGCCGTAGGAATAGCGATGATCATAGGGGTCCTGTTGGGGGCGCTCGCAGGCTACTTTGGCGGGTGGCCCGATATAGTTATAAGCCGTGCAATCGAGATCATGCTCACTATCCCCACATTTTTCCTGATTATCGCTATAATTGCGTTCCTGCCGCCGAGTATCTACAACATCATGGTTGTAATCGGCCTGACTGGATGGACCGGATTCGCGCGATTCGTGCGCGCCGAATTTTTCAAGCTCAAACAGCTCGACTTCATTACTGCGCTACGCGCTCTTGGCGCTTCACACAGGCGTATAATCTTTCTACACATGCTTCCGAACGCAATGGCCCCGGTCCTGGTCTCGGCGGTCTTTGGAATTGCGGGGGCCATCCTTACCGAGTCGAGCTTGAGTTTTCTGGGGTTCGGCGTGCCGCCGCCGGCTCCGAGTTGGGGCGAGATTCTTTCCCAGAGCCGTGACTATATTGAATTTGCATGGTGGCTGACCGTTTTCCCCGGGTTTGCGATATTTATGAGCATCACCGCCTACAACCTGGTCGGTGAGGGACTGCGGGACGCAATGGACCCGAAACTGTTCCGGTAACTGCCGGTCGAAGCCCGATAGATTTGTAGGATGGGTGGAGTCCCGCCAGGCGGAACGAAACCCATCGTTTGGGATGCATTTTGAACGCGAATTCGTATAACAGCCCCGATCGGATGAGTGGTTGATCTGAGAGAAGAGCGAAATGCTCCAGTTGCACATTGAAGACGAGAGCGGAATACTTACCGTTAGCAAGCTTAACCAGCAGGTGAAGGCGCTATTGGAGGAGAGGTTCCCGTTTGTCTGGGTTAAAGGTGAGATCTCTAATTTTCGGGTCCCGGCTTCGGGACATTTTTATTTCACGCTCAAGGATGCGCAGAGCCAGATCAACGCGGTCTTTTTTCGAGCGCAAAACCGCTTCCTGCGGTTTGTCCCCGAATCGGGAATGCAGGTCATTTGCCAGGCCCGTCTGAGCGTCTATGAACCCAGGGGCGAATACCAGTTAATCCTAGAGGTAATGGAGCCCCTCGGGGTTGGCGACCTGCAGCTCGCTTTCGAGGCCTTGAAGAGGAAGCTCGAGGCCGAAGGTCTGTTCGACGCGGACCGAAAGAAAGTCCTTCCGCTTTGCCCTCAGAATGTCTGCCTGATTACTTCAAAAAGCGGCGCCGCAATCCGGGACATTCTCAAGGTGCTCCAGAGAAGCCCTTATCCCGTTTCGGTCACACTTTTCCCGGTGGCCGTGCAGGGACCCGAGGCTCGGCTTGAAATAGCTGAAGCCATTGGATCGGCCAACCTGCTTACCTGGCGCCACGAGTGGGATGTTGTGATTGTCGGGCGCGGAGGGGGAAGCATAGAAGACCTGTGGGCGTTTAACGAGGAGGTTGTAGCCCGGGCGATTTCCGGGTCTTCGATTCCGGTAATTTCAGCGGTAGGCCATGAAATTGATTTTACAATAGCAGATATGGTTGCGGACCTTCGAACGCCCACACCGACCGGTGCGGCCGAGTGGGTGGTAAAGAGGCTCGAGCAGTTCCATCGCGACCTGCATGGCGGCAGGGATCGGTTGGTCCAGATCGTAAAGGCAAGACTCGAGAATCTGGCCTTGAGGCTAAAATACCTGGAGAGCCGGATAACGCATCCTAAAAGACGCCTCGAGAATCTGAGGCTCACTCTCGACGATCGCCTGCAACGCCTGACTCTTGCCATCCAGAGGCGCCTTGAGAAGATGCGCGTTTCGTACAGCCATCTGGGCGGCAGGCTGCTGTATCTGAATCCGGAGGCCCGCATCCAGAAGGGCCGAGCGGAGCTAAACCGCCTGTGCAAAGAGCTTACGCTCCATCATCACCGGATTTTAGATGGGTACAGGCTCAGGTATGAGCATAACGTCTCGCGTCTGGGGGCGCTTAGTCCGCTTTCGGTTCTTTTGCGCGGGTATTCGATTACGTATAGAATCGCGGATGGCAAAGTGATCAGGAGCTACACGGAAACCGGGCCTGGAGATCGTGTTGCTGTGCGGCTTGCCGACGGCCGGCTGGAGTGTATGGTCGATAAGGCCGAAAACGTTCAGACGGAATAGGAAGGGTGACTCCGTGGCAAAGAAAAAAAGTGATCTGTTTGAAGAAGCTCTGAAAAAGCTTCAGGATCTCGTGGAAAAGCTGGAGAAGGGGGACTTGCCCCTTGAAGAGGCAATGGAATGTTTCTCCGAGGGGATTCGAACTGCTCAGTTTTGCCACAAGAAACTCGAAGAGGCCGAAACCAAGGTACAGGTGCTCCTTAAAGACCAGCAGGGCGGGTGGGAATCCGCGCCTTTCGAGCCTGCTCAGACCAACGCGGGGCAGAAGGGGTAATTCTTGGGTTTGGGCGAGTTGCGCCGGAAACACGCTTAGCTACTTGTAGCTGGAAGTTGCAACTCGGCCATGTTATTATTATTTGATGTTCTCTAATCTTTGGGCTTTTGCAAAGTTAACCAGTACTGTAGGCTTCTATGGGTGAATTCGACCTTAAGGCTTATTTGAGCCGGCAAAAGCAGCTTGTTGAGAGGGCGCTGGAGAAGATTTTTCCGGTCGCCTCCGGGCTTCAAAAAAGAGTAATCGAAGCTGCCCGCTATAGCCTGTTTGCCGGAGGAAAGCGGCTGCGTCCGATCCTGTGTCTGGCATCGGCGGAAGTGGTAGGCGGCGAGATTGAGCCGGTCCTTCCGGCTGCTTGCGCCCTCGAGATGATTCACACCTATTCTCTGATCCATGACGACCTGCCTGCCATGGACAATGACGATTTCAGGCGAGGGGTCCCCACCAATCACAAAGTGTTCGGGGAAGCGATCGCCATTCTGGCAGGAGACGCCCTGTTGACGGAAGCTTTTGAATATTTCGCGCTCAGCGGTGTGAGTCCGAATAAAGTGACGGAAGTGATCCGGATTGCCGTCAAGGCTGCCGGCTACAGGGGAATGATCGGAGGACAGGTAATCGATCTGGAATGTGAAAACCGAAAGGTGGACCTCGCGACAGTTGAGTACATGCACATCCATAAAACTGGAGCTTTGCTTTCGGCCTCACTGGAGATCGGGGCTATTCTTGGCGGTGGTGGACAAGACCAGACAAGTGCGTTAAAGAATTACGGCCATCACATCGGGCTTGCGTTTCAGATTACCGACGACCTTCTTGACGTTGAGGGAGACCCCGCAATCATGGGCAAGACACCGGGATCAGACGCGGCCAAAAACAAAATGACTTATCCCGCCCTGCTGGGCATTGCTCGATCCAAGGATGCAGCAAAAGAGCATGTGGAGAGTGCCTTTGAGGCGCTGGCGGGTTTTGACGTAAAGGCTGAACCGTTGCGGGCCATCGCCCGGTACTTGTTGGTGCGTAGAGGATAATTCGGATAAAATATCTTGACTTATCTCAGGGTTTTTCATTAATTGGTGTAAACTGATAAGGCAACGAATTTAATTAGAGGGATTAAATTGAAAAACAAACCGATGGGCAAAGGGTGCCTTTCCAGTATCGAACTTCCCCATCAGCTAAGAGGCCTGTCTTACCAGCAACTTCTCGATCTGGCTGAAGAAATACGTGCTCGCATCATAGGCACTGTTGCCGAAAACGGCGGGCACCTCGCTCCTTGTCTCGGTGTAGTGGAACTGACAATAGCCCTTCATTACGTATTCGATGCGGCATACGACCGTTTCATATGGGACGTAGGCCATCAGGCTTATGCACACAAGCTTCTGACCGGGCGTCAAAAGGACTTTGGTTCCCTGCGTCAGTACGGCGGAATAAGTGGTTTCCCCAAGCGCTCCGAGAGCAGGTATGACGCTTTCGGGACAGGCCACTCCAGCACTTCGATATCCGCCAGCCTGGGTATTTCGGTCGCCAATCATCTTAAGGGAAGCCAAGCTCGGGCGATTGCCGTGATCGGTGACGGCAGCATGACCGGCGGAATGGCTTTCGAGGGGCTCAATAACGCCGGGGACCTCGCCAGAAACCTCATCGTGGTCCTCAACGACAACGAGATGTCCATTTCTCCCAATGTTGGAGCTCTTTCTTCATTTCTGAGCCGCAAGCTTTCGGGAAAAACCTTGATGTATTTGAAGAGGGAGATGGAGGATGTCCTCAAATCGATCCCCGGAATCGGCCCGAATATCCTCCAGGTTTTGAGACGCAGCGTTGATTCGCTGATCAGCTTTTTTACGCCGGGAATGCTGTTCCAGGCCCTCGAGTTTCAGTATATCGGCCCTATAAACGGGCATCGTCTTGACAAATTGATAACGACATTCGAAATAGCGCGCAATGTGGACGGTCCTGTTCTGATTCATGTGCTGACCAAAAAAGGAAAGGGCTACGAGCCTGCTCAAAAGGACCCCACGAGGTTCCATGGGGTGGGGCCGTTTGATATAGCAACCGGCAAGAGCACCAACTCCAATGGCCTCTCCTATACCAAAATTTTCGGCAAGGCGATGAAGAAGCTGGCTGACACCAACCCCAAATTGATCGGCATTACGGCCGCAATGATCGAGGGTACCGGGCTTGACTGCTTCGCCAAGACCTTTCCCGAGCGGTTTTTCGACGTCGGTATCGCAGAACAGCATGCTGTAACCTTTGCGGCCGGCCTTGCCACTGAGGGTTTCAAGCCGGTGGTGGCCATCTACTCCACTTTTCTCCAGCGAGCTTATGACCAGATATTGCACGATGTCTGCCTTCAGAACCTTCCGGTGGTCTTTGCAATGGACCGTTCCGGGATAGTGGGCGAAGATGGGCCGACACACCATGGTCTGTTCGACCTGTCGTATCTGCGCTCCATGCCTAATATGGTGGTGATGGCCCCAAAGGATGAAAACGAGCTTCAGCATATGTTGAAGACGGCGGTCGATCACGACGGTCCGGCTGCCGTGCGCTATCCCAGAGGAAACGTTATCGGCGTAAAGCTCGATGACGAACTCAAGTCACTGGAGATAGGGAAGGGCGAACTCCTGCGGCCGGGGAAAGATCTGGTCATAGTGGCCATCGGTTCCACGGTGCTGCCTGCAATTGAAGCCGCTGAGCGGCTCGATTCGGAAGGGATTGACGCGGCGGTCATAAATGCCCGCTTTGTAAAGCCTCTTGATCGTGAATTGATCATGACCTGGGCTGAGAAGACGGGCAGGGTTATTACTGTTGAAGAGAACGCACTCATGGGTGGCTTTGGAAGCGCGGTCCTGGAAATGTTCGAGGAAGAATCGTTTTTCCCGAAGGCATTAAAGCGTTTGGGCGTATCGGATTGTTTTGTTCTTCATGGAAGCCAGACCATATTGAGAAATCTCTGTGGAATCGACTCCGATGCCATTGAGAGTGCTGCCCTTAAATTGTTAGATTTCAGTCATGGCCAAGTCCTCCGAGCGATTGGACAAACTGCTCGTCGATAAAGGTTTTGCCCCTACTCGCCAACGCGCTCAGTCGCTTGTTCTGGCTGCAAAAGTCCTGGTGAACGGCCGGGTTCTGACCAAGGCCGGACATCAAGTCCCCGAAGACTCAGAGATTAGTATTATAGCGGACGCAATCCCTTACGTAAGCCGGGGCGGTCTGAAGCTCGAACATGCGATCCGTGCGTTTTCAATCGAAGTTTCCGGCCGGATTGCTATGGATGTCGGCTCCTCAACGGGAGGTTTTACTGATTGTCTGCTCTCACTTGGAGCACGCAGGGTCTATGCAGTTGATGTCGGATATGGCCAGCTTGCGCTCAAACTAAGGAACGACCCGCGTGTGATCCCGCTTGAAAGGAACAACATCCGGCACCTGCCTGCCGAACTCATACCCGATCCTGTTCAGATAGCCGTCATCGACACATCGTTCATCTCTCTCAAGCTGGTGATTCCATCCGTGCTCAATTTTCTGGAATCCGAAGCGGTGCTCGTCGCACTCATAAAACCGCAGTTCGAAGCAGGCCGCGAGCAGGCATCGAAGGGCGCAGGAGTCATTCGGGACCCCCGCATACACGAGGAGGTGTGCGATGCGCTGGCTAAATTTACAGCCGGGCTTGGATTTGAGGTGGTCGGAATAACTCCATCCCCCATACTGGGGCCGAAGGGAAACCGGGAATTCCTGATGGCGGCGGTTGCGCCCAAACATCGGTAAGAACGGCATGCGCATTCATCTGGTATTCGTCGGCAAGACGGCCTTTGGCGACATAGAGTCTGCAATAGGCCGTTACCTGGAAAGACTTCGGCATTACTGTCCGGTGGAGATTCACTACATAAAGGCAGAGAAGATCACAGCCGCTGCCGGGGACCGGCTCGTCCGTGAGCGTGAGAGCGAGCGCATCCTTAAATTGGCTGGGCGCCAGGGACATCTGATCGTGTGGGACCAAAGAGGGCGCGATCTCGATTCCCTCGGGCTGTCAAAGCTGATGGAAAAACTGATAGCCTCGGCAATATCGGACCTCTGGATGGCAGTGGGCGGACCGGTCGGGCTATCCTCCCAATTGCTGAAAGGCGCCCACGACGTACTCTCTTTGTCGAAGATGACCCTTCCCCACGACCTCGCCCGCCTGGTGCTCGTTGAGCAGCTCTATCGCGCTTTAACGATTATAAAAGGTGAGCCTTACAATAGGTAAGCCAAAGTGCGTAGACGGCCAAAAGCAAAAGCTGAGGCTATGCTCGAATGCCTCAGCTCCGCTTGGGCGCTAAACGGCGACAACTTCGGTGACCTCGGGGATTTCCTGTTTAATGATTCGTTCGATACCCGACTTCAAAGTCATCTGGCTCATGGGACAGCCCCGGCAGGCCCCGGTCAGCCGCACTTTGACAACAGAACCATCAACCGCTATCAACTCAACACTTCCGCCGTCTTTCTCCAGCATGGGTCTTATCTTGGCAAGCGCTTGCTCGACCTTCTCACGCATTTGTTTCCTCCGGTCAGAATGATTGTCAGGTTTGAATCATACCGGCGCAAGATAACATATAAAAGAAGAAGGGAAAACAAAATCCTGTCTATAAAGCGCGTGGTTTCCCCCGACTTATTCATTCTCCGGCCTGCCTGAAAGAAGACTATTTTCGTAATGAAGCCGCTTGGAATGGAATTGAAATTTAGTATTGTTTTCAGTAGAATGCACGATTGTTGGAATAGATAGGTGTTTTGTTAACTCTTTGAGAGGTATACCCTATGGCTGGTTATCAACTTTCGGAGCGCATTTCACCCGATCAGCTCAGCAGGTGTGTCGATCACCTGGCGGAGCGAATAAACCGTGACTATAAAGGCAAGAATCTTGTCCTGATCGGTATTCTTAAGGGGGCCTTTATTTTTATGGCCGATCTGGCAAGGCGTCTTGATCTTCCCGTCAAATTGGACTTCGTTCGCTTGGCCAGCTACGGGAATAAGACCCAGACTTGTGGAAATGTCAGGATCACAAAGGACGTAGAGCTTCCTTTGCAGGGAAGCCATGTGCTGGTCGTAGAGGATATAGTCGACTCCGGTGTCACTCTCAAGTGGCTCCTTGATCATGTCTCGAACCTGTGCCCTGAATCCGTAAAAGTGTGCGCTCTTTTGGATAAACTTGAACGCCGCGAGGTCGAAGTTCCCATCGATTATGTCGGAATGACGGTGGCCAAGGGTTTTCTGGTCGGCTATGGACTGGATTTCTCCGAGAATCACAGAAACCTGCCGGCCATCTATGAAGTCGTGTTCGACAAGACCGTCTCGGGATAATATTCGTTTGCGGAAGGAAAAAGATAGATGGCCACAATGGTGATAACCTGTGAGTCCTGTGGAGCAAAGTTTCGAATAGATTCCGACAAACTGAACAAACCTCGCAACAAGGTGAGGTGTTCCCAATGCAAGAACATATTCCTGGTAGAACTGCCCGATGAAGACGGCCTCATTCATATCGAAATCTCCGATGAGGAAAGCGCTTTCATTCCCGGGACCGTACATGGTGAGATTCGCAAGGCCCCTGCGCCGGCAAAAGGGGAATCGCGGTCTTCAAAGAAAAAGATCTTGCTTGCCGTAGCTGTCGCAGTCCTGATAATCGTTATTGTTGCTTTGGTTTTCGGGCCAGGAGGCTGGCTTCCGGTTTTAACGAGCAAAAACCCCGCCCCAACAGAACCTGCGAAACCTGTCATCACGATCACTGACAGCGTTCAGGCTTACTACTTGGAAAACGTTCACTCCGGGCAGGTGCTCGTAATTGAGGGCGAAGTTCTCAACGGCTCCGACAAACCCGTCAGCTTCATAATGATCGAAGGCAAGCTGTTCAACAGTAAGGATACGGTCGCACAAATCCAGCGCTGCTATGTAGGCAATTCTTTCACGCGCAAAGAAATAACTAACCTCAATCTGTCTGAGTTGCAGGAAAAAATGATGAACCAGGAGGGCAAAAACCTCAAAGACGTCGGGATTCCTCCGGCCGGAAAGGCGCCTTTCATGCTCGTTTTCCATGATCTTCCCGAGGTGAGTACCCTCAGCAACTACAGTGTCAATGTGATCAGTTCGAAATTTGACTAATCCAAAGGCTTTTTCAGACTCCTTTCTTGTTTATGATCCAACTTATTGAAGTAACGAAAAGAATTGACAAGTGCACGGTTTAAGTGTAAAAAGGCCCTTGTCCAAGCTCCTGAAAAAATAGGCAAAAAATATTCCCTAGAGGCCTCAATCATGCTGGATGTGAAATTCGTGCGAGAAAACATCGGGCTGGTGCGACAGATGCTGAAAAACCGCCAGTCAGATCTGAACCTTGAGCCCTTTTTGGAACTGGATGAAACAAGGCGGCGCATTTTGGTCGATGTGGAGCAGAAGAAGCACCGGCGAAATGTTGCGTCCGAGGAAATATCCAAACTGAAGAAAGAGAAAAAAGACGCTTCGATTCTCGTAGAAGAAATGAAGGAACTGGGCCAGCAAATCAAAGTACTCGATGAGCAGTCGGCCGAAGTGGAGCATAAGTTCAGGGACCTTCTCCTGATCATCCCGAATATGCCCGACAACTCGGTGCCTGTTGGCAGCGATGAGAAGGACAACGAGCAAATCCGTACCTGGGGGGAAAAACCGGCTTTTGATTTCAAGCCTAGGCCTCACTGGGAAATCGGGGAGGGGCTTGGCATTCTTGATTTCGAGCGTGGCGCAAAAATTACCGGGGCGCGGTTCACTCTCTATTGGGGCGCCGCCTCTGCATTGGAACGCGCTTTGATCTCCTTCATGATAGACATTCATACAAAGCGCCACGGCTATACCGAAGTCCTTCCGCCCTTCATGGTGAACAGCTCGAGCATGAGGGGCACCGGGCAGCTTCCCAAGTTCAGCGAGGATTTGTTCAAGATCGACGGATGGGATTATTGGCTGGTTCCAACCGCAGAAGTGCCCGTTACCAATATTCACAGCGAGGAGATTCTCGAGGAGTCCGTTCTGCCCCGGTACTATACGGCCTATACTCCGTGCTTCCGCTCCGAAGCCGGCTCTCACGGAAAAGACACACGCGGTTTGATAAGGCAACATCAGTTCAACAAGGTTGAACTCGTCAAATTCACCCGCCCTGAGGATTCATACCCTGAGCTTGAAAGACTTCTCAAGGACGCGGAAACAATTCTTCAGGAACTGGGAATCCACTATCGGGTCATTCTGCTTTGCACGGGCGACATGGGCTTTTCCTCATCCAAGACTTACGATATCGAGGTGTGGCTTCCCAGCCAGGATACATACCGGGAAATATCATCTTGCAGCAACTTTGAGGATTTTCAGGCCCGGCGCGCCAATATCCGTTTCCGCCGAAGCGGGCGAAACCGTACTGACCTGCTTCATACGCTCAACGGGTCGGGGCTGGCAGTTGGCCGAACTCTGGTGGCTATTCTTGAAAACTACCAGCAGGAGGACGGAACTGTCGTTATCCCTGAAGTTTTGCGTCCATATATGGGAAATATGAAGGTGATCGAAAAGTTACGCTGATTTACTTTTCAAGGAGTCCCTATCATGACGAAGAGTGAGTTGATCGAGGCATTGGCCAAGGCAGAGGGAATCACGTTGAAAGCTGCAGAAACCGCGGTCAACGTATCGTTTCAGAGTATGGAACAGGCGCTCGTTAGCTCGGACCGTCTGGAAATCCGCGGGTTCGGCAGCTTTAAGGTGAAAGACTATGAGGGATATAAAGGCAGAAACCCCAAAACCGGCGTATTGATTGAAGTATCGTCCAAGAAATTGCCCTTCTTCAAAGTCGGCAAAGAACTCAAGGAAAGAGTAAACGGAGCTGATGCTATCGGTGCCCCGGTCAAGGTGAAGTGAATAAGAAACCTCTCAGTGCGTGATCGCAAGTCCGTCAAAATCACCGATATAGACTTCCTCGAGGAGATCGACCCTTTCGATCCGGCTCATCGGACTTCCCTCGCGACACCACTCTATCATTCTTTCGACCTTGTCCGACACTCCTTCGAAAACAGCCTCCACTCTGCCATCAGGCAGGTTTCGAACCCATCCCGTGACCCCGATCAGTTGCGCGGCGTCACGGGTATACGCCCGGAAGAAAACGCCCTGGACCCTTCCCGTAATCCAGACGTGCACCCGACGTTTTTTCATTTAGGCCTCCGCCGGAAGAGTGTTCTTATCTAACATACCGATAAATTCATCCTCGTTCATTATCCTTACTCCCAGCTTCTGAGCCTTGGCCACTTTGGAGCCAGGGTCCGTGCCGGCGACGAGGACATCGGTTTTGCTGCTGACGCTGTCCGTAACCCGTGCGCCTTTTGCTGTTGCTTTCTCCCCTGCCTCCTGCCGAGTCATCGAGGAAAGAGCCCCGGTAAAGACAACTGTCTTCCCTAACCAAAAGCCGCTCTGAGCGAGACGGGCAGGTTGTGGATTTTCAATTGTCACTCCCAAATCCACCAGATCATCTATCAGCCTGCCGTTCTCCGGATTTGAAAAGTAAGTCACTACAGCAGTTGCAACTTTTTCTCCTATTCCCTGAATCTGTTGCAATTCCTCAGGCTGTGCCGAACGGACATTATCAATAGAGCCGAAAGCGTTTGCAAGAAGGTCGGCCATGAAGGTCCCCACGTGGCTAATGCCCAGCGAGTACAGGAACCTGGAAAGCGTTGTATGTTTGCTCCCATTGATTGCGTTGAGCAGATTTCGAGCAGATTTGTTCCCGAAGCCGGCAAGATTCTCGAGGTCTTCCATCCGGAGCCTGTAGAGATCCGAAACTGTTCGGATAATCCCACCATCGATGAACCGCGACACTATCCGCTCGCCAAGGCCATTTATGTCCATAGCGACGCGGCTTGCGAAATGCACTATCGAACCTTTGATTTGAGCCGGGCAGTTACGGTTCACACACCTGTGGAATGCCTCATCGGGCAGCCTCACTACCTGCGCGCCGCACTCCGGGCACCGCTCCGGCATATGGAAAGGTTTTTCCTCTCCCGTTCTACTCGCTTTAATTACCTCGATCACCTCAGGGATCACCTCTCCAGCCCTGTGAAGGATAACGGCGTCGCCTTTCCGTATGTCTTTTCTCTCGATTTCATCAATATTGTGGAGTGTTGCGCGCTTGACTGTAACCCCACCTACCAGGACGGGGTTAAGAAAAGCCACCGGAGTAATAATTCCAGTTCTGCCGACGTTTACGCCGATATCCCGCACGTGAGTCTGTACCTCGTCCGGACTGAATTTTAGGGCGACCGCCCAGCGGGGGCTGCGGGATTTGTCGCCGAGCTGTCTTTGCCAGACCAGGTTGTTTACTTTTATTACCACCCCGTCAATCTCGTAGGGGAGGGATTCACGGTCTTCAACCAATTTTTCATAGTAGCCGATGGCTTCCCCGATGCCATGGCAGAGCCGCGATCCCGGATTTACCGGAAGTCCCCAACGTTGAAGCTGGTTAAGCATCTCGATCTGCGTCACGAACTCTTTTTCAGCCACAAACGTTCCTATGCCGTAGAAGAAGGCGCGAAGGGGCCGGCTGGCCGTAATGGATGGGTCAAGCTGGCGAAGAGACCCTGCGGCTGCGTTCCTTGGGTTGGCGAAAAGAGGCTCGCTGCGTTTGCCTCGTTCTTCGTTGAGAGCTTCGAAGTCGCGTTTTTCCATAAAAACTTCGCCACGGACGGCAAGTTTGACCGGAAGTGCATTTTCCCCCGGATGAGAAAAAAGCCGCAATGGCGCTGCGCGAATCGTTTTGACATTCTGTGAAACATCTTCACCCGTAAATCCGTCACCTCGAGTACCTGCGCCGGTAAGCACCCCATTTTCATAAACCAGTTCGACGGCGAGTCCATCCATTTTAAGCTCTGCAACGTAGTCAACTTGCAGGGGGCTGGTTCCAAGAAGCTTGCGGACTCTGCGGTCAAAATCAAGGGCCTCTTGCGTGTTCATCGCATTTTCAAGGCTTAGCAGGGGTATCTCATGCCGAAAAGGGTGGAATTTGTCAATCGGCGCAAACCCAACGCGCTGTGTCGGCGAATCGGGCGTTATTAGTTCGGGGTTCCTGTTTTCGAGATCAACCAGTTCGCGGAAGATTTTGTCATATTCAGCGTCGCTTATTTCAGGCTGATCGAGGACGTAGTAACGATAATTGTGGAAATCGAGAAGTCTGCGAAGATCTTTAATTCTTGCGACAATATCTTCTTTATCGATCATCCGGCCCATCCGTCTCCGGTCACCTGCTGCATCCGGCCAATAGTCGTCAGTATTGATTTTATAACTCTTTTTCGTGATTCATGGAATTGGGGATCTCGAAATCCATGTACCCATTTCAGGCCCGAAAGATCGTCCGAAACGACCAGAACTGCGGCAAGATGGACCCCTCGAAACTGCGATACGGAAAAAAGGGCGGAGGTTTCCATATCGACCGCCAAAACGCCCTGCGACTGGAAGGCTTTGATTTTGGAGCAGGTCTCGCGAAACGGCGCATCGGTTGTCCAGACGGTCCCCTCATGGATTGCCTGACCCGTTGATGCCAGAGCTGATTTTAGTGAATTGAACAACTCTGAAGATGGAGCACGCATAACCCCTGGATAGTGACCGGAAGTCCCTTCCTCGCAAATCGCCCCTGAAGGAAGGACAACGTCGCCAATTCTCACCTCATTGCGCAGAGAGCCGCACCAACCCGCCGCGATAAATCTCCTTGCCCCAAGGGCGATCATTTTCTCGAGAACGAGAACCGCCTGGGGAGCGCCCAGCATCGGACCGGCAATCGCGACTCGCGCCCCTTCACAGGCGCCTGTGAAAACCTCGGAAAGATAAAGGTTATGCGTGTGCCTGAGAGGTTGTGAGAAACAGGCTGAAAATGAAGCCAGGTCTTCCGGACTGAAAACCAGGATTGCAAGGTGGGGCAGACTTTCTTCATGTCTGCCCCTCCTCGGTTCTATCATGCATGAGTTTTCTTCAGCAGGCATACAAGAGGTTGACTTGTCATGGGTAATTTCCAAAAAACTTGGCGGATCATTTTACTGTGTCTTGCAACGGATTTCCAGCGGGATTGATTGATTTTGACCCATGTTCACTGATGTGATAATAATGAACAGTCACCTTTTCAAATTCTTCCAAACCATTATCGCCTTGTGTGCCCGTGATGTCATCGAGCCAGATGAAAAAGCTTGGGGTGAAGAACTCTTCAGGGAGTGCTTTTTACATGGTCTCGCCTAAGAGGCGTTTTCGTGGCCGGCATTTATTTATTATTTTGCTCATCATGGGGATGGGCTTCGGGATTTACAGAAAGCTTAACAGGCCAAAGGCAAATCCTCCTCAGCAAAGACCGGCAATCGAAACGGTTGTTTCCAAACCAATTGGGTCGCCGTCTCAGATGGCGGCGACCGCACACAAGCCCGAGGCCCCCGACACGTTTGAAATCCGCCATCTGGTCCTTCATTCCGGCGATACTCTGGCGGGAATTGTTGAGACCTCCGGCATGCCTGGCTCGTATTCGGATGACTGGCGCAAGGCCTGCGCATCCGCCCCATTCGACCGAATCCATGAAGGTGACGAGCTGATTTTGATACTGAGCCGGGCGGACGCTATTCCTGTAGAGGTAGTTTACCTGCAGTCCGACGGGCCCTCCTATAGACTGAGGAAAAACTCAACCGGATGGGAATGCGGGTCCGGTGAAACCGCCGCCGGACGGTCCGGCAAGACGGTGCGCAGCGCATGGTCGGAGAACTTTTATGATTCCTGTATCGCCGGTGGGCTGCCGACGCCGCTTATCTCGAACCTCGCGGACATCTTCTCCTATGATATCGACTTCACATCCGACTTGAAGGATGGAGATTGCTTTGCAGCCTTTTTTCAGGAAGCTCCGATCCCGTCGAGTGAAGGGAAACAGTTTCTCCTCCTTGCCGCCGAAATGAGCGTCTCGGGGAAAGTCTACCAGGCTTTTGGATTTCAGCTCCCGGATGGATCGTGGGATTACTTCGATGCAAAAGGAGCATCGCTCAAACGAGCGTTCCTGAAGAGTCCCATCCAGCATCGGCAGTTGTTGTCTTCTAAAGAGTGCAGGAATATCAAACCCGTCCTTAAGATCTACCGGCCCCGCCTTGGAATAGACTATGTCGCCCCAAGAGGGACCGAGGTCTGCTCGATCGGGGACGGGGTCGTCTCAGCAGTCCGAAAGAACGCCAATAGAGTTCTTTCTATTGCAATCCGGCACCGGGGAGGTTACACGAGTTGGTACGGAAACCTCTCCTCATGCAGCCGTGGGATGACTCGAGGGTCGCCTGTTTCCCAGGCAGAGGTGATCGGCTCGATAGGGGCGGCCAGGGGCGGAAATTTTTGTCTCAACTTCCATTTATACAAGGACGGAAAGCCTGCCAATTTCCGGACCGCAGATTTTACCCGCTCTAAATCAGTACCCAAGACGATTGTCTCAGAATTTGAAAAATCGCGGGACTTTTGTTCGGCCGCCCTGCACGGAGGAACCCCCGATGGACAAAACCATGAGATAATGTCCGGCAGAGACTGACAATGACGGATTTGTTTGCGGAAGTAGTCATAATGGGAACGGCCCTCAATAAGGGGCTTCACTACTCGATTCCCGACCGCCTTGCCGGAAAGGTGCATCCCGGGAGCAGAGTTGCGGTCGAACTGGGCAAGAGGAAAGCGGCCGGGATCGTCGTCTGCGTTGGAAATTGCCTTCCGGAGCTGCCGGAGACAATCAAGATCCGTCCAATCCGGGACTCGATCGATGAACTGCCGGCCATACCACCCGACCTTCTCGAGTTGTGCCTCTGGATATCCAAGTATTATTTTTATCCCCTCAGCCAAGTATTCGATCTTGTAATTCCGTTCGGTGGGTCCGAGCCGATCGGACCGGCACCGAACGGCCCCGGCATAAAGTTCGTGCGTCTGATCGATTTTAAAGCCTGCGAAAGCCTCAAATCCGAGAAATCAAAGGAAATAGTTCGACTGCTTCGTTTGGCAGGCGGTACGGCCTGTTTGCGGGACTTGCGCAAATTGTGCGCAAACCCGGATTATTCGCTAAAAAAGCTCACCAAGGCCGGCATAATCGCGGTCGAAGAGTCCCGGACAAGCCCGGGGACCGACTATCCCGCCTCTTGTAGAGCGGGGACTCCAAGCCCCCCTTTGACCAAAGAGGGGCAGGAGGGATTTTCAAACCTCTGGGCCCTGGAATTGACCGAGAATCAGGCCGCCGCCCTCGATCAAACAGCTCCTTTCATTGACAACCCCTGTTTCCAGCCCTTTGTCTTATATGGAGTGACCGGTAGCGGGAAAACGGAAATCTACCTTCGTTTGATGGAAAAAGCTGCACAATGCGGTAACGGGTCCCTTGTACTGGTGCCTGAGATCGGGATCAGCGCGCAAATGGAGTCGATTTTCCGGGAACGATTCGGCGCCAGCCTTGCCGTGTGGCACAGCGCTCTACCTGAAAGGGAGCGCAAGCGCGCATGGGCGGACATTCGGTCGGGCAGGAAGAAAATAGTGCTGGGGGCAAGGTCTGCGGTTCTCACGCCCGTTCAGGACCTGAAGCTGATCATAGTGGACGAGGAGCACGACACATCCTACAAGCAGGAAAACCACCTGCGCTACAATGCAAGAGATGTGGCCCTGATGAGGGGAAAGATCGTGGGCGCGCCCGTGCTCATGGGGTCAGCCACCCCATCGATTCAAACGGTGCACAGATGCAATGAAAAACGGTATCTCTCGATTGCGCTCCCAAGTCGGGTGATGAACAAGCCTATGCCGGATTTCGAAGTTGTGGATATGAAACGTGAGGGAGGGCGGCATGGAATTTTTTCGTTCAAACTCAGGGAGGCAATCGGCGAGACGATGCGCATAGGCCGGCAGGCCCTCCTGTTTTTGAACAGAAGAGGCTATGACAAGTACTATCTTTGCAACGCATGCGGTCAGGCGCTCCAGTGCGTGTCGTGCAGCGTAACTCTTACCTACCATAAAAAAGACAACCGCCTCCGCTGCCATTACTGCGGCTGGGAAACGTCTCTGCCTGAGAGGTGCCCGGTTTGCGCCCACGCTGCGTTGTTTCCGCATGGGTTCGGGACCGAAAAAGTGGAAAAGGAGGTAAAAAGACTTTTCCCCGATGCCAGAATAGTGAGAATGGACCGGGATACAATAAACAGCTACGACCGGCTGGTAAGCTCACTGGAGGCGGTGCGCTCGGGCAAAGCCGATGTTTTGCTCGGTACGCAGATGGTGGCGAAAGGCCATGATTTTCCTGACATAACGCTTGTAGGCATAATCAACGCCGACGCCGGTCTCCAGGCGCCGGACTTCCGGGCCGGAGAGGTCCTGGTTCAGCTTCTCATACAGGTTGCCGGCCGCGCCGGCCGGGGAGAAGAACCTGGGCGGGTCATCCTTCAAACCTACAATCCATCGCATTTTACCATTGAATCGGCACTGAAGCTTGACTATGAGGGTTTTTGCCGGGAAGAGCTAGAATCGCGAAAAACCCTTCAATATCCACCGTTTACCCGTCTGCTCAAGATGCTGGTCACTTCGGCAAGTGAGCAATCAGCCCGCGACGGGGCTCGTCTGCTTGCCGGCGTTTGCCGTGAAAAGGCAGACTGCTTCAGGGATACTGGAAGAAGCGTCGCCGTTCTGGGGCCGTCGCCCGCAGCCCACGTGAAGCTCAGGAACAAGTTCAGGTGGCATCTGTTCATAAAGACCTGGACAAGCCTGGATATGCAGAGCTTCACTGAGTGCGTGCTCGAATCCATCAAAGGCGATCCTGCCTTCCGGTCCGTGCAGATTGGTGTGGACCGCGATCCGGCGACCGAGATGTGATCGTTTTATGCCTGACATACTTCTCATACAGCCCCCAATCCGCGATTTCTATTTGACGGCAAAAAGAACCATTCCTTACGGGCTTGCCTGTATCGCCTCGCAGCTCTTACGAGAAGGCTACTCGGTCGAAATTCTGGACTCGCTTGCTTCAACCAGGTCAAAAAAAGTCGAGCTTCCACCCGAAATGTCGTACCTGCGAGATTTTTATTCAGGGCCGGATATTTCCCCCTTGGCCATGTTTCATGATTTCAGGCGTTTCGGACTTAGTCAGGAACTCATCGGTGAGAGGGTCCAAAGCTCCGGCGCTTTCCTTGTGGGAATATCGTCTCTTTTTACTGCATACAGCGCCGAGGCGATGCGCACCGCACAAGTAGTGAAACACCGGCGCCCGGAAGCTGTGACCGTGCTTGGCGGCCATCATCCGACCGAGATGCCCGAAGAGGTGTTGAGGCGGCACGATTGCGTAGATTTCATTATCCGAGGCGAGGGGGAGGCTGCCGTGGCGCTACTCGCCAGGGCGATCCACGGTGAGACCTCGGTCGAATCTGTCCCCGGCATAGGGTTTCGAACCACTGGTGGAAAGCTTTTCATAAGACCGCCTGCTGTTTTGGCGGACCTTGACGACGTTGCCCTTCCGGCAATCGATCTGATCGACAATAACTTCTACCGGCGCAGCAAGAAGCCAGGCGCTGTGATTGCAGCCACCAGAGGCTGTCCGCTCGGTTGCAGCTACTGCTCAATCGGATGCTCCCCGTGGTGCGGTTTCCGCATGAAGAGCGTGCCAAGGGTCATCGAAGAAATGAAACGTGCGGTCTTCGGCATTGGGGCGCGCTTCATAGATTTCGAAGATGAAAACATTTCGTACGTGCGGGAATGGTTTCTTGATCTGCTTAATGAAATAAAGTCGCAGTTCAGGGGCTGCGATATGGAATTGAGGGCCATGAACGGCCTTTTTCCTCCCACCCTGGATGAGGAAGTGGTTTGCGCGATGAAGACGGCCGGTTTTACGGCTCTTAATCTTTCGCTTTGCACGACCTGCCGCGAACAGCTAAAGAAATTCAGACGCCCCGACGTGCGGCAGGAGTTTGAAAGAGCCCTGCTGTACGCCGAAAAATATGGGCTTGATACTGTTGCATACATAATTGTGGGCGCGCCGGGACAAGACCCGCGACACTCGGTGGCAGACCTGGTCTACCTGGCCGGCAAGACTGCGATTGCAGGAGTATCCGTTTTCTATCCGGCCCCCGGCAGCGCCGATTTCGAAAAATGCGGGGCCCAAAATCTGCTCCCTGCGGCGCTTTCTCAATTGCGCTCAACGGCCCTCCCAATTTCCGGGACCACTACCAGGAAGGATTCGATCACATTGCTGAGACTGGCGAGGATCCTCAATTTTTTTAAATCGCTTGACTCGGCAGACAAACAGGAGGTCCTGGATTTTGCCAAAAAGCATGCGACGCAAGCGGTCCCGGCCCAAATAGCGACGCCGAAGGCGCCGTACGGCGTTGAGACCCATGCCGCCCGAAGGCGCGCGATCGGCAAAACACTGCTGGGTATTTTCCTGCGGGATGGAGTAATCTATGGTGTAAGCCCAGAAGGGCATCTCTTTCAGCACCGGACATCCGATGCACTTTGCCTGGAATTCAGAAGCGGCCTGCTGGGGCTTTTTTCGTAAAGCATGAACCTTTGGGGATGCCGAATAGAGCGAACCCCTTCATATTATGACATAAATGACTCCATCGCTTCTATTGCCTGGCTTGGGCATTCTTCCTGCGGGGTATGGCCACAGTTTGGGATAATGACCAGCTTTGAATCAGGAATGTTTGCAGCGAGTTTTCTACCAATTTGTAATGGTATGATTGTATCCTTTTCGCCCCATATTATAAGCACTGGTATTTTGATGCTCTTGAATCTCTCTGAAAGCTCATTCTCATCATAATCAGATGGAACTATTTGTTGTGCTGTTTTTATTAGCGCATGAGATGCGCCTGGAAGGGAACCGTATGAGGCATATGTTGCTACCATCTCATCTGTGATTTTGGTACGGTCAAAGATGGCTTGTTTTAGTACCTTTCTGGCTCTAAATTTAGTGCTGGTAAGACAAAGCGAGAGCTTGTTTATTATTGGTATTGTAAGGATAGATATAAAGTCTGGAAGACGTTGCTTATAGCTGGCCGAATCGATGAGTACCAACTTTGAGATATGATGAGTACCATGCTCACACTCGATGAGGTATGTAATAATAGAAACTGCACCTCCCATAGAATTTCCCACCAGAGTTACATTATCTAAGTTATGTACTCTTATAAACTCATAAATAATCTCACTTTGATCTGCCACCGAATAGTTATTGTCCATTGGCTTATCGGATAAGCCATGTCCTTTTAAGTCAATAGCTATTACCCTATACGCTTTAGAAAAGTAAGACAAAAAGTATCTCCACGTGTAGTTTGAGGCACCAAACCCATGCAGGAGGATGATAGGTTGGCCCTGCCCCTGATCTTCATAGTTGATTGAAAAACCTTTATATTCAAAAGTTGATTTTCTTGAATTCATGCCGGTTTCTCCTCCGTAATCAATGTGCTGGAATATCTTCAGAGCTATAGCCCATTGTGGAAAGGGGCAAAGCAGGTGTTGCCGCCGCAAGTATGTTACTCTCATATTCCGATTTCACAAGAGTATTTTTTGATAGTCTTCCGACAAGCTCTTGTTTCTCGCAAGCCCTTGTGATATAAGCATTTACAAAAACGGGCTGGCGTAGCTCAATGGCAGAGCAGCTGATTTGTAATCAGCAGGTTGGGGGTTCGACTCCCTTCGCCAGCTTCAAGAAATATCAAGAGGTTAGCGGAATTGCCATTAGCCTCTTTTTATTTGGTGTGCATATAGTGTGCACAGGTGAGAATTTAAGCCCGCCTTTCCTTGCTCGGTTCGGTCGTTCAGGTTGTAGTGTCCGACCCAACCCGCGTTTTTCCGAAATAGGCACATTTCACGTAGGCTCTGGTAGTCGAACCTGGATACCGTAATGCAGATAACTATCCAAAATAGCTAAGATTATCTTTATTGTGAGTTCGGGTCTTATCGTACCCATGATTGTTGCTCACATGGGGAGCAAGATACTTTGTTGCGGCTATTTACGCAAGCAAGTACTGGAACTTAATTCGGTGCTTATGGGAAATCGCCAGCCAGCCCCGCCCATAATCTCTCATACGTCCAATTCACCTGGAATCCATCAGAGAGCAAGAAATCGCCATGTTTTGGGGTGGCTTCCGGCAATGCGAATCAATTCATCTACTCTGTGCATTCCAAGCCTCGAAATTTCAGACAATTGGAATTGAAAGATCTGCGATGTGAAGAAGGCATCGGCAAGAGCATTGTGTCTATAGTAGCTTTTCAGACCGTATTTTTTCATTAGACCATCGAGAGTCAAATCGGGTGCGGGGCGTCCGCTCTTTTCCGCCAACCACTGCTCAACGGGGACAATGTCCACCGTCTCCCTCTTCAGACGAATTCCAATCTTTTTAAAATGCTTCCGGAGGAACCCATGATCAAATTCTATCGTATGACCAATCAGGATGCCCTCCGTCCTCTTGAGGATTTCCTGGGCAACTTCCCCGAATACGGGGGTTTTCTCAAGGTCGCGCTCGCTTATGCCGTGGTATTTCATTGACTCGATCCGATAGTTTTCGGATTTAATAAGAGTGTAGTAAGCCTCATGGACGATGATTTTCCCACGCCTTATCGGAATGCAGGCAAAGGCTATTATCTTGTCCTTATTGACGTCCAGCCCTGTTGTTTCTACATCGACAGAGCAGAATTCAGCATCTTCCAGGTTCATCTACCCTCCCCTGCTTACAGTTCGCGGAGTGTAAAGGGCTCACTTAAATCAAATTTTTTCATAAGAAACTTTCGGAAAGACGAGACTACTTTTAGGGATTCTTTCAAGATAAGCAAGTCCAGCTTGGAGATTTCCTTCGTATTGATCAGGTTGTCAATAGGGTCTTCGCGCAGTACCGACCCGGCATGATGCCTCAATCTTAAACCCTGAAGGAATCCATAGGCTTCCAGCAGATCGTGGCACATTATCTCATCTATGATCCCTTCCCGGCAAAGTCTGTCTATGCGCTCCTGTGTGTTGGTCAGTTCATAAAAACCGCCATATAGGGCCAGCGCTCTGGCCCCATTGACAATTGGATAGATGCCGTACATTTTTATATCCAGCCCCTTACGAAGACCACGGATGCCAAAAATCCCCAGAGGTATTTGTATATCTACGGCGTCGGAAACCAATAATCTGATTGATTCGTCCGTCACGCTGCACCCTATGGACTCAATTATCTCCTTATGGATGCTCGTATCTCCATATAGGGGCCTCATGTCCAAAAAAACCGAAAGGTACCGAACATGCATAGGTATAGGATTTGTGAACCAGCTATTGAAGTAATCCCTCCAAACGAGCGTACTTTGATTCCACTTCTCATTGCTTGCCATATAATTTCCAGGGCACTTAGGAATGCCTATGTCGTCCAGTGACTTACAGACTGCTTCTGCAAGATCCGACGGCCTATTTGTCCTGTAGATCACCGCGTTGTCCTGGTCCGTTGCGATGATTTCCTCCTTTCTTCCCGCACTCCCCGTGTTAATCCACACAAATTCCCCGTCAGGATATTTATCTCTAAGAATTTCGATGACTTTGACAACTATGGCGTCATGGACCGAGGAGATCATTTTCGTCAGGTCGAAGAAATCGGGACCTGCCAGTGCGATCTTTGCCACGGAGATCCTTATGCTGTCGAAAATGGTCCGCAACGTCTCAATGGATTTGGCTTTGATAACTTTCCTGTAGAGGGAAAGAATGGAAAAGGATGGTTCAAGGTGAATTTGAATGTCTTTGCGGGTAATAACACCCAACAAATCGTTACCCTTGAGCACGACAAGATGGTCGAAGCCCATCTCCGTTAATTTGGCAAGCGCCTCGAAGATGGTGGCGGGGGAAGAAATCGTCTTGACGGGAGAAGACATGAATTCGGATACGAGACTAAATCCACCGCCGCTTATAAAAACCTTTCTAAGGTCTTTATGAGTGAGTATGCCGACCGGCTTGAAATTCTCATCCACAACTACAACCGAGCTCACATTCTCGGCGTCCATCAGCGCGGCGGCATTGGTTACCGTAGTGTGAAGCCTGCACACAACCGGCCTTCTGTATATCACCCTCTCGATATCGATCACCAGTGCTGATTCCTGCAGTATCTTGTCGTCGGATAGCGTGCCCTTTAGAGACCGGAATCGCTTGGTGATCATGGCGGTAAAAAAAGCTGAAAAACTCGCGTTTGTTGCCAGCACCTCTTTATATCTGCCCAAGGATATCAGATAGCACACGGTATCCTCGATGGCTTTGGCGGACAACGGGAACGCATTGCTGTCTGAAACTATCAGGCCGAACACCTCTCCTCTGGAGATATAGTTGACAGCCTCTTCATCGGATAGACAGACCAGTCCGGAAAAAACAATGTAGATGTTTTTTCGATCCTCGCCACTGCTGAATATAATCCGGTCCTTCTTGAATAACTCCACTTCCAGGCCGGATATGAGGGTGTCCAGTTCCTCTTCAGTCAAAAAGGAGAAAGGCCGGAGCTTGCGTATGAATTCTTTTGGGGGAATCATCGTTGCCGCTCATATGCATGGGTTTCGGGGGGGCATCCTCACCTTGGGCTCCGGCTTGGGCCGTGAGCACCGCTGCCGCTATAAAAACCGCTCATTGCCGAGAACGGTCAGGCATCTCTAGCAGGAACATAATTACTTCTTGTTCCATAAATTATCCTCCGATCACCTTTATCATGATATTCATTCTTTCCTCCAAAATCCGCCTGCCCCTTTTCGCATGGTCATTTTTGCGGGGGTTCAAAATCGAACTGAGGACACGAGGATTTTCTCATGTCTCTCGAGAGACGCATTTGATTCCACGCTTCCCTTCAATGCCGTTTCCGAAGTAGTATGATTGCAAAAGTATCATGAAATTATCGCTAGGGAGCTACTAAAATGGGCAATGAGAGGTGGGATTTTGATAAAGAGGCAGCCTCTTGGGACAAAAACCCCGGGCGGGTGAGCCTGGCGAACGATATTGCCAAGGCCATATCAGACCAAAAAATACTGAATTTGAATATGGATGTCCTCGAATTTGGTTGCGGTACTGGTCTTTTAACCCTCCGGTTGCGCCCTTTGGTCCGTTCCATAACGGGTGTGGATAGTTCGCGGGGAATGCTCGGTGTCCTTAGGGCGAAAATCGAAAACCTGAATCTGACCAACATAACAACCCAACACCTGGACCCGACAAAGGGTGATGTTCTGAAGGGCAGTTATCATCTGATTGTTTGCAGCATGACCCTCCATCACGTTAGAGAAACCATGCCTCTCATCGATCAGTTCTACAGGATTACAGCGCCTAACGGATATCTGTGCATTGCCGATCTTGACCCCGAGGGCGGTAAGTTCCATGGTGATAATGACACCGTATTCCACTGCGGGTTTGATCGGGTAACGCTACGCCGAGACCTTATGGAGACTGGTTTTGATGACATCTTCGACACGACGGCGGCTAACGTGATGAAACCGATTCCCGATGGCGGCATAAGGTCGTTTAGCGTATTTCTCATGACCGGCTGGAAAAGAGAGTGATCCGTAGCAACGAGATTAATGATTGAGCCGTCGGATCACTTCCTCACTGGCAGGCGGTAAACGAGACCATCACTCCGAAATATTGATAGACAAGATAACGTATTTTTCCAAACGACGACCGATGACAAGCTTGCGGCAATGGAGTTGCTGTGGGAAGACCTCTGTTACTATAAGATAGAGAATGGAGTAATTCGAGTATACGCAATTCTTGATTGCCGCCGTGACCCAGCCTGGATTAGAAGCCGCCTGGCATGATCTTCCGGACCAAGCTCAGGGTAGGGGAGAAAATTGTGGTTTCATCCGTACAGATACCGGCAAATGGCAACAGCCGCTATAACTGCAACGAGTTCAGCCGTCAAACCGGCAACGAGCGCGTGGCGTATCCGTCTGACCTGTACTGCGCCAAAATAGACGGCTAGAACGTAAAAAGTGGTTTCGCTTGAACCCTGGAGTGTGGAAACAAGATAGCCGGTATAGCTGTCGGGGCCGATTGCTGGGTTTTTGATTATGGAAGCGACAACTCCGTATGCGCCGGAACCTGAAAGGGGCCGCATTATCGCCATTAGAACGCCCTCCGGCGGAAGCCCTGCAGATGCAGTCCAGACGCCCAACGTTTTAACGATCGCCTCGATTGCGCCGCTTGCTCTGAACATGCCAACGGACACCAGAATAGCAACGAGATAGGGAATGATCTTTACTGCAACCTCGAAGCCTTCCTTTGCTCCCTCCACGAAGACTTCGTATATCCGCACCCTTTTTGCGACCCCGAATGCAAGAAAAGCCACAGTGATGCTCGGAATAACCCAGGGCGAGATGACACGGCCGTAGACGACCGTCAATGGGACAATCCCGATGAGAAATCCAAAAGCCATGCAACTGACCCATAGCGGATAGGGTTCAGACGCTTCGCTGGGATGCTCGAATTTGAATTCTTCCGTGTCATTGCCGATATTGTTTTCGATTCCCGTCTGTTGGCCCGTGCTGTGCGGAAGAGGGAAAAATCTCTGGTAAGCCCTGGTGGCGAATAACGCGAAAAGGGTGGCGCAAAAGCTTGCAAAAAGGGTCGTAGGGAGAATGGCCGCAGGGTTTGCCGACCCCGCTGCTGCCCGAAGTGCGATGACTGAAGCAGGGAATAAAGTTATACCGGCAGTATTGATCGCCACAAAAAGAACCATTGCGTTTGTGGCTGTGCCGGGGCAAGGGTTTAGCTTCTCAAGTTCCTGCATGGCCCGTATGCCGAATGGCGTAGCTGCATTGCCAAGACCCATGAGGTTGGCGGAAAAATTCATGATCATCGCGCCGGTTGCCGGGTGGTTTGGGGGCACCTCGGGAAAGAGCCATACCATCAGTGGACGTATAAGACGAGCGATAATGACGAGGATGCCGCCCGCCTCGGCCACTTTCACCAATCCCAGGAAAAGGGTCATTACCCCAATGAGGCTGATCGCCAGTTCAACCGAACTTCCGGCTGCGTCAACAATGGCTTTCGACAACTGTTCCATAGGAGCAATCGAGTCGAAAGCGGGTACCCACGTGAGTTGCCGCCATCCAACCGTGATGAATCCGGTAAGCACCAGGGCTAAGAAAATAAAATTCATGGCAATGGAGCCCGCCTAATACCGAGTTAGGTTCCAAGAGCGACGGATAACCACAAACTGAGCGGGGGAAAGCTTCCCCCGCACCCCCGCAGGATTTCGGCCACGCGCGGACGCGCGAGGCCGATCGCTCAGCGCTGTCGGCGGCAAGCCACCGCATGCGCTGGGCCGCCGCCGCGCCATATTGAGCCGCGTAGCGGCGAGGGGGGGGCGCAGTTCCCCACGCTCTTGAATAATATCACTTGTCCAAACATTCTCACTGATTTTTGCTTTACGCTTTGTAAAAAAGACTGACACTTTACCCGATGATTCCGAATTCAACCCAAAGCGATGCTCCATAATTATCTAAGTAAATCAGAGCTTTATTCAATTGATTCATAAGGGCGCTCTATGGCATGCAAGTTGCCAATCTCTTCGAGACCGAAATTTCGTCCCGCGCGGTCGCTTCGGCTTCAAGACTCATCTGCAATCGATCAAAAGGAGGTTTTCCCAAATGAGTGGTCCACGACAGGTTTACGAGTTCCTCAAGGCTTCATCCATAGCGCATGCGCAATGGGATTATGAAGTTTCCATGTCCATCATTAAAAACCGTAAGAAACTTTGGGTTTTGCTTCTGCTGCTCGCGCCTATTCTGCTTGTGTCTCTGCTTGAAGCAGCCCCTTTGCTGGGAGGCAAACATGCTTACGGCCCATCATTCTATTCGCCGACCATCTTTCTGGTTGCGATGGCGATCGGCCTTGCTGCGGGATTGATCACAGGGTGTATCGGGGCAGGCGGCGGGTTCATCATCACTCCGGCCCTCATGGCTGCCGGCGTAAAGGGCATTCTGGCAGTCGGGACCGACCTTTTTCACATTTTTGCCAAGGCTATCATGGGCACCACAGTCCACAGGAAGCTCGGCAACGTCTCCCTGAAACTGGCAATAGCATTTATGATCGGCGCCGGGGGCGGCACTTTCGTCGGGGGGGCGATTAACAGAGCGCTCTATAATGCTAATCCCCTGTTGAGCGATGGTTTCATCAGCCTGATTTATTCCATTTTGCTGGGTTTTCTGGGTTTTTACGCGCTCTTCGATTTTCTAAAATTCAGAAAAGGCCCCGCAGCAGCCAGTGGCGGCGCTCACGGTTCCGGTCAATCCGGCGCAACCAATTTCGCGGTAAAACTTCAGTCGGTAAATATTCCGCCAATGATCGCCTTCGATGAGGATTTCGTCCCCGGCGGCAAAAGAATTTCCTGGGTTATCGTTGCAGCGGGCGGCGTGATTGTGGGGATTCTTGCCTCGATCATGGGTGTGGGAGGCGGTTTTGTTACGTTCCCCATGTTTGTCTATATCTTCGGTGTCTCTTCCATGACGACCGTGGGTACCGATATCCTTCAGATCATCTTCACGGCAGGTCTGGCGGCTATCGTTCAATACGCCATTTACGGATACGTATTCTACTCCCTGGCGATGGGAATGCTGGTCGGCTCCCTTTTGGGCATTCAAGTCGGCGCGCTTACCACCAAAGTGGTTAAAGGCATTTACATCCGAGGCTTCTATGCGGTCGCGATTCTCGCCGGGTTTATAAACCGTGCTGCAACACTGCCTCGAAAAATGACTGAACTGGAGTGGCTCAGCATCCCTAAACCTATAACCGCTAATATAGAGTTTTTGGGCAACATTATTTTCTGGATTGTCGTAGCCGCTTTTGGGATTTGGCTGTTTTCCATGTTCTTCGGCAATCTGGGATACCTGAGAGAAGAGACGGCGGTCCCGGAAATTACCGCCAAACCGGCTGTTTAGAGCAATCGGACAGAGGAGAAAGACAAATGCTGATCAGACATCAAAAGGCACTGAATATTGGCCTGTTGCTCGGGGTAACTTTCTTTGGAATTCTGGCCCTCATTTTTTCTCCCGTATTCGGAGGGGGCAAGAACGGCCTGGAGTACTCGGATGAGCTCTTCAACAAGCTGGCTAAAGGGTCCTCTTATTTTATTCCCAAACTCACCGGCGACCTCAAGGGGGTTGAAAAACTGGAACTGGCGGTCAGCGTCAAGATGGAAAATGGAGACCAGGCAGCCAAGGCGGCAAAGATTTTTGCAAGGGGCGCCCCGGATACCACTTCTCAGGGTGTTCAGCTCAGTATCAAAGGCAATCTTGCAAAACTGCTCGGAGCCGCTTTGGAAGACTCCAACTCCATGTATTTCGACAAAGGCGGCGAAATCAGGGAAAGGTACGGCATGGACGAAAAAGAAGTGATGACGACCTGGTGGGCTGCGCTGAACCGTACTGTAAAAGCACTCCAGAAAAGCAAAAATACTCTGCAGGCCAACATCATTGTGGAGGTCATGGAAAAGGGGATAGAACCGGCCTACAACTTTTACAAGATCGAGCCCCAGAGTATTGGAGAAAAGGCTTTTACGGCAATGGGTCTTTTGGTCTTTTACGTACTCTATACCTTGTGGTGGGGTTTTGCGATTTTCAACCTGTTCGACGGTATCGGCCTCAGCATGAAAAAGGCCAGGGTTAAACAGGAAGTATAAGGCTTTTTCGTCTCGTTTGATTGTCACGATTGCTGCACCCTGGAGGGGTAGAATGAAAATCCTGGTGCCGGTTGACGGTTCGGCTCACTCTCTGAAGGCCCTGGAAACTGCCGCCGATTTTGCAAAAAGCAAACAGGCTGACATTTATGTGATTAGCGTAGCGCTTTCCATTGATGGTATGGAAGGCCATGAACTCTCCCCACCCAGCCGAGAGCTCCACGATGATACTCAGCAACAACGCGCTGATGAGGCAATAAAAACAGCCTGCGAAGTCCTTAAAAAACACGAAGTTAACGTCAGGGTCTCCAGAACTTTGTCAACGTCGGTTTCTATCCCTGATGCCGTCATTGATTTCGCAAAGGCCGAACAGATCGACCTTATTGTTCTTGGGAGCCGAGGATTGAGTGCTTCGTGCAGATTCAAGCTGGGCAGCATCGCCTATGAGGTGGTCAAATACAGTCCCTGCACTGTGCATCTTGTCAAGATTCCGGCGGCTCAGGGCTGAGTTCGGTTCCTGCGGGACAGGGCCGCCTGATTTGGAGCATTGTCCCGGGGACACGGGTACAGGTGTGCCTGTTATTTAACCGGACCGGCGCGTGTGGTGCTTTCGCTATCTGGAATAGAAAATATAGGTATAAAGAGCGCGTGCGCAGGCTAGCGCCCTGGTGAGCCGCTCTTCACTGAACTGTGCATTCCCGGATGCCAAGGACCCATAGAGATGAAAAAGATATTCACAATATTGGTCGCAGACAGGAACAGGAACGTACGCGATTTTCTTCGCCGCGAACTTTCGGCAGAGGGTTACGAAGTTGCGCTTGCCGGGGATGGCGGCCAGATTCTTGCGGAAATAGAGCGCGAGAATGGGGTGGACCTGCTTGTATTTGACCTCGAAATGCCGGACGCCGACAGCTCGAAGATTTTTGAAAAAATCCAGAAACGCCGGGTCCCTTTGCCTGTTGTAATCCATACTTTTCTGACCGAAGAATCCGAGCGGGGTTTTAGCTTAAACAAAGGGGAAATCTGCATCGAAAAGAGCGGCAATATCGACCTCCTTAAAACAGCCATCGCCGATATGCTTAGAAGATTTTACCCGGACGAGCCTTAATGCCGGACCAGGCCGACCTAGCCCGATAGCTGGTGCCCATCGGGCTCAGGACAAATGCTAGGCGGTGAGCGCGTACTCGCCCACTTCGTGTAAAAACCTGTGCGTGCGATGAACTTCAGGCACAGGGTAGCCGGTTCGGATTTGCAGCATCAAGAGTACGATAGTGAACTTTTCAAGAAATTTCTTTATTAATACCTGCTTATTGGCAATAATATTACCTGGGCGAAGCGCCAATGAAATCCCGACGTGAAGTTGTGCGTGCGGCGGCTTTTTATAGGTTTCTTTGGGTTCATTACCTTATTTAGGCAGGATCGAGTATGCCGCCGGCTCTTTGGAGGCTGTGCAGGTGGAAAATTTAAGCGTTCTTATTGTGGATGATGAAGTCGAGTTCCTTGAGATTCTGGTCAAAAGGCTCAGGAAAAGAAAACTTGCCGTAATTGGCGTAACGAGCGGTGAAGCGGCCCTGGAGCAATTGAAGCAATCTCCCGTCGATGTAGTCGTCCTGGACGTAAAGATGCCCGGTATGAGCGGTCTTGATACCTTGCGCGAAATAAAGAAAACATACAATCTGATAGAAGTGATAATGCTCACGGGTCACGCGAATATGGAAGTGGCCATCCAAGGGATGGATATCGGCGCTTTTGACTATCTTATGAAACCCATCGAAATCGACGAACTGGTATATAAAATCCAGGACGCCTGTAAAAGAAAAAGGCTGAATGAAAAAGCCGGGCTCGTGGAATCGCGGGGCGCATCCAGTTGAGGAACCGTTCAATTTTCCCGGCCCACGGATTTGGTGTGTGAGAATTGATGGGCACGACCAATGTAAGTTGTATTTGAATTTAGGACTTGTCCGTAAATATAACCTTTGCGCTCGCATCCGGCTTTTGGCCGGCTTTGGCCGCTCCTCAATCGCAAAATCCTCGACGTAGCCCAGCTACGCCTGCGGTTTTGCTCAATCTTCGCGACCAAATCAGTCTCAAAATCCGGCGCAATCCCTAAGAGGCTTATTTACGGACAAGTCCTTAAAGAGTTAAGGAGCCTGTTCACAAAAACTTTCCCCTCCTCCCTCAATAAAAGGGAGGTGAATTTGGCCGCGCGCTGCCGTATGTCTTTAATAAAAGAATGGTTGCAAAAACTTGGAATAGGCAAAAGGGACAAGACGCTCACACTGTTGGACGCCGAAGCTCTGCGCACCGCCTTCCAGACAAGACACCATAATTTCAAGCTGCTCCTTAGCGCCAATAACAAAGCCCTGCAGATCATGTCTGAGCTTGAGGAGGCCCGTAAAGGCGACACGCCGTTCGGAATGTCTTTTATTCGGGCTCACTGCACGGCCGTCTCCGTCAATGTCTTTCGCATGATAAGGTGTATGGATCAACTGGCGCCCCGCAAATATATTGACCTATACGACAGCTTCAGGTCGATTCAGGGCAGGATTACCGAAATCCTGTCCGAAAGAAAAGAAACGAGTGCGGGTCCGCTGATAATTTCTCTCCGGGACGTAGATAAAACAAGGTCGGATGAGGCCGGCAACAAGATGGCAAACCTCGGGGAGATCCGCAATCGTCTCGGTATAAAGGTCCCCAATGGTTTTGTAATTTCGTCCCGGGCGTTTCGCGAATTCATAGACTCCGGGGACCTTCAGACTGAGATAGACCGCCTTATGCAGTCATCTCCGGCGGAAGAAATTGACCAACTGTTTGAGCTTAGCGCACAAATCCAGCAGCAGATCATCCGGACCGGTATGCCGGCCGAACTGGAAGGAGCTATTTTAAGCGCCTATGGCGAACTTGAAAAAAAAGAAGGGCAGGGGGTGAAAGTCTCGCTTCGCAGCAGCGCCCTTGGCGAAGATTCCGCGCAAAGCTCCTTTGCCGGGCTGTACCGCTCCGAATTGAATGTCAGCGCCGACAACCTCATCTACGCTTACAAGGAAATAGCGGCAAGCAAGTACAGCCTCCAGGCGATCACCTACCGGTTGAACAGGGGGATCCGCGACGAAGACGTAGACATGTGCGTGGGGTGCATGTCCATGGTAAACGCCGTGGCGGGTGGTGTTATTTATTCGAGAAACCCTCTAGATGTGCGCGATGTGCGGATTTTCATTCATTCAGTCTTTGGCTTGCCCAAATCGGTGGTGGACGGCAGCGTTGCGGCCGATCTTTTTGTAGTCTCCAGAAATCATCCGCCTCAAATCCTGGAAAAACACATCGTGGAAAAGCGGCAAAAATTTGTCTGCTACCCCGACGAAGGTGTCTGCAGGCTTGAAATCGTCGGCGATGAGGGTTCCCGGGCTTCCATTTCCGATCATACTGCGCTTGAGCTGGCGCGCATCGCCCTGCGGATAGAAGATCATTACGGGGTTGTCCAGGATATCGAATGGGCGTTGGATGACAAAGGGGAAATAATAATGCTTCAGTGCCGCCCGCTCAGGCAGAGGAACACTATCGCCGAACAGGGGCAGGGTGGCTGTGACATTCCGGCTTGTGAAGTGATCGTTTCGGGCGGTCTTACCGCAAGTCCCGGGGCCGGGTTTGGGCCGATTTTCACGGTCAGGAAAGAAAGCGAGGTCCTCCTTTTCCCAAGGGGAGCAGTCCTCGTTGTCAAGCAGGCGCTGCCCAGGTGGGCAGCTTTACTCGACCGGGCCTCGGCCCTTATCGCCGAACAGGGGACAGCGGCCGGACATCTCGCCAATGTGGCCAGAGAATACGGCGTGCCGGCAATTCTGGGACTGGAAGGGGCAACCGATTTGCTCGAAAACGGTCAGCCCGTTACGGTCGATGCGGACGGCCTCAGAGTGTGCAGAGGAAAAATCGAACCCTTGCTTCGAGATAAGGAAACATCCAAAGGTCTTATGGATGGCTCTCCAGTCCTGGACATCCTGAAGAGGGTATCCGAGAATATAATCCCTCTGCATCTGCTCGATCCGGGGTCATCAGATTTCAAACCTTCCCAGTGCCGGAGCTTGCACGACATAACCAGATTTTGCCACGAGAAATCAGTCGTGGAGATGTTCAGTTTCGGAAAAGATCACCATTTCTCGGAAAGGGCAAGCAAGCAGTTGGTATGCCGGATTCCAATGCAGTGGTGGGTGCTTAACCTTGATGACGGGTTCAGGGAGGATGTGCCGGGCAAGTTCGTGGACCTGGACAATATCGTGTCGATCCCAATGCTTGCACTTTGGGAAGGAATTGTCGCCGTGCCGTGGGAAGGGCCTCCGCCAATGGATTCCAAGGGTTTCATGTCGATCCTCATGGAAGCCAGCTCTAATCCGGCGCTCGATCCTTCCATGCCTTCTCCCTATGCGAACCGTAATTATTTTATGATATCGAAAAATTTTTGCAGCCTCAGTTCCCGGTTCGGTTTCCATTTTTTAAGCATCGAGGCCCTTGTCGGTGAGAGGGCCAGTGAGAACTACATCAGTTTTGCTTTTAAGGGCGGCGCTGCCGACCATGGCCGGCGCGTGCGCCGCGCACATTTTGTGGGCGATATTCTCGAAGAGTTCGAATTCAGGAGTGAAATCGAAAGCGACGGTGTGACGGCGCGTCTGGAAGGCTACGATGAAGAGGTGATGAAGGAAAAGCTCAAAATCCTGGGATACCTGCTCATCCACACTCGCCAGCTTGATATGATCATGTCTAACGACGCCTCATGTCTTCAACTCAAGAGCAAACTGCTTGCGGATATTTCCTCCGTCATACTCTCGAAGCCATAAAGCACCGCCGTTTTAGATTGAATCGTACGCGCGCCATGCCATAACTTTATTGACAATTTACCAGCACATTTCCGTCCGGATTTTTTGTCCCCAAAGAGTCCTTTGCCCCCCCGAATAAGTTCCCTCGATCAGAGCTTGCCGCGGACCACGGATCAAGCCCGGTGTTTCAACATAAATACTGATTATATTAAGAACACAAATGCGTGAAAGGCCGTCTGGCCGCCTCGAAAAGATTGGCAAAAAAATCCGCTGTTTTGCTCTAATTGGTTTCCCCCCGAGTTTTATCGGGCGGTGAGAGGACAAAAAAATGCAGGATCGTAAAAGATTGGAAAATTTAGAAAAAATAAGCAAACTGATCCGTTATTACTCTCTTGCCATGTCCACCGCAGCAGGTTCGGGGCATCCGACTTCTTCGCTCTCCGCAACCGAACTTATGGCCGGACTCCTATTTGGCGGAACCTTCAGATACGACCTGGAACATCCCGAAAACGCGAACAATGACCGGCTCATTTTCAGCAAAGGCCATGCCTCTCCGCTGTTCTATTCCCTGTGGGCCGCCGCCGGGGCGCTGAGTGAAAAAGAACTCATGAGCTTTCGCAAATTTGGGAGTCCCATCGAGGGCCACCCGACGGTTGCTTTCCGCTATACCGAGACAGCTACCGGATCTTTGGGGCAGGGGCTTTCCATGGGTGTGGGAATGGCCCTGAATGCCAAATACCTCGATAAGCTCCCCTACCGGACCTATGTGCTCCTGGGGGATAGCGAGATGGCGGAAGGCTCGCAATGGGAATCAATCGAGATTGCGGTTCACTACAAGCTGAACAATCTGGTGGGCGTGATTGACGTAAACCGCCTGGGCCAGCGTGGCGAGACCATGTATGGTCATGACGTCGAGGCTTATGCCCTGAGGGTGGGAGCTTTCGGCTGGGAAACCATCGTAATCGACGGACATTCCTATCCCGAGGTCCTGGATGCCTACGAAAAAGCCTGCCGCTCCGAAAAGCCTGTAATGATCGTCGCCAAAACGATCAAGGGTAAAGGGGTCTCGTTTCTGGAAGATAAAGAAGGCTGGCACGGGGTCGCCCTGAAAAAGGACGACCTCGACAGGGCCTTAAAGGAACTTGGCGAAATAGACTATTCGGTGCGAGGACAGATTCGACGTCCCGATGACCTGGAACCACAGACCATTGAGCCTCAGCCGGCCGGCACGATAACCTATCCGATGGATAAGCCCGAGGCCACCAGAAAGGCGTACGGGAAGGCACTGGTGCGAATCTACCCTCAGTTTCCCTCGATGGTGAGCCTGGATGCGGAGGTGAGCAACTCGACCGAGGCTGCAATATTCAAGGACGCCTATCCCAACCGCTTTTTCGAAATGTTCATCGCCGAGCAGAACATGGTTGGAGCAGCAGTCGGCCTTGCCCGGCGTGGAAAGGTCCCGTTCGTTTCAACCTTTGCGGCGTTTCTCAGTCGCGCGTTCGACCAGATCCGAATGAGCGTTTACTCGGATGCGAACATAAAATTCGTCGGCTCTCACGCCGGGGTGTCGATTGGACAGGACGGTCCCTCGCAGATGGGCCTCGAGGATATCGCCATGTTCCGGGCCATTTTAAACAGTGTCGTGCTCTATCCCTGCGATGCGGTTTCAGCCGACCGGCTGGTCGAAGAGGCCGCCAAACACAAAGGGATCGTCTACATTCGGACCACAAGGATGGCGACGCCGATCGTCTACGGCGTTGAGGAATCTTTCGCCATCGGCGGGAGCAAAGTGCTGAGGAAAAGCGACATGGATGCCGCCACGGTGGTTGCCGCCGGGATCACTCTTCACGAGGCACTGAAAGCCTACGATGAACTGAAGGGGCAGGGAATCGTGATCCGAGTAATCGACCTCTACAGCGTAAAACCGCTGGACGATGCGACACTGCGCGAAGCGGCAGACAGTACGGATTTCATAATCACCGTCGAAGACCATTATCCCGCCGGGGGAATCGGTGAAGCGGTGAGGAGTGCGCTCACGCCATCGAGTGTGCCTGTATATTCCCTGGCCGTTCAAAAAAGGCCGAAAAGCGGAATGCCCGCAGAGCTTCTCGAGTACGAGGAAATTTCTCAACAAGCCATCGTATCGAAAGTCAAAGAAATCCTGTGGAACAAAGAGCGTCGAAAAGGGGAGTTGGCATGACAGATAAGAAATGCGACATAGCAGTAGCGGGTGTTGGCGTGATGGGAGGTAATCTGGCTCTCAATATGGCCGGCCACGGGTTTTCGGTTGCCGTCTACGATCCGGATGCGGAAAAAGCTCGGGCGCTCGCTCAAGGAAAAGAAAGCGGAGGCAGGATACATGCGGGGGGCACGGTACAGGAACTGGCGGCCATGCTGCACCGCCCGCGGGCCGTTTTGCTGCTGGTTCCTGCCGGAAAGCCTGTGGACGACGCAATCAGCGCGCTGACTCCTCATTTTGATAAGTCAGACCTCATCATCGACGGCGGCAACTCCCACTTCACGGACACTAACCGCAGGGAAAAGCTGATGGCTCAAAGCGGCATGCTCTTCATGGGCATGGGCATTTCCGGAGGCGAATACGGCGCGCGGCGCGGCCCAAGCATAATGCCCGGGGGTCCTTCCGATGCCTACGAACGGGTCAGAAAAATCCTGGAGGCTTCCGCAGCCCACGTGAATGGCGACCCCTGCGTCGCTCACATGGGGGCCGGTTCAGCCGGCCATTACGTAAAGATGGTCCATAACGGGATCGAGTACGGCGTGATGCAGCTTATTTCCGAAACCTACGACTTCATGAAGCGCGGCATGGGCATGAGCGCAGGCGAACTTGCCGAAATCTACTCGAAATGGAATGGCAAAGAACTCAATTCTTACCTCATCGAGATTACCGCAGACATATTCCATTACAAGGACGAAGAGGACCCCAAGCTGGTTCTCATCGATCTCATTCTGGATCGGGCAAGACAGAAAGGCACGGGGAAATGGACCTCATGGGACGCGATGGAGCTCGAGGTGCCGACCCCCAATGTGGACGCAGCCGTAATAATGCGAAATCTTTCAGGCTATCCTGATGAGCGAAAAAAGGCTTCTGAGGTGCTGCACGGCCCCGAACATCGGTTTCAGGGTGACCGGGCGGGGATGATCGAACACCTTCGAAATGCATGTTATGCCGGAATGGTCATGACCTATGCGCAAGGGTTTGCCCTGCTAAAAGAGGCTTCGAGAAGCTATGAGTACGGACTGGACCTTGAGACGGTGGCAAGGATCTGGCGCGGAGGGTGCATTATCCGTGCTGCGGTCCTTGAGCCCATCCGCACAGCGTTCAGCAGGCGGCCCGACCTCGCGAACCTTTTGCTGGATGAGCATTTCAGCCGGGAAATCAATGCCAGGCAAAAATCCCTGCGAACGGTGGTCGCCACGGCGGTAGAACTCGGAGTGCCCTCACCCGGATTTTCGGCCTCGCTTGCCTACCTCGACGCGTACCGAAGTGCATGGCTTCCGGCGAACCTGATCCAGGCACAGCGCGACTATTTCGGAGCGCACACTTACGAGCGCAAGGACATGCCGGGAAAATTTCTGCACACGGACTGGAGGCCTCCCGCTCCCGCCTCGTCACGCGGAGCGTAGAAAATGAGCGTAGGCCTTCGCGCTATGCGCTCACACATCGAGCAGGGAGGCCGGCAAGCATGCTCCCGAGGTATTATGTAACTCTATCCTACGAGGAAACTGGAGGAAAATACCTGATGCAGGGCGACAAGATTAGCAACGCGACCGTATTCGTCATCTTCGGAGGAGGAGGCGACCTCACCTGGCGCAAGCTGGCGCCGGCCCTCTACAGTCTTTTTCTGGACGGGTATATGCCGGAGCGATTCGCGATTCTGGGAGTCGGCCGCAAGCAGTTTACCGATGAGTCCTACCGCCTGCGCCTGCGCGAAGGCACGGATAAGTTTTCGCTCAGAGGAAAAATCGAAGAAAAGAGCTGGGCCGAATTTGCCGGTCATATTGCCTTTTCCAAAGCCGATCTGAACGATTCAAAGGCATTCAGGGGGATCGCAAAAGAGCTTTCGGCCTACGATGAGACGTGGGACGCAAGGGCGACCCGGATTTATTATATGGCCTTGCCCCCGAGCATGATCAAACCTATAGCTGAAGGGCTTGCGAACGCTAAACTGAACCTGGACCGCGAGCATGCGCGAATCGTTGTGGAAAAACCGTTCGGCCATGACCTCAATTCGGCCCGTGAATTGAACCTGCGGCTCACCCAATATTTCCAGGAATCCCAAGTCTACCGGATAGACCACTATCTCGGAAAAGAGACCGTTCAAAACATCCTCGCCTTCCGGTTCGCCAACACACTCTTCGAGCCGATTTGGAACCGCCGCTACATCGACCACGTGCAGATTGCCGTGGCGGAAAACGATGGGGTCGGGAGCCGGAGCGGCTATTATGAGAACGCTGGGGCGCTCCGGGACATGGTTCAAAACCACCTCTTGCAAATCCTCTGCCTCATTGCCATGGAGGCCCCGGTCTCATTCGACAGCGATGAAGTGCGGCAAAAGAAAGTCGACGTTCTCCGCGCTATTCGGGTCATTCGCCCGGAGCAGGTCCATCAGAGTGCTGTCCGGGGCCAGTATGGCGGAGGCTGGATCGAAGGCGGCCGTGTCCGGGGATACCGTTCTGAACCGGGAGTAGCCGCTGATTCGGCCACGGAAACGTTTGCGGCGGTCAAGCTCTACGTGGACAACTGGAGATGGCAGGAGGTGCCGTTTTACCTGCGCACCGGCAAACGGCTGCCCGCCAGAAACTCAGAGGTTTCCATTCATTTTCGGCCCGTGCCGCACCAAACCTTTCCGGTTTCAGCGCTTCAGGACTCCCGGCCAAACCGGCTGTTGATCTCCATGCAGCCCGAGGAAGGCATTCTGCTGCGATTCGAGGTCAAACACCCCGGCCAGCATATGGCGCTCGCGCCGGTAATGATGCAGTTCTATTACCGCGAGGCATTCCAGGTCCGCTCGCCCGAAGCCTACGAGACTTTGCTGCTGGACATCATGAGGGGAGATTCCACGCTGTTCATGCGCGCAGATCAAACCGAGGCCGCCTGGGGGGTGATTACTCCGATTCTGGACATGTGGCAGTCGGTCAGGCCGACCGATTTTCCTAATTACCAGGCCGGAAGCTGGGGGCCGGAAGCAGCCGACATCCTCATTGCCCAGGACGGACGCAGTTGGACGTTGCCCACCTTTCTCCAATGCCGAGAGGACCTTGCAATATGCCGAGTCACCAAAGAGCCCCCGGAGTAGTCTGCGTTTATGACGATTATGAAGCCGTGAGCCGGGCCGCCGCAGAGCTTTTCCTGCGGCAGGCAAATTTGGCGATAAGAGACCGCGGCCGGTTCAGCGTCGCGCTTTCGGGAGGGCACACCCCCGAGCGGATATACGAGCTTCTGGCGGGTCCTCCGTTCAACAAACTGGTGGACTGGGGCCGGGTGCATGTCTTTTGGGGCGATGAGCGGTGTGTGCCGCCAGACGATCCCCGGAGCAATGCCCGGATGGCGAGGGAAAAACTCCTCGACCATGTTCCAGTGCCTCCCGGCCAGGTCCACCCCATTGCCTGCGCCGATTCGGCAGAGGATGGCGCCAGGAGCTACGAATCCCTGCTGCGGTCCTTCTTTGACGGCGGCCCCAAAAGCTTTGATCTGGTCCTTCTAGGGCTGGGGAGCGACGGCCATACGGCCTCGCTTTTCCCCGGAACGCCTGCGGTACTGGAGAAGGACCGCTGGGTTACCGAGATATACAACGAGAAGGATGGAATTTACCGGGTCACATTGACCGCACCAATTCTCAATCGGGCCTTGGTTTTGGCCTTTATCGCATCTGGGGCTTCCAAGGCGGAGGTGCTCAGAGAGGTCCTGGCCCAGCGGCCCGGACCCGAGCGTTTTCCCGCCCGGCTGATTGAACCCGATCGTTATGGAGGTAAACTCTACTGGCTGCTGGACAAAGATTCCGCATCGCTGCTGGAAAGCTGAGCTGAAGAACGGCAAACCCTTTATGCCTGCTACGATTAAACAGACGAAAGGCATGCTCACTTGATGCCCAATGCACTGAAACGGGCTGCGGAAGCGAGCGCGGAAATTATGAAGCCAAAATCGACAGGCAAAGTTGTCAATCTCAGGGAAATTGAATGAAAATCAGAAAGATAATTGATATTCTGCGTCGGGATGGATGGTTTCTCGTGAACCAGAAAGGGAGTCACCGTCAATATAAGCACCAGGCGAAGAAGGGTAGGGTGACAGTGGCCGGAGCTTTAAACGACGACGTAAACCCTAAGACCCTGAAGAGTATTTTCAGACAGGCAGGATTGGAGAGGTAGACGGATGCGATATTCGGTTGTCATCGAAAAAGGGGAAAAGAATTATTCGGCATATCTTCCAGATGTGCCGGGATGCATTGCTACAGGGGGCACCCCGGAAATCACCATCAAAAGGCTTGCAAAAGCCCTTGAAATGCACTTGGCGGGATTAAGGGAGGACGGCCTGCCGATTCCTGAACCAAGTACCGAAGTTGACTATATCACGCTTGAAAAAGCCAGTTGACGCGTAGGGCCCTCAATTCATTCTCCTCGGATAGAGAGATCTTTAACGAAACTATAGGGTCATGAAGAATTGCTCCATCCGTCAGTGTCCCGGACAATGCGAAGAGAGGCGGATTACTCACGTTGTAAAGTACCACGGTGAGGTGATCGTAATGGAGAACGTGCCAGCCGAGGTGTGCTCCGAATGCGGCGAAGTCATTTTGCCGCTGTCTTCGTTAGAAGCCACTGAAACTATGCTTAAAAATCCCGGAAAGCCGATTCGTACAGCCCCGGTCTACCAGGTGCCAGACGCAGCAAGTGCCTATACAAGTAGTGTTAGTGGCAGAAAAGATGATAACAATGCAATATCTCCTGGTGATTGGAAAAGGTGAGAACAACTGTTCTGTATTTTGGTCAGTTATCGCGGCCCGACCCCTTTTGGGCATACTGCTCTCTAATTAAAGGAGAAGGTGAAGATGTGTGTGACTAATTGGATAAGGTTAGTATAGGCTCTTGCAACTACTGCGGTCGTTATCGTGGCATTGTTTGGTGATTGCCTCAGATCGCTAATGGTCCGATTATCTCTGAAAATCATTGATAAGGAGGGAGAATATGCGGCAGCCACCCATGGAAATAAGGATAGACGATATTACCATATAATTGTGGAAAACGTTAGGCGTTGGCCCATTGCCCATAATGTCCGTGTCGTATTAAATAGCGTGGAGGAGCCTGGACCAGACGGCAAACCACAAATTAAATGGACTGGGGAGATTCCTCTTCACTGGCAATATCCGGAACTTCATCCCTTGGTTAGAGAAATTGGGCCACCCGCAACAGCAGATTTATTTCATATTAGCAAAGATAATCAATCAACTACTAATTAATTACATATCGCGTTAGCGTCAATTCCATATGCCTTGAGAAACTATTGCAATTATACTGGTAAGAAAACATTGTGGCTGACATTGCGTGCTACTTCTACAGAAGCAGATTCTCAACCAGTAAAAATTAAGATAGAATGGGATGGAAAGTGGCATGCCGGAAAAGCGGAAATGGCAGAACATGTCATTATAACGGAGGTTACTTTCATGCTTGAACACCTTCGGTAGACCCCTCCAGAATTTCCCACAGTCTACGATCTCCGCTTAATCCATACCTTCCCTAATTTGCTTCGTGCACCTTGACCCACTGTCCGAAGAATATTCTTGCGAAATCGGAATGTGATTGTAATATGCGTTCAGCACCAAGTTCACTTGCCGTGCCCCTTTGCCTTTGATGGCGGTCGCTAACTGAGGCTATCGACACGGAAACACCCAATTATCTTGGGCTATGTACAGCCAGATTTCATCAAGGTCGTTTTCCGCCAGCGGACGTTTAAGAACGCGGGCCATCAGGCGGGCATCCTCTTTTGTGCCGCAAGGCGTTCGCGCCCCCGTGCCTTGATGGCGTTAACATCCAAGGGCGTCGGCTCGCCGCTATCCAACCCTTTTTTGATTTCCGCCCTCAATTCCTCAAGACGCATGGTATGAAAGCGGTCCCGTTCATCGAGAAGGCGCAAGGCTTCGCGCATAACTTCGCTTGCAGAACCGTAAAGGCCGCTTTCGACCTTCTTTTTAATCAGGTCTTCGAGCTGTGGCGTCAGGGAAACATTCATGGTGTCGGCTCCTTTCACATATCCCTGCATAACAAAGTTTGTTATTTTCTGTTATTGTAAAGCCGAAAAAAACGAAACGCCAGTTTTTTATCGCCTCGCGGCATTTTGTCCAATGTTTGCCCCTCCGGGCAGGGCGCAAACCCACGCCAGCGCTCAACCCCGTTTCACACATGTGGACAATTTACGCTCCTGTTGTCCAGCTGTTTCATGGACAGGAAAGCGGCGTAGTGCCTGTCCTAAACTAAAACCATTCGCCATCAGCTACGAATCTTTTAAGAAAAGTTTAAAGTTTTTTAATAAATCAGACGACCATTATTATATAGCAATGAGAATGAGTCCATAATTAGTATCCATCCTGGAAACTGCGGTTTTACTATTCCGAAAACAAGGGGATTTCAAAATGAACTGCTGGGAATTTAAGAAATGCGGACGAGAGGCTGGTGGAGCAAAGGTCAGAGAATTCGGTGTTTGTCCTGCATATCCCAATCATGGGAACAGTTGCGCCCGCGTTGGTGGCACATTTTGCGGAGGCAAAGTACAAGGATCTTTTGCTACAAAAATCTCAAACTGTATGAAATGCGACTTCCACAAGAGCCAAGACTACGACACATCAAATAAAAGCAATAAATATACAATCGGTGGTCTCTTAATACTTGGTTTTGGGATTGTATTATTATTATCAATAGCCATAGGAGTTAGTGGTTATTGGAGCACTCATTTGGTCTCCGTAATGACAATAGATAAGTTGGAGGCAAGCACCAAAGATTTTTCGGCAGAAGACAATTCGCGAATGGCTAATGTCGAAGATGACATACGAATTTTGACCGGGCGGATAAAATCATTCACAATAGTCATTGTACTTATTTCAGTTGTCCTTAGCACAATAGTATGCATTCTTGTAATTCGCAGCATAACCCACCCATTGAGAAAAATTTTCAACGGCCTTTCCGAGAGTGCCGATCATGTGACCAGAGCTTCTGGCCAGGTCTCATCGGTCTCCCAGCAGTTGGCGGAAGGCGCATCTGAACAGGCGGCATCCATTGAGGAAACATCCTCCTCCCTGGAGGAAATGGCCTCCATGACCAGACAGAATGCTGAAAATACCGCACAGGCAAAAAACCTCATGGGTCAAACATCCAAGGTCGTGGCCAGCGCCTCCGAATCAATGACTCTCCTGACCTCTTCCATGACGGAGATCTCCATGGCATCCGAGGAAACCTCCAAAATCATCAAAACTATTGACGAGATTGCCTTTCAAACAAACCTTCTGGCTCTCAATGCTGCGGTTGAAGCGGCGAGGGCCGGTGAGGCTGGAGCGGGATTTGCGGTTGTTGCCGATGAGGTGAGAAACCTTGCTACGAGAGCTGCCGAGGCGGCAAAGAATACGGCCAACCTTATTGAAGGAACGGTAAAAAAGATCAACGCGGGATCGGCAGTCGTAGAGAAAACAAGCAGAGAATTTTCCGAGGTGTCAACCAGCGCATCAGAAATGGGTGGACTGATCGGAGAGGTTACCGCCGCATCCAATGAACAATCCCAAGGTGTCGAGCAGATAAATAAGGCTGTAGCTGAGATGGATAAAGTAGTGCAGGCCAATGCATCTATTGCGGAAGAATCGGCGGCAGCTTCTGAAGAGATGAATGGACAGGCAGAGCAGATGATGGTCTTTGTGGAACAACTGGCGGCTATTTTGGGCGGAAGCGCAACCGGCGGTAAATCAGAACATCCTTCGGTATCGATAACTGGAAGCAGATCGGCAGAACTCTTTTTACCTAGTCAGTTCAAAAGGACACCGGATGGCTCGAACGGCAAGAGCGCGGCCGAAGGCGCCACATCGATACATCGCAAAACAGCGGCACGAGAAACTGGAGGAAGCCCAAGAAGGGTTTTTGCAATCCACCCGACAAATTCAATGAGTTTCTTTGAAGATTGAACCCGTTTTCCACGGGTGCTGTGCTGGACAATTTACAACACTGTCCAGTTTCGCACGCTGTTTTTACTAGCTTTTTTGGCTCGCTGGCAATTGTGCCGTGAAAGCGGCACGTGGCCCGAAGGGGCTGTTGCCGTCGCGCCCCCGTGTGGCGCAACCAAAGCCGCGCCCTCATCGGGGCGTCCGTTTAGGTCGGCAGATACGCCGCCCATTTCCTGCGCCACTCGTGGAGCATCCCCGCCGCTAAAGCCGTTACTGTGCGGTCTCTTTCGACTTTCTTAGGCCGGGCCATACTAACATCGTCCGGTGGAAAAGTGTTCCAAAAAATCGGTTATCAGTCTGAGCGCCCCCATGCGTATGACCCCTGCCCGCGCACGCTTGCCTTTATGGGGGGGCCGGGGTCGGCGCGGCTGGCCCTCAAGGGGAGGTAAGGGTGGAGTGGCGGCAGCGGTGCGGACGGCAACCGGCCACGATGCACCTGGGAGCTGCCGATGAGCTGATATGGGTTGCCCTGAGAAAACGGCTTTAATGCCTATCCTGGCGCGTCGTATTCGGGCTTTTCGGTATGAGAAAGGCTTAACGTTCGTGAATTGCTCAATTGGACAGAACGAGGGACTAAAATCTCTTCACCCTGAAAAGATGGACAGGAGATGGACAGGAAGCCCCTGGTAAGACATTGTGAAAAGCTGATGTTTTGTAAAAGTTGGCGGAAGCGCATGGGAATCGAACCCACCTGGGAACGCCTTCACGCCCCCACACCGGATTTGAAGTCCGGGAGCCCCACCAGTGAGCTTGGCGCTTCCAAAATGCGAAATATTATATATACTGCTTCTACGAGCTTGGCAATCTCCCTTTGATCGGCGCTTGCTCAGTCCTCAGTCCTCCGTGGCGCGTACAACCCGGTGAAACACCACTCAAAGATTGCCCAGCGCCGGGCCGGAGGCCCGCGTACAACCCGGTGAAACACCACTCAAAGATTGCCCAGCGCCGGGCCGGAGGCCCTCAGTCCTGCATCCGCTAACCTAAATCTCCACCAACTCGTATTCTCTGGATCCGATCCCGATCTCCGAGGCGTAGATTAACTGGCGCTCCCAGTCAACGTGCGGATAAACGGCCCTGATCTTGTCGGCGCACGGCTGTTTGATTCCCTTGAGACGTGATGATTCAAGGAGAGGTTCGCTGTTTACCATGTCCACACATGCCTGGTCTATCGCAACGGGGTCCACTGAAGCCGCGATGCCGATATCTCCTACAATCGGAGCGTCTGCAAATGGATAGCAGTCGCATGCGGGGGAAATATGGGTAAGAAAATTGATGAAAAGAGAGCGTTTTTCCTTTCCCTTGAGCGCCCCGGCGGTATATTCGACCATCTTTTCCATGAACTTTGGCAGGTCTTTTTCCCAGTTGATGGTAAGAGCACCCTGCGGGCAGGCGTGAATGCAGCGCGCGCACCCCGCGCACAGTTTCTTGTCGATCCGCATGATCTTGGTGACAGAGGGCTTGCGGGCCGGGACATTCGGCGGCCTTTCGATGATGCTTATGGCGCCGTGGACGCATTGCTCAAGGCAGACCCCGCAGCCTATGCACTTTTTGGAAATGACTTCCGGGGCAACCTCCGAATGCTGGGCCATTTTGCCTTTCCGTGAAGCCGTCCCCATTCCGACGTTTTTTATTGCGCCGCCAAAGCCTGCCGCTTCGTGCAATTTGAAATGGGCAAGCGAGACCAATGAATCAGCGCGAACTATCGCCGCGCCGATAAAGACCTCCTTGAAGTACTTCAGGTTCACCTGGACCGCCACCTCGTCGCGTCCGTCGATGCCGTCGGCAATGATAAGGGGAGCGCCGATAACCGGGTACGCAAAGCCGTTGAGAATGGCCGTATTCAAGTGGTCCACCGCATTGCCGCGTGAGCCGGGATAAAGTGTTCCGGAGTCTGTAATAAACGGCCTGGCTCGTGCTTCCAGAAGCGCATCGACCACGGGACGAACGAGCAGGGGCCTGATAAAGGCAGTGTTTCCTCTTTCACCGAAGTGAACCTTGACCGCCGTAAGTCCCTTTTCCCTGACGATCTTTTCCAACCCGGCGGCCTGCGCCAGGCGCTTAATTTTTGTCAACAGGCTATTTTCAAATCCTGCACGTAAACTCGTAAAATAGACCGGGCTCGCCATCGCACACCTCTATTCTAGATAAATTTGCCTATATATCCAAATGAGCAGCATCCAAAGCTGCCTCAGCTCCCTACAGGCGCCAGCAAAACGGCAATAATCCCTGAGAGAAAAATTCCATCGAAGGTCCCCGCCCCGCCAATCGACGCCACGGGCGCACGCAGGTATCTCAGTTCGTCCAGGTGAAGAATGTCCGCTCCGATCAGTGTCCCCAACGTTCCTGCGACGTATGCCGCTGGAGCGGCAAAATTATAATCGAATATCATCGCCGCAGTTGCCGCTACAAGGGGTGGAATCAACCACGGAACAGCGATTCCAACACCGGCAATCGGACGCGCGTTCTGATAGACGACATAAGTGACAGCGGCAAGAGCAAGAATCATTCGGATCGGATGAGGCGAGTTGATTAAAAGGTAGAGCGAAAGAAGAGAAGGAATTACAGCGCCTCCTACGTTTATCGCCAGTACCATTTCATTTGGCCGATCGGGACGTGGAGGATGGAAACGCATTCCGAAGAAGGAGACGGTGTGCCAGTCGTCAACATCTTTTTCGAGCGGGATCCTGCGCAGTGGAATGTTTATCATGCTGCCGGCAATGCACAGGAACAACAGCGTGAACAGATACACGGGCGGGATGCCGATTTTGCTGAACGCCCACGAAAAAAGACCAAACTGGATGAGCCCGAAAGCCACCAGAAGCAGAAATATGAATATGAACACAAAAAAAGCGAGAAAAGGGGGGAAAAACATCTGACCATCCTCTCATACGAGGTTGCGATCATAATGGCACTTAAATTGCCACCCTGGCTGAAATGCCCCGAAGGGACTTGATAAGCCAGCCCAAGGGCAGTCCCACGCCTCGCGGGACGCTACCCTGGGTATAAAATTTGTCGGATGCACATAAGTTTGAGCGCAACCTGGTGTCAGGCACTGTCCAGGGTGAAGATTCAGGAAGTGATTGCAGACCCAGGCCGTTGTTATTTATATGCGCCGGGCGCAATAAACGGTCCGAATTTGCGCCTGAGATCCTGCAGTTTTTCTATGGTCGATCTCCATATACCGTAGTACTCTTCCGGACAATCGGGGGCAGTGCGTTTGTAGAAGCGGATGGCGCGCGAGATTTTGGCTGCCCATGCATCGATCCGGAACTTGAAGAGTTCCTGGTAGAGTTCCTTTGGAAAGTCCTCCTGAAAGATTTGTTGAAATAGAGCTTTGAGGTCCTCATGCTTCGGAATGAATCCAAGCGGGGTCCGGTAAGCGTCAACTTCGTTGTGGATGCGCTGCTCGGCCCAATGCAGCCAGACTTTTTTGGCAAGCTTGTGAGTGAGAAAATTTCCTTGTCCATCTTTCAGGAAGTAATTGACGGCATAGATTCTCGGGACTTGCTTCATGCCCTCGACAAATCGAATATTGTTCCCGATATAGGCGCCTATCGGGTAGCTGATGAAATCCAGGTTCGCCATCGGCTGAGGTGCCAGCACACCCTCTTGTCCGATAGTGGCCGAGGTTGTCTCGGACTCCAGCGTACATGCTTTGAGGATAATCCCGCTCTTCCAGTCCGCAGCTTCTTCTATGGGGACCGAAGTGTCGCTGTCCCTGCCCCCATAGATTATGCCCTTTACCGGCACTCCGTTCCTGTCATTGTAAGCCGGGTCGATGTTTTCGAGATATCCAAGCCTTAGCGTATAGCGTGCGTTGCTGTGCGCAAAAGGAATTGGATTGTCTTCCCGGTCTGTTTTACCCTCGAACCATTCCCCCGAAAAATTCCAGCCGCGCATGGGATGATCAACCCCCATGCCCAACCAGTAAGGTTCATTGTCGGGACCCGTGAGCACGTTTGAAAAGATCATTTCGAGCCCTGCGGTCTGAATAGTCTTGAAAATCAGAGGGTCATCCATCGCATTTACGTCTTTTATGATCCCGAATATGCCGTTTTCGACATTAACCGCTCTAAACTCACCCTCTATGTTGCGGAAATAGGCAATGTCGTCCCCGATTATCTTTTCGCCGGGCAGCATCGCCGTCGCAGTCTTGCCACAGGCTGAGGGAAAAGCGCCACAAAAGCAAGTCGAACGCGCTTTTTTCTCATTCTGGACAGACATTACGAACATGTGCTCGCATAGCCAGCCCTCGGTCCCGGAGAGCTTGATTGACAGGCGCATGGCGTGTTTTTTCAACCCCACGCTATTTCCCGCATACTGATTATTCGTGGAAAAAACTATGTAGTCCTCCATGTCCTGGTAAATCCGCCGGTTGTCGAGGCCTAAGCAATTACCATTCTCATCGAGACGACCCGCGCTGTGCACGAACCGGAAAAATTTGTCTTTGGACGCCATCCGGCGGAAGTGTTCATATCCCCGTCGATAGAGCAATTCCTCGGAATGACAAACATAGAAGGAATCGGTCATCTGAACGCATGCTATTGAAAAGGGGCTGTGGGTAGGACCTTCGCAACTAAGTTTTATGATCGCCTGTTTGCCTTTCATGATGCCTTTGAGAATGTCCCGAACTTCCGCCAGACCCTCCTCCCTCTCCTTGGCGAGGAGCGCGCCCATCAGCGGAACCAGTTCCTTTCTCACCAGGTTCTTTGTGGCGCCGGGCGCTCGGCCCTGGTCGTTAAAACCATCGTAATGAATTGTGTGGCCCTCTTTTGCCAGGGGTTTTTCCTCTCTGAGTTCCAGTGATTTTTCCCGGATATACTCGGCGTCTTCGTCACTATCGTCACACATGTAGACGGAATCGGGTTCACAAAGCTCGGTGTACTCGCCTGCGAACTCGAATAGTGCGGGATTATCGAGTTCGAGGAGTTTCCGGTAACTCCCGGCAGACATTTTCTCTTTAAGGAGCGGCGCATAACGGCTGTTGTCGAGTGATGACATGCTTGGGTATTCCTTCTGGCTGACGGGTAGTGTTCAACCGGATGAGGAACCAGGTAGTTTGCATCCGGATAAGGTGACCGAACCACGTCTCAATATAAGTCCGCAAAGTTTTTAATGCTCTCACCGCAGATAGATAAAACTGCATCCAAAAGGGTCGCAAAACAGGGCTGTTCTGAGGTGGAGCTACCTGTTTTTGCACCATCGCCGCCGCGGCGGATCCGTATTCCGGGACACCCCGCGTTTTCGGCGGCCCTAATATCCGACTCCTGATCTCCAATGAAATATGTCTTATCAGGGTCAATACCTGCAAATCGGCAAGCGGCAAGTATCATGGCTGGTGCCGGTTTGCGGCACTCGCATTTTTCATCCGGACGGTGGGGGCAGTAAAAGGCAGCCAGAATACTCCCGCCGTATTCCTCCACCTGCCGAATGATTCCTTCATGAGTTTTCCAGAAATCGTCCCAGCGGATCAAACCGCGATTGACTCCGGACTGGTTGCTGATCAAAATGACCCCTACGCCGTTGCGGTTGAGAAGCTTGAGCGCTTCGAGAGCGTCCTGATAAAAGCAAACTTCTTCAATGCTTTTCACATAATCGGGCCGGTTGACATTCAATACGCCGTCCCGGTCCAAAAGCAGAAACCGGCTGTTTTTTGGTTGGGCGGAACTGAGCCATACAAGCATTTCTACCGGTGCGTCCTATCTGAATAAGAATATACTCAAATCAGGCATGTAAAAGGTGTATATTATAAACATACCGAGGTTGAAAGTGGAAACGATCATGATCTTTTTAGCCTTTTTTCACCTTTGATACTGGACTATGCTGCAGACAACCAAACTCGAAAAATTGCAAGATGAACTCGGGTACCGATTCCAGAACCGTGACCTTCTTTTCCGCGCGCTGGTGCATCGTTCCTTTGCATACGAAAATCAAGACATTGCGGCGGACAACGAAACGTTCGAATTCCTTGGCGATTCGGTCCTTGGATTGGCGATAAGCCACCTGTTGCTCGATCTTTTTCCGGACTATGATGAAGGAGAGCTGTCCCGACTCCGCTCTTCTATTGTGAACGAGCGGGAACTGGCGCAAATCGCATCGAGCATCGATCTGGGAGATTTTCTTCTCCTCGGAAAAGGGGAGGAACACTCGGGAGGGCGCCAGAAGCCTTCGCTTCTGGCCAACGGACTCGAAGCGCTGCTTGCCGCCGTGTACCTGGACGGTGGTCTGGATTCAGCAGTACGGCTGGTTCAGAAGATGTTTCACGGCTATCTGGAACACAGGGATGAGGACTATCTGCTCAAAGCTCTTGATAAAGACTACAAAACTCAGCTCCAGGAGATCACTCAGGCGGAACTAAAACTTACCCCCACCTATTTTCTAGAGGCCGAAGAAGGGCCTGATCACGATAAGACTTTTTTCATGAGGGTTGCAATCGGGGATCGTGTGCTGGCGCACGGTTTTGGCAAGAGCAAGAAGGAAGCGCAACAGGAAGCCGCACGAAAGGCCATTGCTGAAATCGAAAAAGACGCCGGACTGCTTCACTCAGATGTGTGCTAAGAAAATTATCTATCCCGTTTTCCTGCCCCAAGCAGGATGTCCGTTTCAGTGCGTTTACTGCAATCAGCGGGTGGTTGTCTCACACGATCCTCGGAAAAGCGACATTCTCGAGTTTGTAGAGTCTGCTTTGAAAGCCTACGCCACCCAAGTCTGCAAGTCTGGCCGAACCGGTGAGATTGCCTTCTTTGGGGGCACTTTCAGCGCATTGCCCCCTGCGTTGATCGAATCCATCCTCCGCGCTGCTGCTATTCTCATAAGACAAGGGATTTTTACGGGGATTCGTTTTTCAACCCGCCCGGATTGTCTTGGCGGCGATATTGTGGATCTTCTTTCAAGATACCCGATCCACACGGTAGAACTCGGCGTCCAGAGCCTGTCGGACCCTGTCCTGCAAAAAAGCCGGAGGGGGTATTGCGCCAGATCGGTCTATGACACCGCAAAACGGGTCACCGATGAGGGATGGAAGCTCGGCATTCAACTTATGGCTGGGTTGCCAGGAGATACTCAGGGCGTGTTTTTCGAGTCTATGCGCAAGGCGATCGAGATTGGGCCCGATTTTATTCGCATCTATCCAACCCTTGTCCTTGAAGGGACTGCTTTGGCCGACTCCTTTAGAAACGGGCTTTATATTCCTCTCAGTCTTGATGAAGCCCTAACCTGGCTTGTACCTGCCTATGATTTGGCGCTAAGGGCCGGCATTCCTGTAATAAGAATGGGTCTGCAACCCGACCCTGCTCTGGAAAAGCCCGGAGTTATTCTGGCCGGACCTTATCATCCGGCCTTCGGCTGCCTCGTAAGATGCCGATGGTGGCGGGACCGCATAGATCAGCATTTTGCCTCAATCTCTCGACTCTGCGAAGACGACATTGTTTTGATGGTCTCGCCGAATCAGGTGGGCGACGTCATTGGACACGGAAAGTCAAACCTGCGGCACTGGAAAGCACGATGGGGCATAAGCGTAAAGGTCATCGGGGAGGCCGGCATAGCGGGGGTTGAAATGATTGTCGAAAATAAATGTTAGCCTTCAGTTATAAGGTGACAGTTCCTTGCGTTCATCCGGGTTTCCGGATGGGCACGACACTAACCGATAATGTTCAGGAGGCCTTCCGTGGCGCCCACTGAGGAAAAAAAAGAGTTCAAATCCGGATACATTGCTATCGTAGGAGCGCCGAACGTTGGAAAATCGACTCTGCTCAATCAACTGCTAAAACAAAAAATTTCTATAACAGCACCCAAGCCTCAAACAACCAGGAACCGAATTCCCGGGATACTTACCGGAGATGGCTACCAGATCGTCTTTGTGGATACCCCCGGAATACATAAAGCGCGGGATGAGTTCAACCGCAGGCTGGTGGAAACGGCGCTTGCCACGCTGAGCGAAAGCGACGCGGTACTGTTCATGATAGAGCCTGAGTCAGGCGGGCCGGCAAATGGGTACATACTGGACAACCTTCGCCGGACGCAAACGCCCGTAATATTGGTGATAAACAAGGTCGATACGCTGAGAAACAAAGGCGAATTGCTGCCCCTGATACAGAAATACCGGCAGCGGTATGATTTTAAGGCAGTAATTCCAATTTCAGCCCTGAAAGGGGAGGGGACGGAGGACATCCTGGCGGAGGTCCTTGCTCTCTTGCCGGAAGGGCCGCAATATTACCCCGGGGATTACATCACAGACCAGCCTGAACGCTTTGTCGTCGCAGAGCTGGTTCGAGAGAAGATTTTTCACCTTGTTCACCAGGAGATTCCATACGGAGTAGCTGTGATTATTGAAAAATTCAGCGAAATACCCGAAAAGCACCTCATAGAAATAGATGCGACAATCAATGTGGAGCGCGACTCTCAGAAATCCATCATAATAGGGAAGGGCGGGCAGATGCTCAAGGAGATCGGAAAACAGGCCCGAAGGGAAATAGAAACATTTCTGGGATGCCACATATACCTGGCTCTTTTTGTGCGCGTTCAGAAAAACTGGAGAAAAGACCCAAAAGCCCTGTTTGAATTCGGATACCGCCAGGGCCGCTGACCGAACCTTACATGCTTGTAAAATAACTCTGCTCGGGATGTATTATCACTCTTCTGTTTGGTTCCATGCCTATGCTCTGGGACCTCACCCCGCTTTGCTCGGCCAACAAATGCTGCAGCCTGCGCACACGGGAGTTTTGGGGCGAGAGTTCAACGGGTCGGCCGTGTACGCGAATGGCTTCAACGGCCGCCCTTGCCTCTGAGACCCCCGCCGCCTCATCTTCGTTCATCACATCTTCAGGTAAAGAAGGGAAAAGGGAGCGCAGGAAATTCTCCATCTGGGTTGTAGTGTTGCTCTTCAGAACATATCTGGGCGTTCCCCGCGCTTCGGCTTCTCGAATACTCCCCGGCTGCCTCTTCTCCTGGGACTTCAAAATGAGAATGAGGTCAGCCCTGTCGATGTCGGAAACAATTACCGCCGGCGCCCGCAGTTTTTCGATTACACGCTCGAGCCTTATCCGGCTCACTGCATAGGAGAATATCCTGATATTTTTGAGCCGCTGCCGCCTGCGCGCCAGTTTGAGGACCGATCCGACCGCAACGGAGGCCGCAGCAGCCTTTCCGGCTGACGGTTTGTGCACATCTATCGCTTCAGCCCGGCTGAGCTTCACCAGACCGCTTTCCGTCCTGGTTCGGATTTCGGGGGACAGTGGGACCCCCCTCAGAAATCGGTCCACCACCTCAGCCACATTATCATAGACAGCCAATTTGCCGCGCTCCTGGATTTCGATCATCACGTTGAAAGTTGGAGGCGCTTTGCGCTCGAGCACCGTCTTTTGAGTTCTTCGCCTTCGGGCCTCTTCATCGGAGAGGGTAACAGCCTGTATCCCGCCAACCAGGTCCATCAGGGTCGGATTTTGAAGAAGGTTCTCAAGAGTCCTGCCGTGTGCAGTGGCGATGAGTTGCACGCCTCGTTCGGCAATCGTTCGCGCAGCGGTTGCTTCAGCCTCCGTTCCGATTTCGTCTATTACGATGACCTCGGGCATGTGGTTCTCGACGGCCTCGATCATAACTGCATGCTGCTTGTGTGGTGAAGGAACCTGCATGCGGCGCGCACGGCCGATCCCGGGGTGCGGAATATCTCCGTCACCGCCGATTTCATTTGAGGTATCGACAATGATTACCCTTTTACCCAGATCGTCGGCCAAAACGCGCGCCGCCTCCCTCAAAAGGGTGGTCTTCCCCACGCCGGGCGGGCCTACCAGCAGCAGCGATTTGCCTTCTTCGACCACGTCCCGGACTATGTCCACGGTACCGAAGACCGCCCTTCCAAGCCGGCACGTCAGGCCGATAATCGACCCGGTCCTGCTCCTCATCGCGGATATCCTGTGCAGAGTACGCTCGATTCCCGCCCGGTTGTCTTCGGAAAATTTTCCGATATGGGAAACAACGTAGGCTATATCGTCGCGTGTGACCTGCTCACTGGAGAGATATTCGATCATACTGTCGAACCGGGCTTCCGGGTTTCTTCCAAGGTCGAGTACGATTTCAAAAAGAGAAGGCAAGTCCTGCCTGGACTCGACCCTTTCGCGAATGTGCGGAGGAAGCACCTCCAGGAGCAATTGGAGATCGTCAGTCGAATTTGCAGCTTGATTCAATTTATTGTCTCCACAGTCTAGTCAAGTATTACAGCAGAACCATTTGCACTATCTTCGACAACCAAAACTCCGGAACCCTGCATCTTGTCCATTTTGAGGCTTAGCAACGCCTGGTTTGCTTCGCGCAGCGGGAAAATCCTGACCTCGGGCCTGATCGGAATTTCGGCGGCAATCCGAAGCAGTTCCATGCCGTCGTGGCGAGTATTTGCCGTTACGCTGCAGATGTTTTTTTCATAGAAAAGGTGCTTTTCGTAATCCATCTGCGGCACAGCGGACATATAGATGCCCGCAAGTGCCAAAGTACCGCCTTTATTTAAGTGTTCCAGGGCCTTTGGGACCAGTTCCCCGGCCGGTGCAAAAACGATCGCGCTGTCCGTCAGGGTCGGCATCTCTTCGGGTTTTCCACAAACCCATTCTGCGCCCAGCCTTGCTGCCAGCTCTCTATGTTTCTTTTCCCGCGTGCATACGTAAACTTTGCAGCCCATATGCAGAGCGATCTGAATCACGATATGGGCGGACGACCCGAACCCATAGATCGCCAGGCTTCCACCGCTACGCAGGCCGCTGCGCTTCAGACTGCGGTATCCAATAATGCCTGCGCACAGCAGAGGAGGGGCCTGCTGGTCGGAAAAGACATCCGGGACCGGATATGCGAATTTCTCATTTACGACAGCAAATTCCGCGTACCCGCCGTGCTCATGATAGCCGGTAAAACGCGCGCTTTCGCACAGGTTCTCCTGACCGGTCCGGCAGAAAACGCATTCCCCACACGTATGGCGCAGCCACGCTATGCCAATTCTTTGGCCGAGCGCAAATCGCCTTGATCCTGCCCCGAGCTGATCGACTATCCCCACGATCTGATGCCCGGGGATGACGGGATGCCCAGGGAAAGGCAGTTCACATTCGACCACGTGAAGGTCCGTGCGGCAGACGCCGCAGGTCCTTACCCGGACCCTGACTTCTCCTGGGGCCGGAGAAGGATCGGGGAGTTCCATCCACTTAAGAGGAGCTGATTCAACAGGCGCGCATCGTTCAAGCACCATCGCTTTCATGATCTCCCCCTTCTGCAACGAAATTTATTGCCGGTTGATTTGTGCGCGCAAATTCTCCATAATTGCCGCATTCAAGGAACGCAAGGGAGTTGAATTGCCCGACGAAAACAATACCAAAACAACGCGGCCTCACAAAGTGCCATTTCTCATCCGGCTGGCGGCATGGGGGACCGCAGTCTTGGTTTTTTTAGCGTTGTCCGCGATTATCGCGCTGCACATACCCACGATCCAGAAGGAAATCATACACCGGGTCGTCACGCGGATAGAGGCCTCCACGAATTTCACGGTGCAAATCCGCTCCTATCAGTGGCGGTCCTTTTCACGCATATATTTGACCGATGTAAAGATCGGGTCGCAAGGAAAGCAGATCCTCGACTGCGGCAAAATTCGCCTCAAGTACAAGTTATCAATACGACGGCCTCACATCATTGTTAAAGAAGTCTACCTGGAAAAGCCGTTTTTACAACTCGAAAGAAGCGTTGACGGCAAATGGCTGGTCCCGGCCCCGCCTGAAAGAAAAGAGCAAAGAAGGCAAGTCCCGGCCGGAAGTGAGCTATCTGAGCCATTATGGGCTTCAATTCAACTTCCCATGATCCAGATTGTATCGGGCACCATTGAAGCCACGCAGCAGGGAAATACTATTCTTTCGATTAAAGACATTTCCGGGCCCGTTTATCTCAGGGCAATACCGGGACCGGAAGGCTCCAAGATTCAGATCGATTTCGAAAATCTTCATTCCCAGGCACAACAGATCGGCGAATCGGCAGCATGGGCGTCGATGGTCCCGGGATGCTCGATGGAATGGAGTTGGAGGTACGAAAGGCATATAAAGTTATAATAGTAAATATAGGCGTGTCACTCAGAACACGGGTTGTTGCGGCGAAAAGCGGGGTTGACATCCTCCGGAGGGGTGATTTTGGTACATAATGTGATTAGTTTCCATCCGGAAAGGGTCCTTTTCCATCCTGGCGGCGTCAATCTTCGGGCTTACCTCGCGGAGCGTGGAATTTTTGTACGCGTCCGCGCAGCCCCTCGATTTCCTTGCCAGTACGAAAAATGCCTCCTTTTCAAACAGAAACCTCGCGGGGCGTGGAATTTGTCCCGGAGTTTCAGGATGAACACTAATGAGGAAAAAGGAGTTCTGGTATGAAAATGCAGGAATTACGCGCAATCGCCAAGGATTTGGGAGTGAATTCTTTCAGGAAGAGCAAGGTTGAGCTTATAAAGGAGATCCAAAGAAAGCAGGGCAATTTCGATTGCTACGCGAGCGTTACGGACTATTGTGATCAGCTCGAATGCCTTTTTCGCTCATCCTGCCTTTCTGAAAAACATTAAAAAGGGAAGGGCGACAGCTTGGGAATTTTAGATATGCCTGACACGGAAAAGGCCGTTTTCTTGCAGATCCAGAACAGCAAGAAACCGGACCAGATAATCAGCGTTATCATGAGCGATTCGGATGCTCATTTCAAGACTCAGGGCCTGAAGGGGTTTTTCGATCTGGAGGAGATATGGATTGAACGCAACGAATTCCTCGTATCAATGGAGGAATACGCAATGTTGTTGTCCTTTCTGCTCGAGACCATGTCGGCGGCACAGGACCTTAATCTTCCTTACAGCTACATGGAGAATTTCGAACATAAAGGGCAGCGATATACGCTCATCGTGCGAGACGGCCACAGGGTCCTTAAAAAGAAAGGCCAGCTCTGAGGGGCGAAAACCATTTCATTCGGCATCAAGTTTGGGACAATATCTCCGGCCGGGCGGGAAGAGTTAAATAGAATTCCCTGCCTCAAGCGGGGCGAATCCTCTGCGAACCGTATTTTCCACTATGTTTCGAGCAATCATGAAGTGCTGAAGATAGTCCGGGCCTCCAGCCTTGAACCCAAGACCTGACATCTTGAACCCACCGAACGGATGGCGTCCGACAACGGCGCCGGTGCACCCCCTGTTTATATAGAGGTTCCCGGTCCTGAAACTCTCCCGGGCCTTGCGGATATTTGCGGGGCTTCTGGAAAGCACTCCACCGGTCAACGCGTATTGTGTCCCGTTTGCCACGCGAAGCGCTTCATCAAAGTCCTTGACTTTTATTACGGCAAGCACGGGCCCGAAAATTTCCTCCTGGGCCAGTCGGCTTTCAGGGTCCACGTCAGCGAAAATGGACACGGGGACGAAATAGCCGTTTTCCAGTTGGACTTTGCGTTCAAACATCGTAAATCCGGCGTCCTTACCGATCTCGATGTACCTCAGCACCTTGTCTCGCGCGGCCGGTTCTATGACCGCCCCCACGAAATTCTGCGGGAATTCGACGGGTCCGATGTTGAGGCTCTGCGCAGCTTCTATCAACCGCTCCACAAAACGGTCATAGATGTCCTCGATAACCACCAGCCGGGAGCATGCAGAGCATTTCTGCCCCTGGTACCCCAAAGCTGACTGAAGCACGTAAATGACGGCCTCGTCCAAATCGGCGTCCGAATCGAGAATTATGGCGTTCTTGCCGCCCATCTCAGCAATGACATTTTTGACGACTGAAGATCCCTTTTGGATTTCGTGGGCATTTGCCAGAATATGAAGGCCCACGTCCATGCTGCCAGTAAATGCGATCATAGCAACGTCGGGATGTCCCGTCAGGGCGTCTCCCATCGCGCCGCCGGGACCTGGAACAAAATTGAAAACCCCCTCAGGCAACCCCGCCTCTTCGAAAATGGTGTTCAGCATGTACCCCGTGACCGGTGACTGGGATGCCGGTTTATAGACTACCGTGTTGCCGGTAACTATGGCAGCAGAACTCATCCCGGTGGAAATGGCCATGGGAAAGTTCCATGGAGCGATGACCGCCGCCACTCCGCGCGGTTCATAGAGCAGATGGCTCGTTTCACCCAACACGCAGCCCATCGTCATGTGACGGCTGTACCGGAGCATCTCCCGGCCGTAGTACTCCAGGTAATCGATCGCTTCGCAAACGTCCGCATCCGATTCGCTCCACGATTTGCCAACCTCAAAGACCTGAAGCGCCGCAAGTTCGTAACGCTTGAGCCGGGCCGAAGCCGCCGCTTTGAAAAGATATTGCGCTCTTTTTTCCGCCGAGACAGCCCGCCACAACGGGAACGCGAACTTTGCAGCCGCAATTGCCGATTCAGCTTCTTTTACGCCTGCCGCAGAGATAACTCCCACTGTTTCATCAGCGCGATTAGGGTTTAGAGACGCAAACCGGGATGCGGTTTGAATCTTCTTGCCGCCCACTTGCAGGGGGACCTGGATCGGAAAGCTGTCGCGCACTCTGTTTAAGGCATCGGCAAATCGAGAGCGATGCTGCGCGCGCGACCAGTCTAAAACAGGTTCTATCCGGTAAGGACCGATACCGCTTTGTTCGACAGTTTTTTGGGGCTCTCCCCCCATTTTTTTCAGTCTGTCAGCCGGGTTGCTCAACAGAGCTTCCCTGGGCAGCTTTTGTGAAAAGGCCTGCATCAGAAATGATTCGTTGGCCGTGTTCTCGAGCAGCCTTCTGACCAGGTAGGACATCCCCTGCAACATCTCACCCACAGGGCAGTAGACGCGAACGTTCAGACCCGCTTTGCGAAGAGCGCTGCGAACCGGCTCACCCATTCCGTAGAGCACCTGAAATTCGAGATCTTCGCCGGTTGCACCAACTTCTTTGGCCGTCTCGACAACGGCCGCTATCGACCGAAGGTTATGGGAGGCGCACGCGAGCTTTATGCGGCTCCTGTTTTCAAGAATGATCCCGGCCAGGCGCTCGAAATTGGCGTCTGTTTCAGACTTTTCGGTGAACACGGGCGAAGGCCAGTTCTTCTGGCTCGCCACGATCAGTTCCTGGTCCCAATAAGCACCCTTGACCAGGCGGATGGTAAAACGAATGCCACACTGAGCGGCCCAGTCAATCATCTGTTCGAGGTCTTTTTGGCTTTCGCGCAAATAAGCCTGAATGACAATCCCGGTATGCGGGTAGTTGCTGAACTCCGGCTCCTCCATAAGACTTCGATAAAGCGCAAGCGTCAGGTCCTTTATCACATGGCTTTCCATATCAAGGCATACAAAGGCGCCGGCCTGCATTGCCCTGCGCAGGACCGGACGCAAACGCTCCTTTGATTTTTCGATGGAGTGCCTGAAAGCGCAGGGGTTGATCTGTGAGTACATGGCGGACGTCTTGATTGACACATTCACCCTGGGAGAATGATCCCAATCGAGGTCACCCGAGACTCCCCCAAGGGACGGCCATTTGCGCTGGGCGGTCTTCAGGAAGTCAAACAACTCAAGATAGCGCCCCAGATACACCTGAGCTTCATTTTCCGATACGACGGCTTCACCCAGAAGATCTATCGAGAACGCCATACCTCTGGAGCGCAGTTTTTCAAGCGCAGGCAGGCCGTCTTTAGGAGAACTCCCCGCAATGAACTGCCTGGCCACCCTGCCGATGTTTCTTGCGATCCCACTGGCAATAATCCGGGAAGTCATCCAGGAGGGGGCAACGTATTTGATTCCCCAGTTCACCGCAGAGGGGAAGTTCAGGGCGGGATCGGAAAAATACTGCTGTATGTGACTAATGACTGAATCGGCATCCTTCAGGTATGGAAACACATCTATGAAGCGAAACATCTGCACTTTAAAGGCGTCATTGTGCATGCACCACTCGAAAAGCTTGCCGACCCAGTATTGCTTGCTGAAGATGGACCCCGATTCTTCCTCCATAAGATCGTAGAGGCGATATCCCGTTTCGCGAATCCTGCTTTCGATGTCGGAACTCATGGGCAAACTCCTGGCGGGGAAACTACGGAATTCACGATTATCACAGGTTTGGCTTTTGCTATCATCTTATCCGTGATCGTCCACTGCGTTGCGCTCTTCATCCGCTGGGAAATGCGGAGCTTACCGATTAGCGCTACATATCTCTTTTATGCCTCTCTTTTCGTCCCTCTTTTTTCCACCCACCTTTTGGGTCCTTCTTCGCTCCCTTTTTAGTTGGTTTCAAGGCGCCCGGCGATTCAAAATGGCGGGTCTGAACGATAAACGAGCCGGGGGCGGTGTTAGGGGAGGGCTGAACCGCCGGCTTGCGGGCAGGGGCGGCAAGTCTTTGCATAAAGTCCTGCCGGACCATTGGAAATACGATAAATCGCGCGGGGATGGATTCGACAAGGTATAACTGCGGCCCGGCGGCAAGGAACGATAGACCGCTCTGACACGCTTCCCGAGCCAGTATTTCGATTGTGATCGGTGTCTTTTCGTCTCTTCGGGCGATCTGCAACGCAAGTTCGCGCTCTCCGCACACTGCCATGAACCGGCGGCGGTGGCTAGTTAAACCAATTTGTTGGGTATGAGCCAGATTTTTGGGTTTCAAGCCGAAATAAAGCCTAGTAGGGAGATCAGACGCAGGCGGATAGGGCGGTAGGGCAAATTCAGGACGAAGCCGCAACAGGTTCCCGTCGAGTGCGAACGGAAGCTCGATGCCAAGCAGAGTCAGCTCCCGTATGGTGGATTGACGCACAAAGCGCATGGAAACATCTTCCTGCAGGGCCCAGTAGAAATCCTTCCAGGGCATGGTGCCCTCAGGATCCCAGAAAAGACCGTATTCGCCGGGCGAGCGCCAGGTAATGTAGTCCAGGGTTTTGGCGAGCGTTTTATGTTGATGCTTCAGCATGCTAAAAGCTCTGAGTGTTTGGGTATGGAGTCTAGATTATAAGGTATCCGATCAATAGTTCAATGGAGAACTGGGTGCTTGAGTCCCGGGGGCAATGGCGCGAGCCCGAGTTCTCAAAGATTAAGTACCTTGGGGAATCTGGGGTTTTACTTTAGTTTACATAATATATATTATCAGACATTAACAACCGAGCATTCTTTTTCCACTTGACTTAGAAATCCCCCTTCCAGTATTTTAACCAGGTTCTACGCGGGAATAACTCAGTGGTAGAGTGCAACCTTGCCAAGGTTGAAGTCGCGGGTTCAAATCCCGTTTCCCGCTTTATGGCAAAAATTCAGGGTGGTTGAAAAACCACCCTTTTTTGTGGACTTCGAACCACTTCCGCCTATATCTTTAAATCATGAAGCAAACTGCATCCGTTGAGCAAATTCATGGCATCAAAAGAAAAAGCTGGAAGACCCAGCTTGATGAATTTTATTCCTGCTTCGTCCCCAAAGATTCTGTCTTTATTACGATAGACCCCGACCCGGACGCCATCGGTTCGGCCCTTGCCGTAAAAAGGCTGCTCTGGCATAAGGTGGCATCGACTTCCATAGGAATCATCAGGCCCATAAGAAGATTGAACAATCTCGCAATGGTCAGGCTGCTCCGGGTTCCCTTGTTTGACTTAAATACGCTCGATACCCCCAGGTTAGACAAATTCGTCTTAGTCGACGGCCAGCCGTCTCACAATGATCTTTTCAATCGTTTTCATTATACGGTGGTGATCGACCATCATCGGCAAACCGACACAGTAAACGCCGATTTGTTTGATGTGCGCCCGGAGTACGGGTCCACCTCCACGATAATGACGCAATATCTCATGGCTGCAAAGATCAAACCCTCGCGGGTCCTTGCCACCGCTCTTCTTTATGGCATAAAAACAGATACCCGCAACTTTGAACGCCATACGTTAATCGAAGACATCGAGGCTTTCCGGTACCTCTTCGAATATGCCGACCACAATATTTTAGGAAAAATTGAGATTGCAGACCTTTCGCTCAGCGATACCAAATTTTTCCATAAGGCCTTCGAAAGAAAACATGTAGTAAAGGACCGGATTTTTGTATACCTTGACCAGGTGCCCTCTTCCGACATTCTGGTCGAGGTCGCCGAATTCATGCTCAAGATTCACGACATCGCCTGGAGCATTGTGTCCGGTATCCACCAGGATAACCTCATAATAGTTGTTCGAAACCACGGACATCGAAGGGACGCCGGCAGGCTGGTCAGGCGCGCGTTCGGATCCCTGGGATGCGCAGGCGGACATCAGGCTATGGCCCGCGCGGAGATTCCGCTAAACCGGCTGTCGGATGTCGTTGGGTCTTTATCATCTACCTCGCTCGAACGTTTTGTTCAGCGCAGCCTCTCACCCTTCAGGAAGTATTAGCGTATAACGTGCAACCTTTTGATTTAAATAACAATACTCTCGATAAGGCCATGACCAAGGGGGGGCCGCACCCGCCCAAAATTGTGGATATCTACACGGATGGCGCTTGCGCAGGCAATCCGGGGCCAGGCGGATGGGCCGCCATTTTACGCTATAAGGGATCTGACAAGGTGGTTTCGGGCTTTGATGGACAGACTACCAACAACAGAATGGAGATGAAAGCGGTAATCGAGGCCCTTGGTATGCTGAAAGAAACTTGCCGTGTAAGAGTCCATAGCGACTCTCAATACCTGCGCAACGGGATTACCCTCTGGATACATGCATGGAAGCGCAATGGCTGGAGGACCAAGGGCAAACAGCCGGTCAAGAACCGTGAGCTTTGGGAGGTCCTCGACGATCTCTCACAAAAGCACCTGGTTGAATGGGTCTGGGTACAGGGACATGCCGGCCATCCTGAAAACGAGCGTTGCGACGAGCTTGCCCGCCAGGAGATCATCGAGAACACAAGGTAGTCTTGGTTTAGGGATCGTGTTCTTCGCTATGATAAACTTATATAGTACCTTGCAATGTTAAGCGCATCAGAAAGTAAAGTGGCAATGGTGTCCAGGTTTCACCCTCAGTCCTCAGTCCTCAGTCCTCCGCATCGGGAGCGGGAGGCCTTCATTCTTCGCTTATGGCCGAAGTCTCGAACCGGATCCGGTGTTTTTCGATTTTCGCCATGAGAGTCGGGCGGGAGAGGCCCAGCATCTTTGCGGTGCGGGACCTGTTTCCGCCGTTGAGGTTGAGCGCTTCGGTGATGAGCATTGCGGAAAACTGCTCCATCGCCGAATCGAACGTACTTGAACCGGCTTCCCGGGAATTTAAACACCTGCGGATCCAAGTCCGGATGGCCTCCTCCGGCAAATCGGGCTTTTGGGCCGTCAGGGCCTGAGCGATTGCGCTCACCCGCGCAATGTCTTCGAGCAATACAGGCCCGCCCCGGTTGAAGATCAGCGCTTTCTGGACGGCGTTTGCCAGCTCGCGCACGTTACCCGGCCAGGAGTAGCCGCAAAGCATCTCGAGGGCCTCACCCGTAATCCCGGGGTTCTGGACCCTCATTTTGTTCGAATAGCGCCTGATGAAGTATTCGCAAAGCAGCGGAATATCGCCCTCCCTGTCCCGCAAAGGTGGAAGCGAAATACTAACAACCTTGAGCCTGTAGTAGAGGTCTTCCCTGAATTTGCCTTCCGAAAGAGCGGCTTCAAGATTGCGATTGGTCGCGGCGATTATGCGCACGTCAACCGGAATGGGTTCGCGGGCGCCAAGCCGCTCGATGCTTCTTTCCTGGAGCAGGCGCAGGATTTTTGCCTGAATTCCGAAGGGCATGTCTCCAATTTCGTCGAGGAAAATCGTTCCGCCGTCAGCTTGCTCGATGCGCCCTACCCTGCGGTTCACTGCGCCAGTAAAGGCGCCTTTTTCGTAGCCGAACAGCTCACTCTCCAGGAGCGTCTCGGGGATCGCGACGCAGTTAATCACCAGGAAGGGCTTGTGCGCTCTGGCACTGTGCTGGTAGAGGGCCCGGGCGACGAGTTCCTTGCCCGTGCCCGATTCGCCCCGGATAAGGACCGTAGCATCGGTAGAGGCTGATCTTCCGATCGCTTTATACACATCCTGCATGGCCCGGCTGCGTCCGATGATGGCTTCGCCGGCGCCGGTCTCAGGCACAGGGTCCAATTCGACCCTCGATCGCATGAATCGGCCGGCTTCCACGGCCTTTTCGATCAGTGCTAGCATTTCGGGTATATTGAAGGGTTTAAGGATATAGTCGAAAGCGCCCATCTTGGTGGCTTCTATAGCACTTTCGGTAGTCCCGAACGCGGTCATTATAATGACCGGCAAAAGCGGTTCGATTTCACGGATCGCTTTGAAGGTCCGCAGTCCGTCCATACCGGGCAGCCGCACATCCATAATGATAAGCTCGAATTCATCGGACCTTGCCAGGGGCAGCGCCGCCTCGCCGCTCGAAGCGGTCTTGACCTTGTGGCCCTCCTGGGTGAGCAGCTTATCGAAACTCCGGCGTAGATGGTGATCGTCATCAACTATAAGGATCGCAGCCAAGCTCCCTCCTCCTGGCACGGAAGGGTGATGGTGAAAACAGCGCCTTTACGGGGGCGGCATTTAACGCTGAGACAGCCTTTGTGTTCCTGGATAATACGGGTTGCTATGCTCAATCCAAGCCCGGTGCCTTCCTGTTTTGTAGTGTAGAAGGGTTCGAAGATTTTCTCCCTTATAGCCTCCGGAATGCCCGGTCCAGAGTCGCTTACGCGAATCACAACGACCCTGCCCATCGGATCGGTTGTCCCTTCTTCTTCGGTTATTAGAATGCGCCCTCCATCGACCATCGCCTCGCACGCATTCACGATCAGGTTCACCAGCACTTCTTTTAGTTGCTCGGGGTCGCAGTCGACCTCGGGAAGTTTCCGGTCTCTTATCCGTTCGAGAGTAACTCCATAAGAATCGATTCGATGGCGGAGAAGCTGCACGGCCATGTTGACCACCTCCGACGGACTCGCCTTTTGAATCTTCAATTTGGGCGGTCTGGAGAATTCGAGGAAGTTGCCGACTATTGTATCTATATGGCGGATCTCCTCGGAAATAACCTCAAAGTCTTCTTTCTGGGGAGTCGAAAGCGAGAGAGTGCGCTCCAGGCTAAAGAGCCGCATTTTCACCGAGGTGAGCGGATTTCTAATAGAGTGGGCAACACCGGCGGCAAGTTTTCCTATCTGCGCCAATTTTTCGGACTGAAGCAGATGTTCGCGGCTCTGCTCGAGTTCAATGCGCGTGTTATCTACACTTTCGATGAGCCCCTGTATTTTTTTTCCAAGGGCCTTAACCTCGTCGGGTTCGTCAAGCGAGACACCCCCGTCGCGGTCGGCGGTATGAGCGAGGAACCTGATCGGCACGAGCACCCTGTTCAGAAGCAATACCCCAAGCGTAATCCCCAAACCAAGCGCGCAAATCATGGCTATGGACGCCGCTGTATCAAAAAAGGCCACCTTCAGCCTGATGCCCTCCGAAATTGAACTGACCCTCTCGTACTGGACCTGCTTGAACTGCTCGCAAAGGTCCCGCAGCGAATAAAAAGGGCTGCGGACCTCCTTGTGCAATGCGTACCCTTCTTCCCTTTTCCCGGCCTTGTAGAGTTCTATGACACGTTCGCGCAGATTGGAATAGCGAATGTATCTCGATTCAATATCGTTTAGCAGTTCGCGCTCGCGGTCGGAGTCAGCAAATTCGCGGGCTTTTTTCAGCCAATTCTGGAATTCCAATCGATGCTGATCAAGCTGGGCCAGCCATTCACTATTGCCGTCGATATAATAATAGCTTAGCAGACCCCTTTGCATTGCAAGGGAGCTTTCCAACTCCTGGCTGACATTGAGCGCGGCTACCTTGTAACTGATTACCGAAGAAACGGCGCTGTTCATCCGGTGCACCATCCAGATGGTGGTCGAGCCGCCCAGCATGGCGATAGCAACCAGTGCGCATATAGCGAACATGATTTTTATTCTGAGGCTCAAGCGATTTAACATTCAAGGTCCTTTGCAAAGGAGACGCACAATAAGACAACGCTCAGCCTCGCCCCTGCGTGCGTCGCAGACCCCGGGGATTAAATCATTGCCCTGCTCTTTTCTCACCGCTCAATTGCCGGGAAAAGCAGAAGCGCGCCTTCATAGGAGGCGCATATCCGGGAGACCAGGTCATTTGCCCAGAAAGCCCCAATTCCGGCCAGCCCCCTGGTAGCCATGGCGACCATGTCAGCCTGTCTGCCGGTTGCCGTGCCGACGATGGCGGGCTCGGCCTGACCACGTTCAACGTTTCCGCTCGCCTCGACATTTCGGGCGAGCAGCAATTGAAGGTGTTCCTTCATGCGCCCTATGGTCTGTTCGGTTTCCAAATCCAGCAACAAGCGGGTCGTGGCCGGGACAAGGTGCGCTCCAGGAACTTCCTCCAGAGTGATGCTGGCTGTCGTCGGCACTACGTACAAAAGATGCAGTTTCGCCTGAAATTTCATCGCCAGTTCCGAACAGGCAGTCAAAACGGGATCGCTGTGGGGTGTGCAGTCCACAAAAGCAATTATGCTGCGGGGGCCAAAATCGGGAGCGCGCCCGTATTCATCGGTCTTTATAAGAATCACGGGCGTGCGTCCGTGCGTGAGCACCTGCTCGGCATTGGTTCCGAACACAAATCTTTTGAACCCTCCGCTTCCGTGCGTACACAGGACAACGAGGTCCTGTTCGAGCTCTTCGGCGTGTTCGGCGATGCACCTGGGCACATCGCCCTGCGGGACCTCGTGCACGTGGCTCGATACATTCAGTCCCCAGCCCTTTAGCCTCTCGACGATTAATTCCAGGTAACTTTCGGCGCCTGCGGCGTCCTGCAGGTGAGCGTCACCATGTATGTGGCTCGGGGGATGCTTCTCGATCACGTGAAGGAGTTTAACCTCGCACCCAAGCTCTTCCGCGAGCCTCCTTAAGACCGGGAGAACCGATTCGGCCAGCTTTGACCCGTCGAGAGGAACGAGAAGATTCGAAAACATACACCCTCCACATACTCCTGGTATACAAATGTCAATCGCCCCCGGCCGCCATGCTATAGATCAGGTATGAATTCAGCGCCAGAATCAGCAAGGTTGCGATGCCGGCCAGAAATGAGGTGAACGGCCTGTTTACCAGCGGCCCCATTATTTTTTTGTTCGCCGTAAAAAGAACGAGCGGGATCACCGCAAAGGGAAGCCCAAAGCTGAGCACGACCTGGCTGATTACAAGCGTCCTTGTCGGGTCCAGTCCCGCGTATAGAACGGCCAGCGAGGGCAGTACCGTAACCAGGCGCCTGATCCAAAGCGGAATCCTGAAGCGAACGAACCCCTGCATAACCACCTGGCCGGACATGGTCCCCACCGCCGAAGAAGACAGGCCTGCGGCAATCAGCGCAATCGCGAAAATCTTGCCGGCTGCCGGACCAAGAATGGGGGAAAGCGTCCTGTAAGCTTCCTCGAGCGTTCCGATCTCGCGTAATCCTTGAACATAAAAGGTCGATGCGGCCATAATCAGCATTGCCGCATTAACAACCCCGGCGATCGTCATCGCTATTGCCACGTCCATGATTTCGTAGCGGAACAGCCTTTTGAGTTTGTCTATATCCTTCACGATTATCCGGCCCTGGGTCAGGGCGGAATGAAGGAATATGACGTGCGGCATGACTGTTGCCCCCAGAATGCCTGTGGCGAGCAAAACTCCTTGCCTGCTCCCGAAGATCGGAATAAAAAGTGATGACGCGATCTGCGCGGGTTCGGTTTTAATCAGGAATATTTCAATCAGATAGCTTACCGCCACAATCCCTATCATTGCGGTAATTATGGCTTCCAGAGGACGAAAACCGTACCTTTGCAGGCCAAGGATCAGAAAAGTGACAACAGCGGTCAGCAACCCGGCGTAGACAAGCGGGATATGAAACAAAAGGAAAAGCCCGACCGCTGCCCCAACAAATTCGGCAAGATCGGTTGCGATAGCTACGATTTCAAGTATAACCCACATTGCCCACACGAGGGGGGCGGGAAAATGATTCCTGCACAACTCCGCCAGATTCAGCCCGGTAGCTATGCCCAGCTTCGCCGAAAGGATCTGGACGAGCATTGCCATTAAATTGCTTATTATTATAACCCAAAGAAGAGTGTAGCCCAGTTGCGCTCCGCTCTGGATATTTGTGGCGAAGTTTCCGGGATCTATGTATGCAACGGCGGCGATAAATGCCGGACCAAGGAAAGGAAAAAGCCTTTTGCGCCATGGAACTGCTTCCTGGGCGAGCACCTTCTCGGCCGCCGAAATCGTGCCGGAGTCAAAAGTGCGAGCTTTTTTTTCGGGGCGGTCTTCCAGCACGCCGGGTCCTTTCAATGGCAGATCTACGATGAACTATTACCATAAACTTTTGTCCAGCTTTAATAATTATTAATCTTGGACATCGCCCGCAACAACCGCCGAGAAAAAGGAGAAACCGCTTGAAAAACTATCGAAAGGAGCTGTGGTTCAACGCCCCAACGCGCGTAGCCTTTATCAACATTACGCGAGAGGTCGAAGAATGTCTTGATAAAAGCGGCATTCGGGAGGGGCTCGCCCTTGTCAACGCAATGCACATCACCGCTTCTGTGTTCATTAACGACGACGAAGGCGGGCTCCATCGCGACTACACCGCGTGGCTCGAAAAGATCGCCCCCAACGAGCCCGTCAACCAGTATCGACACAACGACGGCGGCGAAGACAATGCCGACGCCCACATGAAGCGGCAAATCATGGGCCGTGAAGTGGTAGTCGCCATAACCGGAGGCAAACTTGACTTCGGCCCCTGGGAGCAGATCTTCTACGGTGAATTCGATGGGCGCAGGCGCAAGCGGGTGCTCGTCAAGATCGTGGGCGAGTAAGACTGAACTGCCTATTACCAGGCGACTACTCTGTTCATGGATAGCTTTATCGCAAGGTTCGTTCGATCCTTGCAAATCCGTTATTTAAGCATTGGCGAGCCATTTGCCTAATGAGCAATGCTTTTGACCAGACGCCGGGCCTCGCCTCGCTGGACGCATCGACTTTAGCCACACCATCAGTGTCTGAAACCGTTTCCACTCTGATTTGACCGAGCGGCCGCCATTTTGAATCCAGCAGGAGCAACTCGGAACCCCTTTCGATCCCGTGTATCCGCCCCCAGGCCAAAATAGAAGGAAACACCTGTCTCATCCCCTCTGACGTGAAAAACCTCCGCTTCTCCCTGCCGAGCCATGAGGCGGTCCCACAAAGAACCCACTTCTTCCCGCCCCCCCTGGCGCTCGCTTCGCTCCGGGTTTCATCTAATTTTTCGAATTGATAATAATCCTTGAGATCCACCCGTAGACAAGGGGGGCAGACTCATCTGTCTGACAAACCTGCAATCTTGACAGCCCCGCGGTGATATCCATCAGGGAATAGCAGCCCCACGTCTTCGATCTCGATCTGATTAGCCTCACAGGTTTCATAAGCTGTTGGAATAGTCCCGTTTTTTTCAAACTGTTCGCGTAAGAACCGGATGATCTGCCAATGCTGCTCGGTTAACGCCGGCATCTTCAACTCTTCAGCCTTGAAAACCGCATACTCCTCGTCCCACGATAAGGGATCGAGGAGAAATCCTCGGATGTTTACGCGATATGTTCTCTCTCGTATAGGTACGGTGGCCGCGATCAATCTCTTGCTCGGCAGCCACGATGAGTGGACCTCCTCATCAAGGTAGGTCAGTCCGGCCAGCTTGCATGCTCCCCTCAAATAACCGGAAGGAAATAGTTTTTTCAGATCTTGCAGCTTGAGGCCACAATCCTTGCCAATTTGATGAATCATCGGACATCTGCCGGTCTCCGAAAAAGCATTTCGGATAAACGACATGATACACCAGTGTTCATGTGTCAGCTCCCCACGTATTCCGACGTTGGGCGCCATTCCCCTGGCAAAATCCTCATCCCACTGTTCCGGTTTTAACAGGAAACCATTTTCATCAATCCCATATACTTTGTCTTTATAGACGAAAGATCCCATCTCATCTCCTCCCGGCTGGATGTCCACTCCCATGTAGCCAGTCGATAACGTAAATGCCTATCTTGTTCCAACGCCGTACCATGAGGTCCCATTTCGTACGTCTCCCAAGTGCTGAATGATTTGATCCGAACCACTGCCCATCATGAATATGACCATTTCAGATCATTTTGTTCTCCGGCTCACAAAGGCTTAGCGCCTGTAGGGCAATTAGCATACCATCGATCGATGCTGTTTTCGCCTGATTCTATCAATTTCTACAATAGGCTTGGAATCGCGGCGAAGTTTGCAACATAGCTGCGCCACACTGAAACTAAAATGCGACAACATGAAACTATGAGTGGACATAAAACGAGCTGCTACGTACTTGCGGACACGGCGAAATCGTCTATTAACTTTCTTAGCGAACTCACCGCAATAGGTTTTATAAAGTACCCTGCGGCGCCCATTTCCATGGCTTTCTTTATGTCATTCCTCTCACTGAGGTAGGCCCCCACTATTACGACCGTACGGCAAGCCGCTTTCTGAATCGAATCCATCAGTAGAAAATGGCCCTGTTGCAGCATAGAGATATCGGCAAGAACAAAGTTGAAGGGAATTTCGGGAAAAAGGCTCATGGCCTGTTGAGAGTTGCTCGCCCAATAGCACTTATAACCTTCACAGTGGCTTTCGAGCGCTCTTGTGAAAAGCTCAGCGGTGTCCCTTTCAGGGTCCAATATGAGAATATTTTTTCGGCTCTTTTCCAGCATTGTGAACGCCATAGTCAATCTCAGTGCATAGTGGAGTCGAGGATGCGGTTGCCTCGCATTCACTTTTCGTACAAAGTCTGTGCCATAATTTTGAATGGCTGGAGCGAGCCGCAGAATTTGTCAAGCAGACGGGCCGTTTTTGGCTTCATGGCAGGCGGGCAAAGCTACTCTAATGGTGGTTCCGCATGCACCGGGATCTTCCTCTTCGCTCAAACTGCGGCACTCTATTAGGCCCCCAAACCTCGTTATTATCCCGTAGCTTACCGATAGGCCCAACCCGGTGCCTTCACCAACTTTCTTAGTGGTAAAGAAAGGATCGAAAATCTTACCCAGGTATTCCCTCTTGATTCCGCACCCCGTATCCGTAACTGTGGCTTCGACTTCTCTTGCGCCTGAACCATGGCAGGTTTCTATTCTAAGGGACCCCTTTCCGTCCATCGCCTGAACGGCGTTGTTTATCAAATTGAGAAAAACCTGCTGAAGGCCGGTCGAATCCCCCCGCACAGAGGGCAGATCCGGGGCAAGAGATAGGACCAGTTCTATATTATTCATATGGAGGGTGTGTTTCACAACTGAAACGATAGAGTCGATATTCGCATTGAGATCACAGCATTCCTCGTGTTCCTCCCTTATCCTGGCGAAGCTCAGTAGTCTTTCCACGATGCTTTTGCAGTGCAGGCCGTGTCTTTCGATGGTCTTGAGGTCGTTGTACTCCATGGAGCCCGGGTCCATTTTCTCCAGAAGCAAATCGCAAAAGCCGAGCATTATCCCGATCGGATTGTTTATTTCGTGGGCGACACCGGCAGCCATCGTCCCAAGGGAAGCGAGTTTCTCTGTGTTAATGAGTTGCTGTTCAATGTCCTTTCGTTCGGTAATATCTCTGGCGATGGCCAGCGCATAGTCCTCTTCGGGCCCTTCACTTTTCAAGGGAATATACTGAATATCGAACCAGAAACTTCGGGAGGGCAGAGCCAAACGTGTTTCGATCTTCTCACCTTTTCCGGAAGCGAGCACGTCCCGAACATAATTCAACTGTTCATAAACCTGCTGTCTGGGCAAAAACCGGTAGAGGCTCTGGCCGGTCATCTCCTGGAGGTTGACCCCGAAAACACGTGACATATGCTGGTTTGCGGTCCTTATCAGCCCGTTTCGATCCATGGTGAAGATCAGGTCTTCAGCGCTTTCCACCAGGGACCTGTACTTGGTTTCCGAGCTCTCGAGATCATTGGCGTATTTCCTGATATGTTCCGTTTTGACAGCGACTTCATGCTCGAGTTCACTGGACCATCTCCGTTCGTAAACCACTACGAACAGGCTACCCAGACAGATGATGAACACAACCAGCGCCTGGAGGACAAACTGCCTCGTGTACACCGAATCTACGAGAGATTCCACCTCCTGAGCCGGGGCCGCTACCGCTACCGACCACGTATAATTCACATAAGGCCCTTGAATGTGTACCGGTGCGAAAGCGACCAGCTTTTCCATCGGTTTGACAACTTGCCGATGCCATCCGGTAAAATATGAACCACTACCCTCGTTGCCTTTCAGCATCTCTTGCCGCTGGATTTCATTGATTTTGGCGAATGAGATACCAGGGGACCTGGCGGACCTCGCATCGAACGCATTATCGCCGATGAACGACTTCTCCGGGTGATAGATAAACCTTCCATATGAGTCAATGATCCATGCATAGCCGGTCTTCCCGGAACGGATCGAGGGCATTATCTCCTGCATCAGATGAGTGGCGTCCAGAGTTAGTCTGAGGTACCCGGCAAAGGCTCTCGACGGGAGAGGGTGAGCGGCGTTTGGGGCGTTTTGGTAAGTGGGCGTAATCAAGTCGCACAAGAGAGCGCCCCTGTCTTTTGCCCCTTCCTTGGAGTATAGGGCCGTACCCATCGTCTTGCCCATGTTTGCCGGATCTGAGGCCCAGGACAGATACGCCCCGGGGTCCTGTTGCTCCGGCCCCATATCACGCATGATTATCCCCTGTTCGCTCGCAGTGAAAATGAGCTTTCCCTCCCTGTCTATTCGGCGAATTGCGATAATGCTGCTCTCGTTGAAAACCGGGCGCGTCGAGAGCAGCAGGGCTTCATAGCTGTCACGATCACAGTATTGAATTGCGGGAAAGGAACTCAGGACCCGTAAGTCGTCTATAGCTTTGTGTATATCCGCTTCAACTCGCTGGGCGGCGTGCCTGGCCAACACCAGTTGCTGTTCGTTAAACTGGTTTCTTAGAATGGTTTTCATGTACCTGGCGGTCGAGACGGCCAGCCACAAAGCCCCCGTGAGCAGCACGAGGGTAGCTATGCCGAGGATTTTTAATACCTTGGAGCGCCCTGGCCGTACTCTTGCGTCCATTCTTTTTGTCCATGCATTATGGTTAAATTCGCAAACTGCAACTTTTTAATGACATTTTGTTTGACTCTGCGTCAACAGCGGAGTGAAAATCCTGGTGACCGGAAGCCGGATTTAGGATAAGCGAAGAATCGATCAACAGTTTGAATGCAGCTTCTTCATATAAAAAGGCATAAAAATGTCTTCAATTTTAGCTTTGGACGACGAGCAGGACATGCTGGCTCTTTTGAGTAGAATCATATCTGAAAAGAGTTCCCATGAGTTAACTACTCTTAGCGATCCCTCCGCACTTACGCAACTCTTGCAAGACAAGTTCTTCGATGTGGTGTTGACCGATCTTAAGATGCCGGGCAAGAACGGCATTCAGGTGCTGGAGGAAGTCAAACAGAAAAGCCCCCGGACAGCGGTAATCATAATGACGGCCTACGGTACGATTGAGTCGGCTCTCAGCGCCACCCGCAAAGGGGCATTTGATTATATTACAAAGCCTTTCCGCAAGGAAAGGATTCTTCATGTGATCGAGCAGGCGCTCAACTGGGAGACACTTCAGAAAGAAAATATCTACCTTCGGCAAAAGCTCGAAGAAAAATCCAGTTTCCCCACCCTGGTGGGTTCGACTTTGGCAATGCGGTCCCTGCATGATGAGATAAGAAAGGTGGCCAAAACTTCAGCCACAGTGCTCATCACCGGCGGCAGCGGTACCGGGAAGGAACTGGTTGCCCGGGCGCTTCATGCCAAGAGCCTGAGGAGCGAGCAGCAATTCATTCCCATCGACTGCAGCACAATTCCCGAATCGATCATTGAGAGCGAACTCTTCGGCCACGTTAAAGGGTCTTTCACCGGGGCAATCCGCAACAAGAAAGGCATGGTCGAAGAGGCGAACCACGGAACCCTTTTTCTGGACGAGATCGCAGATCTAAGCCCGGCAATGCAGGTGAAGCTGCTTCGCCTTCTGCAGGAAGGCGAGTACAAGGTGGTGGGATCCAATGCGATCTGCAAGGTTGACATCCGATTCATCGCGGCGACGAATCAGAACTTGAGCGAAAAGATCCGCAAAGGGGAATTCAGGGAGGACCTGTACTATCGGCTCAATGTTATCAATCTTCAGCTCCCGTCTCTATCAGAGAGAAGAGATGATATCCCGCTGCTTGCAAAGCATTTTCTCGAAAAATACAACGGTCTGCACAGCAAGAATGTCAAACGAATCTCGAATGAACTCATGCAACATCTGCTCGAAAGGAATTGGCGGGGAAATGTTCGCGAACTGGAGAATGTAATAGAAAGAGGCGTAATACTGGCTGCGGGAGACAGCCTGGAATTAACCGACGCTCTATCGTTCGGACAGGTCCCCAAATCTTGCTCCCAGGACCTCGGTCAATCCTCCGATCTTTTTTCCATCCCGTTCAAGGAAGCCAAAGACAAGCTGATCGATCAGTTTCACGCCAAATACATAACCAGGGTTTTAATCCGCAACGACGGCAATGTCTCCAAGGCTGCCATCGAGTCCGGCCTCAAACGGCAGTACCTGCACAGGCTGATACGCGATAGCAAACTGGATCCGAAATCTTTCAAGAAGGATCATCACCACTAGTTAATCTCAACTGAGCTCAGACAGCCTGAACGAAACCGTTGGATATTCCCAGTGCCGTCAATGCGGCGAATGCCGCCTCATATTCTTCCTCACTCGGCTTCCTGTCAAGGGGTGGGGTAGATGGGCCGTTATGGGCCGGGAAGTACTGGTTCATAAGACTTACCCAGACCTGCGGGCCGAACCGCCTCGCAAGAAATGAGAGGCAATCGACGGAACCGGACAGGTTTTCCGGCAGCACCAGGTGACGCACCATCATCCCCTTCAGAGCGATCCCTTGAGCGTTGGTTCGGATCGGTCCGGCCTGCCTCCACATTTCGACAAGGGCCTCCCGGTTGTAAGTAACGTAATCTGCGGCCCCGGAATATGTTTTCGCTGTTTCGGGGTCGGAATATTTAATATCGGGCAGGTAAACGTCTATGATTCCATCGAGCAATCTGAGGGTCTCAAGAGATTCATAGCCGCTCGAGTTATAGACGATCGGGAGTCGAAGACCCCGGTGCGCGGCCGATAGAAGGGCGCTGACAACCGCCGGCATCTGATGAGTAGAGGTTACCAGGTTGATGTTGTGCGCCCCCTTGCTTTGGAGCTCCAACATCCCTGAAGCAAGGTCCTCCACGCTCATTTCACGGCCAACCCCGAGCTGGCTGATCGGATAGTTCTGACAGAAGATACACCTCAGAGTACAGCCGGAAAAAAATATCGTGCCGGAGCCGCAGGTTCCGGAGATAGGAGGTTCTTCCCAGTGATGCAGATATATTGAGGCTACCTTTGGCAGACTACCAACACCGCAATAGCCCACTTTTGCGCTTTTCCGGTCAACGGCGCAGGCTCGAGGGCAAAGATCGCACCGGCGAAGCCTTGCATCGAGGGCCTGGGCCCTGCGTGAAAGCTCGCCGGTCGCCAGAAGTTTCAAATAACCGCTTTGCGCAACAGGGGCGCCGCCGGCAGAAACATCAGCCGGCAAAGCGCTCGACCCACTTTTCGCCATCCCAGATACCCATAATCCTGCCGGAGTTTGAAACCTCATAACCTCCCATCGAGCTCACCATATCGCGAAACGAATCCGAAGCAATTATATCCAGCGCAGTCCGCATCTTGAAGTCCGGCCATGCGCTTTCCGCTATCACGAGGTCGTAGCGTTCCTCGCCGATCGGAATGAAACCCAGGTCCAGCGCCTTTGCCGAAGAATAGATTGCCATTCCGGCATCGGCACGCCCGCTCAAAACACTTACGGCAATGCTCATATGAGTGAATTCTTCCTGGTCATACCCGTTGATGTCCTTTGCCGGAAGACCAATCTGGTGGAGGCAGTAGTCAAAGAGCACGCGCGTTCCCGACCCCGCCTGCCGGTTTATAAAGACCACATCCGGCCGCATAAGGTCTTCTATTCCATTTATCCCTTTCGGATTCGTTTTGCCGACAAGCAACCCCTGCTCCCGCATGGCAAGCTGAACGAGCCGTACGGGGGTCCCTTTGAGATAGCGTTCCACGTAGGAGTAATTGTACTCTCCAGTTTGCGCATCCAACAGATGGGAGCCGGCAAAATGGGCCTGTCTTCGCCTGAGCGCCATCAGTCCCCCGAGACTGCCCACATTGCTCGATGAGAGATGAATCCTGCTGTCCCTGGCCTTCAGCTCGTTGGCTATCAGGTCAATGGTGTTATCGTGGCTTCCGATCATGATAAGCGTACAATCAAGCTGGTCTTGCGACCGAAGGAGCCTAACCTCCACCACGGATCCCTCATCAACGCCTTCCTGCTCCTGGGGGACCTGCAGGATTCCGTCCGCGCGGGTAAGTGATGTGATTATGCCCGCCCCTCTCTGGATTGGCATTGCAACCAGCCTGTCATCGACCCTGCCGAGAATCACACGGATAAATTCTTCCAGACCCAGCTTTGAAGGCAACTTCCTGCCAAGAATGGCCGAGGCGGTGGCAAAGATAGGGCTTTGGGTTCCCTGGAGAGAATAGAGCAGAGGTCTTGCGAACTGTTCAAAGGCCATGATAGCCGAAACGGGATATCCCGGAATTCCGACAACCGGTTTTCCTCTCACCACCCCAAGGATAACGGGTTTTCCGGGCATCATGGCTACCCCATGCGTCAGCACTTCCCCAAGTTCGGCGATAACCGCAGCCGTGTAATCTTCCGATCCGGCGGAAGACCCGGCGTTTATCAAAACCACATCCGCCGAAGACTCAATGCCTTCCCGGAGGGCGTCCTTTATCGCGTCATATTCGTCGGGCACAACGTTACGTAGCGTCGGGACCCCTCCGCATTCCTCGACCATTCCCGCAAGAATGGCACCGTTGAACTCTATGATTTGACCCGGGGCTGCTTCAGCCGCCATGCCGGCCGGAATGATTTCACTGCCGGTGGGCTGAATAAATACCTGAGGTCTGGCAAAAACGCTTACAGTCAAAGTGCCTGACGCCAGGAGGGAACCGAGGTCGGCTGGCCGCAACACATGTTGCCGGTGCAAGAGCAACTCACCCGCCACGATGTCTTCACCCACCTTGCGCACGTGTTGCCAGGGGAATGCTGCGGATCGGAGTTCTATCTCCGAATTCGCTACACGCTCGACCTGCTCGATCATGATGACTGCGTCCGCACCCGTGGGAAGCGGGTCGCCGGTGTCAACCGGGTGGGCGCTTTGTGCGGTGAGGCGAACGGGCGTAGTGTCGCTCGCCCCGTATGTATCGCGGGCACGCACCGCGTAGCCGTCCATTGCCGCTCCATGATAGTGCGGGACCGAACGTATGGCGACTATTGGCCGCGAAGTAACACGCCCAAGACCTGAAACAGCCTGGACCTGCTCTTCAGCCGTCCGGAACGTGCCGGTCCGGTCCCGCCATATTTCCCGCGCTTCCGCGAGGGTTTTCATTTTGAGATAGATATTTCTCTTCGGTTCGTTCATAGGCCGGCCTGTTTCCCCTGGTAAACGTCAGCCCGGCGCAGCGCGGGCCGGGCGGTCACCTTTCTCCATAGGGCCCTCTGAAACCAAAGCGCTTGAAAAAATCGAGTCGAAAGCGCTTGGCGGCGCTCAGGTTCACTTCGGCGATATAAACCTGTTCGAGTTCGTCGAGTTCTGCCTGAACCCAGTTCTCAATGTTGTCCAATCCCCTTACCCAGTGATTGAAATCGTCTTTGGCCAGCATTTTGGGAGGCTGGAGTATGAAACTGCCCCCCCCATACTGGTGAACGCGCTTGTCACCGAACACGGCGTTGTAATCGGCAGTGTTGATCCCAACGACCGGAACGAAGTTATCGAATGCCCGGACCATGGCCGCCGTTTTCCAGTGGCCGCGCAGGACCGGGAAGAGGCCCGGATTGAAAACGATATCGACCCCCTGCTCGGACATCTGGCGCCCTGCTTCCGGCTGTCCCCAGAAATCGATGCAAACCGGCATGCCGAGCTTCCCAAAATCGGTTGCAAAGACTTTGAACACTCCGTCTCCCGAACAGATTCCAAGCCTGTCGCACTCCATTGCTCCGACATTGAACTTGCGCTGTCTGCCCGCGACCCGTCCAGCCCGGTTGAAAAGAGTAGCGGTATTGTAGAGCTTGCCGCCCTCTTCTTCGACTATGCCCGCTATCAGATAACACTTAAATTTGCGGGCTGCCGAACCCATCTCACGTTCTCCCATGAAAGGGAAACATTCCGGAAAACAGATTACGTCCAGCTCTTCCCCCCGGCATTTTTCCAGTAGTTGCAGGGCGTGTCCGATATTGCGTGGGTCCTCGAAGGACGGGTACGGCTTGGGCTGAATGATCGCTATTCGTATATTGTCTTTCATGGAAATCCCTTTTCTCTGATCCTTCATATTCGCCAAAAACGGCTAAGCGCCAAGGATTCTTCCTGCCACGGCGACAATGTACCTTGCTATAGCCAGAGAGGAAGTGGCGGCCGGAGAGGGTGCGTTTAGCAAGTGAATAACTTTGTCTGTCTGCTCGATGACAAAATCGTCAAGAAGTTTTCCGTCATTACCCAGCGCCTGCGCCCGCACCCCCGCTCCGCCCGGCTCAAGATCGTCCCTGGAAACGGCGGGCACTAATTCCTGAAGCGCCCCGGCAAAGAGGGATTTTGAAAATGAGCGCATCATTTCGCCCATTCCGGTTCTCCAGTGTTTCGAAGCGAGGCGCCAAAAACCATGGTAACTAAGGGTATCCCACAGTTCCGTGGGAGAAAACCGCATTTTGGTGTATCCCTCGCGGGCAAAGGCGAGCACGGCGTTCGGTCCGGCCTCGACTTTCCCGTCAATCATTCGTGTAAAATGAACCCCAAGAAAAGGGAATCCGGGGTCCGGGACCGGATAAATGAGATTTCTGACAAGATATTCGCGCTTTGGCTTTATCCGGTAGTATTCGCCCCGGAAAGGAACGATCCGGCAGGGGGGATGAATGCCGCAGGATCGAGCAACACGATCTGAATAGAGCCCGGCGCAATTTATGAGAACCCGGCTTTGAAATTCACCGCGACCGGTTTCTATCCTCAGTGTTTTCGAATCGAGGTCATTTACTTTCCTGACGCCGGTTCCGAGGAAAAGCTCTCCACCCTTTTTCCCAAATGCCTCGGCATAAGCTTTGGCGACTTGCCTGAAATCAACAATTCCGGCGCCAGGGACCAGCATTCCCCGGATGCACTTCGCATATGGCTCGAACTCTTTTACCTCCGCAGGACTGAGCATCTGCAGGCCGGCAACACCGTTTTCACTGCCTCTTCGAAAGAGTTCGGCAAGGGCCGTGAGTTGCTCATCGCGCGTAGCTATTACCACCTTACCGCAAATCTCATGCTTGACTTTGTGGTCCCGGCAGAAGCCGATGAGTTCATCGCGGCCCGACGTACACAGACGAGCCTTAAAGGAGCCGGGCCGGTAGTAGAGTCCGGAATGAATGACACCGCTGTTATGCCCGGTCTGGTGAGCGGCAATCATGTTCTCCTTCTCTAAAATCGCCGCCCTTAGTCCAGGGAACTCTTCCAGCAGTCTCATTCCTGTGGCCAGACCGATTATTCCGGCCCCTATGATTGCAACATCGAATCGGCTATTCATAAAAATCCAAGGGTAACAGGGGCGGGGTTTATCCCCACGCGCTTAAGGCGTCCATCAGGGCGAGATCGTACCAAAAAATCGCTCAATTTGGGAATTATTCGAGTCGTTTAAGCATACCGGATTCCAGCATGGGTAAAACCTACCAAGACAGACTGTAAATAAGATAATTAACACAGAGAAACCTATAAGAAGCCGCGCCGGCCCACATTGAATTCTCGACGCTCCGCGAGGCCGGGCCGGCGGCGGGAAGCCTGTCCGGCATCGTCTCATGGCGCTGAAACCCTGACTATGCTTGCATTTAGGCTCCTGTGGTCGAAAACGGTGAGAATTATATTCTTTCCGGGAGGCGTCGTGCTTAAAACTTCGCTGAATTCATCCGGTTCCGAAACGGTTTTCCTGTTTATTTGCAAGATTATATCACCTGCCTCTATCCCGGCCATGCCGAAAGGCCCCTTTGCCTCAACGCGGCCCACCATGACTCCGTTGCTCTCATTAAGACCATACTTTTTCGCATCCGTTTTTCCGATGGGCTTCACTTCGATGCCGAAGCGCTCGGTCACAGAGGACAGGAGCGCTTTCCCAAGTTCCCGATCGCTCGATACCCTGATGTTGACGTCCCGGGACCTGCCCTCCCGAAATATGGTAACCGTAACGGTTTGTCCTATGGGGGCGACGGCCATTTCGTTTCGGAACGCATCCGGGTTGTCAACGGGCTTGCCCTGGTAAGCCGAAATAATGTCTCCCCGTTTGATCCCGACCTTCTCGGCGGGTCCATCTTTCAAAACGTTTGCCACCAGGACTCCGTTTGTTTCGCTCGCCCCAAACGAACGCGCCAGTTCAGGCGTAAGATTCTGAATCGTCAAGCCGAGGTATCCGCGCTGGACTTTTCCGCTCGAAATCAACTGCCTGGCTACGCGGAGCGCCATATTGCCGGGTATGGCAAATCCGATTCCCTCAAACCCCCCTGATTCGGACATAATGGCTGCGTTCACTCCTATCACCTCACCTGCTAGATTGAGAAGAGGCCCCCCGCTGTTGCCGGGATTTATGGCTGCGTCCGTTTGAAGAAAATCCTGGTAGCTGCTCGGCTCGGCAATGCCTCGCCTATGCTTCGCGCTTATAATCCCGTGCGTGACCGTCTGGTCAAGCCCCTGCGGATGTCCGATCGCCACCACCCATTGCCCTACGTCAATTTTGTCGGAATCGCCGAATGTGGCGAAAGGAAAATTCCCCTTGTCCACAATCTGTATCACTCCCAAATCGGTCTTGGCGTCTACGCCGATGACTTTGACGGATTTGCCGGTGTATCTCCGGCCGTCTGAGAGAACGACTGTCATCTTTGTGGCGCCGTTCACCACATGGCTGTTGGTCAGAATATGTCCCTGGGCATCAATAATGATTCCGCTCCCAAGACCTTGTATTTCCCTTTCGAATGTTTTCGGCATCTTGCCTGAATTTCCAAAAAAATACTGAAAAAAAGGATCGTTCTGAAACGGCAGCATTGGATTGACAACCGACTGCTTTTCGGTCACCTCGACATGAACGACAGATGGGATCGCCTTTTTCGCCACATCCTGGATGGCGGTCACCAGGTTTACATCATAAGGGCCGGCGTTTGCAGGAAAGGCCCCAGCCATTGAAATTACAATTGGGATCAGCAATAACAGCCGCCGTAATTCTGAATAAACTTTGAACTTCACAGAAACTCCCCCTTCTATGAACACTCCGTTCACGATATTTCAAATAAACAGCCTCCCGCAAAGCGAGGATTAAAACGCGCAAGAGAAAAACCTTTATCCTGCCCGTTTGCGGAATTCTATTAAAATAATTATCTACGGTCGCATCCGCCATACGAGCCCAAGCGCATAACTACAGTGAACAGTGAGCGAGGAATGGCTGCGGGATTACTACGGTTGACATGGAGTTTTGCCCGGAGTATAGTGTTTTTCAATACGTTGCCGCGGGGTGGAGCAGTCAGGTAGCTCGTCGGGCTCATAACCCGAAGGTCCTTGGTTCAAATCCAAGCCCCGCTATCAAGACAATCAGGGACATCGCGAAAAATTCAAGTCCCTTACTTTTTTAAAAAACAACGTCTATTTTTGCGGAAAGACTCCGCCCTGTGAACCTTGCCGACAGTTTTTCATTCAGCTAAGCCTTATGTGGTGGCTTTCCATCCTGAATCAGGCACTTTCTCGATCCTCTTGCGAAATCTCGCCGATGGTGGAAACGGTCATGCCGATACACAATAAAGATGATGACTATTGCATCCCGGTGCTAGCCCCATATGTGCAGTGGGTAAAGGCCTACAGACAGCTTATATCTGCGCTCTACAAGGAGCACAAAACGGTCAGGAGGGTATGGAGGGCATTCAGGGATGCGATGCCTGGGGTCGAGAAAAAGCTGGAATTCTCCATTTTTGAAGAAATCCTGCTATTCAGCCTTTTTCTTTCCGAATGGAATAACACCGAAAAAGCAGGTGGCCCCATAGAGGTGGATGGGCAGACAAAGTGGGGCGGCGCTCACTTCGGGGAACATTCGGGCGGCCAGTTAGACACGGTTATACAAAAGCTTCAAAATGCTTTCGAGGAAAGAGACCGGGCCTTATGGAATCTCAAGCATCTTGAACAAAGCTCTATTATGCTGCGGGATCAAAAAGCAGATTTGGCGGATCAGGCAGCGGGCCTCAAGAAAAAAGTGGAGGCGCTTCAAATTGAATTGGACGCGGCCAACGAACGGTTGAGACGGGTTATACATGAATTGGACGGCCACAAAGTCGAAAATGCACATCTAAAGGGAGAGAGCGTTGTTTTAAGAGAAAAGGAAACCTCTCTGGAACACCAGATCGAAAAGCTCCGGAAAAAGCTCGATAAGGTTTCCTCAGGCCCTGCGCAAACCCGGCAGATTGCTGCAGTCAAGGACCCCGAGACCGAAGAGGGGTTTTCCCAAGCGGTTATACAATGGGTTCGACAACGCGCAGGGCAGGAGGTTGCACAAAGGGTTACACAAAACCCTCAGCTAAGTACTTCTCCAAACAAGATCGGCCGGTGGAATGCGCAACTCTCAAAAGACGGCTACTACCGGCTGTACCGGAAAATCGGAGGCAGGGTCCATTCGATCTATGTTGGAAAAGAGCTTGATATTGACAAAGCCGAGCGAAGGATAGCCGACAGAGAAAGAAAATTGTTGACCACCAAGCCTGCCACAGCCGGGACTGAGAGCGCCTATAGCAAGCGTCAATTGAAAATGCAGGCGCCTCCCCGATCTATCGAAGCCCCAAAAACTTAACTACAGAACTGGTTGAAGAGCGCAGCAGGGTGGATGTACACGGATAAAAGGTGCTCAGCATCACAAAGATCAACTCAGATCCGTGTTCATCTGCGTTCGTCCGCGGTTCTGCTTTCGTGTTCAAAGCCGTTCGACATCAAAGATCAACTCAGCGAAGCCGCCTTTCGGATATGCGGACTTATCCCTCTGCTTTTTTTCTACTTCGGCCCATGCTCTTCGAACAGTTTCCTTTTGGCGATCGTCGTATTCTTAGATGTCTATAAGCGGGCTTGGTTCTTTTGAAAAACTGTCTGAAGTGGAAATTGTGCGGGAGATGATCGCCGCTGATGAAGATCTCTTTCTCCCTGGGTTTTAGATCGATAAACCAGCCCTTCATTTGCCGACCGGCCTCTTTCATATCCTACCTCAATGATTCGATTTCTGAGGCTGTCAAGTTTCGGGTATGAGAGGATGGATATGCCGCCCTTCCCTTTCGGCGAGAGCTTCGAGTTTTCCTGCGATGTCGTAATCTTTGAGGAGTCTTCCTGATTTCTCGCGACCAAATTTTCCTTCGACAGCTTTAACTGTTTCGGACGTAATTCCAATTACGGTTGACCCTTTATTCCCTGTAAAGCCAAATATGGATCAATATTTGACCTATAATCGCTTAATTGAGGTTTGCATAACGATCAGACTCAATATACATGAAGCCAAGACCCATCTGTCGCGGTATCTTGACCGCCTGGCAGGAGGGGAAACGATATTGCTCTGCAAGCGCAATGTGCCCATGGCAGAGATTCGTCCGGCCCACCCTGAACGCAGCACCCCACGGCCTATCGGGCTTGCCGGGGGAGCATTCAAGTTGCCACCCTCCTCTTTCGAACCATTGCCCGATGAGCTGAGCGCTACTTTTCGGAGAGAGCATGCGTGAACATTCTACCGGACACCTGCACTTTTCTGTGGATCGTGACAAATGCTTCGTAACTCTCCGCACGGGCGCGTGAGCTGTTTCAAGATCCCACCAACGCAGTCTATTTGAGCAGTGTTTCCGCTTGGGAGATCACCGGTAAGTATGTGCCTGGGGCGCCTGCCGCTTCCCGAGCCTCCGGACCGCTTTGTAGGCCCAATGGGGACAAGCCACGGTATCGATCTTTTGCCCCTGGAGTAGGGAAGCTGTCCTGATGCTGCCCCGGCTGCCGGACCTGCACAAGGCCCCCTTTGACCGGATGCTGGTCTGCCAGGCCCTGACCCACCAGTTGGCGCTGCTCACTCCCAACGCCCTGATCCGGCAATACCCGGCCCGGGTTGTCTGATAACAGGAAGCGGGCAACGAAAATCAAGACCACCTCATCCCTGCCCGCTTTTTACTCCTCGCTTCCTGCTCTCTGCTCCTAGTTTTCCGCTTCTTGTGGGACCGTATGATACGAAGGGCGGCTGGAAAGCACCCTGGGAAAGTCAGGCTCCATTATGCCGATGAATGTTCGCATCTTCCGGGGACGGCGGGCGCCTGGCAACGTAGAAAACCCCTGAGGATACAAGAATGGTAATGAAGGCTACTGTGAATGCGAGGGATTTCCCGTGCCATAAACCTACAAACCAGCGCCTTAGCTCGTCTGCGAGCACATTTGCCGTTCCGCCGTAGAGTTCCATACCCCGTAAGTACTGTTTGGAATCTTCAGGTAAAATCGGATAAGCAGACCCGCCTGCATCTTCGTAACCCAGGACGCTTGTCGAACGATCGCCGGATAACTCATAAATCAGGACAGAACTGCCCAGACCGGCCAGCAGAATAATGGTGCCGACCAAATAGAGGAACGCTTGCAGATTTGCGGTTCTCCATTTCATGATGTGAGTTTATTTTCAACCGCCCGCTGCTAAAGCCCTTTGATATTCCTGTGAAGTTCGGCTGTGTTCTTCATTCGCATACGGTCGCGGTCCTTCCTGATCTCCTCGAGTTCCTGCCAGAGCGCCTGCAGACCAGGTTCATCATGCCGCGCGCCTGAGTCCCAGGCCCGGATCAGACTGCGGTATATGTAGATCATCCTACCGACCAGATCCACCGGGTATTCGCGTCCCTGGACTTTGAGTGTGTGAACCCCAAGGTCCATGTACTTCCATAACTCTTCCCCGGATACAACGAACGCGACGTTGGGGCTTCGGCGGATACGCTCGTTTATGGACTCGATCTCTGCAGGGTTTTTCCCTCTTTGTGCAAGGACCTTTCGCCTCTGCTCATCGCTAAGCATACACAGCCGAAAGCAGCTTCCCGACCGGTCGGGCCATCCTTCAAATTCGATGATTTCGTTGCCGTCTTCATCCAGGCACTTCCGTTGAATATAGGAATCGCTGATCAGCTCGTGAAACGAGCAGTTCCCTACCCCGCCCACGCAACGGTTGCCGTGGATCAGGACTTCGGTGGGCACTCCTAGGGAGTCTGCGGCGCTCTTGAAGCCGCGGAGCTGTTCGACGGTTTTGATCTCGGTGCTCGCTACCACCTGGGTAGCGCCGTAGTCAACGTACTGGGCTATCTGCTCGCGCGTCTGGATATTGCACCCTACACTGGCGTGAATCACCAGTTCGGGGAAGTTGTCGCGAGCCATCTGCATAACGAACGGGGTCTTTACTATTATGCCCTCGGCCCCCCATGAGGCATATTTTGCGATTTTTCCAAGAAGCACCATTGCCTTTTCTCGAGGGACCTCCGCGTTTATGGCGATTCGCACCTTCCCACCGAATCGGCCGGCGATCCCGACAGCTTCCCGGACCTTTGAATCCTCAAGCTCCCAGGCGCTTTTCCTGCGGCTAAACCCCTTGCATCCCACGTAGACGGCATCGGCGCCATTCTCGAAAACGGCTTCCACCATTTCAAGGCTTCCGCCGGGCGCCAGCAGTTCGTTCACTAATTTCTCCTTACCAGAAAGACTTCAAAAGGATTTTGTCAGATTTTCTGCCCCCGGATCAGGTCCGGGGCAGGCTCTGGGGCGGTAGGACCGCCCCAGAACGAGAAATCCCCACTTTATGAACAGAAACCTCACGCGGCGTGGAGTTCTCATCCGGTGTTGCCGGATGGACACCAACTATCTCACAATCCGAATTAGAGAACCCCATTTCAAATAACAGGATTACTCCCCTTCATTACCCCTCTACAATCTTAAAGAACTCATTAACCGGCAGAGCTTTGTATACTTCATAAGAAACCGTGCCGTGCTGGACGGTGTTGATCATACTTTTCACTCTGGCGTTCTCATCGGGGAATTCGCTTATGATAAGGTACTCTCCACGAGATACGATGTAGTAGGCTGAAATGATTTTCCCACCGCACTGTTCGACATTTTTCTTACCAAGTTCGAAGCGTTCCCTTGATTTTTTAATTTCTTTGTTCCCTTCCGCTGTAACTTTCAAGTAAGAAGCGAAGACAGGCATAAGACCCCCTTTTTTAGTGAAAATGTTAGTGTGGTATGGCACAAGCGTGCCGATAAGCAACCTCGAACACCCTCCGGCGGATTACGGAGGGGAGCGCTCCGCGATGTGCTCACGGATTAGAGTCAAGCGCCGGGCGACCTGGGCAAGAAGCATGCCCCATACACTCAATGGCCTGTCCATACCAGGTGGACAAAGACTCAGGACCCGGGGCAAGACACCTCGGCGGCATTCACATCAATACCGTGACGCCTTTTTTGCTTAGCTTATATATTTAGCTTGTTAACTTTGAATTGGCAAGTAAAAGAGCATAGTCTCGAGAGATTTAAAGAGATTTTGATTGAAAGGCCGTCAATCTAATGTTACTTAATACGGCCAGGATAGCTGAAAAAGCCCGGCTTTCCGAACAGCGCCAGTCAATTTTTACCTGGAACCGCTTATGATTTGAAGTGCCCGTTCTTTTTCTGTTTTCCGTTCCTGCGATGTTGGGTCTCAGCGATTTTCCAAGTCCTTTGTCTGTACTGATGAGCAAGTATTTTCCATTAACAGGCGCGTGTCAGACCACACCGGTAACAGGCAACCCGCGTATTGCCGGACAATGCGCGCGGGGAAAGGCATATGAGTAAAAAACCATCCCCTCAGTCCGAACCTGCATCCTTTGAAATGTTATTCCAAAGCCTGAATGAACCTATGTTTATCTGCGATTCAAATCTTCGCATCCTTCAGGTGAACGAAGCTTTTTCCATGCTTTTTAAAGACAATGGCGGACCTGCGGTTGGGAAACTATGCTATGAACTGTTTGCCGGCGAGCGCGGAGAGGATTTTGCCACACGCTTTAATGCAGTGTTCCGAACTAAAACAGCCCAATCATGGGACATAGCTTTTCGCCTGGCCGACGGGACATGGGGTAATTTTGAATTCATCGCCTCCCCCATTTCGCATGCCGATGGTTCAATTACGAAAGCCATTGGGCGCGCGCGCGATATTTCAAAGTACAAGAATCTGGAAAAAGAATTAAAGCTATCCGACGAACGATATAGAAAAATAGTCGAGACCGCGCGGGAGGGTATTTGTATAGTCGATAGCGAAGCGAGGATAACTTTCGCCAATAAGCGACTGTTGACCATGCTTGGGTATCCCCTCGATGAAGTGCCGGGCCGGAGCATTTTCGATTTCATGGACGAAGCTTCGCAAGCACTGTCGCGGGCAAAGTTCCAAAGGCAACGGATGGGTTTAGCCGACACCTTTGAGATAAAATTTACCAAAAAAGACGGCCCCGGTATCCATTGCCTCATCTCGGCTTCCCCCATTATGGAGGATGGAATTTTTCAGGGCGCTCTCGCCATTTTGACAAATATCACGTGCCTTAAGGAAATCGAGGCTGCCCTGCTCAGCGCGAAAACCTTTTCTGAGAGGATCATCAACAGCATCACCGACAAACTGATGGTGATCGATCCGTCAACCTACCGTATAGTGCAGGTAAACGATCATTTTCTCACCGGAACGATGTTTCAAAACGCCGAGGAACTCTTGGGCAGGACCTGCTACGAAGTTCTTTTTGGCAGGAGTTTTCCGTGTCATGAAGCGGGAACTTTTTGCCCGGTGCGAAAGACCTACCAGACCAGACAGCCGCTCCTGTGCGACTCCATTCATCCCGAACTGGTGGAGAGCGGAAGAGTCAAGCAGATCGCCACATATCCGATTATGGACAAAGCGGGTAAAGTTGATCTGGTAATCCGAACCGAGCGGGACGTTACGGAGAAGAAAAATCTCGAGCAGGCCCTGGCGCTGCGTTCCGAGCAACTGCTCCGGACTCAGCGAAGACTCGAAGAACTGTTCAATCTTTCCCGCGAGGTGGGAACAAAGGCTACGTTGCCCGAACTTGTGGAGTTTTTGCTGGAGTTTACCGTCAAACTCCTTCCGGGATCGGAACCTGCTTTTTTGCTCCTGGACTCCCCAAGCGAGCAATTGCTGCGTTTGGAGGATTGCGAGCCTAAGTATGTTGAGAAGCTCCTGCGGATTTTGCAGAAGCTGGAATTATGTGCCCTCAGCTCGGAGTTGGTTCATCAGATCAAGAAGCACAAGGTCAGGGACCTCATTGGTTCCTCGGACAAATCCCAGGTATTTCCTCTTCTCAAAATCGTAGCAGATTCCGACCCTACGTGGTCGGCTATCCCGCTGTTCGTGCGCAGGCAATGCATCGGCCTGCTCTTTTTGGGCTCAAAGACCTTCAACCGCTATCCGCCCGAGGACCTCAGGTTCCTCGTGGCGCTGTGCGAACAGGCTTCGGGACACCTCAGAAATCTTGTAATGCACCAGAGCGAAGTCAAAAATCTCAAATCACAGGTCACCGAACGCTCCGGATATGGCGACATTATCGGCCAGAGCAAGTGCATGCAGGAAATCTATGAACTCATTGACCTTGTTTCCAGCTCAGACGCCACCGTGTTGATCACGGGAGAAAACGGAACGGGCAAAGAACTGGTCGCCAATGCTATTCACAAGCAGAGTCATCGGAGAAAGGGCCCTTTTGTGGTCGCCAACTGCTCCGCTTACTCCCCTACCCTGCTCGAGAGCGAGATTTTTGGCCACGAAAAAGGAGCATTCACCGGTGCGACCCATCAGAAAAAGGGCCGGATCGAGCGTGCTCACGGCGGGACGCTTTTTCTGGACGAAATCGGGGAGATAGCGCCTGCCGTGCAGATATTCCTGCTGCGGTTTCTCCAGGATCACTGCTTCGAGAGGGTCGGCGGCGAGAAGGTCATTTCGGCCGATGTGAGGGTCCTTGCGGCAACCAACCGTGATCTTCACCACGACGTGCAGGCGGGCAGGTTCAGAGACGATCTTTTTTACCGCCTGAACGTAATAGCGATCCACCTGCCGTGCCTGAGGGAGCGCAAGGAGGACATCGCCCTGTTGGCCCATCATTTCCTTGCCAAACACAACCTAAAGGAACACAAGAGTATTCATAACTTTTCATCGGGCGCCATGCAGGCCCTTCTGGATCATGACTGGCCTGGAAACGTCCGTCAACTCGAGAACGCCGTCAGCCATGCGGTGGTGCTGTCCCAGGGAGAGCTGGTCCGCAGAAAGCACCTGCCAAGATTCCTTTGGGAGATAGGGTCAAACAGAACGTTGACCTCACTTTCCGAGAGCGAACGCGGCCTTATCCTCGAAGCGCTCCAGAGATCCAACTGGAACAAGCATGAAGCGGCCCGGCGTCTCAAGATCAGTAGAAGCACGTTGTACAGCAAAATGAGACGATACGAACTGGTGGAGGAGTCCAACGGGAGGTGTCTGGAGGGACATTAGGGGGTCGATTTCTATACAGGTCTCCTAAAGCCTTATCTTAGGCCATTTGCGCCTGATTTCACTAATAGTTGGGTCGCATTTCGTACACTTTGGCGATTCCAGCCCTCCGCCGGATCGTGAGAAAAAAAAGATTTTAAAAATTAAAAATAATTTTGCGCCCGGTTATTTTTATTATTTAGGTTACCCATCGCTGCATGAAAGACTGATGTAAACGGTTCGCCATCGCACCAGTCTCCAGCTTTTCGCTCGGACTTTCGTCGTGCGGCTGGGCGGCATTAGCTTAACAAGCGGTTCGGTCCGCCACCGACCGGCGAGATGTCATTGCACTCAGACCGTTGTGATTGCTCGCGGGCATAAATCTTGTAATAAGTTGGCTGGTTTATGTATAGATAAATCGGACTGTATATCGGCGACTTGATGAATATTATAAAATAGGTTAGGTAAATTATTGCCGATCCAAATTATCAGCCGTGAAACACCAGTTTAACAGTCGCAATTTACGATCTCAGCGCTACTCGTACCCGATCCTGCTCCTCTCTCATCCTGACCGCCCACTCTATTCATGCCCAGGGCGCCCGCACCACGGGAAGGCGTGTTGTTTTCAGCCCACGCAGCGGCTAATTCGTCTGATGACACTGCGCTAAAGCAATGGCCGCTGATTTAGGGTAACCGTTCTGAGGATTTTAAATACGACTATTACCGTGAATATGGATTGAGAGGAGGTGGTCAAGGGACTGCAATTTCCCATTGTGAGTTCTGGCTCTTTTTCGGGAGAATGATCGTTGTGCGGAGGTCCTTTCTCACCGGGACAAATAACGCGAGCCAGGCCGGTTGCTAAACCAGGTGGTGACACAGAGCGAACACCATCGCTTCGCGAACTCAGAAACAGAGGTCACCACGAACAAGGGAGGTAAAAGATGCCGGAAAAGCGAGATATCGAAATAAAAAGCCGGGCCGATACCATAGGCCTGATGGATTTGAATGTAAGGCCCTACCCGGTCACCCCGCCGCCTTCATATGATGAGGTAAAGCCTATCTATGAGCGAAGAAAGGCGCTGGAGTTCTGTGATTGGGCTGAGGAGAACCTGAGATTCGAAAAAAGATACACGAAGGATGAAGCCCTGACAGGCTACAGGATTTTGGACATCGGCCTGTGGAGACTTGGCCACAAATTTTGCGCCTCTCTGTATGGCGAAGCCGGGGCTGAGGTCGTTTCTATCGAACCGCCCAAGGGCGATCCCTTGCGGAAGCTGACACCTTTCGGCCGCGAAGAATACCTCCTGCAAAATAAGGAGAGCGGTGAAAAGTGCGGTATGGAGTTCGTCAACGAGACGGTGAACACCCACTGCGTAACCCTTGATGTCGAGACACCGGAAGGGCAGGCAATTTTCAAGAAAATGGCAATGAACGTCGATGTTCTGATCGACGGGATGCCCCCCGGTTACATGGATGGGCTGGGCATCGGATACAGGCAACTCAAGGAAGCCAACCCCAAAATGGTGTACGTCTGGATCGGCATGCTCGGCCAGTGGGGTCCTTGGAAGGACAAGCAATCGAAGTTCGGCCAATGGATGATCGAGCCATTCGCGAGCGCTGCCAACTCCTGGATCCACAACACCGGATTGGCCCAGGACCTGCTCCCCAGGGGCAAGGGCGGCGATCCCACTCGAGCAGGCATTTGGCTTGCCGACTATGTTGCCGGGGCTCAGGCTTTCCTCAACTCCATTGCGGCCCTGTATTGGAGAGACGAATTGGGCGGCAGTGGGCAGATGATCGAGGTCACCGGCGCCGAAGCTTTGATGGATATTCTCGACTTCGACATTACCTGGTATGGTTTCAATAAAAGCATAAAGGCCCGTACCGGCGGCTGGGATGCATGCCTCAACCAGTATGCCTGGAACCCGTGTAAAGACGGCTACATGATGATCGGGGGCCAGACCGACAAGCTCTGGTATAGCATAGGTTTTTGTCTTGAGCGTGATGAACCCCAGTTCGGCCGGCTGATCCACGAAGATCCGCTCCTCAAGGAAATGGCGGCCAGAAACGCCCTGCACGCCCTTATCAAGACTTACACCCTTACCACCCGCTGGCTGAGAGATACCAACCGGGTGGAAGCTGAAACCAAGCTGCTCGAATACCAGGTTGCGGCCGGGCCGGTCCTCTACATAGATGAGGTCTGCGAGTTCCCCCACTTCAAGTATCGACCATGGGTCTACGTACATGAGACCGATTACGGCCCGCTGCTGATAGCTTCGAGCCCGGCCTCCTACCAGCTTCGCGCTCCTTTCCGGTGCAAGTGGATGGGCAGGGATATCGGCTTTGACAACTACGAGATCTATTTGAAATGGACTGGAATGGGCCAGACCGCTGTGAATGCAATGAAACACAAGGGGGTGATATAATGGCGCAAGACCCAAGAGTAACACGAATGGAAGACCTGCCAGGCCCCAAGAGCAAAGGCGAAATGGACGAGTTCAAGATGCCCTACGAGAAGTACTGCAAAAAGCTCTTCGATGTGGGCAATGAACACACCAAACCCAAGCCTCTTAACGGGATTCGGTGGCTGAGCTGCACTATGTATATCTTCACGCCCCACGCTGTGGCCAACCTGGCCGAGCTGGGGGCCGAGGTCATCAAGCTTGAGATACCGAGGATGGGTGAACCCATGCGGCACACCTCTCCTTTCAACGAGGTCTATCTCTATCCGTTTCACGATATGCGCCCCATGACCGGCACCGGCCTCGGGTACACAAACGCTAACCCTAACAAGTATTTTGTGACAATGGACTATCACGTCCCCGAGATGAGGGAGGTGTTCTACAGCCTGGTGAAAAAATCCGACGGGCTCACCGAGCTTTACCGGCCGGGCACCCTGGACAAGTGGAAAATGAGCTACCGCTACCTGAGTGAAATCAACCCCAGGTTCATTTACGTCTGGGGCGGCGGTTTCGGCTACGGTCCCAAAGTATTCGGCGGTTCTTACGACATCCTGGGCCAGGCGCACGCCGGTCTGGCCTCGATAACCGGCATGCACGAGTACATGGGCGGGCATTGTTCCAAATGCACCAACTGGGTCATTGACTGGCAGTCGGGCAACCTCATAAGCTGCTCCATTATGGCGGCCATTCACCATCGCAGAAAGACCGGGCTTGGCACCATGATAGAATTCTCCCAGGTGCAGGTCCCCACCCGTATGCTGGGCCATACTACGACGATGTACGGCAAGTTCGGCATCGTGCGCCAGCGATGGGGCAACTGGGACACCCAGCTGGCGGCCCACGGCATCATTTTGTGCGGCAAGTCCGATTTTCCGGATGCCGACAATCCGCAGGACAAGTTCGATGCCAGATATGTCATGGTCAGCGCCTTCCAGGATCGAGACTTCCAAGAGCTGTGCGCCATTACCGGCCTCAAGGAACTCTATGAAAAGTACAAGGCCCACAAGGACCGGGTCGAAGGCGAATCTCAAGTGGAGATTTACACCGCTCTGGAAAGATGGGCCGCAGACAAGAGCAGGTCCCAGGTCGCCAAGATCCTCTCCGATGCAGGTCTTTTAGCAGAACCCGTGCGTAACGACCGCGAGGTTTACGAGAGCCCGCACTACCGTGAGAGAGGAACTGTACGGTGGATGGACGATCCTCTGTTCGGTGATTTGGTGGTCCATGGCGGCTACAGCACCGGGTTGATGGAAAAGTCCCCCAGAAGGACTTACTGGCACTGGCGTCCGCTGGGTGCGGACAATAAGAAGGTCTACCGTGATTTGCTCGGTGTTCCGCTGACCAAGATTGAAGAATGGTTTAAAAAGGCCTACATCTAAGAGGAGGCGCCCGTGTGTGATATCATTTGGTGCAAGAAGGACAACGGTGGAAAACCATGTGACACGATCAACTACCTGGACCCTTACTGCTTCTGGAACTGGGAAGGAAAGATCAACTGCGCCGAGTGCGGTACGGTCTATTACATCCACATGATTCAGGGCTTTATGTACAAGGGACCTGAAGAAAGACCCGGAGAAAAGCCGGACACCTCGCCCCTTTACGCTGACAAGCCTTACGACGGTTATACCAACTACAGACCGGGAGTCAAAGGCAGGACCAGACCTTTCCAGTGTATCCCCAGAGCAAAATTGCTGGGAGTTGCCGACATGGTCAAGTTCAGCGCCCGAGGCCGTCCGGTGCGGGGATGGCGTCCGCAGCCACCCTCCGCAGGGTTGGCCGGAAGCCAGGGCTTCAGCTGGGATATTCAGAAACTGTCGCCCGAGGTCTGGGAGGAGTATCAGCAGAAGCTGGCCAGAGGCGAAGTCAAGGACTGGTAACTAGAGAAAGGAGTGCTGCATGTCACAAGAGTTGACGCCTGAAGAATTCCTGGACACTGTTCTGATCCCGGAACGGCAGAGTGACCATATATGCTGGCAGTGCAAACACTTGAAGCCGGTTCTCCAGGGCTCCAAGTTCCCGCCCGCAGACATTATCGGCTGGTGCAAGAAAATCCACTGGCCCCATTACTGGTGCGTGGCGGATTTCAACGTGGTGAAGAACTGCTACGCTTATGAAGCCAGGAAGAAGAAGTAGCATGGACGAAAACGTTCGCGAAGAACTCGATGTCCTCAAGGGGATGCTGGACAACTGGAAAAGAGGTTTTCTCAGTTGGGCATCTCCCGACGGGGATAACGAAGATGTGCTCCTGGAGTTCACCGAGGAAATCCAGATGCATGTCTATCCCTATGTGAGGAGATTATTTGAAACAAATTACCTCACTGAGGTCGAGGTCAAAGAGTTCATGCACTATTGCTTCAGCCAGGTTGAGGATCTTCGCCAGCAGTTGAGCAAAGAGGAAACCGACTAAAGCCAGAAGGAGGTTTATAATGCCAGAGAAATGCCGTGTGGTAGTATGCGGCTTTGACCCTATGCTCGTAAAAGCATATGTGGCCGCTAACGCAAGAGCCTGTTGGTGGCACGTATCCGACGAGCTATACAATGAGTTCAAGATGCAGCCGGGGACGAAGGTTCAAGGGAAGCTTCTTAAAGTTTATTCGGGTAAAACCGGTCAAGAGGCCGCGGCTCCCAACGAACCATTTGAATGGGAATGCTCCAAGGAGTCCGGCCTTGTGGTCTTGCTCCCAGCTGACGTCATCAAGAACCACAAACTCACGGAATTTCATTTCATCGAGCTGCAGATCGACAAGATTGGCGGCGCAGACGTCTATCCCGGCCAGCAAAAGATGAGCAAGAAGTGGTGGCCGGAAGACAAGATGAAATTGGGCTATTCACTCGATTACATTGGATAGCCTGCAACGACTCTCATACGATGAATTCCACTTTCCCCCGTGACCCGGGGGAGAGTGGAAATCCAATCCACAGACTCCCCTTTTCCACTGCCTGGAGAGGGGGTTTTTTTATGACCTGACGGCATCAGGCTCATGGTGGGATGTGGCGCCTCTATGGCTCACGTTGTTTTTTAAATCTTTTTACTCTATATTTCATGACGAAAAATACCATCAACGAAAAGTGCGCGCGTTCATAGAGGGAAAGAAATGACAAAAAAAGCGATAGACGACAGACAGGAATCCAACCAGGAAGTAAAGCCGCTCATAGAGGATGAAGTACTGCCGGAGGAAGAACCGGCTCACCCGGGCTGGCTGGGAATCGGCGATATTTTGAAAGTCTCTCATCCTGTCTTTGCAAACAGCAGGTTTCTTATCGGCTATCATCATTCCAGCAATGTCTATTTGCTTGCGGGTGATTACCTGACCCTGGTGGACCCGGGGAATGATTACACTATTTTTGGTGAACTCGAGAAGCTGGGGTACAATCTTTTAGATATAAGGAAGGTGGTGCTCACTCACGGGCACCGCGACCACTGCATGGGCATATTCGAGATGTTGAGACTTCCCTCGATTATGGAAAACAAACAGGTCGAGATCATCATGCATGCGGGAGGTCCTCAGGAGCTCAAGGATTTGATCACCGAGGCCGGATTCCCCCCGACCGAACTGGCGGGTGGGGAAACCGTCAAACTGAGCGGTTTTGAATGGGAAGTGATCCACACTCCCGGCCACACCATCGATAGTATAAGCCTGTATCACGAACCGACCGGGACGATTATTTCCGGCGACACGGTGCTGCCCGATTCAATGGCGGATGCTGATAAAGCTGCCGGAGGCGAGTTGGACAGTTATTTGTACGGGCTCAGGCAATTGAGGAAAAAGCAGATAGTTCATCTGCTTCCCGGCCATGGTGTGCCGGTGGCATTTACCGGCGCGCGCACCGTGGAAGAAACATATGAAAGCTTGATGATGAAAGTCATAGAGGCGGTCCCCGAAGACAAAATAACCTGGCTGGAAGGGGCGAAGCGGTTGGCTGAGAAGGGGCTGCTGGCAGAGGTTGTATTTTGCTGTGATAAAGAACTGACCCTCAGACCTCAAAATACGGAAGCAATGCAGTTGAAGGCCCTTGCGTTGAACGATATGGGCCTGTGCGAAGAAGCCATCGGGGTTTTGGATCTGATTTTGGCAAGCCAGCCCCACAATGTCTACGCTTTGGCAGCCAAAGGTCAGGCACTGCTGGGTCTAGCCAAATACGCCGACAGCCTGCCTTATTTTGATGAGGCACTGGCGAAGGAGCCGCAGATAAGGGAAGTTCAGGTGTTTAAAGGTATGGCATTGTATTTTTTGGGCAGGTCCGAGGAGGCTATGGCGATCGAGGCCTTCAAATCCGAGTTTGAAGCAAGATTCAGGAGTCAGCTTGACAAAGGGCGGCAAGGACCCAAATCAGGTGATGACGGCCATGACGCATAGGGCGGCGGGGCGGTTATATCTTCTGATTTGACCGTGGCCGGGTGTTGGTGGATTCTCTCGGCAGGTAGAGAAAAATGAGCGAGAAATTCTTGAAATTCTATGAGGCTGCAAAAGCCCTGATAACCTACATCGATAAAGAGTATGTTTTCGATAAGTCCGCTGATATGGGTTGTGGCGGATTTGATACTTATCAATCGGAAACTTTCTATGGTTTAATCGCGGATGCCAAAAAAGCCCTTAGCGATTTTGAGAATACAATGCAAAAGCCCCAATGAGTTGCTGCCTGCAAAGGTGTGGAGGTAAAATGGCGATCGAGGAAATCAGTTATGAGGAGTACATGAAAAAGCTCGACGAAATCGAGAAGCGGTACTTGTCCGATGAAGAAGGTTTCCCCGAGGGGGCGCGCGAGAAGGGGTTGGAGATTTGCAAGAAGTTCCGGCTGGAAGTGCAGGCGCTGGGTCCTGGAAATTGTTTATATTACATTGACACGGTGTATGGGTTGCCGATGCACAAACCCAAGCAACGCGAAGAATGAGCTGAAATGCTGAATATGGCCGGTATTAGTATGGAAAAAGAAACTATTCAATATGTTACATGTGCACACTGTGATATCCGGCTGCCTTTGGAGGAGGCTGTTCGTTACGAACACAGGATGCTCTACGGTGAGCACTACCATTGCCGTGAGTGCGATCCCAAAGGCGTCTGGGATTGTATAAGTCACGACACGGACATGGAGGTTCATTAACGCGATCTTATTTTATGCCTTCCCAATGAGACTATTCAGGAAATCCAGTCTGGCACTGGCTGTAGCCGCCTCGCTGCTTCAGTTCTCCCTCATCCCGTCGGCATTCGCCCAGACGTCGCCCCAGGACAAATCATCGAGCTCTCACGATAAAATGCAAAAACACCCGGCCGTCACGGCCCAGCCCGACGTTGGACCGGACGTGGCGCGATACTTCAATGATCCGGACAAGGACCCCGAACTGTCGCAAGAGGCGATCGTAAAGATGCTGCGGCAACGGATCAAGTATGTATTCGTTATTTTCAACGAGAACCACTCGTTCGACAACGAGTACGGCACGTTTCCGGGTGTTAACGGCCTCTATTCGGACGGCCTGAGACCCCGTGCCGCCTGGAACACGCCGGGCTTTACGCAGACGTACACGGACGTCAACGGCTTGACCGTTACCGTAGAGCCTTTCCTGATCGGGCCCGCCCAGAACGCCAGCGTAGTCAACAGCGTCGACCACTCTCACATAGGGGTCGCTACCAAGATCCACGTCGATTCCACGACAGGCGTGGCGAAAATGGACCGGTTCGCCAAGGACGAGTACGAGCGCTTCAAACCGATGGGCGGGCCGGCCTGCATCGCCGAAGGTACGCAGTTCGCCAGGCTCGTGATGTCACACATCGACTGCGACACCATACCGTTCTTCTGGCAGTGGGCCAGCCGCTTCACGATTTTCGACAATATTTTCGCGACCGAGGACACGCCCTCCACCCCGAACGCGGTAGCGATGATCGCCGGCCAGTCGGGTGAAACGCAATGGGTCAAGCACGGCCCGAACGGTCAGACCTACACAGTTGGCGCCAAGACAGGAACGACGCAGGGACCGCCGCTGGTCAAGGACCCCGAGCCTTTCTACGGCTCCCAGTTCGACACGACGACAAAAGACAGGCAGCCCTCCGGTGCGAATGAGAGGTACGGCAACGACAACATCGCATCGAACCTGACCTTCGCCACCCTGCCGCTAAATTTCCAGGGCAAAAATGTCACCAGGATCATGGACCAGAACCTGAATCCCGTTTTCGACCTGCCCGACATCCAGAAGGACATCCCGTACATCCGAAAACTCAATATCAAACCTGTCAACTGGCGCTGGTACCAGGAGGGCTACGACCTCGAGTCTACCGACACGAACCCCAAGCCCTCGCATGAATCATACGTGACCCACCATAATGGGCCGCAGTACTTCGGCTATCTGGCCAACACGCCGCCTCTGCGCCAGAACTTCCAGGGACTCACCGACTTTTTCGCCGACATGGAGAACAACCGCCTTCTCCAAGGTGGTGTTTTCTATATCCGGGGCGGCTATACGAACCAGATGAAGTTGACGCCGGCGATCACGAACCCCAAGACACCAGCAAAAGAAATCGCCGCTATCAATTCGGCGAAGATGGGCGACGACGACCATCCTGCCTACAGCGACCGGCAGCTCAGCGAAGCGATGGCGGCCCGCGTCATCAACGCAGTCGCGGGAAATGAGGAGATTTGGGAACATTGTGCGATCATCATCACCTACGACGAGTCGGACGGCTTCTACGACCACGTTCCACCGCGCATCCTCTCCTACGGCCCCGACGGACTGCCACTTTCCCGCGGTATCCGCGTTCCGCTGATCCTGATTTCGCCCTACGCGCGAACGCACGCCGTTTCGCACGCTGAAGGCGACCACAACTCGGTGATCGAGACGATTAACGATATATTCGGTCTTCCCGCGCTCGCAAGCCTGCCCGACGAGGCGCAGGCGCTCAAGAAAGGCAACACCGCGAAATTCAACAAGTTTGGGCCGGCGGGGTTTGAGCAGAAGTACCTCGGGCCGCGCGACATCAACTCGCCGATAACCGACAGCCTGCTTTCGGGCTTCGATCCGAAGCGGTTGCTTGGCATCTCGCCGCCGCTTCCGGCTTCCTTAGCAAGGATTTCCCCAGACTATGTGAACACGCTTCCGCACTATGGCGGGAACGGCTGCAAGGAGATCGGAATCACGCCTGAGGATATTCGGCAGAATATCGTCAGCAATATCCCCGAGGGTTTCAACCCGCTGCCGGCCACTTGGCCGGCTGGAAACTGAAAATGCAGAAGGCATCCCGCAAACGCCCAACGCGGATGATAGATCTATCGAGCGGTCCGCCTTAGCGCTACGCGCTCACACATCGCAAAGGGAGGCCAGCAAGCATGCTTCACTTTGTGAAGCAATGCGAAGCTCGCGAAGCGTGATCTATACACCGGTGGCACTTCACTTTTTGGAAGCGCCTCACATTTGGCTTGCCTCCAACCGCACCACATTTAGTGTCTGCGCTGCCTGCATGGCTGCGCGGAAAGAGCCGATTATTTTTTTTGAGCAGGGTATCATATAAGTCTATCATACACGGACGGACAGGGAACGCCAGGTCTGCGCCCCGATCCACTTTTCGCGCCGCCCACAGGTCCGCCATTTCATAGCGTTCGCCCTGGAGGATATATGCGTATCTTGTCAATCTTGCCGGCACTGATTGTTGTCTGCTGCTCGATCTCCTACGCCACGGCGGGCTCCGTCATCGAACGCGTCAAGGCTCACGGCGTCGTCCGTTGCGGCAGCGTCGCGCGACCGGGCCTGGCGTGTGCCGCCGGTCAAAACCATTGGACCGGTCTAAACGTTGACATCTGCCGCGCGGTAGCCGCCGCCGTGCTCGGGTCACCTGAACGCATAGAATACCATGCATACGCCACGCCGAAGGACTTCGACGCAGTGCGAAACCAGCAGGACGACATATACTTCCTTACGGGCACCGAGATCCACGAGCAGAAGCTGGCCGGCAAGGTGCTGCCAGGTCCTGCCGTCTTTGTGGAATCACATGCGGTGATGACGCCGGCCAACTCGTCCGTCCACCACATCGGCGACCTAGCCGGGGACAGCATCTGCTTCATGATAGGGAGCCCGGTCGAACGAAGCCTCGAGGCTTATTTCGACACACTCCAAAAGGGCTGGTTTCGCCGGGCATTCTCCGAGTACGGAGAAATGAACGATGCCTACAACGCGCAGAGCTGCCATGCCATAGCCGGCGAGATCACGACCCTCGCGTCGGTCCGGCTTGACCCCGGGGTGAACCGGCTGTCGAGCCGCATCCTCCCCGAGACTCTGGCGGACTTCCCGGTGATGGCCGCGACGGGAACCCATGATGCGCAGTGGTCATCTATCGTAGCGTGGACAGTACACACGCTGGTGAGCGCGGAGAGGCCGGAAACCCGTTGGTACGAAGGGGGCCCCGGTGCGATGCCGATCTCCGCCCAGGAGATTGGTTTGGACAAGGATTGGCAGCGCCGCGTTCTTGCGGCCGTCGGCAACTACGGGGAGATCTTCGATCGTAATCTCGGCAATGGCTCAGCGCTCAAGATCGACCGCGGCCTCAATGCAAACCATATCCGTGGGGGACTGCTCCTGAGTCCGTTCCTCGATTGAGGGCTAGCCAAGCGTCAATGTTTGAAGGATTGCCAGGACTTTATCATATGTCTGTGTTCAGCACTATATCACTTCCCACGCTCGCCATGAGAAAGCCTATTGATTTTGCACGTCTGGAAAACCTTGTCCAGTTTTCTTCACTTAAGCCATGCTCCACTGTCGTCAAGAGCAAGCATCTTTCAAGACTCTTGCTTTCCTTAAGCAAGAGAAATTGCCTGTGATTGCTGAATGCAAACAATACCCAGCCGTTAGTCAACAAATAGTTGTAAGATCCTGGGTATTCCTCAACAAGTTGCCTGGAGGCGTCTGCCACCGCCTTGAAGAGGCCGAAGACATCACTGCTTCTTTCGCAGCGGGCCGCGATACCATCCAGAAGATACTCAAAGGTCCTTGCCGAATCACTGACTACATCATCCAGTCGAACCCTTTGACTTCGATAAGACTCTATAGCAGGGGCTTTCCCATTGTGAGCGAAAATCCAGTCTTGACCTTTGAATTGAAGGACAAAAGGGTGGGCGTGACATTCATCGATGGGACCGCTGGTTCGTAAACGTACATGTGCTATGATAAACTTGCTGGAAACCACTCGAGCGAGCCTCTGGAAACCATCATGGAACCTTCCTTCCTGATAGGCCTGGTCGGCCGATTTCTCCACATAGGCTCGATTCTTTTTGAAAAATCCGATACCCCAGCCGTCCATATTCCTGCCGGCTTTGGCTGCAAAAATCGGCAGAGACCTGGGCGCCGAATAATTTGTCGCTGCAGACATGGCGAATAAGTCGCACATAAAGGGGTCTTACCTGTCTTCTTATGCTTGGTTGAAATCAATCGATCGCCTTTATGGGGCGGTCGCTTTACGGGCACGATTAGAGCCTGCCCTGCCTGCCGGCCGGAGAGTGACTTTTAGAGAAAACCTTCTTGCGCCACCACATTGCCCAGATACAATACGTCTGGTCCCGCCACCACCAGAAGCTTTCCCAGGGTGTTTTTTTCCGGCTTGACGGCAATCCACTCTTTGTCACTCAGTCCTTCCCCGATGGAAGTGAGGACGAGGCTATTTCCATACTTTTCCGATGCCTTGAGGAGCATCAAAGTCCGAAAATTGGAAAAGGCAAAAAGAACCGACTCGTTGGCCAGAAAAAACGAATAACGCCCGGGATAGTCTGAAAGCATGCTCCTAATGCTTTTTACAAGCGATCTGGCGAGGCTTTCGTAAGGAGTGTACTGCAAATAACCCGTCAGTTGGTCCCTCAAGTATTCAAATACTCTGGCGGGATAAACATCAACGTCTAGCCTGGGTTCGTTAGTTGTTTGATAATCTTGAATCCCTTCTATCAATCCCACATGCACAAAAAGCCATACATGGTTGAGGAACGATAAAGAAAATGGATGATTCTGAGCAGTATGACTGCCGCCGCTCAGCGGACAGCTAATGTGCGAGACAATGATCCTGCTGTCTACAACCCTTGCCAGCCTCTGGAAGCTCTCGTGGACCTGCTCGCTGTCATAGACCCGCTCTGCTGATTTCTCCACCAGGGCCTCGTTGTCGCGATAAAATCCGATGCCCCAACCGTTAATGTTTAGCCTGCCCTTTTCCGCAAATATCGGCAAGTACTGTTGAGCAGTATAATTAACTCCCGCCGAGAGCGCAAAAATATCGCACATCTTCTCTCATTCCCCGTATAAAGTGAGCCCTTGCGATTCGGCTCAAACTGAATTGCAACTGGAACATCAAAGTCACTACAACTTCACACCAACGGCTCCTCACTAGTCTTCGATATAATAGACTTGTGTGCAATCCAACCGTTAATGCGATGCATGTGGCCAAATGCCAGATACATCTTATATATCGCTTTAATCCATTTATTGCCATTTGAATGATAATCGAGTATTGGTACATGTCCATCGCTCAGTTCAACCAAAAACTGTGTAAAGATAATCCACTGCATGGCTTCATCTATTTGATGGAGAACAGCAGAGTGATATCTAAACTCAATAGTAGATCGATACCAATACGAATGCAGATTGAGCCCATGGTAACGTGTTAAGTCGTATCTCTCAGATACCTTGCGATCCGGATCATACCCATTTATCTGGGAATACCATAGCTCTTTGAGCTTACAACCGTTCTTCTTGCATGTATCCTCACAATCGCCCAATTTACGGAATAAATCGACATCAAGATCCATAGGGCGGCAAGTACTTTTATCGATCCGCCCCCCAGCGATCAGAAGATAAATATAGTCCTCCATCGAACAGACAATTCTTATAAGCTCTTTCAGGTGTTTACACTCATAATGTTTAGCATCCACGCCGTGATGAACGTGAAATCCACATGATTCGTCTATTTGAGATCCACGGATTTCGCCGAGCAACTGGAAAAACCGATACGATTCCATTAATCCATCATATCCGCGCAGTATCGGACTTATAAGTTCAACGCCGCCTCGATGAACTATGGAACCATCTTCTTCAAGATGCCAGGAATTCCTGTCCGCGCCAAGATTGAGTCTGTAGTCGTTTAGTAATTGAAGGAAACTCCTGCCATCTCGGGCTTTCGAATGGATGTTGTAAGGTTTGATTATGCCGTTGTCCGGCGGCAAAATGTAGTAGTCCAGACCATAGAACTCGATTTCCACTCCGAAAGGCCTATCCGTTAAATAGCACAACATCGGGTACTTCTTCTTGAGTTTTGCGACCAACTCTTGAGGCCCTTGCATATATAGCCCTTCCTCACCTTATGATAATATCTCAATTAGCTCTATTTCAAACTTGAGTGTTTTCCCGGCAAGCGGGTCATTTGCATCAAGAATCACGCTGTCTTCAGTAATGGCCGTTATAGTCGCAATCGTCTCTTTCCCCTGGTTTGTGCGAATTTGCAGCCTCTTGCCTATCTCAAGATTCAGGCCGGCCGGAGCCTGGGATCTATTCATCATGAACACAAATTCTTTTCTGTGCTGGCCATAAGCCTCTTCCGGAGGAATTGAAATACTCGTGGTGTCTCCTACACTCATACCGATGACCGCTTGTTCAAATCCCGGAAGCACGCTTCTCTTGCCAACAGCAAATTCAAACGGCTCTTTCTCCTGGTATGTGGAGCTGAACACCGTACCATCCTCCAGAGTTCCGTGATAATGAACCCTTATTATATCTCCCAGCTTTACCTGAGCCATGGGTTTCACCCTTTCGTGAGCGTCATAAAGTTGAGAGGGTCAATCGAGTTCCCGCCCACTCAACTTAATTCATGGTCACCTTAACATATTCGATTCGACCTTCACAGAGCGCGTCTTCAATTTTGCATCAATGCAGTAACACGGACTGGAGAAGTAGTCCAGTTCCTCGTTTCGGGCGGCATAGCCACGTACGCCTCAACGCTGAAATCCCCCCCCGCCCCCCTATTAAGAAAGGGGTCGAGTTTTAAACGCACACTCGGGGCTTGATTCCAAAGACTTTGCACTCTATTGCACTGCTATGATAGACGTATTTCATACACTCTCATTGATTCCCGCCCATCAAACCGGAAAGCAAATATGCTTCCCCAAGTTCTTTGATCTTAGCACCCGTTAATATTTTCCCGTCCCAGGTCCAGCGGCCGTGCGGTCATACTGCGGGTTGTTTCCGCAGTCCATACGCAGGCCCCGGCACGCCGTAACGTTATTGCCGTAGTTTTGTCGAACAAGCATATCCGCTGATGTGTGATCATGAGCTTTGCAAAAAACGCGGGATTTGTCATGTCCACACAATATTCATTGTCACTGCCAACGGGCACAAATCTTGTATAACCGATAGAGAGCCCCTTTGAGCTTCATCCATTCAGGGGTGTGGCTTTTTATAGAGTGACTGGACCTGCAAACAGTGCCGACCACATCTACGAGCAGCGGAATTGGTGGTTTTCTGAAGAGGTTGGTAGGCAGAACCGGGCGGCTCATTGGCGGCTTGGTCATCAGGAAAAATTGGGGATTCCAGTTCCATAAATCTTGGCAGATCCATTCTTCAGTCCTCGAACGCGAGTTCAACAAAGCGATTTTTCGATTCCAGCGCTCTCCGGCACCTGATCCTGCTTCTTTCGCATCCCGGCTGCCTCCTCGTATCCATGCGCCATGTTGCCACCGCCTCAGTGGGACTTAGAAAGTGTAGTCAACCGAAAAGATGAAATTCATTTACTCGGAGACTCTCATATAATGATAACTCAAGATGTTCGATTTTCCGTTCTGGTTCTCAACGACGAACTTCGCTGCCACATTCTGAACCTGCTGAGGAAGAACGAACATTTTAGCGTCGGAATTGTATCCCTGGACGACCTGATAAATCCCTCGAAAAGAGAAGCAAACACTATAATCCTAATCGACTGCGAGGGTGTGCTCGCATACGGCGTAACGGTCATATCGAAGCTCAAAACGTCCTGCCACGAATGCAAGCTTATTCTTCTGTGCAGCCAGGCTCACCGCAGCATGATCAAGCGCGTTATGGAACTTGGCGCCTATGGCTGTATAATTGAACCATACCAGGAATGGGAATTTTTGACCATGGTCAGGCTGATTCTGAGCGGTCAGAACATTGATAAGAAGATAAAGGCAAAACCAGGCAGGGGACAAGGAAGAAAAGCTCAGGAGAAGTGATTTCCCGCCGTCACTTCCTGCGCAAAACCTCATATCAACACACCCGCGTCTGCAAGAGGACGCCTTTTCCTTTTCGATCCCCGCACAAAAGATTTACAACCTGACACGGCTTGTCCGGGAGCGCAACCAGTCACCCGTCAAGCACAGTGACTCCGGGCGTTTGATAGATTCTGAACGCTCCCGGAGTCACAGGCCTGCGTCTCCCCCCTGCTCAGAGGTCAGCAGGAGGGGACCCGTTTTGAACGAATAAGAAACTGACTGCACTATTGAGAACCAGCCGGGCGAACAAAGAGACGGGGCGATTGAAATTCTTATCAGATGGCCGCATGAGGATCAGGAGAAAAAAGAGTCAAACCTCGAAAACTTACCTGAGTAAGCGGCGCAAAAGTTTGCCGGTTGGCGTCCTCGGCAGCTTATCCATGTATTGAACAATGCGAGGGAGCTTGTAAACGGCAATGTGGTCCCTGAGAAAGGTGTTGATTTGTTCGGTCAACTGATCGGAGCCGGTAAATCCTGGTTTTAGCTCGACGACCGCCTTGACTATTTGCCCTTTCTCGGGGTCGGGGATACCGACTATGCCTACATCCGCTATAGCCGGATGCTTCGCCATCGCTTCTTCAATCTCAGATGGGGCGATCCGGTAACCGGAACTCTTGATCATGTCATCTTCGCGAGCGACGAAAAAGATGTTGCGATCCTCTGCCATATAAACCGCGTCGCCCATTTTGTTCCAGCCATCAACCACACCCGATTTCTGCGACTTGAGCAGCTTGTCGTTATTTTCGTGAGGCTTCCAGTAAAGAGTCCCTGAAGGGCCCTGGAGTACCATGCTGCCCACTTCACCCGGTTTGCAGTCTTCGCCGGAGGCATTCACTACTCGAACCTCAACGCCGGGAAGGGACTTCCCGATTGAGTCCGGGACTGGCTGAGCATTCATGGTGTTGGAAGTGACCAGATGGAGCATTTCCGTTCCTCCGAGTCCCTCCCAGATGGGCTTGCCGGTCAGTTTGGTCCAGCCCGCAAGTGTTTCAGAGCCAAGCGCGTCGCCCCCCGAGGTGTAGAGCCGCACCGAACTGACATCAAAGTTCTTGAATGCCGGGAATTTAAGAAGCGCGCGGTATGCGGTCGGAAGCCCGGTAAGCACGGTTATCTTGTGCTTTCCGATCAGTTCCATCATGTCGGGTGGGGCAAACTTCGGAACCAGAGAGATGGCCGCGCCTCCTTCGAACGGAATGAGAGTGAAAGTCCCGAAACCTGCCGCAAAAGATACGGGCGCAGCTCCCCCCAGCACGTCGCCGGGCTTGAGGTGATACACGTGTCGATTGACTATGGAGGTCTCAATAACTGTGGGACGCACAAAATGAACGCAGCCCTTCGGCATTCCCGTGGTTCCCGAAGTGTAGAGTATTACGCCGATATCGTAGGCATTCAGCATGGTGGCTTCCAGATTCGGCGACCCGTTTGCAAGCATTTCTTCAAAAACCAGGTTGCCCGCGGCCTTGACCTCCGCCGGAGCACCCCCGATTACGATAACTTTAGTACCGTACTGAAAGTTTGGCTTTGCCGCCTCGACCTGCTCCATTAGCGGAGCATTCACGACGAAGTACTTCATTTCGGCATTGTTGACTACAAAAGCGATCTCTTCGCGGGACCACAAAGGCGATGTCGGGACAGGGACGGCCCCGATTTTCTCAATGGCGAAAATGGTCACCAGCGACGGAGGGGCGTTTACCAACCGAATGCCTACCCTGTCCTGAGGCTCCACTCCAGCGTCTTTGAGAGCGTTGCCGAACTGGTTGACCATTTTCTGGAGTTGCGCGTACGTAAGTTCTTTGTCCATGAATTTGACCGCAACATTGCCTCCCCCTCCCTCCCTGACATGCCGGTCAAGCAGAAAATCGGCCAGATTCAGTTTGTCCGGGGTGTTCGCAAATTCCGCGGGAGTGAGGTATTTCGGCCAGGTTTCTTTTCCTGGCAGATAGTTTTGTGGTATTTTACTCATACTTACTCCTTCCTTCGATCAGTGAATCACATAACAACCCATTACCAGTTGTGTTGCAAACAAACCGCGCAAAGAGGGGCAATAACCGTGCCAAATCCGCCACCCGCAGGGTCCTCGCCACAGACCCAAAACCGCGAAGCATCGCCGGCCTGGCACGATTCGTGTTAAGCACCTGTAGAACCCTTGGATTGTTTCCAACAAGCTAGTGTCCATCCGGAAACTCCAGATGGAACACTAGTAGTTTCCGATTCGAAAAGGAGACATTTTCCGTACTGGCAAGGAAATCGAGGGGTTGCGCGGAGGCGTACTTGGGTACGCCGCACAAGCAAGCCCGATGATTGACGCCGCCAGGACGGAAAAGGACCCTTTCCGGACGGAAACAAGCTAGCTCAACGGGGCCGCTGATGCAAGGACATTCCCCACAGACGGGAACCGACCTCACGATAACGGTGCGCTTCGGGGATACCGATCCCTATGGGGTCGTTTACTTCGCATCCTATTTTAGATACTGCCATCGAGGCATTGAGGAGTTCTTGAGCCGCTGCGGACTGCCTCCTCATGAAGTCTTGAAAAACCAGACTGAAGGGTTTGGCCTGCCGATTGTTTCAGCGGCCTGTGATTTTCTTAAACCGGTCAGGTATGGCGAGAAATTGCGCCTGAACGTTTCGCTTTCCAGGATCGGGGAAAAATCGCTTGGCTTCGATTTCAGGTTTTACCGCCTGGGAGAGCAGGACCTTGTCGCCAGGGGTAATGCTACTATGGTGGCGATAGGGGCGGACTGGCGGCCAAGGAGTATTCCTGAGCAAGTACGTATGGCCCTTTCGAAAATGGACCCTTGAACGCCGCTCGTGGATGCGCGACAGGGAAACATTCCCGGTGTGAAGCGGCGCCTGCGTTTTGACCACCATTTCACCTCGAAAGTCCGCCCTTGCGGCACTGAGCAAAGGGGCGCCGTGTAAGTGCCCAACTAGCGTCCATCCGGAAGCTCCGGATGGAACGCTAGCAGTTTCCGATTCGAAAAGGAGGTATTTTTCGTCCTGGCAAGGAAATCGAGGGGTTGCGCGGAGGCGTACATTGGTACGCCGCACAAGCAAGCCCGAAGATTGACACAGCCGGGGAGGAAAAGGACCCTTTCCGGACGGAAACCAACTAGCCTCAAAACCCCGTTCGCAATCAGTGGAAGCTTTTTGTTGCCCAACATAGGCAATACCTATCCATGAAATAGTCGAAATTCTATGTTATTTTCAAACCGTCCTTGATGGGAAGAGCATCTGTAATTATCATCCTTCCTGTGTTATCATTATTTTTTTGATAAAGCCCAATTCCAATAATCCAGTGAAGGTGGCTTGCATGTTTCACTTCGCAAAAAGAAATACGCTCACCGGTCTTGCCAGAACCTGTGGGTGAGCGGCTAAAATAGCTCCAACAGTTTTGTTGGAGGCCCTGAAAAGTTTACCTGCCTCAATGGATCCCAATCTTCTTGTCGGCTTCGACACGAGTGATGATGCAGCGGTCTATCGGATATCGGATGAACTTGCCCTCATATCCACAGTTGATTTCATAACTCCGCCCCTTGACGATCCCGCATGGTTCGGCCGCATTGCCGCCGCCAACTCGCTTTCCGATATCTACGCAATGGGTGGGCGTCCAATTATCGCATTGAATCTCATTATGTTCCCATCGAGAAAGCTCGGCATGGAGATACTCAAAGGCATCCTCCAGGGTGGGAGCGAAAAGGTGGTCGAAGCAGGGGCATCGCTGGCAGGCGGCCATTCGGTCGAAGACGATGAGCCAAAATACGGACTTGCCGTAACCGGCATAGTCTCCCCACAACGGGTCCTTACCAACGCAGGCGCCAAACCCGGCGACCTGTTGATTCTCACCAAGCCTCTAGGAACGGGCGTCCTGTTTAACGCTTGCAGATCGGGAAAGCTTCCCTTGAGGGAGTTGGAGCAGATATTACCCCAGGTGGCAGCGTTGAATCGCACGGCAATGGAGATCGCCCTTAAATTCGAAGTGCATTCCTGCACGGACATAACGGGGTTCGGAATTCTGGGACATGCACTCGAGATGGCCAGGGCAAGCTCTGTTCGCATCGAACTCGAGTTCAGCGCCCTGCCCTCCTATCCAAACTCCGTAGATATGTACCGAAAAGGTGAAACAACGGGCAGCAACGGGGCGAACAAAAAACTCGTCGAAGATTTCCTGCATATTTCTGCCCGGCTATCAGGGCCCCAGCATCAATGGCTTTTCGATCCCCAGACCTCCGGCGGCCTGCTCCTGTCCGTTCCGGCATCCCTGGCACAAACCATGCTCGATGAATTCATGGGCGCGGGAGTAAGTTCCGCCTGCGTGATCGGAAAGGTCGAAAGCAGCCCCCATCCGGAGATCAGACTGGTTTAGCGGCGACAAGGTAGCGAGCCGGGGTGTCCGTTACCCAGGAGCAGACCCGAATCGGTGACTTCTATGGCCACCAGCACCGGGATTGTTTCGATGGAATCTCCCATCCGCATATCCAAATTAACACCATCGACAAAGATGTATTTAAGGGGTTCAGCCAAAAGGTCCCGATTTCTCCATCGGGCGGTGTTTGACCATTGCTCTCGTTCAAAGCCTTTACCGTTACGCTTAGGAAGTGGCACCGCATATTTGGTTTTCAGATCTGTGACGAGCCCCATCGTTGCACTTCTCGAACCTTCACGGAAGCGGTCATTGTGATGTGGGAAAAGTCATCAAGATCTTTGAACCCCGGCTCCGGGTCCGCGTCGAGTTCCACCGTCCACTTCACACCTATGGCTCCGATTGTCTGGATCGGCATGCCTTCCATTGCGGTCAAAACCTCAACTTTGCATCCGATTTTGCGGCACGGAAAAAGTTGACAAGCAGTGGATGTGCATGTAGATTTGTTCATGGATATGGACTCTACAACTCTTGTAAAAAGTGCGCGCAGGACGCTGGACGTCTTCGAGGTATTCGCCAAGGCGGGCGGCGTACTGCCCCTTGCCGCTCTGGCCCGTATGCTGGACATTCCTCGTTCAAGTTGCTTCGCCCTTCTGCGCACACTTGCATCACGCGGGTATCTCTGGCAGACCGGGACAAGCGGATACTATCCAACCCGCAAACTCTACATAGTGGCCGAGACCATAGCTCGATGCGACCCTCTGATCGATCGAGTACTGCCGGTCATGACCGCTCTGCGAGACCAGACGAAAGAAACTGTCATCCTCGGCAAGCGTCAAGACGACCAGGTGATCTACCTCGCAGTGGTTGAGTCGGAACAGATGCTCCGCTACTCAGCGCGGCCCGGGGACTTCAAGCCCCTGCATGGCTCCGCTTCCGGTAAGGTCCTGCTGGCGGCCCTCCCTGAAGAAGAACGGCACGCATTGCTGGAGCGCTTACAGCTTACTCACATTACTCCCCGAACGATCACGAGTATTCGTGCGCTGGAGCATGATCTGCATACCGGCTTGGCCCGCGGCTGGCAGTACGTGGAAGGTGAAAACGTGCCCGACGTAATAGCCATAGCCGCGCCTGTCGATCTCAACGGGGAGATTTATGCCCTCGTCATCGCGGGATCTATTCCTCGGATGAAAGACCGGCTTGACGAAGCCGGCATAGCCCTCATCGGGGCGGCTCGCTGCCTGGAGTCCAGCAGGAGCACGGGGTACAACGCAACCACGAGTCGGGGTGATGGAATCTTGGGCGATGGCGAGTTCTGACGGGACCGCGATCCGAACTGACTCACGTGATCGGTGCTCTTTGCAGAACTTCCCGTGTGCAGCGCTTTTCAGTTCTGAGAGGTGAGTAAAATAATATAGAATTATTCTCTTGACGAACCCACTTTAGGTTAACAATTGAAAATCACAAAGGAGTGCCGATGTTTCGCAGCCTCAGCATAACCCTCAAAATCTGAACCACCTATCCTGTTTGGGGTCCGTTAAACTCGAATCGATATTCCATGAGAGCCTGTCCCTACGTCACCACGTCGAAGCGCATCGGTAAGCACGGCGCATCGAGAATTGCATAGCCTATGTCCAGGACGTCCGCTCCCGCACAGGAGATGTGCTTAAGATCCTCTAGCTCAATGTTTCCGGAAAAGGCCACCTCAACGCTGGACCGCAAATCGTTCTTTCGTAACGCTTGCACCACCATGCCAAGGTCCTTGAGGTCCCCGGTGTCCACCATGATAACCATTGCACCGCCTCGAGCCGCGGTAAGGGCCTCCTCGTCGATCGGCTGAAGCTCTCCCCGGACCTGGAATTACAGTCGGGATCTCCAGGGGTGCGACTGCTTCCAGCGCCGGCTTCACTCCACCCAAAATGCGCACGTAGTTCTTGTCCAGGTAAAGAAACGGCTGGTCTAACATCCGCACGTCCAAGCCTCAGTTGACAACGGCCTTGCGAAGGAGCGCCTTAATTTCATGAGGCATCTTTTTGTAGCCGCCACAAACCACACGGCAATGGGATCTCACTGCAGCTTTGGCCCTTTGTGCGGCTGTAACGATACCGGATGATTTGGATAGTGTACCGAGCAAAAGCTCCTCAGCTTTCGAGATCTGCACAGGATTGCCTGTCACTGTGGCCACGACCGTGCCGGCGGCTACCGTCTGTCCGTCCTGGCCTTCAGTCCCAAACGCGAGGCCCAGCTCTTCCGCTATGAGCCGGGACCGATCGAGGCCGCTGAGCACCCCTTGGGCTTCAGCGATGATAACTCCCGCAATGGATCGCTCCAGATGCTCACGGAAAATGTCTTCGCGAACGTCCCGACATTCAGGCTCCGTGGAGTCCTGTTCATGCAACGAGATTGACAGCGTTTGCATCAACGTTCCGCTGTGCGAGCCAACTTGTGCATGAGCTCTTTATCGACCCGATGAATCGCCTCCGGGGCCTGTTTGGACAAAAACTCGGCCGGCGATAGGCTCAGGTTCATGCGTCCAATGGCTCCGTCGAAGATGAGAATTTTGTCCGTCCGTGTCGTGCCGCAGGGGAACTGCATCGCCGCCTTGAGCCCCTCCGCTGTCAGCGCGTAACGCATATACCCCAGATTCACCTGACGATCGCCACTGTCAAGTACGATTGTAGCCAAAAAGGGACTTGTTGCGTGCCTCAAAGGCGGCGGAACGCGAATCAACTCTTTGGCGCCACGCGCTTCAAACCTAGAGACAGCGCCGCTCCTGCAAAGGAAACGCCACAAGCCAGGAGGAACGGACTAGTGAACGAGTGCGTCAAGTCAGCCAGATATCCGGCCAGGCTTGGCCCCAAAGCCTGACCGATACCAAAGAAGAGTGTGATGAACCCGAGACCCGCGGGCGCGAGCCGTGGGCCCACGTAATCTCCTGCCGCGGCTGCCATAATAACCGGAATACTCCAGGCTGTAATCCCAAAGACGACAGATGAAACGTAATACCCTGTCCGAGCATGCGCGAGCGCCAAGATTGCGTAGGAGATTCCGAGCACGAGGTAGGCAAGAGACGCTCCTTTTGCTCTTCCCAGCTTGTCTGACAGACCTCCCCAGATCACGCCGCAGAAAATGCTCAAGCCTCCCACCATAGCCCACATGCGGCCGACTTCCGCTTGCGCCAGGCCCGCTTCTTTAACCAGGTAGGCCGCGAAAAAGGTCATATACATGATGTAGGAAAGGCCGTACATGAAGTACACGAGGCCCAGGTACCAAACCAGGCCCATGGTGTAGACCTTGCCCCATTCCAGAGCACCAACCGACCCGCTGGAAGTGGTCCCGGGCACAGAACTGGGGGCTGCTCCTACCTGGTGCAAGCCCATCTCTGCCGGCCTGCTCCGTATTAACAGTGCCGCGATTCCGGCGATGACCAGCACTGCACCGCCCAAATAGTACCAGGCAAACCGCCATCCTTCGGCGCCATATGCTTTTAGAATAACAGGAACTATCAGACCGGCAATCATCGTGCCGCCACCTATACCGGCTGAGACGATACCGGTGGCAAAGCCCCTGCGCTCTGCCGCGAACCAGGCGGAACCGAGAGCCATGGCAGGAACGTACGCTGCACCATTGCCCAGGCCGGTGAGCAATCTCATGGAAAAAGCGAAGGAAAATGTCTCGGCCAAGCCGGTTAGCACCAAGGTGATACCCATGAGCACCAGTGCCAGAGCAATTACGATACGAGTTCCGATACGCGCAGCGAGAAAGCCCCCCACAATGGCCATGATCAGATAACCCACAAAATTACCCGTACCCAACAGCCCGAGCTCAGTATAGTTGAAATGCAGCCCGTCTTTCATCGCGGGAAGGATGAGCGTGTAGGACATTCTCCCAAATCCGTGTGCTCCGATGGTGACCAGAAGCCCGGTGAATATAACAACCCATCCGTAATGGATCCTTTTCTGCATCGTATGTAGCCCTCCTTCGCTGGCACGTGTACGTGTGACCGCCGCTCACGGTGAAAAGGCCTAACGCTTTGCCTCCGGTTTGAACTGCAACGATTTGTACTCGAGATACTCTTCCAACCCGATGCGGCCGTTTTCTCTGCCGTTGCCGGACTGTTTGTACCCGCCAAAGGGGGTACGCACATTAAACGGGCCCCCGTTGATATCGACCTGGCCGGTGCGTATACGTCGCGCCACCCGGACGGCTCGTTTCTCGTCTGTTGACCAAACACCGCCGGCCAGGCCATAAATGGAGTCGTTTGCGATTCGGATCGCGTCTTCCTCGTCTTTATAGGTAATGATCGACAGAACCGGCCCGAAGATCTCCTCTTGTGCGACGGTCGCCCGCGGATCTACGCGGCCCAATACTGTGGGCTTGACATACCAGCCTGTAGGCAGGTCGGATGGGGCTTCCGCGCCGCCGTAAAGCAGTTCGGCCCCCTCCTCGATTCCCTTGCGAATGTAGTTGCGTACCCGGTCACGCTGGCTTTTGGAAACGAGGGGACCCAACTTGACCTTCTCGCTAAACGGATCACCCACGGTGTACCTGGCGGCCTGCTCGACGGCAAGTTGTGCTGCCTCTGCATACTTCGACTCGGGCACGAGCATGCGGGTGTGAGCACCGCAGGTTTGGCCCGAGTTCAAGAGGCATGCATTCATGGTCCCTTTGACCGCAGCGGCCAGATCCGCATCCTCCAAAATTACTGAGGCGCTCTTACCGCCCAGCTCCAACGTGACGCGTTTGACGGTCTGTGCCGCCAGCTCAGAGATGCGCTTTCCGGTGCGAGTGGAGCCGGTAAAGGAGACCAAATCCACCTCGGGATGGCTGGCGAGCGCTTCGCCCACCACTGAACCATGGCCGGTAACAAGATTGAACACTCCGCCAGGCACGCCGGCAGCATCGATGATCTCAGCCATGATAAAGGCGTTGACTGGTGTCACTTTGGAAGGCTTGAGCACTACGGTACAACCCGAGGCCAGAGCCGGGGCAACCTTGCAAGCGATCTGGTGCAGCGGGTAGTTCCACGGGGTGATCGCGGCGACAACCCCTGCCGGCTCGCGCAATACGAGAGAATTGCCGATTCGCTCCTCAAACGGGAAGTCCAGCAACACCGCGGCAAATGTTCCGAAGACAGTAATTGGCAAGCCTGCCTGGATCATCGTGGCGAGCTTTACCTGCATACCCACTTCCCGGGCGATTAGCTGGCCTATCTCCTCAGCACGCTCCTTCAACCCTGCTTGGATTTTCTGCAGGAACGTAGCACGTTCGGAAGCGGGGTACTCTTGCCAACTTTCTCCGGCAGCACGCGCGGCACGCACGGCCACATCCACATCCTCTGCCGTGCCCTCGGGAACCCGTGCCATGACTTCCTCGGTCGAACTGCAAATCACATCGATCATGCCAGTCCCAGAGGACGGCACCCATTGCCCGTTTATGTAAAGCTTGTCACGAACTATCATCGTCAAAAACCTCCGATGTAAGAGATAATGCCAGACCGCCTTAGCAGGCACATTTGCCTGGCGAATACGGGTTGAGAGTACTGTGGTTGTTTCGCACAACGCTCGGGCTCTTGGGGCTGCGTCCCGGCGCCAGCTCCGGGACCAGCGGGTGAGCACCTCGACGCCACTTCCGTAAATGCTTTTGAATACCTTCTCATGCCGTTTCCGGCTCCTCGATGCCCAGCTCCTCAGCCAATAGAGGCAGCGGTACCGCTCAGCAAGCCCGGCGCGATCACAAGCTCGTTTTGCACACTCAGAGGGTGGCAAAGCGGCGGAACTTCCCTTGAGACAATCGCAGATGTCAAAGCCATGCCACCTAACCCGGCATATTCCCCCATAGGAACTTCGACTTCAGACATAACCGTAAAGTGCTCGGAATTCTTCCTGCAGTTGGTCCCTGAATTGTGGGGCAGCAACGGCAATGAGCGCCTCGGCGCGCTGGCGAATGTTTTTGCCTCTGAGAAATGCTATACCGTATTCCGTCACTATGTATGAGACATCAAACCGTGAGGTGGTCACTGCCTGGCCACGTTCGAGAGACGGTACGACGCGGGAAACCGTCCCGTTTACCGCTGTGGATTTCATGGCGATTATACTTCTGCCGCCCTTCGAGCGGTTTGCCCCGCGCACGAAATCAACCTGCCCGCCCACCCCGCTGAACTGCCTAGCTCCCAAGGTATCCGCAGCTACCTGACCCTGAAGGTCTACAGCTATTGCGGCATTGATGGAGACCACGTTATCGTTCATCGCAATGTTATAAGGATCATTGGTGAAATCTATGGGATAGAATTCCAGGAATGTATTATCGTTTAGCCATTTATAGAACGGTTCAGTTCCCATCGCGCAGGACGATACGAGCTTTCTGGGTTTGATGGTCTTCCTGTTCCCGGTTACGGCCCCGGTTTGCACCAGCTTCATCGTCGCGTCAGTGATCATTTCCGCATGAATGCCCAGATCGTTTTTTTCTGCGCAGAACTCCAGCGCTGCATCGGGCATTCCTCCAATCCCCGGCTGGAGGCAGTCGCCATCCTTAATGAGACTTGCCACGTTCATCCCGATCGCCGATTCGACCGGACCGATTGGGGGAAGCTTTAGAGCCAGGAGTGGTTCGTCGGTTTGTACAAAGTAGTCAATATCCGTAACGTGCAGATAGGTGTCGCCGGCAATTCTGGGCATGTTCGAGTTTACGCTGGCAATCACTTTTTTCGCGTAGATCGCCTCAGCCTTCGTCGTGTCGATGCATAAACCCATGCAGACGTACCCGAGTTTGTCAGGCGGGGTTACGGTAATCAGCGCGACATCGGTCGGCATGAGGTCATTCTTGAAGAGGAGCGGCATTTCATGAAAGAAGGAGCACGTGTAGTCCACCCTTCCCGCTTTGGCCTCCTGCCTGCCTGGAGCACCCAGGAATAAAGAGTTGTACCTGAACGACTTCGCGAGCTCCGGCCGACAATACTTAGCCCCATAAAAGCAGAGCAGATTGACGAGTTCGACTCCTTCCAGTTCATCCGCACGTGCCACCATTGCATCAATTAAACAGGGAGGCTCTCCGGCCCCCGTGCCGATAGTGACCCTGTTTCCCGACTTGATCACCTTGACCGCCTCGGCTGCGGTCACACTACGGTCGTTGTAGTAAGCCTTCCAATCCCTTCTGACTGCATTGGAGACAACCCTGCTCTTGTATTCTAACGGATACTCAGCCATAGCCACCCCTCAGTTAAGTTATTATTGGTTGGGTCCTTTCGCGTAGTGTCACGGTTCAGCAACTCGCCCGCTTTACTCTCCAGTGAAGATTGGCTCAAACCCGTTTATGGAGGCAATGCGGTTAATGGTGATCATGCAAACCCGCCCGGATGAATCTACGATGATTTCCCTGTTATCCATTAAATCCAACCGCCGCTGGGAGCCAAAATCTATTCATGAATATGAAAAGCTGCTTGCGTATAAAAACACTGATTGTCAAGATCATTCCTGCCGGAACGAATGTCCGTGAAAGTGGGACATCTTTGTTCTTAAAATATCTCTCAAATTATTCGCTAAATTCTCAGCAAGAACATGTTTGCCCTGTTTTGCCTTAAGTCCTTCGGCGAGCATGCCGAGACTCGCTCTGACCTCATCGTTTGGCCCCGGCAGTGCGATGATCAGAGTGTCGCCATAACTACCCACTGCGATTCTAATTCCATCCTTGACGTGCCTGCCCGTCCCGATCTCAAAGTGGCATATGCAGGGAGTGGCGGCGTCGGGGTCCAGGGTTTTTACAGCCTCAACGGTAAGGTCCTTGTCCTCCGCGCCTACCCCTCCGGTGGTGATTATCAAACCATATCCCCGGTCGGCAGCCTCCATCAGTTTTGCTGAAATAAGCACCTGGTCGTCCTTCAAGATCTGACCCCGGCTGACCTTGTAACCTTCCGCTGTCAGACACCCCTCAATGGCCGGCATATTGGTGTCTTCTATTAGATTTTCCGCTACCTCAGCCCCGGTGGAAAACACGATGACCCTTTTTGAGATATTTCTTTGAATCTCGCCGGCCATTTGCTCTGATTTTCTCAGCGCCTCAGTAGCCGCCTTCTCGTCCATCGCAATCCAGCCAAGCATACCGTCTGAGTGAATGGAAGTATCATCCGAGATGAATACTCCCGGAAGCTCACTCAACGCTTTCAGCAGCCGCTCTTTTTTCCCGACTATGTTATAGGCGTTTACGCAGGTGTTTAGTACGTCCAGGATCATTGCTCCGTTGAGATAATCCACCACGAGCACCTCGCCCCTGCTCAAACCGAGTATCCCTGCGACTTGTTCGGCTATATCGGTCAGATTGGCTTTCTTCAAGCCGATATTTTCAATTCTGATTTCAGTTTTTCTCAGCAAATCAAATTTCGTCATGGCGGATAAATCCATGCTCTCTGCTTGTGTGACATGTCTTTAACCGGGGCCAAAAAGTATCGCATCCCAAGGCACACCCAACGCCAACGTGTAAACCCGGCATCGAGGATGCCGGCAGTTTCCGACATAACCCGCGCGAGCTTTTCCAGCATTCACCGAGGTCGATAGTGCGTTGGCGCAAACCTGCCTTCCGGCGCCGCTTGATTCACTGACACGCCGGCAGCACCGGCATGTGTCTAGCAAACCTGGGGTAGAGAGCGATTGCGAGCCATCCCGTACTTATATTCGCCAGGAGATCTGCTACGGCCAGGACAACAAAAATCAATTCGGGCAGCGGTGCTTTTACTTTTATCAGGATTTCCCCGAACCGCGTATCAATATTGGTACTCGCTGAATCTCCAACAAGACCCTCTATAAGCGACAAGCCGCAGGAGCGCCGCGCCATGGGTTAGGAAGGGCTGTCCAGTTCGTGCGGGTCGATACCCCGCTGCTTCAACCACATAGGCAGGAGCCTTTCTTCCACTTCCCTATTTACTTCGGGCGCTTTTTTCACCAGGAATTCGGCCAGAGACCGGCTGCAGTTAATGTGACCGAAACTGCCATCGAATATGATCACTTTGTCGGTCCGGTAGAAGTCTTGAGCTATTTCCATTGCCTTGGGCAAATCCGGCGCAACTCTGGCAGTGTCGGAAATATAAGGGTTGCAATGATCGGCCTGCCACATGGCTGCATGATCTTCACCGGCAATCACCATCGGAGTCTCTTCCAGTCCGAGGTAATTGATGCCCGGCCAAGCCTGATGCAGCACGATGACTTTGCAGGCCGGATTGATGGTCATGGGAACAACCTCTCCTTTAGCATTTTTCTTAAAGCCGCCCAAAACCTTGGCGTTGGTTATGTCGAAAAGATCGTCATGGGCATGCATAAAGACGCCAAAGATGGTCCCGCCGGCATGAAGATAGAACCCCCATCTCCCACCGTCTGCCACGGCAATGGCTTCATCGATCTCGTGAAAAAGCCGCATCATCTTGCCGTACTTCCTTAGGTGGCTGATGGCTATTCTCCTATCAAGGGCCGCAAGGTCCCTGTCAGCGTCCACCTTCAATATTCCAATAGGAGAGTGCCTCAAGACGCACGAAAAAGCATATTTCTGTTGAATGTATGGCGAGTAAAAGACCGCAATTGGCAGGTAATTGCAAGAGCGATTGGCAAAATTCATATGGTAGCACGACCGGGTTTCAAACCGAACATAGGACATGCCGAACGGCTTGAATGCCCTCTGGATCTGACGGTGGTAATAAATTTCCCTTGGATCGTCGTAATAACAGTGAATAAACCAGTCACCGTCGAATATTTTTTTGATAGCGTAGATCGTTCCGATCTCGGTATCGATGGCCACATCCCGGTCATAAGGACCATATCCGTAGACCTTGCCTTCGAACCGCTTGTCAAGCTCGTAGCGCCTGATGAATTCATCAGATTCCCGGAAGCCTTTATAGGCGCCCACCATCAGGCGAAGATCCTTACAGCCGGTCGCGGTCTTGACGTTGTCCTTGACGGCTTCTAGCATGGTGGCATAGACATCGCCTCCCATTATGCTGTAGCCATGTTCGGAACTAAGTATCTTGACAGTATCCCCAGGCTTTATCATCGACATATCGATTCGGGACAGGGCTTCACCGGTGGATTTCGTTATGGCGGAGAGGTCTCCGCCATATTTGTAAATTCGCTCGTTTATGTCGGGGAAAAGATCGCTGACTTCCACCGAAACGATATCATCTAGTATATTTATGGCCCGTTCCTTGGGTTTGGGACCGTAAAACGATTCCATCGGCTCAGGGGGCATTACTGGCGGATTAAACATTAGTGTCCTCCTTATTTGCTGCGTCTCTGTGTCAGCCTTCTCCAGTCCTCACCCACGCAACAGGTGGGATACGCCTGGTCGATTTGAAGCACCTTCTCCTCGGGAACATCCGCAAGGCTCAGAGTCAGTTTGATCCACCTCCTGTCCGGAGGGTTCTCCAATTCAAATCCGCATGCCTGCAGCACTTGGAATATCCTTGTCATACAGTAGAGGCCGCAGCCGGCACGAAGACCGGTCATGGCGCAAAGCTCCTCAGGCGTCCTCGCACCTTTCAGGACCGCCGCAACCGTCTCCTGCGCCGTCGTACGGGTACATCCGCAGATCGCCATATCCGGAAGCAGGCCCGCTCTGCCGCACAATTCCTTTATCCGAACCTGATCCAGATCGGTCAGGTCCACGTATCGGAGGACCTCTTCAGGACGGGCGATTCGGCTGATGGCTTTTTCGGTTTTGCATAGATCGATGCAGCGTTGACAATCAATACAGCGATCACCGTCGACTGCAGCGGTGTCTTCTACTACCCTGATGGCGGCCGCCGGACAGATGAACTCGCACAGTTTGCATCCGGTACATAAATCCTCATCTACCTCTGCCATGTACTGTAACCGCATCATAACCAACCCTCCAATTAGAACCCGACAGATCAAGATCGCGAGCCAATCGCTCAGGCCTTGTGGCTGTCACACCGGTTCCGAGGCCAAATGGAAATCCTGGTGCAGATCTTTCGAGCGCCCGTGGAAAGCAATTCAAGCGCACAACGGCAGAAAGGCATCCGGCCGCAACCGCGTAAAACCAAGGCACTTCAGAAACCGGGTCTGCGCGCACACTCGCCAAAGAGGCAATGCCGATGATTAAAGCAAACCAGGCGATGCCGGTTCAGACTGAACCGTGGATCCCGCGAGGGACAGTCCCACAAGGGCTTGATCGACCACTGCTATCTTAATGCACCTGCATTGCACCAAAGGTGCCTCCCTCCCCGAGGGCCACCTGGAAGCATTAAGGTTTTGAGTCGTCGTTCACATCCACGAACAAACGTTTACATGTAATAACAGTATTGTCAAGTACTTTTTTGGTGCTGCCAGCGGTGAAAAACCTTATCACAAGGCCCGCGGCAGACATAGCCGAGTCATTGCAGGTTGATGAAAAATACTTCCCAAGCGGCTTCAAAAGCCACCGCCGGGTTGACCGAAAACGTTTTTGAACTCGCTATTGGCAGCAGAAAATTCAAGATCTTTGGGCCAAGGCGCAGGTTATAACCAAATCAGCCGGGGTCGCCAATTTTTCGGCAGTATGGTGGGAAAACAGGTCGCTGTGTTCTTTAGAGAAAAGAAACCGGTTTCCCAGTGCGGTAGGCCAGGGCGCTGCCCACCGCTATGAGTCCTCCAACCTGGTCTGTTACTTTGACATCGTAATTGAGGGTTTTTTCAGTCCGGCCTATCTCGCGCGCTTCGGCCCGCAGTTTCGCCCCGGGTTCCGGGCTGCCGATAAAGGTGACACTTAGATTGAGGCCTACGGCAACTGTCCCATCTGTCTGGCAGGCGGCTCCAAAGGCTACATCGATGAGGGTTAAAATCACTCCGCCATGGGCCTTATCATAGATATTGCCCATCAACTCGGGAACATAGACCATTTCTGTTGCCGAGTAGCCCTTTGCCAGTTCCACCAGTTGGATTTGCAGGTACCCGGTAAACGGTTCCTTTTCCACAACCCGAAAAATAGCCAGTTTCAAGGCAGGATCCATCCTGGACCTCCAGTTGCTCGACATTAAACGATATGGCTGGAAACTTATCCATGGGTGCTCCCGCACCCGGTATCAGACCAGATTCTAGGAAAGTGGAATCCGTTGTCAATTTATTTTTCGCCTACGGTTGCCTGCAGCATCGAGTTCTGGTCGCATTTTGTACGCAAAGGAGCGAAGACGCGCAGGGGTGCGAAGCATTACATTCGCGGATCACAGAATGGGCGGCGGCGGAGAGAAAAATTGACAAAGCTGTTCTGGTATGTAAGCTTTACTTGACGATCGTGAATACACCTCCAGCAAGGGTTAACTCCTTCCGAACTGCGGTCTCGAAATATTTGAATGCAGGTCGGCGTCCATTCCTCTTTAAAGACGCATCAGCGCCATCAATACTGACGGAACCTGGCTGCCTGGAAAAACAGATTTGGAAAACTGGTTTGCAGAATTTGAGATCCCACGATCAATGGAGGTATACCAATGACTGAGTCAAATGCAGATATTGCCATCTCAAAAACACAACTCTCTGACACAGCCACGAAAATGGTTGGGAACGAGCTTATGCTCGTGTTTGATGACCAAGTGAATTTATCCTCCTTATCGCGGCAACGGCGGACATTATCTGTTGGCAATCCGAACGCCCAAACTATACTAAGAATATGCATAATTTTTGGACATCATTAACAAAGCCTATTTTTGCCCTGGCGCCCCTTTCAGGAATAACCGACAGCGCGTTTCGCCGGATATGCAAAGGCTTCGGGGCAGACATCGTATACAGCGAACTGTCGAGTTCCACTGCTTTTGCATATCAACCGGAAGCAGCTCTGAAGATTATGCGTTTCAATGATTCGGAGCGCCCTTATGTCGTGCAGCTTTTCGGGAATAATCCCGAACATTTCGCAATCGCTGCCCGGTTTGTCAGCCGGGAAATCAAGCCTGACGGAATCGATATAAACTTCGGCTGTCCTATTGCAAAGGTGTTCAAGTGCGGAGCGGGAGCGGCCCTGATGACAATTCCTGCCGTGGCCAAAGAGGTTATCCTGAGCGTCATCGAAAATACGGCCCTGCCTGTATCGATAAAGACCAGGACCAGCGTCAAAGAAGCAGATCTTCTCAGCTTCCTCGATTATGTCGGCGACCTGGACATCAAGGCCGTAATGATCCACGGCAGATCTTACGCTCAGGGGTTCTCCGGACCAAACGATATCGAGACTACCCGAAACGCCCGCGCCCACTTCAAGGGGATAATACTTGCAAACGGCGGGGTAAAAAATGCGGCTCAGGGATTGGAACTGCTTGAGCAAACGGGGGCCGACGGAGTGGGGATTGCCAGAGGAGCACTCGGAAATCCATGGATTTTTCAGCGCTTGAAAACAGCTTACACCGGCAGCCGGAATGGAAGTCCAACCGCTCAAGACGTTTTCAGAACGGCAATGGAACACGCAAGGCTTGCAAACGATTTGAAAGGCGAGCGTGGAATCATCCAGATGCGAAAACATCTCTGCTGGTACCTCCAGCAGGTACCAGGCACAAAAGAGTTGAAACAAAAAGCGGTTAAGATATGCACCATCGAAGACGTAGCCGAGTTGCTCGCGCAGGCGGCCGAGCAATTCGGCTGACAAATCGTTGTTGGATACCGGCATAGTTTTCCCGCCGCCCTTTTAGACGCTCTCAAAGTGCGGGAAAGTAAAATCTGTTGACATTATTCGCCGCAAACAAAAAATTATTGGAGGCAATAAGAATGAGTTTATATGGTGTTACGAAAGGAACCAAACTGGAGAAGCAGGTTGACGAGTTATTAGGCATAGAAACCCGTGCCGTGGGCTTGTATTATGGACTGGCCATGCTCGCAAAAGACAAAGGTCTTAATGATGTTGCAGACGCATTGCTCAAATTGGCTGGCGATGAGGCACGTCATGCGGGACTATACACCGTGCTTAATGCTCACGTCCCTCCAGATGTTTTTGCCATGATAACCCGAGTCGCAGACATAGAAAGCAATTCAGTGAAACACATTAAGGCTTTCGCCCAGCAATTGCGCGAATTAGGTCTCGACAAAGCCGCGCAGGAGATTGAAATTGTTGCTGATGATGAAGGCCGTCATGGCCAAGTATTACAAGAACTGTGGAAGGCGGCGCTACCATGATGATTAATTTTTAGGACCTGGCAGGGACAGATCCACCGTTATTATGGGGGTAAAAAAACCGTGTCGGTCCCTGCGCGCCTTGTTTCTCGTTCTTCCTGTCTTTACTAAAAGAATATCAATTTCATGAGCCTGATTAGCCCAGCTCAAGTTCCGCCCATATCGGAGTATGATCGCTCGGACTGGGCCGGCTGCGCAGACCGGCGTCCACCTGACAGTCAATCGAGGCTTTGGCGATAGGTTCGGTAGCCCTGATATGGTCCAGCCTCCAGCCCAGGTTCCTGTCAAAACTCTCGGGCAGTCGGTAATCCCAGAAGGTGAACTGGCGAGCGTCCGGATGGTGTTTTCGGAAAAGGTCGATAAATCCCCAGGAAACCACGTCGGCAAGGGCCCGTCTTTCCATAGGGTGAAACCCGATTTTCCCGTCCATTCTTCTTGGCGCAAAAACGTCAATTTCCTCCGGCGCAACATTGATATCCCCTGTCCAGATAATTGGATCGGACGGCCTGTATTGGCTGCTGAAAAGGTTTTTGAGCCTGGCGAAAAAATCCAGTTTGGTCTGGAAGGCCGGATGATCGGGGCTTCTGCCCTGCGGGACGTAGGTATTAAAAATCCATATTCCATCAATTTTTGCGGCAATCAGTCTGGCCTCGGTATCCAACCCGCCATCGCCGAACCCGTACCTGACCTCCTCAGGTTTTCGCACGCTCAGAATTGCCACTCCATGAAATGATTTCTGTCCGCACACGCTCGCCTCGTAGCCGGCCTCAAGCAGAGAACCGCGCGGGAACTCCGCATCCTGGCACTTTATCTCCTGAAGACACAGGACGTCAGGTCGATTTTGCTCTAACCACGATACGACCACGTGCTCGCGCGACCTGATGCCGTTCACATTGAATGTCGCTATTTTCCATTTCATCTGAGAAACTCCACTGTGAGAAACGCGAAGCAGGTATTTAATTTAACGATTTTTGATCCGCAATAATATCACTTTGGTTTTGCGCGCAATCAGGGGGAGGTTTTTTGGTTGCTCGAACACTTGGAACATGTTAGAATTCCCTGTTAAATAAAATTCACACTCCCCTTTACCTTTTGGTGTCCGGTCATAAATGCGCGGCCGGATGCAAAGGGGCGGAGGCAAAACCAGAAGGAGCTGAACTATGGCAGTTGTTGGAATGAAACAGTTGCTGGAAGCAGGGGTCCATTTCGGCCATCAGACCCGCCGGTGGAACCCCAAAATGAAACCCTTTATCTTTGGCGCTCGCAACGGCATCTATATCATAGATCTGCAGCGCACCGTCAGGCTTTTCAATACCGCCTACCAATTCGTGGTCGATGCCGTAGCCTCGGGCGAAAGCGTTCTTTTCGTTGGCACCAAGCAGCAAGCCAGGGACACCATCCAGGAAGAAGCCGACCGTTGCGGCATGTTTTTTGTCAACCAGCGATGGCTGGGCGGCATGCTCACCAATTTTAAAACAATGAAGCAACGAATCGACCGGCTCAAAGAACTAGATGCCATGGTCGAAGACGGAAGCATCAACCGGTTTCCCAAAAAGGAGATCCTCGGGCTTCAGCGTGAGCGCGAAAAGCTTGAAAAAAACCTTGGGGGCATTAAGAAGATGAACCGGCTTCCGGGCGCGCTCTTCGTGGTGGACACTCAGCGCGAGAATATCGCCGTCATGGAAGCAAACCGCCTCGGTATGCCGGTTGTGGCCATTGTGGATTCAAACTGCGACCCCGATGTGATCGACTATCCCATTCCAGGGAACGACGATGCAATCCGGGCGATCAGGCTCGTTACTTCAAAGATCGCCGACGCCTGCGTAGAGGGCCGCGAGAAGTTCTCCGAGGTTCAGCAGGCCGACGTGGACAAGGGCGTCGAACTGGAGGAAGTCCCACCAGGGCAGATTTTGGGACAGGAGAAAAAAGGCCCGGTCGTAGAGATTATAAACCCTGTGCAGGCCACGCAAGAGGAAGAGTAAGCAGGCGGGGAGCTTCGCGCCCACAGCCGTTGGGTGCTCCTGTACTTCCGGATACTGTTCCCGCACTCGCCTCCCGCATCCCCTTTCGTGGGATGCCGCAGGCCGTCGCAAACCCTTATAAAATCCTTGATTTAAGAATAGACAGGTTTGTTATATAGGAGGAAGAAATTGGAAATAACCTCAGGGATGGTAAAAGAACTAAGAGACAGAACCAACGTGGGCATGATGGACTGCAAAAAGGCGCTTCAGGACGCTTCGGGTGACATGGAGAAAGCCGTTGATCTGCTGCGTAAAAAAGGCCTTGCCAGGGCAATGAAGCGGGCCGGCCGGGAAGCAGCCGACGGTCTGATTCACTCATATATCCACGGCGGCGGGAAAATCGGGGTCCTGGTGGAAGTAAACTGCGAGACCGATTTTGCTGCCAAAAGTGAAGATTTTGGTGAATTCGTGCGCAACGTTGCCCTTCAGATAGCTGCGACAAACCCTCTGGGAGTCACTCCCGAAGAGATCCCGCAGGATATCGTTGAGCGCGAACACGCTATCTACCTTGCTCAGGCACAGGAATCCGGGAAACATCAGAGCATCTTTGAAAAAATAGTTGACGGGAAAATGCGGAAATTCTACGAAGAAAACTCACTGATGCAGCAAAAGTATATTCGCGATCCGGACAAGAGTATCCAGGATTATTTGAATGAGTTGATCGCGAAAATCGGCGAAAAAATACAGGTGCGCCGGTTTTGCAGGTATCAGCTTGGTGAATAGTTATCGGACCGCATTTGCGAATCAAGACTGGAGCAAACCCTGATGAGCGAAGAGCAGCAGCCGGTTTACAGCAGAATCCTTCTCAAGCTGAGCGGCGAAGCCCTAATGGGGTCTGAACCCTATGGAATAGATGCGGGAGTGTTGCGCGAAATTGCCGAGCAAATTGCGGAAGTGCACAAGATGGGCACACAGATTGCGCTCGTGATCGGGGGTGGGAACATCTTTCGGGGAGTTTCGGCCGCATCGGGCGGAATGGACCGTTCCACTGCAGACTGCATGGGCATGATAGCGACCGTGATGAACGCCCTTGCGATGCAGGATGCCCTGGAAAAATTCGGCATTCCCACCAGGGTCCAGTCGGCAATCGATATGAAAGAGGTTGCCGAGCCCTACATTCGGCGTAAAGCTATCCGGCATCTGGAAAAGGGTCGAATTGTAATTTTTGCGGCCGGCACCGGGCTTCCATTTTTTACCACAGATACGACCGCCGCGCTTCGGGCCAGCGAAATCGGCGCCCAAGTCCTGATGAAAGCAACCAAAGTCGACGGGGTCTATGAATCCGATCCGGTAAAAAACCCGCACGCCCTTCTCTATGAGCGCATCAGTTTTTCCGAAGTTCTCAACCGGAACCTCAAGGTCATGGACGCCACGGCCATATCCCTGGCCAGAGAAGAGAAAATGCGCATCGTTGTTTTTAATCTCAATATAAGGGGCAACATCAGGAAGGCTGTTCTCGGCAAGCCGGTCGGGACTGTGGTGGAGGAAACTTGTTATGCTTGATGACATTTATCTTGATCTTGACGACCGCATGAATAAAGCAGTAGAGACCCTGGAATCCGAGTACAAAAGGCTTCGAACGGGAAGAGCTTCCGTTTCGCTGGTTGATGGGATCAGGGCCGACTACTACGGAACTGCGACCCCGCTGAGCCAGCTTGCAACATTGACCATACCCGATCCTCGCACGATCGTGATTCAACCATGGGACAACTCGGTGGTTGGCGAAATAGAAAAAGCCATACTTAAATCCGATCTGGGACTAACCCCGATGAACGACGGCAAAGCTATCAGGATAAATATTCCGCCGCTTACCGCCGAACGCCGTCGCGATCTTGTCAAAGTGGTGAAGAAAAAAGCTGAGGAATCCAAGGTCGCCCTCAGAAACATCAGACGTGATATCAATGAAAAGATTAAAGATCTTAAAAAGGATAAGAAAGTATCTGAAGACGAACAGTTTCGAGCACAGGATGAGATTCAGAAGATTACGGACGATTTCGTGAAGAAAATCGACGCCGTTTACGGCTCCAAGGAAAAAGAAATTCTGGAAACCTAGATGGAACTTGATTTGGAGCGCCTTCCTCGGCATGTGGCCGTCATTATGGATGGCAACGGCCGATGGGCCATGAAAAAAGTGAGAAACCGAATTTTCGGGCACAAGAAGGGCGCCGAGAGTGTGCGCGCGATTGTGACCTGTTGCGGTGAATTGGGTATCCGCTATTTGACCCTCTATGTCTTTTCGAAAGAAAACTGGAATCGGCCTCAAAAAGAAGTAAAAGCGCTCTGGGAGCTGATGGAAAAATATCTGGAGTCCGAACTCCACGAACTCATGGACAAACAGGTACGTTTGCTCCATATCGGCGACGATGATGGTATCCCCGCATCCGTCCTGGAGCAACTCCGCATCATCGAGCATAAGACCGCCCATTTTGACAGACTTGTCCTGAGTCTCGCTCTGAACTACGGGGGCAGGCAGGAGATCACGCGGGCCGCAAAACTTCTTCTCGCCGATGCCATGAATGGGGTATGCGGAGTAAGCCAACTTTCTACCGAACTCTTTTCACGCTATCTCTATGGTGCTGATCTTCCTGACCCTGATCTCGTCATCAGAACAGGGGGAGAAATCCGTGTGAGTAATTTCCTGCTTTGGCAAATCGCTTATGCAGAGCTTTATTTCACGGAGATTTTATGGCCCGATTTCGGGAAAGCTGATTTTATCGAAGCGCTTAAGGAATTTCAAAGAAGAGAGCGACGATTCGGACGCACCAGCGAACAAGTAAGGGAGCGCCAAGGCTCATCGATCGAAGATGAGGCCACGACAACGGATATTGCGCTGTCAGGAAGATAGCTTGTGTAAAGGCTGAAAGTAAGCATCCTGGTATGATACACTTATATAATACCTTATCATGAACGCCCATTATCCTACAACGATCCGGGGGCAGCATTCGCCGAAATTTCATGCCTGATTCCCTGAAATCAAGTTCCAGCGTTAAGCGCTGGGTTACCGGCATACTGGCCGGTCTACCGGTTCTAGTATGTATAGCCGCCGGTCCCATTTGGAGCTGGTGGCTGCTTATCAGCTTGGTGACCACAATCGGCTTGTGGGAGCTGCACGGTCTGCTTTTCCATGTTCCTCTTTCAGGGAAATGGCGATTTTTTTCGTTTGCCGCCGGACTTTTCCTGCCCTTCGCAACTTACCTCTGGGGAATCACGGGCCTTAACTTTGCCCTTTTTGTCTCGTTTTTCACTGCACTTTGCCTTATGATGATCTCCTCTCCCCTTGATTGCGAGGAAATCAACCGGATTGCTCTCCTCTCATTCGCATGGCTGTATGTGCCCTATTTCATCTCCTTTGTCCTCCTTATCGGGGAGGCGCCGCAAGGCAGGTTCTGGATCTTGTTTTTACTGGCCGTGATCGTTGCCGGAGACACAGGCGCCTACCACACGGGACGGCTGATCGGCCGCCACAAGCTCTACCCGGCAGTCAGCCCGATGAAGACAATCGAGGGCGCTATCGGCGGGCTTTTTTTGAGTATAGTTACCGGATCGATTATCGGTTTGATTCTTTTGAGAAATGTGCCCCCGGCAAAGCTTTTTCTTTTTAGTCTGGCAGTCGCGGCCGTCGGACAGGTTGGAGACCTGATCGAATCCATGATCAAACGCAACTCGGGCAAGAAGGATGCAAGCGGACTGCTTCCAGGCCACGGAGGAATCCTCGACAGGCTGGACTCCATGATTTTCGCTTTCCCGGTTTTGTGGGCGCTATTACAATGGGCCCCACCGGGGTAGATATAACGGATTTTGATACGGTGCTGAACATGACCAAGAAGAAGATATCCATAATCGGCAGCACGGGTTCGATAGGACGGAGCACACTGGAGGTGGTTCGCCAGTTTCCGGACCGCTTTGAGGTCGTTGCCCTCGGGGCTGGTTCCAATGCGGCGCTTCTTTTTGAGCAGATACGGGAGTTTTCTCCACGGCTGGTTTGCCTAATGGACGCTCAGGCGGCATGCAACCTCGAAAATCTTCTTGCCGGCAAGTTCGATCGCTTTCCCGAAATCTTTTATGGCCAGGAGGGGTACTGCCGGGTGGCCGCCTTCCCCGAGTCGGATATGCTGGTATCTGCAATGGTCGGTGCTGCCGGTCTTTTACCTACGCTTGCCGCAATTGAGGCCGGAAAGGACATAGCGCTCGCCAACAAGGAGACCCTGGTTGCCGCGGGCGAGATCGTAACAGGGGCTGCGGCGGCCAACAACGTAAAAATCCTCCCCGTGGACAGCGAACACAGCGCTATTTTCCAGGCCCTCCAGGGCAACCACAGGGAAGCTCTCAACAGAGTGCTTCTTACAGCCTCAGGAGGCCCTTTTTTCAATAAGTCCAGAAAAGATCTGGAAACAGTTTCTCCCGAAGCCGCCCTCTGCCATCCCAACTGGTCGATGGGACCCAAAATCACAATTGATTCCGCCACCCTGATGAACAAGGGACTCGAAGTGATCGAAGCCCACTGGTTGTTCGGCGTGCCCGTCGAGCGTATATCGGTCTATATTCACCCCGAGAGCATCGTTCACTCTATGGTCGAATACATTGACGGCTCGGTCATTGCGCAGATGGGAGTACCGGATATGAAAATACCTATAGGCTATGCTCTGGCCTATCCCGAGCGCCTCCCGATAGCGTGCCCCAAGCTCGATCTTTTCCGTCTTCAGAAACTCTCATTCTATCCCCCGGATGAAGAAAAATTCCCTTGCCTGCGCATGGCCTTCGAGGCTTGCCGCAAAGGATCGACGATGCCTGCCGTCCTTAATGCAGCAAATGAAATAGCGGTGTACGCTTTCCTTGAGAAAACCATTGCTTTTTACGATATACCTGCTGTGATCGATGAGGTTATGTCTGCCCACAAACCTTGCGCTAAGCCTGACCTGGAGGCAATTCTCAAGGCTGACGCATGGGCGCGTAAAGAGGCGTCGAAAATTATTATTACACGCAGGGCAAAAACACCGGGCTAAATTGGAATTAAGATTTATATTTGTGCAAATAATCGTTGGTTAAAGTGAGGTGCTGCACTTGTTGACAATTATTCTCTCTACCGCAATAGTCCTTGGAATTCTCATCTTTGTGCACGAACTGGGGCATTTCCTGGTGGCCAAACGCACCGGGGTGACGGTGCTCCGGTTTTCGCTCGGATTTGGACCGAAAATATTTGCAATCACTCGAGGAGCAACCGAATACCGCCTCTCGTTGGTACCTTTGGGTGGTTATGTCAAAATGCTGGGAGAGGATTCAGAGCAAGAGTTGTCGCCAACCGAGCGGGCCGGCGCTTTTTCCGAGCAAAGTGTGCTAAAGCGGCTGACGATTGTGTTGGCGGGACCGCTTTCAAACTTTGTTGCAGCGATCCTCATTTTTACCTTCCTGTTTGCATTTTCCGGAATTCACGAACTAGCGCCCGAGATCGGCTCCGTCAATCCAGGATCGCCTGCGGAACAGGCCGGCTTGCAGGCTGGAGACACAGTGCTCTCGATCAATGGCCGGTCGATCAGTACTTGGGAAGAACTTTCTGAATCCATTGAAAAGCTCGGTCGGAACCCTCTTGATATCCGCGTAAAGCGAGACGATTCTGAAATCGCCGTAGAGGTCACACCCAAAATCAATGAGGTGAAGAATATATTCGGCGAAACAATCACGCGCCCTCTGATCGGCATCCTCGCTTCCGAGACTACGATCGTCAGATCGGTCAATCCGCTTGCAGCCGGCTACTACGCCCTGGTCCGCACTTACGACCTCAGCAAGCTCTTTTTTCTCACGGTTGTGAAGCTGATAGAGCGGATAGTGCCGCTAAATACCCTTGGAGGGCCGATCCTGATCGCACAGATGGCCGGAAAACAGGCGCAGAAGGGCATCCTCGATCTGTTGAACTTCATGGCCCTTATCAGCGTAAACCTGGCGGTCCTGAACCTTTTGCCCGTCCCCATGCTCGACGGGGGCCATATTTTCTTTTTCCTGATCGAAGCAATCCTTGGCAGGCCTCTTTCATTGAAAAAAATAGAAATCGCTCAGAAGGTGGGGCTAGTCGCTCTTCTGTCCCTCATGGTGGTGGTTTTCTACAATGACATAATGCGGCTCGACTGGTCTTCGATCTCTTCCTGGCTCCACAATCTATTGTCCAGGGTGTGAAAAGGATGATCGACAGTCGCTGGTTTAGCAAAGCGCCATCTGGTCGTGGCGCTTTCTTTTTTCGTGTCGCGAAGCTTTCGGTGGGGCGGCAGTCTCCTATACGATGAGAATTCTTGCAGCCGATACCTCTGCAATGTCGGGCAGTCTGGCGCTGCTCGATGATGAAAACCTGACGGCCGAATGGACGCTTAGGTCCGGGAAGACCCACAATAGAAGATTGCTCAAATCAATTGATTCTATTCTCCGGGAAGCTGGGTGGGACCTGGGAACCATTGACGCATTTGCGGTGGCGAGCGGACCGGGGAGCTTTACCGGCCTTAGGATCGGGATGGCCACCATGAAAGTGCTTGCCTGGGTCAGGGCCAAAGCCTTTGCCGCCATTTGCTCACTTGACGCGCTGGCCTTACCCTTGTGCTTCTCTACCGATCCAATATGCGCTCTTCTCGACGCCCGAAAGGGTGAAGTGTATTGCGCACTTTACCGGCCTGATGGGAAAGGCCACCTCAGCCTCGAGATTCAACATACGGCGATGACTCCATCCCGGCTCGCCGAGAGCTTAATCCACAAAGTTTCCCAGCCTGTTATATTTTGCGGTGACGGATGGACAACATACCGGAACACTCTAAGAACTAAGCTCGGAGACCTGGCTTTGGAGCCTCCGGCGTTTTTTCATACAATTCGGGCAGCCTCTATTGGAGAGCTGGCCAGAAGAAGGTTTGTCAAAGGAATATCCGACGACCCTAGATCCAGTTCGCCTTTGTATCTACGGCCATCGGAAGCCGAAATCAATTATCCTCACATGGCTAAAAAGAGCAGTGAAAAACCGCAAATTATTTGATTCCACTCGGCTGAAACGGTCTCTCAAAAAGAAGGGCGCTACTGGAAACGCGGCCGTAAAGGGCCTATGTGCCCCCGGATTTCCGCTTTACTATGTGCTCCGCAACCTCGGATGGCTGAAACGCGAGAAGTGGTGGACAACTCTGTCCCCTCGCGCAAGACGAGCGCACGCCTTGAGGATGGTCTGGGAGCGAATCGCGATATTTAATGAAGTGAAAAATTGGAGAAAAAACCAGGAGTCGGCGCAAGTGCCAACATTAAAAGTGGCCGACATGAATGCGCCGGGGTATTGCAATAAATGTGGCCTATGCTGCGAGGTTGCAAGCGGGATGCCGGACTTTCCGGCTCCGAACGCACTTCCGGGACGCTGGCCTGAGATTTTTGCCAACGGCCTGGGACGCGGCCACCGCTTTTGCCCGTTTCTATGGGAAGACAACGGCTCGGGCGGAGGCCTCTGCTCTATTTATCCGCTCAGATCTAACCCCTGCCGGCTGTTTGGATCCGAAGAATGTGACTTTTTCTGGCAATCTCCGGAACCCGTTGAACTCTCGAGCCGCAGAAAGATCCTCCTGATTGGGCTATGGCTGATCAAGCCGGCTAATCCTCGTAAGCTGCCACTGGTGAGAACCGGCAACACGGCTAAACAAAAATCCCCTCACACCGTTTAGTGGGTGTGAGGGGATTTTTTATAAGGATGAGGCGGCAGCGTCCTACTCTCCCACGCAGTTTGCCCGCGCAGTACCATCGGCGCAGAGGAGCTTAACGACCGTGTTCGGGATGGGTACGGGTGTGGCCTCCTCGCCATAGCCACCGCCCCAAAGCGTCTTGCCAAACTCTTTGGGACTCAACTCGAATAGGGGTTATCTTTGACGACTTTGTTTTTCCTGGCTTCTACCGGTTGTCCTTAAGGTTTAAAGATGGTCAAGCCGCACGGCCTATTAGTACCGGTTAGCTAAAGACATTACTGCCCTTACACACCCGGCCTATCAACCTCGTAGTCTACAAGGGGCCTTCAGGCAGGTGTTAACCTGCGGGAATTCTCATCTTGGGGTGGGTTTCCCGCTTAGATGCTTTCAGCGGTTATCCCTTCCGAACGTAGCTACCCAGCGCTGCCCCTGGCGGGACAACTGGTACACCAGAGGTCCGTCCATCCCGGTCCTCTCGTACTAGGGACAGATCCCCTCAAAATTCCTCCGCCCACGGTAGATAGGGACCAAACTGTCTCACGACGTTTTAAACCCAGCTCACGTACCACTTTAATCGGCGAACAGCCGAACCCTTGGGACCTGCTCCAGCCCCAGGATGTGATGAGCCGACATCGAGGTGCCAAACCGCCCCGTCGATGTGAACTCTTGGGGGCGATCAGCCTGTTATCCCCGGCGTACCTTTTATCCGTTGAGCGATGGCCCTTCCATTCAGAACCACCGGATCACTAAGACCGACTTTCGTCCCTGATCGACATGTCTGTCTCACAGTCAGGCTCCCTTCTGCCTTTACACTCTACGGCTGGTTTCCAATCAGCCTGAGGGAACCTTCGCGCGCCTCCGTTACTTTTTTGGAGGCGACCGCCCCAGTCAAACTACCCACCAGGCACTGTCCCCAGGAAGGGTTCACTTCCTCGGGTTAGAACTCTAGACGCATAAGGGTGGTATTTCAAGGGTGGCTCCACGAGAGCTGGCGCCCCCGCTTCATAGCCTCCCACCTATCCTACACATACACGCCCAAAATCCAATGCCAAGCTGTAGTAAAGGTGCACGGGGTCTTTCCGTCTAGCCGCGGGTACTCGGTATCTGCACCGAGACTGCAATTTCACTGAGTCCCTGTTTGAGACAGTGCGGAAGTCGTTACGCCATTCGTGCAGGTCGGAACTTACCCGACAAGGAATTTCGCTACCTTAGGACCGTTATAGTTACGGCCGCCGTTTACTGGGGCTTCGGTTCAATGCTTCTCACATCCGAAGATACAATAACATCTCCCCTTAACCTTCCAGCACCGGGCAGGCGTCAGACCCTATACGTCGTCTTGCGACTTAGCAGAGTCCTGTGTTTTTAGTAAACAGTCGCTACCGCCTCTTCTCTGCAACCCCCCTCGGCTCCAGGAGCTAGTCCCTTCACCTTGCGAGGGCACACCTTCTCCCTAAGTTACGGTGTCATTTTGCCGAGTTCCTTAAACAGGGTTCTCTCACGCGCCTTAGGATTCTCTCCTCGCCTACCTGTGTCGGTTTGCGGTACGGTCACCTGGAAAACTCACTAGAGGCTTTTCTTGGCAGTGTGGGATCAACCAGTTTATGGGATTGCTCCCTCCACATCACCTCTTGGCGTTATCGGGATAACGGATTTGCCTGTCATCCCCGCCTACGGGCTTATACCGGGACTTCCATCACCCGGATGGCCTACCCTACTGCGTCCCCCCATCGCTATTAACGCTTTCCCGGTGGTACAGGAATATTAACCTGTTTCCCATCACCTACGCATTTCTGCCTCGGCTTAGGGGCCGACTAACCCTGGGCAGACGACCTTTACCCAGGAAACCTTAGGCTTACGGCGAGCGGGATTCTCACCCGCTTTATCGTTACTCATGTCAGCATAATCTCTTGCACAACCTCCAGCGCTCCTCACGGTACGCCTTCTCAGGATAGTGCAATGCTCCCCTACCCAACGGAGGTCGGATAACGGAAGACGGAGAACGGAACACAGATGACGGATAACGGATGGCTCATATCAGATCGTAGATATTGGCCTTCCATTATTTCCAGTTTTCGATCATGCGCTAGATTCGCTTGCCCAAGCGCTCATAGCCCTCAGTCAGATCAGCGCAAACATCTTCGCCCATAAAGTCCAAAGCCCTGGCAAATTCCAGCCACACCTTGGTCTCCTGAACCGACCCGTGGGCCATTCGCAGATATCTGCGAAACTCAGCCGCACTTTCTACTCGTCCATATCCTTCAGCTATCAATGCACAGATGCTCTTGGAACTCCTGAGTATCTGGGACCGCATCCCAAAGCGCTCCTCATCAGGAAAATGCTCCGTGCTGCGGTGCACCTTCAAGGCAAGCTCAAAGCCTTCCCTGTAAATCTCAAGATCATGATAGCTGCGAATGGACATCTGTTCCACTCTCCAACTTTTCGGATACCGGCGGCTTCAGGCTTCAGACCTCTGTCATCCGACTTCTGTCTTCTGTCCTCTGTCTTCCGTCCTCCGTTATCCGACCTCTGTTGCCGCGGCTTCGGTAAGGCGCTTTAGCCCCGTTAAATTTTCGGCGCAGGCACACTAGACCAGTGAGCTGTTACGCTTTCTTTAAAGGATGGCTGCTTCTAAGCCAACCTCCTGGTTGTCTGTGCATCCCCACATCCTTTCCCACTTAGCGCCTATTTGGGGACCTTAGCCGACGGTCTGGGCTCTTTCCCTCTCGACCACGGAACTTATCTCCCGCAGTCTCACTCCCGAGGACGATATAACGGCATTCGCAGTTTGGTTGGGTTTGGTAATCCGGTAAGACCCCTAGCCCATCCAGCGCTCTACCTCCGTCATTCTTACCTCGAGGCTG
>OY970341.1:595000-1512500 GCA_963717485.1 uncultured delta proteobacterium | reverse complement strand
AACGTCCAGGGGTCCACCGACATGGGGGTCCTGTTCAACGCGTTGCCCGGCTATGTATCGATTCCTAGCCAGGCCGCCCACCCCACACTGAAAGATTACCTGGAAAAAGAAACTCCCAATGCAGGCTTCTGGAGCAACAAACCGAAGTTTTTCGTGAGCCTGCTGAAAGCTTACTGGGGAGACGCCGCCCAGCAGGAAAACGAATTTGCCTACCACTACATGCCAAAAATCGGTAAAGGCTTCCAGGGGGCAGGATACTCCTGGATCCCCATGTTCGAAGCCATGAACTCAGGGACCATTAAAGGCATGCTGGTCTGGGGGATGAATCCCGCCGTGAGTTCATCGAATATCAATCAGACATTTTCGGCGCTGGAAAAACTGGAGTGGATGGCCTCTTTCGACCTATGGGAAACGGATACGTCCGTTTTCTGGAAGCGCCCAGGGGCCGCCGCAAAAGATATCAAAACGGAAGTGTTCCTCTTCCCTGCTGCGGATTCACTGGAAAAAGAAGGAAGCGTATCCAACAGCGGCCGGTGGATTCAGTGGCGAGCCCAGGCGTTACAGCCTAATGGGGACGCAAAGAGCGACTTGTGGTACCTCAACCGCCTCGCCATGGAACTCAAGGGCCTCTACGCCGAAGACACAAACAGTGTATGCCCTGAGCCGATAGCCCGGCTGGCCTGGAATTATGGCGATCAGGACCCCGATCCTCACCTGGTGGCCAGGGAGATTAACGGATACACCGTGGCAGACCACCGGCAGTTGGCCAATTTCCTTGGGTTGAAAGATGACGGCTCGACGGCCTGCGGATGCTGGATTTATTCCGGGTTTTACCCCGGTGCAAATCCCGGCGATAACAAGGCGGCGAGCCGCGATCCGGCCGATCCGTCAGGACTGGGTTTACACCCCGGCTGGTCTTATGCCTGGCCGGTAAATCGACGCATAATCTACAACCGATGCTCAGCCGATCCCCAGGGGCAGCCGTGGAACACCGCAAAAGCCCTCGTCCGGTGGGACGCCGCATCGAAGACCTGGGCAAGAAACGACGTACCCGATTTCAAATGGATCGATCCGGCCAGCAAGGCCAATTTGCCGCCGGAGCAATCGGCCGGGGCGGCCTTTATCATGTTGCCCGAAGGAATGAGCAGACTCTTCGTGCCAAAAGGGCTTTGCAAGGAAGGACCCTTCCCCGAGCATTACGAGCCTATCGAGGGCTGTTTCACCAACATCATGTCCGCTCAGCAGTCAAATCCCCTGGTAAAGCTATGGAAATCGAAGCTCGCCGAGTTCGCGCAGCCAAGCGACCCGAAATTTCCCCTGATCGCAACCACTTTTAGGGTAACCGAGCACTGGCAAGGCGGCGCCATGACGCGCAATCTCACGTGCCAGACCGAGCTGCTCTCCGAGATGTTCGTTGAAATCAGCCCCGGCCTTGCAAAAGCCAGGGGCATCAAAATGGGTGATTGGGTCAAGGTAACGAGCGCACGAGGAGAGGTGCCTGCACGGGCCTTCGTTACTTCACGAATTGGCCCCTGTCGCTGCGGCCCTCCCGGATCTGAGACCAGCTCCGAGATAATCGCCTTGCCATGGCATTTCGGTTTCGCCGGGCTGGCCACCGGAGGGGCCGACCGCAGACGCAACTATTCGGCTAACTCGCTGACGCCCATGGTAGGTGACGCCAACACGATGATTCCCGAATATAAAGTGTTCCTTTGCAACATTCAAAAGGCATGACGAAGGGATTGCGTCTGCAAAAGGGCGTGTCGGTCGCCTGCTTCGGAGGATAAGACGATGGTCAATGGGATGTTAATCGATACCACGCGCTGTATAGGATGCCGCTCATGCCAGGTGGCGTGCAAGAACTGGAATTCCCTCGCAAGCGTACCGGCGGTTTTCTCCGATTCGGGGAGCAACCCTCGGTACCTGAGCAGCAATACTTTTACTCGTGTCATCTTCCGCGAGGCCAACGGCGCGGAAGGTGAAGTGAAATGGCATTTCGTAAAGCGACAGTGCATGCACTGTGAGGATCCGGCCTGTGCGGGCGTCTGTCCGGTCGGCGCCATGAAGAAAACCAAACAGGGGCCGGTGACCTACGACGATTCAAAATGCATGGGCTGCCGTTACTGCCTTATGGCCTGCCCATTCCAGATTCCCAAATTCCAATGGGAGTCGGCGGTGCCGCTCGTCCGCAAATGCACCTTCTGCGCGGACCGCCAGGCAATAGGCCTCGCTCCGGCCTGCGCCGCCACGTGTCCTATGGGGGCGCTCGTTTTCGGAGAAAAAGAGGCCCTTGTGAAGGACGCCTGGCGGCGGATCAAGGACCATCCGCACAAATACGTACCACAGGTTTACGGAGAAAAGACCGTTGGGGGCACTTCGATGATGTATCTTTCTTCGGTCCCGTTTGACGTGATCGGGTTGCAACTGAGAGGACTTCGAACCGATCTCGGCGATGTTCCGTTCACTCTGCAGGGCCGGGAGTGGATGGGCAACGTGCCGTTCATAGCGCTGGCGGTGGGAGGGGCCACCCTCGCACTGTATCGTTTCAACCAGCGCCGGGCCAGGGTTGAGGCCCTTAAGGAGAAAAACGATGACCGCAAATAACAAAATCGGTTGGGGCCGGACCGTTCTGTATTCGCTCCTTGGTCTGGGGGGCGTCTGCGTACTGGCAAGGCTAATCCTGGGGCTCGGGGCCACCACGAACCTAAACGATTCATATCCATGGGGATTGTGGATCAGCCTGGACGTTCTAACCGGGGTGGCGCTGGCCAGCGGCGGGTACGTCATGACGCTGATCATTTACGTGTTCAACCTGGAACAGTATCGGCCGCTGCTGCGCCCTGCGAAGCTCTCAGCTTTCGTGGGCTATATCATATTCATGTTCGGGCTTTTCGTAGATTTGGGTACGCCCTGGAGAATATGGCATCCGCTGATCATGTGGAACCCTCAATCGGTCCTCTTTGAGGTCTCCTGGTGCGTGATGCTCTACACTACCGTACTGGGGCTGGATGTTTTCATTTTCGCCCTCGAAAAGCTGCGGGCCGAGACCTGGGTGCGCTTCTTCAGGAACATCTATATCGTGATGATCGTTGCCGGGGTCGTCCTTTCAACCCTGCATCAGTCTTCGTTGGGGGCGCTCTACCTCCTGATTCCGGAAAAAATGTCAGATCTCTGGGCAACCAAGGCGATCAGCATACTGTTTTTGGTGAGTGCCATAGCCGGCGGAATGGCGGTCATCACTCTGGAGAGTCTGGCCTCTTCCCGCTCTCGCGGCTCAAAACCCGAAATCGGTATCCTCTCGGGGCTTGCCAGGGGAATGGGGGCGATCATGCTCGTCTATTTTGCCATGAAAGCAGCGGACGTCGTCATCCGTGGAGTGGACGTTCTCCGGTTTGACGGCGCTCATCTGCTATTTTCCCTGGAAATGCTGATTGCCTTGCTTCTGTCCGTTGTGCTGCTTACAAGCGAGAAGCTGCGCACCAGCGTCACGGGCCTGATGTGCAGCGCTTCGGCAGCCATTTTCTGGGTTGCCCTCACCCGCTTCAACGTAAGCCTCACGGCCTATGCCGGATACCGGGATAAGACCTATTTCCCCTCGCTGATCGAGATAATCATCACCGTCTCCCTTGTGGCTCTGGGCATTCTCGTCCTTGATCTAGCGGCCCGTTACCTGCCGATCTATGAGCCGCACGAACCGGCGGGAGCGGTTTTACGCAAACCCGCAATGGGGTGAGGGGACCGGCAACAGGAACAGCAGCTTATACGAACATGTTTACGCGGGGTAGATCTTTGGGAGGGAAAGCGATCAATCCACCTTTATACGGTGGGCCTTTTTCTTCCCGGCTTTCAGCAAAATGGAGCCATCCTTCAGGTGCACTGTGCCAATGCGGAAGTCTTCATCGTTTATGCGGTCTTCATTGACATATGCGCCGCCCTGCCGGATCAGACGACGCGCGGCGCCCCTCGAGCCGCAAAGATCGATTTCGGCAAACAGTTCGAAGGCCGGAATTCCATCTTCAAGGCGCTGCATCCGCAGAATGGAGGTAGGGACGGCATCGGCCTTTTCCCCCGATACTCTCGGTATGTCGCTGCAAGGAAGCAGATCGGGCGGGAGCCGTCTTTGCCCAAAAACAGAGACCGCTGCCTCGAGTGCTGACAGCGCAGTCTCCCTGCCGTGGACAAGCCTGGTTACCTCAAAAGCCAGGATGGATTTGCAAACATTCAGGTCCTGTCCCTCCAGGACGCTGGTGGCCTCTATTTCATCTATCGGAATAAACGTATATAGCTTCAGAAAACGCGTCACATCACGGTCGTCCGTATTTATCCAGTACTGATAGAAATCGAAAGGACTGGTTTTCTCGGCGCTGAGCCATACGGCCCCGGCCGCCGTTTTCCCCATCTTGGCGCCCGATGCGGTGGTAAGGAGCGGAAAAGTAAGAGCATGGGCGCTCTTGCCGAGCTTTCTGCGTATAAGTTCAATTCCAGAAACGATATTTCCCCACTGGTCGTCGCCGCCCATCTGGAGGCAGCAGTCGCATTTTTGCGCCAGATAATAGAAATCATATGCCTGGAGCAACATATAATTGAATTCGATGAAATTGAGACCTGTTTCGAGGCGAATCTTATAACTTTCGGCTGCGAGCATTCGGTTTACGCTGAAGTGCCTGCCGATATCCCGCAGGAATTCAATGTAGCGAAGATCGACCAGCCAGTCGGCATTGTTGAGGAGCAGCGCCTTACGATCGCTGAAATCCAGAAAACGTGAGAGCTGCTTCTTGAGGCAGCCAACATTCAGCTCGATTTGTTCCAGCGTTAAGAGCTGACGCATTTCGGTCTTGCCGCTAGGATCTCCCACAAGACCCGTGCCCCCCCCGACAAGAACTATTGGGCGATGCCCCTGGCGCTGCATGTGCGCAAGAGCCATAATTGGAACGAGGCTCCCGACATGCAGGCTGTCTGCGCTCGGATCGAACCCGATGTAGCAGGAGGAAGGTTTGGACAGATGCAGCTTTAACTGGTCAACGTTTGTAGCCTGAGCCACAAACCCGCGTTCGTTCAGAATATCGAAGACGTTCGCCACTTTGAGAATCCCGCACTCAGGTTAAAGGATAACCAGACGGATTATTTCGCGTATTCTACAGCCCTGGTTTCCCGAATGACCGTAACCTTGATCTGGCCGGGGTAGGTAAGTTCGCTCTCTATTTTCTTGGCGATGTCGCGGCTGAGCAGGGCGACATCGGCGTCTGCAACGACATTGCTTTCGACTACAATTCGCAGCTCCCTGCCGGCCTGGATAGCATAAGCTTTGCTGATGCCGTTGAAAGAACCCGCAATCCGCTCGAGATCTTCCAGGCGCCTCACATATGTTTCGAGGAGCTCTTTTCGAGCGCCCGGCCGAGCCCCTGATAGAGCGTCGGAGGCCTGGACGAGAACGGCGATGATGTCCTCGGCCGGAACATCTTCATGGTGGGCCGCTATCGCGTGTACGATTGCCGGACTCTCAGAGTACCTTCTGGCAAGGTCGGCCCCTAATGCAGCGTGAGGGCCTTCCATTTCGTGGTCGACGGCCTTTCCGATATCGTGCAGAAGGCCCGCCCGCCTGGCGTGTTTTTCGTTGAGGCCAAGCTCTGCGGCCATTATTCCACATAGAAATGAGACCTCTCTCGAATGTTGGAGTACGTTCTGAGCGTAGCTCGTGCGGAATTTTAACTTGCCGATCAGCTTTATCAGCTCCGGATGAATGCCGTGAACCCCAACATCGAATGCAGCCTGCTCGCCGGCCTCGCGAATTGAGGTCTCTATTTCGATATTTACCTTTTCTACGATTTCTTCGATCCTCGCGGGATGAATCCTGCCATCGGATATGAGTCTTTCAAGCGAAACCCTTGCCACCTCGCGCCTTATGGGGTTAAAACCCGACAGTATCACCGCTTCGGGGGTATCGTCGATGATCAGGTCCACCCCCGTTGAGGCCTCGATGGCACGGATGTTTCTGCCCTCCCTTCCTATAATGCGTCCCTTCATTTCTTCGTTAGGAAGGTTCACTACTGAGACAGTCTTTTCAGCGACGTAGTCACCGGAGTATCTTTGGATCGCCAGCGAGATAATGTCTTTGGCTTTTCTGTCACCAGTTTCACGCGCTTCGGTTTCAATCTTTTTGACAATCAGAGCAGCATCGTGACGGGCTTCGTTCTCAACGGAATGCAGCAATATCTCTTTAGCTTCCTGTGCAGACATTCCAGAGATGCTTTCGAGCTTTGTTCTCTCATCCTTCAGTACGGACTCCAATTCCTTTTCCCGGTCGATCACATCCTTTTCCAACTGCGCTACCTGCTTTTCACGCTTGCTCAGGGCAGATTCCTTTTTGTCGACTGCTTCGGCCTTACGATCAAGGTTTTCTTCTTTTTGCAGAATTCGCCTTTCGAGGTTCTGGAATTCTTTCCGGCCTTCTTTGGACTCTTTCTCGAACTCCAGTTTCATTTGGAATAGGCTGTCCTTGGCCTGAAGGATCGCCTCTTTTTTGATTGTTTCAGCCTCTTTTTTAGCATCGGCGACCAAATTTCGAGCGTCGTTTTCGAATTTGCGTTGCTTTTTTTCCAGCCAAAAGTACCTGATAAGGTACCCTGAGGCCCCGCCTGCAAGCAGTACAACAATAACTAACAGCGCCAAGTATATATAACTCATTAGTTCAGTTTCCTTTCGGATTCCAGGAACCCAAAGCGCACTTGCAAACCGTCGGCTCAACGAACGGAGGCGGGTGATACAATATCAAGCCTTTGAGCCGACAGTTTCCGACCGGAAAGGGTTTTTTTTAGTTTCTTCATTTTGTTCCCGCAAAGGCGGGATCAGTCTTCAGGTTTACCGCAGAGAGTAAACTAAGATGCATGCTGGAGGATTCCAGACCTTCGAAAGACGTCTTGAACCCCGAAAAAGGAGAGAAGACAAGAAAGGCAATGCCCCCGCTTTGTGCCGTGTTGGCAGGTGGTCTAGAACCTGATAGTCCAGGTGGGCGCCCTATAACTCCTTCAGGCTTTCAGCCAAAGCTGACATGCACACCAGAGCAAGGCAGGGCTCCCCTTCAATTTATGTTGGCTCAGAAACATTCTGCCAATCACGTGCACAGCAGGGACAAACCGTAAAAATTTCATCAGCCCGATTTATTCTTTCAGCCCTTCCGTGCCGCACATCCTAATTCAGAGTACGGCACTCAAGCCGGAGTCAAAAGTTTGGTATTTTTGCCAAATAATTCGGTAGTGAATGACCGGTTAAGCCTATCTCATTTCTTCCAGTTTCAGACGGTCCGAAGCGTTTTCCCCCACGTTCGCCAGTTGTATGGCTAAACACTACAACGGCCGCATTCATCTGTCTTCTTCTTGCGGCTCCACATCGCACGTCCGGCAAAGGCCGGCAAAGCATCAAAATCCGCACTCAGCCCTATTTTAGTCAAAAGGTGCAAGGATAGTCAAGTTTGATTATGGTTTGAAGCACAGGCAAAACTGACCGGGAGCATTTCGAGAGGCGCACACAACAAAAAAGCCCCCCGGAACGAGGGGGGCCTGTCAATTGAGATTTGAATACGCTACTGTCTCTCTGAGACCTTCAGGCGCGCCATTGCTCTTTGCAGAGCAGCCTGGGCGCGCGCAAAGTCAAATTTCTCTCTGACTTCGGCAATCCGCCTTTCAGCTCTTTCCCTGGCTGCCCTGGCGCGGATAACATCGATTTCTACGGCCGCCTCGGCTGCGGGAGCCAGAATAGTAACTTGATTATTCAAAACCTCGGCGTAGCCTCCCATTATGGCAACGTGCAGGTGGGCGGCGCCGACCCGGTACCGAAGCTCTCCGACCTTGAGCTTGCAAAGGAAGGGGATGTGACCGGGGAGTACGCCAAATTCGCCCAATTCTCCAGGCGCCACAACAATGTCGACCATTTCGCTGAGAACTTTTCTCTCCGGCGTAACGATTTCCAGCAAAATTTTCTCGGCCATACGTTCACCATTTTCTTATGTTAGGTTAGTTTCCGTCCGCAAAGGGTTTTTCAGGTTTTCCGCCCTGGGGCAGAACTAATGTACGCCTCTGCGGCAACCCAACGGTTTGGACGCCGGGGCGAAAAAATCCCGGCTAAACGTCTCGCAGGGCTTGGAAAACAGATTATCCTTCCTTTTCGAATCGGAATCCCGCCCGGTTCAAAACCTCACAACAGGTCTGGCGGACTCATCCGGCATTTACGGATGACGCTAGGCTGCTTCGGACATCTCTTTGGCCTTTGCAACCGCCTCCTCGATGGACCCGACCATATAGAAAGCCTGCTCCGGAATATCGTCATACTTGCCTTCGCAGATTTCGTGGAACCCCCTGATGGTATCTTCCATCTTCACGTATTTTCCAGCAACGCCCGTGAAGGTCTCTGCGACGTGGAAAGGCTGCGACAGAAAGCGCTGGATTCTCCTGGCCCTGGCGACGGTGAGCTTGTCTTCGTCCGAAAGCTCGTCCATGCCCAGAATAGCGATGATATCCTGCAGGTCCTTGTACTTCTGGAGAATCTGCTGTACTTCGCGCGCCGTGAAGTAGTGATCGGAGCCAAGAACATTGGGGTCAAGAATACGCGAGGTGGAGTCAAGCGGGTCCACCGCCGGGTAAATTCCAAGCTCGGCGATCTGCCGAGAGAGAACGACCGTACCGTCAAGGTGGGCGAAGGTCGTTGCGGGCGCAGGGTCCGTGAGGTCGTCAGCCGGTACGTAAACGCACTGTACAGAGGTGATCGATCCCTTGTTGGTCGACGTGATTCGCTCCTGCAATTCACCGAGGTCGGTACCCAAGGTCGGCTGATATCCGACGGCCGAAGGCATGCGGCCGAGCAGTGCGGAAACTTCGGCGCCCGCCTGGGTAAACCGGAAAATGTTGTCAATGAACAGAAGAACGTCCTGGCCTTCGACGTCGCGGAAATATTCGGCTACCGTAAGCCCGGAAAGCGCAACACGTGCACGTGCCCCCGGAGGCTCGGTCATCTGGCCGTAGACCAACCCGGCACGGGGAAGAACCCCTGAATCCTTCATTTCGTGATAGAGGTCGTTTCCTTCACGGGTCCGTTCGCCAACGCCGGCAAAAACTGAGATGCCGCCATGCTGCATGGCTATGTTATGGATCATCTCCATCATAACGACGGTTTTTCCAACGCCTGCACCGCCGAACATGCCCATCTTGCCGCCGCGAGGAAAGGGAACGAGCAGATCGATAACCTTTACGCCGGTCTCCAGGACTTTAACCGAGGTATCCTGCTCGGTAAAAGCAGGCGCAGAGCGGTGAATCGGCATGTATGTGTCGGTCTGGATCGGGCCGAGCCCATCTACAGTCCTGCCCACCACGTTGATAACGCGACCGAGGACCGGTTTGCCGACCGGCATCATGATCGGCTTTCCGGAATCTTTAACCGGCATGCCGCGCACGAGGCCGTCCGTCAAATCCATCCCGATGGTGCGCACAACATTGTCACCCAGGTGCTGGGCCACTTCGAGGACGAGATTGTCTTCCTCGGAACTAAGTCCGGGACTGCTTACAAACAGGGCCGTCTGGAGCGGAGGGAGCTTTCCCTCTTCAAATTCGACGTCCACAACGTTTCCAATAACCTGTACGATTTTGCCCATATTCATGGGTCTGTATCCTCCTTGATCTATTTCTTGAGGGCCTCGGCGCCGCCGACTATATCCATCAATTCCTTGGTAATTCCCGCCTGCCTTGCCTTGTTATAGGTAAGAGTGAGAGTTCTTACCAGTTCCTTACAGTTGCTGGTCGCATTCTCCATGGCAGCCATACGTGCGGCGTGTTCGCCCACGCAGGTCTGGTACAGACTCTCCAGAACTTGCACATAGATATAATTTGGCAGCAGATCGGTCAGCAGTGCCTGATGAGAAGGCTCAAACAGGTACTCGAAAGCTTTTTCCCCCCCCTGCTGTACGGCAGCGGTGATGGGAAGGAGCCTGACAACCGCAGGCTGCTGCTTAGCTATGCTGATAAAGTGACTGTAGAGTATGTAGACTTCGTCCGCCCCGCCGGTTTCAAACAGCTCGATCAGTTCGCTCCCCAGCCGGCGGGCATCCTCGTATGCGACCTTATTGAGCAATCCGATACGGCTATCTCGAACTTTAACGGGCCGCCGCTTGAAATAATCTCTGGCCTTTCTGCCTGCATTGATGAGACTTACCTCAATGCCTTCAGCTTTCCTGGCCTTGATAAACTTTTCGGCTGCCACCAGCAGGTTGGTATTGAAACTTCCGCAAAGACCCCGGTCCGCGGTAACCAGCAGAAGCTCAACCGTTTTGACTTCCTCCTTGGGCGTGAGCAGAGCGTATTCACTGGCATCCTCCACCCCCGCTGCAAGCCGTCCGATGAATTCCCGGAACTTAAGCGCATATGGGTGGAATTTTTCCATATTCTGCTGGGCGCCGCGAAGTTTGGCCGCGGCTACCATATTCATAGCCTTGGTAATCTGCGAGGTCTTCCTGACGGCTTCTATCTTTCTCTTTATATCTCTTAGAGTTGCCATGTCTCATCTGTCCTCTGGTTTATTCCGAGGCCCTTAGGCCTGGAAAACCCCCGCAAATTCCTTCAGGGCTGCAGCCATTTTCTCGTCGAGAGCATCCCCGATGATGTTCTTCTCTTTTATTTCGGCGAAAATCTCCGGGTATTTCCGTTCGACGAAAGCCAACATCTGCTGCTCGTACTGGCCGACTTTTTCAACGGGAATCAAATCAAGGAAACCCCTGGTACCCGAATAAAGAGACATGACCTCTCTTTCAGCAGGCATGGGCTGATACTGGGGTTGCTTGAGCAGTTCGACCAGGCGCATGCCGCGGTTCAACTGGGCCTGAGTCGATTTGTCGAGGTCGCTTCCGAACTTCGCGAAAGCCTCGAGTTCGCGGTACTGAGCCAGTTCGAGACGCAGCTTTCCGGCTACCTGCTTCATCGCCTTTGTCTGAGCGGCGCCGCCGACGCGTGAAACCGAGAGGCCTACGTTAATGGCCGGACGAACACCGGCGAAGAAAAGAGAGGGTTCGAGATAAATCTGGCCATCGGTAATCGAAATAACGTTTGTGGGTATGTAGGCCGAGACGTCGCCGGCCTGGGTCTCGATGATAGGCAAGCCCGTGAGCGAACCGCCTCCGAGTTCCTTATTGAGCTTGGATGAGCGCTCCAAAAGTCTGGAGTGATTGTAGAAAATATCGCCGGGATAAGCTTCGCGGGCGGGCGGGCGGCGCAGAAGCAGCGAAACCTGCCGGTAAGCGGTAGCCTGCTTTGAGAGATCATCGTAGATGATGAGGGCATGTCCGCCTTTGTCGCGATAGTATTCGCCCATAGATGTTCCGGCATAGGGTGCTACAAACTGGAGCGCGGCCGGGTCGCTCGCAGTGGCGGCCACAACGATCGTGTAATCCATAGCGCCATGCTTGCGAAGCGTTTCAACTACTTGCGCGACGGTGGATTTTTTTCTGGCCGATTGCGACGTAAATACAAATTATGCCGCTGTCTTTCTGATTGATTATAGCATCGACTGCGATGGCGGTCTTGCCAATCTGGCGGTCACCGATTATGAGTTCGCGCTGCCCCCGGCCGACCGGAGTCATTGCGTCGATTGCCTTTAGACCGGTGTACATCGGCTCGTGAACCGACTGCCTTGCGATAACGCCCGGAGCTATGACCTCGATTCTGCGGAATTCGGTTGCCGCGATGGGACCTTTGCCATCAAGCGGGTTTCCAACCGAGTCTATAACCCGGCCGAGAACCGCATCACCAACCGGAACTTCGGCGATACGACCCGTGCGCCTGACCTCGTCGCCCTCTTTGATGTTGAAGTCTTCGCCCATGATGGCGACACCCACATTGTCCTCTTCGAGGTTGAGGGCCAGTCCGTAGATATTTCCATGCGGCGTAGGGAACTCAAGCAATTCCATCGACATGCACTTTTCAACTCCGTAAACACGGGCAATACCGTCGCCTACGGAGAGCACCCGTCCGGTCTCGCTGAGATCGACCTTTTTCTCGTAATCCTTGATCTGCTCTCTGATGATTTGGCTGATTTCTTCTGCTCTGATTTCCATTTATCCTACCGCACCCCTCTTCAAAGATTCTTTAAAATTGAGCAACTGACGCTTTACGCTGCCATCTAAGACAAAGTCGCCGATCTGAGCAAAAACTCCCCCAAGCAGAGAAGTATCCTTCTCAAATTCGACGACAATCTTCTTTCCGACTCTCTTCTCCAAAGCCGCAGAAATCTCGTCGATCTCGGCGGCCCCTAACTCAAAGGCTGCTTTTACCTTTGCCCTCGAGATATTGGAATATTCGTCCATTAACCTGTGGTAGTAGTCAGCAATTTCGGGCAGGTGCTGTATACGCTTTTTCTCGATCAGAAGATTTAGAAAGCTGTCCATGATCGGCGAGAGTTCCAACTGGGCGGCCACTTTCCGGAAAAGATTCTTTTTCACGGCTTCCGGGTAAAGAGGGTTCCGCAGAGCGTTCCCGAGATCGGGTAGATCTTTGATGACACCATTGAAGCCTTCCAACTCCGTTCCATACTGTTCGATCGCCTTATTCTCCTGAGCCAGATTGAACAGGGCCTTTGAATACCGTTTCGCAATGACTTGATTTTTCACTTCGCCTCCACCACCTTGGTCATAAATTCACGGACCAGACGTTGCTGATCCTCAGCCTGCATTTGTTTTTGGATAATATCCTGGGCGGCGGCTACGGACAGCTCGGCCACTTCGTCCTTTAGACTGTCGCCAGCAGCCTGTATCTCTTGTTGAATGGCAACCTGAGCCTGCTGTTGTATGTACTCAGCCTCCCGGTGGGCAGCCGCAATAATTTTTTTCCTTTCGGCCTCGCCTTCCACAATCAGTTCATCAACAATTTTTCTCGTATCCTCTTCAAGGGAGGCGAGCTTGGCCCGCGCCTCTGAAAATTCGGCCCTGGCTTCAGAGGTTTTGGCATCCAGTTCGGAAAGCAAACGTTGAATCTCTTCCCTGCGTGAGGTGAGGAAGTTGGCAGCAGGCTTTCTGAGAAGTTTTACCAGGATAACAGCCACAATAACAACGGCGACCGTACGATATGCAAAATCAATCCAATTCAGGTCGTGGCCCCCTTCGGCCTCCGAGGCAAAAGCGTTGATCAGCCACGCTAAATAGAGCACTATCCCCAAAAGGGGCGCAAAGTGCCTGGATCTCATAATCTTTCCATTAAGACTCGCACGCATTTAAATCGTCCTCCCCAGAATCTTCTGCGCCAGTTCAACAGAAAAGGACTTCACCTGTTGCTTGAGCTCTGTTCGAGCGACCGCGATATCCTCCTTAATCTTTTGGCGCATTTGCTGAAGCGTTGCCGCCGTCTTCTCCGAAGACTGGCGCAGCAGTTCCTTCTCCTGCTCATAGCCGGAGGCCTTGAGCTCCTGAATTCTCTCAGCCCCCGTTATCCTGGCGTCCTGAAGCTTCCGGTCGTATTCCAGGAGCGCGCCTTGCGCCTGTGCTTCCAGGCTTTCGATGCCTTCCTGTTTTTGTGAAATCAGTTTCTTTCTCTGGGCCACTATCCGACGGATCGGGCGGTACAAAACGAAATTCATCAGGAAGAGAAAAATCAGGAAATTGGCCATCTGGATAAAAAGCGAGATATTAATGTCAATCATCTTACCCTATCCTCCACGTTGACTGCCGGCAAATAAGCACCCACGATCTGGATTTTCCATGCCCTGAAGGGGCTATATAAATTAGCCCAAGGTCAGGAACGTAACCATGGGGAGAATTGACCCCCCAATAATACCCTGAACCGGATGAACCAAAAATCACAAGCAAATTTGGGCCCGCTCGCTCGGCTACTCAAATAAAACGGATAAAGCTGAGATCTCAAGCAACCACCGGACCTTTAGCATGGGCGAGGTTACTAGCACAGCTCAAGAGCATTGGCAAGTGAAAAGTATGAGAAGAATCAGCTAATTAATAATAAGAAACGATTGTAATGTTTCGCACATTATTCCGAGCTTTTAGTGCGTTTGGAATACGTAGCGACGCATGCTTACATTTTCTATCAACCCGATTGCCAGACACAGGGTAATGAGCGAAGAGCCGCCGTAACTCACGAAAGGAAGTGTAATTCCCACTACCGGGAGCACGCCGATCACCATGCCAATATTGATGAACGCCTGCCAAAGAATGAGGGCGCTCATCCCAACCACAATGAGGGAACCAAACCTGTCCCGCGATCTTGTTGCAACCCTCAGTGTAAGAAAAATAAGCAGGCAGAACAAAAGAATGAGAGCGGCGGACCCTACAAAACCCCATTCTTCGGCCCAAACTGAAAAGATGAAATCCGTATGTTTTTCAGGCAAGAAATGAAGTTTGTTTTGAGTCCCGTTAAGGAAGCCTTTCCCCCAGAGCATTCCAGAACCAATAGCGATCTTGGATTGCCTGATATGGTATCCGGCGCCAAGGGGGTCGAGGTCGGGACTAAAGAGTATCAGGATACGGCGCTTCTGATAAGGTTTAAGGACGTGTTCCCACACGGGCACGATGAGTGGAATGACAGTCAAAATGAAAACGGCCAGGTATCTCCAGCGAACTCCCACGAAAAGGATCATCGTGACTGCAATGGCCATCAGCGAGATTGCCGTGCCAAGATCGGGCTCGGCAAGAACCAGCAACACCGGGAAAACAACGAAGCCCACAGGGAGAATCAGTTTCTTAATGGCCGGGAAGCTGGTCATCTCCTGCGACGAAAAATAGCCGGCGAGCTGAATCACAATAATCACCTTCATAAATTCAGAGGGCTGGAACTGAAAGCCTGCGATTTCCAACCACCGTTTCGAACCATGCACTTCCTTTCCGACCGCGAGGACAACCACAAGAAGAAGAAAAATCAAACCATAGAGCCACGGGCTGAGGGACCTGAGCCTCTGATAATTGATAAAGAGCGAACCGGCCAGGACGGCAAAACCAATGGTGAACCATATAACCTGCTTTACAAACAGATTGTTGGTCGGCCGGGCTTGAATCTGATGATATAGGGCGCTGTAAATGCTAAGCAGCCCGATGCATATAATCGCCAGCAAAACCCAGATTATGGACCAATCAAAATTTTCGATCAGACGCCTATCCATCATAGCGAATAAAAGCCTTCTGAAGTTCTGCAAACCAGCCTGGAAAGCCAATAGACCAATTTCTACTCTCCGAGCGGTTTCTCCGTGTTTTTCAAATAGGCCATGATGACCTTCTGGACCAGCGGGGCTGCAACCGATGCCCCGTGGCCGCCATGCTCGATTAGGGCAGCGACGCATATCCTGGGGTCCGAAGCAGGCGCGTAGCCCACGAACCATGCGTGGTCCCTGTCTTTGGACTTGGTCAGCTTTTCGAGCAGTTTTCTGTTCGCCCCCTGAGCCACCTGCACGACCTGCGCGGTACCGGTCTTGCCTGCAATATGAACTACCGGATCCCGTATAAGATGGCCCGTTCCCCTCGGGTCTTCAACAACACCCGACAAAGCCTTCTTCACAAGATCGAACCAGCACTGTTCGATGCGAATCTTGCGCTTCAAACTGGGTTTGATTTCATCTATTTCATTCGAGGAACCGCCCTCGATTCTTTTCACAACGTAGGGCTCCCAGAGTTTCCCGTTGTTGGCGATTGCAGCGTACCCCAAAGCCATCTGCAGTGGTGTAACCAAGTCAAATCCCTGCCCTATGGATATGGAGATTGTTTCACCCTTCTGCCATGGGATGCCGGTGGTCTGTTTTTTCCACCACGAGGTAGGGATGAGACCTGGATGTTCTCCCTGAAGGCCTATGCCTGTTCTTTCCCCAAGCCCGAACATTGCCACATTCTGAGCCAATCTATCAACGCCAAGTTTGAGGCCCGTTTGATAAAAGAAAACGTCGCAGCTCTCGATTATCGCCCTTTCCACTGCCAGGGTGCCGTGGCCATGGTCTTTCCAGCAACGGTACATGTGATCAGCGAATTCAAGGTAGCCGGGACAGGTGAAGGTGGAACTCGAGCTAATCACACCTTCATGGAGTGCCGCAAGAGCTACAAAGGGCTTGTAGGTGGAACCGGGCGGATAACCAGCCCCGCAGCCGCGGTTCAGCAGAGGATGACGCGGATCTTTGCTCAGCGCAAACCATTCATCCTTGCTAAGTCCACGAATGAACTTTTCCTGATCGAAAGAAGGGCTGCAGGCGAATGCCAGGACCGCTCCGTCGGTGGGGTCTACAGCCACGATCGCGCCCGTCTTGTCATCGAGCAGTGACTCGACGGTTTTCTGAAGATCCATATCGAGAGTGAGCCACACGTTGTGGCCGGCAATAGGCAGATGTTCTTCGAGCAGGCGGACCCTTCTGCCGACGGCGTCAACCTCGAGCTGCCGCCCTCCCCTGCTCCCATGCAGGTACTTTTCGAATGAACTTTCGATTCCGACTCTCCCAATGTCCTCGCCGGAGTAGTACCCTAAATATTTTTCACCTTTTAGCTCCGCTTCGGTAATCTCGCTCAAATACCCGATAATGTGCGCAGCCGTTCCATTCCATTTGTACTCGCGCTTAGGATCGAGCTGAATCACCACGCCCGGGAGCCTGACGCGCTGGGCCTCAATCCGGGCAAGGCAATCCCTGTCCATGTCAGAAACCAAGCGTATGGGAACGAACTTGGGTGTCGCTTTGTTGGCTTCGATAATTGAGAAAAACTCATCCGGACCGCGTTCGCACAGGCGGGCAAGCTCTTTTATCGTCATGTCCAGGTCAGTGATGTACTCCCGGATGATCACCAGGTTGTAGGCAGGACGGTTCTCGACAATGGGCACTCCATTCCTGTCGAATATTATTCCGCGCGGAGCGGCGATATCCTCGATCCTGATCCGATTATTTTCGGATTGAAAACGGTAGGAATCGCCCTGGAGCACCTGAAGATGCCAAAGACGAACCAAATAGATCATCATCAGCAGCAGCATCACCGCGTAGATCGGGATGTATTGCTTCTGGGAAGAAACCGACTCGGCGCGTTCCCGGTTTATGAGTTTGACTTCGTCGAGCTTTTTGCCTCTGGTTTTCATCTCTGTTCGAATCCAACCTGCTTAGTCGCTAAATCTTTTTCCGAGGGTTCAACATCGCATAAATCAAAAAGGGCGCGATTGTTACTGAAAGAAGTGTTCGAATGCCAAGGCCGATCCATACGGAAGTGAGTGTATCAATATCCATAGGGAAAAAGGATAAAAACGACCCAAGCGCAATGGACTGACCAAGAGTGCACAACCCGACTAAACCCATCTGATAGGCCGGGTTGGCCCAGTCGAACCTCTTCGATGCCATGTTCACGAGGCAGACGGTTACCGTATAGGAGCCTACATGCAGACCCCAGAACTCCCCCGAAAAATTATCCACAACGAACCCCAGAAAGCCGGCCCAGAGCACACCCGCTAGCGGAGGATATTCAACCGCGATTACAAACATGAGCGGGATGAACAGGTCAACCCGTAGAGCCGGGTAGGGAAGCCGCGGGATCAGATGAGCCTGTAATGTCAGCACAAATAAGCTGTAAAGGGTGGTCTTGATCATCCGTCCAGGAGTAATACCCGTGGCTAAAGGGGCGGAAACACTCATCTTCAATCCACTTTAGGCGCGGGCTGGGCCTGTCCCTCAGGCACGGTTTGAGATTTTTCTCTTAGCCTGTTCCGTTGCTTGGTCTGCCCTTGAGACCTGGAGTTGGGGTCCGTCTGAGTCTGAGGCTTGAGCTGAGCCTTTGGCTTGGGAGTTGTCTGAGCCGGCGGCTTTGTCAGAGGCTTCGCCAAATCTTTGGCCACAGGCTTTGTTTCAGAACCTGCCTGAGGCTGTGCCGCAGGTCTTGTCTGAGTCTGCGGTTGGGCCACAGTCTGAGCCGCAGCCGGCTGGTCGTCATCTTTAACACCCAGCCCAACCCCACCGCGCTTTATTATGAGCACCTCCTCAAGTGCGCTCAACCGAACCAGCGGTTTGACATCGATTTTTTGAAAAAGATCGGTCGGGCTCTTATAGATCGAATGTACGACACCCAGCCGCAGCCCCTTGGGATAAATACCGTCTTTGCCGGAAGTGATCACGAGATCACCTTCCTTTATATCGAGATTACTACGAATGTATTTTAAAACGCACCCGTTTGCGTCTTTGCCGCAGAGAATGCCCCGTACGCGATTTCGCTGGTCAATGGCGTCTACATCACTGCCCTGGTCGGTTATAAGCAAAACCCGGCTATACCGGTCCGAAACGTCCAGAACGCGGCCAATCACCCCTTCGTCATTGACCACAGGCATATCGGGAGCCACTTCATCCCGAAATCCCTTATCGACCATCAGTGTCTGAAACCAACCGGTCAGATCGTGTACTATAACTTCTGCAGGAATCGTTTCAACCATGGTCGAGGTCTTGAAATCTATCAGCCGTCGCAACCGCTGGTTTTCGACATAAGCCTCCTGGTAGGACGTAACCCTGCTTTGCAGCTCGATAACTTCTCTTTTAAGCGCTTCATTCTCGCCGCGCAGATTCTTGAGCCAGATATAATCCTTAAATAACTGTTCGAAGGCCGAAAATAGATTGCCGAAAAACCGGATCGGAAGGCTCACCGTTTCAGTCACGGAACGCTGCAATACGTCCATTTTGTTGGGAGTTCGGAAATTGAGGGAAAAAATATACAAAAATACACTGATAAACACGAGGATCAGGAGTGCGCCACGCGACCGGCGAAGCCAAATGCCCGTATTGAAAAATTTCATATTAAGCACTTCGATTTTGAAAAATGATAGCCTGCCGGGCTTTTAACCTGCCCGGTTGAGGCATCTAATATGGGCATAATGATAAAATCAGTGAATTCAGTTCGGGCCACAGGCCGTAAGGAGGCGGTCGAGCACCAATGCCGGCCGGCCGGCAAGGCCGAAAAAGCTCGCCGTCCGCAGGCCATGGCTCCACCTCTCAGGATAGTACGTCCTTTAAGAGTTCAATCTCCTCCAATGCCTTACCGGAACCGAGCACGACAGTAGACAGGGGGTCCTCCGTCAGCATTATCGGCAATCCTGTCTTAAGTCTCAGGAAGTGATCGAGATTTTTGAGAAGCGCTCCTCCACCGGTCAGAACGATCCCTCGGTCCACGATCTCTCCCGCCAGTTCGGGAGGCGTCTGCTCGAGGGCAACTTTTATGGTTTCCAGGATTGCGTCGATTTGCTCCTGGATCGCTTCCCGGATTTCATCCGAATTGACCTCAAGGGTGTTGGGGATCCCCGTTACCAGATCGCGGCCCTTTATCAGCATAGTTTCAGTTTCGCCAAGAGAATAAGCATTCCCGATGGTGGTCTTTATACGTTCCGCCGTTGTTTCACCTATCAGCATATTGTACTTGCGTTTAATGTGCTGGAGAATGTCCTGGTCCATTTTGTCGCCGCCAATGCGCACAGACCGGCTGTACACAATCCCGGCAAGCGAGATGATAGCGACTTCGGTTGTTCCTCCGCCTATGTCCACAACCATGTTGCAAACCGGCTCGGTTATGGGGAGTCCAGCCCCGATTGCGGCCGCCATAGGCTCCTCTATCAGGTATACCTCATGGGCGCCAGCGGATTCAGCGGACTCCCTAACGGCCCTTTTTTCAACCTGTGTCACGCCCGAAGGAATACAGATTATTACTCTTGGCCTTACAAAGGCCCGCCTGTTGTGCACTTTGCGTATGAAGTATCTCAGCATTGCTTCGGCCACTTCAAAATCCGCAATTACGCCATCTTTCATGGGCCTGATCGCAGTGATATTGCCCGGAGTCTTGCCGAGCATCATCTTTGCCTCTTTGCCCACAGCCACGACCCTGTTGGCGCCGCGCTCATCCCTGCGAACCGCGACAACCGACGGCTCTGTCAGCACAATTCCCTTACCCCGCACGTAAACAAGCGTATTGGCGGTCCCAAGGTCTATTGCAAGATCATTTGAGAAAAGTCCCACTATCCTGTTGAGGAACATCCTTTAGAATTCTCCTTCCGACCCAGTTTTACGATAAGCCTTCATAGCATAAGAATTCCAAATGCGCAATCCCTTAAGAGATAGGAATGAACAGCACCGGGGTGATTTGCCCAAAAGGGAAGCAAAAGCCTCAAAATCCTCAAATATCATTTCTTATGCCTTTTGCGCGGTCATAGAATCGGGGCGATCCTGGGGAGATGGTTTTTAAACGGTTTTTTGCGTACTTGACAAACGATGAAGATTTCGATTAAAGATAAGGTTTCGCGCATACCGTGTCGTTTCAGAGGGCTTTGGGCGCGCTTCCCGGTGCTTGATCCGGAGCAGGAAAATATATATATACCTTAAAAGGAAGTTTAATGTCTAAGAGAACCTTTCAACCGAGCAATGTGAAGAGAAAACGCACTCACGGCTTCCTTGAGCGAATGTTGACAAAGGCTGGCCGCAGCGTACTGAAGCGGCGGCGCGCAAAGGGCAGAAAACGGCTGTCGGTTTGAGACGAGATGGGACCCTGGAATCTTCGGATGAGGAATCTTTGAGGGCCAAGTTCAGTTTCCGGCCTCATGAAAGAATCCGTTGCTCCGCCGATTTCCAGCGCGTCAAAAAAGCGGGAAAACGGGTGAAAACCCCCCATTTCGGTCTGAATTTCATTCCAAACGGTCTTGCATATCATCGATTGGGCCTTATTGTGCAAAAGCGGTTTTGGCCTGCGGTAGGGCGCAACCGCATCAAGAGGGTCATTCGAGAATGGTTCAGGCTGAACAAGGGCCGGATTCCACTGCCGGGGAAAGACATCGTCGTAATAGCCCGCACTGGAGCGGAAAAACTCTCACCGGGAGACCTCCTCAGGGAGTTCTCAACGGTTTTCCATAAACAGGAAAAATGACTGATGATCCGGTCGATATTTCTGGGCCTGATTCGATCATATCAATATCTCATCTCACCGCTGTTTCCCCAGACCTGCCGCTTTTCGCCCAGCTGTTCGCATTATACCCACGATGCAATCAGGACGCACGGCATTCCCAAGGGAATTTACCTGGGGTTGAGACGAATTGTGCGCTGCCACCCCTTCAACCCAGGGGGCTATGACCCCGTGCCACGACCAGCGCCCTGGAGTGACAAAGATTAATGGAGACTTCCTGAATGGATTCAAAGGCCCTTTTGGCGATAGCATTATCATTCCTGCTTTTCCTGGCTTGGCATTTTTATTTCGGTCCCACACAACTCCCCCCGCCACAGCAAAAACAGGCCGCCACGACTACGACTCAGCCCCAAACAATGCCGCCCCCGGCCGCGCTTCCACCTGCGCCGCCGCCGGCGGTGGACCTTTCAACCCAGAAGACATGGTCGATTGCCGACTCACTCTTCAGGATGAAGATCATTGCCCAGGGGGCGCGAGAAAAATCTTTCGAACTCCTCAGGTTCAAACAGGAACTCAAACCCGATTCCCCCCCGATGCAAATGATTCGTGACACGGCATACCTGCCACTGGACGTCGAACTCCTCTCCCATAAGGATTGGGACCTCTACATGAGGCCTTTTACGAGCGATACGCCCACCGATCTCAAGATTGCTCCCGGAGACCCTCCCAGAAGCATTGCCTTCCAAACCGAGATCCCTGGGAAAGTCCGCCTGACAAAGATTTTCACGGTACAAGCCGATTCCTACGCTATGGATCTGGAAGTTCAGATTCAGAACCTTTCGCCAGAAAAACTTTCCGATCAGATGGGACTCAGCTTTTATTTCAAGCCATATTCGGAATCTGCGCACCAGACCTATAACCAATCGCGGCTGACATTCTCAACGAACGGGTCGAATCATGATCTGGCGCTCAAGGACTTCGCAAAGCCGAACGCAACCCCCAAACCTCCCTACGACTGGGTGGCATATCAGGATAATTTTTTCATCCAGGCAATCATTCCGCTAACACAGGGCGGTTATCAGGTCGTCCCCGGCGTAGTGACCGATGAGACTCAGCATACTCAAATCACCAGGCTGGTTTATCTGACAGATAAGTTCGATCTCGATCCGAACGGGTCCAGCTCATTCAAGCTCAGGATCTACAACGGCCCCAAGATAGTAGGCACTCTCAATGAGGCCGGCCATAACCTCTCTGCCGCAATTGACTACGGATGGTTCACCTTCCTGGCAAAACCGCTTCTGGTGGTGCTCAGGTGGTTCTACTCCTTCACCCATAATTACGGGATTGCAATCATTCTGTTGACAATCATCATCAAGCTGGTTTTCTGGCCTCTGACCCATAAAAGCTACACATCAATGCAAAAAATGAAAAAGGTTCAGCCCAAGATTCAGCAGATCAGGGAAAAATACAAGGATGACAAGGAGAAGCTGAACCAGGAGCTGATGCAGGTCTACAAGACCCATAAAGTGAATCCGATGGGCGGATGCCTGCCTATGGCGCTTCAAATACCGGTTTTTTTCGCTCTCTATCGCATGTTGAACTCAGCGGTCGAACTCCGGCACCAACCGTTCGCGCTCTGGATAAACGATCTCACCGCTCCCGACCGCCTTCACCTGGGGTTTTCAGTCGATCTTCCGATGATTGGCCATTTAGACGGACTGCCGGTTTTGACAATCCTTATGGGCATAACAATGTTTCTTCAGCAAAAAATGACGCCGTCCTCAGGAGATCCTCGCCAGGAAAAGATAATGCTCATAATGCCGGTCATGTTTACCTTTTTCTTTATCAACTTCCCGGCAGGTCTTGTGCTATACTGGTTTGTAAACAATCTTCTCTCTATTGCGCAGCAATACTGGATTAATCGTCATGCCAGGGCTTAACGGTTGTCTCTCCGCAAACCATCTTATCTTTTTACCGTGAATGACGGAGGAGAGCATGTCCACTTTTGAATTCGAAGAAAAATCACTTGAGGACGCAATAGAGCTTGCTTGCAAGCAACTGAAGCTTCCACGCGAGAAGCTCGACATAGAGATCATTTCGAAGGGCTCTTCGGGAATTTTCGGGATTGTCGGGACGAGAAGGGCTAAAATACGGGTAACCGCGAAAGTTGCTCCCATTGGACTTGCGGCCGACAGGGCGAAGGAGGTCTTGGACGAGATACTCAAGCACATTGATTTGCCGATGGTCGTCGAGTGCGAGCCAAAAGACGGGTACTACTACCTGAACATAATCAGCAACGGCTCAGGGTTGCTCATCGGCAAACGGGGCAAGACTCTAAGCGCGCTCCAGTTCCTTGTATCAAAGATAGTGAGCAGGCAGACCGGAGAAAATGTTTCCATAATAGTGGACACAGAACACTACCGTTCCAAGCGCGAGTTAAGTCTGAATGAACTGGCGCGCCAACTGAGCGAAAAGGTCAAGAAATCCCACCGCTCACTTACAACCGGCCCGATGAGCGCTCAGGACCGCCGGATCATTCACTTGGCGTTAAAAGAGGACCACGAAGTCAGGACCAAGAGCAAGGGCGAGGGGAATCTCCGACGCGTCGTAATTTACCCGGTAAAGAAGACAAAGGCCTCCCCGCAAACCGAGGAAAAAACGGAATAGCAACCGTTAATTTATCATGGACTTCAGACTCCTCCAGGATACCATTTGCGCGATAGCCACCCCCATTGGCGAAGCAGGTATCGGCTTGATCAGATTAAGCGGGTCCGAATCGCTCAATATGGCCCGAAAGATTTTCACGCCCAAAGATCCCACTCGAACCTTAAGGTCACACACCCTCCACTACGGTTGGATCAAAGACCCTATTTCAGGCCAGGTGGTGGACGAAGTGTTGCTGAGCTTCATGGCGGCGCCCAGAACTTATACCTGCGAGAACGTTATCGAAATTAACTGCCACAGCGGGTACGCAGTGCTCAACCGCATTCTCGAACTCGTCCTGGCAACCGGCGCCAGGCTCGCCCAGCCAGGAGAGTTTACGCGCCGCGCCTTTTTGAACGGACGAATCGACCTCTCACAGGCTGAAGCGGTTATAGAGATAATTCGTTCCCGCTCTGAACAGGGAATGCTTCTGGCAAACCGCCATCTTCGCGGAGATTTCAGACAACTCATTGAAAAATGGCGCGAAACGCTGATCCAGGTACAAACACGTCTCGAAGCTTTTATAGACTTTTCGGAAGACCTTGCTGAAGAAACGGAGCAAGAAGCCCCCGGGTATGAATCGCTTCTGGAGGAGGTGCTGGAGGGAGTCACAAGACCCCTCAAGACCATCTTGAACAGGTACGAAGAAGGACGCGTGCTGCGCGATGGACTCACATTGGTGCTGGTGGGAAAACCAAACGTCGGTAAGTCCTCGATGCTCAACGCCCTGCTCGGCAAGGACCGGGCCATCGTCACAGCGGCCCCCGGTACTACCAGAGACGTTATCGAAGACACATTTGTTTTGAAAGGAGTACAGGTTAGGATTCTGGATACGGCCGGAATTCGCAATCGGCCGGATGAAATCGAATCGTGCGGGATCGAAATGACGATCCGCTCGGTATCCGAAGCCGACGTGGTGCTCTGGCTCATTGACAACAGCAGACCTCTTACGAGCGAAGACCAGAAGGTCTACGAGGCCGTTGGCGGCTCGCGCTGCATCGTGCTGCTCAATAAGAGCGATCTTCCCCCGGCCTTTCCCATCGAAAGAGTTCAGCGAAGCTTTCCCGGTCCGGGTCCGGTCTTCAGGCTATCCGTAAAGAATCCCTCAGACATCGAGCGTCTCAAGACCTACATGGCCGAGGCTTTCATCATGCGGCCATTGGAGAGTTGCAGATCGGAAATCGTGCCGAACATGCGGCAAAAGGAATGTCTCGAAATGGCGATGAGCACCCTTCTGAGGGCTGGAGAACTCCTGGGCTCCAACGCCTATGGCGAACTGGTCAGCCTCGAGCTCGAAGGAGCGCGAAGGCAGCTTGAGGCCGTTCTCGGCTGGGAAAATGACGGCGAATTGCTCGACAGTATATTCACTCAGTTTTGCGTAGGAAAATAGCCCGACGTTTGTATCTGCATTTACGCATTATAATCAGCCCAAAATATAATTAGCCGTCCATCCGGAAACTCCGGAGCAAATTCCACGCCCCGCGAGGTTTCTGTTCGAAAAGGAGGCATTTTTCGTACTGGCAAGGAAATCGAGGGGTTGCGCGGAGGCGTACATGGGTACCGCCTCGCGGAGCGTCGAGATCATGTTTGTGCCGCCGCCGAAGGCAGCGGCCAAGTCGGCTGGCGGTCCCACCGCCCCAGGGCGGAAAAGGACCCTTTCCGGATGGAAACTAATTTAGTCGAAGGCTATGCACACTTACGGGGACGGCCTTGGACAAGGAATTCACCGATCTTATCCTGAAATTTGCAGACAATGCAGGGATTGCGCTCACTGAAAGGCGGGCCCAACTCTTGAGCCTGCATATTCAACTCATGATCGAGTGGAACTTACGCCTCAATCTCACCCGAATAACGGGCAGGGAAGAAATAATAGTTAAACATCTCCTTGATTCCATCCTGCCCGCGAGATTTCTTCCCTCATCAGGATATGCGCTGGACGTTGGCACAGGCGCCGGATTTCCTGGAATTCCTCTGAAGATTGTTTATCCCGATCTCCAAATGGTCCTACTCGACTCGAGCAGGAAAAAGGTCAGTTTTCTGACTGCGGTGGCCGCTACGCTGGGGCTGAAAGGAATCCGGGTTTTGCACGGGAGGTGGCAGGACTTCTCAAAGGTTGAAGAGCATGCCAATAGATTCGAACTGATCACCATGCGCGCATTAAAGCTGGAGCCCGAACACATTAGCAGTCTTGCTTCCATGGTCCTGGCTGCCGGCGGGGTTTTAGCGTGGTGGGGAGTAGGAGACGCAGAGCACCTCGCGGGTGGGGGGCTGGGCTGTGGAGGTCCTGAGACAGGTAAGAGGATCTATCGCGATATGGAATTTCAGCACGATCTTAAGTATTTGCTCCCCGGCATAAAACAGCGGAGAGCGATCTGGTTATGGAGGAAAACCGGTATCGGCAGGCCGGGGGCCGGCGTCGCGTCATCATGACTCGCAGCCGAGCCTCATCTTTTTGCAACCATACGATTCACAAGCCTCCCCTCAACCTCTTCACGCCATTTGAGCCGGGAAGCTTTACTGTCCAACTCCCTAAGTGATTGGCAAACTTCGACAGGATAAACCTGCCCGGGGTGAAGTGGTTTGAATATTTCCGGAAACTTTCGCCACTCCTCCGAGAAACGCGCCCGGATTTCCAGTAGAGACTCGGGCGCCCTAACCCTTTGCCCTTTCTCAACAATCAACTCGATCAGAGGCTCCCCTTCCTGATGTCCGGAGTCGAGCAGGCACACACGGTCAAAATCCATCTTCCCATCGGCGCCAAAGAAGCGATAGACCTGCTTTTTACCGATCCAGGTTTTTTTCCCGCTGGAGAGCTTGAGTATGGGTCTGCCTTCATATTCAACCAGCTTATAGACAATATCGAGGCAGGGGGCGTCAGCGGAAACGCCCATCCGGGTGCCCACAGCGTAGAAATCGATTTGCGCCCCACAGTTCAGGAGATTCTCAATCCGATATTCATCCAAATTCCCGCTAGCCATTATTTTTACATCAACCAGGCCTGCTTCATCCAAAATGAGCCGCACTTTCCTGCTCAAATCGGCCAGGTCGCCGCTGTCCAGCCGGACCCCTAAAAGTTTGTTTCCCTTTTCCCGCAAAGCTATCGCCACCTCGACCGCTTTGATTGTGCCGGCAATGCAATCATAGGTATCAACCAATAGCACTGTATTGTCCGGAAACGCACGCGCAAAGGCGTGGAAGGCCTCAAGCTCGCTGGGAAAACTGGTAATATAGGAATGTGCCATGGTACCGAATACGGGAATCCCATATATTTTTCCGGCGAGCAGATTGCTGGTGCCCAGAAAACCGGCCAGGTAGCTTGATCGAGCTGCTTTTACCGACGCGTCCACACCGTGTGTGCGCCGCATCCCGAAGTCTATGAGTCCCCTGTCTGACGCAACCGATGACACCCGCGCCGCTTTACTGGCCAGCATAGTCTCAAGCTGAATCACGTTCAAAACCAGAGTCTCGATGATCTGAGCTTCTATCATCGGAGCGGTTACCTCCAGGATAGGCTCCTGCGGGAAAAAGATGCGTCCTTCCGGAATAGCCCGTATGCTTCCCGAAAAATGAAAACCGCGAAGGTAGTCTATGAACCCGGTGGAAAACTTCCCAAGGGAAACAAGGTATCTGAGCGATTCCTCGCTGAAGCGGAAATCGGGAAGAATCCGGAGCAGGCTCTCGAGTCCTGCTGAGACGAACCAGGAACGATCCGCCGGATAATCCCTTATGAAAAGGCTGAAGGTCGCCTCGCCGGTCACCCCTTCCTGAAGATAACTCTCAGCCATTGTAAGTTCATAGAGATCGGCGATCAGTTCCGGCGCGTATTGCTCCCAAGGTTTCATATTCCCTCGCATAATAGACTTATATAATACCTTATAATACATTGCTCGAAAGAATGCGCCTGACACGATAAGAGCGGCGACCGTGCGCGCAGCCATGCAGAGAAACAGGACTGAGGGCCTTCGGCCCGGCGCTGGGCAATCTGAAAGTGCTGTTTCGCCCGGCTGTACGCGCCACTGAGCAAAAGCGGCGACTGTGGGCGTAGCGCGGAGGACGAACCCAGGATATGTCTGTCACACGCGATAGGCGAGAGCGGGAGGCATCCTTCACGCTACGCAGCCGCCGGAATTTCCTGTCTTCCAGCACCAATCCTTGTCAGTCTGGCGCCGTAGACCTTTTTCATCCGCTCCAAGGCTAATTCATGCCAGACCGGATCAATATCGGCAACGGCGTCTACGGGGATCACCGCCTCATAATCCCGGTCTCGCAGGCCCCCGGTCGTATCCATAACGCAAATGGAAGTCAGAACTCCGGTAACCCACACTTCATCGGGATTGATCTCTGCGAGCAGATCGGCAAGCCTGTTTCCAAAAAACCCGGAAAAACGAGCCTTGTCCACTATAGAACTATTAGGACCCGGCGCAAGCTCCCAAATTAAGTCAGACCCCCAGGTCCCCTTTATCGCGTGCGGGGGGAAAAGCTCGAACTCCTTGTCGTTCTGAGCGTGGGCGTCCCGCAAAAAAACGACCGGGTCTCCACTGATGGCAAATTGGTCAATGAGTGACCTGATAATGGGAATTATCTTCCTGGCCTCTACGCCGCAATAGAGGGCGCCCGCCGGATGGAGAAAATCATTTAGCATGTCAATGACCAACAGGACCCTTCGCATCATTTTTATTCCTCCAGTTCAACTACCTGCAGCCCGAAACTTTCCAGACAAAGCTACAGACCGAACATATGGTTCTTTTTAATTTTAATTATATCCACTTTTCCATTCATATGCGTTTCATTGAAAAAAAAAAGCCAAAGAAGTAGTATCCTGAAAACGTGACCGGGGTGCAAAATGGAATTCGAAAGCATCGAAGTCTCGACCCGCGACCAATACAAGGGAGCGCAGGAACCTGTCTCTTTTGTATGGCGCGGCGAAGAGCGCCACATCGAGCAAATCGTCGATAGATGGTATGAAGGCCGAATTGATTCCACCCGAATGCCCATGCTCTATTTCCGGGTGAAAACCCGGTCGGATGAGGTTTTTTTGATCAGGTATCACGAGTTTTTCAGAGCATGGAGCATTCGGGTGTGAACCCGAGGTGAAAACTCTCACCAGGCATGGAGGAAAATTCTTTGATCCGAATTGCTGTCATAGATGGACAGGGTGGCGGTATCGGCACCGCTATAATAAAGCGGATAAAAGAAGTTTTTGCCGAGCGCACCGAACTATGGGCGTTGGGAACAAACGCTATTGCCACAGCACAGATGATGAAAGCCGGAGCGAACCGGGGCGCGACCGGTGAAAACGCTATCCGCCACAGCGCGGCGCAGGCGGATATAATAATCGGCCCTATTGCCATCCTGCTTGCAAATGCGATGATGGGCGAAATGACGCCTTCTATGGTCCGGGCGATAGGCGAATCGAAAGCCACAAAGCTGATCCTGCCTCTTACCCAGGAACCCATCGCGGTTGTAGGAACCATCAGGGAGCCCCTACCCCACATGGTTGACCGGCTTATATCCGAACATCTGTCGCGCTATGTCGCCGCCCCGGGTGAATACTAATGGTTTCCCCCGACAAGGATTTCAGAACACCTTTGCTGGTACTTGGTGGCGCCAGAAGCGGAAAAAGCACCTGGGGCGAATCGGTTATGAACCACTTCCCTCCGCCTTACGTCTATGTTGCAACCGCCCAGGCTCTGGACGACGAGATGAAACTGCGAATAGGACTACACAGAGAGCGCCGCAAAGACCTTTGGCAGACCATCGAATCGCCGCTCGATCTTTCGGCCGCGCTGAAAAACCTCAAGGGCCAAAGCAAGCCTGTTATGGTGGATTGCATAACGCTTTGGCTCAGCAACGTGCTCTGTTCTGCATCCACTGAGGCCGAACAGGCCGTTGATGGAGTATGCGAGGCGATAAAGGCTGCGAACTATCCCCTGGTGATAATTTCCAATGAGGTAGGCGGAGGAATCGTGCCGGACAACCCGCTCGCACGAAAGTTCCGGGACCTTTCAGGATTAACCAACCAGAGGCTCGCTCGAATCTGCGCTTCGGTTTTCCTGGTTGCAGCGGGTTTACCTTTGCGCCTGAAGTGATGGTGACTTTGTAAGAATCGGTTTTTGACGTGATTGTGCAACCACGCATGGGATAAAGCAAATGAGCCCGAGGGGGCCGACAAGACCAACGCAGTTGGAAATTCTGAAAATCCTCAAGCAAAATGAGGGAAGCTTTGTATCCGGGGTGGGTCTTGCCGAAAGGCTTGCAATCAGCCGGCCAGGGGTGTGGAAACATATAAACAGGCTCAAAGAGATGGGCTACGAGATCCAGAGCCGACCCAAGCTAGGCTACAGACTCCTAGCCGTGCCGGACTCACTTGCACATGAGGAGATCGTCCCAAATTTAAAAACTCAGTGGCTCGCGCATTCGTATCATTATCTCAGGACCATAGGCTCCACAAACGATTATGCTTTGCTCCTGGCTGTAGAGGGCGCCCCTCACGGGACCCTGGTCGTCGCAGAGGAACAAACACAAGGGCGCGGCCGCCTCAGACGGCAGTGGATATCCTATCCCAACCGCGGGATTTATCTCTCGATGCTGCTCAGAAACCCTTTGCCGGTCAGCGTTGCGCCCCAGTCAGCCTATATCGGATCTCTGGCTCTTGTGAAGATGCTGCGCCAAGAATTCGGCATCACTGCCTCGATAAAGTGGCCAAACGACGTATTGATAAATGGGCGGAAAGCCGCAGGAATTCTGACCGAGACACAGTCAGACCAGGACTTCTCACGATTCATCGTTATGGGAATAGGAATTAATGTAAATCACAGCGGGGACGAGTTGGGAGGACCTTTTCGATACCCTGCGACCTCGATAGCCATGGAAGTGGGGTTCGCCGTCAAAAGACAGAGAGTGCTTCTAGAATTTCTCAGCCAATTCGAGCGGGACTACGACCATTTCCTCCAAAAGGGGCTCTCGGTAATGATCCCCGAGTTTGAGGCACATTCGGAGGTCCTGGGCAAAATAATAACGGTGGTATGCGGAGACCGTGAAATAATGGGGAAAGCGCAGGGCTTCACTCCCGAGGGGGCGCTGCTGCTGCTCAGAGAAGATGGCTCACAGGAAACCGTTTGGGCAGGCGATGTCTCGCGCGTTGAAAGAGCGGTCTAATATTTTATTATTGATCTCAAAACTATGTGCCCCTGGCGCGCTCCGTGGCTTCCTGCTTTCGCTTGCACTCGATGCACAAAGTCGTGACAGGCCTGGCGTTTAGACGCTCTCTTCCGATATCGTCGCCACACTCGTCGCATTGTCCGAAATGGCCTTCCTCGATCCTTTGCAGCGCCTCGCGTATCTTCATGATAAGCTTTCGTTCACGGTCGCGGATGCGCAGGATGAAGTTTCTGTCCGATTCAAGGGTAGCGCGGTCGGTAGGATCAGGGAAATTCTCCTCGTTATCGGTCATCCCGGCCACTGTTTTTTCGGCTTCCGAATAGAGCTCATCGAGCCTCTTAAGAAGGACTTCCTTGAAATATGCTTGGGTTTCCTTATCCATATTCCGACTCCGCTGGCAGATTTAAACGTTAGCGAGTAACATAATCGCCATCAAGAGTAAAGTGGAATCGTAATCCCTGGATCGCTAACCACGCTCAAAGGGACCGCTCTTTCCACCAGTTTTGAAAGTCAGGCGCGTATTGCGTATGGTCATTCCACGATCGATGGACTTGCACATATCGTAAATCGTCAAGGCCGCGTTTGTTACCGCAACGAGTGCTTCCATCTCGACACCGGTCCTGTCGTTGGTTTTGACACGCGAACTGATCCTGATCTCGCTTTTCGACTCATCGGGGAAGAAATCCACCTCGATACCGGTCAACTGAATCTGATGGCAAAGCGGAATAAGCTCCCAGGTCTTTTTGGCAGCCATTATTCCGGCAAGCCTCGCAGCCTCAAAAACATTTCCTTTATAGATATCCCCCGAGCAAATGCGCCGTAGAGTCTCACCTGAGAGGCTGACAAAGGCCTCCGCCCGGGCTTCCCGTTGGGATGCCTCCTTCTCGCTTACGTCCACCATCCTCAGTCGGCCCTGCGAGTCGATATGAGTCATTTCGCCGGTTGACATCTCTGTTTACCTCAGTTCCCATCTATGATCTGCACAAGCAGAATCAGATCCCCGGGCGCCGCCGCAGGCAAGACGGCATCACCTGCACCTGCCACCCGAATCCTTGTTCCGTCCACGATTCCCGCCGGAATCCATACTCGTAGCGAGCAGGCCTCTTCACACTCCCCGATCCCACCGCACAACTGGCATCCGGAACTCCTGGACCCGTTACTACAATGTCGGCAATAGACCATCCTCATATAACTGATTTCTTCGTGAAAGCCCCCGTTTTGAAGAGAGCTTCTCGAAATCTGCAAGTCGAACCTGAGGTCGCAGCCATGGATGGTCCGTACCTGGCGCTTGCCTATCCCGAACAAGTCCTGAAATATCTCATCGAATGAAGAAGCCTCGCCGCCTGCGTTGTGAATGTCCGTCCAGGATGAGTCAGAGTAGGTCTTCCTTGACTTCCGGTAGCCGCGAACCCTATCGTATTTTCGGCGTGCGGCAGGATCTTTAAGTATTTCATACGCCTTGCGGACTTCCCGAAAACGTTCGGCCGCCATGGCATTGCCTGGATTTCGGTCCGGATGCAGCTTCATAGCCAGATAACGAAAAGCGCTACGTATCTCCTGATGGGAAGCCCGAACCGAAATACCCAGGGTTTTATAGTAGCAGGTTTTTTTTCTGGCTCCGGCTTGTGGTTCCAAGTGGCATCCTTGTGTTTTGCTGAATTGAGGCCCTAATTTTATTAGCAATGGGGCAATAAAACAAGATCCGAGTCATCTCATTGAATGTGTTCATGAAACACCGGTTTTTCAAGACCATGGCCGGCGCAGATCAGAATCTCTATCCTTTGTTTATCTGCAATCGGGATTTTTTATGAATACGGATGGATACGAAATATCCATCGGCAGGGGGATCGGCCTGTGCGGAAAGCGCATCAGGGTGGTTTATACGTCTATCATACGAGGCCTAACGGCATCCAGGGCGCAATCACTCTAAGTCCCGGCCTGCCCGGGACTGAACAGGCCGGGATTTTAGGAGTATCGGTTTAAACGATCCCTTTGGCTTCCAAATCTCTTAGAGCCGCAGGACCATAGCCAAGGTATTTAAGATAAATGTATCCGTTATCATAGCCAACGGGGCGACAGACCCATTTTGTCCTAGGCGGTGTTTCGGTGGCCTTCCAGTGCGCCTGGGCGCAGATGACGGGGCCGTAAACCGGGTCCTCTACAGGGGTGAACATGCCCCGGTCCTTCCAGTTCTCATCCTGCATCGTTTTCCAGGGCGAGACGATTTCGGCCACAACCGGAGTAATAGGGGCCAAGCGCCCACTCTTAGAGTACTCGATTGACTTATCGGTCAACTCTTTGCTCGTGTACTGCGCGGTGAGCGGATCGATCATGGACTGGTACTTAAGCTGCCAGTCCTTCTGAGTAAAGGGGGCAAGTGATTTCCATTCGCCGGCCCCCCATTCATCCCACTTGCCCAGCATATCCACCAAGGCCTGCCACATTTCCAGGCGGAGTCCCCCGAGAAAGACACCGCCATCTTTGGTCGGGTAAAATCCATAGAGCCACAGGCAGGCATCGAGGCTCCCGAATCGTTCGTTGACGACCTGCTGGTCCGCATACCAGTGAAGGGCATAGTCATTCAATCGCTCGTATGCTTCAGGAGTCGCCACGTCGATTGCCTGTCCTTCTCCGGTCATATCCCGGTGATAGAGGGCCGCAAGGATTCCTACCGCAGCAAATGTTCCGGATGTAGCCCACGCCATCCAGGGACCCGATTTGGTCGGAACTGCATAAGGCTTCTCCCGGCAACTGGAACCCTGAGGCAGAACCTCGCCCGTCTGGTACTGAATTCCCGACCGGGCCTGACTGACATTATCGTAGTCGTACTGCCTGTTGACACTTTCCGGACCAAATTGACCGAACGCCGTAATGGAAGAAAAGATAAGACGGGGATTGTCCGCACTTAACTCTTTGTAACCGATCCCCCACTCATCCATCGTTCCGGCCGGATAGGTCTCGATCACTATGTCGGCCTGGCCTGCAAGTGATTTAAGAATCTCCCTGCCCTCTTCAGTTTCGAGGTTAAGGGTGATGTGAAACTTGTTTCTCCCCTCCTGAAGGTAAGCAAGACCGGTACCCTGATGTTTAATTCCGCCAGGGGAGTAGGTCCTTATCAGATCGCCGCCGGGAGGCTCGATTCTAATGGTTTTTGCGCCCAATTCCGCCAGCAATGACGAACAAAAACAGCCCGCCATGCTGCGGGAGCTGAGGTCCAGAACGACGAGATCATCCAGCGCTTCCGGTTTTTCGAAGGCCTTGGCGGGGTCGTCCAAAGACCTTATCTTATCAGCCCAATCAGCCCAGTTTGGTCTTTTTCGCTCTTTCATTTTCATCACCTCCTCAAAATGACGCCGGATTTCTGGTCCCAATCCGCAGGCGGCCGGCGGCCCTGCTGATCTTTCCATTTGCCAATGGCTCCATCACGGTAGAGGCCTTCGATCTCGGACTGGCTCTTCCCGAGAATTTTCGCCATGATGAAGTCATTGTCAAAACCCACCGGTCGTACATTCCATTTGGTCTTGGGGGGTGTTTTGGACATCATAACCGGAAATTCATGGTCCACGTATAGGCCGTACATGGGATCGTCGATCTCCTTTACAAAACCCCGAGCCCTTCGATGGGCGTCCTCATTCATATCCCGGGCATTGTTGAGACGAACGGCCGCAAACCCGAACTCCTTCCCCAAAGATTCAACCTCGTCAGCGGTTTTTGTTATCGCCCAATCGGAAATAATCTTGAGAATGGCCAGAGCATTCTCTTCTCTGAGCCGGTCGGAGTGGTCCCTGAACCTGGGGTCCTCTGCCAGTTCAGGTCTTTTCATCGCTGCGCAGAGGCCCCTGAACTCTTCGGGCGCCGGAGCGGCAATAGCAGCGAATTTTTCATCACTGCACAAAAAGGTATCGGCAGGACAGATGCACTGGTCCCTGTTTCCCGATGGTTCAGCGCTTTTCCCGGCGAATTGCTGGTAGGGCCACACCCATCCCATCGGCCTCATTATGTTCTCGATTTGAGACATTTCTATGTACTGCCCCCGGCCGGTCCTCTTCCTATGATGGAGAGCGGACAGAACAGCTACTTCGCCCATCAATGCTCCGAACACGTCGCACACCCAGATGGACTGTTTTAGAGGGGGACGGCCCGCAAAGCTCGAAATCCATGCAAAGCCTGCCAATGCCTGGGCGGCGCCATCGTTTGATGGCCGGTTTTCTTCTGCGTACTCGCCCCATTGTCCGAAACCGTTTTTCTCGATGTAAATAATGCCGGGATTAAACTCCTTGACCCGCTCATAGCCCACATTCCACCGGTCGGGAACTCCAGGGCGCATATTGAATTCTATAATGTCTGCCTTTGCCGCAAGCTCTCTAAAAATTTCCTGGCCTTTATCGCCATGCAGATCCAGGGCAAGGTAGAGTTTATTTGGATTGATGTGCATGAATGCAGGACTTTGCTCTTTGTAAAACCAGCCGAAAGGATTGAGTGATCGCGTCACATCGCCAAGTGGGGGAAGCTCAATCTTGATAACCTCTGCCCCCATTTGACCCAGAAAGGACGGACCCGCCGGTCCGAACAGGAGCGTACAGACCTCCAGGACACGGATTCCTTTAAGCGGGCCGGGCTTTTTAAACTTATTCTTCACGTAATTCTGGAATGCCCCGGACATAAATCGCCTCCTTCAATGCGAGTGGGCTGCTAAAAAAAAGGGGAAAGACAATTTGAGACACACGGGATTACACATCAAGAATTTGCCTGTCGATATTTGTGCAACTCGATCCGGGCGAAACTTCCGCTTGCGCTGCAGACCTCCTTTCCGTCAAGGAATAGCTCCTGTAGACATTATTAGAAGTAGAACAAGATGATCGACCTATGAATCTCTCGATGGACAAAGTTTTCGCAGAACGCGACACAACGGCGCAGCACAGCACTCAGTATGCTACAACCGCGAAGCGAAGAAAAGCGAGAAAAGCTTTATTGAAGAAAGAACGCGCCGATTTGTTGGAAGAAACGGGAAACCATGCCGAGCACATCGAACTACTTGCGGACGTGGCATTCGCCGCAGGTAAGCGGCCCGGTTTTCATGTTCTCATGGCAGGTTTTGCACTGAAAGTGGAAAGCATCCTTGAGCGAAGGCTGGTCATCCTCGGCTTCCTTCTTGTGGCAGGTATCGCAGGTCTGCCCTTCCCCGCCCCGGTTATTCAGGAATGCATCAAAATCATGATGGCACCGAGTGCAATCCAGCTTGTTTTCCGCATGAAGCTTGTGATTGAACTCGACCAGCGGTCTCTGGTGCTTTCCAATCTCGCTATGATTAAGCACAAAGGTATCATCCTGGGAATGAGCCGGCGGGACAAACACCGCAAGAACAAGGACAACCAGGAAAAGTTTTATGTATGTCATTGGAATTTCCTTCTTTGCAGCTCCGTTTCGAAAGCTCTTTCCCGTCGAGTTAATCCTGCGCTTCCTCATCGTCGGTATCAACAGGTCTAAACTTCTCCGGAACGATCATCGCCTCTGAGATCACCTCTTTGAACTGAATCACCTTGACCCCTAGATTATACTCAGTGTTCAGGTCCTTGATCTGATCGTAACAGTTATGGCAGGGAGAGATGACAATCTTTGCGCCGGTCGCCTTTATCTGCTCGGCCTTTATCCTTCCAGACTCAATCCTTCTTTTCTTGAACTCGGCCCCCATTGGAATAAAACCGCCCCCGCCCCCACAGCAGTGATTATAGATGGAGTTGGGCGTCATTTCGCGGAAATCCTTGGCGATGTACTTCATAATTGCCCGGCCCTCCTCCCACAGGCCCCCGTTTCTGGAAACATTGCAGGGGTCCTGGTAAGTTACGGGTTCTTCGAGCATCTTGTCCGGATCGATTTTGATCCGGCCGTCCCTCAGGTATTCATAAAAAAGGCGCACTGAGTGGACGATCGGAAGGGGAGGTTTGCCGTCACGGTAACCCAACATGTATGGGCCTTCGAAAAGGGCCGACCTGTAGGCGTGCCCGCATTCGGTTATTGCGATCGCCTGGACCCCGAGCTCCAGGGCCTTAGTGTACATGTTTTTTACAATCTGGCCCGCCAAGGCTTTATCCCCGGCAAACATGGCCAGATTGGTGTCGTCCCAGCCGGTGCTGGGCATTGTCCAATCTTCCTCGGCCACAGTAAATATCTTGGCCACCATCGCAATATCCTGCGGATAGTACATGGGTTCGCGGGCATTGACCGTATACATTATTCTAGCACCCTGCTTGTCGATCGGGATCTCGAGCCCCCTCATCTCTTCGGCTGTTTCCTCCGCCATCCATGTGCAGGTTTCGACGAAGTCCTCCTTGCTCATGGCCATCTGATTGCCTGAAGCGCGGTAGTTATCCGAGGCCTTGAGCAGGCCTGCCGGGGCAATCCCCTGAGAGTGGCAGATCCCCCGCATAGTGGCGATCATTATGGATATATCAATACCGAACGGACAAAAGAGCGAACATCGCCTGCATGCCGTGCATTCACCCCAGATGATGTTGTAGCATTTCTCCAAAAACTCGCGGTCCACCTCGCCTTTTCTGCGATAGAGTTCTTTCAGCGTTGTCCTTACCTTGTATGCTGGACTCAGCTTGGGGTCCTTATTTTTTGCAAGATAGAACAAGCAGCTCTCCGCGCAAAGGCCGCAGCTCGCACAAATACTCAGCCAGGTCCTGATCCTTGCGCTATCGTTTATGTCCAAAAGCTCTTTTATCACTTTCGTATTGATCGGCTTTTGAAGCGCGTCACTCATTTTTCCGCTTCTCCTCTCGAATAAATCCTAATTCCCTTCAGACTGTTTCTGAACGGACGGCTACCAGGTCCGCGCCCCTCGCCGTCCCATCTCGAATCCAAAAGAAACGCGCGAAAAAAAGAAAAGGAAAATATGGCCAAGCTTGCTGAATGGTATGATGATCAGGAGTATTTCAGCTAAAAGAACATGCAGAATCATAGTCAGTTTATAAGGGCCGATCTGGTGATATGCGAGAAAACCCGTAACGAAAGGCGCACTCGTCAAAATGAGTAGAAAATAATCCCAGGCCGTGGACAGAAACCGCACTTCCGCGCGGACTATTCTTCTGAGCAGCAGGACTGCAGCCGCCAACAGAAAGACCACCGTTAGAGCGTCTGCGATAGAATCGGGCAGCGAAGGAAGCCCGACGCCAAATGCTTCCTGCCAGAGCATATTGTGCGCAAGCAAAAAGATAGGAACGCCCAGCAAACAAATATGGAACAGGAAAAAGGCAATTGCGAAAACTGGTTGGTTCCGCAATCCTACGCTTCCAAGCGGGATCAGCCAGTGTACGATTGAACGAATGGCCCATTTCACATTCACGTGGTTATATAATACCCTGTCGCGTTCCTTGCTAATTCCATAAAGATAGGTCAGCCGCACAATGAGGCCCACGATAAATACTATAAAAGCTGCCCAGAGGGCAGGCCCGGTGAGAAATTCATAAAAGTCGTTCATGCGCTGCGCCCCCATGATGTGGATAGATCGGTTATAAATTGGATCTGCACACACATTCGCTAAGCCAGGTCAAATTTAGCAGCAAATTATACCATCTTCATCGAGCAACAGAAATTGCCTCGATTTTGACACAAAACCAAAACAGCCCGCGATCCAGGAGCAAGATCGGAAGAAAACAAGACGAAAACCGATTCGGAAGGATCAGTGGATTGGGATTGGTTTGGTATAAATCACATTCGGGAGTCTTTTTCAAGCGGATCGTTTCGAAAATGTTTGTTCGGAATTAAATGCAAGTTCAGGGAGCGGATACACCCTGCTCTCCGGTTTCATTTTTTTCGGAAACCAACAGATGCAAAGGCGGATTTTACAAAAAATGATAATTAATATCTAAAAATGGTAATTTGACACTGGGTGACTCCCGATCAAGAGACGCCCCTTTTTCATATTGCAGCCGACAACGCGCAGGAGAACACGTATGGGTGTCAGCCCCCTGGCCGGGAAACCCGCTCCGCAATCAATTCTGGTAAATATTCCCAGGCTGGTTTCCACCTACTACACCAATCATCCGGACCCTTCAGAGAAAAGCCAGCTCGTCGAATTCGGCACCTCCGGCCACAGGGGGTCGTCTTTCAAAAATACTTTCAATGAGGACCATATACTTGCAATAGCCCAGGCTATTTGCGAATTCCGCAAAACAAGCGGCATCCGGGGTCCCCTTTTTCTTGGAAAGGACACGCACGCTCTTTCAGAACCAAGTTTCGCTACGGCAATCGAGGTACTCGCCGCAAACGGCGTTGACATAGTGATCCAGTCAGACCGGGGATATACACCTACCCCGGTGATCTCGCACACCATTCTAGCACATAACCGCAACAAGGACTCCCTGGCTGACGGTATCGTAATAACTCCATCTCACAATCCGCCGGAGGATGGGGGTTTCAAGTACAACCCGCCCGACGGCGGGCCCGCGGACACGGAGATAACCACGGCGATTCAGCGAAGGGCTAATGAGCTGCTGCGGGGGAAAAATCGCGAGGTGAAAAGAATTCCTTACGAGCGAGCCATTAAGAGCGGCCGGATAGTTTTGCACGATTTCATAGGATCGTTTGTGGGCGACCTTCGAAGTGTAATCGACATGGATGCGATCAGTTCAGCCCGGATTCGAATCGGCGTTGATCCGATGGGTGGCGCTTCCCTGCCCTACTGGGAACCAATCGCTGAAATGTATGGCATTTCGCTCGATATTGTGAACCGGACCATCGATCCGGCTTTCGGTTTTATGACGGTCGATAAGGATGGAAAGATCAGGATGGACTGTTCTTCGCCTTATGCGATGGCAAGGCTGATAGGACTCAAGGACTCCTTCGACGTGTCTTTCGGTAACGACCCGGACAGCGACCGGCATGGGATAGTAACCAGAAGCGCCGGGCTTATGAATCCGAACCATTACCTTTCGGTTGCTGTCTGGTACCTTTTCCAGAACAGGCCGGGATGGGGAAAAAATGGAGGTGTTGGGAAAACGCTCGTCAGCAGCGCAATGATAGACAGAGTCTCCGCACATATCGGCCGCAGGTTGTTCGAAGTGCCGGTCGGGTTCAAGTGGTTTGTGGGCGGCCTGCTTGAAGGTTCATATGCATTTGCGTGCGAGGAGAGCGCCGGCGCCTCTTTTTTGAGACTGGACTCAACGGCCTGGTCGACTGACAAAGACGGCATAATTATGGACCTGCTCGCCGCCGAGATCATGGCCAAGACCGGTAAGGACCCTGGGCAAATTTACATCTCCCTGACCGAACAGTTCGGAAATCCTTTATACGAAAGAATCGACGAGCCGGCAAACCCGGAACGCAAATCCACACTAAAGAAACTCGGTCCTGAAATGATCTTATGCGACACACTTGCAGGCGAAAAAATTGAGGCAAAGCTCAGCCACGCTCCGGCCAACGGGGCGCCAATTGGCGGAATCAAAGTCGCAGCCAAAAACGGCTGGTTTGCCGCCCGCCCCTCCGGTACCGAAAATATTTACAAAATCTACACGGAAAGCTTCAAGAGCAGGGAGCACCTTCTCCAGATACAGCAAGAGGCCAGGGACATCGTCAACAACGCCTTCAAAACGGCCGGAGTATAAACGGAGCCCTTATGACAGAAGTCCTATGATGGATACATGAGTGCATAGGGAGCGTTGAGATTCAGACCTCCGCCCTCCGACATCCGATGTCGGTTCATTTGGCTTCCTCAATTGTCATGGCGGGCTGATTGGGGTCCTGGTTTATTGGGGGCGCATACTCATTCGGCGCAATGTTTATTTGAGAAGCCGGGCTACTGGCAACATTGGGGTCAAAAGGGGGCGGCATCTCGCCCGGAGGTAACTGCTGCGGGTTAGCCGGATTGAAGCCCGGCTGAAGCTGAACACCTGCAGGCCGATTGGCCCTCATTTCCTGCGGCGCAACTCCGGGCGCAGCCATCGGCTGCTGAGCAGGAGCGGGAGCAAGGGGGAGCGATGGTGATTGAGTAACCTCTTTATCTGCGGCAAAAAGACCTACAGTAAATGTTTGACCATCCTTTTCGAGCAAGATGCTCTTGGATTCGATTTTCGACACACGGTAATCGCTGACCATCTGTCCCTCCCGAACCGTGAGGAAAGGAGACGCGGGTTGCCCTTTCTGGCCCGCCGCGCCGGCCGAGTGGCCCTTCATTCGCAACACCGCCTTTTTTGAATTGCTCTGGATTATTACCCCATCGAGTTGGATGTTTCCAATCGCCGTTCCAAGTTTAGTGGCTTTGGCAGATGCATCCGCAAACTCTGGGGGAGGCTTTCGGTCCGTTGCGAACAAGTTTTTCTCAACCATCAGCGGGGCACCCGCGCAAAGAGAGCTAAACAACCCACCCCATACCAGAAACAAGAAAACCCAGAGAATTCTATTCACAAACACTTGTCTACTCCTGTGCTTCTCGCCCTGGATAGTTCCCGTCCACAAAGACCCTTTTTCAATTTGCAAACAGTATCTCATCGCATGTTTTTGGATGGACATCGGACAAGCGCAAATCCTGGAGGGCCAAACCGGTAATCAATCAACCCCTTTATAAATTTACCTGATTCCAGGCCCAAATTCCACCACAACGTAAATTCCGCCAAAGATCTGCGACAAGACATGACTGCTCATTGAGCTCTCTGCGTCACAGTGGCGAATGGTTGGGCTTTCACTGATTGAATAATCTAAATTTTATAGCAATGATCGCAGAACGGCCAACAACCGGAAATCGACATATTTTGAAGAAAGCCCTTGGCCCTTTCCGGATGCGATTGGAACCACCCGCAAGAGGTCAGAATCAAGCGGCTAACAGGTAACACTAAAGGTATATCTTCGAAAGCTTGTTTATCATCTCGTGAAAGGCTTCATGGGTCCCCTGCCCGATCTCTTCCTTTTCGAAGCGGTCGAATTGCTCCCCGATCAATTCCAGCCTATCGGCGGGAACCGCTTTTTCGGCCATCGGGAACAAGACATTGTTTTCTTTCCATATATGGCTCCTGAGCAAGTCCACATACTGGAGCGCCGGGGTTGTGAACACCAACAGAGCACCCGATTCTCCTTTCTCGTAAGAGACAACAAGGTCCTTCATCTCCCCGATGAATTGCCGGCCTCTGCCGTGCTCCGAGAGCATCACTGCGAGCGGTCCACCTTCTTTCGGGACCCCCGCCTCCTCCATCGCCAAAAAAAGGAGCCGCTCTTCTTTGCCGTGATGACACCTGTCGGCAAAAACCTGCAAAAAATCCAAAACCTGCTTCACATGATCGGTCGGGACGCTTTTACCAGCCGCGATCTTCTCCGACATTCTTGCGAGTACATCAAGCATCAGAAGAATTCCCTCATGCTCGGCCTTGAGATCCTCTATCGCTTTCATGTCTCATCTTTCTCTGGAGACTGGTGCTAAAAATGGCTGAAGGTCCCATGGGATTTAGTGCTGGGATTTACAAACCGGCGGAGAGCCGGTTTCCGTCCGGGATGGGTGTTCGTTATTTCACGCTAAATTTCTATCAGGCCAATCCTTCTTCTTCGAGCAGCTTTCCGAGCATGAAAGCCGTGTCGCCGACGAGCTGTATGCAGATTTTCCTTCGGCTGTTCGGATTGCTGTAAAATTCCTTCACCATCTCTTTGTCCTGCCAATCCATTTTGGCGATGTCGCGGCAATTCGTGCCGCTGTGTTCCTGGGTCAGCGTTTCGAATTCCCTGATGAACTTATGGCTCACCGACCACATCCTGGGGTCCTCTTTACTTTCGAGATTTCCCCTGCTGAAAAGGCTCGAAATCACGGCAATGCCCCCGGTCAGCGCCCCACACACGCGGCATGTGCCGGCGATCCCGCCCCCAAAAGCCCCTAAAGCCTTGATTACTTCTTCGTTGACGTTCCCAATCTTTTCCTGCCCAACCGCAAGGACCGCCTGGCTGCAGTGGAATCGCTTCTTGAAAAGATCGAGTGCTCTGTCTTGCATTTGTTCCGGGCTCATAGTAACTCCATCGGCGAAGGAAGCGAAAAAGGTCTTCCGGAAGTGTCGAACCGCAAAGCTGGAGCGAACCACAAAACAGCGGCTCAAAACCCAATCGCTTTCGCTGCGGCTTTCTACGAAGTTTATCACCTCACTTTGAATTCCAGGTGATTTTATTCTCCGGAAGCTCTATTGTCCAGAGTAAATTCCGGAGGCTCGGCATCCAAACCGGCGCGCGAGAAACTCACTTATAGATTTCAAGGATAGACTATGGCTCGAGTTCTATGGCACTTATGCACTCAGCTCCACGAACGGGTAAGTATCGCTCACAGTTTAATAGCCGCGATGGGCCTCATCTGCGTTGCACTCTCACTGATGGCTGCCTGCTCCACGACCGGCGGATTGCTTCAACCGCGATCTGCGCCGCCAGGTCCGGTGGAGCTTCACGTCGGCGCGGTGGTCGAGACCGCCACAGGCAATGTGATCGGCATGGACGAGCTTATAGGCGAGCTTTCCAAGGCATCCGTCGTTTACGTTGGGGAAATGCACACGAGCACAGAAGATCACAAGATTCAACTCGCGGTCCTTAAAAAGCTCTCTCAGGGAGGACGATGCGTTGAACTGGCAATGGAGATGTTTCCTACAACGGCGCAACCGGTTCTGGACCGTTACGTCCGGGGAGAAATGTCCCAGGAGGACTTTCTTAAAGACGTCGGATGGGAGGAGGTCTGGGGATTTCCCTATTCTCTCTACCGCGACCTCATCGACTGGCAGAAACAGAACCGCATGCCCATTATTTGCCTGAACGCCCCAAATAAGGTGGTTAGAAAGATAGGTCATAACGGCCTTGGTTCTCTTACGCCCGACGAGCGCTCCCAGGTGGCCCGCGAATTCCATCTCGACGACCCCGCTAACCGGGACCGTATCCGCAAGGAGTACACGGTGCATGAAAAGGATAAGATCAAAGATTTCCAATCCTTTTTCGAAGCGCAACTCGCCTGGGAGGAGACAATGGCTCAAACCCTTGCGGAGCGTTTGGAGCAAACAGGGGGAAAATGCATAATTGTGGTCGCTATCGGTAAAGGCCATATAAGCGACCGCCTCGGGGTCCCTTATCTCGCCCGTCTACGAAAACCGCACGACTACAGCACCATAGCCCCGGTCCCAATAAATTACCCGGCCAGCACACTCGACCCGAACCTGGCGGACTACGTCGTCATAACAGACAAATCCGAACCCTTGCACCGGGCCCGGCTCGGCGTTACGGTTCAGCCTGCGGCCTCGGGCCGTGGAGTCGAGATTCTCTCAATTTTGTCTAACACCCCTGCAGCCGCAGCCAATTTGCGCAAAGGCGACATCATACTTTCAGTCAACGGCTCACCGGTAAGAAGCGTCGAAGAAGTTCGGCAAGCGCTGACCCAGGGTGGTCCCAACCACAAGGTCCTCATTGAACGCGATCATAAAAATATAACGGTCACTGTGACTATTGGGCAGTAATCGGGTTAGGGACACAAGGGATGAAAAATAGAGAGGGAGAAAAGGCCATCAACTGCGAAAACCTTGGTGTGTCCTGATAGTGCCAAGACTGCTTCCCATGACGCACCGCTTGCTTTTTAGATTCATATATGTCAAGGTTCTAATAGAAAGGACTTGAACAATGACCGGACAAGAGAAAATCGAAGAGATAAAGCAACGGGCCAGGAAGAATTTTTCTCTGGGATACAATTGCGCCGAGTGTGTTGCCGAAGCGGTTTTGGCCCTGACAGACACCGGGCTGCCTCCCGAGGTCAAAAAACTTGCAACGGGCTTCGGCGGTGGAATCGGGCTTTTTGGCGACACTTGCGGAGCGCTCACCGGTGCGGTCATGGCGGTCGGCGCAGTCCACGGAAGGAGCTCTCTTCCCGAGGGTGAAGGGAAAGAGGCACTGATGAAGGGCAAGGAGGAGCTTAACGGCAGGCCCGGTCTCTACAGACTGTTTAACCAGATTCCGAATCGGTTCAAGGCTCAGAACGGTCACACCCTGTGCAGGGAGTTGACAGCGCAGTGGCGGACAGACTGGCTCAGCCGGGATCGCGCCCTGTTTTGCCGCGAACTCATCACGGTCGCGGCGGGAATTGCGGCGGAACTGATAGTGACGGACAAGAACGAGAGCGCGTCGAAGCCGTTTGGCGAAAACGTGGAAAACCTCAAGGATTAGCGGGGTCGTGTTGCGATGCGTACGGTCCCGCTTTCAGCGGGGCCAAACCCTGGGGGGGACCACGCACGAGACCGGCGTTTCAAAGAAGCTCCCGGCGCGTGCGCCGGGCAAGGGCAGATGTACGGGTAGGCCTGCTACTCTTGACGGCCTTCGATAATTTTTTTCAAATCGGGTTTGGCAACCTTTCCCATGGCATTTCTGGGCAACTCCTGAAACTCCAGCGCATCTTTGGGAACCTTGTAAGGAGCGAGCCGCTCCTTCCCCCAAGCCTTTAGTGCGCCGGGATCCAAACTCTCCCCTTCCCTCATCACCAGCGCAGCGACGACCCGCTCACCCCAGGCCGGGTCGGGTATTCCCACTACCGCGCATTCCTTGATGTGCGGGTGAGTAAGGAGGGTTTCTTCGATTTCCAGGGCCGAGACCTTGTAGCCGCCAGTCTTGATTATGTCCACACTGCTGCGTCCGAGAATGCGATAAATCCCTTTTTCCTGCAGGGCAACGTCGCCGGTTAAGAACCAACCGTCCCGGAAAGCTTTGCCGGTTTCCTCCGGTCTTTTCCAGTATTCCAGAAAGACGGTTTTGCCCCGCACTACGATTTCTCCCGGAGTTCCGGGCTCTGCCGGCGCCCCTGTTTCATCAGTTAACCTCACCTCCACCCCCGGCAATGGCGTCCCGACCCATCCTGGAGATCGCTTCCCGTGCAGCGGGTTGGAAAGGCCCATACCGATCTCGGTCATTCCGTATCGCTCTAACAGGACATGTCCGGAAATCTCCTTCCACCTCTCTAAGGTTGGGACCGGCAAGGCCGCTGAACCGGACACCATGAGCCGCATCCGGCGGCAGCCCCGGGACATGCGTTCCTGTTCGGCAGCAGATGCCTTCTCCCAGGCGTCTATTAGCCTTACATAGATGGTGGGGACTGCCATGAAGAGTGTCAGACCGCCCTGGGCAATGCGGTCCCAGACTTTCTGTGCGTCGAATGCTGGAAAGATCTCGCACACTGCCCCCACCCAGAGGGCACAGGCGATGACGTTTACGATCCCGTGGATGTGATGCAACGGCAAAACTTCCAATATCCGATCTGCCCCGGTCCATCCCCAGGCCTCAACCAGACTGGTAATCTGCGCCGCAATATTTTCATGGGTGCTTACCACTCCTTTGGGCTTGCCCGTGGTGCCGCTTGTATAGAGAATCATGGCCCGCCGCGACTCCACAACCGACGGCAGAGGGCCAGCCACATAGTCCAGCGCCTCGGTGCTCAAAGCGAATCTAAGATTGCGCTTCTCGGCCACCGAATCGATCCGATTGACAAAATCATGATGTGCCACCACCGCAGCCGGGGTCGTGTCATCGAGCACGTATTCCAATTCCGGCCTCGGGTGGAACACAGACAATGGGACGGCAATCCCCCCGGCTCGCCAGATACCCCACTGCAAGGCCACGTAATGGAACCCCGGAGGGGCCAAAAAAGCCACCGGCCTTTGTTGCAAATCTTTGGATCCGTCCAGGAGAAAGGACGCGACCTTACCCGATGCGTCCAGGAGTTGCCGATAGGCAAAGCTGCCTTCCGGAGCAATGATCCCCGTCCGATCGCCATACCGTTCGGCTTGTGATGTGAGAAGTATTGACATGGCTGGCCCTCCTGCGAAATTTGTTTAAGGGCTTGTCCGTAAATAAGCCTCCTAGGGATTGCGCCGGATTTTGAGGCTGATTTGGTCGCGAAGATTGAGCAAAACCGCAGGCGTAGCTGTGCTACGTTGAGGATTTTGCGATTGAGGAGCGGCCAAAGCAGGCCAAAAGCCGGATGCTAGCGCAAAGGCTTTATTTACGGACAAGCCCTAAATCTCTTTTCTTGGTGGTCTGCTTCCCGTAATCCTCTCCAACTCAGCAATCCCGTCATAAAGAGCCGGAATGGCAATTACCGCGCCGGCATGTCCTCCGCCGTCACACCACCCCCGGCTTGGGCGGCTTCAGGGCCAGGCAACCCAGGGAGGCGGCCAGGGCCACGCCCGCCAAAACATAGAAACCGCTTACAAAGGTACCGGTTATATCAACCAGCCGGCCGATGACAGGCGGCAATATCATGACGCCGGCGGCGCCCCAGGTGTTGACAAATCCCATGGCCACGCCGGGAGTGGCCGGACAATTGTCCTTCGCGCCGTTAAAGATGCCGGCAAAGGGCAAGCCGGCCATAATGCCGGTAAAGAAGATGGCCGGGGCAGCCATGCCCACGGTAGTGGACAAACCCATCCAGGCAAACCCCAGAGCCAGGCCCGCACTGGCCGACACCAGCAGTGATTTGGTGGAAAGAATATTTCGCCCAAGGATTAGCCCGCCCAGGGGCCGTGAGATAATCCCCAGTAACAACACGGTGGAACCCACCATACCGGCGGTTTTGGGATCCAGGTGGATGCTTTTAATCAACAACGTGTTTACCCATACACCTGCGGCAATGATAACCCCAAAGCTGCCGAGTTGCGCCCATGACAGCAGCCAGATATTGGGGTTGGCTAAGACATTGGTCCAGTTGATCTTGACACTTGTGGTATGGCTGGGAGTGTCGGGAGCAAAAAAATGCCACATCACCGCAAACACTCCGGCCATGCTGCCGGTGACGAAGAAAACGCCATGCCAGCCAACGGCAGCCAGGAGCTGGGGGACCCCATAGATGACGAATCCGGATCCTAGAAGAATCGAACCGCCATAAACTCCCTGGGCCCTCTGGATTTCTTTGCCGGCAAAGAATGTGGGAACATAGCGGGCCCCGGCGATAAAAGCTGAACCTGTACCGATGCCGATGATGAACTTCAACACGAGGATCTGATAATAAGAGTCGGAAAGGCCTATGAGACAGTTGCCTGCGGTGATGATCATCAGCGACCACAGGGCTACTCTTTTAGCCCCCAGCTTGTCGGCCAGCGCTCCACCAGGTATCTGCAAGGCTCCGTGTGTGAGAAAGATGGCGGTGGTCAGAGCCCCCGCCAGCGCCAGGGTGATATTCAGGTCTTTGATCAGTGTCGGCACCAGCGGACCATGGTTGGTATAGTTAGCGGAAAAAACAAACCCCAAGGCCGTAACAAATCCCAGCGCCTTCCATCTCTTAGCCCAGAATGGGGCCATATCCATCTTTTCCCCTTTTTCGAAATAAGACAAAGCTGATTGATTCCTGAATCTCTAATTAGGATCGTGTACCGTGAAAAGAACTATAACCACATGCTTCATCCGCATCTAGGACGGATAAGGGCGGCAATCGAGTTTCATTGTGAGGCTGCGAACTGGGGCAATCTCCTGTGGGACATCGGTAAAATAGAATGACCCACGGGTAGACTCTTCCCTCGTGTACGATTTATTGTGGCAAACTCCAACAGGACAGTGACGGGGCCTGGATGTGCCCAAGGGTAATACTATGTTGAAAGGAAAGGGCGATGCGCACCGCTCGGGGGCAATCTTAATCCTGGTAACTCTACCCGGCTTTTTCCAGCCGCCGGTTTCGAGGTCTTACAAAAACTTAATTGCAGTCAGATTACAGCCGGCTCGCTCAGCACATAACGACAGGCCCTTCCCTTCCCTATCCTGAGGAGCCTGCCCGAGGCGACCAGTTCGCTCAGTTCTCGCAAGGCCTGACGCTCGGAAATTTCGGCAAGTTGTGAGTAATACTTATTAGTAATGAACCCGTGGGTGTTAATGAATGCCATTGCCCTCATCTGCCGCACCTTAAATCCCGAATCGCTTAGACGGTCACCGGCACTGAGTTCGGGAATGGGCAAAATGCCCCTATCGGGAATTTTCCGGTCTGCCGTGGCAGTTGGGGGCGCTTCGTCACCGCGCACTCTAACTTCGTCCGCGAGTGCTCCTATTGCAGCGAGAAAACCGAGTGTCGGGGGCGCTTCGTCACTGTGTTCTCTAACTTCGGAGGGAAGGTCCTTGACCGAAATTTCACGTCCGTCCGAAAGAATAATCGCCCGCTCGATCACGTTTTCCAACTCCCGCACGTTGCCGGGCCAGTGATAATCGAGAATGCGTTCCATGGCGTTCGAAGAGATGGAGAGCGACTCCTGATGATTGTCCTTTGCGTACTTGGTAATGAAGTGATTTACAAGAATAGGCAGATCGTCGGTCCGCTCGCTCAGCGAAGGCAAATGGACATGGACCACGTTCAGGCGGTAATAAAGATCGCTGCGGAACCGCCCGTTTGAAGCATCCTCCTTGAGATTCCGGTTAGAGGCCGCCACTACCCGGACATCGACCTTCAAAGTGTGGCTGCCCCCTACTCTTTCGAACTCCATTTCCTGGAGAACTCGAAGTAGTTTAACCTGGAGCGGAGGAGACATCTCGCTGATTTCGTCCAGAAACAGAGTCCCTTCATGAGCGAGTTCGAACCTGCCCTTCCGCTGGCTGACGGCGCCGCTGAACGAGCCCTTTTCGTGCCCGAAAAGCTCGCTCTCAAGCAGTGTTTCAGGCAAGGCCCCGCAATTTACTGAAATAAAGGGCTGGTCTTTTCGAGGGCTGTTGTAGTGTATTGCCCTGGCGATCAACTCTTTGCCGGTACCCGAGTCGCCCGTTATGAGAACCGTTGCCTTCGTTGGCGCCACTTTTTCAATCAGGTCGAATATGCGCTGCATCTGCACACTTTTGCCGATTATGTTTCCGAAGTGATACTTACCCTGCAGCTCGCGGGCCATCTGCCGATTCTGCCTGACCAAACGGTAATGGCTGATCGCCTTGCTGATGGTGAGTTTTAATTCCTCGTTTTTGAAAGGCTTTAAGATATAGTCGAAAGCGCCCTTGCGCATCGCTTCGACAGCTTTCTCCACGCTGCCAAAGGCAGTCATCATAATGACCGGAAGATCCGGTTGGCGCAGTACAATGCGTTCCATAAACTCCATGCCGTCCATTCCCGGCATTTTCATATCCGTTATCACCACGTCGAGCTCGTTTTCCTCTATGCATTCCAGGCCGCGCAGGGCGCCTTCGGCGGTTATCACCTGATAGCCTTCTTCTGAAAGCAGCGCCTCCAAAACGAGCAGGTAATTTCTTTCGTCATCGACGATGAGGATTGTATCCATTCTATTCGGCAGATTCTCCTTCGGCCTCAGATTCCGGTTGCGCAAGCGGGAGTCGTATAATGATGGTGGCGCCATGCCCTTCCAGGCTTACCACTTCAATTTCGCCGCTGTGGTTATCGATAATGGTCTGAACGATGGCGAGCCCCAGCCCCGTTCCTTTTTCGCGCGTGGTGAAAAAGGGATTGAAAATCTTTTTCATTGTCTCTTGGGCAATGCCCATCCCGGTGTCCTCGACCTGGATTTCCACAAAAGAGGCATCATTTGTTCCGTTGGTAATCGAGGTCCGAATGGTTAACATTCCGCCTTCCGGCATCGCCTGAAGCGAATTGGCGAAGATATTGACAAAGGCGCGGTAGAGCATGTCCTGATCGGCCTCCAGGCAACAGTGCCCCGTCTGGTAAAACCTTTGGACCCTTATTCCGAGTCTCTGACACTCAGCTTCCATTACCGAAAGATTCTTGTCCAGAATATCTTCAATCTTGCATACGGCAGGACGCAGCTTGTTGGGCCTGGCGAAATCCAGAAACTCGGTCAGGATATCGTTCAGGCGTGTGGATTCTTCGACAATAATGGAGGAAAACCTCTTTTGTTTATCGTCGTTCATGCGGCAATCCAGCAGCTCTGCGGTGCTTCTTATGATTCCCAGGGGATTGCGGATTTCATGGGAGACGCCTGCAATCATTTCGCCAAGCGCAGCAAACCTCTCCGATTGATGAAGCTGCTCTTCGAGCTTGTATTTCTCCCGGCTTCTTGCCGTTATTATCCGCTCAGCGCGCCGGGCGATAAACAGAATGGTCACAAAGAGGATACCGACGAACAGAAGAAAACTAAGCGCTACTATCCACTGAAACCGGTGTATGGATTTATAATCATGACTTATGTCCTGTGATATTTCAAAGACTCCGAGGACCTTTCCCTTTCTCCAGCTAAGCGGCCTCTCCTCCCACATCGGCAGATATGTAATGAGCCTTCTGGCGCCGCCTTTGAGTGAGAATCCCCAAAGATTGGTCTCCTCGGCCGACATGACTGAAACGGATTCAGAGTTCAAAGCTCGATTAAAAGAATCGCCAAGGTCGCCCTTAGTGCCGATCAATTCCTTATTCGTGCTGTTGTAGACCAGTGTCTGTTCCAAATCGTAGATGTTCACGTGTTCCACCGACAGTCCGTGGATAGTGTTTCTCACGACCTTGTCGAGCCTTTCATACTGGCTTTCGCGGCTAAGGCGGATTTCCCCCTCGGTCACCAGTGTAGGCAAGGTGAATTGGAAAAAGACCTGGTGATTCAAGTTTTCGGCGACAATAAGTGCGTATTGTTCGCTTTTTCTCAGCAGAATGGCCTTTGCCTTTTGCGAGATAAACCCGGACAGCACAAAGGTGCAAACCAGGATTACCATCAGACTTGAAAGCGCAAGATACTTGACCAGTTGAAACGGCTTGACGCTTTCGAGAACTCTTTTTTTGGCTTGAAGTGATTTCATGTTCCTGGGCTGTGTTTTTTGTCCAGTAGTTGCTTTACCTTTGCGCGCCTTTGATCGAGCCGGTCTTTGAATCCGGCTTCCCATCCTGCGCCCTTGGGATCATAGAAAAGCACGCCGGCGAGTTCCCCGGGCATGTAGAGTTCGGGGAGCCACCTTGCTTCGAAATCGTGAGCGTATTTGTAGTCTCTGCCGTAGCCGAGTTCTTTCATAAGTCCGGTGGGCGCATTGCGCAGGTGCAAAGGCACCCGGGCGGCGCCACTGTTTTTAGCGGCTTCCAGAGCCCGGCCCAGAGCGAGGTAGAGCGAATTGCTCTTGGGCGAGAGGCAAAGATACACGACAGCCTGAGCAAGGGCAAGCTCGCCTTCCGGACTGCCTAGGAAATGATAGGCCTGGAAAGCGTTTACAGCCTGAACAAGAGCGGCTGGATCAGCAAGCCCGATGTCTTCGGAGGCCATCCTTATGATGCGCCGCGCGAGGTAGAGCGGGTCCTCCCCAGCGTCAAGCATCCGAGCCAGCCAGTAGAGGGCCGCGTCCGGATCGCTTCCCCTGACGCTTTTATGAAGGGCGGAAATGAGGTTGAAGTGTTCTTCGCCCGCTTTGTCATAATGCACTGACTTGCGCAGCAGAGCTTGCTTTGCGGCTTCAAGATCCACTGTACGTATGCCTTCGGAATCGGGCGCAGTAGTCAGGACACCAATTTCCAAGGCGTTCAAAATAACCCGTGCATCCCCTCCGGAGGCCGCAAGCAAATAATCCTGCGCTTCCTCGGCAAGACGCGCCGGGAACTTTCCCAGTCCCCTGTCCGCATCGTACAGAGCATGGTCGATTATTTGTTTCAGATCGGCCTCTTCGAGCGGTTCCAAAACGGCAACCTGAGCCCGCGACAGCAGCGGACGTATAATTTCGAACGATGGATTTTCCGTGGTGGCCCCGAGCAGAAGCACCGTTCCGTTTTCAACATGGGGCAGGAGGGTGTCCTGCTGCGCCTTGTTCAGCCTGTGGATTTCGTCCATGAGCAGCCATGTTCTCATTTTCCTTTTGGCGAGAACTTCTTTGGCCTCCTGAACGGCGGCCCGTATTTCCCTGGCCCCCGCCATGACCGCAGACAAATATACGAGGTGACTTTCAGTGTTCGTTGCTATGATTTTGGCTAAAGTCGTCTTGCCGCAACCCGGAGGCCCCCAAAGTATAAGGGAGTGGAATCGTCGGTTGCGCAGAATTCTGTCGAGTATCTTTCCCGGCCCGAGCAGGTGCGACTGCCCGATGAACTCACCAAGGTTGCGGGGGCGCATCCGTTCGGCCAGAGGCGCCTGTCCCCCGGGTTCATCAGCAGAACGATTTTCGAACATATTTAACTGGTCCATCAGCTTCTGGTTTTGCCAGGTCAATTTCACGCCCTTCGCCGCCCTTTGAGCGAAAAGCCGCACATTTGCCCTCGAAAATGGAATTTTTAAAGGATAAACCTAATTCTAATGAAAGTGTACGAATATTCCAGCTTTTTGATGATGAGAAGGACTGTCTTGTTGTAAGCGAGGCCTAAAACACGGTCTGTACGGGTGCACTTTCCTCTGCCACGAAAAGACCTGATGGGTTGCGCTTCGCTCCACCATCCTACGGGTCTTTTCATGGTTTGGGGTATCCCGCGGGACATGAGGAACTGCGTTCGGGATGGGCCCCCAAATGATGGACCATCTAAATCGGCTTGTGCTACTCGCCCAAGTAGGCTTTTCGGACCCTTTCATCTTTTAGCAATTCCCCGCCCGGGCCCTCGAGAACTGCTGCACCGGTCTCGAGTACGTATCCGTAATGCGCGATGCTGAGGGCGGCTACCGCGTTCTGCTCGATCAGAAGGATGGTCGCCCCCTCAGCGTTGACCTGCTGAATAGCACTGAAGACTTCTTTAACCATGAGGGGCGCAAGCCCCAACGACGGTTCGTCCAGCAGAATCAGCTTCGGTCTGCTCATGAGCGCACGGCCAAACGCCAGCATTTGCTGCTCACCGCCGCTGAGCGTACCTGCCATCTGCGTCCGCCTCTCTGAAAGCCTTGGAAAAATCGAAAGCACCCATTGGAGTGTACTGCTAAATTCGGCGGAAGTCCGGTTGTAAGCTCCCATCTCAAGGTTTTCTGTAACGGTGAGGTTTCCAAATATCCGCCTTCCTTCAGGACTGACCGCAATACCCAGTTGAATGATACTGTGAGTACTGAGCCGCGTTAATTCGGTTCCCAGAAAATAGACCGCGCCGGAGCGCGGCCTGACAAGACCTACAATGACTTTGAAAGCTGTCGTTTTGCCAGCTCCGTTGGCGCCGATCAGGGAGACTATCTGCCCCTGGCCGACCGTGAAGCTGACCCCTTTTAGCGCGTGTATGCCTCCGTAATACACATGGAGGTCCTCAGCCCTGAGCATGAGATACGCCTCCGAGGTAAGCCGATATGACCTCCGGGTCGCTCCTGATTTCATCAGGCGTACCTTCGGCGATCGGCTGACCGTAGTTGATGACTTTTATTCGCTCGCAAATGTTCATGACGAACTTCATGTCGTGCTCGATCAAGAAAATAGTAATCCCGTATTTTTCCCGTATCCGGCGAATGAAGGCGGCAAGCTCCATTTTTTCCATCGGATTCATCCCGGCAGCCGGTTCGTCCAGTAAAAGCATGCCCGGTTGGGTGGCAAGCGCGCGGGCAATCTCGAGCTTCCGCTGAAGCCCGTAAGGAAGGTTTTGAGCCTTTTCAAAAGCGAGGGGGGCAAGGCCTGCCTGTTCAAGGTATCCCAGGGAATGCTCCCGGATTCTTTTTTCTTCCCTACCGTGTTTGGGCAGACCCAGCATCGCGCTCAAAAAGGACGACTCGATCGAATAATGGCTGGACACCATAACATTTTCGAGCACGCTCATATCGGCGAAAAGCTTTATATTCTGGAAAGTGCGCGCAATGCCCCTGGCGGTTATCTGGTGAGAGGCAAGCCGTGTGATATTTTCCCCGTTCCAGGTTATATCGCCTGCAGTGGGTCTCAGCATGCCGGTTATCATGTTGAAAACCGTAGTTTTACCGGCGCCGTTGGGACCTATCAGACCTGTGAGCTCACCCCGCTCAAGCGTGATGGAAAAATCGCTCACGGCCCTAAGCCCTCCGAACTCTCTTGTTACGTGGCGCATCTGGAAAAACGAGCTCATGGCGGTGTTTGAGGCCTCCTCCATCCGGCCAACTTCGATTCCAGAAAATTCCAATTGAGTTCACTGCGCCCCATGATTCCCTTTCTGGCGAACAGAATAACCAGCATCAGAATCAGGCTGAAGATAACCATCCGCATTCCGGGAATCCCCGGAATCGTGAAGCGGCCGATCTCCATGGGCTGCTCCACTATTCTTAACGCCTCGCCCCCCCAGGCGAAAAGCGCCGCCCCGATGATTGCTCCGGTCGTGCTCCCAAGACCTCCAACGACTATCATAATGAGCAGGTTGAAGGTAAGGAAGAAAGTAAACAGGCCTGGCGAAATCGTCGTTATCAGGTGAGCCAGCAGCCCCCCGGCGATTCCTGAAAAAAAGGCGCTTATCAGGAAGGCAAGCATAAGGCGCCGAAACGGATCGACTCCCATCGCCCTTGCAGCCGTCTCGTCCTCCCGGATCGCCTTCATCGCCAAGCCGTAATTGCTGTTGATCAACCGCTGAATGACTACCACCGTCAGGACTGCCACACCCCACGACCACCAGAGGTTTGTATGCGGATAGAGGCCTTTGAGTCCAAGCGGCCCGTTAGTGACGCTTTGGCTGGCATTGCACAGTACCCGGACAACCTCCCCGAAGCCCAGGGTTACGATCGCCAGATAATCACCCCGAACGCGCAGAACCGGAAAGCTGATGAGAAAGGCGAAAAAAGCGGCCACAACTCCTGCTGCGACGAGCGATACGGCAAATGGGACCTGGATCACGTCTATCGGCCAGATCACATGCTCAAGAATGAAATTGAGCTCCTTTTCCGCCGGGGTCATCGACAGCAACGCCGAAGTGTAGGCGCCTATGGCGATGAAACCGTTTGGGCCCAGATGAAGAAGGCCGCAGACTCCGTTTATAAGGTTGTAGCTGACCGCCAGGGTGATGAAAATGCCGATGTTATTGAGTATTCTGACTTGATAGCCGGAACCGTAGCGGTTGAATAGAAAGAGAACGCCGAACAGCAGAACGAGCGAGACGACATTAAGCCGGAATTTGAGTTTTTTGTTCATGACCCTAATCCCGCATTACTGAATTACAGGCTCACCCATAATCCCGGTCGGTCTGAAAAGCAGCACCACTATAAGAAGCAAAAAAGCGAAGGCATCCCGGTACTCCGCCAGGCTGGGCAAGAGGGCCACGATCAGAATTTCGCAAAGCCCAAGCAGAAAACCACCTATAACGGCGCCGACGATGTTTCCGATACCTCCAATAACCGCTGCAATGAAAGCTTTCACACCGGGGATGACCCCCATGAACGGATTTATCTGCGGGTATTTCATCGCCCACATTATCCCGCTCGCTGCCGCCAGGCACGACCCGAGGAGGAAAGTAAGGGCAATGATCCTGTCCAGGTTGATTCCCATGAGCCGGGTTGCCTCGAAATCCCGCGAAGCTGCACGCATCGCCTTGCCGGCCCTGGTCTTGAAGACGATATAAAGCAGTCCCAGAACCAGAAGCACCGTTAGGATCGGGCAGTAAATCGTGAGCACCAGGATGTGGAGGTCTCCGGCCTTGATCACGTAGCCGAAAAAATCAGGCCTGGGAAAGGGCTTCGGAACGCCCCCAATAAGCACAAGGGCAAGATTTTCCATCAGGAAAGAGGCCCCGATTGCAGAAATCAGCAATGAAACACGCGGGGCCTGCCTCAAAGGCCTGTAGGCTGCACGATCCAGTAGAATACCCATTGCTCCGGTTGCGACAACTGCTAGTGGAAAACTAACAAACCAGGGAAGTGAGAAAAGCAAAACTCCATAAATGGCGGCATAGGCTGCAACCATCAACAGATCGCCGTGAGCGAAGTTGATGAGCCTCAGAATTCCGTAAACCATCGTATATCCGATGGCAATCAGGGCATAGAGACTCCCCAGCGAGACGCCGTTTATGAGTTGTTGCATGAAAAGCGTGAGGCTCATTTCGGGCCGCCTTCCGTTTAGAGGTTGGAAGCAAATGATTCACATAATGAATCGGGACCTGAAATGAGCCTTTAATACACCTCAGACGCCCTTGGCGCAAGCTTGCCTGATGCGTGCAACCAACTCCGAAAGATCGCAGGGCTTGACCAGGTAATCGAACGCCCCGTATTCCATTCCCTCGCGGGCTGCGGTTTCAGACCCATGCCCTGTGAGTATGATAACCGGCATTTGGGGTTCCGTTGCCTTAAATACTTTCAAAACCTCAATGCCGTCCATATCTTCCATCTTCAAGTCAAGGACAGCGAGATCAAAAGATTCATTGCGCAAAATGCGAATCGCCTCGCTTCCGGAGAGGGCGGTTTTCACCTGGAAATTGCGCTTCGAGAGCCTTTTTGCCAGGACTGAAACGTAGCCCTCCTCATCATCGACGAGCAGAATTTTCGTCCCCTTGCTTTGGTCTTGTTCAGAGTTAATGGGGTCTCCAGGAGACATATAATATCACCCATGCTTCATAGCGTTGGAAATCACCGCTCAGCTCATCTTGGAACTATTTGCAAACAGTGCATCATGAGGTCTGTGCGTGAATGGGAATGTTCACGTGGAAAGTCGTCCCGAGCCCAACCGAACTGTCCACGGTGAGATTTCCTCCGAGTTTTTTAATGATTCCATAGCATATCGACAGTCCCAACCCGGTGCCTTTTCCGACGGGCTTTGTGGTAAAAAAGGGATCGAATATGCGCGCCATAACACTCTTGGAGATGCCGTGCCCAGTGTCGGCAATGTCCACCACCACGTTGTCGCCTTCCACCCTGCTCCGTATTTCGAGCAATCCGCCTCCGGAACCAATGGCGTCAATCGCATTATTGATAAGATTCATGAAAACCTGCTGCAATTCAGTAGGGGAGGCCGAAATTAACGGCAGGTACTCATCTAATTCGGTTTGAACTCTTATGTTGTTGAACTTTGAGCGTTCCTCGCAAATGCTCAATATTTCTTCGATTGTATCGTTGACTTGAATCTCGTGATGGGCTGGGTCCGTTTTGCGGGCAAAACTAAGCAGTTTATGAGTTATCTCTTTACACCGCAGTCCCTGAATGCTTATCTGCTTGAGGGAGCGCCTGAATTCATCGACGTTTTGACTCTGCTGGAGCTCTTCCTCCTCAAGCAAGTCTTCCATCCACCCTGCTTCCTCGACCATAATGGCGACCGGATTGTTTATCTCGTGAGCTATCCCCGCAGCAAGCTCGCCGATTGAGGCTAGCTTTCCCGCTTCTATCACCTGCTCGTTCATCATTTCCTTTTCCAGGTCGGCCTTTTCGATCTGCCCAACCATCTTGTGCGAGATGAAACGGGCAACCAGCACAATCCCCAGGCAACCGAAGATAAAGATAGCCAGAGCAATAACCCTCGCACGATTGACCTCGGAGAACGCGTCATCCTGGTCCTGAAGGTAGGCCAGCGTCCACTCGCCTGCCTTGAGCGGCATGAGAATGAATATGATGTTTCTGTCATGGCTCTTAACTATTCCCGATACGGCATTACTACCCGATGAGGACGTTTTCACATCCTCGATACGGGGGGCAACAGGTCCGGCGCTCGCCTTCCCTGCCATCCCGGCCCATGGAGTCCTGCTGAGCAGGCTCGCCATGTCAGGCGCCAGTTCAGTGCCGGGGCGCGTCTGAAGCTCTCCGGCTCTGTTTACTATGAACGCTGACCCCGTTTTACCGATATGAATTTGTTCAACCAGCGAGTTGAAGGCTACAAAATCTATAGTCGCCCTCAAGAGCCATTCGGTGTCTCCCTGTCTCTTTTTTACAGAAATGATAAAGTGCGGTATACGGCGAAGACCCAGGAAAACGTCGGTCATGTAATAATCTCTCTTTATGGCTTCCCGGAACCATTGTGCTTTGGAGTAGTCGGCGTTTAGGAGCTTGAGGCTACCAGCGTATGAAATCTGCACGCCCGCCGAGTTTACTACCCCTAAATCGACAAAAACGCCCGAATAGGCATTTTGAAGAATAACCAACTTGTTTTGCAGAAAGGTTTCGTCAGTCAATTCATCGTATGAGGAAGAATCTGAGAGGACCTTTATGTAGGAAAGCTTTTCATCGAGAAACAAATTTATGATCTGCTGATGTTTTTCCACCAGTTCGTGGAGATGCTGCATGACCTTTTCCCGATAAGGGGTCTCGAAATAGTAGCCGATGAGACCTGCTATCAGGATAAGCGGTGTAAAGGAGACCACGATCACAATCAGGGTCATGTTCCTGGTCAAAGATTTGTAGTAATGCTTTTCCATCATACCGGATTTCAGGCGGATTCGTTCGTTCAGCCCTCGGAATTCGTTATACGGACCTGCTTGCCAGCAGCGCCTCGGCCCTCTTCACGGCTTCGAGAACATCGCCGATGTCCGCAGGTTTTCTCAGGTAAGCGAACGCACCAAGATTGCGGCCATAGTCCTCATCCATTTCGGACCCATGGCCCGAAAGCATTATCACTTCAACCTCGGGATGACTTTTTTTCACGCGGCGCAAAACCTCCAAGCCATCCATTCCCGGCATTTTGAGATCGAGCACCATGATGTTTATGGCGCCCTGGTCAACAATTCGCAGCGCCTGCTCACCACTGTATGCTATATGAGCGGTGAACCCTCTCAACTGAAGCCGTTCCGCAAAAGCCTCAGCAAATTCCACTTCGTCGTCAACGACAAGAATCTCGAGTCCCATTCGGATCAAACCTTTTCAGATAGAAATCTCAAGGCCCGGAAACCTGATCGGGCCGGTTCGAAAAATCATTTCGCCGTGGCAGTCCCTTCAGGGATTTGCCCGCCGGGAAAAAAGAGTACGAAGCCTGCATCAGAGGCCTGCCACTTATAAAGTATACCCAAACTGGAGGCAAGTTCCTCGAACTCCTGCCATTCGTCGAATTTGGCAACAGCTTCTTTTACAACTTTTTCACAAGATTCGCCCCCGAAATAAAAATCCAGACTTGGAGAACCGAGATCGTCCCTTACGAGCATCAAAATAGAGCCACTGCCGCCCATAGATCCTATAAAGGACTCGATGGCCATGGTCAAAGCCATCTGGGTCCTAAACGCGTTGGTAAAAAGCATTATGGGGCGATCGCAGACCTGCCCCTTGAGTTCCACATTCCGGAGTGCGGCAAGTCTTTGCGCCAGCGAAACCGTCTGAGTCAGGACTAAATTCAGGTCAATATCGGCGCAGGCGTGGTCCATGCTGTGAGCGAAGCGATTGAACCTGGAAGTTATTTCGACCCCTCTTCGAACCTGCTCTTCGATCTTTTGCACTGAGCGCTGGAACTTCTCCCGGTACGGAAACGGGGGCTCCCTCATCATCACAAGGAAGTCGGCCATCAGGCCATTTGTTTCGTTAATTACGGCCAGGACGTTTCTCAGCTCGTGAGTCACACTGGCGGCTATTTTACCGAAAAAAGCAACCTCGTTTGCTTTCACCCCAATTCCCTTGCGCAATTTGCCAAAAGTGGCGCTGGTTCAGTCAACTTTGCCCTTCACCTTTGATTGTCTTACCTTTCTATGTGCCTCCTGCATTGCCTGAGTGAGTTTTTCGATATCAACAGGCTTTTCCAGGTAGGCACATGCCCCAAGCTCCGCACAAAACTTGGCTATATCCTCGGAACCATGACCCGTAAGCACAATCACCTCGACGTTCGGATGCTTTTCTTTGACCCGGCGCAAAACTTCCAGACCGTCCATGCCCGGCATCTTTAGATCCAGGACCATTACCTCCGGCTCATCCTCTTCGACAATCGAGAGGGCTTCCTCTCCACTGTAAACCGCAGCCGAAGAGTAATCCCGCATCTGAAGCCGCTCCGAGAGGGCCTCGACAAAGTCTCTTTCGTCATCGACCAGCAGCACCTTGGACGGCAGGGGAAGGTCGAAGTCGAACTTGCGGTAGATATCCGTCTGGTAGTATCCCGGCCCCACTTTGGTCTCAGCGCCTTTCACGCCCGGAATGGCCGATGCAAGCCTTTTGAGCTCTGCTTCAAGTGAAGAAAGCAGCATCACGTGCTTGTTGATTTCCATGACAACTATGCCGTCCCTTGCCGAAACCGAAACATCATGACCTTCCATGGCCAGCTTGAGATTCACCTCGGAAGCGAGCGCAAAATCCGACACAGCCTTCATAGAGTCCTGCGATACCGTCAGAACGCTGCTCTTAAGATTGTCGCATATAAGGCGGACCGCGTCGTCGTTAGTGATTTTATTCATCGGGATAACAATATCATAGAGCCCGGCGGCCCAAGGGTCTTTTTGCCCGAACAGATGTTCAACCCAGAGAACAAGGGACTCGTCATCCTTGTGGATCTTCTTCAGCGCATCCTTAACCGAAATCTTCTCCAGGCGGCAGGCCAGGTTGGAACGATATCCGGGGTCCGCTATCACGCACACGTTGAGTACGTGAGATATTCTCCTGGGGACCATCAGAGTGCTGAGCCCGAAAAGGAGCAGATCGTCGCCCTTCAGAGAATCGGCAACTTGCTGCCTCAGGCAGGCCAGGCTGCGCTCCTTCTCATGCGTAAACTGATTGAAAATGGAAGTTTTCCCTCTGAGCGCATTCCAGATTTTGCTCTCTTCAATATTGAACCGCTTGCTCGCCGCAGCCACCAGAGACGCATCGTCAAGACGCATGTAACCCGTTTTCTCTATAACGCTGCGTACGACGTCCTCAGCTCCGCAATAAGAACCGCTAAAAACATTGACAACCGGCATGATTGATTATTCCTTCTTGGCAAGTTGTGGCGCGTCATCTACAAAACGGACCGAAATGAGCGGACAGCTTTCCAGGCACTGCGTGTGGCTGCTGGAGTGTATTGCTTCAACGGCGCGGGAGATCGTCGAATAAATATTGTCTTCCTGGATTTTTGCCAGCAGATGTGTGCGATCCATAACTCCAAGCACTTTTTCGTTCAGCCCGGCAAAGGATATCCCGTAGCCTGCGCTTCGCACCCGATCCACAATGAGCGAGAGAGTTTCCTCCCCAGAGGCGTCCATATCGTTTATACCGTTGGAGATAATCAGAATGTGTTTGAGTTCCGGCATTGCGCGAATTCGCTCTGTAACCTTTTCTTCCAGATAGCCGGCATTGGCATAAAACAGTGCCCCGTCGAAGCGGATCATCGCAATATGCCTGCACTCTTCGAGACCGTGATCGCGTGCGCTCTGAAAAGAACTGTCCTCATACATCGCAAGGGTGGTCACCTTCGGACGCATGCTCTTGTAAAGAAACATCCCGAGTGATAACAGAACGCCGAAAATTATTCCCTTGTCAAGATGCGGGGCGGTAATAAGGGTTGCCAGAAAGGTTAAGATCGAGAACAGCCCGTCATACCACTGGGCCTTCCATGCGTGAATGAAGCCCGAGACATTTATCAGGCCGATGACCGCCATCATGATAACTGCGGCAAGCACACACTGGGGCAGGTAGTAGAGAAGCGGGGTAAAGAAAAGAAGCACTATGGCAACTGTAATGCTGGTTACTGCGCTTGATAACCCGGTTAGAGCACCCGCCTGTATATTTACGGCCGATCGGGAGAAAGATCCCGATACCGGAAAACTCCTTGTGAGAGCTCCCATGATGTTGGCAATACCCTGACCGATAAGTTCCTGATTGGCGTCGAGCCTCTGCCCCGTTTTAGCGGCCATCGCCTTGGCAATCGAAATTGCTTCCATGAATCCGAGAAGAGAGATGATAACCGCTATCGGCAGCAACTTGAGCAGCATATTCAAATCCAGCTGGGGAAATCCGAAACTTGGCAACCCACGGGGAATGTTTCCGACAATGCTTCCCCCGCCCATCATTACGACAGCCTTCTCATCGACCGCAGAGTTGCCGATCTTTATCCTCCATGTCGAACCGTCCCCCTTCAGGTTTTCATCAGGCTTGCCGGATGCAATGTAAGTCTTTTTGCCGTCAGCGGCAGTAGCGGCAGTAAAGAGATAATCTCTAACCGCCGCGCGCCTTCGAGACATCGCCACCCCAAGCTCAGCGACTCTTAGATCCACCAGGTCACACTCATGCTTGACCTCCATAGCTTCCCTGGAGTGCCTGCCGTATTGTTCTTCAGCGGCTGTGAGATGGGGAGTGAGTTCGGCCCGGGTTTTCGCCAGCTCCACCGACTCCTTTGCGGCTGCGTTGAACCTGCCGATCAGTTCCCGGCAATCAGTTGAAGCGATCGTATCGAGAGGGACCCGGACGTTGTTTTCAAATCCGATCGCCCAGGAAATCACAGTGGTGACGGCTACCGCGACAAGCACGTACGGAATGCGCTTGTTGATCCGCCTCAGCCCGTACATTATAACGAAAGCGCCAATCCCCATCGCCACGGTCGGCCAGTGCGTATAGTGCAGCGCCGCTCTTATGACCAGGTATACGCTCTCATAGTGATGCTCAGTGCCCTCCACATAGACGTTGAACATCTTCGAGAGCTGTGAAGTGGCAATGATGATTGCGCCGGCGTTGGTGAAGCCGTTTACCACCGGATGCGAAAGGAAATTCACGACCAGTCCCAGCCGCAAAACCCCCAGGGCAAGCTGGAAGACTCCGACAATCAGCGCGAGCAGGATGGCATAGGCTATGAAACCCGAGCTTCCGGTAGTGGCATAGGGTGACAGGGCTGCTGAAGTCATGAGCGATACGATCGCCACGGGACCGGTTGCAAGCTGCCGGCTCGATCCGAACAGGGCGGCAAGCACCGGAGGAAGAAAGGAGGCGTAGAGTCCATACTGGACGGGCATTCCGGCGAGCTGCGCATAAGCCATCGATTGTGGAATCAATACAAGGGCCACGGTCAAACCGGAAACGATGTCGATTTTTAACGAGGAAAGGCTTGAAGCCTTCAGCCACTCAACAAATGGAAAAACCTTGCGAAGCATAGACACATTCCCTTGCTGCATACTGTGTGCAACCGTAGTCATATCACTCTCTTTTACAGATCGACCGAATTGTCCGAATCAACTCGTCAATGTTGACAGACTTTATGAGATAATCTTTGCATTAAGGGCCGGCTTCGACGGCGCCGTGTCCATCCGGCAAGATGACGGAAATGTCCGGGTGGTTCGACCTGACCGAGGTTACCCTGTTAGCTGTGATCCAGGCCGCTTAGGCAGAAGAACAGTCATCGTAGTCCCCTGCCCTTCCTTGCTCTTGGCCTCGATGCGCCCCCCAAGCCTCTTGATGATGCCGTAGGTAATAAACAAACCGAGCCCTGTTCCATGTCCCTTCTTTTTTGTGGAAAAAAAAGGTTCGTAAACGCGATTGAGCATTTCCTCCGACATCCCGCAGCCGTTGTCCTCAACTGAAACCGAAAGGACTTCACCACAGTCACAGGTGCATATGGTAATAGCTCCCCTGTCTTCCACAGCCCCAAAAGCATTGCTCAGCAGGTTGAGAAAGACCTGCTGAAGCTGGCCGCGATCCGAGGCAATTTTAGGAAGGTTGTCCTCAAGTTGAAGCCGAAGGTCGAGATTCCGGTAGTGGGCTTCCTTTTCAACAAAGCCCACAGTTTCGCGAACCACCTCATTTATGTCAAGCTCCTCTATATGAGGCTCCATCCTGCGCGCGAACCCGAGCAACCGGTGGGTAATCGAGCGGCAGCGATCGACAGAGTTGATAATTGCATCGGTCAAGGCGAGAAATTTATCTTTGTCTTTAAAACCACTACCGAGATCGATCAGGTCCTTCATCAGGCCGGCTTTCTCATTTATAATCGCCATCGGATTATTTATTTCATGCGCCACCCCTGCGGCGAGTCTTCCGATCGACGAGAGCTTGTGGGTGTGCTCCATTTCCCTAAAAGCGGCCTCACGCCTTTCGTCGCTTTCCTGAAGCCTGTGAATGAGATAGTCAGTCAGCTTGAATACAACGAGCAGGATTATCACTACGCCTGCAAGAAACACATAAAATATTTCGCTCTTCAGCGTGCTCCAGGCCCTGAAAAGCTCTACCCTGGGTTTCACGACAACGAGTATGTAGGGAGAGTTCTGGAAATAGGCGTATGCCACCAGAACTTCACGGCCGAGTGAATCGGTTGTCTCTATGCAGTTCGGCTCGCTTGAAAAGGGCGGCAGGCTGACTGAGAAATGGTCCAGAACGCCTCCGTACTTCCTGGTGGCGGTTTGCAGCACGTTGTCCTTGTTTACAAGAAATCCATCGCTGTTGGCGTCAAGCCGCATCGAAGCAATCAGTTCATCTATTGTGTGAGTATCGATAGTGGCCCGTAGAGTCCAGGACTTTCCGCCTTCGATTCCTCGCTGCACAGCCATTGCGATATGAGGAAACCTGCGGAAACCCATGAAGACATCGCTTATGTAAGCGCCTCGCGATCGAACCTCACGGAACCAGGGCTGCTCGCTGTAGTTGCGCCCCATGAGATCGTAGGGTCCCACGTAGCTCACCTGCATACCGTTTTCATCAATCAGGCCCAGATCCACAAACCCGCCGAACTCCTGTTTCATGACACGAAATATGCGGTTGAGGTTTCTCTCGTCAGCCAGTTCCTCAAACGTATGCTCGGAACCGATAAAACTCACGACCGAAAGCCGTTCGGCAAGGAACAGCTCCATGGAATGCTTGCTCTTGTTAACCAGGACGAGCAGCGGGTTAACGATCTGTTGCCTGAGTGTGTGCTGGTACAGGTGAGAGTTTATCATCACCATGGAAAAAAGCGGAATAACCGTGACCAGGATCATCAGGACGATGATGCGGTTGCGAAGCAGGCGGTAAATTTCAGGGGACCCGCCTTCATCCGGGAACTCGAGCAAACTCAGTTTTTGGACCCAACCGGAAAAAGACACCTCAAGCCTTCCGTTCTTTTAGAAGTATGTCCCCGGACTTAAGCGACCCCTTTAGAAATCGCCTGAGAGCAACTTCGGCCGACCCTATTACCGAGTGAATTACTTCGACATTCTTCCACCCAAGGTACTGAAGGTGGTCCTTCTCGATTCCTCCGCAGATTACCGTATGCGCATTCTCGGCGCTAACCACGCGGCACAGTTCCTCGACCGATGGCCGCGCCAGCACCACGTCCCTTTTCCCCGCCGGTTTTCCACCCTTGCCGAAAGAAACAATCAACAGCTCCAGGGCGAGATCGAATCTTGGAGCGATGTCATTTCCATCAACCACGATGATAACTTTTTCCATTCACCTGAACCGGTTCGCAAGCAATCCCGTAGAATCTCATTTTTCGCCACAGAGTGCTCCGCCCCCACCCCAATAATTGAGCTGCCTTGCTGCGGCGTCCTTTCACTTTCATGAGCGCATCCATTATCATTTTACGCTCTATCGCGGACCAGTCAAAACCCCCTTCGGTGCTTGGCCCATCCAACCCCTGAGGCGAAGGCGAAATTGGGGATTTTACATCGAGGCCGGTAAGATTTTCAGTTAGATAGGCCGGCAAGTCTCCAAGCTCGATTCGTTCCGTCAGGCATAAACTGACTGCATATTCGACTATAAGCCTGAGTTCGAGGATATTTCCCGGATAGTCGTATTCGAGGAGTCTTTTAAGGCATGGGTCCGAAAAGCCGCTAATCTTTTTGTGCAGGAGCGAGGCGCGGGCGTGGAAAAAATGATCCATAAGGAGCCTCAAATCCTCAGCACGCTCCTTTAGTGGCGGCAGATAAAGGCTGACCGCGTTCAATCTGAAATAAAGCTCGTTTCGAAATGTTGCCTCCTTAGCCATTTGACTGAGGTTCCTGCTCGTGGAGGCAATTATTCTCACATCAGCATGAAAACTCTTCGAACCACCCAGCGGATAAATGATTTTTTCGTCAAGCCAGTTGAGGAGTTTGGCTTGAAGTGAAGGCGTCAGGTCGCTAACTTCACTAATATAGAGGGTCCCATTTTGGGCAAGCCGGAATTTACCCGGTTTTTTGTCGGCCCCCGCAAAGGCGCCTTTTTCCACCCCGAAAAGTTCGGATTCAACCAGGAACTCGGGCAGCCCCCCGCAACGGAAAGTAACAAAAGGATTCCTGGCCCGCGATGAGGCATGATGAATCGCTTCGGCAACGTGATCCTTTCCCGTGCCGATCTGGCCGGTAATCAGAACAGGCATTTCGGATTGCGCTATAACGGGCAGAGACCGAAAAATCTTTTCCATCTGAGGACTGCGGCCGATGATGCGGCCGAAACTGAAAGGACTAATCCTCGCGGAGTGCAAATTACGAACCTGACGCAGGTCTTCCAGAGTTTCAATGTAGCCTGAAATCTGTCCCGTCTCATCCCTCAAGGGAGCAAAAGTCATGCGTACCGGTAACTTCTGATTATCCTGGTTGATTATGTCACCTTCCAGAACGCATCTTTGCCCTCCCTCGCTCCTTTTGACCGGGCAGTTGTCGAAACAGTGGTTGAACCGCAGAACGTGCGAGCATGGAAGCCCTGTGCAATCGGCCCTGGAAAAGCCCGTAATCGCCTCGAGCGCACTATTCATCAGGGTAATCCTTCGCTCTTTACTAACGAGGCAGACGCCGATAGGCATTTCATCAAGAGCGGCAACAAGGTCTATTGACAAATCTTGCATTTGGAGGGACCGGCGGAGAGATTGCATTATGCAATAGTCTGTTTCATTGTTGTTGCAATATGTAACGCCGTGTTTCCTATCGTATCAATAGTACTGCTATCAGCGGATGGAACTTAGAATTCTACGCAAGATAAGTCAACAGGAAATGTGCCATATCGATTCAGTATGATACATTTTTTTGAATTGTTTTCCAAACAGACCAGGCGATGCTATTGAGGCGCTTAGCCGACTGCGAGTTTGCACCCAGGCCTGGAATAGTTGGTATGCATAGCACTTGCTCTATGCCGTTCAGTTTCACTTTAATGTCGATTGAAAGCAACGGCGCCAGGGTCATCTACAAACGGCATAACGATCAACCGAGGCAATGTTAGCCTGCCTGGGTCCCGAATGTGGGAAACCCCGATCGTCATTCCTTCATGTCCATTGGCTGGCTGGTCGCGATAGGTGCCAAGCAGGCGGTCCCACCAGGGGAGATTAAAGCCAAAATTGCTGTTTGTCTCACGTAATATAATGGAATGATGAACCCTGTGCATCTCAGGGGTCACCACAAAGAGCCTAAGCACCCGGTCAATTCCGGACGGAAGAAACACATTGCTGTGGTTGAACATCGATGTCGAATTAAGGGCCACCTCAAAGATCAGAACAGCCAGGGCCGGTGGGCCAAGCGCTGCTACGGTCATTAGTTTTATTGCCATCGAGACAACAATTTCCAGAGGATGAAAACGCAGCCCAGTTGTGAGGTCAAAATCCAGGTCTGAATGATGAACCATGTGCAAACGCCAAAGAACCGGAACCGCATGGTGCAGGACGTGCTGCAAGTATATCGCAAAATCAAGGAGCATAATTGCCACCACCATCTCTAACGGGTATGGCAGCGGGCCGATGTTATTCAGCAATCCCCAGTGACGCTGACCGGCGAGAATCGACATGCTGACTGGCAACAATGGAAAAACCAGGCGCACCGATACTGGATTAAGGGAGAGAAGCGTCAGGTTGCTCAACCAGCGGCTTCTCTTCGACGTTGTGAGTGTGCGGCGCGGCGAAAGGATTTCCCAGACAGCCATAATGGCGAAGACAACAACAAAGAAGAAAAGGCGGATGACTATCTCTCGATCCATAGCGCAATCTTTTTAGCTGCCCGGGAACAACCCTCAAGTACTTGGTTGTAGAAGTGCGCGTAACAATTTCGAGTCCGTCACCCCGACGAAAGAGACTGTGTCATTATTGAATTACGACTGACCGGTTCCCGCCCTGATATTTTTCAAAAATTCACCAAGAACAAAAATCGTCTTCCCAGCCTGCTTTGGGTATCACCGCCCTTTTAACGCTGACCGCATGCCCACAGGCTGGGCAATTTCCGCCCAATCCTTCGCCCCTTGGCTTTAATTTGACTTAAGCTGCCTTAATTGCAGCCGTGAAGCTCCTAACCCCACCCAGCAGACTTATCATTCGTCTCAGGTTAAAACATGTCGCCAGTATCGCCGCTTCTGCACGAACCCCCTCTCGACCTCGTAAAAAAAACTGGCCATACCCTAATACCTTCTTAATAAATCCAAATGGATGCTCCACCCGAGCTTTCCTTCGCTTGTAGATCTGCCCCATTTCAGGTTGCTCAAATCTCTTGGATACTGCTTCCCTTAACTCTTCCGATGCATGGCGCGTAACAGTTCGGCCCTGCTTCGATTTTGTGCACGTGCCAAAGTGCGAACAGAACCGACATTTACTAGGTTTATCAATACGATAGTCCCTTCTCTGCTTTGTTTTATTCTCAAAACGTCTGAAGATCAGCCGGTGACCCTCCGGGCACAGGTAACAATCCGAGTCAGCATCATAGGTAAATTTAGCCTTTTCAAACGGACCAATCTCCGTTTCCTTGTGTGAGGCTTGAGACTGAGAAGGAATCACCACTGTTTTTCCGGCAGATTCTAGCTTTGCAATTTCGCTGGTATCCGAATACCCCGCATCGGCGCACGCTGTCTTGCACTCTCGTCCAAGATAAGCCTCGGCTCCGCCGATCTGAACAGCCATCTGATTCGAGTCATTTGCCTCGCTCACCACGTCTGTGTGAACAATCAGCCCGTTTTTGTCGTCAACAACCGTTTGCATGCAATATCCGCAATGGGTGCCTTGAGGACTCTTTACTACGACGCTTTCCGGATCGATCTGATTTACCTGCCTCTCTTTTCCATCCTTTGTCTTGTCGCCTCGTTCGCTGAACTCGGCCAGAGCATTTTTAATAGACTCCTTAAGCTTATTTGCCTTGGCAAGCTCTTTTGGCATTACCACCAGCGAGCCGCATTGGGATTCACTCTTGTCGATCTGCTCGCACTGGTTCAGAATCTGTTGAATTCTTTGATCAATTTCTTTTAGCTGGTCCTCATACCATTTTTTCTTGTGAAGGTTGGCCTTCCCTGCGTTTGCCCTCAGCTTGGTGCTGTCTACAAACAGTATGTTACCCTCTATCAGCCCCAGATTCAGGCAAAGTCTGGCACAAAGTTTCAAAGCCTTTCTTAAGCCTTCTTTGTTCCTGCGCCGAAATTCGGCAATCGTTTTATGATCCGGCTTCAATTGCTTCATCAGCCAAATGAAGGACAGATTGTTGTGCACCTCGCGTTCGAGTTTCCGGGAGCTATTTACTCCATAAGAGTAGCCATACAAGAGCAGTTTTAGCATGCACCGAGGGTCATATTCGCTGTTCCCTACCTTCCGGTCATCGAGCTCGATCCCCACCTCGCTAAAATCAAGCGCGTCTACAAAGGCATCGTAGGCGCGAACGGGGTGATCCTGAGATACATACTGGTCCAGCGTAGGTGGCAGCACCATCATCTGTCTTCGGTCTGTTCCGTGTCGATATGCCATAGCCCCTCCAGTTTGAGGCGCCACTATAGCATATAATGGCTTGATATGCTTGCAATTAATGCCAAATAACCCGATCCAGAGGCCAACAATTACGACACAGTCTCCTGCGCCGGAATGACGAAATTAAGACCTACCATTGAATTGAGCACGCTAATTTACACAAGTAAGTACTAGCCAACCTTGCTTCCACGCAACAACTTTACTTTCTCGACAATTTTCGGAATGAAGAACGAAAACACAAAAAGGCCAATGGAAAAGAAAATCTTCCAGGACAGAAGTTGTCCCCACTGGCCGTTTACCCAAACGTCCTTTAGCGTTCCGATAAAGAACGTGAAGATAAAGGTCCCAACGATTATACCCAGGGCCGTTCCGGCAAAATAATCCTTGAAACGCACTTTAGTTAGGCCCATCCCGAAGTTCATGGGCGTAAACGGGAAATAGACAAGACGCAGATATAGTACTGTTGCAAAGCCATTTCTCTCGATGCCGTCGTCGTATTTTTTCAGCTTATCCCCGATGAGCGAGGCGGCAAAATCCCTTCCGAGATAGCGCCCGATAAAGAAGGCCAGGCTGGAGCCGATCATAGCCCCGATCCATACGTAAACAAATCCCAGGTAAGGGCCGAATATGGCAGCGCCCAAGGCAGTAAGAAGTGTTCCGGGTATAAAAAGGCAGACGCCCGCAGCGTACACGATCATGAATGCCAGTGGGGCCAGGAATCCCGCGTTCTCCAGAAAGTGGCCTAATCTTTCGGCTGTAAGAAAACCTTTCACCGGCGTAAAGCGAACGATGATCACGGCTGCGATGACGAAGAGAACCAGCACGGCTGCCTTTATCACTGCCCCCATGCGTTTTTTGTGAGGTTCCATGAGACTTAACCTTTCAGCCCTGGGGCCTCTTATTTGAACAGCCGATCCAGAATTCCTTTTTTCTGTGGCTCCGGTTCGGGAAGTCCCAGATGACGGCATATGGCCGTCTCCAACTTATCCTCGTCAACATCGCAACCCTGAACAACCAATTCATCTCCCACCATGATGGCCGGCGCCAACGGCAGTCCCAGCTTGGCATATTCCCCGGTACGATAGTCCTGAAAGGGTTTGGATATGGTCTCGATTTCCACCTTGTACTTTTCCCCCATCCTGGGGATAATTTCAGTAAAATGCCTTCAAGTCTTACCGCCGGGTTCATTCACAAAAAATCTCACTTTCAACATATTCTTCTCCTGATTGTCTTGTAGCAAACGGTTCTAAGCTCTCAACAGCCGACTCGAAAGCTGCCCGCAAAGGCTTCAATCCCGAGGTAAGGGACTCTGTTTCAATTTCATATGTGGCCCGAATATAAGTGCCGATCACCGTTTTGTGAAAGAGATGTGTCGCATTTGGTGTGGTTTCAATCTATGCTTCACTTCACAGGCAGCTTTATCGCTGTGAACTTGACGCTAGCCACTTTCCCTTCCACTGCAACACGATCTTCCTTGCTCGGCGGTGGAGTAAATTCTTCGCCGGGGCAGCAAGCCATTGCTTCCAATTCCTCTGGCGTAAGCAGGTGACGGGTCACAATTTGAATCTCAGCAAAGCCTGCTTCTCTCACTGTCTGCCAGTATTCGTCTTCAGTAATAGCACCTCCCAAACATCCCGCCCAGGTTGATTGGAAGCGCTCTCGTAACTCAGAAGCGACATTCTCGGTGAAGACAGTGTCTGAGATAGCAATTCGCCCACTGGCTCGAAGGATACGAAAGGCTTCTTTATACACTGTGTCCTTGTCGGGGCACAGGTTGATGACACAGTTGGAAATCACCACATCCGCGAAGCCGTCTGGAAGCTGTGTTTTGTCCAAGTATGCCGTGCGGAACTCGATGTTCCTGTCTTTCAAGCCTGCCTCAGCCACGGCCTGCTTGGCCCGCTCGATCATCTGAGGCGCGCAGTCTATTCCGATTACTCTTCCTTGCGACTCGACTTTGTGAGCGGCCAGGATGACATCTATCCCGCCCCCACAGCCGAAATCTACAACCACATCGCCAGGCTGAAGGTTCGCGAAACCAGTAGGGTTGCCACAACCTCGAGAGAACTTGAGAGCAATCTCCGGCACTAAGGAAAGCTCCGCTTGACCGTAGAGTCCCTGATCCACTGCATAGCCCGAACCGGGCTGTCTTTTGCTGGGTCAACAGGACTCTTTGTGGCTGCCTGTCTCGGCAAACTTGCCATAACGACTCTTCACTACTTGTTTGATCTCATCGGCAATCATATGGACTCCTCTAGCCGTGAGGCGATACATTCACCCATCTCAATTGCGCCGAATCCGGTTGAGTTACGCAATCGCGTGAGCCGCGCTATTTCCCCAAGAGCCGCCCAAGGATGCCCTTCTTTTCAGGCTCCGGCTCCAAAAGGCCACAGTACCGGCAGATCACTGATTCCACTTTATCCTGTGATACGTCAGATCCCTCGACCACGATTTCCTCACCCACCATTACCGCCGGAGCAACAGGCAGCTCCAGTTCGAAGTACTCATCACACTGGTATTCGGCGATAGGTTTGGAGGTAACCTCTATCTCGATGTCCTTGTACTTTTCGCCCAACCTGGGCATCATTTGGAGGAAATTCTTTCACGGCTTTCCATTTGGCTCATTCAAGAAAAATCTCACCTTCAGCATTTTTTCTCCTTCCTTTTAGCTGCCGTTTTTCTTAAGCTGGGCCATACGGCCAAGGAATGGATCCGGCGGGAGGAAATCCACCAATCGCAGATCCCGCCTTTCCTTGCCGCTGTTATCCATGAACACTATGGTCGGAACGCCCTTGACCTCGTATTGCTGCAACAATCGCTCATATACGGGATTGCCGCCCTTGGTCACATCCACTTTAACCATCACGAAATTGCTATCCGCCTGATTTACCACAGAAGCATCGTGGAATGTAATTTCCTCCAGCTCATTGCACGGGGTGCACCATGTGGCATAAAAGTCGATGATGACCGGTTTGTTCAGCTTCATGGCCTCTTTCAGGACGTCGGCCGAATATGGCTTCCAGGCAACGCCGGGTCCTTGCATTGCCCACGACGTGACGAGAAAAGTCGCCAAAACCAGGCAGATAACGCCGACCCCACCTTTTAACCAAGGGAAAGCCCGGAAGTTGGCCTGATTCTTGTCAATCCACCCAAGGTGCAGTCCTGCGGCAATGGCGACAAGGGCAAACAAAAAGGTTCCAAAGTGGCCGGGCAGAACCGGCTTTATGAAATGGGCGGCCATTGCTACCAGCACCCAACCCATGAGCTTTCTCACCCAGATCATCCAGCCTCCCGAGCGGGGAAGCTTCTCAAGCTGGCCTGAGAACATAGCCAGAACGAAAAGAGGGAGTCCCAGACCCAAGCTCAAGGTGAAGAAAATCAGGAACCCGAGCCATGGGCTTCCCATGCTCGCAACCCAGGTAAGGAGTCCGAGCACGAAGGGGCCTATGCAGGGCGCTGCAACAACCCCGAGAGTCAGTCCCATAAAGAGGCTGCCAAGGTATCCCGTGTAGGATTTTGCGGCCGCCTGGGTGAGGCCGCTTGGGAGGCGCATCTCCCACAACCCGAAAAGGCTCGTTGCGAAAAAGATGAGGACCGCCGCCACGACAATAAGGACGATGGAGTTTTGAAGCATCGCGCCCATCAGGCCACCTGTCAGAGATGCGACAACCCCCAGTACGGAGTTGGTGACCGTCAGGCCCATCATGTAACACAAACCATGTGCGACGAGCTTTCCCTGGCCTTCGCCTCCCTTTGCAGCCTGGCCGCCAAAATATGACACAGTAATGGGAATGAGGGGGTATACACAGGGGGTGAGGTTTAAAGCCATACCCCCGGCAAAAATACCCAGGAGCGTCCAGATCATTGCCAAGCCATAGAGAGGTCCCGGAGCTTTAGGTGTTTCGCCAGTTTGGGCAAGACCAGCAGGGGCGCTCTCGATGGGCAGGCCCCTCCCCTGCCAATCGGGATAGCCTTTGGGATCACGATAGATGTTCTTGTATCCAAGAGTTGCAGCCACACGGGCCGCAGAGTCGCTGCGGACTCATGAAAGACCCGCTCAGTAGAAAACGGCCAGACGATCTTTATCCGGCCCCAGAAAGCTTTCGAGGGCCGATGCCCTGCGCCATCTCGACCACCATGTGGGTTCCACGGGAAAATTCAACGCTCCTTTGAGATGCCCCGTCCGATACTCCCACTCCTGGCGGGTGTCCACAAGAAGAAGACCCTTGGCGTCCTTCTGATATCGCTCGGAAAGCTCATCGGTGGTTATGATTTTGTAGCCGCCGGCTTTTGCCTCGGCCAAGACATCATCCCATGTAGCAGGCCCCGGAGCAACAGTGCGATTGGAAAACCAAATGGCTCCAACCGTGAGCAATACTGCCACAAAGGCTATAAATGCCGTTATCTTGTTCTGCATAAAAAACATCTTTCTTACTGATGAAAACTCTTCAGCTTCTGAAGCTTTCCCTCACGCTTGAGTTTGGAGAGAAGGAACGTTGCACCCCTCTGTGAGAGCCCAAGCTTTTCGGCAAGTTCTATTGCATTTAGAGGTCCATGTTTATTTACAAGTGAGATGATCTCTTCCTCCAACTCCTCAAACCAGTCTTCGAAAAGCACCAGAAGATCCGGATCGGTGATTGCCATAAGCTGCCTTGACTGAGCAACCTTATTCACCAGCCTTTGGCACATTTGCGTTGGGTCGATACCTTCGCCCATGCACTCAGCGAGTCATAAATGCACCATGCTCGAGAGTTTGTCTCCACCGGAATCCCCCATAAGGCTCAGGACGAATCGCGTGCGATCTGCCTCATCAAGAATGGGTAAGAGCCGCTTGAGGGCTTCGCCCATTTCAGCGACTGCCTCCCCTGGCTCCATCCGATCGATGACTTTTTCCACATCTCCCTTCAAGGTTCGATCTCCCGTGTAAGCTAAAAGATTTTTCTTGCCGAGAGCAAATCCCTTGCGACGGTGCTAAGGGATTGGATTATATTTAGAATTCTAGGATCGTTCAGTTCATAGTAAATAAATGGTCCGTTGCGCTCGATTTTGACAAGAAGAGAGCGTTTCAGCTCCCTCAAGTGATGGGATACAAGAGGCTGTGATAGGTTTAGCTCCTCGACTATATTGGTAACCGACCTCCTGCCGCCGCTGATGAACTGAAGAATCCGCAGCCGGTTTTCGTCCGAAAGGCTCCTGGCTAAAAAGGCCACCGGCTGGAAATATTCGGTCGCTGATACCGGCATATCCCGCCTCAGTCCTTTCACCGGTTCTTCGCCGCCCTTCAGCGCATCACCGGGGTTTGACGGCGCTGTTCCAATTATCTCCTGCATTGCAAACACCCTGCGTCATCGGCAAGCATCGGCCGGTTCAGGCTGAACGGCCGGATGCTTTTCCTGCAGCTTTCTCGCTTCGACGTAACGAGCCGCAGCCAATGCGGCGATGCAGCCTTCGGAGGCCGCAATTACTATCTGTTTGGCGAAATTTTGCCTCAGGTCCCCGGCGGCAAAGATTCCAGGAATATTCGTCTCGCATTTGTCATCAGTCAGCACGTAACCTCCGGTACTCTTTTTTACGCCTGCCGGCGCCAATTGGCTATATGGCGAAAAACCGACAAAAATAAAAACACCATCGACATCAAGGTCTCTATGTTCGCTCGTCTGAGTGTTTTTTAAGGCGACCGCCCGGACACCCTGCTCACCCGACTTAATCTCGGTGACAACTGTATTCAGAATGACTTCAACCTTGGGTTCCAACAGGATGCGCTGTTGGAGAATCCTGCTGCCCCGGAACTCATCACGCCGATGGATCAGATAAACGCGCTCCGTTATCTTTGCCAAATAGAGCGCATCCTCGAGGGCAGTATCACCGCCACCGACCACACAAACGATTTTATTGCGAAAGAAAAAGCCGTCGCACGTAGCGCAATAGGAAACTCCTTTGCCAAAATTGTCGATCTCTCCCGGAACGTTGAGCCTGCGGGCCTTACCGCCCACAGCCATGATGATGCTGTGCGCGTTCAACACCTGCCCATTGGCGAGGCGAACCGAGTGGAAATCGATTCCCGGCTCTACCGCCTCGGCCTCTTGCTGCACTATTTCCAGGCCGTACGACTTGGCGTGCTGTAAAAATTTATCTGAAAGATCAAACCCGCCTATCTCGATAAATCCAGGGTAGTTTTCCACCCCTTTTGTGATGGCTACCTGACCGCCTGGAAGGCCCTGCTCGATAAGCACAGCCTTTAGGGCCGCCCGCATGGCATAAATTCCGGCCGTAAGACCCGCGGGTCCCCCACCTATGATGATGACGTCATATATTTCGTTTTGAACCATTTCAGATTGCCTTTTCATTCACAGGGCTACAGATCGACCGAGCCTACCTTTGCGCAAGTATTACAAACACCGGGGTTAGAAATACATAAATACACGTTTATATTATGGGCCACGTTATGTCAAGGTATAAAGGCACTTTGTCATTTTCGGATTGAATTTTTCGTCGTCGGTGATCTAAATAGAGTACGCACGTCGCATTCAGGATTTTGAGCGGGGCGGTTTTTGAACGGTCCCCGCAAACAGGCGCCCGGCGCCAGGGTTGCATTAAGATTATAACTCGTGCCCATCTGGATACTCCGGACGGAACACTAGCAGTTTCCGATTCGAAAAGGACCCTTTCCGGACGGAAACTAACTCGTGAGGCAAAATGAAAAGACCGACCAAGAGCCAGTATTACCTGGATATCGCCAGTGCTGTGGCAATGCGCAGCACGTGTCTCAGGCGCAGATTCGGCGCGGTAATCGTCAAAAACGATCAGATAATCAGCACCGGCTATAATGGCGCCCCGAGGCAAACCACCAACTGTATCGACCTTGGGTATTGCATTCGCCAGGAAAGAAAAATACCTGCCGGCCAAAACTATGAGCTTTGCCGGGCGGTTCACGCCGAGATGAACGCCCTGATCCATGCCTCTCGCCTCGACATGGCCGGGGCCGATTTGTATCTGGTAGGCATTGAAGTGGAAACGGGCGAGTTGGTCTCACAAGTCATTCCCTGCCTGCTCTGTAAACGAGTAATCATAAACGCAGGCATCAGCCGGGTCGTTCTTCCGGATGGACCGGGGGTCTTCAAGTATATTGACGTCGATGACTGGACAATCGAGGAAAGAATCTCCCATCGCGTGGACGAGCCATCATAATTAAGGAGACCATCTTGCAAAAGTCCTTCAACGTCATTCCGGCGAAGGCCGGAATCCAGGTTTTTCAAGGTCCACTGGACCGCGGATGTCACCGGGGTGATGATTTTGTTGAGTTCCGCAAGAGGCTCAGGATAAAACAGATTTCATACAATGGCTGAAAACGAGCGGCACATAATCCGGGCTACGGACCTGCGAAAAAAATTCAACGGTTTCCAGGCCGTTGACGGGGTATCGTTTCAACTGCTTCCCGGTGAGTGCCTCGGTTTGCTTGGCCCAAACGGCGCCGGCAAGACATCGACCGTACGCATGGTATACGGATTCTCCCCGATGACTTCCGGCAGCTTGGAGGTCTTCGGTCTGGACATAAACACCAGGTGGCGCCAGATAAAAGCGAGAATCGGTGTATGTCAGCAGGAAAACAACCTCGACCCCGATCTTTCCGTACTCCAGAACCTGGAGATATTTGCACGCTATTTCAACATTCCGCGAAAGCAGACTCGAGATCTCTCGCTTCAGCTTCTGAATTTCATAGCGCTCGAGAACCGTAAAGATGACAAGGTGACCAGCCTTTCAGGCGGAATGATGCGCAGGCTGGTGCTTGCACGAGCCCTCATCAATAATCCTGAACTGCTCATCCTTGATGAACCGACGACCGGGCTGGATCCTCAGGGGCGGCACCAGGTCTGGGAGAGGCTGGAACTGCTTCAGGCAAAGGGGCTTTCGATTCTTCTTACCACCCACAATATGGACGAGGCCTCACGGCTGTGCGAGAGGCTGATAATCATGGATCACGGCAAGATTCTGGTTGAAGGAAAGCCTGCCGATCTGATCCGCTCCCATGCCGGTGATCACGTGGTTGAAATTGTAAACCCGGGCCGCGATGTAAAGGAGTTCGTAAATGCTCACAATTTCCTGCACGATGCCCTCGACCATAGGATGATTATCTACGGCATGGAGTCCGATAGACTCTTCGAGATCATTGGGGACAAATTTTGCCGTGAAACCTGCATAAAGAGGCTGGCAACCCTTGAAGACGTTTTCCTGAGACTCACGGGAAGGGAACTGCGCGAATGAGCGGCGGGCTTCGAATTACGAATATCTCATGGCGCTTTATCCGCGTCTGGCACCGTAATATGGTAGTGTATCGCAAAATCTGGCTTGTAAACTTTCTGGTGCCCCTATTCGAACCTCTTTTATACCTTGCGGCCTTCGGAGTGGGGCTGAGCGCCCTTGTCGGGCCGGTACACTATCATGGACATGAGATGTCCTACATCGCTTTCATCGCCCCGGCGCTGCTGGCCATCACAATGATGTACAACTCCTTTTTCGAAAATGCTTACGCTTCGTTCGTGCGCATGTACTACCAGAAGACCTTTGACGCCATGATGGCCACCCCGCTTTCCCTGGAAGACATCATCGCCGGTGAAATTGCCTGGGGCGCCACCAAATCGGTTATCGCAACCGCTATAATGCTCGGGGTGGTAAGCTTTTTCGGATTGGTCCATTTTCCTCAAGGCCTGCTGATCCTGCCTCTCTCATTTCTGGGCGGGCTTGCTTTCGGAACGGTCGGGATGGTTTTTACGGGTCTTGTGCCCAGTATCGACATGTTCAACCTTCCGATTTTTCTTTTCATAACCCCGATGTTCCTTTTCAGCGGGACCTTTTTCCCAATATCAGCCCTGCCCGGATGGGCTCAAAAACTTTCCTCGGCACTCCCGCTGACCCACCTCGTTGACCTTTGCCGCTCATTTTGCCTGGGCGAATTCACCCCTGCCCTCGCGTGGCGTATTGCTTACATCACCATTTGGTTTGCCCTGCTTTTTCCGGTCGCACTGGTTGTGATGCGCAGAAGGCTCATTAATTAGTTTACCGCCTACCTCCATTATCCCCCGGTCCTCTTGCAAATTCCTTCGGGATGCAAATCTTTAAGGAAAGCTCTATGATTCAGGAGGACAAAAATGACCAGGATTGCAGTATTGATCGGCAAGGATTTCGAAGATTCCGAATATACCCAACCTGCCGAAGCCTTCAAAAAGGCCGGCTATAAGCTTGTGCACCTTGGGTTAAACAAGGGCGATACCGTCACCGGCAAAAAACAAAATACCCCCGTGCAGATAGATATGGAAGTAAATGAGGCCAACGTGCGGGAATTCGACGCATTGCTTATTCCGGGCGGCTACTCCCCGGACAATCTTCGGGCGCACGAGGGACCGGTGCGGTTCGTCAAGGAATTCATGGAAAGCGGCAAGCCGGTTTTTTCGATATGCCATGGGCCCCAGCTTCTGATATCGGCCCGAAAACTCGAAGGCCGCAGAGCTACCGGATGGAAGTCGCTCATCGAAGACATAAAATACGCAGGCGCCCAGTATATTGACAAAGAGGTGGTAGTTGACGGAAACCTGGTTACAAGCAGACAGCCATCGGATCTTCCGGCGTTTATCAAGGCCGGTTTGAAAATGCTGGAAAGCCGGCATGCCAAGGCGGCCTGAGCGGCAGGGCCGCAGCCAGGGCCTCCACTAAAACCCCAGGCGTGACCGTGCCCTGAAGTTTGCGCCTGGGGGCCGGTAATCGTTCGCCGCACCTTGCAAATAATTTTATCCACCACGAAGGAACCCTCACTGCATTCGGATTCGCGCTTGCACAATGGGCCGACGTTCGACGCTTCAAGTTCGCGCCCGATCTTTTGTGAGGGCGCACGAAGGAACTACAGGACAAAGCGCCTGATCCCCCCTCAGCCTTATGACATTGAAGTGAATGAGCAACCCTGCCTTTATGCCGGCAAGTTTCATATATGTAAGAAGTGATCTTCGTGCCCTTCGCGTTCTTCGTGGTGAAAGCTTACGGGGGCTGGGTTGTGTGATCTGCGTCGTGGAGAGCCGCGACAGTGCATACGCCGTCAGCAGGAAGCTCGGCGCCTTACTGTTCTTTCAGCAATCGCGAGTTAACATATTCAAATCATTTCCGTTATGCACCACGACCTGAACAGGGTTCTCCACATTGGCACGGAACGTTGACTTTCGCGAGCCTTAGCTGGCGGCTACTCCAAAGTTTTTTTACGTACAGCAGAAGGGTCTCTGCAGCTTGTGAAACACCCCGACATGACCTTCATCGACAGGATAGAGCGGGGCCTTGGCTATCACTTCAGCCCGAAGGGCCTGACTGCGGCCAACGAGGAAAGGCAGTAGTCTGTTAACCGTTTTGAAGCAATAGAGCAACCGAAAGGTTCGGTGGTCGATGTTCGTTAACAGTGTTTCGACCCTGAGGTCCTGGTCTCTTTCAGTCAAAAAACTAATCCCGGCAAAATTGAGCATTTAACGGTAAGTGAGAAACAGCCAATGTGATGCCCTCCCCCCGCGCGGGCAAAGGCACGGCTGGCAAAATCTCAAACGGATGATGAAATGACGCAGACCGGGGCGGGAAAATTGATTGTGGGCAGCCTGGACCTGTGCTTTGCGGGTTCTCGGGCACAAAGGGGACCACAACCGGCATGAGCCTCTCTGTGCCCCACTTTCAAACTGGGTGAATAACACTTGGAAGCTCTAATTCCGCCGTGCCTGCAGCCACAGTATTGAGTTGTCCCGTCCCGGGTTATTTGAATAGCGACGCTCCATAACGGAGTACTGATTGCATTTCGTCTGCAAGTACATCAGGTTCGTAAATTTCCAGATAATTGACATGCCGACCGGCATTGTTGGGCTTCATCCCCTTATCGATTGATCTTCTCAATGCGAGCGGGGGATCGCCATTCGCGCCCATCGCTTCGCTGCAGGTACCGAGTTCGGCAGCGCAACGCATTTCAAGACCGGTGATAATATGTCCGCTATAACTCATCACAAAACTGGTGGCGGGCGACTGATTCTTCGGGCCTGCATGCAGATCGTTATTCTCAAGTATAAACCGGCGTCCCAGGAGACCAATTGCATAGTGGATAATTGCCTGCCTAGTGCGCATACCTGCACGAGGATCGATTTTGCCCTGGTCATTAATGTTAAGACCACTCCCCACCGTCAGAGAAACATACTGATTAGGAAAGTCGGCGGCGTAAACCTGGAAGACCTCCTGCCATGCCCCTATATATTTAGACGGCGTATAAGAGGCATTTTGCCACCTCTTAAGATTCTTTCGCATGTTTGGCAACGTCATCTCATCAGATACCGATGTCGGACCGGCCGCTGCGATCACTTTAAAAGCAGGTGACTTTCCGTACCTGTTGCTCAGTTGTTTCAGGAATGCGAACCAACGGTTAAGGTATACCCTATCCCATGGCATCGGAAGCCTCATAACTGTGCCTTTGCCAGGCCCATATTGTATTGCAGACTGTTCGCTCTTTACGCCTTCCAGTGCCCATGCAGGAGCAAAAAAACCGGGGAAGATGCAGAGTTGCACCCATTTCTTCGATGATTCTGCAGCAGTGAACAGTTCATCCAACTTCGACCAATTCGGCTTTCCTTGGAGCGGCTCGATGTCGCGCCATTCAATCTGAAACCCCACGCCACTGATGAGCGGATTATCCAATGCTCTTTCCAATGCTCGATCCTTTTGCGGCGAGTTCTTTACGTGTCTGACTACAACGAGTCCGCTGGGAATCGTGTTATCAGATGATGCCCTAGACTGGCCGGATTCTGCCATAGCAGAAGTCACAAAGAGCAGCAAGGCTCCGGCCGCGACAAAGGCAATGCGAACAGCAAGCCTTACAGATCGTGGCACACGGTGAATCAACATTTATGCCTCCTCACAATCGCCGCTAGTGCTCGGGTACACGTTTTTAGGTTCTCCCGTGGCACTCCTCGAATTCACGACAATTGACGAAAAGAAATCGCTTTTCAATGAGTTTAGCCTAAACATCGTGTGGGGAAGCCGTCAATGGCTTACATGCAAAAATTCCGGGCAATTGCTGACGAGAAATGAAACAGGATGTGGTTGGAAGGTGGTAGAGTGATGTTTAAATCGATTGGAATAGTTTTGGCCACCTTCCATTGTTTCCGGGAACCCTGATTGCGAAAGGCTCTTAGGTCTATAAATTTAACGGGTATGTTTTGCAATAGAGGCAGTACATCTCTCCTATGTAGCGTTATGGAGGGGGGCGGTTGCCAGATTAACATATTGGTATCATAGTCGTTATGCACCTCGGCCTGAGCAGAATTCTCCATGCTGGCAAGCCATGCTGACATAGCCAGGGTCAACTCTTGGCTTGCTGATGCTCCGCAATTCCTGGGAATCCACAACCATAAGAAAAGCACGCATGGCTCGCGCACAGCATTACACAAATGCCTCCCAAATGGAAGGCCGGAGGTCCACATCGATACGTTCGGGGGGCGGACCACGCTAAAGCGTGCTGCTCAAGGATTGAGCGGTCCCGATTGGCTAAGGGATTGGGATTTTGTTCTTAACCCTTCACCCCTCACCCTTCCTCCCTGCTTCTCGCTTCTTGCTCCCCGCTTCCTGCTCCCCGCTTCCTGCTTCCCGCTTCACGCTCCCTGCTCCTCGCTACCGTCTTTTTGCCTCTTCTCGTTGCCGCTTCTCATTGCCGTTTCTGGATGCCGCTTCTCGTTGCCGTTTGGCAAAACAAAATCACTGTGCGGTACAATACTAAAGACCAACTGCAGGTCTCGAGCAGAGTTTGGAAAATTCGGCTTTTTCTGTTCACTGTTCACCGCTCACTGCTCCTCGCGTAGCGATAGAACCAAGAGGAGTTATTTTTAATTGCTCACTGCTTCCCGCTTCACGCTTCCCGCTTCCCGCTTCTTGCTTCCCGCTCCCTGCTTCCTGCTCCTGCTATCCCCTGTTATTGCGGAGAATCTAATCCAAAACTGTCAATTAAATCAGTTTGTTGTGCAATCGCCCCCTGCATTTGCCCTGTATTTACAGGAATTACAGTAAGCCAATGAACCTCTTTGACAAATATCTCACGGGTAAACAGGTGGATTCCGGCCCTGCCCTTGCTGTAAATGCTCATGACGTAGCCAGCCAGGTTGCGGTCACGCGAATTCCCGCTCTGTTAGTGACAGTTGCTGCCAATCTCCGGAACTTTCCTTCCGGACTATGATAAAGCGGCAGCGCCAAGCGATCGGCCTCGCGCGACAGCGCGTGGCCGAAATCCTGCGGGGGTGCGGGGGAAGCTTTCCCCCGCTCAGTGAGGTCCTGAATTATTCCGGCCTTCGCTCGAAGTTGAACAGGGAGTAGTTCGCCGGGGACCTGGAAGCGGCAAACCCGTTCAAAGCGGCTTCAAGGGAATCGGGCCGCTTTGCGCCGCCATCGCTTAAGTCGATAAGAAAATTGGAGTAGCCAAAAGATCTAAGAATAGGAAGCTGCTCGAGCCAGCTTACGGGCAGGTCGGCATAGATTTCTACGCAGCCGGGCTTCTTTATCAAATGGTAGGTCTCGTTTCGCGGGCTCAGAAACGGCCGGTCCTGATGGAGGGCCGGGGTCAGGCGGGATGTGAAAAGCGGCGGACGGCAGTAGACCGTAAGAACGAGTCCGGCGCTGAATCTCTTATGCGCAAGTTCCTTTAATTCTTCCTTCGTGATCTCAAGGGAAACGACGCTCCACCTGCATCCCAGCTCAACTGCCTGCGCGAACGCAGCGCTGTTTCGAAGGTTTAGCCTCGATCCGGCGACGAGGCGCACTCCCCTGCCCTGCCCCGTCAGATCGAAATGCCCCCAGTTATTGATCTCCCACAGCAAGAAACCCTTTTTGATAAACCACGTGACGGCGGCCCTGAAATATTCAATGTCCTTTTGAGCAATGACCGTGGGCAGGGAAAACCCGAGTTTCTTCATCTGGGAAGGTGAAAACCTCTGCTTGGCGATTCGCTCCAGGTTATTTTTTGTTGCGCTGAGCAGGACCATTGCGGCAGGAGAGCGCAAGGCCGGCACCAGCTCGTTTCCAGAGTCCACTTTGACAATCAGGGTTTCATTTTGCCTTGTTTGCGCTTCAACAGGTTTTTCGAGATCGTCGAGAATTTTTTGCCGGTGGGGAAATTTAGATTTTTGGTGAAAAGGCGTTGGAACTTCCTCCCTTATCGTTCTCCATATTGCGGCGGCGAATTCCGATTTCGCCCCGACCTTGAAGAGCCTGTCCCCGGAATGAAGTGGTTTTGAGCAGGCAAGATATACCTGGGCGCCGGCTTGCGCGGAAAGAATGTCTTTGCCTGCGCCGTCAAAGAGTTGCGATACCGTAAAGGCTTCCTGCTCCCTGCCTATGGAGGATTCCGGGCGAAACCGGTCTCCTTTTGCAATAGGCCGGCGCAAATCGATCAGGACGCGGTTTCCCTGAACGGACTTGACCGTGGCCGACCATGCGCCGCTTGAGCCCGACCGGTGCGGCGCGATAATTTTCCCGGCGCTCGTCTCTTCCAGATGCCCGGAGCTCAGCCGTCTTGAAGGGGCCTGTGCAATCAATTCCTGTGCACTAATCAAGGCCTGCCGTTCTTCGTCTGCGGATTCGGCGTCCAGAATCAGGCGGTAGGCCTTTACGACGCCGGCGACCCAGGCCGCAGGCTTCATTCGGCCTTCTATTTTGAAGGCGGCGATTCTTAGCCGTTTGAGTTTAGGCATCAGCGGCAGGGCGCACAAATCGTTGCACGAAAGGAAAAACCCCTCTTTGTTACCTTGGCGGAACCTCAGACTAGCGGTGGGGGTCGGGCCAAGCGAAGTGACTGATCTTTCAGGAAACGATGCGCTGGGAAGACCATTTTCATGCCTTAGAGCCTCATTTTTGGCATGGAAAAGGCCGGTTTAAGGCGGTCTTAGTTCTCAAAATGGTACTACAAAGATGCCATGGTACTTCCACGTGGCTCGAAAAGAAGAAACTCCACGTACAGCTCTCCTGAACATTGACCACACAAAAGTGCGATCAACTTTTCCATGTCCGGATCATACTTTTTATGGGAGGCCCCTCCCGTCAGGTTCCACATTCTGGCAAGCTGTGCCTATTAAAAGGGGGCAACCCTGAACCTTTCCTTTTCACCCTGGCTTCACCCTTTCACCACTTCACCCATTCACCCCTTCCCGCTTTTTGCCGCTTCTCGTTGCCGTTTCTATTGCCGCTTCTGAATGCCGCTTCTGGTTGCCGCTTGGCAAAACAAAATTACTGCGCGGTACAATATTGGTCCAGGTAAAGGGTCAGTGGTAAGAGGTAACGGGCAGTTCCCTAAGTGATAGGTGATGGGCCAGAGGGAAGAGGCAGGACCAATGACCTCTCACCTCTCACCCTTTACCCGGCGAAGCCATTCACTCCTTCCTGCTTAGAAAAGTTTTGGGTTTTGAGTTTTGAGTTACTAAAAACTGACAACCAGCAACTAAAAACTCTTCAGCTTCCCGCTCCTCAGTCCTCCGTGGCGCGTACAACCCGGCGAAACACCACTCCAAGATTGCCCAGCGCCGGGCCGGAGGCCCTCAGTCCTCAGTCCTGCTCCCGCTCCTGTTACCACCTGTTATTGCGGAGAATCGAATCCAACATTGTCAATTAAATCATGTTGTTGTGCAACTGGCCCCTGCATTTGCCCTGTATTTACAGGAATTACAGTAAGCCAATGAACCTCTTTGACAACTGTCTTAAATATGCCTCTTTTCCTATGATAGAAGAAACATTGTTTCGGGAGGGAGAGGCCGTCTTCTAATTGGAGTTTTGCACCCGTTTGACAACCTGGTCCAAGAATGATGATGAACTTGCGATTGGCGACACAGTAAATGTGATCCCGTTTAGGAAAATAGTGTACTGAAATCATTCTGCCTCCCAACTTCATTCTCGAGGAGGGCATCATGGGCAAAGCGAAAGCCTGCAAGGGCGGAAAGAATCAGCTGCAAGTAATTCATCCCCGTGCGGCAGGAATTGACGTAGGTTCCAAATTTCATGTTGTGGCGGTGTCCGCGGAATACGATCCCGATCCCGTACGCAAATTCAACAGCTTTACCACAGACCTGCATCGCCTTGCCGATTGGCTCAAAGCCGTCGGGGTTACCACCATCGCAATGGAATCTACCGGTGTATATTGGATTCCGGTCTTTGAGATTTTAGAATCAAGAGGTTTTGACGTCATTTTGGTCAATGCCCGCGAAGCAAAGCGGGTTCCTGGGCGAAAGACGGATATAAAGGATGCCCAGTGGCTTCAGCAACTGCACCAGTACGGCCTTCTATCCGCAAGCTTCCGCCCCGGCGAAAAGATTGCAAGCCTGCGTTCCTATTTGCGCCACCGGGAACGGCTCACGGAATACGCCGCCGCTCATATCCAGCATATGCAGAAGGCGCTCATGCAGATGAACCTGCAGCTGCAACATGTTGTAAGTGACATCACGGGAGATACGGGCATGAGGATAATCCGGGCAATCATTAAAGGAGAGCGTTCAACCTCAAAGCTGGCCTCTTACCGGGACCCCCACTGCAAGCAATCGGAGAAAACGATCTCGGCCGCATTGACGGGCAACTATCGCCCCGAGCACGTCTTCTCGCTAAAGCAGGCTGTTGCCTTGTACGATTTCTATCAGAAGCAGATCAAGGAGTGTGATCAAGAAATCGAGAAGGCGCTTGCGGCATTAAACAGCGATAAGAATCCTCCGTCGGAGCCTCTCCCCAAAGCCCGTCGTACGCAAAAGCAAAAAAATGAACCGGGGGTCCCCATTCGCGAGATGCTCTACACGCTCACGGGCGTGGACTCGACTCAAATCAACGGCATTGGTCCCTACACGACCCTGCGCCTGGTCGCAGAATGTGGCACCGATATGGCAAAGTGGCCGACATCGAAGCACTTTACGTCCTGGCTCACCCTTTCACCGGGCAATAAGATCTCCGGAGGAAAGGTTCTGTCAAGCAGAACCCGCCGAACCAAGAACCGAGCGACGACATTGCTGCGCATTGCCGCGGTCAATATCGGCAAGACGCAAACTGCGCTGGGCGCGTTCTATCGGCGATTGGCGGCAAGGGTTGGAAAAGCAAAGGCCGTAACCGCAACGGCTCGGAAGCTGGCCGTCTTGTTCTACACGCTCATGAGGTACGGAAAGGCGTATGTGGAACCCGGAGCAGACTATTATGAGCGGCAGTATAGAGAAAGAGTCCTACGTGCCTTATCCCGAAAAGCAGCAGCCTTGGGATACCGCTTGGCTCAGAAGCAGGAAACCTCGCCCGTCACAGGGAATGTTTCTTAGGAATGAATATGAGTATCGGATTTTCACTGTCATATACCTCCGGCACAAAGCCGGAGGCCTGGAAAACCATGGACCGCTCAAAGCAGTTGGCGGTACTTGATAGCTCAGAGAATATCCGCATGGGCCTTGACTAACGCGCCATGGTCATTCCGGTGGCGCTTTTGAGCCGGAATCCAGCAGATTTTCGCAGGTTCGTATAACAGGGTCTTAGCCAGCGCTTCAAATTGGCAACCGATACCTTTAAGGGCCCTGACGAGACACAAGAACCTGGATTCCGGCCCTGCCCTCGCTGTAAATGCTCATGACGTAGCCAGCCAGGTTGCGGTCACGCGAATTCCCGCTCTGTTATTGGCAGTTGCTGCCAATCTCCGGAACTTTCCTTCCGGACTATGATAAAGCGGCAGCGCCAAGCGATCGGCCTCGCGTGACAGCGCGTGGCCGAAATCCTGCGGGGGTGCGGGGGAAGCTTTCCCCCGCTCAGTGAGGCCCTGAATTATTCCGGCCTTCGCTCGAAGTTGAACAGGGAGTAGTTCGCCGGGGACCTGGAAGCGGCAAACCCGTTCAAAGCGGCTTCAAGGGAATCGGGCCGCTTTGCGCCGCCATCGCTTAAGTCGATAAGAAAATTGGAGTAGCCAATAGATCTAAGAATAGGAAGCTGCTCCAGCCAGCTTACGGGCAGGTCGGCGTAGATTTCTACGCAGCCGGGCTTCTTGATCAGGTGGTACACCTCGTTTCGCGGGCTCAGAAACGGCCGATCGTGATGGAGGGCCGGAGTCAGGCGGGATGTAAAAAGAGGCGACCGGCAGTAGACCGTAAGAACGAGTCCGGCGCTGAATCTTTTATGCGCAAGTTCCTTTAATTCTTCCTTCGTGATCTCAAGGGAAACGACGCTCCACCTGCACCCCAGCTCAACGGCCTGCGCGAATGCAGCGCTGTTTCGAAGGTTTAGCCTCGATCCGGCGATGAGGCGCACTCCCCCGCCCCGCCCCGTCAGATCGAAATGCCCCCAGTTATTGATCTCCCACAGCAAGAAACCCTTTTTGATAAACCACGTGACGGCGGCCCTGAAATATTCAATGTCCTTTTGAGCAATGACCGTGGGCAGGGAAAACCCGAGTTTCTTCATCTGGGAAGGCGAAAACCTCTGTTTGGCGATGCGCTCCAGGTTATTTTTTGTTGCGCTGAGCAGGACCATTGCGGCAGGAGAGCGCAAGGCCGGCACCAGCTCGTTTCCAGAGTCCACTTTGACAATCAGGGTTTCATTTTGCCTTGTTTGCGCTTCAACAGGTTTTTCGAGATCGTCGAGAATTTTTTGCCGGTGGGGAAATTTAGATTTTTGGTGAAAAGGCGTTGGAACTTCCTCCCTTATCGTTCTCCATATTGCGGCGGCGGATTCCGATTTCGCCCCGACCTTGAAGAGCCTGTCCCCGGAATGAAGTGGTTTTGAGCAGGCAAGATATACCTGGGCGCCGGCTTGCGCGGAAAGAATGTCTTTGCCTGCGCCGTCAAAGAGTTGCGATACCGTAAAGGCCTCCTGCTCCCTGCCTATGGAGGATTCCGGGCGAAACCGGTCTCCTTTTGCAATCGGCCGGCGCAAATCGATCAGGACGCGGTTTCCCTGAACGGACTTGACCGTGGCCGACCATGCGCCGCTTGAGCCCGACCGGTGCGGCGTGATAATTGTCCCGGCGCTCGTCTCTTCCAGATGCCCGGAGCCCAAGCGTCTTGAAGGGGCCTGTGCAATCAATTCCTGTGCACTAATCAAGGCCTGCCGTTCTTCGTCTGCGGATTCGGCGTCCAGAATCAGGCGGTAGGCCTTTACGACGCCGGCGACCCAGGCCGCAGGCTTCATTCGGCCTTCTATTTTGAAGGCGGCGATTCTTAGCCGTTTGAGTTTAGGCATCAGCGGCAGGGCGCACAAATCGTTGCACGAAAGGAAAAACCCCTCTTTGTTACCTTGGCGGAACCTCAGACGGCATGGCTGAACGCACTCACCTCGAAGACCGCTTCGCCCGCCTCGGAAGCTGCTTGCCAAACACAGGCCGGAGTAGGAATAACAGAGCGAGCCGTGAATGAAGATTTCCAGTTCGGCTTGCGTTCCCTGGCATATTTTTTCGATCTCCACAAGACTCAGTTCGCGGGCAAGCACCACCCGGTCGGCGCCCATTCCCTGAAGAGCATTTACACCGGCTGTATTATGAGCGGCTGCAAGCGTGCCGGCGTGCAGCTTAAGACCGGGGAACCAGCGGCGGACGAGATGAAAAATCCCTGCGTCCTGAACTATCAGTCCATCGGGTTTTAGAGATGCAAGAGAATTAAGGGTATCAAGCAGCTGGGGAACCTGGTTTGAAACGATCTGGCTGTTCAACGCAACGTAGATGTGAACACCCCGTTTATGTGCAAACGGCATGAGCGCGGCGAGTTCCTCGAGGGTAAAGTTGGCCGCCGTAGCCCTGGCGCTGAACTTCTTCAGACCGAGATAGACAGCGTCCGCGCCGCTTTGAATTGCACGAAAAAATGATTCGACATTACCTGCCGGGGCAAGGAGTTCTGGTTTCGGGTTCACTTTGACGCCTATGCCGCCCCGAACACGCGTTGAAAAATAGCGTCCAGGTATTTTAAGTGATAGCTCAGATCGAATATGGAATCGATCTCTTTTTCTTCGAGCATGCCGGCCACCCGCTCATCGCCCTTGAGTTCATCTTTGAGGTCGCCGCCCTTGCTCCAGACTTCCATCGCGTTCTGCTGGACTATCCGGTATGCCTCTTCCCGTGTCATCCCCTTCTGAATCAGAGCAAGCATCACCTGCTGCGAGAAGTAAAGGTTTCCGGAAATGGACATATTGCGTTTCATGTTGTCTGCAAACACGACAAGCCGGTCCACAACGCGTGTGAGGCGCGTCAGCATGTAGTCGAGCAGAATTGTGGAATCCGGACCGATAACACGTTCGACGGATGAATGGCTGATGTCTCGCTCGTGCCACAGCGCCACGTTTTCCATTGCGGCCAGGGCATTGCCCCGAAGCACGCGCGCCAGGCCGGAGAGGTTCTCCGAGGAAATCGGATTGCGTTTGTGGGGCATCGCGGACGACCCCTTCTGGCTGGGTGAAAAATACTCTTCGACCTCCCTGATCTCGGTGTGCTGGAGCAGGCGGACCTCGGTTGCAATCTTCTCGATCGAGCACCCGATTATGGCAAGTGTCGAGAAAAACTGCGCGTGCCTGTCGCGCTGGATGATCTGCGTGCTGACGGAAGCTGACTTTAGTCCAATGCGCGCGCAAACCGCTTCCTCGATTTCCGGGGCGGTATTTGCGAATGTGCCGGCAGCGCCCGATATCTTTCCCACCCGAATGCTTTCCCTGGCCTGGAGCAAACGCTCCCGGTTGCGAGCCATTTCCGAATACCAGACCGCGAGCTTGAGCCCGAACGTGATCGGTTCGGCGTGCACGTTATGGGAGCGTCCGATCTGCACCGTGTTCTTGAACTCAAAGGCCCTCCTTTTCAGTACCGAAAGGAGCATCTCTATATCTTCCAGAAGGAGGCCGGATGCCTCTGTAAGCAGTAGCCCGAAGGCGGTATCCAAAACATCCGATGATGTAAGGCCCACGTGGATAAAACGGGACGAAGGACCGACAAATTCAGCTACGCTCGTAAGGAATGCAATAACATCGTGCTGTGTCTCGCGCTCGATTTCCTCAATTCTTTTAACGTCGAAACCGGCCTTTTCCTTTATAGTTTTAAAGTCTTCAGCAGGGATCCCGCCTCTTTCGAAGAGCGCCTCGCAAACTGCAAGCTCGACATCCAGCCACTTGCGGTATTTATTCTCAAGCGTCCAAATCCGTCCCATTTCAGGACGAGTGTAGCGTCCGATCATTTTTTTCTCCCGGGATGCGGTGAATTAACCTCAAAGCAGTTCTTATTTTGTCCTCAGAGGCAGAATAATTCAAAAACGCCCGAAACACAAACCGGGTGATTGGGGTCTTATGCCGTATTTAGGCGCTCATATGTCAATTGCAGGCGGAATTCACCTGGCTTTCGACCGCCTTAACGAAATTCATGGTAACGCCATGCAGATTTTTATCAGTAACCAGAGGCAGTGGCGTTTCGGCAAACTCAGCCCCAGGGCGATTGAGCTTTTCAAAAACAGGTGGGAACAAAACGGCGGTATTCCGGTTGGAGCACATGACATCTATCTAATCAACCTCGCCGCCAGAGACGAACTGGTTCTTGCCCGGTCGCGCACCGCTTTTGCCGAGGAACTGGTGCGCTGCGCCGGCCTTGGGATACAATACCTGATCATGCATCCGGGCGCGCACCTTGGTGAGGGAACAGAGGCGGGTCTCATTCGTTTCGTAGAAAACCTGGACCGCGCAATTGAAAGCTCCGGGGTCGAGTCTGTCTGCGTACTTATCGAAAATACGGCCGGCCAGGGATCGAGCCTTGGATCGAGCTTCGAGGAAATCAATTTTATTTTGAAAAATTCACGATTCGGCGAAACGATGGGGGTATGCTACGATACCTCTCACGGATTTGCAGCGGGATACGACATGCGGGACGAGGAGGCCTACGGTCTTACAATTTCAAGATTTGACCGGGCAATCGGAATCGGGCGGATCAGGTTCTTTCACTTGAATGATTCCAAGCGCGAACTTGGCTCCCGCGTTGACAGGCATGAACACATCGGCAAGGGCAAAATCGGATTGAATGGGTTCCGGCTCCTGCTGAACGATCCCAGGTTCCGCGATCACCCAATGGTCCTTGAGACCCCCAAAGGGAAGGACCTGAAAGAAGATAAAGAAAACATGGGGGTCCTGAGGTCACTTCTGGGACCCCGCAACGAGCCTTAATCTCTCAAAATGCTTTCCCGTGCACGGTCGCCCCATCCCGATATTTTAACGCCTGTGTCCGTTACGAAAGTGGGCGTCACACCTACTCCGACTTTCCTTCCAGCGGCCATGTGTTTGCCAAGCATTTTTTCGCCCGCCTCGCATGTCTGAGAACCTATATCCTTACGGGACAGGGCATTGTTGAGAGCGGCTATCCGATTTTTCGAACAAAGGATCTGTACGCTCTTGTCGTGAGAATGCTTATGGATGTTAAGGGGGTGGAAAAATATATAAAGAGTGTAGTTGGTCTGGCTCTTTAGCCATTCGTGGGCACTTCTGCAAAAAGGGCAGTCGACATCGGTAAACATGATTAGCTCTTTGGCTCCGTTTCCTCTCTTGATCCTGATGGCATCCTTCAAGGGCAGCTTAGACACATCCACCCGTTTTACTTCTTCGTTTCGAGGGGGGTCCCCGGCGAACAGAGCGCCAGGGTAGGCAAAGAGGGCCAGCATTAGCGCAAACAGTATTATTTTTTTCATTGGACCCTTTCCTTTGTTTCATCTGACTGCGGACCGATTCAAACACTGCAAATAATATAGCGACGAGGGCGGGATGTTTCCACGGGTTCTTCCATTTTCGAAAAGTGGTATCATAAACAAAAGAAGCCAGCTTTGCGGAAAATGGAGCATTTCAATGCCGGAGTCTCAGGAGAAATTGGCTGAAAGCTATTTTGACTACCTGGCAAAATCCTTTCCGGTAATGTGCGCCAGCGATGAATTCCACTTTCTTCCGCGATCGGAAGCAGCGAGCCGGTATTACGACCGGATGGAAATCCTCGATCCCGGCCTTATCGAAGAATGTATTTTCACTCTCAGGGAGTTCAGGAGAAATTTCGATTTTCTTGCCGCAGGCGAGGATGACCTCGAGAGACGGATAGACCTGGAATTGCTGAATTCAAGCATAGCCGGCATCCTGATCGAACTGGAGGAAAACCGTTTGTGGCGGCACAATCCGTTGCTATATTTGAAAATAGCTTTCATTGGGTTGGATCATGCTATCAGTAAACCGGCCGGCAGTCATAAAGAGAGGATAGAAAGAACGCTGGCGCGCCTCTGTGCAATTCCCGGCCTGTTCCAGCAGGCCGCCCGGAATGTCGATCGCGTGCCCGAAACCTTCCATCAGGCCGCTCTCGCCATGCTGAGCGACTGTGGCAGGTATTTGCGCGAAACGGCGCAGGGCCTCACCGCAGAGGATGCCCGGCGGCTTTGGCCTGCCTTTGAGCAGGCCCGGTCTGCTCTTGGGGCCTTCGGCACATACTTGGGTGCTCTTCGCCCTGTCCCGGACCGTGAGCTTGCAGTTCCCAGTCTCGAGACAACTTTGCGAAACAGGTTCGGATCGGATCGAAATCCGTCTGAAGTATTTGAGATTGCCGTTGAAGAATGGTCGGAAAACCTGAGAGAATTGGAAAGCCTGCAAAAGGATTTGGCGCCTGGCAAATCCTGGATGCAATTATATCATGGTTACTGTCCCGAGGAGGCTGGCGCAATAGATACCATCACGCTATACCAGCGTGAAGTGGAAAGACTGAAACGCTTTTTTGCGTCAAACGGTTTCCGGGGAGTGGTTGCACCGGGACTGCCGATGGTTTGTCAAACGCCCACTTACCTTCAATCGGTGCGCGGCTCTGCTTCCTTCAGCGCAGCCTTCACGAAGGACGGCAGGGAAAAGGACTTTTTTTACATCACAACACAGGCGCAACATCAAAGGAGCCATGAAACCGGGGAGCTTCGCAGGAAACGTTTTCACCGGGAGTATAAGTTCCTCACCGCCCATGAAACCTTTCCGGGTCACTATTTGCTGGATTTTACGCGCAGGATGCTGGAAAATCCGGTGCGAAGCCAAATTGAATCCCCCCTTTTTTACGAAGGTTGGGCTTATTATGTCGAGTCCCTCCTGACCGAGTACGGGTATGCCGAACATCCCATGGACCGCCTGGTTGACCGCAAACGCCGGCTCTGGAGGGCCGCACGCTGCCAGATTGACATCGGGTTGAATTCGGGAAGACTAGTCCACGAGGACGCAATGAAACTTTTGACAACAACGGGCTTCAGTCCGGAAGAGGCCCGGGGCCAGATCGATCGCTTTGGGCTCAACCCCGGCTATCAGCTCTGCTATAGTTTAGGCCGTTTTGAGATTTTGCGGCTAAGAGAAGCTTATGCCGGTCAAATGGGCCACGATGCCTTCCACGCGCTGTTGCTCGAGGGAGGAGAATTGCCCTTTCACCTTATCGAGAAACGGCTCAGACGCACGGATAGACAGCGTTAAGTGTGAGGCCTCCCGCCCCGTGTGGCGGACCGTCGAGAATGAGCGGTCGGCCTTCGCGCTACGCGCTCACATGTCGCTACGGGAGGCCGGGCAAGCCCACTTCACGAAGTGAAGCAGGGCTAAGCCCCGCGAAGCGAGGCCTTTACACCATTGTAGCTTGACTTTCTGATGCGCTTAACATTTGGCTTGCCTTCAAACGGACAACGTTTAATGTCGGTGCGTTCGGTCGTCGCTTTTGCTCAGTCCTCTGTGGCGCGTACAACCCGGCGAAACACCACTCGAAGATTGCCCAGCGCCGGGCCGGAGGCCCTTCAGTCCTGTTTCTATGCATGGCTGCGCGCACGGTCGCCACTCTGATCATGTCAGGCGCATTTTTTTCGATCAGTGTATTGTATAACGAGGAGGTGCATGGAATGAAAGATTTTACGGGCTACCATTCCGAATGGAACCTCGGCAGCCCCGGCGGATGGGACTATCAGCGTATCACCCAGATCATCGGCAAGGCCGTCTGGTCAGCCCTCAACACCATTACACCCATAAGGGTTGACCTGGACTTTGACCATCCATTGCTGTTTCCCGTCAATGGGTTCGTAAAAATGCTGCTCGAAGCCCATGAGGCCCGCGAAGGCAAAAATCCGGGTTTGATTGCAGTAGTGGCTGAAGAAGAAACCCTCGATGACGTAACCGAAAATATCAATCTGGCCCTGCGCCTCAGCTCTTTTGATGGAATCACCGGCGTGCTGATGAGCCCCCGGCAACTGGAGCTGAAAAATGGACGAGTCTGCTGGAAAGGTCAAGCCGTATCGATCGTTTTCGTGGATTTCAACTCCGACGTGTTGCTGGGTCTGCACCGCAAACATGGCCTGAAACCGCTCTTGCAGGCTGTACGAGAAAAGCGAGTGATCAACCCTCGAGGCACGGAACCGATAAATGTCAAAAGTATGTTTGAAGTTGTGGGCGGCGTACACAGCGGCCGGTTTCACCCGGAGATCGTTGAGCGAACTCCCTGGACGCGCCAGTTCCACGCACGCCGCACCGTCGGGCCCGCAGGCGAAGATATTGACGATTTGATCGAGTGGACATATCGTCATTGGAGCGAATTGGTCCTTAAGCCCGAGAGGGGTTATTCCGGCAGAGGGGTGCGTGTCGGCGTAGTGAACCCGGACGCCCGTGAGGCAATCGACCTTGCGCTGAGGGAGGGAAGCTACATCGTTCAGAAAAAGGTCCCGCTGGGATTATGGGCTGAAGACATTCCGATATTGGACCGGGAGCAAAGCCGCGTGGTCCTGGATCGCTGTCAAACGGACTTCCGCTGCATGGTGGGCCCCGGCGGACTTTTTGGCTTCCTTGGCCGGTATGGCGGAGTCCCGACAAACGTTGGCAGCGGGGGCGGCGTTCAACCCCTGGCCGTTCTTCGCTCCGATATGAGTATACGCGATGCGGTAAACCGCATCAACGAGGCAGTCCTGGGGATGAACTATGGTGAGTTGGCCGGGGTTGTCCGAATGCAGGAAAGATTGGCCGTGGAGCACCGGTTTACCTACCTGCTGGGGCCGATCAAGGTTGCGTTGCGTCCGCGGGTTATCAGTGTCTCTCAAATACAGTCGCTTAATGATTATGGTCGTGCCCTGTGGTCGGACTGCCTGATGTTGGAGAAAATGTGGCTTTCCGGCGAACTCGATGAGATTGTCAAGATCGAAGAGGAAGAACTTGAAATCGCTCGCATGCAGCCTTGGGGCGGCAGTCCTGCAATTATCGCCTCAGACGGACTGTTTGATTTCGGCGCGAGCCCGGAGCCATCATGACCATAGAAGTGGACCCCGAGTGGTGGAAAACGATATTCGATGAGTTCTACCTGCTCACCGATGCCCGCTCGGTCTGCGATGATGAGATAACGCAGCGTGAGGTGGACCTTATCTGTCAATTGCTTCCGATCCTTTTCACCCACATGATTGTGGACCTCTGCGGAGGTCATGGCCGGCACAGCCTGGAACTAAGCAGGCGAGGTTTCACCAGATGCACCCTGGTGGATTACTCTGAATTTTTGCTCAACCGCGCCGGATCTCAGGCAAGACAATACAATTACCCCATGAATTGCATACTGGCCGATGCGCGGAACACGGGGCTCGCCTCCCAAGTTTTCGACCATGCGCTCATTATGGGCAACTCACTGGGATATCTGCCGGAACCTTCGGCTGACAGGAAAATTCTTACCGAAGCCAAACGGGTGCTGCGCCCTCGAGGTTGGCTCTTGATTGACATCGCCAACGGAGAGGCGGTAAGAAACAATTTCAAATCCGAAGCATGGCACGAGATTGGCGAAGATATCCTGGTCTGCCGCCGGCGCAAAATGAAGGCCGATACGGTATCGGTCCGCGAAATGGTCCTGAGCAAAAAAACAGGCTTAATCCGCGACCGTACTTACGCGATCCGTTTCTATGATTCCCGGAAAATTTCCCAACTGCTCGGCCAGGCCGGATTCGAAGGCGTCAGGATACTAACCGACTTCTCTCCATACAGGGACCAGGGCGATTATGGTTTCATGAACCACCGCATGATAGCCACAGGGCGGAAGGCTTAACAGACACCCTGGTTCCCGTGGCCCTTTTGAGGCATAGATAGAAAAAATACATTTGTCCCGGGGTATTTGCCTGAACCTGCCCGTATGCCTTCATGGAGCCACCGTGGTGACATAGACGAATTTGCCGTTCTCGACCTTCTCGATAACCACGCTCTTTATCGGGTTGCCATCAGGTCCCATTGTCAGAGAACCGGAAACCCCCTGAAAGTCCTTAGTGGAGGCAAGAGCGTCCCGGACCTTTGGTCCTTCCGTGGAACCGGCCCTTTTTATCGCGTCAACCAGAAGAAGGTAGGCATCGGCCCCAAGGGCGGAGAAAGCGCTTATTTCATCTTTGTATTTGGCTTGATAGAGCTTCGTAAATTTTTTTGCACGTTCGGTCGTTGCGGCATCCTTGTGAAAATGGCCCGTAAAATACATGCCTTCCACGGCCTTACCCCCTATCTGGATTAACTGGTCAGCCTGAGCGCCGTCGCCGGTCACAATGGGTGTATCTATCCCCAAATCTCGAGCCTGTCTAGCCAGCAAGGCGTCCTCGGTATAATAGATAGGGGCATAAATCAGGTCGGGTTTGCTTGCCTGGATCGAGGAAAGCTGAGCGGAGAAATCCTGATCCCCCGTCAGAATGAATGTTTTGGAAAGGATCTTGCCTCCAAGCTTTTCGAACTCTTTCTCAAAGAAGTTTCCCAACCCCACACTGTAGTCCTGGGCGTTATCGATTATAAGAACGGCGGTCCCGGCTTTGAGGTCATTTCTTACAAACCTCGCGGCTACCTCAGCCTGAAGCGGGTCGATGAAACAGGCCCGAAAGGCGTACTTTTTGCCCTGAGTGACAAGAGGGTTTGTCGCCGTGGGACTGACGCTCGGGATATGCGCCTTCTCCGAGATGGGATTGCCTGCCATGGTATTGGCGCTGATAGCTTCGCCTATTATCCCCGCAACCTTCATCTCGACAAGCAGGGAAACTACGTTGGATGCTTCGATCTGCTCGCTTCTTGTATCCAGAAGCACGAGATCGATCTTTTTCCCCAAAACTTCGGGCTCCATAGAGTTCGCGACCTGTATGCCCGCCCACTCCATTTTGCCAAAGGCGGCAACGCCGCCCGTCATTGGCAGATAGACGCCGAGTCTGATATCAGTTTGAGCCGGGACGGGCCGGCTGAATAATCCGATTGCGGTCAGCACAAGCACCACGAGTGGAAAGATTTTGAATCGGCACATTTGAATTCCCCTCCTGCTATCGGCCTAAGGTATAATATTCCCCAGCACGATAAATACCTTGCATCGAGAGTTTGTACTATACAAAATATATAGATACCGTGATACTTTGCACCCCGGGAGCATTATAGGGGGCCGCATCTTTAAGATTAGACGGTGTGTATGACCTTTTTGCCCGAAAACATTAAAGTTGATGGACCGCTGGGACCGCGCGAAAAAATGGGTATAACTTTTATCGGTCCCGATTTTTTCGCGACAGACGAAAAAGGGGACCTGCTGAGTCCGATTGCATCAGTATTTCCAAAACACCGCGCTATAGTTAACGTCCGGGGCATTCATGCTTACCACGCTTCGATTATGCTCGAATTTCTCAAGCGGAGACCGCCCGAAAAAGATTTGCGTGAAATCGAGGAGCGTGAACTCGATATTTACCAGGATGCGGTGTCGCTGTTCATTCGCGGCGGGCTGATCCTGGTTCGATCCGATCCATCCGATATGGAACGCGTTTTTGCTGCGGACCTGATACTGCAGTCCTTCTTCCCAAGAGAGCGAATTCAGTTCACCGGGTTGCATATTCCGGAGATAAGAAGGCAATTGCGCCAGAGAGGCGAAAGCTGGCGAATGTCTCCGACCCCAAGGTCCGTAGAGGAAATTTGCTGTCACGTGCAGGCAAGCAAAGTGCAGGTGAGCACCGGACTCACCGTTTATTATAATGCGCTCACCGGCGGCAGGCTCCTCACTTACCATGAATTCATCCGCATCAGAGCGCTGCTCGATCAGGACTGCACAGAGGCCCTCGCTCGGCTAAGAGAGATCCTGAACCTTTTCCAACGAGAAAATAGCTGGGGTGTCCGCGAATTGAGCTTTTTTATGCCTGCGGACATCAATCTCGATTTAGCCGATCTCGAAGAAGTTGTATGTCTGCTCGAAGCCCTTCCCGCCTCTGATAACGCAGAGATAGTTAAAAGAGCGTTTGACCGTTTCGCCTCTCATTTCGCCCAATCGGCCGGCGCCGAGCTGATGGTGGACGATTATCATAACCCCGTGTGGCGAACGACCATGTTCTGCCGTCTCTTCGATATCAACGAAAAAGAGATCGAAGAGAGGGCGCTCGACCTCAGTCCGGAATTTCATCTGAATGTGAAATGGCTTCCCGGGGCGTCCATCGCTGGTGATGAGCTCAGGTTCGACCCCGGGGTGCATCCTCGCGTCGAGGGTCTGATCTCGCATTTTTGGGAAATATCAGGCGGGCTCCTCTCAATTAATGTCGGGCGCATAGAGTACTCCCAGAGCACGAGAGAGGCTTCGGGAGAGGAAAGAGAAGTCTATCTGGTGGTAATGACGACCCGCGACCAAAAGGATTCAATTCGTATTTTGCGGCTCATCAAATGGGACGTCATTCACCGGATAAAGATGGGCATTCCCCTGGAACAAGCTGTTGCCGAGACAATTAAGTACCGCGACTATATTGTTGACAGACTGCATGCCGCGGCTCAAATGGGGTTTCCCATCCTTTCGTACAGCGATATAAGGCTGGATGAGCGTGTCCCCGGATTGGGGCTGATCCCGGCCTTTTTCTTTGAGAGGCAGTATGTTTCGGGTATTGTCACCGACAAAATTCCGATCTCCTGCTACAAGAACCCTAATTTCATAAAGAGTCTGTCCGGTCTGCTCGGCGGCGCAGCGACTTTCACACTCGTACTCGGCAGAGCGAGCCCGCTTACCGGCAAGATTTTCTACGATGACGGCGATGAAGTGATCCAATTAAATTCCAGGTCTATACCCACACGTCTTGTCATAATCGAGACCACCGGGTCGTTTACGGATTGGACAACCCCGCTGCTGGCAATGCTTCCGCAATGTCTCACCCGCTTCAGAGCGCATCTGGATAAAGCCCTTGAGAGCGGCGTGCCGCTGCAAGTGATACACAGCTCAGTGGCGATATTTGCAGAGGCGCTTTGTAAGAAGCTTTCTGAGATTAAAGAAATTGCGTTGGCCCCTTGTTCGAACATCCGCTTCCTGTTCAACGACCGCGCCCCGGAACAGGGAGGGATAAAGGACAGATGGGAGGGGATCATTTACCGCCTGGAAACTACCGACCTGGAGGAATTGCACGGTTATACGGTCAACAGCCCTGAACTCCGGTTCACACGGCCGGGGAGTTGAACAAAGCCGTCTTTTCCGCTCCACCCGCCCTCCGCGTCCCGTATTTCTCAGCGTTCCCCTTTTTCTATCTTTGGGTTTCCAATTGCGCCTCGTTCTGTTATAGGAAAGCGAGTCGAAAGGCCGGAGGAACGGCCGCCGCTCTTATCATGTCAGGCGCATTTTTGTCGAGCAAGGTATTATTAAAAGGGATAGCATGTGTGCAGCCTTTATAACTGGCGCAACGGGGTTCGTTGGACATCACGTAGCAGCGGCCTTGATTCGCAAGGGATGGAGCCTGAGGGCGCTTTGCCGCAAACAACCGGCTCAATACCGGGACCTGCCGGGCATCGTGTGGCAGGTCGGCGACATTCGCAATCCCGACCAGGTAATGAGCGCTATGTCTGGGGCCGAGGCGGTTTTTCACGTTGCAGCCGATTACAGGTTGTGGGCCCGGAACCCGCGCGACATTTACGAGAGCAATGTAACCGGTACGCTCAACGTTATGCAGGCCGCGCTGGCGACCGGAGTCAGGCGGGTGGTGTATACAAGCAGCGTAGGAGCGCTTGGGCTTTTTTCGGACGGAACTCCAGCAGATGAGAACGCCCCGGTCTGTCTCGACGACATGGTCGGGCACTATAAGAGATCGAAGTTCCTGGCTGAGCGGGAGGCTGAGAAATTTCTCGATAAGGGATTGCCTTTGGTGTTCGTCCACCCAAGCACGCCGGTAGGCCCGGGAGACCACAAACCGACGCCGACCGGCAAAATCATTGTCGATTTTCTTAACAGGAAAATGCCCGCTTATCTTGATACGGGCCTTAATCTTGTCGATGTGAGGGACGTTGCCGAAGGGCACAGGCTGGCTTTGGAGAAGGGCAAAATTGGAGAAAAGTACATCCTGGGCAACCGTAATCTCACACTGGCGGAAATCTTTGCAATGCTGGAAGAGATCTCCAGGGTTCCCGCGCCCAGGGTAAAACTCCCCTATACCCCAATATTGTGGCTTGCCGGAATTCTGCATCTCGTTTCACTGGTTACCGGGCGTGAGCCGCTGGTCCCTTACGAAGGGGTGAAAATGGCGGCAAAACGTATGTTTTTCGACCCATCCAAGGCTATACGCGAGTTGGGGTTCCCACAGACTCCTGTCGAGACGGCCCTGTCCGACGCAATCGCATGGTATAGACAAAACGGATACGTTACACGACAATAGAGGCGGCAACCTAGAACAGTAGGGGCAGGAACCGTTCCAGTTACCGTTTTTGAGAATCGAGGTTTTGATGCGTTTTCCATCCAGTCTTTACGTTTCGATGACAAGCTACCTTGTGGGGAAGAAACTGCGTGGAGTCGAGCGTTTCCCCCTCGTATTGATGCTCGAACCGACTCACCGATGCAATCTGACCTGCGCAGGCTGCGGCAGGATTCGGGAGTATCATGACACCCTTTCCCAGGAAATGTCCCTCGAAGAGTGCATGGCCTCAATTGAAGAAGCAGGGGCGCCCATAGTCACCATTACCGGGGGAGAACCGCTTCTTTACTCTCAAGCCCCACAACTCGTAGAGGAAACGCTCGGACGCGGCAGGCACATCTATTTTTGCACAAACGGCCTGCTGCTCGAGGAATCGCTATCGCGTTTCAAGCCAAGCCAGCGCTTGACCTGGAACATCCATTTCGATGGGACCGAGCAAGTTCACGATGCCATAATCGGAAAGCCGGGAGGATTCAGCAAGGCCATTGCCGGGGTGAGAGCAGCCAAAGCCAAAGGCTTTCGTGTAAGCACCAATACTACTGTTTACCGGGACTCTTCGGTTATGGATATTGCCAGGCTTTTTCAGCAGCTCACAAAGGCCGGAGTTGACGGCATTCTTGTCGCTCCTGGTTTCAGCTACGAAGAGGTCGTTCGGGACGTTTTTTTAACCAGAAATGAAATCGTGAAGAAATTCCAGGAGATCAGCACCTGGGGGCGGGATTTCCCGATAATCAGCAATCCACTCTACCTGGAATTTGTGTCCGGAAAAAGATCTCTCAAGTGCACGCCATGGGGAAACCCAACTCGCAACTCACAGGGCTGGAAATCCCCCTGTTACCTTATAACGGATACTCATTACCGAACTTTTGCCGAACTGATGGATCGCACCGATTGGGACCATTACGTATCCGGCGCTGACCCCCGGTGCTCCCAGTGCATGGTCCACTGCGGGTTCGAACCCACCATCGTGCGCCAGATGGGTTTGAAGGACCTTTATCGGATGCTCAAGTGGAACCTGTATGTATGAGTTGCTAAGACTTTTCTGGGGAACCATCCTGCTTCGCCCCTATGTTTTTGTTTTTCTTGCCGTATACCTTGTTGCCGGATGGCGGCATATCGGCTGGAAAAAGACTCTGGCCTATATTCCGCTCGGCTACGCCATTGCATGGGTTTCTGAATATTCGTCGATTCACTGGGGGTTTCCATACGGGGATTATTTCTACATACAGAGCACCATGCACACGGAGCTATGGGTTTTGGGGGTCCCGTTCATGGATTCCCTCTCGTATGTCTTCCTTTCCTATTGCAGTTACTCGCTGGCCGCTTTTCTTATGAGCCCGGTAACTCTTTTGTCCGGGAATCTCATCACGCTCGAGACATCTCAAATACGGCGCTCCTGGCAGACTCTGATTCTTGGCGCATTCCTTTTCGTCCTGCTGGACATAGTTATCGATCCGGTCGCCCTGCAGGGAGGAAGTTGGTTTCTGGGCCGGATTTACGGATACCGTCAGGAGGGGATCTACTTTGGAATCCCGATAAGCAATTTTGGAGGGTGGCTGCTCGTCGGGGCTGTCCTGACGGATACTCTGCAGGCACTGGAACGGATGTTTCCCGCGGATTCAAGACCCCGCTTGCCCGTGGGCCGTTCATCCTGGATGAGGCTGCTCGGACCGGCGCTTTACTTATCGGTCCTTTCGTTCAATATCGCGGTTACTTTTTACATTGGCGAGATGCTGCTGGGCCTCGTGGATCTGCTCCTGTTGTCAGTGCTGCTCGTACCGATGATACTATTCACAGTCTATAAGAATTCAAACATTTCCGCCGAAGCCGTACATGCTTACCTGTCCCGGCATTCGTCAGTGCTTGGGGACCCCCGCTCACTGCCGCTCAATCTTGGTCCCACTGGCAATCCTGCCCAGCAAAGGGGCTGGAATCCCCAGAAAAACGGCCAATGACCCGCACAGATTCCCCGCCGCCAGCCTGGAACTGCGCCATGAAAGGTAAAAGGCCTTCAAGGTCGCAGGCTTTCTTAGTACTGTAAAAAGCACGCCGGTTAATCTTATCCTCCCGCGCTCGTCGGCAATATCGCTCAAATTGAACCCAAGGTCATGGCCGATGGGATCGCTTATGGCCCTTAAGCAAATGAAAGGTATCTTATTATGCCAGGCTATTTCGGCCACCGTTGCGGTTTCCATGTCTAAAACAGCCATCTGTCCGGAGGCAAGAGCAGACAGGGCCTGCTTGTCTCCGGGAGTTTGAGCGCTAAGCGTCAGGACCGGTCTGATATGATTTTGGGCCAGGAAATCGGAGAGCTCATTGGGGACCAGGAATTGGAAAACCTCTTCGGAAGATATTCCACGTACGCTCACGGTAAAACAGACAACACCGACTTGCAGGTCCGGATGGAGCCCTCCTGCAAAACCGGAAAATATAAGAAGATCGGGGGTGAACCGCGCCAGTTCGGCCCCAAGCGCTTCCTGGACCGATTTTGCTCCCATGCCGCATTCGATCAGGACAATCTCTTTGCCGGGCAGTTCGAAGGCAAACTTCTTCGAGGGCTTCCTTCTCACCATGCGCCAGGAGGGAAAAAGCTTTTTTAGAGGAGAGTATTCCTGAGGCAGGGCTGCCAGTATCAAGATTTTCATGGGATCACAATCCCTCAATTCCTTTATCCGTGTCGAAAGGCTTTAGGCTGAACCACGGATGAAGGAGCGTAGCGGGGTGGATGAAGGAGCGGAGCGGGGTGGATAAATGGTTCGGCGCCCGAACCTACGGCCCCTGCGCCTTTTCCTGGTTCCAGGTCTCCCAAAGGGACATGACATGCTACCCCGCTGCGCTCTTTCATCCCTGGTTCAAAATCCCTCAATCCCTTTATCCGTGTCTATCTGTGTTCATCCGCGGTTCAAAGTCCCTTAATCCCTTAATCCCTTAATCTGTATCCATCTGTGTCCATCCGTGGTTCAAAATCCCTCAATCCCCTTATCCGTGTCTATCTGTGTTCATCCGCGGTTCAAAGTCCCTTAATCCCTTTATCCCTTAATCTGTATCCATCTGTGTCCATCCGCGGTTCAAAGTCCCTTAATCCCTTTATCCGTGTCTATCTGTGTTCATCCGCGGTTCAAAGTCCCTTAATCCCTTAATCCCTTAATCTGTATCCATCTGTGTCCATCCGTGGTTCAAAATCCCTTAATCCCTTTATCCGTGTCTATCTGTGTTCATCCGCGGTTCAAAGTCCCTTAATCCCTTAATCCCTTAATCTGTATCCATCTGTGTCCATCCGTGGTTCAAAATCCCTCAATCCCCTTATCCGTGTCTATCTGTGTTCATCCGCGGTTCAAAGCCCCTTAATCCCTTAATCCCTTAATCCCTTAATCTGTATCCATCTGTGTCCATCCGTGGTTCAAAATCCCTCGTTTTCGCGAAAATTTCTGAGGAAAGTCTGTAAAAATTCCGTCCGCCCCCATCGCAAAAAAAGCTTGAGCCACCCATGGACTGTTTAAGACCCAGACAAGCACGCCGAATCCCTTTTGCTTCAATTTGCGAATTTGCCCCGGCCTAAAGGCGCGCCACCCCGGATTAAAGGTAAAAGCGTCCAGATCGAGCATCAATCCGACGGGATCGGATTGAACGCTATTAACAAGAACTCCAGTCCTGATATTGGTGTCCAATCTTCTGGTGAGCCTCAGATAATAATGGTTGAAAGATGAAATAAGCACTTTCTCAGCCGCGCCCAGCGAGCGGACCACTCTGACAACTTTTTCCACTATCGACTCATGGCCGGGCCGTCCCGACAAATCTTTGATCTCTATGTTCAACAGCCAGTCGTTGCGAATCGTGAACAAGACTGCGTCATCGAGGGTCGCCGCCGGTTGGCCTGAATACCCGGCCAGCTCCGATGGTGAAATTTCACATGCCGCAATTTGCCCGAACGGATCGGCTTTGGCAAACCAGGAGCCAAAATCTAGGAATTTTAGTTCACTGAGGGTGAAATCGTCAACGAGCCAGGGACTTCGGCCCGGGAATTTGCTCTGCGCGTCTGATGTCCGCTTCAGGTCCGGATCATGGAGCAGCACGAGTTCCCCGTCACGGCTCATTCGCACGTCGATCTCCCACATCCGGGCGCCGGCCGCAAGAGCTACCCGTGCCGCAGCCAGAGTATTTTCCGGGGCAAGCGAGCGAGCTCCTCGGTGCGCGGCAATCAACCGGCGCTTTCTAACGGTGCTTATAATATTCTGGCTCATAACGGCGATCCGGATTGTTGAAAAAAGCGTGTAAAATCATAAAAATTATGCATATTTTAGTTGACTTTATGCAAAAAACTACTATATGACATTAGCTGTGATTACTGTCTTCACCTTATTGCCTCCCGGCATAAAAAGTTGGAGACTGTAGTCGTTAAAGAGTTGGTTTCTATTTATACCCTATTCCCCGAAAGCCAGGCCCCCCTCCCTCCTCCTGGCTTTCACTTTTTTATCCCGAAAGCTCCCGCGCCGGTTCAACAATACATAAACCACTAATTCCCCGATTGCTCAATCCCTTAATTCAACACTGATTGCAGTTGTTCGTGCGAATCATTAAAGATAGAATATTTTTGTTCTTGCCTTTGACTTTTCCTTACGGAGATTCAATGAATATAGCTCTTATTTTCCCACCCTTCTATTTCGAGCCGATGTACAACCTGCCTCCTTTAGGGCTCATAAATCTTGCCACCGTTCTGAAACCTTCCCCTCACCGGGTAAGAATATTCGACTTTCCACTCGATATTCGCCGCAAGGCGCTTCACATGGACAGACACATCTACAGGGCTTGCGCCAAGCATGTCATGCAGTTCAGACCCGATCTGGCTGCTTTTTCCGTCCAGTGCACCACCTACCCTCCAGCCGTCAGGATTGCTCAGGAACTGAAGAAATTAAACCCGGCGCTCAAAATAGCTTTTGGCGGACATAACGCTTCATGTGTAGATGAGCTTACCCTTTCGCGGTTTCCATTCATCGACGCAATCGTCCGCGGCGAAGGAGAAATTACTTTCCCCGAGTTGGTTCGGGCTTTCGAAGGGCAGGTCCCTTTGGCCTCAATAGATGGAATTACCTTCCGCACGCCGGACCGTATAGTCCGAAATCCGGACAGGGAACTGATCGAAAACCTCGATTCTCTGCCTGCAAGCGACTATGCGTTCGTAGCCCCTCTTCATCAATACCGGGACGTCTGCGGCATCGGGCGCTCGGTTGCCATCCTGGAGGTCGGCCGGGGATGTCCGCACCGGTGTGTCTATTGCTCTCAATCGATTATGTGGAAAAGGAGGACGCGCACATTTTCAACGGACCGGATCATCGGGGAAATGAAAAACCTGGCCGAAAATTTTGGCGCCGAGTGCTTCCTGCTCGCTTTTGATCAGTTTACCGCAAAAAGAAGCTTTGCGGAGCAGTTCTGCCTCGGCCTGATAGACGCGGGCCTTAACCACCTTCCCTGGTATTGCATCTCCAGGCTGGATACGGTCGATAAAGACCTTTTGATTTTGATGCGCAAAGCCGGATGCGAGACAATGTGCTATGGGATCGACTCGGGGTCGAAAAAGACGTTGGCTTTCATTCGCAAAGATATAGACCGCGAGGTACTTTTCGACAGGGTCAGGGAAACGACCGAAGCGGGCATCGTCCCTACTTTGAGCTTCGTGATCGGATTTCCCGAGGAGAGCAGGCAAGACCTGGAAGCGACCCTCGAGTTGGCGCTCAAATCCGCAGCCACGGGAAATGCGAACATCCTGGTGCAGATGACAACCATTCTGCCGGGGACTGACTTATACGAAAAATACAGGAGCCGGCTGGTTCGAGATGTCGATACATATTTTTCTCTTGGGATCGAGTTCGACCAGGGAAAGCGAATTGCATCCGACGATGCGCTCATCGATTCTGACCCGGACATTTTTTCCAGCTTCTATAACGTGCCCTGCCCTGCCGCATCCCTCGAAGAACTTAACCTAACGGCAAATTACTTCACCATAATTGCGACCCTCTACCCGAGAAGTTTTTTTCTGCTGAGCCTTGAACTAAACCGGTCCCTTCTTGATCTTTTTTTAAGTTTTCTCGACCGGGTTGCCGAAATCGAATCTATTCACCGCAGAGGCGCCGAGAACGCAGAGAGAACCAACTTTCAGCAAGATCGACAAGAACGTCAGGACTTAGAATTAGCTTTTTCTGTTAATCCTGTTAATCCTGTTAATCCTGTCAAAAAGAGCCCTTATCTCCTTGATCGGACTATGCCCCGTCCTCTGCGCCTCCGCGGTGAACGTTTACGCCTTACGCCTCAGGCATGCCTGGCGCATTTCAGTGATTTCGCCTCAGAAAGCCTGGCCCGGCATGACATTCTTGTGCGGGACTACATTCCCGAAGTCGTAAAATATGAAACATGCCTGCTCAGTGCAGGAAAAGCCGGGGCGTCGTCTTCTCCGTTTCACATAGACCCTTCCCGGATCGGTAACCTCAAACCGCTGCGAAACGAAAAGATTTTGATCGAGCGGTTCACATTCGATATTCCAAGCCTTATTTTGGAGCTGAAGTTCGGCCATCTTCCGGACACTTGTCCGCAAAGGGCGGTTTTTCTGGCCTTCACCGGGGTGCCGGACGGCACCCAAGTTAGAGAAATCAACGAATTCGGGTTTGATTTTCTCCAGTTGTGTGATGGACTGTCGACTTTAGAAGAGATAGCCAACCAACTTTACCCAAAATACGCAACAGATAAAGATCGCGAGCAGTTCACGGTGATCTGTGCGGAAGCGGCCGGGACGCTGGCCGGTCTTGAGGTCCTCGCCCCGTCCTGACCCGCGCTATTCTGAGGGGAAAGGAGGTGAAAGCGATGCTCCAGGTAAAGGAAATCGAAAAGAAGATTCTTACTGCCCCTGTCAATGAAGCATCGACGACATATGTCGTCCCGACGTGACACGCACCCACGGAATCTCCGGTTCGGAGATAAAGGCCTCAAAGCCGGGGCGCGCAAAAACATGTGTTCCCCGGCTATTTTTTGGTTCTTCACGGTAATGAGCACCTGAACAGATTTAGACAGGATTAACAGGATTCACAGGATTTACGGAAATTGCTATGGATTAGAGAATCCAGGAACTGAGAAACGTGGAGCAGGAAGCAGAGAGCAAAAGCTTCCCGCTTCACAATCCCTAAATCCCTAAATTTGCAATCCTGTTACTCCTGTTAATCCTGTCAAAAAAAGGTTTTCTCTCCTTGGCCGGACCATGCCCCGTCCTCTGTGTCTCCGTGGTGAACGTTTTTCCGCGAGGTTTATTTGATCCCATGACGTCAATTTCACAAGCAGAACCAGCCGAGATGGATTTCAGAATCGACGGACATGTCGATATCCTCTATGAAATGTTCGAATCGCATTCGAATGTGCCTTTCGAAGAACTGAGCGGCCTTCCGGTAACACTGGAAAAGATAAAAAACGCCGATGTGATCGCAGCAGTCGCCGCCCTGTATTGCCCGGACACTCATAACGGCGCGGCGGCAGCCGATTTTCTGTCAAAACTTCTAAATTACGCAGAACGATATCTTACGGGGCTTTTTCATATAAAATCCGCCGCAGATCTCGATGATTGCATCAGGCAAAAGAAGCCCGGGATGATATGGCTCATCGAAAACGCTGACGGGTTGTTGGAGTTTGACCGTGCAAGGCTCGCTCAGGCAGGCATAAAAGTGGCCGGCCTCACGCACATGGGAAGAAACAGGATTGGCGACGGCAATAATGTCTCATTTCCGGAAGGGTTGACCGCCGCAGGGAAGACCCTGGTCAAGGAACTGGCGCTGGAAGGTTTTGCGTTCGATGTGGCCCATCTGGCCGAACCTGGTTTTCGAGACCTCGCCCGGCTCCATGAAGGGCCGCTCATATCTTCCCACACCGGGGTGCGCGCGCTTGCAGACATTCCGAGAAACCTCACCAGGAGCCAGGTAGCCGTCATACTCGAGCGCAAAGGCGTCATAGGGATAGCCGCCGACCCGGCAATGCTCACTCCCTCCGGGGAGGCTTCCATCCAGGACATATTCCGCCACATCGACTGGATAACCCAGTCGTTTGGCGCAGACGGGGTAGGCATTGGAACTGATTTTTGCGGCTTTCCCGCTGCAAACGTTGGATTTGAGGACATCACCAAATTGGGCGACCTGGCCCGAATAATGCGCGAACATGGATATCCCGAGCCGGACATTAGCAAAATCATGGGGGGAAACTGGCGCACTTTCTATACACCATTACTGCGCTAGGCGGTTTCCATCCGGAAACTCCGGATGAGAACTCCAGTCCCGCGAGATTTACGTTCGAAAAGGTCAAGAGAGCGGGGGAACTTTTTTTCACTTTAAAAATGCCCCGCACCCCCCAGGGATTTCGTCATCACGCGCACGCACGTGAATACCGATCGCTCGGCGCTGCCGGCGGTACCCCGCCGCAGCGTCACAATATCTCGATGCTCCACTATGTGTGGCCATAGGCCCCAATGCTGTTTTTTCACTCTTCACTCTCCACTTCTCACCGCTCACTATCCGTGGTTCCGGCCTGCGGCTCTTCTTCCGGATTTGCAACAAGCAGTACCTTGCCGGCCGTCATATTACTCTGGTAAATTTCCAGCGCCTCTTGTACCGCCGACAGGGGAAGCCTTTTTTGCACAGCCGTCTGCAAAGCCTTGGTGGCCAGTTTCTTCACTCGTTGGGTAAACCACAGTCTTGCAATGAAACTCTTTTTTGCCGCCTGGTTCGCAAGGAAAAAACCCGCAACCTTCTTATCGCCGAATATCAAAGTTTCTGCGTTGAATATGCCCGGTTCGCCCGACAGGTTTGAATAAACCAGCACGGTTGCGCCAAATGGCGCGGCGTCCAAAAGCTGTTGCGTCAGGCGCCCGCCTACGGCATCGAGGATGAGGGTAGCCTTCAGTTGGTGCGCCAGCATACGCAGTTGATCGGGGAAGCCCTCATCGAGACTGTTGAGTACATATTGGGCCCCCAGCGACTCGAGGAGTTCCACCTGTTCCCGCCGCCGCACGATATTGATGACGGGCAAGCCATGCTGCCGGCCCAGGCGGATTATCATCCGCCCCAGCGCGCCGGCCGCTGCAGTACTGACAATGGCCGCGTGCTTTTCCCTTTTGGCGATGTCGAAAAAAGAAATAGCGGTCATCGGATTGACTATCAACATCGCCCCCTGCTCCAGGGAGAGGTTTTTAGGCAGCGGAAAACAAAGCATCGCGGACGTCACCATGTATTCAGCCCATGTGCCGTCCGAAGTTTGCGCGGCGGCACAGGCCACGCGTTTTCCCATCCACATACGGGGAACCAGGCCCTTTCCGGCATCTACTACAGTTCCGCTTCCCTCCAGAACCACGGGGAAGGGTTTTTGAAAAGCATAATTTCCCGCCAGAAAAAACAAATCCGATGGATTAATTGGAGACGCAGCCATTCTGATCAGGACTTCCCCCGGTCCCGGGCGCGGGACAGGAATTTGCCTAACCAATAACGGGCCGCCGTTTTCTTCCAGTTGAACGGCCTGCATTCTTTCCGGAATCATTACGGTCATTTCAACACTCCCGCTCCCTATTCCCAGCTCACTCTTCACTTTTCACCCCTCACCCCTCACCCTTTACTTTTCACCCTTCCCTGCTCCCCGCTTCCCGCAGCGCGGATGCTCAAGCCCTTAACAGCCCAACCCCCAGGGTAACGACGCTCGCCGCAAGGATAATGGCGCCGGCATAGATCAAATAGACAGCTCGGCCCGGTGTCACGGCCGCCGTGGGAAGCATCGAGAAAAAGAAACCGGCGGAGATCAGAATGGCCGATGCAGGCGTCCCGATTCGAATCATCCACTCGAGCGGTTCAGGCAGAACGGCGGCATCGACAAAGAGCTGAACGAGAAGAGAGAGGATAACGATTACACCGGCATGAGCGTGGCCGGCGCGGAAAAAATTCTGCCTCAACGCGTTCCCCATGTATCCGGAGCTCTTGTCGATCAGCGATGTAAGCAGGAAGTAGCCTCCGTACTGGATTGTAGGAACGGTAATGAAAATCAGGCCGGCCATAAGTTTTGTAGCGCTGCTTATAGGACACTCCTAATCTGAACCCCAAATTGTGATTTTCAGTTAGGGCTTGTCCGTCAATAAAACCTTTGCGCTCGCATCCGGCTTTTGGCCGGCTTTGGCCTCTCCTCAATGGCAAAATCCTCGACTTAGCCCAGCTAGTTTCCATCCGCAAAAGGTCCTTTTCGAATTGGAAACTGCTAGTGTTCCATCCGAAGTTTCCGGATGGGCACTAGCTACGCCTGCGGTTTTGCTCAATCTTCGCGACCAAATCAGTCTCAAAATCCGGCGCAATCCCTAAGAGGGGCTTATTTACCTACAAGCCCTTTGTTTCCATCCGTCAGGCTTTCCGCATCGAAACTTAAGCATTAGCGGACGGACAGAAAAGATCTGCTATCCACTAACGCGAGCAAGGTCGGATCTACATGAAAGACTCGACATTACCGGTGCCATGATTCGGGCGAAAAACCAGGTCGCCGTCCCTTACGCTTTTAGAAACGCCTGTTTGTGTTCCGAGTCTTGATAAGGTTTCAATCAATCTTTTATGGGATAGCTGTCAGGATAGTCGGCGTGGAAATTGAAGATTGAGTGCGCCCTGCCTGGCGTATGGTAAAAAAATCCCGGCAAAACCGGGATTTTTTATGGCCAGCTGAAAATCTGATTGTTTCTAACTTCTAATGTCCGTTTCTCTGGATGCTTTTAACCTCGTCAACAAGGTTCTTCCCTTGAGGTCCCAGGATGCAGCTATACGGGACCGAGCAGACATCCTTATAGAATCCGGCTTTCCGGTTTTTTTCAAAGTCCTTGAAGAAGCCGTCAACCGATCCGTATTTTTCGTGTATAACTTCGTTCAGGGCTAGCCTTTCATCATGGAGCTGTTCGCATTTTTCCAAAAACTCCACCATGAGGTGATTGTCCGGGTTCTCATGATTGCCCTGGACAAAATATATCCAGAAGGGCAACGCCGTAGTGTCTGCGCTATAAAGGTCCATGCTTGTATCTTTGAAAAGTGTGTCCACCTTGCAGTCACGGCTCACTTTGCCCCACACGTAGACCTCGGACCAGGCCGCAGTACCCTCTGTGAACCATTGGAAAGGTTTTTTCGGCATCCACTTTGTTTTGTAACCGTAAGAGTATTGCAGTCTATGGAACAACTCGTGTGCCGAGGTAGGCTGCCGGATGCCTTTGTTATATACCCAGGCAACCGAATCGAACTGAATCGGCCCATCCGGGGGATCTGCAACTCCAAAGCAGTCAATGTTTCGAAAAACCACATCTATCTTGTCCCGGCCGGGGGCCGTGTAAGGTTTTCTTCCAAAGAGCTCCGTATATTTTGCCCACGCATCTTCGAGATATCCCGCTGTGTCCTTAATAATTTGCGGGTCCCTGATATTGTCCTTCGAATTGCCGCTCCTGTTTGTCCATTTGAGAACGAAGTGGTCCGTTTCGTATTTGTTCTCAAAAGAAGGCATGGGGCTGTCAATGGTCTGAGCGACGACCGCGTCCCTGAAAGGGGCGAAACCGTTACTCGAAAACACATTGATTGAGACGACAAGCAGTATCGCTACTATCAGTCTCGTAAGTTTCATGGTTATGGCTCCTTGGAGCGCTAATTAATCTTCTAGCACGTATATATTATAAGGGATGAGCAAGGAAACCGCAATTATAATTGAAAAGAACCCGGCAGCTTAGGAAGGAAACAATATTTATTGCTGAACACACGGCGCAACTCGCAGTAACTATTGCATCTTCTTAGAGAAAAAATCTCCATTGAGAATTCGGGGCGAGGAGGCCTCCATGCTGCCACGCGCAGCCAAGAGTGACTTTGGCGCAACCGCAAGTCCAGCCTGTGAGAGCAAGGGGTTATGTCATGGCTGGATTGTGCGGATTTCGATGTTCCGGATGCCCTTAGGTGTCTGAACCTTAACTTCATCGCCTTCTTCCCGGCCGATGAGAGCTTTGCCGATGGGAGATGTAACTGATATGGTTCCCGCCTGCACGTCGGCCTCATACGGACCGACCAATCGATATGAGTTGACCTCGCCGGTTTCGAGGTCTTCCACGATCACTACGCAGCCAAAGACTGCCTTCCCATCCACGTTCTTCGGCAGATCGACGACCTGCGAATTACCGACCTTTTCGGTCAATTCCTGAATCTTTCCTTCGATGATGCCCTGTTTCAGCTTGGCGGACTCAAACTCGGCGTTTTCCGAGATATCCCCGTGCCCGCGAGCTTCCTCTATGGCCTTGATAACCGAGGGGCGGTCTTCCTTCTGCAGGCGTTTTAATTCACTCATAAGCCTCTTATATCCATCCTTGGTGATGGGAACTCTCGGCATTACAACTCCTTTCAAAATAAAATATGCCGTTCCATTTAGTGCCATTGCAAGCGTATGTCAACTGGCACGGAACAGCACGGACTTTCCGGCTCTCGGCTGTATTCAGATATATTTTAATACTAAAACTGAAAAAACTTCATCAAAAAGTGCAGCAGGCATACAAAGAATTTCACCTCATTTTTCGCGTCGGCTGATTTTGGATTACCCACACTGGCCGACGTCGTGCTAGACTACATGGTTGAAAATCCAGGAACCGGCAAATGGCGCCGGGCATCCCCTCAAACAGCGGACTGTACGCATTGACTTTGAAGCGGTCCTCCGGGGCCTCGTGAGGGACTCATATGGGCTTCAACCGGAAAGACCTTTTGGGAATTCGCGACCTGGAGGTCGCCGAAATTGAATACCTTTTAGACTTATCCCGTTCTTTCAAGGAAATCAATGAGAGGTCCATCAAAAAGGTGCCAACCCTTAGAGGCAAAACGATCATTCACCTTTTTTACGAACCGAGCACCAGAACGCGGACCTCCTTTGATATCGCCGCAAAACGGCTAAGCGCCGACACCTACTCGGTAACCGCCTCAACCAGTTCGATAGTCAAGGGAGAGACGGGGCTCGATACCCTGAAAAACCTGGAGGCCATGAAGCCCGATGTCTTCGTAATACGCCATTCTGCTTCCGGCGCTCCCCAGATGCTTGCCGGCCGCACCACGGCGTCGGTGATCAACGCCGGAGACGGGATGCACGAGCATCCTTCCCAGGCGCTTCTCGACATGCTGACAATCCTTGACAACAAGAGCACACTGGACGGCCTGAACGTGGTTATCGTCGGCGACATTTACCATAGCCGAGTGGCTCGTTCCAATATCTGGGGCCTGACAAAAATGGGGGCCAGGGTAATGGTGTGCGGCCCGGCCACACTCATTCCCCCCAATATCGACGCAATGGGCGTTGAGGTGTCGAACCGGCTGGAAGAGTGCATACCCGATGCCGACGTGATCATGGTCCTGCGTCTTCAAAAGGAAAGGCAGCAGCAGATGCTGTTGCCCTCACTGCGCGAATATGCGACTTTGTACGGCATAAACGGCGAAAGACTGAAGGGGGCTAAAAAAGACGTTTTGATTATGCATCCCGGCCCGATGAACCGGGGGGTAGAAATCAGCCCCGAAGTCGCAGACGGCCCGTATTCGGTTATCCTGGACCAGGTGACCAACGGTGTTGCCGTCAGGATGGCGCTGCTCTATCTGCTCGCGCAAAGATAATCTATCAGGCTCTTTCCTTTTCCCGGAGTGATAATGGACACGAAGCAAAATTCAGCTAATCTTGTCTTGCGCAATGGCAGGGTTATCGATCCTGCGATGGGATTGGACGCTGTAGTTGACGTTCTCATTGAGAACGGAATCATAGCCGAAATGAGCGCTAAAATCGAACTTGGCCCTGAAAAGCTCTCGCAGTTCGAGCAAATCGACGCGAGCGGCAAATGGATAGTGCCGGGCCTGATCGACATGCATGTTCATCTGCGGGAACCGGGAGAAGAATACAAGGAGACGATCTGCTCGGGAACGCAGGCTGCCGTTGCGGGAGGATTCACCTCGGTGGCGTGCATGCCCAACACGCAACCGGTAAACGACTGCGCAGCAGTAACCCAGTATATTCTCGAGAAGGCCAGGGATGAGGGATCTTGCCGAGTATTCCCCGTGGGGGCCATAAGCAAGGGGAGCGAGGGCAAGAACATTGCTGAATACGGCGAACTTCGCGCCGCAGGGGTCGCAGCGGTATCGGACGACGGCCGGCCCGTCATGAACAGCCTGCTTATGAGGCGCGCGCTCGAGTATGCCAAGACTTTCGACCTGCTCGTCATAAGCCACTGCGAAGACCTGGACCTTTCCAGCACCGGTCTGATGAATGAGGGTCCCGTATCGACAAGGCTCGGCCTGAGGGGCATACCCCGGGTTGCTGAAGAGATCATGGTGGCCCGCGACATTCTTCTGGCCGAGCTTACCGGGAACAGGCTTCATTTAGCTCATATCAGCACTGCGGGGTCTGTGGCGCTGATACGCGAGGCCAAAAAACGGGGCGTACCCGTCAGCGCAGAGACTGCACCCCATTATTTTACACTTACCGAAGAACTGGTCTCCACCTTCGACCCTGTCTACAAGGTCAATCCGCCGCTGAGGAGGCCCGAGGACATCGAGGCTATAAAGACCGGGCTCCGCGACGGAACCATCGATGCTATTGCTTCGGATCATGCGCCTCACAGCTCAGTTGAAAAGGACCTGGAATTCGAATATGCGGCAAATGGCGTGATTGGCCTGGAATCGTCCCTGCCTCTTATTTTGCGGCTAATACGCGAAGGCGTCCTCACGCCCCTGGAGGCGGTCGCAAAGGTATCGCGCAACCCCGCCCGAATCCTGGCAATCCCTTTTGGCACATTGCGCAAAGGGATTACTGCCGATTTGACTCTTATAGATCCGGAAGTGAAATATGCCATTGATGTCAGCCGATTCAAATCGAAGAGCAGGAACTGCCCCTTTGCAGACATCGAAGTGCAGGGCAAAGCGGTTATGACGCTTGTGGGAGGCCGAGTGGTTTTTTCCGCCGCATGATTTTGTTTCCGGACGCTTACAATTACCCGAGAAAAGACAAAATCATTGTATAAGAAAGGGCTGAGACCAGAGTTAAGACCGAAACGCTCGATGCGGCAAGTTCCGGGTCGCCCCCAAGCTCGGTTGCCATCACATAGGATATGGTGGCTGGAGGAGAGGCGAGCAGAATTACTCCGGGGAGGATAAGCGGACTAGGCACTTTGCTCAGAAGCATCAGAGAGTAGCCGACAAGCGGCAATGCCAAAAGTTTAAATGTCCCGATGGCGACGATTTCCGCAGCCATCGACTTCAGCGTGCCAAACGAAAGGCTCGCGCCGATCAGGAGCAATGCGGTCGGAAGCGCCATTCCGGAGAGGATATCGAGTCCTTTGCTCAAGGGACCGGGAATTTTCAGGCCCAACGCCGCTAAGACAATCGCGACCACAATTGTCAATACGATTGGATTTTGCACGATATTTCTGAGTACGAGCCACCATTTCCGCCCGTTGACCTGCGCCTCGGGACCACAACTGGTAAGAGCCCATACGGAAACTAGATTTTGGCCGGCAATCAAAAAACTGCTCAGAATCGCCATCCGGGCGAAGCCCGATTCCCCGATTGCGTAATAAGCAATTGCATAGGCCATGTATCCGATGTTTCCGTGTATGCTGTTCTGAAGAAAAGTTCCGCGCCGGCCTGCGTGGACCGAAAGGGCTCGAACCGCCAGCATGCTTAAAAGGAGCACGATACACAAAGAACCAAGTGTGCATACTACGGCTCCCAGGTTGAAATTCTCACTGAAAGGCGCCCGGGATATCTGAGCGAGAAGCATTGCCGGTATTCCGATATTGAATACTATCAGGTTTGCTGTCCTGGCGAATGCGTCATCGATGATATTTTTCCATTTTAGTATGAATCCAAGCAGGATGATGCTGAAGATGGGCAGAATCGCATTAAGAATGATATTTAGCATCTGAAGCCCGGCCGTTTGGAGCTGGATTTAAAAAAAAATTCTTCCAGGACTATTTGCCGAAAAATCCAAAGTATTATAATCAAAAATTGATGTTTAGGAACAATGGTTTGCCAGGGTCCTGAGTTAGTAATTCGTTGCACAAGTCCTGTACAAACAGGCCGTCATTCCGGCGGAAGCCGGAATCCAGATATTTTCAATAACTTAGCCCATTTCTCGGCCCCGGCCTGCGCCCGGGTGACATGCATCAGGATGTCCTTACATAGGCGCTAGTTATGTTGCGTATCTTTGACTCAGGACACTTGAGCCGGGCTGAATATGAAAAAACTTGACCTTTCATCACACTTCCAATAAACGGGAGTGCATCTGACAACAGTGCAAGATGAGGAACTGAACGATGCCGAAAAAAGATATGGAGAGCGACCCCATGATGGATGATTTTGAAGACGATTCCGTACTCGAGTTCGAACAAAACGATGAGCTTGATTTCGCCGGAGAGGACGACCTGCTGCTCGAAGAAAGCGAAGAAGACGAAGACCTGCTTCCATCGGTCCTCTATAAAGGAATCACCAGGCCAAAAACCGACGACGACTGGCGGCAATTGCTGCTCGATGCCAGCAGGGAAGGCATCCCTGCATACAAGATCTCGGACAACTACAAAGAAGGCGCTCTGCTGCTGCATCCCAGCTTCGGGATTGGCGTAGTTACCAAACTCATCTCCCCCCGGAAGATGGAAGTAATATTCGAAAACAGCAAGAAACTGATGGCTATGAGCATCGTCACTCCGAGCCAGGCGGCCTGATCGATCACCGCTGCGCTTCCAGGGCAGGCGCCAACCACTTCTGCACCTGCTCGAGCAGAAACTCGTATACCAACGGTACGCCTCCTACAACATATCCGTTGAACAGGTGATTGTCCTCGCCCCGGAAATCGCTGACCATGCCGCCGGCCTCTGTGATAAGGAGCGCGCCGGCGGCTATGTCCCAGGCCTTCAAGCCCAATTCCCAGAAGCCGTCCACTCGTCCCGCAGCCACGTATGCCAGATCCAACGCTGCGGACCCAGCCCGCCTGATTCCGCTTGTGCCCATCAAAATCGATTTGAAAGCAACCAGGTAGTCATCCAGGTATCGCTTGGCCCTGAACGGAAACCCGGTCGCAATCAGCGCCTCATCCAGACTCACTTTTTCGCGCCTCGGAAGTTTCGATCCGTTCAGCCAGGCCCCTGCGCCCCTTCTTGCCGAAAAGAGTTCGTTTCGAACGGGGTCCAGCACAAATCCCAAAACCGGTTTTTTCTCCAGACACACTGCGATGGAAACGGCAACAAACGGAAAGCCGTGGATAAAATTGGTTGTGCCGTCCACCGGATCGATTACCCATGTGTACCCCGGCTGCAAACCCTCACTTGCCGTTTCTTCGGCCATAATGTGGTGGTCGGGGAAATTTCTCCGGATAGCTTCGATAATCAGGTTTTCGCACCTTTTATCGATCTCTGTCACATAATCCGAGGGACCCTTCCTGTGGACCCATGAGCCTGCTACCTGTCCGATGTGCTGCTGGATAAGCTCTCCGGCCTCAAAGATGATCTTTCGTGCAACGGTTTCCATTTTGTCGAGCATCGTCGCTCCTAACAGTGTTGGGGACCTCCGTACCGGCTTGCATGCAAAACCAAAATCGGCTAAAAAATAGAGGAGACGGGAAGTTGTCCACCTCCAGGGTATCGCAGCTCATTTAAATCCGAACGGAGTGTTCTGCAACCTTGATTATAGATGTCCATACTCATATTTTCCCGCCCGATATCGTTCGCGGGCGGGACCTGTTCCACAGGGGCGAGCCCGAATTCCGGCTTCTATACGGCCCCGCCGATTCGAAAATGGCATCTGCGGAAATGCTCATCCAATCGATGGATGAAAACGGGATAGACCGGTCGGTGGTATTCGGGTTTCCGTGGCGAACCGCTGAGCTGCTCGCGCGTCACAATGATTATGTGCTCGATGCCGCCGCGAGATTCCCCGATCGCCTTCTGCCTCTGGCCTGTCTTGACCTTTTCTCGCAACGGTGCGTAAAGATCGCGGAAAAAGTGCTCATCGACAGTGTCCGGGGCTTCGGCGAACTTGCTGTTTACGCCGCTGGCGGGAATATGGACCTTGTCCTCGACAATTTCAAGCAAATTGCCGTTCTTTGCCGTGAAAAAGACCTCGTGCTCCTCGCCCACGCAAACGAACCAGTCGGACATGTTTATCCGGGTAAAGCTCCATTCGGCCTCGATTTATACTACGACATGGCAAGGGCCGCCGCCGGCGCCACGCTCATCCTTGCGCACTGGGGCGGAGGGCTGATCTTTTTCGAACTTTTGAGGAAACACGACCCCGGACTTTTTGCAAATATCTATTACGATACGGCGGCTTCACCCTTTGTGTACCGAAACGACATCTACAGGGTGGCAACACAGGTGGCGGGACCCAATAAGATTCTTTTTGGCAGTGATTATCCCCTTATCTCTCCGAAGCGCTATTTTAAGGAGATGAGGCAGTCCGGTCTCACCGATCTTGAGATAGACTGCATTTCCGGGAAAAATGCGGCCCGTATTTTTCGCGTTTAAAGCCGAAAATTTCAAAACCGAAAAGTTTCCTCCTCACCCTTACTGTTCTGGCGATACGCCTCAACAGGAAGTCTGACTTGCAGGCACCAAACACCATGAAAATCTTTATCTGGCGCCACAGCAAATTTCTTTCGAGCTGGTCGATGTTCGATGAACCGCACATCTATCGAGACAATTATCTTCAGGCCGAGATAGCCGTTTTAGCCAAATCCACGGAAGAGGCCCTGGAGCTGATCGAAAAAGACGGACAGTGGAACATTCACGAACTCCGGCGCATCGAACCCAAGGTCATCGCACTGGACAGCCCTGCAATCGTGAGTAAGTGCGTGCACTTCGGCTGAGAGCTTACACGATTCAATCCCCGATGCCTGCTCCCCGCTTCTCGCCTCCCTGGGGAGGCGATTTCGAGCACCACACAAAATTGCACGCGCATTTTTTATCTTTTTTTATAGCCGTTCGACCTGATTAGATTTGGTAGGTGGTCTAATATTTGTGAATATTTTCGCGATTATTCTTACCCAAGACTCTTTCAAATCCGACTTTCATTAGCGGATTCCGTCCTTTTTTTCGCTTGACAAGAGTCTGGATACGCGTTTAAGTGGTTACGTATTCTGACAAAGTTGCCTGGATGGTTTGTCCGCAAATGTTAATTTTATCACTTGCGGGAATTGCTCTAAGATGCATAAAGAGCACAATTTTTGCCGGACCATTTCATCCGTTCACTGAAATACCGAGGCTGGCCTATGAACCAAAAGAAAAGCAGCTCTTCTGCAGAGAAGCCACTGGGGATCATTTTGTTTCTATTGGGCTTTATCGGCGCCATGGCCGTCGGATGGGTCGTTTTGCCGAACCTGCTCTATTCCAAGAAGGCTCAACCTATAAATTTCAGCCATGTCGCGCACCAGAGCGAGGATTGCGAGTCCTGCCACAGCTTGCGCGCCGATGGCACCTATAGCGGCGTCCCCAGGATAGACAAATGCAGGGAATGCCATGAATCGGCCCATGGGAGCAGCGAAGCGGAGGCCAGTCTTATAAGCGACTATGTGGAGAAAAACCGGGAAGTGCCCTGGAAAGTGTATGCCTGGCAGCCCGACAACGTCTATTTCTCCCATGCTCCGCACAAGGGACAGGGTCTGGAGTGCACCCGCTGTCACAGGGACGTCTCAAATGAGGAGAAGACCCCCACGTACAGAGAGAACCTGATTACCGGATATAGCATGTCCACCATGAAGATGGTGGAATGTGAGAAATGTCATGCCCTGAAGGGGGCCTCGAACAGTTGCGAGATGTGCCACAAGTAAAGCAAGGAATCATGGCGATTTCATAGGTTTATATGATTCTGGAGTGATTTCCGGGTCACCGGTTTTCATGAGAGGGAAATGCAATGGATCTTGCTCGTAGAGCTTTCTTACAGTTCACTGCCGGAGCGGTCGGCGGCTCGTTGCTTTCACCCTTGCCATGGCAATTGGCCGCGGACTCTGCAAGGTGGTCCCAGAACTGGTCATGGCGTCCTTCCCCCGAACGCGGCGAGATCACAAAAGCACCGGGCATCTGCACGATGTGCGAAGGGGGCTGTGCCATACAGGCACATCTGGTAAATGGAAACCGGGCCATTTTGATCGAGGGAAATCCCGAAAATCCGATCACTGGAGGAGGTATTTGCGCCCTTGGCGCATCGGGGCTGCAGTTTTTATACGCTCCTTACCGCATTTCAAAGCCCCTGAAGCAGACAAAGAGCCGTGGAGACGTGTCCGGCTTGCTGCCGGTCTCATGGGATGAAGCGCTGGGCGAGATTGAAAAGAAGCTGCGCGATATGCTCGCGGAGGGAGATTCCCATGATGTGGCCGGTATCATTTCGAACAGGCCGAGCAGCATGGCCGAGCTGTGGCGTCAGTTTTTCACCGCTTACGGTTCTCCGAATCTGTTCAGCATGCCATCCGGCGCTGACGGTCTCAAACTGGCTGCGCAGCTTACAACGGGCAAGGCTTCGCCGTTTGCTTTCGCACTCGGAGATGCCCAATACGTACTGAGCTTCGGGTCGAATCTATTCGAGGGCGCGGGCGCCCCGAGCGTGGCGTTCCCCGCCCTGCGCCAATGGACCCAGGGAGGGAAAAGATCTGTAAAGCTGGTTCAGGTCGAGTCTCGCTGCTCGATGACGGCTTGCAAGGCAGATCAGTTCCTTGCCGTTGCGCCGGGGACTGAAGCTGCCCTCGCAATGGGAATTGCTCACCTGATGGTACGCAGCGGACACTACGATGCTGATTTCGTGAAAAACTACGTTTTTGGTTTCGAAGACTGGGCCGACAATACGGGAAAGAAGCGTCAGGGGTTCAAGGGTCTGGTGAGCTCAGCCGCCTACTCTCCTGAAGAGGTTGCGAAAGTGACCGGCCTTGAAGCGGCTCAAATCGAGCAGGTCGCCAATGAATTTGCCGCACAGCCAAAAGCCCTGGCAATCTGGGCAGTCGGCCGGCCTGACACCGCCAACACCATCTATCACCAACTGGCCTTCGCAGCCCTCAATGCTTTGAAGGGCAATCTGAAGCCCAACGGGCTGGTAAGTTTCGCTAGCGGCGTTCCGCTCGCCGGCCTGCCGCCCATCCGGAAGGACGAAGCGGCGGACAGGGGGACTCGCAACGGCCTTTACGGGTTTCTCGACCGCGTCCGCGCAGGATCGTCGGCATACCGGATCGAAATGCTTCTGGTCCATGAGGCTAACCCGTTGTACAGCATGCCGCAAAACAATCTCTTCAACGAAGCCCTGAAAAAAGTGTTGACGCTGGTTTCGTTCTCCTCTTATATGGACGAGACGGCGACCCAGGCCGATCTTATACTGCCGGACCACACCTGTTTCGAACGCTTCGATGACGTAGTGGGTATTCCATGGGCGCCTTTTTCGTACTATGCTCTCAGCACGCCCATACTGAAGCCGCTGCTGGATACCAGGCACACAGGGGAGGTGCTTCTGGCGCTGGCGGGCGGTATTGGAGGTTCAGTGGGCTCTTCCATGCCGTGGAAGAGCTATGAAGAATACCTCAAATTCAGGATTGAGGGCCTTGCCCAATCTCGGAAAGGAGCGGTCGCCGATAAGCCGGGTGTCCCAATCATGAAGCTTTCTGCCGGTGAATCAATTCAGCCGAATTTCACCGATGGCGCACAGCTTTGGAAAAAGCTCAAAGCCGGTTATTGCTGGTATGACGCGCCGGCCGCAATTGCCGGTTTCCAGACCGTTTCAGGCAAACTCGAGCTTGCCTGCCAGTCAATCGGGGTCAAGGGCGCCCCCGCTTCCGATGATAAGCTTTATCTGCCTCATTTTAAACTTCTAAACCTATCGGGAGATGAGAGCGAGTTTCCACTGCTGCTGGCTACCTACAAGCCTTCGTTTACTGCCGGCGGCTATCTGCCGAACCCGCCTTTCATGAACAAGCTGATTCCCAATTCAGTCCTCAAGGGTGCGGATGTGTTCATCGAATTGCATCCCGATACGGCTGCCAAACTCGGGTTTTCACAAGGCCAACTTGTTTCCCTGCAGACGACTCAGGGGGAAGCGACAGTGCGGGTAAATGTTTCTGCGGCGGCTCGCCCCGGGGTCGTTTACCTGCCTGTGGGGCTGGGGCACAACGCCTACGACGACTACGTTCAAAACAAAGGTGTAAATGCGAACAGTTTGATGGAAGTTCAACTGGATCCCGTGAGCGGTATGGGGACTGTGTGGGCTTGCCGCGCTCAACTGCGTCGCGTGTAAGGGGGTAATCCGTGAGTGAAAAAGAACATGCGGAAGGCGGTGTTCGTTTTGGGATGGTGATCGACCTGGACAGGTGCACGGGCTGCGGCGCATGCAGCGTTGCATGCCAGGCCGAAAACAATATATCTTTCAGGCCGGACGAATCGAACAAACTGCGTTCCATAACCTGGATGTCAATATCCCAATTAAACAACGGCGGGAATTACCCTGATTACAAATATGCCTTCCTGCCTCGTCCGTGCATGCATTGCGACTCGCCTCACCACGCACCCTGCACGTTCGTATGTCCCGTCAATGCCACAACACGGGACGAGAACAACGGGATCGTTACGCACATTTATCCACGCTGCATCGGATGCAGGTACTGCATAGTCGCTTGCCCGTATCATTCAAGGGCCTTCAACTGGTGGGACCCCGAATGGCCCAAGCCTATGGAAAGCATGCTGAGTCCGGAGGTGAGCACCCGTATGCGCGGCGTAGTGGAGAAATGCACATTCTGCCATCATAGGCTTCTCAAGGCTCGCTCGAAGGCCTACAAGGACGGGACCGATCCCGACAAGGCGACATACACCACCGCCTGCGCCGATGCCTGCCCCGCGAGGGCCATAACTTACGGCAACCTGAGGGACCCGCACTCTGATGTGGCCAGGCTGTCAAAGGACCCGAACGCGTTTCGAATTATTGAAAAACTTCATACCGAGCCAAAGGTTTTCTATATCAGCACGCAGGACTGGATAAAGAAACTTTCCGATAATGCCATTAAACCGGAATCACAGGATAAAAAATCAGCCCAAATCTGATTTCCTTGGCTACGAGGGGTAGAGAATGGATAGAGCACTGATTCCAGAAGGATTGAAGCGTTGCCCGCTTCCGATTTTCGGGCTCTGGACACTGCTTCTGGTTGTAGTGATCGGCTGGGGCATACTGGCTGGAGGCGTGGTGCTACTGCAGGCCATGAATGTTACCGGGTTAAATGACTATTTCGGCTTCGGGGCCTACATTACAGCAGACCTGGCCATTATCGCGCTGGGCGCCGGGGCGTTCTTTTCCGGCTTTCTCTACTACGGACTGTCCCGTTTCTTTCCTGCGCTCAAGGAACTCGGGAAAATAATAAATCTTGCCGTTGTCGTGGGGTTCGTGTGCTACACGGGGGCGCTGGCGATCCTTCTGCTTGAAATAGGGCAGCCGTTGCGGGGCTGGTTCGGGTACTGGCACGCAAATGTCCACTCAATGCTGACCGAAGTTATATTCTGCATCAGTTGTTATGCTATTGTCCTGATCATCGAATATGTTCCGCTAATTCTCGAAAACCGAAAGCTCGGCGAAGTGAAGTCGCTCGGAGTGTTCGGACACAGCTTGCACGACCTGATGGCCATATTCGCCCTCACCGGCACATTCCTGAGCTTTTTCCACCAGGGATCTCTGGGCGGCGTCGCAGGCGTCCTGTTCTCCAGGCCCTATGTGTACAGAACCGGACTTTTTATCTGGCCCTGGACATTCTTTCTTTTCATTCTCTCGGCAACAGCTTCCGGACCGGCTTTCACCGCCCTTATCTGCCGGGGCATCGAAAAAGTCTCGAAGAAGAAACTGGTGGACAGGAGCGTCTATGAGCTGATCGGCAAGATCGAAGGCGTGCTGCTGGGCGTCTACATGGTGCTGAAGATTGCCGATACTGCTTACTGGGGTTTTGTTCAGTCACCCCGATTCGGTTTGAACCTCGGGGATTTTTACTGGGGCCCATACGGAATCTGGCTGCTGATCGCCGAGATTGGCGTCTGCGGCGTTCTTCCCGCCCTGATCCTGCTTTTCCCCGCAGGCAGAAGGAGCAACAGGCTGCTTTTCGGCGCCTTTTTTCTCGACATTATCGGCGTGTCGATCAATCGCTTCGTAATGACTATCCCGGCCATCGCAGCTCCCGTGATGCCCTTCGACAAATGGCAAGTCTATGTTCCGACTATCTATGAAATTGCGCCAATCCTTGCGATGCTTGCCTATTGCGTGATGATAATTTCGCTCTCATACAGGTATCTGCCCCTGTTCCCCAGGGAAAAGGAACTTAACCAGGTCTAGAGTCCTGAGCTAGTAATTCGTTACATGCGTCCTGCACACACAGGCCGTCATTCCGGCGGAAGCCGGAATCCAGATATTTTCAATAATTTCGTCCAGTTCTGGACCCCGGCCTGAACCCTCACTACGTTCGGATTCGCGCTTACACCTTGGACCGATGCTCGATGTTTTAAGTTCACGCCCGATCTTTTGTGAGGGCGCGCCTGGGTGACATGCATCAGGATGTCCTTCTACAGGCGCTGATTATGTTCGTATCTTTGACTCAGGACACTATCGTGCAGCGTCAACTAAGTTCCAATAGCAAAGGCCCTACCCGCCCCTCATTGCGGCGTCATTCCGGCGAAAGCCGGTACAGATGACGTCTGGAGGGGTTTTTCGCCCTGATGCGGGGATTCCAATCCTTTTTCACATCACCCTCCCTGGTGTCGGCTTCACGATATCCAAGTCCATGCTTATCTTAGGGTAGCGTCCACCCGGAAACTCCGGGGCAAATTCCACGCCCCGCGAGGTTTCTGTTCGAAAAGGACCCTTTCCGGATGGAAACTTGGGTAGCGTCCGTCGATCCTGAACGATATGGCGGAATCCTTCTTTAGTGGGGAACATTTAAAAATGTGGTTCCGACGCTCAACGAGAAGAAAAAATGAAGAGCACGAATCCCAGGCGGCCAAACGCGGGGAAGATCGCGAACCTGCGATAGATAAAGGCATCCATTACCTCTTCATGATCATCGGGCTCCAGGTCTTGTTTGTCTTTGGGATCATGGGGGTAATCATGTTTATAGGCAAGGTTATCTCGACGCCCGGCTGGGTCTTTCTGATCATGTTTGTGCTCTTTGCGGCAAGCATGATCTTTATATACAGGAAAGCAAAAAAGCAGATCAAAAGAATAAGCGAATCGTTTAGCAAAGCGGACAAGAACTACGAAATCAACATAATGGGTGGAATGCTCACTATGAGGATAGAACAGAACCCGAACTCTCCGAAGCTTCTTGAGGCCGCATTTTCAGCGTCTTCCGAACCCGTCATCGATGCAGAAACGACAGAGGCTGCCCCTGCTCCGAAGCGTGCTCATCTGTCCTGAACCGCACCGATGAAAGAAACTCTTCCGCCGGACTTTTGCTTACGACTGTGTCTTTCAGCCAGTTGTAATCGTCCTTTTCGGGATGATCTACATTGAAGTGCAGCCCCCGGCTTTCCTTTCTCTGAATGGCGCACCGGATGATAAGTTCAGCCACCAGAGCAAGCCCCTGAAGTTCCACCAGGTCGCTGTTGAGCGGAATTTTCGGCATATGCTCCTTTAATTCCATCCTTATCTGATGAACGTGAGTCAAGGCCAGGGCAAGCCGCTTGTCCGTCCTCACGATACCGACGTAGTTCCACATCAGGCGCCTGATGACATCCCAGTTATGGGCTATCATGACCATCTCATTGTTTGAGAAATTCTGACTGGCGATCTTTACGGGGCAGTCAGGCACGTCGGGAAGAGTGCGGCTTCGCCACGAATGGATTTGTTCTGAACACTCTGCGGCCGCAACGTGCGCGAAAACCATGGCTTCCAGCAGCGAATTACTGGCAAGGCGGTTTGCACCGTGCAACCCCGTACAGGCGCACTCGCCAAGAGCATACAGGTTCCGGATCGTTGTGCGTCCCGAAGAGTTAGTGACGATCCCACCACACATGTAATGGGCGGCAGGAACGACCGGAATAGGGTCTTTGGTGATATCGATGCCCAGGGACAGACATCTCTGGTAGATGTTCGGGAATCGCTCTTTGAGGAAATCGCCGTCCCGGTGGCTGATGTCCAGGAAAACGCAGTCATCTCCCGTCGTCTTCATTTCCGTGTCTATCGCGCGCGCCACAATATCGCGAAACGCCAGGTCCTTGAGCGCATGATATTTGTCCATGAAGGCCCGCCCGCGGCGGTCGATCAGTCTGCCTCCCTCGCCGCGGACCGCTTCGGAGATCAGGAAGTTTTTGGCCGCCGGATGATACAGACAGGTAGGATGAAACTGAACGAATTCCAGGTTTGCCAGTTTTGCGCCTGCCCGATACGCTATGGCTAGCCCGTCCCCGGTTGCTACGTCGGGATTGCTCGTATAAAGATAGACTTTCCCGGCCCCCCCGGTGCACAGCAACACAACATTTGCCACGAAGGCATGAATCTTTTCTGCGGCTATATCAAGGACGTATGCGCCCCGGCAAGTATCCCGATGGTACAGATCGGCAGATCCGGTCTTCATTGACTGATGCTGGACCACCAAATCCAGGACTAAATGGTTTTCGAAGATAACGATATTTGGGTCTGATTCGGCCGAAGCCATCAGCACCTTTTCAACAGCCTTGCCTGTCATGTCCTGGGCATGAAGAATCCGGTTGCGGCTGTGGCCTCCTTCTCTTCCCAGATCGAATGAGTTCGGGTCAGATCCCGGGTTGAAGCCGACTCCCAGTTCCAGAAGATCCTTGATACGCTCCGGGCCCGTTCTTACGACAAGATCCACCACTTCAGGATGACACAGGCCGTCTCCCGCATTCAATGTATCCTGCACGTGGAGGTCGAAAGAATCGTCCTGCCCAAACACTGATGCTATTCCGCCCTGGGCGTAATTCGTGTTGGTTTCAAGTTTGTCTTTTTTTGTTACAATTGCTACCGACCCGCTCCGCGCTGCTTTCAAGGCGAATGTGAGACCGGCGATTCCACTGCCGATGACGAGATAATCAAATTGATTTTTCATTGCGGATTTCCCATATTGAGATCGGAGGTAGGATTCGAGAATCGAAATTTCCCATGATTCTTTGTATTTATTAGTATGCAAATTAATCTGTAGCAAGTAAAGTTTGAATCAAAAAAAACGGAAGGCGCGCACGGACAGCTAAGTATATGAATATAAGGACCAATAACGGCGAACGGGAGGCATTTGTCGCCAAAGTCCGCAATCTCAGGGTGATAGCGCTCGATTGTGATGGGGTTCTTTTCGATTCACGAGAGGCCAATGTTCACTTCTACAGCCATATCATGAAAATAATCGGGGGGCCTCCCGTCAGGGCGGACCAGCACGAATTCATACATATGCACCCTGTCCGCGAGTCTCTGGTCTACTTGACCGGTGGGGAGGGCGAGGATTTCGACCGCGCCTTCGAGTATTTCAAAACCATAGATTTTGGCCCGTTCAACGACTATCTACGCTGCGAACCCGGGCTGGTCTCTTTTCTCAAACTTGCCAGGACGCATTTTCGGACCGCCCTGGCTACAAACCGCACCGTTTCCACGCTCGAACTTCTGCAACACTTCAACCTGAGGGAGTATTTCGACCTCGTGGTATGCGCCTCCGACGTTAGCAACCCCAAGCCCCATCCCGAAATAATGGAGAAAATATTCGCCGCATTCAGTGTGTTGCCCGAGCACGTTCTCTATATCGGCGACTCCAGGGTGGACGAGGCGCTCGCGCTTTCCACCGGAATTCATTTCGTCAGTTACAAGAACCCTTCCCTGAAGGCTGAACTTCATATCAATCATTTTCAGGAACTCAATTACCTGTTCCCCGATGGAATAATCTAAAAGAGACTCATTGCGCGGCCATTTCAGCCTCAAGCTTTTCCAGGCTGGTCCTTGCGAAATCGATGTCCGGATCGAGTTCCAGGGCGATCCGGTAGAGCCGGATGGCTTCCTGCTTGTGGCCCAGTTCTCTCAGGTTGGATCCTATATTGGCGTAATCTATTGCAGAGCCAGGGTCCATCTCTATTACCCGTTCAAAAGAAGCGATCGATTCATCGTGTTTTTTCAGTTTGAAATAGCAGAACCCTTGCAGGTTGTAGATTTCTTTGAGTTCGGGGTTGGCCTTTTCGGCAAGACCGAGGGCATCCAGAGCTTCTTCGTATCTTTCCAGCTCCTTGAGGCAGGAGGCGATGTGAACGTGAATGCTGCCGATTTCACCCGGATCCGGGGACTGATCGAGAGCACGCTCGAGAAGCGTCAACGCGGCCTCCGGGTTCCCGTTCAGTTCGAGGCTGTGGGCTAGAAAAAACGTGAGATCATAACGCGGTCCGAAGGTGGAAAGGAGCCGTTCCATCTGCGGGACCATCTCGTCATCGGCAAGCCCCCTCAGCATAGTCCGCGCCGCGTGCTGCGGGAAATCGGTGTTGCGGGTGTGATCCAGAAAGTGAGCCCCCGGGATAATAGTGTAAACCGTCGGGACCTGCAGTTGTGGATGCGTGACATTTATCACCAGGACTTGAAGGCCGATTTTTTTCAGAGCAGCCGCGCATCTTTCGAGTTCAACCCGGATGTTGTTGTCATCGAGGTTCGGAAGGTCCCGGATGGAAACTTTCCCGTTGCTTTTCATCAAGTAGGCAGCTTCTTCCAGGCTCGCATACTTTGGAAGCGTGGGCCGATAGGAAGTACGGCTTTGGAAGTCTCCGGCGAGCTGGGCTATTTCAGTGAGCGCCCGGCAAAGAGATTTTTCGGGATTGGAGGTAGTGCCGGCCGTAAAGACGATCTCGCTCTTTTCCGGAAAAGTGGACGGGTCGTAAGCGAGCGCTCCCACGGTTGGAATCCCGGTATCCAGCGAGAAGTCTCGCAGAAACAACTCAATTCCTTGCGCCCGAAACTTTTTTACGAGTTCTATTGCCGCCGGGTCGCGAAGCGAATCGATATCGATTTCAGGGGTAACCAGCATGTCGTTGCTGATAATTGAGCCAACGTGTCTTTCGACCACCTCGCACAGGGACTGAAGCATTGCTTCTTCGAGAGTGTTTCCGGCAGCCGGCCCGTTATACTCGTTGATGGTGTAAAACCAGTCGATTGGCACCCACTGCTCCCTGCCCAGCGAAAGGTTCCAGGCCTTCACCCACCGCAGCGGCAGGTCATCGAGAAACCGTCGGCAAAACTCTACCGGTGTCTGAGTATCATACACCGATTTTTTTAAATCATCCGCTGAGACCGCAAAGTCGTCTAGGCCGCTGTACCGGAAGGTGGGAAACGGAAACTGTTGCACAAATACAAAGAAGCTGAAACGCTCCATCAGTTCCATCAGCGCGCTGGCTTCAGATTGCTGTGGAGTGGCGCCTTTGCCCATTTGTTTTTTCGTACCCGTGAACCGGGTAGCGTCTTCGCCGCAAAGACTGATATATATTGGGATGTCCAGTCTGCCGGTATCGATTCTCACAATCCTTGCAAGAACATTCATGTCCAGTCCGGCCAAACGTTCCCTCACCCATGAGATCGTCTGTTCGGGCGTCCTCGTTTTATCCTGATCGTGGCTGTACTTTTTGAAACTATCCTTTATCTCAACATTAGAGGTCATTTCGTCTCCGCTAATCTTTAATTTCATGGGCTTTGAAGGACTGAATTAATTCACAACCACTTCGTCTTCCTGTTCTTCGTTTCTGCGGATCAGTTCCAGAAGGCGTACGGCGGTGTGAGAGGCAGTGTAGATGCGGGGAATGCCTTTTATTTTAGCGAAATCCTGCAGGTTCCTTGGGCGTTGTAGAGCAAGCCTTAGAAGCGTATCGTTCGTTAGAATCCTGAAGGGCGCACGGTCGCGGCGGCGAGCTTCCTTTTCGCGGAACAGATAAAGCGCCTTAAGGATGCGCTTTCCAACCACGTCCAGCGACTGCGCCCCATATATGTGCAAAAAATCGCCGGGGCGGAAATGTTTTTCCGTGATTTGCTGCATGCATAGCTTCTCAAAGGCTTCGCGGGCCGCCCCAAGTAGCTCTTTTCCCTCGAGTTCTGCGACAAGCTTGTGCCTCAGCGGAATAAGAAAATGGGTGTCGAAGCGGGCATATTCGATCTGCTCGTCTCTAAGAGGGCGTCTGCCCCAGTCATAACGCTGCCATTTTTTATCGAGACTTATGCCGAAATGCTCCAGGAGAATCGGTGCAAGCCCCAGTTGCCTATATCCCAGTATCTTCGCGGCGACTGATGTATCGAAAACATTGTTCACCGTGAATTTGAAATCGCGTTTGAGCCCGGCGATATCATTGGCGGCGGCGTGAAAAATTTTCTCTATGCCGGGATTGGAAAGGATTTTGCCAAAACCTTCGATATCGCCGGCCAAAAACGGGTCGATGATGTAGTCCTGTTGCTCGGTAGATATCTGAATGAGGCAAATTCGGTTAAAGTAGGCATAAAAACTGTTTGACTCTGTGTCGATGGCAACATGAGCGGATTTTTCGAGGTTACCTATAAGTTTTGAGAAATCATGCTGGTTTTCAATCAGGGCTGCATTGTTCAATCTCATGATATAGGTTTTCCGCCCTTTTCTCCTGTGTTATTTTACGGCAAGAAAGTGAGGCCGAATGAACAAACGCAAGTGTAAAAGCCTCAAACCGATGGGCCAATCCACACGACATAAGCCCCACAAAGATTTCTATACCCCCTTTCAGGAGTTAGATCAACTCTTTGGGCGAATTTTTTCCTCCCATCCAAAACATTTAGCTAACCTCGACCCATTTTTGGAAAAAAACGAGGTCCATCTTCACAGGATTAAAGTCCAAGCCGATGAAGACTACCTTTTTCAGACGGTAATGGCCGATGTAAGCCCCCTGCCTGCCGGGACTTGCAAAAAGGTCCCGCTCCGGCCTCCCGAGAAGAAATATCCGCGTTTTTTCGCCAGGGAGCAAATCGAGGCATATACTCAACTGGCTGATCTGGTAGCCGGTGAGGGGCACTTTGAGCTTTCGAGTTCCGATGAATACGTCGAAGGCGCTGTTTTGGGGACCTCGCCCGAGGTTTTGAAGAAGCTGCGGGAGGGATCTTTCAGCTACCTGGACTATCTTGACCTGCACGGACTGAACAGGCAGCAGGCCAGCGAGCAGGTCAGGGACTTCATCATGGAGTGTTTTGCCGCCCGGCGCAGATGCGTACTAATAATTGCGGGAAGAGGCCTCAATTCCAAGGACAAGGAACCTGTTCTAAAGAACAATTTGCCCACCTGGCTTACGCGCGCTCCCCTAAAAAGGGTAGTCCTGGCATTCGCCTCGGCCCGTTCCTGCGACGGAGGCTGGGGTGCATTCTACGTCCTGCTGCGCAAAAATGAGGGCAAAGCCCCTCTGGTTACGCCGGCTCGATAATATTCTCAGACATCAGCCATTCAAGAGCCTGGCAAAGCGGAAGGCCGACGACATTTGTATAGGAGCCTTCGATAGATTCCACCAGAAAAGCCCCGATCCCCTGAATGCCGTAGCCTCCGGCCTTGTCCATCGGCTCGGCCGTCCTGACGTATGCACCTATTTCTTCCATTGAGAGGTTTTTAAAGCGAACCCGCGTAGTTACCGATCCACTTCTGCGGAGTTTCCCTCCTGGCTCGATGAGGCACATGCCCGTAATTACCTCGTGCACCCTGCCGCTAAGTGTATTGAGCATCCGTACTGCCCCGGCGGAATCTGAGGGTTTTCCGAAAATGCGGCCGTCGAGGACAACTATGGTGTCAGCTCCCAAAATCCATGAATCGGGGTGTAGAGAAGAGATCGAATCGGCCTTGAGACAGGCCCATCTTTCGGCAACCTCAGCAGGACCTTTTCCAGGCTCAGCCGGTTCGCCCAACCAGACCGATTCGTCTATACTGCTTGGATGCACATCGAACTCAACCCCGACGGAGAGAAGCAACCGTTTTCTGCGCGGCGACTCGGAGGCGAGGATAAGGGGCCGGAGCGTCTTAAACATCGGCTACGCCAAGGCCAGCATCCGGTCCAAGGCTAACCTGGCGCCCCCCTTTACCTGTTCGGATACCCCAACCACATTCATCTCGCCGGGATTTTCAAGGGTCTGCAGCAGATTTGCCAAGTTTATCTTGAACATATTGGGACAGAGTGAATAATGCAGGTCGAGCACCTTCTTGTCCGGATATTCAAACGCCAAACGGTGGATCAGGTTTATTTCCGTACCGATGACGATTGTCGAACCTTGAGGCGCCTCCCTCACATATTTCACTATATAGCTCGTTGACCCGCACGCATCGGCCTGCGCGACTACCTCGCGGGTGCATTCAGGGTGCACGACTATTTTGGCCTCGGGAAACTCGGCCCGCATTTTTTCAATCTGCTCAACCGTAAACCGGGTATGCACCAGGCAATAGCCATCCCAAAGGATCATCCTGGCGCGCCTGAGCGCGTCGGGATCGTTTCCGCCCATAGCACTGCCGGGAGACCAGACAACCATCTCTTCAGGGGCTATCCCCAGATCGTGGCCAACATTATGGCCAAGATGCCGGTCGGGGAAAAACAGAACCTTTTCTTTTTGTCCGAAAGCCCACCTGACAGCTTTGGCCGCATTGGACGAGGTACAGACGATACCTCCGCGATTGCCGCAAAAAGATTTCAGTTCCGCGTCCGAGTTCATGTAGACCACCGGAATGGTCGATTCCTTTCCGGCAATGGATTCGATCTTCTCCCAGGCGGATTTCACCATTTCGGCTTCGGCCATTGCGGCCATCCAGCATCCAGCTTCCATGTTGGGAATCTGAACGACCTGGCCGGGCTGCGCAAGAGTCGCGGCGCTTTCCGCCATGAAGTGCACACCGCAAAAGACTATGTAGCGACAATCCCGATCTGCCGCCGCTTTTCTGGACAGCTCGAACGAATCCCCAACGAAATCGCCCAACTCAACGATTTCTTTTCGCTGGTAATGGTGGGTCAGAATAATCAGTTGTTTGCCGAGTTCTTGTTTTAGGGTCCGGATTCTTTCGATTATCTCTGCGTGGTTTAAATGAGCCTGGTTCGTCTGCATGATCTTCTTGCCTGCCTCTGGGTTTGCTTCCGGGGATTAAAGCCCTAAAATAGGCGCACGCCTCATCGGATGCAAACTGAATTCGGCAGGCGCATTTTTATCCATAATGAATGCAGTCCGCCTGCTTCATTCTGCAGCAACGGGGGCGCCAACCCGTGCGATCTCATCCCCGCAGCGAATGATACCCCCTTCGATTACCCTTGCAAAAACGCCCTCGCGCGGCATGATGCAATCTCCGGCCTGGTAGAAGATCGCACATTTTTTAAGGCATTCTTTGCCGATCTGGGTGATTTCCACGACAACCGATTTGCCCAACCTGAACCGGGCGCCTAAAGGAATACCAAGCCAGTCGATTCCTTCGGTTGCAATGTTTTCGGCAAAATCTCCAAAGCCTACCGAGAGACCGGCAGCTTTAGCCTTCTCGATGCTCTCAACTGCAAGAAAACTGACCTGCCGGTGCCATGCCCCCGCATGCGCATCCCCCTGGATGCCATGTTCGGTAAGCAGCAGCACCTGCTCGACAGGTTTCTTCCGAGTGCCCTTCGCTTTGCTGACCGAAATCGATCTTATCTTCATTTCAAGTTACCGGCATCGCCCGCCTTGACTCTCGCCCCCGCGATTATAGCTCACATTCTGTTGAACCAACACCAGCAGGGGACATATTTACAAGGTCTCTGAAAGTGATCGCGTCAAGCCTTTCGCGAATGGCCTCGGTCGCCTCCTTCCAGAGAATTCTCGTAACGCAGCTACCGGAACGGACGCACACTTCGGGATATTGAGTACACCTCGTAAGCTTCAGGCCGCCTTCCAGAAGCCCTACGATCTCTCCCACGGTAATCTTTTCGGGGGACTTTGACAGCAGGTGCCCACCCTTCGGGCCGCGAACGCTCTTAACATAATCCGCCTTTTTTAGGGAGATTATGATTTGTTCGAGGTACTTTATCCCGATACCTTGCCTTTCGGCGACAGAGCCAAGTCGAACAGGCCCTTCATTGGCGTGAAGAGCCAAATCGAGCATAAGTCTGACTCCATACCGGCTTCTCGTGGATAGCTTCATATCAGCTCCAAAGGAACGTCAAGGGAAAAGCAAACCACTGTTTTTTAGTATAGTATATATTTAATGCCTTCCGGGTCAAGCAATAAACGGGGGGACGCAAATCGGAAGTATCGTTCAGACATCGGAGGGGAGGCCCGAAAAAAAAGCTTGGACTTTTGCCCGGCAATGTTATTTTTACCTGGTCCAAAGAGAAAGGAGCAATCATGCATTCAAGAACGCTTGTACTGAGATTCCCGAAGGAAATCGTAGATAAACCCATAATAACCAACCTGGTGCGCGACTATGATCTGGCTTTTAATATCCTGAAGGCCCAGATTTTTCCCCGAAAAGAGGGAATGTTGGTAATGGAACTGCAGGGCAGCGCTGATAATTTCGACAAAGGGGTCCAATATCTCCAACAGGTCGGCGTCCAGGTGGAACCAGTCGGCCAGGGCATCCGCCGCGATGAAGAACGATGCTACCAGTGCGGGTCCTGTACGGCTGTCTGCCCGACTGGGGCCCTCCACGTGAAGAGACCCCAGATGGAAGTCGAATTTGAATCCGAGCGGTGCAGCGCCTGCGAGTTATGCGTGAAGAGCTGCCCGGTCAGAGCCATGATCGTTACTTTCGATAAGGCGCTTGCCTAACCGGGCGCCTGTCATTTACTCACATTCGTGATGTACTCATTTTTCTTCGTAACATAGACGTCCGGAAAGGGCCATTTCCCGCTGCGGCGCGCTGGTGGGACCCGTGCCGCGGGGCGTCGAAGTCTAATCCGGTGTTCCAGGACGGACACTAGCCAGCAATCCTGCCCGGTCTTAATATACCAAGAACTTTACTCAAGAGGCGGAAATGCGCTCAAAACCGGAATGGAGATGAAAATGAGTGAAAAAAAGGGCCCCCATAGGACTTCAAAAGAGACACGATATGCCTCCCCTGAATTTATGGGTCGAAGCGAGAGGAAGGCAAAAATTGAACTGGTGCTCAAATGCGATACGATGGGAAGCGTTGAAGCCATTTCCGCTCTGCTTGCCAACCTGAAGTTACCCGAGGCGGAAGTGAAGCTGCTCCACTCCGGCGTGGGGGACATAGCCAAACAAGACCTGCTGATGGCTTTGACCGGAAGCAGGCTTGTCATCGGATTCAACGTGGGGGTCACCCCAAAGCTGGAACAGTGGGTAAAAGAACATGGGGTGGAGGTGCGCCTGTACGACGTGATCTACAGGCTGGCGGAAGACGTCACAGCCATTGCCCGGAACATGGCTCCGGTTGAGGGCGAAGAGAAGGTTATCGGAAAATGCGAGGTGATCGCGACCTTCAGATCGAAAAAAGGCGGGGTGATTCTAGGCTGCGAGGTCGTCGAAGGCGCCGTCCAGGTCGGAAAGCATTTTCGGGTGGTAACGGCGATGGGACCGGTTCACAGCGCCAGGATCGAATCGCTCCAGATCGAGAAGCGGCCGGTGAAGGAAGCCAGGGCCGGACAACAGGTAGGCGTGGAGGTCTCAGGCTCGCCCCTGGGCAAGGTTGGCGATTTCATCGAATGCTACAATGAAATCATCTCCAAAAGAGCGAGATGGTCACCCAGAGGCAGTATCATACATATGGGATCTTCATGACCCGTCTTGAACATTGCCGGCATGTGCATGCGCCGTTTTCCACGTTGGCGCCGGCAATAAAGTCTGAGACGTCCGGCTTTTTCCGGCAAGGAGGGGACACGTGGTAAAACCTGTGATAGTCAGAATAGCTGAAAATATTGCGACCGTATTGCTAAACAAGCCTCAGGCCTTCAACGCGTTCGATCTTGAATTAATGGATTGCCTTGCGCAACATCTGATCGGCATTGCAGCGGATCGAAATATCCGTGCGGTCGTCATCTCCGGAGAAGGCAAGGCTTTTTGTGCGGGCGGAGACCTAAAGTATGTGCTCTCATTCGAGCAAGGGCCATCCGCTGCTTTTCACGAATTGGCCGCCAGGTTTCACCAGGCCGTTTTGGAGATTCGCCGGATGTCAAAACCAGTTATCGCCGCAATTAACGGACCAGCGGCTGGTGGGGGCTTTTCGTTGGCGCTGGCATGCGATTTCAGGGTAATGGCTGAATCCACCTTTTTGCTGCAGGCATACACATCCAGCGGACTGAGCATTGATGGCGGGGGTTCATTTATGCTGCCCAGGCTGGTGGGGCTGGGCCGCGCGCTGGAGATACTGGCATTTGACCGGCCAATTTCTTCTGAACAGGCAATGGCATGGGGGTTGGTAACCAGGGTCGTCAAGAATGAAGATGTAATCAAAGAGGCAACCGAAATGGCTCGTGAGCTTACAAGAGGTTCTCCAGCTTCTTTTGGGTGGTCCAAAAGGCTGCTCACGGACTCCTTTGATTCTTCTTTCGAAACTCACATCGAACGGGAGCGCACGGGCATTAGTGCTTGCGCTGAAACTCCCGAAGGGACGGAGGGATTGAGAGCATTTGTAGAAAAACGCAAGCCGGTTTTCACATCCCGGTAGACCCTGGTTGGTGCACATTCTCAGGGGAGCGTCGGTCCCGAATCGCGTTTCTCAGGGAGACCAGGCGAGGAACCGGACTCAACCTGGTGTTCACCCGTGAAATCATAGATCAGAAATGTCGTTGTGCGGTCAACGGGTTGTATGGTCCTGAGATAGCGAATAGCGATCAGTGCCGATTTTTCAAGAGGGTGCCCCTTTTTAGGATTTTCGATGATATAGCCTCCATATAGATATGTCGTACCGACAGCCAAATAGCGTCCACGAAACCGTGCAATAAAATCATCCGGCCCCTGGAAGCCGCCATCCGTCATTGAAACCAGGTGGAAAGGTCCCTTGAACCGATCCGGATCGGTGCCGAAATACCAGACATCCAGGTTTTCGACGCCATTTCGCTGCTGCCAGTCCCTGAGATCCCCGATCCCCTGGCCCCAGTCATAATTGGAATCGCTCAAGAGTTTGTAACCTTCCGTTGTTCCGCCCCACAGCTCGTTGACATAACAGATCGCATTGGGCCAAACAATGAGCGATGCAGCCGCAGTCCAAAATACACAGCCCGCCACAGCCCCTGCGGCCAGATGTCTTCGCCAGCCGGATTGCATCGTAGCGATCATGTTAGCCGCCGCACCCGCCGCACCTACGATGAAAAACCCGATGAGCGGTAAAACCAACCGGATGCCGAGTTGCACCCTGAAGGTGACACTGAAAAGAATCAGCACAGCCGTTATCAGGGTCACCCAATTCCACAGCGCTTTTGGCCTGACGACAGCAACAAGCAACGGCAAGGCCAGCAGGGACGCCGTCAACTTCATTGTCATGGCCGCAGGAAAGTAGTACCACAGGGCGCGAGGATCAGTCCGGCCGGCAATGAACACACCTTGTCCGACGTTGTTATGTTTGATCTGATAAACAATTGCTTCGGCGCCGTTGCTGAAAATCCGTAAATGGTCCGCCACGTACACCATAACTGATGCCATTGGGCCATGAGGCAGTGTCCTTGCCCATGCCACAAAACTGGGCTCCGGGCGCCAATCGCTGCCGCAGTAGACAAGCATCAGGAGAAATCCCAAGCCAAAAATCTGCTTTATGTCGCGGCGAAACGGACCAAGTTGCGCGATTAGTCGCCTGAAAAATTGCACCACTCCGCCATTTGCCGGGACAGCCGATGCCTGTTCGCGCCCCAGTCGATCCAGTTCGACCACAATTAAGCATAACGGGCCCAGTACCAGCGCCGACGCTTTAGCCAGCAGGGCCAGTCCGAACAAGAGGGAAGGAAGACCCACGCGTAGCCACCACCCGGATGTTCGTCCCTCACGGAAGTGATATACCAGCGCGAGCATGCAGGCAGTAATCGCCACATCGGTTGTTGCCAGGCTTGCGTGGGCCAGCAGGGACGGTTCGCAGGCAAGCAACGCCACAGCCAGCCGTCCTCCCCAGCGTCCGGCGAGGCCCCATCCCACCCTCCAACCGTAAAACAACACCGCCCACCAAAACACAAGCGTCGCGGCGCGCGCCACGGGCAGCATCCGGCCGAATTCCGAAAGCTGATCAAAACGCTGGCCCCTCAACAACTCCCAAACGTATAGCGGCAATGTCGTAACATCGACCGGCAGGGGCATTATGCCGATTTTGGTCAAGGCCCCGTTACCGCCCAGATGCCAGCTTTCGAGGCCTTGATGCAAATATATTGGTTCGTCGAAGGCCGCACCTGTGTGACGAGCGGCAAGCAAGCAATAGGCCGACGAAAGAATGCCGAAGAAAATCACCCATGGCAAGTCGCGAACCCATGAGTATTCGGATTCATGCTGCATATATTAGATTCCCTGGAATCAGACAAACACAAGCCAGGCCGGCTTATCGGGTTAGACCGGGTTCTGCGGCCGCTAGCCAGTTTCCCTCCGGAAAGGGTCCTTTTCGAACAGAAACCTCGCAGGGCGTGGAATCTGTCCCGGAGTTTCCGGATGGCCGCTATCTATAGCAGACTAAGGATTGCATGTCGAAGGGTTAGAGACCTCTTGAAATGAACAAATGAAAAACAGTCCCTCTCTCTGTGCCCCGCTCCATCCGGACATGCCCTTTGTGCAGTTCGACTATTTCTTTTACGATCGCCAGTCCCAGGCCCGTACCCTCGATCACATCCGATGCGCACTGCCGCTGAAACACTTTGAAAATATCGCTGCCGTCACCAGCCTGAATGCCGACCCCATCGTCTCTTACCGTAAAATGATGGAAATCGCCGGCTTGCTCATAACCGGTCTCAATAGTAGTGAGCCCCTCGCCTCCATATTTGACGGCATTATCGATCAGATTTCTAAAAACCCTGAGCATGGCAATCTTGTCCGCACGCACAATCACAATCCCTTTGGGCTCAAGCAGCTCTATACACCGCACTCTCAGCCGCGCCGAAAACTCGTCCCGCAGCATCTGAAAGACCTCAGCCATATCTATCGCCTCAATTTTGAGCGGGGTTTCCTTGGCGGCGATAAACAGATTGATTGCATCAACCAGGGAAGCCACGTGCTCGGACGCCTTCATTATACCCTCACAAAAACCGGCGCCTTTCTCACCGAGCTTTCCAGCGAAGTTTTTCTGCAGCAGTCCGGCAAGCCCGTAAATTCCGATTGAGGGACTTTTCAGATCGTGTGCAACGGAGTAAGCAAATATTTTCAGCTTTTCGGAGCTCATGCGGAGCTCTTCCGCAATCCTGCTCCGCTCGGCGACTTCTTTAAGCAGGTTGCGGTTGGCCTCCGCCAGAGCAGCAGTCCTTCTCTCGACGCGCCCCTCGAGTTGGTTGTGCGCTCTTTTCAACTCTTCTTCGGCTCGTTTGCGCTCAGTAATGTCGAGCGCCACTCCGACCAACCCTGCAACATTGCCATCGGAATCCGTAAAAATTCCCTTTGTTATGATGACATCACGGCCCTGCCCATCCGGATAAGTCAGCCTTGTTTCGTATACTTTTTCACCGGGCCGTTCGAAAAGCTCTGCGTCGTGCTGCTCATATCGAGCGGCAAGCTCTTGCGGAAAGAGGTCAGAGGCGCATTTCCCAATAATGTCGCCCCTGTCCAATCCGATGCGCCGCTCGAACGCCTTGTTGCATCCCAGGTAATTTCCATTCTTATCTTTGAAAAAGATCGCATTGGGAATGGTGTCAATCAAGATCTGCAGGAACCGAAGCTGATCCCGTAGAGTCTTCTCCACTTCACGGCAGCCTGCTGCAATCCACTCCAGTTCAGAAACTCTGTCGCGCAGCCGTTTAAGTTCGGCCTCCAATTCCATTTCCCGGCTTTTATTCCGCATCCAGGGTCTCCCCGTCCGGACAGGCTGTTTGTCTGCGCAGCAGTCCGGCAGTTGATGTTGGGCACAGCGGTTTCAACAAGACATGAGGAATTAAACCTTGCCCGGCAGCGCCGGTCAATACCTAACGGGTCACCGCAAAAGAGTTGGGTATTAAACTCGGGACTTGCCCAACCGGCAACTCAGGCTAAAATTAAATCATCTTGTGATTGGCCCATCTTGTGATTGACGCAGCAGGCTTCATCACATATTGTGTTCCACCCTACGCGTTTACAAGATACGGTACCGGATGGAGAAAAGAGATGAAAAAAAGGGGTTGCATCAATTTTTTTCAAATTATTATCTGCGCGTTGATTCTCTTGCAGTCTAACGGGACTTTTTGCAACGTCTCTGCCGATCAGTTCCCGCCTGCTACATTCACCCTCCCAGCCCCTGATTCTGAGCAGGCGCAGAAATATCTGGGGCTAAAGGCGATGGAGCCGTTTAATGTCAGTGACATAAAAGCCAGGCTGGTTGTTATCGAGTTCATGAGCGCGCTTTGCCCGCACTGCATCGCCTACGCCCCCACAATGAACCATATATACCAAACGATCAAGTGCGACTCGCGTCTGGCCGACGTAAAGGTAATAGCAATAGCGAGCAACAATGACAAAGACGAAGTCGAAGCCTACAAAAAAGCTTTCAATACGCCTTTTCCGATCCTGCTTGACGAAGATATGGCAATTTCGGCCTCTATGGATGGTGTGCCAACGCCTACTACCATGATCGTTTCAACGGAAGACGCGAAAGTACTCTACAGCCACACGGGCGTCATTGAGGACCCTGACAGGTTCATAAGGCAGTTGAGAACCTTGCACAAGAAGAAATAGATAGTGACAGCAATGACCGATGCCGAGCTTGAAAACAGAAAGATTTTGCTCAACAGCTTTCTTTTTCGGGATTCGCCCCCTGAAGAGCTGGACAAGCTCGCCCGAACGGTTCAGAGTAGAATAGCACGGCCAAACGAGATAATTTTCAAAGAGGGGGACCCGCCGGACTCTTTCTATATTGTCGGTTCGGGTCGAGTCAGGATTTTCGTCAGCCATAAGGACAGGATCGAAAGGCAACTCTCTGTACGCGGACCCGGAGAGCACTTCGGCGAGGTGGCTCTCCTGGCGGGCGACACGCGTACCGCCAATGCCCAATGTCTGGTCGAGACACATCTCGTTGTGTTCTCGAAAGAGCAATTCGACAGCCTCCTGCGTTATTACCCGGATCTTTCGAGAAACTTCGTCCGGGAAATGCGCGGCTGGCTTCTCAAAGACCAGGAAATCATCGAGGAAGAAGCCGATGCGGTAATCAGGGCTTCCCGGGTGTTCTGGTTCGATTTTGTGCTTGTCATTGGGGTAAGCGTTCTTCTGGCGATAACCTTTAACTTATCGAATCCTTACGGAATTCCACTTGTCCCCGAGCGTCCGGAAGCAGTTGCTTCGATCAGCGCCCCTGCGGCAATGGAAGATTACCGGCAGGGACATACGCTCATCGTAGACGCCATGCCCAACAATTTCTACCGGCAGCGGCACATACAGGGCGCAGTCAACATGCCTATGGCGCTTTTCGATATCGTTTACCTGATGAGTTTCTCCGAAGAAGAGAAGGACAAAGAGATAGTGGTTTACGGAAATACGATAAGCAGGCCGTATGATCTGGAAATCGCAGACAAACTGCTGCTCCGGGGATATACGGATGTGAAAGTTTTGGACGGTGGCCTGCCGGCCTGGGAGGCCAACGGTTATCCGGTCGAGCCAAAGGTTTCGAAATGATCCCGGCTTTTGTGAAACGAATGATAAGGAGTGAGTATCTCGCTTTTGCGCTGAGGATTTACCTGGGCTATTTCTTCATCTACGCAAGTTTGAGCAAGATACCGCATCCTGCCCAGTTCGCAGAATCGATAGCAGATTACCGGCTGATTCCTTACATGTTCCTGAACCTTGGAGCCGTCATACTGCCCTGGATCGAACTGGTCACCGGTCTTTTTTTGATCATCGGTTTCAAGTCCCGCTCATCCGTAGTAGTGATCGGACTGCTTCTGATAATGTTCGACGTAATGATCATGATCAACATGTACTGGGGCGCCCCGATCAACTGCGGGTGCTACGATGTCGTAGGTGAGCCGATCGGTTGGAAAAAGATTCTGCAAAATGGGCTAATGCTGGTATTTTGCGTCCAGATTTATTATTCTGACGGACCGGAACTTTTGAACAAAATGAAATCGATCCTTGGCGCCGGGAGTCGAATTACCTCGGTCGAATCGTGACGGTTCATCATGATGCGTATAAAGGTACAACACTCGGTTTTTTTGCGGCTGCTTCTATTCTGCCTCATTTTCGCCGCCATGACAGGTTGCGGTCCATCGACCAGGCACGTTGGGACCTATATTGCTGAAAGCAAAGATTCTCCCCATCACCATGAAACCATCCTGGAATTGAAAGAAACCGGGGCAGGCGTATGGAGGGTTGGCGACGATGAGGTCGCTTTTTCCTGGTATGCGAAGGGCAACGAACTCAGGCTCAACACCAAGAACGGCGGGGTGATCGTTGGAAGCGTAGATCACGGAGTTATTCACGTTACTCTTCCAGGGCCGCAGGAACTCTTTTTCAAAAAAGTCAAATAGCAGGGTATCGCCCGTTCAAGCCCATAGCCCGAAGCCCGGTTGGGCAGCCCGTCGGCGGAACTGCCTGCCAAAGAATTTCATCGCGAGTACAACCAGGTTCCATTCCAAAAAGTGCTTGATATTTTCAATGGTCACAGTAACATCGCGAACTTTGTGAGTAGGACACAATGAGCACAGGAATAGGATTATGAGTGCCAAATTGCCTGCAAGCCCCCTTGGGGTATTCTTCCGGATGTCTATTTGGGTTTTTATCCTGGCCCTCCTGCCGGCCTGTTCCATTCAGAAACTCGCAGTGGATGGCCTCGGCAAGGCCCTGGCTGAAAGCTCATCGGTTTACGCAACCGACGATGATCCCGACCTGGTCGGTGCGGCCCTGCCTTTCGGGCTTAAGACCATCGAGGGCCTGCTGGCGCAGTCCCCACATAATCAAGGGCTGCTGCTGGCGGCCACGAGCGGTTTTACCCAGTACGCCTATGCCTTCGTGCAAACGGAGGCCGATTTCATTGAAGACACCGACCTCACCAGGGCCATATCTCTCAGGGAGCGTGCGCTGCGGCTTTACCGCCGTGCCATGGGCTACGGAATTCGTGGCATCGAAGAAGTCCGGCCCGGCTTCGCCGATCTTCTGAAAACCGATCCTGATAAGGCGCTGGCCCCATTTTGCAAAAAAGACGTTGCGCTCCTTTACTGGACCGCAGCCGCATGGGGGGCCGCCATCTCATTGGACAAGACCAACCCTGCCCTCTCGGCCGGCCTGCCCACGGTCGAGGCCCTCATTCGCCGCGCCTTAGAACTTAATGCGGAATTTGACGGGGGCGTTCTCTACGATTTCATGATTGTCTACGAAGGCGGGAGGCCGGCCGCAGGCGGAGGCTCTATCAGCCGTGCTCGCGAAAGCCTTACGCGGGCGGTGCAGTTGTCCGGGGGACTAAGGGCCGCCCCACTGGTTTCCTTTGCCGAAACGGTTGACGTCGCAATACAGGACCGGGTTGAATTCAAAAAACTCCTCGATCAGGCGCTTGCGATAAATATCGACGACGCACCTGACCAGCGGCTTTCAAATATCCTGGCACAACGCCGGGCACAATGGCTCCTCGGCCGAATGGACCGTCTCTTTGTTGATTGACTCAGGTGAACGAAACAATATGAAACTTTATCGAAAACCAAACCGCAAGTCCGAAGCGGGAAGCGAAAGTCGTTCTTGCTCCGCGCTCCTTGCTCCCCGCTCCCTTCTCAGGCTGCTTTGCTTTGCAGCCGTTTTGTTTTCCATTTCCGCATTTGCCGCAGAACCTGCAGGCCAGATTGTCGTAAAAGTGGCCACACTGGCTCCTCAAGGGTCCGAATGGTACAAGGTCCTTCAGGAAATGGGCGCTGAATGGCAAAAAGCGTCCAATGGGCTGATTGTATTCCGGCTTTATCCGGGCGGGGTGGCCGGAGACGACATGGACATCGTCCGAAAGATGCGGCTTCGCATACTGGATGCCGGGCTTCTCACCATAAACGGCCTTAGCACTATAGACCGGGGAGTAGTGGGGTTGGAAATCCCCATGGCATACTCTGACTACGGGCAGTTGGATTGCGTACTTGAAAAGATCGGTCCCAAGTTGGAGCGGCAAATGCAGGCGAAAGGTTTTATTGTCCTTTGCTGGTCGCAGGCAGGATGGGCTCATTTCTTCACGACGTCTCCCGTCAGGACGCCCGATGATATGAGAAAACTCAAAATGTTCGTCTGGGCGGGCGATGACCAGTACGCGGAACTTTGGAAAAAAGCCGGGTTCAATCCCGTGCCCTTGCCTTCCACCGAGATTGCGACCGCCCTTCAGACAGGACTGGTCAATGCAGTCACCATCAATCCCCAGGGTATTCTCCTGCTTCAGTGGTATAAACACGTCAGATATATGACCGATTTTAAATGGGCCGTCTTCATGGGGGGCATAGTGATATCGAAATCCACCTGGGAGAAAATTCCCGCCGAAATTCGGCCTGCCCTGAAGCAGGCAGCGCTTAAAGCCGCTAAGCGCTTCCGGGAATTCTCGATCAAAACCGACCAAAGTGACATTGAGACCCTTAAGAAGAATGGGGTGAGCGTCGTTTCAGTTGACGAAAAAACCTTGAATGAATGGCGGCGACTGGTTGAAAACACTCTACCTCAGGTGCGCGGATCGTATTTGCCTGCCGAATATTTCGACGCCGCCTCGAAGGCGAGAGATCAATGCCTGGGGAAGGCGGGTGAGGCAGGAAAGTGACACCCCTTTCCACAGTCAGACTTATCGGGGAAGGTCTGCCGGTCGCCGGCTTTTTGCTGCTTGCAGCCTTGCCGCTGGTGGACTTTCTGGGCCGCCCGCTTGCAGGGTTTCACATCCCCGGCTCGGCCACCTATACCCAGCAGTTGACCTTTTTTCTCACATTTATTGGCGGTTTTGCCGCAACCCTTACCGACAAACATCTCACGATCTCTACGGCAAACCTTCTGCATGGGGTGCGGGCGCGCCAGGAGGCTGCATTTTTCTCCCGTTGTGCGGCCGCCTCCGTCACCGCAATTCTTGCCTATGCCGGTTTCTGTGTTGTCGTTGCCGAACGTACGCAGGGCCAGGTGCTCACGTTCGGCCTCCCGGTCTGGATCAGCGAAAGCGTAATGCCGATCGGCCTGGGGCTTATCTCGCTGACCTACATTTTGAAATCCTCAAACTGGCTTCCGGCTCGTCTTTGCGCTGCGGCTATCGCGGGCGCGGTCTTTTGTCTCGGCATAATTCAGCCCACGGACTCGATGGCCTGGGTCCTGGGCGCGATACTTATGGCCGCGACCCTTCTTGGCGCGCCTGTCTTTGCGGCAATGTCCGGATTGGCCCTGATTTTCTTCTGGAGGCAGGGGACCCCGGTTTCGGCCGTCTCCGCCGAAATCTATAGACTTGTCGGCTCTCCAACCCTTCCCGCCATACCGCTCCTGACTGCAACGGGCTTTGTCCTCGCGGAGACCAAGGCCCCCCTGCGGCTGGTGAATTTTTTCCGAGCGCTGCTGGGGGCCATTCCAGGGGGGGTGGCCGTGCTTGTTGGGGCGGTCTGTGCGCTTTTCACGGCCTTGACCGGGGGCTCCGGCGTCACCATCATAGCGCTTGGGGGCATTGTCTATCCCATACTGCTTAACGACGGTTACCCCGAAAAGTTCTCGCTCGGTCTTGTAACGGCGGCCGGGAGCCTCGGCCTGCTGTTTCCCCCGTGTCTTGCCGTAGTCCTCTACAGCGTCGTCTCAAACACTCCGGCCGACCAGTTGTTCATCGCCGGGATGGCGCCCGGGATGCTGCTTCTCACCCTCGTGTCGATTTATGGAATAAGCGTCGGTTTAAAGAGCGGGATTGCGCGGCAGCCATTCAAATGGCGCGAACTGCTGGCTGCGGCGCGCATTGCAAAATGGGACCTCTCGATCCCGGTGGCAATGGTCATTCTGTTCGGTACCGGCCTCGCCTCGCTGCTGGAGACTTCCGCCTTCGCGTGCGCCTACACGATCGTTATCTCGTGCTTCATTCACCGGGACCTGAGCATGAAGCAGTTGCCCGCAACGCTGGTTAAGGCCTCCGCCCTCGTCGGGGCGGTTTTGATCCTTCTTAGCTGCGCAATGGGCCTTACAAGCTACCTCGTTGACGCGCAAATCCCCGACAGGTTGCTGGAGATCGTGCTTGAGCGGATTCACTCTCCCCTTCTTTTCCTGCTGACATTGAACGTCGTCCTGCTGGTGCTCGGGAGCGTACTGGAAATATTTTCGGCGATAATCGTTCTCACTCCCCTTGTCATTCCGCTCGGTGTAGCCTTCGGAGTACACCCGGTCCACCTCGGCGTCATTTTCCTGGCCAACATGGAGCTTGGTTTTCTCTTTCCGCCCGTAGGCCTAAACCTGCTTTTATCTTCATCCCGTTTCGGACAACCGATGATTGTGCTCTACCGGGACATTATCCCCTTTCTGCTCATACTCGCCATGGGAGTGCTGCTCATTACCTACGTGCCCGCCCTGTCCGTCGGGGTCTTAAGGCTCATGGGACGAATCTGATATAATGCGCCAAAAAAATGCTATAACTCCCATAATGCCTGTAATTATTTGAATCCAAGAGCACACTCCGGAGAATTTCCATGCTTTCAGCGGCTTTATTGTTTTTCGGGATAACCTTGATATACACGGGCTTTCTCGTCTCAGAGCACGACCCGGTCACTGCGCTTGCAGCCGCTTTTACAGGTCTCATTCTCATCATCAAACCCGCGCTCGACGCTGTAAGGTACTGCAAGACCGAATTTGGCGGCCGCCCACGGCCGCAACCAACCAAGACCCCACCAAAAGTCAAGACGAGAAAAGTTCACCTTAAAATAGTAAAATCCGAGGACGATAAACCGACAATTCATTGAGGGCGCTGGAGCCCGCCGCACCAGGATGGGCACTCATACGAAGTTGCGTTCATACATCGCCTAATAACTCCAGGCTCTGCCAGGTGGGGGAAAGCTTCCCATAAGCGTTTAAGCGCAGCATCGTTCAGGCAACTGCCCCGCGAAAATAGGGAGAGGCCTCTTGTTCGTCATTCCGGCGGGGCCTGTCCCGGAAGTGTCCAGTCCGGGAGCCGGAATCCAGTCAAGCAAGCGTGTGATACAAATCCTCCCAATTGGGATTCGCACTCTCAATTAGCCGCATTTTCCAGCTTCGCTTCCACTCTTTCAATAACTTCTGCCGCTGAATGACGGACTCCATGCTCTCATGGGGTTCGTACCAAACCAGGTTATGAACACCATAGCATTCTGTAAACCCTTCCACCAGATTGTTTCTATGCTCCAATATCCTCTTGACAAGGTTTGAAGTCACACCAATGTAAAGGGTACCATTTCTTTTGCTTGCCAAAATGTATACCGCAGGTTGTTTATTCATTGCGCTTTCCTGGATTCCGGCCTGAACCCTCACTACGTTCGGATTCGCGTTAACACTTCTGGCCTGCGTTAAACGCTGGACCCTCACTGGGTTCAGGTCCGGGCTTGACATCTCTAACACGGTTAAATGCTGGACCCTCACTTCGCTCAGGTCCGGGCTTGACATCTCTAACACGGTTAAATGCTTCAAGTCCGGGTGCGATCTTTTGTGAGCGCCCAGTTCGCGTCCGATCATTTGTGAGGACGCGCCGGAATGACGAGTGAAATACCTCAGTCATTAAGTTAGCGCTTATGGGAGAGTTTTCTCACTTTAAAGATGCCCCTCGATCTCCAGGCTCCGCACAGATGATTCCAGATTATGGATTGACACGGGAAAATCTCCCGTATATTAATGAGTGCGGTGATGAAGTTCCACCATAACTGCCCCTTAGGGGGATGATGACTTCTGTTTTCTCGCTGGAAACAGAAGTTTTTTTTTGATCTCAAACGGATGTTCCTGCAGATATCAGTGGCCAAGCAGGGTGATCCGTTCCTGCCGGGAGGTTGTTCCATGTTCGATTACCCGCAATTAAGAGAAGGGTTGATCTCCATTGTCGCGCAACTGGAGGGCGCCGTGCGCGACGTGACCTCGAAATCCCTGGATGAAACCAGGATCAAACTCGAAGAGGAAGCTTTCAACCTGGTGGTTCTCGGTCAGTTCAAACGGGGTAAATCGACTTTCATCAACGCTCTTTTGGGTGAGAGCATTTTGCCAACGGCCATTATACCGCTTACTTCCGTTGTCACAATTCTTCGGTACGGCCCAAAGCTGAAAGTCGAGGTGGAGTATCTGAACGGCCGATCGGAACAAATCGATATTGCATCTCTTCCGGCCTTTATTACAGAGCGCGAAAATCCTCAAAACAAAAAGGAAGTAAAGGAAGTCACGGTCTTTTATCCTTCTCAGTATCTCAAAGGCGGGGTCCGCATAATCGACACTCCGGGCGCCGGCTCGGTCTACAGCCACAATACTGAGGCGGCATACGCCTATCTGCCGCATGTCGATGCGGGAATCTTTGTAATCTCGGCCGATCCACCTCTTTCCAGGAGCGAACACCAGTTTTTGAAGGACGTACGCGAGTTTGTGGATAAGGTTTTTTTCGTTCTAAACAAGATCGACCAGGTCAGCGACAGTGACCAGAAGGAGTCCCTGGAATTTACATGCCGCATCATCGAAGATGAGGTCGGGGCGGGGAAAGTCCGGATTTATCCTCTGTCGGCCCGCTGGGCTTTAGAGGGGAAAAAGGCCGGAGACGATCTTCTCCTCGCGCGCAGCCTCCTTCCTGAATTCGAAAGACAACTCCTGGATTTTCTGGCCCGTGAAAAAGGCAGGGTCTTTCTGCAATCAGTCGTCAATAACCTGCTAAAATTGATATCCGACGAAACCATCTCCTTTCAACTCGAACAGGAAGCCATCAAGCTCCCGCTTCAGGAACTAAAGACAAAGATCGACCGGTTCGAACAGGAGATGAAGGAGATCGTAAAGGACCGGGAGAATACTCAGTTCCTGCTAAAAGGCCATTTGGGCAAGATCGTTTCCGGTTTGGACGAAGAAATATCCGGATTTAAGAAAGAAAAATCGCCTGCGCTTCAAAGGGATCTAGAGGAAGAATACCTGAGGCCGGGGAATCGAGGGAGCGGAGGTCTTAGGGAGCAGCTCGAACAATTTGTTTTCGAGGAAATTCGGGGAACATTCAACCCTTGGCGGCAGCAGCTTGCGGAAAAGATTTCCGCAAGGCTCGAAGAAGCTCACGGAGAATTTGCCCGCAAGACAAACGAAATCATCGAGAGGATTTTGACTTTAACCAGCGACATTTTCGAATTGAAATTGAAGCCTTTTACTTCGGTCGAGGGGTTGAGCAGGAAGAGCGATTTTTATTTCATGCTGAAGGACGATCCGGTGGGGCTCGAATTGGTCCAACTTGCCGTTACCTCCGCTTTGCCTTCGTTCATTGCCAAAAAAATGATTTTAAAGAGTATGAAGGAGTCGGTTGCAGAACTCCTGGACCGGCACTGCGGAAGGGTGCGCTATGATCTTATCAACCGTATAACCAAGACCATGAAGGATTTCCAGACCTCACTCAATGAAAAGATAGATCTTACGCTGGCCGGAATCCGCATCTCATTTCAAAAGGCGCTGGCGCTTCACCAGGCGGGGAAAGAAAATGTTGAAAAGAGCCTGGCGGAGCTTACCGAAAAGCTGGGGTCTATCGGCGGAATTCGGGCGGAGCTGCTAAGTTGCGCGGCCCTGCTGAATAACGATCGACCCAGCAAGAGTGCCAAGTTTTGAGGGCGAGGGTTCTAAGTGACCGGCCCTGCCCTCCCGTTTTCGGGCTTCCCGGAGTAATTGAGCGAAGCTCCTGCGGCTGATCCGGAGCGACTCAGAGGACCGTTTATACCAGTTTGCGTTCAAGATTGAATTAATCGAAAAGAGCGGGGAAGTGACTGCGTCCTCACAAAAAGATCGGACGCCGAACTGGGCGCTCACAAAAGATCGCACCCGGACTTGAAGCATCAAACCAGGTTAGAGATGTCAAGCCCGGACCTGAGCGAAGTGAGGGTCCAGCGTCGAACACCGGTTTGTATGTTAAACGCGAACCCGATCGTAGTGAGGGTTCCCCGCACCCCGCAAGATTTGGCGGCGCTATGCCCACGCCATCTTACCGATGCTCATCGCGAACACGCCCTTTGCCGGAATGATCGCAGACTTCGCCGCTACGGCCCCAACCCTAAACCCGTAAGGATTTGCAGGACAGCGATTTCTCTTAATTTAACGGTATTAGGCCCGAGCCCTTTTGGCAAATTTTACCGAACAGCAGTGAATTTATATTATAATCATAAACGTTAGACCGAAGCGGCACGGCAGTGAACTGTGCCCCTTGCTGCGGCGTATCGTGAACGGTTGGAGAGGTAGTAATGTCCAGAAGCATTGCCCATCTCGTGCTGTTTTCGATAATCCTGACGACCGCCCCGGCCGGGGCGGTCGATGCCGATTCCGTAATAGGCTTCTGGAATACTCAGGATCATGATGCGCTCTTCGAGATATACAGATGCGGGTCACTTTACTGCGGAAGAATCTCCAGCCTGGAAGAACCCAACTATCCGCCCACTGACAAACTGATGCCAGGCAGGCCCAAGGTAGACAGGCATAACCCGAATCCCGCTCTTCGAAATCGAACTCTTGTCGGTTTGCCCCTCATATTCGGATTTCATTATGAAGGGGATAATTCCTGGCAGGGCAAGATTTATAACCCCGAGAATGGAGAGACATACCGGTGCTGTTTTTCAATGGCTGGAGAGGATCGGCTCAAGGTAAGGGGCTATATAGGAATTCAACTCCTGGGGAGAACCCAGACCTGGACCAGGTTCAGATAAGAGTCGATAGCTGGAAAACCGAAGGAAGTCCGAACATCGAATAGTTCCCTTGTTAGTTAGCATTCAACGTTCCAGTTCCTCAACTCAGCTCGAGCCAGGCACTCTTTCGCCCTTCTATATCCCAATTCAATCATCTCGGGCGCCCGATCGAACTCCAAGGTCTGACATGCGTTTCTGGGAATCTCGATGACAATGTCTGGTGGATAGGCGGCAAGCTTTTGTCGTGCTATGGCGCTCTGCATAGTCTCAAACGCCTGTATGGCGATATTGTACGGCCCCCAATCCCGCTCTCTGCTTGTCACGGATTGTTGGAGGCGGTTTATAAAGCGATTGATCTTTTCACGAAACGAAGATGAAGGGACCTTTGGAGCAGCTCTGATACCACTCAGTTTTTCCGGACTCTCCGCCGGGCCGCCCAGATTTACGGCAATAGTCATATGAGTTTCATCACCAAACGTTGGCGCAATAGGCACAGGATTTAAAACCCCTCCATCAACAAGAACGACTCCTTTGTACTTAAACGGAGTAAAAAGAAGGGGTATTGAGAATGACGCCCTTATGGCGTCAAAAAGACTACCTGACTTTATCCATATTTCTTTCTGACCTTTTATATCAGTCGCAACAGCAGTATATAAAATTGGGAGATCTTCGATTAATCGATCTCCAACTAAATTGATCAAAGTATTGATGAGCTTATCGCCTCTAACCAGTCCGCTCTTTTCCCATGAAAGATCAAGCAAAGTTACTATGTCTACTTTCGTTATGGAACTCACCCATTCTTCATATTCACCCAGTTTTCCAGCCGCATATATTCCCCCTATTAGTGCACCAATTGAGGAACCGGCTATTGATTGTATTTTGTAATCATTTTCTTCAAGCCAATGAATAACGCCAATGTGCGCTAATCCGCGAGCACCACCACTTCCAAGAACCAGAGACACAGTTTTCATACGGGTTTTGACATCCTATAATCCAGCTTTACGCAGCACTTCCGGCGGGATATTGGCGCCAAGTTCCTCTGCTCTTTTCAAGTACTTCCGGGCTTGATTGAGGTCTTTGCCTTCCTCAAGATAGCAGAGCCCGAGAGCGTAATGCACTCTCGGGTCATTTTGTTTCGCGGGAAGACTTCTAGCGAGATATTCAATGGACTTGCCATAATCTTTCATTTGGTAGTAGATCACGCCCAGCTCATAATGCGCGTCCGCGACCAGCGGAGAATTGAGCTTAAGGTAGAGTTGCTCGGCTTTTTTAAATTGCTCGGACGCAACATCCAGCTCGCCCGAAGCCAGATATACCGTTCCGAGTCCGTAGTAGACCTCGGGATCATCCGAGTTCATTTTCAACAGGATGCGGTACTCGGAGATGGCGTCGTCCATTTTGCCCTGATAACGATAGGCGACGGCAAGGTTGAGATGGGCGACGTGGTTACCCGGCAAGACCCCGATGGAGCGTCTATACCAATAGACCGCCTCTTCAAACTTTCCCTGTCTGCGAAGCAACTGTCCCAGGTTATCCATGGCATCACAATAGTTAGCATCCAGTTCGATTGCCCTGGAGTATGCCTTCATCGCTGATTCAAAATCACCTTTGCCCGACAACTCCAAACCTTTGTTGTAAAGCTCCCCGGCCGTATGGTTCTTGGTGGGGCACATCACGATTTCCCGTAACGCGGGCTGGTTCCCGGCGGCGGAGGGCGTATTCTCACCCGGGTTGGGATATCCTTTACCGGAAAGGCTCAAGACAACAATGATAGTAATAATAAATGCCTTGAATTTCATTGCGTGATTTCCCTTCCAAATTGTCCACGCGATCCTAGCTATGCTCTTTGAACACGCCCTTTGCCAGCGTGATCGCAGACATCGCAGTAGGCCACCCCGAATAAAATGCAAGGTGCGTGATTACCTCCACAAGCTCCTCTTTGGTCACACCGTTTTCGAGTGCGCGGGCGAGATGGAAGGGCAGCTGCGCCGTTCGATTCAGGGCAACGAGGGTCGCGACGGTGATAAGGCTGCGGTCGCGCTTGGAAAGACCCGGTCTTTCCCACACGTCTCCAAAAAGAACGTCATCGGTAAGTTCAGCCAGCTTTGGCGCGATATCTCCAATCAAGTCCCGTATCGTAGGGCTGCGCTTGTCATCTGCCATGAGGCTACTCCTTTGGTTTGAGGTGTACAGGGTGATGAAGCTCGCATAGCGAACTAGTTTCCATCCGGAAAGGGTCCTTTTCCGCCTTGGCGGCGTCAATCTTCAGCCTTGCTTGTGCGGCGTACCCATGTACGCCTCCGCGCAACCCCTCGATTTCCTTGCCATGACGGAAAATGCCTCCTTTTCGAATCGGAAACAGACAGCGTTCCATCCGAAGTTTCCGGATGGACGCGAACTAAGGTTAAATACAAAATAATGGCACACAAGAATCTTGTAGCACAAAAGCCCAGGTTATTGGCTGAAGAGTCACCTACAGAGGTAAGCCTCAGTCCTCCGTCCTCAGTCCTCCGTCCTCCGTCCTCTGTCCTCTGTCCTCCGGGCTTGGTCAGAACTTTCCAGTATCTTTAAAAAAGTCGCTCATTAGGGACACCAGCCCATCTTCGAAGAAAAACAGGGTCACTCCCTCGTTCTCATAGGGCTCATTCTTCCTGTTGATTCCCATGTTTCTCCAGTGGGCTGCGACCTTATCCTGTTGGGCAATGGTGTGCTCGACCGTAAAGGTGAGTTCAGGATACTGGCGGAAAAGAATCTGGAAGAATTTGAGGATTCTTTCCTTGCCGATCAGCGGCTGAGTCTTTGGAAAAAAAAGGCGGGCATCTTCTTTTAGAAAATTCGCCATTTGCCCTAGATTTTGGGTGCTGAAGAATTCAAAAAATTGAGTTACCTTACCGCTAAGATCCCGCATGCGACTTCTTCCCGCAGTGGGGCCAACTCACTGCATCCCCTTTTAGTTGATTCCGCAACAACATTTATTACCTATACCACCACGCCCTGTTTACTGCCACATTCTTCTATGGCCTTGCGAATGAGATCGCCGGGCAATGTCCATCTGCGCCCCAAACAACGAGCGGCCTTTTGCCTAGTTCCAGAAGACCAGTTACGGTGAATTCCATAGCCTCATATGTATTTTCTCCTTTTCGTTTTCGTTCTGCACACCAAGATTTTTCTTTCATTTACTCGATTATGTGATAAAAAGTGCAATAATGGTTAACCGGATCGCCTCTATAAGGTTAACCATCGTATACCTTAACCGGAAAGGTGAAATTGGATGGAAAACGGGGAATTGAAATCGATTCGGGAAGCGGCGGAAAACGATCAACCTATATCCGGGGAGCTGGCGCTTTATGTCTTGCGCTCCCCTGCCGCCGATCTGCCCCGGATTTTCGCTGCCGCAAGTACGGTTCGCTACCGCCATTTCGGCAACTCCGTGCGGTTGTGTTCGATCTTGAGCGCGCAAAGCGGGGCCTGTTCCGAGGATTGCGGATTTTGCGCCCAGGCATCCTGCCATAATACCGATATACAGACCACCCCGCTCTGCTCAAAAGAAGCAATGGCCGAGGCTTTCGATGCAGCCGCAGAGCTTCCCGTTACGCATTTTGGGGTAGTCACCAGCGGTTGCGCGCTTTCAGAAAACGGGGTCGAGCGCGTGTGCAGCGCAGTGCGGCAGAAGAAACATCCGCGCGTTGACTGGTGCGGCTCGCTCGGGTGCCTGGACTACGATCAACTTTGCGCCCTGAAGGCATCGGGGCTGAAGAGATTTCATCACAACCTGGAGAGCGCGCAGAGCTTTTTCCCGCAAATCTGCACCACACATAGCTGGGAGCAGCGTCTGAAAACAGTCAGGAACGCCAGGAGAGCCGGGTTGGAGGTCTGTTCGGGCGGAATTTTCGGTCTTGGCGAATCGTTTGAGCAACGGGTCGAGTTTGCATTGACCCTGGCGCGCGAAGCCATTGATTCCATTCCTCTCAATTTCCTGATTCCCATCGCCGGGACAAGGCTCGAGAATATGGAAATCATGAAGCCCCTGGATATATTGCGCACCGTGAGCATGTTTCGCCTGACCAACCCCCGCGCCGAGGTGAAGGTTTGCGCCGGGCGCGTGCACCTGGGCGACTTGCAGTCCATGATATTCCACGCCGGGGCCAATTCAATGATGATAGGCTCGCTCCTGACTGTTGCCGGCGGAGACGTGGACCGGGACCTTCAGATGCTCCGAGACCTCGAGGTCGAATATGCGTTTTGAGGCGTGGATCGATGAAGAGATCGCCCGATTGCGAGAAAAAAGCCTCGAGCGCCGTCTTTCGGTTTTCAGCGAGGCCGGTGGAAAGATACAGATCGATGGCAGGACGTTTCTCAATTTTTCCTCAAACGATTACCTGGGGCTTGCACGCCACCCGGAAGCAATCTCTGCAAGCCGTAAATACCTGGAATCGTATGGCTGCGGGGCGACTGCTTCCAGACTGATAACAGGCACTCTGGACCCACATGATGAACTGGAGCGGGTAATTGCCGCTTTGAAGGGATATCCCGCGGCCCTGGTCTTCGGCAGCGGATTTCTAGCCAATGCCGGCGTAATAACGTCGCTCGCCGGGCGCAGCGATCACATATTTGCCGACAAACTGGCCCACGCCAGCATCATCGACGGCATCGTGCTCAGCCGGGCCAACCTGAAGCGTTTCCACCACAACGACCCCGACCATCTCCAAACCCTCTTGAAACAGTGCCCTGGAGGCGGCCGCAAACTCGTTGTCACCGAGTCCGTTTTCAGCATGGACGGAGATATCGCCCCTCTTGCCGAGATAACTTCAACGGCCGTCGAATACGGAGCGATGGTAATGGTGGATGAGGCGCATGCGACAGGCGTATTCGGCCCGGGCGGGAGCGGTTTGATCAGGGAAAACGGCCTTGAGGAGAGCATCAGTGTGTCAATGGGCACACTAAGCAAGGCGCTTGGCGGATACGGCGGGTTTATAGCATGCTCGTCCGCTCTGCGGGAACTGCTGGTAAATCGCGCTCGAGCGTTTATCTATACGACCGGACTTCCACCGGCAGTTGTGGGAAGCGCTCTGGGCGCGCTTGCCGTGATCGAAAAAGCTGACAATCCGGGCGCAGAGCTTCTTCGCCGGGCTGCAAATTTCAGGAAACGGCTTCAGGATGCCGGCCTTAACACCCTGAACTCGCAAAGCCAGATCATTCCGGTGCTCATCGGCGAAAACGCCAAGACGCTCTCAGTCGCGCAGCGGCTCAAATCAAAAGGCATACTTGCCGTGGCTATTCGCCCTCCAACGGTGCCCGAAGGAACTGCCCGCCTGAGGCTTTCGGTCACGCTGGACCACAGCGATGAAGACCTGGAGCGGGCCGCCGGAGAAATTGCCGTCGAGGCAAAGCTTTTCAGACAGGATTAACAGGATTAACAGTAAAAAAATGCAAAGAGGACGGGATGCACGACGCGGCCCTGACAGAACAAATTAATCCTGTCTAAGTGGTTTTACCTGCGGGGATGCAAAATGAAAAAACCTTCGGTCCTGCTCATTTCCGGCTGGGCGCACGGGACGCAAGCAATGCATCCGCTGGCCGAGGCTATGGCGGAGTCCCATCGGGTCACTACTCTTGCGCTTGCCGGCCCCGGCGTATCCGCGACCAACGTCCGGGACAGGCGACGTGGCGGAACCAAAGGGAAAACCGACGACCACCAGAGGGGTACGGGAGAAGGCGCAGCTTCAATGTCCCCATATGCCAGCGCAATTGCCCTCCAGCTCAATAAGTCAGCCGAACCTTCCTGTATCGTTGGATGGTCAACCGGGGGCATCGCGGCGATCGAGGCGGCGGCCAATTATCCGGAAAAAGTCTGCGGCCTGGTGCTTTTGAGCGCAACAGCGCGGTTTTGCTCAGACACCGGATATAGCGCGGGGGTCGCCCCTGCCGTTTTGCGCGCAATGATCCGAGGGCTGAAAAGAAGCCCTGAAGCGGTGATCGCCGATTTTCTCCAGCAGGCGCTTTATCCTCTTCGCATCCAGGAAGATGAACTGGCACGCAGAACACAGAACGCACTCAAACAGGGAACGAATTCCCTTATCGAAGGGCTCGAATATCTCGCACGCGCGGACCTGCGCGACGCTCTGCCGGCAATAACCGCCCCCTGCCTCATAATCCACGGCAGACAGGACAGGATCGTGCCACGGGAGGCAGCCCAATTCCTGGTTTCAAAGCTACCGGTCTCAGATGTCGAATTGCTGCCTTCCGCCGGTCATTCTCTCATCGAGCAGCGCGCGAAGGAAGTTACCTATCGAATTCTAAAGTTTCAGGAATTACTCAGATGAACCAGACCGCTACCCCATCCTCGATTTCCGCACGCTTCGGCGCAGCCGCGCAAACTTATCACGATGAATCCAACGTGCAGCGCACAGTTGCTGAAAAGCTCGCGGCTTCGTTACCTGCCGGCAAGAAAATCGACAGCATCCTCGAAATCGGTTGCGGCACGGGGTCCCTGACTGAACTGCTGAGAAGACGTTTCCCGCGCGCCCTGATCTATGCCGTAGATGTAGCCCGCCCGATGATAGATCTGGCCAGAGAGCGGATCGGGGAACGCGGCCGCATCCACTGGCATGTGGCCGATGCCCGGCAGTTTCGCCCCGACAGGGATTTTGCCTTGATTATCAGCAGTTCGGCCCTGCATTGGATGACCCCGGTCTCTGAGACAGTCAAACGACTCGCCGGCATGCTCGAACCCAGAGGAAGCCTTGTTTCGGCGCTGATGGTAAAGGGGACACTCGAGGAACTCCGTGCCGCTCGAACGTGCCTGTTTCCCACCAAGACAGCCCCGGTATGCCTGCCGGACGCGGAACAGGTCCTGGAGGCACTTGCGGCGGCGGAACTCAGGGTCGAGCGAAGCAGCCAGGAAGTCTTCCGGGAGCGCTATGACTCAGCGCGCGGATTTCTTCGAAGCCTAAACCGGCAGGGCGTTACGGGGACAGCGAACAGCGGATGCAAGCTGCTCAACCGAACCGAATTACGAAAGCTGATCGGATATTACGAGCAGACATTTACGGCCCCCGGCGGAGGGGTATTCGCAACCTACCGAGTTCTTTATGTAACGGCAAGGCATCCCGCGCCCACACAAAACGCCCGTTAGACACGCAATGCGGTCGCCTCCCGCGCTCCGCGATGTGAAGCTATTATAAGTCATATATGTAAATCTATTATACGAGGAAGACGAGATGATTCCACCGGGGAAAGGAGTCTTTATTACGGGCACCGACACGGACGCAGGCAAAACAATTGCAGCGGCGGCCGTGCTGGTCTCGATGCGCGCCTCCGGGATCGACGCCGTTCCTATGAAACCGGTCCAGACCGGCGGGCGGTGGGACCGCCGGCCGGGTCCGGCGCTGTCTTCGACTGCGCCTCTAAGGACGAACGGCGGGACGGACGGCAGGCCAGGCATCGAGCTGCAAAGCCCCGACCTCACGTTTTGCCTCCGCATGGCTGAACTGCGGCCGGACCCCGACGAACTGCACGATATGGTCCCTTTCATCTACGAGCCCGCGTGTTCGCCTCACCTCGCTGCGGCCAAAACGGGCCGTGAAATTTCGCTAGACCGGATTCTTGAGGCCTTTAGCAGCCTGCTCCGAAAACACGATCGAGTAGTTGTTGAAGGCGCGGGAGGCGTGCTGGCGCCCATTTCCGCCAATCAAACAATGATCGACCTGATGGCGATACTGGGGCTTCCGGTTATCCTGGCGGCCCGCCCCGGTCTGGGCTCAATAAACCATACGCTGCTTTCGATCGGGGAGATTGAACGCTCAGGCCTCACGCTGCATGGGATAATTTTTTGTGAGACTACAAGCGCGGGCTGGGGAGAAATCGAGGAAAACAACGTCGAAACAATCGCCAGGATGGGAAAAGCACGAGTGCTGGGACGCATTCCGTATATGGCCGAGTTGGCTGAAGAAAACGGCATCAGTCCTCAGGTTTTCAGAAGATATTGTGCGCAGCTGGTCTCCTGAGTCATTAATTAATTGCCGAATTAAGGGTAGGGTGGGCAAAAGCAGTGCGTTGCCCACCACTGATTGGTGGGCACATAAAACGTGCCCACCCTGCAGGAGCGGTGCTATTCGAAGCTACAGGGGTTACAGGGTACTGGCTGTTTCCGGAAAAAAGGCATCTTGAAACAGGATAAGTTATGAAGAACATTACCGATTACTATCTCGAGCTTGATCTGGCAAGTCTGTGGCACCCGTACACGAAACATTCGGCGCTAAGGGACGGTTTCCCCGTAATGACGAGAGGCGAAGGAGTATTCCTTTTCGACAGCGAAGGCAACCGGTACGTGGATGCAATTTCTTCATGGTGGGCTTGCAACCTGGGCCACAGCCACCCAAGACTCGTCCAGGCCATCATCGGTCAGGCCGGTAAACTCCAGCACAGTATTCTAGGCAACCTTACGCACCCCTGCGCAGCAGAGCTTGCTTACAGACTGGTAGGGCTCTTCCCCGACAGGCACAGGAGAACGCTGTTCGCAAGCGATGGGGCCAGCGCGGTGGAGGCCGCGCTAAGGATTGCCGTTCAGTACCGGCACAACAAGGGGGAGAGTGGCCGTTACAGGTTTGCCGCATTCGAGGACGCTTATCATGGGGATACCATCGGAGCGATGTCCGTTGGGTATCTGCCTTCTTTTCACAGCGCATACCGGCCCCTGCTTTTCCCGGTCTACCAGGTAAAAGCCCCGGACTGCTCCGGGTGTCCCTTCGAGGCAGATCCCGAGACGTGCGGTTTGCAGTGCTTTTCTTCCATGGAGCGCACGGTCAAAGAGAACGCCAGTGAGCTTGCGGCCGTAATTGTGGAGCCGTTATGCCAGGGGGCCGCCGGAATGAGAATGTATCCGGCCAAATACCTGCGAAGGCTGGGCCAGCTTTGCAAAGAAAATGGAGTGCTGCTTATCGTAGACGAGATCGCCATGGGTTTTGGACGAACCGGCAGGATGTTTGCCTTTGAACACGCAGGCATTGACCCGGATATCGTCTGTCTTGGGAAAAGTCTCTCGGGGGGTTATCTTCCAATCAGTGCGGCGGTGGTGAAACAGGAAATCTTCGAAACCTTTACCGATGAACCCGAGGACCATACATTTTACCACGGCCACACTTTTGCCGGTAACCCCATTGCGGCTGCGGCGGCCATCGAGTGCCTGAATGTGTACGGGGAAGAAAATATAGTGGAAAAAGCCGCACGCTCAGGGGAGGTCCTCGCTGAGCACTTCGAGGCTTTCAAGGGAATTACCGGTGTGGTGAACGTCCGCTGCCTGGGAATGATTGCCGCGTTGGATTTGACCGAAAAAGAGGGCACAACCGGGGCAGATCGCGCCCGAGGCGTCTCCCTGAGGGCACTGAAAAAGGGCATCCTGATTCGGCCGCTCGGCGCCACCATTTACCTGATGCCGCCATTGATTACCGATAATGAGGTTTTGGCCCAAACCGTGAGGGTATTGCTGGAAACGGTTGCCGAAGATTAATTAGTAAGGCCGTGAAACATATGCAAAACCTCGGTTACCTTATTGCTGCCATTCTTGTGGCGCCCGTTATCATTCTTGGCGCCATGATACTTTTCGGCCACCCTGAAGCCCCGCCGCCGCTTGAAGCTGTGGTGAAAGATAGCGCCCTGATCGCCGGCTTTTCTCAAAGCCTTCCCCCGCTTGAGTTTTATCAGGCCCGCGATGCACAAAAGCTGGCCTATCGGCTCTATGAAGGCCGGCCGGGCCGTGGCGTGGTAATCGCCGTTCACGGTTCAACCGGGTCTTCCATCGCCATGCACGCGATAGCCGCAGCTTTGCAGGCGCGCGGACATACCGTATATGCCATAGATCTGCGCGGCCACGGCGAAAGCGGAAAACTGGGTGATGTAAGCTACATCGATCAGCCGCTGGATGATCTGGCTGACCTGCTCGATAAGATCGACGGCGTCCAGCCACCGGAAAAGAAAATCCTGCTCGGCCATTCATCGGGCGGAACATTTGCCTTGAAAGTTGCGGCCGATCGTCTGAGCCGGAAATTTGACGGCTTTGTTGCCCTCTCTCCGCCTTTGGGCGCCTCAAAAAGCACGAACAAGCCCAATGCGGGTGGTTGGGCCAACGCTGCCGTACCACGCATCATAGCCCTGTCGATTCTCAATCGCTTTGGAGTACACATCCTGGATCATCTGCCGGTCGTTGCTTTTGCGACGGAAGCAAATCCCCAAGGGAACCGCGCCACTGTTTATAGCCATGCGTTGTTGACGTCTCTATCCCTGCCAAGGCACTGGGAACCGGCTGTGGCAAAGATTGACAAACCGACCGTGGTCATGATCGGCGAAACGGACGAAATCTTCAATGCTGCCGCCTACGGTCCGGAAATCGCAGCCGTCAATCCCAGGATCCGTGTCGTTGTTGTGCCGCAAACCGGACATATGGATATGGTCCTGAATTCCAATGCGTTTCTCCCGGAGGGCGTGGTTGTCGATGAACTCATGCATGCGGCCCACTAACGAGAGATCCCCAGTTTAAGTAACTCGCAAAGGCCCCCTGGTTTGGCAATCAAGAGTGGTTCATACGGCAAACGAGTACCTGCAAGACGTGGAAGGAGAGTATCTGTGTGCTGTGAACTCGCCCTGTGGGAGCTTTTTGACTTTCTTGCCCTGAAAGGGCTGCATAGGGTAGCCCCTCGGGGCAAAAACCCAACACAGGTATGCATTTGCCGGAAGACCCTTATTAATTCGGCGAAAAATGAACAAAATCCGGCCGGTTTTTGTGCCATTTAGTTCAATTAACTTGACACTATGTCTTTCATACAATAAACTCTTTGCACTCCTGATAAAAGTGAGGATTTTAAATTAACTATCCGCGCTTTTTTTCTGAAACGTTCTTTCTTGTTCATGCGCGAGCGAGTTCTCTTGCTGCTCTTTTTCTTCGCTGATAATAGAGCTGCTGATCCAAATCCATCTGTGCACTCTTGTTCCAAGCTGATGTCCTCGCTTCGCTATTCCACTGGAAAGGAGGTGGTGGCAGTCTCCCCGTTTTGATAATACGCGCGCTGATTCGAGCCTTGTATCCCGAAGTTGAAATTCATTTTTCACTGACGCATTCTCTTTGAGGAGGGGTTTACCATGGCAGGACAAGGAACGGGAAATCCGGCAGTCGTTGGATTGGCAGGCTTTGGCATGACGACGCTTTTGCTTCAGTTTCATAACTTGGGCTGGTGCGGGAGCGGGATTGTTTTTTGCACCGCTTTAGCGTTTGGCGGGGGCGCACAACTCATAGCAGGGTTCCAGGAATTCAAGGCCGGGAACAATTTCGGCTACAGCGCTTTTGTATCCTATGGCGCTTTCTGGATCGCATTGGCGTTCATTTTCTTGGTTATGGACCTGCAGCACGCACCAAACAGTTTTATTGGAGATCATCTTAAGATTACCGGTACCGATGTTGGAATGTTTCTCGTAGGGTTCACCATCTATACTGCAATCATGTTGATCGCTTCGTTTGCAGTCCACACCGCAATGTTTCTTACCTTCCTTACACTTTTGCTGGGCTTTATCGGCCTTGATCTGGTCTTTTTAGCCGGCATGAAAAATTTGTTGATCATTACCGCATGGGATTTGGTCGTTTGCGCTCTTCTTGCATGGTACATGATGGCTCATGTAATCTTTCTGCAAGTTTTCGGCAGGAATGTCCTGCCGGTGGGCGGCCCCCTGGTCAGCAAGCCGGCAGCTTAGTCCGTCGCATTCCATAAACTGTTTCATTATATAAACAAGCAGCCGGATCGACACGGCGATGTCGTCCCGGCTGTTTTTTTGATTCTGTTTACCGATCCGCCGCCTTATAGTTTGACTCGACTATTCGGGCAAGGCTCTCGCGCGTATTCAGGTCAGGGTCCTCCTGGACCAGGTCGAACAGATGATTGAGAACCTTCCCCACTTCCGGCCCCGGCGGAAGATCGAGAATTTTCATAACATCATGTCCGCCAAGGGCAAGCTCGCGCACGCTAAGAGCCGACATCCGGTCGAGTTGCAGTTTCATCCTGGCTCGAAGCTGCCTGATTTCTTCGATTCCGCATTCCACATACCCTCCGGAGAGGACTTCGGCTTCGGCAAGCGCTATGAAATCGTCGATAAGCTCCGGCTGGACAGCCGCTATGAACCGCCTGATATGGGCGTCTTTCCAGAAGGGCGCCTCCGGAGGAAGCTGCTGTGCAACAAGCGTGGACACTTCATGGATGCTTTTGTTCGACATGTTCCACATCTTCATTGTTTCCCCTGCGCTTCGGGCGCTTTCGCGCCTTAAGTCCATCTTTTGCCCGTGATCTCCCGCCTCGGCAGTTGAAGAGGCTATTTTGTGAAAAAGAGCGGCAAGCCTTACCCGAATAGTCTCCGGACAATTAACGATACATGCAAGGGTATGATCGAAGATGCTGACGGCTGATCCCATGCCGGTTTCGATGTTCACGGGCGCATCGAGGCCGGGAAGCAACCTTCCAAGTGCTCCGCTCTTTCTGAGCAGGTCAAAAGCCCCGGACACGTTGGCGGCCAGGAGTATCTTGAGTATTTCGTTGCGAATCCGCTCGCCTGAAACGCTCTGAAGCTTTCCAGACAACTCCCGCATGGCGTCTAAAGCGGTGTGATCGACCCTGAAGCCGTAAATTCCGCAAATCCTTGCGGCCCGAACGATCCGCAGCGGGTCTTCAGAAAACCTGTCCCGAGGATTTCCAACCGCCCTGATCAGACCCGCTTTCAAGTCCTCGCGGCCTCGATGCGGGTCGATCAGGTCACCGTGCGGATATGAAAGCGCAAGCGAATTGATCGTAAAATCCCGCCGCCCGAGGTCTTTCAATATTCCGGCCTCCCCATGAGGCTCAAAGCTGGTTACTTCAATATCGCGGGTCCTTGTGCGGACCTGAACAGTGCCGTGCCGGATTCCCACCGGGATCACCCCTTGGAAAAGTGAGACAATCTGCCCGGTGCTTGCGCTGGTTGCAAGGTCCCAATCTTTTGGTTCGATCTCGAGAAGAAAATCCCGCAACGCGCCGCCAACAACCCACACCTCAGCTCCAGCCTTGTGGATTTTTTCCATTACCCCGAGAACATCGTCAGGGACAAAGCGGAGTCCGACTCTCACCTGCCCCGCTGTACTCCAGCATAGATCTTCACCAACCACGCTGCGATCCTTCCACCATTGCGATTTTCAAAAAGGCTTGATCTTTTCGCCACGGCAAATATAATAGCGAGATATGACTTGGGGCAAGCAACTTTAAGGCTTAATCGAATCCGCCGATTAGCCGATATAATCTGCAAGGCAGGATTTTTAGATGGATACAAAACAGGCATACGACAACATGCAAGCAGCAAATCGTATAATCGAAGATTTCCCCATCAGGAAATACGTTCTCAACATGCTCATTTTTTTCGCGGAGATTGCGGTCTGTTTTGCCATTGCCTATGGTATTCGGTCTTGACTTGTTCGTTGCCGGCGGGTATATGGACCCGAACGTGAGAAAATGCATTACGTTGGAGACTTAGCATGATCACTTCCCTCACTCTACTCGCGCTACTCATTCTACTACTTAGTCCGCTTCGCCGGACCGGAGAACCTTTTGCCTTTCTCTTCCTATGACGCAAACTGAGACTGACTGACAACTAAAGGCCATGGGTTCTCCCCATGGCCTTTTTGCGTTTTGAAGCTTTTTTTGATTTTTAACAGCCGGCATGGACAAAGGGGAACACGATGAGCAGAAAAATACATATTTTTGACACCACGCTCAGGGATGGGGAACAGGTCCCGGGCGCTAAGCTCAACAAGAGACAAAAAATTGAAATCGCCCAGCAGCTTGCAAAGCTCAAAGTTGACGTAATTGAAGGGGGTTTCCCCTGCTCTTCTCCAGGCGATCTCCAGGCGGTCAGGGCAATTTCGCAACAGGTCGAAGGCCCGGTGATAGCGGCCCTTGCCCGCGCGGTGAAAGAGGATATCGATATGGCATGGGAGGCAGTCCGCGAGGCGCAAAGGCCGCGGATTCACGTTTTCCTTGGCTCATCGGATATTCACATACTGAAAAAACTGCGGAAAGACCGTGAAAGCGCTCTGGAGATGGCTGTGGGGGCGGTAAAATATGCAAGGAACCTGTGCGATAACATTGAATTCTCCACCGAAGACGGGTCGAGGACGGATTTCGATTTCCTGTGCCGTATTATCGAGGCGACCATTCAGGCCGGGGCAACTGTTATCAATGTTCCCGATACCGTAGGATATGCCCTGCCCGAGGAGTTCGGCCACCTTATCCACAGAATTCGCGAGACCGTTCCTTCCATTCACCGCGCCCTTCTGAGCGTCCACTGCCACAACGACCTCGGGCTGGCGGTCGCCAACAGTATCGCCGCTATTCGCAATGGAGCGGACCAGGTTGAGTGCACGATCAACGGCATCGGGGAGCGGGCTGGAAACGCATCCCTCGAGGAAATCGTAATGGTGCTCAGGACAAGGTTTGCAAATTACCAGGCGACTACGGCCATCGATACCTCAGAGATATACCGTACGAGCCGAATGGTGAGCAGGATCATGAACATCCCCGTCCAGCCGAACAAGGCGATAGTTGGAAGCAACGCCTTTTCTCATTCTGCCGGGATTCATCAGGACGGGGTTCTCAAGGACAGGACCACATACGAGATCATGAGACCCGAGGACCTGGGGATAAAGCAGCACACGATAGTGCTCACAGCCCGCTCAGGGCGAGCCGCCCTCAAGCACCGCCTCACCGAACTCGGTTTTTCGGTCGCTCCCGAAGTCTTTGAGCGCGTCTACAATCGTTTCATCGATGTTGCTGACCGTAAAAAAGAAATCGGCACACAGGATCTTCAATCGATCGTTGAGATCGAGGTTTCCAAGGCGCCTGAAACATATAAAATGCACAGCCTGCAGATCATGAGCGGAAGCAAAATGGTCCCGCTCGCATCGGTAACTCTTGAGAGGGACGGACAACTTTATACGGACGCCGCGACTGGGAATGGTCCGGTTGACGCCGTTTTCAACGGGATAGAGCGAATCACCGGAGTTTCGGGCAAGCTTCGCGATTATGACCTTAAGGCGGTTACAATGGGCCGGGACGCACTTGGTGAAGCCATGGTAAGAGTGCAGATCGGCGATACGATCTATTCGGGTATAGGAACCAGTCCGGACGTGATAGAGGCCAGTGCCCGCGCTTATCTGAACGCTTATAATCGATACTTTGCAAACGGCGGCGCAGCGACGATCAAAAGTTGATATGCGGATGCCGGTGCGAGCCTGCGGAGCGTGGAGACCGGCGCCCGCTGATCGCGTGCAGGGCCGCCTCTGAGGCACACCTTCGCGCAAAAAAGTATGCTGCGTGCCGGATACCGGATACTCCGCGAAACCTGGAGTCTTTATCCGGTATCCGGATTCGGATCTATTTCCCGTAAATGGCGCTTACGATTATCAAATCGTCCACTTTCTCGAAATAAGCCACTTTGGGGAGCCATTGTTTGGTGGTCGGATGATACCATTTATACTCGACCCAGCCCTTCCCTTCGGTATTAGCCACATCCACTATCTCTCTTATGAATTTTTTTCCGTCTGAATCCATCAGGTCAATGAAGTCCTCTCCCACGAACTTCTCGTTTACCCCATGGGCCAGCATGGTTCCCTTTGGGTTGAGCACGTAAATGTACATTTCGTCCTGGATAAACATTCCCGTAGGGTTGGTAAATTCGGCAAGAGCGATCCTCTTGCCTGCGGCCCTATAAAATGATTTGGCGTTGTTCACCCAATCCCTTGCATCATCCTTGGTCCTCGAGCTCATCTTAGCCCTCCTCAGGGGTGGAAACCGAAAAATAAATTGAGAATGAAGTTAGAAGGCGCCATGTGATGGTTAATTTGAAACTAAGCGGACAAAATAAACCTCCTTGCTACAGGGTTAGCGTTAACATTTTTTTGAAGGTCCCAACGCAGACTGACGATGGCCCCCGCTGACGCATAGTGCAAACCGCGCAACAAAGCGGAAAGAATGAGCGCCATGGGGGACAGGAAAGCTCGTGAATTAAAATGCATACTAATGGGAAAATAGTCAATATCTTTTCCCCTTCGAACCGGGGTCCAATGCCCCTGCATCAGAATCTTATCAAAGCCTTCTTGTACAAATTGCCCTACATGTATTAAAATACTTAATCGATTAAGGAGTTGAGCCCGGTCGGCCGGGAAAAATGAAAACATTCGAAACCGATGCAATCGTTTTGAGCACACGCGACTATGGCGAATCTGATCGCCTCGTCACGTTTCACTCCGCCGGGTTCGGGAGATTGCGCGGAATTGCCAAGGGCGCAAGGAGAAGCAGGAAAAGATTCGCCAATGTATTTGAGCCGTGCAGCCTTGTGCGCGTGGAGTGCCGGGAAAGGAATTCTTTTATCTGGATCGAAGCCTGCAAACTGGTGGAACCTTATCTCCCAATGCGCGCAGACATCGAGAAATGGGCATATGCAGCGCTTTTTTCCGAAATCATTCTTGAAATGGTCCCCGAAGGGGAATCCCACCTCGACCCGTTTCTTCTTCACAAGGAGACCCTGGAAAGATTGGAACGGGACAAAGACCCGCAGAATGTGTTAGTATTGGCGCTGTTGCGTTTTCAGTTTTTGATGGGATATATGCCTGCCCTGGACGGATGCGCGATTTGCAAAAGCAAGCTGCAAACCGCCAACAAATGGTTTTGGCAGGCGGCAGGCGGCAAACTTGTATGCGAGGATCACATTTGTCCGAATACCAGCTATGTCGCTTTGGATACGGGGACATTGGCGTTAATACATTATTTGCGCAAGATTCCGCTTGAGAGAACATGGCGGCTTCGAATGCGCCGTGAAATTAAGGCGCCTCTTTTGATGGGACTTCTCGACTGGTTCTGCTATCATACCAGAAAGGAAATCCAGAGCATCAAGGTGCTCGAGCAAATTTTGCCATCATGTGGATTTTCCTGGCCGGTCAACAGAAAAGATTCGGCAAGGCAAAGGGATTCGTAAACCATTTGCTGACCCCGTCTAAACCGGAGTCGGCACTTTTGAGAAGGGTTTTTTATGGAGTGGATCAGCCATTTCGAGGGCATCGCTCGCAGCTCCCCGTGGCTTGCAATACTTCTTTCGTTTGCCGGAGGCGTTCTGGCGAGCTTTACCCCATGCACCTATCCCATGATGCCGATAACGGTTGCCTTTATCGGCGGGAAGGCGAACGGCAGCAGGCGCAGGGGGTTTTTGCTTTCGCTTTTTTATGTCCTGGGCATGGCGATTGTTTATTCAGCTTTAGCCATTTTTGCGGCCCTGACCGGACAGTTGTTCGGGGCTCTTACCGCCAGCCTCTGGGCTTATCTTATCGTTGGCAATCTTTGCCTTTTTTTCGGGCTCGTGATGCTCGATGCGGTCCCCCTTGCACCTCCCGGTTTTCTCAATAGCCTGAGGGTGAAGGAGTTTTCCGGCCACGATGTTTTTACCAGCATGATACTTGGCGGGGCATCGGCTTTAGTGGTGAGTACCTGCACCACCCCCGTTCTGGGCGTTCTTCTGGCCATGGTTGCGGCGCAGCACCAGATCGCCCTTGGGGTTGGAATGCTTTTCTCTTTTTCAATCGGGTTGGGCGCGCTCGTGATTATAGTGGGTACGTTCACCGGATTGCTCACCTCGTTGCCGCGATCCGGGATATGGATGATTCGGGTGCAGAGGGTCTTCGGAGTGCTTATGATTCTGGCGGCGGAATATTTCCTCGTAAAGAGTGGAGGGTTTTTAATATGAACTGTTTTAAAAGCGGCACAATGTTCGGGGCGCTTTTCTTTTCCTTCATTTTGTTGATAACGGTTCTAATCGGTTTACCGGCCGTCGCTGACGAGCAAAAAGAGACGGCGCAGGCTGTAGCTACGCCTGATTTTCAGCTCCAGGACCTGAATGGAACAACCGTAACTCTAAGCCAGTTTAAAGGACAAAAGCCGGTTCTTCTCTATTTCTGGGCCACATGGTGCCATTTTTGCCTGGCTGCGCGCCCTGCGGTAATCGAGCTGCGGAAGTCCGTCCCCGATGCCGATCTTGAAATATTTGCAATCAATGTAGGCAGCGGAGATTCGCTGGAGAAGGTGAAGCGTTTCGAAGATGCCAATCCTGCGCCTTATACCGTCTTATATGACGCTGATACGAAGGTCACGCGTTCCTATCGGGTGGAGGGAATACCCCATTTCGTCTTGCTGGACAAAAACGGAAAGGTCAAATACGAAGGCAACCGACTGCCCTCGGACCCGATGAATCTACTCAAGTAGGCAGGGGGAACAGAAAGCAGGATCGATGAAAGATGTGCTTACTGTCATCATGGCCGGAGGCAGGGGTAAGCGGCTGATGCCGCTCACCAGGGACCGATCCAAACCCGCTGTCCCTTTTGGGGGCATATACCGGCTGATCGACATCCCCCTGAGCAACTGCATCAATTCTCAGCTTTACAAGATTCTGATCTTTCCACAGTATAAATCACAATCCCTGGTGGACCACCTTGAAGAGGGCTGGAATATATTTTCCGGCGATCTCGGCCATTATTTGCGAGTAGTTGCCCCTCAACAGAGAACGGGAGAACAATGGTACCGCGGGACAGCCGACTGCGTGCGCCAGAACCTGTATCTGATCGAGCATGAGATGCCACGGCACCTTCTGATCCTCTCCGGGGACCATGTGTATAAGATGGACTATGCTGCGTTTCGGGATTATCACGAAAAAGTCCAGGCCGACGTGACCGTGGCTCTTTTGGAAGTGGACCGGTCACAAGGCCATGAATACGGGATTGCTGAAGTGGACGACAATCTCAGAATCCGCACATGGGAAGAGAAGCCAAAGGAGCCGAAGCCTATTCCAGACGATCCGGAGCGGTGTCTTGCCTCGATGGGGATTTACCTGTTCAGGACCGACCTGCTACTGGACCTGCTTCACAAAACAGACTATGACGATTTCGGAAAAGACATAATCCCCACACTCATAGACAAACTCAAAATCCAAGCTTACCCCTACAAGCGCATGAACCGGATTTCCGATTATATCCGCCAGGTAGATCCCGACGGATCCAGGAGGCTTCATCTGATGGAAGCGACCCGCGACTCGCAGTACTGGAGGGATGTGGGTACGCTCGACTCCTACTGGAACGCCAACATGGATTTGACCGGCGTGGACCCCTTCTTCAACCTCTATGGGTCTCTTTGGCCTGTGAGGACACGACAGCGCCAGTACCCGCCGGCCAAGTTCGTTTTCAACCACCCCGAACACACGGACCCGAGGACCGGGACTGCGGTGGATTCACTGGTTTCACATGGCTGCATAATAAGCGGAGGGACAGTAAGAAGTTCGGTGCTTTCCTGGGATGTAACTGTGCGAAGCTGGGCGCAGGTTGACGAATCCGTGATTATGGATCATGTGGAAGTGGGCCGCCACTGCAAAATCAAAAAAGCAATCATAGACAAAGAAAACGTTATCCCGTCTTACACTGAAATTGGAATAAACCCGCAGGCGGACAGGGAGAGATTTACCGTAACTCCTCGGGGGATAGTTGTCGTGCCGAAAGGATATTTCAGTCCGAAATAATTCCATTCGCCATTCCGGCCACAGATCGCTTTTCCCACCGGTTTCATCACGATTCATTTCCGGCAACGCGCAGAGGCCTGGCTAGGCTGGCTGTCCAGGCCATCAATTCCGGCTCCTTTTTAAGGTACTCTTTCATCTGCTCGCCCGGCAGGGCGGGGCTGAAAAAATACCCTTGCACCCCATCGCATTCATGGCTTCGCATAAACGCAAGTTGTTTTTCGGTCTCGACCCCCTCGGCAATAACCTCAAGATTGAGGCTGTGGGCCATTGCAATAATTGCCGTGGCAATCGCCTCGTTGTCCGGGTCGCCTGGAATGTCACGAATGAATGAGCGATCTATCTTGAGAATATCCAGCGGGAATCGTTTAAGGTAGGCTAGTGATGAATAGCCGGTCCCGAAGTCATCGATGGCGACCCGCAGCCCCATCTGTTTTAGCTCGCGCAGTATATCAGAGGATGCCTCCATATTCTTCATAATGGAGCTCTCGGTGAGTTCGATTTCGAGCCAAGGGGCATCGAGGCCCGATATTTTCAAGGCGCGCGTTATTGTCTCGATCAGTATTTGAGACCTGAACTGAACGCTTGATATATTGACGGCTATGCGTTTGGGAGGCAGTCCCATCTCTTGCAGGGTCTTATTATAAATGCATGCGGTGTTTAATACCCACTCACCTATGGATATGATCAGGCCGGTCTCTTCGGCCAGCGGAATGAAATCAGCGGGAGAAACAGTTCCCAGGTCGGGATGATGCCAGCGAAGCAGGGCTTCCATAGCTACGATCCTGCCCGAATGGATATCGATCATGGGCTGATAGTGAAGCACGAACTCCTCACGGTCCAGCGCCTTCCTGAGCCCGTTCTCGAGCGAGAGTCTTTTGAACGATGAAGCGTTCATCGCCTCGGAGTAGAACTGATAATTGTTCCTGCCCTGCTCTTTGGCGCTATACATCGCGGCATCGGCGTTTTTCAACAGCGTATCTGGATCTTCCCCATCCATAGGGTAGACCGTGATCCCGATGCTCCCGGTCATGAATATCTCGTGGCCGGCTATGATGATGGGTCTTGATACAGCTTCCAGCAGACGTGTTGCAACCTTGGCCGGGTCCTGAATATCGCTTATTTCCGGCAGCAGTATCGTAAACTCATCGCCGCCAAGCCGAGAAATGCTGTCTACATGACGGGCCGGTTTGTCGCCCTTGCGAACGCCTTCCCGTATCCGCTCGGCAACGCCCTGAAGTAACAGGTCTCCAACTTTGTAGCCGAAGGTGTCATTTATGCGCTTAAATCTGTCCAGATCAAGGAACAGGGTCCCAACATAACGGTCGTGACGCTGGGCCTGAGCAAGCGCCTGAGCCAGATGTTCCTTGAAAGAATTGCGGTTGAGCAATCCGGTAAGGATATCGTGATAAGCCAGGCGGAATATGCGCTCCTCGGTCCTTTTACGCTCCGTAATGTCGCGTACTATCGCCATGGCCTCATCTTTGCCGCTGCCCACAATTCGCCACTCATAATGCCGGGCATCTTCGTTCACCTGGAGGTTATGTTCGAGAAACTGCATCCCGCCAAAAGTTAGCGCCCGATCGAGGTTTTTCATAATCGGCCGGGAAACCTCTTCGCTAAAAACTTCATCGATTTTTTTAGACAACAGTCCGTTACCGGAAAAGATCTGGTCGAAGCCGGCCGGTTCACGCGACTCGAGGATCCGGCCATCGCTGGTGATCCGAAGTAAAAGGTCAGGCAGGGCGCCGATAAGCGCCCGGTTCTTCATCTCGCTTTTTCTGAGATCCTCGCTCACAAGGCTCGACCGCCATATGTAGCGCAGGCGATGCTGGAAGATGGTCCAGTTGATCGGTTTGGTAATAAAATCAGTCGCGCCCGCATCGTAGGCGCGATGAATCGAATCTATATCATCCAGCCCCGTCATCATCAGCACGGGAATGTGACGGCCCTGCTCCGATCTGTGTCTTATCTCCTTGCAAACGGCAAATCCGTCCATCTCCGGCATGACCACGTCGAGCAGCACTATGTCGGGTTTGGAGCGCTCAAAGGAGGACAATGCCTCGATCCCGTCCGCTGCCTGTTCGACGATGAAACCTGATTCCTCCAGCAGCGTGCGCGCAATAAGGCGCGTCCCTCGATCATCATCCACGACCAGGGCAACCGGCTTATCGTCTAGGCTAAACAAATCATCCATCAAAGCCCCTTTTGAATCTCTCGCATCAGCGCTGCTTTCACTTTCCCATACTCCAATCGAATCTTGGCAATCAGCGTGTCGGCGCCATCTATGGAGCTTCCACGGGCGAGATCTTCGAGCTGCCTGCACATCGCAGCAAGAGTAGTCGCTCCGAGGCCGGCGCTGGTCGATTTCATCGCGTGCGCCGCTTTGGCAACGCCTTCCACATCACCCGCGTTGAAAACTTCACTTAGCTTGTCGAGCAGAATCGGAGAGTCATCCAAATAAATGCCTATAACCGCAGAAAGCATCCTGGGGCCATTTGGTCCCAGCGACCTTATGTTATCCAGGTCATCGCGATCCAGGTAATTTTCGGTGACATTTTCCAGCGGTCCCGAACCCGACTGAAACTCTTGACAGCTCGCCGATGAATCCGGCACAGAGACCCCGCCGCGCCACTTTTCCATCATACTGGAAAGATCCTGCATCCGGAAAGGCTTGCCCAGATAATCATTCATTCCTGCTTCGAGACATCGGCAGCGGTCCTCATCGGCGACATACGCCGTAAGCGCCACTATTGTAGCCATGGGCTTCCTCTGCTGCTTCTCCCTCTGTCTGATTAAGCGAGTCGCTTCCAAACCACCCATCACGGGCATCTCGCAGTCCATGAAAACGATGTCATATCTGGTGGATTCCATCCGATCCAGCACTTCAGAGCCATTCGAGGCCACATCGACACGACATCCAAAGGCCTCCATCATAGCGCGCCCTACATGCTGGTTCACAGGATTGTCTTCAGCCAGAAGCACATTACAATTGAACATTTTCATGACAGCACTCTTCTCCAAACAAGGCCACTTCAAAAGAACAAAAACCAGGCCTTATACAATAATCGGAATCCACAGAAAAATCTTGAATGCTTATCAACTCATCCAGCGAATCCGGCAACCAGAGCAAGCGAACAGCACGTCCTCCTGACTCTTTGCCGCAGAATCCGTGCGGGAGGGCAAAAATCGCGGGTTGGAATCTGAGGTGATTATACCACGTGCAGGGTCCAAATTTGACAAACAGGGAAGTTTCAGGGATGAAAAAAGGAAAAAAACTTATCCGCCTGCTTTTGATAAGCCTGGTGGTATGGACCCGTGAGCTCCGATCAATCTGAGGATGGGAACGAAACACCTCAGACAGCGGAACAGCAAGAAAATGACAAGGGCTTGGGAGGCCCTGCCATTGTCAAGGCTACCCGTTGGCTGTTACACCACGGCGTCCGATATGGAAGCACAACCCTATCTACGATCAATAACGGTAAGGATAATAGGGATAATAGTAGGGCCGATAATAGGGGCCGTAAGGATACCCATAATATGGGTTGTAAGCATACCCATAATAGGGATAGGCATATGCCCCCCAATACAAAGGGGCGCCCCAACCCCAGCCCCAGCCGCCCCAGCCCCAGCCGCCGCGGCCCCAGCCTCCGTGTCCGCCTCCGCCTCCGCGCCAGGCATATCCGGGCGCCGCCATGCAAAGCGTGCCCAGAATCACCATCACAACCAGAGCTATTCTTAAGCTTCGAGCCAATCTCATCTCAATTACCTCCCTTCCCTCTTTGACTGATAATGCAGGCTGTCCCTTGCCCGCTGATTTTTACCTTTTGGATTCACTATAATGACGAACCGTACCCGAATATAGTTGACAATGCACAAAGAAATTTTTTTATTTTACACCGCGGCGTGCTGCGATATTCCAGGAGGTGATATGACCATTCACGCTATCGAGGGGCCTGATCAGGAAAAAGATTCAGACTTTAGCAATGCCGGAAAAAAGAGCATTCAGAAACAATTCTGCCGAAATCATTCTGTCCGCGTGCCCAGCGAAAAGTATGGACCGCTTCCACGATGAGAACTGCAAGAAGGACGAAATAGCCGCCGCGTATTAGGGACGCCAGACCGGATGAATGAGGTGAGGAAAAAGATGCCGGCAAAGCCGCGCGACCCTCTGAGCAAACTGCGCCAGAGCAGGCCATCTCAGTTCCCTACTGTTATATTTTCTATCATATCGGCTGGTTCTGAGTTATCATTATTATTGGATAGCGTGAGTCCTAATAGACGCAAGCGTCCTGCGGGACTCCGAATGTCAACGTGAGGCTTTTACTGAACGCTCCACTTATGCCGGACTAAACAATGGAAAAACAGTATCTTAGCGTGCTTCTTATCGAAGATGATGAGGATGACTACGCACTTTTGAAAAGCCTGTTCTCAGAGATTAGTTCGACAACGTTTCGGCTGGAATGGGTGGATACATATGAAGCGGGTTTGCGGGAGATTTGCCGTATTGAGTACGATGTTTGCCTTTTTGACTATCGCCTTGGCGCAAGAAGCGGCCTGGAGCTATTGCGCGAGGCAGCCTTACGAGAGTGCGAGATTCCGATTATCCTGCTTTCCGGCCAGGGAGGATACGATGTGGATGTCAAAGCCATGGAGGCCGGCGCATCTGACTACCTGGTCAAGGGACAAATCACTGCCGAGCTCCTCGAGCGCTCCATCCGATACTCAATAGTGCAAAAACATGCGGATATAGAACTGAGAAGATACCGTGATCATCTGGAAGAGGTTATTCTGGAACGCACAGGGGAACTCCAGCAAGCCAACACCAAGCTCCAGATCGAAATCGATGTGCGCCGCAAGGCCGAGGAGGCCAGCAGACAATTGGCGGCCATTGTCGAAGGCTCCGATGACGCAATAATATCACAGACATTGGACGGCGTAATCACGAGCTGGAATAAGGCTGCTGAGATCCTTTACGGCTATACCGCCGCAGAAGCAACCGGACAGAAATCCACATCTTTACATATACCGCCCGCCCACATTGATGAAATATCAAACTTGCTTTACAGAGTAGGTCGTGGTGAGCGTATTTTCCACCATGAAGCCACCTACCGCAGCAAGGACGGCCATGACATTGGTGTTTCTTTAAGCATCTCTGCTATCAAAGATAGCGCCGGCAACATTATCGGGGTATCGACTATTGCAAGAGACATCTCAGAGCGGGAACGGGTGCGCAAAGAGCGAGAGAAGCTTATCGCAGAACTTCAGGAAGCGCTTGTCAAGGTCAAAGCATTGAAAGGCTTGCTGCCTATTTGCGCCTGGTGCAAGAAAATACGTAATGATCAGGGCTATTGGCAGCAGATCGAAGCCTATATTCGCGACCATTCTGAAGCCGACTTCAGCCATGGCATATGCCCTGAATGCGCTCATAAGGTTGGTGCGGAGACTAACTGAGCACGGACGGGGTTTATAACCGATTATAGATGCGACCGTGTTCGTGTTTACTACGGCATATCCACCCAACCTTAGAAACGGCATCGCCACGAACATCAAAAATATTTTGGTACATCGTGTGTGAGTGGACTTATATTTTTAGGGTGAATCATACTAAAGTTCCTTCCAATTTCTAATTCAGATGCTGAATGCTTTTGGCCCGATTAGTGCTTTGGGCTTATACACGGGATCTCGGCGGTTGCACGGCCCCAACCCCGCCGTCTTTGTTCCGGCATAAAAATTGAGTTGCCCTTTGAAGGCAGCACTGTTAAATTTGATAGGTTGTAATTGTTTTTTCAGAGCGCCCCGGGCAGCGGGGCACTGAATGCCTTAAAATCCGGGGCTTTTTGCGCCGTCCGGTTTTAAAATTCAATACAATAAGGAAATCCTATGTCGAAGACCCGCAAACTTTTACTTCTCATTGCAGCCGCATCAGTGATTTTGGCCCTCGGTGGATGGCCGACTCTCAAGGCCAAGACAACTACCCCGGAAAACCAGGACGCCTATCAGTATTTGAAGCTCTTCAGCGACGTCATCTCAATCGTACAGGACAACTACGTAGAAAAGACCGATCAGAAGAAGCTTATGTACGGGGCTATAACCGGCATGCTTCGGGAACTCGACCCGCATTCTTCATTTCTGAAGCCTGAGGATTACAAGGAACTTCAGATCGAGACGAAGGGAAAGTTCGGCGGCCTTGGAATAGAGATAACCATTCGGGACAACATTTTGACGGTTGTCTCCCCGCTCGAAGATACTCCGGCTGATAAAGCCGGCATTCAGTCGAATGATCAGATCCTGAAAATCGATGACCTGCCCACCCAGGACATGTCCCTGATGGACGCGGTGCAGAAGATGAGAGGCCCCAAGGGCAGCAAGGTGAAGCTGACGATCTTGAGGAAAGGCAAGCAGAAACCGCTCGAATTTGAACTGGTCCGGGACATCATCACAATTCAGAGTGTAAAGTCAAGCTCACTTGAGCCCGGGTTCGGCTACGTCAGGATTTCGAGTTTCCAGAGCGGAACGGCAAACGATCTGCGAAAGGCGCTTAGCCAACTCGAATCTGAGAATCCAGGGCTAGAGGGACTGGTAGTCGATTTGAGAAACGATCCAGGCGGTCTGCTCGATCAGGCGGTCGAAGTGAGCGATGAGTTCTTGGACGAAGGGCTGATCGTGTACACTGGTGGACGGCTTGAAAACCAAAAAATGCGTTTCGAGGCCCACAAGAAAGCAAAGCCAAAGACCTATCCGATTGTAGTGCTGGTTAATTCGGGGTCGGCGAGCGCCTCGGAGATCGTTGCAGGAGCGCTCCAGGACCACAAAAGAGCCATTATCATGGGTGAGCAGACCTTCGGCAAGGGCTCGGTTCAGACGGTTATTCCGCTCAACGACGGCTCAGCCCTCAGGCTTACCACATCGCTCTACTATACTCCTTCGGGCAAGTCCATTCAGGCCAAGGGAATCACGCCCGACATCGTAGTAAAAAAGGAGAGTCCGAAAGGCGAAGAGACTCAGGGCGAAGACTTGATGCGTATTCGGGAAAAAGATCTCCCGAGGCATATGGAAAACCAGAAGCTGGAGACTCAGAGCAAGGGGGAAACGGGTGCTCCCTCAAATGGGAAGAAATTGGTTGAAGGGGACAACCAGGTGCGGCGGGCGCTCGATCTGCTCAAGGGCTACAGAATACTGGCTCAAACGCAAAACAAGTAAGAGAATGGCGACCTTACGGCTTTGGTCTGAATGACTCAAGGCAGGCAGCCGGAGAAAAAGAATTTGCCGCCGGGAAAACGGACTGAAACCTCGAGGGCACGGGGCGGGCGCAAAAAAGACCGTCCAAAGGGAGGTCCCCCCGCCCCGAAAAAAAGGCCTCCGATTCCTCTTTTGGTTGCATGGGCAGTCGCGGTCATATTTTTGACGTCTCTTATCTATTTCGCCGCACAAAACCGCCGCCTTCCTGATCCGGCGACTGCCGACCTGTCGAACCCGAAGACGGCAAAAAACTCCCAAGGCGGCACTGCGCCATCAGGCGCTAAAGTGGAACCGGCAAGCCCAAAACGGGAACATTTCAGCGATTTACCCCCCGTTGTGGAACAGTCTGAAGAAAAGACCGAAAGATCACCTTTGGGCAGCGATAATGCGGCTCAGTTGCCCTTGCGCCAAGCTTTACCTCCTCTCGCCTACGCGCCCAAGGCCAAGCCCCCGCCTCAACCCGCCGGCGTGGCCTCCCCGGATATCTCGCCTACGCGGGCGAAAGTTTCAATCGTTATAGACGATTTTGGAATCGACGTAGGGATCGCCAAACAATTCGCCTCGCTTCCTTTCCCTGTGACCTTGTCTGTTTTGCCACACCTGGCGCACAGCCGCGAGATCGCAGAACTCGCCCATCTGGAAGGCAGGGAAGTCATGCTTCACCTTCCGATGGAGCCTTTGAACCCCAAAGAGAACCCGGGCCCCGGGGCGCTCATGCTTTCAATGCCGGCCGATCAAATACGACTGAACATCAAGGCGGCCCTCGATACTTCCCCTTACTTCGATGGGGTCAACAACCACATGGGCTCGCGGATGACCCGAGATGCCCAGGTCATGAAAACCGTACTCTCTGAGATCAAAGGACGCGGTCTCTTTTTTGTCGACAGTATGACGACCAATGAGAGCAAAGGGTGGAAAGTGGCACGGGAACTGAAGATTCCGACCCTTAAGCGTGACGTTTTTCTTGATGACGATCCATCTGCGGAAGCCATTCGCTCCCAAATTGCACGACTTGTGGAGATAGCCAAGATCCGTGGCACGGCTCTCGCTATTGGACATCCTCGTAAGACAACTTTAAGATCATTGCAGGAAGGGGCTGCTTATTTCGGTGAAAAAGGAATCGAGATCGTTGCAGTCCATGACCTGATGAACAAGTGAGACGATTGCCGGAGGGCGAAGACATGAGTTTACAAATTGCGATATCAGCCCTCTGAGTTCAAATATCCGATGTCCGTACCTGAAGGGAAACCGAATGAAAACTTGCGCTCGGAAAAAAACTACTATCGCTGTCGCTCTTTGCATCGCTTTTTGCTCCTCGCCCGCATTCACCGCAACAACGGCGCCAAGTGCAAAGCACCAGGCTCCTGCGGCCACGGCTCAGCCGTCGATTCAGATAAAGCAGCCCGAATATGATTTCGGCGTGGTCATGGAAGGCACCGAGATAGAACACGAATTCACCGTCAGAAACACCGGGAAGGTCCCGCTCAATATTGAGCGCGTCCGGGTTGAGTGAGGGTGCACAGCCGCCCGGTTCGATCCGGCAATCCCTCCCGGTGGCGAGGGAAAGGTGATAGTGAAGGTAAACCTGAAAAACTTTCAGGGGAAGGTTCTCAAAAAGGCAACCGTCCTGAGCAACGATCCGAATAACCCGGAAATGGTCGTAAGGATCGAGGGGACTGTTCAGGCCATTGTCGATGTCAAACCTTCAACGAACATTTTGTTTAGGGGAATGCCCGACCAGCTCTCCGAATCCGTTTTGGACCTGGAGGGATCTACTCCTTTTCATATTTCAGGCACTGAGAGCAACCTCAGTGAAGACATAGCCTACACACTCGAAACAGTCGCAGAGGGAGAGCACTACAGACTGAGGGTTTCCAATAAGATAAGTAATGGAAACTACGGCGGGTTTATCAAGTTGGATACCGATCTGGCTCAGAAACCTGACATAATCATCCGTGTGAGTGGGTTTATCGAGGGCGAGATCTCCGCAAAGCCGCAAAATATTCTGATCGGAAAACTGTGCACCGGCCAGCCGGAACGTGTTGGCAGAGTGGTGGTGGTCAGCAATCGGAACAAACCTTTTGAGATTACCCGGCTAACCTATGACCAGAACCTGATGTCGGTCTGGCAGGAGACGTTGGAAGATCAAACGGGCTTCATCCTCGAGGTCCAGCCAAAGCTGGAGAATGTTCCGGCCGGGTCCCGCAAACAGGCTGTCCTGAAAATCGAAACGGATCTCAGCCCTGATGCAAAAGTCGAAGTGCTGGTGAATGTTCTTAATCACTCCGGTCAGCCGGAGGCCCAAAACAAATGACCGCAGCGATATCGGCGAGCGAAAAAGGCTCATGTCACCTTAGCTACATGACCTGCGGACTCGTGCTGAGGAGGGAAATTTAATTGATTCGAGTTGATAGAAATAATCCGACAAATAAGACGCTCTACTTGCCAGTATATCCATGCCAGGAAAATACAGTGATAAAGTATTCAAATACCCTGCTTGACCTTATTTCAATTCAGCGTACGGGCAGTTATTTAATGGACCATAAACATGGTCCTTAAAACTTGAGGAGGCTGTCGTGGGAAGTAGGAAACCGGAACGCTACATGGCTGTGGAAAGTTGCGACAAGGTGAGGCGAAACGTGTTCTGCCGAAACTATGGTGAATGTCTCGACCACACCATTCGTAATAAATGGCCAGGGTTTTCCTGCCAGAGCTGCGAGAGCTACGAACACGAAAGGCTTGAGGGGGACGCTCTCAGTGAGGATTACGCCCGATGCATCGCCCTGGCTTTCGTGAGCGGCGCCGTTGAGATTGCCCAGGAAATACACGGCTAATGCCGCCTGATGAACATTTGAAGGAATGCGGAAGTCCCCAAAAAGGGGGTTGGCTGCGCTCTTCGATATGTGGTCTCTGTATTTAGCGCTCCAGGTGCACCTTGAACAATTCTACGACATAGGTCTCTTCCACCGAGAAATTCAGATAATCCTGGAATCCAGACAATTTTGAAAATTCGAAAATCCCGCCGAGCGCATCCAAAGCCACCGTTAGGAGGCGCGATTATGGCGTGATTTCCAATAAATGGCTGCTTTATGTCGTGATTTAGTTATAATAACTATTACTGATTCGGCTCTACATAGCTATAATTATTCGTGAAATATTTTTAGCCCGATTTGGCATCAAAGTTGCTCTACTAATATAGCGAAAATAAACTCTTTCCTCCTCAAAGCCGATCGGTCCGCCCCACCGATTCGGCTTTTTACTTTTAATCCGGACCCGTTTCCCGCCTTTTGCTCTTGAAACAGATTATGATTTGCAGCAAATTATAGATTGATTCATAACACAAGACCCCCAATTCCAGGAGGCCGTAAAATGAAGTGTCACTTATTGTCTATTCTATGTTTATACGTTGTGTTGTTTGCCTCAGCGCTTGTGTCCGCATCTGAAGCAGGTCCCGGTCTTACGGCAGATGAAGCTCTTAGCAAACTGATGGATGGAAACCTGCACTTTGTAGCAAACCAGATAACGATTCGTGAGACGAGCACTCCCAGTATAAGGGAGGCCCTGGCAACCGGGCAAAAACCTTTTGCCATAATCCTTGCCTGCTCGGACTCGAGGGTCCCTCCCGAAATTATCTTCGATCAGGGGTTGGGTGAAATCTTCGTCGTGCGAGTGGCCGGCAACGTTCCGGACCCCGTTATCCTCGGAAGCATCGAATATGCCGCCGAGCACTTCAACTGCCCTCTGGTCATGGTCCTTGGTCACAAACGCTGCGGCGCCGTGACTGCTGCCGTCCAATCGCAAGGCCCTCCGCACGGAAATATCGGCGCCATTATCAAAACGATTGCTCCGGCGGTCAAGCAGGCTAAAAAAGATGTCAAGGGCGCCGGTAAATCGGACCTCGTGGAATCGGCCATTGACAACAACATCAAACTGGTTGCCAAATCCCTGGTCAAGCAGTCACCGGTAATCCGGTCGCTTGTCGATGAGGGAAAGCTAAAGATAGTAGGCGCCAAATATGATCTCGATGACGGGACGGTAAGGCTCCTTGAGAAATAGCGATACCTCTGGAGAAGCAAACTTTTTGCCGGTGATTGTAAAGGCCACCCGCCGCCGGCCCACCGCGACTGAAAGACGCAGTCCAATGTGGGCCGGCGCGGGTTGTGCCGCGTAGCGCACTAATGTGCGCGTAGCGGCTTTTTATATGTTTCTTTGGGTTAATTACCTTATCTATAGTCTATCTCAGCAGGTACATATTATCTTTCCAGTCTCCCATGTGGAACGGAGTACCTATTTCTCAAGTGAACGGGCGGTGCTCTTTATTTACCGGTGCGGGCAGGATTCTCCCCGTAGAGGGAAAGCGCATGATTGCGATAACAGATAAAGTTTCTCTGCCCGAGGATGAACTCAGGTTCACCGCATCACTAAGCAGCGGACCCGGAGGCCAGAACGTTAACAAGGTGAGCTCTCGCGTGACGCTCTGGTTCGACGTGGTAAACTCCCCCAGCCTCTCCCCGGAGCAGAAAGAACTTATTGTGCGCCGTATTGGCAGCCGCATCGGCAAGGATGGCGTCCTTCGGGTCATATCGCAAAAGACCCGCAGCCAGGCTGCCAACCGGGAACTGGCTCTCGAGCGCTTTATCGAACTTCTGCGCAATGCTGTTAAACAGGTCCCGACAAGAAAAAAGACGCGAGTGAGCCGAGCGGCAAAGCTCCGCCGCCTGAATGAGAAGAAGCAGCATGGCATCCAAAAACAGGAGAGGTCAAAAAAAGTCCCTGTCGAAGATTAGCCGGAAGGCACTCATCGCCCGGTCAGTTGCATAAGGCAAAACCATCTCGCTCTAAGCTACCCTTTTGTGTTAGAATTTTGGCAAGAAAGGATCGATTAGCATGTCATCTAAAGGCACAGAGGTTCTCAAAGAGGCATTATCGCTCACCCCTGCCGAGCGGGCAGAAATCGCAGAGAGTCTCCTGTCGAGCCTGGACCTGCCATCTCAAGAGGCAATAGACGCGTTGTGGGGGAAAGAGGCGGAAGAGCGGTTGGATGCATTTGACCGCGGCGAAATTCAGGCCATTTCCGCCAGGCAAGTTTTTGAGCAGATGGATAAGAAGCCCCGATGAACGTCCGGTTCCTTGAGCCGGCACAATCAGAATTCATCGAGGCCGTCCATTACTATAATGCCCAAACTGAAGGACTTGGTTTCGAGTTCTCTGATGAGGTCAAGGCAACAATCGTCAGAATCGCCGAATACCCTGAAGCTTGGCCCTTGGTTTCAAAGAGAACAAGGCGCTGTCGCACGAAGCGCTTTCCATATGGAATCATCTATCAGATCAGGGGCAAGACCCTGCTCATCATTGCCATCATGCATCTTCACCGTGAGCCCCAATCCTGGAAGACACGAATTCCCAAGCGGCAGCAGTAGCATCCAGAAACAGGAGAGATCAAAAAAAGTCCCGGTCGAGGATTAGGCGGAGGGAGATCCACAACCCAATTATTTTTCGGGCGCTACAAAAGGAGGAAAAAGAGATGAAGAGATGTCCGGTACTTGCACTCTTGCTGCTCATGCTGCTGCCGGCCCTTGCCGCCGCACAGCAGGCCAATCAGCCCCATTCCCGGACTCCAAGCGTCGCTGGGACTATCTGGGCTGGTATAGATTCCGATGGCGATTACTACGAGTACCATTTCCAACCGGATGGCGCCTTGCACTGGAAGGCTCCGGCCGGTTTCGATACGAAAGGCACCTGGAAACAGAATGGAAATACGATCTACATGGAAACACACAACAAATTCGCCGAACGGAAGGGTCGCATCTCCGGCACACATATGAAAGGCAAGGCTTGGAACGTCAAGGGCCAAAAGTGGACCTGGGCGGCAGACAAGAGATAGTTCATTACCCTGACAATCGTGTGGAGGCGAAGGGAGACCCACACACAATTATTATCAGGGCACTACAAAAGGGGAAAAAGAGATGAAGAGATTTTCGGTATTTGCACTCATGCTGCTCATGCTGCTGCCGGCTCTTGTCGCCGCACAGCAGACCAATCAGCCGTCTGCCGTTCCAAGCCATTCTCCGACTCCAAGCGTCGCTGGGACTATCTGGGCTGGTATAGATTCCGACGGCGATTACTACGAGTACCACTTCCAACCGGATGGCGCCTTGCACTACAAGTCTCCGCAAGGTTTCTACAAGAACGGTGCCTGGAAACAGGATGGCGATACGATCTACATGGAAACAAACAAAAAATTCGCCGAACGGCAGGGTCGAATCTCCGGCAGACATATGAACGGCAACGCCTGGAACGTCAAGGGCCAAACGTGGACTTGGGCAGCAGACAAGAGATAGTTCATTGCCCTGACAACAGGGTGGCGGCGACGGCGATAAGACACGCCAAGACTTTCAATTGGCAAGTTGATGCTGAAAGGGAGCTATGAAACAGGCCGGTTGACCGCACCCATTGGAACTTCCCCATTCAGGCACTGGATAATGTTTCGTGCTGCCTCCATTGCGATCTCGCGACGAACTGAATCTACAGCCGATCCGAGATGCGGGGTGAAGAAAGTATTCTCAATATTCTCAATGAGATAAGGTGAGATGGCGGATGGCCGCTCCGTTCTTGCCCAGTCTTCCATTTCGAAAACATCGGCCGCGTATCCTGCAATTTGTCCGCACCGCAGCGCATCGGCTACATCCTCCTCATTGACCACCGACCCACGACAGACATTTATGAGGAATGCTCCCTTTTTCATGAGTAAAAGGGTCTTTCGATTGATAAGATAAAAAGTCGAAGGCCGAAGTGGCACGAGCGGAAATACAAAGTCACTGTTCCGAAGCAGATCCTCCAGACAGACCCTCCGGACGCCAATCTCCTCTTCCTCGGATGCAGGCAGCGGAACGATATCAGAATATAGGACATCCACGTCAAAACCCTTCAACCGCTTGGCCAATGCTCTTGCAACGGCCCCAAGTCCGATGATCCCGCATACCGCTCCACTAAGCCCGGTCCCATAGAGCTGCGGTCTCCAGCCGGCAAACTGTCCGGTTCGCACCAACCGATCTCCCTCCGGCATCCTTCGCGTCAGGCTCAACAGTAAACCGATTGCCAGTTCCGCGGTAGGGACCGTCAGGAGATCGTGAACAATGGTAAACCAGATGCCCCGCCGGGTGCAGGCGTCAACATCGAAGTTATCGTAGCCCTTTAGCGCCGCCGCCACAACCTTCAGATTCGGACAGGCGGAGAGAAACTCCTCATCTAAGCTGTCCGGCATGAATACCATTATTGCGTTCGCCCCCTCCGTCCTTTCGGTAATTACTGATCGAGGGAGCGTGAGCCTGGTCTGGTTCAGCAGGAGATCACACGAACTTCCGAGGTAATCCGCAACCTCGTTATGTATCCAATGCGTAACAACTACACGTGGTTTCATTGCGCTTCTCCAGCCTTGAGATTACTTGAATCTTTTTCGAAGATGCGACCCCAGGGTATCCACCACGGTAACCATGAACAGGATTACCAAAAGAATTGCAGAGACTTCCCTGTACTGCATGATACGAAGCGATGCGACAAGTTGAAACCCGATTCCGCCGGCGCCTATCATGCCCATAACCGTGGAAGCCCTGAAGTTGTATTCCCATCGGTAAATGGAGACGTCCATCATCTGGGGGAGAACTTGGGGAAGCACGCCGTGCAGAATCACCTGAATATTGTCCGCCCCGGCGGCCTTGACCGCCTCGATCGGCTCGACGGCCGCGTGCTCGATCGCCTCAGCAAAGAATTTGCCCACCATTCCTACTGAATGGAGTCCCAGCGCCAGGACGCCCGGCAGAGGACCGAAACCCACAGCCGCCACGAAGATGATGCCCATTATCAATTCGGGAATGGAGCGCAGTCCATTAAGAACCCATCTCGATGCCTGATATAAAATCGGATGCGGGCTGGTGTTCCTGGCTGCACAAACCGAAATGGGCAGTGAAAAGCAAATGGCAAGGGCCGTTCCAGCGATGCTCATTGCAAGCGTGTCAAAAATCGGCCTTATCCAGCTCTCGGCATCACTGAAATCGGGTGGAATGCTCTCCACCATCAGTTGGAATATACTGGGGATCCCATCCTTGAGACGGGGACCGTCCAGTAGACCTACATAATAAAAACAGATGATTATGATCACGACGATCACCGCCATCTGCAAAGCTTTAGAGTACCAACTTCTCCAGAGCCCTCGGATCAGATTATCGAAATCATTTTCCTGCACGCAGTTTTAGCCATTATTGAAAACACTGATTTGTAACCACACTCTGATGCCTTTGCTCGATCACATCTTGGCAAGGTCGAGATTCAACACCTTAGCCAGATCGCGCACAACATCGTAGTCCTTGTCGCACATTGGGCCAAAGCCTGTTGCACCTTTAAAACCCTTCAGAACCTCAGGATCTTTCATGTCCAGGAAAGCTGAGCGGATTCTCTTTTTGAGTTCGGGGTCGAGGTTCGACCGCATTGCCCATGGATACTGAGGAAAGGGCTTGGATACCGCTATAACCTTTACTTTGGCAGGGTCGATCATGCCTTTTTCTACCAGCGTTTCAAAAATGATCTTGCTGAGACCGCCGGCCTGCGCCTTTCCATTTTGCACTGTCAAGGCTACCGCGTCGTGGGCGCCCAGGAAATGTTCGTTGTAGTCCCTGGCGTTAATAAGACCCTTTTCTGCAAGCATCGATTTGGGGATCAGATGACTCGATGTCGAGGCCGTATCGCCATACGCCATGTCCTTGCCTGCAATGTCTTCAAGGCTGTTGATCCCCGCATTTGCATTGGCGATAATTACGGAATTGTATGTCGTATTTCCGCTTTCGCTCAGGCACGCGAAAGCCTCGATATCGCTTTTGCTTTTTGCCAGCACATACGACAGAGGGCCGAAGTACCCGAGATCCAACCGGCCGTGCCGCATGGCCTCGATCATCGACGAATAATCCGTGGTGACAACGAGTTCAATTTTTTTCCCAAGCTGCTTTTCCAAATACATTTTAAGATTCTCATTTTTCTTGATGATAGTGGATGCATTCTCATCGGGCAAAAGAGCAACCTTAAGTATGGCAGGATCGGGGTCTCCCGAAGCCAGAACAATTCCTGCAAAGGTTGCCAGGATCACAAACACTGCAAGATAACTCCACTTTTTCATAGAATTCCTCCAATACTCTGGACTCGTATTAAAGATTACGCCGCGAGGGCGCCGCTACTGTATATTTCGCACAGCAACTTTCCGTGCAGCATATCCGGACGGCCGTCAAAAACGACTCTGCTTCCGGAGAGGGCAACGATCCTGTCCGCGTAGGTTTTTGCAAATTCAAGCTGATGAAGGCTAAGAACAACGGGTATTCTATCTTCCCGGCATATTGAGAGAAGAAGAGAGAGGATAGTGTTTGCAGTTCCCGGATCGAGGCTTGCAACGGGTTCGTCGGCAAGTATAATTTTAGGCTGTTGCGCCAGAGCTCTCGCTATGCCCACCCGTTGCTGCTGGCCACCGCTGAGCTTGTCCACCCGCTCGAATGCCTTATCGATTAAACCGACTCTTTCGAGGCACTCAAGAGCCATCCGCTGCTCAACCCTCGGCAATGGGAACATGCCCCTTAGCCTGCCATGGAAAGCAACGCGACCCATAAGAACATTATTGAAAGCGTTATACCGGCCTATAAGCTGGTGCTGCTGAAAAATCATCGCCGTTCGCCTTCGGTGTTCCCCGATGATTTTGGAATTGTTCAACTCGCCCAGACCTTCCACCACGATCGTTCCGGAAGTCGGCCTGTTCAGGAAATTCAGGCTGCGAAGCAGGGTCGATTTGCCGGCGCCAGATTCCCCCAGGAGCACAGTGATTTGGGCCGCTCGGAAAGTGATTGACACTGGTTGCAAGCCGGCGAACCCATTGGGATAGATTACCGATACCTGTTTCAACTGTAGCATGGAAACCTCCTCGGCCAATGCACAAGCCCACGAAACAGAAGTTTTTTAGTCTACAGTTGAATTGTGACGAAGCTATTTCCAAATGGTGTCATTTCAGTTGCCGGGTTTATAAGGCAGTTTTGCGAGGGCTTGATTTCTGTCGGGTTAAATATTTTATAAATTGAACACGGTAAGTTCTGGAATGCCCCTGTGGTTCGACGTGATAAACTCCCCTACCCTTTCTCCGGAGCAGAAAGAACTTATTGTGCGCCGCATTGGCAGCCGCATCGGCAGAGATGGCGTTCTTCGCGTCATATCGCAAAAGACCCGCAGCCGGGCAGCCAATCGGGAACCGGCCAGCAACCGTTTTGAAAAAAACATTTGCCTTCACATTTTGGTCACCCAATCAACCCTTCCCGACCACGAATGCTCATCATCGTGGCAATCATGGTAGCTACCATCTTTTTCTCTCCATCTTTCAATACAAATACATCTCCTGAGCACACCGTGAGAGTGCGTCCCGGTTTGGTTACCTTTCCACATGCAATCAATGATTCCCCTACGGCAGGTGACAGCAGGTTTATTTTGTATTCTACGGTGAGCACTGCCGCATCAGGAGCCATCAGGCTGAATGCGGCATAGCCACAGGCGGTATCGGCAAGGGTGGCAACAATACCGGCATGGATGAAGCCGTGCTGTTGCGTTAGATCGTCTCGGAATTCGAGTGATATTTCAACCTCCCCCGGTATCACCTTCGTTAGAGTCGCTCCAATGGTTTGCATCAGCTTCTGCTTGGAGAAGCTCTCTCGGACTCGCATTTCGTAGTTGTCGTCTTGAGGTACACAGCCCTGCATCTCTTGGCTCCTTCGTCCGAGCTATTTACAAATAATCTAGTCTCGGAGGAGAAAAGAAGTCCACCACCTCACCAGGCTCTAAAATTTCTATCCTATGCTCGATATTTTGTGGAATAGAGTAGGTATCATCGGGTCCAATTTCTTGAATCCAATTTTCAAATTGAATTCTGTACTTCCCCGATATTACAAATCCGCTTTGCTCATTTGGATGCTTGTGAAAAGGAACGTTGTCTTCTTTCTTATATAACATTTTGGTCACAATCGTATCAGGCCCGTAAGACAGAACTACGAAATCCACACCCAGAAAGTTTCTTTGCTTTGCTTCCGTGGCAGTAACTATCATGACAGGCCTCCTTTCGATCGAACGCTGATACTTCTGGATTTTCCTATGGGGCATACCTCAACACATTTAATGCAAAAAGGCGGGTCTCCCGTACGTAAGCTCATATAAACTTCGCTGATTGTCCTGTCAAAAATGAGCCTTTTTTTCTCCTCTGGATCATTTGTATCCATAATTTTGTTAATCTGCTTCAATAGCCCATACAGATTGTATTTATGTGTGACGGACAAACATCCTTTCAGCCCGAACCTTTTCTTTAGCGCCTCCCCAGGACAGGATTTTACGCATGAGCTGCATTTCTCGCCCAAACATATTTCATCCTTTATGGGTTCATCCGCAATTAATGGAGCAGTGGTAATCACACAGCCTAACCGCAGGCGCGGACCGAAATCGGGATGCAGAAGATGATGACTCAAACCGATCCGTCCCAATCCTGCCTGGACCGCCGCATGGCGCAGCGATATATCTCCCACGATCCCTCCTTTCTCCATCATCTCTACTGGTCCAAGAGAAGGCATCGGAATGGCGTCAAATCCCATATCCTCCAGTTGGGTCGCCATCTTCCAGGCGGTTTTGTCCAGAGCATCATGAAGGTACATGTAGCTCAGTCTCGAAATGCGGACATTGGGTGTCTTGAAAATTGAATCCAACATTCTGATCCCGAAAGAAATCACCGCCTTGGCATCAGGGAGATTTTGCTCAGGCTTTTGTCCTTCCAATGCATGTTGATTCATGATTTCAGCGGATGCAATTCCGACAACCTGGGCTCCGGATTGTAAAGCAAATGCTTTTACGAGACTTGTCAGCTTCTTCACAGCTTGTACTTCTGGTTGGATGTCATGTCAGAAGTGGATGCGATGTCCACGTCGTCCACGCCCAGGCTCAGGGCGTATTCTCGGATCGCTTTCTTTGTCATGGATTGTTCCTTTTCTGCTGGCGGTCAGGGCTTCTAGCATTTCAGACAGTCCAGGTGGAGGCGGAGCTGGTGGATCGTCTCCTCTAGGATCGTCGGCTCTCGACTTGCCGCGTAGAGCACTGCGGCGCCGTTGATGGCAGTCAGGATGAAGTCGGCCACCTCTCGGGAGTCCACTTCAGCCCTCAGGATCCCGAACTCGCGGGCCTCTTCGATCCAGGAAGCGAGGAGGTTCGAGAAGGTCCGATAGCCGTCCAGAATCCGACGTGCCATCGGCTCCGACTGGCCGGAAAGCTCGACGAGCATGTTGAAGAAAAAACATCCCCCCCGGAAGACCTCGCCTCCGATGTAGTTGCGAAGGTCGTTCTCCAAGGCGTGCATGACCCGCTCGACGGGGTGCGAGATCTCCCGGACTCCCTCGAATACGATCCCTTGCCAGATCTGCACTGAACGCTCGTAGGCCGCACCCCAGATTTCCTCCTTGCTTCCGAAGTGGCCGTAGAGCCCCCCTTTCGTCAAGCCGGTATCCTGGAGGATGTCGGAGATCGACGTATTGTAGTAGCCCTTGACGGAAAAGAGCTGGAGAGACGCCTCGACGATTTCCTGGCGGGTGCGAAGGCCTTTGGTTGACATTGCTTCTCCCATTGATGGACGTTGCTTCTCTTGCTCAAAAAAGACCGACCGGTCTGTTTTATAAACAGGGATTGTCCGCGCGTCAAGGAGTTTTTCACCACAAGGTCAGGTTTCATGATATTTGCCGTTGCGCAGGCTCGAATCAGATCTTCGGGCAAAGAGCTCGATGGTGAAGACCAAGAGTGTTGCGGCCTATTGGGCGGTCAGGCAACCGGGCATAGCGGGAACGGAGGCGGGCAAGAAATGGAGCTTAGGAAAATCAGAAAATCTTGCCAACACATTAACTTTGCCCCGTCTCAAAGTATGTAAGTCATATCGGAAAAGCCCCTCAGCCGGGCAGCCAATCGAGAACCGGCCGGCAACCGTTTCGTTGAACTACTGCGGGATGCGGTCGGGCAGGTTCGGTAAGGAAGAAGACGCTAGTGATCCGGGCGGCGAATCTCCGCCGGTCCTGCCCCCACGACTACCACAGTTTGAGGATGTTCCGCTGCTTCGGAGGCATAATCCCGATCTTTTCCCACCGCAGGGTTCAACGTACAGGTGATATCTTTGTGCCTTAGCAAGTTGTCGATGCATCCCTGGTTACAACCCAGACAAGGCCGAATATCTTCTATATTGCCATCCAAGGTCTTTTGGGGCCACTCGGGGTCGGCAACAAGAGCGCGACCCAGTGCCACAAGGTCCGCCTTACCCTCTGCCAGGGCGCGTTCAGCAAATTCCGGGTGAATCCGTCCCACTCCGATCACCGGGATGCTCACGGCGCCCTTAATAGCAGCGGAGAGGTGGAGATGAACTCCAGGGCCAAGAGGTAGTGGAGGGATGACCAGATGCGGCGTTACGTAGACCCCGCCCAATACGTTGAGAATGTCTACGCCCTCGGCTTCCAGCACCCTCGCTATCTCAATTGCGTCAGCGATGGTCAGCCCCCCTGGTATGTAGTCCTCGCCATTTATTCGCACAGAGATTATAAAGTCGGGTCCCAGCTTGAGCCGGGCGCCCCGGATTATATCGACCAGGAGCCGCAGCCTGTTTTCCAGGCTCCCGCCGTACTCATCGGTTCTTTTGTTGGTGTACGGTGAGAGAAACTCAGAGACCAGATATTCGTGAGCGGCGTGGAACTCCACCCCGTCAAATCCTGCTTCTTTACCTCTGGAGGCAGCTTCGATAAAGGCCTCTTTTATTTCGGCAATCTCCTGATGGGTCATCTCCTTGGGCATGACCCGAGATATAGGACAGGCAACGGCCGAAGGAGCAAGGGGGTGAATGCCGGAAATCTTCTGGTTGGCCTGCCGTCCGCCATGGTGAAGCTGCATGATGCTTGCGGCGCCATTTGTCCTGATGGTCCGTGCCAGACTCTCGAGCCCTGGAATGAAACCGTCCTCATAAGCTCCGAGTTGGTTAACAAAGGCCTTTCCGCTGAGGTGGACACAAGTTCCCTCAACGATTATCAAACCGGCCCCTCCACGCGCCCTCGCCCCATAGTGATCAAGAAGGCGCGGCGTCACCTCCCCTTGGGAGTGGAAAAATTGGTACTCACCGGCGACATGCAGATACGGTTTTTCAGGGTAAGATGCTTGATTTGCAAAGGAGCAAACAGATGCGTAAACGTTTTGGACATGGTCGTATGGCCTCCCGGCCTGCAAGGTCAACTTGAGATTCTTCGTGCAGGGATAATCATAGGGCATTAACTAGTGTCCATCCGGAAACTCCGGGACAAATTCCACGCCCCGCGAGGTTTCTGTTCGAAAAGGAGGCATTTTTCGTACTGGCAAGGAAATCGATGGGTTGCGCGGAGGCGTACCTGGGTACCGCCTCGCGGAGCGTCGAGATCATGTTTGTGCCGCCGCCGAAGGCAGCGGCCAAGTCGGCTGGCGGTCCCACCGCCCCAGGGCGGAAAAGGACCCTTTCCGGACGGAAACTAACTACAATCAGGACATTTTGAAATATACCCCTGGCACCTTGATTTTGGAACCAATATTCAGCGTATAGCGGGGGCCGAACGGACCAGGTTGCCCACGACCCGGAACAGTCCGCTCTTATAACGGTGCACAAGATACGCGAAATCATCGGTGCTGCCGGCCTGCACCTGACGGATTATCTTTGCTTCCTCGATCACATCCATATGGTAGGCCCCGCTCCCCCCTGTGCTCTTGGGATTATCGCAATCTCTCACCCATTGTGTACATTTGAAACTGGAAAAAGTTCCCGATAAAAATCAAACCAGGGAGTACATTGCGGTGCGAAAAGATCTACTGGGGCAACAATCAAGGGAGGGGGATTTCGTAGAGGGGCAATGGTGGGAATGATGGCAAATAGTCAAAAACAAACCCCGCCAGCAATGATCGGCGGGGTCATAGTGAAGCATAGTTTATTTTGTCATGGGCGGGAAGAGCAACGCCGGCACGATCTTTTGGCCATCTATTTCACGTGGTCCAAAATTTGCCTTACTATTGCCGCGAAACTATCCCTTCCGAAAGGTTTCTGAATGAAATTTACTCCTGCGTCCATGATGCCGCGATGTGTCACCATGTCGGCAGTATAGCCTGACATATACAGGCACTTGAGGTTCGGGCGTACGACACTAAGCTGTTCTGCCAGTTCCCGCCCGTTCATCTCCGGCATTACCACGTTCATGATAAGCAGATGAATGTCTCCCGCATGATCCTGGGCAAGATGAATGGCGTGTCGTGGGGTCGGCGCTGCAAGAACCCTGTAGCCCAGCTCTTCTAGAATCATCCTACCGAGGTTCAGAATCGCTTCATCGTCTTCGACCAACAGGATGGTTTCAGTGCCGGCCGGGGGCTTAACGGCAACCTCTTCAGAGGCAACCTGTGCGGTTTCGGCCTCGAACCGCGGCAGGTAGATTTTAAACGTTGTTCCTTTCTCCGGTTCGCTGGCGACATAAATAAAACCGCCGTTTTGTTTAACGATGCCGAAGACTGTGGCCAATCCCAGCCCGGTCCCCTTGCCCAGTTCCTTGGTCGTAAAAAAAGGCTCGAAGATCTTCTCGCACACTTCCCGGCTCATACCGGTTCCGGTATCGCTCACGGTCAGCAGGACGTATTGTCCGCTAATGAATTCCGGGGTCTCGGCCCTCTTGGAATCATCGATCACAATGTTCTCGGTCCTCAAGGCGATGGCGCCGACTCCGATAATGGCATCGCGGGCATTGACCACAAGATTGGCCAGAATCTGCGCCACCTGTGAGGGATCAATTTTGACTTTCCACACATCCGGCTCCGGCCCCCATAACAGGTCGATATCCTCGCCGATAAGCCCCCGCAACTTCTTTAGCATGCCCGAGATCGTGCCGTTCAAATCCAGTATCTTCGGGATGCAGGTCTGTATTTGCGCAAATGCCAGCAGTTGCCGGGTAAGGGCCGCTGAACGCAGACCTGCTTTGAGGATTTCCTGGAGGTTACTTTGAAGATCCTCAACGGAAACGTCCGTATTCAACGCCATTTCCGCCCGGCCGATGATCACGCCCAGCATGTTGTTGAAGTCGTGCGCCACGCCGCCGGCCAGCCGTCCCACCGATTCCATCTTCTGAGCATGGAAGAGCTGTCCCTCAAGTTTTTTTCTTTCCCTCTCTCCCCGCTTGTATTCCGTGATATCGCGAAACGTGACCACGGCCCCCACAACCTCACCCTCCTCGATAATGGGCGCGCTGCTGTATCTGACCGGAAAACCGCTCCCATCCTTTCTCCAGAAGACTTCTTCGGCAACCTGGCAGGATTTGCCGTGCCTGAAAGCTTGAAAAATCGGACAATCCTCTTGAGTGTACAGCCCTCCATTTTCTCTGGTATGATGATAAAGATCTCGACCCTTCCGGCCGATAAGCTCATCGGCCATATACCCCAGCATCCTGGCGGCGGCGGGGTTGACAAAGGTGTGTCTCCCCTCCCTGTCCAATCCCAGAATCCCTTCTCCTGCCGAGTTCAAAATTAGCTCGTTATGGCGCCTGAGCCGTTCAAGTGTTTCCTCTGCCTGTTTACGTTCGGTGATTTCCTGATACAATCGCTCATTAGAAGCTTTGAGGGCGGCCAATGCCTCCTTGTGGCCGCTAATGTCCCTTGCAACGCCAACACTCCCAAGAGTTTCGTTTTGGCTGTCTTTGAGCAAGACAATGGAAATTTCAAATGGGACAGTGCTGCCATCCTTTCTGTTCATTCTCATTTCCCATTTCTTAACCGAGCCTTCCCGGCGCAAGCTCACAAGCATTCTTTTTAGCTCATCTTTATCAGCGTATAGATCGAAGGCAGACTTGCCCTTCATTTCTTCAAAAGTATAGCCGTAGAGGTCTTCCGCCATTTTGTTCCACCTGATAAACCTTCCATGCTTATCCACAATGGCGGTGGAATCGGGAGAATCCTCAAATATGTTCTCAAGGTATGCATTGGTTTCCCTGATCTGCTCCTCCATCAACTTGCGCTCGGTAATGTCCGCGTAAGTTCCCAGCATGCCAATCACCTGCCCGTCCCGGTCATACATGGGGGCCTTGCTGACCATATGCCAAGCCTGAGAACCATCCGGCCTGATTTGCAATTCTTCATAGTTGATCTTGGGCCTGCCGCTCTCCATCACCTTACGGTCATCGGCACGATGGAGGTCTGCAATGGCTGCCGCTGCGGTCTCGTAACCCGTCTTGCCAACAAGCTCATTTGAGTCCTCATAGCCGCAATCCAGGGCTAGAGGCTTGTTGCAGCCGACAAAGATCAGGTTTCGATCCTTCCAGAACACCCGCTGTGGGATGTTGTCCAGGACTGACCGGAGCATCTGACCCGCATCGAGCTGCGCTTCCTCCGCCCGCTTGCGCTCAGCAACCTCGTTTTCCAGGCGGAGGGATTCCTGTTTGGCGATGAGGTTCGAGTATCCAAGTCTTGAGATAAAAGATGCCATCTCCCCAAAGAATATGGCCACACTCTTGAGCTTTTCTTCCGAAACCACAGGGATATCTTTCAGTGCCTCAAGGTATTCATTCACATCGAAACCGAAGATCTCGGCCTGCCGTCTGAAACGATCGATATCCGGTTTTTCAAGCAAAATCTGCCCCGTGACAAGACTGGCGATATGCTTTGCCTTAACAATGATCGGGACCGCGCAGTCCACAAGGCCGTTATCACATTGTTCGATAACCAGATCACGCGGTTCTTTCAACCGATCCAACAGATGTCGATTGCTCTTTGTGCAGTTGGCTGCCGAAACGGGACATGTTCGGTGGAACTTTGCACAGATGTCCCTCCACCCGGTGGCGATAAGAACGTTGAGGCCGGGATGATCCAAAAAACCCACGGCAAACCCTGTGGCTTGAGAGAATTTCTCAAAGACCACACGAAGCTCGCCCATATCTACGAGATCGCCAATCTCGTATTTTCCATCAATCAAATGGGCTTTGGCTGCATCATCATTACTCATGCTGGTCTCCGAGAAGACAATCGGAAAATTTATTGCTTACCCTTAGAAGATAACCGGTTTGATGCCCGGTTGATTTGGAAGCAGTCTCTACTCTAGAAATTAACCCAAATAAGCCAACTAGCAGGCTACTCATACATTTGCAAGGAGTATTTCATGGGGTATAAAAGGGGTAACAAACGTTGCCAAGATCACGTATATCACTGCAATTACGGTAGCTTGAACATTAGGGTCAGGGATGCCGAAGATGTGAAAGTTTTCCTTTGACGAGATCGTATCTTGGGGTTCCATCCAACTCTTCTCTTTTTTTATGGGTGTCTGCAAGAAGAAACCAGGATAGGGGCGCCCGCTCATGCAAAGAGCCAATGATGAAATTATTGGGGACGGAGCGTAGCGCATGCAGGTGAGATCTATTAGGAATCATTCAAAATCAACTAACCCGAATCCGTGATTTCAAAATGAGCGAAGCAAGTGGAACAGGCGATCCGGCGCTACGACCTGATCACCATCGGGTCAAAAAGTTTCCGTATGGATTTTTTTGTCCTGCAAGAGTCTTTTCCCGCCCCCTGATCAGGACCCGCCCCGGACTTGATCCGGGGTCCGGGACAGGCTATCCGGGAATTGGCTGCAAAACATTTCATTGAACTGCTGCTTGATGCAGCAGAGCGGGCCCGCTATTGCTCCCACCATCTGAGCAGGACGCTTCCCCACGTAAAGCCGGCCCCAAAAGCGGCCAGCACCAGATAGTCGCCCTTTTTAACCCCATGGTCTCTTTCCAACACTGCTTCGTAGAGGGCGAGCGGAACGCTCGCTGAAACCGTGTTTCCGTAGCTGCCAATGTTTGCGATCACCTTTTTGTTCTCGATATCAATGCGTTTGGCGGTGGCTTCTACGATGCGGTTATTTGCCTGGTGGGGGATTAAGAAGGTAACGTCATTGCCGGTAAGGCCGTTTTTTTCGAGAATCTCGGCCGTAACACTCGACATTTCGCTTACTGCTGCCTTGAATACGCTACGGCCATCCTGAAAGACGAAATGTTCCCGGTTATCCACGGTTTCGTGCGTTGCCGGCCTGCGGCTCCCTCCACCTTTCATACACAGGTATTCCCCTCCGGCGCCGTCCACATGCAAAATAGAATCGAGAATACCAAATCCGGGTTCGGTGCATACGTCCAGGAGCACGGCCCCGGCGGCATCTCCGAAAATAACGCACGTGTTCCTATCGGTGTAATCGATGAGGGTGCTGATTACGTCACTGCCTATGACAAGCGCCTTGTTGACTCTTCCTGCCTCTAAGAGCTGGGCCGCTGTCCAAAGGGAGAAAAGGAACCCTGAACATCCTGCTGACAAGTCGAACCCCCAGGCATTTTTTGCCCCAATCTCATTCTGCACGAGGCACGCGGTTGCGGGAAACATCATATCGGGAGTCACCGTGCCTACAATGATGAGGTCAACTTCCCCAGGGCCGACTCCGGCTCTTTCGAGGCATTCCCGTGCAGCCCGAACCGCCATATAGGAACATCCCAGGCCCGGTTCCAGAATACGGCGTTCCCGAACCCCGGTCCGGCTTAAGATCCATTCGTCACTAGTGTCCACCATCTTTTCAAGATCGCTGTTGGTGAGCTTCCTTTCCGGCAAAAAGCGGCCCACTGAGCGAACATATGCAGTGCGTTTAGTCATCAGATCAATAACCTCTACATTACTCCCTTGTAGTATCCACCATCTATCTGAATGGAATCCCCCGTAATGAAGCCGGCCCGCTCGGACGCAAGGAAAGCGATCAGTGCGGCCACATCATCGGGTTGGCCCATTCTCCCGATGGGCATTTGAGATTCCCATTTGCGGATAATCGCATCGGGCGTTGCACCCTGTTTTTCCGCGACATCGATCGAGAGCTTGCGCACGCGTTCGGTCGCGATATACGCCGGACAAACATTGTTTACGGTTATGTTGTAGGGAGCCAGTTCGTTGGAGAGGGTTTTGGCAAGTCCCACTACCCCGATTCGCATCGTGTTGGACAGGATCAGCCCTTCGATCGGCTGTTTTACGGAAACTGAGGTCATGTTAATTATCCGGCCCCAGCGTTTTTCCATCATCACGGGAACGGCTTCGCGGGTCATCATGATCGTGCTCATAAGATTGAGGCGAAAACCAAACTCCCACAATTCTTCGTCAATTTCCAGGAACTTCTTATCCGGAGGACCACCGGAGTTGTTTACTAGGATGTCCACCGTCCCGAAATGCTCCAGGCCCTTGCGGATGAAATTCCTCGCATCTTCGCTCACGGTGAGGTTGACTGGAATGCCGATGACCTCGTTACCGGTAATCGAGCGGATTTCTTCAACGGCTTTGGGCAGTTCCGGATCGTCTAATGCGCAGATAGCAACTTTTGCCCCTTCCCTGCTCAGTTCGATTGCAGTCGCTTTTCCGATTCCCTGGCTGGCGCCGGCCACAAATGCAACTTTATCTTTCAATCCAAAATCCATTTTTCGAAACCCTCTCACAAGATGAATAAAAAACGATTGCAGGCCGCATAAAACAGGCGGCTGCAACTCCTCTGATATCTTCCCGGTTTTTTGCAAATTGAATGCGAAAATTTACACCGGGATGTTAGATGAGATTAAGCTTTGTTTCAATATCAATCTTCAGGTGGGCGCTTTTTAAATTTGCTGAAGCCGGACGGGCTTTCCCGGAAAAACTCCGGGACCCTCCGATTCTTGAAAATGGAGCGGGGGGGGGTGAAGCGGGAAGTGATTCCTGTTCCTAGTGTTGCATTCCATAAATTCCTTTATAATAAGCCCGTGCAGCGAACACACACCATCGTCATTCCGGCGAAGGCCGGAATCCAGGGTCTTTTCAAGCTGTTATCTACTAAGAGTACTGGACCCCGGCCTTCGAGACTGTGTCGTAATTGTTGGCCTCTGGATCGGGTTATTTGGCATTAATTGCAAGCATATCAAGCCATTATATGCTATAGTGGCGCCTCAAACTGGAGGGGCTATGGCATATCGACACGGAACAGACCGAAGACAGATGATGGTGCTGCCACCTACGCTGGACCAGTATGTATCTCAGGATCACCCCGTTCGCGCCTACGATGCCTTTGTAGACGCGCTTGATTTTAGCGAGGTGGGGATCGAGCTCGATGACCGGAAGGTAGGGAACAGCGAATATGACCCTCGGTGCATGCTAAAACTGCTCTTGTATGGCTACTCTTATGGAGTAAATAGCTCCCGGAAACTCGAACGCGAGGTGCACAACAATCTGTCCTTCATTTGGCTGATGAAGCAATTGAAGCCGGATCATAAAACGATTGCCGAATTCCGGCGCAGGAACAAAGAAGGCTTAAGAAAGGCTTTGAAACTTTGTGCCAGACTTTGCCTGAATCTGGGGCTGATAGAGGGTAACATACTGTTTGTAGACAGCACCAAGCTGAGGGCAAACGCAGGGAAGGCCAACCTTCACAAGAAAAAATGGTATGAGGACCAGCTAAAAGAAATTGATCAAAGAATTCAACAGATTCTGAACCAGTGCGAGCAGATCGACAAGAGTGAATCCCAATGCGGCTCGCTGGTGGTAATGCCAAAAGAGCTTGCCAAGGCAAATAAGCTTAAGGAGTCTATTAAAAATGCTCTGGCCGAGTTCAGCGAACGAGGCGACAAGACAAAGGATGGAAAAGAGAGGCAGGTAAATCAGATCGATCCGGAAAGCGTCGTAGTAAAGAGTCCTCAAGGCACCCATTGCGGATATTGCATGCAAACGGTTGTTGACGACAAAAACGGGCTGATTGTTCACACAGACGTGGTGAGCGAGGCAAATGACTCGAATCAGATGGCTGTTCAGATCGGCGGAGCCGAGGCTTATCTTGGACGAGAGTGCAAGACAGCGTGCGCCGATGCGGGGTATTCGGATACCAGCGAAATTGCAAAGCTAGAATCTGCCGGAAAAACAGTGGTGATTCCTTCTCAGTCTCAAGCCTCACACAAGGAAACGGAGATTGGTCCGTTTGAAAAGGCTAAATTTACCTATGATGCTGACTCGGATTGTTACCTGTGCCCGGAGGGTCACCGGCTGATCTTCAGACGTTTTGAGAATAAAACAAAGCAGAGAAGGGACTATCGTATTGATAAACCTAGTAAATGTCGGTTCTGTTCGCACTTTGGCACGTGCACAAAATCGAAGCAGGGCCGAACTGTTACGCGCCATGCATCGGAAGAGTTAAGGGAAGCAGTATCCAAGAGATTTGAGCAACCTGAAATGGGGCAGATCTACAAGCGAAGGAAAGCTCGGGTGGAGCATCCATTTGGATTTATTAAGAAGGTATTAGGGTATGGCCAGTTTTTTTTACGAGGTCGAGAGGGGGTTCGTGCAGAAGCGGCGATACTGGCGACATGTTTTAACCTGAGACGAATGATAAGTCTGCTGGGTGGGGTTAGGAGCTTCACGGCTGCAATTAAGGCAGCTTAAGTCAAATTAAAGCCAAGGGGCGAAGGATTGGGCGGAAATTGCCCAGCCTGTGGGCATGCGGTCAGCGTTAAAAGGGCGGTGATACCCAAAGCAGGCTGGGAAGACGATTTTTGTTCTTGGTGAATTTTTGAAAAGTATCAGGGCGGGAACCGGTCAGTCGTAATCCAATAATGACACAGTCTCCTTCGCCGGTGTGACGCATAGGCCCTTCCGAAATATCAAATTACCTACGGAATGCAACACTTGCTTCCCGCTCCACACCGATTCAATATAGCTAGCATCCATCAGGAAACTCAGGATGGAACGCTGGCTGTTTCCGATTCGAAAAGGAGGCATTTTCCGTCATGGCAAGAAAATCGAGGGGTTGCGCGGAGGCGTACATGGGTACCGCCTCGCGGAGCGTCGAGATCGGAGATCGAGCCCCCCGAAGCCTCTACGGCCACCGCCGAAGGCAGTGGCCAAGTCGGCTGGCGGTCCCACCGCCCCAAGGCGGAAAAGGACCCTTTCCGGATGGAAACTAGCTATTTTCCCGACTGATAGGGGTCCCAGTCGCATCCCCAGATTTCACTGTTGAGCGGCAGCTTATAGGACCTTCTGTCCTCGTAGCCGGGATACCTCCTGTCGCCGTTTTCTCCGCAACACATGGAGACAGGGAATTTAGGCGCCAGCAGTCCGTGCTTTCGCGCTTCTTTTTCCAGCCATTCCCGGTCATCGGGATGAGCAATGGAGATCAACGCGGTAGCCCTCTCGTAACCGCTCAGTCCTCTCAAGTTGACTATACCGTACTCGGTACATACATAGTTTGCCAGTTGGGCAGGCACATCCACGGTGGAGCCCTCCGGTAGAAATGGAACTATCCTCGATGTTCCATGTTTGCTCCTCGATGTCATGGATGCCACACCCCTGCCCCCCTTGGACATCGCACAGAAGCTGACAAATTGGAAATACCCGCCCGTGCTGGAAATGGGCCGTTTTTCATAAAAGCCGGCACACTGCTGTCCAAGAAGATCAACGGCTACGCAGTTGTCTATGGCAATCATGTCGTCGATTCGGCTCAATACCTGGAAGTTGTTCGTATAGCCGATATCATAGGCAGCCAGGCGCTGATTGCGATGGACCGTATCGTAGTACCATTGCACGTCCACCGGAAAGGCAAAGGTCCACACACTCTTGGTCCGGTCGACATTCTTGTATGCATTGGTGACCTGGCCCGATTCGATCAGCTTGATCAGACCGAAATTGAGCATTTCCGTGTGAATCCCGAGGTCTTTAAAGCCCGCGTTTTCCATTGCGGCTACGCAAGCGGAGGGAAGTGAGCCGATGCCGAGCTGCACTATGTCACGGTCCCTCATGATGCTCATTACATGCTTTGCAATTGCTTCTTCAGCCGGCTTTGGTTTGATACCGCGCTCGTTAATCTGAGGCCATTTGTATTTTTCGCAGTCCACTTCGACCCAGTAATCTATGTCGTCGATGTGTATGGTATTGAAGCGCCCTCCTTCCGCCCAGGGGTAATCGCTCCTAACCTCGAAGACGATTTTCTTGGCAGTCTGTTGGAATATATTGCAGTTGTTTACCCCGTAGGACATGTTGAAAAAACCGTGGTCGTCCGCCGCTGTCGCAGCATTGAACCACCAGTCGATACCGCGCTTTTCGCGCACGGCATTGACGAACCTGTAATGATGGGCCCACATGCCGTACGCCCAACCCCACTGAGCCCAATCCGTCACGCTATTGGTATCTCTGGCCTTGCGGTTCCACGGAAAGAAGAAGTATTCATGAACGCAGTGATATTGCTGCTGGGGATCGATTTCCTGCAGTTCGTGGTGGGGATAAAACTGGGCATACATCCAGAATTCGATCTTCTTCAGATCGGCAGGACCGGGCCCCAGCCTTTTTGCCACAGCCTCGGTACAAACAGTCGAATCTCCGCCGACGCTTCCGTTGTTTATCCAGTCTCCTGATTTTACCATGTCTGCAATCTGTTGTGGGGTCCTCTTTTTGTCGCGAATCTTCTGCTGAATCGGCGTTGTCATGGAAAACCCTCCCGTTAGAGATCTAGAATCGCATCAGCTCGTATCTTCCCCCAAAATCCCGTTGATTTAACTAGTGTCCATCCGGAAAGACCGGATGAGACACTCGCGGTTTCCGATTCGGAAAGGAGGGATTTTTCGCTCTGGCCAGGAAATCAAGGGCTTGCGCGGAGGCGTACATTGGTACCGCCTCGCGGAGCGTCGAGATCGGCGATAGAGCCCGCCGAAGCCTCTGCGGCCACCGCCGAAGGCAGTGGCCAAATTGGCCGGCGGTCCCACCGCCCCAAGGCGGAAAAGGACCCTTTCCGGACGGAAACTAACTCGCTTTGCCGGCAGTTTTGGACCCGGTTGCCTGTTGGCCGGAGCGTTCGGCTTTCTTGGCAAATTCCGCTCGAGTAAGTTCGCGTGCAATGATAAGCCGCCGAACCTCGCTTGTACCCGCCCCGATTTCGTAGAGTTTGGCATCACGCCAAAGCTTCTGGACCGGGAATTCCAGGCAGTACCCATAACCGCCATGGATTTGGATGGCCTGATCGCAAACCCAGGTAGCTGATTCAGCAGCAAAAAGGATAGCCGCTGCGGCGAGCCTTGTAAGCTCTGTGCCTTTACCTCCCCTGGCGGCCATTTGAGCGGCCTCCGCCGCCCGATAGACGAGGAGCCGTGAAGCTTCGGTGCGGGTGTACATGTCTGCGAGTTTTTGTTGTATCATCTGGAAACTGGCAATGGCCTGGCCGAATTGTTCACGCTCCACCGCATACTTGATGGAGTAGTCCAGGGCCTGTTGCGCCATACCAACCGAGCCCCCTGCCAAAACTATCCTCTCTACGTCAAGGCCGCTGGTCATCACGTGGACGCCTTTGTTCTCCTCACCTACAAGATTTACGGCAGGCACTTCACAATCCTCGAAAACGAGTTCGGCTGTCGGAGAGCCGCGCATGCCGCATTTTTTGAGCTTGCGCGCCACAGAGTAGCCGGGGAAATCCTTTTCCACTACGAAGGCGCTTATCCCCCTCGCCCCCAGCTCCGGTGATGTTTTGGCATAGACCAGAAGGGTGTCGGCAACAGGACCGTTAGTGATAAACATCTTGTTGCCATTGAGGATGTACTTGTCCCCCTGCTTGACCGCACGGGTCCTAAGACTCATGGCATCCGATCCGGCGCCCGTTTCAGTCAAGCCCAGCGCGCCGATTTTTTCCCCGGCAATCAGCGGCGGCAGGTACTTTTGCTTCACATATTCGCTCCCATTCTTGTAGATGTTATGGGCGCACAGGTTGGAATGCGCCCCATAGGTCATGCCCAGAGCGGGGCAAATGCGGCTCATCTCTTCGATTGCCAGGGCCTGCATCAGTACATCGCCGCCGAGTCCTCCGTATTTCTCATCGATGGTTATTCCAAGGATGCCAATCTCGGCGCATTTGTGGAAGAAATCGGGGGGGAACCAGTCCTCATCGTCGATTTTCTCCTGCAGCGGTCCCAGTTCATTTACGGACCATTTGTGGACAGTCTCTTTGATCATGCGTTGTTCATCGGTAAGTTGAAAATCCATGGTGCACCTCCGGAAAAAAGAGCAGTGATTGTAAGAAAAGCAGCCTCCTCCACCCTGGTGGGATGTCCATCATTCACCCGGGACGGTCCCGCATCGAGGTGAAGAAAATGTAGTCAACAGGACGAAATCGACTCAACTGCAGAGTTGACTGCGCGCAAATCGCCCGATCACTGGCCGGACTTACCGATCACAAGACCCAGGGGATCGACTTCCTCCCTGAGAAGCTTTAACTCCTGATCGGTCGGTTCCGGGGTTTCGGGCAATGCGTCGAGAAAAAGCATCTCGAAACCGGTATTCTCTATCACCTCCTCTTTGGTTACCCCTGGGTGCAGGCTTTCCACGCGCATTCGTTTGCTTTCAGGATCGTATCCCATCAAGGCGAGCGTGCTTATGACCTTATAGGGCCCGCAGCCCGCAGGCAATCCGGCTCGCTCCCTGGCGCCTGGGCCGGTGAGATAGCCGGGGGTAGTAAGAAAATCCAACTTCTTGACAAACCTTCGCTTGTCGTGAGGCGTGATAACAAGCGTCATCCAGCAGAGGCAAGCCAGATCGTTTGCTCCCCCACTGCCGGGCAGGCGCACCTTTGGGTGGTCGTAGTCAGTTCCGATCATCGAGGAATTGATGTTTCCATACATGTCGATCTGCGCCCCGCCCAGGAAGGTATAGTCAACAGTGCCCCTCTGGCAGGCCTCGAACACTATATCCATGCCGGAGAGCAACAGAGCGTCGGTCTGCGTGTTGGAGTCGGCAACGGAAATAGGGAGCCGCCGCAGCTTCGGAGCAACGCTGCCGGCCTCGAACAGGATGACCAGGTTTGGCGCGGCCGTCTTTTGAGCAAGCATTGCGGCGGCCAGCGGCATTCCCGTACCGATGACGGCAGTCCTGCTGTCTTCGAGCTGGCGGGCAGCAACGCACACCATCAGTTCCATCAGGTTGTAGCGGTTATTATTCGATTTCATAGGCTTCCTCCGCTCGCAGGCATGGGCCTTTCTTCATTTCGCCGCAAGGGTTCGAGTTTGCGCAGCTCAGCCATCCGCGATTCCCCGCCCTTCAGTTCCAGGTATTCCTTGAAATTACTGACACCGTAGATGTACTTGTCGAGGAATTTTTGGAATGTATTGGGATCTTGCTCGGCTTGCACCCATTCCGCAAGGTGATCTTCATCGGAAAAGTACTCGTAGGGCATGTTGCCTGGATAGCTGCCATACCGGACATGGCAGACGGCATCGACCAGCCAGAAAGGCAAAAGGGTTTTGAGGGGGTCCTTTCGAATCTCGTCGGTATCAACCAGGTGCTCGGTGGTAATGATAACGCGCTTGGAAGAGCGCCCCACCTCGTAATCAGCGATCGTGATACCATCGAGTTGGCAGTTGCCGAAAATGTCCGCCCGGTGGACATGGATAATTCCCACGTCCGGATAGAGCGCCGGAAGGGCCAGGAGCTTTTGTCCCGTGAAGGGACACTCGATCGTTTTTGCTGCGCTGTGCTTCATGATGTCAGTTCCAAGAATCACGCGGGCGGGCAGGAAAGGCAAACCCATCGAAGCCGCCTTGCAACGCCATGCAAGGGCGGCATTGGACCATTCGGTCATTTTGACTGCGCCGCTCTCCATGTATCGGCGGGCATTGGGAGAGAGCCCCCTCATTTCCAACCCGACTATGTAGGCGACATCGCAACGGTTGAAACACCGGCCGGCTGCAAGGATTTGAAAGTCATGGGTAGCCGTGTGGCCGGACAAACCGAGATTTTTCTTGCGCTGGCGCACAATTTCATGGAGGACTGAGCTGGCAATCCTTACCCCGCCGAAACCACCCGAAGCAAGGTAATCACCATCATGTACGAACCGGCTCACAGCCTCGGAAACGCTCATCAGCTTGTTCGTCATGGTGCGCGGTTTCTGCCTGAAGAAGGACCGCGCCTCTTCAACATCGGGGGAACAGAAGAGTTCTCCCTGTGGAGTCAGGGATGGGACTTGTTCATTCATTGTATCCTCCTTCATTAAGAAGAGCGCGCAGCCTCCGGACGCATTTTCCAGGCCCCAGGTCCCCACTTTTCAGCCAGGACAGCCGCCGCCGGCCATTCTGCGGGTACAAGCTGGCCAGGTTTTTCGCCTGCTTTTTCGATGAGTTTTGCGAGACCCGGCCTGGCGTAATGCCTATGCCCCTCTTTCAGGGTCCGGCCGTTAATGACGGCTTCTGAACGGAGCCTGCGGCCTATGGATTTCTCCATCTTTGCGCCGAGCCATAAAACACGATCCACATCGTAGCCGTGCTCGATTCCCAACTCGTCGATCATGACCACGAGGTCCTCCATGGTGATGAGCCCCACGTACCTCGGATCGTAATAATATTCGCCCGTTCCCCTGACGGGACAGTCATCGAGGAAATTGGACGGCTGTCCGCCCAGGCCGCCAAGGGTCCCCTCGAACCGGCAAATACCGGCCTGGAGGGCCGCCAAAATCGAGGCAGAGGCAACACGCTTGGTCTCATGAAGATGGCACAGATGCGCCTCGGGATCGGGCATGGCATCAAGCACCATGGAGAAATAACGGTAAACCTGAGCCGCAGAAGCGGAGCCATCATGATCGGCATGCTCGATGTCGTGGGCGCCAATAGAAAGAAAGCGCTTTGTAAATTCCACAGCATCCTCGAGCCTCGTTGCGCCGGTGATGGGGCTCCCCCAGATGGTGCTGACGGTACCGCACATTTTGATACCGACATCGGCAGCTTTGCGTATGCAGCGTTCGGCCTCTTTCCAGTATTGGCTCAGAGTCGTGCCGGAATTGGCAAAGTGATGTTCGGGATCGGTAGACACCATCATCAGAACACGATCGGGACCGATTCCTCTTTTTTTGAACTCGATTGCTCTGTCAACGGCCGGTTCACGAATCGTCACCGCAGTCATCACGACCTCATCGTAATTGATCCCCTTTCTTTGACAGCGGTTCTTGAAGGCATCACTCCTTAGAGCGGTGAGCACCTGTTCGGCATCCCTGAACTGAGGAATGCCTTCCGGATTTCCCAGATTGGTCACCTCAATTTCTTTAGCTCCCGCAAGGATCATCTCCTGAGCATAAAAAATCTTGGCGTTCGTAGAGATGAATTTTTCTTCATGCTGAAAGCCGTCGCGCACGGTTATGTCACCGATGACCGCCTTCTTTGGCATTTTAGGGAAAATTTTCCAATAATCATATTCCGTCATGATCCATGACCTCCTTTTCACCAAAGTTTCGAATCGCTGAAAGTGCTATATATTGTTAAGGGCCTAGAACTTCAGATCGCCCCAATCGGTTTTCCCAATAGGTGCGCGGTAGCAAAGCTCAAGGGCCCTACCCAACTTTTCACGTGTCTCGCTGAAGGTGATCACACCGTCATGGAACAAGACAGAACCGGTCAAAAATGGATGCCCTTCGGCATCGTAGCGCTCTATCATCATATTGCGGAATTCCGCCATTTTTTCCTCATCCACCGTTTCGCCCTTGTCGACCATGTTTTTTCTGCGGACAGTTTCCACAACGAATGCCGCTGTCTTGCCGGACATAACCGTCGTGCGGCCTCTCATATTCGTGAAGCAAAACGCCGGTTTAAAAGCCCTTCCGCACATGCCGTAGTTTGCCGCCCCGTGGTCGGGTCCAATTACGTACTGGATTTTAGGCACGTTTAACACGCTGCAAGTACGGACCATGTCCGACCCGTATTTTCCTATACCGCCCCATTCTTCCTGTTGGCCCACCATATAGCCCGGCGATCCCTGGAAAAAGATCACCGGAAGCTTCGAGTTACCGCAGCGAATCATCCATTCCGTCGCCTTTCTGGCCGCTTCGATATAAATGATGCCGCTGCTGTTGGATGCAACGACTCCCACTGGCATGCCTTTGAGCCACATCTTGCCGGCAACGATAGTTTCGCCGCGGGTGAGACCGTACGTGGGTTTGTATTCATGGAAATAGCTGTCGTCGGCAATACACTTGAGGGTATCCCTGATGTTGATTGCGCTGTATGTATTGACCGGAGACGAGCGCATCATCTCCTTATAGTCAAATTTTGGCTCAACGGATTTTCTTCGCTCACAGTAAAGGCTCTGAGAAGGTTCGAACTCAATAATGTTGCGAAGCTTCATGACCCCTTCTTCCTGAGACTTCACGCAATGGTCGCAGCCGCCCGAGTGCTGAGTATGCACATAGGCGCCCCCCAGGTCTTGCATGGAAACCGTCTCACCGATGGCAGCCTTTACCAGTGGGGGGCCGGCCAGGAATGCAAAAGCAAGCTTCTCTATCATGATGGATTCAGAGGCGAGATAAACTATATAGGCGCCGCCGGCAGTATTGCCGCCGGTGGACAGGGTATATTGTTTTATACCCATGGCGGACATGCGGCACATGTTATAAAACATGCTGCCAAAGTGACCGTCGTCTGCAAAACAGCCTAACTGCAGCGGAAGGTTTACACCACCGGAGTCCGCGATATATATGCAGGGTAATCCGAGGCGCTCGGCAATCGCCTGGGCCCTCATGTGTCTTTTCAGCGTGATGGGGAAATAGCTCCCTGCCGCAACGCGATTTTCATTGGCAAAGATCATGCAGTCTTTGCCGTGAACAGTACCGACCCCGGTTACTACGCCCCCGCCGGGAATGTGCCCCCTTTTCTCCAACAGGTAGGCATCCCCTCCGAAAAGCTTTATCTGTCCGATGTTATAGCCCGCATCCAATCCAAGCTCGAAGAACTCCGTACCCGGATCTATCAACATCCTGATGAGTTCGCGCATCGGTTTTTTGCCTTGCTTCTCAAGACGTTTGATCTGCTCCTCACCGCCGATGTTGTATGCCTCTTTACGGTGCTCCATGACGATGGCATCCTGTTCTTCCCAATGGCTAAGACACTTTGCGCGATCGTCCTCTTGCATAATAGCCCTCCTCCAGCAAATGACTTCCGATGTTAGATGCTTATCCACGCCTTTGGCGCAATTGAATTCGCAACATTAAATAAAAAAAGGCAACGTGAAATGTCGATTGGAAATGAATGAACTCAACAGGAAATAGAAGCTTCCGATCCCAAGTTGCGTTCAAGCCAATGACGTAGGGGCGGGGTTTATCCCCGCCCAATCTTGAACGCAACCTGGTATGACAATTTTCATCCGGCATCGATTCATGCAGATTTTGGCCGGCAATTTGACCGATGAAACCGGCTCTGTTCAGATCTGAGACCCTGCAGTCTTCACACGGGCTGCCGAACTCTGATAATTACAGTTTGCCAGGTTAATTTTCGCCTCGTTCAGTGTATCGCCGGTAAGGCCGCTTGATTGAATCCGGCTGTACAGTTTGACTCCCAGGACCCTTTCGAGAAAACGGCCGCACCGAATCAAACGGTCGATATCTATCCCCGTTGCGATGCCCATCTCTTCCAACCCATAGACGAGGTCCTCGGTGGCCAACCCGTGCGGCTCGCTTTTTCCTAAAGATTTTGCCGGGATGGCCGCTCTGAAGTAGTTATGAACGCCGGCTCCTCCAAGGCTGGATTTAAAAATCCGTATGCCGGACTCGTAGGCGGCCAGAACATTCGCCAATCCCATTCCGCGGTTCTCATAGAAATGAACGGCAAGTCTTGATGCTTCCACCTCCTCCAAACACATCTCCAGATGTTGCCTCACTGTGACCGGGCTGGCCATTGCAAGTTCGTCGTTGAGGCACACATAATAACAGCCAAGCTGGACCAGTTTCGCCACCATGGCGCACATCTTCTCACAGTGGCTTGCGTCTTCTCCCGGATAACCGAAAGCCGCACCAATGTACGCACTGACTTTGACGGCATTTGCTCTGGCAATTTCGCAAATTGTGCTGATTCGTTTGAGCTGTTCGGAAACGCTGCGGTTAACTGTGGAATAGCTCAACGCGTCGGTAAGAAAGATCCACACCGCGATTTCATCGGCCTTGCAAGCGATTGCGCTGCGGCATCCGGTTTCGTTGGGGACCAAAACCTGACAGACCCTTTGCTGCCCATCCTGGCCCCTGCTGCGCTGTATTCCGTGCAGTACGTCAACGGCATCCTTCATTTGAGGCGCAGCTTTGGGGTGTACGAAGGAAGTAACCTCCACTTTCCGGAAGCCACAATCAAACAGCATATTCACCAGGGAGATCTTCTTCTCGGCAGGGACATATTTCTTGTAGTACTGCAATCCCTCTCGGGGACCAATCTCAATGAGTTCAATCTCAGGCTGCATGGATTTTTCTTTTGCTCGGCGTATGTTGCCGCATATGTGGCAATGACTGGTTTGCCCCCGCAAAGGGCCCTTTTGCCTCGGGACCGATCTGTAGGGGCGGGGTTAATCCCCGCCCGATCTAAGTTGCGTTCAAGATAAGGTGATTTGGGAGGGCATTAAGCCCTCTTGCCTCTGGACCGATCTGTAGGGGCGGGGTTAATCCCCGCCCGATCTTGAACGCAACTTGGTCTCATCCGATATTTCCCAACGAATTATATCTACCGGCAAGAACTGTTCCAAAGGTTTGACAAGACTTGGAAACGGCAGTTATGAGGCGCTGGAGCCAAAAGAGGAAGGCAGACAAAGGAGCACTCTAGTGTATACTTATGGATACACTAGAGTCGGGTGTTCCCTTTTTTACACATGAGATTCCCTAGCTTTCGAGCATTCAAGATATGCCATGTTTTTTGAGTTTTAGATAAAAGGACCTGCGGCTGAGGCCCAGGACCTGCATGGCTTCGGTCCTGCTTCGGTATCGATTCAGGATCAGCTCGAGCAGATCCTTTTCAAAAGCGTCCATGACATCCCTGTAAATGAAGCCGCGCCGAAAGTCCTCCAACTCATGGCCTGTTGGGGCAAGCCTCTTATTGAGCGCCGCTCGACCTTCCGAGAGCAGCAGATAATGGGGCAGATCGTTGGGGTTCATGACATTGGAATCGGTCATATTGAGGGCATAGTGAACCACGCTTCGCAGTTCCCTGGCGTTACCCGGCCAGGCATGGGCATAAAAGATGTCCATCGTGGCCTGGCTGAATCCGGCATTTTTTTTATAACGCTCACAGAACTCGGCAAGGAAGTGCTCGGCAAGCAACTCTATATCGCGCCCGCGTTCTCGTATCGCGGGCACATGAATGGTCATCGTGTTGAGTCTATAGTAAAGATCCTCTCTAAACTTCCCATCCAACATCATTCTGTCCAGGTCCCTGTTGGTGGCGCTCAAAACCCGTGTATCAACAGGTATACACTTCTGATCTCCAACCCTTCTGAACTCTCTTTCCTCGAGAACCCTTAGAATCTTGGCCTGAGTGTTCAACTCGAAGTCGCCGACTTCATCAAAGAAGATCGTCCCTTTGTCGGCAAGATCAAAAAGGCCTTTCTTGCCCTCCCGCCTGCCGCCCGTAAAACTGCCCGAGGCGTACCCGAAGAGTTCGGATTCGATCAAAGTGCTTGGAATAGCCGCGCAGTTTATGCTCACAAATTGATGGTTACCCCGTTGGCTGGACTCATGAATTCCCCGAACCAACAACTCCTTTCCAACCCCGCTTTCACCCATAACCAGGACCGAGAAGTCCGTTTTACTGGCCTTGTATGCCATGTAGAGGGCGGCCCTGAAGTTGTTGCTCATTCCCACCAGCTTGCGGAATGGAGGGGGCAGCTCGGCGCCCTGTGCGATTCTGGCATCCAGGTATGATTCCACATATAGTTGTTTTGCTTGAACATCCTGGCAGGCAACATCTTGATGGACCCTGTTCATAATAGTGACGGAACAGGTAAAATTAGCGGCCGACGGGATAAGCAGGACCGAGCAAACCACACTGATCTTGAGGGCCTCAACATACTTTTGAACGTGGAGGACTTCCGTACGATTGGCCATCACCTTAAGGGTGAGTGAATCCGGCTCGAAATCGTACAGCTTCCGATGAAGGATTGCCTCTGCCGGAAGGCCAATGATCCGGCAGTACGCATCATTCAGGTAAACAACGGTCCCATCCTTCGATGTAATGAGAACAGCATCACCGATGTGTTTGAGAATATGGAACTCGCTATCGGATAAAACTGACTCTCTGAGGTCATCCTCAGGATTATCTTCCAAACCCACTAATGTTCTCCCGAAGCCAATTCAGATCAACCTCATCTCATACCGAGTTGCGTTCAAGTCGTGTCCTCCGGGAGGGCATAAAGCCCTCCCCCACGAAGCGTAACGTGCCAATGACGTAGGGGCGGGGTTTATCCCCGCCCAATCTTTAACGCAACCTGGTATCAGATCAACCTCATCTCATACCGAGTTGCGTTCATGTCGTGTCCTCCGGGAGGGCATAAAGCCCTCCCCTGCGAAGCGTAACGTGCCAATGACGTAGGGGCGGGGTTTATCCCCGCCCAATCTTGAACGCAACTTGGTATCAGATCAACCTCATCTCATACCGAGTTGCGTTCATGTCGTGTCCTCCGGGAGGGCATAAAGCCCTCCCCTGCGAAGCGTAACGTGCCAATGACGTAGGGGCGGGGTTTATCCCCGCCCAATCTTTAACGCAACCTGGTATCAGATCAACCTCATCTCATACCGAGTTGCGTTCATGTCGTGTCCTCCGGGAGGGCATAAACTCCCCTACGCAGCGTAACGTGCCAATGACGTAGGGGCGGGGTTTATCCCCGCCCAATCTTTAACGCAACTTGGTATCAGATCAACCTCATCTCATACCGAGTTGCGTTCACGTCGTGTCCTCCGGGAGGGCATAAACTCCCCTGCGAAGCGTAACGTGCCAATGACGTAGGGGCGGGGTTTATCCCCGCCCAATCTTTAACGCAACTTGGTATCAGATCAACCTCATCTCATACCGAGTTGCGTTCATGTCGTGTCCTCCGGGAGGGCATAAACTCCCCTGCGAAGCGTAACGTGCCAATGACGTAGGGGCGGGGTTTATCCCCGCCCAATCTTTAACGCAACTTGGTATCAGATCAACCTCATCTCATGCCGAGTTGCGTTCATGTCGTGTCCTCCGGGAGGGCATAAACTCCCCTGCGAAGCGTAACGTGCCAATGACGTAGGGGCGGGGTTTATCCCCGCCCAATCTTTAACGCAACTTGGTATCAGATCAACCTCATCTCATGCCGAGTTGCGTTCATGTCGTGTCCTCCGGGAGGGCATAAACTCCCCTGCGAAGCGTAACGTGCCAATGACGTAGGGGCGGGGTTTATCCCGGCCCCGGCTTTTTGATGCGTTTTTTAAATCACTTGCCCTTATATACCGGTTTCCTTTTTTCTCTAAAAGCAGTCAGACCCTCCATACGATCTTCCGTAGGAATTGTCACCCAGTAGGCATTGGATTCTATGGCCAGGCCCGAATGCAGGTTGACCTCGCAACCGTAGTTCACGGCGTACTTTGCCTGCGTAATGGCGATTGGGCCGGCTTCACATATCATGGCAGCCATTTCGAGACACTCATCGATCAATTTGCCTGCAGGAGCGACTTTGTTGACTAAACCGATCTCGAGTGCTTCCTTTGCATCAACTCGTCTGCCGGTGAAAATCAGCTCCTTGGCCTTACCCTTTCCCACAATCCGCGGCAACCGTTGAGTTCCGCCGCCCCCCGGGATTATAGCCAGCCGCGTCTCGGTAAGCCCCATGGTCGCACTTTCCGAAGCAATACGTATGTCGCAGGCAAGCGCCAACTCAGTGCCGCCCCCCAGGGCAATCCCGTTTACCGCAGCAATTACCGGCTTGTTCATTAATTCAATGAAGGTGAACAAACTGCGAAGAGTAAAGATGAATTTTCTCACCTGATCCTCGGGCATGGTCGCCCTCTCTTTGAGGTCGGCCCCCGCGCAGAAGGCTTTTTCGGCCCCCGTTATGATTATTACCCGAACTTCCGGGTCCCATTGAAAGAGCTCCACCTTTTCTGCGAGTTCCCGGAGCAGGGCGAAATTGAAGGAATTCATCACTTCAGGCCGATTGAGCGTTAAGATACGTGTCTGTCCTGACCGATCTTCCAAAACCAGTGGCTGTTCCATTTCTCCTCCCTGTGTATCGCGAGATTGACAGGCGCCCGGACAAGCAGCACTACATCAAAGTCCTGCGATTGTGAAATTCTTCCACGCCGGTATTTTCCGTTTCCATAGATAGAAACACCCTGCTAGTTAAGAAGTCAAGAAAAATTAGTGTGACCGTTAGCACGGGCCGCAGAATTGACAATGATACCGCTCACAGTAGTTTCACATATGCGTAACGGCAAAATCCAGGCCATTAATCGTACCTAGGCTAGCACTTCGTTGTAGAAGTGCGCGTAACAATTTCGAGTCCGTCACCACGACGAAAGTCGGGGTCCAGAGGATTTCTAGAGACGGAAAAGACAACTTGATTCCGGCTCTTTTGTCGTCAGAAGACGCCTGAATGACGACATTAAGACCTTCCGTTGAATTGAGCACGCTAATTTACACAAGTAAGTACTCGCTTTTAGATCATACAAGATACTTCCGTTGAGTATAATAGCCAAATATACACGCATATCTCACACATTCACTTTTATGGCATCATATAATATATCGTTTGACGAGAGATAAATAACAATGCAATTAACATCATATACTGATGTTCTATTCTATATCGCAGAATGTATCGATAATTAAACAAAATCTTTGGCTATTAAATAAAGGAAGGCGGCGATGGAGCGTATAAATCCTACGTAACCGCCTGCTCTGTATCAAAATGAATACAATGGGAAAATCAAAAAAGGGGAAACCGGATTTTTCAAGATGATTTATACCACATTGCGTTCAAGTTTGATCCGATGGGTTACGCTTCGCTCCACCCATCTTACGAGCGATAGACCGCTGGATTTGTAGGATGGGTGGAGTCCAGCCGACGGGACGAAACCCATCGTTGTGGATGCATTTTGAACGCGAATTCGTATTAGAACTGACAGTTAAACCGATTGTTTAGTTTCATTCTTTTAGTCACTGCAAAATAACAAGGCCACCCGCCGCCGCCCCCGCCTCGCGGGTCGGTGGGCAGACATCTATGCAACGGGGTTGGATGAGCCGATCCCGGCTCATTTCCTTGCGACTCGTGACCTCGGAAAGTTTCCTCAGCTCCCAATATGCATACCGGCTGTCGGGTAAGCGTTCACCACGAAGAACGCGAAGGAACCCTCACTACATTCGGGTTCGCGTTAGCGCTTCCGGCCCGTGTTAAACGCTGAACCCTCACTACGTTCGGATTCGCGCTAACACTTGCGGCCAATGTTATACGCTTCAAGTTCGCGTCCGATCTTTTGTGAGGGCGCACCCTCACTTCGCGCAGGTCCGGGCTAACATTCCGAACCTGGCTAAATGTTTCAAGTCCGGGCACGATTTTTTGTGAGTGAATCCTCACTCTGTTCGGATTCGACGTTAACATTCCGGACTCTGGTTAGATACTTCAAATTCGACGCCGATCCTTTGTGAGGCGTCAGTTCGCGTCCGATCTTTTGTGAGGACGCACGAAGATGAAATTTGATGGCCTGTTGAACAGAGTGATCGAGTGCGCAATCCAAGTTCATCTATCAAACTTGCCGGCATGAAGGTAGGGTTGCTCATTAACTTCAGTGTCAGAAGCCTGAGGGACGGGATCAGGCGCTTTGTCCTGTAGTTCCTTCGGTCCTTCTCAGTGAGAAAATCGCTTTAAGCCAGCGGCCGGGAAGAGAACGCGGACACGAACAAGAAGCAATAGACCACGAGGGTGTGGAGACCAGGCATTTCGCCCCCTGTCATCTTCGAGGCCTTCGTGTCCTTCGTGGTGCATAAAATTATATGAAAGGTGCGGTGAACGGATACGCTGTCGGTTACTACATAGTCTTCACTCTTTACCATTGCAAACCGGGATATTATCTTTCGTTCGGTTAAAGCGATAATGTCAAACGCGGATATCCTCTTTTGCCGGGACATGCTGTTCCACTGAAGGCCCGGGCGCGCGAACCGGATTTTCAACGTCTTATACCGATTTGCGTTCAAGTCACGTCCTCCTACGAAGCGTAACGCGTCAATGAGGTAGGGGCGGGGTTTATCCCCGCCCAATCTTGAACGCAAATTGGTCTTATACTTCAATCTAAATAGGAGAATCCAGTATATGAATTATTATCAGGAGTTTTTGAATCGCAGTGACTGCATTCTGTTACTGGTGGATATTCAGAAGTCAATGCTGGACCTTTGCGTGGACCGGGAGCGCACGGTGTTCAATGCCGGCGCCCTTATCGAGGCCGCCGGGCTTTTTGGGATTCCCGTTATGTGCTCGGTGCACAATCCTGATAAGTTAGGCGGGTTCCTGCCCGAGTTGACCAATAAGATTTCGGGGCCCAAACTGTTGAACAAGTTGGAATTCAACTGTTTCGAAAACGAACTGATCGCGCGGGCAATTATGGAAACAGGGCGCAAGACGCTGCTCCTGGCAGGTATGGAGGGACATGTTTGCATTTTTCAGACCGGCGTTGGAGCATTGCGTCTTGGGTACCGCGTTCATATCGCTCATGACGCAGTGACATCGAGGAGCGCTTCTGATAAGCAAACCGGCATGCATCGCCTCGACAGGGCGGGCGCAGTGATCAGTTCCACGGAGATGATGATTTTTGAATTGCTGAACCGGGCGGGCACAAATGAATTCCGCGCGCTGCTGCCGCTGCTCAAGAGATTTCAGTCAAGCTGAACCAGGCTCAATACATGAAAAGCATATCCCGAGAAGGACTGAGTTACGTACAGAGGAGAGGTGTCTGAACTTCTTTCATGGTTGCTCAGAAGTCGAACGCCGGGGATAAGCTGCCCAAACCATGCCGCCAAGGAACATCAGGCAAAGCGACAGAATATGCCCGGCGTGGTTTGGGTCCGCTTGAAGCATTCGTTGGGAGGAACCCATCAAAACAGGTCGTTAATTTTGATTGCAATTCGCTCCCATACTTCATTCTCATTTAACCCATACTTTCCTAGATTTACAGCAGCATATGCTGGGTGGGGCATTGCAAAAATGCTTACACCTGCAATTCTACCGAATGAAAAGGATTGTGAAATCATGTCTTTCATCGTTGGTTTCTTGATATTTGAGTTTTGTAGTATTTCAATTGAAGAACTCAACGCTTCTATTCCTAATGCTAGAATTGCCGTTGGATTTAGAATTCCTAGTATCTCTGTTAGAATGACCTTACAATAATTCCTTTCAGCGTTATTACTTTTATGTGAATTTAAATCAAAGTATCCGTGAAGAATAGCGTTAAGGAAATAGACTGATTGGTTTGGTATTATTAATAAGGCCACTTTTGATAATACTCTCTTTGCAGATGCATCATGGTTATGAATAGGGCAGATTTTCCCGGTCTGGGATGAACCTCCGTCACTTGCGCCTGGATCACGCGCAATGATTATTAATCCATTTTGTTTTACGCCAAAGTGCTCGTCGCAATTACGAGCAAAAGAAGTTGTATTTTTTTTAGGATTTCGTGCGCAACTTTTACACGCTTGATTGTGTCCTGATCGTGCACTTTCGAGGATTTTCGCTAATCTATCCATTTTTACAATACTCCCAACAACAGCGTAACCGGCGCGCGGCCAAGGGACTTCAGGAGAACACTGCCACATGTCGCCGCGCGTCCGGTGGACGCATTGGTTAGGTTCTATCTGGGGCATTTGGCAAGGTCATTCGCTAAATAATAAGATCGGCTGGCAGCTATAGCCTTTCGATTTTAAAACGCCGGCGGACATTTCGCCGCCGATTTCAAGAGTGACTCAGTGTCCAATTTCGAGCGAGAATGCCCCCGTAGCTCGGTTTGCTTGGAGTACCTCTACAGGAGATACACTCTCTTTCACCCACTCCGCAACAGTATGTTTGTCTTCCCGTGTTATTCGTGCACCAAGGATTACTCCCACCAGTAGTTCAGCGGGAAAAACTCTATCTCCAGCACCGCGATCATGATCGATGATTCGCCATTCGTCTTCATAACACCAGTCTTTAGCTTTGGTCAGGAGAAATGCATCAATTTGTTTGTCCGGCGGACTCAGTACATCAATCTCTGGGTAGGTCTGTGCGTAAGTCACCGGCAAAGCGCGACCGAAGAATGGAGTGTGGTTGGTAGCGATGAATTTAAAACACAAGCCAGTGTGCCCCGCTGCGTAATGGGACCAAAGTAAGATATTGCGATCAGTCGCTGAGAGGGACAGCACCCCAACATTATCTACAGAACTTTGAAGCCCGGCTGTGATCTGAGATAGGAACCAGTCTGGCTTCATAGTCTTTATATCGTCCGTTGCCTCCTTTCTGCGCTCTTTGCGGTTAAGGTCAGGCCTACGTTTCTTTATCATCTCCGAATACCTCCGTTTAAGCTCTTTGGCTGATAAGGATGACTGAAAGTGTACCTTACAATCAAACGGGTCATTAAATGTCGTCGGATTGGCAAAGTGAAGGACCGATTCAGTTAGAATTCTTTTCGTCCGTTCACGATGTTTACCATTCAAATGGCGGTAGCGAAATAGGAATTGTTTTTTCTCGGTCATTTTCATCAGTCATCGAGGATAACGTGGAGCCAGCAGCGCCAGCGCTGCCACGCCCTAAGCGAAGCGCCCACTTACCGGGCGTCCTGTTGTCCCGAGTGTTAGAGCTTTTCCAATACAGTAAGGTTACGGGCTAACACAGCTCCCATCTGGAATTCACTCTTTCGCCCGCGTCCCGCACGAAGCAGGTAATCTTCTGCAAGGAGAACATTAACCCGGCCGGCTCGGCGCTGTTTGTTTTTCTGCAGGCTGAACAAAGTATGCATCCTGCTTTTCTCGCTTCTTTTTCACATTGTCCCAATCGGGGTCAAACACTTCTATCCACCCGCCCGATCTCCCAGTCAGCAGAATCGAATGGCTACCCGCAACGATATCACAAACAGCCACCTGCTTTTTGAAGTTTAAGTTACGAAGAGTCGTTTCAACTTCCGGACCCTGGAAATTTTCAACTCTTAGACCTGTTCGGCTTTGTATCGCATCCAGAACAATCTTCCAGTCATTTCTTACACTTCCTTGGGAGGCAACACCTTCGTCTGTGAGCACTGCGTGAAGGAGCCGGTAAACGAGCCCAGGAATCTTGTTTTTATCTCCATAAAGTAGGAGCAACCCATTGAGCATTGAAGTGACCCAGCATGAACTCGGGAGAATTTGATAAGAAAGTGGTTGCATACCGTTACTCCATGTGCGAACGGGGTCGGGCCTAATGCTATTAACTTAAGAGAAATACTTGTCCTTTCAAATCCTTACGGGTTTCCGGCTGGAGTGGCAGCGGCGATGCTGTTTTGAATTTAGGCTTTCGCCCCCGGCGTCGCTTTTCCAGCCCTCGACTCTTTGTTCGATATTGCTGCCGGTCTCTTGGAAATTGGCGGCCTAGTTTAGAATGCACCCTATGTCGTGCACAGCATCGCACAAATTCCTCCCAGATGGAAGGCCATAGGCCCACATCACCAGCGGACATTAAGAGCTTGAGGAATAAGCGTGTCTGGGTTAGGGCACGTGCGAAGCTCAATTGAGCCACAGACAGGTTTTTAAGGCGGCCGGCTTCGAACATGGCGATGCGGATTAGACACAGGGCAATCATGTGCACCATGATCTCCTGGTGAAACGAACTCGGAGCGTGGCAATGCCACGAGGTGGCACGCAGGGTTTGTTTAAAATCGCGATAGAAGGTCTCGATGTCCCAGCGCATATGATAGAGACGGGCCAGCTCTGTTGCCGGAAACAAATTGGGGTCCAGCAGAGAGGTGACTAGCCGTCGTCGCCGGAAACCGTTTCTATAAACGAAAACTACCCTGACATTGAGGGTTGCTTTCTTGTGGGAATCCTTAATTTCGCACAAATAGTCACCCTGTGCTAATTTTCGCTGCACCCTGGGACGCATGTCTTCCCTGGTAGGAATGATGAAGTGGGCATGCCTGAGCAGGATTTTAAAAAAAGTGGCGCAGTAGTAGAAACCTGAGTCCAATAGAAGCAGGTCGCCTTTTTTTAGGTGCTCTATAAGCTTTAGGATAAGCTTGTGTTCCGAGGTGCATACCCTGCCATAGACAAAGCGCAGGGGCGCACGGCTGACGACGTCAAACAGGCAGCAAAGCTCGACGGCAACCGGCCCCAGTCCCTGAGACCCCTTGTGTGCGCCGAAGCCCTTCCAAAGAGATCGAGATTCGGGCAATGCCAGAGTTGTCTTGTCGGCGGCAAGCAACCGCAATCCGTTCCAACGGGTGCGCCCTTCTTTACAGGCTCTTTGCAGCCGCGATACCAGTGTGCCATGCAGCCAGGATAGAGCGTCCAGGGGAAAAACGCGCACGAGCCTTGCAAAATGCCGGCACGGAAATGGTCCATTGGATGCCAAGATCTGCCGTAGCCAAACTGAGGATCTCGTAGAGGCTAAATCGATGGGTATCCAATGAGACGGCCAACATTAGCCACAGAGTTTCCAGAGTTGCCAACTTGCGATGGCGATGCCACTCGTTTTTCAGGCGCCGCCGGTTTTCAAGCATCGCCACAACGATGGGGTCGAGCCATTGTGCAAGCATTCCCAGATCAGGTCGTGGCATGGTTATCCTCCTTGGAATCGATGAGAGCAAAGGTGGCTGGAGCGCTCTGGCGGACCAAGACCCCCTGGCGGGCTTTTTTCGCCAAAGCACTGGAAAGGGCGTCCCGGTCGGTAAGACGTCCGTAGCGCTGCTGGAGTAATTGAACGAGTTTGTTGACATGCAGGGGTTTGCGTTTTTCAGTCAGTATTTGAACGGACAGGTCAACCAGCGACTGACGCCTTGTTCCCCGCCGGTGTACGGGGGCAGGCTCTGCATCAGGATGTCCCCGCAGTTGGCGGATAGCACGCAACTGATAGTCAAGCTGAAGTTCAAGCACTTGAAGAAGGACTTCCTTGAGGTCCTCTTTTTTCATGGCAGTCACCCTCCTGAAAGAGATAATGAATATTAATCAGTATTCAGTCAGTATTACATTACATAATACGTACATTTTGTCAAGCAAAAAAAGCGGCACGAATGAAGTTATAAGAGGTACTTACGGCAGAAAATGAGAAATGTTGTGTCGATGAGAATTATAGGTAGGTTACTGAATTAACGGAATAAAACGTTAAGTTACTAGCATTAGGTCGGGCCAAGCTAACATCCCGCTATTTATAGATTAGTTTCTTCAAAACAGGCACTTTTTGTGCTTAGAAGGTCATTATTGCCATCGAAATCATTGCTGTAAGAATCCTGGGATTGGCGAAGACCTGATTCCTCATCCGTTCCGGAAATCCTTCGTCCCTTCGCCTTGATCCTAAGTTCCCCCTTCACCATCTCGACAAAGTTCCTGCTCCCGACGGCGATGCTCTCCGTCCACTTGCCTTCCCGTGTCTGTTCGGCACCGCCAAGAGCTTCCTCCACCCACGTCTTACGTAACCTTCGCATGGCATCGATGGAGGGTATGCCCAGCAGATACATTAGCGCCCGATGGTCGATGATGGAGCACCTTTCCCGTGCTTCCTGAATCTCCGCATATCCGCCGGATGCCCATTGCGATGGATGCGCTACCATCCCAGCGCGCACCATGTTCAAATCCATGTATGTCAGACAGCTTATAAGATGGTGGTTCGTTTCAACGGCGGTCGCGTGGTACCGATCCTCCCAGAAGGCGCCCTTCCTCTTCTTTCTTTGGTTGAATTCCTGCGCGGTCCGACCTGCGATTAGTTGCATGGACCGTGGAATAGTCTCTCGTTTCAAGCCGTCCAACACGAGCAAATGGACGTGATTTGAAGTAGCAACATAGTTGAGGAGGCACAGCCCGTAGCGCTTCTTTGCTTCAAAGAGCCAGCCCATCCAGGACCTGCGGTCTCTGGCAAATTTGAGTAGAAATTCTTTCTTATGGCACCGATGTGTTATGTGCCAGGCGTACCCCGGCAGGAAGTGTCGTTTGGCTCTGGCCATATCCGGCAACTCACTATCTGGTTAAACGATCAATTTTGAGCCAGAAATGCACCTCTAAGGCTCAAATAAGCTATAAAAGGGGCCTGTTGTCAAGTAAATTTAGTTTGTTAGCTTGGCCCGACCCCTTCTGGCCTCCATGCTTGTGATATGAACGGATTCCAGTCACTGTTGACTAGCGCGGTTGTGCCAGGAAATTTGCAATGGCGGCGTTCACCGCCTCGGGAGCTTCCACTGTAGAACTGTGCCCCGCCCCGGGGATGTGGACCAGTTGCGCGTTGGGAATGGCCTGGGCAATGCGCGCGGCCTTGGCGGGCACTGTGGCAACGTCCTCCTCGCCCACGATCACCAGGGTGGGCGCCTGAATGCGAGGCAGTTCACCCATGACGGCACTGCGAAACAAAACACCATTTACCGCGCGCCAGATACTGCGCCGATTTTTATTCATCTGCTGCATCCAGCGGGCCCGATCGTTGGCCCGGCCGGAGTCGGTCAGTGCTGTTTTACCAAACAGAATCGGCATTACCTGCGGCGTTACCACGCGAATACCGATCCACCGCGCCACAAAATTAAGGCGCTTGTATTTGGGTATGTTTTCGGCTGGTTCTGCGTCGGCGGAGGTCTCGCACAAAATGAGGCTTCGCACCAACTGCGGAAACCGCGCCGCCAGGCGCATGCCGATGAAACCGCCCATGCTCAGTCCGCAAAAATGTACCTTCTCCAGGTTCAGTGCCCGGATGAGCGCAACAGCATCTTCAGTCAGCAAATCCATACCGATTTCAGAGCCCTGCGCATCGGCACTTTGACCCTGACCCCGGTGGTCGTAGGAAATGCAGCGGTAGCGCCCTTTCAGTGCAGTTACCTGCGGCGCGAACAGGGTCGTGTTCCACAGCAGGCCGTGGCTGAAAATGATCGCTTCACCGGGGCCACCGGTGTCTTCGTAATACAACTCGGACCCGTTGACTTTTATTTTTGGCATGGCAGACCTTATGAACCAGGGTGACAGAATGAAAGACCGTGACCGGCAACATTATGCAATCCGGAATAATGCACCAACTTCAGTGCCAAATATCCCAGCCGGATTTTCGGGTGGGGTCTTTGCCCGAAAAAACTCTTGGAACGCGAAATGTCCGTAAATCATACGATATTACAATCAAAACCCGAAAGAAAAAATGCCGATCAGACCAATTTCGGCAATTTGAGAGGGGATAGCTCTGCTCAAAGATTCGGATCTCATCCCCAAGCCTCGCCCACCCTGATCTCCGCCACAAACGGGACCTCTGGTATAATCCACTCCAATGCTTCTTCCATCGACTCTTTCACAATCGTCAGCACCTGATCCTCTATGCCATCTCCGGCCTCGACAATTATTTCGTCGTGTTGAGCATGAACAATACGCGCATCAATCCCCTCCAGCGCACGTGAAATGAGGTACAGGGCAAGTTTGAAACCATCGGCGTCATATTCAGGTTGATATGTACATGAGGAATTAATATTATGCGGCCTGATATTCGATGAGCTTTTCGAGCCAAAATGCAGTTTAGAGGAATGATAAGAACTCAGCATTCTTTCGACTCAAACGAAGGAGACTGCCAATGGACATTTTCTCTACTATTAAAGGAAGGCGCAGTTGTCGTGCTTTTCTACCTGAGCCAATACCTCAAGAAATGATTGCGACAATCCTGGAAGCCGCCGTGTGGGCTCCTTCGCCAATGAATGCGCAACCATGGGATTTCATCGTTATCACCAACCAGGAAACCAAGAAGACAATTTTTGCAGAGACTGAAAAACTGAAGCAAGATTTGTTTCAAAAGAGCGCCTGGAAATGGTTGGGACGATATAACGTCGATTTTTTGCTCTCTGCTCCAGTACTCGTGGTTGTAGTGGGAGATCCGGACAAGACTGGCGCAGATAAGTTCAAAGAAGGCGGCGGTACTGCATACCAGCACGCCTGTGCAGCGGCGGTTCAGAACATGCTTCTTGCGGCCCATGCTATCGGACTTGGAAGTCTGTGGTTCACTTTGTTTGACGCAGAAATAATGCGAAATATACTGGACGTGAAATCTGAGAAGGTACCTCTGGCAGTGGTATGCCTCGGCAAACCCGGCAGCGAACCTTTACAGGTGCCCCGAAAGGATGCGTTGGAAAAAACCAGATTCATCCGTTGATTTTTTGGTCTCTCTTCCGTACAGGTACTTAGAATAGGCAATGTCAACGCTGGAGAGCGACCTCAACACCAGGGCCTCCCGTGGCTAGCGTGGCCAGGGTCGGGCCAAGCTAATAAAGCTATTTCTATGGATAAATGTTAAAAACACATGTCTTATTAGCGCTTAAAAGCACGTTTTTGACCCCAAAATGATACCTCTAAGCCGGGCCTGTGGCTCGCCAGGCGTATCCTGGCAGGAAGTGTCGTTTGGCTCTGGCCATGTATGACAACTCACTATCTGGTTAAACGGTCATTTTTGATGCCATAACTGCACCTCTAAGGCTCAAATAAGCTATAATATAGGTCTATTGTCAAGTAAATTTAATTTGTTAGTTTGGCCCGACCTAATGCTAGTAACTTAACGTTTTATTCCGTTAATTCAGTAACCTACCTATAATTCTCATCGACACAACATTTCTCATTTTCTGCCGTAAGTACCTCTTATAACTTCATTCGTGCCGCTTTTTTTGCTTGACAAAATGTACGTATTATGTAATGTAATACTGACTGAATACTGATTAATATTCATTATCTCTTTCAGGAGGGTGACTGCCATGAAAAAAGAGGACCTCAAGGAAGTCCTTCTTCAAGTGCTTGAACTTCAGCTTGACTATCAGTTGCGTGCTATCCGCCAACTGCGGGGACATCCTGATGCAGAGCCTGCCCCCGTACACCGGCGGGGAACAAGGCGTCAGTCGCTGGTTGACCTGTCCGTTCAAATACTGACTGAAAAACGCAAACCCCTGCATGTCGACAAACTCGTTCAATTACTCCAGCAGCGCTACGGACGTCTTACCGACCGGGACGCCCTTTCCAGTGCTTTGGCGAAAAAAGCCCGCCAGGGGGTCTTGGTCCGCCAGAGCGCTCCAGCCACCTTTGCTCTCATCGATTCCAAGGAGGATAACCATGCCACGACCTGATCTGGGAATGCTTGCACAATGGCTCGACCCCATCGTTGTGGCGATGCTTGAAAACCGGCGGCGCCTGAAAAACGAGTGGCATCGCCATCGCAAGTTGGCAACTCTGGAAACTCTGTGGCTAATGTTGGCCGTCTCATTGGATACCCATCGATTTAGCCTCTACGAGATCCTCAGTTTGGCTACGGCAGATCTTGGCATCCAATGGACCATTTCCGTGCCGGCATTTTGCAAGGCTCGTGCGCGTTTTTCCCCTGGACGCTCTATCCTGGCTGCATGGCACACTGGTATCGCGGCTGCAAAGAGCCTGTAAAGAAGGGCGCACCCGTTGGAACGGATTGCGGTTGCTTGCCGCCGACAAGACAACTCTGGCATTGCCCGAATCTCGATCTCTTTGGAAGGGCTTCGGCGCACACAAGGGGTCTCAGGGACTGGGGCCGGTTGCCGTCGAGCTTTGCTGCCTGTTTGACGTCGTCAGCCGTGCGCCCCTGCGCTTTGTCTATGGCAGGGTATGCACCTCGGAACACAAGCTTATCCTAAAGCTTATAGAGCACCTAAAAAAAGGCGACCTGCTTCTATTGGACTCAGGTTTCTACTACTGCGCCACTTTTTTTAAAATCCTGCTCAGGCATGCCCACTTCATCATTCCTACCAGGGAAGACATGCGTCCCAGGGTGCAGCGAAAATTAGCACAGGGTGACTATTTGTGCGAAATTAAGGATTCCCACAAGAAAGCAACCCTCAATGTCAGGGTAGTTTTCGTTTATAGAAACGGTTTCCGGCGACGACGGCTAGTCACCTCTCTGCTGGACCCCAATTTGTTTCCGGCAACAGAGCTGGCCCGTCTCTATCATATGCGCTGGGACATCGAGACCTTCTATCGCGATTTTAAACAAACCCTGCGTGCCACCTCGTGGCATTGCCACGCTCCGAGTTCGTTTCACCAGGAGATCATGGTGCACATGATTGCCCTGTGTCTAATCCGCATCGCCATGTTCGAAGCCGGCCGCCTTAAAAACCTGTCTGTGGCTCAATTGAGCTTCGCACGTGCCCTAACCCAGACACGCTTATTCCTCAAGCTCTTAATGTCCGCTGGTGATGTGGGCCTATGGCCTTCCATCTGGGAGGAATTTGTGCGATGCTGTGCACGACATAGGGTGCATTCTAAACTAGGCCGCCAATTTCCAAGAGACCGGCAGCAATATCGAACAAAGAGTCGAGGGCTGGAAAAGCGACGCCGGGGGCGAAAGCCTAAATTCAAAACAGCATCGCCGCTGCCACTCCAGCCGGAAACCCGTAAGGATTTGAAAGGACAAGTATTTCTCTTAAGTTAATAGCATTAGGCCCGACCCCTTTGCGCAGAACCCGATCCCAAAATCCGGTTCGGATGCATAGCATACCACTTAATGCATTATTCCGGTTCATATTCCAGCGCGGCAGAGTGCCGAACATAAGGAAAAACGTACTATGAATACCATCATCCTGTTGGGCCTGGTAAGCTTTTTTACGGATATCAGCAGTGAGATGGTTTATCCCTTGGTACCACTCTATCTTACGGTCAATTTGGGAGCCACACCCGCAATCGTCGGCATAATTGAAGGAATAGCAGAAAGCTTGGCGAGCTTGCTCAAGACCTACTCGGGCTATGTTTCCGATAAGGTGAGGCGACGCAAGCCGCTTGTGATAGCCGGCTACGCTGCGGCGAGCATCGGTAAACTATTTCTCTACCTTGCAACATCCTGGGTAGGGATACTTGGAGGACGGGTCATAGATCGATTCGGCAAGGGGATCAGGACTGCTCCAAGAGATGCTCTCATCGCAGAGGCGTCCAATGCAGATCAATTTGGACGCTCGTTCGGACTGCACCGGGCGCTCGATACTCTGGGTGCAGTGGTCGGCGTTGCCCTGGCTTACTTCCTTTTCACTTCGACAAAGGGGAAATATACGGAAATTTTTCTTTTCTCACTAATCCCGGCAGCGATTGGGCTGGGGGTCCTTTTCCTGGTCAAGGAGAAAAGGGCTTACAAGAGAGGAGTCGAGATACATCCCTTCTTAAGCTGGAAAGAACTCAACCCAAAGCTGAAAGCATTTTTTGCGGTTGTCTTTCTCTTTACCCTCGGCAACTCATCCAATCAGTTCCTCCTGCTTCGTGCTCACAGTATTGGTTTTCAGACACAGGACGTTATTCTCGCATACCTTTTTTTCAACGTGATCTATGCCCTGAGCGCCTATCCAGCCGGAAGGCTTTCCGACAGGATCGGCAGAAGGACTTTGCTGGTATGCGGATATATGTTCTATGGCCTCGTTTACTTGGGCTTCTCACTTGCATATGCAAGAGAGCATGTTTGGGTCTTATTCTCTGTTTACGGACTCTACAGCGGATTGACCGAAGGGGTCGAGAAGGCTTTCGTATCGGAGCTGTGCCCTGCTGAGAGCCGCGCAACATTGCTGGGCATTCACGCTTCCCTCGTTGGTGTCGGCCTTCTGCCGGCTTCGATCATAGGGGGCTTCCTTTGGAGTGCGTTTGGACCGACGGCGCCGTTCTACTTTGGGGGGGTTCTGGGGCTCCTTGCCGCTTTGGCGATGTTTTTTGTGGTCCCAAGTTTGAAGCATGAGACTTTGGCCTGCGCGAAATAGCTTTATCGGGCACGGTCTGAAGCGGCGCTTAGCTCAAGATTTCCTCTCCTCTTCCGATCTCCGCCACAAACGGGACCTCTGGGATAATCCCCTGAAATGCCTCTTCCATCGACTCCACCACAATCCCCAGCACATGATCCTATATGCCATCTCTGGCCTCGACAATTATCTCGTCGTGTTGGGTATGAACAATACGGGCGTCAATCCCCTCCAGCGCACGTAAAATGAGGTACAGGGCCAGTTTGAAACCATCAGCTCCATTTGCTTGGACCGGCGTATTGTAAAGTATGTCCTCAAATTGCCCAAAATGGTCTGATCGACTTTTTTCTTGCAGGTTTTGATTGGAATATCGTACGATTTACAGATATTTGGCATTCCAAGAGCTTTTTTGTATGGAATCCCAGCCGGAAATACGGTTCGGGATTCTTTGACAGTCAAGTTGGCGCATTATTCAGGTTTAAGGAGTCGAAAAAAAATGAAGAGATTTTTTGGATGTGTCTTAGTGGCGGCGGGCATTACCCTGGCCTTTTCTGTGAACGCAGTTGCAGCCGGTGGTTCGCTGAAGATTGGCTTTTTTGATCTCCAGGCGGCGATAATACAATCAGATACGGGTAAAAAGTTTCTCGAGGAGATGAAAAAAGAGGAGACCAATTTGAACAGCGCGCTGGAGCAGAAGGGGAGCGCTTTTATGACCGCCAAGGATGAATACGATAAGAAAAAAAACGTAATGGACGAGAAAGCCAGGGGCCGCAAGGAGAAAGAATTAAGCGACATGTACACGGAATTGCAAAAGATGCGCTCCGAATCAAGCACTAAATTCAAGGAGCAGGCAAGTGCCGCCAGGGCGCCTATTCTCAAGAAAGTGCGTGATGTGGCGAAAAAGATCGGCAGAGATGAGAAGTATGACTTTATTATTGAAAAGAGCTCTCTGTATTTCGAAGGCAATGAAAAAGATGATCTGACCAAGCGGGTCTCTGCCGAATTGGACAAATCGTCCTCTAAATGATTGAGCATGAGGATCAAAATCCTCGGTTCAACAGAGCAGGGTTGCAGACACGGTTCAAATATCGAAGGAATCGCTGGACAAAGCAGAACAACTGAAGAAAACCGAACAAATTGCCCAGGGTCTTAGCTACAACCCGGGCGGGAGGAAAATCAGCGCTTCGATCATCTTCCCAGATCAAAACACTGACCTGAGCAATGAGAGTGATTATGCCGGAGAGAAGTACGAGAATCAGAATATTCATTAAGGGATTGAGGGATTGAGGGATTGAGGTGCACTGACTACGATTCGATCTGACAACGGCATCCTTTCCGTGGGTATGTAAGAGAAAGTCTAAGCTGTCAGAGGCAGCTCCCTTCTATCTAACATCTTCTGTCTTGCCAAGGAAAGATTTCCGAAGAAGGTTTGAATTGGAGTCTTTCCCTGGCACCTTTTACCTTGGTGTGGCCTCCTGGTGTTGTAGTAATCAAGCCAGGCGTCCAGATCCTGCTGAAGCTCCTCTACTCCTGTATAAATCTTTTTCCGGAAGGCAATCGAGTAGAATTCCTCCAAGATGGTCCTATGGAACCGCTCGCATATTCCATTGCTCTGCGGGCTCTTCACCTTGGTCCTGGTATGATCGATGTCATTGATGGCCAGAAAAAGCTGGTAGTCATGGGAATCCGGTTTTCCGCAGAACTCGGTCCCCCGATCCGTGAGAATCCGAAGAAGAGGAATGTCTTTTTCTTCGAAGAAAGGAATGACCCTGTCGTTTAACAGATCGGCCGAGTTTATGGGCTGCTTTGTATTGTAGAGTTTGGCAAAACCCACTGCGGAGAAAGTGTCAATAAAGGTTTGCTGGTAGATTCTGCCCACGCCTTTGAGAGTTCCCACATAGAAGGTGTCCTGGGCGCCAAGATACCCGACGTGTTCAGTCTCGATCTCGCCCCAGGCAGTCTTTTCATCTTTTGCTTTCTCAAGAGCCCGGAGTTGGGCCTCGGTCAGTACCTTGCCAGTCTCGGCGACCTGCTTTTCGAGGGCTTTGAGGCGCTTTTGGAAGGTTTCAAGCCCATGGCGCAGCCAGACACAGCGGACGCCGGCAGCCGAGATAAAAATACCTTCCTGGCGCAGGGCATCACTAACCCTTACCTGGCCAAGTGAAGGATTCTCCAAGGCGAGCTCAACGACAGCTCTTTCCACATCCTCGGGGATTCTATTCTTCAGGTTGGGAACTCTTCGGGTCTTTTCTTTGAGAGCATCCAGGCCACCTTCCTCATACGCATTTCTTACGCGGTAAAAGGTGTCCCGGCTGTAGCCCATTACCCGACAGGCTTCAGAGACGTTCTTGAGGTAACTTGCCAGCTCTAGCAATCCGAGCCTGTTCTTGATAAGCTTCTCATGGATAGTCATGGCGTACTCCTTTCCATAGTTTGTTTGCCCACAGAAAGGATACCCTTGACTATCCTCTTTCAAAAGCCTTAACTGTCCGATCAAATCGTAGCTATCTCAATTGAGGGCTCCTCGCGTGGCGGTAGAACCAAAAGGAGTTATTTTTTTTCTCTTCACTGCTCCCTGCTTCTCGCTTCTCGCTTCCCGCTTCCTGCTTCCCGCTTCCTGCTTCCTGCTTCCCGCTTCCCGCTTCTCGCTTCTCGCTTCCTGCTTCTCGCTTCCCGCTCCATTTTCTTTTGCCGCTTCTATTGCCGTTTTTATTGCCGCTTCTGGTTGCCGCTTCTGGTTGCCGTTTGGCAGCATTAAATCCCTTCATGGTACAGATATTACCGACTAACTGCAGGTGTCGAGCAGAGTTTGCAAAATTCGGCTTTTTCTGTTCGCTGTTCTCTGCTTCCTGCTTCCTGCTTCCTGCTTCCCGCTTCACGCTTCACGGAGGTAACGAGCCATGTCACCTGAATCCAGCCTGAATTTACAGGGCGGCCGGTTCCCAAAAGGGCAATCCGGCAATCCGCAGGGCAAACCCAAAGGGACCAGAAACGCGACCACGATCTTTGCACAGAGCCTCCTTGACGGCGAGGCCGAAGCTCTCGTCAGAAAAGTGGTCCAGTTGGCCCTGGAGGGCGATTTGACCTGCCTTCGAATCTGCATCGAGCGCCTGGTCCCTCCGAAAAAGGACGCCCCGATCGAGATTGACATCCCTGAGGTCAGCTCCATAGCCGACATCCCAAAACTCTTTTCGGCTCTGACGGCAAAGATTCGTGCAGGAGTCACCCCTTCCGAGGCTAGGACCGTAATGGATTTAGCCGAAGGTGTTCACAAGACGCTTGCGCTGGCGGAATTGGATCAGCGTTTCACCGCCCTGGAAGAAAAAACGAAGTTCATGAAGGGGTAAGCAATTTTTTCTTCGTGGTGGTTGAAGAAGTTGGTTTTTTCACTGCTCACTGTGCGCCCTCACAAAAAATCGGGCGCGAACTGGGCACTCACAAAAAATCGTGCCCGGACTTTAAGCATTTAGCCAGGTTCGGAATGTTAGCCCGGACCTGAGCGAAGTGAGGGTGCGCCCTCACAAAAGATCGGACGCGAACTTGAAGCGTATAACATTGGCCGCAAGTGTTAGCGCGAATCCGAACGTAGTGAGGGTTCAGCGTTTAACATCGGCCGTAAGTGTTAGCGCGAACCCGAGCGAAGTGAGGGTTCACGGTTCACTGCTCACTGTCCATGTCCATCCGTGGTTGAAGAAGTTGGGTCTTTCACTGCTCACTGCTCACTGTTTCCCGCTTCCTGCTTCCCGCTTCTCGCTTCACTCATCACTGTGCCTCGCGAAGCGATAGAACCAAGAGGAGTTATTTTTTGCTGCTCACTATTCACCCCGCTATGCTCCTCCATCTGTGTCCATCCGTGTCCATCCGTGGTTCAAGAAGTTGGTTTTTTCACTGCTCACTGTCCATGTCCATCCGTGGTTCAAGAAGTTGGTTTTTTTCACTGCTCACTGTCCATGTCCATCCGTGGTTCAAGAAGTTGGTTTTTTGCTGCTCACTATTCACCCCGCTATGCTCCTCCATCTGTGTCCATCCGTGGTTCAAGAAGTTGGGTTTTTCCCTGTTCACCGCTCACCGTTCACCTGTATTTGGCCTGTATTTACAGGAAAACTGCCCATTCGCCTCTGAAGTCAATAATTTGCGCCGGCTTCCCCGGCTCTTTGAAAAATGAATAACGTGATCACACTCTTCACACCGCCCCCTGAGTTGTTCTGAGCCCGCAAAGGGCGTTCTCCGCGGTGAAATCCATGTCACTCTTTTGAGGGATCGGGGGATTGGAGGATTGAATTCCTAAATTTCTAAATGGGGAATTGATCTTTATCGGTAGAACCAAGAGGATTTATTTTTTTCTGTTTTCTATTCATCATTCATCACTCATCATTCACTGCTCACTGCTCACTGCTCACTATCCGTGTCCATCTGTGTCCATCCGTGGTTCAAGAAGTTGGTTTTTTCTCTGCTCACTGTCCATGTCCATCCGTGGTTCAAGAAGTTGGGTTTTCACCGTTCACCGTTCTTGCAATATTCCCATTTGCTCCCGGCAGGAGTGTCGATAACTCGGATGCCGCACTTCAGCAGATCGTTTCTGATTCTGTCGGAGTCGGCCCAGTTTTTCTTTTTTCGCGCAATCTCGCGGTCTCGGATCAATTTTTCCTCAGCCGGGCTGAGCAGGCGCGAACTCAGATCGAAAAAACCAAGAATAGAGTCAGCTAAGTGGAATATTTCGAGGACTTGCAGCCGCTGTGAGCTGCTCACCCCGGTTCGATCGATTATCGGGTTTGCCTGACGAATGAAACGGAATATGGCGGCAAGAGCATTGGGAAGGTTCAGGTCGTCAGCGAGCGAATCGAGGAATTGCCGATCGAGAGTGCAGATCATCTCGGAGAGCTGTGCGTTTTCCCCAACCGGGTCTTCAAAGGCACGGACCTTTACAATAAATTCGTCAATGCGCCTCAATCCTCTGACCGTGTTGTAGATATTGTCCAAGGTAGCCTGGATCGGCTTTCGGTAATGAGTGCTAAGGAGCCAGTACCTCACCTCGCGGGCTGAGAATCCCATTGCGAAGAGCTCCCGCACGGGCTTGCTTTCGTCCACCCGGTCGGTCCCTTTGCCCTTCCTTGCCGACCAGACACGTTCGGCGATCATCCAGATATTGGCGAAGGGCTTGCCCGTAAGGGCTTCGCCGATTCCCCTCACGTTTTCCAAGTGCGGGAAAAGAAAATCCATGCTGCTTACCACAACGTCTATCTGTGGCCCAAGATCGTGGATGGCAGCCGAAGCCGCTGATATATGCCACGTCGGAATGACGTTACCCCAGTCGGTTTTTACACAGGCACCCATTTTGAGTTCCGAGAGGGTTGCCCTTTTGAGCAACGCGAAATCGCTCGGGTTGAGCTTCTCATAGTTGCTGAGGTCAACGGTTTTACCGGCGCGAACTTTTTTAGGGTCGATCCCGGAGAGTCTCCCGTAGCCGTTGCTCCTGGACAGGTCGAAATAGACCGAGCGGAGTTTGTCGTAAGCGAACTCTGCAGCTATCAGGCGCCGGGTGAACTCTATTATCGTGTCGAGATGTTCGGTCGTCCGTGGATATCGGTAGGCCCTGTTTATGCCGAGGGAATCCAGGTCGCCGAGAAAGGATTCGAATCGCTGCTGCGTGTAGGGCCCGAGGCACATGCCGGCGGCAATCGAGCTGTTTATGGTGCGGCTGTCAAAATCGGGAATGAGAACGACCTCATCGACCGAGAAATTTTTTGCCTGAAAAAACCTGGACAGCAGGTCTGCAAGCAGGAATCGCCGTGCATCCGAAATCGAAAGGGATTGATCCAGCGGAGGTCCGGTCACGCAGATGCGCGCCTTTCCTTCCTTGACAGGTTTGAATTCCACCTTCTGCCGCTCCAGCAGATCATAGAACCTGAAGTCCGGCTCGATCGTTGTTGTAAACAGGTTTGTACTCAGATAGCGGTCTCCCCCGTCCGGCAGGATTGCAACCAGCACGCCTTCCTCCATGACGGACGCTATCTGAATTCCGGCCGCCATCGCAGCCCCGGAACTCATACCGGCAAATATCCCCTCTTCCCTGGCCAGTCTTCGCGCGGCATCGAAAGCATCCTCGTCCTTCACATGGACAATCTCATCCAGAGCATACCGGTCGAAAATCCCGGGGACATAGGATTCTTTCATGTTCTTGAGTCCCTGGACCTTGTGCCCGGGAAGAGGCTCGACGGCAACAACCCTGATGGCCGGATTTTTTTCCTTCATTGCTCGGAGAATCCCCATAGCTGTCCCGGTCGTGCCGAGTGTGGCGACGATGGTGCTTACTTTGCCCTCCGTTTGCTCGTAAATCTCGGGTCCTGTGCCATAATAATGAGCGGCAGGATTAGCGGGGTTATTGAACTGGTCGGTAATGAAATACCGGTCCGGGTTCTCCCTGACAAGATTGTAAGCCTCTTCGATCGCCCCGTCTGTGCCCAATGCACCGGGGGTGAGCAGGAGTTCCGCGCCGAACGCTTTTAGGATTTTCTGCCTCTCGAGGCTGGCGGTCTCCGGCATGGTGAAAAGAACGCGATATCCCTTCACCGCCGCGACCATCGCCAGCCCGATTCCGGTATTGCCGCTTGTTGCCTCGACAATGATCTTTCCGGCAGCGAGCTGCCCCTGTCGCTCCGCCTCTTCGATCATTGAAAGGGCCGCCCTGTCCTTCACCGAACCTGCGGGGTTTTTCGCCTCGAACTTTATATAAAACGTTACAGCCGGGTTCGGGTTCATCCGGTTTATGCGGATGAGCGGTGTATTGCCGATGCATTCCAAAACATTGGAGAAAACGTTTTTGCAGTTCACTTTTGCATCCTGCGTGCCGGTCTGGTCCGGACATAATTTAGCGACTTATGCGCGATAAAGTTTTATTATATAGTTTCTAACTGCGTTTAAAACCAGTTTCTGCATAGCGGCTTTAACAAAGGGCGGAAATTTGGAAATCACCCCGATCGAATCAAAGTTTAACTAAGATGACCAACCAGGATCTCCAGAACAGGCTGCTCGTTCTTCTTGAAGAGGGCTATACGGTTTTGGCCGAGACCGAGAGGTTTGTCCACCAGATAAAGCGGCTATTTCGATTAAAACGAATCGAAGAGGGAAAACCCGCGTGGGATACCCCGAGGATCTACACCCTGAACCGATGGATGGAGAACTTTTGGACGCAACTGTGGCCCGAGGAGCTGCCGGCCTCATCCTCTTTTTTAAGATGGCAATTTTTGAAAGACAGTCTGGATGAGACGCCCCCGCCTGAACCACAGGCCCCTGAGGTCGATCTGATTCACCTGCTCGATGAGAGCTTTGAACAGTGCTTGAGATTTGCAATAGATCCGGCAGGAGGCCAGGAATCCGGCCCGATGATCGGATGGAGGCGCAAGATCTGGCGATCCTTTGACGACAGGCTTGCGCGCAAGGGACTGTTTCACCCCGCGAGGCTGCCCGAAAAAATTGCCCACTGCGTCCCGGGGCTTGAGCGAAAAGAACATTTGAGCAGAATGGCCTTCGTTGGCTTCGAATTTGCCGGCCATTGGGAAAAATACCTTTTGGAAGAGCTGCAAAAGAAAGCCGGGGCGGTATTTTTCGCCCTGCCTGCGGGTAAGGCCCAGCCGGATCGCCTGGTTTACTCCGATCCCGAGCAGGAAATAACCGGCCTTATGGAGAACCTGCTGATAGCGGCGAAAGAACATGCGCCTCATGACATTGCGGTCGTGCTGTGCGATTCCGAATTTTACAGCCCGGCTATTTCGAACCGGCTCAAGGATATACTCGGTGAGCCTATCAGGGCGCAATGGGCAGCCTACAATCTTCTGCCTGACCGGAGCCTGTGCGGCCAGGGGCTATACAATGCCGCAGTGCTGCCGATCCGGTGCGCCCTGGGCGGTGAGAAACGCAATGACCTATTCACTTTTCTGCGCTCCCCATATTATGGTTCGTTCTCCCGGTGGAACCGGCGTCTGAGCCTCTGGGACAGGACCTGGCGTGAAAAGGGCGTCGAAAATGGAATCGACCCTTTGCTTGAGGCTGTTCGCGATTCGGCTGAAGAAATCTTTCCCGATGGGTGCGGCGGGATAAGGGCTGCTATAGCTCCGTTTCTGGAGAGTGGCGTAAAAATGGTTTCAAAGTGGGCGCAGACCTTGCGCAACATCTGGACGGCCCTCCAGTTTCCGGTGCTCGCCAACGAACTGGACCGGATTGCATGGGACAACCTGGTTCAAATAATCTCTGAGTTCGAAACGGTCTTTGGGGAGACCGGCCTGAGCGCACACGAATTTTTTGAGTTCCTGACTGCCGCGGCAAGCCGCGTGCGGGTCCAGAAGAGCGGGCTCGAGGACGCCGGAATCCAGGTCCTCGGCAGGCTCGATGCCCGTGGGCTCTCTTTTAGCAAGATATTCATCCCCGGCCTGCTTTCAGGATCTTTCCCACAGCCGGTTAGATCGCTCCCCCTGCTCAGCTCTTCGGAACGCCGGCAGGTGCTTGGCGGGACTATCGAGAGCCAGTTCGCCTTTGCGCGCCACCTTTATACGAATTTTCTCGCCGCCGCTCCCCGGATCGTCCTGAGCCGTCCCGCTTCAAAAGATGGTGGAATCTGCATTCCGTCGCCGTTCTGGACAGAAGATGGCGAAAAAAATATCGATGCTGTAATACCCTGGAAGCACAGCCTTCCGGCTATGCAGCGGGCCCGGTGGGTGCAGCAGAGTATTGTGAAAACTAGCCTTTGGGCTCCGATTGAAAGCACGATATCTGTTTGCGAACCAGACCGGTCTCAGTTCCAAATCCAACCGCTCCCGATAGCCGACCGGATTTCGGTCACCCAACTGCAGTCAGCGCTGGTCTGCCCGGCCCGGTATTTCTTCCGCTATGTTCTGGGTCTAGAAGAGCTTGACGAATTCGAGCCGGGAATCCCGGCACGTGAACGGGGTCAGAACGTCCATGGGATCCTGGCCTCTTTCGTTTTACGCGCAATAGAAAAATTCGCAGAACCCGAACTGGAATTCGAAGCTTTGTCAGATCTTTTGAAACAAACCATAACCGGCGCCATCGGGCCCCGTCTGTCTCATGCAGTATGGACAGTCGAACTCGAGCGGCTGATAGGAAAGCCCGGCCGCCCTGGTCTATTGCTAAAGTGGCTGGATGCCGAACGGGAGAGAATGCTGGACGGCTGGTCATGGGTGGCTGTAGAAAGGCCATTCGAGGGCCTGGAAATAGATGGTTGCGAGACCCGCATCAAGGGGCGGCTCGACAGGATCGATTCACACCCCCAACAGGGCGTTATCTGCTGGGATTACAAGACCGGCAGGCTTCCCCGCAGGGACGAGGTAATCGATAAGAATAATGAGCCTCAGCTCCCGGCATATCTGCTAGCGCTGTCAAGGGGAAATGTCGCCGGCGCGCTTAAAGCCAACGATAACTGCGGGGCAGGCTTCATCGAACTTAGATCTCCGGGAAACATGAAACACCAGGTCATGTTCGATCCCGCCGAACAACACGGCCCCTTTCTGAAAGACTGGGAGAAGGGCGCCGGCGCCGCGCTCAACTCAATCTTTGCCGGGGACGTGTCACCACTCTGGCTCACGGAAGGCAGCGCCTGCGAAGAGAATTGCGTATACAGAGGCATTTGTGGGTCTACATCCTGACCTTAAGCTTACTTTTTCGATAATTAAATGAATTGTCTAAACTGCATTAAGGAGGTCCAAATGAATAGGATACTCACGATTGCGCTTTTCGCCGCCACAGTTTTGCTGATAACAGCCCCCTTGCCATCGGCTCCTGCGATGCAGCTCTTATCCCCTGCCTTCAAGGACCGGGGGGCCATTCCCAACAATTATGCGCGACCTGCCGTCGGAGGACATAATATTTCCATGCCCTTGAAATGGACAGGAGCGCCCGAAGGCGCCAAATCATTTGCACTGTCTATCGTGGATCATCATCCGGTTGCCGGAAACTGGGTACACTGGATGGTGATAAATATTCCGCCGGATGCAACCTCTTTCCCTGAAGGGGCCTCGGGCAAGAATATTCCGCCCGGCGCACTCGAGATGAGAAATTCATTCGGCGACACCGGATATGGCGGGCCGCAACCTCCTAAAGGCACCGGCCCTCATGCCTATGTCATAACTATCTACGCCCTGAAAGATACCAGGCTGGATCTTAAGCCCAACGCAACTCTGGCCGACTTTCAGCATGCAATAGCGGGAAAGGTGATCGAGGAGGCCTCAATGACTGGTTTTTTTGAGCAATAGACGCCGAGGCTTTCCCGGCGCCACACGTCGGGCAAAGCTCTTCACAAATGGGCGTTTCCGTCTGGAACGTCCCCTAAAGCAGCTTTTCAATAATGAAACAACTATTCGGGGACTTGACGACATGCTCCGGTAGACCTACTTGAATAGATAATGATCATCATTCGAATTGAACCATTTTGGGTTGGGAGATCGACATGAACGAAAAACAGGAACATAGTCACGATCATAAACACATGCATGCTCACCACCACTCTCATGACCACCGGCATGGCGATGCCGGGCACTCTCACGAGCACGGACACGAACACGACCATGCTCACGCGCACCAGCACGAACACGGGAGAGCACACGAAGCTCATTCCCACGATGGTGAGCACGGGAAACACGATCATGATCACCCTGGTCATGAAAAGCTTCAGGGTGAACACGTTCACGAGCATTAGAGATCATTGCGCGACTGATCTGCGCTCATCGGTGAAATCGTAGATCGGAAATGTCGTTGTGCGGGCAACGGGTTGTGAGGTCCTGAGATAGCGAATAGCGATCGGTGCCGATTTTTTAACGCCGTTGTCCCTTTCGCAGTAGAGGTGCAAACTGAGCATCATCAATGTGCAAATGGCCGGAAACAACGCGACGGCCACAAACCCCAAAATTGCACTTGTAATACCAAGCTATAAGGTCAGCAAAGAGATCCTCGGCGTAATAGCTCGGATTGGCGCAGAGGTTGATCGGATTTATGTCGTCGATGACTGCTGTCCTGATGGATCGGGAGATTTTGTAAAAAGCCACTGCACAGACGAGCGAGTCAAGGTCATTCGAAATTCCGAAAACCAGGGAGTCGGCGGTGCAGTGATGACCGGCTACAAAGCTGCAATTGCCGACGGGATGGACATTATCGTCAAGGTTGACGGTGACGGCCAGATGGACCCAAGTCTGATCCCCCATTTTGTAGCGCCAATCCTGGCCGGCGAGGCGGACTATACGAAGGGAAACCGTTTCTTTGACCTGGAAGAAATCAGCGCAATGCCAAAGATTCGCTTGTTTGGCAATGCAGCATTGTCGTTAATAACCAAGCTGTCGTCAGGCTATTGGGACCTTTTCGACCCAACCAATGGATACACGGCGATCCATAGCGACGTAGCAAGGCGTCTACCGTTCAAAAAAATCAGCCGCCGTTACTTTTTTGAAACCGATATGCTCTTTCGACTGAATACGCTGCGCGCAGTCGTCGTCGACATTCCGCTGGACGCAAAATATGGAAGCGAAGTAAGTAATATGAAAATCTCGAAAATTGCCGGCGAGTTTTTCTTTAAACATATCCGGAATTTTGCAAAAAGAGTCTTTTACAACTACTACCTCAGAGATATGTCTCTTGCGTCAATTCAGTTACCCATTGGATTACTCATGGTTATCTTCGGGGTTGTATTCGGAGGCTATCACTGGATAATCTCCTGGCAAAAAGGATTGCCAACACCGGCAGGCACGGTGATGCTTGCCGCAATCCCAATAATAATCGGCATTCAATTCCTTTTGGCCTTTTTGGCGTATGACATCTCCTCAATACCCCGGCGGCCGTTACATCGCAAATAACCCAAAACTACACATCGAGGGTCGCGTATGACGGAAAACTCAAACCGTTGTACAATACTTAAAAATAATTGGCTTTATTTTGCAGCGGTCGTATTGTTTCTCACTTTTTTATTTAGAAATTGTGGCCTTTACCCTGTTGTTTTTGCAGATGAGTACTATTATAGCAAGTTTTCCAGACTGCTACCGCTCAGATATTCACCGCTCCCGGATTATCTATATCTATTGATTTATCGTTTAACCAACATTTGTGGTGACGGATTTCTCAATTGTGCAAGAATACTTAACGCCCTGTTTTTTATTGCAGCCATGCCGTTTATTTATCTAACCACCAGACGAGTCTCCACCAAGCGGATAGCATCACTTGTTGCGTTGCTGGCAGTCTTGGGACCAATTAACAGCTATACTGCTTACTACATGCCAGAGGCGCTCTATTTTTTCGCATTCTGGCTCCTCACATGGTTTATCTTGAGGTTAGACAACACGTCTGATTTGAGGTCATGGTGTTTTGCAGGAATACTATTAGGCCTTTCTGCACTGATTAAGCCGCACGCCCTGTTTCTATTGCCGGCAATCGTAGTCTATATTCTGTATGCCGGCAGAATAAAAGAAGGTAAATGGGCGCTGCAGGCAATATGGAACGCGTTTATTTTTGTCGCCATTGCATTTGCGGTAAAATTTTCAATTGGTTATCTGCTTGTAGGTAAAGCCGGGGTAAGCATTTTCGGCGCATTTTACACTTCAATCGCGAGCCGAACAACATCCAGTTACTTCGAACTTCTTTCGTTATCCACTGAAAGTGCTAGAGGCCATATTTTGGCGATCTGCTTAATGTTTGGGATGCCCATCGCTTTTGCAATCAAAGCTTCCTTTGAGTCTGCATTCTGTAAAGAGGAAACGAGATCCGGTCATAGGATTGCTGTTTATGCGCTTTTGGTCTTAGTTAGCCTTATTCTGGTTGTCAGTCTTTTTACAGCCTCTATTGCAGGCACAGGCATAGACATAACGACTACGCATCTTCATATGCGCTATTATAATTTTGCGCTCCCTTTGCTGCTCGTTATCGTAGCTTCTCAATTATCGTTAGAGCAAACCGCTAACATGCTCAAACTGAGGGCGATTGTTGCTTTTCCAATTGGAGCAGCGATTTTGTACGCCGTTTATACATTTTTGGCCCCCTATGCACCAAACATTATTGATTGCCCGGAGTTACGCGGTTTTACTTTTAGGTCGATTGTCTTCTATGTTTTGAGTGGAATATCCTTTTTTGCCCTTTCTTTATGGGTATATTCGGCTCAGGCCGGGGCTAAAGTATTCCTCTATCTGCTAATGCCGCTTGCGGTGGTTTTTTCGACTTACGATGTTAATGGCGAACTCAGGCATCGTCTTGTACCGAACGTTTTTGACAGGGCAGGGATTTTTACAAAACACTACCTGTCGAATGTATCGAATGAGGAGCTTTCCAGGCTTGTAATTGTCGGCTCGGATGAATGCGGCATATACCGCTCGTTATTTTACCTTGACAACCCCAAAGCATCTTTTCAGACGATTCCCATGGGAGCTGCCTATGATGTTTCTAAGCTCCCCGTTGGGAAAGAATGGATTTTAGTTATCGGAGACCATTCATTACCTGAAAATATGTGCTACCAACTGTCAATGGATGGTTTTACACTCGCGCGTGCGACTTGCACAACCACCGTAGACTTCAGGAAATTTTCATGGCCCGGCGTTATTTCGTACGCACGTGGCTTGTCCTACGCTGAGCCGTGGGGGACATGGTCTTCAGGTGATGTTGTGACCCTGGAATTTTCTAAACCTTTTCCGGAAAAATTCACTGTTCATCTTGTCGCACACGCTTTTGGCCCAAATGTTGGGAAAGAATTTGCGGCCCACGTTGGAGATAACGCCATCAGATTTACATTGGGGACTTCACCTGAGGAGAGAGTGCTCGAATTTAACAACCCACAAAGATCGAAAATCATAAAGATCGATGTTCCGTCACCCTGCTCGTCAAAGGAGTTAGGGCTGGGAGGTGATGACAGGCGCCTGGGCATTGCACTTACGGAATTGCGGATTGAACCGCTTTAAACCAGTTCTGTAGCCGGTCATTATCCGTTCCCCGCGAAAAACGGAAAGGCGCGCCTAAGAAGGGTCGGGGGCTTATCTTCCAGCGCTGCAATCATAAACATCGGGATGAATGGGAATACCCAGAGCCTTATAACTTCCACCTCCTTTCGTTGTGATGCGGGATTTGTTTCTATTCCGGCTCATATGAACGGAAAAAGTTCAGCTTGACCGACAAGAAGGTAATCCTCAAGATATTACTTAAAATATCTCGGTAAGTGATGATAAAATATAACCATTATCCAACCAAAACAACATCAACTATGTCAGCTACGGATCTGCTATAGATTCATTCCCTAAAAAGATAATGGCACATCAGAGTCTGTCGAAACGCAGGGGCTCCCTTTCCAAGGTCTTTCGACCAGCCGTCAAAGCTGTTTCTGACGACCGGCACCACAAATGATTATAATCGCTTTGGGCGGTACTTGATAGCTCCGAGAATATCCGCATGGTCTTTGACTACCGCGCCATCGTCATTCCGGCGGCGCTTTTGAGCCGGAATCCAGCAGATTTTCGCAGGTTCGTATACAGCTATAGCCAGCGCTTCAAATTGGCAACCGATACCTTTAAAGGCCCTGACGAGACACAAGAACCTGGATTCCGGCCTGAACCCTCACTACGTTCGGGTTCGCGCTTACACACTGGGCCGATGTTCGACGCTTCAAGTTCGCGTCCGATCTTTTGTGAGGGCGCACCCTCACTACGTTCGGGTTCGCGCTTACACACTGGGCCGATGTTCGACGCTTCAAGTTCGCGCCCGATCTTTTGTGAGGGCGCACTGCCGGAATGACGACCTGACTCCCGGAAATGTCAAACTCTGCGAGTCCCCCGGCAGAGCCGGAGGATTACCCTGTTATTTATATTATACGAAGTGCGAAAGTCGGCGCTCAGTTATTTTCAACTTCAACTACTTATAGCCGGACAGCAATGACTAAAACAATATGTCTCATCTTTTTTTGATAAAGGTGTGCACAAATCCAGCCGATTGATGTGTTAAGAATCCTTGGGCGCTTGAGCACAGGAAGCGGTAATTCATCAATCAAAAGGCGGTTGAAAAAATGGGCCTGATTAGCGTCGATCAGTTGAAAAAAGACATGGTTCTGGCCAGTGATGTCAAAGACCTCAGTGGGCGACTGCTCGCGGCCAAGGGGTTGAAGTTGAACGAGGGCCACCTGAGGCTCTTTGAGACTTGGGGGATTTTCGAAGCGGATATCGAAGGCGAGTCTTCCGGGGATACTTATGAAAACGCTTTTGTAGACCTGGAGCCCGGCCTGTTGAAGACCGCCGAAGAATTCGTCCGCCGCAGGTTTGTGCACAGCGACCTCGATCATCTGGCAAATCAGCAATTATTTCAGCTCTGCGTTCTTCAAACGGCCGAAAGACTTGGCCGGGACAAGGGGCTTTCGCAGCCACCTTCGTGCCGGGACGGCGATGAGGAGCCGGAGTGGGACGACAACGGCGGCCCGGAAAATTACAGGATAGATCCCGTCCATTTCGTCCAGCAGGTAGTCTCGCTTCCGGCCCTGCCCGTCGTCGTATCTGAAATGATGGAAATTATAAGAGATCCCAACAGTTCTGCGAGGAAAATGGCCGAGGCGATCGGGAGGGACGTCGGCCTTTCGGCCAAAATTATGAAGCTTGTAAACAGCGCATTCTTTGGCTACCCATCCCAGATAGATACGCTTTTCCGGGCGGTGGTGGTTTTGGGCACGAACCAGTTGAGCACTCTGGCCACGGGCATAAAGATGGTCACCTTCTTCGAGAATATTCCTACCGAGCTTGTTGACATGAAGTCCTTTCTGGATCACAGCATCACCTGTGGGATTCTTTCGCGGATCATCGGGTTCTACAAAAGCATTCAAAACACCGAGCGTTTGTTTTTGGGGGGGTTGCTTCACGATATAGGGCGGCTGGTTTTGTACAGCCATTTTCCCGTTGGGGCAAAAGCGGCCCTCGTCGAGGCAGAGTGCAACCAAGGGCTGCTCTATAAGGCGGAAGGCGCGATCTTTGGGTGTGACCACGCCGAGGTGGGCTCACTTCTTATGAAAAGATGGAAGCTGCCGGTCTCGCTGGAAGTCGCTGTGAGGTATCACCATGAACCGCAGCGATGCAATGATCCGCTCGAAGCATCGATAGTGCACCTGGCCGATGTGATAACCAACGCGGTTGAGAAGGGATCGAGCGGAGAGCGGTTCGTTCCGCCATTGAGCAAGGCGGCGTGGGAGTGTATTGGTATCTCGGCAAGGATCTTGCCAACAGTGCTTGAACAAATGGAAATTCAGCGGGAAGCCGTTGTCCATGACCTCTTTAGAGACAACGGGGATTAATCGAGAGTAGATATGAGCGAAAAGGGGCTATACTCAGAATTGGAGTATCTGAAAAAACGGGTGGAATACCTGGACGAGGTCAACAGGTTTGCCCTGGATGCCCTGGAAATGGCTGCATCCCTGGGGGATTTTCAGCAAAACATCAATAACCTTGAAGATCCCTCGGTAATTCTGGATGAGACCAGAGCCCGCATATACAGGCTGATCCACTTCAAAGCCACCGCTTTTTATTTGATCGAGAAGGAGAGCAACATATTTTATCCCGCGAGCATTCGGCCGGAACTTTACAGCGATGCCATCCGGGATGAGTTCAACCGTTTGGTCGCTGAACGCACTTTTGCCTGGGCCCTGCGGAACAAGAAACCGGTCACGGTCGCTTCAAAGATTGAAGAGGAGTATATCATCCTGCATGTGATGTCTACCAGTTCCAGGATTCGCGGAATGTTCATGGGACTGGCGGGCAAGTCCGCGCCGGATATCCCCGATCTGACCCTGTCACTTCTTTCCATCATCCTGCTCAACAGTTCCAATGCGCTTGAGAGCCATGAAATGTGGCAGATGATAAGGGAAATCGGCCAAGATATCACCGAACGCAAGTGGGCCGAGAAATCATTGAAGGAGGCCAAAGAGATTGCGGAGGCGGCCAGCCGGGCCAAATCTCAGTTTCTTGCGAATGTGAGCCATGAGATCCGCACTCCAATGAATGGCGTGCTTGGCATGACAGAATTGCTGCTGGGGACAGATCTCAATGAAAAGCAGAGGAATATTGCCAAAACTGTGCTCCACTCCGGTGAGGCGCTCCTGGGAGTGTTGAACGACGTCCTGGATTACTCAAAAATTGAAGCAGGCAAACTGGAGCTCGAAAGCATCGACTTTGACCTGCGAGAGTCCGTTGAAGAGGTCATGCAACTCTTCGCGGAAGCCGCTCATCAGAAGGGCCTCGAACTGTTGTGCCAATTGGATGAGGATATTCCCATCGCCTTGCAGGGCGACCCCGGGCGATTGCGTCAGATTTTAACAAACCTCGTTGGCAATGCCATCAAGTTCACCGAACGCGGAGAAGTTTTCGTCCGCGTGAGCCTTTTAGAAAAAGAAGAAGATCATGGACGCCTGTGCTTTGCCGTCCATGACACCGGGATTGGGATCGCCCGGGCAATCCAGGAGCATATCTTTGAATCCTTTTCGCAGGCAGACGGCAGCACCACGCGAAGATACGGTGGCACAGGTCTGGGCCTTGCCATAACCAAACAGTTGTGCGAGATGCAGGGCGGAGGAATCAAGGTTGAGAGCACACCCGGGAAGGGCAGTACTTTCCGTTTTACATTGTGGTTCAAGTTCCGTCACCTTGCCTTGCAGCCTAAAGTTGCAAGCCCTGTTGGTCTCAAAGATATACGCGTTCTCATCGTCGTTGACAATGCGACTAACCGTAACATCCTGCACCAACAGGTCCTCTCCTGGGGCATGCGCAACGGGACTGCTGAAAACGGTCTAAATGCCCTGGAAATGCTCAAAAATGCAGTTGCGATGGGAGACCCCTACGAGTTGGCGATACTGGATATGATGATGCCAGGGATGAACGGTATGGAACTGGCCCGCGCGATCAAGGCGGATCCAGGCATTGATACCATCCAACTTATTGGGATCACCTCCGTCAGACAGGATTACGACCCCGAAGCGATGCACCGCCACGGCATTTCGGGTTATTTGACCAAGCCCATACGGCAGTCCCAGCTTTATGATTGCATCGCCTCTGCATTAGGCGCTCAATCCGGGGAAACCCCGCAACTTATGTCCGAGTCCAGAGAGGGTGATAGAACCAACGCCTTCCTTGGAGCACGGGTACTCCTTGCCGAGGACCAGCGTGTAAACCAGGAAGTAGCGCGATTTATGGTGGAAAGCTTTGGCTGCCGTGTCGAAGTGGCGTCCAATGGGCAAGAAGCTCTGGATGCTCTCTCAAAGACTTCGTATGACCTTGTGCTCATGGACTGCCAGATGCCGGAACTGGATGGCTACGCAGCCACACGGATCTTCAGGGAAAGAGAGACGCAAAAAGCAGAGAATCAACTCGGCCGGGCACAAGCAATTCGCCGCACCCCCATCATTGCCCTGACTGCCCATGCAATGCAGGGAGACCGTGAGCAATGTATTGCCGCCGGGATGGACGATTATCTCAGCAAACCCTTCTCTCTGGACCGGTTGTTCGAAGTATTGAAACGGTGGCTGCCATCTAATAATATTTTGCATTCAGGATAATGCTCCTGAATCTTAACTTCTCAATGGTACCGATCAACCTTTCCATGTCCATCACATTTGTGAACCTTCATGGGCTGTCCATGCGGATAGCATGCATCCGATCCATTACTCCGTCTTCTGCCAATGATTTCACATTGGTCGGCGCCAACATAAATTCTCAGTTTTTTGTCTTTCCTTGCAGACCCACCGGACCAGACATCCACCCGCCGCTGAAATGATGCTTCCTTCCTACATATATAAATATGCAAGACAATAACCCAATCCACCATGTACTTTCACCCTACTGTTCTCCACTCAAATCGCCAAAGCAACCGACATCATCCATCAAGGGAGGTCGAGTCATGATTATTCAAGATCCACGAATAAAAGCGAAGTGTCCGCAGTGTGGAAACTGGAATGTGAAACCCAAGCTACCCTATCCCTTACCACCATCGTCGCATGCCAGGGCAGGATTCTTGGAGTCCCGACGGTTAAGATGTACGAGAAGAGGTGCTCGCAGCGTGGGCATGAGTTTCAGGTGTTTACGAAGTAGCTCGCAGATTCTGCTCAAAGCCTTTCAATCTGGCTTACAACCCTTGCCCGATTTAACCCTTCACTTTAATGTCCGGAAAGTGAAAAAGTGGTTTTCGGAACTCGATCCTGCATGGAAAAGAGGCGCTATAAACTGCCAGGATCGTAATGTGTTTCAGAAGTGCCCAAACCAGAGTCATTGACCTTTCTATTGCGTTTCTGATTCGTATATGGGAAGGTTCTATGAGCTATAAGGTGTTCTGAGAGGATTTAGGGCGATAAACGCCCCCCCAAACGCCCTCTAAGATTCCCTGCTGCTCAGGTTGAGGTACTATTCACGTTTGGGGCTGTGCAAGGAGGCCGCCCTATCATCACTATTTCATCAAGGAGAAGATTTTTATGACCAGTCTCAAAGGAACCAAAACTGAACAGAATCTGTTGAAGTCGTTTGCCGGTGAGAGTCAGGCGCGTAACCGCTACACCTACTTTGCAGGTGTGGCGAGAAAAGAGGGATATGTGCAGATTGCCGATATCTTCGAGGAGACCTCCAATCAGGAGAAAGAGCATGCCAAGCGTTTTTTCAAGTTCCTCGATGGTGGCGATTTAAAGATTATGGCCTCTTTTCCAGCGGGGAAAATCGGCACTACAGCCGAGAACCTTCTTGCTTCCGCGATGGGAGAATATGAGGAGCAAAACGACCTTTATCCCTCCTTTGCTGCCATTGCCAAAGAGGAGGGTTTTCCTCAGATCGCCGAAGTATGGGGTTTCATTTCCGTGGCCGAGAAGCAGCACGAAAAACGTTATCGAGAGCTATTGGCCAATCTGGAGAGTGGCAGGGTCTTCAAGCGTAACGAAGATAGCGTCTGGCGCTGCCGCAACTGCGGATATCTGCACTCACACAAAGAAGCCCCCCAGACGTGCCCGGCCTGTGTCCATCCACAGGCGTACTTCGAGCTGCTGGGCGAGAACTGGTAGATGAGCTTGCAATAGCGAGAAAGAGCAATTCCTGATTAGAAGAACCGGAAAGTACCCGGTTTTTCCGAAAAAGAAAGCGCTTAAATCTTTTTGACCCATTATCTGCACCCTGGGAGGAATCCGGGGAAAATCAAAAAAACCAACATCGTCGCATGGCTGGGGAAGTTACTCGGAGTCTCAACGGTTAAGATGTACGAGAAGAGGTGCTCGCAGCGTGGGCATGAGTTTCAGGTGTTTACGAAGTAGCTCGCAGATTCTGCTGTCGCACGGAATGTCATCACCCTCAAGAGTACACGATAGCCTGAAAAAACACTTTAGTGTGTGGATGATCCTTCCGATAACCACATTGCAATACTAGTCGAACAGGTTCTGCTTAAGCGTATATATCACGCAAGTCTCGGAAGGCTGATGCACTCTATTACACGTTCAAATCGAAGAACGAGGAAGGAATTGAAAGAGAGCTTCAGGGTGGGCATTTAGGAACTCGTTGCTCAACACCGGAAGCTTCTCGACTTGATCAACAAAATTGACGATTTGGCTGATGCGTGAAATACAGTAAAAACAACCAAGACGAAGAACGAGGAATGACTCGCCAAGATTATTTGTCGGGGTCGGTGAGGGAGAGCAGATGATGGATGCAAAGATTATTAACCCCTTTCTTGCGGCGGCCATGCATGTACTGAAAACTATGGCTAAAGTTGACGCCAAACCCGGAAAGCCCTTTCTCAAGACGGATGATCTTGCTATTGGAGATGTTTCCGCGATAATCGGGGTCACCGGCGCGGCCCAAGGGTCTATGGCTTTGATTTTCACTGAGCGATGTATCAACTACGTTGCATCGAACCTCCTAGGAGCGGCTTTCACTCACCTGAACCATGAGGTGAAAGACGCCGTAGGGGAACTTACCAACATGATCTGCGGAGATGCCAGAAGGCGCCTCGCCGAGGATGGATTCGCTCTCCAGGCAGGAATACCCACAATAGTTTCGGGAAAGGGTCACTCGGTAGCGCATATTGCAAACGGACCACGCCTTGCCGTTCCTTTCGAAACGTCTCATGGTAGTTTCATGGTCGAGGTGGCGTTCAGCGCATCTAAATGATCCAGCTTCAGATATTTCGGAAGTAGATTGGTGATGCCCGCTCTATTTCAACGGAATGCCATCACCCAGATGCCTCAGCTACTCTGGATTCAACTGTTAAAGGGACATCCGGCAAAAATTCCCGTCTTCTACAGGTTTTTCCAAGACGACCTGATCCCCATATCGACCAAGCCGCCTTTTGCCTGAACTATGATCTCCTCATGCGTGAGCGACCGAGCATCAGGTTCTCTCATCCTTCAGCAAGCCAGATCAGCGCCAATTTAAAGCCATCCTCTCCAGGAGCCTGAACTGTCCCTGCTTTTCTGCCCATGTCTCCCCAATCGTGACCTCGACTTCAACCGGTACTCTGGCTAGATAAGCTTTGCCTGCCTGGATCATGATCTTTTTGAGAATCACGGAGAATTCCCCTGCAAACGTATCTGGGACTTCGAGAGTTATCTCGTCGTGCACCGTTCCGATAATCCAAACTCCGGTATTCCGCAATCTTTGAGGGAGCAATGCCAGTGCTTTCTTTGTGATATCTGCGGCCGTTCATTGAACCTGCGTGTTGAAGACTGAGTCCTGAGACTGCCAAAAACCGGTCCGCTCGACAGATGTATCACTTGCATGTTTGATTGGGAAATCGTAAAGTTTTGCGGGCCTTTAGGTTGTTCCAGGAGTTTTTCGGGCAGAATTCAACTCTAGAATGCGGGGCGGTATCTGTTGCTGACAGCCAAGTTGAAGCACTAGTCAGGATGAAGAAGGGAGGTCTAAAATGAGCTGGAAAGAAGCATACAAGAAAAAGTTGGTCTCTGTCGAGGATGCGGCCGCTGTCATAAAATCGAATGATCGCGTCTGGTATAGTCCTTGCTGCAGCGCACCTTTGGATTTGATCAATGCCATCTGTAAGAGAAAGGATGAATTGAAGAATGTGACTATGTTTTCAGCCTTGGTTTTACATCCGTTTGAGTATTTCAAGGCTGAATACAAGGGACACATCAGTCACACGACGTTATTCCTGGGGCCGTTAGAGAGAAAAATGCTCGATCAGGGCAACATCGAGGTTCTCTCCTACCAGTTTGCCCATTCGGACTGGCTCACAGAAAATATCATAAAGCCCACCGTGTTCGTCGCGGACGTCGCGCCACCGGACCAGAACGGAAATTTCAGCTTTGGAGCGGTTGGGGCCTTTAACGGGCACACCGCAGCCCGGTGCGCGGACAGGATTGTCCTGCAGGTCAACAGCGAACAGCCTTTCGTTTACGGATCTAAGGAAGCTTTCATCAACATTGAGGACGTTGATTATATCTGCGAGCAAGACCATAAGATCGCCGAACTGCCCAAGATCCCGATTACGGATGTGGAAAAAACCATTGCGAATAAGATCGTTTCTTTCATTGAGAACGGCTCCACGTTTCAGATCGGCGTGGGCGGCCTGAGCAATGCCATCGGTTTTTTCCTGGAACACCACAAAGACCTGGGAATCCACACGGAAATGCTGGTCGATTCAATGGTAACCCTTGCGGAGAAGGGCATTGTGACGGGCAAAAACAAGACTCTCTACCCAGGTGAGATTACCTGCAGTTTCGGTATCGGCGCTCGCAAGCTCTACGATTTCATGCATAAAAATAAATCTCTTAAGGCATACCCTATTTCCTATATTGGCGATGAGAATGTTATTGCCAGGAACAACCAGTTCGTCGCCATTAACAACGCCATCATGTGCGATCTGTCGGGGCAGGTTTGCGCTGAGTCCATCGGCTTCTCGCAGTTCAGCTGTACGGGCGGGCAAGTGAACTTTGTCCGGGGGGCAAGAATGTCCCCTGGTGGAAAATCCTTTCTCGTTCTCGAATCGACGACGAAAAAGGCCGACGGCGCCATGATATCGAAAATAGTGACAGCATTCCCGCCGGGTGCAGTCGTTACAACGCCTCGATCCGACGTGGATTACATCGTCACGGAATACGGCGCTGCCCACCTGAGGGGCAAGACGATACCGGCAAGAGTGAAGGAAATGATCAACATTGCCCATCCCGATTTCAGAGAACAACTGATGAAAGAGGCAAAAGAGAATAAATTATTGATCGATTAAAAGAGTTGCCCGGTCTGAATGTCATCCCCTGCTTACGGGAAGCCGTTCTTATCCCCCTCTGCGCCGGGGATGACATAACCCTCGCACTGCCCTCATCATTCTACGGACTCAGGACTCACATCTCACAAGTTTTCTCCCGATATGAAGTTGGCTTGCCGGAACCGCGAGTGCACTCTTAGGTGGATTTTCATCCACATGAATTATCCTGAATAATGCATGCTTATGGCAAAACCCATGCTGGTGACCCTTCCTTTTACCTTGCTGCTTTTGGACTACCGGCCTCTGAAGCGCTTCCAACAAAAAAAATCCATTCAGGAAATTCGTACCGAGGTCACAAAGCCTGTATATGCTGATAAAAGAAAAGGGAAATCGAGCAGAAATCACATCTCCGGATCTGAGCCGAGGCGGGTTGTGCATTGAGTATCGTTGCCGTATCTTCTGTTTTTTTTCCAAACTTCGAAAATTATTTCGTCGTGCACCGTTCCAATGATCTTGGAGCCAGTATCCACCAATCTTTGAGGGAGTAGAACAGGCCAGCTCCATTGTCATATCCCTTGCGTGTTCCATTGGTACATAGGATAATCGAACGAGCGTTGAGGGTGTCCAAGATGATGTTGTGGACTGACCGCAGTTTTGAACTTGAGACACTTTATTTCTTCCGGAGGAGGATAATCTTGGATATCCCAAATCTCGGAGCAGATCGAAAAAGAGATCTTTTTGAGGTCCTCGTCTTCCTTTTTTTTATGGTGCCTCCGATGATAATCTCCTTTTTTACTTTAGAAGGCGGAAACCCACACTTTCCGATTTTGTCATGCTCACTCATTTTCAATGACCTTGCCTATATAAGCCTGATCGCCTTCTTTCTATGGCGAAACGGCGAACCCTTCACAAACATTGGGTGGAAATTCGATGGAATGAAAAAAGAAGCCGCCCTGGGCGTCGGATTATTCCTGCCCTTGATGGTTTGCGTGTCGTTGATCGAAAAAGGTTTCCAACACCTTGGATTCTCGTCCCAGATGAACCATCTGCCTAAATTTCTGGTCTTCAATGGTCCTGAGGAAATCTTGCTGGTCTGCGTCCTGATAATAGTAGTTGCGATAGCAGAGGAGACGATTTTTAGGGGCTACCTTATGCTTCGCTTTAGCCGCCTCACAGGCAGCCTCTCAGCTTCAGTCATAATCTCATCGGTTTTATTTTCCCTGGGACATGGGTATGAGGGACTCGCTACTATGGTAACCATCTGGATCTCAGGCATGATTGTGGCCCTGATTTATGTCTGGAGAAAAAGTTTGGTCGCGCCCATAGTGATCCATCTACTTATAGATTTATACCCGCTAGTTTTGATGCCCCTAGCCGGACTCCAATGAGACTCAGTTGTCTATCATGAATTATCTCATCTATAGGAGAAGGCTTTTGCCTCAGCCACCCTGATCTCCGCGATAAACGGGACTTCTGGGATAATCCGCTCCAATGCTGCCTCCATCGACTCCTTCACAATCGTCAGCACCTGATCCTCTATGCCATCTTTGGCCGCGACAATTATCTCGTCGTGTTGGGTATGAACAATACGTGCATCAAGACCGTTCAATTTCTCGGGAATATGGATCAACGCCAATTTAAGACCATCAGCTCCGTTTGTTTGAACCGGAAGATTGAATAGAGATGCGTGTGCCATATATCTCCAATGAGAATTCTCAGGCTTGTCCCTGTTTTGACTTACGCTGTCTGCTTCTATCAATGTCCCTCCAATCGAGATTTCCACTTCAATAAAACTGGAAAGACCGACCAACGACGCTTCATTTCTGCTCCAACTATTGCCTGATACACCCTATGTTATTGCCCATCAATTGAAAAGGTTGTTATCGCGACTCCAGTCTGGATTGCGGAGAGGAGCTATCAATTACGGGGCTTGTGGTGCATCCTGCAGGCGTCCAGAACGGCCCCATTTGCTTATCACTTGCGCGTTTTGATTTGGATATTATAGTATGATTTGTGCACTATTTGGCGTTCCAAAAGCGTTTTTGGATGGAATGCGATCCCCAAGAGCCTCTGCGTCCAGTTAAGAGTCAAGGAGACTATAGAAAGAGACCAAAGGGAGCGCAAGTGTGCGATTTTAGGAGTTATACAGCCTGAATCATTACTGTCGCAACATGTGTTATACGATTTAATGTAATAGTAAGGGGTCCACTGCGGATCAATCTAATTATTCATTATACCTTAAAATCAAGGCAGAAAAGGACGTGAGGTTATGAGCTACATTGACCGCAATCTTATGGATGGTGAGCACATAGTATATCGCGCCAAGTTGCACTGGGTAATTTTCATTTGGCCAATAGTTTGGTTCATAGTTGCACTAGCGTTTTACGGTGTAGGTGTCAATATTAAAGAAGCCAATGTAAGGATATTTATAGTAGCAATTGCCGGTATGTTTATTTTAAGTGCAATAATAACATTTATTCGTCCATTAATTCAGTATGTAACATCTGAATTCGGGATAACTAACAGGCGTGTTATTGTGAAAATTGGCTTATTTCGTAGAACGTCCCTTGAGGTACTGCTCAACAAGATTGAAGGTATTCAGGTTAACCAAAGTATATTAGGTAGACTTGTGGGATTTGGCTCTATCACAGTAACCGGTACAGGAGGCACAAAAGACCCCTTTCATAATATAGGGGCTCCTTTTGAATTTAGAAAACAAGCACAAGAGCAAATTGCTTCTGTTCAAGCTTTAGAAAATAGATAATTGACCATCAGAGGATCTGGGTATTTATTGAATCATCATTCTCAAAATCTCAAGATACCGTCGTGATCATCGTATACGGGATTCTTGTCTTCAAAGTGGTCGCATGAACGTGTTTCTGTGATCAAATAGCTGCGCCCATAACAACAGACTTCCTTAGGGGGAACAGGATGGTTTCAGGACAAGCGGGTTATAAGGCAAGAATGCTGGCGGCGTTAATGGTGGTCTTCGCTTTGTGGGCGACGGTTGCTGTCGCTGGGGTGAAGGAGGATTTCTTCGAAGCAGCAAAGCGCGGTGATCTGCCTGCCGTTAAACGCTTCATTGCCAATGGGACCGATGTCAATGCAAAGGACAAGAACGGCAACGTCGCGTTGACAACTGCCTCCTTCAATGGCCACAAAGAAATCGTGCGGGTACTGCTCGCCAAGGGGGCCGATGTCAATGCAAAGATGAATAACGGCAAAACAGCGTTGATGGCTGCCTCTGCGTTTGGCCACAAAGAGATAAAGAAACTGCTTATCAAGGCCGGAGCAAAAGAATAAAAACATTAAACACTTTGGATCAAAGTGTTTAATCATGCCTGTGGCGGGTCGCCAACTCTCAGATGGAAGCCAGAATGTGAAATCCAAGCTATCCTTTACCAACATTGTCGCATGGGTGGGCAGGATTCTTGGAGTCCCGACGGTTAAGATTTTTGAAAAGAGGTGCTCGGAGTGCGGTAAGGAGTTTCAGATATTTCGGAAATAGCTCGCAGATCGTGCTCAAATCCCGTGTCACTGTGTTCCCTCAATGCTGTCCCAACCCTATTGGAAAGCGTGCCCATTGAAATCACAAAGGTTGGCCTTCGGGCCTTGACTCTGAATTATTTCCGTCTCGGGCACTGTGGATTCAACCCTTTCAAGCTTGGACGATTAATGCGGCGTGAAGAACGCTTAATGACATCTAAGAGCTATGGATAGAAGCTCGATATGGAGGAACAAAAAAAGACCACAGTCCGGCTGGATCAAAAAGAGCACAATGCGGATTGCGAGGTAATCAGGCCTTTGGATTACCGGATTGGGTTTCATTGAAAGCAAAATGATCGATGAACTCCCGGAGCATGGACAGGTGCTTGACAGACAGGTTTTTGAACTCTACTCCGCAGCGCCTGGTGATGATCTGTTCCCAAGCGCCTGCAGGGACTTCCTTATCGTATACAATTCTGCATTGAACCCTATCCAGGTGAATGAATCGGTCGTTTTTACCGAATATTTTTATTTCGGAGCACCCTTTGGCATCCTCTTTTGTAGACACATACTGGACGCACAACCCGCCTATACTGATATCCTGGATTCGCCCCAAGCCCATAAGCTCATTGGATCTCATAAAAACAGAGAATGCCGCCTCTTTGCCCTTGAACCTTGTGAATTTTCTTTTTTCTTCAAACATTTTTTTACCGCCCAGCCAAGCAAGGACTAAAGAACGCGCCATTATTGATGGAGTGCTTTTCCTGGTGGCCTGCTCGAGCCCAGAAGCCCGAGAACCCAGAACCACTGAATCACAAGCATGTTCAGGCCAATCCAGCAGGTCAGGACCCAGTAGTACCACGTCATTTTGTGGCCTCCACAGTTGAAAACTCGTCCCTCACGCGGCCTATTATTTTCCTAGAGGAAAACGGAAGTCAAGGCATTTTCTGACCTCACACCATAGTTGCATGGACAGGGAAATTACACGGAGTTCCGACGGTTAAAATCTTTAAAAAGAGATGCTCGGCATGTGGTAGGGAGTTTCAAGTATTTCTGAAATAACTCGCAGATCTCACTCAAATCCCCTGTCAATACGATACGGCAGAATGGTATGCCTGAAATTGTCCCAAATTGGTCTGATCAGCATTCCCAGTTGCGTTTCAATTGGAATATCTTATGATTAACGCACATTTGGTATTCCAAGAGCTTTTTGGATCGAATCCGACCCGGAAATTCTGTTCGGCTACAGTTGGGGGCAAGTTGACGCAGTATTCAGGTAAATTGTAGTGTTTCTAACCTTTATAAGGAGAAAGATCATGAAAAGTACTGCCTGTAAGTTCACTTATCCAGCTGTACTCGCTGTTGCGATGGTGTTTCTCGCCTTTATGGTTCTCGCAAGTCCAAGTTCTTCACGCGCGGCATCTACCGAGCCTGGCATGGCGACCGCTGGCAAGGTCTCAGGGCCCGATCGGGTAGAGGCGCGCATTAAAGAGCTGCACACCAAGCTCAAGATCACCCCGACACAGGAAGAACTATGGAATCACGTCACCAAGGTGATGCGGGACAATGCCAAAACGATGGAGGCGCTCATCAAGGCAAGGTCAGAAGAAGCAAGTAGCATTACCACTATCGACGATCTCAAATCTTATGGCGAAATTGCCGAGGCACATGCAGATGGCATCAGGAAATTCATCCCGGCCTTCGAGCCTCTCTATGCCAGCATGTCGGATGCCCAGAAGAAGGCTGCCGATACGTTATTCCGCCATCACGGACGCACGAAGTCAAAGGCAAAGGGCAAATGATCGCGACCGCCACAACGTCAAGAAAGCAAACCCTATTTCACGATAGGGAATCACTCCAACAATGGAAGGTCACTAGAATACAACTGGATGCATTATTGCGGGTAAGTTCATTTTAAATCATTCACCATTTTGTAGGCGAAAACAATCGCCCGCGCATCTAAGAATTGAGGGAAACAATGGTTCTGAATGTTTATTTTCTGATGGGCATTGCGATGACGGGTAGTCCGTCGGAAAGGAGTACTAAATGAAAAAAGTACTCGTGATATTTGTTGCCACAGGTCTGGTTTTGGCGCCCTATACCGGCTCAGTGAACGCTCAAAGCTCAACCTCCAAGCTTCCCCCCATTGAACAGCCTCTGGTCAGTGAAGGCGAGTTTGCCGTAGAGCTTGCAACCGCTCTTAATTTAACCTCGTCGCACGATGAAGCGGCAGCAGAAGATGCTCTGACCTCGACCAGCATCATGCCTCGAAACGGATGGATTTCCGACTACCCTATGACGCCCGACATCATTGCCGAAGTGAGGGAAAGCACCGCAAGATCGGCATCATCGGGGAGCCTGAGTATATCAGAGGCTGATGCGGCCCGCACCGTGGACAACGTCAGCATCTCAATGAATCTTCCGATCGAAGTTTCCGGCGAAAAATACACTAATGAATCAAGTTCAAGTTCCGAATACCAGTCAAGCTCCACCGCTACTCCTCCGGGGGTTTCCGAATATGAAGCGCCCGCCAATGTTGAGGAATACTATGACGAGTACGGACCTCCCATCGTGAGCTATTATCCACCTCCCTCGGACTACGGTTATCTCTATGCTTGGGTCCCATGGCCATTCTGGTGGGGAGGGTTCGGCTTCGGCGGCTTCTTCATCCTGAAGGATTTCGACAGGAACGATCACAACCACAGGTTTTCCAACCATGTAAGCAATGCGAACGGCACGGTGAGCAGGGTCAATGCGGTTACCCGTGCAACGGGAACTCGAAATTCTCCAACCCTCGCCGGGGCAAGCAGGTCCACTCAGAGCTCGCGGCTCAGTTCCGCCAACGCTCAGGCAGGCGCGAGAGCTCTAATGAACCACGCGCAGACAATGAGCCAAGGTGCTGCCCAAGGGTATCGCGTCTATGCGCCTCCAACGGTCGTCTATACCCCAGATGTGTATCAATCGCCGGGCATCAATCTCGCTTTCCCCATCAAGATGGGAGGTGGCGGCGGCTCGCGTAGCAGTGGCGGCGGCGGTGGTGGTGGTCACAGTGGCGGCGGTGGTGGCCACAGTGGCGGCGGACATCGTTAAAAAACATCGCCTATGCCAGGCTCTCCTCCCAATAAAATTCCCACTTTCCATAGGAAGCGCCAAGCCCGAATGGAGTTTGGGGAATATGGATAAATATGCGCTCATTTGTCCAATTTATTTATCGGCAACAACGTTCGTGATGATCCAACCCTTCTCAGATTTAATCAGAGTCAGATGCCCTTTCAAATGGGGTCCGGAGTTGGGTACCTTGTTGTGAACTGCATTATACTCGACGTAAGCGATATAAGTGTTTGCGTCCTGTTGAATCCCGTTGATTTTAACAAAGTTCCCTACCGTTGGTCGATCAGATATCTCAGCCAGAATTTTGCGGGTGGGGCCAAATCGAGTTGATGAAACCACTAGACCAAGGCGCGGGATTTTTCGGTTGTCATTACGATCCCGGCACGTCGCGCAAGCCGTTTCCTTCCACTACACGCCATTGCGCCTGTTTTGCCTTAGAGGCAGTGAGACGATGAATGTCGAGCCCTTGCCCGGCTCGCTCTCAGCCCTGATACTGCCTCCATGCCGTTCAACTATTGTGCAGCATATGGCAAGTCCAATTCCAGTTCCCCTAAAATCACTCTTCTTATGCAACATCTGGAAAGGCTTGAAAATAATTTCGGCAAACTGCCGGTCAAATCCAACGCCATTGTCCTGCACAAAGATATCACATTCTTCTTGGCCACGGCGCTTTGCACGGATTTTGATTCGGGGGCTCTCTTCGCTGCGATATTTCAGAGCATTTTCAATCAGATTTTGAAAGAGATGCAACATCGCAGTCTCGGAAGCTTCGATTTCGGGGATATTTTCGATCTCGATCAGTGCCCCCGATTCTTTGAATTCTTCCTCAAAGAGATTCGCGGCCTCCCGAATTATCCCCTCAAGATTCATTATTTTAAACAGCTCCGAGTTGGAAGATACTTTTGAGAATTGGAGCAGATCGGACAAAAGGTGCCGCATCCGGCTCGCCGATTTGAAAATCTTATCGAGATATTCCTGTCCGGCACTGTCTATTGGTGATGTGCATCTCGTCCTAGCCATATCACAAAAAGTCTGTATCTTGCGTAGAGGCTCTTGGAGGTCGTGGGAGGCAATAAAAGTAAAATCAAGTAGTTTTCGATTGGCTAGGTCAACTTTTTCTATATGCCTGGTAAGCTCTATATTGAGTAGTTTTTCGTTGTTGATATAAAGCTTGGCAAGTGATACTAAATACCAAATCACAACAAATACTATTAATCTGGCGATTGTATGCCAATATATATATGTTACTATCGAATAGTTATGCGAGAATATCGCTGAAAGATGCCACGCCAGGCTACCTAAAAGCGTTATTACTATAGAGAATGATTTGTCAAAAAACCACGTCGAAACCCCAATTGGAATAAAATAAAGGATGAAAAGGCTAAACTCATGCGAAGTTATGTAATCCGTGTATCCAATCAAAGGGATGGATACAAGACAAGCGATGGCGATAAAAAAATGACTTTTGGATTCCATCTTATCCATATCGCTTAACCTTCGATGCGGCATGGTGTATTTTTTAGTCGTGCGCAGCCGCCATAACCCCTATTTATTTTACTATTACCCTATGTCGGAGACAAGGCCGGTCCGCGTGGGCGTCATGGGAAGAAATGGGTTTTTCTAACTAGACAATTTACAACACTGTACGTAATGGAGGCCGTTTATTCTAGTGATGGTAGTGTGTTAGCGCAAATATGCTTCAAACTATTGGATTCTTTGTATCTATCTGATTTTCCATACCGGCGCCCTTTGATCGCGATATTATACTTGACACGACCGAAATAATGTGTATAATGGCTTTAAGAAAGGAATAAAGCCATGAAAAACACAATTTTATCCGATCCTAAATTTCATGACGAGGAAGCAGCCTTCGCGTTTATCGAATCTTTGCTCTGGCCGAAAGGTCCAGTTTGCCCACATTGCGGGAGCAAAGAACGAATCGGCAAACTGAAGGGAAAGAGCTATCGAGTCGGCCTCCACAAATGCTATGTCTGCCGAAAAGAGTTCACTGTCAGGATCGGAACAATCTTCGAGGATAGTCATATCCCACTCAAAGTGTGGCTGCAAGCAATATTTGCTATGGCAAGTTCAAAGAAGGGAATAAGCTCGAACCAACTTCATAGAACTTTAGGCATAACTTTGAAATCGGCATGGTTCATGAGCCATAGAATCAGAGAAGCAATGAGGAACGGGAACCTTGCGCCATTGGGCGGCTTTCACAAGACAGTCGAATCTGATGAAACTTTCCTCTGGAATGAACCAGGGAAGAAAGTACAGGCAGGTGTGGGCCACAAGAATAAAATCCTGTCGCTTGTGGACCGGGATTCGGGCGAAGTTCGCAGTGTGCCGATAGAGAACCTTTCGAGAAGGACTATCGTGCCGATCCTGAAAGAAAATATTGCGAAGGAATCCCGGATTATGACCGACGATGCAGGTCAATATGATTACCTCTGGCTTGATTTTAACGAGCACTGGTGCGTGTGCCACACCAAAGGCGAATATGTCCGCCTAGATGATCCTGAGATTCATACAAACACCGTTGAAGGCTATTTCTCCATTTTTAAGCGTGGAATGAGGGGTGTTTACCAGCACTGTGCGAAGAAACACCTACACCGTTATCTTGCGGAGTTTGATTTCAGGTACAGCAATCGGATTGTGAAAGGAATTGATGATTCAGACCGTGCTGGCAAACTGCTCAAGGGTGTAGCTGGCAAGCGCCTGACTTATCAAACGACTAATAGCTAAAACTAAATGGGGAAAGGCTTCGGCTTCTAAGCCAAAGGGGAAAAGACGCAGAAAAAACCAGAGGTGGAAAGCCTATAGTAGAAGATAGGCTGTTGTGATAAAATCTTCCAGATTGCGAATAAGACAGAACTGGATCAATGATAGCTTCCCATGGCAACCTTGATCCTCCTGCCAACAGGTGAAGTTTATCCTAAGTTGGGAAGGAAGGTCAAGATGTTTTCATCGGCTTTTAGAGTACCAACAGTAGAGGAAATTAGAGAAGCCAGAAAAAAGAGGCCCGTTGCCATTATGCTCACGGTCTACGGAGATGAAAGCCACGAAGGGGAAAAGCGGAAGGTATTTGCTGTGGCTGGTATAATTGGGACTGATGAACAATGGGATTCTTTTGATGCAATCTGGCTTGCACGAACTGGCGGCAAAATATTTCATGCCGCAGATTGTGAGACTGACAAAGGGGACTTCAAAGGCATCCCACACGATGTAAATCTTGAATTTGTAAAAGATTTGACACAGATTTTAATCAAATCCCCCATGAAAGGGTTCGCCACTGCTATTGATATTGAAGCCTGTAGGGACTTAATCCCACATTTTTTGGAAACTGATCTCTACTTCCGATGCTTCGCCCCTGTAGTTCTGTTGTTCGCTAGAATGGCACATGATTACAACCCCCCCCAACAGGTAAGGTTTCTTTTTGACAGGAATGATGAAACTGAGTTTTTGTCCATTAAATTAGTAGAATACTTTGCTAGTTTGAAGAAATATCCGTTCAGTGCTTTTATTGATGATTGTGGTTTTGCTTCGAAAAAGAAACCGGGAATTCAAGCAGCGGATTTAATAGCAAGAGAAGCAATGAAAGACCTTGATAACATTCTTCATCCCAAGCGTGACAGAAGGCGCTCTATGACAGCATTATTAGAATCAAAAAAGTTCGGCTTCCGATTCTGGGATAGGCAAAGTTTTGAGGAGCACATTGAAGATTTGCCAGAAATAGAAAAACAAATTGGCATGAGATGGGATGATTATGAGAACTGGTGCCAAAAAGAAAGCTGTTCAGATAATGCGGGAGAACGCATGCGATATGCTTTTGAATGGCAGAAAGGAAAATTGAAACCCACCCCGAACTAGAAAGTTTGACTATCTATGAACAGAAAGAAAAACCCGAAACCTGACGATCCTGATCAATCCGCCCGGTTCATAGAGACAATGGAGCGGATGGAGTTAGTGGACAATCCAAAAGAAGCGTTTGAGCAAATGGTTAAGAAAGTAGTAAAAGCGGGTCCAGTACCCCGCACGAAGAAAGATTCAAAGCCTCGTTAAATAGTGACTAATGACGCCCATTCAGCTTTACAAGTTGTTCGATCACCGCTATGAGGCACCCAATGATGATAATGGCATATACATGAAATAACCACATGGCAAATCCTCCTTCAGCAGAAAGAGTAGGACAACTTCAATAAATGTCAATAAAAACCGTCCTCAAACGAATACCACACCGACTTTGATTAGCCTCGCGGTCGTGTCAAGTATAATATCGCGCCTTTGATCTTTTCTCCGCAGTCAGTATATCTGATCCGAATCTTTCCGTGCTAGAGTTATTTTTGCCTGCCCTCAGGTCAACGCTGGAGAGCGCCCGAGCATCAAGTCACTCCCATCTTTTCCGCAGCCCAGATCAGCGCCTCAGCAGCCGCAGGCAAGAAAATAAACCCCTTTTTCAGGAGGGAAACGCAGTCATCTCATTAAGCCGTTTTTTCAGATCCACCGGGACCATACTGTTTGAAGATTCTAGGATAATTCCTGGTACACCGCCGAAGATTTCGTACGCATGGTTGAGGACCGGGTCATCCCAAACGGTATTGAGAGTGTTTTTATGAAAGGTCTCTGAGGTAAGGGCCTGTCCCCATCCTCCCAACCAGCCTACTACCATGCGATTTGCAAATCTGGCAACCACTTTACTTGTATCCATGAAACCATTCTTTTCCGCGTCAGGGATTGCGCACCTGTTTTCCAGAAGCCAGGCGAGTGATACCATATCATGGGCAACCACCGACTCAGAGGCGATCACCAGGCCGTTATCCGGCTGGAAGATATATCCTTTGTCCGGGCCGTAGGTGGCAAGTATCTTGTCAGCCGCCGTAACAACCAGCCGCTGTTTCTTACGCAGGGTTTCTACCGTATTGGCTTCGGCTGTCTTCTCGTGGAAGGTGGATGCATCGTGATGGTATTCCAGACGTGTGTCGTGCCGCCAATAACCTACGGCAGCCTTCAGGCCCAGCGTGCTGCCTGCCAGTAGATGCCTGCCACAACGGGGCATGAGCACGATATGCTGAACCTCCTTGAGGATGTCCGGCATCATCAAGGCATGCTTCCAGTGACAACCGGTAAGCGGTATTTCTTCATAAAAAGCGCTCCATCCGGCCTCCTCGAAGAAATGCAGTTCGGCGCCTGAGGCCTGCACGACCTTAGCCATGCCGCAGGACTCCATCAACTTGCGGGAGCTTCCTTTCAGTCCCGTCGGTGAGAATTTCAAATGTTCAACACCGGACATATCTCCCACAATTACCCGGCCGGCCCCTTTTTCCCTTAGGAGCTCGATCATAGCAGCAACAGCAATGGGGCTGGTGGTGGCGGGATAATAGTTGCCGGAATTGACAGCAGGTTTGATGAACACGGTGTCGCCCTTTGACAGCCAGGAAAAATCAGTGGCAGCTTCGGCTGAACAGCGAACCGCCTGTTTTACAGTATTTTCAAGAGCATTCTTGCTTACTCCTGCAAGGAAGACCTTGGTCTTGGGGCCTGGTAGGAGCGGCTTGCCTCTCAGGGGAATCTGAGATGCATGAGTATTCCCTCCAAGAGGACAAACTGCCATTGCCGATGCCCCGGCCATCAGTTTTATAAACCTTCTTCGTTCCATTGGGTTCTCCTCTAAGCCTAAATAATGCGTCACCTTGACCCCCAACTGACGTCGAATGTCCGCAAATCATACGATATTCAAATCAAAACCCTTAAGAAAAAATGCCGATCAGACCAATTTGGGCAATTTGAGATGATAGCTCTGCTCAAAGCTTCGGATACCTCATCCCCACGAATCGGTCACTCTGACAGGAGTTTAAGGAATAGGCCTCCTCAATAGCCACTTTTATCTGTAAATACAGCAACTTGTAGATGTTCCTGTCGTAAGACCCTTCCCGCCGCTCCTTTCTGGAGAAAAAAGTAAAGTAATTTCCATTGGATGTTATTTTGTTCTTGACTTTGTAAGACCCCTGTATCATAGTTCCAACATGGCGCACATACATAAAAAAATGAAAAATGGAAGACCCTGCTACTACGTCCGTGAGATGGCTCGCGTTGACGGAAAGCCCAAGGTCGTCAACCAGGTCTACCTGGGTAGTCCGGAGCGCATATTGCAGATGGCTACCGGTGGGCGGGGCGAGCCGATCAGGATTTGTGCCCAGGAGTTCGGTGCGCTGTGGCTTGCCAATCTCACTGAACACGATATTGGGCTGGTATCGATTATTGATGATGTGTTGCCAAGAAAAGGCATCGAAAAGGGTCCGTCGATTGGGGAGTTCTTCCTCTACTCGGTTTTCAATCACATGATCGACTCATGTTCAAAAAGGTCGCTTGCTGATTGGTATAGGGGCACGGCTGTTCAGAGTATCCGCCCGGTTGACCTGGAGGCCCTTACTTCACAGCGGTTTTGGGAAAAATGGGATCGGGTTAAAAAGAAAGATATAGAAGATATCGCTTCCCGTTTCTTTGACAAAATTATCAGACTAACGCAGCCTGGGTCAGGCTGCGTTCTTTTTGATACAACCAATTACTATACGTTCATGGCAAGCGACACGGACTCTGAGCTGGCCAAGCGGGGGAAAAACAAAGAGGAGCGGGACTGGCTGCGTCAGATCGGTGTGGCCTTACTCGTCTCCCGTGATCAGCAGATGCCCCTTTTCTACAAAGAGTACGAAGGAAACCGGCATGACTCAAAGCTCTTCAACCGCATCATCGAGCAGGTCCTCTGCGCCATGGAGAAAGTGCCCTCAAAGAGCGGCGAGCTAACTATCGTTTTTGACAAGGGAATGAACTCCGAGGAAAACATCTCGGCCATTGATGCCCGGAAAAACATCCATTTTATAACCACCTACTCCACCTATTTTGCGGAAGACTTTGCCCGGATAAAGCTCTCGGAATTTAGCCCCGTAGATACCCTAAAGAACCACGAATTGGTGGACTTGGACCGTGAAGATGACCGGGTTGTTGCATACCGGACTGCGGGGGTGTTTTGGGGAAAAGAACGCAGGGTGGTGGTTACCTATAATCCTTTAACTGCCGCAAAACAAAGATACGCCTTTGACAACAAGCTTCTGGAGATACAAGAGGTCCTTTTCTATCTCCGGAGTAAAGTACAAAGCCAAGATCCAAAATGGGTTAATCAGGGCCGGATCGAAAAGCATTATGCCGAGGTGTGCGAACGTGTGCATCTTCCCAAGGATCTCTATGAGCTTTCGGTTGAGCAGGAAAACCGAAAAAGCAAGCTGCTCTTTGGAAAAAGTCACTACCGGATCGGCAAATATATCGAGCGATTTGGAAAAAATATCATAGTAACGGACCACATGGACTGGACAACCGACGAGATTGTCAAGGCGAGCCTTGACCGCTATATGGTCGAAAAAGCCTTTCGGCAGACAAAGGACGATGATCTGGTGAGCATCCTGCCGCTACGGCACTGGACAGACGGGAAGATCCGTTGCCATATTTTCACCTGTGTCGTCGCCCTTACATACCTTCGCATAATCGAGAACAGGCTCAATCGAGCCAGCCTGAAAGTAAGCGCCGCCACAGCGATCAAGCAGATGCAAAGCCTTCATTCCTGCCTCTACTGGACCACCAAGAAAGGAAATCCTGCCAGACTCATCGAGGAACCTAACGAAATGCAGACGAAAATAATCAAGGCATTTGGGTACAAACTAGAGGGCGGGGTCTTACAAAAATCAAACTAATAAGATGGCGTATTAATTGAGTTTTTATCCCTTTTTGCCCATAGACTCCTTAAACTCCTGTCTGATCTCCGCCACAAACGGGACCTCTGGGATAATCCCCTGAAATGCTTCTTCCATTGGCTCCTTCACAATCGTCAGCACCTGATCCTCTATGACATCTCTGGCCGCGACAATTATTTCGTCGTGTTGGGTATGAACAATACGGGCGTCAAGGCAGTTCAGTTTTCCGGAAATATGGCTAAGGGCCAGGATGATGCGTATTCTTTTGATGGGACTCTTTTTTGCCATTGGGAATCTACCATCCCTACCATATAATTCTTTGGTCAGGAGGAGAAGATGTCTGAAAACTTGAGCATTGATCCTTGCACAACTGCGATCCTGATTATGGACTACCAAACCGACATCTTAGGTTTCGTAGGAGCCGACCAGGACGATCTTTTGGGACGGGCGTCCCAAGTACTTCAAGCGTCACGAGATGCTGAGATCATGGTGATTTACGTTACTGTAGGTTTTCGCCCGAATTATCCAGAAATCGGTCCAAGGAACACGATGTTTACAGGAGTAAAACAGAGTGGACGTTTCGTCATGAACCAACCAGGGGCAGAGATTCACCCAGTGGTTGCACCCGAAGATGGAGAGGTCATCGTTGTCAAACATCGTGTAGGCGCCTTCGCTGGCACCGACCTCGATATGATTCTTCGCTCAAGTGGCATTGATACGCTTGTTCTCTTCGGGATCTCCACGAGTGGCGTTGTCCTATCGACACTTCGCTACGCTGCTGACTCGGATTATCGCTGTATTGTGATCAAGGACTGCTGTGGGGACCGGGATCTCGAAGTCCATAATTGCCTTACTGAAAAGGTCTTTCCCAGGCAAGCTATCATTGTTACCGTTGAAGAATTTTTAAGTGCAATTCGATCATAGTCCTCGCCAATCCATGAAATCCAAAAAACATACCTAACAATCCCCTGCACTTGACCCGCTATATCGTCTCTGGCCTCGACTATTATCTCATCGTGCTGGGTATGAACAATACGGGCGTCTACCCCCTGCAGCCCACAAGAAATGAGGTACAGGGCCAATTTGAAACCATCAGCTCCATTTGCTAGAACCGGAAGATTGAATAGGGAGCGGTCGCCTGCGTCTGAGATATGATCAATGAAGGTAAACAACAATCGCATTTATGTTACATGCCGTTTCTGCATCAAGCACCTCCATGCTCTGGGTGCATTTGGACGATTAGATCCGAAATGGCTGGATGTAAGTGAAAGAACCTCAAAATAGGGCTCCACTGCCAAGACTATATCTCTTGCAGTCCGTTGCGGTGGGCCGGGACCTTGGCGATCCTCATCAGCGTTGCCAACGAGTGTCAACCACAGCCCCGCTTCTTCCAAATGCGCAGCAACATTTTGGGCAAACCTTTTGCGGTCATTTTCAGAACTGAATGAATGAAAGCAGCCTCTATCAAATGCGAAGCCCAAAGGAGCACCTTCAATTTTGTTGTTAAGAAAATCAGCCAGCATGAAATAGCATTCAACCTTGGCCTTAGAGGCTTTTTCTTTTGCCTTTTCTAGAGCAATATCCGAAGTATCAGTACCGGTAACCTCAAACCCGTTCTGCACAAGCCATATGGAATTGTCTCCGGTTCCACAGCCAATATCTAAGGCTTTGCAACTCAAAATAGGTTTTTGGGTCACAACTTCGACAAGATTGAAATCCGGCTTGCCGATGTCCCAAGGAGTGTCCCCCGATTTGTATCTTTCTCTGAAACGGTTTTCGATTGTCATCTGATTACCCCTTATAGGATAATAGCATAAACTTAGCAGAAAATATTTAGAACTTTCCCATTCATTGAGTGCAAGGAAGATAACGCTGCATCATATCAGCACTGCCTCGACCCCGCTTCTTCAGCCATGCTTTTTGGTAATCAGGCCGACGGCGAGGGGATGGCCTTCTCTTTTAACCTCTGGCTCAGGGAAGTGTTTGAAGGAATTAACTTACAGGGTGGGTCAGTTTTCAACGCCGGATTTCAAAAATCTGTAGTGGCGCCATAAGGGCTTCACTGATTTTTACCACTCTTATTTGACTTAAATCCGCGCCAGATCGCAAACAGGGAGATGAATAACTTTGTTGAACAAGGGCACAGAGATTGCGAAGGGTTTAAATTTCATTCTTCCGTTGAGTGTTTTTTAGACATACCTCGTAATCTGCCCTCCGGAAATAGCCCTTTCTTTTTTGCCTCTTCACAATACCAGAACGAGGACCAAAGGTTCTTCGTCTGGTAATAGTTCTGAGCTAGACACGTCCCCATGCACACTCCCTTCATAAGGCAATCTCCACATATCCCTTCCAGCTTTTCAGGCAATCCCTCTCTGATCTGTTTTAAAACCTCCGTATTCTTCCAGATGCCCTCTAAAGAGTCTTTCCCGCTGTGTCCAAAGGTAAGATATTCCACATTCTCTCCTATACCGCACAGGGCATAGGACCCATCCGAGAGTACTCCTATTTTCCCGAATATCCCACAGACGCCGCAGCTCCCTCTATCCTCTCCCAGCATTCGGCTAAGCGGCCTGAACGCAAGGGGGTGTGAGTAAAAAAGATGCAACTTCGTTTTTCTTGAAAGCTCCATCTCCGCCCATTTGCCCAGTTCTATCAGCTCATCAATGCTCAAAGTATCGCCTGCTTCATGGAGCTTCATTCCTCTCTCGGTGGGCTGGACAATATTGAATTTGACAGCGCCGACCCCCAATGATTCAGCCAACCTTACCACTTCCTCCATCTGATCTTTATTACGGTTCATGATTGACATTATCACCTGGGGCTTCAAGCCCTCTTTACATAGATTTCTTATTCCCTGAAGGGCTGCCTCAAAGCATCCATCCACACCCCTTACATACTCGTGGGTCTCAGCGTTTGCTCCATCAAGGCTTACCGATACGGAAGGTTTTTTACATTTTTTTATCTCTGCGGCAATCTCAGGTGTACAGAGGGTGCCGTTTGTCTCGACGCTCAGGGGGAGTTCCGATCTTCTGACATAATCCAGTATCCTGTGAATGTCCGGATGGAGAAGCGGCTCTCCTCCTGTCAGCTTCACACCTTCAAGCCCTAATGATTTGCCTTGCTCCACTATGGAACGGAAAAGGTCAAAATCAAGAGATGGAAAGCTGGTCCCCTCAGACTGGTATTTGGGCGTTATCCAGCAATGGCGGCAGCACAGGTTGCAACCCCCTGTAAGGTAGAAATATATATGGGTTAAAGGATAATCATCCTTGCCCTTTGCCTTCTTGTTATAGTCTTTCATTCCGGTATTTTACCCCCTGCTTCAAGGAATCTCTTCAGACACGCATTCGGGCTCGGGTGATTATCTTCTTTAAGCGTTGTGTATGCAAGGGCAGGACAGTTGCCGGTGCAATACCGCATGTACTCACATCCTTTGCAGAACTCGAACGTGCTTAGAGGAATATCCACCCTCTCTCTCAGCCTTTTAAGTTCAGGATGGTGCTGCCATACTTCGGTAACATCATCCCTATTGATCCTGCCGAGCTCTATATGGCTCATCTGAGAGCATGGAGTCATCACACCATCTGCCCTTATCGCCATTTTGTTCATTATTCCACCACATGCCCTCAAAAAACCGCGATCCGGCATCTGCTCCCTGCCTTCTCTCCTTGCCTGTTCCATCATCCTCCACTGCTTCGCCTCAGCCAGAGGACCTGCTGCCGCATTTATGCGTCCGTTATATTTCTTATCGAGCTTGAGAAGGCTCTCCATAGCTATCTGCCTGTCCTCCACGGTAAGCTCCATCTCTTCCCGATTCTGCCTGCAGAGTCCCATGGGACCTGCTGAATTGCACGAAAACGACTGCAACCCGATATCATCCAGTAAAAGCTTCGCTATCTCATCGAGGTCTCTTACATTATGCCTGTTTATGGTCACCCGCACCGTTGCGGGGATTTGATGTCTCCGGAGAACGTTTATACCTGCAACTGCCCTGTGAAAATTCCCTTTGCCTCTTGACAGATCATGCGTCTGCGGGCTTCCTCCGTCTATTGACACCTGGATACTGTCGCAACGCCTTGTTGAGGCTATATATGAAGCTATCTCATCGGTAATCAGCGTACCGTTGCTTAGCAACATGAACCTCATCCTGTTTTTGACTACTCCATCGATTAGTTCCTTCAGATCCTCCCGGAAGAAGGGCTCTCCGCCTCCCAAGTATACATCCATGACAGCACATCGCCCAAGTTCCTCAAAAAAATCGAGCCATTCATCCTTCGCTATATCTTCCTGGACATCCCCCGGACCTGTGAAGTGATAGCAGTACTTGCATCTGAGGTTGCATTCATTCGTTATGTCAATATCTACCGATCGTGGTGTCTTGACTAGTTTCATAATAGAGTAACCATCCACATTTCAGTCTTTAAGCGTTTATTTATGCTTTGTATCCCGCATATCCTTTTGCAACAAGTTCATCCACAAATGTCTTTACCTGATCCAGGGCGTCTTCCGGCATATCTATGCAATCCTTGCCCAGCTTCCGCACAATATCGGCTATCGTATTCTTCCCATCAAGACACTTCCATATATACATGCTTATCGGGTTCAGACCATAGACATCGCTTGTGTCCGGGTCAAACAGTACAGCCCAGTCGTCAGATTCCTCTCTCAGCACTATCCCTTGATTGGCTATCGGTTTGCTTTCATCTGTCTGCATAAATCCTCCAGTGTTATCCTCTATCAAACTTCCCTGTTACATCACTGCTGACCGGTTACTTTGCGAACAAATTCAGTTGGTTCCCAGCATGAAGTGTTTAATTGGTTTGCTTAAGAGCCTCAGAAACCAAAAACATTTATGTGATTCTATCCCATAGAAATCCAGCTTGTCAAGAGCGCACGATGACTCTGTTGTTCACCGTTATCACAAGAATGTCGCATGGTTCGAAGGTTTCTGGTAATCCTCCTCACGATGAGGTAGATTTTGCGAATCGGCCGGCTCATTGGAGGTGGACGCCGTAGACAGCCATCAGGGCAATCGCCTCAGACGCGCCGGTTCATAACAGCATGTTTCTTCTGTTTGCCGGCCGGCACTTACCGAATCCGGGTCCCCGCGCTCTGTCATTGTGCCAGGAGAGCCTGCCCGATGACTGCCGACTGGGTGAGAGCGTTTGGGCATACTGATATTTCTGCAATCAGGCACCGAAGGGTGAGCGAGAAGAACGTGTGAAAAAATCGTGTCCTCCCGGCAAGCCCATGCTATATTCCGCAAAGACATATTTGATAAGCAACGTTTTTTATGGAAACAAAAGAGGAGCATCAAGGTGAAAATATCCGTCACGAAAGGGAAGCTCGCCGACACAAAAAGCCAAGCCATTATCTTAGCATTGTTTGAAGGCAAAAAAAAATTGGCAGGAGTGGCCCTGCAAATTGATAAACGAGCCGATGGATTAATCAGCGAATTGATTGATAGTCATGATTTTGAGGCAAAACTCGCCCAAATATCGGTTATTTATAGCAGAGGATTACTTCCGGCAAAAAGAATCGTCCTTGTTGGTTTAGGCAAACAAAGCGAATTTAATCTGGAAAAACTGCGCATAGCTTTTGCCAAGGTTATGCAGCACTTGCGGAATCTAAACATTAAAGAAGCGGCAATTTCCATCGACTTGAATCTTATTCCTAATGCCAAAGGTGCAGTTGTGCAGGCTGTGGCGGAAGGATCTCTTTTAGGGCTGTATCAATACACCCCTTTCAAAACAGTTGGCCGCGAAGATCTAAAGAACATGGAACAATTGAATATTGTCGCTGAAGAAAAAGATTTGCCTTTGATCGAGGCCACAATTAAAAAAGTACAGGTAATAACACAAGCCGTATATTTTGCGCGTGACCTGGTTTCGGCGCCGGGAAACAAAATGACGCCTGCAATGCTCGCGAAAAACGCCCAAGAAATAGCCACCAGGAAACATGTTTCCTGCAATGTGTTGGATAAAGCTAAAATGAATGAACTGGGGATGGATCTCCTGTTGGGTGTCGGATCAGGGAGCAATGAAGAATCGAAATTTATTATACTCGAATATATGGGAGGCAAAAAAGACGCAGCGCCAATCGCTCTTGTTGGCAAAGGAGTGACTTTTGACAGCGGAGGAATTTGCATCAAATCCGCGGATAAAATGAATGACTTGAAAACGGACATGTCCGGTGGGGCCGCGGTAATGGGCACGATTATGGCATCCGCTGATCTGCAGTTGCCGCTCAACATTGTCGGTCTTATTCCTGCCACAGAAAATATGCCCAGCGGTATCGCTTATAAACCTGGCGATGTTTTAAAGTCATATTCCGGCAAAACTATTGAGATCATCAATACCGATGCAGAAGGAAGGTTGATTTTAGCCGAGGCGTTGGCCTACGCGTCCAAGTATAAGCCCGCAGCCATCATTGATGTCGCCACTCTTACCGGAGCCTGCGTTATAGCGCTGGGTGAGGATGTGATCGGTATGTTGGGCACCGATGATAAACTCAAAAGTGAACTCAATAAGGCCGCCCAAAAGACGGGTGAACTCGTTTGGGAACTGCCTTTGTGGGAAAGCTACCATGAACAAATAAAGAGCGATATCGCCGACTACAAGAACTACGGGGGACGCGCGGGCGGTGCAATCACCGCCACAGCGTTTTTAAGCAAGTTTGTGGGGGATTTTCCCTGGGTGCATCTGGATATATCCGGCCCTGCCTGGATTGACAAAGATAAACCTTATATCCCCAAAGGGGCATCGGGAGTTGCTGTTCGATTGCTGGTTGAATTTTTGCGCAATCGCGCCGGGGAATAGCAATATACTTCGCGCAACGCAGAAGGTGCCCGCTCATTCACGACGTTCCGTGAGACGGGGGGTTCGCGGGGCCTTTTGAATGCACCTCCGTATTTGTCAGTTTAATAATTGAGGTTTCCATATTTAACTTTTCCTCTTCATTATTACTCCACTGACCTTCTGCCGGCAAATACGTGCAATTCCAAGGTTTACTCAGCATATTGGCGCTCAATCCTGACGCGTCTGGTCTACAGTCAAAGCACAGATATCTAAACTCACAACCACAGCAAACGTCAATTTTATCTTTATTAAGTCTAATCACATTACTAAAGATGGTACTGCCGAGGATTTCCGGCCATTCATTTGTTTTGATGTTTCCAATCGAGAGCCGCCTTTCCATTACACACGGATAAACGTTACCATCACTCGCAATATACATTCCTCGTCCGTAACAATTATGAAAAGACCGGTTATAGAGAAACTCCTTGCTCTCAAAAGCACCCTTGAAATTGTGTAATGTTATTTCCTTCTTGTGGAATATAGCGCCATTGAGAGTTGCCGATGCAGCCCGACCAGTCAATCTGACGGGTTTTGGTTTCACCCTCTGTCCAAAACTACGCCAAATAAAGTCTATCGTCTTATCCATATCAGCTTGGTTTTGATCCATCAAAACGAAAGCGACATGAAAATTTATCTTCTCTTTTTTTAATTGTGTCAGCGCTTCAATTGTAAGAGCATGGCTGCCCTGACAACGCGTAATACCATCATGTGTGGGCGCATGATAAGAATATAGGGAAATGGATAACGTTATATTGTTTTCCTTTATGAAGGAAATAATATTGCGATCATTCAGCAAGGTCCCATTGGTAAATATTTCCACCTGCTCAAAATACTGCAACGCAAAGGAACAGAGCCTCTGCAATCTATCCCATTGGAGGAAAGGCTCACCACCTATAAATTGAATTCTCTTGACGCCGGAAGACGCAATGGCTTTTAGCAGATGTTTCTCATCTTGTAATTCAGGAATATGAGACTTCGCTGTTTCGGACGAAGCAACCGAAGAGTTTGTATAGCAATGGATACAAGATAGATTACATACCGTTGTAATTTCATAATATGCGATGGATAGGCTGTGCTCAACCTTATCAGGACAACGCTCAGGGTGTTGACGAGTAGATTTATCCGGCAGCACGCAGGTTCCCAGACCCAACTGATTTAATTCTGACAGGAGATGCTTGATGTCAGAAGAAAGGTCCCCTGCAGAATTACCTGATAATGCGTGTGACAGATAACGCGATGCAGCGGGGCTTAACCAATATAGAGAACTCATATTTCCATCAAAAAGTGTTGCTCTTTTTTCGCCCCTCGTGAAGAATACATTTGGATTCAGGACAAACATATCTGACATGTGATGCTTAATCTTTATGGTCATAACTCACTATGCGCCACCTTTTGACATACTACACTGATTACGTTCACCAACTTGCCGGTGAACGTCATTTCCCGGGAAAAGGCGGAAAGGACGAAGAAGGAGAGGACACCTGGCGTTCAGCCCGCCGGTGCCCCCGCCCGTGTCCGCCTGGAACGCCTATCCGAGACTGCACATGCAATGCGAATCGCCATTCCCGCAGGAGAAATTCTCGACATGTTCCACGATGGATATTAGCTTTGGGCTAACCCACTTCATGTTATCACCTCCTTTTACCAAGCCTGAAGTTGGCTATATATGATGGGTATTGCATACCCACAACCTTTCGTAAGCGCTTCATTATAAGACTATACCTCTTCGCATTGTCAAGACAAAAAATACCTCTTGCCAATAGCGCGAATTACCCCATGCCGGAGAAGGTAACGATTCAGTTTCTATGGATTTATGTCATTTTTGATTATGATGCTCGCGGGCATTGACTTCCCATCGGGAGCTGTTTTACAATGCCTGCCAAGTTGTCTTCAGGGCTTGTGAAAGTAGGTAATTTGATTTTATGATATGGACGTCTCCAAAATTGACTCCCTTGACCCATGGACAAGACGCTGACCTAAAATGGGGCGAAGAGACATCGTGCAGCCAAGGCATGTTCTGGGCGGATGGCTGCACACCCGTAGGGAATTGATGCCACAGAATTCAACATGAAACAACCCCGGTGGCCTGCGGTCTCAAATTACAATTCCCTCCCGGCCCCCCTCAGGAGTCCCCGGTGCTTATTTTCAGTCTCAAACACGGCGGCCGATGAAAGCGCTAGGCAAACTGTATTGGTACATTCATAGATACCGATACGAATCGATAGCCGGCGCTGCCGCGGTGATACTATCCGATATCTTCACCTTATTGCCGCCCTGGCTCATCAAGCTCGCAATCGACCATATTCAAAATGCCGGCAGCCTGCCGCACCGGATACCACTAATCCCTCTGCAATCAAACGCGCCCATCGCCGTCTACTCCGTCCTGCTGATAGCAGCCGTCGCACTTCAGGGGACGGCTCGCTTCTTTTGGCGAACACGCCTTGAAGGCATTTCGAGAAAAGTTGAACACGATTTGAGAAGCGATTTTTTTCAGCATCTTCAAAAGCTCCATTGGGGTTTCTTTCAGCACGGATCGACCGGAGACATAATGTCTCGTGCGACGAACGATATGCAGGCAGTAAAAGAGTTCGTGGGCTCCGGGATGGTGGTCATAATCGATTGTGTAACAATCGTGCCGTTATGTCTGATCCTAATGGCCGCAATAAGTCTCAAGCTTGTGGCCGTATCTTTCCTGCCTATGGTTGCTGTCTTTGTTATTGTCATCAAGGGCGGTCGTGAGATCAAACGGCGATCTTCCGCTATTCAGGAACAATTGTCGGAACTGTCTTCGATGGTTCAGGAGAATTGCGCAGGTATAAGGGTCATTCAGGCATATACCCAGGAAGCCAACGAGCTTAATCGATTCAGAAAACTCAACCTGCGCCTAAAAGAAAGGAAAATAGCCCTGGCCAAGGTTTTAGGCGCTTTTTACCCATTAATGATCCTGATGATGGGTATAACTACCGCCCTTATTTTATGGATCGGTGGCATAGAGGTCTCGCACGGGCGCTTGACCCTCGGCGATTACATGGCCTTCAACGGATATGCGGCGATGTTTGCATGGCCCATAGTCCAAGCGGGGGCCACGATCAATCGTGCCCAGCGGGGACTTGTTTCCATGGAAAGGATCGAAAAAATTCTATCGGTTGTACCGATGGTCAGTGACGATACGGCGCCTGGTGAAGTGCAATCGGCTGCCGCCGCAGCATCGGGTGTTGCCGAAGGGAAACCCGGCCTGAAGGGCGAAGTGGAATTCAGGTCCCTCAACTTTGCCTATGACCGTGGAGGCAACGTTCTTTCCGATATCAATCTAAAGATCGGTTCCGGCAGCATCCTGTCGATTGCAGGCCCTGTGGGTTGCGGCAAGAGCACGCTCGTAAGATTGATACCGAGGATATACGATTTCCCGGACGGTTCCATCTTTATAGACGGCAAAGATATAAAGAGGATGCCTGTCGCGCTTTTGAGGGAGATCGTCGGCTACGTAGACCAGGAGCCTTTTTTATTTGCCTGGACAGTGCGTGAAAATATCGCTTTCGGCGCGCGGGGGGCGACAGAGGAACAGATAGGCGAAGCGTTGCGCATCGCTGGGCTGCAGAAGGATTTGGAGAGTTTTCCACAGGGCCTCGATACCATTATTGGCGAAAGAGGAGTGACTCTTTCAGGGGGGCAGAAGCAGAGGGTCTCGCTCGCAAGGGCCGTAATCAAGAAACCGAAGGTCCTGATCCTTGACGAAGCCTTTTCGAACCTGGACGCCTCGACAGAAGAACAGGTATTCGCAAATATCCGGGAGGCGCTCCGGGGTACAACCATTATTCTGGCCTCTCACAGGATTTCGACAATAAGGGCGGCGGATACCATTGCAGTGATGAAGGACGGCAGGATCGAGGAAATCGGCGGCCACAATGAGCTTATATCGAGGAAGGGAGCATACAACCGGATCTACAGAAAACAGATGCTTTCGGAGAAAGAGATAATATTGGAAGAATATGACGACTGAGCTCCCGGAAAAAGAGATTACGGAAAAGACATATGATGGCCGGCTGCTGAGAAGACTGGCTGGATTTCTTAAGCCGTACGCGGCACAACTGGCTCTTTCCGTTCTCCTGCTCATGGCGATTTCGCTGCTTCAACTGGCGGGCCCGTATCTGGTGAAGGTCGCGGTGGACAGCTACATACTGCCTGGTCGGCCGGAGGGCCTAAGTTTTATTGCGGCCCTCTACATCGGTATTCTGTTCCTCACTTTTTGTCTGCAATACATGCAGTTTTATGCAATAGAGCGCTGTGGGCAACAGATCATGTACGATATAAGAACAAGTTTGTTTGCTCATCTGCAGAGGATGTCTCTTTCCTTCTTCGACCACACACCCGCAGGGCAGGTCGTTACAAGTGTTGTGAACGACGTTGAGACTTTGAATGAAACAATTACGCGTGCGATCGTGGAAACCGTCGGGGATGTGCTTGTGCTCTTAACCATCGCAACCGCCATGTTATTTTTGGACGGCAGACTTGCATTCATCACATTGACCGTGCTTGTCCCCGTTCTTGTGGCGACGAAATTATACGGGGATCGGACCAGGAAAGTCTACACGAACATAAGGGACGGCCTGGCAAAGCTTAATTCGTGCATCCATGAAAGTGTTTGCGGCATGAGTACGGTCCAGGTGTTCAATGGGCAGGATGAAAATTTCGGCAGATTCGAAAGAATAAACAGCTCAAACAGGGATGAGCAGATGAAATCGATCGTCTATTATGCTCTTTATTATCCCGTGCTGGAGCTGCTGTGGGCGGTAACTATCGGGATCATCATCTGGTATGGAGCGGGCCAGGCAATGAAGGGCGCTCTTCAGCTCGGCGTGCTCATAGCCTTCATCCAGTATGTTCCGAGGTTTTTCCAGCCGGTAAAGGACATCTCGGCAAATTACCATATCATGCAATCTGCGAGGGCGTCGCTCGAAAGGATATTCAAACTTCTCGATACCCCCGAAGACATTCCTGACCCTGTCCATCCCTTATCACCCCGCAAACTCGAAGGAGAAATCGAATTCCGTGACGTATGGTTCTCCTATAATTCCAATAGTTCCGCCCTGAAGGGAATAAATTTTCACCTCGATCCGGGTGAGAGTGTTGCAATTGTCGGAGCTACCGGCGCAGGCAAGACATCCATAATCAATCTGATAGGGAGATTCTATGATATTCAGAGGGGATGCATCCTCATCGACGGCTTGGATATAAGATGTATGGAAAAGACATTCCTGCGGAGGCATATCGGGCTGGTCCTCCAGGATGTCTTTCTCTTTGCGGGAGATATCGAGCGCAATATCAGGCTCGGAGACGAACAAATGCCGGCGCAGAAGGTTTATGAGGCAGCGCAGTATGCGAACGCGAACACCTTTATTGAAAAGCTTCCGGACGGATACAAGCAAAAGTTGCATGAGAGAGGCAGCACCCTCTCTCTCGGCCAGAAGCAGCTTATCTCTTTCGCAAGGGTGCTCGCCTTCAATCCGAAGATATTAATCCTGGATGAGGCGACATCCAGCCTGGACACCGAGACCGAAATCCTCGTCAGAGACGCCCTCAGGAAGCTGATAAAAGGCCGGACAACCATCATTATTGCCCACCGTCTTTCGACCACAAAATACGCTGATAAGATAATCGTTATGGACAACGGTGAAATAGCGGAGATGGGAAAACATGAAGAGCTTCTGGAGTCTAGAGGCATCTATCGCGAATTGTACGAGTTGCAATTCGGGAGATGACCCCTTCTCAATCCCGGCCCGCGAGTTTTCTCAGTCGGGCTGAGCGTCTGATAAACCAAAATGACGTGGCTGCCACGGAAATCTTATAATATCCGGGCAGCCTCCGAGTGCATTAGTATTGCATTTTCCCCGTGCTACAACTATTGGCTGAGAACCCGCTTGTGCAGTCCACGTCACTCCCCGGTTGCTTCACCAGGGGTATTAATCTCGGGCTAACCCACTTCAAGATTATGACCGCCTCCCCCCAGCATCGAGGCCGGCTATGCGGTAGGCGGCATTGCACACAACTTCGGATCAGACACTAAGCCTTGCCTGCCATACAGGCGAATCCCGTATCACCCGTGCAGCAAGTTACTTCGGGACGAGCATCTTCGCCCGTAAGGGGTATTAGTTTTGGGCTTACCCACGACATACAATCACCTCCTTCGGCGCCGGCCTTGGGGCTGGCTATGTGGTAGGCGGCACTGCGGTCAACTGCGGACTGGAAGCCGCTGATCCCTTTGGCAAACTGATAGCGTAAAAATTCTGAGTTGTCAAGTTTACGGTGGGAGAGTTTTCGGTGGGACAGTGTAGTAAGCAAGTGAAATGTCCGCTTTTTCGGGACAGGTGGTCGTAGTGTTAAAAGTGCCATCCCAAGGAGGCCTCCTGCTCCCTCCCCGTCTCCCGGGTGGGTGAGCGGGCTTTCGAGAATGAGCGGTATGCATTTGCGCACGGTCGCCGCTTTTGCTCCGTGGCGCATACAGCCGGGCGAAACACCACTTTCAGATTGCCCAGCGCCGGGCCGAAGGCCCTCAGTCCTGCTTCTCTGTTTCCGTGCGATATTGAAAATTCAAACAAGATGCGCTTTCCCTATGTGATGACTTTCTAAAAATGGTAAAAAGTCAATGGGTTAAATATTGACTGAAAGGTGTCGCCGGATAAACCTGTGCATCAGTCTGCGGGGCATCCTTAAGCAACTCGGGGAGACTTCTTGGTCCATGGGCGTTTTACACGTCCAGCGCCCCGTGAACTTCTACTGTGAGTGCTATATGCGGGTTCTAAAGCGATGCAGATGTTGATTGAGGGTTTCTCGCTGGTCTTATTGTCTCTGTCCGCCCTTATTTGGGGCAAATTCGTTAAGGGAGCCAAAAGGTTTCCAACCCCTTTCCGGTTTCAAGGAGTTTTCAGGCGTCCCTGGGCTGCTATTTGTTTGATCGGGGTGCTTGCCTTTATCGCAGGCGCCTCGTTGACTATTTTCGCGGGCATACCTCAGCCTATCATTGGGGATGAATCCAGCTACCTTTTGGCTGCCGATACTTTCGCACAGGGCCGGCTTACCAACCCTCCGCACCCTCTATGGAAACACTTCGAGAGCCTGCATGTCATCCAGCAGCCCACATACGCCTCGAAATATCCCCCCGCGCAAGGTCTGGCATTGGCATTCGGACAAGTATTTTTTGGACACCCTATAGTCGGTGTGTGGTTGAGCGCCGCCGCCGCCTGCGCTTCCATTTTCTGGATGCTGTGCGGATGGGTCCCGGTAAGGTGGGCATGGACAGGCGGCCTTATAGCCGTCGTGCGCATAGTATTGTCCGGACCCTATTTCATGGGCGCCTCCGCATCTCAAGCCTATTGGAGTCAAAGCTACTGGGGGGGCGCGGTCGCGGCGTTGGGTGGCGCCCTGGTCTTTGGCGCCTTGCCTCGAATCATGAAAAAGCAAAAGCCCCTTGACGCCCTCTGGTTGGCTGCCGGTTTGGCTATACTGGCGAACAGCCGGCCGTTCGAGGGACTGGTTGTCACTTTACCCGTTATAGCAGTTTTAGTTGCATGGTGCGTAAGAGCGAGGGACATCGGCTTACAAACCGTGTTGAACCGAGTGCTGGCGCCGATGCTGCTGGTCCTGCTGCCAACCGGGCTATGGATGGGCTTTTATAATTATCGCGTAACAGGCGACCCTCTGCTTCCGGCATACTCTGTTCATGAATCAACCTATCAGGTTGCGCCGCCCTTTTTATGGATGTCTCTGAGGCCGGAACCGGTCTATAACCACCAGGCACTGAAGGAGCTTTATGCGGATTGGAGGCGCAATCGTTTCCTGAACCTGCGTTCGTTTCACGGCTTGACTGTGGCGACGGGCCATAAAATCTTAGCGCTCTGGTGCTTCTTTGTCGGAGTGCTGTTTACGCCGTTTTTTGTTAAATTTTGCCAAATGCTGCGCCGCAGGAGCGTTCAATTTGCGCTGGGAACATGGGCACTTCTTGTTGCGGCGATATTGTCGGAAGCATGGAGCCTGCCGCATTATGCAGCTCCAGCTTCATCACTGGCCATTCTGCTCGTGGTGGAATCGCTTCGTCAAGCGCGACCGGCAAAATGGCGTGGAAGAAGAGTCGGGCGATTCCTGGTGCGCGCGACGCTGCCCTTGCTGCTCGTATCCGCGTTGGCCTCGTTTGCGCTTGGGAAATACCGGGACCCGCCAAACTGGAGCCAGGACCGTCACAAAATAGAGTGTAGCCTCAATCAGTCAGAAGGAAACCACCTTGTTATCGTCCGTTATGACCCGGCGCTCCTTCATCCCGATGAATGGATTTTCAACCGAGCCGATATTGACTCCGCGAAGGTAGTTTGGGCCAGAGAAATAGACCCTCGATCGAACACGAAGCTTATCGAGTACTTTAAGGACCGGCACATTTGGCTACTGGAACCGGACAAGGTTCCGCGACGCCTGGCGCCGTATACTGTGGAGAGTGCAGATCCCGGTCCCGTGAGAAAACAGAGAGTGGGAGAAAAGTAGCAGGACAAGCGGAATGACGTGCCGAAAAAGCGATATACGGATGAGCTTTTTCGTGGTCTTCACCCTTCGCTCTTCGTGTTGAACGTTTGCTCTCCGTTTGCAGGCCCTAATTCCTGCCGCGCGTTGCTCAAGTTTTGCAGCTTGTTTCTCCCACCTGCTCGCTCGATACAGCACAGCCATATTTTCGAGGCTCAAACTCCGCAGCTCCTGATAATCAATTAGAAACAACCCGTCTTTCTAACTTTTATTTTTTCCCTCTATTGTGTATATACTTCCTTCGTTTGATCCCTGCTCTGCGCCGCCAGGTTTCAGGGCAAAATCGATACATGCCCGGAGGTATCATGGAACAAAGGTTTATTCTGGAAAAAGAAAAAGTCATCTTGGACATGCAAACCGGTCTTATGTGGCAGCGAGGCGCGTCCACCGACAGGCTCGTCTGGAAAGACGGCTTTGAATATATCGAAACGCTCAACGCTGAGCGTTTTGCGGGATACAATGATTGGCGCTATCCCACCAAAGATGAATTGGCCGGCCTCATTCTGCCCGAAGAGAACCGCATCAGCGGCCTCTACATAGATCCGGTATTTGAGAAACAGCGCAATTGCTGGTCCTCTACACAGTCCGAGGGCCATGGACATCAGGTCTGTTATGCCGACTTTTATTACGGCGACGTGTATCTGGTAGAGGAAAATTACGCAAACCTCTTCGTGCGGGCAGTTCGCAACCGGAACGGCGATTGATTTTCAGCACCTGCAATACCCACCAGAATCCCGATGATATACCCGGCCGCGATCTTTTGCGTTCGCGCGAAAGGCTCGGCGTCCTTCTTTACCAGCCTGAGATACCGCAGAACACCGGGAATATTGCGCGGACCTGCGCCGCCACCCACACGCCTTTGTACCTGGTCGGGCCGCTTGGTTTTCGAATTACCGACAAGCAACTCAAACGGGCGGGCCTCGATTACTGGCCTTATGTCCGTATGAAGCTCTATCCAGATTTCGACGCCGCCCATACGGATATGCGGCATTCACGCCTGGTTTACTTCTCGGCCCACGCCTCCATGCTCTATTATGATTTCTCTTTCCGGACCGGAGATTGCCTGGTGTTCGGGCCCGAGACGACAGGCCTGCCCGAAAAATTGCTTGCTTTCTACCCTGGAGATGTGGTAAGGGTGCCAATTGACAGGGCCAGGGTCCGCAGTCTGAACTTGGCAACCACTGTGGGAATTGCTCTTTTTGAAGCTTTGAGACAGACGCGTCACTGATGAATTTACTTTCCGCCGGTTCTTGTTCCGGCGCCGCAAAACCGGGCGCCAGCGATTTCTCGATCTGTTTCTCGACCTCATTTTCGATTGGAGCCTCCATGATGCGAATCGATCAAATCAAGTCCAGCCTCTATGAACTTTACCCTGAGATTCAGCAGTTGGGACTTTATCCGGTTGTGCTCAAGAAAGGCAATCGCTTCTGAATCCTGCTTTTCGAAAGCATGGACTGCTTGAAGCATGCCCCACCCCTTAGTTCTTGCGTGGTTGTCCAGAGCGACCAGAGCGATTCCTTTCATTTCAATCCAGCGTGGGAGCCGCAGGTGCGCCGTGCGGTATCGGCGGCCCAACGCAAGATGAGCGGCCCTGCGTTCAAAGTTATGCCGGAGAGATTTTCGATCCGGATTTCAGGAGTTCGCCCAGATGGCAAGTGTCGAATGGAAAGGGGCCAATTGGGAGGCATACTACAGTAGCCTTTCCATTGGGGATTTACTCACCGTCCTGAAGGGCTTCGGCCAGACGGAAGTCCTTCGGTTTGAGGTTCCAGGGCAATTCAAAGGAGAGTTGAGCCTCTGCCGCACCGAAGATGGAAACAAGGAAATTACGCTCTATCACCTGGAGGTCTTTGGCAAGAAGCGCGCCGGTACGGGCAGGCAAGCTCTAAGGTGGCTAAAAGAGATCTTCAGGGGAGAGATATATCTTGAATTTCCCGATTCGCCGGACCCGGCAATCGGGTTTCACCCTACAATGCCGTTCTGGTTTCAGATGTATCGGGAAGGGCTGGTTGACGCCCTTGATTGTGAAAACTTTTACTTGACTCCCCAGGCAACCACCGAGCAGCTCGAGCAGGTTCAGAAGCATATCGAGACAGTGCTTGCCAAAAGGCCGTAACCTCTTTAAAGTCAGAGCCGTATCGAGATAAATGCACTCCTTTTTCATCCCCCTCCCATTCCTTTCGTATGACAGACTTATCTAACACCTTATTTGAGATAAACTCTCCGGCTCCAATTCAAAAGCACAAAAGAGCACGTGCAGTTTTCACCATACGGGAATCGACACTGGACAAGCAATTGTTGAATGTCTACTATCCCGCAATGTGGAGCGACAGTTTGTTTGCCCTTGAACAAAATAACTTGAAGGAGCTGGAAGGGACACATGCCAAACAATCCCTTTTCCGAAAGACTCGAGCGTTTTCGAAGTCTCATGCTGAAAGAGGAACTTGACACTTTTGTAGTGTCGGTCCCGGAAAACCGCTACTACCTCAGTGGGTTCGAAGCCGAGGACCTTCTTTTGACTGAGAGTTCCGGTTGTCTGCTGATAACCCAAGGGGCGCAATACCTGCTGACCGACCCGCGGTATGAAGAGGCCGCAAGGAAGGAAGCCCCGGAGTTCAAGCCCGCAATTTATTCCACAGGGCTCAAGCAGCTTCTGCCCGACCTATTCTCTGAGCTGAAGTCCGAAAGGCTGGGAGTGGAGGAACATTTCCTTACCGTCAAAAGGTTCAGGGAGGTGGAGGAAGCCCTCTCCAAGGTCCGGCCCTCTGCTCAGGTTATCGCTTGTGAAGACCTCGTTGAGCGGCTCCGGATAATAAAAGAAGATGCAGAGATCGAGAAAATCCAAAAATCGATCAGGCTGACTGAAAAGGCGTTGCAGACAGTGTGGGACGCTCTGGCCCCCGGCAAGAGTGAAAAAGAAATGGCCTGGCTGATTGAAAAGACGATCCGTGAAGATGGAGGCCAGGCCGTCTCGTTTCCCCCTATTGTCGCCGCCGGTGAAAACGCCGCTCTTCCTCACGGGGTTCCCACCGACCGGAGAATTGGCAGAGGTGAAATGGTAATTCTCGACCTCGGCTCCAAACTCGATGGCTACTGCTCGGACATGACCCGGACATGGGTTTCCGGCGCGCCGAGTCCCAAACTGATGGAGATATACAAAACGGTCCGTCAAGCTCAGCTTGCAGCGCAGGATAAAATACGTGCGGGAATCGATTCGGTTGCTGTCGATTCGGCGGCTCGTGAACTCATCAGCGACGCCGGATATGGCGACAATTTCGGCCACGGGCTGGGACATGGAGTTGGGCTTGCGGTGCATGAAAAGCCCGGCCTCAGAAAAGTGGAGCCAACACTGCTCGAAGAGAATATGGTAGTTACCGTGGAACCGGGAATCTACCTGCCCGGATTTGCAGGAGTGCGGCTCGAAAACATGGTTCGGGTGACAAAAACAGGGTGTGAACCTCTCACAAGGGAACAATTTTTCTACAACTGGTAATCCGTATCCCGTGATTCAATCGTTTCGAACGCATCGTTTTCGAACGAACCGTTTTTGAGGGAAAGGATAATCCGATTGGTCCTCTCCTCGACTTCGGGGATCATTTCGACGAGCGCCTTAAGAGAGGTCAAGACTTTCCTGGTCTGCTGTTTGTGGGGAATTTTCAATTCCGGATGGTCAAGGAATTCAAGGATCTGCTCGAGCGTCATCAGCTTGTCCACGGTAAAATCGACATAGGCAAGCTTGGGCCATATTGACCTTATATCTTCCGGCAAATGCTCGATCTTTCTCGCCAGTTCCTCGTCGGTCCCAAGCCACATCGCACTTTTCAGGCGCTTGAGAAGCGACTGGATCTCTTCGCGGCTTTCCTCCCATGCGTTGCTTTCAGCCATCAGTTCCTGCCATTTGGGCCGGATCTTGTTGTCCACCCATTTTTCGCCAAGGCCGGGCATGAGCGGCAGGCCGGCAAGTTCGCTCTGTTCGGCAATGAGTTTTTCGCAAAGGTGCCCAAGCCTGGTTGGAACATTTTCACTGGGCAGGTTCGATTCGATAAGCCTGCTCAGCCGGTTCAATATGACGCTCTTGTTCTCGATGTCCGGATACGCCAGGGCGATCTGCGACTCCCATTGCTCCCTCAGAAAACTGATCTCGGCATTTATCGCCGAAAAGATGAACCCGAGCTTAATGAGCGTATTTCGCAGCTCGTGGGCCAGAACATTACAGCTCTGGAGGCGCTGCCGCGCGAGTTCTTTCTGCGCTTCGGCCAAAGTTTCACGGATGTGGAGTGAAAGCAGTTGAGTACCAAGAGTGCGAGAAAGTTTTTTGATGACCTTTGTGGAGTGATCCCCTCTTCTTATGAGGCCCTTTTTGAAGTGAATTTTTATTACCGCAACGACAAAATCTTCACAGTCTTTCCAAATCGGATTTCCCCGAGAGTCAACGGGATATTCAAGCTTACCGGCACGGTCCCCGTAGAGATAAGATTTCTTTATCAGGACCGGTTCCATGTGATGATAGTCTTCGACTTCGTCGGCAAGCTGTTTTCGCACGCTGCGGCAATCCTTGTAAGGATCGTCCGCAGTCCAGCTCTTTGCCTTCTCAACGCACCAGGCCATTGCCTCCATTGCCCGACCGGGCCGGTCTTTGTAGTCCTCCCAACATTTCCCCGGGTCATTGTAATCAGAATTTTCCTTGAGACCCCATAAGATTTCGCCGGCAGGTTCATTACGAACCCCTGATGTAATGCGAGTCGAGCGCAACTGGGGCATAGGGCCGATTCTGTATATTGTCCCCTTTATAGCGTTGTGCAAACAAAGGAGGATGGTTTCAATCATATCCTTGCAGGTTCGCTCAAGGACATCATCGTTTATAATCATTTGCCGCCCCCTGTTGACCTCTTTGCAAAAAATTTTGTATCTCGAAACCGCACCGGGGTCAACAGACTTTTTGTCAAAAGCCAATAACGATACGGGTTGATTGGAATGAGGCGGAGACCGCTACGCGAAGTCTTTATCCATACAAGAGCATGTAATCCCGCTATCGGACCAGACAGGCACGCACGACCGCCTCACGGCGACAAAATATCGTCAAGGGCCAAACATAATGCCGGCTCCTGAGAAAATCATTGAAACAGAGGATCTGCCAATTTGCCATTAACTCTGCAAACGCTTAAAATACGCTATATTTTATCACACTTCACTGAGTGAGGGAAGCCTATGCGATTTGTCAGAAGCGTTTCATCTTTGGCGCTGGCGTTCGTTTTTTTATTCCATTCGACTCTGCTTGCGGCGCCGGGTTCTCAGAAAGAAAGCAACGGCCCCCGGATGCTCTGGGCTTTTGGAGCGATCCGCGCCTCGTCAAACCCTCCAAGGGTCGAGCCGGTCAGGACCAAAATGGTCCTTTCGTCCGGGGATAAGCTCAAAATGATGATCAAGCTAAAGCAAAAATGCTTTGTCTACCTGATCCACAGGGACTCCCATGGGAATTTTGCCATGCTTTTCCCTTACAGTCTCAAGCAGTTCGATACCGATTACCAGACTGCCCGCAATTACTACGCGCCCAAAGGAGAAGCATGGTTCCAACTTGACAACAGGACCGGCAACGAGACCTTCTATCTTATCGCCTCAGATCAGCGTCTGCTCGATATCGAATATACATACGAGAAGTATGTATCCTCCGAAGAGTCCAAGAAGCAGAACCTTGCCGGGCAGATGCTCTCCGAACTCAACAGTATCACACAAACTCACCTGGCCTCATCGGGGAAAGCTGAAAACCCGGCCGATCAGGAGTCGGTAGTGCGGGGCTTCGAACGGGCAACAGGCGCAGACCCGACAGATGTTGCCGCACTGGCAAGAGAGATTTCATTCGACAACATATATTCCGAAACATTTGTAGTCAACCACAGGTAGGCGCGGCTCAAGCATCGCGAGGCCGGTTCGCGGGTTGGGGGCCGCCGGTCCAGGATGAGAACCTGCAACGGGGAAGCGGGATAAGCGCGGCCGGCAGACAAAAGCACCTTTTCATTCTTGCCCCCTGCCGCCGCATTGCTTTTAGACCCGCGACCCGTTTACAATAGTTTTCCGCCCAATTCAGCCACTTTGGAACGTTCCCCCTTGGTTAGAACCACGTGACCGGATATATTTTCGTTTTTGAGCCTTTCAACGAGGTAGGTCAATCCATTGCTGCTGGCGTCCAGATAGGGATGATCGATCTGCTCCGGGTCACCCGTAAGGACTATTTTTGTATCTTCGCCCACTCGGGTAATGAGCGTCTTTATCATATGGGGTGACAGATTCTGGGCTTCGTCGCAAATTATGAACTGCCGCGGGATGCTGCGGCCACGGATGTACGTGAGGGCCTCCAGATCGACCATTCCTTTCCGGATGAGGTCCTGAAGCACCTCAAAAGGCTCTGAGCAGTTTCTGAAAAGGAATTCGAGATTGTCATAGATCGGTTGCATCCAAGGCCGGAGTTTCTCTTCCTTGGTTCCCGGCAGAAACCCGAGGTCATCTCCCATGGGAATGACCGGGCGTGTTATCAAAAGCCTGCTGTATGCGTTCTCCTCGAGCACTTTTTCAAGCCCCACAGCCAAGGCCAGAAGAGTTTTCCCGGTTCCCGCCCGGCCAACCAGAGTAACAACTTTTACCTGATCGTTCAGGAGAAGTTCCAACGCAAATTTCTGTTCCTTGTTAAGCGCCTTTACCCCCCAGCAACTCGCCTCACCATAGCTCAGGTGAAGCAGCGATCCCTGATAGTAACGCGCAAGCGCCGACTGGGAAGGATTCTCGCTGGATTTTATAAGCATGAACTGATTGGGAACTGCGTTATGCGAGTTGTAGTTGAACTTGCCCTCCTTGTAGAACCTGTCGAGTTCCTGGGCTGACAGATATACTTCGCCAACGCCGGTGTAGAGCTGATCGTAATCGACCTTGTCGTTGTAGAAATCCTCTGCCCGTATGCCGAGCACATCGGCTTTAATCCTCAGGTTCAGGTCTTTTGTCACAATGGTGACAGGTTCGCTTCCCGAAACGCTCAGATTGTAGGCAACAGCGAGAATTCGGTTGTCATATTTATCGGGATCCAGCCCCTGCGGGAATTCCATCAGGCCGGAGTGATTGAGTTCGATAGTCAGTCGGCCGCCATGGGGCAGGTCCACGCCTTCCGACAACCTGTTCGATTCGCGGAGCGCGTCCAGTTCCCTCGATACGACTCGGGCATTTCTCCCTAGTTCATCCTGTCTTTTTTTTTGGTTGTCGATTTCTTCGATTACCGCAAAAGGTATTACGACGTTGTTGTCTTCAAACGCGAAAAGGGCGTCCGGGTTGTGGAGCAAAACATTTGTATCTATCACATAGGTCTTACGCATCGGAACTCTCCAGGACCTTTTTGAAACTCGCGCAGCTCAATCTGCAAACCCAATCCGGATCGCAATCGAGGTTAGCAACCCGCGCGTTTAAATTATGAAGCGAGCAGAAGGTGAAACATCTTAGCTCTGAATGTAAACTTTTTTGGGATAAAAATGGAAGGACAATTAAATGAACTTAAACCGGCAAAAACCTTTCAGCGAACTCGCAACATTTTCCATTGCTAAACGTTGTCCGCCCGTAGCCAACTCAGCGGAAATCATACCTGAGATTATCCCCGGGTCTCATTTCATAGCATTGCGGAACTGCAACCGGCACCCCAGCCGCCAGCAGTTCGCTCACCGTCACAAAATTGAAGCCTGCCTTTCCAAGGCTTGGCGCAAACATCGGGAGGGATTCCGCAGTTCCGTGTCCACGGCCGTTTGCGTGGCATACGATAATGGAACCGGGCTTCGCGTTTCGAAGCACGGTCTGGGCTATATCCGCTGCTGAACGGCCTTTTACGGGGTCGCCTGAAACAATGTTCCATTGAATCGCCGGGAGTCCCAAATCCTGAAGCATTTTCAGATTATCACAGTTGCAGGCGCCTAAAGGAAAGCGAAACAGGCGGGGCACCCTTGCAATTTTCGTCTCCTGCTCCCCGGTTGCATGAAAACATGGTCTTGAGTGCAACTCCTCCCAGAGCAGCTCATATTGAGCCTGAGTCCAGAGCACCTGGTCCCGGGCTTCTCTTTTGTCCAGCTTACGAAAGTTTTTATGATTCCAGCTATGATTCCCGATTTCGAAAAGAGGATCGGCCATGAGTTGCATGGTCTTTTCCGGGTGCGAGCGCATCCACTTGCCGCCGGCAAAAAAGGTCGCTTTGATCTTGTTGGCCCGCAGATAGTTCACTATGCCGGGATCATAGCCGCTGATCTCCTGTTCTCCTTCACAAAGATCGAATGTCAGTGCAATAAGTTTGACGTTTTCAGGCAGTTTAACGGAGCGTATCGAATTCGCAATCTCAGGCGAGAGTCCGGGGAGGTTTTCGCCGGGCCGAGTCCTTGACGGAGGAATATTTCTCAAACCTGCAGGATTCCGAGCCGTCCTCTTATCAGCAGCACTTCCCTCGAGTTCGGCCTGCGACCAGCAGCACCGGTAATTCGGCTCCGGCCGGCTTACGACTGCCGATTGCTCCGCCCCGGCCGCAGGATCATTGGGCAAATCGGCCACCAGTCCCACAAAAACAGCCTGAAGAAAAAAGAAAGCCGCCATAAAGAGTTGAAAAAATTTCACTTTGACCCGTTCGGCCCCTTGCTCTTCGGTCCGCAGGGCAACAATTGGCCTGCAATCGCCCATTGCACCCTGACGAAGGTCCCGCCGCCCTCAGCGGACCCAATCTCAAATGAGCCCCCTGAGAGTTCCGCCCTTCTTTTCATGCTTATCAGCCCAAGCGCACAATCCGGACACGTAAAAGACGCGGCGTGAGATACGTCGAACGCGGCCTCGTTGTCCCAAATGCAGAGTCTGACATATCCTTCTTCTTCGACCAGCGAAACCCGGGTGCTACCAGCTTTGCTGTGGGCCGTCACACTGTCGAAAGCGTTCTGAACGATTCGAAAAATCACAAGTCTCAAATCCGCAGCTATCCCTTCTTCTGTGACCTTGAATCGGGATTCCACCAGGATATCAGGGTGGTCTTTTTGAAATTCCCTGCAAAACCAGCTCAGGGTCGCCACAATACCCAGGTCGTCCAGAACTGTGGGCATCAGTTGCGTGTACATGTTGCGGACTTGCTCAATAGCGAGCTGCATATTCGGTATAATAGCGTTGAGGTCCTGGGTGCGGCTTTCGTCCGGGTCCATTCGCATCAAAACGCTTTCGATCTTATACTTGATGGCAGTCAGGAGCTGGCCAAGGTCATCATGCAACTCGGCAGCCACCATTCTTCGCTCGTTTTCCTGCACCCTCAGCAACGCCGATGATAAGTACTTAAGCTGTCTTTCCGACTCCCGCAGGTCGTCTTTGGACTTCTTTCGATCCATCGAGTAACGGATCGCTCTTTCGAGCAGCAGTCCACTCATCTGGTCCTTAACCAGATAATCTGCCGCCCCGTGTTTCATCGCTTTCAGATCAACGAGGTAATCTCCCTGGCCTGTCAGGACGATTATCGGGGGCGTAGCCGGGGATTCCTCCACATTGCTGAGAATCTCCAGCCCGGTCGCCGAGCCAAGGTGGTAATCGAGAAGGCATACGTCGTATGTTCCCTTCTCGAGTTCCTTCAGGCCGTCTTCATAGGTCGGGATCCAGGCAACCTCATATTTCGCTGAAGATACTTCGGCCAGCAGATGCCTAATAAGGAGGTAGTCGTCCTCATCGTCTTCGATTAGAAGCACTGAAATATGCCTAAAATCGTGCTCAGACATTTGAACTTTTCCTGATGAGTTCCAGTGCGCGTAGCGGCTTTTTGAAGGTTTGGGTTAATTACCTTATTTATAGTCTATCTCAGCAGGGTTACGCGGATTGGGCAGAGCTGTTTGAACGAATGCGCCGGCAGCAGCCGGCGCAACGGCGGCATTACTCTTCGCCAATCCTTCTCAGGTACATGCGTATGGATTCAAAGGAACCTTCCGGCGCTGCTATAAGGTGTTCCTCTATGCGCTGTCCGCTCAGATAGTCGCTCAAGTGAAACTCCCGCCCATCCAGGCGGTGCATCTTTCCGCCCGCAGCCATCAGGATAATCTGGGCCGCAGCCAGATCGCGATACGACACATTTGCCAGAAGAGCCCCTTCGGCTCGCCCCATGGCCACGTAAATTATGTGCGCAGACGTCGATCCCAGGTTCCGGATCTTGCCCGGAAAAGTGGACTGGTATTGATTATGAAACCTGGAGTAGGTCAGCAATACGCTTTCGTTGCCGATCTCGCCCGTGTCCGGAATCCTTATTTCCCGTTCGCCCCGGTAAGCTTTCTGCCCGACGACGGCGTAGAAGAGGTCACCGGTCACAGGCATGAAGGTAACCCCTAAAACCGGCCAGAAATTTTCAAAAAGCGCAAGCGATATGCCCCATATTGGAATTCCCGCCTGAAAGTTCGCTACTCCGTCAAGCGGATCGTATATCCACAGATACCTCTTTTCTCCGTGGACGTAGTCTTCCGAAGGAAGCGGGTCCCCGAAAACCCCGTGCCCGGGGAAGATGGAACTGAGGCGGTCCCTGAAAAAGTTCACCAACGCAAGCTCGGCTGAGGTTACAAGCTCTTCATCGAATTTGACCCCTGGATTGCCTTTCCCGTATAACTCCAAAGCTTTATCGCCCGCGATCAAAACCGCATCTTTAGCAAAACCGAGCAGCTCTTCGATCCCGGGGTTTTCTTCCCGAAACGCCATTTACGCCTCCTCGTGACAATATAAGTAGCGGTATCAGCAGTGCACGTGCAAACAAGTCTTTAATTCTCGAACTATTTTCCAACATGCCGGGAGCCTGTGAGCTTGTCGGACGATTAGCATTAGGGGCCGGTTTATGTTAATATGGCCCTACTATGGAAAAGACCTTCAATGTTCACAGACCGTTCGATCTGGGAAAATACCACAAATATGCGAGAGGAGCTATGCTCATGTACGGAAAGTATCATGTAAGAAGACCTCCCGCTCACGCCCATCGCGTGCGATAGACCTATTTTGCGGTCGGCCTCCCCGCGAAGCGAGCCCTTGACACCATTGTAACTTTACTTTCTAATGCGTTTGACATTTGGCTTGCCTTCAAACGCACCACGTTTAATGTCTGTGCGTTCAGCATGGCTGCGCGTGCGGTTGCCGCTCTTATCATGTCGGGCGCATTTTTTCAAACTAAGGTATTATATAAGTCTATCATACGAGGGAGCTGGAAAATGGCTGATATGGATGATATCAAGGAGGCCAAAAGATTTTATACGGATGTGCCTCAGAAAACGGATGGATTTTTTCTCAAGGGGTCCGGCTCCCTGGATTGGGGTATGAAGAACAGGCTGGCGCGGATATTCAATCCTCAAACCGGTCGAACGGTCATGCTGGCAATCGACCACGGGTATTTTCAGGGTCCCACCACCGGGCTGGAGCGAATCGACCTGAATATACTTCCGCTGGTCCCCTACGCAGACACGCTGATGCTGACAAGGGGCATCCTGAGGACCATCGTGCCGCCGTCCACCACAAAATCTATCGTGTTGAGGGTTTCCGGGGGGACAAGCATACTTAAGGAACTTTCCAATGAGGACATCGCGGTCGATATCGAGGAATCTATTCGGCTCAATGTCTGTGCCATGGCCGTGCAGGTCTTTATCGGCGGAGAGCACGAGCGGGGGTCCATCATAAACATGACCAGGATGGTGGATCTTGGCGCACGCTACTCCATTCCCACTCTTGCCGTAACGGCGGTGGGAAAGGACATGGCGCGCGACGCCAAGTACTTCAGACTGGCCGTAAGGATATGCGCCGAACTCGGAGCTCAATACGTCAAGTCCTACTATATAGATGATGGGTTTGAAACCGTCACGGCCTGCTGCCCGGTGCCTATCGTGATGGCCGGCGGCAAGAAGATTCCGGAATTGGATGCCCTTGCCATGGCCTATAATGCGATCCAACAGGGCGCGGCCGGTGTTGATATGGGAAGGAACATCTTTCAGTCGGAAGCGCCGACGGCCATGATCCAGGCAGTAAGCGCCGTCGTCCACGGCAACGAAACGCCGAAAAAGGCCTTTGATCTTTACAATACGCTGAAAAACAAAAATGAAGGTCGCCTACTGGTATAACAACCGGGATATCCGGATAGAAGATGTCCCAACCCCACGGCCGGGGCCGGGAGAACTCCTCGTGAAGGTGATTTCCTGCGGCATATGCGGAAGTGACATCGTCGAGTGGTACCGGCTGCCGAGGGCGCCGCTCGTTCAGGGCCATGAGATCGGCGCCCAGGTGGTTGCCGCAGGCGATTCGGTAACCAAATTTAAGCCGGGAGACAGGGTTTTCGTTGCGCCCAAGGTCCCCTGCATGGAATGCACATACTGCAAAGACGGGCATTATCCACAGTGCTCGGACGTAAAGGTCAGGCTGCCGGGCGGTTTTGCCGAATATATCCTGGTCCCGGAGACCCTGGTGGATAAGGGCGCCTATCTTTTGCCCGAGGCCCTGACATACGACCAGAGCACCTTCATCGAGCCTCTTGCATGTGTTGTCAGGGCGCAGAGGCTTGCCGGGGTGCGGGAGGACCGGACGGTCTTCGTGGCCGGCTGCGGAATGTCGGGACTCCTCCATGTAAAGCTTGCAAAGTCAAGGAAATGCAGGGTAATAGCAACCGACATAAATCGAAACAGGCTGGCGTTTGCCAGGCGGGTCGGGGCGGACATAACAATCGATGCGGCCGAAGATGTTCCCCGGCGCCTGGCTGATGAAAACATCGGGAAGCCGGACATCATTATATTGTGTACTTCGGCCCTTTCCGCCGTGCAACAGGCATGGAAATGCGTGGACAAGGGCGGCGCGGTCGTCTTTTTTGCCGTTCCGGGACCCGATAAGGATGTGAGCGTTCCGATAAATGATTTTTGGACAAAGGAGATCAGGATACTTACTTCTTACTACTGCGGGCCGCCCGACATAGAGGAAGCGATAAAACTGATTGAATCCGGCGAGATAGAAGTGGCGGACATGATCACGCACAGATTAGGCCTCGAAGATATCGCAAAGGGCTTCGAGCTGGTGCTCGATGGGACGAGATCCATCAAAGTGATCATCAGGCCCAACGATCCAACCGCCTGAGACGTGATGCCCGAAAGCTTCTCTTGTTTTGGGGCTAAAAAAAGGAATCATTGCATGACATTTCAAAAGGGAAAAATAACTCCGGAATTCGAGAAGGCACTTGAAATTGGCCGCCCGCCTAACATCGTTAGGCTTTTCCCACATTCCAAAGCGCTGATAGTGAGCGGCAAGGTGATAGATCGCGCGCTTATGGCCAAAGGCAAGGCGATAGCTATCGCGGCGAACGGCCGGAATTATTGGGCCATTCGAGGATCGCTCATGGCCGCGCAGCGTGCAAATGCGGCCATCATCGTGGAAATTGCCAAATCCGAGGGCGGCGCCAAGGCATACTGCGCCACTACCCTTTGGAACCTCGCAATGCAGGTGGACGCGATATGCAACGAGTTGGGGATCACGGTGCCGGTGGCAGTCCATGCCGATCATTATGGGATTCAGAGCGCCAAGGACGTGGAAACGGCCAAAATCGAAATCCCATCGATATTCGATGCCGGCATAACCTCGATAGCCATCGATGTCTCACATCTTCCCGATGATGAAAACCTCCTGGCCAATATCACCCTCACACCCTACTTTCCCCGGTGGGCCGGCTATGAGACTGAAGTCGGTGAAATCAAGGGAAAAGAAGGGCTTTCAACGGTTGACGAGGCTCTCTATCTCATCCGGGGTCTCAATGCCCATGGGATTTTCCCTGACTGGATCGCCCTCAACAACGGCACGACGCACGGCATCGAGGCCAGCGAGTCGGGCATCCAGGTTGCGCTAACCGTGGAAATCCACAATGCCCTGGCTAAGTACAATATATCGGGCGCCCAGCACGGAACTTCAGGCAATGACTCCAAACGGCTGCAAAAGATCGCCCGGGAGACGCGGACCACCAAGGCAAATGTTGCCACCGCCCTTCAGATGATCAGCTGGGGAGTGAAGGTGAATGAATACGGCAACGCCTACCTGGATGAGAACGGAGAATTTGTCAAACTCCCCGGCGAGGGAGTCGATGACCGGGTTTGGGGTGAAATGGTGGCATACGCCAATGAGAAGGGTCTTAAGAAGGGGGACTACAAGAAACTGAACCTTCCTCTTGACAATAAGCTCCACGGCCAGGCGCGCGAGACACGGGAAAGAATGGCGAAAAACGTGGAAGATTTTGTGTACGGACTGCTTACCGAGGTCTTCAACGCGAAGGACACCGCCCCTCTGGGCATCGAGGCCATCCTCAAGGCCGGTTCATACGACCTGGGACCCAAATCCACCCGGATCGAAGACCCAGCGCTGTGGACCGAGGACCAGATCCGCGAAATGGCGAAAAAGAAGCAAAAAAATGGGAAGACATACGAAGATTAGATTTCCTTGATCCCTCTCCCGGTTCCGGCTCTTTCGCTATAGTTTCAGTGAATTCAACGCCGACCGCAAGACATGACCTTGGGGAAATCCGGAATCAGAAGTTGAGTGAGGTCCTATGGAAAGAATTATCAATATCCACGTCGAGAAACTGCCGGAGGGAGTCTACCTGGCAACCTCTGAGGAGGTGCCGGGGCTGGTGGCTCAAGGCCGCACGGCCACAGAAGCATTGGAGATCGCGCGAGATGTGGCCAGGAAGCTCATCGAAGCGCGAAGGAAAGAAGATAAATTGCATTTTCCTTGAAATTATAGATCATTCGCCTTTTCTGTCCCTCTACATAATATCTCAAACTCCTGAGGCCTTTAAATTCCCCCTTTAGCTTTTTCCCGCTCAACGGATCTTCGCCAACTGACCTTATGGCTTCTTTAAGAGCCGTCTTTTCTGAATCACCTCACAGTTTCTTCCTTTGCTTTTGAAACCTCGCCGTCTCATAGATTTTCAATGTCCAGTTCCTCCACCATTCCGGCATCGATTTCCGCCTTGGCTTCGAGGATATTCTTTATTTCCTCAGCGGTAAGTTCCGGGTTTTCGATTGCCAGAAGGCCGATTCGAAGAGCGTAACGCAGGCTGCTGGAGAAATCACGGTCTTCTTTTTTGGACATAAGCACAACCCGTTTAACGAGATCTTCACTGAGCAGGATCGTTTTCCTTTGCATAATGCCTCCCGATCATTTACGTGGATCACTTCATACGATATCATATAATAATTACAAATACTTCAGTCCGTGGGCCGCCTTTTCCAGCTCTTCGTGGAACTGGGGGTGGGCCACGTCGATCAAGGCCCGCGCCCGCTGGCGGATCGTCTTGCCGTATAAGTCAGCGATGCCGTACTCGGTGACGACATATCGGACGTGGTTGCGCGTGGTCACTACGCCCGCCCCTTGCTTTAGCATCGGCACGATCTTGCTCACAGGTTGTCCTTTGATCTCAGCCCTGCTGGCCATGCCGATTATGGGTTTGCCACCTTTAGAGCGGCTTGCGCCATAGATAAAGTCTACCTGTCCGCCGACGCCGCTATACAACCTGGGGCCGATCGAGTCCGCACAAACCTGGCCGGTAAGGTCTATTTCGACGGCCGAGTTGATTGCCACCATGCGGTCATTCTGAGCAATCAGGAATGGGTCGTTGACGTACTCGGTCGGGTGAAGCTCTACTATGGGATTGTCGTGGACAAAATCGTACAAACGCTGCGTGCCGAGTATAAAGCCGGAAACGATCTTGCCTGGGTGCAGCGTTTTACGTTCTCCGTTGATGATCCCGCGCTCCACCAGGTCGATCACACCGTCGGAAAAAAGCTCCGTATGGATTCCAAGGTCTCTTTTGGTATCCAGGAATGTCAGCACGGCATCCGGGATGCCGCCGATGCCCATTTGAATGGTCGAGCCGTCTTCGATCAGTGCAGCGCAATAGCCACCGATCTTTTTTTCCAGTTCGGTAATTTCGCCCATGCGGTGCTCGGGCACCGGGTAAGATACCGGAACGATGTGAGTAAGCTTTGAGACGTGGATAAAACTATCGCCCAACGTGCGCGGCATTCGGTCGTTGACTTCGGCAATGACGATCCTGGCCGTCGCGGCGGCCGTCTTGGTCGCTGCGACCTCGACACCGAAGCTGCAAAAACCGTGTTCGTCCGGCGGGCTCACATGGATGAGCGCCACGTCCAGGGGTAGAATGCCGTTGCGGAACAATCCCGGGATTTCGGAAAGAAAACAGGGGGTGAAATCCGCCCGGCCTTCGTTGACGGCCTTGCGCACATTCGGGCTGATGAATGTCGTGTTAACGCGAATATACTTTTCCATGCCCGGAGCGACATAGTCTGCGCTTCCGATAGTAAGCATCTGGACGATCTCAATCGGATTTTCAAAGACCGGCGCATACTCGACCAACGCGGCCATCACCCGCTGCGGCACAGAGCAATTGCCCGTGAGGTACAACCGCATCCCGGGCTCAATCGCACGGACAGCCTTTTCAGCCGTGGTGACTTTGTTTTGATAAATTTGCATCCATCCGATCATAGCGTTCCTCGCGTTCTGAGGTTACTGAGACCACGTGCGCATCGCCTCGGCCAGGGCCTGATTGACTATGTTTCCATCGCGCGTGGCGACACCGCGCGCCAGTGCCGGGTTGGCCTTGAGTGCGCCCTCCAGACCGTTTAGAACGATTTGCTGCACAAACGGCCATGTGGCATTACCCAGCGCATGCGTAGCCGTGCGGCCCACGACGCCCGCCATGTTCGGCACACAGTAATGGATAACATTTTCATCCACGTAAGTGGGCGTGCCGTGCGTGGTGGGCCGGGAGGTTTCCACACAACCTCCCTGGTCGATGGAAAGGTCCATGATGAGTGAGCGCGGCTTCATGGAAGCGACCATCTCGCGTGTGACCAGGATCGGCGCGCGCGCGCCGGGCACAAGGACCGCCCCCACCAGCACATCGGCAAAGGTGACGACTTTTCGGATGTTGAAGGGATGTGTGAGCATTGTTGTCAGGCGGCCTGCAAACATCTCGTCCAGGTGCTGGAGGCTGGCCATGTCGCGGCCCAGGACAATCACCCTTGCGCCGGCCCCCAGAAACGCGCGCGCAGCATGAGTGCCCAAAGTTCCAGTACCCAGAATGGCTACCTCGGCCGACGGCACGCCGGGCACGCCCTCCAGCAGCACTCCTTTACCCCCGCGATCATTTTGGAGCAGTGCAGCGGCCACGTGCGGGCTCATGCGACCGGCGATCAGGCTCATGGCAGCCAGGATAGGCAAACTGCCGTCATCGTTCTCGACCGTTTCATAGGCGATGGTGGTGACACGCTTCCTGAGCAGCAGCTCCACCTTGCTGCGCTGGGCGGCTGCCAGGTGAACGAAGCCCATCAGGACCTGGCCTTCCCTAATCCACTCGAACTCTTCTGCAGTCGGTCTGGTGACCTTTAGCACGAGTTCTCCCCGACCGTACACTTCCTCACCGGAATATACAATTCGCGCCCCGGCCTTTTGGTAGTCCAGGTCAGTGAAACCGGCGCCAAGGCCCGCACCCGATTCTACGTAGCAGTTGTGCCCCCCGGCCCTCAACAGTTCGACGCCGGCAGGCGTCAGCCCGGCACGGCTTTCGTAGCTTTGCCGCTCGCGCGGCACACCAACGTCCATAGGACTCCTCCGTGATGAAATCGTCCAAAAATGCACTTCTTAGGCCCAAATAAGCCTTGACTCCTTTTGCAAATCATTAGCAGAGTACTTAAAGTTCTGTATTATCTCTTTAAGCACATCTTGCCGGAGGTTGAACTCATCTGGGCTCAAACATAATCACTCTTCTGACCGATTTCGGGCTGCAGGACGGATATGCAGCCAGCATGAAAGGGGTCATCCTCCAGATCTGTCCTGATGCGAAGCTGGTGGACATATCTCATCTCATCGCCCATCAGGGTGTTCGCTCCGGGGCCTTTGTTCTGCGCGCCTGTTATGAGTATTTCCCGCATGGGACCATTCATCTGGCGGTTGTGGACCCCGGGGTGGGGACAGAGCGCGGCGCCGTCGCGATTCGGACCAGGTCCTGTTTTTTTGTGGGGCCCGATAACGGCCTCTTCTCTCTGATACTAAGAAAGGAAACCGGCTGGGAAGCAAGAAGACTGGAGAACCCTCAATTTCGGCTGAGCCCGCTGAGCAGCACTTTTCATGGCCGCGACATTTTCGCGCCCGCCGCAGCTCATATAGCTTGCGGTGTCCCCTTCGAAACTCTCGGGCCAGCCTGCGATCCTGTCTCCCCGAACTGGAACGAGCCAATCATTGGCAGGGGCGAAGTCAAGGGCGAGGTGATCCATATCGACCGCTTCGGAAACGTGATTACCAATGTGTTGAGTGAGACGTTGGAAAAACAGGGACCGGTGGAAAAATGGACGATCACAGCAGGAAAATCGGCAATCGATTCAATCGAGCAGACCTATGGCCGGGTCGGGACAGGGGAACCGCTCGCATTGACCGGAAGCACTGGTTTTATTGAAATTGCCGTTAACCAGGGCAATGCGGCATCCGAACTGGAGATGACTCTGGGCGCCATAGTCACCTTCCGGCTCTCGAATACCTCAAGCTCACTCGATCCCCCATGCGGGTGAATTCTTTGATAGAGAAAGCATTTACTTAAAATCATTCAATTGTGCTGGATTAAGCCGCATTTTTCGGTCGAAGTTCGGGTTTATTTCTTTAGGAATACTGTTAACTTATTTAGAATCACCGGTGTTTCCGGATAAACACCGGCCAGGATGTTTGAACTTCCAAGGAGGAACTAAATGGCTACTCGCATCGCGCTAAATGGTTTCGGACGCATCGGGCGCACGATTTTCAAAGTCATAAAGGAACGGAAACTGCCACTGGAAATTGTCGTATTGAACGACTTGGCAGCGCCCTCGGAACTGGCCTACCTTCTGAAATACGACTCTGTTCATGGCGTATGGCCTCACGAGGTCCAAGGGTCTGAAGATGAATTAATTGTAGACGGCAAGCCGGTTAAATGCCTCAAGATAACGGACCCCGCCCAGATGCCCTGGCGCGAGCTCAAAATTGACGTGGTCCTCGAGGGCACGGGCCGTTTCACCAGCCGCGATGGAGCTGAGAAGCACCTCAACGCCGGAGCGCGAAAAGTGATCATAACCGCCCCCGGCAAGGGTGTAGACGCAACCTTCGTAATCGGGGTCAACGAGGGGACTTATGACCCGCGCACGCACAATATCATCTCAAACGCCTCATGCACTACGAACTGCCTGGCCCCGATCGCCGCATTGCTCCACGACAGGTTCATAATGGAGCACGGTCTTATGACCACCATTCACGCTTACACAATGGACCAGCGCCTGCTCGATTCGACGCACAGCGACCGCCGAAGGTCCAGGTCGGCCGCACTTTCGATGATTCCGACCACGACCGGCGCCGCTCGCGCCGTTGCCGAGGTAATTCCGGATCTAAAGGGAAAGCTCGACGGTCTGTCCATTCGGGTCCCGACTCCGAACGTTTCGCTCGTTGACCTCGTGTGCAGGGTCGGCAGGGATGTAACCAAGGAAGAAGTCAACAACGTCCTTGAGGAGGCCGCAAACGGACCGCTCAAAGGGATCCTCCGTTATGTGACCGAGGAACTGGTCTCGGTTGACTTCAATCACACCAATTACTCATCAAATGTGGATTCGAGGCTGACTAATGTCATGGCCGGCCGCATGGTTAAAGTATTCAGTTGGTACGACAATGAGTATGGCTATTCGACCAGGGTAGCCGAGTTGGCCGTTTTGGTAGGCAACTCCCTGGATTAGCGCGCGTTTCCACATGCCCTATCCATGCAATTCACGGGGTGCCTGGATACAAGGAGCATCTCGAGCGTGAAGACTCTTGACGATCTTGATTTTAAAGGAAAGCGCGTCTTCATGCGAGTCGATTTCAATGTGCCGCTGGATAAGGAGCGGCACGTAAGAGACGATCTTCGCATCCGCGCTGTTCTGCCGAGCCTGCACAAGGTCCTCGATTCCGGGGGCAGGCTTATTCTGGCTTCACATATGGGAAGACCAAAGGGCAAAGTGGCCGATGAGTTTTCACTGAGGCCCGTAGCGGAACACCTCTCTAAGCTGCTGGCAAAACTCGTGCCCCTTGTCCCGGATTGCGTCGGCCCCGAGGTGGAGAAGCAAGTCTCGCTCCTAAATGACGGGGAAGCGCTCTTTTTGGAAAACCTGCGCTTTCATCCGGAGGAGGAAAAAAACGACCCGAAGTTTTCCAGCCGTTTAGCCGGACTTGCCGATATTTACGTAAACGAGGCTTTTTCCGCTTCTCATCGCGCTCACGCCTCCGTAGAAGGCATAACCCGCTTCGTGCCCGTGTGCGCCGCCGGATATCAGCTCCAAAAGGAGATCGAGTACTTCAAGAAGGTCATGGACAACCCGCAACGGCCGCTGGCAATTATTGTGGGAGGCGTGAAAATATCGACCAAGCTTGGGCTGCTCGAAAATCTCATTCCCAAAATCGATCTCCTGATTATCGGCGGCGCAATGGCCAATACGTTTTTCAAGGCGCAGGGCAAGGAAGTCGGCAAATCGCTGGTTGAAGATGACTTTATCGAAACGGCCCTCCAGCTGCTTGAGTCGGCAAACAAAAGAGGAGTCAAGGTGTTCCTGCCGGTTGATGCGGTTGTTTCCGCTGACGCGGAAATCTTGGGAGACGTCCGGCAGGTATCGATTGACAAGGTCCCCAAAGATACCATGATTCTGGACATTGGCGCACGGTCCGTTCAGGTCTTTGAGTCGGTGCTTCAAAGCTGCAAGACAATCATCTGGAATGGCCCGATGGGTGTTTTCGAGACGCCCCGGTTTAACAAAGGCACTTTCGCTCTTGCCGAATTCATCGGGTCGCTCGGCGCGCTAACAGTTATTGGCGGCGGCGATTCAGCCGCAGCCATCAGACAGGCCGGCGCCGAAAACAAGGTGAGTTATGTCTCGACAGGGGGCGGCGCTTTTCTGGAACTCCTGGAGGGCAAAGATCTACCCGGCGTCTCGGCACTGGAGAGATGCTGAATCAAAGACGAACAGCACTGCCGCACGGGCACGGAACATACGGAGCAAATACCGTATCAAAACGCAGATCAGACTTTCCCTCACACGGGGAGACCCGAAATGAACGCGAACAGAAAACCTCTCATCGCCGCCAACTGGAAAATGTACAAGACCGTGGGCGAAGCCATCTCTTTCGTTAAGTCGGTCCAAGAGGAAACCGGCCCCTGTACTGACCGTGAAGTAGTAATCGCCCCTGCTTACACCGCGCTGAAAGAGGCCCGGGATATTCTGAAACAGCAGGGCTACTGCCTGGCGGCGCAGAATTGTCACTGGGAGGAAAAGGGCGCCTTCACCGGCGAAATCTCACCGATCATGTTAAAAGACCTTGGATGCGAATACGTCATTGTCGGTCATTCAGAGCGGCGTCAGCTATTCGGTGAAACTGACGAAACGGTGTGTCTGAAAGTCGGGTCGGTTTTCAAGGCCGGCATGACGCCTGTTGTCTGTGTCGGAGAAGTCCTCGACCAGCGCGAGCAGGGAAAGACATTCGAAGTAGTCGCCGGCCAGATCGAAAAGGCGCTCAACGGTTTGATCCCGTTGCAGGCGGAGCGGCTAGTCATCGCATATGAACCGGTTTGGGCGATCGGCACCGGCAGGACCGCAACACCGGGGCAGGCGCAGGAGGTTCACGCTTTCATTCGTGAGACAATCGCTTCGCTATTCAACAAAGGGGTTGAAAAAAGGGTCAGGATATTATATGGTGGTTCGGTTAAGCCTTCTAACATAGATGAGCTTATGGCTGAGCCGGACGTTGACGGAGCGCTTATAGGTGGGGCAAGTCTCGAGGTCGGCTCGTTCAAACGCCTCGTTCAGTTCAAATCTTGAGAGAAAAGTTTTATACCAATGGGCACACTGCTTATCCTTATCCATTTGTCAGCCTGTATCGCGCTGATTGCGATCGTACTGCTCCAAACCGGCAAGGGCGCTGAGATGGGAGCGGCATTTGGCGGCGCATCGCAAACCCTTTTCGGCGGATCAGGCGGCGGCTCTTTCATGAGCAAGCTGACAACGGGCGCTGCTATCGTATTCATGATAACATGCCTGATGCTCTCTTTTATGTACAGGCCAGGGGTCCGCGCGGGCCGGTCGGTAATGACCGATATTCCCGTGGAACACCCCCAGCCGCCACCTGTGCAGCCGCAGCCGGTAATTCCCGAAGCCCGTCCGGTACAGCCCGAGGCGCCCGAGGCTGCGCAAAAAGCCGCTGAAACGCCTCAGCCTGTGACCAAAGCCAAGCCGCCCGCTAAAGAGCAGCCTCCACAGGGACAAAAAAAGCAGGACAAAGCCCCTGCCAAACAATAGTAAGGTTTCCGACCGGCATTAACTGGGGCCGGAAAACGGCACGACCGTTTTCCGGCTTTTTCTATTGTCCGCCAATGAAATGCAAAAGACTTCAAAAAGCCGGCATCATTGTCTATAAGTCTAAAGGATTGATTCTCTCAAACAACAAAAGTCATGAATATCAGTAAGGCAACCCCTTATAAAGGGGGTTATCTATCAGATAATAGGAGACAAAACATTTCTCCACTGCATCCTCAACAGGCGTAGAGACATGCAGAGCCAACTGGAGACAAGGTTTGGCGGCCACTACGTGGTTTACTTGTGAAGAAGATCTTGCCCCCTGTATTTAACGCCGCCTTAACAGCTATCCCATCCATTTTTCTGCGGCCAGTTTCTGCTGAATGTTGAGTTCAGATTGAACGGCCTGCACACACGATTCGCCGTCAATCGCGATAATGACCTTATCGCCCCAAATGTCCTGCACACGCTCCTTGATCTCGAGGAGTTCAATCCACCGCTTGAAGGTACCGACGATGACGATCACCATCATGACCATAACAGCGGTGGCTAGTGTGGCCAGGAGATAGAGCTGTCGCGGCAGATAGACAGCCGTGATGTTTAAATAACCGGCATACATCGTTACGAATCCCAGGAAGAGGCCCGGAACCGCCGTTACCCACATATACCTGGCCTTCCCCATACGAATCAACATTGCCGTTACAATTATCAGGGCGCTTGAGGCGAGAAGCTGATTACTCATGCCGAACAGGGGCCACAGCGTCGAGATATTTCCAGTATACACAAGATATCCCCATAGGAAACTGAAGACGCCGCCGGTTATGACTATTCCAGGTATCCACTGCGTCTCGTTGAATTTTGGGATAATTTTGCCGAACATTTCCTGCAGGAGGAATCTGCCGACCCTGGTGCCTGCGTCAACGGCGGTGAGAATAAAAACCGCTTCAAACATGATCGCAAAGTGATACCAGTACTTCATCAAGTTCTTCATATAGGGAATCGAATCGAAGATAAAAGCCATGCCGACGGCGAGAGATACGGCGCCACCCGGCCTGCCCTGGATTTTTTCCTGAACCTCCGTAGCGAGCCTGGTGAGGTCTACGGTAGCCAAACCAAGTTTGGCAAACTCCGCAGGCGCTGAGTTGATGGCAAAATAGTCCGCCGGGATAAGGACGCAGGCTGCGATTAGGGCCATAATGGCTACAAAACCCTCCAAGAGCATGGCGCCGTAGCCGACAAATGGGATATCCTGTTCATCACCGAGCATTTTGGGCGTTGTGCCTGTTGCAATGATGGCGTGAAAACCGGACATGGCGCCGCAGGCGATGGTGATAAAGATGAAGGGGAAGACATTACCGGGGATGACGGGTCCGCCGCCGCCCGTAAACTGCGTGAGCGCCGGCATTTTTAGTTCGGGATGGACGAAAAGAATTCCAACCGCCAGCGTAGTGATGGTGGCTATCTTCAAATATGTTGACAGATAGTCTCGCGGCGCCAGAAGAAACCATACAGGCAGTACGGATGCAATGAATGCATAAAGAGGAATGACAATGGCAATCTGATGCTTGCTCAGTCTCAGATACTCGGCCAGCGTTGATGCCGGGTCGATTGCTCCTCCGAAGTAGATGGCGGCGGCGAGCAGGGCAACACCAAATATACTGGCCGTCTTAACGTCGCCGGGACGAATCTTGTACATCCAAAGACCCATCAAAATGGCAATGGGAATGGTGGCGCTCACAACGAAGACGCCCCAGAAGCTTTCAAAAAGGGCGTTCAGAACGGCAATCGACAGACCCGCCAGCGTGAGAATGAGAATAAAGAGAAAAGCAAATGATGCGACAATCCCGACGGTCTTGCTGACTTCGCTCTCGGCGATTTTGGCAAGGCTTCGCCCCTTGTGGCGTATGGAAGCAAAGAGGACCACCATATCGTGGACCCCCCCTCCCAGAACGCAGCCGATAATGATCCAAAGGGCTCCGGGAAGAAAACCGAATTGCGCCGCCAATACCGGACCGAGAAGAGGCCCCGCGGCAGCAATGGCGGCAAAATGGTGCCCAAATAGAACGAACTTATTTGTTTTCACATAATCGATGCCGTCCGCGCAGGTTTTTGCAGGCGTCGGCCGATCCGTCCTTATCCCCAGAACCTTGTGCGCAATGAAGAGCGCATAAAACCTATAGCCGATAGCAAATGTGCACAATGAAACAAACACCAGCGTCAGAGCGTTCATCTAAAAAACCCCCCTTTCTCAGGCTTGCCACTGATAAACCCAAATAATGCGTGAATCCCTATTTGAATATTCTTAATCATGCGAATATTTATTCAAATAACTACATGATGTTTAACGAAAAAGCCTCCTTTTCAGGTAATATGCGTTTACCGAACGACCCTGAAAAGGATGCGCCTGAAAAGTGAAAAAGTGAATACGAATGTATAGCACAAGAACAGCAAAAAGAACAGGATTTGACCCCTCAAGAGCAATTCTCCGCGAAGAATTTGACCGGATTTGGTGGCGTGGGTTTGCTCCGCCGGTTCTTTGAAAAACGCAAGCTGCGCAAACCGAAGAATTTTTCAATATACCTGCTCAAATTGCTTGACTTACCGGGTCGAGGAGAGTTCCATTTATCACACCAACCAGTTATCAACGAATTGATCTGGCCAAACCCGGCCTCATTTGGAATTTATATATATTCCGGCGAGTTTGCCATTTCAGGCAGAGCAGTTTCAGGCAGGTCATTATTACAATCTTCGGCAAAGAGAAGGAAACTTTAATGAACGCGCTGACCCTTGTATTCGTGGCCCTGTGTGTCTTTGCACTGGCCTACCGCTACTACGGCTTGTTCATAGCGAACAAGGTCCTTGGAATTGACCCAAACAGGCCCACTCCGGCCCACAGGCTCGAGGACGGCCTCGATTACCACCCTACCAACAAGTATGTACTTTTCGGACATCATTTTGCGGCCATCGCGGCGGCAGGCCCCCTGCTCGGACCGGTCCTCGCAGCTCAGTTCGGCTATCTGCCGGGCGCCCTCTGGATCATCGTTGGAGCGGTAGTTGCCGGGGCGGTGCATGACATGGTCATTCTTTTCGCTTCTGTTCGCCATGACGGGAAAAGTATCTCTCTCATCGCCGAATCGGAGATAGGAAAGACCGCCGGGGTCGTCGCCAGCTTCGCCGTATTGTTCATTCTTATCCTGGCTCTTGCCGGGCTTTCCCTGGCTGTCGTAAATGCCATGATGAAGAGCCCCTGGAGCGCTTACACCGTCATCTGCACTCTGCCCATCGCCGTAATCATGGGTATCTGGATGCACAAGATCAGGCCTGGAGATGTGGCGGGTGGGAGTATCATCGGCGTTGTGCTCCTTGCCCTGGTAATTGTAACCGGCCCTTTTGTAGCCGCTCATCCCGTGCTCTCAAAATGGTTCTATCTGTCCCAAAATCAATGCGCCATTTTGATTCCGGTTTACGGTTTCGTGGCGTCAGCCTTGCCGGTCTGGCTGCTCCTGGTTCCCCGCGATTACCTTTCAACATATCTTAAGCTGGGCACCATCTTAGCACTTGCAATAGGAATCCTCATAGTCCATCCGTACCTTGAGATGGCGCCTTTGACCAAGTTCATCAGCGGCGGCGGCCCCCTTGTCGCTGCCCCCGGTTCTCTTTTCCCATTCCTTTTCATCACTATTGCGTGCGGCGCGTTATCGGGCTTTCACGGGATAATCGGCAGCGGGACAACGCCGAAAATGCTAAACAACGAGAAGGACATCATTTTCGTAGGGTATGGAGCGATGCTTGTCGAAGGATTCGTGGCGATAATGGCCCTTGTTGCCGCCTGCGTGCTCGTTCCTTCAGATTATTTCGCGATCAATGCCTCTGCTGACGCCTATAAGACCCTTGGCATGTCGCCTGTGCACCTTCCACAGTTGGCCCTGGCGGTTCAGGAAAATATCCAGGGCAGGCCTGGAGGCGCTGTTTCGCTGGCGGTTGGCATGGCCTATATATTCAGCTCCATTTCCTTCATGAAAGGGCTTATGTCATACTGGTACCATTTCGCCATCATGTTCGAGGCCGTATTCATCCTGACCGCAGTTGACACCGGAACACGGGTGGGAAGATATCTCCTCCAGGAAATTATCGGGAGGGTCATTCCCAAGTTTTCCGAGAAGAGATGGATACCCGGCATTGTGTTCACAAGCGCCCTGTTCGCCCTCATTTGGGGATACCTGGTCTACACCGGGGATATCAGAACGATCTGGCCGATGTTGGGCATGAGCAACCAACTGCTTGCTGCGTGCGGCCTGATCATCGGAACGACCATGATTATGGGTATGGGGAAAATGAAATACGCATGGATTACCGCCGTGCCGGGAATTCTTATGCTGCCCGTCACAATGACCGCAGGCTACTACCTGGTAATAACCAACTTTGTTCAGGGCAACTACCTGCTCGTTGGCCTTGCAGTATCACTCACGGTTCTCATGGCAATCGTTTTTGTCCTGGCTTTCAGAAAATGGTATCAACTGGCGCAGGAACAGCCCAAGCTAACCGAAAAGTTGATGCCAACCACCTCATAAAGATCAATTAAGCTCCGGCGCGAAGCTTATGGCTGCGGGCCGGGGCTGTCTCATCAATTTGGGAAGGTTTCATTTCAGTAGTTAACAGGCCCATTGCCCGCTTCTATCCCAAGTGTCCCGCTCGCAAGGCGCGCTCTTTCGGATGCCACGCCTCCCCTCTTTAGACCTTTTATCAAACAGCCCTTTAACCAGTCTCCGTCCGGAAAGGATTTTCCCCCGCCCCCGGATCAGGTCCGGGGCAGGCTCTGACAGTTCAAAAAAAAGTGAGGAGTGAAAATTTCAGTACCCGTTCACAGCAGTTCATCATCTCCCCGCGTGACCGAATTCTCTTCCGCTGTTTCTAGATGAACACCCGCTCGACACGACCGGGACCCATTCTTATAAAAGAAACGCCATAGAATGAATATTGAGTTTTTAACTTTTATTGAAGGGAGATAGAAATGAAGGCCAATGGTTCCGGACTCCTTGAACTTATGTGCACAGCCGTCGAAATAAAGGAGAAAATGAAATCTTTTTACGCCGACGCAGCGGGAAAATGCGGTGACCCTGTCGGCTCGGAAACTTTCGAGATGTTGCGGGATATGGAGCAAAAGCATCTGGACCGGCTTAACGCAATATATGCCGGCCTCGCCAAAGGCTCAAAAGATCTCGACGCCTGCCGCTTTTATGACTTCGAAACCCTGGGCAGGAGCGAAGTCATCCACAAGCTAAAGCAAAAGCGGCAAACGATTTCAAAGGCATGCCTGGACGATGTTGCCGCAATTGAGAGCGGAATGGACCTGGAGAACAAGGGCATAGAATTTTTTCTGGCCAGGCTCAAAGAAGCTACCGAGCCAATCGAGCGTGAATTCCTGAACCACATGCTCGCCGAGGAGAGGTCACATTACATACTGCTTGCGGATTTGAGATTTTACTACATCGATACCGGACACTGGTTTATGGAAAAAGCCAAAACGGGCCTGGACGGGGCATGATCTGGAAACAGTCACATCGGCTCTCTCGTGTTTACGTGATTGAAATTAGCGTTTATAATGACTTTGGTTAGATAGTCAAACCGGGATGCGGCTATTCTTGCTCTGAGGTCAGGCATTTAACATCCCAGCACCAAAGCGAGGGAGTTCGGATGGATTTGATCGTTTATCAGGTCATGGCTGGGCTGTTCTGCGTGATGGTCGTGTTTTCAGTCAGCTATTTCGTCGGATACCGCACCTATGGCCGAAAATTCAAAGCACGGGCAGCCTGCGAGCGCGAGGAGATGCTAACTATCGAGCATGCGCTCAAGGCCTTTTGGGATACGGAGAAACAGAAGCTCGAAAATGGCAAGGCGGAGCTCGAACAACGCATTCGGTTTCTCGAAAGCAAGCTGGAACAGTACCGGAGGAAAGCTGCCGGGGTCGGGATGTTGGGGCTGCGCAAAAACAAGCTCAGCGACATGCTGATAACGCTGCTTATCGAAAACGAGTCCCTGGAAGAAAAACTTTTCCTGCAGAACCTGAAGCTCAAACAGGAGAGAGACGAATTTCTGGAAAACGAGCTCCGCAGCATCAGCTATAAACGTGTCCTGCTCTCGGAACTAATGACCCAGACCGAAGTGCGGCGCGAAATGGAGAAGATCGTAAACGACAGATCACGCCTCAAACGGTTGGAGCTCCGGCAAAAAGACCTGGGGACTCTTGACTACGCCCCGGCTGACGATGATGAAGACGAAGATAAGACCGCCCTGTCCTGACCCGCCATCACGCTTTGTCTCCCACCTTTGGCGAGATTGGCTTTTCCGAAACAACAGATTGATTTATAATAATATCAATGGATTATGGCATTGCAGCGCGTGCTGCACCCGAGGGAAACCGCGTTCAGAATGAAACCTTTCGAGCTGAGAAGCCAGTTTGAGCCAACCGGGGACCAGCCTCAGGCCATAGAAAAGCTGGCGTCGAATATACTTGACGGTGCGCAAGAACAAACCCTGCTCGGAGTAACGGGGTCCGGCAAGACTTTCACTATGGCCCACGTAATAGCGAGGCTACGCAGACCCAGTCTGGTCATAGCCCCCAACAAGACGCTTGGGGCACAGCTCTACGGTGAGTTCAAATCGTTTTTCCCCGAAAACGCGGTGGAATATTTCGTATCCTATTACGATTATTACCAGCCGGAAGCTTATATCCCTCAGACCGATACATATATCGCTAAAGACTCCTCCATCAACGAAACCATTGACAAAATGCGCCATTCTGCGACTCGCTCGCTTCTGGAGCGCCGCGACGTCATAATTGTGGCAAGCGTATCGTGCATATACGGCTTGGGTTCTCCCCAAAAATACCAGGAGATGCTGCTACAGCTCAAAACAGGGCAGGAAATTCCGAGAGAAGACGTTCTGCGCAAGTTGGTGGATATCCAGTACGAACGAAACGACTATGATTTTCATCGTGGCGTTTTCCGCGTAAGGGGAGATGTAATCGAGGTTTTTCCCTCCTATGAGGAAGACCGGGCGGTACGTATCGAGTTTTTTGGGGACCAGGTCGATTCGATAAAGGAAATCGACCCTCTGACCGGAAGAACTTTCCGGCGCCTGGACAGAGCGGACATCTATCCCGGAACCCACTACGTAACCTCCCCGGATACCCTTGAGCGTGCGGTAAACTCAATCAAACAGGAGCTGAACGAAAGGCTTGAGTTCTTCTACCGGGAGGGCAAACTCCTGGAGGCGCAGCGCCTCGAGGAACGCACCCGCTTTGATCTCGAAATGCTCATCGAACTCGGTTTCTGCCATGGTATCGAAAACTACTCCAGACACCTTGACGGCCGTTCGCCGGGGACACCCCCATACACTCTGATGGACTATTTTCCGAAAGACTGGCTCCTGTTCATAGACGAAAGCCATATTTCGATTCCGCAGATTCGAGGCATGTACAATGGCGACAGAGCCAGGAAGGAAACTCTTGTCCGGTACGGGTTTCGATTGCCTTCGGCGCTCGATAACAGGCCACTCAATTTCGATGAATTCGAAAACCGGGCAAAACAGGTTGTGTATGTATCTGCAACCCCAGGTCCCTACGAGCTTGCCAATACGAGAGGGCGTGTCATTGAGCAGATCATCAGGCCCACCGGCCTGGTTGACCCCCCCATCGAAGTGCGCCGCGCCGATTTCCAGGTTGACGATCTGATTGGCGAAATACGAAAGCAGGTGAAGGACGGCCATCGCGTCCTGGTCACCACTCTCACCAAGAGAATGGCCGAGGACCTCACCGAATATCTTGCCGATCTCAACATCCGGGTCCGCTATATGCACTCGGACATAAACACAATCGAGCGGATCGAAACGGTGCGCGATCTGCGGCTTGGCAATTTCGACGTCCTGGTTGGGATAAACCTGCTGCGGGAAGGCCTTGACATCCCGGAAGTATCGCTTGTAGCCGTTTTGGACGCAGACAACGAGGGTTTCCTGAGGTCGGATAGATCGCTTATACAGACCGCCGGCCGCGCCTCACGAAATATAATGGGGACCGTGATTCTTTACGCTAATAACATGACCGACTCAATGCGCCGCGCCATCCAGGAGACTGACAGGCGGCGAAAAAAGCAACTCGAATACAACGCCGCAAACAACATCGTGCCGAAGTCGGTGCAAAGAGACGTCGCCGACATTCTAGCGGAGTACCGTCTGAAGCCTTCTGATTCGCAGTTTGTGTTAGAACCGCAGGCTGAGTTCGATCAGTCGGGTGGGCTTATCTCCCCCGAGGAACACATCCAGGCTATCGAGAAAGAAATGAAGGAAGCCGCCTCCCGCCTCGAATTCGAAAGGGCGGCTGCTCTGCGCGACGAAATCAAAAGACTTCGCGAAAAGCAGTTGCTGTTGCAGTAGGGACTCTATAGGGAAAGCAACCGTTCCATGTCCGCAGCAAATCCTCCCAAATTTCCCAAAGACCGTGGAATCTCGATCGGCGCTATTCGGTTTTCAAAGAGCCCGTGGGAAGCAAGCGCAACCCATTGATTTCACGGCCACAAGGTGTTCATTTCCTGTAAATACAGGGGAAATACAGGTGAACGGTGAAAAACCCAACTTCTTGAACCACGGATGGAGGAGCGTAGCAGGGTGGATGGACACGAATGGACACGAATAGTGAGCAGCAAAAAATAACTCCTCTTGGTTCTATCGCTACGCGAGGCATAGTGAAAAAGCAACTTCTTGAACCACGGATGGAGGAGCGTAGCGGGGTGGATGGACATGGATAGTGAGCTGTGAACAAAGGGCAGTGAAAAACCCAACTTCTTCAACCACGGATGGAGGAGCGTAGCGGGGTGGATGGACACAGGTGACCTCCGTGAGTAGTGAATCGTGAAGGGCAGTCTGGCACACGCTGGAAAGTCGTGCAAAACGGCAACCAGAAACGGCAACCAGAAGCGGCAATAGAAGTGGCAATAGAAGCGGCAGAAGAAAATGGAGCGGGAAGCGGGAAGCGGGGGGAGGACAGGACTGAGGGCCTCCGGCCCGGCGCTGGGCAATCTTGGAGTGGTGTTTCGCCGGGTTGTACGCGCCACTGAGGCCCCGGACTGGAAACTTCCGGGGTGACGAGGACTGAGCAGTGAAGAGAAAAAGCAAAAGAAAATGCAGCGGGAAGCGAGAAGCGGAATGTCTACATGCTGACAGGGCTCCGGTTCTTATCCAGCTTCTTCGGCGATCACCTCTCCGCGTTTCTCGATACGTTCCGGGAGGGTGTGCCTCATGAATCTTTTTTCCTCGTATGAGAGACTATATACAATACTTAATTTGCGCTCTTTTTAATATGTTTTAAAAATAAAGAGGCATCAAGTCCAGCCCACATCCGCAGCCATGCGGGCAGTGCTGAGTCGCATATGGGCCGAATAGAAGGCAGGCCAATAGTGAAACACTTCAGAAAGTGGAGTGTGTAAACCGTTACGATCTCGCTTCGCGACGCAAATTCAATTCATAAAATGAATTGCCTTTGCTTGGGCATCCCTAAAATACGTATCCCGCGTAGCGCGACAGGCGACCGCATCGCGTGTCTCTCGTCCGCCCTCACAAAAGATCGGGCGTGGACTATACGCATTGCCTGGTGTTTGTCCGTGTAGCGGGGACCCGAAACGAAGTGAGGGTCCGCGTTGGACGTGCGCGGGATGCCTGCTCCTGATGTTATCGGGTATTGGCGGCGGGATTGCGATTTGGTTGCCTGGGCGCCCTCCGGAGCGGGCAGTCGCGGAAAATTACAAAACTGCCTCGAAAGCGGGGGATTGATGCCGTTCCTTCTGTCCACATAAACTAAATGGCTGTTATTGCCTAATATTACAGATAGGCATCAGGTAAACTGCGCATTTCAAAATTAATGCGAAAATAGTAAGCGGCGTTGACAGGAAGCTCGGCATCTTACTGTTCTTTCAGCAATCGCTGAATTAACATATTCAAATCATTTTCGTTATGCACTCCGGCCACATCGGGATTTCTTACATTGGCAAGCTTACAGCAACTTTTCAATGTATTGAATTGGCAACAATTCCCAAGGTTTACTGCGTACAAAGGTGAAACTGTCAAACCGTCAATAGACTCGATCATCAGGCGGCTGGTGAAGGTTCGCGGCCAGAGTAGTCTACCATGCGAGGAGGTGGTACGTGCACGTTGCGTCGGCTTTTCCTCTCGCCCGGTACTTATCGTATTCTATTCGCCTGACCCCCTCAAGGCGGACAGGCGGAAAGCAGGTTGCACAAAACTCCGGGGATGGAGGTGCGCCCTGAAAACGGGAAAACCGGTCCCATAGACGTATAACTTGCGTATTCCAACCGGAGATTGTATACTTTTTCCATTCTCACGCGCGGAAGTAAAGTTTTTTCGGGCAAAGACCCAACCCGAAAATGCGGTTGGAATGCTTGGCACTGAAGTTGGTGCATTATTCCGGTTGACAGCGAAAAGCTCATGACATGCCACATAATATCCGTGAATTGGCGCAATTAGGAATGGGGGCCTGACGGAATTGACGTTCTCTGCCGACCGCCGCCAGCAAAGGCAACGCTTATTTGAAGGTTGAGGCATTTAGCAATGTCAATCTTGGTAAGGGAAAAATCTAGAATAAAATTATTCCAAGACGATGATGAATTTTTTAATTTCAGAAGCGAGGATATGTCAATTGACCATTTGGATGACATTCATGTTCGGATTAATAAATTATTTCCCCTCTGCAGTGAATCGCGAGAACCAGAGATTACCTCTTATAAGCGTTTCCACTTGAGATTTTACATCCCTGTAAATGTATACCAAGATAAATTCAAGAAACTCGATAAATGCTTCATCCTATTCAACGGTTTAGATGAAATCGATCACTTAACATTATATGACCAAATTGGCAAGGGATTATGCAGGCACGGATATGCAGCTGTACTGCTTCCATTGCCAGATCACCTCAACAGGAATATGGTGTATCGCCATAATGACCTAAGCAAGAGAAAACGGCCCTCGACTTCTTTCCTTGAAGAACCAGAAAAGATTTACGAGGCATACTGGCAAATCAATAGCGAGGTAAAGGTTCTAATAACTCATCTTGTTGGTAAGTGTAAAGCCAAACGAAAAAAGGATTGCTGTGCGTTCTTTGACCAGTACTTCGCCCCAAAACTGAGCATATCCTTGCTAGGATACTCCATAGGAGGTTTGGTTGCTTTAAGCAATTTCCTGATCCAGAAGTTCACATTCAATAGCTGTATACTTTTAAATTCCGGAGCGAAGCTGGAAGATATTGATGTTAGCGAATTTCAGGTAGCTCACAAATGGAAACAAACTGTGAAAGCCTTGAACAAGGCACAATCCGGTAGGCATAACGTTACGCGCGGTGATAACTTGTTTGATATGGTTTTCCTGGGAAACAGACTGTCTCTCCTAAAGGACGAACTACAAGAGAAGTCCAAAAGGATTTTGTTTGTGCTAGGTGGTGCTGATAGTGTAACTAAGTATAAGAGTATAAGGGAGATTGAACCTTCCAAGCATGGCTTGGCTACCTTACAACTGCCTGGAATTCATCACTTCTTATCCATTGATACTTATTGGGATCAATGGTTTCCAGTAGTAAATGAAATGATAAGATGTTTTGATGAAAGTGCCGCTAAAGAATCACTGCTTCCCAACGACATATTAGGCAGCTTAGCATACTTCCAACTCAAATATAGGATATCCGATAGGCTGGACCATCTTGATATACGTAGAGTTACCGATACATTTGAGCGAGACTCGTTGGCAAGAACCTTGTATGCTGCGAAAGGTACCTACGGCAAAATTAATTTAGCGTTCAACGAAATGTATAAATTAATGGCTAGAGCTCTGAAGAGGCCGAATCTATACCCTGATTATATAGTGGATCAATGTAAACACCTTTTTGGATCAATAGCGATCAATAAATTTGGAATCGACAGGGACATCATTAATAAAGCAATCGATCGGCAGCATGAACTTGCAAAGGAAGGTAAGCCTATAACACGGATCGGGAATCTGTTGCTTGAGGAGGGTGTCCTCACCGAATCTCAAATAGAAGAAACAATTTGCGAGCAAAGACTTAATTGCAGTATCAACAGAGCATGAACAAAAAGGTGACAAAAACAAAAACAAAAAAGGGTAGAGTAGAGAGCAGGCTTTGAGCCTGCCCTCCCTCATCAAACCGTGCATGCGGTTTTCCCGCACACGGCTTTCCGATGTTCTTCACCGCAGGGCATGCGCCCTTGTCCAGCCTGCTGTCCTGGGCACTTTGTACAACCCGTACTTCTCGTAAAGAGTTCGGTTATCAAACTTGATAAAGCCTGCCTTTTTGTCTCTGACCTTGTGCCGCTTGCACAGGTGGGTCCGCAGCCGTTGTTCTACGTGCGCCCGTACATGTTTCAGGGACTCGCTGCAGTTCTTGAAGTGAAAGTAGCCTACCCAGCCGCGCGTGGTGGCGTTGACCTCTCCCACGATCTGGCCGAGAGGTACCATTGTCCTCTCTCGCTTCGTGAGGGCGGTTACGCGATCCTTGATCGCCTTCAGAGACTTCTTCGATGGCTGGACGTGCGCATATCGCTTGCCCGTCCGTCTGCTTATATTCATCCCGATTGAGAATCCTAGAAAATCGAACCTTCCCTCCAAGCCGTTGACTATTTTCGTCTTCGTCTCATTGAGGGTCAGCCCTAGACGTTCCAGTACTCGCCGCAAGACCTCCATCGGCTTTTCAACGCCACGTCGGCAGACGATGACAATATCGTCTGCGTAACGCACAATGCGCGCACCTAGCCGTAGCTGTAACTGCCGCCTCTCCCATATCCTGTCCAGTAGATGCAGGTACAGATTGGCCAGCAGCGGTGAGACCACACCGCCTTGGGGCGTACCTTTGCGGTTGCCTTTGCCGCCGCCGATATTTCGCTTCGTTCCATCCTTGTCCACTTCCATAACCGGCGCCTTGAGCCACATCTGTATCAGGCGAAGAATCGCGCCATCGCTGATTCGCTCAGCTACCGTCGCCATGAGATTGCACTGAGGTATGGTGTCAAAGTACTTGGAAAGATCGGCGTCGATGACTTCGGTATACCCTCTGTTCATGGTGTGCCTGACATCATCGACTGCGTCGTGAGCAGACTTCCTCGGCCTGAACCCGTATGAGGTATCACAGAAATCCGCCTCAAAGATGGGCTCGATGACCAGTTTCATGGCCATCTGGGCCACCCTGTCACGGATGGTCGGAATACCGAGGGGACGCTGGCTTCCATCGGCCTTCGGTATCATGACCCGCTTGACAGGGTCCGGTTTGTACGTCTTGTCTTTCAGTGCTCCAGCCAGTTTCGCCACAAAGGCGATTGTCCCTTCTTTTCCCTCGATGGCCTCGAAGGTGACGCCGTCAATCCCGGCGCTCCCCTTGTTGGCGCGGACAAGGTTGTAGGCATGACCGAGGATGTCCGCCCGATAAACCTTGTCGTACAAGGCATGGAAGCGGCAGGCTGGTTCCTGCTTGGCCTTACGGTACAGCTTCCTCTGAAGTGTCCTGATGTTTTCCGGGGTTGTTAGCATTCCTGCAATCCCCTCATCCTCCACTCTTCTGTTGCGTGAACAAAGCAGGGTCCCTTCCCTCGAGCCGGGTTTTGTTGTCCCGAACCCTCAGACGGTACTATGAACCCCTCCGACTCCCAATACGGCCCAATGCGATTTCGTTTCCTTATACGCACCGGTTGATGTTCCTCATCATCGCCCTACCGGGTCTCCAGCACTGGACTGTCTGTCTTCCGCAGCATGCCGACCTTGCTACCCCCGAAGATCGCCCTGGCAGCTTCCGTTGTCCATACCCTGGCGCTACGGCCTTCCCCACATGACCACAGGGTCGGCATCTTCGATCAAGTTACGAGGCTACATGCAGGTTCACTTGCGTTACGGCCTGCTGCTTTGCCGCTTGGGAACTCACGACCCTCTGTTGCCAGAACGCCGCTCCCGCGTGCTACCGGGGCGTACGGACAATTCCCCGGACGGGACTTTAACCCGCTAGATCAAACAGTTGCTACTGCGTACGGTCAAGTCTCCGTTTGACCTATTTCCTCGATATCTGAGCTGGTCAAATGCCGAAGGGGACGATTAAACGAACCGCGCGCCGTGGCAATCCACCTGATTCGAACCATGCGAAAAGACAGTTTCGCAGCCATTGGATCTCAGTTCGGCCTGAAAAGTTACAGTGCAGTCGGCGGGGTGCTTGACTCGATACGAAAGCGCCTGGCGTCGGACCAGGAACTCAGTGAGCGTTTCCGGCATATCCAAAAAGCTGTTACATAAGGTCAAACGGAGACTTGACCCCTTTCATCATTGACTTTGAATCCAGAAGGTCGGAAATTAAGCCGTCTTATTGACATTATTGCCAGTGGCTGGATTCACGGTTGCTGTGCTGGTTGAACCGGCGCTGAGGTTTATCCCCGCCGCTGCGGCTTCCTGCATTACAGCGGAGACGGATTTTCCTAATTGCGTTGCGATTTGACTGGCCGACATATGCTGGCTCGCAAGCATTCTAAGTCTAGCCAGATCATTGCTGCTTGAAGACGACTTTCCTGTTGATGCCTGAGCCGCTTTAGGTGCGACGCCCCCATTCTGCTGTTCTGCCAACTTTGTGGCTGTGGATTCTTTTGCCTCAACTGCAGCACTGTCTCCGTCCGACGCGATATTATTCACGGGAACGCTTGTTGCTGAACCTATTGCGGAAATGCTCATGATCTATCCTCCTTGAAAGAAGTTTATCGGTGACTTTCTTGCCTTGAGTTATTGGAGGAGTCGGCATATTCCAGAAAAACAATGAGTTAACTTAAATTAACCTTACCGAGCCTGCAAACGACAGTTTTACCGCACACGTCATCGATAATATCCTCTTTGGTGAGATGGCACTGCACCACACATTGCAAGCGCTAAACGTGTTCTCCATCACCCGGTGCCTGAGACACTCGTCATTGATGCCGAAAGGATGGCTCTCTACAAAATGGAGCGTCTGACGAACGGGAAAGGCAAAGCCAAGGGGAGAAGAAAGCTCAGATTGGGAACGGCACAGCCGTCGTATTTGAGGGTCGGAGAGTATAGGGCGGTCCGGCAACCTCCTCCAGCCGTCGAAGTCACAGAAAATATTCAGCCATATTTAGTTTGCCTGTTTTCGTTCCGATTACAGTTGCAGATCGTCACTTCGACCGTCCAGTGAAGTGAACGATAGCTTGCCAATTTGAGGCCTCATGTTGGCCCTTAAACAGTAGGCACTAATCCGGTAGCAATGAAATCAGCCGCCATTTCAAAGCGATCTTCAACCCCATCTTGAGCGAATTCTTGCTCCATTTCCGATATGGCTGCGTCAAAGTCGTGGGCTGTCATAAGTCCGGAATTGATGAGTTCTTCACGATCCATGAGTAGTCGTTCGATCTGGTATGCTTCTATTTTTTCGGGCCTGCGCCCATGTTGGAGCCCCAATCGGACAAACGGGATCACCATCACCTGTATGGCTTCCAGTCCCGCTTTGCGCATCAACCGATACAGTTGACGTCCAATAAGCCTGTTGCCGCCGCGTCGCAACTGTAAAGTCCGTATTGCTTTGCGAAAGTCTGCCCTGTGTTGCGGCTCCGGCGGCTCGAAGAGCGAGACCTCATCATCGACATCAATGATCACGATACGTCCGCCCGGTCGAGTGACCTGTCGCATCTGGAAGAGCACAGACGAAGGGTCTGGAAGATGTTGGAAAAGAAAGCGCGCGACTGTCATATCTTGAGTAGCGTCTTTGACAGGTAATGCAGTTGCATCACCAGCCAATGTTGCGATTCTGACTCCGACTTGTCCCGCGAGGGATTGAGCAATCTTCAGTGCTTCCGTATCATTATCTATAGCGGTCACAAGACTCCCATTGCCGACCCGCCAGGCTAAATCAAGGGTCAGCGCTCCGGTGCCGGCTCCAACGTCAAGGATTGATCCGGTCACAGCCTGAAAACCGGACATTGACAATATGGGGACGAGGCGTTGGAAATGAGTATAAATGCTTTGCTTAATCAGCCAGCTATGGGGGCCATTATTCTGCAAAAACAATTGGCTGGCAGCGGCAACACGTTGTACCCAATTTTCGACGGGGTCCTGACTCATATCATAAATACTCATGATTCATCCTCCTTGAAAGAAGTTTATCGGTGACTCTCTCGCCTTGAGTTATTGGATCAATCGATATCTTTCAGAAGAAGAATGAGTTAACTTAAATTAACCTTACCGAGCTTGCAAACGGCGGTTTTACTTCACACATCGTTGATAATATGCTCTTTGGTGGGATGGCTCTGCACCACTCATTGGGGAAAGGCAAAGCAAGGTGAGAAGAAAGCTCAGATTGAGAACGGCCCGGCCGTCGTATTTGAGGGTCGTAGAGTAGATGGCCGGTCCCGCAACTTCGTCCGGCCGTCGAAGTCACAGAAAATATTCAGTCTCATTTAGTTTGCCTGTTTTCGTTCAGATTACAGTTGCTTTTCGCACAATTGACTGTTTCGCCGCCGGAGGCATTCAGCTCCCGGAACGGGCGGCTGTTTACACAACACTCGCAACCGGGCAGGATGATCGAAAAGGTCGTGCCCTCCCCGACGGCGCTCTCCACCTCTATGCGTCCTCCATGCATAACGACGATGGCCCTGGCGAGGTTCAGACCCAGCCCGTAACCTTGCCCGGTTCTTCCCCTATCGACCTTGAAAAAGCGCTCGAAAATGTACGGGAGGTCCTTTTCTGCGATACCAATGCCGGTGTCCGAGATGGCGATAACCGCACAACAGTCGCACCTCTTCGCGCTCAGCCGAATGCAGGCCCCTCCGCCGCTGAACTTGAAGGCGTTATCGACAATGTTGCAGAGGCACTGCCAGATTCTAGCCTTGTTGACACGGATGGACAGGTCATCGATCTCTACCATGACGAACTCGATCCCCGAGTCGACCGCCAGCGGAGCGTAAAACTCGTGCACACTTTCCACAAGCTCCCTTACGCCAACCCACTCGAAATGTAACGGCGCCACGCCGGTTTCCGCCTCAGATATGCTTAACACATGGTTGATGAGTGTGATGATGCGGTCATAATCGCTCAGCGATTTTTCCAGCACGGCCCTAAAAAATTCCGCCGGCTTGTCGCTCATCAGGGCGATCTCGGCGTTCGCTTTCAGCTTGGTGAGCGGCGAGCGCAGGTCGTGGGCCAGATTGTTGACCATCTCGGCCATGTTTTTGATCAAAAAGTTTATGCGGGAGAGCATGGTGTTGAAGGCTTCCGAAAGCTGGTCCAGTTCATCCCCGGTGTATGAGCGCTCTACACGGCTGTCGAGATCGCCACGATAGATCTCGACAGCGGTTCTCCTCACCCGGGAGATGTCCCTGAGGGACCTAGTGACCATATAGTAGCCAATAGCTATACCGGCCAGGAGGATTGGGATGAAAATGACGCCGGATATATGAACAAACAGATCGAGGAGATCTTTCTTAGAATTGGAAATATAACCCATGTGGAGCACTGCCCCGCAGGGCAGTGTGGCTGCGCCCACCCGCAGGAAAGACATACTACCTCGACGAGATATGCTTATCGTCTTATCGTGCGGCGGATTTGGCAGCGCGCCAAGGTAGCCGTCCCAGGCTTCCCTGGTTGGAAGGAAATAGTCCTGGTCCTGGTATTTCAGATGGATGAGGAGATTAGTCGAACCAAGCTCCAGGATCTCTTCCGACGATTCTTTGACCAGATCCTCAAAACTTCCATTCCTGGTTTTGTCCACAATCTCCTGTATCTCGTCATTTACGATCTTTATCTCATTCCTCTCGGTGGATCTGTAGAAGACAACAAACGCTATGAGCATACACAGAAGAAAGGAGCATAAGTAGAGAGTGATATAGAGGGTTATGAGCTTGAACGTCAAGGTTCTACGCTTCTTCATCATTCCTGAAAACATAGCCGCACCCTCTAACCGTGTGGATGAGTCTGGCGCCGCATGCTCCGTAGATCTTGTCTCGCAGGTGTGAAATGTGCACATCAACGATCTTGGTTCCCGGATCGAAGTCATAGCCCCAGACCCTGCTCATTATCATGGCCCTGGAAACTACGGCGCCCGCATTTTCCATGAGATACTTGAGAAGCGAAAACTCCTTCGGCTTCAGAACTATTTCCGTGTCAGCACAGAATGCGCGCCTGCTAAGCAGATCCATTTCCAACCCGCAAAGTGACAGTGTGCTTGCGGCAGACTTTTCAGCGGATTTCCTTCTGACGACGGCGTTGACTCGCGCCACCAACTCGGAGAAGGAGAATGGCTTGGTCAAATAGTCATCGCACCCTGTGTTCAGGCAGTACACCTTGTCATGGATGGCTTGCCGCGCACTGACAATGATGACGGGCGTCAGGTTTCCTCCCTTCCTTATCTCCCGCAGGATGGAAAAGCCATCTATGTCGGCGAACATGAGATCAAGGAGGATGACATCGAAACTCTGGTTCATCGCCAGGGCAGATCCTTTCTCCCCTTTCTCTGCAACAGTCACCTCGTGTCCAAGCTCTTCAAATGCGTTTGCCACAAGAGTTGCAATCTCCGTGTCGTCTTCGATAATGAGTATCCTCATGCAACCAGCCTCGTTCGGAGATCGCTCTTGTTAAAAACCACCCTTCAATACCACGTCTCGGCAAAAAGTTTGGTTAATATTAATTAACCAATTGACCGGAAAGGTTAAATAAATTTATCTAAAGGCCATAGAGTGGACCCACTGAGTTATGGGTCGGTATGGGATTCTTCTCCTCTGAAATTAACAAAATAGGTTTTTGACCCTTGAAGGATCCGGACATTACCCACCCGTCATTTGAGGCAAAAAATACCATATTGACCAGACGAACAGGGTGGGCCTATAAGTGGGTTGACCACTTCGATGCCATATTAGATCCCTTTTGTCACATTGCCAGTGGCTTCCGCCGCGAGTGCCGGCCCGATTCCCTCGGCGATCCTTCCGGTTGTGTACCTACGTTCCGAAGTGGAGGCTATTATTCTGAAGGGTAGAGTAGAGAGCAGGCGTTGAGCCTGCCCTCTACTCTACCCTTTTTTAATTTTTAAGAGATTGGTTTTCACCTTCCACACTTACAACCTGTGGGAGGATGCTTGTTTTTCATTGGCCTGCGCCTGCATTCATCTTCCTTCCGGAATGAAGCCGGGAACCCCGGTTCCCACCACAACATTAAACCGGTATCGCGTCTTGATTGCTTCATTAATCTCCTGAATGGCCTCTTCAGGCAGGGTGGAGATTTCAAAGTTCTCCCTGATGTGATCGGGGTTTGTTGAGGTGGTTAGGGGTGCCGTGCCCCGCTGCACAGCCCAAGCTAACAGGACTTGAGAGGGAGTTTTGTTTACCCGCCGGGCGATAGCTGTAATAACCGGGTCGTCGATCAACTTGGGAGTCATGTTGTGCCCCAGGGGCGCAAAGGCTTGCAGCACAATGCCGCGGCTTTTGCAGTAATCAAGAAGGTCCGACTGCTGGAGATATGGATGCGACTCGACCTGAAGCACGGTAGGCTTTATCCTGGCGGCATCGGCAACCTCTTGCAGGACTGCCAAACTGACGTCTGACAAGCCGATGGCCTTGCAGCTGCCCGCATCCACTAGGCTCTCCATGGCTTTCCAGGTATCCAGCAACGTCACCCCCTCATCATAGATGACATTACCTCTTTCATCCCTTGGGTCCTGGTTGTCTCCAGGTTTAAAGGCAAAGGGAGTGTGAATGAGATAGAGATCGACGTAGCCGAGTTGGAGTCTTCCGAGACTCGCTTCAAAGGCTGGTTTGACCCTCTCTGGGCGATGATTGGTGTTCCACAGTTTTGTGGCGATAAACAGATCCTCGCGGCTGACCTTTCGTTCTGTAAGAATCCTCCTAATCGCTTCACCAATAGCGTTCTCGTTACGGTAACGTTCGGCACAGTCGAATTGACGGAATCCCACTTCCACCGCAGCCAATACTGCATTCTTGGTGTCGGTGAGGTCAGGAATCAGGGTGCCGAACCCGAGTGCCGGGATAAGAGAGTCATTATCGAGAAGAAGCTTCGTATAACGAAGATCATCTAAGGTCTCCATGGGTTCCCTCCACATATTTATTTAGTTCTTCACATAATTTACTGTAATTATTGCTGGCTGTGCCGCAATGGACACTCTCGTTTTAACCCCTTCATGAAGTGCATCGGAGGAATCGGCGGCGGAGTTCAAGGATCGCGGCATCCGGATGAACTCGATTTCACCCGGCGCCGTCGATACGCAGCTTATCGATAGCCAGTTCAAAACCAGAGAAGAAGCTGACGGCGCCCGCGCTTTCTTCTCGCAAATGCGAAGGCAGGAGCCCGAAAGCCTGGAAAACGGAATGACGATGAGGCTTGCATAAAAAATCGAATCCAGTGCTAGCGTCAGCAGTGGCATGGGTCTGGGGGTGTGGAGGGGCGGCTCAGGGTCTCTCCGAATGAACCTAACCTGCAGTCGAGTCAGGCAGGCTACGAGTGACAGGCATTATATCCAGGCGCTTTGAGATTTATGAAATTTTAGGTATCTCTCCTACATGGAAAAAAGAGGTCAAGTCTCCGTTTGACCTATTTCCCCGATATCTGAGCTGGTCAAATGCCGAAGGGGACGATTTAACGAACCGCGCGCCGTGGCAATCCACCTGATTCGAACCATGCGAAAAGACAGTTTCGCAGCCATTGGATCTCAGTTCGGCCTGAAAAGTTACAGTGCAGTCGGCGGGGTGCTTGACTCGATACGAAAGCGCCTGGCGTCGGACCAGGAACTCAGTGAGCGTTTCCGGCATATCCAAAAAGCTGTTACATAAGGTCAAACGGAGACTTGACCCCTTTTCCTCCCTTTTCTTTCCACAAAACTGCCTCGAAAGCGGGGGATTGATGCCGTTCCTTCTGTCCACATAAACTGAATGGCTGTTATTGCCTAATATTGCAGATAGGCATCAGGTAAACTGCGCATTTCAAAATTAATGCGAAAATAGTAAGCGACGTTGACAGGAAGCTCGGCATCTTACTGTTCTCTCAGCAATCGCGAGTTAACATATTCAAATCATTTTCGTTATGCACTCCGGCCACATCGGGATTTCTTACATTGGCAAGATACAGCAACTTTCCATAAGACGGGTTGATCGGTATTCACGGGGCTTGTTACGTACAGTTGGCAAGATCCGGGAAGTGGACCCTCTGAGCAGTCCTCAAGGTGGTCATGAGATACAAATTATCAGCCTCATCAAAGATCGGAATCTCATAGGAAAGATTCTGGAACATCTGGGGCTTAGGAAACCACACCCCTATCCTGACGAGAGAAAACCGAAAGTGCATGCTCCCAGGCCAGTTGTTATGGAGGGTTTTGACGACGGCTGGCCCGATCATGAAGAACCCGCTATCATGCACCACTGAACTTGTGTGCTGTAGACAGCTACCGCCACTCACACAGGAGAAGTTCGCCCTCAAATCGGGCCAAAGACCTTCCGGCAAAACCTCCAAAAGCAAGGAAAGGTCCCCGAAAACCATTCCAACCGATTTCAACATCACTCAACCACCTCGCGACCACATATATTTTCTCACCAATTTGCCAAAAATTTGTGAACGTAATCTATTGATGTTCCCCGTCACGATGTTATATTCTGAAACGATCGAAAAGTGATCTCTTATCAGCCCCCACGAACGACACCTCCGCCGTGCCCTCGTAATGGGGCGGCGGCGGGAGGCGTTTGGGCCTGGGCGGGCGCAGACGCGTTGACGCGTGTGTAGTAGACTGGCGTCCTCGCGGCATTCCGTCGGGGGAAGGAGACTATCATGGCTGGCTTCAGGGACTTCATCACGTCCATCATCCGTACCGTTGGTAGAAGGTGACACTCGGCATGCGGCGGCGCGCTGCCTTCACGATTGTCCAGAACGAGCCGGTGTTCCTGCCGCTCTGGCTTGGCTATTACCGGCGATATTTCGATGCCGCCGATCTGTACGTCCTGGACCACGACAGTAGCGACGGGAGCACCGACGGCCTCGGCGCGCGCTGCAACCTGGTGCGCGTACACCGGGACCGGAGCTTCGACCATGCCTGGCTGAACGGCACTGTCACGGCATTTCACGCCTTTCTGCTCCGCTCCTACGAGCACGTGCTCTTTGCCGAATCCGACGAGATCGTCGTCGCCGATCCGGCACTGTTTTCAGGGCTGGATGACTACATAGATCGATTCCAGGATCGCGTGGCCCGCTGCACGGGCTTCGAAGTGGTCCACTATCCAGACGAGGAGCCCGCTTTGCGCTTCGATCAGCCGGTGCTCGCACAGCGCCGGTACTGGCACTCCTCACGCATGTACTGCAAGCCGCTGCTCTCCGCCGTGCCCCTGTCGTGGTCGCTTGGGTTCCATGAGGCGCCAGGTTTCCCGGATCTGCGGCCGGATCCGAACCTCTTCCTCGTCCATTTGCACCGGATCGACTACGCCACGTGCGTCGCGCGCCATCGCCAGACGGCGGCGCGCAACTGGAACCCGCTCGACGCCCAAGAGAGATACGGCCTGCAGAATCGTCTCGTCGAAGGTGACGACGCGTTCAAGACGTGGTTCTTCCGGGGCCAGGACAACGGCGAGCGCGAGCGCATCCCGGAATACCTGAAGCCGCTGCTATGAACGCACTTGTCGTGCCAACGAATCGTCCGGACTGCGTGGGAGAATTTCTGGACGCCTGGCGCCCTTGGCCGTGGGACAAGATCCTGATCGTCGAGGATGCGCCTGAATCGTCCGGACCCGGCGACGACGACGAGCGGATTCACCGGTACTCCTGGCGCGACATCAACACGAGCCTCCCGGACCCCTGGATCATCTCCCGGCGCGACAGCGCCATCCGGGCGTTCGGTTTCTGGCGAGCCTGGACGATGGGGGCCAGCGTCATTTTCACGCTGGACGACGACTGCTTCCCCCTGGACCGCGAGTACATCCGGCAGCACCTGCAGAATCTCGAGGCGACGCCCGCCTGGCACAGCACGGTGCCGCACTTGCGGGTACGGGGCCTGCCGTACGCGAACACCGGAACGCTGCGGAACATCTGCGTGAGCATGGGCCTCTGGGTGGGACATCCGGACCTGGACGCTGTTCAACTCCTGGCTCAGGGCGCCCGCAACGGCGATCCTGTGCTGGACCGCGGCGTGTATTCCCGGGTGATGCCCAGCGAACAGTACTTTCCGCTCTGCGGAATGAACTTGGCGTTTCGCCGCGAGGTCGCCTGCCTAATGTACTTCCCACCCATGGGAGAGGACTCGCCCTACGCGAGGTTTGATGACATCTGGGCCGGACTGGTCGTCCAGCGCATCTGCCGGCACCTGCGCTACGGCATTGTTTGCGGCCAACCCGTGGTGGAGCACCGTCGGGCGAGCGACCCGTTCGCCAACCTCGTCAAGGAAGCGCCGGGGATCCGCGCAAACGAGAGCATGTGGGAGACGATCGACGCGGTCGAGCTCCGGGGGGGCGGACCGCTCACGTGCATGCGCGAAATGGGCGCCGCGCTCGAAGGGTACGAGACCGGCGGTAAGTACGTTCAACGTTGGGGACGCGCCATCCTCGAGTGGTGCAAGCTGTTCGATTCAGGAGACGGACGATTATGAGCGAGAAGAAGACCATCATGTTGACCGGCGGCAGCGGGTTCGTCGGCCAGATGCTGCAGGTGGGCCTTCGCCAGCGCGGCTACGGCGTGCGAGTGTTCGATCAATACCGGGGGACCGCGATCAATCTCCTGAGACGGCGCTACTTAGGCTCCTCCCGCTCGTGGGTGGGCCAGGCCGCAGCACGACAGATTGGGAAGGTGCAGCGCAAGATCTCGATCCGGCTTCTCGGCGGACCGCTGCTGAGACCGACGAGGGACAACATCCTCGACCTGCGCAACATGCTGGCGGCACGGTTCCGCGGCGCTTATGCAGTCGTGCACCTGGCCGGCATTCCGCACCCCTTCCAGCCCGGCGCCATCGATGCCGACTTCCAGCGGATCAACTACGACGGCTCCGTGAACGTCTTCGAAGCGGCGAAGAGCATCGGCGTCACCAAGTTCCTCTTCGCGTCGTCCGGGCAGGTCTACGGTATCAACAATCCGACCCGCATCGACCAGTTCCCCATCCTCGAGTCCAACTACTGTCCCACGCTCGCCGAGGGACAGCATATGTACGGGCTCCTCAAGGTCAAGTTCGAGCAGTACCTGGCCGGCGCGTGCGCCGACGGAGGCACCCAGGGAATTTCACTGCGCCTGGAGTATCCCGGCTTCCAGTCCGACACCCCCGGCAACTTCTACGTCAGCACGTCGGTGGAGAATCTCGTCTCAGGCGTCGTCTGTGCGCTGGAGAACTCGGCCGACTTCCAGTTCGAGACGTTCAATCTAGTCGACGACCACGTTGACGAGAAGATCGTAGACGTGCAGCAGTTCATCCGTACGCGCTGGCCGACGGTGCCCAACTTCTCGAAGGGAAACGAGTCGCTCATAAGCGTGGCGAAGGCCGGAGAGCTGCTCGGGTACAACCCCATTCGCGACGGCTCCTACATCCAACAGTCCCTCGTCTGGTGAGCGGCTCACGAGGCTGCCTCGCACGCTCGCGCAAGCTACGGGCGCCGCGTGGCCGTCCTTGTCGAACCATTCCAGCATGAGCGCGAAGTCCTTGCTGTTCTTGCGTACCTCGGCGATTGGAATTGGCACGAGCGCGATCGACCGTACCGGCCGATGTCCTCGACTGCGATCATCTGCCGGACCGTCGTTGGCTCGCGGGCCGACAGGAGAATGGGTCGCCATGCAGGAACCACGGCGACACATCAGGAGAGCAGGAGTGATCGAATTTAGGAGCCACTTCCTGGGGGGGGAGGAGCTGATTCTCTATGTCGATGATGAGGAATCTCTGGTTGGCTTGGATGAGAGGATGTTCCTCCAGCTCGGCTGCCAGGTAACCGCCAGGACCAGCAGCCGCGAGGCTCTCGCTTTGTGTCCCGCCCAACCGGACGCGTTTGATCCTATCATCACCGACTACACCATGCCGGAGGTGACGTGTGTTGATCTGGCCAGACAAACCCTGAAGATCCGCCCCGACATCCCCATTATTCTCTGCAGGGGGTACAGTGAGAGCATCAGCGAGGAACAGGCCAAGAAGTATGGAATCCGGGAGTTCAGCATGGAACCGCTCAAAGGTCGGCAGTATTGCTGAGGTGATGCGCAAGGTTCTTGATGAGAAACAGCCCTGACAAGGCAGGCGCACAGTCTTCACTATGGACTTCGGGAGACCCCATATCTTTGCTGCGAGATTTGGATATATAAGGGCTTGAAGCTCCAGATCTCTCCTACATGGCGTTATGAGGAACGTCTTTCAAAAGAACAGCAAAATAAGATCATATGTGTACGCGGTAACCTGAGGATTCGGTCCGCATCACATGCCTAGGGGGTACAAGGGTAAAAGGGTGAGTGGGTGAATGGGGCTTTCTACGAGGCGCCCCGCGAACTTCTAACTTGATTCTTAGACTCCGCACAGTGGACGGTTCCCGCATTTCGCGAAGCTCGTCGCTCAGAGGCGTCGCAAGCGATTTGTCATCTTTACGCTTGTTGTTTAATGTAGATCTGTTTTGGGAGTGAGGCATTGAGCCTTTGGCCGCAGAAACCAGCGTGATACCTCCCGGAAATGCCCGATGTCGCCTGCTTAGAGCTTTTGAGGCCATTTCAGCGCCGCATGCAAGACCCTTAAAATTATGACCGCCTTTCCCTTCTCGACATAAGGAAGAATATACGGCAAACCGGGAATTACGAGTTCGCGGGTACCCGCCACCCTGCCCGGTCGTCCCATACCGGGCTGATCGGCCAATCGTCGCGCGGCTTTCCAGAGTCGTTGCGCCACCTCTGCCGCTTTAACGGGATTGTCGGCAGCGATACATTCCACGGCATCGTCCAAGTTCAGCAGCGCTTTACAGGACCACTTAACTTGCATTCGCACCCCACTTGCGGAATCCGGCTATAACTTCCTCGTGGCTAGCTACTTCTCCCCTTTCAACCTCTGCCAAGCCATCCTTGACCTCCAGCACAAACCATTCTTCATACTCAAGAAACCGCTCTATCGCATTGTTGATTACCCAGGACCTCGAACGGCTCAATACTTTTGCCAAGCCGTCCAGGCGATCGAGCATTTTATCATCCAGCCGAACCGTTGTTGTTTTCATGAACAGGGCCTCCAGATTTTGTATTCATATAGAATACACATGAATATATAAATAGTAAATTGGGTATTTTTGCCCAACTCATCGAAATTCTTTATCCCCCTTCGTGGCTCTTAGTGTTCGTGGTGAATTTTTACCCGAATGTAAGGAGGAGCGTCATAGATGGATAAGATTACATGGGACATTCGCAGAGAGGGCCGTGCATGGAATGGAGCGTAAGCCATGGAGCGGTGCTAGTGTCCTGAGTCTAAAGTTCATAACCTAATTCAAGCCTGGGAATTGAGCCAACGCCTACGTCACTCCGGCCCCCGGCCCCGGACTGGACACTTCCGGGGTGACGGACACTTCTGGGGCAGGGTTCGCCGGGGTCCAGAAGTGGTTGAATTTTATTAAAAATACTGGATTCCGGCCTGAACCCTCACTACGTTCGGGTTTGCGCTTACACATTGGGCCGATGTTCGACGCTTCAAGTTCGCGCCCGATCTTTTGTGAGGGCGCACCCTCACTACGTTCGGGTTCGCGTTAACACTTCTGGCCGGCGTTAAACGCTGGACCCTCACTTCGCTCAGGTCCGGGCTTGACATCTCTAACATGGTTAGATGCTTCAAGTCCGGGTGCGATCTTTTGTGAGCGCCCAGTTCGCGTCCGATCATTTGTGAGGACGCGCCGGAATGACGGCCTAAGTACTCGGGACTTATGCTGTGGATCTCTGACTCAGGACACTAGTTGACGCCGGAAAAATTCGAAATGATCGGCGGCAAGCTCTTCTGGTCCGAGGAGGAACGGTTAACGTTGCAGGCTCAAATTACGATACTGAAGAATATCACGACAAACATCGCCACCGGATAATAACTGGCCCGGTTGAACAGCGCCGAAGCGAGGCCGGCGGTCCTCTCGGTGTAAAGCCTCCATGCGGGCAGGAGAAGGAGAAATATTCCGGCCGGAATCGCCGCTGCAAAATAGAGGACGCTCAGCCTGGCGGGTGTCAGCCAGAAAAGAGCGATGCTCATTAGGACAGAGACCGTCAGGGAGCTAAGAATGATCCGGGCCGATCCTTGTGGCCCAAACTTGACCGGAATGGTTTCAGCCCCCATTCGCATGTCTTCCTGCAAGTCGCTCCAATCGTTTGGAACATTCTGCCCCCCGATTTCCCAGAAAAAAAACCACAGGAAAAACCCGATCAAAAAAAGAGGTGAACAATCGGGCGCAACGGCGTAAATAGCCGCCAGCCCGCCGGCGCTCTTAACCCCGCCGCTTATGAGCGCTCTCATCCAGCTAAGCCTCAACATCAGGCAGTAAACGGCTTCTGCAGCGCATCCAAGTATAAATATGACCGCGCAGGCCGGATTAAGGGCCCAGGCGCCGAGCAGGGCAAGCGTGCCCCATCCGGCTGTCCACAGGATTCCGTCCCTCAGGCTGAGCAAGCCCTGTGCCATTGGGTGGCGCGCATAGATGGCGTCCAGGTCCCCGGCGGAACACTTGAGACCGCACTCGCGGATTTTGCGCCGGTCTGTCCTGAAGTCAACGACATCGTTCAGCGCGTACACGGCTGTATAGCCGGAAAACGCAGTCACAAAGCCGAGGACGATCACATGAATCGGCGGAATCGCGCCAAGCCAGAGAAGGGCCGCAAGCGCCGGGGTAGCCATATCGAGCAGCCCATGCGGCGTGCGGGACAATGCCATGAACAGTTTCATTCGTGGCGGGAACAAAATAGTAGAGGTACTCAATCCCATTTACGTCTCATTTATTTCTATAACGTATTATTCCGGTCGCCATATTCTGCCTGCAGCCTGCAAGGGCGTGGCGGCGACCCCGCCAACCCGGCGCCAATCGGCCCCTACCCTCCTATTACTATCGTCTTTATATTTACGAACTCCTTTAGCCCGAAATGAGAAAGCTCCCTGCCAAATCCCGATTTCTTAACGCCCCCAAAGGGAAGGCACGGGTCGGACTTTACGATACCGTTTATCGCGATAAATCCGGAAGCAATTTCCCTGGCGAGTTTCTGAGCCTTCGAGATGTCCCTGGTCCAGATCGCAGCGCCAAGGCCGAATTCAGTCGCGTTCGCAATCCGGATCATCTCTTGTTCGCTTCGCGCCGTGATCACGGGGGCTATGGGGCCAAAGACCTCCTCCTTTAACACCAGCATCTCCTCACTAAGCTCTGTCAAAACAACAGGCTGGAAGAAATAGCCCTGGTTCGGCGGCTTAGGTCCCCGGTATGCTCTGGCGCCCTTTTCCAAAGCGTCATCGAGCTGTCTGCCCAGAGTTTCCACGAATTGCTTCTTGGCAACCGGCCCCAAATCGGTAGACTCATCCATCGGGTCACCAATCCTGAGGCCGTTCATCACCTCGACGAATTTTTCTGTGAAGGCCTCGCGGATAGATTCCATCACTATCAGCCGTTTGGCTGCGATGCAGCTTTGACCTGCATTTGCCGTTCTCGACCTGACTGCGGCGCGGGCGGCTTTTTCCAGGTCCGCGTCCTCGAGGACCATAAATGGGTCAGAGCCGCCGAGTTCGAGTACGGTTTTTTTCAAGTTTTTTCCCGCCAGCGCACCAACCTCAGATCCGGCTCCGACACTTCCAGTCAGCGAAACCGCGTCGATTTGGTCTTGCTCTATCAACCGTTGAGCGCCTTGCGGTCCAATGAGAAGCGTCTGGAAAGCGTGCTCTGGAAAACCTGCCTCGCGGAAAATCTTCTCTATCTCGAGCGCCGTTATGGGAACATTGGATGCGTGTTTTAGCAGGCAGACATTGCCAGCCATAAGGGTCGGCACCGCCCAGCGCGCCACCTGCCAGAAAGGAAAATTCCAGGGCATTATTCCAAGGATAACGCCAAGGGGGTCAAACACCACATAGCTCTTTGCAGCCCCGGTTTCGATAACTTCGCTCTTGAGGAACCTTTCTGCGTTTTGGTGATAATAGTCGCAAAGCAGAGCGCATTTTTCGATTTCAGCTACAGCGTCCCTTATAGGCTTGCCCATTTCAGATGTAATTATGCGGGCGTATTCCCTTTTTTTCTGCCTGAAAATGGAGGCAAGTCCGGCGAGGGGCTTTAACCTATCTGAAACGGGAAGCTTTCTCCATTTTTCGAACGCTTCTCTCCCTTTGAGGGCAGCTTCACTACAGGACTCATCCGGCAGTGTATCAAACTCGGCAGTTACTTCACCCGAAAAAGGATTTATCGACTTGAGCTTCATGAAACTTCCTCCGCAGCGAATCACGATTAATAGAGGAAGTTTACAGGGAAAACAGGCTTATGTGCAACACAGTTATCATTTGCCCTGTCCCGGAAGCTGTTTTTTTATTTCCCGCTTCATGAAGTTGATGGATTTGGTAATCGGTATATTTTTGGGACACACGCGCGTGCATTCGAAATAATTCTCGCAAGGCCATACGCTATTCGGTTCGTTGAGCTTATCCAGCCTGCTCATAAACCGGCCGTCCCGCGTATCGTAGAGATACCTGTAAGCCCAGACAAGGGCAGCCGGGCCGACGTAGTCCGGGTTGTCTCTCATGACGGGGCAGGCGCCCGTGCAGCAGGCGCATAGAATACAGCGGATCACCTCCTCCACTTTCTTATGGTCTTCCGGGCTTTGCAGCCGTTCCTTCTCGGGGGGGACTTTGTCCTGCATCAGATAGGGGCGCATGGAATCGATCCTGGCCAGGAAATCATCCATATCGACTATGAGGTCCCTGCGGACCTCAAAAAAGGGCAGCGGTTCCAGAGTGATTTCCTCAGAGCCGGTGTAATCCTTGACCAGCTTCTGGCATGCCAGCGCGCAGACACCGTTTATTCGCATGCCATCGGAGCCGCACACGCCATGAGCGCAGGACATCCTGTAACCAAGAGTACCGTCCTGTTCCCATTTAATCCGGTTGAGGCAGTCAAGAATACGCTCCTCCGGCCTGGCTGCCACAATATATGTCCTGTAGTAAGCCTCTTTGCCGGACTCGGGGTCGAACCGAAATATCTTAAATCTAACGTCCATATCAGTATGCCCTCGGTTTGGGTGGAAAGAGGGTTATCGTAACAGGTTTGTAAGTAATCGACAGGCCGGAGTCCGTCCTTTGTACAAGGGTATGTTTGAGCCAATGTTCGTCATCTCTATCGGGGAAGTCCTCGCGCGAGTGCGCTCCCCGGCTTTCGGTTCTGTTCAAGGCTGAAGCCACTACTGCTTCAGCCAGGGGGAGCATATTTTGGAGTTCAAGAGCGTCGATCAAATCGGTGTTAAAGCGATTTCCCAAATTGTCGATCGAGATGTTCCGGGCCCGTTGTTCCAGCTCCCTTACGGTTTCAAGGGTCTTTTTCAAACCCTGCTCGTGGCGAAATACCGAGCAACCGGCCATCATGACTTCCTGGAGAGACTGCCGGATGCTCACAGCCCGTTCACCCGTCCTGTTTTCCTTGATCTGTCTAATCCGATCCAGCGTCTCCCGCTCCGGTGCAGGAGGCGGTTCGACCCAGGATAGCCGGCTCAGATTTTCCATAATATGCAGCCCGGCCCTTCTGCCAAAAACCACAAGATCGAGCAGCGAGTTGCAGCCGAGCCGATTTGCCCCGTGAAGCGAGATACACGAGCACTCGCCGGCCGCATAAAGCCCCGGCACGGGGTTATTATTCACATCAGTTACTTTGCCGTCGACATTTACGGCGATGCCTCCCATCATGTAGTGGCAAGTGGGATGAATTGGAATCAGGTCTGTTGCCGGGTTGAGGCCGAGGTAGATTTTTACGAAAGAAGAAATATCCGAAAGCCTTTCGGCCAGTTTTTTTTCACCAAGATGGGTGAGGTCAAGATGGACATAATCCTGTCCATTTATTCCCCTGCCCTCTTGAATCTCGGTATAGATCGCGCGGGAAACCATGTCCCTTGGGGCCAAGTCCTTGATAGTGGGAGCGTACCTTTCCATGAACCGCTCGCCCTCGCCATTGCGGAGAACCCCGCCCTCACCTCTTGCCGCCTCGGTTATGAGGACCCCAAGCCCCCATATTCCGGTTGGATGGAACTGGACAAATTCCATGTCCTTCAGCGGAAATCCCCGCCCGTAGGTGAGAGCAACACCGTCCCCGGTGCTGGCGAAGGCGTTGGAGGTCACCTTGTATAGTTTTCCGTATCCGCCTGTTGCAATCAGCACTGCCCTGCTATGGAAGAAGTGCACTTCACCGGTTGCAAGCTCATAGGCAACCAGCCCCGCAACCTGTCCGTCCCGAATGATGAGATCGAGCACGTGAAACTCCGGGTATATCTTGATGCCCTTTTTTACTGCATCAAAATAGAGCGTATCCATCATGACCCGCCCGGAGCGGTCAGCGGCGTAGCATATACGCTTCACGGGAGCTTCGCCGAAATTCCTGGTGTGCCCTCCGAAGAAACGCTGGGCGATCTTGCCTTCCGGCGTACGGTTGAAAGGAACGCCCATGTGTTCCAGTTCATAAACAGCCCTTATGGCGTCTTTGGCCAGAATCTCAGCCGCATCCTGGTCGCTAAGATAATCTCCGCCTTTGACCGTATCGTACATATGCCATTCCCAGGAATCAGGCTCTTCGTTTTCGAGCGCTGCGGCTATCCCCCCCTGCGCCGCCCCGGAATGAGACCTGGTGGGATATACTTTGCTGAGAAGCGCGACATCAGTCTTTCCCGCCACTTCGGCCGCCGCCCTCAACCCGGCAAGTCCTGCCCCGACAATCAGCACATCGTGCTCAAAAACCATGTAGGGTCTCCTCGGACATATTTGCGTTCAAGATTGAAGAAATCGAAAAGAGCGGGGAAGTGACTTCCCCGCACCCCGCAAGATTTGGCCGCGCGCGCAGACGCGCGCGGCCAAGCGCTCGGCGCCGGCGGCGGTTGCCCAGCACTTGCTGGGCGGCCGCCGCTGCGCCATTCTTAAATAGCAGCGTAGCTGCGAGGAGGTTTGAGGGGCAAAGTTCCCCGAGCTTTTCAGCTTCTTTTGGTACACACTTGAACGCAACTTGGTATCGGACATATTTGCGTTCTCTATATGAAAAATGAAAAGAAAAGTTACTGACGCGGCCGCAGCTCGCCAGGAGCGCGATGCAACTGCGCAGCATAAATCGAGGTATAGGCTTGGACGGCAAAGATCTATCCCCTCGCCTTTGCGGGTTCATAGGTGCATCCAACGGCCCCGCAATAGTGGCCGACATATTCAGCTTCCGGTCTGTACAGCGCGGGTTTATCCTGGGCTTCGGCGAACTTCTCCTCGATAATGTGCGCGCACCACCCTGCGATTCGGGAGATAGCAAACACAGGCGTCATAATGTCAATTGGTATTCCCAGCATGGCATAGACAGATCCGCTGTAGAAATCGACATTGGTCCTTATTCCGGGTCTGCCGCGAGCCAAAAATTCCTTGTGGCCCTCCTCTTCGATGCGGGCGAGATACTCATACCAATTTGCGTGGCCGGTTTCTTCGGCCAGACGGCGCGACATCAGTTTGAGTATTTTTGCGCGGGGATCGTCGGTCTTGTAAACAGCATGCCCCATCCCCATTATTATCCGGCCGCTTTCGATCATGTTTTTGACCCAGGCGCCGATCTCATCGGCCGATTTAATTTCGGATTCGATCTTCAGCAGCATCTTCATAACCCGCGCATTGGCGCCGCCATGCAGACTCCCGGAAAGAGCGCCCACTCCTGCGGAGACTCCCGCGTACAAATGCGCCCGTGTTGATACGACCTCGCGGCAGGCAAAAGTCGAAGCGTTGAAGGTATGGTCGGCGTGCAGGATAAGGCAGACATCGAGATCACGAGCCATCTTCCCGCTCGGTTTCTTCCCCGTGAGCTGCCAGAGGAAATTGCCGGCGTGAGACATCCCATTGTCCGGCGGAAGCGGCTTCTCCCCGTTTCCGATCCGATGCCACGCGGCGATCACAGCGGGGAATCGGGCTATCAGCCGCACAGACTTCCTGATATTGGCCTCCTTAGAGTCGTCATAGAGTTCAGGGTCATCGATAGCCAGCATCGGGACGCAAGCCTGAAGCACATCCATCGGATCGGCGCGCCTTGGGAATTTCTCAAGACTCTCCAGAACGAACCCGGGCAACTCCCGCCACTGCACAACCTGCCTTTCGAACTCCTCAAGTTCGCTATGCTTCGGCAAGTATCCGTTCAGCAGCAGAAAGGCCGTTTCCATAAATGTTGACTGTTCGGCCAGTTCTTCGATCCTGTAGCCGCGATAGATTAGAACCCCGTTTTCGCCGTCGATGTAGCTGATCTTGGTATCGGCCACTGTAACTCCTCGGAGACCGATATTTTTGACGTGGACTGTCTCGGTGGCCATGTTCCCCTCCGGATGAACATTAGTTAGTTTCCGTCCGGAAAGGGTCCTTTTCCGCCCTGGCGGTGTCAATCTTCGGGGTTACTTGTGCGGCGTACTGATGTACGCCTCCGCGCAACCCCTCGATTTCCTTGCCAGGACGAAAAATCTCTCCTTTCCGAATTGGAAACTGTACCTGCCTCATCCGGTGTTTCCGGATGGACATTAGTTATATAAACGACTCCATTTCGAACCAGGGCGTTCCTGACTCAAAACCTCCCTGTTTTGACCATATTCAATGCGCCGCCATCGAGCAGCATGCGGCGCATTCTTTCCGACACACGCAGAAAAACGCGTATTTGCCTGCCGTCAATTTCGACCGGCAACTCCAGGGCGCCACTCATGAGATGGCGTCGAATGTCCCGATATAAGATCGTCGCTCCGGGATTAAGGGCATTGTAGTCATCGGGATTGGCGAACACCAGCGGGAGTATCCCGTAATTACAAAGATTGGCCATGTGGATCCTGGCGAAGCTTTTCGCCATTACAGCCCGGACGCCAAGATAGCGGGGCGCCAGGGCCGCGTGCTCACGGCTCGACCCTTGGCCGTAGTTTTCTCCGCCGATGACTGTAACAGCGCCGGCTTCTTTGCATTTTTGCGCAAATTCCGTATCGAGGATCGAAAATACAAACTCGCTTATCGCCGGGATATTAGATCTGAGTGGAAGGACTTTGCTGCCGGCGGGCATGATCGTATCAGTCGATATGTTATCACCGACAACCAGCACCACTTTCGTTTCGAGCGACTCGGGCAGCGGAATGAGCGTGGGCAGTGGAACGATGTTCGGCCCGCGGACGACTTGAGTTTTTCTGAGATCTTCATTTGGTACGATAATCGAAACCTCATCTACGAGGTACTCTTTGGGGTCTTCGATTCTCGGGTATTCCATTTCCCGGCCCAGGTCCCGCGGATCTGTTATTACGCCCTTGAGCGCGGCCGCAGCACCTGTCTCGGGCGAACACAGATAGACGCGATCATCTTTGGCGCCGGAGCGTCCTGGGAAATTACGGGGCATGGTCCGAAGGCTGATCTGGCCTGTTCCAGGCGCCTGTCCCATACCAATGCAGCCCAGACACCCAGGTTCGTGTATTCGCGCCCCCGCCCGCAGCAGCGGAAACATCCCTCCCCGGGCTGCCACATTCTCGATTACCTGCCTGCTGCCGGGGTTCACATTAAAAGAGATCCAGGGGGATACATGTCTGCCCTCAAGAATCCGAGCCACCACCATCAAATCCCTGAAGGAAGAATTTACACTGCTCCCCACGATAACCTGATCCACTTTCAATCCAGCGACTTCACGCACCGGGACCACATTCCCCGGAGAGTGCGGCGTGGCTATGAGAGGTTCGATTTTGGAGAGATCAATTTCATCATATTCGTCGTATCCGGCCGACGGGTCAGAGCTGAGCTCAACCCAGGCACCTCCCCTCCCCTGGGCCGCCAGATAGGCTCGAGTGTTTCCATCCGACGGGAATATCGAAGTAGTCGCACCCAGTTCAGTCCCCATATTGCCGATCGTTTCGCGGTCGGTCGCAGACAGGCTCGCGACTCCAGGGCCGTAATATTCGACTATCTTCCCAACACAACCTTTCACGTCATAGCGTCGAAGCATCTCGAGAATAAGGTCTTTCGCGCTGACCCATTCCGGGAGTTTTCCGGTTAGCTTAACCCCCAGGACTCTTGGGCAGGGAAGATGATAAGGGTGTCCGGCCATGGCCAGGGCAACGTCGAGCCCACCGGCGCCTATTCCAAGCACCGAGACACCGGCGGCCCCCGGAGTATGGCTGTCGGAGCCAAGCAGGGTCCGCCCTGGAATTCCAAACCTTTCCATATGAACCTGGTGGGAAACACCGTTGCCCGCAGGACTGAAATGAATTCCATACCTGGCGGAAGCACTCTGAAGATATCGGTGGTCGTCGGCATTTTTGCTGTCTGTCTGGATGATGTTGTGATCGACGTATTGAACGGCAAGTTCCGCCTTTATGCTGTCCATCCCAAGGGCCTCGAACTCCAGCATGGCGATGGTTCCTGTGGCGTCCTGAAGGAGGATCTGGTCGATTCTGATACCGATTTCCTCCCCGGCAATCAGCTTTCCTTCAACCAAGTGGGCTTCGAGTATTTTGTGGGTCAAATTCTGCGCCACCGTCTGAACTCCTATATTTTTTGTCACAACTTTTCGTTCGATTCCCATCGGACTTGCCTGCACGGCGTATGCTTCCCCTGGCTCACGGCTCAGACATCAAAGCCACGCGCAATCACGGGCATTTTTTGACCTCGAAGAACCGAGCCCGAAGGACCTTCGCTCTCTGATCTGTGACCCGAGCGCAAGGGGCCGCTACGCAACCTTCCTGGAGACAAAGAGAACGTAAGATTATGGCTGGGTATTGTCAATCAAGGACCCGAATGGACCGAGGTTGGGACGGAAAAAATGAAAGGGACTGCACCAATGGTCTTAGGGCTTACAGTCCCTTTCAAAATTCCTATTGAAAGTGAGGTTATGGTCGCAATTTGAAAGTGAGGCTATACTCGCTATTTAACTTTTTCGCTGAGCGTCTTACCGGCTTTGAACTTTACAACTTTTGACGCTGGAATTTTGATCTTTTCGCCGGTCCGGGGATTGCGGCCTTCACGCTGAGACCTGGAGCCGACACTAAAAGTGCCGAAGCCTACCAGAGTGATCTTGTCGCCACCTGCCAGAGCGCCGGAAACAGCGGCAACGAACCCGTCCACTGCTTTTTCAACCTGCGATTTGGTAATCCCACCTTCACTTGCGATCTTTCCAACCAGTTCGGCCTTCGTCATTTTCTTTCCTCCTCGGCGTAATAGGTAATAGAAAACCCCTCCTCCTGAATCGCTCGATACTGCGTGTTGCAAACACCCCTCGGCACAAAGCCAAGACAAAACCGGAAACCGACCGGCAGTTTATCTGGTCCCACGGGCAAAAAGTCTTACAATCGGCTCCTGTTCAAGTCTTGACCAGATTTGGTTCTTATATCTGGAAAAATGCTTTTGTCCATCAAAATCGACATCAGAGACGAGAAAAAATGGCCTCAGCTCTCATATTGGAAGAATATGGCCTGACAATGAAAAGTGCAAGGGAAAATATTGCCGTCGAACACCGATTTCTTCGAGTTATTGTTTTTTCGCAGGTTGCAACTTATAAAGGGGTCAATCAGGTTTTAGGATATGTTGCAATAAGAAGCTTTCAAAGGAGACCCTCATGACCGTGAGAGTTATCATCGAACGGGAAGTTAAACCGGGCCGGGAAGCCGACTTGCAGCATTTAATGATTCAAGCTCGATCAAAAGCGCTCAAGGTAAATGGCTACATCTCCGGCGAAACCCTCAGGGCGGTGGATAACCCCAAGAAATTCCTCGTACTCAGCAACTGGAACAGCGTGGAAGATTGGAAGGCCTGGGAAAGTGATCCGGAACGAGCCAAGCTGCAGATGGAAATGGCGCCCCTGCTTCTGGGCAGTGAAAAATGCACCATATACATGCATTCTTAGTTTCACTGTTTCCGTGATCATTCCATAGACCTGTGGACCTTGTGGACACCTCTTTCGTTCCTGAGGGCGGACATTACTCGCTGGAGATGTTTCGAGTCTCTCACCTCTATTCGCAGGTGGCAGACGCTTGAGGTGTCCGCCTGGTTCTCGACCTTCAGACTTATTACCTTTACATCCATTTGACCGAGCACCCCGTTAAGGGCCGCGAGGATACCTCTCTCCCCGGAGTGGATGATGTGGATATCTACAGGGAAAAGCTGTTCTTTCCCCGAATTCCACTGTACATCTATCTTTCTGCCTTCGTCGCTCCCTCTTTCGAGGTTTTTGCACGAAAGCCGGTGCACTGTTATCCCACGGCCCCTGGTTATGTATCCCATGACCGGCTCTCCGGGAACGGGATTACAGCATTGAGCCATTCGGATCAAAATGTCTTCGAGCCCTTCCACCTTAATTCCGCCTTTTGAAGCTACCGGCTTCCGCTTCTCGACGAGGATCTCTTCCCGCGGGTGTTCCTCTTCGGGCGGGAGAACCGTCAGTTTACCGATCACCTGCTTTGCCGTAACCTTGTGATAGCCAATGCCGGCGAGAAGATCATCTACACTTTTCAAGGAAAAGGCCTTCGCCGCTTCGGCGAGCTCGGGTGAATTCAGATAGTTGTTGAAATTCAAACCCTTCTTTCTGAATTCCCTTTCGCAGATTTCTCTGCCCTGAGAGATCGAACGCTCTCTTTCCTCGGTTTTGAACCAATGCTTGATGCGGCTTATCGCCTTGGGGGACTTGACCTGTTTTAGCCAGTCTTTGCTGGGCCGATGATTGGCGGAGGTGAGCACTTCAACCGTATCGCCGTTCACCAGTTCATACCTCAGGGGCGCCAATTTCCCGTTGACTCTTGCACCGACACACCTGTGCCCCACTTCCGTATGAACATCGTAAGCAAAGTCGACCGGCGTGGACCCTTTCGGAAAGGCTTTGACATCCCCATTCGGCGTGAAGACGTACACCTCATCGGGGTAGAAATCGACTTTCAAGGCGTCAATGACGGATTTGGGGTCACTCCAGTCCCTGCTCAGTTCCATGATCTGGCGAAACCACGAAAAGCGCTGGGTCTCCTGCCGGTCGATTTCGGTAACCGGCTTTCTTTCCTTGTAGAGCCAGTGAGCGGCAATACCTTGATTTGCGATCCGGTCCATCTCTTCGGTCCGAATCTGCACTTCCATGCGTTCTCCGTAGGGGCCGATGACAGTTGTATGGAGTGACTGATACATATTGGACTTTGGTCTTGCGATATAGTCCTTATACCTGCCTTCCACCGGGGCCCACAGTGCGTGGACAAGAGCGAGCGTTTCATAGGAGGACTTGACCGAATCCACTATGATCCGAAATGCGATCAGGTCATAGATAAGCGTCATATCCAGCTTCTGTCTCTCCATCTTCTGATAGATGCTGTAGATATGTTTGGGACGGCCGCGTATACGGCCTTTAAGCCCAAATTCAGCCATCCGCGCCTCGAGTATCTGCTCCACCTCTCTAATGTAGCGAATCCGGTCCTCTTCGGTTTTAGCAAGCCCTGTAGATATTTCCTCATAGGCTTTGGGATGAAGACACCTGAAGGAGAGGTTTTCCAGTTCCTGCTTCATCCAATCGACACCGAGCCTGCCCGCGAGCGGCGCGTAGATATCAAGAGTTTCCTGGGCGAAATTGGCGCCAAATCCGTCCGCCCGGCAGGAAGTTCCTCTAATGCCGTCAAGCCGGTCAGCAAGCTTTACGAGGACCACCCGGACGTCCCGGGAAATCGCCATGATCATCTTGCGGATATATTCGGCCTGACGCTCTTTTCGGCTGCTGAAGACGATTTGGGTCAACTTGGTAACGCCCTGTATTATCATGGTAACCTCTGGACCGAACATCTCAGGGAGATCTTCCGGGGTAATGTATTCTTTTTCCAGGCAATCATGAAGCAGGCCGGCAGCGACACTCTCCTCATCGAGACGCATCCCTGCGAGAATCGACGCAACTGCTAATGGGTGATCCAGATAAGCTTCACCGGGCAGGGAGCTTTTACCCCTGTATGCTTTGGAGATAAAAACATAGGCTTTTTCCAGGAGCTGGACATTCGCCCTTGGAAGGTAATCCAGCATGAGATCCAATAATTCAAAGAAGCGCAACCCACGCCTCCCTCAAAACGCCGGCAGGGAGCAGGAATGGCTTTTGCCTCTTGCTTCCTGCCGGCTGCTTCGAAAAATTCATCGCGCGCATGGCCGCCTCCCCGAGAGTGGGGATTGTGGGGCGTCCCTTGGGGTCATGATTCACTGCTTCTAATTTTCTCGCCAGTCATCCGCTCTAACTCAGCCAGGAGCCGTTCAAGCAGCTCCGACTCGGGGACCTTTTCCACCCGTTCGCCCCTCTTGAACAGGATGCCGCTCCCTCTTCCGCCCGCGATGCCCACGTCTGCCTCTTTGGCCTCACCGGGGCCGTTCACCACACATCCCATTATGGCAACCCTAAGCGGGGTCTTGACATTCTTCAGCAATGCCTCCGCCTTTTGGACCATCGGGATGAGGTCAATCTCCGTACGTCCGCAGGTAGGACAGCTCACAAGCTCCACTCCCCTCTGCCGCAGCTTCAACGCCCTCAGAATCGACCAGGCGACAAACATCTCCTCTTCGGGGTCGGCGGTAAGAGAAACCCTCATCGTATCCCCGATTCCCTCGAGCAGTAAAAAACCAATCCCGAGGGCCGATTTTATGGCGCCGCTCACTAGAGTCCCGGCTTCCGTCACTCCAAGGTGAAAAGGGTAGTCCGTTTTTTCGGCAAGGAGCCTGTATGACTGTATCGTTGTGATAACGTCGCTTGATTTGAGTGATATCTTTATCAGCCCGAAATCGTTGTCTTCAAAAAACCGGATGTGCCTCAGAGCGCTCTCGACCAAGGCCTCGTGGGTGGGATGCCCGTATTTGGCCAGCAGGTCCTTTTCCACCGATCCGCTGTTTACGCCGATGCGCACGGGGATCTTCCTCTCCCTGGCCAGATCTATGACTTTTTTCATCTTCTCGGGACCGCCGATATTTCCCGGATTGATGCGAATAGCGTCCGCACCGGCCCGCATGGCCCTGATCGCGAGGCGATAGTCGAAGTGTATGTCAGCGATTATCGGAATTCGAATCGACTTCTTTATCGCCGCCAGGACGCCGGCTGCCTGCTCATCAGGAATCGCCACCCTTATAATTTCACACCCTGCCTCCTCGAGCCTTCTTATCTGCTCTGAGGTGGAGCGCCAGTCACGCGTATCGGTGTTGGTCATCGACTGGACTGAAACGGGAGCGCCGCCGCCAATGGCAACGTTGCCTATATGGATTTGCCTGCTTACCCGGCGTTTGTTTTCCAAAATCGGACCTCTGCTTTCATCATGCCGCTGCGTAGTCATATTCAATTCGAAACGGTATATTCAGGTTTAATTTTAAAGGACTTGCAAATAATTTCCAATTATCCAAACCAACTGCTCCAGGTGCTGTTTGGCGAGTGGGCGGCCGCCTTTCCCGGCGGCGCAAAACTTCAATAACCCAAAGCTCCGGAGTTGAGTATTTAAATATGAACCTGAAATGGTGTAAATGGAAGACCGAAACTGAAACTAATCGTGCAGATCCCCCGGCAGTTGCGGAATAGCCGCTAAGATAGCGTCCATCCGGAAACTCCGGATGGAACGCTGGCTGTTTCCAATTCGAAAAGGACCCTTCCCGGATGGAAACTAAGATAGTCTTTACATAACATGACATCACAAGCATTATATCAGGGTAAAATGGCTGCGGTGCACGTATGTTCGAGAAATCGCGCTCAACAACATTAATTACTTTTACCTCGAAAACAGAGTGTTCTAATGCAAGTTCTTTTCTGCGCCTCGGAAGTTACCCCTTTTGCAAAGAGCGGCGGTCTTGCCGACGTGGCCGGTTCTCTGCCTGAATCGCTCCACAAATTTGGCTGCGACGTCCGGATCTTTATGCCCCTTTACCGCTCCGTACGGGAGAAAACTCGGGATCTCGATCCTCTGGCTCAGGACATAATCATTCCTATCGGAACACATGATTACCACATTCATTTGTGGAAAAGCCGGACCGCATCAGGCATTCCAATCTATTTCCTGGAAAAGGACGAACTCTACGACAGGTCATACCTTTATAGCAGCCCTGTTCGCGGCGATTATGAAGACAACGCTGAAAGGTTCATCGTCCTTAGTCTGGCGGTGAGGCAACTTTGCGCGGCCATCGACTGGTATCCGTCGATTTTTCATCTCCATGATTGGCAAACCGGGCTGGTTGCGGCATATTTCCAGACCAACTGGCGCTATGACCATAAATTCGGCCGCTCGGGGACCGTTTTCACTATTCACAACCTTGCTTACCAGGGTGTTTTCCCCTCTGGTTTTTTCAGCCTGACCAACCTTCCGCCCAGCGTCTGGTCGCCTCAGGGGATCGAATTCTGGGGGAATTGCAATTTTCTGAAAGCTGGGCTCGTTTACAGCGATTTCATTACCACCGTCAGTCCCCGGTACGCTTCAGAAATCACAACCAGTGACTTCGGCTTCGGACTCGATGGGGTCCTGAAAGATCGAAAAGACAGCCTGCGGGGAATACTGAACGGAATTGACATAAACACATGGGACCCGCAGACAGACCCCTATCTTCCCTGCAATTACAGCGCCGATGATCTTGCCGGAAAGAAAGTCTGCAAAGAAGCTCTCTGCAAACAAACAGGTTTTGTGGGAAAAAGCTGTGACCTCCCGTTGCTCGGCATGATAAGCCGGCTTGCAGCCCAAAAGGGCTTCGACCTGCTCGAAGAAATCCTGCCCACTTTGCTGAAACTGCCGGTGAACCTGGTAATCCTCGCAACAGGGGATGCAGCTATCGAGGCAAACATCCGCGATATGGCAAAGCTTTACCCGAAACGGTTGAAACTCGTCGGCCGCTATGACGAGGAAATGGCGCACCTCATTGAAGCGGGGGCCGACATTTTCCTGATGCCTTCCCGGTACGAGCCCTGCGGGCTCAACCAGATGTATAGCCTGCGCTACGGTACGATCCCGGTGGTACACGCGACCGGGGGGCTCGATGACTCGGTGGCCGACGTTCTCACCCGCCCGGATTCGGGTACCGGCTTCAAATTCTCCAAATACGAACCAAAGGCTTTTCTTAAAACAATAAAATCGGCACTGGAATTGTTAAAAGACCCGCGCAAATGGGTCGAGATTCAAAAAAGAGCCATGACTCGGGATTTTTCCTGGGACAGGTCCGCAAGGCAGTACATCGAGGTATACGAGAAGGTGCTGGCGGCAAAAAAAGGATTGGCAACACGACCGGGACCAAAACCCGGTCCCACCGGGGATGTCTTTTGCTGAGAGGCTTTTTCTATTTAGTGTCCGTCCGGTGTTTCCGGATGAACACTATTTAACAGATTAACCATCGGGCATAAGTGCTTCTCGCTTTGCAGCCCTATTGTGACACATCTTGGCATGAAAGAGGATAATAGTGGTGGAAATGAGGCCAGAAAAACGCTCTCCTAAGCGCCCCGCTGATGTCTTGTCGGAGAACATCTATGGCGAACTGTTGCCTGGGCATCTGCATCTCATTCCAGGGCTTAGCGACGTTTACGAATTGGAACTCGCATTCTATGAAAGTAGGCTCCTTGCCGACGACGAGATTATCCGTCGCGGTGCTTACTTTGCACAGGTAGGCGAAACCTCGACTTACCACACCCTGATTTGCAGCGGGGAGGCGTTGCGACTGCCACGTTTCTCTTCGGCAAGGCTGAGATCATTTTTTGAATCGAAGCAGTTCAAAACCGGTTATGCCACGCACGGCTTATTTCCTTATCGAGGCAAGTTTCACCCGCAGATGGTCAAGGCATTGCTCAATGTCATGGGGCTGAAACCTGGAGACACGGTTCTCGACCCCATGATGGGCTCAGGAACTGTGCTCATTGAGGCGAGCCTGATGGAAATCAAATCCGTCGGCATAGACGCGAGCCCGTTTTGCCAATTCATGACTCAAACGAAGCTAGCCGGTTTAACCGTGCCTCTTGAGCCCATTCGCGCTGCTCTAATAAACTGCAAAGCGGTTTTCAGCTACTTTCAACAACGTGTCGGACATTCGAAGCCTGGCTCCAAAATCCAATCACGATCCTCGTCCTCCTTTTTTCAAGAACCAGACGCGGATTACACAGCTTCACTCGGAACGTTGCCCGGACTGCCGGAAGGCCCCGTGTCTGAACCGGTTCGTGATTTCCTCCTGCTCGCATATTTAGACGGCGCTGGCTACTCCGAAAGAAGCACACGCAATTCCCCTTACGAACAGTTTCGCGCCATCCTTCAGCGATATCTGTCTGTAGCCGAAAAGATTCAAAGAGTTCTCGCACAAGTGGACTTGGAACTGGCATCGGCCATTCCTTTGCAAGGGGACGCACGATTTCTTCCACTGCAGGACTCTAGCGTTGACGGCGTCCTTTTCTCTCCTCCATACAGTTTTGCCATTGATTACTTGAAAAACGATTCTTTTCACCTTGAGTTCCTCGGTGCTGACATAGATGCCTTGCGAGAAAAAATGGTTGGCCTTCGCGGGAGCACGCCCCGGCAGAGATTTGACTTTTACAAATCTGATATGAAAATAGTGCTTTCCGAATGTGCACGTGTTCTGCGTCCGGGTCGATGCTGTACTATCGTGGTGGGCACCAATGACAATCAGATCGGAAGAATGTTAGGAATCCCGGCGAGCAGTGTCCCGGGTATAGATGAACTGCTCCTTGATATGAGCGCAGTATGCGGGTTCCACCCGATTCTGAAACTGAGTCGGCAAATCACCGGAATGGCAAATACTATGCGCACAGAGTACATCACGATCTTGGAGCGCAAGTGAGGTGCTGAACTACTGGAGGGCTCTGCCGTCGGTACCTTTCGGGATGCGTGGAGCGGAAGCACTCACTCCGTCATGCTCTATTGCAATTACCGCCAAAAGGCCCTCTTGAACCCTCAGTGCTCCCCAGAGCCCGAAATACGGTTCGATTTCAGCGAAGTTGCCAACCCGATCTGTGAGATATCTGTACATGGCACGGGTCGGGAGGACTAAAGCTCCACCGACGAAGATACCCCGCAGTATTCCGAGAGCCATTTTATTGAGCGCACGATGGCTTGAAGAGATGTTACCCGTCTCCCATTCCATGCAAAACAGCCGATTTCCAACCTGCATGGTCGCGTCAACAGGCCCCGGTCGTCTAAGTGTAGCGACATCAACACGGGTTTCCAGCTCCCAGCCGAGTGACCTCAAATGTTGCATGCAAGCATCTTTTATTGGTTTTACTCCGCTGCCCTCGCCACGCTTTTTGCCCGGCTCGTCACGAAGCGTGAAGGAGCCTGAGTAAGGGGGCCATTGGATGGATTGGATGGCACTCCTGATATGGTTCTCGATTGCCTTCCATTCTCGTGAAGAGGAGAACCCACCGATATCAATCAGACGCTCTATCCGGATTATTTTCATTAGTCTGTTCACCCAATTGCCCAGGATTTTGCCCTGATCCGATTAAGGCGCGCTCAACACACAAGACGATTTCCGAAGGCAATGTCTTCAGAGCTGCGGCCAACTGGAAGATCGTTTTCAGGGACGGGCTCTTGTGCCCTCGCTCAAGTTGGCTGATGTATGTACGGTGATACCCGCTCTCAAAGCCCAACTCTTCCTGCGATATCTTCCGTGCTTTACGCAGCTCCTGTAATGTCAGTCCGAATGCTTCTTCAACGGTCAATGGCATCCCCCAGAATTTTTCGGCTTCCCCATGGCTTTGGCGTGTATTATGATGTAGACTAAAAATCTACAGACTATAGTATTCGCATTCCGAGACAAACCGTTCGGGGACGATACCGATGAATTATTCTGACTTCTTTAAGGCCTTGGGGATAAACGCCGCTGACAGATTTGCGGTAAAACGATTCGCTGACGCCTCGGGCGTATCGGTGGACCGACTCCAGCACTACAATGACAGCAACACGGCGCCAACAGGATGTGATTTGGATCGAATTTGCTCTGCCTGCGGGCTATCGCCGATCGAGTTGATGCTGAAAATGGGAGTGTTGGACCGCCAGATACTGGAAGCGCTGAAGGCCAATGCGGGAAAGATCTTCGAACTTATCCAAGACAATATCAAGCATCTGGAAAATCAAATGGAACCTCCACCTGTCGTTTTTCAGACGAACTTTGGGCGACTCCATCAGGGGGATTGTTTAGCTCTCATGCAGCATATGGAAAGCGACACCATCGATGTGATCTTTGCCGATCCTCCGTTCAATCTCAAAAAGCTCTATCCTTCTGGAGTCAATGACGATCTGAAGGGAGCAAAATACCTGGAGTGGTGTGAGAATTGGGCTGCTGAATGCGCTCGTTTGTTGAAGCCAGGCGGCAGTCTGTTCTTTTGGAATATCCCCAAGTGGAGTACCCACATCTCCGGATACCTGAACGGTCGCCTTACATTTCGGCATTGGATAGCTGTAGATATCAAATACAGCCTCCCAATTCCCGGCCGGCTTTATCCATCTCATTACTCCCTGCTATATTACTGCAAAGGCGAAAAACCGAACACTTTTCACCCAGACCGTTTGCCGATGGAAATTTGTCCCACATGCAAGGGGGACTTGCGCGACTATGGCGGGTACAAGGACAAAATGAACCCTCTGGGAGTCAATCTGACTGATGTCTGGATGGATATTGCTCCCGTGCGTCATTCCAAATACAAGAAGCGCAAAGGTTCCAATGAGCTGCCGGTTAAGCTGATAGACAGAATTATCCAGATGGCTTCCGAAGAGGGAGATGTCATTTTTGACCCGTTCGGTGGTTCGGGAACCACGTACGTGGTTGCTGAAATCAAGCGGCGTCGGTGGATTGGAATAGAGTTGGGACCGGTAGACGATATTGTCAGTCGCTTCGAAGAAATCAGCACCGAGGCCGATCACGTTGAAAGAATCCGCCGCAACTGCAACTGCCTTTTCACCGGAGAGACGCTGAGCGCCCGTTGACAGTTGGGGCTGTGGACGTGCGAATCCGTGCGAAAGAGAAGCAGTGCCGGCCGGTAGCACAGGTGCGTCTTATTGTTCCTGCAGCAGGCCCAACCGGGCGTTGAACTGGACGAGCCGCCGCATAAGCGCTTTCCCGGACTCCAACGTCCTCGTATGGCAGACTTATATAATACCTTGTTCGAAAAAATGCGCCTGACATGATAAGAGCGACGAACGCCGGGCGTATCTATCGTCCGAGTTGGGTGTTCGCGGGATGCCTTGCCGGCGGTTTGTTGCAAGTTAACCTGGCCGTTAAATCTCGATCATGCTCTCCTGGAGCAGGTCAATGTCTTCGATTTCCTCTTCGAGGTAGGCCTTGAGCTTCTTTTTGAGCCGGCTTTCGATCTGGCGCACGCGCTCGCGGCTGATCCCGAACTTGTCTCCGATTTCCTGCAGGGTCATGGGATCTTCGGTCAGAAGCCTCTTATCGAATATTACGGCTTCCTTGCCCTTGAGCTGGTCTTTGAACAGCATCAGCTTGTCATGAAGAATAGCCTTGGCTTCCTGGTCCGCTATCTGATCGTCAACGGGCAGATCGTCCGAGGGCAGAAAAGATTTGTGTGTATCCTCGGAGTCCTCCTTAAGCGGGCTGTCGAGAGATATCTCCCAGCTATTGAGCCTCTGGTCCATTTCAATGACCTCCGACTCCTTCACATCGAGCCGGTGACTGAGCAGCTTGGGGGAAGCCTCGATGCCCTGGGCTTCCAGCCTCTCTTTTTCCTTGCGCAAGTTGAAGAAGAGTTTTCGCTGTGCCTGGGTCGTACCTATCTTGACCAGTTTCCAGTTGTCCATTATGAACTTGATTATGTATGCCTTGATCCAGAACGAGGCATAGTAGGAAAACTTGTATCCCCGGTAGGGATCGAATTTCTTTACCGCCTGCATCAATCCGACGTTGCCCTCCTGGATGAGGTCCATCAGGTTTTGCATCCAGTATCGTTGAAAATCCATGGCGATCTTGACAACAAGCCTGAGATTCGCGGTGATCAGCTTATAGGCGGAATCTATATCGCCTTTTTCGCGATAGCGGATAGCCAGGTCCATTTCATCCTCCCTGCTGAGGAGCGGATACCGCTTGATCTCGTCGAGGTATAGGCGGAATGGATCGAAGGAAACCGGTTGATGCCTGTCCTGAGCGTCCCCAGGTCGATCTTCTTCGTTTTCCGGGGCCGCCGCTGAAGCTGGCCGCTCAGCGGTTGAATTCTTCTTTATTTTTGAGTTCTTAACCATGTATCGGTTATCCCTTACCGTGGGTACACATAGCATTCTCTGACGTGTGTCCGGCCGATGCCTGCATTGGAAGCTATTTGCTAAGTCTGACTCATATTAATATACCTGAATTGAAAGGAAAGCAATTTTTTCCCCGGAATCCTTGATTTTTACGCACCCTTCTATTATATGTCTGCGGATAATAATTCAGAAGGGACTGTTGACCAGGCAACCTGACATGAGACCCTGCGCCCCAAAACATATCGCGAGCATCATTCCCTATCCTCCGGGCAAACCTATCGAAGAACTGGAACGCGAATACGGAATAAGCGGCTCAATAAAGCTCGCAAGCAACGAGAATCCTCTTGGCCCATCCCCCAGGGCGATCGAGGCCATTCTGGCCGCGTTGTCCAAACTGAATCGTTATCCGGACGGAAGCGGTTTTTATCTGCGAAAAAAGCTTTCGGAAAAATATTCCATTCCCTTCGATGGCATTGTGCTGGGCAACGGTTCAAATGAAATCATAGAATTGGTTATCCGGGCCTTTTTGACACCGGGTGACGAAGTGATAATGCCTGCGCCTTCTTTCCTTCTCTACAGGCTTGTCGTCCAGTGGATGGGTGGCAAACCGATTCCCGTGCCCCTGAAGATAAATCTGGGAATCGACCTGGAAAAGATGGCGCAAGCGGTAACGCCGAAAACGAAGGTAATTTTTCTCACCAATCCGAATAACCCCACGGGCACAGTCATCAGCAAGAGCGATTTTGACGCCTTCCTCTCAAATGTCCCCCCTGAGGTGCTGGTCGTGCTTGATGAGGCTTACATAGAATTCAACAAAAACCCGGATACCCCGTCGGGCTTTGATTATATATGCAAGAACGGGCCTGGCGTCGTCGTTTTGAGGACATTTTCCAAGGCCTACGGATTGGCCGGCCTGCGAATCGGCTTCGGTGCGATGGATCCCGATATTGCAAGTTTTTTGAATCGCGTGCGGCAGCCTTTCAATACGGGGTCTGTTGCCCAGGCAGCCGCTTTAGCTGCCCTCGATGACGAGGAGTTTCTGCGCCTGACGCAGCAAACCATATGGGATGGGCTGCAATATCTCTACAACGAAGTTGAGAAAATGGGCCTGGAATACATCACTTCAGAAGCCAATTTCTTTCTGATTGAGGTTGCCTGCGAGGCTAAACGATTATTCGAAGCCATGCTGCGCCACGGAGTGATCATCAGGTCCATGGCCTCCTACGGCATGGAACGATTCATTCGAGTGAATGCGGGGCTTCCGGAGGAAAACAGGCGGTTCGTCCGCACTCTGGGCCTCGTGTTGGCAGAAATGGACCTGACTGATGCGAATCGCGGGCAGGACCTACCACGGACCGGAGCTTGCCCCGGACTTGATTCGGGGTCCCAGGCAGGCCCTAGCGGAAAGTTGAACCGGTGATAATAGCTGTGGACGGCCCGGCTGGCGCCGGAAAGAGCACTGTTTGCAAAATCCTGGCAAGAAGGCTTGGCTTTGTGTACCTGGATACCGGGGCCATGTATCGGGCACTGGCGTGGGCATTAAACACCGGTTCCGATGAGCGCGGCCGGCAGTCGGAAGCAAATCCGGACCAGGATCACACCCGAGAGTTGCTGGAGCGAATACCGCTTTTGTTTTTCATAAAAGAGAACAGGCTGGAGATTTGCTACGGCGAAAGGCTTCTCTCGGAGGAGCTTCGCGGCCCGCAGATCAGCGAGGCGGCATCCAGGATTTCTCAACTGCCTGTGGTAAGAGAATTTCTCGTGACGTGGCAAAGAAAGCTTGCCGGGCAGGGAGTCAGTATCGTCGCAGAGGGGCGCGACACGGCGACGGTCGTCTTTCCGAAGGCCGATCTGAAGGTATTCCTCACGGCGGATTTGCATGCACGAGCCAAAAGACGGTTTGCAGAATATACTGAGAAGGGGATAAGCCTGTCTTTGGAACAAATCCAGGAGCGCATTCGACAACGCGACGAGGCGGATTCCAACCGCGACCATTCTCCCATGCGGCCCGCCGAACGGGCAATTTTGCTTGATACATCCCACCTCAGCGTTGAGCAAGTAGTTGATCGGCTTAGCGGGCAGGCTCAAGAGATGATCGAAGCCGGTTCTCCAGCATAGAGATGACAACTTTAAGATTGCTAATTTATCCGCTGTTTGTTAGAGTTCAGCTTTGATATGGCGCAAAGAGCCAAAAATCAGGTAAGGGGGCAAATAGGATCGATGACCGTAAAAGATGAACAAAAAGAACAAACCCTTGAACTGGAGACTCTTTCTTCTTCGGACGAACATGAGCCTGATGAAGAAACGGATTCCATGCACGACCTCTATGAGCAAAGCTTCCGAAATATCCAAGAGGGCGAGGTAATCCGCGGACGGATCGTCCAGGTCAGTGATGATTTTGTCATGGTTGACATCGGGTACAAATCGGAAGGCCAGATCTCGATTCACGAATTCAAAGATGAACAGGGCATAGTGCAGGCCGACATTGGAGATGAAATCGATGTTCTGCTCGAGTTCCATGATGACGATGACGGAACTATTCATCTGTCCAAGGAGAAGGCCGCCAAGATAAAGATCTGGGACGATATAAGCCGAATCTACAGCGATGACGGCATGATCGAGGGCAAGATCATCGCAAAGGTCAAGGGCGGTCTGGCCGTCGACATCGGAGTACAGGCCTTTTTGCCCGGATCTCAGGTTGATCTGCGGCCGGTCAGGAACCTCGAATCGCTTATCGGGCATACCTTTCCATTCAAAGTTCTCAAATATAACAAGAAAAGAAGAAACGTCGTGCTCTCTCGACGCGCCCTGCTTGAAAAAGAGCGCGAGCAGATGAAATCCTTTACCCTGGCTACCCTCCAAGACAACAAGCAGGTTGACGGAATAGTAAAGAATATCACCGATTACGGTGTTTTCGTGGACCTTGGCGGGATCGACGGGTTGTTGCACATTACCGACATGAGCTGGGGCCGGGTGGGACATCCTTCGGAAATGTTTCAGATCGGTGACAAGATAAAGGTTAAGATCCTCAGTTTCGATCGTGACAGCGAGAGAGTGTCCCTTGGCCTCAAGCAGCTTGTGGATGATCCGTGGAGCAAGGCCGAGGAGAAGTACCCGGTTGAGACCAAGGTGCGGGGCAAGGTTGTCAGCCTGACCGATTACGGCGCATTCGTTGAAATCGAGGAAGGCGTCGAGGGGCTCATTCATGTCTCCGAGATGTCCTGGACAAAGAAGATACGACATCCCTCAAAAATTCTTTCAGTCGGCGACGAAGTCGAAGCGGTCGTGCTCAGTATCAATCCCGAGAACAAGCGCATTTCGCTAGGCATGAAACAGCTTGAATCAAATCCATGGGATGTTATAGCGGAGAAATACCCCGTGGGGACCACAATTGCCGGCAAGATAAAGAACATAACCGATTTCGGCATTTTTATCGGGATCGATGAAGGCATTGACGGTCTCGTTCATATTTCGGATATCTCGTGGACAAAGCGGGTCAAGCACCCGTCGGAGGTTTTTCGCAAAAATCAGGAAGTCCAGGCAATCGTGCTCAACATAGACAAGGACAACGAACGGTTCTCGCTCGGCATAAAGCAGCTCGAATCCGATCCATGGGAAAGCATTCCGCAGCGTTACCCGATGGGCAGCGTTGTGTCTGGTCCGATCACAAACGTCACCGATTTCGGTCTCTTTGTGGAGCTCGAGGAAGGAATCGAAGGCCTGGTCCATGTCTCCGAAATCAGCAAGGATAAGATCAAGTCTCCCGTCGGACAGTTCAAACCCGGTGACACAATCTCCGCCAAGGTGATCAACATCTCTGCGAAAGACAGAAAGATCGGTCTCTCAGTAAGGAAAATCGAAGAACACGATGAACGATCCAATTTTGACGAGTACATGAGCACCAGCAAAGCCGCCACATCGAACTTTGGCGAACTGCTGAAAGAAGAGCTTGAAGCAAAGGCGCAAAGTTCGGCAAATAACACTACAAACAGTGATAAAGCCTAACTCGCATGCACTTTTCGCCTTCTCTATAAACCCCCCGGTCAGGCGCCTCAAGTGCCTGACCGTTTTTTTTAACCTGTCTGGATGAATGTCAACCAATGAAAACACGCGGATGTCTTCTTGGAGTGCTGATCGGGGTCGTATTGACCGGACTGATCGTCTGGTTTTTTTCTGACGTTGAATTCTCGCTGAAGGACAACCGGGTGGGGCTGATTGAGCTAAAAGGTGTTATTGTCAGCTCCCAGGAGACCTTGAAACAGATAACCGATTTCAGAAAAGATGCATCAATCAAGGCGATTGTGCTAAGGATCGATTCTCCCGGAGGGGCCGTGGGACCTTCCCAGGAAATATACAGAGAAATCCGGCGCACTGCTCAGAGCAAGCCTGTGGTCGCCTCACTGGGGAGCGTTGCGGCCTCCGGGGGCTATTATATCGCTTCGGCTGCAAGCCATATCGTGTCCAATCCGGGGACGATCACGGGAAGCATAGGCGTTATAATCCATTTCCCCAACCTGCGTGAGCTCTTCGCCAAAATCGGCTACCAGAGCACCACGATCAAGAGCGGGCAATTCAAAGACATTGGAAACCCGGCGCGCGATATGACGCCCGAAGAGAAACAACTGCTCCAGACGACCATTGATGAGACCTACCGTCAATTCGTCCGGGACGTAGCGCTGGCCCGCAATTTGCCTGAAGACCATGTCCGCGGGATCGCAGACGGCAGGATAATCATGGGGGAAAAAGCTCTTGAGCTAAAGCTCGTGGATCAGCTCGGCAACTTCGAAGACGCTGTAGCCAAAGCAGGTGAGCTTGCAAAGATTGCGGGCGAGCCTGAAGTGATAAAGCCCAAGAAGAGCAAACTCTCGCTTTTGGACTTAGTCCTGGGAAGCGATGTGGGCGAGAGGATGGGTGATATTATTTACGATTCATCGGCCTTCGTGAGGTACCAGCTCCAGGATTTCGAGCGATAGTGCTGCGTCTGTCAAGTTCATAAGGTTATGTAACACCCACATTTTTTATGTTCTAAAAGGGGATATGTCTCCTGCACCCTCCCGCAGGATTTCCGGTGAATCGTCTATTAGTGAAATGACGCTGGAGGGCACACCGGGCACAATTCCCCCGTCCACGATCAGGTCGATTGCATGGCCTATCTTATCTTGAATTTCCCGCGGGGTGGATAAAACCCCTTGGGTTACGGGGTCTGCAGCGCTTGTACTGATTATGGGGTGTCCCAGCGCTTCAACAATGGCCAGGCAGATCGGATGGTCTGGGACGCGGATTCCAACGGTTTGCCTCTTGGTCAGCATGATACGGGGCACCATGCGCGAGCCTTCCAGCACGAAAGTATAAGGCCCCGGCAAGAGCCGCTTCATGGTTTTATAGGCGTAATTTGTCACCTGTGCGTACTCGCTTATGTTCTTCAGGTTGCTGCAAATGAAACTGAAAGGCTGGTGTTGTGAACGGCGCTTCAGAAGATAAATCTTCTCTATGGAAGCTTTATTGAACAGGTCGCAGCCGATGCCGTAATATGTGTCCGTGGGATAGGCTATTATCCCCCCGTTTGCCAGGACCTCGACAACTTTCTTGATTTTTCTCGGCTCCGGATGCTTCGGGTTTATCTCCTGGATCATTCGCAATCGCCTCCTCAAATGAATCAGACAATAATGGCGGTTGAAAGGCAATGTCAAGTGAACAAAGCGGCAAAGTTTGGCCAATCAGTTTCTGAGAACTGTTTCGCAGGCTTGGATATTGGCTCTCATAGCACCCGTATGCTGATTGCGCGAAAAAACGGGACTCAATTGGCGCCTGTCCGCGTGGAAAGAAGGGTAACGCGGCTCGCTCAGGATTTTCAGCAAGCCGGCTCGATCACGGAAAAAGCGCAGGATAGGAACATTTCGGCCTTAAAGGAATATATTTCCATTTTAAGGGAATTTCAGGTCGCAAAGATCGCCTGCGGCGCTACCGGGGTTGTCAGGCGCGCAAAAAACTCCCGCGCCGTACTTGACAGAATTGCAGCCGAGACGGGAATCGAGTGCAAGGTCCTTTCGGAGGAAACCGAGGCGCTGCTTTCCGCAAAGGGCATTCTTAGAGCACTCCCCGCAATTGGGACCGATCTGCTCACTTTTGACATTGGCGGGGGAAGCACCGAATTTGTGCTGATGGGAAAAGAGACTGCTATCAGGAACGCAAGCCGGCCTATTGGAGCCGCAACGCTAACCGAGGCATATCTTAAAGCCGACCCGCCGGGGGCCGAGGCTGTCCAACGGGCGGCGCTCTTCGCCGGAAGTGAAATCATTTCCGCTAAAGAGCAGCTATATGAAAATCCGGGTAACACCGGTATAATGCCTTTTTCAGGGCTGCAGCTTATCGGGACCGCTGGAACGGTTTCCACTTTGGCCGGCATGTATTTAAAAATGGAGCGCTATGTCCCTTACAGGGTGAACGGAGTTGTCCTGACTAAAGAGTGGCTTTCCCAAACGATAGAATCCCTGGCGCAGATGCCCCTGGCTCAAAGAGAGCTGATTGCGGGCCTGGAGCCGGGACGGGAAGACATAATCCTTGGCGGGGCCGTTATAGTTTCTGAAATTCTCTCCTGTTTTGGCCGGCAACGCTTTGTAGTGACCGACGCGGGCCTGATCGAAGGCCTTCTCATCGAACTTGTGGAGAAAGAATCGGAGCTTTCCGGCGGCGAGACCGCCGGACTAAGAACGGGCTTGACATGGCTGCTGCAAAAGGGATAAAGCCCCACAATATTGACTCAAGCCGGAGATATAAGACTCGGAGAAAATAGATGGAGCAAAAGACGAGTTCTAAGCTACCCGAAGCACTGACATTCGATGATATCCTTCTTCTGCCGAACTTCTCGGAAGTTTTGCCGCTTGAAACCGACGTCGGCACTATGCTGACCAGGGAAATCAAGATGAGAATCCCTCTGGTGAGCGCCGCCATGGATACGGTAACCGAATCCGATACGGCGATCAGTATGGCGCGCGAAGGCGGAATCGGAATAATTCACCGCAACATGAGCGTCGCGGTACAGGCACAGGAAGTAAACAAGGTAAAGAAATCAGAGAGCGGCATGATAGTCGATCCGGTCACTGTGAACCCCGACCAGCAGATCGGCGATGTTTTCGACCTGATGTCCAAATACCGTATCTCCGGGGTACCGGTGGTAAGAGGAGACCAGCTCGTCGGGATCATAACCAACAGGGACCTCAGGTTTGAAACCGACACAACAATCAGGGTAGCGGATATAATGACCAAAGATAATCTTGTTACCGCTCCCCTTGGCATTTCACTTGAGGATTCGAAAAGGCTGCTCCAGAAAAACCGGATAGAAAAACTGCTGGTGGTCGATGAGGCCGGCCGGCTAAAAGGGCTTATCACCATAAAGGACATACTGAAGATAAAGAAATATCCGAACGCCAGCAAAGACCATCTCGGCAGGCTTCGGGTCGGCGCCGCCGTCGGGATCGGCAAAGACATGCTCGCCAGGGCGACCGCTTTACGCAATGCCGGCGCCGATGTGATTGTTGTGGACAGCGCGCACGGTCACTCCCACAACGTTGTGGAGGCGGTGAGAACAATCAGGGCCGAGTTAGAGTCCATTCAGGTGATAGCGGGCAATGTGGCTACCGCTGAAGGGGCGCAAGCCCTTATAGACGCCGGTGCGGATGGCATCAAGGTTGGCGTTGGGCCCGGTTCGATCTGCACGACAAGAATAGTGGCGGGAGTCGGAGTTCCGCAGGTAAGCGCCATCATCGAGTGCGCCAGAGTGGCCCGAGCAAAGGGGATACCGATCATCGCCGACGGTGGAGTCAAGTACAGCGGCGACGTCGTTAAGGCCCTGGCCGCCGGAGGCGACAGCGTAATGATCGGCAGCCTGTTTGCCGGGACCGACGAAAGTCCCGGTGAAACGATTCTTTTCCAGGGCCGCAGCTACAAGGTTTACCGGGGAATGGGGTCTCTTGGCGCCATGCGCGAAGGAAGCAAGGACCGCTATTTTCAGGAAGACGTGTTCGAACCCAAAAAGCTGGTGCCCGAAGGAATCGAAGGAAGGGTGCCCTACCGCGGGCAGATCTCCGATATCGTGCACCAACTGATCGGAGGGCTTCGCGCCGGCATGGGCTATCTCGGGTGCGCCACCCTGGGCGAGCTTCGCGTGAAAACGAAGATGGTTCGGATTACGAGCGCCGGACTTCGTGAAAGCCATGTGCACGACGTCATCATCACTAAAGAAGCGCCCAACTACCAGGTGGATTTGAATTAAGCCCGCAGGGGGAGCCAAAGAACATGTCCGGCCATTTACACCAGGAACGGGTACTGATCCTAGATTTCGGCTCCCAGACCACCCAGTTGATTGCCCGCCGGGTCAGGGAAAGCCACGTCTTCTGTGAGATCCATCCCTTCAATATGAAGCTGGAGGCGATCAAAGACTTCAAGCCCAAGGGAATTATCCTCTCCGGAGGACCATCGAGCGTGCATGACCAAGGCGCTCCTTTGGCCGATCCGCAAATATTCGAACTCGGAATTCCCATGCTTGGAATTTGCTACGGCATGCAACTGCTGGCTCACCAGCTTGGAGGGGCCGTCGAAAGGGCGCCAAACCGTGAATACGGTCCCGCTACGATAGACATAGACACGCCTGGGGATATTTTCGACGGCATTGAAAAACAGGGGGTGCGGGTCTGGATGAGTCACGGCGACCGAATCCTCCAGCTCCCGCCTTCTTTCAAGACAATGGCTCACAGCGATAATTCTCCCGCCGCTGCGATGGGCGACTCGAAGCGTAATCTCTACGGGGTGCAGTTTCATCCCGAAGTGGCGCACACGCCCTGCGGCAAGGACATTCTTGAAAATTTTCTCTTCCGCATCTGCCGGTGCCGCCCGTCCTGGACCATGAAATCTTTCGTGGAATCGGCCATTGACTCTATTCGCCAGCAAGTCGGCAACGATCAGGTAATCTGTGCATTGAGCGGCGGAGTGGACTCCTCGGTCGTTGCGGTCCTTCTTCACAAGGCCATAGGTGAGCGGCTTCACTGTATTTTCGTAGATAACGGGCTTCTGCGAAAAGGCGAAGCCGAGACCGTTCAGAGAGTGTTCCACGATCATTTCGAAATAAATCTCATTTACATCGACGCGTCCGCTGAGTTTCTCGATCGTTTGCGGGGAGTCTCGGACCCGGAGCGCAAACGAAAGATAATAGGCAATCTTTTTATCGCGATCTTCGAGCGTGAGGCCGCGCAAATCAGGGATGCCCGCTATTTGGCGCAAGGCACGCTCTACCCGGACGTGATCGAAAGCGTCTCATTCAAGGGCCCCTCGGCCACCATAAAGACCCACCACAATGTCGGCGGCTTGCCCGAAGGGATGAAACTGGAACTGATCGAACCGCTGCGGGAGCTTTTCAAAGACGAAGTGCGGCTGGTTGGCAGAGAACTCGGCCTTCCCGAGAGGATAATCATGCGGCATCCTTTTCCGGGTCCGGGCCTGGCGATCAGGATCATCGGAGAGCTGACCCCGGCAAACCTGGCGATTCTGCGCGAGGCAGACGCCGTGATCCAGGAGGAAATCGAGGCCTCGGGCTGGTACGAGCATGTATGGCAGTCCTTCGCCGTGCTGCTTCCGATCAGGTCGGTCGGGGTCATGGGCGATGAGCGCACCTATGAGCAGGTAATCGCCCTGCGTGCGGTGGAAAGCGTGGACGCAATGACCGCTGACTGGGCAAGACTTCCTTACGAGGTGCTGGCGCGGATTTCAAACCGGATCATAAACGAAGTAAAGGGCGTTAACCGCGTCGTCTACGACATTTCATCAAAGCCGCCAAGTACGATTGAATGGGAATAGCATGTGTACACCGAGACCCACCGCTTCTACCGCTATCAACATAAGGCCCCAAAAGGCTGGGAAATCTTCCGGGTAAAGTACCGGGAGACCGATCTCTGGATACGGGCGAGGCTGAATCTCGAGCGGGAAGCGATGGAGGCGGTTCTGAGCTGCCGTCTTCAGCTCGAGCAGTATATCGCCTCACACGGAAACTTCCTCAGGTCCCTCGAACCTCTCCCCGACGATCCTCTCGCGCCTTCCCTTGTCAACCGGATGCTAAAGGCGGCAATTACCGCCGGGGTCGGCCCGATGGCCAGCGTGGCCGGCGCTATTGCACAGGCGGTAGGGGTCTCACTTGAACCGTTTTCCGATTCGGTGATAGTTGAAAACGGAGGAGACTGCTACCTGCAGTTGCAACAGGAAACCACCGTAGGAATTTTCGCCGGACCCGATTCGCCGTTCACGGGTAAAATAGCCGTTAAACTCGGCCCAGATCGCTTCCCGGTCGGAATTTGCACTTCATCGGGAACAGTCGGCCACTCTTTGAGCTTTGGCAAAGCAGATGCCGTAACGATCGTTTCGCATGACGCCTCCCTGGCGGACGCGGCTGCGACCCGGCTTGGCAACATGGTGAAAACCCCGGCCGATATTGACAAAGCCCTGGAGCTTGCGCCCCGGATTCCATCGATCGAAGCGGTCTTGATTCTTATTAAGGACAAAATGGGGATCTGGGGGAACGTGGAAGTAGTCCCGATCTAGGGTCCATCCGGAAACTTCGGCGGGACCGCGATGCTAATTAAGGAACGCGGGCTTTCGTCTCACTATCGATGCGGCGCGGCAACGACGGCCCTATGGGGCCTTGTGCCGCAAGCGGCACAATTGCCTGCGGGCAAAAAAGCGAGTAAAAACAGCGGGTAAAACTGGACAGTTTGTTGTACAGTTAAAGAAACGAAATCATTTTCAATAACTTGGCTTGACCTTCGATCAGATTCTAATTTGTCGCGGTATTTCGGGATAGGGAGGCAGAGAATGCTCAGACAGACAATGTTGTTAGTGGTTCTTTTTTCCCTATGTATGGTGGTTGTGCCCGCTTCTGCTGGTGTTGATCAGGCTAAGGTGGCCAAGTTGCGAGAACTGGCGGAGCAGGGCAACGCCGAGGACCAGTTTAGCCTTGGGGCGATATACCACGAGGGCGAAGGCGTGCCTCAAGACTATGCTGAGGCGGCGAAGTGGTTCCGTAAGGCGGCGGAGCAGGGCAACGCCAAGGCACAATTCAGCCTTGGATTGATGTATCACTACGGTCAAGGCGTGCCACAGGATTACGCCCAAGAGGTGAAGTGGTTTCATAAGGCAGCGGAGCAGGGGAATGCCGAGGCTCAATGGCGGCTGGGTTTCCTATACTACTCAGGCAAATGCATTCCGCAGGACTATGCCAAGGCTTTGAAGTGGGGTCGTGAGGCAGCGGAGCAGGGGAATGCCGAGGCTCAAACGATGCTTGGCTTCATGCATGAAGATGGCGAAGGCGTGCCGCAGGACTATGTTCAGGCACATATGTGGTTTAATCTATCCGCAGCGCAAGGCCAATCCACGGCCAAAGATGAAAGGGATCGGGTAGCCAAACGCATGACCCCGTCTCAACTTGCTGAAGCGCAGCGTTTAGCTCGGGAGTGGAAACCGAAGGGGCAGGACAGATAGGGGTTACCACAAATTAGAGCGACGGGAGTGTTTATGTTTCAAAAAGAGTTGCCCAGAATCTATGAGCTTCGCGACCAGATCCAAACCCCGACCTCTCCAAGTGCATATTTCCAAGATTTCGATAGCTCTTATCGAGATCATCCAGAAATACAGCGAGTATTTCGCGCACTAGAAAATGAATTACAGGCGCTCGATTCATGTGCATGGGAAACTCTAAAGAAAAAGACATGCGGATACTTAACCGCAAGGGATGCAAAGCGTGGTTGGCAGCAGCTATTTGATCATCTAAATGAAGCGCGAGGATATAAGTATCTAAAATGCATTGGTTGTTCAGATGTTTATTTTATTCCAGAATCCAAGAAAAACGGCAAAACGACTCCTGACCTACACGGAAGATTGGGGTCAGTCAAAGTGTTATGTGAAGTAAAAACAATAAATAAATCAGATGTAGTGATAAAGGCTCGCAACGAAGGCGAGCTAACATGGGTACATGATCGGCTCGACGAAGAGTTTTTCATTAAACTTTTCAAGGTTCTAAGAAAAGCCAAAGAACAGCTTGAATCCTACTCCGCCGACGAAGCTAAAACAAGGCTAATAATCTACATAGTCATCAATTTTGATAATTGGGTTGGTGAATATAATGATAGATATTTTCGACAAATTGATCAGCGTCTCTCTGAGAATACAATTACTGGAATTGAGATAGTTATTCACAATCAACAAACACCTTTTAATAAGCGTAGCACAATGAACAATGCTATTATTGTCAATGATTAGAACAGATTAGAACGTACTCTAACTTTTGTGTGCTAACAACTGGACAACTGAGCGTAAATTGTCCATCTTCCAAAAACACCCTTTAATACTAGCGCAGGTTTGCGCCTTGTTAAAAACCCCGGAAACTGGACAAAATGACGAACGTCAGAAAACATATCACCACGCGCGAGGCTGAAAAGCTTTTGGTGGTTGTTACGTTTCATCTTTCTCAATCCAGTAATCCGGCCTCCGATGTTGATGAACTACGGCTACTATGAAAATATGGTTTTTTCAATGGAATACATCAGTTTGTATGGCAACTTGCGAAGCAGTTCATCATGTCCCTCCGGGACACTCTGAAACCATGAAAAGACCCGTAGGATGGGTGGAGCGAAGCTCAACCCATCAGGTCTTTTAGAGACAGACATTTTCTTATGTCACCACGCTCAATCGACCACGCTTCAGGATATTCGGTAATCCTGAGAGCCGCTTTTTTGACTTCTTCCTTGAATCTTCTTCCGAGACCCGGATATTCGAGTTCGTAGTAGTGAAAGGCATCATCAAACTCTTGTTTGGCAAGTCTCGAGAAGATGACCTTCATGCTTCTTCCTCGAATATGTCCTCCATGGGAATACCCTTCAGTCTTCCTTCCCTATATGCTTTAAGCCTTTTCTCTGCCTCTTCCGCCCATATGGCATCAAGAACTTGGTCAGGCTCATCGAGGCTTTTCAACAAGCCTTCAACCACCAGAAACCGCTCTTCGGGCTTCAGCCGCAATGCTTGTTCAAGAATATCTCTACTGTCCATAAAAACCTCCATGCGTTGGGACCCCGTCGTTCAGGAAGGGGAGGAGCACTATCGAAACCATAGTAACAAGCACCACATGCTCGTTCAACCGAAATCGCCGAAATGACAAACAGTAAAAAACATATTATCTTCCGCAAGGTTGCAAAGCTCATGGCGGCTACCAGGTGCAGCCGCTTTGAGGCCGGGTTCCCAAGGTCACCCAATCAACTCTTGCCAACCTTTCAGGAGGTGTAGGGTGGGCAAGGGTTTATGGTGCCCACCATCTCGCGGATCGTGGAGATTGTCCACATTGGTGGGCACGATAAAACTGTGCCCACCCTACAATAAAGGGAGATCTATCGAATGCGGACTTCCGCCAGGCGGCTTCTTGGATTTTTGGTGGCTGCTGTTGTTCTTTGCAGCATATTTTCCGGCTTTTACCTGTGGAAGGCCGCTCTCGTTGCCTCGGGCTACAAGGCCAAATGTCTGTGCTCGGACGTCTTTGTATCCCGGCGGGAGTCCGCATCGGTGCTCGCGGAGGACCTGCTGCCGGTCGGCGCCTTATATCCGCTGCGGTTTGTCGATGCTGAAATCAACTATACGACGCGGACCGTCAAGACATCCATCATGGGTTTTGCCGAACGCAAGGCGGTCTTCCGTGAAGGGCTGGGATGCACCCTGGCAATCGGAACTACGGAGGAGCAATTAAGGTCCGGCGGCAACCCTGCGCCCGGAAGAGATACTCGCGGCGATGAAAACGGGACATGGCCGGATGGTGAGACAGTCGATACCGGACATCCGCCGCCCGCCGTGGACGCCGATAAACTCAGCCAGGCGGTGGAATGGGCCTTCATGGAACCCGACCCCGGCCGTCTTCGAAGAACCAGGGCGCTGGTCGTCGTCTACGACGGCCGCATAGCGGCTGAACGGTATGCACCGGGTTTTACCGCCGGCACGCCTTTGCCGGGCTGGTCAATGAACAAGTCCGTTTTCGCCGCACTGACCGGCATCCTTATCCATCAGGGAAAGATGTCCCTGGAATCCGGCGGCATTTTGCCCATGTGGCGGGAGGGGCAGGACCCACGAAGGACCATCACGCTCGATAATCTCCTCCACATGAGCAGCGGCCTGGCTTTCCAGGAAATGTATTCCTCCCCTCTCGCCGATGTGGCGGTAATGCTCTTCGGGACACGCGATACGGCCCTTTTTGCCGCAAGCAAGTCTTTGGTGGCAGATCCGGGCGTCAAATGGCGCTATTCCAGCGGGACAACGAACATCATTTCAAAAGTCATGCGGAATACTTTCGGCGCCTCTGAGGGCGACTATCTCGCATTTCCGCGCCGGGCGCTGTTTGACCCGATCGGGATGCAGAGCGCAGTCGTGGAACCGGATCCTTCGGGCACCCTGGTGGGTTCTTCCTTCATGTACGCAACTGCCAGGGACTGGGCCCGCTTTGGCCTTCTTTACCTCCGGGACGGCGTGTGGGGCAAGGAGCGGATTCTTCCCGAAGGCTGGACGCAATATTGCACAACCCCGGCGCCGGCTTCCGTCGGGAAGGAATACGGCGCGCACTTCTGGCTGCGCGTACCCCGCGAGTTCAGAAGCACAGACGAACCGAGCGGTCGTATGCCCCGCGACGCATATCACGCGGTTGGATTCGACGGTCAATTCGTGTCCATCATTCCCTCCCGGAAGCTGGTCGTGGTCCGCCTCGGGCTGACTCGTTCCTATGGGGCATGGGACCAGGAAGAGCTGATCGCTCGAATACTGGAAGCAATCCGGTAAAGCGAGGACTGAGTGCTGAGGACTGAGGACTGAGCAAAAGCGGCGGCAGTGGCGCAGCCATGCAGAGGCGCACAGACATTAAACGTGGTGCTTTTGAAGGCAAGCCAATTGTTAAGCGCATCAGAAAGTCAAGCTGCAATGGTGTAAAGGTCTCGCACTCAGTCCTCAGTCCTGGGTTCCCACTCAATCCTGTTCCTCCGCCTGCTAATGCATCATCGCGCCTTGATAAATGTAGTAACCCAGTCCTATAGTGAAAACGAAATCGCCGTAAAGGGCATGTTCCAATGAAGAAAACCATAGAGATTTGCTTGTCAGGTAAGTGTGGGCAAATATAATCCCCCCGACCAGTGTCAGAAGGAGTGCGACAGGATTCAGAAAAATGATGTGCGCAAAGCTGAACATGAGCCCGCTCGCACCTATCATGCCCCAGCCCTTCCCAAACAGGCATTTGTACCTGTGGAAAAAGAATGCGCGGAAGACAATCCCCTGAGGTAAAACAGAAAATATGGGATATACCACCATGACGATCAGCCACAGCACCGGCGTTGTTCTCGGAAAAGTCAGGAACCTGGCGGGGTCATGGAAAAGCGTGAACAGCACAATGAGCATTGCCATAAATGCAAACCTTCCAAGCATGAAAAGAATTTGCTTTCTGCCCGGACTTTCACCCAGGAATCCTCGCCCCGCAGCAAGACCGTCGTGCTTGAGCAAAAATGTGCTGCCGGCGGCAAGGCACAATATGGCAGGGATCGGATGAAGCAAATCCCGAAAGCGCAGGTAAAGCAACGGCAGACCGATAAACACGGCTGCAAACTCCAGCGCCCTGAAGACTCGCATTCTTCCGGAAGTCTCGTCCTTCTCGACTCCAACGTCATCTATGTTTGATGCCTCCATTCGGCCTGTTCCCTTCCGATTCACGCGAAAACCCAGATAGTTTCCATCCGGAAAGGGTCCTTTTCCGTCCTCGCGGCGTCAATCTTCGGGCTTGCTTGTGCGACGTACCCAACAAGTACGCCTCCGCGCAACCCCTCGATTTCCTTGCCAGTACGAAAAATGCCTCCTTTTCGAATCGGAAAATGCCCCGTTTGGGGGTTCCAAACGGAAACTTATGGCTGCCTTCAATCTAGAAACTGCGAGGGAGTTGTCAAGGAAGCGCTGCTCAGGCCCTCTTCATCGCTCCATTTCAAGAAACGGAAAAACCGGAACACTTTCGGCATCCGCTGCGGCCTTCAAAACACTTGTTTTTTCAGTGCTTATTGCTATAGTTGCACTTTAAATCCAGGCAGGGTCGAGCTGCGGCGTCCTGCGCGCCGGCCCGCGAAACCATCGAGGATGGCATGCCAGGCGCGATAAAAATTGTCGTAATGTCCGACACCCACCTCAGCACGGCAACAGACGAATTCAAGGCTTTATGCTCCCAATTCTGCGATGGCGCCGATATGGTGATTCATCTGGGGGACTTGGAAAGAGTCGAGATATTGAACTACCTGGAGCAGTATCCGCTTGAGGCCGTCGCCGGAAATATGGATGATTATTCTATTAAGCAGCGTCTGCCGGCCCGGAAGATCGTGAAGGCCGGTCCCTTTCGCCTGGGGATCACTCATGGGTGGGGATCACCCGTTGAAATCCGTAAAAGGCTCAAGGAGGAGTTCACCGGTGTTGACGCCATCATGTTCGGGCATACTCATCAACCACTGATTTTGCGGGAAAACGGGCTGCTCTGGTTCAATCCGGGGTCCCTGTTCCTCGGGCGGAGATCTTCCGGGAAAAGCATCGGGGTACTTAGAATTCTGGACAAAATCGAAGCCGAAATATTTCAGATCTAGGAGCGGTCGGGGTGCGTAATCTCTGGGCGCCATGGCGCATTGAATATATTCTTGGCAAGAAGCCGCCGGGCTGTATTTTCTGTCCGGAAGACCGGGGCCGGTCCGATGAGGAACTTCTTATCCTTTACCGGGGCAGCCTCGTAATGGTGATGATGAACAGGTTCCCTTACAACAACGGGCATCTGCTCGTTTTTCCCGGGCGCCACATATCAAGTCTGGACGAACTAACCGCCGGCGAGGACCGCGACCTCATGCATTGGATCAAAAGGTCAACACGCGCGCTGCAAAAGATAATGCACCCGGATGGATTCAATATTGGCCTGAATCTCGGCCGGGAAGCCGGGGCAGGCTACGAGGAACATCTGCACTTTCATATCGTGCCCAGGTGGCGGGGCGATACGAATTTCATGGCTGCTGTCGCCGAAATACGCAGTATTCCTGAACACATACAGCAATCATATTCCAAACTTTTACCCTACTTCAGGAAGGAGAGCGCCGATGAGGCTCTTTAAGGAGCTCGTAACTCTGCTCATACTTTGTGTGGCTGCCATCTTCATTTATCAGAACATACAAACCTGGACACAACCTGTCGGCTTCAAGCTTGATCTTTACCTCTATAAGATAAATCCTGAGCTCAAGCTATATCCGGTCATTTTGCTTTCGGCCCTGTGTGGATTTATTGTCGGCCTGGCGCTCATGTTAAAACCTTATTTCAAGACTCGCCGCCTGCTCAAGCGCGAAAGGCAGGAGAAAAAACAGGCACAAGAGGAGTTCACACTGAGGCTGGCCCGAGCTGAATCTCATGCCGCGACGCCTACCCCTGCCCCGGCCCACCATACAAATCAGGTGGCCGAGACCGAAGCACAAGAAGCAGCAGAAAAAGAAGAAGAGTGAAGCGGAACTGAGATGTCTTATCCGGAAAAATTACCCACCGGAAATGACGGAGTTAAATGGAATATTTGTCCAGGTAGCCCCTTGGGGTAACCATCCAACCGTTCCAGACATAAGTCCGGCTGTTTCCAACGATTACGATCGACTGCATGTCCACCTCTTCGACCGGGAGGCTCCCCACAGTAGTCACGCATTTCCACTGCCCTTCGCGCATTGCCCGGCGCACAATTGCAGCCGGAACTTCGGGGGAACGATGGCGAAGAATGATCTGCCGGGCTTTTTCAAGCGAATCCGGCCGGCTCTTGCTCCGAGGATTGTATATCGCGAGGACGAAATCAGCCTGGGATGCGGCGGAGAGTCTTTTTTCAATGACCTCCCATGGAGTCAGATGATCGCTGAGGCTCACCGCGGCAAAATCGTGCATCAGGGGCGCTCCTAAAAGGGAAGCCGCCGCATTGAAAGCAGGAATTCCGGGAATTATCCGCAGAAAAAAACCCGGCGACCCGTTCAAGTCTTTTCCATCCCACTCCAAAACATTGAGCCGTTTTTTTCTACAGATATCCAAAACCAGCCCTGCCATGCCATAAATCCCGGCATCGCCGCTGGAGATCAAAGCGACATTTCGGCCGCACAAAGCGTGCTCTATCGCCGCCTGGCAACGTTCCACCTCTTTTCTCATTCCGCTGGAAATGACGGTCTTGTTCTGCAAAAGGCCGGAGATGAGGTCCAGGTAGGTCTTATACCCCAGCGCGATTTCTGCTGACTCGAGCGCGTCGAGCGCTTCCCGGGCCATGTAAGAACTGTATCCCGGTCCAAGGCTGATTATGGAGAGTTTACCCTGGCTACCGCCAGGGTGCAGTTTCGCGCTTTCAGTTTGGGCACGAGCAATTCCTGCGTCCCTGCGCTCCAAAGGGCGCTTGCTTCGCATACGCTTTTCGCTCCTACATGCCGGGCAACCGTTTCCGACGGGTTCGGAACGGCAATGGACTCTATCTCTTTGCGGGCGCAAAAGTGAATCGGCCTGTCGAATGCTCTTGCCGCATCCAGAAGTCCGCTCTCGTTCGACTTAATATCCAATGTTGCAAAACGCTTTATCGAAAGAGGCGCAAGCCTGTTTTCCTTAAGTTTTTTACCGATAAATCCGACGATTTCCTCCGAGGCGGTTCCCCTGTTGCAGCCGATTCCGATCACGAGGTTCGCAGGCCGAAGCTTGAGGCATCTTACACTTCGAGGGGAGAGTAATTCCGAAACCCATATGCCAAGACCTGCTCGAAGAGCGCCCGGTTCCTCGAAGGCTCTGACCACCCGCAAACCGTGATCCGCCGGCAGGTGCTTCAACAGAAGCTCATCGGGATCGAATATCCACAGGGGCTCCTCGTCCAGGATTGCAGCCTGGATTCTGCTCAGAATTCCACTGTTTTCTATCAGAAGGCCCGCACTCTTTGCGGCCAGATCTATGGCGGGCCTGTCCTGGAGATCGGAAGCCGTAGTTATGACGGCCTGGCCTCCGGTGATCCTGGCAACCTTTCTCGCCAGCTCGTTGGCCCCGCCGATATGACCCGAAACAAGGCTTATCGCAAATCGGCCATCCTGATCCAGAACAACAACCGCCGGGTCTACCGTCTTGTCTTCCAGAAGAGCGGAAACCATTCGGACCGCTATTCCACAACTCATTATGCAGACGATCGAGTCACACTCGCGCCACGCTGATGGGAAAACCTCGGCTATATGCTCGAAAAAAGTCATCCCCGGCAAAGCGCAACGATAATTGCAAAGGCATGCGCTGCCGGGGATTTGTGCGCTTATCCGGGCCGCGAGTTCAGCACCCTTCCGGGTCAGGGCTAAAATCGCCGTCTTTTGATCGCTCGGATTTTGCCCCGTCCCTGAATTTATGATCGAACGTTTCGTCATAGAGCTTGGACCTTGTGTTCTTTTTGCCGGACAAACCTTTTATCTTGAATACCTCGCCAATGAGGATGATCGCCTGGCGCTCGATTTTCTCGGTCCGCACCTTCCCGGCTATGTTTTCAAGGGTCCCACGGACCAGTTTCTGGTCCGGCCACCCTACCCTGTAGGCGACTATCGCGGGCGTATCAACCGGATAATGCACCTTGAGTTCCGCAACCACCTTTTCGATGCTCTGAACGCTAAGATAAATGACCATAGAGGCGCGGTGTGAAGCAAGAGCTTCCAGTTTCTCCTTTCCCGGCACTGCCGTCCTGCCGCCGAGCCGGGTCAGGATCACGGTTTGACAGACCTCGGGAATAGTAAGTTCCTGTTTCATTGCCGCTGCGGCAGCAAAAGCAGCCGAAACCCCGGGCACCACCTCATGGGGAATCTTGTCACGGTCCAGAAGAACCATTTGTTCATGGATCGCGCCATAAAGGCTCGGGTCCCCGGTATGAAGACGAACGACGTGTTCTCCGGCCTCATACCCCTCCTTGAGCAGAGCGTGTGTCTGTGCAAGCGTCAAAGAGGCGCTGTCATAGGTCTTAACGTCTTTTCTGCAATATTCGAGCAGGGTCTTCGGAACAAGAGAGCCGGTATACACTACACGGTCGGCCTCCTTGAGCAGGCGCATCCCCTTAACCGTAATAAGTTCGGGGTCGCCGGGACCTGCGCCGACGAATCTGACAGGCTCTTTCATTTAACAAGCCCCACATGGGAAAACTGTTCGATAATCTGCACATAAAAATGCGAAATAGTAAACGATTTTCTTTTTCACATCTCAGCGCAGACCTGTCAAGATGTGAACCGTATTTCAGCAAAGATTCTTATTGCCCACTATTTTAATATGACATGCGTTTTTTTCTATGTTTTTCTCTTTCCCAAACACGACTTTTGCACTATAACTACGGCGCCCAAATGGAATGCCTCGGGATCGATTCTGCGTTAGTTTTTAATTCCTGCTCAAGTTCGCATGGCCCCAATCCCTGCCAGCTTGTTGACTGCGAAGCATTCGTTTGCCTTTGGAGCGTTTTTGTCGTTATTTCGGTAAATTATAAAAACTCAGAGGTGTAGATTCATGGAGATCAAGAAGGATGGACCGGTTGGTTCCGTTATGGTCGTTGGCGGCGGTATCGCCGGCATGCAGGCGGCGATCGATCTTGCCAACACCGGCTTTTATGTTTATCTGGTCGAAAAATCCTCCGCCGTCGGCGGGGTGATGTCTCAACTCGACAAGACCTTCCCCACTAACGACTGCGCGATGTGAGTTATCTCGCCCAAGCTGGTCGAGGTCGGCCGGCACATGAACATCGAGATTCTACCCCTGTCCGAAGTTCAGCAGGTTAGCGGAGAGCCGGGAAATTTCACGGTAGAGGTCCTTCAAAAACCCCGCTACATCGACATTTCAAAGTGCACCGGCTGCGGCGAATGCGCCAAAGTCTGTCCGGTTGCATGCGGCAATGAATACAATCAGGGTCTAGACACCCGGCAAGCGGCATTCCGCAAGTACCCCCAGGCAGTACCCGGAGCATTCGCCATTGAAAAGCGCGGTACTTCCCCGTGCAAGGCTACCTGCCCGGCGCACATTTCAGTCCAGGGGTATGTGGCTTTGACTGCTCAGGGCAAGTATCAGGAAGCCTTGAAGCTTATCAAGGAAGAGAACCCCCTGCCCGCCATCTGCGGCCGTGTCTGCCATCATCCCTGCGAGACAGCCTGTATGCGAGGCGAACTTGACGAGCCGGTGGCTATCGATTCGATCAAGCGCTTTCTGGCCGATCTGGATTTGAGCGCGGAAACCAGGTTCGTCCCACAGATCAAGGAAAAACGCAACGAGAAGGCCGCAATTATCGGTTCGGGTCCTGCCGGCTTATCGTGCGCCTATTACCTGGCTGTCGAAGGTTACCAGGTAACGGTTTTTGAAAAGCTCCCGGTGCTTGGAGGCATGCTGAGCGTTGGCATTCCTTCTTACAGGCTGCCGAAAAATACAATCGAAGCCGAAATCCAGGTCATACGGGATATGGGCGTTGAGTTCAAAATGGGGGTGGAGATCGGCAAGGACTTTACCATCTCCCAACTGAGAAGCCAGGGTTACAAGGCCTTCTTCATGGGCATAGGCGCCCAGGAGTGCAAGGCGCTCGGCATCCCGGGCGAAGAGTTCGAAGGGGTGGTCCCCGGTGTTGAATACCTAAGAGACATAAATCTCGGGAAAAAGGTCCCCCTGGGAGATCGCGTCGCTGTGATAGGCGGTGGCAACGTTGCGATGGACACGGTGCGAACGGCCCTTCGCAACGGATCGAGCAAGCCCTTTCTGATCTATCGGCGAAGCGAGAAGGAAATGCCCGCCAACGAGGAAGAGATCCACGAGTGCCGCGAAGAAGGCATCGAGATCATGACCCTCACCAACCCCAAGCGGATTATCGGAGAAAACGGCCGGGTTAAGGCTGTTGAATGCATGAGGATGGAGCTCGGAGAGCCGGATGCAAGCGGACGAAGGCGCCCGGTGGCAGTTGTTGGCTCGGAGTTCATCCTGGAAGTTGACGCAGTCGTTCCGGCCATCGGCCAGGAATCCGACTGGGCGTGTCTTACCGAAGAGTGCGCGTGCCAGCTTAGCGATTGGGGCACGATGAGAATCGACCCGCTCACCCTGCAGACACACGATCCCGACATTTTTGCAGGCGGCGATGCGGTGACCGGCCCAAGGACGGTAATCGAAGCAATTGCAGCCGGCAAGCAGGCGGCAATTTCTATCGGCAGGTACATTCGCGGGGAGGAACTGAGCACCGGGCGCGAAAAGGAATGGCAGGCGGTCCAGCAGGTTGCGACCGAAGGCTATGACAGAATGCCGCGCGCGCATATGCCTGTTATGTCTCCTGAGATCCGCGTCGGTAATTTCGAAGAAGTGCAGCTCGGGTTGACCGAAGAGCAGGTTAGGGCCGAAGCGTCGCGCTGTCTTAGCTGCGGCGTGTGTTCCGAATGCTACCAGTGCGTCGAGGCCTGTCTTGCAAAGGCTATCGATCACGAACAGCCGGCAAAATCGCTGGAGCTAAACGTGGGCGCCATCATCGCTGCGCCCGGCTTTACAGCTTTCGATCCTTCGAAGCTCGATACTCACGGATATAAAAGATTCCCCAATGTGATGACTTCGATGGAGTTCGAGCGCATCCTTTCGCCCTCCGGACCTACTCAGGGGCATCTCGTGCGGCCATCAGACCACCAGGAACCTAAAAAGATTGCCTGGATACAATGCGTGGGATCCAGAGACCGCCAGCACGGCGCCCATACCTACTGCTCGGGCGTTTGCTGCATGTACGCCATAAAGGAGTCCATGGTCGCCAAGGAGCATTGTCCCGACGGCCTCGACACTGCCATTTTCTATATGGACATGCGCACTTACGGAAAGGACTTCGAGAAATATTACAACAGGGCGCGGGACAAATATGGGGTCCGGTTCATCCGTTCGCGTGTGCACACGGTTGACCCAGTTGCCGACAGCGACAACGTGTTGATCCAGTACACTAATGAGGCCGGAGAGCAGCTCTCAGAACAGTTCGATATGATTGTTCTCTCGGTGGGCGTGGAAACGACGCCCGAGACCCTCGAGCTGGCGCAGCGGCTGGGCATTGATGTAACCGATCACAAATTCGCCCAAACCGGCGGGTTTGAGCCGGTAAACAGCTCTCGTCCGGGAATGTACGTCTGCGGTCTTTTCCAGGGCCCCAAAGATATTCCCGCCTCAGTTATGGAAGCGAGCGCGGCGGCTTGCGCTGCAGCAATCGATCTTGCCTCGGCAAGGGGTTCACAGGTTGAGATAAAGGAAGTCCCTGTCGAGCAGGACGTCTCCGAGCAGGAGCCAAGGGTCGGCGTCTTTGTTTGCAACTGCGGCATAAATATCGCTTCGGTGGTGAATGTTCCGGAAGTTACAAAGTACGCCGCAACTCTGCCGAATGTTGTCTATACCACCAACTATCTTTTCACCTGCTCGCAGGACAGCCAGGAGAAGGTGAAGGAGATCATAAAGGAGAACAGGCTAAACCGGGTCGTCGTCGCCGCCTGCTCGCCCCGCACGCACGAGCCGCTCTTCCAGGAGACACTGAAGGACTGCGGCCTCAATAAATACTTGTTTGAGATGGCCAATATCCGCGACCAGGATTCATGGGTCCACCAGCAGGAACCCGGGCCTGCAACGGAAAAGGCCAAAGACCTTATTCGCATGTCGGTGGCCCGCGCTTCTCTTCTCAAACCGCTGATCGAGAAGTCTCTGACTGTTAACCCACGCGCCCTCGTCGTCGGCGGCGGCATAGCCGGCATGAATGCCGCCTTGGGTCTTGCCCGGCAGGGCTTCGAAACCATAATCGTCGAAAAGAATGCTGAGCTGGGCGGTATGGCCAGGAATATTCCGCACACCATTGAGGGTCTCAACGTCTCCGAGTACCTCGAGAAGCTCATCGGCGAAGTCCGGGAGAACACCTTGATCGAGGTATTGACCGGAGCACGCCTGACCGGGCTTTCGGGATACAAGGGAAATTTCGTTTCGCGGATCGAAAACGGCAATGGAGGCCCAAAGGAAGTCAGCCATGGCGCCATAATTGTGGCCACCGGCGCTCGCGAATACATACCAAAGGAATACCTGTACGGCCAGACCGACCGTGTAATGACGCAAGTCGAGCTGGGGCAGTTGGTAAAGAATAACCCGGCTGAGGCTTCGAAATGGAGCCGGGCGATCATGATTCAGTGTGTAGGCTCCCGCAACGAGGAGAACCCCAATTGCAGCAGGATCTGCTGCCAGGGCGCCGTGAAACACGCTCTGGAGCTAAAGCAGTTAAATCCTGAGATGGACGTCGTCGTCCTCTATCGGGATATGCGCACCTACGGGATACTCGAGGACTATTACACCAAAGCCAGGCAGAGCGGCGTTCTTTTCGTCAGGTTCGAGCAAGACAAACCGCCGGAAGTAGCCCAGGACAGCAAGTGGCCGCTCAGCGTCTCATTTATGGACCATGTGTTGCGAAGACCGGTACAGATGAGCGCCGACGCGGTGATCCTCAGCGCAGCCACGCTACCCGAAGACAACGAGGAGCTTGCCGGGATCCTGAAAGTTCCTCGCAACCCCGAGGGGTTCTTCATGGAGGCGCATGTCAAGTTGAGACCGGTCGATTTTGCCTCTGAGGGTATTTACCTGTGCGGGACCGCCCACAGTCCGAAGCTGATGCCCGAGAGCATAGCTCAGGCAATGGCGGCAGCCGCAAGGGCAGCTTCCTTCCTGTCCTCAAAGGACGTGACTGTTGGAGGCGTTGTCGCCCAGGTCGAACCGGGTCTTTGCGCCGCATGTCTGGTTTGCGTGCGAGCCTGCCCATATGGGGTCCCTCATATCAACGAAAATGACGTTTCTGAGATAAACGAAGCGCTTTGCCAGGGATGCGGCATTTGCGCTTCTGAGTGTCCGGCCAAAGCGATCCGGCTGGGCCACTATACTGACGACCAGATCATGATAAAGGTGGATGCCCTTCTGGAAGGAGCGATCTGATGGAAAACTTTGAACCGATCATAGTTGCCTTCTGCTGCACGTATTGAGCGTATTCTGCGGCGGACCTGGCAGGTTCGATGAGATTGACGTACCCGAGCAACATCCGAATAGTTAAAGTGCCGTGCACCGGCAGAGTTGCAATCATCCACCTGATGAAAGCAATCGAGAAGGGTGCTGACGGCGTTTTCGTGGCTGGGTGTATGGAAGGCGATTGCCATTTTCAGGCGGGCAATCTTAGGGCGAAAAAACGGGTTGCATACGTCCGGGAACTTCTTCAAAGCATAGGCATGGAACCCGACCGGGTTGCCATGTATAACCTATCCTCCGGTGAAGGGCCTCGGTTTGCGGAAATAAGCCGCGAGATGACCGATAAAATCCGGCAGCTCGGCCCCAACCCCGTTAGAAGTCAAGGGGCAGGAAAGGCGGAAGCTGCATGATAATGGCCAAACCCAAACCAACTGAAGAAATAATCCGCGAAATCAAGGACTTCGATAATATCCTGGTAGCGGGTTGCAACGGATGTGTCGCAGTTTGCGAAGCGGGCGGTCTGAAAGAGGTGGAGATCCTTGCCTCGGCTTTGCGCATGTATTTCGCCAATCAGCAGAAGAAAATCGAAATCGGCGAAGTCAGCCTGACCCGGCAGTGCGATAAGGAATATCTGGCTGAACTTAAGGACCGGATCGGCGCCTATGATGCCGTGGTTTCCATAGCCTGTGGCGCCGGAGTGCAGTTCATGGCCGAGATGTACAGCAAGATGCGTGTTTTCCCAGGTGTAGATACCTGCTTTATCGGGGCAACCGAGGAAAAGGGCGTGTGGTCAGAGCGATGCCAGGCATGCGGCACATGTATTCTCGCCAGCACCGGCGGTATCTGCCCGGTCGCCAGGTGTTCCAAGCGCATACTCAATGGCCCATGCGGCGGCTCTTCTAATGGAAAATGCGAGATCGACAAGGAAGTCCCCTGTGGATGGCAACTGATATACGAACGGCTCAAAGAACTCGGAGAACTCAAGCGCTTTGAGGAACCTACACCCGCAAAAGATTGGTTGACAAGCAGGGACGGGGGACCCCGCAGGTTGATAAAGGAGGTCTCGCAGATATGAGTGCCACAACACTTAGTAAATTGGAGAGTATCCTCGCAGCCGGACACTTCGCAGTCACCTCCGAATGCGGTCCCCCTCGAAGTGCTGAAGGAACCGTAGTTGACGAAAAAGCCAGGCTTGTCGGTCCGTATGTGGATGTCATAAACGTCACGGACAACCAGACTGCCGTCGTACGCATGTCCAGCCTGGCTTCCTGTATCCGTATAAAACAACTGGGATTCGAGCCCGTGCTCCAGATGACGACACGGGATCGAAACCGTATCGGTCTGCAGAGCGACCTTCTTGGAGCAGGCGCGTTCGGTATCAATAACGTGCTCTGCTTAACGGGAGATCATCAAAGATTCGGTGACCACCCCGGCGCAGCCAATGTTTTTGACCTTGATTCCACTCAATTAATTCAGACGGTCAGGCAAATGCGCGATGAAGGAAAGCTGCTGAGCGGATATGAGATGAATGTGCCGCCCAAAATGTTCATCGGAGCGGCGGAAAACCCATTCGCAGACCCCTTTGAAATCCGCGTGCTGCGCCTGGCCAAAAAAGTGGCCGCCGGCGCCCAGTTTATTCAGACCCAGTGCATCTATAACATGGAAAAATTCAAACTGTGGATGCAACAGATCGTCGAGCGTGGACTCCATGAAAAGGTGTCGATCCTGGCCGGAATCACGCCAATGAAATCCATTGGTATGGCCAGGTATATGAAGGCCAAGGTCCCCGGCATGGACGTGCCAGACGATGTCATCAAGCGGCTCCAGGGAGTACCCAAGGACAAAGTGGCTGCGGAAGGAATTAACATTGCAGTCGAACAGATCCAGGAACTCAAGGAGTGTCCGGGGGTTCGCGGCTTCCACGTCATGGCCATCGAATGGGAAGAAAAGGTACCCGAGATCGTGGAGCGTGCAGGCCTTTATCCACGGCCCAAAGTTGATTAGCCGGCCGGATTGAAACCCGTTTGGCAATCCCTCCATTTTTAACATTCCGGATACCCCTGTGCATCCTCGCATCAGGGGTATTTTTTGTTTTCTCCCTGAGCTTGTTTCGCCGTGAAGCCCTGCTCTTCTGTCCACTTATTGTTTCAGTTTGTCGTATTTTAGTTTCACTGGGAGTGCGGCCACCCTGCAACTGCCTCCAGATGAATTTTGTAACTCAGCGATATCTCTTATATTATATTTACTACACCTGCATAGCCCGCTGGCACGCGGATTGCTTGATCTGCATCCGACAAATCTACTTCATTGGCCACAACTATTTGGTATTAGAGACCTCTTTTTTAGCGGCAGTCTGGCAGGACTTTACCCCCACAACGAGGAGTTACTCGTTCGCAAGACTTTAATTAGAGTCTGTTACTGCGACAATACCCCGCTTTGCCTTGTTGCGGGTTTTTTCATAAGCTCGCTAGTGATTCGCGTCAGCCCTGGCCGGAGGCCAGGGGCTGTCAATCGTTTGCCGAAGTCGTCACAAGGAGAGCAGTAATGGCCAAGACCCAAGAATATCCAGTCATTTGGCTCCAGGGGGCTACCTGCACTGGGTGCCCTGTTTCAGTCCTAAACTCGGTAAGCCCTACCATTAAGAATTTGCTCATTGATGAAATCCTCCCCGGCAAACATGTGAGCCTGAAATTCCTGGCCACGGTGATGGCGGGTTCCGGGGAGCAAGTCATCACCGCCATGGAAGACACATGCAAGCAACATAAAGGTGGATACATACTGGTTGCAGAAGGGGCGATACCGACCCGGAGCAATGGGAGATACTGCAGCCTTGGTGAGAGGAACGGCGCTCTGGTTCCTATCGCCGACAGGGCCGCGGAGCTTGGATCTGACGCCCTGGCAGTAATTGCCCTGGGAACTTGCGCCGCTTACGGCGGCATCGCTGCTGCAGCCCCAAATGCTTCCCAATCGGTCAGCGTACCGGAGTTGTTCCGTTCGAAAGGGATCAATACTCCCCTGATAAACGTCCCGGGATGTCCCCCTCATCCCGATTGGTTCATGGGAACCGTGGCAAGTGTTTTGCTAATGGGATTGCCCAAGTCTGAGGATGTGGATGAGTTCGGGCGTCTCAAGTCGTTCTATGGCAGTCTCATACACGAGAATTGCCAGCGCCGGGCGTACTATGACGAGAAAAAATTCGCCAAGAAGCTTAGCGACGAGGGATGCCTTTACGAGTTAGGCTGTAAGGGGCCGCTAACTCACGCTGACTGTCCAAACAGGCTTTGGAACGGAGGCGCCAACTGGTGCGTGGGGTGCGGCGGAATGTGTATCGGCTGCACGAGCCCCGGCTTCCCCGACCTGGTCTCACCTATATATCAGAAGGCCCCGGACGTCGGTTTACCCAACATAGGCGCCAGCAAGTAGAGGAGGTTTGGACAGATGAGCCGCATTTTGTTAGACCCCGTTACTCGTATAGAAGGACACCTTAAGGTTGAAGCATACCTGGAGAATGGCACGGTAAAGGAGGCCAAGAGCACAGGCACTCTTTTCCGGGGCATTGAGCTTATTCTCCAGGGAAGGGACCCGCGTGACGCACAGCACATAACTCAACGCATTTGCGGCGTATGTCCTACAAGCCACGCTATGGCCGCCACCTTCAACCTGGACAGTGCTTTCGGCATAGCTGACAAGATACCGGACAACGGCAGGATTCTCCGCAATTTGATTCTGGGCGCAGCTCACCTCTCAGATCACATCCTTCATTTTTATCACCTCGCCGCTTTGGACTACGTGGATGTGACCAAGGTAGCCGCATATAATGGCAAAGACAGCGCCTTGAACACCGTGAAGGCGTTCATAGAGCGGGGAGAGCTTGGACCTTTCGTTCCCCGTTACGAGGGCGACTACCGCTTTCCGGCCGAGATAGACCAGGAACTGGTAGGCCACTACGTACAAGCGCTTGCCGTCCGGCGCAAGGGCCAGGAGATGTTGGCGATTTTCGGAGGCAAGATTCCACACAACCCGGCGGTGGTTCCCGGTGGCGTCACCGAACCGCCCACAGTGGACAAAATAACTTCATTCCTGTGGCGGCTTAACGAAATAAAGGACTTCATCGACAATGTCTACCTGCCCGATGTCTTCGCCGTCGCCAAGACCTATAGCGACTACTTCGAAATAGGGCGCGGCTGCGGCAACCTGCTCTCCTACGGCAACTACGACCTCGACGGGACCGGCTCGGACTACCTCGCGAGAAACCGCCTGATGAAACAGGGAACCGTCTCCGCCGATCTGAGGTTGGAGCCGGTTGATCCGGACAAGATCGCCGAGTACGTTGCTAATTCCTGGTATGAGGATTCCACTACCGGTCGCAAGCCGGCCGAAGGATTGACCGTGCCCACCGAGAATTGGGGCAAGGGCTACACGTGGGTCAAGGCGCCCAGATACGACGGCAAGGTTTACGAAGTCGGACCACTGGCAAGGGTGCTTGCAAGCTACCTTTCCGGCCAGCCGGCAATCAAGGCGCTGGTTGATTCGGCCCTGTCAGCGGCCGCCATCCAGCCCCAGGCGTTCTTCTCCGTTCTTGGACGGCACTTGGCGCGCGCCCTCTGTGCAAAGGTACTGGCCGATTCCATGGGCGATTGGTTACTCCAGCTCAAACCTGGAGAACCGGTATATGTCCCCTACGAAATCCCCGATGAGTCCAAGGGGATGGGCCTGGTTGACGGCGCCCGGGGCGCCCTGGGCCATTGGATAGAGATCAAGGACAAGAGGATCAGCCGGTATCAGTGCGTAGTACCCAGCACATGGAATATGTCGCCGCAGGATGACCAGGGCCAGCCGGGTCCTCTCGAACAGGCCCTTATCGGGACCCGGGTCAGGGATGAGGCTAATCCTTTTGAGCTGGTGCGAATCGTCAGGTCCTTCGACCCCTGCCTTGCGTGCGCTATTCATGTAATGACGCCTAAGGGGAGAACCCTGGCCAAGTTTCGAGTGGGGTAGCTCAAATGAGTAAAGGGCGCAGAGGCAGGGTGGTGGTTCTGGGAGTAGGCAACGAGTTGCTCAGGGATGAAGGGATCGGAGTGCACGTAGCTCGGGAATTGGCCAGACAGACCTTGAGCTTTCCGGTAGAAATCATCGAAGCCGGAACCGTCCCCGATTGCTGGCAGGGCGATGAGCCTGTTAGCAGGCTGGTGGTGATAGATGCAGTCTACGGGGGCAGTGAGCCAGGAGCTATCTACAAGTTCAGCCCGCAGGACGTTGAGTTCGAAACCTGCCTGATGACCTCAATCCACCAGCTCAGCTTTGTGGATAGCCTTAAGCTAAGCGAAATTGCCGGCAACAAGCCTGAAAGGACTGTCATCATCGGAGTTGAGCCAAAAGAGGTCGCATGGGGGATTGAACTTTCGGAGAAACTCCGGGACCGCATCCCCGATGTCGTTAAGACAGTATTGAAAGAGATTACTCCAGACCAGGAAACTGGCGAGATGAGGGATGGACATGCTTATCAGTGAACAGAAACCCATGGAAGAGATCCTCTCGTACCTCAGCGGTGAAGAAAAAGTGTTCATTGTGGGGTGCAAGGGTTGTGCTGAGGGATGTCAAACCGGCGGCGAGCAACAGGCGCTGGAGATGAAACTTAAACTGGAGGGAGAAGGCAAAAAAATTACCGGTATCTCCCTAATTGACTTCGCCTGCAACGAGCAACTCACCAGAATGACCTTGCAGGCGCACGAGAGCAAGATCGTTGACTCCGACTCCCTGTTGATGCTCTGCTGCGGCATCGGCGTCCAGGCTGCTGCATCGGTAGTGGACCGGGTGGTGCACCCCGGCTGCAATACTGTCTCCCTTGGCGGTCGTCATGGGGAATGGCGAGATGGGGAACGGTGCCAGGAGTGCGGCCAGTGCATGCTCGAATATACCGGCGGAATCTGCCCTATCGCCAGGTGCGCCAAGCAGATTATCCATGGACCGTGCGGCGGGTCGGTGGACGGCAAGTGCGAAGTCTCAGCCGACTTGCCCTGCGGATGGCAACTGATAATAGACCAGCTCACCAGAATCGGCAGACTGGACCGGCTGACAGATGTCATACCGCCCAAAAACTGGGGTGTCAGTCTTACCGGCGGCCCTCCGACCCAGCCGATAAAAAAGCAGTAAGGGAGGAGTGGATTGCCAACCGCAGCTATCAGGAAAACGCTCGGGGAATCCAGTCTCTTCAGTGACCTGAGCGATGAACAGAGGGACAAGATTGCCCAGCTCAGCCGCGAGATGACCTTCGAGACCGGCGATGTCCTGTTCCGCGAGGGTGACCCGGCTGACAATATATACATAGTGCTTCAAGGAAGGGTAGCGGTGGAGGTGGGGCTTCTGGGCCGCCAAAGGCGGCGCTGCGCCACTATAGCGACGGCGCGCCGGGGTGAGTTCGTAGGGTGGTCGGCGGCCATTGGTTCAGCGAAATATCTTGCTTCAGCTTATGCCGTGGAAAAAACTGCAGCAGTGGTTGTCGATCGACGGGCCCTCCACAGTCTCTTCGTTGATAATCCCGCTTCAGGGCTTCGCGTGATGGAGAAGCTGATTGATCTGGCGCGTTCCCGGCTGTCCCGCACCACTGAGATACTGGCTAATATGCTGTTGACGGCGTCCCACGATCTGAAGGCCCCGCTGGCTGCCATACAAAGCCTGCATCAGGTGATTCAGGGCGGCTATGCAGGGGCAATAAGCGAACAACAGGAAAAATTGCTGATTAGAGCCGGGGATAGGGTCAAGGGGCTGGTATCCCAGATCGATGACATCTTTGACATCATCCGCACCGACTCCAATGACATGCAACGAGAGCCGGTCTCTATTGTAGAGATAGCGAACAATTCCCTTGAGAACGTGAGAGCCCTGGCTGCCGGGAAGAACATAGAGCTGGTGGCTGCCTGGAACACGGAACCACCGGCTGTTCCGGGAGAAAAGACCCGGTTGCAGCAGGCGCTGATCAATCTGCTCGGTAACGCAATCAAGTTCACACAGACAGACGGCAAGGTCACCCTGAGAATCACGGATGACGATGAGGGTCAAACGATAGTTATAGAGGTTATGGATAACGGGCCGGGGATAGCTGGTGAGGAACTTCACAGGATCTTCGACGACTTCTATCGGGGAAAGGACGCCCCGATAGGAGGGGGAGCCGGCGTAGGGCTATCCAATGCCAAACGGATTATTGAGGCTCATGGTGGGCGCATATGGGCTGAAAGCCCTTACCCTGAATCCGAAAAAGGCGCCAAGTTTACCTTTACTTTGCCCAAGGGGACAGCTAAGCCCGACACTGGGAAGAAAAGAGGAGATGTCCAGCCATGAAAGCAGGAACTAATCTTGAGAAAGTGCTGGAGGCCAAGAGGTTCGCTGTTACTGCCGAAGTGGGTCCTCCCAAGGGAGCAGGGACTTCGGGGGTGTTGAAAAAAGGCGAAAAACTGAAGGATTTTACCGACGCCATAAATGTAACCGACAATCAAACTGCTATAGTCAGGATGTGCAGCCTGGCCGGATGTACACTGCTTAAACGGGTTGGCGTGGACCCGGTATTGCAGATGGTAGTCCGCGACCGTAACCGCATCGCCATACAAAGCGATATCCTGGGAGCAGTGGCGATGGGCATAGGCAATATTCTCTGCCTGTCGGGGGATTACCAGTCCTTTGGCAACCATCCAACCGCCAAGGGGGTCTACGACCTGGATTCGATACAACTCATCAATACATTGAAAAAAATGCGCGACGAGCATAAATTCATCTGCGGAGAGGCCGTCAACGGAGAGCTTCCTGTCTTTATCGGGGCCGTCGAAAACCCCTTCGCAGACCCTTTTGAATATCGCGTTCTCAGGCTGGCGAGAAAGGTCAAGGCCGGTGTCGATTTCATCCAGACTCAGGCAGTGTTCGATGTCGCCAAATTCGAGAAGTGGATGAAGTCGATTAAAGAGCACGGTCTCGACGGGCAGGTACACATTATGGCAGGAATCATACCGGTGAAATCGGCAGGTATGGCCCGCTATATGAGAGACTACGTCTCAGGGGTTACCGTCCCCGATCAGGTTGTCAGCAGGTTGGAGCAGACCGGCGACGTTAAGGAAGAGGGGTTGAAGATAAGCCTGGAGATCATTGAGCAGATTATGGAGATCCCGGAGGTTCATGGAATCCATATAATGGCGGTAGGCTGGGAAGATATCGTACCGATTATCGTAGAGAAAGCGGGCCTTTTGCCAAGACCTGAAGTCTAAGAGATGGGGGATAAGATGGAGCAGAAATCAAAGATATTGCTCGTCGATGACGACCCGGATATCCTGGAAGCAATGAGTGTGGTGCTGACGACGCATGGTTATACCGTGGTCACCGCCAGGGATGGTCAGGAAGGGCTGGCCAAGCTCAGGTCGGAGAAGCCGGACTTGATGGTCCTTGATCTGATGATGCCCAAGATGGATGGTTTTGCGGTATGCGAGGAGCTTCTGGATCCCAGATGGGCCAAACTCAGCAACATTCCCATAATCATACTGACATCGGTAAGGGAGGATGCCGGCCGCCGCCGCTACGAGCTGGGCACCGGTTTACAGCTAAGGGTCAGTGACTACATAGAAAAACCCGTCGATCCCGGCACTTTGCTGTCAAGAGTGGGGACTTACCTCAAGAAAAGCGTGTGAGGGCGGGAAGCCAATCATCTCCTCTTGCCGCTGGGGGTTTGAAAACGAGTGCTCAAGACCTCTATGGCTTTATCGGGGTCATTGCCCGCAATGATTGCGGAAATGGACGAAACCGCACAACTCAGCGCGAGGATGGGGATGTCCCCGTTTCGCAGGGCCGTAACAAAAGCATCGGCAATTCCGTAGCGGTCACCAAAATGCGGACCGTGTAGAAAAAGTACAGACACCGGGCCGCGACAAAATCTGTCACGGCCCGGCAGATGTTTATCGAGAGCCTGCCCTGCCCTTTCACGCCGATCTTCTCCCAGAGCGAACGAAAACTGAATGGTCTTTGCCCCGGGAGCTGAGTTGGAAATCAGGAAAGGCAGATTGAAACCAAGTTCACCCAATTCTGAAAAAAACGCCCCAAAACCGCTCATGTACTCGATCGGCAGAGAAACGTTCCACAAATCCAAACCCGTTTGGCGTGTAAAACCATAAATCGTGATTATCTGCTCGCTGTATGAGCACTTCACCTCACTGAGCTGTTGTTCGTCCAATCGGCAGACGGCCTGCCATTCGCTATAAGACCCGCAGGCAGGAAACTCGAAAGACTCAAAAACTCTTTCCATCGCGATTTCGAAATCCGATGAAGAGATGACGACCGTAACAGCCGACGGTGAGCTGGCAAACCCGTGTGGTTTTATTGCCGCAGCGCCCAGGGCCTTGATCAGTGCAGCTGTTATCTCAGGCCTTTGAGCATGCGGAAATATAGATATTCTGGAAATATCGCTCTCTATTTCCGCTGTTTCACACTCGCCCGAACCGACCACCTCGAGAATATAGCCGGAAAAACGAAGTGCGCTCAGTGCACTCGCAGCCGTTATCGATTCCCCGGTCCCATTGTCGGCCACATGGGTCAGCAGACCCATATTTATCCGGCCGGCGGCAAGAATCGAGCAAATGTTCCCCAGGAGGTCCGCCCCCCTTCGACATGATGAATAGAGGTAGGCCCGCTTTTCAACGACTTTAATGCCGCCAAGTCTGATCCTGGACATGAGGGCCTTCTGATTCCTATTAAACTAACCTCTCTATGCTCTCGATGAGCACCTGAGCATCGACCGGCTTTGGGATATAATCTTCGGCCTCAGTGGCCATGCCGTCAGCGTGCGAGTAAGTGGTGGCCGGCACAGCTTCCCCTACTGCGGTAAGCAGAATTATGGGGATATCTTTCGTTTTAGCGTTCTTTTTCAGTTCCGCGCAAAGGACGTACCCATTCTTGCGGGGCATCATTACGTCCAGGACCACCAGGTCCGGCCGCCTCTTCCCGATGGACGCCTCACCCTCGACGCCATCGTAAGCTTTCCCCACTTCGTAGCCTTTGCTCTCAAGCATCATGCCCACGGTGTCAACCATATCCGGGTCATCATCGACTATCAAAACATACTTACCCATTTGCAGCCTCCTGAGCTATGTTGGATAAAGGTTGGTAATTAGTGCCATAGTTCTATGTCGCCGACCGGAAACCAGTCCAAACTACCTGCCTGTGGGCAGGAGTACACGGAAAGTGGTCCCCAAACCGGGCCTGCTCTTAACCTCCAAAGTTCCACAGTGTGATTCGACAATTTCCTTCACAAGGGCAAGCCCAAGACCACTGCCTCTCACGTGCCTTGTTCTCTGGTCCTTAATCCGGTAGAACTTATCGAAAATTTTTGGAATCTCTTCCGGTTCGATACCTACCCCGGTATCGCTGACGCAGACCTCCACAAAATTGCCGCTCACAGCGAGCGATACGACTATCTCCCCACCGTCGGGGGAATAGTTGACAGCATTGCTGATCAGGTTTGAAAAAAGTTCCTCCATGCATCTGGGATCGGCCTCAATGAGAGGCAGGTCCTCAGGAATTTCGAGCCTCAACAAAATATTCTGGCCCTCCGCCCTGGGTCTCGTCAGTTCGATGATATGACCGATGACTTCAGGCAGATTGACAGGCGTATGTTGCTGAAAAGGTTGACCGCTCTCGATTTTCGTCACATCCAGCAAGTCAGTGATGAGATCGAGCAAATCCTGAATCTTCTGTTGAGAACGACCCAGAAGTTCTTTTTGCTTATCCCCCAGTTCGCCGGCCAGGCCATCGAGCACGACAGTCAAAAGTTGTTTGATCGACGCCAGAGGGGACCGCAGTTCGTGAGAAACCAACTGCACAAAATTGGACTTCATCTCATTTAGCTGTTTGTAAATGGTGACGTCCTTAAGCAGGGTTACAGTACCCAGGACCTGGTTGTCCAGTCCGGGGATGGGAGCGGACACTGCTTGGATATATTTACCCCCTCTGCAGAATTCTCGTGAAATCTGCCCGGCCTCTTCCCAACATGAATCCACAATGGCCCTGAGATCTTTCTCCAGGCCGTCAGATGCCATGTCCTCCGGCATAGCATAGGGCTCCTGCAAAGATGCCGGGAACTCGAACAGTCTCATCAAAGCAGGATTATGAAGCACTATTTCCAAAGAGCGGTTTGTAACAAGGACTCCATCCGCCATACAGTTAGTTATCGTCCTGATTCGGCTTTTTTCCACAGACAGGTCATAAAGGTTTTGGGCCTGGGTCTCCTGTAGTTGACGGGCACAGCGCTCCAGCGCCCGTTTCTCCATTGCTCTTTTTACTATCAGGATCATGTGGTCGGCCGTGAACGGCTTGGTGATAAAATCGTATGCGCCTTTCCTCATTGCCTCTACCGCGGTAGCTACCGTACCATGGCCGGTGATAACTATCAGCGGCAGATCGGGATATTTGACCCTGACTTCCTCGATGACCTCAAAGGCGCCCATTACCGGCATAAGGAGATCGCAAAGAATCACGTCCGGACATTCGGTCAAAAGTAAATCCAGCGCCTCCCTGCCGTTTTCCGCAGTCAGGACTGCATACCCTTCGGGCGCCAGGACCCGGCGACAGCCTTCTCTTATAACCCTCTCGTCGTCGACAACTAAAACGGTTTGCATACCGTCACCCTTAATGATCGCTGATTCTATCCTGCTGACCTTAGTTTCAACAGACGAACTCAATTGTATTTTCAGGACATTCCAATGGCAACACGACCGTGAAGAGTGCGCCGCCCGAAGGAACGTTCCTGACCGACATACTGCCGCCATGCTGCTGAATTATTCCGTATGCAACGGAAAGCCCGAGTCCCGTGCCTTCCCCGGGCCCCTTTGTGGTAAAAAACGGCTCAAACACCTTGCTGATGATTTCATCCCGAATTCCCGGGCCAGTATCCTCAAATTGCAGGGTAACCTTATCGAAAACCTGATCGAACCTGCTGGTAATAGTCATCCTCCCTCTGCCGTTCATGGCCGTACCGGCATTGATTATCAAATTGATGAAAACCTGCTGAAGCTGGCCCGCATCGCCGATCATCGCCGGGATATCGGCCTGAAGGTCGAATACGAAGTTTACATTGTGAAAAAGCGCCTGATGAGTCAACAGTTCTGCTGAACGTTGAATGACGGCGTTTATGTCGTAGTTAAATCTCTGGTTCACTGATTCCCTGCTGAATTCCAGCAGACGCGCCACAATTTCTTTGCAGCGCATAGTTTGATTGAGGATTTCCTGAAGGTCCTGATACTGTTGCGTATCGGAGGCAGACAAATCTCTCATGAGTATCTCGGCAAATATAAGGATGCCGGAAAGAGGGTTATTGATTTCGTGAGCAATGCCCGCCGCCAGCCTTCCGATGGAAGCGATCTTTTCGGTCTGCGTCAACTGCATTCGGGTCTCTTCCAACTCTTTGCGCATCCGTAAGTGTTCACGAAGATCGGAAAATATGCCTACAGTCCCTATCTCACGGCCGCCTTCATATATGATTGCCGCGGAAAAATTTGACGGTACCTCTTCACCGTCTTTGCTGAGCAGGGTTTTTCGAGTGGAGGTGAGTTTTCCAGGCGGGCCATGCTCGGCTCTGCGCAATTGCCGCATATTTTCTTTTGCCATTTCAGGGTTGACAAGCTTATACAGAGAACCAGGAACGCCCACCAACTCATTAGCGCTGTATCCCAGAATCCGCTCGGCCGCATCGTTGTAAATAAGTACGGTGCCTTTAAGATCGGATACAACGATACCGTCCGCCGAACTCTTGATTATGTTGTGCAGAAAGCTGTTGGCGCTCAACAGTTCCCGCTCCATTTGAATATGCTTGGTCAGGTCCTGGAAATACATACATGTAATAAAGCCCTTACCAAACTTGGCGACTACAATGCAGGTTTCAAATACGCGATCCTTATAGTTTGAGTTGGCAGCAGGCTGGATTGTACTGCAGAAACGCACCTGCTGGTAATGTTCTTTGCCTACCTTCAGGGCCAGGTCGCGCGTAATGCTAAGCAACTGGGGTGGAAGGAGTCCGCCGACGTCTTCTCCTACCAGATCATCTTTATCCTGCTCGAGAATTTCAGCCATCCTGGAGTTGGCGTAAATTACCCGGTCGTTTTCATCAACCATCAGGATACCCTCCTGGGTAATTTCCACGAGCATCCTGATTTTCTGTTCGGCTTCGAACAGCGGGGTTATGTCTCTGAGTGCCTTAAATCCACCAATCACCCTGTTTTCCGAATCCGTAATCATGGCACAGTGCGCCGCCACATGGCGTTCTCTTCCCTCACGATCGTGAACGGTGCGCCGCAACCCGGCGAGAGACGTCCTCTTTTCCATCGCCTGCTTCAACAAGCAATGATCCGTATGGCACAAAGAACTTCGCAGCACTTCGGCGCAACTCATGCGGTTGACAACCTCACTGCTTTCGTAGCCTGTGAGTTTCTCAAAGTGGTTGTTCATGTAAGTGATGGTCAAGTTCGTATCCACGATGAAAAAAGGCATCGGGAAATGGTCGATTACGCTGGCAAATATATGATGATCCTGCGCCTTGTCTCCCAACCCCAGGGCAACTGATGAGGAAGGCCGCAGCATGAACACGCATCCCGCAGGGTTGCCCTCGCTGTCATTTACCAACCGCGCGGATAGTAAAAAAGGCAGCCAGCGGCCTGCGTAATTCCTGACATCGACCTTAAACTCATCCAGCCTCCCTCGACTGATACACTCCTCGATCACGGATTGCTGTCCATCGTGAGCGCTGCGCAAAACATCGGAACAGATCAGGGGGCCTCCCCCGCTTAATTCACAGCCGGTAAAAGTTTGCGCAGAGTCATTGAGAAACAGGATAGACCGATGCAAATCCGTAACTATCACGGAATCGGGCAAACAGTTGAAGCAGGCCCGGAAGAATGTCGAATCAGGCAGACCGGTGCTGTTTCCGGTTAAGGGACGCCGGTCAGTTTCACCAGTTTCAACAGCTTTGGAACCCATCTTCCTAGTCCTCTCTGGCTGAATACCTTTTCTAGCTCAGGGCCTTGACGAAAAGCGCCTGGGAAACCGGATAAGCCGAGATCAAGACTGAAGCCATGATGAATCAAGGCTCAGCTCATCTCTTATACAGCAAATCTCATGGGAAACAAAGTTCAATATGGCTGAGCGTACAGGGAGGCGGAATGGCTCAAAAACCCGTCAACGGTTCACAGCAGCCCACCATCCGCCGGGGACACCCGATGCCAATCTATGCGAGGCTCATGGCAGCATTCCAAGCCATGCGGGAAAATACGCCGAAGGCCCTCTCGGGCCAAAGAGGTGATAGTTGCATCGGTTTTCAAAAGACGTCAATCATATCCCACAAGGGTTCTTCCGTCGGGTCCAGGCTTCCAAAACCTCAGACCGGCAAGGCTTAGAAAGCCCATGCCTATAACAGAATAGCAACTCCGATTCTAATTTGCCGATTGATAGTTTTTCATATTCAATCGACCCTTAGTCAGGTTTTGGAGTCACAATGCACCAATGCCTTTAGACACACTGCGTCCTTTCCTTCAATATAACTCTTTAAGTAGTGTGGACTTTCGGACTTTTCTAGATCTTCTGAAAAATCATCAACTGAGACTTCTATAATCTCATTTAATGTTCCAAGATCTTCATTCCGATATGCCCAATCATCGGCAACAGTACCCCAATCACTCTTAACCTTATTTTTATAAAAAGTTTCCGGTTCGCGCCATCCAACACACCGGGGCGGCAGAACTAGACCATGCACTGCGGGGAAAGAGGCCTCTCCTTAATTTGCAAAAACCTGTCTCATTGACCTACAACCGGTGGCCACGCGCTTGCCCGTAGCAAGCGATTGTGCTATGAACACCTTGCCATGCCGCCGTCCATGAGCATTATCGGCGTTGACGCGATGTGGCAGTCCGTGAAAGTAACCGCCGTCTCCGAGGTCAACCTGTTCATGGAAATCGGATCGAACTTTCCGACGTCCCAATCTGGGACATCCCGTCCCAAAGGAAGTGACCGGCTGGCGTTCGTGGTGGTGCTGACAATAAGCGTGGTGTTCGCCGCTCACCTGTTTAGCCTCAGTTGGCCAAACCCACGCTGGCACTGGACCATCCTGGATCATGACCGCAACGGTCATTACGAGTACGGTCTGAACATGGGCCTGGCGTTGCGCCAGGGCAATCTGCCGCAATTCTTTGCTAACCTGGAGAAGGGAAAGGTGTGGCCGCCGGTGCACGGCCTGCTTGTTGCTGCCGTGGTGGTGGCGGCCGGACCGGACTATAGGCTTGCGGTGCTCCCCAGTCTGGCCGGCTGGATCATGACCGTCGTTTTCGGGTGCCTGGCAGCGAGAAGGCTCTTGCCAAGCCCCGGCGGGGGCATCCTGGCAATGGCACTAACCGCAACATTCATAGCCGCCAGCCCGGCATATCGCATATACGCCACTGACGTAATGCTCGAGAGCCTTGGGGCCGGTCTGACGATGCTGACACTCTACCTGTACCTGCGGATGGTCCAGACCCCTGGTGTTCGGTGGCAGTACACGGCCCTGGCTGTCACGATGACCGTCCTGTTCTTCGAAAAGTACAATTATTGGGTCCTCGTGGTCCTGGCCCTGTTGGGCGACCAGCTCATCTGCGAATGGCCCCGCAATCTCGGCTGGCTCCGAACCATGGGCAAATGGCCGTGGCGCGCGTGGCTGAAACGACAGTGGTATGAACCACTGAATTACCTGTTCGCAGGCTTGGTGGGTGCTGTAATTGCGATCCAAATGCACGGTCCCGCGTCCATTGAACTCCTGGGACGTCAAGTATCTCTCTATCCACCGCAGAATCTGACGACGGTGGCATACGCCATTTTTTTAATACGCGTGCTCAGGGCGATGTTTAAACACCGGCCGGCCATCATGGCCTGGCTGGGCGTCCCGGGCCGCCGGTTGTTGTGGGGGCTGATGGTGCCGATTGCGGTCTCGTTCCTGTTGCCTCAGCGTTTGTCGATATTCCTTTGGTACAGCAGCCCGCAAAATAAAGGAGGGGCATACTCGCTGCCGTTGGACAAAGCATTCGGTTTCTATGTCCAGTCGCTCATCCATGAATACCACCCTGCGGCGTGGTGCCTGTTGTTGGTCGTGGTGCTTGCGACAGTCGCGGTAGTACTGCACAGGCATTTGCAGCGTGGCTGGTTGGCGCTCGCGCTTCTGGCAGGGCTCAGCATGGTGCTGGTGACGGTGCACCCCAATCAGCAGACCCGGTTTCTTCATTCGTGGTTGCCGGCGCTGTGGGTCCTGGCTGGAGCGGGTGCCGGCGCCCTGCTCTACTATGGGTCGCTTGATCGCCTCGGTCGGGTCAGACCCCTACTGGCGGCGGCAGTAGTCATCGCCTTGCTCCTCGCGATAGGTCCTGCCTGGCGTGGACCAGGATTTGCGGCAGGTTGCGGCGCCCCCTCCTCCCCGAGCACACTGGACATCTCCGATGCTTACCTGCCATACCTCGACGATGCGAACCGCACTGCCGTTTTTATAGCCCAGGGTCAGCCTGAGCCATTCGCCAATTGGACCTATTGCGAACGCTTCCACAGCAGCCGGGGCCTCGAGGACACCACGTGGTGGGTGCGATTGACGCCGGCTGGCGACGTTCAGCGGCAACTGCCTGCGTGGCTGGCAGCCAAACGTGTGGATTCGGTGGTAGTCATCGAATTTTCGCCTGACTCCCCACACTATCGCCCCGGTATCGAACAGCAGGTTACCGCTGCCGTCGCCTCCGAGATGCTGCTACAAAAGGACTTCACGCTTTTTCACCGATCTTACCTGGACAGCCATGGGTGCACGGTAACGCTCTGGAAACGTGGTTGAACCCCATCAGGCGAGGGCTTAATCTGAGCCCCGCCCAACACCATGGGGTGGGGAAACGAACTCAGCAACTTCGGGGAAGGAAGTGTATCCTAAACTCGAAAAAACCGGCCCCGCTGACATATCCTTGCATGTTAGATTGGTAAACCGTATGATTCGCGACCAAGGGATTGTTCCAGAAGTTTTGCGCCGGAATCCGATCCGCAAAATGCGATTTGGCATCTGTTGGCTGCCAAGTTGATGCATTATTCAGGGTAAATCAAGTTGGTGTCCGCCCGCGAGCAAATCACGTCAAACAGGCTGGAAGAATGGAGCAGAAAACTATTGCTGGCAAGGCCGAAGGAGACCCGGATACGCGAGCAATGGGTGGATTGGTCCTTGTGGTCCTTGTGGCCCTTGCTCTGTTCGTCACTCTGCTAAATGCCGCCAAGCCTCTCACTGGGGACGACTCCGTTTATTACTCTTTTGCGGCCCACATTTCGAAGAATCCCCTTGATCCGTACGGCTTTCGGGCCTGGGGGGTGCAGGACGCCAACACCATTCTCGCTCCTCCCGTTTTCCTCTATTGGTGGGCCTCGGCAGTGCACCTGTTCGGGCAGGAACCGACATGGTGGAAGCTTTGGCTTTTTCCTTTCAACCTACTGTTAGTGTTCATGCTGTATAGTCTGGGACATCGTTTCGCCCGCGGAATGGAGATGCTGTACGTCTGTGTTGTCACCTTGTCTGGCGCTGTTCTTCCATGCGTGAACCTGATGCTGGACATCCCGGCTCTGGCCTTGAGTTTGCTGGCTGTGGTGCTGTTCCTGCGAGCCTGCTCCGCAGATTCGCTTTCCGGAGCGGTGGCCGCAGGCATTGTCGCGGCGCTAGCCACGCAGACAAAGTATACGGCCTTCGTCGTACCTGGAGTTATGATCCTTTATGGCTTGCTGCTCGGCAAGTGGCGTTTAGGGTTGCTTGCCTCTGCTTTGACCGGGCTATTGTTTGGCGCCTGGGAACTGCTTATAGCCTGGCGATACGGCCACTCGCACTTCTGGCTCGCATGCATGCAGTATCAGACACCGCCCTTGGCGAGACTCAGGCTGGTTCAGCCGCTATTCGGCTACTTGGGCAGCACGATGGCTGCGGCTCTCCCGCTGGCTCTCGCCGCTTTGGGGCAACGGGCGCGTTTGGTTTGGACCGTAGTGGGGCTCGTGGCTTTAGTTTTCGCCTTCGTCGCCTGTCCACCTGGAGCGGCTCTCGATTTTTTGCGCGACTCCCTGCATGTCTATCCTTATCCGAAGTTGACCGGTGTGCTGTTCGGCCTAATCGGCTTGTCCCTCGCTGGAGCCGTTACGGCTATCGCTTGTCGCTTGAAGCGCAGACCGCTCACCGTTGAAGGGCTGCCGGCCCGAAGGTGGTGTTTCTCCGTCGATGGTTTCCTGATCTTGTGGCTGCTGTTGGAAATCGGCGGCTATTTCGCCCTGAGTCCTTACTCCGCTACCAGGCGTGTGTTAGGGATTGTGGCCGTTGGAACCCTACTCACTTGCCGGCTCGCAAAGCTGACCTGCAGGAACAGAGCGGGACTGGTCTGGGGAATTGCGGGAATCAATTTCCTGCTCGGGCTTTTTTTGTTTGCCGTAGACTATAATTTCTATTACGGACAACAGTGCATGGCTCGCAACCTCGCCAGTGAATGTCGGGTGCAAGATCATGGAGCGAACATCTGGTATTTCGGCAACGGGACGTTCGAGTTCTACGGGGAGCAGCTTGGCATGAGAGGCCTGATCACACCGGGTGCGGTGGTCTCATCCGGGGATTGGGTCCTTGTCGTCAACGGATTCGAGGCCTTGTATTCCCGCCATCCAATCTCCTCCCGCTGCGTACTGCAGGGTACCCGCGAATGGAACTCGATCTTACCCCTGAGAAGTCAGTACCAATATGGTCATGCGGCATTGGCGCGTCTGGACGAACCGCTCATCGGGGTTAGCCTTTACCGCGTTCGATGAAGGAGTCCGACGGTGATCACCCGAACCGGTATCCTGCCACACCTTAGAATCCTGGCACCTTTGAGCAATCATCCTGAATTATCATCTCAAAATCGCTATAAGTCTGATTTAGCAACGGCTCGATCGCGAAAGGAAGATAACCGGCATGGATGACGTACGTGAAGTCAGATTCAGCCAGTTTTGTCATGGAAATACGTCCTTTGCTGTATTATATCGCGCAAAAATGGGTTGAGTCTCCGGGCCCTTAATTACTTCGGGGTCTCAAATCTTTGTTTCCGTTAAGATCGGGAAGAACCGGCTTTCGCTCCATCAGAGGCAAAAAAGATGGACTCAGTTTCCTGTACGGCCAGTCCGTTACTTTTAAGAACAGCCTGAAAAACGGTTTTATAAGCTTATAAAGCGGATATGCCAAAAAAAACCGGCGAACCGAAAAGCAAGCCCCGATCCCGTCCATGGCCCGTTTACGATCTATTTTACCTTTTTTCGCCAATCTCCAGAATTGATACACCGCATCGATAATGATGTAGTGTTTAACGGCCCGCCATCCGAAAATGTTGGGCCGCCAAACATAATCCTGGAGCAAAAGAACATTATCGTGTAGAGCGATTAGGTTTGCCACATTCTCGTTTGTTTTCTGCCGCGGGTGAACCCTATACGAGGTGAGCGTCTCATCAATAAAAACGAACCTTCCATTCTCGAGAAGATGGAACCAAAATTCCACATCGAGAGCGTGGGCATATCTTGGACTGAATCCCCTGCAGGAATCGGCCCTTCTGAACATGACCCCCGAAGGCTCGCCGATAAAGTTTGTCAGTCTCAAAAGGCAGTAAGAGATAATCTTGTGCCCATCGGCGGTGAAGGACCCTCTCCCAAAGTCAGAAAGGACATGCACAAGACGGGATTGTGAATCGATGATATTTCGCGCCGAACTGACAAGGGAAACCGATCGGTCGCGGTCCAGTACTGAAACCATTTTGGCCAGACAATCCGGTGAGGCAAGCAGATCGTCGGCAAAAATGAACTTGATGTATTGCCCTCTCGCCTTTGACAAGCAGAGGTTCCAGTTGCCGGCAAGGCCAAGGTTTCGCTCGTTTGTTTCGAAAATCAGCCTCCGGTCGGAAAGATATCTCTCCACTACCTCGGCCGTATTATCACTTGAGCAATCATCCTGAATTATCAACTCAAAATCGGTAAAACTCTGATGCAGCACCGACTCTATCGCGAAAGGAAGATAATCGGCGTAGTTATAGGTGGGTATACACACGCTGACTTTGGGCGGGGCCTGCATCTTTTCCATCAAACTTCATTCGCGGACGAATTGGCCAGCGACCAGACTCGGCCTGCAAAGTCGTTCGAGAAATCTTGCCAGCTCCGCGGGCGGAAATGAGACCTGATCCATTCCGATTCCGAGACCGGCACAGATGGATCTTCGAACCGCCGGATAATCTCCTGGCGCCATGTCATGAAATCGAGCGGATCCAGGTGTGTTGCCAGTCCCTGACTGGCTTCCGGCATGGATGACGTGTTTGAAGCCAGACAAGGCTTGCTATGCTGAAAGCTTTCGACTATCGGTAGCCCCCAGCCTTCGTAGAACGACGGATAGAGCGTGAATTTCGCATGCCCGTAGAGCCAACTAAGCTCCGCATCGTCTACACTGTTAAGAACAATGATAGACTCCCGCACCTTGAGGTCCGTACGAATTTGAATCAGGAGGTCGTCGGTGAGCCACCCGTGGGATCCGGCCAGCACCAACCGGGGAATCCTATCCCTTCCTTCTTCCGCAAAGCGGCGCCAGAGCTGGTAGAGCAACTGGTGGTTCTTACGCACTTGTATGGTGCCGACGCTGAGCACATAGCCGCTTGACAACAGATCTTCGGGCATTCCGGCCGGCTGTCTGGCCTGCGGTGCAGGTGAGCTGGCGCCGAGGTGAATGATTTCCATTCGGCCGGGTTTGACTCCCACCTCGGAGGCGAACTCCGCGAAGTCTTCACTTGTAGTCCGCGAAATGCTCAGCACCAGCGAAGCACGCCGAGCAGCCAGTTCGGCCAAACGCAGAAAGCGAGAGACGGATCGCTCGCTTTCGTACTGATGGGGAAAACGCCAGGGAATCATATCGGCGATCAGGACCACCAGACAGACTCCATCCCGATTGATCATCTTCTCCAGGACAGCGGCATCCACCATGTCCCACGTCGCGCCGCTGAGCACGAAGATATCCCCGGGGTTAAACCGGACCAGTTTGGTATCCCACGGAGCCCACTGTCTGGCATGTCCCAGGGTCCTCCGCGAACCGACGCGAATGCCACGTTCGATTTCCCGTAAAGCGCGAAGCAGCAGGTTCTTTTGAGGCCGGCGCGCCCCGTGACCATGCCCGCCGGATTGACCGTAGCCTGCCAATAGCGCCTCCACCCTGGATCTTGCCAGCTTCTCCATGACATTTTGATAGCGATTATAGCAACTGAAACCGACTCGTTCTGCATCGAGCTTCAATGCACCCATCAGTACGTGCGCTTCCACTCGGGACAAACCGACCGGGGATTGGCTGCGCAGTCGCATGATCGTGGTGGCATCGAACCAGATTACGGGAGACCCCATCGTTTACTTACTCCTCAAAAGACTATACACAAGGTCCTTATAGCATAGCCGGATTGCTTTGTTGAACCTAAATAGAACAGCACGCCGGGCGTTATGCAAACTGTCGCACACCGCTTTATTTTATTCGGATTGGGTCCAAAGTCAAAGTAACCAGACCCTCTCTCAAGATGCCGGAGCATGCATTCTCACGATGTTGACAACACCCTGTCCCACGTGTATGTTTCTGCAAATTCCTTTCCCCGGACAACATTGCCTTAGGTCGCGCTTCTGAAAGTCGTTAGGAAAAATACGCTTGGCATAAGGGGGCTCAGATCGTATGCATAGGACTGCAACGCACGGCCCGATGGGCATCCCATGGTTGCACGTGGTGGCCGCAGGCCTGCTGTTGATTGCGCTCAACGCCATCAAGCCTGTCCATGTGGATGACCCGGTTTATTTGTCGTATGGCGCCGAGTTTGTCAGACACCCGTTAGACCCCTACGCTTTCCGCTTCGGCTCGCCCTATATTATGCCGGCCAACAACACACTGGTCCCTCCCGTCCTCCCCTACTGGCTGGGGACAGGCACCTTGCTTTTCGGGGACCACCCTGCGCTGCTCAAATTCTGGCTACTCCCCTTCGGCCTGGCCCTTGCCTGGGCAGTTGACTCTCTCGCAGCGCGCGTGGCCCCGTCCCTCCGTGTGCCGCTGATTTGGCTCTGCGTACTCTCTCCCACTACACTGCCGGGTTTTAACTTCATGCTCGATGTGCCGGCACTGGCACTCGGGTTGACTGCTCTAGCCATCGCCATGCGATCCGTGGAGCAAAACTCTTGGGGCCTGACTCTGCTGGCGGGTTTGGTGGCGGCGTTGGCGATCCAGACCAAGTACACGGGAATCACCTCGTGCGTGGCCATCCTGGTGTGGTGCGCACTCCAGGGGCAGTCGAAACGCGGCGTGGTCGCGGTTGCTCTTGCCCTCTCACTCGTGGTGGGTTGGGAGTGTATGCTGGCGTGGTCTCAAGGGGAGTCGCATTTTCTGGTGCAACTGAGGATAAGGCAGGGCGCATTTTGCTGGCGGTGCCTACACCTGGTGTTACCGCTTCTGAGCCTTATGGCAGGCCTGGCACCGGCGGTCGCCCTGCTCGGCCTTATGGCGCTGGGGTGGACCGACCGTTGCGTTTTGGCGGCTGGGCTGGGCATGTTGGCTGGATTCGCGATACTGGCGACAGTTCCCTCCCAGGCGCCCCTGCTCACTGGGGCGAACGGCAGGCCTATTCTCACCTTCTCGAACCTCGTTTACTTTTTGCTGGCGGCGCCTGTATGGTATGTCTTCATGCGCGGCTGCCTGCAATTATTGCGGCAGACGCGCGGCCCGGACGGTCCCGACCGGATGGTGGGATTGTTCCTTCTGGCCTGGCTTGCATTGGAAATCGGGGGCTGCTTTGCGCTGTCGCCTTTCCCTGCCGCCCGCAGGGTGGTAGGCCTGCTGCTGGTGTTCACTTTTCTTGTAGGTCGGATGGCGCACCAGCGAGGAATCAGCCCGCGGGCCGCGGGCCGGGTGGCAGCTTGCGGCGCCGCGCTGGCCCTGTTGATCTTCGTCACCGACTCGCTCGATGCGTTCGCGGAACGGGCTGCTGCGCTTGAGGTGACTCGGCGCGCTTACCCTCTGGCCAAGGGTTGCACCTTCTGGCAACTGAGTTGGTGGGGATTCAGCTATTATGCCGACCGCGAAGGACTACTGCCGCTGCAGCTAAACCGGCAAACGCCGCGCCCGGGCGACCTGATCGCACTGCACTATATCCCCGAACTCGATGAGGCCATGGCCCACCACCCAGAGATTGGCCTGGAGTTGATCGACATGGTAAAAGTGGGCGACGGCTTTCCCCTAAAGGCCCCGGGGTGCAAATTGGGCCGCACCCCCTTGGAGAGCCAACACGGCGAACGGATACGCGTGCTGATCTACCGGGTAACCTCCCGGGATCCGCCGTAGTTGCAGAATAAGCGCTTAGTCGTACACTGCTGTATTTTATCGCGCAGAAAAGGCTTGAGCCTCCGGGAGCTTAATTGCGTCAGAGTCTTGTCTCTGCTCAGATCGTGAAAAACCGGCCCTTGCTCCATCATAGGCAAAAAGGATGGCCCCACCTCTTTGGGGGCCGGCCGCGAGATAAAATGCGGCTTATTTAACTATTTGCCGGCTGTTTGCGGGATAATAATCCGGACTGCAGATAAAGTCTCAGTGCCTTAAGGTATCGGAATCCGGCCAACTTTCTCATAGCATCCAGGGAATGCCGGCGTGCCCCTTCGTAGTCCTTTTGGGCAAGAAGCTGCTTGGCGATCTTATATTGCAAATTCGCGATTTCCTTCTGCACTATGTCGTAGTAAGACAAATTCAGAGCGGCATGCATTTTTTGAACTGCTAATATTCTCCTCTCCAAAGTATCGATTCGGTCCAACTTCGCCCAATCGCTTTGGGGGTGAATCCGATAGGTGGACAGAACCTCGTCGATATACCCCGCCGGCCCGAACTGCGCGTTCAATAAATAAAGCGGCCAATCCTGCATCAACATAGTGTAGTACCATTCGGGGAAATCATCGAACAGACCGGCTCGAAAAACCATTGAACCGGAACAGATCGGATTGGCCCCGACCAGGTCCTTCAGATAAAGAAAAGGCTTCGGCGGCCTTGAATAGTAACGGCGCGTTCGCCCGGGATCTGCCTCATAGAGGATATTAACGTTATGGTAACAGCCTGAGCATTCCGGGTGAGAATCCAGAAAATCCACCTGCTTCTGAAGCTTTAGCGGGGAGTTCCAGAAATCGTCCCCATCGAGCATGGCAATATATCGGCCTCGACAGGCCCGGACCGTTTCCGCGAAATTCCTTACCATCCCAAGGTTTTTTTCGCGAAAAATCGGCCGCATCAGGTTTGGATATCTCCTGTGATAATCGGCAATTATTTCTCTGGTTGAATCTTGCGAAACATCTTCTCCGACCACCACTTCGAAGACGAAGTTCGTCCGCTGGGCCAAAACCGTGTCCAGGGCCTGGGCGATAAAAGCTTCTACATTGTAGGCGATAATGCAAACGCTTGCTTTCACATTGCCGCCGGCCCCGGAATCATGCCCCTGTTTCCCGAGTGGCGTACATGATGCGGTTACCCCAAGCTCATTCACTTCGCGTTCTACTGGTCCTTCCTGGATGGTTGGCTGTGGACACGTATTCACGAAACACTGAATTTGCTGGATTATACTTAATGCCATCACAGCTTCAAGAGGTTTCTAGCCCAGCCTTGATCCTCGACTATTGTACATGGCATTGTCCGAGTTGTCCTGGCGGGAAATCAGGACATGAAAGTTCTTGACCTAACCATTGGGCAGGTGTTATCCCGACACCTTCAAAAAGCGATTTCCAAATGACCTGATCATATTCTACGCGTCGGCGCGCAAAATAGGGCCGGTGCGCTCAGAATATCCATAAGGGCACGACATGCCAAAGCACCTGACCGAATACACTCCTTCAGATTGGCGGAATCTGCGGCCGCTAACTCAAAAATATAAGACGCTCCGTTACCGGCTTGTCAATTCCATCCACATGCGCCGGCGGGCGCGCAAAGGCGATGCAGGCGCTCTGGCGGCCTGTATCCGCGGCAAGAAGGTGCTCGTGACCGTCGCCTTCTGCGATCCGCAGCTTATCGAGTGGCAGGCGCAACTTATGCGCACCTACGTATCTCAACCGGTTTACCTGATTGCCGACAATTCGCCGGATGATTCGGCCGAGGCCATTGAAGCGATCGCCGAACGGCATGGGGCCCCATATTTGCGGCTTCCGGCTAATCCTTGGGCGCGCGGCAGCAGGTCGCACGGAATTTCCATGAATTGGCTCTGGCGAAACATCATCCTTCCAGGCGAACCGGAGGCATTCGGCTTTCTCGACCACGATCTCTTCCCGACGGCCCCCGACGACCCCTTCTCGGCGCTGTCCACGCAGGATTTCTACGGATTAGTACGTACCGCAGGCCCCCGCTGGTTCCTGTGGGCAGGATTTTGCGTGTTCAAATTCGACAATGTCAGGCACAAGCCGCTGGATTTCGGCCAGGATTGGTTTGTGGGATTGGATACCGGGGGCGGTAACTGGGAGGTGCTCTATCGGCACGTTGACCGCGCCATGCTGCTTGAGCCCCGGTCTTGGGAGGTGCCTTTCAGGCCGGGGCTGGAAATAAAGGACGGGCCTCTGCAGTGGGTTGGCACATGGCTCCACGAGGTGCGCCATATGGGACGCCCCGAACTGGCTGCCGAGAAGCGCGAAGCCCTCGGCCGGTTGCTGGCCCCTCATCTCGCAGCGGCTCAGGCCCGCACCGCCGCCGGCGATCCGATCCGGCTTTCGGGCGGAGATCTGTAGGCAATCCTTCACCGTGGAAGCCCGGTATCCATGGTGACTGTTTCAGAAAGAATACTTGTATATTCCCCGATCATCCTGCCGAGTGAGAACCTGTCGCACGCCGACTGCCTTGCCCTTTCCCCCATCCTGGTTCTGAGAGCCGGATCGGATAAAACCTTCAGGTATTTGGCCAAGTTCTCGATATCTCCGGATCTATACAAAAAACCGGTCACTCCGTGCTCGATCTGCTCGGGTGTGCCTCCCACTTCGGAAGAGATAACCGGCTTGCCCATGGCCATCCCTTCAATTATTGAAAGGGGGAAAGCTTCCCCTTGAGATGTAAGGGCGATGCAATCGGAGACTGATATAAAGGGCCGGGTGTCTTTCTGAAACCCGGTGATAACGACGTGTTGCTCCAACCCCTTTGATTTTATAAATGACTCAATATTTGCCCTCTCAGGCCCATCTCCTACTATGAGGATTTTGGCGTCGATCCCCGCTCTCCTGATCGTATCCAGGGCCGCGATCAACTCAGTATGTTTTTTCCCCGAGTGCAACCGGGCGCAGATTCCCACAACATAGGCTGTTTCAGTGAACCCGAGCTTGCTGCGGAATTCGAGCCTTTCCTCGCCGGAGTAGTCGTCTCTATAATGATCGACATCAATACCGTTATATATGCATTTTGTCTTATCGGCTTTCATGAAGCCGCCTGAGAGCCAATACCTCCGTTGCCCCTCGCTGACAAAAATCACCCGATCGCAGCGATTGAACAGTGGTCTATACAACAGAAAATTCTTCAGCCGCTGGTACAAGGTGACAAGTGTGGTCACGTGGATCGCCTGGATTATTCGAAATTTGTGTCGAGTAAGCCGGCGCGCAAGAAAAGCGTAAAGCATCGGACGCTGGTTGATGCAGACCACGGTATCTATCTTTTCCCTTTCAATGTGGCGGGCAAGATAGAAAGGGAGTCGAAATTCCAGGCTGTTTGTTCCGTCATAGCAGGAAACGGAGTTCAACCTGCTTTGGTTCAGTTCGCCAAGCATAGCTTCTTTCTTGCGTAAATAAAGCAAGGAGAGCGAGAACTTGGATGTGTCCAACTCATTGAGCAGCGTCACTGCCAGCTTTTCCGCACCACCGAAGGTTAGAGAATTCAGAATGAACAGAATGTTCCTGGGGTTACTCATATTCCGGTTCCCCTCCCCCCTTCGACACCCTTCGTTGCCTCGGGACAGCCCTCAGGGCGAACGGCTGTATCCCAGTCCGTTCGTACCGAGGAAACCAGCCTCGGACGCAGCAGACCAAGGCCCAGAACAAGAACCTCAAAAGTAGTAAGAAGTGCAATTCCTCGCAAAGGCCACGGGCATATCTTATAGAACATCCGCACAAAAATGAGCAGCAAGACCGTTCCAAACGCGGCGCGGCGCTCGAACGCCCCGGTGACCGGGTCAAACGCGACAGCCGTGCAAAGAATGGCGCCCGGCAACAATGGAACTGCGTGATAAGGCTCAAGCCAGGGGCTGAAAGGCAGCGGTGCAAGCATCAGCACCGTCCAATCCGCAAGGCTGGCAAACGATGGCTGAAGACCGCTGCGAGCGTGCAGGGCGCGGCGAAGATACCATGCGAGCGACAGCGCCCACACGGCCCAAAGCAGATCCAGGATCCAGACTGTGAACACTGCGTCCGGGGCCCTGCCGCTAAGGGCAGCCGCGGCCTTCCTCAGGCAGATCACAGGCGCCGCCGGGAAATGTAGGTAGGACGCCGAATCACCGATGAGCTTCAACTGCTCGAACCAGCCGTGATAGAGCCCGAGGGTCCCGTCAATCCCGAAGATACAGACCGGTGCGATAACCCCAAGAAAAGCACCGGTTGCAATGCCTGCGATGCCTGCCAAGCGGGGGCCTCGCCACAGAAGCCAGAGGATTATGAGTATGCTGTAGGGCTTAAGACAGGCGCTGGCGCCTACCAGTATGCCGCACAAAACCGGCAGCCGGCCAAGCGCCCCATATCCTGCAAGCACAAGGCCCAGACAAACGAGATTGCTGTTCGCGTTGTGCAGGTCCCAACTGATCGGGTACTCGGCAAGAAGAAGACCGATTGCGCCGAAAAGCATCCAGGCCGACCGGATCTCGGCATTCGCCCCGGCTACGCTCATGCGCATGGATATGAGAAACCCCATGACCATCAGGACAAGCCAGCCTGACATGAAGGCCGCTCCGCCACCCTGGGATAGCAGGTGAAAAATCAGCACAGCCGAAGGCGGATATGGATAAATAAGGTTGGAATAGTCGCCGGTCTGCCAAACATCCAGAGATCTTGAGAAAAAAATTTGCGCGTCACCGAAGGGAGCGGGTATCGGCCATGACTCGCCAAGGTGGGTCAGCACAAGGTTATATGACAAGTAGAGGCAAAAACCCAGCCCGAGAATAGCCATCACAAAACGATTGCGGGACAATGCCGGCAGCTTGCCGAAGAGGGTCAGGAGCATTTCCCGGGACCCTCCAACCCGGTCCCCATGCATTGCAGGCAGAGCAATGCACCCGGCGCAACGAATGTACGGTAAGGTGCTCCGCAAGCAGGGCATTGCCGCTCGGCCCCCTGGGGAATCCCGAGTGGCACGGCTGGACGCCGGTCCAAAGCAAGCCGAAGAAGACTGAGTATCGCCTCCGCCACGGCAGCCCTCGGCATTTTGGAAGATCCACGCAGACGGTCGTGGAAGTGGATGGGAACCTCCTTGATGACCAGTCCCTCGCGAGCAAGAAGGGTTATGCAGGTCATGAAAAAACTATAGCCATTGGCGTTCACCGACTCGACCAAACCCGGCGTAACGCGGCCCAGCCGGACAGCCCGAAGAGAAGTCGTATGCTCGGCTACAGGGAGCCGCAAAACCAGGCGGGCAAGGCAGTTAGCCATCAGGCTCAAAAAACGCCGCCAGCCCTGGTAGTCGGTTCGTCCGCCGGGGCAGAACCGGGAACCCACCGCAACGTCGGCGCCTGCGCCGGCGTCCAATGCAGCGAGAAGGCGCACCACATCCTGTGGGTCGTGGGACAGGTCTGCATCCAGTGTGACAAGGCGCAAATAGCCGTGCATCCTCGCATAGAGCCATCCGAGCTTATGTGCGGACCCGACGCCGAGCTTGCCCGGTCTGACTATAACATGAACCCTTGGCTCGGCCGCGGCAACCGAACGCAGATACTCCGTAGTGCCGTCGGTGGAGCTGTCGTCCACAAACAATAGATCGGATCGCACCGGCAGCGCCAGGAGCGCATCGATAAGCGTGCCTACGGTTCCTTGTTCGTTATAGGTTGGGGCGAAAATAAGCGTATTGTTGTGTGCCATTAAAACAGCCTGCGGTCGGAGGCCTTATTTTCATGATTTCGCATTCTTTAACTTTTCGAAATCCTCATAGACCATTGTGCGTATAAGCTGATCGAAGGACATTGCAGGCTCCCAACCGAGTTCCCTGCCGGCTTTGGAATGGTCTCCCCTGAGGTCGTGTATCTCCGAGGGCCGATAAAGCTGTTCATCGATAGCCACCCAGTCCTTCCAGTCCAACTGGAGCTGCGAGAAGGCCAGTTCGATCAAATCCTTGACGCTGTGAGTCTTTCCGGTGGCTATTACGTAGTCGTCCGGCCTGTCTTGCTGAAGCATCAGCCACATGGCCTGAACATAGTCACCGGCATACCCCCAGTCTCTTCTTGCTTCAAGGTTTCCCACCCGCAGCTCTTTCGCCAGTCCCAACTTGATCCTTGCTGCGGTATGACATATCTTTCTGGTCACAAATTCAAGACCTCTCCTGGGGGACTCATGGTTGAAAAGAATCCCGCTCACTGCATTAATACCGTAGGCTTCACGGTAGTTCCTGGTTAGGTGGAACCCCGCGAGCTTCGATATCCCGTACGAAGAACGTGGGAAAAACGGCGTACTCTCGTTTTGAGGGCTATGCTCAGCGTTGCCGAACATTTCACTCGAACCGGCAAAATAGAACCTGCATTTCGGGCACACTTCCTTAATTGCAGCCAATACGTAGTGGGTCCCGCTTATGTTCGTATTGATCGTCGAGAACTCATCCTCAAAAGAGTAGCTGACAAAGCTCTGAGCAGCCAGATGGTAGCACTCGTCGGGCTGCACCAGGTTGAACACCTTGAAAATGCTCGCAAAGCTTTCGAGCGATCCTGCATGAAGAATAAGCTTGTCCTGGATGTGCCTGATGCGCCAAAGCCTGTGCTCCGGGACTTCAATGGCTACTCTTCTGATAATTCCATGCACTTCATAGCCACGGCTCAACAATAGTTCCGCCAGGTAGGAACCATCTTGACCGGTTATGCCTGTGATGAGCGCTCGCTTCATTTTGTATCCTCAGCCGAAATAATCCATCAAATTGTGTGTTATGCATCCTGCCCGCATTTTCGGGCTCAATCCTGCCTGAATAGTTCTTGAGACACGCTGAAGGCCCGTCGGATAATCGAATATCCCACTAAAAAAGGCAATAGAAAGCTCCGCGAAACTTATTATTCTATTCCACTTTTCATAATCAGGCTATACTGTTTTTATTAGATACACCCATCACGTGGAGACTCAACATGGAACAAATGCACTATGAGGGCCTTATCATCCGGCCTCCCAGCGAAGCGGACAGCCTATTGCTTCAGGTTACCCTCGGGTGTTCCCACAACAAGTGCACCTTTTGCGGCACCTATAAGGACAAGCGGTTCACGATAAAAGAGGACGCCATAATCGATGCGGATATCGATTACGCTTCCACCAACCTCGGTTTTTTCCGAAGGGTTTTTTTGATGGACGGCGACGCTCTGATTATACCGCAGCAAAGGCTCGTAAGGATATTGTCAAGCATAAGAGAAAAGATGCCGTGGATCCAGCGGATCGGAATCTACGGCAACGCCAAGGGGATTCTCCGCAAAACCGAGGAGGAACTTGCAATATTGCGCGGCCTTGGGTTGGGGATCGTTTATTTCGGCCTGGAGAGCGGGGATGCGCAGGTATTGCAGGACGTGGGGAAGGGGCACACGCCTGAGCGGATGATCGAGGCCGGACGAAAAATCCGGGCTGCCGGAATGAAACTCTCGACGATGGTCATTCTTGGGATTGCCGGCCGCGAAAGGTCCTTTGAACATGCGCGCGCAACAGGCAAGGCGCTTTCAGCAATCGATCCCAACTATATCGGGGTGCTCACGCTAATGATTACCCCTGGTACTCGTTTGGCCGCGCAGGTTAGCGATGGCCAATTCGAGCTGCTCACCCCTCACGAAATGCTCAGAGAACTGCGGGAATTGCTCACTCACACCGACATCACACGCGGCCTTTTCTTTGCCAACCACGCGTCCAATTACATTCCGCTCAGGGTTAAAATGCCTGCTGACAAGCAGAAGGCCATCCAGTCGCTGGACAGTGCGCTTAGGGGACAAACGGCGTTGAAACCCGAATGGATGAGGGGGCTCTAGAATCTCAAATCGGCGGAGCGATTGTCACGAGCACTCGCATGTCCGTCTTCGCCCTCAAGCCATGGGGTTCGGAAATCTCGGAGATCAATACGTTTCCGGGCTTCGCAGGCAAAAGCACCCCCTGGTCTCCCAGAAACTCACCCTCGCCCTCCAGTATGGCAATGCTGACCTGGCCCTCGATCTCGTGTGAGTGAATTGGAAGTTCCTGCCCGGCTTTGAAATTGAAGTTGAGTATCTTGAAATAAGGCGAATCGTGTATCAGAAAATTGCGGAAGTTGAGATCCGAGAACCCGTTTTCGAATAAGTCTACTCGTTTCATGTCCGCCTCCTTCTTTACTGACAGCAAACCGCTTTTTGATGGTTTTTGGCTAACAGCACCCGCTCTCTTTGGCGGGCCTTTTTTCATCCAATTCGTACTGGTCGATGGAACAGCAGCAGCCGGAAGTTTTTATTCCCAGCATGCTGTTTATTATTGCTGTCGCGCAGCCCACGCCGGCCCGAACGGAAACAGCCCCCGCCGGGCAATTGAGGGCGCATGCGCCACATTCGATACAGGAATCCCTATCGGCAACCCGGGCCTTGCTGTTAGAGATCTCAAAAACCCCTCGGGGGCAGACGGTCGCACACATAGCGCATCCGGTGCACGCCTCGCCATCCAGTTGCAGAGTCACTACATCTTTAAGATAAACCAGCTTGCCCATAGTTCCTCGTCAGACGAAAATGGAAGTTATCCAGAAAATAGTCCCCAGAGCCACCGCAACGATTTGAGCCGGGACCGCCAGCCTCATCTCCTTTTTAACACCGGAAAGAGATGTATAGGTGGAGCAACCGGTAAAATTCATGGCCAGGTAAGCTGAGACGCCGGGAATTATCAGTGCCCAGGCGGCAGTCTCCAGCCGGCCCGATGCGGGCAGTGCCCCAATGACGTTGCGCAGGGTCAGAAAAAGGAGCGCGCAAGCGATGCCCGGCCATATGCCCTTGAGCGAAAAAGCCCTTCCGGGGAGCCAGGGCAGGAGCGCAGGCGTTAAAAGGCAGCCGGCTGCTATCGCCATGATAAGCCCCAGGGCCGCAAAACCGCCGGACCTCAATGCGTTGGGTAAAAAGCCGCCGTGCCCGCTAAATCCGCTAAGCAAAAACACTAACGGCAGGACCATTAGAAGGGTCTTCAAAGCGTGAACCATCTCGACGGGAACCAGCGATAGCCTCTCGCCGGTTGTGAACGTCTTCATTCGCATGCCGGGTCCGGCTTTCATGCCTGCGTCCATAAATTCCGGAAGGTCCGCTGCCCGGACAGGGCCGTAGACGACTTTGAATCCGGAAAGTTTTTGTACCTGGTGCGCAGAAATTCCCGCAGCGCCAAGCTGCGGGACGATGACCCTTCGATGGTTCACAACCATTGCAAGTCCGCTGGATTCGACCATGCGCGTCAGTTCGTCAGTCCCGAAAGTCCCCTTTCCCGCTGCGCACCACACGTTTATCCCGTCGGTGTCGAGGACCAGGATCCAACCGTTTCTGCCGGGCAGGGCCTCCCGCAGCAGATCGAAGCTCATTTTGAAATTAGCCGATATCAGGATCGGCGAATCTGCATCCGGGGCCCCCAATGCATAAAGGCCGGGATCGACCCTGTAGCGCATGCGTCCGATGGCCCAGCGGACTTTATAAGTACCTGACCTGTCGCGGAAACTCAGCTTTGATTCGACCCTGGGCACTTTTCCGGCGGGGGTTTCGACGGAACCGCAAACAAACCGCTGAGTCAGACTGGGAAGGCCCTGCCGGGCCTTTGTGGCCTTGGACGGTCAGCATTGGGGCTTGCCCGCCTGAAGCGATACCTGCGGCGCACAAATTTTACCTGGACTTTCCGGCGCCACCGTTACGGCCTGATCACTGCAGCAAGTTTTATCTTCTGTTTGGTTCAAATCAGTTCCCTTCGCATGTAAGAAAGGGTCAACAAAGCAGGTGCTCGTTGCCGAGGCGGATCCGGGTGAGGCCGGCCTGTTTTGCTGCTTCCAGACACGCACTGGCATGAGCGGCGGAGGTGGTTGGCGAGTCGTCCATCAGGAATTGCGGAGCGTAGGCGAGCAGGGCATAAGGGATATCGGGATTTATTCGAGCGATAAAGGAAGCCAGCCCGTACACCTCATCCTCGTTAATATATCCTGGAATAAGAGGGGTGCTGGCTACCAGCGCCGGTGGAGACGGACGCTCCGAGGACCACTCGGCGGCCCTGGCGAAATTGTCCAGTATTTTTGAGTTTTCACATCCGCAAAGAGCGCGGTGCGTTCCGGGGTTCCAGGCTTTCAGGTCGATCTTGACGCACCCGCCGGACTGCATGGACAACCTGGTCATCTCCTTTAGTCCGGAAGGATTCAAAGCACCGTTGGTTTCCCAGCAGATTCGAAGAATTCGGTCAGGGTTTCTCTTCCGCACCGCACGGCTGAGACGAAGGGCATACGGGAGTTGCGGACCGGGGTCCCCTCCGAAAAAGCATATACAGCTTGTAGTATCCTTTACTGCCTTTTCCAGGGTCTCGACCTTAGACCATCTGGGCGACAGATGGCCTTTTTTGAATGACCAGTTCTGGCAATAGAGGCAGTTGAGGTTGCAGGCCTCAAAGAAAACGGCCAGATTGTAAAAGCCCACTTCCGGGCCGCAATCATGGGCGAACCGGGGATATCCCGCGCCGGTGCCTCCCGCGCAAACCCAGTCGGCAACGCAGTTGGTAGGCAGAGGATCGTAGTAAAAGGAGACAAGAGCGCGCGAGCGGCCATCGGTTCGCATGCTCGATTTGCTCCCCGATCTCACACCGCAGTACCCTTTCTGATTCTCTCCCATCCGGCAGCGCAGAAAGCAGAGTTTGCACTCGATTCCATCAGGATTGTCTGCGGGGCGGGAAGGCAGACCGAACATCTCTCTGGATTCGGCGTGAACCTGGTCGATTCGGCCCCGGCTCGCATCCGGCCTATTTCGGGCGCAGGAGGGACAAATCCATATGCAGCCGGCAATGTGGTCCAGACCGTTACCGCACAGGAGGCATTTGGCCTCTTTCCTGGCTGATATGGATTTTGCTCTTACTAGCATCGGTTATTCCAAATTCTAAGCGTTTACCCCAGTAATGCGTGTCCCGTTGGGACACCCTTAACCATGGAAAGATCTGTAGGGTGGCCTAAGCGGAGCGCAGCCCACCAGATCTTTTCGACAGAGAGCGGTAAAAAGTTTGAGTCAGCAGATACGCGGGAGCTGTTCGCCCCGGAGCATGTCCACCAGCCGGTGACCTCCAATCCGGGTGCGCAGAAAGACCCTGCCCGGATCATCCGAAACGATCTCCCCTATGAGGCAGGAAGCTCGCCCCAGCGTATGAGACTGCATCGCCCGAAGCACGGCGTCGGCGCCCTGTGCCGGTACGACTGCCAGGACCTTCCCCTCATTGGCCACATAAAGCGGATCGAGTCCCAGCACTTCACACGCACCCAGGACGTCTTCCCGAACGGGAAGCGCCTCCTCGAACAGCCGGATGCCCACCCCGGACTGTTCGGCTATCTCATTTAGGGTCGTCGCCACGCCACCCCTGGTGGGATCGCGAAGGACGTGGATGCCGGCAAAGGCGTCGAGCATCAGGTCAACCAACCCGTTAAGGGCTGCAGCGTCGCTTTGAATCTCGTTTTCGAATGCAAGACCTTCCCGTTTGCAAAGTACCGCCATGCCGTGGTCGCCTATCGTGCCGTTAATCAGCACCAAGTCTCCAGGCCTGGCGTTCTGGCCGCCTAGGTCGATTCCCGCCGGGACGACCCCGATCCCGGAAGTGTTGATGAACACCTTGTCGGCCTTCCCTCTCGGTACCACCTTGGTATCGCCCGCAATCACCTGCACGCCGGCTTCTCGAGCGGCCTGCGCCATCGACATGACTATTTTCTTCAGATCGCTGAAAACAAGCCCCTCTTCCAGGATGAAGCCGGCTGTAATGTAGAGCGGCTTTGCGCCACGCATGGCAAGGTCGTTCACTGTACCGTGCACGGCAAGGCTCCCAATGTTGCCTCCAGGGAAAAAAATAGGGTCAACCACGTATGAATCCGTGGTCATGGCTAAACGCCAGCCCTGGATTTCAAAAACGGCGCTATCATTTCTTTCGGCGAGGAGCGGATTTTCAAAGGCGCTTACGAAAAGGCTGTCGATCAGTTCGTGCATCGCGCGCCCTCCGCTTCCCTGGTCGAGCTGAATGAGTCCTGAGTCCATAACGTTAAAACTCCACCGCATAGGCGCAGAGAACTAAATTATTCGCTTTCGATTTTTCTTGTTTTATCATTTTGTCCCTCGCGATACTAATGATCCAATCTTTTGTTCAATTCTTCTCTCAGCATCCTCTTCTTGTCCGGACCATGTCCCGTCTCTGCGGTGAATCCGTTTGCCGATCATTGGTTATGATATCTGTAGTACGCCCCGCAGGTTCCCTCGCTGGATACCATGCAAGGTCCTTTCGGGTCCTGAGGCGAGCAGACTTTGCGGAAAAGGCCGCATTCCGGCGGGGTCATGACTCCCCGCAGGACCTCTCCGCACTTGCACCCCGGATGCTCTTTCACTGCGATCTCAGGCATCGCAAACCGCTCGGCCGCGTCGAACTTCTTCCAGCCTGGACGAAAAGCGAGGCCGCTTTTCGCAATAATCCCGATCCCGCGCCAGGTGGAATCCGCAGGTTCGAAGATCTCGTAAATGAGTTTGCGCGCCGTAGCGTTTCCCTCCCAGGAAACAGCCCGGCGGTACTGGTTCACAACTTCGGCCCGCCCGCTTTCGACCTGGTCGATCAGAAGGGAGATGCCTTGCAGAATGTCCACAGGCTCGAAGCCGGTAATCACACAGGGCACCTTATAATTATCTACGACTTCCTGGTATGCGCCCGCGCCGATTATCGTACTGACGTGACCGGGGCATATAAACCCGTCCAGATTGACCTCGCGGGCATCGAGGAGCGCTCTCATCGCTGGTGGAAGCAGCTTGTGGGCCGAGAAAACCGAGAAGTTATTCACCCCCAGCTTCGAAGCCTGATGGATCGCAGCAGCGATGGTCGGCGCCGTGGTCTCAAACCCAATGCCTATGAATACGACCTGGCGGTCCGGGTTGTCGCGGGCTATCTGGAGCGCGTCAAGCGTTGCATAAACGATCCGGACGTCAGCCCCCCGGCTTCTCTCGATATGTAGCGATGAAGACGAACCGGGCACACGCAACAGGTCTCCGAAAGTTGTCGTAATTACCCCGGGTTGCTGAGCAAGCCATATCGCCCTGTCTATGTCTTCGTTGGCCGTCACGCACACAGGGCAGCCCGGACCGCTGATCAGTTTTATCTCCGCCGGCAGTAGCTGTCTCATGCCGGACCTGAAGATGGCCACCGTGTGCGTGCCGCAGATTTCCATCAGCCTGATCTCTCCCTTTGGGAAAGGTCTGTGCCGAAGCCTTTCGATGATGCTTTTTGCCAGTTGAGGATCCCTGTACTCATCGAGATATTTCATTTGGAAAGGCTCCTTGAACAATCTTCCGTTCAAAATCGGACCGGTAATCAATGCTCCGCGAGCATCTTTTGGGCGCCAATCCACGCCTGGCCAAGAGAAATACACGCGTCGTTGGCTGGAACTTCGATATGGACGTAAACCTCCAGGCCCATCTTGACGAGATCTCTTTCCAATCGCTCTGAAAGATAGGCGTTCTGAAAAACTCCGCCGCTAAGGGCGATGCGATTGATGCCTGTTCTTTCCGCAGCGATCGCTGCGGCCTCGCGAAGAATTTTAATTACGCCGTTATGGAAGCGCGCGGCAATTCTACCCACCGGGACCCCGCGTCTCACGTCTTCGATCAGCGCCTCTATTATTGGGAACTGGTCGATTAGAATACAATCCCGAGAGGTTTCCAGGCCCCCTTCGTAATGTCCGTCATCCGGTTCGATCGCCTGTTCGAGTTCGATTGCCGCCTGCCCTTCGTAATTGACGCACAACCGTATCCCGCAAAGAGCTGCGGCGGCGTCGAAAAGCCTGCCGCACGAGGATGTTTCCGGACAATTCAACCGCCGCGACAGCATCTGCAAAATTATTCTCGCATTCCCCGATCCCCGATCCCCACTCCCCGCTTCCTGCTTCCTGCTTCCTGCTCCCTGCAGTAACTCGGCATACCTGCTCTCGACATCATCCGGGCCGATGCTCCAAAGATAGCTCAGCGCCGTGCGCCAGGGTTCTTTTATGGCCTTGGCGCCGCCCGGCAGGAGGACCTGCCGGAAATGGCCCAGCCGTTCAAATCCGAAGTTATCCACGCGAAGGATTTCACCGCCCCAGATCGTCCCGTCAGTGCCAAAACCGCTCCCGTCGAGCGCAAGACCGATCACCGGCCCCTCAAGCCCGCGCTCCGCCATTACTGCAGCAATATGCGCGTGATGATGTTGGACGGCCATCTTTGGGAGGTCCTGCCGTTTCAGCGCCCATTGGGTGTTCAGGTAGTCGGGATGCAGGTCGTGAACAATGAGTCGCGGTTCGATCTCCAGTATCCGTTCCAGGTGGGCGATCGAATGCTCAAACGAGCGCAGTGTTTCTAGGTTTTCCAGGTCCCCTATATGCTGGCTGAGAAAGGCTTCCCTGCATCGAGTAAGACACACGGTGTTCTTAAGCTCGGCCCCGGCCCCGAGAACCGGGGGGACCGGGTCTCGAAGAAAAACCGGCAGAGGCGCGTATCCTCTTGCCCGGCGCATCGGACGCGCGTGACCCCCGAGCACACGGGTCACCGAATCATCGCACCGCATGTAAATCTCGCGGTCGTGAAAAAGGAAATAGTCGGCAATCCCGTTCAGGCGCGACCGCGCGTCTGCATTGCTCATTACAATTGGTTCATCGCTCTGGTTCCCGCTGGTCATCACCAGCGCACGGTATGGCGCGTTCTCAAACAGGAGAAAGTGAAGGGGCGTATAAGGAAGAAAGACCCCCAGGTTCCTGTTTTTTGGCGCGACGCTTTCAGCGATAACAGGAGCGGCGCCATCCGGACGTTTCGCCAGGACCACGATGGGCCTTGCCGGACTCGTCAGCAGGTCTTCTTCCTCGCGGTTCAGGCAACAATACCGAAGTATCTCTTCGAGTTCCGCAAACATCACCGCAAAAGGCTTTTCCTCGCGTATCTTGCGGCTTCTCAGCCGGCTCACAGCCGCCTGGTCCGTTGCTTTTACCGCCAGGTGAAAGCCGCCAAGTCCCTTGATCGATATAATAGACCCTGAATCGAGAAGCGCCGCCGTTTTGACAAGGGCTTCACCGCGAGCGGCGATAATGTTTCGCTGCGCGTCTTCGAGCCATATCTGCGGGCCGCACTCCAGGCAACCGTTGGGTTGAGCATGAAAGCGCCGGTCAAGTGGATCGTCGTACTCACGGCGGCATTCCGGGCACATTTTGAATTGCGCCATGGTGGTCTTGTCCCGGTCGTACGGAATGTCCTTTATTATAGTGTAACGCGGACCGCAGTTGGTGCAGTTGATAAAGGGATGGCGGAACCTTCGGTCCCGTGAATCGAAAAGCTCGCGCAGACAGTCCCGGCAGGTGCACACGTCAGGTGAAATAAGGGTCGAGCGCGACTGAAGCGCCCGGCTGCTGATGATCCTGAACCCTTCGAGGTCCTGATATGGCAGCTCGGTCGTTTCGACCTTGACGATTCTGGCCAGGGGAGGAGGCTCGCTGGAAATTGAGCCGATAAAATTCCGGACCGAGCCGGCAGGACCTGCGACCTCGATTTCCACGCCGTCCGACTGGTTTCGGACCCAGCCATTGAGCCCGCAGCGCCTGGCCAACTGGTAAATAAAGGGCCGAAAGCCAACGCCCTGCACGATCCCACGGACCTTCACAAGAACGCGGCTGCCCGTTTCTGCGGCCTGGGCACATGGAGGCTGAAGAAGGCGTGTTTCTTCCGATAAGGATGTCACTAGCTGTGTTTACCCGCCCGGAGCGCCCGGTGCTCGCCGACCTTCTCCTCGATCCAGGAAAGCCAGGGAGCAAAACCTTCTCCGGTCCTGCATGAAAGTTCAAAAATCTTCCCCCTGGCGTTCAACTGTCCCACCCTTTCCCGAATCTTTGACACATCGCAGTCCGTATAGGGCAGAAGGTCGATTTTATTGACCAGCAGGACGGAACAAATCTGGAACATGAGCGGATACTTGATGGGCTTGTCGTCCCCCTCGGCAACGCTCAGTATCATGATCTTTTCGTGCTCCCCGAGGTTGAATTCAGCGGGGCAGACGAGGTTTCCGACGTTCTCGATTATCAGCAGGTCAACTCCCGACAGGTCAAGGGATTCCAGCGCGATCTGAATCATGTTACCGTCGAGGTGGCATCCCCCATCGGTGTTGATCTGCACGGCCTGTACGCCTTTTTTTTGTATGCGCTCGGCGTCGTATGACGATTGGAGGTCGCCTTCGATGACCGCGATTCCGGTCCGGCCCGCGAGCGCGTCTATGGTTTTTTCCAATAGAGACGTTTTCCCCGCGCCGGGCGAACTCATGAGGTTAACCACAAAGATCCCCGCTTCGTCGAAGCGCTTCCGGTTTTCCGCAGCAAGCCGCTCGTTGGCCTGAAGAATGTTACGAACAACTGGGACTTTTATTTCCGCCATCGCCTTCTCCCGTTTCACCTTCTATGCTCATCACGGTAAGCTCACGTCCGCTGAGCAGTTCCAACGCCGCCTCTCCGCACCGGGGACACCGGAATACCTGGTCATTAACGTCAAAGGAAAAATCGCACTTCTCGCATCGGGCACTAATGCCCACAGTCTCGATTTCGATCAGCGCCCCGGAGGCCACCGTATCGCGGCTCACCAGATCGAAGCAAAACGTGAGCGACTCCGGAACCACGGCGGCAAATTTGCCTATTTGAAGTCTTACCTTGTTGATGCGCTCCAGCCCATGCCTCTTCGACTCATCGACTATGATCTCGAGCAAACTTTGGGCAATAGAGAGTTCGTGCATCGGGCTTTCCGATCCGGTTGAATTCAAGGGCGCAATCGCCACACTGTGCAAGCTGTGCCGATAATATACGAGACGTTCCCATATCCGGCCGATAACAGCAGATTCAATCGCTGCCATTTAACATACCGCCCCCATAAGGGTCAATAGACGCCGGCCGTCCATACCGTTGCGGAGACTAAATACTTCACGCTTTCCGCCTCTCTTCGCCTCCGAGTCTGCCGGGCCGGCGTAAGGAATCATTTAATTTTCTTTTTCTGCTCACTGCTCACTGTTCACTGCTCACTGTAGTGCTCGCTTCCCGCTCCCCGCTTCCTGCTCCCTCGCTCTCTGCTCCTCCGTCCTCCGTGGCGCGTACAGCCGGGCGAAACGGCACTTTCAGATTGCCCAGCGCCGGGCCGAAGGCCCTCAGTCCTCAGTCCTCAGTCCTGCTTCCCGCTTCCTGAATTTGTCTTGCCGGTTTTGATTCAATACCGTATGATTCATGCGCGTTCGGCGTTCCAGGAGCCTTTTCGGATGGAATCCGGCCCGGCAATGAGGCCCGCCTCCAGTTGGCGGTTAAATTCGCTCTCTATCTTTTCCTTCCAATAGTATTTACGCTCACTGGGGTTCAGCCCGCCACGGATTTAGTGAACCTCGTTATTTGCCTCACTTTTTGATGAAAGGATAATCCAATGGCAACGTTATCGACCGCAAAGAGCTGGCTTAGGCATCGGTGGCAAATCGTTTTTGTGTTCGCCTTTATTTTGGCCGGTTTTCTTTCAGTTCCCACAACGTGGTCTGCTGACAAGAAAAGCTCTGCCGTTGATTTGCGAGGGACTTGGGATCTGTCATGGAAGGGCGCCAGGGATACATATACCGGCACCTTGAAAGTATCTGAAAAGTTAGATGTTAACGTTTTCAGTGGAACTATTACAATAATTAACAGTAAAGGTGAAATGGTCACGCAGGATGCGACATTGCATGTTGATGGCACATCTATAACTATTAATTGTAGTAATGCATCCAAGTCCCCCTACTACAGCGACAATTTCTATGTTAATCTTAACGGCAAGGTGATGACGGGACATTCTGTGGATTCTGCTGGGCAAATGGGTTCATTAATTACGTTCAAGAAGAGGTAATGTAAAGAGATGATAAACCCTGGGGAATCCGGCCCGGCAGCAAGCCGGATTCCATGTAATTCTCAGGTTGCCATCCTGGTTAGTTCCATGCTGATAGGGGCCGTTATAATGGCCCTTGAAATGGTGTGGAGCAGATATCTCATTCCATATTTCGGCGATACGATTTTCACATGGGCTTCGTTGATATCTACAGTCCTGATAGCTTTGATGACAGGATACTTTGGCGGGGGATATTTCTCTGATAACCATTTGAATCAAAGAGGAATGCTTTTAATTCTATTTTTTTCCTCTGCTTATATTTTATGTATACCACTCTACAGTGATACGCTGATGGTATGTATTTCGCGTACCATAATAGATGTGAGATACGGCAGCCTGTTAACATCATTCATAGTTATATTTATACCTGTTACAATATTAGGTATGTTTACCCCTTATGCCACTAAGGTAAGCATAGCTAACATATCATCATCCGGAAGAGGATCTGGTTTAATCTATGGTTTTTCGACATTAGGAAGTGTTGCAGGAACACTGCTGGTAGCCTTCTTTCTCATACCATCGATTGGAAGTAGAAAAATAACCTTCATAATATCCTTGGTCAACTTGTCGGTAGTAATAATACTCATTATGGATAATTTAATTCAATCACATTTCAAGGACAAAGACCTGCCTGGCCTCGGTGTCATATATTATCTACCATTGCCGTTCATATACATTGCCCTGATGTATATGAGTATTAGTGGCGTTACATTTGCAAGTTCGGATTTATTTGCTCCAACAAAGGACTACGCTTATACTGCGCAAAACGAATCTCTTCTATCGTCTCAGTATGTCGGGTTGCTGGAAAGTGTTGAATCGCAATATAATAATATTAAAGTTTATAAGAGTGGAAGTTATGTGACAATGAAGTTTTCAAGGGCCAATTCGGAATTCAGCGAAAGCACGATCAATACATCTAACAGCATGGAACTTCCATTGTCTTATAATAGAACCATTATGGCTGCTCTTGCGTATTCTTCTGATTGCAAAAAGATCCTGATGGTCGGATTGGGCGGCGGCGCCATAACACGATACATAAACACGTTTATGCCGAATGTGGATATTACTAATGTCGAACTGGACAGGGATGTGATTCGACTGGCAAAACAATATTTTGGCGTTCAAGAATCGAATAACTTTAGAATCATAGAATCCGATGGACGTATATACTTGAAGCAGAATATGGATACAAAATACGATATAGTTATCCTGGATGCTTTCAGGGGTGGATACATTCCTTTTCACCTGCTTACAAAGGAATATTTTTCATTGATAAAAGAGCACCTGAATACCAATGGGTGCGTAGTATTAAATTTACATACCAACTCCGAATTATATGATAGCACCATAGTTACATTGAAAGATACATTCGCAAACATAGATTCCTATATTGATGGGATAACTATCGTTTATGATGGACAAAAGCGGAGTAGGGACAGCCTTGCTGCTAATGCAAAAACGATCCAGGATAAATATGGCTTCTATTATGACATGAATAAAATCATACACTTAACGAGCGATTTAACATACAATCCGGATGCAAAACTTCTAACGGATGACTTCGCCCCAGTGAATTTTCTGGATGCGATCACGCGCCACAATATGAAACAACAGTAAAAACTCAGGCTGAAGGCTGAAGGCTATTAGGCTGAAGGCTATTAGGCCACGATAGAAAACAATAGTAAACACGATAATAAAGTCTCTTTTTTGCTTGTATCCAAGCTTACCCAAGTGCCGGATAAGTTCTTATCCACTTACCTCCCGTGGAATTTTCACGCCGCCATGACCTCGTCTTTCACGATATGAAGCCGGATAAGCTTGGGCCGGTCCCTCTCGTCAAAATGGCACTGAACGGCATCCTTCACCAAGGATCTGATAGCCTCCAGAGTATCCGCTTCCGTGTAAATGGAGTGAGAGAGCGCCCTGGCTTCAAATCCACCTTCAACTGACTCTTCCCGCTGCAAATACATTTCGATTTGATCTTTCAAAACGTCACCGGGCAATGGCGCCTTTTCAGCATATCTGTCGCAACGCCAAAACCGCCCGCAGCAGATACCAAGACCCCGCCTGCTAAGAAGAAATAGCTGTCCTTTCAAGCCCTTCCTGATTTCGGGTTGGGGGCGTAGCGTTGGCCTGGGTGTTTTTGCCTTTTCACCGCAGAGGCGGGGCATAGTCCGGTCAAGGATAGTGCGCAGAGAAAAGCAAAAATTGAGGAATTACGGATTGAGGGATTCAGGGGCTAATTCCCAAATCCATAGCTATTTCCGTTAATCCTGCTAATCCTGTTAATCCTGTCTCATAAAGCTGCGTGCAGGGGTACGCACCAATAGCATCGCACCGTAAATTCGTCCCCTGCCTGACGCCTCTCGTCCAGTCCTAAAGCTAAGAGAGGAGTTTGTTAGGGGTGACGAATGTACGATGCAAAGATCCGGTCATTCTCTATCATTCGAAGAACGCAGTCGCTGTCGGGCGGTCGGAATCTTAAAGCTCATCCATCATAACCCCTTTGTAGAATTCACAGAGACGGCAGTTCCCGAGCTTTTCTGCGGCTGTTCCCTGAACTTTGCCGCCGCACAGAGTTCCGGCAACAGACCAGCAATCGCGGCCGTGGTCTGGAGATGCAGAACACAAACCCAGTTCTTGCTCCTTGGCTCCGCCCTGCTGTCTTCCACAGTTCTTGAATTCCCAGCAATTTTGCTTTTCCATAACCTTTCTCCTTATGTTTTCGACGTTTCCAATACTTGCAAGGAGCCACTCTCCTCGATCCAGTTAAGAATGCGTTCTGCATCAATAATCACAGTCGCGCTGGAATCCATTTTTGCGATGCCTTCAATGTAGTCAATCTTGGCATCGATCCCAATATTGTGCCATGGTTCTACGTACTTGGAGGGGATGGTGATGACCCCGTTTACTTGGTCTACCAGAAGTCCGAAGTTTCTTCTTTGGGCGCCGATCCATTTTTCGATAATGACGACAGATTCCCGCTCGGAACTTGTTGCTCCCTCCACCGCCAACATTTTCTTTATGTCCAGTATGGGGATGGTTGTTCCCCAGAGGTTGATGACGCCTAAAAGCCATGCAGGTGTAGCTGGTAATTTTGTGATTGCGGAGGCAGATGTAATGTGCTGGATTGCCTTGATGTTCAGAGCATATTCCTGCTTGGAAAGGTTGAACGTTAGGTATTTTCGAATACTCTGATCAATCACTTGAGTGAAAATCAAAAAACCGCCGAGCACCGCGCCCGATGCAAGATCAAGCATAGGGATCGCATCGACGGTCAATTTATAAGGCATCTCTGATGGGCTCACAAAATTGATCTTCTTATCTATGATCGGTACTTTCTTCTCGAACAATTCTCTTAGCAAGGATTGAAAGTCTTCACATTTGAGGGGAATTTCCATTAAAGGATGATCTTTGAGTTTATCCTTCGAGACCTCGGAAAAAGTGCAAAAAGCACTATTGACGTATTGAATCTGCAAATTTGTGCCCACCACAAGAATGGGAATAGGCAGGTCCAATCTATCAAAGCAGTCTATATAACTATTTGCGACGGTCAACGCCCGATTGAGCCGGTCTCCGTCGCCCTCCAAATTGGCAATATAGTTCTTGAGTTTCTCAATCTTCCTTCCTTGCTCGACGATTTGTTGTGTTAACTCTTCTATTCGATCCATAGAATGTTCACCTCGTTGAATGCCTGGGCTTTGCGCCTGATTTCTTCAAGCACTCCTGGGATTACTGACTAATGGCTAAGTACCTATGCAGAAGCCTCCTGACAAAACACCCTTCCAGTACCTACTTGTGTAGATTAGCGTGCTCAATTCAACGGAAGGCCTTAATTTCGTCATTCCGCCCGGGGGATCCGGCGTTTGGCAGTGCATCGGGTCTTCAGAAGGAACGCTCGCCAGGTGAATTCAAAGGGAAGCAGAATTTGATGCGCATATACCCTACTTGTTTAGTAGAGATCGGCATCATGCAGGAAAACTTTAGGGAAATTTACTACTGATATTTGGGTAGAGGGTGGGAGGGCATAAGCGCTAACTTGTGCGCAGCATCGTTCCGGCGAAAGATCTGCGAAAATCGCAAGAAGCCTCTTGTCCGTCATTCCGGCGAAGCCTGCCCCGCTGGAATGACGAGTGAAAGACATCAGTCATTAAGTTAGCGCTTATGGGGTTTTGCCCCGAAGGGGCTGCATATAATAGCCCACGATCACAACGCTCAGCGAGGTGCCCCCTGGGGTTGTGACGCCAACAAGAACCAGTTTTTACCCTGTAGGGTCCTGTCTCATAAAGCTTTTCTCTGCCTTCTCTCATTGACCTGTCTATGACCGGCCTCTGCGGTGACCGCTTGCCTTCTCGCTTCCCGCTTCCCGCTTAAGCCTTCCCGCTTCCGCTTTTCTCCCCGGCGTGTTATATAGAATGTTTCGCTTTTGCGCTGCCAAGCCAGCGTAGATAAATTAACTCCCAGCATTTTTTTGAAAGATAGATACCGGAGACCTCGATGGATTACAAAGATACGCTGAATCTTCCCCAGACCGACTTTCCGATGAAGGCCAACCTTGCGGTCCGGGAGCCCGAACTCCTCAAAAGATGGGATGAAATGGGTCTTTACCAGCGGCTGCGCGAGAAAAGCAACGGCCGTCCCAAATATATTCTCCACGATGGGCCGCCCTATGCGAACGGCCATATCCACCTTGGAACGGCCCTCAATAAAATCCTTAAGGACATGATCATAAAATCGCGCCAGATGAGCGGCATGGATGGTGTCTACGTGCCGGGCTGGGACTGCCACGGCCTGCCGATAGAGCACCAGGTGGACAAGGAGCTGGGAAAAAAGAAAGAGACCATGTCGCTTAACGAAATCCGCCTCCATTGCCGCCGCTACGCTCAGAAGTTCATCGACATCCAGCGAAACGAGTTCAAAAGACTCGGGGTGCTTGGCGACTGGGGCAACCCCTACCTTACGATGTCATACCACTATGAGGCGACGATTGCGCGCGAACTCGGCCGGTTTTTCCAAAAAGGAAGTGTAATTCGCAGCAAAAAACCCATCTACTGGTGCACCAGTTGCCTGACCGCCCTGGCGGAAGCCGAAGTTGAGTACCACGACCACAAATCGCCGTCCATTTACGTCAAATTCCCGCTCACGCCCGAAAGCACGGCGAAGTTTCCCGAACTGTCCGGAAAAAAGGCTTACGTCCTGATCTGGACGACAACTCCCTGGACCCTCCCGGCTAACCTGGCCATTGCGCTGCATCCCGATTTCACCTATGCGGCCGCCGAGGTTAACGGCGAAGTCTGGATACTGGCCCAGGGACTTCTGGAAAACGTCATGGGAATCATGGGCGTGCAGAACTACAAAGTAATCCGCACCTTCCAGGCCGCAGAGTTAAGCGGCCTGAAGGCCCGCCACCCGTTCGCGGACCGCGATTCGCTCATAATCCTAGCTTCTCATGTCACCCTTGAAGCCGGAACGGGCGCAGTCCACACCGCCCCCGGCCACGGACGCGAGGACTACGAAGCGGCGCTCGAGTACGGCCTGGACATTTATTCTCCCGTGGACGACAGGGGGCGGTTTACAAAGGACGTGGAGTTTTTTGCAGGCCAGTTCGTCTTCGACGCAAATAAGTCGGTGATCGCCAAACTCAAAGAATACGGCAAGCTCATGTTGGAAGCCGAGATCGTCCACAGCTATCCCCACTGCTGGCGTTGCAAGAACCCGGTCATTTTCCGCGCCACACCCCAGTGGTTCATCTCTATGGACAAAACCGGCCTGCGCACCAAGGCGCTCGAATGGATCGACCGGGTGCATTGGATTCCCAACTGGGGACGGGAGCGTATCTACAACATGGTCGCAAACAGGCCCGACTGGTGCATCTCGAGGCAGCGATCCTGGGGAGTGCCCATCACCGTGTTCCGATGCCCGCAGTGTGAGACCTACATTACCTCCGGTGAAGTCTTCGATCACGTTGTGGCGATGTTCAAGAAGGAAGGCGCGGACGCCTGGTTTTCTCACCCGGTCGAGGAGTTGCTGCCCGACGGTGTTGCCTGCCCCGGATGCGGGACCAGACAATTGGAAAAGGAGATGGATATCCTGGACGTCTGGTTCGATTCAGGGACCTCCTTTGCCGCCGTTTTGGAGAGGCGGCCCGAACTGAACATGCCGGCCGACATGTATCTGGAGGGCAGCGATCAACACCGGGGGTGGTTTCATTCCTCGCTTCTCGCGGCGGTCGGGACCAGGGACACGGCCCCTTACAAAACGGTTCTCACCCACGGCTTCGTCGTTGACGGCCAGGGATACAAGATGTCCAAATCGCTCGGAAACGTTATAGCTCCCGAGGAAATAATTCGCCAGTACGGGGCCGAGATACTCCGGCTGTGGGTCTCCGCAGAAGATTACCGGGACGACATCCGCATTTCTCAGGATATCCTTAAAAGGCTGAGCGAAGCCTACCGCAGAATCCGAAACACCTGCCGGTTTCTGCTGGGAAACCTCTATGATTTCAACCCGCAGACCGATTCAGTCCCGCACGGGCAAATGGACGAACTGGACCGGTTCGCTCTCCACCAGCTCCGGGATCTGATTCAAAAAGTCCTCCAGGGATACGACCGATTCGAGTTCCACCGCGTCTATCACGCACTCCACAACTATTGCGTTGTGGATTTGAGCTCGTTTTACTTAGACATACTCAAAGACCGTCTCTACACGTCTGCGGCAACGAGCCCGGCCAGACGCTCGGCCCAGACCGTGATTTATACGGTCCTAAAGACCATCGTGCAGTTGATGGCGCCCATACTCTCGTTTACATCAGAGGAAGTCTGGCTCCGAATGCCGCACGTAACGGAACCGTCCGTGCATATGGGGGCTTTTCCGCAACTCGACTCGCACCCCGGGGACGAAGAACTAAACGGCCGGTGGGAAAAAATCCTCGCGCTTAGAAACGAAGTCCTTCGCGTTCTGGAAGCGGCCCGGCGCGACAAGGTGATCGGGCACCCGCTGGACGCCAGGGTGCGCATGTCGCTTCCACCCGAGATCCTTAAAGAGTTCGCCGGCATGGAGGAGCTTTTCAGGACGGTTTTTATCGTATCCGAGGTGTCAATCGAGCCCGAATCCGCCCTGAGCGCTCCGATCGAGGGAGCTGAACTGCCCGGTTTGAAAATCCAGGTCGAAACCGCTTCCGGTGAAAAATGCGAGCGGTGCTGGGTCAGGTCTGAGAAGGTCGGACAGTTCCCCGATCAGCCAAAGATATGCGACCGGTGTTACAGCGTGGTCGGATGACGGAGGACAGAGGACAGATGACGGAGGACAGAGGACAGATGACGGAGGACAGAGGACAGATGACGGAGGACAGAGGACAGATGACGGAGGACGGAGGCGAGAAGCAGGAAGGACGGAGGACCGAGGACCGAGGACCGAGGACGGAATCTGAAATCTTTTTGGTTGCTGGTTGTAAGTTTTTAGTAACTCAAAACTAAAATAACTCCACTATCCGGCCACCGATACCCCTTGCCTGAGCACCGAATGTTCATCCGTGTTTATCCGTGTTCATCCGTGGTTCAAGTTTTTTCCCGTCCTCCGTCCTCCGTGGCGCGTACAGCCGGGCGAAAGAGCACTTTCAGATTGCCCAGCGCTGGGCCGGAGGCCCTCCGTCCTCCGTCTTCCGGCCTTCCGTCCTCCGTCCTTCTCGCTCTCGGCTCTTTTTCTTGTTTTTTCTGTTCACTGCTCACTGTTCACTATTCACTATTCACTGCTCACTGTCCTTTTTTATCCGGGCAAATCTTTCCGTCTCAATGAGCCGGCACGCTTCGGCTTCATCGGTGTCTTCGACGGTGAGGTGTATCTTCCCGCATTCCGGGCATGCGACATTTATATTTTCCCCAAACGAGCGCTCTTTTATCTGGTCAACGGTCATATGGCCTATATAACCGCACTTGGTATCCATCCGCTCAGCCCGCACCTTCGGCCTGTTTTCTTTCTTATCCTGCCGCATCTTCACGTGCAGCTTCTCCGATCAGCATGCCGTTTGCGTCATATACACTCACTTCGATTGTCTTGCCGCCGTCCAGGCGGTGAGTCGCACAGGAGATTCAGGGGTCGTAGGCGCGCACCGCCATTTCGATCCGGTTAAGCGCCTCCCCGGTTACCTGGCCGTTCTTGATGACATCCCGCGCCACACGGTTCACGCTCATGTTGATAGGCGCCAGGTTGTGGGTTGTCCCAACGATCAGGTTCGTCCTGGTAATGAACCCGTTTTCATCAGTCGAATAGTCGTGAATGAGCGTTCCGCGCGGAGCTTCGACGCAACCCACCCCGCGGCCGGCTTTTGGGACGACGTCGCTTCGAACCTGCTGGCCGGTTATGGCCGGGTCCTCCAGAAGCTCGATAACCCGTTCACAGGCATACAAAAGTTCTATCAACCGCGCCCAGTGGTACAGAATTGTTGACTGTGCGGGACGGCCGAAAAGCGAACGAAACTCGAGGAGTTCTGCCTGTGCATGAGGGGTTCGAATAAAATCCGCCACATTGATCCTGGCCAGGCAGTTCGTCCTGTAGATGCCGCGCGGGTCGTCGAGCAGCATCGAGAACCCCTCTTCCCAGCCTCGAGCGTATGGAAATTTCGCGTAGGACCATGGTTCGACATGTTCTCCTATGAAGTCGGTGTATTCCCGGCCCGAAAACTCATGAAAGGACCCGTCCGGCTGCATAAGCCGCAGGATGCCGTCACTAAGCTCCAGGCTGCCGTCTTCAGCGTTGACCATGCCCAGAAAGCCCGTGGTAATTTCCCCAAGCTGCATAAGCCCGGCATCGAATCGAGAAAAAACGCGCTCCTTGGCAAAATCGAGTGCGAACCTGGCAAAGTCGAGCTGATCGAGGGCATCGGCGAGCAACTGCTCTCTTTCAGGCCGTGTCATCGGTTTTGAAAAACCCCCGGGAACAATCGCATCGGGATGGATTGACCTCCCGGCGAATTTCTCGAGCATCATCTGGCCCCGATATCGCATCTCGATGACTCTTTTCGCCAGTTCAGGGGCCTGGGCCGCTATTCTCAAGATGTTTCCGGCCCCACATTGGTGCGAATCGACGAAAAAATCGGGACCTGCCAGGAAAAAGAAATGAAGGACCTTGTCGCTTATATGCGCAAGGACCTGGGTAAGCTCGCGCAACAACCGTCCGGCGGGTGGAACTTCGGCCCCGAAGCACCCGTCAACTGCTTTGTTTGAAGCAAGATGATGCTGCCAGGGGCATATTCCGCAAATGCGGGTGACGATGCCCGGCACTTCTTCGGCTGCACGGCCCTCGAGAAATTTTTCGAACCCGCGCATCGACATTATATGGACGCGGGCCTCAGCTACATTGCCGCTCTCGTCCAGCCTGATACCGATCCGCGCGTGGCCTTCGATTCTGGTCACCGGCTCAATAGTTATCTCTCGGCCGGAAGCAGACGCTGGTTCCGCAACCGTTTGTCTCATAAAGACCCTCGTATGACAGAATTGTTAACAACACTAAACGATCATTTGGCGAGATGCTCTGGCAGCATCCCTTAGCGATGTACTTCGCGTAGCGCGGAAGGCGACCGCATTATGTGTCTATCATCAGCTATGGGCGTTCGCGGGATGCCTTCTTTTTCTGTTAAAATCTTCAATCAGCCTCTTACACAGACCGCCTGTTCAGCCTGCCGTGGGCCCCGGAAAACCGAAGCAGGGAAAGCCTGTCCGCGAGGTTCTTCGTATCGATTCCGTTGCTGACAAGCGCATTGAGCATGTCCATTATCTGATTGCCGCCCTTGCGCACAGGCCCGTGGCAACCCCGGCACGGCACCCTCGCCTCTATGCAGCGAGGCGGCCCTCCATTCATTCCGGCGCACCCGGCCAGGGTGACCGGCCCCATGCATAGAAATCCCTGATCGAGCAGGCAGCGCATCTCGGAAATCGGCTTGTCAGGCTGGTACCTGGCGTTTTTCACAAACCTTCTAATCCTCTGCACAGAACCTTTGCCCTCCCGCTTCGCCGGACATGAATCGCAAACGCTCACCAGCGGCAATTGCGGGGATTTGCCCTCAAGAATTGATTCCAGGGCCGATGCGATGCTGTCCGGATGAGGCGGACAGCCTGGAACAACGAAATCCACAGCAATTTTTTCGTCCAGTGCGAATGTTCGTTCGAGGAAAGGCGGAACGACCTGCAAAGGATCGGGCGCGGCGTCCGTGCCTTCGGCGGTCCGGTAATAGCGCCGGAAAAGGTCTTCGTCTTCAAAAAGATTCATCATGGCCGGGATGCCGCCGTAGGCTGCGCAGGTCCCAAATGCCAGGATGATGTCGCATTGGCGGCGCATCTTTTCGGCAATACGCAACTGCTGCTCGTTTCTGAGGCCCCCACTGATCAGTCCCACGCCGGCTTTTGGAATATCGATTTGCTGTGTGGGGCCGCCAACTCCGAAATACTTGTGGTCCATTAGAATCGGCATGTGAAGGATGTCAAATCCAGCGAGCAGGCTCAGCGAAGGGCCTCCTGCATTCAAAAGCGACATTTCGCATCCGGAGCAGCCGCTCAGGGCCTCGGAGCAAAGAGTTAGAGACATAGGATCAGCTCACTTTTCGAGTATTTCGAAGCGTCTTTACGGCGCCTGGATGGCCCGACGGCCCTCAGGGCCTCGTCGGTTTCCCGCACCAGGCATGCAAAAACTTCGGCTTCAGCCGAGGAACACCATGCGAGCCTGAAGCGTCCCCGCTCTATCCCCATCAGGGACAGGACCTCTTCGATCGCCACCGCCCTTGCTTTTGCCTTCTGATTGCCATCCTGGTAATGACACTCCCCGGGGTGGCAGCCCATCAGCAAAACACCATCCGCACCCCGCTCAAAGGCTTCGATAACCAGGTTCGGATGAACCATAGCAGAGCACATGACGCGAATGATCCGCAAACCGGCGGGGTACTGGACGCGCGTGGTGCCCGCAAGGTCAGCCGCCGCATAGGCACACCAGTTGCAAGTAAAGGCCAGGATCTTGGGTTCGAACCCTGGATAAATGTCAGACAAGTTCAAATCCTCCAAACTCACCCCAGTTCATTCGAGCGCCGCACTGACCTGCGCGGCAAGCTGGGTGTAGGAAAAGCCCGTTACGCTGATTCCTTCCTTGGGGCATGCAGCCTGGCAGGCGCCGCAACCTTTGCATTTGGCCGGCTGGACAACAAGTTTCTGTTTTCCGGTTTCATCCTCACCTGCCGTCCCTTCTCTTTCAATAGCCAGGGCCTCGTATGGACAAACATCGACGCAAAGGGCGCAGCAATCACACCTCGTCTCGTCGATCCGCGCTTTTACCTGATCCAGCTCGACCCACCGGCTTGAGAGCACCGTCACGGCGCGGGAAACCGCCGCCTGCGCCTGGGCGATGGACTCCTCGACCGGTTTGGGGTAATGCGCCAATCCGGCAAGAAAAATGCCGTCAGTCGCGAAATCGACCGGCCGGAGCTTTACGTGCGCCTCCAGCAGAAAACCGTCCTTATTGACAGGGAGCTTGTATATCTTTGCAATCTCCCGTGTGTCGGCATTGGGAATGATTGCAGTTGCAAGCGTGACCACATCCGAAGGAATGCCGAAAGGCTCATTTAGCACATGGTCCCATGCTATGACCTCGATTCTGTCTTCGTTGACCACCACGTTGGGCTTCCTGTGCTCGTCGTAGTTTATAAAGATGACCCCGAGTTCGCGGGCCCGGCGATAGAGGTTCTCCTTGAGACCGTAGGTCCTTATGTCTCTGTAAAGGATGAAAATCCGCCTTTCCGGGTTCTCTTCCTTGAGGGAAATAGCCGACTGGATCGAATGCGTACAACACACACGGGAGCAATAGTTCCGGTCAGGCTCCCTTGAACCGACGCACTGGATGAATACGAAATTGCGGCTTTTTTTTATCCGTTCGTCGCCTACCGCGTGCAACTTGTCAAATTCGAGGGTTGTGAAAATATTCCGCGGAAGGCCGTAACCATATTCGGCGGGCTTAAAGGGCTGACCGCCCGTGGCCAATATGGTCACGCCGTGATCGACGGTCATAATGCCCGTTGGCCTCTGAATCGTTGACCGGAAGCGGCCGACGTATCCTTCCGCATGTATGACTGCCGATTTGAGGTGTACGCTTATGAGGTTGTGGTCCCTCACCCTGGAGGCGAGCATTTCAATGTGGGAAGGTATGTCCTCGCCTTTCCATGTCTTGAAGAGATGACGCGCGATTCCACCCAACTCGGCGGCCTTTTCCACCAGGTCCACAGGAAAACCTTGATCGGCGAGCGCCAGGGCGGCCGTCATGCCCGCCAGGCCACCCCCGATTACAAGGGCCTGGGGAGTAATGCGCACCCAGACCGGCGCCGCCGGCTTCAACAGTGCCGCCTTCGCCACGGCCATCCGCACGAGATCTTTAGCCTTGAGGGTAGCTTGCTCGGGTTGAGCCGCATGAACCCAGGCCAGTTGATTGCGGATATTGGCCATCTCGAACAGGCATTCGTTCAGCCCTGATGCCCTGAGCGTTTGGCGAAAAAGCGGTTCATGAGTTCGGGGTGTGCATGCGGCGACTACAACTCTGTTGAGGTTTTCCTCCAGTATGCGCTTGCGAATCAGGTCCTGCGAATCCTGGGAACAGGCAAAAAGGGGCTTTTCAACGAAGACGACGTTTGGAAGCGATTGAGCACACCGCGCCACGTCGTGCACGTTTACGACCTCGGCAATGTTTGACCCGCAGTTGCACACAAAAACACCGATCCGAGGCGCCTCGCCGGATACATCCCGCTCCGGCGGAAACCACTTTTGCCTGGACATGCTGTAGCGTACTTCAGAGAGCGGGATGGCTGCTGCTGTGGCTGCGGCTGAGGCTTCTATGACCGATAGAGCAATATCCATCGGCCCCACAAAGGGACCGCATGCGAAAATTCCAGGCCGGGATGTCGAAACAGGCGAAAAACACGAGGAAGCCGCAAAGCCTTCCGGGGTCAGCTCGATTCCGGTCCTCTTTGCAAGGGCTACCGCCTCAAAGGGCGGCTCCATCCCTACGGACAGCACAACCAGGTCGAAATCCTCATTTGTCTGCTTGCCGCTTTCGGCAATGAAGCGCAGATTGATGTCGTCTTTGGAGTCTCCGGGTTCTACCGCATGGATACGGCATCTCTGAAAACTGACCCCCTTCGCTTTTGCCCGGTCAAAGAACCGCTCGAAATCTTTCCCATGAGTCCGGACGTCCATGTGGAAGATAGTGACGCCCAGAGATCTGTTGTGATCCATTGCAAGTATCGCCTGTTTGATGGCGTACATGCAGCAGACGGCTGAACAGTAGTCCCTGAAAGGCTGATTGTGGTCCCTGCTGCCGATGCACTGGAGGAAAGCCATTTTCATCACAGGCTTGCCGTCAGAGGGACGCAGCAGATGCCCGGACGTCGGTCCGGCCACCGCCAGATAGCGTTCCAGCTCCATTGCCGTTATGACATTGGGAAATCTTCCGTACCCCCACGCCGGGAGTCCGGAGGGATCGAACGGGCGGTATCCGGGGGATAGAATTATGGACCCGACTCTTAGCGAGATTTGCTTTTCGGAGTCGTTAAACGGAACGGCGCCGCACGGACATGCCTTTTCGCACTCCCTGCACCTGCCGCCCCTCATTTTGTTACAGGCCACCGGATCGATCTGGTATTTAAGCGGGACCGCCTGAGGGTATTTGACGAAAATCGCCTTTCGGGTATTTATCTTTTGATTGAATTCGTCTTTTGTCTCACTGGGACATCTCTGTGCACACTTGCCGCATGCGATGCATTTGTCCACGTCCACATACCGGGGATGCTGGCGCAAATGCACGGTGAAATTCCCCTGCTCACCCTCGACGCCCTCAAGCTCGGTCATCGTCATCAGTTGGATATTCAAGTGCCGACCGCACTCGACCAGCTTGGGCGACAGAATTCACATTGCACAGTCGGTTGTCGGAAAGGTCTTGTCCACCTGGGCCATAGCGCCGCCTATTGCGCCCGTCCGCTCGATCAGATAGACGTAGTAGCCGCTGTTTGCCAGGTCCAGGGCGGCCTGAACCCCGGCTATGCCGCCCCCTACAACCAATACGCTTCCTATTGTCTCTTCGAAATCAGCCATCAGGTCTCCCGACCCCTCCCGGCGGACGGGGCGCTTCCCCGGTTGCCGGGCAGCACAAGAGAATCAGCCACCAGTTCCCAGATGTATTTTACATTAACCTTGAGATCGTACTCCCTGCAAAGGCTTTTCATTATCTGGTCACGGCAATTATGACAGGCAGTAATCACCAGCTCCGCTCTGCAAGCTTGGATCTGGCGCGACTTAAAACGGCCGTGATAAACCCGTTCCTCTTTAAAGGGCATCGCCCAGCCACCACCCCCCGCACCGCAACAGTAGTTATCCGCGCCTGTCGGGTAGATATCTACAAAGTGCGGCACGCATTTTCTTATAATCGTGCGGGCCTCTTCGAAATACCCGTGGCCGAACATCTTGAGAGACTTGCGCCCGTAGTGGCACGGATCAGTATAAGTGGTAAGCTTTCGGTGACGCGAAGGATCGACCTGAATGCGTCCTTCGTTGAGATAACTCATCAGAAGGTCGAAAATAGTCGTCACCCTGAAATTCTTCATGTCCTCTTTAAACCAGCGATCCAACCCGTACCGGGTGGCATAGTAAGCGTGTCCTCAGTCGGGCAGCAGGAGCGTCTTGCACTCCAGCGCGTACATGTTCCTGACTATGCGGCCAACAATTTTCCTCAGAGCATCATCATCGCCCGTAAAATATGCCCAGTTTACCCCTTCCCAGTTTTCCGATGGAATTGTCCACGATTCGCCTGAAGCGTAAAAAATTTTCCACCAATATTTCATGTCGTCAGGCTCGGCAAAGGGTTCTTTGGAATTAACCATCACGAGCAGGTTCGACCCCTTTCTGTCTATGGGGGAAGTAAAACCGGTATAACCCTCCTCGGCCATCTCCTTCGATAGCTCTTCGACAATGCCGATAAAATCCCCCATGGGAATGCCCAGGTTGTTTCCACTGGCGAGGCACGTAAGAACGCCCTTGTGCAGTGGGCCCGGGACCCTCGACCTGTCGCGAAAACTTCTGAGCCTATGAACCAGGGCGACAATCTCAACATTCTGCGGGCAGGCCCTTTCACATTTGCCGCACATTGTGCACTTCCAGGGCCACTGCGAATCAATGATGTCCTCCTCAAGACCCAGCACGGCCATGCGCACCATCTTGCGGGGATCCATGCCGTCAACGCCGGATATAGGACATGCGCTGGCGCAACTGCCGCAGGTCATGCAGGAGCTTCCACTGGAAGGGTCCTCGAACAGCTTTCCCGATGGATTTCCAAGCCGGCGCACGTTTAGTTCGTGCAAACCCATTTCCCGGCTCATTAGCGGCGTACCGGGAACATGTTTGAGCTTCAGGGCCGAGCGGTCGATCCCAAATTCCTGGCAAATCCTGCCAAAATCGGCCTCGGAGACCAAATATCGCTTTCCGGACATGGAGCGCGCCGGAAGCTTCCCGCTCCTTATCCAGTTACGGATCGTGTTCCTGTGGACCCCGAGCTGATCCCCCAGTTGGCCGATTCGGATAACTATCACTACAACTCCTCTAAGAGACCGTTGAGGTTTTCTCGATCTGGCGGAGCAGCCATTCGCAGGCGCCCGGAACAGCCGCTTTCACCGAATCCGAGAGACCCTGCCCGATTTTGTCGGGCATTTTCTCCGCCTGAACGGCCAGAACCCGTATTTTGACCCCTGCCCCTTTCTGAAGATCATTGAGCAGGTTGATTGAAGGAAACATGTGCAGCGAGAAATCGTTCGCCTTCTTTGGCGCGATCTGAGAGATCTCTATTTCGAAGATCTCGCCGGGCCGCTTTCCCGATTCAAAAGCTGCGTCCACGATAAAGATAACTTTCGGCCTGTCGGCCATCAGCATGATGTCGAAGAGAATCTCACGGATGCCGGCGCCAACATCGAAGGCCGCCACGTCAGGCGGCAGATCGAAATTTGCCAGAAGATGCTCGATTACCGCAGGGCCAAAACCGTCGTCCCCAATGAGAATATTTCCGCAGCCGAATACCAAAACAGGTTTGGTAAAAAGATCCTGAATCGTCCCTGAGTGATTTCCGGTCCCAGATTCGCCGCCTGTAATCAGCGGGTTGCAACTGGAGGTCCGAGGTATAGGATCGGAGCGCCCAGCGGAACCTCGTAATCGTCCTCCGATCTCCGGCATCGGCCTTTCGCCCTCCGTCCATAAAATTGCACATGTGCACAATGTGCATTTTCTTCCAAATATGCTGCAATTGTGAAATAGTCAACTTCTTTCTTTCCTTGCTTCTTTGCACAAAAGGATCGAGCCATATATAAAGGACCACAATCCAGGAACTTTTGACCTTTCGGACCGACTTTACCTCTCGGTTACATTAAAAGCGCCGTTCAATGGACAAAAACTCGAAAATCTATGTGGCAGGACACCGGGGCCTTGTCGGGTCTGCGTTTCTGCGCCGCCTTGATGCCGAAGGCTACTCAAATATCGTGTTTCGGACGCATTCCGAGCTCGATTTGGAAGACCCGCTGCACGTGCGGGACTTCTTTGCCGCCGAAAATCCGGAATTCGTCTTCCATGCCGCAGGCAAAGTTGGCGGAATTCTCGCCAACAGCACGTATCCGGTGGACTTCCTGCTTCGAAACATCAGGATACAGACAAAAGTAATCGAATCAGCATGGCGCTCTGGTGTAAAAGGGTTCTTATCTTTGGGCAGCTCCTGCATTTATCCCAAACTCGCCCCTCAACCCATGAAGAAGCAATATCTTCTCACCGGCTCTCTCGAACCGACCAACGAACCTTATGCGATTGCTAAAATAGCCGGAATCGAACTTTGTGAAGCCCACAACCGGCAGTACGGCGCACGATTCTTAAGTGTTATACCCACAAACCTCTACGGCCTAAACGACACTTACGATCTGCAAAACTCCCACGTGCTTCCGGCATTCATACGAAAATTCCATCTGGCCAAGAGCGCCGCCCGTGGTGAGTGGGAAGCCGTAGCTCGAAGCGAAGCCGCCTATGGGCCGATTCCTGACGATTACGCCGCCAATCTCATGGCAATTTCCAAATTCAACGGACATGACATTCCGGAAAGCTTTGCAACAAGAGCTGAGGGCGCCGGGCCGCCCACTCCAGCCATAAAGCTTTGGGGAACGGGATCTCCGAGACGCGAATTTCTATATTCCGACGATCTCGCCGATGCCTGTATACTTCTCATGCAAAAGCTGGATCGGCTCTTTGGGGACCCTGCGCCTCGTGAATTCACCGCATCGAACCACCTTATCAATATCGGATACGGCGAGGACACGACCATCCGCGCGCTTGCAGAACAAATCGCGGCCATCGTCGGTTTTGACGGCCCCCTCGATTGGGACGCCACAGAACCCGACGGCACGCCCCGGAAACTTCTCGATAGCCAAAAGATAAACAGCATCGGATGGCTGCCCTCCACCCCTCTCGGCCAGGGCGTCCGATTGGCCTATGCCGATTACCTGTCTAAGATTACAGATTACCCCGACCCGGAGAAGGTAAAATAAGAGAATCCGAAATGGCGCAACCCGCCTGGGAAACGCGCCAACACCGCCTTCATCACCCACCAGCATGAAAAGAGCCAGGAATTTAGGGATTCAGGGATTAATTCCTAAATCCATACATTCATAGTCATTTCTGTTAATCCAGCAAATCCTGTCTTACAAAGCTTTTCCCTCCTTGACCGGACTATGCCCCATAATCTGTTCCTTTCTCGACGCTTTCCTTGGCCTGTCCATAACAAGAACCATTTAGCCGGAACCTTTGGGGTGAGAATTTTTTGTCCGGGCGTCTCTGTGGCCAACGCTTGCAATGCTGTTCATATTGCTCCTACTGTGCTATATCTGCATTCGCGTTTTGGATGCCTCTTTTTCAGGGCCGTTGGGCAAGCGTATATTATCTGGAAGTGAGGCTTTTTATTATAAATCACCCACTTATTCGAATAGATATTCGCATGGGCATAGAGAGCCTTTCTGAAAAGTTATAGTTGACAAATCCAGCATGCTTTGAGAAACCTGAATGTTGGTGACGGTCTCTCGTTTCTGTGCAGTTCACGATTGCGCATTGACCGGTGAGAGACTCGGGGGTCCCTTTGATGACCAAGGGATTCTTAGACCAAAAAGGAAGAAATGAGCAACTGCATGAAAGACGATTTAAGCCATGGTAATCAGTGCAGGTCGGGATCAACGATCTGCACGCAAGGGCTGCCCAACAACCTGATGCACATGCTGCGCCGGAGGGTTCAAGAGCATAGAGACAAAACCGTCTACACCTATCTCACGGATGGAGAATCACAAGAAACCAGACTGACATATTGCGAACTGGAACGGAGGGCGCTCGCCATTGCGGCGCATCTCCAATCTCACCTCTCGCCTGGAGATAGAGTCCTTTTGCTCTACCCTTCGGGCACCGAGTTTCCCACGGCATTCTTCGGGTGCCTGTGTGCGGGCATGGTCGCAGTGCCAACCTATCCCCCACATTCCACCCAGTTCCTGGCGAGCCTCGTAGCAACGGTATCCGACGCAGGACCGACAGTCGCGCTCACCACGGCTTCGACCCTGGAAGAGTACAGGCGCCAGATAGATCAGACTCCCCAGCTGACGGCGCTCAAATGGATACCAACCGACACCATTTCAGACGACCTGGCAGATGGTTGGCAAGAACCGCCCATTGGTGCTGATTCCCTCGCTGTGCTCCAATACACGTCCGGTTCCACAGGAAGTCCCAAGGGCGTAATGCTCAGCCATGGAAACCTGCTACATAATTCATCCGTCATCCACGAGGTCTTTGGGACTTCACCGAGCAACCGAGGCGTAATCTGGCTTCCCCCCTACCACGACATGGGGTTGATCGGAGGGATCATTCAGCCCGTTTACGCAGGTGCAGATATGATCCTGATATCGCCTGTTCACTTCATCCAAAAACCGTTCCGCTGGCTTATGGCCATCTCACGCTATAAGGCCACGACAAGTGGCGGGCCCAATTTTGCCTACGATCTTTGCGTTCGAAAGATCTCGCCGGAGCAGAAGTCAGGACTTGATTTGAACAGTTGGGAGGTCGCTTTCAACGGTGCCGAGCCTGTCAGGGGGGAGACGCTCCACCGCTTCGCCGCAGCTTTCGAATCCTGCGGCTTTCGGCAAAAAGCATATCTGCCCTGTTATGGTCTGGCGGAAACAACTCTTATCGCCTCCGGATCCAACAACAGATCCGGGCCCACTTTGCTGCACGCGGACGCACAGGCGTTGAGAGCCGGCCGCCTTGCCCTGGCGCCGGAAGATATAGAGCACGACTTCACGCTGGTAGGAAACGGGGAAGCGACGCCGGACCATGAGATTGTTATAGTGGACCCGGAGAAGCAAACTCCCTGCAAGAGCGATAGGATTGGAGAAATATGGATCGCAGGGCCAAGCGTTGCACAAGGATATTGGAATCAGCCCGAAGATTCGGAGCAGACCTTCCGGGCAAGGCTAGCCGATAATGGCGGAGGTCCCTTTCTGCGCACGGGAGACCTCGGGTTTATCCATGCCGGCCAACTCTTTGTCACCGGCCGCCTGAAGGATCTCATCATAATACGGGGCCGCAATCACTATCCTCAAGACATCGAGAGGACCGCGCAAAGAAGCCATGAGGCATTGCGGGCAGACTGCGGGGCTGCGTTTGCCGTTGAAGTCGGGGGCGAGGAACGGCTGGTGGTGGTCCAGGAGGTTGAACGGCGATACATCAGAAAACTTGACGCAGACGCGGTGATCGGAGCTATTCGGCAAAGTGTATCGCGAGAGCATGAAATCCAGGCATACGCTGTTGTCCTCATCAAGACCTCCAGTCTTCCCAAGACGACAAGCGGAAAGGTCCAACGCCACCTTTGCCGGGAACGTTTTATACAGAGTAGCTTGAAAGTTGTTGCCCAGTGCGTGGGGTATTCCCAGGAAGCTGATTTGGAGACACCCCTCCAGGCAGGGAAAGAATTCCGGCCGGGCCACATGATGGGGGACACCTCGGCTGCAAGCCGTCTCAAGTCATACACGCTCAAAGCCGGCGAATTGCAATCTGGTGACATGGGAACGGAAGACACGTTGGATCTCATCCGTGTCATTGAGTCTTACATTGCAAAAAAGGTGGCGGATCTTCTGAATATCTCGTCCTCCAGGGTGGATGTGCATGGTCCCTTGAATACACTGGGCATGGATTCTTTGATGGCAGTGGAGCTGAAGACGGCCATTGAAGAAGACCTGGGAATCGAGTTTCCCGTCGAGGCGCTGTTTCTGGGGGCGGGCATTTCCGATCTGACGGCGCATATTGTCTGGCAAAGGACGGCGGGAAGAGGGCTTGACGCCGAAGACGGACCTTTGGGAAAGGTGCTCTCATCCGGCCGTCAGTCCGGCGGAGAGCCGGCAGAAATGGTCTGTGCCCGTAGAAATGCCCCTGACATACAACCCGAGTGCCTGCCGTTTGAGGACTACCCCGAATACCGAAACCTTCAGCAGATCATACTGGGAATGAAAGCGCGAGGTATCGACAACCCTTACTTCAGGGTGCTCGAAGGCGCCAACTCCAATGGAGCCAATGCACAAGGTCGAGAGTACATCACCTTCTCCAGGTACAATTACCTGGGTATGTCCGGGGACCCGGTCGTATCTCAAGCCGCCAAAGACGCGATCGACCGTTACGGTACGTCCGTTTCGGCAAGCCGTCTTGCTTCAGGCGAAAGACCACTGCATCGTGAGATTGAAAAAGAAATTGCCGACCTCATTGGAACAGAGGACAGTCTTGTCTTTGTTAGCGGGCATGCCACCAACGTGACCACTGTCGGCCATCTGTTCGGCAAGCCCGACCTCATCGTTCATGATGCCCTGATCCACAACAGTGTTCTCCAGGGATGCCAACTCTCCCAAGCAACTCACCTTTCTTTTCCCCACAACAACTGGCAAACCCTGGACATGATTCTCAGGGAGTCCCGATCCCGTTTCCGACGGGCCCTCGTCGTTATCGAAGGCGTTTACAGTATGGATGGCGATATCCCGGAACTGCCCGAATTCATTAAGATCAAGAAACGGCACGGAGCCTTTCTGATGGTGGACGAGGCTCATTCGATCGGCGTATTGGGGAAAAGCGGCGCGGGTATTGGCGAGCACTTTGGAATCAATCCTGCCGATGTGGAACTTTGGATGGGCACCTTGAGCAAATCCTTTGCCAGTTGCGGAGGCTACATCGCAGGGTCGGGTCCACTCATCGAATACCTGAAATACACTGCACCGGGTTTTGTCTACAGCGTGGGAATGCCTCCGCCGAATGTCGCATCGGCCCTGGCCGCCATTCGATTGCTCAGGAAGGAGCCCCAACGGGTGACGCGCCTGCATGAGCTCTCAGAGCTTTTTCGCATGCTAGCACGGGAAAGGGGTCTCAATACCGGCGCCAGCAGCAGCGGTTCCCCTGTCGTTCCAGTGATCGTAGGAGATTCCCTGAAGGCGGTAAGACTCTCTCAAGCCCTCATCCGGCAAGGGATCGATGCCCTGCCCATGGTCTATCCGGCAGTTCCTGACAACTCCGCCCGTCTGCGCTTTTTTGTCAATTGCACCCATACGCCAGAGCAGATTCGCTTTGCCCTGGATGTCGTAGCCCCGGAGCTGGAAGCCCTGCAAAAGGTGGATGACGATAAACAGCGCGCTGCTTCTTCACTTTGGGCCCTTCTGCAAGAATCAGCTCCCCTCTGATATACGAGATGGCTGTGATGTTTTAAAATCACTTGCTCTCTTCCCATCTGGTGGCCTTTACGCCCAAAATAAAGACCATGGCCGCGAAAGTCCCTATTATGGCGGAGTAACGCAGCGCGGTCACATTGTCCTGAAACACCATGGACGCCCGGAGGCCCTCGTTGACGTAGTAGAGAGGCAGCAGCTTGGCGAACATCTGCAAGCTGCGCGGCATCATCTCCAGAGGGAAAAAGCTCCCCGAGAGGAACATCATCGGAAATATGATGGCGTTGGCTGCTGCTGCGGCGCTCTGCGCCTCCTTCACGATGCGGGTGAGCATCATCCCTATTCCGACGAACGTAAAAACATCAAGCACAACGAACAGAGGGAGCCAGGCGTTTATCTGTAATTTAACGTCAAACACGGCGTAGCTCACCAGCAGCATTGCGGTGGTGGAAATGGTCGCGAGCACGAAGTGGTACACAATGTTCGACAGTAGCCACTCGGTACGGGTGATTGGCGTGGTGGATAGCTTCTTGATGATGCCCTTCTGCCGCAGCTCCGTGTTCACGTTCACCGTGCCGAACAGGCTCGCCGTCATCACCGCCATCGCGATGATGCCGGGGATGAAAAAATCGATGAACCGGTATTTCCTGGTGTGTATCGATGTTTCTGCCGTCCTGACGAACGCCGGCTTCCCGGATAGGCCCTGGTTCATTTTGGCGAATACCATGTTCAGGAGTTGCATCTTCGTAAGCACCGAACTGGAGCTGGGGTCGTAGACATACTTGATGGTAGCGAATGCGTTGGGGTCGTCTAATTGCAGGTACTGAGCGTAAGCTCTTTCATAGTCTTTGGGAATAACGAGGACAAGGTTCACCTTGTTGTTCCTGGCGTATTGAACGGCGTCGATGGAGGGATCGACCCCGATTATCCTGAACTTCCCGGTGAGGGCAAGGGCCTTGGCGATCTCAGCCGAGGTTGCGGTTTGGTCGAGGTCCTGCACGCAAAGGTCGAAGTTCACTTTATCCGGGTCTACGAAAATGGTGCCGAACACGAGTATCAGCAGTATCGGGAAGGTAGTCGTGAAGAACATTGTGGTCTTCACGCGGTAGAAGATCTTAAGGCTAACGACCAGACTTGCGCCGATGACGCGCAGTTTCATTCCGCCCCCTGTTCCCCTGAGGACCCTTCGTTGAGCGCCTCGCCGGTGAGTTTCAGAAAAACCTGTTCGAGGTTGGGCTTGCGGACGTCCATGCTGCTCACCGATGCCCCGGCATCTTTCATTGCGTTCAGTATCTTCCGGATGTCATCCGAGCGCTCCACCCTCACGTTGATGCCCTCGTGGTTGTTAAGCTCCGGCTCGAAGCCCATCTTCCCAACGACTTCAAAGGCTTTTCTATCACAGGACTGCAGCGTGAAGACAAGGCAATCCGCGTTGTTTTCTATGAGCTGCACGGGAGAGTCCATGGCGATAATCTTCCCTTTGGAGATAATTGCGACAGTGTCGGCAAGAAGCTCAGCTTCCTCCATGTAGTGTGTGGTGAGAAATACCGTTTTCCCCTGCTTCTTAAGGCCCACCAGAACTTCCCACACCTCGCGCCTTGCGCGGGGGTCAAGACCTGTCGTCGGCTCGTCGAGAAATACGAGCTCGGGGTCGTTCACGAGTGCAATTGCTATTCCCAGGCGCTGCTTCAACCCCCCGGAGAGTTTCATGTATTGCTCTTTGGCTTTGTCCCTGAGGTTAACGATCTCTAAGAGCCCGTCGATATCGGCGTTCCTGCGACAGAAAAGCCGCGAGTAGTACTGCATCGTCTCCCTGACCGTTATCCGGTCGAACGAACTGAACCCCTGGGGGAGGACCCCGATGCGAGGGACTATGTCGCGCTTTCTATTCGTGACGTCCATCCCGAGAATGCGCACTTTCCCCGATGTGGGCCTGAGGATCGTGTCGGCTATCTCTACGGTGGTGGTCTTGCCTGCGCCGTTAGGGCCCAGGAACGCGAATACCTCGCCTCGCTTGACGTTGAACGATATGTCGTCAACGGCCGGCAGATTCCCGTAACACTTTGTCAGGTTCTCGACTTCGATTGCGTGCTCAACTTGCGTCGTCATGGATAGACATAGTACCTCTATAGGTCAATGTATCAGGGATCTGCGTCATCGTCCCCGTCAAGGATGCCAATTCAAGAGGGTGATGGAAAGCCACATCTTAACATCAGGAAACGAACGCACCCATATGGACCGGCCGGCGCCTTTTGGAAACCGCATCAGGGCCTTGCCTGATAAGCGCACTGGAAAGGTATATCCGCCGTCTCCCCCTGCCACCGATGGACAGACGTTGATTTGCAGAGGATCCACGAGGTGGAACGCGCATCCCAGGGCCTTGACGACTGCTTCCTTGATAGACCAGAGCAGGGCCGATGCGTTTCCCAATTCTCCGCCCGCCAATCTCAAGGCATGTTGAAGTTCCTGGTCATTGAACACCCGGTGAAAGGGGTATTGGCTTTGGAATTCATCGGTACCCGCCACATCGATGCCTATATCGGACCGGTCCCAGCAGAGGGCGGCCCAGACGTTTCCTCCACCTTCACTGAAGGAGACGGCCGGGCCATGATATTCTCCCAACAGGAGATGTGGCCTGCCAAGCCGGCCGCGGACCACGCGAATGGGGAAATCATCTCTGCGGGAGGAATGAAAGCATTTCCAAAAAGGGCTTTCCATCGCCACCAGGTGATCCCACAGGAGAGATACCAGGCGGTGCTTATCTCCTGACCCGTTCGTCCGATGTCCTTTGAAGATTTCGGTGGAACATGGCATGGATGCATAAAAGACCGGTCCCCCGCGATGATCGAAACTCGCGGCATGGACGGTTATGTCTTGGCAATCCTCTGCCACCTCCACTCCAATCTTTCCCGAACCGCGTTCTCTGCGATCCCTGAAGGCTCACTCCGAAACCCAGTGCATCCTCATATTGGAAACCTGCATTATGGTGCGGCCTTGATCGTCAAGTCCCCTGGCGTCCCAGGTGAGGCCTTGCTCGTTCTCAGTCCGCAGGCGGGCCTCCAGGGTGATCTGTTCCCCCTCCCGGCATTTTCGGCAAAACCGCATCTCTCCGATCTCCATGGGAATCAAGGATCGTTGCTCAGTCATCTCCATCGCCTCGCAGTAGAAGCCGGTCAACTGCAAGAGGGCCTCGAAAAGGTAGGGAGAGTATTGGTACTGCGCATTGCGCAGATTTGCGAAATCACCGGTCTGCCGGTAGATGGTTCGTCCCCGCGCCAGTCCCGGTCCTGCACCGTCAAGGGACTCCAGCACGCAATACCTGCCTTTGAGGCCGCTGTTTTTCTCGTACCATTCAAGCATATCTTCATGAGCCAATGGGCGCGTCCGCAGTTCGTCGAGCCGGATGGGAAAATCCAGGAAACCCTCACCTAAATATCCTTCGCCGCCGTCGAGAATGACCTCACCCTTGCAGTGGGGAGTGAATCGGTCTGTCAATCTTCCTGTAGGGGAGATCTGCTGTGCTGCCAGAGTGACCTCGCACAACACCTCCTGAAGACCGTTGCCGGTCCGGCGGCAGGAGATCCTGGAAGACCGCGAAACCTCAGGAGGACATTGGATCATGTCCAGGAATCGCACCTGGCGGACACCTCGCACCTGCAAGTAAGGATACAGTATCCGGGCGGCTTCCATGAATGTCTCTAGAAACATGGCGGCTGAGACCATCGGATGCTTGACGAACGTCAAGGGCCTGTGATCCTCGATCCAAAGGTCCTTCTCCCGGGAAAAGGACCTCAATGCCTCGAGTTGTTCCCGGCGGATGTCCAGGCTCGTGATCCCGTCTATCATGGGAAAGTCCCCGGGGCTAAAGGACGTGGAACCCCCATCCAGTTCTCCATTGGGCGAAGGCGGGACCATGTCATTGAGCCTTACCGTCTTCACGGAGGGTAGTGTCCTCATGAACATTACCCAATCGTCGTCGGCCGGGGACACGAAGAGCTCCCGGCAGAAAAGCCCTGCCAGCTCATTTACATGGATGTAAGACGTGCCCTTCCACTTCATTAGCTCCCGTACATCCGGGTCCTCGGCCATGCCCGCCCCCTCGATAGGGGCAAGCATCAAAGCTTTGAACCGGATGGCGCCATTCGTCCGCCGGAGGGACCTGATCAACGCAGACATCATCCGGTTGGCTGCCGCGTAGTTGGTTTGGCCGGGATTCCCCTGGATCGCCGCCACCGAAGAAAGGCCCACGAAAAACCTCAAGTCGGCCTTCTCCGCAGCCAGGAATAGATTCCACGCCCCGAGGAACTTGATGTCCGTAACCATGGAGAAGTCATCCGGGGTCATTTGGCTGAGGAAACCGTCCCTGAGGACTCCCGCGCCGTGGATGATCCCACGGACCTTGCCATAGCGTTTTGCCACTTCGTCCATAACTCCACGGACCGCCCCTGGGTCAGCGACGTCGCAGGTATGGTAGAATGCCTCAATCCCTAAGGAGTGTAAATCCTCCAGGGTCCGAGTAATCTCAAGTGCCCTGTCTTCGAAAGCCAAAGCCTCCGAAGGCGGATGCGTGAGACTGGGTTTTACGGTATTCATGCCTGGATCGAGAGACGTCCTCCCCAGAAAGACCAGGCGGGGCTTAAAGGCCGCAAGACTGCGCGCCAGGTGAGCGCTGATCCCCGTTGCGCCCCCGGACATGACTATAACGTCTCCAGGGCTCAGTTCAAGAGTTAACGGGTTTTTGAAGACAGACGGGGCGACGCGTCCCTCAGAGGTGAAGACCTTTCCATCACGATGGGCCATCTCCACCGTCGGGTATCCTCTGTCCAGAGCATCGCGTAAGGCAGCGCGAAGATCGGTGTCACGGCCGATTTCCAATGTGCGAAACTGGACCGCCGTGTATTCCTGCGCTGCGCTCAGAAATAGTCCCAGCATCCCCTCCGCAGCCAGCCGGCCCGGTGTTTCGGTATCCTCCCCGGAGTGGATCAGCACGACGAATTTCCTGGCCGGTGATTGGAGAAATGTTTTCAAGAGGATAAAGAGCCCCCTGAGAAACCGCGAAACATCCTCCATGCTACTTAAACTTTCCGGCACACCTCGAGGCAAAACGATGAGCATCCCGACCAGGGACTTCAGGCTCGCTATCTTATCGGAAGCCCCAAGGGCTCCTTCGGCAGTTCGAATGTCGTAGCACGTTTCGCCTGGACCGAAGCTCCCTTGCAAACACGACATGGGACATATGTCAACCCCGTGATCCAGGCGGAAGATCTCTCCCGCACTCGCTGCAATGCGGTCATCCCAATCCGGTGAGACCATGAGTACTGGCTCGCCAGGCTCCAGTTTCACGGGAATCGAAGCCGGCAAATCGAGAGGGACGTAATTGAATACGAGCCGCTTTAGGCTGGCCTCATCCTCTGATGGCTTCAGGACTTCATCCCCCACTGCGCCGGAGTCAACAACCGCGCCGACCGGCCGCGGCCCGGCGCCTTCCCCCCTGGCGACTATCTCGGAGATCTTCTGCGCGATGTCCCTGACGGTGCGGACATGGATAAAATCCTGCAATTCGATAGTGATCCCGAAGTGGCGTTCCGCGGCGTCCATGATGATCGGGAGACGACTTGAGCGGATGGAGAGATCTCTCTTGAGATCCATATCGGGTTGGATTTCGTCCCTTTCGAATCCAGTAGCATCCATGATAATTCGAATAAGGCTCTCCATGTGTTCCAGGCTCTCAGGAGTATCAGCTGGGGCGGGAGTCTCCATCGAAACGGGTGAATCGCCTGGCTCGGGAAATCCCGCTGAATCGCCCGCTATAAAGGGGGGGCTCCCGGCAGCTTCCCTCTTTTCTAAAGGAGGGCCGGTAGAAATTCTACGGGCATGCGAATCACGATTGATCCTTAAAGCAACAGCATCGGGGGGATCCCTCCGGCCTTCCGGGGGCCAGGAGCCACCGAGCATGGATTGGATAACCGATGCCAGATCGTCTTCCCGGAATGCCGGGTCGACCTCCTGGCGGATGGCTTCCACGATATCGGGCTTAAGGAATCGACCGAAGGTCTCCAGCACGAACCGGTTGATTTCCCTTTGAACTATCCCTCCCATCGGGTTGGACCCGGCAAGCCCGGGCGCCACGGATCGTAACGTGGGCGCCGGGGGTGAGCGGTAAGTTCCGGACACCCTTCCAACTCCATCGAGGGAAACAAATCCGGGTTCCCTTTGAACCTTCAGGTGCCCTTGTACGAAAAGCTGAGCAAGGGCTGTCTTGCAGGTCAAGCTCTCTGCCCCGGGGAGGCATGTCTGGATGCATGCCGGGCCAGAGAGCGTGTCTGCGATGAGATTGCTCAATATATCGCCTGGGCCGACCTCCACGAAGGTCCTGACTCCGTAGTCGTTCCAAAGAGTCTGAACGTTATTCATCCAGTGGACGGGAGATTCCAGGTGGGCCATCAGAATTCGTCTGATCTCTGCTGGATCCGATGGATACGGGGCCATGGTGGTATTGGAGATGACGGGAATCTTCGGAGAATGAAACAGGATGGGGGCAATGAACGCTTCGAGTTCATCATGGATGACTCTCATGATAGGGGAGTGGAAGGCCATGCTGACTCGCAAAAGAGTGGCCCTGTATCCCATCTCCTTCAGTCTGTCACCAAAATTTTTGACCGCCTCGGTCTTGCCGCTCAAAACGACCTGGCTCGGTGAATTGATATTGCTTATGTGGACATCTTCCTCCCGTCCCTGAATCAACTCTTTGAGCAGATCCAGGGGTGCGTCCACTGCCGCCATGACACCCGGGTCCAAGTGCATGCCACCAGCGTTGTCCATACAGCGGGCTCTCATGTTCACGATTCGAAACCCGTCCTCCATGGAATAGACTTCGGCCAGGCACAAAGCGGTCAGTTCGCCTAAACTGTGGCCGGCCGTCGCCACCGGGCGGATGCCAAGTGAGAGGAGGTATCGAGCCATGGCGTATTCCAAGACGAACAGGGCCGGCTGCTGCCACCGGGTCTTCTGAAGATTCTCCTCTCGATCATGGAACAACAGGTTAAGGAGGTCGAAGTCCGCCACCGCCGCAGCCCGATCCATCCACTCCCTGATTACGGGAAAAGACTCGTAGAGCTCCCGCCCCATTCCTCCATAGTGGGTGCCCTGCCCGGGAAACACCAGGGCCAGCGGTGGCGCCGGCAGGTCCTCGGCGCCCATAAAGACCCCCTGCTGCGCCATGGACCTCAAGGTCTTGGGTGTGAGGATTCCGCCCTCTGTAAGGTGACGCGATCTCTGGATGGCAGTGAGCGCCTCTTCTTCGGATTCCGCCACGACAGCCATCCGGCAGTCATGGCCGCCCATCTTGGCTCGGAAGAAAGATACGCCCTGAATCTCAGAAAACCCATCACTTGCCCCCCCAGCGGAATCGGGCCCTTCCTTCAAATCCGAAGTCCGAAATCCGAAACCCGAAGCGCCGTCACCCTTGTCTCGGGCGAGGCCGGGCCCACCGCCCGGTGATACCAGGATAGTAGCTGTTTCATCCATCGCCTGCTCCAACTGCACCACGTAGTTTGTACCTCCAAACCCGAAAGCGTTGACCTGAAACCTTCTTGGCCGGTCGGTCCTGCATTCCCAGTCAAGCGGCTCGGGGGCGATGAAGAACCCCGATCCCTCCAGGTCGATTTCCGGGTCTGGATTTATATAATTGAGGGTGGGAGGGAAAACCCCCGCCTTCATGGCCATAACTCCTCGAATAAGGCTGATGAGGCCAGAGGCGCCGAGAGTGTGTCCGATCTGGGATTTGAATGAGGTGAGGATCGTGCGCCTGGAGGAATTGAAGATGGACTTCAGGGCGCGGACCTCCTCTACGTCTCCTTGCCGGGTGCTCGTCGCATGGCATTCCACCAGGTCCACAGTATCCGGCCCATAGGGTGTCCCCTGGAAAGAGGCGCGGATGGCGATCTCCTGGGTGACACTGGAGGACTCCACCATGCCCAGATGGTTGTTGCTCGCTCCCATGCCCGTTATAACTGCGTGTACAAGCGCCCCCCTTGCACGGGCCGAACTTTCCCGCTCGATGACAATTACCGCCCCGCCTTCGCCCAGGACCATCCCGTCTCTTTGGGCATCGAAGGGGCGGGAGGTTTCGTGAGCGGGCCTTTCCTGCCCGGACAACCCGAAAAGAGCGCCCAGGGCCGAAAATTCCAGAAAATGTATGTGCCTGAGACTATCCTCGCCCCCTCCTACGATGGCTGCATCGATGACGCCGGTTCGGACCATCTGGATGGCGCTGTGAAGTGCGACCAGTGAGGTCGCGCAGGCTGCGGAAACAGAATGACTCGGGCCCATGAACCCATACCGATTGCAAATGAAGCCGGCGGCTGCGGAATTGAGTCTGCCCAGGAGCGTGGTATCGTCCGTGACCAGGCGTCCGGATTTCATCTCACGTTCGACAGCGCTAACCTGATCCGGACTGAGTTGAAGGGCCCTGTTGATATCGGCAAGGATGTCGTTAGAGTACCCGGTTATGATCAAATCGGTGAGCGTCGCCGCCGCCTCTCCCGAGTTCTGGGAGATGAGAACCGCGATTCGCTCCCGTGGGATGTTCGACTCCAGGATGCCGGACGCCCCGATGGCTTTCTCCGCCAGCCACATGGTGATCTTTGTGGCTTCGGTCATGGATCGGAAATCATGTGGGGGGACCCCGATCTCGTTGCGGGATATATGAAAGTCCAGGAAGGCGCCAACCTTGCAGTAAGTCTTGCCCGGAACGAACGGTCGGGGATCATAAAAACGCTCATGATCCCACCGGGAAGACGGAACCAGAGTAATCCCGCTTTTCATCGCCAGGCATGAAGCCCATACCTCTTCCGGAGCCTTCCCTAAGGCATTGAGAACACCCATCCCGGTGATGGCAACCCTTTCATGGGCGACTCTATGCGGCGCTACCTGCTCCAGTCCATGGCCAATCCCTCTGGATAGGGTCTTTGCGGGGTGCGGAGCGGGTGTCGAAGGTTCCGGCATTTTCTCGATGGACCCATCAAATGGCTGATGCAGCATAAGAGGGCCTTCGGCCAGTTCGCGATGTAAGGACGGCAGATCCAGGACCTTACTGATAAGACCGGCGCAAGCCCCACTCATGAACTGCCCGCGTTCCAGGCAGGCCCGCTCGTCCAGAAGCGCCCCGCACGGTCTGTCGATACCTCGGGCCGCAGCGAACAGGCTCCCTGCTGTCATCTCTTCTATTCTCGTACGGAAGGAATGCTCGTCTTGCTCACCCGCTGCAAACTCTCTCTCCAGGGATAAAACAGCATCCGTTCTCGGGGTCCTCAAGGATCGCACCCGCAGTCCGGTTTCCTTGCCTGAAACGACCGTTCCGCCCGGAGGCGATTCCAGGATCATACGCTGATAGAGCTCCGTCAGTGCACACGTCTCAACGATCTCCCTGGTGGCCAGATACGCGGTGCCCATCTGGATGGCATCCGCTCCTAGCATGGCTGCTATGAATGCGGTCTCCCGATTGAAGATTCCACCGGCAAGAACAATGCGGCAATTTTGGAACAGGGATGGTTTCAGCCGTTTCAGATCCAACACTCTTTGAGAAAGGGTGAGTGTGCTATGGCGCCCCACGTGCCCGCCGGCCTCATATCCCTCGCAGATCACATACCGGACGCCGGCCTCAAGAGCGAGCATCAAAAGGGCTTCATCGGGGGCGATATATATTACCTCCAAACCGCATTCTATCAGTTCCCCTAAAGGTGAGAGATCTCCTCCTGCGATCACCGCAAAACGGGGCTTGTGTTTCTTTATCCAGGCCAGATGGGTCTCCCGGAAAGGGTTCTCCGCCAGAGAAACGATATTCACTGCATAAGGGCGTCCTCTCATTATCTCCGGCAACCGTCCCAGCCTCCGATCAAGGGTCTCTGCGTCCGTCAGGCCAAGGGCGATGGTGGGTAATCCGCCGGCCTCGGCAACCCTTGAGGCAAACTCAGGCACATCAGTGATACAGGACATGCCCCCCTGAATAAAGGGATATTGGACTCCCATTTCTCCGGCTATAGGGCTGTCTAAAAAGCAATCCCTTTTCAGCTCAGCCATGCGGCATAAGTTGCGAATCTCGTCCATGAAGGACTCAACGGCCTGCTCGGTCTCCGTCCCAAAACGCTTGGCGAAAGATTCAGCAAAGGCTGCCTCCACACCCAGAGGGATGGCCTCGTCCGGGGTGAAATGGCTCTCAAGAGGGTGGAGGACCCCGGCACTCACTCGGCCTGCGAAGGAACGGCGGCTTTCCTCCGTGATCTTCGCACCGCACAACGAGTTCTCGAACTTTTTTATCTCCTTGAACGCGATAGAGTTTCCCTTGTTGAAAAGGCGACAGGGGACCTGCATGTCGAGGCCGACCAGATCGGTGGAGTCCAGGCGCAGGTTGGAGAGCCGCTGGCGTTGGAGATCGTCTACGGCAACCAGGTCAGTCAGCCAATGGACGCTCTCGAAGACGATCCCCGTGGCCCCGGTGGACAATAAGGCCGCCGCCGCCTCAGGAGTGCAGACGCTTCCCCAGATGAGAATGTCCTGCGACTTCGAGGGGTTGCGCAGCATTCCCTTGGCCGCTGAATATAGAGCCAAAGTCGTCTCACCGCTCACGAACCCGGATGCCTCGCATCCTTTCAGGACGACGCGCCCGATCCCCGAGCTATCTGTCAAAATAGCCGACAGCAGTTTCAGGTCACCGATGATAGGGAAACAACGGTGGTCTTCCGACGATTCCTTCAATCTCTGCAGAAAGGCGGAAGGGTCCCCCGGGAAAAACTGGGGGTGGCATTCGACCCAGATGTTTTGCACCCCTGTTGCTTTCAACAACTGCCCCAAAGACTGGTCCATAAAGGCAGGGGCAGAAATCTTGATGTCCCAGACCTGGCCGGCAGGGTCAGTTTTTCGTAGGAAAGAAAGGAGATCGTCCTCCCCCATCATGGAAAAATCGAAGATGGCCCTGCTCCCCGTTCGATGCGCCATTTGGGTCACCGGCGGGATCATATCTTCAGGCCGCCAGACAAAAGCAATGATTGGAACCCTATTTGCAGTCAATATGAACAGTCCCCCGTTTTAACGCGATACTCTCGCCTTCAGTAGTTATAAAGACTTTCTAAATATGCGATATTTATTGTGTATTCTTCCGCCGCCTTCCTCTATCAACAAGTTGATCGACTCGTTGTCCTCCAGGGTCCAGCCCAGCTCCATATAGTGATATTGTTCTTTCTTCTTCACAAGCTCCAACAGGTGGCGTAAGGCCAGCATGGGGATTCCCAGTTGCCGATACTTCTCTTTGGTCCCGAAGAGCAAACCCCTCAATCCGATGATCTCCCGCCGATATAAGAGGACCTTCAGCAAACCCTGCAGGCCGATGCGCCCGTTGAGACGCTTGAGCAAAGGATTGATGTCGGGCAAGACCACGCAGATCCCTGCGGGTTCATCCTCATAATAGATGAAGAAAGCCAGGTCCGGGTCCCCGATTTTCACCATGCTCTTTCCCATCTCCAATGTCTCATTATCGCTCAAGGGGACATAACCCCAGTTGCCGGACCAGCAGTCGTTATATATATCCCTGACCAGAGCAAGCTCAGGGACCGGCTCTTTTAGGCGAAAACTCCGGATGCGGATGCCTTTTTTTTGGGCCAGCCGTTGGGCAAAACTATCCATCCACTCGGGAAGCTGGTAATTGCTATCCACCCGGAAGGAAAACAGGTCCTTCTCTTTGGTGAAACCGCACGATTCGGCCAACCTAGGGTAGTAAGAGGGATTGTAAGTCATCATCAGAGCAGGCGGATACTCGAACCCCTCAATGAGCAAGCCTACCTCGTAATTTATGGATGGGTTGAGCGGGCCTCTCAGGAACGTCATCCCTTTCTGGCGGACCCACGTCTCCACGGAGGAGAAGAGGGACGCGGCGGCTTCCAGATCGTCAGCACATTCGAAGAATCCCCAAGCGCCCATCTGTTCGCTGTGGAACTCGTTATTATGGCGATCTATGATGCCCGCGATCCTTCCCACAGTCTCCGAGCCACGTCGGGCCAGAAAGAGAATGCGCTCGGAAAACTCCCAGAAAGGGTGTCTGCCTGGGTCGAGCAGATGGCGAACCTCTTTCTTAAGGGGGGGGACCCATTTGGGGTCCCCGGCATAGATTTTCCAGGGCAGGTCTATAAAGTCCTTGAGTTCCGATCTTCTTTCCGCAGTAATGATCTCAATGCCGGCCATGATTGCCCTTTTTTAGAGGTTATCACCGAAACATTCCGACAATATCGCTACAGCCAATTTTCTTTTTTGTACCAGGCGACTGTTAATGCAGCTCCCCGGACAAGAGAAATTCGTGGCTCGAAACCCAATAAGGCCCTGGCCTTTGTAATGTCACAGAGCCAATTTTTCCAAATCATTTCCTCTACCTTGCCTCTGCTCATGATGGAAGGCTTCCCGGAGACTCGGGACAAACATTCTGCAAAAAAGGCCATGCCGAACAGCAACTGTTTGGGAATGCGAAGCTTCAGAGCGCTTATCTCCATCGCTTGCGCGAAGATATCACCAATTTCCTCCATCCGGTAGTCTTGACCATCAGACAGAAAAAATATTTCTCCACTCTCTGTCTGGGTCTCAGCAGCCAACAGGATCGCTCGTACAAGGTCCTGAACATAGCACATGCTGATGTGTTGATCATGGCCGATGAGACAGGGCTTGACGCCCTTCGAAAACCACTTCAAAAGATCATAAAAGCCTTTATCCCTGGGCCCATAGACGGCACAAGGCCGCAGGATGAGGAGAGGAATCTCTTGAGAGTGGGACAAGGCCAATCGCTCCCCCAGTAATTTGCTTTTCCCATAGGGCGAAACCGGGTGGCAGGGGTCGGATTCCTTTTTCTTCCCACCGCTCCGACATGGACCTGCTGCTGCCTGGCTCGAAAGATAGATGAATTTTTTGAGATGGGAATTGTTTTCGATGCAAGCGTGGACAATGTTCTCAGTACCCAGGGCATTCACTTCGAAAAAGTTTTTTTCTTTTACGGCCGCTATCGCGCCCGCAAGATGAAACACCTGATCGACGCCTTTCACACCCTCTATTAGGGAATTTTTCTCCTGGCAATTTCCCACTACAAACTCAACGGGGGCGTCCTTCACCCACCCTAAATGCCTCTTATCCCGAACGAGGCACCTGACTTGGACTCCTCGTTGAACGAGGGCTTCCACCAGGTGGCTCCCGATAAATCCTGTCGCTCCTGTAACCAAAGCCTTCAATTATCATTCCCGCGATAGATGATAAGAAATTGCTTACCGGCGTGTTTCCGATAACATTCACCCGGCTGGCTGTCAAGGAGGAAGGGGCCGTCTGCTCCCGACCACTCCCGGTCATTGCGGCAAAGAACGTCAGGTTAAAGGTTTCGAGTTCGGGTTTGGGCATCTACACACCACATGTGTGGCCGCAGCCGTCATTTCTCCTCGAGAACCCGGCGGCAGACATTGGCGATGTTCAAAGCCGCCGAGCCGTTCTGAAGGGGCATGAGTCGCCGCAATTCGTCCATATCGAAGTCCGAATAAGTCTCCTTACCCAGCGCAACGCCAACGAAGGCAGTCGACGAAAACCGAGTGAGCAGAACATCGCAGTTGGCGATCATTTCTTCAGCGCTCCCAGTCGCGAACACCATGGCGCCCGGAGCCTGCGCCGTGATTTCCCTGGTGGCGCGCTCGACATTTTCGATCGGGTGAAGCTTGAAGATAAGCTGCCGGCCCCCGGCTATCTCCACAGCCCTTCGTATGAAAGCCTCACGGTCCTCGCGCCGGAACAACTCCCTCAGAGGCGACGTGCAGGCCAGCACGTAGCCCCTGTAGGGAAAATCGTTAGTGCAATATCGCCGGCAGTCATCGAAATTGGGTATTCCCGTAACGACTATCTTCTCGGGCCGCACGCCTTTTCGTATGAAAAAATCGCGATATCCCTCGCTTGCGACACAAAAAGCCCGGTATGCATCGCTGAGACCGGTCGTCGCCGTTCCCCCCATCCATCGTGGAAGGAATCGTAAGTGCTTGACGATATGAAACATAATGGATTCCGGGTCGGTAATCCCCTCCTGAACCAGTACGATCCTGTCGTCTCGAATGTTCTTCTGGAGGTATACGTCCGAGCAGGTAACCACAAGGTCGTAGGGCTGATTATTTCCCCGGTAGTCGATGAGAAGACCATGATTCTGCAGATACGTCCGGCAGCGTCCCACCACCTTGTTGCCTGCGATCGTGAACTCGATCAACCCGAGTTTTCTAAGAATCTCGTCAAAGCCGTCGCAGTAATAAGGCGAGAAGGAATGCTCGTAGTCGGAAAGGTGCTTGGAAATCTGGTGCATTTGGGTTGTCTGATTCATCGAACCGCAGATGAAGAAGATCCTTTTTCTCATTCGCACCCTCCGCCGTCGCTTATTACAGGCCCACAAAATAAGGTGAACAAAACAGAAAGGATCTCTCATTCACATCATTCCGGCGGCAGTCGAAATGATCTGGTGGTTTTTGCACGCTTAATTCTGTAGCTGTGTACCTTCTTGCGGGCGCCAAGGCCAAGGAGTGTCACATTCCTCTATGCAGAATCGCCCACCTGGACCCTGAGACGGGGAAGCACTACGTTTTCCTTAGTCAGTTATCTTTTGATTTCAACTATTTATAGCCGGACACCAGTGATTGCGCAACCACTCGTCTTCCGGCTTTCTTCCTGGTCACGAACCGGCAGGCAAGCCTGCCCTCCCTACTGCCCCAGCTTCTTCACATACTGTCCCAGCGCCATCAGTGGAAAGCAGTTCCGGTAATTGTGATATCTTATATAGAAATGTTTAGGGAACCCGGTCCCGGTGAAGTATATCTCATCCCAGGTCCCGTCGGGTTTTTGGTTCCTTAACAGGTACTGGATGCCCTTGCTTACCTCCGGGGATTTTTCTTCATTCCCTGCCAGAAGACCCATTATTGCCCAGGCGGTTTGAGATGCAGTGCTGGGACCCTGGCCGCGCAGTTCGGGCCGTCTATAGGAATCGCACGTCTCACCCCAGCCCCCATCCGCGTTCTGGTGGTCTTTTAGCCAGTGCATTGCCGCTCTGATGCAAGGCGACTTCGGGTCCTCCCCAATCGAGATCAGCCCCCGCAGAGCAGACCATGTGCCATAAATGTAGTTGACGCCCCAGCGCCCCCACCAGCACCCGTCCTTTTCCTGCAGGTTTTTAAGAAACCCGACGCCGCGCTTTGCGGCAGGATGGCTGCAATCGTATCCGCAGAATCCCATAACCTCCAGCACCCTGCCGGTTACGTCCGCCGTCGGAGGGTCCACCATCGCTTCGGTATCGCCAAACGGTATACGATTAAGGATATCCATACCGTTGTCTCTGTCAAATGCCGCCCAGCCGCCGTTTGAACTTTGCATGCTGATGAGCCATTGCATCCCGCGCGAGTTGGCTGATTCCAGCCCATCGGATCTTTGCGGACTGAAGCGGTTGAGCACGTTCAAAACGACAGCCGAATCGTCAACATCAGGGTAGCGCGAGTTGAAAAATTCGAAGGCCCATCCACCAGGCGGAGAGCTATTCTTGAACTGCCAGTCGCCCCCTGTCAGTATCTGCTGGGATATCAGCCATCGCGCCGTTTTTTCTAGGGCCGGATGTTCGGGACTAATCCCCGACTCGAGCAACGCCAGCGCCGTAAGCGCCGCATCCCAAACCGGGGATATACAGGACTGCATCCGCAGTCCATCCTCGTCCTCGATGCAGAAATCCTCAATGGCTTTAAGCCCCTTTGCCATAACCTCATTAGAAAGCGGAAATCCCAGGTAGTGGAGGGCAAGCATAGAATAGACCATGGGAGGTTGGATTCCACCCCAGTCTCCGCTATCCTCCTGGTGATCGATGATCCAGTCCCTGGCGGCCGCAATCGCCCTGCGGCGAAGCTTCCTGATCGGCCTTTTCTCAAGTATTTTTGCAATACGGTCGAAGACAAAAAAGAGCTTGTTTATCCGGGAATCCAGTTTTTTGCCATGCACCGGGACGAAAAGCTCCTGAAGGCAAAGAGAACCGGGAAGTCTGAATTTTGGCCTGATGCAGAGCACGATCGAAAGGGGTACTGCCGTGCCCCTGGCCCAACTGGAAAACTCATAGATGTTGAAATAAAACTCAGGCGGGAGGAGCGTTAGTTCGACCGGCATAGAGGGAACTTTGTGCCAGTCATATTGGTCGAACTGCGCAAGCCACATTTTCGTGAAAACGCGAGAAGCTTCTATGCCGCCGTGCTGGAGAATGAAGGCCCTCGCTTTCGCCAAAGGCTCAGACCCCGGATCTTCCCCAAGGAGTTTAAGGGCGAAATAGGCTTCGATTGTTGTGCTGAGATCGCCGCCGTCGCCGTAACAAAGGCCCCAGGAGCCGTTTTCATTCTGATGTTTGAAAAGATACCTTGCTATTGCGCTCCGCTTCTCGGCAATGGGAATGTCAAGAAGGCGCGTGAGCATAACATACTCACTCGTTATAGTGACGTTTGACTCCAGTTCGGCCCACCAGTAGCCCTCGGGATACTGGACCCTGAAAAAATAATCGCTTGATTTCCTGATCGCTGCTTCTATCTGCGGTATCCAGGAACTACGGATAGTGGCGGCCTGTTTCGAACGAGGCCAACCGGCTTCTTCAGACAATCTCACCGGCTCAGGACAACCTGCGGCAGGCCCCCTTCCACCCCCAATGTCAAGGTCCCTCCGAACCCTTTGCCCATCGGCAGCGCGAGACATTGTGCCGCTATTGTCAAATAATTTCATGCTTGCCCCCCAAGCACTTATTTCCGCGATCCGTTGCTCCCGTCGGATGGCGGTGATTGTTGAGTTCGGAAACTGCAAGTTCATTATAAGATGTTTCCGCTTGCAGATTAATTAGTCATAAATACGTCTTATTGCAAGTTTTTTAAACGTTTGCGATTATGCCGCCTCTGTTCCTTATACGCCTCATCAGCCTCACAGGGCCTGAAGCGGCTTGTCGTCTCCCCTGCTTTGCCGGTGGAGATGCGGCCGCCCAGGCAGCCTCTCGATTCTTTGAGATTGTGAGCCTTATCGATATATAAGAATTTATCGAGGTCGGCAAGCGCAGGCAACGGATTGCGTATCCTCTGGCACCGCCCGTATGATGAAGCACTCTACCGGGGCCTTTTGACAGCGATGAAACTCTTCTATCCTCAAGAACTGCAAGTCCGCCTGTCGGGCCTAAAACCCCTGCTAAAGATTTTACCAGGGATTTTCAAATGAGGTTCGGGAGCGCCGCAGCCGCCGATTCAGAATGACACGCCTTTGGGCTGATCCTCTTATCTCTTACATAGACCGCTTTGACTTCCCCCAGGGAATCCGGAAGACTGGAAGGCGGTCCGTTCAACAATTATAAAATTCGCAGGCATTCCCCGGCCAAGCCGCCCGAACTCATGCTCCAAACCAAGCAGCCGGGCGCCTTGCGATGTTGCGCAGCAGATGGCCTCTTCGACAGAAAATCCCGCCTCTATCATAAGTTTCAATTCCTCGGCCAGGGCTACGCCATGCCTGACTCCAAACGATCCTGCGTCAGTTCCCGCTGCAAACCTTACCCCAAGCTCCCGGGCTCGACCCATCTGCTCAAGCTGATTTTCCAGCATTCTGGACGCTGCCACAGACTGCACGCTCCCGGCGGGCATATGCCTGCGCATAGCTTTCATGGTAAACGCCGTAGGCACCCAAAAGACCTGCCGGTCGGCCATCCTTTTCATATTGTCCTCGCCCATGAAGAAGCCATGTTCGATTGAATCGCATCCTGCCTCAACGCCAAATTGCACCGGAAGCTTGCCGTTCGCGTGGACCATTGTCTTAAGCCCGAGATCCCGCGCATCTTTAAAAGCCGCTTCGAGTTCATCCCGGTTGAATTGGGGCGGGGTCTCCCGGCCGAATTCATTCAGGCTGTTTATGCCCGAATTGATAATCTTTATGTGATCGATTACATCGAGGTTCGCTCTTATGCTCTGGGCAAGGGTTGAGCCGCTCTCCGGAACATGGCCTATGATCTTTCCATACCTGCCGGACGCGCGCCACCCTTTTCCTGCACATTTGACATCGACGCCCGAGGGACCGTTTTGTTTAATATACTTGAGCGTGTGCCCCCCGATATCCCCCCCATCTCTAAGCGCCATGATCCCAAGCGCAAGGCTTTTCTCTATTCTTTGACAAATGAGGGGGCTGTTTTGAGCGAACTCATTCATAAGCTGCCGAAAACGCAGCCTTTGATCGACCTTACCGGACATGGACAGATGCACATGACAGTCAATTAGTCCGGGCAGTATGGTGCAGTTGGGATATGCTTCAACCGTGAGACCCAAGCCTTTCAATTCCACAAGATTTGCATTTTCAAGGGATGAACGTTTTTTCAGACTTGAAAGTTTTTCCAGAGATGAAAGTTTTTCCAGAGATGAAATTAAGCCGTTTTCCACGCGGATCAGGATATCCTGTTGCGCAGGAGTTCCCGTCCCGTCGATGAGCCAGCCTGCAAAATAGGAAGACTTTGACATAGACTACTTTCATCCACCTCGCGGAGCGTGGAGTTACCGCGACGGCACTCATTATAAACTGAACGGACTAGAGGGGTAAGAGGAAGATGTCTACGTGCCGCCCCATCTCCGCATCGCTGCGCCGCCCCATGGGCAGATCAAATCAGAACTTTTCCGCCCGCTGCCAGGGATTCCAATGATTTGAGGTCGAGTACCCTGATCTTTCGGCCATCTACTGAGATGATCCCCTGCTGAGCCAATTTTGTCAGGATCCGCGAAAGCGTCTCCGGGATTGTTCCAAGCAGGCTTGCCAGTTGCGCCTTCGTTATTTCGAGTTCGAGGACTTGCCGGCTTTCGCCCCGCTCGCCAAGATAGATCAGGTATGCCGCAAGTCTGCCCGGAACTTCTTTCAGCGACAGGTCCTCGATCAGGTGAGTAAACCGGCGCAGGCGCTGAGAAAGTATACCCAGCATGTTAACGGCTATGGCAGGCTCCCTGCCTATCAGCTCCAAAAAGGACATCCTTGGAAACAACAGCGCCCGGCTGGGTTCGAGGGCCTCAGCGTTAGCCGGATAACTTCCCCCAGCAAAAACCGGGACTTCCCCCAAAATTTCACCGCTACCGAATATATGGAGGATTTGCTCTTTTCCTTCCAGCGAGAGTTTATAGATTTTGATTTTTCCGGACACTACGAGATAGAATCCCCTTGCAAGTTCTCCCTCCGAAAAAAGCCCCCTGCCCTTTTCATACCTTTGATCCAGGCAGATTTGAGCCAGCTCTGCAATCTGCTCGGCCGGGAGCCCGTTGAAAAGCGAGGCCTTTGAAATTTCATCAGCAATTTTCATGTCAATCACCTTTACGGAGGACGGAGTTCGGAAGCAGGAAGTAGGAAGTAGGAGAAAAGACGTTCCGTCCTCCGTCCTCCGTCCTCCGTCTTCCGTCCTCCGTCCTCCGTCCTCCGTCCTCCGTCTTCCGTCCTCCGTCTTCCGTCCTCCGTCCTCCGTCTTCCGTCCTCCGTCTTCCGTCCTCCGTCCTCCGTCTTCCGTCTTCCGTCTTCCGAAGAAAAATCCAGAGTTTTTGATCTAAGTCAAGGACTCTTCTCGGCACAGGGATTAATTTACCTCCTGAACAGAGGGCACAAGTTACAATAAGTTAACCTTAAAAGGGATTTTATCAGGAGGCAAACGATGTTTTGTTACCAATGTGAACAGACGGCAAAGGGCCAGGGGTGCGATAAAATCGGAGTTTGCGGTAAGCAGCCTGAAGTTGCCGATCTCCATGATCTTCTGCTTTATGCTCTCCAGGGACTTTCGCTTTTTGCGGTCGAGGCCCGGAGAGTTGGAATAATTGATAAAGAGGCAAACGCTTTTACGTGCACATCTCTTTTTTCGACGCTTACAAATGTAAATTTCGATCAGAAATATTTTCTCGAAACGATACCGCGCGCGGTAAAGATACGCGAAAAGCTCAAGAGCAAAATTGAGACTGCCGGAGGCAAGACCGGCTTCGCGTCGCCGGCTGCCGTGTTCCAACCCGCCGGTACAATCGAAGGGCTTCTTTCTCAGGCTGCGGGCGTAGGGCTAAAAGCCGATCCTGAGCAAAATCCCGACCTGCTCTCGCTCAAACACACCCTTCTTTTCGGAATAAAAGGAGTTGCGGCCTACACGGACCACGCGCGGATTCTCGGCCGGGAGGATGACGTGGTTTACGCCTTCATCCATGAAGCTCTTGCATCTTTGACCAGGAACGACATCCCGGTAAATGACCGGATTGCGCTTGTCCTCAAATGCGGCGAAGTCAACCTTCGCGCGATGGAGCTTCTCGACGCGGGCAACACGGGCGCCTATGGCCATCCCGTTCCGACACCCGTCGCGCTCGGGCACAAAAAGGGTAAGGCGATACTCATCTCCGGCCACGACCTCGTGGACCTTGAAGGCCTGCTCAAGCAGAGCGAGGGCAAGTCCATTTACGTCTATACCCACGGCGAGATGCTCCCAACCCACGGCTACCCGGAGCTGAAAAAATATCCGCATTTCTACGGACATTTCGGGACCGCCTGGCAGAATCAGCAAAAAGAATTCCCCAACTTTCCCGGCGCAATTCTCATGACCACCAATTGCATCCAGAGACCGGCCGCAGTATATGCGGACAACATTTTCACGAGCGGCTGCGTGGGTTGGCCGGGGGCAACCCGCATAGAAAACCGTGACTTTACACCCGTTATTGCAAAGGCGCTGGCGCTTCCCGGATTTGCGGAGGATGCCAACGGAAAGACCGTGACGGTGGGATTTGCAAGAAATACTGTAATGAGCGTTGCAGGCAAGGTGATTGAGGCGGTAAAGGGAAAGAAAATCCGCCACTTTTTCCTGGTCGCCGGCTGCGACGGCGCAAAACCTGGCCGCAATTACTACACGGAATTCGTGGAAAAAGTGCCACAGGACTGCATAGTGCTGACGCTTGCCTGCGGCAAGTTCCGCTTTTTCGATAAGGACCTGGGGACAATCGAAGGGATCCCGCGCCTTCTGGACATCGGTCAGTGCAATGACGCATACTCTGCCATACAGATCGCGATTGCGCTTGCAAAAGCATTCGACGTTGGAGTAAACGATCTGCCGCTCTCGATGGTCCTGTCATGGTATGAACAAAAGGCGGTGGCCATTCTTCTGACCCTTTTCCACCTGGGCATAAAAAACATCCGGCTCGGTCCGTCACTTCCGGCCTTCATCAGCCCCGGGGTTCTCGACGTGCTCGTTAAGAATTTCCAGATCAAGCCGATCACCACCCCGGATGAGGATTTGAAGGCTATTTTGGGCTAGACTTAAATAAGCTGTGAAGAGTGAAGTTATAAGGGTGAAATCTTCACTCTTCACCTTTTCACTGGAGTAAACCATGAAGTGCCCTGGTCAGAACACCCGATTTTGGGGCCCGGAAGCCATTAGCGAATCCAATTGCCCCAACTGTGGCGGACCGGTTGAATTCTTCAAGGATGAGAGTTCGAGAAAGTGCCGCAAATGCGGCACAAAAGTTCTCAACCCCAAAATGGATTTCGGCTGCGCCGCCTATTGCAGGTTCGCCGCTCAGTGCCTGGGGAGCGATATGTCACCGGAGCTTCTAGCCCGGAGGACCGATCTGCTCAAAGACCGGGTAGCGGCGGAAGTGAAGAAATTCCTTGGCCGAAATTTTAAGCGGATCGGGTGGGCCCTGAAAGTCGTCGAGTACGCCGGCAGGATTCAGCAATCCGAAGGAGGAGATCCGGCAGTTGTCACCCTGGCCGCTTACCTTTCAGCCATTGCTGGCGGAGCTTCTGCCGTACCTGACCGCAACGGGGGACAGTTTTCTCAAGAAGACGTGACTGAGGCCCAATCCATTCTCTCACGAACCGGGGCCCCGGAAGAGTTGACCCGTGCAACTCTGTCTATCTTGAACGGTCTTGGCGCTGCAGGCGGGCCGGATAATTCAGTCAATTTCAAGTGTGTTTTTGACGCGATTCGAATCGCGGACCTGACCGAGGCGCTCAAGACCCGTCAACCCAAGGACGGAGGGAATGCAACCTTTGATGAATCTCTCCTCACCCAAACAGGCGAAAAGGTCAGGCAACAGGTCCTGGACGAAAGTGCTGCCCGGCCGTGAAAGTGATTAAAATATGAATGCACAGATCGAAATGACTTCGATCGGGAGTATAAGCGATGGAAAAAATGCGAAAAATAGTTGAAATAGACGAACAGCTCTGCGACGGCTGCGGGATGTGTGCAATTGCCTGTGCGGAGGGCGCTCTGGTGATTGAAGACGGCAAAGCCCGCCTGATAAAAGAATCTTATTGTGACGGGCTGGGCGCCTGCCTTTCAGGATGCCCGCAGGGGGCGGTTCGTGTAATCGAGCGGGAAGCCGACGAATTCGATCCGGAAGAGGTTGAAGAGCACCTCGCACGACAGAAGCTCGAAGAGCAGAAGCAGCCGGAACGCGTAGAATTCACAGCCCCCTGCGCCTGTCCTTCGGCTCGAATCGAGACCTTTTCCCAAGGACCGCTTTCACAAAAAGAATCTGCGCTGGAACAGAGTGACAAAAGCCGCTCCGAGCTTTCTCACTGGCCGATCCAGATAAGGCTCGTTCCGCCTGGCGCACCGTTTCTCAAAGGAGCGGACCTTCTGGTTGTGTCTGACTGCGCGCCGGTGGCATACCCCAATTTTCACCGCAAGTTCGTTAGAGGGAAAGCCGTCCTCCTAGGCTGCCCCAAATTCGATAATGCCGAGGAGTACGTAAAGAAGTTTGCCGAGATTTTTCGCACCGCTGACATCCGCAGCGTTACGGTAATAGATATGGAGGTCCCCTGTTGTTCCGCACTACCGCTTATCGTTCGAAAAGGGATGCAGGAAGCCGGGAAGGCTGTTCCGATCGAGGAGGTAGTCGTAAGCGTTCGCGGTAAAATTCTTAAGGGCAGGAAAGACTTGGTGTAGGGAGTCCGCTGCCGGATGGCGGGTTGTTCTGGTGCACTTGATCTCCCGCATTCAACCCCGCAAGCAGCTTATCAGGGGGCCCCGGTCCATCGAATCACCACCTGAAGGTTACTATAATCGTCGATATTGGCGCGTTGAGCGCCACAAGGGTGTCCCGGAAAAAATGCTGAACCATATCTCATTCTGATTTAGCCGGGACGCGTAAGCGGGCGTGAAGTGGATTGTGAGCCTTTTGCGTCTTGATGCCCATTCCGTCACCTTCTGATGTTTGTGAGCGCTGTAGTCATCCGCGATGACATGAAGTCCCTTATGGTGGTGTTTCCTGCAGAGATGTTTCAAGAAGCCAAGGAACTCCGCATGTGTGTGGGAATCGACTCATCGTCCCTCTTCTACCAGAAAAACGGCGCCAGACGATAGCGAACCGTCTGACAATACGCCTTATACCCGGATAGATTTTTCGAAAGAAACGACTCCTCTTCGAGAATTCGCCACACGAGCATTGGGGTCATAGAGACACATATCAAAAGCCCCCACCACGACCCGAGCGCAAGAGGCGTACCGAAGATAATCAGAAGCCCTCCTGAATACATAGGATGGCGAACGATCGCATACGGCCCTGTTGAAATAACTCTTTGGCCGGGGGCCACTTCAATCGTCGCTGAGGCAAACGGATTCTCCTTGAGCACAATGAAGGTGATGAAAAACCCGAGCGCCACTAAAACGTCGCCCGCAATGACGACCCAAGGAGGAACATCCGACCACGAAAACCGACGATCCAGGGCAGGAACAATAATGACGCCGGCAAATGCCAGTAAGACTAAGAACATGATCAGCTTTTGGCTTTTTTCCTTCTCGGCTCCGGGACCGGCGTTTATTCGGCGCTCAAGGAGCTTCGGATCTTTGTTCCATAAATAGGCGGTAATCAGTGCGGTTGATGCGGCAAAGACGAAAAAGTAGACCCATGCCTGCCAGAAATCGAGCGTCCCTGCGGGAACCAAAACAAAAATTCCGAAACCGACGGGAAGTTTCGCAAATCCCAGGATGGTTTTTCTGTAAAGATTGTCCATGTTTTCGGTTTTCTTGTTCCAGCAGCCGTGTGATGTCGCGGATTTCGCCATGAGTAAGACGCATGCTTGGCCCGTGAACCATTTTAGAACCGGGAAAGGATAGCTTCAAGAAGTTGTTGCGATGTTTACCGCCTTGAGTTTTCCGGGGTCCGGGGCGGACACTGATCCGGGGACGGCGCGTTTGTTTCACTATTCAATTCCATTGAGTTTCCCCCGCCCCCAGAGCGCCCTTCCCGGTTTTGCCCCTGTGTGCTCTCCATTTTCGATTACACAAACACCATTCACCAGCACATGTTTCACGCCGGTTGCGTACTGGTGCGGGTTGTCATACGTTGCCCGGTCGGCGATAGTTTCGGGGTCAAACACCACCAGGTCCGCAAAATACCCCTGTTTGATCAATCCCCGGCGGTCAAGACCCAGGTTGGCGGCAGGAAGACCCGTCAAGCGGCGGACCGCTTCCTGAAGAGAAATCACCTTTTCCTCACGCACATACTTTCCAAGCAGTCTTGCGAAGTTTCCATAGGCGCGCGGGTGGGTTGACTGATGCAGAAACACGCCTTCCGCCGAAATTGACACCGCGTCCGATCCCAGAGATACCCAGGGCTGGCGGATCTCTTTTTTGATGTTTTCTTCGCTCATGACGAATGTGGCCACACGCGTGGCGGCGTTATCTTCCTCAACCAACTCGAGCACGGTTTCAACCTGGTCTTTTCCGCGAATTCGGGCGGCCTCTTCAAGGGTCTTGCCGGTGAGCGGGCGCAACCTTTCGGCATTGAAGCCGGCCAATATCGTTTTTGGCATCCTGCCCCGCAACCGCATTTCAGTGCCGATCTTTTTGCGCAGCATGGGGTCTCGAAGCCTGTCGAGCAGGGCCTCGTCTCCGCCTTCGTGCGCCCAGGCGGGCAGCCTCGAAGAAAGCCTGTTCGAACTGGCCGTGTAGAGGTACATGTCGGCGGTTATAAGTAAACCCTCCCTGCGAGCCGATTCGATCATCGAAATTACACGGTCGATTTTAGGCCAGTTTCTTTCTCCACCGGCTTTGAGGTGATAAATCTCCGCCGCAATCCCGGCCTCCCGGCTTATACAAAGGAGTTCTTCGACCGCTTCGATCAAAGCGTCCCCCTCGTTTCGCACGTGAGAGATATACATTCCGCCGTACTTCGCGGCAATGCGGCACAGGGCGATAAGCTCATCGGTTGTCGCGAACATATCCGGAGCGTAACCCAGTGAGGAGCCGACTCCCAGCGCCCCAGCCTCCATCTCGAACCTGACCAGTTCGCACATCTCGTCGAGTTGAGCAGGGGTCGCCCTTTTGTTCTCCAGGCCGATGACATTTTCCCGTACAGTTCCAGCGCCAACAAAGGAGGCGACATTCGGGGAAATTCCCCGTTTCTCCAGATAGCTCAGGTATTCACAAAGCGTGGTCCAGGCAATATCAAACTTGAGTTCACCCTGTGCGGAAATAGTCCGGCGCTTCATTTCCGGGCTGAGCGGACCCATCGATTCGCCCTCTCCGAAGATTTCGGTGGTAACCCCCTGGCGGAGTTCGCTCTGTGAACGGCCGTCTATTATCAGGGAAGCTGTTGACCAGGAAAGCATGTTAATAAAGCCGGGCGCAACGGCAAGGTCTTTTGCCTCGATGACGGTCCCGGCGGAAGCCCCGCTTATGGCGCCGACCGAGGCTATGCGGTCCCCCTTAACCCCCACGTCGGCCTTGAACGGGGCGCCCCCGGAGCCGTCATATATCAACCCGTTTTTTATGATTACATCGAAGTCAAATGACCCCTCGGCGGCGGTATGCAAGGGAACCGGAGAAAAAATAATCATCAGGGCGACTACAAGGGCAATTCTCATTTTGAGTGAACGGTGAGCAGTGAACATTGAGCAAAGCAACTGCTCAGAGTATCCTGAGTTATAAGCACCCCCTTGCTTTTCACTGCTCACTGTTCACTACTCCTCACGAAGCCATAAAACCAAGAGGAGTTATTTTCTCTTGCTTTTTCTGCTCACTATTCACTGTTCACTGCTCCAATAAGCCCGGGCAGCTTTTGCCTGACCAGCCCTTTAAGCTCTTCTCTTACTCTCCTGTAGGATTCGATATCCTGTCCAAAAGGGTCCCGGACAGGACAGAGGATCAGCTTTCCCCGAAAGACGGGGGGAATAAACGGGGCAACATCAAAAGGGGTAAGGTTTACAAGGTAGTCTATATCAGCGAACGGCGCCTCGGAGAGACCTTTCGAATAGAGTCCATCGGTCGAAATCCCCGCCTCTCTGAGTGCTTCCAACGTCTCGGACGGAATATACCCCAGGGGCATCAATCCTGCTGAACACGCTTCCATCCCCTCTCCCCAGAAATGGCGCGCAAGGGCTTCGGCCATTATGCTCCGGCAGGCATTCCCATAACACAGAAAAAGCACTCTCTTCATAGGCTTCTCGACTCCAAACCCCTTTTTTCACTGCTCACTATTCACCGCTCCTCGCGTAGCGATAGAACCAAGAGGAATTATTTTCTTTTGCTTTTTCTGCTCACTGTTTCTACGCTTTTCCTGCTTCCTGCTTCCCGCTTCTTGCTTTCTGCTTCTTGCTTTCTGCTTCTTGCTTCCTGCTTCTTGCTTCCTGCTTCTTGCTTCCTGCTTCTTGCTCACTATTCACCCTTCCAATAAAGCCGCACGTGCAACCTGCCGGCCCAGTTCAACGCACCTGTCCAGGTCCCCTTTTTTGGGAGAATATTTAACGCGGACCCCATCGCCAACCAGATTGATGTTCATTTCACGCATTGCTTCCGAGATGAGCTTTACCGCCTCCCCGCTCCAGCCATAGGAACCGAAGGCAGCTCCCACTTTGCCGGCCGGGCGCAAGCCCTTCATGTAGCTGAGCAGGTCGGCCATTGCGGGCATCATGCCGTTGTTTATCGTCGCGGAGCCCAGAACGAGGGCCTTTGAGTCGAGCACCTCAGTCATGATGTCGCTCCGGTGATTGAACTTTAAATTGAACATTTTAAAGTCCAGGCCACCCTCTTTTAGCCCTTCGCCAACCGCACAGGCCATCTTCTCGGTCGCCTGCCACATCGTATCGTAGATGACAAGGGCTTTTCGACGGCTTTCCTGCCTGCTCCATTTCTGATAAGCCTGGATTATCGCTCCGGGGTCCTTTCGCCAGATAAGGCCGTGATCGGGAGCTATCATATCTATGTCGAGCCCCAATTCAGCAACCTTTGCGATCAGCTTTTGAACGAGAGGCGAAAAGAGCAGCAGGATATTGGCGTAGTACTTGGCGGCGTGATGAAAGAGTTCAGCCGCGTCAACTTCGTCGTCGAACCTCTGGCTGGTTGCCCAGTGCTGCCCAAAGCCGTCGCTGGACAGCAGCAGCCTGTCTTCCGGTATATACGACATCATACTGTCAGGCCAGTGGAGCATACGGGTTTCAAGAAAACTGACCGTTTTTTTCCCGAGCTTCAGGGTTTGTCCGGTCTCGACCACATGGTATGGCCAGTCCTCACGGCCGTAATGGTCCATGAGGGCCTTTTTGCCCATCGGCGAGCATATCAACTTCTCCGGCCGAACTAGTTCCACAATGTCGGGCACGCTCCCCGAATGGTCCATTTCCACGTGATTCACTATCAGGTAGTCGATCTGCCTGGGGTCGATTATCTTGCTTATGCACTCGATGAGGTCATTTTTGAAAGGCTTCTTGACCGTATCGAAAAGCGCGATTTTTTCGTCTATTGCCAGGTAGGCGTTATAAGTGGACCCATTCGGAGTGGAGTAACCGTGAAAGTCGCGAATGTTCCAGTCCAGGGCGCCAACCCAGTAAACGTCCCTTTTAATTTCCACCGGTCTCATCGAAATCTCTCCTCTGAATTTTTGCCTGTTTTCGCTTGAAAGCTTATAGTGTCCGGAACGTTTTCCATCTCGAATATGAACTTATATTCATTATCAAACCCTCGCGCAATGTCAATGCGCCTCGTCTGCTTGCGGCATGGACTTAAAGGTTATTATTAGAATTATCTCCTGTCTCCGGGGTGCTGAAACTTCGATAAGTGCTTTCCGGAGGGAATTTCCGGCTCAAAACGAGGCAATAAATATGGAAAGCAGCGGACCCACACGCCAATATACCGAAGCTGAAATCAAGGAAGAAAACAAACGAATCAGACATCTCAGGAGGCTGGTTGATTTCTCTCTTGCTCTTATCGCACAGTCGCCCATGCCGCTCGATGAGGCGCACCGGATCGTTCAAGCCGTGCGGCAACAGGCAATGCGCCTGTTTCCCGGAAAGGAGCAGACCTTCGAACTACTCTATACTCCGCGTTTCAGGCGGCTTATTGCGGAAAAATTCAAGCTGCTGTAACATGCCGATCCGGCGCATTTGACCGGTCGGCAATCCGGCCCATGGATCAATGAAACCGGAATGGAAATTGCCAAAATAGATACCTGCTTTAGCATTATCGGGGAAGCTGACGGATGGAAAACGACACGATTACGGCTATAGAAGGAGTAAGGGTGGGCCACGCCCGGCTGGAAGGGATCCCCAGCGGATGCACGATTATTTTGCCCGAGGGGGGCGCGGTGGCTGGAGTTGACATCAGGGGAGGGGCGCCGGGAACCTTTGGGGCCGATACATTGAACCCTCTCAATTTGGTTGAAAAAGCACACGGGATCTTCTTCTCAGGAGGAAGCGCCTTCGGGTTGAGCGCCGCCGACGGGGTGAGAAGATACCTGAAAGAACGCAATGTCGGCTTTGTCACCGGCTACGGAGTGGTGCCTATAGTCGCAGGCGCTATCATCTTTGACCTGGGGGTCAACAGAACGGGGGTCTATCCCGGCGCGGAATTGGCCATCGAGGCTTGCCGGAACGCAACGTCGGGACCCGTCGAGGAAGGCAACGCCGGCGCCGGAGCCGGAGCGACAGTCGGAAAGCTCTTTGGGTTCGATCGCTGCATGAAGGGAGGCGTCGGGAGCAGTTTGCTCCACGGAGCGGCTGGACTCAAAGTTGGGGCGCTCATGGTTGTAAACGCATTCGGAGAGATAGGCGACCCGGATACGGGTATGAAAATTGCCGGCGCAAGAAAGAGCCCCGAGAGCCGCCAACTGGTCGATACCATCCCAGCGCTGATGAAGATGACCGGCTTCCTGGGGGGGTTTCCAGCCGGAGAAAGCACGGTTATCGGAGCTGTTGCGACCAACGCTCTATTAAATAAGGTCCAGTTGACCAAGGTAGCCCAGATGACCCACGATGGACTTGCCAGGACAATCTACCCGACACACACGCAATACGATGGGGACGCCGTTTTTGCCTTGAGCTGCGGCGCCCTGGAAGGCGTGGAAGTGAGCCTTATCGGCGCGCTGGCCGTCATAGCCGCAGGGCAAGCCATCCTCAGGGCGGTGCGAAAAGCGCACAGTCTCGACGGGATACCTGCTGTCAGCGAGTAGGGCAGCTGCGCTTTCAGCGCATCCACAACCTTCGCGGAGTTCGGCCTCTGGCGGGATACACTTGCGCCCACCCTCAGACCTGCAATATCAAACCTTGTAAAAAGCCTTCATATTTGCGCCGCATACCGGGCACACGTCGGGAGTTTCCTTCTCTGCGGTGTACCCGCAGATTTTGCAGATCCAGTAATCCTGCACCGGAAATTTGTCGGGATCGGCAAGCGCCTTTCTGTACAGTTGCGCATGGACGGCTTCCACCTTGTTGGCGTAGTCAAAGCTGATTTCAGCCGACTTTTGCCCCTCCTCTTTCGCATCCGCTATCATTGCCGGATACATAGTCTTGAATTCATGTGTTTCACCGGCCAGAGCGTCCTCCAGGTTTTCCCTGGTGCTCTTCACCATACCTGCCGTGCGCAGGTGTTTGATAGCATGTATGGTTTCGGCCTCGGCGATGGCTCGGAAAAGCTTTGCCACTCCGTGCAGAAACTCGTCTTCGGCCCTCTGGCAATAGGCCAGATACTTTCTGTTTGCCTGAGATTCGCCTGCAAAAGCATCCATCAGGTCCTTTTGAGTCTTGGACATCTCTTCGCTCCATGGTTTGAGAAATTAGCAGATTAAAGGAGACAGCCACACGCGCTTCCTGGCCACGGCCCAGGTGATTGGATTTTGAAAATAAGAAGCGGTTGACCCAAAGTCAAATAACTTGGCTTCAGTAGCGACACGGCCCAAGACCCATCGCTGAATTTTTGGTTTGACCGCAAAAAAGAAACGTGTAATCCTCCAAACTTTCAGGCGGTCCGGAAAAAGGGCAGGCAGTGCGCGCACCGCCTGCTGCGCTGAACCAGGGCCCCATGCCCCGCAGTTTCCGGACGAGCATCTTCAATCTATAACTTAACATTTGCAGCCGGGAGGGTTTAAGTTTATGAGTGCACCTTTTCAGCCGGGCATGAGCCGGGAATTGACTGTAGATTCCACTCAGGAAGATTCCGCTCGCCGTTTTTATCCCAATCTCCCCGACGTCTTCGCTACGCCGTGCCTGGGTGGCCTCATGGAACGCGTCTCGGCGGAGCTCATGAACGAACATATCAATCCGGGCGAACAATCCGTCGGGATTTCGATGAATCTCAAGCACACTGCCGCCACGCCCCTTGGAATGAAGATTCGGGTGCGGACCGAAGTCACCGCCGTCGAAGGGCGAAAGCTCACTTTCAGTCTGGAGGCCTTCGATGAGGTGGAAAAGATCGGAGAAGCCACCCATGAGCGGTTTATAATCGTTGCCGACAAGTTCAACGCCAGGGTGGCCGAAAAGGCTAAAAAGGCATAGTCGGCGTCCATCCGGAAACTCGGGATGGAACGCTGGCCGTTTCCGATTCGAAAAGGAGGCATTTTTCGTCCCGGCAAGGAAATCAAGGGGTTGCGCAGAGGCGTACTTGGGTGCCGCCTCGCGGGTGGGTGGGCGGGCTGTCGAGATCGGTGATCGAGCCCCCTGAAGCCTCTGCGGCCACCGCAAGAATCTCGACGCTCCGCGAGGCGCGGCGGTCCCGGTTCCCAAGCCCCAGGGCGGAAAAGGACTTTTTTGAGGTCAAAGAATCCGGATGGAAACTAGCCGGTAACCACACAGCTACGCAGCAATCCAGCTTTGGGGGATCTTGGCATCCCCATGGAGAGGCCCTCATGCCGTCAAAACTCGGATTCATATTCAATCCCGCAAGCATAGCCGTGATCGGGGCTTCGGACGATCCGCGAAAGTATGGTCACGAGATCTTGAAAAACCTCATAGAGGGCGGTTTTCCGGGCGCGCTTTATCCGATAAACCCCAAGACCGGCAGCATTCTTGGGCTAAACTGTTACAAGAATGTCAAGGAAATCCCCGAACCGGTGGATTTGGCCCTGGTCATAGTCCCGGCGAAAATAGCGGTTCAGGCGCTGCAAGATTGCGGCGAACATGGCATACGGGGCGCGATCGTTATATCTGGAGGATTCAGCGAGGCCGGCCCGGAAGGAGAGCAACTCCAGAGAAGACTGGCCGAGGTTGCCGCGCTAAACGGGGTTCGCTTGCTAGGGCCGAATTGCCAGGGCGTGAACAATCCTTACCACCCGATGTGCGCCACATGGCCTCTTCTGACTCGAAAAGGCCGTATAGCCGTTATCAGCCAGAGCGGTACCGTCGGGGCGGCTATGCTCGACTGGTTCGAGGAGGACGAACTGGGAGTCTCCGGTTTTGCGGGCCTGGGAAATCGCGCGGACATAAATGAAGTCGATCTGATCGAGCACTACGAATCCGACCCCAATACGAAGGTGATCGCTTGCTACCTCGAAGGTATAAAAGAGCCGGAAGGGTTCCGCAACTTGCTTGAAGCCGTAACGAAACCCGTTGTCATGCTTAAATCCGGCCGCACGCCGCGCGGCAGGATAGCCGCCGAGTCCCACACCCGGTCGCTTGCGGGCACCGATGCGGTCTATTCTTCGCTTCTTGCCCGCTACGGCATAAACCGGGCCGAAACCTTCGAAGATCTCTATGACTTCTCAAAGGCTTTCGCCTATCTCAAACCGCCCTCAGGCAACAGGATAGTTTTTGTGACGACCTCCGGTGGAGCGGCCATTCTTGCCACCGACGCGGCTGAAAGAGAAGGCCTCGACACGGCTCCGCTTCCAGCGCAACTGTTTGATTCGCTTGAAAGTATTGTCCCCGGCCATGCAATACGTTCGAACCCGCTCGACCTTACGGGTGACGCCACCTCAAAAATGTTCAAAGAGGTGATCGATATGGCGCGCCCACATTTCGACACGGTTGGAGTTATATTCGGCGACCCGATCCTGAATGCTTCCGAATCGGTGACCCCGAACGAAAATGAGCTTGTCATATTTCTCGGCGGCGCAAAGGTCGAAAGGGCCGAGAGGCTGAAGATGCAGCGTAAGGGCGTCCCCGTTTTCCAGACCCCTGAGAGAGGCATTCGGGCGCTTTCACAGCTCATCCCGGCAGGGAAAAAGGGGGAGAAGGCCAAATACACGCTTCCCGAAACCTCCGGACGCTCGCAGATGGATACCATTGAGAGCTTCGAATTCCTTGAATCCATGGGTTTCGAGTGCATTTTCGCCCGCCCCGCTGCAAGTCCCGGCACAGCGGTCCATCTTGCACACCGGATGGGATTTCCGGTAGCCCTCAAAATCAATTCGCCCGACATCCTCCACAAGTCCGACTGGGGCGGCGTGCGCCTCAACCTTCAGACGCCCGGCCAGCTTCGGGATGCTTACGCCAAAATGATGGCAGATGCCGCACACAGGTTTCCGGCCGCCAGAGTGAGCGGAGTGGTGGTGTGCGCGATGGCCGCCCCGGGCGTGGAGCTTCTTATCGGACTGAGCAGGGACCCACAGTTTGGGCCGGTAATAATGTTCGGACTGGGGGGAGTTACCGTCGAGCTGTTTCGAGACGTCTCGATGAATCTGCTTCCGCTCACGCGCGAACACGCTTGCGCAATGCTTCGCCAAATCCGGGGTGCCCCTCTTCTCAAAGGTTTCCGGGGCCGTCTCCCAATAGATGAGAACGCCGTTGTTGACGGGCTTCTCCGAATTGCCGCCATCGCCGAAGAACACCCGGAAATCGTCGAAATAGACCTCAACCCGGTGATAGCCTATCCCGACGGCATGCTGGTGGTTGATGCCAGGATAATCAAAGCCTGACAGGGTGATTAAAAGGGATTGGAATTCCCACAGCAGGGGGAAAACCCTGCATGCGTCACCCTGTACCGGCTTTCGCCGGAATGACGACATCATTAGCAATTTTTAGGCGTTTTTCCCACCAGAGAACTCTTTTTCATCACCCTGCCAAACGACGGCGGCCGCAATCAAAGCCGGAAGCTGAGAAAGTTTCCGGCTTTTTTGCGTTAGTTTGTGCATCTTTGCTTGTGCATCTTTGCTCGTGCATCTTTGCTCGTGCATCTTCAATTATTCTAAGTTCTCAAAAAAGTGATTTTTTGCTTACAAAATACTAAAGAAATTTTCATTTCTGTCCGAATCAACTCTCATGAACATTGATGATGCTTCTTCGATCTCTTGAAATTATTGACGTTAGAATCGTAGAGGGCTTCCGCGATGTTGATGAGTGGGTGTATCACTTCCCGGTTTATTTTGAGGTCATTCACAGATTGGGGGCTCGGGTATGTATAATTACAAGATGCGTTCCATTATTGTCTTATTCGCCCTATGCTTTCTGTTTTCGCTTTCCGGTTGGAAGACAGAAAAAGCGCGGTGCGCTGAGCAGCCTAAGTATGTCGGTTCCGAGGGGTGTAAGGAATGCCATACAGACGAGTATCGCGCCTTCAAACAGTTCAACAAGAAGGCTCATTCATTCCGGAACCTCAGCCTCCTGAAAAAGAGCCTGGAAGAAGCCGAAGTGAAGAAATGTTACGAATGCCACACCACGGGCTACGGCAAGGAAGGCGGCTTCCGGTCCGAGCAGGAAACCCCTCAGCTCAAGGACGCGGGTTGCGAAGCCTGTCACGGACCGGGCAGCATTCATGCTGAATCGGGCGACCCCAAAGACATCAAAGGAAAGCTTACCTCAAAAGACTGCGAGGTCTGCCACAACCCGGAGCGCGTAAATGCATTCAACTATAAACCCCTGGTCTATGGAGGCGCACACTGATGAAGAAAATTCAGATGAGCCTGCAGTTAAAAATTGTTCTGGGAGTCACTGCTCTGCTTCTGGTCGCGCTCACCTCGATCATCGGCGCAAATGTCTTCTATCAGCAGAAAGCAATGAGGCAGCAATTTCAAACCTCAACAAGCGCTTTGACCGATGCGGTCTACAACGAAATTCTCCGCCCCATGGCCGTCGGAGGGGGCGACACCATCGTGCAGCAGATGTCGGAATTAGAAAAGAACAGCAGAAATGTCAAAATCTATGTTTTTGGCTTCGATAAAATCATCGCCTTCACTACCGAACCTGGCAAGGCCAATTCCCCAATATCCGGAAGCATCAAATCGCCAACCCTCATTCAGGGGCTCAATGACATGCTCGCAACCGGAAAAACCTCCGAGACCGGGTTTGACGAGCAACGGGATGGAACGCACTACATGGGCCTTCTGCGGCCGCTTCTGAATGAAAAGAGCTGCCATCACTGTCATGGATCGAGCCGTTCGACGCTGGGCGGTCTGCTTGTGGAGCAGAATAGCGATAGCATGTTCACAAGCATTCAATCTATGCGCAACAAGAATATCTTTATAGGACTTCTTGGCAGCCTGGCGGTTGCCCTGGCTCTCATTTTAATAATCTCGAGGCTCGTAGACAGGCCGATCCGCCGCGTGATTTCGGGTCTTAACGAAACAGCGGGAAACGCATCGTCGGCTGCCGGGGCGCTATCGGGCATGAGCATGCGAATGGCAGACGGTACGGCCAACCAGGCGTCGGCAATCGAGGAGACATCGGCTTCGCTTGAAGAAATGTCTGCAATGACAAGGCAGAACGCCGAAAATGCAACCCAGGCCGACAAACTGATGCACCAGGTTGAAGGAATTACTACGAGCGCCGGGGACTCGATGAACAGGCTGATGGAATTCATGCAGGAGATTTCGAACGCCAGCGACAAAACTCAAAAGATCGTAAAATCCATCGACGAAATTGCCTTCCAGACCAATCTCCTGGCCCTTAACGCAGCAGTGGAAGCCGCGCGCGCCGGAGAGGCGGGAGCAGGGTTCGCCGTTGTGGCCGACGAAGTGAGAAACCTGGCCATGCGTGCGGCGGATGCAGCAAAGAACACTGCGGCCTTGATCGAGGGCAACGTAAAGATGATCCAGACCGGCGCTGATCTGGCAAAAAGCATGAGCGGGGAATTCTCGGAGGTCGTTTCAAGCGTCTTGAAAGCCAGCAGCCTGATAAGGGAGATTTCGGCAGCATCACAAGAACAGGCGCAGGGCGTGCAACAGATCAATCAGGCGGTTGGAGGGGTTGACAAAGTGGTGCAGGAAAATGCGGCAAACGCGGAGCAAGCCGCCGCTACCTCAACCCAGTTGGAAGAGCAGGCCGAACGTATGCTCCTTTTCGTAGGCCGTTTGGTGGCCCTGATTGAAGGGCGCCAAGGTGACGCAGCAACAGACGGCGGTCCGGGAGTGGACCTTTTACAGGGTTCTGCAGTGAAAAATCCTCAGGGCCGGGCAGGCGCCGGAACGCAGAAGCACAAAACGGCAAAGACAGCTTCACCACGGACTTTGCAAGGGATTCCGCGTGGTTCGAAAGCTGCAGAAAAGCATGCCTCCCCTGCCAATGGCATGGGCGACTTCTAAACGAATTGAAACGAACCGAAGAAACCTTAACAATACCTCTGCGGAAGGGCGCAAACTAAGGGCTTGTCAGTAAATAAGCCTCTTAGGGATTGCGCCGGATTTTGAGACTGATTTGGTCGCGAAGATTGAGCAAAACCGCAGGCGTAGCTGGGCTACGTCGAGGATTTTGCCATTGAGGAGCGGCCAAAGCCGGCCAAAAGCCGGATGCGAGCGCAAAGGTTTTATTTACGGACAAGCCCCTAACCCGTTCTTCTCATTGGAGGCAGAATGGGCAGCCTTGCTCCCCCGGGAGGATGTGCCTCACATAACCCTAAGACTTGTAATCGGCTATATTGCCCTTACACGCCGGGCAATATCCGTGAAGGACCACCTGCTGCCGCAGTACACGGAATCCGTTTTGCTCGGAAACCGGTATTTTAGGCGCTCCAACCATACCCTCAGCATCCTGGATCGATTGACATTCCAGGCAGACCATGTGGTGGTGTGAGCCAATTATCGCGTCGTACCGGGCAACTTCCGTTATCGGGCTCACCTTCTGAATGAGGCCGACCTCGTAGAACTTCTCGAGCGTCTTGTAGACGGTCCCCAGAGAAATCATTGGGAAGCGCTTCTTTACCTGCTGATAAATAGCCTCAGCGCTCGGATGCTCCTTGGTGAAATACAGCGCCTGATAGATGGCCAGCCGCTGGTAAGTTACCTGAAGGCCATGTTCTCTCAGGGTTGCAATGAAATCCTTGTCGTTTTTCACCTCCATGATCTCTTTCCCCCTTGTTTTTAGAGCAGGAACGGGAGCAGCAATAGAAAAACCCCAATTCATGCTATATGTAAACTCCAATTTACGCAACCAAAATCTACTAATAATGTGTATTCTTAAGCAGCACTTTCCACTTTAGAAGACAACTCTCTGAAACGCTTGAGAAAAACAAGCAAAATGGAAATGGCCGCCGGGGTCATTCCAGGTATTCTCGATGCCTGTCCGATCGAAACCGGCTGCACTGCCCCCAGCTTCTGCCTGACCTCGTTCGATAGCCCAGGTACCTGATCGTAGGGAAAATCCGGTGCAATCAGCATTTCTTCCATCTGTTTGAACCTGTTCACTTCGGCTTCCTGGCGCCGCAGATAGCCTTCGTACTTGCACTCGATTTCGACCTGTTCCTTGGTTCTTTGCGAAATCGTCGAATCTGCCCCGCAAAGGGCATCCAGATCGGCATAGGAAAGCTCCGGCCTTTTGAGCAGCTTTTCGAGCGAGACCGGCTCATCGAGCGGGTTCGAACCTCTGCGGCCAAGTATTTCGCTCACATGGGAAGACGGCCGCACAAATGTCTTCCGGAGTCTTTCCAGTTCTGCGCCAACCGCTTCACGACGGTCTAGAAGCTCCCTGTAGACTGAATAATCAAGAAGTCCAAGCTTGTATCCCTTCTCCAAAAGGCGCAAATCGGCGTTGTCCTCCCGCAATAGAAGCCGGTATTCGGACCGGGAGGTGAAAATTCTGTATGGCTCGTTGGTCCCTTTTGTGACCAGATCGTCGATCATGACGGCAATGTAGGCTTCGGAACGGTCCAAGAGAAATGGCGGCCTTTTCTGAGCCTTAAGGGCGGCGTTCAGGCCGGCCCACATTCCCTGTGCAGCCGCTTCTTCATAGCCGGAAGTCCCGTTTATCTGACCTGCGAGGAAAAGGCCCTCCACCAGCTTCGTCTCAAGAGTGGGATAAAGTTGCGTAGGCTGGATGAAATCATATTCGATCGCGTAGGCAGGCCGCATTATCTCGGCGTATTCCAGCCCCGGGATCGAATGAACCAAACTGAGCTGAACTTCAACCGGAAGCGAATTGCCCGTGCCACTGGCATATATCTCCTCAGTATCCAAACCCTCAGGCTCCAGAATTATCTGATGAAAATCCTTCTGCGGAAACTTCATCACCTTGTCTTCCAGAGACGGGCAGTAGCGGGCCGAAACACCTTGGATGGCGCCGTTGTACAGTGGGGAAAGATGAATGTTGCGGCGAATGAAATCGTGGGTCCCTTCGGCGGTGCGCCCTATGTAGCATGGCATCTGTGGGAGAGGCAGCTTTTCGGTGAACAGCGAGAAAGGCCGGGGTTCGGGATCGCCCATCTGTTCGCGAAAAGACCCAAAATCGATGCTCCGGCGGAGGAGTCGGGCCGGAGTCCCCGTTTTCATCCTTCCAAAAACAAACCCGAGGTCCTGCAACTGGTCGGCAAGCGCGATGGACGGGAACTCGCCCGCCCTGCCCGACGGAATCCGGCTGTTCCCAATATGGATAAGCCCGTGTAGAAAAGTCCCTGTTGATACAACGACCGTCCCGGATTCGTAAAAACCCCCAAGTTGGTCGATTATTCCAGATATCTTTCCGTCCTCGACAAGCAGGGACTCGACCATGCACTGCTTTAAGTCCAGATTTGGCTGAAGCTCCAATCTGTGCTTCATCGCCGTCCTATAGCGCACTTTGTCGTTCTGGGTCCGAGTGCCGCGAACGGCAGGTCCTTTTTTTGTGTTGAGCAAGCGGAACTGTATCGCGCTCTGGTCGGAAACCTTGGCCATCTCTCCCCCAAGCGCGTCGATTTCCCTCACCAGATGGCCTTTGCCAATTCCTCCTATTGAAGGCGAACACGGCATGTGGGCGATCGTATCCAGATAAATGGACATAACCAGGGTCTTGCAGCCCAGCCGCGCGGACGCAAGCCCCGCCTCACAGCCGGCATGGCCCGCCCCTATCACTATCACGTCGTATTTTCCCGCCATTTCAAGACCAGACCTTAGCTTCAGACAATCGGCAAAGATGGGCGAATAACTGATTCCTTTTCGAGCACTCCTTTGTTGATGAAAACCATTATGTTTTCCCTACCAATCTTATATGCGGCACAATGTGCGGTTTACTCTAACATAATTCGATTTACCATTGTGCACTATCATTGAAATTTTATAAACCTTTATTTACATTCCGGTTCAAAATAAAAGAGATTTCTTGTAGGACCTTCTACTGATTATTTCATACTGGTTTACTATAGATAAAGACTGGGGATATATTTTCTATTGATGGTATTGTGCAGGATCTATTCTGTTTGCCGGTTGCTTGCCTCCAGCAGCCTTGCCGCATTGCCGCCGGTAATCGCCTCTTTCTGTTCGCCGGGAAGGTTCAGGCGCAGAATTTTATGCAGCTCGAAGGCGGGATCTCCGAAGGGAAAATCGGAGCCGAACATCAACCTTTCACAACCATAGCGAGAGACATAGTCACTGATGTAGCCCGCCGGCGCGAGGGCGGTGTCCGCATAAATGCAGTCCATCTCCCATATACCCTCTCGGCGGAAAAGCTCATATCCGCCGTTAAGCATTCCGCAGTGGGGAATGATCACTTTTACCCCGGGGGCCAGTTCGTTTATGAAATAAAGTGTGTTTTCAAATTCCTCTTCAAGGCAGACCGGCATGTTTCGCCTTCGGATTTCGGCGATCGCGGCCGCACACCTCGGGTCATTATAATTATAGACCGGCTCTTCGGGATGCCTGTGCCATTTGATCCCCTTGTGGGCTGCGCTCAACTGCTCCACGGCAAAGTCATTCCAGATGAAAAGATATGGATATACTTCGAACTCAGGCGTCGAGATTGAAAGAAGATACTCGTTTGACTCGGCTCTTCTGCGCCTCCATTCCCCGGTATCCCTGAAATGCGGATCATACCTGTCGTAGATTTCCATAACCGGCGGGAACATCACCGCTCCTGCAATGCCGCTGCCTCCGATGTGTGCAACATAGTCACGAAGGTCCTGCAGCGGGAAGGTATCGAGGCGGCCGCAATGGGCGTGAGCGTCGATTATGTCAGGACTCATAGATCCTCGCATCTAGACCCGGGCGGAAACCGGGCATTCACCGCAGAGGCGCAGAGAGCGCAGAGAATTTGTATCTACACAGGGACGAAGACCCTGGACGTGGTGGACCCGATGGACGCACACGGGCGGAGACCTGTGTTACTGCTCCCCGCTTCCCCCCTCAGTCCTCAGTCCTCAGTCCTCAGTCCTGCTTCTAGCTTCCTGCTCCCCGCTTCCCCCCTCAGTCCTCAGTCCTCAGTCCTCAGTCCTGCTTCTAGCTTCCTGCTCCCCGCTTCCCCCCTCAGTCCTCAGTCCTCAGTCCTCAGTCCTGCTTCTAGCTTCCTGCTCCCCGCTTCCCGCTTCCCGATTATAGGCCAGGCATTTTACCCAGTGGCCCGGCGATATCTCTTGCAGTTCGGGTGCAGTCTTTTCACACTCCGGTTTGGACTGAGTGCAGCGCGGCTGAAAAATACAAAACTCCGGAAGCGCCGGCCCGGAAGTTTCCATGCGCGCCGCCCATTTTTTTTTGGGGCGATTCGGGTCCAGCAGCGGGATAGCTTCGAGCAGCGCTCGAGTATAAGGATGGCCTGGGTTTCTGAACAGTTCCACGGCTTCTGCGAGTTCCACGACTTGCCCGAGGTACATAACTGCAACCCGGTCGCTGATGTGGCGCACGACCGAGAGATCGTGCGATATGAAAAGGTAGGTCAGGTTGAACTCCTGCTGCAAATCTTTGAGGAGGTTAATCACCTGTGCCTGTATCGAGACGTCGAGCGCGGAAAGCGGTTCGTCGCAGATGACCAGTTCAGGATGGAGGGCCAGGGCGCGCGCTATCCCAATCCTCTGGCGCTGGCCGCCGCTGAACTCATGTGGGTAGCGGTTGATCTGCTCGGGCCGAAGGCCGACCACCTCCATTATCTGACGCACCCTTTCCTTTTGCTCTACAGCGGTCCCTATATTGTGTATGACAAGGCCTTCTCCGATAATGCGCCCCACCGTTTGCCTCGGATTAAGCGAAGAATAAGGGTCCTGGAATATGATCTGCATGCGTCTCCTGACCTGATGCAGCTCTTCGCCGCGAACCGAAGCCAGGTCCTGTCCGTCAAATAAAACCCGGCCTTCCGTTGGAGGTTCAAGACCAAGAATCACCCTGCCCAAGGTGGATTTTCCGCATCCGCTCTCTCCCACCAGACCCAGTGTTTGACCTCGGCCGATCTCCAGATCGACACCGTCCACGGCCTTGACAGTCCCGATTTCGCGGCGAAAAAGCCCCTCGGTTATCGGATAGTATTTCTTGACGCCGCTGATTCTTAGAAACTCAGGTCCTTGAAGCAACCTCAACCCTCCTGGTAAAGCCAACAGCGCACCATATGACCTCCCGCGGGCGCGAGCAGCTCAGGTTCTTCTCGAAAGCAGCGATCGAACGACCACTGGCATCGGGTGTTGAATTTGCACCCCGGCGGCAGCGCAAGCAGGCTGGGAACGACTCCCGGGATTGGTTCGAGCCTGCTCCTGTCCTCGCCGATCGAGCGGCCGGGAATCGAGTGCATGAGCCCCTGCGTGTAGGGATGGAGCGGATTTTCGAAAAGCTCTTTTACGCCGGCGTGCTCCACGACACGTCCGGTGTACATCACAAGGACCTCCTCGGCCATCTCGGCTATCACGCCAAGGTCATGGGTAATAAGCAAAATCCCCATACCGTGAGATTGGCGCAAATCATCGAGAAGCGAAAGTATCTGTGCCTGGATGGTTACGTCCAGGGCGGTCGTGGGTTCATCTGCGATAATGAGGCGAGGGCTACAGGCTACGGCTATCGCTATCACTACCCGCTGGCGCATACCGCCGCTCATTTGATGCGGATAGTCCCTCATCCTGATTTCCGGCGATGGGATACCCACCCGGTGCAGAAGATCGATCACCTGATCGCGGGCCTCTTTTTTCGAAATCCCCTTGTGCCGCAAAAGCACCTCAGCGATCTGATCTTCGACACGGAAAACGGGATTGAGCGCAGTCATAGGCTCCTGGAAAATCATCGATATTTCGTTTCCCCGTATCGATTGCATTACATTTTCAGGAACCGAAAGAAGCTCTTCCCCCCGAAACAGGATCTCACCACCCGCCGTCACGCCGGGGGGAGGAACAAGGCGCATAATGGAAAGGGCGCACACGCTTTTGCCGCATCCGGACTCGCCGACAATTCCCAGCACCTGTCTTTCGGACATCTTGAAGCTGACCGAATCAACCGCGCGCGCTATCCCCGCCTCGGTCAAAAAATATGTCTTCAAGTCTTTTACTTCGAGAAGAGCCGAATTCATCACTCTCCAATGCCTGGTCATTTTGATGATGGGCTTTCAAACAATCCTAACAAGTATAGTTATCGCCGGTTTTTTTAACAAGTATCTGTTCCGAAAGCAAAAATGTGTTCACGAAACGCCTACGCCCTCAGCCCTCCGTCTTCCGTCCTCCGTCTTCCGTCCTCCGTCCTCCGTGGCGCGTACAACCCGGTGAAACACCACTCCAAGATTGCCCAGCGCCGGGCCGGAGGCCCTCCGTCCTCCGTCTTCCGTCTTCCGTGGCGCGTACAACCCGGTGAAACACCACTCCAAGATTGCCCAGCGCCGGGCCGGAGGCCCTCCGTAACGCGCACAAATCGTAACCAATGTGCGCAAAAATCGTAACCTGCACGTTCGACACTTTGCCGATCGGCAGGATTTAGAAACAATATCAGTACCTTAATTAATGGTACGCTTATTGCCATATGTAATGTGGGGTTCGCTCTGCAGCGAGCCGAATCTTTCCTTGGAGAGAAAAAAATGACAAGCAGGCTAAGTAATGCCGTATCCGATGTATCAACCGAGGATACCGAAGCCCCGCCAAACCTGGTGGGAGTCGCGGATTCGGCTCCCCCGGCCCCTGATAAAGATAGCAGGTTTTTGCGGCCCGGCGTCAAACAGAAGGGTGCAAAATCAAAGCAAGTTAAACAGCCCGGAGGTCTTCTCCGATTTCCGGAAGAAAAGCCCGTCTCGCGGCCGATTTTCGAAAAGCCCAAGCCCAGCGGTATCGCCGAGTTCTACCTCAATCCTCCCAGGCAAATTGCAGTCCGGCAAGGCGTCAGGACTGTCATAAAAGGCAAGTTCATCTACGTCGGCGATGAAAAATTCTACATCCGCGGCGTAACTTACGGTCCTTTCAGGCCTGACGATGAGGGTTGTGAATACCACGATCCGGACACGGTTGACCGCGATTTCGCGCAAATGGCCGCAAACGGCATAAATGCCGTCCGGACCTACACCGTACCTCCCAGGTGGCTTCTCGATATAGCGCAGAAGCATAACCTGCGCGTCATGATAGGGCTGCCCTGGGAAGAACACATTACCTTCCTGGACGATAAGAAACTGGCAAAGGATATCGAGCGCCGGGTACGCGCAGGAGTCAAGGCCTGCGCCGGACATGCCGCCGTGCTTTGCTTTACGATTGGCAACGAGATTCCCTCATCGATTGTGCGCTGGCACGGACGGCGGCGTATTCAATCTTTCCTCGAACGGCTTTACAAAGCAGTAAAAAAGGTTGACCCGCAAGCCCTGGTTACTTACGTGAACTTTCCCACCACCGAATACCTCGATCTTCCCTTCATCGATTTCGTATCTTTCAACGTCTACCTGGAGACAAGGGAAAAGCTCGAAGGCTACCTCGCGCGTCTCCAGAACCTTGCGGGCGAAAAGCCTCTGGTCATGGCTGAAATCGGCCTGGACAGCATGCGCAACGGCCCGGAAGCTCAGGCTTCGACGCTTGAGTGGCAGATAAGGTCAACTTTTGCGACCGGGTGTTCCGGTATCTTCGTCTTTTCCTGGACCGATGAATGGCACAGGGGCGGCTTTGATATCGACGACTGGGGGTTCGGCCTGACCGACCGCAACCGCAACCCCAAGCCCTCGCTTGCAAGCGTAAGCAGAGCTTACGTTCAAGTGCCCTTCCCTGCCGATCTTAACTGGCCGAGCATTTCAGTTGTCATCTGCACCTACAACGGGCATCGGACCATCCGCGACTGCCTCGAAGGCCTCAAAAAGGTCGATTATCCCAACTTCGAGGTAATCGTCGTAAATGATGGTTCCACTGACGGCACCGAGATAATAGCGAAAGAATACGGCTTCAAGGTGATTTCCATTCCTAACGGCGGCCTCAGCAATGCCCGCAATGTCGGAATGCGCGCCGCAAATGGTGAAATTATCGCATATACCGACGACGATGCCGTTCCCGACCCGCACTGGCTTACTTACCTTGCGGCAACCTTTCTTACTACGGACCACGTTGGGGTTGGCGGTCCGAATATCCCGCCAGTCGATGACGGCGCTAAAGCCGAATGCGTTGCAAACTCGCCCGGAGGACCAATTCACGTACTTCTTACCGACCAGCAGGCCGAACACATTCCGGGCTGCAACATGGCTTTCCGAAAAGCCGCTTTGGAGGCGATCGGCGGTTTCGACACTCAGTTCCGGATCGCCGGAGACGACGTCGATCTTTGCTGGCGGCTTATCGACCGCGGATGGACACTCGGTTTTAATCCGGCTGCAATGGTGTGGCATCATCGCCGCAATTCCGTAAAAAGCTACTGGAAACAACAGTTGAACTACGGGAAGGCCGAAGGCTGCCTGGAGCGCAAATGGCCTGAAAAATACAATGCCGCCGGCCATGTCCCCTGGGCCGGAAGGATCTATTTTAAAGGCTTTGAACAGCTTCTTGGCTGCTTTCGGGGCAGAATCTATCAGGGCACATGGGGCAGCGCCCTGTTTCAATCGATCTACCAGCCCGCCCCAAGTCTTCTGTGGTCCCTGCCCCTCATGCCCGAGTGGCTTGTCGTAGTGGCGGTCCTTGGCTTCTTTTCACTGCTCGGAATCGAGTGGCCCCCTCTTCTGCTGTCGCTTCCTCTTTTCCTTTTGGCCGCCGCCCTGCCGGTGGCGCATGCGGTATCATGCGCCTCCAGGCTGCGTTTCCTCCAGTTCCCGGCTAAACAGCGTCTCAAGCTGAAGGCGCTTACCGCTTTTCTCCACCTGATGCAGCCGGTGGCGCGCCTGATAGGTAGAATCAAACTCGGTTTGACCCCCTGGCGCAGATGCGGCTTCGCGTCCGGCATAGCGCTTCCTCTGCCGTTGCCCAAGACTTTCACGATCTGGAGCCAGGAGTGGCGCTCGCCGATCTCTTGGCTCGAATCGCTCGAGACGGGCGTAAAGACCATGCGGACGGCCGTACTGCGCGGCGGCGACTATGACGGCTGGGACCTGGAACTGCGCGGAGGTCTGCTCGGTTCGGTTCGCGTGCTTATGGCCGTCGAAGAGCACGGAGGCGGAAATCAGTTCATCCGTTTAAAGGGCTGGCCCCGCTGCACTCCCGCCGGGATATTCATGACCCTGTTTTTCGCCGCCCTTGGGGCCGCTTCAGCCGCCGCTCACGCATGGTTCGCCTGCGGAGTGCTAAATGCGGTTGCCATTGCCCTTATGATGCGCGTTCTGATCGAGTGTTCCTTTGCAATGTCAACTTTGAGCGAGGTGCTCGACCATAAGGAATAATTCCGACCTGCGTTTAAAGAACAGCGAATAACCCCAAACTGCGCGGGGGAATGATTCCCCCGCACCCCCGCAGGATTTCAGCCACGCGCATACGCGCGAGGCTGATCGCTCGGCGCTGTCGGCGGCGAGCCGCCGTAGCGCGGAACCCCTCTGAATTATTTTATCCGTGTTTATCCGTGGTTGAGCCTAAAGCTTTTCGAAGCAGATCCGTGTCCATCCGTGGCCATCCGTGGTTCAGCCTAAAGCTTTTCGAACCAAACTGCTTTTCTCGTCTCAATTGGAAATTACTTAGGGCTTTTCCGTAAATAAGCCTCTTAGGGATTGCGCCGGATTTTTAGACTGATTTGAGAATAAGGACCACCTTAAACTGGTCTTTTCGATACCAGGAACAGCCGGCCCCATTTTGAAAGCGGATTTTCAAACTTCCGTCTCTTTGACGACATAATCCGATCAGGCGTAGACATCCTTGTACGCACGCCCCTTCATGGACTGTTTAGTTAAGTCCTGTATGCGCGCTTTATACCAAGTTGCGTTCAAGTGTGTACCAAAAGAAGCTGAAAAGCTCGGGGAACTTTGCCCCGAACCCTCACTTCGTTCGGGTTTGCGCTGACACTCGCGACCGACGTTAAACGCTTAGAGTTCGCGCCCGATTCTTTGTGAGGGCGCACCCTCACTTCGTTCGGGTTTGCGCTGACACTCGCGACCGACGTTAAACGCTGGACCCTCACTACGTTCAGGTCCGGGCTTAAGATTCTAACTGTCGGCCGACGCTTCTAGTCCGGGCACGATCTTTTGTGAGTGCCCAGTTCGCGCCCGATTCTTTGTGAGGGCGCACCCTCACTTCGTTCGGGTTTGCGCTGACACTCGCGACCGACGTTAAACGCTGGACCCTCACTTCGCTCAGGTCCGGGCTTGACATCTCTAACTTGGTTAGATGTTTCAAGTCCGGGCACGATCTTTTGTGAGTGCCCAGTTCGCGCCCGATTCTTTGTGAGGGCGCACCCTCACTTCGTTCGGGTTCGCGCTGACACTTACGGCCGATGTTAAACGCTGGACCCTCACTACGTTCAGGTCCGGGCTTAAGATTCTAACTGTCGGCCGACGCTTCTAGTCCGGGCACGATCTTTTGTGAGTGCCCAGTTCGCGCCCGATTCTTTGTGAGGGCGCACCCTCACTTCGTTCGGGTTTGCGCTGACACTCGCGACCGACGTTAAACGCTGGACCCTCACTACGTTCAGGTCCGGGCTTAAGATTCTAACTGTCGGCCGACGCTTCTAGTCCGGGCACGATCTTTTGTGAGTGCCCAGTTCGCGCCCGATTCTTTGTGAGGGCGCACCCTCACTATGTTCAGGTCCGGGCTTAAGATTCTAACTGTCGGCCGACGCTTCTAGTCCGGGCACGATCTTTTGTGAGTGCCCAGTTCGCGCCCGATTCTTTGTAAGGGCGCACCCTCACTACGTTCAGGTCCGGGCTTAAGATTCTAACTGTCGGCCGACGCTTCTAGTCCGGGCACGATCTTTTGTGAGTGCCCAGTTCGCGCCCGATTCTTTGTGAGGGCGCACCCTCACTACGTTCAGGTCCGGGCTTAAGATTCTAACTGTCGGCCGACGCTTCTAGTCCGGGCACGATCTTTTGTGAGTGCCCAGTTCGCGCCTGATCTTTTGAGAGGGCGCACCCCCTCGCAGCTTCGCTGCTATTTAAGGATGGCGCGGCGGCGGCCGCCCAGCAAGTGCTGGGCAACCGCCGCCGGCGCCGAGCGCTTGGCCGCGCGCGTCTGCGCGCGCGGCCAAATCTTGCGGGGTGCGGGGAACCCTCACTACGATCGGGTTCGCGTTTAACATACAAACCGGTGTTCGACGCTTATAGTTCGGCGTCCGATCTTTTTGTGAGGACGCAGTCACTTCCCCGCTCTTTTCGATTAATTCAATCTTGAACGCAAACTGGTATTACTGGATAAGAAAAGGGGATGGCATGGTCACAATCCATCCATCCCCACACATTAAGAACAGGGCCTTTCCTGGACCGGCAAATCGTTGCCGGAATCAGATCCACTGGGTTACAGCCTTTACTGTTGTTCGTGCCCTTACTGTTTTTCTTTCTCTTTAGCGTCACCTTGCGGTTTCGGTTTTTGCTGCTGGTGTTGCTCCTGCGGTTTAGGCTCTTGCTTCACACCGGGGTGCTGTTTTTCAGGGGCCACTCCAGCAGGACCTAGTTTGCTTCCTCCAAGGTGGGATGGAGCAGCGTGGCCGCCCTGGAATCCTTTCTGCCAGCCGCCGCCCTGGGCATGATGGTGTTCGTCAAAAAATTTTTCGTTATAACGCTGACCCTCCTTGTGTTCACGCCAATAAGGATACTGCCGATGAAAACTCTCCCAGTATTTAGGCTGTCTCTGATACCACGCCAGCCATCTCGGCGCATACCATGTTCCGGGTCTGACAATATAGTTGGGAGCATAAGCATAATATGGGGCCCAACCGTATTGGGGGCCGTAAAAATAGTACAGGACGCCATTTAAAAACCAATCACCGTTGTAATAGACCCATGGCGTATCAGGCCCCACCCAGGGTGACATATAGGGATCCGGGGGCGGGGGTGGATACTCATAGGCCTGAGCATAAGAGGGTGTAGACATGACGGCGACTGCGCCGCCAGCCAGCGAGATTGCTATCAGCAAAATAAAGGCAATTTTTTTCATATCCACCGCCGGCGTTCTCTTCATTCTCATCTCTCCTTTTGAGGTGAAAGTTACCATTACAGAAATTGGGCAGACAAATAGAGACAGGTACTTACGAGTTTTGACTCACGTTATAGATGGACCATGTTAATGTTAAGAATGATGGACAGATGAGCAAGCCTCAACTGCTTCAAAAAAGCTTCTCAATCCTTGAGTTCCTTTTGTAAGCATGCCTGAAGATCGTAAGAAAGAAATTATCGTCCACATCAGAAACCTTGGCCGTCTTTCTCAGTCGAAAATATACTTGGATTCCTGTCTATCGGAAGTGAAGGGACCCCTCCCAGGTCTGGAATGCGATCAGAGATTCAATGCAAATGAAGAGAAAGAAAGGGCGGAATACCTCACAAAACTCCACCCGATGCTCACTGAGCTGGCATGCGAATACACAGCATTGGCTGACGGTTTGATGCAACAAGCAATTCACCCTGCATTTGGGACTGATGATGACATTCTTGTTTCGACTTCGACGCGTCAGGGACTCGCAACACAGTTTGCGGAACGAATTTCCGATGAATCCTGCCCTGGACTGTCGGGACTCAGCCCTGAGAAAAAGAAACTGATACAGGACGCTGCAAAACAAGGCAAATAGCTCCATGCTCCGAAGCAGCGAGTCTCTCCAATCCTACACCCCGCTACGCTCCTTTATCCGTGGCATCCGTGGTTCAGCTTAAAGCTTTTCGAAGCAGACTGCTTTTCTCGCATCAATTGGAAATTACCCGGGTGATACGCGAGTATGACTGACAATTACAGTGCATTTGCAACAACCATCTGATATTGTGCCGTAAATTCGTCAAAGCGAGGGCAAGCTGCATGCGTGCAGTTGGTGACAAGCAAAGGGGAACCATAAGGCAGGATTTCGACATATCAATCAGTCTTAATTTTCAGGGGAGTCCGCACGTCCGGTATTTTCAGGGAGGTATGGAGACGAAGGGATAATTTTAAGGGGTAAAGAGGAGGGAATCTTCATGGCGAGCTATGCGCTTGGAAGGTCAAAAGGGCCGGAAGAAGGGAAGGTTTTATCGCGGAGACGAACGTCACGGTTGACTGTGTTGGTCTCAGGCTTTCTGATGGCCGCTATTGCAGCAGCCTGGCCCTGTCTTTCCTATGGGGCTTTGGGTCCGGTCATAAGCAGCGTGGTCGTCGATTCGAACGCCGGAACTATTCAAGTATCCGGCCAGAGGCTTGTCCGCGTCGTGAGCCACCGAGAAACGGCGCCCGAGGTAAAACTCGGGACGACCGCCCTAACCCTGGAGTCCTACACTGAGTCACAGCTCACGGCGGCATTGCCCTCGGGCATAGAGCCCGGCGGCTATTATTTGATTGTTTCTACGGGCGACGGCACTGCCGGGTGGAACCTCACCATCGGGGCGGTTGGCCCTCAAGGCTCAGCCGGGCCTCAAGGTCCGCAGGGACCGAATGGTACCACCGGGCCACAGGGACCGCAGGACCACTTTGGCTCCGCTTTTTCGCCGTCTCAACTTCACCTGGACGACATCAAGGCTGGGATTTTCTGGGGCGGCGGCCTGATGAGCGTTGACCGTATTGTCGCTCCAGGCCCGGCGCCCGTGTCAGTCCTTGCGGGCGGTGGTCTGGGTCCTGCGTTTGCAGGTTTTAGGAACCGTACCGACACGAGCCTTAATGATCCCTTCCTGGCCGTTGAAGGGGGCTTCCGTTGGGGCGATATGCTGGTGGCAACTACATCCGTGGATACCAACATCAGATTACAAAATCAGTTTACGCAAACGTCCTCGGCGACTTCCGGACAGACTAATTTTGGAGGGTATCCGACCCTGGGGGTATTGTTTTTGCCGGACAACACCAAAGGCGTCATAACTTTGGACGAGAGAAACACTATGTGGGACTTGGACCAGTGCTTTGCATTCTCCGTGGCGCCGAAACTGCAACTTCTTTTTGGATGGAAGTACGGCTCGATCAACAGCAGTCTCGCACCATACTCCGCACAAGTGCCTTCAAATTCATTTATTAACCTTCCAGGGATAACTGGTTGGCAGAATTTTTGGACTAATGTCCAGGTCCCGAGTACCACGGGTTTTACAATGGCCCAAGGGCTCTGGTGGTCCGGGCCGTTCCTGGGGATGCGGTTTACAGACGGAGCTCCGCAAAAGTTGCCTGGCCAGTGGTATGTTGAAGGCAAGGTCGTGCCATACGCATTTGGAAGTTACGAATTCGAATGGAACGGTTCCTACCGTGATAGCCTTGGCTATGTTTTAAATGGCCAGCAGAGCACACATTTAGGAGTGCATGGGTTTTTACCGGAAGTCAAAAGCGGCACGAAAATCAAACTGGCAGGCAGCCTTTTCTTGGATGTTTGGGCAAAATATGTGTACCTAAACATGCATGGATCGGGGGCGGAGGAGCAATCCTTTCAAAGTAATTTCACTTCAGTGCCGGCCCTTTCACAGGTAGCTTACCAGACCATCGCTGTGAACTCGAATTTCTGGGGTGTGGGTGCGGACTTGGTGCTGCCCTTCTGAACACCTATGGATTTGAGTGTGGTTTGGGAGTCGAGTTTAGTTTGGAGGTCGGACCACGGTCTCTAAGGGCAAATGTTAAAAACACATGCCTTATTAGGCATTAAAAGCTCGTTTTTGACTCCGAAAAGATACCTCTAAGCCGTGCCTGGGGCTCGCCAGGTGAATGCCGGCAGGAAGTGTCGTTTGGTTCTGGGCCATAGCGAAAGCGACCCCGGCTTTCGTTAGATGATCGTTTTTGACCCTAAAAATACACTTCTAAGCCTCCTATAAGCAATGATATTAGATCATTGTCACATAATTTTAGTAAGTTATCGAGGCGACCCCTTTTGGCTTTTGGGTACTGACTCACATATAACCGGGAGCAACTGCGTCAAACTGGATGCTTAAGTCAAAACCTCATTAATCATTGATAATATGAGAATCGTTCTTATATTTAAAAGATACTGAAAACAAGATAAGAAGCGGTTTTCCTACAATAAGGTGAATTATGTGTACGAATAACCAATGGTGCCAGATGGGCAATAAGAAGTTTGCAACAGGGTCTCAGGTGTGCGATGGAAAGAAATGTTATATATGCGCAGATGGATGTTGGATGGACACATTTTCTGACCTGATCTATAGCTTTGGTCCCTAATCCATTTTCCCTGGATTTCGAAGAATGAACCGATGAGGGCAAAATGGCTTCAAATGTGCTTAACGTGTGTCGCCGCTGTGATGATTGTGGGATAAGGACCGGAGTAAAATCGGATGAGGCGGGCCGGTGTATCCTGCAATGCTCACGGTGCGGTAAAGAATACCCTTTTTACAAGTCGCCGCAAAAGATGAGAGGTGAATGCGGAAAATGAAAGAACAAGACAATATGCAGTCAGCTTCCATTAGTTTGGGGGGCCAAGGTAATAGCCCGGTTTCCAGGGAGGACGGAGGACGGAGGCCCCGGACTGGAAACTTCCGGGGTGACGAGGACGGAGGACGGAACCAAAAAGGTCACGAAGGAACCCTCACTACATTCGGGTTCGCGTTAGCTCCTCCGGCCCGTGTCAAACGCTGGACCCTCGCTTCGCTCAGGTCCGGGCTAACATTCCGAACCTGGCTAAATGTTTCAAGTCCGGGCACGATTTTTTGTGAGTGCCCAGTTCGCGTCCGATCTTTTGTGAGGACGCACGAAGGAATCTGCTGCCGGAAAAAGGACGAATTCAAGATTTGAACGCCTAAAAGTGAAAGTCCGATACTCATATTAAGTTGTCAAAGAGTTTCATTCGCTTACTGTAATTCCTGTAAATACAGGGCAAATGCAGGGGCTGATGGCACAACAACTTGATTTAATTGATAGTTTTGGATTAGATTCTCCACAATAACAGGTGATAACAGGAGCGGGAACAGTGAGCAGTGAGCAGTGAGCAGTGAATAGTGAACAAAAAAAGCCGAATTTTCTAAACTCTGCTCGACACGTGCAGTTCCTTCTTCGACAATATTCTACTGCGCAGTAATTTTGCTTTGCCAAACGACGACGAGAAGCGGCATCCAGAAGCGGCAATAGAAACGGCATCCAGAAGCGGCAAACAGACGGTAGCGAGGAGCAGGAAGCTGAAGAGTTTTTAGTTACTGGTTGTCAGTTTTTAGTAACTCAAAACTCAAAACCCAAAACTCAAAACTTTTCTAAGCGGGGTGTTAGGATAACTAAAAACTTAAAACTAAAAACTCTTTGCGGGTGAACGGTGAACGGTGAACGGTGAAAAACAAAATCCCAATCCCTTAGCCAATCAGGACCGCTCAATCCTTGAGCAGGCACGCTTTAGCGTGGTCCGACCCCCGAACGTATCGATGTGGGCCTCTTGCCTTCCATCCGGGAGGAATTTGTGCGATGCTGCGCACGACATAGGATGCATTCTAAACCAGGCCGCCAATTTCCAAGAGACCGGCAGGAATATCGAACAAAGAGCCGAGGGCTGGAAAAGCGACGCCGGGGGCGAAAGCCTAAAATTCAAGACCGCATCGCCGCTGCCGCTTCAGCCGGAAACCCGCAAAGACTTGCAGGGCAACACATATCTGTTAAGTTAACGGCATTAGGCCCAACCCCATTTTACCGTGAGAAGGGTTAGCTTGCCCTGGCCCCGTTCGACTGTATCGATCGACCCTTTCCCGGCCCTATTTCTCTTTAGAGTAGAATTGAGCCAGACGCTCCCTCGCTTCGGTGAAATCTCCCAGGCAAGAGTAAGAATTTAGAGTCTCCAGGCGCAGGGCATCGTCCATTGTTCTTCCTACCACGTCCATGATCGTTTCCTTAGCGGACCGGATGGCCCGGCGGCTGTTCTTTAAAATCATGGATGCATAACTATCCGCGGTCGCCATGAGTTGGTCGTGGGCAACTACGCACGAGACAAGACCAAGTTGACGAGCTTCCTCGGCCGAAACCTCTCGGGCCGTAAGAGTCAGTTCAAGGGCCGTTGCCATGCCGGCGATGGCCACCAGCCTGACGATACCTCCATCCCCCTGGTGCAGTCCGTAGCGCACCTCGAATACTCCGAATTTTGCCTTCTCCGAGGCAATGCGAATGTCGCAGGCAAGCGCCAGTTCGAATCCGGCCCCGATGGCATAACCGTTCACGGCGGCAATGACAGGCTTGGTCATCTTGTGCTGTCCGCGCGTAATCCCTCCTCCTATTCCGGTGGCGACGTTTCTGCGAAGGTCAAGCATGCTTGCCTTTTCCCATTTGGGGATAAAGGTCTTGAGGTCGGCGCCCGAGCAGAATGCCTTCCCCTCGCCCGTCAGGATCGCCACATCGACCGAATCGTCGATCGAGAAGGCCTTCCATATTTCCCAAAGCTCGCCGTTGGTCTTATCGTCCAGCGCATTCAAGGCTTCCGGCCTGTTCAAGGTTATATATCCGACCCTGTCCCGCTTTTCATACTTTACACCACCCATTTTCAAAGCCTCCTTTTGGCGAAAGTAAATTCCAATGGCGCAGCATCGATCTCTTAAACGAAAAGCAATGATGAAACGACAACTTCATAATATCCCGGCGGCCCGAACAGATACGTTATAGGACCTGCCCATATGCTTCAATGCTTCAATTTGATTATAGACTTGGATTTCGAAGACAAAAGTGGCATAAACGACATCAGGATTGGCGATATCGGCATTTGTCCACTTTTTTATTGAGACCACAAGAAATGATCCAGAACGCTGAATCAAGAAAAAGAGTTACCATTCTTGGACTTTATAATTCCATGGCAACCACTATTGTCGGTCCCATGGATATCTTTAACCAGGCGGGAAGGCTTTGGAACCATGTGAGCAAATCCCCTGAAAACCCGTTTTTCGACGTCACCATTGCCTCAGCGGACGGCCAGCCAATCCTATGCCTCAATAAGGTCCAAATTAAGCCTCATTGCAGTATTGAGACTGTTCAAGAGACAGATTTGATCATTATTGCAACTGCCACTTGCATCGAACAGATCCTTCAGACAGGCCCTGAACTGGTTCCATGGATCCGCCGGCAATACGACCGGGGTGCCCATGTGGCCAGCATTTGCACAGGAGTGTTTTTACTGGCGGAAACTGGTTTACTTGATGGGAAATCAGCGACCCTCCACTGGGGGTTTACTGGGATGTTCCGCCGGAAATACCCCCAGGTGAATTTGAAGCAAGACCAAATGTTCCTCGACTTGGGCCGCCTTTATTGTTCGGCAGGAGTGAATGCCGGTATGGATTTATCCCTTTACCTGGTAGAAAAGTTTTGTGGCCGGCAAATCGCCGTGCAGACTGCCAAAGCCATGATCCTGGATTTGGGAAGGGAAATGCAGACCCCTTACAGTTGTTATCTTTTTCCCGTTGACCACGGCGACCCTCTTGTCATTAAGGCCCAGAACTGGATAGAACAGCATTACACGCAATCAATTGATTATGACGGACTGGCAGCGAAATTCCAGATGAACCGCCGTTCATTGGAACGCCGATTTAAACAGGCCACTGGTGTCACCCCTTTGGGTTATCTGCAGCAATTACGGGTGGAATCCGCCAAACGCCTTTTGGAAGCCGGCAGCCAGACCTTCAATGAAATCACCTATCTGGTAGGGTATGAGGATATACCCTTTTTCAGAAAAGTATTTATAAGGCTTACAGGCCTGCGGCCGAAAGAATATCAGCAGCGGTTTGCAGGATATTCTGCCAAACTTGTTCTTCCCACCTGATGCGGGTGGCCAGGTTAACCTGTCAATTCACCCGGGCCACCGGCGAATTTGTCTGTAAGCAAATTGCCTTTGTATGCCCATTTGAGTTTGGGGATCGGGCCAAGGTAATAACCCGGTTTCTATGGATGAATGTTAAAAACACATGCTTTACCATGGCTTAAAAGCTTGTTTTTTACTGCAAAATGATAGCTTTAAGCCGGGCCTGGGGCTCGCCGAGTGTCACTGTGCAGGAAGTGTCGTTTTGCCCTGGCAAAAGCAACTCCGGCTTTCGTTAGATGGTCGTTTTTGACCCTAAAAATGCACCTCTAAGCCTCATATAAGCCATGATCTTAGATCATTGTCACGTAATTTTAGACAGTTATCGCGGCCCGACCCCGTTGAGGTCAACTATTGACAATACGATTTCCAGTTGTTCTCAAAAACACATGGGCTAACTATAGGGCTCTCCCATGATCGAATTTCAACACGATCTAGGTGACAACTGAGATCTTCCATGATCTTTTGATTTGTTTTGAGATCGCAGAGCATCACGGAATAACCCTTATCAAGGCTCCGGACGGATACCTTGAAGTTGTTCTGAATTGCTTTTACTCGGGACTGATCCGGGTATATCTTTTCCAAAAGCACAAAGAATTGCTGTGTATCGAAGTTCCCTGGTACGGAAAGATTCCGTGATTCATAGTACGCTACGATCTTCATCGAGAAGTCCGAAAGTGTAACAGCAGTGGAGGCATATTCTCGGGCCTTCTCTTCGCTGGACATTGAGGAGGTTCCGTTGTACGAGCAGCTAAGAAGGACAAACGTCAATAAAATTACTGCGAATTTCCTCATGGCATTCCCTCCGATTTATGACCAAAAATATTGATTGTTCTCGTCAACCCCCGTATCAAGGTTCCAGTTTTTGATGTAGTCAATAGGTCCGTCGGGATTTTTCCCCTCGATGTCAACAAAGAGACGCCCCCATGTATTGATAACCGTATTGATGGCTTTCTCAAAAGCGTCTTTCTTGAATTCGCCCGTTTTGTTGCCCGGAAGCCTTATCACTTCAACGAAGCGTTGCATATCTCCTGGTGTGATTTCAGTCGTTTTTTTGTAAGCAAGGTCCTGCTCTTCTGCGAAATGCCTAAAAACTGGTGCTGGATCAGAGGCAGAATCAATCCTGGAAAGGAAGTGTTGATGCCAGCTATCTGGGTCAATCCGATCAAACCACTTGCCGGCTGTCGGATGGCTTGCTTCGAGTGTTTTGGTCCAGAATTGGCCGAGATCAGGGTTTATCTTGTCCTTATTTCTTTGATCCGAGCACATTTTGAAGAGTTTCACATACTCTGCATACTCCAGTTCAATGCCTTTGACCTCATGGAATATATAGCTGTCCTGGGTCAATTCGCAGTGGCGATGTTCTCCCGAGTTGAAGATATACGGTCCCACAATAGCCTGCACTACCGGGTGGATTACAGAATCTGTCACAAGGTGTGTTGCAAAGCCGCATAGCCAGGCAAGGCAGACGTCAAAGCCTTCTGCCCCGACATCTGGGAGGTTTTTGATTCCGTTTCGGATGAAGTCTCCAGTATTTTCATAATGCATCCTGTTTGCCCAACTATGTTCGTTCAGGAATTTAAGTAAAAGCTCTGTAAGATAAGGGTAATCAGGCCCCACAGCTCCGAGACAGACAAAATGATTAAGACCTAGGATAGTTGAGAAATAATGATGCTTTTGTTGGAACTTTTCGTATCTGTCTAAGGCCTCTTCTGCGACCATCCAGTGAGTAAATGTTCCTGCCATTATGTCCTCCTCATTGCCTGAGCCCAAGATTATGGAGGGTAAACAGATCTGGGAAGGTGCATGGAATTGCACAGAGTTTAGACCCGTCGATCTGATTTGTCCAGTCACTTTGTCTCAGGATGTGGAAGCGATAAAAGCGACCCATGGAGGGCTTGAAGTGGAGAAGGCATAGCCGGAATAAGTGGCTGTCAGGCATTGACCCGGCGACAAGGGAGAAGTGGAGCGGCCAGGTGCATAGCGCCGCGTCGATTGCGATGGTATTCACGTCAGCAACGTAGTTTGCAAAATTATTCCTTTCAGACTTCAGGGGACTATTTCGAGCTTGAGGGCAGGACGCTCCATTATGATGGATACGCCCGAGAGAGACCTTATGGACAAATTGCCGGGATAATCCGGCCGACAATTCGGAGACTCGAAACTGATTAAAGATGGCTACTGCCTAAAGATGGTGGCGCTCATTTATATTGGCAGGACCATTGTTATAGATGCCTGTGATTCTAGTTCTTCCGAGCTGGCCATTTTATGTTCGGGTTTTCGAGCATTTGACCAAAATAATTGGATGTCCTGATGAAACCCTCAAGACCTGGAGATTTTGCCAATGCTTTGTTCAGGAGTTCAATTGCTTCATCAATCCTGTCCTGTTTCATTCGTAATACAGATTTCCAAAAATACAGCCATCGGTAATCAGCAGACAGTTTTTCGGCTTCGATGAACTCTCTTTCTGATTCTTCATATTTTCCAAGAAGAGCGAGAAGGCCACCTCGCATACACCTTGAATACCTAGCCTCTGGGTCAGCTGTTATGGTTGAGTCCAGCTTTTGTATTAGTGATTGGATGATGGGTGCAGGAGGGCTAAAGTGATAATAATCGAAAAGAATACTAGCTTGGATTAAACCATCATAGGTATTCTTATATTCAGGATCATTGGAATGATTATCCCACCATGCCAGCGCAGATTGTAGACCCAAAGGCTCAAATTTATTTTTAGTAATTATTTGTAAGACTCTAGTTATCCTTGCTATGACATATAGGTCCTGCTCTGCTTTTAATGATTCACAAAGAGTCGCTATACACGTTTTACGATTCAATATACTCAGTCTATTTACTGAGGCGGCTCTAAGATCTGGCGCGGTAACAAATAATAGAGCAACTTCATCCACCGAATAGCCAGGGTCTTCGCTGGTAATTGGATCACCTAGAATTCTAAAGGTCAGTTGTCCCCTGTCAGCATCATAGAATTGCTCAACGTCTTTAATTGCCACCTTAGCTGATATTTCAGAATTAGCCAGTGATTGTAATTCCTCATAATCTTTTCGAGACCCTGTTTTGGAACTTATCGCAAGTTGCTGGATATGCAATTGCTTTTCCAGAAGCGCTTGTTTATCCATTAACTCCGAGCTCTTGGTGCTGATGCTACTTGATAAATCCTTTGCCTGCTCTCGGAGAGGGTTTATTCTCTCCTCCACATAGTCTGCCATTTTTGTTCGGATCGCTTCGTCAGCAGCTTCTTGCAACATAGGCTTATTCATGTGATCGGCAACGAATTGCCGGGTCCAGTTCTTTACTTCTGCCGGACCATATAGCCAACCAGCTATGGCCAAAAGCATACTGACTACTGTAATCTTTAGATACCACTGCTTTGAAGTAAACTCATCTCGTAATCGGTCGCTGGCCTGAAGAATGCCAGCAGTCACTTTGGCATCGATAAGCGCCTGTACATCATTGGGCAAACTTAAATTTGAGTCAGGTTTGATAGGATTGCCATCAGGTCCTAGTATGATCTTTTGCATATTAGTAGGCTCAATTTTAGTTACCTGAATAATGCGTAAACTCGACTTTGCGGAATCCGCTCGAAAAAGTCTTTGGGACACGCTAACGACCCAACTAATTATCGGGTATCTAAATAAGAAAGGCAAGACAGAGAATTCCATGTCGCAACCCAGCCCTTAGATTCGGACCGGGTTCCCGTCTGTCCAAATTCGTTACTCCGTATGCAAGGGTAATGACAGGCGTGCCTGTTACATGCGTGGTGGGGAGTAATTCGTCCTTGGAGTAGAGAAGATAGAAACCGGAATGAGTGGCTGTCAGGCTTGGACCTGCCCGACGAGGGAGAAATCGCGGTCACAGGGTCGGGCCCAATGCTGCTAACTTAAGCCCCGATCCTCATATGCAGGCCATTTGTTGTCATTTAGGCGTAAGGCCAAATCGAGCCCAGCCGTGCTGTTCCGGTCCCCGGTTTTCCTCGGGGGACGGTGTACGCAAAGAGATTTTCCTTAAGTTAATGGCATTAGGTCGGAGCAAAATAAGTACCTAAATCAACCGCCAAGAGATTGAAATAAGGCGTGATTTTCAGCCTTAGAATGCCATTCTGAACCGTGAAATGGGCACTCTAAGCCCCCACATCCAACGTCTGTGGTAGGGCCGAAAGCGCCGGGATAAATTGGCATGGTGTAGCTGATAAAAGAGCTAACATAAAAGGGGGCCAGTACAGCTACTCACCAGCAAGTGAATTCCCATTCCTATATGAAATGGATCTTATGAGTTCTTCTCCTCGCGTAGCGACACAACTCAAAGGAATTATTTTCTTTTCCTTTTTCTGCTTCCCGCTTAGAAAAGTTTTGAGTTTTGGGTTTTGAGTTTTGAGTTACTAAAAACTGACAACCAGTAACTAAAAACTCTTCTGCTTCCTGCTTCACCCATCACTCTTCACTATTCACTATTCACTTTTCACTATTCACTGCCCCTCTCATATCGGCAAAAGCTTCAACACCGCCCCGATTGCCGCTGCTTCTTCCTTGCTCAAATCACCGATTTGCCCCCTTCTTTCAGCCATACTTCGAAAACGCGTAAAGTCTGTCGGCAGGGTCTCGCTGTCCACCAGGAAGGCGATCTTCTGGATAATCCCCCGAATTTCTTCCGGGCTTCTTACCCTTCCCGATGTCTTGACGAAATACTCAATTTTGATCTTCCCTTTGACGGTGTTATATTCCAGGTCTTTCACGCGATGGAGCGCAAGGACGGCATAGTCGCCAAGTGCTTGCCAAAAAACTTCGTCATAGCCCCGCCATGTAGGTAAATAGAAGCGAAGCAAGGCAGGCCTTTGCTTACCGTCTGTTAGAACGGTTTTATAAATCACGACCGGTAAATGTTCGACTTCTTCTTTGCTTATGCTTTCGAATAGCTGAAACATTACCCGCCTTTGCAGTTTACGCAACCGCTTGTCGAATTGCTCCAGCAGACCGCCTTGACCGGGGATAGTGTCCACAGTTTCCAAGATTTTTTGAATTCCCGTATCCATACCCCTCCTCCTCACGAACCAGAATGGCATCGATGCCGATAAGACCCAGGTTTATATTTTGGCGGTCATGGCTCATTAACTCTTGGGTAATGCGGAAGTCAAAGCTTTTCAGTTACCACTTTTTTCCGTTCAGCCTTCCTCTTGCAAATCCACTTACCTCACCCGAAATCGAATTCCCATTCCCATATGAAATGGATCTCATGAGTTCCCCGACCGGCCAAGCAGCGTTCACCACGAAGAGCACGAAGGAACCCTCACTACATTCGGGTTCGCGTTAGCGCTTCCGGCCCGTGTTAAACGCTTCAAGTTCGCGTCCGATCTTTTGTGAGGACGCACGAAGATGAAGCAACCGTCAAGAAAAGTTTTGAGACCAGGCTTTTCGCCCCTTATCTCCTTCGAGACCTTCACCCCGCTGCGCTCCCCCTTCGTGGTGAAAAAATATTTTTAAGCCTGCGTCTAGGATTTCACTGCTCCTCGCGTGGCGATAAAACCAAGAGGAGTTATTTTCAATTGTTCACTGCTAACCGCGCCACATACCCAGGACTCACGCGTAAATGCAATGGCGCATTAAATTTTGGCAAGTGTTCACCACGAAGAGCACGAAGGAACCCTCACTACATTCAGGTTCGCGTTAGCGCTTCCGGCCCGTGTTAAACGCTGGACCCTCACTGCGCTCAGGTCCGGGCTTGACATCTCTATCGTGGTTAAACGCTCCAAGTCCGGGCACGATCTTTTGTGAGTGAATCCTCACTTTGTTCGGATTCGACGTTAACATTCCGGACTCTGGTTAGATACTTCCAATTCGACGCCGATCCTTTGTGAGGCGTCAGTTCGCGTCCGATCTTTTGTGAGGACGCACGAAGATGAAGCAACCGTCAAGAAAAGTTTTGAGATCAGGCCTTTCGCCCCTTATCTTCTTCCAGACCTTCGTGCTCTTCGTGGTGAAAAAATCTTTTTAAGCCGCCTGCCGGCAAGAGCACTAGGACACTGAGAAGAAGCAAAAGACAGAAAGGGTATGTGGACCAGGCATTTCGCCCCTTATCTTCTTCAATACCTTCACCCCGCTGCGCTCCTCCCTCGTGGTGAATAAAATTATTTGCAAGTTGCGCCGAAGGCGCATTTAATTTCAATGGCCCCCGCGAAGAAAACTTGTAAAACAGGCAGATCCATGTCAATAAATTGGTTTCTGTCCGGAAAGGGTCCTTTTCCACCCTGGCGGTGTCAATCTTCGGGCTTACTTGTGCGGGGTACTCATTGTACGCCTCCGCGCAAGCTCTCGATTTCCTTGCCAGAACGAAAAATCCCTCCTTTCCGAACAGAAACCTAGCAGTAAGTAGAATTTGTCCGGTGTTTCCGAATTGACCGTCATTGCAACATTACAGCCAGGAGGAAGACACATGGACCGAATCTGGCACAAAAGCTACGACCCTGGGGTCCCGTTCTCACGGGAGTACCCTGAAACTTGCCTGCCCCAGATCCTGGAGCAAAACGCCGGGCTCTTTGCCGACACTATCGCGACCGACTTCTTCGGCCACACTCTCACCTACAGCCAATTATGGGACCATGTGCTCCGGCTCGCGAACGGGCTTAAGCAGATGGGGGTGGGCGAGGGTACGAAAGTAGCCATAATGCTCCCGAACTCTCCCCAGTGCGTGATCGCTTACTACGCCGCGCTCTGGCTGGGAGCGGTGCTCGTTATGACAAATCCGCTTTACGTTGAACGCGAGATCGTTCATCAGTGGACGGACTCCGATGCGGAAATACTGATTATTCTCGACCATCTCTACCCGAAAGCCGAAAAGGTCCTGCCCCAAACGAAAATCCGGGCGGCCATAGCAACGAGCATAAAAGACTATCTCCCCTTCCCTCTCCGGTATCTCTATCCGCTTAAGGCCCGCTCTAAAAAGCTGTTCACTGCCGTCCCATACGATGGGAATAAAGTCTTCAGCCTCAAAAAGATGATCCGAGATAGCCGGCCCGATCCAATTCCCTGTGCAGCCCGTCCCGACAACCTGGCCCTGCTTCAGTACACCGGCGGTACAACCGGGACCGCCAAAGGCGCGATGCTCACTCACGGAAATATTTTGTCTAACGTTTTGCAGCTCGTCTCCTGGGTCCACGATCTGGAAAGCGGCAAGGAACGCTTTTTGTCCGTCCTGCCCTTTTTTCACGTGTACGGCATGACAGTGGCCCTCAACCTGGCTATCTACACCAGTTCCACAATCATTATACTGCCGCGCTTTGACGCCGACGAACTCTTAAACACCATCAGGAAGAAGAAACCGACTATGTTTCCGGGGGTCCCGGCTATCTACATCGCACTGATGGCCCATCCGAAAGTGGATTCTTTCGACCTCTCCTCGATCCGTCTATGCAACACCGGGGCCGCTCCGATGCCGGTCGAGGTCATGCGGAAATTCGAACAGAAAACGGGAAGCAAGATATCCGAAGGATACGGCCTCTCCGAAGCCAGCCCCGTCACACACTCAAACCCCATCGAGGGGACGCGCAAACCCGGCTCAGTCGGGATCGCACTGCCCGACACCGACTGCCGTATTGTCGATCCGGAAACCGGAACCATGGATGTGCCTACAGGCCAGGTTGGCGAACTGATCGTTCGCGGGCCGCAGGTCATGAAGGGCTACTGGAAAAAAGAACAGGAAACCCTTGATACCCTCCGGGACGGATGGCTCTATACCGGCGATCTTGCGACCATGGACGATGCCGGATATGTCTTTATCGTGGACCGCAAAAAAGACATGGTGATATCAGGCGGCTACAATATCTACCCGCGCGAGATAGAGGAAGTGCTCTACGAACACCCAAAGGTGCGCGACGCAGCAGCAATCGGGGTTCCCAATGCGAAAAAGGGGGAGTCGGTGAAAGTTTTCGTGGTTCCAAAGGAGGGCGTGACCCTCGACCCGCAGGAAATCCTCGACTGGTGCAGAGAAAAGCTGGCGCCTTACAAGGTCCCCAAAGAAGTGGAGTTAAGAGATTCTCTTCCCATGACCAATGTGGGCAAGGTGCTCCGGCGGGAGTTGCGGGACTCGGGGCCGACCCGGCAGCCTGAAGATGCTGCCGGACAGCCTTTAAGGAAGTAGTACATAAAACCCTTAAAAGCGCGGGGAGCTTCGCCCCCCACACCCCCTCGCCGCTACGCGGCTCACTGTGGCGCTGCGGCGGCGGCCACCGCGCATGCGGTGGCTTGCCGCCGACAGCGCTGAGCGCTCGGCCACGCGCGCGTAGCGCGCGCACGCCGAAATCTTCGAAGGGTGCGGGGCGACTTTAAAGTGAGAAAACTTTCCCCCACCTGGCAGAGCCTCGAGTCATTAGCTCTTTGAACGCAACTGGTATAATTCCTAAAACCTCAAAGAGAGCGGGGAACGATTTCTCGCTACAGATCTCCAGGCTCCGCCAGACGCACGCGCGCGAGGCCACAGCGCCAAACTAAGCCGCGTAGCGGCGAAGGGGGTGGGCACTCACAAAAAATCGTGCCCGGACTTGAAACATTTAGCCAGGTTCGGAATGTTAGCCCGGACCTGAACGAAGTGAGGGTCCAGCATCTAACCAAGTTAGAGATGTCAAGCCCGGACCTGAGCGAAGTGAGGGTCCAGCATCTAACCAGGTTAGAGATGTCAAGCCCGGACCTGAGCGAAGTGAGGGTCCGGGGGCACGGCTCCCCGCGCTTTTGTCATGGTCTTCGATGGATAATTCGCCCTCAACCCTCAGCTCAAGACGAAAGTGGCTTCTGCACCAGGCAGCAGCCGATTTCTTTTTTCTTTTGAACAAATCCTACCCAAGAACGGCCTCCCTCGATCTTGCGGGAAACCGGTATAATTTGAATGCACTCGAACGCATGATGCTCAGCCGGGGGCTCTTCAGCCAGCAGGAAGCCACCGCCAGGCGCAGCAAAAGGGAAATGGGGTCCGGCTGGCAACTGGAAATCCTGGCAGTGGACGGCCATAACGTCCAGATTACCGTCGAGAGCTTTATAGAAGGCAGGCCGCTGCTCAAGGCAAACGACGGTGCTCTGCGAGACCTTGCCGGCCTGTCTTACCGGTATCGCATCACCGAGACGAGCAATTTGGCCATGGACATGGTGTTCAGGTTTTTCGAGGAATTTCCGCCCCGTGAGGTCCTTTTCCTTTTCGACAAACCGATGAGCCGGAGCGGCGAGCTTGCCGCCATTTATCGCAACAGGCTCATCCGGGAAGGGATTTCAGGGGAGGCAAGGACCACGCCGGTCCCGGAGAGCGAATTCCCCTTCGACAGGTGCGTTGCTGCAAGCAGCGACAGGGCCGTCATGGATGCTTCCACCCGGTGGATGGACCTCGCTTGCCGCATTATCGAGTATTTCGGCGCGCCCCAAATTACGGCCGATTTTTCCGGGATCGTTTCCGCCGATTCCGCCCAAAAGCGGTTGTTCGAAGACGGGGGACCTTTCTGGTAAGCGCATAAATTGATGCCTTTGCATGGGATACCCTAAACCATGAAAAGATCAGTAGGGTGGTCTAAGCGGAGCGCAGCCCACCACGCCTTTTCGTAGCAGCTTTTCACGTCCCTTCGGGACACCCTGAAACCATGAAAAGGCGTGGGGCTCTAGGCGCGGGTGCTGAATTATTGTATCCGTGTTTATCCACCCCGCTACGCTCCTTTATCCGTGGTTCAGCCTAAAGCATTTCGAAGCAGTTATTCATGTCCAAAGGGGACACCCTGAAACCATGAAAAGGCGATGCGTCTTAGGCGCGGGTGCTGAATTATTTTATCCGTGTTTATCCGTGTCCATCCGTGGTTCCGCCTAGATCTTTTCGTAACAGATATTGATATCCTTTACTTTGCACGGCTTCGCGCCTCGCGAAGCGTCGAGTTCTTTTTTCGAGTTTTTCACAACTCGACGCGCCTTCCGATTTCCGTTTGTAAAACGGCCCGACCTGTGTTAGCAAAAATGTCCTCGGTACGCGCCTGTTACTCGAAGGCATACCGGCAGAAAGGACCCTCAAGGCTCATGGCTGAAATCGCCCCGTTCAGGGGATTGCGCTACAACCAGGAAATGGTTCCCGACCTCGCTCAGGTGGTTATTCCTCCTTACGACGTTATATCCCCTGAGGAGCAGCGGGCCTTTCACGAAAGAAATCCGTATAATTTTATCCGCCTGGAACTGGGATTGCCTGCGCCGGAAGACTCCAGCGAGGATAATCCCCATACCAGGGCGGCCGGATGGATCAGGCAATGGCAGGACCAGCGAATTCTGTTGCGCAATCCGAATCCGTCCATTTACTGCTACGAACTGGACTATAAAGAGGGCCCCGATGCGGTCAAAACCCGCAAAGGCTTCATCTGCGCCCTGCGGCTCGAGGATTTTTCCTCCGGCAGGGTCCGTCCCCATGAGAAAACCTTCCAGGCCATAAAAGACGAGCGGTTGGCCCTTATGCTGGCCTGCAATGCAAACCTGAGCCCGGTATTCGCGCTTTATCCGGATTCCAACGAAGAGGCCTACCGCGCTCTTGCCTCCGGAAAACGGGGCGACCCGGTGGTCTCGTTTACCGATTTCTACGGTATGACTCACAGGGTTTGGCCTGTAACCGACCGGACCGTCCTCGATCAAGTCCGCAAGCTCACGCTGGACAAGCCGATTTTTATTGCCGACGGCCACCATCGCTACGAAACCGCGCTGAACTACAGAAACGCCTTTCGAGATCGTTACGGAAGCGGCAACCCTAATGCCTCCTATGAGTTCATAATGGTATACCTTACGGATATGAACGAACCGGGGCTCACAATTTTGCCCACTCACCGCCTTTTGAGAAACCTCGGCGACTGGGACTGTGAGGGGCTTTTTGAAAGGGCGAAAAGCTACTTCCATGTCGAGCGTTTTGAATCTGAAAACGGCGGCGAACTGAGATGGAAAGAAGCGATCAGGGAAGGGGGCTTGAGGAAGGACACCACCATCGGTTTCTATTGCAAAGATGCGGCGCACGTCTACTTGCTCACGGCGAAAAGAGATATGGTTTCACCTTTGCTCGCGCAGCAGGGGACGCCTGTGCAGATGACAACCCTTGATGTCGTCGTGCTTGACCAGGTAGTGCTCCGGGACCTTCTCGGACTTTCTGACCAATTCCTCGCAAATGAACGTAATATCAGTTTCATGCATGATTTCGCCGAAGCTCTCGATGCGGTAAAATCCCATAGATTCGACGCGGGCTTTTTCATAAATCACACGCGAATCGAACAGGTCCGTGAAGTTGCAAGCGCAGGTCTCATAATGCCGCATAAATCCACCTACTTTTACCCGAAGGTAATATCCGGACTGGTCATAAACCCTCTTGCCCCCGACGAGGAAATTTTTTGACCTCGCAGACACTCAACGAAAAACGGCCCCAAACCGCTGATGCCCTTTTTGGCGGAAGGCTGCTCGTTTGCCAGGAACAAAAAGGTTACCGTTTTTCGCTTGATGCGGTCCTGCTGGCAGGCCTTACCCGTATAGGGAAAAAAGACTGCGTGATAGAACTCGGGACTGGCTGCGGCGTGATACCGCTCGTGCTGGCTTATCGGGCAAGCACGGAGCGCAAAATTGCGGGAGTGGAGATTCAGCCGGAGCTTGCCGAGCTTGCCAGAAAAAACGTCAATGAAAATAATTTCGGCGGCCGCATCGAGATTTACCAGATGGATTTTCGTGAGATTTCATCCGGGTTCGAGGCCGGCAGCTTTGATCTGGCGCTCAGCAATCCGCCTTACAGAAAGCCCGGTACCGGCCGCATAAACCCCGACATGCAAAAAGCCGTTGCACGCCACGAACTCACTGCAACCCTGGCTGACGTGTTCGAGGCTGCGCGGTATCTGCTCAGGGTGGGTGGGCGGGTTGCCCTTGTCTATCCCGCGACCCGGCTTGCAAACCTGCTGCGCTCTTCTCTCGACCACGGTTTTAGCCCGAAACGGCTGACGATCGTCTACCCGTACCCGCGCGGTTCGGGCCGGCTTGTTCACCTTGAATGCCGCAAAGGCGGGGGTGAAGAACTCAAGGTAGAACAGCCTTTTTACATCTACGGCGAAAACGGGCACTACTCGGAGGCCATGCAAACGTTTTATAATGATTGAGACCGAGTTGCGTTCAAAGAGCGAGGAATAACCCCAAAAAGAGCGGGGGAATGATTCCCCCGCACCCCGCAGGATTTCGGCCGCGCGCGGACGCGCGAGGCCGAGCGCTCGGCGCTGTCGGCGGCAAGCCACCGCATGCGCGGGGCCGCCGCCGCAGCGCCACAGTGAGCCGCGTAGCGGCAAGGGGGTGTGGGGGGCACAGCTCCCCACGCTCTTGCAGAATATCACTTGACACTTTCTTGAACCGAACTCAGTGTTATATACACAGCAAAGGATTCACGCCGACAAATGCCAAATCCTTCTAATCTTTCCGTAAAATCCAAGATCTGGATCGAAAACGAAACCGGCCAGGTGGTTTTCGGGACGGGCCGCCTCTATATCTTGCAGGCGGTTTCAAGACACGGCTCTATCCACGCCGCTGCCCAGGAACTTCAAATGAGCTACCGAGCCGTTTGGGGAAAAATCCGTGCCACCGAGAAAAGACTGGGACGAGACCTTCTTGACAGAAAAACCGGAGGGGTCCGGGGAGGAGGCTCCAAACTAACCCCCTTCGCCAAACAAATCCTTGAAAGATTCACAAAGCTCAATGACCTCACAAAGGCTTCCGCCGATGAGCTTTTCCGGGACCTTTTCTTTTCCGAATCAGAGGATGGAAAATAGAAACCGGGCCCCATCACATCTGCTTGCCTGCGTCCGGGAAAAACAGCGGTTGCCCGAATTTGTCCACCCCGAATGTCCCTATAAGCTTCTGGGTCTCCGGGGAGGTGATGAAATCGATGAACGATTTTGCGCCCTCTGAGTTGACTTTGGCGAACTTTTCCGGGTTTACTTCCATAACGTGATAAATGTTGAGAAGCGACGGGTCTCCTTCGCAGAGTATATCGAGCCTTATGTTATGCTTTTCCGCAAGGTATGTTCCCCGGTCGCTCAGGGTATAGGCCTGTTTCTCCGATGCCATAAGCAGGGTGGCGCCCATCCCCTGCCCTGATTCCAGGTACCATTTGGCCCCTTCCGGATTCAGGCCGGTTTCTTTCCAGAGCGTAAGCTCCATCTTATTAGTCCCTGAATCGTCGCCTCTTGAGATGAAAAAAGCCCCGCTTCCGGAAATTGCCTTCAACGCCTCGACGGTGCTCTTCCCTTTAATCTTCCCAGGATCTTCCGCCGGACCTGTGATGATGAAATCATTGTGCATTACCAGCCGGTAATCTCGGACAGCCCCCGAATCAACCAGCTTCTTTTCGGCCTTCCGGGCATGCGTCAACAAGACGTCCGCTTCGCCCTTCTCGCCCATTGCCAGCGCCTGGCCCGTACCGACCGCAATTGTCTTTACCCTGTAACCGGTCTTCTTTTCGAATATCGGAACAAGATAATCAAGAAGTCCCGAATCAACTGTCGAGGTGGTGGTGGCAAGAATCACATCTTTGATCTTTGGCGCCTGCGCGATGGCCGCACCATTGACAAAGACAACCGAAAGGACCGCTATAAGGCACGCACTAAGATATCTCACCATAAAGGCTTAAGACTCTTCACTCTTCCCGCTTCCCGCTCCCGTCCTCAGTCCTGCTTCTGCCTTGCCTCCGCTTTTGCTCAGTCCTCCGTGGCGCGTACAACCCGGCGAAACACCACTCCAAGATTGCCCAGCGCCGGGCCGCAGGCCCGCGTACAACCCGGCGAAACACCACTCCAAGATTGCCCAGCGCCGGGCTGGAGCCCTCAGTCCTCAGTCCTCAGTCCTGCTTCTGGCTCCCCGCTTCACTCAAAACCCCGCTCTCTTCAGCAGTGCCTGCCACTTTTCATCTACTCTTTTTTGAAACTCGGCCACCTGTTCGGGGGTGATTTTCTTGAAACGGCCCTGGATGGCTATGTACTCGTCAATCGGCTTCTTTCTGCCGCTTTTGGCGATGCTCAGGCTCTTGCCGGTGAGGCTAAGACGGCCGTTTTCAATCTCATAGAGCGGAGAGATGCAGGATTCGACCATCATGCGACCGATTTTCACAGTATCCTTTGTGGCATACCACCACCCGGTCGGACACGGCGCCATCAGGTGAAAAAATCTGGTTCCCTTGATGTCTCGAGCCTTCAGGAACTTATCGTAGACGTCACCCGGATAGGAGGACGAAACAGTGGCAAGGTAGGGAAGGTTGTGGGCATCCATTATCTGCATGAAGTCTTTCTTGGGTTGCACTTTAGGCACTACCGGCGTCGTAGAGGTCACGGCCCCCGCCGGAGTTGCGCTGGAGCGCTGAACGCCCGTATTCATGTAGGCTTCGTTGTCATAGCATAAATAGATAAAGTTATCGCCGCGCTCGGCAGCGCCGCTCAGGGCCTGAATTCCCATGTCGAAAGTCCCGCCGTCTCCGGCAACTGCCATGACGTTCCAGTCCTCACGCCCCGTGACCTTGAGACCGGCTGCCAATCCGGAAGCGGTAGCCGCAGTGCTGGCGAACGTGTTGTTGACAGTGGTCGCCACCATCGGCGTCTTGGGGTAGATGCCGTGCAGAATTGTTATGCAGCAGGCGGGTATGCAAATGATTGTTTTCTGCCCGAGCGCCTTCAAAATAAACCGGTATGCGATGGTGACTCCGCAGCCGGCGCACAGACGGTTGCCCGGAAGGATATATTCTTTGTCAGGGTAGTCGAGAATGGCTGTTTGCGCACACATGGCCGATTATCTTTCTCCTTTTTGGTATTTTAAACCCCGTAGCCGATCCATTGCGGTTTATCGGGCGGCATACCGCTTTTCGCCGCTGCCAGGCTTTCGCGGGCGGCCCGCAGCAGGTCGGCGGCCGAGACGTCTTTTCCACCAAGGCCCACGATGAAGTTGGTGAGCACGGGACTGCCCCCGTTTTCCCTGTAGAGACAGGCCTTCAATTCGGTCATGAGTGCGCCCTGGTATCCATAGCTGATGGCTTTCTCGATAACCGCAGCAGCAAGCCTGCCCCGCACCGCTTCGAGCAGTTCGCTTGCAGGGAAAGGCCGGAACACACGAACGCCCAGAACACCTGCTTTCACACCCTCTTGTCTTAGAAAGTCGGCTATTTCGGTCGCTTCGCTGGCAAGAGCTCCCATGGTGATGAAAAGAAAATCGGCGTCCTCAGCCCGGTAGCGGTAGAGCGGGTCCTCATAGGAGCGGCCAAAAAGCTCGCCAAACTCCTTGCCGGCTTGCCTGATAACCGCAAGGGCGTCTTCCAGGCTCTTCTGGAGCCGGAACCGAAAGCCCATATAGCTTGGCGAAAGTACCCCGTCGGGGTCTGAAAGAGGGTCGCTCATAACCACTGGATTGATGTTCACCGGGTTTTCCGGGTCGAGCGTGTGAAAAGGAACATACGGCGGAAGGAAAGAATCGACCTTTGGCTGGTCGGGTATGACTACCGGCATAAAAGTGTGTGAAAGCCAAAATCCGTCGAAGCAGACCATGCAGGGAATCAGAAGCTGCTCAGCGGCCTTGAAAGCGACGATGGTGAGATCAAGGACTTCCTGGTTGTTCATGCAGTAGAATTGCATCCAGCCGGTGTCGCGTTGTGAGATGCTGTCCTGCGAATCGTTGAGAATCGTCCAGGGCGCTCCCATTCCACGGTTGGCAACCGGCATCACTATCGGAAGCCGCGCCCCGGCGGCCCAGTGCAGTTGTTCGTGCATGTAGGCGAGGCCGTTTGCCGATGTTGCAGTAAAAGCCCTCGCCCCCACGATGGATGCGGCGATGCAAATGCCCATTGCCGAATGTTCGCTCTCGACACGCACTAATTCGGCCTTCAAATTCCCTTGTTCAACATATCCGGACAGGATCTCGGGTATTTTGGACTGGGGGGTGATCGGATAGGCGGCGACGACCTGAACGCGGCTCAATCTGGCCGCCTCTGCCGCAGCCTGTGTTCCGGTCAGAATCAAAGTCTGTTCCACTGTTGCGCTTCCTTTCTGGGACGAGTCTTAACGGCAAAGCCGACCCCGGCGTATGGCATGCACCGCAGAATGTCTAATTTCACCCATACTTCCATAACGGATGGGCGCCAGGGAAGTCAAACGAAAACAAGAATGATTATACGCTCAGAGTGAAACTTTAAATGACAGCAGATGTACGGCTAAAACAGGCAAGGCATCCCGCGCGCGCCAACGCGCACGATAGGCACGCGATGCGATCGCCTTCCGCGCTCCGCAAGATTCTGCGATTTAGGGATGCCGGCCGAGTGCGCTTCATGAAATGAAGCAGCGCGAGGCTCGCGAAGCGTAACCACTACATCCGGGACACTTTACTTTTTTTAGCGCCTGACTTCCGGCTTGCCTCAAAACGCACGGCACTTTCGCTGCACACGGCCTGGATGGCTCCGGCGATTGGCTCCATGACGCCTGAATATCCTAACCTCACGCCTGGCGAGTGCGCAGAGCATGAAGAACACGCTGTGGCAATCAACACCTATTCGGTAGCGATTCACGATGAACTCTAAATCCACCTCTTCGGTGGAAGTGAACAATCATCGCATACCTGCTGTTTCCTCTTAATGCGTTGATCGTATTCCCACCAAGGCTCTGCCTCGAAATCCAACGTCTTGCGTTAATATAATAAACCTGGATCTTTGTGTCGTGCGCCATAACACAGTAAAGTGCATGCACAAAATCTTTCCGGTATTTTTCCCTACTGATGAACGTTTTTTTCAGCAGACAGATGCAGTCAGCTTCTGCAGGGTATTACATAAGTCTATCATAGGAGAAATGATGAGAGCAAACCTCCCAGACCTAGGCCTTACTGGAGGCCGCTCTCACGAACCAGCAAAAAGCTTTACTTCTTCTTGTTGTTTCTTTTGGAAGCCTTCAGAGGATTGATTTTCTGCCGATCTTGCTGCTCTACCTTGTTATGAGTTGCAAAATTACAGGCGCTGGTTTTCCACTTAATGGAAGGATTCGGATAACTGCTGCAGAACTTCCCGTTAGCAAATTCCACAGTGCGCTGACATCCCTCGCACTGATCCACGACCTGGTGGCAGGTACCGCCGTTGTAGCCACATCCCGTTTTCGTCATGAAGGCGCATTCGGCTCCCACCTTCATTGTTGAGCAAACCATGATAACCACCCCCTATCCCGGTATGATTTAGTTCTCCAACTGGAGAAAGCGGTGCGAATAATAACCGGGAATTAATCGCTGTCAAGGGTTTTTATATTTTTTTATTCAATTTTTGCTGAATATTGAACCACATGCGCCGGAACCGGCCTCGGTCTGTTTTCCACGCTCTCCATGGCCTGTCTAAGACCCGAGGCGGGTCCCGGCGCCCCAGTCGGGGATCGGGACAATCTTTTCACTTTTTTTCCCGCCGAGTCTGTCCTTTTTACTTGCCAAATGAATCGCAGATGATTAAAAGCACTCATCATAGGCGAGTGCTAACACCGGGCTGGTCTCTTACAGTTGGCCTTTGCCCAAAATTCATTCATTCAAAGCGAAAGGAGTTGTTATGAACCTCAGACCGCTCAACGATCGCGTCGTGGTCAAACGCATGGAAGAGGAACACAAAACCGCAGGGGGGATCATCATTCCCGATACGGCAAAAGAAAAGCCCATCCAGGGAGAAGTCCTCGCGGCCGGAAACGGCAGGATCATGGAAGACGGTTCCAGAAGAGCGCTCGACGTCAAAAAGGGTGACCGCGTTCTCTTCGGCAAATACGCAGGCACCGATATCACCATCGAGGGCCAGGAAGTTCTTATCATGCGCGAGGACGATATTCTTGCGATTATCCAATAAGTCTTCGCTTCATTTGAAAAAACAGCAGGAGGAACAGTCACATGGCAAAACAGTTGATATATGATACCAAAGCGCGTGAGTTGCTGCTCAATGGCGTCAACACGCTCGCAGACGCAGTAAAGGTTACTCTTGGCCCCAAAGGGCGTAATGTGGTCATCGAGAAAAGTTTCGGCGGACCTACTGTGACCAAAGATGGCGTTACGGTAGCCAAGGAAATCGAACTCGAGGACAAGTTCGAAAACATGGGCGCGCAAATGGTAAAGGAAGTCGCAAGCAAGACCAGCGACGTCGCCGGAGACGGCACGACCACGGCAACCATTCTGGCACAATCCATCTACTATGAAGGCTCCAAGTTGGTGACCGCAGGTCATAACCCCATGGCGATCAAGCGGGGCATCGAAAAGGCTGTCCAAACCGTGGTCGCCGAACTGAAGAAAATCAGCAAGCCCATCAAGGACCAGAAAGAGATCGCCCAGGTGGGGACCATTTCCGCCAATAATGATGCGACCATCGGAAACATCATTGCCGAAGCGATGAACAAGGTGGGCAAAGAAGGCGTAATCACGGTCGAGGAAGCCAAGTCGATGGATACCACCCTTGAGGTGGTAGAGGGGATGCAGTTTGACCGAGGATATATTTCCCCCTATTTCGTCACCGACCCTGAGAAGATGGAAGTCCTGCTCAACGAGCCCATGATTCTCGTAAACGAGAAAAAGATCAGCAGTATGAAGGACCTGCTGCCCGTTCTGGAGCAGATCGCCAAGATGGGCAAGCCGCTTCTGATTATCGCCGAAGACATTGAAGGCGAAGCGCTTGCCACCCTGGTTGTCAACAAGCTCAGAGGGACCCTCCAGGTCTGCGCCGTAAAGGCCCCGGGCTTTGGCGACAGGCGCAAGGCGATGCTGGAAGACATAGCTGTCCTGACAGGCGCACAGGTAATCAGCGAGGAGAAGGGCATCCGGCTCGAAACTGTTGCCTTGAACGATCTTGGCAAAGCCAAGACTATCCGAATCGACAAGGACAACACGACAATAGTTGACGGCGCCGGCGACCGTAAGACCCTTGAGGGTCGGGTCCGCCAAATCCGCACTCAGATCGACGAGACTACCAGCGATTACGACCGTGAAAAGCTCCAGGAACGCCTTGCCAAGCTGGTGGGCGGTGTTGCAGTGATAAGCGTTGGCGCGGCAACCGAAACTGAAATGAAGGAGAAAAAGGCCAGGGTGGAAGATGCACTCAACGCCACCCGTGCCGCAGTCGAAGAAGGCATCGTTCCCGGGGGCGGAGTTGCCTACCTGCGCTGCCTGCCTGTACTGGAGAAAGTTGACTTTGGCGGCGACGAGCAGCTTGGCCTCAAGATAATCAAGCGCGCTCTCGAGGAACCTGCTCGCCAGATTGCTGCCAACGCCGGCGAGGAGGGGTCCGTAGTCGTTCAAAAACTCAAGGAAAAATCGGGCGCCTTCGGCTTCAATGCAGAAACGGCTAAATATGAAGACCTGATCGAAGCGGGCGTAATCGATCCGACCAAAGTGACCCGCACCGCCCTGCTTAACGCTGCCAGCGTTTCTGCCCTCATGCTCACCACCGAGTGTATGGTCGCCGACATGCCGAAGGATGACAAAGCAGGCGCAGGCATGGGAGGCATGCCGCCCGGAGGAGGCATGTACTAGTAAAACCGATATCCGAGTTCCCTTCGGGACGATTTTACAATATCGACTCGATTTAGTAAGGTATTGCAATCTGCTCGATTCGGAATTTGTTTTTAGTGTTGAGCCCCCACCCCATCTATGGGACGGGGGCTTTTTTTCTGTACATCCGGAACTGTGAACGCGAAAATGCAATTGAATTCCAAGACACTTATGTTACTTATATAAAAAGTATTATTGCTGTAGCGGCCTCGAAATTGGTTTTCCTGAACGAGGGGAGAAGTTGTAGTGAAAACTTTATTGGAAAAGGAATTGGAACGACTTCAGGATGTACTGATCGATTTCGGGGTGATGGTCGAACGCACCATAACCGAGTCAATCACGATCCTCAAGACACGGAATGTCGAATCGGCCCACCGCCTGATTGCGGCTGATGACGAAATCAACCGGAGGCGCTACTCAATCGAATCGGAAGCTCTTGGTCTTATAGCCAGACAGCAACCGATGGCTAAGGACCTGCGGACCCTTGCGGCCATTTTGGAAATTGCCTCCGAGGTGGAGAGGATCGCCGATTATTCGAAGGGGATCGCAAAGATTGCAATTCATCTCAGTTCAAAACCTTTGTTAAAACCGCTTCTGGATCTCCCGCGCATGGCGGAGCTGACTTCTGATATGCTCCACAGAGCGCTCCTGTCCTTCATCGACAGAGACGCTGAGACGGCGCGTTCGATCCCTGCCGAAGACAGGCAGATTGACGCTCTTTACGACCAGATATACCGCGAGCTGATGACTTTCGTGCTGTCGGACCCCAGCAACATCGAAGACGTAAACCACCTTCTGTGGGTAGCTCACAATCTGGAACGCACAGGCGACCGGGTCGTCAATATTTGCGAGCGTGTAATCTTTACGGTCACAGGAGAACAGATCGAATTTGACGATTTCCATGACCAGCTTGAGGGTGGAAGCGTCCATCATTTTGATAAGCCGTGAGCCACAGACACGGCAAGGCTCCCCGCGCCCGCCCAACGCGCACGATAGACGCGCGATGCGGTCGCCTTTCGCGCTCCGCGAGATTCGCGGAGTTAGGGGAGCCGCGAGCACACTTCACAAAGTGAAGTAGTGCGAAGCCCGCAGGGCGTAGATTGTACCGCTATTTTGCCTCACCCTTTTGATGTGCTGGACGGTGGGCTTGCCTTCAACTGTACGGCACTCATTCACGTGGCATGTCGGGTGGCTCCGCCAACAGCATTCATACTTATTTTTGCATTGAGTAATTTTTTCTAATTAAGTGTTATATGTAAGTTTATCTTACGAGGAGCGGCACGGACACAGCAGGACGCAGATGCCCGAGAGAAGGCGACATGAATAGGGATAAATCTCCAAAGCTCCTACCGGAAGATCAGTATAATCAGGTACTGGTTTCAAACGTTTCCCCGCCCGGCTGGAAAAACCCTCAGCCGTCGGGCCGCTATAACCTGGTGGTCATAGGGGCGGGCACAGCGGGGCTCGTTACTGCTGCCGGGGCCGCTGGTCTTGGGGCAAAGGTGGCGCTTATAGAAAAGCATCTGCTTGGAGGCGACTGTCTCAATTACGGTTGCGTTCCATCCAAGTCCATCATTCGCTCGTCACGCTCGGCTCAGGATGTGCGGCTTGCCGGCAATTTCGGCGTGCAGGTCCCTGAAGGGATGGAGGTGGATTTTCCAGCGGTCATGGAGCGGATGCGCAGACTGAGATCACGGATCAGCTTCCATGATTCCGCCATGCGTTTTAAAGAACTTGGAGTAGACTTATTCCTGGGGGAAGCCCGCTTTGCGGGAAAGGGTTCCGTCGAGGTCGAAAGCCAAACGCTTCTTTTCAGCAAGGCCGTGATAGCAACTGGTGCGCGAGCTACCGAGCCTCCCATAGAGGGGATCGCGGAGACCGGATATCTCACCAATGAAAACGTTTTTTCCCTTACGGAGCGCCCGGAGCGTCTTGCCGTCATCGGAGGCGGCCCGATTGGGTGCGAGCTCGCCCAGACCTTCCAGAGGCTTGGATCCAGGGTGACTATAATCCACAGGGGCGGCCATCTCCTGGAACGTGAAGACGGCGATGCGGCCCAGATTCTCCATGAGGCTTTCCTCAGGGAAGGCATTCAGTTACTGTTGAAGGCCAAACCCCGGACAATCTCTCTCACGGAACATGGCGCCTCGATTTTATATGAAAAGGACGGCAAAGAGCAGCGGCTCACGGTTGACAAGATCCTGGCAGGAGTGGGAAGGGCCCCCAATGTGGAAGGTTTGAACCTCGAAGCCGCCGGGGTCCAGTACGATAAAAATAACGGCGTAATCGTCAACGACCGGCTTCAGACCACAAATCCCCGCATCTTTGCCGCAGGGGACATCTGCCTTAAGTACAAGTTCACACATACGGCCGACGCCGCTGCACGCATCGTGATTCAAAACGCCCTTTTTCTCGGGCATAAGAAACTAAGCGCTCTGACTATTCCCTGGACTACCTTTACAGACCCGGAGATTGCTCATGTGGGAATAAATGAGAAAGACGCCAAGGAGAGTGGAATTGATGTGGACACCTTCGTCCGTAGCTTGGCGGATGTAGACAGGGCCGTTCTAGACGGGGAAGAGGACGGGTTCGTAAAAGTGCACGTAAGACGGGGAACCGACAGGATTCTGGGCGCGACCGTCGTGGCCAGGCACGCCGGAGAGATGATAAGCGAAATAAGTCTTGCCATGGTCAACGGTCTGGGCCTCAAAGCCATAGCAAACGTCATCCACCCCTACCCCACTCAGGCCGAGGCCATTAAACAGGTTGCCGACATGTACAACCGTACTCGCCTGACTCCATTCGCAAAAAAGGTTTTCTCTTTCTGGCTGCGTCTTTGCCGGCTTTAAAGACGCCCCGCAACAGCCAACCGCAAAGAAATTATTTTTTGATTTTTCTGTTCACTCTTTCCCGCTTCCCGCTTCCGTCCTCCGTGGCGCGTACAACCCGGCGCTACACCACTCCAAGATTGCCCAGCGCCGGGCCGGAGGCCCCGCTTCAACCTTGCCGCCGCTTTTGCTCAGTCCTCCGTGGCGCGTACAACCCGGCGCTACACCACTCCAAGATTGCCCAGCGCCAGGCCGGAGGCCCTCAGTCCTGCTTCCCGCTTCCCGCTTCCTGCTCCCCGCTTCTAACTCTTTGCGGTTCCCGTCCGCTTTTCCGTCTCAACCGACCAGTACGGATGCATGAGGTCCTCGAACACCGAAAGGGCAGACTCGGTTCCCTGTCCCATTGCAGTCACTATCTGTTTGTAGCCCCCTTCGACATCTCCGGCGGAATATATTCCCGGAATATTGGTCCGGTGATGGGAATCATGTTTAATGAAACCGTCGGGAGTCAATTCGATGTTCAGAATTTTTGCAAGATCGACTGAAGGCTCATATCCGATCGCAACGAAAACTCCATCCACCGGCAATGGAGATACCAGACCGGTCCTGTTGTTTCGCAGAATGACTTCGCTCACCTTTTCCTTACCCTTTATTTCTACGACTTCGGTGTCCCAAAGAACTTCCATGTTGTTCGAAAAAATATTTTTGGCCAGGTGCTCCTGTGCCCTCAGAGTGTTTCGTCTATGCACCAGTGTTGTCCACACGTCTATGTTATTGAGATAGAGGGCCTCGGTCACGGCGCTGTTGCCTCCCCCGACAACAATGACTCTCTTGCCTTTGAACAGCGGACCGTCACAGGTTGCGCAGTAGCTAACGCCCCGGCCCATGAAGAGCATCTCACCGGGGGCGCCAAGCTTCTTGTAGTTGGCCCCTGTTGCGAGGATAAGTGCTCTGGCCAGAAACTTTCTTCTGCTGGTCTGAACTACTATCTTGGTTCCCGGTTCAATGCTAACCACTTCCTCCCCCTGGAATATCTGTACATATTCCAGAGCGTGGCTGACCAGAATATCGACAAGCGTTTTTCCAGGCACCCGTGTAAAACCCGGATAATTCTCCACTATGGGAGTGGCGGCCACCTGCCCTCCGAGGGGCCCTCGTTCGATCACAGCGGTCTTAAGTCCGCTGCGTACCGCGTAAATGCCTGCGGCAAGCCCCGCCGGCCCCCCACCGACAATAACCACGTCAGTTTCGATTAGCTCCGCGTCTATTTCGGGGATGAAGACAGTCTGCTGTTCAAGCTTTTGAAGCGAGAGAACAAACAGCTCCTCTGACTGCGCTCCATAGGCAATGAGTATATCGTTTGCAAAGGTCTGCGGGACGCTGAACGCGGAGTAGCGATTCGCAATTTCCTGATTGGACTGGATGTCAATTATCTCAAGTGAGACGATTTCCGGTCTTTCGATGGCCGCCTTCACCGCATTGATCGCCTGGTCAGGGCAATAAGGGCAGGTCGGACTGACGAAAACCTTGACCTCTCTCTTTGAATTCATCCTTTCCATGACCTTCATGGAATGCTCACTCATATTTCCGGTCCGAAAGCCAAGCAACAGTATCATGCCAACCAGGGTCCTGGCTTCTTCTCCAAAAGGGACCCCAAGATAGCGAATTGAATATCGATCCGGGTCGAAAATAAGTGTGGGTGAACTATTAACACCGTACTTCTTTGCTTCCGTCCCGGACAGCTCAAACTCGCTGAGCTCTATTTTATTTGAGATTTTATTGAAGCTCTTAAGCAGGTCTCGCGCCGCCTGATTGAGGACATCGTTCTGGCCCTTTTCTGTAAAGAGCATCACCGCAACCTTGTTGGGGAGCGCATCGAATGCAGCCCTGAGATTCTCCTCGACCTGGCTTCCCATAAATCCATCCTGCTGATTTTCTGGTCTGTTTTCCGCCATTTTTCCCTCTCTTCGAATTTTGATACCCTGGATTTTCCCCCCAATAACACCCCAAACATATCAAATATAAGCAAACTCGCCCCACTGTGCCACGGGCAGGTCTAATTTTTGAGTCACCGGGCAAATGAGTAACCTATGGGAGGACCGAGGACTGAGGGCCTACGGCCCGGCGCTGGGCAATCTGGGAGTGCATTTTCGCCGGGTTGTACGCGCCACGGAGGACTGAAGGCCTCCGGCCCGGCGGTGATATCCAGGACTCGATTGAAGGTTCAACACATCTCTCCTCCGCTTTGACAAACGAGGCGCCCAAATTCTTTTCTTTCTCGAATCATTGTGTAAGCGAGAGAGGGGCGAGTCCGGGTTTTCGATCCTGGCAAGATGGGTTGAGATTTTAACATTTATTTTAAAGACCCCATTCGTAACAGATTATATGCATAGACTCGATCGTCAGGCGGCTTGTAAAGGTTGGCGGGAAAGTGGTGTAGGGTAAGAATTGTGCGCACCTACCATGCCAGGAAGTGTCATGTCTATATTGCGTCGGCTTTACACTGGCCCGTTACTATCGCATCATTTTCGCCTGAGCGCCATTGAATACACTGGGGTGGGGAAACGAGACCATCAACTGCGGGGACAGAGGTGTGTCTGAAATTGCAAAAACCAGTCGCATTGTCATGTCCTTGAATATTCGATTGGTAAAACATATAATTCTACGAGCCTTGGGATTGTTCCAGAATGGTTTTTTGCCGGAATCCGATCCGCAAAATGCGGTTCGGCATCTGTTGACAGCTAGGTTGAGGCATTATCAGGTTAATAATCCCGACCCGTTCTCCCCGCACCGGGGATTTCCATGTCTGCGATTCGAAGCTAGGTTCTCCATGCTCCCTCATCAGGTTCAGGTATTCGGGCGCGCATTGACTGGGCCATTCTGTCGTTCGCTTAGGTAAACAGGGGAAAAATTTTGTTGAGGCATCAGATTTCGATAAAGGGAAGCGCATGAGACATAGATGGCGTTTTTTTGTGATTTTGTGTTCTCTCGCCCTGGCTGCATGCGCCAGCACGGCTAAGCAAACTGAACGGGGTCTCCCCCTCGTACATGCCGGTTTTGATGAAGGCAAAGCGGCTTATGACAAAGGTGACTATGTCAATGCTTATAAAGAGTTCAAGCTCTTGGCGGACCAGGGGGATGCTAAGGCGGAATATTGGCTGGGATTTATGTACGCCAACGGGAAGGGCGTAGCGAGGAACTATGCCGAAGCGGTCAAGTGGTACCGCAAAGCGGCAGAGCAAGGAGATGCCAGGGCGCAAGATAATCTAGGAGGGATGTACGCCAACGGGAAAGGCGTAGCGCAGGATTATACCGAAGCGGTCAAGTGGTACCGCAAAGCGGCAGAGCAGGGAGATGCTAAGGCGCAATTTGGTCTGGGGTGGATGTACCATGAGGGCATGGGTGTACCGCAGGACTACGCTCAAGCCATGAAATGGTATCGTAAGGCTGCAGAGCAGGGAGATAAGTTCGCGCAATCGCTTCTGGGACTGATGTACGAACATGGCGACGGCGTGTCCAAAGACTATGCAGAGGCATTGAAGTGGACCCGCAAGGCAGCAGAGCAAGGAGAGCCTGGGGCAGAATACATTTTGGGAATGATGTATGCCAATGGCGAAGGAGTATCGCGGGACGATGCGGAGGCGGTGAAGTGGTTCCGCAAAGCGGCAGAGCAGGGGCAGGCCGGAGCACAAGTGAAAATGGGATTACTGTACCAGGCAGGCCAGGGCGTGCCGCAGGACTTCACACTGGCGCACATGTGGCTTAATTTGGCGGCGGCACAAGGCGATTCTGATGCCCAAAAGCGTAGAGACGAACTCACAGAGAAAATGACTCCAGCCCAAATCGCAGATGCGCAGCGCCTTGCGAGGGAATGGAAACCGAAAGGCCGCGATTAGGGCTTGCCCGACTTGTCTAACAGTCAAAAAGGTTTGCGCAGCGAGGTGAGATAGCCGGAGGCATTATGAGGGGTAAAGGCATTCTGCGGCTCTGGAAAGGATATTGTTACTCTCCGCAACGAGCCGCAAAAAGGGAATTTCGACTGAGAGTTCAATAACTCATTCATGACCTTCGCGTCGGTGACGGCTAATTTTGGTATCGAAAAGACCGGTTTAAGGCGGTCTTGATTCTCACAAGGCACTCCAGAGATGCCATAGTATCTCTACGTTGGCTCGAAAAGGGAAATTCACCTAACTCTCCTATTTCTTGATCGGAGGATTATCATTTGAGGGGTTCGCATTCCCGGATAATATTTTGAGCTGGCCTGAATTGCCCGAAAGGAAGCCCTGCCCGATAAGCGCAAAACTTTTCACGAGGGATTCTCAGATCAAAACGTTGCTACCACGCATCAGAAAGTTAAGAACATCTCAGCTTCCGTCCTCCGTCCTCCGTTTTCCGTCCTCCGTCCTCCGTCTTCCGTCCTCCGTCCTCCGTCCTCCGTCATCCGTCATCCGTCTTCCGTCCTCCGTCATCCGTCTTCCGTCCTCCGTCTTCCGTCCTCCGTCCTCCGTCTTCCGTTTTCCGTCCTCGCCCCTCAGTCCTCCGGAATCTGATCCACACTGTGGCAATCAATCGCAACGGATTTATGCAGTTTAGCGTGTGTTACCCTTGCTTCAAAACAGTTCTTATCAGCACTGAGGATATCAATTTCGACAAGTGGTGTTTTATGTGTTAATTGTAGATCGGTCAAATCGGATGTGTATTTATTGTTTTGAAGGAAATATAGTTCTTCAGCAGTCATAAAATTTTGCAATTCCGATTTAAACGCAGCCTGATAGGCACGCTCTCTGTACTTAATAAATTGAGGGATCGCAATAGCGGCCAATATGGCCGCCATATAAATCAAACCCACGCCGAGAACTACACAAGCAATTATTAGCGCCGAACCTCTTGCTTGATACTTTTCATTGAGCCTTTCACTGCTTGTGGACGCATAAATAATGAATTCTATCAGACTGACCAGAGCAGGAATTCCTGTCCAGAAGAAGAGAAGATGTAAGATGCCCTGCAAATTTCTGCCGGTATAAAACTTGTGTACGCCAAGCCCTCCAAGGAAAAAGGTAAGCAAGAGCAGTGCGGTCTTGTTTATCATACCTTTTTGTTTGGCTCCACATCCGGGGCATACTTCAGCACTGATCTTGATGATTGCGCCACATGATTGACAATATTTCTCATCATTCTTCCTGGTTTGTTTAGGGTCGCCTTGATTGTTTGGGTTCGAATCCGGCTGATTCATTCTTGCAGCCTCCTTTGCCCGGCCCTCACCCCAGGCGGCATCAACTTTTTGCGCCGAGGTCGAGGGCAAACGTGAGATGAACTGAACGGTCCCGAAGCCACTTCGCCGAGTGATAAGAACTCAAGAGAGCGGCCCGGCGAATGGACGGAATTGACAAATCCAGCATATCTATCATATTCTAATTTTGCCATTACACAACCTTCGGATAGTCTTCCGATCACGGAATCTTGAGGTTCGGTGGAACTTTCTCGAATCGGCCCTGTCTAAAATATTAAGAGGAAACGACGGTTTCTTTCGGTACAGACCATGGCGAAAGAAGAAGACAGAACGGATATTGCCGCTTTTCTATCGGGAGATCGCGAGGGTCTGGACAGGATCGTATTGCGGCACAAGGATCGCATTTTCAACCTGTGCTATAGGCTGCTCGGCGATTACAGTGACGCCGAAGAGTGTGCGCAGGAGACTTTCATAAAGGTGTTCCGATCACTCAAAGGCTTCAGGTTCGAGTCGAGTTTTTCGACCTGGGTTTACGCAATTGCTGTGAACATTTGCAAGAACCGGCGCGACTCCGCCGAGCATCGCTTTTGGAAAATGGTACTGAGGTTCGCGCACAATTCGCCGGAAGAAGAAGGACTCGGGGACTTTGAAATCGAGGACCCGGCCCCTTCACCCCTGGTTCGGATGACGGAGAAGGAAAAGGAGATCATGCTTCAAGCCGCCATCAATTCCCTCTCTCACGACCATAGGACCGTCATGGTCCTGAGGCACGTCGAGGGACTCTCCTATGAAGAAATTATCGCAATTACGGGTTATAATCTCGGGACCCTGAAATCCAAACTGGCTCGCGCGAGACTGCTCCTCCAAAATAAGCTCCGGGGGGGGGAATCGAAAAGAGGTAGTCCCCATGGAATGCTCTCAGATTAGAGTCATTCTTTTTGAAAATACGGACACGGAAATCCCGGTGGCGTTCCGGGAGGACGTGGAGGCTCATCTGGCCGTGTGCAGGCCGTGCGCAATGCAGTTTGAAGCCCTAAGAGAGCAATCGCACGCGCTTAAGACCCTGCCTAAGGTTGAAGCTCCCAGGGACTTTCTCGAACAAGTCCGAAGCCGGGTGGAAAAGCCTTCTATTCTCTCAAGGCTTAAAGACGGACTGTCGCTTTTGTTCGCCGGGAAGCATTTCTTTCGACTGGCGGGGGCTGCGGCCACTGCTGTACTGGTAATTGCTGCTTCACAGGTGATTATCCGGGAGGGCGGCCACAAAGCTCTGGTGCCTCCGGCGCCTCCTTCAGTCAAATCTCCTCAATCTCTCCAAGCGCCCCCACCCTTCGAAGCTCCGCAATCGCTTAAGGCGCCTCAATCGCTCCAAGCGTCTCCACCCTCGCCCTGGAAGGATGAAAAAGATTTCAACAGGGCCGCATTGCCGGCGAGTGAGCCTCACCGTCCCGCCGGCGTTGAAACGCAATCGGTGGTCCTTACTGTAAAGTCGCATTATGCTTCCGCCAGGGGAAAAACTGGCGGCGGCCAATTTAAGGTCGAAAGCTTCTCACCACCAGGCGCAGGGTCAACGGGGACTCGCGCTCTGGACCAAAGAAGTCTGAAGCCGGACGTGTCAAAAGGAGTTTCAAGGACCGCAAAAGTGTCTGAAGACAGTCCGGCGCCTGAAGCGCAAGAGCTTTCCTCCGATGTCATACGGCTGATCAAGCGGGCAAATGGGAAGGTTTTGAGTGCCCGTCCCGCTCGGGATGCGAACCAACCCGACACTCTGCTGGCCGAGATGCCTGCCACGGGCTATCCCTCATTTCTCGACCAATTGCGTCAACTCGGCGAAGTGGAAATCAACGGAGATAAAGAATTCAGCCTCGCCCCCGATTCGAAAGTCCGGGTTTCTGTCAGCTTCACCACTCGTGACTAAAGGAAATGGTAAAAATAGGGAACCTTTTTGCATCCTTTGTTGTCAAAGAGGGTTGAAAGAATCGATTATCAACCCAAAGACGAACAAGGAGCAAAAATGAAGCGTTCACTTTTTCCATTCGGCGAGAAAATACTCTTCACACTGCTTGTGACGATGCTTTTGCCGGTAGTTAACCACTCCGGAACAGGGATGGCCGCCCCGGGCGCCAGGCAGGCATTCGCACAGGGGGAACAGACAGACGACAAGACCCTTTCGCCTTATTTCTTCGTAAAATCCGACGATTCATCCGTCGATCAGCTGCCATTGAAATCAACTTCGGTCACTGTAAACATTTCGGGAACTATCGCCGATGTTCTCGTCTCCCAAGTATACAGCAATGCAGGCCAAAAACCCATAGAGGCGATATACGTTTTCCCCGCATCCACCCGCGCTTCGGTCTACGGTATGAAGATGACCATTGGGGAGCGCACGATTACAGCGGAGGTGCACAAGAGGGAAGAAGCCCGCCAAGCCTATGAACAGGCGAAACAGGAAGGCAAAAGCGCTTCCCTTCTTGAACAGGACAGACCCAATGTCTTCCAGATGAACGTGGCCAATATCCTGCCGGGAGACGAAATCAAAACCGAACTGCGCTACACCGAAACAGTCGTACCCACTGAGAGCGTCTATGAATTCGTCTACCCGACCGTTGTCGGACCCCGGTATTCAAATCAACCGGCCGCCACGGCGCCGGCCTCGGAGAAGTGGTCTCAGAACCCCTATCTGCACCAGGGCGAATCCGCACCTTATTCTTTCGATATCAAGGCCAGGGTGTCCGGAGGCGTTCCCATCCAGGAGGTGAGCTGCCCGTCCCACAAGGCAACCATCGCCTTCCAGGACAAAAACGTTGCGAACATTGAGCTGGACCCCAATGAGCATTCAGGCGGCAATCGGGATTTCATTCTCAGGTACCGGCTTGCCGGCGACCAGATCGAATCGGGATTGCTGCTTTACGAAGGAAAGGAAGAAAACTTCTTCCTTCTCACTGCCCAGCCGCCCAAACGCGTGACGCCGGACTCCATGCCGCCGAGGGAGTATATCTTCATTGTCGATGTTTCAGGCTCTATGAGCGGCTTTCCACTTGAGATTTCCAAAACGCTTGTCAGGGAACTGCTCACCGGTCTTAAGCCGACGGATATGTTTAACGTCATGACGTTTTCCGGCGCCTCGGACCTTTTCTCAGAGCGCTCCGTACCTGCAAGCCCTGAGAATATTCGGCGCGCAGTCGACCTGATCCAGCAGCAACAGGGAGCCGGAGGCACCGAGCTTTTGCCTGCCATGCAGCGCGCGCTTACGCTGCCTCGGACCGAAAGCTTTGCGCGTACCGTCGTTATAGCGACTGACGGATATGTTACCGTCGAGCCCGAAGTCTTCGATCTCATCCGCAAACACATTGGTGATGCCAACATCTTCGCCTTCGGCATAGGCACGAGCGTAAACCGCTACATAATCGAAGGCATGGCCCGTGTTGGCGCCGGAGAGCCCTTTGTCATTTCACGGGCTGAGGAAGCGCCGGGTATGGCCGAAAAGTTCCGCAAATACGTGCAGTCCCCTGTGCTTACGCAAATCAAGCTCAGTTTCGGCAATTTCGAAGCCTATGATGTAGAGCCTTCGGGAGTGCCGGATATCTTTGCAGAGCGCCCGGCTGTGGTTTTCGGCAAGTGGAAGGGCAAGCCCCAGGGGACGATCGTATTATCCGGCTTGAGCGGCCGGCAAAAATGGGAAAAACGGATCGATGTCGCCGGGACCAAGCCCCTGGAAGCCAATTCAGCTCTTCGCTATCTTTGGGCACGTGCCCGCGTGACGCAACTTTCAGACTATAACAAGCTGGAAGCCTCAGATGAGAGAGTTGCGGAGATAACGCGACTGGGCATCAAGTACAACCTGCTGACCGCCTATACTTCCTTTGTGGCGATCGACGCGCAGCCACGCCGCCAGGGTGCGGACGCGGTCACCGTAAAGCAGCCTTTGCCTTTGCCCCAGGGAGTTTCGGACAACGCGCTGCCCGGGAACGCGCCGGGGATGTTGAGCCATTACCCGGCCCCCCCTTATTTCGTCGGTTCGGGCACTGCGCATATGGCCAAATCGGCTCCCCACGGCGTGGTTGCAGACATGAGAGTTGGTTCCGGAGCATCGTTATCCCGGCAGCAAAGTTCGGGCGGCGGGGCCGCGTCTCAGCCGACAACGCTCGCCCAGGCCGGTCCCATGGGGGAGAAGCAGCATGGAAAATTTGTAATAGAAAACCTGAAGGTGCAAGGGGGCCTTTCCAAAGAAACGGTAAGGCAAGTAGTCGAACAAAACCTCCCCTTGATAGAGCGATGCTTCAGTACACCTGTGGCGTCCTTAAGACTCACACTGCACTGGACCATCGATAAGAATGGCTCGGTCGTAAATTTTCACGCTGTCTCGGGTTTAAGCGGTTTCGATAAAACAGTTGCGAACTGTGTCGGCATGCAGGTGGAGAAGTGGAGCTTCCCCGCCCCTAAAAACGGAGGCAAAGTTGATGTCAAGGTGACGATTACAGTGAAGAGTGAAGGGTAAAGACTGAAAATAATCCGGTCTTTTCTCAACGGTCTCCCTGGCCGGTCCATGACCAGAACCGTTTAGCCGGAAGTTCTCCCTTCTAACTGCTCCCTTCACACTTTAAGTTATTACCCCGCCTCCCCCTCGAATGGGGAGGCGGGTCGTTTCGTACTTACCGGCAGCATTAAATGTAAAGTTGATATATTCTCAGGATATCACGCTGCCATAGCCTGCTGTGCCCGTCTTGTAAGTTCTTCCGCATCGACCTCCTCCACGTGGGTGGCGATCATCCAATTGTTTCCGGCAAAGTCTTTGATGGAAGCCACCCGGTCACCCCAGAACCGGTCGGTCGGTCCTTCCAGCGATTCGCCACCCGCCTCCAGGGCCGCCCGGTACGTCGCGTCGGCATCCAGTACATAGACATAGAAAGTTGCAGGCCTGGTAAAAGACCCATCCATCGGCTCGCCCAACATAATAACTGAATTGCCGATCTTAAGCTCGGCATGCATCACGCTGCCGTCTGGCGCCGGAAATCTATAGGTCTCAGTGGCCCCGAACGCCTTTTTCATAAAGTCGATCAATCGCGCCGCCCCCTTGACGGACAGAAGGGGCGTCACGGTGTGGTAACCTTCCGGTATCGGTTTAACAGCCATGAAATATCTCCTTTTTTCAAAACTATTTGTTTATCCCCCTGATATTCAATCTAATTCGCCCCCGGAAAAAAGCTAAGACCGGCAAGATTATTTCGATCCCACGCGAAGCTTCCCGCTAGAACCCATAGCCGTCAACTTAAGAGTTGACAGACAGCACACTCGTCTGCCACACCCTTTCCTCGTGCCTCCTTCGCGTTCGTGCTCTTCGTGATAAAGACAGCCTCTTGCGTATCCCATGTACGGAAGCTTGAAGGACAGCCCGTCGAAAATTTCCACAGACTTTCAATGGGATTCGTATTTTTCCACGGATTTTATCCCTGTTATGTCGATAATTTCGACACCTGCCCCTTTAATGCCGGGCAACAGCTCGCCGCCCGACTGGATGGCCCGTTTTAAACTGTTGATATATAAGTATATATTGGCAATGATCGCTTTGTTTCCAATGCTGGCATGGGGTTTGCTTTAAGTGGCGAGACCTTTTATTTAAACAAAAATCATCAGGAGCAATGAAATGCACATCTTAGCTCATATCGCAGCGGCAAAGCAGGCCGAGTATATTATCGCTCTGCTCGGTCTATTCGGTTTCATCGCATTTTGGCGTCTTCTCAACGGTCCACAAGTCCGGATGGAAACAGTTAGGGAGGTGGTCAGGACTTTTGCCGAGCGCTTCGCCGGCTTCCTTGCCCCCACAGATGTCATGTTTCATCCTGGTCATGCCTGGGCGAGACTCGAGGGCATTGACACCGTAACGGTAGGCATGGACGATTTCGCCGCAAAGCTTCTGGGTTCGGCGGAGTCGATTTCGTTGCCCAAATTGGGGTCCCGACTGAAGCAGGGGTCTTTGGGCTGGGGGTTCAAGGCCGATTCCCGGGTGATTCACATGCTGTCGCCGGTTGAAGGCGAAGTCGTGGCGGTCAACCACGCTTTGGTCAACTCCCCCGGCGCCGCTTTTGAAGACCCTTACGGAACCGGTTGGCTGTTCAAGGTCAAGGGCAACAACCTGATTTGCAATTTTAAGAACATGATTCCGCGCGAAATGGTCGGGGAATGGTTTGAAAGCCTTCGCCAAAGCCTCTTCGGCAGGGGATTGGCTCCAGCCTTAGCCCCGCTGTACGCAGACGGTGGTGAGCCCATCCGGGGCATCGCCAAAGCGCTCGACCCCGAAGGATGGGACGACCTTGCAAGAGAGTTTTTTCTTACAAAATAGACGGGGCGAGAAAGATAAGGTTGAGATATGGAAAAGAAAGTAAGCATTCCTGACAGGTTAGCGGGCATGATAATCGGCGTGGCCCTGCTTCTGGTCGGATTTGGCTTCATGGTCCTCGGGGTTAGCTTTCTGCCTGTGATCGGCATTCTCGTGGCCATCCCCGTACTGGGGCTCGCGTGGCATTTCATGGCTCCAAAGATGATTGTTAACGAACGCTTCGCCGGCTTTCTGCTTCCCAGCAACCTCAGGTATCATCGCGGACATGCCTGGGCAAGAGTTGAAGCAAACGACATAATCACAGTCGGTATGGACGATTTTGCCGTGAAACTGCTCGGTTCGGTCGATTCGATTTCACTGCCGGAAAAAGGCTCCCAAGTTCAGCAAGGCTCTCCCGGCTGGCTGATGGAGGCTGATGCCCGGCCGATTCAAATGCTGTCCCCGGTCGAAGGTGAAGTAGTGGAGATCAACAGCGAGGTGGTCAATTCTCCGGCCTTGGCTTTTGAGGATCCCTACGGAAAGGGCTGGTTGTTCAAAGTCATGAATAGCAACCCGACCTCAAATCTGGAAAACATGGTTCCAACGGCCATGATCGGCAAGTGGCTTGAAGAAATTCGCGAGACCCTTTCCTGCCTGATGCGAGGCCAGGCAGCAGCCGGGCTCCACCAGGATGGCGGTGAGCCGATCTCGGGACTGGCCAAGGCTGTTGATCCCATGGGATGGGATGACCTCGCCAGAGAGTTCTTACTCACTAAGTAGTTTCCGTCCGGCAAGGGTCCTTTATAACCCTATGAGGGAAGACAGAATGAGCAAAAAGGCGACTTTGTCAAAAACCGGAGGCGATGGCGCCCGGAACTGCAGCAGGCGCAGCTTTCTTAAACTTGTCGGAACGGGAGGCGCGATGGCCCTGCTGGCCGCAAATCCTGCACAGGCGGCTGAAGCCGTGGGGCGGTTGGGTAAAGAAGAGGCGATGGGCGTCCTTGTGGACACCACTTTATGTGTTGGATGCCGCTCCTGCGAAGCTGCGTGCAATGAGGTAAACGGGTTGCCCAAGCCCAAAGTGCCTTTCGAGGACGACGACTCCCTCTTCGACCAAATCCGGGACACTTCCCCCGGAGCATTCACGGTAGTCAACAAGTACACGGTAGACAAAGGCGTGGAGATTACAAGAAAGCAGCAATGCATGCACTGCGTGGAGCCGGCCTGCTCTTCGGCGTGCATCATAAGAGCGATGGAAAAGCGGTCAAACGGTGCAGTTACATATCGAGATGACCTCTGCCTGGGTTGCCGCTACTGCATGGTGGCCTGCCCGTTCAACGTTCCCAAGTTCGAGTATTCAAAGGCATCGCCGTTCATCAGAAAGTGCCAGTTTTGCTTTACGCGCCAGGAGAAGGGCGAGCTGCCAGGTTGCGTCGAGGCGTGCCCGGTGGAGGCACTAAAATACGGACGGCGCCCGGACCTTCTCGAAGAGGCCCGGAAGCGCATTCACGACACCCCCGGCGCCTACGTGCACTATATCTACGGTGAACATGAGGCTGGCGGCACAAGTTGGCTCTACCTCGCGGGCGCACCTTTTGAAAAGCTTGGTCTGCCCCAGCTTAGCGACAAGGACTACCCCGAGCTTACCTCGGGCGCCATGGGGACCGTTCCGGCTGTATTGCTGATGTGGCCGGCGCTGCTCGCCGGCTTCCATTATTTTTCTCACCACAAGGACGAGGCTCATGACGAGCGCCCGCGCCATCATGATTAACGTTGAGGAAATCGACAATGAAAAAGCTGATTTATCTGCTGATAGGGGACCCGAAGAAGTCATTGACTCCGTTCAATCTGATAAGCGGGCTGATCATTGTCTTAGGGCTTGTGCTGATCGGCGTGCGGCTGTTCAAAGGACTCGGCGCCGTCACAAACCTGAGCCAGACGACTCCCTGGGGGCTGTGGATCGGTTTTGATGTTATGTGCGGGGTGGCCCTGGCAGCGGGCGGCTACACCATCGCAGCCACGGTGCACCTGTTCGGGCTCAAAGACTACGAGCCTCTGGTAAGACCCGCTATCCTGACCGGGCTTCTCGGTTACGTCTTTGTCGTAGTGGGGCTCGTTCTGGATCTTGGTCAGCCGTGGCGCATGCCGTTGATAATGATATTCCCTCGAGGCGTCACTTCGGTGCTTTTCGAAGTCGGTATGTGCGTGGCTGCCTACCTTACTGTTCAGGCCCTTGAATTTGTGCCCGCTTTCTGGGAGTGGCTCGGATGGGACAGGGTCAGGCGGTTCTGGAGCCGGCTGACCATATGGTTGGCCATCCTGGGAGTAGTGCTTAGCACTCTGCATCAATCCGGCCTCGGTTCGCTTTTCCTGATTGCGCCGACAAAACTGCACCCGCTTTGGTATTCGATTTACCTGCCGCTCTTTTTCTTCGTCTCGAGTATTATCGCCGGGCTTTCAATGGTGATCGTGGAAAGCGCACTGTCTCACAGACTGTTCACATACAGACTTTCGTCTTCTTCTCATTTCGATCTTGACAATCTCACGCTCGGGCTTGGAAAAGCCGCCGCCGCCGTACTCTATGTCTACTTCTTTTTGAAACTGATCGGTTTGTCCGACGGCAATCACTGGGACCTGCTCAATACACCATACGGTCATCTATACCTTCTCGAGATTCTCGGCTTTGTTGCGTTGCCGTGCGCTCTGTATCTCTTCGGAGTGAGGACCCGCAATGTAAAACTGGTGAGGATAACCGGGGCGTGGACAGTGATCGGGATACTCTTCAACCGTTTCAACGTGTCGATCATTGCGATGAACTGGCAAGTCAGCCCTCATTACAGACCGAGTTGGATGGAAGTGACGGTTTCGCTGGCCCTGGTGACGATGGGAATCTGGCTGTTCAGGTGGCTGGTTAACCGGTTGCCGGTGCTGTCGTTAGATAAGCCTGCTGTTGGAACAACTACCCTGAAGGAGCTCTGGTCGGTGGAAGCGGAGCAAGCCTGAGCACCAAATAGGCAGTGCGGAATTCTTGTACGGTGGGCACAGGTTTTATCGTGCCCACCTTTCTTGCGTCCCATGGTTCTGCTTTCAAGGCGGCCCACTGGCCCATCCTTGCGGGTTGCCCGAACTGGTGACCTGAATGATGAATTTGTAATCCTCTGCGTCCCCTGCGTCTCTGCGGTAACTTTTTGATTGCACTAGCGTTTCACTAATTTATCCCAACACTTATCACAAAACCGGCTGCTTTTGAAATCGATTTCCTCCACGTAGGTCGACGATTTCATGACACATTCCGGATTCTGACAGTGGAATAGACCGTAGGTGTGGCCCAACTCATGGATGGCCTCTTTGAGGAGGCGCTCCTGCAAAAGCGCCGGATCATCGGGCAGACCGTAAAACTTGTTATCCAGGCGGTAAGAACTGACAACGGCACATTGGCCGTTTAAGCGCGCCTCACCGAAAACGAAGGTCAGGACGGGAATATACAAGTCCAATCCGGTAACGGCGAGCACCTTGGAGGCCGGCGTAGGGAGATACTGTTCCAGCCGTTCGATAATCGCAGAGGAATTGTACTGGTTCCTGTGAATATCCAGGAAGGCGCGGCAATCGAAATCAGAGCGCGAAACGTTCACTTCTGTATGAAATCGGGCTTCGAGCTGACTGCGCAACCGCTCTATTTCGCGCTCACCCGTGAATTCAATGGTAACCAGCAGCATAATTATGAATATTCTGAGTTCGTGAATTCAACTGCAGATGGAACTCACCGAACTGGAAGATGACCAATCCAAACCTCAAGTTTCTAATAGCCCAGGCAGTATTTCTTGATTTTGTTGTATACCGTTGCCCTGTCAACTTCAAGCAACTGGGCGGCCAGCGACACATTTCCTCCGGTCTTGTTTAAGACGAATTGGATGTGGCGCTTTTCGATTTCCGCAAGGGGCAGCACCTCACCTGTATCTGAAGGCCCCCGCAAGTCCACAGGACCGGGAAGGTCATCCACGGTGATCAAGGGAGGCTTTCCCACCACAACGGCTCTTTCAATCGCATTCTGGAGTTCCCTGACATTGCCGGGCCAGGATTGTTGTTTCAGCCATTCCATGGTCTGAGGGTCAACGCCCGTGAAGGGCTTGTTCATAGCTGTGGCGAACTTATGCACAAAATGGTTCACCAGCAGAGGGATGTCGGAAACCCTTTCTTTGAGATGGGGCAACTGTATGTTAAAAACGTTCAATCGGTAGTACAGGTCTTCCCTGAACGTCCCGTCCTTGACCGCATCTTCCAGGTTCCTGTTTGTCGCAGAGATGATCCGGAAGTCCGCTTCGACCACCTGGTTGCCGCCAACCCGTGTGAATCGCTTTGTTTCGATGACGCGCAGCAAATCCATCTGGGTCTTTAGGCCGATGTTGCCTATTTCGTCTAAGAAAATGGCGCCTTTGTGCGCCAGTTCGAGCCTGCCCTTGCGTCGATACTGAGCGCCGGTAAAGGCCCCTCTCTCGTGGCCGAAAAGCTCGCTCTCCACCAGCGTGTCGGTCAAGGCGCCGCAGTTGATGGTGATAAGAGGGAAATACTTGCGCCTGCTGTTGAAGTGGATGGCCCTGGCGACGAGCTCCTTGCCCGTGCCCGAAGCGCCCTGGATCATCACCGTAACGTCCGTCTGGGCCACCGTCTGGATCAGCTTCAGGATCTCCTGCATCTGCCGGCTTTCGCCGACGATCTGATCGACGGAGATCAAGGAGCGGATTTCTTCTTTGAGGCTGATGTTTTCGCTGATGAGCCGGCGCTGTGCTGCCGCGTTGCGAATGAGTCTGCTCAGGTCGTCCGGATCGACCGGTTTGGTTATGTAATCGTAGGCGCCCTGCTTCAGGGCCTGCACTGCGGTGTCAACCGTGGCGTAGGCCGTCATTATTATGATCGCCAGTTGGCTGTCTATTTCCTTCATGCGCTGTTGAAGCTCGATCCCGTCCATTCCGGGCATCTTTATGTCGAGCAGCACGATGTCGAAGCTTGAATCGCGCAGTTTGTCCAGCGCTTCCGTCGCCTCGGCAGCGGTCTCCACACGGTAGCCCTCCGGGAGGAACCATTGCCTGAGAGATTCGCGGACCGACGGCTCATCGTCCACAATGAGCATTGACACCTGATCTGTCATTTTTTCTCAATCTCCCCATTTTTTCGGGTCTTCCGGCTAATGCGTACCTGTGTTTGGTCTTATAAATAATTTGTGTTGCTATTATCCTCAGGGTGGCGCTCCGCTTACCCTTTCATAGCAGCTTTTCACGTCCCTTCGGGACACCCTGAAACCATGAAAAGGCGATGCGTCTTAGGCGCGGATGCTGAAAGATTTTATCCACCCCGCTCCGCTCCTTCATCCGTGTTTATCCGTGGTTCAGCCGTGGTTCAGCCGTGGTTCTGGCTATATCTTTTCGAATTTGCAAACTGACCCCCCGAAAACCTGCAATCACAAATCCGAAACTACAGGCCCCTCGAAGATCGGTCCCTTTTCATTGTCCGACTTTATCTGTCTCGGCAGTGTGAGGATAAATGTCGTTCCCCGCCCCAGTTCCGATTCGACCTCGATTTTCCCCTGGTGACTAAGCATGATGCCGTAAACCACCGACAGACCCAGACCGGTGCTATGTCCGCCCTCCTTGGTCGTGAAGAACGGCTCGAATATGCTCGACCGGATTTCCTCGGGAATACCCCTGCCGTTGTCTGCGACGCTGACGCGGAGGGCGTCCGGGTCGAACACATCCTGGGTGGCGACAGTAAGAGCGCCGCCATTGGGCATCGCTTCGGCGGCATTCATGAACAGCGCGATCAGCACCTGCACTATCTGGTTTGAGTTGCCCGTGAAGTCCGGGCACTTCGCCTCCAGCTTCGTCACCGTGCTGATGTCATTTATTTCGAGATGGTGGTTGGTTATCGCAAGGCTTCTTTCAATAAGATTGTTAATGTCAACCTTTTCCATGACGGATTCGGAACTCCTGGAAAAATAAAGCAGGTTCTTGACGATGCTTCCACAGCGCTTTATCTCGCTAATGGCTGCTTCAATGTACCCCAGGGTTTCTTTTATTTCCTCTTCCGTCATATGTCCCGCTCTGATTTTGCGGGAGGTCAGCCTGCAGTAGGTGAGTATCCCGCCGAGGGGATTATTGATTTCATGAGCCACGGAGGCCGCGAGCTTACCCATGGAAGCCATTTTCGCGATCTGGACCATCTCGCGGGACAGCTCGGTTTCAGCTTCCGCTCGCTTCAGACTCGCCATCATGCTGTTAAATGAACGGGCCAAATCGGCTATTTCGTCGTTGCCTTCTACCTGGATGCTGAAATCCAGATTGCCTTTCTTTAATTCGCGCGGTCCTTCGGCAAGCTTGACCACCCGCGTATGCACTATCCGTCTGAGGAGAAGCCCTGCGAAAAGCTCGATGGCCAGGACAGCGCCGATGGAGTAAATAATCATCAGGTTGCGGCTGGCATTATTATCCCGATCGACTTGCGAGAGGTTGAACTGAGAGTCGAGCATGCCCAGTATTTTCTGTTTGGAAGGCGATGGATGGCAGCTTGGTGCGGCGCAGGTGGGTTCATTGAGAATTGGATCTACAACCCCGAGGATCCGGTAGCCGTTTGGGGAAGTGATAATTCGTGACCCGGCGGTTTCCGGAATATGTTCAAGCGGCTCTTTGCCGATGTGGCACACGATGCACTGTTCAGCCCTGAGGTCCGCCTCTTGCCCGATTTCCCCGGCGTTTGTGCTGAAAATGACACTTCCTTTCTTGTCGTAGATCCTTATGTCCTCAACGCCGGGTTCGCTGCCCAGGGACTCGATCGTCTGGGCGACGTCCTCCAGCCGGTTGCGCAACATACTCTGGCGCATGGATCGCAGAAGCATTGTGTTAGTGCGTCTGGCCGATAGGGTTATTTCCTGCATAACGTGCCGGGTATTGGCGCGTATAATGAAAGTGGTAAGCGAAATGAACACAACTGCGCTTATAAGCAGAAGCAGGGAGAAGAGCTTGAAGGCGAGTGAATTAACCATACTGCGCACGTCTGTTCCCTCGTACTTTGCTGGGTTGCGTTGGCTAAGGCTTACCCTTGCGGGCATTCAGGCTGATCCGGGATCATGACGCAGCGAGCGGGATAAGAGAGTGAGTGTCCTCGATGGACGAGAGGCCCGTCACCGAGATAATGCACCAAGTTTTGAGAGCCCTTATTGAACGAATCCCGATGAACCCCGCCTATTCTAAATCAACACGATCATAAAAGAAATAGCGGTCATCCGGCAAATGAGTACCTATGGTTTGGATTTTCCTGCCCCGAAGGGGCTGCATATAATAGCCCACGATCTCTACTCCCCGCGAGGTGCCCCCTGGGGTTGTGACGCCAACAAGAACCAGTCTTTACCCTGTAGGGGTTGCATAGCCAATTCCTTGCAGTGAGCTTCCCCGCTTTTTTGGAGAGGGAGTTAAACAAGTTAAGCTGCCATGAGCAGCCCCTCAAACCCCAGCCTTGAGCCGGAGGCGGAAAAGGCGGCCATCCTCTCGCCCTCGGCCTGAATCCCCAAGAGCACGTCGAAGGAGTCAGGGTCAATGCTGCGAAACAGCCGAAGGGCGCCATAAAAAGGCGATGTGTCTTAGCGCGGATGCTGAAAGATTTTATCCACCCCGCTACGCTCCTTCATCCACCCCGCTACGCTCCTCCATCCGTGGTTCAGCCTAAAGCTTTTCGAAGCAGCATCTCACGTCCCTTCGGAACACCCTGAAACCATGAAAAGGCGATGCGTCTTAGGCGCGGATGCTGAAAGATTTTATCCGTGTTTATCCGTGTTTATCCTTGTTTATCCGTGTTCATCCGTGTTCATCCGTGGTTCAGCCGAAAACCTGCGATCACAAATTCGAAACTGCAGGCCCCTCGAAGATCGGTCCCTTTTCTTTGTCCGAATTTATCTGTCTCTGCAATGTAAGGATAAATGTCGTTCCCCGCCCAGGTTCCGATTCGACCTCGATTTTCCCCCCGTGACTCAGCATGATGCTGTAAACCACCGACAGACCCAGACCGGTGTTATGTCCGCCCTCCTTGGTCGTGAAGAACGGCTCGAATATGCTCGACCGGATTTCCTCAGGAATACCCCTGCCGTTATCTGCAACGCTGACGCGGAGGGCGTCCGGGTCGAACACATCCTGGGTGGCTACAGTAAGAGCGCCGCCACGGGGCATGGCTTCCACGGCGTTTATGAACAGTGCGATAAGCATCTGCTCTATCTGGTTTGCATTGGCGATAAGGTTCGGGTCCTTGGCCTCCAGCTTGGTTACCGTGCTGATCTCATTGATTTGGAAATGATGGTTGGTTATTGCAAGACTCTTTTCAATAAGATTGTGGATGTCAACCTTTTCCATGACAGACTCGGAACTCCTGGAAAAATAAAGCAGGTTTTTGACGATGCTTCCACAGCGCTTTATCTCGCTAATGGCTGCCTCGAGATACCCCAGGGCTGCTTTCCTTTCTTCTTCCGTCATGGGCCCCTCGTTGATTTTGCGGGAGATCAGCTTAGCGTAAGTTAGAATCCCGCCAAGGGGGTTATTGATTTCGTGAGCCACGGTGGCCGCCAGCTTACCCATGGAAGCCATCTTGGCTATGTGGATCATTTTGTGGGAAAGCTCCCTGTTTTCGGCTTCCGCCCGTTTCAGGCTTGCTACCATGCTGTTAAACGAACGCGCCAGATCGGCTATTTCGTCGTTGCCCTCCACCTGGATGCTGAAATCCAGATTGCCCTTTTTGACCTCGCGCGGTCCCTCCGCAAGCTTGACCACCCGCTTATGCACCATGCGCATTATGAATAGCCCTGCGAAAAACTCGATGACCAGGATAGCGCCGATGGAGTAGAGAATCATCAGGTTGCGGCTGCTAAGGATGTTCCGATCCACTTGCTCGAGGCTGAACTGTGAGTCGAGCACGCCCAGTATTTTTTGTTCGGACGGCGAAGGGTGGCAGCTTGGCGCAGCGCAGGCGGGCTCATTGCGAACTGACTTTAGAACCCCGAGTACCCGGTAGCCCTCCGGCGAAGATAAATTTCGAAACCGAACGTCCTCAGGAATATGTTCCAGCGGCTTCTCGCTCCTGTGGCATACCCTGCACTGTTCGGCCTTGATGTTAACCTTGTGCCCTATTTCTTTGGAGTTGGTGCTGAAAACGATACTTCCTGTTTTGCCGTAAATTCTTATGCCTTCAACTCCGGGTTCGCTACCCAACGTATTGATCGTCTGTGCAACGTCTTCCAACCGGTTGAGCAACATGCTCTGGCGCATCGATCGCAGGAACAGTTCGTTGGTGCGTTTGGCCGAGAGGGTTATTTCCTCCATAACATGCTGAGTATTGGCCCGGATAATGAGAATAGTCAGGGAAATGAACACAATTGCGCTGACAAGCAGAAGCAGGCAAAAGAGCCTGAATGCGAGTGAATGGGCAATATTGCGCAAAGCTTTTCCTTAAGAATTGACGCGTTACGCTTCGTAGGGAAGGGCTTTATGCCCTCCCGGAGGACGTGATTTGACAGACCTTAATTTGACAAATCACTATCAACAGGCCAGAGTGTAAACCAACTCGACCGTTAATGGAAAAGTTTTTGATCTCGGCCTCGACGAGTCAATCTCAGCGTCATTATTTCCTGCTGGCACTTACTTGCATAAATTGGCGTGCTTGATTCAACGGAACACCCTAATCTCGTCATTCCGGCGCGTCCTCACGAACAATCGGACGCGAACTGACGCCTCACAAAGGATCGGCGTCGAATTTGAAGTATCTAACCAGAGTCCGGAATGTTAACGTCGAATCCGAACAAAGTGAGGATTCACTCACAAAAAGATCGTACCCGGACTGGGCGCTCACAAAAGATCGTACCCGGACTGGGCACTCACAAAAAATCGTGCCCAGACTTGAAACATTTAGCCAGGTTCGGAATGTTAGCCCGGACCTGAGCGAAGTGAGGGTCCAGCATCTAACCAGGTTAGAGATGTCAAGCCCGGACCTGAGCGAAGTGAGGGTCCAGCATTTCACCATGTTAGGAATGTCAAGCCCGGACCTGAGCGAAGTGAGGGTGCGCCCTCACAAAGAATCGGGCGCGAACTGGGCACTCACAAAAGATCGTGCCCGGACTAGAAGCGTCGGCCGACAGTTAGAATCTTAAGCCCGGACCTGAACGCAGTGAGGGTCCAGCGTTTAACGTCGGTCGCGAGTGTCAGCGCAAACCCGAACCAGATGAGGGTCCAGCGTTTAACACAGGCCGGAAGTGTTAACGCGAATCCGAACGTAGTGAGGGTGCGCCCTCACAAAAGATCGGGCGCGAACTTGAAGCGTCGAACATCGGCCCAATGTGTAAGCGCAAACCCGAACGTAGTGAGGGTTCAGGCCGGAATCCAGATGTCTTTTCCATCTCAAGAAATCTTCTGGACCCCGGCTTTTGCCCGGGTGACGGACTTGAATTATTTACGCGTACTTATACAAGTAAGTACTAGTGTTTTAATTCTGAGAATTTTTTAGCATAAATTAATTTCATCGTCAATTGGGCGCGCAAGAATCCTGCTCAAAGTGAAATCACTGAGAATGGGAACCCGCCGGAAAACGATGAGCATGAACGGGGAGCCGTGCGGAGGATTGACAGGCTTGCGCAGAAAAGCCTGAACTCTTGTGCGAATGGACCGATCCTGACGACCCGGTGAAAAGAGGGCTCGCGGTCAAGAAGATGGACCGCCATCGGATTCTCAATGTTGGTTATCAGCAATAAGGCCAGGAGCGGCAGTGTAGTAGAGGTTTCTGTCCAAATCCTCTTCTCGTTTCCTAATCTTTTCACAAGCCAGTCCATAAGCTGATTTGGTAAAAAACCAGCTTTCCGCGATTTCGGACAACCAGGCCAGGTACTCACGAGGTTCACGATTGAACCGGTTGACAATGAGTGTGAATCCGGTTCGGGAAAAGCGGAATAACTTGTCGGAGTCTTTGACTATCATATCGTTAATGTCAGTTGCATCGATTCTGGTATCATGTCCGTCAATAATCTGTTCAACTTTACATATTAGATCTTGGGGGTATTTCATTTCACTTAAAATAACTCTGGCGAGTCTTGCCCCCTCAATTTCATGCTTCCTTTGGAGATCAGGTTCTTTTATCACCGGTCCGAACGCCAGCAACTGCATATCCTCTGAAAGTGACGAATATCCCACGTCATGGAGCAAAATCGCAGGGATTACGACCGATGGGTCTCCCCCTTCTACCGATAAAAGATGTATTGCATATCCATAACACATAATAGTGTGGATGTCATTCTGCCTCGTGCGAAGAAACGGTTCTGCTTTTTCGAAGATGGATTTATGCAGGCGATTCTCAAATTCCCGAATATCCTCAATATTATTATATTTCCTCTCCATGATTTCAGGTTTCCTTTCCGGAAAGTTCTCTAATAGAGGAGATGGTTATATGCGTCAATTTCCACATCGGCGCTCGATCAAAGGAAAGGGCAACCATGTCAAGGTCCATTGAGTGCAATACAACCTTCGAATTAGCTGAATTCAATTATACCGATTGCAAAACAGATTTCAACGGTGTTATCGGTTATACTCAGCATGACGAACTCCCAATGCGGGGAACAGCAGTGGCAAAACTCATAACTTGAGTTCGTGAGGTGAACCATGGAAGCTTATTTTACGGAAAATTTCGAAGCGGTGATTTTTGATTTTGAGGGAACCCTCGTTGACTTCCAATGGAAGCTTTCCGAAGCCATTGAAGAGGCCTTGGAAAAACTTTACGAGATGGGTTTTGCCAGGACTCAGATTCGCAGTAGAAAATATTCCACCTTGTTGACTGAAGCCATGCACGTGGCGCCTGAAATAGGAATCCAGCCTGCCGATGTAGGCGATGCGATCGGCAACATCTATGACAGCTATGACGAGGATGCCCTGACGCGTTGGAACCTCAGACCTGGAGTCAAAGATTTCCTGCAGGCCCTTAAGATAAGAGGCATTCAGACAGCTCTGGTAAGCAACATTGGAGGCAAGACCCTGGCCAAAGCATTGTCCGTATTCGGTCTGGAGGCTCTCTTCGATATTACTTTAAGCCGCAACGACGTGCCGAATCTCAAACCGCGTCCGGACGGCATAAATCTGGCGCTGCATAGGATGGGCGTGAGTAAGGAGCGTAGTATCTTCTTGGGAGATAGTCTAGATGATGTTAATGCCGCAAGAAACGCAGATATCAAAGTGATGATCATTACGAACGGGGAGAACCTGAAGTCAGAAATCCTTGCCGCAAGACCCCATAGAGTATTTGAAACTTATGAAGAGCTTTGTCGTACGATGTAGTCGCACGGTGGCCGCGGCTGGAATGCGAAGTGGGGAACCAGTTCCTCCCTTATCGGCGGCTGAGACATCCTGCAAAATCCTGTTCATTCAATCCCCTCAATCACTAAATTCCTCAATATGCAACTCGCTGCAAAGCGTGTGGAGGCGATCCAATGGAGGTGGAACAAGCGCACCTGATTGAAGCTAACCGAACCCAGACAGCCAATCCGGAACCGGTTTCAGGAGAGGAAGGAGTGTCCGCCAGGCTATCTTTGGAATCGAAAGCCACAGCCGAAAACAAGTCAGAAAGCATCCCTGGATGGCGCCGGCCCGGAACCTAACAGGTTGCTGAAAAAAGGTCTGATGGTGGGAAAAGAACCTTAAAAAGACTCCTCATTTCGTCATTCCGGCGCGTCCTCACAAATGATCGGACGCGAACTGGGCGCTCACAAAAGATCGTACCCGGACTGGGCACTCACAAAAAATCGTGCCCGGACTTGAAACATTTAGCCAGGTTCGGAATGTTAGCCCGGACCTGAGCGAAGTGAGGGTCCAGCGTTTAACGCCGGCCAGAGGTGTTAACGCGAATCCGAACGTAGTGAGGGTGCGCCCTCACAAAAGATCGGGCGCGAACTTGAAGCGTCGAACATCGGCCCAATGTGTAAGCGCAAACCCGAACGTAGTGAGGGTTCAGGCCGGAATCCAGAGCTCTTTTGAACTATTTGATTTTTAAGGCAAAACACTGGATCCCGGCCTTCGAGACTGTGTCATTATTGGATTACGACTGACCGGTTCCCGCCCTGATATTTTTCAAAAATTCACCAAGAACAAAAATCGTCTTCCCAGCCTGCTTTGGGTATCACCGCCCTTTTAACGCTGACCGCATGCCCACAGGCTGGGCAATTTCCGCCCAATCCTTCGCCCCTTGGCTTTAATTTGACTTAAGCTGCCTTAATTGCAGCCGTGAAGCTCCTAACCCCACCCAGCAGACTTATCATTCGTCTCAGGTTAAAACATGTCGCCAGTATCGCCGCTTCTGCACGAACCCCCTCTCGACCTCGTAAAAAAAACTGGCCATACCCTAATACCTTCTTAATAAATCCAAATGGATGCTCCACCCGAGCTTTCCTTCGCTTGTAGATCTGCCCCATTTCAGGTTGCTCAAATCTCTTGGATACTGCTTCCCTTAACTCTTCCGATGCATGGCGCGTAACAGTTCGGCCCTGCTTCGATTTTGTGCACGTGCCAAAGTGCGAACAGAACCGACATTTACTAGGTTTATCAATACGATAGTCCCTTCTCTGCTTTGTTTTATTCTCAAAACGTCTGAAGATCAGCCGGTGACCCTCCGGGCACAGGTAACAATCCGAGTCAGCATCATAGGTAAATTTAGCCTTTTCAAACGGACCAATCTCCGTTTCCTTGTGTGAGGCTTGAGACTGAGAAGGAATCACCACTGTTTTTCCGGCAGATTCTAGCTTTGCAATTTCGCTGGTATCCGAATACCCCGCATCGGCGCACGCTGTCTTGCACTCTCGTCCAAGATAAGCCTCGGCTCCGCCGATCTGAACAGCCATCTGATTCGAGTCATTTGCCTCGCTCACCACGTCTGTGTGAACAATCAGCCCGTTTTTGTCGTCAACAACCGTTTGCATGCAATATCCGCAATGGGTGCCTTGAGGACTCTTTACTACGACGCTTTCCGGATCGATCTGATTTACCTGCCTCTCTTTTCCATCCTTTGTCTTGTCGCCTCGTTCGCTGAACTCGGCCAGAGCATTTTTAATAGACTCCTTAAGCTTATTTGCCTTGGCAAGCTCTTTTGGCATTACCACCAGCGAGCCGCATTGGGATTCACTCTTGTCGATCTGCTCGCACTGGTTCAGAATCTGTTGAATTCTTTGATCAATTTCTTTTAGCTGGTCCTCATACCATTTTTTCTTGTGAAGGTTGGCCTTCCCTGCGTTTGCCCTCAGCTTGGTGCTGTCTACAAACAGTATGTTACCCTCTATCAGCCCCAGATTCAGGCAAAGTCCGGCACAAAGTTTCAAAGCCTTTCTTAAGCCTTCTTTGTTCCTGCGCCGGAATTCGGCAATCGTTTTATGATCCGGCTTCAATTGCTTCATCAGCCAAATGAAGGACAGATTGTTGTGCACCTCGCGTTCGAGTTTCCGGGAGCTATTTACTCCATAAGAGTAGCCATACAAGAGCAGTTTTAGCATGCACCGAGGGTCATATTCGCTGTTCCCTACCTTCCGGTCATCGAGCTCGATCCCCACCTCGCTAAAATCAAGCGCGTCTACAAAGGCATCGTAGGCGCGAACGGGGTGATCCTGAGATACATACTGGTCCAGCGTAGGTGGCAGCACCATCATCTGTCTTCGGTCTGTTCCGTGTCGATATGCCATAGCCCCTCCAGTTTGAGGCGCCACTATAGCATATAATGGCTTGATATGCTTGCAATTAATGCCAAATAACCCGATCCAGAGGCCAACAATTACGACACAGTCTCCTTCGCCGGGGTGACGGCCCCACGGGGTTTTTACTGTAAAGTGGGAATTCCAATCATTTTTCAGCATCCTGCTAATGCGATTGAGTTCTATGGAGAAGATTCCGTTGGCAATACCAAGCTAGGACTTACCGGCTCGGGGATCTGGCATTTACTCACAATCTGCAAAATTGGGAGGATAAAGACTCATCTTTTCCAATCACTACTTTATGCAAATGGCAACGTTAAATGCTCGAAATGTCAAAGCGATAATGTCGTACAACTTCAAAGACTAGAAGGAAAAGCTAGTCTCTTGACAAAAACAGAAGCATAGAGGAAAAGGGAGACGGACGCGCTAAATCGCAATAACAACATAACATCACTCAGAAAAACAGGCTTTATTACGTACAGCTCTCCTATATCTTGAATCGCTGATACCCGCGCACCTCTATAGAGATGTACATCATACTTTGAGCAGAAGGATTTCAAGCCTCCGGATGCAGATGATGAAGAGGCACCATTCGAAACAAGTCCCATGCTGTGAGGGTTCCAATCCTGCATCCGTTTACGGAAGTAGTTATTCAATGCACAACGTGCCCATGATCGGTCCGCCGGGCCGGAGGCCCTGCCCCTGCCTTCCCGCTCCCCGCTCCGCCCTCCGTCCTCCGTCCTCTGTCCTCCGTCCTCGTCACCCCGGAAGTTTCCAGTCCGGGGCCTCCGCCCTGCCCCTGCCTTCCCGCTCCCCGCTCCCTGCTCCCCGCTTCCCGCTTCCCGCAGGTGTGCCAACCCCGGAAGAAGCACGGGCGGGGATTCAGAAATAAGAAGTTCAAAGGCATGGACAAATCTGAAAGCTGCCATATCTTTATTAAACGAAAGCCCAAGAAGGCCCCGATCTCGGCGGATCATTCCGAAGTGGTTTTTCTTAAACTGATTTAGAGGAGGACAAAACATGAAGGCGAAATCAACTTTAGTTATAGTTTGTTTGGCTCTTGCTTTGCTCATGACCGTTGGGACAACCACGGCACAGGCCCAACCCTGCGGCCCCGACGGCTGCTGTGCCCTCCAATGGGTTGTTTACACGCCTTTCATTTTAGCCGGGGGAGCGTTGATGGTAATGGGGGCTATCGTGACGGCCCCTTTTAGTCTTGGTTGCGGCTGCAACAATTGCGGCTTTGCACTTCTCAAAGATTTTCCCTGCTGCCTCTTTCCCAAGTGCGGTACCCCCTGAAGATGCTTGCTTTTTTGGTTTCGACTTAAACTTAGGATTCCGCCGGCCCTGGCCTTCCGGGGCCTTTCTTTTATCCTGGATGAAATATAATCTTGGAAATCCCTGACTTCATTTTACACGGATATGGCAACTGTGGCAGAATCAGGCGGCTTGATGCCCCTGAAAACACTCTATATGGAAGGGAAACTCAAATGGCTCAATGGAAAACAATTTCGATCTTGGTTGTCGTTCTGCTCATGGTCTGCTGCGGCTACATCCTTGCGCAGCCACAAGCACCCCCACCCCCCCATCAGCGCTAACTTAACGACTGGGGTCTTTCACTCTCGTCATTCCGGCGGGGCCTGTCCCGGAAGTGTCCAGTCCGGGAGCCGGAATCCAGGAAAGCGCAGCGAATAAGCAACCTGCGGTATACATTTTGGCAAGCAAAAGAAATGGCGCCCTCTACATTGGTGTGACTTCAAACCTTGTCAAGAGGATTTGGGAGCATAGAAACAATCTGGTGACAGGGTTCACAGAATGCTATGGTGTTCACAACCTGGTTTGGTACAAACCCCATGAGAGCATGGAGTCCGCGATTCAGCGGGAGAAGCAATTGAAAGAGTGGAAGCGAAGCTGGAAAATGCGGCTAATTGAGAGTACGAATCGCAATTGGGAGGATTTGTATCACATGCTCGCTTGACTGGATTCCGGCCTGAACCCTCACTACGTTCAGGTTCGCGTTAACACTTTCGTCCGATCTTCGACGCTGGTCCCTCACTTCGCTCAGGTCCGGGCTTAACATCTCCAACGGGGTTAAATGCTTCAAGTCCGGGCACGATTTTTTGTGAGTGCCCAGTCCGGGTACGATCTTTTTGTGAGTGCCCAGTCCGGGTACGATCTTTTTGTGAGTGAATCCTCACTTTGTTCGGATTCGACGTTAACATTCCGGACTCTGGTTAGATACTTCAAATTCGACGCCGATCCTTTGTGAGGCGTCAGTTCGCGTCCGATTGTTCATGAGGACGCGCCGGAATGACGAACAAGAGGCCTGTTCCGATTTTCCGCAGGGCCTTCGCCTGAACAATATTGCGCTTAAGTTAGCGCTTATGACCCACCCGCCCCCCACCTCAGGGAGGGAGAGCATCTTGAGTGGACAACCCCGAGGAGTTCATGAAGCTCGGGAGAAAATGACTGACGGCCATTGTCCCATTTCAAGAAGGCGATCAACCCCGGTGTTCACCGATTTGACAATCAATTGTGCAAAGCCGGTTCCAAGGCGCCTGGAAACTATTGAGGGGGCCTTGCTCTTTGCTGCTGCTGTTGTGCTCTCATCCTCTCCATCATGTCGGCCCTTACATCACCCCTGGTGATGTAGCCCTTGTCGCTTTTGTCCAAACGTCTGAATTGCTTTTCCTGAAAGGCCATCCATTCGCTTTCGCTGATCCTGCCGTCATGATTGGTATCCATGTTACGGAACATCATATCGATCATCTGCTCCATTTGGGGGTCCCTTTCCCCCGGAGGTCCTCCTCGATCCGGGGGTGGCGGCTGAGCCTGCGCAAAAAGGAAACCGCCGTAAACCATAACTATAATGCCAACCACGATAGGGATTGCTTTCCATCGAGCCATCCAACTTTCCTTTCGTCACGCAGGCAAAATTAGCCGCATAATTCGGCAGAATTTGCCATAATCGTGTAAAGTCGATTCATTATTATTGCCTATTGCCAAATCATGAGGCCATCGAAGCTGCCCCAGGGAATCTGGCTGCCGCTGACCGGCCGGATGGCACAGTGTATTCCTCCCCTAACGGTTCATTGCCGTCATCGAAGAGCTTGAGTCCTTGAAAAACGCCCGGTTTTTCCAGGGGCAGGGTCTTCAATATACCCATCCGGGAGTTCCCGCCCTGGCGTGAGCGTTTTTTCCGCACTGAAAATTTCCCAGGGGCCCGTGAGATGCACAAGCTATCAGCCCCTTTGCGTGAGGCGTTCCACCAGTTCGCAAAGGGTCACGACGACCTCTTACTGCAATGGCCCTTAATCGGGACTGTAACCGCCATTATAATTTGACGGTGAGGAAGAATATCCTCCATCTCCTCCATAATAATCATAAGGGTAGGACGCCCCGTAATCAGAGTAGTACCCCCCGTAACCAGGGTAATACCCCCCGTAATACGGGTAGCCCCAGGCGCCCCAGTAGTAGTACGGCCACAGGCCGGCGCCCAACCACCAGCCAGGGCCCCAGCCCCAGCCGCCCCAGCCCCAGCCGTAGCGGCCCCAACCGTAGCCGCCGTAGCCGCGGCCGCCATAAGCCCCGCGACTGCCATAAGCCCCGCGACTGCCATAAGCCCCGCGACTGCCATAAGCCCCGCGACTGCCATAAGCCCCACGACTGCCATAAGCCCCACGACTGCCATAAGCCCCGCGACTGCCGTAAGACCCGCGACTGCCGTAAGACCCGTGACCGCCACTATACCCGTGACCGCCGCCACCACCGTGACCGCCACCACCACCGTGACCGCCGCCACCAAATGAATAACAGGGAGATGCAAACCCCAAGGCAGCAACTACCACCAAGACCACCGAAAAGACCTTAAATAAGCGCTTCATGGCTTTTCTCCGTGAGACCGGCTATTTCTCTAGCCATTTGAGCATAAACGCCTCATGGTTCGGGACAAGCATGGCAACGGGAGAAAAACCACCCAACGTTGCCCCTATCATCTCAAAGTCTATTAAATACCGCCTGCGTCGGGCGCTTGGCCCCTGTGAAGTTTAAACTCCGTGGCGGGGACTGATCACCCGGTTCACGCGCTAAAGTGCCCTATCAAATTAAAGACGTATGGCTTGGCGCTTTTGTCTACTAAAAGTCAGAAAAATATTTACTGAAGAGCGTTTTGAAACTCAATCTCCATAAACATGCATTCAATGCACGAAATGGAAACCGGCATTGGGGAACCGGTTACTTCCCTGGGGCTATAATAGCCCTTTACCGACGGCCTGTCCAATAATTCTTTGCTGATGGGCCGGAATTTGCCTACTGCCGAAAGTTTCAGTTTTTCTGGCGAGACGGGCTATGAATGCGCACTCCTCAGTCACCCTTCCCATTCATTGCAGCCCGGGGAACGCCAGAGCACTTGAATGTCACCGCCTTTCTGGAAGTTAGCGTCATCGGTTTGCCTTTCTGTGGATGCCTGCCCCTGCGTCCTCGTTTCTCTTTTACTGAAAATTTTCCGAATCGGCTGATGAGAACAGCTTCACCGTTTTGCAGGGACTGTTTAGTCAGCTCGAAAAGGGTGTCGATGATCTGGGCTGACTGAGTCTTTGTGAAAATGTTTTTGGCGAAGAGTGCTTCCTCGATATGGGCTTTGGTGAGAGTGATTGATTGCTCCTAAGAAATGAGCGTAAATCCGGAAGAATCTGGGCAAATTCAATCGGAGCTGTGGGACGTAAGGCAACATATACCGCACCGGCTGTCAGGAGGCAAGGATAGAGCGGTCAGGGATGGAGTAAATGCTTCCATGCCTCCCCCAAGGAGACTTGCCTCAATGAGTGCCCAGATTTTCGACCGAGGATATGTGAAAATGAAAGAATAGTTCTTAAGTCTATGAGGCCCTCAGCCCCGATGACCTTTCGCCAAACTTTCCCCATACAAACCGAATTTGAACGAATTTCACTGTACTTTGACGGACTCCGACCAGATGGAAAAGAGACCTTATGCCTTTGTAATTGCCTGAATTTAGACAACTTTCGAATTGGCCACATGAAGGTTCAGTCGGGTATGGCCACTGTGTGGCAGAATCAGGCGGCTTGATGCGCCTGAAAACACTCTATATGGAAGGGAAACTCAAATGGCTCAATGGACAACAATTTCGATCTTAGTTGTCGTTCTGCTCATGGTCTGCTGCGGCTACATCCTTGCGCAGCCACAAGCACCTCCCCCACCCCAGGGAGGGGCGCCGCCGCCGGGGCTGGATCCCCGGATGGAGCATGCAATCGATATGATGTTCCAGGCTATGGACACCGATCATGACGGCATGATAAGCAAGAAAGAATGGATGGCCTTTCAGGAAAAACAATTCAATCTGATTAACAAAAGCGGGAGTGGGTTTATCACCAAAGATGAGGTAAGGGCCGACATGAAGGAGCGGATGAGACAAGACCAGGAGCAGATGCGAAGGAGACCGCCTCCTCAATAGTTCCCTATCGATGGCATGGAGGTCAGGCAAGGTGAGAAAAGTAGCGATTCTGGGGACAGGACATACCAAATTTTCCTTTTCCACAGAGAAAACAGCCGTTGAACTCCTCTCTGAAGCGGCCCTGAGCGCCATAACCGCCTCCAGTCTTTTATCTAAAGACATACAGGCCATGTTTGTAGGCAATGTGCTCGGGGATTTCTCGGAAGGGCAAGGCATGGTGCAGTCCTTCTGTGCTGATGAAATCGGCGCCCGCAACATTCCAACAAGTAGGTTCGAAGGGGCTTGTGCTTCCGGAACCATGGCGGTTCGAGACGCATTTGTGTGGGTTGCATCGGGATTTTACGACATTGTGCTTGCCGCAGGTGTTGAAACCGCGTCCAAAATGGGTACGGCCCTAGCCACCCGCACATTTTCCATGTTCACGGACAGCCATTACGAATACCCCTCCGGCCTGACATTCCCCGGCGCTTTTGGAATGCTTGCGCATCTTTATGCGTCAACGTACGGAATTCCGCTAAAAAGACTGAAGGAACAGATGGCCCTGGTTTCAGTACAATCCCACAAATACGGCCAACACAACCACCTCGCTCAGATCCGCAAAGAAATCACCGTCGAGGACGTCTTGAGAGGGCCCATGATAACATCTCCTCTCCAGTTGCATGACTGCTGCCCCTTCTCCGACGGCGCGGCCGCTATAGTCCTCGCTTCGGAGGATGTGGCCGCAAGACTCACCGGAAAGCCCGTATTCATTGCCGGAGTGGGACAGGCGTCTTCGGGCAGGTTCAGTTCTCAAAAGGAATATCTGCCGAGACTAAGGGCAAGGGAAATAGCCGTCAGGCAGTCCTACGACATGGCCGGCATCGGCCCGGGCGACATTGATCTGTGCGAACTCCACGACTGTTTCAGTATCGCGAGCATCATTGCCGCCGAAGGACTTGGATTTGCCGAATTTGGACGTGGCGGCCAATTGTGGGAAAACGGAGATTCGGATAAGGCGGGCAGGATACCCATAAACATCTCAGGCGGGCTTAAATCGAAGGGACACCCTATCGGGGCTACAGGCGTCTCGCAGGTTTGTGAAATAGTCAGGCAGATTCGTCGTGAAGTCGAACCGGAAAGGCAGGTCGATGGCGTCCGGACAGGACTCACGGATACGCTGGGAGGAGACGGAATAATTTGTAGTCTGGTTCTCAAAAAGGGGTGGTAGAACCCCTGCATACAGGCAAAGGTGGCTTCCATGCAATGCGAATACCGACTTACCTTCAAGGATTTCAATCAGTCTCTCAAAAAGAATAAACTGCTGGGTTTAAAGTGCGGGAAATGCGGCGGCTGCACTTGTCCGCCAAAACTGGTGTGCCACGAATGCGGTGGCTCCGATCTTGAAATCACTCAGCTCGAAGGAAGAGGGAAAATCGTCACCTTTACTTCCTCTTATCTCGCCGGCCTGGGCCGCGAGGTCGAAACTCCGATCCTCATAATCATGGTGGAACTGGCCGAGGGGCCGTGGATAATGGGCAATCTGGTTGGATTAAACCCTGACGGGGCCACCGTGGAATCCCTTATCGGAAAACAGGTGGCCCTTGCCAGGACGCGGATTTTTCCCGGCGATGCTTACTCGGGAGGACAAGAAGTACAGGGCGGCATTGCCAGGCCGACTTTTGTACTTGAATGAATTGCTATAACATCCGGGAGCAACGAAGCCGCCCGCCGCCCGCCATAAGCGCTCAAATAAGAAACTGGACGTACACATGATTACAATTTTCTAAAGTGTTTCAGCGTCAACGTCTTAAGCCCTGCGGGGGCGGAATAATTCAGCCCAGGGTCAGTCCCGCGCCCAGCGGGACGCCACCCTGGGTAGGGATCGCGGGCTGGATTATGCAGCCCCTTTGGATCATTGAAATCGCAGGCAATTTTCATGCGCTGCTTATTTGAGCGCTTATGCCGCCAGCCGCCGCCCGCCCCGCCTCGCGGGCGGGCGGACTTTCAAGAATCCAATGTGGGCAGGCGAGGGTCGTTGCCTCTTCTCACCCGGTTCCTGATGAACCACTTCGATATGGGCAGCGGGTCCCTTTTTATACCAATTTGCGTTCAAGTGTGTACCAAAAGAAGCTGAAAAGCTCGGGGAACTTTGCCCCCGAACCCTCACCTGGTTCGGGTTTGCGCTGACACTCGCGGCCAATGTTAAACGCTGGACCCTCACTGCGTTCAGGTCCGGGCTTAAGATTCTAACTGTCGGCCGACGCTTCTAGTCCGGGCACGATCTTTTGTGAGTGCCCAGTTCGCGCCCGATTCTTTATGAGGGCGCACCCTCACTTCGCTCAGGTCCGGGCTTGACGTCTCTAACTTGGTTAGATGCTGGACCCTCACTTCGTTCAGGCCCGGGCTTGACGTCTCGAACACGGTTAAATGTTTCAAGTCCGGGCACGATTGTTTGTGAGCGCCCAGTTCGCGCCCGATCTTTTGAGAGGGCGCACCCCCTCGCAGCTTCGCTGCTATTTAAGAATGGCGCAGACGCGCGCGGCCAAATCTTGCGGGGTGCGGGGAAGTCACTTCCCCGCTCTTTTCGATTAATTCACTCTTGAACGCAACTCCGTATTACGCCCAATCCCGTAGCGCTCATCAGAATCATTGCCGGCCCTGCATTCTCCACCGCAATCTATTCCCCTTCCAGCAAAGGTTTGGAGGCCGTAGCCTCGACTTCCTGCATAATGGACTTCTCCTTCAAAAACCCGATGCCGATTGCTCCGACCACGGCCAGTAGCGACCAGAACAGGAATACATTGCTGAAATCGTACGACTTGTCGGGGAGTGCGATGACCAGATAACCCGCAATCATCGGCGACAAGAAAGCCCCAAACTGTCCGATACCGTTTGAGACCCCGACCGCGCGGCCCACCAGTTCCTTGGGATAACGCCATGAGGGGAAGGCATACATCATACCCCACGCCAGGTTGACGAAAAAACCGCCGATCGCCAGGCAGAGCAGCAGCATCCAGGTATTCCCCTTCGCAACATGCCCAATCATGTTGAGGGCTGGAACGCATCCAAGAAAAGAAATCATGGTTACGATCTTGGGTTTTCCCCCGAACCACTTGTCGGCCATGGTCCCGCCAAGGTTCATCGAGAAGAAGGCCACGATATACGGGAGTGATGCATAAAAACCCATGGTCTTCAGATTCAATCCATGCTGCTTGACCAGGAAGGTGCTGATCCAGGTGGTCATGCCCCAGTAAATCATCAGCATGATAAAAAGTCCCAGGACATAGAGCCAAAACTGGATGTCGGTCAAAAAGATTTTGGCGCTGTAGGTCTTTCCATGCTCGCTGGCCTCGACGTCTACGGAGGCCTTGATCATGTCGTGCTCTTCCTTTGTCATTCTTCCTTTTTCGTACACCGCTCTGGGCGAGTCATTCGTGAACTTCCACAGCAGAAAAACGCCAAGCAAACCCGGAACGGCCAGGATGAAGAACACCGGCCGCCATGCTCCGCCGAAGAAAGCCGCGGCAAGCTGAGTGACCAGAATAGGTACGATCGCGGGCGCCACCGCCCATGTGGTGGAAAAAAAGCCGCTCGCCCGGCCCTTTTCCTCCCGTGGGAACCAGTTCGCAATCATTCTTATGGCAGGTGCAAAGTGCTGCCCTTCGCCGACCGCCAGACACAGGCGAAGAATAATGAACTGCGTGTAGTTGCGAACGAAGCCGGTGACACCGGTTACCAGGGTGAAGACCCAGATTGCGATGTTCATCGTGTTCTTCGGCCCGATTTTGTCGGCAAGGTATCCGGCCAAAAACTGGGCGAGCGAGTAGCCGAAAAAGAATATCGATCCCAGCCACCCGATTTGAACAGCGGTCAATGCGAGATCTTTTTGAATGTAAGGAAGGAATGTCAGTACGCTAATCCGGTCAAAATAGTTAATCAGGTAAAGCAGCCATAAAATGCCGAGTATTATGTGACGGTATCCCCATACTGTTTTAATGCGCTCAGCCATCTTCTTGCTCCCTTATGGATGTTTTTTGGCAAGGCCCCCTCAGACGATCATCACGTTAACCGGCTATCCGGATTTTTCGCCTCCTTTAAATAAATAACGGAAGAGTTAGTCTTTAATTTGGGCGATCTTTTTCGCCAACTTCATCTTCTCGCCCAGTACTCTTACATTCTTGATGCTTTTGCCCGCCCTGCTCGCCGCAGTCCGCGCAGACCAGTCTGCATTAAAACAAAGCTCATAACTGATAACAAGCCAAATCCCCAAGTGAAAGTTCCCGATAAGTCCTTGATGAAGCCGAACAACAGAATAAAAAATACAGCCGCCAGATTTGCCAGAAAATTAACAAAACCAACAAGGGTGGCTAGCGAGGTTTCAGAATCCGTGGCTGTTATACGGCCCGCGAGATAAAAGATTGCCCCGAAATTAATCGAGGCGAACCAGGAAGCCATAAGGGCAAGGGTTAGGGCAATCGCGGGTGAAGAAAACAGGAACAAGCAGAGATAAAGGAATGCAATCGCCGCGATGGAAAAGGAAAGTATGTCCATTGAGGTGAATCGTATAAGCAGAAATCCTCCAAAAAGCCGTCCCATTCCGCTGATCAACATCACGAAAGTTCCTCCCCAGAGGAACCCAATCGAAATTTCTTGCTTCGACATCTCTGCCAAAATTGAGGGAACCCAATTCCCCAAATTCAGCATTGATCCATAAGAGATCCCATGACAAAGACCCAGTATCCACCCGTCCCGAAGACTCAGAAGCCGACTAAGATTAATGGGCAAATATTTGCCTGCTGCTTGTGGTTGCAACCGGAGCAACGGTACCATGGCCAGGAGGAGAAGTGAAAATAATCCCGGCATAATATATATCCGCTGCCAGCCGAAGACTATGAGGCGGGGTATTGCGACATAAGAAATGATACTTCCCAGAGAAAAGCAACCTCCAAAAAAAGCTTGATAGGTGCCGATTCTGCCACCCGGTGCATAAAGCGCCACCAGCTTCAAGATGACTGGAAAACTAAGGCCTGTACCTATTCCTGCGATAACACGACCTAATAGCGCGAGTTCAAACAAGGGAGCGGCAACGGCCATAAAATTGCCAAACACAATGAAAAGGATGCTTGCCAACAGATTGCGCTTCAAACCGAGGCGGTCCGTCAGCATCCCGGCTGGGATTTGAATCAGTGCATGCGACCAGATAAGGGCGCTCAACAGGATAGAAGTCTTAGCATACGATATACTCCCGTAAACGTGCATCAATTCGTCCATAGCCGGAGGGATATTCATGAAGACCGATCCCAGATCAAGTCCCATGAGGAGGGCAAAAATCATTTTGAAATTCATAGATAGACTAAAAAACTCCGACCAATGGAGGATTGAAGACAAAAGATCGAATTTAACGTAAATCCTGGCAATCACCGAGGCAGCGATCGCCAGGATTCGTTTTTGCAGGGTTGACTTACTCGATATCCCTTATATCTTGTCCTCTGGTTTCACGGATAAAGAATCCTACACCCAGAGATGCAATGACGAGTGCAACAGGTGCTACCATGAAACCGCCTCCAAGGCCGTAATTAATGGCCAAGACGCCGACTATATAAGGCGCTATACCGCTGGAAAGACGTCCGCATCCATAAATGAAGCCCTGCGCAGTCGCCCTGATTCGCGTGGGATAAAGTTCAGCCGCAATTGTCCCATAACCGGCGATGTAACCATAGCCGAAGAACGCGAGGAGTGGACCAGCTACCAGCAACCAGATGGGTTGTCTTATGTAGACGAAAATGGGAACCATGACTGCGAAAGCCAGCAAGTAAAAAATGGTCGCCTTTTTCCTGCCCATAAAATCGGCAAAAAAACCGAATCCTACATAACCAAGAAGGGCGCCAACCTGAATCTCTATCACCCACATGTTGCTCTTGAATACACTCAGGCCGGCTCCTCCCTTTTCAACCGGCATTCCCAAGTACCCGGGCAGCCAACTGAATATGGCATACCAGGCAAAAAGCGAGAAGGCTCCGTAAAGCATTATCCCTATTGTAGATTTTATATACCGCCCGGTCCATAATTCACCAAATTTTTCAATGAAACCCTGCTTCCTCGCTTTCCCTGCCTTAAGATCCTTCTTCATTTCCACAAAATGATCCGTTTCTTCGACTCCGGACCGGATCCAGAGGGTAATCAATGCCGGTAGAACACCTATGAAAAAGACGTACCGCCAACCCCAGGCGGGCAGAACGAATGCAGCAATCAGTGCACCTAACATATAGCCCACTGCAAAGCCGCTCTGAACAAATCCGAGGACTTTCGCCCGGTATTTTGCCGGCCAGGTTTCGCTGACAAGCGCGGCGCCCGTGCCCCATTCACCCCCTACACCAAAACCGACAATAACTCTAAATATGGCCAGTTGAGTCACAGTTTGAGCAAAACCGCAGGCGCCGGTTGCCAGGGAATACGTTAGGATACTGATCATTAAGCTGTTCCTGCGGCCAATCTTGTCGGCCAGTATTCCGTACATCCACGAACCAAAGCCGGCAGCCAAAAAACTTATAGCAGCGAGAAGTCCACCCTGTGCGGTGTTTAAACTGAATTCCTTCATGATGGCTAGAATGCAAACAGAGTAAAGCATGGAATCCATCGCATCCAATGCCCATCCTAGGTAAGCGGCCCCAAATGCCCGCCATTGCCTTCCCGTTATCTCTCGATACCATGGAATCTCTGTTGTATCTACGGCTGTTGACATGTGAGTCGCCTTCTAATTAAAGTTGAATGGATCGTCTTTCCATAAATATTGCGAAAAGACTCATAAGGGTGAGATCTCTCCCAATATGAAACGGGAGAAATCTCACCCGCAATATCATTCTGCTGTTAGCATGGATCAGGCATCTACCACGGTGATTTCATCAATGGGCCACTGGCTCAGGATTTCCACTCCAGTGTCGGTCACATGAATCATCTCCTCATGCCTTATCCCGCCAATTCCAGGCACTCCGTGCTGTGTCTCAATCGCAAAGGTCATTCCCTTCTCCAGCACCAGGGGATGCTCTAACGAACAACCTCGCCAAATAAGAGGCAGCTCGTAAAGTGAAAGACCTATGCCGTGAGCCCAGTTGCTGCCCGCAGTCTGATCTTCGTATCTGACAAGAATGTCGCTCCAGTCTTCTTCACATGGAGGCCACTGCTCTGCCACTTCCCTGGTTGTGATACCGGGCTTTATGACACTGATCGCCTTGTAGAGCCATTCCAGGGATCTGCTGTAAACGTCTACCAGTTGTTGCGGGGGCTTGCCGACACTGAAAGTCCGGTAATAGCAGATATGATATCCATTGTAGGTAGTGTTATAGACATCTGCATACACAATGTCCCTTGGACGGATGATCCGGTCCGTCATGTAACGGGAATTGGGCCAGCTAAATGTTCCGGAGGTGACCAGCATGCCGGAGTAAACCTCACCGCCAAGATCGTAAGCGGTCTTATGCATGGCGCCCATTATCTGATTTTCTTTTACCCCGGGTTTCAGCATGTCCTTCATGGTCTGAAACATGGAATCTCCGATGGCCGAAGCAATCCTCAGACACTCCACCTCGTCCTCGTTCTTGATCTTGCGGGCCTGCAACATTATTTCCGTTGCCGGAATAAGCTTAATGCCCTTGCTTTGAAACCCTTCCAGAAGCCCGGGGTCCCACACGTCGATGGCCACGGTTTCATTGGCAACCCCATACGCTTTCAGGTCGTCCACAATTTGCTGCACCAGCTTATCTCTTTGAGCCAGGTGGGCCGATTTTCCCATAATGATGCTGCTCCAGCCGGCGCCGGTTATAGCCACCTTTACCTTATCAAGCCAAGGCGCCATCTGGCGGGTATGGTACCCGATTTCTCCTTGCTCGTAGAGGATGGCGTGGTTAGCAGTGGCAGGCAACATGCAATACCGTAATCCGGAAGATGGCGTAGTCCAGGCTGGTGTCCATGTTCCCGTAATGTAACGGGTGTTCCATTCCTGGATCGACAGGATAGCTCCAACATTGAAGGCTTTAAGTTGCTCCTTCACACGGTTTAGCCGATAGTTCCTCATCCTGGCGAAGTCTATCCTGTCGTCAAAATCCACCCCTTGGGTCCCGCCTCCTCGATATTTTTTATATCCGGGGATGAACGGATATTCGAACTGCATAGGTGTCCCTGCCGGAGTAAAGTTATCGGCAAATTTTCTCATTTGTTCTGCACCATCCCAAGTTGAATACTTGGTGTGAACGGCATCAATACCCATGTGGTTTCTCCTTTTCTAAGTTTGTCAGCTACAGAAATTTACCATCCCTCAAGAATTAAGTCGCATCACCTCCTTTTCAAGCCGTTGGACCAATGCTCAAAGCTCAAGAATGTGTTTGACTTAAATTGATTTTCCTCATTATGCTAATGATCTATAATTGTTTTAAAATTAACTTTACTGCAATTGACCTTGATGCTATTATACCTTCTCAAGATTTATTCTTGCTCTCATGCGCCCTGCTTTTTCCTTCGGGATTTATCCTCTAATCCGTTATTTTTGCTATCTTCTTGGCCAGCTTCATCTTCTCGCCCAGTTTCCCGAGCCTCTGGTACATGACCCTCTGGCTCTGCGGCGAACCTGCCCCATGCATGCTTTCGATCAGAGCCGTCCCACCGGTCATGTTTTCCAGCAGGCGAAGGATTTTCATCCTGGTTTCCGTGGAGACTCCTTCGACACCCTGCATATATTTCTCGACATATTTTCCGATTTCCGGACTTCGCAGGTCTGCATCAAAGGGCAAGGTCGCGAGGATGCCTCCGCCGATGTCATGGGCGAGCCTCGATATTTCATAGATGTGACGGGTGATGTTATGCTTGGTGCAGTTGGCAAGCAGCGGGTCAGGGTAGTAGGCCCCGCTCTTGGTTTTGGATCCCAGGGCGGAGCAGGCGACCGAACCCGCATAGACGGTCTCTGCAAGGTGCAGCATCTCGACGAGCTTGTCTTTAATATGGGATGCGCCCAAAGTGCCCTGATATTGCGCCGCGAGCGCGCTCGCGCCGATGACGATATCGGAAACACCACCCTTGCAGCCGCCGTAGTTCTGGCGGTGAAGTGTTGCGAACCTTTCGACCAGAAGCCCGCAAAATTCGGCCTCGCCGCACATGAAGACCCTCTCCCAGGGGACCAAAACGTCTTCGAACACCACGAGGGCCTCTCCTCCGACCATGCCAAACTCGCAGTTGCCGGCGTCTATACCGCACTCGAACTTCCTTTCCTCGTTCGTCTGGCGCCCGAAGATCATAGTGACGCCTGGAGCATCGAGGGGTATGGCCGCAACTATGGCGTAAGCCTCGTCGCCTTCGCCCATAGCCTGAGTGGGCATGATCATTATTTCATGACTGTTCACTGAACCGGTCTGATGCGCTTTGGCCCCCCGGATGACGACGCCGTCCTGCCTTTTTTCGACGATCCTGGTATAAAGATCGGGGTCGGCCTGCTGGCTTGGCCTCTTGGAGCGGTCGCCTTTGGGGTCGGTCATCCCGCCGACCAGCATGAAATTCTCCTCCTGCAGTCGTTCGAGATATGTGAGAAGCCGCTTGAAGTAGTTAGTGCCCAGCTTCTCATCCACCTCGAAGGTGGTCATGTATAGGGCGTTGATGGCGTCAAACCCCACGCATCGCTGGAAACAGCTCGCTGTTTCGTGGGCGATGAGGCGGAGCATCTGGACCTTCTTTATGAGGTCGTCCACTGATGAATGAATGTGGGTGAACCGGTTGATCTTCTTTCCGGTGATGTTGCTCACTGCGGTCAGCAGGTCTTCGTGTTCGGGCATGAGGGCGAGTTCGTACGTCTTGGCCGCTGAATTTATGTGCGGGACAAAAGCGGGATGCGTGGAGCGGTCTTCGACTTTTTCCCCCTTGTAGTAGATCAACGGTTTCTGTTTTTCCAGACTCTTGATGTAATCTTCTTTTGTCCTGATTTTCATGATTTTCCCTCGCTCAAAAGACTTTGGACAATTTCTGCGGGATCACGTTCCTTGTCCCTTATCGATACGATTCTTCGACAGGCCGTTAGAACCCTGTTTTCAACGGGACATGCGGTGTCGCAGCCACAGATGACCAAAACGGCTTCCAGGTCCCGGTCATCGAGGGTGACCCATTCGATCAGGTCACCGGCGGCATTTTGAATTTGCTTGAAATACTCCACCCGGTCAAACCCCGGATCGCAGCCGCCGCAGTATTTCAAGGCTATTTTTTTCCTCATCTGCCCCAGGTTTTCGTAATCAAAATCAGACTTCTCTTGTCCACAAAGACGCCATGGCAGGCCCGCCGCCAACACAAAGAGAAGCCCCGCCCATGGTCAGCCCCAGCCTTTCCATCTCGTAGTAGAGGGTCACAATGATTCGCAGAGCCGTGCTTCCCACCGGGTGTCCCAGCGCGATCCCGGAACCGTTGTGGTTCACTTTGTCAAGGTCCAGCTTTATTGCGAACTCTTGTTCAAGGACCCTTCCAACCCCGAGCCACTGCGCCGCGAATGCCTCGTTGATTTCCCAGTAGTCGATATCTCCAAACTGGAGGCGCGCCTGTTTGAGGCATTTCGGGATTGCGAAAGCCGGGCCTATGCCCATTAGTTTCGGGTCGCAGCCCTCGCTGCAAGTGTTGATCAATTTCATGAGGGGCCGGACTCTCAGCTCTTTTGCCTTATCCACGGACATGAGAACAGCCGCCGATGCCCCGTCATTTATGCCGGAGGCATTGGCAGCCGTTACGACCCCGCCTTCCTTGAAAGGAGGTCTCAAACGGCTCATCTTTTCGATACTGGCGTCCTGGATCGGATGCTCGTCGGTGTCGAAGATAACAGTTCCCTTTTTGCTCTTCAGTTCGACCGGCACGATCTCGCGCCGGAAGGTCCCTTCCTGGATTGCGCGGGTTGCGCGGCGGTGGCTCAAAAGAGCCAGCTCATCGCACTCCTCGCGCGTTATGCCGTACTTTTCGGCTACGTTTTCCGCCGTTACGGCCATATGGCCGGGAACAAGCTCGTCCACGAGCCCGTCATGGAGCATATGGTCCTGCACTGCTGCCGGCCCCATCCTGTACCCTTGCCTGGCCGCCGGCAGGAGGTAGGGCGCATTGCTCATGCTGTCGACACCTACTACCAGTCCGATCTCAGTCTTCCCCAGCATGATATTGTGGCTGGCAATCTCCAGCGCCCTCATGCTCGATGAGCAGTTCTGATTGACGGAAACGGCGCCGCTCCTGAAGGGCAGGCCGATTCTCATCCCGACCTGCCTGGCCGGCAGGGATCCCTGCATCGCCGCATATATCTGTCCCATACAGATCTCGTCAACGCTCTCCGGCGGGATACCGGCCTTTTCGATAGCGGCCTTCCCTACGGTCATGGCCAGGTCCCTTGCCTGTACGTCCTTCAAACTGCCCAGAAAATCTCCGATCGCTGTGCGGCATGCGCTGACTAGAACAACATCTTTGATCATTGCTTTGGTGCCTTTCAGAAAAGAGTTTAGAGCAAATGAGCGGGGATAAACTCCGTCCCTACGTCACTGACGCGTTACGCCTCGGGGAGGGATTTATGTCCTCCCGGAGAACTGCCACCGCCAGTATCTCGACACTCCGCGAAGCGTGGCGGTCCCACCGCCCCGGTGCCTGCGGCGTTCTTGCTGCGCTGATCCCGGCCGGCGGTCCCACCGCCCCGTCCCTGCGTCACTGACGCGTTACGCCTCGTAGGGCTTTATGTCATCCCGAAGGACGCGACTTGAACGCAAACCGGTATAAGATGGGAGGCCCGACGCCGCACCGGCGTATGCCGGTGCCAGCGGCGTTCTTGCTGCGCTGATCCCGGCCGGCGGTCCCACCGCCCCACCGCCCTCAGACAATCGTGTGCCCGCCATCGATGTAAATATCCGAACCGGTCATGTACGCGGGACAGGTCGCCAGATAGAGTGCCAGAGACTTAAGTTCGTCGACCTGCCCAACCCTGTTCATTGGGATCATTTTTTTGATCAAACCCTTGCCCGTTTCGGACTCAAAGAAATTCCTGTTGAAATCGGTCAGAATGTAACCGGGACACATGGCATTGACCTGAATGTTGTCCCGCATCAATTCGAGCGCCATGACCCGCGTCAATTGAAGCACTGCGGCCTTGCTTGCGCAGTAACCGGTCATGTTGCGGGCCGAAATCTTTCCGAGAATGGATGAGACATTGATTATTTTTCCGCTTTTTTGCTTTACCATGATCTGGGCTACCGCCCTGGAGACCAGAAAAGTGCCGCGGAAATCGACGTTCATGACCTCGTCGAGGTCTTCATCGGTCATTTTTATTACAGGTTTCTCACTGCCCGGTATTCCAGCGGCATTGACGAGGATATCTATTCTTCCGAACTCATCCGCGATCTCCTGAACTACACGATCGACCAATTTTGAGTCACGAACGTCCATGGAGCTGGCTATCACCTTGACGCCTAATTTGTCTTGAAGCTTTTGCGCCGCTGCCCGGCACCCTTTTAGATTCCTGGCAACCAATGCGAGGTTTGCCCCCGCCTCGCCGTACGTTTCGGCAATGGCAAGCCCTATCCCTCTATATCCCCCGGTGATGAGGGCAGTTTTCCCCTCCAGCGAAAACAACTTCTCAAAACAGTCCCTTGCCATTTTCTCGTCTCCTGAATCCGGTCATGTCACACATCGAATCACAAAAACCCGCGGGCAAAGTCCCCCACTATGCCGTTCGCGGCGAAGGTGCCGGGCTACCTGAACATCTCTTTGAGCTTTTCATAAGATGAGTCCAGCATGTTTATGTAGTTATCGAATGTGAGACCCTTTAACCCACCGCCGGTGTAGATTTTTTCGGAGTCAAGTATCCTAATGATCTCTGCTTCTTTTTTGGTTGGAGGCTTCGTCGTTTTGAGATTGGGAGAGACTTTCAGGTCCCAGGAAACCTCCCTGGCGACCCCTTCGGCCGTAATTCCGGGATGAACCGAGTCGAGATATGCCTCCTTTGTCTGCTCATCAAACCTGAAAATAGCCATGTTGGAAATGATCACCGCGGGACCGGCTCCCGAATAACCGTTTTTTTCCCGCGAACCGGGCCCGTCGAGGTATCCCGGCGATGTCACGAAATCCACATTTTCGAGAAACCTGCGTTTCTGCTGGTTCATCATGATGAGGGTTCTCTTCGCGGAAACCGCTATATCGTTGGCGCCGCCGCTCCCGGGCAACCTTGCAGCCGGAGTGTGATAGTCGCCGCTGCCGAAAATGGCGGTGCTGTTCAAATTGCCGTACTTATCCACCTGCGCTCCGCCCAGCATCCCCAGGTCGAAATAACCCCGCTGCTGATCGGAAAAAGCTCTCCAAAGAGAGGTCACGCATATCGCGTTTTCCACACAAGCGTTGTCGCCGATCCCGAGCATCAACCGGTAAGGTGTTGCTCCAATGCATCCCGATTCGACCACAAGGACGGCATTCGGCGCATGCGTCAGCTTCGCTACAACCGCGCCCATACAGGGAATACCCACGCCCACGAAGACGACTTCGTTATCCTTGACTTCCCTGGCGGCGGCAACGACCAGCAGTTCCTGAAGCGTATAATCTTGCGCGTATTCTTCCTGATGACCGCTCACAACTCACTCCTCGTATGAGAGACTAAGTAAAACACTAACCAGAAGAATATCATTTCTATTGCGCACCCCTTAGCGATGTATCCCGCGTAGCGCGGAAGGCGCCCGCTCATTCTCGGCAGCCCACCCACCCGCGAGACTGTGCTGCCAGCGGCGCGCCTTCTATAGGTCTTCGTTCCTCTTGGCGGTGGGCCGCAGGCCCGTTCTGCGGTCGCGCCCCCGGAACAGATTTGCGCCTAGCAGTTGCATCTGCAAAACTTTTTCTCGACCTGTGAAAGCTTCCTCAACCTGCTCCAGCCGACCATGTCACAATATTGCTCGTGGTCCTCGCAGCCGAACGCCCACTTGTCCATCCAGCGCTTGAAACCATCCTCGGTTTCTATCTCCGCCATCATCTCCATGTGAAATGGGATGTCATAGGCATAGGCGTAGGCCATATTCCAGGGATGACTGCAGTAAGGCACCTCAACCACGGCATCGACCACGTACTGGGGCACCGTTGTAAAGGTTGGGTTCTCTTTGATTTTATCGGTCGAAATAATCTCCTCGCAGGTGATGATCGTCCTTTTTGCCGCTCTCGCGATGTTTTCCGCATTTGACGAGAACCCCAGATACTGCGCGTTTCCGCGCATGTCCGCCCTATTTACGTGAACGATGGCCACATCGGGCGTTGCCGCCGGCACTACCGCAACTTTTTGGCCTTCGTAGGGGTCCTCGATCACCTTGATCATGTCGTTGTACTTCTCTATCGATGAGCCGATAAGCGATTTTGTAGTCATAAAGGGAAGGCCCATGGCGCCCGCCAGGAATCGCAACCCCATGGTGTAATTTGAAAATTCCCGAACGTCGATTTTGCGGGGTATCCCTTTCTCGACGGCGCGCCTGTAGTTAGGGCTAACGCCTGCCACGGCAAACGCGAGCCAGGCCAATTCGATCCTTTTCACCTGCCCGGTCCCGACCAGGTAATCCGCACACTCACAGGGGCTGTCCCCCATAAGTGTCATATCCTTTTGTCCCTGCCTTATTATTTCATAGGTGGGCGCGACAACCTGCTGGCCTCCCATTCCGCTGAAGGCTATGGAACATCCGTCGAAAACAAACCTGGAAATCGCCTCCTTCAAGCTCATCCTCTTGTCCAGAGACTTTTTACTATCCTCGGCGTTCATCGTCTAAAGACCCCCTTTCCAACTCAGTCTGTAGATGGGATAACCCACGCTCACCCCCGGGTTTGTGCGATCTGTTTCGAGTCAAATAAATAAGGAAAGTGAAAGGGCTTTTTTGCCTCCTCACTCTGTTCTATGCCGTGCGGTGGGTTTTGTACATTAATGAGCATTTAGTATGCCGCACTGGTGCTTTTTCGAAATTAAGCCGTGATAACATAATCTTACACAATTACCTTGCCATTGCACGAAAAGTGTGTTCAAGTCGCCATGTCCCATAATAGGACATTGGTGTCTCGGGCTGGGACACAAATGGGACATGTATTCATTGACGGACAGTGTTGCTGTTTCGTTGTTCCGAAAATGCAATCCTGCCTGGAGCCAACTCGGTCCCATTACGAGCAACGCTCTTACACGGCAACTACAGGAAATACGTTATGTCAGATAATGCCAACTCATTTGATGTGATTTACACGGAGTGGCGCAAGTTTGTGCGCGGAATGGCGGTTGACTCGGGCATAGTCCGCCCCGTTATTGTCGATTCCTGGGAGAGGTGCAGGTCGAAGGGCGTAGACCCTTATCTCACTAAAGTGCCGCTTGTGCTGGGTGAAGAGCAACTACAGGCCCTGCTCCAAAGGAACGGAGAACTCATCGATATCTGCCGCCCGTTCATGGAACATCTCTTTGGCTTCGTTAAGGGGTCGAACTTTATTGTAGCCTTGTCGGATGCGAACGGGTTTCTCATCGAATTGGTTGGGGATCATGAAATCCTGGAAAGCGTTAAACAGGGCAAATTCATTTTGGGCGCATGCTGGAGCGAAGAGATTGCAGGGTCAAACGGCGTAGGAACTGTCCTGGAATTGGGAAAGCCGCTCCAGATTTGCGGGTGTGAACACTTCTGCATCAATCCGCGCAGATGGACTTGCTCGGGGGCGCCGATTCATAATGCCGAGGGCGAAATGGTTGGCGCCATCGATATGACCGGCCCCTATGAAAACGCTCATCCTCATACACTTGGGATGGTTGTGGCATCGGCACATGCCATAGGGAACGAATTCCGCTACAGAAAAGCCCTGAGGGAAATCCAGGTCGCGCACAGCTTTCAAAAAACGGTTATTTCCTCCATCCCGGAAATCATCATTGCCATCGACAACGATGGAATTATTTCTCTTATGAATAACAATGCCATGAAAGTATTCGGCGCAGGTGGAGACAAGTTTGTCGGCACGAGCCTGGGTGCGCTTTGGAACCGGAATCCCAACGTCATCCAACTGATAGCAGACAATGAATCCCTTACCGACGTGGAGGTGAGGATATCTTTCAAGAACTCCCATGCTGACTTTACCCTGACCTGCAATCCGATCCTTTCCATGAACAGGGTAACCGGAAAGATCATTATACTGAACGAGATCAAGCGGGCCAGGACTCTTGCTGCCAGAATGATGGGGGCAAAGGCGAAGTTCCGCTTCGTGGACATCATCGGGCGCGACGGCGAGTTCCTGGAAACAGTGAGGCACGCCGAGATAGCTTCCCAGATAAACTCTAACGTGCTTCTGTTGGGCGAGAGCGGCACCGGTAAGGACCTTTTTGCCCAGGCTATTCACAACAGCAGCGGCCGAAGGGATGGACCCTACGTTGCCATTAACTGCGCTACGATTCCAAGGGACCTCATTACCAGCGAACTTTTCGGCTATGTCGAGGGCGCCTTCACAGGTTCCAGGAAAGGGGGGAACCAGGGCAAGTTCGAACTGGCCGACGGCGGTACGATCTTCCTGGATGAGATAGGCGAAACGCCTCTGGAGGTGCAGGCTGCACTGCTGCGGGTAATGGAGGATAAATCCATAATCAAGATCGGCGGCACTAAGGTTACTACCGTCAACGTGAGGATTATTGCCGCGACCAACAAAGATTTGAAAGAAGAAGTCAGGAAGGGCAAATTCAGGGAAGACCTCTATTACCGTTCCAACGTATTCACGATCCGCATGCTCCCGCTCAGAAAAAGAATAGAGGACATACCGCTGCTGGTTGATTCTTTCCTAAAGAACATCAGCAGGTCGATGGGCAAGGAGATCGTAAGCATTGACTCCATGGTGATGGAGTCCTTTATGAGCTACCAGTGGCCGGGAAACGTAAGAGAGCTTCAAAATGTTCTGGAAAGAATGATCAATATAGCGCACACCTCAAAGCTTTCCGTAGACCTTCTGCCGCGCGAGATTATCGGTCCGCTGTCCCCGGAGAATACGGAAGAAGATGTCGAACCGGTCGAGAAAATGGAGCGCGGACTGATCCTGAGGCTGCTCAGGTCGAGTCTCACCAAAAAGGACATTGCCCAAAAACTTGGCATTTCCAGAAGCACTCTGTACCGCAAGCTGGAAAAATATGAATTGGGTTTGCCTTAAAGTCTATCGTCAAATTGACCGCTTATTACACAACAACAATTATCAGATATCATAAGGAGGCTTCACTGAACTGTTAGGAATTCAAAAAATGTGGAAGAGAAAAAGGCGGCGCCAAGGCCGCAGAGTTGGGGGTTTGCCCGGCTTATCCGGCTCACTGAACGCATTGCGCCCACATTGCGGGCACGCTTTGCGGAGGTAAAGTGCAGGGGTCCTTCGCGATGAAGCTGGCAAACTGCATGAAGTGCGAGTTTTATCAAGGCCCGGATTACAACAACAAATACAGACCCGGAATGTAGGGACCTGGAAAATACCGTCCTGATATGCCTTACCCTCATGGTGAATCGGCACAGGTCGGGCTGCCGGACAAACCCAGTGAGCAGTGAACGGTGAACTGAAAAAACGCTTTCCCTGCTCACCGCTCACTTTTTTATGCGCTCTTATTGCTTCCTGCTTCCTGCTTCCTGCTTCCTGCTCACTGCTCACTCATCACTGCTCATTGTTCCTATGGTCCATAAGCACCGCTACAGGACTTGCCGGTAGAAAAGCTTTAGGTTAGCAACAGAGATACCCTGATTCATCACAAAAAACAAAAACTACAAGAAACAAAAAAATGCTTACAAAAATGCTCTGTGATTTAAATGTTGACAAAAGTCAAAAATCGCTGTACTGATTTAGCACTTTGATTTTTTGAATCAAACATCGACCTTCCATTTGCACTAGTTGCAGATATTAAAGTCTTTATTATCTACTAATTAATATCAGTTACGTTTTAATCTCCAAACTGACGTTAAGAGTTATAGGTCAGCTCGCGCAATCTGCCTGTTAATGCCTCAGAAACAGGGTCTGAAATACAACCTAATACTCTAGAGGAGGGTGGGAATGCAAAGCAAAAGATTGGCCGGATTGTTTGTGATGGTGTGTGCGCTTGCATTATCGGGTTGCGCCCGGCTTGAATTCTATACAGATCAGAATTTACAAGGCCCTGAGACAGGGGCCAAATTCTACACTGCCAAGCCCTACCTGCTTGTGGTTCAAGGCGAAATTATCACGAACGGCTCGACCAACCAGAGCGGCACGCAGGGAAACCAGAGTCAGAAGAAAACGAGCACGTGCAATACGCAGCAGCCGGCCGTCACGCAGGGGGACGGCAGTGGCTCGGGCAAAGCGCAGGTGCAGGTTTCAATTGTATACCTCCCAGACCTAAAGAAACCTTGTTACGCTAAGCTCAAATCAGGTTATGGGAGCGCCACTCTTTCGCTTGCATTTCAAAACGGTATGCTGACAAGTGTTGGCCAGACTACCAACACTGAGGTCCCGGAAACCATTACAGCGCTTGCCGGCTTGGTAACATCGGCGGCAAAAATACCGTCAGCCACTAAGGAGATGATGCTAATCAAACCTGCTACCTATTCTGAAATAAGCGAACACCTCAAAACGATTGCCGCTGGACTCAATACACAATACACAATGGCTAAGAAATGCGCGCAGCTTGCAAATGATGAGTTGCAGATCCTCTCTAGTGTAGTAAAGAAAATCCAAGATGCAAGCTCATTACTGTTCGACCCGACTAAGGCAGCAGACAACCTCTCCGAGGTGCAAAAATCTTTGCAGGATTCTATTAATGCTTTGACGCCGATTGCAGCGCCGTGTGCAATCCCCGTTCGTATAACTATTCAGCAATACATCTCGCAGTTGCAGGATATCTTACAACAACTCTCGCCGTCCCAGGGAGTGCAAGCACCAACGCAACCAACGGTCCATCTGTATGAGATTGATAATAGCGGCGATCCCACTAAGCTCAAAGAAGTCCCTTTCCCTATGGATGCGTTCTAATATGGCAAGACAGGACATGAAGGTGCTGGCACAGTCAGTCCAATAACTTGGAGGTCTGCGCGAAAAGACGGAAAAGAGCCTCCTCAAGCTTCCGAATGTGATCGGCGCAATGCTCTGTTCTCGGCATTGACGCCATCCTTGTCATAGGACTTATTAACAACACGGCTAACTACCACGTGAACGGCTCTCGCGGCTCCCCCTCAGCGATACACCTCGCGGAGAGCAGAAAGGCGCCCCCTGAATGGGTGACGATTGTGTAGGGCGGTCGCGGGGCGCCTTGTGGAAACCGAAGTGGACCTCGCGTCCGGGTTTCACTGCTTTGCGACGGTCGGCCTGCGCGACAAACCCAGTGAGCAGAAAACTGAAAGAATCTGCCCCAACGCTTTTCCTGCTCACTCACCACTGCTAACTTTCCCGCTTCTTGCTTCTTGCTTCTTGCTTCTTGCTTCCTGCTTCCTGTTCACTGCTCACTGTTCCTATGGTCAATAACCACCGCAACAGTACTTGCCGGTAGAAAAGCATTAGGTTAGCAACAGAGATTCCCTGATCCATCACAAAAAAACAAAAACTACAAGAAACAAAAAAATGCTTACAAAAAATGCACTGTGATTTAAATGTTGACAAAAGTCAAATATCGTTGTAGTGATTCAGCACTTTGATTTTTTAAATCAAACATCGACCTTCCATTTGCATTAGTTGCAGATATTAAACTTTTTATTATCTACTAATCAATATCCGTTGCGCTTGAATCTCCAAACTGACGTTAAGAGTTACAGGTTGGCTCGCGCAATCTGCCTGTTGAGGCCCCTCGAAAAAGGAGTATCTTATGCGGATACGAACACTTGTCGCGATGGTGACCGTCCTTGCCACCGTGGGCTGTGCTTCCATTATGCCCCCCGAAAAAATCCCAGCGGACCGGCTAAATTATCTTGATGCCGTCTCCGCTTCATGGAAGGAACAACTCCTCAGGAATGTGGTTGCCCTGCGTTACGGTGAGGCTTTGACCAGCCTCGAAATGACCTCGATAACTACAGCTTATGAACTAGATTCCAACTTAAACGCTGGTAATACAGCATACTTGCACGTCGGCCCTGCGCGGCCTGCTTATGATGTGGCCTCGGTCGGCGGCTATCTTACTTACTCGATCAAGCCCACAATCACCTACGTTCCCATTAGGGGCGATGCTCTGCAAAAAACCATGATGGAGCCCATATCCCCATTAAGAATTTTAAAAGGTCTCCAGTGCGGATGGGAAGCTGATTTCATCTTTCCCTGCAGCGTCAGATGCATCAATGAATTGCGAAGCCCCTGGGACCATGACTTTTTTGTGTTCGCTGATAAATTTCAAGATCTCAAGACCAGAGGGGTAATTCGAATAGTTGTGGAGGAACTGGTGGAACCGAAGGTGACCAAGGTACCCGATGAAATTGCAATTACTCTGAACGATAAGAGACAGGGGACAGAGAAGAACGAGCCTGAGGAGGAACAGTGCGTAAAGGATGCCCCAAAACCCAAGCCGAGAAAAAATTGTGAGGAAGAAGCGGACATGAAAAAGAAAGACAAGGAGGATAGCCCGATTGGTTTCCTGGTGGTGGATCATTACCGCGCCAGGAGTCAAGATGAAAAGGACAGTAAGGAATTAGAAGATTTTAAAGCCTTCGTGAGTAAAAGTTTCGATGCCTGCCTCGAGGGCAAAAGTTTCACCAAAGAGGACGCTAACACAGAACCTTTAAAGGGCTGCTTGAGCGGAAGTTTAAAGAACGTGGGGATCGATCGGAAACCCGGTGCTGAGTGCACAACTTTAAAGGACTGCGTGAGCAAAAGTTTACATAGCTGCTATAATAACATGGACTGCTTGAGCATAAGTTTACATGACTCCACGAAGTACGAATCTTTACAGGATAAAGTAAAGAGTCTCGAGATACTCTTATGGCCCAAGTATAAGGCCATGGAACCTATATGGCAAACGTCGTATCATGAGAAGTGCGAAGGATGTCACTTTACCACGGATAACAAGCCCAAGTTCCAAAACTGCGACTTTCAGAAAATTGCCCAGACCGTTGCCTGCGCCAAGAGCTGGAAGCATACGATTGAGAAAGTTGAATCAAGTGATCTCGATAAGATTGAAAACATTAAATCAGATGAACTCAAGGGAATCATCTCCTTTCTTAAACATTCCTCTGAAGGATACGAAGTATACAAAGTCATCGATGCCGATCAGAAGCTTCCGCTAGACCCATACTATGACACAATTGTCATGCAAACCCAGTCAATTTTGCAAACCCTCACTATCCTCTCCAGGCTTATCGAAGTGCCTGACGACCACAAAACGAAGAAAAAGACAGAGCCATATAAGGCCAACTATAGAGACATGTCGGATATTCTTAAGTTAAAAATTAGCTCCCAAACACAATGTCCTCAAAATGCCTTTGTAGCCATAAAATATAACGACTACTGGTTCTTTATTGATGACGATGACTATCAGTCTAAACAAGCCTTTACCTCCATAGAAGGTATCTTCTCCATGTCCGAGACCGGCACCAAAGAAGGGACCCCAGTGCTCACCTTGCCGGTGCAATAAGTACCTCGGGCAGGCGCCTCGACTTATCAGGGACTCCGGTGCCCGCGTTTGATCTGCCGCTCACTGAGCAATGAGGGCCATTGCCGGAAAGGGTCGGGCAAAGCCAATTATCTGCTTTTGAAGAGTATATTCTAAAACAGAGGGATGATTATCCCCTTAAAACCTCATTTTTGGCACCGAAACCGATTGCCTAACCTGGGTGGGCTTTCCCCTTCCAGAGACACAGAAAGCCCCGGCCATCAGCTTCTCTCCCAGCAGATCACGCTTCCCATCGTCGTCTGCTCCGGCGATTGCATCCGCCAGATTCCCCGTCTTTTTGGCAATTTCCCCAACTTTATGAAAACTCCCCTTTTCGCAAGTATCAATAATTTCATTTTAGAGAATTTCATTTTAGAGCTTTGATCGCCGGGAAAGTGTGTTTTCAGCGTGGTTTCACTTTTTTGCTTTTTTTGATGTCAATGACAGATTTCGGTCGCTTCAACTCGTTGCAGAGCCTATTAAGGTTGGCATCTTCATCTTCGATAAGTTTCCCAGCAAGCTTTAGCAGACGCTGGATGTTGTCCGGGGTGGCCTGGTCCATGTCTTCCTGGACAGCGTATTCATCGTTGGGATTCGAACCCAGGGAAATCTGAAACCGCCTGTGATCGTCACGCAAAAGTTGGTCCAGTTGATAACATACCGTATCGGCATTGCCATCCATCAACAATGATAGTATTGGATGCAGCCAGGCGATTTCCCCCCATTTTGTAGCCTCAGTCCCATCCATGGCGTGCTCAAGACAGCCCGTCCCCAGCGAGACCACGAGACAACGCTTTACGCCGGGAAAGATCCGGCGAGCGGAAACCAGTGCACACATGGCTGGATTGTTGGCAAAAACGCCACCATCAGCCATCCAGTAGACGTCGCCGTTACGGCTTTTGATCTTGGCAGGTGGAAAATAGGTAGGCGCGGCAGAAGTTGCGCGTGCGATGTCCAGCAGCTTAAAATCCAGCGCTGCTGGCACGTCTCCTGGATCAAGCAGCGTACCCCGCGCCTTCCAGCTCTTGAAGAGGAAAGGCATCCGCGTGCTTTGCACCCGATCCCCATCAAGCCCGATCGGCTCCGGAAGAGTAATACAGTAGCTTGGAACAAGGAGTTCCGGACCGCTGGTCTTAGAGAGCCATGTGTCGCCCAGTATTCTCTTGAGCGTACTATCGAGATTTTCTGCCGAGTATTTCGGTCCATTAAGGCTCCAGAGCGTCTCCATGGTTCGCCAGCCGGAGTGGGAGAAAATATTTCCTCCGTCCTTGACATATAGATCCCTGAGTTTGTCGGCCGGAACACCATGGAGGAGTCCGCAAGCGATGATTCCACCCGTTGAGGTGCCCGCGATAAGATGAAAAAGAGAGGCAATGTCTTTTCCCGTACGTGCTTCGATCTCACGTAGCACACAGGCCGGCAGGATACCCCTGATGCCGCCGCCGTCAATGGAAAGAACCCTTATGGTTTTCTCTGATGTATCTAAAGTGGCATTTGACATCGCGCATCCTTTCTGGGAGTTTGTCGGAGAAATGTTATTGAGAGCCATTTTCTGCTAGTATGACCCCACTAAGCCACGGGGCACAGCCACGGGGTCGCACCAAGCGAAATACCTGAATCAAGGGCCAAAAGATTAAAACTAAGGGCGATTCTTCGTCTTAGAAAGTCTATTTGGACGGTGAAATGTCCACTCTAAGCCACGAGTCCGCCATAGACAAGAGTGAGTAGCGCAGCTTGGGTGCATAGCCTCCCAGTGGGGCAAGACAGTGCAACCTTCCACGGGCCTGGCTGGTCATTCAATTTACCGGCCTTAGCCGGAATGATCCCTTCCCTTTCCAGCAGGTCACCGGTCACAAGTGAACACTGAACGCTGAACAGTGACTTGAAATAATATGCTCCAACGTTTTTCCCGCTCACTCATCACTGCACACTGCTCACTTTTCTTATACTCTGTTCCCGCTTCCTGCTTCCTGCTCACTGTTCACTGTTCACTGTTCACTGTTCACTGTTCCGATGGTCCATAACCACCGCAACAGTACTTGCCGGTAGAAAAGCATTAGGTTAGCAAAAGAGATACCCTGATTCATCACAAAAAAAACAAAAAATGCTTACAACAAATCCTCTTGACATATGCGTTTAGTAATGTATTATATATGGTATATTTAAACGGAACTATTTACTTAACAAACCAAATCTAGCACAAAGTTTGAGATGGGCCGGTATAGTTCTATGTTGCTTTATTATGGTTCTGACCGTACACCCAGCTCCATTGTGCGCCAGAAATTTTCTTAGCAGCTTTGGCAAAATCTGGACCGCCGAAAGAAAACCGGAACTCCGTAGTACGCATTTTGTGAAAAGCATCTTGGTAGTGCAGTATCCCCCATATATGAAAACTCTTGGAGCCGGTTTCAATTTCGATGATCTCATTGTCCGTAAGGACACGATCAAAAAAGAGGTGGAGTTCCATTGTCGCTCTGGGGAAAAGCGAACTACTTCTGCCAGTGTGACTATCGGGATTTGGAAAGATAAAATCTCCGGGCAAAGGATCATCCAAAATTGCCATCGAGAAATCATCGGTAATTTCAAAACCAACAGTTTGCCCATGATTCTCTATGGTAGCCGTGATATTGAGCTTTTCGGTTTTGTCTCGCCATTTGAAAATATCTTTGGGAGTGACCGAAATATACGCGCGGAGTTGTCGTTCGGCGGTTTCTGCGGCTCCATTTACCAGATTTCTAGTGGCGCGCCACAAGAAAATGCTTCCAAATGCCAATATGAGAGTGACGAATACGAGAGCGACCGTTGCCCATGCGATGATAGTTTCAGAATCCCATTCTGCAATAGTACACCAACAAAACATCAGATTAAAATCCTAAGAGCGATGGTAGCCGGTCTTATTTTTGGGATCATCGCCGCCTTATTTATCTTCATCGTAAATTGGCTTATTTGGAGAGACGATCCTTTCAACATTAAGCCACCTCGCACTTCGATTCTGTCACGGTGGCGGGGAGATGTCAAAAAGAAATGAGGAAATTATGCACTTTACGCAAAAACGGGAAGATACTATGATGTGTATCCGAGAGAAATTGCAATCTTATACAGAGGTTGGGACCGGGGAACCAATCGAAAAGGAGAATTTAGTGGAATTTCACCTACTTTATGCAGGTGAACTATTGGGTTCAGGTAACAAAAAACCGCGCCCCGATGAAAAACATTCTCTAAGGCGAAAGTTTCATCCACAATTACGAAGATTATGGGAATGTAGTAAGAATCTTAATTACTTCGCGCAAAGTCGATCACTTTCCCTCTGGCAAGAGAAGCATCCGGATATTGATTTACAGACTCTTGCTGCGGACAAGTTTAGATTGAGATTAGCTGGAATAGAAAGTATTTCATACCAGTGGGAACGAGCAGGTTTTAATTTCGTCCCTCTCGTTACCGAAAACCTATGCTTGAGATGCCGTATAGAAATTCTCTTTCTGCGACCAGAGGAGAAGCAATATATTATGAAAAGTGCTGATTTAGACGCAAGGCTTAAAACCGTATTTGATGCATTGCGAATTCCGGCCAATCTTAGCGAAACTGGCGACATGAAACCCCAAGAAGGTGAGAATCCATTCTTCTGTTTACTTGCAGATGACAAATTAATTTCGGAAGTGAGTATTAATACAGGTCAACTCTTAATGCTACCAGGGAGGCAAGAAATTAATGCAAATGATGCTTTCTTGGTTATTCGAATACAGATTAACCATGTAAATCCTACGGGAATTGACCAATATTTCGGATAGAGGCCAATAATATGTGCAACATATTGTATTTATTAGGTAAGATTTTTGTATTATTCACTTGACAAACCAGAAAGAAGGGGTTATATTATAGGCAACAATGAGACAAAAAGGAGATAACCCCATGAAGTACATTCCACCGAAATTCGAGACCCTTTCAGAGATGGCCGCAATAGATGTAGGGCGTTTGACTGAGGATGAAGCCAGGAAAATCCTTGAATGTATCAGATGGCCGGATGGCATCGAGTGCCCGCATTGCAAGGACAAGGACATCGTTAGAATCAACGGGAAATCAGAAAAGGTCAGAGACGGCCTTTTGAGGTGTAAAAGTTGCCGGAAGCAATTTACTGTCACAGTCGGCACGATAATGGAAAGGTCTCATATTACCTTGAGGCAATGGGTCCAGGCTTTCCATTCAATGTGCTCTCACAAGAAAGGCGTTTCTTCTCTTCAACTTCAAAGAAATCTTGGCCTACATTCCTATAGGTCGGCATGGCATCTTACCCATCGTATCCGCTCAGCCATGAGAGAAGACCCTTTGGCGAGTCTGTTGAAGGGCATAGTCGAAGTGGACGAAACCTATATAGGTGGAAAACCGAGAAAAACAGAAACCGGAGAATCTAACAAAAGAGGCAGAGGCACTAAAAAGGCCCCGGTTATGGCAATGGTTGAGCGCGAAGGGAATATTATCTCCAAACCCATCGAGAACGTCACGGCGAAAACTCTTAAATCCGCAATCAGGCAAGCAGTTGACAGGGAATCAACAATTATGACCGATGAATGGACAAGTTACCAAGGTATAGGCAGCGAGTTCAAGGGTGGTCATGGAGTAATAAATCACGGATTAGGTGAATACGTTCGGGCGGACGTTTCAACCAATACCGCAGAATCGTTTTTCGCCCTGCTCAAAAGAGGTGTCCATGGTACTTTTCACCATATCTCGAAGAAACATTTAGCAAGATATTGTAACGAATTCTCTTTCAGGTGGGATAATAGGAAAATAACCGATGGTGAGCGTGCGGAAGAGGCGGTTAGGGGAATCCAGGGGAAGAGGCTGATGTTGAATGACCTGCTTAAAAATTAAGGCAAAGGGCAATGCGCACAAAAGAATCAACTGATAAATACGCCAAGCCGATTTCTCTCTATCCGTTAAAGCCGGAAGAGGCCCTTTTCGCTTTCATGAAAGTGAACCCGAAAAAGTTGCGGGCGAAGGAACGGAAAATAAAGGCGCAGAAAAGCGGGGCGAAATCTCAATGAGAAAAGTGGTTTGTCAAGTAAACAATTCCGTATTTAAATTCAAAATAGCCTTCTGACTCGGGTCTGATTACTAGCTGATAACTATTCTCTATGAGTTTTCTTTGTCAGCTTTGTTGTTAGCTTATTGAATCTATAATATGGCATGCTGCCGCTGTCAATCTCAGCACTCTTCGAAGTTTCGAATTCCTGTAGCAGTTTTTGAAGATATCAATTTTGATAGCCAGGACTGCGTCTACCAAGTGATCACTAGAGGTCTCAAAATCAAGGAAATTGTTGTCATTCCACATTCAACTCACTACCGACAATAGCTGGTCCAAGAAATACTTCATTGCTGGCAGTCCCTGAATAAAGGCCGGAATCTCCATGGCTGGAACCGATTGATCGGCGCTGATCTTAGTAAATTTTGACGTGGGGCCATTGCTCCAATTGCTGCCGCGCAGGCTCCATGTATTCATCGAGTCACTGAATATGGCTGCCGGCGGTCTGAAAGGAGGTGATGCGGTTTGATTGTAGTGAGCGCTTGACCCAATATCAGACCAGTTGTGAAAGAAGCCGTGAGGAAAGGACACGGCACGCGCGGAAACTGCAGGATGCCGTGAGCAAGGTCTATGCTGAGCGGCAGACTCTGCGCACGCTCAACGTCGTTTTGCTTGGCGATCAGGCTGCTTGGGTCTGTTCTGTTACAGTTGTCGGCTGGTAGTAAAATGTAGTGTTTGGGTTCCTCATTGTTGTACAGATCGCGGGACACGGTAAAGTTCGAAAAACTCTTTACAGGAGGTAGGTCATGCCAATAGTAAACGGCGTAAAGAAAATAGTTCTTTATCTTGAGGGCTTCCAAATGCGGATGATCAAGGATTTCCTCGGCGTCGAATGCGATACTTATGAACTCGATGTTCCGGCGACGCCGCACCCGACTATGCGATATGGCATCCCAACCGACGACAAGTGTAAGCGTATGTATTTCACCGGCTGGCAGAAGCGTGAAATAAAGGATGAGGCTGGTGTTGATTGCGAGTTCATTGAACTCTGTAAAGACCAAATAGTGGCATTGTACATGGTTCGGCACCCCGTGCAAAAAAGTTGAGCATGTGCGGCGAGGGCAGCTCCAATGCTGTTGATTTAAGGTGGTTTAAGGCTTTGTGAGGCAGGCTTTCCAGCCCGTCGGGCACGGGCAGGCTGGAAAGCCCGCCCACATCTGATTCAGTTTGTTTTTATGTCAACCGCGTTGAAGGGCAGCCCCGCCCCAGCCTCATCCAAGCCCAGCTTATCGAAAGGAGGCGGGACCATGAATTCAACTGAATACGTGCCTGAGTACGCCGTCTGGGAACTGACGCTCCAATGTAACATGAAATGCCTCCACTGCGGCTCGTCCGCCGGGAGATCCCGCGCAAACGAACTGACCGTCGAGGAGTGTCTGCACATAGCGGATGACCTCCTTCGACTCGGGTGTTGACAGATCACCTTCATCGGCGGTGAAGTTTTCCTCTACAGTGGATGGGAAAAGGTGGCGCAGAGGATGTCTGACGGTGGAGCAAAGACCAACATCATCACGAACGCGTTCTTGTTTGGTGACGAAGAGGTAGCCGGGATAAGGGAGGCGAAACTGTGCAACGTAGGTATTTCCCTTGACGGTATGGAGAAAAACCATGACCGGATGAGAAGGAAAGGTTCTTTTCAAAAAGTTCTTGCCGCATTCGATCGACTCAACCAGGAAAATATACCGATAGCAGCCATAACGAGCCTCCTTGACTTTAACGTCGATGATCTTGACGAGATGTATGACCTCCTTGTTGCGAACCGGGTGGAAATCTGGCAGATCCAGATAGTCACGAGCATGGGCAACATGGCCATGCGCAAAGGATATCTCCTCGCACCGGAGAGGGTTGAAAAAATCACCGGATTTATCCGCCAAAAATGTCGAATGGGGTCAATACGAGTGTATGCCGGGGACGACATAGGCTACTTCGACGAGAATGAGGTTTACATCCGGAGTCAACCAGGAACCATCTCTGTCTGGAACGGCTGCAAAGCGGGAATACTGGTGGTCGGCATCGACAGCGTCGGGAACGTCAAGGGATGCGAGTCGATCTATTCGGATAGGTTTATCGAGGGAAACCTCCGTGAAGAGTCGCTGGAAGAGATATGGACCAAGGAAGGGAACTTCGCCTATAACCGGAACTTCGACGTGAGCATGCTCACCGGGGCATGTGCCGGCTGTGACAAGGGAAGCATATGCCGCGGAGGGTGTCGAGGTTCGAGCTACTTCAATAGTGGATCATCCTTCGAAAGCCGCTATTGTAGTTATCCTGGACGCCCTGTTTGCAACACGGCACAGGCGCTTTGTTCCGCCAGAGCTTGAGTGCCGATAATATATCGATTACCTTACTCCTTCTTTCATCTCAATTTCGGAACCATGAGACTGCAATGGCAAAAGAAGGAGTACGGTATCACGTTATCTGGGAACCAAACGCGAAATGGGGTTTATCTGGAAACCATATAAATAGAAGTTGCGCGCGGCCGAGAATCGGACTGAAGGAGTATGCAGGAGAGGAGGCTTCATGAGCCTAGAACGCACGTACGAAGGAGAATCGCCAGACGGTAGCCTGCAGATGGCGTTGGACAGGGCTCTTCAGCCGCTTGCTGCAGAACTTGGCGAGGGTGGCGTCGCAGACGCATCTGCGTCATAGGTGATCACCGAGATCGCAGGTGAATACGGCGGGTTTGCCGGGTTCCACAGCATCAAAGTGAAGATTGCCGCCAAACGATCCCCTGAGTGGGGGCTCGGCTGACCGTCAGGACTGCATCTCTGACCTGCCCATGACACGGCTTGCTGGATGCCTGGCGCGGCTGATCGGACCGGCCTCCAACATGATGGTGAAAAGCAGAATCTTTCCGATCCCGGGAATCGTCAGAAGATAACGATACTGGTCCTTAGGCCTCACCCTTTGTTCAACCATTACTTCAACCGCCCGGATCTTTCGAGTGAGAAAATTCATTGTCTCTTTGCTGACCATGCCGGCCATTGCCAGATCATTATTTGATTCCAGCAGTGGGACAACGCCGTTTTCTCTGAGTCTTTTGGCATCGTTGGCGCTTAGGCGAGCACTGCAGTTTCTGGCCACGATGTTTTGTAGAGCTACGGGGTCGGACTTAGCGAAGTCCCTGAATTAAGGGCCAAAAGACTAAAACAAGTGGCAATTCCTGGTCTTAGGAAGTCTATTTGGACGGAGAAATGATCACTCTAAGCCACGAGCCAGACATCGGCAATAGTGAATACCGTGGCCTGGGTGCATAGTCTCCCGGTAATAAATCTGTTCCATCCAGCAAGTATCTTTGGTTTCCTTTTGCTTTTATGTCAATAATGTTCCCCGTTTTACTACCCGTTCACCACATAGACGCTGAGAACAAGATCATCAGGGGTCTCGGGACTCAGAAATAGCCATTTCTGTTAATCCTGTAAATCCCGTCTGACAAAGCCTTTCTCTCCTTGACCGGACTATGTCCCGTCCTCTGCGTCTCTGCTTAGAAAAGCTTTAGACTGAACCACGGGTGAAGGAGCGTAGCGGGGTGGATGAACACGGATAAAATGATTCAGCACCCGCACCTAGGCCCCTACGGCTTTTCACGGTTCTGGGTGTCCCAACGGTACATGAGATGCTGCGGTGAATGCTTACCCCTTTTTGAAACTTCTCCCGATGTCAAACGCCATATCCAAATGATAGCCAAAACCTGCACATGCTCTCTTCTCGTCATTGACGCTATTATATTGTCAGGTCATTCAATTTACCGGCTCTAGTCGGAATTATCCCTTCCATTCGAACGGGTCACCGGTCCCTAGTGAACACTGACCGGTGAACTGAAATAATTTGCCACAACGCTTTTCCCGCTTCTTGCTTCCTGCTTCTTGCTTGCCGCTTCCCGTTCACTGTTGCTTCATGGTCGAGATTGATCGTTCGTGGTAACTTGACGCCTTCTCATTCTGACCGAGCTTAGTGTACACATCAGCAATCTTCTCAAGAACCATCCCTTCCATTTTATGGTCATGCATCCGGGCGCTTATCGCCACTGCCCGCTCAAGGTAGCCCAAAGCCTTTTCGTACTGGCCGAGCATACCTTCCACGGCGCCCATGCCGCTAAGGTCTACGCCCTGACAGCGTTTGTCATTAGATCCTGGTGGATCCCCAGAGCCTGCTCGTAGAAGCTCGAAGATTTTTGATACTCCCGCAGACCGAAGAATGTCGAAGCCATGTTGGCAAAAGCATCCGCCTGACCGTCACGATCATAGAAAATCCCCTTTCACTTTTCACCTGCACCTTCCTGAAACAATCCTTCTTTGGGAACAATCTAATAATTGCCCTCCCCTTTTGCGGGCCTTTTCCTGATAAGGTTTCCCAGGATTTCTCGATAGTTCTTAAGGAGTGCTATCAACGCCGGATCTCGCGGTATTCTTTATGCTGGGGATCTTGGCGGATCGCCTGTTTGGTGGGAGCCTGCCGGTTCAAATGCACTATTTTGCATTTGCCGCCTTCATTGTCATCGCGATTTATGTGGATGCGGCCTTGTGGTTCCGCAGCCGTAACGAAGGAGCGAACATGGGGGCCGGAGGCCGGCAAGTGTGTAACCCCGACCTCTGGGGCCGTGTAATATTCACGGGTTCACCGTCCTGGCTCAGGCCGATCAGGTGTTACACACCATGTCGATCTCTCTGATGAACTGCAAATAGACGAGTTTTTCCATTTTCGACCAGCGAAGCAGGAGGGCCGGGTCTATAAAGCGCTCCTTTATCGAGAGTTCCCGGAGCCTTTTAATCAGAAGGTGAATTTTCACCTCATTCGGACAAGCCATGGTACAGCTCTGACACTCGATGCAAAGCCAGATGGAAGGGTCCCGCAGGATTTCTTCAAAAAATCCAAAAACAACCATACGGTTAATCCACATCGGGTCGAAGACAACCCTGCCGCACGAAACCGGACAGACGTTGCTGCATTCGATGCAGGTGAAGCATAAATCAACGTTGGCGGTGAAGCGCAAGTAGTCACGTGAGGCCCGCCGCGCGGCCTCTGATGAACTCATCCGACCAGCCGCATGAGGGGACTTGAGGCCATCCTCCATACCAGCCCGCCGCGCGGCCCATGATGAACCCATCCGCACAGGCTCCTGCGTTGTTTCCAACCCGCCGTCAAGAGGCGCTTCGGCAAGCCTGCGCCATTCCGAGGTGAGGTCGGGAACAGGCTCGCCCTTGAAGCAGAGATCAACCACATGCCGACGCACTCGCTGGAGTTGGCTGTAAACGGACCTGAGCCGCCATTGTTTCTCAGGTGAAAGCACGCCGGAGTTGTATGCTTCCTGTCGTATCGCGGCAATGAGCCTTGCCGGTCTGACGCTCATGGGACATGCCTGTTCGCAGCGCCTGCAGGAAATGCAGTACCAGATCTCCGGCGAATGGACCAACTCGTCGATGAGACCAAGGGCGACCATTCTGACCATGCTCCGCGGGTGCAACATGTCCGTGGCACGGTTTACAGGGCATTCTGAAAGGCATGATCCGCAGGTATAACAGCTAGTTATGCCGGCGGCTATTACCTCTTCGGTAAGCGAGTTCTTGATTAGGTGTCTGGACTTGATCGCTGTCTGCAAAGCCGCAACCCTTTTCTGTTGAGCGATAGGCTGCAATCTTCACTGTCCTGGATACAATGCAGGGTGAAACGATTACCTCCAGCGAGTTTCCGTGCTGGGTATAGTTCGTATATGAAAATAACATAAATAGTTAGTGAAGTCAATCACAATACGTACAATCCGTGCTGTGCAATTGGAATGGGAAAATGGCCTATGCCTTCCTTGGGACCGCCCTTTTCTGCGCAAAATGCCCGTTTTAAAAACCCTCGGATTTAATTGGACAGAATAGCATCACAACTGGAACTCTGATTCATCCAGCAAGTATCGTTGCTATCCTAATGTTTTTATATCAATAATATCCCCGTTTTGAAACTTCCCCCGATCTCAAAGGCCATAGCCCATGATCGCCAAAACCTATACGTGCTCTCTTCTCGGCATCGACGCCATCTTCGCCATAAAGACTCGTTAACAACTAAGAGGAAAGGGTAGAGTAGAGAGCAGGCGTTGAGCCTGCCCTCCCTCATCAAACCGTGCATGCGGTTTTCCCGCACACGGCTTTCCGATGTTCTTCACCGCAGGGCATGCGCCCTTGTCCAACCTGCTGTCGTGGGCACTTTGTATGTCTTGTCCTTCAGTGCTCCAGCCAGTTCCGCCACAAAGGCGATTGCCCCTTCCTTTTCCTCGATGGCCTCGAAAGTAACGCCATCGATCCCGGCGCTTCCTTTGTTGGCACGGACAAGGTTATAGGCATGACTGAGGATGTCCGCCCGGTAAACCTTGTCATACAAGGCGTGGAAGCGGCAGGCCGGCTCTTGCTTGGCCTTGCGGTAGAGCTTCCTCTGCAGTGTCCTGATGCTTTCCGGGGTTGTTAGCATTGCTGCAATCCCCTCATCCTCCACTCTTTGGTTGCGTGAACAAAGCAGGGTCCCTTCCCTCGGGTGGGGTTATGTTGTCCCACGCCCTCAAACGGTACTATGGACCCCTCCGACTCCCGATACGGCCCAATGCGATTTCGTTTCCTTATACGCACCGGTTGATGTTCCTCATCATCGCCCTACCGGGTCTCCAGCACTGGACTGTCTGTCTTCCGCAACATGCCGACCTTGCTACCCCGGAAGATCGCCCTGGCAGCTTCCGTTGTCCATACCCTGGCGCTACGGCCTTCCCCACATGACCACAGGGTCGGCATCTTCGATCAAGTTACGAGGCTACATGCAGGTTCACTTGCGTTACGGCCTGCTGCTTTGCCGCTTGGGAACTCACGACCCTCTGTTGCCAGAACGCCGCTCCCACGTGCTACCGGGGCGCACGGACAATTCCCCGGACGGGACTTTAACCCGCTAGATCAAACAGTTGTTACTGCGTACGGTCGAATCTCCTTTTGACTGTTTTTACGGGGTTTAGTTCGATATAGAGTACCTACATCCCATAGGATAATCGGTGTCCTCCTACATCTGGCCAGTTGAGACAAGTTAGGAGGCGTAGTACAATATCATCACGGCTCAAGTCCGAAGTGGTTGCATCGACCGCTGGTGATTTGGTAAGTGGCCAAAAACTATAATAGAAAGGAGTGCCATGACCACAGATAGGCTCATTGAAGAGGCCCTTTCGCTTCCTGTCGAAGAACGGGCGCTTATTGCCGATTCACTTTTGCGTAGCCTCAATGCCCCGATGCTGCCATAGACACAAAATGGCTGGAAGTGGCAAAAAGAAGGCGTGAAGAACACCGCACCGGCAAAGTGAAGCCCATCCCCGGAGATGAGGTGTTTTCCGAGATTGCTGAGCGGTTTGCCAGGTGAATCTTGTTTTCCATCCTGAAGCCAGAGCGAAATTCCTTTCTGCCATCGACTACTATGAGGCCTGCGGTCAGGGCTTGGATATGATTTCGCCGCTGAGATTCAGTTGACAATAGAAACTATTCGCAGCTTCTAACAGGGTGATGAAAAAGGATTGAAATTCCCACTTTGCAGTAAAAACCCCGTGGGGCCGTCACCCCGACGAAGGAGACTGTGTCATTATTGAATTACGACTGACCGGTTCCCGCCCTGATACTTTTCAAAAATTCACCAAGAACAAAAATCGTCTTCCCAGCCTGCTTTGGGTATCACCGCCCTTTTAACGCTGACCGCATGCCCACAGGCTGGGCAATTTCCGCCCAATCCTTCGCCCCTTGGCTTTAATTTGACTTAAGCTGCCTTAATTGCAGCCGTGAAGCTCCTAACCCCACCCAGCAGACTTATCATTCGTCTCAGGTTAAAACATGTCGCCAGTATCGCCGCTTCTGCACGAACCCCCTCTCGACCTCGTAAAAAAAACTGGCCATACCCTAATACCTTCTTAATAAATCCAAATGGATGCTCCACCCGAGCTTTCCTTCGCTTGTAGATCTGCCCCATTTCAGGTTGCTCAAATCTCTTGGATACTGCTTCCCTTAACTCTTCCGATGCATGGCGCGTAACAGTTCGGCCCTGCTTCGATTTTGTGCACGTGCCAAAGTGCGAACAGAACCGACATTTACTAGGTTTATCAATACGATAGTCCCTTCTCTGCTTTGTTTTATTCTCAAAACGTCTGAAGATCAGCCGGTGACCCTCCGGGCACAGGTAACAATCCGAGTCAGCATCATAGGTAAATTTAGCCTTTTCAAACGGACCAATCTCCGTTTCCTTGTGTGAGGCTTGAGACTGAGAAGGAATCACCACTGTTTTTCCGGCAGATTCTAGCTTTGCAATTTCGCTGGTATCCGAATACCCCGCATCGGCGCACGCTGTCTTGCACTCTCGTCCAAGATAAGCCTCGGCTCCGCCGATCTGAACAGCCATCTGATTCGAGTCATTTGCCTCGCTCACCACGTCTGTGTGAACAATCAGCCCGTTTTTGTCGTCAACAACCGTTTGCATGCAATATCCGCAATGGGTGCCTTGAGGACTCTTTACTACGACGCTTTCCGGATCGATCTGATTTACCTGCCTCTCTTTTCCATCCTTTGTCTTGTCGCCTCGTTCGCTGAACTCGGCCAGAGCATTTTTAATAGACTCCTTAAGCTTATTTGCCTTGGCAAGCTCTTTTGGCATTACCACCAGCGAGCCGCATTGGGATTCACTCTTGTCGATCTGCTCGCACTGGTTCAGAATCTGTTGAATTCTTTGATCAATTTCTTTTAGCTGGTCCTCATACCATTTTTTCTTGTGAAGGTTGGCCTTCCCTGCGTTTGCCCTCAGCTTGGTGCTGTCTACAAACAGTATGTTACCCTCTATCAGCCCCAGATTCAGGCAAAGTCTGGCACAAAGTTTCAAAGCCTTTCTTAAGCCTTCTTTGTTCCTGCGCCGAAATTCGGCAATCGTTTTATGATCCGGCTTCAATTGCTTCATCAGCCAAATGAAGGACAGATTGTTGTGCACCTCGCGTTCGAGTTTCCGGGAGCTATTTACTCCATAAGAGTAGCCATACAAGAGCAGTTTTAGCATGCACCGAGGGTCATATTCGCTGTTCCCTACCTTCCGGTCATCGAGCTCGATCCCCACCTCGCTAAAATCAAGCGCGTCTACAAACGCATCGTAGGCGCGAACGGGGTGATCCTGAGATACATACTGGTCCAGCGTAGGTGGCAGCACCATCATCTGTCTTCGGTCTGTTCCGTGTCGATATGCCATAGCCCCTCCAGTTTGAGGCGCCACTATAGCATATAATGGCTTGATATGCTTGCAATTAATGCCAAATAACCCGATCCAGAGGCCAACAATTACGACACAGTCTCGAAGGTCGGGGTCCAGTGTTTTGCTTTAAATATCAAATAGTTCAAAAAAGCTCTGGATTCCGGCCTGAACCCTCACTACGTTCGGATTCGCGTTAACACTTCTGGCTGGCGTTAAACGCTGGACCCTCACTTCGCTCAGGTCCGGGCTTGACATTCCTAACATGGTTAAATGCTTCAAGTCCCGGTACGATCTTTTGTGAGTGCCCAGTTCGCGTCCGATCATTTGTGAGGACGCGCCGGAATGACGAAATCACCCTTCTTTTTAAAGCTCTTTTCCCACCAGAGAACCCTTTTTCAGCACCCTGCTAAGGCTTGGCCTGTTCTCGAAGGCGATATCAGACGGTCACTGATCCGACGTTTCCCATATGGCCTAATCTTCACTGAAGAAGACGATGTCATTCTCATTCTTGCCGTGATGCATTTGCATCGAGATCCTGAGTACTGGAAACATCGGCTTTAGGTCTTTCCGCTCGGAGCCATTCAAGCGAGTATCGTTGCTATCCTAATGTTTTTATGCCAATAATATCCCTCGTTTTAGTACCCGTTCACCACATAGGCGTTGAGAACAAGATCAACAGGGGTCTCAGGAGTCAGAAATAGCCATTTCTCTTAATCCTGTAAATCCTGTCTGACAAAGCCCTTCTCCGCGTCCTTTGCGTCTCTGCGGTGAACGCTTACCCGTTTTGAAACTTCTCCCGATCTCAAAGGCAGTGTCCATGATCGCCAAAACCTACACATGCAGCCTTCTCGGCATCGACGCCATTCTCGTGGAAGTCGAAGTGGACCTAGCCTCCGGTTTCCCCGGTTTTTCGACCGTCGGGCTGCCCGACAATATCGTCAAGGAAAGCAAGGACAGGGTCAAAGCGGCGATCCAGAACAGCGGATATCCGTTCCCGTTCGAGCGGATCACCGTAAATCTTGCTCCTGCCGCCCTGAAGAAGGAGGGGGCGGGGTTCGATCTGCCGATTGCTGTCGGGATACTTGCCGCAATGGGGTGCATAAACCCGGATAAAGCCGCTAAAATGATCTTTTGCGGAGAGCTCGCGCTCGACGGGCGGGTGAAACCGGTTGCCGGATGCCTGCCGATGGCCATTCAGGCGCGGGACTCCGGCTACAGCGACATAATCCTTCCGGCTGCAAACGCCCAGGAGGCCGCTGTATTGACGGAAGTCGGAGAACGGAAGCCGGAGGGAGGAGATTCCGTCCTCAGTCCTCCGTCTTCCGTCTTCTGTCCTCCGTCTTCCGTCCCCAGCCCTCCGTCTTCCGTCCTGCGTCCTCCGTTTTCCGTGCGTGCGGTAAATCACCTCTCGGAGGCCGTTGAATTTTTGAACGGCCGCTCCGACCTGCCGGTCGTAAAGGCCGATCCGGATTCCTTTTGGAACGCCGGGCCACCCGACGAGCTGGATTTCGAAGACGTCAAGGGCCAGGAGCACGCAAAGCGAGGGCTGGAGGTCGCAGCGGCCGGCTCTCACAACGTGCTCATGATCGGTCCGCCTGGGTCCGGTAAGACAATGCTCGCCCAGCGCCTCTCCGGGATACTTCCACCGTTGAGCTTCGACGAAGCGCTCGAGACGTCCAAGATATTCAGCGTAGCCGGAATGCTCACTGGCAGCCCGTTCATCGTTAAGCGCCAGTTTCGTGCGCCTCATCACACCATATCCGACGCCGGGCTGGTCGGCGGCGGCCACATCCCGAAGCCGGGGGAGGTCAGCCTCGCCCACAACGGGGTCCTCTTTCTCGACGAATTCCCCGAGTTCCGGCGAAACATGCTCGATCTTCTTCGCCAGCCGCTCGAAGACGGGCGGGTTACAATCGCCAGGGCTGCGATCGCCCTCACCTACCCGGCAAGGTTCATGCTCGTCGGCGCCATGAACCCGTGCCCGTGCGGGTATTCGGACGATCCGGTGAGGCCGTGCGTCTGCCCGCCGCGGGCCGTAATGAAATACCGGAGCAGGATTTCGGGACCGATCCTCGACCGGATCGACCTGCACATCGAGGTCCCTTCGGTCAAATACGAGCAGTTACGCACGGAAGGAGAGTCGGAGAAGTCTGAGGCGGTTCGCGAGCGGGTGTTGCTGGCAAGGCAGATTCAGCTAAAGAGGTTTCCCGGCGAGGGGGTTTATTCAAATTCCCAGATGAAGCCCAAGCACCTGAAAAAATTCTGCCGCCTCGACGACGCCGCGCAGTCCATTCTGGACCGGGCGGTACGGCAACTGGGACTGTCCGCTCGCGCATATAACCGGATACTAAAGGTCTCCAGGACAATAGCGGACCTTGAAGCAGCGGAGAATATTCTTTCCGTTCACCTGCTCGAGGCCATTCAATACAGGTCTTTGGACAGAAGACTGTTTTAAGATTTTTCAACATCCCGCAGAGCGTGGAAATTTTTCACGCACCTCACTTATGATGCCCACATTTCCCTGTGAACCATTACCTTTTAGAGAGATAGATTGGTGTGAAAGTGAGCCGGAGGGTTGAATGATAAGGACAAAGCGGGTGTATGAGCCTTCCGAAGCGGGTGATGGGACCCGCTTCCTGGTTAACCGGTTTTGGCCGCGTGGGATGAAAAAAGAATCCCTTCAAATGGAAGCCTGGCTAAGAGACGTGGCACCCAGTGACAGCATTTGTCGTTGGTTCGGTCACGATCCAGAGAAGTGGATCGAGTTTCAGGATCGTTACTTCGGCGAGTTGGACACCAGACGGGAAGCCTTGCGGGCCATAATTGAAGCAAGCGTGCGAGGAGACGTTACACTCCTTTACAGCGCCCACGATACTGAGCACAACAATGCCATTGCGCTTAAGAAGTACATCGAAGAGCGAGTTGCCTGATCAATTTTCCTGGGCATCTGAAGGTACACCCTGCACACGTCCTATCCGGCCGTCATCCAGCCTGACTTTGATCCCGCGAGAATGAAAGGAGGAGGAAGTAAGGATATCCTTAACAGTCCCAACGGTTCGTTTGCCGGTTCGCTGGTCTTTTTTCAGGATAATTTCGACCCGCATACCGGGTCGGATATCACTGCGCCGTTGCCCATCCATCATAGGCTCCCCCAAAGCAGTTAGCCACCAACACGCTTTACCGTCCAGCCATGTTTTCGCAACTCCTCCAACAATAAATCGCGGTGATCACCCTGAATTTCAATCACACCGTTTCTTACGGTACCTCCAGCACCACACTTTGCCTTAAGTTGTTTACCTAATTCATCGAGCCTCGCTTCATCAAGGGGAACACCGCTAATTACCGTCACACCTTTGCCCTTGCGTCCCTTCGTTTCTCTTCGAACTCTCACAACGCCATCGCTTTGAGGAATCTCATTCTTTTGATGACACAGGCACCTTGCAACGGGTTTGCCGCAGCCGGGGCACATCCTTCCGTGCTCGGTCGAGTAGACAATGCCATTCCCCATTCTTTCTCTCCTGCACGGCAACTCGATGTTCTCACCCGTTAAAACAAGATACAGGGAGCATGCCATGGGGCAGGCGCATGGCCCTGCGCCGCTCTGTTTCTTAATTGTAAATTACGGTATTTACAGTTTTATGCACGATAAGCGATCATAAAGAGCCTGCGGAACGGAAACAGGATTCGCCCATCGTTTTGTGGATGATAGGCCCGCGTGTACCTTTCCAGCAGCAGCTCTTCAAATCTGTTCCTTTGCTCGTCATTCTCGAGCACAGCCAGAAACGGACGCATACCGGCCCCTCGAAACCATTCAATAATGGACTGAGGGCTGTCAACGACGTGGTAATACTCTGTTTGCCAGATATCCAGGCGCGACGCCAACGGCCGCAACACATTATAGTAGAAGGATGGGGGTTGTTTGGTGAGCGCGTTCAGCGCCGGCCCCATGAGGTGACGCCAGGCAGGGTCCCCGGCTGTTTCGAGAATCTGCAGGTGCATGGCCGAGTTGAAGTGCGCTGGCACCTGGACCGCCAGGGCGCCGCCAGGCGCCACTTGGGCAAAAAGGTGAGGAAAAAGAACCTCATGTCCCGGCACCCACTGCAAAACGGCGTTCGAAAAAACCACGTCGAAGGCAATCTTGGCGCTCCATGATGCAATGTCTCCAATGAGCCATTTGTGATGAGGGTATGACTTGGACGCCGCAGCGATCATGTCTGGTGAGCCGTCCAGGCCTGTGATATCGGCGTTGGGCCAACGCCGTCGAAGAACGGCCGTACTGTTTCCCGGCCCGCAGCCCAAGTCTATGATCCGTCCAGGATCAGGAATCGCCACGCGCGCGGCCAAATCCACAGAGGGTTGGGTCCGCTCTTCGGAAAACCTCAGATAGAGATCGGCATCCCACTTTGGCATCTCTTATACGAAGGTCCTTTCCGCAAATAATCTCCGTCTAGCATTAGCATTGCTCCCTAAACAGCAACAACGGTGGATCGTAGATTTCGGGCGGCTTCAAGCCGAGGAGTTGCATGATCGTCGAAGCCACGTTTGTCAGGCCGGGTTCTTTGATTTCCGGGTTGAACACGATGCAATCGTCTCCTGTCGGATCATAGACTATGAACCACACGGGATTCAACGTATGAGCGGTTTTTGCCCTGATCTTGCCGTCCGGATAGAGTTTGGGCGTTTTGGTATTCCGATCGATTTCAAACATTTCCTCGACATTGCCGTGGTCCGCCGTGACTATCAGGATTCCCCCCGCCTTCCGGGTGGCTTCCATGAGTCTTCCCAGGCACAGATCTACCGTTTCGACCGCTATTTCGGCCGCCTGATAGATGCCCGTATGCCCTACCATATCTCCGTTCGGGTAGTTGAGCCTGATCAGATCGCAGCGTTTTAAAAGGATTGCCTCTACCGTTTTGTCCGTAATTTCAGCCGCCTTCATCCAGGGCCGTTCTTCGAAAGGCACCCTGTCCGAAGGGATCTCGATATATTCTTCGAGTTTTTCGTCTATTTTCCCCGACCTGTTCCCATTCCAGAAATATGTGACATGCCCGAACTTCTGAGTCTCACTGATAGCCATTTGCCGCTTGTGATACATGCACAGGTACTCGCCGATAGTGTGGTCGATATGCGGCGGTTCAACCAGGTAATTATGGGGAATGTGCAGTTCAGTGTCATATTCCATCATCCCGGCATAAGCCGCCCTGGGACGAGGTATCCGCTCGAAATAAGAAAAATGCTCATCTTCGAAAGCCCGGCTTATCTCTATGGCCCTGTCTCCGCGAAAGTTAAAGAGTGCAACCGCGTCCCCATCAAGGATTGGACCCACAGCAACCCCGGACTCGTCCGCAATTACGAACGGCGGAAGGTCCTGGTCTATGATGCCTGGTTTTTCCTGCCGGTAGGTCTTTATGGCCGCCTCAGCGGAAGGGAACTTCCTTCCCTCCCCGGCGACATGGGTCTTCCATCCCAACGCTACCATGCCCCAGTCGGCCTGGTAGCGATCCATGGTGATCTTCATCCGCCCGCCGCCGCTCGCGATGCGGTAGTCAACGTGAGCCTGCTCTCGCAGCTTTTGAAGCAGGGTCTCCAATCTGCGGACGTATTCCAGTGCGGAGGTCTCGCCCACATCCCGCCCATCGAGCAGAATGTGCACGCGTGCCCGCGGCAGCTTATCCTCGAACGCAAGGTGATCGAGCATCGCCTCCAGGTGTTTGATATGGCTGTGAATATCTCCGTCCGAAAGCAGGCCTATGAGATGCATGGACCCCTTGTTCTCAAAGCAGTGCCGGACAAGACGCCGCCAGGCGCGTCCTTCGAAAAGCCTGCCCGATTCGATAGCTTCATTGACCAGTCGTGCCCCCTGGGGGAATAAGCGGCCCGCGCCCAGAGCATTATGCCCAACCTCGGAGTTACCCATATCGTGATCGCAAGGAAGGCCGACCGCCTTTCCATGCGCGCGGAGCAGCCGGTAACGGCAGTTGGCGAGAAGCCAATCCAGATTGGGAGTACAGGCGCTTGCCACCGCGTTCCCCAGCAGCTCCTCGCGGTAGCCGATGCCGTCCATGATCGTCACGGTAACCGGGCGCGGACTCCGGTGTGTAAGCAAACTTACCATGCCCTTCATTCTGGTTCTCCGCTTCGATTGGTTCAGGGCTGCCGCGCTCTGACCCCTCGGGGTTTCTCACCCAGGGTTACGGTTAATGTTCCCGATGTACCATCCCAGCGGACAATTCCCAACTCTATTTTATCGCCAGGGTGCAGCTTTCGAATTTCCCGGATCGCGGTGTCCGCGTCCGGCACCGGGACATCGTTGACGCTGACAACCACATCTCCGCCCACTGATATAATGTTGTTCCCGATCTGCGCTTTCCGGCTTCCTCCCCTTAGTCCCGCTTTATCGGCAGGCCCTCCCGGCGTCGTTTCGACTACCATTGCACCCGCCTTGACCGGGAGTCTTAGCACCTCTGCGATGTCCGGAAACAGGTTCATCATAGTTGCGCCTAAAAATGGATAGCTGTAATACCCCTTCTCAATTAGATCATTCACTATCCTTTTGGCCAAATCGACCGGAATGGCGAACCCGATCCCGACGCTAGCCCCGGTCGGGCTGAAAATGGCCGTGGTGATGCCGATCAGTTTGCCGGAGGAATCGATCAACGGTCCTCCGGAGTTCCCCGGATTGATGGAGGCGTCTGTCTGGATGATGTCTTCGACAAGGGTGCCGTTTTCCGCCCTCATCGTCCGCCCCACTGAACTGACCACCCCTGTTGTAAGCGTCTGCCCCAACCCAAAAGGATTCCCGATTGCCATGGCTTTCTGGCCGACTTTAAGGCTGGCCGAATCGCCCATCGGGATCACTGTCAGACTTTCTTTGGGGGCATCTATCTTAAGGACCGCCAGATCGGTGTCCGGATCGGAGCCCAGAAGCCTCGCCGTGTACTTTTTGCCGTCGGCAAGAGTGACTTCCAGCTTTCCATTCCCGATGACATGATTGTTTGTCAGGATGAAGCCGCGGGAATCGATAATAGAGCCCGACCCGGTTCCCTTGCGCGGGATCACATTCAAAAAGAAATCGTGCTCCATAACCGTACTGGTTATGTTCACTACTCCCGGTGCAAGGCGCTCGTAGAGGTCGATATTGTTTTTTTCTTCCTCGGTCAGAGCGATCGCCAGGGACGTAAAAGCAAAGAAAAACACCAAAAGCGCCGAACTGAGTATTCTTGCGGAACGCATGTTCTCTCCATCGCCACCATGGATCGGTAAATAAAATAGATTACCCCATATCGTAGTGCCGGCTCCGGTTTCTATATATACGTCTGAGAAACCAGGCCGCCAGCAAAATCACAACGACCCAGCCGGTAATCTTGTGCCAGGGATGCATAAGCTCCGGGGCTGCGGCTTTGATGCGCTTTACGGGCAGGGCGAATCCGATACGTATACTCGATCCGGTGGGACTGAGAATCGCTGTACAAAGCCCCACCAGTTCTCCATCCAAGTTTATGAGCGCCCCTCCTGAATTGCCCGGATTTATGGGAGCATCTGTCTGAATCAGGTTCTTAAGGACTGTCTCGTTATCCCTGATTGTCCGGTCGGTCATGCTGATAACGCCCGAAGTAAGGGTCTGGCCCAAACCGAAAGGGTTCCCCACGGCGAGGACCCTTTGTCCGACCCTGAGGGAGTCCGAATCTCCTAGCGCGATTGCTCTAAGGGGCTTGTCCCCAACGTCCACTTTTATCACTGCCAGGTCATCGTCCGGGTCGGAAGCAGTAATTCTGGCTTCGAGTCGTCTGCCGTCGGAGAGCACGACCCGGATAGTCTGCGCTCTGGAAACAACGTGGCTGTTAGTAATGATAAGTCCGTCCTCCCTGAGTACGACTCCCGAACCGGAACCCGTTATGGACGGCGTCGCACAATAGAAAAACTCGGCCTCGCACACCTGGGTCGTGATGTTCACAACCGATGGCGCGACCTTCTCGTAGGCCTTAATAGTAAGAACTTCCTCTGCGGTAAGGGCCGAGGCGCTTGAATATACCCCCAAGATAAAAACAAGAAGTATTGAGATTGCTGCCCAGAGACCTTTTGCGCCAAATGAAAAATTCAAGTTCATGGAGGCTCGTTTCCGCTCCCGGGATTACTCAGCACGCTGCACGCGCGCTTGTTTTCGAAATATACACATTTAATCCGAACGTCTATAAACAGGCCACCCGCTGCCGGTCCACCGCGGCTGAAAGACGCAGTCCAATGTGGGCCGGCGCGGGTTGTGCCGCGTAGCGCACTAATGTGCGCGTAGCGGCTTTTTATAAGTTTCTTTTGCTTAATCACCTTATTCATAGTCTAACTCGGCAGGTTTATGAAGGCTCATTTCATCCCGGTTTATACACAGCGGCATAAATAATTGCTCAAAATTTTCTTATCCAACGCCCGGTACAGCCTGCTCAAAGATAAGGGTAATCTGAAATGCCGCAACGCGGCGGGCGAGCGTTTCGTTTCCCCGACCATAACCCCCCTGAATCATAAGCCAATTTGGAAATATGGATTTAGCCAACAAAAATGTTTTAAAAAATATTGACACGCGGACTCAAGGGCTGTATTATGCCAACAAATATGTTGCCAACAATACTGTTGAAAGGATAGCGATGGATAAAAAACTGAAGCTCGGCCATGGGAATTGGGTCGTGGGAGACCAATTCTGGGACAGGGAACGGGAAATCGAAAGATTTATCGAATTGATTGAAGAGGGCGCCCACATTCTCCTGGTTGCTCCCCGCCGCATCGGGAAAACAAGTCTGATGCGCGAAACAGCGCGAAGAATCAATGGCAGATATATATGCCTGCAAGTCGATCTGCAGAAATTCCAGTCCCCTGCCGACGCGCTGGTGGAGCTGAGTGTGGCCACCCGTCCTTACCAGAATATATGGGTAAAGACGTTGGATATATTTCGCAATGTTATGTGTATGGTCACGGGCACTATTGAATCATTGAAAATCGATGAGCTTACGCTGACCCTCCGCAGCGGCCTTACTTCAGGAGATTGGAGCGCCAAGGGCGACAGGCTGTTGAGCGCCCTTGCCGATTCCGAAAAGCCGGTCGTTATATTTTTTGATGAAATCGCCATCCTGGTCAATCGGATGCTCAAGGGGAACGATTATAAGATCACTCCGGAGCGGATAAGGGAGGTGGATGGCTTTATGTCCTGGCTAAGAGAAAACAGCGGCTGGCACAAAGGAAAACTTCGGATAGTCCTTACAGGTTCTATCGGCATAGAGCCCGTTCTACGCCAGGCGGGGCTGAGCGCCACCCTCAACACATTTTCTCCTTTCGATCTTCGGCCATGGGATTCAGAGACGGCAAAAGGCTGCCTGCGAGCGCTTGCAAACCAATACGACATCAAGTTCGAGACAGGGGTCCTTGAAAGGATTGTGGAATTGCTCGGGTGTTGCATCCCTCATCATGTTGAAACGTTTTTCGATGCAATATACACGAATTGCAAGCTCCGTGGACGCCAGGAAGTCACAAAGGATCTTGTGCAGGAGGTTTATCAGACACGGATGCTCGGGGCGTCAGGCCACGCCGAATTAAGCCACCTCGAGGAGCGGTTGAAATTGGTGCTCGGCCCCGAAACCTATCCTTTGGCCCTGGAACTGCTCACTGAAGCGGCCGTAGTTGGCAGGCTAACCATGGACGCCGCGATTTATCTGAGCGAACAATACACATTTGAAAACCTGGCTTCCAAGGATGCTCTTCGGGAGGTTTTTGGAATCTTTGAGCATGACGGTTACTTACAGAAAGCGGGAGCCGAATTCAGCTTCGTTTCGCACTTGCTGCGGGATTGGTGGAAAGCCCGTTTCGAATTCTACTATACCCCCGTCTCACAGCGGAGGGTGCAATGATGACCCCGCGCATAATGAAATACAACCCGGCTTTTCTTACCAGCGACGAGTTGATCGCTTCCTTTGTAGTCCGCCATGCCGACCTGGAACTTACGTTGGAAACCATACGTCACAACACAGGTGACTCCACTCAACATATTCTCATTATAGGCCCCAGAGGCGTCGGTAAGACGACGCTGGTGCTCCGCGCCGTCGCGGAAGTCAGGCGCGATGTGAAGCTTAAAGGACGGTGGTTCCCCATCGTCTTCGGCGAAGACAGCTACGAAGTCTGTTCTCCAGGAGAATTCTGGCTGGAAGCCCTGTTCCATCTGGGAGAACAAACGCAATCGGAGAAGTGGCGGCGAGTCTATCGCGAATTGAAACTTGAACAGGATGAGATACGATTGAGGGAACGCGCCTTGGCGCAGTTGATGGATTTTGCTGATGAACAAAATAAACGCATACTTCTGGTAGTAGAAAATCTCAATATAATTCTCGGAGAACAAATAGACGGCAATGACGCATGGGTACTGCGCCATACTCTTCAGAACGAACCCCGCCTGATGCTGCTCGGCACGGCGACCAGTAGATTTAAAGAGATACACAATTATGGAAAGGCCATGTACGAGTTGCTCAAGATCCACGATCTGGAGCCGTTGAATACCGATGACTGTCGGGCCATGTGGCGGGCGATCACCGGGGAAGAACTCTCGGAAGCGCGCGTGCGGCCGATTAAAATTCTAACTGGCGGCAATCCCCGCCTCCTATCGATCATTGCAAATTTTGCAGCAAGAATTTCGTTGCGTGAACTTATGCTGGACCTGACACAACTTGTTAACGAGCATACGGAATACTTCAAAAGCCACCTCGAAGGACTTCCCTCCCTGGAGCGGAAGGTCTTTGTCGCCCTCGTGGACATGTGGGACCCGCTAACCGCCAGGGAGGTTGCAAGAGCTGCCCGCGTTAGTGTGAATAAGACAAGCTCTCTTCTCAACCGCCTGACCTCTCGTGGCGCGGTCGTTGTTTTCGAAACACAGGGGCGGAAAAAATTGTACCAAGTCGCCGAACGTATGTACAACATCTACCACCTGATGCGGCGGCGGGGCGGGCCTTCTAGCCGTATCGGGGCCGTAGTTAACTTCATGATCCATTTCTACGAAAGCGACCTCTTGGTTCACGCAGTCACCTCTGTGGCGAACGAAGCCTGCAAGCTCGACAGCGATCAGCGGCAGGATCACTATCAGTTTTATGAAACAATTCTCCAAAAGAGCCCATCGACAGAATTACAGGAGACGATACTAAGGGCCACTCCCGAACAATTTTTCGAGAATCCCGACGTCCCATCAACCATAAAAGAGTCCCTCAACCGCGTTAGGTTGGCGCCAGCAAAATCCGCGTCATTGGAAAAGGATGTTGAGGTTATTGCCCCAACGAAACCGCTGGATGCAGCCTCGTGGATTGCGCGCCGCGACCAATTGCGAGGAAGTGCGGTCCAGCTCCAGGAAGCGGAGGCCGCTTACCGCAAAGCCATCGAACTAGACCCCAATTACACTTGGGCGTGGGTCCAGCTTGGGGGGCTCATGCAAAACTTGGGGCGGTTCCAGGAAGCGGAGGCCGCTTACCGCAAAGCCATCGAACTAGACCCCAGTTACACCTGGGCTTGGGTTCAGCTTGGGGGGCTCACGGAGAAGTTGGAGCGGTTCCAGGAAGCCGAGGACGCTTACCGCAAAGCCATCGAACTAGACCCCAATGACAATTGGGCGTGGGTCCAGCTTGGGGGGTTACTGCATGAGAGGTTGGAGCGGTTCGAAGAAGCAGAGGCCGCTTACCGGAAAGCCTTAGAACTAAAACCTCATAACGCTTGGGCGTGGTCTCAGCTTGGACAGCTCTTGCATGAGAAGTTGGAGCGGTTCGAGGAAGCCGAGGACGCTTACCGAAAAGCCGTCGAATTGGACCCCGGTCACGATTGGATGTGGGCTCAACTTGGGCGGCTACTGCATGAGAAGCTCGAGCGATTCCAGGAAGCCGAGGCCGCCTACCGTAAAGCTGTTGAGCTCGATCCTGGCTATGTATGGGTTTGGGCTCTGCTTGGGTTGCTACTGCATGAAAAGTTGGAGCGGTTCGAGGAAGCCGAAGTCGCTTATCGGAAAGCCATCGAATCAGACCCCAATTACTACTGGGCGTGGGGTAAACTTGGGCACCTACTGCATGAGAAGTTCGAGCGGTTCGAGGAAGCCGAGGCCGCTTACCGGAAAGCCATCGAACTGAAACCCGATTATATTTGGGCGTGGGCTCAGCTTGGGCGGCTCCTGCATGAGAAATTGGAGCGCTACCCAGAGGCGGAGGCTGCCTACCGGAAAGCCATCGAACTGAACCCAAATTACAATTGGGCTTGGGTCCAGCTTGGGGAACTCATGGGGAGGTTGGAGCACTTCGAGGAAGCCGAGGCTGCCTACCGGGAAGCCATCGAACTGGACCCAAATTACAATTGGGTTTGGGTCCAGCTTGGGGAGCTATTGCATGAAAAGTTAGAAAGGTTTCAGGAAGCAGAGGTAGCCTACCGCAAGGCCGTCGAACTAAGTCCTGGCTTTTTATGGGCGTGGGCTAAGCTTGGGAAGCTCCTGCATGAGAAATTGGAGCATTTCGAGGAAGCGGAGGCTGCCTACCGAAAAGCCATCGAACTATACCCGGATTACACCTGGGCGTGGGCTCAACTCGGGCAGCTCCTGCATGAGAAGTTGGAGCGCTTCCAGGAAGCCGAGGCTGCCTACCGAAAAGCCATCAAACTGGACCCAAATTACAATTGGGCTAGGGTCCAGCTTGGGGACCTCTTGGAGAAATTGGAGCATTTCGACAAAGCCGAAGCCGCCTACCGGGAAGCCATTGAACTGGACCCAAATTACAACTGGGCTTGGGTCCAGCTTGGGGGCCTCATGGAGAAATTGGAGCACTTCGACGAAGCCGAAGCCGCCTACCGGAAAGCCATTGAACTGGACCCAAATTACAACTGGGCTTGGGTCCAGCTTGGGGGCCTCATGGAGAAATTGGAGCACTTCGACGAAGCCGAAGCCGCCTACCGGAAAGCCACTGAACTGGACCCAAATTACCATTGGGCTTGGATCCAGCTTGGGGACCTCATGGAGAAATTGGAGCATTTCGAGGAAGCCGAGGCTGCTTACCATAAAGCCATCGAACTAGACCCCGGTGACGCGTGGACTTGGGTCCAGCTTGGGCAGTTCTTGCAGGAGGTGGAGCGCTTCGAGGAAGCCGAGGCCGCTTACCGGAAAGCCGTCGAACTAGACCCCGGTGACACGTGGGCTCGGGTCAACCTTGGGCGACTCCTGCATGAGAAGTTGGAGCGGTTTGTCGAAGCCGAGGCCGCTTACCGGCAAGCCATCGAACTAGACCCCGGTTACAATTGGGCTCGGGTCAACCTTGGGCAACTCCTGCATGAGAAGTTGGAGCGGTTTGACGAAGCCGAGGCCGCTTACCGGAAAGCCATCGAACTAGACCCAAGTTATAATTGGGCGTGGGCTCAACTTGGCCGGCTCATGCACGATCTTGGTAGTATCGGTCAATGGCAACAGGCGATTGAAATTGCATCGTGGTCCCTCGCGCATAAGGCTCGCCCACATAGCTACGTGGGTCAACTTACTGATTTCTTTATAGGTGCTGCCGCCTCCGGCTATGCGAAGGACATTCTCACGTTACTTGAAAATGACCCAAGTCCCTCCATTCTTGAACCGCTGGTTGCGGGGTTGCAAATCTTCCTGGGAGAAGAACCTGTTATTGCGCAGGAAATTCTCGAGGTCGGACGTGATGTAGCCAAAAGAATAGAAGTGCGAAAACAGCAAACACCGCCGGCTTCTGCGGAGGCGGAAGGATAGAGAATATGTGCGGTCTTGCGGAATTCGGTGCGTCATTGCGAACAATGGAGCGCCCAAGATGGGCATATGAGCCTGTGCCCACGTGACACCCCCTTAAGGGGAGCAGGAGGGATTTTGAAGATGCTCCCGGCCAACAAAAATCTAAACGGTTATGTTGCCGTAGAGGCACTATTACTAATAGTGCCAGGCATTATTGCTCTGATGTTCGCTGGGACATTTGTATACTTGTTGATTGCAAACCAGGGAAATTCAAATTATTCAACCCCGAAGGAACTTACTGCTGCCATGACAACAATTATAGGATATTATTTTGGAATTGGTACATCCAGCGCCATAAAGGCTAACCGGTCACGCCCAAAGGCGAGGGGAAAAGCCGAGGCGACATGATTAAATCGGAGATTCGATGGCGGGGGTTTTTGAAGTTTACGTAAAAAGCCACTTTTCAGCGGCTCACAGCCTGAGGGGATATGCCGGCGACTGCGCCAGGGTCCACGGGCACAACTGGATGGTCGAGGTATTCGTCAGATGCACCGAACTGGACGAGCTGGGAATAGGCATTGATTTTCGTGACATCAAGGCGGCTGTAACTGACGTGCTGGTTGGCCTCGACCATTGCAATTTAAACGATCTGCCTCAGTTCACGGAGCAAAATCCGACATCTGAAAACATTGCCCGATTCCTTTACAAGGAATTGTCCAGCAGGCTCAACACCCGCAAAATTCACATTTCCAGGGTCAAGGTGAGCGAGACCCCAGGAGCCGGCGCTTTTTACTGGGAAGAATAAATGGCCCTTGAGGTAAACGAAATCTTCCACAGCATCCAGGGAGAGTCTTCCTGGTCCGGACGGCCGTGCATTTTTATAAGGCTCACGGGATGCAATTTAAGGTGCGCTTACTGCGATACGGGCTATGCGTACGAACAGGGACGGATTATGGAAATCCCGGAAATTGTGGAACGGGTTCGGCGGCTGCGGTGCGATCTGGTGGAAGTGACCGGAGGCGAACCTCTCATCCAGGCAGAGACCCCGTCGCTTATCGGCGGGCTGCTCGATGCAGGCCATACGGTACTGCTCGAAACAAACGGAAGCATCGACATAGGCGTGGTGGACCCGAGGTGCATCAGAATCATGGATATAAAGTGTCCGTCCAGCGGGATGGCCGGGCAAAATGACTTGCGCAACCTGCAAAAACTCGGAGTGCAGGACGAATTGAAATTCGTCATCGGAAGCCGCGAAGACTACGAATTCGCAAGGGACCTTCTGTCTACCCTGCCGGCTGCCCGGTGCAAGATCAACTTTTCCCCGGTATTCGGCTCACTTGCTCTACGGTCTCTCGCCGAATGGATTCTCGAAGACCACCTTCCCGTTCGGCTGAACCTCCAGCTTCACAAGATCATCTGGGGATCCGAAACCAGAGGGGTGTGAAGAAAGGGGAAATATTGCGGGAAAAGCAGTGAAGGTGTGGTTCGATCAGGAAGCGGACTACATGGAAGTCCTTTTTGAAAAAAAAAGAGGGCTACTTTAGGGAAACCGAGAATGATGCGGTCATGGAGAAGGTGGACACTGATGGAAACATACTTGGCTTTTCCATATTGAAAGTGAGCGCTTTAGAGAGAGGAAAGCCGCTCTCCGTAACTCTTAAGAGCCAAGCGGCCTGAGAGTGCCCTCAATTCCGGCAAGACTAACAGCAATAAGCAGGGCTAATAGGGTAAAGACCTGACGGGTTCGCTCTGCCCCACACATCGAAACTGAAAAAGTCCTGGTCTTGCTTTTTTGCTTGGCCCCGCACTCCGCCTGCGCCCCACAAAACCGGAAGAGAGGGGAAAAAACCGTTTGCTCACTCCCTGCTTCTTGCTTCCCGCTTCCTGCTCCCGCTCCCTGCTACCCTCCTCAATCCCTACAATATATATCTGCTCAAATCCTCGTCCTTTATGATTTCGCTTAGCACGTTGCGCACGTAATTACGGTCTATGTGGACGCTCTGTCCCTTGAGGTCCGGGGCGTTGAAGGAAACGTCGGAGAGCAGCTTTTCCATAACGGTGTGCAGCCTCCTGGCGCCGATGTTCTCGGTCCGCGAATTTACCTGATATGCGATTTCCGCCAGTTCGTCGATCGCCTCCTGATCGAAAATAAGCTCGACCTCCTCGGTCTCGAGCAAGGCCTTGTACTGGGCTATCAGGGCGTTTTCAGGCTCCTTGAGGATGCGCACGAAATCATCCTTGGAAAGCGAGGTAAGCTCCACCCGGATGGGGAAGCGCCCTTGAAGTTCCGGAATGAGGTCGGAAGGTTTTGCGATGTGAAAGGCGCCCGAGGCAATAAAGAGTATGTGGTCGGTCTTCACCATCCCGTACTTGGTGGTAACGGTTGAGCCTTCGACTATCGGCAGCAGGTCGCGTTGAACACCCTCGCGCGATACGTCCGGACCTCTGCCGCCACTTTCCCTTCCGGCAATCTTGTCGATCTCGTCCAAAAAGATGATCCCTGAGTGTTCCACACGCTCGATTGCCGACTTTATCACGCGATCCATGTCTATCAGGCGCTGAGATTCCTCGCTGATCAGGATTTCACGCGCTTCGGGGATCTTGACCTTCCTGCGCTTGGTGCGTCTGGGAAGCATGCCGCCGAGCATTTCTCTGAGGTTGAAGTCCATTTCCTCCATGCCGGCACCTGCAAAGATTTCGACCATCGGGAAGTTGCGGTCGGGCACGTCCAGCTCGACGTAGCGGTCATCTAGAGCCCCTTTGCGAAGCAGTTTCCTGAGCTTCTCCCTGGTCGAATCAGCCTGTTCGGCCTCCTCCTTTGCAACCTGCAGCGCATCGGCCTCGACCGGAAAAGGGTGCTCCCGTACCTCCGGGGACGTTTTCTTGGGAGGCAGCAATATATCGAGCAGTTTTTCCTCCGCAATTTCTTCAGCCTTTATTTTTACCTCTTCCATCTCTTCGTTGCGGACCATGCTGACTGCCAGTTCGGTCAGGTCGCGGACCATGGATTCCACGTCGCGGCCAACGTAGCCGACCTCGGTAAACTTGCTGGCTTCAATCTTGAGGAAAGGCGACTGGGCTAAACGGGCCAGACGGCGCGCAATCTCGGTTTTGCCAACTCCTGTAGGTCCGATCATGATAATGTTCTTCGGCGCTATTTCATCGCGCAGATTCTCCGGCACCTGCTGCCTTCTCCACCTGTTGCGCAGAGCTATGGCAACCATGCGCTTGGCGTCTTTCTGGCCGATTATATATTTGTCCAGCTCGCCTACGATTTCAGCCGGTGTAAGGGTCTGTTGCATCAATCACAGCTCCTCGATCATGAATTCCCTGTTCGTGTAGACGCAGATCGACGCGGCAATATTCATGGCCTCCTCGGCGATTTGGCGCGCCGAAAGGTCCGTATGCCGGTCCAGGGCACGGGCGGCCGCAAGCGCATAGGGCGCTCCGGAACCAACCGCCGCAAACCCGTCGTCCGGTTCAATGACATCTCCTGTCCCGCTCAGGATGAAAGAATCCTTCGCGTCGGCAGCAAGAAGCAGCGCTTCCAACCTGCGCAGCGCGCGGTCCATTCGCCAATCCTTGGCAAGTTCAACCGCTGCGCGCTTAAGATTGCCGTTGTACTGCTCGAGCTTGGCTTCCAGCCTCTCAAACAGCGTAAACGCATCTGCGGTCGAGCCCGCAAAACCGGTAAGGATCTTCTCACGGTAGAGCCTGCGGATCTTCTTGGCCTGCTGCTTTACGATGGTATCACCCATCGTGACCTGCCCGTCTCCAGCCATTACTACCTGATCGCCTTTCCTTACTACGATTACGGTTGTGCTGCGCACGATAGAATTAGGCATAGGTTTTATCTTCTCTCCTAATATAATCAAGTCGCCAAGCCTTATTTTTTTCTGCTCCTCGGATGTGAGGCGTCATAGACCTTCATTAGCTGATCAATATTAACATGGGTATATCTCTGGGTTGTCGACAAACTTTCATGCCCGAGCATCTCCTGAATGGCCCTAAGGTCGGCGCCCGCATTCAGAAGATGGGTGGCGAACGTGTGCCTTAGCCCATGCGGACTCAAGCGTTGCCACAGCCCGCATGCAATCATCTCCGCCTTTAGTATTCTATCCACGGATCGCGCCGTAAGCCTTCCTCCCCTCGAATTGAGAAAAAGGGCCTGCGAGGACGCCCTCGCCTTCGGGAACTGAAACTCCAGTGCCCCAAGGTAATGCTTAAGGGCGTCAAGCGCTTTCGTTCCGATCGGGACTATACGCTCCTTGCGACCTTTGCCGCTCACGCGGATAAGGGTCTCGGTAAAAGCCACCCCGTCAAGATTCAGCTTTATCAGTTCGCTCACGCGGATACCCGTCGAATAGAGCAATTCGAACATGGCCCAGTTGCGGGCCTTTCTCCAGGAACTCCCCTGCCGGAGTGAGGCGCGAGACAGGGTATCAAGAAAGTGAAAGACGGAATCCACCTGGAGGAAGGAAGGCATTTTTTGCTTTATCCTGGGATGGGCAACCAGATCGGCAGGATTTTCAGTAAAAACGCCGGCGCTGTTCAGATAATTGTAAAAGGAGCGTAAGGCAGATAGTTTACGGGCACGGCTTGTTTTTTCAAGCAACCCGTGAACCGATGCAAGGTATCCCCGGATGATTTCCGGGCCAATCGACTTCAATTCTACAGCAGAGGACCCGGCAAGAGCGGACACATATCCGCCGAATTGGCGCAGATCGCTTGCGTAAGCCCTGAGCGTCTCTTCGCTAAGATTTCGCTCGTGGCGCAGGTATTGGAGGAAAAGCGTCTGGGCGTAGCTCCAGGTGAGGCTGTCCATCCCGGATTGTCCTTCTAAAATTAAGACCCATTAAGCAAATTGGGGTAGTCGCGGATTAATTTCTCAACTCCTGAATCCCACCGAGCTTATCCCTGCGAAGACTCGCTCAATTAAAGGCTCAGTTAGCACAGACTGTGAAAAAATCATAGAGGATTCGAGGGCCGCAATACTGATTGTTTTCCTCAGCGTATTGACTTTGCAGTTTAATTGAAATAATTAAAATTCTTTTGAACTCTGTTCACACGGCTCTCCCGTTTCCACTCCGGAAGGGATCATGTTACGATTTCTTTAACAGACGCCCGAAGTCATTCACCAATGCACTTAGTGCCGGGGAAAGCCTTACGTTCCCAGGGTTCAATTTAAGCAGAAAGGATTCAACATGAAAGAGGACGTAGCAAATGTTCGTACTTTCGCAATCATCTCGCATGGTGGGGCCGGCAAGACCTCCCTGGCTGAAGCCATGCTTTTCGATGCGGGTGCAACGACCCGGCTGGGCAAAGTGGACGAGAACAGCTCGATTCTGGATTTTGAGCCTGAAGAGATCAAACGCAAGACTACCATCAGCAGTTCGATTTATTCTTTTACCTGGAAAAAGCTACCATTCACGCTGATTGATACGCCGGGCGACTTCAATTTCATTGCTGAGACAAAAACTTCGATGCAGGGCGGCGACTCAGTCTTAGTGCTAGCCGACGCGGTTGACGGCGTCCGTGTTCAGACCGAGAAAGTGTGGGAATTTGCCGCTGAACACGGCCTGCCAAGGATGGTCTTCATCAGCAAGATGGACCGCGAGCGGGCAGATTTCGCCAAAACGGTTCAGAGAATTCAAGACAATTTCGGCAAAGCCTGTGTCCCGCTCCAGGTCCCGATTGGCGCGGCTGAGACCTTTAAGGGGGTTGTCGATATTCTGAGCGGCAAAGCATATGTATACGGACAGGGCGACAGCGGAAAATTCGACACAAAAGAAATGCCGGCCGAGATTGCTGAGTTGGCCGCCCGATACAGGGAAGCCATTGTCGAGCATGTGGCCGAATCAAGTGATGAGCTTCTGGAAAAATACCTCGACACCGGCGAACTATCTCCTGAAGAGATAAGAGGCGCCCTGCGGGCTTCGGTCATAGGAGGCAAACTCATTCCCATCACTTGCGGCTCCGGCACCGCGAATATAGGCATTCAGCCTTTGCTTGATATGATTGCCGAGTGCCTGCCCTCTCCACTCGACCCCGGCCCGGTCAAAGGCCGCTCCGTTAAAGGCGATGCGGAGTTGACAAGAGATCCGGATACCGAAGCCCCTTTCAGCTCCGTTGTAATCAAGACTGTGAGCGACCCGTATGCCGGCAGGCTTTCCATTTTGCGCATATTTTCCGGGACCCTTTCCCCCGATTCTACAGTTCTCAACGCCAACAAAGGTGTAAAGGAACGTTTTGGGCAGCTTCTCAGGCTCAAGGGGAAAAACCAGGAACCCATCCAGACGGCCGGCCCCGGAGACATCGTTGCCGTCGCCAAACTCAAAGAGACAGTGACACAGGATACACTCTGCTCTGAACGCGACCCGATCATCTTTCCATCCGTAGAGCTTCCCCCCGCCATTTACTCGCTGGCAGTCGAACCCAAGAGCAAAGGGGACGAGGAAAAGATTTTCTCCTCGCTTTCCCGGCTCATGGAAGAAGATCTGACGCTTAAGCTCGATAGGAACGACGAAACCCGGGAGATGATCCTTTCAGGAATGGGCGAAATCCATATAGAGGCCATCGTTGACAAGCTCAGACGCAAGTTCGGAGTTGAAGTGAACCTTAAGCTGCCCAAGGTCGCATACAAAGAGACGATCAAGGGCAAGGTCCGTATCCAGCACAAATACAAGAAACAATCCGGCGGGCGCGGCCAGTACGGCGACTGCACGATCGAAATGGAAGCGCTGCCAAGAGGCGAGGGGTTCCAGTTCTATGACAAGATCGTCGGCGGGGTTATACCGAGGCAGTACATTCCAGCGGTGGAAAAGGGAATCGCTGAAGCCCTCCACGAAGGCACACTGGCCGGGTATCCTGTCGTCGATTTCAAGGTTGACCTGGTTGACGGCTCATACCATACGGTAGATTCATCTGAAATGGCCTTCAAAATCGCCGGGTCGATGGCTTTCAAGAAAGCCATGGCGGATGCCAAACCCACCCTGCTCGAGCCCATTATGGAACTGGAAATCACTGTGCCCGACGATGCAATGGGCGATGTCATCGGCGATCTTAATTCGCGGCGTGGCCGAGTGCTCGGGATGGAAAGCAAAGGAAACAAACAGACCGTAAAGGCACAGACGCCTCTTGCTGAAGTACTCAAATACGCGCCCGATCTGCGCTCGATGACAGCGGGGCGCGGTATGTTCACCATGAAATTCTCCCACTATGAAGAAGTCCCGGGACCGCTTCAGGAGAAAATAATCGAGCTGGCCAGGAAGGAAAAAGAGGAAAAATAAGCCTTAAGATTATGTTTTCAAGAAAAACTGCAATTGTGACGATCAGCGACCGGGGAGCGCGTGGGGAGCGTGAGGACCTATCCGGGCAGATCCTGGTGGACAGGCTTGTCGCCGAGGGGTTTGAAGTATCTTCTAAGACCGTTATTCCCGACGAATACGAGGTGATCCGAAAGGTTCTTACCGATCTGTCGGACGTCGAAAAAGCTGCCCTTATTCTTACAACCGGCGGTACCGGGGTTGCACCGCGCGACGTTACTCCAGAAGCTACTTTTTCGGTTATCGAAAGGACGGTTCCCGGATTGGCCGAGGCCATGCGGGCCGCCAGCCTGCAAAAGACCCCTCATGCTATGATCTCCAGGGCGGTCGCAGGCATCCGCGGCAAAACTCTCATCGTTAACCTTCCGGGAAGCCCGAAAGGCGCTATCGAAAACCTGGAAACGATCTTCCCGGCTCTGCCTCACGCGCTGGACAAAATACAGGGAGACCCCTCTGACTGCGCACAAAGTTGATAATGCCCTCAGAAAACGGACCTCCTTTTGGCCGAACCTCCCCTGATGGCCTCTTTTTTGCCGCGATATTCCTTCTCGATGGCCTCGATGCGGTCGTGGACGGCGGATACCCGTGATTCGGCTTCTTCGACGATTTTCAATTGCTGGAGGACAACGAGCGATTTTAGAAATTCCGTTTCGCCTTGCCTGTGAAGCGAATAGAACTCGGCGCCAAGTCGCGATCTTCTTTGATGGAGGTTGCTTTGGGCTTTGCGAAGCCTGAATTTTTCAATCCTGATTTTCACAAACTTCAGTACCCATACCCAGGCGAGCCTGATCCATTTCAGAATTAGCCGGGATAGTTTCTCAACGATGTCACTCGCCTCCATTGCCCTCCCCTTCGCGCAGGTCCCAGCCCGTTACAGACTCCAGTTTATCAAACATTTTTTGTCTGTGGCTTCCAGGCCAGTAGACTCTTGTGCATTCCGGACACTTGCGGAAATCCGAAGCTGTCTCAAAAACATAATCCGGAACCGCGCCCAAGACCGCCTCCCTCGGTATCTGAAACAACTCGGCATTGCAGAGACTGCATCTTGAAAACGGCCGCAACTCGTCTATACCCATGCTCAGCGAAGATATCAATTCTTTCAACTGCGCGAACTGATGATCGTTGCGAACGAAGACAACGCCCTCAATGTCTCGGAATTTCTCTCGACGGGTAACTGGAATGATCCCTTCGGACATCAGTCGGTCAACCCGGACCCGGTCATCAAGCAGCATGGAAGAAGCGTCGAATCCAAGCACCCTGAGCCATTTTGCCAGCTTGCCCAGCATTATGTCCACAGCGAAGCGCTTTCCCGGATATTGCGCTCCGCTCATTTTAAATTGTCCAGATCCACCCTTCGCACATCGGGCAGGTTGGGCATGTAAAATATCGAAGGCTGGAATGGTGGAGCGGGCTTGAGCTCTTCCACAACAATTTCCATATTCCATTCACTTGAGGAAATTCGAATTTTGTCGGGCACAGCTTCTTTTTTGATCCCAACGGGCGGATCATAGGAAACGCGGCCATTGAACTCACCGCCGCTAACCAATATAGATCCAAGATCGAGCGAGTCGGCATTGAGGCGCCATTCGAAATGATTTCCCCCGCTGTTTGAAATCAGGCCCCACCCGTCGGCCTCAGAACGGCTTTCGATGTGTTCGAATTGTTCGGTGGGGACCGAAGCAGCAAGAGCGTAACGAAAGAGATCGACCGGCAGGTTGACCCCCATGAACTGGCGAACAAGGGTTTCAGGACGCTGCGCCGTGTAGATCACCTTTTCAGAAGGAATCAGAAGAGCCGGCCCTGTTTCGTTGAAAACATAAAGAGCCACCGTCTGGCCGAGCGGAGTGAACGTCTCGAACCTGACAAAATTCGGCCCTTCTACGAAAACAATCGCGCGCGAACTGAATTTCGAGGTTTTGCTGTCAACCCTGAGCCGGCATTTGCATTGGTAATTGCGCCAGAAATCTGATCGTTCTTTCAGTTTTGCTATGTCCAAAGACGGGGCAGGAGGCTTGCCCGATATGGCAGGAAGGTTTCCCGTGGGGTGGGCGCACCCGGCTGAAATCACCAGCATGAGCAGAAAGCAAAGGATTACGAAAGACCGGGGCGCTTTAAAAAAAAGCCTTCCCGCCAAACCCCATCGACACAACTCCGGGGTGTTGAATCCGGAGGCTTGCCATACAAGTGAAGGTCCGGCATAAGTTTCCATAGAATTGAGCCCCTGGTGGATGCGATGACTGTCGTAAAACCGGCTGTTTATGGCTGTTCAAGCGGATGCAGGGCAAAATCTCAACGCTCCACAAGTGCTCTCAAATTGAAAGCTTACGGCTATTTTATGGCGTCGATCTTTGCCTTTATTTTTTCGGGTTCCGAGTGATTGTACTCAATCGCTTTCCGGTAGGCTTCAGTGGCCTTCGCCTTCTTGCCAAGCTCAACGCAGATGTCTCCGAGATGCTCGAGAATGACTGGATCATCCGGCACCCGCTTTATTGCCTCCATCAGCATGTCCAGTGCCTTCTTGTGCATGCCCATCTTGAAATAGACCCAGCCGAGGCTGTCCATGATATAGCCATCATCAGGCGAAATATCGAGGGCTTGAATTATCATTTCCTTGGCGCTTGGAAGGTTTGTTCCCATCTCGGCGTAGCTGTAGCCGATGTAGTTAAGAGCATCCGCATTCTTAGGATCAATATCCAGAACTCTGCGCATTGCTTCGATAGCTTCTTCCTTCTTGCCTGTTTTGTCCAGAACGATCCCTTTGCGGAAAAGCAATTCCGTATTATTGGGCAGCTTTTCCAGGCCGCGGTCGATGGCTTTCATTGACTCGTCGTACTGGAAGCCCTCTTCGTATATTATTGCCAGATACAGATATAAGTCACCTACGTCAGGGCTCTTTGCGATCGCCTCGTTCAGGACCTTGACGCCGCTGGCAAGGTCTTTCAGTTTTGCGAAAACCATGGCAAGGCGCGACTGCGCGGCATTCCACATCGGGCTGGCCTGGGAAATCAGGCGATAGTTCCGTATAGCCTGTTCATAATCGGGCTTTTCTTCGTATGTGGTCGCCAGATAATAGAGCGCCTGATCGTATCGGGGGTCTTCCCTCAGCAGGCTAGTAAACTCGCTTATGGCGTCTTCGTAATTCTTTTCCTGCAGGCGGATGATGCCGATTTTGAGCTTGCTCTCCGAGTCTTTGTGGTTGATCTTGAGCAACTGGTTAAACTGCCTGATTGCCTCCTCGCCCCTGCCCTCCCGCATGTAAAGGTTACCAAGTCTGGACCGGGCTTGAACGCTTACCGGATTACCTGACAGAATCCTGGCATAGGTCTTTTCGGCTTCACGCAACCGGTCGGTTACTTCGAAGATATAGGCCAGATCGAGCATCCCGTTCTCAAAACCAGGCTCTGCGGCAAGAAGTTCCCTGTAGATCTGCTCCGCCTGCTTGTAGTATTTCATATCCAGAAAAATCCGCGCCTTGTAATAGAGTGAGATGGGGTTGTCGGGAACAACCTCTTTTAGCTGATCGAAAACCTCAACGGCCTCATCGACACGTTTTTCCTGGGCATACAGGGCGCCCAGCAGCAGATAGGCGTCCTCCTCCGAGGGGTTGAGCTCGATGACTCGCCTGTAGGCCTTAACCGCTGGCCCGATCTGCCCTGTGCTCGCGTAGAGCTGACCCAACAACAGGTATGAAGGCGCGTAATCAGGGGCAGACAGTATGGACTGTTCGGCAAGTTTGAGCGCGGAGTCTATATTGCCCTGACGCAGGTAGATCAAGGCGAGTTCAGTCAGTAGTACCGGCGACTGCGGATCAATCTGCAAGGCCTTCTCGTAAGCTTCTATTGCCTTGTCGAACTGCTTTTCGTTAACATAACTCTGTGCAATCATGTACTCATAATAAACTTGGGCCCGATCGCTTTTAACACTCGGTGGAGCGGGGCCGAGCGGACTTGGCTGGGTTAGCGATTGAGTACACCCTGAAATGACAAACAAGAGGCAAAAGAGCAAACGCATATAAATCATTTATAAGATTAATCCTCCTATTGAAGCTGGCGTAAAAAAACAGTAAGAAAGTTCAGTATAACTTTTAATAACTAACATGATTATGCTTTTTCAGTCAATCAATTCCCCTTCGTAACCGGGGGCAGAAAAAAAGAGTTAAAACACGGCGCACAGGAATTATCAAGCATGACGCAAAATGAGTATCCCAAACTCCGCAATGGACTCGAAGCGCATCCAATCGAATATTCAGGGGAAAAAATGCTCCTCCTTCGAGACCGGATCGGCTATACGCCGGAAAGCCTGGTCTTTCCTCCCCCCGTTGTCTCAATTTTAGCCAACATGAACGGCACCAAGTCTCTAAGGGACCTGCAGGCCGAGTTCATGAGGCAAACGGGCCAGTTACTCTATATGGAGGATTTGCAAAATCTGGTGCAAACTCTCGATGAACACCTCTTCCTGGATAATGACCGCTTCCGAAACCTTGCAGCAAAAGAGATCTCCGAATTTCTCGGCAGCCCCGTGCGAAAGATGCGCCACGCGGGGGTAAGCTACCCCGCAAGTCCCGAAGATCTGCGGGAAAAACTCTATTCCTTTTTCAGACCCGAAATCGGCGGACCTTGCTTTCCCGTTGCCGCAGCCACACACGCCGGCAAGATCGTTGGCCTGGTGGCGCCGCATATCGACCTTAACGCGGGAGGGGCCTGTTTTGCCCACGCCTACAAGTCGGCTGCCGAAGCGCTGGCGCCCCGAACCTGGATAGTGTTGGGAACGGGACACGATTTTGTAGAAAACTGCTTCGCGCTGACTGTTAAGGGTTTTGAAACGCCACTCGGTGAGGTTCAATGCGATACCGGGATCTGCAATGAACTGCTGCGCCGCACGCCGTTTGACATCCGTGCTAGTGAATATAATCATCGGACGGAGCATACAATAGAATTTCAGGCGGTATTTCTTTCTTACCTGCAACCCCAAGCACGCATAGTTCCGATTTTGTGCTCCTTTGGGCACGATGACTGGATCTCGTGCAAAAATCTCGTCGATGATTTCGCCCGAAATCTTGCGGAACTTGTTTTCGCGGAGAACTCTTCTGTAGGGATCATTGCAAGTGTCGATCTGGCTCACGTCGGCCCGCGTTATGGCGACCGGTGCAAGCCGCATAAGGCGGCGGTCGATGAGAATCTTTCATCGGACGCTTATCTTTTGAAACTGCTCGAGCAATGCCGCGCGGACGAGTTCATCAATCAGATCAACCGGGACGCAAACAGCAGAAAGATATGCGGGGTCGCGCCTCTTTATACGATGGCAAAAGCCCTTGAAGGGCGCGTCCATGGAACTACCCTGCGCCAATCTCATGCAATTGTCGATGAGCAAGGCTCTTTTGTGACCTTCGCTAGCATGGCTTTTTACATGGACTGAGGCAAAAGAAGCTCACCCGAAGACTCGTACGAAAGAAATTAAATGCAAAACAAGAATTCTGGTCTAACCGTTGCCGTTGAAACACTGGGCTGCAAGGTTAACCAGTATGAAACCTCATATTTTCTTGAAGTTTTGAAGCAGGCGGGCTACAGGCCAGTGCCCTTTCAAGAGCGTGCGGACATTTATATCATCCACAGTTGTGCGGTGACAGCCAAAGCGGGGTTCCAGACACGCCAATTGCTAAGAAGGGCGCGGCGCGCCAATCCGGACGCCGTGGTCGTGGCAGCGGGATGCTACGCTCAACTCGAGGGCAATCGGATAGCGGACGAGGGGTTGGCGACGCACATCCTCGGAAATCCTGGGAAATTCAACCTCTTAGAGTGGTTAAACCGTCCCGGTAGTTTTGAACGGCCATGCCTTGCACTCGATAGGGTGCCCCGTTCCTGCTCTGAATTTGAAGTACTTCCGATATCGCGTATGCACACGGGCCGAACCAGGGCTATGCTGAAAATCCAGGACGGGTGCGATTCATTTTGCTCTTACTGCGTGGTGCCGCACGTTCGCGGGAGGAGCCGCAGCCTGCCAGCGAACCTCGTCCACGCCCAGATGCAGGAACTGATCGGTGCGGGATACCAGGAAATCGTACTTACCGGCATCCATCTGGGAAAGTGGGGCAAAGACCTCGATCCGCCACTCAGCTTGTCGCATTTGATCGAACAGATGAACTCAAACCACCATCCGGCGCGCCTTCGCCTTAGTTCGCTCGATCCTGAGGAATGCGATTCCGGACTGCTCAGTATGATTTCGTCCGCTGCCTGGATTTGCCGCCACTTCCATATTCCCCTGCAAAGCGGAGACCCCGAAATCTTGGCCCGAATGCGCCGTCCGTATAACCCTCAATATTACGCCGAACTTGTCGCTCAAATCCATGCCGATTTCCCCGATGCTGCAATCGGCGCCGATGTGCTAACGGGATTTCCGGGGGAGAGCGAAAAACAGTTTGAAAACACGCTCAACTTTATCGATGCCCTGCCTTTGAGCTACCTTCATGTGTTTCCATTTTCGCCACGTCCGGGCGCTGCCGCCGCTGGGTTTCCCGGCCGCATACAGGGAAGGGAGCTAAAGCGGCGCACAGCCGTTCTGCAAGCCCTTGGCAGGCGGAAAAAACGCGCTTTCCGGGACAAATTCGTCGGAAAACACATGGAAGTCCTTATCGAAACCGAGATTCAACCCGGCTTGTGGGAGGGACTTTCGAACAACTATATAAGAGTGGTGTTTCCTCCGAGTGAAGGCAGTTTCCCGGGAAAGCTGGCATGGGTCAAAGCAACCGGGTTCAGGGGCGAAAATCTCGAAGGGACGCCGTCTTAGTCATTCACTGAACATGAAGAATTTCACCAACTGCATCTCAGGCGGGTTTTGCCCTGAAAACGTGTGCATTTCAAAATCATAGTCCCGCAAAATGGGCGTGAGGTAAGCCTGCGCAAGAGATTTTCTTTCTCTGTCGGGCACAGACCGATGGACCCAGTCCATGACCGCCCTGTCGATGGCGGGAGGCTGAAGAAGCGGGAATACTTCCGGCCAGGCCAGATGGGAAAGAGGCGCAGCACTCCATTTGCCGGTAATCAGGGAGTTCGCAGCTGCCGTCAGCACCATCACCCCCAGTGTAATATCTTCCGGGGCCCGCACCTGCCCCTCAGTCCACAGTCTTTGCCCCGGCGTCCCTGTGTGATCGCTCACCAACTCATAGAGGTCACCGGCGCAGGTGATCACGTCAACGATATGATTCCCTCTGGCGAGGTCCTGAGGGGTCCTGAAGAAATCGTATGCAGGCAGAACACCCGACTCACTCCCGCCTGGTCTGCTCTTCAGTATCCTTGGGGTCCTTGCTAAAAGCTCCTCCGCAGCATCGAACCATTCCGCGTCCAGACACTTTATGCCTGCCGTGCATTGGCTCAGCCAGCCCCTCTGAGCTATCGACTGAAGCCGTCCCCTGATCTTGGCGACCTCAGCCTGTGCGAGTCTGAAAAGATGCTCCAGGAAGTTGTCGCGCAGGATTTGCACGGCCTTTTCGATATTGGCTCCGGACCGCGACTCCAGCCCCAGATTGACGTAGGCAAGCGCCTTTTCGGCTGCACGCCGGAGGGCTTCTGCATTATCCGCAGGAAGCTGGTCGGCAACCATCACCTTGTTTGCAAGAGAAGCCATCTCGACCTGAAGGATTTCAAGCAGACCAGGATCTTCGATCCGGCTTACGACCCTGGCAAACAGGTCGCCTTGGGAAAGAAGGGCCAGAGCAAAAGAAGGAATGGGCTGATCCTGATCCGCTTTTCGCGGCACCGTTTTCAGCGCAAATTCATCAGCCCCAATTGACCTGTAAATTTCCAGCGCATCGTAAAAATCGGGAATGGCATTATCCTCGAGCCTCGCCCGATGAAAATGATAGGCGCTTTCCTCCAATTCCGGGGTGGACGCATTTATGACGCTGGTCATCAGTTCCTTGAAAAAACCGTAGTTTGTTTCGAAAATCGTGGTGAGCAGATGGGTTATCAGGTCATCGTACTGTGGATATCTCGATTCCCAAAAATAGAGGCCATCGATCGTTTTCGGCGGTAGTGTTTCGACCGCCTCGACCATATCTATATCCTCAGGAGCAATGTCGGCTACGATCCATCTTTTAAAAAGAGATACCAGCAGCTCAAAATCCGCTTTCATGAGCCATTCGAGCAGTTTGGACCCGCTGGCTCTCCAGAGCCGTTCGGTCCAGGTCAGGGCTTTTGCGGGTTCCACGGTGTCTTTGCGCCACCACTCGATGTCGAAGAGATGATTCATTTGCTCGAAGCTGGCCAGGGCAAGAAGCGGCAAGGAATCGTCAGCACCGATTTCCTGCACGGTGTGGAAAAAGTCGTTCACATCCAGTGCAGCAACCACCAATTGCGCATCGGGTCTTTCAACAATGAGCTTCAACCGTCTCTTTGCGGGAAGATTCATCAGTTCCCGCGCAAGCTGAGCAGGCTTTAACTTCCCGAGCCTTCTTTCCCGAAGTTCAACAATATCCGCCGGCATTCTACCCCCCCTAACGGAAAACGGATACCCGAAGTCTGACAAGCTTCAAATCCCTGACATCCGGCTTCCGACCTCCTGTCTACTCTAAACTTATATCGGCAACCCTGCAAGTGTGCTTGCTTTCCGATTTCACTGGTCATAAAATGAGTGCTGTGCAGCGCGCCTGTTTTGTTGACCTGGCCGGGAGTGAGGGGCCGAAGTGTTGATTTGACTTGTGCCACGATGTGTGCCTTTGTACAAAAGGAGACCGGCATGAAAAGAATTATCCTGATCCTTACCATAACCCTGCTTTCCATGACGGCATTACCCGTGCTGGCCGAGCTGGATATGCCGCTCGACCCGACCCAGCCTGCACACTTTAATGCTGAACCCCCGGGAGAGGATATTCTTTTCGACGCGTTAATTCTGAGACCGCTCGGTCTAGCCTCAATGGCGATCGGCGCTGGGACCGCCGTCGTTGCCTTTCCGTGGTCCATATCTTCAAACTCCGAAGATCGAGTCCAAACGGAGCTGTTGCAGAAGCCCTGCTGGTTCACATTCGGCCGGCCGCTCGGGGACATTGGTTACTAAAAGCCCTCACTTGAACGCTATGCGGGATAAGAGAATCGCACTAACGGGCGGCATTGCCACCGGGAAAACAACCGTGGCAAAGAGATTCAGGGAACTCGGGGCGATAATCCTGGATGCCGATGAATACGCGCGCAAAGCCGTAGAGCCTGGCACTCCCTCCCATTTCGCCCTGCGTGATCATATTGGACCCTCGTTTTTTAATCCGGACGGGACCCTCAGAAGACGGGAACTGCGCCGGGGAATAGTTCGAGAACCGGCCCTGCGCAAAAGAATTAATGCTATACTTCATCCATACATAATGGTGGCGATGGAGGCTGAATGGCAAAGACAAAAAAAACTTCATCCCCGGGCAGTGATCCTATTCGATATTCCCCTGCTGTTCGAGGGAGGATTTGACAAAGATTTCGATATCGTAATCCTGGCTTACTCCACTTCTGAGGTCCAGGTCCAAAGACTTATACAAAGGGACAAATTGTCCCCCTCCGAGGCCGAGCGCACCCTATCCATGCAGTTTCCAATCGATTCCAAAAGAGCTCACTCCGATTACATAATTGAAAACAGCGGAGAGATCGAACGTACTCTCCGCCAAGTGGATGAGGTCTGGGACACAATCTTGAAAATCCCGTCCTGAGTTGAGTAGACCCCCTGGGTCGCTTTCACCCGGGGGGTCCACTTTTCTTGCCTGAGAGGTCCTGTTACCGCCGGGATACCTTGTACTCCGATGCCCTTGAGTTTTCTGTATTCCCGCTTACACGGTTTTGAGCAAAATCGTTAAAACCACTTATCCGCGCTGACATAGCGAGGACCTTTGCTTACCCGCCAACACCTATGCCGGACATATCATACGGGGTGCTCAAATTGCCGGCACAATCTCTATCTCGTACAGGCTCTGCAGCTCTCTCGCAGGAAAAGCATGACGGTAAGCTAATGTGGGGACAGCCAAACCAGCAATCTGCCTGTGCGCTGAACATGGAGCCACTTACGAGCACTAACGCCAAGGCCAATCCAAATATCAGTTTTTTATTCATTTTAGTCTCCTTAAAGTCTCAATAGCCATTTTTTAGTTTTTTAGTTTCCTCATTGTCCTGATTAAGGCGTGCTAAACTTTGTTAGGCACAACTTAACTTCGCCATCACCACCTGTCAACTCCAAAAAATACAGAATTGCGCAACAGGACGGACCAAAGAGACCAATCAATGCGTTTTATCGAATGATGCCTTAAAGTTAGAATTCTTGAAAAAATTAATGCGAAATGAAATTAATTTCCCCGCACCCAACAAACTCAAATGTTAACTAGCTCCGGCTCACTCAGCTCAACCGGACTACGTTTCACGCTGCTCGCCTTCGGGGCTTGTGCAGCGATAGCCGGGAACATTGGCTGACTAAGCCCGAGTTGCGACAGTGATGGAATGTCGAATTCCTCACACACACCGGCTTGCCAAAGCTGGTAAGGTTCTTGTTTGTCCTTTCTTTCCTCCGTCTGCTGAAGGTATAATCTGCCAACTCATCATTTACGGAAAAACAATGGCGGTAATAACGATATGTAGAGAGCCGGGATCTCTGGGCGAAGAAGTTGCAGCCCGGGTTGCCGGACGCCTGGGGTTTTCGCTCGTAGATAAAACCAGGCTTGCTCAACTATCTGGTGAAATGGATCTGGATGAGGCTGGACTGCGAAAGGTGGACGAAGCGATTGCGGGGCAAGGCTGTCAAATCGATGCGGAAACCGAGGCTTGCGCCAGGTTGTTGCAGGACCTTATTGCCCAGTTGGCGGAAGAACAGGACTTGGTGGTAATCGGCCGGGGTGCTCAGGGATTGTTCCGCGATCGCCCCGGCACATTGCATGTGCGGTTTATCGCTCCGCGTAAATTCCGCATTCTGCAGGTGAGGACCCACGAGAGGCTATCGGAGCGGGAAGCCGGCAGGCTAATCAAAAGCCTGGAGACAGAGCGTGCCCGTTACCTGCGTTTTCTCTATCATCTGAACGAGGCGGACCCCAACCTCTACGATTTGACCCTGCGAATGGACCGGTTGTCGATTGAGCAGGCATTAAAGCTCATAGTGACAGCTCTTGACGAGATGGGCCTTCGGCAAGTCCCGAGGGACCGGATCGTTAAAGATCTCTTGCCTCAAATGCCTGAAAAACGAGACAGCGGACGCTTTGCCAATGCCGCTGAAAACGAGTTTGCGCGCTTCCTCGAATTTTACCGAATCCCATTTGAATACGAACCTCGAACTTTCCCTTTGGAGACCGATGCGGAAGGCAGGATAATAGAAGCTTTCACGCCCGATTTCTACCTCCCGGAACAAAATCTATACATTGAACTCACCACCATGAAACAAAGTCTGGTGACCCGCAAGAATCGCAAAGTGCGGAAACTGCGGCGGCTCTATCCCGAGGTTAATATACGCATCTTTTACCAGCGGGATTTTTACAACCTGCTGGCCAAGTACGGTTTACTAGCCGGCAAGTTGGGCGCCAATGAATCATAAGTCCGATGACATTGTGGAGATTTTGATCACACAGGAGGCGATTCAGCGGCGCATTGTCGAAATGGGCAGAGAGATATCCGCCGCCTATCAGTATTGTCTACCTCTGCTGGTGGGGGTGCTAAAGGGATGTATACTGTTCATGTCCGATCTGGTAAAGCACATCGAAATCCCGCTGCAGATGGATTTCATCGCCGTAATGAGTTACGGGGGCATGCACCTGCCCAGCAGCGCGGCGCTCATTACAAAAGATCTCGACTGTGTGATTGAAGGCCGGGACGTACTGCTTGTTGAAGGGATTATAGATACCGGAATGACAGCGGGCTACCTTCTGCGCAACCTCGAGGCCCGGCAGCCTCGAAGCATCCGCGTATGCACGTTCCTGGACAAGGAAGCCCGCCGAATAGTTAAAATCCCGATTGCCTTCAGAGGCTTCAATATCCCGGATAGGTTCGTAGTGGGCTATGGCCTGGATTTTCGCCAGGTTTACCGTAATTTGCCCTACATCGGCGTCCTCAGTGATGAGGTAACAGGACTGGACCGTAACTGATGAAGAAAAAAATGAAAAATATCCTAAAAACGCAAAAACCGGTCTCACTGACATATCACTTGAATGTTAGATAGGGGAATAGTATGAATTTATAGGCTTAGGGGCCGTGCCAAAAGTTTTTCAGGGCATACTCCAGCCCCAAAAGGTGGCTCGGGTCCATCGCGCCCAACTTTATGCATTATTCCAGTTGAGGTTACATAAGGAATGAAGACGTCCGATAAATTATCACGCATCGACTTGGGCGGACTGGCGGCTGTAGCGGTTTTCGGCTATTTTATGGTCATCAACATTTTGGCCGTACAAAAATTTCTGAAGGCCTTCTTTCCCTTTGACGCCGTCAAGTGTCTCTTACTGGCCCACCTTCTGCTGGTAACGGCTTTCTACGTTCTGCTCATTGCGCTTTACTTCATAAGGGACAAGGCGAGCGCGACCACCCGATCTTTTCCCGCGAAGCTGATCGCCTTGACGGCAACTGTTCTTCCCTTTCTCATTCCCCTTCTCGGGGGATCGGCCCATTATCCCAGCCTCGCTAACCTGGTGATTTCCATTGTCATCATGCTGTCCGGCATGGCATTTACCTTGGCGGCGCTCGGCACGCTGGGGAAAAGCTGGAGCATCATCCCCCAGGTCCGCAAGCTGGTCGTGCGCGGGCCGTATCGGTTCGTGCGGCACCCCATCTATATTGGAGAAATTATATCTGTGCTAGGGTTGGTCCTGACGCGTGTCTCCATTCCTAAAATTCTTGTTTTCTTGCTGCTGGTCGGCTGCCAGGTCTACAGGTCATTCCAGGAAGAAAAGCTGCTGACCACTGCCTTCCCGGAGTATGCCGACTATGCTGCAAAGACAGCGCGATTTCTCCCCTGCTTGTTTTGAATGCGGGATGGATTAGAAATTTTCCAATAGTACATTGTCAGCGCTGCTTCCTGCCTTGCTCAGCTCCCGATTTCCAGTCCAGGCGGTCCGTTTGGCCCAGGGGGAAATCTTGACAACCCCCTTTTAATGTATATATTAAAGATGAGCCCCAAGAGGTCGGAGTAGGAAGCCCAGTGAACACGCTTGGCGGAAATACTCAACGGAAAAAAGAAGAGTAACACCTTTTTTGGAAAGTTGAGAAAAAAAGCCGGGATGAGCCAAACACGGTGCAGGTGGGCAACTGAAATGGTCACTCGGGGTTCAACCTTTTTAAGCTTCTTGCTTTCCCTCCATCAATAATCTCTCCTCGTTTGACAGGCGTATATAATACCTTTACGATACCTTGATCGAGAAAAAATGCCCATGACATGATAAAAGCGGCGATCGTGCGCGCAGCCATACGGAACGCACAGACACCAAAAGTGGCGTGTTTAAAGGCAAGACGCTTCTTCATGACGCCATCCACCTGATGAATTGCGCTCAGTCTATCGTACGAGGAAAACAAACCGGCTTGAGTTAACCGGCCCGTTTTCCTTCCGACACATGGAAGCTCCGGCCTTTCTGCAACATCAATGGAGCTTCCTCACGTTGACGGCAATAGGTCCTTTGGCCCCCACCTGTTCTTCGAAGCTGACCCGATCACCTTCACCCAGACTCTTGAATCCTTCGCCATCTATACACTTGTGATGCACGAACAAATCTCTTCCACTGTCGGTTGCGATGAAACCGTAACCCTTGTTGTCATCGAACCATTTTACTCGGCCTTCCATAATGGTAATCCTTTCGTAAAGAATATAATGCGAACCTGATTTAATAATAATTTAATACACTTGGTAATTTAATACAGCCCGGCAAATCTCTTTCTTTTTGAGTCAAAAAAAACCGAGTATAATCTTTCCTCGTTGCAAATATAGAGCGGGGTGTTTCGTCCCCGCTCTTTTACGCCTTAAGATCTCGTAATAAATCAGGGGACAGTAAAGCAGGGCAACAATTTCATTGCGAAAGGGAGCAAATGATGCAGTTCATTTCTGTGAGGATCGAAAAACCCGAAGAGATCAACTTCATTTTTGGCCAGGCTCATTTCATAAAAACCGTGGAGGACATCCACGAAAGCTTGGTGTCCGCTGTGCCGGGCATCAGGTTTGGTATGGCCTTCTGCGAAGCCTCCGGCAAATGCCTGGTCCGATGGTCGGGGACCGACCCGGACATGATCGAACTTGCCCGCAAAAACGCACAAGCTATTTCCGCCGGTCATAGCTTCATCGTTTTTCTCGGGTCCGGTTTTTATCCGGTAAACGTTTTGAACACCATTAAAATGGTCCCGGAGGTGTGCCGAATATTCTGCGCCACAGCCAACCCAACCGAGGTCATTCTGGCAGAAACGCAATTGGGCCGGGGTGTCATGGGGGTTGTGGACGGTTTTGCAACCACGGGCGTGGAAGACGAAGCTGAAATCAACTGGCGCAAGGACCTGCTTCGAAAGATTGGCTACAAACTATAGATAATGTTGTTGATTTGAGGATTGAGGGATTTAGGAATTTAGGGATTCCCAGAATTCCACGATTCCTGAATCCTCAATTTCTTACCGCATCCCCCCTGATCCTTTCGGCTATTCCCAGAACAACTCGTACATACGCCTTGCTGTGGTTATAGTCCCAGATTACCGCTTCCCTGTCGGAAGCAAATTTTGCCTCACACCACCCGTGGCCCCGAAGATAATTGGCCGTACTGAAAATTGCGTCCTCGGCAGTGAAGAGATCTATGCGGCCATCGCCCTTCCCGTCGGCGCCGAATTTTACAAGACTGCTGGGCAGAAACTGCGGCCAGCCGATTGCCCCCATCACAGACCCCTTGAGCGATCCTGGCTGTATTCCGTGCGTATTTTTCAACTCCAGCAGGGCTGACAACTCCCTGTAAGCCCAACCCGAGCGGCCGATCAGCTTCGTGTCGAAGGCCTGGCGCGACCACTTTTTGCGGTCCCGGGGTGAAAGCAGCTTCCAAATCTTGTCTCGATTGGCTTTCACACTCATTATGGCAAAGGTCGAAAAGATCGCAAGCGTTGGGGTCTTTCCGGTATAGGCTCCGAAATGGGTTTCAACGAGAAAAATCGCCGCAATGATTTCGGGCTCGACGCCATATGCAGCTTGAGCTCTCCTGAAACAATCCCTGTGATCGGCGATGAACTCCCGCGCAGTTTCTATTTCCGAAGGCGCAAGGAAATGGTCGTAGTTAACCTGGCCTTCCCTGATTTTCATTGTCTGGGATACGAGCCTGAACATCGGCGGCGGGACGCGTTGGAAGGCATTGGAGACCTCTTGATGCGAAAAACCGTCCTGCACCAGCTTTTGCTTTAGACTACCGTAAAAGTCTTCAGCCGAATGTGCTCCTGCCGGAGTAAAACAAAGGGCAATGAAAATAAAAAGAACCGGCGGAAACGCAATCCGGCTTCCAATCCCTGCACGAACGACTTGCCTCAACATGCCGAAATACCTCATTACGGGTGACTGAAATCCACCAAACGGCGTTTGAATTTTGCCTTGCGATTGACCAATTATTCATTATAGTTTATCAGCGCTATTGATGCAAACATGGCTCAATGTCGTCTTTGTCTCTGCCCATCGGATATTTCTCAGTTCCTGCCCCACTTGGCGGAGTGTGGAATTTTTGACCGGAGATTTTATGTGTGGCGTTTCGGAACCGATTTGTCGCCAGGAGGGGACAATCGGTGATTTCAACTATCGCAGGGAGCGTATCTTCGAAGTCATGGAACAGATGCTCGACATGGGCCTCCCGGACCGCGACGCCTGTATCGAGTGGAAGCATAAGCTGGAGAACAACACATTCAACCTGGTAGCAGTAGGGCAGTTTAAGCGCGGGAAAACCTGCCTGATAAACGCTCTGCTCGGTGCAAACATCCTTCCGGTTTCAGTCGTTCCCCTGACCTCCATTGTAACAATAGTGGTTTACGGCGAAACGGCGTGCGCGAAGGTCTTCTTCAAGAACGGGGAAAAAGTCGATATCCCCGTTGAATCCATCCACGAGTATGTTACCGAGACCGGAAACCCCAAAAACGAAAAGGAGGTCTTAAAGGTTGTTGTCCTCTATCCCTCACCCTACCTCAAAGACGGGGTTCGGCTGGTTGACACGCCAGGCGTCGGGTCGGTCTACGTTCACAACACCGACGTGGCATACCGCTACCTCCCCAAATCCGACGCAGCCCTGTTTTTGCTCTCGACCGACCAACCCGTGAGCAGCGCCGAAATCGGGTTCCTCAACGACGTGCGCGAATACGCGGGCAGAATCTTTTTTCTCCTGAACAAGACGGACTACCTCTCCGGACCAGAGGTAGAGACCTCACTTCTGTTTGCCAAAGAGACGCTCGAACAGGTCATGGGGCCGGATATAAGGATATTTCCCATTTCCGCCAAACTGGCCCTCCAGGCGAAGATCGGCCAATCGTCTGAAGCCCTTGCCGGCAGCGGACTTCCCGATTTCTCCGAAGCCCTCGGCCGCTTTTTGGTAAAGGAGAAGGGCAAGGTCCTGATCGAGTCTGTCTCAAAAAACCTCCAAAAAGTCCTTTCCCGCGCAAGACTCGAGGCAGAACTGGAGCAAAAGTCCCTCGGCGCCCCGGTCGAACAGATCCGCCGGAAGGTGGCCGCCTTTGAGAGGAGAAAAGAGGAACTCATCGAGGAAAGGATCACTTTCGACGCCCTCTTCAGCGCAGAGATCGAGCGCCTCATTATAGGGGAGATGGAAAGGGGGACCGCAGACCTGAAGGGCAGGCTCGTCTCGCAGATGCAAGAGGAGTTCAACCTGTTCTATGAATCCAAAAAGGACCTCTCCCCAAAAGAGCTTAACAACGCTCTTGAAAAGTTCGTTCGGGATAAAATTCAGGAAGAATTCACGGCGTGGCGAGAACTCGAAGATGCACAACTCTCGAAATCGTTTGACTCCATTTGCGGCCGGTTTGCCTCAAAGGTTAATGGGATGACCGATTCGCTCCTTGACTTTTCCTCCCAGCTCTTTTCCGTTCCGTTCGAAACCATTGAGGCTGAATCCATACGGACCTCGGAGTCTTCCTTTCATTACAAATTAAGAGGCGATGCGGTCGGCCTTGAAATGCTGGCCGATTCCCTGACGCAGGTCGTGCCCATGTACATAAGCGGAAAGTGGAAATTCCGGCGTCTGAAAGACTGGGCCTTGCGGACCGCCAATAAAATCATTCTCGGCAAGAGGAAACGGCACATGCTGGAAATGATAGAAATGCAGGCGGGAAGGCTCAGGTCGGACTTCATGGACAGGCTTAATCGCAGCGCATCACTTTTCAGGTCCCGAATAATCGGCAACATGGACACTGTCGCCGACGCAATAGCCGGGGCAATAGAAAGCGGCATTGAACTGCGCCTCAGGGGAGAAAAAGAAGCAGCCATGGAGCAATCCCGTCTAGCTGAACAACTCTCGGCAATGGAGCTGATAAAGGGGAAGCTTTCGCAAATTTGCCAACCGTAGTACAGCCCCTTGTGGGCGGTCTTTTGAAGAAAACAAAACCATGTCGTGGGATGTGCACATAATGAACCGTAGTCTAGCCCCTTGTGGACGATCTTTGGGAAAAAGACAAAACCATGCCGTGGGATAAACCCTATTGCCCTCCCGTGAACCAACGGCTCGCTCCAGAGCTCTATACTCGCGCAAATCATGTATACTTCATGACCATCCGGGCCTGCAATAACCAGTCTCCCTTTGTTGTCCACGGCCTGAGCACACTGGCGCTGGACGTCCTGAGGCAGGAACAGGATCTGCAGAACTGCTCAATATTCACCTATTGTCTAATGCCCGACCATCTCCATTTTCTGATTAGCCCTAAAGTGGAGGGTGGTTCCGTTCTCAAGTTTACAGATCGATACAAAGGCAAGACGACCAACCGGAGTTGGGAGGCAGGATGGCACGGCAAGCTCTGGCAGCCCCGCTACTACGATCATATCGTCCGCGCGGAAGAAGATTTGTACCGCATCGCCCGATATATTCTGGACAACGCTGTTCGCAAGGGACTGGTTACACGCCCTGAGGATTGGCCGTACAGCGGGCACATGAATCCATTGCCGTGATGTTCACAGCACTGGGACAAAGCCAATATCTCTTACGATTGGATGACTGGCGACAAAGAACGCCCACAAGGGGCTAGACTACACTTCGTCCCTGGGGACGTGTGTTCCTCAATGCTGGATTGACAACCTAATGGGAATACCGGACTTTTATGCGCATCTGATCGAGCCCCATCTTTTTGAGGAGTTTTTAGAAAGGATTGTGGGGGATAAGGGCTGACAGCACGGAAGGCGGAAGACGGAGGACGGAAAGGACGCAAAACCTGGATTCACGAGAGGCCGAAGAGCACGAAAGAAAGTGCGATCAGCGTTATTCAGTTTTCAAAGAGCCGGAAGGGCTTCACCCAACTCATCGATTTAACTGCTAAATAGCCCCTGTCCCTGCAAATACAGGGCAAATGCAGGTGATGATCCAATAACCCGATGATATCATTCATACTTTTATTTTCATTTTTCTGCAGATACAGGGGAAAGGCAGCAGAAACAGGACGGAATTCCGCCCTTGCAACCTTATCCTCCGTTGAACAGTGAAAAGATGTCCCTCGATTGCTCAATTCCTCGACACCCTGATTCGTTTCCGTCCCGAAAGGGCCCTTTTCCGCACTGGCGGTGTCAATTTTCGGCCTTGCTTGTGCGGCGTACCCTTGTACGCCTCCGCGCAAGACCTCGATTTCCTTGCCCGAGCGAAAAATCCCTCCTTTCCGAACAGAAACCTCGCGGGGCGTGGAATTTGTCCCGGTATTTCCGGATGGACACTAATTCGTCAATTACCGCGATGTATTCTGATCGGGCGACAGCGTAGCGCGAGGGTTTTTGCTCTGCCAAACGGCAACGAGAAACGGCAAGCAGAAGCGGCAATAGAAACGGCAACCAGAAGCGGCAAAAAGAAGAGGGAGTGGGAAGCGGAGCGCAGTGAAGGGTGAGCGGTGAAGACTGAGAAACAAGGTCCCCGAATTTGCCGATCAGCGTTTCCTGTGTGTCGTAATCGGACGGACAAACATTTGGTTTTATTCCTGACACGATAGTGATAGATTTGCCTTCGAACTATTCATTAGTCTCAGTTTTATATTTGCGAATATCCTTCCTCTAGTTAGACAAACCGCATTAAACCAGTCGTCCGTCACAAGGCGGAAGCTGGGTCATTATAGATTTCACGCTGGTTGGGATGAAGCCAAAGCCGCTCATGAAAAAGGCGCTTACGTCAAGGCTTATGAAGAGTTCAAGCCTTTGGCGGATCAAGAGGATGCTTACGCGCAATGTTATGTGGGAGTGATGCGCCAGTATGGCCAAGGCGCGCCTCAGGACCATGCCGAGGCGGTGAAGTAATATCGCAAAGCGAAGAAAGCAGAGGAAGGATTTTTGACGTCACTGTGGCGAAAATAATGACTGCTGGTCTCAAACGGAAAACACCGGTGGAGGTTATTGGCTATGAGCGCTAAGAATTATGAGATTGCAATGGAAATAGCAGGGAAAACGGCCATGTGGACGCGGCCTGATACAGGCGATTGCCCGGTAAGTTATCCGGCGCCCACATATTCGGCGACAAAGGGCATCTTCGAGGCCATGCTCTGGGGGCCAGCAATACAGATCGTTCCGACGAAAGTCGAAATATGCGCTCCTCTTCAATATCACAACTATCAGACGAACTATGGGGGCGCGCGTCGGAAGTCTGGCGTCATCGCCGGAGGAGGTGGGTTCCAGCTTCTCGCAACAGTACTCATTGATGTTTGCTATAGGCTCTACGCGGAGGTATCGCCAATGTCGGGATCGACCAATGACCGTGTTCCGGATAAGGCGAGGCAATGGGACGCTAAAACCTCTTCACCGGGCCACGCCTATAGAGCCATCTTCAATCGCCGGCTGAATCGCGGCCAGTGCTTCACTATTCCGTTCCTCGGCTGGAAAGAGTTCGGGCCGAACTACTTCGGGCCGTTCCGTGAAACCACCAAGGTCTGGAGCGATATCAACACAGTAATTCCTTCGATGTTGCGAGAAGTCTTCTCTGAAGGTTATGCCTCAGAGTGCGCGTTCACCTATGATCAGGACGTCAGGATAACCGAAGGAGTGATGGGATTTTTCAGGGAAGGAGGCCGGCATGTTGAACGAACTTTATCACCTCTCAACGGTTCTTGAGGATGCCGGGATTGCACCCTACGATTGGCATAAAGACTTGAAGCTCCTGCCAAATGCGTCTGAAAGAAACCCCTGCTACTGTATTTTGGTCGCCTTGAACGGTTCGATTACCGGAGTTGAGCCTATGACGAATGAACGTGTGGCGTTTCTTCGGAAATGGGAGCCCAGCAACGGTAACTCCTTTCCCGGTTTCAATATTCAGCCGCTTTACCGCATTACTGATGAAGCAAGCAAGAAGCTTTTGAAGAAGTGGCGGGGAGGGAAGGAACACATAGACCTGAATATGATTAGGGAATGGTGCATGGACCCTCACGCAAAAAATTGGGATGCCAAATTCAGTAAGAAAATGAACAAATGTCTTGGTCCCATCCCTCAAGAGCTTCAGGTGCGGTGCGCCAATATTTCCACCGACTTCGGCGCGGTAAAGAAGCTCTGTGAGAGAATCGTCCAGTTAGGAAACGGCGGTTTAGGCAAATTCTCTCAGGCTCTGGAATCCTTCATTTGGAGGTCTTTCGAAAGAGGCGAGCATGCTCGGTCCCTGCTGCCTGTCCTCATACATGAAGGTTCTTCTAGCAAGAAACCGGAGGCCGATAGGGGCTCTATTTCGGTGTTTCTTGACGTGCCGGACTGGAAAGAATATCCGGTAGCGCATGAAAAGACCATCAAGTGTATCAACGAATGTTTTGTGGGCCAGGAAAGCAGCGCCGAAGCCGGAAATGACAACAAGGATGCATTTGGGCGAGGCGCCGGAGGTCAAGAAGAGAAGCTTCCCGAAGTAAAACTTCCAGTCATTGGCGGGGTGAAGCTTCGCGCCATGAACAGCGAATCCCCGTGCCAGTACCGCTACAAGACTATCGACGCCCGGTCCTACCGCATAGGCTCAGATAGCCGCAAACGAGCCAAAGGTGCTCTGGAGTGGTTGAAGGACGAATCACGTGAGGGACAGACATGGGGCCGTTCCGATGACAAGGAATTGCTATTTGCGTATCCCACAATTATGCCCAAGGCGTCTGTCAAACTCGCGTCCTGCTTCGGAGCGCGAAAGCAGGACGACACCGAGGCGCGCTTCGCACGGTACGCGGAAGACGTTGTGAGCTGTCTAAAAGGGCTCTCCCTACCCCTCAAGGATATCGAGCTGCGGGTGTTTGCTCTCCGAAAGATGGACAAGGCTCGCACTAAGGTCGTCTTTCATCGCAACTATTCTGCCCAACGATTAGCGGATGCAGCAAAAGAATGGCAGCAGGGATGTGCCAATATTCCACCCATACGAATGAAGATCTGGGGCGAAGCGAAAGGAGAAACTGTCCTGGCTGAACCGGAAACGCCGTTTCCTCTTCAGATCTCAGACTGCCTGAACCGCGTCTGGAAGCTGGACGGTACGACCAGGGATGAGGTGAAATCAATCCCTAAATCAAGCGGTATCGAACTATTACTCGATGAATTCGCTGCCATGAACCAGGCCCCACATCTCCTGGCCGTGGCATTGCAGAACAGCAAAGGGGTGTTCCTTTCATTGGGAAACGCCCTTCATGGCAACGAGGTTCTCAACCTTGCAGGGTTTAACAAACAGAAACAATTGATGCCGGCCATTCTGGGGCTGTTGCTCTGGAAACTCGGCGTCGAAAAGGAGGTTTACATGAACAATGCGCCCTATTTGGTCGGCAGAATGCTGAAGCTTGCCGATGAACTTCATGCGCTCTACTGCAAAGAAGTCCGTAATGGGAGCCTGCCGCCTCAACTGCTTGGCAATGCCCTGATGGCCTCTGCCCTCGACAGTCCGACACAGGCTGTTGCGCAACTGGCTTTGCGTATTGCGCCATACCTGGGATGGGCGCGGACTAACTCTACTGGTGTTGCAGGACTTTCACGCTACCTTCTGAAGGAGTTCGGGCTCGTCGGAGGCAGACTGCGCGGCGCGGCTCTGCCGACCCGCTTTGATGACTCGGCAAGAGCGCAACTATTGCTCGGTTATATCTCCAGCAAGTCCCAAGCGGAAGATCCTATCGAAATCTAATAAGGAGAAGACTATGCACAACAGTATCAAACGCGCAACCGGACTCTTGATCATCGAAGTGGTCAATTCCAACCCGAATGGCGATCCTGACCGAGAGAGTGATCCCCGTCAGCGTCCGAACGGCCTAGGCGAGATCTCCCCTGTGTCGTTCAAACGCAAACTCCGTGACTTGGTTGAGGATGCGGACGGTCCAGTCTGCATGGCCATGTGTGAGAAGCTGGGCCTGAATAAGAACGATTTTGAGATTCTCGAATCGAGGGGAAGGGATAGAAAAACCATCATTATAGAAATGGGCAAGAACATTAAGGATTTCGATCAGAAAGAATTCCTGGACAGTGCATTTGTGAGGAAATATTGGGATGGCCGTTTGTTCGGAAACACGTTTCTCGAAGAGGGAGGCAACAAGGGATACATCAAGACCGGTGTGGCCCAATTCACCATGGGACTTTCAGTGGCTCCCATTCTGATTCAAAGGCACACAAATACCAATAAAGCTGGAGTGGAGGAAGGTAAAGCTCAAGGGATGGCGCCTCTTGCCTATCGCGTGGTTGAGCATGGCGTTTACTGCATGCCATTCTACGTAAACCCAAGTCATGCCCATAAGTCAGGCTGCACCCAGAAGGATGTGGATTTGCTTAAGGCTCTGATCCCCTATGCCTACGACCATACGCGTTCGGCGATCCGTCCCGACGTGCGCATACGACATGCCTGGTACATGGAACACCAGAATTCTCTTGGTAGTTGCCCCGACTGGAGACTGATCGATGCTCTGGCCCCGAGGCGCAAGGGGAATGACCCTATGCAATCTTCAGCATCGTGGAGCGATTACGATGTGCCCGTTGATCTTCCGGCCGAGTTCAAACTAAAGGTTTCTTTCGCCGATCTGATGGGTGGAATCTAATGGTCTTTGCCCACAGTCCTGACTCGAAGCGACGAATCCCACCTCAAGACTACGCTGCCCATGTTGGCGGCGTAGTTGACCGCGCTTGTGAGGCTGCTGGTGGAGCAGCAAGATACGCCTCCTGCGATGGAGAGGCCTTGAAGAAGACCGTACGCCTTGCAGCAGAGTATCACGACCTGGGGAAGCTGGATGAAAAAAACCAGGAGGTGTTATCTGGAAAAAGCAAAGCGAGAAAGCTGCCCGTCCAGCATACCGATGCTGGAACAGCCTATCTGCTGGACACCCTTCAATTGACTCCGGGCGCCGCCCTCATTCGTTCTCATCATATAGGGCTGCCTGACTTTGTTGAGGAAGAAAACCGGAATGAGGAGAGCATTCTTAGAGATGATGCAGTTCGCGAAAGGGTGAACCAGAGTCTTCCGGAATTAGTCAAATTGCATGAGCAAGCATTACAGTCAGGGCGTGCCGTATATGCTGCCGGCTGTTGCGTAGCAGGCGATACGTCTCTTTTCTTTCGCATCGCGCTTTCCTGTCTGGCTGACGGAGACCATACCGATACCGCCATTCATTATGGAGATCAGACCTATTGTGAGCCATTTATCGCTCTGCGCCCGGCAGACCGGATGGCCGCGCTGGATCGCTACGCCGGTACTCTGGAAGAGGATAATGACCGCTCTCACCTGCGGTCGGAAGTTTATGCGGCCTGTCGCGACGCTGCCATAGACGATCATATAGCGTCATGTGACAGTCCTGTGGGAACGGGTAAGACTACGGCAATCATGGCCCACTTGCTGTCGCAGGCTGAAAAGAGACATCTTCGAAGAATCGTTGTTGTCCTGCCATTTACCAACATTATCAGACAGTCTGTTGAAACATACCGGAAGGCCCTTGTCCTTCCCGGTGAAAATCCAGAGCACGTTATTTCGGAGTTGCATCACCGTGCAGATTTTCAGGACGTGCAGAGTCGTCGATTCACCGCCCTTTGGAAATCCCCGATCATCGTGACGACAGCCGTGGCTTTCTTTGAGACGCTGGCGTCCAATAGCCCTGCCACCCTGCGGCGGCTGCACAACCTGCCTGGCAGCGCCGTTTTTATCGATGAGTCGCATGCCGCCTTGCCTGCTAAATTACTCCCATTAGCGTGGCGTTGGATCAAAGGCTTCGGCAATGAGTGGGGATGCTATTGGGTGATGGCCTCCGGTTCACTTAGCCGTTTCTGGAAGATTGAGGAATTCGATAAGGCACAGCAAGACATTCCTGAAATCATGCCGCCTATATTGCGTGACCGTTTGATGGAATATGAAAAAGGCCGCATAGAATACAGGTTTCAACACACCCCCTTTGGGGCAGTTGATCTCGTGGGCTGGGTGGCGTCTCTTCCCGGTCCGCGAATCGTTATTTTGAACACGGTGCAGAGCGCCGCGGTTGTGGCGAGCGAGTATGAGAAGCACTTTGGCCGAACGTCCGTGGAACACTTGTTGACAGCACTTACACCTTGCGACAGGGATAAGACGCTAGACAGGGTTAAAGCCCGTTTGGTTGACGGCAGCGACACTCAATGGACGCTAGTTGCCACGTCTTGCGTCGAGGCAGGGGTCGATCTGTCCTTTAAGACTGGGGTCCGTGAGGCTGCTTCTTTGGTTTCTTTGCTCCAGGTTGCTGGAAGGGTTAACCGCCACAACTCTGCAAGAGCCGAGAGCGTTTGGACAGTCACACTCAAGGAAGAAGGGTTCCTCAAGAAGCACAAGGGAATGACTGATTCCTCAAAGGTACTGCTCGACCTTATCTCAGCAGGCTCAGTCATATCGCCCGATCTTTGCACGGACGCGCTGAAACGTGAAATCCGACTTGCCGGGGCTTTTCCTGATTCTCTCCTGAAGTTCGAGGAAGTATTACGGTTCCCACAGGTTGAGAAGGACTTCCGGGTTATCGCATCTGACACCAAATGCGTCGTTGTAGGGAAAGAAGCCATTAGCAAACTTGAAAACGATTTACAGGTCGATTGGCGAGACATACAAAAAACCTCAGTACAAATATGGGGATACCGACTTGATGATCTGCAAGTTCCTGAAATATTAGGCCATCCTGGAATGTACAAGTGGACATACGCCTACGACGCGTTCATCGGCTATATGGCTGGTATTCTTTCTGTGGAAGCCGTCAGGACGGGTATTGGGAACGCATGTGTCGTATAGTCAGCGAGCTTTCGCAAAAGGGAGGGATGGAGACAAGTCATGAGCTATTCTGACGATGATCTGATTTCCATATCGGCCCTTGCCCATTTCTCATATTGCCCTCGACGCTGTGCGCTTATCCACATAGAACAGATATGGGTTGAGAACGTTTTTACTGCCGAAGGGCGTATAATGCACGACAAGGTCCACGAAGAAGGTAGCGAAACAAGGGGCTCCGTGAAGATTTCGCGGGGCGTACGACTACGAAATCTGCGTCTTGGCCTCATTGGTGTAGCTGATGTCGTGGAGTTTCATAGAGCCGAAAACGCCATGTGGCGACCGTATCCTGTCGAATACAAGCGGGGCAAGCCGAAGCCAGACTATTGCGACGAGGTGCAGCTTTGCGCCCAGGCTATGTGCCTCGAAGAGATGCTCGATGCTGCCGCGCCCGAAGGTGCGCTTTTTTACGGCAAGATACGCCGGCGAACCGTTGTAGTATTTGATGAGGAACTTCGTTACCTAACGGAACAAACAGCGGAGCACGCTCGGAATCTCATCGCGAGCGGCGTAACACCGCCCCCGGCATACACCAAACGTTGTGAAAGCTGTTCCTTGATCGGCGAATGTCTGCCAAAGAAGATGGACAAGAAATCATCCGTGCAACGCTATCTGGCAAGAATGACGGCAGGTGAGCCATGAAAAAGCATCTTAACACCCTCTACGTTACCACCCAAGGAGCCTACCTCTCAAAGGAGGGTGAGACGGTAGCAGTCAAAGTCGATGGCGACGTCCGTCTCCGCATTCCCGTTCATACCATCGGCGGCGTCGTGTGCTTCGGCAACGTTCTGTGCAGCCCTTTTTTGCTCGGGTTCTGCGCCGAAAGGGGCGTGACCATCAGCTTTTTGACCGAGCATGGAAGGTTTCTTGCCAGGGTCCTGGGGCCGGTGTCCGGAAATGTTCTTTTGAGGCGCGAACAGTACCGCAAAGCCGACAACCCGAAAGCGACCTCAGAAATCACCGGAAGCCTTCTCACCGGCAAACTGGCGAATTGCAGGACTGTCCTCCAAAGGGCACTGAGAGACCACGAGGAGAAGGTTAATATCCAGGCGATCAAAGAAGTGTCTGCCAGGATGACCCGTTACCTGGAGCGGCTCGGTAACGAAACTGATCTTGACGCTCTCAGGGGCATTGAAGGCGATGCGGCCCGAATGTATTTCAGCGTGTTCAACGAGCTCATTACAACGCAGAAGGAAGACTTCGTTTTCGAAGAGAGGAACCGGAGGCCGCCGCTTGACAACGTCAACGCTCTCCTTTCTTTCGTTTATACCTTGACCATGCATGATGTCCGCTCCGCGCTGGAATCGGTGGGCCTTGACCCCGCCGTTGGATTTCTCCATAGAGACCGGCCGGGGCGACATGGGCTGGCCCTGGATCTCATGGAGGAGTTTCGGCCCTTTCTGGCCGACAGGCTCGTGCTTTCCCTGATCAACTTGAAGAAGGTCCGGAAAAACGGCTTCACGAAGACCGATTCGGGGGCAGTAGTCATGTCCGACGAAACCAGAAAGGAGGTGCTTGTCACGTACCAGAACAGAAAACAGGAAGAAATATTGCACCCGTTCCTTGAAGAAAAAGTCCAGGTCGGCATACTTTTCCATGTCCAGGCGCTCCTTTTTGCCAGAGCACTGCGGGGCGACCTGGATGCATATCCTCCCTTTATCTGGAAGTAGGCTGTGCTCATGATGGTTGTCGTAAGCTACGACGTTTCAACGATCGATCCGAAGGGACAAACCCGGCTTAGGCGTGTCGCGAAGGTTTGCAAGGACTATGGGCAAAGGGTGCAATACTCCGTTTTCGAGTGCTCCGTTGACCCTGCGCAGTGGGCCTTTTTCCGCGATAAACTGATGAAGGAAATCGATTCGGATAAGGATAGTCTGAGGTTTTATTTCCTGGGCGCAAATTGGAGGCGGAAGGTTGAACATGTAGGAGCGAATAAGCCCATCGATCCTGACGATCCTTTGGTTGTTTGATTCCGGCGTGCGAACCCTCAGTTCGCATTTTCGGACTTTGTCGTTTTGCCTTGCACCGCCTGCATTTAGGGGCTTATTCACTCATGTGAGGTTCGCAAGCTCGATATTATTATTAATCTCAATGGGTTATGAGATCAGATCTTTGACAACTGAATATGCAACAAGAGTGAATGGGGACATTCGCGGAATAGCTCATTTAAAACCTTTGTCAGCATGTGTTTAGGAGCTGACAGTCGCCCCCCGCGCGGGGGCGTGGATTGAAACCAGGGCTCGGGGTGGTCGGTAACAAACGGGGTCGGTCGCCCCCCGCGCGGGGGCGTGGATTGAAACAAAGACGCCCTCGACAAGATGAAAGGCGACATGGAGTCGCCCCCCGCGCGGGGGCGTGGATTGAAACCAGGAGGCTTCTCCACTGGACGGAAGTTGACGCAGTCGCCCCCCGCGCGGGGGCGTGGATTGAAACGTCGCGTAGGTATTGGAATAACTGTAGAGAAACGTCGCCCCCCGCGCGGGGGCGTGGATTGAAACATCGTCTTGGCGTTAAAGTGGCAAGATGCTCCGGGGTCGCCCCCCGCGCGGGGGCGTGGATTGAAACGCGTCATCGACGGGCGCCTTACCGCGTGCATGCCGTCGCCCCCCGCGCGGGGGCGTGGATTGAAACGAGTTCGAAACGCAGATGGGCCGCAAGGGACTTGGTCGCCCCCCGCGCGGGGGCGTGGATTGAAACACGTATTGGCCTGTGGTGATCGCGCCCGTACTCGTCGCCCCCCGCGCGGGGGCGTGGATTGAAACTCGTTAGGCGTGGGCACCCACAGCCATCCGTTCAGTCGCCCCCCGCGCGGGGGCGTGGATTGAAACTATCAGCCGCAGTGCTACTTCGTGCTCTACGGCGGTCGCCCCCCGCGCGGGGGCGTGGATTGAAACATCTGGTACGGCAACTTCCAGTCGCACGCGGAAAGTCGCCCCCCGCGCGGGGGCGTGGATTGAAACCTCGAGGACGCCCTCACAAACCCCGTCTACGGCGTCGCCCCCCGCGCGGGGGCGTGGATTGAAACACTCCTCCGATTGTTGACGGAGTGAATTGCATAATGTCGCCCCCCGCGCGGGGGCGTGGATTGAAACGATATGGCGCAGGTGCCGTGCGGCGTATATTCGTAGTCGCCCCCCGCGCGGGGGCGTGGATTGAAACTTTGCATTGATTCTTTTCGAGCCATTTCCCCAGGGTCGCCCCCCGCGCGGGGGCGTGGATTGAAACTTTAGGAGCTCCTTGACGGCGGCCGCCATTTCCGTCGCCCCCCGCGCGGGGGCGTGGATTGAAACACGAAGAGAGAAAAGGCAATGGGAAATCGTCATGTCGCCCCCCGCGCGGGGGCGTGGATTGAAACATTTATAATAGCGGACTCCCCTTCCAGCTTCGCAGTCGCCCCCCGCGCGGGGGCGTGGATTGAAACCGTCATACACCGGAAAACAGGCATTTCTCCCCCCGTCGCCCCCCGCGCGGGGGCGTGGATTGAAACCATGCTCTTGATAGTCTGTTTTGTCGAATACAGGTCGCCCCCCGCGCGGGGGCGTGGATTGAAACACGGTATCGCCACCGGCTGCGCGGGGGCGGTCCGTCGCCCCCCGCGCGGGGGCGTGGATTGAAACTGTAAGCCCAGGTTCGGGACAAGTAGAACTTATCAAGTCGCCCCCCGCGCGGGGGCGTGGATTGAAACACAGCGAAGCCGAAGATCATCTCCAGATTTTCTAGTCGCCCCCCGCGCGGGGGCGTGGATTGAAACAATCTCCCTTGCCGCACCGTTGCCCCCATCCCCAGTCGCCCCCCGCGCGGGGGCGTGGATTGAAACAAGGTCGGGGCGCCGGTAACGGCCCCGATGTTGTGTCGCCCCCCGCGCGGGGGCGTGGATTGAAACATTCCCGGTGTTTAGCAGATATGTGTCCGCATAGACAGTTTGTCTATACACCCCAAGGGATAAGGAAGGAATTCATATTTTACTATACCACCGCCGCCGTGGAAGACGGCGCTGCCGGTGTTTGCCGATTTTGCCCCTGGGGATCGGACGGATTGGCGATTGCCCGCTTGGATTGGCTCATTTTACCCTTTCTTTTGCAGCAAAACTGCTTAGAATTTAAATTTAAAACAAATCTGAAACGAGGCCGAACATGAACGGGAACATCTCTGAATCCTTGAGGAAGCAGCGCGAGCTGATTCTCGAGGAAGGCAGCGAACAGGCGCTTGATCGCCACACCAGTCTGCTGGAGATCGCTATCATCTCCTTATACAACCGTCTTGCCAATCGGCTGGTCAGCGGCTCCGAGGCGTTCCGGGCCGCAGGCGCGATCGCGGCGATCGGCTCTTTTGGACGCGGCATATCGAGCCCGACCCAGGCGGTTCCGTTCCTGTGTCTCAAGGCCGATGGCTCTGTTATAAAAAACGCTTGGATCGATGAGATCACCGAACCTCTCATCGAGGCTGGATGGCATGTTGAAGCCTTCCAGGGATCGCCGGCACAGATAATGGACATGGCTCGGGCGGATTCGGCATTGTTTTTCAAGCTCCTGGACCTCCGCTACATTTCCGGAAACCGCAACCTCGCCGATCAGCTCGATCGGGAAATTGACAATCATATCCTCGAAAACCGGGCTTTTTTTCTCAGTTCTCTCCGCGAGTCCATTCTAACGCGCAAGAAGCTGCTCGAAAACGCTAAGAACTGGCTTGAGCCAGACATCGAGGAGAACCCCGGCGGACTTTCTGAAATTCGCGCCATCCGGGCCGGGTGCCGCGTCGAATCCAAGATCCGCAATCTCGAGGACGCGATTTTCCAGGGCTATCTCAGCCGGCAGGAAGTGGACTTCCTTCAGACTGCGGAAAAAGCCTTCTGCCGGTACCTGACACTTCTGCGGGCCACGTCCGGACGTGCGGTCAGCACGCTTCTTTTCGGCGACCAGGAGACGCTTGCACGAAAGCTGGGGTATGCGGAAAGATCGGGTTTTCTTCCGGTCGAAATTTTCATGCAGCATGTTCACCAGTTGTTTGAAGGGGTTGCCGAGGTTTCGCGGGAATTTTGGGAAAGACTCGATGAGGGCCGCTCCACCGGCGCTGAACTGACCGAAACCATCATTGAAGAGGGGATGGTCGCCCAGTCCGGAAAGATCCACATCCAGACCGACCGGTACCCGGCAACGCCGGAGCGCCTGGTTCATCTCTTTGCGGTGTCCGCCAGGCGCGGCCTTGGACTGGCGAACGTTACACGGCAATGGATATCTCACAATAAAAACGTTCTGGACGCGGCTTCGGGAGACCCTAGTGTTAAGGATGAATTCCTGGACCTGCTCCGGGCCGACTCGCCCGAGGTCCCGGTTCTACGCCGCTTCTACGACTACGGCCTGATGACTGCACTCATCCCTGAGCTTGCCTCTGTGCACGGGCTGGTCCAGCACGACGAATTTCACCTCTACCCGGTCCAGGAGCACCACCTTCGAACTGTCTCCGAGCTAAAGAAGATCATCGCCGGGGTGTATTCCGAGCAAGAACCCGAACTCACCGTGACTGCCGCAGACCTGGGCGACCCTGCACCCATGCTGCTAGCCGGCCTCCTCCACGATGTGGGAAAAAGTTCGGGCAGCGGCCATGCGGCCAGGGGCGGCGAGATGATGCACGCTATTGCGAGACGCCTGGGCCTGTCTTCCCAGGAAACCGAGACGGTGCGGTTCCTTGTATCACAACACCTGCTTCTGCTCGACAGCGCGTCTCTGCGCGATCTGGCCGACCACGAAATGCTATCGAGCTGCACTGCCGCAGTCGGGAGCAAGGAATACCTCGATCAGCTCGTTTTGCTCACTTTTGCCGACATGATGTCCACTGGTCCCCGCGCCAGGGATAAATGGCGCGATACACCGGTGCTGACCCTCTACTGCAATCTTCGGGGCATACTGGAAAAAGGCGAACCGAGCTCACGGGTCATCTCCGAACGGGTGGCCAGGGTTAAAAAGCAGATCGAGAGCCGCGTTTCCGATCTTCTGAGCCCTGGGGAGGTGGAGACCTATTTTTCACAGCTCCCTCCAAGGTATTTAATTTCCATATCCCCAGAGGAGATAGTCAAGCATATCCAGTTGGGCCGCAGGCTCCAGGAAGCCGGCGGCTCTTTCATCTGGGAGGTTTCCTCCGGGCGCGAAACCGCAGAAATTACATTCATGAGCTATGACAGGCCGGGGCTTCTTGCAAACTCGGCGGGAATCCTGACGCTCCACGAACTCAACATCATCAGCGCCCAGGCATTTACAATGAACAACGAAATAACCCTGCTCCTGTTTCAGTGCAGGCTTCCGGAGGGTGATACCGCAACGGACTGGGAGGCGATGAAAAGTGATATGGACCGCCTGCTCAAGGGCAAGTTAGCTCTGCACTACCGCATAGCGGCGCGCTCGGCGGGCAGGCAGCAGCCAAAAGCGTTGCGGGCGGCGCCAAGCAAGATCGTTATCGATAACGAATCCTCGGCCGTGTATACTATCCTGGAAGTTTATACGGCGGACCGCATAGGGCTTCTCTATACCATTACCAGGACTTTGCACGAACTTCAGATACCAATATCCGTAGCCAAAATCACGACCAAGAGCGATCAGGCGGCAGACGCCTTCTACATCAGGAATGAAAAGCGAGGGAAGGTTACAGACCCCGAGCAGATCGATGAGATAAAGAAAGCCCTTCGCTTCTGCCTGGATGGAGAGTCGGAGTGGCAGTAGTGTTAAACGGTCTCTTGCAGAATTAACTTTGCAGCAGATGCCGCATGGGTCCTGACACGGTTTATGGCCTTTAATCGTTGAAGTGAATGGGAGTTGATCCGATGAACTCAGTACTGCTTGAAAAAGACCCTCCTATTGGCTGGCTCACGTTGAACCGGCCCGAATCCAGGAATGCGCTTTCACTGGAGATGATCGACTCGGTCCAAGGCGCCCTTAATGAGGTTGAAAAAGATCCCCAGGTATCCATACTCGTCATTCGAGGCAACGGCCCGGGGTTCAGCGCCGGCCACGACCTTCGGGAAATGAAGCGCAAGCATGAGAGCCTGGGCGAATTGCGGGAAATCTTCACCGCGTGTAACAAAATGATGCTCAAGCTCCACGAGCTGCCGCAGCCCGTAATAGCCCAGGTACACGGGATCGCAACGGCCGCTGGATGCCAGCTTGTCGCAGCGTGCGATCTGGCCATCGCCGAAACCGGAGCTCGATTCGCCACCCCTGGCGTGAAGATCGGTATTTTTTGCACCACTCCAATGATCCCTCTGGTTCGTGTAGTCGGCAGGCGGCGAGCCATGGACATGCTTCTCAGCGGCCGCTTTGTCTCCGCCGAAGAAGCTTTGCGGTTCGGCCTCGTCAACAAGGTCGTCCCGCTTGAAAAACTCGCCGAAGAAACCCGTAACTGGGCACTGGAACTGGCACAGGCAAGTCCGTTTGTCCTCGGCCTCGGGAAGCACGCCTTCTACTCACAGGTGGACCTCGACGAAAAGTCGGCTTACGGCTACGCCAAAGAAGTCATCGCGATGAATTGTATGGCGGAAGACGCGTTCGAAGGGATGAGCGCATTTATCGATAAGAGAAAGCCGGTGTGGAGTAATAAATAAGAAGCGTGAAGCCGGAAGCGTGAAGCTTTTGCTCCCTGCTCGACGATCTTGCTGGATTTTGGTTTTCTCTGCGCCTTCAAAAAGGCCGCCCACAAGGGGCTAGACTACGGTTAGTTCAGGCGTTTCTCTCCACCCATTGAGAAATCGCTCCTGTATGCCTTCTCCATCCTCTGCTCAATCATTGAGTTCGGTTTTCAGGAAAATATGTAATGAAGTTTGATTTAGGGGTAAGCGCCGGTGCGATTTTTAGAGCATTCCGGTACAGAAATTATCGCCTTTTTTTCTTAGGCCAGGGTGTGTCCCTTATAGGGACCTGGACACAGCAGGTTGCGCTTAGCTGGCTTGTCTACCGGCTTACCGGCTCGACGCTTCTGCTCGGCGTGGTGGCCTTTTCCAACCAGATCCCCACGCTTTTTCTCGGCCCGCTAGCCGGTGTTGTGGCTGACAGATTCAACCGCAAGCGACTGCTTCTCTGGACCCAGGGGCTTTCCATGGTGCAGGCGTTGGTCCTTTCCGCGCTTGTGCTGGCCGGGGCCATTGAGCCGTGGCACATTGTCGCCCTGAGCATTGCCATTGGAACGGTAAACGCCTTCGATATACCCATCCGTCAGTCATTCGTGATCGAGATGGTCGAAAGAAGGGAGGACCTTGGAAATGCGATAGCGCTGAATTCGGCGATGTTTAACAGTGCTCGCTTCATCGGCCCCATGGTTGCAGGGATAATGATCTCTACCGTTGGGGAGGGGGTTTGCTTCCTTATCAACGGGATCAGCTACCTGGCTGTGCTTGCCGTCCTTCAGGCCATCAGGGTGGCTGAAAAAGAACGCCGAAGGCAAACCGGCCCCTTCTGGGGCGAATTCCGAGAAGCAATTGACTATGCCCGCAATCTTAAGCCGATTATCGCCATCCTCGCCCTGCTCTCGGTCTTCAGCATAGCGGGCGCGCCTTACCTGGTTCTCATGCCCGCGTATGCCAAAGACGTTTTGCACGGGGGCGCCAACACTTTCGGGTTTCTGATGTCCGCGGCAGGCATAGGAGCGCTCTCGGCAACCATGTACCTGGCATCCCGCAAAAACGCCAATGGGCTCATAAGACTAATTCCCGCCGCAGCGGGTGCATTCGGGCTTGCCATTGCAGCGTTTGCGCTTTCTCGCAGCTTCACGTTCTGCGTTTTTTTTCTTTTTATAGCCGGATTTTCGATGATGACCCACATAGCTTCCAGCAACACGATCATACAGACGATCGTTGACGAGGACAAACGCGGCCGTATCATGAGTCTTTTCGCAATGTCCTTCATGGGCGTCATGCCGTTCGGAAGTCTTGTCGCCGGAAGCATCGCGGGGAAAATAGGAGTTCAAAACACAATGCTGTTGGGGGCGGCCTGCTGCATTGGGGGGGCTTTGATTTTCGCCTCAAAGCTTCCCATGCTTTGCAATCTGCTCAGGCCGGTTTTTGCGGACATGAATATATGTGAAGAGGAAAGAAAAACAGCCCCCCCAAGTCCGCGAATACATTGAGGTGGACTGATATCAAAGACGGGGCAGACCCGCAAAGCAGGCCCTGCTATGCTTTCTTGAATTCCTTGCCGGACCCGGCAAGGTCCGGGCGAGGGAAAAATCGTTTGAAAAAGAAAATGCTGACTGCGATAGGTGCGAAGTAGTAGGCTATCCTATAGATCAGGATCGCCAGCAGACAAAGCTCGTAATCGAGATTCATCAGGTAGAACGACCACGCCATGGAGCCTTCCATGAGCCCGATCGATGCCGGGGTAAGCGAAAACAGGCTCATGAAAAGACCAACCGAAAAACCCACCATCAAAACTTTATTGCTCACCGGGTAGTTTATCGCGATAAACGAAAATTTCAGGCAAAGGAACATGCATATCCAATCGAGAAGGGCAAGGGAAGCCGGGAACAGCAGCACTCCCCTGTTTCCCATTATCATGTTAAGGCTCTCATTGAAATTTTCAAAAAAAACCTCTGCCCCCTCACCCCTGATCCAGTGCGGTTTTCCAATCCTGGCGCAAAAGGCAACAACCAGGTTGAGACCGATTCGCCACACCTTCTTTCGGAAAGTCTCATGAATGATTGTCATGATGGTGACCAAGGTCAGCAGGAAAGCAACGAGCATGACCACCGCCCCGAACACTTCCTGGTTGAGGTCGGTTATCTGGTGCTGACTGTAGAGATAGAAAAATCCCAGGTATATGAACAAAACCGCGATAGTGTTGGTGAGAAAGCCGTGTATGATCGACACCGAGAGAGTGTTGCTCGGCGGGATGTCCTCGCGTGAGAGCAGGTAGACCTTTGCAGCCACCCCGCTCAGTCCGGCCACTGACATCAGGTAGTTGAGGGTGCAGGACAACAGCGAAATCTTGAAACAGGACCCAAAAGAGATCGAGAGGCCAATGCCTCTTAGCAGTTTGTCAAGAACTCCTGCAACGCAGGCATAACTTAAGAAAGCCGAGGCTACCACGGCAACGGCCCAAAAAGGGTTTATCTCTCCCAGGTGTTGCGTAAACTTGTGAAGGTCGGCCTGCTTGACGGTATAGAATAGAACGCTCATGCCGAAGATGGCGGCAACCCAAAACCTCTTCCGAGTGGCTATACTTACCAACTCTCCTCCAAAACCGAGCCATCGCGCCGTTAATTTTGGCTCTCCGCCGATATGCCGTGCCGAGGGCGATGAAAACGCACAACCGCTGCTGCCGTGGCCGCTTCGGCCTTATCTAGTTTCCATCCGCAGTTTCCGGATGGACGCTATCTACTAAAAAAAGCGCCTTACCTTTGACTTTAACTGTTGAGGGCCCAAACCGCAAGCTGGACAGATATACCGAAACGTGCGATGCGTCAAATCGGAAATCGGGTTTCAGAGTTGGAGCGTGATGGGGGGTGGGAGAATTACCTCAGCATTTTTTTCACCTCCTTTCGGTAACGCTGAAATATTTCTTCGGCGAGGTTACTGAGTTCCACGCGGATCGAACCGAACTCAGGAAGATCCAGAGGGGCGGGAACGTTGAGTTTTTCGATCGATACAGGGGTGATATAGAGATTTTTGTCCAACTCGGCCATTTCCATCGCTGTAAAGTTGTCCCCCAGGATCCTCTTTCTTTCGATCCCCCCTATGTCGAGGTTCCTGAGGAAATTGAGTATCGAAAGGAGGTCGAAATTCTTATGGAAGGAATCGATGTTCCTGTTGACTGCTGAGATTTCGTTTGTGAGTTCTTCGTACTGCGTCTTATATTGTGTCATCCGGTAAAAAAGGCGGGAGTAGGATTCGAGGATCACCTTACGGAATTTTGCTTTTTGGGTCAGCGTCCTCACCCGAATCAGCCGCATTCCCCGTTTGGATTTAACATGCAGGCAGCCAACCCAGAAGCGGCAGGACCTCATTCCAAGAAGCTCCTGGAGCCGGATTTGCATGTCCGGTTCAATCATGAGATTTGAAAGCCTTGCCAGCCGCTGGCCGACTACCCAGGCCTGCCTCAGGGTGTCAGCGGCCTGTGCGTCGAGGTGCTCGGTTTGAAGCTCCAAAAGACGACGCTCCAGCAGGTAGTTCTCTATTACCTCCTCTTTTACCTGTCGCGTCAGACTCGTGACCAGATCTTCTTCCATCAACGAATGGCAAGCCTCATTGATCTCCACGCTCCGCGAGGTGGGATTTTTTCAGCAAGAGAAAAGTATCGGGATCAAGTAAGAACTCAGAATCTGCCACCGGATTGTAATTGCCTTTATCCTTAAGCGACTTCAGCCTTATACCGTCGTTTTCCGGCTGGAGGATGATAACGGAGCTGAAAAGATCGTCCATGGCGTCGATGGGGTACGGGATGCCTCTCTCATTTACGTCAGGTATATGCCGATGAGACCTGGCGGAGACCCAGACCGCTGCCGAGTGTCTTCGGGCCACACCGCCTATCTTTTCGAAAAGTGCGCGCGCACGGCCAAAGTCCAGACCGTCCAGAACGATAAGCGCAGGTACGAACTTTGCCTGCTGCTCGAGATTGTCGATGCTTGTCTCCAACTTTTCCGGGCTGAATGTCCGGTTGAGAAATGACATTATAAACCTTAGTGGTTCGATGGCGTGCTGTAAGTCGGTAACTTTGCGTTCGGGCTGGTTCGAAAAGATATCTTTGAGCAGTTTGTGGTACCAGAGCTTGACTTTGTCCGGGACTACATCGACGCACACATGGAGAACAGGCTCCTTGTCGAGCAGGTATCCCAGAGCAAGATGAGTGAGGCAGGCTGTTTTGCCTGCGCCGGCCCGAGCCAGTACAACTCCCATCTCTCCAGGCTCGAGCCGACTGACCGGCATTTTTTCGTAACCACTGCAAACGGCGTTTTCATCGGTCATTTCTGTGCTCCCTTCCAAGTGGGGTTTCTAATCCAGCTTGATTCAATGATACTTTACAGGAGGAAAAAATTCCATCAAAAGGCCTCAGCTTGCCGATTTTCTTGCTTCGATACCGTTCAGGACCCGCCTTATCTCGATTCGCCCGACATTCAGGTGTTGCTTGTAAGCCGTATTATTTATTATTAAGTCTCTTCTCAGGAGGCTCTTTCCGTGGACATGCGCAATGTTTCGGAATAAATTCGCATCGTCGGCGTACCGGTTCCTGGAGGTGGGCCGCAAATGTTTGCCGGCCAGGCCCTGCCGCTGCACGCGGGGGGGGGACCAGTTGAAACTCAAATCAGGGTAGTGCAACGATTAAGGCGAAACGAAACAAGATCGGCAACGGTGCCCGCGTATGATAGACTTATACAATGCCTTGCTCGAAAAAAATGCGCCTCACATGATAAGAGAGGCGACCGTGCGCGCAGCTATGCGGAACGCGCAGACATTAAACGTGGTGCGTTTGAAGGCAAGCCAAATGTTAAGCGCATCAGAAAGCAAGGTAAAAATGGTGTCAAGGTTTCGCTTAACGGGGCTTCGCCCGGCTTCATTTTGTGAAGTGGGCTTGCCCGGCCTCCCTTAGCGAAGTACGAGCGCGCGGCGCGGAGACCGACCGCCCATTCTCGACAGCCCACCCACCCGCGAGACGGGGGGGGGAGCGGAAGGCCTCACTCAGCCTGCGATAAGGATCGCGAATTGGAATGCGTATTGATCGGCACCGGCGGGATGATGCCGATGCCCTATAGGATGCTTTCTTCCCTGGCCGTAAGGCTCAATGGCCAAATATATCTCTTCGATGCCGGGGAGGGCACGCAGATCAACTGGAAGAGGGCGCGGCTCGGGGTGCGAGGGTTGAAGCTGATCGCCGTAACCCACCTTCATGCCGACCACTGCCTGGGGATTCCAGGTATGATCATGCTCCGTGCTCAGATGGAGAGCCCGGACCCCCTTACAATCCTCGGTCCTCCCGGGACGCGGGAGTTCGTTACCCAGTGTCGGAAGACACTTGAGTTCAAGGTCAACTTCCCAATAAACATCACTGAATGGTCCTCAGATAACAACGGTCCGGCATACCGGGACGGCCAGGCTAAGATTCTGTGGCAACCGGTCAAACACACCCGGTTTTGCCTTGGATACAGGTTCGAGGAGCTGGACAGGCCGGGAAAATTCAACCCTGCGCGGGCACAAACCCTTGGAGTACCGATGGGACCGCTCTGGGGGAAGCTCCAAAGAGGCGAAAGCGTAAAGACTGCCTCAGCTAAGATTGTGCAACCCTCCGAGGTGCTGGGACCTGCCAGAAGGGGCAGGCATATCGCCTTCGTGGTGGACACCAGACCCGCTCCCGGCGTCTATTCCCTGTGCAAAAAAGCAGACTTGGCCTTCCTGGAAGGCATGTTTCTCACCGAACACTCCGAACACGCGGATGTAAAAGGCCACATGACGGTTGCCGAAGCAGCGGGGATTGCCAGAAAATCCGGCGCTGCCGGGGCGGTCCTGATTCATATAAGCCCCAGGTACGAAAACAGCGAACTCGGCAAACTCGAAGAGGAGGCGCGCAAAGAATTTCAGTCCGTCAGAATCGGAAGAGACATGGATATTTTCGAGGTGAGTTTGCCCGAAGAAACCGGCATTTAATGAGATTCCCCGCCTGCCGGGTTGCAACCAAAAAAAAGGCCCTCTAGGGAAGAGGGCCTTTAATTTGGCTGTGGCATTGAAAATCCTGGTTACCGGTCACACAAACTTACCTGAGGGAGTTTGCCTGTTAATCACTTTTGGCTCCCTCGATCATTTTTTTCAGCCGGTCCTTTTGGACCCTGGCTTCTCTGAGGTCCCCCTCGATTTCCACCCTTTTCTGTGACCCGGCCTCCAGACTCTCCAACTCCTTCTCGAGCTCTTCTATCTTTTTCATGACACGATAAAGCTCGACAGCCACCATCCTAATACTCATACGGGCAATTTTTCCATATCGTGAAGATTATTTCGTGAGGCGCCATAGAACCCTTTTTAATGGTCTACCTTCGGGTGTAAACCTCGTAGGCGAGGTCGAATTTTTCTCTGGAACCCGTAGGCAAACGCAGTGCAAATCCGGAACCGGGGCACATCGCATCCAGTCGCAGTGACGGATTGAGTTCCTGTAAACGACTGACGGGCACATCGATCCATTGAGCCACCTCTTCGAGTTTCAGAGGCGTATTGATCAAAACCGGATCGAAGTCCGTAGGCCTGCAATAGTTGGGATACTCGAACCCGTACTTTTCCGGCTCGCGTATAATATTCATCGCGGCCAGCACTTTTGAAACATAAACTGCCGAATACGCGGGCATCCTTCGCCCATAAAGTTCCCCGTCCTTAACGCAGCACCTTCTCGCCACGCAATTAATCGGCCTGGTTCCCGCATTGTATGCGGCAAGGGCCAACAACCATGAGTCGTACTTTTCGTAAAGTGTTTTCAAGTATTTGGCAGCAGCTTTGGTCAACTTAATAGGGTCTCGTCTCTCATCCACCCAAGGATCGACTCGTAGACCCATGTCCCTCGCTGTCGCCGCCATCATTTGCCAATAACCACCCGCTCCTCGATACGATAACGAGTCCTTTTCGAAACGGCTCTCCACAAACACAATGGAAACCATTTCAGCCGGTACTCCCTGGCTCTCAAGAATCTCGGTCATTTGGGGGAGGCATGTCCTTGCCTTTTCCATAGCTTCCGAAAAACTGGTTCGGCCGTCTCCCTGATAGAAGCGTATATATCTCTCGATAAGTGGTTCGTGTAGGGGTATCTGGATTCCGTTTCTCCATAGCACCGGGGAGGTCCCTTTCAGAGCATCCGTAAGAGTGGGCAAGGTGAGTGGCATTGCGGAAATGTCCCTTTTCGGTAAATCGCCTGGCAACGACAGCGCTGCCAGCGCCCCGGGGATTTCCGTGCTGCCCGCCCCTGCCTGAGCTGGGAAGTGGAAGATGAACAGGGAAAGTAGAAGTGAAGCAGCAACCTTCACGAAAATACGAAGGCCTGCTTCTGATCCCGCCGCACGGTGCCTGTGGAGACTTGAATCAGGCGCCATACTGGTTTCTCCTCACATTTTTCAAAGAAGCCCCTATGGCCCTCACGATACCCGCAAGAGTGATAGGATGGCGGTGTTTTAACAGTTCAAGCAGAAATAATCAAACCGGGTTATACGGGATTATTCACGATTAGACCGGATTATCTGGCAAATACCCTGATTAATGGGTGCACAGGGAGATATCCGGAAACATAGTGCCTGATTCGGACCGAATAAGATAAGCCTGTCCAGGCTTAGTCTGAACTGAATCGTTTTAGTAGGTGTTTTTCACCTAATCTCTCTCTTATGCAGTCAATCTTGCTATTGCGTCATTTTTCTTCATTCTGTCACAAGTCACTGTGATTACACCGGATTCCTGGGCCAGACGCCAGACGCCCACAAATCCTCCGCGATGGAAATTTGCCGTCGTAAAGCTAAGCAATCCGGTTCCTGCTTTGAACTGGTCTATTTAACCCGCTCACCTGTTCACCCATTCATCCGCTCTTTGGCGCTGGCAGCGCGCTTGACATATATGGCCCGATTTCCTAAACTTACACGCTTGTTTAAAATTAGATGCAGGATGATCTTCAAAGCTGCCAAGGCAAAGTGGAGTTTATGTCCGACTCAAAGCGTTTGAACCTATATAGAAATATCGGAATAATAGCGCACATAGACGCGGGCAAAACCACGCTGACCGAACGTATCCTGTTCTATACCGGCCGTTCCCACAGGATGGGCGAAGTACACGATGGCACCGCCGTTATGGACTGGATGGAACAAGAGCAAGAGCGCGGGATCACCATAACCTCCGCCGTTACGACCTGCGAGTGGCGCTACCATGAAATCCACCTGATAGACACCCCTGGTCACGTCGATTTCACAATAGAAGTCGGACGCTCGCTGAGGGTCCTGGATGGGGCGATAGCGGTATTTTCGGGAGTCGATGGGGTCGAGCCGCAGTCGGAGACCGTCTGGCATCAGGCCGACCGCCATCATGTACCCAAGATAGCTTTTGTTAACAAAATGGACCGCATAGGGGCGGATTTCAATAGCACTGTGAGCCAGATCGCGGGCAAGTTCAAAATCATCCCTCTGCCTATCCAGATACCCCTTGGGGTCGAATCGGACTTCAGGGGCATAATCGACCTGGTTTCCATGAAACAGGTATTCTGGCTCGATGAGACCATGGGCGCGGAATTCACAGTCGGGGAGATCGACACCGATCTTATGCCTGCGGCAAACGAGGCCAGGGAACACCTGGTGGCAAAACTGGGCGAATTCGATGACGAACTGATGGAGCGCTATCTTGGAGGCGATGAGATTACGGCGGCGCACCTCATTCCGGTGATAAGGCGTCTGACCCTTGCACTTAAAGCCGTTCCGGTGCTTTGCGGCAGTTCCTTGAAAAACAAGGGCGTGCAGCCGCTTTTGGATGCAATCGTTGATTTTCTCCCCTCCCCGCTCGATGTTCCCGCGATCGAAGGCACCAACCCCCTTACAGGCGCTGTCGAGCAGCGCAAGCCCGATGAACGGGAACCTCTGGCGGCCCTTGCGTTCAAGATATTCATGGATCAGGGCCGCAAGCTGACTTATCTGCGGATTTACTCCGGCGTGCTCCGGGTTGGGGCCGACGTATTGAACGTTTCAAAAGGCGCCCGCGAGAAAGTATCCCGCATATTTCAGATGCACGCAAACAAGCGGGAACGGATCGAAAGATCGGGGGCCGGCAGTCTGGTCGGGGTACTGGGGCTGAAAACGGCCGCCACCGGCGATTCTATCTGCGACCCGGACCGGCCCGTGCTGCTCGAGCCCGTGGAAGTCTATGAGCCGGTAATCTCAATATCAGTCGAAGCACAGACCAGAGCAGACCAGGAAAAACTTTTCGATAGCCTTTCAAAGCTTTCCGAAGAGGATCCCACCTTCCGGTTTGTCGAAAGCGTAGATACCGGACAGGTGATCGTCAGCGGAATGGGCGAACTACACCTGGAAGTCGTGCTAAACAGGCTCGAGCGGGACTACCACGTCGCTGTGAGCGCAGGAAAGCCGCAGGTTGTCTATCGCGAAACCATCAGCCATGCATCGGAGGCAATCGGGGTATTCGACCGGGAGATCGGGGGGACCAGGCATTTTGCGGAGGTTCAGCTACATCTGGCCCCTAGGCAAAGAGGAGTTGGCAATAGAGTTGTCAACAAAGTGCGAGGCGAAGCTATACCGGAGATGTTTTTCCCTGCGATCCAGCAAGGGGTACAGGACGCACTGACCAGCGGGACTATTTCCGGCTATCCTGTCGTTGACGTCGAAACAGCCGTTTTCGCCGGGACTTTCCAGGAAGCGGCATCGAGCGAACTTGCCTTCCGGGTGGCCGCCTCGATGGCTTTTAGAAACGGGTTCGAGCAGGGCGCCCCCATATTGCTCGAACCTTGCATGTCGGTCGAAATCCTCACGCCCGAGGAATTTCTCGGAGAAGTGCTGGGCGACATAAATATGAGGAAAGGAAGGATCGAAAGCATAACAGGGCGAAAGGCGATCCAGGTGATTGAGGCGGTCGTGCCGCTCTCGAAGATGTTTGGCTACTCCACCTCCCTCAGGTCATCAACCCAGGGACGGGCAACCTTCACGATGCACTTCTCGCACTACGATCTTGCTTCTCAGTAAAATACCTATACTCAGAGCTATTTTGCTTGATTTAATCTTCACACTGGTATAAATTTGCTCACTTCTGGTCAGGTCAAACTATGCGCCGGCCGGATTATTTTATTGCCTCCCGGATGAGGCCCTTTTGAAAGGCAGGTGAAATTTATTGGTGAGCACGGAGTCTGAACCGAGGGAAAACATTGAGAAAAAGATTCGTAAGCTCCGCAAAGATTTCCAGAAAAACGTTCAACCCGTCTTGCGCCGACACAACTACTATCTCTCAAAAGGGGAGCGCAGGCGAATCAAGAAGAAAAAAGCGATAAAACGCATCCAGCGCCGGGAACGTCGCATGATGCGCACGGCATGATCCGCACCACCACCAGTGTGGCCTTCTAACAAGACTGCAACACTTGATCGCCTTGATGTGGTATTTAATCCTACCTTGCAATGTGAGGAAGAATGCAAAATCCCGGGTTTTGCCCGGGATTTTTTTGCCTCATCTTTGGACAGTTATTCCTTGTATGATAGACTCATATAATACCTTGTTCGAAAAAAAATGCGCCTGACATGATAAGAGCTGCGACCTTGCGCGCAGCCATGCTGTACGCACAGGCACTAAAGGTGGTGCATTTGAAGGCAAGCTTTTTTCCATCTCCGGTCTGCTGTTTTTCTTCCTTTTTCCAAAGGCGGGCTGGGCGGGGGAGATTTTACTCCTGGCGGCGCATCTTTAACCTTAATCGCAAAAAGGCAAGTGGCGCATTATGCAGTATAGCGAAGGAACTATCGGACGCGTTTTTGCCCTGAAGCTCGAGACCGGAGAGCGACTCCCGGACGCAGTGGTTAATTTTGCCCGCGAGCATTCGGTCCGGAGCGCAATGGTAATGTTTGTCGGAGGGGCGGGCGCTGCGAGCCGCCTTGTCGTCGGCCCGGAGGAAAACAGGGTAGATGACATTATACCCATAATTCACACATTGGGCGGAATTCAAGAAGTCATGGCGGTGGGAACGCTCTTTCCCGACGAAAACGGGCTTCCTGAGCTGCACATGCACGCAGCCACGGGCCGGGAAGGCACCGCCACCGTTGGCTGTACCAGGGCAGGGGTAGATGTATGGCTGATCGGCGAAGTGATTCTGCTGGAAATCTGCGGAATTGGAGGCCTTCGAAAAAAGGACCTCAAAACCGGTTTTCAGATGCTTCAGTTTGCAGGTTCTGAATCGAAATGACACAGGTCTCGAAAATGCCGGGCGAATCAGCAATTGAGGATCTGATCACTTAATTCCTCTCAATTTTTCAATCCCCAAATTTTCCCCTAAAGGTTTATTAATCTGTTTGAATCGGCTAAGATTGGGAACAGGCAAATAAAATTAACGGCAGTCTTCGGCTGTTACCTTTCTTGATTCGACAGGTGCAAATTTTTATGCAAAAAGACTCAGAGCGTCTTGACGAGCTTTCTATAAATCATCCCTCCGCATGGGATATCGATCGGTTTCGGGCAAACTGGTTACTCTTTGTGGAAGCTCTGCTGAAAGAAGAAGCCAACTTGCTCATCCCTTCCCGGCGTATCCGTTGGCAAATCGAGCAGACCCCGGCCTTTCAGGAAGTGGTGGCGGATTGGGACAACATGGAGGGCTCGCATCGGCTCGATGCCTGGAAGCGCTTGCTGCTGGCCGCCGAGGGTGCCTGCCGCACGATTCTGCCCGCCTGCTTCCAGTGCGGCGAATGCTGCCGGGCGGGGAGCCCTACCCTTCACCTGGAAGATCTTGTGCTCCTTCAGTCAGGCAAAATCCCGTGGGACCAGCTCGTAACCCTGAGGAAAGGCGAGCCTGCGCTCTCGCCTTTCGATGGAAGGCCCTTTGTGCTTCCCGAAGACAGAATCAAAGTCAGGGAAAAGGAAGGCCTGCGGGAATGTGTGTTCCTGATTTCCGAAACCGACCGGTGCTCCATCTATGTCGATCGGCCTTTGCAATGCCGGGCTCAGGCGTGTTGGGACCCGATCCCCGCCCGTGAGACGGCTGAACTGCCTTTTTTGCTGAGGGAGCACATTTTCCAGGGTGTCGGTCTGATGCTGGAGATAATAGCAGAACATGAAACCCGATGCGGGTTCGCAGTGCTTTCAGGCGCGTTCGAAGAACTGAGCCGAAGTAGTGGAGGAAACATTCAGGAAGTGCTGAGGCTCCTTTCATATGAGGAGCATTTCAGGCAGTTTGTGAGTGATAAGTTCACAATCCCGGCCCAAAATATGGAACTGTTGTTCGGCAGGAGCTTCACCCGGATGACCACCCTGTTTGGATTCAAAGTCGCGGAGGAACCTGACGGGACCCGCTGCCTTCTTGTGGACGAACCGGCGAGACGGGCATAAAGCCGCGCAAAATCCGCTCTTGGCTGCCAGTGGGAACGCTCCGGGCTTATCTCTTCACAAATGCAAACTAATGAGGCAAAATTAGAAGGTTACTGGACTCACAGATTAAAGGGGTAACTTCATAACAGCTGAAAATAGCAACTTATCGAAACCGAAGCCCACCCTCAAGTAAGTTTCAAACCAAAATAACGCGCCGGTGTTTTTTGCTTTCGGAAAAAACCGGACAAGACTTCATTCTGTCCAGTTTAGCGAAAATACTCTAGAAATCGCCCCTTGTTGTCGTGCCATGCCCGTCCAAACTCAATAGCGTTTCTGATAACCTCACCTAATTAATACTCCGATGGGCTCCTAGCCGGAAGCGCTTTTAGCATTCTCGAAACTTGAACATCGATTGCACGCGGGATGGCATAAGGCGCGACATGCGCCATGTCCACCACTACGCTTTTAGACGAGACAATATTGTCGCGGAGACCCTGGGTCCGGATATCGATCCTGATCATGGGAGTGTCCGCTGTAGAGGCCAGACCAAGGAAGCTGCCGTTCGCCGTGCCGAGAATCGCCCCACCTAAAATGTGTTCGACCCTGGGGTCCGGGTTGTCCCGAGCTTCCGCGATCAGCGTAATATCAATCAAAAAATCAGCTTCATGTAACTTTCTTACCTGGTCAAATCCTTGCTCATAAAGGACCCGATGAACTTGAGGAAAACGTGTTCCAAAAGGAGTGCGGTCTTCGACGTGCATTATATAGAAGCGAGCCTGCGGGCCGACGGTCAGATAATTGGCTTCATTTCCCGTTGGGGCCTCGTTAGACTCGGCAGCGGGTATGTTAACGGGGCACGGAGGGTGGCAGGGTGTTATGCAACAACAACCTCCGAGGAGGACCACTGCAGATCCAATTGCGAGAATCTTCGCTGACCATTCCCATCTTTTCATGTTTAGCCCCTCCTTCGATCTGGCAAAAAATCCGTAAAGCGTTCAAACTCATCTCGACAGATAGCAGGTTAGATAAATATTTTCAACGACCATTATAAACCGTGCTTCATTTCTGAACCGAGACATGATTCTGGCACCGCATTTTGAATACTGTATATGCTAAAACATATCCTCAAGTCTACATGAAATTTAAAATAATTCTGCAGCCAAAAACGAGATCGGCCAAGCGTTCAAACGGGCCCGTATAAAAGGTATTCCATTGGCACACGCCTATGTAATAACCATTTGCAAATTGCCTGATTCATTAACTCGCCAATATATAACACCGTAGTAATAAAAGGGGTTTTCCTAGTTGCTATAGGGTCTTACTTAGAGTCTGCTTCTGACTATTTGGTTCTTTATATCTATCTGATTTTACATCTATGGACACTATTTGACGCGATATTATACTTGACACGACCGAAATAATGTGTATAATGGCTTTAAGAAAGGAATAAAGCCATGAAAAACACAATTTTATCCGATCCTAAATTTCATGACGAGGAAGCAGCCTTCGCGTTTATCGAATCTTTGCTCTGGCCGAAAGGTCCAGTTTGCCCACATTGCGGGAGCAAAGAACGAATCGGCAAACTGAAGGGAAAGAGCTATCGAGTCGGCCTCCACAAATGCTATGTCTGCCGAAAAGAGTTCACTGTCAGGATCGGAACAATCTTCGAGGATAGTCATATCCCACTCAAAGTGTGGCTGCAAGCAATATTTGCTATGGCAAGTTCAAAGAAGGGAATAAGCTCGAACCAACTTCATAGAACTTTAGGCATAACTTTGAAATCGGCATGGTTCATGAGCCATAGAATCAGAGAAGCAATGAGGAACGGGAACCTTGCGCCATTGGGCGGCTTTCACAAGACAGTCGAATCTGATGAAACTTTCCTCTGGAATGAACCAGGGAAGAAAGTACAGGCAGGTGTGGGCCACAAGAATAAAATCCTGTCGCTTGTGGACCGGGATTCGGGCGAAGTTCGCAGTGTGCCGATAGAGAACCTTTCGAGAAGGACTATCGTGCCGATCCTGAAAGAAAATATTGCGAAGGAATCCCGGATTATGACCGACGATGCAGGTCAATATGATTACCTCTGGCTTGATTTTAACGAGCACTGGTGCGTGTGCCACACCAAAGGCGAATATGTCCGCCTAGATGATCCTGAGATTCATACAAACACCGTTGAAGGCTATTTCTCCATTTTTAAGCGTGGAATGAGGGGTGTTTACCAGCACTGTGCGAAGAAACACCTACACCGTTATCTTGCGGAGTTTGATTTCAGGTACAGCAATCGGATTGTGAAAGGAATTGATGATTCAGACCGTGCTGGCAAACTGCTCAAGGGTGTAGCTGGCAAGCGCCTGACTTATCAAACGACTAATAGCTAAAACTAAATGGGGAAAGGCTTCGGCTTCTAAGCCAAAGGGGAAAAGACGCAGAAAAAACCAGAGGTGGAAAGCCTATAGTAGAAGATAGGCTGTTGTGATAAAATCTTCCAGATTGCGAATAAGACAGAACTGGATCAATGATAGCTTCCCATGGCAACCTTGATCCTCCTGCCAACAGGTGAAGTTTATCCTAAGTTGGGAAGGAAGGTCAAGATGTTTTCATCGGCTTTTAGAGTACCAACAGTAGAGGAAATTAGAGAAGCCAGAAAAAAGAGGCCCGTTGCCATTATGCTCACGGTCTACGGAGATGAAAGCCACGAAGGGGAAAAGCGGAAGGTATTTGCTGTGGCTGGTATAATTGGGACTGATGAACAATGGGATTCTTTTGATGCAATCTGGCTTGCACGAACTGGCGGCAAAATATTTCATGCCGCAGATTGTGAGACTGACAAAGGGGACTTCAAAGGCATCCCACACGATGTAAATCTTGAATTTGTAAAAGATTTGACACAGATTTTAATCAAATCCCCCATGAAAGGGTTCGCCACTGCTATTGATATTGAAGCCTGTAGGGACTTAATCCCACATTTTTTGGAAACTGATCTCTACTTCCGATGCTTCGCCCCTGTAGTTCTGTTGTTCGCTAGAATGGCACATGATTACAACCCCCCCCAACAGGTAAGGTTTCTTTTTGACAGGAATGATGAAACTGAGTTTTTGTCCATTAAATTAGTAGAATACTTTGCTAGTTTGAAGAAATATCCGTTCAGTGCTTTTATTGATGATTGTGGTTTTGCTTCGAAAAAGAAACCGGGAATTCAAGCAGCGGATTTAATAGCAAGAGAAGCAATGAAAGACCTTGATAACATTCTTCATCCCAAGCGTGACAGAAGGCGCTCTATGACAGCATTATTAGAATCAAAAAAGTTCGGCTTCCGATTCTGGGATAGGCAAAGTTTTGAGGAGCACATTGAAGATTTGCCAGAAATAGAAAAACAAATTGGCATGAGATGGGATGATTATGAGAACTGGTGCCAAAAAGAAAGCTGTTCAGATAATGCGGGAGAACGCATGCGATATGCTTTTGAATGGCAGAAAGGAAAATTGAAACCCACCCCGAACTAGAAAGTTTGACTATCTATGAACAGAAAGAAAAACCCGAAACCTGACGATCCTGATCAATCCGCCCGGTTCATAGAGACAATGGAGCGGATGGAGTTAGTGGACAATCCAAAAGAAGCGTTTGAGCAAATGGTTAAGAAAGTAGTAAAAGCGGGTCCAGTACCCCGCACGAAGAAAGATTCAAAGCCTCGTTAAATAGTGACTAATGACGCCCATTCAGCTTTACAAGTTGTTCGATCACCGCTATGAGGCACCCAATGATGATAATGGCATATACATGAAATAACCACATGGCAAATCCTCCTTCAGCAGAAAGAGTAGGACAACTTCAATAAATGTCAATAAAAACCGTCCTCAAACGAATACCACACCGACTTTGATTAGCCTCGCGGTCGTGTCAAGTATAATATCGCGCTATTTGATCCACTTCGATAAGGTGAAGTATAATGACCTCTCCACAGATTTCCTAACCGATTATCGCATTAACCGGAAAAAGAGCCTGGAGTGGGCGGAGATCGGCGCAGCGCACCTGAAGAAGTTCTTTGACGGCTACCGTGTGACCGAGATCACAACATCAAGAATCGGCGCTTACGTAGAGAAGCGTATGGAAGGCGGCGCCGGCAATACAACCATCAACCGCGAACTGGCAGCACTCAAACGGATGCTTAATTTAAGGGCCGGACACACCCCGCCAAAGGTTGACCGTGTATCCTATATCCCGATGCTGAAGGAGAACGGCGTCAGGAATGGATTCTTTGAGCACGGCGAGTTTGTCTCGCTCCGGAATGCTCTGCCCTCTTATCTTAAAGGCATGGCTTCATTTGGGTAAAAGATCGGATGGCGGAAATCGAAAATCACGGGCTTGCAGTGGTCACAAGTTGACTTGGAAAATGGTATCGTGTGCCTCAATCATGGCGAGACAAAAACGACCAGGCCGGAACGGTCTATCTCGATTCAGAATTGAAGGAAGCCTTCTCGGCTCAATGGGAAATTCGAAAAAAGAGCGGCCGGCTTATTTCTTTCGTCTTCCCAAATGAGTCAGGAAAGGATAACATGCGCGATTTCAGAAGTATCATGGGATACTGCGTGCACCGAAACAAGGATCCGAAAACGCCTTCTCCATGACTCCAGAAGGACGGCAGTTGGAAACATGGTCCGGGCCGGGATATCCGAGCGCGTGGCAATGATTATAAGTGGACATCAGACAAGATCGGTTTTTGAGAGATACAACATCGTTAACGACGAGGATCTGAGAACGGCCGCCACGAAGCAAGAGCTTTATCTGCGCGCTCAAAAGTCCGAAATGGTTACAAATATGGTTACAATCAGCAAATTTGAGAAAGCGGCGCAGTCTACAAAATACGAGCCTGTCAAGATGCGAGAGTGGCGAAAATGGCATACGCACTGGACTTAGGATCCAGCGGGGCAACCCTTGGGGGTTCAAATCCCCCCTCTCGCACCAGAAAAGTGCGCCTATGCCGACCCTGAGATACTCATTTCATCAGAAAGGTAAGAAGAGTGGAAATGAACGTTTCGTTAACTGAGATAAGCCCGAGTCAAAAGAAAATCCGGGTGGAAATCCCGGAGCCCACAGTCACCGAAGAGTTGCAAAAAAAGTATCGCGATTTGGCAAAAAAGTCCAAGATCAAAGGTTTCCGGCCGGGGAAAGCGCCTCTGAGCATAATCAAATCCTATTATGGAAAGACGGTCGAGCACGAGGTGTCATCCCAGTTTATCCAGGATACCTTTGAGGATGCGCTCAAGGAGTCCGACCTCAAACCGCTCACCCTGGCTGACATAAGCGACTCCCATTTCGAAGAGGGCGGCGCTTTTACTTACACGGCTGTGGTCGATATCTGCCCACCCTTCGAGTTGCCTGACTACAAAGGCTTGAAAATCCATAAGCCCGCAGTCGAAGTCACCGATGAGCAGATACAGGGCGAATTGGATAAACTTGTCCAGGGCCATTCTCAACTTCGCACCCTTGAGAGCGACCGCCCCATTCGTGAAGGAGACGTGGCCGTCGTCGACTTCGTGCCTGTCGTAGAGGGCCGGGTGTTCGAGAAGGGCAAGACCCATGACTTCATGGCCCAGATCGGTAAGGGCACCCTCCACCCTGATTTCGACAAACACCTGTTGGGGCGCAAGCCGGGAGAAAGTTTCTCATTTGAACTGCTCTATCCCGAGGACGCTTCCACCTCTGAGCTGGCGGGCAAAACTGTTCGCTTTGATCTGACCGTAAAGGAGCTCAAAGAAAAGGAAGTCCCCGAACTAAATGACGAGTTTGTCAAATCCCTCGGCTCAGGCCAGTTCGAGACCATCGAGGCGCTGAGGCAGGAATTCCGTAAAAAACTCCTCGAACGCGAGGAGCAAAGCGCCTCTCAAAACGTGCACGACCAGATCCTTCGAAAAATACTCGGCAAGGTCCGGTTTGAAATTTCGCCCAGAGTGATCGAACGGGAAGCCGAAAGGATTCTCCAGAACCTCAAACACCAGTTCGAAAGCCAGGGTCTCAAGTTTGACGCTGATACCCTGAATACGAGCGAATACAAAACAGGCTCGAGGATCCAGGCGGAAAATGACATCCGGACCGGGCTAGTCATCGGCAGGATAGCAGAAGCCGAAGATATCTCGCTCGATTCAGAGGACGAGGAGCAGGTTTTAAAGGATATAGCAGCCGCCTACCGCATAGACCTGGCAAAGGTCGAGAACGAATACCGGGACAGCGCAATTGTCGAGCGGGCAAAGGAAAGAAAACTTCAAGACAAAGTGCTTAAGTTTATGGAAACGGAAGCTGTCTTCGTCGACACACCAGAAGAGGCAAAGGAGCCCGAAGCCGCTCCCGGGGCCGAAGAACCCGAGCAGGCCTGATAATTTAGCCCCAACGCGGGGCCATACAGGAGGATATCTTAGTGGGACTCATTCCAATTGTAATCGAGCAGAGCAGCCGCGGTGAGCGGGCATGGGACATCTACTCAAGATTGCTCAGGGACCGTATCGTTTTCCTTGGGACCGCAATCAGCGACGATATTGCCAACGTAATTATCGCTCAGATGCTTTTCCTCGAATCCGAAGACCCGGACAAGGACATCCATTTTTATATCAATTCTCCGGGGGGCCTGGTTACGGCAGGCCTGGCGATTTACGACACGATGCAGTACATAAAACCGAAGGTTGAGACCCTGTGCATGGGACAAGCGGCCAGTATGGCGGCGATCCTGCTGGCTGCGGGTCAAAAAGGCAAAAGATTCTCTCTTCCCCATGCCCGCATAATGTTGCACCAGCCGATGGGCGGCTTCCAGGGGCAGGCCACCGATGTTGATATTCAGGCAAAGGAAATCTTGAGGCTCCGCGAAGACCTTAACCAGATACTGGTGACTCACACCGAAAGGCCGGTCGAGCAGATACAGCGTGACACCGACAGGGACTTCTATATGTCCGGAGTGCAGGCGAAGGAATACGGACTGATCGACGAGGTCATCCTGGAAAGAGGTGCCGATCGCCCCTTGAAGCCGGTTTGATATGGGCGGCAAAAAGCCGGCCTTGCCGGATTTTTTGAAATGCAGTAGTTTTAACTCCCTCGCCCCCGTAGCTCAGGTGGATAGAGCACGAGATTCCTAATCTCGGTGCCGCCCGTTCGAGTCGGGCCGGGGGCACTGTTTACAGAAGGCGGTGGACTGAAATGGTGGACTAACATAGGTCTTCCAGTTTTTCCATCGCCTTTTTTGTGCTACCTCTAAGGCTCTGTAAGTAAAGGTCGGTAGTGGTTGCTCTCTCGTGTCCCAGGGCGCTTTGGATGTCGGTTAAAGGAACGCCGGCATTGTCGAGTTTCGAAGCCCCGAAATGACGCAGAGCGTGATAGGGAAAGAATCTGACTCCTGCCCAGTGGCAGAGAGTGTGCAAAAGTCTTCTTCTGTAGCCGTAATGCTTACCTGTTCTGGGGTTGATGAAAACGTATTCTCCCTCCCGCTTTATTTTGGAAAGAACATCCTTTAAGACGGAGTTTATCTCCACTCTGATTTCTTTGAGGTCGGAATTGCGGGCTTTGCGGGTGTACAGCACGAGATAGTTCTCTTCGATGTCGTCCCACCTTAATTTGTTGACTGAGCGCACTCTTCCCAGAGTGTGGGCTACCACGAGAATGTAGAAACGTTCCTCGCAGGTGGCTGTTTCTAGCACCAACTCAATGTCTTTTTGGGGCGGAATGTACTTTCTTGCCTTCTCAATGGGGTAGCGTTCTATCCCGTCGGTCGGATTGCTTTTAATCCAGCCTCTTTTAATTCCGTAGTTGAACAGTGAGCGGATATGCACAAGGTGACGATTAGCCAGTTTGTGAGACGTTTGAGCCACTTCCCGGAGGTAATCTTCAATAGAATCGCGAGTGATTTTTCGGGTCCCGAATCTCTTAATCAGCGTCTGGATGAGTTTTTTGTTGGTTCGAAAATGGTCCTTACTTCTTTTTGCTTCCAGGTCTTCCAACCGACTCTCGCAGAGCTTGATAAAGTCCGTATTTATCCCCGTTAGATTTTCCTTCTTTTCCCTCTCCGCTATTTTGGCGTCCAGTTCGTTCTTGAATCCCCCCTCCCTGCAGATTCTCTTCCCTTTCAGTTTGATGTCGATCCACCAGCTCCCGTGATGAAAGTAAACGCTCATAAATCCCCTCCTTTGAGAAGCGGATGAGTTTGCCAATCTTAACACCTCCCAATAGTTCGCGATTATGATATACGAACCATTGGCTGACTTTAAGAACCTTGGCAACTTCTTGGGGAGTCAGAAATTCCATTTTATCACATGAGTGCACCCGCTTCATGGCGGGGCGGGATGAAAAGCGTTTATCTACAAAGATCTCAAAACTGACCATGGGGATGCACATCTGGAAGCTCGTAGGCTTCCAGCCTAAACCATCCCCCTTCTTGTTTCCTTTTGGGTTCTGCTTTTTTCGGCTCCATCTTCCTAACGAAAGGTGGTCTCGGCGCTTTGGCGATCCCCTTTCCCCTAGGGGTCATGTAGGCCAAATGATACTTTTCAAGGTTCTGCAGAATTTCTTTGGTGTCGAACTTGGTTACCTTCTCGGTAAATCGGCTTCCGTCCCAAACTTCTTCGACTTCATCTTCCTTTATTTTTCCCATTTCATTGGCGAAGAGTTGAGCCTCGCGATGTCCGAGGCGGAAAGCAATTAGTGCTCCTACATTCAGCATAACACGAGCTAAACGGTCGTCAATTGAGGCAAAGTCCTGTGTTGCCAGGGTACAAGACAGTTTGTATTTCCTCCCTTCTTTGAGAATGTCCATGAAGTTAAAGTTCACAAAATTGTGGCATTCATCGATATAGAAAGAAACGGGCCGGTATATTTTGGGGCGTTCATAGCGGAAGTAATTTTTAATTCCCTGGGAAATAAGGGTACCAGTGAAAATCATTTTCTCCCGGCTCATGCCGAAGCAATCCAGAATGAAAGTCTTTCGCCCTTCGATGAATTCTCCCCATTTCACCGAGTCGTTCCCGCAAAGAATAGGGCGCATGCGCTCGTCATTTAAGAGAAAATCCAAGCGGGCGATGATGCCATCCCTGGTTTCGCTCGTGCCCTTCTCATTGAGCTTAACTATCCAGTCCCGGACATTCACCAAGCTCTTGCGGTTATTCTGAAGACAGTATTTGATGGCCCGGTCAAAGAGCGAGCGCATTCTGACGGTAAAGGACTGGTTAGGAGTTGTTAAACTGACCACCTGGTTAATGGCTTCGGCGATTAGATCCGATACAGTGTTGGGATCGTAAGGAACCTGCATCGGGTTAATGGACACGGGAGTGTCCAGAGAGCAATATAGGGCTTGGCCCTTCGCTATTGCGAAGCACTCCCGCGCCAAAAAACCGGAAGGCTCAATGAGGATTTTGGCGTTCCGGTAAAGATGGTCGTCTTTGAACCAGCCTTTCAGGAGCTCGCTTTTTCCGCCCCCGCTCTTTCCCAGCAAAAGGACATGGGTGAAACGATCATCCTCTCTGAGGTAGATGGGAAAATATTTTTCGTTGAGTCCCAGTTTAAGTCTCGGCAGCATCTCCGTCCTCCAGGAGCCGTTGAGCTTCCTTTTCCTTAATGCGGTAGGCCACATCTTCCTGCTTCACCTGGAAAGTCAGCATCTGATTCTGAAGCCGCTTTTCCTGAATAGCTTCCGAGGCGAATTGTTCATTCAGTTGGCGAATGTACGACCGGTGAGCGTATTCCTCCAGCGTGTCCTGAAAACGAGGTCCGAAAGTGAGCGCTTCCATCATGTTGTCGCTCAGAAGTTTGAGAGACAGATTCTGCTGGGTGATAATCTCCGTCGATTTTGTGTAATAGTTGAGGTCGTCTAAGAGCTCGAAGCGGGTAGCTATCCGTCCCAGAATTCCTGTTCTTTTCACGGGAAGTTGGAGCGGAGCCGCCGCTTGAAATATTTGCGGCATGGGTGGCGGTGCCGGTTTTCTAACTGTCTTGTTCATCTTCTTTCCTCCACTGTCCGTATTGTTTCATGTTGGCTTCCCAAGCTTTTTGGATCTCCACCTGGGCGTTCTGGAAAGCTAACCGCTCCAAGGCTTCTTTCTTACCCAAGGCTTTACCGACTAAAAAACCGAAAGCGAAAGCTCCCACAATGGCGGCGACAACGTATGGTTCCATCGATTCCTCCTAATAGCGGCGCCAAGGTGAAGGACGAGGGATATAAATCCTTCGCTCCACCGGCGCGGTAATGGTTCTTTCCTTGATAATGGACTTCCTAACCACTTGGATGACTGGCTTTAAAACGATCACCTTCTTCACGACCGGTTTTTCCACGACCCGCTCTACGATGACCGGTTTCTCCACAATTTTGGGGACTTCTTTAATGACTGGTTTTTCCACATAAACAGTCCGGGGCACCTCCTTTTCCACCGGTTTTTCCACGTAAACCGGTTTTTCGATGTACTTGGTTTGGGCCGGTTTTCCCTTCACGAAGAGAAAGACGCAGGCGATGACGAGGGCAAAAGCGGCAATTTCGCGCATGGGTTTTCTCCCTTCTTAACCGTTATGAACTCGAAGTCCGGGATCTCGTAGCCGAGGAGGCGTGACAGAAATTCTCCGGCATCTTCCCATTGTTCCCAGACACGCTTTTTAGAGATAACCTCGTTATCAGTCTCCTGGTTCATGGCCTCCAGAATGAAGCAGAAACCGTGGCCCTTGGAAATAAGCAGGCCGATGGCATCAGCCCGCAACCCGATTTTCTCTACCCACACTTCCCGCTGAATCTTCGCGTCATAATTCTTGATAATTTCGGTGAGGGCCTCGGTAAGGAGCTGGCTGTGTTCCTTGAATTCGCTCCGGCATCCCGGCATTCGGAAGAATCCGTTTTCTTTTTCGAGCCGTCGCAGTCCAACCAGATCACATAAAACTTTGTAGGAGTTGTTTACTGCGGAAGTTCCAGGTTTCCAGTGCCCGCGAGCCGCCATAATTTCGCCGATGTGGTGCTTGGTGGCGATACGCAGGGTTTCCATAATTTCTTGGATTTCTTCATGGTGTGCCATTTGACCTCCTTGTTGGTTAGATTAGTTCAGTGGGGCTTTCCGTTTAACGTGGGGCGATTGAACCACGCCGGATGGAGGTCACAAAGTATTATGAACCGGCCGAATTTCACCTGCCCGAGCGGTGTCTAAACTATTGTTACCGCTTCATTTCCTGTGTTAAACTGCTTTTTGTTGGTGTCTTTCTCATCATTGGCGACAGGTGAACTTCATGACCATCTGAGAGCCACTCATGGCAGGAATGCGCACCGTATTGGGAGGAGAGGAAAACATACTATGGCGATAAAAAAAGTTTTGGCGGGGTATAAAGAAAGACACAATATCCGAGAGCTGGCTGATAAATTGAATATCAACTATCCGGCTATGGTGAGGATGTTAAATGAGAATGATTCTTATGCCTTCTGCGTGAGCCGAGTAGTCGATTTGATCGAGGCCACCAATGATTTTACTTTGCTCGATGAGATTGAACTTAGATTAGGACGGGTGGCCCAGTTGATTCAAACTCCCCAATATGATTTTAATTTCTTTGGATTTTCTCAACTCATCAAAGAATCGGGTGAGGCAACCAGGGCAATTTCTGACGCTTTTGCTGATGGTAGAGTCTCACCCCAGGAGGCGACCAACTGCATTAAAGAACTCAAAGACTGTATCTACGCCGCCGTCCAGCTTATTCAGTCTTTGGAAGCTATCGAGAAGGAGGGAAAGGATTTTAGTTTGCTAAAGAGTAAGTGATTAGAAGCTTTCCGTTTGTCTTTGAAAAACCAACTGGCAACAACATTTCATTTTGGAATAACCTGTTCGAGCGAATTGTATTTAGATTAATCAAGGCCACCAGCAGTCTTGGGTCTCATTGACAGCCTGCCAGGCAAAAGGTAAAATATCACTGTAAGCTGTTCAATTTAACTAATATGTTTAAGAGCTTAGGGAATGCCCCCCATCGTGAAGGAGACGAAGTCATGGGTCGCATCATCGATATGCGAGATTTAGATGAAAGGGACGCCGAACTTCTCGAAAAATTGGCTAAACGTTTGCGAAAAAGAGCCACCGCGAGAAGGTCCGGTGGAGAAAGAACCTCCATGGATGCTTTTTCCAGGAGCGCTGGTTCCTGGAAGGGTCTTATCGATCCCGAGAGACTTATCCGTGACATCTATGCCAACCGACTGGTCACCACCAGGCCGGAGATAAAGCTATGAACATTAGCTACTTAGTTGATACTGATTGGATTATCCATTATCTCTCCGGAGTGGAGTCTATTGTCGAAAAACTGCAAGCGTTGCAAAAGGAGGGGTTGGCGGTAAGCATTATCTCGTTGGCCGAACTATACGAGGGAGTCTACTCCTCGAAAGACTCTCAAGCGGCCCAAAAAGGGATTGATGATTTCCTCAAGAATGTTTCCGTGGTGGACATCAACGAGGAGATTTGCCAAATCTTCGGTCGGGAAAGAAGTCGTTTAAGGAAGCAGGGCAACCTTATCGGAGACTTCGATCTTTTAATCGCCGCTACCTCCCTCAACTACGAACTGACGCTCTTGACCAATAATCTTAAACATTTCGAGCGCGTCGAAGGTCTGCGCCTTATTTCTCTGCCATAAAGTTCTTCCGCCAAGTTCTGGCCGATCCTAATGGGATTGGCTTTTTTTTATGGTGAGCCCGGCAGGGCGTGCCAAATAAAAGACACAGTTAATCCGGAAAAAATTCAAATAATCCAGTTCACCAAGTTTTCTATGTTCATTCAATAACTTAAGCTCAAATTAAGCCCCTCTTTTAGACTCATTAACCCTTATATTTTTACCCAAACCCTTTTCGCCGCTGCTTTCTCTCTGCCTTCTCTCTGACCTTTCTCGATTTTCCTTTCCTCCCCTTTTGCTTTTCCACTTTACAAAGTGGCCGCCGAGTCCTCGAAGGCGGCCTCCTTAATCCAGTCCGGAGCGAAGCGTAGGACATCTCAAATGAGCCGCCTCGGGGGACGGGGGTTACCAAAGCGGAGCGGAGCAAAAACATCTTAATAGTGGCTCCTTGACAGCCGTAAGGTGCCTGCTAAAATGGATGAGTGAGGGGAAGTCCGTTCCTTCTATCTTCTTTGAGCCTTCAGTGTTCTGGAGGCTTTTGCTTTTTGCGGCCAGATGATCGCCCAGTAGCAGTTCCAGTGATAAACTTTGCCAAACTCTCTGTCGCTTACCCTGCCTCCGAAGCCGGGCTCAATCCATTCACGGCAGCAGTCACACCGGGTTCTCTCCCAGTAATGAAGCTCGAACATCTTTCTCACTCTCCTTTCTAGGTGAAGGACTTTTCCTTCACGAAGTAAGAAGAGCAGGCGGATTCCTTGCGGATGTCAAGGAGGAGCACGAGCGAAGCGACGTATACCTTATTATATGTTTTTGCGGAGCGACCACCTTAAGGGGCGGCCGCGCCAAAGGCCTCCGGTTCAGCCACATCGTCGAGAATATAATGCAACCCCTGGGCGATGGGGGCCACTCTTCAAATCATATGCAGCAAGAACGAAGGGAAGGAGCGCCCCCACCCCTTCCCTCTTTTTATCTTTCAATCCTTTCCGAAGATTAAAGGCGGTAAGATCCGGCTGGCTCTGTTATTGAGATACGGCTTTTGGCTGAATCTCACTGATGGGCCGCTCCCGGAAGAACCGGTCCCGCTCGATCCCCAGGCCGAAGCGCCCCCGGAAATCTTCCAGTTCGTCGAGACTAAAGGAACCCCATTCGTCATTCCAGTCGCCAAAGAGACTGACGTAGCCGAAGAAGCACCGGCTTTCCGGATCGTACTCGGTGGCATACCAGGTGCCGGCCCCGGTCGGGTTAAAGAATTTGGCCACGACCAGGGGATCTTTCACCTGCTCCTGCCGGCCAATCTTGGCGAAGCGCCGGAGAAGTTCCTGCGTCAGAAGTTTCATAGAGGTAATAGTTAATGATTAACGCCAGTAGACGATCCAGTGACCCTTTTCGTCCTGGTCGGCTTCCGTGTAGTGGTTCGGAATGCCGAGAAGATCGAGCGCGTAGTTGGCGGCTCGCACATCGTTTGGCGGAGACAGGTGATGCTTCCTCGCCCGCCAGGCCGCCTGCCGTTCTATCTCTTCCCAAGCGGCACAGTAATAAAGAGATTCGCCGCTCAGGCTCGATTTCAGAACCTCCCCCAGTTCGTCTTCGAGCACTCGCATCGTTTTGAGCTTGGACATAGATTTCGAAATTTAATGATTAATCCGGATACCCTTCCGTCCCTCGATCAGCGGGACCCAGGATTTCCGGAAGGCGGAAGCTTTTGTTATTCCTCCTGCCCTGGGGAAAGCCAATCGATCCGCGCGCTGTCAAGGTGGAGTCCGCCGGCGGAACTACCTTGACAGAATGAGCGCGGCGATTGGCTACAATGGAAAGAGGAGGAAGAAAAAAAGCCGGACCAATCCAGTTTGGCCAATAAAAAAACCGGCACTCATCTCGGCAGCGATATTATAGGAGTTTACCAAGACAAAATACCGTACCATTTGGATGGGTACGGCCAAGTACGCATGCGCTATGCGGTGGTATTTCCCGTGACTCGGTAATAAAGTTTGAGAAAAAAATCCAGATGTGGCTAAGACAGGATGGATAGTGGTCTACTTACAGGGATCATAGAGCTCCAGATGATTTACATCGAACTTTCCCGGTTCTTCCAGCACACGCCCATCCGCCTCCGGAGTGCAGCTATAGTCAAATAATATCAGGGCATGCGTTGATTTGTCGTACACTTTGAGGAGATAGTAACTTCCTTTGGGTACCACAACCAACGAATGGTCCGTCAGCGCTTTATAAAACTCATCCGGGATTTTCCCGTGGACGATCCGCAGAAACATTTCTGCATCCAGATTATCAGGAATACGGTCACCGAATTCTCCCATGATCTTGTCAGCCGAGAAGGTAACGGCTGTTTTGAGCAATCCATAATCTCTTTGTTGACCCCCGGAAAGAGCCGCACAGGAGGCGGCGGAAACCGTCAGAAAAAGGAATATAATTATTATGGAAGAATATTTTTTCATAATATTAGACAAAATACGTTACCGTTCCCTCAGGAGAATTTTGATCAACACCCGTATCCAAGTTCCAATCTTTCACCACTTCGGCCACAACGATGTTCGAGCTGAATCCCTGGTAGAGGGTGTCCCAAACTAACTGGACATTGGCCATCGCTCTTTGGAATCCGTCTGTCAGAAAATCCCCTGTTTTGCCACTCGGCAATTTGATTTGAGAATAAAAGCGTTCCAGCCGCTCAGGGTGCTCGGTCATAATCTGCTCTTTAGTCTCATAAATATAGTTTTCCACCGCCCCAATGTGCCGGAAAAGAGCCACCAGAGCTGAATCACCGCCCGCCACATCGATAGCTGTCGTGTAGGTGGAAACCCATAAAGGCGGGTCCGGTTCCTCACCCTTTTCGCTGTAATTGCTCTGCAACTGTTGCGTCCAGAATGCCATCACTGCATCAAAATGGGCGGATTCCTTGCAAAACTTCAATATCTCGATAAACCTGGAGTAGTGGATGTCTTCTTTTTCGATCTCATTGAAAATCAGAGAATCTTCGGTCATCTCGCAAATGCGGTGCGGTTCATGGTTGGCCGGGTTGGAATATGGACCAACGATGGCCTGGACAATCGGATGAATGGTGGCGTCTATCACGAGGTGTGACACAAAACCCAGAAACCAGATCAGCTTTATTTCTTCCGCTTCATCCTGCAGGGGCCAGGCGTTCTTGAGAGCCGCATGTCCGCTTATGGCAACCCCATTGGTTTTTTCATAATGCATCACATCGGCCCAGTTAACCTTCCCTGTTTTAAAACTTAAATAGGGCAAGTCCGGGCTGACGGCACCGAGAAATAAGAATTCGGAGTGTTTCTCGAGAAGACGCCAAAGTTCACTATCGAGCTTAGACCGCTCCTGCCAACTCTTGGCCTCTTGACAAACCATGAAATGAGTGAATGTCCCTGCCATGGGTAAAGAATATATTCCTAAATTGAGTGAACCGCAAATGGATATTGACCTGGCTAACAGTTTGGGGACACCGGGGAAGAACGGGCGCTCATCTCGCCAGATAGTGAAAAAGCGCTTGACAGCAAACGGTATTAACTGCGAATTATGTTTCTGGACTCACAGTGTTTTCTTGGCCGCTAGACGCATTGGAACTAAGCAGCTGTTTGAATTCGCAGGAGGCGCGATGAGTTTTCCAAAAGATGTCGTCGATGCAGCGCTCGTGGCCTCAGGACGCTGTTGTTGCATATGCCATAAGTTTTGCGGCGTTAGAATTGAGACGCACCACATTCGGCCTACCTCCAAAGGGGTAGATGACAGCTTTGAGAACTGTATTCCCTTATGCTTTGATTGCCATGCAGAGGTTGAACATTATAACGATCAGCATCCAAGAGGACGAAAGTTTTCAGAAAGCGAGCTTCGGAAGCACCGCGACGAATGGTTCTTAAGAGTTAAAGAATTAGATACGCACTCGCCTGTTTCTGATGATTCCCCACATGTCTTCCAAAGAGTGTCAGGAAAAGGCAACATGGTTGCCGGACGAGATTTGAGCATTTACACCGAACGTGTGGTCCGCAAGGCAGTTGTTCAGACCGATCCGGGCGGAAAGCACATTTCAAACGCGACAGCTCGCAAAATCAAGGGCTTAGTGAAGGAATATATTGATTTCCACACAGCGGCAGGAAAAGACACTCAACGAGCCGCGCAAAGGATTTGGAGTAGCCTCAAAAACGAATTCGACGTAACCAGCTACAAGGAAATTCTCGCCCAAGACTCCGACCGTGCGGTTCAATGGCTGCATGCACAGATCGCAATGGCAAGACCCAAAATCCGCAGGAAGGCCCCCGAGAAATGGAAAGAGAGCCTCTTTAAGCCAATCTATGCACGTGCAGGCGAGCTCGGGATCACTAAAGAAAACCTCCATCTATTGGCTCAGGAACGAATCCCCCTTAAGAAACCGATCAGTTCCCTGAAAGAATTGACGCAACGAGATCTCCAGCGACTTCACCACATCATGATATATGAAGTCAACAAGCTCGAGAAAGGCCATAGGCCTTGATTCTGTCTTCACCGAGGATAAGATCTAATTGGGGCCGGAGGAGAGTATATTGAGTCTAGACTCAAAGGGGGTATATCGTTTGAAACTCCTTCCTCCCTATGGGGTGCTCATGAACTTTCGGTTTGAAGAGTAGGAGTGGAGCTGGATTCAAATGAAATTCGGGTGGTTCCCAGAACCGCGTACCTACGAGACAGGTACCATTCGCATCATGCCGCTACCGGAGTTCGAGGACTCAGTGATGTACGTACGTGAGTCGGGGCATATTCATGACGATTGGTTTTTGCCTGCCATCCAAACAACGCACGGAACTTCCGGGGAACGGTGTCCACCGATTCCAGTTCCATGGTTTACTCTCCCCGCCACCCACCTAATGGAGTACAGAAGAGGAACAGGTCCAGCCGAATTACTCGAATTTCTAATAACTGTCTTTGGATGGTCGCAAGGCCTTCGGTTTTCGCCCGAAGGATGGGGCCATTTTTACAAGGTGGCTTTGAGACCTGGCATGCTCACCGATTTCACCCTTTCAGAGCAGGATGTACCAAGGTTGCTCGATCTTGCCGAGAGGTTTTGGCACCAGCACCAGGCTGATAGAATGGCGTCCATGATGTTTGGAGCCATTCACTGGTTCTTGTTCTCACAGTCGTATGTCCAATATTTCGAACGATTCATGATGCAATACATTGTTCTGGACACGATCTACAGGATTCGTGCGTCTATTTCGTGCCAGGAGTCCAGGACCCATGCTGGTCGCGTCGAGTACTTAGCCGATTCACTCCAAATTCCATTACCTTCCTGGGGCAACGCTGATTCATCAGGATCGGAGATTTCCCGGCTTCGGAATGCTCTTTTTCACGAGGCCAGATTTGGCGGTGCGTCGATAGGGTTCGCGTTTCCTACGATGCAGGGCAATATCCTCGACCAACTTCGAGCGTTCAACAGTCGTTTGATCGCCGCGTTACTTGGAGCGACAGGTTCATACTCAAGATCGAGCAGTCAAACTCGGCAACCGTTCCGGTTTGGCATTGATTAAACACACACACAAAGGGTTTCGATCTGCTTAATACCAATTAAGTCTCGCCAAGTGTTCATCAACGGCGGTCCTGGCTTTGGCAAAACTCTCGTATGACCCGCCGAAAAAGCCAGCCACAAGCGGTCCCCAAGAATCCCCTGCAGCTTTGGCTTCCTGAAAAACTTGCTCCACAATGCCTTTCTGCCGCCAACCATAGCACCCGACTGGGGTCCAGAAATGCAATTCTTCATTCTGCAGTCTCAGGTGGGCAAAAACCAACGAAAAGAAATATTCAAAGCAGTCGAAGGCCTTGGTATAAACTTTTTCGTTCGGAAGAGCGTTTTTAAGAATCGGCCTTAAGGACTCGTGCAGATAGTCACTTGCCGGCGCGTATCGCTGTTTCATACCGGGCAGATGTTTCCCTACTTCTTTAGGCATCACACCGTGAACATTGACGTGCTGATAGAAATGTTCCTCATTTTCATGTCGCCAGATCTTCGGGCGCTCGAAAATCGCATGGAGTGTGCCATAATTTCCGGCGTATAAAGCCGAGATTCCGCAGCAGTAGAGTGCCCGAAGCGCAGGATATCGGCGAAGATTCAACCAAATGTCCTTCCAGGGGGTCGCTGGTTCCGGCGGATTGCCGATCGTTTCTAGTGCTTTGGTCCAAAGCTTTTCGTGGTGAGCTTCTCCCCATTGCCCGGCTACAGAAAATATCTTCTCAAGCTCAGAAACCGCCTCTTCGTATTCCTTCACCTTGGAAAGGAATAACTCCTCTGAAAATTGAGCCAACAATTCTTTGAGATCAGCGGCTTCGAGCCGGGCAAAGACTTCGTTGGCCTCACCCATCACCAGTTTTTCAATCCGGACCCGTTCAGCCGGCGAGTGGATTATATCCAGCAGCTCTTGACTTGGAGTTCTCGCCGGTACTTCGGAAACTTCGCGTGACAATTTGATCTCCGGAATCATGGTCCTGATAGCTACCTCCAGTCTTTGGGCCAGAGCGTTCCGTTCGGGCGCTCTCTCCGGATCATCTCCCTTTTGTTGATAGGAAATGACTCGCTTCATCCTGAGATCAAAAGGCAGTTTCTCAGGACTGCCGAAAGCAGTATTCTGGACCATAATCAACCGGCTCTCCCCCTTTGCTTTGAGAGCGTAGCCCAGTTCGATAAGCACATTGGGGTTGGGTGCCGGTCTATCCCCTGTTTCGGAATTAACTATTGAGACATCTCCAACGAAGACGTCACTTTCATCTATTTTCCTTAGGATTGTCTGACCGATATCCGGCGAACCGGGAACACCAGCTGTGTCACGGTCGATCACGGGAGTAATATTAATGGATTCGTCAGAGGAAAGAGCGGAAGCAACCTTTTGAAGCGCTGCTTCGATAAAGGATCGGTTGGTTTTGTTTGGAAGATCGGATTGCCAGGAGTAAAAAATCTTCATGTCTCTTGATTCCAGAATCTCGTCATGCCGTGGTTATTGTTCCATTGCCAAAGGGCAACGCCACCAATTGTGAGGCAAGCTACAATCCGAGTTATCAGGAAAATCCGAAAGGGTTCCACCCTATCTTGTCGTTTTCAAAAAAAATATCCCATTTTGTCCCTTGCAAAAGCAAGGACTTTTTTGACTCCAAAAGCAAAATCCCGCTCCTTTTTCTAGTATTCAAACCACTCTATGATAAAGGCGTTCACTTGTAATCAACCCTTCTAAGATGTAGAGTGGTATAGACAAGTATAGCCAGCTAAAAGCTGTACCCCTATATCGCTCCTTAACAATTAAATGACCATCGGTTCCGATGCGGAAAATAAAATAAAGGCGTTTTTTACCCCGGATGAATTGGCGGAGTTTCTGGCTATTTCCAAAGCCACGGTTTACCGGCTGGTAAACAAACGCCAACTGCCGTTTCACAAAATCGGCGGAGTCTTGAGATTTAGAAGAGACGATATCGAGAGATATTTGGAAACGGAACGCGTTGATCCGATTAAACTTTAAATTATGGGAGCAAGAAAACGAAACAATAAATGGTGGGTGGATTTCTGTTTCAACCGATCTCGCTACCGGCGGCCCAGCCCGGAAAATTCTAAAGCCGGTGCGCTGGCCTGGGAGTTGGTTTTAAAGCAGAGACTGGCCAGAGGCGAACCGCTCGATCCGGAGAAGAAGAAAATTCCTGCTTTCAGAGATTTTACCTGGGATTGGTTTGAAACCTACGCCAAGAATAACAACAAGCACTCGGAAATTATCAGCAAGGAAACGATCCTTCGGGTCCACTTGGTCCCCTATTTCCGCCGTAAGAAGCTTGATAGCATAAGCAATCTGGATGTGGAAATATACAAGGCCAAGAAAATCAATGTGAAACTTTCCCCGAAAACAATCAATAACCACTTGGCGGTGCTGAAGAAAGCTTTCCAATGCGCGGTAGAATGGGGCCAGATCGAGACCTTCCCGATTATCAAATATCTGAAGGTCCCACCGCAAAAATATGATTTCCTGACGCCGGAGGAATGCCAAAGACTCCTGGATGCATCAGATAGCAGTTGGCGAGACATGCTTGCCGTAGCTCTTGGAACCGGTCTCCGCTTCGGAGAGCTTATCGCCCTAACTTGGGAGGATGTCGATTTTAGGACAGGTGAGTTCACAATCAAGCAGGCATACGCCAAGGGAGTGCTCGGCAGCACAAAAAGTAACCGCATCCGACATATTCCCATGTCCAGTTCGGTCCGCCAAACACTTTACCGAATGAGAAGAAACGATGGTCTTGTTTTTCCAGACCTTTATGATAATCCGCTCAAACAGCACGTCTGTTGTAAAAAGCTTCATGCCATATGCAAAAGGGCAAGCCTCCGGAAAATAGGGTGGCATACCTTGCGGCATACGTTCGCGTCGCATCTGGCACAGGCAGGCGCCAACCTAAGTGCTGTCCAGGCGCTTCTCGGGCACTCGGACATTCGGACAACAATGCGGTATGCACATATCAATCGTGCCGTTCTTCGCGAAGCCGTGAGCATCCTGGACAGGTTCGGCGGCCCTTCTACAAAAAGTTGTCACAATAGCGTCACAATCCAGGCTTTTCCGGTCAAAATGAGTCAAATAATCGGGACGTGGGAAGACCGAATTTTGGCTGATACAAAGCAAAAAGAGAGCCGAAGCTCTCTTCTCAAAACCTGAGCGGGTAACGGGAGTCGAACCCGAACCAGATACATTCAATCTATGGCTTCAATTAAAGGAATTTCCCTCAGATTAGCCAAGAATATTGGTTGCAAATAGTGAAAGTTGTAGCCAGAAGATGCCACTTGTTATCACCTCTTTGTCACAATAGCGTCACAGGTTTTTGTGGTGCTGGCGATATAGGGAGAGGTGAAAGCAGGTGTTATGAAAAATAAGTTAATCCAAGTGAGAACTTAGTTGGTGGATTCACCTTCGAAGAAACTCTGCTTGGTGGTATTTAATTGAGATAGCTACGATTTGATCGGACAGTTAAGGCTTTTGAAAGAGGATAGTCAAGGGTATCCTTTCTGTGGGCAAACAAACTATGGAAAGGAGTACGCCATGACTATCCATGAGAAGCTTATCAAGAACAGGCTCGGATTGCTAGAGCTGGCAAGTTACCTCAAGAACGTCTCTGAAGCCTGTCGGGTAATGGGCTACAGCCGGGACACCTTTTACCGCGTAAGAAATGCGTATGAGGAAGGTGGCCTGGATGCTCTCAAAGAAAAGACCCGAAGAGTTCCCAACCTGAAGAATAGAATCCCCGAGGATGTGGAAAGAGCTGTCGTTGAGCTCGCCTTGGAGAATCCTTCACTTGGCCAGGTAAGGGTTAGTGATGCCCTGCGCCAGGAAGGTATTTTTATCTCGGCTGCCGGCGTCCGCTGTGTCTGGCTGCGCCATGGGCTTGAAACCTTCCAAAAGCGCCTCAAAGCCCTCGAAAAGCAGGTCGCCGAGACTGGCAAGGTACTGACCGAGGCCCAACTCCGGGCTCTTGAGAAAGCAAAAGATGAAAAGACTGCCTGGGGCGAGATCGAGACTGAACACGTCGGGTATCTTGGCGCCCAGGACACCTTCTATGTGGGAACTCTCAAAGGCGTGGGCAGAATCTACCAGCAAACCTTTATTGACACTTTCTCCGCAGTGGGTTTTGCCAAACTCTACAATACAAAGCAGCCCATAAACTCGGCCGATCTGTTAAACGACAGGGTCATTCCTTTCTTCGAAGAAAAAGACATTCCTCTTCTTCGGATTCTCACGGATCGGGGGACCGAGTTCTGCGGAAAACCGGATTCCCATGACTACCAGCTTTTTCTGGCCATCAATGACATCGATCATACCAGGACCAAGGTGAAGAGCCCGCAGAGCAATGGAATATGCGAGCGGTTCCATAGGACCATCTTGGAGGAATTCTACTCGATTGCCTTCCGGAAAAAGATTTATACAGGAGTAGAGGAGCTTCAGCAGGATCTGGACGCCTGGCTTGATTACTACAACACCAGGAGGCCACACCAAGGTAAAAGGTGCCAGGGAAAGACTCCAATTCAAACCTTCTTCGGAAATCTTTCCTTGGCAAGACAGAAGATGTTAGATAGAAGGGAGCTGCCTCTGACAGCTTAGACTTTCTCTTACATACCCACGGAAAGGATGCCGTTGTCAGATCGAATCGTAGTCAGTGCAATTTAATACCTCTTCGAATTCTTCCGGTGTTCTACTGCTTGTTTTTTCATCAAACTTGACATAATCGTAATATAACTTCTCCAATTCTTCATATAATAATGGTTCACTAAATTTGTTGCGTAAAATCCCAATATTCTCCTTGTTGTAATAATAATATCGCACTGCATAAAACCCAAGAACACTTCGTAAAATAAAATCTATATCCAGTGCATTTCGTGTTTTGAAAAGGGCAAATTTCTCAAAAAACTCCAAGATATTTTCCAATCGGGGCAGTTGAGTTTCATCGGACATCATTTTTTCCGCTTCTTTTCGGTATTTCAACATTTCCTCGGAATTCCACTCGTCTTCTAATTTCAAGTATGTCTGGAACTGAGTTTGATTATTAGAGGCTTGCACCTGTTCCTTCAATACTTGGAGGGTCTTTTCTGAAGTTTTGATCTGCCCTCGCAAGGCTCTGTACGCCACCCATACGCCAAAACCCGCAACCGCAGCAGTTAATAGAGGTCCCCATAAACCTGACCAATATTCGAGGCAATCTAGAATTTCCATATGTTTAAACCATTTTCTTTAAATCCATAACTTAATGACATACCGCATTAGTATTTGGTAGTGACGTAAAATCCATGCCTACCGCCGCAGGGATAACCACTCTTGCTCTTATGCGGACGCAAGATTGCGTTATTGGATTTCCTGGCGAACCTCTTTCCGCAATAACTACATTGATAAATATACGTTGGTCCGAATGATTTAGAACGTCTTCTTTTCGGAGAAGGGATCGGTCTTTCAGGATCAAAAAGGTACGGATTTTCCGGTTTCTCCCCTGCTTTGCACAATTCAATAGGATGCCGAGGCTCGAATTTTTCTTCAGTGTTTTCTATGGCTTCAATTCTTTCAGCAACAAATATTCTTATCCCTGGTCGGTTTTCCCCACCTGAGACATTGTACACATACAAGTACTCTCGCTCTGTACCATCCCTCCGTTGAAGGTACTTCAAAGAGTAGGGTTCAACCATTCTGTCTGATCCTTTATAGCCAATTTTCAACAGCGTCTGCGTTCGGCCAGCTTTCATAATAGGTATGCGTAATTCTGGTCCAAAATATGCGAACCGCGCGTAGCCGTTATTAGGATAAATTGAAAAAAGACTTTCCAAATCGGCAAGAAAGAGTGTGATAGCCTCTTCGGCTTCAAATATAAGTTGCTTGGCACATATGATTGTCGCATGCCAATATTCCCTAAAATAATCTAAAGGAGTCTTATGCAAAATATCCTTTAAAATATAGGGATTCTGTCCAAAAATAGTCTTCCTGACAAATGTCCTCACCACTTCTTGTTTGTTCAATTCACCGCCCAAAAGCTTAACCGTGTGAACATAATCAAACAGATCCGGTGCGTGCTGCCTTTGGAGCAGACATTTCAACTTTGTTGCGATTATCTCCTCTAACTTCATGCAGCGTATGTTACAAATTAACTCATCCGCATCTGAATAAAGATGGATTAATTCGCGATTTTGGATCGGAAGTAAAACCTTATCAAAACGAGTAATATCCATGGATATCTTAATTATGATATAATCAGAGTTACCATAAAAATCTTTGAAATATATCCGGACTTCCCAGACACGTAACCCAGGTAGTGGAGCTTCAGCGGCTGCAAATTTCTCTTCAATTCTATTATTCTCCTTAACGAAAACGACCCCAGCACGTTCCTGGATGAAATCGCAGACTTTATTGATTTCATTGAGCAAAAGATTTTGATTCACGTCACCAGGTATTCCGAAGTCCAGGTCCGTGGAGAACCGGGTGTTCTTAAAGTATCCTTTTCTAAGCGCATTCCCACCTTTCAGAAAAATGGTCTCTTTGAGATTACTAATGGAGAAGATACCAAAAAGTAACCATCCAAAAACATAATCCCTTTCGACATTGGCGGGATGGATCTCAAATTCTCTTGCTTTCGATTCGATCTCTTTTTTATCGATCATTCTGTTTTGTCTACAGTGGCATAAAGTATTATGAATCCGGGTTTGAATGAAATGTGACCGAACAAAATTTGCCCTGTGTTACTCCCCAACCTTATACTTTTCATCGCGAACCCCAAAGGCCCAACGCGTGCCCTCCAGAACATCGGTCACGTGCTGGCTCATCGTTGGGTTTTCCAAAGCTCCTGATGTATATGTTACAGCGTTGCCGTTAGCTTTATCCATGGAAGCATGAATTACTTGATCGGCATCACAAACAACCGCCAAGTTAGGGTTGTGCGTAACGAGGAAGACCTGTCTCCTTTTCCGCGCCTCTCGAATGCAGTCAACCAGAACCTTTGCGACAGTAAGATTGTCGAGGTTGCCTTCCGGTTGATCAATTACCAACGGCATATCGCCCTTGTCGATCAGGAGGTAGAATACGAGAAGAAGAGTTCCACGTTCACCCGGAGATAGCATAGAAAGTTCTTTCCCGTCCCAGCGCAGAATGTATCGGGGCTCGACATATTCCAACCCATACAACAAATCAAAAACCTCTTCGACTTTCTTCTTACTCAAAAGTTGCTCACGGAGCTGCATCGGTGGAGCCGGATTCTCTCGCTGATCCTCATGGAGTGCGCGGTCGACCTCTTCAAGAAATTTCCGAACCGATTCAGATTTTTCCCAGTCGGCAGTTTGGGTGAAACTTTCCGCTTTTGCTCTGCCCTCATCGACTCCCATGAAGCTGCCCCGACGATTCAATGCTAGCAGGTCGAGGAGCCTATCGGCAAAGTCTTGATTCGTCAACTCAGCTCGAAATTCAAGTTTCAGCTTGTCTTTTGCGAGCACGTGCGAATCGATAAATTGTTGGACAGGTTCATAAAGGGTTCGATACACGGCTGCCTGAGCGCACTTTTCGGTATGGATTTCAATAGCAAGCCTGGCCTGCTCTGATCGCAAATCCGCAATTTTGGCGGGAAGATGATCAAAGGTAGAGAGTGCTTTCTTCAACCCCTTCAATGACTCAGGCTCGCTTTCACTTCCTTCGAGCTTTGTTTTCTTTTCCTGCCAGGTGGCGAGATCCTTAAGATAGGCTTGATAGGCACGATTGGGAGCGTCGAGTTTGGCTTGAATCTCAGAAAGAACACCTTGCTTTTCCATTAACAGGTTGCGCAGACTTTGCGGGTCGTTCTCATCGAGAGACTTTTTGGTATCAGCAATCAATGAAAATGCAGCCTTCCTAATATTTTCAACACCGGACTTGTTCACATTCAAAGAGACAAGGTCACTCCCGCTCAATCCGAGTTCCGTAGCGTCTTCAATCAAGGAGGCGGCAAAAACATCAAAATCCTTTTGGAAGTTGTCAATTTTTTCTATCAGTCGCTTGGCGACCGCATGACGGCGCTCTGCAGATCGCTGGCATTCCTCGGCTTCAGTGATTTGTCCTTCAACTGCACTCTTGGCCTCCACAGCGGCTGAGAGCTCTTTCAATAATTCTTGATCCGGAGGCGGGCTATCTGCGTTCGCATTTGGATCGGGCTTTTCGACAGGTTTGGCTTTGTCGTGTGCCTCGATTTCAAGTTCGCGTCGTTTAATTTTCTCCTTGATTTCCCGCTTAGTTCTCGGATCGGCTTCTATTTCGAGTAGAGCCCTGGATCGACTGATTTCGCGAAGCTGTTTCAAGAGAGAATCGATCCTTTTCTGCTTTTCGCCTGTCTGAAAACGCGTGAGATCGTCTAAGGTTGCCTGTTCTAGACGCTGTATCTCAGGAACGTGTGAAAAAATGACGCCCTTTAGCTCCTGTTCGAAGCAACGCTCCCCAACTCCGGCAAGCTCGTTACACACTGTTTCAACATGATCTTGAGGTAAATATTTGAGCCGTTCAATATCCTCCGGCAGTACAAGGTCAGCCAAACATCGCGAGACTTCTTCACCAGACTCCCATTCCAGGGTCGCTTCGAAGTGCCCCGCATACCCGCCAGTGGGATGCCGGAATCTCTTCTTATTAAGAAATGAACATGCTTCGCAATTCTTGCTTGCCCCGACCAATCCAAGCGTGTCGGAAAGCGCACTCTTCCCACTACCTTTGTTGCCGACAATGGCGATGAGCCCAGGATTAAACAAGATACTGCCACTAAACCACTTTTGAGAAGCTGGTGCCGTTGATTTTCGCAAAAATGCAATTCCATCGGACATACTTAGTGGGGTTCTGCTCAACACGAACTTGTTCAGGGGGGCGGTCACCAATGAAAACGCGCCCGAACGGTTCGCGCAGAACCATCAGTAATCCTCTAAAAGTTGGGTCAGCTCGAAACCAAAGAGGTGCTTTTACCGAGTAATTTGAGATCCGGTGGTTATCCGAGCAAATTATCAGCGGTTTATTAAGTCCTGTCGTGGGGAAAATCTTATTCAAGTGGGCGTCGATGTCCTTAAGTTGGCCGATTTCCATCAGGTCCACCCATTTTTTCGTAATGTCGAACTTAATACGTTCCTGAAACTGTTCCTTATTTCGAATGCCTTCAATGGAATTGCTCTTGGCCCCGGCATGGATGGACACCACGCCTCCCAACTTCTGTGTTTCCTCCGCGCCCTTTTCAAGGGGCACATAGATGCTATCGTCGCCCCCCTTCTCTCGAATCGCTACTGGAGTCAGCCCAAGACTTCCTTGAAGCGTCGTCCACACATGATCAAGATCGCAATCCTCGGGAAATATACAGATGTAGTGAATGGGGTCTCCGCCTTGGTCGCTCCGCAGTTCGATTCCAGGAAGTACGGTTAGCTTGTCAGCACCGAGCTTTTGCATTTCTCGAATACGAGCCACATCAATGTTGTGGTGATCAGTGACTGCCACGACGCGAACATAGTTTGCGATGAGGGTATCGACGAGCCGCTTACAAGTCACGCTCTTGTCTTCGTAGTCAAAAGAACTTGGGGTGTGGAAATGTAGATCCCACCGGTGCCAGAGAGATCCGCGTGAAAAATGAGTGCTCATGGCCACCCCCATCTTAAGTGCATTAACTTTATTATTGGTTTGTTTTCCCATTCATTTACGATACCACTGATGGCTGCTGAGTGTCAAAATCCACCATTATCTGAGGGGACGTATAAAGGAGCAGGTTTTCGGCTGGATTGCCCCGCTCCTCTGCGTCCTTAGGGCGTTGCATTAGAAGAGCTGAGAAATCATTTCCAAAAGCTCCTCCCTGGACCTAACGATCCAATCACAAGAACACTCGATCATGGCATTAACCTTGGCTTCTTCAGACTCTCCAGCCCTCCTGAAGTCTGTCCGAATAGCGATTACCTTGCCCCTCCTCAAAGCGTAGTAGTACCCGATCTCCCAAGCAGTACCATCATCGACCTGGGCTCCATCCAAAAGGGCTATCAGTATATCAGCATCGTCGAGATGGAGTTTGCATCGGGAGAACATCTCGAGTCTTGCTTTTTCACCAAGCTGATCAATTTCGGATTGGCCAATAAGCTCATATGGCCAGATGACGTTGACTTGCTTGCCCTGTGATTCAGCCAACTCTTCGATCTCTTTCTTTACTTTCCGAATCCAATCCCGCTCAGATTCTGAGAATAATGGACCGGCAAAATAGATTTTCATTGAAGGTCCTCTGTCCGAACGAAATGTCCTCAATCTCTGGACGGACTCTTGGCCGACAAGAAGCGGTAAATGGATTACTGTTATCGATCCTTATCGCCCTGCGGCTTTTCGACTTGCTCAATGAGACTGGAAGCCGAAATGCCGAGAGCCTTGCAGATCCGGAAGAGGCTGTCAAGGGTGGGAGATTTTCTATTTCTTTCCAGAAGCGAGATATAGGTGTTGTGGAGACCTGCTCGGGCGGCAAGCTCCTCCTGGGTCAATCCCGATGCCTTGCGGGCTTTTTTCAGTTCTTCTCCAAACATGGGAAGAGTTAGGCGCATTTTTACTTGCATTGTCCATAGACTTTAGTCTAAATTAGCGCACACAGACTATAGTCTTAATGTTCCATCGGAACCCAATGGCAGACTTATCGGCACGGAGACGGATGGAATGAAACGGCGGTCTGGATTTTCCCCTCGCCGGGAGGACAAGGTAACGTATCTGCGGCTAAATAAGGATGTACCTTGAGGACTGAGAGAAATAACGATCCCCTTTTGCCCATTCGCGAACTGGCGAAAGCCGTTATGGGCATCTATCCAGTTATAAATACCGTAGCCGGTTCTCCGGCAGCGGAAGAAATCTGCGTTGCCGGAAAAATGATGCTGCAATTCTGTAGCTGCAGCTATCTGGGTTTATCCAATCACCCGGTTCTCAAAACAGCAGCGAAGCAGGCAATCGACGACTATGGAGTAGGCACCACCAGTTCCGGAATCGTATCCGGATACACTGATGTGCACCACTCAGTGGAAAAAGCCATCGCGAAATTCATGAGGTCGGAGTCGGCAATTTTCTTTAATTCAGTCACCCTGACCAGCCAAGGGCTAATCACAACTGTTGTCAAGCCACCGCTCGCAACACTTTTCCCCGGACTTAATTCCGGGTCGGAAAGTACCGCCGTATTTTCTGACATGGAAAATCATGCGAGTCTTTTCGATGCGGTGAAGATGGCCAGACCGGACAAAACCTATTTCTACCACCACTGCGATGCCAATCACCTGGAGGATCTTTTAAAAAGATCAGCTTCCAAGCGTAAGCTGATAGTAACTGACGGCTATTTCTCTATGGCGGCCGATTTAGCTCCACTCAACGAGATGGTTGAGCTGGCAGAAAAGTACGGTGCCATGCTTCTGGTGGATGACGCTCATGGTAGCGGAGTTTTGGGTAGATGTGGTCGAGGTTCTGCGGAACTCCTTGGCGTGGAAGATAGAATTCATTTTTTGGTGGGATCTTTCTCTAAGGGGTTTGGTGTCAGGGGCGGTTTTACCATTGGGGATGAAACGTTCATAAAATATCTTCGCGTCAGCGCCCGAGGCTATATGTTTTCAGCCACTCTGCCGGCGTCCATTCCGGCAGCGGCTATCAAGGCCTTAGAGATAGCTGAGCAGGAGCCTTGGAGACGAGAGCGGGTGCTGAAAAATGCCGCTTTCATCAGGGATCAGCTCAAAGCAGGAGGCTTTCAAGTCCTGGGTGATTATCACGTTGTTCCCTGGTTGATCGGAGATGAAGGGAAAGCCCAGACAATAGCCAAGGGATTAGAGGATCATGGCATCTTGGCGCCATGTGCCCGTTACCCGGCTGTACCCAAAGGGAAAGCCCTGATTCGATTCATGCCAACGGCCAATCACACCGAGGCCCAACTTCAAAAACTCGTTGAAACCTGCGATGAGCTAGGAAAAGAATTTGGAGCGTAAAATTACAGGTTCCTTCATTTTCGCAGCCTGATTATGAGTCGGCCTCTTTTTGTGGTATAATTTTTTTGTAAGAAAACCTTCATCTGAATCCCTTCATCCAATCGAATCCTTTGCCTTTTATCCGATATCGGTTCCATTTTTCGACCCTTTTCAAACCATAAAAATAAATGATCGCAAATATAATTATCTTTACGGGGATCATAAATCTCATACTGGGGGTAGTAGTTCTTTCTGGTGCCCGGACAGAGAAAGGAAAATTATCGTTTGCGCTCTTTGCCTTTTCCACTCTCGTCTGGTCGTTGGCCGATTTTTTTGTTTATAAAACCCACTCCGCGATTTTTGACAAATTGGCCTATTCCTCTGCCGCTTTGATTCCGACATTCCTGCTAATCTGGATATTCGATTTACAAAACCACTCTAAGAAACGAATCACTCGGTTATCGATAGGCTTAATCGGACTATTTTTTATTGTCTTGCCGTTGATTAATAACTTGGTGATTACCAACATTAAGCCCGACAGCATCACTGGCACCAGCGAAGAAGTCGGACCCCTATTTGTCCCATACATGATCTTTTTTATGCTCACCTACCTGGTCGTGCTTTATGAGCTGGTTAGACGCAATCTGAAAAGCTCAGGCGAGGAAAAGAATCGCTACCGGACAATCCTGATAGGGTTTTTACTCTATGGTGCCGGAAGTATTTTGTTCGGTTTGATTTTGCCGGCCATGGGTTATGAAAAATTCACTAACTTTGATGTCTCATGCTCCTTGATCTTCGTGGGGTTCACAACTTATGCCATCGTCCAGTATAAATGGATGAACATAAAAGTCGTCGCTTTTGAACTCTTGGCGATTTTCATTATCGGCGCCTCCCTGATGGAAATCTTTATAGCTGATACCCCCGAACAGAGACTCTACAAGGCCATAATGTTCATGGTCCTCACGACTCTATCGATTTTCATGGTGAAAAGTGTCCTCAACGAAGTTAAGCGCAAAGAAGAATTGGAAGTCGCCAACAGCAAGCTTGAGATTGCAAACTATAGGTTGGAAATCGCCAACAAGGAAATTTCCGAAAGAAAAGAGCAACTACAGAAAATGTCCGACAATCTGGCTAAGACCAACGATCAGCTTAAAAGGCTGGATCGGGCCAAAACCGAATTTGTTTCCCGCGCCTACCATGATTTGCGCGCTCCTATAACGGGCATCAAGGGCTATGTCTCCCTGCTCATGGAAGGCTCATACGGCCAAGTGCCACCAGAACAGATGGAGGTTTTGAAAAAAACATTTTCGATCACCACAGGCATGTCAACGCTGACCGAAGATCTGCTAAGCGCTGCCAAGCTGGAATCGGGCGGAATGAGTTTTGATTTCAAGCGGCACAAGATCGAAGACATTTGCCAGCAAATCCTGGATACGCTCTACCCCAAAGCCAAAGACATGGGGCTATACCTCAAATATCAGAAACCGGAAAAAGAGTTGCCGGAACTCTTAATCGACGGATCGCGAATCAGGGAGTCCATTTCCAATCTGGTGGACAACGCCATAAAATATACAAAAAGTGGAGGAGTTACTCTCCGTCTGGAACAGGCCGAGGCTTCCAGCTACAAAGCACCGGCTAGAGACCAGTCATCGAAACAATCTCAAGCTCCAAATTGGCAGAGCAAAGGTATTGTTGGCCCGGTGGTCAGGATTACCGTAACCGATACCGGCATCGGCATTCCCGAAACCGAAATTCCGTATCTTTTTGCCAGGTTTTCCCGAGGCAGAGATACCACGCGGCTAAATGCCGGAGGAACCGGACTGGGTCTGTATATTTGCAAGGGCATTATCGAAGCAAACAGCGGAAAAATCTGGGTAGAGTCCGATGGCGAAAGCAAGGGGTCGAGGTTTATTGTGGAGTTGCCAATTAAGCTGCCCGAAGAGATCCGTGCAACGAGCGGTTAGCCAGCATCGGAGTGCTCTCTGCTAATTGAAACCTTTGCTACGCAAAATAGCCAATATAGAGGAATTTGCGACACTAAGCCGCAGCTTTTGCATCGCATATGTTCGTCTAAATACAGTGCTGGCGCGTTACGCCGGTCAATTCGCAGGGGCGCACCGCAGTGAATGCACTTCAAAAAAGGTTCTAGGCTCTTATTGAGTAATCGCGCTATCGGTTGAGCCCTGCCCCGAAGAAATAACGCCTCATAGCAACCCATCGTGGTGATCACAAGATGACTAAACGTCTTCTCGTTGACTTTCAGTATCAAATTGAAGCACTCGATCGTAACCTGAGTGACGAAAATGAGCAAATAGGGAAGTTTGGAGTACAGTAGGTCGAAATAATGATCGAATGATGAACTCTCGAAGATAAAATTGATTGTATAGTCCTCTGTTTTTAGGAGTTCGCCCTGGGATGTTATCAGATGAGTTGCGCGTTGCCATATTGGTTCGAATCCGGAACTGTCGCTTTTCGAGTAGATGATGTCCCTAATTAGGCTTGCATCAAAAGCTTCGGCTGTTGCAAGTCTCTGAATCGCGGCAGCGAGAATCTCTATCTGCTTGTCTTTTCCAACTCCATTGAGAGTCTGATAATTATTTGCCGCAAATCGCTCCAAAAAATCGTCTTTATTGCCTAGCAACCAAGATAGAAACAGAAGATTTTCCTTAAGTGGCTTGCGAAGGAGGGAATACGCAACCGAGAACTTCCTCTTCTCGAAACAACTTAGGGCCTCATAAAGGAAATGGAGCATATCGCTTGTAAGCGCGAGCACCAAGTGGCTTATGAGGTGATGTCTGTATGGCTCGATGAGATTGTGTTCCTTCATGAACGACAGCATGTCGATCCCATCAGCGTCAACACCCAAATCGGCTTTTACCCTTTTAAAGGCTTCGCTTACCCATTCATGGGCACCGCTTGATTCATACTCTACGAGCAGTCGCACCAAATTGTCGTGCAAAAAGAAACAGAACTCATGCGTCTTCCAATGTCTTGGCGGGATTAATGCCAATCTATTTTCGGCAAGTGTTCCTATTGTCTTCACTGGGATCGCTCCGATTTTTTTAGGGGATCGAAATCGAAGTCTCGATCCCTCGCCAAAGTGCCGTGCACCGGAACTTCGCATACTGCCGGACCTGGTAACAAATTGGTATGAACCATCGAGATTCGTCATGGCCAGGAAGCATTGCACCGCCAGAGTACAGTCATAGAGAAGTTACGTCAAGCTGGGTTCTCTTCTGAACTAGGTTATCTTTTGAGTGCATCTATTCAATGGATTTTCACGAACCGCATCGAAATTAATTCATAAGTGATTTGCAGCACTCCAAAGGCGAACAAACCATAAGTCATCAGGGTGATGCCTTTCCTATTCTGGCCGTCAGCTTCTTGGAAAGAGGATGAAATCGGTAGTTTAAAAAGGGCAAGTGAAGATTACACTTGCCCCAAATTCCATTTGGCATAGCCTATTTCCCGCCCCAAACCCGGCACGGCTCTCTGTACTCACACCCATTGCACCACCAACTGTGCCTGGGAAAGAAAACCCCGGACCGGATGCCCTTGAGTGCTTCCCTAGCCAGATGGAAGAACCGCTGGTGGTCGATACAAGCCGGCTTCACCTCCAGCGAGAGCATCTTGGGCTTTTTGAGCTTAAGGAAATTGACCACTCTCAGGCTCTTGGGCCGCTTTTGGTAGAGCATCTCGTAGGCATAGCTGTAAGCGGTGAGCTGCAGATTCAAGTCTTTGAGATCCATGGTTTTGATTGACGTCTTGAACTCCACGATGCTGTCGCCTTCCTCCAGAAGGTCAATATAGCCTTCAAGGTTGATGCCCAGGTGGTCCCCATTTCCAGGACTCACCAGGGGAACGGTAAACGGGATCTCGGTTCCCCTCACCTGCTTTCGCGGCTGGTGGTAATAGAGATTGAGGATTTCCCGGCCTAAAAGCAGTTGGGCTGTTTCCGTCTCCCCTTCCCGGTAGCGAATGTCGCTCTCCACTTTCTGCCCGTACCAGTCGGCAGTAAAAATGGAGTACAGTTTTTCCAGAGGGACGCTGCGCCCGGCCAGCTGCTTCTTGTGGAACCAGGAAATGGCGGAATGGATGGCGCCCCCGAATACCAAGCCGGAAGATTTGAAAGGTTTAGGCAGCTTATCAATGTACTGAAACTTGTATTTCAAGCTGCATTGGAAATAGAGATTCATCTGGCTGCTAGAAAGGTGGTCCATCACTCACCCCTCCCTGTTCTTCCAGGAGGCGCTCGATCATTTTGCTGGCGTCGCGCTTGCTCACCTCCTTGAGAACGCTGACATCGAAAAGGGATTTGAGCCGCTCAAAGGCCGCGTCTCCCTCGATGCCCTGTTCGGCCAGAATTCGGAAAAGATACCGCCGCTGGGCCTCGGTCATGGCCTCGCTGTTTGGAGAACCGTTGCCCGAGTTTTTTTCCGGCTTGGATTCCGGCCTTTTGTTTCCTTCCCAGTTCTTCTTGCCCTCGGAGTCTACCTCTTTTTCGACGAGATATAGACTCACAATGAGCTTGCCCTCAGCCGTCCGTAGTTCAAGGCTTTTGACTGTCCGTCCCATCGGTCACTCCTTTCTCGTAAGTGAAGTTTTTAAAGTGCTGACTTCAGCTTAGGAAAAAGGAGCAGGCCGCATAAGAAGGGGCAATTTGATAGCAGGAGCAACATTGCCTGGCTTTTTTGGATTGCCCGATCTTTTAAAATGGGGGCATGACTCATCCAAAAAATAATGACGCCAACTCCATCACTCCCTTGGCAGTCACCAATTACCGCGACATCCGAAGGCTATTCGGAATCAAGCAGAAAAATCGGCGCGCTCACATGTACGTCATCGGCAAAACCGGCACCGGAAAATCCACGCTCATCGCCAACATGATAATTTCCGATATCCAGGAAGGCCGGGGTGTCGCCTTGATTGATCCCCATGGAGACTTGGCGGAAAGAGTTTTGGATTTTGTTCCCAAGGAGCGTATCGATGATGTGATCTATTTCAACCCGGGGGACCTCGAACATCCGGTCGCCTTCAATCCGCTCGAACAATCCTCGCCCCATGCCCATCACTTGGTAACATCAGGCTTGATTTCCGTTTTCAAAAAGATCTGGCCGGACTTCTGGGGACCGAGACTGGAACATATCCTGCGGCATTCCATCTTCACTCTTTTGGAATATCCGGGCGCCACCCTGCTTGATCTCCCCCGGCTTCTCACCAACAAGGATTTCCGCTTCATGGTGCTAAAGCAAGTCACCAACCAACAGGTCCGCGAATTCTGGTTTTCGGAATTCGAAAAGTATTCGGCTTGGCTGCGCTCCGAAGCTATCTCGCCGATCCTAAATAAAGTGGGACAATTCCTCACCAGTCTTCCGCTCCGAAACATCGTTGGGCAACCGGAGAATACGTTTAATCTTCGCGAGGTGATGGACAGCGGGAAGATCCTCATCGTCAATCTGGCCAAAGGAAAAATCGGCGAAGACAATAGCGCCCTTCTAGGAGCCATGCTGGTGACTAAAATCCAATTGGCGGCTTTGGGTCGCGCTGATGTCCCGGAAGAAAAAAGAAAATCCTTCTACCTCTATGTGGACGAAGTGCACAATTTCTTCACCTTATCCTTTGCCGGCATACTTTCTGAAGCGAGAAAGTATGGACTCTCTTTGGTGTTGGCTCATCAGTACCTGGACCAATTGGATGATGAGATGAGAGCGGCTATTCTCGGCAATGTCGGTACACTCATTGCGTTTCGGGTGGGAGCGGAAGACGCCAAATACCTGGCCAGAGAATTCTATCCGGTGTTCTATGAAGCTGATCTCGTCAATCTGCCCAATTACCACATCTATCTCAAGCTGATGATTGACGGGGTAACCTCGCAGCCCTTCAGTGCGGTGACGCTACCTGCTTCTGAAATTGAGGAATCTTTCAAGGGGGAGATTATTGAGCAATCAAGGAAGAAATACGGGACAGCCAGAAAGGAAGAAGATAGGAGTCTATTCAAACAGCCGGATAGAGAAGATCGAGAAATTTCTGATAGCCAACCAACGCTTTTCTCCTAACCTTGAACGAGAAAGGTTACAAAAATCTTTATTCGAATTTCAGAGACGATACTATGTCGTAAAATGCTTTTTCGGAGTCAGTGCCAGGATCACAATTGCATCTAAAGGTAAGGCTTTTGTAATTCGCATTGGTTAACTTAGAATTAAGAACGTTTATGACCAATGAGCCGCCTTCCCCCATCGACCTCGTATCTATACTAAAGACTTTGCTATCATCAATAGGTTCCATGAATTTTATTTTAAGATTCCCAGATGTAGCCTCTTTTGCTGGATATGTATTAATATCCGAAGGGTAAATTTCTATTCCTCCAGGCAAGTCCTCTATTGTTGTAGTACTGTTCTTAACATTATTCAGAAATTCATCTTCACTTTTACTATCTAGAGCGGTTAAGATAGCAATCTCGCTATTTTTAATATCATAATCTCTCAGAATTTCCTCGATTTGCTGCTGAATCTCAGGATGCACTTTAAGACAGTCACCCAGTTTGCTGTCAATTATTTTTGCATTAGTGTCTGACAAATCCGAACCAATATCACATTTGCTTTGTGCTGAAGCTAACACGTTTTTCGTGATCAACGCTTGTTTGCTTAATTCGTCCGAAATATGCCACTTACTGCTATATGTGATTTCGTATTTTAATAACTCATTAACATATTTAAGTTTCTGCGTTGGCTGGGGCATCACTATCTTTGTTTGACCATACTTTTCTCCTTTTTTATTTACTAAATATAATATACTTATAACGCAAGCGATGGCAAAAAAGACAATAACTCCCATTTTAATTTTGCTATTGAATTTTCCTTCCATTTTTTTATTTTAATAATTTTAACACCTAATACTATGACCACGAACCCAGAGGTACTTTTAATTACATTTGATCATCCATTCGATTCACAAAATGAATATTTTCCCTCTAGTTCGTGGCCCGCCCCCTGTGGTGCTTATTTAATTTAATTGATTAGGTTTAAGTTGAATATTCATTTGTCCAGCTGTCTGAATTATCAAAGCCCTAAGTTTATCTGGTGCCATTCCAGGAAAATAGCTGCTCATATAGGCAATAACATCACTAACCTTAGTCGTTCCGTCACTTAACAATCCTACAGCATCAGTTAATACACGTTGTTGATACTGAATCGTTTTAATACTGGTATCTCCCCAAGCACCAATAAGTTGAAGCCATGTGGAAAAATCGTTCGTAAGGCTACCACCTACAGAAGCAAAAAAGTTCCCAACAAAGCTTCCCGCCGTACTCCAAAATGAAGTTTGCTGACCAGCACTACTCGTACTTGCCCCCAAAACCATTCCTCCACTCTCTTGCGACGAAAGTCCGCTCGGATCAACCATCATCACTGGATTATTCACAACGTACACATACCGGTTCATCCCGCCCAAAAGCCCGATTGGATCAGCTTGAGTATATCTCCCTGTCTTCGGATTATAGTATCTGAAATAATTATAGTTGAGGCCGGTTTCTTTGTCAAAATACTGGCCTGGAAACCTTAACTGGTTCTTCACCAAGTCGAAGTCAGAAGCCATATTTCCAAACGGATCGAAGTCGGCCGTCCAGACTATTCTTTGCCATTGATCGGTCATGGCTTTGGGCGCGCCGAGATGATCGTTGTGGTAGAAAAAGATTTCCTCCTTCTGTCCTTTTGACTTTACCAAGGCGAGTGGATTCTGGCCCAAATAGACGTAGTCCCTGATGAAGCGGCCATTGACACTGGTCTCCTCGATGAGTTGACCGAATAAATCGTAATGGAAGACGATGCAGCGAGTGTCATTCGCGTTCCAATCCCAGCCTTTATCCTCGTCTCCCGGGATCTTCTTTATGACTCTCTGGCCTTTTCCGTTATAGGTGTACTCCCCGACCACCCGGGCATCCTGCACGACCTTGGCCAGACGATTGCTTTGATTGTAAATGAAATTGAAGTCGCCATCTTGGGTGATGTTTCCGTTTTGATCGTATTTGAGAGACTCTGCATGATGTCCAGCGGAAATAGCAAGCAGGCGATTTCCTTGGTAGACGTAACTCTCCGCGTCTCTGTTCCAATTCTCGAACAGCCTATTGCCGTTGGCGTCGTAAGTGTACGTCTGATTTCCCCAGGGACCTTGGGCTGTCATAAGCCGGTAGAGGGCATCATAGCTGAATGTTTCAAAATTCCTTATCTTTGTCAGGTCATCTAAGGTGGTTATGTTGCCCATGGGATCGCGGAGGTAACCCAGATTCAGAACATGAGAGACCGACATCTGGGAGAGTCGGTTTACAGCATCATATCCTCGCTGCATGACAAGACCGTTCCCGAAGGTGAGCGCAAGGAGGTTACCAACCTTGTCATAGGAAATGCCGGAGGCAACGTGACTAGCTCCGCTCGACGTAACCTCATTGACACCCAGAGGGAGATTGATGGCATTCAATGTGAAAGCAACCTGTCGCCCACTGGGATAGGTTACGGATACCAGGTTGCCAACTTTGTCGTATTGATAGTCGGTGGTATAGGTGACCCCGAGGACGGTCGCCGTTTTATTTACAATTCTGCCCAGAGCGTCATACTGATATGCCGTCGCCCCAGATGGATCGGCCATGCCGGTAAGAAATCCCGTTTGAGAAGCGCTTGCATCATAGCTCAAAGCAATATTTTGGCTTGCATCGGGAAAGGTCATTGCTGTCAAACGTCCGCCCGCGTCGTAGACGTAAGTCGTGGTTATGCCGTTAGCATCGGTTTTGGTGTTAACTGCTTGATCCGGGTTATAGATGAAGACGGTTCCCCCCCTATCCGGCGAGCTGACCTGTATCACCTCGTCCAGGGCATCATAAACATAGGATGTGATGACTCCCTTCTTGTCCGTCGCCGAGGCTTGGTTGTTATTGAGGTCATAGACAAAAAAGGCGGTTTTGCCGTTGGGATCAGTCACGGAAATCAGATTGTCGTTCTCATCATAGGCATAGGATGTCGTGAGGCCGTTGGCGTCGGTCGCACTCACCTTTCTTCCCACCGCATCATAGGTATAAGTAGTTGAATTTTTAAGCGGATCTTCGGCCAAGATGAGGTCCCCTGCCGAATCATAGGAAAAAGTGGAGGTGTATCCGTTGGCGTTGGTTATGGAAGAAATTTCTCCGGAAGCCGTGTACGACATGACTGTGGTATGGCCCAACGGGTCCTTTGTCGTAATAAGGTTTCCTTTCGCATCATAGGCGAAAACCGTCATATGCCCCAGAGCGTCCGTCCTGGTCAACGGATTATTCAGGGCATCGTAGGAAATGGATGTCACATCCCCGAGGGTATCGGTTTTTTGGGTGACGTTGCCCATAGCGTCATAGGCATATTGAGTTATGTTACCCCGTACATCCGTTATCTGAGTTCGATTGCCATTGACGTCATAAGTATAGGAAGTGGTTTGCCCGAGCGGGTTAACTACTTTTATCAGTTCATATTGAGAATCATGACTATGAATGGTCTTTTTGCCCATGGGATCGGTGATGGTCGTGTCGCCAGGGTTTGGCGTGTCGTACTGAAAAGTTGTGGTATTGCCCAGCCCATTGATTTGCGAAACCACTTTGGGAACAATGTAGGTGTTGGCGATCAGAACGTTTCCCAGAGGATTAACGATCTGGGTTACCTCGTGGGACGAGTCGTATTGGTAGCTCCATTTCCCGCCGTTGGCGTCGGTATAGGAAGCAAGGTTTCCATTAGCGTCGTAGCTGTAAGAAACAGTTCTGCCCACTGGATCGGTGATGCCCGTTATGTGATTGCTCGAATCATAGGTCAGCGATAGAGTTCTTCCAGCCGGGTCGGTAACACTGGTAAGGTTGCCGCTGGTGTAAACGAGGGAGATAGTGTTTCCGTTCTTGTCTACTATGCTCTTCAGTTTTCCGTCACTACCGAAGATGTAAACCTTTTGCGTCTTGTCTTGGACGGTGTAAGTCCCATCCTGATTCTTAACCAGTGTGCTGTAAGTTCCACCGAAGGCGGCGGTGAAGGTTCCATTAGCATTTACGGTATATTGTTCCTCGTGACCGTCGGCATATTTGACCTTGGCGGAACTGCCTGAAACAGAAAGGAATATATTGTAGGAATGCGTCCAGCCGTAACCGAATGGCCCCTGATAGCCATCCTGAGAGTTGTAAGCCCTTCTGAATTCCAGTCCCGGATTGCCAGCGAGTTTCAAATCAGTGTGTTCATAGGTGTAGTTCCCCAAGGCCGTGTTGACAGGCTCTGATGCATAGCCTGAGTTGGAGTTGGGACCAAAATGCAAGGTGCTCTCGGGAGAGTTTTTGGATCTCGACCAAGCAGAGCCGTTCCAACTATAGTAAGCACTGTAGTCATAGGGAAGCAGTGTCCCATTATCGTACCACTCAACGTGTATGGAAAAGGGCATACTCTTCGGACTGCTAAACGTCATGGTTGCTTCCACGTCTGTTGTTTCAGGGCCGGAAGCAACAACTTTTTGTGAGCTGATCTGCCGTGAACTCCAGCCGGCGGGGCTGTTTATGCTAAACCCGGTGAAGTACACGCCTGGCGTGTCGATGACAGCATGGGTTGCCGTAACAAGTTCTCCAGTATTTATTTGGCCTGCCGTTGTCCAACTTGCGGAGGCTATGCTGGTAAATACCAAGGGGCAAACAACACAAATAAGAACCACAAGCCACTTTTTCATATTTCCTCCTCACTTAGATAGCAACAAGCAATCCATAAACTTCGGCTTCTCGGCAAAGACCAAACTGAAACATAAGGAGGTACAGACGTGTCTGATAATACTCTTGAAGAAAACTCCAAAAATAAAATAACTAGCAATCAACAATACATACAACGTTTTCACTTTAAACTCCTTTTAGATTCAGAGCTTGAGCCATACTGCTTAACATTTCTATCAGCAAGAACAGGACCATTATAGCCAACTGGTTCAGAACATGTCCTAATATAGAGTTTTTTATAAGCAGATAAAGATACCACTCCGGTCTTTATCATATTGATATCGGATATCTGATAAATAAAGGAGTTTCTATCGAGAAAGTCTTTTAAGTTGTTTTCGTCAACATCAAGTGCACTCTCGTTTTGAACCAGTAGAATCACATTCACGTTCGCCTGCGCGTTCGCTTTCTTTAAGGGAATAGTTGCTTCCATCAGAGCAAACGTTACCACTAAGATCATAATAGGTAAAAGTAGACGTGGTTTCATAACCCCTCCGGCAAGATACTGGGTGCTCAGCGCAAAGCAGAATTTAATTCTTTTTCAAAAAACAATTCTTACGAGTAAAACTCAAGCCTGAATAATGCATCAACTTGATCACCCACGAATCCCGATAGGCATTTTGGAGTGTCACCAATTAAACTGGGCCCTCCGCGATTCCTTCGATATTTGAACCGTGTCTGCAACCCTGCTCTGTTGAACCGAGGATTTGGATGATCTTTGCGCAAAATTCAAGGCAATCGAATAGATCTGAACCGCTCTATGGCTTGATACTGATCTGGCCGGGTCCGACATCCTGCCCCCATTCTTGATGTGAACAGAAAAAACCGAGTGGTTACAAGATACTGGCAACCCGGCTATCTTTTCAGACCCGCAGCTTTCCGTCCCCGCTTCTCAGCGGGTTTGGCATTTCAGTGTAGGGTAGTATTAGAAAAAACATCCCTAATGTAAAGGGGGATTTTAGCGGGTAGATATTGGCTAGTTTGCATTCCCTGTATTGAAACATAAATTAGGTATTGCCGGTATTTAAGGTGGACATGCGAACTGATCATTGATTGGAATTAATATCGAGTGAAAATAAACTGCTTATGATTGTGGTCAGGCCCATGCGTTATGAATGCGGAGCCTGTTCTGAAAAATAAAAGGTAAATTATCGCTTCAAAATAATCACTGCAACAAGTTTTTCTCCAATTTTGGGGAAAGCTCTTTTTAGATTCTTTCAGTTTGCCTTCCAAAGCAAATCTCCCCTCCTTTCAGCCGCCATTATTTCTGATATTCTGAAATCAATAATCATTCTTCAAGGAGGGCGATGAAGGATAAAAAACAAAAATTCATTCCCAACAACCTGAGGCGCTGCCGGAAAGTTCGCGGCCTCACTCAAAAACAAGTGGCGCAAATCATGGAACTCAAGAGCACCGCCATGATCTCCAGATGGGAGGCCGGCAGGTGTATTCCCAAGACAGAAAATCTATTCGATCTGGCCGCTGTCTATCGAAGCACGTCGGAGGCGCTCTATTGGGACTATGTGCAGGAAAGGCGACAGAAAATAACCACCCGAGAGGAAATGTCAGGGGGCAATGTAATTTATGAGAAAAGTTGATGAGACAAAGCAAAAAGATTGGTGGGCACCAGTATGGAAGGGCCTGGTGATGGACGCTGACGCCGTTCATTTTCAAACAATGGGCAACGCCGTTTGGCTTTTCCTCTATTTTCTCCTGAATGCCAACCGAAGTACCGGCGTTCTGATGAGAAGGACCAGGACCATCTCGCTCGACATGGGGCTGCCCAGATCGACAACTTTCCGCTGGTTAAAAATCCTCCGTGAGGGTGGCTACATTGAAACGCTCAGTTCCGGCCATTCCCTCACTATAGAGATAAGCAAGTGGCGTCCGGTGGGAGAAGTCCCAAAATTGGGACGGGAGAAGTCTCAATTCCGGGACTCCAGAAGTGCCAAAAATGGGACTTCTCAAAGGCCTCAAGAGGTCGCAATTATGGCTCCAGTAAAGGAAGAATCGAGCCTGCCTCTTTCGCCTAAAAAGAATAGTATTAAAGAGAATATATTAAAAAACGATATCGATAGTATAAAGATCGACTTTAAGAATCTGAAACCTTCGGCCTTTAAGACCAGGGAAGAACTCCTGGCCTATGATCTGGCTCAGGCCTTAAGTGACCTGCCCGGCTTTCCGCTTTACCTCTCCTATGCTCGAAAATACCCCGAGTCACTGCTGAGAGAGATTTTGGGCAGAGTCAGAGAAGTTCCTCCGAGCAAAATCAAAACCAGCCGTGGCGCCCTATTTAATTATTTAATTCAACAACATGCGAAACAACCCTCAGGCGGTCCTGGCCATCAACCCCGGCACAAGGTATCTGGGAATGGCGGTGTTCCAGGGAAATCAGCTCAAAGACTGGCGAGTGAAGATCCTCAAAGGGAGATGGTCCAAGGATAAGTTGAAAAAAGCCCTGACTATCATCTCCACTTGGATCGAGCGATACCAACCCGATCTTCTGGTAATCAAAAGACTGCATCCCTCGCGTAGCTCTCGCGGCCTCACTTCCCTCCAAACGCAAATTCAAAGAGTCTGTCTCAGAAAGAGACTCAACCTCACCCAGTACTCGATCAAGTATCTGGAAACCCTCTTCTGCCCAGAGGAAAGAAAAAACAAAAGCAGCCTGGCCGAAGCCATGGCCGCTGATTACCCGGAACTCTACTTTGAACTCAATATCGAAAAACTGCGGAAGAACTCCTACCACATGAGAATGTTTGAAGCGGTGGCTCTCGGAGCGGCAGGCGTTAATGAAATTGATAATCAATTTAACGGGCGAAGAGTTTCCTCTCGGTCCTCTTCCGCCCCAAAACAAAATGACCAAAACCAAAGAAAGAATCCTAGCCATTGATCCAGGGACCCGGCACATGGGAGTGGCGTTACTGGAGAATGGCAAGCTCATCCACCATGGAGTGAAAATAATCAGAAAACAAAAAACCCCGCACGCCACCCTCAAGGAAGCACGGAAAGTAGTGCTACGGATCATAAACGATCTGCAACCCGATGTGCTGGTATTTGAAAAAACTTTCTTCGCCCGGAACCGGAACGTCGCTTTGCTTAATGTCCTCGGCGATGAAATCAAAGCTATTGGGAGAAGAAAAGGACTCAAGGTAATGAGCTTCGCCCCCAGTACGGTGAAGAAGTTCATTTGCGGCCATGGCTGGGCCAGCAAATACCAGGTCGCTACCGTCATGGTTTCCAAATTCCCGGAACTCAAAGTCTATCTCACCCAGGACCGGGCCTGGAAAGAGACATTTCATCAGAACATGTTTGATGCCGTCGCTCTGGGAGTGATGGCCGTCAGCCAGTCTTAAACTCGGCAGTGTTACTTCATCCATTTTTTCGATCAGTTCCTTAACAATTTAAGCGCCGCGCCATTCCTATTTCCCACGAATCCGGAGAGGGCTTTCCGGAATTATTTCCGACAACGTACCCGCCTTTAAATATTTCAATCCCCATAACCAAAAGGAGATGGTCATGAAGCGCGAAAGACGCGGGCGCTGGCCGCCCGAAGTGCGCCAGCCGATCAAAAAGTTTATCGCCGAGCACAAGGGACAACGATTTACTCTGGATTGAGGCCATCGGGCGATCATCGGCGATGGTCGGAGCAACACAATCATTGTTTATTCTAACGGTAAAGCGGTCTGCCACCAGTGCGGATACTGAATGTCAAAATTCCCAGCTAAAAAGGAGGATAATATTATGAATGAATTGATGCTCCACCGTGGCGGCAATCTGGTAACAAAGGCCGATTTGGATCTCGTGCCTTTGCCTGCGGCAACGGACTCCTACCTACCGGTCAGCCATTATCACCTGGCCGACAAGCTCCTGACCATCAGTCAGGACCTGCTCACGGATTACGTTTTGACCGGCGAGCACTATGCCTTAGCCCGACAAGGCAACCAACTCTTTGCCCTTTTGAATTTCCAAAAGGACCACAAAGAGATCGGCCTTTCGGTGGCTTTCCGAAATTCTTACGACCGCTCCATGTGTATCGGCCTGGCTATCGGCGCCTCAGTTTTCATCTGCGATAACTTAGCCCTCAATGGTGACATCACGGTCATGAAAAAGCATACCAAAAACGTTTGGAATGCGCTGGAGGACTTGGCTATCTCCACTCTCTATCGCGCCGGCAAGAACTTCCAAAAAGTCATCGCCGACGCTGATCGGCTGAAAACCATCCCTATGGATAACAGAGCTGCTTTCGAGCTCATGGGCTACTTGTTTGGCCAGGATATTATAAGCCCGCGCCAGCTCACCATGGTCAAAGACGAATGGCTGAAACCCTCGCACCAGGAATTCCAACCCCGGAATAAGTGGAGCTTCTTCAACGCCGTGACGGAGGCCCTCAAGAGCTGCCCGCCAGTCTCGATCATGGAGAAGCATAAAGAGGCGTATAACGCCGTGATCGATGCTTGAGCATCGCAAAGGTCCTAAAAACCCCAACCCGTAAACAAACAGAGATTGGGGTTTTTCACTTGCTAATAGAGCAAATCCCACTTCTCTTACGGAATGCCTTCTATAAGATCCAATGCTGCGCAAAACACTTTTTCTTGCAAGGACTTCTTCGAACCGATAATCTTCTTTATATCGATCATCATAGGCATTAGAGAATGATACATAATCTTGACGGACTCACAGTAGAAGTGAAACATATTTTTGGGAAGTACAACGCATGATCGCAAGCAGCGTCCGCCGCAAAATGACTGTATTTCACATCCAGCGCATTCACTGTTAATAGATGCATGTTTAAGATTATTAGGCATGACAACTCCATCCGACACACTTCCTATTTTGTACAAACCTTCGTCAACTAATTCGTCGCATGCGTAGCAAGCCCCTTCCTGGGTAAGATCAACAAAGATCAGACTCGTACCGCACCCACATCGAAACGTATCAAATGATTCTGCAGTTGTGCACGTTCTAACGGCACATTGAATAGGGAGTATGTTTAGCACTGAACCGTTTGATAACGCTGCCATCCACAGCGAAATAATAGATACTAGTTGCCGTTGGTAATTTGTACGGAATCTCGACAATACGGCTGGCGCAAATGGTCCAGGAGAATTTTGTATTTGCCAATTAATTGAATCAAATACCTTAGTCTGCAGCAGGGATATAACTGCCTTGTCTAATGATGACTCTGAATCGATAGATAACGTAATTCTACCCATTATGTGCCCATTATACATTGATCTAATTTTGTGGATGTTACCTATGATCTTCTGGTAGGTCCCTTGCCCTCTGTATTTATCATGAATGTCTTCATTGCCATCTATCGATACAGTAATGTATGAAACTTTCTTCAAAATCCAGGGATCAATCCGATCAAGAAGAGTTCCGTTCGTATACAATATGTTGGTGATTCCATGACCTTCAAATGCAGAAATGAATTGCTTTATGATATTTTGTTGCAGCAATGGTTCACCACCATGGAATGTTACTCTTTTGGTCAGGTTACTGTTCGATAATATAAAATCACATGTCCTTTTGATTAGAGCATCATCTGGTTCAGCCTTAACTGGCGAACCTTTGGCCCTATAACAATAGGAACACCGAAGATTGCAGTCTTTTGATATTATGAGGTAGTATTCCATAGTGGTCATTTTATTTGAACTTTTATCTTAACAGGAGCCAGGAATTCTTTCTTGCCGCCGACATTTGTCACAAATGAAACGAACGCTTCTCCCGGCTGTAGTTCGCGAATCTCAGACGTTATTGAATACAGACGTCTGCTGGCATCATTTGGTTGTCTGAGAAGTTTCTCAAGACTTTTATCTAGTTCTTCCTCTTCAGATAATCTATGAATAATTATGTTATTCACTTCGTTATAAATGGGGTCCTTATCTATAGGAAATTGTGACAGTTTTTGACTTGCCATCCATATTCCACTTCCCTTTCTCCAAGCGAATTGCAGTATCTGCCAAATCTTCTTTGTAAAATACGCATTGCTGAAAAATGAGTGCGCCTCTTCGAACATAAAGAGACATTCAATAGCAGAACGGTATCCATTGACTTTCTTACCATCGTCTTTACTTTTGATATACGTCTCTAGGCCATCCGCTAATACCTGTAAATCCTCTTCACGGACGATATGTATATATACCTTCGACTGCATATTGAGTGAACTGAAATCAACATCGATATTCTTGACGATTTCATAGGATGTAATGATCGGTACTTCACCAGCGATGAATTTGGGTTCCATTGATCCAGTCATATCAAAAATGTGAACTGGCTTCCCAGCCTCTGATACCTTAGAGGCCAAAAATAAAGCTGTTGAAGATTTTCCGGAACCTTGACCGCCGCAAATGATTCCATGTTCGTGAATTGTATTTAAATCAAGACAGCAGTCGACTGTGTGGTCTTCAGCACCAGTCAGAAAATGAATAGGCGAACCAAGCGGTATTTTATCCTTTACATTGGGCAGGGAATACTTAGTTGTCAACTCTTGGTATGCACGATGATTACCCAAACTGAAAGAGATTTCAGATAGGCGTGATTCGATGTCGAATGTAAACACGTTAGTCCGGCGATGGGTGCTCTTGGCATAAGAGTATAGATTTTCTTTCCATTGGTGATATGCAGTCAAACTGTCGAATTCCGTTACCATGATATAAGAAATTCCACTGAACTCTTTAGACAGTTTACCATGCTTTTCAACATTGAACAAATTGATAATATTCTCAGGAAGACTGTCGTGAGTCAAAAGATCGGATATGAACTCAGGAGAAGTGTTTGTTAACGCGATATATTGGCGAATTCTTTTGCAAAGCGTAAAATCATACAATACGTAATACGAAAGGAGTAACTTGTTTTTTTCCATTTCGGCAAGGATAAGCTGGGAATCAGAGATTCCCAAATAATTGCTATGAAGAGACTCTAGTTGGGCTATATAGCTGGTCGTCAGCTTGTCCTTAGCCTTAAATACTGGACCACCATTAAGTATTTGCCGCCAATAAATGTGATACAACTCGACCTTGAAAACATTAATACTAACTGTGGTACCCGATTTCTTATTAATGACGCTTCTAAATGTATCGATAAATGACGATGGTGCCCACAAATCAAGTATGAAATCGGCACCTCCGGTTACAGAATAAATGTTAATCTGATCACTGTATTCCTGCAGGATATTCTTTACGTCTGCATAGCAATCACTCTCTTCGGCATCTACAAAGGCAATGAAATGATCCATCCCTTTTTTCAAATTGTTCTTTAACACTAAAGGATTAATAGCAAAAGTATACAGATCTATAATCGGTGTTTGGCAATTGGGATCATTTTTTGTAAGTATCTTTGCAGTCTCTTGAGAAGGAGGATCCAATTCGAAGAAGGATTTCGTAGATAAAGAGTTAAGAACGCCGATCTCTTGTTGGGACAAACTATAAGTTTCACAGGAATTGCAGTCAAATTGTGGATCTTCCATAATCATTCTCCTAGTCTTGCAACCGTTGAGTCAGAGATTATAGTTTTGATCCCGAACATGTCAAGAATTTTCTCAGAACTATCGAGAGGCTTATGCTACGCATGCTTTGTCGATTCTGGAATCTATGAGAGCTAATGGATTATTTTTGACACGGAAAGGAGGATGACGAAACTGGGGAGTCTTTTTAGTTCATCTTCGTTAATCGTCGATCATCGAAAATCGTGGGAAATCGCGGGTATTCGGAGTGCATATCAGCCCCTAAGACTGCCTTGCACGCCGGCAAAGCCGGTTCAGATCCGGTATAAGAAATCCTGGAGATGTTTGTTGACCAGACCAAAGAGTAAGGATAGTCTTTAGCGTTCTATCATAAAATGCAAAGCTCCAGTAAATAACCGGTAAGGCGTTCGTTCAGATGGCGGCAAACTCGCGAACGTGAATGGAGCGATTATGGCCAACGTATTCTTTTCATATTCCCACCGAGACGAGGATCTCCGCGATGAATTGGAAATCCATCTCTCCGCTTTGAAACGCCAAGGTTTTATCGAGACGTGGCATGATAGAAGGATAGGCGCGGGCAAAAATGTAGACCCAGAAATAGATGCCAACCTTGAGGCCGCCGACATTATTCTCCTTCTTGTGAGCTCTTACTTCATTGCATCTGACTACTGTTATGATCTTGAGATGAATCGCGCAATAGAGCGCCACAATGCCGGCGATGCCCGAGTGATCCCTGTGATCCTTCGACCTTGTGATTGGCAGCACACCCCTTTTGGTAATCTGAGAGCTACTCCACCCGATGGTAAACCTGTTTCAAGGTTCGCTGATCAGAACGATGCCTTCCTGCTCGTCGCAAAAGACATACGCAGAGTTGTTGAGGAAATGTCTAGGGGTAGATCGACCGACAAAAAAAATGTGCAGTTTGCCCACGCTGAGCAGCCCAAGCTTGTAACAAAACCTAGGTCCAGTAACCTCAGAATTAAGAGAGAATTTAGCGACATTGACAGGTCGAGATTTTTATCAGAGACCCTCGAATATCTTGCCAATTTCTTTGAGAACTCGCTCATGGAACTTGAGAGCCGAGCATCGGGAATTGAGACGGAATTTAGGCGAATAGACGCAAACCGATTCACATCTGCTGTCTACCGCGGAGGTAAACTTATCAGCCAATGTAAGATTTGGCTTGGGACAGATCATTTCTCCTCTGGTGAAATCCGCTATTCATCAGGGTCATTTAGCGACAACTCGTGGAATGAGTCGGTCTCCGTGGAGGATGACGGTTACTCGTTGGGTCTTAGATCGCTGGGAATGCATCGTGTTTTCCGTCAAGGAGGCACACATTCGATGCTAACCCAAGAAGGCGCAGCAGAGTTGTTCTGGAGTATGTTGATTGAACAGCTCCAATAGGAAAAGAGAGGATGCCATGACCAGACGCCGCTTCAGATGTCGTCACTGCGGAAACAAGTTTGAAGTCGAAGTTTTAGAACCTGGCGAAGCCGAGCGAAAGCAACTACCCTTTTATCCTGTCAAATGCCCAGAGTGCGGGAGTTCTAACCTTGAACCGATCTGAGAAGTAAGCCCTTTAAGACAAAGACCATGACAAACTGGTCTGCTTGCCCGGAAGGCGTGTTTCAGGAAGCGAAAGAACCGTGGGGTTTTTGTGGGGTTTTTCCCTTCAATTTTAAAACATCTCAATCATCGAAAACCTAGTAAAATCAAGCTAAAGACGGGTGAATTCCGTGCCGGGGCCGCTCTGTCACGCCGGAGACCGAGGTTCAAATTTCGCATTCATTTAGTTCACTCCGTGTTTCACTCTTTTACTGGCGACTCCGATTCAATTCGTATCAGAATCCAATAACCCGTGCCCTGAATTGTCACTCGGTGTTGCTTGGTAACGCTGGACAGAAGAAATACGGATTTACGATGCGGACTCCCCTGATAGCTAAAGCCATCACAAAAGCCAGAAGCAAAGTCGCCCAAAAGCGTGGCCTGCCCAAGAATCTTGTGAAAGCTATGGAAGTAAGGAGACAAAAAAAAGCGGAGGCAAAAGCGACTCCGCTGGAAGGTCCTGGGCCTGCCGCGAACAAGAAAGTTACCGTCCGCCGGCGAGCGAAGAAGGAAAAGGCGGAAGCCTTTATGGTGGGACCCTCGGATATTTACTTCGGTATAACCCGGGCTCTGAATTGTCGCTCGGTGATGCTTGGTAACGCTGGACAGTTTGAAGTAGATATAAGCTCCTTGTTGGGTAATTTGAGTTTGAGAAGTTCCAGAGCCTTGGCCGTGTTTACTTTTAAGAGAGTATCAATGTAAGACACGGCTTGCCTCCTTTATGGCAGGAGTCATTATCCCTTCTTGATCGGCCATTTCGTACAATTTGACTTTCGCTTTCTGGTATCGGACAGCTTTTCTCATATAGAAGCTAACGTAATGCTCGCACTTGAAAGATGCCTTCATGAATGTTTCCATAGAAAATCTATTCAGATAGAACAGAGCATATACCCTGATCTTCGTTTGCTGTGCACGGTGAGATCTTCGGAGACATTCCTCTACCGCACCCTCACAAGAGGCAATTGCCCCAGCAATTCTTAGCAGTTTTGGTTTCATAACTCCTCCTGGTGGCCTGAATGGTGGACTGACCAGCCGTAAAGCCGCATAAAATGGCACAAATAAACTTAACTATCTCTGGGTTTAAATGGCTTCTGGTGCGGGTTTAAAAGGGATGAGACGGATTTCCTAATCTCGGTGCCGCGTGTTCGAGTCACGCCGGGGGCATCAGTTCTGCGGAATACCAAAGGGTTCACAAGAACCGCGCACCGGACAGGGGCATGCTTTCGATTCCGGCAACGGTCTCTATAAACCGGATGGGTCCCCTGCAAGTATCTTCTGTTTTACGTCAATCAGACGCAACTCACCGTTTATTCTCTGAATCGTCCAGATGTTCTCGGTTTTTCCGGTTGCCGATTTTTTCGCGTTTTTGACCGAAAAGGAGGATATGAATTTTACGATTCTTACCTCGGGCTCAAAGCCTGCCATTACAACGTCGCCGTCCAACCGCGTATCAACCTCAGTCCAGTTTCGAAAATAAATTTTCAAGTCCAGGAGGATCTTATCCCTGCTGATAATGCCCCGGTCGTAGTAATTCACCTTGTCGGCGTAAAATGGCGTCAAGGCTGTCAGGTTCTTCCTCCCGTTCAGATAAAGGAGACGGCGTACGAATGCGCTGATCTCCTCTTTTGAAATCGGGCCGGGCTCTTCGGTTTTCGCGTTCTGTTTTACCGCCTGGAGAGCGGCCTGCTTAGCAGGTCCCTGTGGTTCGTCTGGGACAAAATCTTTCGGTGACACTTTTTCCCCCGAAAGCTTTCGGATCGGTTTTCCCTCTGTGTCACCGGGAGGTTTAGCCGCTTCGAGTACAGGTTTCTCGATATTGGGCTTCTCTCCGGCAGGAACAATATCCGCGAGCAGGATGCGTTTGTCCTTGCCGGGATCTCCTGTTGAGTAGTAGGTGATCAGGGCCTTGTTGTTTCGCAACCGGCCGGCCGCCTTTTGCAATGACTCTATTTTTCTTTTGTCCATTTGTGTATCGAAATAGAAAATCATATTGGGTACGTAAACGGCCCATTCATCGACCTGGATCACCACAGCCTCAATCTGGCCCGTATTCCCGGCTGGCTCCGAACCGGCTGCAAAGCAAAAACCGCCCTGGCAGGCAAACCCACCCAAGAGAAACATGGCGATAAAGATTGGTTTGAGTTCTCCGATTGAGAGCTTCCGTTCCATTCTCACCTCGTAGGATAGACTTACATATATCACTTAAATAGATTCACAGCGTGGGGCGCGGAAGGCGACCGCTCATTCTCGACAGCCCGCCCTCCCATCTGCGAAACGGCATCAGCTATCCCCTTTCGAACGCGCAGCTGTTCGACAAAAATACCCCCATAACATGCATTTTGAAATCCTTTTTATCGTCCCCGCGGCTGTAGTTTTTATTGGGGATGAAATAATAGTCGAAGCTCGATACGACATAGCCGACAGAGTGCCGGCGACTGTGAAGGAGTCGATGGAGGAGGCTTTGATGCGGATTGTCCGGAGATCCCGTTTGTGGTGGCACACAAGATTGCCGATTTGTGGAAAGCCGGAAGCATGCACATTTAAGGCGATAACCCGGACACCTTGAAAGCACTTCCTCACCACTCTGCCGGCAAAGTCAAGTTGACCGTTGCCCGGGCGTTGCCCTTACTCCTGTCGGGACGCCCGGTACTGTAGCTGAAGTCACTCGGTTGGAGGACCCTGATCGGAGGGACCGGTCCCGATCTTGTTTATCGCCTGTACGGTAAATGTATAGGATGTCCCATTGGTCAGCCCTTTGACTGTTATCGGGCTGCGCGGCCCTGAGGCTGTTATACCGCCGGGGCTGGATGTCACAATGTAGGAGGTAATGGGGCTGCCGCCATCTGAAGCCGGGGCTGTGAAGCTGACCGTTGCCCGGGCGTTGCCGGCTTTTGCCGTTACGTCTGTCGGCGAACCCGGTACTGTGGCGGGCGTTACGGCTTTGGAGGGACTTGACGCCGGACCGGTCCCGACCGCATTGGTCGCCTTCACGGTGAATGTATAGGCGGTGCCGTTGGCCAGGCCCGAGACAGTTATCGGGATTCCACTCTCTGTGACCGTTATGCCGCCGGGATTCGAGGTCACGGTGCAACTTGTTACCGGGACCGTGCCGTCTGTAGGCAGTTTAAAGCTCACGGTTGCCTGACCGTTGCCGGGCGTTGCCGTTACTGCCGTCGGCGCTCCCGGTGCTGTGCCGGGAATTACCTGGTTGGAAGGACCTGCGGCCCGCGCCTCGACCGCCATCGCCATCACCACCATGCAGGCAAGAACCGCTAACAATGAGAAGTACGGTGCTTTTGCATTTTTCTTCATGGTTCAACTCCCTAAAGGTCTGTAAAGTGCAATTTCCTCTAATCTGTCATTATCGGGACATAGGAAAACGTTGTGTTCCCCTCTTTGCTGAATCCCATATATCCCTGGATGCATTGAACCGAAATAATTCCGAATGCATCAACCTGACCGACAACGAATCTCGAAGTCCGTTTTGGGTTCGTCCAAGACCCTCAAAACCCCTCAGGGCACCTTCTTCAAGGCCACGGAACCTTGCCATATAGGAATAAAAAACGCAAGACAAAGGTCAACGGGACCGATCTTTTGCGATGATTGAGGCAGGTAAAGCTTATCTCGGTAAAGTTCCGGTTGGAGTGTTTGCACCGCCGGTTTCCTCGCCAAACCCCCTTGAGAAACAGGAGAATAAAGCAGCAGATCACTTTAGAACATTTCCGGGGGTTTTCGCGAAAGCAATTATGCAAATCATAACCCTGGCAAAATTTCTTGAAAAATACTCATTTGCTCATTAACCCAATAAGATAAATGAGTTCTCAACTCCGTCCTTTTATGATGAAATCAAGATTCGAGGTACAACACCGGATTATGAGATAACTTCGAGGCTATGGCTAATCAAAAACAGGCATACCTTTATGCTCTATCGGCAGTCTTATTGTGGTCTACCGTGGCATCGGCGTTCAAGCTGGCCTTGCGATACCTGGATAACGTTGAACTTCTTGTTTTTTCCGAGGCCTTTTCGGTTGTAACTTTGGCTGTTGTCCTCATTTCCAGCCGGGGATTCGGACAGGTCTTCCAGTGCACGCCCAAAGAGTATCTTCGCTCATTTTTGCTCGGCATCCTAAACCCGTTCTTATATTACCTGATTCTTTTCAGGGCCTATGAGCTTCTTCCGGCCCAGGAGGCTCAACCGCTAAACTACACTTGGGCCATTACTCTTGCGCTGCTCTCTGTTCCTCTCCTGGGACAAAGGATCACCGCTGCGAATTTTGCGGGCCTGCTTCTGAGCTATTGCGGCGTTCTTATCATTTCTACTCGAGGCGAGCTACTGAGCTTTCAAATTCCGGAACCTGCAGGGGTTGCGTTGGCTCTTTGCAGCACTTTGGTCTGGGCGCTCTACTGGATATACAGCACCAAGGACTCCAGGTCACCTGTCCTGTGCCTCTTTATGAGCTTTGCTTTCAGCCTGCCCCCGACCATTCTCTATTATCTATTTTTCCATCCGGTACGCATGCCTGAGTTTCGTGGAATCCTCGGTGCCGCCTATGTCGGCACATTCGAGATGAGCATAACCTATGTGATGTGGCTCTTGGCTTTAAGGCGTTCTGAAAACACGGCCAAGGTCGCAGGCTTGATTTTCGCCTCTCCGTTTATTTCCTTGATGCTCATACATTTCTTCGTTGGAGAGCCGATACGGGGATCGACAATAGCTGGACTTGTTTTTGTGGTCGCAGGCCTTCTCGTCCAAAATTACGGATTCCGCCTGAGATTTTGAAATAAGCGGGTGCTCCCGGAGAGTTGGACGAATACAGGCATGATTGTCCTGACTGTATTTTCCGAACAAACAAACCGTACATTGCAGTTACGTAGACTCAGGCGGCATTCTTCGGGCAAGATAGCGAAATGGTGATAATCTGAGTGAGTCTTCCCTCACCCCCGGCTCGTTAATTTCCTTTCCGCCTGCCCGAATTGGGAAAAGTTCCTACCCATGCGACAATGGTGGAAGGTCACAAAAATGCTTGACTTTCGTTTTATATGGAGGAAAATAATTGTCGGGGATGTGAGGACATTCAACTGTGGAGGCCGCAAAATGACGTGGTACTACTGGGTGCTGACCTGCTGGATTGGCCTGAACATGCTTATGATTTCTTGGTTTATGGTTCGCGGGCTTTTGGACTCAAAGCGGGCCTCGGCGCCTTCTCCAGTTCCTAACCGGCTCGGCAGGGGAAAAAGGGTTGATGAAAAAAGAAAATTCACAAGGTTCAAGGGTAAAGAAGGGGCATTCGCAGCTCTTATAAGACCCAATAATCTTATGAACGTGGGGCAAATCCAGGATATCAGCATTGGCGGGCTGTCTTTCCAATATGCGTCTACTAACGAGGATAACAAAGGGCGCTCCGAAATAGAAATATTCAGTAGCAACGATCGTTCCATTCACCTGGACAAGGTTCAATGCAGAATTGTATATGATCGGAAAGTTGCTGTAGCCTCCTCGGAACAGATCACCACAAGGTGCTGCGGAGTAGAGTTCGAAAACCCGTCTGTCAAGTACTCGTCTATGCTGCAGGAGTTCATCGATCATTTTGCTTTCCATGAAAGCCGATCCTTTAATCCAAACGGCCTGATTACCTCGCAATAGATGGTAATACATGCCTCTACCGGCTTTGCACGCCAATCCCAAGGACTTGGTGCATAAGGCTTTGCCGAAGTGCAATGGCCCCTTCGGGACAGAGTTCATGACAGCAATAACAGCGGATGCATTGTTTGTCGTCTATACGAGCATACTCGCTTTTGCTTTCAATAATCGTAATTGCGTTCATAGGGCATGAATCACGGCAAATCCCGCACGCAAGACATTTTTTTCTTATTACCTGTGGCGCTTGAGAAAGCCAACTTTTGAAAAACGGTTCCAACGGCTTTTGCCACCAGTTCAGATGCCCCCCAAGACCCGCACTTACTGCTGTCGCCGGAAGTCGATAATCAGAAAACCGTATTTTCGAAATCTCGGCGCCTATGACCTCAATTTCATCAAGACCTGCAGGGGCGAGCCCGCGTTTCCCGGCTGCGATCAGCAGCGGGTTTTGCTCTCGCCGAAGACCAATGATCTCACATGCAATAATATCCAGAGCCAATGGATTTCTCGACCCCAGCAGCAAACCAATTTGCCTGGGAGTGCCGGTAGCCCCCGGCCCGTCTCCCTCCATCCCAGTAACAGCGTCCATAATGGAGAGTCGGGGTGAGACATATTCGGCTAAATCAAGCAACATATCTGCAAAATGATCCTGGTCATGGAGTTTGGCATGATAACCCGGTTTTGCGAGTCCGGGTATAACTCCAAAATTGTTCTTGACCGCGCCTGTAAAACTCATAAGCGTATGAGTTTTTAACTTACACAGGTTGAGCACCGCATCCGCCTCTATTACAGGAGCGATCACATCGAAATGCTTAATCAATTTCCCTTGCAGGAAAGAAACCGGCTTATAGGTAGTGTCGAAATTAAGTTCGGCTCCAGATTCTTCGGCCGCTTCGTACATTCCACATTTCCGATAGAGAGTACTTAACGTTTTTTCATTGTACTTGTATCCGGAACCGGGGCTGTCTGCTATGACAGCAAACGCACCCTCCTTCTTGACCATTCGTGCGATCGCAGTTACCACCCGAGGATGGGTGGTGACCGCCTGTTCCGGTCTGGCCGGCAGGAGCAAGTTGGGTTTAAGCACAATTCTCTCATTCGGTTCGACAAACCGGCTCATACCGCCCATCATGGAAACCAATTTATCCATTTTTTCATCTACCTGATTGTAATCAGGGCAGCTTACTATGTAGACCTGATTATTCATCAGAAACCTCCTCTGCCATAGGTCTGAAAACCAAAAGACTCCAAGCGATATATTTTATATGATTCACACACAGCCTTCACGTCAATCTTCCTCACAGCTTAAATTTTAACTTCCTGCCCGCTACCCCCTTAACCTAAATAATTCATCACGTCAACTCTCCGCGGATGCCGAACCGCCTTTTCGGATTGGATTCTGCCCGAAAAACTTCCCGGGGACGACTCCATGGACAAAGTTTTCTTTTGCACTTACCGTATGACCAGAACATCACTATGAAAGGATCGAAAAAATGAACTCAAAATTACTGAGGATTATGGCAGTCGGGCTCACGACCCTGTTTTTAAGCGCGCAGGCCTTTCCAAGTGCGGCGGATAATGAAGTCGGTGACAAGACGGACCGAGACATATCCCCCATGTGCAACAAGAGCGTTTCCGACCAGTCCACCGATCGAGATAAAAGCGATTTGGATAAGGGCAGCAAGGACACCAGCAAGTCGAACGATATGGATCAATCTCAAAACAGTCTGTTCGATGTATTTCCCCCAATGCCTAACTAGCGTCCATCCGGAAACTCCGGATGGACGCTGGTAGTTTCCAATTCGCAAAGGAGGCATTTTTCGTCCTGCAAGGAAATCGAGGGGTTGCGCGGAGGCGTACATGGGTACCGCCTCGCGAGTGGGCGGGCTCTCGAGATTGGCGATCGAACCCGCCGAAGCCTCTGCGGCCACCCGCAGAATCTCGACGCTCCGCGAGGCGCGGCGGTCCCGGTTCCCAAGCCCCAGGGCGGAAAAGGACTTTTTTGAGGTCAAAGAATCCGGACGGAAACTAACTAAACCTCGAGTTGAAATCCTGGTGGGGGGTCCCCCACCGGGATTGGCCTTGCTTGGCTCTCCATGTTCAAAAGGCGCAGCCGCAAATCAGCCGGAGACAATGATCGAAGGAGGGGAAGCTTATCTTTCCATAAGTTCCCGTTGAGGTAGACGTTACGATTGGTGAGTCATGTGAAGAGGCGTCAGAGTGCAGCCGATTATCGTCATCTCGGCGAAAGATGCAGACACTGCAATCGGGAATGTCAAACTGCGATCCTGGTTTCAAGCGCCATAGCGATTCTTTTCTTTAGCTCGGTCAAATCAAAGCTCTTTACAACGTAGAAGTCGGCCGCGATCGATTTCATGTCTTGTTTGAAGGTATCGTATGCAGTCGAGAGTATAACAGGCATGTCATAAAAATGGTTTCGGATGTCCTGGAGTATGTCCAGACCGTTGTAGTCAACCATCTTTATGTCCAAAATCACCAAATCCGGTTTCCCCTCTGCAATTTTCTCGAGAAGCTTGTAACCACTTTCGGCCGTGATGACTTCGTATCCGGCGTCGTTCAGTTCATCAGAATATAGGAGCCTGATGTGTTCCTCATCATCGACAACAAAGATCTTCGGCATGACTCACCCCCTTTTTCTTAAGTCCCTTGCGCGTATAACCCTGAAGAATGCCTCAACTTGACTACCAAAGGACGCAGGACCGCATTTTGGGGTCCGATTGCTTTTGCGTTTACTCTAAGTTACAGGAAGAACTCTACAAATATGTGACAGGATAATGGTTTTTCAGTTACGACATGCAGGGGCGAACAGGATGCGACTGTGACGGGCCAGAACCACTTAAAAGATGAGAGGACCTGACGCTCGGATCGCTCTCGCGTGAGACGATCATGGCTCAGGCAAAAGGCGGCTTGGTAGATCGGATCAAGGAACCGGGCCGCCACTCTATTTCAGCGAGATATCTCTTCAGTCTTTATCGGTTTCAAGAATTGGTTGCGGGCTGTTGGAAACAATGTGGCACTGAACTCGTTTGAACTTCTCCAAATGAAAGGAAGCCACCCGGACCGGAATACAAAAATATATCATTGCTTCCGACACAAGCTGCTCATTTCCAAACGGATACCCCTCGCACAATCTGGACAAATCCCATGAGTGACTACGATCTCACCCGCTGGAACTCCAAACTCGCCCCAGAGCCCGTTATCATTCCTAACCTTCTTGCACCATGCACACATGCAGATTAGAGAACTTGAATAATGCATCAGCTTGCCCCCCCTGCAAATGCTGAACATAATTTGGAGCCCGATCCCGCCCGGAAAAACTCCACAAGCAACCCAACAGACATCAGAATTATACGATTTCGCGATCGAAAATGCAAGTAATATGTCAATGAGGTCGGTTTTTCAGTTCCAGGGCGCACGACCATCCCGGCAGTTGATAACTCCTCCGCTCAATGCAAGCTCGAGTTCCAAAAATCGGAACCTCCCAAGCGCTGAGGTTCTATGATCTTAAGGTCACTCAGATCGGAAATTTCTACAAAAATCTTAACCGTCGGGACTGCGGGCAATTTCACCAGCCATGCGACAACGGTGGTCAAGGATAGCTTGAATTCCTCATTCTTGCTTCCACACTGCGGACATTTCGCTTCTATTCGTGGATCTCGCATAATCACAGCTCGACCTCCCTTTTGATGGAGGATGTCGTTTCCGCTGCCGATTTGAGTTTCGATCAGTCAGACTGAAAATACATGGTGGAGCGAATATTATTACATGCATTCATATATGTGGGAGAGAAGCATCGTTTCAAAGGCAGGAACAGGTCTGGTCCGGTGATTCTGCAAGGAGGATTTGTATGTTTGCCGCTCTATGAGTCTATCTCTTCTTTAACTCGTCCCATTTGTAGTCGATTAGCTCAAGAAGCACGCTGTTCACCTTTTTGGGATGGATGAAGGCGAATTCGCAGTCTCTAAACGGCCTGGCGTTCTTGCCGTCCGGAGCGGGGACAAAGGGGTAATCCATGGGCTCAAGCTCCTTGATGGCTTCTCTTGTGTTATCCACATTGAGACTGATAACCATCACCCCTTCTCCGTTTTTCTCTATCCACCTGCCTACCGGACCATCGGGGGCGGTCGATTCCATGAGTTCAAACCCCACTTCACCCACCCAATACCTTGCGACGCGAATCTTTTCCCGCTCATCGATATAAGGATCGTCCGGGCCTGATTTGCCAAGGATAGGCTCCCATACTTGCCTCGCCTTATCCAGATCCTTCACGGCAATGCATATGTGGTCTACCTTGTTGACCTTCATGGTTTTCTTCTTTCCAGAAAGGGGCAGGCTCCCTTTGAGTCCACAAAGGAAGTGGACAGGGGAACTTTCCCGCTCTCATGCTCGAGTTTGGCCGGAATAATGCAGCAATTTGCGTACAGCATCCAGACCGCATTTTCGCTTCGTATTATGCCCGAAAAAACTTCTTGAACAACCTCCAGGCCCGCACAACCATACAGTTTGGAACGGTGCACGACGAGATCATTCTCGAAGTTTCTGAGAGGCTGGCAGGGGAAGCTATTGTGATTCTCTGAGAGACCATAATTCAAGTACTATCCGTATTACTCCCCAACGCTGAAGAAGTATATTAATCTCTATAATTCCGCATTAGGCATAATGCTGAAAAAATATATCAGGAGTTCGCGATTTGGTACGAAGTCCTTTGCCGTTGCCCGAAACCGATTGTTCGACAATTTCTCTGTCTTGCCGTTCCAGCAAAAGCTGACGAAATTCCCCTCAGGCGCCTCCACGACAAGTTCGAAGTCGCGAATTGGCATTTTCCAGGTTTTGGCTGTCGTGAGTATGTATTTGACCCACTCCGACTGGACAAGCACCTCACCTCCTGAATTAGAAGCAGGCGCTGCCTTTTGAGCGGCTTGAAGTCCACGTTTTAGCTCTGTATTGAAGCAGCCCTTTTCCAGGGTCGAGAGGTACCGGCTCAGATCCGAGTCCAATGAGAAGCCAGGAATTGCATCGTACTCGTGCCTCACCCTGACAACTTTCCCGGCGGGGAATGTCTGCTTCCAATGGTAGGTTATGGATACGCTCCAATTCGGGGCCAGGGCAGCGTCCAGCGCACCAGCCGCCTTCAAACGGGCCTGCGCTTCTTTGGGAAGCCTCTCCACCTGATACTTGCCGGTTTCTGAAGAATTTTCGTTCGAATCCCCAGACGATTTCTTTTCAATCCCATATTTTTTCAGCAAGTCCTTCTGATACTGTCCGGCTCCTAAAGACTCTTCGCTGAAATTCCCAAACGATTCGATTTCAATTCCATATCCTTTAAGCAAGTCCGTGACGTCACGACCCTTGGCTATCGCCCTCACCACGGTTTCGAACGGTTGTTCTTTGCCGTCCACCTCCACCTTGAATCCACTCACCTTGCGGTCTTGGATGAGATCGTCACTTGGGTAGCTGAACTGTGGAAGGGGGAACGCTACCTCGGTAGTGACGTCTTTGCTCGAACCGTTCATGAACTCATATTCAACATTGACTCGGTACTTGTATTGGAGGTGCGGTAAATTGGAAGGTTCCCGGCCAATGAACTGCTTCCCGATGTAGAGGCGCTCCTTTGCAATGGAGACTCGCTTCTCGTTGCGCAGCTGCAAACCACCGGCTGCCGTCTCCACCGCAGAGTCATTGGCGCAGACCCATGCAGGGATTAGACAACATAAAAGAACAGCTATAATAATGCGCATTGTCAGACGTCAACCTATCCTTTCCAATAATGCATCTAATTGTGCGTTACGCATCCAAACCGCATCTTCGGATCAGTTTCCCTGCTCCTTGGTCATCCCGCCGGCAAAAGAGAAGGCATCCGGTATCAACTCGATTTCAATGATGCCGGTTGGTCCCAGCAGCTCGCCATCAGCTTCGAACATGATCGGCATCGAGGAGCCTAGCACCGCCCGACTTCCATACAACCTGGTTATCACGGAAGCGTCCTGACGCAACCCCAGGTACGCTCGGATAAGGGGGGACAACAAACCCAGAGGAGACATTGGCGCAGCACGTACGAATTCAAATCGATCATATGAAGGAGATGCATCGACAGCAAGCCTCATTCCTTTTCCGAAGCAGCGCCCGAGGGTCGCCGCGAAAAATACCATATCGGCCCGGAAAGGGGAATTGCCCACTGTGCCCTCCAAGGCAAACGGCCGAAGCTGCCTCATCTCGGCAATAGCGCTGATGCCATAAGAAAGCAAGCCCAACCGCTGGAGGTTCGAGCTCTTAAACCGGCGGACCACTTCTGCGTCAAACCCCAGTCCCAGGACATTCGCGAAAACCCTTTGCCTCATGCCGTCCTGAACCTGGTACCGGCATTTTCCCAGACTGACTTTGACGGCTGACTCTCCCAGGGCCGTTTTCAATCTGGCGGCCATCCCCGTCCCGTTTTCAAAGTTTCGGAAGTAGTCGCACCCTGTGCCGAAGGGCACCATGCCCAACGAAGGCATATCTCCATGTTCCTCCCACCATAGTCCGTTCAGGACCTCGGACAGAGTGCCGTCTCCGCCCACAGCGATCACCCTGTCGTATCCGGACCGGCGGACTGATGCAGCAATCGATTCGCAATGCCCGGGATATTCGCTCCAGAATGTATCAACCTTCTCAGCTTCCCTCCCGATGGACTGGAGAAGAATGGGCCATTGTTTGCCGGCCGTCCGGCTTCCTGCGAATGGGTTCACGAGTGCAGCTACTCTCATCCCGCTTTCTCCTTTTAACTGGATAGCTCTTACCCGTTAAATGGGAATCATTGTATTTCAGATTAGGGGGCAATTGAGAAGCACTACTCAGCCTTGAAGTTGAGTGCGGCCCCTTCCATGAAACATGCATGGCGCCCGCGCTGGCGGTCTTAACCTGGATACTGCGTCAACTTGACCCCCAACTGAAGCCGCACCGCATTTCCGGGTCCGATTGAATGCGAAAAAGCGCTTGCAATGCCAGATGTCCGTAAATCATACGATATTCCAATCAGAACCCGCAAGAAAAATGCCGACGTTACAATTGGGGCAATTTCAGGGCGCACCACCATCCCCGCATGCAATAACTCCTCTGCACAATGCAGGCTCAAGTTGCGAGGAACACTCTTTCAATTGATGGGCATTAGGACGGAGGACCAGATAGTGGCCAGGATAGAAAACCAGGATGAAAGACTTTGAGCGGGATCTACTGGCTGTTCAGTAAAGGTCGCGCTCTATTCCTTCATGGGCCACAAACCACAATGGGCACCCTTTGAGAAGTTCCCATGGAGCATTGGGAGCGCAGGATATAGTGTTAATTCGAATTTCCCGCACTTTGGGACCTTGATGCAAGCAGGATCGGCGACCTATCAGGACACGAAAACACTACGGGCCGATCGTGCCAAGGGCGGCGGCAGCCCTGGCGGCGATATTCGGCGGGAGCGGGATATAGCCGAGGTCCCTGCTAAAGCGTTGTCCTTCGAACAGGCACCACCGAAATAGTTCCCTGAGAACTTCCGCTTTCTTTGAATCGGCGTAGTTCGTGTACAGGAGGACCCAACTGAGCGTGACGATGGGGTAGGATTCAGTGCCCTCAGGGTCTGGCAGAAAAACCCGCAGGTTGTCGGGCAATTCAGCCACCGCAATTGCCGCCATTGCGCTGTCAAAGGACGGGACGATGTAGTTCCCGGCCTTATTTTCCAAAGTTGCCGTCTCCAGGCCCAATTTTTGGGCAAAGCCAAACTCGACGTAGCCGATCGAGCCTACGGAGTGCTTGATCAGTGTGGCGACCCCCTCATTGCCTTTGGCCCTCATCGGGCCTCCAGGCCAGTCAACGACCCTCTGTGCGCCATATCTCTGACGCCATTCAGGGCTCACCGCGTCAAGGTGTTTGGTGAGGGCAAAAGTGGTCCCGCTGCCGTCGCTGCGCGCTACAGCTGCTATCGTCAACTTCGGAAGATGAATGCCGGGATTGCATGCCCTTATGACGGGGTCGTCCCAGTTCTTGATCGTCCCGAGGAAGATGCCGGTGTATGCGGCGCGGCTCAGTCTGAGCCGGCCCTCGATTCCGGGCAGATTGTAAGCCAGGGCGACCCCGCCGGCGGTCATGGGAATGAGCCGCACCCCGCGCTCAACCTTGGCTATTTCGGCGTCGCTCATGGCGGCATCGCTCGCCCCGAAGTCCACGCGCTTTCCCTCTTCCAAACCTATGCCAATAAATCGTTTAATTCCAAGGCCGCTGCCCACCGGTTCGTAATCCACCGCGATCTCCGGGTGCAGCTTATGGTATTGTTGAAACCACTTTTCATAGAGCAATGATGGGAAGGTTGCCCCCGCCCCCTTTATCAGGATCGCGCCCGGAGGCGCTTTTAGGGTGGATTGCCCCTGGGCCGAAAGAGAAGGTCCGGTCAGGACAAAGAGAAGGGCTGCCAGGCTCAACAGGGTTTTTCGTGTGCTCATGGGTTGTTCCTTACTTGCCGCCGGCGGGCAAGAACAGGCGATTAACTGAATTTGCCGCTGATATAATCCTGTGTGTGTTTTTCTTTGGGGTCATCGAATATTTGCTTGCTGTCGCCATATTCGACCAGATAACCGGTGCGCCCCCCCTGTGTGGTGTCAACGTACAGGAAGCCTGTCTTGTCGGCCACACGCTGGGCCTGCTGGAGATTGTGGGTGACGATGGCGATGGTGTAATTCTGCTTCAACTCCGTCATCAACTCCTCAATCCTTCGCGTTGCGATGGGGTCGAGGGCCGAACATGGCTCGTCCATGAGCAACACCTGAGGCTCGGTGGCAATGGCGCGGGCAATGCACAGGCGCTGCTGTTGACCTCCGGAAAGAGAGAGACCGCTGCTGTGCAGCTTGTCTTTGACTTCGTCCCACAGGGCGGCCTTTCGAAGGGCCTGCTCGACGCGCTCTTCCCGGTTTCCCTTGTAACCGTTCAGTTTCAGCCCAAAGGCCACATTCCTATAAATACTCATGGCAAACGGGTTTGGCTGTTGAAATACCATGCCGATGTGGCGGCGGACAGCCACAGGGTCGATTCTGGGCTCGTATATATTTATGCACTGAAAGTGCACGTGTCCTTCAAAGCGGAACCCCCGCACCAGGTCGTTCATACGGTTCAGGCACCGCAACACCGTGCTCTTGCCGCACCCCGACGGCCCGATAAAGGCCGTGATCTTGCCTCGCTCGATCGGGATGATGGTATCCCGTACGGCTTTGAACTTACCGTAGAACAGTTCTTTTATGTTGCAGTCGATAACTATGCCATCACTGCAGTTACCGGGCAGCGGTGAAAGATCCTCGGCAGATTGATTCATGACAAATATCTCCTGTTCCTTTTGAGAAGACTTCTCATTTCGCCGTGTTCCAGGGGACCACCCCTTATTCAAAATGAACGTGACTGAGTCTAGGAAGTCCCTTATTCGATGTTCTTTCTTGACAGGCCCTGTCCTATCAAGTTCACTGTGAGAACTATTAATACCAGCACCAGGGCCGCTGCCCAAGCCAGTTCAACCTGGTTATCAAAGGGCATTGCCGAAAAGTTGTAGATCAGCACCGCCAGTGAGGCCATCGGCTGCATGAAGTCAATACGCCCGCCGGAAGTGAGCCAGTAGTTGCTGAACAGAGCAGTGAACAAAAGCGGCGCGGTCTCGCCCGCCGCCCGCGCCACGGCCAGCATGACTCCGGTGAGGATTCCGGGAAAAGCCGTGGGCAGCAGCACCATCCAGACCGTCTGTGCCTGGGTCGCCCCCATGCCGACGGCGGCTTCGCGCATCTTCGTAGGCACCATGCGGATCGCTTCTTCAGCAGTCAACATTACCGTTGGCAGCATCAGGATCGACAGGGCGATTCCCCCGGCTACGGCGGAAAAACCGCCTGTCACCAGGACCACGGCCCCGTAGGCGAACACGCCGGCGAGGATGGAGGGAAAACCTGTAAGGACCTTGGCGCACATACGTACGGCTTTGGCCAGATGGGTCTTCGGTCCGACTTCGGCCAGGAATAATGCCCCAAGAACACCGAAGGGCACACTGATCAAAGCGGCTAGACCGACCATGACGAGCGTGCCTACGATGGCATTGCCAAACCCGCCCCCCTGCTCGAAGGCAGAGGGCGGTAATTCTGAAAAGACGCTGAGACTCAGCCGCTTGCCACCCCTTACGAACAGCATCAGCACCACTGAAAAGAGCGGTACAAGGGCCATGACGGTCATGAGACTCGTCACCCCGCTCATAACAAAGTTAAAGGCCGTCCGGGGACGACGCAGTGACTTCTCCAATTTACCGAGGTCAATCCCGGCCGCAGGTGGTTCGGTTACTGGGGCAGTAGATGGGTCCATAACCGGCTCGCTCATCAGCGAACTCCTTCCTGGCCCACGGAGGCCCGGTTCAAAACGAAGGCGCCGGCCATATTCACGAGGATGGTGATGGCAAGGAGAATGAGAGCTGCGAACATGAGAACGCCGATTTCCTTGGGACCCGCTTCGGCGAAGTTGTTTGCCAGCAGGGCGGCCAAAGTGTTTGCGGGTGAAAAGAGGGACCAACTGATTACGTTGGAGTTGCCCACTAGCATGGCCAGGGCCATGGTCTCACCGAGCGCTCGGCCGAAGGCCAGGATGATCGCCCCGAATATCCCCTTGGATGCCGTGGGGAGCAGGACAGCCAGGATGCTCTCCCAGCGCGTGGCGCCGAGTCCATAGGCTGCTTCGCGCAGCTTGGGCGGCACAGCCTGCAGGGCATTTAAGCTTATGGCCGAAATGGTCGGCAAAATCATGATCGAAAGCACTATGGCGGCGGGCAGCATGCCGGGGCCGCTCAGTGTCGTGGCGAAAATTGGAATCCATCCCAGCTTTGCATGCCATGCGAGGCAGAAGGGACGAATCAAAGGGATGATGAAGAATATCCCCCACAACCCATAGACCACGCTCGGAATGGCGGCAAGGAGTTCGATGAGGTTCTTGAACACGCGCTCGAGCTGATCGGGCAGTCTGCCCCAAATCGGGTGAAACTGGAGTCCGGCCACCTTCAAAAGGGTGAACACAAACGCCCCAAGGTAGTGTTCACTGAGGAATATGGCCACCGCCAGACCGAACAGACTGCCTATAAACAGGGCTAGAAGCGAGCTGTACATCGTGCCCCAGATCTCGGGCAGCACGCCATACTCCTTGGTGTTGGGGTCCCACGTTGAACTCGTGATGAACCCCCATCCATACTTGCTCATTGCCGGCAGCGCCTGCTTCGTGATGGTGTACACGATGTAGAGCGCCAGCAAGACAGTGAGCCAGGCGAACAGGTAGGTAGCCCCCCTGAAGAAGATGTCGCCGTACTTCTCTATGAGCGTCGGCGCGCGTGAGACCGATGTTGACGTACCAAAGTTGCTGTGGCTGACTGCAGACATGATGATTGGACTTCCTTCGGAGCTATTTGCTCTGAATGTTGTTCAAGGCCTCTCTAACCTTTGCTACGACAGGGGCAGGCAGAGGGACGTAGCCGAGTTGCTCGCTGCACTTTTGCCCTTCCGTCAGGCCGTATTCGATGACGGCTTTTACTGCTTGCAATTTGTTTGCATCCTCGTAGCGCTTGTAACAAAGCACCCAGGTAAAGCTCACGATGGGATAGGAATCGTCCCCGGCGGGGTCGGGCAACCACGCCATCAGGTCGTCGGGCATTTGCACGGCGGCCAGAGACGCCTGGGCGGATAGAGTGGAGGCCATGACGAATTTGCCGGCCTTGTTCTCCAGAGCGGCCATGGCCAGGCGCTGCCCTTTGGCATAGCCGTATTCAACGTAGCCGATCGATCCTGGTGTGGTGCGCAGGCTCGCGGTTATGCCTTCGTTGCCCTTGGACCGGGTGCCTACGGCCCAGTTCGGCATCATGTTCACACCGGGACTTTTCGCGAATTCAGGGCTGATTGCGGCCAGATGCTGTGAGAAAACGAACGTGGTGCCGCTGCTGTCGGCCCGGACGACCACATTGATCGGAATGTCGGGTAGCTTCGCGTCCGGATTGGCCTTGGCGATCAGGGGATCATTCCATTTGGTGACTTTCCCGAGAAATATCCCCGCGTAGGCTTCACGCGAGAGCTTCAGTTCCGGGACGCCCTCAAGATTGTAGCTCAGCACGATGGCACCCGCGGTCATCGGCAGCAACTGCACCCCTGCATCGACCTGGGATCTCTCCTCAAGTTTCATGCCCGCATCGCTTGCGCCGAAGTCAACGGTCTTATTGATGAAGTTCTTGATGCCGCTGCCGCTCCCGACTGATTGATAGTCGACCAGAACGTTCGCGTGAAGGCCGTGATAGTCCTTAAACCATTTGCTGTATAGTGGGGCCGGAAAGCTCGCCCCCGCTCCAATCAGTTTCACGTAGTCTTCGGCGGCATCAGCGGTCGAGCAAAACAGGCCGTATGCCAGGACCAACGATACCAGACTGAAACACAACATCTTCTTGATCATCATATACTCACCCCTTTCTAAGGCTCAATCGCCAGATCGAAGGGCTGTCTGTGGCACAAGCCCCTGGTCTTCCTCCACGGAATCGGCTCCCCAAAAAACCCAGACATCATTCTGCTGAGGCAATCGCCAAAAACATCGAACACGCTTCGCGATAGGACAGAAGCCGGCAAGCTTCCTCACGAAAATCCCGGGACATCTCATTTGCAAATATGTCCAACTGACTGATCGTTTGTAGCACGCACAAGTGACACTTTGATTTAGATGAGGTGACAATTCTGAGACAATTCTATGACATTCATTGAGACAGAATCAGTTCAAAGAGTTATACTCATTGGCTAACCAATGGCAATTGCGGGACATTTTTGTATGTTGGGACATGGCTGCAAGAATCGCTTATTCTTTCAAGGGCCGAGTCTCTGTCAGCCGAAACCGTGATAAAACTGTGGTGCGGTGACGGATCACCCTCCCATTGACCGAAGCGCCATTCGCCGTTATTCTTCATCCCACGGAAGATAAATGGGGCTTCCGGCAAATGAGTACCCATAATCTGGGTTTTTGCCCCGAAGGGGCTGGATAATTATAGCCCAGGGTCAGTCCTGCGCCCCGCGGGACGCCACCCTGGGGTTGTGACGCAACAAAAGCCAGTTTTTTACCCTGAAGGGGTTTCATAATACAGTAGTGCTTCTGCGCATGGCTGCGCGCAAGGTCGCCGCTCTTATCATGTGAGGTCCATTTTTTTCGACCAAGGTATTATATAAGTCCATCATACAGAGGAGACTGAAATGAAGATTGTCTGCCTGCTTGGAAGCCCGAGGGAAAAGGGAAATAGTGCCGCCATCGCAAGCCGATTCTGCACCACGGCTCAAAGGCTTGGCGCAGAAGTTCAGACCTTCGCCCTGAATAAGCTCGAATACCGCGGCTGTCAGGCATGCATGGCGTGCAAAACCAAGCTCGATCAATGCGCATTGGAGGATGATTTGACCGAAGTCCTGGAGGCGGTTCGCGATACCGATGTTTTGGTGCTGGCCTCTCCAGTCTACTATGGCGATTTGTCCAGCCAACTCAAGGGCTTCATAGACCGTTCTTACTCCTATCTGGCATCCGACTACCTAACCAATCCCAAGCCCGGCCGTCTATCTGAGGGCAAAAAGCTCGTTTTCGTTCTCACGCAGGGGAATCCGGATCAAGAAAGGTTTGCCGATATTTTCGAAAGATACGATTATTTCTTCAAATGGTATGGATTTAGTGAGAGCCATCTCATTCGGGCTTGCGGGGTTCGAGAAGCGGGGGAAGTCGCAGCCAATGAAGACGTGATGAAGCTGGCCGAAACAACGGCCGAGAAGATATGCGCTGGATTTTGAAATTACACACAGGTTCCCGAACCAATTCGGGCTTCTCAGGCCGCTCTTTGCCAAAACTCACTGCACCACTTGATGGGATACACCGGTCGGATGAGATTTAAAGGGCTTGTAAAGCCAATCGGACAGCGTGAACCAAGCTGCCCGGTTAGCCGAATTTGCCTGTGATGTAATCTTCTGTTTGCTTCATGGCAGGCCGCGTGAAAATCATCTCCGTTTCGGCGAATTCGATCAACTCCCCAAGAAACATGTACGCCGTGAAGTCGGAAATCCGCGCCGCCTGTTGCATGTTGTGGGTCACGATTACGATCGTGTAGTCATTCTTCAGCTCGGTGACCAGCTCTTCGACGCGCGCCGTGGAAATCGGGTCAAGAGACGAAGCCGGCTCATCGAGCAGCACCACTTCGGGTTTTACGGCTATGGCCCGCGCTATGCACAGCCGCTGTTGCTGCCCGCCGGACAGACTGTTGCCGCTTCGGTGGAGAACGTCCTTAACTTCGTCCCACAATGCGGCCTTGCGCAGCGCCCATTCCACTCTTTCATCCATCTCGGCTCTTCGCAGGTTCTCATAGAGTTTTACGGCAAAGGAGATGTTGTGATAGATGGACATTGGAAAAGGCGTAGGCTGCTGGAAAACCATGCCCACTCGGGCTCGCAGCCTGTTTAAATCGCCCGAGTTCTGAAGGATGTCCACACCGTCCAGAAGAATTTCACCCGTTGCCTTTTGATTCGGGTAGAGCTTGTATATCTGGTTAAAGGTGCGAAGCAGAGTGGATTTGCCGCAGCCCGACGGGCCGATGAACGCCGTCACTCGATACTCCGGAATTTCAACACAGATATTACGGAGCGCGGCGGTTTCACCGTAATAAAAGTTCAGGTTGCGGACAATGACTTTTGGTTGTACGGGTGTGGTTCCCATATCCTCACGTTCCTGCCCAGAACGATTCATTCGCCTGGCCTGTTCTGTTTGAAAACCGCTCGGGCCACGATGTTCAAACCGAGAACACCGAACGTAATCAGCAAAGCCCCGGCCCATGCAAGCCTGTGCCAGTCCCTGTAGGGACTCATCGCATAATCGAAAATCGTTACGGGAAGATTCGCCATGGGCTGGTTGAAATTGTTGGTCCAAAACTGGTTGTTGAGCGAGGTGAACAACAGCGGCGCGGTCTCTCCGCTGATTCGGGCGATAGCAAGAAGAATTCCCGTTATGATTCCGGCCCGCGACGCCCTGAGTGTAATCATGGTGACTATTTTCCACTGGGGCGTACCCAGAGCGGCGGCCGCTTCGCGTAAGCGGTTTGGCACGAGTTTGAGCATGTTCTCTGTCGTGCGCACAACCACAGGTATTACGAGTATCCCCAATGCGAATGATCCGGCAAGCCCCGAAAAATGCCCGACCTGGACGACGTGCACTTCATAGACGAATAGCCCGATCACTATGGAAGGCGCGCTGAGCAGGATGTCGTTGATAAACCGGGTGACAGGCGATAGCCAGCCCGTTTGTCCGTACTCCGCCATGTAAGTCCCGGCAAGAATTCCGATCGGGGTCCCGATCAGCGTGGCCAACATCACCATGAAAAGAGTCCCGACTATTGCATTGAGTAATCCTCCCTGGCTCCCCGGAGGAGGGGTCATTTCGGTAAAAACCCTGAGGCACATCCCCGGAATTCCATACTGCAACAGTGTCAGCAGTATCCAACCCAGCCAGAACAGCCCGAAGCAAACGGTGAGCATCGCGCCTATCTGACTCAGCAGATTCACCAGACGCCGCTTGCTATGGAGCGAAATCATTGTGCATTATCCTCCGGTTCAATACAGCTTGCCCTCGAGCCTCGAGAGCCGGATCAGCAGGAACTTGGCAAGCGCGAGCACAATGAAGGTGATCACGAAAAGGAATAGCCCCAGTTCGATCAGCGAGGAAGTATAAAGCTCCCCGACCGCCTCTGTGAACTCGTTTGCCAGGGTGGAGGAAATGGTGTTTCCGGGCATGAGAAGCGAGGCGTGCAGATCATGCGCGTTGCCGATCACGAAGGTTACGGCCATCGTCTCACCGAGCGCCCGCCCCAAGCCGAGCATTACGCCGCCCACCACGCCGATCTTGGTGTAGGGCAAAACGACGTTCCAGACCACTTCCCAGGTGGTGGCCCCAAGCCCGTAAGCAGACTCTTTCAATAGAGGGGGGACCACTTCGAACACATCCCGCATGACCGACGCAATGAACGGAATCACCATGATCGACAGGATCAGTCCCGCTGTCAGCATCCCTATGCCCATGGGCGGCCCGTGAAAAAGATATCCAATCAGAGGCACGACGCCAAGGTGGGAATTTATCCAGGGTTCCGCGTAGTCACGAAATATGGGCGCAAAGACAAACAGTCCCCACATGCCGTAAATGATGCTCGGAATGCCGGCCAGAAGTTCAATGGCTGTTCCCAGAGGTCTTTTGAGCCACGGGGGACACATCTCCGTAAGAAACAGGGCAATGCCGAAACTTACAGGCACCGCGATAAAAAGTGCAATGGCCGATGTTACGATTGTTCCGAAGATTGGGACCAACCCGCCAAAATTATCGGTTACGGGATTCCACGCAGGATTGACGATGAAACCGAAACCGAACTGCCTGATGGCGGGCAAACTCCCGATGAAGAGCGAAGCGATTATGCCTGCCAGAAGGAGAAGAACGAAAAATGCAAAAAACCTGGTGATATTCTTGAATAGCAGATCCGCCAAAAAATGCACATCGAGGTGCACGTCAAAGATCTGCTTTGGCATGGCGCTGCTCCCATCATTCAAGAGCTCACTTCTGTCGGCCATGGCTTAAATGTTTCCTATTAATAGACAAAGGGGGCCCAGCCCCCTCTGCGGGTCACAACTTAAATCAAATCATTTATATCAAAAACCATCATACGATAAATATGATTTCGAGAAAATCCAGCCCCTACTTGCCTGATGCCAGAGCGTCAGTCCATACCGGAGCCCCGCTTGCCGTCTTTATCTGTTTCCACGAATTCTCGATCAGTTCCACGACACTCGCCGGCATCGGCACATAAACGAGGTCCTCGGCCATCTTGCCCCCATTGGCGTAGGCCCAGGCGAAAAATTTGAAGACTTCCTGCGCCTGGCCGGGATTATCCTGCACCTTTTGCATCAGGATAAAGGTGGCGCCGGTGATCGGCCAGCTCTTTTTTCCCGGCTCATTGGTCAGGATCTCATAAAAACCGGGGGCCTCTTGCCATTTTGCACCGGCAGCTGCCGCCTGGAAGGTCTCGATGCTTGGTTGTAAGAACTCACCCTCTAGATTCTGCATCAAAGTGTGGGGTATTTTATTCTCCAGGGCGTAAGCGTACTCGACGTAGCCGATGGAATTTTTCACCTGCTGAATATAGCTGGCAACACCTTCATTGCCTTTGCCTCCAACCCCTGCAGGCCAGGCGACCGAGACGCTGTTGCCGACCGCTTCCTTCCATGCGCTGCTCATCTTGCAAAGGTAGTTCGTAAAGATGAAAGTCGTGCCGGACCCGTCAGACCTGTGGACGACTGTAATTTCTGCGTCGGGGAGCTTTAAGCCAGGATTCAATTTGGCAATAGCCGGATCGGTCCATTTTTTGATCTTGCCAAGGTAGATATCCGCAAGGACTTCCCCGTTTAGCTTCATCTCGCCGCTCTTAATTCCCTCAATGTTGATGCCCAGTACTACCCCCCCCATCACTGTGGGGAACTGTTGAAGACCGTTTTTTTCAAGTTCATCCAATGTAAGCGGCATATCTGAGGCACCGAAAGCGACGGTTTTGGCCTCTATCTGCTTGATGCCGCCGCCTGAACCAATTGACTGATAGTTCAGGCCCACTCCTGACTTGGCCTTGTAGGCCTCGGCCCATTTGGCATACAATGGGAACGGAAAAGTTGCTCCGGCTCCGGTAATGTCGGCTGCAAAGGCTGCTGTCGCAACAAAAAAGCAAAGCAGCAGGGATGCTGACGCTAACAAATTGCGCCTAGAAAACGCTTTCATTTGGCTCTCCTGTTGTAGATGGCTGATATTCAAAAACGACGGGCAGTTTTCCAGCATTTCAACCATAAGTCTAAGACACACTGGGGGGAAAATAGATGAGCAATGTTACAGTCGTGTGACAACTTTATGGAAATCCGGTGACACTATATTGTGTTCTCATTGTTGGGCCTATCATCCGCTTTCCGGATGTTCAAGCAGGTCCAAAGCTCTGAGCAACTGGGTGTCCGCACTGGCCTTCAATTCAGCCGAGTTCATACCCTTCTCCCTGTCGGGGTAGAGCGGAATGGCAGAAACCGGCAAGCTGACTTCCTCATCGGGCGCTACGCCTTTGTGCCAGATGACGTGTCCAGCGGGGGTGATCCATTCTGCTATTGCAAGGAGCATGGCGGAGCCGTCTGAGAGGCCGAATTCCTGCAGCACTGTACCGGCGCCGAAAGTCTTTTCCCCAACCAGTCTGGCCCGATGTTCGTCCTTCAGGGCTCCAGCGACAATTTCCGAACTGCTGGCTGAACCACCGTTGACGAGCACAACCAAAGCGATTCGGGGCGCCAGGCCTCCAGGCTCAACCGGAACCGGTTTGACATCGCCGTTGCCATTTTTCTCGAGAACTACATTCCCACCGCTCAGAAACTGACTGGCCACGCCAATAGCTTCTTCGAACACACCTCCCGGATTATCGCGCAAATCCAGGATAAGGGCTGTTAAACCCTGATTTTCGACCTCTGTTAAGGCTTGGCGGACTTGTTCCGCAACCCCTTGACTGAATCCGGCAATTCGCATATGTGCCACATTACAGCCGGGTAGTCGTTGCCACTCGACATTTCGAACAGTAATGTTAGCCCTCACTACCGAGATTTCCCGGGATTGTCCCGCCTTTGGACTCAAAATGGTTAAAGTGACAGAGGTGCCCGGCTTGCCGGTAATCCGAGTCACAGCCTCCTCTAATGGAAGGCCGGTAATATCATCTCCATTCACTTTCAAAATGATGTCACCGGAGTGGAGACCTGCCTGTTGAGCCGGAGAACCGTCCATCGGCGCCAGGATTACGATATGGCCTTCCTTGATTTTGATTTGTGCCCCAATGCCACTGAAATTGCCCTTTAAGAAATGAGACTCGATAGCCAGCATCTCAGGGCTCAAAAAGGTGCTGTGTCCAGTATCCCCCAAAGAGTTAACCATGCCGGAAATCGCACCATAAGTAAGTTTTTTAGCCTGTAGTGCCTGGCGATCGACATACCTTTTCGAAATGATGCCCCACGCTTCGGACATGAGTTTGAAATCAGGTTCAGCCGCCTTTTGCATATTGCTCAAAGGAGAGAAGTCTGCCAAGACCAGCCGGTCCAGCATGACTCCCCCAATTATAGCGCCGCTCGTGGTCACCGCAACGGAGATAATCAATACGATAAGTTTTGCGCCAGTGGCAATTGGTCTCATTCCTCACCTCATAGTCTTTGAGTTGTTGTAGCCCGTTCCGTAAAAGAGGCCCTGTATGAAAAATAAGAGCAATTGAGAAGAAGTGTTAGTATTTCAAGCAACTTCCATGGTTCAGGGGTCTCAATTTATCCACCGGAGAAAATACCCCTTGCGGCCATTATGGTGGGCTTTGAGGTTGTTCTTGGTTGAGTTGAGCCGTTCGTGAACGCCCTCTTTAGAACTGGAAAATAGTAACGATAAAGATCGGCGGGATGATAATATTCGATACCAAAGGCGCTCTTGCCGGCGTCTTGATATCGGACCGGAAAGCGTTTAAGCTATGGAACAGAAGAAGCTGGTGAAATTTCAGCATCTGTTCTATAGTCCGGTCCAACGCAAAGGCTCTCAGATCCGGGCGAGGGGAAAGGGAAACAGTTGTCACGCTTATAATCTCGTTTCTCAAGATCTTATGGGAACCTTTTGATGCCCCGCAGTAAGAAAAGCCGCATTAAGAGACTGCAATTATGGATCGAACTGGGAACCCTTGCGCTCCTTGTAGGGAGTGGCGCTTTTTATTCTCAGCAAGATCTCTTTATCTATCCGAATTGGAGTTTTTGGCATTCCAAAACGACATTTTTCGAGAAACCCGTTCCAAAATGCAATCTGCTCATACCAGATCATCCGGCTGTTGATACCTGGGCAAAGTGGTTTTCCGTGAAATCTCATAGCAGTTTTCAAACTCAGCTCGATCGTGCCCGTTTCTATGCGACGACTGCTCAAGAAATCTTCGTGAGCAAGGGGCTGCCAAAAGACTTGGTTTATGTCGCCTTGATCGAGAGCGGCTTTTCCCCTACTGCACGTTCGCATGCCAGTGCGGTAGGAATATGGCAGATCATTCCTAAAACGGGAAACCGGTTTGGTCTGGAGCAAAACAACTGGGTCGACGAGAGGCTCCATCCCGTGAAAGCTGCGAAAGCTGCCGCCAATTACCTTTCAGTGCTCTTCAATCGATTTGGATCATGGTCTTTGGCGCTTGCAGCCTATAATGCTGGCGAAAACGCCGTTCAAGGGGCGCTCGATAAAAGTGGCCTCAAAAGTTTTTGGGATCTGATGGAAAATGGCTATCTGCCGGCCGAAACACGCGATTACGTCCCCAAAGTATTTGCCGCTGTAAAGATTATAAGAAACCCGGATCTCTATGGTTTTAGCTTGAACTCGGAAAACCTCATTGCACTGCAGGAAACCGTCTCGGTTCCGGGAGGATTGAAGCTCTCCTGGGTAGGCGAACAGATCGGGATTCCAGAAGAGGTCTTGCAAACCAGAAATCCCGAGTTGTACCGGTCTATCACGCCCCCGGGATCCTCCAAATATGAGCTTAGCCTGCCCATAGGAACAGGGGACGATCTTCTGACAGCCATTGCCAGACACCCCCAGATCGAGGAAAAACCTGTGGGCAAGGCCAATGCAGCGCCGAAATCATCTGCTCTCATTTCTTACAAGGTAAAATCCGGGGATACATTGTCCGGCCTTGCCAAGAAGCACAAATGTTCCGTAACCGCTCTGGCTGCTCTAAATCGCATGAAGCCTTCTCAGCCTCTCGTGACCGGCCGGCCTCTGAAGCTTCCTGCCGGGGCGGCATCCCCCTATCACTTATATGAGCTTAGCCTGCCCATAGGAACAGGGGACGATCTTCTGACAGCCATTGCCAGACACCCCCAGATCGAGGAAAAACCTGCGGGCAAGGCCAATGCAGCGCCGAAATCATCTGCTCTCATTTCTTACAAGGTAAAATCCGGAGATACATTGTCCGGCCTTGCCAAGAAGCACAAATGTTCCGTAACCGCTCTGGCTGCTCTAAATCGCATGAAGCCTTCTCAGCCTCTCGTGACCGGCCGGCCTCTGAAGCTTCCTGCCGGGGCGGCATCCCCCTCTCACTTATATGAGTTTAGCCTGCCCATAGGAACAGGGGACGATCTTCCGACAGCCATTGCCAGACACCCCCAGATCGAGGAAAAACCTGTGGGCAAGGCCAATGCAGCGCCGAAATCATCTGCTCTCATTTCTTACAAGGTAAAATCCGGAGATACATTGTCCGGCCTTGCCAAGAAGCACAAATGTTCCGTAACCGCTCTGGCTGCTCTAAATCGCATGAAGCCTTCTCAGCCTCTCGTGACCGGCCGGCCTCTGAAGCTTCCTGCCGGGGCGGCATCCCCCTCGCAATTAAAGGTCCAGACAAAACGAGGAAAAAAGAGTGCCTCTACCTCCAGTTCCTCCCACCAAAGAAAACCGCCATCTTGAACTAAAATCAAGAGTTTTAGATCGAGGGGGTATCAGCTTTTATAAATTACTTACTCTGATGTGCCACACCAACAAAGGGAGGTCCTGATTTGAGCAGCAGCGAAGCCCGGGAAGATTCTCTCCCCTACACCGTTTCCCATTTCAAGGAAATAGCCCGGCAGAACCTTTTCGCCGAGAACGGTAAAATTCCGCACGACGTGGGCCGGTGTGCGGTCTGCAATCCCGATATCGCAGGCCGGGACCCTTTTTCGGTCTACCTGGAGGTGATCGTCGAGTCGGTGCTCGTCAGGCGTCCAAGACTGGATGAAGCACTGGTTGATGAGATTAACGGGGACCGGGCAATGGCCGGGCTCAAAATGAACCTCACGGTCATGAGCCTTCTCTCCGAAGACATGGATTCACTCGATTCCTGGGCTGCATGGGTACGTGATGCGCTGGCTGTCGGGTTGGGGCTCCTCTCGATTCACAGTCCCACCAGCCTCGATTTTGATTTAAACCAGCAGGAGGCAATAGGACATGGCCCGCTGATACAATCCAGGATTCGATACATAATGGATCGTCAGAAGAAAATGGCGGGAAAACTTTGAAGGAAAGCCTGTGGGTGTCTCTTAGCTTTTTGACCTGATCGATGAGGCGGATATCCAAATTGATCTTGGTAACGGAAAACGCTAACCGTATTACTTAAATAAAAAGTGAAAATAGTTCTTGCATCCGTGAAGTGGGAAGCAGCACCGTCTCCTTTGCCATAAACCGCCTGCCCTTGACAACCACCCGCAAGTGAGCGCAGGCAAACATCGTCCATGCCGCTGAGATCAGGGAAGCCCCGCAAGTGAGGCCCGGCAACATGATGAGTAGGGAATCGACGATGCTCCCCTGCCCATTTCTGAAGAATTCCATGATGCCGATTGCCGTGAAAAGCACTGCAAAAGCTCCCAGGCCGATCCCTACCTCGAGGATAATGTCCAGACCGGTTTTCACCAGGATGATTTCCCTGGGTGCAATAATCAAATCAAGGCGACCTTTCCGGTAAACGGCAATCTGCTCGCCATCCTTCACGAGAACGGTGCGATTCCTGCGCCGCCAAATCTCGTAACCGGCAAGACATAGACCAGTTGCGCCCGAAATCGCCGAGATCTCCCATTGCATGGATAACGGAGGCCCTTTCCAGGGAGCCATGATCAGCAAAGCCAGAAAGAGACAAAAGGAACCCCAGATTCCCCACTGCCATCCCAGGGTCTCTATAAATTTTTGGTGTTCCGGGACAAGCTCGATTCGGTCGGGCACCATTACTTCAATTCCTTGTTGCAGTTCCCTGTAATAGATTCCATCATTATAACGGCGGACCTAATATGCTGTCATCGTACATTCTGTAGGCCCTAACCAAAAATTTCCCGCTGCTGCTGTCCTCAGTATGCCAACTAAGCGTTCCAGTCCGCGCTCAAACATTTTTCTATTCAAATTATGGGCAAGGCCCAGCCCCAATTAACTTTCCGCTCTTCTCGTCACCGTGCACCAATTTAGCAAGTGAACTCATTTTTACAATGCCGACTAATTGTGATGCAGCATTGGATGTTTATACCTACTGCCTAAACCCTGAATCCTGATTGTCAGAAGGTTGGAAGCATGGGCAACCACTCTGCTCCATGCGTGAAGCGGCTCTAAACATCACAGCGGCTCGTTCAGGTTTACACTTTCTCCACTCCAAGCCCTCCAAGATTTAGATCTTTTGTGGAATTCAGCACGATAAACCGGCTCGACAACTCGACAAAAGGAATCGTTTGATCTATCTTTTAACAGCTTGGCATCCCAATTATACATAATAGAGTTATGCAATACCTTTTCGCTAACTGGATAGTGTTTCTGAGGAGAATTCTTATTCATTCAGACAGAAAGGGGTAAAAGGAGATGGTTTCCAGAACATGCCGGCAGGCAATCTGTAAGTACGGAATGATGGTGTTGTTGATGGCGGTCGTAGCACTTTGGGCGACTGCTGCCGTCGCTGGAGTCAATGAAGATTTTATCGAAGCAGCAAAGCGTGGCGATTTGCAAGCGGTCAGCCACCTTCTCGCCAACGGGGCCGACGTCAATGCCAAGAACAATGAGGGTGCATCCGCACTATTTCTCGCCTCCCTGACCGGCCACCACGAGATCGTTCAGGCACTTCTCGACAAAGGGGCCGACGTCAATGCCAAAAGCAATAAGGGCGGAACTGCGTTGATGGTCGCCTCCCTGAATGGCTACGGGGAGATCGTGCAGGCGTTGCTTAGTAAGGGTGCCGACGTCAATGCCAAAAACAATGGCGGCAAAACCGCGTTGATGGCTGCCTCCCATGAGGGCCATCTGGAGATCGTGCAGGCGCTGCTTAGTAAGGGTGCCGACGTCAATGCCAAAAACAATGACGACATTTTCTTCGCCGGCTGCACTGCGTTGATGTTTGCCTGCGAGAATGGCAATATTGAGGTCGTGCAGGAGTTGCTTCGTAAGGGTGCGGAAGTCAACGCCAAAAGTGATGACGGCAAAACCGCGTTGATGAATGCCTCCGAGAATGGCCACAGAGACGTAGTGCAGTTGCTGCTTGGTAAGGGCGCCGACGTCAATGCCAAAAACAATGGCGGCAAAACCGCGTTGACGTACGCCTCAGGTAGGGGTCACCAGGAGGTGAAAGACCTGCTTATCAAGGCCGGAGCAAAGTAATTTGGCACCGAAAATCCGATAACCACTTTGAACGGAAACGTTAAGGAGTTATATGCGTGTCACTGTTGTTGTAGTTCTCTTTGCTTTGAGCGCTTGTGCCGCATCAAGTGGTTCGAACAACGCGCAAAAATATCCCTTAGTTATATTATCGGCGTTCAAGCTGGTTGGCGAAAATGACACAACGCTCCTGGAGATGAGTGAAACAGGGCATATTCGCCAACAGATGCAGGAGATTGGCCTGATCGACGTACGGGGATCAGTTCATGACGCGAGTGGTAAACCAGTCGCAAGATTGCGGGATGATGACGTTCTTGAAAATGCTGACGGAAAACCGCTTGTTAAGGTCGGTATGGATGGCGCCCTGGACAACGGCTCCGGGGTGGTCATCTATTGGTCTGAAGATGGAACTCTTTTTCGAGGTAAGGAAACCCTGGGCATCAGGATGTTACCCCGGAACTCGCCGGCACGCCGTGCAGCTTCAATAGTTCTGTTCCTATATCTGGTATCTGATGGTACACAAATAGTTCCGTCCAAATGATCATCTGTTGAACTATGATCCACATTATCACGCGGTTAGCGCGTGGATTTCCATTAAATGACGCCTTCATAAATATATTAAATCCAAACCCAAGCCCATTCAAAACTTGGCACAATGGCCAATACTAAACTTGTCTTTTTCATTTTATTATCCACTTATTAACCTGAATAATGCGTTAACTTGACCTCCAAGTGTACCCGAACCGCATTTCCAGGTCGTATTCCATGCGAAAAAATTCTTGCAATGCCAAATGTCCGTAAATCTTACCTCGAGACCTATCGGTAAGGGCGGGGTTAATCCCCGTCCGATCTTGAACGTAAGTTGGTATCGGATCAATTTGAGCAATTTGAGAACACACCGCCATTCCAGTTCAAAGCATTGACCTTTCGCCCGCAAGTGGCGATCTTTTATGCTTGGTAGTGATTTACACATCACCTGACGAGAAGAGAAAATGTCTGCTGTCTTTTCGGCCCTTCCGGGGCCAATCAACAAAGCCCAATGCCAATCCGTACCGATCCCGCATCAGGATGTACGCGCCTTAAAGCCATTTTTGATGGCCGTATCATCGCTTCGCGTATGCCTTTGCCGGGCGGCTGGAATATTTGGCAAAGCTACATCACTCTTGCTTCTCGCAAATATGGTGCTGCTGACAGGCTGTGGTGGAGATGTGACGCTGGGAGATGTGAAGCAGGTCAATCTCTTTGAAGGCACGGCCGCGCAGGACGCGATGACCGAGCTTTCCAAAAGAATCGGACACCCTGCCAGGGCGCTGAATGCAGACATCACGCCGCTTTCGCTGACCGTTCGGGTGCAGGACCCGGCGCAACCCTCCCATATAGACGAATACAGTCTCGAACATGAATATTGGTCCTATAGCTATTACCATTACCATCGCGTGAACCTCAGCGGCCCCAAGCCGGTGCAACTAACCCTTATCAACGAAAACCTCGAGGAAAATCTCTTTGACCTCAGCGAAGTGAACATCGCAGGCGTCGCAGAGACATCACAGTCCGCCGTAAACCGCACCGCACTGGAAGGTGGTGCGGTCGCGTCGATTCATATCGAGCGGCATCTTTTCCTTATACCGTCTGCCCATTGCGGCGATGTCGAATGGGAAATCCATGTGAAGAGCGATCGCGAATACGCTAATGCGTACGCCGATGCCAAAGGGCGCATAAACCGTCTCAATCTCGACGGCACCAACCGCGCGAAAAACCTCAACCTGTTTGCCGATGTGAAGGAGCTCCAAAATATCATCGGCATGATGCGCGAGGTCTTCGGCAGCACCCCGGGCATTCTGAAGCTTCACCTGAACAGGAACTTCCTGGGCTTTGATGCGCGCGATCCACAGAAGCCGAAAAGGCTGATGAGCTTTACCGCAAACCTCAACGGTGTCTTGATGGGCCTCGATGCATTCAACGGAGGACCCGGCGCGCCGCAGCTTCCCGACGACCGGTTCTTCGCTGTGGATGATGTTGACTGGTCATGCATCCCCGAGATTATCAAGCAGGCCCAGCTAAAGCTCGAGATTCCCAAAGGCCGCCTATACATGGTCACTTTGGAAAAACCGGTCTTCGGGGGCAGTGCGCAGCCACTGCGTTGGACAGTAGAAATCCGGGATGACGAGGGCGAGAACGGCGAAGTGGAGTTCGATCCCAGGGGCGCCGTCATGCAAGTAAAACTGCCCAAAAGCCGGCAAGTGCACTTGAGCATGTTCGAGCCTGATGGCGCCGCGAAAGCCATCCTGGGCATTGAGAAAACTTTCGGACCCCATGCTAAGCTCATCGAGTTGTGTTTCTATGAACACCGCGCCATGATCACGGCCCCCAACCCAAATCAGCCCGGTCACCTTCGCGACTTCCTGTATGACGAGGACCACTTCGCCGACTTGCCCGCTATGGACATGACGCCCTTCTACCGAGGTCTTAAACCTGAGTCATTCTTCGATCTCGACGAAATTGAAGCCGCCCTTCCTCCTATGCTGGCGCAGTTGGAGAAAACCACCCTTGAGCGCCTGAAAATCACAGGTGGCAAAATCGAACGCATTACAATTGCCAAACACCAGAAGATGCAGCCCGTTAACCCGAATGTCACCATCGAGATTCGGGCACAGAGCGCTGATAAGAACGGATGGGTGACTTTTGACATGCAGGGCAAAGTGGTGTCCGCAATGACTCCGTAGCTGCCTGGCCGCACCTGGAATGAAAACTGCCCCGGATTGGGCGTCAAGGTCAAGAAAGTACAGGATGCCTGCTGAATCGCGGTTTTGTACTTTCCATAGCCGGGACGAGGCTTCGGTCCTTCTCACAACACGTAAGATAAAACAGGAGATGCATAATCATGAAAAAACTTAACAGAAACAGAATAATGGTAACGGTTATAGCTCTTATTATGATCTTTGGAGTAAGCTCATTTACAGCACCACGAAGCTTTTCAGCCGGTGAAGAAGGGATAAAGGAAGCTGCCGCTTTTGATGTAAATACATCCATGATGGAGAATCTGGTTACACTCAAAGGCAAGAGCGTAACACTCACTTTATCATCAGGCCAGACAATCACTGGAATAGTGAGTGATGTTAAAGGCAACCTCCTGCACCTTGCTAAAATAAGCCAGAAAGAGTTCTATGATGCTCTGGTCGCTATCGACCATATCACCGCCATTGAAACGAAAGTCAGATAGAAAAAACACTAACTGGGATGCGGACCGGCTGCCGTTTCATACCAAGTCGAGTTCAAGAAAGTATCAAGTGTAGGGGCTTCTCCGCGCGTCCTCGCGTGCACACCTTCAGTCTAAACCCGTTCCAGCCCCTTTCCGCGCCGCCCTCACGCGTCAACGCTTGCGCCTGCGGAGGTCCACTTCGTCCACCATGTCCATTGCGTCCACCGCGAGTCCTCGCGGGCGCTTTGAAGTTATTTTCTATCTACGACTGCTCACCTTGCGATAAATACCGGCGGCAGTGACACGGAAGCCGAATCCGCAGATGCCTTCTTGAGTGACAGTGAGCTTGTCCTTTGTGAATTTCATCGTAATCACGCATTCATCCTCAGCATCTTCAGGCTTAAAGGTCGCAGTGTCCCCCTCGATGAATGCAATGCCGCTGCCTTCTCCTTCGTTAGCCGACGGACCGGCGGGCGTGTCGTATCTGAAGATACCTGAAAACGAGACCTGGAGCCGCTGCTTGCCCAGGGCCAGGATTTTGAACGTGCCATTTTTGTTCTGCCATGTGCCATTGACCTGTGCGGCTGTCACTATGGTTTCTGTGCCCGCGTTCGCCCGATGGACCGGCAGAACGCCAGCCAACAAGGCACAACACATCATTAAGGCAGGTAAAGCTCTTTTCATCAATTGCTCCCTCAAACCCGTACGAGACAAAAACCGGCCCGCAATCGCCAAATCGGCCCTAACCGCTCATAAAAAAAGTCAGCGTGCGACTTCCGCCAGCCAGAACCTTTCGTAGAATTCCTCGATTACCTCTTCCAGGGGTTTGGAACCATCCAGGACAAGAAACCTCTCCGGTTCTTTTTCGGCAAGCTCCAGGTAGCCGTTTCGGACCTTCTGATGGAATATGCGGTCCTCCTGTTCGATCCGGTCCCGGTCTGTTCCATCCCTGGCCCCAAGCCTGGACATGGCTGTATCTATATCGCAATCGAGCAGAATGGTCCTGTCAGGCCACAGGTCTTTTGTTGTCCATTCCTGGATTATCCTCAGGCGTTCGAGGTCGAAACCGCGCCCGAATCCCTGGTAGGCAAAGGTGGCGTCAACGAACCGGTCGGTCAGGACCCACGAGCCTTTCTTCATGGCGGAAACGATGACCTGCTCGGTCAGTTGGGCCCTGCTGGCGCTATAGAGGAGCACTTCGGCACGGCTGCTCATCTCAAAGGAAGCAGGATCGAGCAGGATTTCGCGGATTTTTTCGCCGATTCCCGTGCCGCCCGGCTCGCGAGTCCTGACGAAGGGGATTCCAGCCCTGGTGAGCCAGTCCGCCAACTGGTCCATGAGGGTGCTTTTCCCGCACCCGTCAATCCCCTCGAAACTGATGAACTTTGCTGGGAATGAAAGCCGGTGGTGTTTGGGCTTATCCTGCCTGGATTTAGTCACGCAAATCTCTCATATGGAAAGATTGTCGGCTTCGGTCTTTGTGTCCTCGTTGTAATTTTGCCGTTGCCGCTCGAAGTTGATCCTGTTTTTGGCAATGTAGATTTTTTTGAGCTCGGGAAAACCGAGATTAAAAACGGAGCAGGTGCAGGCAAGCGCTTTCCAAAGGTCGAGAATGGCGCTTTTTGCCCTCTCCGGTTTAAACCCGCCGCCTTTCGCCCACCATTTCCACTTGAGGCTGTTTTGAAGTTCGTCGATACCAAGAAATGCCAGGATGGCACAGGTCTCAAACGAGGCACCGTTTTCCGGGGCGCTGAAAGACGCAACATCTCCAGGCTCGACTCCCACGATTTGGGAAAGGCTCACCAGGAAATGGAGCATATCAACAATTTCGACCTTGCCGTTCTGAGTCCCAAGCCCGTGGTCCCTCACCTCCCGGATCAGCTCGGCAAGTTCGGCGGAAAGCGCTTTGCGGTAGTTTTCGATCCAGATGGGTCTTTGTTCCGGATCGTTCATGGTCGACTCAAAATCCTTGCCTGCATTTGCCAGGGTCCGGATATTGAGTTCCATTTGCAGCGAAAATATTTCCCGCATCCCTTCCTGTTCCACGTCCTCCCCTTCCTTGAGCGATCAGCCCTGCCGCTGACATTTGGCCTCGGTGTTGTGGCGGGGCCCATACCAAGTCAGCAAACCCTCATGAGGAAACAAACCTCCCTGCTATGAAATTGCCGCGTATCCTCCGTCGAACAGATAAAGGCTATGTAGTTTCCGATTCGGAAAGGAGATATTTTTCGTACTGGCAAGGAAATCGAGGGGCTGCGCTGAGGCGTACATCGGTACGCCGCACAAGAAACCCCGACGATTGACACCGCCCAGGGCGGAAAAAGACCCTTTCCGGACGGAAACTAAGACGGAAACTAATCAGCACTCGATCCCCAGCCCCGCAAAATACTTCCTTACCTCTTTTGCCAGAAAGCGAATCCTCGGGTGCGCCTGCCTGGAATCTCTAAGCAAAATGAAATGCTTCCAGCCGCTCCATCGGCCGCTGACGAAAATCTCGCCTTTGAGCAGGTTCGGCAGAATGTCCCTCGCGATCTCCGGCCTTAAGCCTCGGGCAAGGTCTTCCCTGTACCAGTTGAAAAGGACCTCCGCGCGCTTGCGCCATTCACCCGCCAGAGGGTCGTCAGGCGCAAGCTCGCCTTTGGCCGCATCGTATGATTTGTATAGCTCTTCGGGCACAATGAGAACCATGCCTTTGTTCTCGTAGTTAACGTAACGGGTGCTTTCCTGGGTGAAAGAAAACACCCGGTGCCGCACCACCTCGTGCGTTATGCCTCGGTCGCATACGAACCTGAAGACGAAAACCGGAAGGTCGAAATAGGGGTCGGTTTTGAGCAGCTCCAGTTGCTCTTCTTCTCCCACGAGCGACGCTCGCGATGGTATTGCCTCCGCCTGCCCGTCTGCGGGAAAGAGGGCGGGGAAAAACCTGTTCAGGCTTTGGAGCAAGAAACCATGTGCATGTTCCAGCCTCTTCAGGCCATCCAGGGTCTCCATCCAGGCCCGGAAATTCCCCGCCATGATAAACCCCGATCCCGAATCAACAGGAAAAATGCGGTGAAAGCCCATCCTGTCGGGCATTGCATTGACAATTTCGGCAAAGGTGATCGGATCCGGTCCTCCCGGAATCTGTGCGGCCGGGTCTTTTTCAACTTTGAGCACAATATTGCTGTGTTCGAGCACAGAAAGATGGCCGTGCGATTTGAGCATTAGCACAAATTTTTTGGCGGAGTCCTCGGTTATCTTTTCTTCGGACTTGTAGGCCGTTCTTCCGCATAGCTCGACAAGCCGCAATGCGCGACTCTCGTCACATGGAGCCAACCCGTACGCGGAAACCGAGCTCTTGACGAACTGGACAGACATTGCTCTCTCCTCTCCCAAAACCTGGCGATGAAGACTCGACCTGTCATCTGCAAGATTGGCAGGCCCTGCAAAAGCTCCATCTGCGCGAGGCGCAAATGCAAAAGCCGTTGAATTCTGAACGGAAATGCCGGATTATTTAGACGGAAAATAACAATCCACGCAGGGCGCAGAGTTGCTTTTTATATCGAATCGAGGTGAGTTTGCCAGCATTTTCTTCTTTCTTAAGACAGGTAGTGGAGGTTTAAGAGGTGAAAGATCGGTTAAACTCATGGCGCCGGTTTAGCGCAGAAACCCTTTTTTACTGCAGAGGTGCAGAGCTTTGAATCATTTGTTTTCAGCCTTGCGTTTTTTTTCAATTGCTTTGCTCAGCGTTCTCTGCCTTTGCGCGGTGAATAGCTTTTCGTTTCTTTGCGCAGAAGCGGACGCCTTAAAGGTAATCGTCCTCACGGACGCCGCCGGTCTGGGGGACAAAGGCTTCAACGACGTCTGCTGGCAAGGAGTGCTGAGGGCCAAAAAAGATTTTGGTATCGACGCACAGTTCCTCCAGTCCAGGGAACAGGCCGACTACGCCTCCAATCTGGCTTTGGCTGCCGGCAGGGCGGACATTGTCGTCACCCTTGGGTACCTGTTTGCCGACTCGCTGAAGGAGGTGGCGCCTAATTTTCCGAAAACCCGGTTCATACATATCGAAGGCGATATCCCGGCTGAAAATGTTGCTAGCTTCGATTTCAGGTCCGAGGAAGGCGGGTTTCTCGCCGGGCTTGTAGCAGGGCTTTTCACCAGGAAGATGATGGTGGGCACTGTGGCTGGGATGGACATACCTCCAGTTGAGGCCTACGTAAGCGGGTTTAGGGCCGGGGTCAAAACGGCCCAAAAAGCGCGAGGGCAAAAGATCGAGGTAATTGTTGCCACTGCTGGGTCCTTTAACGATCCTGTCAAGGGGAAATCTCTGGCAAAGGCCATGATCGACAGGGGAGCTGATGTGATCTTCCGGGCTGCTGGCAATACGGGAATCGGCGTTACCGAGGCAGTGAAAGGGACCGGCGGCGTTTACATGGTCGCCGAAGACCTCGACCAGGACGCGGAAATTGAGGGCCGGGTACTTGCCAGCGCTCTAAAGAGGATGGACGTCGCGGTCTATGGTGCGATCCGGGACGCGGTTGAAGGCCGTCTCCAAGGCGGACACCGCTGGCTGGGCGCTTCCGACGGCGCGATAGGCATAACCGAGATGAAGTATTCGAGGCAGCTTTTCGACCCGGCTGATCTCCAACGCATAGAAAAGGCGAAAAATCTTCTCCAAAACCGCCAACTGACCGTTCCTAAGCGGTATACCGAGGTGGATTCGTTTGCCGCGCCGGAGCTGTGATATTAGCAAGACTCCACCAGGCAAGGACAAAAACTCTCACCGCAGAGACGCAGAGAGCGCAGAGCAAACTAAATTGGAACAATTTAATAGGATTTTCAGAATTTAGAATCAGCCGTTTCAGTTAGTATTGCAAATGCTGACTTACAAGGCTTTTCTCTGCGCCCTCTGCGTCTCTGCGGTGAATAGCTTTTCGGGATAAACGCCATGAATCATTCGCCGCCCCGGGCCCGGATAACTCGCCATCCGGGCGAACAGCCCGCCTCGCGGGTGGGTGGGCGGGCTGTCGAGAATCTGGCTGACGGTCCCGGTTCCCAAGCCCCTCTCGTTGAAATCAAAAATATCTACAAGAAATTCGGCAGCTTTTATGCGAACCGCAACATTTCCCTCGAAATAGCCAGGGGAGAGATCCACGCCATTGTGGGAGAAAATGGGGCCGGGAAAACCACCCTTATGAACGTGCTTTTCGGCAGGCTGCGGCCCGATTCAGGATCCATGATCCTGCGGGGCATTCCGGTCTCGTTCCGTAGTCCGCGTGAAGCCGTCCGGGCCGGTATAGGAATGGTCCACCAGGATATACTGTTCTTTCCTCAGCTTTCGGTGCTCGAAAACATCATTGCCGGCTGCGAAACACAATGGCCTTCTTTTTTTGCGGGGGTCATAAGAACCGGCCCGGCCAGGGAACAAGTCAACCGGATACAGGACTCCCTGGGCTTCCGTCTGGAACTGGACCGGCGGGCAAAAGAACTCCCCTTCGCCCGGAGGCAGCAGATAGAACTTGTAAGGATGCTCTACCGGGGGGCGGAAATTCTGATCCTCGATGAACCTACAAGCCTCCTGTCCCCGGAAGAAACGGAGAAGCTTCTCGACTTGATGAAATCCCTTCGCGCGGGCGGGCGCAGCATTCTTTTCATTAGCCACAGGCTTGCCGAAGTCTTTTCGGTCGCGGACAGAATCACCGTGCTAAGAGGAGGAAGCCTCGCGGCCACGCTGGACGCAGGAGGGACTGACATCGAGGGAATTGCCCGGCTTATGGTTGGCGGGCTTGAGGACAGGGACCGCCGGCATGACGGCAAGGCGCCGCAGGCCGCGGTGGCCGAGGTGGCCAAGCCGATATCGCCGCTGACACCTCCAGACACCGCCGAGGCTGCAGCGGGTAACATGGCTACGGCGCCTCGCCGCCTGGAAATTCGAAACCTGAGCGTGGGGCCGTCCGGGACCGAACCTGCCCTGCGGGATATTTCCATCTCCATCGGTAAAGGAGAAATTTTCGGGATAGGCGGAATAGTCGGCAACGGTCAAAGATCCCTTGCTCGCGTTCTCGCCGGGAAAACTCGACCCGATAGCGGATGTGTCCGGTTCGAAGGTGAGGAAATCTCCCGCCTGGACATAAAAGAGCGGCTTAGAAAAAATATCCTCTGGCTCCCGGAAAACCCGGCAGAGGAATCGCTTTTGCCGGAGCGTCCGTTATGGGAAAATTTCCTTCTCGGCCGGCAGCGGGAAAAGCAGTTCGCACGGGCGGGATTTATCCGCAAGCAACAAGTCATTGGTTTTTCGGAGGAACAGGTCTCGCTGAACAGTATCGCGGCCCACGGTCCGCTAGAACCTCTCTCCGGCCTCTCGGGCGGCAACCGGCAGAAGGTTGCCCTTGCCCGAGTCCTTGCCGGGTCCCCGATCCTGGCCATCCTTGAGCAGCCCTGCCGGGGACTCGACCTCCGCGCGGCCGGAATTGTCTATGATCGCCTGCTGCAGCTTAGCCGCAACAGGGGAGTTTCATTTATCCTGATCTCTTACGATTTCGATGAACTTATCTCCATCTGCGACAGGATTGCAGTTATCTATCGGGGCGAAATTATGGGAAAAACCCAAAGCGCAGTGGCTTCACGCGAGCTTCTCGGCAGGTGGGCGGCGGGAGTCAGGGAGACCCCAAAAGCTATTCACCACAGAGGCACAGAGGGCACAGAGGAATGCAATTGAACAGACACACTAAACTAATACAGAGGACAAAAGACAGAAGTCTTTTCTCCGCCCTCCGTTCAAAAGCCAGGTCCCTGTTTGCATCCGGTTTTTCTTGCATGCCAGTTTTCTTTTCTCTGTGCTCTCTGTGCTCTCTGTGTCTCTGTGGTGAATGGGTGCTTTTGATATGAGAACGCACATCAGCTTGAGGCCCTTAGCCCTTCTTATCCCAGCGCCGGTGGCCGGCGCGCTCATATGCATAGGGCTCGCTTTGGCGGCCGGAGTGGGGCCTATAGATCTTCTGCGGACCGTCTGGGAGGGGTCATGGGGCAGCGCGGAAGCTGCGATAAACACCTTGGCGAAGATGACTCCCCTGCTTTTAACGGGTCTTGCGGTTGCTCTGGCATACAGGGCCGGACTCCTCAATATTGGATGCGAAGGCCAGCTCACAATCGGGGCTCTCGTGTCCGCATCCTTTGCCGTGTCTGCCGCCCATTTGCCCACTTTTTTGCTCCTCCCCTTAACCCTCGCTGCAGGCGCCGTTTCGGGAGGCCTCTGGGCGCTTCCGGCGGTGTTGCTCCGGCAGCGGCGTGGCGTGCACGAGGTGATCAGCGCCCTCTTGCTCAACTACATGGCTATCTACCTGTGTAGTTACATGGTTTCGGGACCGCTCGGGGACGGGACCGCCATGGGGAGAACGCCGCCCATCCCGGCCGGGGCCCAAATGCCGGAGATATTGCGAAGCGGCTCGCTCTTTCTCACCCCGGCGCCGCTTATAGCGCTCGCCTTTTGCTTTGCCGCGTATGTCTGGCTTTCAAAAACAGTCTGGGGATTTGAGGCGGGGGCCGGAGGAACAAATTTCGATGCGGCGGTAAACGCCGGTATCCCCGCCTTAAAGCGACAGGCAATGATCTTTGTAACGAGCGGTGCTATCGCCGGTTTGGCAGGGGCGCTCGAGGTCTGTGCAGTACACCACCGCTTCTACAGGTCCTTTTCGCCGGGCTACGGGTTTGATGGCCTGACCGCCGCCTTTCTGGCAAACGGCTCCCCGGAATGGCTCTGGCTTAGCACGCTCTTTCTGGGGAGCCTCCGTTCTGCGGATAAATGGCTCCAGATCGGCCTCAATCTTTCTCCGAACTTCATACTGGTGGTCCAGGCCGTTCTTCTGCTCGCAGTCGCAGGCTATTCACCACGGAGACGGGACGTAGTCCTGAAAAGAAGAGGACGCGGGAGTTCTATATAATATGTCCCAACTGCTCAATCTGATTGCGCTCACGCTCGTCAAGGCCTCTCCGTTGCTCCTTGCGGCCTTCGGCGGCCTGCTCTCGGAGCTTAGCGGTGTGATTAACTTCGCCCTGGAAGGCATGATGCTCTCGGGGGCCTTTGCGGCAGTGATGGGGACATGGGCCACTGGATCGCACTGGATCGGCCTGTCTTGCGCTATGTTCTCCGGCGCCTTAATCGGCGCTGTTCACGCCGGCGCCAGTCTTAAATTGAGGGCCAACCAGATCGTTTGCGCGATAGCGGTAAATCTTCTGGCGGTGGGATTGACGGGGTTCTTACTAAACCAGGTATTCCACGTGTATGGAACTTCACCTGGGGTGGAGCCCTTGCCCAATATCGGGTCGCTTCTTCCGCAAGCCGGCGTGTCCGTCAATCTGCGCCGCCTCGCCGAAGGGGTCTCGGTCCTGGTCCCCGCTGCCCTGGCTATAGTGATCGCGGTTACGGCTTTCCTGAGGTGGACCGTTCCCGGACTGCGCCTGCGGGCGTGCGGTGAGAATCCCGAAGCGGCCAGGGCCGCTGGTATCATGGTCTTGCGCATTCAGTTTCTGGCCGTCTGCGCCGGAGGAGCGTTGGCGGGAATGGGAGGGGCGTTTCTCTCAATCGGCGAACTGTCCCAGTTTGTTGAAAATATGACCCAGGGACGTGGATACCTGGCCGTGGCGGCGGTCATCCTGGGCAGGTGGAGGCCGGCTGGAGTGATTCTGGCCGTTCTTTTCTTCGGCTGTGGAGAAGCAGTTTCGGAATGGCTTGCCGTGAGATGGCCGGCCCTGCCGAACCAGATTTTCCTGGTGATACCCTATGTGGCCTGCTTCGCAGTCCTGGCCTTCTATACGGGGCGGCGCAGACCGCCGAGCGCCCTTGGCCGCATCGGGTAGCCCCAGGCGAAGCCCCGAGGGTCCTTGATTCCCTTAGACCGCTGCCCATGCTCTTGCCGAGCATACATGCCACGCCGGGACCAAATTCTGACGCCGGAATATGATCGCAAAAACGATTGGCGATCATGTTATTATTTTCGTGATTATGTTTCCAGGGCGTTCGCAACGGATTCGAGACAATGGTTTAAAAACGACGGCTGAGGGAGGAGAGATGAGTTACATAGAAGAAAACCTGATGAATGGCGAAAACATACTTTACCGGGCTAGGTTGCACTGGGTAGTGTTTGTTTGGCCTCTAATCTGGTTCATTGTCGCAATCATATTTTTTGGCCGTGGAGGTCATGCTGCTTTCACCGCTGGTTGCTTATTCATCCTTATCTCTATAGCCAAAGCGATTTCGTCATTCATTACCTTTTCGAACTCCGAATTTGCGGTAACAAACCAACGAATTATAGCCAAAGTAGGCTTCATCCGCAGGAACTCCCTTGAAGTGCTGCTCGGTAAGATTGAAGCGATTCAAGTGAATCAGGATATCTTAGGCAGAGTTCTTGGGTATGGATCGATTACGGTAAGTGGGACCGGCGGCACAAGGGACCCATTCCACAATATATCCGACCCTCTTGAGCTTAGGCGCAAGATTCAAGAGCAAATTGTAATCTTGCAGAAACCGTAGGGATTCACCACAGAGACACACGGCCAAAATATTCTCACCGCAGAGGCGCAGAGAGAAAATCAAAATTTGACAAGACCGATCTTAATAGGCCCTTCTCTGCGTCTCTGCGGTGAGATGGTTTACCCGCCTCTGTGGTGAATAGCTTTAAGCCGGTCGAGAAGATCCGAGGCCAGACGACAGATTTTGTGGCAAGCGAAAGATCCATCCTGAAATATGCGAATTTCGGATTGGTCCTCGAGTAAAGGCACAAGAAGGGGCGAAAGCCGGTCAAGTTCGAGCCTGCTATCGGGGGGCGAAGGCTGCTCCGCCGCACGCCTCGCTGCCGGCATGATCTCTACAGCCCCCACAACCACCCGCGGAGCTCCCTCCGCCAGGAAGAGCAGCGTTCTTAGCGCAAGGCCTCTTTTCACCGGGTCGGGGGATTTCAACTGCGCCAGGACTGGGCCGGTCCATTCGCGCAAGAGCTCAGGCCTTTTCTGTGCGAGCCTGTCAATCCCCCACATGACGCCCCGTTCGAGCTCGTTGTTTTCCAGCAGGTTCCCATTCTTGTCTATGTATGAGACAAGGATTCGATAATATTCGCGGGAAAGGGCTTCGTTTTCGGCCATTATCTCCCCCATCGCCTCGGGGGCGCCCCAGCCGATGCCTCCCGATTCGTCGTTGAGGCTCCATATAAGCCGCCGCATGATTGTGCGAGCAGGTTCCAGGGCCTTTTCAGCTATTGCCGATACGGTGATCCCGACCGCCCGAACCGCCCTCCACCTGATCACTTCGCCGGTTTCGAACAGGAAACAGAGTAGCGGGTTTATCAATTTTTTCGGTGAGATATCGATCCTTCTGAGCGCCTCTTCAAAATCGGGCGACTCTAGAAGCGAGCGCACGAGCTTCCTCAGCTCAAATCCGCTGGGACGATCACAATATTGGCCACTTTTGTCTGAACCCTTTTGCATTTTGCTCATTTGCCTTCAACCGAACGCGAAATATCCCCTCTCCCGCCCTCTTCCATTTTGCCGCTTTCTATTGCCGTTTTTGGCGGCGTTTTGCATGACGGGTTGCTTCTATGATATCCTATCCCCGGATTAAAAACGAATTGCAGGCGCCAATGTGATATGCCTGCTGACTGCTGCGGCGCCCAACCCTTGAGGAGTAATTAAAGGAGAATACCAAACATGAGTCCATCAGATCGCAGACCTGAAGAAGCAATCGCCGCCCATTACGAGGAAGCCGTAAAATGGCGGCGCCAATTGCACCGCAATCCTCAGCCGGCGTGGCTGGAGTTTTACGCCACGGGCTTTGTAGCCGAAAAACTCGCCGAGTGGGGATACGATCTTTTGCTTGGCAAAGATATTATCGAAGCCGATAAGCGTGTGGTCGTGCCAAGTCTGCAAACGCTGGAAGCTGAATACGGCCGCGCCCTCGGGTCCGGAATAAAGGAGCAGTTCATTGCTCCCGCCAGGGGCGGCTACACCGGGGTAGTCGGCGTTCTGAAGGGTGCGCTGCCGGGGCCCGTAGTCGGTTTCCGCTTCGACATCGACAGTCTTGAAATCATCGAGTCCGGCGATCCATCTCATCGGCCCGCAGCGCAGGGATTTGTCTCGCAGAACCCGGGTTATGCACACATGTGCGGCCACGATGTTCATACGGCCATGGGATTGCTGTTGGCCCGGCATTTCGCCGAAAACCGCAATACTCTGAGGGGCACCGTTAAATTTGTGTTTCAGCCCAACGAGGAGAACCTTGGCGGGGCCGTGGCGATGGTTGAAAAAAAGGTCGTGGATGACCTGGATTTTCTGTTCGGCGGCCATGTTGGCGTAAATATGAAGCATGTCGGGCAGATTGCCATGAACGTCAAGAGTTTTATGGCGCTCTCCAGGTTCGAGGTCACCTATAGCGGACGTGCTGCACACGCGGCGTTGCGTCCAAACGACGGCAAAAATGCTTTGCTGGGTGCATGTGCGGCTGTAACCAATCTTTACGCCATCTCCAGGCATGCGGACGGGGCTTCACGCGTCAACGTGGGGGTAATGCATGCCGGCACGTCATGGAACATCATTCCCGACAGGGCTTACTTACGCCTGGAAACGCGCGGCGTGACCAATCAGATAAATGAGTTCATGGCCGGCAAAGCCAGGGAGGTGCTGGAAGGCGCCGCGAAGATGTACGGGCTGGCTCTCGAGATCAAACCTGCGGCCACCGCGCTCAGCGCCGAGAGTTCCCCCGAACTGATAGAACTGGGGACCTCAATCACGGAAAAACTCCCCTCGACTGCCCAGGTAATACAGGAGGCCCACTTTAATGCCTCCGAAGACGTGACCGTGATGATGGAGCGTGTTCAGAGCAGAGGGGGCAAGGCGTTGTTCGTTCTGTTTGGCACCCCTTTCGGCGGCGGCCATCACAGCACGACCTTCGATGTCGATGAAAGGGTTATTCTGAACGGGGCTGAATTCCTGGCCGCTATGCAGCGGGAAGTGGCGCGAAAGGCATAGAATGATCGGTAGCCACAGTTAATTGAGCGAAAACTGTTCCTTTGAGGACTCTTAAATCTACCACAGAGGTGAAAAGTGAAGGTTCACCACGGAGGCACAGAGGAGGTCTGAGATTTAGGAATTTAGGAATTTAGGAATTTAAATACCTAAACTCCCTCTGCGCCTCTGCGGTGAGAATATTTTGTCCGGGCGCATAAACAAAAAAAGCCCTGGGCTTATCGCCCTGGGCTACAGAGAAAAGCTTTTCAGACATGGTTGACAGAAGATTGACAGGAATGGTTATGGATTTGGGAATTGATGAATTGGCTAAGTAACTAACTTAATTGATGAATTGGATAGACCAATTGAAGAATTGAGGAATTGAGGGATTGAGGAGCATCTAAAAACCAACAACTCATAACTATACGGACCGACCTAAATAAGTTGACATAGCTTTCTAATTTTCAGCGGCTTCCACCTTTGTGACTTTGAGAATACCGCTACCTCAAAGTGCATCATTGTTTCATAGTAGGTGTTGGTGGTCTCCTCGTAGCGAAGCATCCACCAGAGCCGCTCCTGATAGTTGAGCTTGGGATTGTGCGGCGGCATATAATGGATACTCAAGTTTGGGTGCTCGGCAAGAAAACGTTTCACTCGTGGTCCTTTATGCCAGGAAGCATTATCCGCCCAAAGATCAATAACCAAGCCCTTGAAACGGGACACAATCTTTGTGAGCATTTTCAGGAACCCATCAGTGTTTCCACGCACCCATTTAATAATTCCATGGAAGCCATTGAGAGGATCGACCCAACCAAAAAGATTGAGACGCTTTTGGTGCTGGCTTCTGGTGTAGACGTAAGATTTGGTTCCCTTCTTTCCCCAGATGGCCCGAGCCTCGGATGAAGGGAGAAACCGGTTTCATCTTCAAAGAGCACCACTCGTTTACCGTCGCTTTCTCGGGCGAGAAGGAGTTTTTTTTAACTCCTCCTGAAATTCGGCTACGCCCTCGTCGGTTGCCTGCACATATTGGTAAATTGGTCTGCGCAGGGAGTAACCCAGCTTCCGTATTATTCGCTGAGCGTGTCGCACATGGATCTTTATCGAATACGATCTTTTCAGATACTCAGCTACCACAACGCCATCCCAGCGATTCCTGGATAATCCGTAATCCTGAGGTGACTTCGAGAGGGCTTCATCGAGTGTCGCCAGCACCTTTTCGTCAATTTGCGACGGTCTGCCCGGCCGTGGATGATCCACAATTGCATCGAGACCCTCTCGGTTGGCTTTTTGTATCAACTTTACAGCTCCCCATCTGCTCAATCCAAAGAGTTCAGCAACCTGGGTCGATTTCCAGCCTGTCAACATCAGTAAGAATGCGGCGATTCGGATACCAACCCATGCTCCAGGGATCACCTCTGCCAAACTCAGTAGTGCATCTCGGGTCAACTCTGGATGACATAACGCCAATGGTTTCATTGTCCCCCTCCTTGCAATTGGTTTGGGGGACATGATTCAGGAAAATGTGTATAATGTCAACTTATTTATGTCGGTTCCTATAAGATCTCTTAAAAATTCCGTGTTCCACGGCCTAAAACAGAAAAACTGCGGTTTGGATTTCACTACCACTTATGAGTCAGATTCGGAGCCTTGACGCGGCGGCCCTTGTTCGGGGCCATGTGCCCTATTTGAGCGTCACTCCCTCCATCCTTGGCTTACTAGAAAATCCACAAAGCTGCGAACGTCTTTGCCTGCATTAGCCACGGTATAGAGATAGTACGGACGTCTGAGTGGATAAGTTCCATTCCTGATCGTAGCCCTCGATGCGCTAACCGCCAGCGAGTGTTCATCTTTTCTGATCTTCAGGCTCTTGGTCCTGGCCGCAGGGCCGGGGAATGTGTCCCGCATTCTGACGTAGGCTATGGAGCCTGCTGTTTCTGCAACCTTTTTAATTATCCCCGGGAAGTCCGGTAGTGTAATTGCGCTTCTGGTAATGGGAACTCCGCCGAGGATGTCGTTCTCCACAAACAATAACGTACCGGGATTCTTCTCGCCAGATTTGAAAACTGTAATGGCTAGATCTTTCCCGCTAATATCCTTCCAGTTGACGATTTCGCCAGTAAATGTCTTTCTTACCTGGTCTATCGAGAGTTCGTTCACCGGGTTCTGCAGATCGGTTATGATGATTATCCCGCCGTATCCTACCAAATGTTCGTCGAGTTGAAGCCCCTTGACCTTTGCCGCCTCGCTTTCCTGAGCGGTGATCTTACGTGAGGCCATCGCCACATCGGCCTCACCTGAAACTAGCGCCTTCATCCCTTCATCGGCCAGTGAATGGCGGGATACGGTTATATCAACCTGAGGATCATCTTTCATATAGAGCAGGGCAAGATGGTGAACTCGGTCCCACATTGAATCGGCGCCTGTCACTTTGATGGGGACCTTTGTCTGAGCGGCCGAGGGCAGGCCGCCTGCAATGGAAAATGTCGCCACAGTGATGGCGATTATCAGGATCTTCTTCACTTGCTCTCCCTTTGCTCCGAAATAATGCATCAATTTCTCCGCTCGGCATCCAAACTGCGTGTAGGGATTGGATTTTTGCCTGAAAAACCTCCGCTGCACTCCTGAAGCCCCCAAAACCATACGATTTCCCGATGGAATGTGCAAGTGAAAGGTCAATCATACTGTTTTGTGATCATCATACGCTACTCCTCTACTTCCTAAACACCTGAAACTCCCTACCGCACTCCTCACACCTCTTTTCCCAAATCTTAACCGTCTGGACTCCCAAAATCCTGCCCACCCATGCGACGATATTGGTAAAGGATAGCTTGGATTCCACATTCTCGCTTCCACATTCTGGACACTTCGTTTTTATTCGTGGATTTTGAATAATCATGGCTTAACCTCCCTTGATGGATGATGTCGTTTGCACTGCGATTTGAGTGGAGAACAGTCGGGATGAAAGTACAGGGTGGATTGGATTATTATCTTTGGTATTCATATATGTAGGGGTGGAGCATTATTTCGCCGGCTGGTGGGATGTCTCGCCTGGTGAGTCTGGGAGAGGTAAAGGACTGAGAATTAGTATTGGCGCTGACAATGTTAGATCATTGGCAGAAGGCGGGATCATGGATCGGATGCGTGAGGTACGGATGGGTAGCCATGAAGGTTCACGAATGTGACGGATATGGAAAGGTTGATTGTGTGCCATTGTGGCGTCGGTGTTTAAGAGACCTATGCCGACACGATCTTTCAAACATCTATTCCAAACGGCCCAACACTTGTCTGACTTTTGCCGCAAGATCATCGCTGCGAAAAGGCTTCTGAATGAAATTCACTCCTTCGTCCAGAATGCCTCCATGTGCTATCGCATCGGCGGTATAGCCCGACATATACAGGCACTTGAGGTTCGGGCGGATGACTCTAAGCAGTTCAGCCAGTTCCCAGCCGTTCATTTCCGGCATCACCACGTCCGAAATTAGCAGGTGGATATCTCCAGGATGCTCCTTGACAACATGCATGGCGTGTACGTGACTATGTGCCGCAAGCACGGTGTAACCCAGCTTTTCGAGCATAATCTTGCTGAGGTCCAGGACAGCTTCATCGTCCTCGACCAGCAGGATGGTTTCCGTACATGTCTGACGCTTTACGCTCACATGCTTAGAGGGGACCTCTGCGGTTTCAGCCTCGATCCGCGGCAGGTAGATTTTAAACGTGGCTCCTTTGCCAGGTTCGCTGGCTACATAAATAAAACCGTCGTTTTGTTTGACGATGCCGTAAACGGTGGACAATCCCAGCCCGGGTCCCTTGCCGACTTCCTTGGTGGTAAAAAAAGGGTCGAAGATCTTATCGAGGACTTCCTGACTCATGCCAGCTCCGGTATCGCTCACGGTCAGCAGGACATATTCTCCAGCAATGAGTTCGGAGGCCTCGGCACTATTCGAATCATCGACCACAACATTTTCGGCCCTAATGGTTATGGCGCCTACTCCCGAAACGGCATCCCGGGCATTGACCGCAAGATTGCTCAGCATCTGGTCTACCTGGGAGGGATCGATTTTGACTTTCCAGAGATCGTGTCCAGGCTGCCAGGACAGGGCGATATCCTCGCCGATGAACCGCCTCAACATATTGAGCATGCCCGAGATCGTGGCGTTCAAATCCAGTATCTTCGGCACGGCGGTCTGTTTGCGGGCAAAGGCCAGAAGTTGCTGGGTAAGGTCCGCTGAACGCCACCCGGCTTTGAGGATCTCCTTGAGGTTGTTCTGGAGTTTGTCATTTGAAAGGTCCTGTTGCAGAGCCAATTCCGCCCGGCCGATGATCACGCACAGCGTGTTGTTGAAATCGTGCGCGACACCGCCCGCCAGCCGCACCACCGATTCGATCTTCTGAGCTTGAAACAACTGCGCCTGCAGTTTCTCTTTTTCCTCCTTCGCCCTATCGCGCTCGGTGATGTCGCGAATGTTGCATTGGATGACTTTGGTATGGTCCACCAGGTAAACATTGCTGACAAACTCTACGGCGATGGGCCGCCCATCGAGGGTTTGCAGAGGCAGATTCTCATAACGGATGTATTCGTTATCTTGCAGGGTCTTGAAAGCGTCTTTGGACGCGGCAATGTCCTTGAATAAACCGAGTTCCCAGATATGTTGCCCGCATATTGCGTCGTAAGAATAACCGAGTAACTGCAACAGAAAAGGATTGACATCAACCACTTTGCCAGTATCGGCATCGAGAATCAAGATACCGTCTCTGGCTGATTGAAAGAGCCGCCGGTAGCGCCTCTCGGAAGCTTGCAGCGCCGCCTCGGTCCTCCCCTTTTCCAGCAACGTCTCTTCCAGAGCCGCAATCCGCCTGTTCAGTTCGTTCTTGGCGATGCGAAGTTGGTTTTCGATATTTGTGTCTGACATGGTCACAGCCTCGATTAAGTTGTCTCCAGGCTACTAAGTTACCGTGCATTCTTTTTGCGTTTATGAGTTTTCCTTTAGCAGGTTGCTGAAAAAAGGTCTGATGCTGGGCAAAGGACCTTAAAAAGACTCGTCATTCCGGCGCGTCCTCACAAATGATCGGACGCGAACTGGGCGCTCACAAAAGATCGCACCCGGACTTGAAGCATCTAACCATGTTAGAGATGTCAAGCCCGGACCTGAGCGAAGTGAGGGTTCAGGCCGGAATCCAGAGCTTTTTTGAACTATTTGATTTTTAAGGCAAAACACTGGACTCCGGCTCCCGGACTGGACACTTCCGGGACAGGCCCCGCCGGGGTGACGGCCCCACGGGGTTTTTACTGTAACGTGGGAATTCCAATCATTTTTCAGCACCCTGTTAGAGGAAATATCAACCTGTTGATTATTCAGTTCCGCAAACTCCGCTCCATCGACCCGATAAAAACGTGCAATTCATCGGCAATGCCGGATACCTCCGGTAAGGCCGGAGGCCTGAAAAAACACGGGCCCCTAAAAGCGGTTATGAATCATCGGTGGAGTTGGAGGTCAAAACAGTGTTGGCACCGGGTCAAAAGAACTTGAAAAGGAAGCACCCTGTGTCTTTACAGACTCTGATGTGCAATTATTTAATTGAATTTGAATTTATAGCAGACCCGGAGCAGACATAGTTGATGCTGTTTTGGTGGGATAACGGCTATAATTTGCCATCACTTATCGAGGTGTTTTAAATAATATCTGAGGTTTATCTGCTTGTTGGTCAAGCCGAGCTTTTTTCGTATATGGAAACGGTTTGATGAGACCGTATTTACGGAAACATTCAGTAACTCAGCTATTTCTTTGGTTATTTTGCCTTCCTTTATGAGATCGGCAGTCTGGATCTCCATAGGAGTAAGGCCAAGATATTTTTCGTAAAGTCTCTTGGTAAAAGGAGAGGTAATCTCGAACATGTGGGACTCTATGATGGTGAGGTAGGTCATCTGGTCGCCACCCAGCCTGCTCTTCTTAAGTTTTTCAATGTATGGGACAACTAGCTCCCTTACGTTCACCAGGATACTTTCTTCAAGTTCCGTTCTGTCTTCCTCCCTTAGTTTCAGTAAAACTCTCAATGCCGCATTGAATTCCTCAAGACGGCGGGTTTTGGCGTCAAGCTCTCTCGTTCGCTCCTCTATCTGGATTTCGAGCCCCTCGTTAACCTTTTTCAATGCCTGCTCAAGTAGCTTGCGTTCCGAGATATCGCGGGCATAACCAGTGGTGCCAAGAATCTCGCCGTCCTTGTCAATTACGGGTGTCTTAAATGTTTCGAACCATTTCGTCTCCCCCCCGACACTGATGATCTCTTCGACGGCAACAGGGGCACGTGCTGTCATGACCGCCTTATCTTCGTTGATGTGTTTTTCCGCTAGTTCTGTCGGCCATATGTCCAGATCGGTTTTTCCCAAAAGCTTTTCCGTGCTCTCGATACCGCAAGACCGGGCAAAGGTATGGTTTACGGCGAGAAAACGGCTCTCCTTATCTTTAAGCCAGACCAGCCCGGGCTGATTTTCTAAAATGGCTCTCACGTACGACTCTCGCAGGCTTAGTGCTACCTCCGCCTGCTTTCGCTCGGTGATATCGGTTCCCACGGCAAGTATCTCCACCACTTGCCCATCATGGTCGAATACCGGCCTGTTGGTCCAGGCCATCCAGACCCTGCCGCCATCCCGAAGAATGTTCTCACTTATATTGCGTTCGTACCTTTCCGGGTAGTTAACAATATCCTGGACCAGCCCGGTCAGGTTGCTACCATTGGACCCGTGTTGAGGGACGAGAATATTTACGCTCTTGCCGATAACCTCTTCAGCACTGTAGCCGAAGAACTTCTGAGCGTATTCGTTAAAAAAGATTATGGTCCCATCGCGCTTCCAACGGATGATGACACTGTTTGCGTTTTGGACCAGTTCGCGGTAAGTTTCTTCGCTCTGCCGTAGCGCCTCTTCGATCCGCTTGCGCTCGGTAATGTCATATACATTGCTCAAGATATACTGCTCCCCGGCTATAACGATCATCTCCCCAAAGCCGACCAAATCTATGATCTCACCGGACTTCCTGACGCCCTGGTCTTCAATGTCCCGTATACTGCCATGCTCTTGCAGTATCTCGCGTACCTTCGCCCTGCTTTCAGGATGAGCCCAAATTCCCAGCTCCAACACGCTGTGGCCGATAAGTTCTTCGCGTGTGTATCCAAAAAAGCCCAGGAACGCATCATTGACGTTAACGAATTGGCCGTCACTCAAGCGTGATATACAGGTGCCGATGGGACTGGCGTGAAAGAACTTGGAGAAACGTTCCTCGCTCTCCCGCAACGCATTTTCGGCCAGCTTGCGCTCGGTAATGTCGTTGCCGATGCATAGGATTTCCCTTATCCGGCCGTTTTCGTCAAAGACAGGCTTATTGGTCCAGGCAATCCAGACACGCTCACCGTTCCTGCGCATGTTTTCGTTTTCGTTGTTGGCGTAACTATAGGGGTTCACCGCGATATCTTCGATCATCGACCGCAGGTCCCTCCCGGTCGTTGATTCAACTTCCGGAACAACAGTGCCTACCACGTTTTTGCCGAGTATTTCCTCTTCGCTGTAGCCGAAAAAATTCTGGGCAAATTCGTTAAAGAAGGTCAGGTTGCCCATGTTGTCCATTCTCAGGATGATGCTATTGGCATTCTGCACCAGTTCGCGGTATTTTCCCTCGCTCTCCCGAAGCGCCTCTTCGATCCGCTTTCGCTCGGTGATGTCAAATGTAAGGCCCAAGATATACTGCTCCCCGGCCGCCTCGATCACCTCCGACGAGATAAGCACATCCCTGATTTCACCGGATTTACTGACGAACCGGGTTTCAAAGTCCTTTATCCTGCCTTGCTCTTGCATTACCTCGACCAACTTAGCCCGGTCTTCAGGATTAGCCCACATTCCCAGCTTCAAATAGTTTTGGCCGATGACCTCCTCGCGTGTGTATCCAAATAAGTCCAGGAACGCATCATTGATGTCGACAAACTGGCCGTCGATCAAGCGGGTGATACTGGTGCCGACGGCACTGGTGCGAAAGAATGCTGAGAAACGTTCCTCGCTCTCGCGCAACGCATCTTCGGCCAGCTTGCGCTCGGTAACATCAAAAAAGAAGCCAACAGCAAGTTTACGCCCACGAATAACGTTAATCGCACTCGCCATATCGGCGAAGAAGACAGCCCCATCTTTTCGAAGACACGGCAGAGCAGAAGACAGCTTCTTTTCTCCCCTAAACTGAGATTCAACTTCAGGAAGAACCACGTTCAGATAATCTTTCGGGTGAATGTCCTCTATGCCCAAATCCAGTAACTCATTTTCAGTGTAACCAAGCATCTGACAGATGGACGGGTTGGCAAATACAAACCGTTTCGTCTCGATATCGGCGGCTAGAATGCCATGGTTACAACCCTCAAACAGAATCCTGTATCTTTCTTCCGATTCCTCAAGTGCCATCTCACTTTGTGTGCGCTCGGAGATTTCTAGATTCAGTTGCTTATTAGAAGCCCTGAGGGCGGCCAATGTCTCCTTGATGCCTCTTAGGTCCCTTGCGACAGCAACGCTGCCAATAATTCCGTTTTGGCTGTCCTTCAGCAAACCAATGGAAATTTCAGATGGGACAATGCTACCATCCTTTCTCTTCATTCTCATTTCCCTTTTCTTAACCGAGCCTTCCCGGCGCAGGCTTATAAGCATTTTTTCCAGCTTATCTTTATCCGCGTATAAATCAAACGCAGACTTACCCTTCATTTCTTCAAAGATATCGCCGGAGAGGCGCTCCGCCATTTTGTTCCACCGGATAAACCTTCCATGCTTATCCACAATGCCGATGGCATCGGGAGAATTCTCAAAGATGTTCTCAAGGTAGGCATTGGCTTGCCTGATCTCCTCTTCCATCAACTTCTGTTCCGTAATGTCCGAGTAGGTTCCCAACACGCCAATCACCTGGCCGTCCTGGTCATACATGGGCACCTTGCTGGTGATCAGCCAGGCATGAGAACCATCGAGCCTGATTTGCGGTTCTTCATAGTTGATCTTGGGCCTGCCGGTCTCCATCACCTCGCGGTCATCGGCACAATATCGGTCGGCGAATGCTGCAGAGGAGATCTCGCAAGAGGTCTTGCCCACAATCTGATCTGGGTCCTCATAGCCGCCATCCAGGGCGAAGGCTTTGTTACAGCCAAGGAAGACACAGTTTCGATCCTTCCAGAACACCCGCTGTGGGATGTGGTCCAGGATTGACCGGAGCATCTGACGCGAATTGAACAGCTCGGCCTGCACCCGTTTACGCTCGGTGATGTCGTTGATCGTAACGAGCACCTTGTCGGCATCCTTATCTTTAACCAGTGCAGTGCTTATGAGCACGTCAACGGGAACATCCGTCGAGCCCTTACGCACTAACAAGCGGCCTTCGGCATCATAGACCTCCTGACCGGTCTCGAAGGTATATATAATTTTGGTTAGGATCGGACAGTTCTGACACGGCGCGTTCTTTCCGCACCCCAGACTGTCGAAAGAATTAATGCAACTGAATACTTCTCCGCAAAGAAAACCTAAAGATTCCTCCTTAGGCTTGCCTGCAAAAGCCAACCCTGTAGCGTTGATGTTCGTTATACGGCAGTCTTTGTCTACGAGCATCATGATATGGGGAGCGATTTCAAATACCTGGCCAGAGTTCCCCCTTGAGCGTTTGCATCGTCTTCCGCCTGCTTGCGCATGAGAACCTGCTTTTCCAGTTCTTCGTAACTTGGTTTAGGAGTCATCAGGAGTCTCCTCTCTTTGATTCCAAAAGCGACAGCCTTCGGAAATGCCTTTGCGTGAACCGATTGGTAAAATATCTGCCGGCTCCAAAGCAAAGACAACTTTGAGGATTTTCGTGGGCTGAGTTCGTGGATGTTGTACTTTAGTTGTTCGTGTATCTCCGGGCCAATTTTATAGCACCATAAGCAAGACTAAGATACAATTACATTTTTGCAAGTTTTCCTTTGGCGGAAATATTAATCTGTTGATGATACAGCTCCGCAAACTCGGTTCCATCGGCCCGATAAAATCGAGCACTTCATAGGCAATGTCGGATACCTCCGCTAAAGCCTGATGCCTGAAAAAACACGGACCGCTCAAAGCGGTTACGAATCTTCGGTGGTGTTGGTGGTCAAAACAGCTTTGGCGCCTGGTCAAAAGACCTTGAAAAGGGAGCCTTCACCGTCTCGACATACTCTGATGTACGATTATCCTTTTGGAGGTGAACCTATAGCAGATCCGGTGCAGACATAGTTGCTGCCGTTTTAGCGGGATAATGGTTATAATTTACCATCATTTATAGAGATATGTTATGTGATATCTGATGGTTATCTTTTTGTTGGGCGAGCCGAGCTTTTTATGAAAAAATCAAAGTGTAAATAGGTGAGTAGAAATAGAGATCAAACAAACTTATATTTATATTAAATTCTCTTGATTTCAGCAAGAATTTTTTAACACTATCTCTATGCTAAGGATATATACCAAGTCGGTAGAGTATAGATCACCCTTTCACACATGATTATGTATGAGTCAGGCGTGAGATTTATGCCTACCGTGGAGTTCTCAGCCGATGTCTAAAGCGGACAATCGGTGATCGAGCCTATGTCGCAGCGGGAAATGATTTTTGAAGTATTCTTCCCATGAGAATAAGGCTTAATACCACCGTAGTCGGCCTTGGTTACCGGGCGTCCACAATGTTGGTGCAAGGCGCCACAGCTCTAAGCGACAGCATTGGAGCGGGCGATTACAGGCATCTATATCATACGGGACGGGGTCTTCAAGTATTTAAATCGCTCAAGTGTTTGGATACACTGTCGAGGAATGATTGTCCCTTGCGTTGGAAAACTTAAGTGCAGCAGGTTAGGTGACTACCTGATGACCTGCCTAGCGCCCCTCAAATCCCACCCGTGGGAGATTACCTCTCCTTTTACGAACAGACTTTCCAAAAATAACTTGGTTTTACTCCTGCGGAGGTCCATACTGCCGGTCTCATTAAAGAAGGGAAAACAACCAAAGAGATAGCTGAATTGCTGTGAGTTTCCGAAAAGACCGTATCATCAACCCGGTTCCATAAACAAAAAAGAGCTTACGTTGAACAACGAGAAGATAAATCTCACGATATTACTTACAATATCTTGAATAGTGATGGCACAATATAACCATTGCCCTACCAAAATCACATCGACCGTTTCTGCCCGGGATCTGCTAGTGTGGCATTGCGTAAGTTGATCGATATTTCGATGGTCGCTGCATAGGTTATCTCTGGCAATATCGGCGGCGCGCCAGGAATACTGACCTGCGCGTTTGTGGCCGGAGGCGCCTTGGTGGCTGGCGGATTGGTTGCCGGTGTTGTTGCCGCCACTCATACCAGCACACAATCTGCGAGTTCACAGTTGTTATTGTAGCAAAGTGAGGCATAAAAAAGGAGCGGTACTCCCAACGTTGCCGGCATTCTGACTGATTATTCAGGGGCAGAATGACCAAGCGCTTGTTCACAGAAACAATATAATCTGTCTGCGTCCCATAGAAAGGAAATAGTATGACATATGTGAGCATTGGGACAGAGCCTACGAATAGACCACGTTTGCATATTGGTTTGGGAACTCGTCTTCAAGTCTCGTTCGGTATGATAGGTGAAGAATTAAAAACCAAGGCCACATTGGTGGGACTTGTACCCGAAACGTATCTCATAATCAGTGTTCCGGCAATTGCCGGTATTTTGCCAAGGTTAAAGGAGGGAAACACCGTAACAGTGAAATATATTTATGGGGGAAATGTTTTTGGATTAACTTCATCTATTTTGCACTATTCGTTAGTATTTGGCATCATATTGTTCATTTCATATCCTATGTCAGTTGAAACTATTAACCTGCGTAAAGTAAAACGCGTGGAGTGCCTCTTACCAGTCAGTGCCACAATTGTGGACATGGAATTCACGGGAGTCATATTAGATATCAGTACAGAAGGATGCAGGTTTCACTGTGAATATGGCTCGCATGATACGCCATCTATTGATATTGGACACATTATTACGTTAAGTCTTCAACTACCCGGTATAACGGACGCATTGGCTCTCAACAGCATAATCCGGAATTTCAAAAAAGATAGAGGATTTGTTGAAATTGGAGTTGGATTTGACGATGCCGATAAAGAGGCGATAGAGGTGGTGAGTAGGTATGTTGCAAGTTTCAGCGACATGCAGTTTCTGCCACTCACTAAAGTATCATAGCAATGCATTTCGTTCGTTGGAAATCGGTATTGATTAATCTGGAGTCACTTGTTTCCTACCTGGTGTTTCATTCCTTAAATTCATGTATGTTATGCTACTAACGGCTTTCCCGTGCAAGTCCAGTTGAATGGCGCCGCGTTTTGTCTCATTAAAGTGTTTTATGTACTGCATGGTCTGATTCACCAGTTCCTGCTTGCTTTGCCAAATCCCTACAAGAATGACCTTGCGGGTGTAGATACTGAACCAAATATCAATCTGGTTGAGTCAGGAAGCATAAGTTGGCGTGAAGTTAAGAGTGAGCCGTTTCCGCTTTGACGCCCACTCCATCACCTTCTGATGTTTGCGAGCACTATAGTTGTCCCCAATTACATGTAGGTCCTTATGCGGGTATTTTCGATAGAGATGTTTCAAGAAGCTAAGGAGTTCCTCATGTGTATGGGAATCAACACACCGCCCCTCTGTGAGACCTTGACGGACGAGCAAGGCGGCCAACGGCCAGGTTGTGCCATGCCGGATGCAAGTATGGGTATGGCGCTTTGCTTGGTTCGGTCTCAAGGGCAACATCGGTTGGGTTCGATAAAGCGCGTGGATTTCTGATTTCTCATCCGCGCAGATCACCTGGGCGTTTTCCGGAGAGTTGAGGTAAAGGCCGAGAATAACAGTTTATTTTGGTTCAAATTCAGGGTCATGGCTTTTCCAGATCATACACATGTGTTCGTTTGCGACGGCCAACACAACTTTTCTCGTGACTGTTACGGCCAGCCGTTTTCATCTCGCGCTCATTGGTTGAAGAAGTTGTGCGAGCGCGCAAGGGTCGAGCCTTTTGGACTTCATGCTATCCGGCATCTTTCGGCTTCGATTCTCGACTAAGCCGGATAACCTTCATTCAGGCGCTTTTGCGGCACAGGAGCGCGACGACTACCGCGAAATACCTTCACAAACTTCGGGGTTTGCGCGTCGTGCTGGATGAGGCTTTCAAAAGCCCACAGTTACAGGTTGCTCTGGAGATCGCCAACGCGGTTTCTAACGACTCGGTTTCACAGGTGCAAGGCAAAGACGAAAATAGCCGACCAGCTATTCCGGACAAGGGATCTGGTCGGCCATTCCTGCGAGTCATGAAATGAGCGATTTTGACACGATTTACCCCTAAATTTGCCCCCAATTCTCTCGCCAGGTCATAAACCATTTAGTCCCAACGGGGTTCGAACCCGTGTCTTCGGCGTGAGAGGCCGATATCCTAGGCCACTAGACGATGGGACCGTGGGAAAAAAAATGGCTGGGGGACTAGGATTTGAACCTAGGTAGGCAGATCCAGAGTCTGCAGTCCTGCCGCTGGACGATCCCCCAGTGGACCAACAAAATATCCAACCACTGCTTCAAAGTCAAGGTGAAAGCTGGCTGAACGTCTCAAGACTGTTGACAGGATTAACCGGATTGCTCCAAAGTCGAGGTGAAAGCCCGCCTGAGGCTGCGTGTCAATTACAGGTGGCCTATAAAATTAAGAGAGCCGAAAAAACAGCCGGCATTGGCTATGCGCGATCCGACTTTCTCAGCCTGGTTTCGAGCGCCTGCGCGAGGTGTGAGAGCGGGTAGGTCAGGAGCAGGTATATTAAGGCGAGCGGCAGATAGGCTTCAAAAGTCTTGTAAGTAGTTGCGTTTACGACTTCGGATGCTTTGGTCAGCTCCCGCACGGAGATTACCGAAAGAAGGGATGAGTCTTTGATCAGCGACACAAACTGCCCGGTTACGGGCGGAATGATCCGTCTGAATGCCTGTGGAAAGATAACATATCTCAGGGTCTGCCATCCGGTCAGGCCGGTTGAGAGCGCAGCCTCGGACTGACCCCGATCGACAGACTCTATTCCGGCCCTGACTATCTCCGCTATGTATGCCCCCGAAAACACCGCCAGGGCGACAACGCCTATTACGACTGCATTGTCGTAGCCAATCGCGGCCGCAAGGCAAAAATAGAATATATATATCTGGATCAGGAGCGGGGACCCGCGAAAAAATATGACATAGAGCCTGGCGGCTTCCCTTGCGAAAGCGTTTCCCGAGATTCTCGCAATGCCGCCCGCAAGGCCCAGTACGAAACCCAGGCAGATGGCGCCCGTGGAAATGGCTAGAGTATAATAGAGCCCGTAGAGGTAGAGCCTGCGGTATTCCCAGACGACGCGCCAGTTCCAGGAGTATTCCATCCGGCTGAGCAGCAGGTATAAAGTCACGACGAAACTCGCCAGTATCGCCACGCAGGCGAAGACGTTCACCCTCTGCCGGCCGCTACTGAAGATCGTTGAAATACTTCTTTCGGAGTTCCTGATAACGTCCATCTGCTTTTATTGTCTCCAGGAAAATGTTCAACCAGTTCAGAAAATCGAAATCGCCTCTTTTTATTGCTATCGCATAAGGTTCGTAGGTGAACGGTTTTAGAATTGCGTGAGTCGTTTCCGGGTTTTGAGCGTGGTGCCTTCCGATCGACAACTGGTCGTAGATAAAGGCGTCAGCCCGGCCCGAAACAACCTCCATTACGCACGCGGTCTCTTCCTTGAACCGTTTCACCTCTGCTTTCGGGAACAGTCTCGGCATAACAATATCGCCGGTGGTGCCCAGTTTTACTGCCAGGATTCGGCCCTCGGCGTTCAACTGAGCGATTTCGGAAACTTCCGGGGCCCGTTTGTTGCTGATGAGAGCACACAGGCCGGCTTCAAAATATGGCTGCGTGAACGCGACAGTTTTTGCGCGTTCCGGCGTCCGGGACATTCCGCAAATTATCATGTCTATCTTGCCTTGCTGCAGGGCGGGAATGAGGCCGCTGAATTCCATGTCCTTTATCTCGAGCCGGACGCCGAGTTCCCGGGCGGCAATCTTTGCAAGATCCACATCGAAACCGATGGGATGCCCGTCTGTGTCCGCATATTCGAACGGGAAAAACTCAACTTCCGTTCCCACTATCAGCTTGCTGCGCTTTATCACCTGATTGAGAGCGCTCGCTTCGTATATTTCGAAAGTGGTCACCGCCAAGCAGGACATGCCCGGCAACAAGACGCACATACATACGGCGATCAGCGATATCTTAAACCGGCGTGTCATAGCTTTTTCCTCTCGAAATTCGCCTTTTACCATTTACTTACTGCGGCGGCAGGCGTTTTTGCGCACAGTCTACGCATCAATAGAGTTCAAAGGGGGGAAAGCATTCCTGCCTTGTGTGATTTAATAGTGCGACCATAATCCATAATCTGGTATAATTAATCGAAGGGGACCTGGAATTAAATCTTCTGCCGGAGGTTAGATTTATGACCACAGTAATGCCTGAAGGCGAAGCGTTGCGCAGGGCTGTAAAATGGATATCGGACGAGATCAACTACAACCCGGACAAACCTGTGCAAAAACTTGTGAATGAAGCCGTGACGCGATTTGCCCTCTCGCCGAAGGACACTGAGTTTCTCATGTCTTTTTACAAAAAAGGGGGAAGTTCCTCGCAAGCGAATTGACTTGCCGTGCAAAGGAGCACGCTGAACGTTTCGATCCTTTCTACAGGCCCGCCTGCACCAAGTCGTGCAACCTTATGATTCCGGCCACCTTATCGTCGCCATCCAGGACCGGAAGCACTGATATCTGCGAGGGGCGGTTTTCCATCAGGTTCAGGGCTTCGGCCGCCATTCGGCTGTCATGAATAACGACCGGATTTCTGGTCATCACTTTATCGATTTCGACATTCAGCAGGTCCTCATGCTGTTGTACCGCCCGGCGCAGATCCCCATCCGTAAAAATCCCCAGAAGACCGCCCTGCACAGAGACGACCAGGACCGCTCCCATTGCTTTGCCGGTCAACGTTAGAAGAGCGTCCCGCATGAGCGTTCCGCCCATTACCACGGGCAGATTGTCTCCCGAATGCATAATGTCCTTAACCCGGAAGAGCAACCGCCTGCCTAAAGCGCCCGAGGGATGCAGCCTGCTGAAATCATCAGTGGAAAACCCCTTGAGAGTAAGAAGACACCCGGTCAGCGCGTCTCCCAGGACCATCGCGACAGTGGTGCTGCTGGTGGGGGCAAGATTGAGGGGGCATGCTTCGGACTCAACAGTTGCATCCAGACAGATATCACAATCCCTGGCAAGAGTGGAATTCGCTCTTCCAACAATTGCTATCGTTTTGAGACCGAGCCGCTTGAACATTTGAAGGAACTGAAGCACCTCGACGGTTTCACCGCTGTTGCTGAGAAACAGGCCAAGGTCTCCTCTCTGTATTATCCCCAGATCTCCGTGCATTGCTTCGACGGGGTGAATGAAAATCGATGGTGTGCCGGTGCTGGAAAGGGTCGCAGAAATCTTGCCGGCGATAATTCCAGACTTCCCGAGCCCGGTTGCTATCACTTTCCCCCGCATCTCGTTGAGGCATAAGACCGCCCGTTCAAATTCGGGACCGATTCGGGCATGAAGGGATTCAAGGGCTGTTATCTCCTTGCGGACCAAATCTTTTGCAAGGTTGAGACATGAAATCATATGTTCTTCTCGGCTGACTTGAGGATTTTTTCGGTTTCCTTGCCGGGACGGAAACGTACCGGCTAAACGCCTCCGGTCATAAGCAGGACCAGGAGAGCGTAGAAAATAGATTATACTGCCTTTCCGAATCGGATACCACCAGTGTCTTCTCAGGCGTTTCCTCATAACACCGCTTTTACAGAAATGCAAGCAGGCTGAACGACAGCAGGCTGAACATATTGTTCAGGACGGTTTGCATTTATCGGTCGAATATGTTAGTAAAACATTTGTGAGTGCCGAAAAAACCTCTTGGCCGTGCTAGACGGGGAGCTAGCGGTGCCCTGTAGCCCGAGATCCGCTTCAGCGGGGTTGAATCCCCTTTTGAAGGGCCACGTGCTGAGCAGGCCGCATCTAATTCCGGCACCGGTTGGACGCCACGCAACAGACGAGTACGAACCCCGTCAGGTCCGGAAGGAAGCAGCGGTAAGTACCTCCGGCTGTGTCGCGGTCTAATCTGGCCTGGTTGCCCGAAGGTGTGCGGTCTGTGTTGGCCAGTCCGACGGAGGGTGCACGGCCAAGTCCTTTTTCAGATCACAACCGGGAAGCAAAATGAGATTGCACTACATTCAGCATGTACCGTTCGAAGGGCCGGCCAATATCCAGGGATGGGCCGAAAACCAGGGCTGGCAAATATCGGGTACCCACCTTTACAGGCTGGAAAAGCTTCCGAGTCCGGATGAACTGGACTGGCTGGTAATAATGGGAGGCCCGATGAACATATATGAAGAAAAGGAGTACCCCTGGCTTGCCGCTGAAAAAAAGTTCATCGGGACAGCCATAGAAAAGGGCAAAATTGTGCTCGGTATTTGTCTGGGCGCACAGTTGATCGCCGACGTCCTGGGAGGACGGGTCGTGCGTAACAGGTACAAGGAAATCGGGTGGTTTCCGGTCAGCCTCAGACCCGAAGGGCTCGGATCGGCTCCTTTCCGGGGGTTCCCGAACGATTTCCCGGCACTTCACTGGCACGGCGACACGTTCTCTCTGCCCCCAGGGGCGGCCATGCTTGCCGAGAGCGAAGCCTGCCCTGCCCAGGCGTTCTCATACAATGGCGGCCGGGTACTGGCCCTTCAGTTTCACCTGGAATCGTCGATCAGTAGCGTACGTGCTCTGATTCAAAACTGTTCCGATGAACTTGCCGATGGTGAATACATTCAGAGCGCCGACGCCATTTTGCACAACACTGATAATTTCTCCAGAATCTATAATACGATGCTGCTGCTGCTCGAAAACATGAAGAAATCCTTTTAGTTGATGAACCTGACTGTATTATGAAACCCCTTCAGGGAAAAAAAACCGGTTTTTGTTGCCTCACAACCCCAGGGTAGCGTCCCGCGAGGCGCAGGACTGACCCTGGGCTATAACTACCCAGACCCTTCGGGGCAAAAACCTCGATCAACGGGCACTTATTTGCCGGAAGACCCTATTCCAGGCGGTCCAACACTTGTCTGACACTAGCCGCGAGATCATTCGCTCCGAAAGGTTTCTGAATGAAATTTACTCCTTCGTCCAAAATGCCGCGATGTGCTATCACATCGGCGGTGTAACCTGACATATACAGGCACTTGATGCCCGGGCGGATGGCGCTAAGCTTTTCGGCAAGTTCCAGGCCGTTCATCTCCGGCATCACCATGTCCGTCATCAGCAGGTGGATATCTCCCGGATGATCCTCGACAAGACGAACGACGTGTCCCGGAGTCCGTGACGCAAGAACTGTGTATCCCAGATTTTCGAGAATCGTCTTGCTGAGGTCCAGGATCGATTCATCGTCTTCGACCAGAAGGATGGTTTCCGTGCCTGTCAGGCGCATGCCGGCTGCCTCTTCAGACGGGACTTGTGCGGTCTCAGCCTCGCACCGCGGCAGGTAGATATTAAACGTGGTCCCTTTCTCCGGTTCGCTTTCAACATAAATAAAACCATCGTTTTGTTTGACAACGCCGTAAACGGTGGACAATCCCAGCCCGGTTCCCTTTCCTAGTTCCTTGGTGGTAAAGAAAGGCTCGAAGATATTCTCGCGGACCTCCTTACTCATGCCCGTTCCGTTATCGGTCACGGTCAGCAGCACGTAATTTCCGGAAATGAGTTCGGCGGCCTGTGCCCTATTGGATTCATCTATCACAACGTTCTCTGTCCTAATGGTGACGGCGCCGACCCCGGAAATGGCATCGCGGGCATTGACAACAAGATTGGCCAGAATCTGGTCCACCTGGGAGGGGTCAATTTTGACTTTCCACAGATCGAGTTCCGGCGCCCACAACAGGTCGATATCCTCGCCGATGAGCCGCCGCAACATCTTGAGCATGCCCGAGATCGTGTCGTTCAAATCCAGTATCTTTGCGACGGCGGTCTGTTTGCGGGCAAAGGCCAGCAGTTGCCGGGTAAGGTCTGCTGAACGCAGGCCTGCTTTGAGGATCTCATCGAGGTGGTGCTGGAGTTTGCCGGTGGAGACGCCCTGTTGCAGTGCTATTTCCGCCCGGCCGATGATCACGCCCAGCATGTTGTTGAAATCGTGCGCCACGCCGCCAGCCAGCCGTCCCACCGATTCCATTTTCTGGGCCTGAAAAAGCTGTTCCTTGAGTTTTTTTCTTTCCTCCTCAGCCCTCTTGCGTTCGGTAATGTCATATACAAGGCTCAAGACATACTGATCCCCGGCTATTTCGATCATCTCCACGAAGCTAAGCACCAGTATGATCTCACCGGATTTTCTGCGCACATGGTTTACAACATTGTGTAAGCTGACGTGCTCTTTCAGTAACCTGACCATCCTCTGCCGCTTTGCAGGATCAACCCATATCCCCAGCTCCAACGCGTTTTTACCGATAACCTCCTCGCGCGTATAGCCCAATAAGCCCAGGAACGCATCATTGACGTCCGTAAATTGGCCGTCGCACAACCGTGATATACTGGTTCCGACGGGACTGGCGCGAAAGAACCTGGAGAAACGTTCCTCGCTCTCGCGCAAAGCATCTTCGGCCAGCTTACGTTCGGTAACATCCGAAAAGAAGCCAACAGCAAGTTTACGCCCATGGATAGAGGTAAAAGTACCGGCAATATCGGCAAAGAAGACGGTCCCATCCTTTCTAAGACACGGTAGAGAAGAAGACAGCTTCAACTGAGATTCGAGTGCAGAAAAAACCAGCTTCAGCGAATCTTTCGGATGAATGTCCTCTACGCCCAGATCCAGTAACTCATTTTCAGTGTAACCAAGCATATGACAGATGGATGGGTTGGCAAATACAAACCGTTTCGTCTCCATATCGGTCGCCAGAATACCGTGGCTGCTGCCCTCAAACAGAATCCTGTATTTTTCTTCCGATTCCGTAAGGGCCTTCTCACTTCGTTTGCGCTCGATGATTTCTTGATTCAGCTGGTTATTGGAAGCCCTGATGGCGGCCAACGCTTCCTTAATGCCGCTTAGGTCCCTTGCGACGCCGACACTCCCGAGAGTTTCGTTTTGCCTGTCTTTGAGCAAGCCAATGGAAATTTCAAATGGGAGAATGCTGCCATCCTTTCTCTTCATTCTCATTTCCCATTTCTTAACCGAGCCTTCCCGGCGCAAGCTCATGAGCATATTTTTGAGCTCGTCTTTATCCGCGTATAGATCAAACGCAGGCTTCCCCTGCATTTCTTCAAAGGTATACCCGTAGAGCTCCGCAGCCATTTTATTCCACTTGATAAACCTTCCATGCTTATCCACAATGGTGATGACATCGGGCGAATTCTCAAAGATGTTCTCAAGGTAGGCATTGGTCTGCCTGATCTCCTCTGCCATCAACTTGCGCTCGGCGATCTCATTTTCCAAGCGGAGGGATTCCTGTTTGGCGATCAGGTTCGAGTAGCCAAGTTTTGAGATGAAATAGGCCATCTTCCCCAAAAATGCGGTAGCGTTCCTGAGCTTTTCTTCAGAAACTACAGGGATATCTTTCAGTGCCTCAAGATATTCATACACATCGAAACCGAAGATCTCGGCCTGCCGTCTGAAACGACCGATATCCGGTTTTTCAAGCAAAATCTGTCCGGTGACAACACTGGCGATGTGTTTTGCCTTAACGAAAATCGGGACGGCGCAGTCCACCAGTCCGTTATCACATTGTTCGATAACCAGATCACGCGGTTCTTTCAACCGATCCAACATATGCCGATTACTCTTTGTGCAGTTGGCTGCCGAAACGGGGCATGTTCGGTGGAACTTTGCACAGATGTCACTCCACCCGGTGGCAATAAGAACGTTGAAGCCTGGATGATCCACGAAACCCACGGCAAGTCCTGTGGCTTGAGTGAATTTCTCAAAGACATCGCGAAGGTCGCCCATATCGCCAAGATCGACCAGATCGCCAATGTCGTATTTTCCATCAATCAAGCAGGCTTTAGCGGCATCATCACTGCCCATAGTGGTCCTCCGGGAATGCAATCCGAAAATTACTTACTTGCCCTGAGGAAATATCCGGCCTTTGGCTCCGAAGAGGCGAGGGAAGCGCATTTCGGTCACTCGAAGACCGAGCCCCCGAGGGACATCTGCAAGAAATCAGTATATAAGCGCTCGCTTATGAAGAGAACAGATGATGAAATTATTGGAGCCGCAGCGCAGCGCATGCGCGTGAGATCTATTAAGAATCATTCGAGTGTAACCCTGTTTATTCGACTTTGTCCAGTGGACGGCTTGCAATAATCAGATGTGAGTCGCTTTTCAGCTTTTAAGTACGGCAGCAGAGCCTGGCCGGTGAGCGATTTTTTGCAGGCTGCAATTATTTCCTCCGGGGTTCCCTGCGCGACTATTTCGCCGCCTTCATCCCCGCTGCCGGGACCGAGATCGATCACGTAATCGCCGGCCCAGATAAAATCCGTGTTATGCTCGATGACCAGTACCGTATGGCCGTGCCCGGTAAGCGCCACGAGCACATCCACCAGACGCTTTATATCAGCCCGGTGCAATCCCGTCGTAGGCTCATCTAGAATATAGAGTGTGTGGCTCTTGCCGTTGCCGAGTTCTCCGGCAAGCTTGATTCGTTGTGCCTCGCCTCCTGAGAGCGTCGGACTGGGCTGGCCAAGCTTGAGATACCCCAGTCCAAGATCGCCGAGGATTTTCAACTGCCGCGAGATGCGCGGGATCGCGGAAAAAAGCTGAGCTGCTTCCTCCACCGACATTGCCAGAACATCTGCAATGTTTTGGCCCCTGTACCTGATATCGAGGGTTTCATTGTTAAAGCGCCTGCCTGCACACGATTCACAGGGCACGAAGACATCGGGCAGAAAATTCATTTCCACCTTGCTCCGCCCCTGACCTCCGCACGCCTCGCAACGGCCCCCTTTAACATTGAATGAGAACCTTCCGGCCCCGAACCCCCGCGCCCGAGCTTCGGGCAAGAGTGCAAAAATTTTTCGAATTTCGTCCCAGACGCCGATGTACGTTGCCGGGATGGACCTCGGAGTCCTCCCGATCGGGTTGTGGTCAACCTCGAGGACCCGGTGAACTTTCTCGCATCCTCCCGTCGAGTCGTAACCGCGATTGCCCCCTTCCCCGTAGCGCCGCCCCAGGGCCTCGACAAGCCCTCGATAGACTATTTCATTGACAAGCGTGCTCTTTCCCGCGCCCGAAACTCCAGTGACAGTGACCAGGAGCCCGAGCGGAATCCTGACGTCGATTCCCTTGAGGTTTCTGGCCCTGGCGCCCCTGAATTCAATCCAGCCCAGATTTCCCGGTTTTTTTCTGGCATAAACAGGCCAGGGTTCGCCAAGGACTTTTCCGAACCATTGGCCCGTAAGGGTCCCGGATTTTTTGGCCAGTTGGTTGAAACTGCCCATGGCAACCAACTTTCCTCCGTTGCTCCCTGCTCCAGGGCCCAGTTCGACGAGTATGTCGGCTTTCTTCATGGTTTCCGGATCGTGCTCTACGATAACAACCGAATTCCCCTTGTCCCGCAGTTTTTGCAGACTCTCCAGGAGTTTTCGGTTATCCGCCGGATGGAGGCCGATTGTGGGCTCATCCAGAATGTAGCAGACGCCGCGAAGATTTGAGCCAAGCTGGGCGGCAAGCCTTATTCTCTGAGTTTCGCCGCCCGAAAGCGTATCACCCGACCTGTCCAGGGACAGATATCCCAGCCCCACTTTTCGAAGGAACGCAAGCCTTTCAGTTATTTCCCTGGCAATAGGCCCCGCAATCGGGGCCTCCTCCACCGTGAAGCGAAACTTTTTCCATATTCCGGCAAGCTCGGATACTCTCAATGCGCTCATGCCGACGATGTTTAGATCCCGGAAGTAGACCGACCTCGCCTGCGGGTTCAACCTGCCGCCGCCGCATTCAGGACAGGGCAGATCATCGTGCATGGGCTGAAGCCATTTCCATGCTTCATCTTCTTCGGAAACAGCTTCCAGGATTTGAAGAAGGCCTTGAAACCTTCCGCTCTTGCCGTGCAATATCGATTCCCAGACTGAATCATCCAGACTGGAGGCCGGTTTTTGCGGATCGACACCCAATTCGCTTATCCAGAGCCGTTCGAATCTTTGCGCTTCCCGTTTCGAACTGCGCCATATTGACGAGCGCAAAAAATTGAGCAGCCCATCTTTAAGCGAAATATCCGGGGCGCCGCGAAGCCGTTGCGAACTGATCCGCTTTATCCTGCCTATTCCCATGCATGCCGGGCAAAACCCCTGCCTGCTGTTGAAGGAAAAAAGCCTCGGGTCAAGCGGGGCAAGTCCCCGGTCGCATGCCGGGCAGTAAAGATGACGGCTGAAGACCTTTGTGTCTCCCCGGCCCGAATCGAGGTAGAGAATGCCCCCTCCCATCGCAAGCCCCCGGCGAACCGCATCCAGCAATTGATCGAGAGTTATCCCGCTGCGATCGAGCCCCGGCATGAGCACTTCGATATCATGCTCGCGGCGCCGTGCAAGTTCGGGTACAGGGTCGAGAAGAACAAACTTTCCGTCAACCCTTGCCTGCTCGAATCCCATCCGGCTGAGGCGGGTGAAAAGGTCACGGTATATCCCTTTGCGCCCATGAACCAGGGGCGCCAGAAGTTTCACTGGAGCACCACTCAATCCTTCGGCGGCGCCTGTTTCCTGGAGAATTCGAGATAAAATGTCGTCGACGGTAAGGGTTTCCAGGTTCCTGCCACACCCCGGGCAGCGCTGCTTCCCCAGTTTGGCGTACAGCAACCGGAGCAGGTGATACGTCTCGGTAATCGTGCCGACAGTGGACCTTCTGCCGAACCTGCTCGTCCTTTGCTCGATTGCAATGGTAGGGGGCAGCCCGACGATCTGGTCCACGTCGGGCTTCTCCATTATCTTGAAATACTGCCGGACGTAGGAGGAAAGGCACTCGAGGTATCTGCGCTGACCTTCGGCAAAAATCACGTCAAACGCCAGAGTGGATTTCCCAGAGCCGCTCAGACCCGTCAAAACACTTATTTTCCGGCGTGGGAGCCGGATTTCCTCGATATCGAGATTGTGCTCGCGCGCTCCGCGTATAACAATCTCGCGAGACTGAGCGCGTGAGAAAGGATTGTTCGAATCCCCGGCGATGACCGGTTCCCGGTCCCGGGCACCTCGCGTAACGTGGATGTTGCGAAGCGCCGGGGCGCTGACGCCGGAAAATTCAACCTGAGGTTCCGCCGCCTCAGAAAGTTCTCCCTCATCCCGGCCGGGCGCCACAGCAAGATTTAATCCCGCAGCTTCCGCCAAACGCTTCCCGAGGTAAGGGCCCGTTAAGCTGTGCTCGCACCTGGACACCGTTTCCGGCGTACCCTCGCAGACAATCCTTCCGCCTCTTTCTCCACCTTCTGGACCAAGGTCGATTATCCAGTCGCACGCCGCCAAAAGATCCAGATTGTGCTCCACTACCAGGACAGTGTTTCCCTGTTCGACCAGTTTGCCTAAAACATGAACCAATTTTGAGATATCGTCGGGATGAAGACCGGTCGTAGGCTCATCGAGTATGAATAGCTTTGCACCGGACGATTGCCCGCCGGAGAGATGGCGGATGAGCTTAAGTCTTTGCGCCTCGCCACCGGAGAGCGTACTTAACGGCTGGCCCATGCAGATATAATCGAGACCCATCGCTATTACGGGTTCCAGCGCGCCGGCAAGCTGCCGGTTTTCAGGAAAACGATCGAGTATCTCCTGGGCGCTCATCTCGAGCATATCGCCTATCGAGATTCCCCTCAGTTTTATATCGAGCACCTGCTCCTTGAACCTTTTTCCTCCGCACTGAGCACAGCGCACAAAGACATCGGCCAAAAACTGCATCTCGACGCGTTCGAACCCCTCGCCGTTACAGGTCTCGCACCTTCCTCCCGGCATGTTGAATGAGAAGTACCTGGCCGAAAACCCTCTCGCAATCGCTTCAGGCGTGGCCGCAAACATCTTGCGCAGCGGATCCAGCGCATGGGTGTATGTCAACAGGTTTGCTCTCGGAGTACGGCCGACCGGCTGCTGGTCGACCATTACAATCTCACTGACGCTTTCGACCCCCGTGATGTCGTCGTGAAGACCCGGAGTTTCAGCCGCCCTGCCCTTCTTTCTGAGCCAGCCATTGTGTAGGGTTTTTTCGACGAGAGTGCTCTTTCCCGACCCGGAAACGCCGCTCACCCCGACCAGGAGACCTAAAGGAATTGTCGCATCTATTCCCTTGAGGTTGTTCTCTCGGGCGCCCATGACAGTTATTCTTTTCCATGGGTGAGGCGGGCGGCGAGCCATCGAATGCGGCAAAACCGATTTTCGCCCTGAGAGATATGCCCCGGTAAGGCTCCTAACAGATCGCCCGAGTTCTCCGGGCGGTCCCTGGAAAAGGACTTCGCCCCCCTTTTCGCCTCCACCCGGCCCCATGTCTATGACCTGGTCGCAAAACCGGATCATTCCCTGATCGTGCTCGACCATCACAACGCTGTTTCCCATAGTCACGAGCCGGTTCAACTGGTCCATGAGTCTTTTCTGGTCGCGTGCGTGAAGCCCGACGCTGGGTTCGTCAAGCACGTAGAGCACATTTACCAGCGCCGACCCCAGAGCGCGGGTAAGATGCACCCGCTGCACTTCCCCACCGGAGAGCGTCCTCGACTGGCGGTCCAAAGAAAGGTAGTGCAGCCCTACAGCCATGAGGAACTGAATTCTGCTTCGGATTTCAGAGATCAGCACCAATGCGGCCGGGTCCTGCGAGATCTCGGGCCATTGTCCGCCAAAGAACAGGCTTAGCTTCTCAATACTGTAAGAGGCAATCTCCGCTATACTTGCCCCCCGCAGCCGGTACAGAAGAGCCGACGGCTGGAAGCGCGACCCTGCGCAGGCATCACAGGCAACGTAGGCCCGGTATCGGGACAGGTAAACCCGCACGTGCATTTTGTATGTCTTTGTTTCGAGCCACTCAAAAAATCCTCTTATTCCGTAGTAGCTTTTTGTGCCGTTTATAATGTTTTGGCGTGCGGATTCGTCGAGATCGCCAAACGGAAGGTCTACGGGGATTTTTTCTTTTTTACAGAAATCAAGAAGTTCAAAATATTCCTCCCTTTCAGTCCCGAAGGGTTTCACGGCGCCCTTTCTTATGGTGAGGCCCCGGTCGGGAATGACCAGGTCGATATCCACGCCTATCGTCCTTCCGAAACCGCGGCATTTAGGGCACGCCCCGATAGGGCTGTTGAAGGAGAACAAGTTCGGGTTGGGAGGAGGAATTGTCGAGGCGTCCTTGCAATCGGCGCACGCAAGCTCGGAGCTGAACCTTCTGATCCGGTCCGGCATCGCGACCACCGCCAGCCGCCCCCTTCCCATCGTATAAGCGGTAGTGATGGAATCAAATATCCGGTTCCGCGCGGCTTTCCCCCAGAGCAGCCGGTCCACAATGACCAACACCTCGAGGCCGCCGAGCCCGGCCGATTGAGCCCCGCCAACATCGTCAATATCCGAAACGGCCCCATCGGCAAAAATTCGCAGGAAACCCTGCGAGACGAGCTGAGTCTTCCACTGACCTTCCCGATCGGTATGGAATGGAAAGCACACGAGCACCCTGTCTTCTGCGGCGAGATCGCTGAGCTTCGTGTAAATCGTTTCGGGGGAATCGCGGGTTACCGGATTTTGGCAGGAGGGACAATGCGGGACCGCCAGCCGGGCAAAGAGCAGCTTCAGGTAGTCGTTTATTTCAGTTATCGTTCCGACCGTGGAGCGGGAACTTCGAACGGCGGTCCCCGATTCTATGGCAATGCTCGGCGGAATGTTTTCGATCAGGGCGGCTTCTGGCGGATCCATACGCTCCAGGAACTGGCGCGCGTAAGGCGAGAATGTCTCGACATACCTGCGCTGCCCTTCGGCATAGAGCGTATGAAGGGCAAGGCTGGACTTGCCCGAGCCGCTCACGCCGGTAAGCGCGATCAGCTTGTTTAAGGGAATATCCAGGTCCACATTTTTCAGATTATGCTGGCGAACGCCCCGAAGGCGGATAACCTCCTGCTCCAATAGCACAACTCCATTTTCACCAGTTTGGGCAACTTAAGGTCTTGATATCGAGGCCGCAATTAATTAACAATTCACGATTGACCAATAGCATAATGTATTATAACCCGGATAGGACGGCACCGGTATTTCTTTCAGCATAATCGGAAGGCAGGCTCACCCAGCCCGGAAACCATCAGATGAACGATCTTACCCCCATGATGCAGCAGTACCTCGAGATAAAATCGAAGTACCCGGAATCGATTTTGTTCTATCGCATGGGGGACTTCTACGAGATGTTCATGGAAGATGCGCTGACCGCTTCCAGGGTGCTGGACATTGCGCTGACATCCAGGGACAGACAGGCGCAGAACCCCGTTCCGATGTGCGGAGTTCCCTATCACGCGGCGGAAAGCTATATAGCGAAACTGGTTTCGGCAGGTTACAAGATAGCTATCTGCGACCAGGTCGAAGACCCCAAAAAGGCGAAAGGTCTCGTGCGCCGCGAAGTTACCAGGGTCCTCACCCCGGGGCTTACAGTCGAACATCAGAACCTCACTTCCAACCAGCCAAACTACCTGGCCGCCGTCTGGGACCCCGGCCCAGGAAAACCCATCGGACTTGCCTGTTTGGACATCTCGACGGCGGAATTCAGGATCACGGAACTCGATTCACACGAAAGCCTGCTCGAAGAGCTATTCAGAATCAACCCCAAAGAGATTCTGCTCCCGGAGGAGTTCAGTCCCGAGTGGACAAAATCGGTGTTAAACCGAATCGATGCGGCCTTCACGCATATAGAGGAGGTCCATTTCGACAAACGCCGATCTCAGGAGCGGCTTACTTCCCATTTCCGGGTACACTCGCTCGAGGGTTTCGGGATCAGTGCAATGGATTCGGCAATTCAGGCTGCAGGAGCTGTATTAGCCTATGTTCACGAAAACCTTTTCGGTTCCTGCGAGCACATTAAAACTATTATACCCTACAGCCGCTCCGAGTTCATGGCCCTGGACGAGGCTACGGTCAGAAACCTGGAAATATTCTACTCCGCCAGCTTTCAGGGGAGAAAAGGATCTCTGATCGATGTGGCGGATCATACGCGAACGGCTATGGGAGGCCGCAAGCTCCGGCAGTGGCTGCGCTATCCGCTCCTGAACCTCGAGGAGATCAATCAGAGGCAGGAGGCAATCGCTGAACTGGTGGCTCAAAGCCACCTCAGAGCGGCCGTACTGGATTCTCTGGAAGGCATAAACGATATCGAGAGACTCAATGCAAGAAACAGCACCGGCGTTTCTTCTCCCAGAGATCTCATAGGCCTCAGGAATTCCTTGCAGGCGCTGCCGCTACTGGGACAAACGATTGCGAGCTGTCAGAGCACGCTTCTGGCTGGCTTTGGTTCCAGGTGGGACAGCATTGAGGACCTTGCCGCCCATCTCCAAGCCGCTCTGTGCGACCCCCCTCCAGCAACCCTTTCCAACGGCGGCGCGATAAATCGGGGTTTTAATCCCGAATTGGACCGCTACATCCGGCTGAGCCAGGACGCAAAAGGGTGGATGGCCGAATATGAGTCCAACCAGCGCCGAGAAACAGGCATATCTTCGCTCAAGGTCCGCTTCAACAAGGTTTTCGGCTATTACATCGAGATATCGCGATCCAATCTTAACTCCGCGCCTGAGCACTATTTCCGCAAGCAGACCCTGGTGAACGCCGAACGCTTCATTACCGAGGAACTTAAAGAATTTGAAGTCCAGGTCCTCGAGGCCGACGAAAAACGGCTCGAACTCGAAGGGCGGCTTTTCTTCGAACTGCGGCAGGCCGTTTCCCGCGAGAGCGTACGAATACAGGAGATGGCCGCAATAATTGCAGACCTCGACTGCCTCAGTTCGCTTGCCGAGGTTGCCGCTAAATACGATTACTGCAGACCCGAGGTTGATTTGAGCGATTCCATCCATATTAAGGATGGAAGGCATCCAGTCATAGAGAGGTTTATGGCCGAAGGAGGTTTTGTCCCAAACGACCTGGATCTCAACCAGGAAAGCCAACAGGTGCTCATCGTAACCGGCCCGAACATGGCCGGCAAATCCACCATTCTCAGGCAGGCCGCTCTAATCGTTTTGCTGGCCCAAATCGGCTCCTTCGTTCCGGCTTCCGAAGCCAGCATCGGCATTGTAGACCGCATTTTCACCCGAGTCGGGGCCTCGGACGATCTCGCACGCGGCCGCTCCACTTTCATGGTCGAAATGCAGGAGACCGCAAATATTCTTCACCATGCTACACCTCAAAGCCTTATCATACTGGATGAAATCGGAAGGGGCACCAGCACCTTCGACGGCATGAGCATAGCCTGGGCGGTTGCAGAGTTTTTGCACGATTTCAGGGGCAAAGGAGTGAAAACCCTTTTTGCCACTCACTATCACGAGCTGACTGAACTTGCACGGAACCGGTCAAGAGTGAAAAACTTCAATGTGGCGATCAGGGAATGGAGGCAGGAGATACTTTTCTTTCATAAATTTACTCCCGGCAGTTCGAGCAAGAGCTATGGGATCCAGGTCGCCAGGCTTGCCGGCCTGCCCGGCGAGATCACCGAACGGGCCCGCGAAATCCTGGGGCAGCTCGAAAGCGGCGCATCCGCAGGGCCATCGGGCGGACCGGGTCTTAAGGCGAAGGGCTTCAGCTCCTCAAAAGAGGAGGTTGAGCCTGGCATACAGCTTGCGATTTTTCAGAAGGCCCCGGATTGGGTGCAGAGCAGAGTTCTGGAACTCGATCCGGATAGCATGACCCCCCTTTCGGCCCTTCAGGCACTGCACTCGATAAAGGAGGAAATCCTTCGCGAAGTAAACGGCACGAAATCTCACGCGAAGAGAAAAAGACACGGGGAAAAAAAGCTTTAAAATAAATGTGAATTCATACTCCACGCTCCGCGAGGCAGGCTTAAGCCACTCTTATAAAATATTTAACATCCTGGCGCCTTGCCATCAGACAGTGTGTAGAAACGGGATATTATGGAGAATTTTTCATGAGCCGCTATGAGCGCCTCGAAATTGCGCCCGGCGCGGTGTTCGAATTTTACGAATCAAAGGAAATCCTTTGCGGGGTCGTTCTCGTTGTAAAGGATGGCCGCTTCAATGCGCTCTCCGAGCATAACCGCGAAGTAGGTCTCAGCCCTTCAAGAGTCGTTTACCACGGAAATAGATCCCTTAACCTCAAGCTTAGCCGTGACGAACTGCTGCAAGAACTGCGATCCATCTCCGAGAATCGGAAGTCCATCATGGAACGGATCGATCTCGAGGAAATCTGGTTCTTGTTACAATCCGAAGAAACCGGCTATGAAGCCGAAGAAATTGCCGAGTTCATTTTCAAGACCCCGATTCCCGATGACCAGGCGGCCGCACTCAAGCGGTTGCTGCTTTCGGACCGGCTTTATTTCCAGGCCAGGGACTCCAAATTTTACCCTCGGTCCGCTCAAAAGGTCGAGGAGCGCCGCATCGAGCTGAAAAACGAAGCGGAAAAAGAGCGCAAACTCGTCGAAGGGGCAAGGTGGGCTGCAATTCTACACACCCGGCGGCAAGGCGTCCCCCAGATCGAATTCCGTGAAGAACTCATAGAGCAATTAAAGAACTTTGCGATCTTCGGACAAGAAGCAAAGGAAAGTGGTTTCGTTAAAGAACTTCTCAAGCTGGCCGGGATTCCTTCGACTCCCCAGTCAGCTTTCCGCCTCCTGGTGCGGCTGGGCGTATGGCGCGAAGACGAAAACCTCATGCTGCATGAGCATGGTATTTCCGCCGAGTTTCCCCCCAATGCTATGGAACAGGCCGAGCAGATACTAAAATCGAGCTGCACCCCGGCAGCCCAAAATGAACGGGAGGACCTTACGGGTCTGGATGTTTTTACGGTTGACAGCTCTTTGACCCGTGACTACGACGATGGGCTAAGCGTGCGCGAGCTTGGGGACGGACTTCTCGAGATAGGCATTCACATCGCCGACGTTGCCGAACTTATCGGGCAGGGCACGCCTTTGGATCGCGAAGCAGAGGCAAGGGTAAGTTCGATCTACCTGCCGGACACGCGCGTGTCTATGCTGCCCCCGTCCCTCTCAGAGGGGACATTGAGTCTCAAGTCCGGCGAGGACCGGTTCGCACTCAGTTTTCTCATTACGATGGATTCGGGGGCCAATGTTTGCGAAACGAGGATTTGTCCAAGTGTGGTAAGGGTTCGAGGGCAGCTGACCTACCGGGATGTGAACGAGAGGATTAATGAGGACAGCAAACTGAAAGCACTCTATGAGATTGCTTCGAGGCTCAGGCAGAAGCGGCTCGACCTGGGCGCGATCATTCTTCCGCTCCCGGAAATCCAGGTTTACGTGAACAGCGCCGGGATGATTCAGCTTGCTCACTATGACAAGGAAACCCCAAGCCAGATACTGGTGTCGGAATGGATGATCGAGGCAAACGCTGCGGCGGCCGGCTATCTCGCCCTAAGAAACATACCAGCCCTCTATCGAAATCAGGCGGAATGCAGGCCGGAAACCGAGTTCGTCCACAGCGAGCACCAACTCTTTGGAATTTATCGCCAGAGGCGCCTCTTTTCGCGGGCCGAACTGTCCACCGAGGCAAAACCGCACTGCAGCCTCGCAATCGCTCAATACACCACTGTAACCTCACCCATCCGCCGCTACTCGGACCTCATAGTACAGCGTCAATTGAAACATGCCCTGGCCACTGGGACCGGACTCTATTCCAAACAGCAACTCGATGAAATGGCCGGGCAGCTTTCGCCCGCCCAGGCCAGGGTTTTCACAATCCAGCGCAAATGGACCAGGTACTGGATTCTCAAGTACATGGAACAGGAAGACATAGAAAACCTGAACGCACTGGTGCTGGACAAGAATGCCCGCTACGCACACCTTCTGGTCCCGGATTTTCTTCTCGAGGTCAACGCCCCGGTACCCGAGAACGCTAAATTCAACCAGGGTGACATGGTAAAGATTCACATAGAAAAGTCGATTCCGCGCGAGGATGTACTGAAGATACAGATCCTGGAAACTCCCGCCAGGTAAGAGGGCTGAGGATAAGTGGCGTCCCGCGAGGACCGGGACGCCACCCAGGGTTGATTTATCAAGCCCCTTCGGGGCACGTGAGCCAACCGGCTCTCAATTTAAGCACCACTACGATCGCAACCCGGAATTAGGCTTCAAAAGTGTAGCCCACTTCACCGTGCTGAGACAAATCGAGACCTGTCGATTCATCCTCTTCACTTACCCTCAGACCCATAGTTGCATCAAGTATCTTAAGAATGATGAAGGTGACCACGAAAGAGTAAACCCAGGCAGATACTACTGACAACGCCTGGATGCCCACCTGCCCGGCGTTTCCGAAAAAGAGTCCGTCACCGCCGGCGGCATTGATAAGCTTTGAGGCAAAAAACCCGGTAAACAATGCGCCTAGAGTTCCACCAATACCGTGAACGCCGACCACATCCAGCGAGTCATCATAGCCGAACTTCGGTTTCAGACAGCACGCTCCGTAGCAGACCGCACCGGCAAAAATCCCGAGAAGCATTGCAGGGAGCGGACCGATAAATCCGGATGCCGGAGTAATGGCTACAAGTCCGGCTACCGCACCGGATGCAGCGCCAAGAGCGGTAGGTTTGCCTCTGTGCATCCATTCGACGAACATCCAGGACATGGCTGCGGTACCGGTCGCAATGTGCGTAACCACAAAGGCCGAAGTCGCAAGTGCACCCGAGGCTACCGCGCTGCCCGCGTTGAACCCGAACCATCCAAACCACAGCAGGCAGGCCCCCAGTATTGTCAGTGTAAGGTTATGCGGCGCCATAATTTCAACCTGGTATCCCTTTCTCTTTCCCAGGACCAGTGCGCAGGCGAGCGCAGCAACACCGGAGCTTATATGAACAACGAGACCTCCGGCGAAATCAAGTGCCCCCATCTCCTTGAGCCAGCCGCCGGTTCCCCATACCCAGTGAGCGAGCGGATCATATACAAGGGTTGCCCAAAGCACCATGAACACGAGGTAGGTGCTGAATTTGAACCTTTCGGCAACGGCCCCTGAAATAAGAGCAGGGGTTATTATGGCGAACATCATTTGAAATATCATATATGCCTGGTGAGGGACGGTGGGCCCATAGTCGGCGTTTGGCTCGAACCCGACGCTTTTTAGACCAGCCCAGTCAAGATTGCCGATAAAGTGCCCGATGTCGGGCCCAAACGACAAAGAGTAGCCGAAAAGAACCCATTGAATCGTTATGATGCCCATTGCGACAAAACTGTGCATAATGGTCCCAAGGACGTTTTTACGCCGGACCATTCCTCCGTAGAACAGGGCAAGGCCGGGGGTCATCAGTAAAACAAGGGCCGAAGAAGTAAGGAGCCAGGCCGTGTCACCGGTGTCGATTTTCGCCGGGGCCTCCGCCGGAGCTGCGGCCGTTTCGGCCGCCTGCGCCAACTTTATCGGCGCGGCGGCTTGTTGGGCAAAAACAGTGTTTGCCAGTAATGCCAGGAAAACAAAAATCAAAGCCACCAACAATTTCTTCATATCATTTCCTCCGGATCTCTAAACGAGTTGCAAAAGGGTCGCTCCCCCAATGAATCATTAAACTCTAAAGGGCTTCCGGACCTGTTTCTTTGGTCCTGATGCGCATGACATCACTTACGGGTGACAAAAAGATTTTCCCATCCCCGATCTTTCCGGTGTAGGCCGCCTTTTGGATTGCCTCCATGGCCTGTCCCGCCAGTTCATCGGGAACCACGGTCAAGATCAGCAGCTTCGGGACGAAATTAACCTTGTATTCCGCTCCCCTGTAAAGTTCCACATGCCCCTTCTGGCGCCCGAACCCCTTCACTTCGCTGACCGTCATTCCCTGGATACCGAGCGCTATTAGCGCTTCCTGCACTTCGGTAAGCCGGAAAGGTTTTATGATTGCTTCAATTTTGGTCATCTTCCTACCTCCGCCTCTTTTTTGGATTTAGATTTACGCCGGTCCCCCCAATCACTTTCAGCCTTCCAGCATCTGAGGGCTATTGCACAAGCCAAACTGCCGAAGACAGTCCAAAGCATGTGCCAAAACCTGGCTGCGACATTAAAAACAGATGCTAACCAGGCGGATTTAAAGGATTAAAATCTTCCGGGAAAGGCTTCAACAGGCAAATTTTGGACAAGGAAGCGGTACACAATTGTATCGCACTCAGCAGGAAGCACAATTTTGAAACGTTTTTGTAAAATATCTGGAAAAACAGGAGAAAAAGGTTGGTCAAAAATGCGGCAGAGATGTGATTTAGAACAAATTGGACAGTTTTGAGGGATTGAGGAATTCAGAAACCGGGTTTTATGCTGAGTTGCGTTAATACAGCGCCTGATAACTCCAGGCTCTGCCATGTGGAGTATAGTTTTCTCACTTTAAAGATGCGCCGCACACCGCACGATTTCGGCCACGCACTGACGCGCGAGGCCGAGCGCAATATCTGGACGCTCAGCGAGCCGTGGCCAAAGGCCCGCTGCGCTGGGCTCCGGATCGTGAGCCGCGTAGCTGCGAGGGGGGGGTGTGGGGGACGCATGTCCACACGCTTTTGAAAAAGATTACTTGCTCACAGGGCCTCGCTCCCCGTTTCTTTCGTACGAATTCTTACGGCCTCGTCAATTTTTGAAAGGAATATCTTCCCATCTCCGATTTTGCCGGTGAAAGCCGCTTTTTGAATCGCATCAACGGCCTTTTGCGCAAGATCGTCCGGAAGAACGGCCATGATATAGAGTTTGGGCACGAAATTTACAGTGTATTCCGCTCCCCTGTAGAGTTCCACATGACCCTTCTGCCGTCCGAACCCCTTCACTTCGCTGACCGTCATTCCCTGGATACCGAGCGCCGTCAGTGCTTCCTGCACTTCGGTAAGCCGGAAAGGTTTTATGATCGCTTCTATTTTTGTCATCTCGCTGCCTCCGACACTGCCTGATTTAGGGCTTGTCCGTAAATAAGCCTATTAGATTTATGCCTTTTCTCCCCATCACTGCCGGCCTTTCAGCATTACACAATTGTACCGGGAGCACATTTTCGTGCTTTTTTGCAAGGTTCAAACTTGTACCTCCCGATGAGAGAAGAATACCACACAAATACCGGTTTATGCCACTTTTGTCTTGCGCATTAGCTAAAGTGATACACAATTGAGAACATTCGCACCTTTTTCCCTCCACCAGGCAAGCATTGGAGCGCACAACCGCACAAATATGTTTGACAATGACGCAAACCTTTGCCAAAAGAGACATAATAGTCAGTAAATATTCGAAACCCTTAGACACATGAAACACAAATGTCTTCTAACATCAAGTACTTGGTTTGCGTCTATCTTCCGGCACGCAGTTATGCTGCTGCGTGCAGGTTTAAACGCTCCACATTTTTCTAACAATTTCAATCAACCAGGAAGGGCATGTGCGCTATGGCTTTCAAGTTCCGGAAGACTGCAGGTTGGCTGACATGGATGAGTACAGCCACAGTTTTGTCTCTGTTGGTATGGACGCGTCCTGCTTTGGCGGCTGAGGCAACCGTGATGAATCCGGCAGACACCGCCTGGGTGCTCACATCGGCGGCCCTCGTCATGGTGATGCTGCCCGGCCTTGCCCTTTTTTACGGCGGCATGGTGCAGCACAAAAATGTGCTCAGCTCTCTCATGCACTCATTCGTTGCGCTCGGCGTTCTGGGACTGCAGTGGATTATAATAGGATACTCGCTTTCGTTTACATCCGGGAACTGGTTCATCGGGGACCTGAGCCAGTTCATGCTCGTGGGAACGACAATCGATTCGCTAAAAGGCACAATCCCGACATACGCGTTCGTCATGTTTCAGGGAATGTTCGCCATCATTACTCCGGCATTGATCAGCGGCGCCATAGCCGAGCGGATGACTTTCAGGTCCTACGTGGCCTTCCTCATACTCTGGTCGATTATTGTTTACTATCCCCTAGCCCACTGGGTATGGGGAGGCGGCTGGTTCCAGTCGATGGGGGGCCTCGATTTTGCGGGCGGTCTGGTCGTGCATCTCTCAGCCGGCATTTCTGCGCTTGCAATTGCCATAGTAATCGGAAAACGGAAGGGATATCCCGGCGAAATGTTTGTTCCTCATAATCTTACAATGACACTGCTAGGCGTTGGGCTCCTCTGGTTCGGCTGGTTCGGCTTCAACGCCGGCAGCGCCCTGGCGGCAAACGCAACCGCAGCCCTGGCTTTTACAGCCACGATGACGGCCGCAGCAGCCGGGTCGTGCTCCTGGATGGCCATGGAATGGCTGATTATAAAAAAACCAAGCGCCCTTGGATTTGCTTCGGGAATCGTCGCCGGACTGGGTGCGGTGACCCCGGCTTCCGGATTTGTAAGCCCGGGATGGGCGATGGTCATCGGACTTGTCTCCGGGGCGATCTGCTTCTACGGTGTCCGGGTCAAATTCAAACTCGATTACGATGACTCTCTGGACGTGGTTGGGGTCCACGGGGTCGGCGGCGCGTGGGGAACGCTGGCAACCGGTCTTTTCGCAACCGCAGGTGCGAGCGGACTGACGGCGGGCAACCCGAAGCAGTTGGGAATACAGGCCATTGGAATTGTTGCAGTGGCCCTCTACTGCCTGACAGCCACCTACCTGATCGCGTATTTTCTCGAAAAAACAATCGGTTTAAGAGTGGGCGCCGATGAAGAATCCTCGGGTCTCGACAAAGAAACTCACGGGGAGGTTGGGTACAGTTTCTAATACCAAGCTGCGTTCAAAAAAATATCAAGTAATGTTTCTGAAAAGCGTGGGGAGCCTAGCTCCCCACACCCCTCGCCGCTACGCGGCTCACGATCTCGACGTTCCGCGAGTTGGGCCTCCGGCCCCGCCACGCAGAGCGTCGAGATATTGCATTCGGCCACACGCGCTTGCGCGTGTCTGCCGAAATCCCGGGGGGTGCGGGGCATCTTTAAAGTGAGAAAACTTTCTCCCACCTCGCAGAGCCTGGAGTTATCAGGCGCTCTATAAATGCAACTTAGTATAAGATATCGATTTCATTTCTATAACAATGGATTTGGGTAGCTAAAGTACCCATTTCCTACACCCGGAAATAATCCTTGTTATTCTATTTGATTGTGGTATCTACGAATCACCAGGTAGCAATGTCATAAATCCTGGCAAGAAGGCGCCGCTTTTTACAGCGGCGCCTTTTTTCTTACCGGATACACAATCAAATTGTCCCGAGATACCATCCTCCAGTCAACTGGAGCAAAAGACAGGCCCCGGATCATTACCTCCGGTACAGCCTTGCCGCTTCTATGCCTTTCACCGCTACCATTGTAGACCGCTTCGTCATGTGGTATGGGTAGATGACTCTCCAACAAATCAAACCTGATCGTAGCAGCAAAAAGGGGACGTGATCGTGCATGATGCGACAGTTACCTTGAGCCAGCTTGAATCGCACCTCTGGGAATCGGCGAACATCTTGCGGGGACCGGTGGATGCAGCCGACTTCAAGACCTACGTCTGAACTCGGCTGTTCATTTTCGATAATCGCATCGAGATCATCAGTCCGGGCCATCTGCCCAACAATCTGACCGTCGAAAAGATTCGCTCGGGCATCAAACGAGCACTGGAGGACTGGCCGGAGATCAAGTTTACCGACGACCGGGACGGCTGTCTGTTCACCGCCACGGTTCACCGGAAGGTCGCGATAAGTTCGGAGGAATCAGAAGCTGGTTCGGAGAAAAGTTCGGAGAGAATTCTGGCTTTACTGAAAGGCGCCCCTGAATTGCCTGCCAGAGAGATTGCGGACGCACTGAGGATTTCCCAACGGGCAGTTGAAAAACAGATTGCCAGACTGCGCGAAGAAGCGCGAATCCGGCGCACCGGCCCCGCCAAGGGCGGGCACTGGGAGGTGGTCGAATGACTTTTACCGAGGCCAACAAGGTCGGACATATGATCCTCGACTGCGTTGCCCCAAAGCGCGGCGGCGAGCCGAAGAAGTACCGTACATTTGTTCCCGAATACGTCTAGGACTACGTCTCCTTGAGCCAATTCGCCGCATAAGAGAACGGAATGATATGACCACCAACGAACCGTTAATTCCGAAGCATGGCGGCTATCGAAAGCTCAAGAGCTTTCAGGTGGCGCAGCTGGTTTTCGACATCACGGTGCGTTTTTGTGATCGTTACATCGAAAAGCGCAGCCGTACCCACGACCAAATGGTACAGGCCGCGCGGTCGGGGGTGCAGAATATCGCCGAAGGAAGCCAGGCTTCGGGAACCTCGAAGAAGACTGAGCTCAAGCTCACCAACGTGGCGCGGGCCAGTCTGGAAGAGTTGCGGCTTGACTACGAGGATTTCCTTCGCCAGCGTGGACTACCGCTTTGGGATCGTGACAATCCCCGCAGGCAAAGACTGATCGACCGCCGGTGCGCAACCGCTGATGAAGTGGCCGGCTGGGTGCGGGAAGAGCACGATCGTGGACTGTCTGGACAAGGTGGACAACATGGACAGAAGGAGCCGTCCACTCCTGCTTACACCGAGCTCGCCGCCAACGCCGCGCTGGTGCTGTTGGCGGTTGCGTGCAGCCTGCTTGACCGCCAGATCTCTGTTCAGGCGGCAGCCTTTGAAACAGAGGGTGGCTTTACCGAACGCCTCTACCGCGTGCGCTCCGAAAAACGCTCATTGCGCTCTTCGTCCACTCGGTCTACCAAGTCCACCCCGTCCACCACCGATTAAGGAGCCCTATTGCTCGATACCGACACCAAACGACGCATCGACAACGGCAAGAACGGCACCTACGCCAACATCGTGGCCGCCATCTCCACAAGTGGAGCCCGCATAACGGTCCCCCAAGACCGTAGCGACGATCAGGTCTCGCTCGATAAGTTAGTTATCCAGCAAAATCAACCCCTAATCCCTACACATACCTAAGCAGTGCTTGCGGTGGTTTCTTTGGCGGTCATCGTGCTCAGCAGATACGCCTCTATGAAGTCATCCAGTTCGCCGCCAAGAACGCTTTCCACGTTTCCCTTTTCGACATTGGTGCGGTGGTCCTTCACGAGCCTGTAGGGTTGCATGACATAGGACCTGATCTGGCTGCCCCATGCGATTCCATCGAGATTGTCATGGGTTTCCTGCATTTTGGCCTGCTGCGCGCGTTTCTCGCGTTCGTAGAGTCTTGCCTTGAGGATTTTCATGGCTATATCGCGGTTTCGGTGCTGCGACTTTTCATTCTGGCACTGCACAACAATACCGGTAGGCAGGTGTGTCAGCCGGACTGCGGAACTCGTTTTATTTACGTGCTGGCCACCGGCCCCGCTGGCCCGGTAGGTGTCAACACGCAGGTCGGAAAGTTTTACTTCGACTTCTATTTCGTCATCGATCTCGGGAAAGACCAGCACTGCGGCAAATGATGTATGCCTGCGGCCGCTTGCGTCGAAAGGAGAGATTCTTACCAGCCTGTGCACGCCTGATTCAGCCTTCAACATCCCATTAGCGTAAGGACCCGACACGGTAAACGTAGCGCTTTTTATTCCGGCTTCTTCCCCCTCCAGAAGGTCAATCATTTCGACCTTGAAGTTCTTTTTCTCACACCAGCGCAGGTACATCCTGAGGAGCATTTCGGCCCAGTCCTGTGCTTCAGTCCCGCCCGCACCTGCGTTAATGCTCACGATTGCATTCTTGTTATCGTTTTCATCGCTCAACGTCTGCCAAAGTTCGAGATCCCTGTATTTTTTCTGAAGCTCACTCAGCTTGCGTTGGACTTCCTTCAGATTACTCTCGTCCTGCTCCTCGACCGCCATATCGAAAAGCAGTTCATTATCCTCCATCTCACCGGCAAGATTGCGCCAGGTCTTGATAATTTCATTGAGTCCCGAACGCTCTTTTAAAATATCGCGCCCGGCCTCCTGGTTTTCCCAGAAATCCTGTTTGGCCATCAGCTTTTCGAGTTCGGCCGAACGAGCCTCCTTGCCAGCGATGTCAAAGATATCCTCCCAGGGTTTGAAATTTTTGAGACAGGTCTTTGAGTAAATTTCTAAGCTCTGAAATATCCACGTTCATCGGGACCTCCTTCTGTTAATTCTTATACGGACAATTTCGAATATTATTGCGTAAAATGTTACAAAAACGCAAAACCAGGCGAACAGATCGCCATATTTAGCATAAAAAGAAAGATAAGACATCGGGTGAACGCCGCACGTCAAAAAACCTCGCGTGTTCAACGCCAATCTTGCACACTCCTGCCCGGTAGCGTCGAACACTGCGCTGATTCCAGTGTTTGCGGCCCGCACCAGCGGAACTCGAAACTCGATTGCGCGCCAGCGTGCGATTTCCAGGTGCTGATACGGCCCCCCCGTATCGCCATACCAGGCGTCATTGGTAATGTTTATCAGCACTTGGGCGCCTCTCCTGACGGTTGCACGGGCAATCTGCGGGAAAACCACCTCGTAGCAAATCAGCACGCCCAAAGGGGGGCCTTCAAAAAGAAGCGGTCCGGGATGAGTTCCCGGCATAAAATCTACAGAGCCTGCCGCGATATGACGGACAAAAAACAGTATGTTCGACCAGGGCACATATTCTCCGAATGGAACCAGGTGCTGTTTGGCATAAGCCCCAATAAGCGTTGCGTCCTTATCGAGAAGATAAGCCCTGTTGAGCAAACGCGCCTTACCTTCCACACGGACCGCACCGATGCTCCCGAAAAGCAACGGTTTTCCGGCCTGCCTTACAATACTGTCAACCTTGGGACTCAGGTCATCATCCAGGCCGTAGAAAAAAGGCATCGCGGATTCCGGCCACACGAGGATGTCGGGAAGCGGCTCCTTTTTGATGCACTCCAGGCTAAGACTGGAGTATGTGTTGATCGTTTCCGCCACGAATGCAGGGTCCCATTTTTGATTCTGGGCGATATTGCCCTGGATAACCCCCACATTTAGCGCAACAGTCCGGTTTTGCAAACCCCTTACCTGTTCGCAACGCCAGAAGCCATAGAGCAGAGCGCAAACGATGCAGACGGACAGGACCGCGACGCCGGATCTGCGGCAAAAGTTGCGGATAAAACCGTAAATGACCGTATTGCCAAACACTACAAGCCAGCTCAGCCCATAGACTCCGGTAATATCGGCGATCTGGATGAGCGGATTTAGCGGCGTCTGGGTATATCCCAGGTTTGCCCACGGGAACCCTGAAATAGCGAACGCCCGGGCCCATTCGAGTGCAACCCATGCGCATGGCAGTCCAAAGACATAGAGCAGGGGGCGGAATTCACATTTTTGCGCCAGAAGAGCGAACAGAGCGGGATATACAGCCATTATGCAGCAAAGCAGCAAAAGGACCAGCAAGGAAACCGCCGTCGAAAAACCCCCATAGTGGTAAATAGCGTGATATATCCAAAAAAGGCATGTACAAGAATGCAGCAACCCGCAAATGTAACCGAGCCCAAACGCCTGCTTTCCCGTTTTCCTATGAACCGCATAAAGCAGCGGCACCAGAGACACCCAGGCTAAATAAAACATCGCGGGTTTGGGAAACCCCGCCGAAAGCAGTAGCCCGCTCAGGGCCGAGAGAAATATCGCAGTCATAGCATTCAAATGTGAGGCATCGAACCAGGCAGGATCATAGCGTGTTTCCGGATGGACGCCGGCTGCCTGCCGGGCCCTTTATTCGGAAGGCTCATCAGAGACTTCTCCTGGGGCAAGTTTTCGGATACGCACCCGATCTATCTTCCTGCTCGATCCGGCTTCGATCACGATCTCAAGACTGTCATAAATAACTTTTTCGTTCACCTCGGGCACTTTTCCGATAAGGCTTATAATAAAGCCGCCAACAGATTCGAAGTCACCTTCGGGCAGGTCGACCTGGAGAAAATCCTCAAGTTTTTCGACGTCCAGGCGCGCATTCACACTAATGGAGCCGTCTTCATATTCGATAATAAGTTTTTGTTCGGCATCGTATTCATCCATTATCTCGCCGATAATTTCCTCTATTATGTCCTCCAGCGTGAGAATGCCGGCAGTCCCGCCATATTCGTCAATAACAATGGCCATATGAGACTTATTGTCCCTCAAGTCTTTGAGAACTTCGCTGATTTTCTTGGTCTCGGGAATGAAATAGGGAGGACGCATTATGTCGCGGATCGCCATATCGGAGGAGCCCCAGGATGGGAGCAGGTCCTTGGCGTGCAGCGTCCCTATGATGTTGTCGATATTATCCTGGTATATGGGAATCCTGGAGTGTCCGCTCTCTATTATGCTCTGAATTATTTCCGGGAGTTTGGTTTCAGCCTCAGCGTAAACCGTATCGGTACGCGGGACCATGATCTCCCTGGCTATAGTATCGCGAAAGGAAAAGATCCCCTGGATCATTTCCCCTTCGTCCTCGGAGATCAGTCCACGCTGTTCCCCTTCGTCAATTATCTGCTGTATCTCTTTTTCTACGTCCTCGTCGTTTTGGACACCAGCAAGCCTCCGAAAGCACATTCGGAGCCAATCCTGGATTCCCTTGCCTGACGGTTGTTCCAATTTTAAATCACTCTCTTTCAGGTAAATCGCTTCAAAGGCAAATCGATACTTGTTTACGGTTAAATTCTACCCTTAACTTGCTACTCTAACAAGCGGGCCATTGCTTGTCCATGAAAATTTCGGACTGAAGCAGCGCTGTGCTTGATAATAACCGGCGATTATGGTCTCATAATAATTTTAAATGTTGTCTGTCGCGTGCAGCCGCATTTTCCCTCGAATCAATTACCAATAGTGCACTCGACAACCTGACGGACAGAGGTGCTTCGGTGATCGAGACGGTACGCAGGCTTCCCGCAGAGTGGGAAGAACAGGACGGCGTGCTCATGGCATGGCCCCACGAAGGGACCGATTGGGTCAATCTGCATGCCGTGCAGCGAGTGACAATCGATATCGCAAGAGAGATTACCCGTTTTGAGCGGCTGCTGATGGTGGCGCCTGATATCGAGGAAGCCAGGCAATCCATGGCCGATGCCGGGTTGGCCCTTGACCGGATCAGGTTCTCTCGGGTCGAAACCAATGACACCTGGACAAGGGATTTTGGTCCCATCACTGTCTTTGAAGGCGAGAGTCCCGTAGTGCTGGATTTTGGCTTTAACGGCTGGGGGCTCAAGTTCCCTGCCGGCCTGGACAATCAGATAACCCGTAAGCTCGCCGGGTGCGGGACCTTTGGCAAAGCGCCGCTGGAGACCGTGGGATTCATTCTGGAGGGCGGGAGCATCGAGAGCGACGGGCGGGGAACGATTCTCACGACCACCGATTGTCTGCTCAGCCCCAACCGTAACCCGCACCTCTCCCGCAGCGGCATTGAGGCCTTTTTGTGTAGAGTGCTGGGCGCCCAACGAGTCCTGTGGATCGAGAACGGGCATCTGGCCGGGGATGATACCGATTCACATGTGGACACCCTGGCTAGGTTCTGTCCGGATGATACCATAGTCTACACGGCATGTGAAGACCCTGCGGACGAACATTACGGGCCGATGGAAACAATGGCCGGGGAACTGAGGTCTTTGAGGACGCCGGAGGGCCGGCCCTATAGGCTGCTTGCGCTCCCCTGGCCGGAGGTTGCCAAAGATGAACAGGGTCAGAGGATGCCGGCAACTTATGCGAACTTCCTGGTCATCAATGGTGCGGTGCTTGTGCCGATGTATGGGACCCCAAAGGATCTCCCGGCCATCGAGATCATCGGGCGAGCTTTTCCGGGACGCAAGGTAACAGGCGTTTATTGCCTTCCCCTTTTGACCGGCAGCGGTTCTCTACATTGCATTACCATGCAGATACCCAAAGGAGTCCTGGGATGAAAAAACTCACTGTGGGAATCGTCCAGCAGAGTTGCACGGCAGACCGAAACGCCAATATCGAAAAGAGCGCGGCCGGCATTCGCAAAGCCGTCTCGAAAGGGGCCGAACTGATCGTGCTCCAGGAGTTGCACCTAGGGCCTTATTTTTGCCAGACCGAGGACCCCGCATGCTTTGACCTGGCTGAACCGATTCCAGGGCCGGCCAGTGAGGCCTTCGGGGCACTGGCCAGGGAGTTGAGCGTGGTGATAGTAGCCTCGGTCTTCGAGCGGCGTGCAGCTGGTCTTTATCACAATACGGCCATGGTCCTCGAAAAGGATGGCTCAATAGCCGGCAAGTACCGTAAGATGCACATCCCCGACGATCCGAACTACTATGAGAAGTACTATTTCACTCCGGGCGACCTGGGTTTCCGCCCCATTGCTTCATCAGTGGGCAAGCTGGGAGTATTGGTCTGCTGGGACCAGTGGTATCCGGAGGCTGCGCGACTGATGGCTCTTTCAGGGGCCGAACTGCTCCTGTATCCTACGGCTATCGGCTGGGAGCCCGGCGAGTCCGAAGTTGAGCGAAAGCTGATGCTGGATGCATGGACGACTATTCAGAGGTCCCACGCAATCGCCAACGGGCTTCCGGTAATCTGCGCAAATCGGGTCGGATTCGAACCCGCTTCTGAGAGCGCCGGCCACGGCCAGGTCTTCTGGGGGAACAGTTTCATAATTGGACCCCAGGGCGAATTTATTGCAAAGGCAGGCAACGACGCAGATGAAGTGCTTACGGCGCAAATAGACATGGCGAGGACTGAAGTGGTCCGGCGCAACTGGCCCTTCCTGAGAGACCGCCGAATCGATGCCTATGCGGACCTGGCGCTTCTATACCGGGATTAGCGCGCCACACATTACGACGATAAAATTTCAGCCCGGGAAATGAAAAATGGGGTTCCAGGCCAGAACCTGGAACCCCTCCGCTTTGAACGGCTCGCAAAATATTTCTTACCTCGAACGCTGCTTCAGCATCCGATCCATCCGGACCACCTGGGCGGATTCACGTATGGTGTTCGGAAATTCCTGCCCCCTGTCCAGAACCTTGATCTCATGTTTCTGAATTTTAAAGTAACTCTTTATAGTATCGACCGCCAAGCCTGTATCAAAAGGCTTGCACGAAAACATGTCAATGCTCATATACTGTTTGTCCGGAAATGTATGAATGCTGATGTGGCTTTCCGCAATCAGCACAAAACCCGATACTCCCCAGTCTTCCGGAACCGCTCCCGAATACCGGAAAACATAAGGCGGCATGATTTTGGTCATATCCATTTGAGAAGGGTAATTATCGAGGAAATTATAGATCTGATTGATGTCTTGCAGAGCCGCACGGTCACAGCCGTAGCCATCCAAGATCAAATGGACCCCAAAACCGAATTCAGGCTTGCCCATGGCAGTCACCTCCCGTTGTGAGAACCTAAAGTCCCCTGCACAAATATTAGAATGCTATTTGCCGCCCGCTACCGGAGATGCTACCCTTGAGCACTTCTGAAAACGCTAATGGGCATCAACGTTTCCAGCCATCTGATGATGGGCTCGACTCTGCCAGAGCTGAGGGCGGACTTAATGCCACATCATAAAGTGGTCTCACAAATGAGTTAATCTAAAAAAATGTCACCGTATCAATCTGCACTTTAACCTAATCACGACAGATTTTGGGGTGACGACAACTAAGTTCAGCAATTTTCGTCGGTTACCACGGCACTCCTTTATGTTCCGCGGCAGTCCAGCCCTATATAAAGTACCCACTCCAGGGTGTCAAGATTAATTTTAAGCAGGTCAAATTTAACACAGTTGTAACCATTGGGACCTGGCAGGGTGCTGAAAAATGATTGAAATTCACACGTTACAGTAAGAAACCCGTGGGGCCGTCACCCCGGCGAAGGAGACTGTGTCATTATTGGATTACGACTGACCGGTTCCCGCCCTGATATTTTTCAAAAATTCACCAAGAACAAAAATCGTCTTCCCAGCCTGCTTTGGGTATCACCGCCCTTTTAACGCTGACCGCATGCCCACAGGCTGGGCAATTTCCGCCCAATCCTTCGCCCCTTGGCTTTAATTTGACTTAAGCTGCCTTAATTGCAGCCGTGAAGCTCCTAACCCCACCCAGCAGACTTATCATTCGTCTCAGGTTAAAACATGTCGCCAGTATCGCCGCTTCTGCACGAACCCCCTCTCGACCTCGTAAAAAAAACTGGCCATACCCTAATACCTTCTTAATAAATCCAAATGGATGCTCCACCCGAGCTTTCCTTCGCTTGTAGATCTGCCCCATTTCAGGTTGCTCAAATCTCTTGGATACTGCTTCCCTTAACTCTTCCGATGCATGGCGCGTAACAGTTCGGCCCTGCTTCGATTTTGTGCACGTGCCAAAGTGCGAACAGAACCGACATTTACTAGGTTTATCAATACGATAGTCCCTTCTCTGCTTTGTTTTATTCTCAAAACGTCTGAAGATCAGCCGGTGACCCTCCGGGCACAGGTAACAATCCGAGTCAGCATCATAGGTAAATTTAGCCTTTTCAAACGGACCAATCTCCGTTTCCTTGTGTGAGGCTTGAGACTGAGAAGGAATCACCACTGTTTTTCCGGCAGATTCTAGCTTTGCAATTTCGCTGGTATCCGAATACCCCGCATCGGCGCACGCTGTCTTGCACTCTCGTCCAAGATAAGCCTCGGCTCCGCCGATCTGAACAGCCATCTGATTCGAGTCATTTGCCTCGCTCACCACGTCTGTGTGAACAATCAGCCCGTTTTTGTCGTCAACAACCGTTTGCATGCAATATCCGCAATGGGTGCCTTGAGGACTCTTTACTACGACGCTTTCCGGATCGATCTGATTTACCTGCCTCTCTTTTCCATCCTTTGTCTTGTCGCCTCGTTCGCTGAACTCGGCCAGAGCATTTTTAATAGACTCCTTAAGCTTATTTGCCTTGGCAAGCTCTTTTGGCATTACCACCAGCGAGCCGCATTGGGATTCACTCTTGTCGATCTGCTCGCACTGGTTCAGAATCTGTTGAATTCTTTGATCAATTTCTTTTAGCTGGTCCTCATACCATTTTTTCTTGTGAAGGTTGGCCTTCCCTGCGTTTGCCCTCAGCTTGGTGCTGTCTACAAACAGTATGTTACCCTCTATCAGCCCCAGATTCAGGCAAAGTCTGGCACAAAGTTTCAAAGCCTTTCTTAAGCCTTCTTTGTTCCTGCGCCGAAATTCGGCAATCGTTTTATGATCCGGCTTCAATTGCTTCATCAGCCAAATGAAGGACAGATTGTTGTGCACCTCGCGTTCGAGTTTCCGGGAGCTATTTACTCCATAAGAGTAGCCATACAAGAGCAGTTTTAGCATGCACCGAGGGTCATATTCGCTGTTCCCTACCTTCCGGTCATCGAGCTCGATCCCCACCTCGCTAAAATCAAGCGCGTCTACAAAGGCATCGTAGGCGCGAACGGGGTGATCCTGAGATACATACTGGTCCAGCGTAGGTGGCAGCACCATCATCTGTCTTCGGTCTGTTCCGTGTCGATATGCCATAGCCCCTCCAGTTTGAGGCGCCACTATAGCATATAATGGCTTGATATGCTTGCAATTAATGCCAAATAACCCGATCCAGAGGCCAACAATTACGACACAGTCTCGAAGGCCGGGGTCCAGTGTTTTGCTTTAAATATCAAATAGTTCAAAAAAGCTCTGGATTCCGGCCTGAACCCTCACCTAGTTCGGGTTTGCGCTTACACATTGGGCCGATGTTCGACGCTTCAAGTTCGCGCCCGATCTTTTGTGAGGGCGCACCCTCACTACGTTCGGATTCGCGTTAACACTTCTGGCCGGCGTTAAACGCTGGACCCTCACTTCGTTCAGGTCCGGGCTAACATTCCGAACCTGGCTAAATGTTTCAAGTCCGGGCACGATTTTTTGTGAGTGCCCAGTTCGCGTCCGATCATTTGTGAGGACGCGCCGGAATGACTAAATGGCCAGTCTTTTTAAGGTTCTTTCCCCACCATCAGACCTTTTTTCAGCACCCTGCTGGCGCCGGCGGGCGGGCGCCATCGGTCAGCGCGAACAATCATCGACAACAACCCCGTTTTTGCCGAGGCCTTTCTTAGCGGCGTAAAGGGCGGAGTCGGCCCGCTGTATCATGTCTTGAACGTTCTGTTCGACTGTCCCGAACCTCGCGATGAACCTGGCGATCCCGATTGAAATGCTCGTTGGTTCCAATTTCAAAAGGTCAAACTTCCTGCGGATGCGCTTAGCAACGCTGAAGGCCTGAGAGGCCGGCAGATGCAGCAAAAGCATTATGAACTCATCGCCGCCGTAGCGGTAGACACTGTCGATGTTTTCCCGTATCGAATTCGTCAAAATGTTCGCCGTCTCGACGAGCAGCGCATCGCCTGCCTGATGGCCGTAGAGGTCGTTGTATTTCTTAAAATTATCCACGTCCATAAAAAACAGAAAGAAAGCATGCTGATAACGGGTTGTACGGATCGCTTCCTTTCGCACATTTTCCTCAAAGGAACGGCGATTCAGAAGAACGGTCAGGGGGTCCCGGACGGCCAGCTTCGCGAGTTGCTCCCTGAGACTCCTCTCCCGGATCAGCCTGTTGATCTTAGCCTCCAGTTCGTTAACGGTAAAGGGCTTTGCAATGAAATCCGAAGCCCCGGCTTCAACGACCTCAGTGTATCTGTATTTCATTCCATGCCCCGTGACGGCAATTATATCGATATCGGCATGATTTTTCGCTATGTACTCGATCAGCTGCATCCCGTCCATTCGAGGCATTTCCATATCCGTAACAACGATAGTGAATTTACCCCTCTTGAGCTTTTCGACAGCTTCGACGCCATCACAGGCACTCTCAACCTGGTGCCCCTGACTGCTCAGAGCATCCGCCATAATATCGCAGACCCACTGCTCGTCATCGACCACCAGAATCGTCTGTAAAGGAATTGAAGATCGCTGCTCAAAATTCATTGACCACCTCAGCGAACTGGAAAGAACCACTCAGCCGGACCATCCTCCACGCAAACCGCGCGGCAAAGCACTTGACTCACCCATAAATAGGACCTATAGGCATCTTACCCGGTAGCGCCGATACAAGTTAGAGCAGTCGGTGGATTTTTACAAATCTTTTAATCCTATCGGACCACACAGGCCGTGCAGCGACAGTTTTTTGGAGGACCCCCATGCGCCACGTCGCAATAATCTATAAACGCTTGCGCCCTGAAGCCGCCCGGCTTGCCCAGCAACTCAAAAAATGGTTCGAGGAGCGCAACATAGAAGTTTTTATTAAAGAGAATATCGATAATTCAGGAGTTAGCAGCGTCTATAAAAAAATCGATATCCCCGATACAGTCGAAACGGTTGTGGTGATCGGCGGAGACGGGACCTTTTTGAGTGTTGCGCGTTTTATAGAACGAAAGTCCATTCCGATCATCGGCATCAATTTGGGCGGTCTTGGTTTTCTTACTGAGATAAGTACCGGCTCCTGTTTTGCCGAACTGGGAAAAATCCTCTCAGGGGATTTCGACATCGAGGAACGAATGGTCTTGCGCGTATCGGTAAGGCGTGAGGGCAGAGAGATTTTCAACCACCGCGTCCTCAATGACGCCGTTATAAACAAAGGTGCCCTCGCCCGAATAATCGACCTGCACGCAACTATCGACGGGCATTTTCTCACTCACTACCGTGGTGACGGCCTCATTATCTGCACCCCCACAGGATCGACCGCTTACAACATCTCCGCAGGGGGGCCCATCATTTTCCCGACCGCTCAGGTCATTATCATGACTCCGATTTGCCCTTTCACACTCACCAATCGGCCTATCGTTCTCCCGGCTAACGTGACAATCACAGTCGAAATTGCCGAACCCGCAACAGACGTAACCCTGACGTGCGATGGACAAATAGGATGCCTGATCCAGGACCCCGACCAGTTGGTTGTTACGGCCGCCGTCACTCCCCTGCGCATCATAAAGGCCCCGGGCGTCGATCACTTCCAGATTCTGAGATCAAAACTCAAGTGGGGCCAAGCGTGATCTTGTGCTTAGCTGAACGGTTCACCTATCTTGACCACAGCGGCTTGCTATGATCTGTAACTAACTGCATTTATTTGATTTGAGTATCTTTTGAAATCTTGAATGTAGAGGAAAACTCCATTACTGCTCTTCCCTCTTCGTCGTAAACAGTCGCTTTACCCGTGAGGCGCCTTCCCTCCCGGCTTACGACCTCCGCCTTCGCCGTAACAACGCCTTTTGTCACCGGAAGAAGAAATCGCGATTCAAGTTTAGTGGTAGCAAAATGCGACATAGGCGCTATTATGCTCTTGATCGCCATGGCGACGGCGGTGTCGGCAAGACTCACGAGCGCCCCGCCGTGCAACAGTCCGGCACCCTGGGCGTAGTCTATTAAAAAGGGCATGGTCAGGGTCGCCCTGCCATCGCAAGCATCTACGATAGTCATATTCAAAAGCCGCTCAAACGGGGCGCAGCTTATCCATTGATTCATTTCAGTTCCCTGCTATCTTCTCCGGTCCAGTATCTGAACCGCATTCTTGATGCCGGCCAGGGTCAAATCTTCCATCGGAAAAATCCCGGCAATCCGGCCGATCGTGACGCTTTCCCTCGACCAACGCTCTTTAGGAATGGGATTTAGCCACACGCTTGCCGGAAACGCCGCCCTGAGCTCTTTCAGCCATTCTTGTCCGGGTCGTGGATCACCGCTCTGAACGTAGAGGGAACCGTTGGAGGCCATCAACTCAAATGGCGCCATATTGGCGTCCCCAATTATTATAAGGTGATTATCGCTTCCCCGGCTCACAAAGGTTTCCCACGGGATCGCCCGAGTCCTCGGCAGGTCCTGATAGACGGCCCCGTACAGGCAATTATGAAAATAATAGTACTCGAGGTCCTTGAAGTGGTCTCGGATTTTTCCAAACACCGACTTAACAAGCTCGAGGTAGGGCATCATCGAATAGCCGCCATTATCCAGCAGGACTGTCAGCTTTAAGCGATCTCGAAACTCCCTGGCAAACACCAGCTCGATTTCGCCCCCGTTTTTTGCGGTCCGGGCTATCGTCTGGTCGATATCGAGTTCGGTTTCAGGCCCCGCACGCTTCAGGTTCTTAAGCGAAGCCAGAATTTGACTCACATTTTCCCTGGCCAGAAGGGATTTATCGCTATAGTTGACATAGCTCCTCTTGTCGATCACCTTCTGAGCCGTACCGTGAAGGCCCCTTCCATAGACGCGCATTCCTCCACCAGCACGCCCCGAGTGGCCGAACGGGGACTGTCCCCCGGTCCCGATCCAGGTATGACCACCATCGTGTTGGCCGCTTTGCTCCAAAAGAGTTTCCCAGAAACGCTTAAGCAGTTCCTCTATTCCGTATGTTCGCAGCTCCTCCGCCGAAATGGCCCCATTTTCGAGCTGCTCCCGCAGCCACTCATGGAATGGCTTTCCCGCAAACACCTCTTCCCAGTCGGGAATCTGCCACGAGCCTTTGCCAAGAAAGAAGCGCGCGAAAACCCGCTCGAAGGCGTCATAGTGTTCGACCTTTTTGACAAAAACAAGGCGCGCCAGCAGGAAGAGCCGGTCAAGGTCAGGCGCCAGGCCTTTTTGGAGACCCCGGTAAAACTCCAGAATATATCGGACACTTACAGGGATTTCCGCCTCGCGTAACTGTTGGATGAATGAGATCATCGGAATTGACTCTTTTGGTTTATCCCTTTGAATTTCAACAAGTCCTGGGAGCGTTTGAGAAGAGTTCCTATATGCCGGACCGCCTTACCGGCGCCGGGCCCGTTGGCGCCACTGGAGCGCATGGCGCCGATCCAGTCAAGCAGTTCCGCTGTTGCGGGCGGCTTTTCGAACCCCTGTTCCCGCAACCGGTAAAATTCCGTAAGACACGCTTCGAGAAGTTTGTCCGGGATGCCTTCAAAATGCAGCCGCACGATAATCGAGATCTCTTCGGGGCCCGGAAATGGGATGTAGTGGCAGAAACAGCGGCGCAAAAAAGGATCGGACAGCTCTCGTTTGGCGTTGCTTGTAATGATTATGATGGGCTTATTGCGCGCCGACACTTTATGATTGATTTCCCGAATGATAAAGGAACCATCCTCGAGGACGTCCAGCAGGTTGTCCTGAGTATCCGAATCGGTCTTATCGATCTCATCGAGCAGGAGCACCCTTCTATCCTCGGCAAGAAACGCCCTCCCTATTGGCCCGAATCGAAGGTAATCCCAGATGTCGTTAACGTTGCGGCCCGATTCTCCGCTTCCAAACCGGGAATCGTTGAGCCTCAACACAGTATCATAGACATAGCACAGCTCTTCCCCTTTGAATGTGGACTTGCAGCGGGCTTCTTCCATGTTGATCCCAAAGGCGCGGGCTATTTCGAAGGCAAGCCGGGTTTTTCCGGTGCCTGCCTCACCCATCAGAAGCAGCGGTTTTTCCATCGAGATGGAAATATTTACTATTTCGCCCAGTTCAGGGCTGAGATAATAACGCTCGGTACCTTCGAACTGCATGAGCATCCACTCCCTCGTATGATAGGCTTATATAATACCGTACTCAAAAAAAAGAACCGGCTCTTTCCGCGCAGCCATGCAGACAGTGCAGACAGAAAGTGTGGTGCGTTTGGAGGCAAGCCAAATGTGCAGCACATTAAAACGTGAAGTTAAAATGGTGTCAAGATCACGCTCCGCGAGCTTCGCACTGCTTCACTTTGTGAAGCGTTCTTGCTGGCCTCCCTGCTCGATGTGTGAGCGCGTAGAGCGGAGGCCGACCGCAGGATAGGTCTATCACACGCGATGGGCGGGAGCGGGAGGCCTCATTGGGAAGATTTAAGATTTCGGATACATAATGAATTGAGTGCATCGAAAAAGTGCTATCGTCCTGCCGCTTTCCTTGTGAACTACAGTCGCATCCCACACCTGGGTGCTTTTGCCTCGATGAGTCACATGTGCGCTGCACTCAAGAGTGCCCTCGCGCGCATTGCTCAGAAAATTCGATTTAAGCTCGACAGTGGTAAAGCTGCCGGCGCCCTCAGGCAGGTGCGCGAAGCACCCTACCCCGCAAGCCGCATCGGCTAAGGTTATTATGCTTCCCGCATGGAGAAACCCGCTTAGAGACGCCAGATGGTGACCCGTGATAACAATATGAGCCTTAACCTCTCCAGCCCCAATCTCCGTCACGACGACGCCGAGGTAATTGGGCAAAAAACCGGCGCCGGTTTTATTATAGTATTCCGGAGTAAGTCTTGATCTTTCCGGCATCGACTCTCCTCAGTTTCGGCTTTTTAGAAAAACTCCTTGCGTCGTCTACCTCTTTCGCCGGCGGCAGTATCCTGTTCAGGCAGAGGGATAAATAGCAATTGTGAAAAGATCTGGCAAGATTTTCCAGGCGGTGGGAAGACCAATTTCTCGAGATCCTTTCTCCGTCGAAGCATCCGGGGCTCGCGAAGCAAACGTTCACCACAGGCGCAGAGCACGGAGAAGAGCTTTGACAGGATTTACAGGATGTACAGGATTAACAAAAATGACCATTCCCAAGTCCTGAGACCCCGGTTGATCTTGTTGAATTCTGGTTTGCCCAGCGTTCTCTGTGACTCTGTGGTAGAATGCGTCACTCTGAGCCTGCGCTGTGAGAATTTTTTATCCGTCCGTCCGTCCGTCTGAGCGGTGGGCCGACAGGCGAGCCGCTTCATTATGAGGAATGACACTCCATGACTATCCGTTCCCGTGCTGCGGTGGCGCCCAACCCAGGCGCCCGATTCTTATTTGAGGATGTCGATATCGACGGCCCCAGGCAGGACGAAACCCTCATCCGCATTGTTGCGTGCGGTATTTGCCATACTGATTTAGCCGCGCGTGACGGAATGTTTGGCATGGAGTTTCCGGCCGTGTTCGGGCACGAAGGCGCGGGCATCGTTGAAGCCGTAGGCGCTGAAGTCGTACGGGTTCGCCCCGGCGACAAGGTCGTTATTTCGTTTGCTTCCTGCGGGAAATGTTCCAGTTGTGCCGCCGGCCATCCAGCCCATTGCACAGCTTTCGACGAACTGAATTTTGGCAGTACAAGATCCGACGGCTCTTCAACCATCCACGATACAAGGGGGGCTGCAGTAGGCTGCTGCTTTTTCGGCCAGTCCTCGTTTGCCTATCACGCACTGGTCCACGAACGCAGTCTGGTCCCTGTGGATGCCGTGGATAATGAGGAACTCGCCCTGTTTGCTCCTCTTGGATGCGGCGTGCAGGCAGGGGCCGGTACCGTGCTGAACGAACTCAAGCCTCGGCCGGGCGAGTCGTTCGCGGTTTTCGGCGCGGGAACCGTCGGTTTATCGGCGCTGATGGCGGCTCACATGGCAGGTGCAGCCCCCATCGCAGCCGTCGATGTCGTAGCCTCGCGCCTCAAACTTGCCGGAGAGCTTGGAGCGACCCACGTAATAAACGCCCAAGAGCAGGAAATCAGCCCGAGACTGAGACAACTGGTTGGGCCTGTCGATTATGCGGTCGAGACAACGGGCGTCTCGCGTGTGATCGACCAGGCCATAAAATCTCTTGGTCCTTTCGGAAAAATGTCCACGCTGGGCGTTTCTCATGAGGAATCCCACCAGCGGGTCACACCCCAAAGGCCCGGCCCAAATCAGAGGGTCTTTTACAGCATTGCGGGCGACAGCAACCCGCAAGAATTCATTCCTTATATGATCAGGTGTTACAGGGAAGGGAAATTTCCATTTGATAAGCTGATAAGGCAATACTCTGCGCCGGAAATAAACAGAGCGGTGAAGGATTCTCAAGATGGATATACCGTTAAAGCTGTTCTGCGCTTTTGAATTGAAAGCTTTCACCGCAGAGGCGCAGTGGGCACAGACAAAGACTTTTGACAGGATTAACAGGATTTACAGGATTGAAAAATCTTCAATTCAGGCATTCGAGGATTAATTCCTGAATTCCTAAATAACAGGGTAATCCTCCAGCTCTGCCGGCGGACTCGCAGAGTTTGACATTTCCGGGAGTCAGGTCGTCATTCCGGCAGTGCTTAGGCCGGAATCCAGGTTCTTGTGTCTCGTCAGGGCCTTTAAAGGTATCGGTTGCCAATTTGAAGCGCTGGCTAAAGCTGTATACCAACCTGCAAAAATCTGCTGGATTCCGGCTCAAAAGCGCCGCCGGAATGACGATGGCGCGGTAGTCAAAGACCACACGGATATTCTCGGAGCTATCAAGTACCGCCAACCGCTTTGAGCGGTCCATGGTTTTCCAGGCCTCCGGCTTTGCCGGAGGTATATGACTTCCCAAATCCATAGCCATTTCACTTAATCCTGTTAATCCTGTCCAGGGCACTTGGATTTTCTCTGCGTTCTCTGCGTCTCTGCGGTGAACCCTTGCTAGGATCTTCTTCTCGCTTTTATATCGTGCACCCCTAATCCGCCCTGGGCGAATTGCTGGAGAATAATATGGAAAAAATCCAATCTCTGGCTTTCGTTAAGTATTTCTTTTTCCTCTAATATATGCTCGATAACCGCATGTTCGAGTTCCGCCTGGCATTTCAAAATATCTTGTGCAGCCGCGTGCACTCCGGATCTATCGGCTGATTCGGAAAAAAGCGCCCTCGCCAGCACCATTCTCTTTTGACACAAATCCTGACGGATTTTTTCAACCCCGGGCAGAAAGGTTTTTCGGATATCCTGAACTTTTTGACGCTGCTCCCCGGTCAGATCGGGAATCAAGTCAAGATACCCCTTAATGCCGGAATGCTTCCACCTTGTGTACTTCAAATAGTAATATGAACCTACAAAGACGCCCAGCACAATTGATAAAGCGCTAATAAAACCAAACAGAAAAGATCCTGAAGCCATATGAAATGTCCTTATTTCTGTTGACCGATGACCTGGAAAAAAGCGTGACTCATTGAAAGAGGCGGAAAATCGCTGAACTCGTCCAGGGTGGCGGTCCTTTCGTATTCATGTCCTGAGACCAGTTCAAAAATGGAGTCAGCCAATTGCAGGAACCTGGCGAAGACGCGCCTGGGAAAGGGGGCGGATTCAGGACGGTCTTGTTGCTTCGTTGAAATCCCGGCGATAAGCTGCGAGAAAAAGGACTCATCGATCTCAAGTTTTGGCATGCCCTTTACCAGCGAATCAACCCGTTCGAGTTCGGCCAGTTCTTTCCTGCATGCTACGCAATTTTGTAAATGCAAAGACACCTTTTCACTCAGATTTCCATCCAATTCCCCGTCTTTGTAAGCCGATAACCGGCTTTTAAATTCGTCGTTTTCCACTGTTCATTCCTCCGAACGTCCGATCAGTGTTTTCCTGAGATTCTCGCGGGCACGGAAGAGCAGCGACTCCACACTGGAAATCGAGGTTGAAAGAATACCGGCGATTTCGGCATAGGAGAGCCCTTCATTCACCCGCAGAAGGAGAGCGGCCCGCTGTTTTTGGGGAAGATGCAGCACGGCATCCATCACTTCTTCCTCGAGCTCTTTGCGGCCGGTATCGTTTGGAGCCGCCAACTCAAACCCATGGTCATCAATGTCGGTGGTCGGGCAGAACCGGCTCCTTCGCAAGACCTCGTTTAACGACAGGTTGTAGGCAATTTTGAAAATCCATGTCGATACCTTCCCCCTGGGCTCGAACTCGGAAGCCGCCCGATAGACACGCAAAAAAACTTCCTGTGCAATATCTTCAGCCCCGAACCTATCCCCCATGTATTTAAAAATAAAGTTCGAAACGGGGTCCCGGTACTTCTTGACCAGCACCTCAAACGCAAGTATATCGCCGGCTCCAATAGCCTTGATCAGCTCATATTCCCTGTCGGCTTTCGGAAAAGAGCCGCCACAGCCCGCCATATCATTCATCTTTTTTCAGCCAAACACGTAAACCGTCAAATGGAGATGGCGCCATAACTCGTGAGTATGTGAACGGATTATTCACCTGCTCTAATTAGTTTCCATCCGGAAAGGGTCCTTTTCCGTCCTGGCGGCGTCAATCTTCGGGCTTGCTTGTGCGGCGTACCCAAGTACGCCTCCGCGCAACCCCTCGATTTCCTTGCCAGTACGAAAAATGCCTCCTTTTCGAACAGAAATCTCGCGGGGCGTGGAATTTGTCCCGGAGTTTCCCGATGGACACTAATTAGCCATTTCTATTAATCCTGTAAATCCTGCAAATCCTGTTAATCCTGAGCCTCTTGCAAAAGTCCTTCAACGTCATTCCGGCGAAGGCCGGAATCCAGGTTTTTCAAGGTCCACTGGACCGCGGATGTCACCGGAGTGACGGTTTTGTTGAGTTCTGCAAGAGGCTCTCCTGTCTAAGCTCTTCACCGCGACCCAAGGGCTTGTCCGTAAATAAGCCCTAAATCTTAATCCACCCTTTTCTCAGTGAATTATCCAAAATGATCCCTGCCAGAAAAGCCACGCCCATGTGCCACATGGCGAAAGCGGCTACGATAATCATCACATAGAAATCGGATTTTTTTTCGCCAATGTCTTTCACCACTATGGCAAGTTCCGAACCCGCGAAAAACAGGATCACTCCCAGGATGGCATTGGGGAAAATTTTGAAGATGATCGCAACTGAGTCGCTGAAAAACAGGGCGATCAGGATGAGCATGCTTCCCAGAATAACCAGCGCGCCGCCTGTCCTTGCCCCGAAGCGAACATGACCGGCCATTCCGCCGGCCCCATGACACATCGGAATACCGCCAAAAAGGGGCGAAACCAGGTTCATGACGCCCTGTGAGACAGCGATCTTTCTCTCCGTCACCTGCCTGTCGGGAAACAGTTCATTGTTCTCAGCGACAATTCCAATCACCGCGTTTCCAAGGGTCAACGGGATTTGGGGGAGCGTGAAAAGCAATGTGCCTATAACTAAATCATTCCACGTAATCATCGGGAGACTGAAAACCGGCAGCTTAAAGCCGATATGGATTTTGGCAAGTTCCACCGATATCTGAGGGTTCATGATAACGGCCGACCCAACCCCTATGAGCAAGAGCACAAACATTGCGGGGACCCAGGGGTTGGTGAGAAAAACATAGGTGACGACCAGAGCGATTCCGGCCAGGACCGGCGTAGTCATCATGCGGTGAATCCCATCCACCATAAAAGAAAGACCCAGCCCCAACATAATGCCGCGCACGACAGGTTTGCCTGCAAGCTTCGCAATAGGTCCGATCGCCCCTGTAGCGCCTACGACCAACCAGAAAAGTCCCGTAGTGAGCCCTGAGGCGAAAAGGGCCGCAGGGCTTATGCCGCCCGCTATGGCTGCCGCTCCGATTGCCTTCATAGGTTGAATCGGAATCGGCGTTCTGTAATAGAATCCTGCCGCCAACAAACAAATGCCAAACATGAAGAGGAGCCCGAGAGGCTCTACCTTTACTATTGTTATGTAGGCAACCGCAAAAGGAATAAATGCGCCAATATCTCCGAATGCACCAGCCCATTCCATCCTGTTGTAAAGATTCTTCGTTTTCTGGCCGCCCGCACTCACCGGCTGCGCAAGTTTCCCATCTTCAAGTCCTTTAGCAGGGCCATTCGGTGACATTAAGACTTCCTCCCTGGTTTTGATTCTGAGTGTGCCCTTTACCTGTTAAACAATTTAAATTTGAGAAACTTGCGCTTCCATGAAAAAAAATTTTATCTATTTCAGAAACAAGAGAAGGGAGACAAGACATGAAAAGGTTGCGGGTAAGAATGACCGCGCCGGCGAACCGGCACCGGTCTTTCTGCTCCAAACATTGCTCAACCGTTCCGAGACCGGGAAGTTGAAAATCAGATGACACCCCCTGTGAACGATAGCTATTCTAATAGCAAGTCATTTAAATTGACTACGCAAAATCTTAGGACAGTGCTAGAATTTTTCTTTTATCTTTCCTTTTGGATTGCCCGCTTAAAACCCACGGAGGTTACCAATGCTGGTCAAGAATTGGATGAGCAAGGACCTGATCACCATAGAGGAACAGGATTCGATGCAGCACGCACTGACCCTTATGAAGGAGCGTCAAATCAGAATGCTCCCCGTATTGAAAAAGGGCGAACTGGTGGGAGTGGTTTCGGATTCCGACCTTAAGCGCGCCTCGGCCTCCGACGCCACTTCGCTTGATATTCACGAACTGCTCTATCTTATTTCGAAGATAAAAGTCCATGACATTATGACCGGGAATCCCATCACCGTTCCCGACGATTACACCGTTGAAGAGACGGCCCAAATACTTATGGAGCACAATATCTCCGGGGTCCCCGTAACGGACTGCAATGGCAAGCTGGTGGGCATAATCACCAGAAACGACATTTTCAAAATATTGATCAGTCTTAGCGGGCTGGGTAAGAAGGGGATTCAGTTCGCCTTCCTGATCCAGGACGTATCGGGTTCCATCAAGCTCCTAACCGATGTCATCCGCAAATACGGGGGACGCATCGCGAGCATATTGAGCACCACTGAATATGCCCCGGAAGGAAAGCGCATCGTATACCTGAGAATATATGAGATCGATCGCTCCATCATGCCCGACATGGTCCGGGAACTCAAAGACAAGGGCACGCCCATATACCTGGTCGATCACCGGGATAACAAGCGACAGGTATTCCAGGATATGAAGGCCTGATTTCAGTTTGTATTAAAGGCCCTACTATGGGCAACCCCGACCTCATCAGCGCGCAGTCTCTTTCCCGTCGATATCCTTTCTGCCGCTGGGAAGATATTTTCTCAGTTCAGGGATGAACGTATCGGGATCGATCGGCTTTTCGATGTAGCCGGTACAACCGGCATCGATGCTCTTTTCACGATCGCCAACCATGGCATAGGAAGTGACGGCAATGATGGGTACATCGGCGAATGCTGACTCAGACCTGAAGCGGCTGGCAACGGTATAACCGTCCATTTCCGGAAGTTGAATGTCTAAAAGAATTAAGTCCGGATGGGTTTTCATGGCAATTTCGATGGCACTCAGACCATCCATGGCCTGGATTACGTCATATCCATGGTGTTTCAGAAGGAATGTTATCAAATATAGGTTTTGCTCGTTATCTTCAATAACCAATACTTTAGGCTTCACAGGGCTTTCCTCCGCACTAATGGTAATGTGAACGTGAACGTGCTTCCTTTCTGTTCTCCTTCGCTTGTTGCCCAAATCTCTCCGCCCAACATCTCAACTAATCGCCTGCAAATGGAAAGTCCCAAGCCTGTTCCTTCATAGCTACGGGCCACACCGATGTCGATTTGTGTAAACACCTCAAACAGAGTGGCTATATTGGGGGGGCTTATCCCTATACCTGTATCGGTAATCGAGGTAACGATCCGCATTTCATCCACCGTGCTCTTGATTCGAACTTCCCCATGGTCCGTGAACTTGATCGCATTATTGACAAGATTAATAAGAATCTGTTCCACTCGACGACGGTCACTTACTATATCACAGACTTCGGAATCGATATCTACAACAAGCTTCAACCCCTTTTTTTCTGCCATGGGCCGGATGATCTGAAGAACACTCTTGAAAGACTCAGACAGATCGTATTGCTCGATGGAAAGATTCAACTGTCCGGCTTCAATTTTGGATATGTCCAGTACATCATTGATGAGCTGCAATAGATGGCGGGCACTTTTTTGTACCATGCCCATCTGCTTTTCCTGCTCCTCATAGAGTGGACCCGCCAATCCCTGGAGCAGTATCCCGGTAAAGCCAATAATAGAGTTGAGAGGAGTACGGAGTTCATGAGACATTGAGGCGAGGAAGGCTGATTTGATCCGGTCAGCAGATTCGGCGAGCTCTTTGGCCCGCAATATTTCCAGTTCTGCCTCCTTTTGACGGATCATATCCGTTATGAGCTCGGCGATATATTTCGGATGACCCGCATCATCGCGGATCAGGAAGAGATCGACCAGCGTGGGAATTTGACGGCCATCCCGGGTGAATACAGCCATATCACCGGTCCAATCGCCGCGCTTGAAGAGGATAGGGAGGATTTCTGCATGCAGCCTTTGACGCTGCTCCGTCCTAAAACAATCCATGAAGTTTCTGTCTTGGTCTGGAGTCCATTGGGTGTCGCCGAGCATGTCCAGAAGCGCAGTGTTCATATAGATGATTCGTCCCTCTAAATCAGCCATGGCCAAACCTTCGCCGGCATTATCAGCTAACTTTCGAAAAATCCGCAATTGCATCTCGGCGCTTTTGAGTTCAGTGATATCGTTCCCGATGCACAAGACTTCGACAAGCCGGCCCGACTGATCATAGACAGGCCTGTTGGTCCATACGATCCAGACGCGCTCGCCGTTACGGCGGACATTCTCGTTTTCATTCCTCTCATATCTTTCAGGATGTGCGGCCAATTCCCGAATCATTTGAACCAAGTCCCTCCCTCCGGTCTCAGTTTCGGGAACGATGGTTCCAATAACGCTGCGGCCGAGCAATTCTCGTTCCTCATAGCCGAAAAACTTCTCAGCGAATTCGTTTAAGAAGGTCACTCTGCCCACTACATCCATTCTGAGAATGATGCTGTTGGCTTTTTCTATCAAATCCCGACATTTCTCTTCGCTGCGGCGCAATGACTCCTCGGCGAGATTGCGGTCCAGGATTTCCTGCCTCAATTGGGCGGTTCGTTCGACAACCCTGTCCTCCAATTCCGCGCGCGCTCTCTCCAAGCCGGTGACGGCTTCAGCGCGTTCTCTTCGGGCGCGCAGCGCCATGATGCCGTGCGCGAGATTCTTGCCCAGCTCTTCCAGAAGCCCTACCTCCGCTGCATCGAAGGCGTCCGTTTCGACAGCATAAATAGCCAGGGCGCCAAAGCCGGCGCCCTCAGCCTGGAGGGGCACGGAAATGACCGAGCCGAAGTTGAGCTTACGGAAAAACTCATACCACGGTGCAAAATTCGGATTATTGAGGACCTCTCGAGCTATGCAGGGCTTGCCCGAGCGGATGGCAGGGCCGACAGTGCCACGCCCATACTCGTTGTCTGCCCAACTTATGTGGAGTTGTTCCAAAAGGCCAGCGCCTGGACCGGCATGTGCAACCACGCGCACGGTGCGCGCATCATCCTGCTCGGCATATCCCACCCAGGCAAGGTAGTAGCCTGCCGGACCCACGGCTATTTTGCACACATCCTCCAACAGAGTCTGCTCCTCCGTGGCATGGACCACAGCCGCATTGCAGTCTGACAACAGCCGTAACGCGCGATCGGTCCGACGTAGGGTTTCCTCCATACTGCGGAGTCTTTTACTCAGTTCTTCTATTTCCTTGTTACGTTGCACCTTGGATCTATCCTCTTCACTGTCCACCCATTTCCACATCCTTCGATTGAGGCAAGAATACCAGGGATGCAGCCCCGCACTTCGCTTGGTTCTCCACACAAACGGCCCCATCGTGAGCCCGCATCAGGTCCTCATCGCAGTCTCATCTAAGGCGCTTCGAACCAACACCGCAAGATCTCTCAATGTGACGGGTTTCATTAGAAACCCCTTGATCCCAAGTTTCCCGATCCTCTCGGGACCGATATGCTCGCTGAAGCCGGTGCAGATGATTATGGGCAGTTCCGGCTTCAACTGGAGAAGTCCTCTCGCAAGCCCCAGGCCGGTCATACCCGGCATGGTCATGTCGGTTATCACGAGATCGAAGGGTTGGTTCGCAGGTTGATTAAGAAAGGTCTCCAGGGCTTCCAGACTGCTCGTCCTGCGTAATGTTTCATATCCAAGGCTTTCGAGCATATCCCCCATTGCAGCAGCGAGACCCGGCTCGTCGTCTACGACCAGGATACGTTCATGCCCCTGGGGAAGGGAGGGTTCGACTCCGTCCGAGGAGAACGCGCTTTCGGCTGCCGGAAACAGCACCTTGAACATCGTTCCTTTGTCCGGTTCGCTCTCGACTTGAATTACCCCTCCGTGACCCTTCACGATGCCGTGAACGACCGAAAGCCCCAATCCCGTGCCAACCCCTGCTTCCTTGGTTGTGAAGAAGGGGTCGAAAATGCGATCCATGATGGCCGGACCGATTCCATGCCCGGTGTCTTTGACGATTAACTGTACGTGAAGGCCCTCATGGAGTCCAGAGTAACGATCACCAACCTTGGGTTCCATAAAGATATCGACCAGCGTGACCTCCAGGGTCCCTCCCTGATCACGCATCGCATGAACGGCGTTGGTGCACAGATTCATCAAGACCTGATGAATCTGTGTGGGGTCTCCAAGAACGGTCGAACGACTGCTGATGTCCGACCTGATGTCTATGGTGCTGGGGATGGTCGCCCTCAGCATCTTCAATGCCTCCTCGAAAACGAGACTCACCTGCACCGGCTTCTTCTCTATCTCACCTTGACGGCTGAATGCCAGGATCTGCTTGACAAGTTCCTTCGCCCGATCGGCGGCCTTGAGCACCTCGTCCAACTTCTCTGTGGCCGGGAGGTTGTCAGAAATGGACCAGCGGGCCAGTTCAGTGTATCCAAAAATAATCCCGAGAATGTTATTGAAGTCGTGGGCAATGCCTCCCGCCAGGGTCCCCAGAGCTTCCATCTTCTGGGCCTGCCGCAATTGAGTTTCGGCACTCCGCCGTTCTTCTTCCGCCTGCTTGAGTTTGGTAACGTCAAGCACGGAACCGATGAGACCGGCGAGTCTGCCGTCCGGGCTGCAGAAAGTGGCCTTGTGGAAGATGACCTCGTGCCGCAGACCATCGGTGGACTGAACCGCAGCCTCATAGCTCTGCGTTCCGGGATTGCTCAAAAGCTCCAGGTCCGCAGATGCATGCCGATCAGCCAAATCACAGGGAGAGAGGTCGTAGACGGTCTTCCCGACGATGTCCTTCCTCAGAGTGCCGAAAAACTGCTCGAAAATCCGGTTGCATCCCAGATACCGGCCTCCGGTATCCTTGTAGAAGACCGGGTAAGGCATGGCATCCATGAGATTTTGCAGGAAGGCGACATTGCTGCGCAGTTTTTCCTCCGTCCCCTTGAGCTCGGTGATATCGACAACGACGCCGGACATTCGCACTGGTTGACCCGCTGCATTCATAAAGAACCGTCCCTGACCCGCTATCCAGTGTTCCGAACCGTCGGGCCAGTTGACGCGAAACTCGTGCCGATACAGACCGCCTTGCTCTCGGGCCTGAGCCACCTTTATTTCCAATTGGGCCAGGTCATCGGGGTGGATCGATCTCCGGAAGGTCACATAGCGGCCGTCAAATTCCTCCGGTTTCAGCCCAAAGAGGCGCGCGTGGCCATCGGACCACGCAATCTCGCCAGTTGTCAGATCCCAGTCCCAGGTGCCCATTTCACCGGCGTCAAGGGCCAAAAGCAAACGTTCTTCACTTCGTTGAGCGCGCAGGGTCGCCTGCTCCGCGTCCAGCAGTTTTTTTTCGAGTTTGCGTACAAGAACTTCGGCGTATTCTTCGAGCAGCACCTTCTCCGTATGCGAGGGTTCGTGCGGGGGCTACAGTTTGTCGGCCTCGGCCTGCTTCAGGACCTCTTTGATCCGGGCGATGAACACCTCCGGCTCGGCGGGTTTAATCATGAAGGCGTCAGCACCCAGGTCCAGAACAAGAATTTCATCTTTGGGATCGGTGTAGGTGGCGGTATAGACCACAAAGGGAATGCGGTTCAGGCGCTCGTCTGCCTTCCATAACCGCAGGAGTGTGAAGCCGTCCATGACGGGCATGAGCAAGTCTGAAATGACCAGATCCGGCGGCGCCTGGCGAGCTTTGAGCAGAGCTTCGGCACCATGCCGTGCCGTGGCCACCTCATAGCCGCTGCCCGTCAGAAGAACCTGCAACATATAAAGGCTCTCTTCCTTGTCGTCCACTACCAGCAGCCGGATCATAAGACGTCTCCCTACTTCGACGACTTCGAGTCAACGCCGACTCCGATCACACAGGTCTATGGATTGAGATGCTATCCCCCTGTCTTTTCCAGCTACGGTCGCCTCGTTTTGATCAGGGGGCTGTATGGAGGCCAATCTTGAGAACTTAGCCCCCCTCATTATCGCGAACATTATGGGGGTAATGAGAGTGAACGCATGCGATCATTCACAGCATCCTCCTGGTTTCGCCGTTAATAGTGAGTGCAGTGTGGTCGAGCTTCTTGTCGATGCGGCTCTGGAACTGTAGGGAGTTGATCCGATAGAACTTGGCAAGTATCTCATGAATACACGAATTAAGCTATTATCACAACATAATTATTTGAATGTGCGGAATGGATCAATCATGGATGACCTTGCCCTGCTTCCCTGGTGGGTAAATGTGATTTTTGCGGTCATCGTTTACCTCTGTCTGAAGTACTGGATACCCACAATCAAGTTTCAAAACAGCTTTGATGCCGGAACGGCAAACGCAGCACGTGCGCTTGCCCCCTTTCTTTCCGCAGTTATCCTGGCCACCGCTGCCGTATCGGCCTTCAATTCCCGGAGCAAGAGGCGGTTCCCTGAAAAGCAAAAAGGCGCCGGGAGCAGAATCGCCCCAAGGCCCGAATGCGCCGGTGACCCGGAGGTCCTCGACAAAGGGAGACCAAGCTCTTCCCACAATGAAAGTCACCCTTCGCATGCACAACACTGATACCGCCGTGGTGCTCCGGGCCCTTGCACGTTCCGTGGGGTTGAATCTTTTGCTCAACGAGAAGGTGACGGGCGTTGTGAGTGTCGATCTCCAGGCCGTTCCCTGGAATCAGGCATTCCTTGGAATTCTGCATTCCGAAGGGCTTGATTACGTATGGGAAGGGGACGTGCTTCGTGTAATGACAGCTGAAGGCATGGCGAACGAAGCCAAAATAGCAAGCATCCGTCCCATGGATATACGGGTCGTTCCCATTCATTTTGCCGACCCCGCGAAGCTTCAGGAGAAGTTAAAGGACGCTCTTACAAAAGATGAGACCGGAAAAGTTCGCAGATACTTAACATACGACGAGCACACCACTTCTCTTGTCGTAAAGGCCAGCCCCGACGAACTCGGCAAGATGGTGGCGCTCATTGAAAGTCTTGACGTACCCACTCCTCAGATCCACATCGTTTCCAATATCGTGGAGGCTACCAGGGATGTGATCCGCCAACTCGGTGTCCAATGGGGAGGCCTCTACCACAGTGGTAATACGTATATCACGCCGGGGGGCACCGCCGGGCAACCGAGCACCACCAGCCCGACCGGGTGGACGTACACGCCGCTTTCGGGGACCAACGGCATCAGCGGACAGGGTTTTGGCGTAAACCTTCCGGCCCCGGGCATCTCCAGCATAGGGGGCGGGTCACTAGTTTTGATTATCGGCACCCTGGGCGGCAATGCCCTCGACATCCAGTTGTCTGCGCTTGAGCGGGAGGGCAAGGTCAACATCCTCTCAACGCCGTCCCTGACCACCCTTGACAACCAGTTGGCCTTTACCCAGGTTGGCGAGAGCGTGCCCGTAGCGTCGCTAACCACCACGGGCCAGGCGAGCGTTACGTACATCGATGCTGTCATCAGGCTGGAAATCACTCCCCATGTGATTGCCGGCAATATCCTTAAATTGAATGTCACGGTTAAGAAGGATGAGCCCGATTTTAGTCAAACGGTGCAAGGCAATCCCCTTATTGATAAAAAGGAAACGAAAACTACCTTGATCTGCGCCGATGGCGAGACAGTCGTGATATCCGGGCTCTCATTGAAGAGCAGATCGATCACAAATACAGGGGTGCCGGGTTTCGATAATGTCCCCGTGCTCGGGTCGCTTTTCACATCCAATAATAATCAGGATCAATTTCAGGACGTTGTGATATTCATCACCCCGCATATTCTAAAAGAACGCAAGGAGGGCTAATGCTTTGTCTTTGTCCCACGATCAATTATCCTTGTGAATCTTTCGTTGCAACAGGTAGTAGGCCAGAAGCATGCAGCCAACCACAGTGACTGCAATCAGGATCCATCGATGGATTGACGCCGAAATTCCCATCCATTCTTTCCCGAGGAAAAATCCTGTCGAAATGAAAGTTGAAGACCAGAAAAGGCCACCTGCGTAGGCATATACGGCAAATACGGGATACCTCAGCCGCGATGTTCCGGCCACGAGAGCAGTCAGGTGCCTTACACCAGGGATGAAATACCCGATGAAAAGCCCCCATTTCCCGCTATGTTCAAGCCATTCATGCACCCGGTCGATTTTTTCCTGCGTAACATGGAGCCGGCTACCGTATTTTCTGACAAGAAACGAGCCACCGGTGCGGCCGATGCCGTAAGAGACGGAAACGCCGCAGATACTGCCCAAAAATGCTGAAGCGATAGTGGGCGCCAAGGCTAATTGTCCCTTGAAAACGAGATATCCTGAAAACGTCAGCAGAACTTCATCCGGTATGGGCACCCCAATGATTCCGAACATCAGCAGGAAAAAAATACCCTCGTACCCATACAGGCAAATCCAATGCAGAAGAGTCCCCTCCAAGCTTACACCCCTAAATCCCCATCATCGAGTGCAGTGTAAAAACGATGATCGAAGCGGCCAAACAGTAATAACCAAAGACATGCCATAAACCACTTTCAAGCCATCGTGATAACCACCGGAGCGCCAGGATGCCGGACGTAAAACTAAGCACCATTGCCAGTAAGCTGGGATAGAAGAGTGTAAGAAGTGGGGTAGTTTGAGAGAGTGATTCCGAATGCGCTTTCAGCAGGCGGATAACCTCGCGGGCGATAACCGGTGGCGTCAGCACCACGGCAAGGGCGAAACTGAACTCTTCGACTCGCAGTTTGCCTATCCCTAGGGTCAATCCCATTGAAATCGTGGCGCCGGATCGGGAAAAGCCGCGAAAAGGAAGGCAAACCCCCTGTATGGCGCCGATCCATGACGATTCTTTGAAACCTAGCCTTAACGTATCTTTTGATCTGTTCGCTTTTAGACCAGCATAAATGATGAACAAGCCCACCATAAACAGCGACACCGCTATAAGAGTCATGTTGCCAAAAAGGAGCTCAACCTCGGCGTGAGCAACGCTTCGAAAGACAACCTTCTCGATCAGCGCTTTAAGCAAAAGGCCTACTGCGGCGGTAAATGCGGTGGCTACGGCAACGAGCTTTGCAAACCTTATAAACTGCTCACCCGAACTAAAATAATTTACTCTCCACGCCTTCCAAAAATAAACAATCACGGCAAACATCGTTCCTGTATGCAGCATTACCAGCAGAAGAGTCATCTCCGGGCTTACCGGGTCAAGGCCCATTAATTTTTCAGCCACGATGACGTGCGCGGAACTTGATACCGGCAAAAGCTCAGCAGCCCCCTGAATGACAGCAAGAATCAGAATCTTGAGAAGTATCATTTTATAACCCCTCTGCTTCATTTATTTCGGGTAAGCTACCTTTCACTCTGAATTAATGGACAGGAGGTGGATAGGAACTTTAAAGGGGCCAACCGCTTTCCGGCTAACCCCTTGATTTTACTGACGCGCCCAGGGTGATTCGAACACCCGACCTACGGATTCGTAGTCATTTTCCCCGAGCTTCACGAACTCCTCACCAGTACGTATGTTGCGGAAATGACTCAATTTAAATTTTCCACATTTTAGCAGATTTTCCACATTTTGGCAGATTTTGGAAAGATTTTCTCACACAGATTCTCACACAGGCAGATGCCTCATAGTGGGAACCCTTCACGTATCGCCGGCATGAAGGGCTCAATTTTCAAACCAGAGATGCCCCAATCTGATCGATCAATCATTATTTTCTCTTCCACACTTCCTCACTCGACAATCTTGGCATTTACGAGCAAGTCTCCCAGGCGACTTGAATGGAGGGAATCCACTCCATCCCTGACCGCTCTATCCTTGCTTCCCAACTCCCCTTGCGGTATCATCCTTCCTCCCACAAACAGCCCATATTCAACTTTTTGGAGCAATCTATGACTATCACAAAAGCCCATATCGTGGAAGCACTCTTCGCGCAGAACATTTTCACCAAACCCGAGTCAGCCCAGATCATCGACACCCTTTTTGAGCTGATTAAACAGTCCCTACAAAACGGTGAAGAAGTTTTCGTCAGCGGGTTCGGGAAATTTTTGGTGAAAGAAAAACAGGCGCGTATAGGGAGGAATCCACAGACAGGAGAGCCGATTATGCTGCCGTCCAGGAAAGTGGTGACATTCAAGTGCTCCGATATTCTGCGGGCGGGAGTGAATGGGGAGAGGGACTGAGGCCACCGATTACACTATGATTGAAAACGTTGATTTTTATCGGTGCTAAATCGGAGCGGTTCACATGAAGATCTGCGTCCTTTCTGTTGTCTTTTGGATGCTTCTGAGCTATTCGGCTGTATGGGCTGTGACCATCGAGACCCCAGATATTGGCAAAAACACCTTCATTGATCTTCAGCTTTTTAAATTTCCGATTAAAGCGGACCCCCATTCTAATGTCGTAAGTGAGAAGAAAGGAGAGACAAAATATGACGGTGGAAAGGAAGAGGAGATGCTGGACAAGAAAGTTGATGATGCCATCAAAAAAGCGCTAGAAGAAAAATAGCTCCAGGGACAAGTTGTTGCGAGTCCCGAGCACTGGAAAGAAAAAACGATGGAAACCCTGATATGCTATTGCTTCGGTTATACTATCTCCGACATTGAGCGGGATGTCCAGGCGAATAGTAAGTCCACCATCATGGAAAAAATCCTGTACGAAAAAAAAGCCGGTGGATGCCAATGCGCTACCAAGAACCCCAAAGGTCGCTGATGCCTTGCCGACGTCCGCCAGGTGGTGGAAAAAATAATGAAACTCAATGGGATCAAACCAGAGCTTCTTTGAGAAACCGTTTCCACCAACTCCTCCCTGGACCTCACAAGCCAATCACACGAACACTCAATCATCGCATTTACTACAGCGCCTTCACTCTCACCCGCTCGCCTGAAATCAGTCCTGATCCCGATAATTTTCTGTTGGGGTGATTTTCTGGCGTAGAAATACCCGATTTCCCATGCAGTCCCGTCATCCACCTGAGAACCGTCGAGCAAAGCGATTACAATATCGGCATCATCCAGATGAGATTTACAGCGGGAGAAAATCTCGAGTTTGGCCTTTGGGCCCAGATTGTTGATTTCGGATTGGGTGATCAGATCGTAAGGGAAGATGATCTCGGCCTTCGTTCCATGCTGAGTTGCAAGGGATTCGATCTTTTTGATGGTGGATCGTATCCAGTCCCGTTCAGCTTCGGAAAAGAGTGGTCCGGCAAAATAGATTTTCATTGCGGTTCTGAACTTTACCTCTTTTGGGCTATTTTTTGAAAATTAAAGGATAAAACGGTCACTTGGTAACAGTGATGCCGATTTGATGGCGTCGAGTGCTCTTTGAATCAATTTCTTATCACATCCCAGCAGAACAAAGCAGGCATGGGATATGTACGCAAAACCGTGAACGCCGTCAGATGCCAATGTTGATAATTTGGCGCTCAATTGTTCCCGCTCTTTTCCTCGGGCTAGGCTTTGATCGAAAACAAGGGTCAGAAGCTTCGGGCGACTGGTGGCAATTTCAACGAGTTCCGGGTTGGGGTATTTTGTTGTCAATTTCCGAATAGCACGTGCCGCTTAGAGCCTTGAATGTAGAATGATCGATTAAATCAGATCCACTCCTGCGTGTTCCATCACGAGTTCAGCTAGATACTTTGGCATATCATCGATAGGGACTATGAAGTTAGTAGTTAAGCGATCCAACTCTTTGATGAACTGATTATAAATTTTCTTATTATCCGTAGCAAAAAGTCTTATGGCAGCTAAATCATTTTCTGTTTCACTCAAATGGCTGCTCCTTCCCACAAAAACAGTTTTATCATTCTCCGTTGAGCCAGAAGGAAGTAATTTAATCCTGAACCAATGTCTTTGGCAAGATGTAAGAAGATCCACCTTAAAAATATCCTTATACTTCCTCAAAACATCCATCGTATTCCTCAGATGGGCGATGATCGAGTCTTTCTTGGGACCAATTAAGACCTTGTACGATTGTATATATTGCTTTAGACAATGTTCGCACATGAGATAGTACCTATGATCTCCTTTTTCTAGTGACTCATTGAATAGCTCAACGCGTTTCTTATGCACATGAAACATTAGGCTCGTGTAAATAGGATCGTCAGAATCTCCAAGAGCGATGGCATATTCAAGTGGAATTAGGGCTGGCTCTGGCATTCTATGCACTAATACGGTCTTTCCGCTCAAAGATTCCATTGATAGGAGTAAAAGAGTTAGGCTTAGATTGGAACGTATTGTTTGAAAACCTCTGATCGTTTTCTTTAGGCTGGCGTCAATTAGTAATTTGGCATCGAATTCATCAACGTGCTCATAGCCGTAAGCCTTCAGTATAGTATTTGTTTCGTCCAAGGACATATTGAGGGCGACCATCAATAAGACCAGGAGTTTCTCCCGGCCGGCCTTCTGAATCAATCCTCTTTTGATTGCCGAGAGGTACGCGGGACTTATGCCGGTAATCAAACTGATCTCGTGATTGGAAAGTTCCGTTTCTTCTAAAATTTCCCGGAGATCGGTCACCGGGAATTTCGAAGAAGAGGCGGTTCTTGCAGAATCGGTTTCCGAGCTTTTCGATTTCATTGTCTGCCAATACTCACCAGTGGCAGAGTTGACTGGGCGCGAATGCTCCTGGTCAGTATTGTCGCCGCTAAGTGTGGACATCCTTCTTTCCCTCCCCTCGAAAGTGAACAAACAACGGCTCCTCAAGGTAATTACACAAATATTCTGCGGGTTGTCAATTTATTTCTTGTAACATGTTTTATTATGAGTATAAAGCACTTTAATAATAAAGTGAAGAAAACTATATAAAAATGACTTGACATAGGCTGCTTTAGCGGCTATCTTGTGCTCACGAGTGTGGTGAAACGTTTTCGGGGGAGGTTCTCTCGAAAACACTTTCGGAGCCGCAAAGAGGATCATAACAAGGAGTCCGGCATGGCAAAACTTTTCATGTCCATAACCATTTTACTCACTTTGTTTTTAGCCCCTCTTTCCTTGCACATCGTTCGGACAGCAGATGGTTTCGAATTCATCGCCAAAAATGAACTGAGTTTCCGGGATACTTTTGTTGACGTCCGCAGTTGGGAGCTGGATGACTATTTCGCCCACTCCTCAAGGATCAGAGACTATTTATTCTACACAAAACATTATATCCCGCTCAAAAAGGACGTCGAAAAGAGGATGGCCGAGCTTTCCAAAAAGACGAAAGAGAATCTTAAACCGCTTGAGCAGTCGTTGCATGAGTGGGTTGCCGGAAAATTGCGCTAGATCGGCCTGCAGTGAAACCCCTTGTCGAAGGAGTAAAATTATGAACCAGTTAGCAAAAAAGGAAACATCCGCAGCGTCAGCCGATGACCTCAAGGTCATGGCTGAACAATTGCGGGAATTCGTCCGCAGTGGGGGGGAAAACGAAGGAGTCTTGATCGAGATTACCAATTTTCTGAACCGCGAACCATCGTTAATAGCTCGTTTTTTCGGCTCTCCCCTGGAGAGAGAGCGTGAGAAAATCGCAGTTGCTGAACTGAAAGCCATTTACAAGCAGCGTGAAAAGTTTTTCGAGTTCTACGGCAATATAAGGCTGGAGATAGCGAGAAAGCACGCGAACGGGCTCATTACCATGATGGGCATGGACCTGCAAAAGCAATTAACGGCGTTTGCAAAGGAGCAAATTGAGCAACTGCAAGCGACCATTCAATCGAGCAGACAATCCTTCATGGAGCGGATGGCACCTCAGCTGGCTTCACTCGATAAGTACGCGAACTTTCCGAGACTGCACGAGGCAGCCCGTATTTCGATGGACAATGAGATGGACTTCTACTTCCGAATGATCGACACACTGTATGACGGTTTTGAGGACAGCTTACGAACACAGATCCCGCGACAAGTTTGAAATGGATGTTCCACCGGCGGCGAGCGTGGGAAAAGCACTTGGTAGTAGATCTTGATCGTGTTTTGAACCCGTGGCGAGGGAGACACACATAGAGGCTTTACCTTCTTCCATGAAGAGAGGCGATCATGACGGAGAAACTGAAATTTTCAATTATCACCAGGTTCTTGATCTTCTGTAGTGGTGCTGACCTGCGCGCCCTAGAAAACTGCTCGAAAGCGACCAAGGGCAAGTATGTTGCGCTGGGGGGATTGGTAGTGACGCCAGCAATCCTGGGAATGGTCGCAAGCTATTATTTCCTCTCGACAACCTTCAAAACCCAACCCCATGTATCTCTTTTGGGCAGCATCTCCTGGGCGCTCATCGTTTTCAACATAGACCGCTATGTCGTCATGACCTACCATAAAGGGGACCATTCCCGAAAGCTCGCCGCTTTCCTTGCTGTGGCTGGCCGGCTGCTTGTGGCGTCGCTTTTCGCTTACACCATAGCTCACGCTTTGGTCCTGCGGCTATTTGAGGGTAATATTCAGGAATATATTTACCGGGAGAACCAAATCAGAAAAGAAGAAATTTTGAAACGCCACAACTCACAGATCGAGAAAAAAGAAGGCGACATAGCCACTCTATCTAAAGAGATAAACGACATAGGCAGTTTGGCTTTAAACCACCTCGAAGGAACCAGTAGTGAGGAGATCCAGCGGTTGAGAAGAGAAATAGGTCAGCAATACGAACTCCTGGCCGATGAGATAGCGGGCCTGAGTAAGCGGACCGGGAAAGCAGGGAACGGGCCGGTGGCGAAAGCCATCGAGGCAAAGATCGCCTACATGGAAGGCCAGCTCAAGGAATTCCTTGAAAGAGAAAAAAAAGATAGGTTAAAAAAAAGCCAGATATTGGAACTGCGGGAAAAAGAATTGGCCGAGGCGAGCAGGAGGAATAACGAACTGATTCGGGATAAGAGGCTGGAAATCCATCAAATTCAACAGCTGAAGGAAAGCGAATTAAGGACCTTTGATGCCAAGACCGCCGATGATTTCCTGACGAGAAGCAACGCGTTAGACGACTTAAGCAAGAATAACTTCAACATACTTAAGTGGAATTGGATTCTCACCTTCTTGTTAATCTCCATTGACATCCTGGCGATCACTTTGAAAATCATATCGGCCAAGGACGATTATGACTGGATGATCGGAACGGAACAATTAGCCGCGGAATCCAAGGAGCTCATTAAAAGAAATGTAACATCGGTGACTAAAGCTGATAGGGAGAAAATGGAAGTCCAGAAATGCCAAAACGGCATGATACAAGAGGAAATGCGGGAAAGAATCGATCACGGCATCAGAATGCTCAGTATTTACTGCAGCCTCTTTGAAATGAAGATGAAGCAAACGGTGGATTTTATGAACGATATCAATTGGCACAATAAAGAAATGGAGAAAGGAAACGAGCAGGATAATAAAGTGCTGTTTGGTGAAGATATGTCTAACACTATCCAGGACTATTTTGCCCGTTCCGTTGAAATTACCGAGAACGCCGCGGATTTTTTCAGCCACAATTTCAACGGAAGATCCAATAGTAAGAATTATACGGCTTCTGCCAGATGAATTCTCTGACTCCTAAAACCCAAGTGCGGTAATCATGATGCCGTCTTCTTCCGAAGTCTCGTCCGTTTTGGTTTGCCGGCCGTCACTTTCTCTGTTACCGCAGGCTTTGACGCCTTGGCCTTTGCCTGCCTTCTTGACTCAATGTATTTCTGCAGCTTTTCGGGCAGTCCCCTCTTCTTCGCCGCTTTGCTTCTCGCTTTGGTCAATGACTTTGCGGACAATGGCGTTCTCATAGAAAATCCGTATTTCTTCCTGTAATCTTTCCCGCTCATCCCATGGGAGACCAGGTGCTTCGACGTGAGCTGCTTCATCTCTGCACCGCATTCGAGACAGATAACTTTGTCGTTTTGAATAGAATTTGCCGGGCTGAGAACAGGTGGGGCAACCTCCTCTGCGGTCGAAGCTATTTCGATTCCCTCTGTTTCAGCTTTTTGAAGTTCATGAAGAGCGCTGAAAACCTGTCGAAGAGAGGACGCGATGCCGGCCGAGGTCATTGGGGTGCGGGAAACCTGTGCCTGGACAATTTCCGACGCGATCTCGACGAGTTTTTTTGGCATTGGCAATCCTTTTGCGTAAAGGTAAACGTTAAACTTCAAAGTTCGGAGCACCATTCATCTTAGTCGGTTAGTACATGAATACAATCAACAACTTTTTAACCGGGTGGGTCTCGTTTCCGTGTCCTTTAGCGGGTCCTTATCGCATTTCCGCTCACAGCCGTGGCGATTATGGACCTGATGTCCGGCACGGCGGAATGGACGGGCACCCCGACGCACCTGCTGGAAACTTTGAAAGGAGTGGTGTCCGAAGAGGTGCAGAGGCTGAGAAGCTGGCCGAAAGCCCCGCACATTTTGACCAGGCGGTTAAAGCGGACCGCTACCTTCTTGAGGCAATCGGGAATAGAGAGCAACCTTGAAGGCAGAGGTGGACGGTCACGGCAGATCACATTTAGAAAGAGCGGGATTTTTAGCGTACGTAGCGTTATAGCGTACGGGGAAGATCGGCAAAGCCTTACGGGATAAGGTTTTGAGTGCTTAACGCTACCTTAAACGCTACTTTAACGGCACTTAAAAGTAGCGTTAAGCCGTAAACTCTTACAGGGCCACGGTTTAACGATAATAACGGTAAAAACGCTACTTTTCCTATACTTTCTAATTCCAAAAAAGGGAGTAAGGAAAAAACAATGTCAGTGATATGAACCAATGGGAAAGCCCGCTAGATAGAAGTGCAATAGTTCTTGTCAAGCCTCCCACGATAAAATATACAGTAAATGTAAGATGATGGGAAGTCTAACGTCAGAGCGGCCATAAAACTGGAGTAGGATCGATCCGTCACTGCCGATAAAGGTCTTGAGTTAGCCACATCGGGGAGTTTAATCCGGAAACCATACAATTTCTCGTTGGGTTTGAGAACACTATACCGAATTGGAGGGTCTGATGGCGGACAACGATAAGTCTTTCCCGAAGATTGGAGAATCAAACTGGTGGAAACTGCGGAACCTTTTCAAACAGAAGGTGCCGACAACGGTCACAGCAACTTATATTTCCAGTGGTCTTTCGATGACTCAGGAGTCGGCGCGCGCGAACCTAATCAGTCCATTCAAGAAATTGGGAATTATTGACGAAGATGGAAAACCCACCGATTTAGCATATGACTGGCGTGATGATTCTATGTACCCAGCCGTCTGTCAGACGCTACTTGAAAAGATATATCCTCAAGAGATACGCGATCTGTTCCCGTCGATTGAGAGCGACCGGAAAAACCTTGAGTCTTGGTTTATGAATTACTGTCGTTGCGGACAAGCTGCCGCAAGAATGTTCACCTCATTTTACCTACTACTGCTAAAGGCCGACCCTTCTCCGCCCGCCGACGCAGCGCCGCAAAAACTGAGGCCGCCTGTCTCAGCGAAACAACCAAAAATCCAAGAGCCAAAGGTAAAGGCGACCCCTGCCGCAGCAACCAATGAAATCGAGGCTGTTGAAAACGGCACTCCCTTACTCGATGAAAAACCGCATGGGTCACACGGACGCCTGCCCCAACTACACATAAATATACAGTTACACATATCTCCAGAAGCCTCGACCGAGCAGATTGACAAGATATTTGAAAGCATGGCACGGCACCTAAAAGACTTTAGAATATAGGTTCAGCAGGGATGACTACTGAAGCAAACCGTATCAGAGACTTTGTTGCCGCCATACAGAGTGACTGCAAGGAAGCCTTCCTTCCTGCCGAAGCCGGGCTGAACGCGCCTGGGCAACCAGTGATTGCTCTTGCCCTTGTTAAGGGGACGCGTGGGTATATAGAACGCGTAGCTCATCAGGTAAATGGCTGTTATTACAACGGCTGGTACGACGCTTGTGCCGTTATGGTTAGGCGGCTTCTTGAAACATTGATTATTGAAACATTTGAGTCTCACAAGATCGCAAGTAAGATCAAGGATGGCAATGGGGACTTCTATTTTCTTTCAGAGCTTATCAGGTTAACACTTGCCGAGCCATCGTGGAATTTGACAAGAAACAGCAAGAGAGCGCTGACAAAGCTGAAGGACATCGGAGACAAGTCTGCCCACAGCAGGCGTTATCACGCAGTACGGAGCGACCTTGACAAGCTTTTACTTGAGATAAGAGTCGTAGTCCAGGAGCTGATTTACCTAGCTGGACTCAAATAGCCCACCCAAACCACGGAGCTTCCTACCTCGTTACCCTCGTGGCTGATTTTTTTGCTAGGGAGATGCAGGGATATAAACAATCGCGAACTGTTCGTTCCGATAACGAAGGTTGATGAGGAGGAAGCGCCTCGTCTACGACATAGCTACCCAAGAAGCCGTTGATAACCCCGGGGAGATATTCGACTTACCTTATTACGAGAAATTGACCGAAGAGTTCCGGAAGGGGGAAAACCGTAATCCGCGTACGTAGCAAGTACGTAAAATAAAAGGGGCCAACCGCTTTCCGGCTAACCCCTTGATTTTACTGACGCGCCCAGGGTGATTCGAACACCCGACCTACGGATTCGTAGTCCGGCACTCTATCCAGCTGAGCTATGGGCGCAAACCTGACCTTATCTTTAACAAGAAATCGTGCTGAAAGCAAGCGTTGGGAGGGAGGGGGAGAAGAATGAAGAGTGAAGCAAGAAGCGGGAAGCGGGAAGCAAGAATGAAGCGAGGAGTGAAGAGTGAAGAGTACGCCTCCGTGCAAGCCCTCGATTCCTTGCCAGGACGAAAAATGCTTTCCCATTAGGTCAAAAAATCCGCATCGGATACTGCAAGTATCTCATCGGGTGTTTGCGGATGGGCACTAGAGACGAATCACGATTTTCTTTCTTCGTTTGCAGATTCCCTGGAAATAAAGTCACCGGCTGAGGCGACCTTCGCGTAAAGTCCGTTCAGCGCAGCGAGAAAAGCCGACTGAACCTGGACGGCTGGGACTGTTGCGCCTCCGAACGAGAGCTGTCTTGTCGCGCAGGCATCGTGCACCACTGTGCAGCCAAAGCCATAGTCAAAAGCGGCGCGCGTAGTTGCGTCCACACACATGTGCGTCATCATACCGGCTATCACGAGCCGGGCGACCCCCTCTTTTTCGAGAATTTGCCGCAGTGGTGTATCACGGAAGCTGTTCGGATAGTTTTTTTCGATGAGGGTTTCTGTGGAAAGAGGCCTCACGTTTTCGTGAATTTCAACCCCCCCGGTGCCCGGTAAAAAGAAAGTGGCTCCCGGCCGCACGGATATGTGACGGACATGAATGACGGGCATTGCCATTTTCCTGAACAAATCGAGAACTTCACGGGCGCGCAGGCTTGCCTGCACGCTGCCCTCGACTTCCATGTTTCCGCCGGGGAAATAATCGTTCTGGATATCGATTAAAAGAAGCGCTGTGACCATATATTTTCCTCCACTGTTTTTCCGCTCACTGTTCCTCGCGAAGCGATAGAATCAAAAGGAATTATTTTATCCTATTCCCTATTCCCTATTCCCTATTCCCTATTCCCTATTCCCTATTCCCTATTCACTATTCCCTATTCACTATTCCCTATTCACTATTCACTATTCACTGCTCACTGTTCACTGTTCACTGCCCTAAAGCCTGCCCGACCTCAGGATTGAGGCAATGAGCCATATTCCAAGAAGGGTGGCGACCGCGTAACCGCTTACTCCCAGGATTGCCGTGAGCGAAACGGTCTGGAGGCCGAGAAAGTTAAAGGTGAACTCCATGATTTTCTGGCCGGAATTAAGAATCATCGCGCCGCCTACGATCGATGCTGCGATTACGATCCCGACCGTCAGCCGGTTTACGCCTTTCTCGACTTGGCCCCGCACCTCCTCCAGGCCGGTGTGGCGAAGTTCTATCTGCTGTCTGCCGGACGCTGTCTGCCTGAGGATATCGTTTAGATGTTTGGGGATACTCCTTGCGTACACGCTCATCGCACGGCCCTCCCGATCCAGATTTTTCAGGATGCTCTGGGTGTTCAAGCCGCGCTGGAGGAGTTGTTTGGCAAAGGGCTTTGTCACCTCGAGGATGCTGGCGTCGCTGCCAAGTATCTTTCCGAGCGCCTCAGTCTGGATAAATGTTTTCAGAAGCAGCAGAAGATTTCTTGGAAGCCTGATGTGGTATTTGAGGACAATATCCATCAGTTGGTCAGAGACGTCTTTTACCGAGATGTGCTGAAGGGAGCGGCCATAGAATGATTCGCTTACGTCCTTGAGATCGCCCCGGAACTTTTTGAGGTCCATATCCTCGTTTATCAGCCCTGCATCCATCAGGGCATCCATAACCATGTCGTAGTCGTGTTCGGCGTATCCCAGAAAGAGGTTGGCGATCTGGCGCATCAACTCCTCGTCCAGATAACCGGTTATGCCGAAATCCACGAGGCTCACCCGCCCGTCGTACATGACGATTGTGTTTCCGGGGTGCGGGTCTGCATGGAAAAAGCCGTAGAGCATGAGTTGGCGGGAAAAGGAGCGCAACCCGATCAATGCCACCTCTTTTGGGTCGATTCCAGCCGCGCGGATCTCTTCGACCTGATCCATCTTTATGCCTTCGATATGTTCCATAACCAGCACAGACCTGGTCGTGTAATCCCAATGGACCTTCGGGATGTAAATCTCCCGGACCTCCTCGAAATTGACTGTGAACTTTTCAATACTTCCGGCCTCGATCATCATATCGAGTTCGCGGGTTATATTGCGCTCGAATTCCAGGACAAGATTCGTTGCGCCGATGACCCTGCCGATTTCGAGCGCTTTTTCAGCCTTGCCGGCTATAAAATACATCAGACGAAGGTCCTCTTTTATCCGACGGTCGATTCCGGGGCGAATGATTTTGACCGCGACCTTCTCCCCAGAATGCAGCTTTGCTATATGCACCTGGCCAACAGAGGCCGCTGCGATTGATTTCTCGTCGAACTCGGCGAAGATTCCGAGGATGGGCCTTCTGAGCTCTCGTTCGATAACCGCCTTGACCTCCTCGAAAGAAACCGGAGGCACCATGTCCTGGAGCTTTTTGAATTCAGCTATGTATTCGGGAGGGAAAATGTCGGCCCTTGTGCTCATGAGCTGGCCAAGCTTAATGAAACTCGGCCCCAGCTCCTCCAGCGCCAGCCGGATGCGGCGGGCCGATGGGAACCCGCTCCGCAGAAACATCTCCCCATCGGAGACCTCCGGGCGTGTTTTCCTGACGCTGAACACCCTTTCGAGAATATCGCCAAACCCGTGTTTGACGAGCACACTGGTGATTGCGCCAAACCTTCTAAGCCCTTTAAGTCCGTAGATTCCTCTGGAAATTTTCATTTAATTTCCCTTGTATGACAGACTTGTATAATACCTTACTTAAAAAAATGCGCCTGACGGGATAAGAGGAGCGACCGTGCGCGCAGCCATGCAGAACGCACACAGATTAAACGTGGTGCGTTTGAAGGCAAGCCAAATGTTAAGCGCATCAGAAAGTCAAGCGAATCCGGTGTAAAGATCTCGCTTTGCGGGGCTTTGCCCTACTTCACTTTGTGAAGTGGGCTTGCCCGGCCTCCCTTAGCGATGTGCGAGCGCGTAGTGCGGAGACCGCCCGTTCATTCTCGACAGCCCACCCACCCGCGAGACGGGTGGGGGCGGGAGGCCTTTTCATTCCTCACCCCATACTTTCCTGCTTCGTGCGATTTTCTTCTTCACCCCAGCCCAGGTATCGGTCAGCAGAAAAGATTCCCCCCATCTATCAAGGAAAAGAAGATACATTTCATAGGGAATGGAAAAGGTCATCTCGTCGGTTTTCAAGAACTTCCTGTCCGACGGGTCCCAGCCTCCGATAACGGCCTTCATCCTGCCCTGTTTCAGGTAGTGCAGGGGCCATGTGACAATGTAGCTGCACCCAGCGCCAAAGGGCGAGGTAACTACTTCGAAATCCTCGGTAACGAACGTGGCAAGCGTGCATAGGCCGGCCATCGTCTCACCCCTGGCAAAGAAAGTCACAATCTCCGGTGATTCATTTTCTTTGAACAGGCTAAGCGGTTTGAATACGCAGAACCTGGCGGGGGCCTGCCTCGGTGAGAGTTCATTGAAAAACCGCCGCGTCACCTCCGGTGAGGGAAGGTACCGTTCACCATTCAAGTGGCCCGGGATGCCGGTTGAGACGTAATGGGCAATGAATTCGAGCTGTGGTTTGTGGAAGCCGAGGTAGAATGAACCACCGATGCATCCGAAGCGCCTGGCTTCGAAATAGGCGGCGGACTTTTTCTTTCGGGCAAGCCATATATGTCCCATTACGCACGACCAGTTCTCAAAAAGCACAGAAAAGTCGACCTCGCCCCGTTTCTCCATCTCGCTTGAGAACGCGGCGCCCTGCTTTGGCACAAATCCGCTCTCAGGCTCCGTATCGGTATAGAACATGCCGAAAGGTTGCTCGGAGTACCCGAGGGCTTCCAAAAATGCACCCGGTCGATCACTCATACAATCTCCTTGTCAGTTCCCGCAGGTGGTCAGCGTAACTGATGGCAGAGGATACCACGGGTCCTGCCCGGCAGTGAAACGGTGATGCAACTGCGGTAAACCGTGTTACGGCTGAAAGGGCAACTTTGAAACTCTCTTTGAAAATTGAAAAAAGAATCGCGGAACTGGAAACCCTGACTTAGACTGAGACAGGAGGAGACAAAACCTTTGCCGAACTCCTCCGGCAAGCTCGAAAACGGGCAGGCAGGTGAGAACCGGTCTCTAAGATCCGGACAACCCGCAAATGCTCGATGACCCCTCAACGGGCAATTCCATCGACAGGTTCACGGGGCGCGTGAGCGGGCAAGAGATTCCCGGCTCTTAGGACCGCCCGCCCACTGCCCCGCCCCGCAAATGGTTATTTTCTTTCCAGAGTGAGGGTGAAGCCCATCCCCCCGCCGATACACAGAGTGGCCATGCCCCTGCTGGAATTTCTACGGTTCATTTCCATCGCCAGGGCGTAAGTTATTCGTGCCCCGGTGCACCCTATGGGATGACCGATGGAAATTCCGCCGCCATTCACATTGACTTTGCTCCAATCCATTTTCAATTCCCGCATGCAGGCCAGGGCCTGAGATGCAAAAGCCTCGTTCAGCTCGATAAGGTCCACCTGGTCCATGGTCCATCCCGCCTTTTTCAGAGCCAGCCGGGTGGCGGGAATAACCCCGCAGCCCATGTAGGCCGGATCAATGGCGCCTGCCGCATACGACTTTATATAGGCCAGGGGCTTTAGCCCCAGTTCATCGGCTTTGTCCTTGGACATTACCAGGACCGCAGCGGCTGCATCATTGACACCCGAGGCGTTGGCCGCCGTGACGGCGCCGTCTTTTTTGAAAAACGGCTTCAGCTTGGCCATTTTCTCCAGGGTTGTATCCATCGGACGTTCGTCGACTTCGAACACGAGCGGATCACCTTTAGGCCTTGGCACCGTAACTGGGAAGATTTCGTCCCTGAGTATGCCGGAAGCAATCGCGGCTCTTGCGCGCTGATGGCTTTCAAAAGCCAGTTTGTCCTGGTCTTCGCGGCTGATCCCGTATTTCTCGCTTATGTTTTCAGCGGTTACCCCCATGTGATAACCGTAATAGAGCTCCCACAATCCATCATGGACCATCAGGTCAACGGCCTCCACATTGAACATGCGGGCGCCCGCGCGCAAGTTCGGCATGGCGTAGGGAATTTGGCTCATGCTTTCCATCCCGCCAGCCACGATGACTTCGGCATCACCGGCTGCGATTGCCTGAGCAGCCAGGGCAACGGACTTTATTCCGGAGGCACAGACTTTGTTGACGGTAAAAGCCGGGGTCTCCTTGGGCATACCGGCATAAATGGCGGCCTGACGGGCCGGATTCTGTCCCTGACCGGCCTGGACCACATTGCCCATTATGACCTCATCGACCGCGATTTCGCGATGTGAATCATCCCATTGACGGTATTTCTGCTCCAACTCGATCAGACCCGTTCCTTTCAACTTCTCGGGCGCAAAGGAAACCATATCCTGCGTCGCCATGGGTCTCAGGCCGGCACGTTTCAAACTCTCCCGAATGCATACCGCTCCGAGCTGGGCAGCGGGGATGTCCTTCAGGGACCCCATGAAATTTCCGACCGCGGTTCTCGCTCCACTTACGATGACAACTTCTCTCATGATTTCTCCTTTGGTTATTGGAAAGATTCAGCAACATCAGCACCGGCAGCATCTGCGAGGAACCCCGCTGGAGACGCGGAACGGAAGGCCCCAAGCTGTTGGCCCGAATACGCCATTTGGGATACATGGCGCGGGGCCGGCCTTGTTTGTCCGGACCAGCAGGATGAGCATCCCATGGTCCATTCAAAGACTCTACCCAGGTAGAACATCAGGTTTTTAAGTGAGTGTCCGTCATGAAACCATAAGGGATTGGAGGGTGATTCTACCAAAAGACGCGTCATATGACAACCGGATCGGCAACGGGCAAATTTCAAACCTGATCGGCATGGGGTTTTGCATGGGATTCCGCTTGGTAAACCGGCCGGACAAAAGGAATCGCCTCATCTATCCTGTTGCGGTGAGGGCATCACAATGATACGAGTATGAAGAAATCTTGATGGTATCAGGATACCGGTTACCAGTTTATCCCTGCGTTTCTCAAATTGTTCTTCGCATCTTCATTGCCAAGGTTTGCCGCTGTTTTCATGTCCTCAAACGCGTTCCTGAGATTCCCAAGGTTGTAATGAGCGACACCGCGGTTATAAAATGCCCCCGCATGTCTAGGGTTGATCCCGATGGCCCTGTCACAATCCTCGATCGCCTGCCAGTAGTTGCCAAGTTTACCATGGGCGATAGCCCGGTTATTATAGGCGTCAGCGTTTTCAGGATCGATTCCAATGGCCCTGTCATAATCGGAAATCGCCTGCCTCTGGTTGCCAAGTTCGTCATAGGTCACACCACGGTTGATATATGCCTCTGCATATTCAGGATTGATTTCGATGGCCCTGTCATAATCTGAAATCGCCTGCCTGTGATTGCCGAGTCTGTCGTAGGCAACACCCCGGTTATAATAAGCCGTTGCATATTCAGGATCGACTTCGATGGCCCTGTCATAATCGGAAATCGCCTGCCTGTGATTGCCGAGTCTGTCGTAGGCGGCACCCCGGTTATTATAGGCATGAGCATATTTGGGCTTGATTTCGATAGCCCTGTCAAAATCCTCAATCCCCTGCGTGAGATTGCCAAGGCCGATAAAGACATTACCCCGGTTATTGTGAATAAGATAATTGCCGTTGGTAACTTTCAGGGCATGCTCAAACAGCGTAATACTATTCCGCCAGTACCCGACCTGTGTCCATGTAACAATTAAAAGGCATGGCAGGATCAATGCCGGTAACGCAAAAAGCGCCTCTTTGCGGGGTGGGCGGGAGGGCTGCCAATTTCTCAAGAGTTCCGGAATTCCCCATGCCGCCATGACGAACAGCCCTATCAGGGGGATATAAGTATATCGGTCGGCCATGGCTTGGTCTCCTACCTGCACAATCCCTATGACAGGCACAAGTGTACCGAGAAACCACAGCCATCCCATTGCCAGGTAAGGGAATCTCTTTGCCGTCCGGATAACCATTAAGGTTACAGCGCCAAGGAGCAGCACAGCGCCCAGGACCTGCCAGAGGGGCCACAAGCCCGGATGAGGATAAAGAACGGCAAGATTACTTGGCCAGACCGTCTTTCCGATGTAGATGATATAGGAAACGAAGGCATTCGCGACACGAACACCCAGTGGAAATGACTCAATAGATTTTACCGCTCCTCCTTTTTGCTGGGCGGCGTATGTCACGATACATGAGAGCGCTGCAAGCACAAGAAGTGGGATTTTTTCCAGGAGCAGAGGGCGAACCAATGCCCATTGGTATTTATGGGCCACTGGTTCTTCTTCTTTCACCATGCCCTGCCCGGTTCGCATCTTGCCCGATTTGCCCTTTCTGTTTTTCACAGACAGCGGTTCACGTTCCCTGCTTTCCGCACCCTGCTGACTTGCCTCTGTGCGGGTTTGCAGGGCTGGTTTCTTTTGGTCTAAGCGCTGCAGAGGCCAGTAGTCCAATAGCAGCAGGACAAAGGGAAGAGTTACAAGCATCGGCTTCGCCATAAGTCCTAAAACAAAAAATATGAGAACAGCCAAATAACGGAAAACGGATGACGGAAAACGGATGACGGAGAAGGAACTTCCGTCCTCTCTACTCTGTCTTCCGTCCTCTGTCCTCCGTTCTCTGTCCTCTGTCCTCCGTTCTCTGTCCTCTGATCTCCGTTCTCTGTCCTCTGATCTCTGTCTTCTGTCCTCCGTTCCATGCTCGACATAATTGATATAGGCTCCCATGGTGAGCATCCAAAAGAAAGTGGAAAGAACATCCTTTCGCTCAGACACCCAGGCGACGGATTCCACGTGGAGGGGGTGAATGGCAAACAAAGCCGCTACGAAAGCGCTCTTCCAGGGCGCTTTGGTCATCCGGTGAAAAACGAAAAAGAGCAACAGCGTATTTGCAATGTGGAACAGGAGATTCGTCAGATGATGCCAGCGCGGGTTTAATCCGTAGAGTTGAACATCGAGCATGTGGGACATCCATGTCAGGGGATGCCAGTTTCCGGCATAACAGGTCGTCAATGCCCACCGAATCGCCTGCATAGAAATACCGTCCCGGATATGGATATTTTCACTTACGTATAAAGGATCGTCATAATGAATAAAATCGCACTGACTGACCTGCCAGAACGCTACGATGGCAGCAGCCGTCAGAAGAAGGTAGATCAGTGGAATTTGCTTTTTTGTTAACATAGAATAGGTTCAGTCCTCCTGAATAATGCGTCAACTTGATCCCAACCGGAGGCGAGCGGTATTTTGCGGATCGGATTCCATCCGAAAAATCTCTTAGAATGCCGAATGTCCGTAAATCATAAGATATTCCAATCAAAACCCGCAAGAAGAAATGCCGATTAGATCAATTTAGCCAACTCGATGACATACCACCATCCTCACAGTTAATAGCTCACTTCCAGCCCCTCATGGTGTTGGGGAGGCTCAGGCGAATAAGATGATACAGTAAAGGGTGAGAGGAAAAGCCGACGCGACATGGAAGTACCTAATGATTTTAATGTGCGTCGGGGGTTTGCAAAATTTGGAGAATAATGTATCGTCCAGCAACTACGCAAACAGGAGTATACAATGCCAATTTACGTTTCCGGCTCTCTGGCTTATGACCGCATCATGGATTTCCCGGGTCGTTTTGTCGATCACATTCTGCCCGACAAAATTCACGCGCTGAACGTGTGCTTCAACATAAACAACCTGGTCGAAAAATTCGGAGGGACTGCCGGCAACATTGCGTATAGCCTGGCCCTTCTGGGAGAGTCCCCCTTCATTGTGGCTACCGCCGGGGAGGATTTCGCCCGGTATGAACACTGGCTGGTCCAAAATAATTTGCCGACAGCCTACATAAAGCAGATTCCGGGCATCTATACCGCAGGCGCATACATTACGACCGACCTGGATGATAATCAGATAACTGCGTTCAATCCCGGAGCAATGGCCGTCGAGGCGGACCTTCCATCGTTCGATGGTTCCGATGAGGTGTTCATAGGGCCTGGTAACAAGAGGGACATGATGAACCTGGCCCAAGGAGCCAGGCTTGCCAATGCGCCCTTTTTCTTCGACCCTGGGCAAAGCCTGAATATCTGGGAAGGCGATGAATTGCGGGATGTTGTTTCAGGGGGGCTCTGCTTCATCTCAAATGATTATGAACTCGCGCTGTTTCTCCGGATGACTGACTGGGAAATAGAAAATCTCTATGATGCAGTAAAAGTGGTAATCACCACAAACGGATCGGAAGGGGCTACGATCGATATCGGAGGCGACAGGTTGCTTATCCCTGCTATTCCTGTCCATAAGGTCCTGGATCCGACCGGAGCGGGTGACGCTTTTCGAGCGGGGGTTCTCAAGGGCAGAGCCATGAATCTGCCATGGAATATAGCATGCCGGATGGGATCTGCCGTTGCGTCATTTTCCCTTGAACATTACGGAACTCAGGAGCACAGGTTTAGTTGGAAGCAATTTTGCGAGAGGTACAGCAGCGCCTATGGCCCTCTGGCCCGCTCAGTTACTTCGCCAGGCCGATAAGATAAAGACAGGATTGAGCGCCTCGAGCCTCAGGTCTTTCCCGGCAGGAACTGAGCGATTCACCTGGATTTGAACGATCGATACCTTGAAATCCCTGTCCTTCCAGAAGGCGCTCACCTTTTCGAGCGTTCGAAGCAGGACGATCGTCTGTACCACTCTACCATCCGGAAGGAGCCGCTGGGCTACGGCTTCAAGGATAGCGTTGAGATCGTTGCCGCTTCCCCCGATGAAGACCCGATCCGGGTCGGGAAAGGCGCCGATCGCCTCAGAGGCCCTTGCGCACACTGCCTCCACCTTTGATGCGCCGAACTTCTCCAGATTTTGAAGGAGTTTGAAATACCTGGATTGGTTATTTTCGACCGCTAACACCCGTTTCAAACGTGCTATCCTGAGGGCTTCCACGGAGACCGAACCTGTGGCCGCGCCGAGATCCCAAAGGACCTGCCCCTGCTCGAGCTGAAGTGAAGCAAGCACTACCGCCCTGACTTCCATCTTTGTAATCATCCCGGCTTGCCGTTCAAACGCCTCCTCGTCAAACCCGAAAATCCGTCCGTGCTTGTCCCTTTTATCAGTTTTGGCGACAGGTTGGGCAGGTAGGATAAGAATGACGTTCAAGGGCGAAAACTCCAAGTCTGCGACATCCGAAGGCACAAATGACCCCACTTTCTCGGATGAGGTCCCCAGGTTCTCCCCGATGATGAGCTTGCATTCGCATTGGCCTGATTTGATCAATTCGCGTGCTATCCATTGCGGCATATGCTCAGGGTCGGTGATTACGGCTGCCTTCCGGCCTCTGTCAAGGATATCGAGGATGCTCCCAATGCCCGCCCCGCCCTTGATGCCATGGAAGCTCACGGCCTCAATTGAATCCCAGCTTTCGCAGACCCTGGCGCACAGGGTCTGAACGCTGGTGACATTGGGGATTACCACGAGGCGCTCCCTGCCAAATCTGTCCGCCAGTGTCCTTCCAATACCGAAGAACAAAGGATCGCCCGAGCAAAGGACCGCGGTGCGCTTTGTCCTTGAAATCCTTCCGATTTCTTCCAGGCTCTCTGATAGAGGGGGCTTGAGCGAAAGTTTTTCGCCGGCATGGTCCGGGAAGAGTTCGAGATGCCTGCGGCTACCGGCCAAAATTTGCGCAGCACCGATCAACTCGAGGGCCAAAGTCCCCAGGCACTGCGGGCCGGTACCCATTCCAATTGCCGCAATCACGGGCGGCTTCCACTCACTTGGTTTCAAGACGTTAGAACTCCACGCTCTGCGAGCTGGGCTATGCCCGCGATTGAAAAAGCCCGTATCGATTGCATTCATTTTACATCAGCAAGCAGGCGGCCGTCGTAATCGAAAAGGAACAGCCTGATCCCGGCGCCCTGGCCTGCAAGCCGCGCCGACTGCAGGGCGGCCCTTTGGGCAACTGAATCCAGGATATTGTATGAGCCCCTGGCTGCAATAATCTCCAAAGCATGCCGGGCGGTATTTGCCGAAGCCAACTCCCGGCAGTGAGCGGCATCATGACCCAGGCTATGAGCTATCCCGGCCAGGAAGTCAAGATCGAGCGGCACTGAATGAGCGTGCGTATAAGGATGTCCCTGGGCCATCTTGATGGCTTTACCGAAAAAAACGCTGTGAATTATACGGGAAAAACCATAGAGTCGCGCCTTCCTGACGGCAAAAGAAAAAAAATCAGCGATTTGTACGAAAGCCTCGTGGGGGAGTTCCGGAAGAAGGCCCATGGCGAATCGTTCGCTTTTCCCACCTGTGCTCAGGACTATTGCGCCGCAATCGTTCGAGGCGGCGACCGAAATAGCAGCCTGTATGGTCTGCTCGTAGGCTTCATTAGAGAATGGTTTGACCAGGCCGGTGACGCCGAGTATGGAGATTCCTCCGAGAATGCCCAGGCGGGTATTGAGTGTGTACCTGGAAAGTTCTTCGCCCCTGGGGACTTCGATTTCAACCAGGACCGAGAAATTGCCGGCCCGTTTGATAGTCTCCACCGGCCCGGTTCTGGTATAAAGCGGCAGGTGCAGGGCCGGCCTATCTTTCTGGGCGCTCCGGCCTGCTGAAATACCCTGATCGGGGGAATTCAAAAACAACGGTTCGAGATCGAAATTTTCCGCGCGCATCAGCTCAAGAGTAATGTTTTCAGAGAGCATTTGCCTGGGTACCGGATTTATGGCCGGTTCACCCGGAGCTACAGGGAGGCCGGGCTTTGTGACCAGCCCTACCCCCTTGCCTGCCGTCAGCAAAATTTCCGGCCGGTCGCGCTCGGCCTGGCCGCCTTGCTCAGGTCCATGGCGTAAGATACCGACTGTTGCCCTGATCTCTGCTCCATTTGTAATATCGGGGTCGTCTCCGCCGTCTTTTATAACCGAAGCGCATGCAGTTCCGCCTTGCACGCTGCACCATGCCACTGGAACCGCAAGGTAGACGCCCGAAGGCAGCCGCACTGCCACCGCATCGGCGCAGACGCCGGTAATCAGGTAGCGCAGGGCCGCTTTGGCTGCCGCTGCTGCTGCCGTTCCGGTGCTGAACCCGCAGCGGAGCCTGCCTTTTTTATTATCGGATCGAGACGGATTACCGGGCATTGATATCACAATGAGTGGCCCATTCAGCTCGGCAATTCTTGTTCCCCGGCTTTAGCAAGTTCCAGAAGCGCGTGGATTATGGCTACGGCGACCGAACTGCCGCCTTTTCTGCCCAGGACGGTTATCGAAGGCTGTTTTAAGAGATTGCAAAGAGCGCTCTTCGACTCTTCTGCCTGCACGAACCCGACGGGGACCCCTATCACCAGGCGCGGCCCAACACCATCTTCTTCGATGAGGCGGATTACTTCCAAAAGCGCCGTCGGTGCGTTTCCAACTGCGATTACAGCCCCGTCCAGACCCGAAGCGCAATTCCGGAACGCCGCAAGCGTGCGCGTCACCCCGGTCCTTTCGGCAAGTTCCAGGCTCTGCTGGTTTTCAGCCGGACAAACTACCTCATTGCCGTACCATGCAAGACGCCAAGGGGAAAGCCCGGCCCGAATCATCCGCGTGTCAGCGTAGATGCAAGCTCTATTTCTGAGCGCTTCGATTCCGCAGGAAACAGCGCCAGGCGAGAAACGAATCCTCTGTGCATAATCGAAATCGCCGGTCGTATGGATAACTCGACGAATTATCCGCCACTGATCTTGTGGGAAAGAGTGGCGTCCCATCTCTTCGTCGATGATGCGAAAACTCTCCAGTTCTATCTGGCGTCCGGCTTCGACCAAGCCGGGCCGCTCGGGTACGCCATTGGGCTGAAATTGCGGCATCACTTTATTTTCACCTCTACGTTATGTCCTCAAACAAAAAAATCCCTGATCCCGTAACGACGGGAGTTCAAGGACTGCACCCGGCTCGACTTGATCCTTTTTTATCAGGGAAATACCTCGTCCCCGAAAACAAAGAATGGAACTAAAAGACGCCTGAAACCTTGCGATTCCAAAGGGCGATAAAATCTGCTATATGACAACAACGCGCAATTGCAGGCCGCGTTTGACCGGCATCAGTCTTTATATTTATACCACTTAGCTCCGGAGGTCAATCTTTATGCGTTCGGGGCCGAAATCATTTCGCCGAACAGGTCATGATCAGCGTAATAATACCGACATTTAACCGGGCTGAGTTCCTGGTGGAGGCTGTACGCTCCGTTGCCGATCAAAAGGACGTTCCCGAGGACGTCGAGATCATAGTGGTCGATGACGGCTCGACGGATAATACCGTTGAGGCGCTTGCGCCTCTGAGCGGAAAGATAGCCTATATCCGCCAGGAGCATTCGGGGGTCAGCAAGGCCCGAAACCTGGGCATCTCCAGGTCCAGTGGTGAATGGATAGCGTTTCTGGACTCGGACGATCTATGGCTGCCCGGCAAACTCCACTCACAGATGAAGTTTTTTTCGGATCACCCCGAAACCTCTCTGTGCCAAACCGACGAGATCTGGATCCGAAACGGCAGGCGCCTGAATGCTCGAAAGTATCATAGAAAACCGAGCGGATACTGTTTTCCGCTACTACTCGAAAGATGCCTGGTGAGCCCTTCGGCTGTGGTAGTCCACCGCAGGGTTTTCGATTTAGCCGGACTCTTTGACGAATCTCTGCCCGCTTGTGAAGACTACGATCTCTGGCTGAGGATCGGCTGGCGTTTTCCCATCGGACTGGTCGAAAAACCCTTTATTATAAAACGTGGCGGTCATCCCGACCAACTCTCGGCGAACATTGCGAACCTGGACAAATATCGCATAGAGGCCATAGTCAAACTGATTCGCACAGCGCCCCTGAGTCCCGAACAGCGGCACGCGGCTGAAAAAATACTCGAACAAAAGCGCCGGATTTATTCCGATGGATGCCGCAAACGGGGAAATATCGCCGAGGCGCACAGGGTGGATTCGCTTGTGAGTGAGCAGTGGTTGAACGGAGGCCGGAAGCAGGTATCCGAGGTTGAAAAGACCAGTTTCCGATCCTGAGTCGCTATGAACCTTCCGTAATGAACCAAGGAAACGAGTTTATCGAGTTTTCTCTAATCTGCGCAACCGTATACGCATTGGCGGCAACCGGTGCAATCTCCATGATGCGGTCATATAGCGTACTACCTTATGTGAGGCATTCCCCACAATATTGCGTAGTAAAGCAAAAATACGATGTATATTCGCCACTGGTCTCCGGTTATGGGAGAAATCCGCCTATACGCAACCAGGCCGAAGTTGTTCAGCATAATAAGGAAAAGAAACGTTTGCACAGCGATCAAGTAGATCCACCTGCCCCAATCTTGAAAACAGAAAAGAAAAAAAGGGATGAGCAGTGAGATGATTGTTGAGAAGAAAAGTAAAGGCTCGTTTTTTCGCAGGGTCCTGAAAAACTCCACATGGGTGGTGTGCAGCAGCAAAAGAATTATGGGCAAAACCGCCCAGCAGAAATCTATCAAAAAAGGACCAGTGAATGCATTGAAATTGATCGCCTTCCGCTTGGTTTCAGCCAGGACCGTTCCAAGACCTTTGTCGAGATACATCGAATAGGCCTTCGGATCAATATTATGGAAATAGGGACTCCATGATAGTGCAATGCGTGATTGATCACAATTATAATTTATGCTAAATATAAGTAAGCAGCCCAATAAAATAAAATAAACATACAGTGCACATAAAAGATATGATCGGAAACGCTTATTATGCGTATCAATAGAGTATATAAGGAGACATGCCGCAAGTGGTGCAAAAAAAAGAGCGCATTCATGAATTAGCGTTGCTATTGTGTATAGTGCTAAGAATATACAAACTTTCCATTTACATGCCAATTCTTTTGTATATATTGACAGTGATAACGCAAATGCGCATAATGCGAAAATCTCTTTTCTCCCAAAGACCGAATCTCCATATATTGGGAATAGCAAACTACCAGGCGAAAAGATGAAAAATAGAAAAACTAATAGTGGTGTGTCATTTAAAAATTTAATAACCAAATGAGTAAATAAGAGGTACGAACAGAATATAAAAACTGCAGCTACAACGAAGCTTGGAATAATTGGCTGTAGTTGAAATAGAATCTCACCCAGAAGGCCTCGCCTGACAAATCCTGTCTGATAATTTATCAATAAATCCAACCACGTCCATGTGATATGATCTCTAAAGACGGGGATTATAATCATCTTGATTGTCTCTACGGTATATAGAGAGGTGAAAAAAAGGAGGCATATTCGTGCGAGGGATTTGTGAAAGCCCCAGTACTCTCGGTCCTCAAGCGGCAAGCCCTTCAGTAATGCTGCCGCGTTTTCTATCACGCTTTTGAATGTGCCGCCGAAAACTGCCATATCCCCTCGTAATTGGACCGACTATTCTAAGGCTTTACCTGCCAACAACTCGGAAACCGGATCCGCAAAAGCTCTCGAAATGCTGAATGCCCGTAAATCATACGATATTCCTGCCAAATCCCGCAAGAAGAATGGATCAGAGCAATTTGGGCAATTTGAGGACGTACCGCCATCCAGCAGTTAATAGCTCGCTTCCCGCGCCTCGTGGTATTGTCAGGCATGCTCGCGCGTGATCCAGGCTAAGACTCACGCCGGTTTCCTGCCGGGCCCAAAGTCAAATCGCTTGCGTTTTGCGATTCGCTGCCTCTATAATAACCCTGTAATTTTGTTGAAGGTAATAATGGCAGGAATCAAACCGTAATTAAGAAAGGAGATCCGTATGCTTTTCATAGCCATATTCAGCTATGCGCCCGAAGATAGAAACCTTGTGATCGAACGTGGAATGGGGTCGGGCAAGTCAGTCGGTGTTACGATAAAGGGCGAGTGGTTCGATGTTTCCGGCCACAGGGTATTCCGGTTGTTCGAAGCTGAAGACGATTCGCATCTGGCCGCGTCCATATTTAGCTGGACCGATCTGGGCGTAGCGGAAATCATACCGGTTATGGAGACGGAGAAGGCGTTGAAGCTGCTCAAAAGAGCCGGGAAAAAGTCCTGATAAGACTTCCCCGCGCGCCCTTCGCCCGATCCGGTGATTGCCAAGCCATAAATCAATCCTCCTGACCTTTTCTGGTTTTGGGTCCGGGGGATTTTTCATTTTTTGCGGACAGGGCAAATGATGAACGAGATTAAAGCATTGCCGGACTGTCCACTGGAGGCGCACAAGGCCGCTGCGGCCTGCAAGGAGGCCCTGGCCCTGCTCCTTTATCCCGATGGGGTGGAACCGAACCGCTATTATATTAGCATGGCCTCCCGGCTCCATAAATTTCGCATAAGAATTATGGACATTCCGGAGCCGCTTCTCAAGATTTTCTGTGAATTGCTCGCCTCGGCATCAAGGACCTTTCGTAGTCCGGATGTGCATGAATTTTTCATTCGCCTTCTATTGAAGATACCGCCGAACCTTGAGACCTGGCTTTTTGAAAAGAGATTTCCTCTACGCCCTTTCATTGAGCATATCGATGCAAAAAGGATATTCCCGGGCATAGGACAACCTTCACAGGTACTCAGGAAAAGGTGGAGGATCCTGAGGAAACGGTTGATTTCGGGTTTGGGCGAGACATGCAGTCTTGCTGACCAAGGTCTTGAGACGACCCTCGGGGACCTGCGGTTCTTAAAGACCGCGAGACGGCCCGGACGTATGAAATCTGCATGGAGAATACACGGAAAGGCTGTTGTCTCCAAAGTGGCAATTGCTCAGCGGGGCCCACGAACCCAAGCGATGAAGCATCTATACTGGGGAGGCGAGCGGAGCCGAAAGATTGCTTTCTGGGAAAAACTCATTGAGAACCAAGCCGGGGAACTCTCTGAGATCAGGCGGCTTTCGCGTGAGGTCAGCAGTCGAACCGGCCGGGTCGTCCTGAGCTGGCATAACGCCTCTGTGGGCGCGGCAGGAGGTTGGGCATTCGAAGACTTTGCGGCTCAGTTCCCCTCCCCGGCGCTCTACGGCCTTTTTGTCCGGGCGGTGCTCAAAGAAACGCAGGAAACCCGGAAATCGTTCGACATATCTTCAGCTATGGGTCTCTGTGCTATGAGGTTCGAGCGTCTCTTGGCCCCCAAAGCTGCCAGCGCGGTTGAACACTCGTTAATTTCCGCTCTTTTTACATCCTGCGATGGGCCGCTTGCCGCCGAAGACGGCCCCTGCGGCCGTGCAGGAATAAGAGGGCCTGAATCCTTCCTACTGAAGGAACCCAGCCACACGAATGCAGATGCAAACAAATACGAATGGCCGGGAGCGCTTAGCCCTCACCAGCGCATATCCACCGAACAGGTCTTAGCATGGGCTGAAAAATCTCATAAGACCTGGGCAGACGGTCTGATTTTGCTTTTTGCGCTTGCAAACCAGGGTCAGCGAATGCTCGATTCCGGCAAAATCCCCTCGCTGGTACTGCCCTGGATAGACAAGTTTTTCATCTCATCTCAAAGGCGGGCGGATGTCACTTACCTGGAACGGTTGTTTCGATTGGCATCGGCGAACATTCCAAAACCGTTGATCCTGCTTTGGGATGACACTTCACACAGCATGGTCCCAAGCCTGGGACTCGCCCTTGAAGATCTGTCCGGGCGCGGCTTGCCTTTCAGAGCGATAGGCATATTCGACACCGGCTCATCTTTGGGCGGGTCGCATAGCGCCGAACGTGCCGACGCCATCCGAATCATTCTCAACGATTATCCTCAGAAGGCCCTTTTTGCCCTTCGGCCCCTGAATGAAAATCACTGTCCGGAGGCATTCCGCCGGGTTTTTAAAGACCTAGATATGAAATTTTTCCTTAACTATGATTCGTCTTGGAAGGACAACATCGCTTTCATTTATACCGGAACGCAGGTTTGCCCTCTGCTGCCGGCTCAAACGGAAATGGAACCCGTATCGCCCTGGGTCTTTAACGGGCGGGAGCGATTCGCTTTTGGGACATGGTTCCGGCGAAGGCTTCGCCATATTTCGCTCGGTAAGCTGGAAGGGATCTCCGATCCGCTCTGCCTCGAGTACTGGTCTTGGGCCAACCTGCTCTGAGCGCGAATCTGAGTGCATTTAAAATCTCCTTGCTTTATCCTTTTTAATGTTGGAAAACGGTTCATAGTCTCCCTGTTTTCGGCGATTTGTCTAAGACTGGTTGGGCGGCTGTCAAACTGGAAATGTCGGCATGGTGAACTTCAAGAAGGCCCGTGAACGCATGGTGGAAACCCAGATTGCTGCGCGGGGCATCCACGATGAGGGGGTCCTCCAGGCGATGCGAAAGGTGCCGAGGCATCTGTTCGTGGATGAAGCGCTACGGGACCAGGCTTACAGCGACCATCCGCTGCCGATTGCCGAAAATCAAACCATATCCCAGCCCTACATTGTGGCGCTTATGACGGAGAGCCTGGAACTCAATGACGCAGATAAAGTCCTGGAATTAGGAACGGGATCAGGCTACCAGTCGGCTATACTTGCCGAACTGGCGGACCGGGTTTTTTCCGTCGAACGATATCCGGAGCTTGCGTATCGCGCCAATGCCATACTCCAGAAGCTGGGATATCAGAATATCATTGTCCGGGTCGGCGACGGTTCGCTTGGCTGGCCGGACGACGCGCCCTTCGATGGTATTATCGTTACGGCGGGCACTCCTAAAATTCCGCAACCCCTCATAGATCAGCTCAAGATGGGTGGCAGACTGGTTGTCCCGGTCGGCGACCGATTGGGTCAAGACCTCATTTTGGTCAGACGAGTAGCGGAGGGAATTAACAAAACCAACCTTGGAGGGGTTCGCTTCGTGAACCTGGTGGGGAAATGGGGATGGAACGAATAGAAGTCGGCAGTCCAATGATAGGGGTGGTCGGGCCCGGGACCAGCCAGCCGGATTTGACAGAGCTGGCCGAAGAGGTCGGGCGCGAAATTGCCCGCAAGGGGGCAGTCCTGGTTTGTGGAGGTCTTGGAGGCGTAATGACCGAGGCGGCCCGCGGGGCCAAGGAAATCGGCGGCGTCACGCTCGGAATTCTTCCAGGGTCCGAAACGTCGGATGCAAATGAATTCATTGATTTTCCAATAGCGACGAACATGGGGCATGCGCGCAATTCGATCATCGTCCACACGGCGGATGTGCTGATCGCGATCGGGGGCGGATATGGCACTCTGTCTGAAATAGCGCTTGCGCTAAAAATCGGAAAAGCGGTGGTCGCGCTTCGGCCACCGTACCGGATCCCAGGGGTGATAGCCGCCCAGACGCCGCAAGGGGCGGTTGACGAAGCGCTCACACTCATAGAGCTCGGCCCCAAACCCCCAATATTCTAGCAGAGTGCTGAAAAAGGGCTCGCTGGTGGGAAAAACGCCTTAAAAAAGGGGTGATTTCGTCATTCCGGCGGGGCCTGTCCCGGAAGTGTCCAGTCCGGGAGCCGGAATCCAGAGCTTTTTGAACTATTTGATATTTAAAGCAAAACACTGGACCCCGACCTTCGAGACTGTGTCGTAATTGTTGGCCTCTGGATCGGGTTATTTGGCATTAATTGCAAGCATATCAAGCCATTATATGCTATAGTGGCGCCTCAAACTGGAGGGGCTATGGCATATCGACACGGAACAGACCGAAGACAGATGATGGTGCTGCCACCTACGCTGGACCAGTATGTATCTCAGGATCACCCCGTTCGCGCCTACGATGCGTTTGTAGACGCGCTTGATTTTAGCGAGGTGGGGATCGAGCTCGATGACCGGAAGGTAGGGAACAGCGAATATGACCCTCGGTGCATGCTAAAACTGCTCTTGTATGGCTACTCTTATGGAGTAAATAGCTCCCGGAAACTCGAACGCGAGGTGCACAACAATCTGTCCTTCATTTGGCTGATGAAGCAATTGAAGCCGGATCATAAAACGATTGCCGAATTTCGGCGCAGGAACAAAGAAGGCTTAAGAAAGGCTTTGAAACTTTGTGCCAGACTTTGCCTGAATCTGGGGCTGATAGAGGGTAACATACTGTTTGTAGACAGCACCAAGCTGAGGGCAAACGCAGGGAAGGCCAACCTTCACAAGAAAAAATGGTATGAGGACCAGCTAAAAGAAATTGATCAAAGAATTCAACAGATTCTGAACCAGTGCGAGCAGATCGACAAGAGTGAATCCCAATGCGGCTCGCTGGTGGTAATGCCAAAAGAGCTTGCCAAGGCAAATAAGCTTAAGGAGTCTATTAAAAATGCTCTGGCCGAGTTCAGCGAACGAGGCGACAAGACAAAGGATGGAAAAGAGAGGCAGGTAAATCAGATCGATCCGGAAAGCGTCGTAGTAAAGAGTCCTCAAGGCACCCATTGCGGATATTGCATGCAAACGGTTGTTGACGACAAAAACGGGCTGATTGTTCACACAGACGTGGTGAGCGAGGCAAATGACTCGAATCAGATGGCTGTTCAGATCGGCGGAGCCGAGGCTTATCTTGGACGAGAGTGCAAGACAGCGTGCGCCGATGCGGGGTATTCGGATACCAGCGAAATTGCAAAGCTAGAATCTGCCGGAAAAACAGTGGTGATTCCTTCTCAGTCTCAAGCCTCACACAAGGAAACGGAGATTGGTCCGTTTGAAAAGGCTAAATTTACCTATGATGCTGACTCGGATTGTTACCTGTGCCCGGAGGGTCACCGGCTGATCTTCAGACGTTTTGAGAATAAAACAAAGCAGAGAAGGGACTATCGTATTGATAAACCTAGTAAATGTCGGTTCTGTTCGCACTTTGGCACGTGCACAAAATCGAAGCAGGGCCGAACTGTTACGCGCCATGCATCGGAAGAGTTAAGGGAAGCAGTATCCAAGAGATTTGAGCAACCTGAAATGGGGCAGATCTACAAGCGAAGGAAAGCTCGGGTGGAGCATCCATTTGGATTTATTAAGAAGGTATTAGGGTATGGCCAGTTTTTTTTACGAGGTCGAGAGGGGGTTCGTGCAGAAGCGGCGATACTGGCGACATGTTTTAACCTGAGACGAATGATAAGTCTGCTGGGTGGGGTTAGGAGCTTCACGGCTGCAATTAAGGCAGCTTAAGTCAAATTAAAGCCAAGGGGCGAAGGATTGGGCGGAAATTGCCCAGCCTGTGGGCATGCGGTCAGCGTTAAAAGGGCGGTGATACCCAAAGCAGGCTGGGAAGACGATTTTTGTTCTTGGTGAATTTTTGAAAAGTATCAGGGCGGGAACCGGTCAGTCGTAATTCAATAATGACACAGTCTCCTTCGTCGGGGTGACGGCCCCATGGAGTTTTGACTGCAGGTGGGAATTTCAATCCTTTTTTATCACCCTGCTAGGGCAGCCGGTCTGTTTACCATCTCCGCGCGCCCTGCGTTCTATAAAAAGTCCTCATTAACGGGCCTCCGGCATCCCACCGGGACATGAAGGAATGCGGTGAATCTTTACTCACAAGGTGTTGAACCCGATGTCAAAACGCAGTAGGGAAAAGGAGCCGCCGGAACCCGCCGTTAAGGTCCCAGCCTCATGCAGCACCACTGCTTCCGGGGCCCGCAATGTTCAAAGACTCCGGGAAGAAAACAAAGCTCTGCGAAAAGAACTTGTCGAGGTGCTTGCCAACGCCCTGGAAAACGAAAAAATCTGGAGGCATTTTGCGGCCGTCGAGCGAATCCTTTTTAGGACCCGCGAGTTGGACCGGCTCATAGAGGAATTGCTTCGAGAGATAAAAGACCGATTTCAGACAGGGCTTCTCGTTTTATTCCTTTCGCATCCCGAAGCGCTTGAGAGGTTCTTCCAGAGTGAGCCAGGGACAAGCCGGGAAATAGACTCCAAGACCTGGATTTCGCCCATGGACGGCGAATCGGCCCACGCGCTTTTCGGACCCGGGCTCAAGCCGGTGGTCTTTTCGACGGAACGTGACGGCTATCCCCCAATGTTGTCCGAGGCCGGCCAGACATTGCGCTCAGGGGCGCTGATCCCGCTAAAGATAGGTGACATTCTATTCGGGGCCTTGCTGCTTGGCAGCCCCGACCCTGGAAGATATAACCCCGAAGACGGAACCGACCTTCTGGAACAACTCGGAATAAACATAGCCCTTTCCATGGAGAATTGCCTTACCTATGAAAAGGTCCGCGAATTCACGGTAAAGGACCAACTGACCGGGTTATTCAATTTTTTTCAGATTCATACGATCCTGGAGAAAGAGTTCAGAAAGGCGCGCCGATCGGGGAGCGCTCTCTCAGTACTGATAGTTGACCTCAATTTCGTTCATGACTGGGATGAGTTCGAGAGCGGAACGGAGATCCTCAAGCATGCGGCGCGACTCATGGAAACCATCCTTCCGAAGGAAGGCTGCTTCATGGGCAGGTACGGAAGCGATGAGTTTCTAATCATACTTCCCGGTGTTCCCGAGGAGGAAGCACGGGAGGTCATGCCTTATATTGCCTCCACCATGAGAAAATCCCCTTACCGGGTAAGCAATACGGCCATCCTCATCACGACAGCCATTGGAGTTGGCGCCCTAAACGAAAGTGTAACCTCCGCGCAGGACCTGGTCGATGCTGCCTACGTCGAGCTTTGCGCCGGGAAGCTCCGTCACGGACCGAAAGGCGAATAGCTTATGCCAATTTGCGTTCAAGATTGGCCAGGGATAAGCGCCGCGCCTACGTCATTGACGCGTTACGTTTCGTAGGGGAGGGCTTTATGCCCTCCCGGAGCATCTGACTTGAACGCAAATCGGTATTAGAGGGTTGCCGTGCAGGCGTTGGCTCAAAGGGGACCTTAGCCGGCTGCATTGGCGGGAAATGAAACGCGCCGCGTTGTTGAAACGCGGCGCGCCATGTGTGCAGCGGTTCGGCTGCGCCCCCGGCCGGGGGGCGCAGCCGTCATGCCTGTGGACCTAATTAAACCTATTTCTTACATCCCCAGCCACAGGGATTGCCAAGAGGAATTATGATGTCGAGGAAAGCGAAATCGCCACCAAACTGGTCTTGGCTGTACAGCGCAAAGTTGTAGGTAAAGATCATTTCGCACGGGCCGAAATTGTAGGCAAGGATCGGGCCCATAGTATACATGGTGGTCGTGCTGTTGGCTACGTTTACGCCGGCTGACGTATCGCAATTCACCTGATTATACTGAGACGCGCCAAGACCAAACGTCCATTTGCCGCAGGTTTTGGTGATAGTGTAGTCGGCAAAAAACGCATCCCCCGACTGGTAGTTGGTATAGCTGTCCTTGGTCTCAAATGAGAAGAAGAAGTCGGCGCTTACGTTCCAGCCGTTATGCAGCCAGCTTATTCCCAGTTCAGGGATAAAGTCATAGTAGTCGTTGGCGGATGGGGCCATAAAAGTCTTAAGAGGATTCCCACCAAGAGCACTATTCGACAGATTGCTCGATCCATCGTTCATGGTAATCGACAAAGCGGTCTTTACGCGCCAATCACAGGGGAGTTTCCACGACAAAATGTAGGGAACCAAAACGGTACCGAACGTGCCCCAATTGTCGCCTGCCAAAGATGCGCCCGGCTGTCCAACCCGCAGGTTCGTATAGACGATCGGCTCGGCAATGGCCACTGCATAGTCGGCGCACAGGAACTTGCATCCGGTAGACCACAGCAGGATAGGAGCATCTACGAAGACGAACAGGTTCGTTCCGTGAACGCCGCCAAGTTCGACACTGCCGCTAGCGCCACCATATTTCTGTAAGCCCGGCATCATGTACAACTGGTCAATGAAATAAAAGCCCGGAGGCGGCAGAGCGCCGGCGGCCAAGCCTTCGTCATTACCGCGAAGATGTGGGTCCCACAGTTCCATTGCGGAGGCAGGCGTGACCATCATCACTACTGCCAGGGACAAAACTATTGCCAAAATCAATTTTTTCATCTCTTCCCCCTCAAATTGCAAAAAGTTAGCACTCTTCAAAACAGGGCCAGTGAATCTTGCCCCTCCAACTGGTTCTGCTTTGCACCCGCATGCGGGCGGCCACCTCTGTACCACCTCCCCTCAGCCCCGGTATTAGCCAGACCCCAGTAAAATCAAAGGCCGCCTCGTGAAAATTGCCTTCAATCAAAAGCCAGGCTAATACACAATGCTACAGCAAGGCACACTCAAAGCACCGCCCCTTTCGGCAAAAGCCGCTGCACGTTATTGCCTATAATACGACCACCTTATACATGTCAAATTAAATTTTGTAAAAGAAAAATTTTTTTCTATTTAATGATTGGCATGCACGTAAAAGGGCCATCTATCAAAGAACCACTCAACCCAAAGAAACGGGATGAGCCACCATACGCTCCAAACGATGGACTCCCCTTTCAACACTCTTTGACTCATGGCGCCGGCCATATGCTCATTGCCGAGGCCCCAATAACCCCAGTTGATCACATAATAGAAGACGTAAGCAAGCGCTATGAATACCGCGACCCCAAATGTTCTGAACCAGAAAGCCCCCCACGAATCCTTGTCTGCCATGGGAACCATGTCGTCGAAAAAATAAGACCAGACGATTGGGGGCAAGAGGCCAAATGCGCCGATTTCTGCAGCATGCTGCCAGAGAAAACGCGTTGGATTCCCGGCTTCCGACGGCGGGAGATGTTTTGAAATCTCATCCATGTTCAACCATAATGGGGCAATTTTCGTACAAATCACCGCAAGTCCATACGAAATGGCCACGACCGAAATGAACGAGATGAGGCCCTTCCAGGGCTGTGGGAGCTTTATGCTCGACCACGGCTTCATTCGCCAGACCTGTACCGTCATGTACTGGATTACAATCATCCATTGCCAAAATCCGACCACCCAGGAGAGATGGGTGGTTCCGGCTATGCCTCCCCACCAGGGGGTGTTGAGCGCGTAGGACTTCCCGAAAACTACACCGAATATCAGGCCCCAGAAAGGCACGATCAGAACGGTATAGAAAAAAAGTGTCACCGTCGTTGACCAGGCCAATTCACAAAGGCCGGCCTGAGGCTGTTGCAGGTTGCTCGGGTAAACAGGCCATTTTGCGAAAAGAACCGCACTGAGGCCGTAGGTGAAAAAGCCGATCAGCACGTAGCAAATCACGGCACGTTCCGCAAACAGAAAATTCGGGTTTATCAAGGCATTGTAGGTCAGAGTTGCACCGCAACCAGCCGGCATAGTGGTCTTTCCGGCAGCGGCAAGAGCTTCCAGATTAGGTTCGCTCAGGAAGTTGAATCCTAATCCCAGTATTTTGTAGAAGACCACGTTAATCAATAACCACGCTACGACAAAGTTCACCACGGTCTCTACAATACCCCGCAGAGGCTGTGGCAAACCCAGGAACGGCCAGTGTCCGAAAGAAATATGCTGCCAGAGGCCAACGATTATCATCCCGCCGATATACATGAGAAAAGGATAAGGAAAATAATGAAACGGACCGCGCAGGTCACTGAATAAGTACCAGATGACCCATGTTATCACGGTGATTACGGTAAAGGAGATAATCCCTGTTAACGGCTGCCCCCAACGAGGTTTTAATGCGTGTGCGTCCATAGTGCTTAACTCCGTTGTAAAATGTGAAATCCGGACAAACAGTTAAGATTTCTAATCCATGACTTTGGAGTTCGGCGGACTGTGCCTTCACCTCCTTTCGATTTTCTGGAAATTCCATTCTCACAACACTTTTTCCCTCAGGACGTGGTAAACGTCTGAGACTGCCCATTCTGCTCTATTTTGCATTCCTTATGGGGCAAAGCCATGCTTTCGTGTATTTCGCGAGAGAGCTTCCGATAGAGATGATGAAAGAAGACGCCCATTATGTCCCTCGCTTGCACCGACCGCATGGAACGTTCGGCGGAAGACAGCTTCCCCAACCCTTCCTGCCAGTAGTACCTGTGGGACATGATCACGATATCCCGGAACATGTCACGGTAGAACTTCAGCGCCTCCGGATCGAAGCCGTCCTTAGGCCCCAATCCGATCTTGTCCATGTCCACGATGACCTTGCCTAACGTCAGGTCATCCTGGGAATAAGTCTTCTGACCGTTGCGGATCTCCGGAGTTATGATGTGCCATTCCTCCATCTTGGCCAGCCACCGCCGACCCAGGCCGGTGGCGTTTCGAAACTGCTCCTCTCCCACTATCTCCGCTGGTAGAAGCGTATCCACAGGACGAAAGTAGTCTGTGTGAAGTTGGAGGGACCATTCGCGCTCAGGTGAGCCCTTCTCGAACTTGAGAATCCTTTTGATCACCGACAGGGGGAGAAAACAGTGATCCTGGAGCTCTTTGATGAGGCGAATTCGCTCCACATAGCTCGCTTTGTACTCTGCGACATTCTTGCCCAGTTTTCGGGGCCGGGGCAGAAGGCCCTCGCGGACGTAATAATGGATGGTTTCCTTGGACACCTGCGTCTGCTTAGCCAGCTCGCCGATCTTCACTAGACGCCTCCTTGTGAGCAGCTCGTTCTCCACTTTTGTCAGGTGGCACAGGGAACTTGCGGCCAGGCTATCGACTCCGTTTGAACAGGGAAGGTGGAATTGGTGACAAGTTTTACTCTATAAAACACCGAGATCGGACTGTCAAAAACAATTTTTAAGAGTGATGGATATGCAAAGATTTCGCACTACTTTTCCGTAAAGCATGTAGTAATGCTTATCGCTATAATGACCGTGGCCCCCTTCCGGGAGTCGTTTTCCGGATAAGGAAAATGGTCCAAAATATAGGGCGTATTTCTTGCGTGAAAGCTGGTTTTTGGGGGATGAATAACGGCGAAACCGCTTTGATGATTGCCTCTCAGGAAGGCCGCCAGAATGTCGTGCAGTTGCTGCTCGCCGACGGGGCTGAAGTCAATACAAAGATGAATGACGGCGAAACCGCTTTATCGCGTGCATCCCACAAAGAGATAAAGGAACTGCTTATAAGGGCAGGAGCAAAATAATCCGAACATTGAACGAATCTTTCATTGACACGTTTTCTATGTGTCGAGTACGCCCTGGCATGAGGACCCGGCCCCGGCACAACAGGCGAAGCAATGATTGCGTACTATGATCTCACGCTGGGAGAGCCTTTTGATGTCAAATTCGCGAATGTGGGTTGGAGAGCCGCCGTTAACCTTCAGACCTAGCATCTGATTGAAGTCGCAATCGTACAATCGGCCGTCCCAGCCGACGGAAAGAGTGTTGCGGCACATGACGGCGGAGACAGCAGCGGGGTTGAACGCCGAAGCAAGGACCGCCATATAGTCGTTAAGATTGTCGCTGCTGATAAGATAATCAAGATAGCGGCCGATAGGACAGTTTGTTAAGACGAAAAGCCCGTTGAATGCAACTCCGAAACCCTCTCGAAGCCGGCGCTTATACTCGTGTTCCAGCGACGATTGATTGCCCGGCATAAAAGCTCCGGATGGATTGTGCATAAGATTGAGGACCAAGCCTGTCCCCTCACGCCCATAGCCGATTTTGTTGAGTTGGCCAATCGCCGTTATACAGCGGGCGAACGTTCCGGAACCGCGTTGCCGGTCGGTGCGTTCAGGCGTGTAATCCGGCAGCGATCCGACAATTTCCACACCAAGTTCGCGGTACATCTGCGGGAAAGTTTGGCTGACTCCCTCAGTCAGAACTGCCAGGTTCGTCCTTACGATGATCCGTTTGCCGGTGGCGGCAAGTTCCCGCAGCAACCTGGGCAACTGAGGGTGTAATTCCGGTGCTCCTCCGGTGACATCTATAGTGTCGATTTCAGAAATGTGTGCAATTCGTACACACTCGGCAATCACCTCTGCCGACATCATTTCCAGTCGATCCGGAGATGCTTCCACATGGCAGTGGCGGCAGGTCAGGTTACATCGCCTGGTAATGTTCAATTGAAGGATTTCTACCCCGGTTGCACAGAGCGGGAAAATCCCCATCGCTTTCAGACGTTCGACAAAACTCTCTCTACGGCCGGGGATTTCAAGCATCGCAAGTTGCTGCCGCGGATCCATCACATTTCCTTCTTCCGGACGATTTTTCTGATTTGGGTGGCATGGGCCAGCGTATCACCTGCAACCATCGCAGCGCCGACATGAACCGCTTCCATCATTTCGTCATTGCCCACACCCAGCGACAGACACTTGTTGGTGTACGCGTCGATGCAATAGGGACAATGGCGTACCGTGGCAACCGTGAGCGCAATGAGCGCCTTTTCACGTTCCGTGAGCTTGCCTGCCCCGGTTGCTTTTCCGTAGTAATCGAAGAAGCTTGCCGCCAGCTCAGGCGAGTGTTCACCTATGTTTGGAAAATCCGCCAGGTCTTCCGGTTTATAGTAGGGCTCCGACATAATGCTCCTCCTTGTAATGTAGTCTAATTAGTGTAGCAGCTTACCATACTGAAACCGAAGGGGTAAGGTTTATATCACGAAAGAATCGCTCACAAGCGGTATGCCAGGCAGGCCGACAATGTAAAAAGGAGAACTTCCGTAATTTCATTGACCGCGCCGAGTACATCTCCAGTGACGCCGCCGAGAAGCCGGTGCGCCAGCGCCCGGACCAGAAGCGCGCTCAGTGCGGCTGCTCCTATGAAGACCGCAGCGAACTTTGGAACAAGGAACAGGGTGATAACGAGGGCAAATGAGGCAGCGGCGAGGAGAGTCCCGAGAGCAACAAATTCGATACTTGATTTGGCAAGACCTTCGGTTTGAGCACACGGGCTTTTATAAGCGCAAACTACGATTGCGAAACGGCTCATGGCCGGAACAATCGCCAAAACAATCCAACTCTTTGCCATAATGAGACTGTAAATGGCGCTCGTTTTCAGCAGGATGGACAAGACCACGGCCAGGGCGCCGAATGCGCCGGTTGCGGAGTCTTTCATAATTTCAAGCCGCCTTTGGGGAGTGTAGCCTCCCCCGATCCCATCGGCCAAATCCGCCAGTCCGTCCAGATGAAACCCTCGAGTAACGAAGGTCATAAAGGCGCAGGCCCAGGCAGCAAGGAGAAGCGGGGGCATAACTGCCTGGACCAGCCGGACCATCGCCCAGGTCATAAGGCCGACCAGCAGACCCACAAAAGGAAAACATGCATAACATCTTCCCAAATCACCGGGGGATATCTCCCCGGAAACAGGCAACCGAAAGATAGTCAAGAAGGACAGGGCAATGGTGAATCGGCGCCACATAAGGTCTTTGTTCCTCGATAGTCTGTTTTCTTAACTGGACAAAAAACTATCCAGTCAATGAATCAAGTTCTACCCCTCGCAAAAGTATATAAGACCGGTTGTCTAACGAGGATTTTTGGAAACTCCGGCATCCTCAAAAGTGAGCACTTCCTTAAAAACCCGCACTGCACCATCGATTACGCCCATCGCCAGGGCCGCACCGGTACCTTCCCCAAGACGCATCCTCAGGTCCAGTATGGGTTCGAGACCAAGGTGATCGAGCATTCTGCGATGCCCTGCTTCTTGCGAACAATGCCCGGCAAAGAGGTAGTCAACGGCGGCGGGGCACAACGAGTGCGCCACCAGTGCCCCGGCCGTCGAGATGAACCCGTCGATTACGACGGGACGCCTATGGTAGGCGCCGGCCAGGATGCACCCTGCGATGCCCCCGATTTCGAACCCGCCCACTTTGGCCAGGGCATCCAGACCGTCTCCGGGATTCGGGCGGTTTATGTCGATAGCCTGCAGTACGATCGCACGCTTTTTTTCCAGGGAACCTTCATCGATTCCCGTCCCACGGCCCACCATTTGATTCACGGGGACCCCCGTCAGGGCTACGCCAAGGGCGGCTGAGGGCGTTGTGTTGCCGATTCCCATGTCACCGGTTCCAAGGAGCCGGGCGCCAGCGGAAAATAGTTCCGAGGCCAGTTTGAAACCGTGCAGGACCGACTGCTCGGCCTGATGACGGCTCATGGCAGGTCCTTTGGCTATGTTGCCCGTGCCCCGGTCCACCTTGCATACATGCAACTTATTGAGGCCTTCAGCGTGACCCGGGTCAACATCGGGGATGATCCCCATGTCCACCACCAGCACGTCTGCTCCAACCTGGCGCGCCAAGACATTGATCCCGGCCCCGCCCCTCAGAAAATTCTTAACCATTTCGCCGGTCACTTCCTGTGGAAACGCACTCACCCCCTCGGATACTACCCCATGATCTCCAGCCATAACCAGGAAGACCTTTGTGGCGACGTCGGGTTCGAGAGTCCCCAAAATACCGCAAATGCGTTCCGCAATATCGTGCAGCCGCCCCAGGGCTCGAAGGGGAATTGCAAGATGCGCCGTATGCTCACGGGCCCTTTCCACCCATTCTTCCCTGATTGGCTGAATTCCTTTGACTATTTCTCCAAGATTCATCGCAGATCTTCCTTTCTTACTATTTCCTGAATTCTGTTGACCGAAACAACAAGGTCGTCGAGCGAAAAGACTTCAAGACAAAGACCCCCGACATATTGTTCAAGGGCCTTGCAGATACCCTCCCATTGCGCTGGAGGAATGCGGTCGAGACCGGTGTGGTCTTTTCCGTTATCGACTCCATGCAGATGCACCACTGAGCTCATTTTGAGAAACGATGCCATCTGCTCCGTCACATCATGCCCGTATCGGAGCAGGTGGCCGATATCGAGGCAAAAGGACATATCAAAGGCCCGGGCAAAGGGAGAAATGCGCTGCAGAGTATATTCGAGGTTTTCCACAGCCACCCGCCGAAGTTCGATCCCCTCCATTTGCATGGTCTGGAGCGACTCGCCCACACGGCCGCTCCATGCCGATCCGTCCGGTTCCACCATTCCATCAGCCTTCCTGCTGTCCAGGTGCAAAATGTAGGAAGCGGGATCAAGGGGAAGAGTTCTCTCGTAGTAGGAGAAAGCCGTTTCGCAAAATTTTCTGCGCAAAGCCGGATCCGGGTCACCAAAAAACAGGTCTGTCGGCAGATGGACGCTATAGGTCAGGTCCAAATCCGAAGCAAGACGAGCCATCTCACGGACCTCGCTCGTTGTGGGCAGATTGTTTTCCTGTCCGCTTTGGAAAAACACGAGTTCAACCTCATCAAAATAACGGCCCAGGCGCCGGATGTTAGGAAGAATCTCTGCTGGAAAGATATAGGAGGTCGTGGCAAGACGGAAAGGAAACCTTCGCTTGAGCGCCGGGGAAAAAATCTCTTCGATTTTTGAACTGAATAAGCCCTCAGCAGGGCCGATGTCCACCTTCATAGTTGCCGTACACCTCTTCGGGGGATTCCACCTGCTTTTTATGGACGTGTTGGACGCAAATTCCCATAAACGTTTTTCGAAGTTCATCCATCAGCCTGGAAAGCAGTGCCTGAGTCCAATTTGCATCCGGCTGACAATTGAGCTTTTCGGCAAAACCCAGCAGCCTTCCGAAGATCTCCACCAGGTGATCGTTTGTTGCCCGATAGGGCTCGTTTCGTGCAGACTCTTCCACCCAGTAAACAGGTGATGAAGGTTTTCCCATTTCCTTCAGCAGGAAATGGCAGATCCTCTTCATAAGCCCGGCCAGCCATCCCACCCTGAAATCCCGGTATAGCAGCAGTCCCTCGAACCCGAACAAGCCCCGTGGAACGAGCATTTTCCTTTGAAGAGCGCTTTGGTAGCCTGGGGTGCCCTTAAACGCCACATGATCGTGATAGAGAAGGTTGGCGGTCCTGCCCAGACGGTTGACAAGCCTGTTGCGCTGAAGAAACTTCAGGTTCTCTCGAATGTCATCGAGCGTGCTGGCGGCATCGAACATTATAAAGCCGATCTCCGGCTCCAGACCGGCCTCACGTATAGTCGCTATGGCCTTTTCGTTGCCGGCGATGCTCGCGTGCTTGCCGAGCCGCTTCAAAACATCCGGCCTGCCGCTTTCAATGCCCAGGAGCAGTCTGGTCAGCCCGGCCCCCACCAGTTCCCGCATAAGGCCGTATGTAACGTCGTTGGCCCTTGTCTCCATGCCGAAGGTGATTCCAAGACCCGCCAACCGGGACGCGAGCTTGGCCGCGGTTTGTTTCCCCGCATTGCCGGGGCCGACGAAATTGGGATCAACGAAGTAAAAGTCCTTTTTCCCCAGGGAAACGAGCTCGGAGATCTCGGCGGCTACGTTTTGCGGAGAGCGTCCCCGCCACATGGTCTTCCCCTGGTCCAGGACCGGCACCAGACAAAAAGAGCAGTGATTATAGCATCCCCGGCTCGCCAGGATACTTACGGTTTGCTCCGAGCCCAGGGAGGGTCTCAGAGGAAACGCAAGCCTGTCCGGCGATTCGATTGGAGCCCGCGTGCGGGGAAACGATGCTTCCCCATGGGACCTTAGAGCAACGCCTTCTACATGAGCCTCGATTCCGGCTTCAATGCATCGTGCCAGGTCCACCATGGTTTCTTCCGGTTCCCCGACGATCACGTAATCAACCGCAGCCGAGTAATCCAGGATTTCTTTCCATACAAGACCGGGGAAAAAACCATAGAGACAAATCGGTGCATCAAACCCGTGGCTGCGCAGATCGGCAAGCATCTGAAAAAGAGACTCGGTCGGCTCCCAGGAATAGACCGCGTGAACGGCCAGAACATCCAGGGAAAGATTGTCCACCAACCACTGCACAGTTTGCGCAGACGTCCAGCGCGCTGCATCGACAATGTCCACCTCGAAGCCCGCCCGGACCAGGGCAGCCCCGGTATAGCCCGTCATGAGACATGACCACAGGGGCGTATTGGCAATGTCGTTGAAGTGGGCTTCCGAAGCTTCTCGTGGATGTTCAAGCAACAGGATGCGCATCAGGAGTTTTCAGTTTTTGGTTTTTTGGTTGTTTTTTCTGCTCACCATTCACCATTCACTATTCACTATTCACTATTCACTATCGACTGCACTAAGGTAACTTAGGGTGCCCCGGCTCATACAAAATGCCCCCAATTCATGGCGCAGATTGTCCCATGGCGGCGGGTTAAAATAAATCGGGTAAAGTAGGTCCAGTCCGGGATCGATAAGGCGATCCCGGAGAATTTTCTCAGTAAGGGGTGTCCCCGGATATAATCTGAGATTATTTATGACTACGGCCCCCAGATTTCCTCTTGAAGCATGAAGCGAAAACAGCTTGTCGAGCAATCTGTAGGTCTGATCGACCGAACCCTGGGTCTCCCCGGGCAGATTCACGAGGAAATGATATACGCTGAGAATCCCGCTCCGGGCAGCCAGCTTTCCGGCATGCAGCACCTGCTCCATGGTCAGGTTTTTCCCAAGAAGTTTCAGCGTGTAGTCTGAAGCCCCATCGGCGGAAAAGTACAGAGTAAGAAGACCCGCCTCACTGTAAAGGTCCAGTTCTTTTTCCGAAAGAGTGTCTTCACGGAAAAACCCCGTCCAGCCAATCTCCAATCCGCGCCTCAAGATCTCCTTACAGATGTCCCTGAGATGTTCCTGCGGCTGGTTGACTACAGCATCGGTAAAATGGACGCTGCGAATGCCAAAATCACGCTGAAGCGTTTCGAGTTCATCCACTATGCGCTCGGGGGACCTAAGACGCAACCGGCGGCCCTGGAGCACCGGATAGAGGCAGTATCGGCAGTTGTTCGGGCATCCGCGCTTGGTTTCAACCCCCATAAAAGCAACATATCGATTACGATTTTGATAATAAGCGGGCGCAAATGTGCGCCAGTCGGGCAGCAGCAGGGAGTCCAGGTCCTGGCAATAGACAATTTGCGCGTTGTCTGGTGTGCAAACCACACCGCCCCGCCGCACTCGATCCCGCCGCTGCAGCCCAATCTCTACGCTTCGCGAGGCGGCTCCCGGTTCCCGAGCCCCATCTGTTCTCCACAAAACACCGGGGACCGCACCGGGTGTTTGAAGGTTTTGAAGGAGCAGGGGAAATGCGGTTTCGGCTTCTCCAGACACGGCGAAGTCAACTTCGGGGACCTCCTCCATGAGACGCCTGGCAAAGAGTGTAAAAGCAGATCCACCGAGCACGACAGTAGCTTCGGGAGCGTATTGCCTGATGAGAATTCCAAGGGTCTTTAGATGGGGAACGAAAGAGATAAGATGTCCTGCCAGTGGGTCGAGGTTCCGAAAGGAAATACCGACCACATCAGGTCTGAACGCATCCAGTGTGCGCACCAGGCCGGGCCACGGAAAAGGATCGAGGTTAAGGTCCAGGCCCTGGACCTCGTGCTCACGGCCTATCGCCGCCGCCAGTCCGGCGAGACCGAGGGGAAAAACCACCTCAGAGCAATCATGCGTCGAGACTGCCTGGACCAGCAGGACTCGCATGGTTTCCTTTCCTATCAAAAAGCACAAGGCCCACATACTTTACATAGCCTTGCAGATGTGAAACCGGGCTGAGGGGAAGACCGGCATTGTGGGCCGTCTGGTAGACGTCTACGCCGCACGCCTCCAGGGATGGGCGCGCCTTTTCCGGAAAGCGGCAGCGGCCGTCTTCGGGGCACGTTGGACAAACCGGACACGGGCCCGCCCCGAAAGCCAGCGCCTCGGCATAGCCCGCCAGGAAAACGGCCCGTTCAAGGGCCAGGAGCTGTTCATGGAACAAATGGGACGGTGGAGTACCCTGAACCAGCAGAGCATAACGATATTCGGAGATTAAGACCCCCATTTCTTTCTCATCGGGAGAGGCGGGCGGACAGCAAAGCGAGCCGCCATAGAGCGGACAGCCGAACCGGCATTTTAGACGCACCCAGTGCTCGATCACAATCTCGCAGGCCTCTATTATGCGGGCAAAAGAAAATCCTGACCGCTTCGCCTGAGCAGCCAGCATCTCGGGACGAGAAACGGGCCGATTTTCGTTTGGATACTCATGCTTGGCCAAAAACAGTGACGTGTCGCTCTGAAGGTGAAAAAACCCGACGTTTTTCAGCCCTGCCCCATTGAGCAGGGCGAGCATTTCTTCCAGCCCGTAAACGCGGCCGTTATATGTGTTTATAAGCATGTGGAGGTCATAGAGCGCTCCCTTCACCGGGTCGACATCGTGCAGGTCGCTAAGGTAGTCATGCACAAGGATAGTCCCTCCGGGAGCCAAACAGGCTGCAAATTCTTTGACAATGTCTGCGGCCTCCAGAGGGCCATAGGCATGTATGATGTTGGAAAGCAGAATCAGATCGAACTGTTTTCCCCCGATACATGGCGCCAGAACCGTGCCGGCAACGGTTTGAATCCCTTCCCATGCTTTGGGGTCCGGGTAGAGTTTACGCGCGGCCCAAATGGTATCGGCAAGCTCGTAGAGCACCGTACTTAGGTCCGGCCACTGTCTTCGCAAAGCACGACACCAGGCGCCGGCCCCGCCTCCCACATCGAGCAGTCGGCGCGGCGCCGGCCCAAACATGTCCTTGAGATATTCAAGGGACTCGGCAGACTTGAGCCGAGCCTGAAGGTCCAATGCTCTCACGTACGCCAGGGTCCGCTCGCTATACTGCTCTGAAGATTCATACACAGAGCGCTCATTTGCGCGGGCTCCATCGCGTATTCTTGGTCCGAGCCTTTGCCAGTGAGAGCTCAGGTAACGCCGGTATAGGAGGAAATCGCCCAGATAGGAGCTATTTTTAGGCGTCAGGCAGCGGGCAGCAAGAGGACCGTTGGAAAACACTGCTTCATGCTCGACGATAAGGCCCAGAGCAACAAGGGAACGCAGAAACCGTGACAGCCCGCCGGCATCGTATCCGGTTTGCGCCGCAAGTTGATCGACCGTGGCGGGACAATCCGCCAGGAATCCAAAAATATTCAATTCCAAGGCCGTGAAAAGGACCTCGGAGTACCAGTATGCCGTTGCCAGATCTTCCAGCCGCTGGAAGCCTTCGGAAGCAATATCGGTGTTTTGGTGTGGCAGCTTCATATTCGGCGGTCTTTTAAATTCCAACAGGACCTGTCGGGCCTATATAAATGCCCCCTGCCCCCGTGGTTCGGAAATGAGCACCTGCTACATTTTACTCGTCCCCTTGAGCAGATGGCCGAAAAGGTCATGGGAGCCTTTGTTGGCGCAGAAATCCCCACACATGGTGCATACATTCCGGTCGTGGGGGGAACGACTATCGCGTATGGCTTTGGCCTTCTGGGGAAAAAAACCATGCGCGAACTGCCCGTCCCAATCGAGGTCCCTGCGCGCCTTGCTCATGGCCATGTCCCTCGCCCTCATCCGGTCGGGATACTTGGCGGTATCTCCGATATATGCCCCGAGGCGAGCCACCCGGACACCTTCTATGACATCTTCTTCATTTGGAAGGGCAAGGTGTTCCGCCGGGGTGATATAGCAGATCAGGTCCGCTCCATAGCGCGCGCTGTGTGCCGCTCCAATGGCCGCCGCCACATGGTCGTAGCCGGCCATCACGTCCGTTGGAATCGGCCCGAGCATGTAGTAGGGGGCGTTGTTGCTCATCCTTTTTTGCAGAATGATATTTGCTTCGATTTCGTCAATGGGTACGTGTCCCGGACCTTCCACCATCATTTGACAGCCCATCTTGCGGCCGATCTCAGCCAGTTCGCAGTTGATGAGAAGCTCCTGGACCATCGCGCGGTCGAAAGAATCCCAAATCGCCCCCGATCTCAATCCGTTGCCAAGGGAGAGGACTACGTCATATTTTTTTAGGATCTCCACCACACGGTCGAACTTGGCGTAGAGGGGGTTTTCCCGTTTGTTCTTCCGCATCCAGGCTACCATGGAGGTGCCGCCTTTGCTCACCAGTCCTCCATAACGGTATCCCTGCCTTTCGAGTCGTTCGATTGTGTAAAGATTGATCCCGCAATGGATTGCCATAAAGGAGATCCCGTCTGCACACTGTTTCTCGATGAGATCGAAAAGCAGCTCTTCATCGAGCTTGTTTGGGTCTCCGTAACGGCGCGTGGCCTCACAAAAGGCCTGGTAAAGGGGCACGTTTCCTACCGGAAGCGTAACGGCCGCCAGGACTTCCCGGCGAATCTTATCGAGGTCCCCGCCTACGGAAAGCTCCATAAGCGTGTCGGCCCCGGCCGCCTCGGCAGCCTGGGCTTTTCGAACTTCGGCCTCGATATCCACGATGTCCGTGGATGTGCCAATGCTGGCATTGACTTTTGAGCGAAGTCCCATCCCGATGCCCACGATTCGGCCGGGACGGTTGGTATTGAGCGGGACCACGATCTGGCCTTCGGCAATCCTGCGGAGAATTAATTCCGGCTCCAGCCCTTCCTGAGACGCGACCTCCCGCATAACTTCAGTAAGAAGTCCCTTTGTTGCCAATTCGACTTGAGTAGCCATGGTTTGTCTCCCAGCTTTATCCCCGCATCTCCAGTCATGGATGCCCGGGAACGTTATGTTTCGCGCAAGGGACAAAAAAAATCCCCAAGCGCACAATATCAAGCGCCGTGAGGATTTACCATCTCCCCAGGTGCACACCGAATGTTAGGTCTTCTGACTCTCGGATCGTCCTACAAGCCGCGCCTTCCCGTCCAATTGAAAAAGGGCAGTGGCTTCGTGCGGCGTTCGTCCCCGATTACAGCGGCGGGTCCGTACCGGAATCTCACCGGACTTCCCTTTTATGGCCCATAGGGGCCAACATTCGGATGCCAAACCTGCTTAGCGTGCCTTATAGAAGAATCCCTCCGTCTTGTCAATTGTAAAATATACAGGATTCCCCCGATGGCAGGCCCGCTGAAAATCCCCGAGAGAAACCCCTTTTAATTAATTTATTCTGCAACTAAATTGCTTCTTCCAGTATAGAATTCTTGTTTTGAATCTTTGAGTCTTGCACTCACAATATCACCTTTGCTATAGTTAATAATGAAAATGTCTGTGCCAGTCGGGATGACGAAACATCGTTTTTCTCTTATTAAATGATCTATTGTTTCGAAGTCACTCCGCTTCTTAGCCGATATTGCAGTCTCCGCATCATCAGAGTTAACGCATCCTATAGAATTAAGCTTTGCATAATGTTTACCTTTGAGTTCACTTGGGGTTTGTTGTGAATTATCATCATATTTTGACCTATCTGGATAATACTCACTAAGTTGAGTGCAGCCTGATATAATACAGATTGCTACAGCCAAAACTATGCATAGACGCTTTCTCATTTTAGTCCCTCTTTAAGAGTTTAATTGTTCATTGTTTTGAATTCCCGCCACAAGCCCTAAGTTATTAATTTCAAACCCCAGTATGTACAAACAGGATGGACAGGTAGTCCGCCACCTGCTCCTGCCGGCGCAATTTGCGCAGGTCGGCCTCCACCTGCTGGCCATCGAGCCCGGCTCGCGCCACATATACCGCGCGGTCCAGAAAACCAGCCTGTTCAATGAAATCAACGACCTTGTTGAGTCGCCTGCCGAGCTTCATCAGGATTAGTGTCCCTCCCCCGGCAAGCGCCTCTCCGATAACATCGAGGTCATCGGAAGCAGGGATAATGACCACCCGTTGCTTGCCTTCACCTATGGGAAATTCAGCCAAAGCGGCAGCGGCGCTAAAAGCCGTGATTCCTGGAACGGTGACCACATCGAGTCCGGGAAGTTGTTCTCGCAAAGATCTGACGAGATAAATGTAGGTGGAATAAAGCAGAGGATCCCCCAGAGTCAAGAAGCAGGCATCCTCGCCCATGCCGACCACATCCGCAACACTCCGAGCTGCCTGGGCCCAGTGGAGCGATAGCTCTCCGCTGTCGTCGCTCATGGGGAAGACCAGTTCGTGGATCAGGGAATCCGCTCTCAGGTACCGGCCGGCAATGGCAAGAGCGATGCTCCCGTTCTCGCTCCGTGCCTTTGGAACGAAAACATGCCGACACCCTTGAAGGACTCTGGCCCCTTTCAAGGTCATCAAGTCGGGGTCGCCGGGCCCAACTCCTATTCCATAAAGGACCCCGAATTTCATGTCGATTTTTTCCCTGCCGGGAACAAAATCTTCTCCTCTATTCGCTCGATACGCTTGACTATAAGCTCTTCAGGTATCAGTTCCATGAGGCGCTTACGCGCCTCGCCGACCGTCAGCGGCAGACCATTTATAGGCACTCCGTCATAGCGTTTCATCTCGTGCAGCAGGGTGGACACATAGGGCAAACGCAGCCCGGCTTTATCAAGCATATCATAATCGCCAAACACCTCTTCGGCCGGTCCATGGCTCAGGACCAGTCCCTTGTTCAACACATAGATCCGATCTGCAAAAAGAGGCAGCATATCCACCAGGTGGGTTGCGAGAATTACTGTAATCCCCTGCTGCCGATTGAGTCTGTTGAGGAGCCGCATCATCGTTTCTTCCCCGGCAGGGTCCAACCCGGAGGTGGGTTCATCGAGGATCAAAATCGCGGGCTTCATGGCAAGCACGCCGGCCATGGCGACCCGCTTTTGCTCTCCAAAGCTCAAATGATGGATGGCTCTATGCCGCAAATCAGCGGCCACGACAGATTCAAGCGCCTCAGAAACCCGCCGTTCGACCTCCGGCTCGGGTAGGTCCAGGTTCCTTGGGCCGAAGGCCACATCTTCCTCAACCGTGGCTGCGAAAAGCTGATCGTTTGGATTCTGAAAAACCAGTCCAATGCGCTGATAGAGCTCTCTGGCCGGAGTGCCGCAGATCTCGTGTCCGGCAATGCGGACCTGTCCTTTCTGTGGCTTTAAAAGGCCGACAAGCACCTTTATGAGAGTAGTCTTTCCCGATCCGTTCGAGGCAAGCATTGCCACAAACTCGCCCACTCTGACCCGAAAGTCCACTTCGGTAAGCGCCTGAGTCCCTTCCTGATAGGTGAAGCATACCCCTGAAGCCTCAACGGCCATAGGAACTTCTTTCATAAAGCCCCCCACTCCAGCCGGATGTATGCAATCACTATGGCTGCCGAGGTCAGGCACAAAATCCAGAGGTCTTTCGAGCAAATGCGCGGCAGAGCGCCAAAAGGTATGTAGCCTTTGTACCCTCGCAGTTCCATGGCCTCATAGGTGCGGATCCCCTGGTCCATTGCAACCTTCATCACTGTTCCCGCCAATACGCCCGTAGATGATAAAGAGCGCCTGAGGCTGGAATACCCGAGCCGCACCCTTTGGGCGTCCATGACGTCGGCGGCCTGATCAAGGAGCATAAAAATGTAGCGGTACATGAGCATGGCCACTTCCACCCAGCACTTTGGGACACCGAACCAGCGCAGGGCATGAAATACCTGATGCGCCCTGGCGGTAGAGCTCAAAAGCAGCAGTACGCTTACTGCCCCCAGAACTCGAGTCCCAAGCAAAGCGCCGTGAAGGGCGCCTTCTCGCATCACTGCTATCTTCCACCCAAACAGCGGGATGTTCAAAAGCAAGGTGGAACCAACGAGAACCGACTGCAGCAGGATTACAACCAGAACAATTCCCAAAGGGGCCGCAAGCCTGGCCAAAATGATCCTGGCGGGCATCCGGATCGCCAGCATGGCTGCCAGGCCGGCCGCAAAGATTGCGAGCGGAAACGCAGGGCCGGTGGACAGTATGACACCGACGATCGCCAGAATGGCAAGCAGGAGCTTTACACGAGGATCAACACGGGTCAGAATGTTGTCCCGATATGCAAATATGTCCGAGAAGAGCTCAAATACCGGCTGCAAACCGTTAGCCTTTATCCTTTGGGGGAAATAAACCCCGAAAATGATAACCGGCGGTAAAACCGCCCGCTGCTCCCGCTAAAAGAAACAGCAACAGGGGCAAGTCCCCACGTTCGATATTGATTAGAGGTTCCTGCGGAGGGCGGTTTGCCTCTATCGCGAACTTGCCGACTACCGACTCATCGACCCCGGCCCATTTGCACTCAGAAAACCGCAGGCCGATATACAAGCCCAGTGCCAGCAAAAAGATAAGACCGCCTGCAAGCGCTATTTTCATAAAACGCACCTAAACCGCAAAGATCTTAAGCAACTCGGGCCTGCGTGTCAGTATGAACCTGTAAACGCCAACACACAGGAATCCCTCGACAATTCCCAGCGGGACCTGAGTGGGAACAAACGCAATAAGCACGGTCAGGAAAAATTTACCCAGTGGAGCATTGCCGTGAAGGGCCGTGGCGAGTTGAAAAGAGGTGACGCCGTATGTGGCCCAGTCCGACAGAAGGCCCGCAAGGAAAGCGCCAATCCACCATCTGCCGGACAGCCGCCTTGCCAGGATAAATGACACATACCCCGTGAAGGCGCCTGCGATCCCCATTGAGGCAACATTAGCACCAAGAGTGGTAAGCCCGCCATGCGCCAGGAACAGGGCCTGCAGCACCAGCGCGACGCTCGTCACCACAACCGTGAGCAGGGGGCCGATAAAAATGGCGGCTATCCCCGTCCCGCAGGGATGCGAACAGGAACCCGCCGTAGGGACGGGAATAGGCATACAGGATATTATGAACACAGCCGCCCCTACCAATCCAACCATAGGCTTGAGGTGCAAATTACGCCGACCGCGCAAGTGCAATTCACGCAGTCCGAGAAAGAGGAACGGCGCAGACACCGCAAACCACAGTATTGCCCACCGCACCGGCAGAATTCCCTCGGAGATGTGCATCGCGAACGCTGGAACGTCCGGGAGCACGAGCAATGACATGAATACAATGATTACCGTGATGGAGCGGCGCCTGATTTTCATGGCTTGCTATGCTGATCCGTAAATTCAGTGACCAGTTCAACACTTCTCATACAATTCCACACGCCTTTGGCATCGCATTCTCGGCAATGGTAGTGCTGTCCGTAAAGCAGTCTGTGTTCGTAGCGAACAGCGTCCACCAAACGCAGTCGAATATCACAGTGTTCACATGTAACATAGGTACGATATTTTACAGCCTTATCCGGGGGCATGGGAACGAACTCGCACTGCCCTGATGGGACAGGGTACATTTCCTTTGGTGGCAGCACCATTTGCCTTACGTCCCCGAAACCCCTCGTCTCCTGGATCCTCGTTTGCACCAGGTCAACCAGCAGCTCATCGAATCCGAACCCGCGTCCCATTCGAATAGTAACAGCGGGAAACCTTTGCGCCTGCCTTTGAAGCATTTCAGGAACATCGAGAACCAGATGCAGCCCTGAATGCAAAAAATAGGGAATCACCAGCACCTTTGAGACCCCAAGTTTGACACATTTTTCAAAGACCTCCGGAAAGTGGGGTCCGAGCCTCGACAGGAAACACACCTCGACAAGAGGATAACCGTATTTGCCTCGAAGACGGGCAGCGACCCTCTCCATATCCTTCGCTGCTTCCGGCACCCGGCTTCCATGACCCAGAAGTATTATAGCCTCGTCAGGCGCGGCTGATTTATTTACCGCTTCAAAAGTCTCACCATTGGCCATGCCACTCTCCCAATCTCCGCCGGCATTCAAGAAGAACCCGTTCGGCCAAAAAAAACCGGACCATAACCCCCAGGTCCGGGAAACCGTTTTCATCCTCGGCTTATCCAACTCGAGCCCCAATCCACGGGAGCACGTGCAGCTATGAAGCTATGGGCCGGTCTTCTGGCTCTCGGATCACCCTACTCGCCAAGCCTTCCCACCCAATCGGACAGTGGCATGCAGGCGGCTTTTGTCCCCGATCACAGCGGCGGGTCCGCAACGGTTTTGCACCGTTTTCCCCTATGTCCCTTTTTGGAACACCCACAGCTTATTGCAGTCGATTTTGACCCAGTGCGGACGGGGAGTCAAGGAAATAATACACGCATAATCATCGCCCCACTCATGATAGAAAGCATCTGCCACTTTCTCCAAAGCCGAAGATCAGATATGTTTCCTTGTGAGTTCAAAAAAGAACCGAAGGCATTCGAGGGAACAGGAGATTCCGATGACAGATGACAAAGTGATGGTAAATTTTCAACCTTCCGGAAGAAGAGGTCCCGTCCCGAAGGGCATTAGCCTGATTGAAGCGTCTCGGTTGCTTGGTGTAGATATAGAAGCGTTGTGCGGTGGGAAAAAGGTTTGCGGCAAATGCGCCGTCCGCATCGAGGAAGGGCATTTTGAAAAGTACAACATTACATCCGGTATGACCCATGTGAGCAAATGGCAGCAGGATAAAGAGAGCAAGTTCATCAATGACAAACGCAAGGCCCAGGGATATCGCCTGGCCTGTGCAACCAAACTCCACGGGGACGTACTGGTGTTCGTACCGGAAGAATCCAGGGCGGGAAAGCACGCCGTAAGCAAGGCTGCCAGGCACATCCATATCGAACACGATCCTGCTGTGAATATATACTGCGTAGAGGTGGACAAGCCTACTTTTCATGATCCCACGGCCGACTTTGAACGGGTTTGCAAAGCACTGGAGAGAGATTACGGAATAACAGGGTTGAGCGCCGATATATTTGCGCTGCGCACCCTTCCCACCGTTTTGCGCGAAAGCGATTGGTCTGTAACTGTAAGCATTTGGAATGACAAGGAGATCATCCGGTTCAGGCCTGGAAGGAAGGACAATTCCTACGGATTGGCCATAGATGTCGGCACTACTACGGTGGCCGGCTACTTGTGCAATCTTCGGACGATGGAGGTCGTCGACACCGTTTCGCTCACAAACCCTCAGTGCAAATACGGCGAAGACATCATGACCCGCATCACCTTTCACATGACCACCGAAAACGGTCTCAAGCGGATGAGCGACGACATCGTAGAGGGTATCAACCGGATAATCGATCAAGCCGTACAAAACACCCATCCGCCCAAGAAAAGAATCAAGAAGCCCAAGGGCGGCGGGGGACCCAGTGAGTTTGCAGAGGCGCCCGTAAAGGGTAAGATCTACCTTCGGCTCAGCAGGGATGATATCGAGGACGTCACTATTGGCGGCAACACCGCAATGCATCACATTCTTCTTCAGCTCAATCCCGAGTACGTAGGTCTTGCCCCATTTCCACCGGTAATACGCCACAGCCTCGATATCAAGGCCCGGGACCTGGGGATTCGCATCAATCCTTCAGCCTATGTCTTTGTACTTCCCAATGAAGCTGGGTTCGTAGGCGGGGATAACGTAGGCGTGCTCATTGCCGAGGAGCCTTACAAGTCTTTTGAAAATCAACTCATTATAGATATCGGAACCAACGGAGAACTGGTATTGGGCAATAAATTCAAGTTGATTTCCTCCTCTTGCGCCACCGGCCCGGCGTTGGAGGGAGCGCAGATCGCATTCGGCATGCGAGCGGCCCCTGGCGCAATCGAGCGGGTCAAAATCGATCCCGATACCCATGAGGTGGACTATAAAGTCATAGGCCGTGACGCGTGGCGGAGCTTCTCAGAACCCAAGGAGATGAAGGCCAAAGGGATTTGCGGATCAGGAATTCTGGACGTGCTGGCGGAAGTTTATATCGCCGGTATTATCTCCAAAAGCGGGGTTTTCGCCAAAATGCAAAAGTCCAACAGGTTCCACAGGGACCCGGACACCAATCAGCCGGAATTCGTTCTTGCGTGGGCTGAAGAGACAAGTATCGGCAAGGATATCGTAATAATGCAAAAAGATATTAGGCAGATTCAGCTCGCAAAGGGCGCTCTTTATGCCGGATGTAAGCTGATGATGCGCAAAATGGGCCTTGATAAGGTTGACAAGGTGAAGATCGCCGGAGCGTTCGGCACTCACGTCGACCCTACCAAAGCCCTGATCATAGGCTTGTTTCCCGATTGTGAGATTGACAAGATCCAGTGCGTCGGCAATGCAGCGGGCGACGGCTGCCGCGCAGCCCTTTTGAACCGTGAAAAAAGGGTTGAAGCTGACTGGTGTTCCAGGAATGTCGAGTATATTGAACTTAGCGTAGAGAAGGATTTTCAACAGGAGTTCATTGAAGCCATGCAGTTGCCGCACATGACCGATGAGTTCCCGCACCTCAAAGGAGTGGTTCGAGATGAGATACTTCAAGGGTGTGACCGCTATAAATTATAAAGTGGCCAGCTGGTCGGTCAGGTAACTTTGCATCTGGTCCATCTGGGCCACAGCGACATCCATGTTTTCAAACTCCGTTTGGAGAGTCGTCATCTGAGAGTTGATATTTGACTGCAGGTTGTTCACTTGGTTATTCAGCCCGGTGATGGTGTTATTCAGTCCGGTTTCCTGGGAGGCAACCGTGCCGTGCGAGGTATTGGTGAATCCACTCACGAGGTCATTCATTAGACTCGCGATTCCCCGGTTTACCGTAATAGTCGCGCTTGCCGGCAACGAGGTGCCGGTGAAGCTGACTGCAAGGCCGTCGGCGCCGCTGGCTGTGTTATCAAGGGCTAATACATTGCCCGAACCGGTGGCGGCAAGACCGTCAATTGTGCCTGCGATGTTTTGATCCGTTCCGGGAAGCTGGGTGATATCGATGTTATATGTCCCGGATTGAGTATTACTGTTACTGTAGACATATTGAAACTGGCTGCTGCTGCAAACACCGGAATCCGAAAAAAGATCGGCAACGCCTGAGAAGTTGCTCGAGAGCGCCTGCCCGAACGTGATCGTATCAAGACTGAGCTGGCCATTACTGCCTGTCGTTATTCCGACATTGGCGAGATAGTCCATACTCCCGGTACCGACCTGGTTCATAATAGTGGACTGAAGTTCGGATTTTATCGTGTCCATAGTGATATCGCCGAAAAGCGGTCCGCCCGTTGTATTTGAAGAGGCAGTGTAGGTATTCTGGGTATTGACGTATGAGATGACGGTGTTATAGGCGTTAATCCAGTTGTTAATATTGGCTTCGATTGCCTGAGCATCGGGGCTGACATTGACCGTCAGGGTTGTATTCGGGTCCGCTCCGAGCAGATTGAGCGTAACCCCCGCGATTGCGTTTGTAACAGTGTTGGTCGGGCTTGTCATACTCATGCCGTCTACCGTGAAAGCGGCATTTGTGCCCTGCTGGAGTACATACTGGTTGATCGTAGCGGGTTGACCGAAAGACCCAAAGTCCAGCTGCCCGGCGTTGGAAGCCTGAAGGGAAGCATCGAGATTAACGGAGAGCTTGCTCGTCCCGGAAGCATTATCGATTACCTGAATTTGCCCGGATGAATTAACTGTCGCCGTGACGTTGCCAAAGGCGTTCTGAATCGCAGTAAGGAGGTCCCCGACCGTCGAGGTTGGGGTTATAGAGAAATCTGCCGCCACCGCGTTCCCATCGTGATCCGTTCCGGAAATGTCGATCTGGTCTCCGGAAGTGTAGTTGTTGTACCCATAAATGCTCGTGATGTCCGTAGAAGCAGTGATGGGAGCCGTATTCGTTTGGAAGCTGCCAAAACTTAGCGTCCCGGTACTGGCGCCTATTGAAGTGCCGAGATTAACGGAGAGTTGGCTCGTCCCTGTTGTATTATCGTTTACCTGAATTTGCCCGTTTGAATTAACCGTCGCGGTGACGTTGCCAAAAGCGTTCTGAATCGCAGTAAGGAGGTCCCCGACTGTCGTAGTCGAAGTGATTGCGAGACTGGTTGGTCCAACTGTAGTCCCGTTGTGAGTCGTTCCGGAAATGGTGATCTCGTCTCCGGATGTGTAGTCGTATCCATCGATGCTCGAGATCAATGTAGAAGCAGTTATCGCGGAACCACCCGATGTATTCGCAACAGTTCCGGCTACCCCGACCACACCGGTATTCGCCACGCTCGCAGTAACCCCGACGGTATCCGACCGGCTTCCCTGGGTCAGGCCAAGAGTTTGCAGCACATTGTTATTATCGGTCCAACTGGTCATGCCCGCGATATTCAGGCTGTAGGTCGTCTGAGAACCGTTGGTTGTCGGGACAATAGAAGCGGCAATACCTGCTCCGGCCAGCGTCTGTTGTATTTGCTGCAGAGTGTCGCTCAAGTCAATAATAGCGGAGTTTCCGTTTATGGTCACAGTTCCGGAGGTGCTTGCTATTCCGAGCAGGGCCGCAATCCCGGTGGAAGTACTCGAAAACTCCACGCCTTGAGCCCCTCCGGATACAGGGTTTTGAATAACCGTCGGCCCGGCTCCGTTGAACCCAAGGCTTTCCAGAGTATTGGAAGCCGAACCATCGTCAAGGCTGATTCCGGCGGCCCCTGTCTGTCCGCTGGTAAGCACCAGCCGGTAAGTGTTGGGCGAATCCTGAATTATTGCAGCCGTTACGCCGGCATTTGCACTGTTGATGTTAGACTCTAAATCCTGAAGCGTATCGCTTGCAGCGACCTCGACCCCCTGACCGTTTACCACGATGGTCCCTGAGATATTGAGTGCGGACGTTTCCGAGGAAAAATCCTGTGAGGCGAGTTGTTCCGCTTGGGCCGTGTTGCCGATAACTACCTGATAGCTGCCGTTATTGGCGGTAGAAGAGGCTGAGGCTGAGAGCAGCGATGAAGCGCTTACGCTTGAAGATGATGACACATCGGCGCTGTAGATGTTCAGGCCCGTACCGCTTGACGTCAAAGCATTTGAGGCAGTCTGGAGTGTGCTCAGATCCCCGTCAAGGGTTTGCCAGGCGGAGACTTGGTCATTGAGGGTCGTTATTTGATTAGTGTAGGGTGTCAGACTCTCTTCCGAAACCGCCTGCAACTGGGTCAGCATGCTCTGCCAGTCGATGTTGGTTCCCATACCGGTAAGGCCCAACTCAGTCAACGTGGACGATGTAGACGGTGTAGAAGTTACTGAAGACACTGCTTTCTCCTTTGGGTTGGTGCACTTGCCGTGGGGTCACCGGTCCAGCCGCCCTGTTGACGGCCTCGATCCGCAACTGTTGCAAAAATGAGTCCATACTGCATTCACATCGGCAAACTTGACGATAAACTGAAGAAAAAAATAACGGGCTTTTTCAAAAATTTTGGAATGCGGGTAATTGCTGCAACCAGGGGCTTATCGCACGGGGCCGTTCAGGCGTTAGCGCCTGTCAATTTTTTATAGGCGAGGTTAATCTGCTTACTTTTTTCTTCCGCGAGTTGCCGAAATTCCGGGGGAGAGTCGGCAAAGTTATCGGGGTGATACTGCTTTATGGCGGTGAGGTAGGCTTTGCGGATCTGGTCCATCGGCACGTTTGAGGACATCTGAAGGACTTCGATGCCATTTTCCGCTTGAGTTTTCGGGGAAGGTTTTCCTGAAGAAGATTGCTCCTTCATTTTCGCCGAAAGTTCTCTCGATTTTTCCTGTGCCTCCGTAGAGATTTGCACAGTATCGCTCAACTTATTACCGGGCGGGCTTTGCTGTTTCAAACAGGCGTTTGCGCTGGTTGAGTAAGCCACAGTAATTTTTGCGAATCGAACTGGCGCCGGCATCTTGCATCCTGATCCAACAGGTCGTTCGGCAAAAACCCAAAGTCCCTATCCCTAACTTCCAGGCAACCCGGCCGCCTCTTGAGAGACCCGTTGGCTTTCCGCCCCCGGCTCACGCCGAGTTTGGCTTTTTCAGGAGTTGTTATTATGATAAATGAAGTGCGTCAATTTGTCAACACTATAATGCAACATTCAACCTCTTTTTATCAGCCGCGCAAAGGACAAAGATCTTCATCCCGCATGGTCCTATGAATAAACAAAGTTCCGCCGATAAGGAGAACATGCGCTATCAGGTCCGTTCGGATATTCCTTTACAAAACTTTACCGGCATTAACTAATATTAACTAGACCTTGAGGCTGACTTTTCGTATTTATTCATCAGCGGTAATCATCAAATCATGAGGAGAAATAATATGAAAAGAGTATTGACAGGATTTGCCGTATGTTTGGTGGCAGCAGTATGGATGGCCGGGTCATGGTTCTTCTTCAACTCTATCGCTATCGGCGCACAGGGGTCGGCCACTCCTGCCGTTGCGGACGCCGACAAGGCAGCTCCAAAAGGCGAGGCGGCGGCTAAAGGGCATTGTGGGTGTGAGAAGCATTGGATGCATCATGGGCATCGTCACGGGCATCATCCCGGACATCACCATCTTTGGAAAAAGCTGCATATAACTGATGCTCAAAAAACCCAAATCCATGCCATCATTTCCGAAGAGCGGGCAAAAATGAAACCACTGTTCGAACAACTCAAGGCTGGGCACAAAGAGCTCAGGGCCCTGCGAGAGAGTGGGACATTTGATGAGGCGAAAGTTCGGTCCATAGCCAAGGGACAGGCAGATACGATAGTTGAGCTGATTGTGACCAAAGAACGTATAAAATCCAGAGTATATGCGGTCCTGACGCCTGAGCAGCGCACCAAAGCTCAGGAGTTGCGTGAGAAATGGAAAGCTTGTCACGGGAAAGAACACATGAAAGACAAGAAAGAAATGAAAGAGAAATAACCCTAGTTCCATGTGAAGGATGAAGTTTTCACTCTTTACTTTTCCTTGTGAGAGCGTTGCGAAAAGCTTCTTTTGCCCCAAGTAGCCCCGCACGCTCTCGCTTTAGCGCAAATCCAGCATTTGCGCATTCTAATGGGGTTCTTCGGATGAATCGTTACCGAAGCTCCATGCATACCTTCCAGATCTCCTCAATAAGGGCCGCCCAGGTGACAAATCTGCAGGCGGCCCTCCTCCCACTAACCCGAAACTCTGAGGAAAATAACACCGTAAAAACTCGTCACTTTCCGAATTGGAAACTACTGGTCTCTCATCCCGTGTTTCCGGATGGGGCCTGCCTCGCAAGACAGACTTCAAAGGCTCGATATTGTGCGGCAATCACGCCGCCTTTTTTGCCGGAAGATCGATCGTAACGCTGAGCCCCCCTCCGGGGGCGTTTGCCGCCCGCACTTGACCGCCATAAAGTCTGGCTGCACGCTCTGTGATAGCCAGCCCCAAACCTGTTCCCCCCTGCTTTCTGTCGCGAGCATCCCCCACCCGGTAAAAGGGGTTAAAAAGATCTGCCAGCGACTCTTCGGGGACCCCGGGCCCCTTATCGCGCACTTCTATCACCGCGCGCGAAGAGTTGCCCTCCATTGTGCAGCGCAGCGTGACGATTACTTCGGTGTTTTCCACCGTGTGGCGAACTGCATTGCGCAGGACGTTTTCGACAGCGCTGCGCAGCAATTCCCTGGATCCCGGTACGAAACAATTCTCGGTCAAGACAACTCGAACCTTACAATTACGTCCTCGAGCTTCGAAGTCTGCGTCGGTCACCAATTCCTCTATTAACTCCTGCATATTGACGGGCTCTCTATCAATCTTCTCTGCGCCGCTCTCAAGACGGGCCAGCATAAGCAATTTGCCTATGAGTGCATTAAGCCTCTCGGCTTCCAGTTCGATTCGTTCCAGCGCGTCGATTGCATCCTGACCTTCGCGCGACCGCGCAATTTCCAAAGCAAGGGTCAACCGTGTGAGCGGCGAACGGAACTCGTGCGAGATATCTCGCAGGAGACGTTTCTGGGAGCCAATCAAAGATTCGATACGCTCGGCCATCAGGTCGAAATCCCTGCCAAGCTCTGTAATTTCATCACGCCGCTTGCCCAAAACGGCGCCTACACGAACTTTGAGATCTCCGTCGGCCAGGTGCCTCGCCGCTGCCCCAAGTTTGCTGATAGGCATGCAAATATATCGTGCAAGCCAGTAACATACCCCTCCGGCGGTAATGAGGATGATGAACAGGTTCATTGCCAAAAAACTGTAATCCCGCGTGAGAAAATGGCGGGCGGGGAGTCCGGCAATCAGTGTGTATTGCTTGCCTCCCGGACCGATGAGTTGTTGAGCAGTAAAAATCGACTCACCGGATCGCTCGTAATCCAAACCCTCGCGCCGGTGACTCGAAGATAATTTCCCTACCTCTTCGGGAATCGGCCACCGGGTTAGCTGCTCGTTCTTCTCGTCGAACAGAAAAAACCGGATGCGAACCGCTCTTTCCATTTCATTGAAGTAATCTAAAAGGGCCGTTTTCCCATCCCGTTCGTATATCTCAACTGCTGTCTGACCTGCGAGTCTCAGCGAATTTCCCGCAACACTGATCCAGTGACCACTGAAGGAGCCCGATTGCATCTTCAGATGCCCTTCGATGTGGGGACGCACAAGAAATCTCAGCCAGGGCATGTCGAAAAATAATGGATGTGATTCCGTTGCCACAGCCGACAAAAAAGAGGCAAAGCTAATCAGCGCCATTGCCACCCAGAACCAGAGGAAGATTTTTACAAAAAGGCTTCGCATTGAAATTTCCCCGCGACATCGGACGAGTCACTGCTGCAAAATCGCGTTCCAGTCAGTTTCCGCCCGGAAAGGGTCCTTTTCGAACAGAAACCTCCCGGGGCGTGGAATTTGTCCCGGAGTTTCCTGATGGAGACTAGTCAGGCTGAGCCGGGTTCACATAAACATATCCGGCGCCTCGTACTGTCTTGATCCGCTCAATTTCGCCGAGTTTATGTCCGAGTTTTTTTCGAAGGCTGCTCAGATGTACATCAACACTGCGGTCGTAAGGGGTCAGAGGACGCCCGAGGACGCCCTCAGTCAGTTGTTCGCGCGTTACCACGTGACCGGCTGCCTTTAGCAGCATCTCCAAAAACCCGAACTCAACGGAGGTCAACTCGATCTGCTCGCCGCTGCGGTTCACAACACGGGTCCCGGTGTCCAGTTCGATATCGCCGACAGAGATCTTTTCGGGCATGGAAAGAGTGGCGTTTTTGTCGTGCCGATCTTTGGTCCGGCGCAAAATGGCTCGGGCGCGCGCAATAAGCTCACGGGGATTGAATGGCTTGGGCAGATAGTCGTCAGCACCCATTTCAAGCCCCATGATGCGAAGGACTTCTTCATCACGAGCCGTCAACATAAGGACCGGCGTATCGGATTGATAACGCAGATGCTGCAGTACCTCAAAACCACTCATACCGGGAAGCATTACATCGAGTACAATCAGGTCGTATTTGCCCGCCTCCGAGACGGCCAGCCGCAATCCCTGCTCGCCGTCGTAAACCGAGGTGATCTCGAATCCTTCAGGTTTGAGATACTGACTCAACAATTCACATAACTCGGTATCGTCATCTATCACTAAAATGTGGCTCATTGCACATCCCCCGTTAAGCTCACTTATAATGGCTCAAACTCCTTTATTTTAACAGAAATTGCGGTGAGCAAAGCTAAATCCTTTTGCAAAGAAATGTTAAGCCTGGGAGGCTGGACTTTTATTGCATTTTATATTGAAGTAACTCCCGGTTACGTAATTTTAACGGGCAGCCCTTCAATTCTGAAGTCGAAGCGAATGAGCATCAGCGCCCGGCAACCACTCATTATCAGTTCGTGGAATAAACTGGGAGCCGTAAGGCATGGGCATGTCGGATCGGCGTTCATACTACGCACTCGCATTCACGTGCGAAATAAGTATAATGTGGATTAAGTTCAAACTGTCGGGCTGCTCAGTTACAATGCTGCAGCCGACGATGGGAGTCTGAAAAGATGCGAGGTGATGTGGGATGAGAGTTCGAATAGTCTTGGAGCCGAGTGAAGAGGGCGGCTACACTGCAGTAGTCCCCAGTCTTCCCGGCTGTATCAGTGAAGGCGAAACAAGAGATGAGGCTCTGGCGAACATTAAAGGAGCCATCGAGCTTTATCTCGAACCGGTTGAAGACGACCTTTCTTCGATACCAGGGGCCGAAGTCATTGAAATAGCAATATGACAAGGCTTCCGAGTTTGGGCTACGAAAAGGTTACCACGGCACTGCAGCGCGATGGTTGGGTAATCATCCGTCAGAGGGGCAGCCATATTCGCCTGCATAAGCATACACGAACCGAGGTTCTCAAACTTACCGTCCCGGCGCACAGCCCTGTCAAACGCTCGACCCTTACACACATCCTTAAGCAGGCACGGCTGACAAAAGAGGAATTCGAGTCACTGCTGTAAACTGCTGGTGTCCGGCTCGGACCGTCAGTTCCCCATTGGATCCCTTTAGCTCCCTTTTGGCGTTGGCGAGCGGCACGAGTTCTCATGATTGGTGGCGGCGGCGGCCATCAAACTAAACGCCTAAGATACCGTAATTAGGCCATTTACTATTTTCGGTCCTTTCAGCATACCCCCAAAACTACCCCCACATACAAAACGCTACATCCTTTTTTTTGTCATCTATGCAAGGGAATCTTTCATACGACGCGCCAGGATAGGCGTTAAAGCCACGTTTGCAGGCCAGCCCCCCAAACCCGCCACCCCCATCACTGACGATGGATGACACGGGCCGGGTGGTGATCGTCGCTCCCAGGACCATCGTGGCGGTTGCCGTCCGCACCTCTGCCGCCGACCGTGTACCTCCCCAAGCGCGCCCAGGACGCCGACCCCCCACCCCCCATAATCTTCTGCGAGCGTGGGCAGGGGTCATGCGTATGGGTTCGCTCAGACTGATAACCGATTTTTTGAAACACTTTTCCACCGGACGATGTTAGTATGTCCCGGCCTGAAAAAGTCGATATAGGCCGCACAGTAGCGGCTTTAGCGGCGGACATGCTCCACGAGTGGCGCAACCGCAACGGCCCTTTGGGCCTCGTGCCGCTTTTGCGGCACAATTGCCAGCGAGCAAAAAAAGCGGGCGTAATTAAATTACTTTGGTTAAGGAAACAGACGACACTTGCAATGATTGCAGCGGTTTGTCATTTGATGGAGGGTAATAAAAAATGACGACAAAAGAGACTGGGGAACATGGGGAACATCTTTTGACGGCAAAGCTTGAGCGTTTGGGTAGCGTGAAACGAATCCCAGGGCGGTTAAACCTCTTGACGGTACATAGTCCCGACATCAAGATTAAAGTTCGGTTCAATACCATCCAAAAGGAAAAATCTAAGTATGGGTGGCAATTTCATGTCGATAAATTTCTCGACATGGATTTCAATGGTGATTGTCAAGTTATCAAAGGCAAATTACCGAAAATGGACTACGGAATACACGTTTTGATATTGATAGATAAGGATGGGAAAGAGACCTACTATGTTTTACAACAGACAGACCTACAGGAGCATATTTACAAGAACTACTCGAAGTTTATAAAGGATAAGCAGGGCCGCAGACCAAATAATCCAAGGTCAACACACTGTTATGTACGCCCCCAAGACATAGAGACGTTTCGCGATAACTGGGATTTGGTGAGTAAACAACCCCACCCATAGGGCGGGGCTTTAAATTCAGCCCCCCATAGGGGGGCCAGGGCAACTCCACCGCTTTTGGATGTTGCTATGGTTTACCGGTTGTCTCCGTGCCGCTTCTTTTCGTGGGATATTGTTTTTCCCTCACCGTTGCGACGACCGCGTAAGACGAGAGAGACAAGAGCAAACGGCCACAGGCCAAGCCCATACGGGGCAGGCGTAGCCACTCGACATGACCACGCCCACAGGGCGTGGGTTTTCACATTGAACTAAAAAGCTTCCTGAGTGATACCTAACTGAGCTGAGGAGTTGGTATGGAAAACAAGGATATCTATAAGGTGGCACTTGACACTAGAAATGTTGAAATATCTCTATTTTGGCAAAGATCAAACTATTTCCTGGTGCTAAATTCAGCCCTAGCCCTGGGGTTTTTCAACCTGAAGATGCCACTATATGCTCTCTTCCTGGCGGTTTTCGGATTTCTTGCCTCATGGCTATGGTATCGGGTTAATCTAGGAAGCAAGTACTGGCAATCACGATGGGAATATCGGCTAAGAGAGACTGAGAAGAAAATTGATCCAAACCTCAAATTCTTCTACGTTGATGACCGGAGGATATTCGATAGCGACGTAGAAGCAAGCATGAAGTTTTATGAGCATAAAGCTTTGCAACTATGGCTTGACAGACAAATTCTAAAGAAGCCATCGGTTACTTATAACATGATTCTATTGTCTATCATGTTCCAGCTTGGTTGGTCTATTCTCTTTGTAGTCAAACTGTTGAACTTTATTTTTCCGTTATCACAGTGGTGTCACTGATTCGGATTAAATTAAAGTATTCTGTCCCTACAGGACAGCTTCTCATTCGATAATATATATGAAGCAATAATCTCAAAGATCGGACGCTCCAGCCTTTGACTTTTCTTTTCTATATCGAGCTTCCTCATCAGTGATCGGTTTATAGAAGTACCATATAGTTCCACTGCCGCTTATTGAATTATATTCAAGACCAATATCTACTTTTGTACCAATCCACAAATAATAATCAATATATTGTTGTGGTTTGAAACCGTGGCCATATTCTTGTATCAATGTATCCTCTAATAAGGAGAAATTGGTCAGCCCTTGAAATGTAATCTTGACTGTACCAAGCTTATTGTGAAAGAAACCATAGTAAATTGTTTTTATATCGGCAGAACCAATAGAGAGTTTCTCGTTTTTTCTCTTGTAAAAGTCAAAAAATGCTTCTTTTTTAACCAATACTGTACCAGTAATTTCTGAAAGATCAGCTCCAAATGGAATATTCCGAAATGTAGTTGGTTCATTTGTCATATTTGTCCGTGACAGGGAAGGGTTTGATGAAAGAAACAGAAACCCAGATGCTATCATTAAGGCAAAAACGGATGATCTCATAAATTGTGATTTCATTAATAAACTCCTCTCGGCTCGCTGATTTCGGGCCATCAATGAGAAGGGGGCAAAGCAGGTGAACCTTGTGCAGAAAGCATATTACAACCACATTCCGATTTCGCAAGGAATTTTCGGATGGTGGACCAAGGTACATGGCGGCCATTGCCGTGCGCTCACCGGCAGGAGTGCGACGCTAAGGGGGCTGTAACCTACGATCCACCATCGGGGCGTGTACAACATCGTCCGCCACGCCTGGCGCAAATCGGCGCACGATGCAGCATAATCGTGAATTTCCTTATTGACAGCAGTTTCAACCGTCATAATCTCATCGCGGTGGGCAATCAGCCCACATCTTCACCATCACCTCTACCACACCATCCGTGCTGATAAAAGTGCCTGCCTAAAACTACCGTGCAATCCCCGATAATACTCATAGGTTCCTATTGAAATAGCGGCCCTTTTATCGCATCATGCTATAGACTTAGGTGTTCTCTGCCGTCATTTCCTCTAACCAGGCTTTCAATCTTTCAACTTTTGCGATCCACCCAATGCCGTAGACCTTCGCCGCCGGGAGCTTCCGTTTTCTTATCAATACCCGAAGTGTCTTCGGGGACACGGGCTTGTCTTTACAAATATATTTGCCGATTGCTTCGAGGCCGCGAAGGTAATCAGGTTCCGGTGATTTTGGTGCTGGTGTTGCTGCGGCGGAGCGTGCCCTTGTCATTAACTGGTCAACGGCTAAGTTTTCGCCAAATTTTCTGCTCTTGATGATTGCCCCAAGGATTTCATCCAATCCGGCCATCTTCAACCCCTCATTGATGATAATCCCCACTTAATAAATGCTAGTATCATTGCCGATGATCGGCAATCTGGTATCGTCGCACCGTTGTTCAGGTGTTCATGTGTTCAGGTGTTCCGGTCCCTTCTATTATTAGTATTATAGTTCAGACCCTAGAACACCTGAACAGACAATCAGATTTCTTCCCACGGGTCTTCCACTGCCGCGATTTCAGTTCCCCCGGCTTGCCGCCCGGACAAGACACGTTTTTCGATCTCCCTTGCTTCCCTCGCCCGCTTCGCCAACTTCTCACGAAATCGCTTGATGGTGTCAATCATGGTCCTTTGATCTCTCCACGGAATCGCCCGGCTGCACATAAGACCACCCATGAGGGCTAATTGCCTTATGTTATGGGGATGGAAGCCGATGATGCCCGCCAGATTGTCGCACTTTGCCACAGTGGACGCATACGTTCTGAATGGAAAGTCAGCGATTCGGCTCGTCTTCAGCTCGACACGGACTTGAGCATCGAACCAATCCCTGTCGTCCATATCGGCTGAGTCATCTAAATAGACGTTGATCCTGGCTTGCTTTATGGCGTCGATATCGTGTTGGAATCTCGCCCAAAGTTCATGAATGCCGATATGCAGGCAGCAACCCGCAACCTCCTCCATACGTTTATCGTACTTACTGGCAAGGGTCCGCACCAGTCCTCGGAGCAGGCTAATGCAATTTGTGATATGGCACTGCTTGACTTCGGTATCGGCGGGTTTCCAGTGGCCGTGGATTTCTACTTCGAGTTCTCGACTCTCTTCTGGATCAGGCGCATCGTCCGGCATAAATGAGAGAAATGCTTGATTTTTCGCTTGATTATTGGTATATTCCATCAAACACCTCCTATTTTTATCGTCTTCGCCCGGCCTGCCAGCCGGGTTTTTTCATTTGTGGCCCATGCGTATTGCCTCTTGGATGAGAGCCACAATGTCCGAATGGCGCCAGCAGGTTGTTCGCTCGCCGAGCTTAACAGGTCGAGGAAACTTGCCTGTTCTGACGCCGTTCCACCATGTGGATTTTGAAACCGGGATAAGTTTCAAAACTTCGGTAAGCCGCAAAAGGCGCTCTGTCGGCTCTTCGGCGTGTGCCGGTGAGGTTTTTGGAGGCGGGGGCGGTTGTTCGTGCTGCTTTCGGGTTTTGGGGGCAGTACTGGGTTGCTTGTTCACTGTTTGCATCCTGGACTCCAACTTTCGTCGGCCATCCAGGGTGTGCGGGTAGGTCCGGCTTGTAGGGAAGTGCTAACTCCGATGTGCCGGGTTTGTGAATATGGTAAATCCTGCCTCTTCACCCCGGAAGCATCGGCACCGCAATTTTCTGACCCCTTTTTTATATACCTTTGTAAAATTGTGTCAATCCAAAAATATCAAGATAGACTTGATTATACGACTTCCTTACTGGCTGTCCTAATCGGGATCACTTTTGCCCCCGCTTTAAGTCCGTCCAAATAATCCGCCCAAAGCTGCATCATTTTACGGCGTTCTGGTAAATGCGCCGTTCGGTTATAGGCTCGCCCGTTCGGGTCTTTAACAGCATGGGCTAACTGATGCTCGATAAAGTCGGGTCGCACTTGCAGCACTTCGTCAAGAATCGTCCGCGCCATTGCCCGGAAGCCATGCCCGCTCATTTCTTCTTTCTCATACCCCATGCGTCGCAGGGCCGCGAGTATGGCGTTATTACTCATGGGCCTAGTCATGGTTCGCGCACTCGGAAAAAGATAGCGCCCCCTGCCGGTTAGGGGTTGCAGTTCGCGCAGGATATTAACGGCTTGGGTTGATAGGGGGACAAGGTGCGGTTGCTTCATCTTCATGCGCGGGGCGGGGATGTTCCATTCTTCCCGGTCTAAGTCGATCTCCGCCCATTCTGCTTGGCGCAGTTCGCCTGGTCGGACAAAGACCAAAGGGGCTAAGAGCAATGCGGACTTGACGATGAAAGTGCCATTGAAGCCGTCTGTTGCCCGCAGCAGGCCAGCAACCTCGGCAGGATCGGTCATGGCTGCAAGGTGTGACTTTTTCGACGGGGGCAATGCTCCTTTGAGGTCGGCGGACGGGTCACGCTCAGCGCGTCCGGTTGCCACAGCATAGCGGAAAACCTGCCCGCAAACGGTCTTGATCCGGTGAGCCGTTTCGAGTGCCCCCCGTGATTCCACCCGGCGCAGAACTGCCAGCAGGTCCGGAGCTTTAATTTCCCCCACGGGCCGTGCCCCCAGCCAGGGGAAAACATCCCGTTTAAGACGGTCAAGGATAGTCTTGGCGTGGGAAGGTGCCCAAGTTGCGGAAAACTTGCTGTGCCATTCCCTTGCCACAACTTCAAAGCTGTTCTCAGTTTTGGCAATGGTGGCGGCCTTCTGAGCCTTCTTCGCTTCTCCAGGATCAGCGCCGCTTGCAAGAAGTTTCCGGGCCGCGTCCCTCTTCTCTCGTGCTTCAACAAGGGAGATTTCAGGGTAGGTGCCTATGGCCAGAACTTTTTCTTTGCCGCTAAAACGATACTTGAGACGCCAGCATTTGCCGCCGTTGGGAGTTACGAGCAGATACATCCCGTCGCTGTCAGATAGCTTTATCTGCTTTTCTCCTGGCTTTGCGTTTCGTACCTTCACATCGGTCAGGGACATGGCCTTAACTCCGCTTGGGGGTATCAATGCCACTTTGGGGGTACTTTCCCTTCTTTTCTACCCCCAATACCCCCGGATGTCAATAGACTCTATTGCCCCTAGCTGGACGCTAAACAAAGAAAAAGCCCCGTGTTTTCAGGGCTTCGTGTTCTTTATTGAATTTTGTTAGTCTGTTAATTGGTGGAGGCGGCGGGAGTTGAACCCGCGTCCGAAAGCATTCCGCCAAAGCTTCTACATGCTTATTCCGCACTTTTAATCTCGCTTCGGGGAACTCCTGCGGACGGGATTTCACCGAAGCCAGCTCACTAGATGTCACCACCGCCACTGCGAGCATCATGACGGCAGCCATCCCGCTTAGTCGACGCCTCGTCGGTCCCCGCGGGAACAGGACCTGGAGACGGCAGCCGCGGTTAAGCGGCTACAGCGTACGCGTAATCGTCTGCGTTTGTTTTATTCCCAACTGTTTAACGAGCAGCAAGGACCTCGGCATGCAACTTAAGCTTCTTTACCTCCGTCGAACCCGTTTCGCCCCCTTCTGTGTTGAAGTTTAAATTGATTGACAAGCGTAATCTTGAGACGATCAAGCTTTATAATTGTATATGTTTCCACCTTAATGTCAAGTGGTACACTGGAACAGGTCCCCCACTCACATTTCTTCGGCCGGTTTTTCCGGAAAACCGGGGGAGATTTGCGCCCTGATTTGGTCCATATCCTTTACCAGCCGGGCAGGCATGTCTACCCTTTGCTCTCCCGGAGCAGAAAATCACGAAAACATGTCCGTAGATTGCTATAGACCCCTTTTCGGCTGTTCATCACGTAAATGCAATGGCGCACGTGGAAAATTTCGTTCAACAGCCTCAGGACAGCCCAGTCCGGACCTTTCTTTCCTTCGCGCTCAAGCCCTTCGGCAAGGAGTGGGACGAGCTTGTCCCGCATTCGCAGTTCGGTATCCACCAACAGAATGGCTATAGATGGATTCAGGTCGCAAATCCTTCCCAGAAATGCCTCGACCGCTTGGTGTTCGACTCCCCTGGGTGGTGAGGACTTGACTTCGACGTAGACGAGATGTCCGGCCACAATGGAAATGACATCGTAGTCGCCGCCGAACTTCGTATTTTGGAGCTTCACATTGAAGAGGGCGGGCGCGAGGAACTCGCGCCTGAAAATCTCACACACATACCATTCGAGTGTCGGGCCGAAACTCGGGACTTTCCTGACGAGCCTGTACCCTTTGTCCGCAAGACAGACGATTCCCATTTCCGCAAGAATTCCCAGATAGGACTTAACGGTCCTAAGAGAGCAGTAACGGGTAAGCGCGCCGAGTTCGTCTCCTTCGGGAATTTGGATAAGGTCCCGAATGAAAAGCCTGAACGAGTAACGGTTCATCATACGATAGAAGTATCCGAGCGATGAGGAGGCGATATTGGGCGGGAAGAGAAGTTGTGCCATACCGCCGTGGCTGATGACCGGAAATCCGAGCTGCCATAGGAGTTCTTCGACCGGGTGTTTTGTCTGCGAGGAAAGATATTCGATATTGCGCTCCAGCACATCGATTCTTTCCATCAGTTTGGAGATTTGTCTTTCGAGAGGCTCCAGCCGATCCATTTGCGCCGCTTCTGCAGTTTCCCCCTGCCTTGCCAAAAATTTTCTTGAAGCCAATGGTCACACAAATACTAATTTCGTTCAGAGTTGGGGTATTTCGGCAGGTCGAGCCGCACCCTTATTTCATAGACTCCGGCCGACAGCGAGCTTTCCATCGCGTAGTCAAGTTTTCGGAAAACTCCAAACACCCCCTGGTTTCCAGTGTATGAAACGAGTGTTTTTACATCTCTTTGTTTGATCTTTTCGGCTATATGGCGAACCATCGAGGTTGCGATGCCTTTGCGGGCATAGTCCGGGTGCACCGTAAAGTCGACTTCAGCCACCATGGTTTCATCATCCAGATGATAATGGGCTAATGAAATGATTCTTTCGAAACCCATTTCGCCCGCAAACCCCAGAATACACATCTCCCTGTGATAATCAATACTTACCATCGCTTCGACATCATAGTAGGGGAAGACCTTCATGAATTGAAGAAACCGGAAGTAATCTTCATCCGTGGGCAGCGAATAGAAAAATTCCTTGACGGCACGTGCATCGGTAGACCTGGCAGGCCGGAAGAATACGCGGCCCGGTCCGATGAACGTCTCAGAATATTCCCAGTCGTGCGGATAGATGGCCCGGCTTGTCGCCGAGCGTCTGGCATCCTTTTCCAGGTAATTAATCCGGTGGGCGGCTTCCATGAGTTGGTCCCTGAAGTCCGGATGCGCTATCGAAATAAGCGCAAGCGCCCGTTCCCTAAGGCTCTTGCCCTGCAAACCGGCAACTCCGTACTCGGTGACGACGTATTCTACGCCGCCGCGGGTGGTGACCACTCCTGCGCCTTCAGTGAGGGCCGAAACAATTCTGGATTTCGACGCGTTCATGGTGCTCGAGGGGAGCACCATTATAGTCTTGCCGCCACGAGAACCCCTGGCGCCCCGCAAAAAGTCGATCGCCCCGCCTACCCCGCTGTATATTTCATAGCCGAGCGAGTCTGCGCATACCTGTCCGGAGAGGTCTACCTCCAGGCCCGAGTTGATGGTCACCATTTTGTCATTTTCGGAGATCACCAGGTAATTGTTGGTATAATCGATTGGGTAGAGGGCCACCATCGGGTTATTATCGACGAAATCGTAGAGTTCTCGCGATCCCAGGCAAAAACTGGCTATTATTTTCCCCGCGTGCAGAGACTTTCGAGCGTTGGTAATGACACCCTTTTTCACAAGGTGCAGATAGGCGTCGGTAAGCATGTCGGTGTGAACCCCGAGGTCCTTTTTGCCTTCCAGGGCATACAGGGCCGCTGTGGACATGCTTCCCACCCCCACGCGGATGGTCGAGCCGTCCTCGACGAGCCCCGCCACGTGCCCGCCTATATCTATGGCAATCTGATTCATGACGGGAAGCCCGAATTCCAGCAAGGGCTCCTCATACTCGACGAAGGCGTCGATATGGCTCACGTGAATGAAGGAGTCTCCCAGCGTGCGGGGCATCCGGGGATTTACCTGAGCAATTACGTGTCTGGCGTTCTCGGCCGCGGACTTAACAATATCCACCCCTATCCCGTAGGAGCAAAAACCGTGTTCGTCGGGAGGAGATACCTGGATAAGGGCGACGTCGATGGTCATGGCGCCTGAGCGAAACAGCCCGGGGATATCCGAGAGATCTATCGGCGTGTAGTCTGCTCGTCCTTCGGCGACGGCCTCGCGGGTTGCCGAGGCCACAAAGAATGACTTCAGGCGGCACTGGTCATAGCCTCCGTCAGTAAACCGGGGCTTTCCCACGCTCAGAATGTCGAGAATTTCAAGATCCGCGAGGCTGGGAAGCCTTTCCTCGAGGTTTTGAGCGAGGTGTTGGGGCTCGCTGCATCCCGACCCCACGAAGACCCGGTACCCGCTTCGAATCACCTCGAGCGCCTTGCGGGCGCTATTCTTTCGTCCTTCATAAAGTGGCCGCCATTCGCGAACAATCTTTGAAGAATGGTGCCGTAGAGGCGTGAGCCGATCGTGTGCCATTGCAATTCCTCGTTAGCCGCTGGAGCCTATAGCGCCAGCCCCGGCTATGCCACCTCACGGGCAGTCGTTTTTCGGTTCAGATAAAAGATCAAAACGACGCCGGCTGCGATCTGTGCGACACACAGGATCTGTCCCATAGTAAAATAAGTGAGCAGAAAACCTATTTGAGGGTCGGGTTCCTTAAAAAATTCAATTATAAATCGTAAGATACCGTAACAAATTAGAAAAAATCCGATCATCATACCGTCTTTAAAGGGTCTTTTTCGCAAACTCCACATTATGATGAAAAGCAGCACCCCTTCTGCAAATGATTCATAGAGCTGTGTCGGATGACGCGCAATAGGGCCTCCGGCAGGGAAGATCATCGCCCAGGGAACATTGCTGGGGCGGCCAAACAGTTCGCCGTTTATGAAATTGCCTAACCGGCCAAGCCCCAGCCCAACCGGGCAGGTCACAATCACCGAGTCAGCCAGAACGGCGAACGGCATTGTTCTTCGCCTGGAAAAAATCCACACGGCGATAACGCATCCTAAAAGACCCCCGTGAAATGACATCCCTCCGTGCCAGGTGGCTATTATTTCCAGGGGATTTTTGATATATGCCAGCAGATCATTATATTGGTAGAAAAGGATGTAGCCGAGCCGGCCTCCGGCGATCACTCCTACTGCCAGATAGAAAATGAGATCCTGGGCCGCCGTACCGACCAGTCCGATCTGCTTCGATCGTTCCTGTTTCTGAAGCAGAAAATATGCGGCTATAAAGCCCAGGACATACATAATCCCGTACCACCTCACATGGATTGGGCCGAGGGAGAACAGGACAGGGTCTATTTTGGGATATGGAATCATTTTGTCGCCTCCTTTGTGGAAAGGCTATCACACACTGCTGCCGGGGTCAATTGCGGCTGGGCGGCTGAGTGTTGATGCGGCCGAAAAGTGACGGCCGGCAGGCCATCCGGTGGAAAACGGCTATTATAAAGCCTGAGGAGTCAACCTATGCACGACAGCCATTGGGAACATGAGCCACAGAAAAGCGCAGAGGCCGTTTCAGGAATCGTGAAACTCCGAAAAATGGCCGAACACTGGATAAGTCACAATGAGGAGCACGCGCGTGCCTACAGGCTTTGGGCCAGCCGGGCCAGGGAGGCCGGGTGCGAAGAGCCGGGTGAGATCCTGGAAGAAATCGCCTCCGAGATCGCCGAACAGAACGAAAGATTCATGAAAATCATTCACATTATTGACTCTGTGGGCTCGGCAGATTGACAGCCGTGCTAAGCTGTGAGATGTTTCCGAACAGATTTGAGAAATCAAATCAATACAAGTAACTGCTGTGCCGGCGCAGCTCATCGATCAATGACGCATGAAAGGCAGACTATGTTACCTATAATTTCAATCGTTGGTGCTTCAGGGTCGGGCAAGACCACATTTCTCGAGAAGCTGATCCCGGAGCTGGCTGCAAGAGGGTACCGGGTTGGGGCTGTCAAGCACGACGCACACGGGTTCGAGATGGATCGCGAGGGCAAGGATACCTGGAGGTTAAAACGCGCAGGCGCCGAAGCCATAGCCATCTCATCGCGGGACCAGTTTGCCTCGATCCGCCGTACGGAACGGGAAATGAGCCTGGAAGAAATTGCGGGGCGTTTTTTCTGGACCGAGGATATTCTCATTACCGAGGGGTTTAAAAAAGCGCATTATCCGAAAATAGAGGTATTCCGTTCCGCCTTGGAGCCAAAACCAATTTGCGGCCCAGCCGATAACCTCATCGCCCTTGTCTCCGACGATGCGGTGGATATGCAGGTCCCTGGATTTTCATTTGCCGATTGGCGCGGGGTAGCCGACTTCATTGAAAAGCGTTATCTGCGGGATAGAAAGAAGCGGAAAATACTCATTCAGCTCGATGGCAAACAACTGCCGATGAAGGATTTTGTCGAAGATTTTGTACTCGGCGGGATAGAAGGGATGCTATCGAGCCTTAAGGGCTGGAATAAGCCTCGAACGCTTTCGATCCACATCCGGCAGGGAGACGATGATTGATAACGGGAGCGGTCCTGGCCGGAGGCAAGAGCCTCCGGTTCGGTAAAAACAAAGCGTTTCAACTTTTAGGGGGCAAACGGTTTATTGATCTGGCCATTGAATCGTTGCGCCCGTTTTGCGATCCAGTGATGGTGGTTGTAAGTGAGATCGAACCTTACCTGGATACGGGAGTGATGCTGGCGCAGGACATAATTCCGCACCGGGGGCCGCTCGGAGGGATTTATACCGCTCTAATGTTCAGCCCCGCCGAATGGGTCTTTGTAAGGGCGACCGATACGCCATTTTTGGTTCCTGAACTGGCCTCCATGATTATTGACGCTAAAGAAGGGTTCGACGCCGTTGTTCCAAAAATGAACGAGTTTTATGATCCTCTGCTTGCACTGTACAACCGCAGATGCATACCTGCAATCGCACGCCAGCTCCGGGAGCCTGACAATCGTCAGGTAATCGGCTTTTACCGCAAAATCAGGATTCGGACACTTACCGAGATGGAATGGCGCGAAGTGGACCCGGATGCGCTAAGTTTCAAAAACGTAAATACCCCTGCTGACCTGGCTGGAATCGATGGACTTGAAAGAAGCTAAAAAAACCGCGCTGGATCTGGTGAAAAGGCTCGACTGGGAACTGGTGGAACTTGGTTCGGCCCTAGGCCGGGTGGTTGCCGAGCCAATATCGGCGGACCGGGACATTCCGGGCAATCCCCGTTCAAAATGGGACGGCTTCGCCCTGATAAGCGTGGATAGTCAATCCGCCTCTCCTGGAAAACCCGTAATCCTCGATATCGCTCAAGGGGAAACAGTTGCGGGAAAAAAGCCTGAGAAAGCGAGCAGCGGCAGGTGCTTTCGAATAATGACCGGAGGTGTGCTTCCGGCTGGTTCGGATGTGGTTATTCCATACGAAGAAGCCACGCCCAGTGACAAGGGCCTCGTTTTGACCGGCCCGTTCAGGCCCGGATCGGGGGTGATCGCACCTGGAAGCGAGGCTCGGCAGGACGAGCTTCTGCTGGAGGAAGGCGATGTGCTCACCCCTACCCGGCTCGCGCTTGCAGCGGCAACCGGCAGGCAGGCACTTCGCCTAACCCGCCGTCCCCGCGTGGCAATCCTCGCCACAGGTGACGAACTCGCGGAGTCGGGCCGCAGCGACGAAACCGCCTCAACCTTTTGCAACAACACTCATCTTTTTGCCAATCTTGTCCGGGTGGGAGGAGGAGAACCGATCGAACTCGGAGTAGCCCCCGACGATCCTGGAGTAATTTGCTCCCGGCTTGAAGAAGCCGAGGCGGACCTTGTGATTACAACGGGAGGTATGGGTAAAGGGAGCAGGGATTTCATAGCGGAGGCCTGGAAAAGGCTGGGCCTAAGGACTCATTTCGACCGGCTCAATCTTGTCCCGGGAAAGACAAGCGCCCTGGCGACCGGCAATGGCCGCATTTTTCTCGGTTTTCCCGGAAATCCATGGGCCGGCAGGATAGTGTATGAAGAGATTGCGGCGCCGGTGATCCGGCGTTGTCTGGGCCTGAGAGCACGGAGAGATTTCACCCTCGAAGCCCGCACCCTTGCCCCGATGAGAAAAAAAGATGGCCTTTATCAGGCCGTTGAGGGCGTTGTGGAAATGAGAGGCTGGTTTTGCACGTTCGCCCCGAACCAGTCCGCCGCCGAGCACAAAAACAAGATTTCTTTTTTGAGAAGCGGCTTGGCATATGCGCTCCTGGCGCCCCAGGATACTTACGTGGCCAAAGGGAGCAGGGTCAATGTAAAGGTTCCCGACTTTGCCCTGGTAAACTGGGCAATCCTGGATTCGCAGGGTCCTTGAAGTGAGCATTGTGTTTGCTCTACCCCCGCAAGGTTAACTGCCCTGTTTAAGTTTGCTCTAAAAGGCAAAATTTGATATCCAGTGATAGCCTTATTTTCCTTTATCGGTTCGGGCCGGAAACTTTTCCGCCCGTTAATTCTAGGGCCACTGATACTAATCTCCCGGTATCTCCATGCTCCGCGAGGTATCTGGAACCATCCGGCGCTTCCAGATGAACGCCGGTCAAAGGGTCTTATGCTCAAGGGAACTTCAATCGAAGCAGGTTACTATAAAATTCTTGAAACACATATAGTTCCCAAACTCATAGACTGGAGACTCACGCCCAATCACATCACCTACGGAGGGCTCTTGATCAGCATGCTGGCCGGGCTCTCCTTCATCTATGTTCCGCTTCTGGGAGGGTTGTTCACACTTCTCACAGGTCTTCTGGATACTCTGGATGGCTCCCTGGCAAGGGCTACGGGCCAGAGCAAAAAATTCGGGGCCTTCCTCGATTCGGTCCTGGACCGATACACGGAACTCATGATCTACCTGGGCGTCTGGTTCTATTTCCACCGCAACGGCGCCAACACACAATACTTGCTGCTCATCCTGCTGATCCTTTTTGGCTCGCTAATGGTGAGTTACACGAGGGCTCGAGCCGAAGGGCTGGGTGAAAGATGCCTGGAGGGAGTCTTCCAGAGAGGAGAGAGGATCATACTGCTGGGAGCTGCCGGGGTCCTCAACCCGTTCATAAACCTGCTCGGCGCCGGCTTTGCAGTCCCATGGACGGTGGATTTGTCTCTAAAAGCCGTGCTCGTGGTTCTGGCGTTCGGCACCAACCTGACCGCCATGTGGCGTTTCCTGCATGTTTTGAATAAACTGAGGAAAAAAATCTAGCGCTCATCCGCGGGGCTTTGGGAAAGAGGAAGGCCTGCGCTCAACTCACACCGGACTCGAAGCCTTCTTTAGGACCACCATATCGTCTTCCCTGTAGATTTCAAAAGAATCCCCTACTGAGAACCCCAGCATCTCTATCAAGAGTGCCCTGTTAAGGGTTATGCTGCCGCTTTGGCCGATCGTCCGGAAATTGCCGGTCTTGATCACCACGATGGGATTAGACACCGGAGGCCTTTGCCGTTCACGCTTGCGAAATGGAGTTCTTTCCAGACTGTCCGATCCATGGTTAATAGGAGCAGCGGTCTTGTTGAATGCGACCTGAGGGATTTCCCCCATTTCCATGAGCCCTTTGAGATAGAGGTCCTGAACCTCGCTTTTGAATTTTAATCCGAACACCTTTTGGACTGATTCCAGGGACCTGCCGTTTCGGATTTCGTTCACCACAACTTTTGGATCGATGTTCTTGTACTCGATCTGCATACCTATCCTTTTCCGCACATAATTAAAAAGTTAGAAAATTCCCTTGCGCCGGCGGACGAAATTACCTTTCTTTTGTCCGGCAATCGAGGACACTGACAAACGAATTTTGAGATCTGCTAAGCCAGGATTATGCCTATTCGTTTTCCGATTGATAGAAAATCACGCTCTGGGGGTTGTTACATAAGGCTAAATAACCACATGCTAATTGTCAAGGAGGCGATCTCCACAATTTTGGTTCGCTTTTCCTAAAATAGAGACGCCCCTCCCAGAAGAGAATTCTATTATATCAGGGAAAGACCTCATGCGAATACCATTTTTCAGCCGACATTGAAATTTTTTCTTTTTTCCGACTGAGCCTTTTCCGATTCATCCAGAGTCGTACGATCCGGCGCCGGTGATCAGGCATGCAGCTCCAGTGCCCTCAAGGCCGCAAAACCATTATTTTGGTCACATTGTCACAAAAAAAATTCTCTGTTATCTCCCTGGGGGAAATCAACCCACTCAGTTCGCAGATGCAAAAAGCAGTCCTTAATTCAGAGATAAAAGAATAATTTCAGGGTAAAAGCAGCCCGGATTGCGGAATTCGAAAGAGAATCTCTGGTTTACCACAGAGTCCATCAGTTTCTTGACATGCGCAATGAAACGGCTGGGTTTTACCGCAAAAACGAAACCATCGGGGGACGAAGCCCGCCAGTTTTCAGACGCCTTTCTCGGGAGCCGGTGATAAAAAGAAGGCGCTGAAAATTGCTAATGATTTCGTCTTTCCGTACCGGCCCAAGTTGGATTCTCGATAGCCAGCCCACCCGCCCACAAGGCTGGACCGGCGGCGGGTGGCATTTTTCATCACCCATTATGGCTAGGCGGTTTTGCGCGCTTTTGGCCTTCTCTTAACAGTAGGTCTGCCTCCTTTTTGCTCGGCTGCAGGACCGCTTGCAACAGCAGCTTCGACCTTCTTGCGCTTCCGATCCGCCAAGAACTTGACCAGGTTCTCAGGAAGTCCTCTTTTCTTAGCGGCTTTGCTTCGTGCCTTGGTCAAAGACTTTGCCGAAAGGGGCTGTTTAAGGGAAAAACCCCATTTTTGCTTGTACTCCCGAGGTGTGAGGTCATGCGAACTGAGGTGTTTTGTCGTGAGTTGCCTCATCTCAGTTCCGCACTCCAGGCAAACAATCCTGTCATCCTGGATGGATTCACGCGGCTCTTTTTTCGCAACCGGCGCCTCCTCAACCCCCGCTTCCTCAGAAACACCACTGTCAAGGAAGAGTCCTTTTTCTTCGGCCCTTTGCATCCTTTGCAGAGTAGAGAAGGTCTTGATCAGAGATTGTTCGATCTGCTCAGCAGACATCTGCCCGACCGAGGCTTGCGCCTGAACAATCTCCGCTGCAATATCCAGCAGTTTCTTCATTTTTCCCTCCCAAACAAACAATGAAATCATAGATCTTAAGTTGAAGGTATAAGATCACCTCACAAAGTAGTGTAATCTAATAAGCAAAATAAAATACCATGTCAACAATAATCGATTTAAAAAATATCGCAATAACCATCCGGGGAGAAGGACACTTATAGATTCCCCGAAGCAGCAATCAATGGCGGTAACGGGTTGCCTTTTCAGTTAGAAACGCCCCACCCGCTTTATGACATTATTACCCAAACTACTTAGATCAACCGGCTAATTATCCGTGCAGTACATGAATCCGAAAAAAATGTTAATTTATTGATTAGTTTGAATTTCAAAGCATAGGGAGCAAGACATCCGGAACAGCCGGATGAAGATCGGTGATGAGAAATGATCAACTACCGTTGCAGTGGTAGTTAAATAAGAGTTGTGCGGGAAAGACGCCTGAAACTTGCTAATGATTTCGTCATTTCGCACAGGCTTGCGCCGGCATCACGGGAAAGCCGCAATGCCTCCGGCATGACGGCCTGTGTCTACAGGATTTATGTAGCGAATTGCTAACTCAGTACACTAGCTTCTATAGGAAGCGTTAATCTTTACATAATCGAAGGAAAAATCGCAGGTCCAGGCAGTGAAGGAGCCGTCTCCCAGTCCCAAGTCCAGCCGGACGCGTATTTCTTTCTGCTTGAATATCCGTGATGCCTTCTGTTCGACCTGTTCCCCCAAAACCGGGGCGCCATTTTCAAATACACAAAGGTCTTCAAAGAAAAGGCACACTCGTTCGGGCTTCAGCTTCACGCCGGACCTTCCCACGGCCGCTATTATCCTGCCCCAGTTAGCGTCCTGGCCGAAAAAGGCGGTTTTTACCAGCGGCGAATTGGCTACGGTAAAGGCAACCTGCCTTGCGCTTTCGCGGTCGGCGGCGCCGCTGACCTCGATCTCGATCAGCTTGGTGCTGCCCTCTGCATCCATAACCACCTGTAACGCCAGGTCAAGCAGGACCGAGGCGAGCGCCTTGCCAAAAGCACGGCTTTCGCTACAGCCTATGTCAGTTATGGGTGTATTTCCGGCAGCTCCGCTCGCGAGTACGATAAGCGAATCATTGGTGCTTGTATCGCCATCAACCGTTATGCAGTTAAAGGAGCTGTCCGCCCCGTTGCGGGTCCAATGATCCAGGACTTCAGGACTTACGGCGGCGTCCGTACAGACAAATACGAGAAGGGTCGCCATATCGGGAGCTATCATACCGGCGCCTTTGGCGATGCCGGCGACGGTAACACTCGAACCTTTATTCAACTCGATGTGGACGCTCGCCATTTTTTCGACAGTATCCGTTGTCATTATCGCTCTGGCGGCATCTTCCCACCCATCCGGCCTGAGCGAATGGATGAGCCTGGGCATGCACCGCGCGACCGGATCGAGATCCAGCTGCATTCCGATAACGCCGGTCGAGGAAACGAGCACCGAATCGGCCGGGCATCCAAGCGCGTCGGAGGCAATCCGGGCCATTTCAATCGCCCTGATTTTTCCATCCTCCCCGGTGCATGCGTTGGCGATTCCCGCATTGGCGAGGATTGCGGTTGCCCTGCGTTTTTCAAGGCGCTCCCGGCAGAGTTCCACCGGGGCCGCACAAAAAAAGTTCCTGGTGAAAACACCCGAAGCTGCGCAACCCGCAGGATCTTGCGCACAGATCATCGCCAGGTCAAGCCTGCCGCTGTAGCGCATCCCGGACTCGACCGCGCCAGCAAGAAAACCCGCAACTTCGAACGGGCCTCTACTGACCGTGACATTTTTTGTATTTTTTGCCGCTTCCGCAGGGACAGGGGTCATTTCTGCCTACCTTTCCGTCTTTTCTTACGGCCTGTTGCTTTGGAGACCCTTCGGCCGGCCCGTAGAACATGGGCTGATCTTCCTGCTCCGCACGCATTTCCTGCAACTGCTCCTCTCGCTGAATTTGGATATGAAAGAGCTTCTGGAGCGTCTCTTCCTTTACGCGATCGATCATCTGCTGGAACATCTCGTGGCCTTCGCGCTTGTAGGCGACAAGCGGGTCCTGCTGCCCGTAGCTGCGAAGACCGATGCCTTCCTTGAGATGATCCATGTTCAACAGGTGATCTTTCCAGAGCGCGTCAACCGTCTGCAAAAGGATGTAGTTTTCCAGGTCGCGCATGATCGGCTCGCTGAACTCTTGCTCGCGGGCTTCATAGCGCTTCTGCGCACGATCGAGCATATCTTCCCTGAGGGCCTCGCGATCCATGTCTTCAAGTGATTCAACCGTATAATTGGGCTGAAGGCCGAAGATGCGCAACAATTCCGTGTTGAGCCCATCAAGGTTCCAGTCTTCGGCGTAGCTCTTTTCGGCTGTGTACTGCTCGATTATAGAGTCAAGCATGTCATCTATCATGTCGAAGACAGCGGGCTTGAGGTTTCCGCCCTGAAGCGCCTCCCGCCTCTGCCGGTATATGATCTCGCGCTGCTGGTTCATAACGTCATCGTATTCGATAATATTTTTGCGGATGCTGAAGTTGTGGTCCTCAACCCGGCTCTGGGCGTTTTCGATGGCCTTGCTGATAAGCCGGTGTTCGATCGGTTCGTCTTCCGCCATGCCGATCCGCTGCATAAGCCCCGAGAGCCTGTCGGCCGCAAAAATCCGCATCAGGTCGTCTTCCAGTGACAGGTAAAACCTCGATGATCCGGGATCTCCCTGGCGCCCCGAACGGCCGCGCAACTGGTTGTCGATCCGCCTGGCCTCGTGGCGCTCCGTGCCGATGATATGCAGCCCGCCCACCTCTACCACGCCCGGCCCAAGGACAATGTCCGTACCGCGGCCCGCCATGTTCGTCGAGATTGTAACGGCCCCGGGCTGACCGGCCCTGGCAACTATTTCGGCCTCTTTTTCATGGAGCTTGGCATTGAGCACCTGGTGAGGCACACCTGAGCGCTTAAGCATTTCGCTCAGTTTCTCCGACTTGGTGATGCTGATCGTTCCCACCAGGACCGGCCTTTTAATGTCGTGGAGTTCTTTTATCTCCCCGGCAACCGCCCTGAACTTCTCTGATTCGGTTCGGTAGATGCAATCGGGAAAATCCCTCCGGATCATCGTTTGGTGGGTCGGGACGACCACCACATCCAGCTTGTATATCTTGGCGAATTCCGCTGCTTCGGTTTCGGCGGTCCCGGTCATGCCCGCAAGCTTTTCATACATGCGAAAATAGTTCTGAAAAGTAATCGAAGCCAAAGTCTGGTTTTCATTTTCGACCTTTACGCCTTCCTTGGCCTCCAATGCCTGGTGAAGTCCCTCGCTGTAGCGCCTGCCCGGCATGAGCCGGCCGGTGAATTCGTCAACGATGATTACCTGGCCCTCCTTTACGATGTAGTCAACGTCCCGCTTGAAAAGAACATGAGCGCGGAGCGCCTGTTGTACGTGATGATTCATTGTCATATTGCGGGCATCGTAAAGATTTTCGATCCCGAGCAACCGTTCGACCCTTGCCACACCATCCTCGGTCAAAGCAACGCTGCGGGTTTTCTCTTCCTTGGTATAGTGTGACTCTTCCTTAATCTGTGGAATGATGCGGTTTACCCGGTAATAAAGCTCGGTCGATTTTTCCGCCGGACCCGATATGATCAGGGGAGTCCTTGCCTCATCGATCAGGATGCTGTCCACTTCGTCCACGATGGCGTAGTGCAGATCACGCTGGACAAGCTCCTCGATGCGGAATTTCATGTTATCCCGCAGATAATCGAACCCGAACTCGTTGTTGGTCCCATAGGTTATGTCTGAGTTGTAGGCCTGCTTCCTTTCATTGTCGTCCAGCCCATGGACGATACAGCCGACCGTCAGCCCCAGGAATTTGTATATCTGTCCCATCCACTCGCTGTCGCGCTTGGCAAGATAATCGTTTACCGTGACCAGGTGGACCCCTTTGCCGCTAAGAGCGTTGAGGTAGATCGGCATGGTCGCCACCAGGGTCTTGCCTTCACCGGTTTTCATTTCGGCGATTTTACCCTGGTGAAGCACAACGCCTCCTATCAACTGGACGTCGAAGGGCCGCATTGCCAGAGCGCGGTCGGAAGCCTCCCGCACAACCGCGAAAGCTTCGGCTAACAGATCATCGAGTTCCTCGCCATTTTCCAGGCGCTGCCTGAATTCGGCAGTCTTGCCTTTGAGCTGATCATCACTCAATTTCCGAATTTCCGGCTCAAAGCTGTTGATTTCATCCACAATGGGCACAAGCTTCTTCAATTCGCGCTCATTGGCGCTCCCGAACATTTTTTTTAGAACACCGACTATCATTTAACAATCCCTCCAAACCGGATACGATATTCGAAATAAATAAGAAGCCTCAGGCAATATCCAACACCAGGGCGGATTCGTCGCAGTTGGGGAACTTGGGGCAGTGCAGGCAATCCGCCCACACTTTCTGAGGAAACATGTTCTTATCAACCAGGCGGAAGCCCATATGCTCAAAAAAACCCACTTCGTAGGTCAGGGCAAATAGTCTGCAAATACCAAGAGCTTTCGCCTCCGATACGCAGGCCTCCACTAGTCTGCCCCCTATCCCATGGTGCTGAAGGCCTTCGCGAACTGCCAGGGAGCGAATCTCGGCAAGATCTTCCCAGACGATGTGCAGACAGCAGCACCCTGCGATCCGCCCGGTCTCATCTTCGAAGACAACTATGTCCCGCAGTGTCGTATAAAGCTCGCTCAGGGAGCGAGCCAGAAGACTTCCGGTCTCCGCGAAATCCCGCAGCATTTTTTGAATCTCGACTACATCTGATATCCTGGCCTTCCGAATCATATGAGCGATCCTCACCTTCTAACTCGTAGCAAGAAGCGTGAAGCTTTTGCTCCCTGCTTCCCGCTTCCAGCTTCTTGCTTCCCGCTTCACCTTACGCCTGTCTATCCTCTCCGCGTGACGATCCAGCGAAGCCCGTTTAAAAAATACTCGACATTCTCGATCGTTGTCGAAAATCCCGGTGAAACCCGAACGGTTCCTTCCGGAAAAGTCCCGAGCGTCTGGTGGGCGAGCGGAGCGCAATGAAGTCCGGTTCTCACCGCAATGTCGAAGGCCTGGTCAAGAATAGAACCTGTATCTGCCGGATTCATCCCTTCGACTACAAAAGATACAGCCCCCGATCCGCGCCTTTGCGGTTCGAGCACCCGCACCCCGGGAATTTGCAATAGCTCATTTTCAAGGTAGTTTGCAATTCCGATTTCATGGTTCCGGATATGGTTCATTCCCGTTTCCAGGATATAGCCGATTCCGGCGCAAAGCCCGGCCAGACCCGGCAGATTGGGCGTTCCGCTCTCGTATCTGTCGGGACAGAATTCAGGCTGTTCGAGTTCCTCGGACCGGCTGCCGGTGCCGCCCTCCATGAGAGGCAGCACATCGAGGTCGGGCCTCAAGTAGAGAATGCCGACACCTGGGGGTCCAAGCAAAGCCTTGTGTCCGGAACAGGCGAGCATTCCAATCCCCAGGTCTTCGGCCTGAATCGACTGCACCCCCGCACTCTGCGCCGCATCCAAAAATAGGGGCACTCTTGCGTGAGCGCACATTTCAGATACTTCTGCAACCGGCATCAGCGCTCCGTTTACATTCGATACATGCACCAGAACAACCAGCCTGGCTTCAGAGCGAAGCATCTGCGCCAATACCCCAAGGTCCAGAACCCCGGCAGCGTTGCACGGAATCACTTCGATATTGACACCCTGGGATGCGAGTTTCCTCAAGGGGCGAGCTACCGAGTTGTGCTCCATCGCGGAATAAAGGACCCGGTCCCCGGGCCTGAGCCAGCCTTTCAAGACAAGATTGATACTCTCGGTTGCATTCTTCGTGAACACTACCTGGTCAGGGTCTTTAACTCCAAGTATTGCTGCGACCTTTTGCCTGCAATCGGAAACAATGGCCATCGCCTCTCTGGCATATCTGTGCGCGCCCCTGCCCGGGGAAGCCCCCACGCCCTCCAGCACCCTTCCAGCCGCATCGAGAACTGTCTGGGGCTTTGGAAAACTGGTTGCAGCATTATCCAGATAGACCGACATCTATGCTTTCCTGTCCATTATATACCGTAAACTTGCCCGCCCTGGCATGCCCAATAAGAGTGACTCCCAGTGAAACTGCAAGCTCGATCGCCAGACTGGTGGCCGTATTGCGGCTGACAACAACGGGTATGCCCACTTTGGCCGCCTTGATCAACATTTCGGACGTCAGCCTGCCGGTGGTGATTAACATTTTGTCCCGAAGCGGGATCCCATGCAGGAAGACATGGCCAACTATCATGTCCACTGCGTTGTGACGCCCTATGTCGTCCCGGAAAAGGACAACCCTGTCCGGGTCGGCAAGCGCTGTGTTGTGTACGCCATGAGTGCGGCGGTATGTTTCGCTCAGGCGGTTCAAATCCTCCACCCGATCGAGTATCATGCCCGGCGTAATCCGAATATCGTTCTTGACCGGCTTGCTCAAAAGCGCATCAAGAGAAAAATAAAAAAGAGAGCTTTTTGCGCACCCGGAAGAAATCGTGCGCTTTTGCCACAAATCTTCGGTAATCGAGGAGTCACCTCTGGCCGAAAGATTCACCGCCCCGGCTTTATCGTCTATGTCAATGCTCAGAATATCTTCCACGGAGCGGAGAAATCCTTCGGCATAGAAAAACCCGGCGGCAAGCTCGTCAAGATGATGTCCCGTGCACAAAAGCGTCACCATCTCTCTGCCGTTCAGATACAGAGTCACCGGCCTTTCCCGGATAACCCACTGATGCTGTTCGACCATCTTGCCGCTTCTGTCATAAACGCCGGCACTGACAGATGCAACCTGATCGAGAGGCAACTTTTCAGGCTCTTCCCCCAAATTCATCCGCTTTCTTTCCAGGCAGTGGGACCGCCGGCCATAATCTCGACGCTCTGCGAGACGGGCGGCAGGGGTATTACTTCCACAGTCCGCCCACCCGCAAGGCGCTACCCTTTCCGGCCAAACGCCTCGCGGAGCGTCGAGTTCTCATCCGGTGTTTTCGGATGAACCTTCATTATATCCGGCTTTCATGTTAAAGTAATCTGACAGAATCAAAGCGTGATCGAACGCCAGATTCTCCGGCAGCCTGTCGAACGGGAATATTTGCAGGTTCTTCGCATCGTCGCCCGCTTGTGGGACACCTCTTCCGATTGCCGTGAAAACAACGCTCACCGTGTGTCCTCGCGGGTCTCTTTTCGGGTCGGAATATGCGTGAAACTGCTTCAGATCAACGACTTCCATTCCCGTTTCCTCTCGAGCCTCCCTTTTTGCCGCTGCCTCCAGCGTCTCGCCGTAATCTACGAACCCGCCAGGAATGGCCCAGCCGAAAGGCGGGTTTTGCCGCTCGATCAAGATAATTCCTTCTCCGGGGACTTCAATTACAATATCCACAGTCATGAGCGGATTTCGGTACAACCGCACTACTTCCCCGCACCTGGGACACCGCTCTTCTCCCGCTTCTGCTTCGCTCATCCGGGATCTCCCTTTTGTTCGGGCGCGTGCTTGCGCATGAGCACATGACAATAAAACAATCCGCAGATTACACAGATAGCGCAGATAAGATAAAGAGTTAAAAGATACAAAGCCAATCTTAAGCCCTAAAAATGGGGGCGCCTAAAGAAATTTCAACCCATTGGTGAGTGATTGATTTGTGAAAAGCGAATTGAGGAGTATGAAGGAGATTTCTCAAATTTGACATCAGTTCCGTAACCATATATAGTTACATTATGACGAGGCTGGAGAAGCTCCTAGCCAAAGCCGGGAACAATCCGAAAGGGCTTTCTTTATCCGAGTTCCGGACACTTTTGAGCCGGTGTGGATGGGTGCTTGATCACCAGACCGGGAGCCATCAGATTTGGTATTCACCGGGGCGTTACCGGCTTTCCGTCCATGGAGGCAGGAGCGGGAAGGCAAAAGGCTATCAAGTTGAGCAATTCCTTGCCAGGTATGAACTTGAAAGGGAATAGGCTATAAATGGTAAAACATGATCCTTTCGACAATTGGACTGTCAACGTGTTTTTAGACGATGACGGCGAGTATCTGGCCCATTTTGTTGAGATGCCGAATATATCGGCTTTTGGCGACTCACCCGAGGAAGCATTAAGAGAGCTGGCGGTCGCGTGGGAAGGTGTTAAGGAAAGTTTCCGAAAGCATAACGAGGCAATACCTCTTGCTCCGGCGAGAAAGAGGTATAGCGGACGGTTCAACGTGCGGATCGATCGGCGTTTGCATCGAGCTCTTGCTATCGAGGCTGCTCGCGCCGGCATATCATTAAATGCACTTATTGCTCAGAAATTGGCAAGGACAACCAAAACTCCGGCTTGAGATTCTCACGAGTCTGACTTTGGAGTTCTCAGTTTTGAGTTTTTTGTTAACATTCAAAACCAACGCTTCCGCATGAATTCCAGTCTAAACTAATGCAAAATCTCAAAAAGAGTGCTGATCGAGTCTTCGTTGTGGATGCTGCGGATGGCCTGGGCGAAAAGCCTCGCAGCCGATACGCAGGTAATTTTTCCGCTCTTGATCACGTCCTCCCTGAGCGGCAGTGTGTCCGTAACGATCAGGCTTTCCAGGGAACTGTTGCCGATGCGCTCGACAGCCGGTCCGGAGAGCACTGCGTGAGTTACGCAGGCAAATACCGCCTTTGTGCCCCTTTCAAGCAGGCTTTTAGTAGCCGCTACAAGCGTCCCGGCAGTGTCCACCATATCGTCCAGAATTACGGCCGTTTTGTTTTCCACCTCACCTATGATGTTCAAGGCTTCGGCCTTGTTGGGGTCTGTACGGCGTTTATCGATCATTGCCAGTCCCGACTTGAGCAGCTTTGCATAAGCCCGCGCACGGGGCACCCCGCCCGCATCGGGTGATATGATAACCAGGTCCCGGTGAAAATGCTCTTTTATGAAAGGCAGCAAAATGGGTGATGCATACAGGTTATCGACCGGCACGTTGAAAAAACCCTGAATCTGCCCGGCATGAAGATCCATAGTTACGATACGGTCTGCACCGACACGGGTGATAAGATCTGCCACCAGGCGCGCGGTGATCGGGACCCGTGGTTTATTTTTCCTGTCCTGGCGCCCGTAGCAATAATAGGGCATTACTGCGGTGATTCGGCGGGCTGAGGCACGTTTGCATGCATCGATCATCACCAGCAGTTCCATCAGGTTATCGTTAACGGGAGATGCTCCTGTCTGAATTATAAAAACATCAGCCCCTCTTACATTTTCGCCGATTTCTACTCTGATTTCCCCATCGCTGAACCTCCCGGCCACTGACTTGCCAAGAGGGATTTCCAGAATTTCGCATATGCTTTTGGACAGCGCGGCGTTGCTGTTGCCGGCGAAGACCTTCATTCCGTAAACTGCCATGCTCACCACCTCGTTACTTGGTTAAATGCTGTCTATGTCCTCTTCGGCAACGCAATATCCTTCATGACCCGGCCAGTAAAGGAAACGGTGGCAGTGAGGGCATTGCATAATGTCTTCATCGCGCTGGAGTTCTATGAATTTCTGAGGCGGTATGTTCATATGGCATACCTTACAAACGCCGTTCTCCACCGCTGAAACCGCTATTCCGGCCTGTTTCAGGAAAAGGAAATCGGTTTTCTTCAAAAGCTCCGGGTTTACCCGCTCACGCACAAGTTGGCGAATGGCTTCGAGACGGTCCAGCCGGCCTTTCAATTCTTCGCCTTCCCGCAGAAGGACGGCCTTGTCCTCCTCCAGCTTCCGGCGTCTTTCGGCCAGGTCATTCTCCAGTTCAGCGACTTCCCCGGCAAGACGCTCGATCCTGTCCATAATTTCCAAAACGCTGTCTTCACTCTTGGCGACATCCTTTTTGGTTTCATCTATCTCTTTGAGGATCGCCTGGTATTCCTTATTTGTCTTCACCTCACCCTGGCGCGTTTTCTGGCGGCCCAAACGCGCGCCCAGATCCTCTATCTGCTGCTCGATCGAGCGGTGAGTTTTCTTTGCATTGCCGTACTCTTCTTTCTTCGAAAGATATTGTCCTTCGAAATATTCGAATTCTTTCTCCAGCTCGGCAATGCGGCGGGGGGCTTCCTCATAGCTTCGGATCAACTGATTCTTTTTGTCTTCAATTTTCTGGTACTCAATCAGACACTTAAGTTGATCAAGCAATTTCGCTACCTCCTGATAAAGATACGGCGAAAAAATTGGCTCATTGGCTCGCCGTCTTTCTTAATCTGGTTTCCATCCGGAGTTTCCGGATGGACGCTAATCTATCCGCTCAACCAATTACCTTGAACGGATCTATCTCCGATTTGGAAACAAAAACCTCTAACTCTGCGCCTTCAGATTTCGCCTTTGAGCGCAGAAAATCGCCAAAAGGTTCGAGGACCAGCTTCTCTGAGGCGAAATGTCCGATATCGATGACCGCGAGTCCACTTTCCTCGGCAAATCTCGCGTCGTGGTATTTCAAATCTCCGGTGACGAAAACCTCGGCCCCCGACGCAAGGACCTTTCCAATCAGGCTGCCTCCGCTGCCGGTGCAAACGGCAACCCTGGTTATCTGTTTTCGCAAATCACCCGTAATCCGGACAACGGTTCCGCCAAGCGCCCCGTTTAATCTGGCGGCAAGCGATTCGAGCGTAGTTTCGCACGGCAGCAGTCCAACAAGTCCGATCCCGAGGTATCGCTCGTCCCCGCAAAGAACCGCCTCAGAGTCCAAAGGCCCAATAACATCCAGCCCGAGCAAATCCTTGAGCTGGACATTTGTGCCCTGAGGGGCGGCATCGAGATTGGTGTGGGCCGCTATTATGCTTATCCCGGCAAGCAGGGCCTGCCTGATGATCGATCCCGGCCATGAATCGGTCCTGACGGAACTAATAGGCCGAAAGAGCAAAGGGTGGTGTGTAACGACACACTGACATCCAAGTTCCTGAGCCTCCCTGAGCACCCAAGACGCCGGGTCCAGGGCGACAAGAACCCTGGTGGCTGGAGATTCGGGATTTCCCACCTGAAGGCCGCAGTTATCCCATGATTCAACATAACGGAAAGGCGCCCAGGAATCGATCCACTGAAAAATGTCTTTTATCCGGACCATACTCGGTGCCCCTAAAATAGCCCCTGCCCCCCTTTAGAAAGGGAGAGGAATAAAACAAGAGGGGTGTTCCTGTTGGAACACCCCTCTTGTTTTATACTTGTCCAGCGGTTCCGGTATCCTGAAGGTGCCGGGGATGTTTCTATTGCTGATGACTCCTCCGAATAAGTAATACCCCATCTCCTGAATGACCCGCCTGTTACGATGTTACCATCCTGGACTTACCTGGTGGGCCCACCTGGCCTCGAACCAGGGACCTGCCGGTTATGAGCCGGGTGCTCTACCAAACTGAGCTATGGGCCCATCATTGCAATAACTAAAACACAAGTATAATTTCCGGTGTCGAAAAGAGTCAAGCAGAAACAAAAAAATCAGATATTACAGAACCGGCTTAGCGCTACGTTTCGATAAAACTCTTCAACTCCTTGCGGCGGCTGGGATGGCGAAGCTTGCGCAGGGCCTTGGCTTCTATCTGCCTGATGCGCTCTCTGGTAACAGTAAAATCCTGACCGACCTCTTCAAGGGTATGGTCCGCCTTTTCTCCGATTCCAAAACGCATGCGGAGGACTTTTTCTTCCCTTGGCGTGAGCGTGGCCAAGGCCTTCCGGGTCTGTTCGCTCAGGTTGAGGTTTATTACCGCATCCACCGGGGAAGCCACCCGCTTGTCCTCGATGAAGTCGCCAAGATGGCTGTCTTCCTCTTCGCCTATCGGCGTCTCAAGGCTGATCGGCTCCTTTGCGATCTTGAGCACCTTGCGGACCTTGTTGACCGGAAACTCCATTTTTTCTGCGATTTCTTCGGGCACCGGTTCGCGACCGAGTTCCTGAACCAGGTAACGCGAGGTCCGGATGAGCTTGTTGATGGTCTCGATCATGTGGACCGGTATCCGAATGGTCCTCGCCTGGTCGGCGATGGCTCTTGTGATCGCCTGCCGAATCCACCAGGTGGCGTAAGTGCTGAATTTATATCCGCGCTGATATTCGAACTTGTCCACCGCTTTCATCAGCCCGATATTGCCTTCCTGTATCAGATCCAGGAACTGAAGACCGCGGTTTGTGTATTTTTTGGCAATGCTTACGACGAGTCGCAGGTTGGCCTCGATCAACTCACTCTTGGCCAGCTTGGCGCGAAGAGCTCCATCTTTTACCCGACCGAGCAGTTGCCTGAGAGACCTTGAATCCATTTTCGCTTCCCTTTCCAGGGACCCGATGCGGTCTATGGCCTCTGAGGCCTTGACACGGAACCTGTCGTATTCTTCCTTTGACATCTCACAAGCAATCGCCGGACCGGTAGTCGATTCTTCCATCTCAACCTGTTCGAAAACCCGTCTCGGGTCGCCCCCCTTCTTGCCCATGCGGTACAGGCAGTCCCTTAGAGTTTTTTCGGTATTTTCGATAGCCAAAAGGTGGCCGTTGAGCTTCTCGATAATATTGTCGATATGGCGGCGGCCGAGCTGGAGCCCTTTCAGAAGGTTTACTATCTGCTCCTTATTCTGCTGCACCTGGTTTTTTAGCTCGAATTCCTTTTCCGGATCAAAGCTTTCTCCGAGAAGATGGGCCAGCATCGACTTATTCTCCTCGTCCAGATGCTGCACTTCATCGAGGATGCCTATTATCCGGTTTTTCTGAGCCGCTTCCTCTTCCTCGCTGATCTCCTCCTCTACTTCGCGGATTACCTCATTGAGGCGGGAACCTTCACTCTGCAGCTTGTCTCTGAGACCCATTATCTGTTTTATGCCTATGGAAGACTCCATGATGGCATTAAATATCTCCCTCTCTCCGACCTCGATCCGTTTGGCTATTTCCACCTCTCCGTCGCGCGTGAGCAGGGAAACCTGCCCCATTTCCCGCAAATACATTTTTACCGGATCGGTTATACGGTTAGCCGAATCAGCCTCAAGCTGGATTTCATCATCCTCTTCCTCTATGATGGCCTCCGCCTCAGGGACCGGGCCCCTTACCACCTGCACCTGCCTTTCGGAATCGACGATCTCAATATCCATTTCATCGAAAATCATCATCATGTCATCGAGCTTCTCCGCTGTTACAATATCCTCAGGGAGCGCTTCGTTAACTTCGTCCAGCGTCAGATAGCCCTTCTCCTTGCCTGCGGCAATCAACCGGTTCAGATCCTCGAGTTCCGGTTTGCCCAGCGCAGGATCGCGCCTCTGCTTGGCATCCTTTTCGGTCATCACCTGACTCCTAAACGTTATCGGCAAAATCACCAACGTTGGTTTTGGCCCTAAGATTTCTAATTTCCACGAGAATGTTCGCTATTTCTGCCCGATCTCCTTTTCTTTCGGCTTCCCGCAGACACTGCTCTAATTGTTTGTTCCTCTTTTTTGCCACCCTTTTGATCAAAGCTTCAAGCCAATCCCGCAGTTGAATTTCCGGCTCTTCGAGTTCATAGGGTTCCAGAAGATATCGCGTATAGAGTTCCTGCAGATCCGATTCCCGCAGCAGATCGTATAGAGAAGACGGGCTAGGCTCTTCCGTGCAGCAAAAGCCTGCCTGGCAGAGCAAGCCGGCCATTGCAGCCAGCTTTGATTCCTCGAAACAGCCAATCGCATCGGACTCGCGTACGCACTCGACCAGGGCCGGGTACTTGATCATGAGCCTAAGGATCTTTTCCTCCAGGGATTCAATTTGCGGCGATTTCGGGTAATTGACAGGCCTGAAGTGGTTGCGTCCTGACTCCGGCCTGCCGCGCTTTTCGTGCAAAAGCTGCGCCTCTGCTACTTTTTCGGTAATTGAGAACCTGTCCGCTATGATGCGCAGGTACTCAGATTTGAGAAGCGGCTGACGCACACTCTGGAAAATGGGCTGAAGCTCCGAAAATATCCGGACTCTTCCAGCCGAACTACCGTCCCAGGTCGAAACGGCTTTACGAACTGCGTAGGTCCCAAGCTCATCCCTATGATCTATAAGAGACTCAAACTCTGACAAGCCAAATTTTTTCAGATAATCGTCCGGATCAAGTCCCTGAGGAAACCGGATGCAGCTAACCGAAAGTTCCTCTGTTAAAAATAAGGGCAGGGCACGCAACATGGCCCTCTCCCCGGCATCGTCTCCATCGTAGGCCAGCACCACTTCGTCGCACATCCTGGATAGAAGCTGCACCTGCTGGCTGGTCAGAGCTGTCCCAAGAGTCGCCACTACCCGGTGGAACCCTTTTGCATGGAAGGCCAGGAGATCCATGTAGCCTTCCACGAGCAGCGCCTGCCTTTCCTTGCGGCAGGCCTGCCGCGCCACCGCATACTGATAAAGCATTCTTCCCTTGTGGTAAACCGGAGTCTCGGGACTGTTGAGATACTTTGGCTCATTTTTCTCATCCTGGGACAGAATTCTTCCGCCAAAGGCTACAATTAAGTCCCGCTCATCCCTTATGGGAAAAATCAGTCGATTTCTGAAGCGATCAAAAAATCTCGAAGAATCGTTTGAACTCTGTAACAGAAGCCCGGCTTTTACGGCAAGCTCAGGTTCTATTCCGCTCTTCTTCAAGTGATCGAAAAGCCCGTTTCCCCCCCTGGGGGCATATCCGAGCTTTTGTGATTCCACAACTTCCTCGGGCAGCCCGCGCCCGGAAATATACTCCCGTGCCGTCCTGCCCTCCTGGCCGACATGAAGCTGGCGGTAAAAGAAGTCCGCCGAACATTCGATGGCCGCTAGAATCCGCCTTCGCTCCTCTTGACTCGCCAGGAGCAGATCGTCGTGGACCGCATGGTCATTCTGGGGCAGCTGGATATTGTAGCGGTCGGAAAGATACTTAACGGCATCGGTAAACGTGAGATTCTGATGTTTCATTACAAAACTGAGGACATCGCCCCCGGTTCCGCATCCGAAGCAGTAATAGAGTTGGTTATCCGCATCCACCTGAAAAGAAGGGGTCTTCTCCTGGTGAAATGGACACAACCCAACGTGACGATTGCCGGAGCGGCGCAGATGGACCGCCCGGCCTATCACCTCGACAATGTCCACTGCCTGCTTTACGAGGGTGGCAACTCCGGAACTATTCACTCAGCAAGCCTTTCCTGGGTGAAAAAGGAAACGGCTAATGAAAATCAAAAGGAAAAAAGTATGGGTTTTTAGCCTTTGGCGGTTGCCAAATCAAGTATTTTTTTCTCCCCGCCTCGCGGGGCATGGAGACGGGCTGCAAACCATCCAACTCCCAATTCATAGACCAGGGCGGGCACAGCACCCAACTTCGGCAATCCGACCCCGTCAGCCAAGCCTGCTCCGGACCAAATCGTTTACTATTTTACCTTCAGCCCGACCAGCCACTTTAGGCATGAGGATTTTCATCACACGCCCCATATCTTTCAGGGAAGTAGCCCCGGCTTCCGAAACAGCCTCGCCGACCGTTCTTTCCAGTTCTTCCAAAGAAAGCTGCTGCGGAAGAAAAACCTGAAGGACTCGGATTTCATCTTCTTCTTTTTGGGCAAGATCCGCCCGCCCGCCTTTCCCGTACTGTTCGACCGAGTCGTGCCTTTGCTTTACCAGGCTCGATATCACCTGATGGATCTCTGTCTCACTCGGCTGCCGCCTGATTTCTTTTTCTTTGACTTTCATTGAGGTGAGAAGCATCCGCAAGGCGTCTTTGGCAGTTTCGTTCTTTTCCCGCATAGCGTTCTTCAGAGCTTCTTCTATTCTTGCGTGCAGTTCCATACTCTACCTCACTTCCCGATATTTCCCGAACCCGCCCGCCGGGCCCGCGCTATTGCTTCTCTTAGATTGAGCGTCCCTTCGTAGATTGCCCGGCCGGTTATGACTCCGATCAGTCCAAGCGGTGCGAGTGGAAGAAGCCTTTCGATATCTTCCATGGTCGAGACGCCGCCTGAAGCGATGACAGGCGCCCCGGTCTGCTCGATTAGACGGCGCGTCGCTTCGAGGTTCACACCCGTCTGCATCCCGTCTCTATGAATATCTGTGTAAATGACCGCAGCAAGTTCGATATTTTTGAACCGGAGCACCAGAGTCACTGCGTCAGTCTGAGTCGGTTCCTTCCACCCTTCCACCGCTACATAACCGTCTCTGGCGTCGAGTCCAAGGGCAATTCTGCCGGGATACCGCCCGCAGGCCTCCTCTAACATTTCGGGATGCCTGAGTGCGGCCGTACCGACAATTACCCTGGCTACCCCTGCCAAAAGGTATCCATCAACGTTTTCAAGGGTCCTTATGCCGCCTCCGACCTGGACCGGTATGGATACGGACTGAGCTATCTTTCGGATAATCTGGTCGTTTACCGGACTTTTCGTGAAGGCCCCGTCAAGGTCAACCAGGTGAAGCCACTCGGCGCCTTCGGCCTCCCAGTGCTTCGCCACCGCAAGCGGATCCTTACCGTAGACCGTAGCACGGTCCGGGTCTCCTTGCATGAGCCGGACACAATTCCCGTCTTTCAGGTCAATGGCCGGGAAGATGATCACCACTACCTCAGTTTTGAGTCTCTGGTTGCGCCTATAAACATTCTGAACAAATCCACACCGGAGTCCAGCCGAAAGCCGGCTGCGAGCGCCTCTTTTTCGCAATACCTGCCGCCCTTGCCCGATCCTGAACCGCTGGATTTTAGATCATCTACGAGCAAAAACGGGACCGGGTCCGCCGAATGCCTTCGCATTGAGACAGGGGTAAAATGATCTGTTGCAACCAGCAGGTGTATCTTGGAGAATTTTTTTGCCCCCTCCACAATCGGTCCGACGATGTGCTTGTCGAAACACTCTATGGCTTGTATTTTCTCTTCGAGGCTTCCCGTATGCGAAGTTTCATCCGGCGCTTCAACGTGCAGGAAAACGAAATTCCCCCGCTCCAGCGCTGACAGCGCCGCCGCAACTTTGCCCTCATAATTGGTATCGATATAACCTGTTGCGCCTTCCACCTTCACGGGATCCAGCCCCGCATAAACACCAATGCCTTTTAGAAGGTCCACGGCCGAAATCATTGCCCCACAAAGTCCGAATCTGTCAAGCTTGGGCATTAAGGGCGCTTTGCCCTGCCCCCACAGCCAGACGGCGTTTGCGGGACTTTTTCCTGCTTTTTTCCTGCGCATGTTAACCGGATGGTCTTCAAGCACCCGCGCCGCCTTTTCTGTAAAAGCGTGCAGAATCGGTTCAGTTGACAAGAGATCGTATTTCGCTACCGACTGTCCGAGAATGTCATGGGGGGGAATCGTGCTGACGTCCGCCCGTCCACCTTTCCAGACGAGAAGTTGCCTGAAGCTCACGCCTGCGTATAGCTTCAGGGCAGGGCCGGACACCGCGCTCTGAAGGCTAACGATTATCTCGTGAGCTTCCGGAGTCGAAATATGCCCCGCCGAGTAGTCCGCCATAACGGCATTTCCGGCTTCATCCTTGCTGAGAAAAACCAGGTTACACCTGAAGGCAACTTCATCAGGTTTGAGCCTGACTCCAATGCTCGCCGCCTCCAGCGGTCCTCTTCCCGTATGATAGACAGCCGGATCATACCCGAGAAGGCTCATATTAGCCACGTCGCTCCCAGGCTCCATCCCCGCAGGAATCGTCTGCACAATCCCAAGGGTCCCGATTCGGACAAGCCGATCCAGATTGGGAGTCCGGGCGGCCTCAAGGGGAGTGAGGCCTCCAAGCCTGTCGAGAGGATAGTCTCCCATCCCGTCGCCGACAAGAATGATGAATTTGTCACCCATTTGAATCAGCCTGCGGTCCGGTAACGGATAATCAGCTTAGAATTAATCCGCGTTGTTCTCAATGCGTATCAGCACGGTCGGCGCAAGGACCTCGTCCAGGTCATCGATCTCGCCCAGGGCTTTTTTTACACTGCTCTCCAGCGCATCATGAGTAAGCATCACCAGAGGGACCGAGTTTGTGTGCCGTCCCTTTTGAATTACTGCGGCTATGCTGATCTGGTATTTTCCAAGTATGCCTGAGATCTTTGAGAGCACGCCGGGCATATCGAGCACCAAAAATCGGAAGTAGTAAGAGGTTGAGACATCCGAAACAGGTATTATATCCAGTTTCTGAAGCCTGTCGGGCAGAAAGGCAAGCGGGGGAATTCTTCCAGGGGTCTTGTTGAGAATGTCTCGAGAGACATCTATGAGGTCGCTCACTATGGCGCTGCCGGTGGGCATCATTCCTGCGCCCATTCCATAGAGCATTACATCCCCCACCGCATTCCCCACAATGTGCACTGCGTTGAAGGCGCCCTTAACACTGGCAAGCACGTGTTCCCGCGCAATGAGTGTCGGGTGGACTCGCATCTCCAGACGGCCTTCCTTGTTTCGGGCGATTGCAAGCAGCTTTAACCGGTATCCGAACTCCTCCGCGTACTGCATGTCCAGCGGATCGATGCCGGATATCCCCTCAGTATAGACCCGATCGAACTCGATCGGGGTACCGAATGCTATTGCGCTTGCGATGGCAAGCTTGTGGGCCGTATCGATTCCCTCTATGTCAAGAGTCGGGTCCGCCTCGGCATAACCTAGCGCCTGCGCCTCCTTAAGGGCGTCGTCAAACGAGAGTTTGTCTTCCATCATTCGGGTGAGGATATAATTCGCTGTGCCGTTAAGAATGCCAAAAATGGTGTTGATCCGGTTCGAGGCAAGCCCTTCGCGCAGGGATTTGATAAGAGGAATTCCACCCCCCACCGAAGCCTCAAAGCCTATTGAAAGCCCCTTTTTTTGGGCGAGAGCGAACAGCTCATTGCCATCATGGGCAAGCAGCGCTTTGTTTGCGGTAACTACATGCTTTCCACTTTCAAGGGCCGTGCGGATAACTGTTTTTGCCGCTTTCAATCCGCCTATAAGCTCGATTACAATTTGGATTTTCGGGTCTTTCAGAATATCGTCAACGTCTCTGGTGAGCACCTCGCGCGGGACTGTGACCGGCCTCGGGCGATCGAGGTCAAGGTCCGCTACACGTTTAAGTTCCAGGGGGACCCCAAGCCTGCTCTCAATCACATCGGCGTTTTCCCGAAGCACCTGAACGACTCCGCAGCCGACAGTTCCCCAACCTACAAGCCCGACACCGATTTCCCGCATAAAATCCCCTTTTAAAGACAGAGGACTGAGCTATGAGGACTGGGGACTGAGGAAGCAGGACATTGCTCTTCAACTCAAACCTCAGCACTCAGCACTCAGTCCTATTTAAATGCTCACCCGCTTTGGAGGAGAAACTGCTTTTTGGAACGCCTTACGAAGGCCTCTTATGGCCTGCTTCGTCCGCATTTCGTTCTCAACCAGGGCGAAGCGCACAAAATCATCCCCGTATTCGCCGAACCCCAGTCCTGGGGAAACCGCCACCTTGGCCTCTTCAATTAGGTATTTGGAAAAACCCACCGAACCCATCCATCGGAAAGATTCAGGGATGCGCGCCCAAACGAACATGGTCCCTTTAGGCTTATCGGTGGTCCACCCTATGCGGTTTAAGCCCTCAATGAGAATGTCGCGCCGGCATTTATACACCGAAACAATTTCTTCCACGCACGACTGATCGCCTCTGAGCGCCACCGTGGCCGCAATCTGTATAGGCTGGAATACGCCATAATCCAGGTAGCTCTTTATTCGCGTCAAAGCGCCTATCATTTCGGCATTGCCCACGCAGAAACCGACCCTCCATCCCGGCATGCTGTAGCTCTTGGACATGGAAAAGAATTCGACACCTACTTCCTTGGCGCCCGGCGCCTGAAGAAAGCTTGGGGCCTTGTACCCGTCGAAAGTCAGATTGGCATAAGCCAGGTCATGAATTACCATGATCTTGTGTTCACGCGCAAATTCAACGATCTTGCAAAAAAAATCCAGGTCAACGACGGTAGTGGTCGGATTGTGCGGAAAACAGATGATCAGCAGCTTCGGCTTGGGCCATGTCTGCTTTATGGCGATCTGAAGATCTTCCAGGAAGTTGCGGTCGGGTCCGATCGGGACCGATCTGACGTCCCCCCCGGCTATGATGGCCGAGTAGGGATGGATGGGATAAGTGGGGTTGGGAGCGAAAACGACGTCTCCAGGGCTGATCAGCACCAGCACCAGGTGGGATAATCCTTCCTTGACACCTATTGTGACCACCGCTTCTTTGTCCGGATCGATATCGACATCATAATTTCTCTTGTACCATTCGGCCACCGCTTCGCGCAGACGGGTTATTCCTTTTGACGCAGAATAGCGGTGGTTGTGCTTTTTCCTGGCAGCCTCGACAAGCTTTTCTATTATGTGTTTGGGCGCCGGCATGTCAGGGTTTCCCATCCCCAGGTCTATTATGTCCTCTCCGGCCCACCGCTTTTCCATTTTGAGGGCGTTCACCTCGGCAAACACATAAGGCGGCAACCGGCGCATTCGGCTACTTTCGGCAATGTTAAAGCTCATTATCGTTATTCTCCGCATTAAGGCCTTTAAACTTAAAAAGCATAATACTTTAGTCCTCGAAATGTCAAAAAATTTCACAAAAACCCAAATGACGCGCCGGGCAAGTTAAGCTATCACCCTCTTAAAACTTGTGCGTGAGGCTGCGGTTCTGCTAAATTAAAATGTTGTATTTATTCTATAGATGCCGGAGCGCGAAGACAAGCCTATGAAACAGGTCATTCTGGGAACAGCCGGCCACATCGACCACGGAAAAACCTCGCTTATAAAAGCCCTGACCGGAATCGATACGGATCGCCTGAAGGAAGAAAAACTGCGGGGCATCACAATAGAGCTCGGATTTGCTCACATGGACATGCCCGGAGGAGAACGCCTCGGGATAGTCGATGTGCCGGGCCATGAGAAATTCGTCAAGCACATGGTCGCAGGGGCTACAGGAATCGATTTGGTAGCCCTGGTGATCGCCGCCGACGAAGGCGTCATGCCTCAGACTCGCGAACATATGGAGATTTGCGAACTCCTTCGCGTAAAGAAAGGGCTTGTGGTCCTCACCAAAATCGACCTCGTCAACGATTCGGACTGGTTGGAGATGGTGCGAGAGGACATAGTGGAGTTCCTTAAGACCACTTTTCTGGAGGGCTGTGAGATCATTGCCGTATCGGCGGTCACCGGCCAGGGGCTGGAGGAACTAAAAAAATCGCTGGCCCGACTTTTTGCCGAGGTTGAACCGAAAAGTTCGGAAGGCCCGTTTAGGCTGGCGATTGACCGGGTATTCACGATGCGCGGATTCGGGACCGTCATTACGGGAACGAGCATTTCCGGACGGCTTCAGATCGGAGATCCTGTAGTGATCTACCCCAACGGACTCAAAAGCAAAGTGCGGGGTATCCAGACTCACGGAAACGACGTGCAGGAAGTCCTCCCGGGCCAGAGAACGGCGGTAAATCTCCAGGGGATGGAGCGGGCGCTCATCGAACGAGGAGACGTTCTGGCCTCTGTGGGCGCGCTTTCGGCTTCCCACATGATAGACATTCAACTGGAGCTTTTAAAAAGCGCCCCGAGGCCGCTAAAGCACAGGGCAAAAATCCGCTTCCACACCGGGACCGCCGAACACCTTGCCACAATGATCCTGCTTGACCGGCAGGAACTAAAACCGGGCGAGAAGACCTTCGCGCAGATAAGACTTGATCAGCCCACCGCTGTCTTGCGAGGAGACCGTTTTGTGCTCCGCTCCTATTCCCCCGTTCTAACAATCGGCGGAGGCACCGTCCTTCACCCCCTGCCCCGAAAGCACAAGGGATCGGCCAAACGGGAAGCCGTCAAAGCTCTCGAAAAGCTTTTTAAGAGCCCGGAACCCGACATAATCCTCTGGCACCTTCAGGATGCCGGCTGGGCCGGGCTGGGCGAGGTGGAACTGCGGATAAGGACCAATGTGCCGCAAAAGTTTCTTGAAAAAACCCTTCAGCAATTTACGAGCGCAAGGAAGGTGGTGCTCTACGATAAGGAAAACAGAAGGCTGATTCACCCGGATGCGCTGGAAGAGATGAAATCTTCCGTCACTTCAATCCTGGCCGACTACCATAGCCGTTTTCCGCTAAAACCCGGAATGTCCAAAGAAGAAATCCCGGCCCTCCTTTCAAAACCTATAGACTCAAAGCTCTACAACTTTGTGCTCCGGCAGCTTGCCGAAGCCGGCCAGGTCGCCCAGGAGATGGAATGGGTGCGCCTGACCACGCACAAAGTGGCCTTAAGCAAAGACGAAGATACCATCCGCCAAAAAATCGAAAAGGCCTTCCTGGAATCCGGTCTGCAGCCGCCCTTCTTCCGGGAAGTCGCATCCGGATTGCCGGGCACCTCAAAACAGCACCAGGAAGTGCTTGAATGGATGCTGGCCAAGGGAACTCTCCTAAAAACGAAAGAAGAAATCTACTTTCATGCCGCCGCAATGGCCGAGCTCCAAAATCGCCTGGTAACCTGGCTAAAAGAGCACGGCGAAATCACGACCACCCAATTCAAGGAGATGACCGGCGTAAGCCGCAAATACACTATCCCGCTTCTCGAGTACTTCGACGCGCAAAAAGTTACCATTCGCGTGGGTGAGGTGAGAAAACTAAGAGGCGCGTAAAGAGGAAGCGGGAAGCGTCCGGGGAGCAGGTAGAAGTGCCGCTGTCAATCCAGTGAACTTGCAGGCAGCACAGAAACATGGCAGTTCATGAAGCACATCGAACCTGGCAGCTCAGGCTTGGTGATGACCAATTGAAAAACGAGAGTGAATCTGATAGACAGGCACTATGAACCCAAACGAAATACTTAATGACTTGCCTTCTCGCGTTGGCCGGGCTGTTGCCCACTACTGGGAAACGCGAGCCGCACAGCGGGATAGGCAGAAGCAGACCGGGAAAGCCGATCAGGGACTGCGCAGCGCCGTAACCGGAGGAGCCCAGATGGATGGGTTCATCGACCTCTTTACTGAACTCATCGCGGCTACCGGGATTTCCGCGTCTTGTGTCTACCGGAACAAGAACGTTGAGATCCCGGGATTCTTCCGCCCCACCAAGGAATGGGACCTGCTCGTCATCCGCGACAAGACGTTGCTTGTCGCCATTGAAGCGAAGTCGCAGGTCGGGCCCTCATTCGGCAACAACTTCAATAATCAAACCGAAGAGGCGATGGGAAGCGCCCTCGACCTCTGGACCGCCTATCGGGAACGCGCCTATCTCGCAGGCCCTCCACCGTTCCTCGGCTACTTCTTTATGCTGGAGGACTGCCAAGCATCCAACAGCCCGGTGAAAGTGCGCGAACCGCACTTCAAGGTCTTCCCGGAGTTTGTCGGAGCGTCGTATCGCCGCCGGTACGAACTCTTCTGCCGGAAGCTTGTTCTTGAACGACACTACACGGCGTCGGCGTTCATCACCTCGAAGGCCGAAGACGGAAGCACGGGCCTTTTTTCGACGCCGGCGGACGACATCTCGGTTGAGCGCTTTGCTAAAACCCTTCTCGGCCATTTGACGGCCTTTGTGTGAATACATGGAAGCGACGACTCACAGACTGATTAATGGTGACTCGCGGGACCTTTCCTTCCTGCCGGACGAGTCAGTGCACCTCGTGGTCACTTCGCCTCCGTACTGGAATCTCAAGCGCTATAACGAAAACCCTGATCAACTGGGCCACATCCAAGACTACGATGGATTCCTGTTCGAGTTGGAGAAAGTCTGGCGTCATGTTTACCGACTCCTTGTTCCCGGAGGACGTCTCGTGTGCGTTGTTGGCGACGTCTGCGTCGCCAGGCGTAATTTCGGACGCCACCTTGTCTTTCCCCTCCACGCTGACATTTGCGTCATCTGTCGGCGTATCGGCTTTGACAACCTGAACCCTATCATTTGGCACAAAATTGCCAACGCTTCTTACGAGGTCTCCAACGGATCGAAGTTCCTGGGGAAACCCTATGAGCCAAACGCCATCATCAAGAACGACATGGAGTTTATCCTCATGCAGAGAAAACCGGGAGGATACCGGCAGCCGACTGAGAAGCAGAGAAACGCGAGCAGAATCGGGAAAGAAGACTTCGATCGGTGGTTTCAACAAATTTGGAACATCACCGGCGCATCCACCAAAAAACACCCGGCTCCCTTCCCGCTTGAACTGGCAACCCGGTTGGTGAGGATGTTCTCATTTTCCGGCGACACAGTGCTCGATCCCTTTTGCGGGTCGGGCACCACCATGGTTGCGGCCTTCCGGAGGGGCCGCAACAGTATCGGCGTGGAAATAGACCCCGAATACTGTAGGATGGCTGCGCGATTCCTTAAGGCAGAGAATGCCAACCTTTTCTCGACAGCCAAACTGATCTTCGAGAGAGCTGCTTTCGAGCCCGCAAGTCTTGTCGAGGAAGACCGCGCACTTTACGAGGTGCGCCCTGCAAAGAAACGATTGGAATAGGGAAACAACACGGCTAAACAAAAATCCCCTCACACCGTTTAGTGGGTGTGAGGGGATTTTTTATAAGGATGAGGCGGCAGCGTCCTACTCTCCCACGCAGTTTGCCCGCGCAGTACCATCGGCGCAGAGGAGCTTAACGACCGTGTTCGGGATGGGTACGGGTGTGGCCTCCTCGCCATAGCCACCGCCCCAAGACGGATGACGGAAGACGGATGACGGAAGTCGGACATCAACATGCCCGGCTTCGCAATAGGGGCTATATCAGACGACTTTGTTTTTCCTGGCTTCTACCGGTTGTCCTTAAGGTTTAAAGATGGTCAAGCCGCACGGCCTATTAGTACCGGTTAGCTAAAGACATTACTGCCCTTACACACCCGGCCTATCAACCTCGTAGTCTACAAGGGGCCTTCAGGCAGGTGTTAACCTGCGGGAATTCTCATCTTGGGGTGGGTTTCCCGCTTAGATGCTTTCAGCGGTTATCCCTTCCGAACGTAGCTACCCAGCGCTGCCCCTGGCGGGACAACTGGTACACCAGAGGTCCGTCCATCCCGGTCCTCTCGTACTAGGGACAGATCCCCTCAAAATTCCTCCGCCCACGGTAGATAGGGACCAAACTGTCTCACGACGTTTTAAACCCAGCTCACGTACCACTTTAATCGGCGAACAGCCGAACCCTTGGGACCTGCTCCAGCCCCAGGATGTGATGAGCCGACATCGAGGTGCCAAACCGCCCCGTCGATGTGAACTCTTGGGGGCGATCAGCCTGTTATCCCCGGCGTACCTTTTATCCGTTGAGCGATGGCCCTTCCATTCAGAACCACCGGATCACTAAGACCGACTTTCGTCCCTGATCGACATGTCTGTCTCACA
>OY970341.1:0-590000 GCA_963717485.1 uncultured delta proteobacterium | reverse complement strand
CCCATCACACGGACAGAGTCAACGGAGAAAATAACCGATTCGCAAAATTTTTCAGGCACGGACCCTTTTTTGTCCTAGAATATGGTTCTTCCTGCAAAATTGACCTTTAAATAGCGAAATGTTAGCTTGGGCGGACCACGTTAGGGTGCACAGGGCCGGTGCACCCCCGAAGATTAGCTGTTCATGGGTGTCCTGCGGTCAATGAGACATTTTCCCGACACCCTGGAATATGGGACAAGTGAGCTTCGAAGCTTTAATCAGGAGAATTTAGATGGGACCTGAAAAACGCGTTCTCATTGTCGGCGGGGTTGCCGGGGGCGCTTCTTGCGCAGCGCGAGCCAGAAGGCTCTCGGAAAAATCCGAGATCGTTTTGTTCGATAAAGGACCTTTCGTATCTTTTGCAAATTGCGGCTTGCCTTACCACATCGGGGAAGTAATCCAAAAAGAAGAATCGCTTCTGGTCGCAACCCCCGGTCTGTTCAAGAAGCGCTTCAAGGTTGACGTGCGCCTAAACTCGGAGGTCATATCGATAGATAGGGCGAAAAGCGAAATTCAGGTGAAAGAGCTTGCATCGGGCCGGGTTTATTCAGAAAAATACGATGCACTGGTTTTGTCTCCCGGCGCCTCCCCGGTTAAGCCTCCCATTGCGGGAGTAGACCTTCCGGGGATTTTTACCCTGAGAAGCATTCCGGATACCAGGCAGATCAAGCAATGCCTGGCTGCGGGATCGAAGAGCGCACTTATAGTCGGGGGCGGTTTCATCGGCCTCGAAATGGCCGAGAACCTGGTGAGGCTCGGACTGAGCGTCACTTTAGTCCAAAGACCGCCGCAGGTCATGCCCGCCCTGGATCCTGAAATGGTTTCCCCTGCGCATGACGAACTCAGGCGGCGGGGAGTTTCCCTCCACCTAGGTGATGTGGTTATCGGGTTCGAACCAATGCCGGAGGGCGGTCTTCGCGCCAATCTTGCTTCCGGAGAAATGGTAAGCGCCGATATCGTCATTCTTTGTGTCGGCGTTCGGCCTGAGACAAAACTTGCCAGGGACGCCGGGTTGGAAATAGGCGAACTGGGCGGCATAAGAGTCGATGACCGGATGCTTACCAGCGATCCCCGTATTTGGGCGGTGGGTGATGCCGTCGAGGTCCGGGAGGTCGTGACGGGCCGATGGACTCTGGTCCCTTTTGCGGGGCCGGCAAATCGCCAGGGACGGATAGCCGCTGACGTAATCCATGGAAGGGACAGAAGATTTAGAGGAGTTCAGGCGACGGTCGTTTGCGGGGTTTTTGACCTGACGATGGCATCCACCGGGCCCAGCGAAAAGGCGCTGAAGAGGCTGGGGCTATGGCGCGAAGACTACGACAAGATATACCTCCACCCGGTACACCATGCGGCCTACTACCCAGGCGCCAAAACCATCTTCCTGAAGCTTATCTTCTCCAAGACCGACGGACGGATCATCGGATGCCAGGCAATCGGGGAGGCGGGTGTTGAAAAACGCGTGGACATCGTTTCCATGGCCATCCAGAAAAACGGGACCGTCTTCGACTTGGAGGAAGCCGAACTCTGTTACGCTCCTCAATTCGGCTCTGCAAAAGACCCGGTGAATCTTGCCGGGATGATCGCGGCAAACGTGGCCCGGGGAGATGCCCAACTAGCCCAGTGGGAGGATGTCGATTCCACCGAGGCCCTCATATTAGACGTTCGAGAACCTTCGGAATTCAAAAAGGGGCATCTGGAGAAGGCCGTAAACATTCCGCTGCCCGAGCTTAGGGCCAGGTTGGACGAATTGCCCCGGGATCGCGAAATCTGGGCCTATTGCAGGTCCGGGCAAAGGTCCTACTATGCGGTGAGGGTTTTATCGCAATGCGGGTTTGACGCAAAAAACATTACGGGGGGATTTCTGACGCGCCTGCTCACAAAAGACCGGCAGTAGAGGCAGCGGCCTTATCGAAATATCTGAACCAATTGCCGGCCAGGAACCTCAGCATTGCGGCCCATTCATAAAAAGTTGCCTAAATGATTCGAGGTGACCCTGCAATGTTATGTATTGACTAACTCCCGGATACGCTGGTTCTACGCCGGCGTTTGAGGAGCCGGGCGAACAAGCCGCCGATAATCCCGCCGGAAGGAATCGTGACCCAGCCAAAGAATAACCAACTCCAAAGACTCAATACGAATGCGCCCCACAGCCCGTTTAATGGGTCCACCGGCGGTTCGCCCAAAGAAGAGGAATAGGCGCCGGTGCGTAGGACCCAGTATCCGATATTTGCCGCAAGGATCTTAAGATACCAACACACGGGGTGGGACAGCAGTCCGGCAAGGGCGCCGGCAACGATTCCAGCCGCAACGCCTCGGCGGCACGGCCTTTCAATGATTAACCACCACAAAACCGAGCAGGTAATCAGCGCGGCCACTCCGGCGTATAAAGGGAAGAAGCGATACCCCTCTCCAATGGCCTGATAAGCGGCAAACGCGCCCAAACCAAGGCCAACCGGGCAGTACAGGATACCGATAGAGAGTGATCTTAGTACCGCTGTTCTCGTCCAGAAAGGCATTCCGTGCTTCAATACCCTCCCCCACGCAGGTGCCTCATGCAACGAGGTTAATCAAATGTTAATATTCTCCAAACCGATTTTGTTTCACAGGCAGACGGATGATGAATGTCGCACCTTTTCCCTGCACGCTCTCAGCCATGATGGTTCCCCCATGGCGCTCAACAATTTTGCGGCATATGGCAAGCCCCATTCCGGTTCCATCAAATTCGCTGCGGCCATGCAATCTCTGGAAAGGTTTGAAAATAAGTTCGGCAAACTGCGGATCAAATCCAGTGCCGTTGTCTTTTACAAAAAGCTCACATATTCCCCCCCTGTCTAACTTGCCGTAAACTTTGATATGGGGAGTCCCGGCGCCGCGGAATTTCAGAGCGTTACCAATCAGGTTCAGAAAGAGCCGTAACATCTGACTTTCATCCGCCTCTATGGCAGGCATGTTTTCGATTTCAACCTGAGCGCCAGTATCTTTGACTGATGCTTCGAAGACGTCCCATGCTTCCTGTACAATTTTTGCCAGGTCTATTCTTTTGAACGGCTCGCGGTTAGTGGCTACCTGCGAGAACTGGAGCAAATCGCTAAGGAGCCGCCGCATACGACTTGCCGAATTGAGGACCTTATCCAGGTAGTCCTGGCTGGTACTGTCCAGGGCTGTGGCGCATCTTGTTTTAGCCATGTCGCAGAAAGTCTGTATCTTGCGCAGAGGTTCCTGGAGGTCGTGGGAGGCAGCGAAAGCAAATTCCTGAAGCTGCGCATTCACTAATTCAAGTCTTGCCATGTTGGACCTCAGGGCTTCCTCTCCGCGCTTTCTAGGCGTAATATCACGGTTAACCTCAAGAAATCCCAACGGCTCGCCATCTGTTCCGCGTTGTAAGGCCCAAAGGCTCTCGACAAATATGCCTTCCCCGGTGGAAGTGGTCTGCCGCAGTTCTCCCCCCCACCGTCCTGATTCGAGCACTTGGCCCACGATCTGATCTATAGGCTCTGGAAACCCGGTGTGCAGAAGATCTTGAGTAACCTTGCCAAGAGCCTCTTGTTTGCTGAACCCGTACAATTCCGCTGCACCGTCATTCCAGAATTTTACAGTGTGATCGAAACCCCGGACAAAAATAGCTTCCTGAGCCAAATTGAGAAGTGCAGCCTGCTTATGCAAATCCTCGTTGGCCCTGACGAGTTCAGCCGTTCGCTCCAGCACACGCAATTCAAGCTCGTCATGTGATTTGCGAAGCTCTTCTTCCATCTGTTTGCGGCGAGTAACATCCAGGGTGTATACGATAACCTGAGTGAGCTTTCCTTCGCCGTCCAGAACCGGGTAGCCGTGGACTTCGAAGTGCCGCTCACTTCCGTCTTTATCATAATGGATGTGTTCGGTGGTGAAGGGTCCCCTGCTGTTTTTCACGTTCTCCATAGGGCACAAATGCTCCGCACCGCTGCACGGTTCGGATCGCTGGTGTGTCAGAGCATAGCATGTTGTGCCGTAGGGCAGACCGCCCTGGATCGTGGCCGAATTAGCCATGAGTATACTATAGTCCTCCGCGTCCACAACATAGAACGGGTGGGTCAGAGATTCGAATATATGGCGAAGAAACTCATTTCGCTGGATGACCTCCTGTTCGGCAAGCCACCTCTTTTTGCTCGCTTCCTCCAGGTTACGGAGACTCTCGGAAAGGGTTGCATTCAATTCACGTTTCTGGTCGAACGCTCTTCTGATAACGAACACGGTCAATGCCGCAAGTGAAAATGTGAGCCCTTGAATCCGCGCATTCCACCATTCGACAAGCCAGGAGAATGGCTGGTGGCTTGAGAGCATATCGGCAAAGAGCCCGGCCACAACGGAGAGCAGGACAAAAAAGACAGCAGCCCATATGCCGGCAAACCAGGCTGAAATAGCTATGGGTATAAGATAGAAGAGAAAAAAGTGCATTTGGCCGCCGGTCGCATAATCCAGAAACCCAACAAACAGAGTCAGCGTAACGCAAATTGCGATGACGATGAAACTGCTGCCGGGAAATTTTTCGAGGAAACCGCGTGGTGGTTTAAGGGAATTAGTCATATTCAGGCCCCGATTCCGGAAACAATGGATCGACACAGTCCCGATATGCTCCGCTGGGGGGAACTTCCGGGATTTTAATCCAATATCCTCCCCGAGACAAGCTCAAGGGATTCGAGACTCGCGGCTAGGTTCGCCGGATCGGGTCATGGGACCCCATTTACGGAAGTCGAGGGGCGTGGAATTCTCGCGGAAATGGCAGGGTTTGGGGAATTTGGGTCAGGAGTCGAGGGTAGAAAGTCATTTTCGAGTCCTGAGTCGAGAGCTGTGAGTCGAAGGTCCTTTCTTGTGTTGCAGGCACATGCATGAAGCTATATCGTTCATCTGTAAAGGGATATATGAGTTACCGTTGGCAGGATATTACCGGTGCATGGTAAGAAAGAGCGTTTTCTGAACGCCGGGAGAGGGAAGGTGGACAGGCTGAATGGGGAGAGTTATCCTCGCGACGGGATTCCGGCTCGGGACACTAAGATCTGATGCCACAACGGACTGCAATCCGTTCGATATTAAGGGGCGGCAGATCCGGCTTGCAGGAGGAGGTCATGGAGCGCACATCTTTTGTCTCACTATCGAAGGCAGTAAGAAGCATTAAAGTCTACGGACCGGGAGAAGATGCAAAAATAGGAGAATTCAAGCCCGGCGACTTCATTCTGACCCATGGCAACTCTGTTTTCAGTCATCTGATACGCTTCGGTCAGGCGATCCGGTTTGTTGGAAAGGATCGGAAGTATACGTGGTGGAATCATGCAGCCTTGATTGCTTCTAATGAGGGAAATCTGATTGAAGCCTTGGGAGCAGGGGTGCTGGCAACTCATCTGTCCGATTACAAGCCGACTCAATATCACTTGGTTTCCCTGAAACACGACTTTGCATCGGACCGTGACAGGGAGCAGACCGTAAAATTTGCAGGAACTTGCCTCGGCATGGGATACGACTACTTGGATATCGTGAGCATTGCGCTAAGTTTGTTGACAGGCTGTAAGCTCTCATTTGGCTTTGATGGACGGATGATTTGCTCGGGGTTGGTAGCCCAAGCCCTTGAGAGAACCAACGCCATCTTCAACCGTTCGCCTTCTCACATTATGCCAGCAGACCTGGCGAAGTATTTTGGTGTAGAGCCCCCGCCACCAGGAACCAACAAGGGAGAACCCCCCAGGAGATGAGCCGAAATGGAACACCATGGTTTCTCCACTTGGCGGGGTCTGGGAATTTCTCACCCCGGATCAGAGCCTGTCCCGGACTTGAGCCGGGGTTCAGGGCAGGACGGCAAGCCTTGGGGGGTGTGAATTCTTGCGGAAATTGCAGCAAATAGCGGGGTTTTGGGAATTGAGGTCGAGGGTCGAGCGTGGGGAGCTGAGAAATACAACAGCCGTGACCTGTGACTACCGTGTATTGTTCTTATGGTGATAGATATACCGATCTTATTATTATCCGGGAACGATTCAGTGGATGGCAAAAGACGGATGACGGAAGAGGCGGGAAATTTCCGAAAACAGTAAACAGTGAGCTGATCAGGGCTAACCAACAGGGGAGAAGAGATAAAGGGGACCTGTGTATTGAGGCTGAGATTTGCAGCGAACCCCAAGCTTCTTACAGCAATGATTTCGAGGCTGATAAAGCCTTCTAAGCACTAAACATGGCTATCCCCGGAAAATTGATCGTTATATAGGGAGATGTTAGACCAGCCCGGCCGTTCGCCGTGAGCGCCGCCAGGACCCGATGCGTTTAGCCTGCTGGCGACCGGCATCATTTTCAAATACAAGGCAAATACCTCGCCGTCAACCTTTTCTGTCCTTTTCATGTCCATCACACTTGTGAACTTTCACGGGCTGCCTCAAGACGCACGCACCCAACGCATTATATGGTCTCCCGGCAATAATCTCATATTGGTTGGCGCAAACGTAAATTCAAAGCTGAATCTCTTCTCGAAGACTCACCCGATCTATCACCTTCAGATCTTTGTGATGAGCGTTGCCCTAATTATTTAGCGTCCTTTTCAATCGGATAATCCGCCTCCATCCAGGCCTTTATGCCGCCCTGGCATCGGGCAGCCTGCATTCACTGGCGCCGGGGGTCTTGATTCCCGCTTCCCGATTCTTGCTTCATGCTACGAACTACGAGTCTAGTAGCTCATCAGGTCTTGTTTGGAGCATGTTCGCCAGCGAGCCCCGTCAACGGCCGGCGCGACGGCGGATACCAGCAGGACGGGTTTGCTGTCCAGGAAGACGGCTTTCACTTTATCACCGAGCTTGACCAGTTCATAATCCTCGAGGGTTTTCCCACAAAGGCTCCTCACGGTAGGCGCATGTGGGTGGGATCGAATCGTGCGCACACTGACCGCGCTGTTTTCACAACCGATTTCCAGCTTGCCTCTAAGCCGCCCGTCGTTTCCGCTCAACCTCAATCCCACACCGGCCAGAGCGCCAATCACACCGTCGCCTGTCCCACCGTGCTCGGAGAGATATATTTCGTGCCGGCAGGCCAAATCATAGGCATCCCTTTTGGCAAGTACTTCTCTTTTTGCTCTCAGGCCAAAATCTATAATCGGCTCGGGGCTGACCAGCTTATCCACAACAACGACGCAAAGACCCGGATCAGCACCCTGCGCACTTTCCTTTTCAAGAAACTCCGAAGAGTGAGCGATAAACCTGTCCACGTTCCGATAGTCAAGGTCTGCGGAAAAGCACATCGAACTGTTGTGGGAAGTATAAGGAACATCCGGATGAACAAACAACTGGTGACGGGTGATGAAGCTGCTTTTCCCCCAGCAGTTCCGCTCCAGATCAGCAGCCAGCAGTGACGCCAGCTTTCCCGTGCCTCTGCTCTCAAGATTATCAGTGTCATCTATACAGACTAATATTATCATAGAATTTTACTCTTCCATGCCGCCACTTACATCGCTATTTCCGACTTTTCATTTTATCTTCTCACTCTGGATAATGCCATGAGCTTCGAGCCTTCGGATAATCTGAGGAACGAAAAGGCTTCCGGCAACTCCAAAGAAAACTGCCGCAGCGGTCTCCAGAAGGGCGTGTTGTACGATCACCGTCTTGTCCATACCGACTAGCAGGTCGATTATGAGCGTTGATATGGCCTTCGTCGCAGAAGCGGCTGCCGCTACCGGAACACACTGCAAATAGCTTTTGAACATCCCGGGAAGCATGAAGGCGCCAATATCGATAACCAGTCCCGGCAGGATGAATTTGGTCAAAAGAAGAGGCCCCCCCTGTCCGATTCCCAGAGCCATAGCACCCATACCTGCCAACAGAGAGGTAAAGGTAGCCGCAAACGCATAATGAACACAACCCCGCGCAGTCAGGAGGAAAAGAATCGTAAAAAACATTACGTGGCCGGATATACCGAGATGCAGTCTCAAGCCCGCCCGGGTCAAGAGAATAAAAACAGCGCAAAATCCAAGAAACAGGGATTGCTTCAGCGACAATTTGCCCATGTGTGCAAGCCTCGTTAATCGTGGTTACGATCCAGGCCAGAAAGTACGACAGCCGTTGACCCCGAAATCTCTTGCTTTGGCGGCCAATGCGATTTCCCCGGCGAGGTCCAGGCTCCGGATAATTGTGGGGACTATAAGACAATTGATTACGTCCGGCCAGTTCCATGGCCTCAGAAGGTCTCGCGGTAGAATCTTTGCCCCGCGCAAGACCTGGCCCTCATGGATACTTCCGATTTCGTCGATCACCAGAGGAGTGAACCGCAGGCATGTCGCCATCACGAAAGCCGCACGGCACGGCATGATGCCGGCCATGGTTTGTAGGATTCGCGGTTGGGGAGTGGTCATGACGAATATCGCACCCGGCAGAAAGGCAAGGAAGAGTTGCCATGAAACCCTGATGCCCGGCCAGAGGCCGTCGTCAAGGCCATACCTAATGATATAGAGGCCAGCTACGATCACAGTCTGACGGATGAAAACCTTTGCTCCCCGCCACAGGGAGTGGAATCCGCACCGAAAAAGGTACAAAAGCAGCATGTTAACCCCGGTAAGAGCAGCCAGGGCCGCAACCGTATTACTCCCGCAAGCCAGGATGCAAAGAGCCATACAGCACAGGAGTTTTACCCATGTTCGAATGCGGGGCGCCAGGTAACTTTGGGCCTTCGACCGAAGCCCGTGAGCCCGCGAAGCATTCACAAATCGGCTGCGATCACCCCGCGGCAACTTTTCCTCCTTCAATACACAAAACCAGATCGGCCCCAGGCTCTAGTTGGGCAGGATCGTGGGAGGTCCGGATGATGGTTGTCCGCCGCTCATCGTTCAATATAGACAAAAGTTTGGAAATCGTATCGCACCATGCATGGTCAAGACCTGCAAAAGGATCGTCCAGAATCAACAGTTCAGGTTGGGGCGCAAGGGCAGATGCCAGCGCCACAAGATGCTTCTGACCGTAGCTGAGTTTATGTGGAGAAAATTCAGCCAGGTCCTCAATCCCGCATAGTGCGAGCACTTCCCGGACGTCCCACGCGAGTTCTTGCCCTCTTTTCCCCAGTCGTTTCAAAGGAAAGGCAATCTCATCGAAGACGGTGTTTTCGAAGAGTTGCTTTTGGGGATTTTGGAACAGGCATCCCACCTTCCCCCGAAGTCTTCCGGGCGCCGGTTTTTCACCCAGGATCGCAATCTCCCCCCCGAAAGGCTGAATGAAACCCATGAGGCACCTCAGGAGAGTGGTCTTACCCGTACCATTAGCACCGAAAATGGCAACTTTCTGACCCTTTAACACCGAGAAAGAGACATCGGACAAAATAGATATCCCTCCGGAGCCTTTCACAGTCAGCGCGGATACACGGGCAACTTCCTCTTTTGCCGTGAAGCGGCGGCGCAACGCAGGCAGGCGGGGTCTACCGTGATCAGATGCCAATCCGGGATGCCGGCCGGGAAGGATCATTCGGTCTTCTGACAGGCGCCAAAAAAAGTCGATGGCTTCAATTAAAGGGTCAGGACGATTTTCGCACAGCAGGAAACCAATGCCGGACCCTTTGAGGTTTTGAATGATCTTCAGAAGATTCTGCAATCCGTCGGGGTCCAACTGGCACGCGGGTTCGTCCAAAACCACAAAGTTGGGCGCCATGACCAGGTGTGAGGCCAGGATCAATCGATATTTCTCGCCCGAGGACAATTTATCGGTCTCAAAATCGATCGGTTTATCGAGCCCGAGTTCGGAAAGCGCCCTCTTAACCTTGTCAGGCATCAACACGGGCTCAATACATAAGTTTTCCAGGCCAAAGGCGACCTCGGCCCCAACCGTGGACCTCAAAAGCTGCGTCTCTGGATTTTGAAGGACTATACCGACCTTTGCCCTCCTATGATGCAGAGAAGAAAGACCGGTAACCTCACCCATCTGCCTGCCCGGAGGCAGCAGCCCCTTCGTGGCCAATGCCAGGGTTGTCTTGCCGCTTCCGGTGGGTCCGGTGAGGCAATGACACTGTCCGGCTTCGATTTTGAGATTGATGTTTTTCAAGACGCAGTTATCTGCATCAGGATAGGCGTACGTGTAATCCTTGAATTGAATAGCCGCGTCCATTGTCAATCTCTTGTGAGGCCCTCCCCGGCTCAAAGGCGAGAAACGTTGGATGCGGCTTTACTGCCGGCCCGCCGTTTTGTGAGAACCGCGCCCAACGCATGAAGAGCCTTGATCTTCTTAAGTCATCCGTATCGATCAGAACCGGTATTTGACTCCCCCGTATATAGTCCGGCCGGCCTGAGGGTAACCGTAGTTGTCCGCGTAGTTCTGATCAAAGAGGTTGCGGACTCCTATGTAAAGGTCCACAGTGTTATTCATCAAAGTCTGGTTGATTTTCATATCCACAACGGTGTAGGACGGCATGGGCAGTGCCTGTAATCCGTCAGTGCTCACGTCATACTGGTTCGCTACGTACAACAGCGTAGCATTTACGGATGTCCCGCAAGGGAAACGGTAAGTGGCGTCTAAGGCCACCTTGTCTCGGGGACGGTACTGCAATTCATCGGTGTGAATACCGGGGTCGTCATTTTCGCTGTGCAGAAATGAATAGGACGCGCGCAGCAACAGGTTTTGTATATACCTGTTATCAGCACTGACCTCAACCCCCCTGAACTGGTATTTGTCAAAATTCTCGCTAATGTTGGTTACATTATTAACTTCAATGAAGTTGTGCGCATCGATCGCGAAACCTGTAACCGACAGCCGTGTTTTGGCGGGCAGGTCCTGCTCTATGCCTGCTTCGTAGTTGATGCTCCATTCCGGGACCAAATTCGGATTGCCCGTTTGAGTATCGTACAAGTCCTTGAGAGTGGGAAACCTGACCTTGCGGGAAGTATTTACCTTTAAACGCGTCCCCGTAAATAGATCATAGTAGACCCCTATCAGGTAAGAGTAATCCTCATTCGAAACTTGTTCGCGCGTCTGATCGTGAATGCCTAAACCGGCGACGAAACCCAAATGTTCGAGCGGAGAAACTTCATACTGAAAAAGCCCTGAATAAAGCTGGAAGGAATCATCCACGTTAAAAGACTGCCTGACCAGGGTAGTTTTCTTTCCCGTTTTAACCTGGGCCACCTTAAAGCCATCTGCGATCCATTCATCGTCTTCCGACATAAAGCCCACGGTGGCAATTCCACACTTGCCGAAGTCGCCCCTCATCTGCACATTGGCGCCGGCTATCTTTGTTGTAGAATCGGTGCTGGATGAGCCTTTCTGATTTTGAGTGGTATAGCTTGAATTATCGTACAGATTGTCCAGCATATCCAACTGATTGTAGTAACCCCATGCCTTGATGCTGAAAGGACCTGCAAACTCGTGGTTCATAGCGGCCTGAACTGAATTGTTTTGCGAGCCTTCTATACGCTCGTATTTCACGTTGTTGGCGAACGGGCTGGTCGGATTGCCGTCGAACGGCGGAATTCCGTGGGCATCATCAGTAACGCTGTAGGTAAGCCCGAAAGATGTCTTGTCGGAAGGTGAGTAGCCCACATTGGCAAACGCATTATCTCTATAAAGATCGCTATTGTCTCGCCATCCGCTGCCCTGATATGGGGTCGGCATATAACTATCCGACAGCAGGAGACCCTGTCTACTGAAAACGCTGCCGCTGGCAAAGGCATTCCACTTATCGACAGCTCCAGACAGTGTGCCTGACGCCAGGTACGAACTACCCTGGGCGCCCTCTGCTCCAAGAGAACCATGCAGCCCCGGTTGCCCTTGTTTGGTGATTATGTTGATCACACCTCCATTTCCGCCCGGTCCGTATAAAACAGAGACGCCGCCTGTAATCATTTCTATTTTTGCTATGTTTTCAACAGGAATTGATGACGGATCGAATTGACCGTCGTAAGTGGAGTTAAAAGGGGTGCCGTTCAAAAGCAACACGACATCCCTGGTTCTAAAACCCCTTACATCCACCCGCGGTATTCCGTCTCCGCCCGTCCTGATATGTACCCCGGGCAGAAGTTCAATAGCCTCGCCCAAAGTCCGGGCGCCGCGGTCCTTGATATCCTGGGCAGTGACTGTCTGTGACGTTTGAATCGCCTCGGCCGTCGCCTTCGGGGCCGAGACCAAGACTTCGCCAAGACGGTACTCGCCGGTGGAATCCTGTTCAGCCCATACAGGGTCAAAACCAGGAAATGCGGCAAACATCAGGAGAAGATAAAATACTACCTTTTGATTCAGCTTCAAGGAAAGTGCCCCTTTCTTTCCCCAAACCGGGAAGATCTGATCAACGGTTTCGAAAAACTTATTCTCAGCAAATGTAGTTTATTTAAGCTCGCTATATCATAATTGATATAACGCCTCCAGCGCAAATTTACAGGCGTAAGCAGCAGGCTCGGCCGCAAATGCGAAAAACAGGGAATCGGCTCGTAGAGAGAGTTCTAGGGAATGTTCCAGGTAATACTGAGTCAAGTAAGTCTTGACTTTTTCGATGCATGAGCGCACTGTGTGTTCACTGAAACACAACAGCTCAGAACATTTTTTTTACATTTCCCGCCTGCCCGGTGGGTCCGCCGGGGGGCGTTGTTGACATCCATTCTCACCCCGCAGAGCAGCGTTCGTTTCGACTAATATTAACCGCCCGATTTCAGAAATACCCATTAAGCAGGAGGTTCCGATCAATTTGACGGTCGCAGATGCTGAAGTGGATATTCTGTTTCCCGCTGATCCTATGGACATGGAGATGTCCGGGTTTGGGATCCCGCAAGTTCCGGTCCTACGGGACGGGAGGACATGGTCGAGCCTGGCGGTAGCGCTCCTGCTGCATGCAGCTCTGGTGTGCATCCTCTGGGTTTCCTCCAAACCACTTGCAGCCAGCCCTAAATGGATCGAGGTGCGACTCATTTCCATGCAGGGAGGTTCCGAAACAGCCGGAGGGGCATTGGATGGACACCTGGAAGCCACAGGAGGCGAGCAATCGAGTAATTCTACAACCCTTCTCACGGCCCCGGCTAAACAGGAATCGCTTGACTCGCATCTAATCAATCAAAACAAAGAAATCTTGCCCGCAGAGAGGGAAAGCCATTCAAAAGCGAACCAGCGTCCCAATAAAATTGACAGGGCTTCGGCATATCCAACGAAAGATATTCAGTCCGTACAACAGTTAGACCTGCCGCAAACCGAGTCCCTCGCAAACCAGTCCGAAGGTTCAGGTGAGGGCGCCGGGACCGGCACAGGAGCGGCCGGTGGTTCCTCGGATCAGGGCGGTGCAGGCTGTAAGAATGAATCAGGCGGCGGCGCGGGAAGGGCTTCGGGCTCTCGCGAAGGGCCCAGTTTGTTGCGGAAGGTGTCGCCGTCTTACCCTGCTTTTGCAAGAGAACGCGAAAAACAGGGAACTGTCCTGTTGCGTATTAGTATAGATGAACATGGCAGGCCGGTTGGGATCGAAGTAATAAAGAAAGCCGGCTTCGGGTTTGATGAAGAAGCGGTGAGGGCCGTTCGGGATTGCACTTTTGTTCCTGCCAAAAAGGAAGGCAAACCAATTGCTTGTAAAGTCCTGCTTCCGATCAGGTTCGTCCTTGAAGGCTCATGATTATTGAATACATCCAAGCAAAAACTAACTTTGTCGCCAGCTTGTTCCTTACTTGTCTGGTGAACGCCTACCACCCCCCCATTCAGCTTTTAACGCGCCCGAGCCGCTCCGGTATGCCCATTTTTTTCATCACAGAGGCAGCGGCAGGCGGCACGAGGTGTTCCCATGCCTGACCCTCGGCCAGGCGCCTTCTTACTTCCCCTGCACTTATACCCTTCTGTTGGGCGGATTTTATCCAGAGCACTTCCACGTTGAGCCCCAGAGACTGAAACATATCAAGTTTCCTCTTTCCCCAATCATCGTAGATGGACAGATAAAAGACGGCATCGAGCGGGACATAGAAGCGATAGAGTTCCGGAAAATTTATCGGAAAGGGCACTATGGAAAACTCCGCAGGGGCAAGACCACTCTCAAACATGACCTCCCGAATAATGCGGTAGCGTTCGAAATATGTGAGTGGATTAGCTTCAGGCGAACTCCGGTTGGGATCGGCCGCATCGATCCTTGTAAGGATGGGATCGGGGTTGGTGATTCCGATCACCAGTTGCCTGCACCGCTGCCTGGCGGTCAGGACATATTTCAGATGATCGAGATGGAAAATCTGAAAACGGCCATGAACGACTCCAGTCTCTGTCATAATCATCCAGGAATCTTATAAAGGGTCAGAGTGTTTGTGAGCGAGAAAGATGCGCCTCAAGACAACGAGGTTTGGATGCACTGCAAGATAGGCCAGCCCAAGGAGGGGGGCCGTAGACCAAAAGAAGCTCGCCAACGCGCAAAGCACAATCACGCTTGTCCTTGTCCCCTTGCTTGCCAGCGTCGGCTTCCCCAACGCAATCCCGAGACTTTCAGCCCTGGCGGTGGTATAGCTAATGAGGCTGCTGCCGGAAACCGCAAAAAACGCCATTGCCAGCAGCAACGGGAGGGGCAATCCGGCAGGAATTCTTATGAGGTAGACAACCAGCCCGATCGTCAGGGCGGTGTCGAAGTAGCGGTCAAGGACCGAATCCAGGAAAGCCCCTCCCCTGCTCTGCATGCCGGTAAGCCTCGAGAATTGCCCGTCAACACCGTCGAGCACCTGGGCCAAAGCAGCGAGACATCCCGCAATCCACCCGCAACCGAGAGCGAAAACGACTCCGGCAAAAACCCCCGTGGTTGTTGAGAGCACTGTAATCATCCACGGACGCAGCCATTGCAGATTGATGAGCTGAGGGGTAAGACGCGCGGAAAGATTGATCTTGATCCATTTGAGGATAAATCTGTCCGACGGCTTTGTTTTCCACTCGTCATGCGGGACTGCTTCAACCGGATTGAGCTTCATTCTCCCGGCTTTCGAGATACTCACGAACTATTTTCAGGGTTGTCAGAAGAGGGGCTTCCTCCCGAAGCTCCAGGACCCACCAATTACATGAAAGCGAGCAGAGAAGGTCCAAGCGGCCCCGGACATCATCCAGGCACATGGGATGGACATGCCGGTCATCGACTTCCTCGTGGTAAACGTGCGCATTGAAAACGCGTTCGGGATGGGGCATGACGAAGTCTTCAAGGTCAAATATCCGGCACTGAACCGAGTCACAGACCCTGGCATGACCGATATCGAGGGTGATACCCGCCTTAGTTTTCCGAACCAGTTTTTCGAAAAGCTGAGGTCTGCTCGACCAGCCGGAGGCAAGGTTTTCCAGACAAAGGCGCACGCCGAGCTCTTGTGCATAGCTTACAAGTTCGGCAAGGCCGTCTATTGTACGATTCCAGGAGAGGCCTTTGGGCGATTTTCTTCCCAGTCCGAGGTGCACGGTCATAAACCGGCCCTCAAGCCTGGAGATGACCCGGCAGGCTTTTTTGAATACGTCCATTGCCTCACCTGCCTTGAGATCGTCCTCATCGCCCAGATCGACACCCTTGAAAGCACAATGGTACCGGACCTCCAGCCCCTTCAGGTTCGAAATGTCCCGGAGAAGCCTCGATTCTTCAATTTGATTTCGAGGAAGGCTCTCCAGTTCGAATGTCCAGTCCACACCGGAGAAACCGTGCTGCACTGCGGTCTGCCTGAGAGCGGCGGCATCAGGAATAAAATTGCAGATGGCGATCGTTGGCGAATTCATTCTATTGAAAACTCATTTCAAACGGAAAGCTGAAGCTGAACACGAGGCTTTCTTACCACAGCGTGAGCCGATGAGCCCCATCTTACCATTTCAAGGAAAGCCTCAATTCTCGTTCGCAACTGCTCCACATCAGAATTGGAATAATCCGTTTCCACGTGGAGAAACGGCAGACCGTGGTTCTTTTCGACGGAATCGCCGATTATTCGAGATTCTATATTATAAGTATGACAGCAATGCCACGTAAGGTCTACGACACCGTCAATTGCGTATTCACTTATCAGCCGATCGAGCAGCGCCAGCCGTCCGGTATTTGGGGTAATACACGAACAGGGAATTTGCAAATAACGTCGGGCCAGCGCCAGAAAGGGGTCTTTTTCCTCCTCGTCCACCAGCAAATCCAATCCTTTGACGCCCGTACAATTCTCGATACACACCACAGCCCCTCCGCATTCCTCGATTATGCCGAGCACCTTTTCGGAACCCTTTCCGATGGGGCAGCCGGTGAGAAGAACCCTCGGGGCATCCGGCTCGAAAGCTGAACAACCATCGGCTTCGATAGCTTCCATCTCTGCGATTAATACCTGGAGAAGATCGAGATACTTTTCGGGGTAGACGAAGAAGCTCTTCGTCTCCATGACTGTAAGAATATCCAGCCCGGAAAGAGGAACGCGCTCAGCGGCCTGGAAACGGGAAATTTTCCTGATAAGTTTGCGGATTTTATTGTGGATTCGAATTTGAAACCTGAGATGGTCTCTGTCTATCCTCTGACCCGTGGACTGTTCGAGGAAGCTGGCGAGCCTAAGGATTTCTTCATACCAGAACCTAAGAGCGTGCGGTTCAGCAGCAGTATATGGCAGGTGCATAAGATGGAGAGGTTTGATGCGCCCGAGAAACTCGTACATCTTTTTCTTGCCGTCGCAGGTGGTCTCGCCGATCAAAAAATCGCTTGCCGAGAAATACGGGCATGTATCGGTAACCGCATAACCATAGCTCGATTTAATCAACGGGCACATGTTGGAAGGAAGGGTCATCTCAGCGTCGGCGATCGGTTTTTCCTTCTTGCCGCAAAGGCTTACTGGTATGGCTCCAGCGGCCCGCACAATCTCAACCGGTGCAAACAGGCAGTAAATGCCCGCAACTTTTTGCCCTTCATCCTGCAATTGGGAAACGTCGAGCAAAAAGCGCTCACCGGTATTTTGAAACTGTTCGAAACAACGTGGTTTCAGATGAAGTCTCCATTAGCCCTTGCGGCGGAGGGCATCAAAAATCAAATCCGGTTTTGATAGAGATTCCACAAGAATGGAATTCCATCAGCGCGTCATCTCAACGAAAGCTTCTACGCGGGTCTTTAGCTGCTCCACATCCTCCATACTGTAATCTGTTTCGATGGCAAGCATCGGGATGCCGGCCTTGGTGAGCGCCTTTTCGACTTTGAAAGCTTCCATGGCATAAGGCTGGCAGAACGACAGTGCGTAATGGATCACACCCTTTACATTCAATTCCCGAGCCATCTTTACGATATTGTCCAACCGCTCCGTGTTTGGTGTAAAGCAGGCGCAGTCGATTCGCATATACCTGTCCACAATGGCGTCCAGCATGTTGTTGACCGTCAGGCCCCCTTCGTCAACCAAATCGCGCGTATTGCGAGTCCCTATGCAGGATTCTTCGCCAACGACAATGGCGCCTGAAGACTCGATTACATAGGGCAGCTTCCAATTTGGAACGGCCATGGGGCACCCTGATAGCATCAACCTGGTGGTCCCTTCAGGGGCGACCCCTATGCCGCTTTTCACCCGTTCATCGAGCTCGTCGCACAATTCCCCGATCTTGGCGGTGAACCTTACAGGATCGTCATAGAAAGATATCTGGTTTATCAGGAGAGCATCTCTTCCTGAAATCGGCGCAGGTGCAGCCGCACGCAGCCGGCTAAGCCTCTGGAGGACGCGACGGCGGTTGTTCAAAAGATGAATAGCTTCTTTGAGGCTGTCCGCTGTGATTTTGTTTCCCGTTGTCTCCTCGACCTGGCTCTTGAAGCGCTGGACTTCACTTTTCCACAGTTGCAGGTCAGCGGCGTTTTTCATTTGGGGAATTTCCATCACGTAGACCGGAGAATAGTCGGAAAAAATTTCGTAGGCCTTTTTCTTGCCGTCACAAGTGGTCTCTCCGACTATAAGGTCGCATGATTCAATGTAGGGGCAAAGCCTTGAGAGCTTGAACCCTACAAATGATTTGATCAAGGCGCATGTATTCCGGGGCAGCACTTTTTCGGCTTCTGCGCTTCCGATTTCCGCCCCCGCGCACAGGCCGACCTGAATGCCCCCGGCAGCAAGCACTATTTCTTCGGGGACAAAGACGCAGAAGGTCCCGACAATCTTCTTCCCCAGGGCCTTTGCATCCTGAAGCTCCTTAATCCTGAGCCCGTGGACTTCTGAGAGCACGAAATCGAGATATTCCATACCCTTCAGCCGCCCCTGCTGGCTCATGTATATGTCCCCGTAGAACTTCCCGAGCACTTCGAGCAACCCCGCATGGGCATCCAGGTCAAGATTTAATTTCTCCCACATTGCATCATACGAACTCGACATATCATAACCTCCTGGTTGAATTTTAGAGGGGTATATAAATTTAATTTTCCTATACGTCAAATAGATAATTACGATCTACTTTTGGGAAGTTATCCAATCAGGCGGTTGGACCCCGCCTCGCGGAGCGATGAGATCAGCCCGCCCACCTGCGAGGTAAACCCTCGATTGCCTTATACCGGATCGACAAGATTTCCCGTAATTGGGGATTTGTTCCTATCCAGCTAATATAGTCAGATACCTCCGGCCAAGCCGGAGGCCTGGAAAACCGTGGGCCGCTCAAAGCGGCTGGAGCATTAGCACGCTTCATATTAACCACGTGGATAGGAGGCCGTATTACGTCACCCCGGCAGGTTTTAAGCCAGGGTCCAGTGCCTTGATTTCTATGTAATCCGGAAAACACTTGGATTCCGGCTCAAGAGCGCCGCCGGAATGACGACATCTGATCCTGTGCTTTTCATTGAGCTTTATGCGATCCACCATGCAAAACTTTCATTCATTCCCGGAAATGTCAAACTCTGCGAGTCCGCCGGCAGAGCCGGAGGTTTACCCTGTTAATTACATCTCATAGCGCATCCAGCAACGGCCCGGATTTTCAGGCCAATTTTCGGGCTGATTTTATGTGGCTTGCCCAAGTAGCGTCAGAATCAAGAAACTAATGGTACCCAGTGATGGCCCGGCGTATAATCTCGCTCTGTTGGACTCCACCGGCCGCTCAAATTCCGAGCCGAGGTTCAATTCCTATTCAGTAATAAATTTAATAAAAATAACGATTGCTCCGACAGCTTCTTTTACAGTGTCATCGGCTCCAGGCATGGAACTTGCGAACTCTGGTTCACAATGGTGGTGTGGTTTATTAGCCAAGTGCGGGATGGTCACATTTTATTGCTTTCAGATGAATATGAAACAGAGGTTGGCAGATGAGCATTACCATTAATAATAGAGTTTCATCAAGTTACAAGATTTCAATGTTTTATCTAATTCTCTTATTCATTGTTGCGGGTTCGGGATGGTTCGCAACGAGATATATGGGTGATAAGGCCCGACAGGAAATACTCCAATTTAACGAAATTACAATATTAACACATTCTTCCCATTTTACCGGTGAGTTTGGATATATTGAAAGAGGGGTTAGAGTGCTCTCAGGGTCTCCCCTCATTGCGCCTGCTCTAATTTCCCGCAAAGATGTGGATATGGCGAATGCGAACTCAACTTTAGACCGGCACAATTCAGACTTGGGTAGCTCTGTCAGTTATCTCTTGGACAGCAATGGAGTCACTATAGCTTCCTCTAACCGCAACGATCCGGATAGCTTTGTAGGCAAATCCTATCAATTCAGACCCTATTTCATACAAGCGATGCAAGATACTCCCGGCCGATATTTTGCTCTCGGCGCCACTTCCTTAAAGAGAGGTTTCTATGCAAGCTATCCTGTTAAGGACAGCAACGGCCACATTATTGGTGTTGTTGTTATTAAAGAGGATATCGAAGAGAAAGAAGCTGATATAAGCAGGTATCCCTATTTTTTTCTCGTCGATCCAAACGGCATCATCTTTCTGTCCAGCAGAAAAGAGATGACCTTTAAGAGCCTCTGGCCGGTAAGCCAGGAAACCAGGCAAGCTCTGCTTGAATCGGGGCAGTTTGGTAAAAGAGAATTCGATGCTGTACTGCCCCGAGAAATTGTGGACGGGATGGAAATTAAATTTGACGGAAGGAATTATCTTGCTTCACGCAAGGTCATTAATCCTGAAGGATGGTCTACCGTAATAATGACGTCAACAGAAAAAGTTTTGCAATACCAGTTGGTTGGCGTGATTATAACTATGTGGATATGCACTCTTATAGTAATACCGATGATAATTAGTCACAGGACATCAAGATTCGCAGAAATGGTGCGTGCAAGTGAAACGCGTTACCGTGAGCTTTTTGACAACACCAGCAGCGGTGTGGCTATCTTTGAAGTAAAAGACGGCGGCAAGGATTTCATCTTAAAGAATTTCAACAAAGCTGCTGAACGAATAGAGGGCGTCCGCAAAGAGGACATTATCGGGAAAAGCATCCATGAGGTGCGGCCCGGCATCAAGGAATTCGGACTCCTGGATGTGTTTGAGCGGGTCTGGAGAACGGGCATTCCTGAACATCATCCAGCATCATTTTACCATGACCAAGAGCTTGCGGTATGGTTCGAGAACTTCGTCTACAAACTCCCCACCGGCGAAATGGTCGCCGTATACGACGATATTACGGAACGCATGCGGGCAGAAGAAGCCCTACGCGAGAGCGAACAAAAATATCGTCGGATCGTTGAAACGGCCAATGAAGGCATCTGCATGACGGACGTGGATAACCTTGTTACATATGTAAATCAAAGAATGGCTGACATGCTTGGCTATCTCCCTGAAGAGATCATCGGCAAGCCGTTAGTCCATTTTTTGTTTCCCGAAGACCTCGCCGATCACCGGGAAAAGTGGTCACATCGCCTCCAAGGGCTGAGTGAAACTTACGAACGTCGTTTTCGCCGCAGCGATGGCGGAGAATGTTGGACGATTGTTTCTGTCACAGTGATTAGAAACGAAGACGGCAGGTTTATGGGAGGTTTTGGGATGCTCACCGACATCACCGAGCGTAAGCGTGCCGAAGAGGAGATCCGGCAAACCAACGCCTACCTTGAGAACATCTTTGAGAATTCCCCCGATGTCATCACCATTGTGGATACGCATGGAAGGTTTATCAAGTGGAACAAAATGGCTGCAGAGCTCTACGGCTATACCTTCGAAGAAATGAAAGGGAAGTCTGCTTTTGATCTATACGCGGATAAAGATGAACTTGAAAAAATGCTTATGGGCCTGCGCCGTGAAGGCTCGGTGAAAAAATGCGAAATAAGAATGAGGAGAAAGGATGGCAAAATTATCCCATCTGAAGTTTCTATCGGCTTACTGCACGACATTGAAAACAGAACTCTTGGAAGCGTTGGCGTTGCAAGAGATTTGAGCGGGATCAAGGAGACACTCGCCGCTCTCAGGGCTTCTAACGACCAACTGAATCAGGAAATCATCGAACGCAAACGTGCTGATGAGACTCTAAAAAAAACGGAGGCCGAATACAGAGCCATCTTTGAAAACACAGGCATGGCCACAATCATACTCGAAGAAGATACCACCATATCACTTGCAAATGCGGAATTCGAGAAACTGACAGGTTACACGAGAGATGAGGTTGAAAACAAAAAGTGCTGGACGGAATTTGTTGTGAAAGAGGATCGGGAGAGGATGCTAGACCAGCATCGCCTGCGTAGAGCAGATGAAAAGGCTGCTCTGAAACAATACGAATTCCGCCTTATTGACAGAAATGACGAGACAAGATATTGCTTACTCACCGTTGATATGATTGCGGATACAAAAAGAAGCATCGCATCATTTTTTGACATCACAGAGCGCAGGCAGGCAGAGGAAACACTTAAACGGCTCAAGCGTCATAACGAGCTCATTTTGAACTCGGCGGGAGAAGGGATTCTGGGATTTGGTCCGGAGGGAAGACACACCTTTGTCAACCCTGCCGCTGCCAGGATGTTGGGGTATATGGCCGATGAGCTTATCGGCCGGAAGGGTCATGACCTTTATCATCACACCAGAGAAGATGGAAGGCCGTACCCTGAAGAGGATTGTCCGATTTTTCAAGCTTTCAGGAACGGCAAATTCTGCAAGGTTACGGAAGAAGTATTCTGGAGAAAGGATGGAACGAGTTTTCCGGTCAGGTGCAGCAGCGCGCCTATTATTGAAGATGGTGAGGTTGTGGGAGCCGTGGTCACATTTCGCGATATCACGGAATATAAGCGGGGAGAGAAGGAAAGGAAAAAACTTGAGGAACAACTTTTCCAGGCCCAGAAGATGGAGTCAGTAGGGCGCTTGGCCGGCGGCGTGGCGCACGATTTCAACAACATGCTGGGCGTGATCATCGGCCGGGCGGAATTGGCGTTGAATACGGACGTTTCCACCGACAAACTCCAGTACCACCTCGAGGAGATCCTCGATGCGGGCCTGCGTTCAGCAGACCTTACCCGGCAACTGCTGGCATTTGCCCGCAAACAGACCGCCATCCCGAGGATACTGGATTTGAACCTCACGATCTCGGGCATGCTCAGTATGTTGAGACGGCTTATCGGCGAGGATATCGACCTGTTATGGGCCCCGGAACTCGATCTGTGGAAAGTCAAAATTGATCCCTCCCAGGTGGACCAGGTCCTGGCCAATCTTGTGGTCAATGCCCGCGATGCCATTTCCGGAGTTGGCGCCGTCACAATGAGGACCGAAAACGTTGTGATCGATGATTCCAAGAGTGCGGAGGCCCCCGAACTCATTGCCGGAGAATATGTCCTGCTGATCGTGAGCGATACCGGAACGGGTATGAGTAAGGAAGTCCGCGAGAATATCTTCGAGCCTTTTTTTACCACCAAGGAACTGGGCAAGGGAACCGGGCTTGGATTGTCCACAGTTTACGGCATCGTTAAACAAAACGACGGTTTTATTTATGTTGCCAGCGAACCGGAGAAAGGGACAACGTTTAAAATCTACCTGCCGCGGTTCGAGCGTGAAACCGCACAGGTCGCCTCTGAGGAGATTAATGTCAAGCGCCCGACAGGAACGGAAACCATTCTGCTGGTCGAGGACGATGAAGCGATCCTGAACCTCAGTAAGATTATTCTTGAAAACTTGGGCTACAAGGTCCTTGCAGCACAGACTCCGGGACAGGCCATTCGCCTTGTAGAGGAGCATCCGGGAGATATTCACCTGCTTATCACGGACGTGGTGATGCCGGAGATGAACGGGCGGGAACTGGCAGAACTGCTCAGCGCCATCCGCCCGAACCTCAGGCGTATTTATATATCGGGCTATACCGCCGATGTGATAGCACATCACGGCATTCTGGACGAAGGGCTGAATTTCATTCAGAAACCTTTCGGCAGCGATGTCCTTGCGGCAAGGGTCAGACACGTGTTGGACCACTTGGAAGATGGCTAAACTTCAGCTTGGGTCATAGTCTGAGCAACATGGATGCGCTCTCACGGATCGCTTCGGACAGGGTGGGGTGGGCGTGAACGGTTCGACTCAGCTCCTCGGCGCTCATATGGGACTGAATGGCAATGACGCATTCGGCTATCAGCTCAGAGGCGCGCGCAGAGATGATGTGCACGCCCAGGATGCGTCCGGAGCCTGAGCGGGCAAGGATTTTAACGAATCCGTCCGTCTCGCCCAGACATTGTGCCCGCGCGGTTCCGGAAAACGGATAAACCGCCTGTCTGTATCCGACGCCAAGGTTTTTTAGCTCCTCCTCGGTTTTTCCCACGGATGCCACTTCCGGGGAGGTATAGACGACGGTGGGAATGGAATCGTAGTCTACCTCACTTGCAAGTCCCGCAATTCGCTCGACAGCGGCGATCCCTTCGGCCGACGCCTTGTGGGCGAGCATCGGGCCCGGTATAAGGTCCCCTATGGCATAAACTCCCGGAACATTTGTACGGTAGTTTTCGTCGACTATGACGGAGCCACCGGGGTCGAGCAGGATTCCGAGTTCATCGAGCCCGAGGCCTCGGACCAGGGGCTTTCTGCCGACTGCGGCCAGCACCTTGTCGAATTGTTCTTCCTTCTCCTTACCGTCGCCCGAATCGAGGAACAGTTTCACTGGGCCCCCGGTGTTTTCGGCGCGAGTTACTTTTGTTTTGAGGTGAAAATTCAGGCCGTCCCGGCGGAGCAACCGCTCGAGACGCCTGCCTGCCTGCCCGTCAAGAGCAAACGCGATTCTTGGCAGGACTTCTATCACGGTTACATCCGATCCCAGGCGTGCCCAGACAGAGCCGAGCTCAAGGCCGATATAGCCGCCTCCTATGATTCCCAAACGTTTGGGGACCGATTCGAATTTCAGGGCCTCCGTCGAGCTTACGACCCGTTCGCCGTCGAATGGCAGAAACGGCAATTGTACCGGTTCGCTCCCGGTAGCAAGCATTACCGCTCCAGCGCCGAACAGTGTAGAGGTCTGGTCCGGATCGAGCACCTCGATTTCCCCGGCGGATTTCAGGTGTGCAGATCCCCGAATCAGCCGCACACCACTCCCCTCCATCAGCTTGCGAACGTTTTCGGTCAAACCTGAGACGATTTTTTCCTTTCGCTCCATCAACCGGGCCAGCTCGATTGAGACTCCTTCCACCCTGATTCCGTGTTCGCCAAGACGGTTTTTTGCAATGCTATAAAGTTCCGTCGATTCCAGAAGCGCCTTGCTCGGTATGCATCCCACATTCAAGCAGACCCCTCCGGGGCGACCATCTCTTTCCACACAGGCCGTCTTCATGCCCAGCTCGGCCGCGCGGATGGCGGCAACATAACCTCCCGGCCCGGCGCCGATCACGATCAGGTCAAATTTCTCAACCATCCATATCTCCCATGCAGTCTTATACCAAGTTGCGTTCAAGTGTGTACCAAAAGAAGCTGAAAAGCTCGGGGAACTTTGCCCCGAACCCTCACTTCGTTCGGGTTTGCGCTGACACTCGCGACCGACGTTAAACGCTTAGAGTTTGCGCCCGATTTTTTGTGAGGGCGCACCCTCACTTCGTTCGGGTTTGCGCTGACACTCGCGACCGACGTTAAACGCTTAGAGTTTGCGCCCGATTTTTTGTGAGGGCGCACCCTCACTTCGTTCGGGTTTGCGCTGACACTCGCGACCGACGTTAAACGCTTAGAGTTTGCGCCCGATTTTTTGTGAGGGCGCACCCTCACTTCGTTCGGGTTTGCGCTGACACTCGCGACCGACGTTAAACGCTTAGAGTTTGCGCCCGATTTTTTGTGAGGGCGCACCCTCACTTCGTTCGGGTTCACGCTTACACATTGGACCGATGCTCGACGCTGAACCCTCACCTGGTTCGGGTTTGCGCTGACACTCGCGGCCAATGTTAAACGCTTAGAGTTCGCGTCCGATCTTTTGTGAGGGCGCACCCTCACTTCGCTCAGGTCCGGGCTTGACATCTCCAACGGGGTTAAATGCTTCAAGTCCGGGCACGATTGTTTGTGAGTGCCCAGTCCGGGTGCGATCTTTTGAGAGGGCGCACGCCCTCGCAGCTTCGCTGCTATTTAACAATGGCGCTGCGGCGGCCGCCAAGCAAGTGCTGGGCAACCGCCGCCGGCGCCGAGCGCTTGGCCGCGCGCGTCTGCGCGCGCGGCCAAATCTTGCGGGGGCTGGGGGGGCCAGGGGAAGTCACTTCCCCGCTCTTTTCGATTAATTCAATCTTGAACTCAAAGTGGTATTATATCTCCATCATGATGCGCTCGGGATTTTCGACGCAATCCTTGATCGTGCGCAGAAAAGCAACCGCCTGCCTGCCGTCGATTATCCGATGATCATAACTGAGCGCCACATACATCATCGGCCGGATAACAATCTGCTGGTCCACCACGACGGGCCTGTCCTCTATCTTGTGCATACCCAGGATGGCGCTCTGGGGCGGGTTCAAAATGGGGGTACTGAGAAGCGAGCCGAAAACGCCCCCGTTGGTGATCGTGAATGTGCCTGCTTCAAGATCTGAGACCTCAAGCTTGTTTTGCTCGACCTTTTTTGCGAAATCGGCAATCGCCCGTTCAAGGGCCGCAAATCCGAGCACGTCGGCATGTCTGATTACCGGCACGACCAGGCCGCGCTCAGCACCGATCGCCACGCCGATGTGATAATAATTATGATAGACGATTTCATTTCCCTCGATGAAGGCGTTAACCTCGACCATTTCCTTCAGGGCTGCAACGCTTGCCTTGATAAAAAATGACATCAGTCCAAGCCGGATTCCATGTTTCCGCCGGAACTCTTCCCCGAACTCTTTCCTGAACGCCTGCACCCGGCTCATGTCGATCTCGTTGAACGTAGTGAGCATCGCGGTATTTTGGCGGGCATCCAGGAGCCTTGCAGCAATCCGCTGCCGAATCGGGGACATGGGTTTGCGGATAATTTCTTCGCGGGGAGTGCACACCCCTTCTTCCGGGGCAGATACGGCGCGGGGGTATTCACGTTTTGGCGGCTGCGCCGGCGGTTTTTCAACCGCATGCTGCTCAAGGAAAAGCAGGACGTCTCCCTCGGTAATTCTTCCTCCTGGGCCCGTCGGCGTAACTACGGAGAGATCAACTCCGTTTTTCTCCGCCAGGGAGCGGACCGATGAGGAGATGATCCGCTTGGAGGACGCCGGCTCATCCGATCGAACCGCAGCGGCATCTTCCGGCAGAGGCGGGGGAGAAGGTCCGGAGCCCCGCCGTTCCGGCGGAGCGGGCCTGGAAGCCTCAGGACCAGGGGCCTTGCTTTCTTCCGCAGGGGCCTTGCTTTCTTCCGCAGGGGCCTTCCCCGCTGCCGGTTCGGGCGGTTTTTTTACACTCCGGCCACTTTTCTTCGCCGCAGTCTCCTCGATACGGCCGACGACCGCACCGACCTTCACGGTCTGACCCTCCTGGACAAGGATTCTCAAAACGCCGTCAGCCGACGCTGAAATCTCAAGGGTAACCTTGTCGGTTTCGATAACGAACAAGATGTCGTCCTTGAGGACCGATTCTCCGTCCCGCTTGAGCCACTGAGCAAGCAGCGCTTCCTGGACCGATTCGCCAACTTCGGGGATTTTGAGCTCAATCATGGCATCTCCTGGTTTGTAATGATTCACTCAGACGTTAAGACCCAAACGCCTTTTCCAGCAGCATGGCCTGCTCTTGTCTGTAGGCGGCCAGGTAGCCGGAAGCGGGGCTTGCCGCCGGAGCCCTTCCGATATAGGCTGGATCGTGACCGGTCAGGCTTTTTATCCTGAATCGCATGAAATCCCATCCGCCCATGTTTTCAGGCTCCTCCTGGACCCAGTAGAACTCGGCCGCCGAGGAGTATTTGGATAGAGCATCCCTCAGTTGCGCGTCGGGAAAGGGGTAGAACTGCTCGACCCTCAGGATTGCCTTGTCCTTCACGCCGGATGCTTTTCGCTTTTCCATCAGCTCGTAATATATTTTGCCGCTGCAAAAAAGTATTTTCTGCGCATCTTCAAAACCGGGGTCTTCAATTACTTCCCTGAAATGGCCTGAAGAGAGGTCCGATAGGGTAGAAACCGCCTCGGGAAGCCTCAGGAGGCTTTTGGGAGTAAAGACGATAAGGGGCTTGCGAATATTTCTGCGCATCTGCCTGCGGAGCAGGTGAAAATACTGTGCAGGCGTGGTCGGATAACAAACCTGCATGTTATCCTCCGCGCAAAGCTGCAGGAATCTCTCCATACGAGCGCTCGAGTGCTCGGGTCCCTGTCCCTCCAGACCATGAGGCAAAAGGATCGTCAGGCCGATGAGCCGATGCCACTTGGACTCGGCGCTGGATATGAACTGATCGAAAACCGGCTGGGCGTTGTTGGCGAAATCGCCGAACTGGGCTTCCCAGATCGTCAGGGTGTTGGGGGCCGCCAGTGAATAGCCGTATTCAAACGCAAGCACCGCTTCCTCGGAGAGCATGCTGTCGTAGACCATGAACGGGGCCTGGCCGGCAGAAAGATTGTTCAGGGGAACATAGTGTTCTTCGGTGTTTATGTCGAACAGAACACTGTGTCTCTGGCTGAAAGTGCCTCGGCCGCTGTCCTGTCCGCTGAGGCGGACCGGAGTGTTTTCGCTAACAAGCGAGGCGAAGGCAAGTGTTTCGGCGTTGGCCCAGTCAATGCCCTCACCCTGCTCCACTCTGCGGAGCCTTCTTTCAAGTATGCCCGCAAGACGGGGGTGAACTCCAAAGCCTTCGGGGAAGGAATTCAGTTTTCGGGCGAGTTCCAGGAGTTTTTCGCTGTTAACTCCTGTTTCAACGGGCTCGTGAGAATATTGGAGGCTTATTCCACGCCAAAGGTCGTAAAATTTGTCTTCGGGCAATTTACAGAGCTTTTCGTGCACTCTCGAATAGGCGAGTTCCATGCACTCGTTTATGCCCTTGACGTACTGGTTGAGTTCCTCCTCGGAGGCGGTCCCGGATTCTGTCAAAGAATTGAAATAAATCTTGTAGACAGGGGGCCGGTCCTTTATCCGGGCGTACATTTGGGGCTGAGTGTAATAAGGCTCGTCTCCCTCGTTGTGCCCGTACCGCCTGTAGCAAACCAGGTCGATTACTACGTCCTTTGCAAACTGCGTCCGGTAATCCAGCGCCAGTTTCACCACGTGAAGCGCCGCTTCAGGATCTTCGCCGTGTACATGAAAGATCGGCACCATGAGCATCTTGGCTATGTCCGTGGCATACCGGGTGGATCGAGCGTGCTCGGGAAGCGTGGTAAACCCGATCTGGTTGTTGATGACCAGGTGAAGCGTCCCCCCGGTAGAATAGCCTTGCAACTGTGACAGGTTGAGGGTCTCGGCCACAACTCCCTGGCCTGCAAAGGCCGCATCCCCATGGATCAGAACGGGGAGCACCTGTTGGCGGCCTTTTTCTCCAAGCTGTTCCTGTCTTGCGTATGCCAATCCTTCGATCACCGGGTCAATCGCTTCCAGATGGCTCGGGTTGTTTGGGATCAGTACTCTCAAATGCCCGGCGTCACCCAACTCCAGCTCGACCATGTATCCTCTGTGGTACTTAACGTCCCCGGACCCGAAAAGTGACTCCGGGTCATAATGCTCCTCGAATTCGCAGAAAAGATGTTCATAGAGTTTATTGAGAACGTTTACCTGTATATTCAGGCGTCCCCGGTGCGCCATTCCCATAAGGATTTCGCGGCAGCCTCCCTGCCAGGCGTGTTTCAAGAGGGTTTCAATCATCGGGATGATGACCTCGGCCCCCTCCAGGGAGAAACGTTTCTGACCGACGTACCGGGTGTGGAGGAAGTGCTCAAAAAGGGTAGCCTGGCAGAGCTTATTGAGGATTCCAAGTCTTTCGGCCTTAGTGAACAGGGGTCTGTTTCGCGATGGTTCCATGCGCTCCTGGAGCCAAAGCCGCTCGTCAGGGTCCTGAATTTGCATGTACTCAACGCCGATCGACCGGCAGTAGGTCTCTCGAAGCGCCGATATAATCTGCTTCAGCGGAGTCTCTTGCTGGAACAGCGTGGCCGGGGTGTAGAAACGCCGGTCAAGATCCTCCTCCGAGAGACCAAAACCCGAAAGGGCGAGCAGCGTATGCGTGTCACCACACCTGTCCAGTGGGTCAAGACAGGTCAAAATGTGCCCCAGATCGCGGTAGCGATATATAAGTTCCTGTACGCTGCGTTGCCTCAATAATTCGTTCTTGTCGCAAAAGCCCGCGCTCACCTGTCCGGGACGGGCCGCAAGCTCAAAACCCTCAAAGAAAATTCGCCACTCGCGGCTCACGCTCTCCGGGTGCGATTTCCATTTTTGATATTCCGAATCTATGAAGTCTGCATGGAGGCTAAGAGAGTAATTCATGAGCAAAACAATCCTCGCAATATGGACTTGGCCAGGCAGCAGGGCCGCACGCACATCTTCGCGTCGAGGTCCCCGGATCAGAGCCTGCCCCCATAAGAGCTCAAATAAGAAACTAGACGTATAAATCGTCAGCCTCTTAAGCCCTGAAGGGGCGGAATAATTCAGCCCAGGGTCAGTCCCGCGTCCAGCGGGACGCCACCCTGGGTGTGGAATTTCATAAATTCCTTCCCTTTACCCCAGCGGGGTTACATAAAACCCGCATTGCAAAACGCAAATTCCACGCCCCGCGAGGTTTCTGTTCGAAAAGGAGGCTTAATCTGGTCATTCCGCTCACCGCCTTTAGGCGGAAGGGGTACCGCCTCGCGGAGCGTCGAGATCAGTGATCGAGCCCCCTATGCCTCTGCGGCCACCGCCAGTATCTCGACGCTCCGCGAGGCGCGGCGGTCCCACCGCCGCCAGGGCGGAAAAGGACCCTTTCCGGATGGAAACTGGCTGTGTTCAGCCTAAGAGATAGCTATCATGGAGTTGATGTCAAGAAAAAGAGCATTCAGTGCGGGACTTCAAAGCGCCCGGAACCCTCAGCAGACGAATGGGCAAGCGCGATTGGGAGGAAAAAAAATTCTTGACATATCATAATAATATATATTAACTTAGTAGAATATCGGTGACCCCTTCTCTCAAATCACGCAGAAGCTAACCAGGACGCGGAACTGCGCAACTACTACCTCATAATCATTGAGCACCAACTGAAACCCAAAGGAGTATCTCGGCAGAGAAAAGTTAATAATGTTCAACCGGTACATTTGCGCCAAGAAGGCGTCAAGGAGGGCAAAACTCACAACCGCACCTATTACAATGGAGGCTCTATGAAAGAGCGCGAATCAGATCTGGTCCCCAGGCATTTAGGCATGGTATCGCGGCGGGATTTTTTGAAGTTTTGCAGCGTTGCGGCGGCTGGCATGGGGTTGCCCTTGGGCATGGGAGCCAAAATCGCCGAAGCGGTTGCCAACCTCAAGCGTCCGCCGGTCATCTGGCTCTCCGGCCAGGAGTGTACCGGCTGTACAGAAACCTTGCTGCGCTCCACCCACCCCACGGTAGAGCATCTGATCCTCAACCTCATCTCCCTCGATTATCACGAAACGCTGAGCACTCCTTCGGGCCACCTGGCTGAAGAAGCCAAGGCCAAATCCATCGCGGAAAACAAGGGTAAGTTCATCCTGGTGACGGATGGCGCCATCCCCATGAAGGACGGCGGCGTTTACTGCCAAGTGGGCGGCCGGCCGGTGCTGGAAATCCTGAGAGAGACCGCCCCCCAGGCCATGGCAGTGATCGCCATCGGCTCCTGCGCCTCCTGGGGCGGCATCCCTTCGGCCTCTCCCAACCCGACCGGGGCCGTGTCTACCTCCGAGGCACTGGGCGGCAAATTTACCTTGATCAATATCCCGGGCTGCCCGCCCAACCCTTACAACTTCCTGTCCACCGTGCTCTATGTCTTGACCTTCAATAAACTGCCCGAGCTGGACGATAAAGGCCGGCCCAAATTTGCCTATCGCCGCCTAATTCATGAAGGTTGCGAGCGCCGGGCCCATTTCGACGCCGGTCGTTTTGCTCTGTCGTTCGGCGACGATGGCCATAGCCGGGGTTGGTGCCTTTACAAGCTGGGCTGTAAGGGGCCAGAGACTTTTAACAACTGCCCCGAGCAACTTTTCGGCGACGTCGGCCCCCGGAGCTGGCCGGCGGGCACCGGCTGTCCCTGCTTTGGCTGCTCCGAGAAAGGCGTAGGCTTTACCAAGCCCATACCTGAACAGGCCAGCCTTGAGCATTACACCCCGGCGGGCTTACTCCTGGAGCATGAAGGAGGTGTCCGGGTAGGGGGCGCGCAGATGCGCCAAACCCCGCCGACCGCCTTTGCGCCCATTGAGCCCCCTGAGGGGCATGGCGTTACTACTGCAGCCGTTGGCCTGGCGGCCGGTTTGGCCGGCGTGGCTGTGGGCGCAGGCGCGGTTATCGCCATGAAATTGGGCAAAGAAAAATCGGAAACCGGCGCCAAGACCGAGAAGGACTAAACTATGGGACTCAGCCGACGAGATTTTTTCAAGCTTTCCGCGAGCGGGAGCCTGGTGCTGGCGTCGAGTGCCAGTCCTGTGCCGGCCGCGGCCATGGAGCCCGTTCCTCGCCTCCCCCAGGGCATGGGTATTCTTTACGATGCCACGGTCTGCATCGGCTGCAAGGCCTGCATGGCCGTCTGCAAAGAATACAATTATCTGCCTCCTGACCACCATAACCCAACCAATGTCTGGGACGATCCCGCGGATCTGTCCTCCAAGACTTACAACATCGTCAAGCTCTATACCAACGGCACCGGCCAGGTCAAGGATCAGGAAGTCAATGGGTACTCCTACATCCGCCGCTTATGCATGCACTGCGTTGATCCGTCCTGCACTTCCGCCTGTCCGGTGGACGCTTTGCACAAAAATCCGCGTACCGGGGCCGTCCTGTATGACAAAGATGCTTGCCTCGGTTGCCGGTACTGCCAGATAGCGTGCCCCTATAATGTCCCCAAATTTGAGTGGGACAAGCCCTTCCCCCAAATCCGGAAGTGTCAGCTTTGCTCCCACCTCATTCCCCAGGGCGGCTATGCGGCCTGCTGCGAGTTCTGCCCCACTGGCGCTTCAATCTACGGCAACGTTCAGGATCTTTTGAAGGAAGCCAAACGGCGGCTGTCTTTGACCACGGGGCAGATGGCCGATTACCCTTTACGCCGGATCGATTCTTCCGACAGAACCCAGCGTAAGGTGACGATGTATAACAATCATATCTATGGTGCCCAGGAAGGCGGCGGCACCCAGGTCCTCATGCTGGCCAACGTCCCCTTCAACAAATTGGGCCTGCCGCAGCTTCCGGATGAATCCACCGCCGACCGCACCGAGACCCTCTATCATGCCCTCTATAAAGGCATGATTTTCCCCTACGTCCTATTCGGCGCTGTCTTTTATTTAATCTACAAAAACACTTCCAACCAGGATTTACCCTGAAAGGAGGGCGCTATGGCTGACGAAAGCCTTCATATGAATACCAAAGTCGTAACCAAGCCCTTCCTGCTCCTGGCGGCCCTGGCCGTCGTGGCGATCGTCCTCATCATCTATCGCTTCATGGCCGGTTTGGGGGCTGTAACCAACCTGAGCGACGGCTACCCCTGGGGCCTCTGGATCACCTTCGATGACCTGGTGGGCACCGCCATGGGTTGCGGCGGCTTCGCCATGGCCATCCTGGTCTATGTCCTCAACCGCTGGGAGTACCACCCCGTGGTGCGCTCTGCCATACTTACCAGCGTCTTCGGTTACACTCTGGCGAGCCTGGCCCTCTTCATCGACATCGGGCGCTATTGGAACGGCTATAAGATCTTCCTGCCCTGGCAGGTCAACTTCAGCTCCGTCCTGGTGCAGGTTGCTCTCTGCGTCGCCGCTTACGTAGTAGTCCTGTGGATTGAACTCCTGCCCACCATCCTGGAGGGCTATCCCCACAAAGTTAAGGCCGTGGAGACCCGCCGACGCTTGACGCGCTGGCTGCCGGCCATCGCCGCCGTGGGCATCATGCTGCCCACCTTGCACCAGTCTTCCCTGGGGACCCTGATGGTCATCGCCGGCTACAAGCTTTCGCCCCTCTGGCAGACCAGCTTCCTGCCCCTCTTCTTCCTGCTCTCGGCGGTTGCCATGGGCTTTGCGGCGACGGTCTTCGAATCCATCCTCTCCTCCGTCGCCTTCAAGCGGCCCTTTGAGACTTCCATGCTCTCCAAGCTTGCCCGGGTCATGGCCTGGGTTGTAGCGGTTTACCTGGTTCTCCGTTGTGCCGACCTCCTTTTCCGGGACGCCCCGGTCTTCACCAGCGGCTTTCTGAGCGTCATGTTGATCCTGGAGAATCTCTTTTATCTGGTGCCCGTCCTGATCGTGGTCAGCCCCTCGCTCACGAGCGACCTCCGCTTCCTTTTCCTGGCATCCTGCTCCCTGCTTCTGGCAGGCTCCCTCTATCGGTTCAACGGCTTTCTCATCGGCTTTGACCCTGGGGCCGGGTGGCACTATTTCCCGGCTGTCCCCGAAATTTTGATCACCCTGGGACTCGTGGCCATCGAACTTATGGCCTACCTCTATTTCGTTAAAAGATTTTCAGTGCTGCCTAAGGCTGGGCATGCCTAATACTGCCTTTAAGGAGAGGTAATATGGCCAAAAGAATTACCATCGACCCCATCACGCGCATCGAAGGACATTTGCGCATAGATTGTGAAATCGACGGCGGCGAGGTGACCAACGCTTGGTCGTCCGGCCAGATGTGGCGCGGCATCGAGATCATCCTCCAGGGCCGCGACCCCCGGGACGCCCCCACTTTCACGCAACGCATTTGCGGAGTCTGAACTACGGTACACGCCTTGACCTCGGCGAGGTCAATAGAGAACGCTCTAAAGATCGAAGTGCCTCTTAACGCCCAGTATATCCGGAACCTCATGATGGGGGCCCATGCGGTCCATGACCACATTGTTCACTTCTACATTCTCTCGGCCCTGGACTGGGTGGACATCACCTCGGCCCTCAAGGCCGACCCGAAGAAGACGGCACAGTTGGCCGACGGCCTCTCTTCCTGGCACCGGAACAGCTACCGGGAGCTCACGGAAGTTCAGGACAAACTGAAGACCATTGTGGCCTCAGGGCAGCTCGGCATCTTCGCCAATGGCTATTGGGGCCATCCAGCCATGAAGCTGCCCCCGGAGGTTAACCTTCTGGCCGTGGCCCATTATCTCCAGGCCTTGGAGTACCAGCGTAAGGCCAACATGATCGTCTCCATCCTGGGCGCCAAGACGCCCCACGTCGCCAACCTGGTTCCCGGCGGCGTCTCCACCGCCATCAATCTGGACTCCCCATCCGCCCTCAACATGGAGAGGCTCTATTACATCAAGACCCTCATCGACGAAGTTGGCGACTTCGTCAAAAACGTCTATCTGGTGGATGTCTGCGCCGTGGGCGCCATGTACGCCGACTGGACCAAGTATGGCGCCGGCGTCACCAATTACCTGTCGGTACCCGACATGCCCATGGACACCAAGGGCACCGTTTTCAGCCTCCCCGGCGGCTACATCGCCAGCGCCGACCTCAAGAGCTTCAAACCTATCACCTCCTATCACGACGATTACTTCCGGGAAGGCGTCAAGGAGTCTATCAAGCACTCCTGGTATAAGGGTGATTGGACCAAGCATCCCTATGACGAATCCACTGACCCCGATTACACCGGCTTCAAGGACGATGCCAAGTACTCCTGGGTCAAGGCCCCGTCTTTCTACGACAAGCCAGCCCAGGTAGGTCCCCTAGCCAACGTCCTCTGCATGTTCGCCGCCGGCCACGAGCCCACCAAGAAGTATGTCACCCTGACCCTTGACACCGTCAGTAAACTGGCTGGAGCACAAGTTGGACCTGAGGCCCTGCATTCTACTATCGGCCGCCATGCCGGTCGGGCCATCCGTTGCGCCGTACTCTATGATGAATTGAACAACCAGTGGCAGGCCCTGGTGGACAACATCACCAAGGGCGACCTCAATATCTGCAACCAATATCCCATTAAGCCGGGCGAAAGCCGGGGCTTCGGCTTCCATGAGGCCCCCAGGGGCATCCTGTCCCATTGGGTGGTCATCGAAGACAATAAGATCAAGAACTACCAGTGCGTGGTCCCCTCCACCTGGAACTCCGGGCCCCGCAACCAGCACGACGCAATGGGCCCCTACGAGGCAGCCCTGGTGGGCAACCCCGTGGCCGACCCCAATAAACCCCTGGAGGTGATACGCACCGTCCACTCTTTTGACCCTTGCCTGGCCTGTGCCATCCACCTGGTGGACCCAAAAGGTCAGTCCATCTTTAAGGTCAAGACCCTATGATTTTGAGTTCTATGCAGGGGCGAACCATGGGGTCCGCCCCTTCTTTTGGAGGTGGAGGCACGGGCATCTGGCTCCGCTTATGCAGATGCGCCTCGCGCCTTTCTAACCGTGACGTGAGGCCGATCATTTGAAAATACACGTAACCTTAATTGGTCTCGGCAACCTCCTGCTTCGGGACGAAGGCATTGGCATCCACGCCATTCGGGCCATAGAGGCGCGCAACCTTGCACCCTCCGGTCTCGAAATCGTGGATGGGGGCACCGCAGGCCTGGACCTGCTACCTTACATCGAAGGCCGCGACCAGGTCCTTTTTGTTGACGCGGTAAATTTCCGGAAGGAGCCCGGTTACATCGGCGTCCTGGAAAACCAGGAGATTCCGGCCATTTTCACCTATAAAGATTCCCTGCATCATCTGGGCCTGGTAGACGTGCTGGCCGCAGCCCAACTCCTCGACGTCGCCCCCCGGGAAATCTGCCTCATAGGTATCCAGCCCCACATCATCGAAACCGGCCTGGAACTCTCTGAGCTCCTACAAGCAAAACTATCCCTGCTGCTGGCTTGCATCCTCGCCAAATTGCAGGATTGGGGACTCCCCGCTCCCTGCGCTTCTCCCAAAATCGCCCCTTAAACGAATCCCCTCACTATAAAGCAGCGCTTCATGCCTCCAGAAGGTACCTGATCACAGGGTAGAAATGTTTCGCAAGGCTTTGATTTTTCGCTATGCTTTGATCGATGCTTTAATCGATTGACATATTTTGAATAAATTGTTAGATAAAGCCTTTAGAATCATGCCGTTCTCAAGCAAGCCAGTGGCTGACAGGGGCGCCGGAAGGCGCCTTTTATATTTTTTATTCTACGTTCTTGCAAGGCGGACACAAACATGGGAAACGACGGCGACGGACGCGTTATTATGGAAGCCGAAGGCATCCAGGCCGCGCTTGAGCGCCTGTCGGGGGAGATAATAGCCTCGAGCAGGAACCCCGGCAAGCTTGCCCTGGTAGGCATTCATACCGGCGGTGTGTTTCTGGCCAACAGGATTGCAGCGATTATATCGGACAAACTGGGAACGGTTGTGCCCCTTGGCACACTCGACATCACCCTCTACCGGGACGATTGGACTCGCCTGCACAATCAGCCTGTGCTGAAGGGAACAAACCTGCCGTTTCGTGTCGATGACCTGGAAGTTGTTCTTATTGACGACGTGCTCTACACCGGAAGAACGATCCGCGCTGCCCTGGACGCCCTCATCGACCTCGGCCGCCCAAGGCGGGTCCAGGTGGCGGTGCTTGTGGACAGGGACCACAGGGAACTGCCCATCTGCGGCCAGTTTGTGGGGATAGCCCTGGATACCAGGGCCGAAGAGCAGGTGAACGTTCTGCTTTGCGAAAAGGACGGAGTGGACAGGGTCGTGGTGGAAGGGCCGAAAAAACATCCCCGGAAAGCAAAGGCCTGATATCCGCCATCTGTTCCAGGGGGCGACGACCGATTTGTATTTGAAAAACCCCGCCCGGCATGCTAAACAGCAAAGTCGAGCGGGAGTAGCTCAGTTGGCTAGAGCATCAGCCTTCCAAGCTGAGGGTCGCGGGTTCGAAGCCCGTCTCCCGCTCCACTTTTTTTAGCGGCAATACCTTTATGCAACGCCACTTTTACGACTCTGGCAAAACGATTGCCCTTTCGTCCCCAACACTATCCCCAACAAAATGCCGGTTTCTGCCCCTGATCGCCCCCCATAGCTGACGATGGTTGACACGGGCAGGGTGGAGATCGTCAATTGCAGCCGGTCCCCGGCGCACCGTCGCTGCCCTTACCTCCCCTGGATGGTCCGCAGATCGACCCCCCATACCCCCCATAACCGGGCTGATAAGAAGGATGGTGGGCACAGCATGGCGTGTCCGGCACTGGTAACCGATTTTTTGAGAAATACCGTTAAGATATCTCTTGCATGTCCGATCTGAAAATCGTATGGTTTTTTAGGGTTTCAGTGTCGCAGCGGAAGTTTCGCGCGCAAAAATCCGATCCCAGCATGCAGTTTGAATGCCGAGCCGAGAAGTTGATGCATCATTCCGGCTAGGGGCGAAAGTGGAGCATTATCTTGAATAGAGCTTTTACCCTCTTTCCTTATCAGTTCCTCAAATTTCATCGTATTGAAATAGCTAAAGCCTATTGCCATCGGGCTATAGTCCTTCTGCATTGAAGAGAGGAGGAGCAATGGACATACATCCGAAACTCATATTCACCGAGCCACTTGAAAAAAAGAATGGTTACACGTGGACACTGGCTTCCCAACTGGGCAACATGCTTCATCTTGCCGAACAGCTTTTCGGGCCTCGCGACCATTCATACACGTTTGTCGGCATCGAATTCGTTGAAGGTGTTCCACAGAATTGGTTCCCCGGCAACTGCCAGCACGTCGTGATACAACTTGGGCTTCCCTGTATGAACGAACCTGACAGAGCGTGTTTTCAACTTGCGCACGAGACCATTCATCTCCTTTCACCCACAGGACTTAACGACTCCAATGTATTGGAGGATGGCCTTGCGGCACACTTTCAGTCGTGGTACATGAAGATGCACTATCCTCCCGACTGGCCCAGGTCATGTGTGGACTGGAACAATCTCGCATGTAAATCATACGAAGAAGCAAGAGCCCTGGTGCATGAACTGCTCACGTTCGGCGGCGACGACATTATCAAGAAACTCCGTGTAGCCGAACCCACGCTGAGTCGCATAACGGCGAAGTTGATTCAGGAACATGTACCGGCAGTCTCCCGCGAGACAGCAGAGGCACTCGAAGCGAAATTCATTCGATAACTTTTCCCCTGATTTGCGGACAGAATGCATCGGCTGGAAGAAAGCGGACGATGTTAGTATGGCTCGGCCTGAGAAAGTCGATTCTGGCTCGAAATAGACTTACAGTAACGGCCTTAGCGGCTGGCCTGCCCCTCCGTCGTCCCCCCGCCTCGGCGCTCGGGTCGCTCCCCTGCATTGCCTTGTCCTCCGGGCGGGTGAAAATACTCCAGCACAGAAAGATTCAGATCGGATATACTGATTGGTGAGAAAGGAAAAAAGAGTCTGCCGAGATGGAAAATCAGATAGATATGAAGAAGCCAATACTTAGAAGCAGACTCTCGTTAACACACTACCGTCACTAGAAACACTCGCCCTTGTTACGTACAGTGTTGTATTTTGTCCAGTTTGTAAAACAGACCATTTGTAATTTTGGATTTCTCTCGATGGAGCTTGAACCATGAGTGAAGAATTAACCACAGGAACGGCAGCCCCAAAGAAAAGGGTTTCTGTCGCTTGGGTATGGATGGGAGTAGCCGCCCACGTGATCGTTCGTATGGTGGTTATCCACCAGCCTCATTTACTGTTTACTGACGCCCTTGCACGTGCCGTAGGTGGTTCCTTGCTCGGCATTGGCCTGTCAATCCTCGTTTTGGCTCCCGTTGTCGGAAGTGTTATTACAACCACTAGAGATCAGCCATTGTATTGCCGCTACAATGTGACGATAGCGGTATGGGTTGGACTGATCTTTCAGGCGTTGGGGGTGCTATGAACGAAAAAGAATAGCAAGGTGCTCTTGAGAGAGCACTAGAAAGAATGTTGTGTGAGGTGAGAAATGACGACATTCAGACACAACAACATTGAATTCGTGATGCCAACAGTCTTCAAGGCTACAATGCGGGAATGGGCTGAAGACTTGCAGAATGGCACCATCCATTTTACACACATTCAGAAATTCATCGACGATCAGGATGCACAGCGCGGAGATTCGAATGAGGGTTCTCAGGCCGTCATCCGTAACGGTGTCCGCTGTAATGTAGAATACATAGTGCCTATATATGTCTGGTGCTGTACTTTGGAAACCCGCCCGTGTCGAGTAATCGAGACATGGCCAGACAAGAACTGTGTTATTCAGATTCTCGATACTATAGAGTTTGCAAACCGAATCGCAGTGGCCGTAGGTAATCAACCCCAGAAACTTTCGCTTCTTAAAGTGGGGCCGGTCGTCTATACCAAAACCGTAGGCGGCCACGAAAGGAATGATTGGGCAGATGGCATCTTTCAGAAAGATGGGAGATACGATGGACAAAAAGAATTCAGGTTTGCGCTCAGTGGTATGACAGGGGACCAAGACAAGAAGGATGACATCATTCTCACACTTGGCCCGTGCCACGACATCGTGCGAATTGCCCTAGTGATAAATCCCGAACCGAAATACCCTTAATCAGTCATTCTTTTGATTTCAGCATCGAACCGATCTGATAGAATTTTTATTCTATCAGTTACGATTATCATTTCGCTTAGGATTGTGTTTTCTATATCAGTGTCAGAAAAAGCCGTTGCAACTGTCCTATAACAACTTTCAAAAAAAGGACTGCCAAAATTGGATAATAGGAGCATTCCTATTGCCGGATTGATCTTTCCAGTAATACCTTCGGCAACATAACAAAAAAACGTAGACAGTCTAGGGAAAGTGTCGCCTTTTTGAAATAGTAACTTGCCATGCTCAACGGCTGGAAGAATTTGATTACCAAGAACTTGCGCCCACAATAAATCGGCAAACTGGTTGCCTTGGTGTGATGGAATATATTTCTTCCTACCAATCAGGAGCGATGACAAAATAAGTTGAAAAACTTTAATATTAATGCCTTGGATATCATCGGAATAAGATTTAGATTTGATATAAAAGATGTCTATCTTCCAAGATTGAATCTTATAAAATTCGAGAATTGCCTCCTTGCATGAATTAAAAAGCCTTTCTCGTATATCTTCAAAATCTTTCGATATAGCAAAAGCTATAAGACTCCATTCGCGGTGAGAAATCTTGTTTGCCTTATTAAATATTCCATCAAATAGCCCCATCATATCCTCCATTGTAATCTGATTTTCGACGCTCTCCTTGCTCTTGCATGTTCATTTTTAGCAGGGACTCTGAGCCGCCAACGCCCTGTAAAGCGTTCGCCGCGAGACGTTGAGCGATTGAGCCACATTGTCAGGGCCTTCCCCCTGCTCTATCGGCTTGCGGGCGTGGCCGACCTGTGGCGCGGACAGCAACCGCTTGCGGCCCATTCGCACCCCACGAGCAACAGCCGCCACGCGGCTCGCCTTTGTCCGCTCCTGAACCAACGACCGTTCAAGCTCTGCCAGTATTCCCACCATTTGCCACATGGCGCGGCCCGTGGGCGTTTCCGTGTCGATAGCCTCAGTCAGCGACCGCCATCAAGGGAAAGGGGGCAAAGCAGGAACTTGGTGCAAAATCATATTACAGCCACATTCCGATTTCACAAAGAATTTTTGGATAGTGGGTCAAGGTACATGGCGGTCATTGCCGTGCGGTCACCGGCAGGAGTGCGGCGCTAAGGGGGCTGTAACCTACGATCCACCATCGGCGCGTGTACAACATCGTCCCCGCCGTCCACCTCCCCAGGGCGTTCACGAAATTCGCCGCCGTCCCCCCCACAAACGTCAGCATCCAGGGCATGGCGGTCATTGCCGTGCGGTCACCGGCAGGAGTGCGGCGCTAAGGGGGCTGTAACCTACGATCCACCATCGGCGCGTGTACAACATCGTCCCCGCCGTCCACCTCCCCAGGGCGTTCACGAAATTCGCCGCCGTCCCCCCCACAAACGTCAGCATCCAGGGCATGGCGGTCATTGCCGTGCGGTCACCGGCAGGAGTGCGGCGCTAAGGGGGCTGTAACCTACGATCCACCATCGGCGCGTGTACAACATCGTCCCCGCCGTCCACCTCCCCAGGGCGTTCACGAAATTCGCCGCCGTCCCCCCCACAAACGTCAGCATCCAGGGCATGGCGGTCATTGCCGTGCGGTCACCGGCAGGAGTGCGGCGCTAAGGGGGCTGTAACCTACGATCCACCATCGGCGCGTGTACAACATCGTCCCCGCCGTCCACCTCCCCAGGGCGTTCACGAAATTCGCCGCCGTCCCCCCCACAAACGTCAGCATCCAGGGCATGGCGGTCATTGCCGTGCGGTCACCGGCAGGAGTGCGGCGCTAAGGGGGCTGTAACCTACGATCCACCATCGGCGCGTGTACAACATCGTCCCCGCCGTCCACCTCCCCAGGGCGTTCACGAAATTCGCCGCCGTCCCCCCCACAAACGTCAGCATCCAGGGCATGGCGGTCATTGCCGTGCGGTCACCGGCAGGAGTGCGGCGCTAAGGGGGCTGTAACCTACGATCCACCATCGGCGCGTGTACAACATCGTCCCCGCCGTCCACCTCCCCAGGGCGTTCACGAAATTCGCCGCCGTCCCCCCCACAAACGTCAGCATCCAGGGCATGGCGGTCATTGCCGTGCGGTCACCGGCAGGAGTGCGGCGCTAAGGGGGCTGTAACCTACGATCCACCATCGGCGCGTGTACAACATCGTCCCCGCCGTCCACCTCCCCAGGGCGTTCACGAAATTCGCCGCCGTCCCCCCCACAAACGTCAGCATCCAGGGCATGGCGGTCATTGCCGTGCGGTCACCGGCAGGAGTGCGGCGCTAAGGGGGCTGTAACCTACGATCCACCATCGGCGCGTGTACAACATCGTCCCCGCCGTCCACCTCCCCAGGGCGTTCACGAAATTCGCCGCCGTCCCCCCCACAAACGTCAGCATCCAGGGCATGGCGGTCATTGCCGTGCGGTCACCGGCAGGAGTGCGGCGCTAAGGGGGCTGTAACCTACGATCCCCTACGCTCTACGACTCTACCTGAACTTTTTCGCCGCTCACCGTCCTTAGCCTTAACCCGCCTATGTTTCCCGTTCGTTCATCGTTCCATCGTCGCCGTCAGGCCATGCGTGCAATAATAAGCGCTCATGCGCATTCACCTGTCAATCGCGCCTTCTTACTACGTGGCGAAGAGGCCCCCAAAAGGCCCTTATAATGTGCGCTTGTGGGACTACGATTTGCGGTATAATTGTCCCATACCTACCCAGCGAACCACACTACCCCCCCCTTATCCTTTAATGGCCGAATCACCCCCGTGGTGTGGCAACTTCTGCCTTCTCGCTGCCATTCCATACCATCGCTTCTCCCGTGGCATATCCCATTCGGGGAAAGCGCGGGTAAAATATCAAATACCCCTTGACTTTGAATCTCCCAAGACGATAATCGGGATGCGGATGTACATTGTTCCGGATTTCTCGTTCTTCGGATACCTAGACTGAAAATGTCTATGGCCGACAACTGGAACTCGCGCCGGAATATGCTTTATTTGCTCATCAATTTCTGTCAGCCTGCCGATGAAAGGTGAGCTGCTTCGAGAAAAACGAGGTCGGCTTCTCGCGTTTTGCTCAATTCATGCTTAGAATGGCAGTAGAATGCCTTCTAAAGGAGTGAGCCAATGGGACTTGCTGCGATCATTAGAATGCCCGACTTGAGCCATTTTCAGCACTCTATAAACCAACTGAAGCACGTGCAACGCGCAGATGCAGTGGTGTCAGTGTACTATTACTCCATCCGCTTATTTATTGCTCAGCGCGCCGTAATGAGGGGTATTCGATCATGGATGAATTTTTGTACCCAAGCATGCCCCTCCGTTGACTGTGTGACCTCCGTTACCACGAAGGTGCACCAAATCAACTCTGTAATGGGACTGATGCTGAAAAAATTAGAGGCCAAAAAGGTGTTTGGTCCCCTCATTCCTCAGTTCGAGAAAATGTTCACCGAATGGGATGAGCTTGCCGAAGATTGCGCCATTGCAACAGACCCGGAAATAAGGGACCTCCTGTCCAGGGTAGCCGATGCTATATGATTTGATCCTTTGCACGCCATTCAGGAAGCAACTGGACTCAATCCTAAAGCATTACCCTCAGAGCGAACAGAAAATCCGAAAAAAAATTAATGACCTTGGCGATAATCCTTTGCAGGGGGACTCATACCCTGGTTTTGGCTTATTTAAAGTCAGCAAAATCCGGATCGGTTTGAAAGAATACAAGCTGGCAGCCAACAAAGGTCTCCGACTGATTTTTTTGTTTCTCGAAGAGAAGCAAAAGGTTGTTCCGCTTGTAATATACAAAAAGGGTTCCGTGGGGGCGGAAAGGGATGTGAAGAAGCTGATTATTAAAACACTTAAAGAAACTCTTGACGAACTCGAACAAGCAAAAGAGCCTGGTCAGTAGGCGGAGACGGTTCCGTGTGGAACTCTGGCATTAACGGCATCCGGTCAGAGCAACTGTGGAACTGGCATTGTTACTCCCCCCCAAAGGGGTAAATGATCTGCGGATACCCTCCATCCGGGTCAGCTTCATACCTTATGACCTTCCGCCCCCTGAGCAAACACTGTGTCATATTTGCCATATGCCGTCACGCACGTGTCATACCCAAATGTGACACCTTAAATCAGCCCGTGGTCAAGATTTGCGGATGGTGTCATATGGGTAGACTATTTCACGATATTCTATGGTCCCCATATATACGTGAAAAGCACTTTGGATATGACACCTGCTGCAAACATCGTATGCAAGCTGGTTTAGGCTGTCATATGGACCATGTGACAACCATATGACAGCGTATGACAGATATGACACTTACCTCAGTGTCCATTTGCCATCCGGCCTCTTCACCACCAGCCGCCCCTTCTGCTCACCGGCAAGGCCATTTAGCCTCTGACTATCGGTAGGGTGCTTTATGTCGGTCGTTCTTCTTATTTCCGTCGCAGTCATCGGGCCGAATAGCTTCAACGCTTCGAGAATTTCCCGGTCATTGTGGTTCAGCGGCAGTTTGGCAAAGCGCCGCAGTGTTTCCGGGGTCAGTCGAAATATGCCCGCCTGCTCGTCCAGGACCATTTCAAACTCACCTGACTGGATGTTGTCCCAGCCGATAACCTGAAGTATCAGGATTCCCCGGTCCCGTTTCTCCTTCTTCTGGTGCTCATAAATCAAAATTTTGCAGTCGGCCCCGCCCAACCCTGGAAAATCGCGCAGTTTATTCCTACTGGTGAGGGTTCCCGCTGGTATGATTAAGTATTTGTACCTCTCTGCGGCGCAGTCGCGTAGCTGTTCAATCTCATGCAGCCCCTTTTGTCGGCGGTAGTAATCGCTCGACCGCATGTCCGATTCACTAAGGCCGTGGTGGCCTTTGATATACTCGTTCAGGTTGCCATCGAGGAAGGCGTAATCAGGTAGGAAAATAACCTCGAACGGGCTTTGTCTTATTTCTTCAATACAGCCTGCGCCCATTCGCGGCCAGCCCTCCTGAACCTTGATGTTTTCACCTGTCAGCCCCCACACTTCAGCCGCTTCACGGTCGGCCTGCCCATGCTCCACATAGAGCACAGGACGGCATTTAGTTTCAAAGCAGCCGAGGAACGGCTCGCCCGTTCCCACTGAGAAGGCCATCATTCGCCTGAAAATCCGCCCGTATCGAATCTCGGATGGTGCAACCACCGTGATCCCGCCGCTCAGAAACCGCTCTATTAAAATTTCAGGATAAGCAGCATCTAGGTCTATCCCAATAAGCCCAGCCGCAAATTCCGCTTGCTTTTCCGGATCAAATTTGTTATCATTCATTTGCTTAGATTCCTTTCACTCCATACCCGCCGCGCCCGGCCAGCCGCTCAGCGAAGCCCGCGCGGTTTTTTCATTGCAGTGAGTTCCACCTGTGCGAATCGCATCCTGGACTTCATCTCATATCTCTTCCGTCTGAATCCTATGTTTATCCATAAATTCCAGGACATCGCTTAGGCGGTAGAGTACGGATTTGCGAACCTTCAGATAAGGGATACCGCGTCGTTCGCTACGGTCGTTTCGCAGGGTTTGCAGACCCCGGCCAGTGAGTGTTGCGACTTCGTGTTCGTTAAGGTAGCGAAAATTCAGAAGTTGTTCCGGTAGGTTGATGACTTTCTTCGACGGACCAGGCATTTCAAACCTCCCTTTGTCCAGGAGGTCATTGTATGCATACCTGGCTGTTTTGATAGTAGCAGGTCTAAGTCCGCATTAGTTGCGGTTCTGACTCATTCAATTTAGTCTAATACTCCCCCCTTCGTGCTCATGTCAAGAAATTTCTTTTACTGTTATGCGGAAGACAACCCTGTCAGTTTCCTCTGTTCACTGTTATTCGCTATCTGACTAATAATGTCCCCTGCAAGCTCAGACGCCTTTTTCAGAGCCTCATCGCGCAGGTGTGCATAGCGTTGAGTCATTTGCGGGCTCTTATGGGTCAGGAGCTTTTGCAGGGTGAACATGTCCACCTGACCGCTTGAGGCCAACATAGAGGCATAGACGTGCCTAAGTCCGTGCAGTGGCCGGAAGTCCTTGGGGAGTTTAGCACGTTCTTTGATTCGATTCACTACCCTGTGAGCATTGCGCCTATTGCCATTGTCTGCACCAGGGAACACGTAATTGCTCTCTTCTGTTTCAGGGTGGTTTTTAAGAATCTGCCTTGCAGCATCGTTTAAGGGAATCTTCTCGTCTGGTCCCCCTTTGGGGTCACGGATATTGATGAAACCACGCTCAAAATCGACATCGGACCATTGTAGCTTGAACAGCTCCCCTTTCCTCATACCAGTGAAGAGAGCCAGCTTCATAATATCCGCGACCTGGACATTTTCATCTTCATCTATGGCTTTGAGCAATGCGCCCAACTGATCGGGGGTGAGGTCTTCAGTTTTCAGATTGTTGACTTTAGGCATCTGAATTGTGAAAGAGAGGCCAGAGCACAAATGTTTCTTAACTCCAAAGTTTACCACCCGCCTGAGAAGTTCGAGCACGTTCCTGACGGTGGCCGGGCTAAGCGTCTTTTGAAGTTTTATTCTCAGTCTGTCAACGTCTAGGGGAAGCAATTCGTTCGGTTCCTTACCCCCTAACACGTCTTTTATGTAGCAATTAAATCGGTCTTCGTCCTTCCCAATGGCCTTAACCTCTGGATTCATTTTCTGGTATTCCTGCCACAACTTGTTAATCGTCCACCTGGAAGATTCGGCCTCTTTAGCGGCCTGTTCAGCCTCTCTGCGCTCCTGGTTAGATTGCTGCCTGCCTTCCACCTTTTCCGTTCTGACGCCAGCGGCCCTTGCCGGGGTCATGTCATCCTTGAATTGGCTTCCGGCCTTTTCCTCGATCAGCTTTCCACCACGGCGATACTGGATGTAATAAATCTTTTCGGGTCTGCTATCCGTCGCCTTCCCCATGATGAAGTAGACGCCTGCGTACTTGGTCTTGAATCTTTCTTGTTTCGGCATGGCTTTTTCCCTTTTTATGGTGTCTCTGTTGGGGGCGATTATCCCCAACACAATTCCTCTAAACCATCATTCAGCAAGGAAACTATGCCTGTTTATCCCCAACGATATCCCCAACCTTTACGATTAGTATAGGGGTACAATGGGGGAAGTCAACAGAAAAATTAATTGCCTAAATTGGCTTAAATAAAGGAGTTTAGGCGGTAGAGGTAAAACATGGTAAATAATGCAAGGCGGGTTCGAAGCCCGTCTCCCGCTCCACTTTTAAGGAAAATGCGCAGCCCTTGCCCAACAACATGCCCAACAGCAATGCATGTTTTTGCCCCTTTTCGCCCCCCGGCCTGTCGATCTTACCGCCCCGGTCCGTGTCATTCATCATCGTTTTGTGATGGGAATTACCGGCCCTCAACCCTAAGCAAGTTTCCAGAAAACGCCTCATATGTGTAAAATTGGTAATCAATACCTACTGGCGAACTGAAGCGCGTATTCCACTTCCATGTGGCCCCCGAATCCAGTAGGCGAAATGACAAAATTCAAATCCCTGCTTTTTATCGCTGTACTGGTCGGATTCGCTGCCCTCGCTCATGCGGGTTTCGATGACGGCAAAGCCGCCCTCGACAGAGGTGATTATGCCAAGGCTTATAAAGAGCTTCAGGTTGCAGCGGACCAGGGAAATGCTAACGCGCAATTCCTTCTGGGAGCAATGTACTATGACGGCCAGGGTGCGCCGCAGGATTATGTCGAGGCCGTGAAGTGGGCTCGCAAGGCGGCGGAGCAGGGATTTGTTCCCGCGCAATGTGCTCTAGGAGCGGCGTATCATGAGGGCCAAGGCGTGCCGCAAGACGATGCCGAAGCAGTAAAGTGGTGGCGCAAGGCGGCTGAACATGGAGAGACCGAGGCGCAATGTAATCTAGGAATGATGTACCATGGGCGTGCCCAAAGACTACGCAGAGGCATTGAAGTGGTTAAGCAAGGCGGCAGAGCAAGGAATTGCTATTGCGCAAGGTAAGCTGGGAGCGGGGCCGACAAGGGGATGGGGAGGCGGGGCAAGGGAAAATGACACGAAATGACAGGAAATGACACGGTTGGATGAATTTTGCTTTCACCACGGAGACACAGAGGACGCGGAGGCAACCAAAACGCAACAAGATAAACGGGGCTCAGGACTTAGAAATAGCCATTCTTCTTAATCCTCTAAATCGTGTCTCACAAAGCTTTTCTCTGTGCCCTATTCTTGTCCGGACTATGCCCCGCCTCTACGGTGAACGGGTACTGTGGCCCAAGAGCATATTCCTGAGCAAGGAGAAGATACCAATGGCCGAGCTCGCAAAAAAGAAAGCAGCCTATGAGGACCTTTACAGCATCCCGGAAAACATGACGTGAGAGATCATTGACGGAGAGATTATTGTAACTGCTCGTCTTTCGAGGGAACACGGCTTCTGCGCAACTGCTCTCGGGACCGCAGTCACAGCACCGTATCAGTTCGGACAAAGAGGGGGACCTGGAGGATGGATTTTTATCATTGAGCCGGAAGTCGGGCTTGGGGAAGACATTTTGGCGCCCGACCTGGCCGGCTGGGAAGGAGCAAGGTTTCCGTTTCAGGAAGAAGGCAACTGGATTTCTGTCGCTCCGGATTGGGTCTGTGAAATTCTCTCTCCAAGTACATTCCGTAAGGACACGGTTACAAAGATGCCCCTCTATGCTCGACATGGCGCGTTGAACATATCTGGCTGACCGATCCCGTTGCAATGACCATGGATGCCTTCAGACTCGAATCTGGTGGATGGTTCCTGCTGGGGAGCTATGCCGAAAACGACAAGGTGCGGGCAGGGCCATTCCAGGAGATTGAAACTAATCCCGGGGATTTGTGGATCGGAAGCTTGGAGCCGCCGGCCCGTTGGCGGGAGAATTCAAAAAGATCGTATTCTCACCACGAAGAGGGAGCGCAACTTATCGCTCTGGCTCAGAGAGTTGGTTTTAGCAGATCACATTTTTAACACAGGGGTGGGGGAATTTTGTGTTATCGGCGTGGGTGATTTTTCGGTTGTCGTTACGACATTTTTTTGCGACTCACGACTTTAAAAAGCCTTTTTGTTACGAAATCCATCCACGAAGTCTTTTAATCTGAGTAGGATTTTCGGAGATACAAAGCGAGTCAACTCCCTGGGTACAGGCTGCTCGCCCGGCCATATCGACAAGAGTTCGCTGCGCATTTTTTTAAACTTCCTTAAATTGCGGCTCCAGTAACTCAACAGAACTTCGTGGACTGCGCCGCCCAGTATGGCCGATTCGGCTGAGGAAGCCGACTGCATATTTATGGCATGGAAGTTCTTTCTGGCCCAATCAAGCCGAGCATTTAGAGACACACCAAAGTGCACGGCATTATGAGTGAGTTGCTCCGGGTGGGTCCGCTTTCTCACGAGAACTTTTTCAACCGCGCCTATCCGCCCGCAAACACGAAGGAGCGCATCGTATATCAAGTCTTCGGAATTATGAATACCTTCAGGAAATTGCAGCGCTTTTGCGATCCCACTGCGAACCATGAGGGTTGAAGGATAAAACCTTGTGAACGCCAGGAAATCAATAGGATCGTATGAAAGCAACGCATGGTCATCCTGAGGCGTTTTTGACTCCGGCATTTCTTGCTGCGGAAGGGCCGGCATTAGACTGTTGTATTACTATTACAGGACCGCCAAAAGATCGAGCTATTGAAACTGTGCTATCGAGTGAGCCGTCATCCACCACAATTATCTCTTCTGCAGGGCAGATCTGGTGCAGAACCGATTGGATTGCTTCAGAAAGGAACTGCTCAGCATTGTAACTCGGGATAATAACGCTTATTCGCTTTAGAGCTCCGTCCACGCCTTTATCCCCATTGCGAATTTTTTCGAGTTGGGTTTATCCGATGAACCTAACGTAACTATATAAAATATGTGCCATATTCATGAGCTTATAATTGAGCAGGGATAGAATATCCTGGAACATTGGAATCATCTTTTCCAATCGCCGCCGAGGAGCTGGAGATAGCGGATGTCATCAACGCCTACCTGAAAATGGGCGAACTTCAGGTGGAACTGCTGGGCAGGGGATTTGCCTGGCTCGATACCGGTACGCATGAATCCCTGCTGGAGGCATGCACCTTCGTGGAGACGATCGAAAAACGACAGGGTCTCAAGATCGCCTGTGTTGAGGAAATAGCTTACCGCATGGGGTATATTGATGAGGCCATGTTGCGAAGGCTGGCCGAGCCTTTGATGAAGAACGCATATGGACAGTATCTGCTTAAATTGTTGGGCTAAATTTAAGCGTTTGAACACAACTTCCATTAACGAAAAAGACCCTGTCCTTTTTATTGGGCAGACCTTACCTGGTCCTTGATTCGCTTTACATTTCCGCGCCCCAGACCCTTTACTTCGCATCCCAGCTCAAAATAGCGCTTTATATCGCTATCCGTAAGGATCCCAAAGCAGTCTATCACTGCAACCGGCTTTCCGGTCATCTCCAATAAGCCGTCGGCTGAAAGGCGCAGGTAATGTTCGTGCCGCACGGCAAACACCACGGCATCGGCCCCGCGGACGGCTTCCGTCATGTCTTTGCTGATAGTGAGCGCCTTCAGATTTTCCTGGTTTCGGAAAAACCTCGACCATGAATGGCCGGGGGCGGGGTATGTATCCTGTTTCTCAAATTCCCACCAGTGCTTGACATAAGGATCGTGGACAGAAATATCCGCCCCCATTTCGGAAAGCTTTCGAACAAGCATTTCCGAACCGCTGTAGCGGGTGTCTCCGACGTCTTCCCTGTATGATGCGCCGAAGATGGCTATCTTGCAGGCAGCCACGATCTTGCCCATATTTCGAAGAGCATCACGGACCAGGCGGGCGACATGAAGAGCTCTTGTATCGTTTATGTCGATAGCCTGTGGCGTTATCTTGAAGATATCGTCTTCGAACCCAAGAAGCGTCTGGTAAGCCCAGATCCCCAGTCCTCCGTCCTTTGGCAGGCAGTAGCCTCCTATTCCAGGTCCGGGAAATATGATGTTTGAATGCGTCGGCCGAACCTTTATCGCTTCTATGACCTTTAGCAGGTCCACGCCGTTTCGCTCCGCAAAAACGCTCCACTCATGAAGGAAAGCCAGAATCGTGGCGCGATAGGAATTCTCGACCACCTTGCAGGTTTCGCTCTCAATAGGGGTTTCCAGGACGGTCAGTGGGTATTCCCCCACGTTTAAAACGTCGGACAAAAAGGTCTGCACTCTTTGCCTGGATGGTTCGTTGACGCCGCTGCACACTCTCCAGAAGTCCCGAATAGAAGACACGTAATCCTTGCCCGGCATAACCCGCTCAAAGGAATGGGCCAGCAACGGCTCGGCTCCGATGCCGCGGCTTTGGAAAGCCTTCTTGATTATGGGATATGCAACATACTGGGTCGTGCCTGGCGGAACAGTGGTTTCAATTAGGACCATGCATTCGGGGTGAATCTTCTCCCCGATTATCTTTAAGCAATCCTCCAGAGCTGCAATATCGGCGCGGCCCTGGCGAACGTTTCCAAGTGTCTCTTTCTGATAATCGCATTGCACGTCAACCACTACCACGTCGGCCAGTGAAAGCACCTCATAGGTATACGTCGCGATGAGTGTCTTTTTCTCTTTGACGCACCGATGGATAAGAAGCCCCACTTCGGGATCTTCGGCCTCAACAGGAGCGATTCCCCGATTGAGATATTGGATCTTCCAGAAAGACCGGGTGGAGGGCCGCTGCATTCCAATGACAAATTTGCACGGCGCCCCCGTCACCTTGTGCACTGAATCTGCTACGACCCCGGCCATTACAGCGCCCACGAACCCCACACCCATCACCACGACGATCTCACGCCCCAAGCTGCGATGCTCCGCGACAATTTTTTTTATCCGCGCAAACTCCGCCTGGTGGTCGGATTGCTTTGGAATTGGAAAAACCTCACCGGTTGGGCCTGTGGAATAGAGGTCGCTGTCAGATTCCAACTTGTTAGACGCTTTGTTTTGCATTCCAGTCTGATCCTTCCCCAGTAAGCCAAATCCGATCGAAAGATTGAATTTGCGACATATTATCAGATAGTTGGGATGAACGCAGTATGATTCTCAGGCATCCTCACGCATAATCCAGGACTAAAAACTAACAACCCGTAACTAAAAACTCTTCACTCTTCACTCTTCAATCTCCCCGCTCCTTGCTTCCCGCTTCTCTTTTCACAATGCCTTCTCGGACATGGAACAAGGGCGGGTGAATGGGTGGATAGATGAATGGGTGAATAGGGGAATGGGAGCGAGGAGCGAGAACCTTTGGTTTTGTTTTTTGTATCGGTACAGCCGCGTCATTCCCATACACTGCCCTCTCTTTTCAAATAGCACCCATGTTTGCGAAGGCGCCTCAAGAGAGCACTTCTTTTCATTGGACAATCACTACTTCACGGATTGCCTCGCCGGGCATTCCTCGCAGAGCATCTTCACGCCGGTCTTCCAGAATCAGCGATATGGCTTCCGCCAGACTGTGAAGAGCCTCCGGAATAGTGTGGCCCTGCCCGTTGGCCCCGGGTATCTCAGGGCAACAGGCAATGTACCAATCCCCGTCGCGCTCGATGATTGCTGTAAATTCGTTACGCATGATTCGGGTATCCTCATCAGCTTTACTATGTACTATGATAGCCTGCCGACCCTCAGAGTCAAGCGGAGAAGAACAGGGGAACGGGAGCGAGAAGCGAGAAGCGGGGAGCACCGGGAGTTTTGAGCTTTCGGTTTTGAGTTACTAAAAACTAACAACTGGTAACTAAAAACTCTTCTGGCTTCTCGCTTCTTTTTGGACCAAGCCGTCTCGGCCATGGAACCGGCGCCTGTGTCTTGATTTTTAGATTCACCACAGAGACACAAAGGCAGCAGAGAAAACTTAGGGATTTAGGAATTAATCTCTCAATTCGTTTGTAATCAGGACTTTGGCCGGGGAAAAGAAGAGTTGAGCGTAAATGTATGAAAGCGTCTCACCGATGACGGTCTTGAACCCTTCGCTTGATTCCCACCATCTCTTTGGATCATAGTACGGGTCCGCACATGAAATGATTCCAACCGTAACGTCAGGAGCCAGGGCTTCACGGAAGAGCTGCATGCTTCTGCGCGCATGTACCCCCCTAGGGTATAAAACATTAACAGCCTTGCCAGGCATTCCGGCAGACAGGAGCCAGTTCCTGAGAGCAACTGCCGATGCGAAGGTACGGTCCTTGCGTACTGAATCGACTGAAACCTTTACGATCCGCCACTGACAATGCTGCCGTATCGCCCAGCGGCCGCAGCGTGCACCCTGATCGCATCCACCACAAGTTCCCGCAGTTCCCCAACGCGAAATCGTCCAGGCTCCGGTCGGCGTCCTCCTGAATATCCCCTATGGGCCAGTACACGTGCTCCCTCACGTCACCTCGATTTGGAAGGCATAGGAACCGTACCGGGGCGAAGAGAATAGACTTCAGCAAAAAGCCTATCCCGAGGAGTGACTGCAGTAGACGAAAGATATTGAGGCAATGCCATAGTACGAAAGCGTAAACTCCTAGCCGCATTCCGCCATGCACTGGGCCGTTACTCATTGGGGATTAGGGATATACGGCACCCCAGGAGCCGTAAGCGATGTGCCACCCCCTGTTAACTCAGCCGCCCCTATGCTCTGGGGCACTGGCCGGGTGTTTCCGTAGAAGTCCAGGGGGTAGGTGGCCGTAAGGTTAGCCCCCGCCGCCAGGGCGGGGCTGCCCGACTGGAGCGAGAAGTCATAGCTTCCTGCATTATTAAATAGGGGATTGGCATTCTTGTCCGAATCCCCAGTCGAATACCAGCCTGGAAGGGATGGAGGAGATGAATAAGTGCTGTAAAACACATCGTTGTTCTGTGTGTTGGGAGTATCAGAAGTTTCAAAGTAAGGATTGCCTTTAGTGTCCACCAGAATGTCATTTATAAAATAATTCGTACCAGATGACATTATGTTGCCATCATTCAGCGATGACACATTATACCCATAGAAGGTGTTGTTGTAAAAGTAATTGGTCGAACTGCCTCCGTATGCTCCGATGACCTGCCCTGCGTAGATATTGCTGGAATCCACCCCAACTATATTGTTATAAAGCATGACGGTACAAGCATAAGGCAGTGAAATGTCAATCGCATGGCCACCCTGATTCCAAATAAAGTTGTTGTGAATCAAAAGTGGCGTGGTGAAAGTGGTCGTGTAACCACCTATGTCGTAGAGGTGGATGCCATGCATGATTGGGTTGTTAATCAGGTTGCACCACCCAATCTCATATCCAGGTTGATTCGGAAGAGTGTTTGATCTGAGCGACACGTAGAACAAATGCTGATATGCGTTGATCGAGGTCTCGCCGCTGGGCACTGTGACTGAGCAGGGATTGGCGGTCCACGTAGATGTGTCGTCGTTCCAGTGCCAACCCGAAACAACAACTCCGTAATTATGGATATATAAACCCAACCACCAGGAAGGACCGATTATATTACTGCCAGCCCCAGAAGCTCCAACAGCACCTTCTGAACCTGAATAAACAGTCGGACCAGTTATAGCGCACCCAACCGCCCTCCAACCTTGAAATGGGGAGATACCGATGCCAGTGTCAGTGTTGCAATTTCCTTGACTGCCATCACAAGTTATGGTCAGCTTAGATAATGTAATATATTGATTATTTCGATTAGAAGGATACCAACATTCAACAGCAGCATCAAGACCATCACCACCACCAGGAGTAACAGCTATAAGGGCGGTGGTGTTAGGATACGTCACCAAAGCTATCGGGTTAGTGCTCGACGAGTTAGGCTGCATCGAAGCTGTGTGGCCTACGGACACGACGGAGGTAGAGCCTACTCCTACCGAGTAGATGATATCCCCTGGAACTACGATGCCTCCGCCTGTCATCGCCCCCTGAAGCGTAGCGAAGGGTGCGCTCCATGAGCCGGAGCTTGTGGAGTTGCTGCCCCCTGATTTGACGAACCTGATGTTGCCCGACTGCACCGTGAAGGGCAGAGTATTCGACGTTACCCCGCCCACCTTTACACTGATCGTGTTCGCACCGTTAACCGCCGTGGCTGGGACGGCAAAGGCTATCTCCTGCATCTTGTGGTAAGTATAGAGATCAGACGGACCACCAGGCAGGGTAGCATTGGCGTTCTGCCAGTAATAGATCGCCGTGGCCTGAACCGATCCCACATAGACCGTAGAGGTGCTCTGTGTAGATCCCAGGTTCTGTCCCCAGATAGTGACTATCGCCCCGCTCCCTACACCGTCCGTGTTCCCGGTCGCCGGGCCGGAGACGATGTCGGAGAAATTAAGTACAGGTGCTGCTACGGCCGTAGAAGCAACTAAGGGAAATACTAAAAAGAGAACAAATACAATAATGGCAATACGATATTTTCCACAATCGATTCTCATCATAAACTCCTTTTTTTTCATAAAACATCGCGCTGGTTCATCAAATTGCATATTGGTTGTCTGAATACCATTATACTCATTTGTCCAATCACTCTTGGTGTGAGCGCCTATTTTCATCTAAGAAATAGGGCAATGGCACGCGCATTGGCATATATCAGAAACAGAGCGAAATAGCATAATACATACATAATTTGTTTTGTCTTTGTAATGACCCATACCGTAAATACCACCGCAGGACCAATGTATAACATCATCATTATCAATACAATATTACCGCTGTATAACGCAGTTGCTGATAGCACACATATGGTTATAATAATATAATACACCGGTATCGCTATGCTTATTATCTCGTTTATACTAATTCCGTGACTGATTATTCCACTGACGGTGCCCTTTCCTCTCCATATCTCTTTAAAAAAGAATTCTCTGATCGTTTTTGGCTCGCCTAAATGAACAACCCTGATTGATGGGTCAAACAATATTTTACATATTTTATAAAGCCGCATGCCGATATCTACATCTTCACACGTTTTTACATTTTCGTTAAACCCGCCCACTTTTACAAACAACTCCCTTCTTACGACGAAGTTTTGAGAAGTTATCCACGACGTATAGCATTTGTTTTTTCTCCGAGTCCGAAAACTTGACCATACCTTTTCAACCCATGTCCCATTTGCGGGAGCCACTGCAGTAGAGCCAGTACAACCAACCTCAGATTCACCAAGTGTAATTGAGATATTCTTCAACCAGTCTTTATCAGGGACACAATCTGCATCCAAAAAAACAAGAATATTTCCTGAAGCGACGCTTGCGCCGAAGTTCCTTAATCCTGACAAGGAAAGATGTGGTTTAACATAAACGGAATAACCATAATCATTGACAATTGAAACCGTTGCATCGGAAGAGCCGTTGTCGACCACTATCACCTCATACTCATATTTTGAGAAATCAAGCTCTCTTAATGCGTCAAGGCAATAACGGATATTGGTTTCCTCATTTTTTGCGGGAATGATTACAGAAAATTGCATACAATCCCTTCTAATATCTTAAAATATTGGTTGCCCACAACTGCTTGACCGCGCTTGACTTGGTCCGTTCTATAATCTTCCTCCATTCATGGCAAACTTCAAAGCCAAGAATAATCCTCACGGATGTTTGCGCAGTTTTGACAAAAGCGCATTCCCACGCCTGCGTAAAAAAGTACGAAAATACCGCAGTACAGTATCGCGATAACAAAACGAATATCTCCAGCAAGTTAAATACTCCTCGCGAGCCTTGGCATAATCTCCCATTCCGCTTGCCGCCACCCTGCCACAATAGTGCAGACAAGCATAAGCAAGCTACCGAGCTTTATTTAAAATACACCCGCGCATATTTTTCTCTGGCCGCACTTCGCGAATAACACATCCCTTCCGGTCAACTTCAAAAATGCCCGAGTAAACGAATTCAGTATTTTTTCCAAAGAGCGGAATTTGACGAGCGAGCTTTTGCGGAAGCCACGTGTCGTCGCTGTCAAGAAAAGCAATATACGTGCCAGTGGCGGCATTGATCCCGTTGTTGCGCGCGACGGCTTGGCCGGCATTTTGCTGATGGAGGACCGTCACCGTGCCAGGGTGGCCGGCAGCGTATCCGTCAAGAACGGCGCCCGTCCCATCGTTTGATCCGTCATCAATCAGGACAATTTCAAAATTCCTGTAGGTTTGGGCCAACACACTGTGTATGGCCTGGCCTGCAAGGAACTCCCTGTTGAAAACCGGGATGATCACTGAGACACGTCCGTTGACCGCATTCATGCTACAAACCTTGCCAATAAAGGTATCCTTCTCAAAACCGGGTCCAAATGAGCTCGTTCGACACAAGTCGGAAGCCCCACAGCAAGAAAAACCACTAAAATCATAGCACTTTTCCAAAAATCAGCCAATAGGGATGGCTTGCGCGGACAATAAATTTCGCAAGTAGAATCGCGATTACGAAACTGTAAAGTGACATAATTCACGCCATTGTAGTTCCTCAAATCAAACTGATGAACACTTGCTGGTACTGGTGGAAATGTTGCAGTTGGCGTCGTTTGCAAAGAAGTGTCTATGTTAAGCTCATTGTGCGGTTTAATGGCAGCAAAATGACCCCTCGTATCAGGATTGTATTTTGCGACCCAATGTCTGCCGTTAGCGTGAATAATACTGTTAAGTGTGTCTGTATCGATACTTTGTCCTGAGGCAAATTCAGACAGGAGTTTAAGGAATAGGCCTCCTCAATAGCCACTTTTATCTGTAAATACAGCAACTTGTAGATGTTCCTGTCGTAAGACCCTTCCCGCCGCTCCTTTCTGGAGAAAAAAGTAAAGTAATTTCCATTGGATGTTATTTTGTTCTTGACTTTGTAAGACCCCTGTATCATAGTTCCAACATGGCGCACATACATAAAAAAATGAAAAATGGAAGACCCTGCTACTACGTCCGTGAGATGGCTCGCGTTGACGGAAAGCCCAAGGTCGTCAACCAGGTCTACCTGGGTAGTTCGGAGCGCATATTGCAGATGGCTACCGGTGGGCGGGGCGAGCCGATCAGGATTTGTGCCCAGGAGTTCGGTGCGCTGTGGCTTGCCAATCTCACTGAACACGATATTGGGCTGGTATCGATTATTGATGATGTGTTGCCAAGAAAAGGCATCGAAAAGGGTCCGTCGATTGGGGAGTTCTTCCTCTACTCGGTTTTCAATCACATGATCGACTCATGTTCAAAAAGGTCGCTTGCTGATTGGTATAGGGGCACGGCTGTTCAGAGTATCCGCCCGGTTGACCTGGAGGCCCTTACTTCACAGCGGTTTTGGGAAAAATGGGATCGGGTTAAAAAGAAAGATATAGAAGATATCGCTTCCCGTTTCTTTGACAAAATTATCAGACTAACGCAGCCTGGGTCAGGCTGCGTTCTTTTTGATACAACCAATTACTATACGTTCATGGCAAGCGACACGGACTCTGAGCTGGCCAAGCGGGGGAAAAACAAAGAGGAGCGGGACTGGCTGCGTCAGATCGGTGTGGCCTTACTCGTCTCCCGTGATCAGCAGATGCCCCTTTTCTACAAAGAGTACGAAGGAAACCGGCATGACTCAAAGCTCTTCAACCGCATCATCGAGCAGGTCCTCTGCGCCATGGAGAAAGTGCCCTCAAAGAGCGGCGAGCTAACTATCGTTTTTGACAAGGGAATGAACTCCGAGGAAAACATCTCGGCCATTGATGCCCGGAAAAACATCCATTTTATAACCACCTACTCCACCTATTTTGCGGAAGACTTTGCCCGGATAAAGCTCTCGGAATTTAGCCCCGTAGATACCCTAAAGAACCACGAATTGGTGGACTTGGACCGTGAAGATGACCGGGTTGTTGCATACCGGACTGCGGGGGTGTTTTGGGGAAAAGAACGCAGGGTGGTGGTTACCTATAATCCTTTAACTGCCGCAAAACAAAGATACGCCTTTGACAACAAGCTTCTGGAGATACAAGAGGTCCTTTTCTATCTCCGGAGTAAAGTACAAAGCCAAGATCCAAAATGGGTTAATCAGGGCCGGATCGAAAAGCATTATGCCGAGGTGTGCGAACGTGTGCATCTTCCCAAGGATCTCTATGAGCTTTCGGTTGAGCAGGAAAACCGAAAAAGCAAGCTGCTCTTTGGAAAAAGTCACTACCGGATCGGCAAATATATCGAGCGATTTGGAAAAAATATCATAGTAACGGACCACATGGACTGGACAACCGACGAGATTGTCAAGGCGAGCCTTGACCGCTATATGGTCGAAAAAGCCTTTCGGCAGACAAAGGACGATGATCTGGTGAGCATCCTGCCGCTACGGCACTGGACAGACGGGAAGATCCGTTGCCATATTTTCACCTGTGTCGTCGCCCTTACATACCTTCGCATAATCGAGAACAGGCTCAATCGAGCCAGCCTGAAAGTAAGCGCCGCCACAGCGATCAAGCAGATGCAAAGCCTTCATTCCTGCCTCTACTGGACCACCAAGAAAGGAAATCCTGCCAGACTCATCGAGGAACCTAACGAAATGCAGACGAAAATAATCAAGGCATTTGGGTACAAACTAGAGGGCGGGGTCTTACAAAAATCAAACTAATAAGATGGCGTATTAATTGAGTTTTTATCCCTTTTTGCCCATAGACTCCTTAAACTCCTGTCAGATACGCATAGCGATAGTAGCAAACTATCGAAAATGAAAAATGGAATGATGAAAATGTTGTTTGTTTTTCTGGCGAATTTTACCATTGTATTATTATTTCTGCTGATTAAAGCGTACAATTATGCGTTTAATCTATTTGTAGGCTTCAGCAAAAAAAACCCGCTTCCTCTAAAGGATAGCGGGTTTACATGGAGATATGACTATGTAGAATCTCCCTGGCAACCCCGCTATCTTATCGACCTCTTGATCGACGTAGACCGGAAGCTTTGCGCCCTATCTTTTCAGATAGTTTGCCCTTCAGGCTAGCTAAAGCATCTTTCCCAAAGAACTTTTATTTGAGCAGTTGACGCTTCTGGCATTGCGTTTTAGTTGCTTTTCAAAGATCATGCTCGGGCTGACTTTCGAATTGATTTGACAAAAATACTATTTCTGCATGTCAAAAAAAACGCCCAGGAACAAAACCACCCTGTATTTGCTCCTCTCAATAATACCACAGTAGAAGATCAGTGCAGTATCCGCTCGGCACCTTGATCTTTCATATCCAGCATACTGCCGATTGATCTCAGTTCACAAATGGGGAAACCAGTTTTTCCGGGGCTTGCCCTTAAGTGATTTGGCCCAATATGGATATCGGCAAAAGGGGAACGAAAGATTAATCAAAAATGAAGGGTTTTGTAAAATTTTTTCGGATCTCGCCGATTGGGACGCATCACCACTGAGGATACTTAATAAACCTCTGATCGATCTCCCTCATGAGAACAAACCCGGTATCGGCGGTGATCTTTGCCCCCTGAAAATCAATGCCAATGGATCTCTCAAAATCCGGCCTTATGGTCCCTGTCTTTTTGTCACCAACTGCGCGAATGCAGCTTTCCCTCCCTCTTATGAATTTGCGCCATAATATCACATAGTTGTGGCAAATGCATTATAATTGTCAGGCATGCTCACGCATAATCCAGGTTAATGGCCTTTATCTCAGATTGAATGCCGGCTCGTTGTCCAGAGACCAACGCAACATTTCGCTACATACGCTATCCATATGCGTGGAATAGCCTAAAATTTTCTTTCCTCGAAATGAACCATGGAGAAGCGAGACGATGAACAAATCAAACAATGGGGGCGTTTTCTTTCCAATCTTTCCGAAATATTTTTGAAAAATCTCCCGGTACATGTGCACTTTCTTGCCATCGAAGAAAGCATGCTGATACGAGGGGAAAAGGCCCCCTCTGAACGAAGGCTCACCAATGAACATCGGCAAATTGACAACCAACCAAAAAATGTCAAAATGTGAGTAGCAGCAATCACTTGCGAATTCGAAGTCAATCACGCCATTGATCCTGGTTCTCTTACTGTCGATCAAAACGTTGGTCGCCCAAAAGTCCCCATGGGTAAAGCACGAAGCAAGGCCGACGGCATCCGCTGATTCTTTTATGCGTGCCCTTTGGCCGGGATTTGCATCGATGGCAGCCAAATGAGCTTCGAACAACCGGGATGCATCTTCCCGCCGCCGAAGGTCATCCTGCAGGAACGTACTCTGCAAATCTGCCAAGAAATCCACTGCCTGCGCAATACAGCTTCGAGTTTTAGAATTGGCTCCCCAGCGGAGCAAGGCCACATCAAAGCCCACTCCGTCAACTGTATCCTGCACAAAATACCCGCGGCCGTTCCATTCCCCTGAAAAATGCATCACGGGCAAAAGCCCCAACCCCTTTTGGCGGTCGGCAAGGAATCGTACCCATTTGAACTCGTTTGTTAATGCTTCGGCATTACTTGGAGTTCGACCTATTTTCGTGACAAAGCGGGGACTCTTTTGGCGCCCCGGAAATAGAAAAACCAGGTCGTTGCCGTCACCTCCCCGGTTGGACGAAACCATGCAATAGCGAACCCTGCGTGGATTGAAATCGAGACCCCTTTTTTGAAATTCAGGTAACAAGTAATCAATAACCATTGTTTCTTCGCTCGATAAAGACCAAAAAATAGTCGCACAAAACCGCTCCAAATCCGAACTCAGCCAACATGATCTTTACCACCCGTTTGACTCTTGCTTTCATGCCGCCCCCCTGCCTGAGTCCGAGGCAATATCGAAAAACCGCCCCGGCTCCCGGCTCACTAACCGGCACATGGCAGGTGTAGTAATCACAGAGGACGCCAAAGATTCGGGATCGAAAATTCTCCCTTTCAGGGGTTACAAGTTTTCGGGCAAGCGCCAGTTTGGGGACCTTTACAAGCACGCCCCTGACATCCAATTGCCCAGCGGAAAACGCATCCAGGCAGGCAAGAGGCCGACGGATCTCAATTTCGCAGGCCAGGATGGCTGCGGACCGTGATTCGGACGGGACCCTGTCGATCTCATCCCACCGCAAGATCGTCTCCGCATTCCCGAAACAAAGGCTTTTGGCCGAAACAAGCCAATCGAAGGTCACGGGTCTCTCGGTTTTAAAGCGACAAGCCACCCTTGCCACGATGCCCGGGCAAAGCCCGGATGTGGCCACTCCCGACAGATGCGCCACTGAATTTGACTTCTGCTGACTTTCATAATGCCCTCAGCTTTGAACAGCACTCCTTGGCAGTTCGTTCCCGGACTCCCTTTCGATGGCCCGGATAACTTGCATCCCAACGAGGATTTGCAGAGGCAGGAAAATATCTAACAGACCATTTACGAATGACAGGCAAACACAGTAGCCGAAAATGCCGGCCAGCATGCCGCAAAGAAGATTGTGCAAATCACGGGTGTTTTGGTCAGGCGGTCTGGTTCGGCGAATCCGGCGCGCCCCCCAGAAGAAGCCCAAAATCAGCAACAGATATGGAACCGTAAGAAAAAGTCCTCCTTCAGCGAGCAACTGACATATCCACGTGCTGTGCCCGACCCTGCGGGGTTGAAAGCTGTAATCCAAAAGCTTCTGGTTGACCTTGCCCGTCAATGCGTACTCATATGGCATTTTTGCACGATCATAGTTGAGCAGCCCCACTCCGAACAATGGGTTGTCCTCGAAAATGAGCAGGCCGGTCCGCCATAATACAAGCCGGGACCCGGCCGACAGGTCGCGCTCCTCCTGGTCAACTGCGATCGTGCTCACACGACTCATGTATTGCTGACCTATAAATGGCAAAATCAGCAAACCTACGAGACTCAGAGCAATGACCATAGTCTTGCGTTTCGGGGTGAGCCACCAAAGAACGGCCACTCCGACGCCAAGCCCCAGAAGGCCTCCTCGTGACTGAGTAAAGACGATCATCAACCCGATAAGCACGGTTGAGACGAGCCCGAAAAGTCTCTGCTTTCGATCCCGGGCAGTCAGAAGCTTGTGGAGCGCCAGGGGGAACAAAAGCACCCCAAACGCTGCTACGCCGTTTGTATCCCCAAAGGCGTATCCGCCCAACCCCTCGAGCCTTTCGTTGCCGTGAAAGTGCTGCTGGCAGCCCCAGAGTGCCAGAAGGGAGGCCGCACCTAAAAACGTATCTTCAAACTGCCGGATGCGCTCACTTTCGAATACCAGGGCCAAAATAAGCCAGCCGACAACGAATAATTTTAGAAGTTCCTCGGCGTAGTACCAAGCCCTTGGATTCAGCGGAATCTGGGTGAAAACCAGGGAAACCGTCACAGCCAGCCATACCCAGAACAGAAGCCAGCTTTCCCGCAGCGAGAGCGGTGCGAATAGCCGGTTTCCCTTAAAAAGAAAACCTAACAAAGCCGAGCCGATACTGACGGGAAAGAGGATATTGCCGGTATAGCCACCCCAAAAAAGCATTTCCGGCCGAATGACGTTAATCGCAACATAGATCAGCAGTCCCCAAAAAGGGCGGGAAAGCCCAATCAAGACAATCAAGGGCAAAGAGGCATAGAGTAGCAATGCTCGCACGAATGTATCCTTTCGTTCAGGTGGTTGAGCGGTTCCGCAGCCGGCTCAACAAGGGTTTGATCTTTGGCCTTAGGTCAAAAATTGCCCAGCCGTGCACGCGGTTGAGCAAGGAGTTTCGAAAAATTGTCAGATGCTCCTGCCTCCGATGCCGATCGGTCCATTTGCTTTTGATGTAGGAGCCGCCCCGCAAAAAGTCAAACTCGCTCAACCCCTCGCGAATACAGTGCTCGATCGCCTCCTGCATCAAAAATTTTCCCGGCGACACACGGGCATATTCGGGAAGAAAAGCCATATTGTAGGCGTGATAGACCCTGTCGGTAACAAAGCCGTACAGATAAGCTATGGTTTCGCCGTTCAACTCCAGAGTAGACAAAAGCGGTTGCACCGAACCATTGAACTGCCCGAGCAGTCTCTTCTGAAAACTGAAATTGCCCTCCGGACTGAAAACCAGATGAATATTTCGTGTGCCCTTGGCGCTGTTAATTTCGATATCCCGCAACTGTTCCAACACCAGGTCCTCCGGACCGGTGATCGACCGATGATGGAATGAACCTTCTCCTATTTCCTTGAGCCGTCTTGCCACGCTGCGAAACTCCGCCCGAGTCTTGCGGGAAAGCGACTGCCGGAAGGATTCGGGAGTCATGTCCGCTGAAAAGGGGATATAAGGGCACTCCGAATCCTCCTCTACATATGCAAGCATTCCGGACGTTCTCGCCCAATCGAGAAGGCCACTCCCCTCGGGCAATTCCCTCAAGTATATCAAGTCCCACTCCACCCGTTCGCAGAGAAAGGCAAACAAGTCCCTGTAAAAGATCGGGGTGTGCTCCCGCACAAGCACATCCGCCCGGTCCGAATGCCCCTCACCGATAAACCTGAGCAGTCGGCGCGGCACACCGTAATAATTGCTTCGACGGACAAAAAAAGGCGCAAGTCCGAAAGGCTCTCCATTTCGCTCAGCCAGGACCACCACAAGCCGGTCGTCATTCTTCGAGAAGCTCTGCCACCAGGCGTAATTCCAGTCCCAATGGAAAAACAGGCCGGGACGATCGGCGATCTTCAGCAAGGACTCCCAGCGAGGCCGAAGGGCGGCCAGGGACTCGCTGCTTTCGATCATCTCGAAAGTGTAAGGCGATTTGTCGCTTGCCATCATTTTCCTGAAATCGCTGAACCGGCTTTCAAGTAAAGTTCTTCGTAACGTCGTACCATCGAATCCAGATCAAATTCTTCCGTCACCCGCTTCCGGGCGGCCGCGCGCATTCGCTGCGCCGGCAACGGATCATCCCGCAAACAGCGAAGGTCAGTCGCCATGGCCGCGTCTTCGTTTGAGGGGCAGAGAAAACCGTTTTCTCCGTGACGGACCACAAGACCGTTGCCACCTACATCAGTCACCACCGCCGGCACCCCGCAGGCCTGCGCTTCGAGCAGAGAGATGGAAGTACCCTCGGTGAACGAAGATAGGACGAAGGCATCGAACAGGGGTAGGATATCATGAACCAGGTACTGCATACCAAGAAAACTTACCCTCCCGGATAGCCCAAGATTACCGGCCAATGCTTCCAATTCCGCCCGCTGACTCCCCTCCCCCACCAGGACCAGATGCGACGGGCGTTTCCCAGGCTCTGCCTCCATTCGAGCAAAAGCACGCAGCAGCAGAGGGTAGTTCTTAACCGGCTCAAGTCGCCCGACACTGCCCACGATGAAACAATCCTTCGGCAATCGGTACCGTTCGGCCATAGCCACACGTCGCGAATCGTCCGGAAAAGGTCGAAACCTGTCCGTATCGATCCCATTGATAATTACTTTTATCTTTTCCTTCGCCCCGGGGATGCGGTGCGAAAATGTCGCATGAATTTCATCGGAAACTGCAACAATATCATCACAAAATAAACCAGCTATTTGGTCTTCCAAAATTGATTTTACGTCGTTAGACAAGGGCATTCCATGTGCCGTATATATGAATCTTTTCGATTTTGAAAAAGCCGAAAAAAGAGCCGAATAAAAGAAACAGCCACCGTGGGCATGCACTACATCTATTTCTTTTTCATTAATATAACGACACACTTTTCTAATAAATGAATAATCGAATTTATAATTCTTTCTAATAACTGAAATACCTATATCGAATTGTCTAATGTTTTCAACGTATTTATCATCGAATCCATTCAGACAAAGGATATCAACATTAAATATTTCTTTGTCGATTTTTTTACACATCTCGACGATGAGTGTTTCCAGTCCGCCGATCTCAATATATTGAGAAACGTGAAGTATATTGACTTTATGCTTCATGCAATTCCGGACTAATTTGAGATATCTTCAATGCGGTGTGCAAGTTCTTCGATGTCCTCTTCGGAGAGGTTATGGTGAACCGGCAAGCCCAAAATGCCTGTACGCATTTTCTCAACACTATCTGCTTCTCTCTCGCAAAGGAAAGGGTGATGATGGCGACCGAAGACGAATCCTTCAATGCCTTTCCTAATGAGTTCGGTCATCCACCAGTCGCTGTGCGCCACCCAAACCGGAAAACAAAGAGGGCATACACCATCCTTCAATTCAGGAAACACAGGCTCAAGGTCACTACGGTGGCGCAGACGATGGCTAAGGACCCGGTAGTTCTCCCTCCTCCGATTTACTATGTCTGTGACGGACATTGGCTGAAGAAATAGCCGGGATATTTTACTAATGTCGAGGTCATACCCGAACCTGTTATCCTCGTAAAAGGAAAGATCGGGTTCATCGCGGGTGGATTTTCCGCCGGCAACACTGCAAGAGGAAAATCCGGCAAAGCGGGAATAGGTTCGCAGGAGCAAACCGGCGGGGATCCCGACGATGCTTCCTGCGTTGATCTCATAATCGAGGATTGAACGGATGGAACTCTTGACAAGTGCCGGGTTGAAATGCCTTTTCCCAATCGCCGGACGGGGAAAAGACGGGCTGTTTTTCAACACTCCGCCGCCATTCGGTAAGGCGAGCGTTTTCCGCATGCTGAATATGGCCCAGTCCCCATAAGTGCCCAGGAGCCGTTGTCCGTTTCTCGAGTAAAGGCCATGGGCGCAATCTTCAACAAGAATCAACTGATGCTGTCTGCAAAAATCTGCAATCGATTCCATAGGTTGAGAGAAACCAAAATAGTGGATGACAAAAAATACATCGCCCGGGGAAATTTCATATTCGGAAGCCTTGTTGAGATCTGCTTCGAGATTGTCTCGAAGCGGGTAAAACTTTACCTCAAAGCCGGCACGAACAAACGCCTCCACTTCGACGCCGCAATGAAAAGCCGGAAGATAAGCCGTTCTCCTCTGTCCCCCGGAAATCGCCTTTGCCATGAAATAGACGGCGGCACGTCCGGACGCATAACAATAAAAGTCAGCCGAATCCAATATCGGGTTGTCCGAAACCCTCCGCGCCAAAGTGCGAATGTCAATGTCGGGGAAAGCTTTTATCTTTTTCATCGGTCGTTGTTGAACACTCCCAAATACCTTTTCGATCCAGCCTGTAACCGTTCACCGCAGAGGATGCTGAGAACGCAGAGAAGAATTTTCTGTCGGAATTTCAGCGCGTCACGCGGGGTAGCCTGTCATGTTAGGTCCGAAGGCAATCTCGTTGCTTCCGTCTCTGCGGGCTTCACGGTCAACGCTCACCTTCATTACGCCACACCCCCGGCACTGAGCCGGAAAAATGCCGGATGGGAAGTCAGATCGTTTCCTGCGGGGATGCGCCAAATGGCGAACGGGTCGTCTTTTTTCGGGTCCCAGAGTCCTCGACTGGTTGCAAACGCACAACGATAATCGGCCCGTCGCAACAGTTCCTCATGTTCAGGACTAAAATCGATGCCTCGGCGGCCGTTGGGGTAACAAAAGGCCTCCACCGGGCGGCCAAGTCGGGCTTCGAGTTTTTTCTTCGCACCGACTATCTCCGGACCGAGGGCATCCGGCTCCAATTGTGTCAGGATTTGGTGGGTAGCCGTATGTACACCGAAATCGATGAGCCCATCTCGATCCATCGCCCGCACCTGGTCCCAGTCCAGCAAGCCGAAATCCTCGGCGTACTTTACGCGTTCCAGTGAAACGGTGTCCGCCATTCGCTCCAGATTCTTGTCACGCTGCGCTTTGGCAATACGCTTGTAGGCTTCCACGACATCCAGGTAAGCGTTCCAGACATCCCCGTTTTGCAGCCTGTCGCGTGCTTGGGGCCTGTCGTCGAGAGGCAGTTCGATGCCCAGCTTCGCCGCCTCCACCATGTAGAGATAAAGCTCGTCCACCCAGAGGAATCGTTCCGTGCCGATGAAATCGACCGTCAGGAAAATGGCCGCCGGAACCCCCATCTCCCGCAGAATAGGCCAGGCTACTGTTGCGTTGTTCCGCAGACCATCGTCAAAAGTAACCAGTGCCGCCTGCTCCGGGAGCGGCGCACCGTCGCTGATGGCGTTTACAACCTGCTGCAGTGACACCGGGCGGTAATGCCGGCTCAAAAACTCGATCTGCCGGCGAAACACTTCCTCGGGCAGCTGGGTCCACACCGGCGGGGCATAGCTTCGGCGGGTGACGCCATGATACATTACCGTCAGCAGCCGGTGCCGGTTGATCCGGCGCCCGATTCTATCGGCGCCCAAATCCACCAGCGCCCGGGCCAGAGTTTCTTTTAGAAGCCTCTTCACCGGCTCACACCCTTACCCCAATCGGGTCCGCAACCAGCGCCACTCACGGCGCGGCCCTGTTTGCAGGAGCACCGCCAGCAAATCGCCGAGACTTCGGCGTACCATCTCTCCCAGGGTCAGCCGCGGTGTCGGCCGCCCCACCGGCTTCACAATCGGTTCGGGCTCGGCCTGGAGCAAATGCCCAGCCGTAAGGGCCTCCACTGCCCATCCGTTTTGAAGGACCAAGGCCAGTGGCCGGGTATAATGGCGGGTTTCGCGACGAAGCAGTTCGTCAAAACCGGCACCCAAAAAGAACCGGGCCCGCTCCTGGAACTGCAACCGCTCGGTTCCTCGAACATGGCAGGCGGCGCTAAGGAAAATCACACCCTTGCGAAGGTCTTGTCCGGCCCACGTTTCGTTGGGGTATTCCAGGATCTCCGGTTTTTCCAAATAGGGATACTCGTTTGCACCCATCCAGCGGGCATAAGTCAGCAGGCTGTCGCGAGCATGCCGGTAATGGCCATCCAGTTCATCCCATTCTCGCTTGATGTGCAGAAAGCGTCCGATGGCCGCGAGAAAGACGTTGTAGGACCAACTGTACTCTGCGTTGAGAAGGTCCCGCTCCTCCGGGTGATCCTCCGGGTGGACCGTACCTTGGATGATCTTGGCGGCGCGTGAAAGAAAACGACGGTCGTGGGTGACTTCGAACGCATTGAGCGTCGCATTCAGACAATTACCCGTGCCTCGGGAAAAGGGATAACGGGACCAAATCGCCCGAGTCCCGCGGTCCTGCCGCCACAGGGAGAAGTTTTTGACTGCACGCAGCAGTGCAGCGCCTACGGTCTGAGGCCCCCGTAAAGATCGCCAGCACCAGTGGGCTATCGTCAACACCAACGCGCGGCTGCGCGGATCGCCGGTCAGAAAATAGTGCAGGGTCAACCCCGAAGAATAGCAATGCTCCGCAGCGGGTCCCCCGCCGCAGAAGGCAGGGTTTTTCTGCGCGAGATGCTCCCGCGAAGCCATGCGGTGGGTTGACAATCCGGCGTCAAGGTAATGGTCGGTGTGCCAGAAGATGCCCTGGCAATATTCCTCGCGGTCTTCATCGGTGTGGTTTACGTCGATATCGGCAAAGTGGGCCGCAAGGTCACGGGCCAGTTCCCCCCAGCGGGCATCGCACCCGGCAAGGTACAGACGGTAAAGCGAGTCCAGCACATCATACTGGTTGTTATAATGAGAGACGAAGGGGCGGTCTCCCTCGTAATATGCAGACTCATGGTCGGCGTACAAATCCCCGAAGTTTCGCCACCCGTACTCATCGACCTTTTCACGCTTGGCAAGAAAGCCGGCATTTTCGTCCAGCGCAATCTGTGCCAATCCGGCATACCGGGGCTCCACAGGCTGCCACAGACCATCGGGGAAAACGCCCGAGGCTCGATAGACATCCGCCGCACAACGGACATCGATGGCAGGATCACCCCAGCCCCGGCATTCGACCGGTGCGGCGAAGTCGAAGCGCAGAGTCTCGGTTATCTGTTCTCCTCCCTGGAGTTCATGGCCGCCTGGAAACTCGGGCGGAAGAAGACTCAGGGTCACTCCGCCGGGGTCCACGGCCGCCGCTTTGGGAAAACGCTGCCAAAAACGATCGATTGAACCGCTTACTCCCGGCCTTCCGGTCTCACCCCACCAAAGCAAGGGTTGGGCCCGCAGACCCTCTGCCACGGCCTGGCCGCCGGAACTCAGCCGCCACCCACGAAACGTCAGGGGGACATGCCCGTCGCGATTGCGATGCACCGGGCTATCCCAACGCTCCCCCCCGCTCGATTCCTGGTACACTTGGCCCCCGCTTTGGGAACCAAGTTCGTGCCAGGCATTATCTTCGCCGGTCCGCAGCCGCAATCGTACCTGCTCCTTTGCCTTCAGCCGAAGAACGAAGGACCACTCGCGCAGCAGTACCGAAGCAGGGTCACCCAAATCCCAGAGATTGCCGGCATGCCGTGCCGCCCGTGGGTTGTGCAGGCGCAGTTCCAAGGCGGCGCGGGAACTGGCGGCAAACAGATGCAGCCGGGCCTCGAACCGCAGGAGATTCTTTTTCTGCTGACGGAACCCCCCTGAGAACAATAGAGTGGCGCGCACAGGTCCGCCGGCTTCAAGTGTGAGTTCGTCGATTTGCGGGGTCCAATGCCCGCCTTCGTTATCAATCAGATGTACCTCTGCCGTGCCTGCGGCTGCGCCGGATTCCGCCGATTGTACCGAAAGAAAAGGTCGTAAAATTCGGGTGTCAATATCGAAGATGCAAGCGCCGGTGTCGATTCGCCAACATTCCGCTTTCCGTTCCAGCCGAAAAGGACCGTCGGTTTGAGTGGGGCGTTCTGCATGTTGCAACCGAAACACAGTCTCGCCGGATTCGGGCAGATCGGCAAGGAAATCGCACAACAGCCACTTGACGCTGCCATCCGGCCAGTTGGCAAGCGGCTGGACCTGCAGCAACAGCGCCTTCCCTTCCGAATCGATGAGGGTCAGGGCCGCAACATTATTCAATGCACTCCGTGCGACGGGTACGCCAATCGTCACCGGTTCACCCGGGCGGGCGAAAGGGGAAGGATTGACACAACAAATCAGGGTTTCTTTCATCAGCGATCTTTCAACCGCTCTCGACAAGGACAGCCGGAAGTGCAGTCATCTTGCCGGCAAACCAGCCGTAAACATCTTCCATTGCCCGCACGCGCGCGGTGAAATCAAACCGCTCTTCAACCCGCCGCCGCGAGGCCCTGGCAAATTCACCGCGTAACTTCTCGTCCGCCAACAGCCGGCCCACCGCTTCGGCGAGTGCCCCCGCATCGCCGGGCGGGCAAAGAATCCCGGTTTCGCCCTCAACCACGAGTTCCGGCACACCGCCGATATTGGTGGAGACCACAGGCAGTTCAAGCGCCATCGCCTCCAGCACGCTATTGGGCATCCCCTCGGTTCGGGAGGTAATCAGAAACACGTCAAGAGAAGCATACACGTTTTTCAGATCGCTACGGTGGCCCGTGAAGTGTATCCGGTCTCCAAGTCCCAGCCGCTCAACTTCAGCCCGCGCCTCCGGCAACTCCTCCCCGTAACCGTCACCGACGATGACGAAACGGACAAATGGAAACCGCTCTGTCACCCGCCGCGCAACTTCATAGAAGGTTGGAAGATCTTTGTCATATGTAATGCGCGCAACCGTGCCAACCAGCATTTCACCCTGTTTCAGCCCCAGTTCCCCTCGCAGGACCGGACTGGCGCTGTGTCCGCTCCAGGTGACGGTGTCGATGCCGTTAGGCAGCACGCGCACCCCTCCGGGCTCGAGTCCCCCGCGAATCAGTCTCTGCCGGGTATTGTCGCTCACCGTCAGAATAGGCCGGTGGTGGCGCTTCATCAGAAAGAGGACCAGGCGCTTGCGCAATGAGAATTTCCACCAGGCGAGAAAGGATTTGAAATCGTCCGGGCCGTATTCCGCATGGCTGTGGCAAGTGTGCAAAAGCCTCACACCCAAGGTGGTCCATTTGAGCAGGCAACCGTATAGCAGGGTCTTGTCGTCGTGGGTGTGGACGACCTGGATACGGTGCCGGCGAACCAGCCGCCTCAGCCCCCACAGACATCTCAGATCCAGTATCCCACGGTCCACCAGGTCTGTATAGTTGAGCCCGCGCTGGGCTGCCATGAGCGGAATTTGAAACTCACTATCGTGTGGCTGCCGAAGGTAGGTCACCAGCACGTATACCCGGCTCGAGTCATGCTGTGCAGCCGAATTAAGGACTGTCTTGTCCGGGCCGCCTCCTCCCTTGTAGGTTCCCCGCATATCCATAACACGAGGAACGGCAGACTGTTCCTCGCACTGAATCGTGGATGTGCGCCGCTCCAGCGGTATCTCGCGGATGAGACAGGGGGAGCAGGTGGCTGCGTGACCTGCGGGAATGTCTTTGCTGACAACGGCATTGGCCCCGACAACGCAATCATCACCGATGGTGACCTCTCCGATGATCTTTGCGCCCGCACCAATCAATACATTCTTGCCGATTTTTGCAGCACCGCCGCTTCCGCCCCGGTCGCCGATTGTAACCCCGTGGTACATCGTGCAGTTTTCACCGATCCGGGTGGCCGGGTGTAAAATTATCCCGCCAAAGTGATGGATGCGAAACCCCTTTCCAATCCGGCAGCAGGCTGGAATCGAGATACCCGTTGTGATTTCGATGAAACGCTCGCAAACAAAACGCACAGGTTGGCTCGGAATCCCTTTGCGATGCAGCCAGTTGAAAAACCGATACACCAGGATCGCCTGGAAGCCCTGGGACAAAAGGCCGGCGACGAAGATTCGCAAAGAGAATCTCCCTGTGGGGCCTAAACGCTGAATGTCGGCTTTTATATTGTCAAACATGTCGGTTTTATATGACAGGACGGGAGACGGAAGACAAGAGTCAGGAGGAGAACAACATGATAATTATTGTTCATGCCTGGATTACAGGGAAGGTTTCTCGCGTACGGTTTCCCAGGTGGTGATGATCTCTCCTTTAAGCCTCAGCCACACTCCAAGGGCTGCGGCAATGTTCATGAGACAAAAATAATACGGCAGGAAAAAAATCTTCGAACAGCGAATACCTTTCCTGTCTTTTCGATAACCTATAAGAGCAAGAAAAGCCATCGTCCCATAGAGACCCAGGAACATCACCGGCAGTGCCCCCCCCATCCCGGTGAAGGCCGCGCTCAGACAAAGGAAGAAATGCAGGGTTATGATGTAGAGAGAAAGCCATCGGAGCAGTTTGTGGGAAAGGACCTGCCAGGCGAATCGCCCCCTTTTGAGTATGTTAAGAACCTGGGGTACCCGAAGGATTCCGTTGAAGCTGCGATTGGCGATACGCACCTTGCGGCCGAACTCCCTCTGGAAATCCCCCGCCGGCTTTTCAAAACAGACCGCCTCTGGGTCGAATATGCCGCGAAAACCCTTGGCAATAATCTGCAGGGGGTTGACGAAATCATTGATGTCCGTATCCCGCAGCGGCTCCCATAAACTCCGTCTGATCGCGTATAGGGCTCCGTCACCACCAACAACGGAAGAGAAAGCGGACTCCCATATTTTTATCCGAATCTCCAGGTCCCAGTAAGCCCCTTCGCTCTGACCGGCGGCGGAATCTTCACAGGTTTCATACCTTGCATGACCGACAACGTACCCCACCTGCTCATCCGAAAAATGACGCACCAGTTTCCGTATAGTGTTGCGCTGGTACAAAGCATTGGCATCGGAAAAGACAACGATATCACTGACAACCTTCTCCATGGCCGTATTCAGGCCGGCGGTTTTGCCTTTACGCTCTTCTGAGCGAATGAGGACCACCGCTCGGTTTTCGAAACTGCGGGCGATCTGGTCGGTCCGGTCGGAGGAGGCATCGGAAACCACCATTATGGTCAGCTTTTCGGGGGGGTAATCCAGTTCCAGGGCATTTTCCAGCTTGGTCCCTATCATCTTCTCTTCGTTGTATGCAGAGATGATGAGCGTCACCGGCGGCTCGAGGGCTTCATCTGTCTTATGGGCCACGGGGAAAAGCCACGCAAGCAAACCCAGCAAGACTGGATAACCGGCATAGATATAAACGAGCAGAAGCGTGGTAAGGATCCATAAAACCGTCATGTCCGTTTTGCCTTTGCCTGGACAAAATGGCCGATGCTCGGGCGGCAAAGTATCCATTGAATAGTCATTTGCACAGTCCGGCGCTCACCGCATGAATCTTTGATACCAGAGCTCGAACATGAGGAGGCTCCAAAGCATTGTGCCGTGATTCCTTGCCTCGGATTGGTGCTGGTTCCAGATTTCTTCCACGGCGCTCCGATTGAAGAAGTGATAGAGGCCTGCATCGGGAGAGAATAAGTGGTGAGCGGCCAGGTCTCTTATCTCGGATCGAAACCACGAGGCCAGGGGTACCGAGAATCCCATTTTGCTCCGATACAGGATTTCTTCAGGCAGGATCTTCCTGAGGGACCGCTTGAGGATATATTTTTTTTCCTTGCCCTTGTATTTGAGCTGATATGGGATGCGGGCTGCAAACTCGATCACGTTATGATCCAGTATAGGGGCTCTCACTTCCAGGGAGTTTGCCATACTCATCCGGTCTACCTTGACCAGTATGTCGCCCGGAAGATAGGTTTTCAGGTCCGTGTAAAGGATCTTCGACAGATGGTCGTCAGTGTCCGCTTTCTCGTAGTAGTGCCTGGTAATATCGAACGGATTGTAGCCGCCGATTCGTCGTTTGGTGTCATCGTTGACAAGCCTTGCCCAGAGAAGGTCGTCAACTTCCGTGTTGGTGAGGAAAAATCCATAATCGGCTTCGAAACTGAGGCTTTTGAGAAGAGTGGCCCCCTTCTGGAAGACGCGGCTGTTGCAGGAACGGAGCATCGGCGCCAGGGGAGGGAAAATCGATCTGCGGATGAAGGCCGGAATGAACCTCCTCATTCGATTTTCTATGTCGTCCAATCGATATTTGTCATAACCCGCAAAGTTCTCATCACCCCCGTCACCCGCAAGGGCTACCGTGACTTGCTGTCTTGCAACCTTGGATACGTAGAAGGTAGGAACGGCAGATGAGTCCGCAAAGGGTTCATCAAAATAGTAAGCCAAATCGTTCAGGACTTGCTCAACATTTTGCTTTACCGTGAACTCGTGATGGTCCGTCGCGAACTGCTTGGCAATCACTCTCGCAAATTTCACTTCATCATAATCTTCCGAATCGAAGCCGATGGAGCATGTTGTGACAGGGCCCTCATGATGGCCGGCCATCAAAGCGACAACCATGCTGGAGTCGATACCGCCGCTGAGAAAAGCGCCAAGCGGAACATCACTGATCATTCTGAGACTGACGCTCTCATCCAGGAGGCCGACGAGGCTTTCGCAGATCTCATCTTCCGCTCTGTCGAACGGATTCGAAAAAGACACGTCCCAATATTCTCGGATCGCAAGGCCCTGTCCCGAGCAAGTCAGATAATGGCCGGGCTTTAGCTTGAAAACGTTCTTATAGATCGTCTTCGGGTCGGGTATGTAGAGATATTTGAAGTAGTCGTATATGGCTTCATAGTCGATCTCTTTTCCGGCCGCCGGGTCTTCAAGAATGCACTTGATTTCCGAACCGAAGAGGAATCTTTTCCCATCAAAGTAATAAAATAGCGGCTTTTTGCCTATTCGGTCGCGGGCTGCAAAAAGAAGGTCCTTGTCCTTGTCCCAAATTGCAAAAGCAAACATGCCCCTCATATACTTCAGGCACTCTACTCCATACTCCTTGTAGAGATAGAGGATTACCTCGGTATCGCAGGTGCTGGTGAAACTATACCCCTTTTCAACGAGGTCTTTCCTCAACGCCTGGAAGTTGTAAATCTCACCGTTGAAAGTGATCCAGACCTTCCCATCTTTAGTGGACATCGGCTGATGCCCCAGGGGAGAAAGATCCAGGATACTTAGCCGCCGGTGGCCGAGGCCGATGTGTCCGTCCGTGAAGACACCCTCATCATCCGGACCCCTATAGGCCATTCGGTCGCACATGGCTTTTATCAGTCCGGGTGCGACCGGCTCGCCGTTAAGACAAAATTTGCCTGCTATTCCACACATCGTATAGAGCTTCCCTGAAAAACATTTGTCTTCATGGTTATATACGTCACAGCGAACGGAAAATCAGACGGCCATTGCCGTCATATTCGTTCTCCCTGAGGTATCGCAGGGAATAGACAACGGCTTGTATGCGTCTCTACAGGCTGATGTATTTGCGGACGCGCGGACCCAAAACCGCTGTCAGGGATACAGGGAGCCTCCTCCAGATATCCTCTGCGGCCCCTCGTTTCGATACATGTGACCCGACTCGCAGGCGGCCCGGTTTTAGCGGGATATAGTGCCAGTATAGAGCCTGGGGCTTGGCTCCCCATTGTTCTTTGAATCTGTAGGTCCCGGCATCGGGAGAGGATCTTCCGAAGTCGAACGATGAGCAGCCGCACTCGCAGGAATACTCAAGCATCGCCCAGTAAAGCAGCATGTTGGGGTTGAGTTTGGAATACTCCCGCAACGAGGATGCCCAGGGATTGAGCATTTGGTTTTTTGAACGAATGATCAGGCTGGCGGCTGAAGGCACGCCGTCTTTGTGGACTACGCACACCCTGGTCAGGGGCTCGAAGCTTTGAAGAATGCTGAGGAACAATTTTTTCGAGTGGGCCGGGGAGCCCAAATCTCTCATGTTCTTCAGCCATATCGTGTAGAAATCATCCAGGAATTCCGCGCCGCCGATGCTGTATTTCAGCCCGTCCTTGATCGGCCTGTTAACCTGGCTGCGAAGCTTTGCCTTGAAAGAACGCAGGAGATCGTCGGATGAGGCAGGCAGGTCAAGTACCATTCGGACTTTGTTTGAGTTGGCCGTAACCGCCCGCTGTGCCGGGTTAGTTTGCTCATTGGATCCGGTTTCAAGGCCCTTTAGATGAACGGTCTGCCGCAGTTCGATGCACGCTGCTCCGAGTCTTCCGCCAATGGCCGCGGCCTCTCGAATCAAAGCGCTTTCCACTTCCGGGTTTTCAGCCAGAAGACCGCCGTAATCCAGGAAGGGCATCGATACGAGCGTGTTGCCGAACAGGAAATGCTTGATGTGGACCAGCGGCAATATGCCGCAGACAGACGCGTTTGACTCCTGGCCGCTCTCGTTGCATGAACACTCTCCCAAAAGATAATAGGTGCTGTGACCGTAGGTCTGTTCAATGACTTCCTTCCACTCGGCAAGGTGATACACGCTTCCATGGGGGTGAGTGTCCACAAAACCGTTCCATTCCGCACGGTCTTTTGATTCCAACAGTCTGACCCTGACGTTCGGCAGCAAAGACTATCCCTCTGGGTTGATTGGAATTGTTGTCCGGCACATTTGATCCAATGTCTGGAGTACTTTAGAAGTCCGGCGCCGGTTCCATGTGAAGCTCACTGAAAAATACACGCCCTGATATAGCGGCGTCTTTAGAAATCATGAACTGACGTCACGCAGGAATTCGAGTACAAATTACGCCCTGGATGTCGGAAAGACACAGCATTATTGTGTGCCAGGATTTTTCCGGCATACTCTCACGAAATTATCTCATTAAATATTTTTAATGTATCAACCGCTGTCTTATTCCATGAAAATCTTTTTGCATGCGCGTATCCTTTCTCAACTATTCTCTTTCGATACTCTACATTTCTTAGATTAATAAGAAAGTCATATAATGCTTCGCTGAAATTCATTTTGTCCGTAGCGTCAGCTTGCACACATGCATCTTCTACAATCTCAGGAATAGAGGAGACATTAGAAGTTAAAACCGGTGTGCCACAGGCCATTGCCTCTAAAGGTGGAAATCCAAACCCTTCATATAATGACGGAAACACAAAACACTCAGCGCAATTGTATAATACAATTAATTCCTGATCGGGTATATACCCTGTGTATGTCACGTCATCATTCAAACCACGTCGTTGTATGGTATTAATAAAATCTACATCCGATACGCTCTGACTACCAACCAATACTAATTTATATTTGTCTGGTAATTTATTTCTTATCATATCAAATGATTCCACAAGCATATTTACATTCTTATATTTAGCGCTGGCCGCCAAAGCCAAAATGAATTTGTTAGTTATGCCGTATTTTATTCTTATTTTTTCGCGAATAGTCCCGTCGATCTTAACAATATCATAAATCGGTGAAATTCCCTCATGAACCACTATGGCATTGTTAAGATCACCAATATCACGTTCTATTTCGAGCAGGCTAAATCGAGACATACAAATTACCCTGTCAGCTCTCTTCACAGCCATGGGTAGATACATGCCCGCGTCTGCGACATACCTGCCCAAAAGGGTATTCCTGATTCTGAACAGTTTTGCATCATGGATTCCAAGAACCACTTTGGTCGGATTATAGATCGGTAAGACATTATGAGGATAATAAACAAGATCGTACCTATTTCTTAAAATATGTAATTGCAACTTATAATGAAGCCATGAATTGAATCGATATCCTTTGCACTCAGGTATTTTCAGAACTTCAACTCTTGGATGATTAATAATATTATTTGGATGAATATCTCTATCTACAAATAGATAATACTTTTCATTGGTACTGATATTTGCAAGCTCTGAAATCAGTCTATAAAGATACTGAGCAACACCTCTTCTTTCATTATTGCATAATACCCTGGCTTCTATTCCAATCCTTACAACATTTGAATTCTTGTTCATGATTACTTTCTGCTTTGTGCTGCTGCTTGCATAGATAAAATCCGAAGTTTCATTGAACAGCGCAAAGGAATTGTCTCTGTCCTGAATCCGCTCCAGTCCATAAGTTCATTTGGAAACATTGTTCCGATTCAGCAATAAATCTATGGAGTCTTTTAAACGGACCAAAAATCTTGGTGGCACGAAACGCAATAATTTCTTGGGCACGGGCTTGCTATTCGGCCAGACCGAGGACAGGTCGTCTTATGTACCTATAACTCGACTTAAGAATCTTTTAAACGATTTCACACGCATTGTAACATTATGTGGGAAACAACTAAATAGTCCATAAACATATGTGCTTAGTCGCATCGGTTTATAAGTCATTGCCTTCTTTAGATACAGCTTAGCACTTGTCAAATCATCGCGATACCAAAAATACCTTCCTATTTTACCATAAAATTCAGCCAAAGACATCTGGGCTATGCGTTTATGTGGGCCGTTCAAGATATTCGAATTCATAAGGAGCTTTTCAATGCATTGACAATCCTGATGATAATTAAATGCAACGCTGGTATTGGTAATATTATCATTATGCCGATATTTATATACCAAAACATCCTTTATATAGGCCGTATAATAATCGATGCAGACCCTTATCCATAGATCCCTATCCTCAGAAATCGTAAAATTTTCGTCAAAATAGCCAACCCGGTCCAATACTGCTTTCCTTACCATAACACAACTTGTAACAATGAATTCTCTAGTGAAAATCATATTGACGATCGATGGATTGAATGTTATAAGGTTATCATTCCCCATTTCGATAAAATAACCAGGGATCTTATCAAGGAATCCCTCCAGCACAACCCATGATGGACTTTGCTGTAGCAAGATACCCGAAGAATCCGTAAACATATCCATCCAATCGCCGTATATCATGGCCACGTCTTCATGTTCGCTGAGGAATCGCCTTCTCTTTTCTATGCTGCCCTTCGCCAGAATATCATCCGAATCCAGGAAACAAACGTAATCCCCCTTGGCGTGCTTTATGCCCGTATTCCTGGCCGATGCAGGCTTGCCGGAATTGTCCTGGTAAATATATTTGATATCTATACGTTTACTGTAATCTTCTATAATCGATTTTGTATTATCTGTTGATCCGTCATCAACAACTATTAGCTCATATAAATCATTCCATTGAAGTACAATTGAATCGAGAGCCTTAGTCAAACGCAACGCTCTATTATAAGTCGGAATTATAATTGAAACTTGTATCTTGCTCATGTAATATTACACCTAAGCCCTACTAACTGCGCCAGCGGGCCAGGAAATGAATTGCTCCCAAAGCCTCCCGTAAAGTCGTCAAGCTGCCTTGGCTTCGGATCCGCCAATACCAGTTTTTTGCATACACCTTGCGCAAGACAGGATTCAACAAACACTTGGCATAGTAAGCGCCCCGGCCATAGTCGTAGATTTTCATCAACGAGGCCGCTTCTGCCGCAGTCTTTCGCCGATGGTGATGGTACACCAAAGGCCTCGGATCGTATGCTCCCGTATAGCCGTTGGCCTGCAATCTGGCGAGGATGCTAATCTCCGGATTTGCTCAGGTACATCCTGATCCTGTTAACGGCATTATTCCTGTCATACTTTCGAGCCACAACCGAGCGCGCAGCACGGCCAATTTTGACCGCCAAGGTTCTATCTTTTAGAAGTAGTATACAGGCTTCGGCAAAAGATCCAGGGGCATCGCGCAAAAGTATTTCTTCCCCATCCCGCAGGTCTATTCCTTCAGCTCCGATAGTTGTGGAAACCACTGGCTTTCCGTACGCCGCCGCCTCGAGAATTTTAATGCGCGTGCCTCCCCCGGATTTGACCCTGTTTTCTATCGGTGCGACTTCCTTCGAGCATGCCCCAGAGCGTACTGGCCTGCACCAGATCGTCGATCCACACGTCAGGGGCGCACAGGAGTCTGCGCATCCGGTACTTCAATTCACACTGCAAAACCTTCCGAACGAGCCAGCGCGGGTAGCCGAACAGCAAAGCCGTCTCGGCTTTTTCAGCAGTCCGTGCCAAAAATAATCCATAACCATGATAATATTTCCGCAGGTAAGGCATCGTCTGCCGTTCACGAGGAGTGAAGTGTTTTACCCGCGCATCCGGGACCCATCGGCCCTCCAACCCATCGCGCGTCATTTGCCCGAATACCGCGGTTTCCTCACCGCACAACAGGCTATTTGGCCGGATCCCCAGCTCCGGGTCAAACATATAGTGCCGCTGGACAGCCGTGCGCATAGCCATGTTAGCACCAACGGGGAGTTTCTCCCCGGTAAGCACGCACGGTTCTTTTCCAAAGTCACGCGAGACGAACGACGATACATGCCGAAGCCATGCAGGCGGCTCGCCCTCGAACCATGCCTCTATTGGGCCGCCGAAGAAGGCTGCATCGGGCCATCGATCTGCCGCCGCCGCATAGGCGGCCAGCCAATCTGAGTCAACGAGAACGTCGTCGTCGGTCCAGATGATTAGACCACCTTTGGCCTCACGGATTGCGTGGTTCCGAGCATTAGACAGACCCGGACTTGGTTCAAACAACCTGCGCAGGGGGAGCCTGTTCTCATAGGATGTGATCACACTTTCGGTATCATCAGTGGAATTGTTGTTTACTACCAGCAGTTCCCAGGTCACCCCTTCGGGGATGCGCATGGAAATCATTCTGCCCAGCGTAAGGTCCAGCAACTTTGCACGGTTCCAGGTACAAATCCCGACGGTTATCTTCATATTGTGATTCGCCACCTCTGTATCACTGTTTATCTGCTGCCTCGCACGGTGATTACCACTGTCCGATCATTGGAGCATCTTATTGTCCTGATTGAAACCCAATTGAGCGGGCCAGGAAATTAATTGCTCCCAAAGCCTCCCGTAAAGTCGTCAAGCTGCCTTGGTTTCGGATCCCCCAATACCAGTTTTTTGCATACACCTTGCGCAAGACAGGATTCAACAAACACTTGGCATAGTAAGCGCCCCGGCCATAGTCGTAGATTTTCATCAACGAGGCCGCTTCTGCCGCAGTCTTTCGCCGATGGTGATGGTACACCAAAGGCCTCGGATCGTATGCTCCCGTATAGCCGTTGGCCAGCAATCTGGCCAGGATGTCGAGCTCCTCGCAAACAAACGGCGTTCCTGGACCCATCCGAACGTCAAAGCCGTTGACCTTCTCCAATGCCGTGCGGCGAAAAGCTAAATTCGCCCCTTGAATCAGCCCGGCGGGGATGAAATCCCGCGGGCACAACTCCACTGGCCGATCAAGTTTCTGGATCGTAATCGGAAAGTCTGTCGGATCATGCAACAGGATCCGGCCCCCAACAAAACCGATCCCGTCTCTTTGAAAACATGCAAGGATTGCCTCGAGCCAGTCTTCCGCCGGATAACAATCATCATCGGTGAATGCAATCACAGGCCCGCGTGCGATTTTCCAGCCTGCGTTCAGGGCTCGTCCCTTACCGGGTTTGGGTTCGTTGATTATTTCAAATGGGCGGTGGAATTCCTGGCGAAACCGATTGAGGACCTCTCCGGTATCGTCCGTTAACCCATTGTTTACCACAACCAGTTCCCAGTCCAATCCTCCCCGAATCTTTTTTAGACTTAGAAGAGTCTCTCGCAGTGAGCTGGAGCGGTTTCTTGTGCATATGACAAGAGATAGTTCCATAGTGTTACCTGTTGAGACCTTTGCAAAATACCGGCTTTCAAATTTCGGAGGGTAATATAATCAAGTGCTTGTATAGGGCCGTAGACCCAAAACACAGTATTACTGTCAGGCATGCTCACCCATAATCCAGGTTCATGGATGTTCAACGCTCCCTACACTTCTTAGAGTGAATTTCCGACTCAAAACTACTATTCGGCGCCTATTATTATACACTTGGTGCATTATTCCGGCTTACGTTTGGCATAAGTTAAGGCCGTCCCCCAAAATCGCTGGAGATTCGAATAATACATCCAAAGCGAAACCGATTCTGGGCATAGCCTGGAACACAGCCGTCGAACACTAAACACTCGTGCCCGCGCACCTCTGCCTGCGTTTTAAACCAGTCACGTGCATAATAAGTATGCTCCAGGCCGGCATACTTCAGTTTGTATTCAGGCGGACTCAAGTACTCCCGCCTCAACTTTTCCGACTCATCTTTTGTACACAAGGCAGGAATGTCCATTACAGCTGCAGCGATACGGGCTTTTTGTATCATCCGGTCCAAGACTTCAGCGGCATGCTCAGGATTAAAGTAATGGAATACACTGTTAGCAATGACGTAATCGAATTGTGGTTGAACTTCGAGTTCTTTGGCCTCCGCTACTCTGAAGTCTCCGTCAGTCATAATGCGGGATGCTGCGGCTATAAGGCCCGCTGAATAGTCAATGCCGCCAACGGACAGCGAATATTTCTCCCGCAATGCATACAGAAACGCCCCCGCACCACAACCTACCTCAAACACAGTTGCGCCGTCTCGTATGCAGAGCTTTTCAGCGATGAGCGCCGCATACTTGCGCCAGTCGTCCGCTTCTATCCGGCCGGCACCCGTATCAAACCCATCTAGCTTGATGAGGCACTCCAGACCCACTTCCTCACTGCCCGATGTTCTGCGGTTCCGGATGTCTTTCCAGTTCCGGGTCATCTTGGCCTGGCTCCTCTCCAGCCGCCATAATCGCAGCTACGGATTTCAAAACTCTGCTGCGCAGCAGATTGCTGCTTATGCCCTTCGTACGCGGCAGGATTGAAAGACGTTCGGGACCGATGGGGTTCGAATTGTCATGGCCATGCAGCAGCAAATCGATGTTATGTAAATCGAGAAATGACTCATTTAATAACCACGGCGAGGGCACCACATCATCAACGTACTTGATCGCTTCAAGTATCTCACGGCGCTCCGCGAAGTTCAGCTCCGGTTCATAGCCCTTTTTAGATATGATCTCTTCGTCCGTGGTGAGCGCCACAATCACTGTGCCCAATTCTTTGGCGGCTTTGAGTATGCGTATGTGGCCGTGATGGATGAGCGTGGCCGACATGTTGACCATAATTCGCTTCACTTTTTTTTTCATATGTCGCAGCCTTCACGCGCAGGACCCGCCGCACCCGGAATTTCCAGACCGTCAAGAATGGCGGCGCGAGCGGCTCGCCCCAGATGAACTTCACCTAAGTGGCAAACCACGCTCCCTCCTATGTTGCTACGCGGTCTGTAAAGCAAAACTCGTGGATCGTGACTTTCTATTTCGCAGTCTACATGCGTGCATAAAAGGGGTTGGTTGCCATCGGGCAGGGTCAGGTGGCTTCGCATGCGGTTTAAAAATATTCGCTTGTTCTCGACCACGGAAGCACGAAAGTCGTCGTGTTTTGGCAACACATCCACGAGTGAACAAATGGAATGATAAGGCCCTGTCATTAATTTGCCGCTATGAGTATCAAGTCTGAGATAAAAGGAATCGACCTCCACGGTTGCCGGCCGGTTAAAGGAAATAAAGCTGCAACCTGTGAAGCCGAATAATCCTTTGCAGGAGCTGAAAGCAATCACATCCGCAAGATCGTGCCTTTCTTCAAGTCCGATTGAGGCTGTCGCATCAACCATCAGGAATGCGCCGGCGCGTCCAGCCAGCGCCGCCAGGGATTCAACGGGCAATTTCAACCCGCAACTCGTCTCCGTGTAGCAAGACAGCACCCAATCGAATTTGCCTGAAACTGCATCCAGATCGCGCCAGTCGATAGTTTCCACTTTAGTTACCGCGCCTGTGCGGCGACAGGCGGAATCCACAAGCCATTTCAAGCGATCGGAATAATAGCCTGTCGATATTACCAACACACGACCATAGATGAAGTTCAAGATCGCTATCTCTATCGCAAGGCTCGCAGACCCCTGCATGCGCACAATGTGTTGATGGCCGGTCATGGTTTTGAGCGCGTTGAGGACCTGCTTTTCAACTTCGGCGTAGTCATCGTCGCCTCTGCCGAAACAAGGGCGCAGCCCGGTCAGGTTTTCAGGCAGCAGACTGGCCGGCCCGGCCGTAAACAACATCTTACGCTGGTTCTGTTCGGCCACGAAGTCTTCTATGAACTTGTGCTTTTTATTCATGAATCTCCTTGAAGGAATCGCATAAGATCGAGCTTGTTTTGCAGCGGCGTACGGTCGGGACGGCCAAGGTCTGCTCGTGCTCCAGGTCTGCATTTGATTTCCAGGAATGAACTCATGCCGCTCCCCAACATAGCCTGAACATTCACGGCGATTTCGTCCGTGGTCGTGGCCCGGGAGACGCACCTGTATCCGCAGGCCGCGGCAATCCTCGTGAAATCAAGAAAAGCCCCTTTCGTTGGCTGGCCGCCGACTGAATCGTAGCAGCCATTGTTGAGCACGATATGCAAGAGATTGGAACAATCGGCGCTGACTGCCAAAGCTCCCATGTGCATGAAAACCGCGCCGTCACCGTCGAGGCAGACCACTTGACGATCCTGTCTAGCAAGAGCTATACCGGCGGCGATTTGTCCTGCATGGCCCATTCCCCCCACTGTCAGGAAGTCCCTGTGGTGACCGCTGCCCGCTGCCTTGCGGATCTCGAACAATTCACGCGATGCCATGCCGGTCGTCGATACTATGGGCACATTGTCGGGAACTGCGGCGACGACAGCGGCGATCGCTGCTTCGCGCGACATTTGGCTTTCTTCGCGATCGGGTTTCGGCAGCTTGAATGGCGCGAATGTTTGCTTCCGCACTACCAGGGCCGCCGGGCCTGATCTCGACATTGCAAGACCGATGAGCTCACTTAATACCGGCTCGATAATTGTTGTATTACCGTCAACAATACAATAGGGAACGCCCAGGATTTCCAGTTGCTGCAACGTGATTTGTCCCTGTTTAACATGCTGGGGTTCGTCATGGAGTTGCTTGCCGTCGGCAAGCATTTCACCACGCCAGCCAATCATGAATACCATCGGAATCGCATACACCTGCGGGTCGGCAAGCGACGTTACGGGATTGACCACATTTCCCAATCCGGCATTCTGCATATAGACCAGTGCAGGCCGGCCGGTAGCAAGATAATGGCCGATCGCCAAACCAACAGCGGAACCTTCATTTGTGGCAATGATATGCCGATTCGGGGGGAAGCAGGACATAATAGAGGCGCAGGCGTTCTTGAGCAGCGAGTCGGGAACGCCTGTCACAAAGCGGATTCCCAGTTTTTCCAGTGAGGCGACGAACTCAAGCGGATCAATCATCGATTAGTCCCTGGAATCAGTTCAAGTATTTCCTTGATGCCCATCAGATAAGAATCAACTTCAGCCGAGCGGGCGTTGCGAAGTATCTCATTTGCGGCGCGCTGCATCGCAGGATAAGCTGCGCGCAGCATATGGTTGGCATAGATCACGATGTTGAACCCTTGCCCGGCGAGCTGATTTTCGGTAACGGTGTTATAGCTGGTAGGCACACACACAAGAGGAACCGACCGGAAATTACTGCGGAAGATGCTGGCAAACTCAAACACCTCGTCCGGCCCTTTCTTGCGGCTGTGGATCATGATGCCGTCAGCACCTGCCTCGACATAAGCCTTCGCTCGCTCGACAGCATCGTTCATCCCCTTGTCAAGGATCAGACTTTCAATGCGGGCTATCACCATAAAGTCGCCGCTTACACGGCTGGCGCGCCCCGCCCGTATCTTGTCGCAAAATAACTCTACGTTCTCCTGGTCTTGTACAACATCGGTTCCAAGCAAAGAGTTTTTCTTGAGACCTTTCTTGTCCTCAATAATGACCGCTGAAATACCGAGTCGTTCCATCGATCGCACATGCAGTTCAAAGTGCTCGGGCTTACCTCCGGTGTCGCCATCGATAATCAGCGGCTTTGTGGTCACTTCAAAAATATCATTCACATTGGAAAGCCGGATGCTGATATCCAATGCCTCGATGTCGGGCTTGCCTCTGGCGGTTGAATCCGTGAGTGAACTCGACCAAAAGCCGTCAAACTGCCGTACCTTTCCGTCAACATCAACTTTTGCATGCTCGGAAATAAGGGCGGAAATCGGGTTGTGAGCCTCGATAAAACGGGAAATCGGCTTTGCCGCCAATAGCCGTTTCAGGGTCCGGCGCCTGATGTCCGGTGTTGTACCCAGGCCTTGCAACTGAGATACTATCGCCTGAGAGGAAACCCCCTGCGTATAGGGAACTTCGATTAATTTACCCCCGTATTCTGCAAGGGCTTCCAATGCCCTCTGGCGATAGGGCGCTAACGGGCCTTCCAGCCAGTCGTCGCCATGCACCATAAAGTCGGGGCGATAGCGCCTGAGATTTGGCGCATAGTCCCATTCCTCCTGGGGAACGATTTGCGTGACCCCCGTAATATTTTCGAGAATTTTTTTGCGCTGGTCATAGGTGAGGTAGGGTAATCGCTTGTAATCAGCCACTGCGGCATCGGTAAGAAGACCTATCATCACATCACCATGGCGGCGCGCATGCTCGATGATGTTAATGTGGCCGTGATGCAGCACATCAACGGTCATTCCGATGTAGACACTTGGCATATGCCCCCTCCTCAACCTTCGCCGATTTCTACCGGTTCACCACAGAGGCACAGAGAACACGGAGAAAAGCTTTGTTAGACAGGATTAACAGGATTAACAGAAATGGCTATTTCTAAGCCCTGAGACTTTTGTTGATCTTGCTGAATTTTGATTTCCTCTGTGTTCTCTGTGCCTCTGTGGTGAAATGGTTTCTGCGTCTGTGCGGTGAACGATTACGCCGATTTACGACAATTTCAGCGTTGCGTTGATTGCAATTGCCGTCTACTTCCGGTAATCGGCCCTGAGATGTTCTATAATCAGCCTGCCGGACCCACCCTTCGGCCTAAAGATCAGTGAGTCAATAAGTTCGGCCCTTTTCTCGCGCAATGGATCGTCTCCGGACAGAAGCATGGAGATAGTTTTATCAAGTTCCCTGGTATTCCTGACCCAGTACATGCCTTTGGATAAGGAACGTCCATGCTCATTGAAATAATTCACTCTGTGGGTATAAATAACAGGTTTACCTGTAGCAAGATATTCTATTGCCATCGATGAAAAATCAGAAATAAGAAAGTCACTTGTAAGGAAGGTATCTACATACTCAGGTGTTGAATCTATAACCATATTAGTCGAATTCTCGTAGCCGGCCTTCATCAATTCCAGCTCTTCAACGGACATTTCTCCGGTTTCCAGAAAGTTCCAAAAACATAACGGATGGGGACGAAAAACGAAGTCGATATCCTGGTGCGTTTTACAAAACGCAGAGAAGTAATCCTTATAATCGAAAAAATGGCAAGTCCCTTCTTCTGTGCGCCAGCGGGGTGCCCATAAAATTCTTTTTACATCTTTCCGCATACCGCGTTTCCACACTCTGCCGCTGGGCTCGGCCTTTTTTGTCAAATAATCAAATTTGGGCGTACCGGTGACTAGAACTCTTTCTTTATTAAACCAGTTTATGTTTTTGAAGTTTATATCAAATGCTACTCTTTCACGTTCGTGCTCTACAAAAAACAGACTCGTATATTGAAAAAATCCCACACCAGGGGAGTCAATTTCTAGTGTGGGGCAATATGAAACAAAACTTATCCGGGCAAACATTGAAATCTTTTCGGCGGACCACATCGGGGGAAAAAAAGGATAGGGTTGCTGAAAGAAAACATAATCGGGATCGATTGACGCTGGATCCAGCCATTCTCCCCTTCCTTTATCGTACCCCCTGATGACATTTATCCCTCTCTCTTTTAGATATTCGAATGCACCTTCATCTTTATATTGTCCTTCTGGCAGAGTGGAATAGTTATATGGCAAAGCAACGGCAATCGGATTGAAATCGTGGGCTTCAATCATAGCATCATAAACAGAATCGAACATACTCCACAGTGCCGGCAAATGGCAAACAAACAGCACAGTGATCGGTTGTTTCTGTGGGAGTTTACGCTTGGCACGAGCCTTGAAATTGGCATTTGCCCGAGTCCGGTTTAAATCTTGCCTCAACCGTTTGACGACCTTATCCCTTAGTATACGCCAGGCATCTTTGGACATGCTCCTCATCGATGCACCCAGGACCTTGCAGATCAGGAGCGTTTTTCTAAGCCCCCCGAGTAAAGGTCCTGTACATGATAGCTTCTCTGGTTGAGGTATAAGCATACTGATCATCTCTTGGCTTCGTTAAAACGTAACGTCATAGTACATATTGGGGTTGCAACTATGCATACAAGCAAAAATATCATATCCTTAAGTTTCCAATTATGTTGACTGTATGCAAATGTACATAGATACCTAAGATTATATAGAAACCGCACTATCTTGCCCCTGTGGTATGATACTCCCTTCGAGCCGAGACTCCGATGCAGTACAACTAAAATCGACCATACCCAATAGAGATGCAGTTTCGTGGACATAGAACTTATGTATTGTATTTATGCGAAAGATAGCCGTATCCTGTCCTGAAAGAACTATTTTAAATCCAACATCATAGAGGCCTCTCAATAGATTGATCTTACCTTTGAAACTCAGTAGTATCTCTTCACCTTTTTCATAAATACGTGGTGAAACGCCAAGCTGTTGGGCCTCTGCCTGGTATATATCCAAACTGTCCTTAATTCGACCAAACATGAGTACAAATGTCGGATGGGCCACCTGTTGCAGAAAGCGCAATCCGATTTTTAGCTCGAATGTATCACCCGGCCTTATAAGGTCGTTCCCTGACGCATTCCAGGAAGCGTGCGTCAATGAGATCGACGCATCTGTGTGTTCATCTTTTTTGTTGTCTGACAATTCCATGTAGCGCTCGATACCCTCCCGGCTGCTACCCAAAAACTCAGTCTCACCGCGATGCAGGACCAGGGTCTTGGGGCAAAGCGCAGCCACTGCCGGCAGATTGTGGCTTACAAAAATTATGGTGGCGCCGTTCTTCAGTTTATCGTTCATGCTGGCGATGCAACGGCTCTGAAACTGCATGTCCCCGACACTTAAGACTTCGTTGACGAGCAGGACGTCCGGGTCGAGGTGAGCGGCAACCGAAAACCCAAGCCGAGCCTGCATGCCCGACGAATAGCGCTTCACCGGGGTATCTATAAAGGGCTCGATCCCCGAGAATTCAATGATCTGATCGAGCTTGCGGTCAACTTCCCGCTTCTTCATACCCAATATGGCGCCGTTGAGGTAAACGTTCTCACGGCCTGTGAGATCGGAATGGAAGCCTGCGGCGACTTCTATCAGGGCATTAAGGCGTCCGTTTACCTTGATTTGGCCCATGTTGGGCTTGAGAATGCGGGCAAGCACTTTGAGCATCGTACTCTTGCCTGACCCGTTGGGACCGATAATGCCCAAGGCCTCTCCGCGGTCCAGGTGGAAGCTTACATCCCTTAGCGCCCAGAAAGAGTTCCCGTTCAGGCCGGTATTCTCCGGGCTTCTCCGATGAAGACGCCTTGCCATGGCTGGAATGAGGTCACGCAGGGAGTCGTGAAGTTGACCTCGGCGAAATTTTTTCCAGATGCCTGAAACTTCTATTGCATGTTCTGCCATTGAACTTCACTTCCCATGAAAGAGTGAACAAAGCCGTCGAAAACGCCTCTTCCGGTGTACCCGTTCACCGCAGAGCAAAAGCGTTCACCACAGAGGCACAGAGGACACGGAGTAAAGAAAAGGTCATAGAATTCTCGTAACCATTCACCGAAAAGACGCATAGCATTTTATTGTAAGCATTGTAAGCTGCTAAAATTTTTTCTGTATCCTCTGTGCCTCTGTGGTGGATGACTCAAGGTCATAGAATTCTCCGACGTATGCCATCCTTTAATGTCGGGACATTGAAGTTGACGAGCAGGCCGAGCTTCCAGCCTCCCAGTTTCAGGTAGGTCAGAAGTTGTGCTTCATGAATCGGTTCGATGGAGGACAACGATTTGATTTCGACTACGACAGATTGTTCGACGAGAAGGTCAAGACGGTAGCCGCAATCTAGCCTGACCCCCTTGTATTCAACCGGCAATGGCAACTGCCTCTCAAGGCCGACGCCGCGCAGTACCAACTCTCGACATAGGCACTCCTCGTAGGCCGACTCCATCAGCCCCGGCCCCAATACCTTATGCACTTCAATCGCCGCCCCAATGATCCGCTCTGTTATAGTATTTAAATCCACATCTGTGTCCTCTGTGTCCTCTGTGTCTCTGTGGTGAACCCTTACGTTTCGGGCCTCTTTCAAACATATTCGGCGAAAGTACTTTCCAGCTTGTGGAAAATCACCCAGGACCCGAAGAAAAGAACAACCGCCCAAATTGCGGAGTACAGAAGATAGGACGGGTGCCAGGCTACCACGTCCCGGCCTGAAGCCGCGGCTACGACCAGCGAGCGGGCCAGGTTGTGGTGCTCTACGATTGACAGGCGCAGGCCCTCAAAAATAGGGGCCAGGGGATTCAGCATGAGAATTCGGCACCCGGAGGGGCCCAGGTTGACTGCGTCGTAAAAGACGGGGGTAAAAAAGATCCCGAACGTGATGAGCACCTGGACGATGTATTTAACGTCACGGAAAAACAGGTTGGCGCAACTGAGGAGCAGCCCTGCCCCGATGGTGAGCATCAGCAGACACAGCACCAGTGGAAATATCCATAAAATTTCTATCGAGATGCCGATCTTCATGAACCCGAAAAGAACCAGTGCGAGCAGGATAGAGCCGATAGCCGTGTCGAACATCTGGGCCAGGGTGGCGGAAAATGGAAAAATCTCCCTGGGAAAATAGATTTTGGACACAAGACCGGCATTGGATGTGAGGCTGTTCGTGGCGAAACCGACTGCACCGACGAAGAAGGACCAGGGCAAAGCCTTGACCATCATACTCCCGGCGCCGGCCGCCTCGAGCCTGCCGCCGGACATCTGCGCCATAACCATCTTGATCAGCAGTCCGGCCGCTACAATCATCATCGGCATAAAAAGCGCCCAGCCAAACCCCATGACTGCCTGTTTGTACCTGATGCGCACATCGCGAAGCGTCATTTGAAAAAGGAGTTCGCGATACTCAACGACTTCTTGAACCATTTCACGGAAGGTGGAAAAAACTCCGTCCCTGCTTTCATAGTGCGGTTGCTGACTTTGGTTACTCATAGTATAGAATAGCCTCGCGAATGATTCCTATATCAAAGCTTAGTCATAGCCTGCCGGTAACCGGCTGCAAATACAAACGACAATCCAACCCAATCAAAGTTCCTGCAAAATCCCGGAGATTGTCGAGCGCATACCCGGTTAATCATTATGAGTTATTGTTATTATTTTAAAAGGTCTTACCGATGATCCATAAATAGCATGGCAATCCTGCCCGAATCTTACAGGATGGTTATCAACAGCATCATATTAACTTATCAATTTCAGTGATGCTGCACCAGGCGCCATTCACAAACTACCAATCCCTGCGAACAGTCCCGGTCAACCTGGAAACGCGATCGGCAACCCGGACAATGTCGGGGCAGACAGTGAATTCAATATATTGCCCACGCTCCGGCGCCCATCTCTTCTTGTAATCATAATGTGGCATAGGGCGTATGTAACCGAGGGATATTCCATCGAATCCCATATCCCTGGCCCACCAAAAGAACATCTCCCAAAGACGGGTCAATCCTCCGTGCCAGTCGTATTTCGGATTGCGATAAGTGAGGTGAGCCACCGCTTCGTTGCGGTGAATCATGAAAGTAATGCCAGCCACGGGTTCATCCCGGTCAAGCAGCGACAGCGAATAATACAATCCTCTTTTTTGCAGGTATTCGGTTGCCACAATCTGTTCAGTGATATCCTGGCTCTGCTCCCCTCCTTGAGAGCCGCGCCATTTTTGGTCCCAACCCTTTATGATCAATTCAATGGAATTGGTTGCGTTAACCTTCAACTCGAATCCACGACATCGGTTTCTTGGTCGTTTTATATCTCTCCAGAGATTCGACTTACGCCAATGAGCCTCAAAATCTTCAGAGCAGCGCATGCCGCAAGTGGGAAATGATTCGACTTGCCGCATCCACCTGGCCATTGGCGGCGGCTCTGGCCATCTATACCATTGCACATCCAGGTGCAGGCCAAGCGCCGGTAACACGCGGCTGAGGCAGCCTTCTTTTACAGGGAAGAGCACTCCTGGAACAATCCCACGGGTAACCGGCTCCCAGTTTCCCCACCTGTTCCTGGCACCGGCGAGCGCTAATGGTTCTCCTCGTTCAGTCACCAGGATGATTTGTTTCCTCCTGGGGTTTGGCAACTTCATTAACAAACGGAACAGTTCGTGCGGGAAAATATCTTCCTCCGGCAGGTTTTCAAGGACGTCATCCAGTTCAGGCTGCCAGTCGTCATAAATTTTTATTCTTAATCCCTGCGCAACGGCAGCGCATTCTCTCAAGAGCCTCCAGGATAATCCGAACACAAATCCACCTTTGTATGTGTGTTTATGTTTATCTATTCTATAGCCGCTTTCGGGTACGAATTCGCAATACCTCTGTCGATCCTTCCATATTGACCAATCGGTCAAGCACCTTCAGGCACTCCGGGCTTGAAACGTAAGGGCCGTTGCTAAGTTTCGCATACTTGCGAATGAAAGGCGGGCTCCAGGAAACGGTTGTCAGGATAAACACACTCCAACCCGCTGCCCTGAGGCCGGGGGCCATAGGCAGTGTGCATGCCCATCCCTCGCCCGGGAGCAAGTGTTTTCTTCATGTATCCAATCCCAGGGTAGTCACCTTGCCCCCTTGCAGACTCAAGCCACGTCAGGCTCATGATCTTGTAACGGTTTGCAGCGGACAGGGTGGGATTTATTGTTCCTGATGTTTTCATATATTCACGAAGTATTGACGCTCCAGTGAACAGTACTGTGAAACATCGAAGCTCATTTGCCTTTGAAATTACCCATGCTCCTTAAAGAAAGGCGTAAAGAGCCATCAAGAAAGATTCCCTCTTCAGATGGATTGTATCCGAGGTTGGAATCTTTGCTATGGTTGAAATGGCGGCTTATAAGAGACAATGACTGTTATACGCGATTTCCGGGGAGGATAATGCATGATGCTGGATGGGGAAGTATGCGTCCGGATTCATTCCGCAATAATAAATGGAGCCGGGGCCTTCTCTTTGCTCGCCTACAGGTGTTTGTAGATAGATTGAGGGATATAATAGCGTCTCTTGTTAAATACGATCCCCAGCATGTTCCCTCCTACCCTCTCTATCTGTTCCTTCACATGTCTGGCTGTACGCCATCTGCTCTTTTCCGCCTCCACAACAAGGATTACTCCATCCACCTTTGAGGCTATGGCAAAAGCATCGGGTGAGATTGCAAGCGCCGGAGAATCGATAACGACGAGATCGAAGTTGATCTTTATACTGGCCCAGAATTCCTCGAACCGAGGCGAATTGAAAAGCTCAGGGGTGGGAGCGCCGGTACTGGACGCAGGGGAGATAAATAAGCTCGATTCACCCACCCTGTGAAGGGCGAGCCCCAGGTCGGCGGGTTCCTCGATAGCCTGGGCCCAGCTGCGTTGTGATTGGACTGAATAGAACTTTGACTGGGTCCCCTCGTACCGGTCCGCATCCACCAGCAGCACCCTTTGGCCAATCCGCTCCGCTGCAATCCTGGCGAATTCCCGTGCAATAGTCGATGTCCCCTCACCCGGGCGGGACCCGATAAACTGGAGCACACGGTTTTTCATGTCCGGGAGCCGGGTATCGACAACCTTGAAGAGACTGAGCATCTCTTCGCCCATCCCCACTTTTTCATTAAGGAGAAGGTTTTGGGGGATGATAGCCTCGACGCTTTTTCCGCTCGTTTTCTTTTCCCGGTGAGCCTGTTGCAACGCCTCATAAATTTTGCTCATACTTCACCTTTAATGGAGGGTGATGGAATTCCCCTTGTGGTAGCAGCCCGTCGATGACCTGCTCTTAAATCTCGCCAGTAACAATTTTCCCTGATCTCCACAGACTCATTAAAATAAAAAAAGCATCTGACCCAAAAATCACTTGGCCGCAACCACGGCAAGCACCGGCAAATCCAACCGCCTTTCCGCCTGGGCCGGGGTGCTCATGGCAGGGCTCAGGATTTCCACGATAAAAGCAAGACCTATGCTGCCTGCAATTCCGAGGAACAATGCTACTAAAATATAAAAAATGAACGGATGCGGAAGATTGTTGGGTATTATGGGTATTGAAGCGGGTTCCAGCACGCTTACACTGGTCATTTTCTGCCTGTCAAGCTCATCATGTATACGGGCTTCTTCCAACTTGGAAAGATAAGTCTTATAACTTTCTTCACTATCCGCAACATCGCGAGACATCTGTTTATATTTGGACTCTTGAGATTCGAAAGCGCTAAGTTGCGCGCTCACCGCTTTTATCTCGTCATCGAGCCCTTTTTGCCTCACTTTGAGCGCACCCACCTCGGCCTTGTTTTGCAATATCTGCTTCTGCATGTCCTGATGAGCAGGGTCGTTAGACACCGTTGGGCCTGCCGCGTTGAGATAGCTCTTGGCCAGTGCGACCTGCTCGCGATTGGTGACGACAAGAAGGTTATCTTCCTTGTATTTCGACCGAAGCTCCTTTCCCTGAAGCTCGAGCGTGAGGAGGCGCAGTTCCATCTCCCCCCTGGCGGCGGGGACACTTGTAGCTTTTGGCAAGAGGGGTAATTGTCTTTCAAGTTCAGATGTCTTTTCCTGGAGTTGGGCGATCTGGATTTCATTATCCTGGCGATCGCCAACAAGTAGCCTCTGCTTATTGAGCAGAATAGTGCGCTGCTCATCGAACGAAATCACGTTTGTTTGGTCCTTGAAGACTTTGAGTTTACTTTCCGCCTCCGCGAGCTTTTGCTTGTATTCCCCGGTTTTTTGGTTCAGGAATTGCAAAACTTTCGGGTTTCTGTAGGTATCGGCGCGCTTATCGATGTAAGAAGCAACCATGTCATTCACAACCGTTGCTGTCGTTGGGGGATCGGCTCCATTAAAAGAGACTTCAAGAATGTTTCCCCCGGCGTTTCTGACCGAGAAATCTTTTTCGAACCGATACAGCGCGCGTTCAGCAGGAGCCAACCCCATCGGAATGTTCTGTGCCAGGTCCGGAAAAATAACCTCGGGTTTCATTTCATTTATTATTTTTTCCTTCAAGTCCCTGGACTGCAGGATTCGGATCTCGGTAGCCAGTAATTCCCCGGTGTCCATGGTTGGCTGCCGCTGGCCGGGTGAAAGGCCTATATTCTGGCTTTCCCATCCGAAGTTGACCAGTATGACCGACTTGGCCTGGTAGACAGGTTTGCGCACAAATTTCAGATAAAAAAACATGGAAGCGCCGCTCAGGCAGAAGATCAGGACAAAAGCCACTAGAATCATTGATTTGTGTTTGAATATAGCGCTCAGCCAGTCGCGCAGTCCCATCTCGCTGATGGGAAACGCTTTGCCGGTCGGGGCTGAAGGAGAAGAACTATCGGGCCGTTTAACAGGAAGATTTTGATTCATTGCCGTACCCCAATTTAATTGTTTTGTGAAGCCACAATCTAAACCAGTTTATGAATGCTGCCGGGTTGAGCGGCAAAAGCCGGCTACCCTGCCTGCTAATGTAATGTATAGTACCATGCGAATGGGGCTAAGACGCCGACGGTTTTGTTTATGTATTGGTCTATCCAGACATCGACGTTGACGATCCCCATCTTCGGGACCACGATTATGTCATAAGCCTGCACGTAAATGTCCTGGCTCGGGTCGATGCCCTTGATGGCATTCAGTATATCCAGCTTCATATAGATAGGTTTGTTGTCTTCACCTCTGCGCACCAGAATCACCTGGTGTCGATCGGCACGATCGCTGAACCCGCCTGCCAGCGTGATCGCCCCTAAAACTGTCGTCGGTGCGAGCAGATCTCTAACTCCCGCACCGCCCCCTATCAGACCGCCCCCCACCGTACCCACTCCCGTACCGCCCACTTCTCCGCCTACAAAGATATGCGCGGCTGAAGTAGTGACTATCACGCTGATCTCAGGCGTCTGTGCAAGGTATTTGGCATAGTTCTCAGCCAGCATCTCGGAGAGATTGGCGGGAGTCATGCCTACGGCTTTGATCTCTTTTAAGAGCGGAAGCGTTATCCGTCCATCTTGGCGAACGGTTACATCCTGATTTAATTCAGGATTATAAAACAGCTTTACGGACAACTTATCGCCGATATTGATCTTGTATTCATCCAGCACGGGGGGAGCAATGGTGCCGGGGGACCCGAGAGGAACGGTGTTAACGACTTGCGTTTTAGCACATGCCGACAGAGCCAAAAAGACCAAAACCAAACAGAAACCCCGAATTTGTTTTGTTTTTTTCATAATCTCAGCTCTCAAGAAGGTTTGCGGTTGGCTGCCATTTTGTGCGACTCAAATTTTTTTGGCTCTTTACGCATTGATGCCTCTTCCTCGCACAAGAAAACTACCCGGCTTCGTTTTGAAATCAAACCTTTGTTTTTTACCTCGGGACACCGGATACTACCTTTCACACCTTTTTGCAATGTTTTTTCTATGATATCGTTCTTTTGACCGGGCAGGATACAAAAGACAGATATGCCCCCGCCAACTTAATTACAAGCGAAATCGGCTGAAAAGTGGGCATACTTAAACTTTTTTTAACGATATATGAGGGTTATCATCCTGTAAAGGGCTGATGTGAGGGGGATGGATTGGGTGGCAGATATAGCCCTAACGCAGAATACTTCAATTAATACAGTAGGTTGCTACACTCTAATTCCAGGCGCTACTTGGTGCGGGATTTTGGCGAAGCCAACTGAGGCAGTTTGAGTTGATCGCCAATCAATATTTTGTTCACGTCTTTGACCTGCGGGTTGATGTCTTTGAATAATTTCACCAAATCCGGATTATAGTGCCCGTAGGTGTCCACCAGGATCTGTGAAACATTATCCCCTTTGACCACGGTTCTTGCTGAAGCGCCTTTTTCTTTCGGCAGGTTAGAAGGAACCGTGGTTAAAAGCGGTCCCCGTTGCGGGACGACTGCAATTTTTTCGGCAGGTTCCACTTCCGGGATTTGTTTCTCGAGGAGAGGGTTTCCCTGACTTTCAGGGATCGGTTCTATTTCTTTAGGGGGCCCGGATTCGGAAGCCTGCTGCTGCACCTTGGGGATTTTGTCAACAACTGGAACCTGCTGCTGCGCCTTGGAGGTTTCGTCGACAACTGGAACCTGCTCCTGCACCTTGGAGGTTTCGTCGACAACTGGAGCCTGCTGCTGCGCCTTGGAGATTTCGTCAACAACTGGAACCTGCTCTGGAACTGACTGATCCGCCGGGGGTGGGGCAGGCAGGTCCAGTTTTACCTCCGCCTTGTAGGGGACTTGGGAGGCCTCCTTTTCAGGCCGGTTCTCAAGCAAGGTGGCAAGAAAAACACCAAGCAAAATAAAGCCAACATAAACAGCAGCGACCGGCAATACTCTGAAAAGCTTACGAGACTTTCGACCCCTGAAGTCGGATATCACCTCTTTTATGATTTTTTCACCTACAGGATTACGCTGATAGCCAAATCCTGTGATCAGGGCATTATCACAAAATATGTTGATTAGACGGGGGAACCCGCCCGCCTTTTTAATGATTCTTTTGAGGGCGCCTTTCGTGAAGACCTCGTTATGAAACAAAGAAGCCATCATGAGGCGGTGCTGTATATATGCAAGACTTTCTTCCCGGGTCAGAGGCTTGATCCGGCAACGAATTGCAACCCGCTGTTTCAGTTGTCTAAGTTCCTCTAATTCCAGCTTTCGGTCGAATTCGGGCTGCCCTACCATTACTATCTGGACAAGCTTGTCTTTAGAGGTTTCAAGGTTGGAAAGCATCCGCAGATTTTCGAGAGTCTCAATAGGCATATTCTGGACTTCATCGATTATGAGCACCACGTTCCTCTCATTCTTGTATTCTTCAATGAGAAATCGATGAAGGCGGTTTACAAGCTCGGGAACCCCTGCGCTTTCGGCTGGAACAAGCCCCAGTTCGTTGAAAATTTGCTTGAGAAGGCTCTCAAATGAGAGCATGGCGTTAAAAATATAGACCACCTTTAGTTTTTCGGGGTCTGCGCTCTCGAGGTAAGAGCGCAGTATGGTAGTTTTCCCGACGCCGATTTCACCGGTAATGGCTATAAATCCTTTCCTCTCCTCGATACCATAAATCAAAGAGGCTGAAGCTTCCTTATGGCTTGAACTGAGAAAGAGGAACTCCGGGTCGGGAGTTATATGGAATGGGTTTTTTTTAAGTCTGTAAAAATCGAGATACATGGGCGCCAAGACCTGCGAGATGTTCTTGTTTGAGAACCTATTGCCGTCCCGATTATAGCGCTGAACTCATCAGCTTGACAAGAAATATTAGAACGGAATTCATCACGCTTGCTCTCACCGGGGAATTCCCTGCCTGAAGACCTGTGAAGGACAAAATCCCGAGAAATGGGCCGGCCTTTATGTAATTCACATTGAGCGCCCCTTTTGGTATGGGGCTCACAACCGGGTATGCTTTAAGGTCGGGACCGACTCATTGGACTGCCATCTTTCGAATATACTCATTGCACGAGACAAATGAAAAATCCCTCATCCGGCTCACAAGAAATCTCAGCCGGGGCAGGGTTCTTGCCAGATTGGTATAGTGCCGAAACCGCAAAAACGCAGGGACCCCCTTTACTTTCGGCTGGTCAGGGTCGGCTTCCCACGGATGGATGTAAAAAAGGTAGGCATTCCGGTGCTTGAGAACCGATTGGACGATCTTTTCAAACACCCGCACGGGTAAGAGCCTGAAATAGGCTCCGCCGCCGGCCGGCACGATGAATTTGCCTGCTTGAAAATTGCTTATGGGAAGCTCATAGATGTTCCGCCTCGTTTTACACACAACGCTTGTTCCATTGGGGAATATTTGGATCTTTCCGTATCGGTTGTTGCCGGCGAAGGAATTGAAGCTCGAATCGTACAAGTATCCACATTCTTCAAGTATTCCCAGTACTTCCTCGTTTATTGAAAAACTGGGGGCGCGGTATCCCAGCACAGCACACCCCAGAATATCTTCAAGGATCTTCTTGCTTTCCAAAAGGTCTTTTTTCAATTCTCCCGCTGGCCATCGATTGCACAACTGATGATGGTAGCCGTGGGATGCCACCTCATGGCCTCTCGCCTGAATCTCCCTGACCAGCCGCGGAATCCTTTCGGCCACCCAGCCGAGCACGAAGAAAGTAGCTCTCAGCGGTCCGCCCGGCCTTGTGCCATTAGCTGTCTCACTGCCGGCCGTGTCCAGAAAATCCAAAAACAAGTGCGTATTCTTCTCGACTCTTGACTCACATGATGACCAGGAAGATAAGGGAATGGAAGTCTTAAAATTCTCGACCTGAAACCAGTCTTCGACGTCGATTGTAAGCAAGAAATATCTTGAGGAATCAACCGTGTCTGTCAATTTTGGCAATTCCCATGGCTTCTCAAAACCATGAATCCGGCGAAGGCAGCCGATGCTTCAGGACAGTTTTCAAGCAATTGATTACCGCGCCCCCTGACCCAGGAGCACCACGCCGACGGTCTTCAGTAAAATCTTGAGATCCAATAATATGGACATATTTTTTATATAATAAAGATCATATTCCAGTTTCTTCAAGGCATCATCTATCGAAGCGCCATAAGGATAATTGATTTGAGCCCATCCGGTGATTCCAGGAGCCACAGTATGTCGGACACTATAATAAGGAATCTGAGAATCCAATACATCCACAAATTCGGGGCGTTCCGGCCGTGGGCCGACCAGACTCATATCCCCCTTAAATACATTCCATAATTGAGGGATCTCATCAATGCGGCACAAACGAATAACGCGCCCTACTCTCGTCACTCTCGGGTCCTTTTTTTGAGCCCATTTCGCTCCATGCTCTTCGGCATTATAAGTCATGGACCTGAATTTATAAACGGAAAACATTTTCAGTCTTTTCCCAACCCTTTGTTGCGTATAAAAAATAGGGCCTGGAGAATCAAGGTGAATGGCAATGGCGGTAATCGCCATTAAAGGAGATACAAGGAAAAGCAATAATCCCGAAAAAATGAGATCAAAAATATGTTTTATTCTTTGAATGTATCCGCTGGAGAGCAAATTAAATCCATCTGAGAATAACATCCACTGGTCCTCCATATATTGAACGGGCAGCTTGGTCGTAAGTCGCTGATAAAGCCGCGGCATATCCATTATCTCTACGCCGAGGAGACGGGCTTCGAGTATCCTGCGTGTTATTTGGGTTGAGCGGCACCTGGGGATTGCAAGCACGATAGCCCTGATACCCAGTTTAGCGATAATTTCAGTCAATTCCCTTGTGGTGCCCAAGATCTCAGGTTCATAGTCCGCCTTTGCCCCCTGGGTGATCTCATCAGAAACGAATCCTTTGAATTCAAATGGAGAAACTCCCAAACTCAGTACTCCCCGGGCTGTTTGGCCTGTTTCGCCGGAGCCGATTACTAACGTGGGTAACTTTACTCTGGCAAGTTGGAATAAGCTGAAATACACAGTTCTCCATAAGAGCAGGAACGCAGGCACCAGCACCACTTGCAGAACGAGAGCGCTGCGGGTGTACTCCCATTGAGGAACAAAAAAGAAAAGAATTGTGCAAAAGGCAAAAACGGAGAACGAGGATGCTAATAAACGATATGCGGTTTGTCGTGGATTATAACTCTTTCCCTCATCATACAGATCAAAAACATAGAGTGTCAGAATAAATAGCAGAATTGAAAAAACAAAAGTGGGTAAATAGGGGATAATAAAACCCGGGCCTCTTCCTAGAACTGCCCGAACTGCCCATGCACCCAGAAAAGTAGCTATTGATATAAACAGCAGATCAACAGAAAATAAGAACCATGTTTGCCTGATGGCAACCTTCATCAATTCAAATCTATTAAGATTCGAAAAATCAGGTGATTCCTTCGCAGCGGGCTCTATTCTCAAGTGCCCATTTCCATTTCTGTGCCACGAATTTGTAGAGGACAAATACTCAGTACTTATTCCGGTAGTCACGAACTGTTGGTCCTCGTGAATTTCTTTAAATCCTTTCCGAACTTTTTCCAGAATCTTGCCCTCTGCTTCAACCAACTCTGAGTCACCCAGTTCGGTAAAAATCACTCCGATAATGGAACCATGTTTGTACCAGCCTTTAATATCCGTTTCACGGGTGATCAATTCAAGAAGAGAAGCGATCCGGCCCTCAATTGGCTCCTTTTCGGTTCCCCAAAGATCGCGAATTTCAACCTTAACCAGCAAGGCTGTATTCCCGGAGCGCTCTGCCCGCTTTCTTTCAAGCGCCAGTGCATGGTGGAAATGGTTTTCCCCAAGAAATGACGCAGGATCCAACTTTGAGACTTGTTCAAGGGGAGGTTTGTATTTCATCAACATTCTTGCCACAGTATGTTCCATCTTTCCCTGATCTCCGGAGATTATCAGTTCCGGTCCAAAATCCTTTGAGAAATCATTCAGTACACCAGCGTGATCCCCGCCGTCCGGAGTACCACAGGGGAGGACGGATAAACAACGTCCATTGCGATCTGCACGCGCACGATTGCACTGAAGAGTTTCTTGAAATTCCTCAGTGGAAGCCACCTCAGATATTCCGTTGTTTCGTTCGAGGCTTGAGGGTCTCAAAGAACCCACGATCTTGGGTAGAAACATAGCCTGTTCCCTTCCAGTTAGTCAGTGCAACGCCGGATGCCGTGACACAAATCACAGCGTGCGATACAACCAATCCGGTATATGCATTTTTCTCCTGTTTAGAATGACGCCAAGGAGCTTCGAGTCGGCCTGGAGGAGGTCTTCTTTAGCCCTGCCTGCCACCTCCCAGCGTGTGCTCTCCGCCTCCACCACCAGGACCACTCCATCCATAAGGCCCGCAATCTGCATCGCGGGGCTACTGTCGCCGTCCTCCTCTTTAGAGGTCATGTGACGGAAAATGCTTGAAGCCTCCTAAGCAAGACGGATTGATGAAGAATCCTGATTATGGACAATAATGATTAGGGGATGATTTGTAAATGGGTATTTCCCGGGGGATAAATTGGGTAGCAGGGTTGCACAATCAGCGAATAACTACTAACGAATACGCCAGGTTAAATGGCTACCCAATTTGCTCAAATAGCTTGGCGGCATATAAAAAAACCGATCTAACTACCGGCATAGATTTACAGGTGCTTATAGATAGACTGCGGAATGTAATAATGCCTCTTATTGAACACAACTCCCAGGATGTTCCCTCCCACCCTCTCTATCTGGTCCCTCACATTCCTGACTGACCGCCACTTGGTCTTTTCCGCCTCCACAACCAGGACCACTCCGTCCGCCTTAACGCCCTTCGTCTTGAAGCATCAATCGTAGGCGCACTCCTACGGAAGCAAGTTCCTTGGCGCATCTAGCCGCTGTTTTCGGGAGTTTTTTTAAAGCCCCCCTGGGCTTCGGTGTTGCTCATCGGATGACGGGGTCTTGGGATGATTGTTCGCCAATCATGCCGGTCTAGCATCCGGTATATGGTGGTTTTGGCAACCCTCTGTCCCGCCAGGGCCTCAAAGGCCCGTTGAATCTCGTTCACAACCAAAACACCTCCGTGTGAGGCTTGATCCAAAAACTGCGACAGGAATTGACGTTCTTGTTCGATAGTCCTGTAGCCGTAGCGGGGACCGCCCCAGTTGCGATCTTGAGATTTTAACGCCCCAAATTTCTTGGGCAATCGGACTACCGTTCCACGGGAACGGCCAACTATTTGCCCAGTAATGCGGTCGGGGATGTTGAGAAGGCCAGGAACCAGTACGGCTTGAGCCATTCTGAGATCATCGGAGGTCTTGGCCTTCTGTGCAGCTTCCGTCGCCAACTGAAGCACCTCGCTTGACACTCTGGTTTTCTTTGGCATTGGCAACCCCCTCTTGAGTGAAGGGTTGCATAATACTATAGTTAAATCTTGAAACGCAAATTAGTATCATCGGGGATTTCTCTGCCTGAAGACCTGTGGAGGACAAAATCCCACGCGGAATCAACTGTGTCTGTCAATTTTGGCAATTCCCCTGGCTTCTCAAAACCATGAATCCATTGAAGACAGCTTTCCGTCAATTGGTTACCGCGCTCCCTGACGTAGGAGCACCACGCCGACGGTCTTTAGTAAAATCTTGATATCCAATAATATGGACACATTTTTTACATAATAATTGAGAAATTTCCTCAACTCCGGGGCTTGACTTCGTTTGACCCTTCCCACAAACCGTTCGCACAAAAAATTTCGAACAGACGTCAGAATATGCGATCAGCCCACTCGATCGAATTGGAGCAGGACTGCTGAACCTCTGATTCCTCTATCCCCAACCGTGAAGCTAAAAGGGGGACCTCCATCCAGTTTGCCTTTTAGTAGGAGATGGCAAGATCCAGCACTAATCTGAAATGAGAAGAAGTGTACGGAGTGCGGAGACCAGTGTCAGATATTTCGGAAGTAACCTGCAGATTCTGATGGAGTCACGAATCACTGTATTCCCTCAATGCTGTATTACCCGTTATTGGTAGGAGATCAGCCCTTGCAATTAGCTGATTTGGTTTCATCGAAAGCAAAATGATCGATGAACTCCTGGAGCATGGACGTGTGCTTGACAGACAGGTTTTCGAACTCTACTCCGCAGCGCCTCGTGGTGATCTGTTCCCAGGAGCCTCCAGGGACTTCCCGATCATATACAATTCTGCATTGAACCTTGTTCAGGTGAATGAAACGCTCGTTGCTACCGAATATTTTTATTTCGGAGCGCCCTTTATTATCCTCGTTTGTAGACACATACTGGACACACAGCCCGCCTATGCTGATATCCTGAATTTGCCCCACGCTCATAAGGTCATTGGGTCTTATAAAAGCAGCGAATGCCCCTTCTTTACCCTTGAACCTTGCGAATTTTCTTTTTTCGTCAAACATTTTTTCCCCCGCCCAGCCAGGTAAGAACTGAGGAAGGCGCCATTGTTAGTCGAATGCTTTTCTTGGCGGCCCGCTTTTAGTCATGAAGTCCGAGAGTCGAGAACCGTGTAATCACTAGCATGTTCAGGCCAATCCAACAGGTCATGACCCGAGTAATAACCCGTCATTTTGTGGCCTCCACAGTTCAGAGCCATCTCTTAACCTGTAAGTTATCTTCCTAAAGGAAAACGAAAGTCAAGGCATTTTGTGACCTCCCGCCATCGTCGCATGGCTGGGAAAAAAATACTCGGAGTCCCGATTGCGCATTTGTTTGCGGCTTGGTGTATATACTGCCTGCAATCAGAAAAACATAAGAGTAAAATTTATCAAACATGCCTGTTTTAATTGCGATCAAAAAAGGTTCGGCAGAAAGAGAGGTTATTCCAGAGGTATTTTCCTGGTATTGGCGCCGCTCTTGAATTTTCTGTCTCTTTTCTTTTTCCCACTGCCAGGGAGGAACCGGATTGGGGTCCATCCAAAGTCCAATTGATTTTGAGTGCGCAAGATTTTCCAGCGCCCTCCATTCAGCACATATATTAGCGCTGCACTCATCTGGCTTAACCCATGCAAGCCCGTAAGAAATAAGCTGGAGATTCAGGTAATCTTTCACACCATCAATCCTGACCAGGGCGTTTTCTAATCCATTATGCCCCCTGTATAAAGGGGTTACTTCCACAATCTTTTGCAGTACCAAATGTGATGCGAGCGCGCGTGACTGTTGCCAATAGGGCTGGCCTTTCTTGGGACATTCAATCCCGTACAACTTAACTTTATCTGTTTGACTTTCATGAGAAATGAGAAAAAGGTCAGCATCCAACATGCCGACTACTTTCCCCTGCCACGCGCGACAGTGCGAAGGAAAGAGAAAGATGAAAGCAAATACCGCAATGAAAGCACATGTACTTCTTATTTTTTGCGGCATAACGAGGCACCCTCAGAGTGGATTCTTTTTTGACTGGACTTTCAGAGACAGACGACTTTGTGGAGCCTAACACATGGAAAACACACGAAATAGCGCGGCAAGGCATTACGTTTGAATAACAGGACACCACCCGTAGGTTCTACATTCCTCTCGGTGTAACCGATTGGATTTACATATCAATGCGATTTGAGGCGGCTCTGTCTCCGAAAGTCCAGTTTGAACTCCATCAGCAGTCAGGACAGCATACAGCTCCGCCAACTCCATTACATCGAGCAGCCGTGGGAATGCTCTAACTCTAATCGCAAACGGGAGCATTCCAAGATTCTTAATTTCGGGAAACGGTGCCTTGGAAACACCAGAATGACACCCCAAAGCTCCCTAAAAATCACGAGATGAGGGCTTTTTTCGCCATGAGGAACCCAACAATCACCCTCAATGCAAAGCAAAATGACGTTTTAAGAATTCAGGAATCCTCCCGTCGGAAATTGCTATTGCATCATCCAGTGTTTTTTTCCAGATAGACCCTGATCATCCATCTACAACCCATCGGAAACTGAAATAAAAAACAAGGCTTTTCGTTCAAACACGCGACTGATGAGCGCGAAGCGATCATGAGTAACATTTATAATACTGTTTATAACAGAACAGAGTCAAGGGGTATAAAGGGGGGTAGGCATTGGTAAAAACAATACCCTATATGCCGATGTCAGATACCTCAGGCCAAGCCGGAGGCCTGAAAAATCATGGACCGCTCAAAGCGGTTGTAAACCAATGGCCATCTAAAAGGTGGCGACCTTAGAACATTTGAAGTTGGTCAAGGCGTTTGCCTTCGGCCTCTTGTTTCTTGATGTATTCCCGAATGATCTTCTCGTCTCTGCCAACTGTTGACACGAAATAACCTTTGGCCCAAAAGTTATGGCCTGTGAAGTCCCTCTTTCGCCCTTGAAAGACCCTGGCAATGTGGATAGCACTCTTACCTTTGATGAAGCCAACAACCTGTGAGACCCCATACTTTGGCGGAATCGAGATCAGCATGTGAACATGGTCTACCATGAGGTGGCCTTCCAGTATTTTGCTCTCTTTTTGTTGAGCAAGCGTTCTGAACACTTGCCCCAAATGCTTCCGGAGTTCTGCGTATAATACCTTCCGCCTGCATTTGGGAATCCAAACCACATGGTACTTGCAGTCCCATACCGTGTGGCTTAAACTTTGAAATTCATCCATACGAAAGCTTTCCCCCTGTAAACTTTGAGCGGTTCACAGGGGGGAGGCTTTCGTATATTCCCGGAAATGTCAAACTCTGGGAGTCCCCCGGCAGAGCTGGAGGATTACCCTGTTATTTAGGGATTCGCAGAATTTGCCCCTCATGGATCAGATCTTCATCATCGATCTCGGGATTGGCCGACAGGATCGATTTCTTACCGGACGTCAGCTTTCCGGGAAACCATTGTGCGGCGATTTTGCTCATGGTTTCTCCTTTTTTCACTGTCACGGTGAATACATCAAAAGATCCCAATGGTTTTTCACCGGCGTGGAGATTTTGAGCATCCCCATTCGGATTTCCACCTTTTGCGGGAATCTCTCGCCCGGCATCTCCCCCCTGGGCTTGTGCGGGCCCCCGGTTCGCATTTGGAACAAGGCCTTCGGCCTGTGTTTTCTCCGGTGGCGCAGGATTGGGTCCGGATTGTTCGACGGAAGGTTTTTCGACGGGAGGAGAAGCCGTATCGATCTTCATTACGCCTTCTTTGGGAAGGACCTCCGGAGGCGCCGGTGCAGGACCAGGCGTTTGCGTTGTCACCGAGCCGGGCATAATGCTCGAAGCGCTTTTTTCTTCGGCCCCCGGGGGCTGCGGAATCTCTTCGCTTTTCACTGCAGGAGCAGGAGGCTGAGGCTTTTCAACACGCATCTCCACTGCTTCGGGAGGACCAGGCCCGTAAGTCCGGCCTTTGAGATTTTCACCGGAGAAAAACCGCGTTAGGAACCCGCCAAAAGCCAGCCCCAGGACAAGGAAAAGAACCAGTGCGCCGCCGGCAAGCGCCGGCTTCAACTCTTTGACGCTGAATTTTTTGTCGTAAAATTCTTTGACGCCGGAAAATATTCCGGGCTTACTTTCTTTCGGCGCCAGGATAACGTCGCTTTGCAGGGCGTCATTCGCCTTTTTAAGCACCTTCCCGGTTACCTTATGACCCTTTTCGGCCATGAATATGAGGAGGGCCGCATCACACAATCGGTTTATGCTGCGCGGGACCCCGCCGGTCATTTTATAGATCAACTTTTTGCACGACGGCTCAAAACATCTGTCGAAGCCGGACCCTGCCACCCGCAGCCGATGGTCTATGTATTCGATTGTCTCGGAAGGGCTCATCGGGGAAAGGAACCGGTTCACATTTATTCTTTGGCGAAGCTGGCGCATATCCCTTCGGCGCAGCTTGTGGCTGATTTCATTCTGGCCGATCAAAAGTATCTGCAGGAGCTTGTTTTCGCTGGTTTCTATATTGGAGAGGAGCCGAATATGTTCGAGGCTGCCGATCGAAAGGAGATGGGCCTCATCTATGATCAGTACGACCTGTTGGCCGTCAAGACTCGCCTTTGTAAGTGCGGCTTTTACCTCATCGGTTAAATCGAGGACCCCCTTGCCTTCCGGGTTGATCTTGAGGACCTGCGCGATGTAGCGCAATATCTCGATATACTCCACGCCCGGGTAGGGAAGCACTATCGGCAGGACTGACCCTTGTTTGAGTTTACCGAGAAGATGATGGACGATCATCGTCTTCCCCGTCCCAACATCCCCGCAAACGAGTGCAAAGCTCTTCTTTTCCTTGATGAAATAGAGCAGTGCCGCGATTACCTCTTCATGACTTTCGCTCAAGAAGAGGAACTGCTGGTCAAGGGTGTTCTCGAAGGGGGAGCAGGAGAAACCGAAGTGTGCGTTGTACATTTCAGACGCCTTTACCAGGAAGGAAAAGAACATCTCACCGCAGAGCCGCAGAGGGCAGAGGAAGGGACGAAGCAAGAAGCGAGGAGCGAGTAGCAGGAATGAAAAAAGCTTCTTATTCTCGCTTCCCGCTCCCATTTTGCTTCCGGCTTCCTTTTCTTCTCTGCACCCTCTCCTTGACCGGACTGTGCCCCGCCTCTGCGGCGAACTCCGGCCGATCTTTCGAAACGAACATAATAAGCATCACGTATCAAGCCGGCCCGCTACTTCGGGAGGATGCACCGATTTAGCCTCAGTGGTCCAAACTATCAATTTGGCCGGGTATTTGCAGTCGAAAAACTGGTAAGCGTTCACGCGGGGGAATTGAGGAATTGAATCCCTAAATTCCGGAATTTTCTCAGCGACTCTGCGGTGAGCGGTTATCAAAAAGGAGGTTGCCATGTTTTGGGCCGGTTTAGTAGTTGGACTGATGCTGGGGGGATCGCTCGGCATGTTCGTTTTAGCTCTCATGATCTGCGCAAAGCGCGGCGAGGATGAACTGGATACGTCCGCCTCGGCCATGGAACTGACGCTTGTGCGTTGATTATTTGACTGCTCGACCACCCCTGTTCACCGCAGGCGCGGAGGGGGGAACGCGGAGATAAGACCTTCGCCGCGTTACCACGTCTTTCTATCCCCTGTCGGCCCTCACTCTGACCTACTACATTGCCGTCGCAGACTACGATGCGAACAACGATAAGAGCAGCCTTTCAACCGAGTTTATAGCCCAACCCCTGACTGCCTCCGCTGGAACAGGCGGTTCCATCACGCCAAGCGGGACCTTTTTCGTGGCGCAGGGGGCAAATCAGACCTTCAACATCGCTTCGGGAACAAACCAGGCATTCACTATAACCCCGGCGCCCCAGTGCCAACTTACAGGTGTGCTGGTCGACGGGACATCAATTGGTGCGGTTTCCACTTATGCTTTTACCAATGTGGTCGCCAATCATACAATTCAGGCCACCTTCGCAGCGTCGCCGGTTGCGGATGCCGGACCGGATCAGGTCGTAGCAAGCGGCTCCATATCGACACTGAATGGTTCTAATTCGACCGACACTGTCAGTGGAATAGCTTCTTACAAATGGACTCAGTTATCGGGGCCTAGGGTAGCGCTGTCAAACCCATCCGCAGCGATTTGTACTTTTACGGCCCCCAACGTTGCGAGTGGGAAGATGCTTGCGTTCAATCTGGCGGTCACCAATAAAGCAGGCATTACAGGAAGCGCTTCCTGCTTCGTAAACGTGAGCGGGACCGACCAGGCCCCATCAGCCAATGCAGGCGTCAATCAGACTGTTACTCCCTATACCAATGTCACCTTGAATGGATCAGGCTCCTCTGACCCGAATGGCATGATCGCTTCATACAACTGGGTTCAAATTAGCGGGCCGAGCGTTGAAATCCTTAATGCTAATACCAGCTTCGCTTCATTTACAGCCCCCGATCCCCCCGGCTTCTCCGGCGCCTCCCTCGTTTTCCAACTGCTGGTGACCGATTATTTTGGATTGACGACGAGAGACCAGTGTACGGTAAATGTAATGAACGCAGACCCGCCGCCCGTTGCCAATGCCGGCAGCGACCAGATTGCCCTAAGGATGTTCTCCGTCACGCTCGATGGCTCCGGGTCGCATGATCCGGTTAACTCGACCGGTTCATATCGATGGAAGCAACTCCGTGGAGCACCGGTCACGCTTTCCAATCCTGCGGCAATGACCACGGTTTTTACCGCACCAGCCGTCGTTTTGGGCGCTCAAAACGCTGAGCTCTTATTCGTTCTCACCGTTACGGACGCTAATGACCAGTTGACCGATACAGCCAAATGTGTTGTAACGGTTAAGCCCTGAATTCATAGATCGCCTTTCTCCCGATAGCGAATTAGTGTTGCAGAACCTTTTCAACCGTTCAGCCAGTTCGACGGAAAAGAGACTGGCGCCTGTACGTTGACTGGAAATTGGGGAATTGAGGCATTGGATCCCCAAATTCGTTTTTGCCCTAAATCCCTAAATTCCTAAATTTTCTACGCGTCCTCTGCATAATAGGTTCAATCCGCTTACCGGCTTTAGCCGGAAGCTCTACTGTGAGCGCCTTACTTTACGCAAGGCTTCGTCAGCCATTTTAACGGCTTTTCGGCTTGATGTTCAAAATTCCTTTCTTAATAAGAAAGGCGAAGACTTCGGATACCAGTTCGTCCGGCAAGTGTCTCTCGGTTTTCAAAACGAGTTCCGCGTTTAGCGGGGTCTCGTAAGGATCATCAATACCGGTAAACCCTTTTAATTCCCCTCTTCTTGCCTTCTGATAGAGGCCTTTTGGGTCCCGAGCTTCACATACATCTATTGGTGTGTCTACGAAGATCTCCACAAAAGGCAGGCCTGATTCAATGTGCAGGCTTCTGGCAAGATCGCGGTCTTTCCGGTAAGGAGAAATGAAGCTGGTCATCACAATGACACCGGCATCGGCAAACAGCTTTGCGACTTCAGCAATTCTCCTGATGTTCTCCGTGCGGTCCTCGAGAGAAAATCCGAGATTCTTATTCAACCCATGCCGCACATTGTCGCCATCCAGAACATAAGCAAGGTAGCCTCGCTTGATGAGCTCGTACTCCAGTGAAAACGCGGTCGTGCTCTTGCCTGAAGAGGGCAGCCCGGTTAACCAGAGGGTGCAACCGCGCTGCTTGAGCAAGTCTTCTCGGTCTTTCCGCTCTACATGTGTACTGTGCCAGGTGATGTTTGTTGCTTTGACCAGCATCATTGTGTGCTCCAACTTGAGGTGAAATCAACAATGGATAAGGTATTCCCGTATGGTATTGGCGACATATCCAACCTGTTCCTCGGTCAACTCGGGAGACATCGGGAGAGAAACCAACTGCCCTGCACATTTGCATTATTATGGTGTTTTTCCCAAGAATCAGTTTTGATTTCGGGAACTCCATACCGCCAGCAAAGACCTGCTCGTTGATTTTCGCGCCATCGCCTATGTTTAGTACAGGAGTATCCAGAAAAGTCATGGCCCCGATCGACACGTATGAACCGATTTTTATGTCTCTGCCACGTATAATTGTCATGAGGCCGATTTACGCCATAGTAGTATGAAAAAGTCAATGGGTAAACTGGGGGGGAGGTCTGATGAAGGATGAGGTGATGGTATGGAAAGAAGGCGCTTTTTGAAATACCTTGCAAGTGCCGGTACTCTCGGTGCGGTCCAAATTTTGTCTTTTAACAAGGGAGAGGGGCTGAAGACAGGACATCTGCAACCCCATATCGGCATTAGCGAGGCCAATGCAATGTGCGGCAATGGAGTGGGTTGCAGTGGCAGCAGTGGCAGCGTTGGCATGTGCGGCACATCAGCCAATTGCGCCGGCGGCTACGGTCAGTGCGGCGCAGGACTCAATTGCTCCGGCAGCTAGGCTTTGCCTGTAATTCCGAAAGGCGATAGATTGGATAGAGCTATTAATGAGTAGGTTAGAATTAAATTCCTGGCGACCAAAGCTTGCTGATTCTGTTATTCTTCTGGAGCGGGAGAACGCTTTCTGCTTCTTCCGCCCGGAAATTCCAGATTGGCTGGTCGGCATCCAGAATGCAGCAGCCATCCTTTCACGTTGCAATGGCAGCATGACCGCTTCTGATCTGGCCCACCTGGTCAGTGGGGAACACAACGGAATTAAGCCGGAAGAAGTCCTTGAATTCTTGACCACATTACGCTCGGAAAATGCCCTATTCGCCGATCAAATTCCTGAACCTAAAGCTTGCCGGCCTTACCCTTTACGTAGTGTTCACCTAAACCTGACATCGGCCTGTAATCTCCGTTGTGTATATTGCTACGCCGATGATCGGGAAAATAAGCCTAATTATCTTACTAAGCTGGAGCACTTCGACCTCTTAGCCGAACTTACGCAGCTTGGAACCACTGTAGTTACCCTCACCGGGGGTGAACCTACTCTCCATCCGGAATGGCTATCCATTGCCCACAAAGCTAAGAAGTCAGGGCATTCTTTAATGCTGCTCACCAATGCGGTGGCAATCGCACCGGACGAAATTGCACAGGCTGCGTCACTTTTTGACCTCATCAAAGTGAGCATTGACGGTAGTACCGAAAATGTTCACGACCGTCTGCGCGGTGAGGGTTCCTTTTCCAGAGCAATGGCTGCGGTTGAGGCTTTGTTTGCTAAAGGTGCATCCGTGATTCTGTCCATGACTGTGACCCGCCAAAACATAGATGATATACCGAATGCCGCTGCAAGATATGGATCGATGCTTTCATTTGCACCGCTCTTCCGGGCAGGCAGGGCTAAATTTCGCCCCGATTTGGATATCACTGGCGATGAGTATTATGAAGCTTTGGTGAACGCCCATGGGGTTAACCCCATGTCCACTCTATGTTCTGTTTTGGCATCCGCTGGAAAAAAACCGATGCGTAAGTGTGCGATAGGAGATGGAGAAATATCTATCGGTTCGGACGGCACTGTTTACCCTTGCCATATGCTGCATTATCCTCAGTTCGCAGCCGGGAATGTTCGAGATAAGCCCCTTGCTGATTTGCTCGAAGCACCATCCATGCGTTTGTGCAAAGACCTTATTGTAGATAACCTTGAAGAGTGTAGAATTTGCGAGGTACTTTATCTTTGCGGTGGTGCATGTCGTGCCCGAGCTTTTCATGCAACCGGATGTATCGATGCGGTCGATGAATTCTGCTCCTATGAATACCGTGCCTTGCTTGAGGGCATCTTTCGAGCCTACAAGCTTTAGCGATACTTGGCGTTGCGTGAGGAGGTCAGGTGCTGATTTTCCAGCCCGGCCTAACCTGGATGATAACGAAGTGGTCAATGCCATCAGGATTCATTAGGGTTTAGAGGAAGAGTTTCCACTTTTTATTCATCCAGCTTGGAAAGTAAGACCCGGCTCATCACCGAGCCTTTGGGGAAAGTGATCCTAGTTTCGCCTTCAAAAGCGAAATCAGCTGCTCGACCTCTGCAATCCGGTCCTTCGTCTCATTGATTTTCTGTTTGGCTAGCGCTGGATTTTTAAGCCATTCATCGAGACTTTTTCTTCCAACAAGCCGATACAAAAGCGGATACACAATTTCGCATCCACCCTTTTTTCTGACTTCGAGGGCCAGATGGATTGATTCCAGGTCCAGTCGGTAACTTCTTTTGATCTTTTTAAGTAATTTCAATTGAATTTGCACTTCTTCTTGACTGAGCGATTTTAAACACTCCCGGAGAACCCGGCTGACTGGTTCCAGTTCCGATTTAAGGGGTTCATCACTGGGGCTCTTTGAGTTCATAATTCTTTATCCATCAGTCCTTCTCCCCATTCATTCTCGCCCGCAGAATACCGGAACACTTGAATGTCACCACTTTCCTCGGTGGCAGCATAATCGGCTTCCCAGTGTGGAGATTTCTGGCCGGACGCGCCCGCTTTTCTTGCACTGAAAATTTCCCGAACCCGCTAATGAGAACCTCTTCACCATTTTGCAGGGACTGTTTAATCAGCTCAAAAAGGGTGTCGATGATCTGGGCCGACTCGGGTTTGGTGAAAATGTTCTGCGCGAAGAGCGCTTCCACGATATGGGCTTTGGTGAGAGTCATTGATTGCTCCTGAAACTTGGATGTGGGCAAATTGGGGATTAGGGATGATACCGCACGGGCTGTTAGGAGGCAAGGATAGAGCAAGCCGGCAGTTAACTGGGGGAAAATCAATCGATGATTTGCCACCAAAGGCTGCCTGGGGAAAACCTGGGGCTTTATTTTCTGGAATCGCAAGAAAAATCTTCTGACCCGTTTCGATTTCTTACCCGGTCAGCGATCCACCTGGGGATATACCCGGCACTCATGAGCAGCCATCCTGAATTTTTGCCTTGTTCGGCCCAATGAACCGTATCATCAGGACACTCGAACTCAAAGTCCTGACACTCGAAGCAAGAGAAGCCATGCCATCCCTTCGAGAGACAAATTTCAAGGCATTCCGAGTAGCGGGAGCACAAAACCCGTCTTTCTACCTCACTTGGTCGATTTACCGTCTTGGCCGACATAGGATTCAACATAAGACACCTCCCCAATACCCTGTTATTTATTATGTCGGCAGATGTCGTCTTATTTTTAAATGAAAATTTCAGGTTCAGATAAATTCAATGGGAGCTTTGGGAGGCAAGGCAAGATATACCGCACCGGGTATCAGGAGGCAAGGACAGAGCGGTCATGGATGGAGTGAATGCCTCCATGCAAGACTCTCAGGGAGACTTGTTCAATGAGTGCCCGGATTGTTGGGTGAGGAAAAGTGAGGGTAGTTTCCTCATCTCTGATCTGAAGTCTATGATTCCGCAGCCCCAATGACCTTTCCCCAAACTTTCCCCACCCAGGGCCAAGACCAGGGTTTTGCAGCCCTAGATTACCGGGCCGCCTGATACTAAGTAGCGTTCAAAGAGCGTCCAATAACCCCAAACTGAGCGGGGAAAAGTTTCCCCCGCACCCGCCAGGATTTCAGCTACACGCGCAGGCGCGTGTGCCCGAGCGCAATATCTCTACGCTCCGCGAGGCGTGGCCGAAGGCCGCCGCCGCAGCGCCACATAGATCTCGACGTTCCACGAGGCGGAGGGGGTGTGGGGGGCGTAGCTCCATAAGCGTTTAAATAAGCAGGTAACTCATTGAATTTATTAAAAGCCTGCTTGCATATCATCGTCACCCCGGCACGCAGGCCGGGGTCCAGTGCCATTACCTATTGATATTACAACAGAAATAAGAGGTTTTGGATTCCGGCCTGAACCCTCACTACGTTCGGGTTTGCGCTTACACATTGGGCCGATGTTCGACGCTTCAAGTTCGCGCCCGATCTTTTGTGAGGGCGCACCCTCACTACGTTCGGATTCGCGTTAACACTTCTGGCCGGCGTTAAACGCTGGACCCTCACTGCATTCAGGTCCGGGCTTAATATTCTAACTGTCGGTCAATGCTGGACCCTCACTTCGCTCAGGTCCGGGCTTGACATCTCTAACTTGGTTAGATGCTGGACCCTCACTTCGTTCAGGCCCGGGCTTGACGTCTCGAACACGGTTAAATGTTTCAAGTCCGGGCACGATTGTTTGTGAGTGCCCAGTCCGGGTGCGATCTTTTGTGAGCGCCCAGTTCGGGCACGATCTTTTGTGAGTGAATCCTCACTTTGTTCGGATTCGACGTTAACATTACGGACTCTGGTTAGATACTTCAAATTCGACGCCGATCCTTTGTGAGGCGTCAGTTCGCGTCCGATCATTTGTGAGGACGCGCCGGAATGACGGTCTTCCTAGCGGCAATTGCTCATCCTTATTTAAGCGCTTATGGGGCGTAGCTCCCCGCGCTTTTCAAAAACATCACTTGATACTTTCTTGAACACAAGTTGGTATGAACAGTTCCCCAATGCACAAGAGTCCAAAATATTCTTGCCAAATCGAAATGGCACAGTAATATAATTTCCGCATATTACGGATGAAGCATCCCCTGCGCGTGCGTCCCGAAACGAATCCAAATAATGCTCAAAGCTTTATCCTCTTAATTCAATGGAACCTGAGATCCTGTTGAGTATTCGGATCGAATTGGGTCCTCTGTCCGGTCACCCTTAATCAGAGGCTATGCAAGATGCCACCTCCGGTTGTTATCACGGTTGCCCGCGAACTTGGCAGCGGCGGATCTTACATCGGTAAACAGGTCGCAAGGCGGCTGGGTTATGCCTATATAGACCGGGAGATCCTGCAGCAGGCTGCCAGAGAGCTCGGCCTAGAAGAAACTGAGATCGAGGACAGGGAAGAGCGCGTACAAAGCTTCTGGGATAAACTCATTTCCGTTTTTGCCCTGGGGGGCGTGGACGCCGTTTACACTCCGCCGCTGCGTTGGGTTTCGGATGAACAACTGGTCGAAACCGAGCAGCGCCTGATCTGCGAATTAGCCGTCAAGGGACCCTGTGTCATGGTTGGCCGTGCTGGATTCCACCTTCTTCGCGGGCGGGCAAAATTGCTGAATGTGTTTGTTCATGCGCCCATCAGCTTTCGTATACAAAGGGTCATGAGCCTATATGGGGCAAATAGCAAGCGGGAGGCAGCCGGGATGATCGATCGCTCCGACCAGGAGCGAACCCGCTATATTAAGTTTTGCACCGGCTTTGACCAGTTTGATGCCCGCAATTACCACATAACGATCGACACGGGGCTGGTCGATTTCACCACGGCCGAAGAAATGGTCGCATTTCTAGCCGCCGGCCTTAGGGAAGAGGGGGATTGGCCCTGGGTAAACGACCCGATCTGACACCGTGAAATTTTTTGTACAAGCATCCGGCGCCCCTGTTCATTTGAAAGGGGTTTTTGTACTTCTTTCAATAGGGAAAGGGCGTGACCGCCAAAAATAATCCTGCTTTTACCGAAACCGAATGGAAACCGCGTGCGAACCCCTGGCTGATCGCCTTTGCGGTGATGCTGGCCACCTTCCTCGAAGTACTTGACACATCGGTTGCCAATGTCGCCCTGCCTCACATTGCCGGAAACCTCTCGGCCGGTACCGATGAGGCAACCTGGGTTTTGACCAGCTATCTGGTTTCCAATGCAATCGTGCTGCCGATGACCGGCTGGCTTGCCGTTCGTTTCGGACGCAAACGATTCCTTATGGCCTGCGTCGCCACATTTTCCGTTTCATCGGCCTTGTGCGGAGCGGCCCCGACGCTTTGGGCGCTCATTCTGGCCAGAGTTTTCCAGGGTGCGGCCGGTGGAGCTCTTCAGCCGATTTCCCAGGCCATCCTCCTGGAGAGCTTCCCCCCGGCAAAACGCGGTGTGGCCATGGCTATTTTCGCCATGGGCGTTGTTGTTGCGCCGATAATCGGCCCCACTCTGGGCGGCTGGATAACGGACAATTATTCCTGGCGATGGATCTTTTATATCAATCTGCCAATCGGCATCCTTGCTTTTTACATGTGCCAGATGTCCATCGAGGACCCGCCCTACCTGATTGCCGCCCGGCAATCGACTACGGCCCGGATCGATTACTTCGGCTTCTCGCTCATGGCAATCTGGCTGGCCACACTCCAGATTATCCTCGATAAGGGACAGCAGGACGACTGGTTTGCCGCTCCATGGATTCGGTGGGCGTCTGCAATCTCTTTCGTTGCGATGGTTTGTTTCATTATCTGGGAAATTCGGCAGAAACAGCCCGTTGTCAATCTCAGGGTGCTGAAAAACCGCAACTTTGCCATGGGCACGGCTTTGATGACCCTCCTTGGGGTAGTGCTGTACAGCACAATCACCCTTCAGCCCCTTTTTTTGCAGAACCTGATGGGATATTCGGCCATGGACAGCGGATTGGCGCTCAGTCCCCGTGGCATCGGCGCGATATTGGCAATATTTTTCGTGGGGAAGGTGATCGGGAAATTGGACAGCCGAATCATGATCGCCTGCGGATTCGTTACCCTGGCCGGGGTCTCTTATGAGCTAAGCGGGCTAAACCTGCAGCTTTCACTCGCCAATATAGTAGTACCCAATATAATAATGGGGCTGGCGATGGGGTTTATCTTCGTACCTCTGACCACCCTTACGATGGGGGGATTGCCTAATGAGCAGATGGGCAATGCGGCGGGGATTTTCAACCTGATGAGAAACCTCGGAGGCAGTATCGGCATTTCAGCGGTCACTACCATGCTTGCACGAAACGCCCAGGAGCACCAGACGTTCATAGCGGCTCATTTCAACCCGTACAATCCCCAGCTCCAGCACTACGCTCACAAGCTCAGTTCGTTTTTCGCCCTGAAAGCTCCCCCCGATCACCTGGGCCACAAAACTTACCTTGCCCTGTACAATTTGGCGGTCCAACAGTCCACCCTGCTGGCATACATGGACAACTTCCGGCTTCTCGCTTACGTTTGTCTTTTGTGCATCCCCGCTGTCCTGGTGCTCAAGGGGCTGCGCAGCCGCTCAGGACCCGTTGGGGGCCGCTGAGGCATAAGCGCTTAAATAAGCAGGTAACTCATTGAATTTATTAAAAGCCTGCTTGCATATCATCGTCACCCCGGCGCAGGAGACTGTGTCGTAATTGTTGGCCTCTGGATCGGGTTATTTGGCATTAATTGCAAGCATATCAAGCCATTATATGCTATAGTGGCGCCTCAAACTGGAGGGGCTATGGCATATCGACACGGAACAGACCGAAGACAGATGATGGTGCTGCCACCTACGCTGGACCAGTATGTATCTCAGGATCACCCCGTTCGCGCCTACGATGCCTTTGTAGACGCGCTTGATTTTAGCGAGGTGGGGATCGAGCTCGATGACCGGAAGGTAGGGAACAGCGAATATGACCCTCGGTGCATGCTAAAACTGCTCTTGTATGGCTACTCTTATGGAGTAAATAGCTCCCGGAAACTCGAACGCGAGGTGCACAACAATCTGTCCTTCATTTGGCTGATGAAGCAATTGAAGCCGGATCATAAAACGATTGCCGAATTTCGGCGCAGGAACAAAGAAGGCTTAAGAAAGGCTTTGAAACTTTGTGCCAGACTTTGCCTGAATCTGGGGCTGATAGAGGGTAACATACTGTTTGTAGACAGCACCAAGCTGAGGGCAAACGCAGGGAAGGCCAACCTTCACAAGAAAAAATGGTATGAGGACCAGCTAAAAGAAATTGATCAAAGAATTCAACAGATTCTGAACCAGTGCGAGCAGATCGACAAGAGTGAATCCCAATGCGGCTCGCTGGTGGTAATGCCAAAAGAGCTTGCCAAGGCAAATAAGCTTAAGGAGTCTATTAAAAATGCTCTGGCCGAGTTCAGCGAACGAGGCGACAAGACAAAGGATGGAAAAGAGAGGCAGGTAAATCAGATCGATCCGGAAAGCGTCGTAGTAAAGAGTCCTCAAGGCACCCATTGCGGATATTGCATGCAAACGGTTGTTGACGACAAAAACGGGCTGATTGTTCACACAGACGTGGTGAGCGAGGCAAATGACTCGAATCAGATGGCTGTTCAGATCGGCGGAGCCGAGGCTTATCTTGGACGAGAGTGCAAGACAGCGTGCGCCGATGCGGGGTATTCGGATACCAGCGAAATTGCAAAGCTAGAATCTGCCGGAAAAACAGTGGTGATTCCTTCTCAGTCTCAAGCCTCACACAAGGAAACGGAGATTGGTCCGTTTGAAAAGGCTAAATTTACCTATGATGCTGACTCGGATTGTTACCTGTGCCCGGAGGGTCACCGGCTGATCTTCAGACGTTTTGAGAATAAAACAAAGCAGAGAAGGGACTATCGTATTGATAAACCTAGTAAATGTCGGTTCTGTTCGCACTTTGGCACGTGCACAAAATCGAAGCAGGGCCGAACTGTTACGCGCCATGCATCGGAAGAGTTAAGGGAAGCAGTATCCAAGAGATTTGAGCAACCTGAAATGGGGCAGATCTACAAGCGAAGGAAAGCTCGGGTGGAGCATCCATTTGGATTTATTAAGAAGGTATTAGGGTATGGCCAGTTTTTTTTACGAGGTCGAGAGGGGGTTCGTGCAGAAGCGGCGATACTGGCGACATGTTTTAACCTGAGACGAATGATAAGTCTGCTGGGTGGGGTTAGGAGCTTCACGGCTGCAATTAAGGCAGCTTAAGTCAAATTAAAGCCAAGGGGCGAAGGATTGGGCGGAAATTGCCCAGCCTGTGGGCATGCGGTCAGCGTTAAAAGGGCGGTGATACCCAAAGCAGGCTGGGAAGACGATTTTTGTTCTTGGTGAATTTTTGAAAAATATCAGGGCGGGAACCGGTCAGTCGTAATCCAATAATGACACAGTCTCGCAGGCCGGGGTCCAGTGCCATTACCTATTGATATTACAACAGAAATAAGAGGTTTTGGATTCCGGCCTGAACCCTCACTACGTTCGGATTCGCGTTAACACTTCTGGCCGGCGTTAAACGCTGGACCCTCACTTCGCTCAGGTCCGGGCTTGACATCTCTAACTTGGTTAGATGCTGGACCCTCACTTCGTTCAGGCCCGGGCTTGACGTCTCGAACACGGTTAAATGTTTCAAGTCCGGGCACGATTGTTTGTGAGTGCCCAGTTCGCGTCCGATCATTTGTGAGGACGCGCCGGAATGACGGTCTTCCTAGCGGCAATTGCTCATCCTTATTTAAGCGCTTATGGGGCTCTGAGGCCTCCTGCTTATCAGGACTGAGGACTGAGGACTGAGAGTGAAACCTTAACACCCTTTTCACTTAACTTGCTGATGCACTTAACATTTGGCTTGCCTTCAAACGCACCACGTTTAATGCCTGCGCGCACGGTCGCCGCCTTTACTCAGTCCTTCGTGGCGCGTACAACCCGGCGAAACGCCACTCCAAGATTGCCCAGCGCCGGGCCGGAGGCCGCGCGTACAACCCGGCGAAACGCCACTCCAAGATTGCCCAGCGCCGGGCCGGAGGCCGCGCGTACAACCCGGCGAAACGCCACTCCAAGATTGCCCAGCGCCGGGCCGGAGGCCGCGCGTACAACCCGGCAAAACGCCACTCCAAGATTGCCCAGCGCCGGTCCGGAGGCCGCGCGTACAACCCGGCGAAACGCCACTCCAAGATTGCCCAGCGCCGGTCCGGAGGCCGCGCGTACAACCCGGCAAAACGCCACTCCAAGATTGCCCAGCGCCGGTCCGGAGGCCGCGCGTACAACCCGGCAAAACGCCACTCCAAGATTGCCCAGCGCCGGTCCGGAGGCCGCGCGTACAACCCGGCGAAACGCCACTCCAAGATTGCCCAGCGCCGGGCCGCAGGCCCTCAGTCCTCAGTACTGCTTCTCTGCTAGGCTACTTCAGGCAGGCCCCGACCGCTTTCAGGCAAGCCTCGTAGTCGGGTTCATTCGCGATTTCGCCTACGATCTCGATATGCCTGATCGTGTTGTCTTTGCCGATCACGAAAACGGCCCTTGCCAGCAAACGGAGTTCCTTGATCATTACTCCGTAGGCCAAACCGAAACTTGCGTCCATGTAGTCGGACAAGGTCGTAACATGAGATACCCCCGCGGCGCCGCACCACCTTTTCTGGGCAAAGGGCAGATCCATGCTTATGGTGAGCACGGCTACCTCATCCCCCAATTTCCCCGCTTCCACGTTAAAGCGGCGCGTTTCGACATCGCACACGGGAGTGTCCAGAGATGGCACGGCCGAAATGACCACTACCTTGCCCTTATAGGAAGCAAGTCCCGTCTTGGCAAGACTGTTGTCCACCACGTTGAAATCCGGGGCTTTATCACCCACCTTCAACGCGGTTCCCTTCAGCGTGAGGGGCTTTCCGCGCATAGTCACGGTTCTTTCCATGATTTGTCTCCCTGTAGGTGTGTAATTTTACAGATTTGCAGCGTGAATTGCTCACAGCAAGCGGATTTAAGGAGCTGAGGTCCCGGAGTCAAGCCCGCGCCGTTCGGTTTTCCCGGTACAATTTCAAAGAGGCGAAGAGGCGCAGAGAATTGAGCTGAAAAATCAAAGGTACGTTCACTCAAAAATTCAAATCTTGCCTATCTTGAGTGTATACTACCCGCGCACCGCCATATCCCAGGTTTGACATTGATCTGAACGACTGAAAAACGGCAGACCTAATCCCGGTCTAACAGCAATCCCCATTTTCCCTCTTGTCAGGAGTCAAAAGCATGAAGCCGGTCATTGCGTTCGCCAACCATAAAGGAGGCGTCGGGAAAACCACGTCGGCAGTGAACATTGCATCGGTCCTGGGAGAAACGGGTAAGCGGGTATTGGTCATGGATATTGACCCCCAGGGAAGCGCCAGCCTGCATTTCGGGGTCAAAGACAACGGCACGGGGTTCCTGCAAGCTCTGGAAAGATCAGTTGCGGCGCCTGTGCTCCCGACTGCGGTGAGAGGGGTTGATCTTATTCCTTCCGGCCCCGCACTTTCCGAGGCTGAGCAAAGGTTTAGCGGAGTACTCGGCGCCGAACTCCTGGCCCGCTGCCTTGCGCGAACCCAGGGCGACTGGGAGCTGGTCATAATCGATTGCCCACCAGGTCCGGGAATTCTCACCACGAGCGCTCTTCTGGTCAGTCAGCATGTAGTCATTCCAATTGAAACCAATCGGCTTGCACTAAACGGCCTGGATCAAATGATCGAGACGCTGGATTCAGTGCGCAGGAATAACAGCCATCCGGGGATTCTGGGGATAATAGCGTGCCGCGCCAACCCGAGGCGTAGAATTCATAAGGAAACCATGGCTGATTTGGAGAGGCGATTCCCCGGCATGATGGCTCCATGCGTCCGTGAGAATGTTTCATTGGCGGAGGCGCCGGATCATGGCAAGCCCATAACCCTGTATGCGCCAGGTTCAAATGGGGCCGAGGACTATCGCCGGGTGACACAATGGCTTTTGGAGCGTTTGGGTTGAATCAACCGGTCCGGAAGGCCGGAAGCTTTGTTGCCCCCGCATTAGCAGGGTGCTGAAAAAGGGTTCTCTGGTGGGAAAAGGGCCTTAAAAAGAATGGTGATTTCGTCATTCCGGCGCGTCCTCACAAATGATCGGACGCGAACTGGGCGCTCACAAAAGATCGCGCCCGGACTTGAAGCATCTAACCAAGTTAGAGATGTCAAGCCCGGACCTGAGCGAAGTGAGGGTCTAGCATTGACCGACAGTTAGAATATTAAGCCCGGACCTGAGCGAAGTGAGGGTCCAGCGTTTAACGCTGGCCAGAAGTGTTAACGCGAATCCGAACGTAGTGAGGGTTCAGGCCGGAATCCAGAACTTTTTTGAACTATTTGATTTTTAAGGCAAAACACTGGACCCCGGCCTTCGAGACTGTGTCGTAATTGTTGGCCTCTGGATCGGGTTATTTGGCATTAATTGCAAGCATATCAAGCCATTATATGCTATAGTGGCGCCTCAAACTGGAGGGGCTATGGCATATCGACACGGAACAGACCGAAGACAGATGATGGTGCTGCCACCTACGCTGGACCAGTATGTATCTCAGGATCACCCCGTTCGCGCCTACGATGCCTTTGTAGACGCGCTTGATTTTAGCGAGGTGGGGATCGAGCTCGATGACCGGAAGGTAGGGAACAGCGAATATGACCCTCGGTGCATGCTAAAACTGCTCTTGTATGGCTACTCTTATGGAGTAAATAGCTCCCGGAAACTCGAACGCGAGGTGCACAACAATCTGTCCTTCATTTGGCTGATGAAGCAATTGAAGCCGGATCATAAAACGATTGCCGAATTTCGGCGCAGGAACAAAGAAGGCTTAAGAAAGGCTTTGAAACTTTGTGCCAGACTTTGCCTGAATCTGGGGCTGATAGAGGGTAACATACTGTTTGTAGACAGCACCAAGCTGAGGGCAAACGCAGGGAAGGCCAACCTTCACAAGAAAAAATGGTATGAGGACCAGCTAAAAGAAATTGATCAAAGAATTCAACAGATTCTGAACCAGTGCGAGCAGATCGACAAGAGTGAATCCCAATGCGGCTCGCTGGTGGTAATGCCAAAAGAGCTTGCCAAGGCAAATAAGCTTAAGGAGTCTATTAAAAATGCTCTGGCCGAGTTCAGCGAACGAGGCGACAAGACAAAGGATGGAAAAGAGAGGCAGGTAAATCAGATCGATCCGGAAAGCGTCGTAGTAAAGAGTCCTCAAGGCACCCATTGCGGATATTGCATGCAAACGGTTGTTGACGACAAAAACGGGCTGATTGTTCACACAGACGTGGTGAGCGAGGCAAATGACTCGAATCAGATGGCTGTTCAGATCGGCGGAGCCGAGGCTTATCTTGGACGAGAGTGCAAGACAGCGTGCGCCGATGCGGGGTATTCGGATACCAGCGAAATTGCAAAGCTAGAATCTGCCGGAAAAACAGTGGTGATTCCTTCTCAGTCTCAAGCCTCACACAAGGAAACGGAGATTGGTCCGTTTGAAAAGGCTAAATTTACCTATGATGCTGACTCGGATTGTTACCTGTGCCCGGAGGGTCACCGGCTGATCTTCAGACGTTTTGAGAATAAAACAAAGCAGAGAAGGGACTATCGTATTGATAAACCTAGTAAATGTCGGTTCTGTTCGCACTTTGGCACGTGCACAAAATCGAAGCAGGGCCGAACTGTTACGCGCCATGCATCGGAAGAGTTAAGGGAAGCAGTATCCAAGAGATTTGAGCAACCTGAAATGGGGCAGATCTACAAGCGAAGGAAAGCTCGGGTGGAGCATCCATTTGGATTTATTAAGAAGGTATTAGGGTATGGCCAGTTTTTTTTACGAGGTCGAGAGGGGGTTCGTGCAGAAGCGGCGATACTGGCGACATGTTTTAACCTGAGACGAATGATAAGTCTGCTGGGTGGGGTTAGGAGCTTCACGGCTGCAATTAAGGCAGCTTAAGTCAAATTAAAGCCAAGGGGCGAAGGATTGGGCGGAAATTGCCCAGCCTGTGGGCATGCGGTCAGCGTTAAAAGGGCGGTGATACCCAAAGCAGGCTGGGAAGACGATTTTTGTTCTTGGTGAATTTTTGAAAAATATCAGGGCGGGAACCGGTCAGTCGTAATCCAATAATGACACAGTCTCCTTCGTCGGGGTGACGGCCCCACGGGGTTTTTACTGCAAAGTGGGAATTTCAATCCTTTTTCATCACCCTGTTAGGGCATGTCCGTAACTAAGCCCTTATTCTCTTAGTTCCGGCCCCGCCATTTTCATCCACAAATGCCCGGAAGCAAGGACGACAACGATGGCTACGCACTGGGCCGATAAAATGAAAACCGTGCTCGGGGCCAGCACGCTCTCAACATAGGGGTCGGTGAGGATCATATCTGCGCCCACCTTCGCAAGGACTGCGCACCCAACGTAGTTGAGGATCGGATACCTTTCGATGACCAGGCAGAGCATATTGCTGGCAAAAAAGACAACGGGAATGCTTACACCGAGTCCTATGAAGAGCAGGAAGAAGTTCCCCTGGGCTGCACCCGCAACAGCCAGCATATTGTCCAAAGACATGGTGAAGTTTGCAATTACGAGAATTTTTACAGCCTGAGAGGTATTGGAGATCCCTTCATCCACAGCTGTTGCGCCGGACCTCAAAACGAGAAGACTCACCGCCAGGTAGAGGACTATGGCGCCGCCCACAAGTTTGACGAAGCTATGCTCCAGAAGCTTGCAGACAAAGAAAGTGAGCAAGACGCTCAATACAATAGTAATGCAAGCGCCAAACGATAGGGCCCTGAAGCGCAGACGCCTGGGGAGAGACCTCAGGGCCACGGCGACGACCATCGCGTTGTCGGCTGATCGGACCAGGTTGATAATGATGACGCTGAAAAGAGCTGATATCCAATTCCAGTCGAAGGATATCGAGCCGAGATTCCCCACTACCACGATTCGCCTCATTTGGTGAAAACGGCTTCCCGTTTGATGGAAAGAGCCTCATGCTGCAACGCTGGAGACCTATTGTTTACGGCTTTCTTTTGGAAGAGCAGCGCCGGCAATGTCCTTCACACCTTCCACAGCGTTCACCAGCACATCCCTGACAGCTTTAACAGCCGTATTCCCAATACTTCCCGCTGCTTCGATCGCTCCATTGACGGTTACCTTCGCCAGCTCTTCGGCATTTGATCCCGTCTCTTTTGCCGCTTCAATGATTCCGTCCACCGTCCTGCGGGCGACCTGCCCCACGTCCGCTCCAATCTCGGCAGCTCCGCTGACTGTCCCCCTTATAACCTGTTTGGCGACGGTCAACACATCACCTCCAACATCGCTTACACCCATGATAATCCCTTTTGCCACGCTCTTGGAACTCAGCAAAAGCCCTGTCCCTACTTCCTCCGCCGCTTTGAGGGTCCCTCGCAGCACGTCCTTTGTCACGTTGACGGTTTCATCGGCCACCGATCCCGTAGCCTTAAGGGTATCGGAAACAGTGTTCTTGACCAGGGTGACAATCCCAGCTTCAATCTCGTTGACGCTCTTAAGGCCGCTGAGGACACCCTCTTTTACAGTGGACCCTGCCTTACCCAGCGTCGCCTTGATGTCTGTCGCGGGCGTTTTTTCTTCGCTCTTTGCTCCAACATTCATTTCCTGCTCCTTCGCCGCTTTGACGGTCACTTGCAGTACGTCCTTTGGAACTTTGACAGTTTCGGCCTTTTTCGGTCCCTCGGCTTTTTTTTCGGCCATCTCGCACCACCTTTCACAACAGGAGCCAAGGACCTATGGTAGGCATTGTTCCCTGTTTGCTTCGCCTGACTCAGCGTTCCGAGTTTGCCAACGCGTATCAGGGCGCCGCACCCCTGCCTTATCCCGATGCGCCAGGGCAAACAAAAAGGGCAACGGGTGCGGCAATTCTGTTAATTGTGCTGCACATCCATCGTTTTGGAAGAGATATAGAACCGGGTTCAGAGCGTAATACCTGAATCCACTCCAACTGCCGACTCATTCCGTTATCGAAAATGGCCGCGATAAAATCTCACGGAGAAAATTCCAGAGAGGGGAGCATAGGGAATGTGCAACATCAACCCCCCTTTACAGCGCTATCTTTGATCTTCACTATAGAGTAATGCTTTTATTAATTTTGTCATCCTGATTGTTCATTACTTGCCTACCGAGGATTGAGAAATTGAGCAATTGCGGGATTAGTCTAATCCAGATTTGTAAATACCTGATCCGGGGAATTATTCCCTGAGCCTTGATCCATGCTGCCTTGGTTCCCGGTCTCCCCCGGATGTGAAGAAAGCAGCAGCTCATATTCACCCCTGTCCAGTTTTACAAAACTCCTGCACAATGGATAACCGGAACACCTGAACCTTACCGCCCCGGCGTCTTTCTTGTACACGTGCATCTTCTGCCCGCATGCGTTGCACAGAGGTCTTTTTTTCAGTTCATCCCGTGCATCCATGCCAAATTGCCGCCCACACAATAGACAGCGGAATCGTTGCTTTCCATGTCTGGTTTTTCCAAATTTGTAAGTGGCCTCGGAATTACATCGAGGACATTTCATAGGTAATTGATTTGAAAGCAGATTTGCTACGCAAGAAACCATAACTTTTCCATGCAATTGCAAGTCAACGAATTATCGGCGGAATGCAACCATCTACCGTGGAGGATAGGATATATCAGGAATATGACACGCATTGCTCAAGACTGTGACAATTGTGTTACGATGTTTGCTGGTGAGGGTGTTACGGTGTTAAATATCCATGTTGCGTTAAAAAAGTATCAAATAGCCCTGGGTTATTAATGGCTTCTATGTTGCTGGGGCCGGCGTTAATTTTTTAGCGAGTCCCGAATAAAGGCGGATGGCTTCCTCGCCGATCATGCGAGCGGCGGCGCCGGCCGTTATACCCCCTACAGGCACGGAAACCACCGGGGTGATGTCGAGAACATCGGCAAGCAACGGAACCCCGGCTGCGAGACCTGTGGCGGCAACCACCGCAAGCATCTCGGAAACGCGCGCCTCATCGTCGATATCCATGCCGTAGAGAAGCGCGATCTCCAAAATGAGATAAAGGTGCATGCGAGTGATGACTGAAGTTCCTCCCACAACGCCCAGGAACTGAAATGCATAGCCTAGTCCGGGCAGGAGCATCGGAAGATGAATTAGAGCACCCCCCAGAAAAGAGAGAGGCGTTTGGGCCGCAATAAGCCGCCGCGCCTTTTGCTCGGCAGTCTCTTCAGGATAACTGATATTAACTGCCTGAACTACCACTCGGATACGGGCCTTGCGAAGGCGGAGGAAAAAGTAGAAGAACTGATCGGCAAGGATGCTTTGCCGGGAGGCTAAATCCTGAGCAGACATTTTATGGCGCCCTCCAAAAGCTGGATTTGGAATTTGTCGATTTTAGAAAAAAGCGCATCTCCGGCAATTCTGCCGTTCAAAGATTTCACAGGCGGCAACGATTGCCGTCCTGCTGTCGTCCTCCATCTCCCGGCCCCCTTCACAGATATTACAAACATGTTTGTTCAGGAGACCTCATCTGTCTGAGGATTCACGGCAGGGCCTGCTCGCTCGGCTATCAGTTCTGCTTTGACTTCGGCGGCAATATCTTCAAAGGATTCCGCAGCTTCCGATATCATCTCTCTTCCCCTTTGAACGAGGCTGAGTCCGGTTTTGATCGTTGCTTTCGCCAAAGGCTTTAGAACCGATGCAGCAACAGGAGCGATCACGGGAGCGAGAATAAGCACCCCTATCCCAAGCAAAATGGGAGTTCCAATTTTGAGTCCATTATCAAAAAGCGCCATCTCTTCTCCTCATTGCAAAAAGTGCAAGGTCAGACTTAATCCACAGCGGCAAGGCGGCAGAACAGGAATTTGCGCCTACGACTTCCCCAATGTAGAGGCTAAAAGTTCTGAGTGGGTGTGTCAACGGTGAAATCCCGTATCTTTCATTCCTTACCTACTAATCAGACCCCATCGTCTCCTTTGGATGAAATCGCGTCCGGTTTCCAAATGCCAGGGTCTTTCTTTTTCATCTTGTGCATTGGACTCAACAGGCCCAGCGTCATCGAAAAGTCACGAAAATGTAACCTATCCGGCATCAAGATTATTTGCCTTTTGCCGATAGGTACATTGAAATAATGGAAAAGTCACGAAAATGCAACCTGGCTGGCATCAAGGTCATTTATCTTTTACCGATATTTGCATTGAAATATTGGGCTGAAATATCGGCTAGAAGAAATCAACCAAAAATTTTACGGGGTTGTGTTTATGGGATCCATGTCTGCTGATTTCAATGAATTAGATTCCGAAACGGATGCGTGTTTATCTTTCCGAGCATCCAGCCCAATTCAGAATTTGGCCTCCAGAGGACGGTCGGTGTGTATAGATGAGCTTGCTGAGCCTGCTGTGTGCATACCTCCCAAGACGCCGGTTCGGGAAGCGAAAGAAATGCTCGGGCTGGATGAGCCGATAAACGCTCTTGTGGTAGCACTGGCCGATAAACCGGTCGGCCTGATCAGCAGTCTCCATCTGGACAGGATTTTGAGCAATCGGTTCGGGGTCGCCCTTTATTATCCCAAGCCGGTTTCACGAGTTATGGATACAAATCCCCTCAGCCTCGATGCCGCCACACCCATCGAGGTCGCCGCCAGCCTTGCGATGCAGCGTGAGAAAGCGAAGATATTCGATCACATCATAGTTACCCGCAATGACTCGCTGATCGGGGTAGTGCCGGTCCCGAAGATGCTTGAGACATTGGCTGCCCTCGAGCACGGGCGGCGGGCACAACTCACCCAACTGACCGAAAGGCTCAGGGAGGAAGTCACTGATCGGGGAAAAGCCGCCCTAGCCCTGCAGCGTTCACGGGAGATGCTGAAGAGCGTCATCGAGAGTTTTCCTCATTCGATTTTCTGGAAAGATTCCGACCTGCGCTATCTCGGGTGCAATTCGAATTTCGCCAGGGAAGCGGGGTGCGAAGCAATATCAGATGTCGTTGGCAAAACTGACAAGCAGTTAGGGTGGAAAGATAACGAGGCGAGCTTATTTCATGAGTGGGACATGGAGGTGGTAAAGTCGCTTGCGCCCTTGCACCATATGTTGGAGCGCGAATCGGGCGCCCTCTTTTTCGAGATCAGGCGGATTCCCATGTTCGATTCTAAAGGGAATCTCACTGGAGTTCTTGGCGCCCACGAAGACGTCACAGAAAAGGAAATGGCGGCCAGGGCCATTGCGGCCAATCATGCGAAATCGCAATTTCTTGCAAATATGAGTCATGAGATCCGAACCCCCATGAATGGGGTGCTCGGAATGGCCGAACTTCTGCTGGGAACCGACCTTGACACGCAGCAGCGCAAGCTGGCTGAAACGGTCTGCCGGTCCGGAGAGTCGCTTCTTCTGATCCTGAACGATATTCTGGATTTCGCCAAGATCGAAGCAGGCAAGCTCGAGCTTGAACATCTCAATTTCGACTTGCGCAACCACGTCGAAGAATTGATAGAACTCATTGCTGTTAACGCGCACAGAAAGGGACTCGAATTCATCTGCCAGATCGACGACGACATTCCGGCCGACGTGACAGGCGATCCGGGCAGGCTTCGTCAGGTCCTCACCAATCTTATCGGCAATGCTATCAAATTCACCGAGCAGGGCGAGATTTTCGTTCACGTTTTTCTTCGGGAGGAAAATCAGGACGGTATACTGCTTGGTTTTGAGGTCAGTGACACAGGGATTGGAATTCCACCGGAAGCACAATCTAAAATCTTCGAGGCATTCTGCCAGTCAGACCAATCCATGAATCGCAGGTTTGGCGGCACCGGGCTCGGACTTTCCATATCCAGGCAACTCTGCGAAATGATGGGCGGTCACATCGAAGTGGAAAGCAGCCCAGGCAAAGGAAGCAAGTTTCGGTTCACCGTCAATTTGAAAAAACAGCACCCCGGCAAACCCACACATGAGCGTAGTGTGTTTGCAGCTCTGCTGGATTTGCGCGTGCTCATCGTTGATGATAACGAAACAAACCGGGCCGTCTTGCAGAGCCAGCTCGATTCATGGAAAATGTCAAGCGGCTGTGCGGCAAATGGAGAACAGGCCCTGACGATGTTGCGCCATGCGGCCGATAGCGGGAAAGACTACGATTTAGCCATTCTGGATATGATGATGCCGGGCATGGATGGGCTTGAACTTGCAACTAAAATAAAGGGGGACCCCGACCTTGCGCCGATTGTGCTGATTATGCTCAGTGGAGACATAGAAAGACGTCCCAATACCGATGTCGCAGCCTACCTGACCAAGCCGACCCGACCGTCTCAGCTCTACAATGCTATCGTAGATTCGGTTCATGGCTGTCACCGCACAAAAACAAGCGCTCCCCTCAACCCTTCGGCAGTAAGAGCTGATTTTACGCCAATTCTGCTGGCGGAAGACAATCCCACCAACCAGCAGGTGTGCGTGGCCATGCTAAAGAGACTGGGATACCGGAGCGTTGACGTTGTATCAAACGGCATCGAGGCGCTTGAGGCGCTCTCACGCATGAATTACCGTCTTGTTCTAATGGACTGCCAGATGCCGGAGATGGATGGGTATGAGGCGACAAGGCGGATTCGAAAAACAGAGATTGAGTCAGGGTCTAGATCCCGGATGGCTATAGTGGCGATGACCGCACATGCAATGAAGGGGTCTCAGGAGCAATGCGTCGCTGCCGGAATGGACGGCTATCTGTCCAAGCCCTTCAGGCTTCACCAAATGAAGGCAATCCTGGACCGATGGCTTCAGCGCAAACCCTGCAAGGTTGACGCTATTGAGGAAATTAATGCACCTGAGGCAGCCCCCCTGAGTGCAGACTCTTCTCAACGCGGCGGAAGAGCCAGGGATAATAAGGATGATAAGTTAATCGACAGGAGAGTGCTTAAGAACTTGACTGCGGGCGATATGGAACTGCTTAAAAAAATATTAAGCTCGTTTATTCACTACTCCGATGGTCTTTTTGCACAAACCCAACTCAACGGCGACTGTGAAGCAGCCAGGAGACTGGCCCACAGTCTGAAATCCTCCAGCGCCAACATTGGGGCGATGCAACTGGCCAGGCTTTGCCAGGAGATGGAAACCGCATGTCAAACCCCAAATGGCTTGAGCAGTGATTTGAGGTTAGAACTTCAAGCTGAGTATTGGAAGGTGAAAGGAGCTATTGCGCAAATCCTCTCAGAGGGGATTTAACTGGACGGCCGGTTTTTGCGCCTGTGCGCTGCGCCCGGCGACGGACTGCTCCTGGCGCCCGAGCAGGGCAAACAATCCATTGGAAGGCGAACTCGAGGCAGCCTGGCATAAGAATTGCTCGATAGTTTCCCGTAATGTATTCTTTATTTTCGGGACCGTAGTTTCTAGACAAGGCTTCCAGGCGGCAAATGGCACCCTTTCCAGTCTCCAGTGCAGACCTGCCGGAAGTCCCCGCATCCAGGACTTCCGAACCAACCGTAAACGGGGGTCAGAGCTTTGACATGGCCCTCGAAGCAGCGAAATTGGAGCATTCAGTACCACAATCCGGGCTGCAACCGGTTGCTCCGCAACCCCTGGGTGTATCTCTGTCGGGACACCCTGTCTTATTGTCCCAGTCTTTTATTGCACCTCCGCCATCAGGAACGGATGCCGCCGCAGCTTACCAGAAGCATGCAAAGCCATCGGCCGCGCCGGCGCCCATGAGCGACGTTCAGAAGTATAAAGACGACCAGTTGCTTCGCAATCCGGGGGGCCGCAACTATTACCTGGATGAAAAAAAGGTCGTCGAGCCCTCGCATAAGCAATCCATTTTCGGGCTGGTCGGTAAGGATTTTTCCGGCGTTATCGGCAATATCAAGAATTTTTTCGGCAACATGTTCATGGGGACCACCATTCTTCACAGGAACGAGAAAAATGAAATCGTGCAAGGTCGTCAGAAGGGACTACTCCGGACGGTTGGGGATTTTTTCAAAGACCTGGGGAGCGCCTTGAGTTTCGGCGCATATCATCCGGACACCGCACAGGCCCCGCATGGTTTGAAAGATCGGCTCGTTTATTCAGCATCCAAGTTCAAAGACGCATTTATGGGTGACATTCTCACGGGGGTCCCTGCAAGTGTGAACCACATGGCCAAGAACCTGCTATTGTCGGGTTGGCACCTGGCCGAAGTTTTGCCCGATGCGGCAATAGGAAACTTTGGTCCGGGCCAAAAGCTCACGACGAGCATTTTCGATAACGGCCACGTCGCTATCGAATACCTCACCGACATCATCCCCTCCGGCGATGCCTGGCTGAGAGTCCACGCATCGAGTTTGAAGGAACTCAAGCCCCCGATCCTATACAACCTCAAAAAGCCTGAGTTTAACACCGGTGACATACGTTGGGAGTACGTGAGAAACACTCCGTTTCGGAAGGCCATTGAAAGTATCGGCTCTCTTTTGGCCGATGGCGCCGCAATCGCTCTGATCGGGACGACCGGAAGTTCAAGTAATCGGCGAAATCAGATCGAGTAGTCCTTCCTAGGCGAATCGATACTATAATTGCCATATCAAATTGGAATGATTAATTATATTAAGTCATGGACAGCGAAAAAGTCTCAGATATACACCTGGCGTGCCGCCGATGTGAGGAGTGCGGGATAAGGACCGGGGTAAAATCGGATGATGATGACGTGTGCATCCTGCAATGCTCGCACTGCGGGAAAGAATATCCTTTTTACAAATCGCCTCGGGAAGACAGGCGGTTTCGAGCAATGAAAGAGGAGGGCAATGTGCTTTCAGCCCACAACATCTACGACACAATAATCGTTGGGGGGGGCCCGGGAGGACTCACGGCCGGAATTTACTCCCTGAGGGCCGCAATGAAAACGATACTCATAGAGAAAGGCTCTCCCGGCGGACAGATGGCTATCAACAAAGGCATCGAGAACTACCCCGGCTTCATAGATATAAACGGCTTCGAGCTGTCCGAGAGATTTCTCGAGCATGCGAAGTGGTATGGGCTCGAAATCTTGCAGGAGGAGGCGATCGCCATAGAGCCGGGCATCGAGTTTCATTCAGTGCGGCTGGCAAACGGGACAACCCTCAACTCCCATACAATCATCCTTGCGCCCGGCGGGACTTCCCGTAGTCTCGGCGTGCCCGGCGAGGCCGAAAACCTTGGACGCGGTGTATCATATTGCGCAACCTGTGACGGATTTTTTTTCGCAGGCAAGCCGGTGGCTGTCGTAGGTGGCGGTGACACCGCCCTGGAGGAAGCCCTCTACCTGTCCAAAATTGCCAGTGAGGTCCATCTCATCCACCGCCGGGAAGAATTTCGCGCAGGCAGGATATTGCAACAGCGCATAAGCATGGATCCGAAAATAAAAGTAATGTCGAATACAGTAGTGACGAACATTATCTCCGACGGAAACGGGGTAAGCTCGATCATCGTGAAAAACGCCGCACGATTTCAAAGCGAGTTGCATGTAGAGGGCATCTTCATTTTCGTAGGCTTTACCCCAAACCGAAAGCTGGTTCCCGCAGGCGTCAAAATAAGCGCGGGGGGCTTTGTTTTGACAGATGAATCCTGCGAGTCAAGTATTCCCGGGATTTTTGCGATTGGCGACCTGAGGCAAAAATATGCCAACCAGATCGTGGTGGCGGCCTCCGACGGGTGTATATCCGCCCTGGCCGCAGCCCGGTGCGTGGAAATGAGAAAGGCTGGGTTCACGAGTTGCAAATTAGCAGCTTGACGGAACGATTAGGGGCCGTGGCTCCAACCAGCGGCGGTACCCGTTCACAACGGAGGCAAAAAATTCTCACCGCGCAGGCAAAAATTTCTCACCGCAGCCTTTCATGTCCCTGAGGGACACCCCAAACCATGAAAAGACTCGTAGGATGGGTGGAGCGAAGCGCAACCCATCAGGTCTTTTCGTAGCAGCTTTTCACGTCCCTTCGGGACACCCTGAAACCATCAAAAGGCGATGCGTCTTAGGCGCATATGCTGAAAGATTTTATCCGTGTTTATCTGTGTCCATCCGTGGTTCTGCCAAGATCTTTTCGAGACAGAGGCCCAGAGTACGGGCCATAGTACGGTCAAGGAGAGAAAAGCTTTAGCAGGATTACCGGGAATGGCTATGGATTTGAAGATTCATGCATGAATCCCTCAATCCCTCAATGCTTCACTCCTTAAATCCCTCAATTCTTCAATTCGTTTTTGATCCCTGAATCCCTGATGCGCACTTGTCACAAAGATGCGACCAAACTGTCACTCTTACGCAATAACTCAGTGGCACACTCATAATAAAGCAATGTCGAAGCTGGAACTCTTAGGTATCCATTTTAGGTTTATCGGTTCGCCCGGGGTCTTTCGACCGGACCACCCACGAGAGGGTCAACAGCATGAAACATAGACGGAACCCTGTATGCATGACGTTAATGTTGTGCGGGATTATCCTGCTCTCAGTTTTCAACAGCGCTCCCGCCACCACCACGGGTACACAACGGAAGGTCATTCTTTTCGTATGGGACGGTCTCAGACCCGACAGCGTCACACAGAAAACTACGCCAAACCTTTGGGGAATGTCTCAGCAAGGGGTTTTCTTTCATAAGAACCATGCGACCTATCCCACCTTCACTATGATGAACTCCTCATCGTTCAACACGGGGGATTTCCCGGCGAAGACAGGTTTCTACGGCAATTGGCTCTGGCCCGGGCCGAACAGTCTCCAAGGCAACGATTTCTTAAACAAGCCCGTCAAGTATAGCCAGCCGGTATTTACGGAAGACTGGAACATCTTGACCTCACTAAACGGGTATTACAACGGGGAACTCTTACTGGTCAAACGCCTGCTTGAAGCTGCGCAGGAGAAAGAGCTCAAGACCTGTATCGTCGGCAAATCGGGCGCCGCCTTCATGTTCGACCTGACACGCAAAGGATGCGGCATCGACGAAAATATGGTATTCCCGGAGTCGCTTGCCATTGAACTCCAGAACAACGGCTATCCCCTCCCCAAGAACACGCCGGTGATGTGGCCCGGCATCACTCTTGCTCCCAATAACGGGAACCCGACTGCTTTCGGCGCCAAATCGTTTCTTTCCGACGGCGTGACCTTGGACCCCACAGCGGGCACGGCCAGCATCTTCTACAAAGCCAACCAGTACATGCTCGACACCTACCTGAACTACGTTCTTCCCAATAAGGACCCGGACGTTTCCGTCGTCTGGTTCCGCGACCCCGACTCCACCGAACATTTGTACGGCCCGGGCAGCGCAGCCTACACGGATTCCCTCGCCGCCATGGACACCATGCTCGGCCAGATAGTCACGCGGCTTAAAGCTTTGGAAATCTATGACAATACCGATATCATTGTTGTATCAGACCACGGCCATAGTTCCGTAGCCGGCGACGCCTCGCTCTTTCCTCTTCGGGATATCCGGAGCGGAAAAGTGGTGACGACAGGCACGAACCCCGCTAACGGCTACTCGGTATCCGGCGACGTGCGGATCGCTCAACTTCTCACCGATAACGGCGTAGCGGCAAACGTCTATGACGGTTGGGGCTGCATAAAGGACCCGGTCATGTCCGGTATTCTGAAGGATGGCGCCCAGGTCTACCCCATCCGCGAAGATACCGACGGCACGGCGTGCGGCAACGGACCCGGCTACCAATACAACACGAGGAGCTTCCGTGTTCCGTCCCCACCGCCCGAGGATGCTGTGGTCATAGCCGCAAACGGGGGAAGCGATTACCTATATGTGCCGAACAAGAATGTTAACATGGTCAAGGGCATCGTGTCATTTTTGCAGTCGCGCGAAGAATTCGGCGCCATCTTTGTTGACGACAACTACGGCCCCGTCCCGGGAACGTTCAAAATGAGCACTGTCAACCTTGAGCTGCCGGGGAGAAGTCCCGATATCATAGTCAGCTACAATTACAATGAAAACGCAACCGTACAGGGGATGAAGGGGACCGAATACGAAAGCATGCAGGTTTACAGGGGTATGCACGGCTCATTCAGCCCCGTGGATGTGCACAACACCCTGATCGCCTCCGGCCCCGACTTCAAGTCCGGTTTTCACGACCAGGTCCCTTCCGGGAACATCGACGTTGCGCCCACGATCGCCAACCTGCTCAGCCTGAATCTCCCGGATACCGACGGCAGAGTGCTCTATGAGGCCATCAAGAATTCACGCACGAAAGTATGGGTCTCTGTCCCGCGCTCAGTCTTGGCCTCCCAGCCTGTAAAGGGCCTGACCTTTTATAAACCGACGGCTATCATGAATGCCAACTGCATGATCGACCACGGAAAATCAACCTACAAAACAGAGCTTGTCACCTCAACGGTCAAAGATTCGACCGGAAAGAGCGTAACTTATTTCGATTACGCAAAGGCGCTGCGGCAGTGAGGCCAAAAGCAGTGAGCAGTAACGATTGAGCAGAGGTTTGAGCGCCCATCCGCCCAAGGAGAATACGATTACTACGAAGACCTCACTTTACGTCATCCTTACGGTATCCCTGTGCTGCCTGCCGGCTTTTGCGACCCATGCATCGGCAGAGCCGCTCTGTATACGGGACATCATAAAGCCGCCGATCAATTTGTCCATCAGTGGGACGTACTATTCGGACCGGGAAAAGGGATTTTCAGTCGATGTCTCACCTGATAGATTCATCAAAGCCTACAGCGATGGAGTGACTATCATCGGGGTCAAAGGCCAAGATACACCCGTTTATTACATCATAGACAAAAACAAAAAAACCGTGTTGCAGGTCTCCCAAACCAACCTGTACAAAACAGGCCTTTTCTTCAACTGGAACAGCATGACAACCCTGGTGGACCTACCCGGCAATACCGCAGTCACTGCTCAGAAGGAAACACAGGATGGTTGTACTATGTACCTTGTCGAAGGCGCTGACGCCGCACTATGCGTAGACGGCAACTATCACATCCCGCTGCGCATGTCGCAAAGGGGCGTCACGGTCGCGCGGGTGGCGTCCGTGAAACCATTGCACGCGGACCTTAAGGCCACGGCCGATTCTCTGACCCTTACATGCCGGCAGGACCACTACACCTTCTTCGATGTGGACTCTGACATGGCCCCCGACTCGGACTGAGCCCGGACCAGCCTGCAAAAAATCGCCCATGAATCAGCGAGATGTCAGCTCGGCCCTACCCCGTTCGATTTCTTGTTATGCGGCCTATTTCAATCCTTTCTCATTGAAAAATGGCCCGTATTTCTTATCAACGCCTTTAATGTGGTTTTGTAGCCAATCACTCAAAAAATTCATTACTTCTATGGATAGTCCGATCTTACCCTTCGCGAATCCGTCTTTAAACTCAGAAACCTTTGCTACAAAGTCCACATGTTCTTTTTTATGGCTACTTGCATCAGGATAACCAAATTGATCAAAATACCGCTCTTCCGTTTTAAAGTGTGTCCCTGTGTAGGCAATAAGCCCATTTACGATTTTTGCTAAAGCATCCTTCCCCTTTCCACTGCGCATTGCATCATTGAGTTCATTAATCATATCAACGAGCTTATGATGCTGTTTGTCAATCTCGACTACGTTTACGCTAAGACTGTTACTCCACTGGACTAACGCCATCTCTTTTTCCTTTCTAATTTTCATTAATATGGAACTTCCGCAGATAAGATTCCCTGGCCTCGTTTTGCTTGTGAACCGTTGACGCGATGACCGCATCATAGTTGGATTCAAGAACGCTCACCACATGCTTATCCAAATGATTTTTGCAGCTCAAGCTATTTAGGACGGACATAATATCACTCTTTCTCATAGCGTTTCGATAAGGCCTATCCTCAGCCATGGCAGTAAAAATATCTGCAACTGCGATAACCCTCGACCCCTTATTGATCCTGCCTGCATACATGTGGAACGGGTAGCCGCTGCCGTCCAATTTTTCATGATGGAAAGCCGCACATTCGGCGATCGGCCTCATTCCACCGATCGTACTCAATACCGAATACGTGAAATATGGGTGCTGTCGAATTATTGCAAACTCGTCCCTTGTGAGCTTGTCCGGCTTGTTGATTATACTGTTCGAGACTGCCATTTTACCAAGATCGTGTAAGTTGCCCGCGACTTCCATAAGCTCGATTTCGGTCTCCGTAAGGCCCAAAAAGCGAGCGATACTGGAGGCTGTCGCCGCCACTCCCGAGGAATGAGTCGCGGTGAATGGAGACCGGAAGTCTATCAGATTTCGAAACATCTCAGAGATGGGCATAAGATCGGATATGGGCAGTTGGGTGTCCCGACATGGCCCTTCGTGCAGCAGGAGTGAATACAGGCGTGGTGAGACCAAATCGAGCCAGAAATCTTCGCGGGCGGATATCGATCTGAATATATCGACCACTTCCGGGTGGATCAACTTTGAGGACCATCCGCAAATTGTTGCAATGATGTCTTGTTCCTGGTGCAAAATATACCTGCTGCGCTTGAGTAAACGCTCAACGGAATCCGCAAGGCAGAGGGCCTGAGACGCGAATATGAGCGAATCACCGCTGGTCTGTTCATAGTCTTGCCAGGGTTTATGGTGAAATCTGACGATCTTCGCGGAAGGCTCAAACATAAGCACATGGTTGATGAAGGCTTCACCAAGGATACAATGGGGTTCAACATCGTCAAATTCATTGCTGTGAAGACTTAGTTTGTCTTCCTCCGCCAGAGTTCCGACATCGTGGAGTAACGCGGCGATGAAAAGCTGTTCGGTTAAGCCTGGTGGAAGATTGGCAGCCTTGCTGGTTTGCCATGCGATGAAAGCCGTTCGCATCTGATGCTGTGATAGTTCCGGACTTGCGAGATCCAATGCATCAGACAGCGACAAAAGCAGATTGGATAAATTTACCGAAATTTTTTGATGCATCAATTTCTCCGGTGAAAGTGTTTGCCCGATCAGGTGAAAATTCTCCATGAAGAACATGAATAGCTATCGGCAAACACCCGGCGAAGAATGATGGAAAATTCTACGGGTTCGGTCCGGGCTGGAAAGTCTCTCCCAAAGTTCACGGCCCGGCATCATGCATAAAAGTGGAGATGAGGTTTGCGGCTTATTTTATAATGAGAATAGCGGGGTCCTGAATGTTGCCAACCACTCAGGGAGGCCAAATCGCTGAGACCCTCTTTGGGAGTGGCCGATATACCGCTTAAGGACCACTCCCTCATATTCGGTGCAGAGATTAAAAATCCGAGACTTCCGCGTCATCAAAAGGGATAACCTGCTCCAACCTCGAATTGCTTTTACTCAAAGGGACCGTAGCCTTTCCGTTGCCTGCCATGAGATGTCCATTTGCCTTCTTTTGGTATGCTGCAATAAGCTTCGGCTTTACTGTGCCCTTTTTGGATGCGGCCTTTTTCCGTAATGCTGCGCCGCCTCCGATGGTTGAATGGCCATTGGCGCCTCCGATCAGGGTTGCCAGTTCGGCCACAAATTGTTTCATTTGTTCTGCCTGGGAACTCATTTCCTCAGAGGAGGAGGCGGATTCCTCGGCATTCGCGGAATTGCGCTGAACCACATTTTCCATTTCGGTCACGGCTTTACTGATTTGTGTAATACCCTGAGCCTGTTCACCGGATGCTGCCGAGATTTCCCCTATCAATTCTCCCATCTTACCGGAGCTGGTCTGTACCTCGGAGAATTCGGCGTTGGTCCTTTGGACAACTTCAGAGCCTTCCTTTACTTTCTTGACTGTCCCTTCAATCAGATTAGCGGTATTTTTTGCCGCCTCAGCAGCTCGCATAGCCAAATTTCTCACCTCATCCGCAACAACGGCAAATCCCGCTCCGGCCTCACCGGCCCTGGCGGCTTCAACCGCAGCATTAAGCGCCAGCAGGTTCGTTTGAAAGGCGATTTCGTCAATGGTCTTAATGATCTTTGAGGTCTCTTCACTGGCTCTTGAAATCTCCTGCATGGAAGCGGTCAGGTTCGCCATTGATCCGTTGGCTTCACCGACAACCTGCCTGGTCTTGTTCATCAGATCATTGGCCTGATTAGCGTTTGCCGCATTCTGCTTTGTCATCGAGGACATTTCTTCCAAAGAGGAGGATGTTTCCTCGATGGCCGCCGCCTGCTCGGATGCTCCTTCGGCAAGTTCCTGGCTGGCGCTTGCAACCTGGCTGGAAGCAGCACTAACCTGGTCAGCGCCTTCAGTCAGGCCCTCAATGATTCGCTTGATCGGCTTGGTTGCACTGAGTGTCATGATGACACCCAACAAGATACCCGCCATGAAACCGGCAATCGACAGAACGATCATGAGCGTGCGGCTGGAAACGTATGTACTCGCCGCCTCTTCGGACAACAGCTTTGCGCTGCCCTCTTTTTGCATAGTGAGTTCGATAAGATCGTTGTCCAGCGCATTTTCTTTTTCCCGCTCGAGCCCCGTGGCGAGATCTCTCGATGCGCTTTTTCCCAAAACATTCTCCTTCAAGGCTAAATCAATCACCTGCTTTCGAACCTGATTGTATGCCTCCCACGATTTTTCCACCTTGCCAAAGAGCTCTTTTCCCTTTTCCGTATGGAAAAGAGGCCTGGCTTTTTCGATGTTTCCCAGATACTTGGCCAGAAATGCGTCCGCGTGTTCCACGGTCTTCCGGCGTTCTTCTTCCGACGAGGCATCGATCGCGTTCCTTTCATTTCGCTGAAGGTACATCAGATCGATGTTTGCTTGCTTGATATACGATATCCCCAGAAGTTCTCTTTCGTATATCTTGTCAGCCATGTCATTGATGCTGGACATGTTCCTTATTCCAATAAATCCGACGATAACGGCAATAGATGCGACAATGGCAAAAACACCTATAAACTTCACCTCGATCCCTAAATTACGAAACCATTTCATTGCGTGCTCCTTTCAATTGTGGAATCGTTCACGCTACTTCCTGAAGAAGGTCCAGTTCATCGGTGCTGAGAACCTTGTCAATATTGAGTAAAATTTTTACACTTCCCGCTGTTGTTGCCATTCCAAGGATGTAGTCGGTGTTTAGAGCCGTGCCGAAAGTCGGAGTATCCTCTATATCGACGCCCTTGATATTGATGACTTCCGATACGGAATCCACCACCATCCCGATGTGCACTTTGCCAGTTGCCGAATCGATCTCGACCACGACGATGCAGGTCCGTTCCGTATATTCGGCGGCATTCATTCCGAACCGGAGCCGCAGATCAATTACGGGAATTACTTTGCCTCTTAGATTGATGACTCCCTTTACGTGCTCCGGTGTTTGCGGAACAGGGGTGATGCGCATCATTCCGATGATCTCCTTTACCTTCAGAATACTGATACCGTATTCCTCCCGATCGATAGAGAAAGTGAGGTATTTACCCTCCCGCTCGAGGCCCGAACCGTTGTTGACTGCTCTGGTTTGCGTCCTCATGAGACCTGAGTCTCCTTCCTTTTGAGTTTTTTATTGGACGGACACGATACCCTGTTCGGCCTTACGCCATAAAATCTGCCGCATTAGTGTGGAACATTAGTGTGGAAATTGAGAAGTTCGACAGGAGACAGGGAAATAAGGAGGATTGTTCCACAACAACAGCAACGTCGAAAACGAGACGGGTCTACGTGGTGCTCTAAATTATACTATTTCAGTATGGTTAATGTATTGTTCGGCAACTCGGGGCCGCAACTTTAACAAAAGTTCACAAACGATAATCAGGGGGGAACCGCTCTCTGCAAAGGATACCCTGATTCCCCCCGCTCAAGCCGTTAGATAAAGGTGAGAAGTGATTCTAAAAGTTGCCGCCCGGCGTGGGGCAAGGAACGTGCGTTTTTTCGGATTTCCTGCCCGCAGTGAGGAGAACGCGGATAAGTTATCCGAACCGCTCGTGGATATGTAAGATGGCCGTAGTCTTCCGGACCTCTCTCATCTTCTCCAGGACATAGAGGAACTGCTAGGTCGCCGAGTGCATGTGGTCGAACCGGAGGCCCTGCAATGGACCATGCCGGAACGCATCATGGAGGAGGCCATACAGTTTTGAAAGATGGCAGGGTGTGCCTGATCCACCAACGCACTCAGGGCTTGTCCGTAAATAAAGCCTTAGTCTGTCTCGCGAGGGATCGGAGCGCGAATTATTTCCCGGCTCCAGCATTGGTGGGACCCGCAGAACTGAAAGGAGACCCACAATACCTTGGGATAAGCGGGTCGTCCCGCGTAAAAGCCTTTTTGCTAAGTTCTTTTAGCCTCTCATCGCTTTCAAGCCCGCGCGGACGGCATTGATTCACACGATCCGGGTGAAACAGGTAATTCCAATCATCCTTTAAGTTTTTGCAAACCCAGCCGTAATCATCAGAGGCCGCCGAAGAAACCTGGTCAGAACCCGCGTGGACAAATCCGATGGGCAAAAGCATAGTAGACACCAGAAGCAACATTGCCGCAGCGATTGCAGTTCTCAAAGAATTCATTTTTTGATCCCCTCGTATCATAAACTTATGTAACTCCATGTTCGAAAAAGATACGCCTGACATGATAAGGCGGCAACCGTGCGCGCAGCCATGGAGAACGCACAGACATTAAACGCAAAGTTAAGCATACGGTTCGCAAATCTCCAGTAAGGGCTTGTCCGTAGATAAAACCTTTGCGCCGGCGTTTGGCAGGCTTTGGCCGCTCCTCGATCGCAAAATCCGGCGCAATCCCTAAGAGGCTTATTTAAGGACACGCCCTAAATCTTCATGGAAAATGGCGTCCGGGTTTCTTGAACCGTACAGCACCTATCACTTGAATGTTCCATTGGGAAATTGTATGGTTTTGCGGGGTTTGGGGCAGTTCAATACCAAGCTACGTTCAACTCGTGTGCATCCATACCCAGAGTGGCGTCCACAGGGATAGCCTTGCTTCCGCTTCGAGGTGCTCGTTTTATGAAAACCCGCCGTCCCACAGGGGGAGTGACGTGTATCGGGAACTTTTACCCGACAGATTGAAGAAGTTGTGGGAAAGTGTTGAAAAAGGACTGCTTTCCTCCGAAGAGTTCCACAAATGCCAGGAACTCTACACACTGGACTACCGCAGCGAATGGCAGAATGCACTTCTGCTCGATGGCTTCAGCGATTTGCGAGCGAGCATTCTCTCAGAGATCGGCGCCTACACGGGAAATCCGGACCTGAATGAGGTGGAGGCACTGTGCATGCAGGCACTGGCCAGGGTCAAGGGGGAATGGCGCGAAAAAGTCGCCAGCCCCGATAAAGAGTCAGTGGAACTTTTCTACAACCAAAGCCAAGGTATGCTCTACGAGTTGATGTGGTGGCACACCCTCATCGAAGACCTCTCCCCCCTTGCCTACGTGGTCGCGTTGCATTTCGCCCGGCTGCACGCATGCGGGAACTATCTCGATTTCGGCTGCGGGGTAGGCTCCGGCGGGCTTCTTTTCGCAAGAAGCGGAATCAACACCACACTTGCCGATATCAGCTCAGCCGCTCTGGACTTCAGTTCGTGGCGCTTCTCCAAAAGAGGGCTTTCCGCCCGCCATATCGATTTGAAAGAGTGTGCGCTTCCTGTAAACAGCTTCGACTTTATAACCGCGATGGATGTTTTTGAACACCTGGTGCAACCGGAGAAGACGGTCCGCGATCTCCGGAGCGCTCTCAGGCCGGGAGGGTTCCTGTTCGGCCGCTTCCACGCCGAGGCCGATGAAGACCGGCCCCACCATATCACTCTCGATTTCGGCCCCACTCTCGCAGCCCTGGAGTCGCTCGGCTTTTCCAGGGTCTGGCAGGACAGATGGCTTTGGGGGCATGAGGTTTTTCAGGCCAGGTAGCGTCTTTTGATTCACTACAGTTTGCGAGTGGATCTTAACTCTACCGCAGACTAGCAGCGCCGAGCTCGTTTCCATCCGGAGTTTCCGGACGGAAACGAGCTAACCGGATAAACATACCCCGCTACCCCTTTAATCTTTCATATGTTTCTGCAAATTGAGACACCGTGCTTCTAAATGCCTCCAACACTTCCGGCTCAAAGTGATGGAGAATTGTCCTGCCGTCACCGTCGATAATTATCCTGCACGCCGACCCATGATCAAATGGGGGTTTATAAACCCTCTCATTTCTCAGGGCGTCATAGACATCGGCTATCTTGGTGATTCGGATTTCTTTGTGCATAAGGAAATCAGATATTTGACGGAGTTCGTTTTGCCACCTGTAGAAAATTACAGGCCCCGGACGCCGGATTTTTGAGAAACGGGCAGATCATATCACAGGTAAATACCTGATTTAGTTGTTGGAAATGTCCAACATCCTAGGATGTCACGTGTACCTGTAAGAAGTGACAGCTGACTTTTGTCTGCTTTTGTTCCATATGATCTCTAACAACATTGGAAAAGGAGAGATCAATATGGCAATGGCATCAGATAGAACCATCATTAATAATAGAGATGAATATCATGATGTCTGTATAAATGAGAATTTATTGACATCACGGACCATACACAGATACGATGATTTATGTCAGGCATATCGTCTAAGGCATGAGATATTCGCGGAAGTGCTTCATTGGGTACCAACATGTCAGAGCAAGTTAGAGACGGACGATTATGATATTCATTCAGAACATTTTGGCGTTTTCGACAATGATAAACTACTGTGCTATTTGCGGCTTATAACACCTGGGAAACCGTTCATGATTGAAAACGAGTTTAGTAGTCTTGTCAGCAAAGATCACATAATTCACAAAACGGATGATACTTGTGAGGTATCCAGACTATGCATATCGTGCCATGCACGTACCAATAGAGTTCCTGTTGGTGCAGATACTTATAGTACCAGCATACTCCTATTTAAAAGTCTATACCATTGGTGCAAAATCAATTGTATTAGGTATGTTTATATTGTAGTAGCACATAAGGTCCTACGGATGCTGAATATGATAGGAGTTCCCTGTACGCCTGTTGGAGCACCTAAAGTGATGCCTGACGGGATAATAGCTGTAGCAGCAATCATAGACGACATAGACATTGAGATAAAGAATGCCATAAGAAAGCCGAAGGCGTTTCAATGGATCAGTCAAATTCAATCAGACCCAATGAGGCTGCCACCGCCACTGCATGAGGCCTATTTACCGCCTCAAGTTTCTGCATAATGTTATAAATATGGAAATTGACCGTCCTTTCGCTTATATTGAGGATAACCGATATTTCCCAGGAACTTTTCCCCTGCTTCAACCAACCAAGGACCTCCTTTTCCCTGCTGGAAATCAGGTCCCCTTTGTCCTGCGGTAATTCCGGGGAATGGATATGGCAAAGGGCTTGGTGCAGGTGGGGGACCAGAAGCTTCAAAATAGCCACAACCCCTTCATCATATTTGTCAAAATTACCCGAAAAGGAAAGAAGACTCGCTCTTCTGCTATGACCAGGAGTCATTAGGCCATGGGTGTAGCCCTCTTTCAAACCGAAATCTTCGGCAAGAGAAATGAAATACTTCGGTGGAGTGTTTTTTTTGTAGGTTTCTGACCAGTATTGGGGTCTGAATGCCGTAAAGTTCTCTTTTACAATGACATCAACCTTCTGGAATTCCCTCTCCTCGTATATTTTGAGCCATTCATCGGGATAGCTGATATTAATGATATTATGCGAGCAAATCCTGCCGTCATTATCAAGCTTCGTCAAACCTGTGAAAGCAAAGTCAAAGGGAATTAGGATTTGAATCTTCCTGAAGAGGCTTACCAAATCCTCTTCGCAATCACAGGAGAGACTGGCATGGATGATTTCGAGAAGTGTTGCCGCAGCCCTGCGAGAAAGCAGAAACTCGATTCCCGATATGTTGTCAGGATATACAAGCGTCCTTGGGGTAGCTCTGTTCTTCTGAGTTCGGTTGACGGACATTTTGGCTCACCCCCTTTCACAAAACCGTGTGTCTGAAAACAGCCCACCGGCAAGAAAAGTGGTTTCAAATTCGTCGTACACGACTAAGTCCAGGCGCCCCATTCCAAGGAAGATTCCAGCAAGGGTGGGCACGGCAACCGCCAAAATAATAAGATAATCATAGAGAAACTCCATGGATAGGCAGCCTCTCTTTGAAAGATTCCCAAAAATTATACAGGTATGATAACGATCTATTACAATTTTAACGACATTTTTTCCAGGATTCTATATCGAATTAATAGATTAGTGGAAATTTTTCAGTTTTTCCCATGCGGCCATTCATTCTTGGTTCAAGACCATCACCACCCGTCATCAGAATGGAGGACCAGGCTCATAATGCCATCGGAGTGAATGTCCTCCTCTTTGGGTTTATAGGGGAAGATAGTAATCGGCGCCATCCAAAATGGCGAGATATGGTTAATTTTCCGGAAATGGGCGTTTTTCGTGCTAAGTAACGTGAGAGGCCCTCGAAACCACATCGACTATTTCCACCAAAGGCAATTCCTGATAAAGAGCATGTGAAAGGGGAAGCGGGAAATCCAAATTCCACCGCAGAGGCGCAGAGCAAGGCAATTGAACCAACAGACTAAACTAAAAGGCAGGTCCTGTTTGCTTCCGGTTTTTCCTGAATGCCCGTTTGGTTTTCTCTGCGCGTCCTCACAAAAGATCGGACGCGAACTGACGCCTCACAAAGGATCGGCGTCGAATTTGAAGTATCTAACCAGAGTCCGTAATGTTAACGTCGAATCCGAACAAAGTGAGGATTCACTCACAAAAGATCGCACCCGGACTTGAAGCATCTAACCAAGTTAGAGATGTCAAGCCCGGACCTGAGCGAAGTGAGGGTCCAGCATCTAACCAAGTTAGAGATGTCAAGCCCGGACCTGAGCGAAGTGAGGGTCCAGCATTGACCGACAATTAGAATATTAAGCCCGGACCTGAATGCAGTGAGGGTCCGGCGTTTAACGCCGGCCAGAAGTGTTAACGCGAATCCGAACGTAGTGAGGGTTCCTCTGCGCCTCTGCGGTGAGATGGTTTCTGCGTTTCTGCTCGAAAAGGCTTGGTGGGTTGCGCATAACGGCTAATATCTGTGACGCGTACAAGAATATGATCCGATTCGAAAACCTGCACAAGAGATACAAGCAGGTGGAAGCACTAAGAGGCGTAAGCCTTCACGTTGGCGAGGGTGAGCTGTTTTCATATCTGGGACCGAACGGTTCGGGCAAGACGACGACCATCAAAATTCTCACCGGCCTTGCGGTCGCTTCTGCAGGGGACGCATGGCTGAACGGGTTTCATGTCGAGAAGGAAAGCCTGCAGGCGAAACGTCAATGCGGGCTTGTATCCCAGAACATCAATCTCGACCACGAACTGACGGTGGGCGAGAACCTGCACCTGCACGGAAAACTTTTCCAGATGGTGCGAAAAGAACGGGTGCAACGCATCCGCGAACTCCTGGAATACGTTGAAATCGCAGACAGGATGGACAGCCCGGTGAAGTCGCTCTCCGGGGGCATGAAAAAAAGGGTGATGATCGCCAGGGCGCTCATGCACTCACCGAGGATCATTTTTCTCGATGAACCTACGACGGGTCTCGATCCCGCCATCAGGCGCCGCATATGGTCGCTTGTCAAAAACATCCAGCGAACCGGGGCGACCATCTTTCTGACCACCCATTACATAGAGGAGGCGGAATTTCTGGCCGACCGGGTCGCTTTCCTTGACGAAGGCAGGATAGTCACCCTGGACACCCCGCAAAACCTGATGGAGGGCTTGGGGACATGGGCTTTGGACCGGGTGGCCGACGGCGGCATGGAGACCCTGTTTTTCCGCGACAGAGAAGAGGCCAACAGGCATATCGCCGCGCATGAAGGCAGCTTTTCTCTGAGGCGTGTAAACCTCGAGGACGTTTTCATCTCCCTTACCGGGAAAAAGGTCATTCCATGAGAGGCATGCTCGCAATCTACCAGCGCGAAATCCTCATCCTGCGCAAGAAATTTTTCAGGCAGTTGGCTTCCATGTCTGTGAGCCCCCTGCTCTATCTGTTCGCTTTCGGATTCGGGATGGGGCGGGGCGTAAGGGTGGGCGGGCATTCCTACCTGGAGTTCCTGATTCCGGGGCTTGTGGCGATGAACAGCATGATCCAGGCTTTCGCCATAGCAAGCGAGATAAACATTGCGCGTTTCTATTGGCACATATTCGAGGAATTTCAGGCGGCGCCACTCAGCAATATATCTTATGTCACCGGAGAGGTGCTGGCGGGAATTACCAGGGCGCTTTTTTCGACCGCCCTGATTCTGTCGATCGCGGCCTTGTCCGGCGTGGTCCTGTCTTACAACTTTTATTTCTGGCTCGCGGTAGCGCTCAACAGCTTCGTTTTCGCATCACTGGCCGTTGGGTTGGCAATGCTGGTAAAATCGCATTCCGACCAGGCCCTTCTCACCAATTTCTTCATCACTCCAATGGCTTTTCTGGGCGGGACTTTTTTTCCCGTGGGCACAATGCCCCAATGGGTGCAACACATCCTGCAATTTCTGCCGCTGACCCATGCCTCCAGAGCGATTCGAGCCGCTGCATTCGGCGATCCACCCGATTTTTCATCCTACCTGCTGCTCGCTTTGCTTGGCGCCGTTTTTTTCGTCCTCGCCTTCCACTGGGTTAACCGCGCACGCGAGTGAGTGCGACTTCACCACAGAGGCGCAGAGGAACCCTCACTACGTTCGGATTCGCCTTAACACTTCTGGCCGGCGTTAAACGCTGGACCCTCACTGCATTCAGGTCCGGGCTTAATATTCTATCTGTCGGTCAATGCTGGACCCTCACTTCGCTCAGGTCCGGGCTTGACATCTCTAACTTGGTTAGATACTTCAAATTCGACGCCGATCCTTTGTGAGGCGTCAGTTCGCGTCCGATCTTTTGTGAGGACGCGCAGAGAAAAGAAAATGGGCATGCAGGAAAAACCGGGAGCAGACAAGGATCTGTCTTTTGTTTTGTCTGTTCGTTCAATTGCTTTCCTCTGTGAAACTAACATCGAGTTTCTTGAAATTTTATCAACATTTTTACGTAAATCACGGTTTTCTCAGTGTTCTTTGTGCCTCCGTGGTGAATCGTCTTTAGCCTTTGGTTGCGGCCCTGGCCGCGCTGTGCTCTCTGTGCCTCTGTGGTGAGCATGTTTTTTGTCCGTGCGCCTCTGTGGCGTATTTGAGCGGGTCATTGTGAACGCTTAGGCGATCACTACATCTGTCTTTTCCAGAAAACGAGCACGCCATCTTTTGCGAAATTCGCCTGCACCAGTTCCCAACCCTGCAGGCCCCCTTCGTTTAGCAAGTTTTCCATTTTCCTTATCTGTTCGGAAGCGACCATCTCCACTTTGCAGCCCTCATCATGGGAACAGAACAAAATCATCTCCCTGAAAGCCTCGACCGGGTGGAGAGTAACTCTATATTCAAAAGAACCCATTTTGCTCTCCTGGCAGTTATCGAAAACGAAACCACAATCGCTTACAAAAGACAGAAGTTCTCATTCCACGAGATTAAAGTAATTCCTGCCGCACTTTTCCCCTCAGTCCGGACATTATAACATCGTGGGGCAAAAACAGCGACGAGATGTCATGACGGTGTACACAGAATTTCAATCGGGCGGGCGGGCAAGCTCGTTCATGATCGCACGTTGGTTAAACGATTTATCCATTTGCCCCTTTTTTCAGAGCGCGGGCATGAGGAACGGCTTTATTATTTTTCTTTTTAGCGGTCGTTTTTGCTTGCTCTCTATTGTATTTGGCTGATTTTACCTTGTTATTGCGGTCCGTTTTGGCTGTGGCTGCGGCGTGCTTTACACCGGCGGACTTCTTGCCTGGGGCAACGCCCGCTGGTTTGTTCTTCACTGAAGCGAGCCGCCAAGGAGTATTGGCATTTTTGGCCTTGGATTTCTTATCTGCGTTATTTATTTTTTTCTTATCATTTAAGGCCAGCTTTTTCGACGCCGATAGCTTTGTGCGGCCGCTTGCGGCCACACTGCCATGTTTGCCGGCCCCTTTAGCCCGCGCTCTTTGAACCCCACCGGCATGGCGGGTCCCTCCCGCGCTTGCCGTCCTTCGCTTCGCGGCCGTTGTGAACGCAATGGTTTTAAGATCATTATAAGGACCGCCTGTTTCACGGAACCCAACTTCTATCAGCCTCGCAGCTTCAGAACACCGGACCCAGGGATTATGCGCCCCCATCACAACGGCAAGTATCCTCGTATTACTCCGCCTTGCGGTCGCCGATATATTATAGCCGCATGAGCAGACAAAGCCGGTCTTCAGCCCGTCCACTCCCGGACACTTTCCGAGAAGCCTGTTGGCGTTATGATGCGAGTGTCTACCGTAAGCATATGACTGCATCGAATGAATGGCCAACGCTTCAGGGAAGCGGTGAATATAGGCTACGGAGAGTCTTGCAATATCGCGCGCGGTGGTCACCTGCCCATCGGCAGGCAGTCCGTTGGGCGTCATGAAGTGAGACTTGGTCATTCCCAATTCGCGAGCTTTGACGTTCATCTTTCCAACAAATCGTTCCACGCTTCCGCTGATGTGCTCTGCGGCTGCGACACAGGCGTCATTGCCTGAAACAACGGCCATTCCTTTGATGATTTCCTCCATTGGAACCCGCTCGCCTGCCTTCAGGCCCATTCGGGAACCGCCCGCAGATGCGGCCCTCCTGCTGACCACGACTTTGTCGGTAAGTCTGACATGGCCTTGCTCGATAGCTTCGAAAACCATATAGAGAGTGAGGATCTTGGTAAGTGAGGCAGGGGCGATAAGATAGTCGGCATTTTGCTCGAAAAGAACCCTGCCGTTTCCCATATCCAGCAAGATAGCCGAACGAGCATTTACACGCCGATTTACCGAAGCCTGTACAATTTGGGGAATAAGCAAACAAAAAGAAAAAAGAAGGAGAACGCACAGAAACGGCATTTTGCGCTTCATCAAATTCTCTCCTGTTCGTTATTCCCGATTTCGGGAACGAGACTGGGGAAACATTTTATAACCGAACCCCTGAGGTCGTCGGCCATCCAGCTCTTTCACAGGACCGAAACATGTGTATGTATGGAGATATAGAAGCTATTTGTCAACTGAAATCATTCAACTTTCTATCTAAAAGCCGGCACAAGGGTTAATTTTGGTTCGGAAAGTATTTTTTGTAAAGAACACCGTTCTTTTGATATATACTTCGCCTACCTTGCACACACAGAGCAGCGGCCTGTCACCGCAGGGCCCCAGGAGCACGGGGCAAATATCAGCAATCGCCGCCCGGCCCTCTCATTGCCGATCCATGTTTGCCGGCCCTGAGATCAAAGCTTATGTTTTAAAGCCGCCGTTATGCTTATTAAGTAGTTGTTGAGCGCGACGACACCCGATATTCGAAAACTGGAGCGAAAGGGGATCGTAATATGTTCGGCCGGATGATGGATTTCCTGTCCAAAGATATGGCGATGGACCTTGGCACCGCCAATACCCTCATATATGTCAAGGGCAAAGGCGTCGTTCTGGATGAACCATCCATGGTCGCTATCGCAACAGGCTCCGGCGAGATAATTGCCATCGGGCGGGAAGCAAAGAACCTGGCCGGCCGTCACACCAAGGGAACGACCGTAACCAGGCCGATGCGCGACGGGGTCATCTATGATTTTGAAACGGCCTCTTTCATGGTCCGGTCATTTCTTGGAAAAGTGTTCAGGCGCTTCCCACTCTCCAAGCCCAAACTGGTTGTGGCTGTCCCGGCGGGGATCACCTCGGTTGAGAAGCGTGCAGTAGTTGAAGCCTCGCAGATCGCGGGCGCAGGCAAGGTGTTCCTTATCGAGGAACCGATGGCCGCCGCAATCGGGGCAGGTCTTCCGATCGATCAGCCCTCCGGACAAATGGTCGTTGACATCGGCGGGGGGACAACCGAAGTGGCCATCATTTCCCAATTTGCCGTCTCATGCAGCGAGTCACTCAGGGTGGCGGGCGATGAGGCCAACACGGCCATTTGCCACTTTATCAGGCAGCAACACGGTGTGAGCGTTAGCGAAATGATGGCCGAGATGATCAAGATTAAAATAGGTTCCGCAGTCCCCCTCAAAAAAACACTCGAGGTAAAGTTCCGGGGCAAAGACCTGGTCAGCGACATGCCGAAAATCATCACCGTAACCGATGCCGATATCAGGTTGGCCATAAAGGAGCCGACACGGGCAATAATTACAGCTATACGGCGCGTTCTGGAAAAAGCCTCGCCGGACCTTGCCTCGGATATAGGCGAAAACGGCATTTGGCTGGCCGGCGGCGGTTCCCTGCTCAAAGGCCTTCGAGCGTTGATTCACCAGACTTTGGGTCTCGAGGTCGAGAAATCCGAAGACCCGCTTCGAGCGGTAATCCGCGGGGCAGGCTCAGTGACGGAACATTTTGATTATTACCGTGATGTGTTCCTGAACTGATTTCCAGGCTAACCTGTCTGCATTCCTCGTAACATTCATCTCAAATACAGCTCCCCCCTGCATTTTGCTCTAAATATAGTTAAGAATCACCCTGTTTTGACCGATGTATGTTTCATGCCATAGGGACACTCTGTGGTCATAGCAGCTATACGTGCAGGCAAAAAGGGAACCAATTTCGATGAGCATGCATACGGTGACATCCGGTTCTTACATGATCAGTCGGCAAAAACCCGATATCATGCAGGCATACCTGGGGAGTTGCGTCGGTGTCACTTTATATGACCGGGAGGCCGGAATTGGAGGTCTCATTCATCTTCTTCTCCCCGAACCACCCAGCGTGGACCTTACATGGAACCCCGAAATAAACGCCGTTACCGGTATGCCGATTTTCATCGACGCTCTTTGCAAAGAGGGTGCTCGAAAGGAAAGGTTGCAGGCCTGTATCGCAGGCGGAGCGCTCATGAGTCCGGTTTCACTGACCGATTTGAGGCTCGACATAGGAGGGCGCATTGCGGAGACGGCGCAACATATTCTTCAGAGCAAAAAAATCCCGATCCGGCAGATCGAAGTAGGCGGGTGTTCCTCGTGTTGCATCAGTCTTGACTTAACAACATGGGAAACAACGATCAAACCCTTTGCGATTCCCACACCGAAGACTACGGCAGATAATTTCAGCCGCCCAACGACCGAACAACTCGAGCAAGTGATCGAAGAACTCCTTCCCATTCCCCAGACGGCCCTTAAAATCATCCGCATGATCAACGATGACTCTTACAGCTTCCGGGAGGTCTCGCGGGAAATTCTCCAGGACCAGGTCCTGAGTGCAAGAATAATCAGGATGTGCAACTCGGTTTCCATTGACCCTGGGATGACAGTTGATTCAATAAAGAAGGCGTTGCTGAGAATTGGGGAAAAGAACCTGCTGCTCCCGGCCCTCTCATTTTCTCTGCAGAACTTTATCACCCATGCAATGCAGGGATATTCTCTCTGTAAGGGAGGCATCTTTCACCATTCCGTACGGACAGCGGGCATCAGCGGCAAGCTGGCCGCAATTACCGGCAAGGTGCACCCGGAGCAGGCTTACACGGCTGGTCTGCTCCATGATATCGGGAAGGTTATTCTTGACCAGTACGCGTACAGCGCTTACCCGCTCTTGTATCGGCAACTTCAAATTCAGGGCAATAACCTGGCAAGCTATGAGAAGACATTGTTCGGCATAGCTCATACTGAGGCGGGATACCTGCTCGCCTGCCGCTGGGGGATGCCGCAGTGCATATGCGAAACGATACTCCATCACCACGAACCGCACGAAGTTAAAGACAACCGGTGTTTGACGCACCTGGTTTACGTCGCTGACCTGATAAGTTCCCGTTCCCTTAATGGACACCATCTGGATAAGATGGACACCGCGCTCCTGCACTCGAGCCTTGAAGTGATCGACTTCAACACCGCGAGCCTTCCGATGTTGCTGAACGGCGCCTCCTCCAGGGCATTTGCTTTTACCGGCAGTCTATAACGCCGGCGTCTGATCCAAATTCCTTGTATGATAGACTTTATATACCCCACTCGGCAAAAAATATCAGGACCTGTTGAAGAGAAAGAATTTTAGCGTAACAGGCGTGTGGCCTCACATCTTTGACGCTATGTTTCTTACAATATTTTGCCGGCATAGCGCTTGCGGGCGGAGCCATCCGAATAGGCCGCCTCAAGGGTACCGTGCGGTCGAAGGCAAGCCCACTGTGAGGCACATCAAAAAATGATGCAAATTCGGCGTAAAGATCACGCTTCGCGGGCTTAGCGCCGCTTCACTTTGTGAAGCGCGCTTGCCGGCCTCCCTTAGATACGTACAACGCGTAGCGAAGGCTGACCGCTCCTTCGCCCACCCACCCGCGAGACGGGGCGGGCGCGGGAGGCCTTGTCAAAAACCGTGCCTTCGGGAGATTTTCAAAATAATAAGACTCGCAGGCTCATCCGAATTCGATGATTATAGTATAAACAATGAATGAAATCTTAATGGAGGAGCCCATGATTATAAGGGGATACGACGCTATCAGCGCAGCCAAAAAGCTGGCATTGCCGCTCGGCAAATATAGTGAGGAATCTTATCGAGGCTTCAGGCTCGATCTTTCGATTGAAGAAGCTTTCAAACTGGCAGATCGGGACCAAAACCTCATCTTCCTCGAACTCGATATTCCAAACCTTTCGCTGGAGCAGCTCCTAAAGCTCTCGGCAGCGTTGGGAGCCGAGCCTGGAAACACTTGCACCCAGCTCAGAGATAAATTCGAATTCGATGGAGATGACGACAGGGCAGAGGTATTTGATGCCATTGCCCAAAGATGGTCCGAGCTCAAATCGAAATCTCATTGAAGCGCCCGGCGCCCGCATCCGGCTTTTGGCCGGCTTTGGCCGCTACTCAATCGCAAAATCCTCGACGTAGCCCAGCTACACCTGCGGTTTTGCTCAATCTTCGCGACCAAATCAGTCTCAAAATCCGGCGCAATCTCTAAGAGGCTTATTTACGAACAAGCCCTAAGGGACGTTACTGAGCAATGCGCGAGAAGCTTTGGATGCTGCTTTGCTGTTGAACTTGGCGGCATCAATCACAAATCTCTCGTGTGACCCCTCGGAGATTTTTTCGATACCATCGTCAGCAGCCAGAGAAAAGGTGAGCTTACGTCCCTCCACTTTTTCGAGCTTTCCCTTCACGGTAACCGTAAGGCCTGGCGGAGTTGCCGCAATGTGGGTCACGTTTATGGAAACTCCCACCGTCTGCTCGCCGGGCCAATCGATGTGATGGTTGATTGCCTGAATGCAGGCCCACTCGAACAACCCAACCATGAAGCCCGTTGCAAATACCCGAGGCATCAACTGAAACTCGGGAGATTCGGGGTAAAGGTGCGGCACTGTTTTTTCCTCGGGGATACGGAAGCTAAATTCGAAAGCAAGGCCTGGATGCAGTGTGTCTTTCATCCTGTCTCCTTCAAAGTTTCAAATCATACCGCTGCTCCGTTAATACACTACCCCACAACTCGTGGGGTTTTTCCTCTGTCAACTCAAAACCTGCTGATTGGTATAGACCTGCTGCCGCCTTCAGCGCGCCCGGCCGTCCACCCTGCAGGCCTTTTCGTGGTTTCAAGGATGTCTCATGGGGCTGGACGAGGCCCGGAACATATGGTACGGATGGATAATAAGTCAAATTAATTGTTTTTATACTAACTATTAGCAGTGGTTATTCAATATGGAATGGCAACAGATCATAGGCTTCTACCATGTAGTGAAACTGCAAAGTTTCACCAAAGCGGCAGAGGCGACATTTCGAACTCAGTCGGCGTTGAGTCAGCAAATCAAGGCCCTTGAGAAGGAATTCGACTGTCAGCTTTTTGAGAGAGTCGGCAAACGGAATCTTCGGCTCACTGAGGAGGGAGAGAGATTCTTGAGCTTCGCAGAGTTGGTGCTGCGAGGAAGCGAGGATTTAAAGGAGAACCTGGAAGCGATGAAGGGAAATAAACGAGGGCGGCTAAAAATCGCTGCACCCTTCACAACGCTCTATCATCTTTTCCCCGAGGCAGTGAGGCAATACTCAAGCCAATTTCCGGAGGTGGAGCTGACCCTTCTCGACCGGCCCCAGCACGTGGTTCTGGACCTTGTTCTAAGTGGAGATATCGACTTTGGTTTCACTCTGGAAAAGATGATCCCGAAGACTCTGTCGGCTATTCGCTGGAAACAGGTTGAAACCGTGGTGATAGCGCCCACGGGGCATCCCTTGTGCGCTTTGAGACGAGTCAGCCTGAAACAACTCGCTAAATACCCTCTCATATTGCCTCCGAAGCATCTGCAGCATACCGGCCGTATTCTTTTGGAAAAAGAGTTTCAGAAAAACGGGCTTGATTACCGCATTATCATGGAGTCTTCGAACATCGAACTAAGTTCGGTGTATGTCGAATTAGGCCTGGGCGTTTCGTGCGGCTCCATTGTAAGAAATCTTCCACATTTAAAAAAGCGAAAGCTCGAATTTCTGTCTCTCAGCCATCTGTTCGGACCCGGCTATATCGCTTTGGTTATGCGAAGGGATAAGGCGACAGCCCCCTATAAGCAGGCATTTATCAGATCGCTTTTGGGAGAGCGGAGCGTGCAAATCGACACAGGCTAAGAGTGGGTTGGGGCATTGGAGATTATGTCAAGTTCACATCAATCTTCCGGGAGGACCGGACACAACAGGGAACATCCTCGAAATTCATACCAAACTTGTAGAACGCCATGAAGTTGACCGCTCCAAGGGACTCACTTCCGATCAAGTGATCGTCCTTACCGGAGCCAAAGCCAAAGAATGCTCGATACAGTTGAGGAGAGTGGGCTACCGGGACCCGGATACAGGGAAACACTACGTTTTCCTCATAAACATCCACCATCCGGCCGCTAAAACCATCTGCGACATTTATCATGAGCGCCGGCAGATCGAGCTTTTCTTCCAACGGATCAAACAGGACCTGAAGATCAAGACATTTCTACAAAAATGCGCAAATGGTAGCGCAGTTATGTATAGATTTCACCAAGTTATAGCCGAACGGCAAGAATCCAGATACATTATTAGGATAAATACCTCCATAACATGCAGCACCAGTACGCAAGACAAGTGTACTGCACACCTGGTGCATAAATACATTATTGACATTATTTACTTGCCTGGAGTCTTCTGCTTATATGCAAAAGTAGAAGATGTATACACCAATGTCGTTCCAGAGCTAACCTGTCTAAACAGTGCAATTGCCCGAGTACTTAACAGGGAGGAAAGAGGAGGTATATGGCATGAAAATGGAAAGATCGAGTTAGATCGGTCTCATGTCGAATGACCGGGACCATCCATTATTTTGCTGGTTTTTCAACAACATCCGAAAGGGTATGAGATCAATAAAGCCACTTTTCTGTAGTTTTGTTTTGGTCTATGGCCCTGATCTCAGGCCCTGCATTTAACAACAATTAGGTTTTTGAGGAGGTAAAAATGAGAAAATTACTGGTTATTGGAATCGCGCTTTCCCTGGTCCTCGTCAGCGGCGGCTTGTTCAGCGCGCAAGCAGATTGTGGCTGTCTACCCAGTATCAATCCTTGCGGCATCAACTTGAGCTTCCTCTCTCCCTGCAACTGGAACTTCTCCGCCCTCTCTCCCTGCAACTGGCACTTTCCTTCTTTTTGCGGCTGCGGTTGTGGCACAAAAGACGTGGCCATCGCGCCGGCGCCGGTGAGAGATACGGACAAGACACCGTGCGGTTGCGGGCGTTAGTTGGTGCAATCCGTGCAGGCTCTCCCACTGTTTCACACGTCCTCATCAATGACCGTCTATAGTGTGTAAGAGCATCCCGGATACTCGATCGACTTACACTTTAGACTCGTGTGGCCCAGGCAACTCTTGCCTGGGCCGGCAAGGCGAACGGAATTACCGGGTTGCCCATGATGAACTGGTGGTTCGGGAATATGGCCGGTGTCGAGCGGAAAATCCGGCATGCTGGAACCCTGGTTTGAGAGGTTGCAGGGTAGTTCTTTCACTCTGAAGATCGGCGGGCACGATCTTATTTTCGTAGACGCTCATTTTCCCATTCAAAATAATTACACATTCAGACGGATATTCGCGACCTTCAAAAATTGCAGGTTGTCTCTATAGATTGGTCAAAGGAGCAACAATGTATGTAGCGCGTTCACAAATTAGATCGATGAGTAAGCGTCTCATTTCCGAAACGCTCATCTTGGTGGTTTGTCTTTGTTTGTGGGGCTTACCGGCCGGAGCGGCCGAGAACCCGCAGGCAGTGATCCAAACCGGTATGGAGCAGGTCCTCAAAGTAATCCAGCAGTACCCTCAAGATAACAGGGCCCAAAGGGAGCAGCTTCGAGCGGTCATCGATGGATACTTTGACTTTGACGCGTTATCCAGGCTTGCCGTGGGACTGCGATGGAACACTCTCCCCCCCGAAAAGCAGCAGAAATTTACGCACGAGTTCAGCAAGCTGATCTTTAACACATTCCTGGGAGACGTCGAAAAATATGCTGCCGAAAAGACCACTTACAAGCAAAGGTCAATATACCAGGGTTATGTCGTCGTCGAGGCGCTTGTAGGGGGTCAGACCATTGATTATTACCTTCACCTCAAAAACGAAAAGTGGATGGTATACGATGTCGGGGTCGGGGGAATGAGTCTGGTGACCAACTATCGCAATCAGTTCGACCCAATATTGGCGAATGGCTCATTTGACCGCCTGTCGGCGATATTAAAGCAGAAAATTGATCAGGTGTGTGCACTTGGCCGTTGCTAGGGGTCGGTCGGAGAAATGGCGTTCATGGCCGTTTTCTGCTAAGTATGGCTTCACCTGTAACATCGGTTAATAGCTCGCTTCCCGCCCCTCATGGTGTTGTGGAGAGGCTCAGACACAAACTCCACAGCCCACCCCCACCCACCCCCCACCCACCAGGCGGTCATTGCTGGCCACACAGCCTGCCGCTACTTGTTAGACTCTCTGGCGCAGTCATTGAAGCAGAGAGTGATCTGTATGTCTCGGCGATTGCGTATCTTCAATTAAATATCTCCATAACACGCAGGACCAGTATGTAAGACAAGTGTACTGCGCACCTGGTGCACAAATACATTATTGACATTATTTACTTGGCTGGATTCTTCTGCTTATATGCAAAAATAGAAGATATATATTGATACCGCTCCAGGGCTAAAAGGAAGTTTTCCGTCCGGCGTCTCAAAACTGTAAAGTTTTTTAAAAAAATTGCCGAATATTTTTTCAAAATGGCTCACTATGCCTGACCGGTTTCCAAAGCAATTGAAGGCATTACATAAAAAAAGTGACACCGTAATGACCGATATCGAATTGGAAAACAGAAAAGATTTGCTGAGACGCTCAATATTTCGGGACTTACCCCCGGGTGAACTCGATGAGCTTTCCCGAACCCTTCAAAGCAGGGTTGTTCAGCCCAACGAGTTCGTTTTCAAAGAGGGGGACCCGCCGGATACTTTCTATATCATCGGTTCAGGTCGAGTCAGGGTTTTCGTGAGGCATGAGAACAGGGTCGAGAGGGAGATATCTGTATATGGACCGGGCGAGCACTTCGGCGAGGTGGCTCTTCTATCAGGGGCGACGCATGCCGCCAATGTCGAAAGCCTTGCCGAAACCCACCTCATTGGCCTGCCAAAAGAGCAATTTGACCGCCTGCTGGGGGATTACCCGGATCTTTTCAAAAACTTCGTCAGGGAAATGCGCCGCTGGCTCCTCAAGGGCCGGGAAATCATTGATGAAGATGCCAACAGGGTGTGCAGAGCATCCCGAATCTCCCTGTTCGATTTTCTCCTTGTCATCGGGGTAAGCATCTTTCTGGCGATAACATTTAACATCTCCAATCCCTACGGAATTCCTCTCGTTCCTGAGCGCCCGGATGCAGAGTCTATTGCTTTGATCAGCGCCTCTGCGGCAATGGAAAACTACCGGCAGGGACAGACTCTCATTGTGGACGCCATGCCTAAAAATTTCTACCAGAAGCGGCATATAAAAGGCGCGGTCAACATGCCGATGGCCCTTTTCGATATCGTTTACCTGATGAACTTTCCCGAAGAAAACAAGGCTAAGAAGATAGTGGTTTACGGAAATACGATAAGCAGGCCTTATGATCTGCAGATTGCGAGCAAACTGCTGCGCCGGGGATATTCGGACGTGAAACTCATGGACGGTGGCCTGCAGGCCTGGGAGGCCAACGGGTATCCGGTTGAGGAACAGGTTTCGAAATGATCCGCTCTATTATTAAACGGCTTATAACGAGCGAATATCTCTCATTTGCGCTCAGGGTTTACCTGGGATATTTCTTCATCTACGCAAGTTTGAGCAAAATACCGAATCCTGCCCAGTTTACAGACGCAATATCAGATTACCGGCTGATTCCCTTCATGTTCCTGAACCTGGGAGCTGTCATACTGCCGTGGATTGAACTAGTTACCGGCCTTTTTTTGATCATCGGTTTTAAGTCCCGCACATCCATAATAGTGATCGGACTGCTTCTGATAATGTTCGACGTAATGATCCTGATCAATATGTATCAGGGAGCCCCGATCAGCTGCGGGTGCTACGATGTTGTGGGTGAGCCGATCGGCTGGAAAAAGGTCCTGGAAAATGCGCTAATGCTGGTTTTCTCCGTCCAGATCTTTTATTGCGACAAACCTGTGCTTTGGGGTAGATTGAAATCTAACATCGGCGCCAAGGGTCAAGTTGCCCCCGCCCAATCGTAACGGACCAAAGGAAAAGCCGACGCAATACTGACATACCATCATCTGGCAGGGTATACCATTCTTGCGCCAACCTTTACAAGCCGACCTACAATCAAGTGCAAGCAGCAAAGCAGGATCTTGAATGGCCATGATTGCCGGAACGGTCCCATAAAAACGAAAAGGACCGGCCGCCAATTCATTCCCGTGAACAGTCCCTTCAGATCCTCTTATTGAATGCGAGGGGATTAAACTCCGCTATTTGAATTCTTCTCTTAGAGTCTTGCCGGCTTTGAACTTGACAACTTTTGACGGTGGACATCAAACCAGGTCGAACTTCAATTCGCCAAGGTTTTCCAGACTGCAGGCGACTTTGTCGCCGGGCTTGAGCCAAACCTGTTCTGCCGGGGGACGGCCGGCAATCACTCCTTCAGGAGTGCCCGTGAAAATGATGTCACCGGGTTTGAGCGTGATGTAGTGTGAGATGAAACTGATGATCTGCCTGCAGTTGAAGATTAAATCGTTCGTGTTGGAGGATTGCCGGGTCTCGCCGTTCACGCGGCATTCGATCTTCAGGTTGTCGGGATCGACCTGGTCGGCGGTAACCAGATACGGCCCGAGTGGAGCAAACTGGTCCGGGGTCTTGCCGATCATCCATTGCTTGCTGGGGGTTTCAAGCTGCAGATCCCTCGCTGTGAAGTCATTGCCGGTACAGTAGCCGGCCACATGGGAAAGGGCATCGGCTTCACTGACGTTTTTTGCCTCCTTGCCAAGGACTATCACCAGTTCGACCTCATAATCGAATTTTTTGGCTACCGCGACAGGCAGTTTGATGGAGCCGTTGTGGTTATTGAGGGCATTGTTGTACTTATTGAAGAGCACAGGCTGACTGGGGAACTCCATGCCGACTTCCTTGGCGTGCCTGCGGTAATTCAGCCCCACGCAGATGATCTTTTCCGGACGGGTCAAGGCCGGTCCATATTCGATTTCAGCTTCCCTGACAAGCAACTTATTCGCGGCACGGGATTTGAGGGCGGCGCCGACCAGCGCATTGAGGCTGGGACCGTCCTCGCTCTGAAGCAGCTCATCCATCGAGGACGGGCCGTGCATATGGAGCAGTTTTGCTGCCAGCGGCACATCCAGTATGCCTTTTTCGGTTTTGACGCCGAGCCGGTACTCTCCATTGCGGCGCATCGTTAACAGGATCAGCCCCCGAGCCATGCCACGCTGACCCGTCTTGGCGGGAGCGGCCTCGGCATGTTCCACGGTCAATCCGCCCGTCGCCGCGATTGCAGCAACAAGGCCCGCTCCTTTCAGAAAATCCCTCCGGTTCTGGTCCATGATGCTCCTTCATTGTCCTGAGTGATGGGAAGAATTAGTGTTGGGAGCAGTATAACACACGGCCTGAAGTTTAATGCGCGAATAAAGGCGGCCCACGTTCCGCAGTGCAGAAAGCAAACGGGCAATGCCATTATAACGTCTTCTGCCTGATCGAATTCTTCGTAACGCAAAAATCATTTCTTCGACATCAAATTGAAAAGCTTGTTCGAGTAATGTCACCGGAATTTGCTTGGAGGGGGCTAAATCGCAAACCTATTTAGAGGGGGAGACAAATTGGACAATTTCAGCCTGAACACAGCTCTTTTGAAAGACATTCTCGAAAGCGCCAAACCACTGGGTCACAACGAACAACCGGATAATCTGAATCTGGGGTTTGGCTTTCTTTACTATGGCCTTGCCAGGGCGCTCAGACCGAAGCACCTTCTAGTTATCGGCTCCGGGTTTGGTTTCAGTGTGGTATGCTTTGCCCTGGGAATGAAGGACAACGGAGGGGGGATGCTTACCTTCGTTGACCCGTCATACTCGCTGATCAAAAACGGCCCTTTCAAAACTATCGGGGGAAAGGACAAATGGAGCGAGCCTCTGAGAGTTCATGAGCATTTCAAGCAGTTCGGGGTCGAGGACATAGTAACCCATTACAAATTAAGGTCAGATCAGTTTTTCTCATCCTTCAAAGCTCTTGGGTTGCCCCCGATTGATATTGCATTTATCGACGGCAGCCACGCCTATGAGAACGTAAGAGACGATTTTCTGAACATTCTCGAACACGTCCACAAAAACTCCTACATACTCCTACACGATTCCAACATTTATGTGCGGGAAATAATCGGTCATGCAGGCGTCAAGAAATGGCTGAAAACCATCCGTAAGGAGAAGGAGTATTTCGAAATAGCCAATTTCCCCTTTTCATCGGGAATGGCGCTCGTTCACATTCTTCAAGACAAAGTATGGAGGTATACAAAATAGTAGTGTTTCCAATGATTATACTACTCGCCTCCGTCGTTCTTTGCGCCTCCCTTTATCTGTTTTGGCGTCATGTCTGGTTTTTTCACAATCCCCAACGAATCAAGGAACCGGCATGCTCAGCACTGCTGAGGGCACGGCGGTCTATGCAAGCGAAAAGTCTGCATGTTACCCATGCGCCTTTTAACGCTTTTCAATTGGCCGCCGCTCTCTAGGAACAGTAGGCATATAATGCGCAACGAAAGGACCGTTACGAAAATCGAAGGCAAATACCGAGGCAAAGAGCTCGCCTGCTACGTTGTCAAGATTGCCGCAAGAAGCATGAGCGGCACAGGCGTACCGAATAATAAATGGAAAGGATTGAGGGAGGGAGCATGAAAATCGATTTACACGTCCATTCCAAATATTCAATTCGCCCTTCGCAATGGATTCTCCAAAAGCTCGGCTGCCCGGAGTGCTTCACCGAACCGGCCGAAGTCTACCGTATCGCCAGGCAGAAGGGAATGAATCTGGTCACTATAACGGATCATAACAGCATCTCGGGCAGCGCCGAGATCGCACACTTGCCTGGCACATTCATAAGCGAAGAGGTTACAACGTACTTTCCCGAAGACGGGTGCAAAGCCCATGTCCTGGTCTATGATATAAATGATGCAATTCACCGCGAACTCCAGAAGGTGCGGGAAAACATATTCGACCTGGTCAACTACCTTACCGTAACCGGCATTGTTCACGTCCTGGCTCATCCGCTATTCTCGGTAAATGACAAACTGACGATTGAGCATTTTGAAAAATTCCTCCTGCTCTTCAATAACTTCGAACTCAACGGAGCCCGGGACGACTATCAGAACTACTCAATAAGACAGATCCTGGAGAATCTGACTCCGGAAATGCTAAACAAGCTGATCGATAAGCACGGCATTGTTCCGGCTTACCCGGAACCCTGGCACAAGAGTTTGACAGGCGGCTCTGATGACCACAGTTCTCTTAACGTAGCCCGCCAGCACACGGTGGTCAAAGGCGCCCGCAGCTTAAAAGAGTTCCTCCAGGGGATCGATATGGGCCGAACCGTGCCGGTGGGCCAGGGATCTACTCCCAGCGTCATGTCTCATAACATTTACGGTATCGCCTACCAGTACTATAAGCGAAAACTAAACTTTGAAAACAACGTGAATAAGGACCTTGTATTGCGCTTCCTCAACCGCTGCCTTCAGGAGGGCCCTGATTCAGATGAACGGCTGGTCACCAGATTGATCTACTCCTGGAGAAAGCGCAAAAATTTCAAACAGGTGGAAGGGGCCGGAATACAAGACATTTTGCGTTTCGAAGCTCAGAAGCTTCTTCAGGCTGATCCCGAGCTTCTGGAGACAGCAAGCAACGCCAACGGCAAAACTGGAAAGCGGGCAGAACGGTGGTACAGCTTTGTTAACCAGGTGTCCAACAAGGTCCTGCTTCATTTTTGGGATTCTTTGCTAAGCAGCCTCTCCGGGGCCCATTTTTTCAATATGTTTCAGTCGCTCGGCTCTGCCGTGGCGGGTTATACAGTGCTGGCGCCCTACTTTGTAACGTTTACTGTTTTTTCAAGAGACCGCCATTTCAGCACAGCCGCGCAGGAGCACTTCGGAACCAGGGACGGCAGTAGCAACGAAAAACCGGCAAAAATCGCTCATTTCACAGATACTTTCCATGAAATCAACGGCGTTGCGCTGACCATTCAGCATCAACTCGAGCTGGCCAAGAAAACCGGTAAAGATCTGACGGTGATTACCTGCGACGCTGAAACTCGACCCCCAATGAACGGTCAGATGAATTTCAACCCGATTGGGGTGTACGGCTTTCCGGAGTATCCCGAACAGAAGATGTTCCTGCCCCCGTTGCTGGAGATCCTCAATTATTGCTATGAGCAGGGTTTCACTCAAATCCACGTGGCCACACCCGGACCCTTGGGTCTTGCAGGCTTGGCCGTCTCGAAAATAATGAAAATTCCGATCAGCGGGACTTATCACACCGCCATCCCACAGTATGCTCATATCCTGACCGGTGACTACGCAATCGAGGAACTGGTCTGGAAATATACGACATGGTTCTACGATCAGTTGGATCTCATTCTGGTTCCCTCCGCCAGCACCGAGCACGAATTGACCGACAAGGGAATAGACCCAGGAAAGATCTGCCTGTTCCCCAGGGGAGTTGACGCTACAAGATTTCACCCGTCCAAACGCAATGTCAATTTCCTCAAAGATCAATTTAATGCAGGAGACGGTCCGAAGATTCTGTATGTGGGCAGGATCTCAAAAGAAAAAGACCTCAACGTTTTGGCCCAGGCATTCCGGCGCCTCACACAAACCCATGCGGATGTCGAACTGATACTCGTGGGCGACGGACCATACCTCAATGAACTCAAGGAACTGCTTGCAGGTACGCCCAGTATATTCACCGGATACCGGGAGGGGGAGGAACTTGCTGCAATTTATGCAAGCTGCGATCTTTTTGCATTTCCAAGCGCAACTGACACATTCGGCAACGTGGTGCTGGAGGCCCAGGCGTCCGGGTTGCCTGTCATCGTTACCGATTCGGGAGGGCCGCAGGAAAATATGATCCCGCATAAAACAGGCCTGATCGTGCAGGTTGGAGACTCCGAAGCCCTGCTTCAGACCTTCAAGTTTCTCCTCGGCGACCGCTCAAGGTTGAAGGAGATGGGTAGAGCTGCCAGGCTCAGCATGGAAAATCGCTCCTATGAGCGCTCCTTCGATGAGACATGGGAACTCTACCAAAAAATTTCCGGCCGCTCCGATCTCGAACCGGCCGATGACAAGCAGAACCAGCGAAAAAAGGCCGCCTGATTAACTGAAGCGGATCGATGGAATGGCCGTCGCCTGTGGCTTGCTACTGTATGACCAGTCTGTTCCGAAGAGTTTTGGTGGGCTGCGCTCCGCTTAGGCCACCCTACAGGTCATTTCATGGTTTCAGGGTGTCCCGGAACGACATGAATAATTGTCCACAGAAAACCTTCGTACAAAAGTAACAAACTCGACATGATCACGTAATAAGAGTCTGTTGTAATAGCTCACTAGAGAACACCTTATAGGGAAGGGGCGCTCTGACCAGGAACATAAAAACCTTTGCCCCTCGAAGTTTGAATTTCAAAGCGCCTCTTCCCCCTCCTCGTAAAATACCTAGCTCGAAAAAAATGCGCCTGACATGATAAGAGCGGCGACCATGCGAGCAGCCATGCAGAACGCACTGACATTAAAAGTGGTGCGTTTGAAGGCAAGCCAAATGTTAAGCGCATCAGAAAGTCAATCTACGATGGTGTCAAAGTTTCGCTCTCAGTCCTCAGGGAGCGAAGCGTAGTTCAGCCCTCAGCACTCAGTCCTAAGGGAGCGAAGCGTAGTTCAGTCCTCAGCACTCAGCACTCAGTCCTCAGTCCTCGTTCCTCCGTCCTCAGCACTGAGTTGGCGGCTATCGGCGGGATCGGCTCTCACTGTTATGGATTGACGTGCTTCCGGTTCAGGTACGCGGGCCGGCCCGGTCCCCTTCCCTGCCCTCTTGATTTGCCTGCATCCCGCGAGGAAAAGAAAAAACCATAGAAGCAAGGTAAACGCCGACGCAAGAGCGGCAAGCACGGTCATCAGGTGTCCTCGTACCTGGACTATAAAATTCCAGAGACCGCCGAGAGCCAAGTGCAGATCGTCCGGCAGAGCAGGCGCGCCCGGTCCGGTTAAAGGCGAAACCCATTCGTGCAACCCTTGCAGGATTCTGTCCGCCATAAAAAATATGACCGCCGCAAAAGCCAGGTTACAAAGGAAACATAAAAAGAAGGATTGAATCGCCCAAGCTATTTTGATTTTCATTCGTGCTCCTGCAAACTTCACGGTTGATAGGCTTACTTAATACCTTGCTCGAAAAAAAATGGACCATCCGGCAAATAAGTACCTATGGTCTAGATTTTCCTGCCCCGAAGGGGCAAAGCCCTTTCAAGGCAAGAGAAACTCCAAAAGCCACACAGGCCGAATTAGCAGCAGACAGATACTGCACCTTCTCGACCTGCTGATATTTGTTTGCCTGACGAACCGTAGTTGAAGTTCCACCTCTACCAGCTACATACCCATAGATACTCGTTTGCCGGATGACCCCAAAAAAATGTGCCTGACACGATAAGAGCGACCCTAACCGCAACCATGCTGAGAAGCAGGACTGAGGACTGAGCAAAAGCGACGACCGTGCGCGCAGACATCAAAATTGGTGCGTTTGAAGGCAAGCCGGAAGTCCGGTGCCTCGGACAGTGAAGTTTACCGGATGTAGTGACTCCGCTTAGCGAGCCTCGCGCTGTTTCATTTTATGAAGCGCGCTTGGCTGGCATCCCTAAATCGCACCATCTAGCGCAGCGCGAAAGGCGACCGCATCGCGTTTCTATCGTGCGCATTGGGCGGGCGCAGGATGCCGATTGAGACCCCGCAGCAACTGTTTGTAGACCAAAAGCGCCTTGTTCTGCAGCTCCTTTGCGATGCAGCCCTTCCGTGCCAGCACCTCGAGCTTTTCCAGATCTATCGGGAACGCGTTTTCACCCGCCCTTTGGATCACGTCCACTTCGAGGTCAACATACCTTGCCCCGTAGGGGTAGAGCTCCGTGGGGGTATTTATGTTGAAGTATTCGCCTATGGGAGAATGTTCTCTCGTGAAATAGCTGTGTCTGATATACCATTTGCCTTCCCTGACTTCAGTCAGGCAGTAGTCGCCCTTCCGGATTGGCAGATCCAACCCGTCATAGCGGCCCCCCGAGAATTCCCGTTTGAAAACCAGCTTGTTTTCGCGCACAGATTGAAGGACCCCAAGTCTCGGACGCATCGGTTTGCCCGATGGTCTTATGTGCTCAAGCCTGACCATGCCTTCTTTGATTAAAGGGTCCAAAATTGCTTCCCTGAGAAGCCTCTTTTCCAGGCCCATTCCATCTTCGGGATGCCTGCAAAATTCTATTTCCGCCGATTCGAGCAGGTCCGGATCTACTATCTTTAACCGGTGGTGATTCTTGAGGGTCGGGACCACGCTCGATCTGACCCGGTCCAGTTTCTCCTTGGCCCAGCCGGGCAGCTCCAGATTTGCGATGACCAACGGTTCGCTGTGATCGGTCGGGAGCAAACTGACGATGATCGCGTCCAAAAGGACTTCCTGCATATGTATAAGCACTTCGCACACATGGTCTGCTTCCCCCTTGACCTCGATCCCCTGACGGTCCTCCCTGTCCTGTATCAGGACTTCATATTGCCCGGGACCTGGCAATTCCATATGAAATCGTTCCCTGATTTTTTCCGAAGGATCGACGATCTGTAACCCGGAGTCGAGCGCGAGTTTGGTAAGCGCCGTACTGTAGATTCCGCAAATCTTGACACGGGGCGGCATCGTGAACTCCTTTCAGTTGAGACCTCGTCAGAGCTCTAACCACTCACTTCACCCAAGATTATTTTCTGAAAAATCCGATCCCGTCAATGGAAATCAAGTTTTCTTTAACTTCCGTTTTGGCCCCCAGGATTTTTTCAATCAGCCACAAGTTGGATTCTATGTGATCCGTCAGGCTCGGAACGACATAGCGGCTTTGTCCGCGTGCAAGGGCCGCAAACAAAATCAACTGGTCGGCGGCAAACCGGTCAACAGTGGCCCCGGTTGAGATATCCGTAAAAAGGCCTTCCACAGCGTTCTGCGCAATTGACTCCGAACTGCGGCCGCGCTTTCCCGCCCTGTCGAATCCAAACAGGCATCCGCCTGTGCATTGAGCCCAAAGCAGCAGGGCCGCGCCACTTTGGACGGCAGAGGTGTCCTCGACAATGTCGATGTAAGGATCGTAGCCTTTTTGCGCGAGAAGTTCGCGGCTCCTCTCAGCCATGCGCTGCGCAACCGACTGTTTTGCCAGATGCGAGGCGAGGGATATGCCCCCAATACTGCGGATTTGACCTCTTTCCGTCTTAACCATGGCTTTCAGAGGCACATTAGCCGGTTCGACCGTAACTTCCAGTTCCCCATTTCCCTTTGGCACATATCCGGGACGGATCATCTTCAGACTTACCTTGGCGCCCATCTGCCCAAGAAGCGGCGCCAGGACTTTCGCCATGTGAAACGCCGTTGGCGCATTATCCTGAAACAGGCCGCCTCTTATCGTAAAACGGGTCCTCTTCCCCGCAAAAAGAGCGAGTGGAATCAGGGTAAATGCCATCATAGTGGCCGAACCGGCTGTTCCGATATTCCATTCCGAAACACCTGCGCTTATTGTTCCTCCTGGATAATAAGCGATCTCTTTTGACCCGACTTCGGCCCCTTCCAACCGCCCGGACGAAAGCTGAGCACAAGCCTTGACGGCAAGCAGGTGCTGAGGCCGAAGGCCCTGCTTTTCCCGCTTCTCTCTTATCCGCACCATACGCATCGGTTGGCTTGTAAGAGAGCAGAGAGCAACTGCAAATCTCACCAGAGTGCCGCTGCCGGATTTTTCCGCGCCGTCAATTTCAATCAACGAAGCCCTCTCTCATGAGACCAGCCATGGGACATAGCGCATTTTTTCTTCTCCCTTAAATAAACATCTTCTCGACTATTGAAAGGCTGCCGGCACACCTATTGACTCTAAAACAACCCGAATTTCATTTTTGACTATTTTGAATTGATAACTATTTTCACGAGTATCGGTTACCCCGATATTTCGCAGTTTCGCCCGCCCGGTTCGTGTCCATCCGGAGACACGGGATGAGTCCCGTCACAGGTAAATTGCGGGATCGGGAAAAGATGGACATGGCCATGGTATTTTTAGACCTTTTCAGAAGGAGATCGGCATGATTCGCTCCAAATTCACATTATGGCTTCTGGCGTTCCTTATCTTGATGTTTACAGCATCTTTCGCCGGAGCTGGCGACCTCACCGTTATGAGCAAGGATCAATTGAAAGCAGAACTTGCCAACCCGGATGTAATCGTAGTTGACGTGCGCATACCGCGCGACTGGGATTCCTCCCAGTGGAAAATACAGGGCGCGCGGCGGGAGTCGCCGGCCCAAGCCAGTATGGCCGGATACCCCAAGGACAAGACGCTTGTTTTCTACTGCGCCTGACACAACGAGGCTACCAGCGCCCGTGTGGCGCAACAATTCGCAAGCGCAGGTTTCAAGAAACTCGCAGTTCTCAAAGGCGGCTGGAACGAATGGTATGACGCCAAGTACCCGGTAGAGAAAAAATAGCAGGTCCCTTACAGAAGACGGATGTCGGATGTCGGAGAGCCGGTTTTTATTCTTGATTTCCGATTTCCGATATCCGCTTATCGGTGGGTCTACCGAGCATGGCCCTCGTCAGGCTACAGAAACCTTCATGGTCGGGCCCAAAATCGATCCCTATTTCTGCCACCGAGACGGCATCCCTGTAAGGAAGCGGTATGCGGACGGCATCCTTTGCCGTAGTGATAATCACCCCGGCGCCGTGTTCGGAAGCGGCGTGAAAGATCCTCGAAAAATCACCGGCCGTGTATCTGTGATGGTCCGGAAAGCCAAATGAGACGCAAATCCTTATCCCGGCCTGTCGAATGTGGTTAAAAAAACCCTCGGGCCCGGCAATTCCTGCGAAAACAACAGCCGTGCGATCCCAAATCTCTTTTGGATCGAAGACCGGTCCGCCTTTTCTAAGGCTGATTCCTCTTACCTTGTGCCGGCACGCAAAAACCGGTATGCCGGGAAAAAGGCGTTCGAGCATATCTTTTAGCGGCGCCGCATCGGCGTCTCTGTCTACGTGGGTAATTACAAAGGCATCAGCCCTTTTAAGGTTCGAAGAGGGTTCCCGAAGTGGGCCGGCAGGCAGGACAAACCCGTTTCCGAAAGGACTGCGGCAGTCGAGCAGAACGATATCCAGGTCACGGTCGAGCGCAAGGTGCTGAAAACCATCATCGAGCACAAAGACATCCCCTGCGCTGTCGGCCAGGGCCGCCTTGCCCGACGCCGCCCTGTCCTTCCCAACCCAGACGGGCGTCGCCGGCAGGTGCTCCGATATCATCACAGGTTCGTCGCCGAAAAGACCGGATAATTCTGCGGGGCTGCCGGAAAGGGGCACGCGTCCGGGGCTGTTCCCTCTTCTTCCGTATCCCCTGGTCAAAACAACGGGATGAAGCCCCATTTTGAGCAGAAACTCGCACATCCAGATCGTAACCGGCGTCTTTCCGGTCCCTCCGGTGGAGAGATTTCCAATGCTGATAACGGGCGACGGCAGCTTGACCCGTTTTTTTCGGCGTCTTGCCTGATCTTTTTGCAGTGCTTTTTCATAGAGCCCGGAAGCAGCTCTAAGGAGCGCCGGAGGGCCATCCGCAAACGCCGATAGCGTGCCGGCCTCCGGAACTTGAATGCCTGCAGGGTACCACGCTCTGAGTATTCGCCGGTTTGCCGCTTCGTACAGATTTGCTTTGAAACAGCAAATAGTCTTCATCAATCCCGGATGGTAACACGTTATCACTTCGCACCCTTAGCATGATTCTTCGCTGCTTTGCCGGCCATGGCCCTTATTTCGGCTGCCCGTTCCCTGATTTCGGTGAGGCAGCTCTGCATTTGGGCCCACCCATGCCAGAAGGAATAATCAGGACTGCCGTGAAACGCCCCCTGGAATGTTGCCATTCTGTATTCATGAAACATCGAGAAGAGCTTTTGCTCGATGACCGTCGGCGCGTTTTGCATGGCGAGAAGGTCGGGAAACTCGTAAGAGTAGCTTTCGGGCTTTTTAAGCAACCCTTCCTGATAAAGAGCGGCAACCGTACGTATCCCTTCGGCCATCAATGCGTCCGACTCCCGGATAATCTGATCGCCTTTGTCCAGTTCGGCCCTCGCGAAATTAATCGAATGACATTCGTTGCAGATCTTAAGATCTTTTTCCCGTTCGGCCTGCCAATCCTCTTCATTAAACCTCAGAAACTTATAGGTCTTAAAAACAGCCAGCCTGGGAGTCGGCTTCCCCGTGGGGTCAAAAACTCCAAGTGCCTGCAGGATAGCCGCTCGATCCTGTGCCCACTGGGCGTCCTGAGGATAGGGCAGGCGCAAAGCCAGATATCCCCAGGCCGTCATGTTCGCATGGTCTCCGTCCTGGAAATGGCAGCTCTGGCAGGTGGGGGCCGCTGAGTCTTCCGGGAGCATTCTGCTCTGCTTGAGCAAAAACCGCACCCCGTGCTTCGATGATGAGTACATCTCCCACTGCGGAGATTCCACTCCCGTATGGCAGGTCCTGCAAGCCTGCGGAGACTTCGCCTCATCGACCGAGAAAAGATGCCTCGTATGGCAGGCGTCACACGAACTGGCCCCGAAACCCGATCCTTTCTCCATCAAGCCTTTTACCTCCCATTCGGTTTTAAGGCCAACCCTATGGCAGGCCCAGCAGCCCTTGAGCCCCTCCAACTGAACCGTTGGCTGCCAGTGAAGGGTAGGCATGGCTTTCATTGCGCCCCAGGCAAGGGCGTGCTTTCCCTTGCCGAACTGCTCTGCCTGGACGGCATGACACTTTGCGCAGACCTCCGCGCCGGCGATCCCGGCGTTGGCTGCATCAACCATGGAATTGTGCCGGTCGCCGTGGCACTTGGAACAGCCTACATCATTGGCGCTGTGCTTGCTCAACTGCCAGTCCACCACAATGCCGGGAGTGATGCGGGCGTGGCAGTCCGCGCATGAGTCTTCTGCCTGCACAGGCGGCTGAGCCGACTCCACGATTTGAGTGCTTTCCTTTACCTCCTGAGAACACACTGTCCGCATACCAAAAAAAATTAGAACAATGATCGGAAACGAGAAAAGAAAAAACCGCCGCATTAACACCTCCACATCGAGCGATTGACCGCAGAGGAGCAGAGAGACGAATTCCACCACAGAGGCACAGAGGGCGCACAGAGAGAAACGCAGTGGAACGGAAAACAGACCCTAAAAAGGGTGGTGAACCTTTACAAATCTCCACCTAGAAGGTGGGCGGGCTGTGGAGTTCGCCCCTCATAAGCCTGTCCGCCCAACTCGAAAATTCTCCTATAGTCAATCCGGGTGGTCTATCTCACCCTGTCGTTACCAGGACGCTTATATCACAAGCTGTACGGAAGTCGGAAGAAAGACTAAAAGCGATTTACCGCAGATACGGAGAAACGGGGGACGGGAAGAACAAGGGAACGATCCTCAATGTCTTCAGGCTTCTGAAACGACAAAAAAAAGCTGTTGTGTACAACGTCACAGAAAAACGCTTCTACGAGCTTAAAGCACTCGCCCATTGGGAAGAATTTATCTCACAGAGCAGGGCGGTGTTTGTGCACGGATTCTCCAGGAGCGCCAAAGTCGAGCTTGGCGACGTGGAACTGATGCCTGTCAAAAAAATATTCGCCAAATTTGGTTGAAGTCTTGCTCTTTCCGTGTTATCAAAAAGTGATAAATATCGATAACGGGAGGTTTGCCATGCCATCGAGTTACGCCATAGGCCCTCATTTTGAACGCTTCATAAGGCAGAAGATTGAAAGCGGACGCTACAGCAGCGCAAGCGAAGTTATCCGTGACGCATTACGCCTGTTGGAAGAGCGCGAGGAACTGCGGGAAATACAATTCAAAACCCTCCGCCAGCAACTTCAGGAGGGTAAAGAAAGTGGCCCCGGTATTCCGGCTGAAAGGGTTTTTGAACGGCTTGAAGAAAAATATTGCAAGCTCACAAGCGAACCCTGAGAGATCCCATGCAATGCCTGTTTTCCCCGCTTGCCGAGCTCGATCTTGAAGAGATCGGCGACTACATAGCCCGTGACAATCCATCCCGCGCTGTTTCTTTCATCCGTGAAATTCGGGAACAGTGCACCAAAATCACGGCTATGCCACTGGCCGCACCCTTACACCATGAGCTTGGCGAAGGTATCCGCATGGTGCCTTTTGGGCACTACCTGATTTTCTACACGGTCGGCGCCGAAAGCATCCGTGTTGAACGTATCATCCACGGCGCTCGCAACATTCCCGTTTTGTTTGACGCATGAAAGGCCGCTACGTTTTCCCCTGTCCGCAACGTTAAAATGTAGCACAAGGCCAAATGTGGGCCGTTCCTGACCACCAGATTTCATAATTTCATACTTTCATGATTCCATGATTTCATAAGATCATAATTAGCGGATGTGGCTGATTTGACGTGATTTAGTTCCTTGATTATTCATTGTATCCGCCGCAAGATCGGCTACAATGGCATCTTCCCTGGTTTTGAACGTGGTTAGCGTTAGCGGGGTCACCGATGACAAAGGTCTTCATAGGCGGTTCACGGAGGGTTTCCCGTCTAAGTGAGCCGATCCTGATGCGGTTGGATCGGATCATCGAAAAAGGTTTGCCTGTCATCATATGCAAGTCATATATTTTCTAGCTGACCTCGCTCCGAACATTTTTATGTTGGCAAGGAACAGCAACTTTCCATGGGACTCGGCTGATCGGGATTCTCTGGATCTGTTACGTACAGTGGCAAGGAGATGTGTTGACTATCGCTGAGCCTGAACAGATGTCGATTCAGGGACTTGGAACATACAGTGCCGAGAAATATGAATTAAGCGGTAATAAAATCCGGCAGGTTAAGCCGCACCATGCAGTGGCCATCGCATCCTGATTGCCTGAAACCTCCACAAACAATTCTATCATGCATCGCGCCATATTTTGCTTAGAGGCGCTCGCGCAACCGATCGATCCTGTGGTAGGTTTCCTTTAGAATTTTCTATGATTCATAAAATACCCGTAAAAAGCGAGTTGAACCATGCCGTTGGAAATACTGCCGTTGTGAATTAAGCCCGGAATCTCATGCAAGGCGAAGCGAACTACCTCGATATCTTCCCCATCGTCCGGTTGTGGCTCGCAGGTCGGTCGAGCATTGCTTGCAAGGACGAAAAAACCCCGATTCTTCAATACAGCGGGCTGAGGAAAACAGGACCCTAATAACACATAATCCTGGGCTTCATAACCGGTTTCCTCCATTAGTTCACGTTTGGCGGCGGCTTCAGGGGAAGCATCGCCGGGATCGATCAGACCTCCTGGCAGTTCCAGGCAAACTGTTTCAATCCCGTGGCGGTACTGGCGAACCATGACCACCTCGCCCTTAGCGGTCAAGGGTAAAACCATGACCCAGTCCCTAATGCAAATCGTCTTGACTTCCATAGCTGTGCCGGTCCTGGGCGACTGGACAATTCGAGTCTGAATCTTGAAAATTCTATGGTCCTCAGGTGGCTTTCGCTCCAATGTTTTCCATTTCCCGATCAATTATGAAAACCTCCATTCTTATGAAAAGTATGCTGGGGGTTTAAAGCTTGTGTGCTTTTGTGGCCAGAATTGTTCCCACCAGCGTGCCGATATCCTGAGGGGGAGCATCACCTGTTCGCAGTTGTTCCAGCATATCCACGATAGCCTGGGCAGGAGGTGACAGTTGCTGATTCTTCAGGTAGGCGATATACACATCCAACGAAGGACGATGGCCATTGAGCTGAACCGTTGTCAATTTCTTGTCGGAGATCTCCTGGGCCACGCCGACACCGACCAAAAAGGAAACTCCTTCTCTTTGCATGACAAGTTGCTTGATAAGCTCGATATTGCCGCTTTCCATAAGGATGTTTGGGACACACTTATTGACTTCGAACAACTCATTTACAGCCTGGCGCGTCCCTGAGCCTGATTCCTTCATGAGTATAGGCTCCCTTGCCAATTGCTCAAAAGAGATACTCCTGTAAGCAGCCAGTGGATGTGAAGGAGAAAGAATCAAAATCAGTTCTTCACGTCTGAATGGTGTGAAGCTGACCTCTTCCTTGCTGATAACCTTGCTTGTAACAGCAACATCATTTTTGAACTCAAGAAGGTCCAGAATCATATCTTGTGAAGATCCCTCATTGAGGGCTATCTTAATATTAGGGTAAACTTTTAGAAAATGGGATAACAGGGAAGGCATAAGGAAACGGGCGTATGTCTTGGTAGTACCCACTCGCAGCATACCCACAGATAATTTCAACATTCCGTTCATCGCGTTTTCTATCGTTTTTTCATATTCAAAGATCTTGCAAACGTGTTCGTACAGAATGCGGCCTTCATAGGTGAGATATAGTTTGCGTCCCTTTTTCTTGAACAGGGCTAAATTGCAGGTTCTTTCCAGTGATTTTATCTGAGCAGTGACAGCAGGTTGAGTGATGAAAAGCTCTCTTGCGGCCTGAGTGAAATTCTGAGATTTGGCGGCGTGGTAAAAGGCCCTGAGCTGGTTGAAGTTAAGCATGGCAACTACCCCTGTGCTAATGAATTCATCATGCTCTGCGAGATGGCCCCCACTCCGTCACCCCGGCTCAAAAGCCCTGCAGGGTGACGGTCGTAATGGAAACCACCTGCGGTCCTTTTCATGAATCCCGCATCCCCTATCCCGGATCGTCACCCATCCGCCATCCCACCTGCGGGCCTTTTTATGGTTTAGGGTGTCTCACAGGGACATGAGAGACTGCGGTGAACTGTTGCGCTTCGGGTATAATAACTCAAATTTATCGATAACATAACCGTAACTGAATTGACAAGTTTTTCTTATGGTTGTATTCTTTCCCCTGCGTTGTGGAAATGCTCCATATGGATCTTTTAACTTCGCGTCTTCGCCTCTTCGCGTGAAAATACCTCGATCTTACGCAGGTAGGTGGCTGATAATGGGTGAGTCGATAAGCAGGTTCAAGGTGGAAGAAGGCGGATTTGTCACAGAGGCAGTGCTGCAGGAATTGGGCAAGGATTATCTCTTATCCCTCTGGGGAGGTGTCGCGCATATAGGAGCTGTGGCCATGGCCCAGCCAAGGCCAAGCCTTGCGGATCCTGCACGACTATCAGCCACAGCATCTGTCTTCTGCTATGTCGGGCACAAGGAGGATGAGATAGTGAAATCAGTCTCGGAAAGGCTTGCATCGACACTGGGAGCAAAAGTCGTGGTGGCCGCAGGCCTGCACTGGGATAATCTCACCCCTCACGGAATTGAGCAGGTTAAAAAAAACGTGGTCAAGTTGGTGGATTTAATCATCGAGAAGAAGAATAAAGGTTCTTGTTCAAATCCTCCTCTCGTTTCTTAAGCTCTTCGCGAGCCAGCCTATGAGCTGATTTAGTAAAGAACCAACTTCCCGCTGCTTTGTGCAGCCCGGCCAGGTATCTGCGCGGTTCACTTTTGAACCACTCCAAACCGATGGCGAATCCGGTTCTGGATACGCGGAACAACTTATCGGAATCTTTTACTATCATATCGTCAATGTCTGTTGCATCCATTCTCGAATCATGTCCATCAATAGTTTGCTCAATTTTACAAATCAGATCTTGAGGATAATTCATTTCACTCAAAATCATTCTCGCGATTCGTGCCCCTTCAATTTCATGCTGTCTTGCGAGATCGGGCTCTTTTACCCGGGGCCCGAATGCCTGCAACTGCTTATCCTCCGGAACTGTGGACCATCCCACGTCATGGAGTAAAATCGCAGGGATGACGACGGAGGGATCGCCTCCTTCCATAGATAAAAGATATATTGCATATCGATAAGATATAATGGTGTGGATGCTATTGTGCCTCGTGCGAAGAAACGGTTCCGCTTTTTCGAAGATGGATTTGTGAAGATCATTTTCAATCTCGCCAACATCTGCGACATCAAAATACTTTATTTCCATGATCTCGGTTGTCCTTCCTCAACGTCATCTAACAAACGATATAGGTATCGATTCCCGACCTATGGCCCTGTACCATGCAATCCTTAAGCGCTTATCCATTATACACTGATTGCAAAGCAATTATCAATGTTGTTGCCATAATACATGTTTATAGGTAGTATCAATTTAATTGATTTAACAGTTTTTTCTTATCGTTTCACCCTTAGCAGGATGCTGAAAAAGGATTGGAATTCTCACTTTACGCTAAAAACCCCGTGGGGCCGTCACTCCGGCGAAAGCACCCGTGTTTTTAGTGTTATTTTCTCACCGGCAGGCCCTTTTTCAGCACCTGTTAATCTGCATTGAAAATTCACATCGAATCGTCTGCATTGATTCGGTTCTTCCTCCTCTTGTGGAATTGACCGCTGCCTGTCAGCGCTCCTGCTGACTCAAAAAAGGTCTCCGCGTACTTGCGCAGGGGACAGAGTGAATCATGGAAGCGTGAGAACTTTTCGTGCTGTCTGAGATCCGAACTTTTTGGTTTCGACCTTAGTTTTTTCGATCCTTGAGTCAATCCATAAGCTATACTTATAGATAACATAATTCTTATTGAGTTGACGAATTATTCTTATTGATTTACTCTTACGCCCAGGTGATGCAAAACCTACTAACCTGATTTTGATCCGTCTCCTTGCTCCCTTGGCGCTGGCCATTCATACAGACTTCGTTTCCTCGCCCTCGGTATTTCATTGAACCTGCGGATCTCGATCTGAATGGATTTCTATTCTCAGTTGGCTATTCGTAATGAACCACCGTGCTGCTCCAGCGTCGGCAAGGTAATGGAAGTAGTATGAGTAAAATGGGTACATCTGCAAAAAAATGTTTTGGGTTCTCGTCACCTGTCGTTTGTAATGGAGATTTACTTCTGAGTAGCATAACCCGTTTAGACCCAATCAGACAGGAGGTGTGCTATGGGAGACCAGAAATTCCCTTCGCCCCATGAGATCGAAACGATACCCGGCACCGAAGGGTGGCAAAGGATGTATCCTTACCATTATCTATTCTCAACTCAGAACGAGGAGCGAAAAGCCTACGAAGAGAACATGTTTTGGTTCAATGACGGACTGCACTATCCGGAGCCTATGTACCCGTTTGATATCATTTGGGATGAAGCATGGTTTCTGGCTTTGTCCCAGTTCAACACGCGCATTTTCATGGTGCCTCCTGCCATGGGTGTAGACCATCGTATCATAAACGGCAACATCTATATTACTCCGGTGCCGGTGTCCGACCCTGCTGAAATCCAGGCGCGTATTCCCCAATTCATGGAACGTGCCGGTTACTATTATGAACACTGGGACGAGCTCCATGAGAACTGGGAAAAGAAAATGCGGGAGATCATAAATGATCTCAAGAGCCTTGAGGTCAAAACTCTCCCCCAGATGGAAGATCTTTCAGTAGTGAGAGAGGGGCTGGGGATCTCCAGCGGTTACGAGCTCCTTGCAAGCTATGATAAGCTCATAGATCTTGGCATTCGCTGCTGGCAATATCACTTTGAATTCCTGAACCTGGGGTATGCCGCCTATGTAACTTTTGTCGATTTCTGTTCAAGGGTCTTCCCCGATTTACCGCTTCAAAAAATTAGTCAAATGGTTGGCGGCGTCAACGTCATTATCTATCAGCCTGATGAGGAATTGAAAAAGCTGGCCAAGTTGGCCATGCAAACAGGGCTGGCCGATCAGATCCTGAGCGCGGGATCAATCGATAATGTCACCCGTCAACTCAGCTCATCTGAGAGTGGGCGCAAATGGCTGGCCGCCTGGGACGCCGCCAAAGACCCATGGTTCTATATCTCCACCGGGACGGGCTGGTACCATCACGATGCCTCCTGGAACGACGATCTGGATGTCCCGCTCAATTCTTTGCGCGTCTATATCGAGAAATTGAAACAGGGCCATGCAATAGATCGCCCTCTGGGGAAAATCCAGGCGGAGCGCGAAAGGCTGGTTAAAGAATACCGCGGCCTGCTGCAAACTGAAGAAGACCGGAATACCTTCGATCAGCTCCATAGTACGTCCAAACTGGTGTTCCCTTATGTTGAAAACCACCTGTTCTATGTGGAACACTGGTTCCATTCGATATTCTGGAACAAGATAAGAGAAGTGGCCGCGATCATGAAAGATCACGGGTTCATTAACGACATCGAAGACATCTGGTACTTCAAACGCTCTGAAATCAAGGACGCCCTCTGGGACCTGGTAACGGGCTGGGCCACAGGAAGCAAAGCTTACGGTCCGTTACACTGGCCCAAGGAAATTGAATGGCGCAAGGGCGTATACCAGAAATTCAAGGAATGGACCCCGCCGCCGGCAGTCGGCAAGCCTCCCGAAACCATTACCGAACCCTTCACGATCGTTCTGTGGGGAATCACCAACGAAAGCATGTCTGCCTGGGCAAAGCTCAGAGAAATCGGAGACCCGGATCAAGTGACCGAACTTACCGGATTTGCAGGGTCGCCCGGTGTGGCCGAGGGTATAGCGCGGGTGTGCAGATCGGTTAAGGAAATCGACCAGTTGCAGGATGGAGAAATCCTTGTTGCACCTACAACCTCTCCTTCCTGGGCGCCTGCTTTCCAGAAGATCAAGGCCTGCGTCACGGATGTTGGCGGTATCATGTGTCACGCCGCCATAGTCTGCCGCGAGTACGGAATGCCGGCAATTGTTGGTACCGGACAGGCTACATCTGTCATTAAGTCCGGCATGCAGATCAAAGTGGATGGAAATACCGGTAAGGTGGACATAGTGAGATGAACCGATGGCAGTGTGTCATCCGCAAACAGCGGACGGCACACTGCAGTTTTTGATGGAAGCCACTGGTCTGTGGAAAAGAGATAGCCAATGGAACAAAGACAAAAATATGTACTTTGGTTCCAGGAATGCGACATATCTTCTGCCCCAATTGTTGGCGGAAAATGTGCCAGCCTGGGAGAATTGCTGAAAGCACAGATTCCGGTGCCACCCGGATTCACAGTAACTACTGCAACTTACAACCGGTTCATCGAGGAAAACAAACTCGATCAGGAAATCAAGCGTTTGCTCAAGCCGGTTCGACCGGAGGACACTGCCAGCGGGGAGGCGGCAAGCCAGGCTATTCGGAAAATGATCGAAGACAAACCCATAAGCGTCGAACTGGAAGATTATATCGGTGAATTTTACCGTCTTCTTTCCAAGCGCTGCCAAGTCCCCGCAGTGCCGGTTGCCGTTCGCTCCAGCGCCACAATGGAAGACCTTCCCGGAGCAAGCTTTGCCGGCCAGCAGGACACATACTTATGGGTCAGGGGAATAGACGGCATTCTCCATCACGTCCGCAAGTGCTGGTCGAGCCTTTTTACCGCCCGCGCCATTGCTTACCGCAAGAAGATGGGATTTGCAGAACAAGCAGTCTCCATTGCGGTAGGAATTCAAAAGATGGCCAATGCATGGACCGCCGGGGTCATGTTTACCCTGAATCCTGCAAACGGAGACAGGTCCACAATCGTTATCGACGCCAACTGGGGATTTGGGGAAAGCGTGGTAAGCGGCCTGTGCACGCCGGACAATTTCCTGGTTAACAAAGTGACCATGGAAATTGTGAGGCGCACGATTTCGGCCAAGGAATGCTTCTTCACCACCAATTATGAAACCCAGATGGTCGAACAACACCAATGTCCGGCGGAACGAGCCTGCAATCAATGCATAATTGACCAGGAGGCTATCGAACTGGCTCGCATTGGCAAGCTGATCGAAGAGCACTACTGCAAACCCATGGATATCGAATGGGCCATAGATAAGGACCTGCCTGCAAGTGGGCGGGTACTGATCCTCCAGAGCCGTCCGGAAACCGTGTGGAGCGGCAAGAAAGCCGAACCCGTATGCAAACCTAAACTGTCTGCCATGGACTATATCGTTTCCGGCCTGCTCGCGGGCAAAAAAGTGAAATAAGGCCACCTATCACGGAGGGTAGTTACCAAATGAACAGCATGAGAGATTTCGTTGCAGAGGGTGAGAAACTGGGACTTGTCAAGCGCATTAAAGCGGAGGTGGACTGGAACCTCGAACTGTCTCATATTGCCAAGCTGAACGAAGAGGCCGCAGGTCCGGCGCTACTGTTTGAAAATGTAAAAGGATATAATACTCCTGTAATAACCAGCGTCTGCACAACTACTCAACGGCTGGCGCTGATAATGGGTCAGTCCGCCGATTCCAGACTGACGGATCTTTACCAGGCTTGGGCTAGGCTGGGAGACAATAAGATTGCGCCAAAGCTGGTGGATAAAGACAAGGCTCCCTGCAAAGAAAACATAATAATGGGCAAAGATGTCGACCTTTTCAAATTTCCTGCGCCCAAGTTCTACCCCCTGGACGGCGGACGATTTTTCGGGACGGCTCACTTTTTCATTACCAAGGACCCGGAGACCGGCTGGGTGAATCTGGGCACTTACCGGGCCCAGTTGCTGGGAAAAGACAAGCTCGGCACTCAGTTTATAAAGGGAAAGCATGCCGATATCATGCTGAAAAAGTACCAGGCTATGAAAAAACCCATGCCTGTTGCCTGTATTATCGGCTGTGATCCGTTGCTGTTCATTGTCGGGGCGGCCCGTGTTTCGGCCTTTGTATCGGAATATGAAGTTGCCGGGGGTATTCGCGGCGAAGCAATAGAGGTGGTGAATGGCGAGACAGTAGATTTGCCTGTCCCGGCAAGTGCCGAGATCGTGGTGGAAGGGGAGGTCGATGCAGACAAATTCATGGATGAAGGGCCATTCGGCGAATACACCGGCTACTATTCCGGCGTGGGCACCGATCCTCGCAACTTTGTTGATGTGAAATGCGTTACTTACCGCAACAATCCCATTTTCTGGGGCACTACAGTAGGGCGCGCCGTAACCGATACTCACATGACGATGGCGCTCTCCTATGGGGCCACGCTCTGGCAGCAACTGCTGGCCATGAAAATTCCGGGACTCAAGGGAGTCTACTGTCCGCCGGAAGGTTCAGGTCGCTTTCTGGCTATCATCTCCATTAAACAAATGTATCCGGGGCACGTGGACCAGGTGCTCACAGCAGCCATATCCACTGAAATGGGAGCCTATGGATTAAAAACGGTCATCGTGGTGGATGAAGACATCGATCCATGGGATATCCCTCGCGTTATGTACGCTCTTAGCTTCCGTTTTCAGCCCAACCGCTCCCAGGTGATCAAGCGGGGCCGTTCTACTCCTCTCGACCCATCGCTTCCAATCGAAGCCAGGGAAATCACCGGTCGCCTGCTCATGGACGCCACGATTCCTTATGAATGGAAACAAAAACCGATTCCAATCGAATTGGATCCTGAAATGGTGAAGCGTGTAAAAAGCCGGTGGGCCGAACTGGGCCTATAAAGATATTTCCATACGGAGCCAATAAGTTGAAGCCGATCAGATACAGCAACGAAATGATACAGGAATTTTTGGATGAGGGCCACTGGACCCAGGAACTATTCTCCGATTTTTGGGATCGCAATGCACGTGAATTCGGTGATAGAGAAGCACTGGTAGATTCAAAGCACCGCCTGACCTGGTCCGAGGCTAAGAAGCTTGCCGACGCCATCGCCGTTTCCTGGGTGGAGATGGGCATCCCCAGGGATGCACGCATTATCATCCAGTCTCCAAACTCCGTCTTTGGTTTTCTGTCCCGCATCGCCTGTGAAAAAGCCGGCTGCATTTCTCTTACGGTTTATCCTTACCTTAGAGAACGCGAACTGGAATACATGGTCGAGCGCACCGAAGTTAGCGCTGTAGTAATCCCGCATATATATCGCAAATTTGATTACCTGGAGATGTACCGCGAGCTCCAGAAACGTTTCCCCCACCTGAAGCATTTTTTCCTGTTCGATGATGAGGTCCCCAGGGGCGCCCCCGAGGGCGCCTATTCCATAACCAGGATGGCTCACGACCGGTCGGCCCGCCCTATAGACGAAAAGGTGCTGCGGGCCAGGCGGTTTAGCGCGACTGGTGACGTAGCACTTTTGACCACGACATCGGGCACCACCGGGATACCCAAGCTGGTTGAATGGCCCACTGCTCCTAGGCTTTGCACCTCGAAGGGACGTGTGGATATCTGGAACCTCACCAGGGACGATATTACTGTGGCCATAGCACCCCATGCCGGTGGCGCAGCCGGGACCCTCACCTATTTTGCAGCGCCTCTGGCGGGCGCCAAGACAGTGATGCTGGAGGAATTTTCGCCCGAAGAGGCACTGGCCCTGATCGAGAGGGAGAAAGCCACGGCAATAGGAGTAGTGCCTACCCATCTGGTGCGTATACTGGAATGCGATATCTCAAAATATGACCTGAGTTCACTTCGCTTCATCCGCTCCGCAGGCGGCTACCTGCCCCCGCAGGTAGCCGAGGATGCCGAAATCGCGCTTAAAGCCTCCATCACCAGTGACCTTGGCACCCAGGACATGGGGTCGGTTTCGGGATGTCGCGTCGAGGACAGTAAAGACCTGCGCCGCCGCACCGTAGGGCGAATGCTCCCCGGAAATGAGGTTCGCCTCGTAGACAAGGACACCGGCAACGAAGTATCCGACGGTGAGCTTGGCGTACTCTACTTCAGGGGCCCCCATGCACCTGCCGGCTATTACCGGGACGAGCAGTTGACTTCAACGGTATTCGACCCTGAAGGCTGGACTACCACTGGAGATATCGTCAAGTTCGACCAGGGTTGCCTGTGGATACTTGGACGCGCCAAGGACATGATTATTCGAGGCGGCCAAAACATTTACCCGGCGGAGATCGAGGGCTTGCTAAACGATCATCCCAAGGTGTCAGCCGTAGCCGTTGTGCCGTATCCGGACCGCGAAATGGGAGAGCGCGCGTGTGCGTATGTGATCCCGAAGCCGGGCCATGCTTTTGCTTTCGAAGACATGGTCGAATTTCTCAAATCCAGGAAGCTTGCAATGTTCAAGGTGCCTGAGCGCCTGGAACTGGTCAGCGAATTGCCCGCTGTCGGCGATTCGGGCAAAGTAAACAAGGAAGCCTTGAAAAAGGATATCGCCGAAAAAGTTGGCGCCGGACTCTAAACGCATGAGGAGAACAGGCATGCTCATCATCAATTGGATGCAAAAAGACCCGGTAACCATCAACAGCGACATGACGGCCAGTCGTGCACGTGAGCTTTTCGATGAACTCAAGGTTCCATTTTTACCGGTGGTCGATGATGGCAAGCTTCGCGGCATTCTGGCGCGCCGCGATATTCGCCAGGCTGCTTCCTTCGTGCTTGCTTCTCAGAGCGTGCATGAGATGAACTTTTTTAATACCCGAATGAAGGTTAAAGATTTGATGGTCCGCAATCCCATTACTCTGAGCGTTAACGATACAGTGGAAACGGCTTTGGAAAAAGGCGTCAACCTGGGCCGCGGCTTTTTCCCGATTATGGACGGGGATAAGCTTGCAGGAACTATTAGCGACCGTGACATCTTCAAAACTTTCTACCAACTGCTCGGGGTCAAAGAGAAAATGTGCGGAATAACCATTGAAGGCGACGATTTTACCCAGGCGACCGGCAATGAGATTGTGCGGACCGTTTGCTCAGCCGGTGCGACGCTCCACAGCTTCTTCATGCTGCAAGAACCTCAGACCGGGAAGAAGCGAATCGTTATGCGGCTTAGAACGTCCGAACTGTCTGCAGTCCTCGCTGCACTTCGAGAAAAGGGGTTCCGGATTATTGAGGCTATTAACCGGTCTTTACCTACTGACGATCCAACAAACTGACTCACGGGCCCTCCGTTTTTGAGGTGAAAAGTGAAAAAACGTATAATAGTCGGAATTTCCGGCGCAAGCGGCGTCATATATGGAGTTCGGTGTCTGCAACTACTTAAGCGGACGGACTATGAAACGCACCTTATCATTTCAGAAGCCGGCAAGCTGAACATCCAGATCGAAACCTGCTACACGGCCGATGAAGTCACGGCGATGGCGGACTTTGTTCATGACCACAATAACATGGCAGCCTCCATATCCAGCGGATCATTTATTACGTCCGGCATGGTTGTGGTGCCTTGCACGATCAAGTCGCTGTCGGGAATCGCCAATTCTTACAGTGACAACCTGCTTGTGCGCGCTGCTGATGTAGTACTGAAGGAAAAACGCAAGCTTTGTCTCGTAGTCAGAGAAACACCCCTTCATAAAGGGCATTTGCGCCTGTTAAGCCTGGCCGCCGATATGGGAGCACATATCTTGCCTCCGGTGCCGTCCTTTTATCATCATCCAAAGACCATCGAAGATATTATTGATCAGACCATCGGAAAGATATTCGACTACTTCGGCATTGAGCACGCTCTGTTTCAAAGATGGAGCGGTGATCACCGAACAGAAGATGCAGAAAAGCTCTGGGGCATGTCGGCAAGGGTAAGGAGAGCAAGAGTGAAGCTGCCGTGTCAAAAGGAGGGCGCCAAGAAAGTGCGTTCTGAACAAACACTCCCGATTTAAGTATGAAGTGTTGTATTCCGCATCTCACCCCCCGAATCGACAACTCCGTGTTCAACGACAAACTGTAAAGTCCCCTGCAGGGGGTTGACGGCGAGATTCGCAATAAGGTTGAACAACAGGCAGCACTCGAGGATCAGGAACCTGGCTCCCTGTCGCCGGAATCGTCCAAACCGCGCCGGGTTGCCCGACGTATAGATGACGGGGTACTAAACATTCCTGCTTCTTATACTAAGTTGCGTTCAAGATAAATCTAATGTAAGATGAGGCCCTCTGCTCTGGGGAGGGGGTGCTCATGCCAAGAAAGGTCGAATTGTCAACTACGGTGATTGAATTGGCGCTGGAGACCGCTCAGAAGGCCAAAGCGCCGGATGTGCTTCGAATGGCCCAAACTGTTCTTGTTCCAAGCATTTTTGATGTTACCGATCACACAACAGGGCAGATTATTGGCCGTTCTCGCGCAACAGTCGTGCGATTGCGAAAGAGGTTTCGTGAACTATGCGCAGGTCGAGAACCTGAAGAACCAAACTGGGGTGGCCGCCGCTATGGCTACATGACTTTCGAGCAAGAACGCCAGTTCCTTTCGCAGTTTCTGGATCAAGCCTCAGATGGCGGTATTTTGGTTGTGAGCGCGATCAAACGAGCCTTTGAGGCCCTGGTGGGACGGAAGATTGCCAAAACGACTATATACCGGATGCTGGACCGGCACGACTGGCGAACAATTATTCCAAGACCGCGTCACCCAAAGAGTAACACCGAAGCCCAGGAGGGCTTTAAAAAAACTCCCGAAAACTGTGGCTAGATGCGCCAAAGAACTTGCTTCAGTAGGAGTGCGCTTGCGATTGATGCTTCAAGACGAAGGGCGTTTTGGAAGAATCAGCACCCTTCGACGCTGCTGGGCGCCTCGCGGAATTCGCCCCCATGTGCCCAGCCAGATCGTGCGAGAATACACCTATGGATATGTGGCGCTCTCACCGAATGACGGTGCAATGGACTCATTGATCATGCCCGAGGTTAGCGAGCAGGCAATGTCAATCTTCTTGCAAGAAGTGAGTGACCGGCATCCCGATGAATTCATCCTCATGGTTATGGACGGCGCGGGGTGGCACAGGGCCAAGGCGTTAAGAGTACCCGACAATATGGCGCTGATCTTCCTTCCGCCCTACAGTCCTGAGCTCAACCCGGTGGAGCATATTTGGGATAGCATCCGGGAAGATGGTTTTCGCAATGAAGTTTTCAACAGCATCGAGGGGGTGGAGAAACAATTGATGCAGTCCTTGGCGGCCATCGAAAGAGATCCGGCAAAGGTGGCAAGCATGACAGGATTCCCATGGCTTACTAGCATCAACTTGAACGCAACTTAGTATTAGACTGCTTGCGCGTATCTCTTATCGTTTAAACCTTGGTGGCCCCGATTCTTCGAGCTCTTCCTCTTCCTCAAGCTCTTCGGGATCGTCAGCCAACGTAAGTAAAGCCAGCCAATACCTTTCGCTTTGGAAAAGCGCCTGTTCGTAGATCATCGGCGGGGATCGGAGGACGGAGGGGCCGAGCAGGAAGCGAGGGACGGATGACCTTCAAGCTGAATTCCCTGGGATGAGCGGACTATCAGCTTCTAACCTCTGGCGCATCAAGCTCTTTCACGAAACTTACCCACGCTCCACAAAACTCGCACCATTGATGCGAGAAATTGGCCGGTCTCATGATCGCATAGTTCTATGATCCCATGATTTCATAAGATCATGATTACCGTTAGTGCAGATGCACGAGGATCACTCAAAAGTCGCCATTTCTTCTTCAAAGTCCTCTGCACGAATTGGTTGGCCGAGCGCATCTACCTCGCGAGTGATAATCCGCTTCTCCAATTCAGCGCTGACGGCGTGGGCGCGATGCGTAATGAACGTGTCATAATCATTTTTCCAGATGCCCGACGACTCTAAGTCGATTAGATGCGTCATCATCGTTGCCGCCAGTGTCTTATTTCCCGCTGCAAACTCTTCCATGTAGTCAGATGGTGGTCGCGCTCGGATTTTTCTCTTGTTGAGGTAGTCATCAACGATAGTAATGTTCAAAATGTTATTGATCGCCCCGTCTGAGACTCCATGCTTCTCAAGATAGGCGCGTGGAAAGAAGTGGTGATAATTCTTGCTGTTAGATTGTTTTAACCAATTGTTTTGAATATTGACCCTGGCATTGTCGCTAAACGACTTTGGTTCTTGGTAGGCATAGAGGCACAACAGCGCCTTCACGAAACTACGGCCGGCGTTGAACCATCCGTTTTCTTTTAGGAACTCGGGCGAAATATCAATTGGCCAATCATAATCTGGGGCTTTGCCTTCAAGGATCAAATCAAGACGCTTTATGTCCTGACCCAATTTACTCTCGACCGCAGAAGAGTACCGACCGGCTAGTGAGCAGCGCCAGAAAAAATCTTCCAAAAGTGATTTTTGAGCGGCATCGGGCTTGTCCCGGTGTCGATAGAAATAATATCCAAAGGGTACAAGCAAGGTGTTGTACGGGAGAAGTTGCGAGACCGGAATACGATATGTGCCAATGAAATATTCGACGGCACGTTCAATGCCATCGATAGCGTTTGGCCATGTCTCAATGAACTCTGATTTCGTCAACTTTAGGATCGTCTGCTTTTTACAGTCACCCCTAAGGATCAACGCAATAAGTTGCAGCACACTCACGTCCGAGATCGTTTCATAATTGACGGATTCGAGCAACTCTATCACAGCGTCATATTTTTCACGGAGATCAAACTTTAGATTTTCATCATAAGTCTTAGCCGCCATGATTTCGAACAATGAGAGCGGCACTCCGCCCACATTGATCCGCGTGAAAATCTCGGTGGCGACATCGATTGGAACGTCCCGAACTTTGATAATTGAGAAGTCATACGATTCGACTCTCTTTTTATATCGTTCGAGATTCGCATGATATTCCTTTGGATACGCGGCGAGCTTCGTGAGTCCTCCATACAAAAGGTCCACAAGTTTGATGCAACTCGTCGGTTCCTTCCCCGTCAGATCGGTGACGACAATCTGCTCGTCCCGGTTTGCCTCAAGGTCCACATATACTTCGGAGAAATCTTCCGTGCCGCCATTCGCGCGTTCAATTTTTAATCCTTTAAGGATCGCGAACAGGCTCGTGAGCCGCTGCTGTCCGTCCAGAACAAACGAGACCACATCTCCTTCTGTAGGCTCTGGCAATGAGACATTGCCCAGATCCCGGACACTCCGTAAGCGTTCCTTTGTATCCCAGAAGATGAACGTACCAATTGGATAATCTTTGATCACACTGTCGAGCAGTGCTGCGGATTTCTGAATTGACCAAACAAAGTGGCGTTGAAACTGTGGAATTTTGACCTCACCCTTTTCAATGTCGCTAAGCAGGGTCGTGTATCGCGAATGCGACGGCGTCTGTAGCGCCATGGACAAGCTATCTTCTTCCATTATGACCCCCTTAGGGTTTTTGGTCATAAGGCCCCAAGAAACGCGGCCCGTTGAAATGGATCAGGTGCGACGGTGCCTCAGCAACCCATACCTCGGTTTCCCACGCTATTTCCGAAAGGTAGCGGGCCATAACGGCGCGGGAAGGGAAGGCCGTTACATACACCAGCCCCGCCGAGGCGCTGGCAAACAATTCGGCAAGCTCCTCGTGACGTTTGGCATCAACCGGGCCGTGGCTGGTTACGGATTCAACCAGCAAGAGCCAGTTTTTATCAGGGCAAAAAAGGACCACGTCGGGCATTTTGCCGTGGGAATCGACCGTTACGCCCAGTTTGCTTAGAAGCTTCTCATCAAAATAGCCCCACTTGTCGCCGGTGTCGCCGACATAGACCAGGACACAGCCGGGCGCAAAGCGCCGTGCAAAGTCCTCGACAATTGCCTTGATAAGCAAGCTGTGTTCGCCGGGGCTGATGTTGATTTCCTGCCGGGGCGCGATTTGCACCGGCACGAGATTTTGCACTCGTTCCTTCGCGTAGCGCTGCGCAAGGGTTTCTCGTGCAGCAAGGAAGGCCTTTAGTCCCGGCTTCCATGGCTTTGTGCCATAGGTTTTCAATAATTCGAGAGTTTCAGGCAATATCTGGTAAACAGCTTTCGGGCTGTTAACGGGTCTATCGGGTTTGTCGGGATTATAGGTTGCTACTCCGGCCTGCACAAACTGATGAATGGTCTGACGCCGGAAGGTTTCGCGCGTGTTGGGTGCGTATTCCTTGCGATAGTGTTTCCGCGCAAAATCCATCATTGGAGTGATACCGACGAGCGGGCTTTCAGCCTGCGCCCAGGTCTTATCAGGGGTCAGATTGAGCAACGCCAGTAGACAAAGCGCTGAGCGTTCATTTTGTTGTGTTCGGGGAAGGCCGAGAGCGGCGAGGATCTGAAGAGCACTTTTTATGTTGCGTATTCTGCCCATGCGAGGCTTTCTATTTTCCGGTCAATTTTATCTTGGGTCAGTTCACCTTGAGCTTCGGCCCACACGCCAAGGCCGGTCAAGGCTTCACGGCTCGGATATTTCAGCAGGCGCAGGTCGGTCGCGTTCACCTGCGTGTGCCCGCTGAAACGTCGGAATTGCTCATCAACTTGAGTTGAGTTCAGAAATACCGACAAGCCGCGCGCAAGGTTTTCCGGAATTCCCTTGCGGCGGCGATGGAATACATTCAGGTGATTTTCTAAACCGAGCATGGGGCTGTTGAAAGCATCGGGATAAACGACAGTCGCCACAACACGGCGCTTTTCCTCCTTGGATGAAAATCGCCTGACCACAACATAGCAGCCGTTAGGATAAAGCCATTTTTCGGTTTGATCGTTCCGGACAATTGCGTTCGGTTTTTTAATGCCAACCCTCGGCCAGTGAATCGACTGCCCCGAAAAATGAGCAGGATAAAGCAGGGGCACGGTCCCACGTTCCGGCATGGACCGGAGATGTTCTTTTAATCTGAAATCGACAACCGGACCGGTTGAAACCTCAAGACCGGTTTCGACAAGGAAACTGCGAATAGCTGGGGAAATCTCAAACTGATAGCCTTCGGGTGAGGTCGGAACATGAATGAAATGCTCCCGATCGCCCGGCATTACAATCTGGTCAAATGGGTAAGTGTGGGTCTCAATGTCGGCGAATTTGTCATCTGTCGATGTGGAGACAATAACACTACCCTGTGCGCCGCCGCGCTCCAGCACGATGATTATATTTTCCTGCAAAACATCATCGTCTTTGAAAGCCCGATCACGTGCGCCGAACAAGTGCATCCGTTTGATGGCGGTTTTGGCAAGAAGAAGCTCGCGAAAGCGGCGATAATAAGGGCCATTGCAAAAGCTGCGTGGGATGATCGCCACGATCTCGCCCCCCGGCTGCATGAGGTGAACCGTGAGCGCGACAAAGGCGGAATACATATTAACGGTTTCAATTCCGACATGGCGAAGCAAAAGGCGCTCGAGGCCTGCACTGTTTATTTTTTTATAGGGTGGATTCAAGATGGCATGAGAAAACCGCTCTGATCCTTCAAGAATCAATCTGACCGCTTCCTTGATAAAGTCGCCGGAGAAGATAGAACAATCTAAATTAGGAAGCTCGCTCTGGTGATCGGCCAGCGTATTGACTAAATGCTTCCGCAAACCGGCATCAATTTCATAAGCCGCAACTTGAATGCAGCGAAACCCGGAATCGAGCGCTGCAAAACGATCCAGAAAAGCGCCGGATAGTGAGCCGATCCCGGCCCCGGCGTCCAAAAGCCTGGCCGACTGCAGGGTTGAGGGCGAGAAGAGGGACGCCATAAAGCGGGCAACCGTCGCGGGGGTCATAAATTGCCCGAATTCGGATTTGCGCCTCTGGCTTATCTTCCGCGCCACATCCTTGCGGATCGTATCGACCTGCTCAAACGTCTGAAGCATTTTTGTTCCCTATGGCCAAAGTCCCTCATACCGCGCCGCATTGGTCGCGGTGTCTGCTCCTTGATCCACCAGGGCGCAACCGCACACATGGGGGAGCACGTAAGAGTGGTAAACAGAGAAATCCTCACAAGCTCGCTGAAACAAGCCCTAATTTACCATGTGAAGGCTCTCTTTAACACCGGCTTTTGTGCTGATGTATTATGTATGATAAAGGACGTTATGACACGTAAAAATCACGGACCGGGGCGGGTGAGATGCCACAGACATTAGCGGCAATAGGGAGCAGTGAAGAGTGATGGGTGATGACAAGCAGATATCAAAAATATCCGCAACGATAATAACTTAGCAGAGCATCTAAAAAATAGGCGGTGTTTTGGCGGGATGTTCAATCATTTTTGCGCTTCAAGATGCCTTATCTTTTCCTTTACCCAGGAGCGCACCAGTTGAGCCCTGTCGATTCCCGACAGCCTGGATTCCCTGTCAATCACCCTGATATCCTTCGGGTCAAGCCGCAATTGAATCAGCCGTTTGGCCGGGCGAGTAAAGTTTATCCCACCCTCTGTCCAGCCCTGAAAGTCCTCGGGACCATGCGCCTCCCAGAACCGCTCGAGCGCCTCATCGTCCATGGGGGGGATTTCCGACACGTGTTTTGATGCTTCCTTCACTGGGTCTTTCTCCTGTTATTATATGTATCTCTCTGATTCCTGTTCATGTCTCTGGCAGTTATGACTCTAAGGACATTTGCGTTCGCTTCAAGACCAAGGCGACTAACCTCTTCCGGAGACAGTATCTATCCTCGGAACGGGTGAAACACTCTAGCATAGAAAGATTTGGATCGGATATACTGATCACAGAAAACGGATCAGGGCAGCTGAAAAGGTGAGGGTGAAGCAGGAAGAGTTTTTAGTTTTGAGTTGTTAGTTTTTAATAACTCAAAACTATAAGCCATACTCGTGAAGGGTGAAGTTCTTGCTTCTCGCTTCCCGCTTCCCGCTTCCCGCTCCCCGCTCCCCGCTCCCTGTTCGAAGTATTTTTATTGTGGTATTGTTAAGAAACAACTTCGTTTCGGGAGGCGCGTTCCGTTTGAAATCATCGAATCCAGGCGCAGTATTGAGCTTTGCCCCTGATGCCGGCCCCAGCGGCCGCGAAGTATCGGGGCCGGCCCTCGAGAAGCTCTACGGCCATTACAATCGTTTCGAGCATATCCACCCCGATCCCCTGGAATTCGTCTACCTCTATGACACAAAACCCGACAGGGAGTTGAGCGCATTCATCGCTTCGGCGCTTGCATACGGCCGGGTGAGGCAGATCCTGCGGAGCGTGCGGTCCGTTCTTGACATCATGGGTCCAAGCCCATCGTTTTTCCTGCTTGAAAACCGGCCTGCTGCCATCAGGAAGGCATTCAAGTTTTTCAAGCACCGTTTCACCACGGGCGAGATCCTGTCCGACCTGCTGGTTGCTCTTAGAAAACTGACCCTGGAATATGGGTCCTTAGAGTCATGTTTTCTTGCTGGATTTAGTGAACATGACCCAAACATTCTCCCGGCCCTTACCGGATTGGTAAAAAAACTGGAGCAGGCATGTGGACGAATGATCCCGATGTTTTTACCTTCACCTGAGGGAGGCAGCGCATGCAAGAGGCTAAACCTCTTTTTGCGGTGGATGGTGAGAAGTGACAACGTCGATCCTGGAATATGGCAAAGCATTCCCGCCTCTCACCTGATAGTCCCGCTCGACACTCATATGCACAGGATCGCCTCAGCCATGGGACTAACATCACGAAAACAGGCGGACATGCGTTGCGCCATCGAAATTACGGACGCTTTCAGCGCAATCCGCCCCGACGATCCAGTCCGCTACGATTTTGCCCTTACCCGTCTGGGCATAAAACCGGGGACGGCGTCAACCAAACTTTTTTCCTCGCTACTGTCGATCGGAGGGCAAAGATGAAGGACTGTGACATAAAGCTTTACGCTCTGACCACCTGCATCCACTGCAAAGATACAAAGGAGTTTCTGGATAAATGCGGTGTGGATTACGATTGTGTAAACGTCGATAAGCTCGAGGGCGACGAGAGGCGCCAAATGATCGAGGAAATCAAGAAAGCCAACCCCGGGTGCGCCTTCCCGATGCTTATGATCGGTTCCAAGGTCATCATCGGATTCAAAAGAGACGAGATAAAGGAGGCGCTGAACCTGGAATGAACGTCGAGCAGCTCTACGAATTTTTAAAAAAGGCCCAGGAAGCTAAAGGATATTTCTTCCATAAGGATAAGACCAGGGTTTTCAATCTGCTGCAAGGGCTGCTTGACAACAGGGAGCGGTACGGATACATGTGCTGCCCGTGCAGGCTGGCGGCCGATGACCGCGAGTGGGACCGCGATATAATCTGCCCCTGCGTATACAGGGAACCCGATGTTGCGCAATATGGGAGCTGTTACTGCGGGCTCTATGTTTCAAAAGAGTGGAATGATGAGACAATCCCGCATTCATACGTAAACGAAAGGCGCCCGCCGGAGAAGGTCTTCGCGAAGTTCTGATGCCAAGTTGCTTTCATCGAGCGCCTAATAACTCCAAACTGAGCGGGGGAATGATTCCCCCGCACCCCGCAGGATTTCGGCCACGCGCGAACGCGCGAGGCCGACCGCTCGGCACTGTCGGCGGCAAGCCCCCGCATACGCGGGGCCGCAGCCGTAGCGCCACATAGATCACGAGGCTCCGCCAGGCGGAGGGGGTGTGGGTGGCACAGCTCCCAACGCTTTTGAAAAACCTGACGCCAATCATAAATTAACTTGCGTAAAAAGACGGAAACTCAGTAAACTAGTAGAGTTTTATCAGTCATTATTCCATTTGAAATCAACTTGCCGGATTACCCATACATCGTAAGAGGGTGGGACCTGAAGAAATGAACGCAGAATATTCCGAATCCCGCCAAAGTTTGCCACGTGCCCGATCCAAAATATCAGTCGCCGGGCATCCGGTAATCGGGCAGATCGTGGCCGTTGCCCGCCGGAATTTTTTTGCCAACGGTTTCCGCGGGGTGACCATGGACGATCTGGCCCAAGATCTCGGAATCAGTAAAAAGACGCTCTATGAGCATTTCCCAAGCAAGACCGCGCTTGTTGAAGCAGCTATATTGGATAAGTTCCGAGGCATCGACGCGGAACTGGAGCGAATTACATCCGAGCGTTCATCGGATTTTGCCGGGACCCTGCATCGGCTGCTTGCGTACATACAGGAGCAAACCGAAGAAATTCAGCCGCCTTTTCTGCGGGATATCAGACGGCAACCTGAAATCTTCCACCATGTAGAGAACAGCCGCAGGGAACTGGTCCAGCGCTATTTTGGGAAGCTCATTTACCAGGGGAGAAAGGCTGGGATTATCCGCGAGAATGTTCCAGCCGAAGTGATAATCGAAATTATCCTCGGCGCTTTAGAAAAGATTATCAATCCGGCAAAAATGGCCGAACTGGAAATCACTCCGAAGGCCGCATACTGCGCCATAATTGCCGTGATTCTTGAAGGGGTCGTTACTGAAAAAGGGAGATCGAAATTATGACCGGGTCCTGGCCGGGTTTCCCAAGAGCGCTTTTCCATATAAGCTGCGCACTCGCGGTGCTTTGCAGCCTTGAGGGTTGCGGCCCGTCGGCGCCCAACCGGGTGCAGGGCTATGTCGAGGGGGAGTATGTGTATGTCTCCTCTCCGCTCGCAGGCACTCTTGAATCATTGTACGTGCAGCGCGGCAATCAGGTCAAAGAGGGAGACGCCCTTTTTGCGCTTGACAGCATACCGGAAAAAGCAGCCCTGGATGAAGCGGAACGCCGTGTTGCGCAGGCCGGAGCAAACCTGCAGGACGCAAAAAAAGGCAAACGGCCATCGGAAATTGAATCCCTCAAGGAGCAGATGAAGCAGGCCCGGGCTGCGCTGGTGCTTTCGGAAAAAGAATTTGCCCGCCGTGAAAATCTCTTCGCCGCCACGGCTATTTCGGCGGAAATGCTCGATCTTGCGCGCTCTACCAACGATCAGAACCGGCACCGGATATCACAGTTGGAAGCCGATATAACAACGGCGCAGCTCGGCTCGCGCGTCGATCAGATTTCGGCCGCCGAGGCCGCCATGAGAGCACAGGAAGCAGCACTGGCAAGGGCGCAATGGGAACTCTCACAAAAGCAGCGGTTCGCACCTCGGGACGCTCTTGTTTTTGACACTCTCTACCGCGAGGGGGAATGGGTGGCCGCAGGCAGACCCGTCGTCGCTTTGTTGCCCCCGGAGAACATAAAGGTGCGTGCGTTTGTGCCGGAAACCAGGATCGGCACAATTCACACCGGCGACAGCGTCCGGATCATGGTAGACGGCATACGCGAGCCTTTTGCAGGCAAGGTGAGCTACATTTCGCCCAAGGTGGAATACACTCCCCCGGTCATTTACAGCACAGAAGCCCGCAGCAAGCTGGTGTTCATGATCGAGGCTGTTTTCGACCCGAAGACGGCGGTAAACCTTCATCCAGGCCAACCAGTGGATGTGGAGTTCGGTTTCTGATCTATGGCCGACGATCTTGTCATTGATGTGACCGGAATGACCAAACGGTTTGACGGCCGCACAGTCGTAGACAGTGTGGACCTTCAAGTCCGCACGGGCGAGGTCTGCGGGTTTCTCGGTCCAAACGGCAGTGGGAAGACCTCATTTATCCGCATGCTTTGCGGGCTGCTCCGGCCCGATGCCGGCAGCGGCACGTGCCTGGGCTATGACGTTACCGGTGAAAGTGAAGCGATCAAGAGCCGTGTCGGCTACATGACCCAGCGGTTCAGCTTATACGAAGACCTGACGATTTCGGAAAACCTTGATTTCATTGCCCGTATGTATTCCCTGGACAACCGGCGCCAAGCTGTGAACGAAAGCCTCGAGAGGCTCGGGCTCGAGGAACGGAGGAACCAGCTTGTAGGAGAGCTTTCCGGGGGATGGAAACAGCGCCTGGCCTTGGAAGCCTGTTTGATCCACCAGCCGAAACTGCTCTTGCTCGATGAGCCTACAGCGGGCGTGGACCCGCAAGCGCGCCGCGAGTTCTGGGAACAAATCCATCAGCTTGCCGGCCAGGGACTGACCTTTTTGATTTCTACGCACTACATGGATGAGGCCGAGCGCTGCCATCGGCTGGCTTATATTCTGAACGGCATTTTGCTTGCTCACGGTACGGTGGCTGAAATCATCGCGGAGACGAAGCTTAGGACCTGGGTTGCCAGCGGACCGGATTTGCTGGAACTGGCAGAAGCGCTCCGCAATAAGCCGGGGGTGGAGCAGGCTGTTGCCTTCGGCAGCCTTCTCCACGTTAGCGGCACTGATGCTGCGGCACTCCAGGAAACAATCGCCCCTTTTCAAACCGGGCAATATGAATGGCGCAGGGTCACTCCGGGGATGGAGGAGGTTTTCGTTCACCTCATGAAAGAATCGAGAGGTAAACTTCTGCAATGACCTTATTTGCCCCAGGGAAAAGACCCGTATTTTCGCCGGCCCGCTTTTGGGCCGTGGTGTTCAAGGAATTCGTCCAGATGCGCCGGGACCGGCTGACTTTCGGCATGATGATCGGTATCCCGCTGATTCAGATTATACTCTTTGGCTATGCCATCAACGTGGACCCCAAGCACCTGGCTGCAGCCGTGATCCTGGCCGACAACGGCCCGCAGGGCCGCACTTTGCTGCATGCGATCCAAAACTGCTCTTATCTTGATTTCGTACGTGAGCTGAAGTCTGAAAGCGAAGGCGACGATGCGCTCAAGCGAGGCGAGGTCCAGTTTGTGATCGATATCCCCGAGAATTTCACACGCGATCTACTCCGTGGCGACAGACCGGCTATCCTCATCGAAGCGGATGCCACCGACCCGGCAGCTACAAGCAACGCCATAGGCTCCCTGCGCACTTTGCTCAATACCGCCCTGCAAAACGATTTCAAAGGTCCATTCGAATTTCTCGCCGGCCAGGACAGCTCTATCGATCTTCGCATCCACGCCCGTTATAACCCTGAAGCCATTACGCAATATAACATCGTACCGGGACTTATGGGGGTCGTGCTTCAGATGACGATGACCGTGGTAACCGGGCTGGCAATTACCCGCGAGAGGGAACGGGGCACCATGGAAACCCTGCTCTCCATGCCCACGCGCCCGATCGAAGTCATGACAGGGAAAATTATTCCTTACATTTTAGTGGGCTACATCCAGGTGTTGCTCATCCTGTCCGCCTCCTATTTTCTTTTTCAAGTGCCGGTGGCAGGCAACCTCCTGTTGTTGTTCGCAGCCGCCCTGATATTCATCATCGCCTGCCTGGCCGTGGGCATCACCTTTTCCACTGTGGCAGAAAACCAGCTCCAGGCCGTGCAGATGGGCTATTTTTTCTTTTTACCGTCGCTGCTGCTCTCAGGGTTCTTGTTTCCCTTCCGCGGGATGCCCCATTGGGCCCAGAAGATCGGCGAATTATTTCCACTGACTCATTTTCTTCGCATCGCCCGGGGTATCCTGCTAAAAGGCAACGGATTGCATGACATAATCCCGGAGATCTGGCCAATCGTGCTCTTCACCGTCTTCGCAATGACGGTCGCCGTGAAGCGATACCGGCGAACGATTGACTGATACCCCTCGATTCCCCAATTTCAAAATTGTAACCATCCGGTATCTCCACGCTTCCCGAGGTATCCAATATGCGGGATGTCCCGATGTAAATTGCCTGCCTGAACAATTTGTGGTTTGGTTCTCTTTACAAATGCAACTCCGATAAGCATATTTGGGAATAGCTTTTTGCCCTGACGACGCCACACATGTGCAGCCTTGTTTGAAGGAATGGTCCGAATGGAAAAAAAGTTACTCGAATTAGCGGTCGAAATCGTTGGCGCTCAGGCTTCCATGAGCAAAATGACGGCCGAGGACATCGAGCAGGCGCTGGTAAGAGTCTATAACGCGCTTCACAAAATGAGACTTGCCGAAGAGCAAGGGCGATCTGTGCTGCGGGCAGAGCCTGGATTTGAGGCTTCTGAGGAACCTGTTGCCGCAGATCCGCTCTCTTCCATCGGGGAAGACAAGGTTACCTGTATGGAATGCAAGGCCGAACTCCGGCAGCTCACGGCAAACCATCTGCGCATCCATCACCTCACTCCCAGGGAATACAAGAAGAAGTGGGGATTTCCGCTCAAACAGCCCCTTTCTGCAAAAATGCTGACAAAACTCCGCAGCCGGTCCGCCAAGAAACGCGGGCTGCCCGAAAATCTTAGAATCTACCTCGACCGGAAACGGGAAAACAAAGCGGGATCAGGCCACGAATTCCCGACCTCCGGGCCAACCCACGGGAAAAGATCGTTCCACCGTACTTTCTGAAAAGCGGACGGACCTGAACCACGGATGAAGGAGCGTAGCGAGGTGGATGGGCACGCGGCGCCCCGCGAGGTGGTCCATATGTGCGGCCTCCGTCTTCAGACTACCGTGCGAAACTGTTTTTCCTCCGTGGATCCCTTAAGAGCGCCGGTAGAGAGATCTTCGCCGCTAATCGCCTGCGCCACAGCGTCGAAGTAGCCCGTCCCGACGAAGGACTGATGTTTCACGGCCTTATACCCGAGCTTCTCCAATTCGAACTCGTTATCCTGAAAACGCGAATAGGCGCTCATCCCTTTTTCTCTAAAATCCCGCGCCAGCTCATACATCCCCAGATTAAGCGAGTGAAAACCGGCAAGAGTCACGAACTGAAACCGGTACCCGTAAGAAGCGAGCTTATTTTGGAACTCGGCTATCGCCGATTTGTCGAGCTTAGCACTCCAGTTGAATGAAGGTGAGAGGTTATAGGCCAGCAGCTTGCCGGGATATGAAACATGTACCGCTTCGGCAAACCTTTTGGCCTCTGCGAGGTCAGGTTCCGATGTTTCGCACCAGAGCATGTCCGTGTAGGGAGCGTAGGCTAAGGCCCGCCCTATGGCCGGTTCGATTCCGTTTCTGACGGTGTAAAAACCTTCAGCCGTTCTTTTACCCGTTATGAAAGGGCGATCTCTTTCGTCTATGTCATTGGCGAGCAGTGTCGCGGAATTGGCATCCGTTCTGCCGATGAGTATCGTCGCAACGCCGCAGATATCGGCGGCAAGTCTTGCTGCTATAAGCTTCTTTACTGCTTCGGAGGTCGGTATTATTACTTTGCCTCCCAGGTGCCCGCACTTTTTAGCCGATGCAAGCTGGTCTTCAAGATGAACCGCCGCCGCGCCCGCCTCGATCATCGCCTTCATCAGCTCGAATGAGTTCAAAATCCCCCCGAAGCCGGCTTCTGCGTCGGCGACGATAGGCGCGAACCAATACGGTCCTTTCTTCCCTTCCATATGGTTGATCTGGTCGGCCCTCATAAACGCATTATTGATTCTTCGCACCAGATTGGGAACGCTGTCCACGGGATAAAGGCTTTGATCGGGATAAGTATGGCCGATGCTGTTGTTATCTGCGGCAACCTGCCACCCGCTTACATAGATGGCCTTTAATCCTGCCTGGACCTGCTGTACTGCCTGCGCACCGGTCAAGGCGCCCAGGGCCGCAGTGAAAGGCCCTGCATGGAGCAGTTCCCAGAGCCGGCCGGCGCCTTCATTTGCCAGGGTGTATTCGATTCGAAGAGAACCCCGCAGCCTGAGCACATCCTCGGCCTTATAAGGGCGCTCTATGCCCTTCCAGCGCTCACTCTGGTCCCACTGCGGAATGGATTCTCGATTTTGATCATCAGTAATCATATCTATATGACCTCCTCAAGCACATGCATGTGCAATTGCTTTTTTGTCCGATGTGCATCATCCGTTACCCGCTATGACGGGTCGAACCGATTGTGCACGATCATCTCCTCGCTTATCAGCCCGGCCTGCCGGTGTTTTTCAATTTCGCTCTGCCCACTTTGCGGCGGCAGTTCGTTGAGCAGCAGGCTCGATATTAATTCGACAGTTATAAACATTCATGGAGAAGAAGTTATGTTCGATGACCGCCTTTGACAAGTGGCTTTAATGGCTGCCGAAGGCCGGTTCACGGCGTTGCAAACTTTCACTAAAAAGGCTTCACTCTCTTGACCGTAAGTTTACAGCAATTAAAGTATAGCTACGTTTCCTTAGGAATAACATTTCCTGTACGGTAACGGTTATTTCCGGTGGGATTTTCTCTCCTTGAGCCGGCCGCACAATGGGAAGGTGACTAATGGAATCGCAACCATTTGTATTCAGTTCATATTAATGGAAGGGGACTCGAAATGAATCTCGAAGATATTCAGCGATGCATCAGAGCATTTTGCCATGCCTGCAATGGGAGCGGCTACGACTGCTTCGAGGACCGGCAGTGTGACACCTGCTGGGGCGCAGGCGAATTCGAGACTTGCACAGGTTGAGGCCCTTTGCGGGGCTGAAAAAGTTATGTGTCATTTTGGGAAGCTAGGCTATTTTCGGAAACAGCCAGTCTCTTAAGCTGAAATTGTCTTAGGTTCATCCGGGTTTGCGGATGGAGACCAGGCTATTTTTTCGCAAATAACCTTTAGCACCATCTCGGGTGTGATTTCGCGGATGCACCGCCAGTCCGGGCAGGGCTTTCTTGTGAAACAAGGCGAACAGGGAAGCTCCAATCGTATGACCGAATGAATCTTACCGTAAGGGCCGGTTCGCAGGGGAGCTGTGGGTCCGAAGATCGCGAAAACGGGTACGTTCAGGGCCGCCGCCAGGTGCATCGGCCCTGTATCGGGTGATACCAGGAATTGTGCATCCCGAATTATTGCCCCGAGCTCTTTAAGGCTCGTCTTTCCGGCAAGAGAGACAGCACGTGAGTTGGACAAGCGTGCAACTTCATCTCCAAGCGCCGCATCCGATCTGCCGCCGATAATAATTGAAGGGATTGGCAGAAGTGAAGCCAGGCGACCGAAATGTTCGGTGGGCCACCTCTTCACCAGGGTCCCGGCTGAAGGGGCGATAACCGCATAGCGCCGCATACTCTTCACGATCTCGGGAACTTCACCCAGGGGAGGAAGCGCAAATACCGGAGCGGCCGGCTCGCAGCCAACGAATTCGGCAAACCGAAGATTTTTTTCAATGGCGTGCAGTTCAGTGTCTGTCCTCACCCTGTATTTGTAGGAATACTTCGACCCCTCTCGCGCGTGCTCAAAACCGACCCGCTCCTCAGTCCCAGTGAAAAGACCTATCACCGCGCTCCTGAAAAGCCCCTGAAGATCGACCACCAGATCGAATTTCTCGTTTCGCAGCTCCCGTCTGAGCTTTGCAAGCTCCGAACAGGTACGCCGAAGATTGCCGGGCTTTTTCCACGAGTCTTTGTCTATGATCCAGAGCCTGTGAATGAGGGGATGTCCCTCGAGTATACCGGCAAACCCTTTTGCCACTACCCAGTGAAGTTCGGCTTCCGGGAATCGGATGCTCAGCGCATGAAGAACCGGCAGGGTATGGATTACGTCGCCAAGAGAGCTGGGCTTTATTATGAGAATCTTGTTAAAGCCTGAAGGTGAAACGCGGAAGTTTTTCATGGAGCTCGGACCCCTTTTCCCAGTCGCGTGCATCAAGTTCCGCCCCGCTGCACATTACCCGCTTCATCAGATTTCAACAAAGTCTCTACCGCGTGGAGGACATCATTTACCGAAATATCGGCCATACACCGGTGGTCGGTCGGGCATTGCCTCTTCAGGCAGGGGGCACACTCGGTTTCCTTGCGCACCAACGAGAATCGCGAGCTTAGCGGAGAGGTTGTGGAATGGTCTGTCGGGCCGAACAGCGCGACTATCGGGCGGTCGAAGGCCGCAGCTATGTGCATCGGGCCTGAATCATTAGTTATTACGAGCTGTACGGATGCGAGAAGCGCCATCAACTGCCGCACGGAAGTCCTTCCGATCATGTTCAGCGGCTTCGAACGCATCCGGGACTCAATTTCAGGGCCGATCGCGGCTTCCCCCGGCCCACCCACGAGAAGCGCTTGATATCCAAAGTCAGAACCAAGAGCGTCGGCAACCTGTCCGAACCTCTCCGGATACCATCTTTTTGCGGAACCGTAAGCGGCTCCCGGATTTATCGCGGCCCATTTTCCAGTACCCAGGACATCGCGGGCCCAGCTCATTTCTTCATCCGTACACTGGAGCCTAAGCTCCAGCCCTGATCGAGGGATCCCCAACTCGGCGAGCATATTCATATAATATTGAGTATGATGCAGCCCGCGCACTTCTTTTGTTACCCGAATCGCATGGGTAAGCAGTATTGCGCGCCCGTCCGTACCATACCCGGCCCGCGTTTTTATCCGGGCCAGCTTAACCATTACCGCAGCCTCAATGGCGTTCTGAAAAAGGATGGCCAGGTCGAATCGCTCCATGGCAAGCAAACGGCAAAACTTCCAAAGACCCCTGATCCCCCGATGCGGACCTCTTTTGTCGTATACGATTACGCGGTCGCAGAAAGGATGCGGGGTCATGAGTTCGGAAACAACGGGGTTTGCGGCCAGTACAATCTCCGATGAGGGGAAAGCCGCCCTGATCGAGCCCATGGCCGGAGTGGTCATAACGGCGTCCCCGATCCAGTTTGTGGATCGCACCAGTATTTTCATGATATTAGCGCTGTCATGCTTCAGCATTTTATTCGGGCCTTGGGCAAATCGGGGCAGTCGCCGCTAAGTTCCTGAACGCTTTTAGATGGAAGCCTGCGAAGGCCACCTGTTTAAACCCTTCAATAATGCTTATTCCCACCCGTTTCGGCCCTCCGCTGAAAAGCCTGCAGAATGATGCAGCACATTAATTTAGAGGATTTCCGAAGGTGTTTTTTCAAAAAGGCGTTTCTCCATAACATATACCGGAGAGAATTTCATGAAAACTAATCGTTTGCAATCTGGCTGCCCCTGAAACTCCGGCAAGCTCCAAGCCGTTTCCTAAACCAAACCTTGCCTGCTTGCACCCGCACTGATATGATTCCGCGATTTTGAAATCGACCTGTACAGGAGAAACGGGATGAGGCGCACCGGCACTGCCGAGACCTGCATCGGAATTCTCATACTGGCGCTTCTGGCCGGAATAGCCGGTTGGGTTTATTTTGCGCAGTCGCTGTTCGATCCGGAGTTTTATAGTGTTACTCTCCGGCAGGAGGGCAATGGCTCCTACCGCAAAAGTCCCCTGCCCTCTCCCGGTTCTGCGCCCGCACCTGCCTGGATTCCCGAAAATCTCATTCCGATGGGCCCCGAGGAGACTTTCGACTCCGAAACCTTATCCGAAAAAATTGACGGGAAAGCCGAGCTCTATCTTTCAAGCGGTTTTGTAAAGCTTCGCACAAGGCGTTTTGTCAGCAAAGCTGACCCGAAAAGCTGGCTCGAGCTCTTCGTATACGAAATGGCAGACCCAACAAAGGCGTTCTCCGTCTACAGCAGTCAGAAAAGAAAAGACTCGAGGCCGCTCGCCCTTGGCGTTTCCGCATACGCCACGGAAGATGCCTTGTTTTTCACAAATGGGCCTAACTATTTCGAGATAATATCAGCATCCAAAGACCTCGACGAAACAATGACCTTACTGGCAAAAAACCTTGTTGAATCGGAACCTAAATACACCGAACAGCAAACGGAAGCTTCCCTCTTTCCGCTTGAATCCCTCGATGCGTCAAGCGTATCGCTGCACATGAGCGACGTTTTCGGCTTCAGCGACCTCGACCGCGTGTATACGGCCAGCTACGGTGTGGGGGTTGCCCGGGTTACCGCGTTCCTCTCGAAGCGTGAAAGCGCCCAGGAAGCCGCCGGTCTTGCTGCAGCATACGGCCGGTTTCTCATTGAGAACGGAGGGCAGGAAGCCGGTGAAATCCCTGGCGCGCCTGATTCCAGAATATACAAAGTGTTCGATACCTATGAAGTCGTCCTGCACAGGGGGAAGTTTCTTGCCGGGACTCACGAGGCAGATACCATGGAAAGCGCAACGGATGTGGCATCACGGGTTTACCGCAAACTGGACGAGGCCGGGCAATGAGAAACATATCCAAAGAGCATCGGCCCCAATCGGATATGAACAGGCGCGATTTTCTCATCCGGTCCGCGAAGGCGGGGATAGCTCTGGGGGCTGCCACTGCCATTGGTTATTTGCTGTACGACCCCACCGGTCCGGGTGCGACGGTAGAGAAATCCTCAGTTGCCCTTCCCGACTTTTCCGTACCTGAAGCAGGCCGAAAAATAGCGATAGCAACCGGGGAGGACAGAATCAAGACTGTCAACGCCGCCCTCAAAGCGCTCGGCGGAATTGAATGTTTCGTAAAAAAGGGTGACAGGGTCTTGATAAAGGTAAACGCCGCCTTCGCTACCCCTCCTTCCCTTTGCGCCACAACGAACCCCGAGCTGCTGGCCGAAGTCGCGCGCCTGTGTTTCAGGGCAGGCGCGGCGGCAGTCGCCGTCACCGACAATTCGATCAACAATCCGGAAAGCTGTTTTGCGCTCACCGGCATAATGGATGCGGCGCAAAGCTCCGGAGCTAATTTGATTGTGCCCAGGGAATCGCTTTTCGCCAACATTACAGTGCCCGATTCAAGTTTTATCCGGAATTGGCCCGTTTTGTTCGGAGCTTTCCATGGGGTGACAAAGCTGATCGGAATTGCTCCCGTGAAAGACCATCACAGGAGCGGCGCCTCGATGTCCATGAAAAACTGGTACGGATTCATCGGAGGCAGGCGAAACATCTTCCATCAGGATATACACACGTTCATAAAAGACCTTGCGCTTATGATAAGGCCTACTTTCGTCATCCTGGATGGAACCTTCGCCATGATTTCCAATGGACCGACCGGAGGCTCGGTTTCCGACCTCAAGCAGACCAACACGATGATCGTCAGCACCGATCAGGTTGCCGCCGATGCGGCCGGGGCGGCCCTGCTGGGGAAAACACCGGCAGATCTGCCCTTCATAGCCAAAGCTGAACAGGCAGGGGCGGGGACTTCGGATTTTGAAGCCCTGAATCCTTTGCGCGTATCCACAGGGTAAGAATCTGATGAGAATCACAACTGTCAGGCGAATAACCCAGATCTTCTTTTTTGTCCTGTTTATATGGTTCTGTATTGCCGGCACCTTCGGGCAATCTTTTTGGCAGTTGCGGGGCTGGCCGGTAAACTGGTTCCTCCAACTCGATCCCCTTGTTGCCCTGGGAACCATTCTGACGACCCGCGCTCTGTACTCGGGACTACTCTGGGCCTTAGCTACAGTCGTGCTCACTGTCGTTCTGGGAAGATTTTTCTGCGGATGGCTGTGCCCATTCGGAACCATGCACCATCTCATCGGTTATCTCGGCTCGCGTGGACGCTCCGTAAGAGAGAAAATCGCCGCGAACCGATATATGGACGCACAGAGGATAAAATATTACGTCCTTCTGGTCCTGCTTTGCCCGGCTGTCGCGGCACTCGTGTTGAACATAGCAGATTCTTCAACCTGGGACCCGCTCACCATTGCCTGTATCTTGTGCATTCTGGCAATTGTCGCGGCAGTTTCGCAAAAAGCCGACCCTGTGATCAGACGGCCGATCGCGGCGTTCATCGGGCTGGCGGTATTATGGGTTGCGGCCGGTTATTTTCTGAAGCTCGACAGGGCCTTTTCAGCCTCGCTCATGACCGGACTTCTAGACCCAATCCCCCTTGTGTACCGCTCGGTAAATTTTTTGCTTCTCCCTTTTGCCGACTCTTCTTTTCACCTGACATCCGCGGCCCAGAGACATTATGAAGGACCGTGGCTAACGGCATTCATCTTCTTTGGCGCGCTTATTCTCAACCTGGCGATACCTCGTTTCTACTGCCGGTTCGTATGCCCTCTGGGCGCCCTTTACGGGATCATGGGCAGATATGCTCTGTGGCGGGTCGGAAAAAAGAACGCCGAATGCAGCCAATGCAGACTTTGCGATTCCAGGTGCGAAGGGGCCTGCGACCCGGCGGGAAACATCCGAATTCCCGAGTGCGTGCTCTGCATGAACTGTCTCTACACCTGTAATGAAGACCTGATGGGCTATAACACGCTCCGATCCGCTTCAGGCGAGATAATCTCGCCCGACCTGTCCCGCCGGGGATTCATCGCGGCGGCGGTCTGCGGAATAGCCGCCGTACCGATGCTGAGAATAGATGGAAAGCTCAGCAAAAACTACGATCCCGCCCTGATTCGACCGCCGGGGTCTCTGGCCGAACCCGAGTTTCTCGACCGCTGCATCAGGTGCGGGCAATGCGCGCGCGTTTGCCCCACCAACGTTATACAACCCGATATCACAAGGGCGGGGATCGAGGGCCTGTGGACCCCGGTTCTGAACATGCGCACCGGGTCGAGCGGCTGCCAGATGAACTGTACGGCATGCAGCCATATCTGCCCAACTGCGGCCATACGCCCGATTTCACTCGAGGAAAAGCTCGGCCGAGGCGTTTTCGAAAAAGCCGGTCCCATCCGCATCGGCACTGCATTCATCGACCGGAGCCGTTGCCTGCCCTGGGCCATGGACAAGCCATGCATCGTCTGCCAGGAAAACTGCCCCGTAAGCCCGAAAGCGATATTCGTAAAAGAGAGCTTCGTTACGGTGCGGGACGGCAACCTGGACGTCGCGGAAATCTCAGGCGCCTCCGTTCTGCTTGCAAAACCGGCACTTCAGCCGGACCGGTTCGGTACGGGCGACTTCTTCGTTCTGGTTCAAAGAGGGGACATCTCTGGGAGAACCAGAATCCTTTCAAATTCGCAGAAGTCCATCATCCTGGAATCACGGATTTCGCCGGAGCTTACGACCGCCGATTTGAAAAAATTCGTGCTCCAGGTCCGGTTGCAGAGCCCCCAGATAGATCCCGATCTATGCACCGGCTGTGGTATCTGCGAGCACGAATGTCCCGTGAGCGGCTTGAGGGCGATTCGGGTGAGCGCGGAGGGCGAATCAAGGGATAGGAAGCATTCGCTCTTGCTAAAGTAGCTCGAACTCAAATTTCTTTAAGGGCTTGTCCGTAAATAAGCCTCTTAGAGATTGCGCCGGATTTTGAGACAGATTTGGTCGCGAAGATTGAGCAAAACCGCAGGCGTAGCTGGGCTACTTCGAGGATTTTGCGATTGAGGAGCGCCCAAAGCCGGCCAAAAGCCGGATGCTAGCGCAAAGGTTTTATTTACGGACAAGCCCTAAATATCCAAGAACCAGTTGCATTCGCTCACACTTCGAGTTATGTTGCAAAACCATGGCTAAAATCGACATCGTTGCCCACCCGCTGCATTTGTGACAGAACTCCGCCGTGCAACTTGAGCAGTCGTCCTCCTGGCCGTGAGGCTGGGATTGAAACAAGCTCCAGACGGAGCATACTTAGGAGAAGAACAAAATGGATCCATTGGTGCTTACAAAACGTGAAAAGCACAAGCTTGCGACCCAGTACGCAGATTTGTGCCTCACCTGCGGCACGTGCGCAGGCGGGTGCCCGGTCACGGGCGTCGACGGTCTGGATGTTCGCAAGGCTGTGCGGATGGTCTTGCTGGGGATGGATCAGGAGCTGGTCGATTCGAGATTCCCCTGGGTCTGCACCCTTTGCGGCCGTTGCGAACATGCCTGCCCCATGGGCATCGATCTGTTGGCAATGCTTCGTTCCGCTCGAGGCAGGAGGGAAAGGGATAAGGTCCCCGGTGTCCTCCACAAGGGCGTGGCGATGTGCCTCAAAACTGGAAACAACGTCGGCATTCCCAAGGAAGACTTCCTGTACCTGCTTGACGATCTTGGCGCAGAACTGGCCGAAGAACTTCCCGGCTTCAAGGTCCCTGTCGACAAGAAAGGGGCAAAATACCTGTTCACCATCAATTCCAAAGAGCCTTTCGGGGAACCTGAGGACATGTTTTACTGGTGGCGAATTCTTTACGCTGCCAACGAGTCCTGGACCACTACTTCCGAAAACTGGGAAGGTGTGAACTGGGGCCTTTTCACGGGTGACGACGAATCGATGAAAGAAATCGTCGGGCGGATTGTTCAGCACTACAAGGAACTGGAATGCGAGTACCTTGTCTTACCCGAGTGAGGGCACGCATACTTCGCGACCAGGCTTGGTCTGCAAAAATGGTTTGCCAATGAAGGCGTCAAGTTTCTCTCGGTTCACGATCTTTTGAAGAAATACATCGTAGAGGGGCGCATCAAGTTAGATAAATCGGTGCACACTCACCTTACCACCTACCACGATCCGTGTAATTACGGCCGCAAAAGTGAACGCACTTTCGGCCACGGATATTACGAGGAACCCAGGTGGATCACGCAGCAGTGCTGTGAGAATTTTGTAGACATGTATCCCAATCGGGCCAACAACTTCTGCTGCGGCGCGGGCGGCGGCGCGTGGGCGGCGCCCTATGTGGAGGAGAGAATCTTCTATGGCCGCGTGAAAGCCAAACAGATAAAGGACACCGGGGCCAAACTGCTCATCGCGCCCTGCCATAACTGCCGCGATCAGATCATGAAGAGCATCCGGAAGGAATACGACCTCATGGATGTCGAGGTAAAGTACCTCTGGGAGCTCGTAGCCGACTCTCTGATTATTGAGCCGCGCGAGGTGGAATCCGAAGAGGAATAACAGAGTTTTTTCACTCCCGCTGAAACAGCCCCAGAATCACTCTTACCTACGGTGTGCACGGGGCTTTTCTATTTTAGCGGGAGGCCTCATTTAATGGGCAAACAACTTGACGCTCCGCAAAGTCTCATTGGATACTGGAGTAATATGAGCAGAACGCAGAATACACTTAAAAAGGGAAAAGAACACTTTTCGCTGACTCCCGGAGAATCCGACGAACTGCAAATGATCCTTGACCGCCTCGCTGTCCAGGACCCCGAAGGTGAGAGTTTCGAGGGCTACCTGCACTCGCTTCGCAACTCTCTTTCCTCAAAACCGGCCCTGGCGGCCTTACTCATCGACACGCTGAGCCGTAATCCCAGCCAAACCGGCTTTCGCACCTTTGAGGCTTTCCATGAAACCATCGAAACCTCACCTTATAAAAGGAACCTGAAGCAGGCAGCCTACCGGTTTTCACAAAAGGGTTTCAAGGCTGCAGAAAGCACCTCGGCCCCGGAAAAAGTCGTCCTGATCCAGGGTGAGCAAAGAAAGACCGCCTCTCACATGTTCATGGTCCAGGGGACCTTGTGGTTAGTGTCCGCTTTCATTCCCGAGGCGTTACAGGGAGGTTATGTTCTCATAACGGCGTTCCTTGAAGACGATTTTGCCACCTTTAACGTGCGAGTTGCCGAAAGCCGCACTCAGAAACTATACAGGGATTATCTCCAGGAACTCTCAACCCACGCGATCGACCACAGAGCCAATGAAATTCCACCCTGGCACGCAGCGCGTCTCTTCTTTGAAATGTTCGATTTTTGGACCGCCAAGGAATCATATGCCCAACTGGAAAGGGCCCGTGATCTTCTCAAAAAGTATCATGAGCCGGACAGAAGACCATACGTCTACGACCTGATGCCCGAAGTCGAATCTCCCGAACAACATTTTTCCGAATTCGAAATCGGCAAATTACTGGAAGGCATGGACCTTTCCTGGCTTAGATTTGGTAAAGAACAGCTTGCACCCCATTACGAGAAGATAAAAGCCCTTGACAGTCCTCTTCTGGTGGTCCCGCCGGAGGTCCAGGCCGAGCGCGGCATGGACGTGCTCCGTGATGCAGCCGAAAGCCTTTGTGTGGGAGCAAAGAGATTCCTCTACGAGAGGTTTTTCGAAGAGCAGGCAATGGCCTTCAAACTCTCTGGCGTCGAAGACAAGGCGCATTGGGCTTGGATAATTGCCCGCAGTCTCTCCGGCCCGTCCTCGGTGGGAAAAAACCCAGCCGTGTTGCAATTGCTAAGGTATTCGATCGGTTTCCACTGGAACGAAGATTTTGTCTCTGATAAGGAGACTGAGAAAACGCCGCAGCGGGAGCGCCGAACCGAATCGGGAATCATTCTGCCCTGAACGGGAAGATCGATATGGAAATCTCACAGATCAGAACCGCGGCCCATTCATGCGCTGTTGACATCACTGACCATGTAGCCGCCCGATTAAGGGAAAAGTCAGCCCAAAAGGGCATCTGCCTGATCTACACCCCGCACACCACAGCCGGCCTTACGATAAATGAAGGGGCAGACCCGAACGTGATGGATGACGTTTTAAGGACCTTGGACGCTATCGTTCCATGGCGGGGCTCCTACAAACACACCGAAGGCAATTCAGCGGCCCACATTAAAGCGATCCTGGTCGGGGGAAGCGTGCAGGCAATTGTAGACTCGGGAAAGCTGGTTCTGGGCACCTGGGAAAGAATTTTCCTCCTGGAATTCGATGGCCCGAGGACGCGCAATATATTTGTTCAATTCCTGGGCAGCCAGGCTTGCTGATTGGCATCGAGCGGAAGCCGAGTCCCCTCCCCCAAACTAACACGCCACCGTGCGTAAGGTTCCGTACACGGCGGTTCATGAAGCACTTTGAAGTCTTCGCAGCGGGAAAGGACTATTTTGGGACAATACATCCGGACGGAAACCAGACTCTATTTCCTGGAGCTGCAAACAGCCCCCCTTCGTCAACAAGTAGCCTGCCCCGAGCCCCGCAATGAGCCGGGATGCCCTGAGATAACTCCAAAAGAGGAGTTCTAAAAGACCTCATGGCCAAAGCCCAGAATTCACAGTCAGCAGCATCAAAACACGCCCTGGATCGCGCATTATTGCATCAATTGGGTTTTCCTGTTCTGCTGCTGGTGGTTGTGTTCATATTCGGCACGCTGGGATTTTTCATTTTGGGCGGGGGCAAGTGGACCCTTTTCAATTGTGCCTATATGACAAGTATTACACTTACCACCGTCGGATATGGGGAGATTCTCGAGGACTTTGGCACAGACGGCCGTCTTTTCGCCATGATTCTGATGTGGTCCGGAATGGGGGTAGCTCTCTATGCAGTGTTGACGATCACCGGGTTTGTCGTCGAGCGTAAATTTTCTCGAATATTGAGGGAGCGTAAGATGGAAAAAAGCATTGCCGCGCTCAAAAACCATTTTATTGTCTGCGGAGGCGGCAACACCGCTGTCAATGTGTTACGGGAGATGGTCGCCTCAAAGCGGTCCTGCGTGTGTATCGAACTAAAACCGGAGCGCCTTGAATGGCTCGCCGGCCAACTCCAGGGCCTCTATTACATCCACGGGGACGCAACTGAGGAAGATGTACTGCTCCGCGCCGGGCTCGAACGGGCTTCAGGTGTGCTGGCAGTGTTGGACGAAGATGCTCACAACCTTCTGATAACGGTCCAGGCACGGTACAGCAACCCTGACGTCAAGATCGTGGTGCGATGCCATGAAAACAGACTGGCTGATAAGTTCTACAGGGCCGGAGCTAATTATGTCGTGAATCCATCTTTAATCGGCGGCTTGCGTTTGGCCAGCGAGATGATCCGCCCTCATGTCGTTTCATTCCTCGACCGGATGCTTAGAGGAAATGACGCAATTCGCGTCGAGGAAGTTACAGTCGGTGAAGGGTCGCCGTGGATCGGGCATTCGCTCCGCGAAATCGACATACAGCGCAGGACCGGCCTGATTCCGGTTTCTTTGAAGCGTCCCGAAGATCCCGACTTCACGTATAATCCATCCCAGGATGAAGTCCTGACGCCGCAATCGGTAATAGTGGTCATAGGAAATCCCGAACAGGTTTCCAACCTAAGAAGATTCTGTGCAGAGGGAAGTGACTATTGCAGTGTCCCTTAGGGCTTGCCCGTAAATAAAACCTTTGCGCTCGCAGCCGGCTTTTGGCCGGCTTTGGCCCTTATGTTGATCTTCCAACACAGAGTGCTTAATGCAATGGTATGGAGGGATAGTGTCGAAAATAAGAGCATAGGAAAGGAACTGAGTACAATGAAGGGAAATAAGAGCTGCGCTGCCCATGATGGCGCGACTATTCCGCATGGGAAAGAGTCATGTTGCGAGGGAAGGTGCTTTATCTGCAGGGATGGAGAGTGGGTGGAAAAAAGCAAGTGAGTAGAATTAAGCAGGCTTTAGAGAAGGAGATTTTTTCGCACCGATTGGCGCTCACGGGAAGCAAAAGGCCATACACCAGGACAATTCAACGAGAAAACCATGAGTGAGTTTCGTACCGAGACGGACAGCCTGGGAGAGGTGCGGGTGCCTGCCGATAAGTTGTGGGGTGCGCAGACACAGCGTTCGCTCGAGCATTTTAGCATCGGTGACGACCTGATGCCGCGTGAACTGGTAGGCGCGTATGCTATCCTGAAGAAAGCTGCGGCATTCGCAAATCAGGGTATTGGCTGGCTGACAATACAACAAAGGGATATGATCGCGCGGGTTTGCGACGAAATTCTCGCCGGAAAGCATAGAGATCAGTTCCCGCTGCATGTCTGGATGACAGGCAGCGGTACGCAGTTCAATATGAATGTCAATGAAGTGATCTCCAACCGATGCTGTCAGATTGCGGGTACGCCTCTAGGCAGCAAATCCCCGATCCATCCGAACGATCACGTTAACATGTCGCAGTCCACCAACGACACATTTCCCTCCGCTATGTACATCGCCGCCGGTATTGGAACCAGGCAAAGGTTGGCGCCCTCGGTGAAGGCATTGCGCGATGCCATCGCGGCCAAGGCCGAGCTATGGAAAGACATAGTGAAGATAGGCCGCACCCATATGCAGGATGCAACGCCCCTGACTCTGGGCCAGGAGTGGTCAGGTTATGTCGGCATGCTGGACGAGAGCCTTCGGTATATCGGAAACAGCCTTACAGGCGTCTGGAGTCTCGCCCTTGGCGGCACGGTAGTAGGAACCGGGCTCAATGCCGCGCCCGGATTTGCCGAAGATGCCGTTGCCGGGATCGCGCGCCTGACAGGGCTGCCATTCGTAAGCGCGGCCAACAAATTTGCCGTACAGGGGTCACACGATGCTCTCGTAATGCTCTCCGGCGGGCTGCGCAGCCTGGCCGTTTCCCTCTACAAAATTGCAAACGACATTCGCCTTTTGAGCTGCGGGCCACGGTGCGGTTTTCACGAACTGAGAATCCCGGTCAACGAACCGGGGTCTTCGATCATGCCCGGTAAGGTGAATCCGACGCAATGCGAGGCGCTGGCCATGATCGCGGTGCAGGTCATGTCTAATGACGTGGCCGTGGGCTTCGGCGGGGCTTCGGGCTATCTGGAGATGAACGTCTACAAGCCGCTGATGATAGCCAACGTCATGCAGTCGGTCCGCATTCTCACCGACGGCTGCCACAATTTCCGGAAATTTCTGGTTGAAGGAACCGAACCTGACCTGAAGCAGATCGACCGCTTTGTCCAGCAGTCTCTGATGCTGGGCACGGCCCTGTCTCCACAGATCGGCTACGATAAAGCCTCAGAGATAGCGCACTACGCAAACGACCATGATCTGACGCTAAAAGAGGCTGCGCTAAAACTCGGCTACGTCAGTGAGGCAGACTACGACCGGATCGTCGATCCGAAAAAGATGGTCCATCCGTATGTGGCCGACAATGAATAATTGGACGCGGGAAATCGATCGATGAACGTCCGGTTATCTTCGCCCTGTCCAACCCCACAGACCACACCGAGTGCACTGCCGAACAATAGTGCATTTTCCGGCTAAAGGCTAATCGCTCAACTTCAAAGGAGATTGTAATGCCCGGCAGCTTTCATGATGTTCCCGCTGTTTCTCTAAAGACACGCATAGGCTGGATCGGGACGGGGGTGATGGGGCTTTCCATGTGCGGGCACATTATGGAAAGAGGCTACAGCACCACGGTTTTCAACCGCACGAAGGGGAAAGCGCTCCCACTCATCGAGAAGGGCGCCGCCTGGGTTGATTCCCCTCGGGAAGCCACGGAAAACTCTGACGTCATCTTTACCATGCTGGGGTTCCCAGAAGACGTGCGGGCGGTTTATTTCGGAAAAGGAGGCATTCTGGAAGCGGCCCGCCCGGGTGTTATTCTCGTTGACATGACCACGACCGAACCATCGCTTGCAACGCAAATCTATCAAGCCGCCCTGGAACGGGGCGCCTTCGCCGTGGATGCTCCCGTCTCGGGTGGCGACGTGGGGGCGCGCAATGGTGCTCTTTCCATCATGGCGGGAGGAGACCGGGAAGTAGTGGAGGCCGTTAAGCCCATCCTGGAAACAATGGGAAAAAACCTCGTCCACCATGGACCTGCGGGTTCGGGCCAGCATACTAAAATGTGTAACCAGATCGTGATCGCCGGGACGATGATCGGCGTGTGCGAAAGCCTCTTATACGGTTTCAAGGCGGGCCTTGATCTGCCGACGATGCTCAGTTCCATCCAGGGCGGCGCAGCGAAGTGCTGGGTCCTGGACAATCTGGCTCCACGTATACTGCAAAGAGATTTCGCTCCCGGTTTTTTTGTTGAGCATTTTATCAAGGATATGGGGATTGCACTCAAGGAGTCGGCGCGTATGGGCCTTTTTCTTCCCGGCCTGGCGCTGGCCCACCAGCTATACATTGCGGTAAAGGCACAGGGACACGGTAAGTTGGGCACCCAGGCGCTCATGCTTGCTCTGGAACAGATGTCCCGGACCGTAGTCGAGGAAAAAGGCCAAAAAGTGTGACCGACGATCCTTCAGGATCGGTTGGGTTTAATGATGACGGCGTTGACTACGAGTAATCTAATTGGAGTATTGATGCCGGGATTTGAACACTGATTCCGTGGGTCACGCGCTTTCCATGAATGGAAGAATTCGTCCCGCAAAATTCCAGGGTCTTCAAATTATTGCGGTCTTCAGACACCTTAATGAAAAATATCGATCATCACGTTGTTTCAGGCTTCGCACCGGGATCCGGTTCCTTGGCAATCTGCTTTCCAGCGCCGAGGATTTGTTCTAATACCACTTCGTCGACTGTTTCTTCGTGGAGTAATGTTTCCGCCAGCTTATCCAACTTATCCCTTGCGCCGTTCAAGAGGCCGGTCACAATCTCGCATCGTTCTGCGATCAAATTCCGGACATCTTCATCGATACGGGCTGCTGTAGATTCGCTGTAGTCCTTGCCCCGCGACAGCTCATATCCCAGAAACGGCTGTTGATCGTCGGATTCGAAGGCTACCGGCCCAAGACTTCCCATTCCCCAACGCGTCATCATCCGCCGGGCAAGGCTGGTGGCCTGTATCAGATCGTTTTCGGCGCCGGTGGTAACATCGCCAAATACTACCTGTTCCGATAGCCGGCCGCCCAACATGACATCGATGCGCGCAACAAGGTATGTCCGGCTGTAATTATATCGTTCCTCGGAAGGCACCTGTTCGGTAATCCCAAGTGCGCGGCCGTGCGGAATAATAGTGACCCTATGAACGGGATCGGCCGCCGGAGTAAGCCAAGCGACTGCTGCATGGCCGCTTTCGTGATATGCTATGATTTTCCTTGCATCCGGGTCCGTGAGCGACGGACGTTCTCCGCCGAGTATAACCTTATCGATGGCCTCCTCGAAATCCGCCATGCCCACCTGCTCATGGGTACGCCGAGCGGCGACAAGGGCCGCTTCGTTGCAAATGTTGGCGATATCGGCCCCGCTCATGCCCACGATCTTACGAGATAACAGATCGAGTTTGACATCCGTAGCAATTGGTATTTTCGCGGTGTGTATACGCAGAATACCCTCCCTGCCCTCCCGGTCGGGAAGTGGTACCATCACCTGCCTGTCGAATCGACCAGGGCGCAAAAGGGCCGGGTCAAGCACGTCGGGCCGATTCGTGGCGGCCAGCACGATGATTTCCTGGTGCTCGTCGAAACCGTCCATCTCAACCAGGAGTTGATTAAGGGTCTGTTCTCTTTCGTCGTTCACCGCGCCGAGACCGGCGCCGCGCCGCCGGCCCACTGCATCCAGTTCATCAACGAAAACGATGGAAGGTGAGGCGGCTTTGGCCTGCTCAAAAAGGCTGCGGACCCTACTCGCTCCAACCCCAACGAACATCTCGACAAACTCAGAGGCGCTGATGGAAAAGAAAGGCACCCCGGCCTCGCCCGCCACTGCTCTGGCCAACAGGGTCTTCCCGGTACCGGGCGGGCCGACGAGCAGTGTGCCTCGGGGTATACGCGCACCCATCTGATGGTACTTTTGCGGGTGTTGGAGAAAATCGACCACCTCCTCCAAGTCGCCCTTGGCCTCTTCGGCGTCAGCAACGTCCTTGAATGTCACCTTAGGCTGCTCACTGCTGTAACGACGGGCCTTCGTTTGTCCGATTCCGAATATGCTTGACTGATTGCGCATGGCCTGCCGGCTCATCCATACGAAGTAAAGAATGAGCAGGAGCATCGGCGCAAAATCCACGAGCAACGTAACAAACCAAGGCTTGGAAGGCGTTTTTGCATTCACCGTGACATGATGAGCCCCAAGGAGCGGCATCAGGGTGGGGTCCCCCACCGATTCGGGAAATACAGTGGCAAATTTGCCATATTTTTGCGGAGTTACTCCAGGCTTGCGAGCATTCTCGCCATCACTTTTGCCTTCTCGACTTCCGGAAAGATTCTCTGAGCCGGTATTTACCGGGGTCTCCGCTTTCCCGGCCCCGGAAGCCGAACCCGCCGCCGAGGACTCCGGCCAGAGGATGGGTTTAACAAAAGTACCGCTGATTTGCGGGCCGACAATAACCACTTCCGAGACGTTGCCGGCGCTCACCTGCTCCAGGAAAGTTGAATATGGGATAAGGGTCTCGGGCTTCGAGGGCTGCAAAAAGAGCACCGCATTCCAAATGAAGAGCGCCAGCAGCACCACCCACCAGAACCTGGCCCCCAACCCGGGCGGTAGTTGGTTACCCGATTCTCTTTGTTGTTTTTCCGGTGGCATCGGCTGCTTGTCGGCCATTGTTTTTAGAATCCTATGGAATGGGTCGTATGGTCATTACAATTGGCTGGAAACCCTTTAAACATTCATCTGCCGGAGATTTATCTAATCACTCACCGTATACCTGTAAACTTCATCACATATAGAGCACGGCAATCACAACACCGGCCGTGACGACAATCCAGCGCAACACGATCGGCCGAATCCAGCGTGCGAGGCGTCCGCCCAAGACCCCACCTATCAGCGCGCCCACAGCCATCACCAGCGCCACCGGCCAGATCACCTGCCCTGAGAAAAGGAAAAAAATGGCGGCCGCCATATTGATGGCAAACGCGAGGACCTGCTTGAGAGCATTTAACCGCGTGAGCGAGTCATCGAGTACGAGTCCGAGTACCGCCAGCACGATCACGCTCAAGCCGGCGCCGAAATAACCCCCGTAGACGGCTGCCAAAGCTACCGGTACAACGATCAGCGTTTCGTGTGCTTTTGACGATCGTGAGTGTCCGCCACGGCGCGCGATCCAGGCGCGCAGAGGCTCCTGTACGGCGAGGAGACCGGCGGCAAGCAATATCAGAAAGGGCACCATCGAACGAAACAGATGTTCACTGGTGTTCAAGAGCAAAACTCCGCCTGCGACGCCTCCCAACACACCGGCTGGGGCCAGGCGCCAAAGTCGTTTTTTGTTCCCATGCAGGTCCTTTAACTGCGCGAGGGTCCCACCCAGGTAGCCGGGGCACAGGGCCACGGTGTTTGTCACGTTCGACGCCACGGCCGGAACACCCAGAGCAATCAGCATTGGAAAAGTGATAAGAGTTCCACCACCTGCAAGCGCATTCACCGCCCCTCCCGCCACAGCCGCCAGTCCCACGAGACCAAACTCCAACCCTGTCATTGTCTATTTTTTCCTTTAATACCAATTTGCGTTCAAGATTGGGCGGGGATAAACCCCGTCCCTACGTCATTGACGCGTTACGCTTCGTAGGGGAGGGCTTTATGCCCTCCCGGAGGACGTGACTTGAACGCAAACCGGTATAAGAAGTCATAATGGCGTTCAGAACAACCCCCAAAATCGTCGTATAAAAGAAAAACGAAATTAAGCTGTGCACCAGGACCCAGCGCCGCTGGGTCGCCGAGGTGACATCGACATCGCTTATAGCGCAGGTCAGGCCCACCGTGAAGGAGATATACATATTAGCTGATCCGCTCCTTCATTTTACCCAATGACCACCTCTTCTCACAAACCTTGCCTGAATAGCTATGAAACCCCTTGGGTTGCCTTGTAGGCGCTGAACACCGCAGCTCCGGAACCATAAAAGGCGTCCTTGCCGACCAGGCCGGTTATCCCCGATCGTTCCAGTTGGGCATAAACCTCATCGGAGACCTCGAAAAATACCAGCCTTATGCCCTGCTCACGCAGGATGGTATAGAGGGAACGCAAAGTTACGGCCGCCGTGTAGTCGATGTCATCAACGGCGCCGGCGCCGATGCAGAACCATACCAGGGGCGGCTTAGCCTCTTTGGCCAGCCTGCTGACCTCCTCGAACAGTTGCCCGGCATTGGCGTAATACATGCTGTGATTGAACCGGTAAAGCAACAGCCCCGGGAGCAATTGGCCCTGGGTTGCCACCGGCTCGGTCTTCCAGCCTTCAGGCTGAGCCTCCACGATCACCGCGTTTTCCGGCCGGTAGCCGTGCCGGGTGTGGGTCACCAGTGAAAGGAACATGGCCAGCAGGATACCCTGCTCCACCCCAACGAGGACTACGGTAGCAGCGGTTATTAGGGCCACCACGAACTCTACTGGCCGCTCGCGAGAAATCTGCCGCATTCCCGGCACGTCAATCAAATCCAGGCCGATCACGAAAACCACGGCGGAAAGCACCGAGCCGGGCATGAACTTCAATGGCCCGGTCAGGAAGAGGAGCACCAGGAGGACAATAGCGCTCGTAGTGAGTTGCGCCAACTGGCTCTGCCCACCGGCGCCGTCCACCACCTGCGTCATGGTGGGGCTGCCGTTGACCACAAAGGTGCCGGTTAGCCCGGCGCCAACGTTGGCGAGACTGAGGGCAACCAGGTCAACGTTCTCGCTAAAGGGTTCGTTGTAACGGGCGGCATAGGCTCGCGACGTAGCGGCGCTCTGGGCAAGGATTACTACAAATATCGAGAAGGCTGTGGGCAGGAGCTTCGTGAGGAGGCTGACGCTCAGGTCCACGTGGGGCAAGCCTACCGCCGGGATGCCGCCGGGAACCGCGCCGAGGATGCTTACCCCGTGGTCTTTCAGGTCAATCGCCCAGCTCACGGTGATGGCGCCGATGACCGCGATGAGAGGGCCGGGGAGTTTCCTGGATATTTTCCGGGAGCCGAGGATGATGACGAGAACAGCCGCCGTCGTTATCAGCACTGACCAGTTCGACTGTTGGAGATGCCGGGCATCGTAAATTAATCTACCCAGGGCGCCGTGCCCTCCCACGGGCAATCCCAGCATGCCTTCAATTTCACTGCCGGCCACCTGGACGCCCACGCCCGTCAGAAACCCTATGAGCACGGTGCGGGACAGGAAGTCCGCCAGGAACCCCAGGCGAATCAGCCGGGCGATGATAAGCATCACCGCTGCCATGAAAGCCAACACACCGCACAAGGCCAGGTATTCGTCCGGGCCCGAGACGGCCAGGCCGGCAAGACCACCGGCCAGAATGGCCGCAGTGGCGGAGTCGGCCCCCACCACCAGGCGCCGGGACGAGCCGAAGATGGCAAACAGGGCCATGGGTAAGAGCATGGTGTAAAGGCCTGAGATCACCGGGGCGCCGGCGATCCTGGCGTAGCCCATGACCTGAGGGATGGCCAGGGCAGCCAGGGTCATGCCCGCCAGGATGTCCGTCAGCACCATAGACCGATTGACAGGCAGTATCCCCTGGAGAATGGGAAACCGCACGCCTTGGGCCTCGGTCTGGGACGTGCCTGCCATTGTCATCGTCTCGGCTCCTCTACTCGCATGACATGACTTATACCAATTTGCGTTCAAGATTGGGCGGGAATAAGCCCCGCGCCTACGTCATTGACGCGTTACGTTTTGTAGGGGAGGGCTTTATGCCCTCCCTGAGCATCTGACTTGAACGCAAATCGGTATTACATATATCACTTAGGGCTTGTCCGTAAATAAAACCTTTGCGCTCTCATTCGAGTGATGTTGAAATCGACTGGAACATTTTTCAGGCGCCGTGAGGCGCCAGGGTTACTCTACAAGTCTCCCTGTGCTATAAGGGGACTTCAGGGGATTTTCATTGAATGTGCCCCTTTGAGATTATACTCGGGGCCGCAGGATTGTGAACAATTGACTAAGGGCTTGTACGTAAATAAGCCTCTTAGGGATTGCGCCGGATTTTGAGACTGATTTGGTCGTGAAGATTGAGCAAAACCGCAGGCGTAGCTGGGCCAACGCCTCACGGGGCGTCGAAAACTTGGATGTGCCACCGCCGAAGGCAGTGGCCAAGTCGGCTGGCGGTCCCACCGCCTACGGACAAGCCCTAAACCTGGAGTCAAAGAAAGACGTTATGAAGCGCCATTTTTTTATGCCTTTGATACTTATTGCATGGGTTTTCGCTGGCCCGTGTCCACTTCAGGGAAAAACCGATCCCCAAACCCCAATCCCCAAGCTTGCCCAAAATGTATTCGGCAAGGATGAGAACGCGGGGCAAAATAGAGAAGCCAAAGCCGCTGCACCATCTTTTCCGGGACTGCCCGAAGTGATTCCACGAGCCGCCGACCTTAATCAGAAGGCGAGCAAAGCTGAAGAAGCCATTGCGGTTGCCGGAGATACTTCAGCGTTTGGCGGACAGATTACCGATGCTGAAAACCGGGCCAATCAGCTCGCCAAAAAGATAGCCCTCATGGGCGATCCTGCCGGCTGGAATATCTACCGGCTACTGGATGTTCAGCGCCTGATTCAAGGTGAAAAGAGCAAACTTCGGGCGCTCCTAGATCCGATTTCCGCAAAGCTCTCGAACCTTGAAGCCATACGCAGGAACTGGGAAGATGAACACACCTTCTGGCAAAAATGGCAGGAGTCTCTGAGCGAGGCCCAGACAGAGATTCCTCCGGAGACCTTCAACAAGGCCGTAGAGACGGCAACTACGGTCGTGCAGTCGGCTGCCGACGCTTCGGCATCGGTTCTGGGCTTGCAGCAAGAGCTCACTAAACAGCTTGACGAAGTGCGCCGGTTTAGCATTCCGGTTGATGCGGCCCTGAAGAATGTGCGCAACGGGACCTTCCGAAAGAATGCGCCGTCTTTTTTCAGTGCTGAATTATATGAACCGCTCAACACGTCGCTTTGGACCGCCATAAAAGACGGCGCGGCCGATGCGTGGAAGATGGAGAGAGAATATCTTCCGAACTATGACTATGGGTGGATAATATTTTTGCAAGTTCTTGTAACCCTCACCCTGATTTCCTTGATTTGGCGCCGCCGAAAATTCCCTGAGAAGACCAGGCAATGGCATTTCATAAGACAACATCCGTTGGCTTTTTCCATCTTTGCGATGCAAGCGGCAGCCTTACTGTTGTACCAGGAGGCCACTCCTTCATGGTTGCTCCTGAACGTTGCCCTGGTAGTCTTCTCATCATCGTTTTTGATTTCCGGCATGCTTCCCTATGCCGGGATGCGCCTGGCAGTGTTCTTGCTGGCGGGTGTCCTGACAATCTCGGCGTTCTTGAAGGTGATCTCGCTTCCGGCGCCTCTATATAGTCTTTACCTGGCGCTGATATGCGTGTCGGCAATAGGGGTTTTCTTTCGCATGGCCCGGCTCCATAGCGCCGAGCAAGGCGGGAGACTGGACCTTTTCTCCGTGGGACTGCGGGTGGGATCGCTGGTCCTGTTTGCAGCCCTGCTTCTGTTGTTTGCAGGGTTCAGCAACCTTGCAAACTACCTGGTGCGCTCAGCCATCGCAACCATTTTTTCTTTTATAATCGCCTTCTTGCTCCTTTGTCTCGGCAATGGATGCATCGAGGTAATTCTAAATCAACCCTTCGTTACGCGACTGGGGTTTTTCAGCCTTTTCGGCAAAGCCCTTGAATCCCGGCTGAAAAACCTGCTCAAAGCCATCCTCTGGATTGGAGTTTTTCTGACCCTGTTTCAGTTGTGGGGTATCTACCAATCTGCCGGTCAGGCATGGGGGACGATATTTGGATTCAAATTCAGCATCGGTGAGCTAACCCTTAGCCTAGGCCGCATCCTGACGGCCGCCCTGTTCATCTACCTCCTGGTTTCCGCCTCCTGGTTCATCCGCGCCTTTCTTGACGGGGAGGTGTTCCCGCGGCGCGAGATCGATCGCGGTGCAAGAGATGCCATTAAGAAACTGATCCACTATTCGCTCCTGCTTTTCGGGATATTGATGGCGATAAGCCTGATCGGCCTTAACCTGACAAGTCTCGCTTTTCTGACTGGCGCCCTGGGCATCGGCGTCGGTTTCGGACTGCAGAATATCGTAAATAACTTTGTCAGTGGCTTGATGTTGCTCTTTGAGCGGCCGTTCAAAGTCGGCGATATGGTCGTTGTGGACAACGAGACCGGTACGGTAAGAAAAATCGGGCTGCGCTCGACCGTTATCGAAACCTCTGATCGTTCCGAACTGATTGTTCCCAATTCTCTATTTATTTCGGGAAAAGTGACGAACTGGACCCGTTCGAACAAGATCGCCAGGATCAGGATTCCCGTGGGAGTTGCATATGGGAGCGATATTCAGCGGGCCCTAAGCTTGCTGAAGGAAGCCGCTGAAGCCGAGCCTAGAGTCTTAAGCGACCCGGAGCCCAATCCTCTGTTTCTTCGTTTCGGAGATAGCGCCCTGGAGTTCGAACTGCACTCCTGGATTGCCGATGTGAGGGACCTGCTCTCCGTAAGGAGCGCCATTTGTCAGGAGATTGCCGGCCGCTTCCAGGCGGCCGGAATCGAACTCCCCTTCCCCCAGCACGACCTGCACCTGCGCTCGATTGACGAGAAAGTCCTCGGTCGGGTTGCCGGTTTGCAGAAGAAAACCGATTAGGGAAAGACATATGCGCAAGCCTCTCAGGGAAATTAGCACTCGACTCATTTAATTGCTAACAAGAATCTTGTTACCCGCCGCCTGCATGCTTATCTTAGGCGAAATGTCGGTCTTCGAACTATTACGCGCCATGGAATCGGCGTCAATTCCGCGAGGGCCGTTTATTGCACAGGAGGGATACAAATGGCTAAAGCGGTAGGAATCGATCTGGGCACTACCAACTCTGTGGTGGCAATCTGGGAAGAAGGTAAAGCCACAGTTATTCCAAATTCCGAGGGATCGCGCCTGACCCCTTCGGTGGTAGCCTACACCGAAGACGGCCAGCGGCTTGCCGGCCAGATCGCCAGGCGCCAGGCGATACTCAATCCGACTGCCACTATATATTCTGCAAAGCGGTTCATAGGCCGTAAGTGGGGCGAAGTGGACGAAGAGTCCAAAATGGTCTCCTACAAAGTGGTCAAGGGGCCGAATGACGCGATCCGCTTCGAAATTCGCGGCAAGCTCGTCTCGCCCGAAGAGGTCTCCGCCCAGGTACTGCGAAAACTGGTGGATGAAGCTTCCAAGTATCTTGGAGAAAAAATAAAGGAGGCGGTAATAACCTGCCCCGCCTATTTCAACGACGCCCAGCGCCAGGCGACGAAGAACGCCGGCGAGATCGCCGGCCTGAAGGTCCTTCGGGTCATCAACGAACCGACAGCGGCGGCGCTGGCATATGGGCTTGAAAAAAAGAAGAGCGAGACCATAATGGTTTTCGACCTGGGTGGCGGCACCTTCGACGTATCCATTCTCGACGTTGGAGACGGGGTGGCTGAAGTCCGCTCCACATCAGGTGATACGCACCTTGGCGGTGACGATTTCGACAAGCGGATCGTAGACCATATTGCGGACGAGTTCCGCAAAGACCACGGGATAGATCTGCGAAACGACCGCCAGGCGCTTCAGCGGCTCTATGAGGCGGCGGAAAAGGCGAAGATCGAGCTCTCAAGCACTTCCGAGACTCAAGTTAACCTGCCCTTTATTACCGCTGACGCGACCGGGCCCAAACACCTCGTCCAGAAGCTTACGCGTGCAAAATTCGAGGATTTGACTCACGACCTCGTGCAGCGCTGCATGGGACCCGTGCAGCAGGCACTATCCGACGCGCACCTCAGCCCAAAGGACCTCGATGAGGTGATCCTTGTCGGAGGATCGACTCGCATTCCGGCCGTACAGGAACTGGTCAAGAAGCTTACGGGCGGGAAAGAGCCCAACATGAGCGTCAACCCCGATGAAGTGGTGGCCGTTGGCGCCGCAGTGCAGGCAGGGGTGCTGAAGGGCGAGGTCGAAGACGTAGTTCTTCTCGACGTCACCCCGCTTTCGCTCGGTGTCGAAACGTTCGGTGGGGTCATGACAAAGCTGATCGAGAGAAACACGACAATACCGGCTAGGCGTGAAGAAATCTTCTCGACCGCCGAAGACAATCAAACCGCAGTCGATATCGTGGCGCTCCAGGGAGAGAGGGAGATGGCCAACGACAACCGGGTGCTGGGAAGATTCCGTCTCGAGGGAATACGCCCGGCGCCCAGGGGAACGCCACAGATCAAGGTAACGTTCGACATTGACGCAAACGGAATCTTAAGCGTTAACGCGCGTGATCAGGAAACCGGAAAAGAGCAGGCCATTACGATTTCGGAGTCCACAAACCTCTCGAAACAGGACGTAGAAAAAATGGTCGCAGACGCTCAGGCCCACGCCGCCGAAGACAAGCGACGCCGCGAAACTATCGAGGCGCGCAACATCGCGGACAGTCAGGCTTACCAGCTTGAGCGCACACTGCGCGACCTGGGTGATAAGGTTGCCGTAAACGAAAAAGCCCGGTCCGAAGCCCTGATCGAGGAGACGAGAAAAGCCGTTCAGGACGACAGCACGACCAGGGAGCGCTTTCAGCAGCTTACAAGCGATCTCCAGCAGGCCTCTCAGATGATCGCATCCGCTGCTTATCAGCAGACCGGCCATGAGGCCGGGGCGGGACAGGGGACTGGTTACAGAGGAGAATACAGACCATCCCCACGCGACGGCGAGGATGTAGTTGACGCTGAGTTCACCGAGCACTGACCGAATGTAGACCCGGAAGCGACAAGCGGGAAGCTGGAAGCTTTTGCTCCTTGCTCCCTGCTCCCTGCACTTCAACGCATTTCGAAGGGATATGACGATACCTTATGGCTGTTACATACAGGGACTACTACGAGATACTCGGAATTAAAAGGGGCGCCAGCCAGGACGAAGTGCAGCGGGCATACCGGAAACTTGCGCGCAAATACCATCCGGACGTCAGCAAGGCTTCCAACGCGGAAGAAAAGTTCAAGGAAATCAATGAGGCCCATGAGGTCCTTAAAGACCCCGAGAAGAGGAAAATGTACGATCAGTTGGGGCAGAACTGGAGATCGGGACAGGACTTCAGGCCCCCTCCGGGATGGGAGACCCAGTTTGATTTCGGCAGGGGCGGCGCCCGCCAGGCGGGGCAACAGTGGGGCGGCGCCGGCGGGTTCAGCGATTTCTTCGAGGAACTGTTCGGCGGCAGCGGTTTCAGACAGACCCACGGCGGCATGGGACCGGAAGGCTTCGGACGCGGGACGGTCTGGCGTCAGGCAGGCGCCGACCAGGAAACGACGATTCGAATCTCCCTTGAGGAAGCATTTCGCGGCGGGAGCAAACCTATCATCCTGCAGAGCCAGGTGATAAATCCGCAGGGCCAATTGGATGTTCAGGAAAGACGCTACGACGTAAAAATCCCGCCCGGCGTTCTGCCCGGTCAAAGGATTCGCCTCACAGGCCAGGGGGGAGAGGGAACAGGCGGCGGCCCAAGGGGCGATCTGTATTTAAAAGTGGAAATTGAACCTCACCCGGTCTTTACGCTCAAGGGACACGACCTCCACATGGAGGTGCCGGTTTCACCCTGGGAAGCCGTGCTCGGCTCTGAGGTGCGGCTGTCAACAATCACCGGCAACATAGACCTGAAAATTTCTCCAGGTACACAGAGCGGACAGAAACTGCGGCTGCGAGGCAAAGGAATGCCAAACTCGAAAGGGACGCCCGGCGATCTATACGCGACGGTGGTTGTGAAGATTCCGGTCCATCCTTCCGAAAAAGAGCGGGAATTGTTTGAAGAGTTGAGAAAAAGCTCCGGTTTTAACCCGAGGGTGTAGCTCATTGTCCATGCGGAAACAGCGGCCACCGCCGAAGGCAGTGGCCAGGTTGGCTGGCGGTCCCACCGCCTGGTTCAGGAGTCGAGCTGCGATGGCCGAAACAGGGTTTTTCATACTTCAGGTGCAAACAGATAGGGAGTTTCCCTCCAGGTACACTCTTGCAGAGGTCGCATATCGGGCAGGACTGCACCCTGAGATGATCGACAGATTCATCCGTTTGGGTCTCATCGAGTTTTGCGGCCGGACCGATGATGGGGAGTTGCTCTTCGACTCGGAAGTAATCCCTCTTATCCGGCGCATTCTAAGGCTTCGCAACGAACTCGGAGTCAATTACGCGGGGGTCGGAGTGATCCTGGAGCTTATGTCCAGGCTTGATGCCCTGGAAACCCGGATTCGTGAACTGGAAAATGTCGCTCAACGCTAGAGTCAACGATTTGAGGCTTTGTACCAATTTGCGATCAAGAAAGTATCAAATGATTTTTTTTCAAAAGCGCGGGGAGCTAAGCCCCCCACACCCCCTCCGCCGCTACGCGGCTCATTATCTCAACGCTCCGCGAGACGGGCCTACGGCTAGCCGCCGAAGCGCCGAGCGATCGGCCACACGCGCTTGCGCGTGTAGCCGAAATTCCGGCGGGTGCGGGGCATCTTTAAAGTGAAAAAACTTTCCCCCGCTCAGTTTGCGGTTATTCGCCGCTCTTTGAACGCAGATTGGTACTACTTGCAAGTTGGTTCAATATAGTATTTAGGAGGATTTTGTTTCTTATGGATATCAACAAATTTACGACCAAGTCTCAGGAGGCCATGCAGGCCGCCGAAACCAAGGCAATCCGCTTCGGCCATATCGAGGTTGACGGCGAGCATCTTCTGCTGGCCATGCTCGAACAACCCGACGGGCTTGCCGCGAGACTTTTCCAGAAAATGGACATACCCGTGGACAGAATGCGGGAGCGGCTGGAAGAGGAGCTGAACAGGAAGCCGCGCGTCAGCGGTCCGGGGGTCGAACGAGGCAAAATATATATAACCAACCGCTTGAACAGGCTGCTTACCGATGCGCAGGAGCAGGCCCAGAGGCTCAAAGATGAATATGTCTCGGCCGAACACATCCTGCTCGCTTTTTTGCAGGAGGGAACCAGCAGCCCGTCGGGCCAGGTGCTCCAGGAATTCGGCGTCACACGGGATTCGCTTCTAAAGACGCTTTCTTCGATTCGCGGAAGCCAACGGGTAACCAGCGCCACCCCGGAATCGGCCTATGAGGCCCTTCAGAAATACGGGCGCGATCTTGTCGAGGAGGCGCGGAGCCAAAAACTCGACCCGGTTATCGGCCGGGATTCTGAAATACGGCGGGTTATCCGCATTCTCAGCCGCAAGACCAAGAACAATCCGGTCCTCATCGGCGAGCCTGGCGTAGGCAAAACGGCCATAGTGGAGGGTCTGGCCCATCGGATCGTCCGCGGAGACGTTCCCGAAGGGTTGAAAGACAAGACCATTTTCTCACTCGATATGGGGTCCCTGGTCGCCGGGGCCAAGTTCCGAGGCGAATTCGAAGAGAGGCTCAAAGCGGTCTTAAACGAGATAAAAGAAGCCCAGGGCAGGATTTTGCTCTTCATCGACGAGTTGCACACCATAGTGGGCGCAGGGCGGGCCGAAGGTTCGATAGACGCCGGGAACATGCTCAAGCCCATGCTTGCCAGGGGCGAGCTGCATTGCATAGGGGCGACCACGCTCGATGAATATCGCAAGAACATCGAAAAGGACGCTGCCATCGAGCGGCGTTTTCAACCGGTGCTCGTAGACCAGCCTACGGTCGAGGACACGATCTCGATCCTTCGCGGCCTGAAGGAACGCTTCGAGGTTCACCACGGCGTAAAAATTCAGGACATCGCTCTTGTGGCCGCAGCGGTACTCTCCAACCGCTACATAACCGACCGGTTTTTGCCCGACAAGGCGATCGACCTCGTTGATGAAGCCTGCGCAATGATCAGAACGGAAATCGATTCGATGCCTTCCGAACTCGATGAGGTGGAGAGGCGCGCGCGTCAGCTTGAAATCGAAGAAGTAGCCCTGGCCAAAGAACACGACAAGGCCAGCCATGAAAGGCTTCAGGCGCTGCGAAAGGAACTGGCCGAGCTACGAGCGAAAGCCGACTCGATGAAAGCCCAGTGGGAGGCCGAAAAGGAGTCGATCAAAAAAGTTCAGGCGATTAGAGGGGAAATCGAGAAGATCCGTCACCAGATGGAAGCGTCTGAACGCGAATTCAATCTCCAGAAAACGGCCGAGCTGAAATACGGAGTACTCCCGGACCTCGAGAAAAAGCTGCGCGAGCAGGAGGACCAGCTTTCAAACCGGCAGCAGGGATCGCGGCTCCTCCGTGAGATGGTTACCGAGGAGGAGATAGCCGACATTGTCTCGCGCTGGACCGGAATCCCGGTGACCAGGCTCGTTGAAGGAGAGCGGGAAAAGTTGCTCAGGCTCGATGAAGTGCTGCACAAGCGGGTTATCGGGCAGGATGAGGCCGTTGGACTGGTGGCTGATGCGGTGATACGCGCCCGTTCGGGAATAAAGGACCCGAGGCGGCCGATCGGCTCTTTCATCTTCCTTGGTCCGACCGGCGTCGGGAAAACGGAGCTTGCAAAAACCCTTGCGGAAGCCCTGTTCGATACCGAGGAGAACCTGATCCGGATCGATATGAGCGAATACCAGGAGCGCCATACCGTTTCGCGCCTGATTGGAGCGCCTCCCGGATACGTCGGATACGAAGAAGGGGGCCAATTGACCGAAGCCGTCCGCAGGAAGCCTTATTCGGTAATTCTTTTCGATGAAATAGAAAAGGCCCACAGGGACGTTTTCAACACTTTGCTCCAGATCCTGGACGACGGCCGCCTGACTGACGCCCAGGGCCGAACGGTAGACTTCAAAAACACGGTAATAATTATGACCAGCAATATCGGTTCGGAATACCTGCTGGAGGGTGTGACCAAAGACGGGCAACTCAAGGAAACCGCAAGGACGAGTGTAATGAGCGCCCTGAGGCGCCATTTCATGCCTGAGTTTCTGAACCGGGTCGATGAGATCGTCCTGTTTAAGCCGCTTACTCTAGACGAGATAAAGCAGATAATCGACCTGCTCGCTGAAGACCTGGACCGGCGGCTCAAGGCCAGGAACCTCACTGTCCGCCTGACCGCAGAGGCGCGCGAGTTCATCGCCAAGGCGGGTTACGATCCGGTTTACGGGGCAAGACCTTTGAAGAGGTACATGCAGCGCGAAGTCGAAACCAGAATCGGCCGGGCCATAATAGCCGGTACAATCCTCGACGGGTCCACTATAACCATTGACGTTCGGGATAATGAACTTGTAGTGACACATAGCGCGGAAGCGGAAGCTGAAGCCTAGTACTTGGTTGTAGAAGTGCGCGTAACAATTTCGAGCCCGTCACCCCGACGAAGCCTGCCCCGGAAGTGTCCAGTCCGGGGGCTGCGGTGACGTAGGCGTTGGCTCGATTCCCAGGCTTGACTTATGTTATGAACTTTAGACTCAGGACACTACCAGCCTTTTTCCAGTAGATATTCTGGCTGCATTGACGCTAAGGTATTCCCAAAACGTATTAAAAACAGGCGATTACGTAGTGGCAATCGCGGGCGGCTTTCCTTATATTATTCTTGAGGGACTGTCCAATTGTGGTTTAAGGAGAAAAACTATGAAACGAGTATTTAAGGCTCTTTCGGTGGTCTTGGCAATAGCCGCTGCACTGATGCTGCTCGTAACTCCAGGCTATACACACAGCGGCGGCGGTCACGGGTCCGGCGGTGGTCACGGGTTCGGTGGTGGTCACGGGTTCGGTGGTGGTCACGGGTTCGGCGGTCGCGGGTATTATGGAGGTGGCGGATATTACGGTGGCGGCTGGGGTTGGGGCTTTCCGTATTATGGGGGATACCCTTATTGCTATTCTCCATATTACGGTGGCTACGATTGCCCTTACGGGCTGTACTAATAAAACTGGTAATATTATGCAGTTGCTCGTCGATGCCTTGCGGTCCCATACAGAAGTTTGCGAAGAATGTTTACGATTCAGCAGCCTTTTTCTAACCTGAATAATGCCTGAACTTGGCTGTCAACAGACGCCGAACCGCATTTTTTGGACTAAGGGCTTCAGGAGTCCGAGGGCCAAAGATGTACCACGGGTTGAACTTCTCTTAGGAAAGATATACGGCCGGATTAAGCGTTCACCACGAAGAACGCGCAGAGCACGAAGACACCAGGAAGAAGCAAGGGACCATGCGGGTGTGGAGATCAAGCATTTCGCCCCTTATCCTCTTCAAGGCCTTCGTGTCCTGATGGATAAGATTATCTGCAAGGTGGGGTGTCATAAAGAGTCCGGCAACCCGGCGGTCATTTGCCCTTAATTGCGGGTTCTTACCGTAAAAGTGCTGCCTCCTGCTCCTCGCTTCCTGCTCCTGCTCCTTGCTGCCTGCTTCTTGCTTCCTGCTCCTTGCTGCCTGCTTCTTGCTTCCTGCTCCTCAGTCCTCAAGGAGTGCATCGGCCTCAGCAAGGACAGAATCCAGGTCATGCCCCTCGCCTGCGTCTATTTCCTTTTCCCCTTTTGCCAGAAGGCGTAAAAGTTCCCTGTCACGTTCCGATCGCTCATATGTTTCGACACTGAGCATTACCGCAGCCGCACGTCCCCTTTGCGTAATCACGATAGGTTCTTTGGAGTCCCTGATCCGTTTGAGAACCTTAGCCGCATCCTGCCTCAAATCACTGAAAGGATTGGGCGAGTCAGATACCTCCGGCCAAGCCGGGGGCCTGGAAAACCATGGACCGCTCAAAGCGGTTGGCGGTACTTGATGGCTCCGAGAATATCCGCATGGTGTTTGACTACCGCGCCATCGTCATTCCGGCGGCGCTTTTGAGCCGGAATCCAGCAGATTTTTGCAGGTTTGTATAACAGATGCGTTCGGACCCTGGAGCGTTGGGCCGGAAAAGATTAGTACAGTTTTGTACTCTTCCACTCACTTGCGGGTGCTTGATTACCCTCCGGAAGTAAGGGAGGGGGAAGGCGCCCGAAAACCAGTTTACACCGAACTGCCCATCATTCACCGCGATACAATGAAACACCCCGATGATTTTTGTCATCACCCGCCAATACATCCGCACATAAGTGACCTTGACAGCACCTACGACAGATGCTTAGCAAAGCCCTCAAGAAGTGATTTCCTATCAGTAAGGAAAACTCCCGGGGGCGCTCGCAGGAGTTGATCTTTGGGGAGATTCAATTTCCATGTGTTTAATGAAGCAGAAGGTACGACCGATTCTGAAGAACTCGGTGAAAACCCTGTTAGAACAACAGGACAGGCAAGGCTGCTGGAGTTTTCCCGCCCACCTGGGGTCCCATTATATTTCGCTGTATGCGCTATTCCTTGAGTGGCTCCGATTCCGGGGATTCTCATCCATGTTGGACTTAAACCGGCTCGCCAGGATCCTTCTGGAAACCCAATTGCCGGACGGTTCATGGAGGCAGGCGCGGGACCCGGCACTGCCTTCCGGCGACATCAATGCCACCGTGCTTAACTATGCCGCGCTCAAGTTCTTCAGGGCCTCCATCTCGACCGCCAACGTGCAACCGGCGGTGGATGCCGCCAAAAAATTCATCCTCGCGGCCGGCGGCATCGATTCCACCAACCAGTTCACCAAAACCTTCCTGGCGCTTTTCGGATTGCGTGGCTGGGAGGAGATCGGCGAAATCCCCTACCTGATTTTCCTGGAGGCGCTGCCGTTCAACTACCGGCAGTTCTCGCAATGGGTCATCCCCCACCTGATGCCCATGGCTTACCTGCGCCACAATCGCGTGTCGCACAAGATCGTGGGGACCTTCGGGCCGGAGTTTGAGCTGAACGAGCTCTATGCCGGGCATCCCTGGCGACCAAGCGAGAGGGAACCCGAACCCTCCGCCTGGTATGACGGATTCATGGTCAACAAAATCCTCCGGCAGCAGCGGGACCAAGGAAGCTGGGGCGGATACACGGTCTCGACTCTCTTCAGCGTCGCTGCCTTGGACCATTTTTACCGGAAGCATCCCGGACGTTTTCCCGCCATCCCGGGAGCGATGCAGCGTGGACTGGGGTTCGTAGATCCGCTATATTTCGACCACGGAAAAGGGAACTACCTTGGTTGCCTGATGCACGGCGGTGTCTGGGATACCATCCTGGCGGCACAGGCGCTGGCTCAGGCCGGGGAAGCGAGCGATCTTCTGGTTCTTGCCGCCGAGAATCTCTATGAAACGCAAACGGCAGAAGGTGGCTTTCCCTACGGGCGAGACTTCGAGCAATACCCGGATGTCGATGACACATCGAGGGCGTTGGTGTTCCTGGAGAAGATGGCGCCATTCACTCGAAGAAAGGGAGCGGCGGCTTCCAGAAAGCAGGGACTCCAATGGCTTTTGAAACGGCAAAACTCCGACGGCGGCTGGGGAGCCTTTGACCAGGACAACGTCGGGAGCCGGATGATGAAGCTGTTCACCCAAGACCTCACGGATTCGGTGGAATTGTTTGATGGCAGCTCCGCCGATAACACGGGCCATGTGCTCGCAGGACTCGGCGCCTACGGATTGACCGCAGAGCACTCCCGATCGGTCAGGCGGGCCGTCGGCTTTTTGCGTAGGACGCAGGACCCCGCCACGGGCCTCTGGGAAGGCCGATGGGGCATCAACACCATCTACGGCACCACCCAGGCCGGAACCGGGCTTCTGCGGGCGGGGGAATCGCCTCAGTCGCCCTATCTCCTCAGAGCCGCCAGAGTGCTGATGAGTTTTCAGAATCCCGATGGCGGTTTTGGTGAATCGACGCTGTCCTACCTCGATGACGGCCATCGGGGCCGGGGGACAAGCACTCCGACCCAAACCGCCTGGGTGCTCGAGTTTCTCTGTGAAATGGGGCTTAGAGATGCTGATGCTGTTTCAAAGGCCGTGAATTACCTCCTGGATACCAGGAGCGAGTCGGAATCCTGGCAAGATGGCTCAGTGGTCGGGACCGGACATCCCGGGATCTTATACGTGGAGTATCCGGTGTATCCCAAGGTGTTTCCGGTGATGGCTTTGGCCAACTATTTGAATCCTTGCTATTCCACTGGCACAGGCGGTGAAAGATGAAACGGCCCCGCAACAATCAAATTGAGACGACGACGGATTCCGGTTTTCAGTTCACACCCCGGCATATGCGCCGGGTCCTGTGCATCTTCCCGAAGTACGCCTGGTCGTTTGCCACGTTCAACTACGCTTTCCCGCTGGTGGGCAATGTCAAGGCGTTCATGCCTCCACAGGGGCTCCTTCTCATTGCCGCACTGATGCCGGAACGCTGGCAGATCAGGTTCATCGACGAGAACACTCAACCCGCCACTGAAGACGATATGCGCTGGGCGGATGCAGTGTTTACCTCGGGTATGCACATCCAGCGGGAAAGCATTTGCGATGTGATTGACCGGGCTCACAGGGCGGGGAGGTCTGTCGTACTTGGCGGCGCGTCGGCCTCCTCCGCGCCGGAATGGTATCCGGAAGCCGACATCATCCAAGTTGGAGAAGTCGGTGACGCGACATTAGAGATCTTCGAACTCATCGACCAAAACCCCGGCCGCCCCCCGCAACAGATCATACTCCGCACCTCACAACGCCTGCCAATGACCGGGTTTCCCGCACCAGCCTATCACCTGATCGATATCCGCGACTACTTCCTCTGCTCGGTGCAGTTCTCCAGCGGCTGCCCTAACGGATGTGAGTTCTGCGACGTCCCAATCCTCTATGGTCGCCGTGCCCGCTATAAGACCCCTGCGCAAGTTATCCGCGAACTGGATATCCTGGCCGCCGCCGGCACGCCCTCGGTCCATTTTGTGGACGACAATTTCATCGCCGATCCCAAGGTGACCCGGGAATTGCTCGATCACCTGGTGACATGGCAGGATAAATGGGACTGTCAGGTGCGCCTGTCCTGCGAGGCGACACTGGGCCTGGCGCAGCACCCGGACATCCTCGAGCGCATGCGGGATTCCTATTTCACTAATGTCTTTTGCGGAATTGAAAGTCCCGAATCCGAAGCTCTGCGCGCCATCAAGAAAACCTTCAACCTCCAAAGGCCGATCCTTGGCGCTATCGACACGCTCAACCGCTATGGGATGGAGGTGGCTGTGGGCCTCATCATGGGGTTCGACACGGATACCGAGAAAACCCCACTGATACTCGCCGACTTCATCCGCGCCTCGCAGACGCCGGTCCATACTTTAAACATCCTCTACGCTCTGCCTAAGACCCCGCTCTACAAGCGCCTTGAACAGGCCGGCCGGATTGTTTTTGACGAAAGCCGCGACTCTAATGTCAAGTTCCTCCGACCCTATGAGAAAGTGGTTGCCGACTGGCGAGACCTCATCTCCAAAGTGTACGAGCCCGAAGCGCTCTATCAGCGCTATGCCACTCAAGCTATAAAAACCTACCCCAATCGCCGCCGTCCCAGATTCCCCCTGCGCCAGGCCACGCCGCGCAATCTCCGCCGCGCCTTTTCAATCTTCGCCCGACTGATCTGGCATGTAGGAATCTGCAGCGATTATCGCCGCGTGTTTTGGAAAATGTTCCGAACACAGTTACGCCAGGGCCTTATCGAGAATATCTTCCAGATAGCCCTGGTCGCCTGCCATCTCATCAGCTATACCCGCGAGAGCGTTGCCGCCGGCCGCATACACGCATGCCACTTCGCCCCCCGAATTCGGCCGCAGTTATCCACTTCTGAATGTCGCAGTCACAGTTTTTCCGGGAGCTCACCCAAATGATCTCGCACCGTCCCCAGGACGCCAACATGAATATTCTCCTATCGTTGAAGTTAAAGCGTACCAAAGGGAGCACTGGAGTGATGCCCGCCGTCATCCGCAGAGATGCGCATATCCCCGTTTACCATCCGCCCCGTAAAGCAACAAATATAATTACAGATAAGCTCACCGCAAAGTGGGAGGCCAATTTTCAAAGACTGACTCGACCGCCCCATGATTGCATTTCGCTATACCTGTCCGTTGACGTTAGACGGTGTCACATGTCCGTGTAATCGTAAGAGCAGCAGGAGCTGTTATTTCTTTGTTGCCAATTTCGCGAGTCTCTTGCAAAACTCAATAAAATCGTCACACCGGCGCTAGAGACTGTGTCATTATTGGATTACGACTGACCGGTTCCCGCCCTGATACTTTTCAAAAATTCACCAAGAACAAAAATCGTCTTCCCAGCCTGCTTTGGGTATCACCGCCCTTTTAACGCTGACCGCATGCCCACAGGCTGGGCAATTTCCGCCCAATCCTTCGCCCCTTGGCTTTAATTTGACTTAAGCTGCCTTAATTGCAGCCGTGAAGCTCCTAACCCCACCCAGCAGACTTATCATTCGTCTCAGGTTAAAACATGTCGCCAGTATCGCCGCTTCTGCACGAACCCCCTCTCGACCTCGTAAAAAAAACTGGCCATACCCTAATACCTTCTTAATAAATCCAAATGGATGCTCCACCCGAGCTTTCCTTCGCTTGTAGATCTGCCCCATTTCAGGTTGCTCAAATCTCTTGGATACTGCTTCCCTTAACTCTTCCGATGCATGGCGCGTAACAGTTCGGCCCTGCTTCGATTTTGTGCACGTGCCAAAGTGCGAACAGAACCGACATTTACTAGGTTTATCAATACGATAGTCCCTTCTCTGCTTTGTTTTATTCTCAAAACGTCTGAAGATCAGCCGGTGACCCTCCGGGCACAGGTAACAATCCGAGTCAGCATCATAGGTAAATTTAGCCTTTTCAAACGGACCAATCTCCGTTTCCTTGTGTGAGGCTTGAGACTGAGAAGGAATCACCACTGTTTTTCCGGCAGATTCTAGCTTTGCAATTTCGCTGGTATCCGAATACCCCGCATCGGCGCACGCTGTCTTGCACTCTCGTCCAAGATAAGCCTCGGCTCCGCCGATCTGAACAGCCATCTGATTCGAGTCATTTGCCTCGCTCACCACGTCTGTGTGAACAATCAGCCCGTTTTTGTCGTCAACAACCGTTTGCATGCAATATCCGCAATGGGTGCCTTGAGGACTCTTTACTACGACGCTTTCCGGATCGATCTGATTTACCTGCCTCTCTTTTCCATCCTTTGTCTTGTCGCCTCGTTCGCTGAACTCGGCCAGAGCATTTTTAATAGACTCCTTAAGCTTATTTGCCTTGGCAAGCTCTTTTGGCATTACCACCAGCGAGCCGCATTGGGATTCACTCTTGTCGATCTGCTCGCACTGGTTCAGAATCTGTTGAATTCTTTGATCAATTTCTTTTAGCTGGTCCTCATACCATTTTTTCTTGTGAAGGTTGGCCTTCCCTGCGTTTGCCCTCAGCTTGGTGCTGTCTACAAACAGTATGTTACCCTCTATCAGCCCCAGATTCAGGCAAAGTCTGGCACAAAGTTTCAAAGCCTTTCTTAAGCCTTCTTTGTTCCTGCGCCGAAATTCGGCAATCGTTTTATGATCCGGCTTCAATTGCTTCATCAGCCAAATGAAGGACAGATTGTTGTGCACCTCGCGTTCGAGTTTCCGGGAGCTATTTACTCCATAAGAGTAGCCATACAAGAGCAGTTTTAGCATGCACCGAGGGTCATATTCGCTGTTCCCTACCTTCCGGTCATCGAGCTCGATCCCCACCTCGCTAAAATCAAGCGCGTCTACAAAGGCATCGTAGGCGCGAACGGGGTGATCCTGAGATACATACTGGTCCAGCGTAGGTGGCAGCACCATCATCTGTCTTCGGTCTGTTCCGTGTCGATATGCCATAGCCCCTCCAGTTTGAGGCGCCACTATAGCATATAATGGCTTGATATGCTTGCAATTAATGCCAAATAACCCGATCCAGAGGCCAACAATTACGACACAGTCTCGCTAGCCAGGGTGTAGATAGCCTTGAACTTACATTCCGCATCCAATTTGCCGGGGTAGGGATATTGGGGGGGGGCGTCCCCATCCCTTAAGTTTTTTATCATGGGAGAGCATGCGAGTAAATGCAACCAGGATAAATCCTAAGTTTTGCGAGCCATTTCTTAAAGTGGTTTACTTAGGGTTAATCAAAAAAGAACTAAATTGAAGTTTCTTGCCAATTTGCAGAACCCTGCTCAGGCCGGGGTGCATTACGACAATGATACCAATATGTTAATCAGGCAACCGCCCTCTCGATAACGCCACATAGGAGAGATGCAGCAACTTTTTTCGAGAGCTAACGCTGTGGACTCAGAATAAACTTTGAGGACCGATGCGGCTAAAGATTTGGTACTGAGGGCTATTGAGTTATACTTTTTTTTCTTCGAAAAGGCCGTTCGGGCTCCCCACAGCCCGCGCCTTGGGATCGAAACCAGGTAGTCGCTGCACATATCAGTTCTATGGGTCTTCGAGGTGTTTTGAGAGGTTGCGGGGCGGTAGACGAACTCAAGCGGAGGTGAAAATCTCCCTGCCAGTATCCATAAAATCAACCAGAGGACTATTCTTGAACGTTTTCGGCTAAATACAGAGATTACTTGCATACTTGGTTCCGGAGTATGATGATCTTGACTGCATAGGAGGGGTTTTTGGGTCGGAATTCTACGGCAAAAAGCCAGGGCTGCACAGCCACTAACTGCGGCATGGCGTAACTGGACAGCAAAGGAAGCCCGGAATGCGACCGCAAAAGACTCGAAGATCGCTGGCCTTGATAGTGGCCGCATGCGTATTCATCACAATTATTTCCGCATGCCTCATTAATACCTGCCGCTATAGTCCACGTCTCGCTCTTGGCTATAATCTTTTGAGTGATGGAGAAGACCAGGGCGCCCAGCAATGTTGTGAGCAGCTCCTTCGCTTGTTAAACACAGCTTTAACAAGCTGGTTTAGCATAGCTTTTTCCATTGAGCAGCTTACTGGTACTCATCCGGTATCGGCGCTGCTGCTTCCATTTAGCCCCCGATTCGATCTACTTGTACGCGGACCGCCACATACCACTCATTCTTAAGCAGGCGACAGTGCGGGTGCGCGAGAGCGCTATCAGCTAAAGGTCTGCCTTATGTCCCGGCCAATTCACAACTAGCTCATTTTAATGGCAGAGATAGCCTGACCGTAAGCCAATAGTGCCTGGCCCCTGTTGGCGAGGCAAAGCGATTGGACGGTAGACGAACCCTCAAAAGCCCTTCGAGATTAGTTGGTGGTCAGGTTGATGCGTTACTCAGGATCATGCCGGTGGTTGCATGAGAAGTTCAATCACTGAATTACACGCGAGGCCATTGCTTTATGATATCCCTGTATTCAGCCCCAGTGCTCGCCGTGCTCGAACGCCTCTACGACAGGTTAGAGCGAGCCGATAGCAATGTTCTTCCATTCGCTCTACTCGAATACGAGTGCCTTGGTGGTCCTTTCGATGATCTCAAGGTCGCCAGTTTTCTGGATAATGCATTTATTCCGGTGGCTCCCCGCTTGCTTTATGTACTCGTGCGGACACTTCGGCCCACAGTCGCCGTGGAGTTTGGAACATTGTTCGGTCTGTACGCTATCCACATTGCGGCGGCGCTCCGAGATAATGGCGTCGGAAGGCTGATTGCGACCGAACTCAATCACCAAAAGGCATCGTTTGCTGTCGAACATCTCCAACAGGCTGGATTTGGCGATCTGGTCGAGGTCCGACAAGGCGATGCCTTCGAGACACTCTCAGACGTGACGGAGATCGGCTTCCTGCTGCTCGTCGGCTGGAAAGCTCTCTATCTCGCGATGTTGCAAAAACTAGAACCTGCTCTCAAATCCGCCAGCCTTATCGTCGTCGGCGATCTCAAGATCATGCCGGAAATGTTGCAGCCGTATCTGACCTATGTCCGCGATCCAGAGAATGGATACAATTCTTGCGAGCTGCCGTTCGATGATGGATTGGAGCTGTCGCTTAGGAAATAGGCTGTGCGCTCGCCGGCCTCCACTATTATTTCGTCGTGCTGGGTATGAACAATTCGGTCGTCAAGGCTGTTCAATTTCTCTGAAATGTTGAAAGGTGATGAGAAGGTAATCCAAGGACGGTATCCATGATGATATCGGATTTCCATCTCGATAGATTTTCGATAAGTCAACCAGCCATCGTCGATCGGTCCTCGGAGGAAGGTGATGATCGAGGTTATGTCTCAAAGTAAGGAAGATATTGTTGTAGTCAGAGTTACTCAAAAACTGGCTGATGACGACTACACGCAGATCTTTATCCCGAAGCTGATCGAAATCATAAAAAAATACGGTAAGGCCAGGGTCCTTGTATATTTGGATGACGGTTACAGTGGCATTGAGCTGGGAGCCATATGGGAAGATGTAAAGTTTGGCATTAAACACAGAAATGATTTTATCAAAGTGGCTGCCGTGGGCGCACCCCGCTGGATGGATTGGGCGATGAAGGCAAGTAGCGCCATAATTTCAGGTGAGGTGAGGACCTTCTCGACCGAGCGCCTGAGGGAGGCCCTTGGATGGGTGAATACATGAGAGGAGTGAGCGGTGCCATCACTGGCGATACCCCGGCTTGTCTGTTGCGGCGCCCACATATGCTATTCCTCGTAAGAAGCAATGCTTTGCTCGATGAGATCGGCTATACGCTCCCTTGTGATCACCCCGGCGACATTTCCGCTTGCCAGAGGTTTTCCTTTCGGAACTACGATGGCGGTGTTTGCTCCTTCTGCGCGCATCCGGCGTACAATCTCAATAAGAGGCGTCTTTTCGGAAATCGTGATGTAATTCTTTTCAGCAAGGTCGCCGAGCGTCATACATGAAGGGTCGTCAAGCGCCTTTGGCGCATCCTTTCCTGAAACTGTACCTAAAATCGATTGCTGGTCTTCCACAAGGAAACTTGGACCGTCTCCCCGGGAAACCAGCCGTGCAAAATCGTCTATCGGCATCGAACCCGGAAGAGTTGCCGGAGAACTTTCCATTATGCTTCTTGCCGACTGCTGGTGCTGAAAATTGGTCCTCAGGGCGTTTGGCATAAAATGGCCGCGCCTGGTCAGTTTTAAGGTGTAGATAGTCTCGCTGGAGAGGACGGCCCTGATCCCGTTGCTCACAGCAACAGTCACTGTCAATGGAAGAACGGCATTGTAGTTCAAAGTCATTTCAAAGACCATGACCAGAGCGGTAATCGCCGCCCCTGTCGATCCGCAAACCATGCCCGCCATGCCTGCAAGCGCGAAAACAGGGGGGTTAACCTGTAGTAACGGGAATATTGCTTTCAGTGCGACCCCGTAAGCGCCTCCAGCCATTGCGCCCAGAAAGAGCGCCGGTGAAAAAATCCCGCCTGAAGCCCCCGAGCCAAGCGTAAGAGCAGTGACCAGCAATTTTAAAACGAATAGCAGGACCAACAAATTGAATCCGGAGAGTTTTCCGGTAAGTACGTCTTCGATCCCGGCGTAACCTACACCCGCGATGTAGTAATGCCCAAGGAAAGTCGCCGAAAGATATATCAGAACGCCGACCAGGAACATGCCGCCCATATGGCGGACGTAATAATTCCCTGGCACCTTCTGATCGAAAATATCCTCGAAGAAGTAGATGGAGTGGATATAGATCGCGGAACCTATCCCCGTGATGATGCCGACCCCTAAATAAGCCACTATCAGCAGCGGGTCTAACAGATGGAAAAAGGGGGTTTGAAATTCCGGAATGGTAAAAGCAGGATATACGCCAAAAAAGACCTGGCCGATGTAGGTGGCTATAGCCGTGGAGATTGCAACGGGAACCAGGGTCCTGACGCTGACCTCATGGAGCATGATCTCCACGGCGAAAAGCAATCCCCCAATCGGGGTATTGAAAGTTGCCGCTATTCCGGCTCCTGTTCCGGCTGCAATAAGGGTAACCCGCTGCCACGTCGCCATTGGTATGTATTGGCCAAGAGTCGAACCAAAGGTAGATCCAATCTGCACTATTGGACCTTCGCGCCCAACAGAACCTCCACTGCCAATGGAAAGCGCGGATGCAAATGCTTTAACAGCGGCCACTACCGGCCTTATAATGCCACGGTTGTAATAGATCGAATCCATAACCTCCGGAACGCCGTGTCCCTTCGCTTCAGGTGCGAAATGGGTGATCATAAATGAAACCCCTGCAGCGCCAAGAACAGGCACGAGAATCACAAAAGGCCCCCAAGGGCTGGGCGGTGTGTGGATGTTTGCCTCATAGACCAGCGAAAACTTCCCCAGGAAGAACAGGTTATGAAATAAAGCTATCAGGGCCCGGAAAGCCACTGCGCCGAATCCGCCGATGACCCCTACCAACACCGCAATAAGTGCCAACAGAAAGGAATTCAGGGGTGGGTGTTTTGCCTGTCTATTCTCCATGCTGGTGTCCTGTTTGTGCTCTGATCGTATTGTGCTGTCGCATCAGGTAAGTCTTGTGGTGGAGCATGTAAAGATTTGCCCAGGAAATGGAGTATTGGGCATGGAGGTGTTATAAGCTGTTCTGAAATTGTCTGAATCGAGAGGTAAGGAAGGTGGAAACAGGAATTGAGGCCGCAGATGAAAGAGAGGTCGATTGGATTATGCCGGTAAAATGGATTCTTGCTCTCTCTAAAGCATTTGAGAAATGTGCAAAATTCAATATCTCTCCTCTACGTTTGTGTCCCTATGAAAAAGCAGTTGAAATCGGGGTCAGCGGTTTAAGAAATCGGATTGCAGATATTCCGGGTCGGGATAGGTGTAAAATCCTTTCCCGCTCTTCACGCCCAATTCACCCCGCTTGACCTTCTCCAGCAGAGCATCGGGCGGCCCGAATATTTGCTTACCGGGCTATCCTGATATTACATCCCTGCCGGGCTCAATTCAACGACATAAATTCAACCTTCCTTGCCAGAGGTGAAATCTGACGGGAGAGACCTCGCATAAAAAGTATGATCCGGATGTGTTTTTTTCGCGCCTTCGCGTCTTTGCGTGAATAATCACCGCTCACAGCTCACTCTTCTGTACCTGGTGCTCCTGGTTCGAAGCGAGTGCACCAACCAGGGGATGGAGGCTCGGGCGACACTCGTTACCGCACCGCACCGCTGTACATGAAGTAACCGAGTCCTATAGTGAAAATGAAATCGCCATAAAGGGCATGCTCAATGGAAGACAACCATAACGATCTGCTTTTCAGGTAAGTATGGGCAAATAAAATTCCACCGCCCAGCGTCAGGAGCATTGCAGCAAAGTTCAGAAGGAAGATATGCGCATAGCAGAACACCACCGCACTTGCAGTTATCATGGCCCACCCTTCGCCGAACAGGTCCCCGTACCTGTAGAAAATGAAGGCGCGGTAGACAATCCCCTGAGGAATAGCTGACAGGATGGGATATAACAGGATAAAAATCAGCCACAGCACAGGTCTTGTTCTTGGAAAAGTAAGGAACCTGCCGTATTCAAACCAAAAGGTGAGTAATCCTAGGGTGACAGCTATTAATGCAAATCTTCCAATCACGAACAGGATTTGTTTTCCAGCCGGACGCTCACCCCATAATCGATATCTCGTAAAATAGCCGTCTAACTTGAGGAACCACGCGCAGACTCCGGCAAGGCACCATATGGCAAGGATCGGGTGGAATATGGGCCGCAAACGTATGTAAAGTGACGGCAGAAAGATAAAAAGCGCGGTAAACTCCACGGCCAGGTAGGCTCGTCGAATTATTACCAAAATTTAGGCTCCCTCAGCTCCTGCGCCGTACCGGTTGCTACGCATACTTTAGGTCGAAAGCTGCCGGTGCAACGCGTCGTCCCATCCTTCCGTCAAAAACCGATAGAACCGGCTCTGGTTAAGGCGCAGACGATGGTATGCCTCCCGAAGGTTTAACAGCATTGTGATCCGTCTAAGAGGGCAATTCAGCTCACCCGAGTCGTGTGTCGCCACTGGCTGAAAACCGATCACCCGTTTATGAAAGTAGTATGGACTGTGCCGTTCACCTTCAAACACGTCCGTGATAAAATGCGAGTACCCTCGCCGCACAGTATCTTCAGTGGCGGCTTTCATGAGATGAGACGCCACGCCGAAGATGTTTCGGAACCTTGGACGAACTGCAAACCTGCCTATTTCCGCAATCTTGTTGTCCCGCAGAAATGACTCGATGTCAAGCCCCGGCACCAGCACATCCAGGGCGTATGCGCTGTATTCATGACGCGAATAACTCCGGCCGGCATGCGGCCGACCGATGCGAGGAACCAGGACAACGATGGATGATCGAGGTCAGTCTCAGGAAACACTTGAGCTTCGTCCCGCACCCACTGTTTTTCTCGACGATAAGTTATGCGCAGGACGCGCAGCGCTAACTTCCGGTCCTGTTCTGTTGTGACCCGTCGCACTGAAACGATTGACTTCGCCATAGCGGTCCTCCTGTTAAGGGCTTAGGTCCAGTTTTTCCAGCCAACCGAGCGATTGCAGTCATGATAATTCGGTGAAAATCTTCCACCTGTTCTACGTGCGGTGTGATGGTTGGACGCCCCGGAAGAATTGGTTCACCTATATGCAGTTCTAAGGGCGCCAGAACAGGTAGGGGCCGGCCTTGAACGTTACGGGGAAACCGTATTCCTGCAGGAAAGACCGGGACACCCGTTTGCAGCGCCAGCACCGCTGCTCCGCGACGTCCCGGAAGCGTGCAGCGTGTATCGCCATGAGCCCGCCCCTCGGGGAAGATCCCGATCGACCTCCCCTGCGCAAGACTCAATCGAGACCCATCCATGCCGGCGGGACCTTGGACAAGGGTCTGCCGGAAACGGTTGAGCCAGCGTGGCCGGGCGGGTTTCGTTGTCACCGGAATCGTCTCAGCCATCCGCATCAAAGAGCGAACTACCGGAATCAGGAGAAAATTCCAGTCAGCCAGGAAGCGAATCGGATTCCCGCCCCTGAGGTACATCAGGAGGGCGGGGATGAGCAACGCTTCGGCATATTGCGTGTGATTGACTGTAAGAATGAACGGGTCGGGAGTGGAGAGCAAAGGACCCGCGCCATATACACCTCGGATGAGCCGGAGTGATGCGCCCAACATTGTGCGCAGGAGTATGCGGGTTGAGGGCCGCTGCGCCAGGTACGGCAACTCGGCATGAAAGATAGAGGAAAAATCGAGTTTTAGTGTTTCGGCTTGCATCATCGACTTGGGCACATAGTGCCGATTACAACCGCCGAAAGCATGACGTCCGGGTTAATTTTACGTTAAGTTTTGATTGCTATTGCATCACATCTGAGCAGGGCAAAGAGATTTTGACACGATTCGCGTGAAATCTGGCTTCGCATCTTCAGCCTTCCGTCTTCCGTCCATCGCCCTCCGCCCTCCGTCCCCCGTCCCCCGTCCTCTGTCCTCCGTCCCCCGTCCTCAGTCCCCCCCTTGCAATTTGGACAGAACTGAAAAAACTGTTTACACTTTTCAAGATGAAATGTTAGACGAACAAGTTGGAATAACCCCCAAAATAAAGCTGGTCGAAAGAGGTTTGCTCGAGCGCGCAGGCGACAGGGTTAAACCTGTTGTCGATTGCAGGCTCGAAATGACAATGGAGGACACTTGATGCACGAACTGTTGATTTCTAAAACCAACAGGCCCCAGTTTCTTCTGGGCAACGAAGCGATTGTGCGCGGGGCGCTCGAAAGCGGAGTTGGCGTTGTGGCGGCCTATCCGGGGACGCCCTCTTCGGAGATTATCGACAATTTCGCCCAATTGGGCGATGAGGCCGCAATATACGTCGAATATTCCGTAAACGAGAAGGTTTCGCTGGAAGTTTGCGCCGCAGCGGCGCTTTGCGGTGTGAGAAGCCTTTGCTCGATGAAACATGTCGGTCTCAACGTGGCCGCCGATGCTTTCGTGAGTCTTGCCTACGTTGGAGTAAAAGCGGGCATGGTGATCGTGGTCGCAGACGATCCATTTCTCCATTCGAGTCAAAACGAACAGGACAGCAGATATTATGCAAGGCTCTCGGGGGTCCCTATGATCGAACCATCGACTCCGCAGGAAGCCTACCTGATGACGCTTGAAGCCTTCAGGATTTCCGAGAAATTCGGCACGCCCTGTCTGCTTCGCACCACAACGCGTGTAAACCATTGCCGGGGGCCTGTAGAGATCGGTTCGATTCCACCGCAAAAGGGCTTTTCGGGTGAATTCAAAAAGGACCCCTTCAACATGGTTCTAATTCCCGCTGTGGGCCGGAAATTAAGGTTGGGCCTGCTTGAGAGGACCCAAAGGCTGATCGGGGAGTCCGAGGGCAACCCATTTAATTATATTTCCGGAAAGGGCGACCTTGGCATCATTACCAGCGGCGTGTGCTTTCTCCATGTGCTCGACGCCGTTAGGGACATGGGCCTTGAGGATAAAATCAAGATCCTTAAGCTGGGCTTTACCTATCCACAGCCTAAAGCCCTGATCGCCCAATTTCTTGGCGGCGTAAAGAAGGCCCTGGTGGTTGAAGAAGTGGAGTCATTCATTGAGGAGGCGGTAAAGATCTGCGCCCAGGAATCAAAACTCTCGGTTGACGTTGCAGGCAAAGGCAAGGGATTGATTCCTGAAGCTTTCGAGGTTGATTCGGCAAAGGTAAAAAACGCAATCAGCAAGTTTTTCAATGTTGATTACCAGCAGCCAAGAGTCCACGTTGCGCCTGAGCTGCCGCAAAGGCCGCCCAATCTGTGTCCCGGCTGCCCCCACCGAGCGACTTATTATTCGGTGAAGAAGGTCTTTGGAGAGGAAGCGGTATATCCCACCGACATCGGATGTTACACCCTGGGCGTTCTTCCACCGCTCAAAATGGCCGATTTTCTGATTTGCATGGGTTCCGGCGTGTCCACAGCGGGTGGATTCAGCAAAGTGCTGGACCGCCCGGTCGTCGCTTTCATCGGCGATTCCACATTTTTCCATGCTGGAATACCAGGGCTCGTAAACGCCGTCTCAAACGACCACAAGTTTTTGCTCGTCATTCTCGATAATGGAACTACCGCCATGACGGGCCATCAGCCTAATCCAGGGGTGGAGTTGACCCCGCAGGGGAGGATCGAGCCCAAAGTAAGTCTGGAGAAGCTGGCCCGGGGATGCGGAGTAAACCAGGTGGCAACGATTAATCCTCTCCAGGTCAAAAAGAGCCAGGCGGTACTGCAGGATTTCAAGAACAAAATGAACTCATCCGGAGTTTCGGTCATTATCGCCAAAAGCCCCTGCCCTCTTTTTGAGACCCGGATAATGAAGAAACAAAAGAAAATAGTGTTTCGGACCGATGAATCCGAATCCTGTGCAGAGTGCAAAAAACAATGCCTGACCGAACTCGGCTGTCCGGCCTTTTTTGTTGAATCTTCAGGCGGGGTCGAGCACGTCTTCATAAACGAATCCCTTTGCAGCGGGTGCAGCGTTTGTTCGCAAATCTGCAATTGTATCAGTCCTAAAAGGATTTGATGAAAAGAGAGATCATGCCGATGGGAAAAGAAATTGTAGCTTTGCGCATATTTTTTACAGGTGTTGGAGGTCAGGGGACCCTTCTTGCAACTCGCCTCGTCGGTGAGGCCGCCATGGAGGAGCGTATCCCGGTTCTGATGAGCGAGATTCACGGCATGGCGCAGAGGGGCGGTGTCGTTGAGTCCTCGGTAGTAATGGGCCACGCCGCCAGCCCAATCATCGCCGACGCCGAAGCAGACATCGTGATCGCGTTTGAACCGCTCGAAGCAGCTCGCGCGCTGCCGAAATGCAACCCGAAAACGGTGGTCATAACGAGCATCTCGCCAATTCCGCCCTTCACTGTTACAATCGGCCAAAGCGTTTATCCCGACCAGGATGCACTTTACAGAATGGTAGAACCTCACGTTGGGAGCCTCATCCGGGTGGATGCAGATGGAATGGCAAGGTCGGTCGGCGCCGAGCGCAGTTCGAATGTGATCATGGTAGGAGTATTAGCCGGAACCGGCATTCTGCCGGTATCCAAAACGAGTTTCGAACAGGCGCTCCGGCAAATCCTGCCTGAAAGGCTGATCGAGCCGAATTTGCGTGCACTGGATGCGGGGTACAGGTTTGGCGCTCAACTTAAACTGTGAGGCCCAAGACTGAATTTCCCTAAAGGGGCAAGGAGGCGGGAAGGTCCTAAACGGCCAAAATGAAGAGCCCCCTGGACCTCGTCTGAATATAAGAAGCGGCCCCTGATTGCGATTTCTACCCTTGAGTTGTTCGATCCGGCGGGTAAAAAACAATGCGGGCATATGTCCTACTCAAAATCCTGGCCTTATGCATGGCCGCTTTGGGCCTGATTTCCCTGTTCGACGATTTAGCCTTCACCAGCGTAACCATTCCCTGGCAGGAAGCCGACGAAGGTTTGTTTGTAGCTGAGTTCGAGTCCGTTTTTGACAACAACCCCTACGAGATCACACTGGTTAAGGTCAACCCCGAACGTTATTCGTTTCAGCTTCAGTGCGCTACGCAACACGGGAAAGAGTCTTTCACTGTCAAAGAATGGGCTTTAAGGTATCAAATGGTTGCGGCCGTAAACGCCGGGATGTTTCAGGAGAACGGTTTGACCAGTGTGGGCTTCATGAAGAACTTCGCTCACGTTAACAACCCGAGGCTCAACAACGCCAATACCATCCTCGCGTTCAACCGGGTTGATGAAAATGTTCCCGAAATACAGCTCGTTGATTGTGAATGTCAGGATTTTAACTACTTGCGTCAAAAATACCAATCATTCGTACAAAGCATAAGAATGATTTCCTGTAGCCATCAAAATGTCTGGAGCCAGCAGGATACCAAGTGGAGCACCCTGGCGGTCGCAATGGACACCCAGGGAAATATCCTGTTTCTTTTCAACAGGACTCCCCTTTCGGTTCATGATTTTATAGAAATCCTGCTCTCTCTTCCGCTGTCTCTAAAGAGCGCAATGTATCTCGAGGGCGGACCACAAGCTTCACTTTATCTGTCTACATCAAGGATGACCCTTGAGAGATACGGAGTCCGGGGGGGCCTTGAAAAGAATCCCCTCCCTTTTCCGCTGACCATTCCCAATGTGATCGGAATATCGAAAAAACCGAGCGTCAAAAACTAATGACCCACGGGACCTCCCTTTGATTTTGCGAACAGGAAAATCAATTCGCTTGTTTTGTCAAGCATCTTGCTTATTTCGGCTGAATCCTTGGCGGTGAGCGCCCCGGCAGATTGCAGCCGGTCGTACTTTTCCTGGATCACTTTGATTTTACGCTTGAGGAGGATTGCATCCTGGGTAGCGATTGATTTCGCCTCCAAATCCTGGTCCAGCCACTTCAGTTGATCGGCTATCCTGTTTGGTATGTCAACTTCTGCGGGCCTTAATACAGGTTTTACTTCGGATATGCAGGCCGCGACCAAAAAAACTGACATGATGAGCATTATTTTCCTCACATCTGCTCCTTCCTGATGCAAAATTAAACCAATTTTAACTGGTTTCCGTCCGGTGTTTCCGGATGGACACTAATTAACCCGAAGAAACATGTATAAAGCCGCTACGGGGCACAACCCGCGCCGGCCCACATTAGATTCGACAGCCCGCCAACCCTCCCGCGCGGCGAGGCCGGCGGCGTATGGCCTTTCTCATCACCCTTTTAGTGTATGCCTGTTTTCTCAAATTCTAACCGAACGTTCAAGTTTTACCTTTCAAGGTCCGATCTGATAGTTAAATGGAGGCGACTTGCCAAACAGGCTGAAGTGAAGGAAATGTAATCATGCGGGAAGAAATTGTTCATATTTTTGACGACGCTGAGGGCGCGCTGCTCTCAGGCCGGGAAGAATGCAGAAGAGCGCCGCTGGCACGAACTTTGCCTCTTCAAACAGCAGAATAGGTCGTTTTGCGACAAAATCGGAATAAGGAATGGCTTATGATGTATCAATGCATACGATGCCGTAAGACATGGGGAAGCGGGAACCCGCACGTTGATGGGTACTCGCACGGGCTTTGCTCAGAATGCCTCCGGGACGCTTTGATTCCTCTCTATCGCAAACGGCAGGCCACAGAGGGCAACTTTGACTGTTTCGCCAAATCCTCCGGCTTCTGCGACCAGCCCTCCTGCAAGTATCGGCAAATCTGCGTCGGCGCCTAATCCCGTTTCGACCCGCTTTCCACAGATCGAAAATCCGCCCTGCACTGCCGTATAAACTCCGGGCCTTCTGCTCTTTCCCTGCAGTCCATCTTTCGCAAACCCTCGGCAAACATTATTATATTCCAAGCTCGAAATCATTATTCCATGGGAGGGAACCATATGAAGAATGACCTCTTTGACGAAGGTCTGGGATGCTGCGCATGTGAGGACAACACAATTGAACCTTCCAGCGGCCTCACCTGTGCGGACAAGAAAAATATTTTTACAAAAAGAGAGCAGGAGGTCCTCGACAAGATCAGGGAGGCCTCACTTCGCGCCGGCGTTTTGAAAAAGGAAATCAGCCGAATGGATGAGCCGGGACGGGAAGCGGCTCAGCTTGAACTGAATCGCTTGAGGCTGACCAGGGCGGAACTCGAGAAGGAACGGCTGGCCGCTTCCGAAGAACGCATGCGGCTGTTGGGACACCTGTGAACGATTCAACGAGGCCCAAGAGGATACTCACCGGTGACCGCCCGACCGGCAGATTGCACCTTGGGCACTGGGTGGGAAGCATAGCAGCCCGGGTGAAACTCCAGTATGAGTATGAAACGATCATCGTAGTCGCCGATCTGCACATGCTTACCACAAAAAAAAGCAGGGAGGATATAAGGCAAATCCTTTCGAATGCTCGAGGCCTTGTGCTTGACTACCTGGCATCGGGAATAGACCCCGAAAGGAGCGCCATATATCTTCAGTCAGCCGTGCCCGAGACCCACGAACTTCATACATACTTGCAGAACCTGGTATCCGTAAACCGGCTTCTGCGGCTTCCGAGCATCAAACAGATGGCCCAGGACGCCAGCATAGCGGAGGAATCGCTTCCCTTCGGTCTTCTTGGATACCCAATCCTCCAGGCCGCGGACATTTTGCTTGCACGTGCCCACATTGTCCCTGTCGGCAGGGACAACCTGGCCCACGTCGAGATCACACGAGAACTTGCCCGCCAGTTCAACTCCACTTACGGCCCCGTGTTTCCTGAACCCGAACCCCTTCTAAGCGACATTCCAGCGCTTGTTGGCACGGACAACCGGGGAAAAATGTCCAAATCGGCGGGAAACGCCATTTTTTTGAGCGATGACGAACAAACTGTAACGGCCAAAGTCAAAGGGATGTTCACCGATCCAAAGCGTATTCACGCTGATATTCCGGGCGCCGTCGAGGGAAATCCCGTTTTTGTTTATCACCGGATTTTCAACGAGGATAGCTCGGAGGTAGAGGACCTTCAAGAGCGATACCGCACCGGCAAAGTCGGCGACCGGGAGGTAAAGGAAAAACTCGCAAGGGCGTTGAACAACTTCCTGAGTCCTTTTCGGGAGAGGATGGCATTATATCGGAGCAAACCCGGCCTTATCGATGAAATTATCCGGAGCGGAACGCTCAAGATGCGGCAAATCGCGGCGGAAACGATGCGGGAGGTCAGAGCAAAGATGGGAATCGGCCGTGTATGGGAATCGCTGTGTGCTCGTGGAAAGCAAGAGATAAATGAAGAAGATCTCAGGGCATAAAACGAGGAGCGTGTTTGATCGATATAATATCGTCAGCGAAGCGTATATTTGCGATACCGCGAAAAGTGCACTACGATGGTTTCAGAGTAGATGGGGATGACTAAATCTGAGATGAAATCTCCCCCTCCACGACAAATGAGTTGGTATTGAAAACTCCACGAGAATTAAGTAACATAGTTTTAGTTGAGTTGCTGAAGTTGCTATTGCAGTTGCAGATCTTGCCAATATCTGAATCCAGTACTCGTTGCCCGGCATCTCAAGAGGTTTAATGTCTTATGGCCAGCGTTCTGATTATCGATGACGACCGGTTGGTATGCGATATCCTGTTCAACATCATCAATGATATGGGACATTCCGTAACCTGTTCCTTTACTTTGAGCGACGGCCTGCGCGAGGTTATAACCGGAAAACATGATTTGATCCTGCTTGATGTCGGATTGCCCGACGGAAACGGTCTGGATGCAATAGCACGGATTCAGAAGGTGGAACCCAGGCCGCAAATCATCATAATCACCGCATCCGGTGACCAGAACGGAGCAGAACTGGCAATTCGAAACGGCGCGTGGGACTACATTCAAAAACCAGCCTCGGTCCACGATATGACGTTGCCTATCATTCGTGCCCTCCAATACCGTGAAGAGCGAAAGGGAAAGTCGCAGGGCGGGGTGGCGCCCAGGCTTCTTAAGCTCGACGGGATCATCGGAAATTGCCCCAGGATGAAGGAGCGCTTCGAGCTTGTTGCCCAAGCTGCAAACATCGAGACAAATGTGCTGATCACAGGAGAGACCGGCACCGGTAAGGAACTATTCGCATCTGCTATCCATAGCAACAGCTTGCGCGCAAAAAAGCCCTTTGTCGTCGTCGATTGCTCTGCTTTGCCCGAAACGCTTGTTGAAAGTATCCTTTTCGGCCACGATAAGGGGGCGTTTACTGGAGCGCAAAAAGCTCGAGAAGGATTAATAAAGCAGGCGGACGGCGGCACGCTTTTCCTGGACGAAGTCGCAGAGTTGCCTTTCCCGGTTCAGAAGGCGTTCTTGCGTGTCCTTCAGGAACGTCGTTTCCGCCCGGTCGGAACCAGTGCAGAGATTTCAAGTGATTTCCGGCTGATTGCTGCGACCAATCGAGACCTGCAGAAGCTGGTGCATGAAGGGATATTCCGGGATGACTTTCTATTCCGGTTGAGATCCTTCATTATCGAGTTGCCGCCTTTGCGCGAGCGGGAAGAGGACATCGCCGACATCACAAGGTACTATATTGCAAAGCTTTGTGAGCGCCACGGCATTGGGTTGAAAGGTTTTTCACCTGATTTCATGGGAGCTCTGAGCGCTTACAGGTGGCCCGGCAATGTACGAGAATTGTTGCATGCTCTTGAAAGGGGTCTGGCTGCAGCTTTCCATGAGCCGACCCTGTTTCCTCAACACCTGCCCGAACATATCCGTATTGACCTTGCCAAACATTCGATCAAGAGCACAGTTCCACCTCGTGCAAAGGCGGATAGCGATCTAATCTCCCGGAGAGCTATGCCTTCTTTGAGAAACTACCGCGAAAGCATGGACAAAACGTATCTTATGGAACTGACCTCACTTGCCGGCGGCAATATGCGAGAAGCCTGCCGGGTATCGGGCCTTTCCCGCTCCCGCCTCTACGACCTTCTGAAAAAACATAACCTGACGAATACCACCCTGACAAATTCATGAAAGCCCACACCGCTTTCGTCCCGTGCAATGTCCTATTTTCAGGACATTGTCCGATATTGCGGAACTAGTCCTGAAAACAGGACAGATCCGCGCATTCTAAAACTCACCCCACCATAGCCTAACAAACCGAAATAACTACAAAAGATTGACTCCATACCTTGCGGCATGGTTGTTGCCATTTATAGTCCCGTAAAGGAGTGTGCTTATGAAACTCATCTTTTACTGCGCCGATCCGAACGATTTCAGCGCAGGACTGCTCGATCAGATCCGTTTTCTGGTTCCTGCGGCAAGCCTCGTGGTGTGCCGGAATTTGGAGGAGCTTCAACATTCACTTCTCAAATCCGCATACGATCTTTTTGCTGCAGTCCTTGTGGTTTTCAGTCGGGATGATCTGATCGATCTTCTTTCCATCAGAGAGTTTCTGACCTCAATTCGCATCATCCTCGTTCTTCCGGACTGTGAGCAGGAGACCGTTTCAATTGGCCACGATTTGAAGCCGCGGTTTCTCACCACTGACTGGAATTCTGAGGAAGTTATCGCTGTCTTGGCCAAAATGCTGCGGCGCGTGGAGAAATGTCAAGGACATGTAGAATGCAACAGAGTCGTTCACAAGAGGAATTAACGTCATGCAAGAAAAAAAAGAGCATTGGCAGATGAAAGCGGCAGCTACCGGGTGGACCGGGAAGGTAAATACCTCACATTCTCCCTGGGGGATGAGGAGTACGGGATTGGCATATTGCGCGTTAAGGAAATTATCGGGATGATGAGGATCACACCTATTCCGCAGGCTCCTGAGTACTTAAAGGGTGTCATTAATCTGAGGGGGAAAGTGATCCCTGTAATCGATCTAAGAGTCCGGTACGCTATGGCTTCTGTAAGTTATACGGAACGTAGCTGCATCGTGGTGGTGGAGATCGATGCACCCACGGGCAGTCTGCAGATTGGCATCGTAGTCGATTCGGTCTCGGAGGTGGTGAATATCAAAAGTTCCGATATTGAAGACACTCCCTGTTTTGGGACAACTCTCAATACAAAATATATACTCGGAATGGCAAAGACTGCGGGAGACGTAAAATCCTGCTCGATATCGACCGGTTATTGACAAGCGAAGATTGCATTCTCTTGGACAAAGCTGCATAACAAGAAGGAAGGAAAATTGACATGAAGAAGCTGACATTAGCCACAAGACTCACTCTGGGAGGAATCATCATTGTTGTTGTGCCCCTACTGGTTATAGGCATGTTTGCAGTGATGAAGGCATCCGATGCCCTGACGGAACTCTCCGGGGAACAAGCCGCCCACATCGCAGAAAAGCTTGTTGATACGACCGGGGTAGCTCTATCAGAAGAGATCAAACTGACAAAAGAACTTTCCATGGAGAAGATCACCACTGAGACTGCAGCCAGGGTTGCCAGGGGGACATCGGAAGGTTCCGCAACGGATATCGACAGACTGAATCGTCACCTGTCTGACGTTATGAAGCAGATCGGCGGTCAGTATGAGGCGATTGTTGCCGTGAACCCTGAGGGGGTGGTCTTTGCGGACGGGAGCAACGGAGAAATCAAGGGCCTCAATGTTGCGGACCGCGATTACTTCAAGGCCGCTAAAGAAGGCAAGGCCGGCATTGGGACCGTGGTCAAGTCCAAAATGACCGGCAACCCGGTAGTACCGATCTGTGCTCCCATTTTTGGAGAGGGCGGGGAGTTTGTCGGGTGTATCGCAACTATCCTAAAGATCGACTTTCTTGTGGAAAAGATTGCCGGGACCAAGGTGGGCAAGACCGGATATGCCTTTATGGTGGATACTAATGGACTCATCATCGCTCATCCCAGAAAAGAACTCATCCTCGAATTGAACCTGTCAAAGCTCAAAGGGATGGAGGTCATCACAAGCAGCATGCTGGCCCACAAAGCGGGAGTAGAGTCCTATGTTTATGACGGCATTCCCAAGATCGCGGGTTTTGCACCGGTGAAGCTCAATGGGTGGAGTGTCGCGGTGACACAGCCAACGGACGAGTTCCTGGCATCGACGCACGCCATTCGAAACGGCATTCTCCTCGTAGGAGCCATTTTTCTCGGTTTGACAATCATCCTGGTATTGCTCTTTGCCCGCAGCATTTCGAGACCGATTACACGGGTCGTTGAGGGTCTGAATGACGGCGCCGATCAGGTATCCGCGGCATCCGGTCAGGTCGCCGCCAGTAGCCAATCGCTTTCGGAAGGGGCTTCGGAGCAGGCGGCCTCGATTGAGGAGACATCTTCGTCTCTTGAAGAAATGTCGTCAATGACAAAACAAAATGCCGGCCATGCCAATGAGGCCAATAACTTGATGGCCGAAACCAGCCTGGTGGTCTCCAGGGCCAATAATTCAATGGGCGAGCTTACCGCCTCCATGGCGGAAATTTCCAAAGCGAGTGAGGAGACCTCGAAGATCATCAAAACCATTGACGAAATTGCATTCCAGACAAACCTGCTGGCCCTTAATGCCGCAGTGGAGGCTGCACGGGCAGGCGAAGCCGGAGCAGGGTTCGCGGTCGTTGCGGACGAGGTGAGAAATCTCGCCATGCGGGCCGCCGATGCAGCCAAAAATACCGCCAACCTCATCGAAGGCTCCGTCAAGAGGATCAAGGAGGGATCTGAAATAGCTGAAAAAACCGGCACTGAATTTCTTCAGGTGGCCGCCAGTGCAGGAAAAATGAGAGAACTGGTCAGTGAGATCGCGGCGGCTTCCAACGAGCAGGCCCAGGGGATCGAGCAGATTAACAAGGCCGTCAGCGAAATGGACAAAGTTGTCCAGCAAAATGCCGCAAATGCCGAAGAGTCTGCTGCCGCTTCACAGGAGATGAACGCCCAGGCTGCGCACATGAAAGGGTTCGTTGAGGACCTTGTGACTATTGTTGGTGGAACGACAAACGGAGTCGGCGGAGGGAGGAAAATAAAGGATCGGAAAGATACACGCGAAAAAGCCCGGAACGCGCTGCAACCCAGTACGGCGCCAATTGACGGAATGCCCACAAAGATTACATCCAGGGCAAACAAAGGAAACAGGAATCTCAAAACTGCTTCGATGAATACAAATGGCAGGTCTGGGCATTTAATCCCGTTTGATGAGACCGAAGTGAGAGATTTCTGATCCGCTCAGCCCTACCCTCTGGGACTTCTGAAGTCCCGGGGGTGTCCGGAATACGGTTATTATTTAAAATGAATTCGCTTCTCGATGCCTGACCTTTGTGTTAAAATTTTCACGATTAGCGACGCAAGAACTGACGGAGAAAGTCAACCATCGCGCGAGTGTTCGCGCTCCGAACTCACTGCCGCCGACCAACGCACTTGAGGTTCTACAATTGGGAGGAAGGACTATGTCCGGCCTACGAATCTTAACCTCCTGGCCCATTCGCAAGAAGTTATCGTTATTGTTACTGTTTATTTTTCTGCCTGCCGCTGGAGCCGTTATCCTATCCGGATTGGACCATCGGCACGATGCAATCCGGGAGGCGGGAAAAAACGCTTTACTACCGGCTGAGAGCCTGGCTGCCCCGCAGGAGCAGGTTGCCCAAGAAACGTTGGAGCTTACGCCGGGTGATCTCGATCATGGCATTTTTAAGAGGGCCGGCACCGATGGAATAAATCGTATCTACGCCTTTAAACGATTGCACCTAAGTGAGAATTCGCCTCCTTATTTATTTATGTCTGTTGGTTTTCCTAAAGAAAAGATTGTCCAAAAAGCAAATATTCAATTGTCGAGCAACCTGTCGGTTCTGGGGATCGCAGCTCTTTCTGCGATGCTTCTGGCATGGCTTTTGGGGAATTTCACATTTGCAGCCCCAATCAACCAATTGGTCGCCGCTGCGCAGCTATTCGCCCGGGGGGAGTTGGGAACGCGCACGGGTCTGCCGCACACGCCCGGCAAATTTGGCCAGCTCGCTAAATCATTCGATGAAATGGCGTCGCTTGTTGAGACGAGGAGTAGTGAGCGCGATCAAGCCGAGCAGGCGCTAAGAGAGAGTGAGGTCAGGTACAGAACGCTCTTTGAAAGTGCCACTGACGCTATATTTTTGGTCTTGGACAACAAATTTATCGACTGCAATGATGCAGCTCTAAAAATGTTTGGATGCAAACGTAAAGAACTTATCGGTAATTATTTCTATGATTTTTCGCCATCCGTCCAACCCACTGGGAGGGATTCCAAAGAAGAGGCCATTCAAAAGATGGCCAACGCTTTTTCCGGGACGCCGCAGTTTTTTGAGTGGAGATACTGCCGGCGCGACGAGACGCCGTTTGATGCGGAGGTAAGCCTTAACCGCATGGAATTGGGTAATGAGATACTCATTCTGGGGATTGTCCGGGACATTACAAGTCGAAAGCAGGCGGAGAAAGTATTGCAGGAGTCGGCATGGTTCCAGCAGCAGTTGATTGACGCCTTGCCGGCGCCTGTTTTTTTTAAGGACCCGGAGGGCCGCTATCTCGGGTGCAACAAAGCATACGAAAGCTTCTTAAATATGGGCAGAGACGAAATCATAGGCAAATCGGTCTTTGAAATTGCACCCGAGGAACTCGCGGCTATTTACCACGAAAAGGACCTTGCCCTGTTCAGGAGTCCCGGTATCCAGATTTATGAATCATCTGTGAGGGACGCGGATGGATCTGTTCATAATGTGGTCTTCCACAAGGCCACATTTTCCATGGGGGACGGCTCTGTTGGCGGAGTGATCGGGGCCATCCTGGATATAACCGAGCGCAAGCGGGCAGAGGAGGCTCTAAAAGAAGGAGAGCGGAAGTTCAGAGCGATCTTTGACCAGACTTTCCAGTTCATGGGGTTACTCACCATTGACGGCAGGCTCATAGAGGCAAATAGAACCGCTTTGCAATTCTCTGGAGTCCAAGAATCGGACGTAATAGGTAAGCCATTTTGGGAAACTCCGTGGTGGACACATTCCACTGAATTGCAGGAAACACTGCGTGCGGCTGTAGAGAAGGCTGCGGCAGGAGAGGTCGTGCGCTTAGAGCCCACCCATCCTTCACCCGATGGGAGTCTCCATTGCATGGACTTTTCTCTTAAACCCCTAATGGATGAAGATGGCGGCGTTGCTTTTTTGATTGCGGAAGCTCGAGATATCAACGAGCGGAGGCAGGCGGAAGAGGCACTGCACGAGAGCGAATTGCGGCTCAAGATAGCCATGGACATCGCCAAGCTGGTGCAGTGGGAATACGATGTCAAGACCGGCATGTTTAGTTTCGACGACCAGTTCTATGCGCTGTATGGCACAACCTCCCAGCATGAAGGGGGGCCGCTGATGAGCGCCGAGGCCTATACTCGCAAGTTCATCCCTCCGGAGGAATCTCATTTAGTCGCTGAGGAGATCGCCAAAGCGTTGGCAACCAAAGATCCCAATTTCATCCATCAACTGGAACACCGAATCATCCGCGCTGATGGTGAGGAGCGCCATATCATCGTCCGTTACGGGGTTGTTTGCGACCAGACGGGCAGCGTCGTCAAAACTCGAGGAGCAAATCAGGACGTCACCGAGCGCAAACGGGCTGAAGAAGAACTGAAAGACAGCGAGCAGCAACTGCGAAGCGTGATCCAGGGCTACCCGCTTCCCGCTTTTGTCATAGGGAAAGACCACAAGGTGGTCTACTGGAACAAAGCGTTGGAGGAAATGAGCAAAATCAGGGCAAACGAGGTGGTGGGGACAGATCGGGACTGGAGGGCCTTCTACGGTACAGCGAGGCCTTGTATGGCCGACCTGCTCGTAGATGAGGCAACCCCGGAGGTAATTTCGCATTGGTATAATGGAATATCCAACAAGTCCAGCTTGATTGAAGATGCGTACGAAGCAACCGACTTCTTCCCTGAATTTGGTGGAGAAGAGAAATGGCTTCACTGTACGGCTGCAGCAATCAGAAATTCTCAGGGGATTGTTGTTGGCGCTATCGAGACTATCGAAGACATTACCGATCGCCAAAAGACCGAAGAAGTCCTGAGAGAATCCGAAAACCGTTACAGGGCCATCTTTGAAAACACGGGCACGGCCACGGTCATATTCGAAGAAGATACCATCATATCACTTGCAAATGCGGAATTCGAGAAACTGACAGGTTACGCGAGAGATGAGATTGAAAACAAAAAGAGCTGGACGGAATTTGTTGTGAAAGAAGACCTGGAGAGGATGCTGGAGCGTCATCGCCTGCGCGGAGCCGACGCAAAAGCTACTCCGAAACAATACGAATTCCGCCTTATTGACAGGCATAACCAGACAAAAGATTGCTTACTCACCATTGATGTGATTGCCGATACAAAAAGAAGAGTCGCATCACTTCTTGACATCACCGAGCGCAGGCAGGCGGAGGATGCACTGATTTCCGCGAACCGGCAACTGAAAGACATCATCGAATTTTTGCCGGATGCAACACTAGTCGTCGATAGAGATAAGAAGGTTATTGCCTGGAACCGCGCCATGGAAGAGATGACCGGGGTAAGCAAGGAGGAGATGATAGGCAAGGGTGACCACGCCTATACTGTCCCCTTTTACGGGGACCGGCGGCCGCAACTGCTCGATCTCATCGATGCCCCCGATGAGGAACTCGAATCAAAATACCAGCATGTCACGAAAAAGGGCGGCATTCTGCGCGCGGAAATTTATGTTTCCTGTGTCTATGGAGGCCAGGGGGCTTACGTGTTTTGCACCGGCGCGCCTCTGTTCGACGCACATGGAAACCGCGTGGGAGCTATTGAATCCATTCGCGATGTCACCGAACAAAGGCAGGCGGAGGAAGAACTCAAGCGCTCGGAGGAACGCTTAAAAGTATTGTTCGAGTGCGCTCCGGACCCTTACTACCTTTGTGACTTGCAAGGTAACTTCTTGGATGGCAACAAGGCTGCGCAAGAGGCAGCAGGCTATAAGCGGGAAGAGCTGATTGGGAAAAACCTGTTTGAAGCAAACCTTCTGCTGCCGGAAGACATCCCCAGGGCCCTCGCGCTGTTGGCCAGGAATAGACTTGGCTATCCTTCGGGGCCCGATGAGTTCGTTCTGAATCGGAAAGACGGCAAACAAGTCTTTCTGGAAGTAAGAGCCTTTCCAACTGTGATTCGAGAGCAGCATCTGCTGCTTTTTATTGCGCGTGACATTACCAACCGCAAAAAGGCCGAGGAAGAGCTTATAGAATCTCATCAACAACTCTGGGACATCATCGACTTCCTGCCTGATGCCACCCTTGTTATCGATAAAGAAGGCAAGGTCATCGCGTGGAACCGGGCTATCGAGGAGATGACGGGGACAAGGGCGGCGGATATGTTGGGGAAAGGCAATTATGAGTACGCCCTGCCATTTTACGGAGAACGCAGACCCATCCTGATCGACCTTGTTCTCGAATCCCGGCAGGAAATCGAACAGAAGTATGCAGCGCTGAAAAGGACGGACAGGGCAATTGCCGGCGAAGCATATATACCGGCACTCAGGGGTGGTGAAGTATATCTTCGCGGAACGGCAAGCGCCCTGTTTGATTCCAAGGGAAATGTTGTCGGAGCAATCGAGTCGATACGCGACATCACCGAGCGTAAGCACATGCAAGAAACTCTTGTGGAGGCGGAGGCAAAATACAGGGGCATATTCGAGAATTCCGTAATGGGCATATTTCAAGTAACCCCGGAAGGAAGATTCTTAAGCCTTAATATGGCTTCTGCCCGTATCCTTGGCTATGATTCGCCGGAAGAGGCATTGAATACGATAAGCGACATATCTCGACAACTCTATGTCAATCCCGCTCACCGCTACGAAGCGATCCGACAGATGGATGAGCGGGGAATGGCTCAAGACTTTGAGATGCAGGTTTTCAGGAAGGACAAGAGCGTTGCATGGATTACTATTAACTCAGTTGCTGTTCATGATATCAATGGCAAGATCATCAGGATGGAGGGCACGGCACAGGACATCACCGAGAGAAAGAGGCTTGCGTCCCAACTAAATCAAGCCCACAAAATGGAGGCTATCGGTACGCTGGCCGGAGGAATTGCGCATGACTTTAACAACATACTTATGCCGATAATTGGTTATGCCGAGCTCTCACTGAATGCAGTTCCAAAAGACAGCCGTTTGCACCATAACATGGAACAGATTCTTCTCTCCGGCAACCGCGCCAAGGAACTTGTCAAACAAATACTCACTTTCAGCCGCAAGACGGAACAGGAACACAGGCCGGTGCAAGTCAGTCTTCTGGTAAAAGAAACGATTAAGCTGCTTAGATCGTCATTACCCTCTACCTTGGAGATACGCCAGGATATCGATGAGGGAGCAATCTATGCCACTACTATGGCCGATCCCACGCAAATTCACCAGGTGCTGATGAACCTGTGCACGAATGCCTCTCACGCTATGCGCGGGAAAGCAGGAGTGCTGTCCATCACCCTAGAAAATGTGGATATCGACTCAGTCGCAATAAGCGAAGTTCCCGACTTGGCCCCGGGACCTTACCTGAGACTAAGTGTTTCTGACACGGGACACGGAATGGACGAAGCGGTAAGACAGCGAATCTTCGAGCCATATTTCACCACTAAAGGGCCGTCTGAGGGAACCGGCCTGGGGCTGGCCTTGGTCTATGGTATAATTACGAGTCTGTCCGGAGGCATCGCCGTGTTCAGCGAGCCGGGCCAAGGGGCCACTTTTGATGTCTATTTCCCGAGAACGAAAATGCTGCAGGCGCCAATGGTCGAGGCCCTGGAACCTCTTCCCATCGGAAAGGGTCTCGTTCTGGTGGTCGATGACGAAAAACCTATAGTCGATATGCTAAAGGAGATGCTTGAGTGCCTGGGTTATGATGTTGCCGAAAGATATGGCAGTTACGATGCGCTCCAGGCTTTCAGATCACGCGCCGATAGCTTTGATCTGGTCATCACCGATCTGACGATGCCTCATATGACTGGGATCGATCTGGCAAGAGAAATTCTGAAGATCCGCCCCGATACCCCCATAATCCTCTGCACGGGATTTAGTGCGGCCGTTGATGAAAACTGGACCAAGCGTGTGGGGATCAAAGGATTCCTCATGAAGCCGATAGACTTGAGGGACTTGGCCACAACCGTGAACAAAATCCTGTTTCAGGACAAATCAATAATCTAACGTGGCCTTAAAAATGTCAGGCGTCAGGTCCCATTCGCAATCAGCCATTCGATTGCATCTTCGAAAGAAGTGAAAGCCTTCACCCGGAAGCCTCTGTTCTTGGCGCACAGTGCGAAGAACCCTGCCTTGTCAAATCGTTCAACTGGACAAAGAACGACTGTCTTCTTTCGAAAAAAGGCCTTCCGAAGGCTGCTGAGTTCAGCCGCCAGATACCAAAGGTCGGTTGCAGACATTTCTATCTGCGCCTTTCGGGTGTCTATGATTATTTCGTAGTCGACCAGACCGGCCGTGACTGACGCGATCTCCATAAGGAGTCTCTGACTCTCTTCGAGATCGAGATCTCCTTCCGGGGCCGCTCTGATGAAGTCGTGCGCGTGGACAATTCTGATATTAGTTGACATTGTTGCCTCCTGCTGAAGAGATTTAACACCAAGCTAAACTTGTGTGCATCCATACCCATGGAGGCTGCGGGGCGCCTCCCTGGGCTGACTTATTAAGCCCCTTCAAGGCATTTCAGCAGTGTCGCAATTTAAGTACAACTATGATGGCAACTTGGTATCAGGCAATAAATTATCTACGAAGTCAATATTTCTGAAGCCTCCTGCATGAGCCTCGAAATTGCAAGTTTTTGCGGGCAGGCCTTTTCTGCGAGAGAATAATCGACTTGCGTGAGCCTCTCCCTGGCCTGGACCGGCAAGCCGGCGTAAACTTCACGCGCCAGGCCGTGTTCCCCGTAATCGCGATAGTACATCAGGCACCTCATTATGTCGCTAACCGGGACCACCCCTCCGACCGCCTCATGGCAGATACGGCCGCACCCGGCGCAGTAGCTTTCCTGCGTTTCGGCCGCAAATCTTTCCAGCAGCTCGAAATCGCTCCGGCTAAGACTCGTCTGATTCCGCGCCGCCGCCACATTTGCCGAAAGAATCGTCAGGCTCGGCATCTGGGAGCAAATGCTTGCAATGTGCGGGTTTTCCAGCACGGCCATTATCTTGGCCTGCTTATCGGTAAAGCCGCGCTCTAGAAATCGCTCCGCGAACTGCAGTTCGGCTTCGCTCTCCTTCTTTTCCTGTTTGCCTCCCTGGCTTTTCATGGCGACGAGCCCGATTCCCTTATCCACACAGGCAGCGATCGCATCTTTCATCTTCCCGGTGTTCATAACCCGGAAGTTGTAAGTAAACATGACTACATCGATCCAGTCTTCTTTTGCTGCGCTCAGCAGATTGTCTTCCATATTGGCGTGAGAGCTGAACCCAAATAATTTGATTTTGCCGGCCTTTTTCATTTCCGAAGCCCATTGCTTGAATGGCTTGGGCTCGGCAATTTCGCTGAATTTATCTATCGCATGCATGTAGAATAAGTCTACATAATCTGTGGAAAGCCTCTTAAGACAGGCTTCCAGCCCCTCGGTCATGGCGCCGGGGTCCCTTGGGCGCAACTTTGTAGTGAGGAATATTTCCTTCCTTACATCAGGGTTTCGAGCGAAAAAGCGGCCATAGCCCTCCTCGCTCAAACCATTTCCATAGGCCTCGGCGGAGTCCCAGAAATTCACGCCCCAGGTGCGGGCCTGCCTGAGCAGCAGTTGATTATTGATCGTGTCGAACATTCCGCCAAGCGTGAGGACCGACACTTCGACGCCCGTTTTACCCAGCTTGCGCCGGGGGAGGACGGATTTGCCGGCGTCAGCCTGTTCCGGAGCGGCCCCGGCTTTGCCCATATCCAGCCCGGTTGAAGCTATTCCCGCCAATCCAATGGTCTTGATAAAGTTGCGGCGTGATAAACCTTTGTATTTCTCTTCTTGTTCCATTACACGGCCTCCAGACATTTTGTGAAATTTTTATTCCCGAATTCTTAATTGACCTTCGCCCGAGCGATCCACAACATCATTGGGTGATAGGCTTGCCCTGCTTGAGGTCGTATATCGGGCCGATCTTGAGATCGCCTGTGAGGAAATCCTCAGGTTTTTTTGAAATAAGATTGCCTCCAATTTCGATGAACCGAAGCTCGGCGTCAACGGGAAATCCGCTCTGGGCAGCCTTTTCCAGAAGGACACCGACCGCCCCGTATTCCTCGTCGGCCTTGCTTTTATGAAAAACCCTGCGCCACTCCATCCACTGGCCGGATTTGCCTTGGGTACGATCTACGAAAACGTAATATACAACCTTCCCTGGACAGTCTTCTTCCAGATAGAGTGTATATTCAAAGGGACCCGACAGGTCCTGCCGGTTCTTGATCCGGTCTTTTTGGCCGTCTTCGATAAGCCAAACCGCCGGATATGACCGGGATTTCCAAAAGTCTTTGACCTTTCCAAACACGTATTGCGGTTCGATTTCATCTGCAATGAAATTGCCGTTTAAAAAAGATTCCGGGGGCGTGAATTCGGAAAGGCCGTTAAGATGGCGCAGCTTCGCAGCCCCATCGCTTATCGCCCAAACCGGGCTATAGGTGGTGAAAATCCCACAGATCGCCATAAGGACCGTCAAAACCTTTAACATAGCTCTTCCCTTGTCTTTGGGTTCCGGTTCACGTGTGAAATCCCGGCAGCACTCTCATGCCGGGTTGCTCCAACAACGAATCAATCGGTCCAGCGCATGGTAACAATTATTCGAGAGCCCGGCCACACTGATTTTTGAGATTCCGTTGCGTCCATGGAACAAGGGCGCCGCACGAACGAGTGCGGTTGTTTAAATGAGTTATTGGTGGTAGTTTGCACGTCAACCTCAAGCCTATTCATGGAGATTTTTCTGGACGACTTCACAGGCATAGACCCAAGGGGAAAATCCCCGTCCGAGATTGAACTGGAGTGGTTTAGCAACATCTACCGGCGTGATTTGCCTCAGCTCACCACAAGGGCCGTCCTCATGGGGTGTTTGCTGGGCGCCGTAATGAGCGTGTCGAACCTTTACGTGGGCCTCAAGACCGGCTGGGGCCTTGGTATAGCAATAACCTCGTGCATTCTCTCCTTCACCCTTGGCGCTGTTCTCCGGCGCATGGGACTCCTCAGTTCCAACCTCTCGATTCTCGAAAACAACTGCATGCAGTCAGCCGCCAGTTCGGCGGGATATTCGACCGGCAGCACAATGGTGAGCGCTGTAAGCGCCCTTTTCCTCATACAGGGCCACCACATGCCTTTCTGGACATTGATGGCATGGACCGTCCTGGTGGCGGTTCTCGGCGTTTTTCTGGCAATCCCGATGAAGAGGCAGATGATAAACATCGAACAACTTCCCTTCCCGAGTGGAATCGCAGCAGCCCAGACTCTGCGTTCGCTTTACGCCAAAGGAGAGGCGGCATCGAGAAAGGCAAAAAGCCTTGGAATAGCAGCCGCTTTTGGCGGTGCGACGGCGTTTCTTAGAGAAAACACTCTCTCCTGGTGGCCAGGCTACCTGAAGTTGCCCGCGATGATCGAATTTCCCGGCAGGCTTGCCGGACAGAACCTGGCTTCCTGGACTGTTTCCTTTGAGTTAAGTGGGATCATGGTGGCGGCTGGGGCGATAATAGGAATGAAGGTGGCCTGGAGCATGCTGGCGGGAGGCATCCTTAACTACTTACTGATCACTCCCTATATCTACGAAAGGGGAATAATCCACGGACTGGGATACAAAAATATTGTGGCCTGGAGCCTTTGGGGCGGGACTGCCCTGATGGTGACCTCAGGTTTGCTGACTTTCGCCTTTCAGTGGAAGACGGTGTGGAGAGCGATTGCCGGTACCGGACAGATTTTGCAGCGGAAGGGGTTGAAGAGCGACGACAAGGGATCTAATTCAGATTTGAGCAAGATGGACGGAATAGAGGTTCCGGGAAGCTGGTTTATAGCAGGGCTTATTGTTTCCGGCATCGGGATAGTAGCGGTACAGGTGGTCTACTTTTCAATCTCATGGTGGATGGGCGCGCTCTCGGTAATAATGACTTTCTTCCTCTCGGTCGTCGCGTGCCGCGCAACGGGAGAAACCGATATCACCCCAATTGGCGCAATGGGCAAGATCACTCAGTTATCCTATGGAATCATCGCTCCTTCGAACATCACCGCAAACCTGATGACGGCGGGGGTAACCGCAGGGGCGGCCGCTTCCTCCGCCGACCTTCTGACCGACCTCAAGTCGGGCTATCTTCTCGGGGCAAATCCGAGGAAGCAGTTCATTGCACAATTTTTTGGCATTTTTGCCGGGGCGGCGGTTATCGTCCCTTGTTTCTACCTTCTGGCGCCAACGCCCGACATTCTCGGCGGCGACAAATTCCCCGCTCCCAGCGCTCAGGTGTGGAAAGGGGTGGCCGAACTGCTCGCCAACGGACTCTCCAGCCTGCACGGCTCAGCCAGAATTGCCCTTGTCATTGGGATAGCTGTAGGCGCGCTGCTGTCGGTACTCGATCGCCTGGCGCCTTCGCGAATCCGATCTTGTCTTCCTTCAGCAATGGGTTTGGGGCTTGCGTTTGTAATTCCATTTTGGAACACGCTCTCTATTTTTCTGGGGGCCCTCATAGCATCGATTGTGCGAAAAACCCGTATGGAAGGACATATTATACCGGCGGCCTCGGGAATAATAGCAGGGGAGAGCCTGATCGGCGTGCTGGTCGCGCTTTTTTCAGCCGTTGGGGCGGGGTAGATTAGATATATTCACAGGACGAAAGATAAATATGGCGCAAAGGACCGCTGCGCCCGCTGCAAGGAATAGGGCCTGGAAACCCTCAAGTTCGCCTACATATCCGAGGATTACCGATCCGATGAACGCCCCGGCATCAATGCTTCCGGTGTAGGCCCCCGTGATCTTGCCCCTGACATTCTGGGGTTCCGCCCTGAGGGCATGGGCGTTCAGCGCGGGATAGAGCAACCCGTGGCCGCATCCGGTCACAAACCCCGAAAAAAAGAGCAGACCGCTTTCTTTCATGAACACCAGCACCAACAGCCCCCCGCCCATGAGTGCCAGAGCATATGGTATGATCCTGTCTTCGCCCTGACGGTCAATAAATCTGCCCCCCAACAGCCGGGTGAGGATCGCGGCGCAAGAGTATGCGATGTAGTAGAGCGACATGAAAGAAATCCGCTTTTCGCTCGCATACGGCGATACGAACCCGTTTACCGCTGCCAGCCCAAACCCGAAAAGCAGGGCTATGGCGGCTATCATGGCAACCCGCCTCTTTTGGAGGACCAGAAAGAATGAGGACTCAACCGGCTTGACCAGGCGAACGTAGGCATCCTTCAGTGGATACTGGATTATCAGCCCCACACCGGACAAAGCGGCCGCAACGATGAACAGAAGGTCGAATCCCGCCCTGTTGATGATGATTTCCGCTAGAACCGGGCCGAGAGCAGTGCCTATAAGCCCGGATATCCCAAACATCCCGAGTCCTCCGTTCAGACGTTCATCGGGTATTATGTCGGCAATGTAAGTGAATGCGGCAGTAATGCAAATCGCGAATCCAATCCCGTGAACGACCCGCACCATAATTAGAGGAAGATAAAAACTATCCAGAGCGCCTCTGAAAAACAGGTATGCAAGGGGCATGAGCGTCATGATCATCGAGCCTGCCGCATAGCTTTTCTTCCTTCCGACCCTGTCGATCATGTTTGAAATCCATGGGCGGCACAGCACAGAAGACAATGCGAAGACTCCCATAATGATGCCGATGTCGACCTGATCCCCGCCATGGGCCGTGATGAAGAGGGGGAAAAGAAAAAAGGCGCCGTAGCTGGAGAGGCACGAGAGATTCGCTACAGCCAAGGAAAAAAAGGTTCGGGAATAAAGCATCGAAGAAGTCGGGTCCTGTTTTCGAGATATAGCGCCTGGCCGCTGCATCGGCGCACAATTGGCCAATAGTATATTCTGTTGCGATTTATGAAAAGGGGTTTTGAAGTACCGGAGGCGTACTTTTGGCCTGGAGCTTTTGGGTCTTTTGGCAAGAATTGCGGGCAAAAAGCACTTTAAAAATTTCGTCCGGTTTACCCGCACCTGAAGGATCTATAAGAGCCGGCGTCTGAACCTGGGCCACCTGACAGACAAGCCCTAAATCACTTGCTCGCACAACGTGTTGCCGTTCGTATTGCCGCCTTGAACGATAACGGCCTTGACGGGCAAATGGTCCGAAGCCTTTCGACTCAGCGGCGACTTGTGTGTTGATATACTCAGCAGGGAAGCCATGGGCCGTACCCAGATTCTGTCAAGCGGCAGAACAGGCATGAAAGAGGGAAAAGTCCGCAAGGGCGGCGATTTTCCAAAAAAACCGTGAACCCGGCACAGAGGATTCCCCACTGGGAGCCATTCGTTGAAATCGCCGAGCATTATTTCCATTCTGTCGCGCTCTGAGCAAAAGATGTCGAGCAGGCGCCTGATCTGCCTGCGGCGTTCCCTGAGTCCCAGCCCCAGATGGGCCACTATCACCCGGATGGTTTCCCCTTTTACCAGCAAGTCCACGTCAAGAGCGCCTCTAGGCGACCTTCCGAATACGCTCAAATCAATGCGCCTTACATCTTTCACCGTGCATGAAGTCAGCAGTGCGTTCCCGAAATGGCCGTAACGGTTTCGCTTGGTCGGCCCCAGCACCAGCTCCAGGCCGGCTTTTTTCGTTATCACACCGGCCAGGTTTTCCTTTTTGTAATACAGTGAGTCGATTTCCTGCAGCCCAACAATCTCCGCCTTCAATTCCTTTATGACCTGCGTGACACGTTCGGGATCGAATACACCGTCGATTCCGACGTACTTATGGATGTTGTAGCTCGCAACCGAGAAGCCGCCGAGGGCCCCGGGGTTGCCGGCAGTATTTTCTCTTCTCATTTTCGATCTCATACGATTTTTTTAAGACAAATCACTCTGCTTGTCCAGGACCGCCGGCGGGAATTGTGAGATTACCTCTAAGTTCATCGGCTTCCATTGTCCATTGATACCCGACCCTTGATGCAACGTTGAACAGGAGCGGACTTTTTACATGAAAGTGCACGGCCCCTTGTGCCCGGTTGAATGAGACTATATTGAGGACGACCAGGTCCTCATCACGTTCCAGGTTGATCAGCCTCTTTTTCGCATCCGGCGCGGTATATACCATGCCCAGGAAGTCAGGGGCACAAACGACGAAAGCCACGGAGGGCTCCTCTACTGACTGGAGCCATTGAAACGGACCGTTCTTATACTCCAGCAGCACATAGCTTTTGAGTTCTTCAAAACCTGGAATCCCCCAAGGGAAAGTGATCAGTTCTTTTTCCGCTATCTCTATTTTTCCGAAACGGGACGTATCAACCTGCATGAAGGCTCCTTGAGTGACAATTCTGGCACTCATTGCCGGTCCGGGTCATCACCTTTCCGACCACTGGAATAGATGTCGAGCAGATTCTCGAACTCGTCTTTGCCGATAAGCGCCGCAGCCCTATTCTCTTTCTGAATCTTCCTGTAAAGTTCTTCCCTGTATATAGGAATGTGCGCAGGGCCCTTGATTCCCACTCTCACCTTGTTCTGATCGATTGAGGTAATTGTAACCTCTATATCGTCGCCGATCAAAATTGACTCACCCGGTTTTCTGGTTAGTATGAGCATCGGTTCCCCGCCTCTTTGATATTATCGGTCCCCGGTACAGGACGCTTAAATATTTCCGTGGGTCCTGTCCGGCCAATACGCTCTTGGAATGCTTTTTGGATTATAGTTACTCTGCTCAACATTGATAGTAATTTCTATAATTATAAACTGAAGCGTAAAAATCGCATTTTCCCACTCAACGCTCTGATATATAGTTATCATAAATTTTGCACGATGACGAACTGCGTGCGTGGCCCATAATTATACGGGAACTTCGGATTATGGCTCCCGAAGCCTTATTAGAAGCCGATTTTCGAGTGCTGGGATTGGAACCGGGCGCGAAGTCCTCTGAAGTACGGCAGGCTTATCGGACACTTGTCAAAAAATGGCACCCGGATCGCCACCAATCCAAACCTTACGAGGCCCGGGCGTTTGCCGAGAAAAAGTTCAGGGAAATCGACGAAGCGTACAGGCGTATTGCCGCTGGCTGGAAAAAAACTCCACCCCTCGCGGATCGTGGAGATCGCGGAGCAGCCGGCCCCGGGACCGGCCCTCATGCCGCGCAACGGCCACCAGCAAAAGCTGACGCCACCATAGCCGCCCGGATCCGGGCGGCAATCGATATCCGAGCCTTTTCCAGGGCCAAGATCGTAGTCCCTGTCTTGCTATTGGCGGCAGTCGTTTTCATTTTAACGCAACTTCCTTCGTTTTTTCCGGATAACTCGGTCGATACGGAAACTCTCGGCCCGCCTACCGTCGAACACTCGCCCGAGGCCAAAGAGCCAAACAGCCCGAAACCACCGGAAGCAAACGGTCCGCAATCCTCAACCGATCTCACGGCCACCCCTTCCCCCACTTTGCCCCCTGCCCTGCTCCAGTCTCAGCCGCAGGCGTCGAGCGATTTTTTCACCGTGGGATCGACTGCCTCCGAAGTGCTCGCTATCCAGGGGACCCCATCCCGCGTCCAGGGCCAAACCTGGATCTACGGCCTCTCTGAGATACAGTTCACAAATGGACGCGTCTCGAAGTTCAATAATTTCGACGGGTCGCTGCGGGTGAACATGCAACCTGAAGTCTCCGAGGATCGCGTACCCCCCGCCCACATCACGATCGGCTCGAATGAAGAGGAAGTCCTGCTGGTCCAGGGGACCCCTACGAGGGTCGAAGGGAACAGGTGGTTTTACGGCTTTTCCGAGCTTGTGTTCAAAAACGGGCGTGTTGTGGAATACGACAACTATTTCGGTAGCTTGAAAATGAGCGTGCTGCCTTCCTCCCTAACCGGCCCGGAATCGCCGGGAGATTTTTTCACAATCGGTTCCACACCTGACGAAGTGCTCGCCGTTCAGGGTACTCCCACCGCTATCCATGGAGATCGCTGGTCCTTTGATTTTGCCGTTGTTATTTTCCGGGACGGCAAAGTCAACGACGTGACCAATTCCTATGGCACCCTTCGCTTCATGGCCCCGGAAAAAACCGGCGATACTAAACGACCGTCAGGCAGCGGTTAAGCGTAAAGATTGCAAGGAACGCCGAGAGCAAAAAGGTCCTGCAAAAGCGCGAAGACCCGGTAAAGGCATCAACCGACTTGACTTCGCAGGCTTAGTGGTAAAGTTAGCCGTAAGCGGGGGACACCATGCTGATGGACAAAATCTACATTGGCGAGTTTGATCTCGAACTTATCCGCATTAGCCCTCCCAAGGTGGACGAGGCGAAGGCGGGCTTGATTGTCAAGCGCTACCTGGACCTTTTGAAAGATTACCCGCCCGGCAAGATCGAAGCTGAAGGAGCCCTACCCGAAGATCTGCTGCGGGAAATGGGGAGGAGCGGACTTTTCGGGCTAAGCATCGAAACCGAGTACGGAGGCCAAGGCCTTAACCTGCATGAATATTATAGAGTGGTCGATGAGATGGTCAAGCTCGACATCTCCGTTGCTTTCACATTCCTCGCACACCTTTCCATAGGAATAAAAGCAATCCAGCTTTTCGGGACCGAAGAGCAGAAACGGAAATACCTGACCCTGGCTGCATCCGGAGAGATGATTTTTGCCTTCGCTCTGACCGAACCTCACATTGGATCGGACGCTCAGCACATCGAAACGACCGCCCTGGCGAGCCATGATGATACCCATTACTTGCTGAACGGTCAGAAAACCTACATTACAAACGCCAATTATGCGGGCGGCATGACAGTTTTTGCGCAGCTCGACCCTAAGCGCCCGGGGTTCATGGGGGCATTTATCGTCGAGACCGGGTGGGAGGGTGTGCAGGTTGGAAAAGAAATGGACAAAATGGGTCTCAGGGCCAGTTCCACCGCCGCCATCCAGTTCAAGAACGTCCGTGTTCCGAAGGAGAACCTCATCGGCAGGCCTGGCGACGGCTTCAAAATAGCCATGTCAGTGCTAAATTACGGCAGGCTGGGCCTGGGGGCCGCTTCTACATCTCTGATGAGCGTCTCGGTAAGGGACATGCTGGCAAGGGCTTCTTCGAGGATTCAATTTCAGGTCCCGATCAAGAGCTTTCAGCTCGTCCAGGAAAAGATCGTGCGTGCTGAGGTCGGCATTGCGGTCAGTTCGGCAATGAACCGTCTGGTTGCCGGAATTCTCCAGAGTGAGCCGCTTGTTCCCATGGCCATCGAAACTTCCCACTGCAAGCTCTACGGCACCACGCGCGCATGGGACACCGTCTATGACGCTCTCCAGGTGGCCGGCGGAGCGGGATACCTGAAAACCCTGCCCTACGAGAAGCGGATGCGTGATTTCCGTGTGGCGACGGTTTTCGAGGGCACTACCGAGCTGCACTCGATATACCCGGCCCTTTTGGGTATGCGCCAGATCCAAAAACGGCTCAAAGAATCGGGCCGCTCGTATCTTGGTCTTGCCTTCGAGCTACTGAAGCTTCTCGTAAAAGGGGATAAATGGCCCGCCGCCTTCGAGAAACGGGTGATGCGAAAGACGTTTCGCGAGGCGAAAAAAAGCGCCAAAGCCGCCAGAATCCTCCTTCTTAGCGGGCTGCTGCTCTACGGCAGGAGTATAGCCCGGGGTCAAACGGCAAACAGGGAATTTCTGCTTCGCCGCATCACTACCCTATCTCTTTATACTTTCGGAATCCTTGCCCTGCTCTCCGAGGCGGACCAAAAGCAGAGGGCCGGCGAGCTTGAAGCCGGGGACCTGCGCATACTGGAATGTTTCGCTGCGGAAGCAAAAGAGGCGCGCAGGAAAAACAGATGGCTCTTCGATTCGAAAAAGGAAAGACTTAATTCTGCGCTCTTTCGCGAGAGATTGGATCGAGGGGCAGTGAAGAGTGAACAGCAGTGAGCAGTAAAAAATAACTCCTCTTGGTTCTATAGCTGCGCGATGAGGAGTGAAATTCTTAAATCCCTCAATTCTCATTCGCGATCACTGCTGAGGATGTTCGATCTTTATTTGATTTCGGCTTAAGCTCAAGAATCAGGCGGCCCAGGCAACTTTTGCCCGGGCCGGTATGGCAAGAGGAAGGGTAATACCATCAGTGAAGTCGCATCAGCAGAAAACGGCCATGAACGCCATCTCTCCGACACGCCTCTAGCATTTACCAAGTGCACACACCTGATCGATTTTCCGCTTTAATACCACCGACAACTGGTCAAAAGAGCCATTCGTCAATATTGGGTCGAATTGATCGCGATAGTTGGTCACCAGACTCATTCCCCCGATCCCGACATCGTATACCTTCCAGTTTCCGTTTACGAGGTGAAGGTAATAATCAACGGTCTGGCCCCCTGCATTTGCCTCGACTACGACATAACCCTGGTATATTTCCCTCTTCCTGTAAGTGATATCTTGTTTAGCATATTTTTCGAGGTCTCCTACGTATGTGTTAAAGAGCAGCTTGGTGAACTCCCGCGTAAACTCCTGCTGCTTTTCGGGGGACAGATTGCGCCATTGCAGTCCCACGGCGAGCCTGGATATCGCAGGAAAGTCAAAGTATCCTCCGACGGCCGCCAGAATCTGCTCCCTTCGTTCCCTGCTGTCTTGAGGGTACTGCTGGAGTATTTTGAGGACCTGATCCGTACCGGTTTTGACCACTGTCTGCGGATCGTCGGCCGCTCTGGCCGGTATGCCCCACAAACAAAGACCAACCACCAAGATGAGCATTTCGGAAATAAGACGCTTGCTCATCGTTCCAAATTTTAAATGCGCTGCATACATTGTCGCTCCTTTATCCAATCTTCAGAGACAGCCGGCAATTATTGAAGGGAAGAACTACCTTGCAACCATCCGGCTTCTCATCGGCCACCAAAAAATTTGACCCTCGTGAGCGAACAGGTTGTGCACTCATCGTAAGGGATACAAATCGACTACGCCTGACACAATGCCGACAATCGGCGCATTGCTTCAATATCGTTTAATCTTAACCACTCTATTCTAATCATATCCCCCGTTTCCTTTCCCAGAGAGACATTCTCTCAAGTCGAAGTTTTGCCGGAGAATTGAATTGAAGGGTCCAATTCTGCCCGACCGCTTTATACAATGGAGTCAGGCATTTAATAGAGGTTAGTAATCATTCTTGTTGGTGTCAATCGAGGGAGACTTTTGCTGCGGGACCTATTAGCGAGCAGGGAGCGGGGAGCAGGAAGCAGGAATCTGGGAGCCAGGGAAAAGAACCAAAATAGATGAATGGGTGGAGATTTCGCCCTCAGAACCGTCTCAGAACGGCGGGAGTCTAACCTGATTGGAAATGAGCCCACAAAGCCGGGTTTAGAGGTTACGGAGCTGAATTAGACCTGCGCAATCACTGTGCGGGGCTTAAAAATGCATGCTAAGGAAATGGTCTAAAAGTCCGCTTAAGAAATAGGAGAAATGGAGGCACAATATTTCAGCCCTCCGTCCTCTGTCCTCCGTCCTACGTCACTCACTCATAATTCCTCATTCATCATTCCACGTGGTCCAACACCTGTCTGACTCTTACCGCAAGATCATCGCTGCCGAAAGGCTTCTGAATGAAATTTAGTCCTTCGTCCAGAATGCCGCGATGTGCTATCAGGTCAGCGCTATAGCCCGACATATAAAGGCACCTGAGGTTAGGGCGGATGGTGCCGACCAGCTCTGCCAGTTCCCGGCCGTTCATCTCGGGCATCACCACATCCGTGATCAGCAGGTGAATATCTCCTGGATGCTCCTTGGCCAGACGTATGGAGTCCACCGGAGTCTGCGCCGCAAGGACCGTGTAGCCGAGATTTTCGAGAATCATCTTGCCGAGGTCCAGGATCCCTTCATCGTCTTCGACCAGCAGGACGGTTTCCGTGCCTGTCGGACGCTTGAGGGTAATCTCCTCAGAGTCAACCTGTGCGGTTTGACCCTCGACCCGCGGAAGGTAGATTTTAAACGTGGTTCCTGTCCCAAGTTCGCTGGCGACATAAATAAAACCGTCGTTTTGTTTAACGATGCCGTAAACGGTGGACAATCCCAGCCCGGTTCCCTTGCCCAGTTCCTTGGTGGTAAAAAAAGGCTCGAAGATATTCTCGCGGATTTCCTGAGTCATGCCCGTTCCGGTATCGCTCACGGTCAGCAGGACATATTGTCCGGCAATGAGTTCGGCGGCCTGTGCCCTATTGGATTCATCTATCACACCGTTCTCTGTCCTCATAGTTACGGCGCCAACTCCGGAAATGGCATCGCGGGCGTTGACAACAAGATTCGCCAGAATCTGGTCAACCTGGGAGGGATCGATTTTGACTTTCCACAGATCGAGTTCCGGCGCCCACAAAAGGTCGATATCCTCGCCGATGAGCCGCCGCAACATCTGGAGCATGCCCGAGATCGTATCGTTCAAATCCAGTATCTTTGCGACGGCGGTCTGTTTGCGGGCAAAGGCCAGCAGTTGCCGGGTAAGCTCTGCCGAACGCAGGCCCGCTTTGAGGATTTCCTTAAGGTTGTGCTGGAGTTTGTCATTGGAAACGTCCTGTTGCAGGGCCATTTCCGCCCGGCCGATGATCACGCTCAGCATGTTGTTGAAATCGTGCGCCACACCGCCTGCCAGCCGTCCCACCGATTCCATCTTCTGGGCCTGGAAGAGTTGTTCCTCAAGTCTTTTTCTTGCCTCCTCTCCCCGCTTGCGCTCGGTAATGTCGTGTGTAAGACCCAGGATATACTGCTGCCCGGCCATCTCGATCATCTCCGCCGAGATAAGCACATCTATGATCTCACCGGATTTTTTGCGGAACTTGGTTTCAAAGTCTTGCAGCCTGCCTTGTTCTTGCAGTATCGCGAACATATTAGCCGGGTCTTCAGGAAGGGCCCAAATTGCCAGCTTATACGGGTTTTGACAGACGACCTCCTCGCGCTTGTAGCCAAATAAGCCCATAAACGCATTATTGATGTTGACGAATTGGCCGTCGCTCAAGCGGCAGATACTGGTGCCTACGGGACTGGCGCGAAAAAATCTTGAGAACCGTTCCTCGCTCTCGCGCAACGCAATTTCGGCCAACTTGCGCTCGTTTATATCCCTTATGGATTCTATCGCACCGGTGACATTTCCCTGCTCATCGAACAGACCGGTTGCCACACCCCACAGGTATGCCCCCTTTCCTCCATATGTTTCCGGCGCATAAGTTTCGGTAACGATGGCGCCACCAACTTTTGAAACAGAGTCGTAGTACTCCCTTTTCTTCTCTTCACTTGCAAACACAAGGTCAATCAGTATCGGTCTCCTCTTTCCGAAAAAAGGTAAGGAATACTCGAAATCGCCCTTGCCAATCATTTTACTCCTCGAGACTCCGGTCATTTCTTTCATGGCGCGATTCCAGGCGATAACTGTTCCTTCGTTATTGATGACGAATGTCGGGTCCGGCAAAAATTCAATGATGTCAGCCAATTGCCGTTGCGATCTGCGCAGCTCATCTTCAGCCTGTCTGCGTTCGGCAATCTCCAACTCGAGTGCGGTGGTCCTCTCACTGACCAAAACCTCGACTCGTGCAGTGCGACCGGTCATGACAAGGAGAAAGGCACAGGCGCCGGCGGCAAAAATGAGTCCACCTGCCAGTACACTCCATGCTTGAAAAGAGCGGTGCTCAGCCAGGTAATCTGCTGTGGGAGAAAAGGAAAGCTGCCAGCGCCGCTCGGCGATCTCCAGGGTGGTCGCCTGCCAGGGTGCAACAGATCTCACGCTTTGGCGTGAGGTTTTTGAATCACCCCTGGCCGGCGTGGCCGGCATGGAGTCATAGAGCAGTTGTTCTCCCTGGTCGGGCGTCAAGTCGGTGAGTTGAATCCTGATACCCTGCGTCTCTGCCTGACCGGCCACGACACGCATGGCGTCCCCGATACGGAAAACACCCAGAGCAAAGCCCCTGAGCGCTTCACGAAGCTCTTGCTCGCCGGTACTGGAAGTTTTGCGGTCATAGACCGGCATAAAGACTAAAAAGCCATACTGGCCGGCTACTTCCTGCACTAAAATTATGCGGCCGGTTCCGACCGGTTTTCCGGTCATGAGCGCCTGGTTCAAAGCACACATACGGTTCTCGCTCGACGAGAGATCAAAACCAAGCGCCTTCTCATTTCCCTCGTAGGGCTCCACATAATAGACCGGAAAGTACTCGGGTTGTGGCGTGCGCTCGACCAATAGACCCTGATTCGCTCTTTCCGTTATCTTGAAGTCCGGGTATCCATCGCGCCGAGCTGCCTCTTCGTAACCCGAGCGTTCCGCATGCAGCACCCTGGGTATCCATTCCAGGGCTTGAATGCTCTTATTACGAGCAAGCCAGGATCGTGCAAATACTCTGAACTGATCACGGTCAACCTGCTTGTAGGCTGTGAAGAAACCAGCCTCCGAATAAAGGGCATCGAGGTGGGCATTCCACTCCTGTCTTATCTGACTTGCGATCATTCCAGCCTTTAGTCTGAATTCGTTCTCGATACGATGTTGTTCCTTGTGACTTACGAATACATAAAGGAAGACTGTCAGAAACAGGAGCAGGCAGAGCGGCAGGGCGACCGAGCCCCGTCTGAGTTTCCAGATCTCTCCGTGCTTTGCCGAAAGGCTCAATACGACCGGAGTGAGCAGCATTGCGCCGGTGGCGTCACCTACCCACCAGGTGAACCAACCGAACCAGAAGTCATGCGCAGAAACGACGCCCGCCATCAACAGACAGGTCACACTGACGGTCGCGTTCACTACACAACTCAACGGCCCACCCAGCAACAAGAATCTGACTACGTCCCGCAACCGGTAGAGGCTGAGCGGGCTGCCCACAAAGCAGAAGATCAGATAAGCGCCAAACACGGCCTGGAGGGCGGCGCCGGAGGCGATTACCGCTGCCGATAAGGTCGAGACCGACAGAATGGCGTTGCCGGCATTTAGAGCTGTCCACAGGTTGGCAGCGAACGAACCGAGCCAGACGCCAAACCAGACTCGATAACCCCACAGGAGGACGGATGCTAATGCCAAACCCGCCGCAGGCCATATGGCTGATGCATAGCTGGGGGGGATCGCCAGCAGCAAGCTAAGCCTTGCTAACGCAAAATATGCGGCGGCAATCCCGAGAATCGCTATGAAAGATGCCGGGGCGGTTCCCTGCGAATGTGGACTCTCTTCCATGTTTCACCTATTGGACCATCGTAAGAGGCTTGTTTACGGACAAGCCCTCAGCTTCCCGCTCCGCCTCGATGTATTTGTAGAGATTAGGCCTGAGAATATGCGTCGTTAGGCAAATATAAGCGGCTGTGCGTTTTTTCGCATCGAAAATGGTCAGACTTAACTTTTCGCGGTTGGGCAGAAGTCACGCCGCCTCCCCCAGCAAGCAGCACAGGCGCTTTGCGCAAATGATCGATAGAGTTCGATAAGCTGGAAATTTACCGGCAGTGACAAAGGACTCGGCCCTGAGAGTATAAAGAACTTTGGACAGACCGGTTTTTAAGTTTGGATCTTTCGTAAATCCTTTGCCCTTAGCTTTCCGCAGTACCCATAGTTTGATTTTGAGACGACCCTTATTACCTCTCGATCTTATGATTTTAACCTTATGTGAAGTTGGTTGGAAAGGAGAAAAACACTCAAAAAGTGGATATCTCTTGGTTTTTCCTCATCATAGTTGCTTGCCGGAAGGTGAAATACGACCGTAGAGGCCGCGCATAAGAAGTGTGACGTGGTTTTTCAGCTTTATATGGTCCGCGATTTTCAGGTAATTTAAGACCGGCCCAATCGTACTATTGAGGCCGGGACCCTTAATATCGTAGCACCATGTGTGATAGGGGCATGGCTCTGAAATTAGAAAAGTAGAGTGTAATCACCTTTCCACAGATTTCGCCCGCCCGGTTCATTTATTCAGTTTGTCCAGTTCAGACATCAGCGTTTCCATTTTCGGCCGCTCGTTTATGTCGTGGACGTCGATGTACCTCATTATGCCCTTGCGGTCGATTACAAAAAGTGCACGTTCGGAAACGCCGTTCGATCGGAGCACTCCGTATTTGCCGGCCACTTCGCCGTGGGGCCAGAAATCCGAGAGGACCGGAAACCAGACTCCTCCCATATCAGTGGTCCAGGCAAAAAGAGTCGGAATATTGTCCGTCGTAATCCCGAGCAATACAGTGTTTTTTGCTTCGAAAGAGGTCCGCAACAAATTGTACCCCGGCCACTGCTCCGAGCAGACAGGGGTCCACGCGGCAGGCACAAAGGATATCACGATGTTTTTCTTTCCGGCGAAAGAGCTAAGTGAAACAGGCCCATTTGAAAGGGATGGCAAAGTGAAATCAGGCGCCTTGTCCCCCACTTTCAGGCCCGACACGCTGTCAATGGCCTTAAGTTTGCCCGGCTGGTATATCCTTCCCTGGTACTGTTCAGATACGGCAAAAGCTGTGGCGCACACAATGAGCGCAATGAGAAAAGTTAAGAAAGTCACATATATTTTGTTCATCACACATATCCTTTCAACTATAAGCGGCTATTTCCCATGGTCTACGCCGGTCTTGGCGCATATCATTTCCAGAAAAGCCTTGGGGTCTCCGATGGTACCCGCCTTCGAATATACGACCTGCCAGCCGCCGGGTTTTTTCCAAAGCACAAAGAAATAAGGAGTTCCTGACGGGCTCAGCGGGTTGCAAACGGTCAAATCCGCGTCGGGAACGAGCGCAAACTGTATGTTGTAGTGGTCCCTGAAGGCGTTCACCTCGAATGATGAATTACCTGCGCCGATTCCAAGCATTTTGATGCGCGATTTTAACTTCGGTCTGGCTTTAATTGCATTGAAGAGCTCGTTAACATTTGGTGCTTCCTTCTGGCAATGGGGGCAGTACATGCTGAAAATTTGAACGATCAGCACTTTGGAATGAATCTGGGAAAGGAGAAACGGGCCTTTGGCGACTTTAAGATATTGCCGGTCATGCATTTCATCAGGAAGGGGGAGCTTAACGTTGGGGAACATTTCACCTTCGGCGGGGGTATCACCCGCAAACAGCGCTGGAAGCCGATACTGCGACGCGCAAAGCAGAAAAAGCAGCGCCGCGGGTATTGCCAACAATTTCATTCTCATGTTCTCTTCTCCCTCATGAAACTTTGCGGGTCAATCCTTCAAAGTAGAAACGTAACGTATAGTATAATAACTCTTCCACTGTCGTGCCAATTTCCATTTCCAAGGACTGACTACTTCCACACTACCTCGCTACAATGCGCAACCCTATGCTGATTGGATCAAAAACCAGGTGCATACCCAGATGTTCAAAATAGCGGCTTGATCCATAGATGATCTTCCAGTGCGTGCGATCGAAGTCAAAATGCGCTTCGGCTGTGACCGCGCCATCGGGCAGGTTGCTGATAGTCGCGAGAAACTTCATCCCGTTTCGCACGCCACGCAGTTCAAGTGTGCCTTCCACTTCGAAATTGGGCTCACTCAAGGATTCACCAATTTCCCGGGTCGAATCAATCGTGAACCGGGCTTTCGGAAACTTCTCCGCGAAGAAAAAGTCATCCGATTTTAAGTGAGCAATGAGGACCGGCTGCCATTCGCTACCCTCGAGGTTCAGATTCTTGAGCGAAAGCATGTCGATTTCGAAAGTTCCGTTTAACTTGCCTTGCCGTATCGTGATATCGCCCCTCAATAGACGTAATGTGCCGTAGTGAGTCGTGTTCGGGTTGCGCCCGGTCCACTCGATAATGCTCCGTTCAATGTCTACTGTGTAGCTGCGATCCTCCAGTCTGAACCGATCGTCCTCGTCTGCAGAATCCGGATCGTTACCCGCCAGAGGATATCCGGCTTCCCTCCAGGCGGCCAGCCCCCCGATGAGAGCAAACACCTTCGAATACCCGAGCCGCACAAGCTTTTCGGCTGCTGTGACCGCATCATGGGAAGCCCTGCTGGAGCCGTACAGAACAACCTCCCGGTCACGATCGGGCACGATAGCCTCCACTTCCGAGGGGAAGACAACTTGAAAGACGCAGGCATTTTGGGCGCCCGGCAGATGCCTTTTCTCGAATAGTTCCTTTGGCAAGGTGTCAATAATGATAAGATCCGTCTTCCGGCCGATCTTTTCGTACAACTCCTCGGCGGTGATCTTCGCAAAGCTTTTCGTTTCTTCCATCCCTTCTCCTCGTATGACAAACTTATATAATATCCTGCTCGAAAAAAATGCGCCTGACATGATAAGAGCGGCGACTGTGCGCTCAGCCATGCAGAACGCACATACATTAAACATTGAGCCTGTTTCAAAAGGTAAGCATAGTGAACGGTCCCGGCCATTGGAGGGAAGGGTAGAGGGTGATCATTGCGAGCAACATTCACCTGGTTATGAGTTCGCATGCCGACGAATAGGACTGCGCTCGTCCCAGCTATATGATATTTTAGCGCAAAGTCGCATTTCGCAGCATTGTAGTTAGCGTTTACTTTAAGCAGGAGAGCATAACAGAGATGAAGGCATGCCCCGCTGGCAACGTACTGGAAGAACTTTTGCAGTTACTGAAGCTCGAGCAAATCGAGGAGAACATCTTCCGCGGGCAGAGCCAGGACCTGGGGTTCGGCACCGTCTACGGCGGGCAGGTGCTGGGGCAGGCACTGTCGGCCGCCTACCAGACCGTGCCACCGGAACGGCAGGCCCATAGCCTGCACGCTTATTTTCTCAGGCAGGGCGACGCCGAGAAGCCTATCGTCTACAACGTAGAATGCATCCGCGACGGCAAGAGTTTCACTACCCGCAGTGTGGTGGCCGTCCAGAGGGGCCGTGCAATCTTCAATATGGCAGCCTCGTTTCAGATCGACGAGCCTGGCTTCGACCATCAGGACCGGATGCCTTCCGTCCCCGGGCCGGAGGGCCTTGCCTCGGAACTGGAGCTGGTTAACCAGATCGCCGACAAGATCCCTGCCCCCATCCGCGAAAAGCTTCAATGCCGACATCCGATCGAGGTCCGGCCGGTGAATCCCATGAATCTATTTGCCCCGGAGAAGCGCGAACCGCTTAGATTCCATTGGGTCAGGGCCATAGACAAAATGCCGGATGATCCCGCGGCTCATCAGTACCTGCTGGCCTATGCGTCGGATTACGGCTTGATGGCGACTTCGCTTTACCCACACGGGCGGAGTTTCTGGCAACCGTCTATGCAAGTCGCCAGCCTGGATCATGCCATGTGGTTTCACAGGACGTTTCGCATGGACGAATGGCTGCTGTATGAGATGCAAAGCCCCAATGCATGCAACTCCCGGGGACTGGCCTATGGCAAGATCTTCAATCGGCAAGGCTTGTTGGTGGCTACGGTCGCACAGGAGGGCCTGATCCGATATCACGGCAATAGAAAGTAAACCTGATAGAGGTCCATCGGGCCTGGCTCAGAAAAGGTTGACACAGCTCCAAGAGCAGGTTTTAGGTTTGGGTTAGGTTTGGGGTCTGCCAAAGGCAATAACTCGGTTTCTATGGATAAATGTTAAGAACACATGCCTTATTGGGGCTTAAGAGCTCGTTTTTGACTCCAAAATGATAGCTCTAAGCCGGGCTTGGGGCTCGCCAGGCGTATCCGGTCAGGAAGTGTCGTTTGGCTCTGGCCATTGGTAAAGAAACTCCACTTACGTTAGACGATCGTGTTTGACCCTGAAAATACACTTCTAAGCCTCATATAAGCAATGATATTAGATCATTGTAAGATTTCAAAAGCTCGTTACCGGCTTCATGCCTTCCTGCGGGTAAATCCGGCCCTGCTTCGGAGGCATGGAGTTGTACACCCAGTCGATATCCGCACAGCCGAGCGTTATGCCCCTGAATTTGTCGTACCCGCTGAAGACGCCTCTAACCAGCACGTCCTCCATGTCGAGGGTGAGCCCGAATATCGCTATATGCATTCCTTTCTCCAAGGCCTTCAGCTCGGAAGAATAGGCAACGGGGGAAAAGGCGAGCCTCCTGCTGTCTGAAGCCTGGCACGGGATGAGCGGGATGAGCGCGGGGAAGCCGTCCGATCCAACATAGGAGAGGAGCTTGACGGTGTCGAGCCTGTTGAACAGCTTCTCCGTCCAGGGGTTTAAGATCCTCTCCGGCCGTCCGGTCAACGAAACGGATTTTGCGATCCTCGTCAGGATCGATGCGCACGTTATCCTGGCAAGAGGGAGATTCTCTCTTCCGTAGGTCTCCACGAGATCCATGTAGTGCACGGTATGGATGCCGGTATAGGCGTTGTAGCGGAACATGGGCTTCAGATTGAGCATATCATAGTCTTCGCCGTGCTGCGTTTGATGGGTCCACCGGGCCTTTCCGCGCCACAGGCTCCGGTCCATGGTCATGATGAGGAAGCCGGTCTTGGGGTTGGTCTTCACGTGCTGCTTGCTGAGCCCTTCGCAGAACTGGCCCCAGATGAGCCGGTCCACCGATTTCCCCTGCAGCGACGTGATCAGGGTGATGTGCGGAAGTCCTTCCGGATTCACCGTGGCGATGATCCCCACCTTGGCCTCGGGCTCGAATTCCTTCAAGTCGTTTTCCTCAAAGTGTGTGAAGACCCTTTTCATCATACCCTCCCATGCCCTCGTCAGCCTTCCCGCTTCCCGCTTCCCGCTCCTTTGGCTCCAGCCTTCCGTACCGCCCCGCTCGTCCGGACGATCTTCGCGTCTGATGCCGCCTCTTGCGCGACCTGTCCGATGTACCCCAATTCCCCTTCCGTCATCAGCTTCAGGTCCCGGCACGTCCATTCCAGCCCCAGCCCTTCGTATTTATCGGTGCACAGGTTATTGAACGAGCAGAGCTCCCATCTGTCCACGACACCCCCGAGCTTTTCCCTGAGAAAAGACCCGATGGCTCGGATATTTTCTTCATCGGCCGTATATCCCGGGATGAGCGGTGTCCGAATCCAGAGCGACTTGGGTGTTCCCCGCTGCTCCATGCGGCCGGCCAGGGCCGTAAGGTTCTCCAGGATGAGGCCGTTGTCGCAACCCGTATATTCCTTGTGTGCGGACCGGTACATGAGCTTGATGTCGTAGAGCACGAGATCGGTGAAGGGCAGGAACGAATCCAGGGTCTCCCAGGTGCACTGTCCGCAGGTATCGAGCGCCGTGTGGACGCCTTGTTCCTTGAGCTCCTTCAGGAGCATCCTGCCGAAGGAGGCCTGCATTGTGGGCTCGCCCCCCGAGAGCGTCACCCCGCCCCCGGACTTCTCGAAGTAGATCCTGTCCTTGAGCACCTCGCTCGCCAGCCTCTCCGTGTCATACTCCTCGCCGTAGGCCTCCATGGCCGTGGAGGGGCAGACCCGGGCGCAGGCAAGGCAATCCGTGCACTTTCGCCGCTCGATGACGATTCCGTTCTTCCCTCCGGCCAGCGCCTTTTCCGGGCATGCGCCGATGCAGGTCTCGCATCCGATACAGCGCGCGCCCGTCCAATGCACCTGGGGCTTCATGAGGATGGACTCGGGGTTGTGGCACCAGACGCAGCGAAGGGGGCAGCCCTTGAAGAAGACCGTGCTCCTGATGCCCGGCCCGTCCTCGGTGGACATGCGCTGGATCCTGAGAATCGTCCCTTTCATTGTCACCCTTATACCAAGTTGCGTTTAAGTGTGTACCAAAAGAAGCTGAAAAGCTCGGGGGACTTTGCCCCCCAAACCCCCTCGCAGTTTCGCTGCTATTTAAGAATGGCGCTGCGGCGGCCGCCCGGCAAGTGCTGGGCAACCGCCGGCGGCGCCGAGCGCTTGGCCGCGCGCGTCTGCGCGCGCGGCCAAATCTTGAGGGGTGCGGGACATCTTTAGAGTGAGAAATCACTTCCCCGCTCTTTTCGATTAATTCAATCTTGAACGCAAACTGGTATTACAGCGCCTCGTGGCTGATGCGCGCGATCAGCTCGTCCTGCAGCTCCCTGCCCACGCTCGTAAAGTAGGCGTTGTAACCGGTGATCCTCACCAGGAGCGAGCGGTAGTCCTCGGGCCTCCTTTGGGCTTCTTTCAGCGTCTCCGCGTCGATCATGTTGATCTGCAGGCAGGTGCCTCCGTTCTCCGCATATCCCTTCAGGAAGGCCTTGAATTTCTCTTTGTGCTCAGGGTCCCTGAGCATGGACGGGTTGATGGACATGGTATGGCTCGCGCCGTTCGGCAGCAGGTTGCGATAGCCCTGGTACCCGCCCTTGCCGTCCGCAGCCTTTCCTCCAAGGGCCTTGCCTACGGAGTTGGCATTAGCGGTCGGCCCGTTTATGTCCGCGCCGTTCGACGGACAGATGGCATTGGACAGGAACTTTCCTTTGGGCCTTCCGTCCGGACTCGCAGGCAGGATGAACCCGTCGCTCACCCAGTAGTTCCAGCTCAGCATGCCCGGCCGGAACTGCCTGTTCGTGGACTTTGTCTTGTACTTCCAGGTCTCTTCGCACCACAGCTCCATCACCTTGGCCGCCACACAGTCCGCGTCGTCGTCGTCCCTCCCGTACTTTGGGGCCTTGTAGCGGGCCTTGGCCTGGAGAACCTCGAAGCCCTTCCAGTCGGCCTTAAGAGCCCTGACAAGCTCGTCCATGGTGCACTCCTCGGTGTCGTACACCAGGTGCTTGACGGCCAGCAGGCTGTCCACGGTGGTGGCGAAGGTGACGGCCTCCAGCGTCGTGAAACTCAGCTCGGCCCCTCCTTCGGTGATATCGACGCCCTTCTCCGCGCAGCCCTTGACCAGGCATGAGAGGTAGGGCGTGGGACAGAATCCGGCGCGGATGGCCTCCGACTTCTCGTAGAGCTCCGTGCACTTCTTCACGATGTACTTTGTCTGCTCTGCATAGGCCTTCCAGAATTCGTCCCAGGAGCAGAAAGTCCTTGGGGCGCCCGTCTTCGGCCCTGCCTGCTTCACCTTTTCCTTCTTGGCCGTTATGGGGTCCACGAAGTCGAAGAAATCCCTGCCGTCGTTCATGGCCAGTTCTAATGCCTTGAGCAGGTTCAGGTTGTTGTCCACCGTGCCGGACCGGTCGTTGCCCACCATGGTGTTCTCGAGGCAGCCCACGGGCGCGTACTCGTGCACGTTGGCCTCGTTGATCCGGTGCGTCATCCCCGCCTTCCCCGCCTCCAGGAGCATGCCGGCCATGGATCGTTCGTCGAAATTGATGAGGAAGGGCGCGCCCTGGCTCACCGATACCATGTCCACGACCCTGTCCAGAAGAGCATCCGGGCTGTTCCGGTGGACGCGCACGTTGGGCTTGGGCTCCAGGATGGGTGTCATCTCGTCGATGACCTCCAGTATCGCGTAGGTCAGGTCATTGGTCATGTCTATCCCGCCCGCACCCATGCCGGAAAGCGTAATGAGCTGGCCGTAGCCCGCAGTGATGCCGTTGTTGCCGACCAGGATCATAGCGTCGTAGGCAGTGTTCGCATGCACCCAGAAGCACTTGAGGATCTCCTTGCCGAACTCCCGGTCCATGCCCTCGGCCAGCGACAGGTCCCAGTAGGGCAGGAGGTACTGGTCGATCCTGCCGAAGGACACGCCGGGCCCCGGGTAGTTCTCGTCGCTCATGACCAGCATGTGCGTGAGCCACAGGGACTGTACCGCCTCCCAGAAGGTCCGGGCCGGTTCCCAGGGGACCCTCTTCAGGTTCCTCGCCATCTGCCTGAGCTCTTCTGCGCGTTCGGGCCCGGCCGCCGATTGGGCGAGCTGAGCGCACAGGTCCGCATACCGCACCGCCAGTTGGACGGGCATGGTGGCCGCCGTCATCATGGCCCTGAGCTGTGCCCCTTTCCTCCCCTTTCTGTCTCCCGCTCCCAAGGCTCCGTATGTGTCCTCGATCTCCTTGTAGATTCCCTTCCACCCGGCCTTGAGCACCCGCTCATACCAGGGGATGAGATGACCGGGCGTGGCTCCGGAGTTGCCGTAGCCGTGGTCGTGGAACCACTTCATGGAGGATCGCGCCCCTTTCTTCCCGTACACCAGCCTGTTCCGTTCCTTCGCCTCCTTCTTCGTCCAGCACTTGGATGTCTGCAAGTTGAAGCGGCTCCCTGCGAGGAGGTCGCCTGGCAGGATCTCCTGGGGAACGTAGTTCACCATCACCTCTTTCACAAACCACGCCTTGCGTTCCGGCAGGCTCCACGCCCAAAATTCGGGGTGAAGCGTCACGGGCCTCGCGGCCTGCATGAAGGAAGACCCGAAGGTCTGGAGGAACGTGTATGTCTCGGGCACGATGTAGTAGGTCATCTCATCGAACACGACGTCCCATTCCGCACCGGTGGTCCAGGCCGTGAACTCGTTGTTCCATGCACGCTTCGCGCCCTGAAAGTAGTAGTCCCGCAGCCAGGCGATCCTCGGGGAGAGGTTCTTCGGTTCTTTGATCTTTTGCCCGACCTGCAATGCTTCCGCCATGCTCATGGCCTACCTCCTACCAAGTTGCGTTTAAGTGTGCACCAAAAGAAGCTGAAAAGCTCGGGGGACTTTGCCCCCCAAACCCCCTCGCAGCTACGCTGCTGTTTAAGAATGGCGCTGCGGCGGCCGCCCAGCAAGTGCTGGGCAACCGCCGCCGGCGCCGAGCGCTTGGCCGCGCGCGTCTGCGCGTGCGGCCAAATCTTGCGGGGTGCGGGACATCTTTAGAGTGAGAAATCACTTCCCCGCTCTTTTCGATTTCTTCAATCTTGAAACCAAACTGGCATCCTCTGTGCTTGGGCGAGGATCGTCCGCAGGTGACGCTCGCCGTGTGCAAGCGTTTCCTGCATGATGGACGTCGCCTTGTCCGCATCCCTGTCTTCGATAGCCTTCACCAGCCTCCTGTGGAATTGCACGGTTTCGGGCGCCATCTTCGGGTCCGAAAAGAAGCGGGAGGTGAAGTTCATGTATACTGGCTTGAACGAATTGATGAGCATCGGGTAGATAAGGTTTCCCGACGCAATGCCCATCAGGTGGTGAAATGCAAAGTCGAGCCTCGTTACCGTCTTCAGGTCCCTGGGGTTCGCCTTTTCTTCGCCGTCCACAATCAGGTGGAATTCTTTCATATGCTCGTCCGTACGATGCGATGCGGCAAGCCTGGTGGTTTCGGTCTCCACCAGCACCCTCGTCTGCAGCAGGCTCTCCATCAGGTTCTCGTCGAGCCCGCCCTGCCGGTAGTTAATGATGGAGTTCAGGATAGCCAGCGACCCTTCCTTGCGAAAATCGTTCACCACGGTTCCAACCCTGGGCTTCAAGATCACCAACCCCTTGGCAGCCAGGTCCACCAGGCCTTCGTGCACCACCGGCCTGCTCACCCCGAGCTGCAGAGCCAGCTCCCGCTCCGAGGGGAGCCTCTGGCCGACGGCGAGCTTGCCGGTAAGGATCAGGTCTTCGAACCGCGAGATGAATACCTCCACCAGGCTCTCTGATCTAAGAGGCTCCAGGATCTCCTTCATGAACCCTCCACTGTGATGGCTGGTGGTATTGCCAGCTTGAAGTGAATATATGCTCGGTTCCGGGAGAAAGGCAAGGGGTAATGCTGAGATCTAATACCAGGTTGCGTTCAAGTTTGATCCGATGGGTTACGCTTCGCTACACCCATCTACAAGCGATAGACCGCTGGATTTGTAGGATGGGTAGAGTCGCCCCAGGCGTGACGAAACCCATCGTTTTGGATGCATTTTGAACGTGAATTCGAATAAATCGGTCCCACGAGGGGGGAGAAGATGCATTTGTTGAGGCTCATATACTGGCCGCGGCATCAAAGCTAACGTGAGTCACCGAGGTAACAGCCGGGAGAAGAACGGCCGCCAAATCGTCTGGAACCTGAAATGTCCGCCAGGTTATCTCTCCTGGCCATTGAATTCCTGAGGACTCAAAAGTTCAGCACATCCGGATCATACTTTTTGTGCGAGGTGCCTCCCGTCAGATTCTACCTTCTGGCAAGTAAGGTTAAAATTTTCTCTGTGATTTTGAATCCATTTTGCGAAGCGATATTGGATATCGTTTTGAGAGCATCAAGCCATCCATAGACTCGATCATCAGGCGGCTCGTCAAGGTTGGAGCCAGGGTGGTCTATCATGCCAGGAAGTGGTACGTCCACGTTGCGTCGGCTTTTTCCCTCGCCCGATATTATCGCATCTTATTAGCCTGAGCGTTATCCAACACGCTGGGGCCGGAACGAGCGCATCAAATGCGGTGAAGGGGTATTTCCTGAAACTGGGAAAATCAGTCTCACTGAAATTGCACTTGTATGTTCGATTTGGAAATCGTACGATTTTAAGGGTTTTAGGGTTGCGCTAGAACTTTTTTAGGGCAGGATTCGACCCCAAAATGCTTTTCGTACGCATGGCGTACAACTTGATGCGTTATTGCGGTTATCACTTGACAAGCAAAATCAATTCACTATGCTTTTTTCACCCCAAATTCTTTAGGTTCAAGGGCTGGACCTGCTTGGCCTGCATTAAGTTCAAGGCCTCGACGGCAAAGTCCGGGGCAAACAGTGGGCGAGTCTCTATTGAGACGGTTTTGTCAGAATCTAACAAATCTCAGGGTTCATTGAGATTGAAACCTTAAAAAAACAGTCATTGTAAACTAATTCAGGACCCAGCTCGTTATCTCAGATAAAATGACGTTTAGCGTTGATTTCGCTGTTCAATGACCAAGCAGTGGATTCATACAACCAAGAGGAGAGAGCATCATGAAGAGAAACATTTTCTTTAGGCGCGCTCTAATCGGGGTCCTCGTTTTGATGATGGTCCCATATGGGGCCTTAGGTGGGGCCTTCGCGCAGGGCGATACAACCGGAAAGGTTTCGCCCGGTACAACCGGAAAAGTTTCGCCCGGCGCAACCGGTAACGTCTCGCGTGGCGATACAACCGGAAAGCTTTCGCCCGGTACAACCGGAAAAGTTTCGCCCGGCGCAACCGGTAACGTCTCGCGTGGCGGCACAACCAGCGGAGCGCGAGGCCCAATCAGCGGATCACGAACCAACACTGGAAGCATTTCTCGAGGCGCAATCAGCGGATCAGGGAGCGTCCTTCAAAGGATGGGACCAGGAGGGGCCGACTCTCGTACCGGTAAAGCTCCCCCTGGCGGTGGAACATCGGCCAGCAGTCAAAGAGGCGGTAAAGCTCCCGGCGGCGGTAAAGCTCTCCCTTTCGGCGGAGCATCGTCTGGCTATCATGGCGGCAAACTTCCCTCTGGCGGCGGCAAAGTTCCCTCTGGCGGCGGCAAGCTGAGGTAGTTTGCACGTCATCGATGAGGAATTAGTGAAGATCGAGGCATGCGCCTGAAATCCTCGCGGCTTCACTCCGATTAGGGGAGATTTTGAAGGGTTACGGTTAGTTAGCCTTAACCCTTTTCTTTTGGGAAGCAGGGCGAATCTTGTCTCAGTCTGACTGTTTTTGTAACTGCATGCGACTGAAGATAATCCAGATTAAGATATTTTCGTTTTTTTTTCGAAACATCACGGCTTTAAAGAGGAGAATGAATAGCGCATAGTCTATGTGGTAGAGCGAGATGTAAACAAAATCTTTGACCCGATGTTTCATTATTGGGTCGGGGCAAGAGGGGTATAACCAAAACTGAGAATGAAAATTGAGCCAATCGAAGGCCTAATATCTATTGAGAGCGTCAGACCATCGATAGACTCCGCAATAAACTTACCGCGGTCCGGCCTTGACCCGGATTTGAAGCCGGAGTTCCTGCAACTTCAGCTGCTGAGTTCTGCTAGAGGCTCTTTTCCATAGAGGCAAAGGACACAGAGCCCAGCGAAATATTTGGCTGCAGGGGGGAGCCGGTAAATCTGAAATCTTCCTGACTGAACCCCTTCTTCCGAATGGGCGAGAGGCACACAAAATCAATTTCTATGTACGCCCGTTCCATTTTGAGGTAATGATAAACTCGTAAAAGTTGGGGTGATTGCTTCGTAATTGGACAGGAGGAGATTTCGAATGGATAAGAGAACGAGAGTTTTTTTGCTTTTGGTTGCAGTTGTCGCATGTGTCCTCTATGCCTTGGGACCCGCTTTTGGGGCGATCGACGTTCCCGCCAAGTTTAAGGACATCCCGCTTTACGACGGATCCAAGATCGTTCACGCGATGGATATGGAAAACAACGCGACGCTCGGCGCAACGGTAAAGGCAAGTGCCGACGCAGTTGCCGAGTTCTACAAAAATGCCATGAAAGGAAGCGGATGGAAACTTGTTTTTCAGATGGATCAGGATAAGGCGAAGATCTTGCATTTTCAAAAAGGAAACCTAGTCCTTCAGGTGACCATCCAGGCCGACGAGAAAGAAGCGTTAACCACCTATAACCTTGTGATAGCTACACATTAGCCAAAATGGAAAACATCCTCATCAAAAGAAATGCTGTTTCCACTTAAGCTAAATTAGCAGCCGATGCTGAACAAGCTGGCTGGAGAGACACAAATTTGAGAAGTATCAGGTCAACATATCTCTCCTGAACATTGTTTTCATAAGGGCGCCTATCAACCTCTCCATGTCCGTAACATTTGTGAAATTACAGGGGCTACCTCAGGGCGCACGCTCCCGATCCACTGTACCGTCCTCTGCCAACGATCTCACACTGGTTAGGCAAATCAGGTCGGGCCTAATGCCGTTAACTTAAGAGAAATAGCTGTCCTTTCAAATCCTTACGGGTTTCGGGTTGGGGCCGCAGCGGGGTTTCTGCTTCGCTCTTGGGCTTGCGTCCCGGACGGCGCTTCTTTTCAAAACCTCGGTTTTTTCTGTGGATGGTGTCGGGCCACGCTAAAGCGTGCCTGCTCAAGGATTGAGCGGTCCCGATTGGCTAAGGGAGTGGGATTTTGTTTTTCACCGTTCACCCCCGCTTCCCGCTTCTTGCTCCCTGCTCCTTATCCTTGCTCAAAATCAAAAAAAGTGCTTACTTTTTCAGAAGGTTTGATAATTTCAGGAATCAGGAGAAGGAAAAATGAATACAGAGACGGATACGGCAAGTGAAATTAAGCGTTTGGCGTTGTCTTTGGACAGTATTTTTCAAAGGGCCGAGGAATTGAATGCCTCCTTTGAACGCAGCCCTAAGCCGCGCCAGAGAAAGATAGTTGAGATATTACACAAGCATGGCATACCCGCATGTGTGGGACCGTTCTTTGACTGAAGTTTAACAGTGCCACAAAAATATTTATGTAATTACGGCAACATACGGTTGCGTTAACATGCTGTGGCACTACCGGCATGTCTTTTGGGGATGCTCAAAGTTCCCGAATGGTGGGTGGAATGGCAACTCCCACAGCCTGGAAGATCTTCGCGCAGCTTCCCTGGCATTGGCTGCGGACAGCAAGTCCTTTGCCGTCTTCATCGAGCATCGTCAGTTGCAGGGCTTCAAGGTCCTGTTTGATATCCGCCCAGGGAAAGCCATGCCCGGCTTCTTCCAGCTTGCGTTGAAGCACTTTTCTCAAAACAAGGGCAAGGAAGCTGCAAAACACATGACCTCGGATCGTCTCATCTCTTTGGTGGAAAACCGGCCTTGTCACGAACGTCGATTTAAGGTCCCTGAAAGTATGCTCCACCTGCCAGAGTTCTTTGTACTTGAGCGCCACGGCGTCGGCGGAAAGCTCTGTGTTTGTCTTGAGCACCCATTTGCCGTCGAACCTGGCATCTTCCTCGACCTTGGTCATATCAATGGACACACTTTCGCGCTCCATCTTGAGGTACTTCCGGTAGCCCTTGTTTCCAACCAGGCTTTTGGGTCCCTTCTTGAGCTGTTCTTTCAAGGATTCTATGATCGCTTCCCGATCCGCAGCGTCTTTTCGCGCCTGGCGGGAGTTAACGCAGACGATGTAGCGGTTGTTTCCCACCCGCACCTCTTTTACTTTGAGTGCAGATGGGTTCTTGGAGGACTTTCCCTCAGGACGGACCTCCCGGTATCTTCCCGCCCTGGAGAGCACCTCTTCCTTGATTTCTTTAACGTTTCTCATCCTGGTTCCCAGGATGTAGGGAACTTTGTCCTTTGGATTTTCAAGTTTGGTGAGCGTATCCCGGCTGATCATGCCACGGTCTGCCACAATGCAAAACCGGCTCACCTGAAACCTTTTGCGGACACGCTCAACAACCGGGATGAGTGTCTCTACATCCGCAGTGTTTCCCGGCCACATCTCACAGCAAAGCGGCATCCCGTTGTCATCGAGAACAACGCCTACGATCATTTGCCTGAGGTCGGAGCGATGGTCCTTGCTAAATCCCCTTTCCCCGAGGTCTTCGCCCCCCGAGCCTTCAAAATAGACGGAGGTGGTGTCGAAAAACACCAGATCAAGGCCGGTGAAAAGATGCCTGTTATGGAGAAACAATGTCTCCTCGATCAGGTCCTTGGTGCATCGGGGAGAAAAAGGAGTTGCCGCAACCTGGTCTTCGATTTTTTCCCCCAGGAAGGCCATAGCGCGATAGAGATGATGCAGGGAAAGCTCCTCGACTCCTTCAATGCCATAGTCTCTTCGCCACCTGTCGCAGGACCGGTCGGAGCCGCTAACCATGAGCCGATGCAGCACTGTAAGAAAAACTGCGCGCTCGACATCAAAGAAAAAATGCCTGTCCGACAGCACGTTCTGAAAAACCTTGGGGACTCCAAGCTCCTTCCAAAGCCTCTCAAAGATCAAGGAAGGTCCGATCTTTTGGGTTTGCGCCGAAACCTCGGACCTGCCCGACAAGATCAGAAGAACTTCATCGGAGAATCGCGAAAGAGACCGGATCAGGGTCTGGATGCCACCCTTTTCATTAATCTGCTCCAGGCGCCCCAGAGTGCCGATCACACGCTGAACAACTTTCCCTTTAATTTTGTTGTTCTCGACGATTTGCAGGTACTGGTTGTTACCGGATTTTTTGATTCGCGCAAACATGGGAGCACCTCCGAAATGAGACACTCCCACAATACTGCCTTAGATTCATATAAATCAAGAGAAAAAATCAGAGATGTGGCACTACCTTTTTGCCATTTTTCAAACTCGGCTTACCATTCATGCAGGTTTGTAGGTCATGACTGACTGTTCACTGTTAAACTTTAGTTTGATGCCTATTCCAGAATCAGCGCGACCGGAGGGGATATTGAGCAATTCAGCCACATGATGGTAGAAAGGATTTCTTCTTACCTTCAGGAAGACCCATCCGAGGTTGCGATACGATTCTGCGAAGCGATTGCGGATTACGTTGAATTCAGGAACCGGGACCTGCACGAAGGCAGCTAGCGCTGTGATCCGGGATAATGCGTCAAGTTGTGTGCTCTGCATCCAAACCGAATTTTCGGGTAGGGTTGTGCCCGAAAAGACTTCTTGACCAATCTCAAAGCCCTCAAAACCTTACACTTTCCCAATCAAACATGCAAATGATAGGTCAATGAGGCCGGTTCGGGGCAATTTCAAGGACGCACTTTACAACACGCCCGTCCAAGGGACGGCCGCAGACATCACAAAGAAAGCACTGGGCCGGCTACTCCAAAGATTGGCGGATACCGGAGTGAAGATTATCGGAACGGTACACGACGAAATCTTTCTCGAAACTCCTGATAGGTTGCCAGGGGAAGCTGGTGTAATTCTCAGGGAGACCATGATTCAGGCAGGAGAAGCTTATCTCGGTAAAGTTCCGGTTGAAGTGGAGGTTGCCATTGCGGACACTTGGGCGGAAAAGTGAGGACAGTTCAGGCTCCTGGAGAGGACGGGTTTAAATTGGCGCTGATCCGGGTTGCTGAAAAGATGGGAGGAGTGATGCTCGGATCGTTCACACATGACGAGATCATAGTTAATGGCCATATTGCCGCAACGGCCACTTCACCGTGGGAAGTTGCGCTCCCCACACCTCCTTTCGCTGCTGCTCAGTGTGGGGGATCTTTATACGGAAAATTACAGAATTTTGTGCACACGATCACGGTGGCTGCTCGCAATGACGCCGCCGGGGCGGGAAGGACTTTATTAGACCTCAGACAATCCGGACGGAAACCAGCTCACGAAGGCTCGCTGCTGCGTTATTGTTCGGGCGCAAACAAATTCGACTGAATCGCGATCACGGCGATTCCGGACAGTCAGCATTGCCTGCAGTCCTTCACGGATCAAGGCACTATTTTGGTCCCGAGGACCACGAGGAACTTCGCCAGCCAATCGGGATGCGCAGGCCATGCCGGGGCGGTTACAAGCTTCCCGTCCACATGTGCCTGATGGACTGCGATATCGACATACTTGCCGCCGGCTCGATTGACATCGGGCCCCACCGCGGGGTAAGCACTGCAAGACTTGCCCTGGAGCACTCCGGCTGCAGCAAGCAGTTGCGCCGCATGACAGATAGCGGCAATGGGTTTGTCCGCTTTGGCAAAATACTGTACGATGCCCAAAACCTTTTCGTTCAGCCTAATGTACTCAGGGGCCCTCCCCCCGGGGATGACGAGAGCATCGTATGCTTCCACCTTTACGTCATCGAAAGTTGCATTAAGTGTGAAGTTGTGACCTGGCTTTTCGCTATACGTTTGGTCCCCTTCGAAATCATGCACCGCCGTGCGAACTTGATCGCCGGATTTCTTGCCGGGGCATACCGCGTGCACAGTGTGTCCAACCATCTGCAGCGCCTGGAAGGGTACCATAACCTCATAGTCTTCCACAAAGTCGCCGACTAGCATCAAAATCTTCTTGGCAGCCATAATGATCTCCTCTCTGGGTTACGATTGGGGTCCGCAAATCAGGATTTTGTTTCCATTATATGCCGAGTTTGCGGGTCGGGCCAAGCCAATAACTCGGTTTCTACGGATAAATGTTAAAAACACATGCCTTATTAGGGCTTAATACCAATTTGCATTCAAGATTATGCGGCGATAAGCCCCGCGCCCACGTCATTGACGCGTTACGTTTCGTAGGGGAGGGCTTTATGCCCTCCCGGAGCATCTGATTTGAACGCAAATCGGTATAAGACCGGGGTTTTTGCGGGGTAGGCAAACACAATCATAAAATGACTATAAATCTAGTGACTTGCATAAGGTGGTCAAATTTGTCGTGTGCCTACGCGTTTTGAACTTTTGGAAAGCTTGGGGGGCTGCAAACCCGCATGGAATCTAGGGGGTACTAGTAAAATTAGTGCGATATGTGCCTATTTGGCAAAAACCCGAGCATTATTCCGGATTGAGTAAGCTTTCTTGGCGTTGATTTCAGAGTAAATCGTGCTTATATTATCTTTGGTTAATATACATTAGCGCTCTATGAAATCGAAGGATGCAGCACCGGCAGGTATTACTAACACTGTTCAGGGGTGAAGGCAATGACCTGCTCTTTAGAGGGAGGCTGACATGTTTCTTTCGATGACAATAACCTTTCTAATTTTGACGATCTTCGCAGGGGTATTGGGATTTTGGGTGTTGCCCGAAGACATGTCATGGGTTGCAAGGGCGTGTTTTTACGTTTTTCTGGTTCCTTTGGGGCTTTCGTTCGTGATGACTGGAGAACAGTCAGATCATAAGAACACACGGCACGGAGAGTCGGAGACGCCCACATCGCGGTCCGCTTGATCAAGAGTGGGAAGCATATTGCTATCCAGAAGGGGACCCACAAGGTCCACCTCCTTTTTGCGATTACATCAGTGATTTGCAGAAGGATCGTGAAATGGAAGCAAGGGAACTTGCTCGCAAGAAAATCCAAAATATTTTGAAGTTGGCGCAACCAAAATAAATATTGCTAATAAACATAACTTCATTTTATCTAGTCTTGTTTGAACCTACGAGCACATGGAGAAGTTATGAGCACATGGTACTGCAAACATCTTGGTGATGGAGTAGCAGCATTTGTCTCAGTTTGGGGGTCGGGCCAAGGCAATAACTCGGTTTACACGGATAAATGTTAAAAACACATGCCTTATTAGGGCTTAATACCAATTTGCATTCAAGATTATGCGGGGATAAGCCCCGCGCCTACGTCATTGACGCGTTACGTTTCGTAGGGGAGGGCTTTATGCCCTCCCGGAGCATTTGATTTGAACGCAAATCGGTATAAGAGCTCGTTTTGACTCCAAAATGACAGCTCTAAGCAGGGCCTGGGGCTCGCCAGGCGTATCCGGTCAGGAAGTGTCGTTTGGCTCTGGCCATATCTGACAACTCAATATCTGGTTAAAAGGTCATTTTTGAAGCCATAAATGCACCTCTAAGGCCCAAATAAGCTATAATATAGGTCTATTGTCTGGTAAATTCAATTTGTTAGCTTGGCCGACCCCTTTGGGCTGGTTGATGGCGAGTTGCGTCATAGAACAGCTTCCCCTTTTATGTTGGGCTCTTTCATCCCCTACCCCATGCCGTTTTATCCCGGCGTTTCCGGCCCGATACCTTGGAGCCGTGGGCACCGTGGGCCGAAAACCGGTCTCGTTGACCTTTCACTTGCGTTCTTAATTAAGATATCGGATGATTCTTTGATCTCTCTGTGTGCCCCGAGAACTTTTTCGGGTGGAATCCGACTCCATAATGCGCTGCGGTAGCCGTCGGCGGTTAAACTGATGCATTACCCAAGATTAGAGATTAAATGTTGAGAGGTGTGCCCATGTTACATTTAACACAACGTGTTGCTTGGCATGACAATAGGTGGGATTGCACTGTTTGTAAAAATCCTTCTCTCAATTCTTTCTGTATTGCCCTTGATCGAATTAGAGCAGAAAGAAACGATCCCGAAGAAGATGCTCTCGCCGGCCAATCATGGAAGGCGATTCCTCCGAATAAACTTCCACCATGCAAAGCAGAATCTGGTGGTTTCATGAACAATATCGAATGGGTTAGAATCTTCAAACACCCCTATCTTGAAATTGCGAAAACTAAAGATACTCACGGACATTTAAAGCCAAAAACAATAAAGATCCCACCCTATTCAACAATCGCCGTCCCGTTTTCGTGGATGCTTGTTGAAAACCAAGATAGGATTGATGATTCTCTTCCCACTCCCCTCCCACATGAAGCGGAAGCGCCATTTCACTCCCCATGGGTCTTCGGCCACGAACGTCAAGAAGCTCTGCTGAAGCTCGTTTTTAGTCGGCTTACTCCGAAGGAGTCGCTTGTTTTTTTCTATACAAAAGAAGGACAGCCACTTGGGGATCATATTTCAAGGCTTGTGGTCGGCGTAGGAAGAATTTTAAACCTGGGGAAACTTGAATGGTACGATACAGATAAAAAACAATCGTATCCACTCTGGGATAGAATTGTACAACATTCAATCAGGGCTGATGGTTCAGACGGATTTTTATTTCCTTACCATGAATATCTGCAACCTACTGGCAATCAGGAGGAGGACGCTCATCGTCTTAGACTGCTTCAGGAAATTGCTGTAATTCCTGAATCAATTCATACTCGGGATTTTTCCTATGCGTCTGAATTGGCCACGGCCGATGTCGCTTTATCGACACTTATTCGCTGCCTTGAGTCAGTTCGCAAGATCCGAGCACACGGAATTGCAGAGGGACCGTGGGATAAACGCGAGGAGTGGCTGAACCAACAAATAGCACAAGCATGGAAGGACAGGGGGGCTTTCCCAGGGATAGGACCTGCGCTCGAAGCTCTTGGTATGCGCCTCGGAACCTCACTCAGCCTTGATTTATTCTCAACAGGGCGGATATCCACTGAAGATAATCCTTGGCCTGTCATTGACGAGGTTATTAGAGGAGTTCAAGAACCACCAAATCCTGCGTATAAAGCCGACCTTGGATCGGTGAGAAAGACGTGGATAGATTTGCCCGACGGGCGGAGGGATCTTCTAAATATCTTGTCGCGATTTAATCTATCGTCCGGGCAGGCTGTACGTTGGTTTAACGCGAAAGGCAACCGTGACTCGGCCACAAGAAGTTCTGTAACTGATGCAGATATACTGGCTAACCCGTACCTAATTTCCGAACTTGATCTTGGAGGCGCAAAGGAGCCACCCGTATCAATCGGTGTTATAGACAGGGGAATGCTGCCTGAGGACACAATAAAGGCACGTCACCCGCTTCCCGATGATTGCGAAATCAAGTCTATCGGAGATCCCCGCCGTATTCGTGCGGCCCTGGTCTCCGTGCTGCGAAATGCTGCTGTTGACGGAGATTCGCTCTTAAGCATTAATGAAGTAATGCAAAGAGTCGAGCAACTCGATCTTGTAGCCGATTGCCCCGCAACTTCCGATTGGATCTGTTCCCATAAAGATACTTTGGGTGGGGTGATCGAACTTCTAGAAATCCAGTCCAATGAACCTGGCGGGAAAAAGACCACCTCACTTCAGCTCACAGAGATAAAAGAACGCGAAAAATATTTAGCAAGGATCTTAAAGACGCGAGCAGGCAAAGAGGTCGGTTCTTTATCGGCTGACTGGGCAGTACTCGTCAAGGAGGCAATAACTGAGACAAAAAGTTCCTTTGATGAAAAGAACCCTCGTCACATTTCGGCTCTGAACGAGCAAGCCAAGGCGTTACAACTCATTACGACGAGAAAACTCTCTGTGCTGGTTGGAAAAGCAGGGACCGGGAAAACCTCCGTGCTTGGAGCATTGCTTAAGTGTGAGAAGCTGAATGAGGATGGAATTCTACTCCTTGCCCCAACGGGAAAGGCTAGAGTTAAACTCGGCAAAGCAACCAATCAAATGGCAATGACAGTAGCCCAATTTCTATTTAGTCTTAAGCGGTACGATGGTGCTCGCCAACGCCCATTATTCAACGGAGAAAAATACCATAAAGAAAAAACGGTTGTCATTGATGAATGTTCGATGCTGACGCTCGATGATTTGTGCGCGGTTTTTAAGGCATTGGATCTTGGCCATGTTTCACGTATCATTCTCGTGGGAGACCCAAACCAACTGCCTCCTATAGGTGTTGGCCGACCCTTTGCGGATTTTGTTGGCCTTCTCGATAAACTATCAGGGATGAAAGAGCAGGAACACAAGCATGTATCGCAAGCATTAGCGCGACTTACTGTGGAGGTTAGAGCCCAAGCCGGTAGCCCTTCGGATACTCTCCGTCTGGCGTCGTGGTTTACCCGAGAGCCACAACCTGTGGATGCGGATCGTGTAATCAGCGATCTCGAACTAGGCAAGGTATTTAACGATTTAGAAATATGCTTTTGGAAAACTTCCGAAGATCTTCACGACAAGATATTGGAGATGTTTAAGAAGTACCTGGGATTACTGAATGAAAAAGATACTCTTGGATTTAACCGTGCTCTTGGGATTGATGAAAATGGGCGGGTTCCGTATGACTCTCCTGGTGAAGTAGAAAATTTTCAGATTTTATCCCCCTTGAGAATGCATCCCCATGGTATTTATGACTTGAATAGGTGGATTCAAACCCATTTTCGACGCAATGAGCTTGAAAACGGGCGACAATTATGGGGCACCAAACTCGGTGATGAAGAAATAGTTGTACGTGATAAGGTAATCCAAGTTCGTAACCAATGGCGCGACAGTTATGGCCTGGCCACGAAACAATCGATAAAGGACTATTTGGCAAATGGGGAAATAGGCTTGGTGGCTACCTCGCAAAAAGGTTTTCTGAACGTTGTTTTTACAGGGCGCCCTAACACTACTTTTGGTTATCAAGGCAGGGATTTTCCGGGTGGAAGCGGTCCCATAGAGCTTGCTTATGCACTCACAATCCATAAAGCGCAAGGAAGTGAGTTCCAAAAAGTCTTTGTAATACTTCCAAAGCAATGCTCAATAGTATCACGAGAACTTTTATACACTGCTTTGACACGTTCCAAAGAACGATTGATCCTCTTAATAGAGGGTGACGATGTCAGCGTCCTTTACGACCTTACCCGCCCAGAGCGTTCTGAAACTGCTCGGAGGAATTCTAACCTTTTCGAGAGCGAAGGTGCTGTTCGTGAGGATAAGGATCGAATCCCATATGCCGACCACCTAATCCACCGAACTCTTAAGGGCCATATGGTTAGGAGTAAATCGGAATTAGCGATTGCCAACATGCTATTCCAACTGGGAGAAGAACTCGCGGATTATTATTACGAACGGCCTTTGGATGGGGAAAAGGAGCCCGGGCGACTGCGACCGGATTTTACTTTTATCGACGCAGGAGGTGATCCAATTATTTGGGAGCACCTTGGTATGCTGTCAAGAGAGGACTACAAGCGAGCGTGGGAGTGGAAAAAAGCTTGGTACCTTACTAACGGGTTTACTCCTGAAAGTACACTATTTACTACAGAAGATGAAGAGAACGGTGGTCTGGATTCCGAAAAAATTAGAAAAACAGCGCTTGCTATAAAAGATCTTCTATAGAGGGGCACCTCCTATATTGATTATGGAAAAACACGATCTATCACTTGCCGCGTCACCAGGCTGGAATGGCCTTGATTCTGAAATTGCTAACCATGTTCGGATCGAGGCTGAAAACACCCTCGCCGCTTATCGCGTTCAGCCGAACTTCGTAGCCGAGCATGTAGCTATTGAACAGTCCATCCTAACCGGGGGTTATGGACATCGCCAGATTTATGAATTGGTCCAAAATGCCGCAGACGCAATCCTGTCAGGTGGTACACGAGGACGGGTCCACGTACTCCTGGCAGAATCAGCTCTCTACTGCGCAAACGAAGGCGAACCAATCGACCGGGATGGGGTAACCGCTATCCTCACATCCCACGTTTCGAGAAAAATGGGCTCGCAGATCGGTAACTTTGGCATCGGATTCAAATCGGTATTGGCGATAACCCGGAAGCCCCAGTTCTTCAGCCGCTCCGGTTCCTTTGGCTTCGATGCTGACGCAGCAGCAGATCGTATTCACCAGTGTGTACCCAATGGGGAAAGCACACCAATTCTTCGCATCGGCGAGCCTTTAGACCCTGCGGAAGCCGCCGCGTCTGATCCCAACCTTTCCGAGCTGATGTCCTGGGCGACTACGATAGTTCGATTGCCACGAGGAGAATTGCGGTCGAATTGGCTGTCGGAGGACCTGAAGAGCTTTCCAGCCTCCTTCCTCCTTTTCTCGCCTCACGTGAAACTTCTCATCTTAGAGGATCGGACGACCGGCGAACGACGTGCAATCAGCCTATCAAATTACGCGGGGGTCACTAAAATCACCGAAGGAGTCAACACCTCTCACTGGAGAGTATTCCACGGTTATGTCGCCCCCAAGGACATGACGCTGGAGGCCAGGCAGGACGCTAACCCTAGAGTGATTGACCGTGAAGAGCTTCCCATCATTTGGGCAGTCCCTTTGGACACTAAGCGCAGTCGCGGTAGGTTCTGGGCGTTTTTCCCAACGCAGGAAGAGATGACGCTCACTGGGATTCTCAATGCTCCGTGGAAAACGAACTCAGATCGTCAGAACCTGTTGGAAGGGGCTTTCAACAATTACCTACTCGACAATACGGTACTGCTTGTCACGAGATCACTGCCTGCTCTCTTGGATTCTGCAGACCCCGGAGGGATTCTCGATCTACTCCCAGCGCGCGACACTGTCGGTTGGGCGGACAATCATTTGGAAGAAGGTATCTACAAGGAGCTTTCCAAGCGACCGTCAGTACCGGATACCACTTCTTCGCTTGCTAGGGCATGCGAACTGCTCAGGCGGCCGGAATATGTGCTCAAGGACAAGATTCAGAAATTGCTCCAAGCTGGCAACGGTGACGGAATCAGCGCGCATAATTGGTGTCATAGCACAGTGGAACAAAGAGAGCGGCGGGCACGGGTGAAAAAGCTCGGCGGTGAGGCAGAGGCAGGTCTTGCGGATTGGGTTAGTGCTGTTGCAAGTGCACGGACCTTAAACGCCTCTAGTAAGGCAATTACCCTTGTAGGAGCATTGTGGGATGAACTACACCTGTATGAACAGAGTTTGTTGCGTCGCACAGCCTTCATTTTGACCACGGATGGCGAATTGGCGTGCCCGGACCAGAATGATTTGTTCCTGCCTGCCGATATCGGCTACGACCGAGATGACGTCTGTTTTGTTCACCCAGAGTTGGCTGAGAATGATGAGACTAGAAGTGTGCTTACTAAAATTGGAATTATGACGATAAGTCCGTCTGCTGAGTTTAAGGCCTGGGCGAGAAAGGTTTCCTCTTGGGCTTCGGTCGATTGGCAGGAGTTTTGGGGTATGGCTCGTCGCGTTTCAGTCGAGGAAGCAATGAACATCCTCGCGGCAGCGAATGTGATCAGGTGGGTACGTGTCAGAACACTCGCAGGGGAGTTCCAAACGATATCAAGGACCCTCAAGCCCGGTTCTATTGTTCCCAATACCGGCGAACGGGACAAGCTGGTGGCCCTCGACACTCAATTTCATCAGCAAGACCTTGTCCTACTGGACCGCCTTGGACTGGTAGAAAGCCCTGTTCCTCGACAAGTGCAGGTTGAAGATAACTGGTTCAATCAATATCGGAAAGAGGCCAAGCAAAAGCTTTGCGATGCATTACAGCCCAATAGCTCGCAGCCACAGTGGGACTATTTGAAGTTCACCAGCACTTTAACTTGTGGACCTCTTGATCCCCTGCAGTTTCTCAGCATCGAGGGCAATGCCTGTTTTGTTAAGGCTCTGCTGCCGTATGCGACGGTTGAGTCACCCTGGATAATGAAGCACAAAAGTAGGTCTGACTATTATCCTTCAGTGGAGATGGAACCACCTTGCCTTTGGGTAATTCGCAAATTTGGGCGGCTACACACAAGTCTAGGGATTTTGCGCGTTTCCGAGGCGGTGGCACCAAATCTGGAAGAGTGGCGGATTTTGCTGCCTGTCGCCCAATGCACTGCTGAGCAAGCACGATTTATTGGTCTGCCGGAATCCTTCGAAGATCTCACTGAATTTTTATGGCAATCAACGTTCAGGCGTGTCGAATTAGCATTAGACGATTCTCTTGCCGGACGATTTTATGCAAACGTCGCTAAAATAAAACCACCCCCAGAAAAGATTCGCTGCAGCCTGGGTGTTGCCAAGGATTTACGAAACCCCAAAGAGGTCGTGGCAACCTGCAGCGAAACCGAAATCCTCCTGCTGAGAGTTGCTGGAACTCCTTTCGTTGTTGTTCCGGACCGTGAGTCCGCAGCCACGCTTTGTAAGTATTGGGGGCTCCAGGCTGCCGAACTGATTCGGATCGATTTCGTGGGGTCAGGGGATGAGATCGATCTTATAGATCGTTTCCCCGGATTGAAGACGTTCCTCGGTGACGATAGAGGAGACATCCGGCTACAGCCTTGCTTAGAAGTCTGGGTGGAGGTTCGGTCGCCGAGTGGTGGTGTCTCTCGCCAGAGCCTTGTAGTGGCGAAATCTGACCACCTGCTCTGCTTCGTTGATTCGCTGACCACTGACGAACTTCTAGACCGGATTATCGAGGAACTCGACTTACATCTCCAGGATTTCGAGCTTTGGGGAGTGAAGTCGTACCTTGAACGTGAGGAGCGTCAACGCCATGTGGCCCAGATTCGAGGCTGCCAGGCACCCCAAGAAAAACTATTAGTGGCAATTGGGCCGGAGGCGATACACCGCCTACTGCCGGAAGGCCTTATTGCTGAACTAGTACGCAAAAATGGAGAGTTGGCCCCTGAAGATGCCGCAGCCGCAGCTATGGCGGTTCACGGAGTTGAGGTGCTGAACAAGTGTGCGGCGGACTTGGAGGATGTTGGTCTCGATCCGCCAAGACAGTGGTATGGGAGCCCCCGTGCTGTAGATTTCGTACAGGAATTAGGATTTCCAGCTGCGTTCGCTGGCTTCGAGACGACGCGTCGATCACCCATAGAGGAAGTTGACGGTCCCATTAAACTTAAGCCTCTCCATGACTTTCAAGAAGAAATCGCCACGCGGATCGAAGGCTTTATGGCCAAGGGGTTGCCTTCGCGCGGTCTCGTATCCTTACCAACCGGCGCAGGCAAGACGAGGGTAGTGGTAGAAGCCTTGGTACGTTGTGCCTGTGCAGGGTCTTTGGACGGTTGCTTCATGTGGATTGCCCAGTCCGATGAACTATGCGAACAGGCAGTACAAACGTGGATGGATGTGTGGCGATCAGTAGGCCCACGTCGCAAACTCCGCATTAGTCGGCTCTGGGGGGCCACCAACAATCGTGTGGTCTCTGTTGAGGGGCTAATGCATCTCGTCGTGGCAACGTTTCAGACATTAGTGCGACGTGTGGAGGCAATTGGTTACGAGTGGCTTAAAGATGTTTCGTGCGTTGTCGTTGACGAAGCGCACGGCTCCACTACTCCCTCCTACACGCAGATTCTTACCTCGCTTGGGCTCACTCATAGAGAGACTGCACGACCCCTCATTGGTCTTACAGCGACTCCATTTCGGGGTGGGGCGGACGAGGAAGAGACCCGTCGTCTCGTAGGGCGCTATGGAGGATACCGATTCGACCACGGTGTGCTGGATGGTGATGATCCTTACCCTGTTCTCCAACGCATGGGGATACTGGCCTCAGTGGACCATCAGCTTCTGCCGGGCGGCTGGCTAGACCTGAATTACGAGGAACTCGAGCATTTGAAGCAGTATCAGGTACTGCCCCCCTCTGCCGAACTTCGGCTTGGGCAAGACTCGAATCGGAATACGTCTTTGCTTAAATCAATCCAGCAGTTACCCAGCGACTGGCCAGTACTCGCATTCACCACATCGGTTGAACATGCTGGTTTGCTTGCTGCTTTGCTGAGCTTGGAGGGGATTTCCGCAAAGGCAATTTCCGCAGAAACTGACATGCGAGCTCGCCGCTATTACATCGAAGAATTCAAAGCTGGGAGAATCCGAGTCCTCACAAACTACAACGTGCTCACTACCGGTTTCGATGCTCCAGCCGTACGTGCACTATACATCGCTCGCCCGGTATACAGTCGCGGTCTCTATCAGCAGATGATTGGGAGGGGACTTCGGGGTCCAATGAATGGCGGGAAGGAACGATGCCTTATCGTGAATGTCGAAGACAACATTTCGCAGTACGGAGAACAATTGGCATTTCGGCATTTCGAGTTTTTATGGGATGTCCCGCGTCCGTGACATCCAGGGCGGATGAATCTCTATTGATTCCATGTCTCTCTCTTGTACTCCGAGTCGCTTGAGTCCGCGCATCTCTTTAGAGATTCAGATCATTTTTTGAGCAGATTGTTGTCCACCCTCCGGATACAAATGAAGGAGAGGCAACCGGAGCAGGCCCGGTGCCGTGCGGGTTCAATTCCTGGCGTCCTCCTGGTGGTCTGCAAGTGGTCCGGTGGCCCAGATCTGGCCCGTAAACCGCCGGAACAACTAAACAATATTTCAGTCCCGAAAATTCAAATCCTCTCGCCACCATTTTTTGCACTATTTCGATTCCGGGTATTCTTTTTCCCATGTAATCTCGGTGTCGCTGGTTCAGGAAACCAAGGCAGCGGGTTCAATTCCCGCCAGCTTTTTCCATTCAGCGGCCCAACCGTGTCATGGCTTTTCTTCAATTCTCGTAACCTGCCGTGACTTTTTCCGATGAATTAATCAGTTTTCAGAGACCTTGGCCTTCCAGCTATCGGTAACTTTGACAGGAGTTTAAGGAATAGGCCTCCTCAATAGCCACTTTTATCTGTAAATACAGCAACTTGTAGATGTTCCTGTCGTAAGACCCTTCCCGCCGCTCCTTTCTGGAGAAAAAAGTAAAGTAATTTCCATTGGATGTTATTTTGTTCTTGACTTTGTAAGACCCCTGTATCATAGTTCCAACATGGCGCACATACATAAAAAAATGAAAAATGGAAGACCCTGCTACTACGTCCGTGAGATGGCTCGCGTTGACGGAAAGCCCAAGGTCGTCAACCAGGTCTACCTGGGTAGTTCGGAGCGCATATTGCAGATGGCTACCGGTGGGCGGGGCGAGCCGATCAGGATTTGTGCCCAGGAGTTCGGTGCGCTGTGGCTTGCCAATCTCACTGAACACGATATTGGGCTGGTATCGATTATTGATGATGTGTTGCCAAGAAAAGGCATCGAAAAGGGTCCGTCGATTGGGGAGTTCTTCCTCTACTCGGTTTTCAATCACATGATCGACTCATGTTCAAAAAGGTCGCTTGCTGATTGGTATAGGGGCACGGCTGTTCAGAGTATCCGCCCGGTTGACCTGGAGGCCCTTACTTCACAGCGGTTTTGGGAAAAATGGGATCGGGTTAAAAAGAAAGATATAGAAGATATCGCTTCCCGTTTCTTTGACAAAATTATCAGACTAACGCAGCCTGGGTCAGGCTGCGTTCTTTTTGATACAACCAATTACTATACGTTCATGGCAAGCGACACGGACTCTGAGCTGGCCAAGCGGGGGAAAAACAAAGAGGAGCGGGACTGGCTGCGTCAGATCGGTGTGGCCTTACTCGTCTCCCGTGATCAGCAGATGCCCCTTTTCTACAAAGAGTACGAAGGAAACCGGCATGACTCAAAGCTCTTCAACCGCATCATCGAGCAGGTCCTCTGCGCCATGGAGAAAGTGCCCTCAAAGAGCGGCGAGCTAACTATCGTTTTTGACAAGGGAATGAACTCCGAGGAAAACATCTCGGCCATTGATGCCCGGAAAAACATCCATTTTATAACCACCTACTCCACCTATTTTGCGGAAGACTTTGCCCGGATAAAGCTCTCGGAATTTAGCCCCGTAGATACCCTAAAGAACCACGAATTGGTGGACTTGGACCGTGAAGATGACCGGGTTGTTGCATACCGGACTGCGGGGGTGTTTTGGGGAAAAGAACGCAGGGTGGTGGTTACCTATAATCCTTTAACTGCCGCAAAACAAAGATACGCCTTTGACAACAAGCTTCTGGAGATACAAGAGGTCCTTTTCTATCTCCGGAGTAAAGTACAAAGCCAAGATCCAAAATGGGTTAATCAGGGCCGGATCGAAAAGCATTATGCCGAGGTGTGCGAACGTGTGCATCTTCCCAAGGATCTCTATGAGCTTTCGGTTGAGCAGGAAAACCGAAAAAGCAAGCTGCTCTTTGGAAAAAGTCACTACCGGATCGGCAAATATATCGAGCGATTTGGAAAAAATATCATAGTAACGGACCACATGGACTGGACAACCGACGAGATTGTCAAGGCGAGCCTTGACCGCTATATGGTCGAAAAAGCCTTTCGGCAGACAAAGGACGATGATCTGGTGAGCATCCTGCCGCTACGGCACTGGACAGACGGGAAGATCCGTTGCCATATTTTCACCTGTGTCGTCGCCCTTACATACCTTCGCATAATCGAGAACAGGCTCAATCGAGCCAGCCTGAAAGTAAGCGCCGCCACAGCGATCAAGCAGATGCAAAGCCTTCATTCCTGCCTCTACTGGACCACCAAGAAAGGAAATCCTGCCAGACTCATCGAGGAACCTAACGAAATGCAGACGAAAATAATCAAGGCATTTGGGTACAAACTAGAGGGCGGGGTCTTACAAAAATCAAACTAATAAGATGGCGTATTAATTGAGTTTTTATCCCTTTTTGCCCATAGACTCCTTAAACTCCTGTTTGAAATCCTTCGTCTTATCGGGCGCCTGGACCGCGCGGAAGGCTGCGTTTTTGCCGTCAATGCCGATTTGCACAAAGGTATTCATACCGTCGGAGTGGCCGGTATTGCCGGCGGCCCCCGTATTTATCAACTCGATTCGGCCATGCGAACCGGAAACATGCCGCCTGCCATAGGAGTGGGTGTGCGACCAGAGCACGGCCCTGACCTTATCGGAGTGGTTGAGGAGCAGGGTCCAGAACGGGTCCGAGCCAAAAACAGGCGGAGAGTGCGGTTCGTGGAACGCGATAAATACGTGGTCCGCGTTCTTTGCGGAAAGGATGGCCTTTTCCAGCCAATCAAGAAATGCTCTATTGCCCGGGCCTTTTGCGTAGGCCGCATACTGATCCATGACGATCAGCCGGACATTTTTCCAGTCGTAGTAAAACGTCACGCTTTCCTTGTCGTAAACACCGACCGGCGGCTGTTCGGAGGGCAGTATAACTCTTAGAATGAACCGGACGTCTTCGGGAGCTTCGTGATTGCCGCGCACCGGGATGAAGACCATTTGAGGGCCAAGAGTTTTCCTGAAAATCTGAAGGGTCCTCTTAACAGGGTCGATATCTCCTATGCCGACTACAAAATCCGGTCTTGGAAACCCCGGATCGGCAGGCCCGCCGGAATTGATATCTTCGAGGACGTTCCGGTAGGCGATCTCGAAGTTGCGATTGTCCGAAAAAGCGGCGAAAGGCCACTTCTGCGCGAAGGCCGAAGAAGCCGTAGACAGGATTAACAGGATTGACAGGATTGACAGACGGCGAAGCTTGCGATGCTTCATTTAGATTCCTTAAATCTCAAGGCGTGGGAGCTGCGCCCCCCACACCCCTGCAGGATTTCGGCCACGCGCGGGACGCGCGAGGCCGAGCGCTCGGCGCTGTCGGCGGGGCAGCAAAGCTGCTGGCCGATAGCGCCACAGTGAGCCGCGCAGCGGCGAGGGGGTGTGGGGGAAAGTTTCCCCCGCTCAGTTTGGGCTTATTCGCCGCTCGTGTCTTGCCGACTTGTGGATGCGGTCCCTCAGAACAGGGTCTTTGCCGCCGCTTCGGTTAGAGACAGGAAATGATCGGGAAAGATGCCAAGGTATATCGTCATGATTATCAGGGCAAAGCTCATCCAGCGCGTCCAGCCGTCTACCTGCACCGCTGGGTATTCATTCACAGGTTTGAGCAGATAAGCCGCCTTTATGACGATAAGATAGTAGTAGAGTGATATGGTCGCGTTTATCATGCCGATAATGACAAGAAATAGGTAGCCTTTTTCGAGGGCTGCTGCGAACACCAGGAATTTGCCCGTAAAGCCCGCTGTAGGAGGGATTCCGGCAAGTCCGAAAAGGCCCAGCATAAGCGTCATGGCGAGAAGCGGGGAGCGTTTGTGCAGGCCGGCAAGTTCCTTTATCTGCAGGTTGTGTCCATCGTCTGCGAGCTTCATGATGACCATGAACACCGAGTAATTCATCACGAGGTAAGCGGCCGCGTAGTATATCGCGCTGGCATAGCCGCGCCCGGAAAGCGAAAGTATCCCTATCAGGATATAGCCCGCGTGGGCGATACTGGAGTATGCCAAAAGTCTTTTTATGTCCTTCTGAATCAGCGCGACCAGGTTTCCGAAGGTCATCGACAGGATCGACATCACGATCAGCAGCTTTATCATTGCGGGGCTCGCCCCGGCCGAAAGGCCGGCGAACCGGATGATCATAGCGGCGGCGGCCATTTTAGACGCCGTTGCAATATAAGTGGTGACCTGGTTCGCAGACCCCTGGTATACGTCTGGCGCCCAGATATGGAACGGAAAGAGGGCCAGCTTGAAAAAGAACCCGGACAGGGCCAGTATCAGTCCGACTATGGCTGCGGGCTGAGTGATCATGCCCGGCAGTATTTTGACCAGTTGCGGCACGTAGGTGGTATGCGCCATACCGAAAAGGAGGCTAATGCCGAAAAGCATCAGGCCTGAGGCCGTAACGCCGACCATGAAATACTTGATGCCGGTTTCAACATACTGGTCGGCATGTCTGCGCATTGGAACGAGCAGGTAGAGGGAGTAGGAGGAAAGCTCTATCGATACGTAAATAGTCAGAAGCTCAACCGAGCTCACCAGCATCATCATGGCCAGCGTGCAGACGAAGATAAGAAAGTAATACTCGGCATGCTGCCTGGGGTCGATGCCCTTGAGTTCGCCCGATGAGAAAATGACCCAGATCGTACCAAGGGCCAGCAGGACTTTGAAAACCTGGCTGAACAGGTCCACCCGGTAGCAGTCGAAAAAGAGCATTCCTTCCTGACGCGATGATGCAACCGTTACCAGCAGCCCGATTGCGGCAAGCACGATCGCCCACTTGTGATGCCCAGCCGGGTCCGCAGTCTTTTTCAACGAGAAGATGAAAAAGAGCAGAGCGGCAAGAATGAATAACAACTCGGGAAGAAAAAGCATAAAATCCGTCATCACGTTCCGTTTACCTCGCCTCTAGAACCGATTTACAAACGGAATAACCGTGCTCTGAATCACATCGAGCATAATCTTGGGAAAAAATCCGAAGAACAGGATGATGCTCACCAATACGACTCGCGGTACGGCAAGAAACCCGGGAACATCGGGAATGTGCTCCCACCTGGGGTTTTTGTCCCCGTAGAAGGTGTTCTGCACGACCCTAAGCATGAACAGCGCGCTGATTATGAGTCCGACCAGGGCCGCGATACCACCGACCGGGAAGACCTTCACGGCGGCGATGAAAACGAGCAGTTCCGCCCAGAAGCTCGCCATAAGGGGCACGCCAATACCTGCCAGAGCGGCGATTATGAAAAAGGAGGAGGCAATCGGCATTGTTTTGGAAAGTCCTCCCAGTTCGGGAATAATCTTCGTGTGAGTGCGGTCATAGATATAGCCGACAGAAGAAAAGAAAAGGGCCGTCATGACGCCGTGGGCAAACATCTGGAAAACCGCCCCGTTTATGCCGTTTACCGACATAGTCGCAAGTCCCAGTCCAACTACTCCCATGTGCGACACGCTGGAGTAGCCGATAACATATTTCAAGTCGGTCTGCGCAAGACCGACCAGCGCTCCGTAAACGATCCCGATACAGGCCAGAAGGGCCATAAGGTCCGACCAGTACGACAGACCGGCCGGGCAAAGCGTCATCCCGATCCGCAGGATTCCGTAAGCGCCAAGTTTCATGAGCACGCCCGCGTGAATCATGCTCACTGCGGTCGGGGCCGCTACGTGACCCACCGGCGACCATGTGTGGAAAGGCCATACGGCGGCGAGTATCCCGAACCCGAAATAGAGCATAACGAAAGTCAATTTCTGGTCGAAGGCGCTAAAGCCGATTCTCTGAAGCTCGAACAGATCAAAGGTATGGGCCCCGCCCGCCACCCAGAGATAAAGTATAGCGGGCAAAATGAGGGCGCTTCCGGCCAGCAGGTACAGCGTGAGCTTCATTGCGCCGTATTCTTTTCGAGTCCCTCCCCAGATGGCGATCAGCGGGTACATCGGAAAAAGCGAAACGTCGTACCAGACAAAAATCCAGAAAAGGTCCATCGACATGAAGACGCCGTAGACGCCGGCAACCAGGAGGAACATGAGCGCAAAAAATTCCTTTGCCCTGTATTCCAATTCCCACATTGTCCAGATGCCGGTAAACAGCACCACGGAGGTAAGCAGCAGCATCGGGAGGTTTATGCCGTCGACAGCGTTGAACCAGTATATTCCAAGACTCTTTACCCACAGGACCCGCTCGACGAACTGAAGGCCGCCCTTCTGGTGATCGTATGAAAGGTAGAGCAGGATGCAAAGGACCAGTCCGAGGGTTGCGCTGGCGAGGCTGACCTGCTTTATCAGCCTGGTTTTTTCCGGCGGAATAAAGAGTATTACCAGCAATCCCAAAACCGTTGTCATAAGGATCGCGCTGAGGATCGGAAAACCGGACATTTCCAGATAAGTCATTTGATGCCCTTGGTAAGAGTTAAAATTCGGTTTACCCTACATCAGGAAGTAGAGAATTGCGGCCCCGGCCGCCAACACCATTACCAGCAGATTGTACTGAAGCATTCCGGACTGAAGGAAACTGAAAACACGCCCGCTGCCTTCGGTAAAAAAGCAAATCCCATCGATACCACCGTCTATTATGCGGCGGTCGTTTTTGGTGAACAGGGCCGTAAAGCCGCTGTAGACAAACGTATCAAGACTTTTGCGGTAGAAAATGTCTATGAACCATCTGCAGTCAAACAGCTTCCAAATCGCAGGAAAGTAGCTGAGAAACCCATTGCGGCTGGCCCCTTTTCTTCCGTATTCAAACCAGGCCAGGGCGATACCGAAAAGACCGGCCGAAACCCCCATAATGAGGAGCCAGTCGCTTCCGCCCCCGCCATGTTCGGCGGCATGCTGAACCGGATGGGCATGAACCGCGTGCAGGAGAAACTCCTCGATCGGGTGCTCCAAAAAGCCCAGCACAAGGCTCACGCCGGCAAGGATCATAACGGGGATTGCCATTGCCCAGAAAATGTAGCCGTGGTGCTCATCCTCATGTTCGTGAGCGGCCTCAGCGTGGCCGTCATGATGCTCCTGCTCGACACCGCCTTTGGGCAACAGAATGTGGAAAATCAGCCGGAAGCTGTAATAGGCGGTCAGAACAGCCCCGAAAAGCCCGGCTGCAAACCAGATTTTGTTGGGCTGAGCTGCAAGAACTCCCAGGATAGCCTCTTTACTGAAAAATCCGGAGAACGGGTAGACGCCGGAGAGCGCAAGAGCGCCGATCGCTATACAAGCCATGGGTATTTTCAGCTTGCGGCCCCCCTGCTTGCCGATTATGCGCATGTCATTGGTGTGGAATTCATGGATGAATATGCCGGAACACAAAAAGAGAAGGGCCTTGAACCCGGCGTGGGTCGTGAGGTGGTAAACGCCGGCGAAATATCCGCCTGCGGAGAGAGCCATCACCATATATCCAAGCTGGCTCACGGTAGAATAGGCCCAGACCTGTTTAAGATCGTATGTAACCATCGCCATCGTCGAAGAAAGCAGCATGGTGACCGTACCGATCGCAAGGGCAATCGCCATGGCGTCCGGGGAGGCGGCGAAGAAGGGAAAAATCCTGCTGAACATGTAAACGCCGGCGGCGACCATGGTGGCTGAATGGAGCAGCGCACTGACCGGGGTGGGGCCTTCCATTGCATCAGGCAACCATGTGAGCAGCGGGAACTGGGCGCTCTTGCCGACAACGCCGCAGAAGATCAGAAGGGCGGATACGGTCAGCAGGTTCTGGGGCAGAGCGTGAGTGCTTGCCGCGTGATTGAGTTCCGGAATTCCCAGGTTGCCGAAGCCGATGACAAGCCAGATCAGACCGAGAAAAAAGCCCACGTCTCCGACCCTGTTCATTACAAAGGCCTTCTTTCCGGCTTGGGAGGCGCTCCATTTCTCGTAGTAGAAACCAATCAGAAAATAGGACGCAAGACCCACCATTTCCCAGAAGATAAACAACTGGAGCATGCTGCCTGCAATGACCATGTTCATCATGGCCCAGGCGAAAAGGGACTGAAATGCGAAGTAGCGGCTATATCCGGGGTCGCCCGCCATATATCCCAGGGAATAAATCTGCACGAGACAGGCAACGACGCCCACAATGGTCAGCATGAGCAGACTCAGCGGATCGAGATAATAGCCGAAGGCGATGTTTAACATTCCTGAACTAAGCCAGGGTGTCTGGTATTGCAAAGGCGAGGCGCTGTAGAGCTTTGCCAGCAGGTAAACCGCGCAGACCGCACCAGTGGCGATTGCCCCTACCGAGATTCTGCTGGACAGTTTGGGTTTCGATCTTGTGAAGAGCAGGATTGCAACCATCGATAAAAATGGAAGATTTGTACCCAGAACGGTCGCGAGCAGGATGGGATCTGTAAAGCATGCGCCCATAGCGGTTCTATCCTTTCAGCCTCTGAGCACGTTCGATGTTTATCGAGTGCATTTTGCGGTAGAGGGCCAGAATGATGCTCAGGCCGATTGCGGCCTCCGCCGCTGCCAGGCCCATTACAAAAAGGGCAATTATCTGCCCTACAACGGGGTCCGGGGTGAGAAACCGGTTAAAGGCCATGAAATTCAGGTTGGCCGAATTGAGCAGGAGCTCGACCGCGATCAGCATCCCGATCAGGTTGCGGCGCTGGAGTATTCCCAAAAGGCCCAGAGAAAAAAGAAGGGCCGATATGATCAGATAAGTGGACAGGCTGTTCACTAACTTAACCTCCGGCTGAATCCGGCGGTGATCACCGCACCAATGATGGCCACGAGCAACACCAGCGAGATCACTTCAAAAACCAGTTCATAGCGCGTAAGCAGCGCGTGACCGATGTTCTCGACCGACCAGAGCGACATGTCTGCGACACGCGCCGAGGAGGGCGTCCAATCGGTCTTGAGCGCCACGCTGACCGCCGCGACAAAAAAGAGCGCGCCTGCGGCAAGTCCCATCACCACTTTAGGGGTGGCCCGCGGCGGCGTATCCAGGTGGAGCGGACGGGAAAGCATTATGGCAAACACGATTGCGATGCAGATGGCGCCCACGTAAATAAGGAGTTGCATAAGAGCAATGAAGAAGCTGCCCAGAAACAGGTAGAAACCGGCAATTCCTGTCAGCGCCAGCGCCAGGCCCAGGACGTTGTAAAGGATATTTCGGGGAAATACCGCGATCAAGGCGCCCGCAATAGTCAAGGCGACTGTTCCCCAGAAGGCCGCCTGTGTGATGATGTCAAGGTTAGACATTTCCATCCCCATCCCCTTGCCCTAATTGACGTCCCGTTTCCATTTCCTTTTTTTCAACCTGCTTTGCCAGCCTTGCCAAACAGTCTATTACGCAATCAGATCTCGTCTCGCCAACCAACTCATACTCTCTTGAATATTGCAGAGTCTGGGTGGGACAGATTTCGACGCAAAGGCCGCAAAGCGAGCATTTGCTGAAATCGATGACGTAATTCGTTGCGGTTTTGGGACCCTTCTCTTTCATTTTGACGCCCTCCACCTGAATTACGCCGCTGGGGCAGGTTTTCTCACAACTCAGGCAGACGATACATTTATGCGTGCCTGTATCTTCGAATATCTTCAGCTCGATGTGCCCGCGATAGGCCGAAGAAAGCGGGATTTTCTTGCGCGGATACTGAACGGTCACCAGTGGCTGGAACAGCCGCCGCACGGTAACCGCCATCCCTTCGATCAAACTGAGTCCGCCAACGAATATTTCTTTGAAATAGCTCATTTTTGATCTTGCCCTAAAAAATCAGATAAGTTTGAGAACAATGGCCGTGACTACGAGGTTCGCAAGGCTTAGCGGAATCATCACCTTCCAGGAGAAGTTCATCAACTGGTCGAACCTGACACGGGGAAAGGTCCAGCGTACCCACATGAGGATAAAGATCAGTGTGTAGGTCTTAAAAAGGAACCAGAAAACCCCGGGTATTCCAAGGCTGATTCCGAACAGACCGTTCCAGCCGCCGAAAAACAGACTGGTTGCAACTGCGCACACGATAAACATATTGGTGTATTCAGCGAGGAAGAAAAGCCCGAATCCCATGCCGCTGTATTCAGTATGAAATCCCGCCACCAGTTCGGATTCTGCTTCCGGGATATCGAACGGGGCGCGGTTGGTTTCAGCGGTTGCGCTGATCAGGTATATGAGACAAGCGATCGGCTGCACAAAAACAAACCAGACGCTTTTTTGCGATGTCACAATTTCTGAAAAACTCAGGGAATGTACCATGAGCACAACGCTCATTACGGCGAGCAGAAGCGGGATCTCATAGGCGACGTTCTGGGCCACCGACCGGATGGCGCCAAGCAGAGCATACTTGTTGTTTGAAGCCCACCCGCCGGCAAGAATGGCCAAAACGGTGAACGTCGAGAAAGCAAAAACCAGCAGGACCCCCAGGTTCATATCGCGGATTATCATGCTCGGACCGAAGGGCAGGACTAGAAACCCGACCAGAACGGGCATGAAAACAAGCACGGGCGCGAGAAAAAACAGCTTCCTGTCCGCTTTCGCCGGCAGTATCAGCTCTTTGCCCATCAGCTTAATGGCATCCATAATAGTCTGCAGGAGACCATGAGGGCCAACCTCCATCGGGCCGGGGCGCAGTTGAATATGCCCTGCCACCTTTCGTTCGAGCCAGACAAGGAAAAGAGCGTTCAGCGACGCAAAACCCAATACGATCAAAAGGCCCAAAATCAACCGGAACCATTCAGAACCCAACAAGCCCTCGGACAATTCTTCATCCTCCCAAAAAAGACTTAACTGCAGCCGGCGGCTTAAGCTGCCTCACAATTATCTGTCGATTTCCGGAATAACCACATCGATGCTGCCCAGAATTGAAATTGCGTCGGCAACGAGCGTCCCTGGCAGCACCTCGTTCAAAACATTCAAATTGCCAAAGCTTGGAACGCGGATATGACAACGATACGGACCGGGGCTGCCGTCGCTTACCAGGTAAAAGGCGCTAAGGCCTCGTGCGCTTTCGAAGGCAGCATAGACTTCACCTTTAGGAGGGGCGAGCTTCTGCGGGACCTTCTTGGTAAGGAAGTCGCCCCCCGGAAGCTGATCCAGGGCCTGATCGATTATGCGACAACTCTGCTGCATCTCCTTGAAGCGTACATAATATCTATCCAGAGCATCGCCGCTTGACCCTGTCGGGACCTCAAAATCAAGCCTGTCATACACCTCGTAGGGTTCGCTTCTGCGAACGTCGAAACCAACCCCGCAAGCGCGCAGATTCGGTCCGGTGACTCCGTACTGACGGGCAAGCTCCTCGTCAATAATACCGACGCCCCTGGTGCGGTGTATGAAAATTATATTCTTGGTTACCAGGTCGTCGTAATCGGCCCAGCGAGTCTCCATCCGCTTGAGAAAAGCACGGGTCATGTCGATGAATTTGTAGTCCACATCACGAGTGACCCCACCGAAGCGGCAATACGAGTAAGTAAGCCTGGAGCCGCTCACCGAGTCCAGGATATCCAGAATTTGCTCGCGATCGTCGAATGCGTACAGAAAAGGCGTAAAACCACCCAGGTCCATAATGTATGTTCCGAACCAGAGAAGGTGGCTCGATATGCGATTGAGCTCCGAGGCGATCACTCGAATATATTTCGCGCGCTCCGGGACCTCGATCCCGACAAGTTTTTCAACCGCCAGGACGAACCCATGATTGAAGAGCATCCCGGAAAGGTAATCCAATCTGCTTGCGTTGGGGAGAAACTGCTTATACTGCCGGTTTTCTCCCATCTTCTCGTGGCCGCGGTGGCCGTATCCGATGACCGGGTCGGCTTTGACAATATATTCGCCGTCAAGATCAAGTAGTATCCTTAGCACACCGTGCGTGCTGGGATGCTGCGGTCCGAGGTTTAATGTGTAAATTCTTCGATATTCCTGAGTATTATCTTGTTCAGCCATAAATCTCTTCTCGCTTATGGTATGCGCTGACTTTGCCGAAGGTCTTCCTCAGCGGATGATAGTCCGCGTCTTCAGGAAGCAGCAACGCCCTCAAGTCAGTATTTCCGGAAAAGCTGATTCCGAAAAAGTCATGTACCTCGCGTTCGAGCCAACCCGCGCCGCGAAAAATATCACAAATCGAGGCAGGCACCTGGTCGTGGCCGCAGAGCACCCTTACCACCAGCCGCGATTTGGGTTCATAGCAGTTGAAGTGGTAGACCAGTTCAAAGGTGTCCTCAAAATCCAGCGCCGTTATCGACTCCAGGAAAAAACCAGCGCTCCCGAACGCCTTTGCCGCATCCCTGATGCCCGAGATCGGCACATCTATGGACCACAGGGCGCCTGTCAGTCCTGTCTCGTCCCGTTTAAGAGGCGCGTCCGGGAACTTCTCGAGCATTATTGCTTCCAATTCCTTTACTTTCATTTAAGTTTACGCCTCCGAGACTCTTTTGAAGCGGCGCAGCAGGTTCCTTTTCTCACCGCGGGTGAGCTTATCCTCAAGAGCGAGCAGCCCCTGAATGAGGGCTTCGGGCCGGGGAGGACACCCTGGAATTACGATGTCCACCGGGACTATAAGATGGGCTCCGGGCACTATCGCATATTGCTCCTCATACTCGAAAGGACCGCCGGAAATGGCGCAGTTTCCCATCGCAATGCACCATTTCGGATTGGGCATCTGGTCCCAGAGCATTTCAATAGCAGGGGCCATCTTTTTGGCGATGGTCCCAGCTACGATCATGACATCGGATTGGCGCGGCGAGGGCCTGAAGACACCTGCCCCGAAACGGTCCAGGTCGAAGCGCGAAGCCCCGGCGGCCATCATCTCGATCGCGCAGCACGCCAGGCCGAACGTCATTGGCCACAGCGAATTGGCCCGCGCGAGATTAAAAATATCGTCAAGGAGAGCGAATTGAACTACCGGACCGCCCGGTTCTCTCACCTTCTTTTCCATTCAAAAACTCCTTTGCGCCAGGCGTAGACAATCGCCAGCGACAAAATTCCCACGAAAACTATCACTTCGATCAGGTCACGGCAGGCGTATTTGCCGTAGGCCAGCGCCACCGGGAAAAGATAGAGCACGTTGACATCGAAGGCGAGGAAGATAAGGGCGTAGATGTAATAGACGACCGTGAACTGGATCCACGCGCTGCCGATGGTTTCCATGCCGCTCTCGTAGGTCGCTTCGCGCAGCGCTCCCCGGCCCCTCCTGGCAACCAGAACGGAAACGATAAGGGGAACGACTGCAAAGACAAGCCCGGCAACCAAATACAGCGTCACTGCCAAAAAGTCGGTCATAAGCTTTGGGGAGATCACAAGCCATTCTCCTCCGGCTCAAAAACAATACTGGTGAACCGGTTACCTGGGATAGGATGGTTTTTGTGCTGCGGGTCAGAAGGGAGTAGAGGAATCACAGCGTGGAAATCTGAGGGCCGCTATAATGCACAGAAATAAATTTTTATGTCATGCCTTGCACAAAATGCCATTCCAAAATCGAACGGCCAGCACCTGCGAATCATCTTCCGGCAGAGATTTGATTTGACAGACAACTCTTGTCACATCCTTGCCATGCTGCTGATATACCGGGATAAATTCGGATATAGGCTGGCCCGCCTGTTCAAAACGGACAGATAGATAACAGATTTTACAAGCTTATGCACGCAATTTTTGAATGATTCTTTCACTTTCGATGTGATATTTTTGTTTGGATTTTCGCATATCTTCGCAGGAGGAAACAATGCTGGTCCTTAGCGCCAAGGAAATGGCCGGACTCGATGAGCAGACCATTCACGAAGTTGGAATCCCCGGAATCGTTCTGATGGAAAACGCCGCACAAGGCGCCGCCGCTTTTTTTCTGCGGGTGGTCCCGGACCTCGCCGGCAGGCAGATCGCCGTGATGGCCGGAAGCGGGAACAATGCCGGGGACGGTTTCGCGCTGGCCAGAATTTATCATTCGAAAGGGGCGCAGGTAAGGGTCGTATGCCTTCGTTCTCCCCTGAAGTTGAGCGGAGATGCGCTGATAAACTTCAAAATTCTCGAAAAGATCGGAATTCCCATAACAGTCTGGAAGGATGCTGAAGATTTCGATGCGCAATGGGAACCGATCGGCAAAAGCGGCGCGATTATCGACGCCATTCTTGGGACCGGGCTCAAGAGCGCAGTGAAGGGGCTGTACCGTGACATAATCGAGAGAATAAACCGGCTTGACGTTCCGGTCCTGGCGGTCGATGTTCCGTCCGGACTTGACGCCACAACCGGACTGCCTCTTGGCGCCGCCATCAAGGCCACCGCCACTGCCACCTTCGGTTTTCTGAAAATCGGCTGCCTGATAGAGCGAGGGCCCGAACTGGCCGGGCAGGTCGAAGTTATCGACATTGGAATTCCGCCCGGCCTCGTTCAGTCCGCTGGCATTGAGCGCTATTGGCTCACCGGCCGGCTCCTTTCATCGTGGATTGAGCCGCGTCACCCCACGACTCACAAAGGACAAGCCGGACACGTGTGCGTTCTATCGGGCTCCCCAGGGAAAACCGGGGCTGCCGCCCTCGTGTGCCTGGGGGCCGCAAGAGCGGGGGCGGGCCTTGTGACGCTCTTTATTCCGGAAAGTCTTAATCCGATTCTGGAGGTAAAGCTGACCGAGGCTATGACCTTTCCCATTGCTGAAACTTCTGCGAAGACCCCCTCTTCTGCCGCATTTCATCAAATGCTTCTTTTCCTGCAAGACAAGCAGGCCCTGGCGATGGGTCCGGGAATTTCGACAAATGAGGATACGGCCGCCCTGGTCAAAGAACTGCTGGTAGAGGCGCGTTGCCCCATCGTGCTGGACGCCGACGCAATCACTGCGGTATCTGAAGATCCGGCCATCCTCCGCAAGGCGAAGATGCCTCTCGTGCTCACACCTCATCCGGGTGAGATGGCCCGAATCTGTCACCGCAACGTATCGGATGTCCAGCGCAACCGGCTCGAATCCGCATCGAGCTTCAGCAAAGAGTACGGTGTAGTGCTCGTCCTCAAAGGCTATCGTACTATCATTGCGGCCCCGGATGGAAAACTCGCGATAAACAGCACGGGAAATCCCGCAATGGCGAGCGGAGGAACGGGAGACACTCTCACAGGGATTATCGCCGGCCTGCTTGCCCAGGGATTCGATCCTTTTCAGGCTGCCTGCCTGGGAGTATATGTACACGGGGCTGCATGCGACCGGATATTCGGTGGGGTATCGACCAGGGGGCTCCTGGCAACGGACATGCTGGACCAGGTCCCCGCCGTATTAGGCCTTCTCGAAGGCCGTCAGCATCAGATCCCACAAGCTTGACTCAAAAGCAAAACTTCGATACGTTATATGCAACACGTACAACGCTTTAAGGAGGTTCTTGTGCACAGGCGAATGCCCAGGTGAAGCTTAGTCATTTTCTGTGTACGGTTTTTCATTACTACAACCAGCGTCGGTGATGTCTTCGATTGTTCCCCCTCTCGAAAAAAGGGAAAATTCACTCGTCGGTCTCCGCGACGGGTAATCTCAGGATGAACCCCAGGCATGAAAGAATTCCTCTTCACTTCCCGAGGCGAGCAATGTTCTTTGCTCCTTGGCCAAACAATAGGCGAGTTGCTTGTGGCCGGTGATATCCTCGCGCTCTGGGGGGAACTCGGCTCGGGCAAAACGCTTTTTGCGCAGGGAATTGCCATAGGGCTTGGTATTGCTCCTGAAGTAAGGGTAACCAGCCCGACATTTACCATCATAAACGAGTACTCGGGGCGTCTTCATCTCTACCACCTGGATCTTTACCGAATTTCCACCCCCGATGAGCTTGAGACGCTACCCTGGAAGGAGTCTCTTTTCGGGGACGGGGTGGCGGTAATCGAATGGCCTTACAGGCTTGGACGGCTTCTCCCCTCCAAGAGGTTTGACATAAAGTTTTCGATCGGCGTTGACGAAAATCGCGGAATCCTGCTCAGCGGGCGCGGGTGGAAAAACCGCTCTCGAATGGCAAAATGGGTGGAAAAACTCGAGAGGGTGCAGTTTGAGGCAGTGTGCGCCGGATATTAACCGGCAACTTCGATCTTGCGGATTTTACCGTCCTGCCCGGTCGTAATGCCCGAGGCGATGACCTGCGGGAGTGAACGCCGGGACGCAACGATGGAACGCCTGCCCTTGAGATGAATCAATCCGATTTACATGCGGAGGCACAAAAAGGCTAAGGCGTCTGTTATTCTCAGCAGCCGTAACGTTGTTCCTTTTGTCGGTCCCCTTACCTGCTCGGGCAATCTAAGTCCCCTCGTTCATACAGGTTGGAAAAAGCGATTTGATGTAATGGGCCGGGGGCAACGCCAGCGGCTACACTGTCCGGGAGATAGATAAGAGCGGCTGGATAAAAGCGAGTGGGTCATCCAACGATATAGTGTGGATCAATCTTGAACATGTTATCAAAATACAGCCTCTGAAATAGTAGTGATACCAGGTAAAAATAGAGTCTTAGGAAACTGGCGATGAAACAAAAACGGGCAAGCAGCACGGCGGAGTATATGGCGCTATTCCGCTCACTCGAATCGTTCCGCCCCAGCAAAGACCGCCTCTTTGAGGACAGATTGGCGATCGGGTTCCTGAAGCCGGCGCTGCAAATGGCTGCCCGCTTATCGCGCATTCCGATTATCGGCCGATTCGTGCCGCGCTATATTGACAAACATTGGCCGGGAGCGCGTTCTTCGGGCATTGCGCGCACACGCTTTATTGACGATGCGCTGAAAAAGGAGCTAACAAACGGCGTCAGGCAGGTGGTTATTCTCGGGGCAGGCTACGATTGCCGCGCCTACCGCATCCACGGGATTGAGCGTGCCCGCGTATACGAGGTAGACTATCCAAGCACGCTGACTGCCAAGCGCGAACGGTTGCAGGCGATGCTGGGCAGGTTGCCGCGCCACGTTACTTTCTCCGAGATAGACTTCAACAGACAGCACCTCGGGGACGTGCTTGCCGCCACTGGCTTCGACAAGACCGGCCGCAGCTTCTTCATATGGGAAGGCGTGACCAGTTATCTAACCGGACACGCGGTTGACTCCACGCTTGAGTTTGTCGGCAAGGCGCCGTCGGGGAGCGGGATAATCTTCACTTATATCCATAAAGGCGTCCTGGACGACCCGGAATCCTTCGAAGGGATGGAAAACGTGACACACCTGCTCAGGAAGAAGGACGAGCCATGGACTTTCGGATTTTATCCGCACGAACTGCCCGCTTATCTGGAAACTCGCGGGCTCGAGCTTGTCGAAGACCTATCCGCTGCCGAGTACCGCGCGCGTTACATGAGGCCCGGGAGCTGGAACCTAAAAGGCTATGAGTTCCATAGAATTGCCCTGGCTAGTCGAACTTCACCGGCTCATCCGGGCGATCCATCTCCCGTGGGAACTCGGTGAACGGAAACGGGCGGGGGTTGTCGTTCAGGGTGATGTATCGTATCACTCTGTAAACATAGACTGCCGCTTTGTTCGACAGGGAGCGCAGCGGTTCGCTGTAGCTCCTGGTTATGAGGAGCACCACGTACTGGATCAAGACCATCATTTGGATTAAGAAGTGCATTACGCTCAGTATAACAAGAAAAAGAAGCGTAAAAATAAGCCTCATCCCAATTTTTCCTCGAGGAATACCGCCTTGTGACAGTTCGTCCATTTATCTCCTTCGTAAAGTCCGTTTAAAATGAATCAGATTATCATTCGACTCATTCATCCACTGGGCCCCAGTCACGACTGGTGACCATCGCAAATTTCGCGTCTAAACCGAGACTTCGCCCGGCATCGAAAATAACGAAGCTGACTTGAATGACTATCAGAAACAAATACGTCCAGGGCCATGCATAAGCAGCCCGATAAAGCCCGAGCCACATAATGACAGCCACCAGCGCCCCAAGTGTCGCGCCCACGCGAGTGAAAAGACCCAATATCAGCGATGTTGCTATAAAGACTTCGACAGCGTAAACGAAGGGAGCGAAAACACTCAAGTGAGGCAGGACTATTTCCTTCACTAATTGGCTTTGGGTGCTGAAAGAGGCGTTGTTTACCATTTCAAGCATCCAGTCTCTCAATCCGCTGTCCTGCGTGCCGGGCAGCTCCGTGTAATAAGGCGGCAGCTTCAAAAATGTTTGCTGCCACCACATCCCTCCCACAATTATGCGTGCGGCGCACATCCATAGGTCTTTTACTGTGCGCTGCCTGGAGTCAATGACGAACATATGGACGGCGACGGCGACGGCCCCCAAAAGAAGAAGCCAGAAAAGATAGCTGGGCCAGCCTCCGCCGAAAAGAAACCTGCAAGTATCAAAAAAAGGGTCAGTTTTCACCTTCTCCTCCCCCATCGTTCAACATTGGCAGCCGGCATGCCAACTACGTGACTGGATCACCCCCCCCCGGACGCGATGCTGTCTGCGTTATGAAAAAGTCCGCAAAGCCTGAAGTTCATAAGGTACATGAGGCCCCGCCAACCCCGGGCATAGCGGATATATCGCTCATTTTTCACGCATATCGCTTAAGACTATACCAGCTTTCATAGCGATTCACCAGCCACAGAGAACACATCCTCGGGCCGAAACCAAAGGGCAGTGAGCAGTGAACCCTCACTTCGCTCGGGTTCGCGCCAACACTTACGGCCGATGTTAAACGCTGGACCCTCACTGCATTCAGGTCCGGGCTTAATATTCTAACTGTCGGTCAATGCTGGACCCTCACTTCGTTCAGGTCCGGGCTTGACATCTCTAACCTGGTTAGATGCTTCAAGTCCGGGTGCGATCTTTTGTGAGCGCCCAGTCCGGGCACGATCTTTTGTGAGTGCCCAGTTCGCGCCCGATTTTTTGTGAGGGCGCACAGTGAGCTGTGAGCTGTAAAATGCCATGTTGGCCGGCGCCTCCGCGATCTGCCCACCGCATTTGTTCTTTTCTATTCACTATTCACTATTCACTGCTCACTATTCTGCGCCTCTGCGGTGGAATGCTTCTGCGGTGAACCGGCACTTAGATTCAGGCGTTAAGGACTACGATCGGCAGTCCGGGATTTACATGGCTGCAAAGCTTTGCCTTTTCATCGTTTGTCTGCACGAACACAAATCCCTTATCAGATTTTATTTTACCGAACGTCAGGCTGCCCCGCAAACGCCACTCGCGCTCGTGCCTCCACGATGCGGACGGGTCGGAACGGCTCAACTGAAAACGATGCCTTTCGGATTCAACGAGCCGGAAATAGACCTGCTCACTGCCATATATGGCGGGCTTTGCTCCCAGAGAGCGCAAAATATCCCGCCGGACCGCAACCCCGTAAGGTTCGACCGTCCACCTGGCGAGCGCCCGGTTCCACTTTCGCATTACAAAAAGCTCCTGCGGGGGATGAGAACTCCAGCAAATCACCGTCCCCCGGCCGCGAACCATCCGGGAGGATGCACGAATAAGCCCGTCCTGTATAATCCTGATGAGGGTTTCCAGGGCCGAGTGGCCTGAGAGGGGATGTCCGTCAAGCAGATCGAGCAGATATTGATGGTAACTCTGGCCCGGCCATGGGCCGGCACATGCCCTGGTATAGTGGAAGAGATAATCACTCCAGGCGATATCGCCGTGCTGAGAAGAGCGGTAAAATCCAAGTGGTCTCCCTTTGGACAAGCGGGGTGAATTTCCATTTGCCGGGCACTGAGTTTGAACAAGGTTTGCGGCGGACAAATCCTGGGTCCGGGGGAGCTTGAATCCGTGTGCGTACTCTGAAAATTTTGTCAGAAGGGTGCGATTTCCCGTGTTCGAAGAGTTGGTCTTTTCGGGTTCGAAAACAAACTGGGGCCGGGGTGATTTTGCCTGGATTTCCTCCAGCGCCGCCAGGAGGTTCCCGCGAGACCGGATTTCCAGCACGAGATGAAAATCCGCCAGTGCGCCAAGAATCCGGTCGCGGCAGATGGGGGCTTGCCTTTTGGAACATGTGAGGGTCTCGGGCGTACACGAAAATACCGGAACGCTGCGAGCGTTTTCCCCGTATATTTTCCACAGTTCCCGATCCACCTTCAGCAGGGGGAAAGGCGCGACCACGAGTTGAGGCAATCCGGAACGCAGGGCCTGCGCGCCGGCCAGATCGTAGGTGAGCGTTCCCATGCTGCCCGCAAGACCGATTTCCCCGGGGTCTAAACTGCGAAAAAAGAAGCACAGCGCCTTGAGCCAGTTTGAATCAGGAGAAACGAGCCTCGGTTTTCGGGAATTGAATACGGCAAGCAGAGGCAGATCGGGGTTAAGGCCGCCTTTGCCAAAAAGGACGGCAGGGCAGAGCTTCGAAGTGAACGGTGGGCGACGAGCGGTGAGCGGTTGGCTGCCTGCTGCCAAATCCTTTGGGTTTTCCGGGGGGAAATTCTCCCACCTGAACACTTGTACTCCCGTTTCAAGGAACTCATCCGCCTGTTTCCGGCAATTCTCCCACAGGCTTGCATTCAGGGCCGGAAAGGATTCCTGCATCCACGAGCGCAAATCACTCTCCGTTCTAACGCCGGCGCAGGCCAGCCGGTTAAACCGGCAGTGCTGTTCCTCGCCCTGGATTTTTAGCCGCTTCATTAAGGCGCTCGCGGCGAGAACGCAATAAGAGGTTTGGACGTCCAGTTGGATAATGGGATTAAGACGAATTGAGGAATTTGGGGATTTAGGGATTGAGGAATTTGGAGATTTCACTATTCACCACTCCTCGCGAAGCGATGGAACCAAAGGGAATTATTTTTTTCTGCTCCTTGCTCCTTGCTTCCCGCTTCCCGCTCCCTGCTCTTTCAAACTGCCCGGCTGATCTTAACTGCGCAAAGCTTTCCGCACATGCTGCAACCCTCGCGGTCCTCGGTTACCTGGAGGCGCGCTTTTACGAGTTCCGGGTCGATGGCTTCGCGGGCCATTGCGTCCCAATCCAGGTTGCTCCGGGCGATCGACATGCGCCTGTCGGCCTCGATAGCCCCCGGAAGTCCTTTGGCGATATCCGCGATATGGCCGGCGATCCGGGCGGCCATAACTCCCTGGTACACGTCATCTGCGTTGGGAAGTCCAAGGTGTTCGGCAGGGGTTACATAGCAGAGGTAATCCGCTCCGGCAGCCCCGGCAATCGCGCCTCCTATGGCGGCGGTAATGTGGTCGTAGCCTGCCGCAATGTCAGTGGGAAGCGGCCCGAGAATATAAAAGGGAGCACCGTCGCACAATCTCTTCTGGAGCATGACGTTGGCGGTAATCTGGTTAAGAGGCACGTGCCCCGGCCCTTCGATCATCACCTGCACGTTACTTTTGCGCGCCCTTCTTGCCAGTTCCCCAAGGGTCATCAGCTCTTCCAACTGGGGCCCGTCTGTGGCGTCCAGGATTGCGCCGGGCCGAAAGCCGTCCCCGAGGCTCAGGGTAACGTCATATTTGTATGCAATGCTCAGCAGGTCGTCATAGTATTCATAGAGCGGGTTTTGTTTCCCGTTCTTGCGCATCCAGGCCATGTGAATGGAGCCGCCCCGGCTCACGCAGGGCATTATGCGCTCGTAAGTTTCGAGTTTTTTTACGGAATCCAGGGTCACCCCGCAATGCACCGTGATGTAGTCAAGGCCCTGGGCGCACTGCCGTTCGATGCTTCTCAGAAGTTCATCCGCATCCATTGTATCGAGCGCCTGATGCCGCTCAACCATCTCTGTAGCCACCCCATAAATCGGCACCGCTCCAACGATGACCGGCGAATTCTCCAGGAAAAAACTCCTGAAGGCCGGCAGGTCCTTGCCGGTGGAAAGGTCCATTATGGAATCGGTCCCTGCCCGCAGGGCCGCTTGCAGCTTTTCCTTCTCAAAATCCATGGAACAGAGCTCCCCGCTTGTCCCAAGGTTGGCGTTGACTTTAGTCTTGAGGCCTTTACCGATTGCCTTTAGATCGGGAAATGAATGATTTACATTCCTGGGCAGAACAGCCAGTCCTTCGGCAATCAGCTCCCGCAGTTGCTCTGCGGAGACCGGCTCGTTTTCGGAGGCTTTTCTCATTTCTTCGGTGATTATGCCTGCTCTGGCAGCTTCGAGCTGCGTCGCCATCACGTTCTCCTCGTATGAAAATGCAATATCCTTAGATGAACTAAGATAGAATGGAATCCGCCCAGGAAAACGGCAAAAGGCCGTTCCGGAAAAAACGGCCTTTCGAAAATTATTCTAGCCGATTCCTCCGCCAGCATTAACTGGATCAGGTTCCAAGGGTATTATCTCAGCTCCCGCTCGGAGAGCACCCCCCGGCTGTATTCAATTGTCATTCAAACCCGCTTTTACATTATACCAAAAGATTCAAATTAGCAATCATCTTAAGCAAAGCGTGTAGATGGGTAAAGCGAAGACCCACCCATCCGGAGTGTTTGCGCGTTGACCCTGTTTGGTTTGCTGCCGGAACATGATATTGACGTGATTCCTTTTGTCCTTACATTCCCAGATAGGATCGAGGCGGTCACTGGAGGACCCCGAATCTGACACCAGGCAGATAAGGGGGGAGTAAATGCTCTGCCGGGGCGGTAAAGCCCGCCCGGCTTACGCTCTTCACGCAGGACTAAACCATCGAAGGCCAAGAGTGTCTTCACATTGGCCTAATGCCTGACAAGACCCCGGTGTTTGGTCTTCGCAAAAAATGCAGCGGATAGTGGAGCAGAGAAAAGAGGACAGGAGAATGGGTAAGCGCACACTATCTTTATTGCTGGCAGCCGTGATTTTAGCGGCTGCAGTTCTATGGTACCTTAACAAAGACCGGGAATTGTCGGAACCCCCACCCTATTCCACGTCCATGGCGGCGCCCAACATTCAAATCAGTCCAAGCACTATTGCGATCAAGGTCGCTTTACCATTTGCTCAACTCAGTGCCCAGGCAGACAAATCGGCCCCTGAGAACTATAGCGTCAGCGGCAATGAGCCCGGTCAATGCATAAGAGAAGGCGTAAGATTTTGCGTCTCCACAAAATACGAATTCGACGTATCGCGCGGGGCTATTTCAATTGGTCCGGGGCCCAAGAATTCGATACATCTCTCGGTCCCTATAGACATTTCGGGAAGAGGATGGCTGCAAGGACCCCTTTCAGGATTACTCCGACTTGGAGCCGCCAGGTTTCATACAAAACTGGAGGCATTCGCGGACATCCACTTTTCGCTAAAACCCGACTGGTGTCCGGCGCCAACGGTGAATGCCGACTTCCGCTGGATTGAACCCGCTGAAGTAGAAATTTTTCAGGGTTTGAAGATCGACATCGATGGCTTGATCCAGAAAAAACTACGCGAGCAGGTTCATAAAATGGGCGACGATCTTGCCGCTATGATCAAGTGCGAGGACATCAGGCATCAGATTCAAAGAGCCTGGAACGTGCGCACTTTCCCCGTGCGTCTTCCTAATGACGATAAACCGCTTTACGTCAACATCGAGCCAATAAGTTTTGGTTTCTCCGGGGTCGAGTGTGACTCCAAGTCAGCGAGCCTTGTCCTGATGCTTACTCCAAAGATAGATGTTGCAGCCAAACCACTCGAGGTCAAGCCACTCGTGCTGCCAAACGTCCAAACCGTGCCCTTCGCTGAGAGTTCGCTCAATCTCGCTGTACCTTTTCATATGTCGTATGCAGACCTCGCCGACAATATATCTGTAGAACTAATCGGCAAGCCGATCACAACTGACACGCAGGCGGGCGTCGTTACCGTCAAGGTACGCAAGATAAAAGTCTATCCCTCCAATGACCGTCTGGCCATAGCAGGTTTATTGAACATTGGCTTTCCAAGCAGTTGGTTTGATATAAACGGCTGGATCTATTTAACGGGCACACCGGTCCCAATCAATGAAGGGACCGGCCTGAAACTTGAAGGGCTGGAACTCTCGCGTGCGATCGATAACGATCTTTGGAATGCTGCCTCGGTTGTTTTTAACGGCACGCTCAAAAGCGAAATGGAAAGAATTGGCACGATTGACCTAAAGAGCCGAATTCAGCAGGCCAAGGACGCCATAGCTGCTGAGTTTGCAAAACCTCTCGATGGAGCAGTCATCGACATTGGCGCGCCAGATATCCGGCTTGGCAGTATCGTGCTGGCATCAGACCAGTTGTCCGCCGAGGGGATTTTCAGCTCCAAGGCTGACATCATTTTTCAAGCGCTAAAGTGATGCCGGCTATACCCGGCCACTGTTCGGAAACCAGCATGCATCGGTGATTTTGCGTGCGTTTTTGTGTGCGTTCCCGCCTCATTTCAGATCGATTTCTACCATCCTGCATTAAGCCAAATCAATAAATTATGGGCGAAGTGTTCCTCAAAATCGCTCTGTCACGCCGGAGGCCGAGGGTTCAAGCTTCTTCCACCTCGCCGGAAGACATCAGGAGTTATTCCGATTAACGTAGTAAAATAATAGCTTGCGCTACGCTCCCCAGCAGATTCCTGCATTTTTCCGGACGCGGGTCACCAATCATCAATATCAGGTTTAACTACCCTGCCCATTTTTTCAACAATCATCTATACCGATCCGCACCAGCCGGGATTTCGGCTACACGCGCATGCGCGTGTGGCCGAGCGCTCGGCGCTTGCGGCAGCAAGCCACCGCCTGCGCGGGGCCGCCGCTCCCCGCTTCCTGCTTCCCGCTTCACGCTCCCTGCTCCTCGCTACCGTCTGTTTGCCGTTTCTGGTTGCCGTTTCTATTGCCGCTTCCCGTTGCCGCTTCTGGTTGCCGTTTGGCAGGGCCAAATCCCTGCGTGGCACAATCTTGCCGCAAGCGTTCACCGCAGAGGCGCAGAGGCAGGGGGCAGTTAAAAGGCAAAAAGCAATTCACCACAGAGGCACAGAGGAAACCTCACTACATTCGGGTTCGCGTTGAACATTTCGACCCATATTGAACGCTGGACCCTCACTTCGCTCAGGTCCGGGCTTGACGTCTCGAACACGGTTAAATGTTTCAAGTCCGGGCACGATTGTTTGTGAGTGCCCAGTTCGCGTCCGATCTTTTGTGAGGACGCACGGAGGAAAGCAAAGAGTGAAGCACGGATCGGCTCAGTGTGGCGCTGCGGCGGCGCCCCGTGCAATGCGGGGCAATCGCCGCGAGCGCCGAGCTCTCGGCTTCACGCGATTGCGCGTGAGGCCGAAACTCCGGGGGGTGCGGGGGAATCATTTCCCCGCTCTTTTAAGAGTCTGTTTATCGTTTCCACTGCTTTTCCCTCTGCGTTCTCTGCGCCTCTGCGGTGAGATGATTTCTCCTTGACCGGTCCATGACCCGTCTCTGCGGTGAATCAAACGACCGGAAAAGAGATCCTTTTACAAGGCCCAAACCAACAGCAAGGAGGACCGTGAATGCCGGTAGTTCCAGGTCCGGAGACGTTCGTTCAATCCGTTATGCCCCAAGGCCGGCTGGCCTATGAGGACATACGCGCCACACCGGAATCTTTCGGCGGGCAGGTGGGGCAAACACTTCAGAAGGCCGGCCGGATTTTTGACAAAAACGCCCTTTCGCGCCAGGAACTATTAAACAGGGCCAATGTAAACGATGTTTACGCAAGCCAATTCGACCCCGCCGCCCGCTCCATCTATGAAGAGTACCTCACGCTCACGGGGAAAGATGCCGCAGTGGGATTTCCAGCCTATCAACAGAAAATGCAGGACCTCGCGGCCGATGTTCGTCAAGGTTTGCCCAATGATATGCAGCGAGTGAGGTTCGATGAGATGGCGCGTCATCGGACTCAAAGCAATCTCGATGCCATGGCGAGGCACCAGGCAGGCCAAACCAGCCAGTGGGTTGCCCAGACGGGCGATGCAATGGCCCAGACGCTCTCAAGAAGAATCACGGACGAGCGTTATGACTTCGATTATGTAGCAGGCCCCGAAGGGCTGATCCAGAATATCAGGAACCTGTACGCAAGTTACGTCAGGGCTGCGGGGCAGGACCCCGCCGCCTTAGGGTTAAAGGCAGGGGCCGCGATAGACAAGGGCTTGTCCGATGCCGTTCTAACCGAAGCAGCAACCAACCCGGAGGGCGCAAAAATGCTCTATGACCGCTATGCGCCCTACATGACTTCAAATAATGTCAGGCAGCACGTTTTGGACTATCTGCTGCCGGCCGTTCGTCAAAAACAGAGCGCGGCCGTCTATAACGACGTTGCAGCCAGGTTCAACCTCACCGATCCGGGTTCGGACATCAATGCGGCCACCAGTTGGGTAATGGACCCCAAAAATTATCAAGGCCAAATTACAGACCCCGGTCAAAGAACCGATATAGCCAGGGCGATTCAGGGGGAGTGGAACCGGGCCAACCAGGTCCAGGAACAAAAGCAGTCATCGGCCGACAGTAACTTCACTAACGCCGTAGCCGGGCGTCAGATTGCAGGTCTAGAGCTCCAGGCGTGGAGAGATCCCAAAACGGGGTTTCCGCCTTCTCGCGATATTCTCCAGGCAGCCATGGAGCATGACGCAAACCCGGTTAAACCCGGTGTAAGCGATAGCGACACTCTTGCGCGTCTTACCAGCGATATCGCGAACAACCGCATGAACGGCCCTGGGCCGATAAATCAAGCCTATCTCCAAGACCTCATTTCCAACCGGGATTTCAGGGACCTGAGCGGCCTGTACGACACCTGCCGGGACCCCGCCAGGTCCCGCTGGTTCGACTACGCCAGGGACGCTTTCTTTGCTCGCTTCGGGGACCCCGCCCCGCCCTCCATCGAGGCCGGCGCGTCTAATCCCGGCCCGGCGGCTTCGCCGCCGGCGGCGTCCAACGGCGCAACCGCCGCTGCAACACCGCTTTTTCCCCGCTATCTCATGGATCTGGACCAGGCCGTCCGGGAGCAGAACCTTAAAGGCATGCAGATACGTGATGCCGCCGACAGGATACTTAAAGACCTGGACAGGACTTATGTGGGGCAATCCTTCGGCAACATGGGACCCGCACCTACATCCCAAGAAAACCAACCAAGTACGGCGCCAGAAACTGGACCAACCCTGCAACCGGACCAAGCAGCGGCTTCTTCTGAAGATCACGGCAAGAGCGTTCTAAGCAGTTTGCCGGAACAACCGATAAGAACAGATCGCAAATCTGCGCCCGATCCAGCTATGCAGTGGATAGTAAGCTATCTCAGTAAGAATCACCCTGCGTGGCCGCTCACGGCCCCCAACATCCAGGCTGCACACGATCAATTGAAAGCCCAGGACCCGGAATTTTGGAAACATTGGATCATAAAAGGTGACTAATGCAAGATAGCCTGACTCTTGACTTAAGCGTCCTGCCCGATCAGCCCAAAGCTCCCGCGCTCGATCCATCACTCCTTCCGGATAAGCCCGATCCAGCATTGCAGGCGGCGCCCGGACGCGCCCAGTCTCTCGACCAAGGCGGCCCCAAAGCAGAGGCTGATCCGGCGGCATCCCTTCAAAAGGAGCAGTGGGAAGAGCAGTTCGCCGGTAAGATTTCACATCCTGAAAAGGACCAGCTTCTCCCCGTGGGTAATACTCCTTCCGATGCTGTCATTCGGGCGCCTCACGACGATAGCGATCTCTACGACAAACTGCTTGAGAATGCGACTTCCGACGAGCAAGTGATGACGGCTGTCTTCGGCAAACCGCTGATCGATGCCATGAAGAGGCTCTATTCACCGGATACGACTTCACCGAAAGCCCTTGCAGCGGCTCAAAATGCGATAGCGATCTATCAGACTACCGGGATATCTCCCGTTCTGACACTCGAGAACCCGGATGCGGTAAACCAGAAATTGTTCGGTACAGGGCACGCCCGCGAAGAATTCCTTATGAGCACGATCGGAATGTTCGGCTTGGGCGCGTTTGCCGAGGCGGCCAACCCATTAGCCGCCGCTGCGGGGCTGACCCGCTATGTGCGCGCGGCGGACGCTGCAGGCGAAGCATTGAAACTGCGGGATGTTGGCGGGTCGCTTCTGCCTGCAACTGAGTCGATCTATAAAGGGTGGGGCCTCCCCCTGGGATCGCAGGATTTACCGCAGAAGAAAACGCGAACGCCCTTGTTCGCTCATACATCGAAGGAAAGCCTTTCGCGGAGACCCGGCCTTACAGCCTTCACGATATATTACCGCCGCAAGCGGGCGAAGGGGCAAAGGCGGCCGTCGATCTACTGGATATGTTAGGCAAGTTCAAGGCAATGCACGCGGGATTTGAGGGCTTGCAGTCGCTTTGGGACGCACTGGCCTATGACAAGATATCGCAGGTCGTTCCATCACAGAAACTCTACATTCCCGCTGAGGCCGTACGCAACCATTTCGGTGCGAGTGAGGAGGGAAGTGCCGGCGAATATTACGATATCATCCAGAACCTCCAGAAAGAGGGCTTATTATCAAACAGTCAGATCAAGGATGCCGTCAATTACGGTCTCGATGTCGAGGTCCCGCTAAGCCGTCTCGTCGGCTCCATGGACTCACCCTGGTTGGCCAAAATCAAAGATTTCTTGCGAATCTCCCCCTACAAAGAGGTCTATGAGGTCCCGGCCGGAAAGCCCGATGCACGGTCACATGTCTCAGGAGAACTCGAGGCGCCGGCGGTTCTGCCGGAAGCCGGGGTTGGATCACTCGCGGAAATCGGAACACAGCCTCCTGTCGAGACTTCTATCCCGGAGAGGAAACTAACACCTCTTGAATCGGAAGGGCCGCCCGTTGAGGTCTTTGAGAATGAGCCGCCCTCCCCGCCTGTTCAAGCTCAAGAGTTCAAGAACAGCGACGACTATCTTCAAAGTCTGGGGTTTGCCAAGGGAATGACGCCGGAAGGTGAAAATTATGATGCCCTCGTTCCTTTTATCAAGGAAGCCTCAGAAAAATACGGCGTTCCCGAAAACGTCATCAAGGCGGTAGTGTGGAAAGAGTCAAATTATCATCCGGATATCGTTTATGGCAAAAAGGTGGGAGCTTCCGGGGATTCCGGGGCAATGCAACTGATTCCGGAAACAGCCAAGGCAATGGGCGTCAAAGATGTATTTGACCCCGCGCAAAACATTGATGGAGGCACAAAATATCTACGAACCCTTTATGACGGGTTCGGAGATTGGGGAAAAGCCCTTTCAGCTTACAATTCAGGCGCGGCTGGTAAATTTCTCGCCGACAATCCGGAAACAACAATTGAAAATGTACCAAACTATTCAGCCTATGTCAAACCTGTCCTCGATGCGGCCGAAAAATTCGGGACCGGCGGCGAACCTGCACCCGGCATCGCCAGCGCCGGCGTCCGGGCCCGAAGAAGTGGAGGCGCCCCGCAGGATCAACATGGAGGATTTGCCGCCGGCACACAAAATCCGATGGTTGGAGAACAGCAGCGTGAATACGTTAGGCTAGCGGATACACCTGAATTCAGGAACTGGTTCGGCGACAGCAAGGCGGTTTTTAAAGATGGTCAGTCTCATTATCTTCAAAACCCGGAGGGCATCCCCGGCATACCGAGGATGGTTTATTTCGGCGCGCCAAAGAGGCCCAAGTCCGGCCTTTTTCGTCCCGACAAGCAAGGGGCAATGTTATTTATTACTAGGCCGGATGTTGCGCTGCAGGATGCCGGCAAAGGGGGCGAAGTAATCCCGGCTTATATCAAAATAGAAAATCCATTCGAGATGAAGTACACCGGCACTAACTCTATTGACGCCGCAATTAAAAAAGCGAAAGCTCAAGGAAACGATGGAGCCATATTGGATCTTCATTGGGGAGATTATATTTATGCAGTTTTTTCCCCAGCCCAGGTAAAATCCCCCTTAAACCGCGGTATATTTAATCCCGGCGATGCCGCTACACTGAGCGAAGCGCGGCGTTCTTATGTCGAAGGAATGAACGAAATCAACAAAAATCTTAGCACTATCGCACTATTGTTCGATAAAATCGGAGAGAGACCCGTCGAAGTTGTCAACCTGCCCGTTAAGAGCCATGGTGATCTCGTGGTACTCGCACAACACTGGAGAAATCCCAATTATGAAGAACTGCGCTACGTCTATATCAGGCAGGGCATAATTGTTGACCAAGAGGGAGTTACGTGTCGTCTGCCGATGAGGTCACAAGCCTTCCTCGGGAATCAATGGGAAGGGATAATGCACATAAACGCGCGCATCGCTGCACTCGGCGCCGATTCTCTCTATCTTGTTCATAATCACCTTTGGGGCACAATGATACCGTCAGCTGAAGACCTGGATCTGACCGCCTACATCGCAAGGCACGTACCTGAAATGAAGGGGCATATTATCATAAATTCAGGGAAGTATGTTTTTATCGAACCAAATGGGAAATGGGATCCCTATCCTGTACCAGGCATCCCTGAGGATTGGACCGATCCAATCTTTACTTCCCCAATTCCACACGAGATGCTCAAGGAAATATTCAAGCCTCCGGGTGATATTGCGGCATGGGCAAAGGCTTTGACGCGTGACAGAAACAAGCCCCTTATAGTTTATTTAAGCTCTGGATTTAGCGTGCACGGTATACAGGAAATCAATCCTGGCGGGACCGGGGATTGGAATCAACTGGCGGATATCATGCCAAAAAAACTCGTTGATTTCGGCTCTGCCCACGCCGCGCTTGTTCTCCCGGAAAGGTCGCGCAGTTACATGCTTGAAATAGGAGAAATGCTGGTACGCCGGGGGGTATTCTATGATGTGGTATGCTATGACAAAGACGGCCCGCATTCGGTCTTGGAAATAGCCCGATTCTTCCCAGAGAAGCGATTCGGCGGCCGACCTTTTAGCGACTTCCCCGCCCAATCCATCAGGTGAAAAGAAACGATAGTCAATATTTGAATAGAGAAAGCCAAATTAAGCATGTTTTTTACCGGATTGTGTAAAGTCCAGGTTTGGTTGAGGTAAATTCAGTCCGAAGAAATTATCCATGCCAGGCTGGAGGCGATCCAATGTTGGACATGCATACAAAGCCGGAAGAGATGTTGAAGGGCAGGCAAACCCTTACGCCAAGAGAGTACGAGGAGTGGATTGCGGCAGTGTATGGCCATCATCCGGATGAAGTTAAGTACGACGAGGATGCCGACCTTTTATGGTACGAACGACGATTTGATTGGGATTGCCCGGCAACGGGATGCACGATGCAAATGCACGATCCGAACCCTACGTGGAAGCCGAAAAGAAAACCTGTCAAGACAATGGGGCATCCGTTCAGGAGCTTTGCCGATCTTGCCGTACTCACTCGGGCATGGAGAAAATCCATATACAAGAACATCCGGTATCTCTATGTCAAGGATGGCGTCATAGTTGATTATGAAAGGGCGAGGCGCCGTGTACCGGCGAATGCTCTCTCCCTGGCCGGAGATCCCCGGAAAGCGCGAAAGCACATAAAGGAGCGCTTTGCCGGGCTAGGTGCTGATTCTTTCTTTACGGTCCATAATCGATATCACGTTTATTCCACTCCGTCAGCGGCCGACAGAAAACTTGCCGGCATCCTCGGCAAGGCCCCTGGACTAATAGGCCATATTATTGTGAATCCATACTGGTTTGGCCTTATCACCGTTAAGGGAGTAGCTATTTTACGGGTGCTGCCGGATCACAGGCTTCCCTATGCCGATCCTGTTACACACGCCTATCTACGTACTTGGCGCGGCCATGATTGCCACGAATCGACAATCGCCGACTGGGGAAATGCCTTGACCAATAGAAGAATGCCCTTTGTGCTTCGCATATGCGAACAAACAGTTCTTCGCGAATTGGAGGAACTCAGCCTTGCCAAGATAGACACTTGGAATAAATTGGTGCATAGGGAGACAAAGTTCGGCTCTCCCCGACCTCCAATCTACGATGATGCTGGACCGCTGTTACAATATGCAGGGCTCTATGAGGTTTCACCGCGCTGACAAGGGCCGCCTTCTGGAAGTGAAATAGTGATGCTAAGCATTCCGCGGAACGAGCCGAATCTGAATATTTTGGCGGCCAGTTGTGGGATGCCCTACCCGAACAACATATCCGGTGAGGCTAAAGCAGCAACATCGATAACTGGAACCAGGTTGTGGATATCATGGCACAGGAACCCGATGAGGATGATGATCTTTCAGTTATGAAGGTAAGAGATAAAGCTCCAGACGCAGCCAAGCCGCTTTTAAGACATGGCTTTTATTGACCTTTAGCCTAGCTGGACGATATTTCTCAACGTGATTGCCGGAACACAGGTTCGAACATCTGCTGACACAATACGAAAGGATCAGGAAAATAAATAGGCCAACTATCCAGGAGCTACTTAATGCCTGGGAACAGCTCGCAGAAAGCTAACCCTTTAATTTCCTACCTAAAACTGCAGGCGGATAAATCCCTCGAAAGTCCCAAATTTAACTGGAGAAGGTCCCAAGGGTATTATCTCAGCTCTCGCTCGCAGAACACCCCCCGGCTGTATTCAATTGTAAACGATTTTACATTGTACCCAAAGAATGGAATAATCACCCCGTATCAGAGGTCTTCCGGCAAATGAGTACCCGTGATCTGGGTTTTTGCCCCAAAGGGGCTGGATAGTTAGAGCCCCCGGGGACCACTGGAGTGTGGACATGGGCGCGCCGAAAATCAAGACGATAGGCACTCATTTGCCGGATGATCCAAAAACAGTTGAACTAACTTACAAAACTAAAAGTCGGATCCCTGTTTGCTTCAGGCTGACCTGGATGGGTTTCCCCCCTCCAAAGACAGTAAAGCTATGGGTTGCGCTTCGTTCCACCCATACCACGGGCTACGAGGGCATTGGAAAAGACTCCGCAGCACTACCAGAACAGGGATTGAACACCGAGACAAGGCCATGGTAAAGTCAATATTTGCGTGCATGCTTTTCATGGTCATCTCCGGCCTGTCTCAGGCGGCCTGGGCCGGCGATTTCCAGGAAAGTGGAAAGGATACGGGAATGTCTGATTACAAAGGACCACAGGATACGCCCATGGAATGGAGGGGCGACTCAATTGCGATACTGCGCCAACCGTACGTTGAAGAGGCTAAAAGGACGTATTCGCAGGCCAAGGCTAGATTCCGATCCGGCTTGCCCGCTGGATACACCTTTTTGGTCACCATAGATCTTCACGAAAATAACGTTAACGAGAATGCATACATGGCCGTCCGCAAAATCTCCGATGGGAAGATTACTGCGGTGCTTGTCACCAAGCTGATAAGAGTGAAATCTTATCAATATGGCATGCAGTGCGTATTCCCGGAGTCTATGGTGGTCGATTGGACGATTATATCTCCTGACGGCAAAGAAGAAGGCAATTTCGTAGGAAAATTTCTGGATGAATACTATAAGACACACCCGTGAGCATCTGATGGCCGCACGCCTCTAAACTCAATGATGTTCACTCTAGGGCGGGTGGTTGGCCGGTTCTCCGGTTCCCGCTATTGCCGACGCAATTTCTCGGCAGCGTATGTAACCTGCTTAGTCTTCTTAGCAAGCTTAGCGTAATCGATTCATTCCTTTGACAAGTACTTCTCTGCGTTCAACGTAAGCTCTTAGCGCGGAGCCCACAAAACCCGCCGTCCATGGTGTACTCTGCTGTTGTTTTCTCCGCGTCTCCGCGTCTCCGCGTCTCCGCGTGATATGATGGTTTTCGCCCTTTGGTTGCGGCCCAAGGTTGCTCTGTGTCCTCTCCTTGACCGGACTATGCCCCGTCTCTGTGCTGAGTGTGTTAATTTTCTTGCCGGAACACATGAGTTCGTCCTCCAATTGTTGTATATGTCAGAGTCGGCAATATCAATTTAACCCGTTGGGGGGCGCTTCCGTCTCGGAGAATTGCACGCTGGAGGAAAAAATGCTCGAATTAATGCCTCCGCAGGAGGACACATTCCATTTTGATGAGTTGGGGATGGATCCGGAGACCGGTCTTCTGATGTATAATGGAAAATTCGACCGGGAGACCTGGACAATCATGGAACCGCAGCTCCTGTTCAACTCGCGCCCTTCAGAACCAGCCGAAAATCATCTGGAGATAGTGAGAAAGAAACCGCTGGAAGTAATCGGCCGAACCCAAAGCAGTGACGACGGCGTTTTTTCAATTTACCGCGACTGGCGAAATCCGAAATATATTGAACTTAGATATGTCTTTATTAGAGATTCCATATTAGTAGAACACGAAGGCGTTTCATGCGGAACTCCAGGGGCTGCAAGAATTTGTCTTGGCGACCCGGAAGAATATATGGGGCTCCTGCGGGAACTTATTGAACACCTCCGTGCGGATACGGTTTATATGACCCACTGCCATCTGGCAGCGGACCCTGCGCCTTCTATTGCCGACCTGGCGGCGACCGCATACGTTTATAGCAAAATTCCGCAGTTTATAGGCCACGTCATAACAAATTCCGGCAAGTATGCATTCATAGCTCCTGATGGGACATCCTATGAAGTGTTGCCGCTTCCTAACCTCCCTGCAGATTGGGTCGATCCGATTGTGGAACCATCGATGAGCCATCCTTTGCTCGGCCGCAGAGCAAAAGGCACAAACCAAATTGCCGCCTGGACCGACGTTCTAACCAGGAACAATGACCAACCGGTTCTGATCTATCTCGATCAAAGACTCACGGTTAGAGGGTTGCAGACAATTCATCCGAGGACGTTTTTCGATAAAACTCGAATGGCCCAAATCATGCCTGGGCAACTTATCCAGTTTGGCGTGAATGGAGCTGTTGCAGCACTACCCGGCGGGCTTACGGACGAGATGCTCGGTGTGGCGCGGGAACTGGTCCGCTCTGATATCCTGTGGGCTGCCGTTGGAAAAGGTAAAAACGGTGCGCCGTTCGGATTCGCTGCCCAAGTACCAAATCCAAATTACCTCGGCGGAAGGCATAGAAGTACCTTTGCACCTTTCCAGATTAGATAGAGTCAAGATGAAATAGATCTAGAAGTGATTTGGAGCCGGCAGAAGGGCGGCAAGAAATCCTGCATGTTGGATAAGCTTATAAATGCGGGCTTTTCCTGCATGCCCCTTCACTTTTCTCTGTGCCTCTGTGGTGAATGGGATGGGCTTTTAAGCCGTAAAGATGCAAGCTTTCTAAGCATTTATCTTCACATATCGAGATATTGGTTTGGCCCACCCGATGCTTGGTAACTAACGACGATCCGCTCCGTTCAATGGCGGCTCGTGGTTTGTGCATTGCCTGGCGCTTGGACGGTTATGCCAAGGATCTGAGAGCCTTGATCGTATCACTCGGTTCAGAGCGCACGGTATAATCGGCGCTGACATCTGCGGAACGAATTATCCCCGACCGATCGATTACGAAGCGGGCAGGCATAGGCAGTGTCCATGACTCATCTCCGTTGAACTTCTCAAGATCAACGCCGAAGCCCAGGTAGACCTCACGCAAGTCCTCAGGAAGCTGAAAGACCAGGTTGAACTCCGCCGCCACGCGATTCCCTGGGTCGCTCAGTACTTGGAGTGTCCACCCCTTCTCTTTGGCAAACTTGCGGTTAAAGGCTTCAAGCTGAGGTGAAATGGCGACAAGGGAGCCTCCAAGTGAGGTAATGTCGGGAAGGGCCTTTTCCAGAGCTGCCAGCTCCAGATTACAGTAGGGTCACCATCCTCCCCTGTAAAAACTCAAGACCATCGGACCACGGTCCAACAGCGGACGGGAGCTTACGAGAATACCTTCCGTGTTGTTTAGGGCAAAATCCGGCGCCCTGTCTCCGACTTTGAGAACTCTGTCTTTAAGACCTGACTTTTCGAGGTCTTCGGTAGCCCTATGCATTACTGCCAGCTTTTCCGCAGGAATTCTGACCTCTGATCTTGTCTTCAGTGCATTTAGTTCGTCTTGAAGGGCCATCTCCATTCTCCTCTTGTCTGTGTGTCGTCCATCGCCAACGAGGCGCCGTGAATGCATTGTATCCTCAAAAATGAGATCGGGCCAAGCCAAGTATTCTGTTTCCGAAGAAAATAATCTAAAAAACAGGGGGTATTATCCCCTTAAAAGCCGATTTTTGGCGTTGAAACCGATCTCTCCACGCGCTGTTATGCCTGGTCCTCTCCGATAGCGTGTAGGATGGGTAAAGCGAAGCGAAACCCATCACTTTCTCGCGCGCATCGGTCCTGCATGTTCCGCCTGTGCGTCCTCACAGAAGATCGGACGCGAACCCGAATGTAGTGAGGGTTCCTCGGCCAAAGGCGCCGTGAAAGTAGCGATCGTGCAGGAATATAAATCCAAAGCATTAAATCCATAGCGCGATTGCCTTTTGTGAAAATCCTTTTCTGAGCTATCATTCCCATTACCTTTTGAGACCAAACGAAGGAATGGCATGCTATGGCGGAAAAACCGGAGAACGAAGCTGATCCTGTTATTTCTTCATCTCAGCCATACCATAAACCAGGCGGACAACAAGGGCCCGCAGAGGCCCCAAAGCCGGAAAAGGAGACAAAAGAGCGGGAATCCTTCTGGCGGAGGGCTACCAGTTAGTTTGGGGTCGGGCCTAATGCTATTAACTTAAGAGAAATACTTGTCCTTTCAAATCCTTACGGGTTTCCGGCTGGAGTGGCAGCGGCGATGCTGTTTTGAATTTAGGCTTTCGCCCCCGGCGTCGCTTTTCCAGCCCTCGACTCTTTGTTCGATATTGCTGCCGGTCTCTTGGAAATTGGCGGCCTAGTTTAGAATGCACCCTATGTCGTGCACAGCATCGCACAAATTCCTCCCAGATGGAAGGCCATAGGCCCACATCACCAGCGGACATTAAGAGCTTGAGGAATAAGCGTGTCTGGGTTAGGGCACGTGCGAAGCTCAATTGAGCCACAGACAGGTTTTTAAGGCGGCCGGCTTCGAACATGGCGATGCGGATTAGACACAGGGCAATCATGTGCACCATGATCTCCTGGTGAAACGAACTCGGAGCGTGGCAATGCCACGAGGTGGCACGCAGGGTTTGTTTAAAATCGCGATAGAAGGTCTCGATGTCCCAGCGCATATGATAGAGACGGGCCAGCTCTGTTGCCGGAAACAAATTGGGGTCCAGCAGAGAGGTGACTAGCCGTCGTCGCCGGAAACCGTTTCTATAAACGAAAACTACCCTGACATTGAGGGTTGCTTTCTTGTGGGAATCCTTAATTTCGCACAAATAGTCACCCTGTGCTAATTTTCGCTGCACCCTGGGACGCATGTCTTCCCTGGTAGGAATGATGAAGTGGGCATGCCTGAGCAGGATTTTAAAAAAAGTGGCGCAGTAGTAGAAACCTGAGTCCAATAGAAGCAGGTCGCCTTTTTTTAGGTGCTCTATAAGCTTTAGGATAAGCTTGTGTTCCGAGGTGCATACCCTGCCATAGACAAAGCGCAGGGGCGCACGGCTGACGACGTCAAACAGGCAGCAAAGCTCGACGGCAACCGGCCCCAGTCCCTGAGACCCCTTGTGTGCGCCGAAGCCCTTCCAAAGAGATCGAGATTCGGGCAATGCCAGAGTTGTCTTGTCGGCGGCAAGCAACCGCAATCCGTTCCAACGGGTGCGCCCTTCTTTACAGGCTCTTTGCAGCCGCGATACCAGTGTGCCATGCAGCCAGGATAGAGCGTCCAGGGGAAAAACGCGCACGAGCCTTGCAAAATGCCGGCACGGAAATGGTCCATTGGATGCCAAGATCTGCCGTAGCCAAACTGAGGATCTCGTAGAGGCTAAATCGATGGGTATCCAATGAGACGGCCAACATTAGCCACAGAGTTTCCAGAGTTGCCAACTTGCGATGGCGATGCCACTCGTTTTTCAGGCGCCGCCGGTTTTCAAGCATCGCCACAACGATGGGGTCGAGCCATTGTGCAAGCATTCCCAGATCAGGTCGTGGCATGGTTATCCTCCTTGGAATCGATGAGAGCAAAGGTGGCTGGAGCGCTCTGGCGGACCAAGACCCCCTGGCGGGCTTTTTTCGCCAAAGCACTGGAAAGGGCGTCCCGGTCGGTAAGACGTCCGTAGCGCTGCTGGAGTAATTGAACGAGTTTGTTGACATGCAGGGGTTTGCGTTTTTCAGTCAGTATTTGAACGGACAGGTCAACCAGCGACTGACGCCTTGTTCCCCGCCGGTGTACGGGGGCAGGCTCTGCATCAGGATGTCCCCGCAGTTGGCGGATAGCACGCAACTGATAGTCAAGCTGAAGTTCAAGCACTTGAAGAAGGACTTCCTTGAGGTCCTCTTTTTTCATGGCAGTCACCCTCCTGAAAGAGATAATGAATATTAATCAGTATTCAGTCAGTATTACATTACATAATACGTACATTTTGTCAAGCAAAAAAAGCGGCACGAATGAAGTTATAAGAGGTACTTACGGCAGAAAATGAGAAATGTTGTGTCGATGAGAATTATAGGTAGGTTACTGAATTAACGGAATAAAACGTTAAGTTACTAGCATTAGGTCGGGCCAAGCTAATAACTCGGTTTCTATGGATAAATGTTAAAAATACATGCCTTATTAGGGCTTAAAAGCTCGTTTTTGACTCCAAAATGATAGCTTTAAGCCGGGCCCGGAGTTCGTCGGCGTATCCGGGCAGGAAGTGTGCCTGACTCTGGCCATGGCAAAAGCAACTCCGGCTTGCGTTAGATGATCGTTTTTTACCCTAAAAATACACTTCTAAGCCTCATATAATCCATGATATTAGATCATTATCACGTAATTTTAGTCAGTTATCGCGGCCCGACCCCTTTTGACACCATACAATGACTGAAATCCCCTACAACTTAAGAAAAAGACCTTTGGACGCCAAAGAGCGGCGACAAGGCCTTACGGATCAAATCACTACTCTAACCTCCGATGAGATTTTCTCTCCCGTTGTGCTTCGGCTTGTTTATCCTATTTGTTTTTGGACCGCCTTGTAAATACCACCAAAATCATCGAGCCTATGCCGGTCCACCAGCTTCTTGTGAGTCGCTGCGATTTCGTGTGCAAGATTACTGCACCACTTCTCATCACGCAGTTTCCCTCTATAATCAAAATCTTCCTCCAGTTGGTCGATTTCGGCATTCAGATCGGTGATCACTTCAGTAAGCAGGACGTCGATTGCACGAGCAAAACAATCCCTCGACTTTCGATCTCGCACGTAAAGCTTCGGATTGCTATGCACTTGCTGAGCGGAAGCGTCGTTTTCAAAAAGGAGCCTTATTATGTAAAGCAAGAAAAACTTTGTGAGGACATAGCGTGCGAAAAGGGGATTGGAAATTGAATCTATGCATGCATCTATCCGTGAGGCCATCACGTGACAGAGCACAATACGGTCTGCGTCAACAATAGGGCGACCGAACAGATCAGAATGGCGATCCTCGAATATTTGATACTTTCGATGGGTTGCCCACGGTATTTTGAGGTCAAAAGCCATCAGGTATTGGCCTGCAACTTCATTCGATATAACCTCTAACCCGCGGTCGTCCTCGCCGCGTTTGATTTCAAAGAAATAGGCATCGGGGTACTGAGCTATAAATTCGTTCTGCAGTCGGATCTGGATTTGGTTATTGGACTTGAAATCCCTAGCTTTAACCCCGTTCTGGTTATTGGAGAAGCGGGTGACCATTTCCGCAAGGCCTGATTTCGGCGGTGCCTGAATGAACTTTGTTAGGATTCTTAGATCACCAGTAAGATTTCTCTTGTTGTCGAATAATGCATTGAGGCTTTGGCATCCGTTTACAACATAATAGTTCTCAACATCAACGGAGTCTTCACTCTTCTCCAGTTTTTCCGCGACTATGGTTATTCCGTTGTGAAACAGGGGGAACAGCTTGTGTTTGTCTTGCTCACCAATGCTGCGAGCAATGTCTCGGTTCACCTGAGTACGTCCCAAAGGTCCACGAACATTGAAAGCGAAAATGGCCTGGTTGGCAATCCCATCCATTTTTACGAGTTCACCCGCCATCACTGGCGCAATAACTGCACGATGTTCCTGGTCCACGATGTATTCGGCAACGTCGTAGCCAGAGACACTGAAGGAAATACGAGCCGTGGGCGAAAGGCTTCTGTCCGAAGCGACATAGGCTGCTGCCAATTCCGCTCTGCCGATAAAGCGAATATTTGGGGCAGTCTTTAGAAAAGCGGCTCCGTTGGGATCGGCTTCGCTATTACAGATGAAATAGCCGACCACATCAAACTCACCCAAATGACGGAACAATTCTAGGCGGGTGACCAACTTGGCCACCTCGCTGTTACCGGCAGATGACACGAGATTCTTGAGGGCATCCTCTGATGCAAACTGAGTCAGTGTTCCTTGAAATTCGCGTAGAGCTTTATCTCCGATTCTTGCTGTATCCTTCTGCGCCAGCCTGCACTGGTAGACCTCAATCACATTTGCATCTGAATTCAGGTAAATTCCGTCGATGCCTTTGTCGCCGCTCTGGTCGCAGACGGCATCAACGGCGTCAAGCGTATCTAGTCGTAAGTAGTTTTCGAAGTACCAAATCAGAAAAGAAGCACTTTCCGTTCTCTTGGGCGCCAAGTGTGGCTTAAGCAGAGTGAGTATGTTCGGGTATGTTAAATCAATCATAATTACCTATCCCTTCTTTCTCTCATTTGGGTTTCCAAGGTGTCCTTAGTTACGAACTCATAACCAATGCCACCAGTCTTCTTGTAGCCGCGAAGGCTTCGGCAAAGCTGATCGTTTCGCCGGGTCCCGCAAACGACACCTGCAGTACGAAGGTTTCATACTCCGAAGTCCACAGCCTGTCATTGTGCAGCAAAAATGCGGTCGGACCAAGCCAATTATCTATTCACAAAAAAAATATTCTAATAAACCGGGGCATTACCCTCTTAAAAGCTCAACTTTGGCACTAGAACTGATTTCTGGCCTCCGTGTCCTACCCTGTTTGGTTCCGAGGCTACTCATTGCGGCTATTACTTTACCACTTCAAGCCCTCCAGAGTTTCCGCCGGTTCGTTTGGTTTCGATGTGGGACCCGCTCCGAATCACGGGCCGGGTTGTGACACGGGATTCTGCAATACCTTTTGCAGTAACTGGACAAAATGTCCATATTCTGAAAGCCGCCCCCCACCGCGCCAGCTGTTGTGGGCTGGCCTAAACCTCGAAAATTGGACAATTTGTCAAGAAGCCGACTGCATATTTACAGAAACTCCGCCAAAAACTTCGGTGGGCACGGGACGCTATAACTGGGAAGTAAAAGTCTTTTCCGGTGTTTCCGAGCACATACGAGCTATCGGCAGATATTGTTTAATTTTCAGGGATAATCGGGCTTAAAACGCGAATCCGCTTTTTTTCCCCTCAATCCGTTGGAATCCGCTGATTTCCATGTTTGACGGCTCGTCCTTTTTTTCTATATGTACGGTATCGGGAGGAAGCTGAATTTTCCTTCCGAAGCATTCCTAAAACGCTTAAAAAAGGATAAAATCGTGGAGAGTGGAAGATAGTTAAGTTTTTTGTTGGATATTTATATTTTCCTGAATATTAGGCCATATTGAATAACAAACCCCGGAACACGGGAGATTCCCAGCGCCGGGGCTCGCATTGAGATAATTTTTTTCTCGCACATTAAGATTATCAAAAATGTGATCCCTCGCAAAGCAAAAGTTTAACTTCCAAAATTTAAAGTTAAACTGGAATACTCCCCCGGGTTAATCCAACGAAGGGGGGGCCTATGGCCAAACTTTTGGCGGTACTCCAGCAGCTTTTAAAGGTGTTGGAGGCGGCAATTCGGGTGCTGAGATTGATTCCAGCATTGTGATTTGAATTTTTGACCTAGTCCTCACGGTTACCGTGAGGACTAGGTTTTTTTATTTGGCAACAGAACCGCGTTAAGTCAGTCCGATACTCAGGCTCCGGCAAATAAGCTCCCATTTTCGGATCGGTGCGATGATCTTCCTCAAACATGAGACAATTTAATTGTAATTGTCTCATGTTTGTTCCAATTAAGTATGATTTTCGGAAAACACAGCAGTGGTTTTTCGAAGTTCACCTGAAAAATGAGGTCACGCCGAGCGAAATATCTGTTTCCGAAGAAAATATTCTAAGAAACGGGGGTTATTATCCCCTTAAAAGCTCATTTTCGGCGCTGAAACCGATCTCTCCACGCGCTGTTATGCCCGGTCCTCTCCGATAGCGTGTAGGATGGGTAAAGTGAAGCGAAACCCAAAGCATTAAATCCATAGCGCGATTGCCGTTTGTGAAAATCCTTTTCTGAGCTATCATTGCCATTGCCTTTTGAGACCCAACGAAGGAATGGCATGCTATGGCGGAAAAACCGGAGAACGAAGCTGATCCTGTTATTTCTTCATCTCAGCCATCCCATAAACCAGGCGGACAACAAGAACCCGCAGAGGCCCCAAAGCCGGAAAAGGAGACAAAAGAGCGGGAATCCTTCTGGCGGAGGGCTACCAGAGAACCAGTCGTATTCCTCGCTTTGTGCCTTGTCGTTGCCAATTTCCTGCTGCTTTTCGTCTATGCTGTTCAATTTAGATCTTTGACGCGGGCAGAATATATTGCGGAAAAAGCTGCTGAAGCCGCCAGGAAATCCGCCGAAGCAGCCGAGAAATCCGCCGAAGTCGCCAGGAAAACCCTGCTTGCTGCTCAAAGGCCTTGGCTTTCCGTCCATACAGGAATCGGAAGCGATCTCGTCTTCAGCCGTAAGGAGGGCGGAGGAATTACCATTATATACACCGTAAAGAATGTGGGGAATTCTCCTGCAATTGACGTTGAGGTTAACGCAAAAATCTTTCCTGAAAGGTTGTTCATTTCTGGTAAGGAACGAGAAGAGCAGATAAAACTTTGCGCTGTCGAGTGGACAAAATCCCTTCCCCCAAACCGGCCCAACGCTGGACTCGTTCTCTTCCCGAACGAAGAATTTGTTTACAGCATCTCTACGGGGATTAGCTGGGAAGACATAAACCAAAGCCGTCATGAAATGGAAAAACTCTACGGCGCAGGTTTTGGCGCCGGTTCTATAGGTCCTGAACTTGTCGGTTGTGTCAGCTACCGATTCGCGGTTGATAGTTCGGATCATACAACTGGCTTTGCCTACTATCTCGAAACACTTGATCCCAGGTTCCCGAATTCTACCCTCGGTATCAAGACTAATGCCGGAACTACACCGGCTTCCATGTTGAAACTGGACCCCAGCCCCTTCGGAGCGCATGCCGATTGATAAAGGCATTCACTACTCACTCCCCTGCTATTTAAGAATGGCGCTGCGGCGGCGGCCCAGCAAGTGCTGGGCAACCGCCGCCGGCGCCGAGCGCTTGGCCGCGCGCGGCCAAATCTTGAGGGGTGCGGGACATCTTTAGAGTGAGAAATCACTTCCCCGCTCTTTTCGATTAATTCAATCTTGAACGCAAACTGGTATTACATGGGGTGGGTCAATTTTCGACGCCTGAAGTGGGTCAGTTTTCAACGCCGATTGACATCCGGATATATCATTATTATTCATAAATATAAGTAACTTAGGAAATTATTCCTTCTCAATTAATGAAAAGGAGAAAAGAAATGAGAAGGATTATGAGTGCTTTGATTGTGTTGGCTATGGTGTTCGCGCTGGTTTCAATAAGCGGAGCCGCAAGTTTTCCTTGCAACTCTACTTCCAGCGACAATACCCCGGCAGTTTCCTACGGCATACACCCCATGTGTTGGGCGGGATATTGCCCCGACATGAAAACGTATTTGGAGCAGGAAAGAAGGGATATGGATAAACCGTGTCTGACTACTCCGGACCCGATGGGGAGCGTTGGGGCATGGTAATACCTGAGTGACCTGAGGGGGATGGCCTCTTTTAACCTCTGGCTCAAGGATGTGTTTTTAAAAAGTTGACTTACATGGGGTGGGTCAATTTTCAACGCCTGAGGAGTTATTTTTAATTGTTCACTGCTTCCCGCTTCCTGCATGCCCCTTCCCTTTTCTCTGCCCCCTCTGTCTAACTAACATCAGGTTTCTTGAAATTTTTTCGGAATGTTCTTCTAACTCGTTGTTTTATCTGCGTTATCTGTGGATGAGGCCCTTTATCTGTTTGGTTGCGGCCCAAGGTTGCTCTGTGTCCTCTGTGACTCTGTGGTGAATGAGTTAATCAATTGAAGTCAACGGCCGAGCGAAGAGCACTTTTTTCCGTGAGCCGGCGAATGATCTCATCTCTTGCTTCCGGTGAAACACTTCCGATTACCTCCAATACTTCAGTCTGAAATTCCTGGACCCCCCGCATATCGAAAAGCGCCTGGAACATCTCTAGATGCAGCTTCAGTTGCTCCCGGATTTCCTGCATGGCCATCAAGGCGAGTTCGCGCGGGTCCTTGGATTTGTACTGGGTGATCTCCTCTTCCCGCCCCCGGACCCTGATTTTGCGGACCTGGGATTCGAGTACCTGAAGAGCCTCTTCGTCGCCCCGGTTCCAGCGCATGAGAAGGTCGAGGATTTCGTGAGCGTCCCGGTTGATCTTCCGCAATTGGTCCAGCGCGTCGATTTCGCGGTCGACAATCTTATGGGCCGCCCGGATGGTTACATTCCGGTTTATGGCGATCTTCAACGTCTTCAACCGTCTGGATACGGACGATCTGTTCACTCCCATCTTGCGGGCGATTGAGATAATGGTGTTGCCGTTCCTGACTAATTGAAGTAATTGCTTATCATCGATTCGGCTTTTCATCTGGCGACCTTTCCTTTTTCGCGGCAACCGTTTCCATTCACCACAGAGGCACAGAGGACACAGAGAAAAATAGTTGAACAACAGGTAAAGCAAGAAAACATTGAGCAGTGAGCAGTGAGCAGTGAGCAGTAAGCAGTGAAAATTTCACCGTCCATTCCTTATGTGCTTCCGGTTTTTCCTGCATGCCCGTTTTCTCTTCTCTGTGCCCTCTGTGCCTCTGTGGTGGAATGCCTCCGCGGTGGATCTACTGTTGTTGTAGTGAACTCTCACAAACAGCTTGGCACACCCTGAGAAGTCATGCAAAACGGCAACGAGAAACGGCAACCGGAAGCGGCAATACAAACGGCAATAGAAGCGGCAAAAAGAAAAGTGATGGGTGAGGGGTGATCGAGATATTGGTTTGGCCCTACCCTGTTTGAACAGGTTTCGTCATTTTGTCCAGTTTCCGGGGCTTTTAACAGGGCGCAAACTCGCGCCCGTCTTGGAGGGTGTTTTCGCAAGATGGGCAGTACGCTCAACTGTCCAGTTTTCCAATTAAACGACAATATTATTAGGCGGCAGAGACATCATGACTGATCTCAATTACTCCAGATATTTCACGTAACTTTTCGATTAATTGAATGATATTTTCCTTTTTTGCTCGACTTACAGTTACCAGAACCCGTTCGTTACCGATCATGTCACTCGGTTGAACCACAATGTTGAGCATGTGTAGGTCAACTTGTTCAATGGCTGCTTCAATGCTTTGCAAAGAGATTTTATTATGATCAACAAGCAACGTAATACGTTGGCGTCGCCTACCGGCAAATAAACGTCTCTCTATCGGTTTTATGCCAACGAGAATAATTAGAACAACCCCGGTAGCGCACGTAGCTGCAACATACAGGCCTCCTCCTACTGACAGACCAACTGCGGCTACTGACCAAAGGCTTGCAGCAGTGGTTAGCCCTCGAATCATTTCACTTCGGAAAATGATTGTCCCGGCTCCAAGAAAGCCAATTCCACTTACGACCTGAGCAGCGACTCGTGATGGGTCTAGAACAATATTAGAATGACCTACTAATACATCTCTAAAGCCAAAAGCAGAAACAAGCATAAACATTGTTGCGCCAACGGACACCAGCATGTGAGTGCGCATCCCAGCAACCCAATCTAGACGTTCTCGCTCTATACCAATGATGCTGCCCAGCAATGCCGACAAAAACAACCGGAAAACAATCTCTTCGTAAGTTAGCATTTGTCTCTCCAGCGATTGGTCTCTTTTAATAACTGCACAACACTGTCCAGTTTTGCCCGCTGTTTTTACTCGCTTTTTTGCTCGCCGGCAATTACGCCGCTTTAAGCACCACAGCGCACTTTTGCGCGTGTTGCGGTTGCGCCACTCTATGGCGCGCAACCAAATCTCCGCCGCTTTAAAGATTCTATACTCCCTGGCCATTTCCGCCAGTGAAAAATGAGATCGTATCAAGCCAGGTATCTGTTTCCGAGAAAAATATTTTAGAAAACGGGGGTTATTATCCCCTTGAAAGCTCATTTTTGGCACTGAAACCGATGGCGTCACATAGTTGGGTTTTCCCCCCTCTAACGACCGAGAAAGCTTGTAAACTGATCGGTTACGCTTCGCTCCATCCATCCTACGCGCTACGGCCTGGCTGGATAGACTTACAAAATCAGGCTTTTCCTGCATTCCCATTCCCTTTTCTCTGTGCGTCCTCACAAAAGATCGGACGAGAACTTGAAGCATTCAACATGGGTAGAAATGTTCAACGCGAACCCGAAAATAGTGAGGGTTCCTCTGCGCTCTCTGTGTAACTAACATCGAGTTTCTTGAAATTTTATCAACATTTTTACGTAAATCACGGTTTTCTCAGTGTTCTCTGTGCCTCTGTGGTGAATCGTCTTTAGCCTTTTGGTTGCGGCCCTGGCCGCGCTGTGCTCTCTGTGGTGAATGGATAAGGCATGTTTTTTATTACGTACAGTACGCTCTTTTGTGCAGTTTAGTTTTTAGCCGCTCAGAATATTGTTATGAAAAAACAAGAATGATTATTCTTAAAAGTAGTCTAACCAAAAATTGCATTTTGGTTAGGCGCTATTCTCGCGCTCAAAGGAAATTGCCGAGGTGACAACACGAAGGAGAGACGATCGATGACGAAGCACATGACCGGGACACGTGAAGAGTGGCTGGCAGTCCGGCTCGGGCTGCTCAAGGAGGAGAAGGAGCTAACGCGGCGCGGCGACGAGCTGGCGCGGCGGCGTCAGGAGCTGCCGTGGGTCCGGGTCGACAAGGAGTACCGATTCGAGACCGATGAAGGGAGCGCCTCGCTGGCAGACCTCTTCAGAGGGCGCTCGCAGCTCCTCGTCTACCACTTCATGTTTGGGTCCGACTACAAGGCAGGGTGTCCGTCCTGCTCGGCGATCGCGGACGGCTTCAACGGGTTTGTCGTGCACTTGGCCAACCATGACGTGATGCTCTGGGCGGTGTCGCGGGCGCCGCTCGCAAAGCTGCACGCGTACAAAAAGCGAATGGGCTGGACCTTTCCCTGGGCGTCCTCGCAAAGCAGCGAATTCAACTTCGACTTTAACGTCACGTTCACCGAGGAGCAACAGCGCGAGGGGGTCATCGAATACAACTACGTGCGCGGCGGCCACGCGATGGACGCGACACCGGTACCGGAGCCCGTAGCCCAGCTCGCGGTCACATGCGGGACCGATGCGCCCACGTACACGCGCGACAGGCCGGGCATGAGCGCGTTCGCGATCGAGGACGGCCTCGTCTACCACACCTATTCCGCCTATGCGCGCGGCGTGGACGGCCTTTGGGGCATGTACCAGTGGCTCGACCGCGCCCCCAAGGGGCGTAACGAGACGGGCGTCTGGTGGCGCCGCCACGACGAGTACGACAAGGGCTGAGCCAAGTCGTGGGTGTCGTTGGCGCAACTGCGGGACGGGAGATCTCACGACGCATGGCTTCCGAGCGAGCTTCCCGGCAAACTTTTTTTGGCGTCTCAGCGCTGCTCTTCGCTGCCGGCGCGGCGGTAACGGTCCTTTCGTGTGCTTCCATGTCGGCGATGGGCGAGATGCCGATGCCCGGCGGCTTGACGATGTCGATGCCGTGGATGCGGATGCCCGGTCAGACGTGGCCCGGCGCCGCTGCGTCGTTCCTCGGCATGTGGGTCGTGATGATGGTAGCGATGATGCTGCCGTTCCTGGTCTCCATGCTGTGGCGCTACCGCCAGGCCGTCGGCAGGACAGGCGAGACGCGCATGGGTCGGCTGACCGCGCTCGTGGGCGTGGGGTACTTTTTCGTGTGGACCGTGTTCGGAATGGCCGCCTTTCCGCTGGGCGTCGCGCAAGCCACCGGGGCCGTCGTCGCCGGGGCAGGGTTGTTTCTGATCGCGCAAGCAGCCGGGCTCGGATGACGCATCTGTATCGTGCCGCATCGTCTACTGGAACTTTTGCATTACTTTGCCCCGGCCTTGATAAGTAGTCTTTTCACGCCAAGGTGGACACCCCGGGAAACAAGCTTCAACGCGGTTTTGCCTTGATTGTCCCTGGCATTGACCTCCGCACCCCTGCTAAGCAGCACCTGTACTACCTGCCGGTTGTCATGCATGGAAGCAAGCATCAACGCGGTTTTGCCTTCATCGTCTTTGGCATTGACCTCTGCACCCCTGCTAAGCAGCTCCTGCACGACCTGCCGGTCGCCATGGATGGAAGCAAACATCAACGCGGTTTTGCTTTCATCGTCCTTGGCATTGACCTCCGCACCCTTGCTAAGCAGTTGCTGCACGACCTGCCGGTCGCCACGCTTGGAAGCAAGCATCAACGCGGTTTTGCCTTGATTGTCCTTGGCATTGACCTCTGCACCCATACTAAGCAGCTCCTGCACGACCCGCCGGTCGCCATGCAGGGAAACAAGCATCAACGCGGTTTCGCCTCGATCGTCCTTGGCATTGACCTCCGCACCCCTGCTAAGCAGCTCCTGCACGACCTGCGGGTGGCCCCATAATGATGCAAACATGAACGCGGTTCTCCCGTCATTATCCTTTGCCTTGACCTCCGCACCTTTACTAAGCAGCTCCTGCATGACCTCCCGGTCGCCATTCATTGAGGCATGCATCAACGCGGTTAAGCCGTACCTGCTGACCTTGGCATTGACATCCGCACCCTTGGCGATAAGACGTTTAACCTCACACAGGTCGCCATGCCATGCTGCCAGGCACAAATCCTCATTCACTCCAGCCATGGCGGCACTCGCCCAAAGCGCCACGACCGCCATCAACAACGCCATCATTTTCGACTTACAGACTACTGGCCAGCTTGTTCTGAAAACCATCTCCCTCTACCTCTTTCTGTCCAAAGAAATAAGAATTTCCCTCAGAAACACCGTCCAGTTAGTGAAAAGGTATTGCATAGCTCTGTTATGTATGACCGTGACACCATAACCTTGAAAGAATAGATGAGATGATTCCTTTTGTCCAGCCGGTTTACTGCGCGCAATACATCTACAAAGCCTAACCATGGAACCATTGGAGCGGAGAAGGTTGAAACCCGAAAAAGTGGCTGCCGGGCTTCCTTTGAAAATGGGCTCGTGCCAAGCCGAGTATCTGTTTCCGAAGAAAATGTTCTAAATCTAACTTTATCCTCCATCTGAGCAGGCACGATATCCACACGAACAATCGATTGCAGCTGGTCCTCGTCAAAATCAAAAACTTCAGGACAAACCTTGTGGCAATTTCGGTCACCCATACACAGACCGTAGTCGATTCTCACCTTCATGGCATTTCCCTTCCAGTAGAACGATTCAAAGTCACGACGCTAAGTCAATCCCTCAAACACGCCACACGGCATCAAAGCCAGGCGACACAGATGTAATACCGCAATATCCACACGTAAATCTCTCGACCCGTCCAGAATGCCCCACAATCTACTATCTCCGCTCAACCCACCCTGAACTTATGTCAATTTGCGCCTTGCACTTTGGCCCACCATTTTTAGTTTTTGACATTTTCATGATTGTGTGAAATGGATTCTCACGTATTCAAATCATTTTCATGCACAGCCACATCACTGCTGTACGCTTAATTTCCCGATAGTTTAGCTGCTTACCAGGAGGACATGAGCATGAAAAAGGTTCTTACAGCATGTTTGGCAATGGTCTTTGTGTTAACGGTTGCCTTGTCTGCTTTTGCACAACGGCCAGACAGAGATGCTATTAAAAAAAGGGTGGATGAGATTGTCGCTGCGATAAATAGTGGTAAAACCGCTGCTGACTTCAAATCTACCGAGAAAGAATACCCACCATACATGTTCTTCATAATGAAGATGGACGGTACCATGCTCGTTCATCGCGGGTTTGCCGGCAGAAATATCAAGGGCGATTGTGAACAGATGTACAAGGCCGTGAGTAAAGCGGATACCAATGGGACCTGGGTAACGTATGAGGCTTTCCCAGGCGCTGGTTTCTACGCCTACGTCAAAAAGACGAAAGATGAGCTGATCGTGGGATGCAGTTATTAGCCGGAATAATGCACGAACTTCTGCGCTCTGCACCCAAACTGCATGTTGGGATTGGACTTTTCCCGAAAAAACCTCCCCTGCGCCTCCGAAGTCCCCAAAACCATACGATTTGCCAATCGATAGTGCAACAAATATCTCAGTGGCACCGGTTTTTGCGATTTCAGCACGCACCTCCATCCCCTGAGTTTAATAGCCCGCTTTCCGCCTGTCAGAGTCAAGGGGTTCAGGCGAATAAAATGCGGTAATACCGGGCTAGTGGAAAAGCCGACGCAACATGGACATGCCACTTTCTGGCATGGTAGACCACTCTGGCCCCAACCTTTATAAGCCTCCTGATGATCGAGTCTATGGATGGTCTGACGCTTTGCCCCCAGAACGCCGTATCACGGATCATGTGGAGCAGGTTATATGCGAGACATCCGACGAGAAGCCTTGCTTGATTGGCGACAATCTCCACGCCCCGCAAGGTTCGTCTTGTCCCATCTAAGGGTGTTCTTTCCCTTTTTTATCCGGTTTTCAATCTCCGCACGACCATTGTAGATCGTAATTACTTTGTGCGCCTCAAGATACGAGTTGGTCACAATGAATCCGACACGGGGAAAGAGTTCCCCAACATGCCATTCGATCTTACAGACAACTCTTCCGGGCTTATCCCAACTTTCAGCCTGGTAATGGAACTCGATGACCCTCACCTGTACCCCGCCCTTTGGGGGACGGCCGACGGGGCGCTTCAGGTGAGGCAGGATGCTACTCTTGAGGCTGTTGTTGCTGGAAATCCGAATGAAGTAGGTGATCCGCTTCTTTTCGCAAAATTCGCAGAGGTCTGGACCGGTCAAATTCGGGCCTGATGGCCCCTCTCTGTTTGTCACCAACCGCGCGCATGAAGCTTTCCCTCCCCCCCGACGAATTTGCGACATAATATCAGATGGTTGGGATGAACGCTGTATAATTCTCAGGCATGTCCACGCATAATCCAGGTTCATATATCCGGATATTGATTCGGCCCGATCCTGTTTGTCCTGTTTGGCAAAAAGATGCTCGGAGTGTGGGCATGAGTTCCAGGCATTTAGTTGCAATATGGTGCTTGATGATTACCCTTACACTCATTGGATTGCAAAGCGTACACTACGGCATGTCTCGTTCTACAGTTGCGCTGTGAAATCAATTTTGTGATTGGTAAGGGGAGAGGCGAACCACCCTTTCCCTGTTTTCGGCGGTAGATATAACCAAAGGAGAATTGCCATGTCCGTCTACAAGATCGTCGAACTCGTCGGGACCAGTCCCATTTCCTGGGAGCAAGCGGCAAAAGAGGTCATTGAAACTTCAACCAAGAGTCTGAGGGACCTGAGAATTGCTGAAGTGGACAAGCTGGACGTGCGGATTGAGAACGGGAAGATAGTAGAATATCGCGCGCGCGTGAAGCTCTCCTTCAAGTACGAGGGGAATGATTGATCGGTCCGAGCCGGTTGATTCAAGAGCATAAAATCCGTTAAGCAGTGATGGCAAGCCCCTTTAGGAACGAATGGGTCACGGGTGTCGTTCGATTTATCCGTTTCGTTGGCTCACCCTATGTCCAATCGGCTCATAGAAAGAATTAGCCGCTGGAATAGTCAAATATTGAGCAGGCCTTGCTTGCATAAATTGGCGTGCTTGATTCTACGGAACACCCTAATCTCGTCATTCCGGCGCAGGCCGGAATCCAGATGTCTTTGCCATCTCAAGAAATCTTCTGGACCCCGGCTTTCGAGACTGTGTCGTAATTGTTGGCCTCTGGATCGGGTTATTTGGCATTAATTGCAAGCATATCAAGCCATTATATGCTATAGTGGCGCCTCAAACTGGAGGGGCTATGGCATATCGACACGGAACAGACCGAAGACAGATGATGGTGCTGCCACCTACGCTGGACCAGTATGTATCTCAGGATCACCCCGTTCGCGCCTACGATGCCTTTGTAGACGCGCTTGATTTTAGCGAGGTGGGGATCGAGCTCGATGACCGGAAGGTAGGGAACAGCGAATATGACCCTCGGTGCATGCTAAAACTGCTCTTGTATGGCTACTCTTATGGAGTAAATAGCTCCCGGAAACTCGAACGCGAGGTGCACAACAATCTGTCCTTCATTTGGCTGATGAAGCAATTGAAGCCGGATCATAAAACGATTGCCGAATTCCGGCGCAGGAACAAAGAAGGCTTAAGAAAGGCTTTGAAACTTTGTGCCAGACTTTGCCTGAATCTGGGGCTGATAGAGGGTAACATACTGTTTGTAGACAGCACCAAGCTGAGGGCAAACGCAGGGAAGGCCAACCTTCACAAGAAAAAATGGTATGAGGACCAGCTAAAAGAAATTGATCAAAGAATTCAACAGATTCTGAACCAGTGCGAGCAGATCGACAAGAGTGAATCCCAATGCGGCTCGCTGGTGGTAATGCCAAAAGAGCTTGCCAAGGCAAATAAGCTTAAGGAGTCTATTAAAAATGCTCTGGCCGAGTTCAGCGAACGAGGCGACAAGACAAAGGATGGAAAAGAGAGGCAGGTAAATCAGATCGATCCGGAAAGCGTCGTAGTAAAGAGTCCTCAAGGCACCCATTGCGGATATTGCATGCAAACGGTTGTTGACGACAAAAACGGGCTGATTGTTCACACAGACGTGGTGAGCGAGGCAAATGACTCGAATCAGATGGCTGTTCAGATCGGCGGAGCCGAGGCTTATCTTGGACGAGAGTGCAAGACAGCGTGCGCCGATGCGGGGTATTCGGATACCAGCGAAATTGCAAAGCTAGAATCTGCCGGAAAAACAGTGGTGATTCCTTCTCAGTCTCAAGCCTCACACAAGGAAACGGAGATTGGTCCGTTTGAAAAGGCTAAATTTACCTATGATGCTGACTCGGATTGTTACCTGTGCCCGGAGGGTCACCGGCTGATCTTCAGACGTTTTGAGAATAAAACAAAGCAGAGAAGGGACTATCGTATTGATAAACCTAGTAAATGTCGGTTCTGTTCGCACTTTGGCACGTGCACAAAATCGAAGCAGGGCCGAACTGTTACGCGCCATGCATCGGAAGAGTTAAGGGAAGCAGTATCCAAGAGATTTGAGCAACCTGAAATGGGGCAGATCTACAAGCGAAGGAAAGCTCGGGTGGAGCATCCATTTGGATTTATTAAGAAGGTATTAGGGTATGGCCAGTTTTTTTTACGAGGTCGAGAGGGGGTTCGTGCAGAAGCGGCGATACTGGCGACATGTTTTAACCTGAGACGAATGATAAGTCTGCTGGGTGGGGTTAGGAGCTTCACGGCTGCAATTAAGGCAGCTTAAGTCAAATTAAAGCCAAGGGGCGAAGGATTGGGCGGAAATTGCCCAGCCTGTGGGCATGCGGTCAGCGTTAAAAGGGCGGTGATACCCAAAGCAGGCTGGGAAGACGATTTTTGTTCTTGGTGAATTTTTGAAAAGTATCAGGGCGGGAACCGGTCAGTCGTAATTCAATAATGACACAGTCTCCTTCGTCGGGGTGACGGACTTGAATCATTTACGCGCACTTATACAAGTAAGTAGTAGGCCTATTCACTTTTTCACTTTAAATCATTAAAGGGGGAAACTATGCGTTTAAAATGATTAGTCACAATTATAGTGATTCTATTTCTGTCAGTTGGGCTTATCTGCGGTACAATAGAAACGGCATGGGCAGCTGGCGCCGCAGAACAAGAGGAAATGCAGGCAATCCCATCTGAAGAGGAACAGGCAAAACTTGTCTCAACCACCATGCATGTATTTGCCGTCTCTATTAATGAGAAGAGCATGAAGCGCTTTCATAAACATATATCTGCTTTGCGGCAAGGACAGGTTACAGTAGAATAACTCAATGGAATGTTCAAAGTTTTTATGGAACGCAATATGAACCTTACAGTACTTGACGACGTAGAACCATCCATCGATGATGCCTCAATAAATCTCAAAGGTGTCCTCACGATTAAAGGTGAGTATCCGGAGACCGATGGTGCCACTGTCGTTTTCAAAATGGAATATTTCATGGAAGGGAAGTCTTGGAAATGCGTTGGCATCGACGTAAAGATTAAATAACCCCACCCATAGGACGGCCTTAATTAGGAATTAATCCTTGAATCCCTAAATTCGCAATCCCTTAATTTTTTACTCGGATATCTTTTAGTCCGATTTATGCAACTAAGTACTAGTCAAATTCCCCTGTTTCGCACAAAGAATCCGTCTCGCATTCTTTTTTCGATCCAATATGACTAAGTGCCGTATGACCAAAATTGCAACAACAAATGGGACGCCCAAAATGATCCCTAATAATCCTAGCACAAGACACCACGCAAGCAAAAGAATATACGGTAAACAAATAGCAGGCATGTTTCCATCACAATGTTCCCAATCCAATAAGGAAACTGAAATTGGTTTGTAATCCTTATTAGATAGAACCATGCAGTCAGATTGATGCTTTTCTTCATAGGCGATTCGCATAGTTTTTAACCGAACTATAACGTGGTGTGCAGCCCGTATGGATATAATAACTAAGGAGGCCATCAAGATTCCGATAACTGGAATTATCCAAGTAAGAAGGCATGGTATTTCATCGGGTATTTTAGGAAGGGCATAAAAAGTAAGTGGAAAGTTATGTCCATTAGATTTGTTCATAAGATTAGCATATGCAATAAACAAAAAAGATTGGGACATAACAAGCCATGTCATCCGTTGGCTAATTAACTCGTATTGAGTTTTGATAAAGGTATCAATACGATTAAGAATAAATTGGATTTCTTTGCTGTCGCAATTTGCATCCGACGTATCATTCATAATTGACTCCAACACATGTTTATCGAAGGCGTTGCCATCATCTTTGGCAATTCCTAATCCGGAATAATGCATCAACTTCTGGGCTATGCATGCAAACTGCATGTTGGGATCGGGTTTTGCCCAAAAAAACTTCCGTTGTGCCCCTGAACCCACAAAAAACCATACAATTTCCCAATGGAATACGCAAGTTATATGTCAATGGGACTAGTTTATGCAATTTTAGGACACACCTCCTCCCCGGTTGGTGGATTCGTTCCGCCGCCTCACCCGGTATTGGGGGTCAGGCGAAAATGATTCGATAGTAACGAGCGAGAGGAAAAGCCGACGCAACATGGACATACAACCTTCGGGCATGGTAGACCACTCTGGCCCCAACCTTTACAAGCTGCTTTATTATCGGGTTTGCGGCGGGTGCTGACTCTATCAAAGCGATGTCCTATATCGCTTCGCAATACCCTTTCAAAATCACATAGAAAATCTTAGCACAACTTGCCAGAACGTTGAACCTGGAACCTGACTCGGTTTTAAAAATAAAAATGGGATCGGCCCTGGCCAAGTATCTGTTTCCGAAGAAAATGTTCTAAAAAACGCGGGTTATTATCCCCTTAAAAACTCATTTTGGGCACTGAAACCGATTGGCTAACATGGGCGGGTTTTGCCCTTCCAGAGAGGCAGAAAAAGCGTGTAAGATGATGGGTTGCGCTTCGCTCCACCCATCCTACGGGCTACGGGCTATGGGCTCGTTCTCCTCCACGAACGGCACTACTAACCTGTCGATTCGTGTCTTCAGAATTTAATCCTGAATAATTCCTCAACTTGACCACAACTGGAGGCGAGCTGCATTTCCGGCTCGGATTCCTTCCGAAAAAGCACTTGCAATGCCGAATGTCAGTAAATCATACGATATTCCAATCAAAACGCAACTGGAAATGCCGATCAGACAAATTTGCGCAATTTGAAAGCATACCACCATTCCCGCAGTTGATGGTCTCATTTGGAAGCCGACTTACGATCGAACGCAAGCAGCCATTCAGAACCCTTAAGGGCCGTGATTGCCGAAACGGTCCCATGAAAATGAAAAGGACTGCCCGCCAATTCATTCCCGCGAGCAGTCCCTTCAGGTCATCTTATCGAATCTAATCCGCATGTTTGCAGGTCTGATTGCGACATACCCTCCCGGCCACAATCCGCCTGCGCGCTATACGCGCTATAAATGCCGCCGCTGACGAGGACCAGCGAAAGCGCCAATGCAACAATAAGTCTTTTGCTCATTTCTATCTCCTTAAAACCCAGATAGTCATTCTTTAAACTGAAACAAACACCTGAAAACGCGGTACAAAACGGTCTTAAGAGGAAAGAAATGGTGGTTTCAATTACTGTCAACGCCCCGGAAATCAGGTACGGCCTTCTTCCGTGATATCAAATCGTTAGAACAATCCATAAAACGCCGGGAGCAAAACCTCCCCCCTTCACTCTTCCTCGCGAAGCGATAGAACCAAGAGGAGTTATTTTTAATTGTTCACTGCTTCCTGCTTCCCGCTTCACTGCTCACTGCTCACTATTCACTGTTCACTATTCACTATTCACTTATGGCCTCGGAGCACGTTTCACTATTTTGCAACCGTGAAACTTTGCGAGACGAGCTTGCGCTCGCCATACCAGATTTCCATGGTCCAAGTGCCTGGAACGAGTTCCCACGGGCTGTCGAATGAATAATCATGATATTGTGGCTGCCCAATAGCCGTGTTTCTGGTGTACTCGTGGCGCAGGATGGGCTGAGACGCTTGGGGGTTGCGCAGTCCCGGCGATGGGAAATAGGTCACCATCCTCAACGGCACCATCGCGCCGGCAGGCGCACCAACCAATGTATAGTGGAACCCAAAATGGACCCCGAGCTGCATTGGCACCGTCCGTGTCATCGCGGCGAGCCGCTCGTTAGTCTCAATGGCGTGCCCAATACCCTGTCCGGATGGCTGATCCTCATGCCTTGTCGCTGTATAAATGCCGTAATCCGTAACATTGACGCTGTTGACCACCGGGGTTTGGGCGTAAGCGCTGACGGATAGGAATATCAGAACTAAGAGTGACAATGCGATTTTCATAGTTGCCTCCTTATTCGGCTCTTGGCGTTGTTTCCCAGCCCTCCGGCGCCTTCACCGTATCAGGCATTTCCCAGAGTTGGGGGTGACGCCTGCTGCCATCGCTGGGGTGAGTGATTCGGCGCGCGCCTTGCCGCTCTTCAGGCCACCCCTGCTTATTAACCGGCATAGCACGCATACTTTATACATTAACCGGCGCAGTTTAAATATAATCTGTTTACGGTCGGTAGTGTAAGCCGGCATGGTGAAGAGTGAAGTGGAAAACGGGATCGGGACAAGCCAAGTATCTGTTTCCGAAGAAAATATTCTAAAACCGGGGATTATTATCGCCTTAAAAGTCATTTTTGGTCCGACGCTGTTTGCGCTGAAGGGCAAATTGAGAGTATCCGCTCCACCAACAAAGAAAAATACTTCACCATTGGTTGCATGAGGCCGTACCGGTTTTACGTTTGCCTTTGTCGATCCATAGAAATAAATCAAAGAGTTCCTGGCGATTTTTCCCCGGTTGTCTTATTGTGCTGAGCAGTGCGCAAAGTTGTTCGCTATTCTAGCGTCCATCCGGAAACTCAGGATGGAACGCTGGCGGTTTCCGATTCGAAAAGGCGGCATTTTTCGTCCTGGCAAGGAAATCGAGGGGTTGCGCGGAGGCGTACATAGGTACCGCCTCGCGGGTGGGTGGGCGGGCTGTCGAGATCGGCGATCGAGACCCCGAAGCCTCTTCGGCCACCGCCGTAGGCAGTGGCCAAATCGGCAGGCGGTCCCACCGCCCTGGGGCGGAAAAGGACTTTTTTGAGCTCAAAGAATCCGGATGGAAACTATTCTATCTGTGACGATGAGTGGTGGTATTGGTGGCGGGCGAAATGAGAATTGCAATTCCAACGGATGCATGGCATCCGCAAGTAAGCGGCGTGGTTACGAAATTCGAGCGCATTGCTCGCGAGATCGAGCAAATGGGGCACGAAGTGTGCTTTATCACGCCCGATATGTTCAGAACAGTTCCCTGTCCTACATATCCGCAGATAAGACTTGCGTTGAATCCTCGCAAAAAAGTGGCCGGGATTCTTGATGCTTTCGCTCCGGATTGCATACACCTGGCGACGGAAGGACCTATCGGGTTAGCTGCCCACTCGTACTGTTTAAGAGGCAATTACCCCTTTACTTCATCTTATACAACCAGGTTTCCCGAATACATCAGGCTGAGATTCCCCATCCCTTTGAAAATAAGCTATTCATGGTTCAGATGGTTCCACAAGGCCTCTTCGGGAGTTATGGTTTCCACTTCCGCCCTGATAAGTGAACTGAGCGGATGGGGATTCAAAAACCTCGTCAAGTGGACCCCCGGAGTCGATACTACGCTCTTTTCCCCTGCGAGGAAGGGGCTTTTGACAGATGAGAGACCGATTCTGATATATGTGGGCAGAGTCGCAGTGGAAAAAAACATTGAAAAATTCCTGGATCTAAATCTTGGGGGAACCAAGTACGTCGTCGGCCACGGACCGGATTTCGCCAGGCTGAAGGCCAAATACCCGCAAGCGAGATTTGTGGGGGCCAAAAGCGGCGAGGAATTGGCCGGCTATTATGCGTCTGCCGACGTATTCGTCTTCCCAAGCAAGACGGACACCTTTGGGCTGGTCATACTCGAAGCTTTGGCGAGCGGGGTCCCGGTTGCGGCTTATCCTGTGAGAGGTCCACTTGAGATCATAAGGCAGGGTGACACGGGGTTCATGGAAGAGGACCTTGGCAGGGCCGTCGTTAGAGCGCTTGCAATCGACCGCGGCAAGTGCCGTGAGTTTGCGCTGTCCCTGAGTTGGAAAAAGAGCGCCGGGGAGTTTATTGGTAATCTTGCCCCTATCCGGCGGAAATAAAGCCGCTCGCGGGCGCCATCCATGCTTCATGGAAGGATGCGTAAAGCGCAGCGAAACCCATCACCTTTTTGGCGCGTATCACGTAGGATGGGTGAAGCGAAGCGAAACCCATCACATTCCGGATGAACACCTATTACATGCCGGATCGAAAATGACCAACTACCGCCGCAACCGTTTGGCGGGTGGCACATATTTTTTCACTGTGGCCATCGCCGAAAGGCATCTCGATATACTGGTGCAGCACGTTCACAATTTGAAGGCTGCACTTCGGGATGAGCATCAACGCGCTCCCTTCGTCAATCTTGGCCTTGTTGTGCTTCCGGATCATCTGCACACAATATGGCGACTGCCTCAAGGAGATTCAGACTATTCAAATCGCTGGCGGCGTATCAAGGCTGGGTTTTCGAGAGCGCTTCCTTTGGGTGAACGTGTTTCAGCCAGCCGAACAATGAACCCTCACTTCGTTCAGGCTCGCGCTAACACTTGCGACCGATGTTTAACGCTGGCCAGAAGTGTTAACGCGAATCCGAACGTAGTGAGGGTTCCTCTCCTTGTCCGGACCATGTCCCGCCTCTGTGGTGAATAGCGCGTAGATGGGTAAAGCGCAGCGAAACCCATCACGTTCTGGATGAACCCGCCGGCCCGCTTTCCGACGCCAGCAGCTCCAGAAAATTATCCACAAGGTAAGGATCCAGGGCCTTCCCCTTATCTGCTTTCAAGATCTCAATAATAGACGATAACGGCTTCGGTTCCTGATAAGACCGCCTGCTCCGCAGTGCATCGAACACGTCGGCGACGGCGACCATCCGGCTCACTATGTGGGGCTTCCACTCACTTTTGATCCTCGGGTAACCGCCTTGTCCGTCATATCTCATATGGTGCTCCATGGCAGCCAGCACAGCCAAATGTGGAATTTCCGAGCCGCCCTGCAGGTAAAGGGCGCCTCTGGTGGGGTGCGTGTTAATGATCGACCGTTCCTCGGAGGTCAACATTCCGGGCTTGTTGATGATTTCTTCAGGGATGAAGAGCTTCCCGAGGTCGTGGAGCATACCTGCAACACCGATCGTATGGAGGTGCCTTCCGCCTGCCTTTGCTTCTCCGGCTGCATTTGCTCCATCTCTGAACCCCCTCCATCAGGGAAGATTCTTCGCCTCGCTGCCCGGATATTACCCTGACCCTACCCCATTTATTAGAACATACCGAAAGGAACAGGCATCGCGAATCCTTGGTAGGATTAGATTTATATACCTTATTAATAACGTTGGCAAATTATGGGATCATCCGGCAAACGAGTACCTGCACGACGAGAAAGGACAGTATCTGTGTGCTGTGAATTCGCTCTGGGGGGGGCTTTTTGACTTTCTGCCCTGAAAGGGCTGCATAGGGTAGCCCACGATCTCTACGCTCCGCGAGGTGCCCCCTGGGGAGAATAGTAACACAAATTATTTGTAATACCCTGAAAGGGTTACATAAAAAGAATATTTAGGATGAAATCACGGCGCGCTTAGACAGCAAGGGATTGGGTATGAAACCCCTACAGGGTAAAAACTGGTTCGTGTTGGCGTCACAACCCCAGGGGGCACCTCGCGGAGCGTAGAGATCGTGGGCTATTTTATGCAGCCCCTTCGGAGCAAAAACCCAAACCACAGGTACGCATTTGCCTGAAGACCTCAAAATACTTAGGCCGGCAATCATCACATTACGCCCTCCCCGACCTGTTCGGTAATGAAGCACTTTTTGTGCTCTTGAGCGTCGATTACGGCAAGGGCGGTCGTATTGATTATGTCCTCTACGTCACAATTGCGCTGCAGCACGTGAATCGATTCACTGGTTCCCATAAGGATCGGACCGATTGCCTTTGCGCCTCCAAGCCGCGCCATCAGTTTGAAGGCGATATTGCCGGCTTCAAGGGACGGAAAGATCAACACGTTTGCCCGTCTCTTAAGCGTGTTAAATTCATAGACCCCGTTCAGGATCTCGGGCACAACAGCCGTATCGGCCTGCATCTCCCCGTCTATCACGATGTCGGGACGGCGCTGTTTGACGATCTGAGTCGCCTCGGCGACTTTATCGGACCGCGGGTGGCGTGTACTGCCGAAGTTGCTGAACGAGAGCATGGCGATTCGGGGCTGAATATCGAGTTGTTTAACCGTGTCTGCGGTGCAGATCGCTATTTCAGCCAACTGTTCGGCCGTAGGGTCAATATTTACGGTGGTGTCGGCAAAAAATATTACATCTTTCTGAAAAACCATCATGTAGACGCCGGCGATAACCGTAGTGCCCTTCGAGAGCGGCAGGGTCTGAAGCGCGGGTCTGATCGTATCCGGATAATACTGGTTTACTCCGCCTACCAGACCGTCAGCGTCACACATTCTCACCATCATGGCCCCGAAATAATTGTTGTTGGTGCTGAGCAGTCTTCTAGCCTCCTGAGGCGTAATTCCTTTTCGGCAACGCATTTTGAAAAATTCCGTAGCGTATTCCTCTATCCGGGCGAATTTTTGTGGATCGACCACCGTTGCCCCACTGAGATCGAGGTGCAGTTCGGCCGTTTTTTTTCTAATCACCGCCGCGTTCCCGAGCAGGATGGGTTTTGCGATCTCCTCATCCAAAAGCACCTGACAAGCCCTCAATATTTTGGGATCCACGCCTTCAAGGAAAACTATCCGCTTGGGGTCATGCTTTGCCTTATGAATGATGCGCCGCATGATTTCCTGAGCGCGCCCCAGGTGGCTTTCCAGCCGATCGTGGTATTCATCCCAGTCCGTTATCGGCTTTCCGGCAACCCCGGATTCAACTGCAGCCTTTGCCACTGCAAGCGTTTCCCTGATGAGCACACGCGGGTCGAACGCCTTGGGAATAATATAGTTTGGCCCGTATTCCAGCATCTCTTTACCGTAGGCTTTAAGGACGGAATCGGGGACGTCTTCCTTTGCAAGATCGGCAAGCGCCTTTACCGCCGCAATTTTCATCTCGTCGTTGATGGCAGTGGCCCTCACGTCCAGCGCGCCCCGAAAGATATAAGGAAAACCGAGTACGTTATTTACCTGATTGGGGAAATCAGAGCGCCCCGTAGCCATAATCAGGTCGCTGCGAACGCTTCTTGCATCATGGTAGCTGATTTCCGGGTCCGGATTGGCCAGGGCGAAAACGATGGGCCTTACAGCCATGCTCTTCACCATCTCTTTTGAAACCAGTCCAGCCACCGAAAAGCCGGCGAAAACGTCGGCACCCTTCATAACATCGGCAAGGGACTTAGGGGTCCGGCCGTTTGCGAACCGCTCTTTATAAGGATTCATCCCTTCTTTTCGACCCTCATAGACAAGGCCTCTGGTGTCCACCAGGAACAAATTCTTTTTCTTGACCCCGAGTTTCAGATAGAGGCTCGCACAGGCAATTCCGGCCGCGCCGGCCCCCAAGACCACCACCTTTACCTTATCGATCTTTTTGCGCTGTATTTCCAGAGCGTTGAGCAGGGCCGCCGCCGAGATTATGGCTGTGCCGTGTTGATCGTCATGGAAAACCGGAATTTTCATCGTTTTCTTGAGATGCTCTTCAATGTAAAAACATTCAGGGGCCTTGATATCCTCGAGGTTGATGCCTCCGAAGGTCGGCTCGAGCAGCCTGACAGCCTGGATCAGCTCGTCAGGGTCTTTGGTATTGAGTTCTATGTCAAAAACGTCGATATCGGCAAATCTTTTGAACAGAACGGCCTTGCCTTCCATGACGGGCTTTGCGGCCAGCGGCCCGATGTTGCCCAGCCCCAGCACGGCCGTGCCATTGGTGATGACCGCTACAAGGTTCCCCTTCGCGGTATAGTCGAATACCTTCTCCGGAACACTCTCGATCTCCCTGCATGGCTCGGCGACCCCAGGCGTGTACGCCATCGAAAGATCTCTTTGAGTAAAACATGGCTTTGTAGGTTTGACTTCGATTTTTCCGGCCCTATCTTCACTGTGATATTTGAGAACGTCACTTTTCCGAATCATCTGCTGCTCCTGGTGGCTGAATTGGAAACTCTCACTCTTTTCAACGATTCTAGCCTCATAATCAAGTGTTTTTTCAGCAGCATAATCAAGTGTTTTTTCAGCGGAGTGAAAACTGTGTATTGACAGAGCTATAAACTATTGACATAAGCAAATATAGGTCTGGTCAATCAAATAAGGAGTACCGTCCATGGCGAAAAAATGGGTTTATTTGTTCGACGAACTCGACCAGGTGACGTCTTACGTCGGCGGTGACTGGGAAAATGTTCGAGGACTGCTGGGTGGAAAAGGCGCCGGGCTTGCGGATATGACCCGGCTTGGACTGCCGGTCCCTCCTGGTTTTACGGTGACCACAGAGGCCTGTAACTCCTACCATGCCGGTATGAAATTCCCGGAACAAATATGGGAGCAGGAGTTAGCAGCTTTGAACGAAGTTGAGGCGAGGACCGGTAAAGAATTCGGAGACGGCAAGAATCCTCTGCTTGTGTCATGCCGCTCGGGGGCGAAGTTTTCCATGCCCGGGATGATGGACACGGTGCTCAATATCGGACTTAACGGCGATACGGTCAAGGGTATGATCGAGGCGACAGGTGACCCCCGCTTCGTTTATGACTCCTACCGCCGTCTTATCCAGATGTTCGGTTCGGTAGTGGTTGGCTTGCCGACCGAACCTTTCGAGGAGGTCATAGCAGAGTTCCGGAAAGCGCGCGGAGCAAAGAGCGACACCGAGCTTACGGCTGATGACTGGAAAGCCGTTATAGACCGCTTCAGCAATATATTCCAGCGTTACAGCCATATTTGTTTTCCTGCCGATCCTTACGAGCAGCTTCGCCTGGCAACGGAGGCCGTTTTCAAGTCCTGGAACGGCAAGCGTGCAGTCGATTACCGAAATGCGGCGAAAATTCCTCACGACCTCGGTACCGCCGTGAATATCCAGGCAATGGTGTTTGGCAACATGGGCAAGGACAGCGCCACCGGCGTAGCGATGACCCGTAACGCAACAACCGGTGAGAAAAAGATAGAGGGCGACTACCTGATCGACGCACAGGGTGAAGACGTAGTTGCAGGCATCCGGACAACCTACCCGGTTGAGCAAATGGCTCAGACGATGCCGTCGGCCTGGAACCAGTTTGTGGAGATCGCCGGCAAACTCGAACAACGTTACCGTGACATGCAGGATGTCGAATTCACCGTAGAGCGCGGCGCTCTGTGGATGTTGCAGACGCGCAGCGGCAAGCGCACCGCTCAGGCAGCGGTTCGCATCGCCGTGGATATGGCCGAAGACGGGTTGATAACCCGGGAGGAAGCCGTTATGCGTGTCACTCCCGAGCAGGTGGACTTTTTCCTCCACCCGCAGTTCAATCCTTCTTCCAAAAGGACAGCAAAGAGTGAGGGCAAATTGCTTGCCAGCGGTTTGAATGTGTCTCCCGGCGCCGCAGTGGGTATGGTCGCTTTCAAGGCGGACCTGGCCGAAAGCTGGGCCAAAAACGAAGGCAAAAAGGTGATCATGGTCCGGCCGGAGACCAAGCCCGATGACGTTCACGGGATGCTGGCAGCCGAAGGGATTCTTACCAGCCGCGGTGGCCGAACCAGCCATGCGGCACTGGTTGCGCGCCAGTTCGGCAAGCCAGCCGTCGTTGGCGTCGCTGCACTGGATATTGATATCGGACGGCATCTGATGACGGTTGGCGACCAGCTCATCCGCGAAGGTGAATGGATTTCAGTCGACGGCTCCACAGGAGAGGTTTTCCTGGGACAAGTGGAAACGATGGTGCCCGACATCTCAGATCCTTGGCTGATGAAACTGCTCCAATGGGCTGACGACTTCCGGGTGCTTGGCGTTTGGGCCAACGCCGACTACCCTCATGACGCCAAACGCGCCCGCGAGTATGGCGCCAGCGGCATCGGCCTTTGCCGCACCGAGCATATGTTCTTCCAGGCTGAGCGCCTTCCCATGGTACAGAAGTTGATCATGACCAATGAGCCTACCGAAAGGCGTGAGGCTTTAGATGCGCTGCTGCCATTCCAGCGAGAGGATTTCGTCGGTCTTTTTGAGGCAATGGACGGATTGCCGGTGATAATTCGCCTGATCGACCCTCCGCTGCATGAATTCCTGCCCGGCTTCGAACAGCTTATGAGAGAGCTTACGGATAGCAAGATTCGCGTGCTCAATGCCAGGAATTTGCAGGAAATAGACGAACTTCTGCACAAGCTCGAAGAAGACGAGCGCATCCTGAGGCGTGTAGAGACTCTGCGGGAAGCCAACCCCATGCTGGGTCTGCGCGGCGTGCGCCTGGGGATAATGATGCCTGAATTGACACAGATGCAGGTCAGGGCCATCTTCGAGGCCGCCTGTCACTGCACGAAGCAGGGCGTAGATGTGCATCCTGAGATTATGATCCCGCTCACTGCTCACGTCAATGAACTGATAACGCAAAGAAAGGCCCTGGAGACGGTTGCAAAAGAAGTCATGGATGAACATGCAATAACGATCGACTACAAGTTCGGCACCATGATCGAAGTCCCGCGCGCTGCGCTTACCGCAGATGAAATCGCCGAGCATGCAGAGTTTTTCTCATTCGGCACCAACGATCTTACTCAGACTACTTATGGAATAAGCAGGGATGATGCAGAAAAAGGATTCCTGATCGATTACATACAACTGGGGATTTTGCCCGAAAATCCGTTTGTAAGCATTGACGACAAAGGGCTGGCGAAACTGATGCAAATGGCCGTGGATTTGGGTCGAAAAACGCGCCCTGGCCTGGAAGTGGGAATTTGCGGAGAACACGGAGGTGACCCAAAATCCATTGCTGTCTGCCACAATCTCGGACTCAATTACGTAAGCTGTTCGCCTTTTCGCGTGCCCATTGCCAGGCTGGCGGCAGCGCAGGTTGCCTTGAAAGAGCGCAGCAAAGATAACCGGCAGAATGGATAAAGCGGGAAGCAGGACCGAGGGCTGAAGGCTGAGGACGGAGCAAAAGCGGCGACCCGTGCACGCAGCAATGCAGAACGCAGAGACATTAAACGTGGTGCGTATGAAGGCAAGCTAAATATTAAGCGCATAAGAAACTTGCCTTCCTGCCTTTCATTCTCCACCAGTATTATTGTCTAATATCCCGCTCAATCTTCAGCGCAGTGCTTTCCGTTACTAGGGTTGCGGTTCGACGGGATAATGCTCCGGGCTGAACTGCCTGTTTTTAAGATATACCTCGGCAAACTGCTTCATCGTATCCTTCAAAATCTGGTTGTAATTCTTGACGTTTGTACCGAAAACATCGCCAATTTTTTGGTAGCTCAGATTTGCCAAATCAGCAGCCATTGCGAGATATTGTTTTCTCACCTCCTCGGGCAGCGCGTTTACCATATTCTGTCCAAGCATATATTCGAAGACCCGGTACATATCTTCCATGAGTTCTTCGAGATCATCGCCCTGATGCTGCTCCCCCTTTTTTTCCACCACCGCTTTGAGGAAATTCATGATATACGGATTTCGAATTGGCGCTGAGGGTGCCGATTCCTGAAACACATCGTTTTCTTGTTCGGACATATTCACTTTCTCCGGTTAATTGAACAGATTATCGAATATCGGGGCGGCTCACGGCGCCGGAGGTGACTTTTGATGTCCGATATCCGAGAGATATGAAAACCGCTTATTGCGAATTGTTCAAGTTCAAACTGCACTGTAGCACTCAATTATGCGCGATATCGTCCCGGGGTGTTGATAGTTCTCCATTAAACCAGGCTAAGTTCAACGCAATTGTGAGACAGCCGAGGGCATGCTCCTTTAACTTGCCGCCGGGAAATGCCGGTTGGCGGCCTTACCGGATGAACAGTCCATTTTGCGGGCGACTAACCCTTTCGAGATGAGCGACTTTCGGAAGGTTATCCCCTGCTTCGAGGACCGTGTCCCCGAAGTTTGCAATCCATATAATGCAGATATTTGCGTAGGTGACGATATCTGCCTCTGATCGGTTGTCATCATCGCGGCTGAGGGTTATCATCCTCGCATGGGTTTGTCATGGCTTTTTTACCAACAGCAGGATTGGGCGCAGACAATGGGAACAAGTAAAACTTACCAGGAGATAAACGAAAAGATACGCAGAGGCCTAGCTGTCGTGGTCACGGCGCACGATATGGTCGAAATAGTGAGGAAGAAGGGGATTACAAGGGCTGCAAAGGAGGTGGACGTGGTGACTACCGGGACTTTTGCTCCCATGTGTTCCTCGGGCGCCTTCATAAATTTCGGACATACCAGTCCCCCCATAAAGGCTGCAAAGGTCCGGCTCAATAATGTTCCAGCCTATGCGGGCCTTGCCGCTGTGGATATCTACATCGGCGCAACCGAACCTGATGCCGATGATCCTCTTAACAAAATTCACCCCGGCGCGTTCGAATACGGCGGCGGGCACGTCATTCAGGACCTGGTGAGCGGAAAAGCGGTGCACCTTCGCGCGGAAGCCTATGGGACCGACTGCTATCCCAATCGTTATTTCGAAAAGCATTTTACCTTGAAGGAGCTTCCCTCCGCAACGCTTTGTAATCCGCGAAACGCATATCAAAACTACAATTGCGCCGTTAATGTCTCCAGGAAGACAATCTACACATACATGGGCACCCTGAAGCCCAACCTTGGAAACGCCAATTATTGCTCAGCCGGTCAGCTCAGCCCCTTGCTGAACGATCCCTATTACAGGACCCTCGGCCTGGGTACGCGAATCTTCCTGGGAGGCGCCCAGGGCTTCATAACCTGGCACGGCACTCAGCACAGACCCGAAACGGCTCGGCTTCCAAATGGGACACCTCGCAGCCCGGCAGGTACGCTGATGCTGATGGGCGACCTCAAGGAGATGAGTCCTCGATGGCTCATGGGCGCGAGTATTCTTGGCTACGGGTCCTCTCTGGTGGTTGGGGTCGGGATTCCTATCCCCATCCTGGATGAGGAGATGGCCTTGTTTACGGGCATTTCCGACGAAGATATCGTTACCCAGGTGAAGGACTACAGTTTCACACTGCAGGACCCGATTTGTGAAGTCAATTACGCCCAACTGCGCTCCGGAACGATCAGAGTCCAGGGCAGAGAAATCCCAACTGTACCGCTCTCCAGTTATGTTCGCGCAAAAGAAATCGCCGAGACTCTCAAGGATTGGATCGAAAAAGGCGAATTCATGCTTGGAGAGCCTCAGAACATGATTCCCTCCGTCCCGAGGGCCGAGGCGGCGGAGGTGAAGGCCGCCAGATGAGGCGGGCAGGCGAAAGAACGGCTACACGGTGAATTGGCGGCTGGAAGACGGTGATAAAATTGGCCGGAGAAAGGATTTTTTTGAAGAAGCTTCCGGCTAAACGGTCCTTGTCATGGACAGGCCATGGACTTCGTAGAGAAAAGACAGGATTGTCCTGATTTAAGCTGGATTCAGGCCTTCGGCGTCGATTCATCCTGCCCATAGCTGCAATGAGGACGCAAAGGACAGATGGAACATTTGGGCTTTCGGGCGACGCAAATGGTTCTGCCATGCTGGATCAACTGGTGAGAGAATTTGATCCATTTCTCCTTCGGTATAAGGGCCATGAGGTCCTGCTCGATTTTGTCCCGGTCCTTCTCACGGGTCAAACCAAGTCTTGCCGACACCCGCCCGACGTGGGTATCGACGGTGATTCCCGGAATGCCGAAAGCATTGCCCAATACTACATTTGCCGTTTTTCGTCCTATTCCGGGCAGTTCGACCAATGTATCGAGGTCCGGAACCACCTGGCCGTTAAACCGGTTGGCCAGAATCTTGCACGACTCTTTGATGGCCAGCGCCTTATTATGATAGAAGCCGGTGGATTTGATGTCCTGTTCCAGTTGCTCTATGGGGACCTCGGCATACGCCCTGGCAGAGAGATACTTTTCGAACAAGGCTGGTGTAACCTTATTTACCCGCTCATCGGTGCACTGGGCTGAGAGGATGGTCGAGATCAATAGCTGGAGCGGGTCATGGAAGTCCAACGAACATTTTGCGTCGCGATAGAATTCGTCGAGTATTTTCAAGATTGACTTTACATTGCCGGAAGATGTATGTATGCCGCCCAAAACGACGCTCCTTTTCCCAATGGCGATGACTTGCAAAGGATTCTGGTGAGATTAGATGTCTATGTCAAATTTCCGGTTTGATTTCAAGCCGAAACGTCATTTAATGACTCAGGCCACACGGGCTCGAGCGCAATTCGTGATGCGGCAGGCGCACAATGAACTTTAAAAACAAAGAACTGTTCAAGTCACTTGCTTCAAAAACCCACGCCAGAAGGGTGAGCGGTATCCACATCATAATCTGCCCTTTTTGCGATACCGGCCATCACATACCGACCGACTTCGACTCGATCCACCGCTGTACCTGCGGAGCGTGTTTCAAGGTTTGTGGAACCGATGCGCTGGAAAATGGAGTGGGCGACATTGCCGGCACCCTTTGGAACGAAGAGGAACTGGGTCTGGTTCGCTCTGTGCCCGTCGATTTTTGCAACATAGTCATAGAGAAGGATTTCGATCGTTTGCTCGACCTCAAGCACACCTCACCCGATCCATGCGGGATCGAGCGCTTCTGCAAATATGACGTTGACATTAACCTGAGCCTCGTCTGGGTAAAGAGACTGTTCTGACCCGCCTGGCGCCGTCTCGCCGGCCCCTTTAGCTCCAAAGCTCAAATCCGGATCTTTTTGTCGTATGATAGACACATGGAAACTGTTCTGCGCCTGTGATTCTGCGCCGGTGATTCTTGACACCGCATGCGGAACGGGGTATGTTCCGAACACCGGGGATGTAGCTCAGTTGGGAGAGCGCAGGCTTCGCAAGTCTGAGGTCGTGGGTTCGAATCCCATCATCTCCATCGCAAGACCCTTTCACTATGCCGGCTTGTTCATTTCAGCGGCGCTGTGCACGCTGGAAGCTTAAATCTCGACACTTCGCGATGGGGGGTCCCAAGCCTGGCGGCAACTCATTCCGGCTTCCACCTTCTCTACTCCAATCCATCCATAATTGATTCAGGAGCGTGACCGCAATGAAGAAAAATTCCTGGGTCTCAGCAATGTTTCTGTTTCTGGTCGCATTCACAATGATGATCGCGTTTCAAGGGATCGCCGGCGCGGCGGACTCAGCAACATACGAACAGACAGTGGCTCGCTGGACCTCCTATAAAGACGCAGCAGACTGGATGCACAGGGAATTCATCTACGACCAGGGCAAAAGCAAGACGGTCCATGGATGGCAGCCCCAAACCCCGGAACAGTCCTTTAAGCGTAAATCGGGTATCTGCCAGGACGGCGCCCTGTTCGCCAAGGACGCTCTGAACAGAATCAACCCGGCTTAACAGGCAAAAATAGTGTTTATCAAGAACAGACAGGGCCCGCCCCATCATTGGGTCACATCCTTTAGAGTGGACGGAAAGCTCTACATTATAGACTACGCCGCCGGCGCCCACTGGCGCTCTATAATGGGGGTCCACGGGCCGTAAGACTCGCTGGACGATTACAGGAGATTTCTGTCTGCCCTTGCAATTTCTAACTTCGACTGTGAACTCGTCAAAGAAACCGATAAGTGACTACATGGAGAATCGATGATGCGTTGATGGGCGGCAGGACGGTTGCCGCATGACTTCATAGCGTCACAGTGGCAAAGACTTAGAGAAAGAGGCTGGGATTTTCCGGCCTCCAGAAAAAACCCCGCCCCTGTTCCCCGTCATTACGCAGTGACCTGACGCCGGCGCCTGCCCCTGCTCATTTCGCGGCTTCGACCTTTTTCGGGCGGGGCGGACTGATTATGGCTTCGCCGTCCAAAACCAGTGTTCCGTTCTGCGTTGAACAGGTAGTTCTAAACCGCACTTGTTTTTTCTCGGTCATAATCTCGATTACTTCGACGCGCGCTGTCACGGTGTCGCCAATTCTGACTGGAGCGAGGAAATTAAGCTCCTGCCTGACATAAACGGTACCGGGACCCGGCAGACGCGTTCCAAGGACAGTCGAGATGAGTCCCGCTGCCAGCATACCGTGCGCGATCCTTGTTTTGAAAAAAGTTTCCCGCGCATACTCTTCATTGATATGAGCGGGATTGAAATCACCGGTTACACCGGCGTAAAGGTAGACGTCGGATTCGGAGACCGTCTTTGAAAACTCGGCGGTTTCGTTGAGCCCGATTTGCTCAATTGTTTTCCCTATCATATGATTCTCTCATTTCCTGGGGGTTTGTCCCGCCTGGTAAGATCCTTCGCCACATGTTCGGCGGGCTGGAAGTAAAAATTATGTCCGGCAAATCCAATGAGACTTACCGGACATATTTGATTTCGCCTTGAGCGGGGCCCACACCGAAGAGCTCCAGCCCGTTTTCTTTATCTGCTCTTGAGGATATTTCGCGCGATCACCAGGCGCATTATTTCGTTGGTGCCTTCGTAGATCTGCGTGATTTTAGCGTCCCGCATATGCCTTTCCACCGGGTACTCTTTGGAGTATCCATATCCTCCAAAAATCTGCACCCCTTCGACAGCGGCCCACATTGCGGTGTCCGAGGCAAGGAGCTTGGCCATTGCCGATTCTTTTTCGTAAGGCTTCTTATTTTGCTCGAGCCACGCCGCACGCAGAATCAGCAGTTCAGAGGCATCCAGTTGAGTGGCCATATCGGCGAGCTTAAACTGGGTGGCCTGAAAACCGGAAATCGGCTGGTTAAACTGCTCACGGGTTTTGCTGTAATCGATTGAGGCTTCCAGGGCGGCCCGGCCGATGCCAAGCGCCTGTGAAGCGATTCCGATGCGCCCCCCGTCCAGGGTGGTAAGCATTTGCTTGAAACCCTCGCCGGGTTTGCCCAGCAAGTTTTCCACCGGTATGCGGGCGTCCTCGAAGATCAGTTCCGCTGTCCCGGAGGCGGTAATTCCGAGTTTTTCCTCGACTTTGCCCACGCGAAAACCGGGCGTATTTTCGAAATCTATAATGAAAGAACTTATACCCTTGTACCCTAGGGACTTATCGGTAAATGCAGCCAGGACGCAGTATCTTGAGACGTTACCGCTGGTGATGAAACACTTGGTCCCGTTTATCACCCATTCATTGCTCTTTAGGACCGCCGTGGTGAGCATTTTTGCCGGGTCGGAGCCTGCGCCCGGCTCAGTCAGTCCGTAGCAGCCTAGCTCTTTGCCGCTTGCAACGGGGGTCAGATATTTTTTCTTCTGCTCCTCGGTGCCGTAAGTGTATACCGGAAAATTGTAGAGGCTGTTGCAAACGCTCATGATGACCCCGCACGAAGCGCATGCTTTGGATATTTCGGTCAAGGCCAGGGCATAGCAGATGTAGTCCATCCCCCCCCCGCCATATTCTTCAGGGATCGTTATACCCATAAGACCCAGTTCCCCCATTTTTGCGCATATATCAGCGGGATGAGCGTGGGTGCGGTCCAGTTCAGCAGCAACGGGTTTGATTTCCCGCTCGGCAAACTTGCGGGCCATTTCCTGGATCATCTTCTGCTCGTCGGTCAGCTCGAAATTCATCTGGTGTTCCTCCGTGGGGAAAAGGTTTATTTCGTCAGCGTTCCCTTGAACTGAGGCTTGCGCTTTTCCAGAAAAGCGGAAACACCCTCCCGCATATCCTCCATTCCGAAACAGACTCCGAAGGCTTCGGCCTCAAGCGCGCAGCCATTTCTCAGGTCCACGTCGGCGCCACAGTCGACAACTTTCTTAATGGACCTAAGTGCCGCCATGGATTTGGAGGCAAGCGAGCGTGCGACTTTCATGGTTTCATCGATAAGCTGGTCTGCCGGAAAAACTTTGGCCACAAGGCCAAGCTCTTTGGCCTGCTGTGCATCTATCATTTCTCCGGTCATGCACATCTCTTTTGCCTTGGCGCGCCCCACCAGACGCGAGAGCCTCTGCGTTCCGCCAAATCCGGGAAGGAGCCCAAGATTTATTTCCGGCTGGCCGAATCTCGCCTTGTCGGAAGCGTAGATAAAATCGCAGGACATTGAGATTTCGAGCCCACCCCCGAGTGCAAAACCGTTCACACACGCGATAACGGGCTTGGGAAGCTGTTCGATATCGAAGAAAAGCCGCTGGCCCCTTTCTGCAAAATGAAGGGCGCTCAAAGGGTTAAATCCGAGGAACTCGTTTATGTCGGCCCCAGCCACGAACGCTTTGTCTCCGGCCCCGGTAAATACCAGCACGCGAATCGCGTCATCCCTGGCCGCGTGCGCCAACACATCGGCAACCTCGTCCAGGGTGGCTGGATTAAGAGCGTTCAGAACTTTTGGCCTGTTAAACGTCATGACCCCCACACCATCGCGAATCTCAAAAAGAACGTTCTCGTAGTTCACAGGATTACCTCCATCAGCTTGAGTACATTTCAGGGTCTTTCAACGGCAGGGGCGCTCCCCTGCCCTTCGCCTATACACAGGGTCGCAATTTCTTTCCTTGGGCCGTGCATTTTACATGCACGAAAGTGGTAAGAAAGCTTGCTCCTGAAGCGCCTGCCGACCATCCAGGCGTCTTAGCAGTATATGTGAGCAAACCCGGTTGTGTCAAATTAAATAGAGGTCTTAGGATGTGCAGGGGCCAATTTGGGAAAAAATATATTCTCGACCACTTGCACATACAGTTAAAAAATGATAGAAAAAAATATGCTGGCGAGAAGGAAATTGAAATCATGGCAGCCTGAGCCTCACGCCTTTCTCTAGCGTCCTTACCGGCGTAAACAATACCTAAAAACCTGCCGCTGGCAAAACGCCGCATAAAATTTTCTTGACAGGGATGTGCATCTTTGTATATGTACGCCTGCGTAACATTTCGCACAACCCCTGCCAGCCAGGAGGCCCTTTAACCGGAGATGTAAGCTGGGATAAAAATAGCCGAGTGAGATTACCTGGCGCAGGGGAGTGAGACTCCAAACCGGGTGATCGTCGGGAATTTGCGCTTTAGTCGCATGAGGTCAGCAAATGCCCCTCAATTAGACAACCTTTGAAGTGCAAAACACCGAAGTAGAATCATTAGCTGTATGCGGAACAGCCAAAATTTGGGAAGGTTGTTTGCCCAGCCCCCAACGGGCGGACATTGTCGGGAAGGAGGTGTCGAAATTCACTGTTAATTGGGGTTTTGTTGGTCAGGGCGTTTATTAGACTAACCTTTAGGAGGTAAATTATGCCAAGTTTCGTAATGACTGAAAAGTGTGACGGCTGCAAGGGCCAGGATAAAACCGCTTGCATGTACATATGCCCTAACGACCTGATGATGCTCGATAAAGAAAAAATGAAGGGCTATAATCAGGAGCCTAATTACTGCTGGGAATGCTACTGTTGTGTAAAGATCTGCCCGCAGCAGGCTATGGATGTAAGGGGATACGCCGACTTTATGCCTCTTGGTGCTGCTTCTACTCCTCTGAGAGGAAGTGAAGACATCATGTGGACCATCAAATTCAGGGATGGAAGAATCAAGAGGTTTAAGTACCAAACGAGGACGACACCAGAGGGTTCTATTAAGCCATTTGACGGATTCCCCGACGCAAATCCGGCAGATTTGAGCAATCAGTACCTCCTCGGAGAGCCCGCCATCATGGGGATAACAGAACTCCCGGCAAATAAGAAATAAGGAGATTAAAAAATGAAAGATTTTGCTACAGAGGTTGTCGAGACTGATGTGTTGATCCTCGGTGGGGGGATGTCCGGCTGTGGTGCTGCAGTAGAGGCTGCGTATTGGGCAAAGCCGCTGGGTATGAAAGTTACGCTTGTTGATAAGGCTGCAATTGACAGAAGTGGTCCTGTGGCGATGGGACTGTCTGCCATCAATACCTACATGGGCATGGACGGCAAGGTAACCCAGAATCCCCGCAAGCCTGAAAGGTTTGTCGAGTATGTGACGAATGACCAGATGGGCCTGATGAGGCAAGACATGGTCTATGATGTTGCAAGACATGTGGATTCCTCGGTCAAACACTTCGACAAATGGGGACTGCCTATATGGAAAGATGAGGCGGGAAACTATGTAAAATCCGGCGAATGGCAGGTGATGATAGCCGGCGAAAGTTACAAGGTTCTCGTGGCAGAGGCGGCAAAGAGCGCTATGGCCGCTCTTGGTGATAAAGGCCAGATCCTTGAGAGAGTCATGATCACGCATCTGCTCAAGGATGAGAAGGAGCCTGACAGGGTAGCCGGAGCAGTTGGCTTTAGCGTACGGGAAGACAAGTATTATGTCTTCAAGTCTAAAGTGACCATCGCTCTGATGGGTGGTGCGGTCCATGTATTCAGGCCAAGGTCTCAGGGTGAAGCATTCGGCAGGTCATGGATGCCGCCTTTTGTTGCCGGATCGGTATATGCCCTCGTTTTACAGGCTGGTGGCGAGCTGACCCAGATGGACAATACATTTGTCCCTCCAAGGTTTAAGGATTCCTACGGTCCTGTCGGCACCTTCTTCCTGCTGTTCAAGACACCTGTAATGAACTCCGTAGGTGGGTCATATGTTGGTGCATATCCCGAACAGTTAAAGAACTGGGCCCCCTATTCCAATGCGAAACCTTGTCCTACACCCATGAGAAACTACGAGATGATTCTCTGCGCGAAGGAAGGCAAGATACCCTTCATGATGCATACAGAGATGGTGGTGGAAAGGTTTAAGCAGGAGATATCCGATCCTAAGGAATTGAAAAAGAAGATCAAGATGTACGAGAGCGAGGCATGGGAAGACTTCCTCGATATGACCATCGCAGGCGCCACGAACTGGGCCGCCCACAATATAGATCCGATGGAAAAACCGATGGAACTCCAGATGTCTGACTCTGTCTTCATCGGTTCGCATGCCTGCTCTTGCGGTTCCTGGTGCTGTGGTCCTGAAGACCTCATGCCGGCGCAATACAAGGATGCATTCCCTGCCCAGTACAACTGCATGACGACTGTTAAGGGTCTGTTCACGGCAGGCTGTGGGGTAGGCGCATGCGCCCATAAGTTCTCAAGTGGCTCCCATGTACAGGGCAGGATCGTTGGAAAGTCAGTGGTCAAGTTTGCCAATGACAATAAGGCCTTCACACCGACGATATCCGATGCTACCGTGGCTAAATACAAGGAAACAATTCTAAAACCGCTTGCCACCTTTGATACGCATAAGAATTTCACAACGACGCCTGAGATCAATCCCAACTATATTTCTCCCCATAATTTCCTGTTCAGGCTGCAGAAGATAATGGGTGAATATGCTGGTGGCTGGGAGACCCTGTACGGAACATCAGACAAGTTGCTTGAGGCCGGGATCTGGAAGCTGTCACTCCTCGGCGAGGATATTGAAAAGCTCGCCGCCAAAGACCTCCATGAGCTGATGAGGGCATGGGAATGTGTCCACAGGTACTATGTTGGTGAGGCATGTGCAAGGACAAGACTGGCCCGCAAAGAGTCCAGATGGCCTGGTTACTACTACAAGTACGATTACCTGAAACTGGATGATACCCAGAAGAACTTTATTAATGTGAAGTTCGATGTGAAGACGCAGGAATGGTCCGTACTCACACGGCCGATGATTCCAATCATCTAGTTTGAGCCAGTATCTTTAGAGGTAGCTATGAGGGGGCGACCGCAAAGGTCGCCCCTTATAGTTTGTTGGAAGCCCGTGGAACCGTTAGGTGACACTACACTTACTAATTTTAACAAAAACCAGAACTTTATGAGAGTATTTTATGAATGACAAACATAATAAAAAGACCCTATTCACTTTGGATGACGAATTCACATTCTCATGCAATAGTGAGCTTGCCTGTTATAAAACGTGCTGCCGTGATATAAATATCTTCCTCACGCCCTATGACGTGCTGAGAATGAGAAGGAGTACCTGGTTACCTTCTGGAGAGTTCTTAAAGAGATATACGGTTGCGCTTTTAGGTGAGGAGGGAATACCCCTGGTGGTGCTCAGGATGATGGAAGACCAAAATAAAACCTGCCCGTTTGTTGCATCTGATGGTTGCAGTATGTACCGCGACAGGCCATGGTCCTGCAGAATGTATCCTGTATTTCCGGTTTCCTCTGAGGAGCAGGAATTTTTGATAGAGGAAAAAGCTACCTGCCATGGATTTAGAGGGGACAAAAAATCGACAATACGAGAGTGGAAAAGAGATCAGGATATTGATATATACGATAAAATGAATGACTTCTATAAAGATATTACTCTCCATGATTTTTTCCAGAAGGGAAATAAGCTGGATTCAGGAAAAGCGAAATTGCTTTATACGGCTTGTTATGACCTGGATGCATTCAAGAGATTTCTTTTTGAAACCAGGTTTTTTGACATTTATGATGTCGAGGAAGAGGTTATCGAAAAGATAAAGACAGATAATGAGGAGCTATTACTTTTTGGCTTTAGATGGGTTAGATTCAATCTTTTCTCTGAAGATACCTTAAAGCTCAGGGACAAAGAAATGGATAAACTCCTGCAGTCCAGGGGCAAGACATCCTCTTGATTTGTTAATGTATTCTTCGAGCAGTAAAAGGCTGTTAGGTTCATTTCCTGCCACCCGTTGTAGATGAAAGAGATCCTCTTTCCGCAGTCTTTCATATATCGATTTGGTACAGCCGAAAAGAGATATTAGCGCAGATTACCTCGGGAGATCAGAAGAGGAATCCATTCTCTCCAGGAAGATCGCAGGAAATGGTATCATGCGCCTCCCCTTTTCTGTGATTGCGAGCCGAGGACGAAGCCATGCAGCCCTTTAAGATGCTTGGTCGCTGACGCTCCTCGGAGTGGTATACCGGGAGGCCTCCTCAACTAATGCCTCCCTGGGCAGGGCCCCCGGGAAGATCTCCATCTCCGAAATTACAGGTATGGATATTTCTTTTCGTAGCGGTTAAAATCAATGACCAAACCAGCAGAACAGGCGACATGCCCCTCCTTTTAGACGGTTGAATGGCCGGACGACTGATCTGCGGTGCTTTGAGCATCTTGGCAGGCAAGAATCGCTCAATGTTACATATTATGTTAACAGAAAGGATTTAACCCATGCTACCGAGTACAAAGTTTGTTGAGCCTGTTGAGCGCACATTGGATTCAAAATTCAAGTTCAGGTGTCATAAGGATATCAGTTGCTTTGACAAATGCTGCAGAAACACAAATATGCTTCTAACTCCTTATGACATTTTAAGAATGAAAAAGAGATTGGGGCTTTCTTCAGGGGAGTTCCTCGAGAAATACACTTACACCCATATCGATGAAACGTCCTCACATCCTTTTGCAGTTCTAGCGATGAATGATGATGCTGAAGGCAAATGCCCTTTTCTTGCATCTGAGGGCTGCAGTATTTACGAAGACAGGCCTGCCAACTGCCGATATTATCCGGTGGGCAAGGGACTTATGATAAAGGACTCAGAGAAAGGGCCGGGGCCTGTTGATTTCTATTTCTTTATCAGGGAACCGAACTGTCGTGGATATGATGACGATCACGAGTGGAGTATTGAGACATGGAGGGTTGAACAGGGAGTTGATCTTTATGATGAGATGAACAAGGAATGGAAGGAGATACAATTAAGGAGGGATAATCCTGGTCAACCTGCACTCGACAAGAAAAAGCATCCCCTAATTTACATGGCAAGTTATGATATTGACAAATTTAGGAAATTTGTTTTTGAGAGTGGCTTCTCCAATATGTTTGATATTGACAACAACGAACTTGAGAAGATGCGGACTGATGACATTGCGCTCATGAAGTTTGGATTCAAATACCTGAAATATATTTTGATGCTGGAAGAGACATTGAAAGTAAAAGATGAATTTAAGAAGGTGGAGAAACCGAGTAATTAATTTATGAAAGACTTTTGGATTGCTCAATTGCTCGTTGAATGATGCAACCGATGTCCTCTATGCTACTAATTTCTTTGTGAAGATTTTTCTGTTCCGCATCCACATTCGCTTGCGGCCTTTGGCCGCGCTGTGACTAGTAACTGAGCGTGCCGGATGGCTCGCTCAGTTACACTTTAAATTATCATATCAAAACTTTCCTGTTCCTCGAGGTATTGCCTATAGCGGCCCTCCTTTTTTGAACACAAGTGTTGCAGGCTCTTCTCCTCTATTATAGGGCCTCCTGCTCTGTTCTCACCCCGGCAAACCCCATCTTCATGCTCACTCAAATCGGTACTCCGTCCGTTGCGTCCTCGTAGCCGCAAAGGAAACTGAAACCTTTCTTCAACTCACTTTACCTACGGCTAACCGGTAATGGGCTCCTAAGGTCCTTCCTCTTTTCCCACGGTGACAGTTATGCTTTCAATTTCATCTAAATCGAGAGGGAAACGGTCAGTCCCTGGATCTCCAGCGCCACCCAGCATCATCATATCCGCCCATGGCTCGTAATCCCGACATTGCGTCAACATTATCCTTTTCAGATGGTTCAGATCTTCTTTGTTCAAATCTTGAATATTGAATTCCATTTGCTCTATCTCCTGTATCGAAAGGACACATTTTTATCTTTTTTAAAGGTAAGGAGAGGTCCGATGGATCGCAACGAGCAGAAAGTGGCCTGCTCGATCGACCCGGACATCAACCCGGCGAATATAAGGCCAAAAATCTTCCTGTTCCGCCTACGGAAGATCATGAACGAATATTTTGGCAGCCAATCTGTGCGGTTCACCACCAGCAAGTAGCTGCTTGAAAGAGGCTTCGAGCTGCCCGGCATGCTCAAGGAAGACTCCGAATAGCTGACCGCCGCCGACGTGCACGAACCGCTGCGCGCCTTGAAAAACACCCACCGCATGTGGGTTGCCGAGAGCCACCCGCGCCGCGTTCTGTTTCGCGAAGAGAGCCGCCGGCCCGGTTGCCACTACCGCGCCGGCTATCCCGACATGGATGAGGCGAACTGAAAGTACTTCGTTAATTCCTGTTTACGGCCCCAAGACCGGCGAGTGGACCCTGCAGAAGAGCCCTGTCATCAACCTGCAAGTTTAAATTTGTTCTTTGGATCGCCAACCTCCAGGTTTTTTTGTGCAGTTTGCCTGTTGAACATTTTGCACAAATAGTTTATACACCTGGAGCGCCCGAGTGCGTATTCATGGGTTTCCCCATGCCATAACCACTTCACCCAACACTTTCTTGATAAGGAGAACGAAACTAATGTCAACAGAATTACTTCCCCCTCATGGAGGAAAAGGCTTGACCTGCTGTTTGCTCGAAGGCTCGGAACTGGCAGCTGAACTGAAAAAAGCACAAGGTCTTAAAAAAATCGAAATCAGCCCCCGTGAAAAAGGCGACGTGATCATGATGGGCATCGGCGGATTCAGCCCGCTGACCGGTTTCATGACCAAGGCCGACTGGAAAGGTGTTTGCGAAAACTATCTCCTGGCAGACGGTACGTTTTGGCCCATTCCGGTAACACTTTCCGCATCCAAGGAAGACGCCGCCGCAATCGCAATCGGGCAAGAAATCGCTCTTTTTGATCCGGAGCGCAACGAGTTCATGGCCACCATGAAGGTCACCGAGAAATATGAAATGACCGAGGCCGACAAGAAGTTTGAATGTGAAAAAGTCTATATGGGAGAAGGCACCAAAACTGCTGAGGATTTTTGGAAGATCGCCAAAAATGATCATCCCGGCGTTCAGATGGTGATGGAACAGAAGGGCGTCAATCTGGCCGGCCCGGTCAAGGTCCTCAGTGAGGCCGAATATCCCACCAAATATGCCGGCGTTTACATGAGACCGGCTGAATCGAGAAAGATTTTTTCTGAAAGAGGATGGAAAGAAATAGCTGCTCTTCAGCTGCGCAACCCCATGCACCGTTCCCACGAATATCTGTGCAAGATCGCTGTCGAAGTCTGCGACGGCGTTTTCATTCACTCACTGGTCGGCAACCTGAAACCCGGCGATATTCCCGCCGAAGTCCGCGTAAAATGTATCGATGCTTTGGTTAAGAATTACTTCGTGGAAGACAAGGTCCTCCAGGGCGGGTATCCGCTGGATATGCGCTATGCCGGTCCCCGTGAAGCCCTTCTTCATGCCACCTTCCGCCAGAACTATGGGTGCTCTCGCATGATCATCGGCCGCGACCATGCCGGTGTGGGCGATTTCTACGGCATGTTCGAAGCCCAGACCATTTTTGACAAGATCCCCAAACCGGCGGGCGGAAAAGCACTTTTGTGCACGCCGCTCAAAATCGACTGGACCTTCTACTGCCATAAATGCGACGGTATGGCATCGCTCAGGACCTGCCCCCACGGCAAGGAAGACCGCGTTCTTTTGAGCGGGACCGCACTGCGAAAAGGTCTTTCCGAAGGAACTACGATTCCGGATCATTTCGGCCGGGATGAAGTGCTTGCACTTCTTCGTGAATACTATGCAGGCCTGGAAGAAAAGGTTGAGATCAAGCTGCACAGCGCTGCAACGGGCAAATAACCAAATCCCTATCGCCTGATTGAGGAAAAGGAGATGCACTGAAAAGTGTGTCTCCTTTTTTTGTTGGGCAACGACTCCGATTTTAGGTCTTCGTTGAATGGGGCGTAAACACAATCATCGGCGAGAATCGCAAAGGGACAGGCTACTGAAGGCTTACCCCGGCGCGAAGGTCTGTTCCGCGACCACCAGGAGCATCGAGCTTCTGCCCCGTAAGGTGAAGGACAAATTTTCGACCGGGGAGTCAGGAACCAGGATATCGACGTTCCATATGAATTCCTCAGGACGCATCAAATTGTCCTGAGTGAGTCACGAGCATGAAGGGAGGCGGCCTGACTTCCCTTTTCCGTCCCCTGCCCGGCCGCATCCAAGCCATTTTCCCATTGAAAAAAATCACTATGAGCGGTATATGTGCCATGATTCACTTTCAGGCCGGTCCTGCTCAACTGTTAGGTTCAACATTGAATTTCTAACATTGTATATGTTAAAAAATAAGGTTTAATGTTGCGCACAACCCGGTCGGCTTGGCCGATCAAGGCGCACTAAGCGGGGGAACCTTGGCAAAGTACCATTGAAGGAAGGAGAAATGGCCGTGAACATCGTTGTCTTACTCAAACAAACTCCTGATACTGAATCTGTGATTCGTATCGCAACAGACGGCAAGTCGATTGTCACCGACGATCTCAAGTGGATCATCAACCCTTATGACGAGTACGCAGTGGAAGTTGCTCTTCGATTGAGGGAACAACACGGCGGAACGGTAGCTATCCTGAGCTGGGGACCCAACCGGGTGGTTGAGTCCATGAGAACAGCCCTCGCCATGGGGGCAGACAGTGGCGTCCTTATAGATGATCCGGACCTCGAGGGGGCTGACAGTCTTGGGGTGGCAAAGGCCCTTGCGGCTGCCGCAAAGCAGCTCAACCCGGACATTGTCCTGTGCGGCTCCCGGGCCGTTGACTACGACCTTGCCCAGAGGGGCGCCATGGTGGCCGAATTCCTCGGATGGCCCCATGTTGCCCTCGCGATCTCACTTGAGTGCGATGGAAGCAAGGTAACCGTCGATCGGCCTATCGAAGGGGGAAAAGTATCGCTCCAGGCTGACCTGCCTGCCCTCGTCACCTTCGGCGGGTCCCACGGAATCTGGAACCCCAGATACGCTTCTCTCCCCGGGATCATGAAGGCCAAGAAGAAACCCATTGACATGAAGAAACTGTCCGATCTCGGCCTAAGCGGCTCTGAATGCGGAGCGCAGGCGATAAAGATGCGCATCGCCTCCCTGGAGATGCCTCCACAGCGTGCGCCGGGGCGAATGGTCGAAGGGGCCGATGCTGCGGTCAAAGCACACGAGGTCGTACGGCAATTGCACGAAGAGGCAAAACTGATCTAAAAAGCGATAGAGGGGAGAACGAATATGGGAAACTGTGTTTGTGTGATTACCGAATTTCGCGGTGGCAATTTCCGCCGCGTTTCCGCTGAGGCAGCGAGCGAGGGCAGAAGGATCGCCGACGTTCTGGGGTGCAGCCTTTGTGCGGTTGCCATAGGATCGGGGACCGGCGCTAAAGCTGCCGATCTGGGGGCCTACGGAGTTGACAAAGTTTATGCGGCCGACGATCCCTCACTCGAGTACTACATTGCCGAAACCTATGTACCGGTCATTGCGGAGATCGTGAAGAAGTGTGACCCATCGGTGGTCATCCTGCCCGCCTCCGTGGATGGCAAGGACCTCGGGGCAAGGCTTGCGGCCAGGCTCGATGCCTCTCTCGCTCAGGACTGCATTCAGGTCTCATGTGAGGGGGGGGCGATAAAGGCCAAGCGGCCTATATTTGCCGGCAAAACGCTTGCCTGGTGTCAGTGGGAGGCCGGCTCCCTGCCCATCATCTCCTGTCGGCCCAACGTGATGGAGTGCCTTGTGCCAATGCCGGACAAAAAGGCCGAAGTGGAGAAGGTGGAGGTGGTGCTGCCTGCGCCTCGAGCCAAGGTAATTGGTCTTGAACTTGATACTTCGGGCAAGGTGGAGCTGACTGAAGCCGGAGTCATCGTATCCGGCGGCCGGGGCATGAAGGGACCTGAGAATTTCGCAATACTCGAAGAGCTTGCGAGGACGCTGGGTGGCGCCGTCGGGGCCTCCCGTTCCGCCGTCGATGCCGGGTGGCGCCCCCACTCGGACCAGATCGGACAGACCGGCAAGGTAGTCAACCCCAACCTCTACATTGCGGCAGGCATCTCAGGTGCAATCCAGCATCTTGCCGGCATGGGCTCATCCAAGTTCGTCGTTGCGGTAAACAAGGACCCTGATGCGCCGATTTTCAGCAAAGCTGACCTCGGAGTGGTGGAAGACCTCTTTAATTTTATTCCTGCATTGACCGAGGAAGTCAAGAAAATGAAGAGCGCCTGCTGACAGCAAGACCTTAATCCATTTTGCAAAGCCCGGGAAAAAGGTCTCAGGGCGTTTATCCAGCCGGGAGGCATAACATGTCTGAGCACGAATCTATGAACTGTGGGGTGGTCATCGTAGGCGCAGGTCCTGCAGGCTTGAGCTGTGCCCTTCACCTGTTGAACCTGATCAATTCTCACAATCAAGCTGTTGAAAGCGGAACGAAAAAAGGCCGTCTCATCAATGAGGACACTCTGGGTGTGGATGTCCCTCTAATGATCATAGAGAAAGGCAACGCTGTAGGGGATCATTCCATCAGCGGCGCCGTTATGAATCCCAATGGGTTAGCCGAACTCATTCCGAATTTCATGGAGAAAGGCGCCCCACTGGAATCCCCGGCAAAACAGGATTCCGTCCTGTTCCTGACCGCAAAGGGTTCATGGAAACTACCCGTAACGCCCCCAACCATGCACAACGACGGCAACTATATAGTGTCCCTGACCAAGCTCGTTTCATGGCTTGGGGAACAAGTTTCCGAGCTTGGCCAGGACATTTATGCGACATTCAGCGGCAAAGAGATCCTCTATGACGAATCCAACGCCCTTCTGGTCAAAGGGGTGCGATGCGGAGATAAGGGAGTAAACCCTGACGGGACCCCCAAGAGCAACTATGAAGCCGGCATGGACCTCTTTGCAAAAGCTACCGTGCTGTGTGAAGGTTCCAGAGGTTCTCTCACCAAGCAACTCATAAAGAAGCTCGATCTGGACAGCGGCAGGAATCCACAGGTCTACGCCACCGGGGTAAAAGAAGTATGGCAACTCCCCGAAGGGCGCCTGGCCGACGGCCGGGTAATCCACACGATGGGGTATCCTCTGGATAGGCGCAGTTTCGGAGGCGGCTTCATTTACAAAATGAGCGACAATAAAGTGTCTGTCGGAATGATATCGGCCCTTGACGTTAGTGATCCCCAGATGGACCCTCACAAGAATTTCTGCAAGTTCAAGGCGCATCCGCTTGTCCGGGAGATTCTAAATGGCGGTAAAATGCTTTGCTACGGCGCCAAGACCTTGCCCGAAGGAGGATGGAACAGCGTGCCTAAGCTTGCCGGATCGGGTTTCATGATCTGTGGAGATGGTGCAAGCCTGATCAATGTTCCGCGTCTGAAAGGCATAAACTATGCCATCAAGAGCGGTATGCTGGCTGCTGAAACCATTTTCGAGTGCATGGAGAAAGCTGATTTCGGCCCGTCACAGTTTGAAAAGTATCAACAGCGAATTGAAACTTCCTGGGTCGGGCAGGACCTGAAACCTTTTCGCAATTTCCGCCCTTTGATGAAAAAGGGGGTTGTTCCCTGGGGTCTTCTGAAGGCAGGGATCAGTTACTATTCAGGAGGCATATATCCTTTTGGCACTTTGAAGCTCGAACCTGATTCCAAAGAGCTTAAGCCAATGTCGGGACCTGCGCGTGAAAAACAGCAGGACGCCATCAAGTTTGACAATGAGTCTTTGCTCTTTGATAAGCTCACCGATGTTTACCTCAGTGGCGCAAAACACGAGGAAAAGCAGCCGTGCCATCTTCAGTTGGATGCAACGAAGTGCAAGACCTGCTATGAAACATATGGCGCGCCGTGTGAGGCGTTCTGCCCGGCGCAGGTCTATAATATCGTCAGGAATGAACAAACCGGTGAGTTTGAACGCATTCAGGTTGATTTCTCAAATTGCGTTCATTGCAAGACTTGTGACATCAGGGACCCTTACGAAGCTATCAACTGGGTTTGCCCCGAGGGGGGCGGAGGGCCGCGGTATAATACCATGTAAACAACCCTTTGAGGACCGTCTGGCAGCGCTTGGGAGCAGCGCCTTGGATACCTCACGCCACCCGGCGTGGCGTTGACTTTGTAACGGATAGGGATCGACAAGTCCGAACTGCCTGTGAAGCTTTAGGCCCGGCACTCCGATGAACGAGGCCCTCGGAAGGGTGCTGTTCATCGCATACGATTTGGACCGATTTGCCGAACTCCTCGACGACGGCCGCTTTTTGATCTTCCATGAGGTGGACGGCGAAATGGCCTCCGTTGTCAGGAAAGATATGAAAGAGCTTTTGAGACTTTCCTTCCGCTATATTCGCGCGCAAATGAACGAGCTCCATCAGATTGTTTGATCCAGCCCCGAAAGCCTTGTTCGCTCTGGCAGCGATGTTCAAATAGGAAACTCCGACGGATCAAGAGCGCATCAGTTTGGGAGATGGTGAAAATTGGAAATACGGGAAACGGCCCCGGAATGCATTAAGGGAAAGATCGAACCTGTTGAGAATGGGGGATTTCGATTTGGTTGCCATCCAGGGGTGGTTTGCTTCACCGAGTGCTGCCGTGAATTGAACCTGCTGCTGACTCCCTACGACGTCATCAGGCTAAAAAACCGGCTCGGCCTCAGTTCCGGTGACTTTTTGGATCGTTACACAGACTGCGGCTGCGACGAGGACCGTCCGCTCCCTATGGCCTATCTCCAGATGAGCGAAAACGAACGAAAGACCTGCCCATTTGTGTCGGCAAAAGGCTGTCTTGTCTACGAGGACAGGCCTTCGGCCTGTCGAATTTATCCCATTGCCAGGGCCTCACGCCTGCACCGCTCACATGACTTGGTGTTGGATAACTATTTTGTTCTTCACGAAGACCATTGCATGGGCTTCGAAGAAGAGCAGTTCTGGAAAATGGATGAATGGCTCAGGGACCAGGGACTCCAACATTACTACGAACTCAATGACCTCTGGATGGGAATAGTCACGCATCCCATACTCAGGAATGCGCGTCTGCCCCAAAAGCAGCAGCAGATATTCTATTTTGCAAGCTACAACTCGGACAAATTCCGTGAAATGGTTTTCAACAGCCGCTTTCTGAGCCTGTTTGAAATTGAGGGTGACGAAATCGAACAAATCAGAACCAACGAAACGACCCTGTTAAAGTTTGCCTTCAAATGGATGCAATGCTCTCTTCTAGGCGAAGGAATTCTTAAGCCCCGGGCCCTATGAAACAGTTGAGAGGTGCTCGTCATTGCTGAGTTTTTCTGCGGAACTCGATCTCCACTCCTCGCTGGACGTGGAGATTTAGTTCTGAGAGCTTAATCCGACTTCCGATTCGAGGCTCGCGTGATCGAAAAGCTGGTAACCATTTTCGCTCTTTTCGCAATAACCATCATTCCCTTGCAAAGCGCCTTTGTAGAGGATAAAGAGCACGGCTGTGTGGAAGCAACCAGGCAGTTCAGGCTGGGTGAGCTTACGCTCTGCATCACCAAGTCATCGGCGAACGGCAGCTATATTCTTAAGTTCTCAAAGGACGAGGAAGAGCTTTTTGCCGGCGAGTGTTTTTTCAAAACGCATGAGCCGGTAATTGTCCCGAACACACCCCTTCCCAACTGCAGTGTGCTTCTCGCCTACTGCTTTTCCGGCGGCGCTCATTGCTGCACGACTCTTTTCATCGCCACCAAATGCGGCCCAAGCATCTCGCTTGATATGGCGGACCTCGGGGACACTAACGGAGAAGTAAAATTCACCCAGGCGGAGGACTTACCGGGAAAGGCGATAAAAGTCCATGACTGGCAGTTCGCATACTATGGGCCGGAAGACTCGCAGATTCAGTTGTCTTTCGTGGATTCTCCCGCAATGACTCGCCTGCTCGTCTTTGATAATGGACATTGGCGGGTGGATCGAGTTGGTGAGTTCAGCCGATTTTATTCGCGTCTGCTTCATGAGGCCGTCAATGAGGCTCGCAGCAGCGCACGGAAGCGCAAACCGGAATTGACAACTTCACTGGCGATGAAGGCCGCCTACTATAGTCTCATGAGCGGGAAGCGCATCGAGGAAGCCGCTGAAGTTTTGAACCGGCTTTTCCCCATCAGGTGGCGGCCTGAAGCCGGCAAGGTCATTCAGGACATCTACCGCGCAGTGTCCGAATTCGATCCGGTCGAGGTAATCAGATGATCCTCACCCGGGAAGAGATGAAAATTGGTCAGGCCCTGGAAACTGATAGCCGGTATATCGGTTGCGGCTTGATATAAACAAGGGGAGTGATCTTGAAACTGTTCTTTTTGGCCGTTTGCGCAGCAATGCTTGCCGGGTGCGCGATGCAATTACCGCACGTGCCCGAATTGGGCTACAACTGGGTCTCCATGGAAGGCAAGTCCCAGGAGCAACTGGATCAAGACCAGACCGCATGCATGCAGGAGGTGAAGCTTTTTCAATCACCCGAATTCAGTGGACCTGGCGGCGTCGGCTGGGGCATGAGCGAAATGAGGGCATTCGATGACTGCATGCGATCGAAGGGATGGGTAAAAAAATAAGTTGCTCACGCTAAGACTCAAATAATTTGCGGCACGGGTATCAATAGATTCGACATAAGCAGCATTGGAAAGTATGGAGTATTTACCCCGGCTTTGTCTCAAAGATTCCTTACCGTTTTCTTTCTATCCTGAAACAAACCCGCCTGACCGGTTTATGCCCAATAAGGGAAAAGTGATTTGTCTCTTGACATGTAAAACCACTTCTGTAAGGTTGGCCGACCTCACCAATGAGATCATTGAGGCAGTATATGCAGCGGCCTGTATGAGGTTCACCGGCAGCCAATCCTGGGACGAAGGGAGGATCGCGACTGAAGCCATTGTTTCCAGAATCGAAGAGGCCGAAAGTGCCATCGCGATTAAACAGATAAAAAATGCCGGTTTGTAAACTAATTTCGGGCTCCATGCGTTATCTAAGTCTAAAAGATGATTTTGGCATAACGGAGAAAACTGACTCATACAATTAGACGGAGGGAGATTATGAGAAGAAATGTGTTTCTAAGCCGCGCTCTGATTGGGGTCCTCGTCGTGATGATGGTCCCATACGGGGCCTTCGCACAGGATGCCGGAACGACCGCGGCATTCAGCGCGCAGGAACTGGACCAGATGCTTGCCCCCATTGCGCTCTATCCCGATTCGCTGCTCGCACAGGTCCTCATTGCGGCGACGTACCCGGAGCAGGTTACGGAAGCGGACCGCTGGTTGAAATCAAATCCGGGCCTTAAGGGAGACCCTCTAAATACCGCCCTGGACGGGATGGCCTGGGACCTGAGCATCAAAGCGCTCGCGCCTTTTCCTCAGGTCCTCGAAATGATGGCTAAGGAGTCGGCCTGGACGCAAAGGCTGGGTGAAGCTTTCCTGGCTCAGCAAGGCGATGTCATGGACTCCGTTCAGAGACTGCGGCACAAAGCTTCTGCCGCCGGCAATCTCAAGACTACCCCGGAGCAGAAAGTGGTTGTCCAGGGTGAGTCTATCGAGGTTGCGCCGGCAAATCCGGAAGTTGTCTATATTCCCAGTTACAACCCGGTAGTGGTCTACGGACCCTGGTGGTATCCTGCGTATCCTCCCTTCGCTTATTACCCCGTTTTCCCAGGGGTGGCCGTTGGAGTCGGAGTGTTCGGGTTCTTTCCACTTGTAGCCGTGGGACCGGCCTGGGGCTGGGGATGGGGCTCGTGGGGTTGGGGCCACCATGACGTATTTATAAATATGAACCGGGGCGTCAATATCAACAGCCGTCATTTTGACCGCGCTTCCTTCCGCTCCGGCAGCTTCCATGAGGCGGCCAGAGGCGGCCATATCGGTTCGGAACGGGCTCGGGCCGGGGCCATGCGCCACGGCGGCGAAGGGCACGCAGGAGGCGTAGCCGGGCATGGCGCTGGAGGCGGTAGACCGTCGGCAGGTGACGTCGCAAAAGGACTTCACGGTGGCGGATCTAAAGGCGGCCCCACAACGGGCGGTAGCACTACTCACGGCCCCACCACTGGCGGTGGCTCTACTCACGGCCCCACCACGGGCGGTAGCTCTGGCCACGGCCCCACCGCGGGCGGTGGCGCTGGCGGCGGTAAAGGCGGTGCCGGTGGTGGCGGTAAAGGCGGCAGCAGTGGCGGCGGTAAAGGCAACGGCAAAAAAAAGCCATAGATGTTCCGAGTTCATAAAGCTTGGTGCGTCTGCCTGAAAGGCCCCCTGTCTTCAGCTTGATTTTGTGAGAATTCAGAGGGTTACGGTTAATCATCCGTAACCCATTTCCGGCAGGGCAAACATTGGTGAATAAGTGAGTGAATGCATAATTACAAATACACGAATACGACCTCATGGGGGTCGCCAATTCACCCGGATCACAGCTCGAACTTGATAGTGCTCTATTTTTGTTGTGGCCGATCTGTAACCTCGTCCATTTAAATTCTCTACAAACCCGCCCCGCTTTTGGGCACTGGTTAAATGCATTTCATGAAAAAGCCATCTTCTTTCTTGACATGGAGAATATATTACTTATGGTTTTTTAACTGGTATATCTTTCCAGAAAGGCATTTAAGGGCAGAGCCTGCCGGTATTTGCGTGAGTTTGAATCACCCCGGAGGCAGCCCCTCCCTTTTCCTTATCACTTATTCCTCCTGTTTTGCCGGCAATGCGCTCGATTTTGAGCTTTCCTGCCGCCGAAGCGTTGCATTCGAACAGCCCGGAGTTAACTTTAGCCATGGGCTTTATGCGAAGTGAACAGATATCCGGATAATACCTGAGCGAAAGGAGATTTATGGACTCGTACAACATGATGGAGGAGAAAACATGAAAAAGTATGCATTTCTTAAGCGCGCTCTGATCGGGATGCTCGTTGTGATAATGGTCCCGTTCGGAGCTCTTTCACAGCAAACTTCAGCTCCTGCCCCGGCATTCACCGAGGCAGAACTTGACCAGATGCTTGCGCCGATTGCGCTCTACCCTGATACCCTTATCGCACAAATCCTTATCGCGGCTACATATCCAGCTGATGTTGAGGCAGGGGACCAATGGGTAAAGGCAAACTCGAGCCTTACGGGGGACGCGCTCAATAAGGCCCTGGAGGCAGTGCAGTGGGACGAGAGCGTTAAGGCGCTGGCATCTTTCCCGCAAGTACTCGACATGATGGTTAGGGAGATGGGGTGGACAACAAAGCTGGGCCAAGCTTTCATGTCTCAGCAGGCCGATGTCACGGCATCGATCCAAAGACTGCGGCAGAAAGCTTATGCCGCCGGCAATCTCAAGTCGTCCCCACAGCAGAAGGTGGCCGTCGCTGGTGAAGCCATCGAGATTGCACCCGCTGATCCTAATGTTGTATATGTGCCCACTTACGACCCGACAGTTATTTACGGGCCCTGGGCGTATCCAGCGTATCCTCCCTTCGCTTATTTCCCCATTTGGCCAGGGGTAGCCCTCGCTACATTTGGGCTATTCGGATTTTGGGGCGGTATAGGGATAGGACCGGTCTGGTGGGGCTGGGGCTGGGGTGGCTGGGACTGGGCCGGCGGTGGACTCTTTGTCAATGTCGGCTGGGGTAGTCACGGAGGTCACGGATACCACGGTGGTCACGGCGGCGGATACCACGCCGGCGGCGGTCACGGCGGTCATGGCGGCGCAGGTCACGGCGGCGGTCATGGCGGCGCAGGTCACGGCGGCGGTCACGGCGGTGGCGGTCATGGCGGCGGTCACGGCGGTGGCGGTCATGGCGGCGGCGGTCACGGCGGTGGCGGTCATGGCGGTGGCGGTCATGGCGGCGGCGGTCACGGCGGCGGCGGTCACGGCGGTGGCGGTCATGGCGGCGGTCACGGCGGTGGCGGTCATGGCGGCGGCGGTCACGGCGGCGGCGGTCACGGCGGCGGCGGTCACGGCGGCGGCGGTCACGGCGGCGGCGGTCACGGCGGCGGCGGTCATGGTGGCGGCGGTCATGGTGGCGGCGGTCACGGCGGCGGCGGTCACGGTGGCGGCGGTCATGGTGGCGGCGGTCACGGTGGCGGTCACGGTGGCGGTCACGGTGGGAAACGCTAATAGATATGCACTCCCACGAAATATGGATCGGATCTTTACGGGCAACGGTAAGATTTTGGCCGTAAAAAGATATTCACGTGAACTGAGGGCGCAATATTCGCTTTTGGTATTGCGCCCCGCGGACACCGGAAGGCGCGCGGGGAAGTTGTAAAGTTTCAGAATCCCTCAGACCTGACACTAAAGAGTAGGATCGGTTCTAAAGAATTCCCCCTGCCCAATTTTGTTTGAGCAGGGGGAATTTTCATTTCATAAATTTCTAAATTCCTCAATCCTTCGATCCATCAATTCCGTAACTCGTCTTGACATAACCGCAGCGGCCGCCGCTCCGGTTGCCTCGGATTAATCCGCCGAGTCTCTCCCCACGGGGGATTTGCGTTCGTTAAGAAAAGTAAAACGAATTGACAACTCTTTACAAAAATATGCTCGCCAACCGCATAGGGACTGATAGAATCCAAAAGCTGTTCTTGCGTCAAAAGAGTTGAAGTGCTAAAAACCATCAAAAAATCGCCTCCTTCGATAGCAGGTCTGCAATTCGGGCAGCTTGCCGCGAAGAGGTGTATTTTTTTTGCTCCGAAAGGCCGAAATTCAATGTATTCAGGCGCATGATGGGCCGCGAACTGCGTATTCACCAAGACAATCCGTGCGAGGGGTAAGTGTCGATGGAGTTCCAAATGGATACAGAGGATAAGAGACATTCAGGGATGCAAACGACCCATGCCGGGCGCAGGAAATGGTGGGTTTGGGTATTGACGGCGCTTCTGGGAGGTTTTGGCGTCTACGCAGGTTGGATACTTTTGGGCAATGGAACTCGCGCAGCGGGGCAGGCGCCCCCCTCTCCACCTGGCATTCCGGTCGTAGCCGTCGCCGCCAAACAGGGGGATGTCAATATATATATTACAGGGCTCGGGACGGTCACCGCGCTCTATACCGCAACCATACACACCAGGGTTGACGGGCAGGTAATGAAGGTCCCGTTCAAGGAAGGCGATATCGTGAAGAATGGGGCACTGCTGGTTGAGGTAGACCCGCGTCCGTTTGCAGCGGCGGTGCTTCAGGCAGAGGGCCAACTGGAAAGGGACAAGGCGCTGCTTGCACAGGCCAAACGGGACTTCAAGCGGTACGATATCCTTGCCAAGCAGGATTCGATAGCTCAGCAGATAAGGGATGACCAGGAATACCTGGTGCACCAGTATGAGGGGACGGTAAAGCTCGACCAGGGAAATCTCGACGCTGCCAAAGTTAATCTCATTTACACGCGCATCACTGCTCCTTTCACCGGACGAATCGGACTGCGGCTCGTGGACCCTGGAAATATCATTCAGACAACCGATACCACCGGGGTAGCCATTATGACTCTGGAGCAGCCCATTACAGTCATTTTTCCCATTCCGCAGGAGGACTTGCCATCCGTTTTGAAAAAGCTCTACGCCGGAGAAAACCTGCAAGTCGAAGCTTACGATCGTACACAAACGCGAAAAATTGCCACGGGACATTTACTGACAGCTAACAATCAGATAGACACCACAACCGGGACAGACCAGCTCAAAGCCGTGTTCGAAAATAAAGACAATGCTCTTTTTCCAAACCAGTTCGTAAATGCCAGCCTTCTTATGGACACCTTGCGCGACGTGACGGTGGTCCCCACTTCCGCCATACAGCACAGCCCAAAGGGGACATTTGTCTACCTCCTAAAGGAGGACCAGACCGTAACGGTGCGCTGGGTTAAGCTCGGGCCCGGCGAAGGAGACAGGGTATCCATTGACGAGGGACTTTCACTCGGTGACCTCGTTGTGGTGGAGGGCGCCGAAAGGCTCAAAGAAGGCAGCAGGGTCGAGGTGCAAACGCAGGGTCCGGATTCCTCCGGTAAGGGTAATTGATGAATCCTTCACGGACCTTCATCCTACGGCCGGTTGCGACCACGCTGCTGATGGTGGCCATTTTTCTCGCAGGCGCAGTAGCATATCATCAACTGCCTGTTTCCGCCCTGCCGCAGGTGGATTATCCCATTATCCAGGTGTTGACGTTTTATCCGGGCGCCAGTCCTGACGTGATGGCGTCAACGGTCACGGCGCCCCTCGAGCATCAGTTCGGGCAAATGCCCGGTCTAAAGCAGATGATCTCCAACAGCTCGAGCGGCAGTTCCGTGATTATCCTCGAATTCAGCCTGGACCTCAGCCTGGACGTCGGCGAGCAGGAGGTGCAGGCGGCCATTAACGCTGCGCTCACCTACCTGCCCGCAAACCTTCCAAATCCGCCGGTCTACAGCAAGGTAAACCCGGCCGATGCGCCGATTCTGACGATGGCGCTCACCTCGGACACTCTTCCTCTGCCCAAAATTGAGGATTTGGCCGACACGAGGCTTGCGCAGAAGATATCCCAGTTGCCGGGCGTTGGCCTGGTAAGTATAAGCGGCGGGCAGAGACCCGCCGTGCGGATTCAGGCCAACCCGGTCGCTCTGTCTGCTTACGGCCTGGGTCTTGAAGACCTTCGCACTGCTGTCGCCACCTCAAATGTGGATCAGGCCAAAGGGGCATTCGACGGTCCACGGCAGTCCTGGATAATAGGAGCAAACGATCAGCTTCTTACCAGCAAGGACTACCGGCCTATCATAATCGCCTACCGCAACAACGCCCCGGTATTGCTGTCCGACGTGGCCGACGTGATCGATGACGCCGAGAACGTAAACCAGGCGGCATGGATGAATACCACCCCGGCCGTGATCCTCAATATACAGAGGCAGCCCGGGGCCAACGTTATCGAGGTCGTTGACAGGGTGAAGAGGCTGCTGCCCCAGTTGCGGAGCACCTTGCCCGCCGCCGTCAATCTCCAGGTCCTGACCGACCAGACCATCACCATTCGGGACTCGGTCAACGATGTTCAATTCGAACTGTTGCTGGCCGTAGTGCTGGTTGTCATGGTGATATTCGTGTTTTTGCGAAATCTCTCGGCCACGGTCATCCCCAGCATCGCCGTCCCTTTATCCCTGGTCGGAACTTTTGGCGTGATGTACCTGCTCGGGTTCAGCCTCAATAACCTTTCCCTGATGGCGCTTACCATTTCTACGGGTTTCGTGGTCGATGACGCCATTGTTATGATTGAAAATGTCGCGCGCTACATAGAGCAGGGCGATTCACCTGTTCAGGCTGCTCTCAAGGGGTCGGAGCAGATCGCTTTCACGATCATGTCCCTTACCATTTCGCTTATCGCCGTTCTCATTCCTTTGCTTTTCATGGGTGATGTGGTGGGCAGGCTCTTTCGCGAGTTCGCGGTAACTCTTGGCGTCACAATCCTGATTTCAGCCGTCGTCTCCCTGACTCTGACGCCGATGATGTGCGCCCGTCTTTTGCGCCACACACCCGAGGAAAAACAGGGATGGTTCTACCGTAGGTCCGGGCAGGCACTCGACAGGATTATCGCCTTCTATGGGAAAACGCTTCGCTGGGTGCTCGACAGGCAGACTGCTACGCTTCTGGTGGCAGCGGCGACCCTGGTATTCACCGTATTCCTCTATATTATCGTGCCCAAAGGCTTCTTCCCGGTCCAGGATACCGGTACTATTCTGGGCATCTCGGAAGCGCCTCAATCGATCTCTTTTGCGGCTATGGCGGAAAAGCAGCAGGCCCTTGCCAAAATAATTCTTAAAGACCCTGCGGTACGTAGCCTGTCCACATTCATCGGAATTGACGGCACCAATATTACGCTGAACTCCGGCAGGGTCCTTATAAACTTGAAATCGCTGGCACAACGCCATATAGGCGCCCTGGAGGTGATTCGCCGCCTCCAGCCGGAACTGGCAAAACTGCCGGGCATTACGCTCTACATGCAGCCGGTGCAGGACCTCACTGTGGAAGACCGCGTGAGCCGCACGCAATTTCAGTACACCCTCGAGGACCCCAATGTCGCCCTATTGAACACTTGGGTCCCCAAGTTCATCGATGTCCTGAAACAATCGCCGGAGATTCGCGATGTGAGCAGCGATCAACAGGACCTGGGGCTGGGGGCGCAGCTTGATATCGACCGAAACAACGCTTCCCGGTTCGGGATCTCCACACAGCTCATAGACGCTACTCTCTACGATGCTTTCGGCCAGCGGCAGATATCGACCATTTTCACTCAATTGAACCAGTACCGGGTTGTTCTCGAGGTCAAACCTGAATTCAGGCAAAGCCCCGACAAACTCAAGGACATCTACATTCCGACCACGACCGGGACTACCACGGTTAAGACTACAGCGGCCGGGACTATTACGCAAACCGTTACACCGGCCGGGACTACCACCGTTACCGCAGCCGCGAACGGGCTCGGATTCTCGGCCCCGGCAGGGGCTACGGCCTCGCCCGCGGCTATGGGCCCTGCCGCCCCCGAGGGGCAAGTCCCCCTGAGTGCTGTTACCCGCTTTTCAAAAACGACCGGCCCCCTTGTCATAAGCCACCAGGGGCAGTTCCCGGCTACGACAATTTCATTCAACCTTGCCCCGGGGGCCTCGCTTGGAGAAGGGGTTGACGCCGTTGAAGCAACCGCAGCCAAACTGGGCCTGCCGAAGAGCATTCAAAAAAGCTTCCAGGGCACGGCCGCGGCTTTTCAGGCTGCCCTGGTCAACGAACCGATCCTTATATTGGCGGCGCTGATAACGGTCTACCTTGTGCTCGGGGTATTGTACGAGAGCTATATACACCCGATTACAATTATTTCGACGCTGCCTTCAGCCGGTGTAGGGGCCCTGCTGGCGCTGCTGCTCTTTCGCTCCGAGTTCAGCGTGATCGCCCTGATCGGGCTTATCCTGTTGATAGGGATCGTCAAGAAAAACGGCATCATGATGGTCGACTTCGCTCTTGACGCCGAGCGAAGGGAGGGCAAGGACCCCGTCGAGGCCATTTATCAGGCCTGTTTGCTCAGGTTCCGCCCGATCATGATGACTACGATGGCCGCCATTCTTGGCGCGCTTCCCCTGGCAATGGGCACCGGGCTGGGTTCCGAGTTGCGGCGGCCGATGGGTATTTCCATAGTGGGCGGCCTTATTATCAGCCAGGTACTTACTCTCTATACGACTCCGGTCATTTACCTGTGGTTCGACCGCCTGGCCAGGCGCATGGGCAGGGTTTCTTCCAAAGATTCCGATGACGACGGCAGCGGCGGGGTGGCGCAGGTATGAACTTTTCCGCGATTTTTATAAGGCGCCCTGTCGCCACTACCCTTCTGACTATTGGAATAGCCCTGGCCGGAATTGTCGCATTTCGTTCCCTGCCGGTATCACCACTGCCGCAGATTGATTTTCCCACGATCAGCGTATCTGCGACCCTGCCTGGAGCGGACCCCGAGACTATGGCTACATCTGTAGCCGCTCCCCTGGAACGGCAATTAGGGCATATTGCCGATGTTACCGAGATGACTTCGGCCAGTTCCCTGAGCACGACGAGCATAGTCCTCCAGTTCGATCTGGACCGCAATATCGATGGCGCCGCACGCGACGTGCAGGCTGCAATCAACGCGGCGCGAAGTTACCTGCCTACCAACCTGCAGGGCAATCCAACCTATCGCAAGGTCAATCCGGCGGATGCGCCGATCCTCATCATTGCGCTGACTTCTCATATTGTGAGCAAGGCGCAGATGTACGATGCGGCCTCGACGATACTTTCGCAGAAGGTCGCGCAGGTCGATGGGGTCGGCCAGGTTTTCGTGGGGGGGGGGTCCCTGCCTGCGGTACGTGTGGAATTGGACCCGGGACCAATGAACAGTTATGGGATCGGCCTGGATAATGTGGCCGCCGCAATTCAAACCACCAGCGTAAGCCAGCCCAAAGGCCAACTGGCCAACGGGTCCGAAGCGCTGGAAATCCGATGCAACGATCAATTGCATACAGCCCAGGAATACCGTCCCATTATCGTCAGTTATTATAATGGAGCACCGGTCCGCCTGTCGGACCTCGGCACTGTGGTGGATTCGGTTCAAGATTTGCGGGCGGGGGGTTCGGTAAACGGCAAACCGTCGGTGATGCTGGTCATTTTCCGGTCGCCGGGGGCTAACATTATCGCGACGGTGGACCGGATCCGCAAAATAATGCCGCAGTTGGCGGCTATGGTGCCCGGCAGCGTAGAACTCTCAGTCGTTCTCGATCGAAGTCCGCCAATCCGAGGTTCTCTGCGGGATGTCGAACGCACGCTCGTCATCTCGGGCATACTCGTCATTCTCGTCGTGTTCGCCTTCCTGCGGAACCCGCGCGCCACAATCATTCCGGGCATCGCCGTTCCGGTCTCCCTCATCAGCACCTTCGGGGTCATGTATCTTTGCGGCTACAGCCTCGATAATCTTTCTCTCATGGCCCTTACCGTCGCCACCGGGTTTGTGGTGGACGACGCAATCGTTGTGCTCGAAAATATCACCCGGTACATGGAAAAAGGGATGTCTCCCATGCAGGCGGCCCTGCGGGGCGCTCGGGAGATTGCCTTCACCGTACTGTCCATGAGTATTTCCCTGGTGGCGGTATTCACTCCCATTCTTTTGATGGGGGGAATGGTGGGCCGTTTATTCCGCGAGTTTGCGGTCGTTCTTTCAGCGGCCGTCATGATCTCTCTTGTCGTCTCTCTTACAACGACCCCGATGATGTGCGCAACCATCCTCAAGTCTGAGGCAACCCGCGTTCACGGCTCTATCTATAGGGCTACGGAGTGGATGTTCGACCAAATGCGCGGCGCTTACGACAGGGGTCTGCGCTGGGCGCTCCGGCATTCTCTCCTCATGCTCTTCATTACGGTGTTAACGCTTGGCGCCAATGTTTTGTTGTTCTCGTTCATTCCCAAGGGCTTTTTCCCCGACCAGGACACCGGACGCATCAGCGGCCGAATGCAGGCCGCGCAGGATATTTCTTTTCAGGCCATGAACAAGAAATTTACGGAGGTGGCGACCATCATCAAACGCGATCCCGACGTTGACTTTGTGGCCGGCTTTATCGGCGGGGGGGAGCGGGGGCTTCCACCACAAACACCGGACGAATGTTCATTTCGCTAAAATCCTTTGAGAAGCGGAAGGCATCGATATTCCAGATTATGGCGCGGCTGCGCAAAGCGCTCGCTGTGGTCGCCGGGGCGCCAACGTATCTTCAACCGGTCCAGGACTTGAGGATCGGGGGAATGATCAGCAATGCCGCATATCAATACACACTGAGGAGTGATAGCCTGGAGGACCTCAAGGCATGGGCGCCCCGCGTACTGGAAGAGGTTCGTGGGTTGCATCAGTTGCTCGATGTCAGCAGCGATCAGCAGAACAAGGGGCAACAGGCACTGGTGCAAATCGACCGTTCCACCGCGTCGCGTCTCGGTATATCTACGCAGCTCATCGACAGTACTCTCTACGGTGCTTTCGGCCAGGAGGAAGCCGCTATCAACTACACCCAGTTAAACCAGTATTACGTGATAATGGAGTTTGCTCCGCCTTTTTGGCAACGGCCTGAAACCCTGCGCGACGTTTATGTTCATTCCTCCACCGGGGCCGAAGTGCCGTTGAGCGCTTTCACCAAATACAAGTCAGTGCCCACATCGCTCGCAGTCAACCATGCGTCGCAGTTCCCCGCGGTGACGATCTCGTTTAACCTGGCTGCCGGCGTAGCGCTCGGGGATGCAGTCGAGGCGATTCAAAAAGCAACTGGGAAATTGCCGATACCCGAAGACATTCATGGAACTTTTCTGGGCACGGCACAGGCATTCCAGGCCTCTCTCGCCAATGAACCCATTCTTATTCTGGCTGCTCTTTTTTCAGTCTACATAGTGCTTGGAATCTTGTACGAAAGCTATATCCACCCGATAACCATCCTCTCCACGCTTCCATCTGCGGGCGTAGGCGCTCTCGTCGCCCTGTACATATGCCGAACCGATCTCAGCCTGATTGCAGTAATCGGCATTATCCTCCTGATCGGCCTGGTCAAAAAAAACGGCATCATGATAGTCGATTTTGCCCTGGATGCTGAGCGAAACGAAGGCAAGAGACCCGTCGAGGCGATTTATCAGGCCTCTTTGCTGAGGTTTCGGCCGATTATGATGACCACAATGGCTGCGCTCCTGGGGGCCCTGCCCCTGGCAGTTGGAAGTGGTATCGGCTACGAGCTGCGGCGGCCGCTCGGGATATCCATAGTAGGCGGCCTGATTTTCAGCCAGATGCTGACCCTTTTTACAACTCCGGTCATTTACCTTTATATGGACCGCTTGCGGCTCTGGTTGTTAAACAGGCGTGGAACAGGACACGGGAAAGGAATGTCTCTTCCCGGGACACAGGACCTGTGAGAGCGGACCCCATCAAGGGAAATTCGGCAGACTCGAACGGCGCCTCGCAGGGCATTTCGCACAACTCCCCGCGAGCGAGGAGAAAGTGACAGGTATGGCGCGACTACAACTCATCAAGCATGCAGCGATTCCTTTGCTGCTTGCGATCCTTTCTGCATGTACGGTCGGCCCCGATTACGTAAAGCCCAAGGTTGAGACCCCGCCCTCTTACAAGGAAGTTGAGGGCTGGAAAAAAGCAGAGCCGAAGGACAACATTCCACGCGGCCCCTGGTGGACGATATATAACGACCGGCAGTTGAATGCGCTTGAAGAACAGGTAAATGTCTCGAACCAGAACCTTGCCGCCGCCGAAGCGCAATACAGGCAGGCCCTCGCCCAAGTGCAGATCTCCCGAGCGGCCTATTATCCCACGGTTACCGCAGGCCCCGACGCCACTCGGCTCCGCACATCCGCGAATGCCCCCGGGTCCCAGGGGGTATCTAATACAAACTCCGACTACCTCCTTACGGGCCAGGTGTCCTGGCAGCCCGACTTCTGGGGCAAGGTCCGCCGGCAGGTCGAGTCAAGCAAAGCAAGCGCCCAGGCCAGTGATGCTCTGCTTGAAGGAGTGCGCCTCAGCATGCACGGCCTGCTTGCCCAGGACTATTTCCAGCTTCGCACCCTGGATTCTCAAAAACAGTTACTCACGACAACCGTTGAAAACTACAGGAAATTTCTCAAACTGACAAAGAACAGGTACGCAACCGGTGTAGCTGCGCAGTCCGATGTACTTTTGGCGCAAACCCAGCTCGAGACGTCCCAGGCCCAGTTGATCGACACGGACGTACAGCGGACCCAAATGGAGCACGCAATAGCCGTGCTGATAGGCAAGGCGCCGTCGGACCTGACCATTCCTGCCACACCTCTAGACTTGACGCCGCCTGACATTCCATCGGGCATACCTTCGCAACTTCTCGAACGCAGGCCCGATGTCGCCGCCGCCGAAAGACAGGCAGCAGCCGCAAATGCCTTGATAGGAGTGGCCATAGCGGCCTATTATCCAAACATTTCACTGACTGCAGCGGGCGGGTTCGAGGCCTCCTCTCTTGCCCAGTGGTTTGTGTGGCCCAGCCGATTCTGGACGCTCGGACCGGCCTCAGTTCAGGAAACTTTGTTCGAAGGGGGGCTAAGACATGCCCAGACCGAACAGGCCCGTGCAGCCTATGATGCCAGTGTGGCCACTTACCGCCAGACCGTGCTCACAGCGTTTCAGCAGATTGAAGACAATCTGGCCGCACTTCGCATTCTGGAGCAGGAGGCGAAGTCTGCAGATGCCGCAGCAGATTCGGCAAAAAAAAATGTGTTGATAACCACCAATCAATACAAAGTGGGGACAGCAAGCGCCCTGGATGTCATAGTGGTTCAAGCCATAGCGCTCAATGATGCGTTGACCGCCGTAAACGTACTGGGCCGCCGCTTGAACGCTGACGTGCTCCTGATCGAGGCCCTGGGCGGAGGCTGGAGCACGGCTGATTTGGCCTCCGATAAGGTTGTCGGTCAGAAACAATATAAGGGATTCCCGTGGTAAACAGCGATTAGTAATCTGTTTCGAAGACAACCCTGCCGCACGAAACCGGCCAGGCGTTGCTGCATTCGGCACAACGGAGCCTGCCCTGAGCCTGTCGAAGGGCTTAGGACAAGTTCTCCGCGCCGGGGCCCACGCTGGACCGCGTTTTGAGACGCCGTGGGCTGGCTGCGTGTGGCATGATCAGGGAGAATCAGCCGGCCCCCCCTGAATCAACAGAGTAATAGCCGTCCAGGTGGGATGGAGTTGGTCGTAGGGGTCACCTTCAAAATCTTCCGCAGTACCCCAGGAGCCATCCCCCCGCTGTTGGGACAAAACGTAGCTTTCTCCTTCCGAGATGAACTGAACTCCCTCAGGTGCAAATTGCCGAAAACAATAGAGGTATTCACACAACAGGTCGAAATCGCCGACGCGATAGCGAACCGCATCGTAGTTACCGGCGAGATAGAAAAAGACCTTGTCGGCGGTGACCGAAGCAAGCACAGGGCGCTGCCCGTAGTGGTTTAACGCGAGCAGCACATGTGTGGCATAGTAGTTCTGATCGTGATAGGCATCCTGGTCGAAACGAGCAGCGAACGGGATAGAACCACATTCGGCCATAATGGTCGAGTAGTTGTCGGGTGGCAGAGTGAAGTCCCTGTCTACATGCCAGCGATAAGCCATGTTCAAAAACGCCGCCCAGACCACCAGATCGGTCAGGTGGTCATAGTCTCGCTTTTTTACAGTCTGTCGAAATTCATGCAACCGGTCAATAGGGGTGACTGCACCAAAATGGTGAGAGGCAAATTCTTTAAGTGGTTTGGCGGGCACCTGATGACGATACGCTATCGGCAGGACGGAAATGAAGTCTTCGTACCCGTCTGCATCGGTGGAGAATATTGTGGAGAACCTGGGCAGGGCGCGTTCGAATTCCCTTACGATAAGAGTATGAACGATGCCTGCCAGTACCGGGCGAGCGCGATAGCGCGTCAACTCGTCCAGCATGACGACGTAGTTGCTGAATGTGAAGTCGAACTTTGAATCGTCATCGCAAAACGCCACGCACCAGCGAAACCCGCGCAATACCGCCAGATAGCGTTCGTCGCTGCATTGGGCAATTTCCCGGTCGACAGCATCAACAATGGCCTGGTTGTAGTGGAGTTGGTCGGCGCCGGAACGCGCAAGCGTTTCGAAATTGCCACAAGCGAGGATTGTTACAAAAAAGCTAAAAAACAGGCAAGTATTCTTGAACCTTCGACTTTGCAAACAGCCCCAAAAACTCATAAGCGCTCCTGATGCATCTGTGGCTCCCGCCACGCCTCATTTCACCTCGAGATCAAAGCTCTCCGAGTGATTATTGAACTCCCGAGCATACATGCACTGGATGCCGGCGATACCGGTTTGATACTTGCCTCTCATTTGGACGCCCGTTGAGTACTCGAAGACATACACGCCTTTGGGCAGGTAATCGATGAAAAAGTGGCTGGCGGTATCCCCGATGCTCTCATAGTAACTCAAACCATAGCTCTCACTAACAAGTTGACCGCCGTCAACGTCCTTGCCGCCGCTTGAAAGCCGACGTGCTCCTGGTCGAGGCCCCGGGCGGAGGCTGGCAAGCGTGTAAATGAGCCTCTGAAGGCATGATCAGGGTGAATCGGCCAGCCCCCCCTGAATCAACATAGTAATAGCCGTCCAGGTAGGATGGAGTTGTTGGTAGGGGTCATCTTCAAAATCTTCCGGTGTACCCCAGGCGCCATCCGCCCGCTGTTGGGACAGAATGTAGCTTTCCCCTTCCGAGATGAACTGAACTCCCTCAAGTCGAAATTGCCGAAAACAATAGAGGTATTCGCACAGCAGGTCGAGATCGCCGACACGATAGCGAACAGTATTGTAATTGCCGGCGAGATAGAAAAAGACCTTATCGACGCTGACCGAAGCAATCACGGGGCGCTGCCCGTAGTGGTTTAACGCGAGCTGCACGTGTGTGGCATAGTAGTTCTGATTGCGGTAGGCGTCCTGGCCGAAACGAGCCGTGAACGGGATAGAGGCACATTCAGTCATAATGGTCAGGTAGTTGTCGGGTGGCAGAGTGAAGTCCCTGTTAACCTGCCACTTATAAGCCATGTTCAATAACGTTGCCCAGACCAATACATCGCACAGGCGGCCATAGTCGCGCTTTTTTGCAGCCTGTCGAAATTCATGCAATAGGTCAATTGAGGTGAGTGCGCCAAAATGTTGAGAGGCAAATTCTTTAAGTGGTTTGATGGGCACATGGTGACGATATGCGGTCGGTAGGATGTAGGTGAACTCGTCGTATCCGTCTGCATCGGGGGAGAAGATTGTGGACAATCGAGGCAGGGCGCGTTCGAACTCCCGTACAGTAAGGTTATGAACAATGTCTACAAATGCCGGGTGGAGGCGGTAGAGTGTCAGCTCGTCCAGCATCATGAGATAGTTTCTAAATGTGAAGTCGAACTTTGAATCGTCATCGCAAAACGCCACGCACCAGCGAAACCCGCGCAATACCGCCAGATAGCGTTCGTCGCTGCACTGGGCAATTTCCCGGTCAACAGAATCAATGATGGCCTGGTTGTAGTGGAGTTGGCTGCCGCCGGAGTGCGCAAGCGTTTCGAAACTGCTACAAGCGATGATTGCTGCAAAAAAGCTAAGAAACAGGCACGTATTTTTGAACCTTCGACTTTGCAAAAAGCCAAAAAAACTCATAAGCGCTCCTGATGCATCTGTGGATCCCGCTACGCCTCATTTCACCTCGGGATCAAAGCTCTTCCCCATGACAATTCTCGCATCGTGACAGGTGTTCTGGTTGAAACGAGCCGCGGACGGCATAGACCCACATTCGGTCATAATGGTCCGGGAGTTGCCGGGTGGCAGAGTGAAATCCCCGGCGGCCTATAGGCGATAAGCCATGTTCAAAAACGCCGCCCGGACCACCAGATCGGCCGGGCAGTAATAGATGTGCTCTTTTGCAGCCTGCCGAAATTCATGCACTCGCTCGGCAGGCCCAGATCCGAGAGCGAAAAAGGACTTTCCCAGGACAAAAAATCAGGACGGAAATTAATCAGGAATGCCCCTCGGCAGCCCTGCAATGGTTCGCGCCTCTAGTGTGGATGATGCTTGTAGCAATCATCGAGGCATTCCCTTTCGCGTTCCCGAGCCCACTCTTCGCATCGAAGGTGGTGCGGGTGTCCCGGTTCACTACATTCTCTCAAGCGTTCTTCATACTGCTTATGACAGTAACCCACGCAATAATGTTCCGCTGCCTGTGCTTCCGCCTGGGCAACATTGATTATCTGGACTTTTTCGTCCTCGTTTACTGGGTTCGCGGTACGAATATCATCGACCGGGGCAATAATTTGGTCCGTAGTATTTGCAGCCTGCACAGGACTCATAGCAAAAAATGAAAGGACAAGGCACACAGGAAGCGCCCACTTGAAAATCTTTCTGACCGACATATGACCTCCTTTTTGATCGTTCAAGATTTGCCATACAATTCCCAGTTTCCTTTCAGACTACTTCCACCTCTCGGTATCACTTTTCGAAATCAACGATCAGGATGCTGTCGCAAATCTCTTTGAGTTTCATCAATACCTTCTGGTGCGCTGGGTGAACCCTGTATAGCTCCAGCTTATCAAGATTTTCAAATTCCGATACGAGTGCGAAATCATAAGATCTCTCGGAACGCAATACGTCCCTGCCAAACTCGAATTTCATTATCTCGGGGATGACGGCCGGAAGCCCGCCAAGCCCCTTCTCTACTTCGGTTATAGCGGAATCAGACGCACTTTTTTTGAATTTGAGCATAACAATATACTTCAGCATACCTGCACCTCCCCACTTCAAATTGAACAATCCAATGTCCTATCGGTGTGATGCGCTCACCATCAAACAATAGATGAGATGGTCCGTTTTGTCCAGCCGGTTTATCCGGACTCCCCTGAGGTTGAAAAGGGTGCTTCGGAGGAAATTTTCGGGCGTCATCTTTAGCTCTTTGTTGCCTGGACCTGAAGATATGGTTAAATAGACGGCGCTATGTCCGCTGAGTTCAGACCTGTTCCGGAGATATTGGGTAACTATGGAAAAACTAAACAGAAATTCGATACTTTGTCCAAACTGCAGAAGGCTTATCAGCACAGACGAGCAGCATTGTCCCTACTGCGGTCTGCGAAATCCGGGATCGCGCTGGAAAAACATTTCCCTCGGCAAAGGTTTGCTCGGCCCGGACCGGATCGTTATTAACATCATCTCGGTCAATGCCGCCATGTTCATTTTGTCGATTCTCATTCATCCGGCCTCCATCGGTTTTTCCGCCAACCCATTGAGTTTTCTTTCTCCGGGTTCCAAAAGCCTGTTGCTCCTCGGAGCGACGGGAACAATCCCTATCTACCAGTTTCATCGCTGGTGGACGGTACTTAGCGCCAACTACCTGCACGGAAGCATTCTGCACATACTTTTCAATATGATAGCTTTGCGGCAACTCGGCCCGTTGATTGTCCAGGAATACGGCAGCTACAGGATGTTTTCGATTTACACGCTGAGCGGGGTCGGAGGTTATCTGGCGTCTTACGCCGCTGGAATCCCTTTTACCCTGGGAGCTTCGGGAGCAATTTGCGGCCTTATCGGCGCGGCGCTCTACTTCGGAAAAAGCAGGGGCGGACAGTTCGGGCAAGCGGTCTATCAGCAGGTAGGCGGTTGGGCCGTTGGAATTTTTATATTTGGTTTTCTTGTCCCGGGAATTGACAATTGGGCTCATGGCGGAGGAATGCTTTGCGGGGTACTGACGGGATTGCTTCTGGGATATCAGGGAAAAAAAGTAGAGAACTTCTATCATAGATTCCTGGGAGTAATTTGTGTGCTGGCCACTTTGGCGGCGTTGATCTGGGCGGCCGGCCTGGCTCTGGTAATCCTTCTTTACAGCCGCCTGTCATGAGTCTCTTTCTAGCGGTCACGATTATGAGGCGTGGAATAATCTGAATTCTCCCGGACAAGGTGCGATGGCCGTCGGGATTTTGCTTGACAAGAAACCGCGCCTGTCGGCTATACTTACAAAATATTGTTTTTGTGGGAGAATTGGAATTGGTCTTCTGCGCCGTAAATAACAAAACACGAACCTGGCGGTCACTTTGCTTTTTACTGGCGGCGTTCATTTTCACCGTCACGGCTTTTGTCCATTTAACCCACAGCAAGACCGATTTTAAGTCAACTGCCTGTGAACCCGCTTCCTATGCTGCAAGCAATGGGCTGAACGGGGGAGCTGAACAGCCATGCCTGGCGTGCATGATCGTAAAGGCGTTCCAGACAGCGCAAGTCATTCTGTTCCTTCTTCTTTTATACGTCGCAACACTATTATCCGGCATTTGCCGGCCTCCCAAATCGGAATTTCACTCAATTCCCATCATCTCCTGTTTATGGGTTCGCGGCCCACCTGCGGTTGCCCAGCCTTCGTAGTTTCCCAATAGTTGTCGCACAATTTCCGGAGTTATCGTTGTTCGTATCATCAGGCCGGAGGACCGGCGTCACTGGTACGTAAACGGCCATTGGGTCAGAATTTCAGTCTTGCATCGCTGTTGATTCGGAATCCGGATTCCAGGTTCGCGGCGCATATTGCCCGGCGTCTGGGGCGATGCAAGAGTTTGGAAACATCCATGAGACGATTGATCAAAGAGTTGATTTGGGAAATATTCTTGACGCCGAATAATATTAGTGTTACCTAACTTTACATTTTCAAAGTGAACCCGCAAACAAATTCAATGGAGATCGTCAGGAGCCATACCATGTCTATCTTGAGTCGCTTTCCACATCGAGTGCGCTTTGCCCTGTTGGGGGCCGCGATAATGATATTAGCGTTGGGGTTGTGGTTGCGCAGCCACGGCTTGGGTTTGTCCGGACAGAGCGTAGCCCAGGACGTAACGGACGCCACGCCTGCTTTTAGTCGCGAGGGGGAAAAGATTATCATCCCCGTGGGGTCAGCGCTGCGTTCGCGGTTGGTCGTACAGCCGGTCACAGTGAAAGATAGTCCCCACGTGCTGGAATTGCCGGGTGTAGTGGAGGCCGACCCTGCGCGCACGATCAACATCCTGCCGCCTGTGGCCGGCAAAGTGGTAAAGCTTAACGTAGAACTGGGCGAGCAGGTTAAGAAAGATCAGCCGCTCCTCGTTATAGATTCGGGTGACCTGGCGCAGGCTTATGCCGATGACGATAAAGCCCGCTCTGCGCTCAAACGCGTAAAGCTCAGCCTGGACCGCGTGCGCGGGGTGCACGAGTCCGGAGGGGGTCCTCTGAAGGATGTGCAGCAGGCGGAGGACGATTACGAGCAGGCGGAAGCCGAGTACAATCGGGCGGAAGCACGGCTAAAAGAGATCGGCGTATCGGGTGAGACCAAGGGCAAGTCACGGCTCCTGACCCTTATTGCGCCCATGGCCGGGAGCGTCACGGCCCTTACGACCGCAACGGGCGCATTTGCAAACGATCCGACCGCCTCGCTTATGACGATTTCAAATCTCGATTCGGTCTGGATTACCGCGATGGTGCCGGAAAGCAACCTTGCCTCCATTTCCAAAGACCAGTCCGTCGATGTGTCTTTCCCGGCATATCCGAACCAGGTCTTACACGGTTCCGTTTCATTTGTGAGCGCCGTAGTCGAACCGGACACGCGCCGCACCAAAGTACGGATTTGCTTCTCGAATCCTGAAGGCAAGCTTAAACCCAATATGTTCGCAAATGTAAAATTCAACCTGCCGCAGAATTCCGCTGTATTCGTGCCCGATTCCGCCCTGCTCATGAACAATGACAAAACCACTGTTTTAGTCGAGGTTGAACCCTGGACCTTCGTCAGGCGTCCCGTCCTGCCCGGTTACGGAGAAGGCGACGGCACGCGCATCGACAACGGGCTGAATCCGGAAGATCGCATCGTCGTCAAAGGGGGGGTGTTGCTCAATGATCAATAGAATCATAAGAGTCTGCATCCGCAAGCGGCTGGTGGTTATAGTGGTAGCAATCCTGGTTGCCGCCTTCGGCTATTACACGTGGAAACAGTTGACTGTAGAGGCATATCCGGACATCGGCGACGTTAACGCGCAGGTATGTACCCAGGCGCCGGGGCTGGCCTCCGAGGAGGTCGAACAACAGATCACAATCCCGCTTGAGCGGGCGCTGGCCGGGACCCCCGGCCTGGCGACCATGCGGTCGAGCAGCACTTTCGGACTGTCGCTCATCACCCTTGTATTTCGTGAAGGCGCGGAAGACTATTGGTCGCGCCAGCGTATCGTGGACCGCATAAATCAGGTGACGCTGCCGCCGGGCATCCAGCCGGGCCTCGACCCGGTGACCGGTCCGGCCGGCGAAATCTACCGCTATACGCTGGAATCCGATACGAAGAACCTGATGGAACTTTCCGAAATCCAGAAGTGGACTGTCATCCCGGCGTTCAAACAGGTAGCAGGGGTGGTAGATGTGGCCAACTTCGGCGGTTTCACCATGCAGTATCAACTCGATCTCGATCCCGTGCAGCTCCAGCGTTTCGGGGTGGGGTTAAACGACGTGGTTACGGCGATCAACAACAACAGTTCGAACGCCGGTGGCAGCCGCATCTCGCGCGGCGAACAAGGCTACGTTATCCGAGGCATCGGCATGGTGCGAACGCTGAGTGACATTGGCGCCATAGTGGTAACGCAGCGCAACGGGGTACCGATCCTGGCGCGCGATCTCGGCAATATGACATACAGCCATCAGGAGCGAGAGGGCATTCTTGGCAAAGACGCCAACCCGGACACCCTGGAGGGCATCGTGCTCATGCTCAAGGGAGAAAATCCTTCAAAGGTTCTGAAGGGCATTCATGCCAAGGTGGCCGAACTGGATCAAAAACTTGGCCCCATTGGGGTGCGCATAGTTCCCTATATAGATCGCGACGACCTTGTTCAACTCACGGTTCACAAGGTCTCTCACACGGTGCTGGAGGGGATCGCGCTGGTGTTTATCGTGCTGATTTTATTTCTCGGCAACCCGCGTATTGCCTTGACCGCAGGAGTGACCATACCATTGGCCCTTGTCGGCGTTTTCATAGTGATGCACATGACGAAGATGTCGGCCAACTTGTTTTCACTTGGCGCGATTGACTTTGGTATTATCGTCGACGGGGCAATCGTGGTGACCGAGGCCTGCCTGCGCAGGCGTGAAGCTGATCCCGAAGCCCTTTTGACCGAAGACGATTTGTTTTCGACAACGAACCAGGTGGCGCGGCCGATCTTTTTTGCAACGCTCATTATCATCACCGCATACCTTCCGCTGTTCGCCTTCACGCACGTGGAAGCAAAGCTTTTCCTTCCGATTGCCTACACAGTCTGCCTGGCCCTGCTGGGAGCGCTTCTGTGCACTTTCACCCTGGTCCCCGGGCTTGCTTTCATAGCTCTGCGCAAACCCCGGCCGGTCTGGCGCAACCGGCCGGTGGAATGGCTGCAGGCCGGGTTCCTTCGGTGTTTGGATTTTATGCTCGGCATGCCTAAAATTGCCTACATAATCGCTGGGGCGGCGATGGTGGCCGTGCTGGTGTTGGGCGTAACTACCGGCCGGGAATTTTTGCCTGAACTCGACGAGGGCAACCTGTGGCTCCAGGTGCAAATGCCTGCCGGATTGTCGCTTGACAAGGCAAGCGAGATGGCCGATGAGTTGCGGCGCACTCTACATGAATTTCCCGAAGTATCTTATGTGGTCACGCAGCTTGGACGCAATGACGACGGCACAGATCCATGGACGCCTTCCCACATCGAGGCGCCGGTAGGGTTGAAGCCTTACGACACCTGGCCCAAAGGCGAGACAAGAGAAGAGTTCCTGCGCCGTCTCAATGCCCGCCTGAAGCAACTTAAACCGGGATTTTCAGTAGGCATCAGTCAGCCTATTATCGACATGGTCTACGATATTATCGGCGGCGCACACAGCCCCCTGGTCATTCGTGTTTTCGGGGACGACTTCAATGAACTGCGTCGAATCGGCGGAGAGATCGTCAAGGTGCTGGACTCCATCCAGGGGACAGCGGAAGCCTCCATTTTTCAGGAACCCCCAATTCCCCAGATCGCTGTCGACATCAATCGCGCTGCAGCGGCCCGCTATGGCATCAATGTATCCGACATAACGAATCTGATCCAGACCGGCATTGGTGGAGCACCGGTCAGCACGGTCTACGTAGAGGACCGTATGTACGGCATTACCGTGCGTTTTCCCAAAGATTGCCGAAACAGCCCTGAGGCGCTGAGCAAACTGGTGCTCACCACAGCCGGCGGGGCCCAGATTCCGCTCTCCCAGGTCGCCGAGATCAAGCTTAGGAGCGGAGAGAGCACTATCTCGCATGAAATGAACCACCGCGTGCTGCTCGTGCGGGTCGACAACAGGGACCGGGCGCTTTCCGACTACCTGGCCGAAGCACAGCGAAAAATCAATAACCAGGTTCACTTCGATCACGACAAGTATCACCTCGAATATGGAGGGCAATTCGAAAGCGAGCAACGCGCCCAGGCGAGGTTGACGCTTATAATGGGCCTCGTTCTGGCGCTGATGCTGGTGTTCCTGTTTGCCGAGTTCGGCAAGTTGCGCCTGGCAATCCTGGTCCTGGGAGCGGTGCCGCTCGCAACCCTTGGCGGCCTGATCGCAATCCACGTTAGAAATGAAACGCTCAACGTGGCCAGTGCGGTCGGCTTTATCGCCCTGTTTGGCGTGGCTGTGCAAAACGGCATTATCATGGTAGCCAACATCAAAAGAGTGTGCGACCAGGGGATACCCCTGCGTGAAGCTGTGCTCTCAGGCGCAGTAGAACGTTTCCGGCCGGTCCTCATGACGGCCACCGTGGCCACATTGGGTATGCTGCCGGCAGCCTTGGCCACCGGTGTCGGCACCGATGTGCAGCGCAATCTTGCCACCGTGGTGGTGGGCGGCTTGATGCCGGCCACCCTGCTCACGCTGTTCATCCTGCCGACCTTGTACTTCTCTCTGGAGCGCTGGGTCGGACGCCGTCAGACAAGCAATAAGCCTGCGCCGGAAGGAGATGCATGAGCATGTGGTCGAAAAAAGGTCTTTTGCTGTTCACTGTTCACTGTTCACTGCTCACTGCTCTTATGGGATGCGCCGTTGGGCCGAATTTCCAAAAACCTGTGGCGCCCAAAGTCGATGGCTACACTCCTGAGCCTTTGCCGGCGCAGACGGCATCAAGCGATGTCCATGGCGGCGAGGTGCAGCGGCTGGTGCAGGAGATGGACATCTCCGCTCAGTGGTGGACGCTGTTCCACTCGAAATCTTTGAGCGACTTGGTTGAGCAGGCGATCAGAAAAAACCCCGACCTGGAAAGTGCGCAGGCCGCACTGCGTGTGGCCTGGGAAAACGTTTACGCACAGGAGGGTGCTCTGTGGCCCAGCATTGCAGCCAGCTACAGTGCAACGGGTCAAAAGGTCCCAGGGCAATTGGGCAGTCCTACAGCCTCCGGCGACTACACTTATAGCCTTCACACCGCACAGGTTACCGTGGGTTATACGCCGGACGTGTTCGGCGGTACAAGGCGGCAGATCGAATCGCTCAAAGCACAGGCCGATTCACAGTGCTTCCAGCTCGAAGCCGCTTACCTGACTTTGACCTCGAACGTGGTCGCCTCAGCTATACAAGAGGCTGGTTTGCGCGGACAGATCGCAGCGACCGGGAAAATCATACAGATCGAGACGCACTCGCTCGAACTGCTGAAACGCCAGTATTCGCTGGGCCAGGTTGCCAGAGCCGATGTCGTTGCGCAGGAAGCGGCCCTGGCGCAAACCCAGGCCACGCTGCCCGCGCTTGAAAAACAACTGGCGCAGCAACGAGACCTCTTGAGCCGCCTCACCGGCCGTTTCCCCTGCGACGCGCTCACTGAAAAGTTTGAGATCTCATCGTTGGAACTGCCGCAGGAGCTGCCCGTGAGCCTCCCTTCCAAGCTGGTAGAACAGCGGCCGGACGTGCGCTCCGCCGAAGAGCAAATGCACGCTGCCAGCGCCCAGATCGGTGTGGCCGTCGCTAACCGGCTGCCCAACATTAGTCTTAGCGCCAATTATGGCACCAGCGCCACTGCGATCAGCCAATTGTTCACGCCCGGGGCCGGTTTCTGGACCTTGGGAGCTAACGTGGCCCAACCGATATTCCAGGGGGGCACGCTTCTGCACCGGCAGCGGGCCGCCCAAGCAGCCTTCGACCAGGCGGCGGCACAGTATCGCAGCACGGTGCTTACCGCTTTCCAGAATGTAGCCGATGCGCTCCACGCCATCCAAAGCGACGCCGATGCCGTAAGAGCGGCTGTAGCAGCCGAAAAAGCCGCCGCTCAAAGTCTTGACATTGCGCGCCGTCAGTTGGAATTGGGAGACATAAGCTACCTGGCGCTGCTTAATGCCGAGCAGACCTATCAGCAGGCGTCGCTCAACCTGGCGCAGGCCCTTTCCAACCGCTACGCCGATACTGCGGCGCTTTTCCAGGCGCTTGGCGGCGGCTGGTGGAACCGCTCCGACGTGCCGGCGGGAGTGGGAGGTTAAGGCCGTGTGGAATAGCATCGAGGATGTGTCACAACAGCAAGGAAACACCATGGTGCGAAAAATCCATGTACTGATAAGCGCATGTTGCCTTATAACCGCACTGATACTCATTACACTGCCCTTAAGATCATCGGGCCGAGGCGGCGGATGCTATTCCCCTAAAGGACCATTTCAACAACTCACGGGCAAGTTTCAGTACGACTATAAGCACTACGGCGCGGTGGGAAAGGACTGGGAAAGCAGTTGCCGGGAAACGCCTTACGCCGTAGTAAACGCGTATGCTAATCCCGAAGGTGGCCGCGGTGGTTGGCCCGCTGTCGAATTTACAGTATGGTTCCTCGGACCGATGAAATCCGATAACCCGAAATGCACTTTTGAAATCTCGGACGGAGGGGAAGTCAAGGCTCTCAAAGAGGTGACACGATATCACTTGAATGTAATTGCAGTGCCTAAAGTATTTGACGGTTCAGCGACACACGATTTTTCAAATCTTCAATCAAACACCCCCTGGACGATAAGATTTAATTGTTCGTCAGAATAAAGAAAGAGGACAAAAAAGATGAAAGGGTTCAAATTAATTACAATTTTTCTGGGGGTTATGCTTTGGGTTTTAGGGTTTCATGCGGTTGCATTTGCCAAAACCAGCAGTACTAAGATACACAAGATCAATGCCGGCCAGAACATGCGTGGTGTGAAACAGAACCACGCCGGGACTTTCTACGGCAACGGAAAACGGACAACTACCGTGCAAGGTAGCACCAGCACAAAGCCCAGCCAGACTGTTCAGCCCAAATCTGTTTACAAATCTCCCGCATCACCTTCGATTAAGAATGTGGATCGCTTTAAATCTGCACCACCATATACAAGCAGGTCTTCATTGTATTCCAGTTCATCTAAGTCTTCCGGCGGAAAACCATCCTCATCACGGTCCAAGAAATAACACAGCCCAAGTATTCATACCCCGCCGATCCTCGTGCTTTGCTCCTGATTTTTTCCGTAGCATAACTTCTATAAGGTTTATGCGATTATGCACTTGACAAAGTGCATAATCGCGATGATTTATCTTCTCGCGGGCGACCTGGGTGAGGTTGCGGCCGCCGCATGAGTCCTGCATCCTAAGGCTGATTCAGCACCGAGGCTTACTATGCGATTCGAAAAGAAAACTATCATGGCAGGCGCGGCCCTGGCGGCTGCGGCGCTCATTATCTCGACCGGCGTATACTTCGCAGGGAATTCACGCAAACCTCCGGCATCAGGGCCAAGGGCCGTGGAACCAAATGCCAAACAGGCCGATGCTCTTACGGCAAGAAGCGTGGAACTCAATGAAACACAGGCTAAGACGGTTAAGGTCGAGCCGGCGGGAGAGCGGACTTTCGTTATCCAGCGGGAAGCGGTCGGCAGCATCGACTTCAACCAGGACATGACGGTCCCGGTCTTTTCGCTCTATCAGGGAAAAATCGTCGGTCTGTTTGCAAAACTCGGCGATGAAGTTACCAAAGGCCGGGGGCTTTATACGATAGACAGCCCGGACCTAGGCCAGGCCGAATCGACCCTGATCGCTGCGGCGGGAGTGCTCGAGCTGACCACCCGCACGTTGGCGCGCGCCAAGAAACTCTATGAGACCCAGGGGATCTCCCAGAAAGACTTGGAGCAGGCAGTCTCCGATCAGCAAAGCGCGGAGGGTGCTCTCAAGGCCGCCCACAATGCCGTCCGCCTGTTTGGCAAAACTGAGGCGGAGGTCGATCGAATTGTGGCCTGGCGCAGGATCGACCCGATCATGGTCGTACCGAGCCCGATAACAGGCCGGATAACTGCCCGCAATGCCGCGCCCGGACTCCTGGTGCAACCCGGGGTGGCGCCCGCTCCTTATTCGGTTGCAGACATCTCGACCATGTGGATGCTTGCGCAGGTCATCGAGAGCGACAGCCCGCTCTTCCACGTGGGACAGCAGGTCAAGGTAAGGGTAATGGCCTATCCCGACAAGGTGTTCGAAGGGAAGGTTTCCACCATAGGGGCCGCCGTCGACCCCGCTACTCACAGGCTCCTGGTACGCTCGGAAATCCGAGATCCGAAGCACGAACTTCGGCCGGGGATGTTCGCCACCTTTTTAATTCTTACGGGCGATTCGGTACGCGCAACGGCAGTCCCGGCCGGAGGCGTGGTTCGGGAAGGCGATGCCACCATGACCGTTTGGGTCACCACGGACAGCCATATTTTCGCCAAACGCACCGTCAAGGTCGGCCTCCAGCAGGATGGGTTCGATCAGATCGTCAACGGCCTGCAGCCCGGGGAACTGCTCGCAACCGAAGGTGCGCTATTCTTGAGCAACGCCTTCACGAATGCATCCCGTTGAAAACCTTTCATTCAGCGGCGCAAGTAAGGCGATATAAAGGTAACCCATGCTAAAATCCATCCTTGCCTTCGTACTGAGCCGCCGCCCAATTATCCTGCTGTTCTTGCTGATTTTTTTCGCTGGCGGATTCGCCGCTTACTCGAAGCTCAACATCGAGGCATACCCGAATCCGGCGCCCGTGATCCTTGAAATTTCCGCCCAGGCGGCCGGCCAGTCGGCAGAAGAGATGGAGCGCTACTACACAATTCCGATTGAAGTCGGCCTTTCGTCAACTCCTGGAGTCGATACCATCCGTTCGACGTCGTTCTACGGTCTTTCCTTCGTTCGGGTCACCTTCAAATACGGCGTCGATTACTACTTCGCTTACACACAGGCGGCGATTAACCTGCAGCAAAAGGTCACCCTTCCCAACAACGTGCAGCCGGTGATCCAGGAGTCGAGCCTGGTCGGGGAGATATACCGCTACCAGGTGGTCGGTCCCCCAAACTTTGGCCTGACCAATCTTCGGACTATCCAGGATTGGGTACTGCGGCGCCGACTGCTTACGATCTCCGGAATCGTGCAGGTCAACACATGGGGCGGTATGACAAAGGAGTTCGAAGTCGAGGCCGATCTGCACAAGCTCGATGCGTACAATGTGACCATACCCCAGTTGGTCGCCGCTATCGGCAACGCTAACATCAACGTGGGCGGACGCACGATCAATATCGGCCAGCAGTCCGTGAACATCCGCGGCGTTGGCCTGATCGACAGCGGCGGCGCCACGGATTTGACTCAAGGCTGGAAGGTCGATGACATCCAAAATATCGTCCTGACGCAATCCAACTCCATTCCAGTCCTGGTGAAAGACATTGCGAAGGTCTATGTCGGGCATGTACCAAGCCTTGGCAAGTGCGGCCGCGATGAGTATGACGACGCGGTAACGGCCATCGTGGTGATGAACCGGACGCTACAGACAAAAGATGTGCTGGCCCGAGTCAAGGCCGAAGTCGCAAAGATCAACAGCGACGGGACGCTGCCTCCGGGAGTCAAGATAGTACCCTTCTATGACCGAGGCTGGCTCGTCTCGGTAACCACCAATACGGTCCTCCACAATCTTATCTTCGGCTTCCTTTTGGTTTTCCTGATCCAGTGGACTTTTCTGGGTAATCTTCGTAGCGCCCTTATCGTCGGGCTAAATATTCCCTTCGCGCTCTTCTTCAGCATCATAATTATGGTCTGTCGAGGGGAAGACGCGAACCTCCTGTCCATTGGAGCCATCGACTTCGGCATCATCGTGGATTCAGCGGTGATATTAGTCGAGAACATATTTCGGAATTTGCAGACGAAAGAAGATGAAAGAAAAAGGCTTCTGGAAGGTCTCGCCGAAGGGCGGTTCGGATCGGACCCTACCAGCCGTACAGTAGCCACCGGCAGGGCATGGACCGATGGGTTGCGCATGATCTACATCAGCGCCCTGCAAGTGGACAGGGCGATATACTTCTCAACTATGATAACAGTTGCGGCTTTCATCCCGCTTTTCACCATGCAAGGCGTCGAAGGGCAGATTTTCAGTCCCATGGCCAGGACCTACGGCTATGCATTGGCAGGCGCGTTGATAGCGACTTTCACCGTGACTCCGGTCCTCGCTTCGCTCCTGCTCCCCGACCGGGTCAAAAAAGTCGAGACGATCGTGGTAAAGGCGCTGCGCGCCGCCTACACCCCTGTCCTGCGCCGGACGCTTACAAACCCCAAGACCGTTGTCGCAATCGGACTCATGTTTCTGGCGGCGGTAGGATTTCTCATCCCGCTGATGGGCACCGAGTTCCTGCCGGCCCTCGAGGAAGGCAACCTCGATATTCATGCATCGATGCCCCCTACAATATCGCTCGAAGCGGCCATGCCGGCGGTGACAAAGATTCGCGAGATTCTCCTGCACCGTCCGGAAGTCAGCACGGTGGTCTCCCAGCATGGCAGGCCGGACGACGGCAGCGACTGCGGCGGGTTCAACGAAGCAGAGTTTTTCGTCTTTATGAAGCCGTTCGACCAATGGCCCCGGGGCATGACCAAAGAAAAATTGGTTGAAGAGTTGCGGACGGAGTTCTCCAGGGAGTTCATCGCCATTACCTTCGACTTTTCGCAGTACATACAGACAAACGTTGAAGAGGGCATGTCGGGTGTCAAAGGCGCCAATTCCGTCAAGATCGTCGGTCCCGATTTGGCTATATTAGAGCAGATCGCCGCCCAGGTCCGCCACGAAATGGAGCAGGTCAAAGGAGTCGAAGACCTCGGGCTCTTTCGGGTCCTTGGACAACCAAACCTGAACGTTAAGGTGAATCGTGCAAAGGCGGCCCGCTACGGCCTAAATGCCGGTGATGTAAACACGGTTGTACAAACAGCTTTGGGCGGCACGACAGCGACCACGGTCCTGGAGGGCGATCGCCAGTTCAACCTCACCGTTCGCCTGGCGCCCGAGTATCGAAGCAGCATTGATGCGGTGCGAAACATCAAGGTCGGCTATCAAACCGGAAACGGCGCAAATGCGTATATTCCGCTCAACGAACTCGCCGACATATCCCTGGATACGGGTGCATCCTATATCTATCACGAACGCAATCAGCGCTATATCCCGGTCAAGTTCAGCGTACGGGGCCGCGACCTTGGAAGCGCCGTCGCCGAAGCGCAAAATCGTATCACGCATAATGTGAAGCTGCCGAGCGGATACCGGGTCGTGTGGGCCGGCGAGTTCGAGGAACTTCAACTCGCGGCAAAGCGGCTGCAGGTCATCATACCGATCAGTCTCGTTCTGATCGTGGCGATACTCTACGGCCTGTTCAATTCCATGCTTGACAGCCTGCTGGTGCTGGCCGGAATACCTTTTGCCGTCGCCGGCGGCGTGCTGTCGCTCTGTGTCACAGGCATCGACTTCAGCATCTCGGCTGCGATCGGTTTCGTATCGCTCTTCGGGGTCTCGGTCATGAATAATATTCTACTAATAACTTATTATAACGAGGTCAGGCGGACCCGCAACTACCCGGACGAAGTGGACGCTATGTTTCATGCCGCGCAACAGCGTATGCGGCCTATGCTCATGACGGCGCTGTCTCCTTGTCTCGCCTTGCTGCCCGCCGCGCTTTCCACCGGCATCGGCAGCCAGGTGCAGCGTCCCCTGGCAACAGTAATCGTGGGAGGGATGCTCATCGGCCCAATTATCCTGCTGCTGGTCGTGCCGGCGCTCCGGATGCTTTTCCCTGGCAAGGAGAAAGAGGCCCAGAAAGGACAATAGGTCAAATAAGTAATATTGGACCTATAGCCCTCTTTTCAGGGGGGCAGGGGGAATTCAAAAAATGTCCGCAAAATGCTTTTGCTGCATAGCAGCATGTTCACTTTTGGCCCTGGTTTCAGGCTGCGCAGTCGGCCCGGACTTCCATCGCCCCGAGGCCCCGGCGGCTGCCGGCTACACTCCACAACCGCTCACAGCGACGGCCTCGTCGCCTAACGTGGCAGGCGGCGTAGAACAGCGCTTTGTCAATGATATGGACATTCCACACCAGTGGTGGGCGCTGTTTGAGTCACCGCCGCTAAATAGCCTGATCGAACGGTCGATTAAAACCAACCCCACTATCGACGCGGCGAAGGCGGCGCTGCGCCAGGCCCGGGAGTATGTCGCCGCTCAAAAGGGTTTTTATTTCCCCACCGTCCAGGCCAACGGTTCGGCCAGCCCCCAGAAGGGCGCCACGGAAACGATCGCGCCCACGTTGACCTCGGGCGCCCCGTATTTCACGCTCTATACCGCTCAGTTAACCGTGAGCTATATGCCCGACGTGTTCGGTTTAAACCGGCGGCAGGTGGAATCGCTTGCGGCGCAGGCCGAGTTCCAGTGTTTCCAGCTCGAGGCGGCTTACCTGACGCTTAGCTCCAACGTCGTGGCCGCAGCAGTACAGGAAGCCTCGCTGCGCGCTCAGATAGAGGCCACGCACAGCATAATCGAAGTTGCAGCCAAACTGCTCGAAATACAGCGCCGCCACCTGGCGCTTGGCTACGCAACCGGACTCGATGTGGCTGCGCAGGAAGCCGCGCTGGCCCAGGCCCAGGCAACCTTGCCACCTCTGGAAAAACAACTGGCGCTCACGCGCGACATGCTTGCGGCCCTTGCCGGGCGGTTTCCAAGCGAGGAATTGGTGGAAAAATTCGACCTGGATGCTCTGCACCTGCCGCAGGAGCTGCCGGTCAGCCTGCCTTCAAAGCTTGTGGAGCAGCGCCCTGACGTACGCGCCGCCGAGGCTCAGTGGCATTCCGCAAGCGCCCAGGTAGGTGTTGCCGTCGCCAACATGCTGCCGCAGTTCAACATCACCGGCGCTATGGGCGGCTCCTCGACACAGATCGGTCAAATGTTCATTCCCGGCAACACTTTCTATAGTCTAACCGGCAGCCTGACACAGACCATTTTCGATGCCGGCACCCTGCTGCACAAAAAACGCGCTGCCGAAGCCGGCCTGGATCTAGCGGCCGCGCAGTATCGCAGCGCTGTCATAAACGGTTTCCAGAACGTGGCGGATACGCTTCACGCGCTCCAATCCGATGCAGATGCTCTAAAGGCGGCAGTAGCCGCAGAACGCGCCGCCTGGCGAACCCTTGAGCTTACACGCAAACAGTTGCAACTCGGTTATGTTAACTACCCGGCGGTGCTCGCCGCCGAACAGGGCTGGCAACAGGCACTGATAAATCTCGTGCAGGCCCGGGCAAACCGTTTTGCCGACAGCGCAGCTCTATTCATGGCGCTTGGCGGCGGCTGGTGGAACCGTACCGGCGCGGCGGCAGACATGACAGACGCGGAGAAGCGGTGAGGCGGGGACAAAAAATTTACCGCAGAGGCGCAGAGATCTTCAGGGAAATGTTGTGTATCTAAGCTCTGCGAGGCGGGGACGTCTTTGGTTCAGAGCGCCGCCACGTCGGCTGGATTCATAAGCTTTTGGACGCATTCTTTCAGGTCTTTTATCTTAACCGGTTTGGCGAAAAAACCGTCCACCTTGCTCTTCATGGCTTCAACCGCTGAATCCAGGCTCGCAAAGGCTGTTATCATAATAACTTTGACCTCGGGATATGCGGTTTTGATTGTCCGCAGGACATCCATCCCATCGATGCCTTTCATCTTGAGGTCAGTGATCACCACATCGAATTTTTCCTCTCTGAGCCGCGCAAATGCGGGTTCCGCATTCAGAAAGGTTTCCACTTTATAGCCGTCCGGTTCCATGGCAGCTTTAATCATCTGTCCAACAATCCTCTCGTCGTCGATCACTATAATCCTGAAACCAGACATTGTTCGCTCCTCTCGATCTGTCGGTAAACGGGGAGTTCCATTGTGAAGCACGTTCCTTCCCCCAACTCGCTTCTCACCCTCAAGTCTCCATTATGGTTTTTGATGATTCCGTAGCTGACAAATAAACCCAGTCCCGTTCCGCTTGCCCCTTTGGTGGTAAAGAAAGGGTCGAAGATGTGGGGCAGCATTTCGGGGGCTATTCCTTTCCCGGCATCCTCGACCTCAACTTCCACTCGGCTGGTGCCGGGGTTAAAACGGGTCGAGAGGTGCAGCCGGTCTCCAGGCGATGAAGCATGGAGCGCATTGGTGAGCAGGTTGATCAGTACCCCCTGGATCTGGTGTTCATCTATATAGACCGAAGGTAGATCATCCGCCAGATCAAGCTGCGCTTCGATGTTGCAGATACAGATCATGTTATGAACAAGCCGCATGCTCTTATGGACTACATTGTTGATGAAGGTTTCCTTGAGGTCGGGTTTTTTGGGTCTGGCAAAATCGAGCAGATCCTTTACTATGCGCTGAATGCGCTCGGTTTCCTCCTCGACTCTTTTCATGTACTCGATATGCTCGTCACGGCCCAGGTTATCATAGAGGTCGACAAAGTTTTGCGCCATCATCGAGATATTATTGAGCGGGTTTCCGACCTCGTGAGCCACACCTGCGATGAGTATTCCGATTGAAGCAAGTTTTCTCGCCTCCAGGACCTGCTCTTCGCGGTTCCGGAGTTCCTGGGCCATTGAAATGAGCGCGGAAATAGCGAGGCCGCATTCATCCTGGGATGTGTTCGGTTCGATTTTGCTGAAATCGCCTTCGGATATCAAATGTGTGGCCTTTTCTATCCGTTTGAGAGAACTGAGGACCCTGAAGGACATAAGGCTGGTGATGCCGACTGCGGAAAGCAGGATGAACGCCAGAGAGAAAGAGAGTCTCTCCTTTGAGTCCGTGATGATTCGGTTCACCTGTTTTCTCTCGGTGACCGTGAGATCATTTGTAAATGCTCCCAGCTTTTGGCCGGCCTCCCGAACGTTGGTCCGCGCGGCCATATCGCCGACTTCAGACTGTTCGAGGGCCTGCCGGTAATTCGCAAGGCTTGACTCCAACTGGTCTGTTTTGCCCTTTCCGATCGCTCGAAGGATATCCGGCCTGGAATCTTCGATGACGTAAAAGACCGCGTCTATTTTCTTTTCGATTTCCGGCAGGGCCGATCTGTCTCCATAGAGGAAATAATTCTTTTCTGCGAGCCTCATCTCGAGAAAAGATGAATTGAGGTCTTCGGCGATTTCCATGAACCGTAATTTTGTCAGAACCTGCTCCAGGCTGCGGTAGGCAAAGAAGCCGGTCAGGGCTATCAGCAAAATATTGACGAAATTGGCGAGTAATATTTTGTGGACTATCTTCATCAATCTTCCATCGTGCGGCTTTGCTTATCCAGTGTCCATCCGGGAACCAGCTAGAAGGACACCGCGCATTTGAGTGCCTCGTAGCTTTCTTTTCTTACAGGCCAGGACCATAATATACCGTCAACGACCATCAGCACGCCAGCCAGAATTATAAATGCATCCACCATGTTTAGCATGCTGGCGCCGAAATAGGAAATCAGGCCAACCCCGACGCTTGCAAAGGAGACCCCGGTGCGAATGAAAGAAAGACCGGTCCTGGCGCGGGAGTAGATGGTGCGGTAACATGCCGCTATGGTGCGCTGAGCGGCGAAAAGGTTCCTCTCGTGTGCGAGCTGTGAACGCGGCTTGTTGTCGAGTGAGGGTTCAATCATTGTCACTGTGCGATAAGCCATATCCGAAAGCCGGGCCAGCATCGTCTTTCCGTCTTTGCCGCCGGGGTTTCCCCTTTCTACAAACTGGTAGTTTTCTAAAAAGTGCAGGCTTGCCGCCGTTACTTCTACGAGAGTCTCATGCCTTGGGGGGCGGAAAATGGATTTTTTGACCCTGAGATAACTTAGCAGTCCGAGAAAAATAAGCGCCAAACCAACGGCAATCATCGTCCAGTAGATCGGCGCCAAATGGATTGCTTTGCCGCTGCGCAGTAGCGTTCTTCCGATTATCATCATCGTAAGGCCTCCCCGCAGGAGGCTCAATTGGGTCCTTACCCTTGCGAAATCCGTACGATAGCTCGCCAGCTTAGTTCTCCATCGGGCCATTGTATTGCGCCAGAGCGCCAGGGCCGTTCTTTCGTTTCCGATAAGATGAGCGGGATCCGAATTCAGAAAATCCTCTATAAAATAGGAAATATCTTCAGCAAGGGCCACGTGGAACCGAAATTCCCCGGCTTTGAAACAGTCTGCGACTTCCTCGATCATCAGGGGGTCGCCGGGATCGCGGGCCGCTATGACCACGGTGTCATTGTCCAATGCGACGGGAAACCACAGGTTTGAACAGGGCCTCTCCGGGTCCAGCCCGGCAAGAAGCTCAGGGGGCACCGGAAGTCTTTCGTCGTACTCCACCCACTCGCAGCGGTAGTGGCCGGCAAGGGCCTCGAGCAGTTTGCGGCGCGGAATGCCCAACCCGTAGCGGAGAATCTCCTCCACTTCCACGTCCCTGGCCTGCGCCGCTTCCCCCGCAGAGCGCAGTTGACCTGCGGTGATAGTCCCCCGATCCACCAGGACCTGAAAATTCTCCATGGATTCAGCTACATTCATTGTCATCATAGCTAAATATCACCTTTTTCCACAACTGGGTCGGCTTGCCGAAATCAGGCATGCGGATCTCCAGGTCTTCGTAGCAATAAGGCAGTTGTCTTTTCGTCCGCTCGGCGGATAGGTGCCAGTGGAGGCCGTCGGCCATCGAAAGCAGGCCGGCAAGTATCAGCAGGAAATCAAAAAGCGTCCATAGAATATTGCCCCAGCCAAAATAGAACAGAAGACCCAAACCGACGGAAAAGATGCTTGTGCCCGTCCTGATGAATGAGAGGCCAGTCCTCGACCTTGCCATCGTGGTCCTGAGCCTTGACTTTACGTTGCGCCTTTCGGCAAGGAGAGTGCGTTCCAGAGCAAGGCCGGTTGTCCCCCAGATGCCAGGGGCATATGTCCCCTTGACCATCAGTTTGGGCGGCATGTCATCGAGCCGGCTGAAAGCGCGGAACATGAAATCCCATATGGAGGTGCTTTCCTCGATTTGGCGTATTGTCTTGGAGCTCTCAAGCCCTGCGCGCCGTCCGGGGAAGTACCATCGGGCGCCTTCCAGAAACATGACGAGGCCCGTTAAGATCATGCCGGCATAAAAGATCGTCCACAGGCCGGGACGAAATTGCCTGATAAGCAGGATGCCCAGGCCGGCAAACGAGTTGCCGGTCCGGGTGAAGGCCAGGCCGGTCCGGGCCCTTGCCATCTTTGTCCTGTATGCCGCAAGGAAAGTCCTCTCTTCAGCCAGGTCGGTCCTGTCGATTGCGAAGAATCGGCGCCTCATAACCGGAGAGAGCCTGTTCCACTTGGTCCGAAGCTGTTCTGCGCCTTTGATCGGTTCAGACCTCGTCAGCACATGGCCTTCATCGGTCGATTTCAGCTCGACAATAGTGGTCCCGAAGGTAGAGCGTGTAGGCACGGTACCTATTTCACCCGGTTCCAGCTTCCTTGTGGGCAGATACCACATCAGGCCGTCCGCAGCCATGATGATACCCACCAACAGCAGAGGCGCCTGGATGATGCTTAGATAGCCGATTCCGAAAATTCTTAGCAGAGTAAGACTGATGGCGATAAAGGAAATCCCCGTTCGCATGAGCGCCAGGCCCGTTCGAGCCTTTGCTATTGAAGTTCTGTACCAGGCCAGGATTGTCCGGTCGCTCGCAAGCCTGGTGCGAAGCCTGGCCAGAGGGGTCCTTCCAGCGGACGGTGGGAAACCCGGATTGACGTCCTGAACGTGCTCTATCATACGGGTGAGGTCGGAGGGAAGGGCCAGCACGAAGTGGACCGAAAGGACGCCGAGAGTTTCCTTGATCTTTTTACGCAGCTCGGGGTCGAACGGACTGGATGCTGCGATCCGGGCCTCCTCCCCCGCTACCGAAAGAGGGAACCAAAGATCGCGTTTAAGCTCCTCGAGATCGAGGCGCTCTAATATTTTGCAGGGCGCCGGAAGGCTCTCGTTAAATTCTACGAACGGAAGACAATAATGTTCGCTCAGGCAAAGCAGGATTTCATGCTTTGCGATGCCCAGACTCAATACCGACTCTTCGATGCGCCTTACCGCGCCCCCAGACTCCAGAACGATTTTTTCCAGCTCCGGCCCGCTCATCGTCCCACGATCAACCAGGCCGCTTAAAGCAGCGAATTGGTCGTTGATCGTTTCAAGGCCGTGCTGAACTTGCAAAGTTTTTTGCAGCATTCGCTTTTCATCCAAACAAAAGGCCGGGAACTTTTGCCGTCTGCGATTCGGAAAGCAGGAAGAATCAGGTCTCGAACAGCTCGTGTCTATCCGAAAACACCGGATGAAACACTTGAAATTCCAGATTTGGAAAGGAGGAACAGTCAGGTCCCGAATAACCTATGCCGGCGCTATTTTAACAACATTAGTATTTTTTTCAATAAACTATCCGGATGTTGTTCGCCCTCCTGCACTGTGTAGCCAAGAGTATCGATCAGGAAGGCCTCCCGCTCCCGCCCATCGCGTGCGATAGACCTATTTTGCGGTCGGCCTCCGCGCTACGCGCTCGCACTTCGCTAAGGGAGGCCGGGCAAGCCCACTTCACAAAGTGAAGTAGGGCAAAGCCCCCGCGAAGCGAGACCTTGACACCATTGTCACTTTACTTTCTGATGCGCTTAACATTTGGCTTGCCTTCAAACGCACCACGTTTAATGTCTGTGCGTTCTGCATGGCTGCGCGCACGGTTTGCCGCTCTTATCATGTCAGGCGCATTTCTTTTCGAGCAAGGTATTATATAAGGCTATCATACGAGTAATTGAGGAATGAATTCCCTAATTTGTTTTTGTCCGGCATCCGATGGGGTGGTATCCGCCAAGATGCCGTTGAAAATGCTAGTCCGCCGGTTTACAATAAAAAAACTCAAGGCACACGGGGCAGGCCCAGCCGCCCGTACGGCTAAGCGTCAGGATCATGGCTGGCGGCCCTCGCCTAGCGGAGCGTTGAACTACTATGAAAGGAAATAGTTAGGTGTCGCTTCTTCCAATCTGTATATATCCTGACCCTGTATTGCGCCAAAAGGCCCAACGAGTCAATAATATCGACAACGCCATTCAGCGTCTCATAGACGACATGGTCGAGACGATGTATGACGCGCCGGGAATCGGCCTTGCGGCAAACCAGGTTGGCCGCCCGCTCAGTGTGCTGGTAATACATATTCAGCGCGAGGAATCCGAATACGGGCTGATCGTGCTCATAAATCCCGAGATGGTAAGTTGCCGTGGCGAGACAACGTTCGAGGAAGGCTGCCTCAGCGTACCCGAGTATTATGCCAATGTGGCGAGGCACGAAGAGGTCGTGGTGTGCGGGCTTGACCGGCAGGGCGAAAAGATCGAAATAGCCGCCGGGGGCCTGCTCGCGATTGCGCTCCAGCATGAAATGGATCACCTGGAAGGCAAACTGTTTATCGACCGGATAAGCCCGATCGCCAGGGACATTTTCAAAAGAAGGTGGAAAAAGAAATCTAAGGAGCAAGGGGAAGAATCGCCGCTGTGCCTGGACTAGTCTTTCTTGGGACCCCAAATTTTGCCGTGCAGTGTCTGCGCAAATTGCTGGAATACAAGGCCGGGGTCCGCCTTGTAGTCACTCAGCCCGACCGCCCGAGCGGCAGGGGCCGCAGGATCTGTGAATCGCCCGTCAAAACCCTGGCCAATGAAGCAGGGATTCCGATATACCAGCCCGAACGCATCCGTGGTGGCGAAGTTATCGAAAATATAAGGGCATACGGCGCGGAGTGCGCTGTGGTGGTGGCTTTCGGACAGATTCTTCCACAGTCTTTCCTTGACATTTTCCCTCTCGGGACTTTGAACGTCCATGGGTCTCTTTTGCCTCGCTACAGGGGGGCCGCCCCTATCCAGCGCGCCATACTGGCGGGGGAAGGTCTGGCTGGCATCTCGATAATGCTCCTCGACTCCGGGATGGACACAGGACCGGTGCTTTCGCAAAAAGAAGTCCCGATAGGTCCAGAGGATACTTTCGGGACGGTTTACAAAACCCTTGCCGAACATGGCGCGGAGCTTTTGGCCGGCACCCTCCGCGACTGGACGGCCGGACGGCTCACGCCCCGGGCTCAGGATGAAGGTTTGGCTACTTACGCCCCTGCGATCCAAAAAGAGGAGCTTCGGATTGATTGGAATTCTACGGTAAAAGATATTATAAATAAGGTTCGGGCGTTTGATCCGGCGCCGGGTGCGTGGTTTGCGCTGGGGGGAAAAAGGGTCAAGTGCTTCCGGGCTGCCTCATTTCCCTGGGCGGCAGCCGGAGCTCCGGGCGAGGTGTTGGGCATGGCGGAATGCGGCCTCATAGTTGCTGGAGGCTGCGGTCAGTCCCTGTGCGTCGGGGAGCTGCAACTGGAGGGCCTGCGGCGCATGCGGGCATGTGAATTTACTTGCGGCAGGCCTATACCGAGAGGCTCGTTTCTGGAATGACTCACGTGGAAAAACCGACCGAACAGCCCCCAAAAGAAGCCTTCCCTCTCTTCAACGAGCCTGCCGCCGGTTCCGAAAAGCGGATCGTAATATCTCTTGTTGCGCTTTTCGGGATCATCGCCACCGCCGTTCTGATCCTTCTCTACGTAGTGCCCTATTACGGTTTTGGCAGGATTTCCGTCCACCTTCCACTGATAATGGCAATCCTTACCGTCCTGGTTGGCGCAGTGCTGCTCGGAAGCCTCGGGCTACTGGCCGCAGTTTTCGCCTTGGGCCGTGATGTTTCTTTTTCGCGCAAGCTCCGCAGTGTTGCCATCAAGCTGCTTCTGCCCATACTGGTCGGTCTCGGCAGGCTCGCGGGCTTTCGCCGCGAACAGGTCCAGCATGCGTTCGTGGCCGTAAACAACGAGCTTGTTCTAGCCCAATGCCGCAATGGAAGTCCCCCGCGCTCAGTGCTGCTCCTGATGCCGCACTGTCTTCAGGATAAAGACTGTCTGGTGAAGATCACCCACCAGGTGCAGAATTGTAAACGCTGCGGCAAATGCAGCATAAAGGACCTTCTCGGGCTTGCGGAAAAATACGGCGTGCACATGGCGGTTGCCACCGGAGGAACCATTGCGCGCCGGATAGTCATCGAGACTCGTCCCGACCTGATTATAGCCGTTGCATGCGAGAGGGACCTGACCAGCGGTATCCAGGATACCACCCCGCTGCCCGTTTACGGTATTTTCAACCAGCGCCCCTTCGGACCATGCCTCAATACACAGGTGGCGCTGGACCGAGTCGAATCCGTGCTTCGGGAAGTCCTTCCGGGGAAGAGTGAACAGTGAAGAGGGCGCACCCGTTCACTGCTCACTGTTCACACTACACTGTTCACTGAACATGGTCACGTCGCGAACCCTGGCTTACCAGATTCTGCTGCACATCGAGCAGAAGGCCTCCCATCCCGACCGGTTGATCCGGACCGCCCTCGAGCGGCACTCGCGCCTCGATGAGCGTGACCGGGCGCTTCTGACCGAGCTTGTATATGGTGTTGTGCGCTGGCAGGGCCGGCTTGACTGGCACATCGATGAACTTAGCAGGACGAGGCCCGACAAGATCGCTCCGGCTGTAAGGGTCCTCCTTCGGCTGGCCCTCTATCAGATTCTCTTTCTCGACCGCATACCTGATCACGCAGCCGTAAACGATACGGTTGACATCGCCAAAAGCAGCCAGCCACTTTATGTTATCAAGTTCATAAACGCAATTTTGCGCGAGGCGGCCAGAAGAAGCGAAACTCCGCCCGAAGCCGAAGGCCTCGGGCAAATCGGCCGCGGCGGCTCGCCGTGGAACTGGCCCGACCCGCTGAAGGACCCGGCGGCGCATATGGCGGTAATGACCTCACACCCGGTCTGGCTCGTACGCAGGCTTATCGATGAGATCGGCATCGAAGAAGCAGGGCTTTTTTGTGAGTCGAACAACCGGATCGCCCCGGCGGTGTTCCGGGTCAATACGCTCAAAGTCTCGCGCGAAGAGGCAATAGAATCTTTGAAGGCCGAAGGAATCGAGGCGGCACCCTCACCCTGGCTTGAACAGGCCCTGAGGGTAAAAGCGCCAAGGCGCGACATGACCGGGACGTCCGCGTTCCGCCAAGGCTGGCTGCAGGCGCAGGACGAGGCCTCGCAGATGGTTTCCTTTATGCTCACCCCTATGCCGGAAGAGCGCGTCCTGGACCTTTGCTCCGGTTTGGGCGTTAAGTCGGCCCACATTGCCATGATGATGAAAAACGAGGGCGAAGTGCTCTGCATTGACAAATCGGCCTGGAAACTCGAAGAAGCCCGCAAAAACGCCAGCAGGCAGGGGATAACGATAATTCGCACTATTGCCGAAGATGTCCTGATGCTTGGGCCCCAATCGACCGGTCTTTTTGACCGCGTTTTGCTTGACGCCCCATGCACGGGCCTGGGGACGATGCGGCGAAAGCCAGACATCAAGTGGCGCAGGCACATAAAAGATCCCTACCGGCTGTCCCGGCTCCAGAAAGAGCTGCTCCCTCATGCCGCACAGTTTTTAAAACCCGGCGGAGTACTGGTCTATGCAACCTGCTCGGTTTTCAGGGACGAAAACGAAGCAGTGGCCCAACACCTGAGCGAATCACACCCGGAACTTGCAATAGAATCGGCGGCCCAAAACCTGCCTTACGCCTGCCGGGAAATGGTATCGGGACCTTACTGCCGTTGCTGGCCTCATAAGCATGACGTGGACGGTTTCTTTTCGGCCAGGTGGAGGAAGAAATAAAAAGTTTCCTTGACATTGAGCCTTTTGTTGTATTAAGTACGAAGTCCTCATTGACAGGAGTGTATGTTGGCGGCCGTTCTCAGGAATTGTTCCATGGTGTGGTTGTGGCAGGCTTTGAGGTGAGCCTGTCCACATAAGCCCCGTTTTGAATAAATTATGGGCCGTGGGGCCAGGTTCAATTTGTAGACCTGGCCCCACGGCTTTTTTGTCTCTTGGGCCGCTTGGTTTTCAACCCTCAACAGGCTGGAGGAAAACGAGAAATGGAACAGACAAAGGTCGTTCTGGCAGACAATGAAATTCCGAGGCAATGGTACAATATCCTGTCCGACATGCCCACGCCGATGAGCCCGCCGCTGCATCCCGGAACGGGCAAACCGGTAGGTCCCGAGGACCTGGCCCCTGTTTTTCCCATGAATCTGATCGAGCAGGAAGTCGCAACCGATCGCTGGATAAACATCCCGGAACCCGTGCTGGAGAAATACCTTATATGGCGTCCAACGCCGCTTATCCGCGCACACAACTTCGAAAAACTCCTCGGGGCCCCCGTAAAGATTTACTACAAGTACGAAGGAGCGAGTCCGCCCGGCTCTCACAAGCCCAATACGGCGATCGCCCAAGCTTACTACAACAAGGCTTTCGGCATAAAGAGGCTGTCAACGGAAACCGGGGCAGGCCAATGGGGGAGCGCTCTGAGCATGGCATGCGCGATGTTTGGCCTGGAGTGCAGGGTTTTCATGGTGAGGATCAGCTACGAGCAAAAGCCTTACCGGCGCCTTATGATGGCCACCTGGGGGACCGAGTGCATACCGAGTCCGAGCGACAGGACACGGGCGGGCCGAAAAATCCTGTCCGAAAGTCCCGACTCTCCTGGGAGCCTCGGTATCGCCATAAGCGAAGCCATCGAAGACGCAGTTGGAAACAAGGATTCCCGCTACTCTCTAGGCAGTGTTCTCAATCACGTGCTGCTCCATCAGACCGTTATCGGCCTCGAGGCCCACAAACAGCTTGCTAAAATAGGTGAATACCCCGACGTGGTAATGGGATGCGCAGGCGGGGGCAGCAATTTTGCCGGCCTTTCCCTGCCGTTCGTGCGCGACAAAATCCACGGCAAAAAGTTGTCCGTGGTTGCAGCCGAACCCGCGTCCTGCCCGACTCTGACCCGTGGTCCGTTCGCATACGACTTCGGGGATACGGCCATGACCACGCCCCTTCTGCCCATGCACACGCTTGGTCACGATTTTTTGCCCGAGTCTATCCACGCCGGCGGGCTTCGGTACCACGGAATGGCCCCGATAGTTTCCCATCTTGTGAAGGAGGGCATCGTCGAGGCAAGGGCATATGACCAGATCGAGACTTTCACGGCAGGAGTCAAATGGGCGAGGTCCGAGGGGGTAATCCCGGCGCCGGAGACCAATCACGTCATAGCCGCCGTGGTTCAGGAAGCAGAGCGCGCGAAGCAGGAAGGAAAGGAAAAGGTGATCCTGTTCAACTTCAGCGGTCACGGAATAATAGATTTGTCCGCCTATGACGCCTTCCTTTCGGGAAAGCTCACCCAGCACAAGCTGACCGACGAGGAAATTGAGCGGGCCCTCAAATCAATCGAAGGCTTTCCAAAACCGTGATAAGCAGCGAGCAGTGCTCGAAGACGAGCGAGGGACTCTGGATCAGGTGCCCCAGGCTGGGCGGGGAAGCGCCTTTCACATATTGCATGCAGGAAGCCGGGGACCTTCCATGTCATCGGATTATTGTCTGCTGGCAAGCCTTCTTTCCGGTTGAAGCATACCTCAGGAAAAAGCTTTCGCCGCAAAAGTGGGATGAGTTTGCAGACAAGAAGCCCAAAGAGAAGATCACCTCTTTGCTCGAGCTGATTGAAGAGGCTAAGAGCAAGGGGGATGAAGAGTGAAGTGAGTTCTGAGGGTTGGAGCGTGGGGGGGGGTCACATTGGTCCGAGTTTGCCCCCCGCGCCTCTTGCGCCTGAAGCCCGAAACGATTCAAGCAACTGTTCGCGCCTGATGGCGATAACAGGATGTCGTTGTTATACCGTTTCCCTACTCGGATTTGAGTGCCGGCAAGCAAAACCCGCATAAACTGCAAACTGGGTATCATACCTTAGCCCCGGATTAAAACAACGCATTCGTAAACTCCTCGGCGTCAAACGGGCGCAGGTCGTCAAGGCGCTCTCCGATCCCTATATAGCGGACCGGTACCTGAAGCTCGTCGCAAATTGCAGCGATAACCCCGCCTTTTGCAGTGCCGTCGAGTTTGGTCAAAATCAGCCCTGTCAGGCCTATGCCCTCCTTGAAGAGCTTTGCCTGCGAGAGGGCGTTCTGGCCCGTAGAGGCGTCGAGGACCAGGAACACCTCGTGCGGGGCCTCCGTCATCTTTCTGCTGATGACCCGGTGGATTTTTTTCAGTTCCTCCATGAGATTGACCTTGGTGTGCATGCGGCCTGCGGTGTCCATCAGCAGGACGTCGATGTCGCGCGAAACCGCTGCATCGAGCGCGTCGAAGGCCACAGCGGAGGGGTCCGATCCGCTTTTCTGCTTAACCACCGGGACCCCGGTACGCTCGCCCCAGATTGACAATTGTTCGACTGCGGCAGCCCGGAAGGTATCGCAGGCGGCCAGCATCGGCTTCAGGCCCTGCTGTTTCAACTGGTTGGCCAGCTTTCCGGTGGTCGTAGTCTTGCCCGTGCCGTTTACTCCCACGATCATGACGACGAATGGTTTGTGCGTGCGGTAGTCGAGCACGGGGGCTTCAACGCTCAAAACGGACCTGATTTCCTCCCGTATCTGCTCTCTAAGCCGGGCGGGATCGCTCAATTCCTTTCTCTTCACCTTGCCGGCGACTTTGCCTAGCAGCATCCCGGTGGTTCTCACCCCCAAGTCGGAGGTAATGAGAATTTCTTCCAGTTCATCGAGCAGTTCCTCATCTATGACCTTTTTGCCGAGAGCCAGCCGATCTATCCGGTGGACGAATTTCTCCCGTGTTCCTTTGAGCCGCCGGCGAAGGCGCCTGAAAAAACTCCCTTTCGGGACGCCGTCATCCGTGGCCTCATCTTCTTCATCCATGACCTCATCTTCTTCATCCAAGGTCTCCTTTTCGCCAGGCACACCAGAGGGAATCGTTTCGGGTTCGAGTCTCTCAGGGATACCCGCCCCGGCCACTTCCTCCGGGACCCGAGTCTCTCCTGGGAAGATATCCTCGTCCGGCTCTTCTTTTTCAACGGTCTTGGTTTCCGGCAAATTCTCTCTTTTTTGCCGACGGTCTTTCTTTTCCTTCTGCTTGAACCACCTGATCATATTTTCTTCTCCTTTGGAGATTCTATTCGGTCTGGCGCCCGCAAGGCTGTAAAGTGTAGTATGCAACGGCGATGAACCGGGTTTCAAGAGTCGAGCCGGCCGAGCGCCGCTCAAAGCGCGATTTTGGGGGGAGCAGGATGGATAGTCAAGAGCGGAGTTTACGTCTGGAGATAATCAAGATCTGCCGCAAGCTGGAGAGCAAGGGGCTGATTGCGGCAAGCGACGGCAACGTCAGTTGCAGGGCCGGCCGGGACTGCATGCTGATAACCCCGACCGGTGTTTCCAAGGGGGACATCGAGCCGGAAGAGATCGCAAAGACCTGTATGCGGGGAGATCTTCTGGAAGGCCCGATGAGGCCGTCAAAAGAAATATTAATGCACGTCCAGGTCTACAGCATGAGGCCGGACGTTTTGGCAATCGTGCATGCGCACCCGCCTATGGCAACCGCATTCACACTGGCCGGGTTTCCGTTCAACTCGAAAGTCCTGCCCGAGGTCTGGCTCATGCTGGGCAAAGTTCCCCTTGCGCCCTACGCAACTCCATCGACCAACGAAGTCCCGCAGTCAATCGAACCTTATATCCCGGACAGCCGGGCGATACTTCTCAAAAGACACGGGGCGCTCACTTTCGGTGGGAACCTGATGGAAGCCTTCATGCGCATGGAAAAACTCGAGCACTGTGCAAAAATTCTTTTCTATGCCTCCATGCTCGAGGACAGAAAGGCGCCGGTCGCCCTGACTCAAAGCGAAATCGCAAAGCTTGGATCGAGCGAATAACCTCGCGGAGAGGGAACAAAAAAATCCACCGCAGAGGCATGCAGAACCACTTCTGCATATTTTATTTGAAACGCCCGGCACAATCCTTTAAATACTTTGGTGCAAACAACTTATTTTTTCGCTAATCCTCCCGTTTAGGCGGAAAGGGAGGATTTTTGTTTCTGTTTACGGGAGGATTGCCATGATCGAAAGAGCTAATATACTCGTTGAGGCCCTCCCCTACATTCGCAGGTTTTATCAGAAGACGATCGTCGTAAAATACGGCGGTCACGCGATGGTGGCCGAAGAACTCAAGGAGAGTTTCGCAAAGGACGTTGTCCTGATGAAGTACATCGGGATAAATCCAGTGGTGGTTCATGGCGGCGGGCCGCAGATAGGCGAGATGCTGCGGCGGATCGGAAAGAAATCGGACTTCTGCGACGGAATGCGCATAACCGATGCCGATACCATGGAGATCGTGGAAATGGTGCTCTCAGGAAAGATCAACAAAGAGATAGCGGCCCTTATAAACAGGCATGGAGGACGCGCGGTAGGGTTGAGCGGCAGGGACGCTCAACTCATCGAGGCCCGAAAGCTCCGGATCGTCCGAGACACCACAGAGGATGGGCCTGCGGAGATAATTGACATAGGACTGGTCGGCGAGGTTGTGCGGGTAAACATCGAGGTCCTGCAAACCCTTTTGCAAAGCGATATAATCCCGGTGATCGCCCCGATCGGGGCGGGTGAGAACGGAGAAACCTACAACATAAACGCTGATCTTGTGGCTGGGGCTATTGCGGGCGCTCTTAAGGCCGATAAGTTTTTGCTAATGACCGATGTGCCCGGAGTGCTCGACGAGGAGGGGAAGCTCATATCGAGCATGACTGTCGGCGAAGCCCAAGCGGCCATGCGCGACAAGAGGCTGCGGGGCGGGATGATACCGAAGATCCAATGCGCAATCGACGCCCTGGAGGCCGGGACCGCAAAGGTCCACATAGTTGACGGCCGCCTTGCGCACGCCATTTTGCTGGAGATATTCACCGACGCAGGGATCGGAACAGAGATCCTGAGGAACAGCGAGCGAGAGAAATGAACGCACTTATCGATGGGATAGAGAAGGAGTACGGCAAGCACATATTCAGCACTTACGCCAGGTTTCCCGTGGCTTTTGTCAGGGGGGCAGGCTGCAGGCTCTGGGATGACGCCGGAAAAGAATACCTCGATTTTCTTGCCGGCATTGCCGTGTGCGCCCTCGGGCACTGCCACCCGGAAGTGGCCCTGGCAATCAGTGAGGCGGCGCGAAAACTGATTCATGTTTCCAACCTGTTTTATACCTATCCGCAACTTGAGCTGGCGGCGGAATTGACACGCCTTTCATTTGCGGATAAGCTATTTTTTTGCAACTCCGGCGCTGAGGCCAACGAAGCGGCCATAAAGCTCGCCAGAAAGTATAGCCGTGACACCTTCGGTCCCGGCAGGTTTCACATCATCTCGATGAATGATTCCTTCCACGGCCGGACCATGGCGACCCTTTCGGCTACCGGCCAAAGCAAGGTACATAACGGTTTCGAGCCGCTGGTGGAAGGTTTTGTCCATGTCTATTTTAACTCTGTTTCGGCTGTTGAAGCGGCCATTACGGACAAGACCTGCGCGGTAATGGTCGAACCGGTCCAGGGGGAAAGCGGGGTCAATTTCGCGGTTCCCGGCTACTTGAGAGACCTTAAGGCGCTGTGCAAACAGAGGAAACTGCTGCTCATCTTTGATGAGGTCCAGTCGGGGCTGGGAAGGACAGGCTCACTTTTTGCCTACGAGCAGGAGGATGTGACCCCTGACATAATGACCCTGGCAAAGGCGCTGGCAAACGGATTGCCAATGGGGGCAATGCTGGCCGTCGATGAAGCGGCCGGGGCTTTTACTCCAGGCAGCCATGCTTCCACCTTCGGCGGTGGCCCCCTGGTTGCCTCGGCGGCCCTGGCAACCTTGAGGATCATTTCCGAACCCGCTTTCCTGGGCAGGGTGCGCGAGACAGGGGCCTATTTCATCTCAAGGCTCCAGGAACTCAAAGAGCGCTATGGGTTCATCAAAGACGTCCGCGGGCGAGGTCTCATGGTGGGTTTGGAACTGGCTGTCCCAGGGGCGAAATTCGTTTCCAAATGCCTTGATAGGGGCGCCATAATAAACTGCGCGCACGATACCGTCTTGAGGTTTGTTCCGCCCCTTATCGCCGGCAACTCCGAGATAGACGAGATGATCGGCATCCTGGATGGCGTCTTTAAAGAGGAAGTCCTATGAAGCGCGACCTGCTCTCGATCCGGGACCTTTCCGCCCAGGAAATTCACGGACTGATCGCCAAAGCCGAAAAGATGAAGGCGGAGCTTGCCGCAGGCGCGCTGCCCAAGTCTCTAACCGGAAAAATCGTGGGTCTCATTTTTCTGAAACCCTCGACCAGAACGCGGGTTTCCTTCGAGGCCGCCATCTGCCGGCTGGGCGGGCAGCCCATGTTCATGACCGCTCAGGATACCCAAATTTCACGGCAGGAGCCTCTTGCCGACATGGCGCGGGTTCTGGACCGATATATCGACGCAATAGTTATGAGGACTTTTGCTCAAAGCGACGTTGAGGAACTGGCCGGCTCCGCCTCCATTCCCGTGATAAACGCTTTGACTGACTACTCCCATCCCTGCCAGGTGCTGGCCGATCTTATGACTATCCGCGAAAAACGGGGCTCGCTCGAAAATCTCACGGTCGCATGGGTGGGGGACGGAAACAACGTAGCAAATTCATGGATCAATGCGGCCGGGCGCCTTGGCTTTTCGCTAAATTTCGCCTGCCCTCCCGGATACGAACCTCACGAGGAGCTCTTAGAGTGGGCTGCGCGCGACGCAAAAGCAAAAATCAAACTTATCGCCGATCCAAGAGAAGCCGTGTCGGATGCCGATGTGCTCTACACCGACGTCTGGGCTAGCATGGGGCGGGAGAGTGAGGCCCACGAGCGAATGGAAGCCTTTCGCCATTACCAGATAAATTCGCAACTTCTGGCATGTGCGCCCCCGCACGCGATAGTGCTCCACTGCCTGCCCGCTCACCGGGGGGAGGAGATCACCGGGGAGGTGCTCGAAAGCCTGCGGGCCCCTGTTTTCGACCAGGCTGAAAACCGGCTTCACATGCAAATGGCGCTCCTTGACTGGATGATCGGAAGCCGAAGGCTCTGATCCAGGCTTACGCCGGATGAAAGATTTTTCAAGTGCGGTGAACGGTTACAAGTTCCCCAGCTTTTTCAGTGGTTTTAAGAACGGAGTATTTTTGTGATGGGTGTCAAAAAGGTTATCCTCGCCTATTCGGGTGGACTTGATACCTCGATCATTCTCAAATGGCTCATCGAGACCTACAGGTGCGAAGTTGTCACCTTCTCTGCCGACCTGGGCCAGGATGAGGAACTGGACGGGATTGAAAAAAAAGCCCTTGCGACCGGCGCGATCAAAGCCCGCATCGAAGATCTGAGGGACGAGTTCGCAAGCGAGTTTGTTTTTCCCGCTTTTCGCGCCAACGCCATCTACGAAGGCCAGTACCTGCTAGGCACGTCCATTGCCCGCCCGCTGATCGCCAAGCGCCAGATCGGGATAGCCGAAGAGGAAGGGGCTGACGCGGTTAGCCACGGCGCCACGGGGAAGGGAAACGACCAGGTGCGGTTTGAGCTGGCTTACATGGCGCTCAAGCCTGACATAAAGGTGATCGCGCCCTGGCGTGAATGGGATATGAAGTCGCGAAGCGAGCTTATCGCTTTTGCGCAAAAACACGGAATACCGGTTCCCGTTACCAGGGCCAAGCCTTATAGCTGCGACCGCAACATGCTGCATGTAAGCTACGAGGGCGGCATTCTTGAAGACCCGTGGACTGCGCCGGACCCCGAGATGTTCATCATGACCGTGGATCCGCAAAATGCTCCCGACGAGCCCGAAATTATCGAAGTCGATTATGAAAACGGAGACCCGGTTGCCGTTGACGGCAGGCGCATGAGCCCGGCCGGCCTTCTCCAGTATCTCAACAAGATCGGTGGGAAGCACGGGATCGGCCGCGTGGACCTCGTGGAAAACCGGTTCATAGGGATGAAATCTCGAGGCGTCTACGAGACCCCGGGCGGCGCTATCATGAGAGTCGCCCACAGGGCGGTCGAATCCATAACCATGGACAGGGAAGTTATGCACCTGCGCGACAGCCTTGTTCCGGAATACTCGCGTCTGATTTACAACGGATTTTGGTATTCGCCCGAGATGCGCTACCTGCAGAATATGATGGACCTGGCGCAGGGAAATGTCTGGGGAACCGCCCGTGTGAAGCTTTACAAGGGGAGTTGCCAGGCGATCGGGCGCAGGTCGGAGCGCTCTCTCTACCAGCCCGGCTTCGCCACATTTGAAGAAGACGACGTTTACCGGCAGGATGAGGCGAGCGGCTTTATCCGGCTGCTCGGACTGAGGCTGCGGATCGAAACGCTCGTAAGAAAACGGTGACTGGTGAATAGTGAACAGGAAAAGTCTAAGTAGTGACAAGTCACTAGTACTTTGTCCCACATTTAACTAGGTTAATGTTTAATCTTATGTTATATGGGTCACCAAAGGAGGTGGCCCATGCCTAAGAGTGCTCCGAGAATCGAATTGACAGAACAAGAGCGTACCGAACTTGAGACTATGGCGCGCAAACCTTCCACCGCTCAGGGAATGGCCATGAGAGCCAACATCATACTCATGGCGGCAGAAGGAAAGCAAAACAAGGAAATTCAAGAAACGCTTCGGGTTAATAAGAACGTTGTAGGCCTTTGGCGCAACCGCTTTCGATTCAGACGCGTTGGCGGTTTGCAAGACATGCCTGGGCGAGGCAGAAAAAGAACTTACGGGCACGACGAAAGACTTAGGGTGATCGCAAAAGGATGTGAAAAACCCCCAGTAGCACAGGCCTGGACAGTCAGGGATTTGGCTGAGGCTCTTACGGAAACCGGCATCAGCAAGAGTACTGTGGGACGTATCCTGAAGGACATAGACCTTAAGCCTCATAAAGTGGAGTCGTGGCTGAACAGCAAAGATCCTGATTTTGAGCCCAAAGCCGCTGAGATTTGCGGACTTTATCTCGCTCCACCAGAAAATGCTTTGGTTGTAAGTGTCGATGAAAAGACCGGAATTCAGGCCCTCGGCCGTAAGTACCCCGACAAACCAGAAAGGCCGGGCAGCCGCCGAAAGCGAGAGTTTGAATACAAACGGCACGGAACCATCAGTCTGTTCGCAGCCTTTGTAGTGCACAGCGGCAGAGTGATAGGAGAGGTGAAGGAGCGTCATACCCGGGCAGAATTCCTCGATTTTCTTGAGGAGTTGAATCGCAATTGTCCGGAAGACAAAATGATTCATGTAATTGTGGACAATTTGGCTGTACACAAAACTCAAGAAGTCAAAGATTGGCTTTCGAGGAATCGGAGATTTGAATTCCATTACACTCCTACCCACGCAAGCTGGTTAAACCAAGTGGAGATGTGGTTCAGCATTCTGGCCCGACGCTTTCTCAAAGATGGTATATTCAATTCCAAAGAAGAACTGGTCAACGGGCTCCTCAAATACATTAAAGAGTACAATGAGAAAGCCAAACCGTTTCGCTGGACCTATGCGTCAGACCCATTGCGCATATAATCCTAGTTTATAGTGGGACATTGCACTAGTCACCATTCACTAATCACTAAGAGGAGCACATGGCCGAAAAGCTGTGGAAGGGACGCTTTGAGCTGCCCACAGACAAACTGGTGGAGGAATACACCGCTTCCATCCATTTTGACAGCCGACTCTATCGATACGATATCGAGGGGAGCATCGCGCATTGCCGTATGCTGGCCGAATGCGGCATAATTTCGCGCGAGGAGGCCTCCCGCATCGTGCAGACCCTGGGCGAAATAGCCAGCGACATAGAGCAGGGCCGGGTTGTCCTGGATTCCTCCCAGGAGGACATCCACATGGCCATCGAAAACGAGCTTATCGCGCGTATAGGCGAGACCGGCGGCAAACTCCACACTGCCAGGAGCCGAAATGACCAGGTTGCTCTTGATATGAGGCTCTACATGCGCGATGCGCTTTCGAGCATATTGGACCTTGTGTACGAAGTTATGTCGACCCTGGCCGCAATGGCCGAAAGGCACCTCGATGTTATCATGCCGGGGTTTACTCACCTCCAGCACGCTCAGCCGGTTCTTTTTTCACATCACTTGATGGCCTACTATGAGATGTTTAGCCGCGACTTCGCAAGATTCAGCGACTGTCTAACCCGTACCGATGTAATGCCGTTGGGAAGTGCGGCGCTTGCAGGCACCACTTTTCCCATCGACATGGAATGGACGGCCCGTCAGCTTGGCTTTCCAAAGGTTGTGGCAAACTCTATGGATGCGGTCGGGGACCGCGATTACCTGATCGAATTTTGCTCGGCTTCGGCTATTTTAATGATGCACGTGAGCCGCATGGCCGAAGAGCTTATCATCTGGTCGAGCCCGGAGTTCTCCTTCATAGAGATAAGTGACGCATTCTGCACCGGTTCCAGCATCATGCCCCAGAAGAAAAACCCGGACGTACCCGAGCTGATGCGCGGCAAAACCGGGCGGGTGTATGGAAACCTCATTGCGCTTCTGACCGTGACCAAGGGGCTGCCCCTGGCTTACAACCGCGACATGCAGGAAGACAAGGAACCGGTTTTCGATACTGCGGATACTCTGCTTGCCACCCTGCGCCTGTTGAGCAAAATGCTGCCCGAAATCCGGATCAATCGGGAGACAATGGCCCGTATGGCCGTGCATAACTTTACGCTGGCCACCGATCTGGCCGATTATCTGGTCAGACGCGATATTCCTTTCCGCAAAGCGCATCATGTTGTGGGCCAGATCGTTCAATACTGCATTCGAACCGGCAAAGAGCTTGGCGACTGCACACTTGAAGAGTTGAAAACTTTCCACAAGGCTTTCGATGAGGACGTTTTTCCATACATCGAGATTTCGAGCGTAATCGACCGTAGAAGATCAGTTGGAGGCACCGCGACCTCACGGGTAATAGAAGCCATTGCACGGGCGCGGGCAGACCTTGAAAGCTGCAAACCATACTCTAGGGAAAACTGCAAACCGGAAAAGTAGGGGGCCTATGCGAATCCTGTCTGATTCCGCGAAACATACGTGGTTGGGAATCATTTCTATTTGTGTTTTAAGCGTTATAATTTCGGCCTGTGGAGTGCCAAAGTTTCCAAAACCTATTGGGGTGGCGCCTCCTCCGCAGGTAAACGATCTGAACGCTCAGGTTATTCCTCGATCAGTCGAGCTTTCGTGGAGTCCGGTCGTTGTGAAACCGGTCGTTGAGAAAGAGGACAAAAGCATTGTGTATTTGATCATGAGGTCCGAACTGATTTGGGAAAACCGCAATTGCCTTGAATGTCCTCCCCCCCAAGCGCAGCTTGTTCTTAAGATGGATGCCGCCGCTGTAAAACCGGGGGGCGACGGCAAGATTCACTGGGTTGACACCAATGTCTCCTACCGCCGGGTTTTTCGTTACCAGATAACTCTCGAGGACGAAAAAGGCCTTCCTGTGAGCCTTTCCAATCCCGCGATAGCCAAAGTCCTCCCTGGACCGACGGCGCCTGTAAACCTTACGGCGACTACTCAGCCACAGGGGATTATGATTCAGTGGAAACCGGCCTTAAAAGACATCGAAGGAAATAATATCGATGTGTCAAATGAGTCTTTCAGGCTTGAGAGGCTTTCGGGCGAGAAGGGCTGGGAAAAGGCCGGCCCATCTTTTTTGAAAACCGATGCCTACCTGGACCAGTCGGTTGCCCCAGGGCAGAGCTACATGTATCGGGTCGTTGGAGCCCTGTATGCGGATGAGGTCTACATTTTGGGGGAGCCCTCCGCCACGACCCAGGCCAAAGGGCCAGAATCCGTGCAACCCCCGCCCCCAGGCAGGGTCTGGATAACTCCTGCGCATGGGGTCCTTGAGATACACTGGACTGAGGCCGATGGGCAAACCGGCGGCTATCATGTATACCGCAGGGAAGGAAAGGAAATTATCCGGCTGACTGCAAGTCCGGTAGCGCACCCGCCTTTTGTGGACCATGACGCCAAGAAAGGGGCGACTTACTCTTACGCCGTATCGGCAGTAAGCGCCCAGGCGGATCATAAAGAGGGTCTGCTCTCCAAGTGGATCGAGGTGAGAAACCTGATTACGGAATAGGCGAAATGATATCCGAGGCTCTGACTTGATATCTGATATGTGTATGGATGGCGAGGATTTTTTTAATGCATCATTTCCAGTATAAAGCAGATGAACTCTATTGCGAAGAGGTCCCCGTGCGGCTTATAGCCGAAAAAACCGGGACCCCGTGCTATATATACAGTCATGCTACGCTCAGCCACCATTTTAAGACTTTCGACTCTGCTTTCACAAAGGTTGCGCACCTTATTTGTTACGCTGTGAAAGCCAACTCTAATATCGCAATTTTGAAACTGTTCGGCTCGATGGGGGGCGGAGTGGACATCGTATCGGGCGGCGAGCTCTACCGCGCCCGCAGGGCCGCAATCCCACCAGATCGCGTTGTCTATTCCGGGGTAGGCAAAACGGTTGAAGAAATCGATTTCGCGCTTTGCGAAAAAATCCTGATGTTCAATATCGAATCTACCCAGGAACTCGATCAGATCAACCGCCGGGCCGAGGCAATGGGTACGAAGGCCTCGATTTCCTTGCGGATCAATCCTGATATCGACCCGAATACGCACCCCTACATTTCCACCGGCATGAAGAAGAACAAATTCGGCATCTCAGCCGACAGCGCTCTACGGACCTGCGAGAAAGCCAAAACCCTCAAGAGCATCGAGATCGTCGGGCTGGGTTGCCATATCGGCAGCCAGCTTACCGATGTCGCACCCTTCGTCGATGCGCTGAGACGGGTTCGCTCGCTTATAGACCGGCTGCGGCAAACAGGGCTCCATATTCGCTATCTCGACCTGGGCGGCGGACTCGGTATAGTTTACGACCAGGAAGCGCCACCTCAGCCGCATGAATATGCAAAGGCGCTCCTGGGCGAGCTGGAAAATATCGACTGTACGCTGATTTTCGAGCCGGGCCGGGTTATAGTGGGAAACGCCGGCATTCTAGTGACCAAAGTACTCTATACAAAGCGGAACCAGGCGAAGAATTTCGTTATAACCGACGGAGCCATGAACGATCTGATCCGGCCAAGCCTTTACGGGTCTTATCATTATATTCAGCCGATCCTCAGGGGTGTGGGCGAAACGGAAATCGTTGACGTGGTAGGTCCCATTTGCGAGTCCGGAGACTTTCTGGCCAGGGACCGAGGCCTTCCCATGCCGGCGGCGGGCGATTATCTTGCTGTGATGAGCGCCGGGGCATACGGGTTCAGTATGTCATCCAATTACAACTCGCGCCCGCGCGCTCCCGAAGTGCTGGTAAAAGGCGGGCAATATTTCGTTATAAGGCAAAGGGAAACTTGGGAAGACCTGGTGCAGCCCGAAACCATTCCGGATTTTCTTGCAGATTAAACCTGGCAGGTGTGTGCTTGACATAGGAGTCGCAATTGTCCGAAACCCGGCATCGAATCCGTTTCACGAAAATGACCGGAAGCGGCAATGATTTCATAATAATAGACAATCGGGCTTTGAAACTGACAAAGGAACGTGGACGCGAACTGGCCCGGCTTGCCTGCCGCAGAAAGGTGTCTGTGGGGGCTGACGGCCTCATCCTAATAGAAAATGATGTCGAAGCTGATTTCCGGTGGCAGTTCTTCAACGCCGACGGGAGTGAAGCCGAGATGTGCGGGAACGGAGCCCGTTGTGCGGCCCGATTCGCGCGGCTCAAGGGTATAGCAGACAAAGACCGGCTCTCTTTCAGCACGCTTGCCGGCCTTATAGAAGCGCAGGTCTCGGGCGATCGCGCCAAAGTTCGTATGCCCCAACCCCACGGCATGGAAATTGACTTCCCGGTCCAACTCGACGATTGTCTTCTCCGCCTCAGTTTCGTCAATACAGGGGTTCCGCACGCAGTCTTTTTCGCCGACTCACAGGCGCAACTCGATCAGATGGATGTCTTTGAGCGCGGACGCTCCATACGCTTTCACCAACGCTTTCAGCCGGCAGGTTCCAACGCCGACTTTGTCTTTGTCAGCGGCCCCCGCCACATTTCCGTCAGGACATACGAACGGGGGGTGGAAGCCGAAACCCTCGCGTGCGGTACGGGCTCCATAGCAGCAGCCCTGCTCGCAGCGGCAAAGAATTTCGTTTCCTCTCCGGTCGAAGTGCTGACCATGAGCGGGGATACACTGGTTATCCACTTCGAGAAAATTTCGCAGGAAGCTGAAATAAACTTCTCAGCCGTTTACCTGGAAGGCGATGCAAAGGTGGTTTACGACGCCGAACTTTGGGACGAGACCTTGAGAAAGTAGAAAGGAGGCTGCAATGATTGGTGGCGCAATAGTGGCGATTGTTACGCCTTTTAGAGGCGGTGAGGTCGATGAGGCCGGCCTGAGAGAACTTATCGAGTTTCAGATCGCAAATGGAACCCACGGCATAGTTCCCTGCGGTACTACTGGCGAATCGCCCACTCTGTCGCATAAGGAGCACGCGCGGGTGGTTGAAATCGCAATCGAACAGACGGCAAAACGAGTTCCGGTCATTGCAGGAACAGGCTCCAACAGCACCGAGGAGGCTATCGCGCTGACCGGCCATGCGAAAAAGGCAGGCGCCGACGCAGCCCTCATGATAAGCCCTTACTATAACAAGCCGACGCAGGAAGGACTTTATCGGCATTTTGAGAAGGTGGCCAAAGCTGTCGATATTCCGATCGTTCTTTACAACATACCGGGCCGCACGGCTTCCAACATCGAACCTGCCACAATCGCGCGCCTCTCAAAGATTGACAATATTGTGGGCGTTAAGGAAGCTTCCGGTTCAATGAAGCAGATCACGGACATAATCGCCCTGTGCGCGGATGATTTCATCGTGGTCTCTGGGGAGGATTACCTCACGTTCCCACTGATGTGCGTTGGAGGCAAAGGGGTTATATCGGTTGTATCAAATGTTGCTCCGCGGGAAATGGCCGATCTTTGCAATCTGTTTTTCGACGGTAAGTTTGAAGAGTCCCGCAGGCTTTATTACAAGCTCCTGCCCCTTCTTCACGGCCTGTTTATCGAGACCAACCCGGCCCCGGTCAAAGCTGCCCTGGCCATGATGAAGAAAATAGAGTCCGAAGAGGTGAGGCTCCCGCTGGTAACTATGGGTCAAGACAACAAGGAGCGCCTGAGGAAAATTCTCGAAGCTCAGGGTCTTTTGTCTAAATAGGCTGGAAAAGGACCGGGATCTAACCGCGCCCCGGACTCTGGCCATGAACTCCATATGAAAGTGCGGTGAACGGAGGCATGAGATGATACGCGCAGCGGTTGCCGGAATTGCAGGAAGAATGGGCTCAAGGCTTGCCCAGCTTCTCTGTCAGACCGATGGGATCGAGTTGGCTGGCGGCTTTGAGTTTTCACGGCACCCGCTGGTTGGAAAAGATCTGGCCGAAGCGATCGGGGGCAGCCCCACCGGTAAGAAGATCGGGGGGAGAATCGAAGATGTGCTGGAGGACGCCGAGGTAATAATCGACTTTACCACAGCCTCATCATCGCTCGAACACCTAAGGATCGCATCGGCTCGCGGCATATCCATGGTCATAGGCTCGACCGGATTTTCACGCGAGCAGCTTGATGAGGCCGCCGGGCTTGCGCGCGCGGTCTCATGTGTAATTTCTCCCAACATGAGCGTCGGTGTCAATATTATGTTCAAAATGGTGGCCGAAGCGGCGCGCCTGCTCGGAGACAGTTGCGACATAGAGATAGTGGAAGCCCACCATCGGTTCAAGAAAGACGCGCCTAGCGGCACGGCCGTCAAGCTCGGGCAAATTGTCGCCGGGGCCCTGGGCCGAGACCTTGGGCAGGTTGGGGTCTATGGGCGGCACGGAATGATTGGAGAGCGTACCGTCCCTGAGATTGGAATTCAGAGCGTTCGAGGCGGCGACATAGTGGGCGAGCATACCGTAATTTTCGCCTCCCTTGGCGAAAGGATAGAGATCGTTCATCGCGCCCACAGCCGCGACAATTTCGCCAGGGGAGCGATACGCGCCGCCATATGGGTCATCGGCCAGCCAGGGGGACTCTACGACATGAGCGATGTGCTCGGTATCAAATAGCGGAGGACTGAATGCGGAATGCGGAGGACGTAAATCTTTTCTCTGTCCTCCGTCCTCTGATCTCCGTCAGGGAGGTTTCAATGACAGTTGTAGAAGCTGAACGGTTGCGCCGGCTTCCACCCTATCTTTTTGCTGAGATCGACCGGCTCAAGGCCGAACTGATAGCTGGAGGAGTTGACGTAATCAATCTCGGGGTGGGCGATCCCGACTTACCGACTCCATCTCATATAATCCAAAGACTGGCTCAAACGGCAAAAGACCCGGCCAACCACCAGTATCCCTCCTACTCAGGTATGAACGATTTCCGGGTAAGCGTGGCCAAATGGTACAAGAGAAGATTCGGAGTCGAGCTGGACCCGCTCTGCGAGGTGCTAACCCTGATAGGCTCCAAGGAGGGATTGGCTCACCTGCCGCTTGCATTCATCGACCCTGGAGACCTGGCGCTGATCCCGTCTCCTGCCTATCCCGTATATCATATTGCCGTCATGTTCGCGGGCGGCGAGTCCTGGTTCATGCCGCTCCTCGAAAAAAACGGGTTCCTGCCGGACCTGGACGCCATTCCGTCCGTAGTGGCCGAGCGCGCGCGGCTTATGTTCATAAACTATCCGAATAATCCCACCGGCGCTACGGCCGACAGGGACTTCTACGAGCGGGTCGTAGGCTTTGCCGCGCGGTACGGAATAATCGTTTGCCATGACGCCGCTTATTCTGAAATGGCTTTCGGCGGGTATCGCCCGATGAGCTTCCTAGAGGTACCCGGCGCAAAGGAGGTTGGAGTAGAGTTCCATTCTCTGTCGAAGACCTACAACATGACCGGATGGCGGCTGGGATTCGCGGTAGGCAACAGAAACGTGATCGAGGCGCTTGGCCGCATAAAGAGCAACATCGACTCGGGCGCCTTCAACGCCGTCCAGTGGGCCGGCATCGCGGCGCTGGAGGGAGACCAGGGGCCGGTTGCCGATATGCAGAACATTTATCGGGAAAGGCGCGACATTCTCATCGCCGGTCTCAAAAAGGCAGGACTTCATCCGCACATCCCAAAGGCTACATTCTATGTGTGGTGCCCGAATCCGCCTGGCTTCAGTTCAAGGGATTTTACGTCCCTTCTGCTCCGCGAGGCCGGCATAGTGACCACTCCCGGCAGCGGGTTTGGCGATCCCGGAGAAGGTTATGTGCGAATGGCGCTCACCGTTCCCAGGGAGCGCATTCGGGAGGCTGTTGAACGAATCTGCAAACTGGATCTGGAAAATCGGTCCTCAGGTGAAAAAAGCCGCAATAGCAGTAGGTAGTAACCAGGGGGACTCGGTCCGAATATGCCGGGAGGTTTTTGAAGTGTTGCAAAAACACCCGGCGATCAATATCCTGAGGACTTCGTCGCTCTACAGAACCAGCCCCGTTGGGCCGGTGGAGCAGGACCGGTTTATCAATGCGGCCGTCCTCCTTCAGACCGGGCTCGAGCCGCAGGCGCTCCTCGCCTTCATGATCGAGGTGGAAAAGAGCTTCGGAAGGGTCCGAACGGTAAAATGGGGCCCGAGGACGCTGGACCTTGACCTTGTTTTCTATGAAAATATCCAACTCGATTCGCCGGTACTTAAGGTGCCTCATCCGATGATGAGCAAACGCCTCTTCGTTCTGATGCCCCTGGCCGAAATTGAACCTGACTGGGTGCATCCGGGGCTTGGGCTCTCAGTTCATCAGATGTTGAATAGAATTCTTGAACTCGATGACCAGCAGGAAATTCAAAAACTGGAAATGTGAGATGGGACGTTTATTTGTCTACGCCGTACTAGTGTGGATCGCCTACTTTCTGGTAAAACAGATCGGCAAGGCGCTTTTTGTTTCATCGGGTCCCCGTGACAAGGCGCGCGGGCCTGCTTCCGACGCTGAACTTATCCGCGATCCTCAATGCGGCGCTTATTTTTTGAAACAAAAAGGGGTAAAAGGGGTGGTTGAAGGCCGGGTGATCCATTTTTGCAGCGAGCAATGCTACGACAAGTATCTCAAAAGCCAAAGCCACGATTAAGACAACACTTTCAGCGGGAGTCCATTGTGAAATTCTTTATCGATACGGCCAATCTTGACGAAATAAAGGACGCCTATGATCTGGGGGTCCTGGACGGGGTTACGACTAACCCCAGCCTGATAGCAAAGGAAGGAATCGCGGGCAGGGACGCTTTTAAGAACCATATCCTTAAGATATGTGAGATTGCACAGGGTCCGGTGAGCGCCGAGGGCGTGTGCTGCGACCTGGAGGGCATGCTGAGGGAAGCCCGGGAACTTTCCGCAATAGACCCCAACGTCGTCGTGAAAATCCCTATGACCACGGTGGGCCTCAGGGCCGTAAAAACACTGTCCGGGGAAGGGGTACAAACGAATGTAACGCTGATATTCTCTCCCCTTCAGGCGCTTCTTGCCGCCAAGGCCGGGGCAACCTATATCAGCCCGTTCGTCGGCAGGCTCGATGACATATCCCAGGAGGGCATGAGCCTGGTCCGCGAAATTCTCGATATATTCTCGAATTACCTTTTCGAAACCGAAGTTATCGTCGCCAGCGTCAGGAATCCTTTGCATGTGCTTACCGCCGCGCGTTTAGGCGCGGATATTGCCACCATTCCATACAAGGTCATTGAACAGCTTGCGCGCCATCCATTGACCGATCTGGGCATAGAAAAATTCTTGCAGGACTGGAAGAAAGTAGAGGGATAGAACCCAAGCAATTGTGGTATGTCAACAGGGGGGGGTTATGAAGCGAATCGCAACGGAGACCCGGTATCTCCTGTCCGCTGTTCTTGGCATTGTTTTGACGGTTGCCTGGCCGATAATCTCCCGTGCGGAAGTTTTCAAGTATATCGATAATGACGGGGTAGTTCATTACACCAATACCCCCACCTATGCGAATTCAACCGATGTGAGTCTGCCGCCCTTGACCGAGGCGACGTTCCAGAAATATTTCCCAAAATACACGGCGCCCCAGGGATTTCAGCCGACATTTTTCCCCCGCCTGTCAAATTTGTCCAATCAGGCTGCTTATGATCCGCACATAGAGCTGACCTGCAAGCTTTACGGCCTGGATTGCAACCTGGTCAAGGCGATGATCCTCGCTGAATCGGGCTTTAATCCGCAGGCCGTATCCCCAAAAGGAGCAATGGGCTTGATGCAGCTCATGCCCGACACATCGCGGGACCTCGGCGTGCTCAATCCTTTCGATCCCCGGCAGAATATCGACGGTGGAGCAAGGTATCTCAGGATGATGCTCGACCAGTTCGGCAACGACACGGCCCTTGCGCTGGCCGCCTACAATGCGGGCCCGGAGGCGGTGACAAAACACGGGGGAATTCCGCCTTTTGACGAAACCCAAATTTATGTTAAGACAGTTATGGACTTTTATGATCGGTACCGTTACTAATCTGGGAAAGCGGTAAGCCACAAAGACAGCACTCGGAAGCTTGAAAGTTTGACTTTATGATCGTTTTGAACCGAAGCGACCTTTCACGGAAAAGTCTCACGACTTTGCCCAACGTCCTGACCTATTTCAGGATGGCCACCATACCGGTCATAGTGATTTTGCTGATACCTCCCTCCTCCGGTTTTTCGCAAAATCTCGCATTCATGGTCTATTGCATCGCCGCTCTTACCGATTGCCTGGACGGCATCCTGGCTCGGCGCTCCAATACTGTTACTTCCATTGGAAAGCTGCTCGACCCGCTGGCCGACAAACTGCTCATCACTGCAGTGCTCATAATGCTGATTCCAAAAGTGCACGCATGGCTGGTTTTCCTCATCGTCGGCCGTGAGATAGGTATAACCGGCCTGCGCTCGATTGCCGCCGGACACGGACTGATCATCGACTCCAGCCGAATGGGGAAAAACAAGATGGTTTCTCAGACCCTGGCGCTTATCTTTCTGCTGCCGGCGATTCCGCAGATTCAGTCCACGATGACCCTGATAGGGACCGCCTTCCTGTGGATTTCGCTTGTCTTTGGCTATATATCCGCCATGGACTACTTCCTCAATTTTTACAGGGAAGCAAAACGCCGGGGCCAACCCAATAATTAGAATAATGAAATGCCGTCATTCAAGCTGCCAGAATTTCGTCCGCCCGATTTCACTCTACCACCTCTAAATGACGCTCCAGCGGTGCAATTTAAAGAAGTCCAAAGTGCCGGGGTCGCCCCACAAGGCTATCACGCAACCTCCATATACCCTGAGTTTTTTCAGCTCAGCAAGGGACAATGGGTCCTTCCAAAGGACTCGCGCATGGACTGTGTAGCGGTGCTGGGACCCGGCGGTACGGTCGAGGTCCGGGAATTCCGCCTTCTCAAGCCTGGAGATCTTGTCGCATGCGGTCGGAGCGAAAATGGGGAAGACGGTATCTTGGTCCATGTGGAGGCTTTCGGATGGGAATACGCGGTTTCGGAAAAGTTTGCCTTTCGGACGCGGATATCCCGCGAGACTTCTTTTTCATATGACTACGACGAACTCTATAACCTGCTCGAACACGATCGCGAAAACGGCTTCCTGCTCTGGGTGCTTGGACCGGCAGTGGCCTTCGACAAGGATTCGCGCGACTCTCTGGCCGCAATTATCGACGAGGGGTTCGTCCACGGAGTTCTCGCAGGAAACGCCCTGGCGACTCACGATGTCGAGGCAGCGATCTTCGGCACCGCACTCGGACAGGACATTTACACAAAAAACCACGCCCAACTGGGCCATTACAAACACCTGGACGCGATCAACCTGATTCGAGAGACCGGATCGATCAAAGCAGCCGTCGAAAAGGGGATGGTTAAAGACGGGATTATGGCTTCTCTTGTAAAGCGAGGAGTACCGTTCGTACTTGCCGGTTCCATCCGGGACGACGGTCCCATGCCCGAAGTCATCGCAGACGCCGGTCAAGCCCAGGACGCAATGCGTGCGCTGGTCCGAAAGGCGACCACGGTAATCGCAATGGCTACCCAGCTTCATTCCATTGCGGCCGGAAACATGACTCCTTCATACAGGGTAATGGATAACGGCACGGTCCGCCCCGTATATTTCTTTGTCATAGATATGTCCGAGTTCGCGGCAAACAAGCTGGCCGACCGGGGATCTCTCACCGCCAGATCAATTCTTACAAACGCGCAGGATTTTGTCGTAAATTTGCACCGTAAGCTCATCCAAAGGACCTGCTTATGAAAAACGAAATAATAAGTATCCTGGGTAACAGGGGCATTTCGCTTTTCGGAATCTCGGAACCAAAGGAACTTGCCGAAGTACCCGCACAATTCTCTGCTCAAAGCATTTTGAAAGATTGTCGATCGGTCCTCTGCTATGCTGTCCCGATTCCCAAAGGGATCTTGCACGCCGAAGCTAATTGCTCCCCGTTGTTTTGGCGTTTTTCCAATATAACCTATAGGTTCCTGGATACCGTCTCAAATGAGATCTGCACAGTCCTCGAAGCCCACGGCCATCTTGCCGCCCCCATATACTCCTGCTTCCCATGGAAAGTTTGGGAGAAAAAGTTTTATGGTCTTCTGCCCCTTGCTTACCTGGCACAGGAATGCGGTATTGGAAAACTCACCAGAGCCGGTTTGGTTGGCAATGCCCGGTTCGGCACAAGGCTGCTTCTTGGCGGGCTCATTACCTCAGCGGCCTTGGAACTAACCGCGACGGCGCCTGATCAACCGTGTCCGTCCGACTGTTTTCTTTGCCGTCAGTCTTGTCCGCCAGCCGCGATAGATCAAGACGGCAGGGTCGATCACAACTTATGTGTCAGGTATTCGGGGGCCAACCCTCTTTTGACGCATCTTCTGGCCGACAGGGAGATTAAAGCCAAATTCGGGTTTGACACCTTGCTAAACACTGTCGGCGTTGACGATCATGGAATGTACACCTGCTCAAGGTGTCTCGAGGTGTGTCCCCTTAACCGCTGATGTTTCCCGCAAACCAACTGTTCTTCCCGGAACCGGCGCGTGCCGGTTGGCTTTAATCTGATTGGCATGTGTGAAGTTATAATCATGTATGTGACCTATACAGAGTGCTGCGACCGTTTTCTTTGCCGGCAGTCTTGCCCGGCAGGCGCCATAGAGCAAGGCTGCAGGGTCGATCAATAAAATTGATTGCACACCTGGGCTATTAATTCGATGGCTTCGTAAAAACCCAGCATCGTTTCGGCTAATAATCATATAAACATATAAGATCATCGATTTTCTCCGTTTTGACCTCATTTTTTGCATTTTTCTTAAAGTTTGACCCCGTGGTGCCGATAATTTTTTAGGGGGGATTGCCCCCACTTACTCCGCTCATAAAAGGAACCACAGCATGAAAGTATCAAGGCTGACAATCGGCAGGAAATTGGGATTCGGTTTTGGCGCCGCGCTGTTTGTTTCGATTGCCATGGGCCTGACGTGTTATCACAGTGTCAGTGATATCTCCCAGGCATTTAGAACCTTGCTGAGTATAGATGCGACCGTTCTCGAACATGCCACGCGCGCCAGGTCGGACGTCCTTGGTATGAGGAGATTCGAAAAGGACATACTTCTCAATATCGACTCAAAGGAAACAGTGGCGAAATACCTGGAACAGTGGAAGGGCGAAAGAGAGCATCTGCTCGCCAGGTTAGACGTTATCGAAAAAGCGGCCACTCTTGAGAAGGACAGGAATAATGTCAAAACAATGAGGGCCCATCTGGCCGCCTACGAAGAGGGTTTCACAAAGGTTTTCAACCAGATTCAGGAAGGCAAAATAAGAACGCCCCAAGAGGGTAATGCTGAAATCACTCATTACAAAGACGCAATCCACGCGTTTGAGCAGACAGCGAAAGATTTTGCCGGTGATAGCAGCAATAAGTTGGCTGAAACGGGAAATAATGTCCTGGCACTGGCGGGTCGGACGAAACGAATTGCGGTTATTCTCATGGTCATCGTCGTTGGCCTTGGCGCATTAACATCCATTTTTGTTATCCGCAGCATTACCCGCCCTTTAAAAAACCTCATTGCGGGTCTAAATGCCGGGGCGAGCAAAGTTGCGGCCGCATCCGGCCAAGTTTCATCCTCAAGTCATCAGTTGGCGGAGGGGGCTTCGGAGCAGGCAGCGGCCATAGAGGAGACATGTTCGTCTCTGGAGGAGATGTCCTCCATGACCAAGCAGAACGCGGGCAACGCAAGACAAGCCAACCAGTTGATGACGGAATCCAAAAAGACCGTTTCACAGGCCGGTCAGTCGATGGTGATGCTGACTACCTCCATGGGGGAGATAACAAAAGCCAGCGAAGAAACGTCCAAGATCATCAAGACAATCGATGAAATCGCGTTTCAGACAAATCTGCTGGCCTTGAATGCCGCAGTGGAGGCTGCACGCGCGGGTGAAGCGGGAGCGGGTTTTGCCATTGTAGCGGATGAAGTCAGGAATCTCGCCATGAGGGCGGCCGAAGCTGCAAAAAATACTGCCAATTTGATTGAAGACACTGTGAAGAAAGTCAAAGAGGGATCTGAACTGGTAGAACAAACCGACAAGGAGTTCCGTGAGGTTGCAGTCCGCGTGGAAAAATCCTGCCAACTGGTTGACGAGATTTCCGCCGCATCCCTTGAGCAGGCTCAGGGTATTGAGCAGGTAAATAAGGCAGCCGGTGATATGGACAAGGTGGTTCAGCAAAACGCTACAAATGCCGAGGAATCTGCTTCAGCGTCTGAGGAAATGAATGCTCAGGCCTATCAGTTGAAGGAATTTGTGGAAGAACTGGAGGCCTTGGTCGGCGGCTCGATCGAGAATCGGAGTATTAAAATTGCTGAATCGGCAAGACGAAAAATAATGCCGCAGAAGACTGCGAAGAGTCTATCAAAAGCTTCTGCAGTCCATGAGAACAAAGGGAACGGTCACGCCCGGAGAGGTAATGGAAAGGGCCTGAGCCATTACAAAACAGGGCAGGAGATGAGATCGGAGCAGGTAATCCCTTTTGATGACGGGGAAATCTCAGATTTCTAACAACCGGAATTACACGCCAAAGCTAAATGGAGACTCGTCTCTCGCGTGTATTGAACCGCATTGAAAATAATCAACCCTGGCACGATGTTTTTCGTTATTTCGCCGCAGCCAGGGCAAAATGTATATGTTGCGAGGCACGATAGCCGTCGGTGCGCCCCTCGAAGTACCGTTGCTGGATGTCTGAGGGAGTCAGGTTTTCCTGCAGAGCTAATCCGATACGCGCAAGGTCGCAATCCAAGGTAGAAGGATCAAAGCCGGTTTTCAGCGGCTCCCCCAATGACTGCAGAGAATCCATTACAGCTTTGACGCGTTCGGCAGTCTTTCCCGCGCTGTACACATTGGGGTCGAGGTAATCGAAAACGATCATGCTGCCCCTGGGTGAGATCCTCGCCACGGCGCTCAATGTGTCAAAGACGGTATCACGAGACAGATAATATGTGACTCCCAGCCAGCTAAAGAAAGTCAAAGCGCGAGGATCGTATGGCGGGCGTTTTAGTATCTTATCCAGGTCCTCCTTCGCGAAATCCACCGAAACCAGATGAAGCTGCGCTGGAATTTCCCAACCCAACCCGGCGATGCGATCACGCTTGAAGGCCTGTGTTGCAGGGTGATCTACCTCGAATACATCTAGCCTCTCCAGCATATCCCTGCAACGGAAAGCGAACGTATCCATCCCTGCCCCGAGAATAACATATTGGCGCACGCCCCGTCTGACGGCCTGAGCAAGGGCTTCCTCGGCATACCGGGCACGGCTGAGAACCGTAGCGGCGCTCGCCAGGAGTTGCAGCACCCGTTCCAGTGCGCTCGTCTCATCCGGGCACGAAGCCGCGCCTGCAGGGTCAACGGATTGCAACATTTCTATCAAACGCCTCGCAATAAGTGAGCGTTCCTCTTTGGTCAGCAGGCTATAGGCCAAAGGATCATCAAATATTTTGGAGTTGTCATAGAGCGCGTGGTAGCCGCGCATGAATGCAGCACCCAGCGAGGTGCGGCTGACCTGATTCTTTTGCATTGGCATCGTCTCCTGTAATATTTAACCTTGCCGCCTCATCTCACCACTTCAGTCCCTGCGCTTCCGGCCGATGCCTGTTCGATGGAATCAATCGAGCAGATCACGGCACGGTTTCCGCCTGATTTGATGAACTGGAGCGCAGCCTCTACCTTGGGCCCCATCGAGCCGGCCGGGAATTGCCCCTCACGCAGGAAGCGTTCTCCTTGAGCGATGCTCATTTTGCTCAGGAACATCTCATCCGGCGTACCGTACGAAATTGCCGCCCCTTCAACGTCTGTTGCCATTATCAGGACCTCGGCTCCGACTTCTGCGGCAAGTCTTGCGCTGGCCAAGTCCTTATCTATTACCGCGTCGATTCCCTGAAAAGCTCTCCCGTGCCGTATGACCGCAATTCCGCCTCCTCCACACGCGATCACGATGAATCCCATGTCTATCAAACGTTTGATTTCCCGCTTCTCGATAATAGTGACAGGTTTGGGAGAAGCGACTACCCTCCTGAGGCCAAGGGGGGTTTTAACCGTAGGATATGAGAGCTGCGAGACATGATCATGACTTAAAACCGGCCCGATAGGTTTTGACGGCGTAGAGAAGCCGGGGTCGTTCTCATCGACCAGTACATATGTGAGCACGGTCACGATCAGGTTTTGGTGCTCTCCGTCCATTTCGGTCAGCTCGTTATCAAGCGTTGATTCGATCATGTAACCGATCTGTCCCTGGGTCTGAGCGACGAGGATTTCGAGCGGGAGCCTGGGAATCTGGGGGCAGCATTCCTGCTGGAGCAGAAGGCGACCGACCTGGGGGCCGTTTCCATGAGTGATTATTATGCGATATTTCTTCGAGAGGCGCGCGATCTGCGCTACAGGGACGCAAAGGTTTCTCAACTGCTCCTCTATTGTCCCGATCTCGCCCTTGCGGATCAGAGCATTGCCGCCAAGGGCAACCAGCAGAATCGGCCGCGTTTCATTTTCATGTCCAGTATTTGCGGGCAAATCTCTGTCATCCTTACGTGTAATCCCAGAGACTTCAGGCGCCCGCCCCGCGGGTGGGTGGGTGGGCTGTCGAGTCCCTGGCTGCTGCCCTGCCGCCTCCCACCTACAAAATCCCAAGCTTCTCAAGCTTGTGCGCGAGCACTTCCTTTAGCAACGGCGGGCCATGGTCCTTGTATTCGTAGCGAATCCGGATCGCCGGCTTATTTATATGAAGAAGACTGTTGAGGTCCGCCGGGGTCGAAAAAACCACCAGGTCGCAATCGGCTCGGTTTATCGTTGCCTCCAGGTCCATTATCTGCTGCTCCGAGTAGCCCATGGAGGGCAATTGGCTTCCGATGTGAGGGTAGCGTTGGTACGTGTCCCTGATCGACCCTACGGCAAAGGGCTGCGGCGCCACGATTTCCGCCGCTCCGAATTTGCGGGCGGCAATCGTTGCGGCGCCAAAAGGCATCCCGCCGTGGGTTATCGATGGTCCGTCTTCTACGACAAGCACGCGCCGCCCCCGGATGAGTTCGGGACTATCGGCCACGATCGGAGATTCCGACAGGATGATGGTTGCGCGCGGGTTGCTGGCGGCTATGTTTTCCCTGACCTTTTCCACGCCGGCCCCCGGGGCTGAATCAACTTTGTTTATGATCGCCACGTCGGCCATGATCATGTTGGTTTCGCCAGGGTAGTAGAGCAGCTCATGGCCCGCCCGGTGAGGGTCAAAGACAACTATGTGAAGATGAGGGGCGTAAAACGGAGTGTCGTTATTGCCCCCATCCCAGATGATGATATCGGCTTCGGATTCGGCCCGCTCGAGAATCAGGCCGTAGTCTATTCCAGCATAGACCACTATTCCTTTTTCGATTAAAGGTTCGTATTCCTCGCGCTCTTCTATGGTGCATTTGTTCGATTCGAAATCTTCATAGGCCGACAGGCGCTGGACCACCTGTGTTCTAAGATCACCGTAGGGCATGGGGTGACGTACAACGACAATCCTTTTGCCGAATTGGTGTTTGAGTATGCTGGCGATCTTGAGGGTGGTCTGGGACTTTCCGGCCCCGGTTCGCACCGCGCAGACCGCAATGACCGGCTTTTTGGACTTGAGCATAGTGTAGGTGGACCCCAGAAGTATGAAATCGGCCCCTTCGGCCATCGCTATGGCCGCCTTGTGCATCACTTCCTGGTATGAAACGTCGCTGTAGGAAAAAGCCACCAAATCGATGCGCCGCTCACGGATGAGCCTGGCCATGTCCCGTTCGGCACAAATAGGGATTCCATCGGGGTACAACTCTCCGGCCAGTTCAGCAGGATACGTGCGTCCTTCGATGTCGGGTATCTGGGCGGCTGTAAAAGCAATTACCCTGTAGCGGGGATTTCCTTTGAAGTAGACATTGAAGTTGTGGAAATCACGTCCGGCCGCACCAACGATTATGACTTTTTCGATCATCCGCAACCCCACGTGGAGCGGGAAGCACGGAGCGAGAAGCAGTAGCCCATTCTCCCTTCATGCTTCATGCTTAATGCTTCTCGCTTCCTGCTTCTCCTGTAGGCCGTCCAGCGCCCTTCTCAGGCGATCCAGGAATTCTTTCCTCGGGACCTCCCTGGCGCCAAACTTCTTGAGGTGTTCGGTCGTCGTCTGGCAGTCTATGAATTCGAAGCCCAAGCCGTCCAGCAAGCGCACCAGGAATACCAGCGCGACCTTTGAAGCGTCGCTCATGGCCGCAAACATCGACTCGCCGAAAAAAGCCCTGCCAAGGGCTACCCCGTATAGTCCTCCCACCAGCCTGCCTTCATGGCGGGTTTCAATTGAATGGGCATATCCAAGTTCGTGGAGCGCCACGTAGGCCTCGATCATTTCCCCGGTTATCCAGGTCTCCTCGCGGGTTTGAGCGCACGCGCGGATCACTTCTTCAAACGAGGTGTCCATCGCGACGGTGAAGACCTGTTTTTTAATAACCCGTCTGAGGCTGCGCGATATTTTTAACTCACCGGGGAACAGGACCAGCCGCGGGTCGGGGGACCACCACAGTATCGGACTCGGGTCCGAATACCATGGGAAAATCCCATGGGCGTATGCGAGCAGTAGCCGTTCAGGCGAAAGGTCGCCTCCGACGGCCACAAGACCGCCGGGATCGGCAAGCGATGGATGCGGAAAGATGAATTGGTCTGTGAGACGGTAAACCGGCATATAAATTGACCAGAGTGAGCAGTGAGCGGTTTGTTCTTTCTGTTCACTGTTCACCGTTCACTGTTCACTGTTCACTGTTTGTCTTTATGTGGTCAGCTCCTGTTCGACATTTTGCGCTAAACTCCTGTCGGGGAACTGGAAGACCAGGTTCTCGGTCCTCAGGGTCTCCGAGTCCTCAGGGGATGCATCCTCGGGCCTGTAAATCCTTACCCGTCCGCCTTTGACAAGCTTTCCAAACAGGATTTCGTCGGCCAGAATATCCTTTATTTCAGACTGGATGAACCTTGCAAGCGGCCGCGCGCCGAAATTGGAGTCATAGCCCGATTCAGCAAGCCACCTCCTGGCGCCTGAGCTAAGCTCGAAACGAATATTTTTCTCTGCCAGCTGCTCTTCAACTTCTTTCAGGAACTTGTTGACGATCCGCTCCATTATCCCGAGGCTAAGACCGTTGAACGGAATAATACCGTCTAGACGGTTACGAAACTCGGGGCTGAAGAGGTTTTCAACGGCCTTCATGCCCTTGGCCACCCGAGTGTCCTGCTGCTCGGCGCCCGCGAACCCGATCAAAGGCACGTTCATCTCCCTCGCGCCGGCGTTGGAAGTCATGAGCATGATCACATTTCTGAAATCCGCCTTCTTGCCGTTATTGTCGGTCAAGGTGGCATGATCCATTACCTGCAGAAGGATGCTGAACAGATCGGGGTGCGCCTTTTCGATTTCATCGAGAAGCAGGACCGTGTAGGGCTGCTTGCGAATGGCGTCGGTCAGAAGTCCTCCCTGGTCAAAACCTATGTACCCCGGAGGGGCGCCGACCAGCCGGGAGACAGTGTGTTTTTCCATGTATTCGCTCATGTCGAACCTCAGGAAATTGACTCCCAGAATCCTCGCAAGCTGCTTGGCCACTTCGGTCTTTCCCACCCCTGTGGGACCGATGAGAAGAAAGGACCCGATCGGTTTTTCGGGAATCCGCAAGCCGGCCCGCGACCTTTTTATCGCCTTTACCAGCATCTCAATTGCCCGGTTCTGCCCGAAAACGGTTCTTTCAAGCGCTTCATCCAGGCTCTGGAGCCTGAGTTGATCGGCAGAGGTGACGCTTCGGGCCGGAATCTTGGCTATCCTGGCCACCACAATCTCGATATCCCGCACCCCGACTATTCTTCGAATCCTTTTGTCTTTTTTCAGCCGCAGACTTGCCCCGGTCTCATCAATCACGTCGATCGCCTTATCGGGCAGATATCTGTCGTTTACGTACCTGCCGGCCAACTCTGCGGCAGCCCTGAGCGAGCCGTCCGTGTACTTTACCCCATGATGCTGTTCGTAGTAAGGTCTCAGCCCCTGGAGTATCCGGTAAGTCTCATCGACCGAAGGTTCGTGGATTTCCACCTTTTGAAAACGGCGGCTGAGCGCCCGGTCTTTCTCGAAGTGGTTCTTGTATTCCTCGTAGGTCGTTGAGCCTATGCAGCGCAGTCCCCCCGCCACCAACACCGGCTTAAGGATGTTGGAGGCGTCCATGGAGCCGCCGCTCGTGGCGCCGGCCCCCACCACGGTATGGATTTCATCGATGAAAAGGATCGCCCCGCGCTTCTTTTTGAGTTCCTGAATCACGCCTTTGAGGCGCGCTTCGAAGTCGCCCCGGAACTTGGTGCCCGCAAGAAGCGCCCCCATATCGAGGGCATAGATCTCGATCTTGAAGAAAGCAGGTGGGACCTCCCTTTTATGGATTTTGAGCGCAAGACCCTCCGCTATGGCGGTTTTACCCACGCCCGGGTCCCCAACGAAAATGGGGTTATTCTTGCTGCGCCTGCCAAGTATCTGGAGCGTTCTTAGAATTTCCTCATCACGGCCGATAAGAGGATCGATCAGACCCTGGGCGGCCTTTTCGATCAGGTTTACGGTAAAGCTGTCGAGGGCGCCGGCTTTGTGGTTCGGCTGGTCCTGGGGCGAAGAAGGCGACTGAAACTCCCCTTCCTCGGGGTCGGAAACCTTGGAGACGCCGTGTGAAATGTAGTTAAGCACGTCCAGCCTCGATATTCCCTGAGATTTGAGGAAATAGACCGCATAGGAGTTCTCTTCGAAAAACATGGCCGCCAGAATGTCGCCCGCGTCAACTTCTTTTTTCTCCGCTCCCTGCACGTGCATTAGCGCACGCTGCAAGACGCGCTGAACCGCCAGGGTCTGAATCGGGTCCTGATCTGTCCCTTCGGGCAGTTTTTCCAAACGCTCATCGAAATACTTCTCCAGGCGCTCTCTGAGCTTATCCAGATCGGCCCCGCATTGGTGCAGGATACGTCCGCCGGTCACGTCATGAACAATGGCGTAAAGGATATGCTCCAAAGTGAAAAATTCATGCCTGCGCTGTTTGGCTTCCTTAATGGCCGCCGCAAATGTGAGTTCGAGTTCTCTGTTGATCATCTTATGCTTCTTCCATAGTGCACCTGAGCGGAAACCCGCTCTTTTTCGCCAGATGGTGCACGATCTCTACTTTAGTTTCAGCCACATCTTCGGTAAAAACCCCGCAGACGCCGGATCCCGTCTTATGGACCAGGAGCATAATTCGAGTGGCCTCAGCGGCGTTTTTATGGAAGACCTGCCGGATAATTTCAACGACGAATTCCATTGTAGTATAGTCGTCGTTGTGCAGCAGGACTTTGTACATGGGAGGCAGTTCAAGTTCGTGCTCAACCTGCTCTTCCAACTCCTCCCTGTAATCAGGATGATAATCACTCATCCCGTTCCCTCCGCATCGAGAGTTAAATGAAAGGAAAGTCTTCTGCTCATTGTTGTCAATTATAATATAATGTATCAGGTTGTCATTGTAACAGTATCGAAAAGTGCTGGTTAATTATCAAAACGGAGAGCTAACTTGGCAGGCAACAGTTTTGGACGCTTATTTTCGGTAACCACCTGGGGAGAATCGCACGGCGAGGCCCTGGGCGCCGTCATCGACGGCTGCCCGCCCGCAATCCCCCTGAGCCCTGCAGACATTCAGAAGGACATGGACCGCAGGAAACCCGGAAGGGCGCTTACCTCACCACGCGCCGAGACCGACACTGTTGAAATCCTCTCGGGGGTCTTCCAGGGTCTCACAACCGGGACCCCCATAAGCTTGATTATATACAACCACGATGCGCGAAGCAGCGACTACTCGGAAATTTCGCGACTCTACCGGCCCGGTCACGCCGACAGGACATATGAACAGAAATACGGGTTAAGGGACTGGCGGGGCGGAGGCAGAAGTTCGGCCCGTGAGACCGCAGCCAGGGTGGCTGCCGGGGCGGTCGCCAGGAAGTTTCTCGACGCGCGCGGGATTTGCGTGCAGGCCTTTACCCTTGCGCTTGCAGGGGTGCAATGCCGCGACTTCGACCCTGAGGAAATAAATAAAAACCCGTTCTACTGCCCGGACCCGCAAGCAGCGCAAGCAATGCTGGCCCGCATCGAAGAACTCCGGGCAGCGGGGGATTCGGCAGGGGGGATTGTGGAAATCCGCGCCAAAGGGTGCCCTGCCGGTCTTGGCGAGCCGGTATTCGACAAGCTTGACGCCCGGCTGGCGGCCGCAATCATGTCGGTGGGCGCGGTCAAAGGGGTCGAAATCGGAGAAGGATTCAGGGCGGCGGGCATGCTCGGCAGCCAGAACAACGATCCGATCACTCCCGAGGGCTACGAATCAAATCACGCGGGGGGAATTCTGGGAGGGATCTCCACAGGCATGGACATCATAATAAGGGCCGCAGTAAAGCCGATCCCGTCGATCTCCAAGTCTCAGCGCACGGTGGACGCAGGCGGCAAACCCGCCCACATAAGCGTAAAAGGCCGCCACGATATTTCGGCCATTCCCAGGATCATTCCGGTCCTGGAAGCGATGACCCTGCTGGTGCTGGCCGATTTTATGCTCCATCCCCAGCCGAGGCTGGGATTTAGAATTTAAGGATTTAGTTCGGGGACAACATCAACCTCCATACGATCCTGCCCGCGAATTATGGTGAGCCTTACCCGATTTCCGACGGGCCACTCGGCGAGGAACCTGTGAATGTGGTCCACACTGGCCACCTCACGCCCATCTATTGCTACGATGACATCGCCTTCTCGAACACCGCCGCGCGAGGCAGGGCTCTCAGGCGCTATCGCCATGACCTCGACGCCGAACTCTGCGCCCAGCCGATGAAAGCGCACCAGACGCCGTGCAAGCGGGCGTTGTTGGGCAGTTATCCCCAGATGTCCGCGCCTCACTCTTCCGAACGTCAATAGCTGAGACACTACCCACTTTGCCGTATCGGAAGGGATGGAGAAACCTATCCCTTGGGCCATAACTATGATGGCAGTATTGAGCCCGACGACCCGTCCTCTGGAATCAACCAGCGGGCCCCCTGAATTCCCTGGATTGAGAGGCGCCGTATGCTGGATGATGTCCTCTATGAGCCGTCCATCAGAGCTTCTGAGTGCCCGGCCAAGCGCGCTCACAACACCCGTGGAAACTGTTGACTGGAAGCCGAAGGGGTTTCCTATAGCAATCACGAGTTGCCCAACCCGCAGGGCTGATGACTCTCCTATCGAGGCGTAGGGCAAAGTCGATCCATCTGCTCTTATCAGAGCAAGGTCTGTGGCAGGATCGGCGCCGATCAGCGCAGCATCAAGGCTTGTTCCATCTTGGAGCGTTGCGGTCAAGCGCTTCGCACCCCGAACAACATGATCGTTGGTAAGAATGTAGCCATCCGGGGTGATGATAACCCCGGAGCCTGATCCGCCCTGAGCCGGTTTTCTCTCGCTTTTTGCCGAGATACCGACTACCGCTGGTCCTACTGCATCCACCACGGTTATGACAGCACGTGAATAAGCGTCGAGGAGTTCTACATCCCCCCTTCCTTCAGCGCTAACCTCACAGCGGTGGAGCGGTTCCCCGGCCTCTCCGTCATCCTTTATCAGATTAAAAACACGCTGAAAATCCTCCACTTCCATTTGTCCTCTTCAATAATTTTCCGATAGTCTCCAAGCTCCACGGGGCGCAAGACCCCCTGCCCAGACGCCGCCTGCATCGCCGAAGCCCCGGATCAACCCCGGGCAGGCTTGAGGTCCTGACCGGCGGTCCCACCGCACCCTTAAGTCACTTAAGCTCGTAGTTTATCGTTTCTTCCAGCCGCTCTTTATCCAGTCCGCACACGATCCGATTGCCGATCTCGATAACAGGCGCCCCACAAGCACCTCGAGTCGCCTCGATCATGCGTTTATGAGCCTTCACGTCGGCGTGAATATCATAGACTTTGAAATCAATTCCTTTGTCCTCAAGGTACTCCTTGATCTTATCGGTGTCCGGAGACGTGGGGCGTACGTACACATTGACTTCTTTTTCCATTTCATATCCTTTCACATTAGCTGTTTGAGTCCTTTATTAAATTTCTATCCGTTCCAGTCCGTGTCAAGACGAAAAGGTGAAATTACCGCAACCGAAAGGATGCAGCCACAGAGACACAGAGGACGCGGATAAGACTAAAATTCAACAAAATCAAAGGGGGGCCCGGGATTTGGAAAAACCCAAGAATTAAGAGATTGTTAGAGGATGTTTTGTCGTTGCGTCTGCGGTGTAGATTTCCGCTTTGACCGGGTTTATCCCGCCCTGCCGGTGAGGTAATCTTCGGTAAGTGTCTGGCTGGGTCGGGTGAAGATGGTCTCGGTTGCATTGAACTCGACCAATTCGCCCAGCCAGAAAAAGCCCGTGTAATCGGAAGCACGCGAAGCCTGCTGCATGTTGTGGGTAACAATGACGATGGAGTAATCTTTTTTTAGCGACCGCACGAGTTCTTCGATCTGGAGGGTCGCAATCGGGTCCAGGGCCGAGCATGGCTCATCCATCAGGATGACTTCGGGCTTTACGGCGATGGTTCGGGCTATGCACAGTCTTTGCTGCTGGCCAAGAGACAGGCCCAGGGCATTTGCTGTCAAAATGTCTTTGACCTCATCCCAGAGCACGGCGCTACGAAGACTTCGTTCTACTATTTCGTGAAGCTCCACGTTATCCGCGTGAAGTCCAAGCACACGCGGCCCGAATGCGATGTTGTCGAAAATGGATTGAGGAAAGGGGTTTGGGCGCTGGAATACCATTCCTACTCGCCTGCGCAGTTCAACCACATCGGTGCCTGGGGAGTAGATGTCCTGGCCGTCGAATTCGACGCGGCCCTCCGCCTTTGTGCCCCGAATAGTGTCGTTCATCCGGTTGAGGCAACGCAGAAAAGTCGATTTGCCGCACCCCGAAGGTCCGATCAGCGCGGTTATGCGCCTATCCTGTATGGACATCGAAATGTCGCTGAGGGCCAGTTTTTGACCGTAATAAAAATTTAGGTGCTCTACCCTGATTTTTTCCATCTCTTCGCTTAGAGGGCTATCCGAAACGGCCCGTAACGTAATCTTCCGTACGCTTGTCATGGGGGGTTGTGAATATCTCCGTTCCAGTACGGTATTCGATCAGATCGCCCATGAGAAGGAACGCCGCCTGGTCCGCCACTCTGGCTGCCTGCTGTATGCTGTGCGGAACGATAATGATCGTATAGAGTTTTTTCAGCTCGTGCAGAGATTCCTCGACCTTTCGGGTAGAAATAGGGTCCAGACCCGAGGTCGGTTCGTCGAGCAGCAGCACCTCGGGCTCCAGCGCCAGGCTTCTGGCGATGCAAAGCCTTTGTTGCTGGCCTCCGGAAAGGGCGTTTGCAGGGCTGTCCAGCCTGTCTTTTATCTCGTCCCATAAAGCAGCCTGGGTGAGACTGCGTTCAACGATTTGCTCCAGTTTGCCTCCGTCCCGGCGACCGGCCAGCTTCAGCCCGTAGGCAACATTTTCCCGAACGGTCCCTGGAAGAGGAAGCGGGAGCGCGAAGACCATACCTACGCGGCGGCGCAGGCTTTCGACGTTTGCGCCCGGGTCGTAGACGTTCTTGCCGTCCAAAAGAACCCGGCCCGTCATTCGGGTATCATCGACCATATCGTTTAGCCTGTTAATCATGCGAAGCAAGGTTGTCTTTCCGCCTCCCGCCGGACCGAAAAAAACGGTTACGGACCTTGGCGGCACCTCAAGAGTGATGTTACGCAGCGCCTGTAAATCTCCGTAAAAATAGTTTACCGCCTCGATGAATATTTTAGGCTCTACCATTGCCGCCTCCTGCGAAAATAGCTTCGCAGGACCGTTGCCGCCACATTCATGGACAGGACGAGAATCAGCAGGACGAGCGCCGTTCCGTACTGAACGCTGACCGGCATGCCGGGTACCTGGGTGCTGATGACATAGAGGTGATAGGGCAGCGCCATGACCTGGTCGAAGGGCGACCGTGGCAGGCGGGGTAGATAGAAGGCGGCAACCGTAAAAAGAATGGGGGCCGTCTCCCCGGCGGCGCGCAAAAGGCCCAGGATTATGCCCGTTATTATACCAGGCAGGGCCTCCGGAAGCACGATATGGCGGATTGCCTGCCAGCGCGTGCCGCCAAGGCTTGCGATAACGGTGCGAAATTCCATAGGTACGGCCCGCAATGCTTCTTCGGAGGTGCTGATGATGACCGGCAGGGTCATGATTGCAAGGGTCAGCACGCCCGCTAGGATTGAAGTGCCCATATGCAGAAAGAGCACGAACATGCCCAGTCCGAAAAGCCCGTAAACGATGGAAGGAATGCCTGCCAGGTTTACGATCGCAAGCCGGATGGCCCGCGTTATCAAGGTGTCTTTCGCATACTCGGCAAGATAAATGGTCCCGGCAACACCGACAGGAATAGCGGCAACAGCAGTGCCCACTGTCAGAATAAGCGTTCCGACTATAGCCGGGAGAATGCCTCCCTGTTTCATGCCCTCGAAAGGCATCGAAAAAATGAATTCCCAGGAGATGGCTTTTGCCCCTTGAACCAGAACAATTCCTATCACGATCAAAATGGGCGCAACTACGGCTATCGCCGACAGGGTCAGCGCCGCAAATCCTATCTGCTGCACCCGATTGCGGTCCATCAGCGCAGGCCTCCCTTTCGCCGCTTTTTGAAAATTGCGCTCGCAGCAACAATATTGATGACAAATGTCAGAATGAACAGAATGATCCCAATTCCAAAAAGCGCGTGATAGTGAACGCTCCCGTTTGCAACCTCTCCCATTTCGGCCGCCACCGTAGCGGTCATGGTCCTCACGGGCATGAAGATCGATCCAAGACTCAGAGGCATCCGGGCCGCATTGCCTGTAACCATCATGACCGCCATCGTCTCACCGATAGCCCTGCCCATGCCGAGCATCACGGCCATAGCGATGCCCGAGCGCGCAGCAGGCACAATTACCCTCCAGATAGTCTGCCAATTGGTGGCCCCCATCGCCAGGGCCGCATCGCGGTAACTCTTCGGCACGCTGTCCAGAGCGTCCTCGGCCACACTGATTATTGTCGGCAAAGACATATAGGCCAGAAGCACAGCGCCCGTGAAAGCCGTAAGGCCCGTAGGAACATTTAGAACGTTGCGCACCAGAGGCGCCAAGGCGTGCATTCCAAAAAAGCCCAGAACCACCGAAGGTATTCCAGCAAGTACTTCGATCAGAGGTTTTAGAATTTCACGGGCCCAATCGGGCGCCGCTTCCCGGACAAAAACAGCGGTTGTCACTCCCAGAGGAAGGGCGATAGCTATTGCGGCTATGGTTACGTAAGCCGATCCCAGGATCAGGGGAAGAGAGCCGAAAATATCGAAGGTGGGATACCACCGGGTCCCAAACAGGTTGCCGAGAGGGACTTCCCATAGTATGGGGAGGCCCTCTTTGAGCAGAAAGAAAAAAATGAGCAGCACAAAACCGATCGTGGAAAATCCGAATACGCGGATGGTGGATTCGATGAAAAACTCGCTCCAGGGTTTGCCCGCTGTTTCGGATGAACCGGTCCGACGCCTCACAGGCCATTGTAAAATCTTATTGTAGAGGGACAAAGCCCAATTTTGCCACAAGGGTTTGGCCACCGTTATGTATCCATTCGATGTAGTTCTTTATATCTCCCGCAGGCTGACCCGCCGTATACATGTATAGCGGACGAGCAATAGGATAGGAACCGTTTTTCACGGTCTGTGCCGACGGGACGACAAAGGCGCCGTTTCCACTCTTTGACACCGCTATGACTTTCAGGTCCCCGGTCACGTACCCGAGGCCGTCATAACCGATTGCGTTCGGGTTTTGGCGAATTTCACTGCTTATCCCCTCACTCGAGGGCATAAGTAGCGTGTCCGGCGAAAATAGAAGTTTGCTCTTGCTGTTTCCCATCCGGACCACATTCTCGAGAAAATAGACATAAGTTCCGGAATTGGACTCCCTTGACAACAGCACGATCGGCCTGTTCTCACCCCCAACTTCCATCCAGTTTTTGATCTCGCCGGTGTAGATGTCGGAAATCTGCTGGATGCTAAGACTTTGAACAGGGTTGGAGGGGTTGACGACCACCGCGATTGCATCGTGTGCAACAACGAATTCAACCGGGCTGGCTCCATTGGCTTTCGCGGCCGTTATCTCTTCAGGTTTCATTTCCCGGGATGCGTTTGCGATCGAAACCGTCCCGTTTATCATGGCCGCAATGCCCGTTCCGCTGCCTCCTCCGGTCACCGAGATGATGACCTCCGGGTGCGCCTCCATGTAGGCTTCAGCCCACGCAAGAGCCAGGTTTACAAGGGTATCGGACCCTTTATTTTCAATTGTCCTGGCGCGGACGTCCCCTCCGGTCCCGGTTTCAGACTTTTTACCGCCGCAGCCCGAGAGCACCCCGCTGCTCATGAGCAGGGCAAGGCAGACAGACAAAAACCGAAGCCCGAGCACGGATATCGGAGGACCCCCTCTGCGATCTCTTATGTTCCTCATCTAAGTTCCGTCACAAAGCCTAAGTTTCGTTTTCTCAGCCTGTGCCACCTTCCGGAGAGGCCTATCTCGACGCTCTGCGAGACGAGTCCCAGCGCCCTAACCAGCGAACTTTCGAACCCCGAAACGCACCCGCAGACAACTTAGACTGTCTCAGGGCGCCAAAATTCCGTGCAGCGGCTTTTAAAGGTGAGATTGCTTGAACGCGAGAGCCCCCCAGCCTGCATTCTCAAATACATTATAAGAGATGCATCCGGAATTCAATTTTTTTTGCGCCCGGTATTGCCCAGAACATAAAGAACCCGCTCGGTGAGGAGCGGATGCGGGGACACGAGAAGAAAAACTTTTCACCGCGGACGCAGAGGACACCTCGCAGAGCGTCGAGGGACAACATTTCCCTGAAGATCTCTGCGTTCTCGGCGGCCTCTGCGGTAAATTTTTTGTCTCCGCCTCACGTCGTCTGTCATGGCGGCCGCCGCTCAGGTACGGTTCCACCAACCGCCGCCAAGAGCCATGAATAGGGCTGCGCTGTCGGCAAAACGGTTTGCCCGGGCCTGCACGAGATTTATCAGTGCCTGCTGCCAGCCCTGTTCGGCTGCGAGCACCGCCGGGTAGTTAACATAACCGAGTTGCAACTGTTTGCGTGTAAGCTCAAGGGTTCGCCAGGCGGCGCGTTCTGCGGCTACTGCCGCCTTTAGAGCATCTGCATCGGACTGGAGCGCGTGAAGCGTATCCGCCACGTTCTGGAAGGCGTTTATGACGGTGCTGCGATACTGTGCGGCCGCTTGATCCAGGCCGGCTTCGGCAGCGCGTTTTTTGTGCAGCAGGGTGCCGGCGTCGAAAATGGTCTGTGTCAGGCTGCCGGTTAGACTATAGAAAGTGTTGCCGGGAATGAACATTTGAGCGATCTGTGTCGAGGAGCCGCCCATAGCGCCGGTGATGTTGAACTGCGGCAGCCTGTTGGCGACGGCGACACCTACCTGGGCGCTTGCGGAATGCCACTGAGCCTCGGCGGCGCGCACGTCAGGGCGATGTTCCACAAGCTTCGAAGGCAGGCTGACCGGCAGCTCCTGCGGCAGGTGCAGAGCATCCAGGTCGAATTTTTCCACCAATTCCTCGCTTGGAAATCGCCCGGCAAGGGCCGCAAGCATGTCGCGCGTGAGCGCCAGTTGCTTTTCCAGAGGCGGCAACGTTGCCTGGGCTTGGGCCAGCGCGGCTTCCTGCGCAGCCACATCGAGTCCGGTTGCGTAGCCGAGCGCCAGGTGGCGGCGCTGTATTTCGAGCAGTTTGGCTGCAACTTCGATTATGCTGTGCGTGGCCTCTATCTGAGCGCGCAGCGAGGCTTCCTGGACGGCTGCGGCCACGACGTTGGAGCTAAGCGTGAGGTAAGCCGCCTCGAGCTGGAAACACTGGAACTCGGCCTGCGCCGCAAGCGATTCCACCTGCCGCCGGTTTAAACCGAACACGTCGGGCATATAGCTCACGGTTAACTGAGCGGTATAGAGCGTGAAATACGGGGCGCCCGAGGTCAACGTGGGCGCGATCGTTTCCGTGGCGCCCTTCTGGGGGCTGGCCGAACCGTTGGCCTGGACGGTGGGGAAATAAAAACCCTTTTGAGCGGCGACATACTCCCGGGCCTGGCGCAGGGCCGCCTTCGCCGCGTCGATAGTCGGGTTGGCTTTAATCGACCTTTCGATCAGGGAATTTAGCGGCGGCGACTCAAAAAGTGTCCACCACTGCCGTGGAATGTCCATATCCTTGACAAAGCGCTGTGCTTCGCCGCCTGCCACGTTAGGCGACGAGGCCGTCGCGGCGAGGGGCTGCGCCGTGTAGCCCGCAGCCGCCGGGGCCTCGGGGCGATGGAAGTCCGGCCCGACTACGCAGCCTGAAACCAGGGCCAAAAGTGAACATGCTGCTAAGCAGCGAATGCATTTTGCGGACATTTTTTGAATTCCCCCTGCCCCCCTGAAAAGAGGGCTATAGGTCCAATATGACTTAGGGCTTGTCCGTAAATAAAACCTTTGCGCTCGCATCCGGCGCAATCCCTAAGAGGCTTATATACGGACAAGCCCTTATTTCACCTATTGTTCTATCGAGGCGTTCTCCTTCTTCACGAAAAACAACCGGAGCGGCGGAACGATCAGCAGCAACATGACAGGGCCGATTAGCATCCCACCCACGACCACGGCCGCCAGGGGACGCTGCACCTGGCTGCCGATGCCGGTGGAAACGGCGGCGGGCAGAAGACCTATGCAGGCGGACAGCGCCGTCATGAGCATCGGCCGCATACGCTGTTGCGCTGCATGAAACATGGCTTCTGTGCTGCTCAAGCCCGTGCGCATCCGCCTGACCTCGTTATAATAAGTTATTATCAGGATATTATTCATGACCGAGACCCCGAAAAGCGATACGAAACCGATAGCGGCGGAGATGCTGAAGTCGAGGCCGCTGACATAAAGCGACAGCACTCCGCCGGCGATGGAACAAGGTATTCCGGCCAGCACCAGCAGGCTGTCAAGCAGAGAATTAAACAGGCCGTAGAGCATCGCCAGGATGAGAACGAGACTGATCGGCACGATGACCTCCAGCCGTTTTGCTGCGAGTTGAAGTTCCTCGAACTCGCCGGCCCACTCGATCCGGTATCCGTTCGGAAGCTTCACATTCTGAGCAATACGCTCTTGTGCTTCGGTAACGGCGCTTCCAAGGTCGCGGCCCCTGACGCTGAACTTGATCGGGATATACCGCTGGTTGCGTTCGTGATAAATATAGGATGCACCGGTATCAAGGGATATGGCGGCGAGTTCGCTCAGCGGAATATACGCATTTGCGCCGTTGCCGGTTTGATAGCCGACCTTGATGTTTCGCACCTTATCGATGCTGCTTCGGCACTCGGGCGCCAGGCGAACAGTCAGGTTGAATTGCCGGTCTGCCTCCATTACCGTGCCGGCCGTCGTGCCTCCCAGGGCGGTTTGCACCACGGTGTTCAGGTCTCCGGCGTTTAAGCCGTAGCGGGCCGCCTTTGCACGGTCCACCTTAATGTTCAGGTTTGGCTGTCCAAGCACCCGAAAGATCCCGAGGTCCTCCACCCCTTTTGTCCGGCCCATTTCACTCAGGACCTGGGCCGCGATCTGCTCCAGGGTCGCCAGGTTGGGCCCCATGATCTTGACCGAGTTGGCGCCCTTGACGCCCGAGAGGCCCTCTTCGATATTGTCCTGTATGTACTGGGAGAAATTGAAGTCAACGCCGGCAAATTCCCTGGAAAACTCCGCCTGAAGTTCATTGACCAAATCATCCTTGGTCTTGCCCCGGGGCCATTGGTTGAATGGTTTTAGAGGCACGAAGAACTCGGCATTGTAAAACCCGGCGGCGTCGCTGCCGTCGTCGGGCCGGCCATGCTGGGAGACCACCGTAATTACTTCCGGGTGGCCCAGAAGGATCCCGCGCATCTTTGTCACCGCCGGCATGGCCGCTTCAAGCGATATTGTCGGCGGCATCGATGCACGAATCCAGAGGTTGCCTTCCTCGAGGGCCGGCAAAAACTCGGTGCCAAGCCGGGGGACCTGGAACCCGACCGCCACCAGAAACATGAGTCCGGCCGCGACGACTATTTTCCGGTTGGCGAGCGCCCAGTTCAGGGCCGGGGTGTAGGCACCGCGCAACGCCCGCACTATGATCGTTTCAGTTTCCTTGACTTTATCGGGCAGCAGGTATGACGCCAGCACCGGCGATATAGTGAAGGTAGCAATCAATGCCCCTGCCAATGCATAGCCGTAGGTCCTGGCCATGGGACCGAAAATCTGGCCCTCAACGCCTTGCATGGTGAAAAGCGGGATGAACGCCGCAACCGTTATCATGGTAGAGAAATATATCGCCTTATCCACTTGCAGGGCGCTCATGTAGATCATGCGCAGCCGATCGGTCCATGCCCGGCCGGCGCCCAGATTGTAGTCTTTAGTCGGATCTGTCCCAAACTGCCCCTCGGCGAGACCTTCGAGAAGCCTTTTTCTTTCATCCTTTTTCGCCTGTAAATTCCGAAATATGTTCTCGACCAGTATCACCGCTGAATCCACGATGATGCCGAAGTCGATGGCTCCAATGGACAGGAGGTTCGCGTCTTCCCCTCGAAAAACCATAATGATGACGGCGAAAAAGAGCGCGAAGGGAATATTTATACCGACGATGAGGGCGCTGCGCAGATTACCCAGAAAAATCCACTGGATAAGAAAAACCAGCAGGAAGCCAAAGATGACGTTGCGCACGACCGTGCCGGTGGTAAGCGAGACCAGCGATGAGCGGTCATAGAAGGGAACCACCTTGACTCCCCGAGGCAGCGTCCCGTCGCTGTTGATCTTTGCGGCTTCGGCCTTGACGCGGGCCAGCACGTCCTTTGTATGCAGCGTCCGATCCATGACGACAATGGCCGCCACCACGTCGTCGTCTTTGTCGCGGCCGCACTTGCCGAGCCTTGGTACATGCCCGACATAGACCTTCGCAACGTCTTTTACCAGGACGGGAATGGAGTTGGATTGCGTCAGGACGATATTCTGAATGTCATCGACTTTATAGCCTTGAGTCAAATCCGTGGCGCCGCCGCTGTCGATCAGGCCGACGCCTCGGATATTCACCGATTGCTGGCCTATATTGATCGTCCGCCCGCCGACATTGATATTGGCGTTGCCGATGGCGGCTACCAACTGGGGAAGGGTGATACTATAGGCCTCAAGTTTAAGGAGATCGGCTTCGACTTCGAACTCCTTGGTCGTACCGCCCCAGGTGTTGACCTGCACTACTCCGGGGACCGTCAGCAAGCGGCGTTGCAGGACCCAGTCCTGGACGGTGCGAAGATTGGTCAGGCCGAAGTTCGGCGGGCCGACCACCTGGTATCGAAAGATTTCACCTACAAGACTCGACCCCTGGATGCTGGGCTGCACATTGTTGGGAAGATTGACCTTTTGCTGCAGGCTGAGCGCCGTCTGCGTGTAAGCGAAGTAGAAATCGACTCCGTATTTGAAGGTGACGCGGACGAAAGACAGACCATAGAATGAGGTCGAGCGGATGTTTTCAACTCCCGGCGTGGCGGCAAGCCCGACCTCCATCGGAATTGTGTAGTAGCGCTCCATCTCCTCGGCAGACTGACCGGATGCCTGGGCGGTAATCTCAAGGATCACGGGCGCCGGGTTCGGATAAGCTTCGATGTTCAGCTTCCTGTATGCAAGGACCCCGCTGCCGATAAGAACCAGTACGCACAGCAGGATAATCGGACGGCGGGTCAGGGCGAACGTTAGAACCGTCTTAAGCATGGATTGCCTCTTTGTGATTCAAGACCAGTCCTCCGGGCGTTAAAGGGGGGACCGCAGTCTTGATCAATAAACCGTTAAACGAGACTGCTCATCTGGATGCGTTCACCAAAGCGTTGCTCAGGTATAGCGCCCCTTCGGTAGCCATCAGTTCCCCGGGTTGCAGGCCATCGATTATCTGATCGTAGCCGTCTTGCTGCATGCCGACTTTCACGCTGCGTTTGACAAAGGTCCGGCGGTCAGTGGTGACCCAAACGGTCATGGTGCCGTCACCCTCCCGGACTACGCCATCGACGGGAACTGTGGTTGCGCGTACCGAATCCCCAGTGCGGATTACAAAGGTGGCGAACATCCCCGGCCGAAGTTCGTGCTTCGGATCTCGGATTTCCGAGCGTATCAGGAGCCGGTGAGTAGCGGGGTCGACGGAGGCCCCTATGGTGGAAACCTTCCCTTCGAATACCTTGTCGGGGTAGGCCATTACCCTGACCTTGACCTCTTGACCCACGTGGAAAAGGGGACTGTCGCTCTCGATGACCTGCGCAAGCATCCACATGGTCGAGATGTCTGCAACCGAATAAGGAGCGGGCGCCGCCCCGGGCTGCACAAGAAGTCCGGGCGCGGCATTGCGGGCAGTTATACGGCCTGTTATCGGGCTCGGCACGACCATAATCGGGTCGATCCTGCGCCTGGCCACAATTTGATCGACCTCAACTTCAGTCTTGCCGAACAGGCGGACGGCATTGCGGGCGGACTTGAGAGCACCCTCCGCGCTTTGCTGGTCGGACACTGCCTGCTCCAAGTCTTTCCGGGAGATCCCCTGGGTCTCATAGAGTTTCTTGGCGCGCGCCAGGGTTTTAGTGGTCAGCTCGAGCACTCCCGCCGCAGCGATCAGGGTGGATTCCGCCTGCCCGAGGTCCGGGCTGTCTATCGTATAGAGCCCCCGGCCTTTGGTAACTTCATCGCCGAGTTTTGCAAACAGTTCGGCGATTTTCCCCTGATATAGCGAAAAGACCTGGACCGTCATGTCCTGGTTGAAGTCGATACTCCCGACCGCTTCCCGCTGGATAACGAAAGTCCGCTCTCCCGCCGGCTCGACCCTGACCGTCTTAGCCTGTGTTTCATTGAGTTCCACGCTTTTTGCCGTAAGAGCGTCGTCCTTTACAACCGTTGGTTCCCCGGCACTTCGCTCGGATGCCGGCGGATTGCCTGAATTCTTGGCGAAGTATACGCCGGTCCAGATGATGAGCGCCGCAGCCGCCAGGGCCGCGCCTGCCAGGATAGTTTTCTTTTCGAATCGCATAATAAGCCTCGGTGCTGAATCAGCCTCAGGGTGCGGGGCCTCGTAAGGCGGCCGGGAACTCAACAAGCCGCCAGCGGGAAGATAAATTTTATAGGATTTATGTTATGGAAAAAATCAGGAGCAAAGCGAAAGGATTGGCGGGGCGCGAATGCATTGGCTGGAAATGACGATAGTGCCGGGAATGCCTATTGTGAAGTGCGGACAAAAGTCGGACAGGGTTGCGATATGGTTCCGGATGATATCCGTATTCACATCGCCGTCAAGGCTACAGACACCAACCATGTCCAGGGGAGACGCGCGGGCTATATCGGCGCCCGGGTCCAAACGGACCAGGCCGCGCATGTACCAGACCACAACCTCTCCGGTTGCGGAATTTTTCCAAAGGATGTCGGGAGACCCGTCTCCGTCGAAATCATCAATGCGAAGGATATTCCAGGGAGGGGGGAGAGCTTCCATAGTCTCCGCGCCTAAACGGAGCCCCCCTTTCATATACCAGACGATAGTTTCTCCGGTCTCAGGATTTCTCCAGAGAATGTCGGGGCTTCCATCCCCGTTGAAATCTCCCACTCCCACAATGTTCCACGGGCTGCCCAACCCGGCGACAGTATCCTGACCTATGACGGCCGACCCGTCCAGGTACCATATCCGTATGTCACCTGTTGACTTATTCCTCAGAAGAAGGTCGGGGCTTCCGTCTCCATTGAAATCTCCCACCCCGGCGACATCCCAGCTGGAATCGGGCGATAACTCAAATTTCTTTTCCGCAAGCAGGGTATTTCCGCGCATGTACCAGACTGCCACATCCCCGGTCGTCTGATTTCTCCAGAGAATATCCCTGCATCCGTCTCCATTGAAATCCCCGGTCCCCACAACGTTCCAGCCCGGACCGCTTACGAGGCCCGCCACCGCAGAAGAAGGCAATAAGGCCGTTGCGATGAGAAGGACCCAAATTGAGATGAAGCTGAACTTTTTCATGTCGATTTTTGTCTTACCATCAATACTCTTAGGGTTGAAGAGCAATTGTGATCACGAAGCGCGCTATTGTCAAGGAAGACAAAGCTCTCTTTCCACTGCTTTAGTAACTTATATGCAACCGCAGGCCGTATACCTCGACAGGGCCCCTGTCCCTGTTGTAGCCGGGGTCCTGAATGAATTGAAAATCCGGACTGAGTTGAACGTACCTGCAAATCTGAATGCGGTAATATATTTCCAGGGTCTGTTCGAACCCATAGTTCAGCGCGCCGTCTCCCAGGAGCATGCCGATCCCGCCAGCCTCGAGGTACTCCTTATGAGCATTTGACAGACCATCCACTGCGTATGCAATGCCTACGCGGTCTTCAACTCTGCCCCAATGGATCCCGCTTAGCTGCGCGCCGAGGCTCGCATGCCGGTCACATTCCGTATAGGCCCAGGTCTCGTGATTCCCGTCGTTCCAGCCTATGCGACCGAAAAGGCCTGTTTCTCCAGCGTCAGCCAATGGTTGTTCGAAATTCAATCCGAGACCGTATTTGGTGCCCCCGGGCTTCTCAACGAGCAAGAGATCGGGCGCCGTCCCGGTCTGACGGCCAAGAGCAAGCGCAGCCTCGTAATCGCCCATCCGCGCCTTATTTAAGTAGGAGAGCAAACGGACCACGGTACCCGAGTCATTTGGCTTCCAGGCGAGTTCCAGGTTATATCCAAGCTCATCGAAGTCAAAATAGTCGAAAACGGCCCCGTTTGCGGTATTAGGTTCCATATAGACGCCAAATGCCACCCTCCATCGCGGCTGATACAGGGCCGCCAGAATTCCGTAGGTGTAGCCCCTGGTGTCTGCGGCGTAGTCCCATGCAGTATTGAAGAGGAAATCGTAGTTGAAAAACTGTGTACGGTTATTGTTGGCATAGCGATTAAGATCGAAATCATCCGTTACGGCCAACTTTCCGGCTTTAATCTCTAACCTGCTGACAGGCTGCTCCCCCGGGAGTTGATCGATTCCCCGTTCCAGTTTCTCGGTTTCGCCGGACAGAGGATAATAGTATCGGAGATACAGCCGGGCCACGTAGGGGACTTTCGGCAGGTTCGACGACCCCGCTCTGATTTCGTCTCCGTTGACATATCCGGCAAGTCCGATGCCGTTGCTGACCCCGTTTCCCTGAAAAAACTCGCCGTCTGCATACACCTGGAGGCCTGGGGCCAATTGTGCACCCACATACCCTCCATACGTTTCGGTGGCTTGCCGGCCCAGGCCGTTTTGGAAACTCAGGCTGTTCGGGCCCTGGTATGGGCTGCGAAAGGGGGGCATACTCTGGCATACGGTGGTGACTTCCGCTCCCAGAATCTTAGGCAACCAAGAGGGAAATCCCGAACCTTCCTGCTCGGAGCTTTCCTTGCCGGAATCGGCAACGACGCCCTCCGGCCCTTCTGCCCAAACATCCCCCTGGACCGGTCCCTGAACGATAAGTGCCAATACCAGCAGGATCGCAGAATACAACTTTTTGAAATCCGACATAACAGGCCCCACATTGAATGCACGCCTGACAGTGCGCGGGCATGCCCGTATTTGAAAACGTTGAGTTAGGTATCACTAATATTCTTTGCGGTCAAGAACTTTCCCATCATCAACTCAAGACCATTTTCTTACGGGCGATTATCCACCTCACGGGATTTAACGATATTTCATCCGGTCAAGCGGTCCGCTCTCTACTGCACTCCCTTAATGAATCGCACTAAGAGCAGGGCCAACAGGAAGAGAAGGTAAAACCTCAGGCAATAGCCCCTATACAACCCGGATCTTCGGTTAGTCCACACTAACCATCAGCAGTTAACCCAAACTGAGTATGTCTTCGATCACAATGAGGGGGGTCCATAAAAGGATGACTTCCCGGAGAACACGCTGGATGCCATTCTCTACTGGACCCTCATCCAACCTCTACTCACAACACGAGGGCCGAAAACAGGATCTCGATGGCGACACGTGCAACCGCACTGCCCCAATCCGATCCGCCTGCAGATACCGGCAAACCTGCCACAATAGATCCACCGTCCTGCAGATACCCCAACCTATACAAACGTTTGAGGATGTCGTATTGTGATACCTTCTTCGCGTCATAGACAATAAGGACATTCCCCGTTGTGGGATTCGGGCTTACGTCGTTGATCCCCCGATAATGAATAATCCTGTCTTTGAGCTCCTGCGCTTTTGCCCAGGAGCCTTTTACCCCTGGGATGCCAAGTCTCATCCGGCCATCGATTGCATGAAAATAATTTGTTGAGATCATGGCGTTTCCTCCTTTCTTCGTATAACCCGAAATCGCGACCTACCTATGAGGGCGGATTTCGGCGTCTCATTTCCGCAGCGTTGCAGACCACGTGCAATAACGCACCGCGCCACGGGTTGCTATGCTTTACGAGTAAACTACATTGGAGGAGAAAGGGTCTAACTGACTGCTTTAAAAGAAGCAGGGCAGAACGCCTGTCACCTTCCGCTTTAGCCGGTTGTGGAAGAAGCGGTCAGGTGAGGCGACGGGGAGGGGAAACTAAAACCTGCGCATCACTGGCACAACTTCCACACAGTTCTTGGCCCGCCACAACTCGGAGGCCGTCCGTCGTTTTCTTCCATTTGTTCCATATCCTTTAAAGGTTTACGCATTGGCCGGGAGAAATAAAAAAACCTCTTTCCCTCAGCCATGAGCAGGGAAGAGGTTCAAACCACCACTGTGTTCGGTGGTCCACCGTTTACCCCAAAATTCCCCGCTCGTTCAAGCTTCAGCACCGTAAGCCGTAAGAGGCGATTTCGCCTCAGCCACCTTAGGCAAACCCTTAATCCGGGAGTGCCTGTTCTACCCATAATGCCGCATCTTTGGATGCTTGTGGGCAGTGGCCTGTGTGCTCACGGGAGCCTCACCTACCGAGGATCGAATCTAATCGGTCACTCTTCAATCGCTTTATTTAAGTTTATCTCAAGCCGATGTCAAGAAAAATTCGACTAACAATTTCCGCCCCCGCCCCCTCTCCCTCACTAATGAATTCTTTGTCTGACTCTTTGTCTAATTTCTTGATTCCGGTCGTCCTTTGCATTAAAGTGAGCAGAAGTAGTCTGCATCGCATAACCAACCACAAGGGGAAATCGATGGCAGAGGACATTCGACAAATTGAGATAAGAAAAATCCTTCCAAACCTTCGAATCGTCTACCCGGCAGAATCCATTGAAGAAATGGGGCGCGCAATAAAGAGCCGGGGAGACCATCAACCGATCCACATTTATTTCGCGCACGAATCATTCCGAATTTTTGACGGAGAAAAACGCTGGCGGGCCTGCAAGAAGCTCGGAATGAACAGCATCAAGGCCGTCGTCGTTACCGAATTTTGATTTGCAACGGCGGAATAGGTTATCACATGTGCGCGGACTAACCCATGTGGGGCAGCTTCGAAAGCCTCTGAGAAGAGCTGCATTTTCTTTTTTGCTCCTCGATTTTTTCACCCCCGGGTACCCCGCCCAAGCATCGCCATCCGCGATACGCAACCCGCTTGAATCTTGCCAACGCCAAAGCTCATGCTTAAATCAGCTTTTTCTGTAAGGCGGTTATTCTTTTAGTCCATCAGAGTTCAGGAAAGGGAAGCCCTAAATGCACTTCGTTGTCTTTATCAAGCAGGTGCCTGACACTGCCGAAGTAAAAATCGATCCTGAAACCAATACTCTGGTTAGAGCCGGTGTGGAATCCATAGCCAATCCCTACGATTTGGCGGCCCTCGAAGAAGCCGTGCGCCTCAAGGAAAAATACGGGGGACATGTTACGGCTGTCTCGATGGGCCCTCCGCAGGCGGAATCCGCGTTGCGACAGGCACTCTCACTTGGCGCAGACGATGTAGTCCTGCTTTCGGACCGCGCTTTCGCCGGCGCCGATACCCTTGCCACAAGCTACACTCTTTCAAGGGCGGTAGAGACCCTGGGAGATACAAATCCCGTCGACCTGGTCCTATGCGGTAAACAGGCCATTGACGGAGATACGGCTCAAACCGGACCGGGCATCGCCACGAGGCTGGGTTTAACCCAGTTCACTTACGTGGTCGATGTGGAATGGATCGATCCTGAAAAAAAACGCGTGCAAGTCAGGCGCAAAATCGAAGGGGGGTTCGAGGTCATTAACGGCCCTCTTCCGGCCCTGCTGACAGTGGAACTGGAACTTGCAAAGCCGAGGAGGGCCCCGTTGCCTATGCTCATCGATTCTCTGCGCGCCCCCGTTAAGGCTTGGGATGCCAAAACCATTGGGGCGTCTGCCCAACTGGTCGGCCTCAAGGGTTCGCCGACCTGGGTAAAGGCCATTGCTTCACCGCAGCTCCACCGTGCCGGACCCAAGTGGGACGCAGCACAAGGAGTCTCCGAGGCCGTATCCAGCGCGCTGGATGAATTATTTGCCGACGAGGATTTTGAGGCAAAATTCCGAAAAGGATGGGGGGCCTGAGAGAGAATGGCCAAGAACACAAAGGGAATTGAAGTTGCCGAGGTGATTGCGGATAAATGCATCGCCTGCCAGATATGCATAGGAGAATGTCCGGTCGGCGCAATCGAGTTAAGTCGCGATGGTGTTGCGCTAATAGACCCCGAAGTGTGCGTGGGATGCGGCAAATGCTTTGAGAGCTGCCCGGTAAACGCGATCAAATTTGAGAAGAAAAAACGCAAAAAGATTCCCAAAGAAGAGCGGGCAGTGCCGGGGGCCGGCCTGCCGGGCTATCAGGGTGTGGGGGTCTTCATCGAGACGGTTGACGGACGGGGCGCGCCGGTATCGTGGGAGTTGGTCGGCAAGGCCAGAGAGCTGGCGGCGCAACTTGACACAAAAGTTCTGGGTCTTCTGCTTGGAAGCAATGTCGGGCCGACAGCCGATGAAGCAATCGCCTACGGTTGCGACGAGGTGCACGTGATAGACGACCCGTTGCTCGCCCACTATCTGTCGGTAACATACGGCAAGGCGCTTTCCGATCTTTGCGGCAAACTTCGCCCGGCAATACTTCTCGTAGGCGCAACTCCTTTGGGCAGAGACCTTGCCGGAGTTGTCGCAACCCGGCTTCAAACGGGTTTGACCGCCGACTGCACGGGACTCTTCATTGATAAGGAAACGGGCCTGCTTCTTATGACCCGTCCCACTTTTGGCGGCAATATAATGGCTACGATCTTTTGTCAGGCCCACCGCCCGCAGATGAGCTCGGTTCGGCCAAGGGTATTCAGGATGCCCGACAAAGACCCGGGCAGAAAAGGTATCGTCAGCCGGCATGAGTTGGAGGCGTTGACCGTTGAGCTGCCCACCATCGTCAGGTTCATCCCTGCGGACGACACGGCGGGTATGGATATCGTCCGCTATCCTGCGCTTGTAGTGGCCGGGCGCGGCGCATGTGACGCGTCTTCGTTTCCTCTTCTCGAGGAATTGGCTAACTTGGTCGGGGGAGTCATCGCCTGTTCAAGACCAGTGGTGCAATCGGGTCTTATGCCCTATGAAAGACAGGTGGGCCAGACCGGTAAAACCGTCGCCCCAAGACTCTACATCGGCGTCGGCGTCTCGGGAGCGGTTCAACACCTGGTGGCCATCCAGGGGGCCGAGAAAATCGTAGCCATCAACTCCGACCCCAACGCACCCATTTTTCGGGTCGCTGACGTAGGTATTGTGGGCAATTACCAGGAGATCGTCCCTGAGCTGATCGCTCAGCTCAAAAAGAAAAAATCCAACGGGAACAGCGAGCTGTAAACTTTATGGATGAGACGTTCGATGCGGCAATCGTTGGCGCCGGGCCTGCGGGCATTTCGGCAGCCTGTGTTCTGGCGGACAGGGGTGTAAAGGTGGTCGTGTTGGAAAGAGGCGAGTACCCCGGCTCCAAGAACATGTTCGGCGGCGTCCTTTACGGAAGTCACCTACGGCAGATAATTCCCGACTACATTGAGAAAAATTGTCCGATCGAACGCAACATCGTCGAATCTCGACTCTGGTATCTCAGCGAAGACGGCGGACTAAGTTTCGGTTATCGGGACCGGGCCTTTTTCGATGAACGCCGCAACAATGCCTTTACGGTCGGCAGGGCTAAATTCGATCGCTGGTTTGCCGAACAGGCCAGAGCCAAAGGGGCCGTCATAGTGTGTGCAACCGTTGTGACCGATTTGCTAAGAGACGATGCCGGCAGGGTCACCGGCGTGAAGACGGACCGGGCCGATGGCGACCTGCGCGCCAAAGTCGTTCTTCTGGCCGATGGCGTCAATTCGCCGCTGGCGGCCAAGACGGGATTTCGCCCCGACGTCAGGCCGGAGAATGTGGCGCTCGCGGTCAAGGAACTGATCGCAATTCCCGAAGAAACCATCGACGAACGTTTTGGCGTATCTCCGGGAAACGGCGTTACCTGCGAAATCCTGGGAAATGTCACGTTGGGAATGAACGGCGTTGCATTTCTTTATACTAACGGGAGTTCCGTATCGATAGGCATAGGGGCCAATCTCGCCGACTTCGCAATGCAAAAGGCCCGTCCCTATGAAATGCTGGAAAGTCTTAAAACACACCCCATGATTGCGCCTCTCATAAAGGACGGCAAACCTAAGGAGTATCTGGCGCACTGGCTCCCGGAAGGCGGCTATGATACTGTGCCAAAACTTTACGGGGAAGGGTTTCTGATTGCAGGGGATTCCTCCATGATGTTCAATGCGCTGCACCGGGAAGGGTCCAACCTGGCGATGACCTCAGGCAGACTTGCGGCTGAAACCATACTGGAGGCAATAGATAAAAACGATTTCAGCTCCAGCGGCCTGCAAGGCTACGCTAAACGGCTGCACGATTCTTATGTACTCAAGGATTTGGAAAAATATCGGAAATTTCCATCATTTCTGGAAACCCACAAGGAACTGTTCACCTCTGTTCCCCGTGCAGCATGCGCCGCTGCCCGGGAAATGCTCACAGTAGACGGGGTCCCCAAAAAAATCAGGCAAACTGAGGCCTGGAAGGCAATTCGCGGGCAGGTCCCCCCGCTCCGGTTATTGCGCCTTATTTGGGACGCATGGAGGAGCGTTCGATGAGCGTCAAGGTCGAAGACAAACTGTTTCTGGATCGATTTAATGTGGATGAGGAATCCCACCTGAACCTGCGCGACGGGAAGGTGTGTTTTGACAAGTGCCAGGACCAGCCCTGTCTATATATCTGCCCGGCTAATGTTTACAAATTGGAAAAAGATCGCATAAGCGTTAACTACGAAGGCTGCCTGGAATGCGGTTCCTGCCGGGTCGGCTGCCCTCATTTCAACATCGAGTGGCGCTTTCCAAAAGGCGGTTACGGCGTGCGCCACAAGTTCGGTTGAGGCGCAAAGACTGGATTTCACCGCAGAGTCACAGAGGACGCAGAGAACCAAAATTCAACAAGATCCGATAATCATGTTAGTCCTGAGCCTCTTGCAGAACTCAACAAAACCGTCACTCCTGTGACATCCGCGGTCCAGTGGACCTTGAAAAACCTGGATTCCGGCCTGAACCCTCACTACGTTCGGATTCGCGTTAACACTTCTGGCCAGCGTTAAACGCTTCAAGTTCGCGTCCGATCATTTGTGAGGACGCGCCGGAATGACGTTGAAGGACTTTTGCAAGAGGCTCTCCTGTCTTACAAAACCTTTCTCTGCGTCCCGTGCGCCTTTGCGATGCAAATTAGAGCTAATGGATCAGTTCGCCGAGCCTTGACCACCTGACCTTGCCCGCTATATTTTCAGCCTTGCTGTTCCATGAAAAGTAAATGACGAAAGCCTTTCCCAATACGTTACCGGGCGGGACGACCCCCCAAAAGCGGCTGTCCTCGCTATCGTTGCGGTTGTCACCCATAACGAACAGGCAGCGATCGGGAACAACGACCGGGCCGAAATTCTCCACTGCCTCTCTGAAACCCTGCGGCTCTCTTTTATCGAAGTAACCCCACGGATCGGGGATCGGCATATTATTGATATATATTTTGCCCTCAATAATTTGAACGGTTTCTCCCTGCACTCCAATGACTCTTTTAATGAAGTCCTTCGATGGATCTTTGGGGTAAATAAATACGATTACATCTCCCCGTTTCGGTTCATTATAGGAAAACATCCTGATGTTAACGAAAGGTAATCGTATTCCGTAAATGAATTTGCTGACTAAAATATAATCTCCAGGGAGCAATGAGGGTTCCATCGATCCGGAAGGAATATAAAATGATTGGATAATAAAAGTCCGGATAAACAGGGCGATCAAGATCGCAACGACGATAGTTTCAAGGGTTTGCCTGGCCTCTTTCTTATTAAACATTTTCACTCCCCGACGTTGAGTCCCAGTAAGTCAAACCTGGCTTGAAATACTCGCGCTTGATGCTTCACACCAAACCGCTTCAGCGGCCTCCGCCCGCCAGGCTAAAGAGGAGGACTGACAGAACGATAATGGTCACGCCGACATAAATCCGGTCTCTCTGGATAAGAAAAGCGACAACAGTAAACGCAACCCTCATGACGGGGGTTGCGACCAGCAGAAGCAGGCCAAATTGGATTATACCCCGCCCGGAAAAAGAGGATGCTTCCTTCACGATTCCCGGAATGCTGCGCAGTTCCGAGGGTTCGCCATAGAACATATGGTAATTGGGCAATTCAGTTCCATGTTTTTTTAGATACAGCCCACCGCCAATCAAGACAATCAAAGATGAGACCACCACTCCAACTCTAAGCAGGCCGCCGATTAGTTTATCAATCCCGGCGTCTGAAATTGCTGCCCTTTTATCGTTCATGGCTAGAGCCTTCCCGTTATGCCGTTGTAAATCATTTCGAAACCCAGGATCAGAATGACTCCTGCAAAAATTATCCGGAGCAGCCGGGTCTTGGAAGAGACAAGAACCCGCGTGCCCAAAAAAGACCCCAAAACGACCCCCAGCATAACCGGCATGGCCAGTCCCGGATCTATGTAACCTCGATTGAGATAAATACCTGCGCTGGCAGCGGCCGTGACACCGATCATGAAGTTGCTGGTAGTCGTGGAAACCTTGAAGGGAACGTGCATCGCTTGGTCCATGGCTAATACCTTAACGGCGCCCGAGCCAATTCCGAGCAGCCCGGAAAGAGCCCCGGCCAAAAACATGAGACTGAATCCGGTCGGGATGGCATGTACGTGGTAAGGAACGAGTCCGTTCGAACCTGGATAAGCGGCGTCCATGTGCAGGGAATTGGCCAGAAAGTCTGGGGCATCCCCGGTAACGCCTGCGGGGTGAGCTCTAGCGGAAAGGAAGGCTGAATAGAGAAGGACCACACCGAATATCACCGCTATTATCCGGGTTGACATCATGCCGGCAAGTGCTGCGCCGAGAAACGCTCCGAAAGTGGTAGCCATCTCGAGAAACATTCCGAGGCGGATGTTGGAGAAACCCTCTTTGACATAGGCGGCTGCCGCACCCGATGATGTCGCTATTACCGAGACAAGGGAGGCTCCGATCGCGTAGCGTATATCCACGCCAAAAACCAGAGCAAGCAGCGGGACAATGATAACCCCGCCTCCAAGCCCGGTTAGCGCCCCCAGGAAGCCGGCGGACATTGAACCAACAAAGGTCAGAAAAGAAAACAGAGCAATGTCCATGGTAAATCTTCGGTTAACGCCTCTTTTCTTCGCGCCCTAAACGCTCATCTGAAATTGCATGCCCCGATGATCCTTTTTCTAATGCCGGATGCCGAAAAGTAAAGACCACACGAGATACGATAATCAGCCAATCCCGAAGCTGAATAAGGACCCTTGAAAACCACGAAGCGGATTGAACCTCGCAATACCCAAAAGGAATTAATACATTTACAGGATGAGTAATTATGGTTGCATCAATTTACTTTATAACCTGCCATGTGGCTGCACCCGGGGCGCAGGTTCAAATCTTTTACAGACGGACAACAGGAGGTAAAAGATGCCAAAAAGACATTTTAGAAACGCTCTCTATTTAATCTTCGTCCTTTTATTGGGCGCCGCCTTTGTCCTGGCGACGCAAGTCCGCACACCTCAAGCCCAAAGCCCGCAGACCAACCTGATTACCGCTATCGAACAAGTCGCCAAACAGGCGGTCCCGGCGGTCGTGCATATTGAAGTGACGGAGCGGCAGGAGGTTGCGAACCCTTTGCTGCCGTTTGAAAACGAACCATTTTTTAAGTATTTTTTTGGAAATCCCAACAAAATGCCCAAGAAATTCAAGCGCGAGATATCAGGGCTTGGGACCGGGATAATCATTGACGATTCGGGACACATTATCACCAATTACCATGTCGTTGGGGGAGCTACAGATATTAAAGTTTTGCTTGCAGATGGGAGGGAGTTTACCGGGAATTCGGTAAAAACTGTCGGAACAGACCCGAAAACCGATCTGGCGCTCATTCAGATCGTGGAGAAGGGTCCGTTTCCACACCTTTCCCTGGGGGACTCCAACAAAATGGAGGTGGGACAATGGGTGGTTGCAATCGGACACCCCCGAGGACTCGATCAGACCGTCACACAGGGGATCATCAGCGCCAAGCATCGTACGGGGATTTCAGACCCCAGCAGCTACCAGGATTACTTGCAGACCGATGCTGCGATCAATCCGGGCAACAGCGGTGGCCCGCTTATGAATCTTAACGGCGAGGTGATCGGCATCAATGCTGCGATTCTTTCCGAATCCGGCGGGTTCGAGGGGCTGGGGTTTGCAATTCCCAGCAACATAGCCGCCCACATCACGCAAGAGCTGATCAAAAACGGCAAGGTCATCCGGGGCTGGCTCGGAGTGAGTCTTCAAAACATAACTCCCGAGCTTGCCAAATCATTCGGCTTGAGCAGCAATAAAGGGGCTTTGGTTGCCGACGTAATCAAAGGGAGTCCGGCCGATCACGCCGGGATGAAGCATGGCGATGTAGTCATAGCCTATCAGGGCAATCCGGTGGATGACCCATCCTCTTTTCGAAACAGTGTTTCCCTGGCGCCCGTGGGGTCCGAAGTAAAACTCACTGTCGTGCGCAATGGCGCCAAACAGGACGTTACGGTAAAGGTCGGCAGCATGGAAGAGCAGGAAAAGGCAGTAGCGTCTTCCTTGAAACAACAGTTCGGAATTGCGGTCAGGCCGCTTGAACCACAAGAGGCTACCGAGTACGGGTTAGAGTCCCAGTCAGGTTTGGTAGTTACCGAAATCGACCCTAAAGGTCCTTTTGGAAAGGCCGGTTTTGAAAAGGACGATATAATACTCCAAGTCGAAAATAATCCAGTAGACAGTCCAGACACCCTGTTTGTCCTTCTGAGCACTCTAAAACACAAGCATAAGGCGACCGTGCTGGCAGTTGACCATAAAAGCGGCCAAAGCACCGCCGTGCAGATAACACTGCCGTAAAGGAACCTTGATGATAACGGGAGCAGGCCATTGCGTCTGCTCCCGAATAACCGTTTCCACCCCATCGCACTGCTGCAGGGACTCGCCTGCCCGTATCATTCCCCTCCCCGGTCATTCATCTCGAAGAACAAAATCTATCAGATAACATGGTTTGTCGGACATTCACTTTATGCAAACTAAAACCAATGTCCACACACTTTATTATGTTAGCGATAAATTACCACAATGATTACGTTAACTACGATAGCAATTTGTCGGAAAGGAGCAGTGGCAAATGAAAGCAATGCTTGTGATGATTGTGGCGGTGAGCTTGGTTTTGGCGCCGTATGCCTCCGCGGTGAACGCTAAGACCTCACCCTCCGCGGCTCCTCCTATTGAACAGCCTCTTGTCCGTGAAGGCGACTTTGCCGTAAAACTGGCTAATGCCCTCAATATAAACACATCAAGCGATGAAGCGGCAGCTGAAAGTGCTCTGTCCTCGATCGGTATAGAACCTCGAAACGGCTGGATTGCCGACTACCCCATTACGCCTGATATCATTGCAGAGGTGAGGGGAAGCACTGCAAGAGCGACTTCTTCGGGGAATCTGAAGATGGCGGAAGCTGAGGCTGCCGGTATCGTGGACAAGGTCGGTATCGATATGAAACTCCCGGTCAATGTGGCCGGCGAGCAGTACAGTTATAGTGCAGGCGCCGGTTCCGAATACGCTGCTCCTCCTGCGGATGTTGGTCTCTACGATGAGGAACCCGCTTACGTTGCGAATTACTATGACGAATACGGACCTCCTGTCGTGACCTATTATCCACCCCCCTGGGACTATTATTGGCTATATGATTGGGTACCGTGGCCATTCTGGTGGGGAGGGTTCGGGTTCGGCGGCTTCTTCGTCCTGGGCGATTTCGACGTGAACCGCCATGGCCGCCATTTTTCCAACCATTTCAGGAATGCGAATGGTACATGGAGCAGGGTCGATGCGGGTACCCGTTCAGCGGGAAAAGCATCTTCTTCATTCGCAGCCAACAGGTCCGGACAGGGGTCGGGGCTCAATTCGCCTGATGGCCGCGCAGGTGCGAGAGCCCTTGTGAACCGTGCAACGGGGACTGGAGCCGGAAACAGGTTCAATGCACCGGGGACCGGAAGTAATTCTGCAATGGGAAACACCGGCAGGAGCTTTCAAGACGCGGACAGACCTTCGTTCAGCGGCCGCAGTTTCAGCAGCGCTCCGTCAATGCATGCCTTTAGCGGAGGCGGCTTTAGCGGAGGCGGGTTTCGTGGAGGCGGCTTTAGCGGAGGCGGGGGACATGGCGGCGGGGGACGTCGCTAGGAATAGCTCTTAAGCTCATGTCTGCTTTTTAAAGAGGGCGGGAGAGGCTTTTGTACTCGTAAGCAAGCGACCTGAAAAATCCCTCCCGCGTTCCCCTTTAGAAAAAGGGGACTCCCAGGCGGCGGGGCCGCACGCCTCGCTGAGCGTCGAGATTCGAGCGGGCGGCTGGCAGGGCTGCGGTGCCTGCCCAGGGAGCCCCACCGGGTTTCCGGATGGACGCTATATCGGGACAATCATTCTAAATGTCAGCCCCTTCGAGGGATTATCAATTATTTCAAGAGATCCTCCGTGCGCCTCGACGATCTTTTTTACAATCGGCAGTCCCAGTCCTGTCCCGTTCTTTCTGGTGGTAAAAAACGGGGAAAATATTGCTTCGCGCATTTCGGGTGGAATCCCGCAACCACAATCAATTACTTCGATAAACAGATTTTTCCCCTTGCGGAAAGAGCGGATCGTAACGTTGTCCCCTTCTGAACAGGATTGAACAGCGTTGGTCAATAAATTGATAAGGGCCTGCCTGATTCGCATCGGGTCAACGAGCATCAGAGGGAGACCATCGGCCGATCTTGCCTTCATGCTCACTTTGTGAGTCTTTGCATTTTCTTCGACTATCGCCAGACATTCGTCGATCATCGAGCGAATATCAACTTCACTGCGATTGAGGTCCAGCGGGCGGGAGAAGTCGAGCATATCTTTTACCATGCCTTCGAGCCGGGCGGTTTCGCTGATAATGATATCGAGCTTGCCGCAGTCGGGATTGCCGGGCAGGAGGTGTTTTTTTATTAAATTGGCAAAACCTCCGATTGCAATCAGCGGCGTTTTCATGTCATGAGCCACAGCCGACAGGGCCCTTCCGATTGCTGCCAGATTTTCCGCCCGTTCGGCTTTCAATTGCTCCCGTTTCTGAAGGCTCGCGGTCTGCCCCAAGACCAGCGCAATGACGAAGTAGACTACGATCTGCATGACCCTGGTTAAATCATCGGGGGACATCCCGGCCCAACGACTAACCAGGTGGGGGACGAGAAGGAGGAAAACGGCACAAAACGTGATCAATCCGCCTCTTAGGTCGAACCAAAGGCAACCCAGCACAATCGGCAGAAAATACAGCCTCTGGAAAAAAATCTCCAGATGGTATCTGTCATGAGCTATTCGGGGGCTGGCATAGTGCAGGAGAGTAAGGCTCAGGAGCAGAAAAGTTATAAAACCCATATGCCCTCTTGTTCCTCGCCTGAGCATTCGTTCATCTCCTGTGCAAACGGGCCGGGCGCGGGGAACTCAAATGCAACTCTATACCCTGGAATAGGTAAGACTGTCTTTTTCGAACTGCTCGACAATCTCATCGGTCAAAGACGGCCGCATGTTCGCCATGACCTGAAGAAAGTCCTGGGTAGTGACTTTGCAGTCTTTGTTCTGGGCGACCTCGCATTCAAAGGCAAACTGAGCGACCTGCTCAAAAAGATATTCGATATCTGCCGGGGTGAACCTCGAGGTCTCATCGACGAGCCGGTCCAGGTCAATTTGGCCGACATTGAGCCGCGAGAGGCAGTGCTCGATAATGGTCTTTCGCTCATCACGATTCAGGCCGCCGACCGGTATTATGCAATCGAACCTTCCCGGGCGGAGCAATGCGGGGTCCAAGTGCCCGATGTAATTGGTAGCGCACACGAGCAACAGCCGGTTGGCTTCATTCTTGAATAACGGGACCTGCTTCAGGAACTCGTTGGTTATGGACTTGTCCAGACGATCCGCATTGTCGCGGCAAGGCGCCAGCTCTTCAAATTCATCTATGAAGATGACGGCGTCCTGCAGTTGCCTGACTTTTTCCATGGTCCTGCGCAGATTGGCCCCGAGTTTTTCGGCGCCCTGCTCCATGAGCATGCTCGGAGCGATCTCGATGTACCACCAGGAAAGAACTCCTGCTATAGCCTTGACAAAGTGGGTCTTTCCCGTCCCCGGAGGGCCGAAGAAAATGATTGTCTTGGGGGTGCTCACGCCGTGTTTGCGTGAGAGGTCTTCCATTGTCAGAGGAAGAATGATTCTGCGCTGGACCAGTTGCTTGGGCGGTTGGGAATCGGCGATAGTGTCCCATATTTCTCTTCCGCAGGTCTGGGCCCCCATCTCATTGAGAATGTCTTTCCTCTTGTAGGACAGATACTCGTTGACCGCCTGCTCCATATTTTCCAAAAAATCGATGCATGCGGTGCGAAAGCCAACGTCTCTACTGAGTTTTTCGGACAAAAGCCATTTATGCTGATTAATTTTCGCCCACAGGTCGGAAGCGATTTCGGGTTCGAACTTTGCGCCGGACATCTTGAAGATCTTACTTGCGCATTCTTCCGATGAAGGGGCTTCTGCCAGGTTAGTGTTCACGGCGACACCTCGATTTCCGCTGCTACAGATTGCATGGAGGGCTTTATACTCCTTTTCGGCATTGTTGGCAAGTCGGGGCGGGTGACAGGTTGGTCGTATTCTTGTGGCAATTGCGATAATCCTTTTCGGCATTGTTGGCAAGTCGGGGGGCGGCTGAGGGAAATTCTTTGCACCGCCGGTGCAGGCCCCTACCCCTTGACGGCGCAAATGGCCCGCTTATCGTATAACCCGCCTCGAGGGCGGTTCGATTTTTGGATGCCGAACAAAAACACAGGGAGAAAACAGGTGCACTACTTTCCCGTTACCATGACTTTCTTACTGATTCTGGCGCTTCTGTTTTTCTTTCTCATCATCGCCATAGAGGCGGGCATCCTCAGCTATGCATACAGCAGAATGGGGGTTGACAGACGATATGTGTTCTCCCTGCTCATTCTTTCTCTCCTTGGAAGCTACATTAATATACCGCTCTTCCAGTTGCCCCCTGAACAGGTCCTATCCAACTCTTACTTCGATTTCTTTGGAATACGGCATATCATTCCCCTGGCAAAAGAATGGCCGGCGACAATTTTTGCAGTGAACATCGGCGGGGCTGTGATTCCCACTATCCTCTCCCTGTATCTTATGCAGAAGAACAAGCTATACGGCCAGTCTCTGTGGTGTATAGCCATCGTGACAACCCTGGTCTACTTCATGGCCCACCCAGTGAGGGGAGTGGGAATAGCAGTGCCGGTATTCATTCCCCCCATTGCCGCCACTGTAAGCGCCCTCATTTTCTCTTCAAAGTATGCTCCTGCACTGGCCTATATTTGCGGCACCATGGGGACCCTGCTGGGCGCAGATATTCTCCACTTTGGTGATATCCGCGGACTCGGAGCGCCTGTAGCTTCGATCGGAGGCGCCGGCACATTTGATGGAATCTTCGTTACCGGCATCCTTGCAGTCCTGCTCGCAAGCGTAATGACTGGAAAGGAGGAAAAGACATCCTAAAAATACAGTCCGAATTCCTGAAACAGTTTGCAGGCCTTGCTGCTCCGTACTGGAAGTCCGAAGATAAATGGAAAGCCGGTGCGCTACTGGCGATCATCGTGGCCATGAACCTTGGGATGGTTTATGTCCAGGTATTGGTAAATATATGGGTAAAGGATTTCTATAACGTCCTCCAGTCCCTCGACAAGACCAGGTTCATGCCTGAGCTGTTTCGTTTCTGTATCCTCGCCGCAGCCTATATTGCGCAATCCGTCTACATGCTCTACCTCAGCCAGATGCTTCAAATCCGATGGCGGCGATGGCTGACCGATGAGTACCTTAAAGACTGGCTTGCCCGCCAGGCATATTACCGAATGCAGTTTGCCGAACCGCAGACCGACAACCCGGACCAGCGCATCAGCGAGGACATAAATTCTTTTATCGAGATAACGCTGAATCTTGGCACTAACCTGTTGAGCGCTGTCGCGACGCTGGTGCCTTTTCTGGCTATTCTATGGCAGCTCTCGGGAACGCTCGGTATTCCGCTGGGCAGCCTGGGGACTCTGTATATTCCCGGCTATATGGTCTGGGCCTCCCTCATTTATTCTGTTCTTGGCACCTGGCTCACAATGCGGATCGGCAACCCATTGATCCTTCTCAATTTTAACCAGCAGCGTTTTGAAGCCGATTTTCGCTTCAGCATGATGCGGATACGCGAAAACAGCGAGTCTGTTGCACTTTATGGAGGCGAAAGACAGGAGCAGGTGCACCTTAGAGACCGCTTTCGTTTTCTCCTCGAGAATTTCTGGGGAATTATGAGGCGGCAGAAACGGTTGTCCTGGCTGACCAACACATATAACCAGGCTGCGATCGTCTTTCCCGTCATAATGGCCGCGCCCCGTTTCTTCGCCGGGCAGATGCACCTGGGAGGCCTCATGCAGACTGTCAGCGCCTTCGGGGCCGTTCAAAACGCTCTTTCTTACCTGATAAACAGCTACACCACCATCGCAAAATGGCACGCGGTAATAGACCGGCTCGTCGGGTTTTCCCGCTCACTCGAAGAACTCAAGACTTCAAAACTGCTAGAGAGCGTCAACCGCATTCATGCTACGGAAAATGCCTTCAGAACCGATCCCTTGAGTGTTTTTCTGCCAAACGGCAAGACGCTGGTTAATAACCTCAAGCTGGACATCGAACCGGGAACGCGCCTTCTGGTCACCGGACCCTCGGGTTGTGGAAAGAGCACCCTGATGCGAGCCATGGCCGGCATATGGCCCTTCTGCAAGGGTACGATCCTCTTGCCTGAACGATCTTCCATCATGTTCCTGCCCCAAAAACCCTATCTCCCCCTTGGCACTCTTCGAGATGGGTTATGCTATCCCTATCCGGAAGGCTATCATGAGGAGGACTTGAGGGAGGCCCTCTTTGTTTGCGGGCTCCAGGATTTGATCGGCGCAATGGACAAAACTGAAGACTGGTCGCATGCCCTTTCCCTGGGTGAACAACAACGTCTCGCCTTCTCCAGGCTTATGCTTCGCAAACCGGATTATATATTTCTCGACGAGGCCACCGCATCGCTCGATGAAGAGGGGGAAGCAGCCCTGTACGGACTTCTGCGCCGCGAGCTGCCGGACGCGGCCGTGACCAGTGTGGGACATAGGACTTCTCTGCTCGCCTGGCACACCCTTACGCTCAAATGGGAAAGGGAAGGAACCTGGGTGCAATCGACCCTGCGAGGTGCGGGGCCGGGTAATCTCCCGGCGCCTTGAGCAGTGATAAAAAGCGAGTCGTTATCGTCCAGGGTAAGAACGCCACTTTTCTCGATGAGTTGAACATAATTAGCGAAATCCTTATATTAGTAGCGTAGCTGACAATTAGACGCAGGGGAACGCGGCCTGTTTTTTAAGATTGTCTTGCGTATGAGGGTCATCTGTTCTGAGGATATTTAAAACGAGTTTTTGCATGGTTTGGAGAAAGTCCATGTCAACATTTGAGTACGAGGGGAAGCAAATCCAACTGGATGATGAAGGTTATCTGGAAAACCCGGAGGATTGGGACGAAATGGTGGCTTGCGCCCTGGCCGCAAGAGAGGGGGCCGGTAAGGAGTGCCCTTTGCGTGAAGAGCAACTGGAAGTATTGAGATTTATCCGGAAATATTACAAAAAATTCAGCTCTGTCCCTGTTGTCCGGGCTGTGTGTATAAATGTGCATCAACCCAGGAAGTGCGAATACATTCAATTTCCCGATCCCATAACTACTTGCAAAATCGCCGGAATCCCCAAGTTAAATACCGGCTATGAATTAATGTAGTCATTTCTCTTCCTGTTCGAAAAGGCCTGGCGGGCTGTGCTCCACTTAAACACCTTACGGATCTTTTCATGGTTTAGGTTGTCCAGGAGGGACATGTGCTAGTGCGGTGGATTTTTTGTCTCCGCATCACCACCTGAGGCGCGCTCCAGCGGCAAGGTTATTATGAATGTCGATCCTTCGCCGGGCTTACTTTTCGCGGTAATGCTCCCCCCATGCCGATCGACTATCTTGCGGCAGATGGCAAGTCCCATCCCGGTGCCTTCATAGGCGCTTCTCCCATGAAGCCGCTCAAAAGGAACAAATATGCGGTCCAGGTATTTCTCATCGAAGCCGATGCCGTTATCTTCGACGAATATCATGCAATCACGATCCGTTCGCCGGGAATATATTTTTATGTGAGGCTGCTCCTCGCCATGAAATTTCAGTGCGTTGGCAATAAGATTTTGAAAAAGTTGACGAATCTGGCTTTTTTCACCCTTGACGGCAGACAATTCAGAAACTTCCACATTAGCTCCAACCCGCTCAATTTTTAGCTCCAGGTCCGAAATGACCTCCATTACAGCCTCTCGCAGATCGAGAGTGTCCAGAAGCTCGGGACGAGTAGTCAAGCGGGCATATTTAATAAGATCGCGAATGAACTGCTGCATCCGCTTCGATGCGTTCATGATCCTGATGAGGTAATCTTTCCCCTCATCGTCCAGCTTCTCTCTATATTTGGTCCCAAGACGTTCCCCGAAGGCCAGGATTTTTCTAAGAGGCTCCTGGAGGTCATGGGACGCAGTAAAGGCAAATTGCTCAAGCTCCCGGTTGCGGAACTCAAGTTTTCCCGCAAGGGCCGTAAGTTTTTCCTCTGCTTTTTTTAGATCCGAGATATCGGTCATTGTCGTTCGGGCGAGACTTTCACCGTCTGAATCCAGCAGGTATGTACTGTCAAGTTGAAAGAAACGATCGGTGCGGTCCCTTCCGTCAAGTTTTATCTCGCAGGTGTGGGGCTGTCTTGTTTTAAAGACCGTCCTCAAATGAAGGTGCAGCTCATCCCTGTAGTTTTCTGATGCGTAAAGATTGAACGGCTTTCCGATCAGGATGCTTCTTTCCACTCCCAGTTGCCTTGCGGCAGTCAGATTAGATTCAACTATTATGCCTTCTTCACTTAAAGTAAGGTAGCCGATAGGAGCGAAATCATACAGGTCGGAGTACTTTTTCCTGGACTGCTCCAGTTCACACTGCATGGAGCGAAGCTCATCGTTCTGCATTTCAAGCTCAACCTGGTGAACTTGCAGCTCTTCGACGAGCTTGCGCACATCCTCCACCGGCATCTTCTCCATCGAGGAGCGGTTGGATTGTGCTATCTGCTCGGCACGTACACGAAGCTCGGCGGTTTTTGCATTAGGGTCGTTCATCGCTCTCCGATCCAATGTGGGTATAATAAGTCAGGCGCCTGGCGCACGTGTTTTCGCGTGAAAAATTGCCACCCCCCCCCGCAAGATGTGGAGACTTCATGCCTTGCACATGCGGTGAACGTTTGCCCGCTTTCATTCGGTGATATCCTCTATCGCAAGCAGGATCAGATGCGGCCGGCTGCCCGTCTGTTCGATTCGCCTGGCATTGAGGACCAGGACTCTATGACCGATCCGCGGGAAATCATGCTCGACCCTAAAATCCTGAAAAGAACTTTTCTCGGGTATGATCTTTTCGAGAAGTTCCCGCAACTCCGGAATGTCCCACTGACCACCACCCGGTTCGTAAACAGAGACCCCCTCGGATTCCTGCCTGGGAATCCTGAAGGTCTCATAGAAAGCCCTGTTGCCCGAGACAACCCGAAAACTGCCATCGAGCCCCACCATAGGTTCTCTAACGGTTTCGACAATGCTTTCAGCATACTCTCCGGCATCCTCGGCAAGCTTCTGAATGCTTTTTACTTCTCTAATATCTATAATGTTAATCACAACCCCATCGATTACATTATCGATTGTGCGGTATGGGAGCACCCTGACTGAAAGCCAGTTGCCGCCATCACTGCGAATCTCACGGCTTTCCCGGCGCAGGGTGTCCAGGACCTCCACGGCTGTCATGCGGAGGTCAAGTCCGGTAATTTTCGATATGATGTCGCCAATCGATCTTCCGATATCCGCCTCTATTAGATTAAGGACTTTCTTAATGCCTGGCAGGATATGGACGCCGATATGTGGAACAATAGTACCAAAACTACCTGATAGCAAATGTTTGATGTATGTTCAGGGAAAACAAAACTCATAAGTTCTTTGAAATGGATGTGAAAAACGTGGTTCCCTTTTTAGCTGCCGGTTCGACCCACACCAGTCCCCCGTGTTGTTTAGCTATCTCTTTTACTATGGCCAGGCCCAGACCGGCGCCTTCTATCCCCCTGGATGTCTCATGCCGCTCAAATAATTCGAAAACCTTTTCAGCATCCACCACTTTTAGTCCTTTACCATTGTCGGTAATTGAAAAAATGTGGGAACTCTCCGTTTCTTCATGTCCGATCCAGATTTTGCTCAGCCGCTCTCCGCCGTATTTCAATGCGTTATCAACGAAATTCCTGAACACCCTCAAAATGGACAGCCTATCCCCCATTATCTCGATATCAGAATCCGGCTCGAACCATTCGATTCCACGAATAGTGAGCTGGGATGAAAATTCGTCTTTGATCATCGTAAGAATATCCCTGATGTTTATCTTTTCAAATAACGGCCGGGTCTCTTTGGTCACTATGTAGACATTGATCATTTCGACTAGAGCTGCGATATGCCCGGATGCTTTTAGTATTTGCTCGCAATAATTTCTCCCTTTATCGTCGAGGACATCTTTAAACTGTTTATGAAAACGTTTCGTAATACCATATATCCCGATGGCCGGGCTCTTGAGATCGTGTGCTACCGAGTAAGCGAACAGCTTTAGGGCTTCCTCTGCGCGTTTACGCTCCTCTATTTCACAAGTAAGCCGCTCATTGGCCGTGGCCAGTTCCGTAGTGCGCTCTTTGACCAGGTCTTCAAGGTGGTCACGGTATTTGTTCAATTGCTCCAGTGCAAGCTTGCGCACTGTAATGTCACGGAAAGTGAGGACCGCCCCGACAATTTGGCCCTCTTCCAGAATGGGAGTGCTGGAATATGCAACCGGGAAATTCGTGCCGTCCTTCCTCCAGAACACCTCGTCTCTTTCACGCCGGGCGGCCCCGGTAGTCAAGCTTTCAAACATCGGACACTCGCGCACGGGATAAGGAGCACCATCGGCCCTGGAGTGATGGACCATCTGATGGAAGTCTTTTTGGATCAATTCTTCAATCCGATAACCGGCAAGCTCCGCCCCGGCCGGATTGATAAAGGCAACTCTGCCCGCCGTGTCTAATCCGACAATGCCCTCTCCCGCTGCGTCAAGGATCAGTTGGTTTTGACGGCCGAGCCGCAGCACCTCCTCTTCGGCCCTCTTGCGTACTATTATTTCCCCGGACAGCCGCTCGTTGGAAGCTTTGAGTTCGATAAGGGCGTTTTTGATTTCACTTAAATCCCTTCCCACACTGACGCTGCCAAGAACTCTGCCTTCCCGGTCCTGCAGCAGGCCGATAGAAATCTCAAATGGGGCGGTGCTGCCGTCCTTTCTTTTCATGAGCATTTCCCGCTTTTTCACCGAACCTTGCCGGCGAAGATCTTTAAGCATTATTACCAACTCATCACGGTCAGCGTATAAACCAAAGCCCGATTTTCCCCGAAGCTCCTCAAAACTGTACCCGTACAGCTCGGCCGCCATTTTGTTCCATTTGATAAACTTCCCGTGCTCATCCACGATCCCAATGGCGTCAGGAGAATTCTCCAGGACATTTTCGAGGTAGCCGTTCGTCTGCTTTATTTCCTCCTCCCTTTCTTTGCGCTCGGTGACATCGCGGGCGATCGAAGAGGCGCCTATAATTCTCCCTGTGGCATCTAAAATGGGTGAAACAGTCAAGGAGATATGGACTTTCTTTCCGTCTTTGCTGATACGGGTGGTCTGGTAATGCTCTACCTGCTCCCCTCGCCTTATGCGATCGAGTATATTGGAGACATCCCCGGGCAGATCGGAAGGCAGCAGGATGGATACAGGCTTTCCCACCACTTCCCCCGTGTGGTAGCCGTAAATGTTTTCGGCCCCCTTGTTCCAGCTTAAAACGATGCCATCCAGCGTAATGCCCATAATCGCATCCCCTGAGGATTCGACAATGTGCGCCAGCAGGGAGCGCGCTTCCAGGTACCTGCACGCGACAAATCCCCCAACCGCAGCGACACCGGTTAAGAAAATAGCAGTATGGATGTGGGACCCCCAGATGGTTATGTTGGGCCAGAAGATGTGCTTGAGCACTTGGAAAGCGGACATTGCCACAAAAGTGGCAAAGGGTATGAGAACCAAAGGGAGTATATGTCCAAAGCGATAAGGACGCGATGTCATTTCTACTCCTCTCGACAGTCCCGCCATTGGAAATTGACAGGACCCATGAAAGTGACAAAGCAGGTCAGTGAAAGCCTGACGGATTTCAGACTCTCAAACTGGACTTTCGGAGACAGACCCACCTCAAACCAACTAGATATGTAAATCCAATAGAATCTAATCTGTATTCTTTTTCAGAGCGCGCTTCAATTATTGAAAGGCAAGGCGAATCTCATGCCGACAGATTACACCGGAGGCACAGACTGTGCAAGGGGAATAAACGTCTTTTTCTGACAGGGTACCAGGGCCGTAGCATGCCGGAAGAAAGTTGATTCACCGCTCTACGGTTAACCATTCAATGCTTCCAAAGCATTGCCACAAAGAATATGACTGCGCCCATAATCGCATATTTTATCCTGAAACAGCACCTTTACCGCTTTATAGCGGTTCCGGACGTTTAGTTCCTCATTGAAAATGGGAATGATGATAGTTATTCGCTTGCGACTCATTGCAATCGCCTCCTTATAAAAACTTCATCCCTCTGTATGCCATATGAAAACGTAGTAAAACAGGCGTAGCACATGTTTGTGTAAGATATCTGCTAATACTTGATTTAAACATTACCCATACAAGTACGGCATTTACTAAATACATACTCTAATAACTCAAAAATATCTTAAGGCTATACTATTCCATATATTATTAACAACAGAAATGCCAGTCGTTTTGCAGTCAAATACCTCCGGCAAAGCCGGAGGTATTTGACTCCCGAATGTGTCCAGGCTGCCTTGATTTTCTAAATGAGTGCGCTGAGTTGGGCATTGCTTGCCGTGGTATCTACCTCAATTTTAGCAACGTCGAGCGGCAGAAGAGGAAAAGTGGATTTTTTGGTACTGGACAGGATTTTTGAAAATTCCGATGAGAGCATGAAGTTTTTTCTTAACGCCTCAATGTTCGCACATTGCGTGTGAAGTTGAATAACGGACTCAGATTCCGGATACCGTCCCAGAAGCAGTCGATACGCCCAAATGACTTCATCTCTTGTGACTGACATAGCCGTAACCTTCCGCTCAGGCGTTACATATGAGCTTCACAACTGGATGCAACCTCGAAACCACTGCGCCTGCACACATTTTCGCGGACAGCCTCCTGCAGGTCAAAAGCTATCATTTCCTTTACGAGATCCTCAAAGGAGATCTCAGCCGTCCAACCCAGTTTTGCATGTGCTTTGCCTGGGTCACCCAATAACGTGTGGACTTCCGTCGGCCGAAAATAACGTGGATCCACAAAAATGACGGGCTTGCCTGTTTTGATTGAGTGGAGGCCGCCGTGCCTTGGGCATTGGGACAGGAGAGCAGAGGGGTTCAGTGCAGCAATAATTCCCTGCTCGGATACGCCTTCCCCTTTCCATTCCAGCTCGATTCCCAATTCCGCGAAAGACCGCTGGCAGAACTCCCTTACCGAATGCTGATTACAAGTCTCACGAGGCGCCTTCATCGTATTGAGAGGCAGCCGTGGATGCGCTGTTCTTCTTCGCGATTTTCCTCAAGTCGATGGCCACCTTGACGCTCTTGAACCCGGATTTGTTGAAAGCGGTCTTGAACGCGCGGGCAAATTTGCTCAAAGAGTAGGTGTGGGTAAGCAGGCCCTCAGTGGGGTATCCTTTCGCCAACAGATCCATAGCCATCTGGTAAGTGCGCACCCGTTGGCCCTCATAATTTCCGAAAGCATAGCAGGCCGAGCCCGTAACCATCAGTTCTCGAAACCACAGGCTGGAAAAATCCACAGGACCAATACGCCCGGCTGTTCCGACCATTATGTATTTTCCTCGGGCTCGCAGCGCGAGAAGCGCTTCCTGAAGGGAGCGCCTGCTCGCAACAAAGTCAAAAACCAGGTCAGCCCCCCCTTCCAGGTTCCCGCCTCCCAATGTGGTCGGGATAAATTTCGCGCCAACCGCTTGGCCCAACTCGCCCCGGCTGGGTGACTCCAAGACCAGGTCTGCACCCCCATTTCGCGCCAGTTCCTGCTGAAAAGGGTAGCGCGCCACGACCGCCAGCCGGGCTCGAGATCCAAGCGCCCTGAGGATTCGGATGGCGTGTTGTCCCAGAATCCCTGCCCCAAAAACGACAACTGTCTGGTCATCCCGGGGGAAATGGTCCAGGATTGGCTGTAGGGCCGAAGCGAGCGAGTCCGCAAGCACGGCCTTCTCATCCGTGAGCGAATCAGGGATGCGGATCAACCTTCCGGGAGGAGCGAGCATGAACTCGGCCATTCCGCCCCCAAGGCTCTTGTTGTACCCGATGACCGGTCCCGCAGCCAAGTTTCCGGCTGTGAAGGATTCGCAAAGGTTATAGTAACCCTGGCTGCAAGACCGGCATGGAACCATTCCTCGTTCTGCGCACGAGAGCATCGGCTCAACCACTACCCGGTCGCCTGCATTCCATTCCGAATCCTTTGGCGCCTCAACTACCGCCGCCGCTATTTCATGGCCCAGCACAGCGGGAAAAGACGCGTATGGTTCCAGTAGGAATGACTCCATTCCGCGAAGGAGCCCAAGGTCTGAGCCGCAGATACCGCAAAGGCTGTTTTTCAGGAGAACCCAACCCCTTTCGTTTCCGGGGGGAGGTATTTCCTTTAGTCCAAACGGGGCAAGGCGGTGGAAGAATCGCCGCGGCTGGATTCTGCCGAGTATTCGCCCCAGGAGATAAAGTGGGACTGAGCGCCTGTAAACGAGAGCTTTCATTATTATCTACTCGAGTCTTGTGGATCTTTCGGAAATGCCCCCCGATTCCCCTGAGTTTCAACGAGAAATCTTGAAATTCAGATCGATCAGAGTATAATCAGCAGTCTGAGCATAGCTGTAAGCAGAACTCATAATTGAAACCAATTCAAACCCTTGTGCCACAAAAGCCCAGGCGTGTCAAGTCGCCGGCTCAATCCGCGGTCAGCCTCAAGACAGGTCTTTTACAGAGAGAATTTGGGTGAAAGACAGATACAGCAGTATTGGGCGAGGTGCGTTTGAGGCAAGCCAAATGTTAAGCGCATCAGAAAGTCAAGCTACAATGGTGTAAAGGTCTCGCTTCGCGGGGATTCGGCCAACTTCACTTAGTGAAGTGGGCTTGCCCGGCCTCCGGCAGCGACATGTAAACGCGTAGCGCGGAGTCCGGCGCTCATTCTCGACAGCCCACCCACCCACGAGACGGGTGCGGGAGTGGGAGGCCTCTTTTATTGATCATCCGGCAGGTGAGCACCTATAGTCTGGCGTTGCGATTAGGGATTGTCTCAATATACATGGCAACGATCTATGATATGATATTGCCATATAATCCGGTATTTTCCAGGGAAGTTCGGTTTAGCCCAAAAAGGCCATCTTCATCCACGGCAATTTCCCGACTTTCAGGACTGACAATCAGGGCCAATGGCCTTCACCCTTCCACGGCGGGGAAAGTTACTACTTCGGTGAAGCCTGAGTGTTCTCCAAAAGAATAAAGATCACATACATCAGAAATACGAGGCACACCCCAGGACAGATCCAGTGGTTAGGTCCACGCGTGATTTCATAGCTTGCGCCCATGACCGGCATGAGGGCAATGAGAAGCCAGGCTATCGCACGCTGATGGTACCAAAACAAAGCCCGGGCGGCCAACACTGCCATGGGCAGTCCCGCCACGACGTAGGTGCCGTTTTCGGTCCTGGGATTAAACAGCAAGAGGTAGAAGGCGTTAAAGGCAAGAAACATGAACGAGCCCTGCTCATTGCCCCTGCGTTTGAGTGCCAGCAGGCAGACAGCCAAAGTCAGAGCCGCTGCAATCATGCGAACAACTGCCTGAACGGCGAAAGGAGCAGTGATACCCAACGCCCTGGCCATGCCGAAAATGTCACTAAAGCAACAGGTCTCTCCAGGCTGCCCAGCCACCTGCATTTTCACAATGAACAGCCTGTATTGTCCCCAGACGTATAAGGCATGCTGAGTCAGGAAGGGCATGGCGAAGACAACCAGAATTCCCAGAGCCAGGCGCCATCGCATGGGCCTGTAGAGAATGGCGGCAAATACCAGCATGACGAATATCAAGGGCTTTAAGGCCAGTCCCAGGGCGAGCCAAAAAGCCGCCAGCGACCAGCGGCATTCTCCGAGGTCGACGCATGCGAGCGCCATAATCGCCGCAAGAGGCAGATTCATCTGCCCGCTACGGGCGGAGCCAAGTGCGGTCGGTATGACCAGCAGAGTCATCAGCGGGAAAAGATCAACAGCGCCTCCCCGCCCTGCAAAACGTGACAACCTCCAGACCGCCGCCGCAAGTATCCCGATGCAGAAAGCCCGCCAGAGGACTTCCCCCACAGTGAAAGGGAACTCCGCGAAAGGGGCAAAGAGAATACAGGCCTGCGGCAGATACAGATACCCGTGAATGCTTCCTCCGTAAATGTCCTCGCCGGCAAACCATTTGCTCGATGCCCCGCCATAGACGGGACCGACCGTTCGCCGATCTGGCGATATTGCCACGATCGAGACGATAATTATGAAGACGCAGGCCCAGATGATCCAGGCGTTTCTGACACCCTGTGGACCCGTGAAAGTGAATGGCCGCAACATGGATTGACACGCCCCAAATTGTTGTGCCATGTTGAAAGTTAGACCTCCATCTACCACATATGTGGAGCTATTAAGCCGCGAAGGGCACCGGGAATGGTTCCAACAGTGACCCGTCGGATGCGTCCCGAAGCGGCGTCGGACATGATGCGCCAAAGTACAGAGTCCTAAAAGAAATGTTAAGAATTGTTAATAAGTGTTAAGTTTTGTAGCACGCGCCGCTGCCGCTGTCAACACGGCGCTTATTGTTCGCGGAATTCCACAAAAAGGCGCAACCGTGAAGGGTTTGGAGTGGAGAAGGTAGAGACCGGAACAAGTGGCCTCCAGGCACAGACCTCTCCGACGCGGGAAACGCGGAGCACCCATAATCTTGGAAATGTTAACGCAGAGGTATGTCCCGGCTTAGGCGGTTTTCATAACCTAATATTCCCCCTTCGGATGGAAATTTGCCGCTTCCAGGTTTTCGATGTTGTCTATGCCGTGGTTGAGCGCTACACTATGTGCTTGAGCCGAAACGGCTCGGGGGGCCGTAATTGACATACCAATTGCACGTTCGGTTTGGAAATCGTATGGTTTTATGCGCTTTAGGTTGTCCGGAAGCTTTTTCGGACAGAATTCGATCTCAAAATCCGGTTCGGATGTATAACGACCGCCTTTTTGCGTTAATCCACGTGTTTGCTGAGCCCTGCATGGAATAGATCGGATAATTTCTGATCCGGTGCAGTCCCTGTAGAGTTTTTAAACACCCCTGAATCTGGGATTTTTGCGGTGGAGAATCAACCGGCTTCTGCACATTTTCTGAAAAGATCTTCAGAGCCTCTTTCGAAGCTCCATGTGATCGGGCTAAGCTTGTTTCTCGTTACGGTCATTCTATTCGGCGCAATGGTGGAATTTCGCGGTGCATTCCTTAAAAGGCGTATGACAGACATTGGTCCTTACCTGAGAGCTGCGTGGTCTGTACGAACCGGCGATGATATGTACAAAACAACCGATGACAAAGGTTTCCATTACCTTTACCCACCTCTGCTCGCCATCCTTATGACTCCACTCGCAGACCCTCCCCATGGAGAAGATCGGACGGGATATCTGCCTTATGAAGCAAGTGTTGGGATCTGGTATATCATTACCATGGCTCTTGGCGTTGCCGGTATCGGAATCCTGGCCAGGACCGTGGAAGACCCGTTCAGGAATCTGGCGGCAGGCAGGGGACGCCGCTTTTCACAACGTTGGTGGGCATTGCGGACCGGTCCCCTCTTGATTCTTTTTCCGGCGATCGCGCGATGCCAGATGCGTGGACAACCGGGTCTGCTTATCGTATTTTTCTTGTGTTGCGTCGCCGCCTCGATTCTCAAGGGTAGGAGACTTCGTGCGGGTCTGTGGCTTTCCGCTGCAATTTGCGTGAAACTGACTCCCGCCATTTTGCTGGCCTTCCCCTTATGGCGCCGTGATTGGCGCATGCTCTCCGGAAGCGCCGTTGGACTCCTGGCGGGGCTGATACTCGTGCCCCTGGTTGTGCTCGGGCCGGCGAGAACAGCATCGTCGTATAAATCATTCTATCAGGAAATTGTAACAGCGGGCATAAGGGGCGATTCCGGATCCAGCCGAGGGTGGGAACTCACCGGATTTACTGGCGGAGACTGCAACTCTCCGATGGCCGTGTTGAATAATATCATGCATCCCGATAAAAAAAGCCGGCCGAATTTGGCGCATCCAGGCGTACGCGCTGCGCACTGGACGATGGCTTTTATCGCGCTGGCAATTACCCTGCTTGCTTCGGGTTGGAAGGGTAAATGGTATTCGGGGAAAGTGGATGCAACCATAGCAGAGGTTTGTTTCATCAGCGCCTTTATTCCGTTAATGTTTGTGACAAGCCCTGTATTTCATCCTCATTACGTTTCTATGGCAGTACCGCTCGTGATGGTCCTTCTTGTAATGCTTTGGGAGAGGTATTCATATGGGCATATCCCCCCCTGGTGGAAGGCTGTGTTCTGGTTTATTGCAGTGAGCCACCTTTTGACATCTATTGACATGGGTCCGTTTATGTATCTTCGGGATTTCGGGCTCGTTTTGCTCAGTACCGTGACACTTTGGGCAGCGACCCTCATAGCGATCAGACAGACCGCTCTCGTGCCTTTCATATCGGAAACGCCCAGGCCCAGGCCTTCTCAAATCAACATCGAAAGGGTGGCGGTTATTCTGCCGGCCTTTAATGAAAGAGGGGTCATTGGACGCACTGTGGAATCAGCAATCGAGTTTTCAGCCCACAACCCGAGCTACCATTTCCTATTCGTAGACGACGGTTCAACCGATGGGACGCTTGAAGTGCTGAAGAACTCCCTCAATGAAAGCCAGCCAGGGAATGTCTCCTTTGCCGGTTATGAAACCAATAAGGGAAAAGGTCATGCGATCAGGACCGGCTTCGAGTTGATGGAAGCAGATGCATATTGTTTTATGGATGCAGACATGGCTTATTCCACAGATTATTTGAAAATCATAAAGGAAAAACTGGAAGCGGCGGATATAGTAATCGGGTCTCGCCGCTTGTACACTCGCCTGTCGGGAGAGGTGGAAATCATAAGGGCGCTTTTGGGAAGGTCATTGAACTGGATTATTAGATCGGCTCTAGGTTTGCCTTTCCGGGATACACAGGCAGGTCTGAAGGGTTTTCGCCGTGAGGCCGCGAAATACTTGTTTACGAAAAGCAACGTTAGCGGCTTCAGCTTTGATGCGGAGATTCTCTTTCTTGCTCGGAAACGCGGCTTCTGGGTTGAAGAGTTCGATGTGCGCGCAAGCATCGAGCACGAATATAAAAGGGGGTGGCGTCTGCCATCTATGTCGCTGGCCATGTTCCGGGAGCTTATCCACATCATATGGAGAAACTTCAAGGGTCTTTATGACTAAGGGCTTGTCAGTAAATAGAGCCTTTGCGCTCGCATCCGGCTTTTTGCCGGCTTTGGCCGCTCCTCAATCGCAAAATACTCGCGACCAAATCAGTCTCAAAATCCGGCGCAATCCCTAAGAGGCTTATTTACGGACAAGCCCTTAGTCGATTTCAGTGCTTGAACGCCCGCTGTCCAGTTAGCACCATTGTCACTCCCGCTTCATTGCAGGCATCGATCACTTCCCAGTCCCTCATAGAGCCGCCTGGCTGCACAACAGCTTTTATCCCCTGGCGGATCCCGACGTCCACACCGTCTCTAAACGGGAAGAAGGCATCCGAAACCATGGCGGCCCCTATAAGACCCGCCCTGGCCTCGCAGGTGAGAGCATCGATCTGCTCTTTTTGCTCTTTGGGCCGCTCTCCCTTCTCTATGGCTAGATCGAGGTCCTTGTACGAAATTTTATGCCTGTCGAAACAGAGCACGTCTGCGTACTTCTGGTAGGCCTTATATACGGCGATTTCGGCGACTCCGACGCGATCCTGCTCGCCCGTGCCGATTCCGACGGTGCATTCATCTTTTACGTATATGACAGAGTTGGAAGTTACGCCCTGCTCGACAAACCATCCGAAAAGCAGGTCTGCCATTTCCTGTTCGCTCGGCTCTCTGCTGATTTTGTAGGTTTTGCCCTGGTAGGTGGTTTCGGCAAGTTCGAAATCCCTGGCGTTCCTGATCTTATTTAGCGGCGACTGCTGAACGATCAGACCCCCGTCGATCAGAGACTTGAAATCGACGAACCGCATATCGATGTAATCCCGGAGCCGGTCTATCCTGGATATCTGGATAATGCGCAGGTTGGCACGCTTTTTCAGTATCCCCAGGGCGCCCTCCTCATAGTCGGGAGCCGCGACCACCTCGAGGTAGTTTTCCGAAATAAGTTGGGCCGTAGCCTTATCGACCGGGCGGTTGACCACGAGGCATCCTCCGAAAGCTGCAATCCGGTCTGCACGGTTCGCGCGATGATATGCCTCTGAGAGGTTTGCACCCAGGGCCGCACCGCAGGGATTGTTGTGCTTGAGGATTACAGCAGCGGGTTTGTCCATTAGAAACTTCACTATATTGAGTCCGTTGTCCAGGTCAGTCAGGTTGATCTTTCCGGGATGTTTACCTTCCTGGAGCATGGCCTCCTCGTCGACAGCGCTGACAAGACCATTTCGGGGATCGATAAACCGACAGGCGCCCAACGTAAGATTGCCCTCGACCAGTTCGTAGAGGGCCGCTTCCTGGCCTGGATTTTCTCCGTAACGCAGCCCTTTTTCGATCAACTCACCCGTTTTATCGTCCGGAAACTTCCAGGAGCGCTTCCTGTAGACGAGCGACTGGTCCCCGAAGCTCACACGCAGCGAGTCCGGAAAATGATCCTCCATTAATGTGCGGTACATTTTCTTGAGATCTTCGGCCATTGATTCCTCCCCAAGTGATTAAGTTGCAGCATTTGTAAAACACAAAAAGACTGAAAAGCAAATAAAACTTGATACCCGCAAAAGATGGGATTATTTCCCAGTTGAGGTTGCGGGCTTTAGCCCCGATTTGAAAGCTTGTTCCAGCGATCTGTTCATTTAGCAGATACTATAACCACGATAGAAAGGAGCCGCACTTTGAAGAACTTCCAGGGACTCGGGTCCGCCACTCTCATCGGCAGTATGCCTCAGAGGGACCGGCAAAGAGCAATCGGACTTGTGTTTCAGGCTGCGCCGGAGATACCCGCATGGCCCCAGTTGACTGCATATCCCGCCGAGCGGATGATGGCACAATATATCGAAGGTCTGCCGGGCCTTGTAACCGAAGAGGGCAGGCAATTCGTGAGGTCCGATACGCCGGAATTCGACCAGCAGCTCCTTCTTTTTTATGAACGATACCTTGCTCTCGGCGACAGACCGCTCCACGTCGAAGCCCCGGGCTTCGGGATGGGTGAAGAAACCAGCGCAACCTTCCGCTGTTTTCTGGAGACCGTCAAGGGCGCCGATCTGCCTGTTCGCGCCCTGAAGGGACAGATAGTGGGTCCATTTACCCTTTTGAGCGGCATGAAGGACCAAGACGGCCGCGCGCTCATCTACGATGAACGCTTCCTGGACATCATACCGAAGCTTCTCGGCCTCAAAGCCAGGTGGCAGATTGAACTCATGCAGACTTTCGGGGTCCCGCTAATAATTTTTCTTGACGAACCCGCACTTGCGGGGTTCGGCTCTTCGGCCTTCATTTCCGTTTCCGCCGAACTGGTCCTGAGAATGCTGGCCGAAGTGGTCGAAGCCGTGCATACAGCCGGCGGGCTCGCAGGGGTTCACGTCTGCGCCAACACTGATTGGCTGCTGCTGTTTCAATCAAATCTCGACATAGTCAATTTCGACTCATATGGCTATTTCGATAAGTTCGCCCTCTACAGGAAACAATGCCTTCAATTCATGGCCCAGGGCGGCAACATAGCCTGGGGCATAGTGCCAACATCGGACCTTGACGCGATTCAGGCCGAAACCCCGGAAGGCCTTGCCCGCAGGTGGACAGGCCAGATCCGGGAGATTGCCGCAGGTGAGATGGAGATAGACGAAGTAATTGCTCACTCGCTTTTCACCCCTAGCTGCGGCTGCGGCAGCCTGCCGGAGGACCACGCTGCACGGGTGTTGGATCTGCTCAATAGATTTTGCCGGATAATGCGGCAGGGCCGATGACTAGTGGCGGACAGGACGACCCGCAGATGCGCAGAAACGGAAAAGCCGAAACATCTCGCCGTCGTCCCGTCTCCCCCATAAAGTTTCGATATGATGTTGGCGTCTTGACAAACGGGTTAAATAGGACTAGGTTTGTTTAGCACTCTTTTATGGTGAGTGCTACCAATAAGGGAGTTTGGGGAATGATCGAGCTTACACAACGCGATCAGATTGTCCTGGAAGCCGTTATTACCGATTATATCGAGTCCGGCGAACCAGTGGGATCCAGGACCATTTCCAAAAGAAGTTTCATGAACGCCAGCCCTGCTACTATTCGCAACGTGATGGCTGACCTTGAGGAAATGGGGCTGCTTCTCCAGCCGCACACATCGGCTGGTCGAGTTCCCACGGTTAAGGGGCTGCGGCTTTACCTCGATTCGATCATGCCGTCAAGGCAGCTTGAAGGATCGGAAAAGGAACGAATTCGGGTTGCACTGAAAACCAAGCCGCAAGACATAAGGGAACTGCTGCGCGGGACCTCGAAACTGCTTTCCCAATACTGCAGGCAGGCAGGGGTTGTGCTGTGGCCTAAGCTTTCGGTTACATCGTTCAAGCATATCGAATTCATTCGACTTGGGCCTTTTGACATAATGGTGATTCTTATTTCAAAGGCGGGCCTTATTCATCAGACACACATCGAATCTAAAGAAGAGGTTACGCAGGTCGAACTTGACAAGTACAGCCGGTATATAAACGAACTTCTACAGAATGTGCCCCTGTCCAAGGTGAAGGAGCGCATCATGGAGGAAATGGAGAGTGAGAAGGCGTTTTTTGACCGGCTTTTTTCGCGCGCCCTGAAAATGGCCCACCAGGCACTTCAGGATACGATCGAGGATAGCGAGATTTACATAGAAGGCAGGACCAATCTTCTGGATAATCCGGAGTTCGCCGATGTTGAACAAATGAGGCGGATACTGAAGGCCTTCGAGGATAAATCCAAGATGATACGCCTGCTGGACGAGACTTTGAAGGCTTCGACGGGAATCCAGATAATGCTCGGGACAGAGGGGGAACAGCGGGAATGGCAGGAAATGAGCCTGATTTCAGCGCCCTACTGGCGGGGGAGCACCCCACTGGGCCTGCTCGGCGTGCTTGGTCCCCTGCGCATGGATTATTCCAGAATCATACCGATCGTAGAGTTTACAGCGCAGTTTCTTAGCCAGATCCTGGAAATCCCTGATGAGAATTAAAAAATAGACTTTTGGATGTGGCAATGCCGCATTTGCCGAAAGGTGAACTTATATTGTCAGGATCATTGAGTGGCATCAAATGGAGGGAAACAGTTTGAAACCTGCTGAAAGAAAGCCGGCCGGCAAAAATCCCTGTCCGGGGGATCAGGCTGAAACCCAGGTCGAGGCTTCGTACAATATTGAGCAAGAAGATTGCCGGCAAATCCTATCAAGACGCGAAGAGGAACTCAAGGAGGCACAGGACCGCATCCTGCGGCTTGCTGCTGAGTTGGACAACACCAGAAAACGCCTTGAGAGGGAGAAATCCGAGGGCATAGCCTACGCTAATGAAAGCATAATGCGCCAGCTCATAGATGTGGTAGACAACCTTGAGCGGGCAATCGAGCATGGCGAAAGGGATGAGAACTGTGAGGGCCTTCTGGATGGCGTGCGGATGACTCTCAAAAGCTTTCTCGATGTGTTTGCCAGGTTCGGCGCGGCGCCTTTCGAATCGGTGGGCTGCAGTTTTGACCCTAACCGGCATGAGGCGGTCATCCAAGAGCGTAACCCCGACTATCCGGATATGACCGTGACAAAGGAATTTCAAAAAGGCTACACTTTACGCGACAGGCTCCTCAGACCTGCAAGGGTCGGGGTGTCAAGAAATGCAAAAGACGAAACTTGCTGAACATTAACACGTGACTGAGCCTGGAGTTTTTTTATACTCCACAGTCTGGGAGGCAGGATTACAGGTTACCCCAAGGAGGCAATTAAATGAGTAAAGTTATAGGGATCGACCTCGGGACCACCAATTCGGTGGTAGCAATCATGGAGGGAAAGGAACCGAAGGTTTTGACCAATGCGGAAGGCAGCCGTATCACCCCTTCCATGGTGGCCATGACCGAAAGCGGCGAGCGGCTGGTAGGGCAGGTTGCCAAGCGACAGGCCATAACCAATCCCGAGAATACGGTTTCCGCGGTAAAGAGGCTCATCGGCCGCAAGTTCGATACACCGGAAATCCAGTCCGACACAAAAGTGCTTCCCTACAAAATCGTCCGCGCCCCTAATGGAGACGCGCATATTCAGATCCGGGGCCGTGATTACAGCCCGACGGAGATTTCGGCTTTCATCCTGATGAAAATGAAGCAAACAGCGGAAGATTACCTGGGAGAAAAAGTCACCGACGCCGTCGTTACGGTACCCGCCTATTTCAATGACAGCCAGAGGCAGGCCACCAAGGACGCGGGCAAGATCGCCGGGTTGAACGTTTTGCGAATTATCAACGAACCGACCGCCGCCTCGCTTGCCTACGGTCTGGATAAGAAAAAAGACGAGAAGATCGCCGTGTTTGACCTCGGGGGGGGGACCTACGATATTTCCATTCTGGAAATCGGCGAAGGGGTATTCGAGGTCAAATCCACCAACGGCAACACGCACCTTGGTGGGGAAGACTTTGACCAGCGCATAATCGACTGGTTGGCCACCGAGTTCAAGAAAGACTATGGCATAGATCTCAGGACCGACAAGATGGCCCTCCAGAGACTGAAAGAAGCCGCTGAGCGGGCAAAAATCGAGCTCTCTACTACGATGGAGACCGAAATCAATTTGCCCTTCATCACGGCGGATGCTTCCGGTCCAAAGCATATGAACATAAAGCTTACAAGGGCCAAACTCGAATCAATGGTTGAACAGCTCATCGACAGCTTGCTCCCTCCCATGCAGCAGGCCCTCAAGGATGCCGGCCTTTCCCTCAAAGAGATCGATGAGGTGATACTGGTGGGCGGAATGACCCGAATGCCCCGAGTTCAGCAAAAAGTGCAGGAATTCTTTGGCAAGGAACCTCACAAAGGCGTCAACCCCGATGAAGTTGTCGGGATCGGGGCGGCAATTCAAGGTGGTGTGTTGAGAGGCGACGTCAAAGACATTCTACTGCTCGACGTAACTCCGCTGTCGCTCGGTATCGAAACGCTCGGGGGCGTCATGACGAAGCTCATCGAACGAAACACCACGATTCCGACCCGCAAGAGCCAGATATTCTCGACCGCAACCGACAACCAGACCGCCGTCTCAATTCATGTACTTCAGGGCGAGCGTGATATGGCCGCTGATAACAAGACCCTGGGCAGGTTTGAACTGGTGGGTATCCCCGCTGCGCCCAGAGGCATCCCGCAGATTGAGGTCACCTTCGACATAGACGCTAACGGGATAGTGCATGTTTCGGCAAAAGATCTGGCGACCCAGAAGGAACAGTCGATCCAGATCACGGCGTCCAGCGGGCTTGGGGAACAGGAAATAAAGAACCTGGTGCGTGAGGCCGAGTTGCATGCCGAGGAAGACAAAAAGAAGCGCGAACTCGTAGAGGCGAGAAACCATGCGGATACTCTCATCTACAGCACTGAAAAAACGATCCGCGACATGGGTGATAAGCTCGATCAGACGACAAAGTCGGACATCGAATCACAAATCGCAAAGCTCAGGACCACCATGGATGGCGATGACAAAGACGCCATTCAGCGGGACTTGGACGCCTTGATGCAACTCTCCCATAAGGTCGCCGAAGAGGCTTACAAGCGGGCCGCCGGCCAGCAAGCGGGAGCAGAGGCGCAACAGGAGGCAACCGGGGATTCTCAGCAGCAGAAAAAAGCCGATGAGGACGTGGTTGACGCCGACTTCGAGGAAGTGAAAAAATAAGCACCGGGACGAGATTGCCCATTTAGTTTATTTTTGAGGGGTTTTCCGTTTTGCTAAAGGGCACGCGAATAGCTGTGCCCTCTTCATTCCTTATTGAGGAATATATGAAAATAGACAACAAAGGCATACCGGCTTTTTTCCTTATTTTTCTCCTGGTTCTCACCGGTTGTGGAGGGGTCGGCGAAAAGGGCCCGCCTACCAATCTGTCGCCCAGCTTCACCACCACCTACCCAAGGGAAGCCGAAGACATGTATCGCCAGGCTGAGGACGCCTATCGCGCAGGCAAGGTCCCAAACGCAATCAGCCTGTGGGAACGAATCATCCAGAAGTACCCAAGCACAGCCATTGCTGCGAAATCAATGAACAGAATCGGTGAGATCTACCTCGCACAAGGTCAACCCGAGCTCGCCGCACGGTATTTTGATTACCTCGTTTACGCTTACCCCACCTGGGACGGGATTGCCTCAGCGAAACTCAACCAACTTAAAATCCTGATGCAGACGGGCAAGCAAAAACAGGCGATCAAGGAGGCGATTCCACTTTGGGAACTGGCTGCGAACAATCCCGAAGTGCGCTTTGCCCTGGCTGAGCTGATGATCGGAATCTACAGTTCGGAAAACGACATAGAGACTGCTTTTGACTGGAGCACCTCCGGCTTTTCGGCCGCAGATACTCCGGAACAGAAACAAAGCATGACCGCACTGACAAAGCAGACCCTGGACAGAGCTGACGAAGGTCTTGTAAAAAAACTCTATAAAAGAAACCCTTCCGATTTCATGAAGGTTTTTCTGGATTTCCGCTACGCAGAGATACAAGTTCAAAAGGGGCAGGGCGAAACGAGCCGGGAGCAATTGAGAGCAATCCTTGCCCGAAATCCCGGCCATCCGCTTTCCTCAGAGATTCAGGCAGCCATCAGGGGTTCCAAAGTCGTCGAAACCGGCATACCTCTCAATCCTGATAAGATCGGTGTCCTGGTTCCTCTGAACGGGCCCAACGCAAAATACGGGGACATGGTGATCCGAGGGATCGACCTGGCGGTTTCCGACTGGAACCAAGGCCATCCAGGTCAGGAAGTCACCCTGGTTATAAAGGACGCCGGCTCGGAGCCGGAAACAACCGCCCGGTCGTTTAAAGAGCTGGTCAGAAAGGAAGGAGTTCTGGCCGTAGTGGGGCCGCTTGGCACTCAGGCAAACAATACGGTGATCCCGCTGGCAAACCGTGACGGGGTCCCTCTGCTGTCGCTGACTCAAAAAGAAGACGAGGCCACGGACAACTCTTTCGTACTGCACGTATTCATCGACAGCCGGGACCTTGTTAAGGCCCTTGTCCGCTACTGCCGCGAGAAACTCAAATATGAACGCTTTGCGTGTCTTTTTCCTGATGACCGCTATGGGCAAAGGCTTTCCAAAATCTTCGCCGAAACAGTGCAGGAGCAGGGCGGAACAATGATGGCCAGCGCTTCTTACAAGGAAAAGAGCACCGATTTCGCCGAGCCTCTACAGAAACTCATGAATATAGCCAAAAAGAACTCACCGATGTCAGTAACTGAAGGGACTCCCTTCGATGCCCTCTTCATACCGGACCAGGTGAGTGCGGTTTCGCTGATAGCCCCGCAGCTTCCGTATAATAACGTGGTCGGGGCCACACTGCTGGGGACAAATCTCTGGAGCGAGGCGCCCCTGGTGCAGGCGGGAGGTGTATATGTCGACCAGGCCCTGTTTGCCACTTCCTTTTTTCCGGAAAGCCGAAATCCAAAAGTAAAGACGTTCAGTAAAAAATTCACCTCCCTTTACAACTCGACGCCTTCTTATCTTGAAGCGCAGGCATATGATGCGCTCACGATGCTGCTTCAGGCCAGAAGCACTTCAAAGGTGAAAGGCGACCGCAATTCCGTATTCCAAAATTTGATTCAGTCGCAGGGTTTCCAGGGAGTCACCGGGAACTACAACGTGAATTCAAAGGGAGATATCGATCGCCAATATACCATTCTCCAGGTAGTGAACGGGGCTCTGAATCAAGTTTACCCGTAGAGGGCATAATAATGAAAGCTTGACACGAAATTCACTGGTTGTATAATATATAGGGTTAAGCTTTGAGTTTGCAAAACTGGAAAATGGAGCGCGCGAGGAGAAGTAAATATGCCAATCTATGAGTATGAATGTTTGAAATGTGGGAAGACGACTGAAGCTATGCAAAGATTTTCCGATCCGCCGCTTGCCAAATGCGGACACTGCGAAGGTCGGCTCCGAAAGCTCATTTCCATGAGTACTTTCCACCTTAAGGGTTCGGGTTGGTATACAACCGATTATTGCGGTAAGAACCAGAGTACGGCCAAACCGGCTGATGGCAAACCGGAGAAACCTGAGGGCAAAACAGAGGGCGCATCTTCAGCGAAAAACTCCTCAGGCGCGGGTGAGGATTGCTGAGTTTGGCGGTTTTGAGATACTTAGAGCGGGCGGCGGCCCGCTTTTTTTTTGGGAATTATACACTTGACAACCCCTATGAATGAACTGGAGATGTTACTTGAGCGATGGGCGAATTTCTACCTCATCACGTCGGCGGCAGCCGCGACCTTGATCGGTCTTTTGTTTGTCGTAATCACTCTCGCCTCTGAGCGAAGGGTGGAAGAGGTGGAAGCAACCGCTAAGATTCGCGTGTACCTTACGCCCACCGTTGTCTATTTCGCTTCCGTACTAGGTCTTGCCGCGCTTCTGAGCTTCCCGAACCATACTCGGCTCACGGCCACTGTTTGCATCTGCCTCGTGGGTGTCGTCGGCTTGGTTTACTCGGGGTCCAGTTTAATTCGAGGCGATAAGAAGAAGAGTTACGACGAGCGACGTGACCTGATCCCTTACGCGGCTTTTCCATTTGCGGCATACGGGCTCCTTGTATTGGGCGGGGTCCTGTTACTCCACGACACCCAACGCGGCCTCACCTTTGTGGCCGTCGGTATGCTGTCCTTGCTTACCATTGCTATCCGCAACTCGTGGGCCATCGCCATCGCGCTCGTCTCCACCCGTCCTCGCCGACATTAGCGTCAGCGTAAAGGCAGCTTTGTCAAAGGCATAATTCCGATTTTTTTGAGGCGGTGTTATAGTTTGGTGTGTTTGGCAAAGATAATATCGCGTTTTTTTGGGATGAGTATGGACGTGGTTTTGGAATTCAGGCGTTTCGTAATGAGAAGTTCATTAAGGGCTTGACGAAAGCTGGAAAAAACAGTGAATTCCGAAAATGGCCTTTTAATCGTTTTTACCGGGCACGGGAAAGGAAAGACCACTGCAGCCCTGGGTATGGCTATGCGGGCGGCAGGACATGGCATGCGAGTGCTCGTTTTGCAGTTTATAAAGGGCGCGTGGACGTACGGCGAGCTTCAGTCATTAGAAAAAATCGAAGAGGTTGAGATCAAGCCCATGGGAAGCGGCTTTACCTGGAAAAAGGAGAGTCTCGACGAAGACCGCCGCCTGGCCAAAGCAGGCTGGGAGGAGGCCGTCTCCGAAATGGAGCGTGGATATTACGAGATGATAGTTCTCGATGAGCTCAATGTGGTGCTGTCCCACGAGCTTCTGCCCGCCGAGGGGGTGATCGAGGCCCTTAAGAACAGAACAACCGGCGCCCACATAGTAGTTACCGGGAGAAATGCCCCTGACGAACTCATTGCAATTGCAGACATGGTGACCGAGATGAAGGACATAAAGCATCCTTTTCGCGACCGGGGGCTAAAGGCCGGTAAGGGAATAGAGTTCTGAGCCGCAGGTGGGCCGTTTTTTATTCGCTCGATGTGAAAACCAGGATGCGATGGGTCTGCTTACTGGCGGGCCAAGGCCTTAGCAGCGTTTTTCACTATCTGTTTTCTTGATTTCAACCGGTCGAGATCTTGAAGAAACCTTCCGCTCGTAATCAGATCGGACATTTTTCATTTCCTCTACAAACCAGTCCGGCATTTCGCCAACGCCGCTTCCGCGCGCTTCTCTACGCTTCGCAAGTCCCACCTCACTCAGCCATGTTGAGGGATAGATTGCTACGGGCCGCAAAACAAGCGCCCATCCTTCCGCAACACAGAGGTCAGTATTGTCCAATTAGTAACAGTCTCCCCGTTGCTGCGCGTAACCTTGCGGGCTGATTGATACCTCGCAAACTGGGCAAAATGACTGACACTCAGTACCTTCTCATACTTTTTGGCCTTCTCTTCGGTTGGCAGCGAGGCACTCGGAACTTTCAAGGCCAAGCCCTCGCGGGTGCTCACGTTGGTTACAACCTTGACAGCTCCTGCGTTCCGTGCTTTCCGGGAATCAGCGACGGCCAGAGGAGCACGACTTTTTTCTCTCTGGCTCAAGAATCTGTCCTGTCAAAGATTGACACGTTCTTCCCATAACCCAAGTTGGTCTGATTAAGGGAGTTTGACAGAGGGGGGCCAGGCGGAAATGCTTGGCCTTTTCCGTTTTGTGCGATACAGTTGGATTGCCTTAGCATTCCCAATGACTGTTTTGTGCAGATTGTTTCTAGCACTACGGCCAACAGGTTGGTTCGTTGAGCACAACATCACCATAGTACCTTAACCTGCAGAATACTTTCGGAGGCATTGATGCGCTGGCAAGATCACGTAACCACAGACCCGGCTGTCTGCCATGGCAGAGCATGTATACGAGGTACACGTATCCTTGTCTCGGTGGTTCTTGATAACTTGGCGGCAGGCGTCAGCTTAGAGGAGATCCTGAAGAGCTATCCAAGTCTCAGCCCTGAGGCCGTGCAGGCGGCTATAGGGTACGCGGCTGACCTCACTCGTGAGAGGTTCCTGGACATGCCTGCCGCTTAGGATTTCAACATGAAGTTTAAAATCGACGAGAACCTGCCCGTCGAGATTGCGGATCTGCTCAATGGGGCAGGTTACGATGCTCTGACCGTATCCGATCAAAATCTCAGCGGCACTGCCGATCCTGAAATCATATCCAAATGCAATTCGGAAGAGCGTGCGCTGATTTCCTTGGATCTTGGCTTTGCTAATATCCATATCTATCCTCCGGAAAATCTTCCCGGCTTGATTGTGTTGCGCTTGAAGAGCTTGAAGAGAATATTAAAGACGCCTACCTCCTCATGGCCATGGACGATGTCCCGGATGGCTATCGCTCCAAGGAAATCGCCGTTTGAAGCGTAGCGAATTCATCAGTGGTAATCGGTAATTTCGATGTTTCGGGCATCGCCGTCCTGCCATTCAAAACAGATTCTCCACTGATCGTTTATCCTGATACTCCACTGGCCTTCACGATCGCCGGTCAGCTTTTCGAGTCTATTGGCGTGTGGCCTGTTAAGTCTGTACAATCATGAAAATCACGTCCATTACATTCGTGCGGGTTGGGCCGGTGATGAAAAGGCCTCCTATCGCTTTGAAAAAATTATAGGAATCATTTCTCGAAAGGTGATCGAAGGGATTTAAACCCTTGCGTGCACCTTTACGGCAGGTATCGGAGCAGGCAAAAGCACCTGCGGCCTCCGTTGGCCCGTCTGAGCCATCAGTCCCGGCGCTTAAGACTGAAATTTTCGGCCACCCCTCCAGGCTGAGCGCGGCGGCCAGGGCAAATTCCTGGTTGCGTCCACCTTTGCCCTCGCCTCTGACCGTAACCGTTGTTTCCCCCCCTGCCAGAACACACGCAGGCGCAGAAATGGGATGCCCGGAGGACACGATTTCCTTTCCTATTGCCGTGAAGGCCTGCGCTATCTCGCGGGCTTCGCCCTGGAAAAAAGAGGATAGTACCAGCGGAGCATATCCAAGCTCGGATGCCTTCCGGGCCGAAGCGAGTAAAGCGGCGCGGTTGCTTCCGACAACCAGGTTCTGAACGCGTTCGAACACGGCATCACCCGGTTTGGGGGTCTCTTCGATCAGCCCGCTTGCGCCTCTTTGCAGCAGCTTAAGCACCGAAGCCGGAAGTTTTTCCGAAAGCCCGTAACGTTCGACGATTCGAATACAATCGGCAAAGCTGCTCGGATCGGCAACGGTTGGGCCGGAGGCAATCACATCCAGTGAATCCCCAACAACGTCCGACAGAAATAGAGAAACAACGCTTGCGGGATAGACGATCCTTGCCAGTTGCCCTCCTTTGGCGAGGGACATGTGCTTGCGCAATGCGTTAATTTCGAATATGGCAGCCCCGCATTCCAAAAGGAGCTGAGTGGTCTCCTGTTTTTCCCTTAGCACAAGAGGAGGACGCGGCGCTGGAAAAAGCGCGCTTCCTCCGCCCGAAAACGCGCACAAAACCAGGTCGTCTTCCGTGCAAACTTTCAGACGCTCCAGAATATACAGTGCAGCCTCCAATCCGGCTTGGTCCGGGACCGGGTGGCCGGCTTCCACTACACGGATTTTTTTCAATGGCAGGCCGTGACCATATTTTACGGTAATCCAGCCCCCGGTGAGACGGTCGCCCAGGATCTGCTCGAGCGCCTTCGCCATCGGCGCAGTTCCCTTTCCGAACCCTGTTGCGAAGATTCTTTTGAAACGATCGAGCCGGTATGAACAGCCGCCGACCCTCAATTCGTTCCCGCTCAACTCAACGTGCCGCTTCACGGCCTCTTCGGGGTCAACGGCCCGAATCCCGGCCATAAAAATCTCCTGGAGCGTCTCTTTTGTCTTCTCATCCATTAAAATTCTCAACTGATAATCGGTATAGAGAATCAAGCTGAGCCCAGAACGGTGATAATGGGCGGGATGACCGATCTAGCGATATCGCTTCGCGAACCCCCACCGAGGACCACCTCCAGACGTCCATCGCAAATCTCTTCGGAAAGCTCTTTCATCATTCGGACAATGGGCAGGTATGCGTTAATGGTGAGGCCCAGGTCTGCGTAGTCGCCCTGGTGGGTGTCAAACCCGAAGTACCAGAATATGAATTGCGGCCCAAACCTGCGGGCACGCTCAACAAAACCCCTTATCGCCGCCTCGGCGTACCCGGCGTCGGGGTCCTTATCCCAGGGACGAGCAGCAGCGGCGATGTCCACATTTGTGCCGTCTTTTGATTCGTAGTTATTAAAGCAGACGCACACATGAAGAACATCCGGATCGCCGCCTACCAGGGCGCGAGTACCATCCCCGTGGTGGGCGTCAGTGTCGAGAATGGCGATTTTCCTGATGCCGTAGACAACTCGAAGCACCCGGATGGCGATCGCAACGTCATTGAAACAGCAGTACCCGCCGAAGAAGTCTTTCCCCGAATGATGCCCGCCGGCGCCTATAAAGGAAAAAGCGTTCCTGATCTCACCTGACGCGATCTTTTCTGCGGCCATTACGACCGCGCCAACAGAGTGCCAGGCGGTCGAGCAGAGAGGGTCTTGCCTGACACCCTCCAGGAGCTCCTGGGAATGCACTTCGAGAATAGATTGCTCCGAAATGGGTTCAGGCTGGTAGAGAATGAAGCGTTCGTCTTGAAGAAGCTGATTCAAAGCTGCCGGGAAGTGCTCAAGACGGGCTCCCTGAGTTAGATAGCTTCTCCGGCTGAAACTCGGGTGGTAGAAAATTCCGGTTCGTTGACTGCGGCCAAGTCCCAGGTGGGCATCGACAGCCGGTTCGTCACTTTCGCGCGACTGCTCGAGTTGTTGGCCCGGCACAGTTCGATCCGATATGTTGCTTTTTTGCATTATCCGCCAATCCTGAATTTATGGCCGGGACCCTTTTTCTCGGACCTTAACGAAGCGATTAGTCCCGCCCGGTTCAAGCCTGTGTATGGCACCACCTGCTGAACCAGCCTGACAAAACCTTTAGGATCAACCCTGCGCCGACGCCCCAGGCGCCGTTTATGAGAAATGCCCTCAGCATAAAAGGCGCATGCCAGCCGCCTCCCAGGGGTTGGCCCTTGAGCGGAAGCACCACAATAAGAACGACCAGGGAAGGGAAGACGGCACCAAAGAGAAAAGCCGCTGCCCAATAGCCACCCCCGGCCGGAAATCTGCGGTCGATCAGCGCAAATAGAATCCCCCAGATTCCGCCCCAGGCGGCCAGAGAAATTACTGCCGGTACTCCAAACGGTTTGGTGACCGCCATCGAAAAAGGCGCCAAAGGCGCCAAACCCACCGTCCAAAGCACCCATACAGTCAGTTGATGAAAAGACAAAGTGGCGAGAAAGCCTGCAATGAAGCCGGACAAGATTCGCGTCGGATAGCCCGGTGACGCAATTGCATAAGCCATGATGGTCTCCTTCAGTTATAGACGTCCCAGGAACGATTTGATCGCAGACATGTATTCCTTCAGGCCCCTATAAAAAATGTCGTTGTGGTTTGCGCCGGGGATCTTCAAAAGCATTTTGTCCGGCGACGGAGACGCCCCGTAGAATTGCAAAGCGTCGGAATATGGAATGATGTGGTCGAACTCGGCGTGAATGATCAACACAGGCTTGCGGAATTGTTTCATCTTGTCGATGTTTCTAAAACCTTTGCTTTCAGTGAAGTTCAAACTGTGCAGATCGACCCCGAGAAGCCTCAGCAGCGGTTCGGCCAAAGCGAACCCGCTCTCGATTATAAGCCCGCCGATTGTGTCCTCATGCGCGGAGGCCAATTCCAGTGCCGGAGCACTGCCAAGAGACCTGCCCATTACAATGAACTCTCCGGTATAGCCGTTATCGCTCAGCCATTTTTTGGTAAAATCGTAGATCGAGTGGCAGTCCCGCATCATCGAACTTACCGTCGGCTCTCCCCCCGAGCGGCCATACCCACGGTAGTCCACCGGCAGAAAATTTATTCCCATCCGGTTGAACAAGGGTCCAATGTCGTCATAATCGGCAGCGATTTCGCCATTTCCGTGGAAAAAAAGGATATTTGGCGCCTCCTTGTTTGCAATGTGAAAACGGGCGCCTATAGTGATTTGGTCTCCCACCGGAATGGAGATGTCGTTTGTGCTGGTATTTGCGAACGAGCGCATTTCTGCTCTTGGATGGAAGATACGCAGTGAGATTTCCGGACTGTCAAGTACCGAGTAATCGATAGGGGACAAATCAGCCATTTTCTTTATAGCCTTTAAAAGTTTTGTTAGAATTCACAATTTTCCAGGGCGTCCGAAAGCTCGATTACGTGCCCGGGCAGGCGCGAAATCAAAAAATTGCCCTCATCGGCTTCAACCCGCCCGTCTGCGGCTGCGATTTTGGCAAACGCCAACCTCTCCTCAGGTAAGAAGTCCAAAAACAGGGAGAAAATCTCGCGGGCCTTTGGCAAGTGGGTATTTTCCCACTTGGTTTCCCATGCCTCCACAAACCCTCGAATAACCCCGGGCAGGCATTGGGGTCCGGCCCAGGCCAACTCACCGGTCCCATCCAGCCTGTCGATCCTCATCCTTATGCCGAGATTCACAAAAAAATGTAACGATCCCAGCATCTTGTCTCTGCAATCGGATTTTCGCGCAAGCAACGGCCGGTAGCCTCGAACGGTTATCAACCGCAGGCTCAGGGGACTTTGGCTCTCGTCCACTACGAAATCACCCGCCCCATGGTGCCAGGGGTAGATCTGTGAAAAGGACCGGCTATCGAGGTGTAATGTAAGGATTTTAGAAGCCTGTGCATAGAGTTCCACCGTTTTTTCGGCGTCAAGCAATTGCGGCCCTCCGCCCTGCTTCCACACATTTATGGCAGGGGTTCCCGATGCGTCCGGGGAAAGGTGGAACTCGTGATGGTTTTCGAACCACTCGGCAATGGACAGCATGAGTTCCGGGGTTTTTGCTGAAATAAAGGGCAGAGGCAGGTATGGGAGGCCGTATCTGGCGTGAAGGTTTGCAAGCAGCCTTACTTCGACCGCGAGGAAAGCCTGCTGATCAGGCGAGAAGGCGCAATTAACGGCAAATGAGCGTTCATCGTCGGCAAAACTTATACGGAGGCGCGAAACGCTATAGAACGCTCCGTGTTTTTCGGCGATAAGTTCGATATTAGATGCGGCCTCAAGTTCCGGGGTGGGTTTGAGCTGTTTTTTAAGAAGTTTTCGCAAGGCCAGGAAAGAGTTCTGGAAAGTAGGCGTGCAACCGAACTCATGTACTGGCCGTATGTCAGGCGCGCATTGACAGGTGGCGGGTAGCCGGGCAATCTTTCACCGGGCAGAGCAAGCCTTTCGGATGCGGCGTCAAGCGGGACCAAATTCGAACCCGTATTAATAAAGCTTTTTATCTGGGGGATAGTGCGACCGGGGGGTTTTTTCTTCATAAGGTACCTTCTGCTGCGAAATTTCCCTTCAGTAAATGAATACTCAATAAAACCCAATAGTAGCAAAGCTTTGCTTGTCTTGGAAGATGCAGCGGTATATAAAAGCAGCAGGTGAATGGAATTCACCGTGCACCGATTCACCCGTTTTTTGGAGTATTTTCTTGGATTCCACCAGCCGAGTCCTTCTGGACCGCGTCCAGCGTTCATTTCCGATAGTCTCCGACCCGTTTCGGGCCCTGTCCGAGGGGCTTGAAATCTCCGAGCAGGAGGTGCGGGAGAGAATCGGGTTCTTGAAAGATACTGGGGCTATACGGCAGATCAGCGCTATCTTCAATACCGGGGCGCTCGGATACCGGAGCAGCCTTGTGGCGATGGCAGTGCCGCAAGAAGCGCTGGACTTCGCCGCCGAGACGGTTAACGCCTATCCGGGGGTAAGCCACAACTACCTTCGCCCTGGCGCCTTTAACATGTGGTTTACTATCGCGGTGCCTCCCGGGCATAATCTTGAGGCTGTAGTATCCGAGCTTTCCGCCAGAGCCGCATTCGCCGGGGGCAGCCCCGCCGCCCTGCCCGCACTGGTTTTGCCTGCCGTAAAGAAATATAAGCTGGCCGTAGTGCTTGACGTCTTGGAAGAGGGGGACTGGGAGCAAGCGGAAGAAAAAACGGAACTGCCGCTCACCGAATCGAATGCGAATTTCAGGCCCACCCCGGCAAATATACGAATCGTCAAATGCGTCCAGGAGGACTTGCCCCTTGTCACGAAGCCTTTCGCCGCGTGGGCCGATTCACTCGGAATCGAGGAGTCCGAACTTCTCGAGACCGTTTCCGACTGGATGCGCCACGGCACGATTCGGCGATTCGCCGCCGTACTCAATCATCGTCAGGTAGGATTTCGCGCCAACGGAATGGTGGTCTGGAAATGTCCCCAGGAACTGACCGACCGGGCCGGCGCCATACTGGCCTCATACCCCGAGGTCAGCCATTGCTACAGCAGGTCTGCATATCCAGAGTGGCCGTATAACCTGTATGCAATGATCCATGGCCGCAGCCGGCGGGAATGCGAGTCAATTGCGGGCAGGCTCGCGGCTGCGACCGGGCTTGACAACTTCCGGATTCTTTTCAGCACGAAGGAATTCAAGAAAAAAAGGCTCAAACTCTTCTGGCAGGTTAATCAGTAAGCGGGTCAACAGGGGCATCGGAAAAACCGCCTCACCCGTCATACGTCACTCGAGGTGTGAAATGAATGACACGGAAGAGTACGAATTCAAAAAGAAAGCCATTTTCGATGGGATGTCCAGGCGCGGGCAGGAACGGGTCCTCAAGATCGGATACGAAAACTGGGACCCCTTCGAGAAGCCCAAAGACCCCAGGGAGAGAATATTCAGCTCCGCCAGCGTCAAGGCAGGCGCCCTTGTCCGGGAATACTACGAGTCGGCTGGAGGCAAAGGAGAGTCGGTTGCGGTCAACAGAGAGCTTTTCGAGCTGTGTCTCGGCCTACTCCAAGGTGAGGGCCGGGCAGTAACCGTCGTAGATTTTTGCGCCTGGCTGAACAAAAGGACCCGAGCGGGTGAGCTTTAGGACAGCCCCGGTAACTCTACTTTCAGATTGTTTTTTGCTATTTTGAGAACATGACCGGGCACGACGCCGTGGTGAATAGTGCCTTGAACGAAGAGGCGGTGAATAAGGTTCATCGACAATGACCGAACAAATAGAAATGTCATGTATCCGGGCCGCCTGCACTGGTGGCCGGATGCGTGCGGAAAGGCAAACCTTATGGATCAATACGCTGAAGTCTATGAGAAACTGGCAGATCACCTCGACCGGCTGCCTGAAGGATATCCGCGGACTCCCTCAGGAGTAGAGCTTCGCATCCTTCGCAGGCTTTTTACCCCTGAGCAGGCCGCACTGGCTCAGTTGGTCACCCTGATGCCCGAACCTCCGGGCGCCATCGCATCCCGGGGCGGACTTGACCCCGCCGAAACCGCCCTCAAGCTCGAAGAGATGTCTCTTAAGGGTTTGATCCTCCGTTTGCGCAAAGGACCCGAAGTCCGATACATGGCCGCAGCCTTCATCGTTGGCATCTGGGAGTTCCACGTAAACGACCTCGATGTGGATCTCATCAAAGATGTGCGCGAATTCATGCCCTATTTCGCCAACCAGAGCAGCCAGATCAAAAGCCCGCAGCTTCGGACCATCCCCGTTACCAGGGCGATCGCGGCCGAACAGGTGATAATGCCATATGAGGAGGCCCGCAGGATCGTTTCCGGCCAGGATAAGATTGCAGTCGCTCCATGCATCTGCAGAAGGGAGCACAAGATGATGGGCGCAGGCTGTGACAGGCCGCTTGAGACCTGCCTGATTTTTGGCGCGGGGGCTGGGTATTACGAAGAAAACGGGCTGGGCCGACCGATCGATCAGCAGGAGGCTTTCGAGATACTTGATCAGGCGGAAAAAGCCGGGTTGGTTCTACAACCTTCCAATACCCAAAAAGTGAGCAATATCTGCACCTGCTGCGGGTGCTGCTGCCAGATGCTCAAAAATCTCAAACGGCTTCCGGAACCGGCCAATTATGCCGCTTCGAATTACTTCGCAACAATTGACCAGGAGCTATGCGTCGGATGCGGGACCTGCATGGACCGATGTCAGATGGAGGCCATAGAAACGGATGGGGAGACTTCCTCGATACTTAGCAAACGCTGTATCGGGTGTGGTCTTTGCGTGACAACCTGCCCGGAAGAAGCGATCCGCCTTCAGGAAAAGCCCGAGGCGCAAAAATCCATACCGCCTTTGAACAGCAGGGAAAGATTCAAGCGCATGACTGAGGAGCGAATGGCCGAACGCGAAGGCGGGCCGAAGGTTCCTTAACGATTTTTAAACAAACAAGAATATTCCGGGAATTTAACAATTATTAACTAAAATCTGCTCGCCACTTCAGGTTAATTGTTGCTAGAATCTGCCCCCTAGACCGGAATTGTCTCGGTCTAAACAATTAAAGATGACGGGTTTGACTCTTAATTTGCATGTCGTTCAGGGAGATCGTTTTTCTGGTTCCCTGAACTTTTCATGGAGTTATGCCCGAGTACTGCATGGATTACGGAGGTTCTTTCACTTAGCTTTTTTGAAGCCTCCGGCATGAAAATGGAAGTGTGGAGAAAATTATGCGACGGGCTTTTCGAATATCAGCGCTTGTGTTAGCCGGTCTGGCCTTGATAGGCGCCGCCGGCGCGTGGTGGCTGTGGCACAACCGCCATCAGGCGCCGATGTTCCACACGGTAGCGGTGAAGCGGGGCGATCTTTCGTCTGTGATCAGCGGCACCGGGACCGTCGAGCCTGAGGTGGTGGTCGATGTGGGGGCGCAGGTTACCGGGATAATTACCTCCTTCGGCCGGGACGTAAATGATAAATCCGTTGACTATGGGGCGGTAGTTAAGGCGGGCGGCGTGGTGGCGCGGATAGACGACACACTCTATCTGGCTGCCGTTGACATGGACAAGGCCAGTTTGGAACAGGCCCGCGCCAGCCTGGTCAATGCCAAGGCCAATGTGCCCCAGATGAAAGCCAAGCTGGTGGACGCTGAGGCCGACTGGCGCCGAGCCCAGACAGTGGGACCCTCCCAGGCATTGGCGGCCACCACCTACGATGCATACAAGGCCACTTACGAGACTGCAAAGTCCAATCTGGCCATTGCCGTAGCCGCAGTGGACATGGCGGAAGCGGCTGTACATCTGGCGGTAGAAACACTGAAAAAAGACCAGGAAACCCTTGCATACTGTACCGTCAAGTCGCCGGTCGATGGCGTAGTCGTTGACCGGCGTGTCAACCTCGGTCAGACTATAGTTTCCAGTACGGCCGCTTCAAGCCTGTTTTTAATCGCCAGGGACCTCAAGCGCATTCAGGTCTGGGCATCGGTGAACGAGGCTGATATAGGCAAGATCCATGAGGGCCAGATGGTAAAATTCACGGTCGATGCCTTTGGCGACCAGGTCTTTGAGGGCGTGGTCAACAAGATCAGGCTCAACGCTACCATGTCCCAGAACGTCGTCACCTACACCGTCGAAGTAAACCATGATAACTCGGATGGCAAACTTTTCCCCTATTTGACGACGAACCTGCAATTCGAAACCGGCCACCGTCAGAATGTGCTGCTCGTGCCGAACGCCGCCCTGCGCTGGTCTCCCCGGCCCGGACTAATAGATCATGGATCTCGCCCTGATTCCCATACTGCAGCCGAGCGGCCAGCAAGCAAACAGGAAGTTGTTGCGGAAAGCGGGGCGCCTCAGTCGCACGGGACGGTATGGGTGCCTGAAGGTGCTTTCGTCAGGCCTGTCCATGTGAACGTCGGATTGAACGACGGCATGCTTACAGAGGTAAGCGGGGAAGCAATTACCGAGGGCATGCTAGTGGTCACCGGCGAAACCAAACGGCAACCCGCGGCCAGTGAACCCCAGGGGCAAGACAAGAATCCTTTTATGCCGCAAGGGAATATGTTCCACCGTCCGCACTGAGACAGGCAGGGGAGTGCACCTGATATGGATTTCATAGAACTTCACGACATCAACAAAATATACCATCTCGGCGAGGTCAATCTGCCGGTGCTGAAGGGGATTTCTCTGCGAGTTGCCCGCGGAGAGCTGCTGGCTCTGATGGGGGCCAGCGGTTCAGGCAAGAGCACCCTGATGAACATTATGGGTTGCCTCGATCGCCCGACCTCGGGTGAATACCTCTTCGATGGCCGGGCAATCGCAGGATACACGGCAAAAGAACGCGCCCGGTTGCGCAACCGCATGATCGGGTTTGTGTTCCAGAGCTTCAACCTGCTGGCGCGAATGACCGCTTTTGAAAACGTTCTCATGCCGCTCATGTATTGCAGGGACAGGCTCAGCGAGCGTGAAATGGAACGGCGCACCGCCGAATTGCTCGAGAAAGTGGGCCTGGCAGGCCGCCACCATCACAGGCCCTCCCAACTCTCGGGAGGTGAACAGCAGCGTGTTGCGATTGCCCGCTCTCTGATCGGCCATCCGCAAGTGCTGTTCGCCGACGAGCCGACCGGCAATCTCGATTCGCGCACCAGTGAGGAGATTCTCGCATTGTTTCAGCAGCTCAACGAGACGGACGGTATTACCCTCATCATGGTGACTCATGATCCCGGTGTTGCTCAACACGCTCAGCGCACCATCCGGATCAAGGACGGCCTGATCGAGAGCGATGCTGCGTCATTGAGGGTCGGAGACGCGCGATGAGAGTTTACTTCACGTTGAAAATGGCCCTTAACGCGCTGCGCCACAATGTCATGCGTGCTGCACTGACTACATTGGGCATAATTATCGGCGTCGCGGCAGTGATTACGATGATGGAGATAGGCAAAGGCGCCTCTATAGCCATACAGCGCGCAATGGCAAGCATAGGCGCCAACACGGTCGTAGTCCTGCCGGGGTCCATCAACGTTGCAGGCGTGGCCACCGGTTCAGGATCGAAGATTACATTGACTCCGCAGGATGCGGACGCGATCCTGAAAGAATGTCCCTCCGTCGATTGGGTGGCGCCTGTTGTTCGCGCCCGCGTCCAGGTAGTGTACAACAATCAAAACTGGGTGCCGGCCTATGTCTACGGAACTACACCCCGGTTTCTCGACATACGTGACTGGACCGAGATGGAAGAAGGCGAAGCTTTCACCGAGCATGACGTTCTTAACTCCAGCAAAGTGTGCATTATCGGCAAGACGGTCGTAAAAGAGTTGTTTGCTGGTGAATCGCCCGTCGGCAAGCACGTGCGCATCAAAAATGTCGATTTCAAGGTCATCGGCGTGTTGAAGAGGAAAGGCGCGAACCTGATGGGGCTGGACCAGGACGATATTCTTCTTGCGCCTTGGACTACGCTCAAATACCGCGTAGTCGCTTCCATCCTTTCCGGCGGCAACCAGAGCAGTGCCAGCTCCGCCAGCACAGCCGAAACCACTGAACTCAGCATGATCTATCCGTACCTCCAGCAAAACCTCTATTATGCGCAGACAACTACGGAACAGTTAGACGCATCGCCACCTATTCGATTCCCGAATGTCGACCAGATCCTGACCGCAGCGCATTCCGCCGACGTGGTCCCTTCAACGATCCAGGATGTCGGCGCCTTGCTCAGGCAGCGGCATCGGCTCCGCGATTCCGACCCGGATGATTTCTATGTTCGGGACATGACCGAGCTTACCAGGACGATGGCTTCGACCTCGGAACTGATGACCAAACTGCTCCTGTGCGTGGCTATGATCTCGCTTGTGGTAGGCGGCATAGGCATCATGAACATCATGCTTGTCTCGGTAACCGAGCGAACGCGCGAGATCGGGCTTCGGATGGCGGTCGGCGGGGAGCCTAACGACATTCTGCGGCAATTTCTGGCTGAGGCAGTGGTTCTGTGCCTGCTTGGCGGGACTGTAGGCATCCTTTTGGGGCGCGGCAGCTCATACGTTATATCTTTGGTGTTGCACTGGCCGACGGCGATTTCCATTGAAGCGATAGTGGCCGCCGTATTGGTTTCGGCCACTGTCGGCATTGCCTTTGGCTTTTACCCGGCTTATAAAGCCTCGAAACTCGATCCCATCGAGGCTCTTCGCTATGAGTAAGGCAATAATGACGAAAACGATCCGGCGTCTGTATTCCCTCCCGTTCCTGTTCGCGGTTTCCGGTTGGATTGTATTGCTGACAAGCGGCTGCATGGTCGGACCCGATTATCACCTGCCGCATCCTCATGCGCCCTCCGACTGGGCCGGCGTGAAGGAAACGGCGGCGATACATCCTTCAGTGCCGACGGCGCAGCCGGCCGAACTGACACAATGGTGGAAACGGTTCGATGATCCTGTGCTGACTCAACTGGTCGAAGATGGACTGAAAAGGAACCTCAGCCTGCAACTTGCGGTGGCTGTTCTGCGGCAGGCTCGTGCCACACGAGGCATCGCCGTTGCAGCTTTGTGGCCGTCGCTCACCGGCTCCGCCGAATATCAGCGGGAAAGCACCATCCTGCTTTCAACGGCTGCGGGGGGCCCGGCCCAAAATCTCTATCAGGCGGGCTTCGATGCAGCGTGGGAGATCGACGTGTTCGGCGGGCAGCGCCGCAACGTGGAATCGGCCAACGCCAATGTCCAGGCATCGATCGAAGGCGTCAGCCTCGCGCAGGTCACTCTCGCCGCCGAAGTAGCTCTCAACTATGTTCAACTCCGCGGTTATCAACAGCAAATAGTAGTCGCGCAAAAAAATCTGAAATCCATGCAGGATACGGCTCTAATCACACGCCAGAAATCGAAAGCAGGGTTTGACTGCGACCTGGACATCGCCAACGCCGATATAAACGTAACAGCGACAGAAGCGACGATTCCCCCGTTGGAGACCTCCGCGAAGCAGTCGATCTACGCGTTGAGCGTGCTGCTGGCCAAGCCTCCGGCCGACCTGCTCGAGCAGTTGACGCCGACGGACAACATCCCCGGCGTGCCGCCGCAGATTCCCGCCGGCCTGCCCTCTGACCTGTTGCGCCGCCGTCCCGACATCCGCCAGGCCGAGGCGCAACTGCACGCCGCCACGGCGCAGATCGGCGTCGCCACAGCGGACCTGTTCCCAAAGTTTTCGTTGACCGGAACGGTGAGTTGGCAGACCAACCTGCTGGGCACCTGGTGGGCTGCTGGAAGTCGATCGTATGCCTTCGGCCCCTCGGTGACCTGGCCGATTTTCCAGGGCGGCGCGATCGTATCGAATATCCGAGTGCAGGAAGCGTTGACCGATCAAGCCTTCATCACCTATCGCACAACCGTGTTGGGCGCATTCCAGGATGTGGAAAATGCGCTGGTTGCATTCACCAAGGAACAGGAGCACTACAAGTCTCTCAAAGACTCCGTCGCCGCTAACACTATCGCCGTTGACCTGTCGTTGAAACTCTACAAGGAGGGGCTGCTCGAATTCCTCAACGTGCTCGTCGCCGAGCGCTCGCTCCTCACCGCCGAAACCGCGCTGGTCCAGAGCAACTGCAACATCACCACCGATCTGATTGCCCTCTACAAAGCTTTGGGAGGGGGCTGGGAAATCAATCCTGCCAATGAGAAGACACTGACTTCTGCGACTGCGGCGGCTGAAGCTGCGGATGGGGTTGCGGCAAAGTAGAATCGAAGTTACGCCCTGTGTGCAAGGGGTTAATCTTCCCTGGGGGGCCCCTGCCCGTGCTCGCATGGGCGCAAAAATTCCAGCTCTTCGGCTTGCGCCGGTCTCACCAGCACAACATTTACGCGGTAATAGAGATCTTTTCCCGCCAGGGGATGATTGTAGTCGAGCGTAATGGTTGAATCGGTTTTTTCCTTGATAAGATAGCTGTACTGTGCCCCGGTCGCTTTGTTTTTGGCTACCGCCCACCTGCCGGGCTCCAGATGGCGGCCCGGGGGAAATTCGCAAAGATCCATGGTCTGCACGAGGCTTTCGTCATACTCGCCAAAGCCGTCACTGGCAGAAATCGTCAGTTCTTTTTGCGCCCCCTGCTCAAGACCGATGAGTCCCTTTTCCAGGGCCGCGAGAATCTGGCCGTAACCTACAATGAAATTCATCGACGCCGGCGTATTTTCTCCTTTTACCAACGAACCGTCATCGAGACGCAGACTGTATTCTATGACAACAAAGCTGTCTTTGGCTATTTGCATCGTTACCTCAAGACTTGTCCAGAAAATTGGGGCAGTATAAGTCGTATAAGGCTTATGTGGTTTCACCGCCCAGTTGTTGGGCTTTCCGAACCTGTTCGTCGGCCTCCTGGTCTTTGCCTAATGCGCGAAGGGCTACCGCCAGGTTGAGGTGGGCCGAAGCAAACGAGCTGTCGGCTTCGATCATTTTCATGGAAAGTTCGGCAGAGGCTTCCGCCTGCCCTGCCTCAAGATATGCTGCGGCAAGCAGTTGGTAGGCCTTTTGGGAGCCGGGCATAAGTTCGAGTGCTCTTTTGCCGTGCGCGATGGCTTTGTCCGGCTCGCCGGCTCGAATGTAGCCAAAGGCGAGATTGCTGTGAGCGGGTCCCATGTCCGGATTTAGTTCAAGGGCTCTCATGTTGGCCTCGATGCTTTTTGCCGGCTCGACCTCAGCATACAGACCGCCCAGGTTTACATAAGCCTGGGCCAGATTCGGGTCGCACTCGAGGGCCTGCTTGAATTCGGAAATGGCCTCAGCAACGAGACCCTTGTGAGTGTAGGCCAGTCCCAAATTATAGTGCATAGTTGCAGAGTTGGGTTCGAAGACAAGTCGTTCCTTCAAAAACTTGATATAAAGGTTAAGTTTGGGGTCTGTGTTATTGGGGGTATTTGCCATTGTGTTTTCTCTTTCTATGGAGTATATAGGCAAAATTCGAGTAAAAAGAGGCGGAAAGCCTTTAAACTCCGGGGTTTCTCCGCTGAGGGGTGCAGTCCGGATGCCTTTTTCCTGCCTCGTGCAGAGTGGAAAACAAGGTATTTTAACTCATCGGCTATTCGTTGGAAAGCTCTTAGCTGCTCAAATACCTCTGACCGCCGGCGCCTTTTTCCCTCAATGCTTTGATAGTGCTGAAATATCGGGATTTTTTTATTGACAAAGCATTACCACGGAGTTAACTGGCGCGGTGCGTTAATTCTTGCGGGCCTTCAGGCTCGGGCAAGTTTCGACCTTAAGCGGGGGTTTACAAGGTTATCCCGCCTTTATATTCAAAGCTAACGCCACAGGAGAAAAACGAATGAGCGAAGATGCCAAACAAAAGATTATGGACTATGTAAAGCAGCAGAAAAAGAGCAAGCTTTATTTCAACGACCTTTGCAAGGCCGTTCCCGAAATCAAGATGATGGCGGCAAAGAAGTTCGTAAACGAACTGGTCGGCGAAGGGAAACTCAAGTACTGGTCGAGCGGCAGCACGACCATGTACATGCTTCCCAGTGAAGGCGATGTAGCAAAAGAAGAAAAGGGAATGAACTAAACCCTCCTTCCCCTAACCTGCCGATGAGTCATTCCCATTGGGTATTTGAACGAAGACCGGGACTTGAGATATTCAAGAGAAGTACAAATACACACTGTGAAAGGGAGGTGAAAAGAGGTAACGGATCGATTCCGTGGCAAATCATGTACGAGTGAAAGTTAAAGGGAAACACTAACGGAGGTAAACGAATGGCACTGAAACATGCAACCCCTATGCTTGACGAGCTCGATAAAGGCCCATGGCCGAGCTTCGTAAGTGATGTGAAGAGAATGGCGGCCAAAGGCAACCGCATGTGCGAGGATTGGCTGGGCCTTATGGAGATGTCCTACAAGGACAAGGAAGGCCACTGGAAACACGGCGGTATCGTCGGGGTCCTCGGATACGGCGGGGGGGTTATCGGCCGCTACTGCGACCGGCCCGACCTTTTCCCCAATGTAGCGCATTTCCATACCATGCGCGTCAACCAGCCTGCTAGCAAGTACTACGACACGAAAGTCTTGCGCCAGCTTTGCGATCTTTGGGACAAACGCGGCAGCGGGCTGACCAATATGCACGGTTCAACGGGAGACATTGTTTTACTGGGTACGACTACCGACCAGCTCGAGCCTATTTTCTATGAGCTGACCCATGAACTCGACATGGACCTCGGCGGCTCGGGATCCAACTTGAGGACCCCGGAGGGCTGTCTTGGAATGTCCCGTTGCGAATGGTCCTGCATCAACACCCAGGACATCATCTACGACCTTACGAAGGAATTCCAGGACGCTTTGCATCGGCCGATGTTCCCTTATAAGTTCAAGTTCAAGGCATCCGGCTGTCCGATGGACTGCGTTTCGGCTATTGCCCGTTCGGACTGCTCGATTATCGGGACCTGGCGCGACCAGGTCCGCATCGACCAGGCGGCGGTCAAAGCCTATGCAGGCGGCGAGCTTATCCCCCATGGCGGAGCCGGCGGCAAGCGAAAAGACTTCGACATCAAGGCCGAAGTAATCGACCTTTGCCCCACCCAGTGCATGGAATATGACGGCAAATCGCTCAAGATCTACGACGAAGACTGCGTTCGCTGCATGCACTGTATTCGTGTAATGCCGCGTGCTCTTCGGCCGGGTCTTGACAAGGGAGCGACGATTCTGGTGGGCGCCAAAGCACCCATTCTCGACGGTGCACAGCTTTCGAGCGTGGTTATTCCGTTTATCAAGATGGAGTCACCATACACCGAGTTCAAGGAATTCGTCGAAAAAGTGTGGGATTGGTGGATGGAGGAAGGCAAGAACCGCGAACGCCTTGGCGAGACCATTCAGCGCCTCAGTATGCGCGAGTTCCTCAAGGCAGTCGAGTTGGAACCCGATCCACGCATGGTGAATACCCCGAGGTTCAATCCCTACATTTTCTACGATCCGGCGGCAGTTCCCGGTGGCTGGGAGCATGATGGCGCTGCGTACCGTCAACGGCATCAAGCTTAGGAGGTCTAAAAGATGGCTTTTGATCCAAATAATCTCATGAAAGATCGTATTACCGATATTGGTCCCCCGAAATATGACAAGCACTTCCCGCCCGTTATCAAGGAGAATTTCGGCAAGTGGAAATACCACGAAATCCTGGAGCCTGGCGTTTTAATGCACGTCTCTGAATCCGGGGCGGAAGTCTACTCGGTCCGCATTGGTTCAGCCCGTCTGATCAGCACTGCCTACATAGGTGAAGTATGCGATCTGGCCGACAAGTATTGCGGCGGATACCTGCGCTGGACAACCAGAAACAACATCGAGTTTTTGGTGAGCGACAAGAGCAAGCTCCAACCGCTTTTGACCGACCTTCGCAGCCGTGGCAACTGGTTCCCCATCGGCGGGACTGGAAACTGCATCACCAATATCGTCCACACCCAGGGTTGGGCGCACTGCCATACCCCGGCGATTGACTCCTCCGGTGTCGTCAAGGCTGTAATGGACGAGCTTTACGGTTATTTCGGAACCCACAAACTGCCCGCGCAGGTCCGCATAGCCCTGGCTTGCTGCCTCAACATGTGCGGCGCTGTTCACTGCTCCGATATCGCTATTCTTGGCGTTCACAGGAAACCCCCCTTCATCGAGCATGACCGCGTCCAGAACGTGTGTGAAATTCCTCTGGTAATCGCTGCGTGCCCGACGGCTGCAATCAAGCCCAAAAAGATCGACGAGAGGAAGAGCATCGAAATCAACAACGACCGGTGCATGTTTTGCGGAAACTGCTACACCATGTGCCCGGCCCTGCCCCTTGCGGACGGTGATGGTGACGGGATCGCCATTTGGGTGGGCGGCAAGGTTTCCAACGTTATATCGGCCCCGATGTTCTCGAAGCTGGCCGTTCCCTTTATCCCAAACGAACCGCCCAGGTGGCCCACCACGGTTAAGACGATCAAGACGATCGTCGAGGCTTACGCCGATGGCGCCCGCCGTTACGAGCGAATCGGCGAGTGGATAAAAAGGATCGGCTGGGAGCGTTTCTTCGAGAAAACCGGCCTGGAGTTCGGCCATGAGCACATTGACGACTACCGTCTCGCCATGACGACGTGGAGAACGACGACCCAGTTCAAGTTTTAGAAGAATTTAGGTCATATAAGTCCGGGTGGACTTATATGACCTATTCCTGTTTGGATGGAATATGGAAGTTAACCGATCGCGCCTAATAGTGGCGGCTTTGCGAGGGGGCGCCGGGAAAACGCTTATCTCCGTGGGGCTCAGCGCCGCATGGAAGCGCCATCTTGGATTGCGTATCGTCGCCTTCAAAAAGGGGCCCGATTATATTGACGCGGGCTGGTTGAGCGCGGCTTCAGGCGGTCCCTGCTACAATCTTGACCCGTTTCTCATGAGCCCCGAGCAGATCCTGAGCTCATTTGTCATGCGCTCCGCAAGAGCAGACGGGAGCCTGATTGAAGGAAACCGAGGCCTCTACGACGGAGTTGACGCAAACGGCAGCTATTCGACTGCTGAGCTTGCTAAACTTCTAAGGTGTCCGGTTGTTCTGGTTTTGGACGCAACAAAGGTGACGCGCACGGCTGCCGCGATGGTGCTTGGATGCCAGAGGCTTGATGCCGACGTTAACATCGCCGGAGTCATTTTGAACCGGGTGGCAGGAAAGCGCCATGAGCAGGTGCTCAGGGAATCAATCGAGCAGTGGTGCGGGATTCCGGTCCTGGGTGTTGTCCCAAGGCAAACACGCAATTTTTTCCCCGAGCGTCATCTAGGACTGGTTCCGCCCGAAGAAGCCCAAGACAGCCTGGAAGCCCTCTCGGTTGCTGCGGCGAAAATGAGTGAGCACCTCGATCTTGAGGCTCTCTGGGAATTGGCGGCTTCGGCCCCTGCTCTGGGTTGTCCTATGCCGACTGCGGTACCTGTGATTAGCCGTGGTTCGGTTAGAATTGGTATAATCCGGGATTCCGCGTTCCAGTTTTACTACCCGGAGAATTTCGAAGCGCTCGAAGAAAGAGGCGCATCTCTTGTCTGGATTTCCAGCTTGGAGAATGAGGCTTTGCCTGAGGTCGATGCGCTCTACATTGGCGGGGGATTTCCGGAAACCCATCTGGAGAAGCTTGCAGCCAATGAGGTGCTTCGCGATTCAGTCAAAACAGCCGTGGAGGCCGCCCTGCCGGTCTATGCCGAATGCGGCGGCCTGATGTTTTTGTGTCGTGGAATCCGCCATCGGGAAAAACTCCATCCGATGGTGGGTGTGTTTCCATTCGAGATAATTCTTGGGACAAAACCGCAGGGGCACGGCTATACGGTTATGGAGTGCGTCACCCATAATCCTTTTTACCCGAAAGGAACGATTCTTCGGGGACATGAATTCCATTATTCGGGAATTGCCGGCCGGCTCGACCCCGGCTCCTTCCCCTTCGTCTTCAGGTTGAACAAGGGGCACGGAATCGTGGCGGGCTGGGACGGCATATGCTATAAGAACGTCCTTGCGGGCTACTCGCATCTGCACGCAGCCGGAAACGAGCTTTGGGCCGATGCAATGATAGCCGCCGCGGGATCATATAAGAGGCTTAAAACATCAATTTCTGCTGATTGCGGGTTGGACCGGGTCCGGCCCGAATCTCAGAGCATCCCCACGGGTTATTGAAGGAGGTACTTAATGAGTCAGATTGAATTTAAAGGCAAGACTTTTGAGGTGGACGAGGACGGCTTCATTGCCAGCTTCGACACATGGTGCCCGGAGTGGGTCGATTACGTAAAGTCTTCCGAGGGCATCACCGATCTCACCGATGAGCACTGGCAGGTGATTCACGTGCTCCAGGATTACTACAGGAAGCACGGGATCGCTCCGATGGTCCGGATCCTCACCAAGGTCACCGGCTACAAGCTCAAGTACATCTATGAGCTGTTTCCATCGGGACCGGGCAAGGGCGCATGCAAAATGGCCGGACTGCCCAAACCGACCGGCTGCGTTTAGATCGAGCTACGGATGGATGGTTAGGCTGAAGTTGAGCAGCGGCATGGATTGAGGAACGAAGTGTGGTGGATGTTCTTAAAACCGGGCCCCAGTCTGCTGATACCGGATAAATTCCGGCATCCTGCATCTGTTGGCTGCGGGCCATCCTGCTTCGATCCCGGCTTGCCTGTGTCCGCTTGACACGAGTCCTTTGGCGCAAATCAGCGAACGCTCCGTGGTTCACCCACGCACTACGCCAGCGGGGAGCGGGGAAAAACGAGATAAGGAGACTGCGAGAGGTGGAGACATCTCCCCGTCTCCGAAAAATTCCCTGCTCCCTGCTGCCCCCGGTTTCTCCCATTGCCCCATCAGCCGCTCATCATTTTTTCTTTTCACACTGACAAAAGCAGTGTAAAAGAATTTTGGCAAAGTTTTGTATTTTTATTCACGCATAGGTTGCTCACGGCTGTGCATGGCCTTGGCGCCCCCGTGCCGAGGCGGTTTGTGGCCCCCTACATGCGGGATGTATTTTGTTGCTATTTCCGGCTTGACTTTAAGTTTGGATGGGGATACGAAAAGGCCTGTCAGTTAAGCGGAAGCAACGGGATTGATAACAATTCCTGAAGCGGTTGTGCCCGAATTTTCTAAACTCTAGTGGAGGAAAAAATGAGCTTCAAAGTAACGATTGACAAGGACAAGTGCACTGGCGACGCCGAATGTGTAGATGTATGCCCCGTAGATGTATACGAGCTTGTAGACGGCAAGGCCGAACCGGTGAATGAGGATGAGTGCCTGGGCTGCGAAAGCTGTGTGGAAGTCTGCGAACAGGCCGCAATCACAGTGGAAGAAGTCTAGTTTGCCCTCGCCGCTGGACCTGGTTCCATCCACAAACTAGCCGCTTGACTCAATTGGAGCAAGCGGCTTTATTGTAGGCTCACGGCAAGGACTCGAAAAACGCTATAGAGTCGGGGGCAGGCGCCGGCAGGTATTGTCCTGGCGTTATAAAAATCATGCAAAAAAGCCCACGCGTGTGCCGTGGGCTTTTTCCATGATTCAAACTCTTCGTTGGAGCTACTCTTATTCTTTTACACCCGGATGGCATCCGGCACAGGTGGTCGGGGCCTTGGTGTCCGGCTTTTCCGCCTTCATCTTCTTGTGGCAGGGCTGACAATTTTTGTGAAATGCGGTCTTGAGGTTAAGTTTCTGCTGATCCGGGGGAAGTTTCATCTCGCCCTGGATGGTCGCTTCGGTGTGGCATTTCTCGCATTGTTCGACCTTGTCGCCTTCTTTCCACGTATTCTTACCATCTTTATAGAGATGATGGCACTGGTCACAGGCAACCTTGTATTCCTGCGAATGCTTCTTGTGGCTGAACTGCACGGGCGTCTTGGTCGGTGAGGGCCAAATCGCCGGTTTAAGGGTGATTGTCTCGGGCGCCTGCTGGGCGGCCAATGCCAGCAACGCCGCTGAGAAGATGAATACAGCCGCAATGGCCAAACACGAGACTAACCTTCCTTTTTTCATTCCGGGCTCTCCTCCTTTTGTTTTTGCCTTGCCAGCTAAATGTCACAAAACAGCTTGTCAACCAAAGTACACGAAGAAAAATCCAATCGAGCCAGCGCGCATTCTAGTGAAATTTTTCCCTTAACGCAAGCAAATTTGTAACGACGGCAAATTCGTTGACAGCAGTTCTGGAGAGCGGAAAACGGATATGCAATGGAAGCGTGAAACACCAAAAGCTTGCCGTTATGAGGCCGAGAGGCGCCGGCACACGGACACGGCAATATACGATTGCACGACACGGCAAAATGATTAAAGTCAACTCGGATCGTTGCGAAGCCATTTGCGCCGCTTTGGCCGCTTTATCGCAAATTACCGAGCCACGCGGAGGGCCATCATGCAATTTCAGAAGCTCTATTTTAAGAACCCGGATGGAAAACGGCTCGCCGCTCGCCTGGATCTGCCGCTCGACGAGAAGCCAACCGCTTTTGCCGTCTTTGCCCATTGTTTCACCTGCACCAAGAACTTCAATGCCGTCGTGAACATTAACCGGGCGCTGGCGCTCCATGGGATAGCAGTGCTGAGGTTCGATTTTACAGGCCTTGGTGAAAGTGAGGGGGATTTTTCCGAAACAAATTTCTCGACCAACGTGGCAGACCTCATTGCGGCTGCCCGCTTTTTAGAAGACGCCTATGAGCCCCCCAGGCTCCTTATCGGTCATTCGCTCGGCGGGGCGGCAGCGATTCAGGCTGCCCAGGGGATACCTTCGGCCGAGGCGGTTGCCACTATTGCCGCGCCCGCCGACCTCAAGGGTCTGCTCAGCAGCATCGATGGCCCCCCGCTTGAGGAACTCGAAAAAGACGGCGAGACTAAAATCAATATTTCCGGCAGAGACTTCAAAATAAAGACGCAGTTTCTGAACGATCTGAAGCAGGACAACATGGCGGAGGCGATAGGCGCGCTTAGAAGACCCCTTTTGATCTTCCATTCTCCGGCAGACCGGATCGTATCGATTGATCAGGCTGCGAAGATCTTTACTGCGGCGCGGCATCCGAAGAGTTTCATTTCGCTCGACAAAGCCGATCACCTGCTCTCCAACCGCGAAGATTCCCTCTACGTCGGCTCGGTGCTTGCGGCCTGGGCATCTAAATATCTAAAGATTTCAGAGAGAAAATATATTCAACCTGAAATATCCGATAACCGAATCATAGCCCGTACGGGCATGGCCGGCTTTCGGACTGAGATTGTCGCCAGCGGACACAGCCTGGTCGCCGATGAACCGATCTCGGCGGGAGGGGCCAATAGCGGGCCGACTCCCTACGACCTGCTGGTATCGGCCCTTGGCGCCTGCACTGGGATGACCCTCAGAATGTATGCGGACCGCAAGAAACTGCCTTTGGACTCCATTATCGTAAGACTAAAGCACGATAAAATCCATGCTGAAGACTGCCAGGATTGCGAAGACCCGAGGAGCAAAATAGATTTCATTGAAAGGGAGATCGAGCTGAATGGGGACCTTGACCAGCCCACTCGGCAGAAAATCCTCGAGATCGCCAACCGGTGTCCGGTTCACAAGACGCTCGAATCACGGAGCCGGATCTCCTCAAAACTGAAAGGATAACATCGCGGAGCGGGAAGATTGCTGACAACTCATCACGACGCCACGGCGTGATTAATTTATAAACAGAGAGTATAAAAGGGGAGAATCTCATGAAATTACCTCTGGAAATCAGCGCACGCGACGTGCGCATCAACGGTGAAACCGAAGATCTCATTCGGGACAAAGCTTTAAAACTAGACAGGTTCTACGACCAGATAATAGGGTGCCGGGTGAAAGTGGATGTGCCTCACCGCAGCCAGCGAAGTGGAATAATGTATAACGTCAGGATCGATATAACCGTGCCTGGCGGTGAGCTGATTGTGAAAAGAGAACCTGACGAAGATCTCCATGTGGCGATAGTGAATTCGTTTGAAACCGCCCAGCGACGTGTAAAGGAGTACGCGGACAGGCAAAGGGGTGAGGTAAAGACTCACTTTGAGAAGCCGGTGGCAAGGGTGCTCAGGATATTTACGGAGCAAGGCTACGGATTTCTCATGACACATGAGGGACGTGAGGTTTACTTTCATAAGAACGCCGTCCTCGACGGCAAATTCGAAGTACTCAACGTCGGGACGGAGGTAACCTTTATTGAGCGATCAGGTGACAAGGGGTCACAGGCAAGCTCTGTTTCCGTGGTCTGACAGGCCTGCGGCACGATCGGGAAAAAATGCATGCTGGAGGCGGGGATCGACCCGCCTCTTCGATTTTACTCGCAAAATTGGTGAATGGGCCAATTGGTGAACCGCAAATCGCGCCACTACACTTGAGAAAGGTAAATCGGAGAAAAAAATGCTTTGGGGCATAGTGGACATCATTATTGTCTTGCTGCTCATACTGACGAACGGTCTTTTTGCGATGTCGGAGCTTGCCGTGATCTCGTCGAGCAAAACGCGGCTGTTAAGACACGCTGAGGAGGGAAGTTCGAAAGCTCGCGTGGCCCTGGATCTGGCCGAGAACCCAAATCGATTTCTGGCGACCGTACAGATCGCAATAACGCTCATCGGCGTTCTAAGCGGGGCTTTCGGCGGGGCAAGCCTTGCCGGACATCTGGCTGCAACCATCTCGTCTATCCCATACATCGGGCGCTACAGCGACTCGATAGCCCTGGCGCTGGTTGTCGGGCTTATCACCTACTTCTCGCTACTGGCCGAACTTATCCCGAAAAGGATCGCCGTATCCACCCCCGAGCGCATTGCTTCGGCGGTTGCAAAACCGATGGCAAGACTCGCCGCCATAACCTCACCCATTATCCATGTACTGAGCTTCTCGACCGATACCGTGCTGCGCTTTTTCAGGTTCAGGCTGGCAAAGAAGGCGCCTGTGACAGAGGAAGAAATCCGCATGCTCATAGGGCAGGCCACCACTGCCGGGGTATTCGAAGAAGCCGAGCACGATATGGTGGAAAGGGTCTTCCGGCTTGGAGACCGCCGTGTCGGGGTGATGATGACTCCGCGCAACAAGGTCTTGTGGCTGGATATAAACGAGTCACCGGACAAGACGAGACGGAAAATCGCCAAAAGCCCCTACTCCTGGTTTCCCATCGGCCAGAAGGCGGGACATATACAGGGGGTAGTCCATGTTCGCGACATCGCTGCGAACTGCCTGGGCGGCAAGCCCCTTGATCTCAGGGCCTTAATGCATAAGCCCCTTTTCGTCCATGAGAGCACGCAAGCCCTGAAAGTGCTGGAGAACTTCCGGCAATCAGGCCAGCAAATGGCGATTGTGGTCGACGAATATGGTACAATCGAGGGAATTATAACGCTCACCGATATTTTGGAGGCCATCGTCGGCGACATTGCTTTGCCGGAAGTGCCGGAGGAGCCTCCAATTATTCAGCGGGAAGAAGGCGTGTGGCTGGTGAGAGGGATGCTACCCATTGATGAATTGAAAGCCTTTTTCCACATCCGCAAACTGCCCGGTGAGCGGCAGAGGCGCTTTCAGACCCTTGGTGGCTTTACAATGGCTCACCTCAAGAGGGTGCCCGCTGTCGCAGACCTCTTCGAGTGTTGCGGGTACAGCTTTGAAATAGTCGAAATGGAGGGCCGCAGGGTCCGAAAGGTCCTCATAAAAAAGATCGGTGAATAACCGGTGAATAGTTGATTCAATGCGTAAAAAACAGTTCACCGATTCACACTGGATCGTGTCAGCGGCAGGCTCTATTCGCCTGTTAGCCCGCATATTTTACCCGGCTTTACAAAACCGCAGAATCGTTCTAAATTCTGATTCAGCTAAACTCACAGCTTCAGGACGGGGTCGAACCGATGCTCCAGCTCTACAACACAATGACTCGACAAAAAGAACCCTTTCGGCCGGAAAACGGCCGGGCGCGGGGAGTGGTCAGGATGTTCAGTTGTGGACCCTCGATTTATAGCCCGCCTCACATCGGAAATTATCGCACGTTCATCTGGGAGGATTTGCTTCAACGATATCTGGAGTACCAGGGATATGAAGTCAAGCGAGTCATAAACTTAACGGATATTGAAGACAAGGCCGTCGAGGAAGCACAAGAGCACGGCCTGCCGGTCGGAGAACTTACAGGCGCCATAGCCGGGCGCTTTATTGAGGAAGCCCGCCTGCTGAGGATAAAATTGCCCGAGCGGATTCCGCGCTCATCCACTAGCGTCCAACAGGCCGTTTACCTGATCCGCAAATTGATCGAGAAAGGTTATGCCTACCGTCACAAAGCCGACATCTTCTTCGATCCTCTCAAATTCAAGGATTTCGGCAAACTGTTTCGGCTGGACATGAGCAAATGGCCCAAGACCAGGAAACGGTTCAAGCGGGACACCTATCCGGGGCTCAGATGGAACCTTGGCGATTTCATCCTCTGGCACGGGTGCGAGGCAGGCGATGAGGTTTGCTGGGACACTGAGATAGGCAGGGGGAGGCCTTCCTGGAACGTGCAGGACCCCGCCATGATTTCTGAAACCCTGGGCTATTGCCTGGACATATTCTGCGGAGGCATAGACAACCTCTACAGGCACCACGATTACAATATCGCCGTTATGGAATCGGTGTCTGGTGAAGAACTGGCGCGCTACTGGCTGCATGGCCAGCATGTTCTGGTGGACGCAAAGAAAATGTCGAAAAGCCTCCACAATATAGTTTATCCCGGCAATCTCATCGAGCAGGGTTTTTCCTGGGAGCAAATCCGTTTTTACCTTCTGTCGAGGCAATACCGCAAAAAGCTCAACCTTAGCATGGATGGAGTTCGCGCGGCAAGTTCGAAGCTGGATGCACTGAGAGCAATGACGCGAGATCTGTCCATCCCAGGGGAGAAAACTGAGCGGATCATAGACAACGAAGCTGTAAGCAGCCTCACAGAGGATCTCACGGCTTCATTCGATGCAGGAATGAACGACGATCTGAACACGCCTTCAGCCTTAGAAGGCCTTTTCGGGGCAGTTCAACGGTTGCATTTCCTGCACAAAATCGGCAGAATCGGCACAGAGCAAACACGGACAATTGAGGAGAGACTACGGAAAGCAGATTCAGTGCTGCAGGTTTTATTTTGAGGTGAATCTAAATTGTTCGAAGCGTATTCAGCGCTTTTCTAATTGTATCGGCGAGGTTTGCTGCCATATAGGGCTTCATGACGAACTCGCTGATACCCATTTCCCGCGCCTGTGTTTCATTAATAAGCTCGCTGTACCCGGTGCACAGGATGATCGGCATGCCTGGCCGAAGGGCGATAATTTCCCTGGCGAGTTCTTCGCCCCTTAGACCAGGCATGGTCATGTCCGTAATGACAAGATCGAACCCCTGAGGATCGGTTCGGAAAGTCTCCAGGGCTTCGAAGCTGTTGGTTTTAGTAACTACCTTGTAGCCTAGAGACCCCAACAGTTCCTGTCCCAACTCCGCCAGAATTGCTTCGTCGTCAACAAAGAGTATTCGTTCGGCGCCGACGCAAAGAGATTCTCTTGCCTCCGTTCCGGTTGGTATCTGTTTCTCCATACTTCGAAGAAACACATTGAAGGTGGTTCCTTTACCCGGCGTGCTCTCTACACTTATCGCTCCGCCATACGCCCTGACGATCCCCCGGATCACCGAAAGCCCCAGTCCCGTGCCCTCACCGGTCATCTTGGTGGTGAAGTAAGGATCAAAAATTTTTTCCATGATCGCAGGCTCAATGCCATGGCCCGTATCGCTTACTGCGAGGCACACGTACCGCCCCGGTTTAAGGTCCGCGTGCGGGGAGTGCCGGCAGCCATCAACGGCCGAATAAGACAATCTGATGAGCAAAACGCCGCCGGAGGCTCGCATGGCATAGGCCGCGTTAGTGCAAAGATTAATTAGCACCTGGTGTATTTCGGTTGGATCGGCAAAAATCACTCCATCTTCCAGACTCAATGAAATCTCATCGCGAATTTCGATGGTAGTAGGCAGAGAAGGGCGTAACAGTTTTAACGCTTCTCTCACAATGGAGACGATGGGTACAGGTTGACGCCTTTGTTCCGTCTGGCGGCTGAAGGTGAGGATCCGCTTGACGAGGTCCGCTGCACGGGCGCTTGCTTGCAACACCTGGTCCAGATTGCGGTGTACCGGGTCTGCCTCTTCCAGCGTGAATCTGGCTATTTCCGCATGGCCGACTATGGCAGTCAGAATGTTGTTGAAGTCATGCGCGATCCCCCCGGCCAGAGTGCCGATGGCTTCCATCTTCTGCGATTGGCGAAGGTCCATTTCAAGCTTAACCTGGCGGGTAATATCCCGGTGGATGCTTACATAGTTGATGATAGCCCCGGACTGGTTCCGAACCGGAGATGCCGTGACCTCCGTTTCGTACAACGAGCCGTCCTTTTTCTTGTTAGTAAGACGTCCCGACCAAACATGGCCTTCGGTGAGCGTTTTCCGGATATCCCTGTAGAAGGCCCGGTCATGTTTATCGCTCTTAAGGATTCGCAAATGCTCACCGATTGCCTCCGTGTCCTCATAGCCCGTCATAGTCGTAAAAGCCGGATTGACATAGTCGATGATCCAATTTGTATCGGTTATAATAATGCCTTCCGCAGCCTGTTCGATCACTGTCGCCATTCGCATGCGCTCTTCTTCAGCCCGTTTGCGCTCGGTGATATCACGAAATATCCCTTCGACTCCGAGGATGTTTCCCTGATCGTCCTTGCGGTATGTGCTTGTGACCGAACCAGAAAGCGGCGAGCCGTCTTTTTTCTTGAGGGTTATCTCACGGTCTCTGACCACGCCATTTTTCCGTATGGAGCGCATGAATTCTTCACGCTCACCAGGATGCATCCAAAAGATCTCCACCGGCTTGCCCTGCAGCTCATCAATAGAGTCGTATCCCAGGACCCCGGCCGCCGAAGGACTGGCCATTACGACCACGCCGCGTTTGTCCGTCCGGTAGAAAACGTCCCCCATATTCTCAATCACGCTGCGGTAACGCTCTTCACTCTTCCGCAACGCCTCCTCCCCCCGCTTGCGCTCTGTAATGTCCTCGTAAGTTCCCAGGACCCCGATTACCTGGCCGTCCCGGTCAAACATGGGCACCTTGCTGGTAATCAGCCAAGCCTGAGAGCCATCGGGCCTGATTTGCGGTTCTTCATAGTTTATCTTGGGCCTGCCGCTCTCCATCACCTCACGATCATCGGCGCGATAGAGGTCGGCAGTTGCTGCTGAGGCGTGCTCATAATCGGTCTTGCCCAAAAGCTCACCCTGTTCCTCATAGCCGCAATCGAGGACGAAGGCTCTGTTGCAGCCAACAAAGACCGAATTTCGATCCTTCCAAAAAACCCGCTGTGGAATATTGTCAAGGACCGATTGGAGCATCTGGCGGGAATTGAACAGCTCGTCGCGCGCCCGCTTCAGTTCGGTAATATCATTTCCCACACCAAGGACTTCCACAATCCGCCCATTTTCATCCCGAACCGGCTTGTTGGTCCAAGCGATCCAAACCCTCTCGCCGTTGCGGCGCATGTTCTCGCTGACATTTACTGCGTATCGGCCAGGGTCACGTCCGATGTCTTCGATCATCCGCTTGAGGTCCCGGCCGGTCGTCGATTCAACGGGAGGAACGATAGTTCCCACTAAATTCTTTCCGAGTATCTCCTGCTCGCTGTAGCCGAAAAAGCGCTGCGCGAACTCGTTGAAAAAAGTCACTCTGCCCCTGCTGTCCCGCCGCAGGATAATGCTGTTGGCATTTTCAACCAGCTCGCGGTATTTCCCCTCGCTGCGCCTTAATGCTTCTTCTGCCTCTTTTCGTTGGGTGACATCGCGGATGGATTCGACGGCGCCCGTCCGCACGCCCTGTGCATTGAACAGCGGGGCCGCCGCTGAGAAGATGTAGCCCCCTTTGCCTCCGTACAGACACGGGGCATACGTTTCAGCAGATAAATTGTTGCCTTTCCTTTTTACGTGCCGGAATTTTGCCTCAAGCTCGCTGTCGCTCATATCGAGCAGGTCCGCAGGATGGGGCCGCCTCTCGCCGTAGAATGGAACTGCATAGGTATAATCCCCTTTGCCTATCATATCCTCTTTGGGCACCCCGGTCATCTCTTCGATAGCGCGATTCCAACTCAGCACCTTACCATCAACGCCGATTACGAAGGTTGGATCCGGGAGAAATTCAATGACGCCATTAAGTTGCAGCTTTATGGCATTCAATGTCTCATTTTCATATATCTCCATCGCAAGACTCTTTCCCACGGGAAAACGGTCAATGCCGCGCAATAATTACGCGTTGTTTGCGCAGGAGGCTCCTACTCGGGCAAAAGGAGTATCCCGCGCTATTATTCCGCCATTGCCTGCAATGACAGGCAATACGGCTTCCAGCCAAGCGCTCATCATCTCCAAAGCCGTTTCAGTGAATGGTGAATCAAAACGCATATCCATCCAACGGCCTCCATGTTCTAGCAAATCGGTCAATCGCCGGGAAATAATAATGCATTTTTGCAGAGAGCTTCCTCCAGATCAATTTAGGTCTTGTCGCTCATTTCCAGGTATTTCCTGCTCCATTGAACTGCGCAGGGTTTAATCATATCCACACAACTTGTTGTGCACGTCTATATTAGAAGCTCGCTTGTCGCCTCAATCAAAGGTGGTTACTTTAAAGCCAGGTTTAAACCTCAATCAGGTAAAACGTCAAATTGCTTTAGCAATTTGCAGGCAGCGGGTCTTGGCACGAAATGTTCCTTATGCCTTAGTCGCTTTGATTTGTGTGGAGGAGAAAAATTGAAGGCTACCGTTTTCTACGCACCCGGAGATTTGCGTGTCGTGCAGGTACCGGACCCGAAGATCCTCGAGCCGACCGACGCGATCGTACGTGTTACGCACGCATGCATCTGCGGCTCAGACTTGTGGTACTACCGGGGTCTTACTCCTTTTAGGCCGGGCTGGCGATTGGGCCACGAATTCATGGGCATCGTCGAGGAAGTCGGTCCTGAGGTTCACACGCTGAGAAAAGGAGATAGAGTCCTGGCGCCGTTCGCTTTCTCCGACGGAACTTGCGAATTCTGCCAAAAAGGATTGCAGACCTCGTGCGTTCGCGGCGGGTTTTGGGGCATGAGCAATGATGGGGGGCAAGCTGAGATGGTACGCAGCCCCTTTGCCGACGGCACGCTCCTCGAGCTGCCCCGAGATCTTTCAATGAAAGGCGTTTCGGAAAGCGCGCTCCTCAAGGCCATACTGCCCCTTACCGACGTGATGGGTACCGGACACCATGCGGCGGTTTCCGCAGGGGTTAGCCAGGGAGCAACCGTCGCGGTTGTTGGTGACGGCGCGGTCGGTCTGTGCGGAGTTCTGGCGGCAAAAAGACTTGGCGCCGCGCGCATTATTATGCTGGGACATCAGGAAAGACGTCTGGAGCTGGCCGAAAGTTTCGGGGCTGCCGATATCATTGCAAGCCGAGGCGAGGCCGCCATCTCTCAAGTTATAAAGATGACCGGGGGAGGCGCCGATTCAGTACTTGAGTGCGTCGGAACCACCGATGCGCTGAATACGGCGATCGGGATCTGCCGTCCCGGCTGCACGGTCGGCTATGTTGGGGTGCCGCATTACGGCAATGTCATCATCAACTTCGAGCGGATGTTTCGCCAGAACATCAATCTGAATGGGGGTGTAGCCCCTGTGCGGGCTTACATCCCCGCACTGCTCGCAGACGTTTTGGCCGGTCGGCTCGATCCCTCTCCGGTCCTGGATTTGACCCTCTGTCTCGATGAGGTGCCCGAAGGCTACAAGGCAATGGATACCAGGACGGCAATAAAGGCGATGGTGATAGTTTAGGGATTGGAGGACATATTTCTTTGAATCTCGGCCTATCCGCCATTTCCGGCTCGCGTACCGCCTGGCGCTACTCAGGGAAGTGGAAAAGCCGCAACATCTCAAGCCTCCGGATCGTAGCGCAATGAAATCCTTGCAAGGATTGGTTCCGGTCGAGCTGATCAGCGATCGCCCTGTGCATAGGCTCAATGCTCTCCGACTTCTGGCAAAGCAAAAAGAAGTCCATAGAGCAGGAAAGTCCAAGAAATGCTGTCTCTTCGGGCGAATAATTCTCTGAAATCGCTGCCATGTCCAGGTCGTCGCCGAACAGGACGCCCCCGAAGCCGAGGCGTTCTCTCAACCACCTGTGGTTGATTTCATTTGATAGGGTCGCCGGGTAGAGGTTATCGACCGCCCGATAGACTGCATGCGAAGTCATCACACAGTTGACTCCGGCCCGAATGGCGGACCGAAACGGCATAAGATCCAAGTAGAAATCGTCCCCATTGTCGTAGGCGATTACAGGAGAAAAATGGTGCGGGTCCAATTCTGCGCGCCCAAGTCCAGGGAAATGCTTTGCTGTAGCCGAAATTCCATTTGCCTGAAGCGTTTCGATCCATATGGTTCCCAGATCAGATACTGTTGCCGGACTCGAACCAAATGAGCGGGTCTCCATAAAATGTTGTTTTCCTTCGGAAACTATATCTAGAACGGGAGCGAAGTTTATCTGGATTCCGATCTCCCTGAGGTCGGCCGCACACGTTGCGGCCCATTGGGCGACAGCCTCGCGCCCTTGCTCAGCAAGAGACCTTGCCGAGGGAATCGAGCGGAAGTGGGGAGAAAGCCTCTGGACGCTCCCACCCTCCTGATCGATGGCAAAAAAAAGAGGGCGCTTCAGCTCTTCCATGGCAAGCGCCTGCGCGCTCGAAACAAGGGTCTTGAGTTGCTCGCGGCCCTCAATGTTTCTTTTGAAAAGGACGATACCGCCCGGACGGTATTCCCTGATAAGGTATTTTAGCTCCTCTTCGATCCCCACTCCTCTGAAGCCGATAAAAAGATGAATTCCGGGTTCACTCATATTCTATGCTCCTTATGGCGCGGCATGGTTGTTGGCAACACTCCCAACTTCATCTGAGACCTGTTCTACCCCAGATGCCTGAGCGCCTCAGCTATTCGAAGGCGGCTGGCGCTCCAGATCGGCAGCAGCGACGACACGATTCCGATCCCGAAGCTAATAAGAGCGCAAAAGCAAAGCGTCTTCCAAAAGTGTATCTGGAAAACAGGCAGAAGCGATCCCGTGTTGCTGGAAAAAACGTTTGCCGCCGGGTAGGAAAGCGCCATTCCCACCGCCGCGCCAAGCATGGAAATAAACACCGATTCCCCGGCAATCAGCAGCCACAGATGTTTGCTCCCGAAGCCCATGGTCTTCAGGATCGCATACTCCGGGGTACGCTCGCGCGAGGTCATCGCCATGGTATTTACAAGTACAATGAGGATAACCCCTATAACCACATATGAGACGATCCGTACAGCTATTACGATCGCCTCCGTCATGGCCAGGAACCCAGCCTGAAACGACTTTTCAGTCTCGGTCAGGGTCTCCGCCGAAGAGTTCTTGAAAAGATTGTCCACCGATTCCGAGATTTGCCCGGCATCGGCTGGATTTCGTACCTGAATCACGTACCAGCCCACCTGCCCGGCCCTCACCGGCGTGTTCTTCTTCACTGTTTCGTCAAGATAATCCCAACGAAAGAAAAACAGCGTCTCGTCAGTTGATTTGGTCGCGCCATTGTATACTCCGCGCAGCACGAAACGCCATTCTCCGGGGTATATGTTTCCGGTCAGAGTAATCGTATCTCCCAGTTTCCATCCATATTGTTCTACGATTTTTCGCCCCGCGATGCACGCGTTTCGCTGCTTCCAGAACGCTGTCAGTTCGCCTCTGGAGACACGGAACTCCGAAAAGACGTCGAAATAATTCTCAGGTCCCACAGCCATTCTCGGGAAAAAATGGTGCTCGTCAATGTAAACCCCGCCGAACCAGTTGGCGTAGACGACCCGGTCAACTCCGGGGACCAGTTGTATCCTGGACCGGTAGTGCAGGGGGAGAGGGAAAATTAGAGAAACGGAATTGCGGGATACCAGCCGGTTTGGAGAGGCGGAGTTCACGCCAACATACCAGGCCTCGACAACCGTATCGAGCAGGCAGAAGGCGAGGATTGCCACCGCCATCCCGAAAATGGTGAGAGTGGTCCGCAGTCTTTGCCTGAATGTATTTCGTATGACGAGTTTAACAAATTGCATATAAACCTGATAAAACAGGTCTTAGCCAGTTTCTGTCCGGAACCTGCGAGTGTCTCATCCGGTGTTTCATGATGGACACCTGTTATTTCATATTACGGACTCGGACCTCGGTCTCCGACTGGCCCTTCAGAAGCTCCTTCAGCTCGGAAATGTCCGTATTGCCGTAACGATATGGATAAAAAATCTTGGGCTTTATCACTTTCACTGCGTCGGCCGCCATCTCCAACGTCATTGCGTCCGGAAGCGCGACAGGAAGAAATGCAACGTCGATATCGCCCAGTTCGTCCATTTCCGGTATTTTCTCCGTGTCGCCCGCAATGTAGATACGCGTGTCCCCAAATGTAATTATGTAGCCGTTCCCCATACCCTTAAGGTGATAGGGAAAACCGGAGACACGCTTGTGCACGATATTATATGCGGGGACACCCTCGATCCTGACGCCCTGGACTATTTTAACGTCCTCGTTCTTCATTACTATGCCCTCTGTATATTTGGCTGCACACAGTTCGGTCAACACAACCAGCGTGTTCTCACTCCTAAGCTCATCGATGGCCTTCAGGTCAAAATGATCCCTGTGTTCGCTCGTAAAAAGGATGATATCGGCCTTGGGCATTTTGGAAAAATCGGTCACCTCCCCACAGGGATCTATATAGATGTGCCTGCCGTGGAAATCCATTTCAAGCGATGCGTGTCCTAGAAAAGTGATCTGGAGCCGCCCTTCTGAGGTCGAGCACATGTCGGTCTCGAACCCGTCCGGCGCTGCTGCGGCTGTAAAGGACAATAAAAAAATGCATGCCTGTAATATCAAAAATTTCGATATCCTGCTCATCAAGGCTCCTGAAAACATTAGATACCCATCAGGGCAAAACTATTGGCGCTCCGGTTTGTCGAACAGGCGCCGCTTTGTCCGAAGATAACCCGATACGTTTTGCATCACAACGAAAATCCAAGACGCCCGTTAAGGGAAACTATTCTCTTGCCGCGCTTCTCAGGTTGTGCAATTCTGGCCCCACGTTTAACTAGCGCCCGTCCGGTGTTCCGGACTGCACCCATAATGCACAGGTCCTCTTCGAGCAAAAACACCCGTGGGAGCTTTTGAAGGCGCATCGGGGGAGATAATTAATGTATCAATTCTCTTATTTGTTCCTCATCGGGCTCATAGCCGCCTTTGTGGCCGCAGGCTTAATATTCGGCAGACTGAAACCGAAGAGCGGCGGAAAGCAACTGCCGCAATCCTGCATCGGCGCCATAAGGGTAACCGACCGGCAGGGCCGGGATATGCTGATCATCCGAAAAGAGGATGGCAGCTTCGAGATGCATGAAGAACAAGAGATTCGAAACCGGTGAGTGCAGTTTTCCGTTGACAATGGTGCGGCTGTCCTTAAATTAATGTGGATATAAGAATATTTATTTTACGCTACCCATTATCTGATCATAAAGCAGGAGGATGTTATGAACTGCCCGCAGCATATCAGGGAAACAGCAGATCCGGAAGCCCCCATACAGGCAAAAGAGCGCGAGGAACTCGAAGAGCTGGAAGCATTACTGGCCGGCCCCGAAGAAGACTACATTTCTTAGAGGCTTGCTTACGGACAAGCCCCAGGCATGATTAAACTATCCCGGAATTTTTCAGTTCCTCAATTTTTGCTGCTGAGTAGCCGAGTTCTTCGAGAATTGGGAGTGTGTGTTCTCCGAGTTCTGGGGCATGGGATGTGAGAGAACCCGGCGTAAGGGAAAACTTCGGCGCTATGCCGAGTTGCTTATAGGCGCCCCAGGATTCGTGTATGAGGTCAACTACCATTGCGCGGTCCTTTATCAGCTCGCTCTGCATTACCTCCTCAAAGTTTAGCACCGGTTCGCAGCAGCAGTTTGCGTCCTTGAAATGCTCGACCCATTGGGCCAGGCTCTTTTGCCGGAAAAATTCAGCGACGCTCTCAATCAACTCCTTCTGATGCGCTCCGGGTTCGAAATAGCGTGGAGTGTCCCACTGCGGGCGTCCTGCGGTTCGGCAAAAAGACTGCCAAAATTGGGGTTCAAGCGCACCCAGGCTCATGTGACGCCCGTCCATGGTCTGATAAATGTTGTAGCAGGCCAGCCCGTGATTTAACATGCCGTCTCCCGGCTCGGGAACTTTGCCGTCGGCAATGAATTTTCCCCACCGCATGCAGTTCCAGGCGAACGCGCCATCAGCCATCGAAATATCGACGAACTGACCTCTGCCAAGCCGCTCGCGCGCAAAAAGCGCGGCCATAATCGCAAAAGCGGCCAGAAGACCTCCGCCCCCCAGGTCCGCTATCTGGACACCACTCATTGTCGGCGAGCCTTTGCCGCTGTGGGAAAGGACCCCTGTCAAGCCCAGGTAATTTACATCGTGGCCAGCTCTGTGTACCAGGACCCCGTCGGCGCCGTAGCCGCTTATTGCGCAATAAACCAGACGCGGGTTTATCCGCTCCAGGCTTTTGTAACCAAGTCCCAGTTTTGCCATAACCCCGGGGCGAAAACCTTCCAGAACGACATCGGCGCCAGCGGCCAGCTTCTCGAATATCCCCTTTGCTTCCGGGTTTTTGAGGTTAAGAGTCAGGGAGCGCTTGTTGCGGTTGAGCACAACGTGAAATCCGCTGTTTGCTCCGATTTTGGGCGGCCACCACCGAATGTAGTCACCCATTTGGGGGTTTTCCACCTTGATTACATCTGCACCCAGGTCCGCCATGAGCATGGAACAGAACGGCCCCGGCAAAAGCCGAGAGAGGTCCAACACCTTTAGTCCCGAAAGAGCGCCCTGCATAGACCCTCCTGAATGAGAAAGTTATGAATTTGATAATTTGAGGGTTTAATGAGTCATAAAGTAAGACACAATCGAATCCGCAAGCCCCCGGATTGTGTATTCAGCGGGCATAATAGAGGTCTTGAGTCCGAACTTCGCCGCTGTTTCAGCGGTTATCGGACCTATACAGGCAACTGCCATTCGCTCCTTGCAGCGATGGAGATCCTCGTTTGCGATCAAGGCGAAGAAGTTCGAAACGGTGGAAGAAGATGTGAATGTTAGGCAGTCTATCTCGCAATTGGTCAAAAGCGCCCGGATTTTATGGGCGTCCTGCTCGGGAAGAACGGTTTGGTAGGCAGGGACGACGTCAACCTGCGCGCCACGTTCCCTTAGTTTTTCGGGCAAAAGTTCGCGCGCAGCCAGGGCCCGCGGCATGAGAAAGCGCTTTGCGTGCACGCTATGTTCGCAAAGGGAGTCCAGTATGGCTTCGGCGCGGTATTCGGATGGAACCAGGTCCGGGCGCAGCACGACCGATTCGAGAGCTTGGGCGGTCTTGGGTCCGATTGCGGCGAGCCGAATGCCCTTGAGGTCTCGAGCGTCTTTGCCAGCCGCAAGCAACCTTTCGATAAAGAATTTTACGCCGTTTACGCTTGTGAAAATCGCCCAGTCGTATTGCGATAGATTCCGGATCGCGCCGTCCAGTGGGTCCCATGAGGGTGGAGGAGCTATGGAGATGGTAGGAAACTCGATGCATTTGGCCCCGAGTTCTTCCAGTTCCGCCCTGAAATCGCTGGCCTGCTCTCTTGCCCGGGTAATCACGATCTTTCGTCCGAACAGGGGCCGGCGCTCGAACCAGTTCAGCTCGTCGCGGCACGTGACGACTTCTCCGACAACAATCATTGCAGGCGGCTGCATGTTGGCTTCTTTGATCTTGTGCACGATATCGGAAAGGGTGCCGGTGACTGTTTGCTGCATCGGCGTGGTGCCCCAGCGAATCACCGCTACAGGGGTGCCGGCCGGCCGGCCGTATTGGACGAGATTCCGGCAGATTTCAGGCAGGCTCTTGACGCCCATGAAAAAAACCAGCGTTCCCGCTCCAGTCGAAATCTTGTCCCATGCTATTTTGGATTTATTCTCGTCTTTGTCCGATCTCTCATGCCCCGTAATGAAGGCGATGGTCGCCGTAAAATCCCGGTGTGAAAGCGGTATGCCAGCATAGGCCGGAACTGCGGCGGCAGCGGAAATCCCAGGTACTGCCTCGAACGCAATACCGTTTTTGACCAGCGCCTGTGCCTCCTCGCCGCCTCGGCCGAAAACGAAAGGGTCCCCGCCTTTGAGCCGCACGACCACCTTCTCGCGTCCCTTTTCGACCAGCAGGGCGTTTATTGCCTCCTGCCCCAGGGTATGATCGCCGCCTCTTTTACCAACGTAGATGCGCTCGGCGCCTGGCGGGGCAAATTTGAGCAATTCCTCATTGGCCAGGTAATCGAAAATGACCACTTCAGCCTTCTCGAGGACTTCCTTGCCTCTGATCGTAAGAAGACCGGGGTCTCCCGGTCCTGCTCCTACGAGATAGACTTTGCCTTTTCTCACCAGATCATACCCCGCCAGGTTCGGCTGCAGCCGAACTATAAACCTCATCGAGAATTTTCTTTGCACCAAGATCTAGCAATTCCACGGCAACTCTTTTCCCAAGCGCTTCTGCATCTTGCAGGGGTGCAGCGCCTGCGGCCCGAAACAATTGCATGCCGTCGAGCGATGCGACAAAACCCGAGAGTTCGACAATTTGTCCGGCAATGCGCGCATAGCCCCCAATGGGGACCTGGCACCCGCCTTCGAGTTCCTTTAACAGGCTGCGTTCTGATCGAACGGCAACGGCGGTTTCGGGGTGGTTTAGAGGCGCAAGAAAACGGCGCATTCTGTGGTCTTCCGACCTCGCCTCGATCCCCAGCGCGCCCTGCCCTATGGCTGGGACGAATTCCACCGGGTCCATATACATCGTAACCCTGTCCTGCCAGCCCATCCGTTTGAGACCGGCCGCTGCAAGCAGGATTGCGTCGAATCCTCCCTCATCAAGCTTTCGGAGACGCGTATCCAGATTCCCTCGAAGATTGCGGACTGCAAAATCGGGGCGCATTGCCCGTATCTGCGCGGCCCGGCGAAGGCTGCTGGTACCGATGAGCGCTCCATGGCATAGATCGCCGATTGTTTTGCCTTTTCTTATAATCAGGGCGTCGCGCGGGTCGTCACGCTCAGGAATGGCTACTATCTCGAGGCCGGCGGGCAAAACGGCGGGAACGTCTTTCATGCTGTGCACCGCCATGTCAGCAGATCCGTCAACCAGGGCATCCTCTATTTCCTTCACGAAAAGCCCCTTGCCGCCAACCTTTGCCAGAGGAACATCGGTAATTTTGTCACCGGTTGTCCTTATGATTTCAAGTTCAAATCGGATTTCAGGCCAGAGCTTCTCCATGGCCGCTTTTATGATCCCGCTCTGTTGAAGGGCCAGCATACTGCCCCGGGTCGCAATCCGAATCAGTTCCTTTGTCAAAAATGTTTCCTCTTTTCCAACCTTTAATGACAGGTGCCGCAGCTTCCGCCCGCACATCCCGAACATCCGGATCCCGCCGCACCAACGCGGCTGCTCGCCGCCCCCTTGTCCCCACCGCTCTTGAAGCCGCAAACCGACATCATCTTATGGACATCAGAGGATTCACACTTAGGGCACCTCACCGCCTCATCACTTCTGAAAACAAGTATTTCGAAAAACTCACAACAGTTGCAGCATTCGTATTCGTATATCGGCATTTTGACCCTCCAGTTAAGCACTCAGATAAAAATACCAATAAGAATAACATCTCAGCGGGCAACGTCCAACTCAATAAGATCGCCGTCATGGACAGCCTTGCAAGCGCGAGCGTCCCCCGTCAGTTTTCCAAGTCTTGCTTCATGCTTCCTGCGCCACGCTCCCAATCTCCTCCAGGACAGCCGCCATCAACAGCGGAAACATTATTTCATGGTGCCCGGTAAGATTTATACCTACGCCACCATCCATGGTGGGCCTTTGTACGACATTGGTAAGCGGCCTGTAGTGCCGCAGGAAATCCATGTTTATGGCGGTGAGACCGTCGAATGGGAAACCCATGTTTCTGGATGCGCTGACCGCCTTGAGAAAGACTTCAGGGATCACCACGGCTGAGCCCAGGTTTATGAAAACCCCGTGCTGCAGGGTGGAAACAAGCCCGCAAAACAGGCGAAAGTCAAATTGGCTCAGCGCTCCCATTGCGGCGCCGTCCATTTCCGGATGCATATGTATTATGTCGGTCCCGATCGCCACGTGGACGGTTACGGGCACATTACATCGGGCGGCTGCGGCAAGCAGGCTCGCGTCGGAATAGGGCGTTCTTTCCATGAGCAGCGCCTCGCCAACCGCTTTCCCAAGACCTCCTGTGCGTTCGGAATATGCCTTCAAAACAGTCCGGTGGATGAATTCAGCGGTTTCGCGCACCATCCCGAATTCGCCGCTCCCCAGATGCGCCGCAACGTCTTCCGAGGTCTTCCCGGCCAAAGCGATTTCCACATCATGGATAATACCAGCACCGTTCAGGGCGATCCCCGAAAGAAGGCCCCGCTCGATTGCATGGATGATTACGGGATTGAGCCCGACTTTTATGGGATGAGCCCCCATTCCCAAAATGACCGTTTTTTCGTTTCTGACTGCTTCGGATATGGCATGGGCTGCCCTTCGAAGATCTTCGGCGGCCAGTAGGGAAGGCAGAGAATCCATAAACTGCCGAAATGAACTTTGATACGCCGCCGGACGTGCGAAATCAGCAATCGATACCTTGCTTAGCCGATCCTGGAGGCTCGTCATTTTTAGCCCGCCAAGCTCTATGGGCTTCCAACCGGATTTACGCGCTCCCATTTGCATCCACCTGTGATGAGTGAGGTTACCGTGTGATGGGTGACGGCCGGGACGGAAAACTCGAGAGCAAAGCCTTGGCCCCGGGTCCCTGACCGGGTCCCCCGGATCAGAGTCTGCCCCGGAGGCGCGCTCCAACCCTTCACCCCCTCACCCGCTCGATTTTCGCCCCCACGGCGGAGAGTTTTTTCTCGATTGCCTCGTAGCCGCGGTCCAGATGATAAATCCTGGTAATTTCACTAACCCCTTCGGCTGCCAGTGCACCAAGGACAAGCGAGGCCGAAGCCCGGAGGTCCGTCGCCATAACGGGCGCTCCGGAGAGTTTTCTGACCCCGCGCACGATGGCGGTCCTGCCGTCGAGATCGATATCGGCGCCCATGCGCTGCAATTCGAGTACGTGCATGAACCGGTTCTCGAATATGCTCTCCTTTATAAGGCTGACGCCGCTTCCAAGGGCCATGAGCGCCATGAACTGGGCCTGCATGTCTGTCGGAAAGCCCGGAAAGGGGTGTGTTTCGATGTTGACGCTGCGTATCTTGCCTTTGCGGCGCACCTCGATAGAGTCCCCACTGCTCTCGATAGAGAGCCCCGCCTCGCTCAGTTTTTGAATTATCGCCTGGAGATGGTCAGGCCTGCACCCTTTGAGCTTCAGTATGCCTCCAGTAATTCCGGCGGCCACAAGGTATGTGCCGGCTTCAATCCTGTCGGGAATTACCTCGCAACTTGACGGGGTAAGTTCGTGAACTCCCGTGACGGTGATTTCATCAGTGCCGGCGCCTTCGATATGTGCTCCCATCCTCTTGAGATACTCAGCAAGCGCCACTACCTCCGGCTCGCGCGCCGAGTTTTTCAAGACCGTGACCCCATCGGCCAGACAGGCGGCCATCATAATGTTTTCGGTCCCGGTTACCGTTACCTGCTCGAAGGTGATGACCGCACCCCGCAGTCTCTTTGCCCGCCCCACAACATAGCCGTGCTCAAGGTCGACATCCACGCCCATCTGTTCGAGGGCCTTGAGGTGCAGATTTATGGGGCGCGCCCCAATGGCGCACCCGCCCGGAAGGGAAATGCGCGCACGGCGATAGCGGGCAAGCATCGGTCCGAGCACAAGAACTGAAGCACGCATAGTCTTGACCAGATCGTATGGGGCTTCGAGCGTGTGAATGTCCGAGGAGTCTATCTGAAGAATGTGATTGTGCTGGGAGGTCGCTCCCATATGCGCAAGCAGAGACTGCATCGTTCGAATATCGCGCAGGTGGGGCACGTTGCTGAAGCTGTGCCTTCCTTGTGCGATAAGAGTCGCGGCCATGAGAGGCAAAACGCAGTTTTTGGCCCCGCTGATCTGCACTTCACCATTCAGGGGGTACCCTCCTTGGATAACCAGTCTATCCATCGACTAAACCCCTTTGCCACGGACGTGCAGGACTCGTTTTATGCCTGAGTAGTCCTCGATGAATTCGAATCTTCCGGCTAAGTCCAGTGACAACCCCGCTTCCAGGATTTCCGCCTGCCCCAGTCCGATTTCCATAAGCAAAGATCCCTCCGGTTTCAAATGAGAATGAAACCTTTCGAGAATCTTTCGAATCAGGGCCAGGCCCTGCTTTCCTCCGCCTCGAAGGGCGCAACGAGGTTCATAATTGGCGATTTCGGGCGCGAGGTCAAGAAGTTCCTCGTCCGATACATAAGGGGGATTGGAGACGATTAGATCGAATAGAGGCCAGTATCCAAATGGATCGAAAAGGTCCGTAACAACGAAACTAATCCGTTCGGCGACCCCGTTTCTGCGGGCGTTTTTTCGTGCGACTTCAATCGCGGGCCATGATTTATCCGCTGCAATGACCCTTATCGTGCTGCGCTCGTAGGCTACTGCGACCGCTATTGCCCCCGATCCGGTACCCAGATCAAGGACAAGGGAAGGCTTATTGCCTGCGATCTCCAGCGCCTTTTCCACAAGTACCTCGGTCTCGGGGCGCGGGATAAGGACCGCAGGCGTAACCTCGAAGTCCAAAGACCAGAATTCCTGTTTTCCGGTGATATATTGGGTCGGCTCGTAAGCAGCCCTGCGGCGAACGAGGCCCCGGAATCCCGCCAGCTCTTCAGGAGAAAGCGGCTTGTCGTAGTTAAGGTAGAGTTGAACCCGTTCCATTCCCAGAACATGGGCTAGAAGCACCTCCGCATCGGCCCTTGGTTGCTCGAAGCCTTTGGCTTTGAAGTATTCCGTTGTCCACTGGACGACCTTCAGGACAGTCCATTGCTCTTCCATGCGTTTGCCCTGTAAAACGAAGTCGGATACCGGAGAGCGGGAGCAGGTCCCCACGCTCTCGAAACGTTTCGCTCCCCGTGTCGATACCCAACTTCGCGCAATTATGCAATCGAAAAGGCCACCCGCCGCCGGCCCCGCCTCGCGGGTGGGTGGGTGGGCTGTCGAGAATCCAATATGGGCCGGCGCGGGTTGCGCCGCATAGCGCACTGATGTGCGCACAGCGGCTTTTTACAGGTTTCTTTGGGTTAATTACCTTATTTATAGTCTATCTCAGCAGGTAAGAAGCGCAAAGGGATCACACACACAAGGCTCGGCGTTAAACGGAAAATCCCAGTGTCTCATCTCCGGTGTTCCTACCGAGGGGAATTGATCGAGGGTGCGATCTCAGGAGGTTGAGAAGGTGTCCTACGGTTTATAAGCAAACTTGCCGGGATGTGTAGCCATGGGGATTAAGGAAAAGTGCAGCGCTATCGAGGTTAACGAGGACCTGGTTCTTATCGCAAAGAGCGGCGTCCATGACGAGCTGCTCTATGGGGACGAGGAAAGATGTTTCAGGAAAGGCGATATGAGCGAAGTCGGGTTTCAGGGGACTTTTGAACTGTGGAAAAGAGTGTAGCGGGCAGTACCAAGCCTCCAGGGTTTTTAACCCCTTCCCCCTGGGGGCTTTTTCACTTGGATCTCTCCGAAAATCTTCATCCTGGAAGAACCAAATCTTCGGATGAAAATCTTCTTATCTTTTCTTTCCTATGCAGAGCTTTTGTTGTAATTGATGTGCGCCGGCTGTTTTCAAACGCACAATGGGTGAATGAAGACCTCGGCGTTACCGGGCGTTGATCCGGCGCCAATATCCGGGCCTCGCCGGCCAACTATACACAAGGAGACAAATATAATGATGCCTGTTGCACCACTAATGATCGAGCATCGTCTCATCGAGAGGATGATCCGGGTGATCGGCGCCCAACTCACTCAAATGGAAGAAAAGGGCGAAGTAAACCTCGGATTTGTGGATGAGGCTGTGGATTTCATCAGGACCTACACTGACAGTTGCCACCATGGAAAGGAGGAGGACATCCTCTTCAGGGACCTCAAGCTGAAGCCCCTTAGCGGTGAGCTGAAACGAATCCTTGACGAGCTGGTCAACGAGCACCGCCAGGGAAGGGAAGTGGTGGGAGAGTTGGTTCAAGCCAAAGAGCAATACATCCGGGGAGAAAATGAAGCCATCTCCCGCATAATTGCCTGCATGCGTTACCTGGTCGACTTCTATCCGAAGCACATCGAAAAGGAGGACCGGCACTTCTTTCTGCCTTGCATGGTCTATTTTACCAAGCGAGAACAAGATGTCATGCTAAAGGAGGAGATGGATTTCGACAGGAATTTCGTTCATGTGAAATACAAAGCGGTAGTGGAAAGTGCTGAGGAGGCATGCGGCCCAAGGAAACCCTAGCATGGTGATGAAAAAGAGTTCTCTGGTGGGAGAAATGCCTGAAAATTGCTAATGACTTCGTCATTCCGGCGATAGCCGCCTTCACTTCTCCGCCTCCGGCCTATTCACTATCTTCCATCGTGGAAAACAAGGCCGCCTTTTCGCTGGCTGTAACTTCCTCCGACATGAATAAAGGACTTGGTTTCTCCGCGCATAGCCGGTCTCTGCCCAAATTTTTAGCCTCGTACAGAAGCCGGTCGGCCTTGTTCAGAAATGCGCCAACTGTACACTCATCGTTGAAATGGAAAACGGCTACGCCGAAACTGGCGGTAACCCTCAGGGTCTCCGTACCGAAAGTGACCTGCCTGCAGCGAATGCTTTCCTGCAGCCGCTCCGCGATTGCCACAGACTCTCTGAGAGCGGCGCTGGGGCAAATGAGGGCAAATTCTTCGCCCCCATACCGGCAGGGCACGTCTATGACCCGAACATTCTCCTTTAGGACTTTGCCAAACTGGGCAAGCACAACATTTCCGCATTCATGTCCGTAGCGGGTGTTCACATTTTTGAAATGATCAAGGTCGATCATCACCAGGCCGGTGGGGAGCTTCGTTCGCCGCGTCCGTTCCATCTCTATTGCGAGAGATTTTTGCATATACCGGAAGTTATAGAGGCCGGTAAGCGCATCGACGAATGAAATCTCCTCGAGTTTGCGGCACCTCTCGCGCAGCAGTGCAATTTCTTCCATCAGCGAGCACTGTTTTAGACTCGGGCACCCGTTTGCCTCACACCCCGTTTCGATATTTTCAAGTTTACTCAAAGCCCCCTCCCAAACAACGACAGTGGCAATGGGGTGGTATTATTACATCAACGGCTCACAGAGTTCAACGAACTCCGTCTCCGCCGCCGGCCCAATTTTGTTTGAGACTCTCACAGTCTGAAATGCAAAGACCGGGAAATCAACGCAGAACCTGATCCACCTGTTCGGATGCGCTTCCGAGAGGCGATTGCCGTTAATGTCTTCAAACGAATCAAGAAGATGATAAGCACTGGACCCGTCAGGATAAAGAAACTCGAGCCTCCGGCCGGGGACAAGCCTCGATCTGGCCTCAACAAATATTTTCCCCCTGGCCCCCAGGTCCGCCGGCATTGAATCGCCATCAGGCCGGGGACGTACCAAGCCTGCCAGGGTATGAGTCTGGAGATATGAAATCCGCGTTTCCACATTGGATTCTTGCATGTGGGCACTCTCGAACAAATTACCTTTTGTGTAGGGGCGGTGACTCACTTTTTGCAAGTCTTCAATCCAGTTCGGTTCGACTCTGTACTCCGTCTTCCGTCCTCCGTAAGCCTTGCGCCGCTCCGCACAGCGGTCGATCGCCTGCCGGTAGGCCCGAGTTACGCTGGCCACGTAAAGCGGTCCCTTCATGCGGCCCTCGATTTTGAACGAGTCTATTCCGAGGTGCGCCAGTGCGCCGATCTCCTCCAGCAGGCAGAGGTCCTTTGAATTGAATACGTAAGTGCCGCGTGAATCTTGCTGCACCGAAAAAAACTCGCCGGGCCGCTTTTCTTCGACCAGCCCCCAGGACCACCGGCACGGTTGGGTGCAGAAGCCGCTGTTGGCGCTCCGGTTCACACTCCTTCGGGGGCGGGTGGGATTCTTTTCTGCCGCCTTTTCTAAAGGCCGGGGGCGATGATTCAAAAAGGCGCTCATCAGGCAGCGCCCCGAATAGGACATGCACATCGCACCGTGGACGAATATTTCGATTTCTGCCTTAGATTTTCCAGCAATCTCGGCCATTTCTCGAAAACTCAATTCGCGGGCCAGATTTATCCGGCGCACTCCCTGCTCTTGCCAGAATTCCACGCTCGACGAATTGGTCGTGTTTGCCTGGGTGCTAAGATGAATGGGGATTTCAGGAGCATATTTGCGTGCAAGCAGCAATACGCCCGGGTCCGAGATTATAAGGGCATCGACCTTCAGCTCCTGGAGATATTCGAGGTGCGGAGGGATTTTCTTAAGGTCTGGCTGGCGCATAAAAATATTGACGGCCACATACATTTTTTTGTCGAGCTTATGAGCAATAAGGCTTGCCTCAGCCAGTTCCTCGGTGTCAAGATTATGAGCAAAACCACGCAGCCCGAAATTTTTTCCCGAAACATAGACCGCGTCGGCGCCGTACAAAAAGGCTATCCTTAGCTTTTCCAGGCTGCCGCCCGGCGAAAGCAGCTCAGGCTTTGAGGCTAATGGTCGCGGTGCTCGATTCATTATTCGCAAATCTTTCGGGTGTAGTTTTTCCGCACCTCGTATTTTAAACTTATCGTGATTATTTGACAAATCCGGCGTCGCCATATACTTATCCTGAGCGTGCGACCGGCGCTCGATAATTGACTCTCAGGGCCCGGCGTTCAGTCTGATACCCTTCAGCATCCCATCTTAGCGGGAACGGGCCTCGGCACGAACGGATTATGGCCGCCCAAAATATTTTTAACGGGAGCAAAGCAATACGGACATAAGCAATTCTCATTCCATTTCTTCCGAACGGGAGCGCAATCGAATTGCATGGCTCAGTCTCAAGCTGGTGCCAGGCCTGGGAAACAGGTCCATCCTGCGCCTTCTGGAGGTTTTCGGGTCGGCCGAAAGGGTCCTTGCCGCGCGACTCAAGGACTTATGCGAAACCGGCCTGGCCCGAGACAAACCGCTCCATGCGCTCGCCGCAAAGCAGTTTGTCAGAGACCCGCAAACGGAGTGGACGTACCTTAAGAACAAGAATTTCCGGCTGATATGTATCGGTGATGATGACTATCCCTCAAATCTGCTTAAAATCCCGGACCCACCTGCCGTTTTGTTTTCCTCGGGCGCGCTCCTGCCTCGAGACCTGGTCTCCATTGCCGTGGTCGGCTCGAGGTACGCCTCCCCAGCGGGACTTATAATTGCTGAAAGTTTGAGCTCAGATCTGGCCTTTAGCGGCCTCACCGTCGTCAGCGGCCTTGCGCTCGGAATAGACTCCGCCGCGCACCGTGGAGCGCTCAAAGCCCAGGGCAGGACATTGGCTGTTCTAGGCTGCGGGCTGGATGTCAATTATCCGTCTCTAAACGTCGATCTCAGGCAACAAATAGTCCGGACCGGAGCTTTGCTGACTGAATTTCTGCCCGGCGCCCCCCCCTCTTCCGGCAATTTCCCATCGAGAAACCGCATAATCAGCGGCCTTTCTCTCGGCGTTGTCGTAGTGGAGGCAGCCGAAAGAAGCGGTTCGCTTATAACCGCTCGTTTCGCCCTGGAGCAGGGCCGGGAAGTTTTTGCAGTCCCGGGGATCGCACAAAGCATGCGCAGCAAGGGTGCGCACCGGCTCATCAAGCAGGGCGCCAAGCTGGTTGAATGCGCCGAAGACGTTCTGGAAGAAATCCGGCCTCTTATCCGTCCGGCACAATCCTCCCTGTCCCCCTCTGCAAAAGCACTGGCTGGGGTGGAAAAGCCGCACAGCCATGAGGAAACAATTTCGTCCTCCCCGTTCATCGAGGCGTCATACAGTCCGGAGGAAAGAATCCTTTTGAGAATTTTGGATAAAGTTCCGAAGCATATTGATGAAATAGCTCAGGAGGCAAATATGCCGGTGCAGCATACCGCCGCGATACTGCTCGAACTGGAACTCAGAGGGCTTGTCTCTCAGTTGCCGGGTAAATATTTTATTTCTGGACTCTAATATAACGAGTATTGAGAGGTAATCTCCGGATGTCAAAATCGCTCCTCATCGTTGAATCTCCCACCAAGGCGAGGACCCTTGAGCGCTATCTGGGCAAGGACTTCATCGTTAAAGCCAGCGTCGGCCATGTCAAGGACCTTCCCGGCAATAAGCTGGGTATCGACCTCGATGGAGAATTCAAGCCGCAATACCAGGTTTTGCGTGGGAAGAAAAAAATAATCGAGGACCTCAGAAAGGCCGCTTCCAAGGCCGATGCCATCTATCTGGGCCCTGATCCGGACAGGGAAGGAGAGGCAATCGCCTGGCATATCGCCGAAGAAATCGGCGCCACAGAAAAACCGATTCGAAGAGTTCTTTTTTACGAGCTTACGCGTAAGGCGATCAAAGAAGCCCTTGAAAAGCCGTACGAACTTAACCGAAAGCTTTATGAGGCTCAGCAGGCAAGGCGAATCCTAGATCGTCTCGTCGGGTATATGATCTCGCCTATTTTGTGGGAGAAAGTGAGAGCGGGTCTCAGCGCAGGAAGGGTGCAGTCTGTTGCCCTGAGGCTTATTTGCGGGCGGGAAGAAGAAATCTACGCTTTCGAGAAGCAGGAATACTGGACAATCGATGTCCGGCTGAGGCCTCGCTCCGATTCCTTTTCCGGTCCAATGTCCTTTTCCGTCCAGCTTATCCGGTACAAAAAGAAAAAGTGCGCTATCGGCTCGCAAGCAGAAGCCGAACGGCATGTGCAAGCGCTCAATTCCTCAACCTATCGCGTCAGCGAGGTCGAAAAGAAACAGCGGCAAAAAAGCTCATCCCCTCCCTTTATTACCAGCACTCTCCAGCAGGACGCCGCCCGGAAATTTCACTATTCCGCCAAACAGACGATGAGCATAGCACAGAGGCTCTATGAAGGAATCGAAATTGGGCAGGACGGCGCTGTGGGCCTCATCACATATATGCGCACCGATTCGACCCGGCTTTCCCAGGATGCGGTGCAGGAGGCAAGAGAGTTTATCTCGAGCAGGTGGGGAGACAAATACCTACCTTCAAAACCGATCTTCTACAAATCCAGCCGGACAGCCCAGGGAGCGCACGAAGCGATCCGGCCTACGGATGTCGGCCATACCCCGGAAAGCGTATCAAAGTACCTCACCAAAGAGCAGTTGAACCTCTATGCCCTTATCTGGAAAAGGTTTGTAGCCTGTCAGATGGCCCCTGCCCTGATAGATCAAACTACCATAGACGTTGCGGCGGGCGATTATACCCTGAGAGCGGTCGGTTCGGTGATCGTTTTCCAGGGATTTTTGGCCCTCTATGAGGAGGGGAAGGATGAGCCGGAAAACGGGAAATCCGACCAGAGACTCCCGGAACTCGCTCAGGGTCAGCCCCTCGACCTTCTAGTAATAGAACCGAAGCAGCATTTTACCCAGCCTCCCCCAAGGTACACGGAAGCTGCTCTGATAAAAACCCTCGAAGACCTTGGAATCGGAAGGCCCAGCACTTACGCGACGATAATATCCACGGTTCTGGAGAGAGAGTACGTTTTGCGCCAGAAACAGCGGCTGCTCCCCACAGAGCTGGGAGTGATGATCAACGGGCTTGTTTCGGCCAACTTCCCGAACATAGTGGATGTGAAGTTTACTGCCAATATGGAAAAAGACCTCGACGAGATAGAACATGGCGGACGCAGCCCTCAGCATCTTTTGAGCGATTTCTACGGACCTTTTTCAAAGACCCTGGAGTCCGCCCGCAAAGGAATGGCCAACCTGAAGAGCGCGGGATGGCCCACGGACCTCAACTGTCCGCGCTGCTCCAAACCCCTGGCCATCCGTTTGAGCCGCAGCAACGGTTCGTTTCTGGCTTGCAGCGGATATCCTAAATGTTCGTTCACCTCGGATTATGAAAGGGATGAAAAGGGACGTATTCATCCCGTCGAGCAGAAGCAGCCCGTCCTTTCCGGGGAAGTCTGCGAAAAATGCGGCAAACCCATGGCGCTCAAGCGCGGCCGCTACGGCCCTTTTCTAGCCTGCACAGGATATCCGGCATGCCGGAATGCCCTGCCCGTTTCTACCGGCATCCACTGTCCGCGCGAAGGGTGCGGCGGGGATTTGGTAGAGCGTACGGGCAAACGGGGCCGCTTTTACGGGTGCAATAAATATCCTGCTTGCAAAATGCTCTTTCAAGGCGAACCGGTTCAGGAGAGCTGCCCGGCATGCAGTGCCCCGGTTCTTTTTCGCAGACAGGGGAAAACGGGTAGCGGGACCCTGTTCTGCATAAATCCGTCCTGTAAGTTCAAAAAGAAAGAAGAACCTGAACAGGAAATGGTGAAGAGTGGGTGAGGCCCTGGTAGGATCAATCCCGTTAATTGGCGGCCAGATTATGGCCTTTATAGTCGGGTGCATATTTGGCAGCTTTTACAACGTGGTCATTTACCGGTTACCGGCAGGTCAGTCGATTGTACGCCCGGCTTCCCGGTGTCCGGCCTGCGGAAATGCGATTGCTCCCTATGATAATATACCGCTGGTTAGCTATCTTTTGCTGGGCGGCAGGTGCCGCCACTGCAAGATCTCGATATCTCCGAGATATCCGCTCGTAGAAGGACTAAGCGGCCTTTTGGCGCTGCTCCTTTTTCGCCGATATGGACTTCATCCTCAACTGGCAATCGAGTTCCTCTTCTGCTCGCTCCTGCTTATAATCACCATGATCGACATCGATACTTTTCTGATTCCCGATATTCTGTCACTGCCCGGCATCGTGTTGGGCCTGGCGCTCTCCTTCTTTACCCCCAGACTTTCCTGGCAGGAGTCGCTAATGGGGATAATTCTGGGCGGGGGGATTTTATACCTGATCGCGGCGGTGTATGCGCTTGTGAGGCATAAGGAAGGGCTTGGCGGGGGCGATATAAAGTTGCTTGGGATGATAGGAGCTTTCATCGGGTGGAAGGCAATCCCATTTACCATCCTGGCAGCGTCGGTTTCGGGCTTGATTGTCGCCCTACCCCTTATGTGGCGATCGGGAAAAGGCCTCGGCTCACCTTTGCCCTTCGGCCCCTTTCTCGCTTTTGGCGCAATATCATACATCTTTTGGGGCGAGCTTTTCTACCACTGGTACTTTTCCTATCTGCTCGGGATGTAGGAAAAAATGACGCGCAGATGCTTCTTCGTGCATGAAGTTGCCTCGGACACGCGGATTTTCGATCTCCCGCCGCGCCTTTCGCGCCAGTTGGAAGACGTGTTGCGCGCAAAAGTGGGAGAATCAATAGAGCTGATTGACGGCCAAGGATCTGCCTGGGCATGCGTGATTACTGGAATGCGCCGGGGAAGCGTCAGCGTCTCCCTGATAGGGAAGCTGGAGCGCCCGGCGTGCGAATCGCCGCTGGCCATCGTACTTGGCATCGGTATTGTCCGGTCGGATACTATGGACCTTGTTGTAAGACAGGCGACCGAAATGGGCGTTTTGCGCCTGGCTTTTTTCCGCGCACTGAGAAGCCAATACGGTCTTCGCGGCAGACCCGCCGAAAAGAAAATGGAGCGCTGGTCCAAAATAGCGAACGAGGCTATTTGCCAGTGCGGTCGGACAAAAACGCTTGAAATTGAAATTTTCGAGGACCTGGGCCATTTTCTAACCTCATTGGAAGCTGACGAAGGGGCGCCGGAACACACTCTGAAGATATTTGCGCTTGAGCGCGAGCCGGGCGAGGGGCTGAAAAATTTACGCAGCGAAACGGGACCGGATATTCACCGGGTTTTGGCCGTTCTAGGCCCCGAAGGAGGCTGGGACAAGGTGGAAAGTTCTGCGTTGGTTGGCGCAGGGTTCAAGCCCGTGAGCCTTGGGCCAAGGACATTACGCCTGGAGACCGCTGCTGTCGCTCTCATTTCCTCCATCCAGCTTCTGTGGGGAGATATGGAGGACGCCCTCTTTTATGGCTCACGCGAAGACGCACCCGGAAGTTAATAGAATAACTTCCGGCTAAAGCTCACAGCAGTCAATTTAAGAGTTGGCGGGCAGAACAATCGTCTGCCGCACCCTTTCCTCGTCCCTTTTTCGTGTTCTGCTCTTTGTGGCCGCCGGCTTAAAATGATTTTCTCACCACCAGAGCACGAATGAGACACCAGAACACGAAGGACTCTTCTGAGAGAAACAGCAGAGGTTCAGGATTTGAGCGCCTAAAAGTGAAAATCCGATACTCATATTCAGTTCCTAAGAAACATTCCCTGTGACGGGCGAGGTTTCCTGCTTCTGAGCCAAGCGGTATCCCAAGGCTGCTGCTTTTCGGGATAAGGCACGTAGGACTCTTTCTCTATACTGCCGCTCATAATAGTCTGCTCCGGGTTCCACATACGCCTTTCCGTACCTCATGAGCGTGTAGAACAAGACGGCCAGCTTCCGAGCCGTTGCGGTTACGGCCTTTGCTTTTCCAACCCTTGCCGCCAATCGCCGATAGAACGCGCCCAGCGCAGTTTGCGTCTTGCCGATATTGACCGCGGCAATGCGCAGCAATGTCGTCGCTCGGTTCTTGGTTCGGCGGGTTCTGCTTGACAGAACCTTTCCTCCGGAGATCTTATTGCCCGGTGAAAGGGTGAGCCAGGACGTAAAGTGCTTCGATGTCGGCCACTTTGCCATATCGGTGCCACATTCTGCGACCAGGCGCAGGGTCGTGTAGGGACCAATGCCGTTGATTTGAGTCGAGTCCACGCCCGTGAGCGTGTAGAGCATCTCGCGAATGGGGACCCCCGGTTCATTTTTTTGCTTTTGCGTACGACGGGCTTTGGGGAGAGGCTCCGACGGAGGATTCTTATCGCTGTTTAATGCCGCAAGCGCCTTCTCGATTTCTTGATCACACTCCTTGATCTGCTTCTGATAGAAATCGTACAAGGCAACAGCCTGCTTTAGCGAGAAGACGTGCTCGGGGCGATAGTTGCCCGTCAATGCGGCCGAGATCGTTTTCTCCGATTGCTTGCAGTGGGGGTCCCGGTAAGAGGCCAGCTTTGAGGTTGAACGCTCTCCTTTAATGATTGCCCGGATTATCCTCATGCCCGTATCTCCCGTGATGTCACTTACAACATGTTGCAGCTGCAGGTTCATCTGCATGAGCGCCTTCTGCATATGCTGGATATGAGCGGCGGCGTATTCCGTGAGCCGTTCCCGGTGGCGCAAATAGGAACGCAGGCTTGCAATCTTTTCGCCGGGGCGGAAGCTTGCGGATAGAAGGCCGTACTGGTGCAGTTGCTGAAGCCACTGGGCATCCTTTATATCCGTCTTTCGCCCAGGAACCCGCTTTGCTTCGCGGGCATTGACCAAAATGACGTCAAAACCTCTTGATTCTAAAATCTCAAAGACCGGAATCCAATATACACCGGTAGATTCCATTGCGATGGTGGTAACCCCGACGGCTTTGAGCCAATCGGCAAGGCGATGCAGGTCTGTGGTAAAGCTGTTGAATTTGCGTACGGGATCGGGATCGTATTCCGCGGACACCGCCACAACATGAAATTTGGAACCTACGTCAATTCCTGCCGCACGGGGATGAATTACTTGCAGCTGATTCTTTCCGCCCTTGCAGGCTTTCGCTTTGCCCATGATGCCCTCCTCGAGAATGAAGTTGGGAGGCAGAATGATTTCAGTACACTATTTTCCTAAACGGGATCACATTTACTGTGTCGCCAATCGCAAGTTCATCATCATTCTTGGACCAGGTTGTCAAACGGGTGCAAAACTCCAATTAGAAGACGGCCTCTCCCTCCCGAAACAATGTTTCTTCTATCATAGGAAAAGAGGCATATTTAAGACAGTTGTCAAAGAGTTTCATTGGCTTACTGTAATTCCTGTAAATACAGGGCAAATACAGGGGCTGATCGCACAACAAGCTGATTTAAGTGACAATTTTGGATTAGATTCTCCGCAATAACAGGTGGTAACAGGAGCGGGGAGGAGGAAGCGGGAAGCAGTGAACAATTAAAAGTAACTCCTCTTGGTTCTATCGCTACGCGAGGAGCAGTGAACCCTCACTTCGCTCAGGTCCGGGCTTACATGCCTAACGTGGTTAAATGCTGCAAGTCCGGGTGCGATCTTTTGTGAGCGCCCAGTTCGCGCCCGATTCCTTGTGAGGGCGCACAGCGAGAAACCAATTTGAACTCCCCGATTCCTTCGACATCTGCAATTGGACGGCGGTATTGTACCGCGCGGTGATTTTGATATGCCAAGCGGCAACCAGGAGCGGCATTCAGAACCGGCAATAGAAGCGGCAACGAGAAGCGGCAAAAAGACGGTAGCGAGGAGCAGGAAGCAAGTAGCGCGAAGTGTGGATGGTGAATTGTGAATAGGAAAAGAGGGGGGAGGGGTGAAAGGGTGAACTGTGAACGGTAAAAAACAAAATCCCAATCCCTTAGCCAATCGGGACCGCTCAATCCTTGAGCAGGCAAGCTTTAGCGTGGGTGACCCCGTTGCGACATGCCTAGCGCTGAGGGAAGTGAGGCATTTCCCGCCAGGGATTTTTATCTGGATCATAATGACCGGATTATTTTCACCCTTCACTCACGCCGCCGCCATGAGGCTCGAATTCAGGTAAAAACCATTGACACTCAACCCCAATTCCGCTAGTATTTTTAGGTTGTGGCGAGGTAGCTCAGTCGGTAGAGCAGTGGACTGAAAATCCTCGTGTCCTCAGTTCGATTCTGAGCCTCGCCACCAGAATGAGATTAAGGGTTACGGTGGCTTAGCCACTGTAGCCCTTTTTCTTTTTTGGTGGGGAATTCGGTGAGTGCGACCGGATTTGTAACCTGTCGCAACCATCCCCAACCAGCGCCCGCAGAGACAGAAAAAGGGGCTGGCTCTAAATGAGCCGCCCCTTGGATTTTCTGGAGGCGGCAAGCGGATTTGAACCGCTGTATAACGGTTTTGCAGACCGCTCCCTTACCACTTGGGTATGCCGCCTTGGTAAGCTTGTATACGTACTTGAAAAGGCAAGTCAAGTCAAGACGCAATGAGTCACCCGAACCGGCTTTAAACCAGCCGAAAACCCGAAAGACCCGCGTAACAGCCGGAGCTGCCCAATTCCTCCTCGATTCGAAGCAGTTGATTGTACTTCGAGAGCCGCTCGGACCTGGAGAGCGACCCTGTCTTTATCTGACCGCTTCCAACGGCTACGGCCAAATCGGCGATCATCGTATCTTCGGTCTCACCGGACCGGTGCGAGATTACAGTCGTATAACCAGCGCGGTGGGCCATGTTTATCGCCTGCATGGTCTCGGTAATAGTGCCGATCTGGTTTAGCTTTATCAGGACCGAATTGGCGATCCCTTCCGTTATGCCTCTTGAGAGTATTTTCGTATTGGTGACGAAAATATCATCTCCGACCAGTTGAAGACTAGCCCCGAGTTTTTCGGTGAGCGCTTTCCATCCTTCCCAGTCGCTTTCGGCCATGCCGTCCTCAATGGAAATTATCGGGTAGCGGTCAACCCATGCACTATAGAATTCGACCATCTCCTGTGCGCTTTTCCTTGGCTTTGCCTCGGCCTTGAGCTGATAGACTCCGTTTTCAAAAAACTCGCTCGCGGCTGGGTCCAGGGCTATGAAAATATCCTCGCCGGGCCTGTATCCTGCAGCCTCAATCGCCTGCATGATGACTTCCATCGCCTCTTCGTTCGAGCGAAGGTTGGGGGCAAATCCCCCTTCGTCCCCCGCCGAAGTGCTAAGACCTTTCGACTTGAGCACCTTCCTGAGGTTATGATAAGTCTCCGCTCCCATCCGAAGCGCTTCACCGAAGGTGGGTGCCCCCACAGGGACAATCATGAACTCCTGCATATCGAGGTTGTTGTCCGCATGAACGCCGCCGTTTAGAACGTTCATCATAGGCACGGGCAAAAGAAATGCAGAAACGCCGCCAAGGTACCGGTAGAGCGGCAGCTCGCATTCAGCGGCTGCGGCCTGCGCAACCGCCATACTGACGGCGAGGATGGCGTTTGCCCCGAGGCGCCCTTTGTTTTCGGTCCCGTCCAACTCGATCATCAACTGATCCAGCCCGGTCTGATCGATGGCCTCAAAGCCGATGAGCTTTGGCCCGATCTCCTCGTTTACGTTATTGACGGCTGTAAGGACGCCCTTGCCCAGGTAACGGTCCGGATCACCGTCCCTCAGTTCGAGGGCCTCCCTGGAACCGGTTGAAGCGCCCGAAGCAACGGCAGCCGATCCCATATACCCACTGTCCAGAAGCACTTCGGCCTCGACAGTTGGATTTCCACGTGAGTCCAGGATTTCTCTTGCCTTGACGGAAAGAATTTCACTCATATTGTTCCTCCTTTTTTCGGGGCTGGCGCGACCGGTATCAAAGCGCCGGAGACACAAGGTCGTTAAACACGGGATAAGCCGAAACTATATTGACCGTTAAGTCAAAATACTATTAAAATATAAAATTTAAATAAAATAATGCGACGAAAGGACCAGCGAATGGGAGTCGTTCTTACAGCAGGTGAATTGCGAAAGGGCCTCAAGATAGAAATAGATGGGGAACCTTACCTCATCGTGGATTTCGAATTTTCCAAGCCCGGAAAGGGTCAGGCCCTCTACCGCTGCCGTCTCAAGAACATGATCACCGGGGCGCAGTTCGACCGCACGTACCGGTCCGGCGAAAAATTCGGCTCCCCCGACGTCGAAGAGCAGGAAATACAGTATCTTTACGGCGACGGCCAAAACTACCATTTCATGAATACGTCCAGCTACGAACAGATCGAGATGTCGGCCGAGGCCGTCGGGGAAGCATCGAGCTTTCTTACCGAAAACCTGGTCGTAAACGTGCTCTTGTTCCAGGGCAGGCCGATCGGACTGACGCTTCCCAATTTCGTCGAGCTGAAAATCGTGGATTCCGCCCCGGGAATCAAGGGCGACACGGCATCCGGGGCAACCAAACCGGCTACACTCGACACCGGCCATGTCATCCAGGTGCCTCTTTTCGTCGAAGAGGGCGAAACCGTCCGAATCGATACGAGGACCGGCCAGTACGTGGAGCGCGTCAAGGGCTGATGGAAACCGATGAAAGAGAGGCCCTTTACGCCAAGAGGCGCTTTCTCGAGACTCGCTGCCGGGTATTGCGGCTTATTCACGCTTTCTTCGAAAGCGAAGGGTTCCTCGAAGTCCAGACACCCTTGCTCACTGCCGCTCCGGCCCCCGAGGTCAATATCAGGCCGATCCCTGCTGATAACGGCCTCTTTCTGTCCACCAGCCCCGAACTTCACATGAAGCGGCTGCTTGCCGCCGGGTTCGAAAAAATCTTCCAGATAACCCCGGCATTTCGGGCCGGCGAGCGCGGCAGGCTTCACCACCCCGAGTTCACCATCCTCGAATGGTACCGCTCAGGCGCAAATTATAAGGACTTGCAGCAAGACTGTCAAAACCTGGTGAGATTCACGTGCAGGGCGATTGCGCCGGAGTCCGGCCTTCATTTCCGGGGCGTCGGCCTCGATTTTGAGGGCAGGTGGGAGCGCAGTTCAGTCCGGGAAGCGTTCGGAAAGTTTGCCGGATGGGACCCCGGCCCCAACCCCGACCAGGACCGCTTCGATCTGGACATGGTGCAAAAAGTTGAGACGAACCTGGGTTTCCCGGTCCCCTGCATTCTTGAAGATTACCCGATAAGCCAGGCCGCCCTTGCCCGAATAAAACCCGACGACCCTGAGGTGGCGGAAAGATTCGAGCTGTTCTGGGCAGGAATCGAACTCGCCAACGGATTCAGCGAACTGACGGACGCCGAGGAACAAAGGACTCGCTTCCAGTCTGCAATCGCAAGGAAAAAACAAATGGAGGCAATCAGCTATCCTCTGCCCGGCGCCTTCCTGGCAAGTCTTGATCATCTTGGCCCCTGCGCCGGAATCGCCTTCGGAGTGGACCGGTTCGTAATGCTTGTCTCAGATGCCGAAAGCATTGACGATGTTGTCGCCTTTTCGCCGGAAACGGCGTGATATCAGGAGCAGGAAGCAAGAAGCGGGAAGCAAGAAGCAAGAAGAAAAGCAAACAGGCTATCATACCTGCTCCTTGCTCCCTGCTTCGTTTCTTAATTACTGCTACCCGCTACCGGTCTTTCTCCTTGCTTCCCGCTTCCCGCTTCCTGCTCCCTGCTTCCGTTTTCAGAGCAACCATTTCATCATAGGTAAAATCGGGACGGCGGCAGGCGTAAAAGGTATTGTTATGGTAGAGCGGCTCTGTCCTGATATCGAAAGGAGAAATGGCGGCGGCTTTGTCCCACATGGGGGTGCCGGGGATGGGAGAGTATTCGGCCAGGTGTGGCCGAACGCCGCTTTGCCGAACAATCCCGATGGACTCGGCGACTTCTTTCGGGGACTGGCCCGGGAGCCCACAAAGCAGGTACACACCGATGTCATCTCCCGAAAAGCCGGCCTGAAAAAGGTTCTCCACCGCCTCCAGATACATTTCCGTATTGACTTTGCCGCCCCATTCCAGGCTCTTGCCGTCCACCGTGGTTTCCAATCCGAGCCGAATCGTTTTGAACCCCGCCGCATGCAACAAGTGGCACCAATCCCTGGAAAGCGCCCGGACGTGAAGGGCGTTCGGGGCGTGGAAACGGATCGCGGGGCCATCCTTTGCGATTTTTTCCAGTACAGGCCTGAGCGTATATTCCGCATCGAGCAGCAGCGCGTCATCATAGAACGCAAAATCGATTATCCCAAAATCATAATGGTCCCTCTCGATTTCGTTTAAGATCCGTTGGGCCCCCAATCGTGCACGCCTGGGCTGAAGCCTTGCCGAAGCACAAAAAGGACACCTGTAGGGACAGCCCATTCCGGTAAGAATCGGTGCGTAATCAAGCGCGGGTTTCACCAAGTCGAGAGCCGGAAAGGGCCAGGCATTGAAATCTCCCCACGTGCTTGCGTTTCTTACCGGGAAGCCTGTCGTCTCACGGATCATTTTCGGCAGGCTCGATATTTCCTCGGTAATGACGCGGTCGGCCCCGCTGTGTTGTTCAGCATGGCCGGGACATAGCCTTGCGTATATGCCGCCGAGCCACACCGGCACCCCCGGGAAAATTTCGCGCGCGATCCGGACCGCTTCAAAAACTCCCGGATACCAGTAGGTCATGCTAGACGTAATCCAGATCAGGTCCGGCTTTTCGATTTCAAGGAGCTTACGGCGAAAGCTCTCCGGATGAATCCCGTGCCGGTAGAAATATCGCGGAAAGTCAGAGTAAGGACCGGGTTTTGCGAGACGCATCCTGGGGTACTTGCCGGCGCCGAATTTTTTGTCCCTGCCGGGCAGGACTTCCGGATGAGAGTTAGTGAAAGGGTCCCGCCGGTCCAGGCAGTCGATCAGCCTCACCCCGCAGCCCCCGTCTCTGAGCAAAGACGCCAGGATAAGCAGGCCAATCGGCCTTGCCCAGAGATCATAGGCCGCAAAATCGGTGATCCAGGGATTGATCAGCAAAAAAAGAGGCGGGCTTGACATTTAATTGCACCTTTCACCTTCGTTTGCATCCTGTCAGCCGTTTCACCCACTCAATAGCGGGATCAATGCTCTCGTGCAGTTCATACCAAACCATGCCGCTAAACACCACAGCGTTTACCAAATCCTTCCAGTTGAAACTTCGGCCTGCGCCTGCTTGTGAAATAATTTGATTGAAATCGCTCCAATGCAATACAATATTCGGGCGGCTGATTGCATTTTCCCATTTCCAATCCAGAGACCAAATCATTGCAGGAGCTGAAAACCGCATGCAGACCATCGATCCCGTTCGCGTTAAAAGAAGCTACACTCAGAAGCTGCGAGCCAAGCCCGCCGATGTCTTCCCGCTGCTGTGCCCGGTTCGAGAAAGAGAATGGGCCCATGGATGGGACCCTCTGGCGGTTTACTCGATGTCCGGGTTTGCCGAAAACGACTGTATTTTTACAACGGGGGAAGAAAATCCCGAATCGATCTGGGTTATCACCGATTTTGATCCACTTCGCCACAGAATCGAAATAGTGAAAGTCACCCCCGGCATGACGGTAGCCAGGATAAACATCTGCCTGGCGGAAAACGAATCCGGGAACACGGATGCCGAAGTCGTGTACATGTACACGGCAATCGGCCCGGAAGGGGAAGGATTTGTAAAAGAATATTCGCAGGAGTTTTTCGACGGGTTCATGCAGTTTTCCGAATCCGCCCTGAACAGTTTCCTGGATAAACTCAAGAGAGAAGAAAACGGCGGGAGCTGATTTAGCCGGGTGCAAGAGCGTTTGGCTTTAATCCCTATCAATGTGCACGCAGGGATTCAACAAGACTTGCAAGATTTTGCGGATTCACGCGAATTACACCGCCGCGTGGGCTGTCAATGTCCGCGATGAGAAAGAACGCGATAGCCACAAGAAGCGGTAGAATCAGAAGCATGATGCCTTCCGCTTTGACGTTTTGCGCACAATAGCCGACCAACACGTTGCAGCATATGGCGATTGCTGCCATCAGAACCCATGCAGCAATTGGGATTCGGTTCCACCAGGCAGCCTGCATGTATCCCTGCGAGTTCAATACATCGTTCATGCCCGAAACGGCCAGGGCGACCGTTGGCGTCGGCTTCGCTTCAGCCGGGGCCAGTGCAGCGGACCACAGCTCGGCCTGCAATTGATCAGTGCGGGCATTGATCTGCCGAATCTGTTGCTCGTCGCGGGTCATGTAGAACAAAACACGCTGATCCAGGTAGTTCCTTAGCAGCTCACGTACCTTCGACGCATCCGAGGCAGGCAGCAGGCCGGCCCGCACGTATTCGGTGCCTATAGCATTCGCCTCTGCCGCCTCGTAGTTTTTGCGCTGATCATAGCGGCTCATGGCCATCGAAAAACTAAATCCGATGATAAGTCCGAGCAGTGTCAGCGCAGCGGCCAAGATAACGCCGAAGTCTTCACGAACGTCCTTTTCCAGCTTTCGCTGCCTCATGAGAAAGGACGCTCCGATCAGCGCCGATAGCGACAGCACGAAGAAGGAGAGCGCAAAAACAAGCAGTGGGTCGTCCGTTGCGTTGTTCATTTACAATGGCTCCTCTCGTGAAGTGATCAACCTAACGCATTTCCCAGTCATACGCGCCGAATCGGACTGTGCAGAGCAGGTCTGATAGCGCGCCCTGTTCATTCAGCAGCCTTTTCGGTCATCGGTTCTGTCCGAATCCGGACCTCGGGCATGGACTTATGGTGCAAGACCCTCTGCGGATATGGCAGCTCGATACCTTTTTCCTTGAACCGCCGCCAGACACCCATGAGGACTTCGCTTCTGACAGTCCCAATGCCATTTTGCGGATCGTTTATCCAGACCCTCAACTCGAGATTAAGGGCGTTGTCCCCGAAGCCTGTCAGTAAGCAGGCAGGTTTGGGTTCCTTAAGGACTCGGCTGGTGTCCGCAACGGCTTCCAGCATCAACTTGCTGGCCGTCTCCAAATCGGAGTCATAAGAAATGCCCACGGGGACCTGCAGCCTGACGAGATTGCTGCTATAGGACCAATTGATCACTTCACCGGTGACCAGACTCTCATTCGGTATAAGATGCTCAACACCACCCCGCGTGACTACAGAGACATAGCGGCTGCCGAGGAAATTGATCGAGCCGTAGGTATCTCCCAATTGAATCACGTCGCCGGGCTTGATGGATTTATCCGCGAGAATCATGAAACCACTGACCACATTGGCGAAAATTTTCTGCAGGCCAAAGCCGATTCCCAGGCCCAGTGCCCCGCCGAACAGGGCAAAGATTGTCAGATCGATACCAATATAATGCAGGACGACGACCACAGATGCGGAAAACAACAACAACGTGCAGAGTTTATAAAACAGGGTCTGGATTGCAGCAGGCAGGCCCGATCCGGTCTGCAGCCAGAGGTGAAAAATGATCAACAGGTTCTTTGAAAGCCAGTAAAGAATCAACAACAGCCAAGAGGCTCTAAAAATAGTCAGTATGGAAACATGCACATTGCCGATTGCGAAGTAGATACTGGTACCAAAATTTGTCCAGATGTCCTCGGCATGTAAGATTCGAAAAATGGCCCAAAGCCAGATTGTCACGGTAAGGATTGCCGCCCAATAACGGTTCGTCATCGGAGTGGCGATAAGTCGCACCAAAAACATGGCGAATGCCACAAGCAACAGGACTTCGAAGCCTTCCGGGGGCCAATTGAAATGATGCGCCATACGAAATGCAATTCCCAGAAAGAGAACAGACAGGAACGGACGGGCGACCTTAAGGAAATTTTTGGCTTTCCGCAGGTCAGAAGATTCCTCGCTCAAACCGGACAGGGCCATGTTGCGTTCAAACCATAAGCGGAAGGCTCCGGCAGCCTTGTGGGCCAGCAGGAAAGCGAAACCACCGGCGGCGAATTGGGCTGCCATGGCCCCGGTGAGGACGTAGTTTAGTAAATACTGCTGAACTTGCGACCAGATCTTTTCCGAAGATAAAAACACGGATGAAATGTCCATCGTGCTCCAATCAAATGCCCTTCATACTGACAGGCGGGCTATTGGGAGAGGGGATATCATGTTTCTTTTTGTGAGCCATTTGATCCTGCTTGGCGGTAAACCGCTTCCAGTAGAATGCATTGGCGCCGATCCCGATAATACCGTACCCAAACAAGGGCAGATGTTCGGCAATGGTTGTGTCAATTTGGATCTCTCCATCGTCGATACGACCTGGCAGTTACCAACGCTTACATCCTGAAGATGACCGCAACGAGAGCCACAAGCCCGAGCAGGGATACCAATCCAGAGACCACTCCCACCAGCGATAATGGGGGGTGGCCGGCGTACCTTCTTCGCAGACCGTTTCTATACACCCTGTACTGGATGGTCGCTGCCATGAGTGAGAACAATCCGATAGAGATCATCAATACCGCGAACTGGCGTGGTCCAATGACACCTTGAAGTGGAGGACGATTTTGCAGCTCCAACTGAAAGAATTTGTAAATGGTGAAACCGAAAGTGATCAGCGATGTCGCTGTTCTGACCCAGGACATCAGAGTTCGTTCGTGCGAGAGGATTGTGCGCTCCAGGGAGAGTTGAGTACTGGAAGGCTCTTCTATGTTTTCCTCATTGCGCTCTGCCATCAGTGTCGTCCGTCCTTTTATGATGTGTTGAGCAAGCTCATGTTTGTGTGACCTGTCCTCACGGTCTTTTGTCGCCTGATGCGCCAAACTGTTTACCACGCGCTATCCTGTTCACAGGGCCCCGGATCAACAAATACGGGATGCAAGCAAGAATAAAAGCAACGAGGACTGCCTCGCCGGGATAAAACCACCGCAGGGCAATGAACTGCTCAACCAGGTCGATAATAACTGCGATGATGAAGATTTTGCCCACGGATTTCCAACCATCTCTCAATATGTCAGACCGCTGATTCGGACTCGTGAAAATGGCCCAGAAGTAGGGAGGCCTTTCCCCACGAGCATCTTTTAGCCCGTCCCGCACGGCGAAGACGGCAGCCATGAGTGGTTGGATTATCAGTCGAAATTTCATGGGTCCACTCACCCGGGCGATTAGATTTTCAACGACACGCGTAACTAAATCCTCCACAGCTTTCACCCTCCTGGTGTTGGTTCCTGCGGCCGCAATCACCTCTCTTTTTAAGACGAACGGCCAACGCTGATGAACCTACTGCCGCGCCAGGACCATCCTAACCTCTGCTTCGGTGTCCCTGATCAGCTCGCCGCTCACATCCACGGTCACGCTGTGGATCGTGCCGGTGAATGGAAACGGCGGCTTGTATTCAGGAGTCACCGGAGAGCCAAGGTCCACGCCGCAGACTATACTGCTGAGCAGGCCGATAGCGAGCGGGTTGGTCAACTCGATGTTGCTCTCTCCAACCAGCCTGGCGTCGAAGTAGAGCTGGCCCTTGCCGGGTGCGCCCTTACCGTTGGCAATGTCGGGTTTCCCCGTCACCTCGAACTCAAATCGCAACTCGTGACGCCCTGCGGGAACGGCCTCGACAGATTTGATGTAATAGAGGTTCCGGCCGACGTAGTTGTAGGCATAGCGGAGCTTGCCGTTCTGAACATACAACGAGTAGCCGCCGTCGCTTCCGCCCTGGGACAACAGCACGCCTTCCGAGCCGTCCTCAGGGATCTCCACGTTCGCCGTGATACTGTGAGAGCGGTTGAGTATGTTGGCGGTGGCGTTCGTAGGCACTCCCTGGGTGTGAGGGTAAAACACGTACGATGTGCGGTCGACAGCGATCTTCGGGCGCTCGTCGGCAAACCGCAGCGTGCCGCGGGAATCGATGGGCATGACCTTGTACTTGCCGGCCTCGACGTACCACATGGCAATCATCTCGATCAGTTTCGCGCGATTCTGCCCGGCAACATTGTGATTCTCCGCGAAGTCCTCGGCAACGTGGTAAAGCTCCCAGGCGGTCGCGTCGAGTTCGGTCAACTTGTCCTTGTCGATCGGCGCACCGAAAAATTTCCCGGCTTCCGCGAACGACGTCCCCGGCCACGGGCACACCGCCCGCCAGCCATCATGGTAGATTGACCGGTGGCCCATCATCTCGAAGTACTGGGTGAGGTGGTTGGCGGGCGCCTGAGCGTCGTCGAAGGTATGAGCGAAGCTCAATCCTTCAAGAGGAGATTGCGTTACGCCCCTGATAGACGTGGGCGCTTCTATGCCGGCCGCCTCCAGTACCGTTGGCACCATGTCGATGGCGTGGGCGTATTGTGTGCGTATTTCTCCCTTCGCTTCGATTCCTCCGGGCCAGTGCACGATGAACGGGTCACTCACCCCGCCGCGGTAGGTCTCGCGTTTCCAGCGGCGGAAGGGAGTGTCGCCTGCCCACGTCCAGCCCCAGGGGTAGTGGTTACATATCTCCGGGCCGCCAAGCTTGTCCATGGCAGCCAGGTTCTCTTCCAGCGAGCCCGGCACGTTATTGAAGAACAGCGCTTCGTTGACCATGCCCTGCGGCCCGCCCTCGGAGCTGGCGCCGTTGTCAGACAGCACCATGATCATAGTGTTGTCCAACTCGCCGAGCTTTTTCAGGAACTCGATCAACCGGCCGATGTGGTGATCGGTATGGGTCAGGAAACCGGCGAAGACTTCCATCATGCGGGCGTAAAGCTTTTTCTCCTCGGCGGACAATGGATCCCACCGCGGGACGTCCGGGTCATGACGGGAGAGTTCGGCATCGGAGGGGACAATCCCCAATTCCTTCTGGCGCTTGAAGATCTGCTCCCGGACCGCTTCCCAGCCCGTGTCGAACTTTCCTTTATACCTGTCCGCCCATTCCTTCGGCACGTGATGGGGCGCGTGCATCGCACCGGGGCAGAAATACATGAAGAACGGCTTGTCGGGGGCGACCTGCTTGGAGTCCGCTATGAAGCTGATGGCCTTGTCCACCAGGTCCTCTGTCAGGTGGTAGCCCTCTTCCGGGGTCTTTTCAGCTTCCACCGTGTGGTTGTCGTATACCAGTTCAGGGTAGTACTGGTGTGTTTCGCCGCCCAAAAAGCCGTAGAATCGCTCAAATCCGCGCCCCAAAGGCCAGCGGTCATAGGGGCCTGCGGCCGAAATCTGGTCTGAGGGTGTCAGGTGCCACTTGCCGATGGCATACGTATTGTAACCATGCTGCAACAGCATCTCTGAGAGGAAACCGTTTTCGAACGGGATGTAGCCGTTGCCGCCGGGATAACCCGTAGAGCCTTCAGTTATGCACGACATCGCGTTCGAGTGATGGTTGCGCCCGGTTAGGACGCAGGAGCGCGTGGGCGAGCACAGGGCGGTGGTGTGCATGTTGTTGTAGGTAAGACCGTTCTTTGCGAGCGCGTCAAGGTTGGGTGTCTCGATGGGACTCCCGTAGCATCCCAACTGTCCATAACCGGTGTCGTCAAGAATGATGAACAACACGTTTGGCGCCCCTTCTCCGGCGCGAAGCGGTTCCGGCCAGGCGGGCGAGGATACATCAAATGTCCGGCCGATAACGCCGGGAAAAGCTGTTCCCGGTTTGTATTCTTTAAGTGCCATAAATTGTATCCTCCTATCTTGATTGTTTGCGGTTTACCTTGCAGCATGATGAATGGAAGGCCCGGCAGGGTGTGCCGTGCGCGGCTTACAGGGTTTATGCGCGAAACGACTTCTGAACGGCTCAGTGCATGCCACTGCCGGAACCATCCTTGAGTTGCTCGATCACGCGGTCCAGGTTGAACGACGCCGGCTTCTGCCGGGGTGGGAACTCCTTTAAAGACTGGAGGTGCTGCTGCACATACGCCTGTGCCGGCACCATCAGGAAGGCGTGGTCGAATATCCAGTCCCAGTAGGTGTTCGAGTTCTCGTCCGCGCGTTCGAAAGGATCGCGGCGAAGATTGAATATCTTGGGGAAACGAAGCGTCACGAAAGGTTCCTGCCACAATGCCATGGTCTTGGCCCGCTGTTCCATGAACACCAGCTTCCAGTCGTTAAAGCGCAGCGCGACGAGTTGAGCGTCGTCGTTTACATAGAAAAAGGAGTCGCGAGGGCTCTCCATCACTGCGCCGGTCAGGTAGGGAAGCATGTTGATGCCGTCGATGCAGACCCTGAAGGTCCTGGTTCCGGCCTTGTGACCAACCAGGAGCTTTCCCTTGATGTCGGGTTCCCCGGCGGCCGCAAGAAGCGTCGGCAGCCAGTCCTGGTGGGATACGATGCCGCTCAGCACCTTACCTGCGGAAATTTTCCCGGGCCAGCGGACGAACGCCGGCACGCGAAACGCTCCTTCCCAGTTGGTGTTCTTTTCGCTGCGGAAAGGAGTGATGCCGGCATCGGGCCAGGAGTTGTAGTGAGGGCCGTTGTCGGTGCTGTACATGACAATGGTGTTGTCTGCAATGCCGAGGTCGTCGAGTTTTTTAAGGAGGACCCCGACCTGATCGTCATGATAAACCATGGCGTCGTTGTAGAACCCCTGTCCGCTTCTGCCCTCATACTCCTTCTTGACGTGGGTTCGGAAATGCATGTGCGTGGAGTTCCACCATACGAAGAAGGGTTTTCGCTCTTTGTGGGCCCGGTCGATGAAATCGAGCGTTTTTTCGGTAACTTCTTCGTCGATGGTTTCCATTCGCTTCTTCGTGAGTGGCCCCGTGTCCTCGATACGCCCGTCGGCGAAGCTGTGGATGACGCCCCTGGGACCGAACTTCTTCCTGAATGCTGGATCTTTGGGGTAGTCCGGAAGCTCGGGTTCCTCCTCGGCGTTGAGATGGTAGAGGTTGCCGAAGAATTCATCGAAGCCGTGGTTGCTTGGCAGGAACTCGTCCTTGTCCCCCAGATGGTTTTTACCGAACTGGCCGGTAGCATAACCCAATGGCCTGAGCATTTCAGCGATGGTAGGGTCTTCCGGGCACAGCCCCAGGTCGGCCCCCGGCATGCCCACCTTTGTCAGGCCGGTGCGGAGGGGATTCTGGCCGGTGATGAAGGCGGCGCGGCCTGCCGTGCAGCTCTGCTGCCCGTAATAATCAGTAAACGCCAAGCCTTCGTTGGCTATCCTGTCGATGTTCGGCGTTCGATAGCCCATCATGCCCCGGTTGTTGTAGCTGATGTTCCAGGTGCCGATGTCGTCTCCCCAGATGATGAGGATGTTAGGCTTTTTGTCTGCCATGATAGAGTCTCCTTCCACACTGTTTTTGACGGCGCCGGGATCGATGACCGCGATAAGG